>NZ_CP020370.1:1947500-6837296 GCF_002813775.1 Candidatus Thiodictyon syntrophicum
AAAGGCTAATCAAGCTCGGAGATAGCTGGTTCTCCTCGAAAGCTATTTAGGTAGCGCCTCGTGTCTCACTCTTGGGGGTAGAGCACTGTTTCGGCTAGGGGGCCATCCCGGCTTACCAAACCGATGCAAACTCCGAATACCGAGAAGTGCAATCACGGGAGACAGACGGCGGGTGCTAACGTCCGTCGTCAAAAGGGCAACAACCCAGACCGCCAGCTAAGGTCCCTAAATCATGGCTCAGTGGGAAACGATGTGGGAAGGCCCAGACAGCCAGGAGGTTGGCTTAGAAGCAGCCACCCTTTAAAGAAAGCGTAATAGCTCACTGGTCAAGTCGGCCTGCGCGGAAGATGTAACGGGGCTTAAGCCATGTACCGAAGCTGCGGATGCCTGTAAAGGCATGGTAGGGGAGCGTTCCGTAAGCCTGCGAAGGTGGATTGTAAAGTCTGCTGGAGGTATCGGAAGTGCGAATGCTGACATAAGTAACGACAACGGGGGTGAGAAACCCCCGCGCCGAAAGCCCAAGGTTTCCTGCGCAACGTTAATCGGCGCAGGGTGAGTCGGCCCCTAAGGCGAGGCTGAAAAGCGTAGTCGATGGGAAGCAGGTTAATATTCCTGCACCGTGCATGACTGCGATGGGGGGACGGAGAAGGCTAGGTCAGCCGGCTGATGGTTGCCGGTTTAAGCATGTAGGCAGTCACCTTAGGCAAATCCGGGGTGGCAATGCTGAGATGTGATGACGAGCCCCCACGGGGGCGAAGTGATTGATGCCCTGCTTCCAGGAAAAGCCTCTAAGCTTCAGGTCATGTGTGACCGTACCCCAAACCGACACAGGTGGGCAGGGTGAGAATCCCCAGGCGCTTGAGAGAACTCTGGTGAAGGAACTAGGCAAAATAGTACCGTAACTTCGGGAGAAGGTACGCCCCTGGTAGGTGAGGCTCCTTGCGGGCTGAGCTGACGGGGGTTGCAGTGACCAGGCCGCTGCGACTGTTTATTAAAAACACAGCACTCTGCAAACTCGCAAGAGGACGTATAGGGTGTGACGCCTGCCCGGTGCCGGAAGGTTAAGTGATGGGGTCAGCCGCAAGGTGAAGCTCTTGATCGAAGCCCCGGTAAACGGCGGCCGTAACTATAACGGTCCTAAGGTAGCGAAATTCCTTGTCGGGTAAGTTCCGACCTGCACGAATGGCGTAACGATGGCGGCACTGTCTCCACCAGAGACTCAGTGAAATTGAAATCTCGGTCAAGATGCCGAGTACCCGCGGCTAGACGGAAAGACCCCGTGAACCTTTACTATAGCTTTGCACTGGACTTTGAACCTACTTGTGTAGGATAGGTGGGAGGCTGTGAAGCGGCGACGCCAGTTGTCGTGGAGCCATCCTTGAAATACCACCCTGGTATGTTCGGAGTTCTAACCTCGACCCGTGATCCGGGTCAGGGACAGTGCATGGTGGGTAGTTTGACTGGGGCGGTCTCCTCCTAAAGTGTAACGGAGGAGCACGAAGGTACCCTCAGCGCGGTCGGAAATCGCGCGATGAGTGCAAAGGCATAAGGGTGCTTGACTGCGAGACAGACAAGTCGAGCAGGTACGAAAGTAGGTCTTAGTGATCCGGTGGTTCTGTATGGAAGGGCCATCGCTCAACGGATAAAAGGTACTCCGGGGATAACAGGCTGATACCGCCCAAGAGTTCATATCGACGGCGGTGTTTGGCACCTCGATGTCGGCTCATCACATCCTGGGGCTGAAGTCGGTCCCAAGGGTATGGCTGTTCGCCATTTAAAGTGGTACGCGAGCTGGGTTTAGAACGTCGTGAGACAGTTCGGTCCCTATCTGCCGTGGGCGTTGGAGACTTGAGGGAAGCTGCTCCTAGTACGAGAGGACCGGAGTGGACGTACCCCTGGTGTTCCGGTTGTCACGCCAGTGGCATTGCCGGGTAGCTATGTACGGACGGGATAACCGCTGAAAGCATCTAAGCGGGAAGCCCCTCCCAAGATGAGGTCTCCCTGGACCCTTGAGGTCCCTGAAGGTCCGTCGAAGACCACGACGTTGATAGGCGGGGTGTGGAAGCGCGGTAACGCGTGGAGCTAACCCGTACTAATTGACCGTGCGGCTTGACCATATAACACCCAAGTGCTTTGGGTGACAGCGCAACGCGCCATTTACGATCACACGAAATTGGGTCATGCCGCCGGCGGCGGGGTGACTGACGTTTTTCCTGGCGGCCATAGAGCACTGGAACCACCTGATCCCATCCCGAACTCAGAAGTGAAACGGTGTATCGCCGATGATAGTGTGGGGTCTCCCCATGCGAAAGTAGGTCACCGCTAGGGCCTTTTCCTGACAACCCCCGCGCCTCACGGCCCGGGGGTTTTCTTTTGGCGGCGCCGCAGCGCGCGCGGTTGCACGGGTTGCAAGGGCGGCGGTTCACCAATACCTTAGACCAGTCGATCGGGGAATGCTGGTCGCGTTACCTACACTTTTATGTTACATGCCGACCCGCTATCCTCCTCATGACCTCAGCTCTCGACGTTGCTCATCTCGTCAAGACCTATAAGGGCGGGCTACAGGCCCTGAACGGCGTTGACTTGACGGTTGCGGAGGGCGATTTTTTCGCGCTCTTGGGTCCTAATGGCGCGGGCAAGTCGACCTTGATCGGCATCATTGCCTCGCTGGTGAACAAGACGACCGGTACCGTGCGGGTTTTCGATCATGACCTGGACCTTGACCCGGAAGGCGTGAAGGCCTGCATCGGGCTGGTTCCCCAGGAGTTTAACTTCAATCTGTTCCTGCCGGCGGTTGAGGTGGTCGTGAATCAGGCCGGCTATTACGGAATCCCCCGGCACGAGGCGCGGGTGCGGGCCGAGCGCTATCTGCGGGAACTGGACCTTTGGGATCGCCGCGACACCGAGATGCGCCGCCTCTCGGGCGGCATGAAGCGGCGGCTGATGATCGCCCGTGCCCTCGTTCACGAGCCGCGCCTGCTGATCCTGGACGAGCCGACCGCCGGGGTCGATATCGAGATCCGCCGCTCCATGTGGGCCTTCCTGAAGGACTTGAATGCCCAAGGTACGACCATCATTCTCACTACCCATTACCTGGAAGAGGCGGAGAGCCTGTGCCGCACGATCGCCATCATCAATCACGGCGAAATCACTGAACGCTCCACCATCGCGGCCCTGCTCGCGCGCTTGCGCACCGAGACCTTTGTGCTCAACCTGAAGGGGCGGGTGGCGGAATTGCCGCAATTGGGCGGATTCGTGCTCAACCATGTAGATGACTGCACCCTGGAGGTTGAGATGGACCGCGAACACACCATCAATGGTCTGTTCGATGCGCTGTCGCGCAACGGCATTGAGGTCATCAGCCTGCGCAACAAGCAAAATCGCCTGGAGCGGCTGTTTCTGGACATGGTGGGGCGCGCGCGGACGGAGCGGGGGTTACTGCCGTGAGGCGGGATGCGCGGGCCTGGCGGCGCTATTGGGTGACCTTTGAGACCATCGTCTCCAAGGAGATTCTCCGCTTTACGCGGATCTGGGTGCAGACGGTCTTGCCCTCGGTGATCACCACGACCCTCTACTTCGTGATCTTCGGTCAACTCATCGGTGGCCGGATCGGCCCCATGGACGGCTTGGCATACCTCGATTTCATCGTTCCGGGGCTGGTGTTGATGGCAGTGATCACCAATTCCTATTCCAATGTCGTGTCCTCCTTTTACAGCAGCAAGTTTTCCCGCTACGTGGAGGAACTGCTGGTCTCGCCGGCACCGAACTGGGTGATCCTGGCCGGTTACGTGGCCGGTGGTGTGGTGCGCGGTCTCACCGTGGGGGCGGTGGTGATGTTGGTTGCCGCACTGTTTACGCAGGTCCAGGTCTACAGTCCGGCCATTACAGTTCTGGTGCTGCTCATGACCGCGGTCCTGTTCGCCCTGGGCGGTTTCATCAATGCGGTTTTCGCCAACAGCTTCGATGATATCTCGATCATCCCCACCTTTGTCCTGACGCCCCTGACTTACCTGGGCGGTGTCTTCTACTCAATCGACTTGCTGCCGCAGTTTTGGCAGGGTATGTCATTGGCGAATCCGGTCCTGTATATGGTCAATGGTTTCCGCTACGGTCTTCATGGGGTCAGTGACATCCCTCTCGGAGTGGCTTTTGGGATTATCCTCGCGTTCATCCTGTTCTTCGCCCTGTTTGCCCTGGAGTTGCTGCGTCGCGGGGTGGGCGTCAAGTCCTGATGAGGCCAGGCCCGGCCCGGCGAAGTGGCCGGCGCTTGTAACCGTCTACTGCACATGGGACTATAAGCAGATGAAGCCTTCAGGAAATGCGCCGACCCGTTGCGGTCCGCCCGGGAACCCTGTTATGACCGCCGGGCGGCCCACGTGGCGCCGGTGCCGTGATCGGACTGGAACCTATCCGTGACGATGCCCAACACTTATTCTTCCGATCATTCCGGGCGCCATCCGCCCCCGCGTCCGCGCCGCCGCATCAGCGGATTTCTGCTGCGGTGGGCCTTGCTGGTCGGCGTCGCCGTCGGCCTGGCGGGTGCCCTCTACGGTGTCCATCTCGACCGGGTGGTGCGCGCGAAATTCGAGGGCAAACGCTGGGCCTTGCCGGCCCGGGTGTTCGCGCGCCCGCTGGAGATCTACGTCGATCGGCCCTTGACACCCGAGCAGCTGGACGCTGAACTCGCGCGGCTGAATTATCGGCAGGTGACCGACCCGACGGCCGATGGGACCTACAGCCGGGACGGCGGGCGCTTCGTGGTGCACACCCGCAGTTTTCGTTTTTGGGACGGCGAGGAGCCGGGACGCTTGCTGGAACTGGATCTTAAGGATGCCAAGGTGGCGGCCCTGCGTGATGCAGGCGACGGGTCCGCGCCGGCCCTGGTGCGACTCGAGGCTGCGCTGATCGCGAGCATTTACCCGACCCACAACGAGGACCGGGTGTTGGTGAAGCGCAAGGACCTGCCGGACCTGCTGGTAAGAACCCTGCTGGCCGTCGAGGATCGGAGCTTCTTCAGCCACAGCGGGATCGATCCGCGCGGAATCATCCGTGCCGGCTATCACAACCTCCGTGCCGGTAGTGTCGTGGAGGGCGCCAGTACCCTGACCCAGCAACTGGTCAAGAACTTCTATCTGACTGCCGATCGCACGATGACGCGCAAGCTCAACGAGGCCTATATGGCCCTGCTGCTGGAGTGGCGTTACAACAAGGACGACATCCTGGAGGCCTACGCCAACGAAATCTACTTGGGCCAGGACGGTAGCCGCGGCATCCACGGATTTGGCCTTGCGAGCAGCTTCTTCTTTAACCGCGACCTCGACGAGCTGGGCATTGCGGAGGCCGCGCTGCTGGTCGGTCTGGTGCAGGCCCCCTCCAGTCTGGATCCACGGCGGTTTGCGGAGGCGGCGCTGAAGCGGCGCAACCTGGTGATCGACGTGATGGTGCGCGACGGGGTCATCGGCGCCGCCGACGGTGACCTGGCCAAGTCCGCGCCGCTCGGGCTGCGCGACGGGGGCGGGCGGCCGACCGGCGAGTACCCCGACTATATCCAACTGGTGCGCCGCCAACTGCAACGTGACTATCGCGACGAGGACCTGCGCTCCGAGGGTCTGCGCGTCTTCACCACGCTCGACCCGCTGATTCAGTCTGCGGTGGAGGCCGCGCTGCCGAAACGGCTGCGCGAATTGGAGAAGTCACACGGGATGCGCGTCGGCACCCTGGAGACCGCGGCGGTCGTCACCTCGGTCACCAACGGTGAGGTGCTGGCCCTGGCGGGCGGGCGCCAGGCGGGCTACGCGGGGTTCAATCGCGCCCTGGACACCGTACGCTCGATCGGCTCCCTGGTGAAGCCGGCGGTCTATCTGGCGGCCCTGTCCAATCCCAAGCGCTATACGCTGACGACCAACATCCCGGATCAGCCTTACAGTTTGCGGATCGGGGGTGATCTCTGGTCGCCTCAGAACTACGATCACTCGGTCCACGGCTCCGTGCCGCTGTATCAGGCCCTTGCGCATTCCTGGAATTTGGCGACCGTCAATCTGGGGATGAGTATCGGGGTCAAGGAGGTGGCCGAAACACTCTATCGCCTGGGTGCCCAACGGCGGATTGTCGCGGTACCGGCCATGATGTTGGGGTCCGTCTCCCTGTCACCCTTGGAGGTGGCCCAGATCTACCAGACGATTGGCGCGGGCGGTTACCGCGCCCCCCTGCGCGCGATCCGCGAGGTGATGGACGTGAACGGTCGCCCGCTCAACCGCTATCCCCTGGCGGTGGAGGCGGTGGTCGACCCGCGGGCGGCCTATCTGACCGGCTGGGCGATGCAGCAGGTGGTCCGCCAGGGAACCGCCAAGTGGCTCGGCAATCGCCTGCCCAGCGGCCTGACCATGGCCGGCAAGACCGGTACGACCGACGACGGGCGCGACAGTTGGTTTGCCGGTTTCAGCGGCGATAAGGTCGCCGTCGTGTGGATGGGGCGTGATGACTACAAGCCCACGGGGTTTGCCGGCGGTACCGGGGCGCTGCGCGTCTGGGCCGAGTTCATGCTGGCGATCCCGAACGAGCCACTCACGCAGTCGCCCCCGGAGGGCGTCGTGCTGTCGGGTGCCTGCGGCCAATCCGGCATACCCTATATCGTGGGTAGTGGGCCGGCGGGCGGCGGGTGTGCGGACAAGGCGGACACCCGGTCCGCCGCGAAACGCTCGGATGCGCCCAAAGGCCGTGCCGATGAGCCGCCGCAAGCGCCCGCGGCGGCCCGTCCCGCGGCGGTCCCCGCGCCGACCTCCGCTCCCAAGCCGAAGCCGCAGCCGCAGCCGAAGCCGCAGCCACCGACTGAAAATCTCTTCTTGAGCAATTCGTAGCCGATGTTCAACGCCCCTCGAATCCTTGTCTGCATCTGTCTCCCGGTCTGCGGATTGGCGGCCTGCGCGATGGGCCCGCGCGAAGGCCCGCCGGCGCCGGTGGTGACCCTCTCACCGCGGATGGACTCGCCACCGCCGGCGATGCCGACGCCGGCCGAAGTCGCCCCCGTGGCACCCGTGGTGGTCGCAGCGGTGGCCAAGGCGCCGCCGAAGCCCGCGGCATCCAAGAAGCAGGCGACTGCGGTCTATGCCTACCGCGAGCCGGGGTCTGAGCCGGAACCGGAACCGGAACCGGAACCGGAACCGCCGTCGGCAGTGGCCGCTGCCCCCGCACCGCAGGCGCCGGCGGCCCCGGCCGTCGCCCAAGCGTCGCGGCCGGCGGCCGCCGCTCCCGTCGTCAAGGTCCTGGTGCCGACCCAGCCTGCGGTGAAACCGCCGACGGTCGCGGCAGCGACCGCCAAGTCGGTACCCGTCGCCGCCCCCAAATCGCCCACTGCAGTGACCGCACTGAAGCAGACTGCCGCAGCCGCGCCGCCAAAGGTCGCGGTCCCCGCGGTGCAGGCCGCGCCGCCCAAGGCCGCAGCGCTCCCGCGGCCAGTCCCGGCCGCACCGGCAAGGCCAGCCGTCGCGGTTGCCGCCGCACCACCCCCGGCGCCGCGGGCAGTGGCCGCCGCCGCGCCCCCCCCGGCGGCCCGGCCGCCGGTGAACCCTGCCCCGGCACCGATCAAACCGGCGACCCGGGTCGCGGAGGCGCCGCCGGTCGCGCGGGCACCCGCCGCGCCCGCCGAGCCGGCCACCGGTCTGGCGCCGGCCGCCGACAGTCTGGCGCGGCAGGCCGAGCAGCAGCGCTCAAGCGGTGACTATGCGGGTGCCGCAGCGACCCTGGAGCGGTCCTTACGGATTGCGCCGCGCGAGGCCTATCTGTGGAATCGACTGGCGCGGGTGCGGATGGAGCAGGGGCTGTCCGCCCAGGCGGGCCAACTCGCTGCCCGTTCAAACGACTATGCCGGCGGGCAGGCTACGGTCAAGAAGGATAACTGGCGCATCATCGCCGAGGCGAAACGGCGCACCGGCGACGCCGTCGGTGCCGGTGAGGCGGAGCAACGGGCCGGGGGCGACTAAGCCCCTGCGGTTGTACTGCGCCGACTCAGGTTCAGACGCAAGTGACCACCCTCGCCCAGGTCTTCGGTTCCGCTGGGTTGCTGACGCAGCGACTCGCGGGCTTCAGTCACCGCGCCTCCCAGCAGGCCATGGCGCAGGCCATCGCGCGGGCGATCGAGTCGCGTGAAACCTTGGTCTGTGAGGCCGGAACCGGTACCGGCAAGACCTTTGCCTACCTGGTCCCGGCCATCTTGTCCGGACGCAAGGTGTTGATCTCCACCGGGACGCGCAACCTGCAGGATCAGCTCTTTCACCGGGACCTGCCGCAGGTGCGCGACGCGCTGGGGGTCCCAGTGCGCGCCGCGCTGCTCAAGGGGCGCGCAAATTATCTCTGTCGCCATCGTCTTGCCCTGGCGCTGGAGGACCCCGCCCGCCATGATCCGCAACTGCGTGCCCAGTTGCGTCAGGTCCAGGACTGGTCCAAGACCACCAGGCGCGGGGATGTCGCGGAACTGGCGCTGCCTGAGGATGCCCAGGTGTGGCCCGCGGTAACCTCGACCAGTGACAACTGCCTGGGCCAGACCTGTGGGCAGTGGCAGGACTGCCACCTGGCCGCGGCGCGTCGGGAGGCCCAGGCGGCGGACCTGGTAGTGGTGAATCACCACCTGTTCTGCGCCGATCTCGCGCTCAAAGACGAAGGATTCGGGGAGATCCTGCCAGGCGCGGACTGCTTCATCCTGGACGAGGCGCACCAACTCCCGGAGGTCGCCGCCGGCTTTTTCGGCGTGCTGGTCAGCGCTCGTCAAGTGCTCGATCTGGCGCGGGACACGGAGCTTGAGTATCGCCATGAGGCCGGCGACGCACCCGAATTGCCCGAGCGCGCAGCAGGTCTGCGGCGTGCCGCGCAGGATCTCCGGCTGTGCCTGGGTGAGGGCGATCGCCGGGGTCCCTGGCAGGACCTGATCTGCGACCCGGAGCCGGTGCGGGCCCTGGACGCGCTCGTGCGGCGGGTGCAGTCCCTGGCCCAGGGGCTCCAGGCCCTGCAGGGGCGGGGCAAGGGCCTGGATGCCTGCCTGGGCCGCGCGCACGAACTGGCGACGCGCCTGGCGTTGCTCACCGCTCCCGTCGCCGCTGACCAAGTCCGCTGGTTCGAGGTCCAGGGTCGCGGCCTGCGCCTGCATCAGACACCGCTGGAGGTGGCCGCGGTCTTTCGCCAACAGTTCGAGCGGCAGCGTTGCGCCTGGGTGTTCACCTCGGCGACGCTCGCGGTCGGCGACAGTTTCGCGCACTTCGCCAGTCAACTCGGTATCGAGGGCGCGACGACCGCCCGCTGGGACAGCCCCTTCGACTATGCCCGCCAGGCCCTCTGGTTCGTGCCGCGGGGGTTGCCGGAGCCCGCCGACCCAGGCTACAACGCCGCGGTGCTCGACTTGGCGTGTGAACTGGTCGGTTACAGCCAGGGGCGCGCCTTCCTGCTCTTCACCAGTCATCGGGCGCTGCGCGAGGTGGCGGACGGCTTGGCGGGGCGCATCCCCTTCCCGATCCTGGTGCAGGGCAGCGCCCCCCGGGGCGAACTCCTGCGCCGGTTCCGTGACCTGGGCAATGCGGTCCTGCTCGGCACCGCGAGTTTTTGGGAAGGGGTGGATGTTCCCGGTGAGGCCCTGTCGTGTGTCATCATCGACCGCTTGCCCTTCGCCTCGCCGGGCGATCCGGTCCTGGCGGCGCGCATCGAGGCGTTGCGGCGCCGGGGCGGCAATCCCTTTGCTGAATTTCAGTTGCCGCAGGCGGTGATCGCGCTCAAACAGGGGGCAGGGCGCCTGATCCGGGGAGGCAGCGACCGTGGGGTTCTGGTGGTCTGCGACCCCCGGCTGCTGCGGCGCTCCTATGGACATACCTTCCTGGCCAGTCTGCCGCCGATGGCGCGCACCCGGGAGCGCGAACGGGTGCGCGCCTTTTTCGGGGTGGCGTCGGCGCCGCCGCCGGGCCCGACGGCGGCTGCCGACCAATGAACGCCAGCCGTCATCCGGCCGTCGGCAGCGAGCGGAGGTCCCGCGAGTTCGCCTCTCCGGCCTTCGAGGCATGGCTGGGGCGGCTCTGCACCCAGGGACTTTGTCCGATCCTGGTCGGGCTGATACTCAAGCTGGAGCGGCTGGCGCGGGTCCCGCTGGGCGGGCCGCGGCGGGTCGAGATTCTGCGTGCCGTGATGACCATGATCCGTGACATTGCCGATGATCTGCCGACGCCAGCGGCGGCGCGCCGGGGCGCGCAGGGGCCGGCCGCAGCACCCCTGCCGCTCGTGCAGCGCCTGTGGGCTCTTACCTTCAAGAACCTCAAGCGGGCACTGCACGATCTGGATCGCGGCGGCGGGGGCCTCGGGGACCACGATCAGGAGCGTGCCTGGGTGGTCGGGGAGATGTACCTCTGCCTGGGTCGCCAGATCGAGCTGGGTGCCCGCTGGGGCCAGACCTGGCCCCGGCACACCTGGCAGGAACTTCACGATCTGTTTTCTTATTCCACCAATCGGATGGATATGGGCCGCGGCGGTGCGGACGAGGCGGTGAGTCGGGGGCCGACCGGGTCGCAGAGCGTGGCCGCCGCCGCCGAGGATCCGCAGACCATGTACAAGCGGCTCCTCATGATCGGTCTCTGTGCCGAACAGGGCGCTCACGCCTTGCTCGTCCCGACCGCGGAAGGGTCGTTCTCGACCTGGGTGCAGGTAGCTGAACTCCACGATCCGGTAGGCTACTGCGGAGTGCTGGGTACCTACCTCGTGGAGGCCTCAAGTGATGCACCGGCGCGCCTGGTCCCGGGGGCCTTGGGGCCGGTCAGCCGGGCCAAGGTGCTGCGCCTGCCTCCCGGGTTCCTGGCCGCGCTCGCTGCCGCCCGGGCGGGGCCTCATCCCCGCGGTGCCGGCTGAATCCGGGCGGGGTGCTCAACCCGTCGAACGCGATGACGTTTTCTTGGTCGAGCGGCCACCGCTCGGGGGTCGGGATGTCCAAAGTGCTCAATAGTACGCAGGTTTAGTCGGCCCGTTTCGGCTAGCATTTGGCCTATCAGAATAATGAAGGCCAGACGCGTTATGGACGGCAGCATCGGGTATTTGCCCGCGTTGGGCGTCGCCGCGCGCGCCGACTCCCCGTCGGCGGCGTCGGCTGCGTGCAATCTCACCTGGCAGTGCTTTCACGCGGACCTTGCGGTCGTGCGCGATTGGCTCGGCTCCTTGCGTGCGGCGGGTGTGCGTCAGGCAGGCCCGGCCCTGCTCCTGGCGCTCGCGGGTCTGCGCCGGGCGACACTGTCACCCTTCCGACGCCTGTCGATTCTGCGCCTGCTGAAAGGGCCGGTGCTCAAGACCTGCGCGGGACTGCCCAAGTCCTGGTCAGGGCCGGGGCAGCCCCCGGACGCCGGCGCCGACGGTGCCTGCCCGCGTGGGGTGAAGCTGGAACAGCGGCTGTACCGGCTGATGTTCCAGAATCTTCATCAGGCACTCATCCAACTCGATCGCGGCCCCCCGGCCCAGGAGGAACGCCAGGTGCGGCGGCGCGACTGGGCCCTGCACAACCTGTTCCGATTCTGCGCCCGGCAGCTGCGTTATGCGGCGCTGTGGGGTTGTCCGGTGCCGGTCGATACATGGCGGGATCTGCACGATCTCTATGTCTATCTGATGGTTCGGCGGGTCACCGGGCCCGCGCCCGGACGGCCCCGGCGGCGCGCGCCGCCGGCTGTCGATGCCACGTTCGAGTACAAACAGTTGCTCCTGTTCGGTCTGGCCGAGCAGCGTGCCGGGCGTGCCGTGCGCAGCAGCGCGGTACTGGCGGGGCTGGGTCGCTGGGCCGGGGCAACGCTGCTGGAGGACCCCCACGGGGGACTGCACGGGGAAACGGGACTCTATGTCGTCGACATCGGGCAGGACCAGCCGCCGCGGCGGCACCCCAATCCCCTGGACGCGGGGTTGCGGGGTTGGGTACTGCTGCCGCCTGCTGAGTTTTTTGAGCAATTGGAGCAGGCGAAACTAGGAATGGTTCACTGATACGAGTCCATTAGGTAATGCTTGTCGCACCGTTGTCGTTGTCGTAATCGAGGTTGTCGTAGCGCCCCGGATTCTCTCGCACGCCAAATTGTATCGCTTCTCCGATTACGACAACGACAACGACAACGACCGCGACAGTGAACCGTTCCTTATGTGCGGTTCGCCCCCGCGTTCCTGCTGCGGCCGCTCCCGCGGGGACGATAACCGTCCGGGATGAGGATGGTGGGGGAGCGCTGACTGCGGTCTTTGTCGGGAAAGTCGGTGGTGTAATGCAGGCCCCGGCTCTCGCGGCGGCGCAAGGCCGAGGTGATGATGAGATCGGCCACATCGAGGAGGTTGCGCAACTCGATCAGGTCATTGCTGACCCGGAAGTTGCTGTAGTATTCGATCACCTCCTGGCGCAGCAGGTCCGCCCGCCGCTTGGCCCGCTGGAGGCGCTTGTTGGTGCGCACGATCCCCACGTAGTCCCACATGAAGCGGCGCAATTCCTCCCAGTTGTGGGTGACGACCACCTCCTCGTCGGGCTCGGTCACGCGACTCTCGTCCCACGGCGGGGCCGCCGGCGGCGCGGGGCGCTTGTTCATCTGGTGTTCGATGTCCTGCGCCGCCGACTCTGAATAGACCAGGCACTCCAGGAGCGAGTTGCTGGCCATCCGGTTGGCCCCGTGCAAACCGGTGTAGGCGGTCTCACCGCTGGCATAGAGCCCGGGCAGATCGGTGCGGGCCTGGTGATCCACCATGACGCCGCCACAGGTATAGTGCGAGGCCGGGACCACCGGGATGGGCTCGCGCGTGATATCGATGCCGAGTTCCAGGCAGCGGGCGTAGATGGTCGGGAAGTGACCGATGACGAAATCCGCCGGGCGATGGGAGATGTCCAAGTAGACGCAGGCGCTGCCCAGGCGTTTCATCTCGTGGTCGATGGCGCGTGCCACGATGTCGCGCGGGGCCAGTTCCGCCCGCGCGTCGAAGCGCGGCATGAAGCGTTCTCCATCCGGCAGGAGCAGTTGCGCCCCTTCGCCGCGCAGGGCCTCGGAGATCAGGTAGGAACGCGCTTGCGGGTGATAGAGACAGGTCGGGTGGAACTGCATGAACTCCATGTTCGCCACCCGGCAGCCGGCCCGCCAGGCCATCGCGATGCCGTCCCCCGTCGACACGTCCGGGTTGCTGGTATAGAGATAGACCTTGTTGGCCCCGCCGGTGGCAAGCACCACGAAGCGTGCCAGGAAGGTCTCCACCAGGCCGGTGGCGAGGTCCAGGATATAGGCGCCTTCGCAACGCGGGGTGTCGGCCCGGCCCAGGTGTCTGGAGGTGATCAGGTCCACTGCGATGTGCTGTTCAAAGAGGCCCACCCCAGGGCGCTCGCGCACCCGCGACTCCAGGGTCTGGGCGACCGCCGCGCCGGTGGCGTCGGCCGCATGGACGACGCGCCGGTGGCTGTGACCGCCCTCGCGCGTGAGGTGATAGCCGCCGGCCGAGCTGTACTCCTCGCCGCGGGTGAAGGCTACCCCCTGGTCGAGCAACCAGCGGATGTTGTGAGGGCCGCGCTCCACCACCTGCCGCACCACCCGCGGGTCGCACAGGCCGGCCCCGGCCCGCAGGGTATCCTCGACGTGGGAGGCGAGCGAGTCCTGGGCGTCGAATACCGCGGAGATTCCGCCCTGGGCGTAGCGGGTGCTGCCCTCGTCCAGGGCCCGTTTGGAGACCAGGGCCACGGAGAGGTCCGGGCGCAGTCGCAAGGCCAGACTGAGGCCCGCGGCGCCGCTGCCCAGAATCAGTACATCATGACGGTGGACGGTCTCGTTCATAGCTGGGCTCGTTGGCGGATCGGCCGAAGGCACGGACATGGGTGGGCGGACCAGGGGCGGTCCGACGGTCCCCTACACTCACTCATTTCATGGCCTGGATCAAGGCTTCGCGCTTTTTTTTGGGCGCGCGCGGCCGCATTTTGGGAGGATCAGCGAACTTACCCAGCGAGGAACTGTCCATGCCATCGCAGCCAGGGCTGGCCCCGGGGCAGACCAGCGTGCCGGTCGGCGCCCGTGTCTGAACGCGGCGTCGATCAGGCCCTGGTGCTGCGTGCCCAGGCCGGAGACAAGCGGGCCTTTGATCTGCTGGTGCTGAAATACCAGCAGAAGGTGGCCAACTTGATCGGCCGCTATGTCCGTGACCAGAGCGAGGTCCTGGACGTGACCCAGGAGGCCTTCATCAAGGCTTATCGCGCGCTCGCGGGTTTTCGCGGTGAGAGTGCCTTCTATACCTGGCTCTACCGGATCGCCGTCAACACGGTAAAGAACCATCTGGTTGCCCAGGGCCGACGCCCGCCGACGGACGACGTGGATGCGCAGACGGCCGAGCAGTTGGAAGGGGGCGGCCGTCTGCGTGAGAGCGCCACCCCCGAGCGGCAGTTGCTGACGGACGAGATCGCGCGCACCGTGCAGCAGGCGCTCGAGGCCCTGCCCGAGGACCTGCGCACCGCCATCGTCCTGCGCGAGCTCGAGGGGATGAGCTACGAGGAGATCGCTGCAACCATGGAATGCCCGATCGGCACCGTGAGGTCCCGGATCTTTCGTGCCCGGGAGGCCATCGACAAGCGGCTGCGTCCACTCCTGGAATCCTGAAACGCAAACCGGGGGTGCCGCCCCGGGACGGCAACCCGAGTCTGACCTGTGTCCTGGCGTGAACCGATGGCATGAACCGATGGCATGAACCCATGAATGTTGCGCAAGAAACCCGGTTGTCCACCCTGATCGATGGCGAGTTGCCCAGCGACCACATTGCCTCGTTCTACGCGGCCCTCGGGCCTGACCCCGGGTTGCGCGCGACCTGGGAGCGTTACCACCTGATCGGACAGGTCCTGCGCGGGGAGCAGGTGAGCCGCGAGGTGCGCGGCGTCGCCGCCGCGGTGCGGGCGCGCACGGACGCCGTGCCGAACGGCCCGCCGCGGCAGGTCGCCGTGGAGCGCCCGCGTGCGTGGCGCACCCTGTTTGCCGGCGCGGCGCTGGCCGCGACCGCCGCCGTCCTCACCCTGTTCGTGGTGCCCGGTCGGTACCGGGAGGCGCCGTCCCCGCGTGCGGCCGCTGACACCGTGGCCGGGGGGGTATCGCGGCACTCACCCGCGGTCCGCCGTTGGGACACGGACCGTAGTGACCTGGAGAGCACCCTGGATCGGTTTCTCGTGAACCATCAGGAGGCCGCGCCCGCTTCCGGTGTGCGGGGAATGCTCCCCTACGCGACGCTTATCGGCTATGCAGCGCCTCGCTAGGGACCGATCACCATGGCGTAGCCGCCGGTGGCCCTGGGTCCTGATCCTGGGTTGGGTCCTGTCCCTGGGGATTGCCGTCGGCACGCGCGGCGCCCGCGCGGACGATGAACCGACCGTCCAGGCCGCCCGGTTGCTGGAGCGGATGACCAGGGCCCTGCGGACCCTGGACTACCAGGGCACCCTGGTCTATCTGATCGACAACCGGCTCGAGACCCTGTACCTGACGCATCGCATCGCGCAGGGCCGCGTCCAGGAACGCTTGGTGTCCCTGAGCGGTCCGGTACGGACCCTGGACCGCGAGCGCGACCGGGTGACCTGTCTGCTGCCGGATGCCCAGCCGCTCTCGGTCGCGCGCCACGCTGCACCCTCCCGGTCGGCGACGGGGCCAATCGACCCCGTTGCCCTGGCCGGCCGCTATCACATTGAGGTCCGGGGCGCGGCGCGGGTGGCCGGGCGCGACGCCTCGGTGTTGATGATCCGCCCCCGCGACCAACTGCGCTACGGTTATCAATTCTATCTGGACCGGGCCACCGGCCTGCCGCTGAAGTCCGATCTGATCAATGCTCAGGGCGAGGCGATCGAGCAACTGCTGTTCACCTCCATCGACCTCGGCAGCGAGACCCCCTCAGCAGCGCCAGCGGCGGCCGCACAAGGGTCCGCGGCACGGTCCGCGGGTGCGCCTGAAACCTTGCCCCAATCCCCACCGGCCCCGACCCGATGGCGCTTCGACGGGCGCCCCCCGGGATTTGAACTCGCCGCGCACGACCTGATGGAGGATGGACAGGGGGCGGCCGTCGAGCACTTCGTCTTTTCGGACCAACTCTCCTCCTATTCGCTCTTCATCGAGCCCGGCGCCGCCGACGGCCTGCGCGGCGGCACCCGCATCGGGGCCGTGCACGCCGCCGGGGGCCTGGTGAACGGCCATCAGGTGACCGCGGTGGGGGAGGTCCCGGCCGCCACCGTGGCCGCCGCGGTGGCGGGGCTTGGGTGGGCGGCGGACGGCGCACCGCCATAAAGCCGGCGCGGCGTTGCGCGTTCCGCCGCGGACCGGGTTTCTCAGGCGCGTGCCGCGGCCTCCGGGCGCAGCCGGTAGCCGATCCCCGGTAAGGTCTCCAGGGCGGGCGCATCCGCACAATCCACGGCCAGTTTCCGGCGCAGCCGATGCATCAGCACGGTCAGGGTGCCGGGGTGCGGGTCCCCGCGGGTCGGCAGCAGGTCCTCCAGCCGTGACCGCGCGACCACCGCGCCCCGGGCCTCGGCCAGCGCCCGCAGCAGTTCGAACTCGCCGCGACTCAAGCACACCTCCGTCCCCAGCGGGCTCCACAGGTGGCGGCCGGACAGATCCAACTGCCAACCGCCGAAACACAAGACCGGCGTCGGCGCCCCGCCGGGCCGCTCGGCCGGGTGCTCCACCAGGCGGGCCAGACGCAGCAGCAACTCCCGCGGGCTGAAGGGCTTGGTCAGCACCTCATCGGCGCCCAGTTCCAGCGCGCCCAGGCGGCTTTCGGCATCGCAGCGCCCGCTGAGCACGACCACGCGCGCCCGCCATTGCGTGCGATAACGGCGCAGCAGCACCAGTCCGTCCTCGTCCGGCAATCCCAGGTCCAGCAGGATCAGGTCGCAGCTATCCGCCTGGCGCAGCAACTCGGCCGCGGACCCGGCGGTACGCACCTGGTAGCCGTGGTCGAGCAGGATATGTTCCAGCAGGTTGCGGAAGGTCGGGTCGTCATCGACCAGCAGGGTGCGTGCGCCGGTGTTCGGCATGGGCCTGGTTCTCGTTGTCATCTGCGTCTCGCATTCGTTGTACACGTTTCGCTGTACGGCCTGTTCGAGCAGGCCCCTCTCCCGGCGTTCGTCAGTGCGCTGTGCGCGCGATCCGCGGTGACCGGCCGCCGCAGTCCCGGGAGACGGCGGGGTGCCCCCGAACGCGCGGCCGCCCTGTTCCGTCTCGACCGCCGGAGCGCCCGGACCGGCACCGCCGGGGAGCGCGGCAAGCATCCATTCAGGTCCTGTTAAGCATACGTTAAGCCTGCGTCTATTTCCCGCCGAGTCACGAATGTTATTATCTGAGGTGGCGGTCGCACCTGGGTTGTGCCAGTGGTCCACCCTAGGTCTGTCCTACGACTTCGGCTTCACCGCTCAGGTGCGTCGATGAAACGTTTCACAGCACTCTTCCGGTCCGGCCCGATCACAGGGGCACATCCGCACGCGGGTCCTGGCCAAGGGCTGAAGCGGTTGCCCGCCGACTCACCGGGATCGACTCACCAGCACAGGGGGCAGCAATGACCAAAGCGAACAAGAGAAATTGGCTGGCGCGCCTGCCGTCGGTGGCAGACCTCGGCGGCGGTGGGGCTTTCCACTGGCCTCCGATGCGGTATTTCTCAATCTTCCTGCTCTTGCTGACGACTACCATCGGCTGGACCTCGGAGGCCCTGGCGACTGCCACCATCAACAAGCAGTTCACGCCCGCGACCATCGACCCGGGCAATATCAGCCGCTTTCGTATTACGGTCGTCAACGCCTCCCTGGTTCCGCTGACCGCCGCCGCGGTGACGGATAACCTGCCGGCGAACATCAAGATCTCCAGCCCGACGAACGCAACCGATACCTGCGGCTTCACCAGTGTCACCGCCACCCCGGGCGCCTCCCAGATCATCCTGAACGGCGGTACCATACCCGCCGGCACGGGTACGGTGGATGGCCTGTGCTACTACGAGCTGGACGTGGTCTCCACCGTCGCCGGCAACTGGATCAATACCATCCCCAAGAACGGGCCGAGCAACGGTTTCACCCCGGGCGGGACGACCAGCGGCTTTCAGGCCACTGAGAATACGGTGGTCATTACCAACACCACTGACGCGGTTGCCACGCTCTCGGTGCGCGGTCTGAGCCCGCCGACCGGGTCCAAGACCTTCGCGCCCTCGCCGGGGCTGGTTGGGGAGCCGGTCACGCTGACCATCGTGTTGACGAATCCGGCCTCCAACGGCACCACGATGCCGCTGACCACTTTCACCGATACACTCCCTGTTGGCATGGTGGTGGCACCGGCGCCCACGTCAAGTGTCGTTTGTACCGGGACGGGGGCTGTGAATGGGGCCTTCTCGCCCAACGCCGGGGATACGTCCCTGATCCTGACCGGCGGCACCATCGGTGGCGCGAGCGGCAGCGGCGGAACCTGCACCCTGTCGGTGAAGGTGGTGGTCAATTCGATTGGCACCAACACCACGCAGACCTTCACCAACTCGCTGGCCGCCGGGGCCATCGGCAATACCCGCGGTCTGACCAGTCCGGTGTTCTCCAGGAACGAAGTCATCAACTCCCCGATCGGGTTGGCCAAGAGCTTTCTCACCACCACGGTCGGGGTGGGCCAGAACAGCGTCATGCGCATTGACATTACCAATGCCAGCACTGCCAATACGCTTACGGTTACTAGTCTCACCGACTCGCTGCCGACCGGCTTAACGGTCGGCAACCTGACGACAAACCCTCCGACGATCGACTGTGTTACCAGCGGCGGCGGCACCAACGGCACCTTCAGCCCGGCCCTGACTCAGGGGGACGCGTCCATTACCATCGTCAACGCCGTGGTCGGCAAGACAGGGGGTACCAGGCGCTGCCGCATCCAGGTCCCGGTGCAAGCCGCTGCGTCCGGCAGTTACGTCAATACCATTGCGGCCAACGCAGTCATTAACCCGGGCAGTCTGGCCAGTCCCGCGGCGACCGCGACGCTGACGGTCAACGGCGCCCTGACCGTCGCCAAGAGCAGCAGCCCGACATCGGTGGCGGCCGGACAGCCGACCACCTTCACCGTCACCATCAACAACTGGTCGGCGACGCCGGTGTCCGGGGTCAATTTCACCGACACCTTGCCGCTGTCGGACACCGGTGGATTCCAGATGGTCCTGGCCAACCCGGTCAACCGGACCGCGAGCGTGGGCTGTAGCGGCGGGACCTGGACTGAAACCCCCGGCGCCTCGTCCCTCACCTGGACGGGAGGGACCATCGCCGGAGGCAACCCCGGAGTCTGCACCATCACCTTCCGCGCCATCCCGCCAATCGATACCACAATCGGAAGGACCTTCAACAACTCGATTCCTGTCAATTCTATTTGCAGCGGATCGATCTGCAATACCAATGCCGTTAGTTCGGGGAACGTGACCGTCATCGCGGGGGCCTCAGTCACCAAGGCGTTTAGCCCCACGTCCGTGGCCCAGGGCCAGACCTCGCAATTGACGGTGACCCTGACCAATGCGACGGCGACGCCCATCACCAATGCCGGGCTGACCGACAACCTGCCGACATCGCCCGGCAATGTCGTCGTTGCGGCGGTCCCGGGTACTAGCACGACCTGCGCCAGCGGTACCGTGACGGCGAGCGCCGGCAGCCAAAGTGTCAGCATTGCTGGTGCCACCATTCCCGCCAGCGGCAGTTGCAACTTCAAGGTCAACGTGACCGGCAGTACGGTCGGCACTCACACCAATACCATTCCGATCGGGGCACTGACCAGTACCGAGGGCGTGTCCAATCCGGCTGTGGCCACGGCGAATCTGGGCATTACCACCGGGCTCACCGGTACCAAGTCGTTCTCCCCGACCTCGGTCGCCGTTAATGGGGTCTCGCGGGTCACGGTCACCGTGACCAACTTTTCATCGGGGCCATTGACCGGCGTGTCCATCACGGACCCCTTGGGCGCGAACTTGCAGGTCGCTTCCCCGGCCAATGCCACCACCACCTGCGCGGGTACGCCGGTCCTGACCGCCACCCCCGGCACGAACAGCGCATCCCTTACCGGTGCGGACATCGGCATCGGCGGTAACTGTCGGTTCCTGTTCGATGTCAAGGCGATCAATAATCCGACGAATTGGCCCAACACGATCCCGGTGGGCAATGTTACCAGCGCAGAGGGACCGGCCAACACGGCTGTCATTAGCGCCACCCTGGGCAAGACCGCCACCAGCATCGCGATAAATAAGTCATTTGACCCGGTGATCGTCACCGGCGGTCAGCCCTCCGTGTTGCGGATCGATATTACCAACCCGATCGGCTCCCCCTCCGGCGCGGATAACGTGAGCTTCACCGATACCTTCCCGACCGGTATCGAGGTCTATGCGGTGCCAAACCCGAGCACTACCTGCACCAATGGCTTGGTCACCGCGGTACCGGGCGCCGGTTCCATCAGCCTGTCCGGTGCCACGCTCGCGGCCAATTCGACCTGCTCGGTCTTTGTGACCACGACCTCGGTGAAGTTCCTGAACCTGATCAACACCATTCCCGTGGCTGCGGTCAGCACGACCCAGGGCTACACCAATAGCCTGGCGACCACCGCGACACTGTCCACCCTCCAGGGATTGGGCGCAGCCAAAAGCTTCACGCCCACCAGTATCTCGGCGGGGCAGACGGCGACCCTGAAGATCCGCCTGTTCAGCACTCGCGACCCGAGCCAGCCGAACACGACCTTGACTGGCGTGAGCTTTACCGACAGCCTGCCGGCCGGACTGACCGTGGCGCCGACCCCCAATGCCTCTACCGACTGCGGCGGCGGGACTGTGACCGCGGCCGCTAATGCCACCCAGGTGACTCTGGCCGGCGCGACCATCCAACCCAATACCAACTGCCTGGTGCAGGTCGACGTGACGGCGTCGGCGCTTGGCGCCTATACCAATACCATCCCCAAGGACACAGTCACCTCCAACGAGGGCTTCAAGAGTCCGAACGATGCGGTTGCGACCTTGAACGTCCTGAACCCGCCGGTCATCACCAAGGCATTCAGCCCGGCACCGGTCAAGGCGGGTCAGGTCTCCACACTGACGGTCACCATTACCAATGCGAACGCCCAGACCCTGAACGGGGTGGCCCTGACCGACAACCTGCCGTCGGGCCTGTCGGTCGCCAGCGCACCCAATGCCTCGACGACCTGTTCTGGCGGCGCTGTGGCAGCCCTGGTGGCGGGTAGCAGCATTGCGCTGACCAACGCGACGGTGCCGGCCAGCGGGGCTTGCACATTCCAGGCGGATGTGGCGAGTAACGTGCCGGGTGACTACCTGAACACCATTCCGGCCAACGCGCTGGTGACGACGCAAGGGGTCACAAACACAGCACCCGCGACAAATACCCTGACCGTGCTGCAGCCACCCACGGTCGCGAAGTCCTTCAGCCCCACGACCATCGACGTGGGCGCGACCTCCCTCTTGACCCTGACCCTGGGCAACAGCAATGCCAGCGCCATTACCCTGGCCTCGGTCCTGACCGACACCCTGCCCGGCACGCTCAAGGTGGCCAGCCCCAACGGCCTGTCCGGGACCTGTACCCTGGCCAGCGTCACGGCGGCGCCCGGTGGCAACACCATCCAATACGCCAACGGGGCCAGCATCCCGTCCGGCGGCTGCACCATTGCGGTGTTGGTTACCGGCGCCCAGGCCGGCAGCTATCCGAACGTGATCCCCGCCAGCGCGCTCGACACCAGTGCGGGGGCCAACCAGTCTCCGGCAACGGCGACGCTGGACCTCCAGGCGGTGGCAATCGGCAACCGGGTCTGGTTCGACGATGGCGCCGGCGGTGGGACCGCCAACGATGGTATCCAGAACGGCAGCGAGGCGGGAGTCTCCGGCGTCACGGTCCTGCTCTTCGACAACAGTGACACCCAGGTCCGCAGCACCACCACCGACGCCAACGGCTACTACTTCTTCGACAACCTGGCCCCGGGCAGTTATTACGTCAAGATCCCGGCCAGCGCGTTCGGCGCAGGCCAGCCGCTGCAAGGCTATCTCAGCAGCACGGGTGCCGACAGCGGTACGGTCACGGACCTCAATGATAACGGCATCGACAACGCCGCGCCGACCACCAACGGCATTCGCAGCAATACCTTTGCCCTGGCGGTGGGGACCATGCCCACGGGTGAGGACCAGACCGGCTATACGGGCACGCTCTTGGACAACAGTGTCAACGCCACCAACGACTTCGGCTTCGTTGCCGCTAACACCCTGGTCGCCATCGGCAACCGCGTGTGGATCGACAACGGTGCGGGCACTGGCGGGGTGGCGAACGACGGCATCCAGAACGGCGCCGAGGCGGGTGTCTCCGGCGTCAATGTCGTGCTCTTCGACAGTAGCAACGCCCAGGTCGGCACTACCACCACCGATGCCGGTGGCTAGGGTGTTCAATATCTCACCTATATCGCAAATTAAATTCATGCAGTTTTCGTGTTTGACACAAAATCAATGAGAGCACGCCGACGCCGGGCCAGCATCGACGCACCGAGGTGCGTTGTCGCCCACTGCTCGACATCAATAGTACGCACCGATTCCATCGCCTCCTGAATCAACGGAGTCGCCAGGTCGGCGATGAAGGCAGGAATCGCAAGCACCAGCTTACCGATCTCCTTGAGCGGCCCCCTGGTGGTGAAGCATTTGTATTTCCCGAAGACCGATTCGATGATATCGGAGGAGGCCAGCCAGACACTATCAGTCGGGATCTTGGCGGATTCCAATGCGACCTTCGCGAGAGTCTGTTGGGTAAAGGCCGCCGCCCGTGGGGTGAGCGTTGACGGCGGTGGCAGCGTGGCCTGGAGTGATTCTTGGGAGCCCTGCTGAAGACCCGTGGATTTGAGATGCGACTGAATCAGCTTGGATTGCGCCATCATTTGCGCGTAATCCACCAGGTCATCCCGGTAGGACAGTAGCCAGGCAAAGCCGTCAAGGAAGCGGCTGTACCCGGCGTCCGCTTGCTGCCAGAACACATCGTCGAGCGTATCACTCTCGAGGTCTGAGTGTGTCTGCAGTGCCTGGCAAAAAGCCGCCCGGTCGGGATAGCGAATGCCGACGATGGCCCGCAATGGGTGCGCCCGGGCGGCGCCGAACCGCGCGCACAGGTGCTCCCATGCCGGCCACTTCAGGATGTATTGCGCGCGGATCGCGCTGAAGTCGCCGCGATCATGGTAGGCGAGGACGCGTTGTGCCCACCGCACATGGACATCCAGATTCATAAAACGCGCCTTGATGCGCTGCCGAGGCGGCAGCAAGAAGGCGAGATCGGTCTGCTGCAAGGACGACCACGCGCGGCGACAGTGCGCCAGCAAGGACTCCCAGCGCGCATCTCGGCCCATCTCGGCCTTGAGCCGCGTCGCAATAAGATGCGATATATCATAAGTATAGACGCAGGCAGTGGCGTGCTCCTGAAACAAGGCGATGCCCTTGTGCAGGTCGCTGCCGTGGTCGGCAACGATCTGGACTGGTGGACCGGTGCGTTGCGCAACGCGCCTGAGCACTTGTGCGACCCACGCTCCCGTGCTGTGTGTTGTGATCTCCACGGCCAGCACCTGCATGGCGCCGTGACACGGGCTGTAACCGCTCTGGGCCAGTGCACTCACCGGAATACCCAGGATGACGAGGCACTTGGACGCCCCCAAGGCGATCGTATGGTCGGCGACGTAGATCCAATCCGTGCGCCATTGCGGTTGGCGATTGAGAATCGCGAGACCGCAGCGATAGACCCAGTTGAGCACGGTGGTGTGGGCTGGCGCCGCCACCGGGAGTGACGCGCCGAACAGATTCAATACCCGCGCCACCCCGCGGCTGCCGAGCCCCGCGTGCAGATACAGCCGCATGGTTAACTGCATGACCATGACCGAATAGTGATGGCCGACCGGCGGGGACAGCGCAAGGTGTGGTGGCTCATCCGCTGGTTCGTCATCCGCCGGCGCCGCGGCCTCTTCGGCTCCCGTTCGCGCACGCTCCGCCTTTAGCGCACGCGCCTTCCACTGCGCGCGGCTGTGCTCCAGATCCCGAATCTTGACCTCCGCGGCCCGCAGGCGCTGCTGCCGCTCCAACGCTTTCGCCTTCCAGGCATCACGTGATCGCTGGAACAGGTTGGCCAGACGGCTCGCTGGGCTCTTGAATGCATTCATCACGTCGTGCGTGCTCCGGCAAGGCGGTCAGATCACCGCGCCAGTAGACTGATCAAGCGTTCGTCGTTTGTCAACGGCTTGGCATGAGAAAGTGTCGCACGCGTCATCGTACTCCCCCAAGCACAGAACCGACCGCCGGGCCTTCCAGGCAACACGCTTCTTGCATCGACTTTTCGGCGCCTTTTTAGGTCAGATTGAACACCCTAGCCGGTGGCTACTACTATTTCGACATCCTGAAACCGGGGAGCTACTACGTCCGCATCCCGGCCACCGAGTTCGCCACGGGTAGGCCGCTGGCGGGTTATCTCAGCTCCACCGGCGCGGACAGCGGTACGGTCATCGACCTCAACGACAACGGCATCGATAACGCCGCACCGCTGACCAACGGCATCCAGTCCAACACCTTCATGCTTGCCGTGGGTACCATGCCCACGGGTGAGGACCAGACCGCCTACACCGGCGGCCTGCCGGATGCCAACGTCAACGCCACCGACGACTTCGGCTTCGTTGCCGCCAACACCCTGGTCGCCATCGGCAACCGCGTGTGGATCGACAACGGTGCGGGCACTGGCGGGGTGGCGAACGACGGCATCCAGAACGGTACCGAGGCGGGTGTGTCCGGCGTCACTGTCCTGCTGTTCGACAGTAGCAACGCCCAGGTCGGAACTACCACCACCGATACGGATGGCTTCTACTTCTTCGATAACCTGCAACCTGGGAGCTACTACGTCCAGATCCCGGCCACCGAGTTCGGCAGTGGTAAGCCGTTGGAGGGCCTCTTGAGCTCCACCGGGGCAGATGCCACGACCACGACGGACCTCAATGACAACGGCATCGACAACGTCGCGCCGGCCGTCAATGGCATTCGCAGCAACAGCTTCACCCTGGCGGTGGGCTCCATGCCCACGGGTGAAGATCAGACCGGCTACACCGGCGGACTGCCGGACGCCAACGTCAATGCCACCAATGACTTCGGGTTCATGGATCCAAAGGCCAACCTGGTGGCGATCGGCAACCGGGTCTGGCTCGACGATGGGCTAGGCGGCGGCCTGATCAACAATGGCCGGATCGATGGCACCGAAGCGGGTATCGCCAACGTGGCGGTGGAGATCTACGATGACAGTAACAACCTGATCGCGGCCACCCACACCGATGTCAATGGGCGCTACTACTTCGATAACCTGGTCCCGGGCAGCTACTACGTCCTGATCCCCGTCAGCGAGTTCGGTACCGGCCGGCCCCTGGTGGGGCTGTCCAGCTCCACGGATGTGGCGGCGAAGGACGCTGTCACCGATGACATTACCGATGAGAACGGCATCGACGACGCCGCGCCGGCCACCAATGGCATCCGCTCCAACCTCTTTACCCTCAGCGTGGGTGGCGAGCCGACGGATGACGACCAGACCGGCTATACGGGTGTGCTGCCGAACAGCAACGTCAATGCCACCGACGACTTTGGCTTCTACAACGTGCTGGCGACCAAGGTGGCCATCGGCAATCGGGTCTGGCTCGACGATGGACGCAGTAGCGGAGTGGCTAACAACGGCGCCCGGGATGGCGGGGAAGTTGGCATCGACGACGCGACGGTAGAGCTTTACAACGGGGGCGGTACCCTGATCACCAGCACCACCACCAGCGGCGGCGGCTATTACTGGTTCGATAACCTGAGTCCCGGGCAATACTACGTCTTGCTGCCGGCCGGTCAGTTCCAGACCGGCGGGGTGCTGGCAGGGCTCTTCTCCAGCACGGGTGCGGGTACCGACGAGATCACGGACGAGGGGCTGGATGAGAATGGGCGCGATGTCGCCAATCCGGCCAGCACCGGGATCCGCTCCACCACCTTCAACCTGCAACCTGGGACAGAGGTAACGGGAGAGCTTCAGACCGGCTACCCGGGGGGCCTGCCGGATGACAGCGTCAACGGCACCGCCGATTTCGGCCTGGTGAACGGCGCCGCGGTGCTGGTGGCCATCGGCAACCGGGTCTGGCTGGACGATGGTAGCGGTGGCGGCCTGGCCGATGACGGCGTGATCAACGGCACCGAGGCGGGGATCGATGGGGTGGATGTGCAACTCTACGACAGTGCGAACCAGCTCATCGCGACCACAGTGACGAGCGGCGGCGGCTACTACTTCTTCGACATCCTGGCGGGGGGCGCTTACTACGCCGCGATCCCGGCGAGCGAGTTCGGGTCGGGTCAGCCGCTGGCCGGGTTGCTCAGCTCCACCAACGCCGGCAACGATGAGATCAACGACAGCGATGTCGATGAAAACGGGATCGACGACCCGACACCGGCCACCAACGGCATCGTCTCCAATACCTTTACCCTGAGCGCCGGCAACGAGCGAACGGGTGAGGACCAGACCGGCTACCTGGGCGTGCTGCCGGACGCCAACGTCAATGCCACGGATGACTTCGGGTTCTACAACCCGCTGACCACCAATGTGGCGATCGGCAATCGGGTGTGGCTGGACAACGGCGCCTCCGGCGGTATCGCCAACGACCACATCCAGAACGGCGGGGAGGCCGGCATCCCCAATGTGACGGTGGGACTCTATACCAGCGTCGGCGGCTTTGTCAGGAACACCCAGACCGACGCCAACGGCAACTACTGGTTCGACAACCTGGCGCCCGGCCAGTACTACGTCCGGCTGGCCCCGGCGGAGTTCCTGCCCGGTGGCGACTTGGTCGGTCTGGTCTCCAGCACCGGTGCCGGCAGCGATGAGTCCACTGACCAGGATGTCGATGAGAACGGTATCGACGAGGTCAACCCGGCGGTGAATGGGATCCGCTCCAACACCTTCAACCTGCAGGCCGGGAGCGAGCGTGTGGGCGAGGACCAGAGCGGTTACGGTGGTAGCCTGCCCGACAACAGTGTCAACGGCACCAACGACTTCGGGCTTATCGCGCCGGCGCAGACCCTGGTCGCTATCGGCAACCGCGTGTGGCTCGACAATGGTGCCGGGGGCGGGGTGGCCAATGACGGTATCTTCAACGGTGGCGAGGCCGGGATCGCCGGGGTTGCGGTGCAGCTCTACGATCCGGCCAACACCCTGGCGGCAAGCACCGTCACGGACGCCAATGGCCTCTACTGGTTCGACAACCTGGCGCCGGGCAATTACTACGTGACGATCCTGGCCAGCGAGTTCGGGTCAGGCAAGCCCTTGGATGGCTTGCTCAGCAGCACCGATGCCGGCACCGACCAGGGCATCGATGACGATGTGGACGAGAACGGCATCGATACTCCGAACCCGGCCTCCAGCGGCATCCGTTCCGGCAACTTCACTCTGAGCGTCGGCGGGGCGCCGGTGGGCGAGGCGCAGGATGGCTACGCGGGGGTGCTGCCCGATGCCAGCGTCAACGCCACCGATGACTTTGGCTTCATCGTTCCGGCCAGCACCCTGGTCGCCATCGGGAACCTGGTCTTCCACGATACCAACGGCAATGGACGCTACGAGCCCGGACTCGGTGAGACGCCGATCAACGCCGTCACCGTCGATCTGTTCTTCGAGGGCGACGACCCGGCGACGGTGGCCCCGTATCGCACCACGACCACGGCCGGCGGCGGATTCTACCTGTTCGACAACCTCCCCGAGGGGCGCTACTTCGTGTTGATCCCGAAGGAGGAATTCGCGACCGGCGGCGATCTGGTCGGGCTTGCGTCTTCCCCCGGTGCGGGTGGTGACAACGCCCTGGACGACAATGTCGATGAGAACGGAATCGACGGCGGCACGCCCGCCAGCCAGGGCGTGCGCAGCGGCATCATCGACCTGGCGGTCGGCCACGAGCCCACTGGCGAGCAGGGGGCCGGCAGCTACACCGGCAGCTTGCCGGATGCCAACGTCAACCTCACGGTCGACTTCGGCTATGTCCCGGCGGCGGCCACCTGCACCACCATCTGCGATGTCTACCCGCGCCGCGGTGTCACGGCACAGCTTCCGAATGGCGTTAATTCATTGAGTGGTGATGCGGTCGTGGACATCAACGATATCGCCTGGATCAGCAGTCATCAGAAGATCAAGGTGACGCCGACCGGGGCGGCTCATAGCGGCGATTGCGTGAAGGATGGCAAGCTCACGGTGAACGACGTTAGCTCGTGTCAGTTGTATATCACGCCGCGACCCTGAAACTGCACGATGACGTGATTTTCCCCCCACTGGGGGGAGGATCAGGAGGGGATGAGGATGAGCCGTTGCCGATCAGGGTTCCCTTTCCTGCGCTTGGTACCGTCCGCTCCGTGCTTGACCCGATGAGCGCCTAATTTTCGGAGACCATCAAACGAATGAATAGATCGCCGTTTTTTTTCCTGGTCGGGACCGCTGGGCTCGCGCTCAGCCTGATCTATACGGCTCCGGTCGGGGCCGTTCCCACCTTCACCGTTACCCCGTCGTTCACGGGTCCGCTGCTGGCCGGTGCGACCTTTACCGTTGACGTGACGCTTTCGGGCCTTGGTAGCGAAGTAGGGGTTAATGACTTTGTCAGTGCCTACGACTTGTTGTTGGGCTATGACAGCTCGTTCCTGAGCGCGAACAGCGTTACGTTCGGAGCCGCCCTTGGGACTGGTGCGTTAGATCCACCCGACGATACCGACGGCGAGTATTTCGTCACGGGTCAGCAGACGGATTATGTCGTGCCCGCGAGCTACAACGGGCCGCACGGCGCGGATCTGGCGGTCGATTTCGGTCAGTCGTCCGTGCTGTGCGGTTTCGTTGGCGATACCTGTCCACTCGCTCCGTCTGGGTCAACGACCTATCTCATGGCCCTTCAGCCGAGCGGCGTCGTGCTTGCGACCTTCAGCTTTACGGTGAACGACCCGCAGCAGCGCGGTATCACTTGGCTGACCTTGATAGACAACACCATGATCCCCGATTCCGACGAGCAGTTTTTCGACGTCAAGGGCAACGACAGAGAGTCACCCACCGGTATCGCCATCGGGCTAGCCAACGGTCAGGTTGAAGTGCCGGAGCCGGGCACTCTGGCGTTACTGCTGGGGGCTGGTCTGTTTGGGGGTGGCCGTAAGGCATTGCGGCGCCGCCGGGCCTCGGCCTAGAGCGAGGTATGTCGCTGCGCAGCCGGGTCGCCGGGTTCGCTGTGCGGCCAGCCCGCGGCACGAATCTGGCGAAGTTTGTAGAATGGGCAGAGCGCAGCGATGCCCATCTGCCGCCGCGATCCTTGATGGCATCGTTGATGGGCATCGCTCTCGCTCTGCCCATCCTACGGATCTCAACCGTGCCGGGATCGAACGATGGTTTGCTGGATTGGAAGAATGACATCGACGGGTCCCCGGTCACGATGTACCGGAACAAGACCACCCTGGATATTTCTGTTCCCGGCCCCGCGACCCTTCCGCTGCTCGGTCTGGGTCTGCTCGCCCTGCGGCGTGCCCGTCGGTTGGTTAAGCGCTGACGTTAGAAATCGTTACGGACGGGGTGAATGCCCCGTCCGGCCCGTGGTTCTCACGGACCGGGCGTCGTTGTCGTTGTCGTAATCGTGGTCGGATTATTCGATTACGACAACGACAACGACAGCTTACCCGGGATCTTGGTCACCACATCAGTTCTGATCGCACCCCCGCCCGCCTTCGCACTGGCGTTGTTCTGCCTGCCCCGCTAAAGTGTTGCGCTGTCCGGGGGCCCCGGCCGGCAGCCGGGCTTCGCGCCGCGGCCGACTGACCCGCGGCCCCCACTTTCCCGGTCGCTCCGCCAAGGCCCGCATCCGCCGCGGGCCGATGGCGCGCCGGCGACTGCCACACGGAGTCTTCATGCGTCTTTCCCTGCGTTTACGGCCGGTCTGCGGCGCCCTCCTGGCGGGGCTGCTGACCCAGGCCCAGGCCACCACCCACGCCCTGCCGGAGTTTACCGCCCTGGTGGCCGAGAACGGTCCCAAGGTCGTCAATATCAGCAGCAAACAGCGCCCGCTCCCGGCCAAGCGCTTCCCCGGCGTGCCGACGCCGGACTTGCCGGACGACAGCCCGCTCCAGGACTTCTTTCGTCACTTCTTCGGCGATCAGGGCGACCCCGGGGACGCGCCGGGGGACGCCGAGCAGGGCCGCTCGCTGGGCTCCGGGTTCATCGTCTCCGCCGACGGCTATGTCCTGACCAACGCCCATGTGGTCGAGGGTGCCGACGAGATCGTGGTGCGCACCAGCGACCGCCGCGAGTTCGTCGCGACCCTCGTCGGGTCCGACAAGCGCAGCGATGTGGCCCTGTTGAAGCTCGACGCCGCCGGCCTGCCGACGGTGAAGATCGGTTCCGCCAAGGATCTTCAGGTCGGCGAATGGGTGCTCGCCATCGGCTCGCCGTTCGGTTTCGAGCACTCCGCCACGGCGGGCATCGTGAGCGCCAAGGGCCGTAACCTCCCCAGTGAGAACTATGTCCCCTTCATCCAGACCGATGTCGCCATCAACCCGGGCAATTCGGGCGGTCCCCTGTTCAACCTGGACGGGGAGGTGATCGGCGTCAACAGCCAGATCTACAGTCGCACCGGCGGCTTCATGGGCCTCTCCTTCGCCATCCCGATTGATGTGGCGATGGACGTGCTCGAGCAGCTCAAGACCAAGGGGCGGGTCAGCCGCGGCTGGCTCGGGGTGCTGATCCAGGACGTCACCCGCGAACTGGCCCCGACCTTCGGCCTGCCGCAGCCGGGCGGGGCCCTGGTGGCGCAGGTGCTGCCCGACAGCCCGGCCGCCGCCGTCGGTCTCCTGCCGGGCGACGTGATCCTGCGTTACAACGACAAGGAGGTCGCCACCTCCAGTGCCCTGCCGCCCCTGGTCGGGACCACCCCGGTCGGCGAGTCGGCCCGCCTGGAGGTCCTGCGCAAGGGCAAGCCGGTCAGGCTCCAGATCAAGATCGCCGAACTCCCCGACGAGGACCAGTCTGACGACGGCAGCGACGACAAGGGCGCCGGGGCGCCGGAGGGCAAGCCCAACCGGCTCGGGATGGTGGCCAGCGACCTGCGCGCCGACCAGCGCGAGCAACTCGACCTCGAGCGCGGCGGCGTCCTGGTGGAGCGGGTGAAGGAGGGGCCGGCGGCCCAGGCGGGCCTCACGGCGGGTGACGTCATCCTGATGCTGGACGGTCAGGACGTCGCCGACCTGGCCGGGTTCAACCGCATCCTCGAGGCCCTGGAACCCGGGCGCTCGGTCGCCGTGCTGGTCGAACGCGGTGACGGGCGGATGTTCTACGCCGTGCGGATTCCGAAGCCCTGAACTGAAAAAGAGTATTTGGCCGCAAATGAACGCAAATGAACGCAAATAAGCGCCAATAAGCGGCTGGTTAGCATGGTCGCGGGCGTCACCCGGACGATGAACATGCAGTAAAGGCCAGGTCTCTGATTATTTGCGTCAATTTGCGTTCATTTGCGGCCAAACTGCTCTTTCTTGGTTCACTGCGCCCGCGGCAGCCAGCGCTCAAAGGCCGCGCTGAGGTCCGTGAGCCGGAACGGCTTGGAGATGTAGTCGTCCATGCCGGCGGCGAGGCAGGATTCCCGGTCGCTCTCCATGGCATTGGCGGTGAGGGCGACGATGGTGGGCCGGTGCGCCCCGTCCAGGGCGCGGATGCGCCGCGTGGCGGCGAAGCCGTCCAGGAGCGGCATCTGGCAGTCCATCAGGATCAGGTCGTAGTCGATGGTGCGACAGCGTGCTACGGCCTCTTCGCCGTTCTCCGCCGTGTCGACCTCGACCCCGAGCTTGCGCACCATGCTCGAGGCCACCTTGCGGTTGATGGCGTTGTCCTCGGCGAGCAGGACCCGTCCGCGGTAGCGGGCGGGCGCCGGCGTCGGGGGGCGCGCGGGGGCGGTCGCGGTCGGTGCCGGGATAGCGGTCGGGGTGGGGTCGGCGGGCCGCTCGGGCGCGGCCTCCCGTGACCGCGCCAAGACGCGCGACAGGCACTGGCGCAGGGTCTCGATCAGCACCGGCTTGATCAGATAGGCGCTGAACCCGGCACGGCGGAAGTGCTCGGTGTCCCCACGCTGCCCGGAGGAGGTCAGGAGCACCAAGGGCAACCGGGCGAAGGCCGGCTCCGCCAGGACCTGGCGGGCCAACTGCTCCCCGTCCAGGTCCGGCATCAGGTGGTCCAGCAGGAGGAGTTCAAAGGGGTCCCCGGCCGCGGCGGCGGCCCGCAGGGCGGCGAGTGCCAGGGTGGCGTCCCCGACGACCTGGGAGCGGGCGCCGAAACTGCGCAACTGCTCCTGAAAGACGCGCTGATTGACCGGGTTGTCCTCGACGATGAGCGCGTGCACCCCGGTCAGGTCGATCGTCGCCGGCGCCGCGGCCGGGGCCGCGGCGAGCGGTAGCGGGAGGGTGAACCAGAAGCTGGAGCCCTGGCCCGGCTCGCTGCTGACGCCGATCTCCCCACCCATCAGTTCGACCAGGCGGCGGCTGATGGCGAGCCCCAGGCCGGTGCCGCCGAAGCGCCGGGTGGTGGAGGGGTCGGCCTGGACGAAGGACTCGAACAGGCGTGTCTGGGCCTCGGGGGTGATACCGATCCCGGTGTCCTCCACTCGCAGATGGATGCGGGCGACGCCGCCGGTCTCCGAGAGTCGGCGCACACTGACCAGGATGTGCCCCCGCTCGGTGAATTTTACCGCGTTACCGGCCAGGTTGAGGAGGATCTGACGGACGCGCCCGGCGTCGCCGACCACATAGCGGGGGCAGTCCGGCCGGTAGTCCAGGATCAGTTCCAGTCCCTTCTCCTCGGCCCGGGTCGAGAGCAACTGGGCCACCTCGTGGGCGGCGGCGCCGAGGTCGAACGGCAGCGGCTCCAACTCCAGGCGGCCGGCCTCGATCTTGGAGAAGTCCAGGATATCGTTGATGATGGTGAGCAGGGCCTGGCCGGACTTGCGGATCGTCTCCACGAATTCGCGCTGTTCCGCACCGAGCGGCAGATCGGCCAGCAACTCCGCCATCCCGAGCACGCCGTTCATGGGGGTGCGGATCTCGTGGCTCATGCTGGCCAGGAATTCGCTCTTGGCCTGCGAGGCGGCCTGCGCCGCATCGCGGGCGACGCGCAGCTCGGCGGCGGACTGGCGGCGGGCCAGCCCGTTACTGAGCACGTCGGCGACCCGCCCGAGGAACGCCAACTCCCGTTCGGCGCGCTGGTGTCCCGGGGCCAGGTAGAGGGCCAGGACCCCGAGCACCCGCCCACCCTGCACGAGCGGCACATTGTAGTGCCCATGATCGCGCGCGTCGGAGAGACAGCGGGCGTGGTCCGGGCTCAAACCGTCGCTGTGGATCGCCTCGCGGGCGGCCGCGGCCCGGCCGCACAGGCAGGTCCCGAAGGGGATAGCGGCACAGGCGGCGATGCGCTCCGGGCTCAGGTTGCGGGCGGCGACGAGCCGCAGTCGGGGCGGGTCCTGGCCGTCATCGGCCAGCAGCACGCCGCCGCGCGGCTGGAGCCTGAGCCAGGGGACCGCCTCGAGCAGGGTGGCCAGGCTCGCGTCGAGGAAGGGCGCGGCGGCGGAGTCCTCCAGGGCCAGGCGCAGCAGGTTGCCCAGGGTCTGCTCCTCGGCGACGGCGCGCTGGCGCTGGGCGGACTCCTGCTCCAGGTGGTGCTCCTGGGCGATCAGCCGGGTCTCGTCGCTGCGCTGGTGCTCGATCGTGGTCCACAGCTCCTCATAGAGCCCGCACAGGGTGTGTTGGATGCGCCCGAGATAGAACCAGAAGAACCCGAGCAGCAGGGCCGCCAGCCCCAGGGCCAGGGCGGTGAGGGCGGTGATGGTCGCCGCCGCCCCCGCGTGCGCCAGGGTGATATCGTCAAGGAGCAGGATCAGCCCCACCCGCCGACCGGCGGCATCGCTCAAGGGCAGCGACTGCACCGCCAGGCGGCGCTCCGCCGCGGTCAACTCCTTGGGGTCGGCGAGGGGTGTCGCAGCAGTGGTGGCGGTGACGGCACCGAGGGCGGCGGCCAGGGTGTCCGGCGGTGGGTCCAACGTACCGCCCGCCAGGACCACCCCGGGGAACTGGTCCCAATCCCCCCCGCGCCCCGCCGCCCGCCGCCCCTCCTGCCAGCGTGCGCGCTCCAGCAGGCCCTTGTCGATGAACACGAACAGGTCGATCCCCAGGACGGCCTTGACCCGGGGTGCCAGGCGATCGATATCCTCCCCCAACGCCAGGTCGTCGAGCCGCTCGCCATCGACGAGTGCCACGTCCTGGCCCAGGGCCGACTGGAACAGGGCCGCGACCTGCCGGCCGGTCTCGCGTGTCGCCCGCTGCAGGTCCGCCTGAGCGTGCCGGTGAAACCCCAGCACGGCGGCGAGCAGCACGAGCCCCAAGGCCAGGGCGAGCGGCCAGAGGATGCGGGTGCGGAGGTGCTGTGCGTGGTCCGGGGCGATCATGGGTAGTGACGGTTCGCGTATTTTTCTGCTCCCCCGAGGTGCGAGGGTCGGGTAGCGGCGCGCCGGGTGACTTGAGGTCCGCAACCGCGACGGCCGCCGATAACCGTCCGGCGATTCTACCAGCGCAAGGACCCTAACAGCGGGTCAACCGGGTCAAAAGCGCAGTTGTCCGTCGCAAACGCACAGAAACGCGCAAAAACAAACGCCTCTGATCTCCTCGGCCCATGGCATCCGGGGTCATGGGGCCTGCGACCCGTCGGCCGACGCTGGTAAGACCGGCCGGGCAGGCGCACCCTGGTAGCTTGACCCGCGGGTGTCGGCCGGACTTTCACGGTATTCTTGTCTCTGTCTCCTTGGGACGCGGATGTTTGAGCCCGGAAAAAGCAGTTCAGTAACGACTCAAGGACAAGCTAAGGTTGATCGATAATGGGGCCGGCGCTGCCAGTGACCGGCTTCACGCTTGACTGCCACCTACCCACCTAATCCAGGGGGACCCATGACCGCACCCGCCATGATCCATCACCAGATCGCACCCTTCTTCGTGTCGCGCGACGGGCGCTGCCGGGTCCAGTTGTGGCTGGCCGCCGCGCTTCCCGGCGACCTTCCCACCGGGGTCTTCTTGCGGCTGGAGCCGGACAATGAAGAGCGTCTGATCCCCATGGAACTGATTGCGGAGGCCGGGCGCTTCCGGGTCTATGCCGCGGACCTGATCCCCAACCCGGCCGGACCACTCACCGTCTACGCCTTCAAGGTCCTGTGGACGGACCGGCAGTGGTGGCTGGATGCGGCGGGCGCGAGCCCCCGGATGCCGCTGCGCGAGCGCTTCTTCCGGGCCAACCTGGTGGACGCCACGCCGGACTGGGTGCCGGATCAGGTCTTCTACCAGATCTTTCCGGAGCGTTTTCGCAACGGCGACCCGGCGGTCAGCCCCCAGTCCGGCGCCTACGCGCCGCGCGACGACGGGCCGATCCGGGCCAAGGACTGGGGTGAGCCCATCGACCCGCAGCGGCCGAATAGCGAATTCTACGGCGGCGACCTGATCGGCGTGCGCCAGTCGCTCGATTATCTCCAGGACCTGGGCGTCACCGCCCTCTACCTGAACCCGATCTTCACCTCACCCAGCGTACATAAATACGACATCGAAGACTTCGAGCACGTCGACCCCTACCTGGGCGGCGATCACGCCCTGGCGGACCTGCGGGTGGCCGCCACCGGACGGGGCATCCGTCTGGTGCTGGACGCGGTGTTCAATCACACCTCCGACACCCACCCCTGGTTCAACCGCTGGGGGACCCATGCCGCGCCCGGGGCCTACCAGGACGTCGCCGCGCCCTACCGCGGCGCCTATGTCTTCAGCGATTCCGCCGACCCCGAGAGCTACCAGTGTTGGCAGGGGTCCAAGGTCCTGCCGGTGCTCGATTTCGGCCATCCGGCGGTGCGCGACTACTTCCTCGACGGGGTCGACTCGATCGTGCGCCGCTGGCTGCGCCCGCCCTATTCGGTGGACGGCTGGCGCATCGACGTGGCCCACATGATGGGGGAGGGCACCGGTGCCCGCAACAACGCCCGGGTGCTCCGGTTGCTGCGCCGGGCCGCCCGGGAGGAGAGCCCGCGCGCCTACATCCTGGGCGAGCACTTCGGCGAGGCGACCCGCTGGCTCCAGGGCGACCAGGAAGACGGCGCCATGAACTATTACGGATTTTCCTTCCCGGTGCGCGCCTTCCTCGCCGGCCAGGACGTGAATTATCACCCCATCGCCCTGGACGCCGCCGAACTCGATGCCTGGCTCACCGACGCCCGCTCCCGCATCCCCTATGCCAACCAACTTTGCCAATTGAACCTGCTGGGCTCCCACGACACCGCCCGCTGCCTCACGGTGCTCGGCGAGGACCGCTTCCTGATGCGCCTGGCGCTCCTGCTGCTCTTCACCTACCCCGGGGTCCCCTGTATCTATTACGGCGACGAGATCGGCATGACCGGCCGCAACGACCCCTACAACCGCGCCTGCTTCGACTGGGACGAGGACCACTGGGACCGGCCCCTGCGCGCCTGGGTCCAGACCCTGGCCGGCCTGCGCCGGGAGCACCAGGCCCTGCGCCGGGGCGCCTACCAGACCCTGCTCGCCGCCGGCGACATCTTCGCCTTCGCCCGCTGCCTGGACTCCGAGGTCGTCATGCTGATCGTCAACCGCGGCACCGCCCCCTGCGCCGGCGTGCGCGTCCCCCTGGCCGGACTGCCCGGCCACGCGATGAACCTGGGTGTCCTTTTGGGCGAGTGCCCCTGGGGCCTGGGCGGGGATACCCTGACCCTGGACCTGGGGCCTAAAGAGGGCCTGCTGCTGCGCGGTGAACTCGGGGAGGCCGCAACCTGACCTGGGCCCGTGGGAGCGGCGTCGCGCCGCGAAAGGCCCTCGCTCGCCTGTCACCGCTCCGGCCACCTCGGGGGTGACATCCGTCGCGGCCTGGGGGCCGCTCCTACGGCGTAGGAGCGGCCCCCAGGCCGCGACGGGCTGCCGCCAGCGCCTGTGGCCGGAGTTATGATCAAGGCCACCGGAGTCCCTACGCCGGAGGCTTTGATTCACGGCCGCGTCAATTAAGTAACTGTCATCGAAACCGTCACCGAAAATCCGATTTCATCCGTGGACCCTGTTTCCTGCGGCGCAAGAAATATGCGACGACAGCAGAAGAAACAATCGGCGCTGCGGCCATCCCAAGAAAGTAAACAAGAAAACGATATAAGCTATCCATGTGCCATTTGCTGTTCATGAGATATGCCGCGACCACGACTGTTACGATGCTTGTGCCTGCCAGAGTGACTGCCAATATGCCCCGAATGTATCCCCCAGCAGGCTGATCAAGGATAAACGGTATTCCAAGCGCGATGGCAGAAAAGAGCGGTATATAAAAGGCTAAAGCAGCCTCGCCATGCGCGCATACCGGCGTGGAGAAACATAGCAGGACGAAAAACGATATGGTAATGGATTTGCGTTTCTCCATCTCCCGTCCTCTCAACGGCTGGGTAAGACTGCATTGTTGGCACCCTATCCGCCAGGCATTACTCGTCCTATTGAATCGCGTAGGGCTATCGGCTCAAACAACGACGATGGATAAAGATAATCTTCGCCGGATTCGTCAATAATCCGGACCATGCCATTGCCCGCATCTTCTTCTACAAGCTCATAAAGACGACCTAACGTTATACCTCGTTAGAAAACTCTCCTAGGTCCTTCTTATCGAGGCAGACGACAAATTTCATAACCATTGGAATCAGTAAGTTACGGACCAGGCTGAGAACGCGGCGACAGGAAAACAACGGCATCGCCAGTCGTTCCATGCACTTTCCGCCCGGGTTTGCCGCGTTCCCGCGCTTGTCGGGACTCGTCGGGCGCTCCGCAACATACCGATTCAAATAGAGTGTCTGCTTAAATTGGTCATACTCGGCATGACTGCCAATCCAAAACCACTGCACACCGTCGGGGACGGGTACGCCAAGAGCCCGAAATCGTGTTCCCACACGAACGCTTCGATACTGCCCGTTCTTGACTTGTTTGAAGCGCAAGGACGGATGCGACGGGTCATGACGCAAGAGTTCGTAGTTCGCTCTTGCCAACTGCTGAATGGACTCTGGAAGATCGCCGAAACGTCCCCAGAACTTGGTTGATGCGTAGTGCTTCAAATTTCCCTAGCCGACCCGGAGCGGTACTCGGCGAGCGCTTCGGCCGCTAAGGCGTCCAACTTACCAGCTTGAGCATCTGCCTCTATTTGGCGGTCCCAGGCATCGGCGTCCCACTCTTGAAACCAGCGGCGGAATTCGTAAAGCTCTGTTTCAGATAACGTCTGAACCTGAGCTTCGATTCTTTCCAGTACTGTCATTTCTGTCGCCTCTAATGTCACTCGTGCTATTGGCTTTAGTCAGGCATTTCTGCCGTTTCTTGTCGCCTTGCTTGACGCCGTCTTCTTCAAAGTAGGGTGCGAAATGCTTTGACATATCTACGCCGCTATATCCACTTCACGAACTTCCTGACCCCGGCTCATTTCTTTAACCGCAGCCAGATACTCCTGAATAGCGTCCTGAATGTTCTCGATGGCTTCTGCATCGGTATCTCCCTCAGACCAACACCCGGGAAGGCCAGGAACCGAAACGCTAATACCCTCTTCTGTGCGATGTAGAATAACCGTATATTTCATTCTGACCACTCCGACTGTTGACGTTGCGCCAATTTATTTCCAAGGCCGAAACCGTGGTCTGTCCCTGAGGTATCCCCACGAATTTCGCCTCCGTTTATTCACCCAACAATAGCGCCTGATGGAATTGGGCCACCTGCTCTTCCGGCGCTAGGAACTCGGATAGAGCGATCTCCACTTTCGTGATGTTCAGAATGAGCGAGGCAAGAAACGACAGGGAATAGACGCGGCGCTTGGAACTGCTCGCATGCATACCGCGCTGGAGGTTCAATCGCTCCGCCGTCGCACCGATCATAAAGAGTAGGAAAGCCGCCAGTGCGGCAATCATAACGAGAATGGAAAGGCGCTTGAGGTCGTGTGAACGGTTGGCCTCGTAGCCCTGACCAAAGTACAGGTTCTTCATGTCGCGGAAGCCTTCTTCTATCTGCATGCGCTGGCGATAGATGCGCACGATCGCCTTCGCTGCCAAATGCCCCAAACGGCGCGTCGCCATGAGCAGCCACGGCTCACGCTGACTGCGGGCGGCCTTGCGACTTTTGCGCGAGCGTGCGATGCGCCCGGATGCTGTCTTATCATGACGACCGCACTTGGGCAGACGGACCAAGACCATGACGACGGGCAATGGGTTGCTTCTCACCCAGTCGCCGATGCCGAGCCGAACGGGTTTTGTTGTTGCTTTCGTAAACAACGACTTGCCACTAATCCAATCGGCGTTCAGGCGCACATAGTCGCGCCCCCGCAGGCGTCCGACCCAGCGCCAGCCAAGGGCCTCGACGGCACGGAAAAAAGGCACCTTAAAGCCGGCATCGGCGATGATGATGGGTGCGGCACCAGGCGGCAACAAGCCCGCCACGGTGTGGAGAAAACGCTCTTGGACCTTGGGGTTGCCGAGGTCGCAGGTGGGATGAATTTCCTCGTAGAGGGTCAAGGCGTGACCGCCGACCGCGATCGACGCGCGCAACAGTTGAAAGGATTGATCGACCTTGATAGGCGACCAGTCGATGAGAATCAGCGGTTCGGGAATCCGGGCCAGGGTCACCCGGCACAGGGCGCCGTAGATCGCCGTGCGCTCACGATACAGGTGAGGATTGCCGATCACGCGGTCGGCACGCTTGATCTTGTGTTTCAAGGACGTCGGGCCTGGCAGGCGCCGTCCCACCGAGGTGATGGATAAACCCGTGCCGGCAACGCAGGCGGCCACCATGTCGAAGAGCGATACCAAGCGTTTTAAGTGGATACATGACAGCCACTGACCGAGCCAAGAGTGCAACAATATCGACGCGTGCATGAGGGGCCTCCTGTGGGCTTTGCCTTCCTAACAGTGTGGCAACAAACCCTCATGCACGCACACCGAAACTGAAAATGAATTCTAGGCCGCTGTTTTTATGGCTGTTTTCGTGGGGATACCTCAGGGTCTGTCCCCGGTTCCCGCCCCCGGTTCCCGCCGGTTCCCGCTGATGGCATCAAGCCCAACGCCAGGATCAGCCGCCGCGAGCCGCTGCGGTGAGTTTGGCATTACCAAATCCGCTCGGCGGCTCGCGGTCGGCGGGATGCACTTGTTGGGGCTTAGAGTAGTTCGGTGATGCTCCAATCTCGGCCATTGCCTTCTTCGCGGCTGTGTGGGAGCGTTCAAAGTAGTCGTGTATGTCCTTTGCTGATCCAGAGAGCATCGCTTGAATACGGTACTTTTCGCTTAGTGCTTCATCGAGTTTCATTTATTTCCTCAACCAAGTTAAGAGGGGTAACAATCTCAGGCGTCGAAAGCCCAAGTCGACCATTAATCACCTTGATATGCTTCCATTTTCTGGCGTTTGCAAGGTGATTGCAATTCCAGGTCAGAAGGTAATCGATTCCGTAGTAGGAGGCGTATGCCAAATGGATGGCGTCTCCAACCAACGATTTCGGCATCACAAAGTTCTCGATGTAAACCGCAACGACGCGCTCCAAATCCAGTGAGCGCTCCAACACTCGAAGCGGCTCGATGAATTTTAGAATCTCAATTTTCTTCGGATAGTTTCCAAAACTCAATTCTTCAATGATGGCGTCAGATATCCAAAGCTGTTAAGAAAAGACTCCTCCCGCCACCATCGCTGGGTCTCTTCTATCCAATTCTTGAACGATTCCCGTTCGTCGAAATAGAAACTCGGAATCGTGGTGTCCAGATAAACTGTCTCTGTAATCACGTTACCTTTCCAAAAGCTGGCCGACTCCGGTGTGGACGCTGTCCGATATGCTGCGCTATCAGTCGGAAATGGCGGAAATGGGGTCAGGTCTTGACTTGTGGCGGAAATGGGGTCAGGCGGAAATGGGGTCAGGTCTTGACTTGTGCCGGGAGGAATAAGTCAAGACCTGACCCCATCCGTTTCCCTGTGTGGGCTCAGCGACCGCATACCCGCTCGATGGTTGCTCCGATTTTCCCATACGCACACTTCTTCGGTTTCAGATTGAGAAGTGCGTTGAGCGATATCGTTTTTTGATTTCCACACTCGCGATCAAGGGCTTCGGTCGGCATTACGTAGAAGTCCCATTGATCGAGGTTAAGGGGGTCTAGGGTCTTCTTGTCCTTGTGGTGCAGCACGCAGAAAACGTAGGCGTCAGACCAACGGCCTTCCACTTCGGACCTGCCGCCATCGTCCGTGTTCCAATAATAGGAGCGTCTGATGTTGAACGAAATCGATGAGTGCTTTTCCTGCTCCCAGGATTGAACATATGCTGCGGATTTGACCTCGATCTTGAGTCCCTTTGGTGTTCTGAGATCGCACCCGTCCCATTCGACACGGCACCCATCAGTGGTCCCGATATCTGATGCAACCAGGAACTCCGCGAAATGTCCCCGTAGGTTGTTTCCAGCCAGATTGGAGGCAGACCACCGCCAGAACGACAAAACGGTATGGGGCAGAGGCTCATCTTTATAGTGCAGCGGCTCTGCGCCAGTGAGCTGCTTCAAGACAAGAGCCGCCAGCGGATTCTCTCGAACGGTCACCGATCAATCTCCATTAAGTCCCTCAAAGCCATCTTTAAGGCCCAACTGCTTTCTTAGACCGATGTCTGCCTAAGCACCCGAAATCTGTTACTAGACAGGTGTCTGCGTTCGACGTCCTAGACCGACATCTACGTTGGACGCACCAGCCAGATCTACGTCCTTCGTGCCCATAACGCCCCGCTCCCGACACCTTCACGGCACTGCTGAAGTGATATCACGAATTCGGACCGGGCTGCGGAGATCGGGATTAATGATCGACGACGCCCCGTTCCAAGCGCTCTAGCCAACCACACCCCAAGCACAGTTGCATCTGAAGATAGACTATGGCTGCCCATCTGTCAAGCCCCGACGAGAAAAGAAAACCCGCTCCTTCCCTGGCAGTTCCGCCAGCCCGATGGTGCGATCCGGATGGGCATTCCAGGAAGCTGTGCGATTGCGCATTGCCGCGGTAGCTTCAGGCCGCGGCTGACACTCAGGATAACCATCATGCCCGCGAACCGTATTGTTGCACTCTTGACCGACGAGCAGCGCGACCAGTTTATGGCAGCCTTGGCGGGCATGACGGGGGCACTGCCCGTCCTCCTCAATCTCAGCGCGAAAGGGCGCATCGCAACTCGCCAAGCGCCATGGAGTCCAAGGCTTCAGCCTTGGTCCTGCACCTCCAAGGCTGAAGCCTTGGACTCCGGTCCGGGGCGGCCGGAACGATGATCAAGGTCCGCCGGGCCTTGCGTCCCTCTTGGTAACGAGTCAAGAACAAGTTAACCTAAAATCCACAGATGAACACAGATTCTCTTTGAATTGCCATGCACTTATCGCTATTGTCACAATCACCGGCAAGGTGAGTCCCGGGCCAAGCTTAAGCCAATGAAATATCTGTGTTCATCTGTGTTCATCTGTGGATAACTCCTCTTTCTGTTATTAAGCACAATCGTTGTCGTTGTCGTTATCGTAATGGGAGAAGCGATGCACTTTAGGGTACGAAAAGAATCCGGGGCGCTACGATAACCTCGACAACGACAACGACAACGACAACGACAACGACAACGACAACGACAACGACAACGAAAATGGCGCAATCCAGGTCCCCCGCCAGCGGATTGCTTGCAGGTCGCCGACGCCGCGACCGGATCAGGCAATAAACCGGTAACCGACGCCGATTTCCGTAATGAGGTGTTGGGGCTGCGACGGATCATCCTCGATCTTCTTGCGCAGCGCGGCCATATAGACGCGCACATAATGGTTGTCGCCGGCATGGGAGGGGCCCCACAGGTCCTTCAGCAGTTGCCGATGGGTCAGGACGCGATCGGGGTGGCTGATGAGGTAGGCGAGGAGGCGGTATTCGATGGGCGTCAGATGCAGGGCCGCGCCCGCCCGCTCGACGGTTCGTTTGGCGAGATCCACACGCACCTTGCCGAATTCGACGACGCAGGCGCCGTCGGCGGTGCGGGAGCGGCGGCGCAATTGGGCCCGGACGCGGGCCAGTAACTCTGCCGCGCCGAACGGCTTGGTCAGATAGTCGTCGGCGCCGACATCCAGGGCGCCGACCTTGTCGGCCTCGCTCGCGCGGGCCGAGAGCACGATCACGGGGCAATCGGACCAGGTGCGCAGGTCGCGAATGAAGTCCAGCCCGTCGCCGTCCGGCAACCCAAGATCCAGGACGACCAGATCCGGCTGGCGCGTACCGGCCTCGATCAGACCCCGCTTGACGCAGTCGGCCTCATAAGCCTGCCACCCCTGCGCCTCCAACGCCATGACGATGAAGCGCCTGATCTTGGGCTCATCCTCGATCACGATGACCCGGGGCGTCGGTTCGTTCATTCTAAAATCCACAGATGAACACAGATGAACACAGATATTCTTTGAGTTGTCATGCGCTTATCGCTGATGTCAGAATCACCGGCAAGGTAAGCCCCAGGTCAAGCGTAAGTCAATGAATAATCTGTGTTCATCTGTGGACAACTATTCTTTTCAGGCTCATCGCTGGGTCTCTTAGGGTTGGGCATCCTCGTCCGCAGTATCGACCACCGGAGGATTACCGCGAGGCAGGCAAAAGACAAAACGCGCCCCGCTCCCGCGGCGGTTCTCCGCTTGAATAGTCCCGCCGTGCGCCGCGCAGATGGCGCGGCAGATCGCGAGCCCCAGGCCGACACCAGGGGTCGCGCTTTCACTGCGGCCGCGTTCAAACTTCTTGAACATCTCCTCTTCCTTCCCCGGCGGTAAACCTGGACCATGGTCCTCGACCCAGATCCTCACCACATCGCCCGCGCCGGGCGCGGCGCCGATCCCGATGGGGCTCCCGGCCGGGGTGTACTTGGCGGCGTTTTCCAGCAGGTTGACCAGCACGCGCTCCATCAGTACCGCGTCGAATTCCAGCAGCGGCAGGTCCGGCGGCAGATCGATGCTCACCGCTCGCCCGGCGATGGTCGAGGCCACGGCCTTCAGGGCACTGCCGACGACCTCCTCCAGCGGCTGCCATTGCTGGTTGAGCCGCACCGCCCCGGATTGCAGGCGCGCCATATCGAGCAGATTGTTGACCAGGGAGTTCATCCGCAGGGCCTCCTCGCGCAGCGATGCGGCAATCTCCGACTGGCGCCCGGTCGGCGGGGGTACCGTCATGGCAATCGAATCGGCCAGGCCCACCAGTGTCGCCAGCGGGGTGCGCAGGTCATGGGAGATGGCGGACAGGAGTGAACTGCGCAGGCGTTCCGACTCCATCTGTACGGTGGTGATCCGCGCGATGTCGACATAGTGGATGCGCTCCAGCGAGATCGCAATGAGTCGGGCGAAGGTATCGAGCAGGCGCCCCTGTTCGGGGAGCATCAACCGGCTCGGGTTGCGCAGTTCCAGCGCCAGCACCCCGCGGGTGCGCATCGGCGCGGTCAAGGGCACATAGCGGATGGGGCTGCCCGGCAGCGTGTCCGTGCCGGCACCGGCGTCGGCGGCATGATCCAGGGCCCACTGGCCGATGCCGATATCCAATGCGAGACCGCCGGTTGGTGTGGCAACCGGGTCGCCGAGCCGGTGGTGCTCGTCGGCCAGCAGGATGGCCGACTTGGCGCCGAATTCGGTTTCAGCAAAGCGTTGACTGATCTCGGCAATCTGTTCGGGCATCAGGGCCCCCGACAGGTCGCGCGACAGCTCGTAGAGGGCGCGCACCCGCTGCTCGCGTAGACTGGCGACGCGGGCCTGATACTTGGCCCCGGTGGTGAGGGTGGCGGTGACCAGAGCGACGACCAGCATGACGACGAAGGTCAGCAGATATTGCACATCACTGACCGAGAACGAAAGGCGCGGCTGCACATGGAAGAAGTCGAAGGCCGCGACCGTCAGGAAGGCGGCCATGACCGAGGGCCCGAAGCCGTAGCGGACCGCCACCACCACGACCGCCAGCAGGAACAGCATGGCGATATTGGTGAGCTCGAAGACCGAGTGCAGGGGGGCCGCGAGCGCCGCCGCGAGGGCGCAGATGACTGCGCTCATCGCATAGGACTGCCAGGGCGCCCGCAGGCGCGCGAACCAGGACTCGTCGGTGCGCTCGTCGCTCGGTTTGCGCTCCTGCGGTTCGCCGCGCGCGACCTGGATGACCTCCAGATCGGGTGCCTGCTTGCCGATGCGGTCGGCGAATGAGCGGTACCAGGGTCGCCAGGCCCGCACATGATCGCGTCCCACGATCACCCGGAAGAGGTTATGGTCGCGCGCATAAGCGATGACGGTCGCCACCGGATCGCTGCCGGAGAGGGTGGCCGTCTCCGCCCCCATGTCTTGCGCCAGTTTGATGCTCTTTAAGATGCGTTGGCGCTGGCGGCGTGACAGGCGCTGCAGGGCCGGGGTATCGATCGAGAGGGCATGCCAGGGTACGTCCAGACGCGCGGCCAGGCGGGCCGCGCTGCGGATGATGCGCTCGGCCCCCTCGCCGGGGCCGATGCAGACCAGGAGCGATTCGCGGGTCTGCCAGACCGGCGAGACCGATTGGTCGCGCCGGTACTGGAGCATCTGGCGGTCGACGCGATCGGCGGTGCGGCGCAGGGCGAGTTCGCGCAGTGCGATCAGGTTGCCCTTGCGGAAGAAGTTCTGGATCGCGCGCTCGGCCTGGTGGGGCAGATAGACCTTGCCCTCTTTGAGCCGCTGCAACAGTTCTTCCGGCGACAGGTCAACCAGCACCACCTCATCGGCGGCATCGAAGACCTGATCGGGTACGGTCTCCCAGACCCGCACACCGGTGATGCCGCCGACGACATCGTTGAGGCCTTCTAAGTGCTGGACGTTGATCGTCGACCAGCAATCGATACCGGCCCCCAGCAATTCATCGACGTCGTGCCAGCGTTTGGGATGACGCGACCCCGGCGCATTGGAATGGGCCAGTTCGTCGATCAGGATCAGGGACGGGCGGCGCGCCAGGGCGCCGTCGAGGTCGAACTCCTGCAAGACCCGGCCGCGGTAAGGGACCGACTTGAGGGGGAGCCGCTCCAGTCCTTCCAGCAGGGTCTCGGTCTCTTTTCGGCCGTGGGTCTCCACGACGCCGATGACGATGTCCGCGTGTTGCCCGGCCTGTGCCCGCGCGGCCGACAGCATGGCGTAGGTCTTGCCGACCCCGGCCGAGGCGCCAAAGAAGATCTTCAACCGGCCGCGGGCGGCCTTGGCCTCGTCGGCCTTGAGACGATCCAGCAGCGCGTCGGGGTCGGGGCGTTGATCGGCCATCAGGGATGCAAGTCATCAAGGGCCAGGTTGAGCCTCAGCACATTGACCCGCGGTTCGCCGAAGACCCCCCATTGTCGGCCTTCGGTGAAGCGTGCCACCAGGGCCTCGACCGCTACGGGCTCAAGCGAGCGCGCTCGCGCCACCCGCTTTACCTGGTACTGAACGGCGGCCGGGCTCAGGTGCGGGTCCAGACCGCTGCCGGAGGCAGTGACCAGGTCCAGCGGGATCGGCCGGGTGTTGCCCGGATCGGCCGTCTTGAGTGCCGCGATGCGCCCCTTGACCGCATCGATCAGCGCCGGATTGAGCGGCCCCAGATTCGATCCGCCGGAGGCGGCGGCGTTGTTGGGATAGGGCGCGGTGGCGGAGGGCCGACCCCAGAAATACCCGGGTGCGGTGAAATGCTGTCCGATGAGGACGGAGCCCAGCGGCCGGTCGTCCTTGACGATCAGGCTGCCCCGCGCCGCCGTGGGAAAGGCCAACCTGGCGATGCCGGTCACGGCCAAGGGATAGACGACGCCGGTGACGAGGGTCAGCACAACGAAGAGCGAAAGCGCGGGACGCAGCAGGGCGGTCATGAGGGTGCTCCTGGTTTCAGGCGAGGCCAACGGCGGCAAGGGTGAGATCGATCAGCTTGATCCCGATAAAGGGCGCGACCAGGCCGCCCAGACCGTAGACCGCGAGGTTGCGGCGCAGCAAGACGGCGGCGCCCAGCGGTTGGTACTTCACGCCGGTGAGCGCCAGCGGGATCAGGAACATGATGATCAGGGCATTGAAGATCACCGCCGCCAGGATCGCCGAGGCGGGACTGGCGAGCCCCATGACGTTGAGCGCCGCCAACTGCGGGTAGGTGGTCACGAAGGCCGCGGGGATGATGGCGAAATATTTCGCGACATCGTTGGCGATGCTGAAGGTCGTCAAAGAGCCGCGGGTCATCAGCATCTGCTTTCCGGTCTCGACCACCTCGATCAACTTGGTCGGGTTGGAGTCGAGATCGACCATGTTGCCGGCCTCCTTGGCCGCCTGGGTGCCGGTATTCATCGCCACCGCCACGTCCGCCTGGGCCAGCGCCGGGGCGTCGTTGGTCCCGTCGCCGGTCATGGCAACCAGCCGGCCTTCCGCCTGGTGCTGGCGGATCAGGGCCAGCTTGGCCTCCGGCGTGGCCTCGGCAAGGAAGTCATCGACGCCGGCCTCGGCGGCGATGGCGGCGGCCGTCAGGCGGTTGTCGCCGGTGATCATGATGGTGCGGATGCCCATCCGGCGCAGTTCGGCGAAGCGTTCCTTGATGCCGCCCTTGACGATGTCCTTGAGCTCTACGACGCCCAGCACGCGGGTGTCCTCCGCCACCACCAGGGGGGTGCTGCCGCGGCGGGCGACCTCCTCGACGCTGCGCAGCACCGCGGCCGGGAACTGGCCGCCGAGCGCCTCCACCTGGGTGCGGATCGCATCGAAGGCGCCCTTGCGGATCCGGCGCCCCTGGACGTCGACCCCGCTCATGCGGGTATGGGCCGAGAAATGGACGAACTGCGCACCCAAAGACTGGATGTCGTGCTCGCGCAGCCCGAATCGCTGCTTGGCCAGCACCATGATGCTGCGACCTTCCGGCGTCTCGTCGGCGAGCGAGGCGAGTTGGGCGGCGCTGGCCAGGTCCTGTTCCTGAACGCCGGCGGCGGGCAGGAAGGCCGCGGCCTGGCGGTTGCCCAGGGTGATGGTCCCGGTCTTGTCCAACAGCAGCACGTCCACGTCGCCGGCCGCCTCCACGGCGCGGCCGGAGGTGGCGATGACATTGGCCTGCATCATGCGGCTCATGCCGGCGACGCCGATCGCCGAGAGCAGGCCGGCGATCGTCGTCGGGATCAGACAGACCAACAGTGCGATCAGTACCGCGATACTGATCGGCGCACCGGCGCCCGCCGCCGCGACGCTGAACAGCGAGAAGGGCAGCAGGGTGACGGTCACCACGAGGAAGACGATGGTCAGGGCGACCAGCAGGATGGTCAGGGCGATCTCGTTGGGCGTCTTCTGGCGTTTTGCGCCCTCCACCATCGCGATCATCCGGTCGACGAAGGTCTCGCCCGGGTTGACCGTCACGCGCGCGACGATCCAGTCCGACAGCACGCGCGTGCCGCCGGTGACCGCCGAGAAATCCCCGCCCGACTCGCGAATCACCGGCGCCGACTCACCGGTGATGGCCGATTCGTCGACCGAGGCCACGCCTTCGATCACCTCGCCATCGACCGGTATCACGTCACCGGCCTCGATCAGCACGATATCGTCACGGCGCAGGTCCTCGGCCTCCACCCGATGCCAGCGCAGCGCGGTGCGCGGCGTGTCGATGACAAAATCACGTTCGAGCCGCTTCGCCCAGGTCTCCTTCTTAATGCCGCGGAGCGCCGCCGCCTGCGCCTTGCTGCGGCCCTCGGCGAGCGCCTCGGCGAAGTTGGCGAACAACACGGTGAACCAGAGCCAGAGGGCGATGGCGAGAATGAACCGGGGGGAGTTCTCACCCGGCCCGGTCCCCGGTCCGATCAGGGCTTGAACCCACAGCAGCGTGGTCAGGATGCTGCCGATATACACCACGAACATCACCGGGTTGCGCCATTGCACGGCGGGGTTCAGCTTCCGGAATGAATCGACGCCGGCCGGCAGCACGAGCGCCGGGTCGAACATGGCCAGTTGTTTGTGTGTCATGTGACTCTCTCGGAGATCTTCGATAATCGTTGTCGTTGTCGTTGTCGTTGTCGTAATCGTAATCGGAAAAGCGATGCACCTGCGGGCGCAAGAGATCATTGATCATAACTCCAGCCAAGCTGCACCGGCGAAAGCCCGCTCGGACGCTGGGAGCGCCGCACCCCAGTGCGGCGCGGCCTCGCAAGCGATCGCAGCGCTGCGTTCTGCGGATAGGCCGCGCCGCATTGGGATGCGGCGCTCCCGGTGGCCGGAGTTATGATCAAGGCCGTGCGAGAGAATCCGGGGGCGTTACGATAACCTCGATTACGACAACGACAACGACAACGACAACGACAACGACAACGAACATGCCGCGACCGGCAGTCCCTCGTGGAATTGTTACCGTATCAGTGAACCGTTCCTTCAGAAACAGACCAGAGCATCAGGTGTTCGACCACCGGCCCAAGCGCAAGCGCCGGGACATAGTTCAAGGCCCCGACCAGCACGACGGTGCCGATCAGCAGCACCACGAACAGCAGATCGTGGGTCGGCATGGTGCCGGCGCTGGGGGCAATGCGCTTTTTGGCCGCCAGGTGACCGGCCAGTGCCAGCACCGGCACGATGACGCCGAACCGGCCGAACCACATGGCGACGCCGAGCAGGCCGTTGTAGAAGGGCGTGTTGGCCGACAGGCCGGCAAAGGCGCTGCCATTGTTGTTGGCGGCGGAGGTGAAGGCATAGAGGACCTCCGAGAAGCCGTGGGGCCCCGGGTTGGCGATGCCGGCCACGCCGGCCAGCACCAGCACGGCGATTGCGGTGCCGGTCAGCACGAGCAGCGGCGTCACCAGGATGGCGATGGACACCATCTTCATCTCGTACGCCTCGATCTTCTTGCCCAGATACTCCGGCGTGCGCCCGATCATGAGCCCGGCGATGAACACCGCCATGACGGCGAATACCAACATGCCGTAGAGCCCCGTGCCGACGCCGCCGAACACCACCTCACCGAGCATCATGTTCGCCAGCGGCACCAGGCCGCCCAGGGGCATGAAGGAGTCGTGCATGGAGTTGACGGCGCCGCAGGAGGCAAGGGTCGTGATGGCGGCGAACAGCGCGGATTCGGCCGTGCCGAAGCGCGTCTCCTTACCTTCCAGATTCCCCGCGGACAGGTCGACACCGAGCTCGGCCAGCAATGGGTTGCCCTGCTGCTCGAAGTGCATCGCCGCCACGGCCATGACCAAGAACATCAGCGTCATCGCGGCCAGCAGCGCCCAGCCCTGACGGGTATCCCCGACCATGCGGCCGAAGGTCAGGCACAGCGCGGCCGGGATCAGAAAGATCAGGAACATCTGGATGAAGTTGGTCAACGGCGTCGGGTTCTCATAGGGATGGGCCGAGTTGGCGTTGAAAAAGCCGCCGCCGTTGGTGCCGAGCATCTTGATGGCTTCCTGGGAGGCGACCGGGCCCATGGCCAGGGTCTGGGTCGGTGTCGTCGCCGATTGCGTGAGCACGGCGTCCTGGGCGTCGGTGAGCGGCTGACCGGTCGCATCGAGCCTGGGCCTGTCGTCGTGCCTGGCCTCCAGCGTCGTGACAGTCTGGTAGGCGTCGAGGTTCTGAATGACGCCCTGGCTGACCAGGACCACGGCAAAGACCAAGGCGATCGGCAACAGGACATAGAGCGTGACCCGCGTCAGATCGACCCAGGCGTTGCCGATGGTGGCGGCCGAATGGCGCGCGAAACCGCGGATCAGGGTGATCGCGACCGCGATGCCCGTGGCGGCCGACAAAAAGTTCTGCACCGTCAGGCCGAGCAGTTGGGTCAGATAACCCATCGTCGACTCACCGGCATAACCCTGCCAGTTGGTATTGGTGGCAAAGCTGATGGCCGTGTTGAACGATGAGTCCGGACTGACGTTGGCCAGTCCCTGGGGATTCCCCGGCAGCCAGACCTGCAGCCGTTGCAGGGCATAGACGGCCAGCGCCCCCAGCAGATTGAACAGCAGGATCGCCAGGGCGTAGCTCAGCCAGCCCATTTCCTCGTCCCGGCGCACCCCGCACAGACGATAGAGCGCCGACTCGATACCGCCGCGGACCCCCAGGGACAGGAGCGGGCGGCCCTCCATCACGTTCGCGATGTAGCTGCCGAGCGGCTTGGCCGCGAGCAGCAGCACCGTCAGATAAAGCCCGAGGACCAGCCAGGCATGAGGGGTCATGAAAAGCCCTCCGGATTGAGCAGTGCCGCGATCAGGTAGACGAGCAGCCCGACCGCGACGACGGCGCTGACCATGAGCAGCCCGTTCATGTGGCACCGCCAAGCCGGGCACAGCCGCGGGCGAGGCCCACGCCGAGGGCGAAAAACAACACGATGGCGGCGAGATAGAAGAGATCCACGGTTTGCCTCCGCAACGGGTTCCGACCAGTTTCATGCTAGGCAAACGGCTGCCAAGATGCTGTAAAAATCGGGCGGGGCAAGATAAAAATCGCGACAAGACGGGGGTCGCGAGCTGATTCCGAAGGGGCGCACCGCGGCGGGACAGCGCTTCAGATCAGGCGGTCCAAGCGCCTGGAGTCCAAGGCTTCAGCCTTGGAGCGCGCCAAGGCTGAAGCCTTGGACTCCAGGCAGACGCAACGCGGTCGGCGAGTGCGCCGTGACTTGATGGCAGTGCCCCCATCGGGGCGCCGGGAGCCTCTTCTGCTCAGGGCGGCGGGGCTGCCTCATCCGCGGGGGACTGGGCCCCCGCCAGGGGCAGTTCCAGGCGGGAGAAGTCGGCGCGGTTGACATACTGGATGACGATCTTGCCCTTGGTGTTGCGGGCGATGTCGAAGCCGCGATCGGGATAGAGCCAGTGGATGATGCCGTTGGACGGGTCCAGGCGGCGCTCGCTGGGGGGGCCGAAGCGCTTCTCGATGGTCTCGTTATCGAGGCGCGCCTGGGGCAGGTAGGTGATGCTGCGGATGGGGCGCGCGAGCAGGGTCTCCACGTCCGTCGGGTCGAGCTTGATCTTTTTGTCGCCGCTTTCCATCTTGCTGATGCGCAGCCCGCGTTCGTACATGGGCTTGAGCGTCGCCTGGTCGACGTCCAGCGTGATGATGAAATCGGCCCTCAGGCTCTGGAGATAGACCTGCTCGAAGTAGACCTCGACGGCCAGGGGTTCGCGCGCCCCCGGGGTCTCGAACAAGTTGATGGTGCCGTCCTCGCCGAAAAACCGGCGCAGCTCGGCAAGCCTGGTCTCGCCCAGGGTGAAGCCGAAGACCTGGGTGTCCCCGGCGCGGTTGGTGGTCACGCGCCAGGGCAGGCGCACCTTCTCGTCCTGGATGGTCGGCGGCATCAGGAGCAGGGCGCCGACGAAGCCGAGCAGGCCGGCGACGAGGATGGTGAGGATATATTTACGGTCCATGAACGGGACGGCTCCGATGGGATGGTGACCGGGGCGCCGGGCAGGCCGGCGGCCGGGCGGGATCAGCATTGAACAAGGGGGAAACTCAACATGATTAACAGGATTTTGCCGGATCAACAGGAAAAACAGGGTACGACGTTCATCAATATAATATCCTGTAAATTCTGAAAAATCCTGTCAATCCTGTCCATTTTTCAAGCTCGCGGTGATGCTCCAATGGTATCTGGATCGACGGCTTCCGGTACTCAGTGCTTTGGGCCTGGTTCCGGCCGGGGACTCACAGGGGCAGCAGCCCCGCGACGACCCGGCGGCCCTCGGCCAGCAGGATGTTGTAGGTGCGGCAGGCGGCCCCGGTGTCCATGACCTCGATGCCGATCCGCTGCGCCGTCAGGACGCGGTAGAGCGACGGGGCGGGGAAGACCTGGACCGCGCCGGTGCCGAGCACGATCAGTTCCGGGTCGAGGTCGAGCAGGGCCTGGAGGTGCTCGGGTCCCAGCCCGGCCGCGTCGCGCGGCCCCCAGTCGGTGATGATCCGCCCGGGTGTCAGGATCAGGGCGCCGCCATAGGTCCGCCCGCCGATGCGGATCCCGGCCGGACCGTAGGCCTGGACCAGGTTCCTGCCGCTGTCGTCTGGTTCGGTGAATCGCATGGTGGAACCATACCGGATTGCCCCCCGGTGGGACAAGGTGCGGTTGACGCTCGCCGACCCGGGCGGGCATCATCAGGTCCGGCGTCGCGCGCTCGCGCCGCGCCGGGGCGTCGGTTCAACGGGTGGGATCAGTGGGGTACGCATGACTAGGACTTTCGCCAGGTGGCCCGGCAGGGCGCGGTTGCCCGCGTCGCTCGCGGCCCTGTTCGCCGGCTTGTTGGCGGGCTGTGCCGGCGGCCTCGTCGGCCCCTTGCTGCCGGTGACCAACCCGGCGACGGCCGCCACGGTGACCGTCTTCCGCGACTTCTCGCTGCCGGGGTTCTTCGTCCCCATGGATCTGCGGATCGATGACCATTGGGTCTTCCGGTTGTGGCTCAACCAGCAATACAGCTTCAAGCTCGACCCTGGCGAGTACCTGTTCGACTACACCATCGGTTTCAACGAGTGCCGTCGGCTGGCCTATATCAAGGCGGGCCAAAACTATTACTTCCGGCTGCGGCCCAATTGTGTCCGGTTCGAGGGCCCGCCCTGATCCGCCGCTGCGCGATCAGCCGCGATCCTTGTCTTCATTGATTGCTCAATCGGTGACGGACGGCGGATCGGCGTCCAGCAAGCGCCACTCGGCGAACCTGGCCGCCTGACCCCGATACCGGCCGGCGCTGTCCATGAGGTTCCAGACGCAGGCGCCGGCGATCAAAAAGCGCCGGCCGCTCGCAGCCACCCGCACCCCCGCATAGTCGTCGATATACCCCCGGGCGGCGACCTCCCGCAGCAGCCGCTCGCGCTCGGCCTGGACGGCCGGGTGCGCCGTGCAGCGGGAGGGCAGGGTGGTCAGTTGACCCCAGTCGAGTTCGAAGAGCCGCAGTGCGGTGCGGTTGCCGTAGGTCAGGATGGGGTCCGCCCCGGTGTCATGCGAGAGCAGCGCAAAGGGCGCCTCGAACAGCGCCCGGGCGGCGGCGCGGTCGTCCAAGGCGGGGTCGATCAGGTCCCGCCCGGTCAAGGCGCGGTAACTGCGCCGCAGTAGACCGATGTGGTCAGGCAGGAAGCCGTTGGACTCGTCGGGTTCAGGGAAGGACGGGCGCGTCATCGGTGGGTGAAATCCCGTGGTGGCGGACTCATGCAAGGAGCCTGGGAGGGTTGAGGAACAATTCACTAAAGTCCATCAGGGAAAACTTGTCGCGTCGTTGTCGTTGTCGTTGTCGTTGTCGTTGTCGTAATCGAGGTTATCGTAGCACCCCGGATTCTCTCGCAAGCCAAATTGCATCGCTTCTCCGATTACGACAACGACAACGACAACGGCTGCTTACTTAGCTTAGCGTGAAACCGGTGCGCCGCGGACATCCCCGCTCGCGCACCGGCGCGTGCGTGCCCCTCAGACCCCGAACCCCGAACCCCGAACCCCGAACCCCATGGCCAATTTCCAGACCCATCTCAACGTCGGCATCTTCGTCAGCGGCGGCGCCGTCCTGGCCCTCAAGGGGTTCGATCTGGTGCCGCCGGGTCAGGCCCTGGTGCTCCTGGGCCTGGGGGTGACGGGCGCCGTGCTGCCGGATATCGACGCGGACATTTCCGCCCCGGGGCGGACCTTCTTCGGCGTCCTGGGGGCGGCCCTGGCCTTCGGCTGGACCCTGCCCCTGGTGGGGCATTATCGCCCCCTGGACCTGGCGGTGGTCTGGTTCGGGCTCTTTCTCGGCGTGCGCTTCCTGTTGTTCGAGACCTTCGCCCGCTTCACCGTCCATCGCGGCATCTGGCACTCCTGGCTGGCCGTCGCCTTCGCCACCTTGGCGACGGTGACGATCAGCCACCGGCTCCTGGACCAAGCCCCGCGCGCCGCCTGGGTCGCCGGCCTGATGGTGGGCCTGGGTTATCTCACCCACCTGTGCCTGGACGAGATCTACAGCGTGGACCTCTTCAACGCCCGGGTGAAGCGCTCCTTCGGCACCGCGCTCAAGCCCTTCAGCCTGGCCGACCCGGCAAGCAGCCTGGCGATGGCCGCGGCGGTCGGCGTCCTGGCCTGGTTGGCCCCGCCGCTGGACTTCGCCCAACTGCCGACCCGGGCCGAGTGGGTGGCCTGGATGCATCAGGGACTGGCCCAACTGGGCGCCTGGTCCGACCTCGGGGTGGCGACGGTGCGGACTTGGCTCCAATGAACGGATGGACCCCTCGTGACACCGCTTTGCGGAGTCACGCATGTGTAAGGCGCTCTGCGCCGCGAACCTGGCCTTGATGATAACCACACCAGTCAGATTGTTACTGCTGCAAGGAGATCTCTTGCTGTCGATCCGATTGAGTTCAGCCGCGGGCCGTCGTTCGTCGCCGTGCGTCCGGGCCCCGGCGCTATTGCTGGCCGCCGTGTGCGCGTCGCCCTTGGCGGCGCCGCTGGACCCGGGCAAATCCGGAGCCCAGGCGCCGACGGCGTCCCCGGCGTTACCGACCCCGGCGGCGGCCTTCGAGACCTGGCGCGAGGCATTCAGCGCCCAGGCCCTGGCACTCGGCCTGGCGCCGTCCACCCTGGACGCGGCCTTTGAGGGGGTCAGTCCGCTGCCCCGGGTCCTGGCCCTCGACCGGCGTCAGGCCGAATACACCCGCACCTTCTTCGACTATCTGACTGCCGCGGTATCGCCAGCGCGCATCACCCGCGGTCGGGAATTGCTCCAGCGGCACGCCCGATTGCTCGCCGACATCGGGTGCCGTCACGGCGTCCCGCCCGAACTGCTGGTCGCACTCTGGGCGATGGAGACCGACTATGGCACCCAAACCGGCGGCTTCCCCGTCATTGCCGCGCTCGCCACCCTGGCCTGGGACGGCCGGCGGCGCGACTTCTTCACCACCGAACTGATCGAGGCCCTGCACATCGTCGACAGCGGCCAGGCCGCACCCGCCGACCTGACCGGCTCCTGGGCCGGGGCCATGGGACAGCCCCAGTTCATGCCCTCCACCTATCGCCGCTATGCCCGCGACGGCGACGGGGACGGCCGCGCGGACATCTGGCACAGCGTCGCCGATGCCCTGGAGTCCGCGGCCCACTATCTGAGCGCCGCCGGTTGGAACCCGGAACAAGGCTGGGGCCGCGAGGTCCTGCTGCCGCCGGATTTCCCGCTCGCCCAGGCCCGCCTGGGCCTCACCAAGGACATCGATGAGTGGGACCTACTGGACGTCCTGGGTGCCGCCGGGGAGCCGCTGGCCGGCGGCGAGACCCCGGGTTCCATCGTGCTGCCCGCCGGTGCCCAGGGGCCGGCCTTCCTGGTCCTCCCGAACTTCCAGGTCATCTATGCCTGGAACCGTTCCCTGTATTACGCACTCACGGTCGGCTACCTGTCCGACCGGCTGCGCGGCGCCGGCCCCCTGAGCGGTCGGCCGCCGCCGGGGGACCAGGCCCTGCCGCGTGCCCGTGTCATCGTCATGCAGCAGGGGCTCAAGGCCCTGGGATTCGAGCTTGGCGAACCGGACGGGATGATCGGCGTCAGGACCCGTGACGCACTCCAGGACTACCAGCAGGCGCGCGGCCTGCCGGCCGATGCCTATCCGACGGTCGAACTGATCGCCCGGATCGAGCGGGAGGCCGGCCAGGCGGACCAGGAGCGCGCCGGGCGCGCCGCGGGGCCTTGATGGAATTCCCCGAGCACCTTCGGCGCCCCATCCGGCTGAAGCCTCGACCTCCGGTTTGGGCGTGATCGCCCCGTCGTTGCCGGGATGGGGCGCAGCGCAATCCAGGTCTCCGCGCTTATGAGGACTGCCAGTTCTCGACGCGCAACGCGGGCACCCGGCCGAATTCAGAGACGTTACGGGTGACCGCACAGAGTCCGGCGGCGCGGGCGATGGCGGCGATCTGCGCGTCGTAAGGGCCGATCGGCTGCCCTTTCATGAAGGCGATCCAGGCGTTGGTATCCAGCAGGTAGCCGCTCACTCCAGCGACTCACGGGGGACATCCCGGCCCAGGTCGGCCGCGTCGACATCGTCGGGGAAATCGGCGCCCAGGCTGCCGGCAAACCGCTCGATGAAGCCCTGGGTGGTCAAACGCGGGGTGGCTGGCGCCAGGCCGTAACGCGCCTCCAGAAAGCCGATGAAATCGAAGGTCTCCCGTTGCAGGTCGGCCGGCAGGGCGCTGACATGGATGTAAATGGTTTCCGCCAGGTTCATGGTTTGGCTCCGACTTGTCTTGGTGCGCAGGGGTGCGGTCGGCGGTACACGCGAGCGCGGCGAGCGGCTCCAGATCCAGGCGGTCGCTACGCGACAGCGACCGACCCATCGCTTGACCTTGGCCGTGTCACGCGCCGAGTTGCAGGGCAGGCTCTCGGTTGCCGGCGACGCCGATCAGGCGGCTGGCGCCAGTCTATCCGCAGCGCCTGACCGCCAGCCAGCCCCGCGCAGCGATCGACGGACCTGTCCTCGCCAGGGCGGCGTCCGTCCTTGCATCTCGGCGGGCCTTGGTCATCATTGCGGCCGCTCGGCATCGTCGGGTGGACAAGCGCAGCGCAGTCCACCAGCGGCGGCGCGGGATTCGGTGGACTGCGCTATCGCTTGTCCACCCTACCGCGGGATGACGATGGAGGCCCGATGACTCGCCCCGGCCCGCGGTGCCAAGACACCTTCAACTGTGCCGATTTGGACTCCGTAGGGTGCGCCGTGCGCACCTTGAGAGGCTGCGGCTGATCGCCGCGGCCAGGGTTTCGGTCGGCGCCTATTCTTGCGGAAAAGAACCCGAGCCTGGCCCCTTAACTGCTAACCTTAAACTGCTCAGTATTTGAGTGCCGCTGGCTGGAAGCCGGATGAAGGCTGGGGCCGGGAGGTCTTGCTGCCGCCGAATTTCCCGCTCTCCCAGGCGCGTCTGGGTCTCACCAAGGACATCGTTGAGTGGGACCTGCTGGGCGTCCTGGGTGCCGCCGGGGAGCCGCTGGCCGGCGGCGAAACCTTGGGCTCCATCGTCCTACCCGCCGGCGCCCGCGGGCCGGCCTTCCTGGTCCTGCCGAACTTCCAGGTCATCTATGCCTGGAGTCGTTCCCTCGTTAGCGTGGAATTTTTGGGTGATTCGTGATTTGGCCCCGCAGATCACGGGACGGTTTGATGGAAAAGAGCAGCAATATTTACTACCATCGGACCAGGAGGTACTGACCCATGGCAAACGTCGAGAAACTTAGCATCGCCCTCACCCCGGAGATGGCTGTCCTGGTCCGGGGCGCCGTCGAGAGCGGAGAGTATGCGACCACCAGCGAGGTGGTTCGCGAGGCACTGCGCGAGTGGAAACAACGGCGCATCCTCCAGCAAGGTGATATCGAGGAACTGCGGCGGTTGTGGGCCGAGGGGCTCGCCAGTGGTCCCGGCCGCTTCCTGGACATGGACGCGATCAAGGCGGAGGCCCGGCGCCGGTGGGACGAACAGCGGTGGCCTGGGTAGCCCTCTGGCATAGCCACGCACGATGCCTGTCATTCGTCGCACCGCCAGGGCAGAGGATGATCTGGTCGATATCTGGATCTACATCGCCCGCGACAATCCCGATGCCGCGGACCGACTCCTTGAAGAGATTGACCGCAAATGCGTCCTCCTTGCCGAAAATCCCCGGCTCGGACGCGCTCGTCCCGACATCGCCCCGGAGTTCCGCCACTGGCCCATTGGCAGTTACCTGATCCTCTACCGGTTGCTGCCAGATGGAATTGAGGTCGTGCGGGTCGTGCATGGCGCCCGACGACTCGACCGCCTACTGTGACACAGAGAATGATCGAAGTCGGAGTGCTCTCCCTATCTGGTATCGCTGTCGCGCTTATCCTGGTCTGGCTGAATCACGTCCTCACGAACACACGCGAGAAGGCAAAGGAGCGGCGAGCGGCTGGATTGGCTGTTGTCGCAGCGTTCCGACCAGAGCTAGACGCCCTCCGCCAAACGGGCGGGGATTGCCGCCTGATTCTCAATGACGACGCCTATCGGCGCCATGAGTCTGCCGTGCGTAATTTCTCGCCGCACTTATCGTGGTTCAAGCGCATACTGGTACGCTGCGCCTGGCATCAGTTGGCACACCATCCTAAGGACAAGGAGGGCCACATCCCGCTCTATGCACAATATGCAGACTATGGTTCGCTCACGACGAGGCGCCAGGTGCGACCAATCGTCATTGGGAGAATCGAGAAAATTACTTCATTCGCACGGAGATAGCAAGACACCGGACAAACTATATCGCTGAAGTCTGCGCTGAGCCCGTCTTTCAGGATGCGGTGCGCGGCTCTATTCTCGGTTTCTTGGCTGCCTTTTCAGACGTTAATGGCTGCCCGACGATGCGCGATGGCATTGCCGGAAAAGTTCAAAACGGACGACAAGACGGCGAATAGGGAGAAGGCCATTGGTGAATTTTATTGTTGTGGTTTGCCCGCACTGCGGGCGACATTATCCCGAGGTATCCGAGCGATACCTGGGGCAAACTGTCACTTGCTGGAAATGCGAACAGAGTTTCACCGTAGGACCTCAGCCGACCCCAAGTGAACCGCGTATTGCACAGTGCCCCACCTGTAAGAAACTCTACCGGATTCGCCTGGAGCACCTCGGTCGCCGCACGCAATGCAAGAACTGTGGTGAAAATTTCGTTATAAGGGAATTCGACGTTGCCGATCCGGATCACGACCAAGATGCCTGCGCAGTCCGACCCAAAGTCAGAGATCGGGCTTATTGCTTAAGCGAAAAGAAGCGCATCCGCAAAGATTTCAGTAAGCGCCGGGCGATCTTGGATCTGCCCTTCCTCTTGGCGCCCCAGATCGAGTCCTACCGTGAGTTCCTGCAGGCCGATGCGGCGCCTAAAAAGCGGCTGGACGAGGGCCTGCACGCGGCCTTCAAGACCGTGTTCCCGATCGAGAGCTACTCGGGCTACGCGGTGCTGGAGTACGTCAGCTACCGTCTGGGCGAGCCGCCCTTCGATGTGCGCGAATGTCACCTGCGCGGGGCGACCTATGCGGCGCCGCTGCGCGTACTGCTGCGCCTCGTAATCTATGACAAGGAGGCTCCGGCCGGCGCCAAAGTGTTGAAGGACCTCAAGGAGCAGGAGGTCTACATGGGCGAACTGCCGCTCATGACCGAGACCGGCACCTTCATCATCAACGGCACCGAGCGGGTCATCGTCTCCCAACTCCACCGCTCCCCGGGCGTCTTCTTCGACCACGACAAGGGCAAGACCCACTCCTCGGGCAAACTCCTGTTCTCGGCGCGGGTGATCCCCTATCGCGGGTCCTGGCTGGACTTTGAGTTCGACCCTAATGACAACGTCTTCCTGCGGATCGACCGGCGGCGCAAACTCCCCGCGACCATCCTCCTGCGCGCCCTGGGCTACGGGGTCGAGGACATCCTCGGGCACTTCTACCATACTGACACCTTTCACCTTTCGGACGGCATCGTATTCCTGGATCTGGTTCCTGAGCGCCTTCTTGGCGAGACCCTGGGCTTCGACCTGAGGATCGGCAATCAAGTGATCGCCGAGGCCGGTCGACGCGTCACCGCAGGCCACATGCACGAACTCCAGAAGGCCCGGGTGGCACGACTGAAGGTCCCCGCTGAGGTCCTGATTGGTCGCATCCTCGCGCGTACCGTAGTAAATATAGAAACCCGAGTAGTCATCGCCGGGGCCCACACTGTGCTGACCCGAGAACTGACAGCGCACCTGATCGGCCAGGGCGTCAATCGTGTGGAGACGCTGTTCGTCAATGACCTGAATCGGGGACCTTACATCTCCGAGACCCTGCGCATCGACCCGACCACGACCGAGCTCGAGGCGATGGTCGAGATCTACCGGATGATGCGCCCCGGGGAGCCGCCGACCAAGGACGCGGCCCAGAACCTCTTCCACAACCTGTTCTTTACCCCGGACCGCTATGACCTGTCCGCGGTCGGACGCATGAAGGTCAACCGCCGGTTTGGGCGTTCATCCGAGGAGGGCCCGGGCGTGCTCTACGACGGGCGCTACTTCAGCGGACGCACCGACGCCTTCTCCGTCGCCGTGCGCGCGGAGAACGGCGAGACCTCCGACATCATCGACGCGCTCAAGGTCCTGGTGGAACTGCGCAACGGCCGCGGTACCGTGGACGACATCGATCACCTGGGCAACCGGCGTATCCGCTGCGTGGGTGAGATGGCGGAAAACCAGTTCCGGGTTGGTCTGGTACGGGTCGAGCGCGCGGTCAAGGAGCGCCTGTCGCTCGCCGAGTCCGAGGGTCTGATGCCCCAGGAGTTGATCAACGCCAAGCCGGTGTCGGCCGCGATCAAGGAGTTCTTCGGCTCCAGCCAGCTCTCCCAGTTCATGGACCAGAACAACCCGCTCTCGGAGGTCACCCACAAGCGGCGCGTCTCGGCGCTTGGCCCCGGGGGGATCGCCACCGAGCGGGCTGGTTTCGAGGTACGGGACGTACACGCGACCCACTACGGGCGGCTGTGCCCCATCGAGACCCCTGAAGGCCCAAACGTCGGCCTGATCAATTCAATGGCGTTATACGCGCGGACCAATCGCTACGGCTTCCTGGAGACCCCCTACCGCAAGGTCGAAGGCGGTCGGGCCGGGATGGAGATCGATTATCTCTCCGCCATCGAGGAGGGCAACTTCGTCATCGCCCAGGCCAACGCGACCCTGGATCCGGACGGTCTACTGACGGATGCCCTGATGCTCTGTCGCTATAAGAATCACTTTACCCTGAAGCTCCCGCATTTAGTACAATATATGGACATCTCGCCGCTTCAGGTCTTCTCGGTGTCTGCGTCACTGATCCCCTTCCTGGAGCACAACGACGCCATGCGCGCGCTCATGGGCGCCAACATGCAGCGCCAGGCGGTGCCGACCGTGCGCCCCGAAAGGCCGCTGGTCGGTACCGGCATGGAGCGCCTGGTTGCCAGAGACTCAGGCACCTGTATCCTTGCGAGGCGAGGCGGCACCATCGAATCCGTGGATGCCGGGCGCATCGTGGTGCGAGTCAACGACACGGAGCCCGAACCGGGGGTGCCCGGTGTCGACATCTACACCCTAATCAAGTACACCCGTTCCAATCAGAACACCTGCATAGACCAGCGTCCACTGGTATGGCCGGGGAATGTCGTCGAGCGGGGCGATTGGCTTGCGGACGGCTCCGCTACGGATATGGGTGAATTGGCCTTGGGCCAGAATCTGCGCGTCGCCTTCATGTCCTGGAACGGCTATAATTTTGAGGACTCGATCCTGATCTCCGAGCGGGTTGTCCAAGAGGACCGCTTTACCAGCATCCATATAGAGGAACTGACCTGTCTCGCCCGGGACACCAAGCTTGGGCCGGAGGAAATCACGAGCGACAACCCCAACGTGGACGAGTGGGCACTTGACAAGCTCGACGAGTGCGGCATCGTCTACATCGGTGCCCAGGTGCGCGCTGGCGACATCCTGGTGGGCAAGGTGACGCCCATGGGTGAGACCCAACTCACCGCCGAAGAGAAATTACTGCGCGCGATATTTGGCGAGAAGGCGTCCGACGTGAAGGACACCTCGTTGCGGCTGCCAAGGGATATGAACGGCACCGTGATCGACGTGCAGGTCTTCACCCGCGACGGGGTGGAGCGCGACAAGCGTGCCCAGCAAATCCAGGACCAGGAACTCGACCGAGTACGCAAGGACTTCGCGTACCAGGCGCGCATCATGGAGAACGACACCTTCCAGCGCGTGGAGCGCATGCTCATCGGCAAGGTCGCCGACGGCGGCCCCGGCATCTCAAGCCCGGCTCCAAGATCACCAAGACCTACCTGCAGGAGATCACCGAGCGGGGGTCACGCGACCGCTGGTTCGAGATCCGGATGCACAGCGAGGAAGCGGCCGTGCAGCTCGCGGTGCTCGGCAACCAGATCAAGCTGCAGCGCGAGGATTTCCGCGACCGCTACGAGGTCAAGAAGCGCAAGATTGCGAGCGGCGACGACCTGGCCCCGGGCGTGCTCAAGATGGTCAAGGTCTATGTCGCCGTCAAGCGGCGCATCCAGCCGGGCGACAAGTTGGCCGGGCGCCACGGCAACAAGGGCGTTATCTCCAAGGTCGTGCCGGTGGAAGACATGCCCTTCTCCGCCGACGGTGAGCCGGTGGACATCGTGCTCAACCCGCTGGGTGTGCCTTCTCGTATGAACCTGGGCCAGATCCTGGAGACTCATTTAGGCTGGGCGGCCAATGGTCTGGGGGTGAAGATCGAGCGCATGTTGCATTCCCGGACCGCCGTTACAGAATTGCGGGAATTTCTGGAAAAGGTCTATAACAGTAGCGGTACGCGGGAGGACCTCGCGAGTTTCACCGACGATGAGATCCTGGAACTGAGCAGCAACCTGGTGAAAGGCGTACCGCTGGCAAGCCCCGTCTTCGACGGTGCCACCGCAGATGACATCGGTTACCTGACGGCGCTCGCTGATTGCGACAACAGCGGCCAAGGCATCCCGACCGGCCAGGCCATTCTCTACGATGGGCGGACCGGCGACCGCTTCGAGTGCCCGGTGACGATGGGCTACATTTACATGCTTAAGCTTAACCACTTGGTCGATGACAAGATGCACGCCCGCTCGACCGGCCCCTACAGCCTGATTACCGAGCAGCCCCTGGGCGGCAAGGCCCAGTTCGGCGGTCAACGCTTCGGCGAGATGGAGGTCTGGGCCTTGGAGGCTTACGGTGCTGCATTCACCCTTCAGGAGATGCTCACGGTCAAATCCGACGACGTGAACGGTCGCACGAAAACGTACAAGAACATCGTCGATGGTGACCACCGGATGGAGGCGGGAATGCCCGAGTCTTTCAATGTCTTGATCAAGGAGATTCGCTCGCTCGGGATCAACATCGAGCTAGAGCAAGACTGATGTCGTGCTGGAAAATTCCGTGTATGCTCGAACAAAGAGGCAGAGAAAATGACAACAGGCAGATTCAGGAAGTCGTGGATTGAACCGCGGATTGATTGGGACGCGCCAGGCATGCGCTTGATTGTCACGGTGAAACCTGAGAGCAGCGGATTGCTTGAAATGCTTGATGAACAAAGTATTGCGATCGATTATTGTCCTCAGGATATATGCGCTAGTTGGGCTTTCATAAGAAATATAGACCAAGAGTATGTGGAATATCGCTTGCTCGAAGGGGTCCAGCATCTGAATCCTCTGAAAGACTCGTGGGGTCCCGGAAAACCAATCAGACTATTCCTTTATCAAGTCCATTATCTCATCGATGATGACGCAATCGCTTTAGTTGCATCCCTAAATGAGCCTTCCGAATTCTCTCAGTGTCTTCCTCCCGAAGTCCTTGATGCTTGGAAGAAGAGCATGGCAAAGCGCAAGAGTGAGGAGAAAATACCCGGAGATAAATATCCGGAAAAACCTGGTCTCCTGCCTATCGAGGCAAAAAGCTTACGTGATTTATTGCCCAAGGCAAGGTATATGAAGTTTCTTCCACAGGACCAGAAAGCTAAGGAGCAAGCGATACAGCGTAGCATCGATTCCTCCGAGATGGGTCCATCGCGAGATGGGGCATACGCCGTCAGTCTTGGCTTGGATGTCGCGGGACAAGAGGTTGCTGTGATCGCCTGGGAGCCCGAGTCCGATCTGCCCGGCTATCCGGAACTGCGGGAGTGCCTGAGCAAAAGCCTTCCGTCCGCGTTTAAACGTCCGCGGCATAGCTCGGTAGCGCCGCCGATTCTTTTGGACACGGATTCAAGCGCTACCCTCAGCAATGCTGACCTATCCCCAGCCGATAACATCCTTGATCAAGATGAGTTTATAAGCGCGAGTGACTATCGACTGAGCGATAACAGCGAAACCGCGGCTAGGGTAAGGGCACTCATCCAGCAGGGCGGTTTTGAGGCGCTTGGGTGGTACCAAGGATTCCATTCTTGGGGTGAGCGCCATTGGGGAATCTATCTGCACGCCGACCGCATCTATGATTTCGCATGCGCCTTACACAAAGACCTGTCGCAGACAGGCAACCCTAACCCGGCTCTGGGTATCTTTCTGGCTGCTGGACTCGTATACCAACATGAACGCTTTCACGCTCGCGTTGAGGCAGCGGCAACCTGGATCGAAACGCTACGCAGAAAGCCACTTTACCGCCCCTACCACAAGAATGTTTATCAACGGGTAGAATCATCCGCGGACTGGCGTGAAGAAGCCTTGGCCAACTGGACAGCGATAGATTGGATGAGGCGTCGTTTGCCGGACTGGCACAAGCAGGGCCTAGCGCGTAATCCGGATGACATCGAACAGGTCGTTGCGGCATGGCTCGATCTCTCGCCGGCCGGATATCGAGATTGGAGAAAAGGCCAAGAACAGCAGACATGGCGAACGCTTGCGAGCGAACTTGTCACGGCGAAACAGGGAGGAGGCGTCCGGGGGAGGGCGCTCCCGGTAGAAGCACTGCTGCGAGGGCCTTTGCCATTTGACTGGCGCAGCGGTGATATCCCGACGCGGTTCATCGGCAGTTCGCTCGTATCGGATATCTTTTTCTCCAGTCCTTCTCGACGAGAGGCGATAAAAGTCCTAGCTCTCTATGAATATCAAGTGGATACCAAGCGAGGAAAAGGAAGTCACGAATTTTGGGAGGGTAAGGATGGACGTGGATTCCCTCTGCCCATGCGAGATCCCTTGTCCATCAAGGTATTCAGCAATCTACTGGATCATTTCGGTTTAACGAAGAAGGAGTATGTTAATAAAATTCGGCCGCGACTATAGCTTGTTCATCCCAAATCCAATTTTCGGAAAACGCCTGCATCAACTTTCTGGGCTTGACGGGCGCCGCGCAGTCTTGTGAATCATGATCCATTCCTTCAGCTTTCTGTGTCCCCAGCAAACCAACGTGCCGGGATTCTACGGGCCTGGCGGCCCTACTCCTACCCTGGGGTGGGTCAAAACTGTTGGCCGTAGGTGGGTCAGTTTACGTGGTCGCTAACAATCATCCTCCCGGCAAATTTGACGAATGGCCTCGTAAATCCATCCGGTTGCCGTTCGGGTATCGGCGAGGACCTTGAGACGCAGGGCGGGCGGCAGTCAATCGCGGATTCTCGCTATGACCGCGGCGCTGATTGTATCCTGCCCTATCGATTTCAGCCCTTGGACGATGGTGCGGCTCTCAGGCAGGTTGAATCCGGCCTCTTTTAGGGCTGTTCGCTTAAAGACGAGCTCCGTGGCTCCGACCCGATAGGATCGATCCGGCCCGTCGGACAGGTAGAGATACTGGGCCGGCACCTGGGTGGAAAGCCCCATCAGGTTCGGCGCGGAAGGGCCGTTCGGCAGGATGCGCCAACCGAGTTTGCGGGCGAGCGCCTGCGCGACCCGGTCGATGTCCGGACTCAAGGGCTCGCCCAAGAGGAGGCTGTACCGCGGGTAGTCGTAGATCCCCCTCAGGACGCGGCGAATGGCGCCCTGTGTCCACAGACGATGCAGGGCCACATCGAGTGCCGAACGGGTCCCCAGATCCGCCAGATCTGTCTGCGAGAAGGCCCAACCCCTGCCTTTGCCGTAGAGCCTGCTAAGGATTCTTTTGTCAGTCGGTTGAGACATGCAGATAGGTTAGAGCTTGTAAGAAAGAATGGCTATTTTTTCTTACAAAGTCGAGACCGACGCCAAAAAGCCGCGCGGAGGTGGCTGTTTTTCTCTAGGCCAGACGCGAAGCCGCGTACGACCCGCAGAGGGCTCACCGGCCAGCCCGCCCAGGACTGCCCGCGCGAGCCGTCAACGCCCAATCACCACCAGCACCCAGCTACGAAGCAACTCGGGGTCGAAGACCCACAGACCCCAAACGCCCGCATGGATCGCGATGATCAGCCAGAAGGTGATCTGATAGCTTTCCTTCACCGTCTTATGGCGCATGGTCTGTTGCGCGACATAGGCCCCAGGCCAGCCGCCGATCGCCTCGAGTACATGCAGGGATGACTCGGGTATCCGCCAGGTCCCATGGATGGCGCTGTATTTGTCTCGTGCGTAGGCCAGGAAGGCGACCAGGCTGAACAGCGGGTAGGCAAGCAGCGGGATCGGGGTGACCGGCAGGGCGGTCAGGGCGCCCCACAGGCAGAACAGGGTGATGGCGCCGACCGCCAGGGTGAGCGCGTTGAAGGGCAGCGTGCGCAGCGTCTCGTCGCGCCGCCTGGACCGGCCCGCGGTGGATCCTGGGTTTGATCCGGGGGCCGGCTCGGTCGAGCGGGTCGCCTGGCGTCTGGTGGGCCTCGGTGTCCTTGCGGGTTGCGGTGGGGCGGTGCCTGCCGCCCCATCATCAATGATCGCCTTGAGCGCGCGCTGTCCACGGCCCTGTGGATCGTCCACCGCGCTGAAGACGATGCGGGTCCCAATCTCCGGTGCCCAGCCCGGGGGGAGCGCGCTGATGTGCACGAAGACATCCTTGCCGCCCTCAGCCGGCCGGATGAAGCCGAATCCCTTGGCGGCGTCCCAACGGACCAACTGCCCCTCGCGTAACCGCGTCCGGTCGGTTTGAATGGCCATAATTCCTACCAGCAAGGCGTCATCACACTCGACATGATCCCCATGGCGTCCCCCGGCATGGGCATCGGCATCCCGCCCCAGCCGCCGCCCGCCTTGACCCGGATCAGGTACTCGGCCCACTGGAGCGGCCGCGGCAGGTAGCCGGTCTGGGCGGCGATGAGGTGCAGTTCATCGACGAAGGCGCGGTCGCAGGGGGTCTCGGACCAGGCGCCGGCGATGCAGAGGTCGTGACGCATGCAGGCGGCGTCGAAGGCGTCCACCGGCGGGAGTGCCACCGCGGACGGGTGGCCGGGGCCGCACCAGTTGCCGTAGAGGGGCACACATTTGAAGGCCTGGGCCGGGCCAGCCGGCAGCAGCAGGGCGGCGAGGACGCCGATCAGGGCGATGGCAGGGGCGCGCGCGGGCGCGGGAACCTTCTGTTGTTTGCACATGGGTCTGTATCCTGGGGATGGGTTCGGCTATTGTGCCCCACCGGGGCGCCGCGGCAAGTCTGCGGTGTCCTGCACACGGCGCCCCCCGGCGGTCCGAATCTCACCGGTATGCCCCTGATTTCGATGATGTGATTGCGGCTATGGATCTGAACTTTCTCGATTTTGAACAACCGATCGCCGAGCTCGAGGCGAAGATCGAAGAGTTGCGCCTGGTCGGGCACGACAATGAGATCAACATCGCCGAGGAGATCGAGCGCCTGGAGAAGAAGAGTCGGACCCTGACCGAGTCGGTGTTCGCGGGCCTCTCTCCCTGGCAGATATCCCAGCTCTCGCGCCACCCCCAGCGGCCCTATCTGCTGGACTACACCCGGCGCCTGTTCGACGAGTTCCACGAACTGCACGGGGATCGCGCCTACGCGGATGATCCGGCCATCGTCGGCGGTCTGGCGCGCATGGATGGGCGCCCGCTGATGGTGATCGGGCACCAGAAGGGGCGCGACACCAAGGAGAAGATCGTGCGCAACTTCGGGATGCCGCGTCCCGAGGGTTATCGCAAGGCCCTGCGCCTGATGCAGATGGCGGAGCGCTTCCGACTGCCGATCCTGACCTTCATCGACACCCCGGGGGCCTATCCGGGCGTGGGCGCGGAGGAGCGGGGCCAGAGCGAGGCGATTGCCCGCAACCTCCAGGTCATGTCGCGGCTGCGCACCCCCATCCTGTGCACGGTGGTGGGGGAGGGCGGCTCCGGCGGGGCCCTGGCCGTCGGCGTGGGCGACCGCCTGCTGATGCTGCAATACAGTACCTATTCGGTGATCTCCCCGGAGGGCTGCGCGTCCATCCTGTGGAAGAGCGCGGACAAGGCCCAGCTGGCGGCGGACGCCATGGCCATCACCTCCACCCGGCTCAAGGAGCAGGGCCTGGTGGACCTGATCATCCCGGAGCCCTTGGGCGGTGCCCATCGCGACCCGGACGCGGTGGCCCTGTCGCTCAAGCGCGCCCTGTCGGGGCAGTTGGACATGCTCCAGGAGATCGACCTGGATACGCTCATCGCCGAGCGCTACGCGCGCCTGATGGGCTACGGCAAGTTCAAAGAGTAATGCCCGGTTTCGATCCGCAATCCCTCGTTGCGACGCTGGCCCCCTTCGAGGCGGCGGGCCGGGTCTGGATCGCCTACAGCGGTGGGCTCGACTCCACCGTCCTTTTGCGCGCCGCCGCGGCGGTGCGTGAGCGCCTGCCCGGGCCGCTCTGGGCGGTGCATGTCGACCACGCGCTGCATCCGGATTCCGGACGCTGGGCCGAGCACTGCCGGGTGACCTGTGAGGACCTCGCCATTCCGCTGCGCGAGTGCCGTGCCGAGGTGAAGCCGGGGCGCGGCGAGAGTCTGGAGGCGGTGGCGCGGACCGCGCGCTATGCGGAGTTCTTCGCCCTGCTCGCCCCGGGCGATCTGCTGCTCACCGCCCACCACCTGGACGATCAGGCCGAGACCCTGATGCTGGCCCTGATCCGCGGCAGCGGTGTGCACGGCCTGGCCGCGATGCCGCTGGTGGCGGACCTGGGACTGGGCCGACTGGTGCGCCCCCTGCTCGGGCATCCACGCGCGGCCCTGGAGCAGTATGCCCGCACCCTGGGCCTGACCTGGCTGGAGGACCCCTCCAACCGGGAGCCCGCCATGGATCGCAACTACCTGCGTCAGTTGGTCCTGCCGCTGCTGCGCGAACGCTGGCCGACGGTCTCCGCCACCCTGGCGCGCAGCGCCGCGCACTGCGCGGACGCGGCGGCCCTGGTGGATCTCGCGGCCGGGCGTGAACTGGCGGGACTCGGCGGTGAGCGCCCGGGGACCCTGTCGATCCCGGGCCTGGCGCGGCTGGAGCGGACCCTGCGCAAGGCCGTATTGCGCCTGTGGCTGCGGCGGCGGGGCTTTCTCGGACCGGACAGCGCGCACCTCGGGCGCATCTTAGACGAGGTCCTGCCGGCGCGCCCGGACGCCGACCCCTTGGTCGCCTGGCGCGGTTGTGAGGTCCGGCGCTACCGCCAGGACCTCTTCGCGCTGCGCCCCCTGCCGCCGGTGCCGACGGGACCGGGGCTGCCGTGGGACCGGCCGGTGCTGGAACTGCCCCATGGCCTGGGCACCCTGGAGCGGGTCGCCGACGCTGAACAGATGGCCCTGATGGGTCCGGTGCGGGTGCGCTTCGGGGTGTCGGAACTCAGCTGCCGCCCGCCCGGGGGCGCCCACCAGCGTCCGCTCAAGAAGCTCTTTCAGGAGGCCGGGGTCCCGCCCTGGCTGCGGCCCTATGTGCCACTGGTGTTCGCGGGCGACGACCTGGTGGCGGTGGTCGGGGTCTGTGCCTGTGCGCAGACGCAGGGGGTGCCGGACCACGCAATGCTCACCGCCGCCGAGGTCCCCCTCACCGCGCTGGCGCCGACGGCGCCCCAGGTACGCTGGAGTGGGCACCCCTGGGAGTCGCTCGGCTATTTTCGGTGATCTAGTAAAGCACCGTCATCATCCGCGCCCGGAAGCGGGTCACCAGTTCGCCCTGGCCGCCCAGCAGGTCGAAGACGGCCACCATACCCTTGCGTGCGGCGTCGTCGCCATAGGTGCGGTCGCGCTTCATCAGGGCCAGCAGACCCTCCAGGGCGCCCTCGAAATCGCCGGCCAGCACCCGGTGGGCGGCGAGCAGATAGGCGGCCTCGCTGTCGTTGGGGTCGGCCGCCAGCCGCCGGGTCAGGTCCACGGGGGCGGGGGCGCCGACCAGGGCCTGCGCGAAGCGCAACTGCCCGCGCAGGGCCGCCACCTCCGGGTCCTGGGCGAGTTCGATCGGCAGGCGCTCCAGGAGCGCGGCGGCGCCGCTCAGGTCGCCTTGCGCCGCCGTGAGTTGCACCCGCGCCAGGGCTACCCGGGCGTTGGACGGGTCCTGCGCCTGCGCCTGCTCGATCAGGACCGCGGCGCGCTTCAGATCGCCGGCCGCCATCAGGTCCTGGGCCTGGGCCAGCAGCCCGTCCCCGGGTTGCGGCAGGTGCCGGTCCAGGAACTCGCGCACCTGCCCCTCGGGCAGGGCGCCCATGAACTGGTCCACCACCTGGCCGGACTTGAACAACTGCACCGTGGGCAGGTTGCGGATACCGAAATGGGCGGCCAGGGCCTGCTCCTCCTCGGTGTTGACCTTGGCCAGGATAAACTTGCCGGCGTAGGCGTCCGCCAGCTTGGCGAGCACCGGCATCAGTCCCTTGCAGGGGGCGCACCAGTCCGCCCAGAAGTCCACCAGGACCGGGCGGTCGAAGGAACCATCGATCACCACCGCTTCAAAGTTCGCGGCGGTGACTGTAACGATATAGGGGGATTGGGCCATGGGTGGGCTCCGGGGCTGGTGATTTGGTCTAATTGACGCAAAATAGGTGTCAGCGTCGGGGGAATCAAGCTCCAGCGCCCGGGCGCGCCACCCCGATCGACCCGTTACCCGAGGAACCACCCATGTCCGAGAGTCTCCACATCATCTGCCCCGCCTGTGACGCCATCAACCGGGTCCCCGGCGCGCGCCTGGGGGCGGACCCCAAGTGCGGTCAGTGTCACCGCCCGCTCTTCACCGGTGCCCCGGTCGCCCTGGACGAGGCCCGCTTCGCCCGCTTCCTGGCCCGCGACCAACTGCCCCTGCTGGTGGACTTCTGGGCGCCCTGGTGCGGCCCCTGCCGCGCCATGGCCCCCGCCTTCGAGTCCGCCGCCCGCGCTCTGGAGCCGGCCTTCCGGCTCGCCAAGGTCAATACTGAGGAGGCCCAGGGGCTGGGCGCCCGCCTGGGGATTCGCAGCATCCCCACACTCGCCCTGTTCCGCGGCGGCGCCGAGGTGGCGCGCACCGCCGGTGCCATGGATGCCCACAGCATCGTCACCTGGGCCAGGCAGCATGGGTGAAGCGGGCCGCCGGGCATTGAACGATCTATCTCAGGAGCGCTGACCCATGCAAGTAGAACGGCGGTTTGAGCAGGTTAAGAATCGGCGGGTGTCCATTGAGTTGCCGGACTGCTTCAATGATCGGCACGTCGAGATCATCGTTTTGGCGTTGGACGAGCCCCGCAATGAGACGCCGCGCGTGCAACGTTGCCCCCATCCCGATATCGCAGGCCAGGTCAGGATTTACGGTGATATTCTCAGTACGGTTCCGGAAAGCGACTGGAATTTGCCGTGATGGTCGTGCTCGACACCCATATCTGGTTGTGGTGGATCAATCGCGAGCAGGCCCGACTCAAGCCGGCGTGGACAGCGCGCATCGACAGCGCCGAGCAGGTCGGTGTCTCCGCGATTTCCTGTTTTGAGGTGGCTTGGCTGAACCACCACGGCCGCATCGAGCTGCCCGGTCCCCTGCACGACTGGTTCGAGAAGGCGCTGGACGGTTCCGGCATTGCGTTGTTGCCGATTACACCGGAGATCGCTCGCGTCGCGGTCGAGCTTCCCGAGCACCACCGTGATCCTCAAGACCGCCTGATCATCGCAACCGCCATTGCGCGCGACGCTATGCTCATCTCGGTGGATGAGAAGTTCCTCCTTTATTCGGAACTCGCCGGGCACTTAATGCAGTGATATCCGTGCCGGTCAGGATGCAATCGGATGCCTATGGCAGCACTGGCATGCAACTCAGCCCGCGGATGACTTCAGTGCCGTCCGCAACCCGCGTACCGCCTGGGTCTGGCTCGGGTAGGCCATGAAGCGGACGATGAGATCCGGGTCGAGATCCGGCAGGAGGCGGCTGCGCTGGGTCTGGGTATAGGCATCGCCCTCAAGGCAATAGATGCGCAGGGCGCCGTTTTGCCAGAACCACACCTCCGGGACGCCCAGGCCGCGGTAGACCTCCAGCTTATCGATTCCGCCCGAGCTCCAGATGACCTCGACTGCGAGATCCGGAATGGTCGGGGGGGCCGTCCAGACACCCAGCACGTAGCATTCATCGGCCTCGACGCCCCGGGCCTTGGCCTCTTTGCGCACGGTCCAGGAGCCGCAGCCCTGAAGCTCGAGGCCGCGCTCCTCGGCGTAGGTCTCGATGAGGCGTCCAAGCAGGGTCTTCTGCGTCTCATGGTCGATGGCGGGTGTCATCAGTTCCACTTCTCCGTCGAGATAGGTCAGGCGCGTGCCGCTACTCTCGCCGCGCATGGCGAGCAGCGCCTCGTAGTCCTGCCAGCGGATACCGTGCAATTGCACCCGCTGGTCCAGGGTCTCACCCGGCGTATTGCAGCGAGTCGGTGTGGTCGTACTCATGCCAGTTCTCCGGCGGTGGTCTGCGTCTTGGCGGTATTGGTCCCCACACCGGGCATTCATTCCACGTCATAGGCGAGATTGGGCCCCAGCCAGCGTTCGATCTCGGCCACCGGCATCCCTTTACGCTCGGCATAGTCGCTGACCTGGTCGCGGTTGATCTTGCCGACGGCGAAATAGCGGCTGTCGGGGTGGGAGAAATAGAGCCCGGAGACCGCGGCGGTGGGGACCATGGCCTTGGATTCGGTGAGCCAGATGCCGGTGTTGCGCTCGGCGTCGAGCAATTGCCAGAGCAGGTCCTTTTCGGTGTGGTCCGGGCAGGCGGGGTAGCCCAGCGCCGGGCGGATGCCCTGGTATTGCTCGTCGATCAGGGCGTCCGCGGCCAGGCGTTCATCCTCGGCGTAGCGCCAGTGGCGGGTGCGCACGCGCTGATGGAGCATCTCGGCCAGGGCCTCGGCGAGGCGGTCGGCCAGGGCCTTGAGCAGCAGGGCCGAATAGTCGTCGAGTGCGGCCTCGAAGCGCTTGACGTGGGCGTCGATGCCCTCGCCCGCGGTGCAGGCGAAGCCGCCGATGTAGTCCGGGATGCCGGTATCCGCCGGGGCGATGAAATCGGCCAGACACTCGTTGGGTCGACCCGCGGGCTGCTTGCCCTGCTTGCGCAGGCAGTGGAAGGTGACCAGGGGGTCGCCCCGGGACTCGTCCGCATAGACCAGGATGTCATCGCCCACCGCGTTGGCCGGGAAGAGCCCGATCACCGCGTGGGCCGCGAGCCACCGCTCCGAGATGATCCGGTGCAGCATGTCGAGTGCATCGGCGTGGAGTTTGCGGGCCTCCTCGCCCTTTTCCGGGTCGTCCAGGATCTGGGGGAAGCGGCCCTTGAGTTGCCAGGCATGGAAGAAGAAGGTCCAGTCGATATAGGCCGCGATCTCCGCGAGCGGGATGTCCTTGAAGACCTGGATGCCGGGCTCCGCCGGGGTCGGCGGCTGGTAATGCTCCCAGTCGATGGGGGTGCGGTTGGCCTGGGCCGCGGCGAGCGGGATGAGGTCCCGCGCCTCGTCGCGGGCGGCGCGGCGCACGCGGACCTCTTCATATTCGGTGCGGATGGCGGCCACGTAGTTCTCCTTCAGGTCTTTGGACAGAAGGCTGCCCACCACGCCGACGGCGCGGGAGGCGTCTTTCACATGCACGACCGGGTGCGCGTAGTGGGGCTCGATCTTGACCGCGGTATGGAGTTTGGAGGTGGTCGCGCCGCCGATCAGCAGCGGCACCGTGAACCCCTGGCGCTGCATCTCGCGCGCGACGTGGACCATCTCATCGAGTGACGGGGTGATGAGCCCGGAGAGCCCGATGATATCCGCCTTGACCTCGCGCGCCCGGGCCAGGATGCGGTCCGCCGGGACCATGACGCCCATATCCTCCACCGCATAATTGTTGCATTGCAGGACGACGCCGACGATGTTCTTGCCGATGTCGTGCACATCGCCCTTGACGGTGGCGAGCAGGATGCGGCCCTGGGTCTGCCCGGTGCTCTTCTCCTGCGCCAGGAAGGGCTCCAGATAGGCGACCGCGCGCTTCATGACACGGGCGGACTTGACCACCTGGGGCAGGAACATTTTGCCCTCACCGAAGAGGTCGCCCACGACATTCATGCCGTCCATGAGCGGGCCCTCGATCACATTGATCGGCCGGCCGAGCGTCTGGCGCGCCTCCTCCGTATCGGCCTCGATGAAGTCGGTAATGCCCTTGATCAGGGCGTGCTCGATACGCTTGGCGACCGGTCTATCCCGCCAGGACAGGTCCTGTTTGTTCTCCATCCCCGAGCCGTCGCCCTTGTATTTGGGGGCCAGGTCGATCAGGCGTTCGGTGGCGTCCGGGCGGCGATTCAGGATCACGTCCTCCACCGCCGTGCGCAACTCCGCCGGCAGGTCGTCATAGACGGCCAACTGGCCGGCGTTGACGATGCCCATATCCATGCCGGCACGCACCGCGTGATAGAGGAATACGGAATGGATCGCCTCGCGTACCGGGTTGTTGCCGCGGAACGAGAAGGAGACATTGGAGACGCCGCCGGAGACCCGGGCATGGGGCAGGTGGGCCTTGATGCGGCGGGTCGCCTCGATGAAGTCCACCGCGTAGTTGTTGTGCTCCTCGATCCCGGTGGCGACGGCGAAGATGTTGGGGTCGAAACAGATGTCCTCGGGCGGGAAGTCGAGTTCGTCGACCAGGATACGGTAGGCGCGTTCACAGATGGCGAACTTGCGCTCCTGGGTGTCGGCCTGGCCCTGCTCGTCGAAGGCCATGACGACGATGGCCGCCCCGTAGCGCCGGCACTTGCGCGCCTGGCGGCGGAACGCCTCCTCGCCCTCCTTCATGCTGATCGAATTGACGATCGCCTTGCCCTGGACACATTTGAGTCCGGCCTCGATCACCTCCCATTTGGAGGAGTCGATCATGATCGGCACCCGGGCGATGTCCGGCTCCGCGGCGATCAGGTTCAGAAACCTGGTCATGGCCGCCTTGGAGTCCAGCATCGCCTCGTCCATATTGATGTCGATGACCTGGGCGCCGTTTTCCACCTGGGCCCGCGCCACGGCCAGTGCGGCATCGAACTTGCCGTCCAGGATCAGGCGCTTGAAGACGGCGGAGCCGGTGACATTGCTGCGCTCACCGACGTTGATGAAGGTGGCGGTGGGACGGGCTTGAGTGGTCATGGCAGCTCGCGAAAGGGGTTTTCGACCATCAGGCCGTCGAAGTCGCGGCCGTGTTGGAGGTCTTCGGTATAGAGGATGCGGGCCTTGGCGCGACGGGCGGCTTCGACGATCAGCGCGTCCCAAAAGGCGATCTGATCCTGGCGACCGCGCGCGATCGCGGCGAGAATCAGGGGGGGGTCCTCCACCACCAAGGGGTAGCGGGCAAACTCCCGCACGGCCATTTCAGCCACCTTCGAGGGTAATGGCGGGTTCAGCCGCCGCGTCGTGACCCAATAGAATTCCTTGAGGACCTGGGTACTGACAGCCAATTCAGCCGCTCCGCCGGCCCTGTCGATCAGGGCCATGGCCCGGGTTCGCTTGACCCCGGCGTCCTTATCGTAGGCATAGATAAAGACGTTGCTATCGGCGAAAAACCGGACGGTCATAGATTTCCTCGCGAGTCCAGGTGCGCCCTTCGGGACCGGAGCCGGCCTCCGATTGGCTTGCCAGTTCCAGGATGCGGTCGGTGGCCTCGCGGGCGGCCGAGCGGTGGTCCGCGTAGGCGTCCAAAAAGTCACGCACGACGGCGTTGACCGAGGTGTTCTCGGTCAAGGCGCGCAGCCGTGCCCGTTTCAGGGTCTGTTCTGCGATGGTTACGGTCAGATTCATTGACGGGTCTCCGGGGTCGACACGAGATCAGTGTAGCACGGCAATCGCGCGGCATTGCCGCCCGGCGGGTCCCGCCGACTCAATCCGTATCCGTCGGGGGTCCGCAATCCGCCGGTTGTCGATTGCTGGCCTGATCCAGATAGCGGCGCGCCTGCATCAGCAGGTGTTTGTGCCCCAACAGGATCTGCCAACGACTGCCGCCCAACTGGCGCCACAGCCGGGCGGAGCGGATGGCGGCGAGCAGCAGGGCGCGGATACGCACCTGGTTGTCCGGGTTCTGGAGGTGATTGGAGGCGCCGCGGACCAGGATGCGGGGTTTGAGGTGGCTCAGGGTCTCGCTGTAGAGGTCGGCGAACCGGGCCAGGACGTCGGGGTGCAGCAAGGGGCAGCGTTCATGCAGCACCGCGGCCCCCGCGATCCCCTCGCCGATGCGCTCCAGCAGCTCGGGCTGGGCGGACAGTTTACGCTCCAGCCGGATGACCGAGGCGGCATAGCGGGTCAGCTCCAGATCGCGCTCGGGCCTGCCGGTGAGCTGGGCGACGAGTTGGCGCGCCCCGTTGGCCATGGCCCCGGGGGGGCCGTAGACCGCCGCGGTGTCCACTGCGTCGATTTGCAACAGGCTGTAGATGCAGGGCTCCATGGCCGCGGTGTCGGCGCTGCCGGTGCGGGCGATACGCATCACACAGGCGACCGCCTGGTAGATGCCGGCGAGTGCGGTCACGCGGTCCTGATCGTCGTGGGCCATGGGGTGCTGCGGCTCCGGTCCGGGAAGGTCTTTGAAGGTGCGACAGGATACCAGCGACGCCGGGCGCGCGCCCGGGGTCGCGGGGGCGCGGGTGCGATCAGATCTGATGTGTTAACGCATATCTCGTAGGGTACGCATCGCGTACCTTACAGCTACCGGACGTTCCCACGGACCGGGCGTCGTTGTCGTTGTCGTTGTCGTGATCGTGGTCGGATTGTTCGATTACGACAACGACAACGACAACGACCAGGACAGCGTACCCGGGATCTTGGTCACCGGGCGGGACGGGGTTTGCAACCCCGTCCCGAACGTTTCGAGGCCGGCGCCCATAGCGGATGCGGCCGCAGCTTCAAACGATTACGGGCGGGGCGAATGCCCCGCCCGGCCCGAGATCGACGGCGGGAGCATGGGTGACTCCGGACGCTAGGCCCCGACCTCCCGCGCCGCCTCGTCCAGCAGGGCCTCCGGCACGCCCCGGCGCTTCAGCGCCGCGACCAGCCGCGCCGCGGGTCCGAAGTGCAACTGTGCCTCGTCGCGTCGCAGCCCCTCGCTGACATAAGACTTCAGCAGCGCTTGGTAACCGGAAAAACCCTTGCGGGGCGCGACCTCCTTGAGCGACTCCACCACGTCCACGGGGATGCGCAGCGTAATGGTCGTCATCGGCCGGTCCGTCGCCAGCCGGGTCTTGATCAGTTCAGGAATGCTCATGTTTGCGCCGCTCCTCGTTGGTCGCCCGACGGGCGGAAATGATGCGGATATGGTCGCCCTTGATCACGATATGCACCACGAACAGCAGGCGGCCGGTCTCGTCATACCCGATGATCGCATCGCGCGCTTGCGCGTTGCGGTCGGCCGGGACCAGCCGAAATAGTGGGTCGAAAAACACGGTCGCCGCCTGCTTGAAGGTGACCCCGTCGTGGCGACCGGGGTTGAGCGCAGCCTTGTCGCTGTCCCAGACGAAGGTCGCCCCATGGTGCTCGTAGAGGAAATCCATGGGACCCAGTGTATGTGGTGTCTTTAATTTGTCAATACAGGCGGAGGGCATCGCGCTACCGCCCAGGCGTGCCGTGAACGTCGCGCAGCGACGCCGTGGGAGCGGCTTCAGCCGCGACGGGCCGCGCGGAGAACGCGGCTTCGGAGTTCGCCGCAGCGCCCGGGGCGGGACGGGGCATTCGCCCCGTCCCGAACCTTTACTGCGTCGCCGATTCGTACCCTGGGCTGGGAGGTTGGGCCGCCCGGACCGCTAGCGCGCTCGATCCGGGCTACGGGGACATCGCCCGCTCCACCGTCGCCCCGCCCAGGCAGGTATCGCCGGCGTAGAAGACCACCGCCTGCCCGGGCGCCACCGCGCGCTGCGGCTCGACAAAACGCACCTCGCACCCCTGGTCGCTGATCATTGTGATAATGCACGCCTGTAAGGGCTGGCGATGGCGCAGCCGGGCCTCGCAGGGGAAGGGCAGGGGGCCGGGCGGCAACCCGCGAATCCAGTGCAAGTGGTCCGCGGCGAGTGACTGGGACTGCAACAGCGGGTGGTCTCCCCCCTGAACCAGGATCAGCGCATTGCGTCCCGGGTCCTTGGCCGCGACGAACCAGGGGGCATCGGTTCCGCCCAGCACCCCGCCGACCCCTAGCCCCTGGCGCTGGCCGATGGTGTAATAGGTGAGCCCCTGGTGCTCCCCCAGCCGGCGGCCGTCCGGGGTCTCGATCGGCCCGGGTTCGCGCGGCAGGTAGCGGGCGAGGAAGTCGCGGAAGCGGCGCTCGCCGATGAAGCAGATCCCGGTGCTGTCGCGTTTCTCGGCGTTGTCGAGTCCAAGGCCGCGGGCGATGGTGCGCACCTGGGGCTTGGTGAGGTCGGCGAGCGGAAACAGCGCATGGCCCAATTGGGATTGGTCCAGCAGGTAGAGGAAATAGGTCTGGTCCTTGTTGGGGTCGGCGCACAGGCGCAACCGGCAGCCGTCCGAGTCGCGGGTGATGCGGGCATAGTGACCGGTCGCGATCCAGTCCGCCCCCAGCCCCAGGGCATGGTCCAGGAAGGCGCGGAACTTGATCTCGCGGTTGCACAGCACGTCCGGGTTGGGGGTGCGTAGCGCACGATAGTCCGCCAGGAACGACTCGAATACCTGGTCCCAATACTCGGTCGCGAAGTTGACCGTGCGCAACGCGATGCCGAGCCGTTGCGCGACCGCCGTGGCGTCCGCCAGGTCCTGGGCGGCGGCGCAGTAACCGGGCGCGTCGTCCTCCTCCCAGTTCTTCATGAACAGGGCCTCGACCCGGTAGCCCTGCTCGATCAGCCGGTGGGCGGCGACCGCGGAGTCGACCCCGCCGGAGAGACCGATCATGACCCGGTCGCCGGGTGCGGGCTGCCGCGCAGTTGCCTGAGGCTGATGCGTCATGCTGGAAGAGAAGGAGATTTGCGTTCATTTGCGTTCATTTGCGGCTCAACTATCTTTGGTTGGATCATCCGCCGAACCGCGCCAGTCCGCTCAAGACCGCCGCCACCGCCGCTGCTACGAACGCCGCGTTATATCCCAGGGCCTGCCACCGCAAGGTGGCGGCCAGGTCCTCCTCGGCGAAGGTGGAGATCACGAAGGGCTGGCGTTCGTCGCCGGTGGCTGCCAGCCGGGCCAGCACCGGGGTCGCACTGAGCTTGATCTCAGCGCGCTCGGCCAGGGCGGCAGCGGCACTGCGAGCCTGCTCCCACTCCTGCGGGCTGATGGTGCCGTCGCCGTTCGTGTCGATGCGGGCCAGGCGCGCCGGGTCCTGCTTCCAGACCCTGAGCAGGGCGCGCTGCAACTGGTCGCGCTCGGCGGGGCCGCGTAGCGGGGTCGCGAAGCGGCCCAGGCAATAGAGCGGGTCGCCGTCATCGATGCGCTCCTCGACATAGCGATACCGGTCGCTGGCCTGATACCACCTGGTCGGCTCCACGCTGCGCGGGCTGCGGTGCGGGCCGGTCCACCGGTCCGCCCGGCGCAGGCGGACATAGGCGCCGGTCGGGTCGACGATACACTGTCCGCTGCCGTCGTCGAGCAGGAAGGGCGCGGGGGACTCGCCGCCCTCAATGCGGTGCCACCCTTTGTTGCGCCCGCTGCCGCGCTCCTCGATGCGGTAGCGGTACCAGACGCAGGGCCGGCCGGTCAGTGGACCCTGGACCTGACCCAGGTGGGGGCGCGCCAGGCCGGCGAGTTCGACATAGCCCTGGGGTGCGGATTGGATGCGGGCAGTGGGGGTATCGGTGATGGTGCGCAGCCGCCAAAAGGCCTGGCTGCCCCGGTACAGCAGGAAGGGCGCGCCGACCGCCAGGGCGCCGAACAGGAACCAGAACTGCGCCGGCTCCAGGCCGACCACCAGGTCATGGACCCACTGGGGCGCCATCGCCGCGGCCCGCGCCCGGCCTCAGCCGAACAGGGCCTTGAGGTCCAGATCCGCGCGTTCCTGAGCGAACTCCAGGAGTTCGCGGGGCCGGGCGCCCATGACGCGGGCGACCAGCAGGTCCGGGAACTGCTCGATGCGGACGTTGTTGAGGTTCACGCTGTCGTTGTACAGCTCACGGCGGTCGGCGATGGTGTCCTCCAGATGGGAGACACGCTGCGAGAGCTGCTGGAAGCCCTCGTTGGCCTTGAGCTGCGGGTAATTCTCCGCCAGGGCGAACAACTGCCCGAGCCCGGCGCGGAGATCCGTCTCCGCCGCCCCCAGGGCGCGCATGTCCTGGCGGCGGCTCGCCTCCGCCACCGACCCGCGGGCGCGCACCACGCGCTCCAGCGTCTCGCGCTCATAGCCCATGTACTGTTTGCAGACCTCAACGAGCTTCGGGATCTCGTCGTGGCGCTGCTTCAACGCCACGTCGATATTGGACCAGGCGAGCGTCACTGCGTGCTTGAGGCGCACCAGGTTGTTGTAGATCTGGATCGTGTAGACCACCGCCGCCAGGAGCAGCGCAAGAAGGATCAGGGCGGTGATTCCCATGGGGGTCTCCGGTGGGCGATTGGGGGTGGGCGGGGGTGCCGAGTCGGGTTATTGTACCCGAGCCGTCCGTGCGGGTCGGTGCCGTCAGTCCGGCCGCCCGACTTGCAGGCGGGCCCGGTGCCCGATCCCCAGTGCCCGGTCCGGTTGCGGCGGCCGCAGGCAGCCCCGTCCGGTGCCCGGCGCAGCGGCCAGGATCGGTCAGACGCCGCTGACGGACGGGGGCGTTCCCGCCTGCATGGCCTGCGCCTGATGTTTCTGCACCGTGGCCTTTTACTGCTGAGCCAAAGAGGGTCGATCAGACATGCGAAACCGAAAGAGAATCTCATGGCGGCACGGGCTCGCGACCCTGGCGTTGCTGCTGACGATCGCCGCGCCGTCCCACGCCACGAGGATGCTGGTGTCCGGAAACGCGATGGACGGGTCCAATACGAATTTGACGAATGCCATCACCGGCGTTGCGTTGCAGGCGGTGTTTGTTGCGCCCAGCGGCTTCGCCGCCACGGACCTGGCCGGTTTCGATGCGGTATGGCTCGATGGTTTCAGCAAATATCATTGGTCATCGGGGGACGACCTGTCAGCGAAACTCGGGACCTTCATGGCGGCCGGGGGCAACGTCTTCGTGCAAAACCCAGGGTTCGGTTCCGAAGAGCTTGCGCTTTATCCGTTAGGGGCGCAACTGGCCGCCAGTTTCACCTATCCGCCCGGTATTGAAGGGATATCCATTGTCGATACCACCGGCCCATTGGGTGCCAATCACGCGATAAACCAAGGGTTGGTTGATGCCGGGCTCAGCGACTGGGATGTATCGGCCTATGGCTATTTCACCAGCATCGGCGCCTTTACCGGCCTGACCGACACCGGTACGGCTGGGCAATGGATCACGATCGCGAGCCAAGTCGGCAGCGGCTACCTGGTCTACACCCAACAAGGGGTCAGCCAGTTTCTCGGCACCGGCAGTGACACCGGGGCCGGGGGCCGCGACCAAGCGGCACGCTTTCTGAGTAATGTGGTGACGCTCAGTGCGGCGGCGCCGGAGCCCTCCATCGTCAGCCTGGTTCTTTTCGGCCTGGGGCTGACCGGGCTGCTTGGCGCCAAGCGGCATGAGCGGGTTACTCCAAGAGGGGCGCGGCCGGGATTGCCGGTTCGTCCTTAATCCGCGGCGATCACCTGCGCGAGGCCCGGCTCGACACTGCCGATGTCGCGGACCTCAACGCCTGGCTGGCCGGTCACAGGCACCGCCAAGCGCAATGGCTCGGACCCTTGGCGTAGGGTGCGCCGTGCGCACCTGCGTTTTGCCCATCCTAGCGATCGTTTGCGTCGCCGCCGCTCAGGGCTGCGCCAATAGGATCAACTGCTCGCCCCGCTGGATCTGGAGCCGGAAGAGCCCGCGCGACTGGCGCAGCACCAGCGTCAGGTCGCGCACCGTTCCGACCCGCACCCCGTTGACCTCGCGGATCAGGTCGCCCTCGCGCAGGCCCGACTGCCAGGCCGCGCTGTCCTTGGTCACGGGCCCCACCAGCACGGCGCCGCCGCGCCCCCGCGGGTCCCCGAGCAGGGCGCCGGCCAGGCTGGGGGCGAGTTTGTCGGCCGGTAAGAAGCCCCGGTAGGGGTCGGCGATCTCGCCCTTGAGCGTCATGGCCCGGCCGTCGCGCAGGATGGCGAGTTCCACCCGGGCGCCCACCCGCAGCAGCCCGAAGCGGTTGCGCACGTCGGCCCCGTTGGTTACCGGCCGACCGTCCAGGCGCAGGATCACGTCGCCTTCGCGCAGCCCGGCCGCCGCTGCCGCCGAGTCCGGGTCCACGGCCGAGACCAGGGCCCCGGCCTGGGAGTCGAGCTTCAGGGCCGTCACCAGGTCCGGGGTCAGGTCCTGCACCGCCACCCCGAAGGCACCGCGGCGCACCGCCCCATGGTCCACGATCTGGTCCATGATGGCGCGGGCCATGTTTACCGGGATGGCGAAGCCGATGCCGATGTTGCCGCCGCCCGGGGCCAGGATGGCGGTGTTGATCCCCACCAGTTCGCCGCGCAGGTTCACGAGCGGCCCGCCCGAGTTGCCCGGGTTGATGGAGGCATCGGTCTGGATGAAGTTCTCGTAGCCCTCGATTCCGAGCCCGGTGCGCCCGAGCCCGCTGACGATGCCGGAGGTGACGGTGCGGCTGAGTCCGAAGGGGTTGCCGATCGCGACTACGAAGTCACCGACCTTGAGCCGGTCGGAGTCGGCGAGCGTCAGGGCGGTCAGCCCCGGTGTCGGCACCCGCAGCACCGCCACGTCCGTCGCCGGGTCGGCCCCCACCAGGTCCGCCTTCAGGGTCCGGCCGTCACCCAGGGTCACGCGGATCGCATCCGCCTTGGCGATCACATGGTGGTTGGTGAGCACCAGCCCGCGCCGCGCGTCCACCAGTACCCCCGAGCCCAGGCTGTTGCTCTCGCGCTCCTGCTGCCGCGGGACCGCGAAGAAGTGGCGGAAAAAGGGGTCGCGCAGCAGCGGATTGTCCGCCGCGTCGATCCGGGTGACGGTGGAGATGTTGACCACGGCCGGCATCACCTGCTCCAGCATGGGCGCCAGGCTCGGCAGGGGCTGGCCGTCCGCCGTGGCCGGCAGTCCGGCCAGAGTTGGCGTTGGCGCCGCCGACAGGGCGGCCAGGAGCACCAGCGGGCAGAGGAGGTATTTGGTTCGACACTTCATGGGATGAGACTCCGCAATCACCTGCGGCGCAAGGTGGTGTCCGCGGGTGCGCAAGGCAACCCGGGGGGCGGATCAGGGAGTCCCGGGGACGTCGTGACGGGTTCCCGGCTAGTCGCGGTCCAAGACATAGACGGTATCGAAAACCTCCTGCCAGGTGAGCCCCTCGGCGGACAAGCGCTTTCCCATCTCCGCCTCGGCATTGCGCTTGGCCATCACGAAGGCCTTGGCCCAGAGGTCCTTGATGACTTGCTCATTCAGACTCGGAGTCTCGTCGCGGATGTCGCCGATCTCGTCCCGGGCATCCTCGATGCTCGCGATCCAACTGAGCGATCGGCGTTCCGGCTGGCCGTGCCACTTGATGATATGCAGCATCAGACGGACCAGTTGGCTTTTCAGGGCACGCTTTTCCGACTTGGACAAGGCGTCGATCAACTCCGCGAGGCCGCTGGCCGCCTCGGCGACGCGGCCTTCCTGCAATTCATGTTGGATAGCAACGGCCGTCTTGTAGGGCGAATCGGTGGACAGGGTCTGCCAGTTCATGGTCGGGAGAGGCTCAGGGTTGGATTCAAAGGCTAGCCGCCAATGCGTGGTGGATAAGCGCAGCGCAACCATCCCCCAGCCCGGGATCAATAACTGCGGCCCCGGTTGGCCCCGCGCCCTTCCGGAGTCGTGGTGCGCGTAATCCCCCCAAGTGCTGAAATCCTGTTTCATTGAGTTACCAACACCCCGCCCCGGTCGGGCTGTGGACGCGCTGACTAAATCGACCCCGGCGCCCCAAGGTTCTAATTTGCCGAGTGTCGATTCTGTCTTTAGGGATTTAATCAGCGTTTCCCTAGCGCAGAAGATAACGCAGATTCTTGGCAAGATAGGTTACGGAACGTAGCCGTTCAGAGACCCAGCATTGGAGCCGGCAGCGGAGCGGCGGCGCGACCGGCGCGGCGCTCAGCGATCACGCCGGCCAGATAGGACCACGGCACATGGCCGCGCTGGCGACAGGTTTCAATCACGCTGGCGAGCAGGGTGAAGGTGCGCGACCCGGCATCACAACGCGTGCCCATCATGATCCGCCGCGCGATTACCCAATGGCGCAGCGCCCGCTCGGCGGCGTTGTTGGTGAGCGGCCACTGGGGATTCTCCAGCACCCGAAAGATGGCGTCCCAGTCGTTCCACAACTCGACGGCCAAGGCGCGCGTCTTGACGTGCCGGTGCCCGAGCAGCTGCACGCAGGCCGCATGCAACTCGGCCAGCAACTTGGCGTGGATGTGCGGCAGCTCGGCCGGCGGCCCCGCGCGCGCCGCATGGATGGCGCCAATCAGGGTGTCGAAAGTGGTTTGGACTTGGTGCCCAAAGGCTTGCCCCTCGCGATCGAAACTCTCGATCAACCCCTGCGCCTTGCGCGTGAGGTGTGCCCAACAGCGCAGCCGTTGCGGCAGGTGGCGATACGCCTGCCAGCCGTCGCTCATCAGCCAGCCGGCGAAGCCCGGCAGGAGGCGATCAAGCACCTCACGCCCGCGCTTGGCCACCACGAACAAGGTGACGGTGGCACTGGTGAACACCCACAGCCACAGCAAGTCGGCGCCTTGCGGCCAGGAGGTTTCATCGGCGTGCAGCAGGTCGCTGGCCACCACCGCCGCGATCAATTCTTGTTCCAGCGGGAGCGCCGCGGCGGCGGCCTCGCGTAGGGTGCGATCCAGGGTGCCGACGCTCAGGCTCAACCCCAGCCAGTCGTGCAGAAACTCCCGTATCCGTCGGTACGACATCCGAAAGCGCAGATGCAGCGCCACGATCAGGGTCGCCAGCCCCGCCCCGACCACCCGCCATTCGCTCAAGGCCACCGGATCTAACGTTGAGTCATCCACCAGACCTTCGCCGGGACGCGCGCGCGTGTGATGACCGCAGCCGCACAGACTGTCATAAAAACGATGGTCGGTGACCCGCAGGTGCAGGCCCGGTTGCGCGGGATCACCCCACACCAGATCGACCGACTGGAAGCCGGCGTAGGCGACACTGGGCGCGTCTCCCGCCAGCGCTTGGGCGCAGGCCGCACAGGCGCTGGGACGGTGGTGGAGCGTCTCCTGCGCCTTGAACACCTGGGTGCGCCCGCAGCCTGGCGCGCCGGGTTGCTTGCCGGCGTTGCGTTTAGGCTTCTCGGTCGCGCGCCCAGCGCGCGCTGGCGCGGGCGTCTCGGGGGTGCCGGGCGAATCTTCCGGGGGCGTGCTCGCCTCGTCCGGCGACTCGTCGTCCTGCCTCGCCGTGAGCGCGTCGGCGTCCGCCGCCTCGATCGCCTCCGCGTCCCCCGCCGACGGGCGCTCCCAGGGCGCACGGCTGCTGGGCGGACGAGAACTGTTGGTCGGATTCTGCCGCAACCGCTCGCGCGCTTCCTTCAGATCCTCCAACAGCCGCAGCGACAGACCACGCAACGCACCCTCGTCCAGGGTCTGGACATAGGCTTCGTCAAGCTGGTCAAGGCTGTGGTCGCTCAGGTGCATCGGTCAGTGGCGCGGTATCATCGGGCAACGTAGGGGGACATCCTGATCGGGCTGGAGGCAGCGGTCAAGGGGTCTCTGAACGGCTACTACGGAACTAGTAAGAAAAAGGGAAGGCACGCTCACGCGGAAATTCGAGAACATTCCGGTGGTCCCGTCGCCCGCTGCCCAGATTTCTACGGAATGGGTTTGGGACTGATTAAGGTATTGAAGTATCGCCTGTGCATTTAGGCTTCCGGTCAATTGCTCATAGTACCTTCGGAGTTCTTCGGCCTCGATCATAATTGGCGCCCGGCCGAAGCCGTCTCCATCGACAATTCCGCGGATGCGCCCCACTTGATTGCGTGCCCGCTCGCGATCACCCTGCCTCGGCAGGGTCCCCGTAATACGAGTGATGTCTCCTTGGCAGAGGATACGCAGTTCCAGGGTGTTATTCTCGGCATCCGGTATCGCGACGAAGTGCTGCCGGACGTATTCCTTATACGGTATTCGATACTCCCGCTGACCGGGTTTTTTCTGCCTAAATAAATCTCAATCTGGCAGCTACCCATTTCCGCGGGCGGAGGGACGGTGTAGACCGAGTAGTTCTCGATTATGCCCGTGTCCTCCAACCCCAACCCATCCAGTGCTCTGCCAATTTCCGATTGCAGGATGCCCGGGATTTGAACCTTATTCTTGATAATATGTTCCAGTAGGTCCGCCCGTCGATCGGAATAAGAATCCAATTGCGGACAGTAGATGCGAGTCTTGTAGGTGTCCGACTCCCGCCCGAAAAAAACGAACTCTTCCATAAGCTCATCACTGCATACCTGACGAAAGTCTAAGTCGTCGATCCGCCCGGCCGGGGTCGTGAATCTACGGGCGTCTGTTGCGGAGCCGATATCTTTCTCTAGAAGCGGGATCAAAACTCTGGTCTTAAATAGCCCAGCGTTATCGGAATCCAAGAGGAAGACTCCGCCGGAGAGCAGAATTGGAGCGTGCGCGTCGGGCGCCTGAATCTCCGCCTCGCTGTCGACCCAATTAAACGGCAAATCCCCACTGTTCAGACTAGATTCAATCCTTTCCCATAACGCGTTATCCTTGCCAGCCTTGATCTCGGCAACTGTCTTGAGTCCTCTACCGGCCTTCCTCAGAGAGCACAGTTCATCTGATGTCTCGAAGAAAAACCGCAATGTTCTTATCCCCGCTTGGGAGTTTGGCGAGACACTTACTCGGCGGCAGACCAAGTAGCTCTTGTCGTCCACTCTGCGTGTGGCTCGTGCGACGATCAGATCCTCGACCGTCCGGAGTTGGCCGAGGACAACGTTGGTGTACCAGAAATAGGCTATTTTCAGATCCGTGGGGTTTCCGATGTCGAACCACTCGCCGATGATTTCGTACCCTTTGACGCCCTCAACGCGATGTTGCTGAAACCCGGCTGCGGGCTTGAGTTGATCGACTAACCAACTTAGAAAAGCGCCGGGCGAAGCCTCCTTTTTCGAGGCATCCAAGGACTCCGGAACAGCAGCGGAGTATTGTGCAAGCCGCTGGAAGTGCGTGTAAGGAAAGTTATAAAGGCCGATGGACGCGATGCGGTTGCTTGACCCGACCGTATCCGGTTTCTCCTGAATTTTAGCGATCCATTCACGGTCGGCTGTTTCAAATGAGATACAGCCAAATTTGCCACGAATTTTTTCTGGGTCCTTAGATCCTTGTAACCGTTGAAGGTGACGAGTGGTTCGCTTTCTCCCAGTTTGAAGAACGCGTCTAGTTCATCAGTGGGGAGGTAGTTGTCCGCCGCGGCGACGATAACTCGAGAGCCTGGGGGTACCATTAGGCTTGCGCCGCTCGGCTCCACCGTTTGGGTACTTTGCGGCTGGCTCAAAGCGTCTTCAGTGCTGTTTGTGGCGGCAAGAATTCTAAGTAGCCCGGCAATCGGTCCCGAGACAGTAACGTCTTGCGGTGTCAAGTCATCTTCGTAGACCGTTTCCACGCGCGTCTCGACCGTAGAGCGAGGAGCTTGTCGACGATGGTATTAATAATAGGAACATCACCTACACGGGTCAGTGGTTTCGGGAGCTGCCGGCCGATTTTGCCGAGGCGACTGCCTTGGCCGCCGGATAGGAGTATGGCGATCGTGGACATGATGTAGCTCCAAGATATGCGCGCGCAGCCAAGGGAAGAATCGGAGTCCGGAGTATTCGGGAACGGCGCATGCTTTCCATTCTTGCGTCGCAATTATCGGAAGATCAATGATCGGCTTGCTCATGCCGAATCGCTTCTGCCGCTATCAGCATTCAACTGGTCCGAGCATCACTCAACGGCCTGATCAGGCTCTCCGCCGGGATTCCCAACCGATCGTGGAGTTTGCGGATCATGGGGAGCGTAAGCGGGCGTTTGCGGTTGAGGATTTCATACACGCGATTGGATCGTCCGATCATGGGCTCCAGGTCTTTCACAGTAAGGCCGGCCTGTTCCATGCGAAACCTGATGGCTTCCACCGGGTCGGGTGGGTCGATCGGAAAGTTTTTCGTCTCATAGGCTTGCGCGAGTGTCAGCAGAATCTCAAAGCGCTCGCCTTCAGGTGTGTTCGGTTCCGGTTCATCATCAAAGAAGATGGAGATTTCGCGCATGGCGGCGCGGTAGTCGTCTTGTGTGCGGATCGGTCGGATGTTCATGTCATAACTGCGTTTCGATGCTTTGTGCATCAATGGTATCGTATTTTGCGTGGGTGCCGATGAACTTGATGTAAAGCGCACCGTAGCGATAAGCTACCGCGACGATCAGGCGGTACGCGTTGCCCCCGATATTGAACACCACTCGTCGGTTCTTGAGGACGCTCGCACTGCGAAATTGGGCTTTGATGTCTGCCGGTTGTCGCCAGTCCGCCTTGCTTGCCTCATCCACCCAAGCTTCCAGAGGACCCTTGGCGTCCGGGTGCCGTGCCCAGAAGTCGCGCAGCACCTTGGTGGCTACGATTCTCATGCGGGCATGTTAGTCCCGTGATGGGACCATCGCAAGGGTTCCGTGCGCGAAGTCGTCGCCCGGCGCAACGCGCACCCCAGACGCAAACAGGCCGGGCGGGTGCCCGGCCTGCGTGTTACCTGTCACTCGATCCGATCAGGATGCCTGATCAGGCCGCGGCCTTGACCTCGGTCGCGTTGACCAGGCGTTCCTGGGGTTGACCTCCGCGGATCTCGATCTTGCGGGGCTTCATGGCCTCGGGGATCTCGCGCCGCAGTTGCACATGCAGCAGGCCGTTCTCCAGATGGGCCTCCACCACCCGCACATAATCCGCGAGCTGGAACTTGCGCTCGAAGCTGCGGTTGGCGATGCCGCGGTAGAGGAAGCGGGTATCCTGCTGTTCCTCGTCCTCGGTACGGCTGCCGGAGACGGTCAGGATGTTCTCCTTGGCCTCGATGGACAGGTCTTTCTCCGAGAAGCCGGCTACGGCCATGGTGACGCGGTAGTCATTCTCACCGCTCACCTCGACGTTGTAGGGCGGATAGCCGCCGGGCTCGGTGCGATAGGCGGTCTCCAAGGCGTTGGAGAGCCGGTCAAACCCGATCATGGACCGGAGCAGAGGCGAAAAGTCGATGGTCGTCATGGTCATATCCTCAAGTTGAGCAATATGGATTGGCGCGTTCTGATGAACCGCTGACCCTGTAGACCTCAGGATGAGCGTCTACATTATGTAAAGTAGACCCCTTGAGCACGGCTGTCAAGGGTGGTCGGGAAAAATATTATGTCAAGTCGGTGGGGCGGGCAAGGAGGGCGGCGGGCGAGCAGGGGGGCGTTGCGCCCCCGCGGGCATCGCCGGGGCGGGACGCCCCGGCTCCTATGGGTTCAGCTGCGCCTGGAGGTAGTTCTGGAGTCCGATCTTCTCGATCAACCCCAACTGCCGCTCCAGCCAGTAGGCGTGGTCCTCTTCGGTGTCTCTCAGGTTCTGTTCCAGGATGGTCCTGGTCTGGAAGTCGCGCTCCTGCTCGCAGATGGCGATGGCCTGCTTGAGTCCGGCGGCGACGGCGTACTCCAGTTGCAGGTCGTTGTCCAGCATGGAGGGCACGTCGGTGCCGACCTGGAGCCCCTCGCGGTGCGTCATGTCCGGGGTCGCCTCCAGGAACAGGATGCGCCGGATCAGCGCGGTGGCGTGCTCCTTCTCTTCCTCGGACTCGTGGTTGATCCGCTCGAAGAGCCGGGTGAGACCCCAGTCCTCATACATGCGCGAGTGGATGAAATACTGGTCGATGGCGGCCAGTTCGTTGGCGAGCAAGGACTGGAGTTGCTCGATGACCTTGGGTGAGCCTTGCATTGTCGGTCTCCGGCGGGCAGATTCGGTCGGCGTCAGATGGCGGATTGCAGGTAATTTTCCAGGCCCAGGGCGGCGATCAGGGCGAGCTGGGTCTCCAGCCAGTCGATGCGCTCCTCGCTCTCCTCCTGGATCTCCTCCAGTTCGTGGCGACTCACATAGTCCTTGTGGGTCTCGCAGTGGCCGATGGCCGCGGCCAGGGCGTCGCGGTAGGCGCGCTCGGCGGTGAGGTCGTGTTGGATGATTTCGGGTACGTCCTCGCCGATCAGGAGCTTACCCAGATTTTGGAGGTTTGGCAGGCCTTCCAGAAAGAGCACCCGGGCGATGACTTCATCCGCCTCCTTCATGACCGCGACCGAGGCGCGGAAGGCGTGCCCCTCCAGGGTTTTGAAGCCCCAGTGGCCCAACATGCGGGCATGCAGGAAGTACTGGTTGATGTTGGTCAGGGCCAACTTGAGCACCGCGTTGTGGTGCTGATGGATACTCGGGTCGGTCTTCATGGGCACGGCCTGTCGGTGAACCTAATGAGGAAGGTTGGGTTCGGCGTGCGGCGGTACAAGCAGTGCCGGGTCTGGGGTGTTGCTCAGCTGGGGGCGGTCGGGGGATTGACACGAACGAGAAGCGTTCTTATTATCAGCCTCAGGTGAACAACTCGCGTCCAAGACCGGAGCCGACCATGTATGTCTGTGTCTGTAATGCCGTGACCGACCGGCAAATCCGTGCGGCCGTGCGCGCGGGCGCCAGTTCCCTGAACGACCTGCGCGAGGGGCTCGGGCTCGGCGGCACCTGCGGTACCTGCCTGCCGTGCGCTGCTGAGGTGTTGCGGGCGGCACTACGCGAAGACCCGGGCACCGCCGCCGGTGCGGGACAGGGCGGTACTGTCCCCGCCTTCGCCTGAGCACTCAGGCGATTTCCGGTAAGGCCTGGTGCCACGAAGGCTCGACCTCCGGTGACCGAGGCGACTCGATCGGAGGTAGACGCTTTAGCGGGCGGCGGTCCGCGTCCGGCTGAAGCCTCGACCTCCGGTCTGTCGTATGGGTACAAAGTTATCCGGGGTTGGTCCGGCGCGCGGGGTCTGGCCGGCGCTCAGCCGGGCAGGGTCGGCGCGTTGACACACTCGATGGCGGCCCCGAAGCGCCCGTGGCGCACCCGCACCAGCCCCGCGTAGTCGATCCGCAGCCGATACCACCGCGCGTCGGCGGCCCCCAGCAGGTATCCCACCACCGCGCGCATCACCCCGCTGTGGCAGACGATCAGGAGGTGCCGGCCCGGGTAGAGCGCCGCCTGCCGGTCGTAGGCCGTCGCGACGCGGGTGGTGAAGGCCGCCAAGGGCTCGCCCCCCGGCGGGCGATGGGCGGCCGGGTCCCGGTACAGTGCCGCGAAGGCGGCGGGGTCGTGCGCCGCCAGGTCAGCAGGCGTGCGGCGCTCCCAGTCGCCCATGCCGATCTCTCGGAGCGCCGGTTCGATCGCCAGCGGCAGGCCGTGGCGAGCGGCCACTTCCATGGCAAAGGGGCGACAGCGGGCCATGGGCGAGCTGATGACCTGATCCCAGGGGCAGGCCTCCCCCAGGGCCGCGCGCAACTGCGCCCAGCCGGCCGCGGACAGCGGGTCATCCACGCTGTCGCCGCGGAACTGTCGCCCGCCCACGGGCTCCCCGTGCCGGATCAGGTCTATCAGTGTGTCGGACAAGGTGCTGTTATCCTGAGGATGGGGAGGGCGGCGGGGATCGATGCCGACCATAGGCCCGCGGGGCGAAGCAAGCTCGGCTGAGGTCGTGCGCGGATGGGGTGGGCGTCCGCATTCTACCTGACCACTTTGGTGCGTGCGTCAACACCTTCGGCGGCATCTGGTGCGATCAGAACTGATGTAGTGACCGAGATCCCGGGTACGTTGTCGTTGTCGTAATCGAATAATCCGACCACGACCACGACCACGACCACGACAACGACAACGACAACGACGCCCGGTCCGTAAGAACTTCCGGTAGCTGTAGCCACCCGGCGACATCCGTCCCTGCCGCGCACCGAGTCACGTCGCGTCTTTGGTCTAGAATAAGGCTTGCAGGGCCCGCCCAGGGCCGGTGCGGTCCCGTCGGCGGGGCCGCGAACCCATGGATCCACGATAGGATTCAACAGAATGAGCCTGACGAACCCGAGGCGGCCAAGCCGCGGCAGCATCCTCTTTCTCGGTACCGACGAGGCCCTTGGCACTGCCATAGATCCACATCTCGCTGGCTTCGGGCTCGCCCTGGAGACCTTCCAGGTCCCCGCCGAGCTGGACCGGCGCCTTGTGACCCCGGAGAACCCGCCGCCCCTGCTGGTGCTGGTCGATCTGCGGGCCTTCGCGAATTTCGTCCCCGCCGCGGACCCCGGACCGGGGCCGTCGTTGCCCCTGGTCGGCCTCGGGGACCCGGGCGATCTCCAGCAGCGACTGGCGGCGCTGCACGCCGGGGCGGCGGCCTGCCTGTCGCCGGACCTGCCGGCCGCTGACCTCGCCGCCCGGCTGGCGGCCCTGGTCGGGCCGGCCGATGGGCCTGCGGCGCGCATCCTGGTGGTGGACGATCAGCCGGTGGCAGCCCTCTTTGCCGAACGGGTGCTGCAACAGGCCGGCATGGTCACGCAGCGGGTGTCCGACCCGCTTGAGGTCCTGGCGGCCCTGGATCGCTTCATGCCGGACCTGGTCCTGATGGATCTCCACATGCCCGGGGTCAGCGGGATCGAGTTGACCGGGGTCATCCGCGCCCAAGAGCGCTATGCCGACCTGCTGATCGTCTTCCTCTCCGCGGAACTGGACCCGGCACGCCAGTTGGAGGCCCTGCGCATCGGCGGCGACGACTTCCTGGCCAAGCCGGTACCCCCGGCGCAGTTGGTGGCCTGCGTGCGGCGGCGCCTGTTGCAGGTGCGCCAGCGCGACGCGGCACGGCGGGCGGCGGCGGTGCCGGACGCACCGCCTGGCCTCGCCGGCCGGGAACGCCTGCTCGCCCGGCTCGACCGCCTGATCCGTTCCACGTCCGGTGAGGACTGGGCCCTGGCATATCTCGAACAGGAGGGGGACGAGGCCGCCCTGACACGGCTTGCTGCGGCCGTGACCGCGCGCGCCGGGGCCGAGGCCCTGGCGGCACGGGTGGGCGAGCAGGGGATCGGCGTGCTGCTGCGCAGCGGCGCCGGGCGTCCCTTCAGCGCCGCCGCGCAGGCCCTGGGGCAGTGCGTGCGCGCCGATCTGGCGGCGGCGGCGGGCGCCGCCCCGGTGCCGCCCTTCGGAGTCGGCTGGTGTGCGGTCGCGGAGAGTGGCGGGGAGTCCGTCACCCTGGTTTCGCGTGCCCGCAAGGCCGCCCGCATCAGCCTACAGGCCACGCAGGGCCGCGCCCAGGGCTACGTGAGGGCGTCCTCCCGGGACGCCGCCGCGGCGCGCGACCCGCTGTTGGCCGCCATCGCGGCCGGACAGTTCCAGATCCTGTTTCAGCCCATCGTGCCGCTGCACGCGGCGGCGGCGGAGCGCTACGAGGCCACGCTGCGCCTCACCGGCCCCCAGGGCGAACTGCTCGCCCCGGGCGTCTTCGTCCCGGTGGCCCTGCGGGCGGGCCAGACCGCCCGGATCGACCGCTGGCTGCTCACTGCCGGTCTTGACGCTCTGCGCGAGCGCCGCGCCGCGGGGCGGCCGGTGGAACTCTTCCTGCATCAATCCATCGCCGCTGCCGCGGACGACGCCTGGGTCGAGTGGGTGCGTGACGAGATCGCCGCCCGCGACCTGATCCAATGCCGCCCGATCATCCAACTGCAGTTGGCCGACGCGGACCGCCACCTGGACCTGGCCGCCCGGCGGGCCGAGCAGTTGCACCGCTTGCGCATCCGCCTGTGCCTCAACGGATTCATGGTCGGCGAGCGGGGCGAGCGGGTGCTCGCCCGCCTGCCCGTCGCCTATGTGCGGCTGGCCCGGGAGGCGGCCCAGGGGTTGTCGGATGGGCGCTTGCTGTCCCTGTTCGGCGACCCGCGCGGTCGCAAGACCCTGGTGATCGCCACCGGGGTCGAGGGACCTGAGGCCATCACCCCGCTCTACTGCGCCGGGGTCGATCTGGTGCAAGGGTCCTATGTCCAGCCGCCGACGGAGGCCATGGACTTTGATTTTGCGGATGCGGGGGCTTAGGCGGCCGGTGCCTGCCGACGCCGCTTCAGTAATGCAATACCTGCGACAGGCGCTCAAGGCGGGGGCCAGTCGGCAGCGGGGCTGTCCGGCGCGAAGCGGCGCAGGCCCTTCCGTCCCAAGTGCCGGGCCAGCAAGCCGGGCGGCATTCGCAGCCAATGGGAACGCAAATAGAGCAGCCAAGCGGACACCGGGGCGGCACGGGCAGTGCGTGGCCGCGGCGGTAGTACCCGCGTGACCAGGCGCTCCATGACCGGCCTGACCAGGGCGCCGGGGGCAAACCGCGCGCGGGCCTCCTCCAGCGTTGCCGTGGGAATCGGGGTAGCCAGTATCCGCCGGGCAAAGTACAGGGCGTAGTAGAGCGGGCGGCCGAGTTCGAGTGAGGCCGCCCGCTCCAAGAGGTGCGACCAATAGTCCGGCGCTATGGCATGGATGTCAATGAGTGAGTCGATATCGAGCAGGTCTCTGAATCCATCAAGGATTGCGCCGTCGTAGAACAGGTGGGTCGCCGTGTGCAGCAGCATATCCGGCGGACTGAGGATCGCGACGCCCGGGGTTGCGGGCAGTGCGATGGCGTCCGCCCACATGATCTCGGGCGCTGGATTCAGGCGGCTGGTCAACGGGAGTATGCGATGGTGCACGTCGACCTCGACGCCCCGCTCGGGATGGTGCAGCGGCGGGATCTCATGCATCCAGGTCCGATAGTAGTGTTGATCGTAGTCATTGAGGGTGGCGGTGACCAGGCCGCCCGCCCGCAGGGCCGCCTCCGCTTCGCCGAGGGCGGACTTGCGCACCATGAGGTCCAGGTCATTCATACCGCGGCCGCGGGCGAAGGGGAACCCGGCGCTGAGGTAGGCGCCACCCTTCAACAGGAGGAAATCGATCCCGCGGGCGCGCAGAATCCGATGCAGATGCCGGATCTCCCGGGCGACTCGCACCTGCAGGAAACTGGGGTAGTACCTGGCCGACGTCAGCAGGTCCCAGGCGGGCTCGGGGCAGGCGTCGGCGCAGCCGGCATCCTCGATCCGATAGCTCAGGCGGGCCAGACAGCGGTGCTGGCCGGCACCCCAGAGGGCGTCCGTCCACTGCTCGGTCGTGAACCGGCGGACGCTGGTCGGCTGTCGCCAGGCGGTGAGGGCCGCCGATTCGTGGTCGCTCATGTGCTGGACGCCAGGTCTTCGATCACCGCGACCGCCTGATCGAGGTCGCTGAAGTCGAGCGAAAAGCACGCGCAGGCACGCACCAGGGCCGCGAGATCCAGAAAGCCGCGCTCGCCGAGCAATCGGTAATTGAAGGAGTTCTGAGCCAGACGGGTGAAGGCCTCGCTACGGGCCAAGGTGCGAACCGCGGTGGTGGCGTTGGCCCTGAAGCGGGGAAAAACAATCCAACCTGGCGCGGCGCCCTCCAGTTGCCGGGCCAGGCTGTCGTGCGGGGGGCGCACATGTGCCACATCGCCCTTGCGTGTCTTCTCGAAGACGGGTCCCATGACGGCCTCCGGTGCGAAGTCGCGGATCACCTGGATCGATCGATTTTTCAGTGGAATAGCCCGCGGCAAGGGGACGACCGTCGCGGCCCCCGGGAGGATCACCCCGAATTCGTCCGAGAGGAAGCGCCAGCCGCGGAAGGCGAGTGCGGTGGACAGGGTGCTTTTTCCCGAGCCCGGCATGGCCGGCAGGAGCAGGGCGCGCCCGCCGCGCTCGAGCGCGCCCGCGTGCAGGAGCAGGTACCGGTGGGCGCGGGTGCCGATGCACCAATTGATGCCCCATTCCAGGAGCGGAAAGGCATGGGTACGGGGATAGGGCTCGAAGGGGGGGATATCATCGATCCAGAACTGCGATTGCGCCCCCCAGGGGCGCCGCAGTGGGGAACTGGCGGTGACGCGGACGCAGAAATGGGGAAGCTGCGGGTCCTGGAGGACCTCGGTGCCCAGATAAATCCGCGCGAAGGTGTCAGTCACCTCCCTGAGCCTGGTCTGAAGCCGGATGATGAAGGGCCCGGTGCGGTAGAGCAATCCCCGTGCGGCCAGCCGGTGCAATTCTGCCCCGTCACCGATGCGCTCAGTCCTCATCGTCTCGCCGATCGACGATCTCCAGTGCCATCAGGTCGCCAAGGATGCGACCCAGTTTGTCCTGCCAGTCGGCAGAATCGGGCGTTTCGCAGACCCCGGCCAGCACCGCCGCTAACTCGGTCAGGGTCAGTGGCCCGCGTTCCAGGGTTCGGACGATCTCAGTGGGTAGCGGGCTCAGGAGATGGGTCTCCCCGGTACCGCGATGGTAGAGGCTGCTGTCGGCTTCCCAATGGGCCCAAACAAGTTTGTCGGCCGGACAGACCTCGTAGAGCGGCGGGCGGTTGCTTGCGCTACTCAGCATCGGGGGCTGATCATCCCGACCGGGAGCGCCTTTGCCATGGCGCTCGGGCTACTGCGGGCAACTCCGGCCGGAAGAGATCGGATGGACTGACGTGAGACAACTGGTGGTGAGCCCCATGTTGTTGCCGGGGTTCTGTCCCGGCGCGTCGGGCGGTCCGATCTGCGACACCGGAAAAATACACCGGGATTGCGGGTCGGTGGAGGCGGGCAGGCAGTCCACGGCGCAGGTCGGATTGCTGTCGGCGTCTCCCGTATCGCTTGCGGCGCGATAGAGTTTCAACAATTGGACCGCGTCCGGGCCGACCGTCATAGTCCAAACGCTTGCGGCAAACGTCGCCGGGTCGAAGACCTCTCCCACTGTGTAGGAGTAGCTGCCGATGGAGCCGCTCGAGCCGAAATAGTAAGGAGGGTTAGCGCTAGCGCCGATGGAGAAAACGATCAGAGTCACCGGGGGCCGTTCGGTTCCCTTGCGAAATGTGTATTGATAGCCTTGGACGCGGGCAAATCCGTCGGGTGAGGCGGTACCGCCAAGTGCGGGATTAAAGTCCACCGCTTGGCTGTTGGACCGGTCATCCTTGATGCACTGCGAGGTGCTGCCCAAGGCATAGGCGGCGCCGCTCGGCAGGGTGGCGACCAGCGGGGCCGCTGCGGCGGCCGCACGCAGCAGGCGCCGCCGTGTCTCCTGGATTTCGTCAGCGCCGCCTTGCCCGACGCTTGCGATTTTTCGGCTGCTGTTCATCGGTGTTCCTCGAAGGGGTAGGCGTTCTTGCCGGGGACGATCAGCGACAATGCATCCACCACGACAAGGCAGCGGACCCTTGTCGGCGTGGGGCGGCAGGGAATCCCTGGCGATGGTCCGGTATGATGGGCGGGCGGCTTCAATCACGTTAACATATTGTGTCAAAATAGATCCGCTTTCCACGCGCCCATTGTTAGGACCCTGGTCTTATGGCAAATACTACGCAGTACGCTGAAGGTCCGCAAGACATGCCGATCGGATTTCAGTCGCGTTCGGCGCTTGGTGAGACCTGACGCACGCGCAAGCGATCGAACTTGGCGCCCCCGCCCTACCGCGGCGCTTGCCCCGCCGTACCCGCGGGTTCCTCGGGAATAATGAAGAGGTCCGGATGCCACGTGCCCTGGGTCCCAACGCGGTTCAAGCGCACCACGGCTGGCCCCAGGAGGAAGACTAGGCCGCCTGGCGTCTTCCCAGGCGAACCGCGGCAAGACCCAAGGCCAGCAGCGCCAGGGTGCCGGGCGCCGGTGCGTCGGACCAGGCCGCCGTGATATCGAACAGGAACTGCCTGCCCCCGCTTTCGGCGCCGAGGGTGGTGCTGGCGTCCGTCAGCAGGTACAGGGTGGCAACGAAGCCCATACCCGGCGCCGTACTGACGAAGTTCAGACCTGCGGTGACCGAATTCGAGCCCCCGCCGATCGGGTCTAACCGCGTACCCTTGAGGATGCTGGCAAGCGAGAAGAGCCCGGTCCCGACTGGGGCGCTTTGGCTGTAACCCGGGCCGAAGCCCACATTGATCAGGGTGAGGTCGGCAAGGTCACCCAAGCCGTTAAGGGTTACCGCGTTGAACAGGTTAGCGATGGTCAGAACCGTGGTGGTGCGGCTGGGGTCGAGTGTGCCCAAGTCGACGGTTCCGCAGACCGCATTGCCGCTGGGTCCGAGGATGTTGCAGGGACTGCCGTCTTGGAAATTGACATTGTTGCCGGAGAAATTGAAGACGGGGCCCACCGCGTCGCCGGTCAGGGTTCGGGTGACGTCCGGGGCCTCGGTCGAACTGACGGTGACGGTCCCGGTCACCGTTTGCTTGCTGGTGGACGGTGCCATGGTCGCCGCCGCCGTCATGCTGTAGCCGGTGCTCCCCGTCGCGCCATTGGCGAGCGTTCCGACGTTGGCGCCGCCGCTGAAGGTGGCATTCGGCGTCGAACTCGTGGCTGGGCCAAAGGTGACCGCGTGGAGGTCATAACCGCCCCCGGTCTGGTTGCTGACGCTGACCGCCTGGGCCGGCGTGGAGGCTGCCCCGCCGATCCGGGCGTAACCGAGCTGGATGGCCGTGCTGTCCGTGCTCAGGGTGGCTTCGAACGCCTGGCCCTGGAGGGCGCGGTCGATGGTCTGACCGCTGCCCGCGAGTCCGGTCGCGCTAGCTACGTCCGTGTTGAAGTGCATGGTGGCGGTCTTGGTCCCCGCGGAATCCGCAGCGAAGGTGAGATCGAAGGTCTGGGTGCCGTTGTTTGCCTGGATCGAGGTGTTGGTGGGACCACCGGAGAAATTCGATGGATTGGCGCCGTCCTTCGAGGTGCTGTTCACCGTCAGCCCGGTCAGGTTCAGACTTGTGTCTCCCGCTCCGATATAGGTGTTGGTGATCGTTACCGACCGAGTGACCGAAGGGCTGAGGTCGGTCTTGGTGATTAGGACCTTGCCGAAGTCGACCGCGGTGTCGGCAGGGTCGGTGCCCGCCTTGGTCTGGAACCTGGGGCCGACCCCGGTGGCCTGGAACGTGACAACTTTGGTGGTATTGGCCGTGGTCCCGGTGTAGGCGGTGCCGTCGGCGTTGACGCCGGTGATCGCCCCGACCGTTGCGGCACCGGTGTTCGTGCCGAAGTCGGCCGCCCGATAGGCGTAGCCGCTCGATGCGCTCACCCCCTCCCCCAGATTGCCGCCGTCGGCGGCGCCGGTGCGTGAGAAGGCACCCAGACCGATGCTGTCGGTCGTTGCCTGGCCGAACGCCACGTTGTAGAGCGTGGTCGCTCCGGTCGTGGACACCTTGGTGTTGGTGGCGGTCGCATTGCCTGCGGCAGTGGCGGTGCCCGCCGTTTGGCCGACGCGCGCCAGACCCAGGTTGAGGGATGCGGGATCGTTGACGCCAAGGATCGAAGCGACGTAGTTACCGACGAGTTGGACGTTGGTGCTGGCAAGCATCGCGGAAGGGCCGACGCCCCCGGCGTAGGAATTGTTTACGGCCTGCTCACTCAGAATCAATTCGACGCTGTCGCCGGCTTTGAGCTCTTTCCCGCTGCTACCACCGATCTCAAACGCCTGGCTCACCGGCATCTGGACATAGGCAACGATGCTCGGACTGCCGCCGTCAACCGGCCCCGCCGCTCGCATGATCCAGGGGGTATTAGGGTCGACCGGCGGGCTCTGAGCCAGGCTGGGAGTCACTTGGAAAGGAGAGGTGGCTCCCAGGCCCGCCGGGCGGCTGGTTTCGATCTGGCTGCCGTCGACTCCCACAAGTCCGCCATTTGCCTTGATGGTGATCAGAGCATTGTTGATCGGGGTGCCATCCGAAAGTAAGTTTCCGCTTACCCCCCCGGTGCCGTTGTCCACGGGCCAAGTCCCCGTGAGACCGGTGCCGATCAGGCGTGTCCCGATGGCGGTGCTGCCGTCCGGCGTGTACTGAGTCCCCCGCGTCCCTGCCTGGCCGGTGGAGGTCAGTGCGACATACTGCAGGTTCAGCGGTTGGGCGTACAGCAGGGCCGTGGTGCTGTAGAACCAGGTGGTTTGGCTGTTGGTCGCTGCGCCCTCTTTGCCCCAGAAAAACAGGATATCGCTGTTGGCCGAAATGGTGGGGACGGTGGGGCTGCCGCAAGACGTGACATTGCATCCCTGTGCGTAGCTTTGATACTTAGCGGTATCGGATGACCAGGTGAAGCTGGAGGCCACATTACCGATCTCGGTACCATCAATGACGATAGCGTCCGCCGGCCAGTGCCCCATAGCGAGCGCCGTGCCAACGGTAAGAGACAATAAATGCCGGTTTCTCATAACTTCGCCTGTACGCGGCTTAGGGTCGGGTGCCTTGAGTCGAACCACCCAGGGGTTGTCTGGATCGCTTGGTGCCGGCGTTGCGGTCCGGCGCCACTGCGAACGGGTGATTCCCTGCGCCTGTCGGCCGGAGACTGTCACCGGCCTGGGCCTCAGCGTTGGTGCTGAGTTCCCACAAGCATTTCTTGCGCCACATCTATCTTATCTTTATATTTCAATATATTAAATTCAAAGGTTATGCTAGAACCCGGTCTGCCAGCCTAGAACTGTAAAAAATCCTGACAGTCGAGGTAGGCTGCAGAACACGTCTTCCCCCCTAATGCTACCGACCCGGCGGCGCTGGGTCAAACCGACGTGTGCCCCTAGAGCCGTCAGCGCTGACGGGCGCGTCTTCCCGACTGATTGAGCCTCCCCCGGGGGGGCAGCCGCGGCGCAGCCTGGCACACGCCGACTCGATGAGGGCGCCCTTGAAGCCGCAGCCTGCGCGCACCATTTGGGGGAAAACCACACCACGCGGCGGAGTTATAGCTCATGCGAATGGACAAACTGACGGCCAAGTTCCAACAGGCCCTGGCCGATGCCCAGAGCCTGGCCCTGGGCCGCGATCACCAGTTCATCGAGCCCGTCCATCTCATGACAGCCCTGCTGGACCAGGAGGGCGGGACCGTCCGGCACCTCCTGGTGCAGGCCGACGTGAACGCCAACCGGTTGCGCTCGGCGCTCGGCGAGGCCCTGGACCGGCTGGCCACGGTGCAGGGCGGGGCGGCGGGTGATGTGCACCTCGGCAATGACCTGAACCGGCTGCTCAATCACACCGACAAGCTGGCGCAGCAGCGCGGCGACCAGTATATCTCCTCTGAACTCTTCGTCCTGGCCGCCCTGGAGGACAAGGGCGTGCTGGGCACGGCGCTGCGTGAGGCGGGCGCCACCAAGGGTTCCATCGAGCGCGCGATCGGGGCGGTGCGCGGCGGCCAGCCGGTCAACGATCCCAATGCCGAGGAGCAGCGCCAGGCGCTGGAAAAGTACACCATCGATCTGACCGAGCGGGCGGAACAGGGCAAGCTCGATCCGGTCATCGGCCGCGACGACGAGATCCGCCGCACCATCCAGGTCCTGGGTCGGCGGACCAAGAACAACCCGGTGCTGATCGGCGAGCCCGGGGTGGGTAAGACCGCGATCGTGGAGGGGCTGGCGCAGCGGATCGTCAACGGGGAGGTGCCGGAGGGGCTCAAGACCAAGCGGCTCTTGTCGCTCGATATGGCCGGCCTGATCGCCGGGGCCAAGTTCCGCGGGGAGTTCGAGGAGCGGCTCAAGGCCGTCTTGAACGATGTGGCGCGCCAGGAGGGCAACATCATCCTCTTCATCGACGAGCTGCACACCATGGTCGGTGCCGGCAAGGCCGAGGGTGCCATGGACGCGGGCAACATGCTCAAGCCCGCGCTCGCCCGCGGCGAGCTGCACTGCATCGGCGCCACCACGCTCGACGAGTACCGCAAGTATGTGGAGAAGGACGCGGCCCTGGAGCGGCGCTTCCAGAAGGTGCTGGTGAACGAGCCCAACGTGGCGGACACCATCGCCATCCTGCGCGGACTCAAGGAGCGTTACGAGGTCCACCACGCGGTGGAGATCACCGACCCGGCCATCGTGGCGGCGGCCACCCTGTCGCACCGCTACATCGCGGATCGCCAGTTGCCGGACAAGGCGATCGACCTGATCGACGAGGCGGCCTCGCAGTTGCGCATGGAGATCGACTCCATGCCGGAGGAGATGGACAAGCTGGACCGGCGCCTGATCCAACTCAAGATCGAGCGCGAGGCGCTCAAGAAGGAGTCGGACGAGGCCTCCAAGAAACGCCTGGCGGACCTGGAGGGTCAGGTCGAGCGACTGGAGCGCGAGTTCGCGGATCTGAACGAGGTCTGGAAGGGCGAGAAGGCGGCGGTCCAGGGCGCGGCCCACATCAAGGAGGAACTGGAGCGGGCGCGCACCGAGATGGAGACTGCCCGGCGTGCCGGTGACCTGGCGCGCATGTCGGAGTTGGCCTATGGGCGTATCCCGGAGCTGGAAAAGCAACTGGCGGCGGCCGCCGAGGCGGAGCCAGGGGAGACCCGGCTACTGCGCAATAAGGTCACTGAAGAGGAAATCGCGGACATCGTCTCCAAGTGGACCGGTATCCCGGTCTCGCGGATGCTGGAAGGGGAGCGGGCCAAGCTCCTGCGCATGGAGGAGGAACTGGGCCGACGCGTGGTGGGTCAGGGCGAGGCGGTGCGGGCCGTGAGCGACGCCATCCGCCGCTCCCGCGCCGGGCTCTCGGACCCCAACCGGCCGATCGGTTCCTTCCTCTTCCTGGGGCCCACCGGGGTGGGTAAGACCGAGCTGTGTAAGGCCCTGGCCTCCTTCCTCTTCGACACCGAGGAGGCGATGGTGCGCATCGACATGTCCGAGTTCATGGAGAAGCACTCGGTGGCGCGCCTGATCGGTGCGCCCCCGGGCTATGTGGGTTATGACGAGGGCGGCTATCTCACCGAGGCGGTGCGCCGCCGGCCCTACAGCGTGATCCTGTTCGATGAGGTGGAGAAGGCCCACCCGGACGTGTTCAATGTCCTGCTGCAGGTGCTGGACGACGGGCGTCTGACCGACGGTCAGGGCCGCACGGTGGACTTTCGCAACACCGTGATCGTCATGACCAGCAACCTGGGCTCGGACATCATCCAGCAGCGGGCGGGGGAGGCCAACTATGCCGCCATGAAGGAGGCGGTGATGGAGACGGTGCGCCACGCCTTCCGGCCCGAGTTCATCAACCGGCTCGACGAGATCGTGGTCTTCCACTCCCTGACCGCGACCCAGATCCGGGCCATTGCCGGGATTCAAATCCAGTATCTCCAACAGCGCCTCGCGGATCGGGACATGCAACTGACCCTGAGCGACGCGGCCCTGGACCACTTGGGGGAGGCGGGATTCGATCCGGTCTATGGTGCCCGGCCCCTGCGGCGCGCCATCCGCGCCCAGTTGGAGAATCCGCTTGCCCAGGAGATCCTGGCCGGCAAGTTCGGCCCCGGGGACCTGATCGAGGTCGGGTACGCGGACGGGTCCTTGATCTTCGAGCGCGTGATCGCCGGTGAGTTGGTCGACTAGGCGAGGCCGGTCGTGGCCCCCCCGACTATCTCGCCTGGCCCCGGAGCCGCTTCCCCGGATCGACCGGCGACAGGTCATGGAGTTCTCCTGAATGGTGGGCGGATGGGCCCTCCTGGACCGGTGCGGGGGCCCAATCCGGGTCGCTCGTAGCGAATCCCTCGGCTGGTTTCGCTGCCTCCCCCGCCGTTCCTGAATGGTCCGGCGCGCTTTCCGGCTCGGCCAGTCGCGGATCGGCCGCGACCTCGCGCGGGTCGATCTTGAGATAGCCGTCGCCCACGTCTTCCAGGTACCTGGAACCGAAGTCCCCGGTCGCTTTCGACTGCGCTGACTCGCCGCCCGCTGTCTCGGCCGCGGGCGTGCTCGCGTCTGCTCTACCTCGCGGCGCCTTGCGGCTGACCGGGTTGCGTTCATCGTTCTGCGTCTGAGCGGGCGGTGCGCCGGCCCCGCGGGCCGGTTCGGCGGCCTCGGTGCCGACATCGAGCAGGTTCCCCAGGGCATCGGTGTAGAGCCCGCCGCCGATCGCGCTATAGGTGGAACCATAGGCGTCCATGTAGCCGCCGTTGGGTTGTGGGTAATAGTAGTGGCCGCTGGAATCGACCAGACTGTCGTCACCGTAACCGGAATCGTGCAATTCCGTGGCCGCCGCCGTGAGGCACAGCAGGACCGGGGGCAGTAGGGTCAGTGCTCTGATGATCATCGTTGCCGTCGTCTGCATGGTTGGGTTGTGCGTGGGGTTTGCGTGGGTCGCCCGGACCGGGGCGCTCAGGGACGCCCGGCGGCCATCCGGTAAGCGGCCGAACGCCGGTCGCCGCCGCGCGCCCGCGGCGAGGTGCGCCGGTTGAGCCGTTCCTCGACCATGGCGCAGAAGGCGGCGTCGCCGAGCACCCAGGCCTTGTTCGTCGCGTCGCGGATGCGGGTCAACCGCGCCTCGTCCGGGGGGGTGGCGAACCCCTTGGCATAGGCCGCCTGGCGGGTCTTTGGGCCGCGGCCCAGACGCTCATAGTCGGCGGACGCCGTGACCAGCCGGTCCGGTGCCCCGGTCGCGTTGGCGGCGAAGCTGGACCAGGCATAGTCGGCGGGGGTGCTCACCAGACCGGCGCGGACGGGGTTGCCTTCCACGTACCGACTAACCGGGATCATCCAGTCGGCCGGGTCCAGCAGGGTGGCGCGATAGCGGCCGTCCCACAGGGTGCCGGTGCGGTCGTTGCCGCTGTTGAAGTACTGGACATAGTAGCGCCCGACATACTGCATCAACTTGCCGATGCCGTCCTCGTGCAGCGGGGTCAGCAGCAGATGTAAATGGTTGGGCATCAGGCAGTAGGCGTGGATCCGACACGCGAACCTCTCCGCGGCGGTGCCGATCTTCTCCCACAGGAACCAATAGTCCTCCTCCCTGAACAGGATCTGCCGGCGATTGTTGCCGCGCTGCAGCACATGTTGCGGAACGCCGGGCAGGATAAAGCGGGGTAGGCGTGCCATGAGCGGGGTCGGGTGCGGTTGATTGGCTTGCGGCAAAGTATAGCCGACCGCCGGGCGGTGTCGGCCCATCCGGCGGCCAGCCCTGAAGCATAACCGCGCCACCCCAGTCACGGCGCGGGCTGGCGGGGGTTAGAGAAAGTTAATGTTCGCACAAGGGGGTAGACACCGCGCGGCGACTCTGGCAGGATTAATGGCAGGGTAATCGGTCTGCCGTTCCGCCGGGGGGTGGCGATGGGTGCGATGAGTCCAGGACCGTGGGTGCACTGTGGTCGCGTCTTCAGCGTCGAGGAGATCGCCGGTATCCGCCAGACGGTGGCGTGGCTGCCGCGGTTGGGGCGGCGCGAGTTGGCGGCGACGCTGTGCGAGCATTTGCAGTGGTATACCGTGACGGGGGCGGCGAAGGTTCACGCCTGTCGGGAGTTTCTGGAACGTCTGGAGGCGGCCGGGTTGGTGGCGCTGCCCCCGTTGCAGGTCGCGCGGCGTCCCCGCCCGGTCCCCCCGGCGCCGGTGGTGGCGGCGCCGATGCCGATTCACGGCCCCTTGGCCGCGCTCGGCCCGGTGCGCCTGGCGCCGGTGCGCGCCGACGCCGCGGCGGTGGCGCAATGGAATGCGGCGGTCGCGCGTTGGCACCCCTTGGGCTACAAGGGTGCCTTCGGCTACCGGCTGCGCTACTTCATCACCGCGGGCGAGCAGCACCTGGGCTGCCTCCTGCTGGCGGGCGCGGCGCGCGCGCTGGCGGTGCGTGACCACTGGATCGGGTGGGACGCCCAGACGCGCCGGGCCAACCAGGTGCGGGTGCTCAACAACAGCCGCTTTCTGATCTTTCCCCACGTCCAGGTGCCGCACCTGGCCAGCCATGTGCTGGGACAACTGGCGCGGCGGGTGCGCGCCGATTGGCTCGAACACTGGGGGTTTGCGCCGCTGTTGCTGGAGACCTTCGTCGACCCGCGCCACTACGCCGGCACCTGTTACCGTGCCGCCGGGTGGGAACTGCTGGGGGAGACCAGCGGGAGCGGGCTGGCGCGACCGGGCCGGACCTATCACAGCGCCCCGCGCCAAGTCTGGGTCAAGCCCTTGAGTGCACAGTGGCGCGAGCGCTTGTGCGCCGCGTCCGGGGGGACGACGCCATGAGCAAACCCTGCCGCCGCCTGTCACGCGCGGCCATCAAGGAGCAACGCGCGCACAAGAAACAGCAGGAACAGGCGCTACGCCAACAGCAGCGCCAGGACGGACTGATCCCCCGCGTACCCGCGCCGTTACCCAATCGCTGCTCGGCGTACGCCACGCTCGCCGAGGAACAGCAGGCCCGCGAGGCGGCGGTCAGCGGCCAGGTGCGCGTCCTGCGCCGGGAACTGCCCGCGTTGCTCGCCGCCCTGGGACAGATTCCCGAGCCCCGCAACCCCAAGAAGTGTCGGCATCGGCTCACCGTGCTGCTGCTCTACGGGCTGCTGATGTTCGTCTTTCAGTTCGCCTCCCGGCGCGCGGTCAACCGCGAACTGACGCACCCCCAGTTCGAGGCCAACCTACGGCTCCTGTTCCCCGAACTGGAGACCCTCCCGCACGCCGACACCCTGTTTCGGCTGCTGCGCGACATCGACGTGACCCACCTCGAACAGGCGCACATCGACCTGGTACGCCGCCTGATCCGCGCCAAGACCTTCCGCCGCTACCTGATCAACCACGCCTATCCCATCGCCATCGACGGCTCCCAGAAATTCACCCGTGACCACCTCTGGGATGAGAATCTCCTGGAACGTCAGGTCGGGGCCGAGGACGCGCGCCACACCCAGTACTTCGTCTACGTCCTGGAGGCCAGTCTGGCCTTTCACAACGGGCTGGTGATCCCCTTGCTGAGCGAATTCCTCGAATATGCCAAGGGCGATACCAAGGCCGACAAACAAGACTGCGAACGGCGCGCCTTCACGCGGCTCAGCGCCCGGATCAAGACGCTGTTCCCGCGCCTGCCGATCTTGCTGTTGCTCGACGGTCTCTATGCCGACGGACCGGTGATGCAGTGCTGCCATCAGTACCACTGGCAGTTCATGATCGTTTTCAAGGACAAGGACTTGCCTACGGTCTGGGAGGAATTCCACGCGCTGCACGCGGTGCAGCCAGCGGGTTGTCAGCGCGACTGGGGGGAGCGCCACCAGCGCTTTTCCTGGGTCAACGCGATCGACTATGCCTTCTCAAACAACACGCGCCGCCACCTCAGTCTGCATGTGGTGGTCTGTGAGGAGACCTGGGAGACGATCGATGAACAAGGCGCGCGCCTGACCAAGACCGCGCGCCATGCCTGGCTCTCCAGCCAACCACTCAGCCGCGCTAATGCGCATGAGCGCTGCAACCTAGGGGCCCGTTACCGCTGGGGCATCGAGGCCGGCTTCCTGGTGGAGAAACATCAGGGTTACCACTACGAGCACGCCTTTGCCCTGAACTGGAACGCCATGAAGGGCTATCACTACCTGATGCGCCTGGCGCACCTGTTCAACACCCTGGCACGCTTTGCCCGCCATCTGCGCGAGCTTTATCGCACCCTGGGCGTGCGTGGCGCCATCGCCTTCATCCGCGCGTCCTGTGCCGGCCCCTGGCTCGACCCCGCGCGGATGCGCCGCCTGCTTGTCGCGGCCGACCTGAAACCGGTCGGAACTTGCCGACCTGAAACCGGCTCTTCTTCCCCGTCTTCTTCCTGGTTAAGAAATAATCAGGCTGGTGTTTTCTTGCTGTGGGCTCTTCTTCGGTCTTCTTCCGCGCGCGTGTCATAGCTGGATCGGTGATCTGGCGAGAGACACAACATGGGGCGGGAACAAGGGCGGACGTGTGCGCATTGCGGCGAGAATTTCACCCCGGACGCGCGCAATGCCCGTCACCAGCGCTACTGCTCGCAGGCGGCGTGCCGGACCGCCAGTAAGCGCGCCAGCCAGGCCAAGTGGCTGTCCAAGGAGGACAATCGCCACTACCACTGCGGTCCCGCCGCGGTCGCCCGGGTGCAGGCGTGGCGGCACGCCCATCCTGGCTACAGTCAGCGCAACGCCCGTGCGCCGGGCGCGCTCGCCCAGTTGCCCGCAGTCGCCGCCCCGGACCCAGTCACCGCGTCCCTGCCGATCCCGGCATCGGCCGCGTCCGTGTCTGCCGCGCCGCGCGCTGCTCACGCGCCGGACCCCACCGCGCACGCACCGTTACAGGAGCACTTGGGCACCCCGTTACAAGATGTCTTAGGGTCCCCGTTACAAGATATCTTGGCTACTCAACCTGCTGTCCTGATTGGCTTAATCGCGCATCTGTGGGACAGTGCGTTACAAGAGGACATCGCCACCGCGCTGACCCGGTTGATACAACTGGGCCACGATATCCGCGGCGGAGGCGAGCATGACCATCATCAAGCGGGTCTTGAACCCGGACCGGTTGCGCCAGGTACCCGAGCACTTCAGTTGGCTCGATCATCGCCTGGTGCGTGAGCACTACATCGAGCGGGCTGACGTGTGCGCCTGGGCGCTGTATCTGTTTCTGCTCAGCGTCGCCGACGTGCATGGCCTGAGCTATTACAGTGACGCCACCCTGTCACAGCGCCTGCGGTTGCCGGCGCCCCGGCTGGCGCAGGCGCGCTGCGAGTTGATCGCCCTGGATCTGATCGCCTTCGAGCCACCGCTCTATCAGGTGCTCAGTCTCCCCGGGACGGTCCCGACCAGCGTCCACCTCCAGCGACTGCACGCGGTCTTGGAGCGGCGGTCATGATCGACTACGCCACCTGGTGTGCAATTCGCGACGGCAACGCCAAGCACCTCACGGCGCGGCAAATAGCCCGGGACCTGGGGCTGAACGTCAAGACCGTGCGGCGCTGGCGGGCGCGCCCCTATGAGCAGCGGGCCACCGCGGCACGCCCCAGCAAGCTCGATCCCTTCAAAGGGCGCATCGTCGGTTGGCTCGAGGCCCATCCGCTCAGCGCCCAGCAGGTCTTTCAGCGCCTCGGCGAGGCCGGGTATGACGGTGGGATCAGCATCGTCAAGGAGTATGTACACACCATTCGCCCACGTCCGCGGGAGGCGTTCCTGACCTTGGCCTTTGCCCCCGGCGAGGTGGCGCAGGTCGACTGGGGCGAATGGGGCACCATCGCCGTCGGGGAGACGCGTCGGCGCCTGTCCTTCTTCGTCATGGTCCTGGCCTACAGCCGGCAACTGTACGTGGAGTTCACCCTGGCCCAGACCATGGAGCACTTTCTGGCCGCGCACATCAACGCTTTCAACGCTCTGGGCGTACCCCAGAAGGTGATGGTCGATAATCTGCGCACCGCGGTGCTGGCGCATGTGCGCGGCGAGCCGCCCCGGTTCAATCCCCGGTATCTCGATTTCGCCCGGCACTACGGCTTCGAGGTCGTGGCCTGTAACGTCGCCAAAGGCAACGAGAAAGGGCGCGTGGAGCGCGGCGTGGGGTACGTCAAAGCGAACTTCCTCAACGGCCTGGAGTTACCGGATTTTACCGCCCTCAACCCGGCGCTGCGGGTCTGGCTGGAGACGGTGGCCAATGTCCGACTGCACCGCGAAACCCAGCGCCGGCCGGTCGATCTGTGGGCCGAAGAGCAGACTCATCTGCAATCGGTCAATCCGCGCCCCTTCGATGTCGGTCGGGTCCTGGCGGTGCGGGCCAATCGCCAGTTCCGGGTGACCTTCGAGGCCAACCGCTATTCGGTGCCGGCGCGCTTTGCCGGCGTTCAGGTGACGCTCAAGGCGTATCCCGATTACCTGTGTGTGTATCACGATCAAGCGCTGATCGCCCGCCATGTCCGCTCCTACGAGCGGCACCGCGATATCGCCGATCCCGATCATGCCAAAGCACTGGTGGCGCAACGCCGCCATGCCCAGGACGCCCACGTCCTCCAGCGGTTCCTGGCCCTGTCACCGCTGGCGGCGAACTACCACACCGGCTTGCTGGAGCGGCGCGGCAACGCCTTGTCCCACGTGCGCAAAATCGTGGCCCTGGCGGACATCCACGGCGAGGAGGCGGTCGCCCGCGCCCTAGCCGATGCCCTGACGTTCGAGGCCTTCAGTAGCGAGTACATCGCCCATCTGATCCAGGCGCGGGGCCGCCAACTCCCAGCGCCCAGCCCGCTTCAATTGCTGCGGCGCCAGGATGTCCTGGACCTGGAACTCCCGCCGCCGGACTTATCGCCCTATGGGAGCGAGGGGTAAGCAGCATGTCGATCACCGAGCAGGTCCTGGTGCAGCAACTCGAACGGCTGCAATTACGCTATTTCCTCCAGCACTATCCGGACCTGGTGGCGCAGGCGGCGCGCGAGTCCTGGACCCATGGCCACTTTCTCGAACAACTGGTCGCCGGTGAGGCGGCCCGCCGCGACGAGGCCCGGGTAGCGCGGCGAGTGAAGGCCGCCCACTTGCCCGGCCTCAAGACCCTGGATGGCTTCGACTGGAGTTGGCCAAAGAAGATCAACCGCACCCAGGTGCAGCACCTCTTCCGCTTGGAATTCCTGCCCCAACAGGGCAACGTCATCCTGCTGGGCGGAGTCGGCGTGGGCAAGACCCATCTGGCCATCGCCCTCGCGCACACCGCCTGCCTGCAAGGACACGCCGTGCTCTTTACCCGCGCGGTCGATATCGTCACTGCCCTGGCCGCCGCCCAGGCCACCGGCGGGCTCAAGCGGGAACTGGCGCGGTTGCTGAAACCTACACTGCTCGTGATCGATGAGCTAGGCTACTTGCCGATCGACAAGTTCGGCGCCGACGGTCTGTTCCAGGTCATCAGCCAGCGCTATGAGCGCGGCTCCACCGTCATCACCACCAACCGGGCCTTCAAGCAGTGGCCGGAAATCTTCAACAACGATAGTACCCTGACGTCAGCCTTGCTCGACCGGCTGCTCCATCATGCCGAGTCCGTGGTCATCGAAGGTCGCAGCTATCGCATGCGCGATCAGACCGACGCCTGAGTCCCGCTCCCCCCAGCGCTCCCCCATGACCGCCGCCAGTCACCCTGCGTGACCGGCGGCGACCCTGTTCTTGCCCCGCCATCGTTCCGCCGATGCCTTTTGTGGTCCGTTTTGTTGTCGGCTGTTTTGTACCGCTTTCACGGTGGCGCCGACACCTGCTCGCCCAGCCGCTGCAGCTTCAGCTCGAATAACCGCCGCCGGGAACGGCGCCCGACCCCGGCACGCCGGCGACCACCGGTGCTGGCAACCGCTGGCCTGGCGAGCGTGACGCATGCCCGAGTACCGGTCCGACAACCCTCCCGGCACCTGCCAAACCTTCTGCCGCAACCCCCGGTCAGGGCCAACGCACCCCGCAGCGGCCAACGCCAGCGCCCAACGGCGCCGACGCCGCCCAATGTCAGCCGGCGGCAGGGTTATGCTTCAGGGCTGTCCGGCGGCGCCGGTCGTGGCGCCGGGTGGCCCGCTGCGCCTATACTTGTCGGTTCGACCAACGCGGAGTGAATCATGCTCGACTTCAACCCTATCGCCCACCAGATCAATGACCTGAAGGGGCGCGTCGCGTCCCTTAGGGGGTATCTTTGACTACGAGGAGCGTCAGGAGCGCTTAACCGAGGTCTTGCGTGAGCTTGAAGACCCGCAGGTCTGGAACGACCCCGAGCGTGCCCAGACCCTGGGCCGTGAGCGCGCCGGCCTGGAGGCCGTGGTGCTGACCGTGGACGACATGACCGCTGCCTTGGCCGACGCCGACGGCCTGCTGGCCCTGGCTGCCGAGGAGGATGACGAGGCGACCGCCACCGATCTCCTGCGCGATCTTGGCCGCTGCGAGGAGCGGGTGGCGGGCCTGGAGTTCCGCCGTATGTTCTCCAACCCCATGGACGACAAGAACGCCTTTCTCGATGTGCAGGCCGGCTCCGGCGGGACCGAGGCCCAGGACTGGGCCGAGATGCTGCTGCGCATGTACCTGCGCTGGGGCGAGCGGCGCGGCTTCAAGACCGAGCTGATGGAGGTCTCCCCCGGCGACGTGGCCGGCATCAAGTCCGCCACGGTGCACTTCCAGGGCGAGTATTGCTTCGGCTGGCTGCGCACCGAGATCGGGGTCCACCGGCTGGTGCGCAAGTCCCCCTTCGACTCCGGCAATCGCCGCCACACATCTTTTGCGGCGGTGTTCGTCTCCCCGGAGATCGACGACACGGTGGTGGTGGAGATCAACCCCGCGGACCTGCGCATCGATGTCTACCGCGCGAGCGGGGCCGGCGGTCAGCACGTCAACCGCACCGAATCGGCCGTGCGCATCACCCACAATCCTACGGGGATCGTGGTCCAGTGCCAGAACGAGCGCTCCCAGCACAAGAACAAGGACCAGGCCATGAAGCAACTCAAGGCCAAGCTCTATGAGCTGGAGATGCAGAAGCGCGCGGCCACCCAGCAGGCGGTGGAGGACACCAAGTCCGACATCGGCTGGGGCAGCCAGATCCGCTCCTATGTCCTGGATCAGTCGCGGATCAAGGATCTCCGCACCAATATCGAGATCGCCAACACCCAGGGGGTGCTCGATGGCAATCTCGATCCCTTCATCGAGGCGAGCCTCAAGAGCGGGTTATGACGTCGCCCTTGGGCCGAACGCCCGCGCTCAACCTGGCGGCGTCGCGATCACCGCCGCCGCCACCCTACTTTACGCGGGTGAAGCTGACGAACTACCGCAGTATTGTGTCATGCGATGTGCGGCTGTCGGCCCCGCGAAGTCGTCCGGTCCGGTTTGTATACGCCGGGGGAGTTGCTGCGGCTGGATCAGATCGCGCCCAGCGTCGATCTTTACGAGCGTGGCCGGCTTTCGCGGTCTGCCCGCAGACTTGATTGCGCCCGCTGATCCGGAGCGCGGCCGTGACGCCAAAGGATGGATCGGCCAACGCATGGGCAACTACGATTCGCGTGTCGATCAGCCGGCGCTGACGTCACGATTCGATATTACGCTGGCCGCGACGCGCTCCCGCTCTTTTCGCAAGTTCTGCTCCGACTTCAGATTGCTACTGGATGCCTAAAGCTACACCATGACAGATACCACACCCCAAGACGACAACAAGCTGATCACCCAGCGGCGCGAGAAGCTCGCCCAATTGCGCACCGCCGGCGAGGCCTTTCCCAACGACTTCCGGCGCGATGCACTCGCCGGTGATCTGCTCACGAACTACGGCGGCTGGGAGTCCGCGGCCCTGGCCGAGCCGCCCCTGCGGGTGGTCATCGCCGGCCGCCTCATGAGCCGCCGGGTGATGGGCAAGGCGAGCTTCTCCCACCTCCAGGACATGTCCGGTCGCATCCAACTCTTCGTGAGCCGCGATGCCTTGGGCGAGGCCGGCTACGCCGCCTACAAGCATGATCTCGACATCGGCGACATCATCGGCTGCGCCGGCACCCTGTTCAAGACCAAGACCGGCGAGTTGTCGGTGCGCTGCGAGTCCATTCGCCTCCTCACCAAGGCCCTACGCCCCCTGCCCGAGAAGTGGCACGGGCTCGCCGACATGGAGACCCGCTACCGCCAGCGCTATGTCGACCTCATCGTCAACGAGTCCACCCGCGCCACCTTTCGCACCCGCATCAGTATCATCGCCTACATCCGTGCCTATCTGAATGAGCGGGCCTTCCTGGAGGTCGAGACGCCGATGATGCATGTGATCCCGGGCGGCGCCGTCGCGCGCCCCTTCGTCACCCATCACAACGCGCTCGACATGAAGCTGTACCTGCGCATCGCCCCTGAGTTGTATCTCAAGCGCCTGGTGGTGGGCGGCTTCGAGCGCGTCTATGAGATCAACCGCAACTTCCGCAACGAGGGGCTCTCGACCCGGCACAACCCCGAGTTCACCATGCTGGAGTTCTACCAGGCCTATGCGGACTACCGCGACCTGATGGATCTCACCGAGGACCTGCTGCGCGGCATGGCCCAATCCGTCCTGGGGACCACGACCTTCGATTACCAAGGCACCGCCTTCGACTTCGGCCAGCCCTTCGAGCGCCTGACGGTGCGCGAGGCCGTCCTGCGCTTCAATCCAGCGTTCAGTGCTGCGGATATCGACGACCTCGACGCCGCCCGCCGCAGCGCCGCTACCCTGGGGATCGCGGCACAGGACGACTGGGGCCTCGGCCGCATCCATATCGCCATCTTCGAGCAGACCGGCGAGCACCGACTGATCAATCCCACCTTCATCACCGAATACCCGACCGAGGTCTCCCCGCTGGCGCGGCGCAATGACTTAAACCCCCTGGTGACGGACCGCTTCGAGTTCTTCATCGGCGGGCGCGAGATCGCCAACGGCTTCTCCGAGCTGAACGACGCCGAGGACCAGGCCGAGCGCTTCCGTCACCAGGTGGCGCAAAAGGACGCCGGTGATGAAGAGGCGATGTACTACGACGCCGACTACATCCGCGCCCTGGAATACGGCCTGCCGCCCACGGCGGGCGAGGGCATCGGCATCGACCGGCTGGTCATGCTCTTCACCGATGCGCCATCCATCCGCGATGTCCTGTTATTCCCGCATATGCGCCCAGAGGATTAGTGAATGACCGCCATCGTCGGGGAGGCGTCGCAGGTCGCCCCTGTGGATAAGTGGAGTCTTGGCTTGGTAGCGATCTTCGCGGTCAACTTTCTCGGCGAACGGCCGACGCTCCGTTACTGGGGTGGGATCGGCATGGTCGCTGGCGGCGTTCTGCTGCTTGCCCTGAAACGCTGAAATTGGCATCCTCAGCCGCCATGAGTACCCAATCCCGACTGACGGGCTTGAGCGCGGTCCTCCTGGCCGCCCTGATGGGCGGCGCGCCGGGCCCTGCCCAGGCCGAGATCTACAAATGGACAGACGCCCAGGGCGTCACCCATTTCTCCGATCAGCCTCCGGCGGGCGGGACTGCCGAGCAGGTTCGGCTTCCCGCGACTCCGGACCCGGCACCGCCGGCCGTGCGGCCCGCCGCGCTCAGCACCCCACCCCCGGCCGCCGCACCAAACCGCCCGGCCGCCAAGCGGGTGGTCATGTACGCTGCCGCCTGGTGCGGCTACTGTAAACAGGCGCGGCGTTATTTCAATACCCATGGGGTCGCCTACAGCGAATACGATGTCGAGCAGGACGCCGCCGCCGGCCGTGAATTCAAGCGCCTGGGCGGTCGTGGGGTACCCCTGATCCTGGTCGGCGAGGCGCGTTTGCAGGGATTCTCGGAGGGCGGGTTCGAGCAGCTGTATAACCAATGACACGGACCTGGGGGCGGCGCGAGGGACCATGGAGTATTCCCGTTCGTGAACCGTTCCTAAGGGCGGGATTGCCGACTTTCGCTGCGCTCTACCCGGCGTGCGGACCGGTCACGACCGGGGTACCGACCGCAGTGCCGGGCCACCCGATCGCCGCCCTGTTTTCCCCCGACCGCCCGGTTATAATCGTGCATCGCAACCCGGATCATCTAAATCATGCCGCCTGTTTTCCAAGAGCATCCGCTACGGCGCGTCGTCACGGCCGAGCTTCACGCCCGCACCTTCCAGCCGCTGCGCGCGCCGGAGCGGGTGGCCTATCTCGCGGTGGTGTGCGGCGAGCAGGGGATCGAGCGCAATGTCGAGTATCTCAAGCGGTTACTCGAACATTATGGACGGCCGATCCCGGAGACGGTCGACCGGCACTACTCGGCCGACCTGGGGCCGATGCGCATGCGCTGGGAGCGTCACACCGAGTTCGTCACCTACACCTTCAGCCGGCAGGGTGCCTACGAGCATCCCTTCGCCGCGCCCCTACTCCATGATCTGCCCGAGGCGTGGCTGCGTGAACTGCCCGGCGAGGTGATCTCGGCGGCCGCGATGGCGATCGACGCCTGTGCCACGCCGGAGCGCAGCAGTGACGAACTGGCCGAGTTGTTCAGCGGCAATGCCGTCATCGGCTCCGAGGCCGTGGGTGGCCTGGCCCGCATCTGGTCGGATTTCAGGATCGATGCAGACGGTTTCGTCCGCATCCTGGTGCGCGACTGCAGTCTGTCGAAGAACCAGGCCGGGCGACTCGCCAAACGGATCCTGGATCTGAACTGCTACCGGGCGCTCGCCTTGCTCGGGTTTCCGCTGGCGCGCGAGGTCTCCGCCACGCTCAGCGATGCCGATCGGCGACTGGCGCTGCTGTCCGCGCGCATGTCCGCTCCGGGGGCGGCGGGCCGGGCCTTCGAGAGCGAACTGCTGGCGGATCTGACCAATCTTGCCGCCGAGATCGAGGAGGTCTCGGCGCGCACCACCTATCGCTTCGACGCCTCGCGGGCCTATTACGCGATGGTCCGGCAGCGGCTCGAGCAACTGCGTCAGCAACGCATCGAGGGCCTGCAGACCTTCACCGAATTCCTCGAAGCCCGCCTGGCGCCGGCGCTCGCCACCTGCGCCTCGACCCAGCAGCGCCAGACCGATCTGGCGGAGCGCGCGGCCCGGCTGACCAGCCTCTTGCGGGCGCGGGTGGACGTGTCCCTGCAGGAACAGAACCGCCAGTTGCTGGAGTCCATGGATCGCCGTGCGCACATCCAACTGCGCCTCCAGGAGACGGTCGAGGGTCTGTCGGTCATCGCGATCGGCTATTACGGCGTGGGGCTCATCGGTTATGCACTCAAGGGGCTGGAGGATGGCGGGGTGCCGATCAACGCGACGCTCGCCATGGGCATCGCGGTGCCCCTGGTCTTAGGGTTTGCCTGGCTGGGGCTGCGGCGGGTCAAGAAGCACCTGAGCGGATCAGCTTGAATCATACCGCGTAACGATTCAAGAACAAGTTAAACGCAGTCGTTGTCGTTGTCGTATTCGTATTCGTATTCCGAAAAGCGACGCAATTTCGGGTGCCAGAGAAGCCAGGGCTCTACGATACTGTCGACAACGACAACGACAACGACAACGACAACGACAACGACAACGACAACGACAACGACAACGACAACGACAACGACAACGACAACGACAACGACAACGACAACGACAACGACAACGACAACGACAACGACAACGACAACGGTGCAACACACGTTCCTAATGGAATTGTTTTATTAGGCCAGCGCCGACACGCGGCGGCCGGGGCCAGGATCAAGGCCCCTGCCGCCGCGCCTTGTTGGGATTGCGCAGCAGGACATAGACGGCGCCGGTGCCGCCGTCGCGACGGGTGGCGGAGCAGAAGGCCAGGACCTCCAGGTGCAGGCGCAGCCAGTAGTTGACCTTTTGCTTCAAGACCGGTTGCCGCTCGGACGAGCGGATGCCCTTGCCATGGATGATGCGGGCGCAGCGGACCCGGCGGTGACTGCACTCGGTGAGGAACTCGGCCAGGACGCGGCGGGCGACCTCGACGGTGAGACCGTGCAGGTCGACCTCCAGCCCGACCTCGATGGCGCCGCGCCGCAGGTCGGCGAGAACACGCTGCTGGAGCCCGGGGCGGGTGAAGAGCAGGAACTCGTGGGTCTCGACCTCGGACTCGGACAGGGTGGTGCCGCCGTCCTCGGGCAGCGTCGGCGGGCGCGGACGCGGGATGGGGGGCGGGCGCCGACGGTAGGGCTCGGGGTCCTGGGGCGCCAGCGGTTGGGCGTCCTGGACCTCCGTGCGGAAGAGCTCGAGATCGGCCGGGTCGGTGTGTTTGTTCATGGGACCTGTGCCTTGCCGCGTGCTTGGCGCTGAGTATAACCGCGCCCCGGTCCGCAGCGCGGCGTCCCGTGCCCGCCGACAGGATGTCCGCGGCGAGGCTTTCCAGTATCATCCCCGGGCCTCATCCCTTTAAGTCTGTTTCACCGCGGGCGCCGGTCGCATGAAGATTCTGGTCAGCAATGACGACGGTTACCAGTCCCCGGGGCTGCTTGCCCTGGCGGCGGGGCTTGCCCGCTTGGGGGAGGTGACGGTGGTGGCCCCGGACCGCGACCGCAGCGGGGCCAGCAATTCGCTGACCCTGGACGTGCCGCTGCACGCGGTGCGCATGGGCAACGGCTTCATCCGGGTGGACGGGACCCCGACGGATTGCGTGCATCTGGCGCTTACCGGTCTCTTGGAGACGGAGCCGGACATCGTGGTCGCCGGGATCAACCATGGGGTCAACCTGGGGGACGATTGTCTCTACTCCGGGACCGTGGCGGCGGCGACCGAGGGGCGTTTTCTCGGGCTCCCGGCGATCGCGGTGTCGATCGATTCGCGCGAGCCCCGCCATCTGGACACCGCGGTGCGGGTGGCCTGCCTGCTGGTGGAGCGATTGCGCGAGGCGCCGCTGGACTCCAACCTGATCCTCAACGTCAATGTGCCGGACATGCCCTACGCGGACTTGCAGGGGTTCGCGGCGACCCGGCTGGGCCATCGCCACAAGGCCGAGGCGGTGGTGACGGCCAAGGACCCGCGGGGCCGGACCATCTATTGGGTCGGTCCGGCCGGTCCCGAGCAGGATGCGGGGCCCGGGACCGACTTCTACGCGGTGCGCGGCGGCTGCGTGTCCATCAGCCCGCTCCAGGTGGACCTGACGCGCCACGCCGCCTTGGAGGCCCTGGGGTCATGGCTGCGCTCATGTTGACCTCGGAGGCCAGTCGCCGTGGGATCGGGATGACCTCCCAGCGCACCCGCGAGCGGCTGATCGCGCGCCTGGGCGCGGCCGGGATCACCCATCCGGACGTGCTGCGGGTCATGCGTGAACTGCCGCGGCATCTGTTCGTGGACGAGGCCTTGGCGAGCCGCGCCTACGAGGACTCGCCCCTGCCGATCGGCCATGGTCAGACCATCTCCCAGCCCTATACCGTCGCGCGCATGACCCAGACGCTGTTGGAGCACGGACCCTGCGATACGGTGCTGGAGGTCGGCACCGGCTCCGGGTTCCAGACCGCGGTGCTGGCCGCCCTGGTGCGGCGGGTCTACAGCGTCGAGCGCATCGCGTCCCTGCAGGAACGCGCCCAGCACTGCCTGCGTCTGCTCAAGGTGCGCAACGTGCGCTTCCGGCACGGGGACGGATTCCTGGGGTGGTCGGACTACGCGCCCTACGACGGTATCCTGGTCACGGCCGCGCCGCGCGGGGTGCCGCGCGCCCTGGCCGACCAGTTGGCGCCGGCCGGCGCCCTGGTATTGCCGATGGGCGAGGGGGACCGTCAGGTGTTGATCCGGGTGACCCGCACGGCCGATGGGTTCGACCAGCGGGTGCTGGAGCCCGTGAGTTTCGTTCCCTTGATCGCGGGGGTGGCATGATACGGGTGTGGTCCGCCATCCTGGCGACCCTGCTCTTGCTGGGCGGCTGCGCCTCCACCGGGCCAGCGCCGGTGGGCGGCTGGGGCGGTCAGAAGGCGGGCGCCAGGAGTTACGCACCGGTCCCCAAGGGCTATTACCGGGTCCGCCGGGGTGACAGCCTGGGCGGGATAAGTCAGCGGCGCCGTGTCAGTGTCGATCACCTGATCCGCTGGAACGGCCTCAAGCCCCCTTATACCCTTTATGTCGGGCGGGTGTTGCGGGTCGCACCGCCGCGCGCGGGGACCTCCCGGGCCGCACGGGTGACGGCCAGACCCGGGGCTGCCAAGTCAGTGCGCCCCGCCGTCGGCGCCGGCGTAGCGCCGGTCTCGGGCAGCGGCGCCGGCGCCTCCGCGGTGGTCTGGGCCTGGCCGCTCGCCGGCGCCGTCGTCCAAGGTTTCCGGGCCGGCGACCCGGCGCGCCCGGGGCTGCGGATCAGTTGCCGGCCGGGCGAGGAGGTGCACGCGGCGGGCGCCGGAGCAGTCGTCTACAGCGGCAGTGGACTCAAGGGTTACGGCAACCTTATCATCGTCAAACACAACAAGAACTATCTCAGTGCCTACGGCTTCAACCGCCGCCTGTTGGTCAAGGAGGGTGACAGCGTGACACGCGGGCAGGCGTTGGCGGAATGCGGTGAAGGACCAGGTGGTGCCCCCCTGCTGCACTTCGAGGTACGCCGCAACGGTGCCTCGGTCAACCCGCTGCTCTACCTGCCCCCGCGCGCCTAACCCCGTCTGAGCGGACGGAGGGAGATGTGGATGTCTACCACTGAGGACCCGGAAATCGTCGAGTCCGAGAGCGAGCCCGAGATCGAGCTCGATGCCGACAGCGAGGCCTTGATCCTGCTGGGGCAGGAGGAGCCCGACGAGGCGCTTGAAGTCGTGGAAGACGGGGAAGACGCGCAGGACGCGGACGAGGCGCAACTCATCGAGAGCATCGACCCGGAGGCCGCCGAGCCGACGGCGGAGCGCTTTGTCACCGGTGACGGCGACTTCGACGCGACCCGCCTCTACCTCAATGAGATCGGTGAGTCGCGCCTGCTGACCGCGGAGGAGGAGATCACCCTGTCGCGCCTGGCCCAGCGCGGGGACAATCTGGCGCGTCAGCGGATGATCGTCTGTAACCTGCGCCTGGTGGTGAAGATCGCGCGGCGCTACCTCAATCGCGGCCTGCCGCTCCTGGACCTGATCGAGGAGGGCAATCTCGGGCTGATCCGGGCGGTGGAGAAGTTCGACCCGGAGCGCGGGTTTCGCTTCTCGACCTATGCCACCTGGTGGATCCGCCAGACCATCGAGCGGGCCATCATGAACCAGACGCGCACCGTGCGGCTGCCGATCCATGTGGTCAAGGAGATCAATATCTATCTCAAGGCCGCGCGCCTGCTGTCCCAGCGCCTCGACCACGAGCCCACCACCGAGGACATTGCGGTCCTCCTGGACCGGCCGATCAACGAGGTCAAACGCATGCTGGGTCTCAACGAGCGGATCGCCTCGGTGGACACCCCCTACAGCAAGGATGCCGACAAGCCGTTGGTCGACATGCTCCAGGACGAGACCGCCGACGACCCGACCGAGCGGATCCAGGACGAGGACATCCACGCCAACTTCGAGCACTGGCTGGGCAAACTCAACGACAAACAACGCGAAGTGGTCGAGCGCCGTTTCGGGCTCCACGGTCACGAGCATTCGACCCTGGAGCGGGTGGCGCAGGAGCTGGGTGTCACCCGTGAACGGGTACGGCAGATCCAGATGGACGCATTGCGGCGTCTGCGCGATATCCTGGAAAAAGAAGGGTTCTCCGTCGAATCCTTCTTCAAGTGATGGGCATTGGTTAACCCGTTCACGTTCAGCAGAACCTTCCGTGCCCTCGGTTGCCGGCCCCCGGCGCCTGGCGCGCGCCGCACATCCACCCTCTCTTTACTGACAGGTTATTGTAATATAAGCTGTTGTCCTGCCGCTTAGAGTCAACGCATACCGCGACGACCGGTGTGTCGCACCAGTGTCCATGGTGCCGTCTCTGTTGACTTTATACGCATATTCCAGTGTAGTTGCCGCCACTGCCCGCTTGGGTTCGTGGCGCGGCACGGCGTCTGCGCCACCGTCGCGATTGCGCGTTCAAACGGCGAGAATCAATAGAGAGGATTAACGCAATTTCGCAGGATTCACCGGCATTCGGTGCGGCTGGCCTGACCGCCCATCATCCTGAAAGGTCATCCTGAAAGATTGTGTGGATTCGCGCTGATTTCTCACTGGCGGGTACGGCCTTCCGCGGTGGCCCGGCCGTCTGCTGCCTGGGTGTCCCAGGCCCCGCCGCGCCAGGGATCGACGGTGCGGCACTCATGGCCGGAGCGCCCCCGTCTCTGCTGTTGTCTCATTTAATTCACGGGAGGGCTTATGGAATCCGGATTGGAGCAGAAGTACAACTTCGACGTTGTACGCTGGTTCACCGTCATGGCGGCCGTCTACCTGGTGGTGGGGGCCTCGGTCGGCGTCTATATCGCATCGGAACTGGCGTGGCCGTTCCTGAACTTCGACAGCCCCTACATCTCGTTCGGGCGCTTGCGGCCGCTGCATACCAATGCGGTCATCTTCGCCTTCGGCGGCTGTACCCTCATGTCGACCGCCTTCTATACGGTCCAGCGCACCTGCGGCGTGCGCCTGTGGAGCGACAAGCTCGCCTGGTTCGTCTTCTGGGGCTGGAACGCGGTGATCCTGTGTGCGGTCATCACCCTGCCGTTGGGCCTCACCGAATCCAAGGAATACGCTGAACTGGAATGGCCGGTCGACATCCTGATCGCCGTGGTGTGGCTCAGCTTCACCTTTAATTTCATCATGACGATCGCCCGGCGCAAGTCCTCGCACATCTATGTGTCGAACTGGTTCTTCCTCGGCATGATGGTGATGATCGTCTACCTGCATGTGGTCAACAGCCTGGCCATCCCGGTGGGGCTGTTCAAGTCCTATTCGCTGTTCTCCGGGGTCCAGGACGCCATGATCCAGTGGTGGTGGGGGCATAACGCGGTGGGCTTCTATCTCACCGCCGGCTTCCTCGGCATCATGTACTACTTCGTGCCCAAGCAAGCCGGGCGTCCGATCTATTCCTATCGCCTGTCGGTCATCCATTTTTGGGCCCTGATGTTCGGCTATGTCTGGCTCGGTGCCCACCACCTGCAATATACCGCCCTGCCGGACTGGACCGGGTCCCTGGGTGCCGCGGTCTCGATCGCGATGATCATCCCCTCCTGGGGCGGCGCGGTGAACGGCATGATGACCCTGTCGGGAGCCTGGGACCGGCTGCGCACCGATTATGTCCTGCGCTTCCTGATCATGGCCCTGGCCTTCTACGCCATGTCCACCTTTGAAGGTCCGGTGATGGCGCTCAAGACCGTCAACGCCCTCTCCCACTATACCGACTGGACCATCGGCCATGTGCATTCCGGGGCCTTGGGCTGGGTCGCCGGGATCTCCATCGGTGCCATCTACCACCTGATGCCGCGCCTGTTCCATACCGAGATGTTCTCCGAGCGCCTGGTGAACTTCCATTTCTGGACCGCGACCATCGGCACCGTGGTGTATATCGTGGCGATGTGGGTCTCCGGCATCATGCAGGGCCTGATGTGGCGTGCCTATGACGAGTACGGTACCCTCGCCTATACCTTCGTCGAATCGGTCGACGCCATGCACCCATACTATGCGATGCGCGCGGTTGGCGGCGCCATCTTCCTGACCGGTGCCGTCGTCATGCTGTTCAATGTGCTGATGACCATTCGCCGCTCTGCCGTCGCCGGCAGCCTGGCACAGGCGCGCACCCTTCCGGCCGCGGCCTGATCACCTCGGGAGACTATAGAGAAATGGCTGAGCAAAGAGTAAAGGCGAAGGGCTTCCAGGAATGGATGGAGATCAACATCTGGGGGCTGCTCTTTTTCCTGGCCCTGGCCCTGTCGGTGGGTGGTCTGGTCGAAATCGTGCCGCTGTTCTTCATGAAGAAGACCATGGAGTACAACAAGTTTCCCGAGATCGTCTGGTCCAAGGTGGGGGTGACGCCGGTCGTCACCGTGGATGAGGCCGGCAAACAGGTCTGGAATTGGACCGCGGGTGACGGCGTGCGCCCCTATACCGCGCTGGAACTGGCCGGGCGCGATATCTATCAGCGCGAGGGCTGCTACCTCTGTCACTCGCAGATGGTGCGGCCCTTCCGTGACGAGAAAGAGCGCTATGGTCACTACTCGCTGGCCGCCGAGTCGATGTTCGATCACCCGATGCAATGGGGTTCAAAACGGACCGGTCCGGACCTGGCCCGCCTGGGCGGCAAGTATTCGGACGAGTGGCACCGCCAGCATCTGCGCCGGCCCCAGGACCTGGTGCCGGAGTCGGTGATGCCGGCCTATGTCTGGCTCGACCAGACCCCGGTGGACCCCGACCGCTCATTGGTGGTGTTCGGCTGGACCCTGTGGCCTGCCCCGACCGGCTCCAGGATGCAGCGACACATGAAGGGCCTGCGGCTGGTCGGGGTCCCTTACACCGACGCCGACATCGCGGCCGCCGGCCCCTTGGTCGAGGGCAAGACCGAACTGGATGCCCTGGTGAGCTATCTGCAAGTGTTGGGTACCATGGCGAAGCTGGACGATGCCAAGGCCTATCGTGAATAGCATCAGCGCGTACTTCCACACCGATTGGGCGGCGATGACGGTCAGCGACTGGGTCGGGACCATCCTGACCGTCGTCATCTTCGTCCTGATGGTGGTGGTGTACTTCCAGGTCTTCCGTCCCAAGAACCGGGATCGCCTCGAGGCACAAAAGCACATCCCGTTCGAAGTGGACAACGAATCCAACGGAGACAAAGATGGCGGAAAATAATCCCTTCCCCGGTGAGAACAACACGGGGCACGTCTGGGACGGCAATCTGCGCGAGTTGAAGAACCCGCCGCCGCGCTGGTGGATGCTGGCCTTCTGGGCCTCGATTGCCTTCTGGATCGGCTATGCGATCCTCTATCCCATGTGGCCCGTGGGCCAGGAGCCGACCCAGGGCGTGCTGGGCTGGAGCCAGATGAAGGAATATCAGGAGGGCCTGGATCAGATGGTGGCCAAACGCGCCCGCTTCGAGGACCAGCTCGCCGCCATGACGCCGGCCCAGATCATTGAGGACCCGGGCCTCAAGCAATACACCCTGGCTGCCGCCAAGGTGCTGTTCGGCGACAACTGTCGCGCCTGTCACGGTACCGGGGGTGCCGGCAATCCGGGGTATCCGGTCCTGGCCGATGACGATTGGATCTATGGCGGTACCACGGTGAAGATCCAGGAGTCCATCGTGGGCGGACGCCAACCGGCGATGACCGCCCACGAAAAGACCCTCACGCCGGCCGAGGCGGACACCCTGGCCAAATGGGTGGTGCAGATGAATGAGACCGTCGGCAAGGGCGGGAGTGACGAGGGTTGGGCCCTGTACAAGACCAAGGGCTGCACCGCCTGCCACGGTGAGAAGGCGAACGGCCATGTGGTCGACCTGCCGGGCGGGGACTTCGTGACCGTCGGTGCGGCCAACCTCACGGACGGGATCTGGCGCTTCGAGCCGGGCGGCTACGACAGCGCCAGGCACACGATCCTCTACGGGGTGAACCAGGCTGGTGTGACCCAGACCCGCAATGCGGTGATGCCCGTCTGGGGTCCCGACCCGGCCCGTCAGGGTCAGGCGAAGCTCAGTGCGGAGGAGATCAAGAAACTCGTGGTCTATGTCCACGAACTGGGCGGTGGCTACTAGGGCATCGCCCGACTGACGCGGGTCCGGCGGGCGGCGGCGGCGCCCTCCGTCGGCAGATTAAATTCAGAGAGGGGGAGTCGCCATGGGTGTAGTCACCAACCTGATGAACTGGGATCCGGTGGCCTGGCTGTCGATCCTGATGGTGGTGGGCGCCATCGCCATCGTCGTCTTCCTGTCCTTCAAGGTCTCGGCCCTCATCAAGCGCGACGCCGAGGCGCACAAGGACCAGAAACCGTAGGGTCCGCTGCGCGGACCGCGGACCGCGGACCGCTGGCCGGAACGCCGGAATGATGATCGAGGCCGCCGTGGGGTCTTCAGTCCGCACAGCGGCCCCGACGCTGGCCGGCAGCGCGGGCAAGGTGGGCCGGGCGCGCCCCCGCATCCCCCTTGTTTCTGCCTGGAAGCTCTTGATACTCAATCAGTTATAATTGCGAAAACGCATAGTTCGAGGGGCGGCGAGGGCGCACTGTGGCGGCTTGGCCGTCACCGGCCGCACCGGCGGCGTGGCCGGTCGGTCACCCGATTGGAGAGGGTTCTTGAGTACGAGCAACGTGATTCCGGGGTCGGCGGCCGTCGATGCACTCTATGACGAGGCCGAACACTGGCATGTCAACACCGGTAATGCCAGGATCCACGCCAAGCGTCTGCGCGGGCGCTGGCGCACCATCAAGTGGGCGAGCGCTGCCGTCTGGCTGATCTTCTTCCTGGGGCCCTATCTGCGCTGGGATGGGCGGCAGGCGGTCCTCTTCGATATCCCGAACCGCCAGTATCATCTCTTCGGCGTGACCGTCCTCCCCCAGGACTTCTGGATGCTGTCGCTGCTGTTGTTGTTCTTCGCGATCCTCTTGGCGGTCGCCACCGCCTTGGCCGGGCGTGTCTGGTGCGGCTTTTTCTGCTTCCAGACGGTCTGGACCGACATATTTACCTGGATCGAGGAGCGGCTCGAGGGGCCGCCGCCGCAGCGGCGCAAACTCGACGCGGCGCCCCTGACCCGCGACAAGTTGCGCATCAAGGCCACCAAGCACGGCATCTGGCTCGCCATCGGCTTCTTCACGGGCTTCAGCTTCGTGTCCTGGTTTACCCCGGCCCCCTCCTTGTGGCTGGAGTTCTTCTCCGGCCAGGCGAACGGTGCCGTCTATATCACGGTCGCCCTCTTTACGGTCGGCACCTATCTGCTCGCGGGCTTTCTGCGCGAGCAGGTCTGCTTCTGGTTGTGCCCATACGCCCGTATTCAGGGGGTAATGCTCGACAAGACCACCCTGGTGCCGACCTATGACGAGCGCCGTGGCGAACCCCGGGGCCGGGTCCAAAAGGGGGAGGGCGCGCAGCAGCGGACCTTCGGCGACTGCGTGGACTGCAAGCAGTGCGTCGCCGTCTGCCCGACCGGTATCGATATCCGGGGTGGGCAACAGGAGGGCTGCATCACCTGCGCCCTGTGCATTGATGCCTGCGATGAGGTCATGGACAAGGTCGGACGCCCGCGGGGTCTGGTCCGTTACGCCTCGCTCGACGAGTTGGAGGGCAAGCCCGCGCGCCCGCTGCTCAAGCGCCCGCGGGTCTGGGTCTATTCGGCCATCCTGCTCTTGGCCCTGTCCGGCATCCTTTACGGGCTGTCATCCCTGGACGCCATCGATCTGAAGGTCCTGCACGAGCGCGCGCCCCTGTTCGTGACCTTGGGTGACGGCTCAGTGCAGAACCGCTATACGCTGAAGGTCCTGAACAAGATGCCGGAGCCGCTCACGGTGCGGATCAGCGTCACGGGTCCGCCCGGTCTCACCCTGGTCGGCGCCGATGCGCCGGTCAATGTCCATGAAGGCGGGGTCACGGCGACCGGGGTCTTCGTCAAGGTCCCGAAGAAGAACCTCACGCAAGAGCAGGCGCCGATCCGGTTCCGGGTCGAGGCGGTCCGTCCCAACGGGCAGGCCATCGCCTCGGAGCGCACCAGCGTCTTCGTCGGGCCGCCGCGTTAGACGGGGTTGAGCAAGCCCCAACTTCCCATGCGTCAAGTTCTTGTGGTGGGCGTGAACGCGGCCAAATGCGCAATCACAAGGCGAACTCCGAGCCGTCAGCGAATAAATGGACAGGATTAACAGGATTGCCGATGACTACGTTCGTGACGTTTTCATCCTGTTAATCCTGAAAAGTCCTGTTAATCTTCTCTAATTTCCAACCGGCGGGCCATGACTTCCAGTGTGACATAGCGGTCTATGGTCGCGGTTTTTTTTCTTAGGGTGTGCCGCCGTGTGCACCGGGAGAGTGATGGCAATGCAACTATTCGCACAGCCGGTCGTCCAGTCGAACTCACCGTGGCGCAGCCCTTGGGTGCTCGCCTGGATCGGCCTGATCACGGTGGTCCTGCTGGTCAATGTGACCTTCGTCTATCTGGCCTTCGCGACCAATCCCGGGTTGGTCAACGACGACTATTACGAGCGTGGTCAGCATTACGAGAAGACCCTGAGTTCCCGCCTGGCCAAGGACCCGGGCTGGACCCTGAGCGCCGACATCCCCGACGACCTCAAGGCGGGTGAGGCCGCGGCTATCCTGGTCACCCTGGTGGACAAGACCGGTCAGCCGGTGACGCCGGACCAGGTCAACCTCTATGCCTACCGGCCGTCCGACAAGACCCGGGACTTTTCCGCCCCCATGGTGGCCGTCGGTGCCGGCCAATACTCGGCGCGGGTGGTCTTCCCCCTGTTCGGGGCCTGGGACGCACTGATCGCCGTCCGCCAGGGCGAGGACGAATTCACCACCGGGGAACGACTCACCGTCGCGCGACCCTGACGGCCGCAGCGCGGCGGTCCACCAGTTCCAAGGGGCACTGCCTGTGCCGAGTACCGCCAAGCGTAACGCCTGAAACCACGCTGACGAGTGACCAAGCGGCAGGAAATTGGACAGGATTAACAGGATTTCGCAGGATTAACCAGGATAACGAGGGTGCGATGTTCATCAACAACACATCCTGTAAATCCTGAGAAATCCTGTTAATCCTGTCTAGTTCTCCAGTTCACGGATATTCTCGAATGGTATCGCGATCTGCCCCTGAGGGTACCAGGTCCGGGTGCTTTCACTGCGGTCTGCCGCTGAACCCGGGGTCGGAGGTGACGGCCGTCATCCGTGGGGGCGAGCGGGCCTTCTGTTGTATCGGCTGCCGGTCGGTGTGCGAGGCGATCCATACGGCTGGTCTGGACGGCTTCTACCGCCGCACCACGGCGGGCGAGCCGCTGGGACCGCCCCCCGAACTGCCCAGGGACCTGAGGCTCTACGACCTCGACGCGGTGCAGGAGGAGTTTGTCGATATCGCTGTCGATGATCGGGAGATCAACCTGCTGGTCGAAGGCATCCACTGTGCCGCCTGTGTCTGGCTGATCGAGACGGGGCTCAAGACCCTGCCGGGCGTCACGGAGGCCCGGGTCAACCTGACCGGGCGGCGGCTGCGGGTGCGCTGGGACAACGGTCGGCTGAAGCTCTCCACCCTCCTGCGGCGGCTCGGCGACCTGGGCTTCAGCGCCGTCCCCTTCGATCCGGAGTCCGCCGAGGGCGCCCTGCGCCGCCAGGGTCGCGACCTGCTCTATCGGATGGCCTTCGCCGGGTTCGCCATGATGAACCTGCTGTGGGTCTCCATCGCACTCTACAGCGGGGCCGATCGGGGGGAGTTCCGGGGACTCTTCCAGTGGGTCGGCTGCGCGCTCGCCACCCCCACGCTGCTCTACAGCGGCTACCCCTTCTACCAGGGCGCCTGGGCGGGCCTGCGCTCCGGGCGGCTCGGCATGGATCTGCCGATCGCCATCGGCGCCTCGATCACCTATGTCTATTCGCTCTATGTAACGGTCAGCGGCACCAGGGCCGGGGAGGTCTACTGGGACACGGTGGTCAACTTCCTGTTCGTGATCCTGCTCGGGCGCTTCCTGGAGGGCCTGTCCAGGCGCGCGGCGGTCGCCTCGACCCAGCGCCTGCTCGATCTCCAGCCCAAGGTCGCCACCGTGCTGCGCGACGACACCGAGACCCTGGTCCCGATCCGCTCCATCGCCCGGGACGAACTGGTCCTGGTGCGCCCCGGGGAGCGGGTGCCGGTGGATGGGGCCGTGGTCGAGGGTCTGAGCGAGGTCGACGAGTCCATGCTGACCGGTGAGTCCAGGCCGGTGCGCAAGACCCAGGGGGAGACGGTCTGCGCCGGCACCATCAACGGCGCCGGGGTGCTCAAGGTGCGTGCCACCGCGACCCTGCGCGACACCGCGCTGGGGCGCATCATCCGCCTGGTGGAGGATGCGCAGGCGAGCCGCGCCCCGATCCAACGCCTGGCCGACCGCATCGTCCCCTGGTTCGTGGCGCTCACCCTGGGGCTCGCCGCCCTGACCTTCATCGCCTGGGTCGGGGTCGACCTCCAGACCGCCATCCTGGCCGGGACCGCGGTGCTCATCATCACCTGCCCCTGCGCCTTCGGTATGGCCACCCCCATGGCGGTCGCGGTCGCCGCGGGCCTGGGCGCGTCGCGCGGTATCCTGATCAAGAACGGCGCCGTGCTGGAGCGCCTCTCGTCGATCGAGCACTTCGTCTTCGACAAGACCGGCACCCTCACCACCGGACGGCCGGAGGTCACCGGATGGCGCTTCGGGTCGGCGCCCTGGCAGTCGTTGGGGTCCGAGCCCTTGGTCCTGGCGGACGATCGGCGCGACCTGCTGCGTCGCGTCGGCGCCCTGGAGCGACTCTCGGAACACCCGGCGGCGGCGGCGGTGCTGGCCCTGTGCGAGCGGCTGGATATCGCGACGGCGCCCGCCCGGGTGGCGTCGGTCGAGGTAGTTCCGGGGCTCGGCATCCGCGGCCAGGTGGACGGCGCACTTGTCGTCGTCGGGAGTGCCGATTGGCTTGCCGACAACGCGCTTGCGCCGGCCGCGTTGGACGGCGCCGCGCCGCGGTCTGATGGATCGAGGGAGGGCGGTCTGATCCACTGTGCCGTCGCGGGCCTGGGTACCCTGGTGCTGGCCACCGCGGACCGCCTGCGCCCAGGCGCCGCCGCGGTCATCGCACGGATGCGCGCCCAGGGTCTGCGCGTGACCCTGCTCACCGGTGACCGCTGCGCCGCGGCCGAGCACATCGCCACCGAGCTTGGGGCCATCGAGGTCATTGCCGAGGTCCTGCCCGCGGACAAGGATCGGGTCATCGCCGAACTGCAAACCAAGGGCCGGCGCGTCGCCATGATCGGCGACGGGGTCAACGACGCCCCGGCCCTGGTGCGCGCGGACGTCGGCATCGCCATGGGCAGCGGGACCGATGTGTCCATCGCCAGCGCCGACATCGTCCTCATGTCAAACGAACTGGAACGGGTCGCCGAGGCCGCCGAACTCTCCCGCCGGACGCTGCGCACCATCCGCCAGAACATCGGGATCTCGATCGTCTATAACCTGATCATGGTCCCGCTCGCCATGGCCGCGGTGCTGACGCCGCTGATCGCCGCTATCGCGATGCCGCTCAGTTCACTCGCCGTCATCGGTAATTCCGCCCGTATCCGCGGTCTGTTCAAGGGCCGCCCCTGATCCCACGGAGGTCCCCAATGGACGTCATCTATGGCCTGATCCCCGGCATGATCATCCTCGGCCTGGTCGCGGTCGGTGTCCTCTTCTGGGCTGCCCGCAGCGGCCAGTTCGACGACCTGGAAGGCGACGGCCGGCGCATCCTCATGGATGAGGATGAGGTCGACCCGCGCTGTATACCGGACGCCGACCGGGACCCCGAGCCGCCCAAGGCGGGCGGTAGCGCCAGCAGGTAGGATCGGGCAGAGTGAGGGCGATGCCCACATCCTTACGCCGCCGAGCGGATCAGCCGCCGGAACCGCGTCAAGGCGGTGCTCTCGGGGATCAATGCCGCCATCGCGCGGATTCGCGAGGCGCCCGCGGTGTTCGTCCAAAAAGGTGAGCCATTACGCAGAATCCGCCATCGCAGCGACCAGCGGGGCGCAGAACGTCCGACGCTGCCTGGAAGATCCTGGAAAGCAAGTTAAACTCCAGTGGTGTTTTCCCCGGCGCCGTGCGGTGAGTGTGACCGGTGTCGATCCCAGAAGAACCCCGGTCTCCCGGGTGTCGATGCCCGTTTCAGTCGCGACACCGATGGGAGGGGGACCGTCTCGCATGCGACTCAGACTCAGGAGACAACAATGAAGATCAGCACACACGAATCGGCGGGGCGGCGGGCAGGCTGGATGGCCAGCCTGCCGCTCCTGGGTTGCTCCCTCCTTGCGTTGTATGGCGCGCCGATTGGGGCCGGCCCGGCGAGTCCGGGGCCCTTCACCCTCGAGCAGCCGGACGGACAGCAGGTCGTCGCCAGACAGCGGGGCGACGAGCGCAATCACTGGGTGGAGACCGAGAGCGGCTATACCATCGCCCGGGACCAGAACGGGGTGTGGCACTATGTCAGCGGCTTCGTCGCGCCGGGCGCGGCGGCTGCGCAAGTGCCTGCCCTGGGCCCCGATGTGACCCCGGCGATGACCCCGGTGCTGACCCCGGTGCTGACCCCGGTGCTGACCCCGGTCCCGGCGCAGGACCCCCCGCCGGCCGGGCTGCTGAAACACCTGCACGCGACGATTATGCCGCCGGCGGCCGCGTCGGGCGTCGCGCCCGCCACTGCGACCGGGTGGTCAACGCCGACCGGCGGCACTGCCCCACCGCCCACCCGGGTTCTGTTGATCCTGGCGAGCTTCAATAACCAGGCGGGGACCTTCGGGCAGCCGCTGTGGGCCACCGGATTCATGGACGGCCTCCTCGACTATTACTACCGGGCGTCCTACGGCGCGGTCGGCCTGCTGCCCGCGTATGAGGATGACAGTGCCTTGGGTCAAGGGGCAGCCGCCAACAACGGCGTCATCGGCTGGGTCAACATCAGCGGTCGCTTGCAGCAACTGGAGCAGGTCCTCGGAATGTCCGATCAGACCGGGAATCATCCGAGCCCGGGCGAGAGTGCTGCACTCGCCCAATATAACCGGCTGATCGCCAAGGTGGCGATGCAGGCCGCCGCTCCCTACATCGACTATTCCCAGTATGACCACGACGGCGATGGTCAGGTCACGGCCGATGAGTTGGCGGTCGTCATCGTCGTGGCCGGCAGCGAGGCGTCGGCCGAGGGTCCGGCCCCTCATGTTTGGGCTCACGCCGCGGATCTCTTTCCCATACTCGACGATGGGCCGCTCGTCCTGAACGGCAAGACCCTCGGCGTCGGGGTCGCCCGGCCAGGTGTGGGCCCACTGGGAGCGACCTCCGGATATGCCATGGTCGGCGAGAAGTTTCCCAATCTTTCGGGGTCTCCCGTCCAAGCCACGATCGGCCTGACGCTCCACGAACTGGGCCATGAGATATTCGGCCTCCCGGATTTATACGAGGTGAACACCTTCCTGTGCCCTGACCTGAAGCCCAGCCGCGGTGTCGGCGCCTGGAGTCTCATGGGGCTCGGGAATTGGGGAGCCCGCACGGGGGAGATCAAGGGCGCCACGCCGGTATTGCTGGATGCCTGGTCGAAATTGCAGCTGGGCTGGGTCCTGCCGATCGACCGGGATCGGGCGATACTCGTCGGCGCCGGGGAGGCGGACGCGACCAGACTCAATACCGTTTATGGGGTGGTTACCGGGGGTCCCGCCAGCGAGTATTTCCTCATCGAGAACCGCCAGAACCAGGGCTATGATCAGGGCCTGCAGAGCATCGTTTCCGGCTTCACCGGCGGCCTGGCCATCTGGCACATCGACGACAACATTTCCTGCCTCAACAACGAGTGCAACTCCCGGGTGACCAATCCGCACCCCCGGGTCTATCTGGAGGCCGGGGGCCGCACCTGTGTGTCCACATCGAGTGCCAACCAATCCGATCTGTTCATCAACGGCAGCGGCTCGCGGACGGTCCTGAATGCGGGTAGCGCGCCGACCAACAGCCGGTTGTGGAGCGGCGCCGTCAAGGGTGACGTCAGCGGCGTGAGCATCATGGACATCCTGCAGGCCAAGACCTCGCGGCTGATCCGGGTGCGCGCTTCGCGGTAACGGCGGCCCGGCGCGTCCTGGACCACGGCGGTTCAGGGCGCGCCGACTCGCCCGGCATTGCCTTCTTACTGGAATCTCAACGAGGTCATTCAGAATGAACAAGCGGCTCCTGGCGGCGGCGCTGGCCTCGGCCTTCGCGGCCAACGCCCACGCCTTTCTGATCACGGTGGAACCGGACGACTTCACTCACGAACAGAATATCTCCGCCCTCACCCCGGGCGTGACATTGCAGTGGGTGTCGGGGAGCCCGGTGTACGCCTATGAGACCGACGATTTCGAATACGCCTCGACCGGGACCAGGGTGTTCGGCTATGACGCCGGGTTCGGCGTCGAGCCTTACTGGGATGACGAGAATCAATTCCGCGCCGATTTTGCAGGATGGGTCAACTACGTGTCGATCGACGTGGTCAACAACGATGAAGAGGGCGACAACGACAGCGCCTATATGGAGGTATACGGCGTGAGCGGTCTCCTGGCGACGGTCTATACGAACGGCATTTCCTTCCCTGGGTTCGAGACGCTGTCCTTCTATGAAGGCACTGTCAACATCAGTTATATTTTAATGTCGAGTGCCGACGGCGCCGACTACAATCTCGACCGTATGGAGTTCGGGATTCCCGCGGCTCCAACCCTGGCGTTGTTCAGCCTCGGCCTGCTTGGCCTGGCCTCGACGCGTGCGCGAGTGGGTGGCCCGCGGCGACTGTAGGTCACCCCTCAGCCCTGGGGCGGAACGCCGCCGGTGGTTCCGCCGCTTCGGTGCTCCGCGCTGCATACCGGGCGCCGAGCAGGACCCCGAGCCGCCCACGCCGGGCGGTGGCTCCAGCAGGTAGGATGGGCAGAGCGAGAGCGATGCCCACCCTTTGAGGATCGCGGTGCTTTGTGTTCTTTGTGTCTTTGTGAGAGCAATTGCCGGATTCAGGTTCAAGTGCCCAAGCGCCCGGGACCCCGATCCGCATCCCCGCAGGGGTATGACCTATCAGCCCAGGGTAACGCCCTGGATTATACCGAAGAGACTGTCCAGCCCTGAAAGGGCGTGACATACGAGAAACCACATCAATCTGCGGGCGCCGGCTCAGGCCGTGATCTCGATGCGATTCCCATCCGGGTCCAGGACGACGCTCTCGTAGTAACCGTCCCCGGTTCTCCGGGGGCCATCGAGAACCGGATACCCGTCGGCCTTCAGTCGCCGCGTCAGCTCATCGACGAGCCGCTCCGACCCAAGCGAGATGGCGAAGTGCGTCAGTCCCATGCGCTGTACACCTGGGGCGATGACCAGTGGGTCGAGCATAGTCGTCATCATGGCCTCGATCCGCGCCCCGTCGGTGAACCGCAGGAAGCAGGACGCGAAGCCTTTCTGTGGATTGGTGTATCCGCTGTCCGCGACCGCGCCGAAATACGCCACGTAGAACGCCTTGCAGCGCTCCAGGTCATTGGTCCAGAGGGCGATGTGGTCGATGTGCATCCGTGGTTCGGCTGGTGCGCAGCCTCAAGCCGCCTTCAGCACGACGTCGACGTGTATCTCGTCAAAGGGGAAGAGGACCTGATCCCGACCTAGGACCCTGCTGTCGCCATTGCTCCCGGATACGCTCGGCGGATTCATGGGCCATCTGCACCAGAACATCGATACGATAATCGGCCGCGCGATTGATCTCGCGTTTGACCTCCCAGAGTTCCGCAAGGACTGCGTCCGGCGCTCTTGGAATGGTCAATTGTGGTCCGTTGGTTTCGTCCGGGATCATCTTGCAATCTCCAGAAGTTCTTCAGGGGTGGTCAGGAGTGGCAGTGTGTGCCCAAGTGCACGCAGGGTATCCAGCAGTCGGAGTTTTGTATCCGGACCGACGAGATGGGCGAAATTCCAGGTGACGAGGTAATGGGCCTGAGAGATGGTGGCAATGGCGATATGCAGCGCGTCCTCGGGTTCAGTGACGGGAATCGCTCCGGCGTCCATGTATGGCGAGGAAAGCGACGAGCGGCGATAAAGTGCTGCTGCCAACCAGCCGGAGGCCGAGCCGACAACTGCAAGAAATAATCCTGCAATCCGGAGTACTGCGGGTCCTGTCGTGTTCTTTCTTTCACGATTCCTACGATCCGAAGTCCTTCTGTATTTCCACCTCCAAGATTGGGCCGCAGAGTAGCGCCCGTCGTCGATGGTGCGGAGATTGCGAGGCTTCGTTCTTTCTGTACCCACGCTGATCCTATCGAGTTGGATGATATCACTGCCGCCACAAATTTCATCTGATCAATAGCGGCCGATATCTTATCAATTAGCGAATCGCCGATGTTGATCTCGGCTTCGTCGAGCCAAACGACTACGCCGTCAGCTGTGAGCCGCTTGGCCTTGTCCCACACGACCAACCCCTGATCCCGCAGCCCTTGCAGATCACGCTGTTTGGTCTTGTCGGTGCGCTCAAGGTAGAGCGCACGATACCAAGGCGCGCGACGCAGTTCGGCCAATGCGACGGGGCGGCCGGCCTGGAGTATCTGGGTGGCGATGGCATACTGACGGGCGTTGATCCGCTTCTCCTCGTGGCGGCGTTTGAGATCGTTCTCGAACAGCAGCAGGTGCACCAGCCGATTGACCCGGTCGTGCAGGGTGTTGAGGCTCGTCAACATGCCTTCCAGGAAGAAGAGCACGAAGTCTGTGTTGGGGGCCGCGGCGCCCTTTCCGCCGCCTTGCGGCAGGTGTTGAAGAGGGTGAAATAGCGGTCGATCTGATCGAGGTAGAAGCGGGCCTGGGCGAAGGGGGCGTATTTGAAACCCTCCCGCAGCAGCAGGCTGGCCTCGATCACGCGGCCGACACGTCCATTGCCGTCCCAGAAGGGGTGAATGCACTCATAGTCGAGGGCCAGTCGGGTCTCTTCCTCGGAGAGAGTACCGCCCTCGATGCTGTTGGTACCGAAGACGCTGGTCGCCACGACCTCAGGTTCCAACTGGCCGGCGACCTGGGCGAGCGGCGATCCCTGGAGACGTTGGTGGGCGTCGCCGACGCGCAGCAAGGCGGTCTCAACGGCCGCGGGATTGACGCCCACCTGGAAGGTGAAGGGGCCGAAGCGGGCGGTCTCGACGGTGAGCCTGTGGTCCGCGAACTCGGGCATCGGCGATCTGGTCTTGTTGTCCGGCGGAATGTCCGGTGGAATGTCCGGCGAAAGATGATCGCATCTTATTGATGTCGATGGGTTATTTTAACCGGGGCGGGAAGGAATGTCCGAAAAAATGTCCAGTCCGGTTTTCATCGACAGCCCCTCGTGGGGAACCTGGCCGTCCGACGGTGGGGCGGACCTGGATGACGCGCGTCGAGCGGCGCACCAGTGTCAGTGCGCCGCCGGCTCGGTCAGGGCTTGAGCCCGTACTTGCCGGGGTCCACGCGGGCCCAGGTGCTGGTACGCCCGATCAGGCTGACCATGATGTAACCGCGCAGTTCCAACCGGTCCTTGCCCGCCATGGTGATGGTCCCGGAGTAGGTCTTGCCGTTGCGCGGGTCGTAGACCTGCCCCCCTTCGCACACCCCCTTCGCGTCGGGCGGCGCGAAACCCCAGACGATGGGCAGGCCCAATAGCTTGCGCTCGCGCTGCGCGCTATCCGGGTTGCGCTCGTCCACCTTCGGCTGGCCCGTCCGCCCCCGCGCGTCCCCGGCCGGATAGTTGGGCTCCTTCAGCCAGACGATCCGGCCGCCCAGTTTTCCGCCGGATTCCTCGATCCGGACCACGGAGGTGCCTTCCTGAACGAGCCAGTAACCCACCGGGGCGGGGGCCGCCGACAGCGCAGCCGAGGGCAGGGCGAGCGCGAGACAGACAATCAGGAGGTAGTCGCGGCGGGTCATTGCAGGCTCCGATGATCGCAGGGGCCTTGATTATAATCCCGGCCGATCAGCTAACGGCGAGGTCTGTGGTCCGCACAGCGGACCCTACGACCCCGCACCCGTAGGGTCCGCTGTGCGGACCAGCGACATCCCGTCCCGCAGGGTGGCCGGAGCGATGATCAAGGCCGGTCGCGGGCGTCCCGGACGCGTGCGGGCCGACCCTACACCGCCCCCCAAACCTCCCGGCGACTCCCGGTCTTGCCGGCCAGCACCTGCTCCAGGGTCTGTAACGGGTACTTGTGGGTGTGGCCCTTGGCGGCCTGGGCGACGGTGAGCACCTTGTCCTCTGAACTCTGGCCCTTGAGGTCGCCTTTCTCCACGAAGAACTCGTCCATCAGGTTGTTCCAGACGATGCCGTCGTGGTATTGGATCAGGCAATAACGCTGGTCGCCGACCTGGACCTGCGCGCTGGCGGCGATGTCGTCGATATAGAAGACCGGGACGCACCCGGGGGCCAGGTGGCCCTGGAAGTATTCGATGAACTGCGGCAGTTCCTCAATGCTCGAGAAGTTGCCCGCGACGAATTCGAGCCGGTCGGCCGTTGCCAGCACCACGGCCTGCTTGAGCAGGGCCTGGGGCGGGTTGCGTTTACGGGCCGCCTCGTCGAACTCTCCGGCCAGTATGATCAGGTCGCCGCGGAAGGCGTAGAGCCCGGCGGTGCTGGTCTGGCCCTGGGCGGTGATAAGCCAGTAGCGTTCCTGTTCCTGGTAGGTGTCGAGCAGCATCGGTGGTGGTCTCTCAGGTTGGTAACGAGTTAAGGACAAGTCAAACACAATCGTCGTTGTCGTTGTCGTTGTCGTAATCGGAGAAGCGATGCACGAGAGAGTCCGGGGCGCCAGGATCGCCTCGATTACGACAACGACAACGACAACGACGCTAGTCGAGCAGCGTGGTGCGCTTCTCGGTGAGGTACAGGGTGCCGTCGCGCTCCTGCACCCGCAGCCGGGTCAGCGACTCGCCCGCGCAGATCTCGCTCAGGCACTCGCCGGTCGTGGGTGCATAGGTGATGCCGTGCATGGAGCAGCGGATGGATTCGCCGGCGGCGTCGAAGACATGGCAGTGTTCGCAGTCCAATTCCTTGGGCATGTGCACGCACTGATTCAGATACCCATAGGCGACACCGCGGAAGCGCACCAGGATCGCCTCCCGCGGGTCGCCGCGGTAGCGCACACGGAAGCGGTGCCGGCCCAGTTCCGCCAAGGCGGCGGACGGGCAGATCGGGGCCGCGGTCCGGGGCAGCGGTGCGGACAGGTCCGCGCCCGGTGTCTCAGGCGCCATAGGGCTGGTTATACCAGTCGCGCAGGACCTTGAGGTCGCGCACGGGAAGATAGGCGTAGGCGCCGATCAGGTCGTCGTGGACGGCCGTGGCCAGGCGGTGCGAGACCTTGGGGTTGGTCAGCATGTAAAAGTACCAGGCGAAGGGGTAGCCGAGCACCCGGTCGAAGCCGTGGATCTGGTTGGCCAGTTGGGCGCCGCGCGCGACCACGCCGTCGGGCAGGGCCGGCGGCACCGCGGCCGACACGGGGATCGGTTTGGCGCTCAGATGGTCGTCACCCTCCTGATCGCGATATTCGCGGATGGACAGGACCCAGTGCTCGCAGAAAATCGAGGTCTCGCCGGCGCTGCTGCGGTCCCAGTCGTCCAGGAAACGGACCAGGCGCGGTCCCGCGTCCGAGGACTTCAGGAGTCTATTCACCGGGACCAGGCGGCGAAAGACGAGCCGCGGCGGCCCTACCGGCTCGGGCTCCAGGCGGGGGAAGTCCAGCGGGTCGACGAACTCGGCGATGCTGTCCGGGAACCAGTCCGGGTCCGTGATGCAGCGGTCCAGTACCTCCTGCAATTCCTCCACCTCGATCTGGATGAAGTCGCGCGCGGCCGGGCCGGTCGGCACCACCAGGTAGTGGGTCTGACCGTTGAGGCGGGTGACGAAGAGCCGCAGGTCCGCGACCTTCTGCATCAGTTCATCGATGTCCCCGCCGGAGATCGTCTCGGCCCAGGTCCCCAGGTGCTCGGCAATGCGGCCCCCGTCCAGGTCCACCACCCCGCCCAGGCGGTGCCATCCGCCCCGGGTCAGGGCGTGCTGGACCTGAGCGCCGGGCAGCAGGCCCTCGATGGCAGCGACCAGGCCCGGGACGCCGGCGCGGGCCGGCAGCGCCGCGCAGGCCTCGGCAACCCGCAGGGCAAGGGTCTGGGACTGGTTGGGGTCAAGGTCGGTCGCTGTCATCGTCTTGGCCTGATAGTTCGGTGGTCGGTGAAGTTATTAAGAATCATTTGTCCGCAAATGAACGCAAATAAACGCAAATCTTCACGAAACGCGCTGATCGTTGAACTTCCGGGCCGGACGAGGACGGCGCCCCATCCGGAGCGTTGTCTCCGGACCCGCGGCCACGCGCCAATCGCAGCCGCAGCATTAAACGTTCGGGACGGGGCGAATGCCCCGTCCCGCCCCCGGGCGCGGCCCGTGTTCCGGGCCGGACAGGGCCGGCGCCCCGCCCCGCCCTCCGTCGGTAGCCGACAGTGCCCGACACGATGCCGCCTAGCTCACATTCATTTCTTTATTTGCGTTCATTTGCGTTCATTTGCGGACAATCGTCTTTCCTGCCCGCGTTCATTCGCGGACCTCTTGCTCGCCCGCCGCGGCACGCGCCTGCGCGGCGGCCCGGACATCCGGGTCGGCGTCCTCCAGCAGGGTCCCGAGCTGGCCGATCGGCAGGCGTTCCGCCAGGCGCAGGCGCACCCGCCAATCGGGGTCGCGCAGCAGGCCGTTGGCCTCCTCGCAGCGGATGCGCCCCGCGACGGTGATGCGCACCTCCGCGTCGGGGTCGTTGCGCAGCAGGCCCAGGCTTTCCAGCGGCAGGCGCCCCGCCACGGTGCAGCGTACCTGCCGGTCCGGGTCGCGGATCATCCGGAACAGGCGCCCGACCGGCAGTCGCCGCGCGACATATTGGCGCACCAGATAGTCCGGGTCCGCGGCCAGCCGCTCCAGGCGTTCGGGGGGCAGGCGGTCGGCGACCATCACCCGCACCTCCCGGTCCGGGTCGCCGATCAGCGGGTCCAGGGCCTCGACCGGCAGGCGGTAGGCGAGTACGCGCCGGACCACCTCGTCCGGGTCATGGATCAGCGACAGCAGTTGGCGCTGGGAGAGATAGCGGGCGGCGATGGCACGGCGTTCCCAGAAGGCATCGCCCGCGTAGGTGTCTGCCAGAGACGGGTTGACCCGGAAGAAGCGCTCGATCTGACGCCCGCTCATGGCGCGCACGCACACATCCCCCGGGGTGCAACGGCCCTGGGTGAGCAGGTCGCGCCGGTGGGGGCACTCGGCGCAGTTGGCGATCGGCGTCGCGGACATGCCGGGCGGACTCGCCACTGGCCCAGGGGCGGGTGCCCTACTGGGCACCATGGTCCAGTTCCGCCAGGACCAGGCCGGTGGCGGCGTCCGGATCGGCGGTGAGGCGCAGGCAATGGGCCTGCCCATCGACCAGATAGAGATTGAAGCCCGCGGCCCGGCGCACCGGCGCCGCGACCCCGATCCCCTCGCCGATGTCCTCGTCCCGGCAGTAGGTGAAATGGATGGGTGCCAGGGTCTCGCGCAGGGCCCCGACGGTCTGCTCGGAGAGGCCCGCCCGCTCCACGATCTGCACCACCTGGTCGAGACGCTCGGTGCTGATCATGCCGGGTCCTCTTCGCTCAAGGCAAAGCGGATACGCTCCTGCGGGGGCTTGCCCATCGCCTTGGCGAGCCACGGCGGGGTCTGGTGGGCCAGGGTCTCCTGGAGCCGGACCATGCGCTCCCGGGCGCTGCCGCCGCCGGAGTCCTTGATCGGGTGGATATCGAGCTTGATCACCTTGGCGGCGGCCGGCCCGCCGATGGAGGCGACATAGAGGACCTGGCAGTCACCGATCAGCCCGGCGCGGTAGGCATTCTTATCCTCGGCACCGGTGTCCTCCACCCGCCGCACGGCGATCAGCCGGCACTGGGTGGCGGAGACCTGGTAGATCAGGAAGCGGCGGGCGGCGCCGAAGTGCCCGTCCAGGTTCTCGCCCGTGTCCGAGGCGCAGGCGACGCGGATGGAGTCCGGCATGTCGTTGTCGGCATAGGGATCGAGCGGGGGCGGGGGGGCCGCATCGGTGAGCCCCTCGCCCTTGAGATAGGTCAGGGCGGCCTTGAGTGCATCGGGGTCGATGTCGCCCAATTCCCCGGCCGCCGCGGTCTTCAGGTCCTTGACCTTGAGGGCGGCGAGCTTCTCCGCCGTCGGCGGCAGCCCGACCGCATCGGCCAGGACCCGCAGCAGCCGCGCCGGGTCGGTCTCCGGCAGTGCGCGGGCGGCCAGGCCGATCCGCAGGGCGAGGTCTTCGGAGATGGGGCTGGGCATGGGATGTCTTGTCCGCAAATAAACGCAAATAAACGCAAATGAAGAAAAGGTCCGCAGAATGAGTGATTAACGCCGGCCGATCCATCCGTCGACCGCTGCCGCGACCTGCGGTGTGATCCGGCCCGCTCGTACGGGCCGCACTATCTTCATTTGCGTTAATTTGCGTTCATTTGCGGACCATACTCTTCTTCAGTGCCTCAGGCCGGGACGATACAGTTGTCCTCCATGCAGGCATTGACACACTGGGGCATGTCGAATTCGCCCTCGCACTCGGTGCAGGTGTCGGGGTCGATCTTGTAGAGGCCCTTGAAGGGGCTGATCGACTTGGTGGGGCAGACTGTCACGCAGTCACCGCAGGCGGTGCAGGCGGATTTCAGGATTTGCATGGCCATAGGAGTCTCCGGTGTTCGTTGAAACGGGGCCGCACGCGGCGGCGGCTTACAGGTCTATCGACCGGTCTAGTCGGCGCGCTTGAAACGCAGGGTGGTCGGAAAGACCGGCGGCGGGCTGATGGGGTCGACATACCACCGCGACCCGTCGGTCAGTTCCACCTCGCCGCCCCAGGTCTGCGGGGTGTCGGTCTCCACGGTGGCGATGGTCTCCTCCATGTCCTTCTTGGCGACATAGAAGAGGAGCGCGCCGCTGTCGCTCTTACGGATCATTACGCTGGGCATTGGTTTACCTTGAGTCTGTGTCGACCGCCGTCGTCGTAGGTCGGGTCAGGCGCGCCGCGGCGATCGGTCCTTGCCGCGAACTGCCGCTGCGCGCCTTGACCCGCGGCTTCCTGCCGGCTGCTGTCGGGTTACGCTTCGCTGACCCGACCTACCGCACCAGGTCGTAATTATAGTCCGTGGTGCCCATGCCTCGGGTCTCCTCGTCGAGGCGCTCCAGGACCGCGTTGACCAGGGTGGTGAGGATATACATGGCCCCCTCATACCCCAGGGTCGTCATCCGGTGCAGGTGATGACGGTCGAAGATCGGGAATCCGATACGGATCAGCGGGACCTCGAACTCCTTACCCTTGTGCAGGGTGTCGCGCTGAATGAACTTGCCGTAGGAGTTGCCGATCATGAAGTCCGGCTTGTTGGTGAACATCAGGGAGCGGAAGTGCCACAGGTCCGCGCCGGTATGGACCGTCGCGAGCTTGCCGTAGGGCGAGGCGGCCAGAATCCCCTCCAACTCCTTCTTCCAGCGCTTATTCGCCTGATTGCACAGGATGTCGGTGGGCTCGGCGCCCAGTTCCAGCAGGAACTTGACCATCCCCAGCACATAGTCGGCATCGCCGTAGAGGGCAAACTTCTTGCCGTGCAGCCAGGCGTGGCTGTCGGTCATCATATCCACCAGCCGGCCGCGCTCCTTGGCCAGCGAGGCGGGGATGGGCTTGCCGCTCAGCTCGGAGACCTTCATCAGGAAGTCGTCGGTCCATTCCAGCCCCATCGGGATATTGATGTGGGTGGCCGGCTGGTTCCAGACCAGTTCGACATGCTTCTTGGTCTTGGGCAACTGCCAGGGCTGGAGCATCAGGGTGTCGATGGCGTTGGGGGCGTCCTTGATCTCGGCCTGGGTCGTGCCGCCGGCGTACATGCGATACTCGCCGTCGGCCGGGGTATCCAGCACCTCGGTGGGGTCGCACAACATGCTGTGGGCCACGCCCATCTCATCGAGCATCCGGTGGATGACCCGGTAGTTGCCCAGATAGGTCTCGAAGCCGGGCACGATGTTGAGCTTGCCGTTGCTGCCGACCTTCTTGCTGTCCATCACGTTGAGGCTGAAGAAGCGGATGATGCCCTCGAACATGTTGTCCCAGCCGGTGGTATGGGAACCGACGAAGCTCGGGGTATGGGCGAAGGGAACCGGCAGTGCGTCCGGGATATGACCCTCCTTCTTGGCGTTGGTGATGAAGCTGCTGAGATCATCGCCGATGACCTCGGCCATGCAGGTGGTGGAGACGGCGATCATCTCCGGCTTGTAGAGCGCGAGCGCGTTCTCCAGACCGTCGAACATGTTCTTCTGGCCGCCGAAGACCGCCGCGTCCTCGGTCATGGAATCGGAGACGCAGGCGATCGGCTCCTTGAAGTGACGGTTGAAATAGGAGCGGAAATAGGCTACGCACCCCTGGGAGCCGTGCACATAGGGCAGGGTCTTTTCAAAGCCCAGGGCGCAGAGCACCGCGCCCAGCGGCTGGCAGGCCTTGGCCGGGTTGATGGTCAGGGCCTCGCGCTTGAAATTGAGTTCCTTGTACTCCTCGGTGGTGGTCCACTGGAAGACCTGCGCGAGCCGCTCGGGCGTGTGGGCCTCCTCGACCGTGTCGCGCTTTTTGGCGAGGTTCTCCTTGTACTCCGGCGTCCGGAACAGCGGGTAGCTCGGCTTGATGTCGTCGACTGTCTGGCTCATCTCAATTCTCCTGCCGCGCCGCTAATCCGCGGACGACGGCATGATGGGATCGGGCCGGGTGCGCCAGGCGCACCCGTGCGAACGTGAACCGGGTGCGCCGGGCGCACCCGCGGGGCGGTCTCAGGCGCGAGCCCGCAGCGGCTGTGCCTGGGCCTCCTCCTCGACCAGCCAGGGGGCCGTCATCTTGCCCCAGCAGGGGTTGTTGATGGTCATGTCCATGTCGCGGGCGAAGATCGAGAAGCCGTCATAGCCGTGATAGGGGCCGGAGTAGTCCCAGGAGTGCATCTGGCGGAAGGGGATGCCCATCTTCTGGAAGATGTACTTCTCCTTGATGCCGGAGCCGATCAGGTCGGGCTTGATGCGCTTGACGAATTCCTCGAACTCGTAGCCGGTCACGTCGTCGTAGAGCAGCGTGGAGTCGGCCATGTCCTTGATGGTGCGGTCATAGTCGTCGTTGTGGGCGAACTCGTAGCCGGTGCCGACCACCTCCATCCCGAGATCCTCGTAGGCGCCGATGATATGGCGCGGACGCAGGCCGCCGACATAGAGCATGACGCGCTTGCCTTCCAGCCGCGGACGGTACTTGGCGATGACGGCCGCGTGTTGCGCCTCGTACTTGGCGATGACCCGCTCCGCCCCGGCCTGGATGGTCTCATCGAAGAAGGCGGCGATCTTGCGCAGGGACTCGGCGATCTTGGTGGGCCCGAAGAAGTTGTATTCCATCCACGGGATCCCGTACTTCTCTTCCATGTGCCGGCTGATGTAGTTCATGGACCGGTAGCAGTGGATGAGGTTGAGCTTGACCTTGGGGGTCAACTCCATCTCGGCGATGGTGCCGTCGCCGGCCCACTGGGCGACCACCCGCAAGCCCATCTCCTCGAGCAGGATGCGCGAGGCCCAGGCGTCGCCGCCGATGTTGTAGTCGCCGATCACCGCCACGTCATAGGGTGTGGTCGGGAAGGAGTCGTCACCGTCGCGGTTGCCGATGACCCAGTCGCGGATGGCATCGTTGGCGATGTGGTGACCGAGCGACTGGGAGACCCCGCGGAAGCCCTCGCAACGCACCGGGACGATCGGCTTTTCCAGTTCCTTGGCCTTCTTCTTGGAGACCGCCTCGATGTCGTCGCCGATGAGCCCGATCGGGCATTCGGACTGGATGGTGATGCCCTTGTTGAGCGGGAACAGCCCCTCGATCTCGTCGATCAGCTTGGCGAGCTTCTTGTCGCCGCCGAAGACGATGTCCTTCTCCTGGAAGTCGGACGTGAAATTCATGGTGCCGAAGGTGTTGACCCCGGTCATGCCGACATAGTAGTTGCGGCGCCCGGCGCGGGAATACTGACCGCAGCCGACGGGTCCGTGGGAGATATGGATCACGTCCTTGATCGGCCCCCACACCACCCCCTTGGAACCGGCATAGGCACAGCCGCGCACCGTCATGACCCCGGGCAGGGACTTGCGGTTGGAGGTGATGCACTTCTTGGACTGCTCGATCGACTGGTCGTTGACCGCCAAGTGCTTGGCCCGGTCCTTCTTGGCCTTTTCCGGGTAGACTTCCAGGACCTCGGCGATGAGGTCCATGGTCTCTTCACGAGTCAAATTTGCCATAGTGGCTCTCCGCATCGGGCGCCGCGGCTAATCCGCCGACGGGACGCCCCGCAACAACACTGTTCTGAACCACCAGGGCGCCGGGGCGCCTGGGGCTCGATCTTGGTCCCGGCCCGATCAGGCCACTTCGACCGCCGCCTTGCCGACGATCGACTCGTCTTCCTCGTCCATCAGACCGAAGGCCATCAGCAGTTCTTCCAGGGCATCCATGGTGATCGGGGTCGGGATCACGAAGTTCTTGTTGTTGATGATCTTGTGCGCGAGATCCCGGTACTCCTGGGCCTGCTTGGCGGTCGGGTCGTACTCGATGACCGTCATGCGGCGGATCTCGGCACGCTGCACTACATTGTCGCGGGGCACGAAGTGGATCATCTGGGTGCCGAGCTGGCGGGCCAACTCGATGATCAGCTCGTCTTCACGGGCGGTGTTGCGGCTGTTGCAGATCAGGCCGGCCAGGCGCACGCTACCGGAGTTGGCGTACTTCACGATGCCCTTGGCGATGTTGTTGGCCGCGTACATGGCCATCATCTCGCCGGAGCAGACGATGTAGATCTCCTGGGCCTTGTTCTCGCGGATGGGCATGGCGAAGCCGCCGCACACCACGTCGCCCAGCACGTCATAGAAGACGAAGTCCAGATCCGCCTCGTAGGCGCCTTCCTCTTCCAGGAAGTTGATGGCGGTGATGACGCCACGGCCAGCGCAGCCGACACCCGGCTCCGGGCCGCCGGACTCGACGCACTTGATATTGCGGTAGCCGACCTTGAGCACGTCCTCCAGTTCGAGGTCTTCCACGCTGCCGGCGTTCGCCGCCATCTCCATGATGGAGTTCTGCGCCTTGGCGTGCAGGATCAGACGGGTGGAGTCGGCCTTGGGGTCGCAGCCGACGATCATCACCTTCTTACCGGCCTCGGCCAGGCCGGCGACCAGATTCTGGGTGGTGGTGGACTTGCCGATTCCACCTTTGCCGTAGATGGCGCATTGACGCAGTGCCATGGGTAGGTTCTCCTGTAGGTCGCTTTCGCAGCGGTTGAACAAAATTCGCGTTCAACGGGCAATCAGCAAATCGCGTGCCATCTCATGTACTGTAATATAAACGTCGTGAAAACAACTATGTATATTGATATTTCGGGCCGCTGGGCCTTGGTAGCATCCACGACAAGGCGGCGGCGGCTGTATGGATAATGACAGACAGCCGGAGTCGGAAATGGACCTTGCCCGACACGCCTCCTTCCTCGCCGCCGCGGCCACCCTGCCGCCGGCGGCGCGCCTGTGCATCAACCGTTGCAACCTGCCGGCCTGGATCCTGGGCAGCCTCGCCTTCCAGCGGCACCCGGTGCCGCTGGCGATCGATGGGGTGCACGACTTCCACAGCGATCTGTGCCGGCGCCTGGACCCCATCGCCGACCACGGCGCGCGGGCCCAGTGCTTCGCCGACTACATGACCGTCCGCTTCTGCCTGGAGGACTTGGAGGAGGCGGGGCTGACGCCGGGTCGGCGCAAGAAGTCCCGGGCCAACGCCAACTATCTGCGGCTGGTGCGCGGCTGGTCCTTCGACTCGGACGGCCGCGAGGGGGCCGTGCTCAAATACTGGGCCGAGACCCGCTTCGGCCTGCTGGCCCGCCACCACGGGCGGCCCCTGCACGGTCGCGGCAGCGAGGACTATCTCTGGTTCCAGGGGGAGGCGGTGCGCGGGATCTATGGCACTAACGCCGTGGAGTCCCAACTCGACCTGCTCTACACCTACTGTCAGTACGAACTGGCCCGCCAGCACCCCGGGACGACCCACCTGACGCTGCACCGGGGCATCAACTCCATCGGCGACCACGAGGTCTTGGGCCGCGAGCCGGACGGCTCCTATCTCGTCCTGCTCAACAATCTCAACAGCTTCACCAGCGACCGGGAGCGCGCCGACGAGTTCGGCGACTACCTGCTGACCGCCCAGGTCCCGCGCGCCAAGGTCTTCTTCTACAACCGCCTGCTGCCCGGGATGCTCAAGGGCGAGGACGAGTTCGTCGTGGTCGGCGGGGTCTATGGGGTGCGCATCGCGACCCTGTGAGGTGTCGGCCAACCCGAACTCAGGACCGGCGCGCACCCCAACCGGAGGTCGAGACTTCAGCCGGACGGCGGGTCGCGCCGTCGTAGGGTCCGCTGTGCGGACCAACGCCCTCGCGGTCGGCGAAGATGGTCGGGACCACGACCGCCGCCTACGAGCCCGCCCCGAACTCGACCTTGTCGTAGACCTCGCTGAGCGGCAGCACGGCATCGAGCGCAATCAGCGGCACGTCCTCGCGCAGGTCGCTGTAGCTACGCAGCAGCCAGTCCCCACCGCCTTGACGCAGAAAGAGTTCGGCACCGACCCGGTGCTGGGAGAGCAGCAGATAGGCGCTCAGGCTCGGGAGGCTGCGGTAGTAGGCGAACTTGTCGCCGCGGTCGTAGGACTCCGTGCTGTCGGAGAGGACCTCGACGATGAGCGTGGGATTGGTGATGACATCCCGGCGTTCGTCCCAGAACCGCCGCTCCCCGCAGACCGCCATCACGTCCGGGTAGGTGCCCAGGTTGGCGGACTCGATCCGGACCTTCATGTCACTGGTGTAGACATAGCAGGGGCGGCCCTTGAAGCGGGTGCCCAGTTCACGCAGGACGTTCCCGCAGATCAGGTTATGGGTCTCGGTGCCGCCCGCCATGGCGAAGACCTCGCCGTCCAGGAATTCGGTGCGGCCCTGATCCGAGGCGCGCTCGGCGGCCAGCCAGTCGGCGAACTGGAGTTGTGGTTTGGGCTGCAGGGACATCGTTTCAGTTCCCGGTCGAGGTGGAAAGGAAAAGATTATAGGGCCGAAACCGGTGGTCGACTGGTCCGGCCGGAACAGAAAGGCCCTTGTGGGAGCGGGCGGCGGCCGCGATCCGGCGCCGCGGCGAACGCCGATGCCGCGTTCCCCGCGCGGGCCGTCGCGGCTGAAGCCGCTCCCACAGCGTCGGTGCGCGACTTTCATATGCAGGATTTGCGATGCGCCCGGACGACGATTTAGATCCAAATAAGACGGCCGACGTACTTGGCTTGGTTCGTTGTCCTCGGCTCCGCGGTGGCGGTTTGCAGTTGCGCGCTGATCTCCGCCGCTAACCGCCCGGCCATCTTCACCATGGTCAATCGCATCGTCCGGGAGACCGTATCCTCGTCGATCTCTTCGCCGGCTTGGTCTGCGGCGATGATGGACAGCAGCGCACGCGCTTCTTCAATCATGGCGGTCCGCCCGCTTTCTTCGTTCCAGCTCATGGCGTTCATCGCATGCTCCTGGGATTCCCAGATGGCCGTCCGTTTGCGTGAGGGGCGCGCGGATTCTGTACTATTCTCCCGGCGCTGCGACAGCATGAGGGTTCGCTCACGAAGGCGCAACGCGCGGGTTCAGTCGGTTCGCTCAGGCTGGGTGTTGGGTCAAATCAGCAGTAAGCGTCGGGTTTCTTGCGTCGCGTCGGCGGCCGCCGAACATGGCAGCATTACTCGCGACCACAGCCCCAAACAGCAGCGACAGGAACAGCCAGATCGCGGCGGTGGCGGATGCAGTACGGGCCTTCTCAGCCACTGCCCGATCGGTCACCGAGGCATCCTTGCGCGCGGCTTGCCAACGCGCAAAGGTATCAGCCACGCGCGTCTGGGCCTCCGACTGGCTGAGCCCCGTCTGGGTGACCACCAACTGCCCGGCATAGCGGATATCATCCGCCGGTAATGCACCCAGGCGTAGACCATTGGTGAAGATGCGGGTCGTCTTCACGGACACGGCCGCACTGGGTCCGTCGCTGTTGACTGCCGTAGGACCCGCGCGGAACAATGAGTCGACGAAGTAGTCCGTATCGTCGTTCACTGTGCCGGGCGTGCCGTCGGCAGCGGCCATTGACGCGTCCGCGTCGGCAACGCTGGTTGCCGGTGTTATCACACTGGATTGGATGCCGCCACTGATGATTGCTCCGATTCCACAATGAAGCGGCAGCGGCGGCGCCGCCGACGATCGCGCCCCAGCTTAACGCGCTGTGGCCGCTCTGATATTGGTTCTGAGTGCGGTCGACGATCAGCGTTTCGTTACCGAAGGGGTTGACAGGTACAGCTTGGGCAGTGAGCATGTTGCTTAGTCCGTTAGTGGGGGTAACTATCCATACTGTGCCGACCGTCGCCGGGAATCTGTACGGTGGCCCACGTAGAGCCAAGACCAATGCGCGTCCTCGCCTACGAGCCCGGCCCGAACTCGACCTTGTCGTAGACCTCACTGAGCGGCAGTAAGGCATCGAGCGCGGTCAGCGGTATCCCGTCGCGCAGGTCGCTGTAGGTACGCAGCAGCCAGTCGCCGCCGCCCTGACGCAGAAAGAGTTCGGCACCGACCCGGTGCTGGGAGAGCAGCAGATAGGCGCTCAGGCTCGGGAGGCTGCGGTAGTAGGCGAACTTGTCGCCGCGGTCGTAGGACTCCGTGCTGTCGGAGAGGACTTCGACGATGAGCGTGGGGTTGGTGATGACATCCCGGCGGTCGTCCCAGAACCGCCGCTCCCCGCAGACCGCCATCACGTCCGGGTAGGTGCCCAAGTTGGCGGACTCGATCCGGACCTTCATGTCACTGGTGTAGACATAGCAGGGGCGGCCCTTGAAGGCCGTGCGCAGTTCCCCGTAGACGTTGCCGGCAATCAGGTTGTGGGCCTCGGAGGCGCCCGCCATGGCGAAGACCTCGCCGTCCAGAAATTCGGTGCGGCCCTGATCCGACGCGCGCTCGGCGGCCAGCCAGTCGGCGAACTGGAGTCGCGGTTTGGGTTGAAGGGACATCGTTTGAGTTCCTGGGTGGGGTGGCAGGGTGGCTGTTATCCCGGAAACAGCAGTTTAGCCGCAAATTAACGCAAATCCCAGTAGTCTCAAGCCGTCACGAAAAAGGCCCAAGGCCAGGATACACAACACCACCCCAATCACTCGGGAACTGTAGATATACATCCTGCCGCTCAGGAACGAGCGCGAGGTCTCGACCGCCAGCGCGAGGGCGATTTTCGCGCCGACCAGGGCGCAATAGAAGGCGCCAATGAACGCCAGCGCGTAAGAAGGGTCGAGCTGCAGTGCCTTGACCATGGTCGGGGCGCCGACGCTGAACCAGAACAGGTAGGGATAGGGGCTGAGAAGATTGGTCAACATGCCCTTGGTCAGCGATCTGGGCGCTCGCTGCCCATCAGCGAGTCTGAGTCCCTGGGAGCGGATGCTCTCGTAGCCGAGATAGCCGATGAAGCAAGCGCCGGTGAGTGAGATTATTCCCAGTATGTGATTGAAATGCGTGAGCCGTGCCAGGATGAAGACGGTGGCGACGATCACCGGCAGGTCGGTCATCAGCGGGGCCAGGGCCACCTTGATACCGGATCTCAGCCCATGGGCCAGGGTTTCGGAAATCACGAGTGCTAAGACCGGGCCGGGCGCGAAACCGGCGGCCAGACCCAACAGGAAGCCGATGGTCAGGAATGCCATAATTCAAGAATCCACAGATGAACACAGATGAACACAGATGTTCTTTGAATCGTCATGCGCTGATCGCCATTGTCACAATCACCGGCAAGGTGAGTCCCCGGCCAAGCGTAAGTCGAGGAGTCATCTGTGATAATCTGTGTTCATCTGTGGATGACTGCTCTCTCTGGGAGCGCGCGATCATGCGGTCTTGATGCTGTCGAAGGCCGCCAGTGCCTCCAGCCGGGAGCGGGCGAGGTCGACCAGGGGGTGCGGATAGTCGCGGCCCAGGACCACCCCGGCGCTGCCCAGGATGGCGGTGGGGGCGGCCCAGGGCTGGTGGATGAACCGGTCCGGTACCCGGGCGAGTTCGGGACACCAGCGCCGCACATAGTCGCCCCGGGGGTCGAAGCGCTCGCCTTGGCGCACCGGGTTGAAGACGCGAAAATAGGGGGCGGCGTCGGCCCCGCAGCCGGCGATCCATTGCCAACCCAGGGTATTGGCCGCGAGATCGGCATCGACCAGGGTGTCCCAAAACCAGTCGGCGCCGGCCTGCCAGGGCAGGCGCAGGTTCTTGGTGAGGTAGGAGGCGACCACCATCCGCACCCGGTTGTGCATCCAGCCGGTGTGCCAGAGTTCGCGCATCCCCGCGTCTACCAGGGGGACGCCGGTGTGGCCGCGCTGCCAGGCGGCGAGCAAGGCCGCGGCGTCGGCGGTGCGCCAGGGGAAGCGGGCGAAACGGGGGTCCAAGGGCGTGGTCGTGGTGTGCGGGAAGTGATAAAGCAGGTGGTGGGCGAATTCACGCCAGCCGAGCTCGCGCACAAAGGCCTCCGCGGCCGGGGCCGTGATCGATCCGTACCGTTGCTCGATGAGTGCGAGCAGTCGTCGGGGGCCGATCTCGCCGAAGTGCAGGTGGGGCGATAGACTGGAGGTGCCGGGTTGGCCCGGCAGGTCGCGGCCCTGCGCGTATCCGTCCAGCGCGGCGGTGCCAGGGGGCGGGGCGTCCGGCGCACCGCCGATGAAACACCGGGCGCGCGCCAGGGCGGCGGACTCCCCCGGTTGCCAGCGCGCGGCGAGTCCCTGGTCCCAGGGGATCCGCGGCAGGAGGCCCAGGGCGTCGAGCTCGACCTGCACCGGTGTGTCCACGGCGGGTGGCCGTTTGAGTCCGGCGGGGGCCGGCAGCGGTGCGTTGGCGGCCAAGCCGCTCAAGTCCGACGACGCCTTGCGCCAAAAAGCGCTGTACACTTTATAGGGACTGCCGGTTCCGGTGAGCAGGTCCCAGGGTTCGCGCAGCAGGGCGGCATTATGACTCTCGCAGCGCAGGCCCTGGGCGCGCAGGGCCAGCTTGATGTGGGCGTCGCGCGCGCGGGTGGCGGGGTCGTAGAGCCGGTTCCAGTAGACGCGGGCGGCACCGGTCTGGGCGCTGATCCGGGCGAGGACCGCGAGGCTCTCGCCCGTCGCGATCAGGAGTCGGCTGCCCCGTTCGCGCAGGTCGTGATCGAGTGCGCGCAGACTGCCGTGCAGCCACCACCTGGCGGCGGCACCGGGGGCCCAGGGTGACTCCTCGGCGGGCGCATGGATATAGAGCAGCAGGACCCGTTCACACTCCGCCATGGCCCGGCTCAGGGCCGGGTTGTCGTCGAGGCGCAGGTCGCGCCTGAACCAGAGGATCGCGGTGTCGGGCATGATGTGGCTCAGTGGTCGGTAACAGCAGCGGATCGCGCGCCATGCAGCGCGCCCAGGTGCGATGAATGCAATGGCATAATGACCGGGCGCGCGCAGGGCGCCGCGCGTCGCCGGGTGTGTGCGCAACGGTGGCGGCGCCAGGCTGGTTAGATTAAACGCATACGGCGCTCTGGCGAACCATAAAGAGAGGGCAGAGGCGTGTGGGAAGCGGCGGCGGAGGGCGAACAAGAGAACCCGGTGGGGCCGGTCGCGGCGGCGTCCGTGACGACGGACGCCGAGGCGGAGGCCTTGCGGCTACGCGCCCAACTTGGGGTTCTCCAGGAGCGGGCCCAGGCCCTCGACGACCGCCTGCGGGCGCAGGTGCGCAGCCGCTGGGTGGTCGGGGAGGGCGGCGGTGCGGCCGGGGTCGCCCCCAGCTTCATCAACGGCATCTTCGTCGGCGAGCGCTCCGAGGCCCCGGAACGGCAACTGCATATCCTGCGCGACCTGGCGGCGCTGAGTACCTACTGCCTGCCGCTGCGTGGGATCGATGACGTGCAAGCCGGTCCCGGGATCGGCCGTCTCTATGTCCCATTGGCGACCGATCTGACCCTCGCGGAGGACTTGGCCGCGCAGGTCCTGGCGGCGGCGGCGGACGGGGCCGCGCCCCCCTTTCCGGAAGCGGACCCCGGCGCGGAGCGGATCCCGGATCAGGCCCGGGCGCGTCACCTGAGCGCGTGCGAGGCGAGCATCCTGCGGCGTTCCCTGGTAATCCTGGGAGAGCCCGGCGCGGGCAAGACCACGCTCCTGGCCTTTCTGGCCCACGCCCTGGCGACCGGCGACCGCGCGGCCCTGCCGGGCTGGCCGCAGCCCGAGTGGTCCTGTCTCCCGCTATTGATGCGGCTGCGCGATTTTGCGGCCTGGTTGGCCGAGTCCGGGGACCTGGCCGGCGCCGGGACGGCGACGAGCGACGCGTTGGTGTGGGGTTTTGTCCGCCATGAACTGGCCGAGCGCAACCTGACTTTCTGTCTGGGGGCGCTCGAGTCGGCGGTGCGCGGCGGGCGCGCGGTGTTGTTGTGGGACGGCCTGGACGAGGTGCCGCCGGGGGCCCTGGCGACGGTCCGCGAGAGCCTGCTGGCCTTCCGTGAGCGGGCTCCGGGTTGTCGCTATGTCCTCACCAGCCGGCTGTTGTCCTATTGCCGGCCGGAGCGGCGGTTGCCCGAGCCGGACTTTCCGGTCGTCTCGTTGCTCCCCTTCGACCGCGACCGGATCGGTCGTTTCGTCACCGATTGGTTCCAGGAATTGGGCGCCTGCGGCGACCTGCCCTGGGCGGAGGCGGAGCGCCTGGCTCTGCTCTTCCAGCAGGGGCTCGGCGAGGGGCACCTCACCCACCTGGCGGCCAATCCGCTGCTGCTCACACTCCTGGCGCTGGTCTTCACCCACCGCCGGGATCTGCCGACGGCGCGCGCCCAGGTCTTCGAGGCCGCCACCGGTATCCTGCTGGCACGCCTGGATGGGCCGCGCACCGCGGGGGGGCCGCGCATCAGCGACCTGCTGCGCGAGGTCCATCGGGACCGCTGTGACCTGATCCGCTGGTGCGAGCGCCTGGCCATGCGGGTGCAATCCAACAGCGAGCGCGGCCTGGAGCCGGGTGCCCCCGGACAGGTGGGGGTCGCCGGGGTCGGTGAGGCCGAGTTACTCGAGTCATTGCAGGCGCTGCACGCGCGGCGGGACCTGGAGTGGGCGCAGTCGCTGGTGGACCTGATCAAGCAGCGCGCCGGCCTGCTGCGCGAGGAGCGTCCGGGGGACTTCGACTTTCCGCACCGCGCCTTGCGCGAGTATCTGGCCGGTTGTCAGCTGGCCCATGCCCCCGATTTCGCCGCGCAGGTCGCTGCCCTGGCCGTCGATCGCAGCGATTGGCAGGAGACCATCCGGCACGCGGTCGGCTTCCTGGTCCAAGGCCACCGCGAGTGCGCGCGCCCGCTCGCGCTGATCGAGCACCTGTGCCCCGCGGACGCCCCGGCGGACGACGCGGCCTGGCGGCGGGTCTGGCTGGCGGGCGAGGCGGCGCTCGAGCTCGGCGTCACCCGCGCCGCCGAGTCGCCGGCCGGCGCCCGCACCCTGGAGCGCGTCCGTCATCGACTGGCCGCCCTGGTGGAGGCCGGGCGGCTCCAGGTGGGTGAGCGGGTGGCGGTGGCCGCGGTCCTGGCGCGGCTCGGTGACCCGCGTTTCCATCCCCGGGGGCTGCATCTGCCGGTGCGCTATCGGGGCCAACGCGAACCCGCCTTGGGCTTGGTACGGGTCAGGCACGGCAGCTTAACGCTCGGCGGTCCCGCGGACCTGGAGAGTGCCCTGTCCAACGAAGTCGGCGGCGAGGGGCGCCTGGAACTGGACTATGCCTTCTGGATCGGCCGCTATCCGGTGACCGTGGCGCAATTCCAGGCCTTCGTCGCGGCCGGTGGCTATGAACGGCGGGACTGGTGGCCGGATTTGGGGTGGGCCTGGTGCCGGGGGCAGCGGCGACGCGAGCCCGAGCGGTGGTCGCACCAACGCCGCCAGGGCAATCGGCCGGTGGTGGGTATCACCTGGTTCGAGGCGCTCGCCTATGGTGTCTGGCTCGATGCCCAGTTACGCAAGCGTCACACCAAACTGCCGCGCGGCTATGGGCTGCGCCTGCCGACCGAGGCGGAGTGGGCACTGGCAGCGCGCGGCGGCCAGGGGCGGGTCTATCCCTGGGGAGGGGGTTTCAGCGCGGGCCAGGCCAATTGCATGGGCAGTGTCGGCGAGCCGTCAGCGGTGGGGACCTTTCCCCTGGGCGCGACCCCCGAAGGGGTCTTGGACCTGGCCGGCAATGTCTGGGAGTGGACCCTGAGCCGCTACCTGCCCTATCCCTATGACCCCGCCGACGGCCGCAACGATCCCCAGAGCAACGGGGCGCGGGTCCTGCGTGGGGGCTCCTACGACGCGGGGCCGCTGCGGGCCCGGACCGCGGCCCGGGCGCAGGCGCCGCTGGGCGAGGCGGCCCGGGATATCGGCTGCCGTCTGGTACTGTCGCTGGTGGATACGGGGGTGTGAGGTCGTGCAGGGAACGCGGCCCTGCGGAACATTGCTCTAAGCGCCGTTGTCGTTGTCGTAATCGAGGTTAATCGTAGTGCCGCGGATTCTCTCGCACATCAAAGTGCATCGCTTATCCGATTACGACAACGACAACGATTACGGCAACGGCAACGGCAACGGCAACGAGTGGGTTTGTGTTTGATTTTGTCTTTGACTCGTTACTTATCCTTACAGATACAGCAAGATCGCAAAGTAGTGGCTGACGCTCCCGGCCAGCACGAACAGGTGCCAGATGCCGTGGCACCAGGGCCAGCGGCTGTCGAGGGCGTAGAAGGCCACCCCTACGGTGTAGAAGAGCCCGCCCGCTACCAGCCAGGCGAAGCCGGCCGGGGGCAGGGCGGCGATGATGTCGCCCAGGGCGAAGACGATCAGCCAGCCCATCAGCAAATAGATGCAGACCGACAGCAGGCGTCCGCCCCCGCCACGCAGGGTGTCGGTGATCATGCCGATCAGGGCCAACCCCCAGACGGCGCCGAACAGCCACCAGCCGGTCTTGCTGCCGCGTAGTGCGACCAGGGTGAAGGGGGTGTAGGTGCCGGCGATCAGGAGATAAATCGCGTGATGGTCGAGGACCTGGAAGACCTCCTTCGCGCGCCCCCGCAGGCTGTGGTAGAGGGTCGACGACAGGTACAGCAGGAACAGCGTCACCCCATAGACGGTGAAACTGATGATCCGCGTGGCCCCGCCCTCGACCCCGGCCAGGGTGACCAGCACCGTCACCCCGATCAGGGCCAGCACGGCCCCGACCAGGTGGGTGATACTGTTGAAACGCTCGCCTTCGTACATGCTGGTTATGACTCGGTGTTTAACTTGTTCCTGACGCGTTACCAAGGCGTGGTTACACGCTCGCGAGCGGGGCACTGGGCTCAGCCCGACAGACCGTGCGGGTGCGTTTCCAACCATTTGCGCAGGCGGTTGGAGTCACCCACCGGGCTGCGCTTGCCGGGCGAATCCAGGAGCACGATCGAGAGCAGCCGCCCGCCGATGACGGCGCGCATGACCAGACAGTGCCCGGCCTCGTTCACGAAGCCGGTCTTGCTCAGTTCCAGGTGCCAGTCAGGGCTTCTTACCAGCGGATTGGTGTTGCGGTACTGCAAGGTGCCCGCGTCGCCGTAGGGGTGGACCTCCATGGACGCGCTGGTGGTGAGCTCGCGGATCAGGGGATAGGCCGCGGCCGCCCGCGCCATCATCACGAGGTCCTCCGCGGTGGAGGTGTTGTTGCCATCCAGGCCGGTGGGGTCCGCGAACCGGGAGTCGAGCATCCCCAGCGCCTCGGCCTTGCGGTTCATGGCCGCCACGAAGATCGGTTTGCCGCCGGGGAAGGTGGTCCGCCCCAGGGCCGCAGCAGCGCGGTTGTCGGAGGACATCAGGGCGACGGCCAGTACCTCGCGCCGTTGCAGGGTGGCCGCCCGGTCGATGCGCAGGCGCGAACGGCTATGGCGCAGTTGGTCCCGGTCCTCCTCCAGGATCGTCAGGGGTTGGTCCAAAGGCACCGCGGAATCCAGCACCACCATGGCCGTCATGAGCTTGGTGATGGAGGCGATGGGTCGCTGGTCGCGGGTCCCTTTGGCATAGAGGGCCCGGCCCGCCTCGTCCACCACCAGGGCCGAGGCCGAGCTGAGGCCTAGGCCCGGCGGGACCAGCTCGGCGATGGGGGGGCGGGGCGGCCGTTGCGGGGCCGGCGGCTGGACGATGACGGGGATCGGCGGCGCGGGCGCGGGAGTGTCCCCAGCGGACTGCGCGGCGACCTGGGCGGGGCGCGGCGGCACCAAGGCCAGGGCCAGCGGCAGCACCAGGGCCAGCGCCAGCGCCGGCAGGGACCAAGGGGTGCGGGGTTTCGATCTCACTGGGATATCCTTGCAGGACTGATGGCGCGGGTAGTGCGGCGCACCGGGTGAACCCACCCGGGCGGGTGAGCGGTGACGGGCGGTGCCGCGGACAGTTGCTATAGTATCCCGGGTTGCGCCGTGGGTTAAGCGGTGAATTTGCGCGCGGGGTGCGGTTGGCCGCGGGTCACGGGGCCGACCTCAGGCCTGTCCTTGCAGATAGGCGCGCAGTCCCAGCACGGTGTTGGGCGACACATCGAAGGGAGCAGGGGCCTCGAGGAGGGCATAGTAGCGGTCCGGGCGGGTCGGAAAGGGCTGCACGGGCACGCAGGCGAGGCACCAAGCCGCCGCGTCGAGCACGGCCTCGCCCTGCTCCTGCGCGAAGAAGGTGGCGGCCTGCCGCCGCTCCAGGCGCTCCACCACCGTCGGCGGGGCCCCCGCGATCCGCGCCATGGTGGCCTGCGCGGCGAGCGCGGCGGCGCTGAAGGTCAGCAACAGACGGCCCCGGCCGTGCTCGTCCACCAGCATGAAGCCGTCCAGCGGGTCGGCAATCACGTAATACTCGATGATGTCCAAATCCTCGCACAGGTGGGCGAAGAGGTCACAGAAGCCCGGGTCCTCCCAGTCCATGAGAATCTCGGCACGCAAGGCCTGGCGGACCAGGCGGGAGGCGTCGGCGATGAAGGCCCGCTGATAGCGCGCAATGCGCTCGCGCAGGAGGCTGACGCAGTTGCGGGCGCCCTTAGGCAGGAAGAAGTCGATCAGGTCCTCGTTGAAGGCGGCGACCGCGTGCGCCTCGCTGGCCTGGCCGGTCAGCAGGATTTTCCGGCAGGGCAGGTGGGCGAGCCGTCGGCATAGTTCCAGGCCGTCCATCTCCGGCATGTCGTAGTCCACCACTATGACACTTACAGGGTTGAAACGGTGCCGTCCAAAGACCCGCATCAACAGCATCGTCTTGTCCAGCGACAGCATCTGCTCGAGCTGCGGGTCAGCGAAGCGGCCCGTGTAACTGCTCCAGCACTCGACCTGGAGCTGGGTCTCCAACCGGCCCCGGGCGATATCGGTCAGCAAGGCCCCGGGCGATGCGTAACACGAGATGGGGAAGTTGGCGTTCAGGCCCGGCGGGAAGTATTTGAGAAAATTGGGATCATCATCGACGAACACGACTCGCGTCGGGTGAAAGAACGGCAGGCACCCGGTGTCCGGCGTCGGCGGACCCTTGAGGTGCGGCAAGGATTTCTTGTTGTTCAACACGGTATTGGCCCGCTTTTTGGCGTTCGTCGGGCGGATCTTACCATCGGACGGGCTGGCTCGTGTCGCTCGCCCCGCCTGTCTTTCGCGGGGTCCGCGGTCGAGCGCCGACAGCCGCCGCGCGGGTCGCCGCGCGGGTCGCTCGAAAAAAAAGGCCTGCGCACCTGATCGCGAGGCGTGCCCCGCGCCGCTTTCCTGTCTAGACTGTGTCCGGGGCCCTGGGCGCACCGCCCCGGTCCCAAGGTTCCAACCACTGCCTGCGAGGCAGTCCACACCGGAGCCGGGCGGGAAACCGCTGACCTCCTGTCCGTTGCTCCGATTCACGCAACCGACAGGACATCCCGATGACGACTAGAGCGCCCCGTTGCCTTCTTTCGCGTTCCTTCCCGCTCCCGCCCCTCACTGCTGCACGTATCGATCGATTCGAGGCTGAGATGGCTTATGCCGACACCACGGCCCGCTCGCTCGTGCTCGGACCAGCGCCCGCTCCGGGCGACATCAATCTCAGATCAAACGATTACCTATCCCTCGGACGCCACCCTGAACTCGTCGATGCCCAGGTAAAGGCACTGGTGGAAAGCGGGAACGGGGAGATGATGTCGGCGGTCTTTCTGAATCCCGGTAATCCGCAGTTTGATCTGGAGCGAAAGTTCGCCGATCTGCTCCATGCCGAGGGCGCTGTCCTATTCCAGTCCGGCTATCAAGCCAATACCGGTTTGCTGGAGGCTGTGGCCTGCCCCGGACTGCCGGTTTACATCGACCAGATGGCCCATGCGTCGCTGTATCAGGGCGTAATGATCGCGGGCGCCGACCTCAGGCCATTTCGCCACAGCGATGTGGAACATCTGCTACGGCAGTTGCGCAGATATGGGCCGGGCATTATTCTGATGGAAACGGTCTACAGCACTGACGGCAGCCTGGGGCCAATTGCGGAGATAATGGATGCCGCCGAGGAGTTTGGGTGCATTTTGATTGCGGATGAATCACACTCGTTAGGCACCCACGGTCCCGGTGGTGCCGGCCTGGTGGTGGCACTCGGCCTTCAGGACCGGGTGCATTTTCGCACGGCCAGTCTGGCGAAGGCGTTCTGCGGGCGGGCGGGGCTGGTGGCCTGCCCCCGGCGCCTGGCGCCGTACCTCAGGTTTACGAGCGCGCCGAGTATCTTTTCAAGTGCCGTCATGCCCCACGAGTTGGTTGGCTTTGCCAGGACGATTGACATCGTGCAGCGGGATGAATACCGTCGGGTCCGTCTCCACCGCAACGCCGATCGCCTGCGCTCCAACCTCGATGCGCTCGGTTACAACGTCTCGGCGAGTGCCTCACAAATCATCGCCCTGGAGGCCGGAAGCGAACAGAGTGTGGTGCGGCTGGGACAGGCGCTGAACGCGCGCGGGGTCTATGGTTCGCCCTTCTTCGCTCCGGCTACACCCAAGCATCGCGCCTGTATCCGGCTGTCGGTAAACGCGGCGCTGGTCGATGATGATCTGGAGAGGATTACGGCGGTCTGCGGTGAGATTCGCGCAGCGGTGGGGTTGGCGGAGTGGGCTTCGACGCGGCGCAAGGGCCGCCGCCGAACGCCACTGCAGCGGGAGCCGGCGGGGGCCGGGGCGGGAGGGCATTTGCCCGTGGCCCAGGCAGTGCGGGATGAAGCGGGGGGCGAGACCGCGCTGCGCCAGGCGGCATAAGGCGACCGGGCGCCGCCCGGTCAGTCAATCCGCCGACGGCCGGGCGGGAAACCGCAGAATCATCTCGGTGAATTTGCCTGGAACGCTACGACAGCGGATATCCCCGCCGAAACGACGCATCACCGATTGACAAAAGTGCAGGCCGAGCCCGGTGCCGTTGGTCTTGGTGGAGAAAAAGGCTGTGAAAATTGCAGTCTGCAGGTCGCGCGCGATCCCCTGCCCATTATCGCGAAAGTGCAGACAATGAACCTGGTGGCCAGGGACGGCCCAGATCCTGATTTCGCCGCTGTCGGTACGACCGGCGGCCTGGATTGCATAGATGCTGTTTTTCAATAGATTGAAAACCAGATGGTGGAAGAGTAACGGGATGACCTGGATGGGCACGCTCGTCGTCCGCGAAATCCGCAGCCACTGCCGTTGGGCCTGGTCTCGGAAGGGATACCGATCAAGGGCTTCAGTGGTCAGGGTCATGGCGTCCACCGCCCGGGATTCATCGGCACCAAAAGGGCGCAGTCCGGCGTTGGCAAGCGCCAGGTCGATGATCATGAAGGCGTGCTCGACTTCCCGGCCGATCATCGTCGGCGCCTCGGCCAATAGTTCGCGCTCCGCGCCCCCAATCGGTGTATGGTCGTCGGCGCTTGCCTGTGCCTCGTCGAGCGCGAGCAGCCGCGGAAGTTTGCCGCCGACGATGTGCGATGCAGCCTCGATCGTCATCAATGGGGTTCGCAGTTCATGGGCGATATGGCTGCCGAGGGCGATGGCGGCAGCGATCTTTGCGCGCTTCTCCCGCGCGAGTTCGCGATTGAAGAGGCTGGTGGTTACGACCGCGAACAGGTAGACTGGAAATTGCTCAGCGAGTTGGGGCCAGGGCACGGGCTGGATACTGGTAAGGGAGTATGCCAGGAACGCGGCGCCGATGCCAAGGGAGAGCATTAAAATGGCATTGAGCACGTCGGAGATCAAGAACACCATCACGATTCCCGCCAACAACGAACCTGACCACACCGTGTTGGCCTGATTGTGCAGAAGCATGAAGGTGAAAAAGAACGGCGAACAGAGCAAAATGGAGAACCACCAGTAGCCGGGGACGTAACGCCGCGCCGCCGGTGGCCAATACTTGATGATCAGTGCGGGAGCGGCAACGCACATGCCGCCGATCCGGATGGCCAGGTTTTCATACGGTTGAGGAAACAGATAATTCCAAACGAAATAAAAAAAGGGGAAGCCGAAAACGCCGAACAGTCCGAACAGCAGCAGCTTGGGTTCGGCATCTTCTGCTGACTCCACGATGGATTGCACGAGCCGACGATAGAGTTGATGGAGTTGCTTGACCAATTTCAGCATGACTTTCCCCGGGGGTGGACCGCACGCAGGACCTGTCCCGAATGAAGGGCGCAACGGCGACGGGGCGCGGCTGCCGGCGACACTGGCACCCCGGTTCGGTCAGTCGGCCGACGGGGCGAGGCCGGAACCCTGGCGCGCGCGTCGATTCCGGCGCAAGGATAGCGCGGGTGCGTCGTCCGCACCGCTTCCACTCGGGCCCCGAGTTCCTGCCGCCCCGCAAATCCGGTTACGATGCCGCCACTCGTGCGCCCGGCGTCAGGCCCGGCGACCGCCGGTCCGCCAAGGCTACCCCCGGCGGTCAATCGTTCGGTGCGCGGGTTCGCCCCCGGTTCCCGTCACCCAGTCCCTCAACCCCCTGCGCGACAGCTTCAGCCAACCAGTGACCCCAACCCAGATCCACCGCGTCCCGACCAATCCCACTGCGGCTCCACCCGCCAACCCCGCGGACCTGCTGCGCCAACTTTATGCCTGCCGCGGCCAGGCGGAGTCCGAGTCGGAGTTGGGGCTCGCCGGGCTTGCGCCCTATCAATCCCTGGCGGGACTGGAGGCGGCGGTGGCGCTGCTCGCCGCCAACCTGGGCGCGGGTGGCTCGATCCTGGTGGTCGGCGACTATGACGCGGACGGGGCGACCGGCAGTGCGCTCGCCGTGCTCGGGTTGCGCGCCCTGGGCGCCCCCGCGGTGTCCTATCTGGTACCGAGTCGCTTTGCCTACGGTTACGGTCTGAGCCCGCCGGTGGTGGACGCGGCGGCGGCGCTCGCGCCTAAGCTCCTGATCACCGTGGACAACGGCATCGCCGGTGTCGCCGGGGTGGAGCGCGCCAATCAACTCGGCATCCCGGTGCTGATCACCGATCACCACCAGGCCGGGGCGGTGCTGCCGGCGGCGGCGGCCATCGTTAACCCCAACCAGCCCGGCTGCGGTTTCCCGAGCAAGCACCTGGCAGGGGTCGGGGTGGTCTTTTATGTGCTGGTCGCCCTGCGCGCCCAACTGCGGGCAGCGGGCTGGTTCAGCGCCGCGCGACCGGAGCCGAATCTGGCCGAGTATCTGGACCTGGTGGCCCTGGGCACGGTGGCGGACGTGGTGACGCTCGATCGCAACAACCGCATCCTGGTCGAGCAAGGGCTGCGGCGTATCCGTGCCGGCCGCTGTCGGCCCGGTATCCGCGCCCTGCTCCAGGTGGCGGGGCGGGACCCGGCGCGGGCCACGGCGACTGATCTCGGGTTCTTCGTCGGCCCCCGGCTCAACGCCGCCGGGCGGCTCACCGAGATGACCCTCGGGGTGGAGTGCCTGCTGTGCGACGAGCCCGCCCGTGCCCTGGACCTGGCCGGTCAGCTCGACGGGCTCAACCGGCAGCGCCGCGAGATCGAGGGCACGATGCGTGAGCAGGCCGAGACCCTGGTGGAGCGCATTCAACTGCGCGGTGACGACCTGCCGCCGGCCTTTTGTCTCTATGGCAAGGGCTGGCACCAGGGGGTGTCCGGGATCGTCGCCGCCCGCATCCGGGAGCGCTATCATCGGCCCTGCATCGCCTTCGCGGACGCCGGGGAGGGGGTCCTGCGCGGCTCTGCCCGCTCGGTGGACGGCCTGAACATCCGCGACGCCATCGATTTGGTGGATCGGCGGCGGCCCGGGCTCATCGAACGCTTCGGCGGCCACGCCATGGCGGCGGGGCTGACCCTGCGCACCGCGGCCCTGGCCGATTTCCGCGCCGCCTTCCGGGAGGCGGTGCGCGAGCAGCTCGGCGAGGCCCCGGTGGTACGCCAGATCCGCTCCGACGGTGAACTGCCCGCGCGGCTCATGAACCTGGAGACCGCCGAGGTCCTGCGTCTGGGCGGACCCTGGGGCAAGGGGTTCCCCGAACCCCTGTTCGACGGCGAGTTCGAGGTGGTCCAGGCGCGCCTGGTGGGTGAGCGGCACCTGAAGCTGCGGCTCAAGCCCGAGCGCGGCCCCTTTCTCGACGCCATCGGTTTCGGACTCGGTGAGCGGCTGGAGCAGGCGCGCGGCTGCGTGCGCCTTGCCTACCGGTTGGATGTCAATGAATATAGGGGGGAACGCGCCCCCCAACTGATCCTGGAGCACCTGCAATCGACCACCTAGACGATGACCCGGACCGCCCGGACCCCTGGGAGACGGACGACGGCGATGACCGCGACGCGACCGACCCCGGTCCGCCCCAGGGCGCCGACGCGCACCTGCAAGACGAGGAGGAAGCGCCCGCCGGCCCCAGCAAGAGCCACTTCAAGCGCGAGCACCAGGCGCTCCAGGCCCTGGCCGAGCGCCTGACCGCCATGCCGCGGGTCGAACTGGAACGGCTGCGGCTCAGCGCCGTGACCTGGGCGGCAATCGAGGAGACGGCCCGCATCAAGGACATTCGCGCCCGCGGCCGACACTACAAGCGCATCGCCAACCTGCTGGAGCGCGAGGACATGCACGCCGTTCACGCCCTGATGGACCAGGCGCAGGAGCGCGAGCGCGCGGACGCCGCCCGCCACCACCGGTTGGAGCGCTGGCGCGAGCGCCTGATCGGCGAGGGCGACGCCGCCTTGAGCGAGTTCCTGGACGAGTATCCGGACGCCGACCGCCAGCAATTGCGCACCCTGGTACGCGCCGCCAAGCGTGACACCGAGCGCGGGCGCCTGGAGGCGCCGCGCAAGCTGTTCCGGTTTCTGCGGGGGGTGGTGGAGGCGCAGCCGGATCGGGACGATGAAACCGAAGATGAAAACGAGTGAGTACAACTGAGGGACGGATTTTCCTGCGCCCCGCTGAAGCCCCGAAGGGGCGTCACATACCAGCCCAGGGCAACGCCCTGGGTATGAGGTATGAGTGAGCCTAGCCCTGAAAGGGCGTGACATAAAGGTCTGCGCCACTATGTCACGCCCTTTCAGGGCTAGGCCGATTAAACTTTCCCAGGGCGTTGCCCTGGGCTGGTATGTTCGACCCCGTTGGGGTCGGCATGCAGATCAACGCAATTGCGCAGCTAAGATGGCGGCAGCGTTTTCGGTGACTGTGAGTCTTTGTTAAGGAGGTCAGTATGCATTTCCCGATCTCAATCCTGAGGCTGTTCGCGGTCGGCCTGGTCGGCCTGGCGGCAGCCTGGAGTCTCGACGCGGCGGCCGAGGAGGCCGCGGTGCAGGTCTATGAATGCCATCAGGGCGGGCAGGTGACCTTCTCCGATGAGCCCTGCGCCGGGCGCGAGCAGACCCTGGAAGTGGATTATTCCCGCCCGGATGCCGCCCAGGCGCGGGCCGCCGCCCAGTCCGCCGCGGCGCGGGAGTATCAGGCGGGGACGGTGGCGCAGGGCTACGTGCTCGATAGCGAGATCCTGAGCCTGGAGCAGCAGATCACGAACCAGGAGACGGAGCGTGATGCCCGCATCGCCGCCCTGCGCAACCAATTGGCCCAGGGCACCGAAGGGACCGACACCGCCGCCTGGGAGGCGTCGTTGAATCAACAGATCGCCTCGACCTACGAGGGCTACACCGACAACCTCCTGGCCCAGCGGGCGCGGCTGGGCACGCTCAAGGCCCAGCGCGAGGCGCTGGGGCGCGAGCCCCCGCGGTCCGGGCCGGCGCCTTAGCTGAAGAAAGAGTATCCGGCCGCAAATGAACGCAAATAAGCGCAAATAAATCGGATAGTTGGCATCGTCCCGGGCGTCACCCGGACGGTCAACGGGCAGCCAAGGCCAAGGTTGTAATTATTTGCGTCAATTTGCGTTCATTTGCGGCTAAACAGCTCTTCCTAGGGTTTCTTGGCCTTTGCTCACCGGCCCGACTGGAATCGGCAGTCGCGCCTCAAGGTATCATCTGTTGCGTCTGTCGATAGGCGGGCGCATAGCGCGCCGCCACCAGCAGCGATTCGATCATGCCCACCGGGCTCGCCGTCCCCTGCCAGGCGATGTCGAAGGCGGTGCCGTGGTCGACGCTCAGGCGCAGAAAGGGCAGCCCCAGGGTCAGTGAGATGGTGCGCTCGAAGTCCAGGGTCTTGGTGGCGATATGGCCCTGGTCGTGGTAGAGCGCCAGGACGGCCGCGTAGCGCCCGGTCTTGGCCTGATGGAAGACCGAATCGGGGCCGATGGGGCCGGCGACGCGCCACCCCCGGGCCCGCGCCTCGGCGACGGCCGGCGCCACCTCCCGAACCTCTTCATCGCCGAACAGGCCGTGCTCCCCGCAATGGGGGTTGAGGCCCGCGACCGCGAGTTCGCCGCCGCCCAGACCGAGTTGGTCCATGGCCTGATGACAGCGTGCGATGTAGTCGAGCAACCGCGCCCGCGTGACCAGGGCGCAGGAGTCGCGCAGCGAGACATGGCGGCTTAAGAAAAACACCCGCAGGCCGAGCGTCTCGAACATCGTCAGCGGGTCATGGGCCCCGGTCAGGGCCGCCAGCATCTCGGTATGGCCGATATAGGGCACGCCGGCCGCCTGGATCGACTCCTTGTTGATCGGGGCGGTGTCGAGCGCCGCGACCTCACCCCGCAGGGCCGCCTGCACGGCCGCCTCGATATAGTCCCAGGCGGCCTGCCCGCAGCGGGCCTGGACCTGGCCCGGCACGAAGGCCGCCGGGTCGGCGTTGGCGAAGTCGATGACCTCGATCGACCCCGGCGCATAACGCGCCTCGTCCCCGCGGTGGATGGCCCGGACCGCAAGTCCCAGGCGCGCCTCCCGGACCGCCTTTTCGACCACCCGGGCGTCGCCGTAGACCAGGCAGCGGACGGCCTCCTCGACGCGCGGGTCGGCGAGGGCGCGGACCAGGATCTCGGGGCCGACCCCGGCCGGATCGCCCAGGGTGACGGCGATGATGGGCTTGCTCATAAGGGTTCTCCGGCGGCGACGTGATGCCGATGGTCGTGCGTGTGGGCGAGACCGTCGGCATGGACGTGCCAGTGCGCATGCAGCAACTGTGTGGCACGCAGCAAGGCACCATCGCCCAGGATGTCGGTTGGCGTGCCTTGTGCCACCAGGCGTCCGGCCTGGAGCACGAAGCAGTAGTCGGCGATCTCGGCCACGATATCGAGGTTGTGGGTCGCCGTGACAACAGTGCGGCCGGTACCGCGGCAGTCGGCGAGGAAGCGCACGACCTCACCCTGACTGCGCGGGTCCAGCGCGGCCGTGGGTTCGTCCAGCAACAGCACCTCGGGCCTGGTGATGAGCACGCATGCCAGCGCGACCCGCTTCTTCTCGCCGCCCGAGAGCCGGTGCGGCGAGCGGTGCCTTAAGTCCACAAGCGCAAACTCGGCGAGCATCGCGTCCACGCACCGCAGGATTTCCTCTCTGGTCCAACCCAGTTGCAGCGGCCCGAAGGCCAGTTCGTCGAAGACGGTCGGATTGAAGAGTTGCACCTCGGGATTCTGGAACACCAGACCGACCCGACGGCGAAAGGCATAGGCGAGCGCCTCCTGCTGCATCCGCTCATCGGACAGGTCCTCGCCGAACGCGGCAAGGCGCCCGCGGTCGGGAAAGCACAGTGCCGCGAGCAGCCGCAGCAGCGTCGACTTGCCGGAGCCGTTGGCGCCCAACAGGGCGATGCACTGACCGGTCGGAATGCGCAGGCTCACCCCATTCAAGGCGGGGATGTCCTGATAGGCGTAGTGCACCTCGACCAGCTCGAACGCCGCCGCGGCTTGCGGATGCGCAGCAGCGGCTGGCATCAGCCGCCGTCACCGATCGCGGGCAGCCAGGGCCAGCCGATGGCGACTGCCGCGATGCTCAGCAAGCCGGCCAGGGCCAGCCAATCCCGGGGGCGGGTGCGCAACTCATCGAGCAGGTGCACCTCACCGCGATAGCCGCGCGCGATCATCGCCAGATGGACCTCCGTGGCGAGCTGTAACGACCGCTCGAGCAAGACCACGACACTGGTCATGGCCAGCCGTCGGCGCTGCGGGCCGGGCAGCGGACCCATGACCCGACTGCGCTTGGCCTCGAACAGTTGCACGCTGCTCTCGAGCAGCACGAAGATATAGCGATGGGTCATACCGAGGATCGCGACCAGTATCAGCGGCACGCCCAGACTGCGCAGCGCCTTGAGCACCTGCGGCCAGGGCGTGGTCAGCACCACCAACAGGGCGAAGGTCGCCGCCGTCTGTGCGCGTCCGATCAGGAAGGCCGCACCCCGCAGCCCCTGCCGGGTGATGGTCCAGTCCAGCAACGGCACCACGGCCACGGCGTCGCCGGGGACCAGCACGATGGCCGGAATCGCAAGCACCCCCGTGAACAGGAATACGCCGATCCAGACCTGACGGGCCAAGCGCCGCAGGGTGATCCCCGAGGCCAGGGCCAGGGCGGTCGCGCAGGCGAAGAGCAAGGCCAGGGCGACCAGCGACTTCACGAAGACCGCGGTCACGACGAGCGACAGCAGCCCGAGGGTCTTGAGCCGCGGGTCGAGGCGCTGAAGCAAACCGGGAGCCGCGGCGAGCCGCTCGGCGTCGGCCGCATGATCCATCGCGTCCAGCAGGCCGCGCAGCAGTCGCTCCAGAAAATCCCCCCGCCCCCGAGGATGACCACCGCGCAGAAACGATTGCTCCCCCATGGTCTTTAGCGGGCGCCCGTCGTCATGGATTGGCTATGATTACGAACGGGAACGCCGCGACTACCGCGACCGCAGCAGCGCCCGCGCGGGTCAAGGGGCTCAGGTGACCATCAGTAATGTGCATTGTTCGGTGCTCTTCATCACGCAGGCCGTGGGCGCATTGTATGACGAAAGTAAAAAGGATCATACTTGGGATGCCAGGTTCCACCCCAATGCCGTTACGTTAAGCCCGGCGCGGGTCGCTCGTCTCTCGTTGCTCAACTCCAGCGTGGGAATGCCGTGCGGGCGCCGCGCGTCCCGTCTGGTTACACTGGACGCCGAGCCGCGGAACGGGCGCCGGCGGGCGGTAGTCCCGCTGCCGGGGAACCATCTTCCCGCATCGATCTTTGAAATTCTCGGTTGCGCAGCGCGCAGCCGAACCGAACAAAGGGGTGAAACGTGGAGACTGAAGCAATCGCAACCCTGATCCGGGCCGGTATGCCGGACGCGGCGGTGCAGGTGACGGGTGACGGCAGTCACTTCGAGGCGGTGGTGGTGAGCCCGGCCTTCGCGGGGCTGACGCCGCTCAAGAAACAGCGCCTGGTGATGGATACGGTGCGCGAGCAGCTCGCGAGCGGGGAGCTGCACGCGCTGTCCATCAAGGCCCTGACACCCGCCGAGCGAGGGTAGGGTCCGCTGTGCGGACCGCTGCCCACTTCGGCCATGGCTGCGAGGGTTGCGAGGCGCGAGGCCGCCGGTCCGCACAGCGGACCCTACGGGTGGCCTCGCTTTGTCCGTTGGCGTGCCGCGCCGACGGTGCCATACTGCAGGGGACCCGGAATACGCCGACAGCCACCGAGGTAAGACGATGTTTCTAAAACACTCAATGTCCGGCAAGATGGTCGAAGTCCTGAGCCTGCGGGATCTGTTCAACCCGCTGCGCGGGACCGTGATCGGGCGCTATCACTATGGCGATGAGGCGCAGGACCCGGAGAGCTTCGATAAGGGCGATCTGGCCTTCTGCTCGGACGAGCCCATCCCCAAGTGCTGGACCGATCCGCATTACCGCGACGATGGGGTGACGGGGCACGACCAGGCCCCCGGCTGAGCGGCCATCATCCCGGTTTGTGTGCGACCGCCAGGACGTAGTCCAGCCCCCGATAGATGCCCGCCGCATCCATGGACAGGGTCACGCGCGCCGGCAGCCGCATCAGGGGGTGCAGCCGCGCGATCGGCGCCGGGTCCTGGGCCAGACAGCGGTGCAGGGGCGCATAGACCTCGTCGCGGATGGAGTCCACCCGCACCCCGGTGAATCCGCAGGCCGCGAGCCGCCCGGCATACTCTTGCCGCGTGTAGATATTCTCCTTCGGAATTGGAAACTTGCCGGCGACCAGGGTCCAAGACACGCGTTGCTGGAGGCGCGCCCCCCAGCCGCTTGCCGTCGGCATGGGCAGGATGTCGGCGACCACCAGGCGCCCGCCCGGGCGCAGCACCCGGAAGGCCTCGGCGAAGAAGCGCTCGCGGGTGCGGAAGTGGAAGGCGCATTCGAGTGCCGTCACCACGTCGAAGGCGGCGTCCGGCAGAGGCATCGCGGTGGCCGAGCCCTCGCGCAGGTCGATCCGCTCGCAGAGTCCCAGGTCCGCGACCCGGGCGCGGGCGACGGCGACCTGGGAGGCGGTGATGTTGAGCCCGGTGATGGACCGCGGCGCCCGCGTCTGGGCCCAGCGGATATCCTGATCGGCAAAGCCGAAGCCCACGTCCAGTACCGCGTCCGCGTCCGTCATGTCGGCGCGCTCGGCCAGCAGGTCGGCCATGGCGACGCAGGCGTCGTCGAGCGTCCGGGCGTCGCGCCAATAGCCCAGGTTGAGCCAGAGACCGCGCCCGGTGGGCGCGCGGGTGGACAGCAGGTCATAGACCTGGGACACGTCCAGTGACTGGAAGGGGTTGTAGACCCAGTTCAGGTAGCGCAGCGACTCGCGCAGTGAACCGGCGTGGGCGGGGGCGGCAGGCATATTTGAGACCTCGTGCGGGTGTTACCCCCGAACTTGGGTCCTGGCCCGCCGGATCACCAGGTCGCCCACCCCGATATAGCGTCGGGACTGCTGTCCAATTACAACCAGCCGGCACCGTCGTTGATGCGCAACTTTGTGGCCGCCGACTCGCCGGCCTGAGGAGCCTCGCTAGATCTTGAGCCCCAAGGCCAACCCGGCGATGAAGGACGCGGAGTTCGAGAGGTTGTGGCCGATGAAGTCCAGGAAGGCGCCGCCATTGAGCGACAGCCAACTGGCCCAGGTGTCGTACTGGCCCTCCATCCCGGACCAGTCGACGTGTGCGATGCCGGCGTATTGCAGCGCGAAGATGCCGATCAGGATCACGCCGATCATCACCAGCGCGAGCTTGAAGGCGATCTTCAGTGCATAGCCCACCGCCAGGCCGACCATGAAAGAGAAGCCGAGTTTGAGAAAGAAGGCCTCGTTGAACAGGGTGCTGAAATCGGTCACGGGCGGTCCGGGTGGAAGCGCCACCGGCTGCACCGGGGCGGCGGCGTGGGTAACGGCGCCGAAGAGGGCGCCCGGGATCAGGGTGAGGGCGGAGATCCGGCGGTTCAGAGGCGGCATGGGACGACTTGGGCTCGATGCGAAAGGTGGCGCCATTATAGCCCGCGGACGTGATAGCCGGATGTAGGGGCGGGTTTCAAACCCGCCCCCGCCCCTGCACCAGGGGCCTGTCCGGAGGTCAGGTGCGAAGGCTCTATCAACTGATCGGGGCGGTTTCGCTCTGGCTCTGGCCCAGATTGTCCTTCCAGGTGATCTCCACCGGGTCGCCGACCGCGCCGCCCAGGAACTTGAAGGACAGGTAGGGGTTCTTGGAGACGCCGCCGCTCCAGGAGGCGGTGAGTACCACCTCGCCCTTCCACTTGCAGACGACTTCCTCGATGAAGTGGGCCGGCACCAGTTCGCCGGTCTTGGCGTCCTTGCGCAGACCGTTCTCCATGGGGTGGCTGATCAGGCACTTGACCACCGTTTCGGTGCCTTCGAGCTTGGCCCGCACCTTGATATCGGACATGTTCGCTGACCTCGGGAGACATGAATGATGGGGGTCGCGCGCTCAGCCGCCGCAGCCGCCGATGGTGACCTTGACGGTCTTGGTGTTACTGAACAACCGCTCGTCCTGCTTCACCACCGCAATCAGGTCCGCCGTCTTGGCCATCTTGACGCGCGTCGAGACGTAGGGCAGGGCGGCGGGACCCAGGACGAAGGAGGCGACCAGGGGGCGCTCGTTGCCGGCGGCGACGATGGCGATGGTGGTGACGTTCTCCAGGCTGGTCTCCACCGTCACCGGGACCACGGCGCCGTTCTCGGCGAGGTCCGGGGCCTTGATACGGACCTCGTCATTGGTCTCGGGGGCGCCGCTGCCCAGCAGGGCCTTGAGGGCCGAGCCCAGGTCCTGGGACGCGAAGGCGGCCTGGTTCCAGTCCGCCAAGAGCAGCCCCGGGGCCAGCGCGAGCGCGGCGCCGACGGGGCCGACGGCCAGGGAGCCTTTGAGGAGGGTCCTGCGGGTGTCGTCAATCATTCACTTTGCTCCTCTGCGAATATCGATGAGTGTCTTGGGTCCGTCGGCAGCGCCTGCGGCGTTGAGCCCGAAGGGGTCGCGCCCGCGTTTCTTCTGCGCCCGCTCCTCCTCCTTCCAACTCTCCAGCAGGACCTGGATCTGCGCCGCCTCGTAGTAGTCGAGGTCACGCTGGCGCAGGGCGAACTCCAGTTGCTTGATGGCCGGCTCCAGGTCGCCCTCGGCATAGAGCTTCTCGGCGCGATAGCGCAGACTCGCCCCCTTATCGCCCGACTTGATGGCGACCTGGCCCAAGAGGTCGAGCACCATGGCGTTGCCGGGGCGCACCGCCGCGACCGCCTTGAGCTGCTCCATCGCCTTGCGGGGCTGCCCGGCGCTCGTCAGGGCCTCGGCGTAGGCGACGCGCAGCGGCCAGTTGCCGGGGTACAGGCCGACCGCCTCGCGCAGGTGGGCCAGGGCCGCGTCGGTGCGGCCCTGCTTCAGGTCGATGCGGGCATCCAGCACGATGAACTCGGCCAGGCTCGGTTGTCCCGCGAGCAGCCGGGACGCCTCGGCCTTGGCCTCGTCGAGCTGGCCCGAACGCAGCAGGGCCAGGGTGTAACCGTAACGCTCCGCGGACTCGTTGCTGAAGCGGCCCTCCCGCAGCGACGCCTTGAAGGCTGCCAGCGACTTTTCCGGACGGTCATAGGACGCCTCGCGCAGGCGGGCGCGCGCCAGCAGGAAGCGCAGGCTGTCGGGGCGCTGGCGGACCCCGTACTCGGCCGCCCGGCCCAGGGCGTCGCCGATGCGGTTGCTGTTCACCGGGTGGGTGCGCAGGAACTCCGGCGCATTGTTCTCGTAGAGTCGGCTGGTCTTGGAGAGGCGCTCGAAGAAGGCCGCCATGGCGTAGGGATCGCGCCGGGCGTTGGCCAGGGTGGCGATGCCGATGCGGTCCGCCTCCTTCTCATCCTCGCGGATGACATTGATCTGCCGCTGGATGGCCGCCGCCTGGATGCCGGCCAGGGCGGCCATCCCCGCGTCCCCGGACCCGGCCTGGGTGGCGAGGATGGCGGCCGCGATCATCAGTGCCATGGTGGGGATGTTGAACTTGCTCTGGTCCTCGTAGCCGCGCATCAGGTGGTGCTGGGTGATGTGGGCGATCTCGTGGGCTATCACGGCGGCCAACTCGTCCTCGCTCTGGGCGGCCAGGATCAGGCCCGCGTAGATGCCGACGTGGCCGCCCGGTCCGGCGAAGGCGTTGACCACCGGCTGATCGATCAGGAAGAAGTCGAAGCTGCCCTTGGCGCTCTTGTCCGCGGCCACCAGTTCGTTGCCGAGCGATTCCAGATAGGCGGTGATCAGGGGATCGTCCGAGACCGGCAGGGTCGCGCGCACATGGCGCATGAAGGCCCGGCCCAGGCGGATCTCCGCCCCGCTGCTGATGAGCGCGTCCGAGGAGTCGCCCATGTCCGGGAGGTTGAACTGGCCGGCCCCGACGGGCGCCCAGGGCGCGGCGCCCAGGGTCAACGCGCCCGCGAGGCTCAGGTGCAGCGCCGCCCGGCGCCACGCGGTGGTCTTGGTGTTGTAGTTCATGGTCGACTGAGAGGCTCGCCCGCCGATCAGGGTCCGGCCCGCACGGCGGCGGACATGAATGGCGGGCATTATGGACGAGACGGGGTGCGTAAGTGCGCAATTAAGGGGGATATGCGCCGCATCCCGGCCAATCCAAGCCGGTGAGCGGGAACGCAGGGCGCCGACCCGGGATCCTGAAGGGCCGCCCGGGCGCGACACCCGCCCCGGCGTGCCCGCTCCCTTAGGCCCCGCCAGCCTTGATCATCCTTGCGGCCGCCCCGGGCCGGAGTCCAAGGCTTCAGCCTTGGATGGACAGGACCAAGGCTGAAGCCTTGGACTCCAGAGGGTGGTCGCTGGCCGGCGCGCCGATCACGGCCGGCCCCGCCGAACCCCCGCCACGCTCCCCCGGCTTGTCTTCTATTAGAAAACCGCTGTATTCTTATTTTAGTCTCTTGGCCAGGCTCCCGGGTCTGGCCGCCTACCCGGCAAGGCACGCCCCGCGACCGACCGGCGAGACCGCAGAGGACCAGCCCGCGGCCCGACTGCGCCGCGGGGCGACGGTCGCGACCCGCGATCCAAACACCACACAACCAAACGCTCGGAGACCGCAGATGAATCAGTTCTACTACGACGCCGTAACCAAGATGGAGCAGGCGGGCGTCGCTGACGAGTACATCCAGGGCTGGCAGTGCGGCTTCCTGCAGAACCCCAAACGCGAAGACCAACGCCTGACGGAGGCCTACGAGGCCGGCTATGCCGACGGTGAGGAGAAGAATGTCGACAACTTCGCCGACTGGGTCCAGGACTGACCCGTTGCCGAGCGCGGCCGACCGGCCGTGCTCTTGCGCATCTTTCCTGTAGGCTGGGTAGAGCGCAGCGAAACCCATCCCTCGCGTGCGGCTAAGGCGCTGAATGCTGGGTTTCGCTGCGCTCTACCCAGCCTACGGATCAAGCCTCGAGTGATCGGCACACGGTCCCATTTGCGGACCAGTACGCCGTGCAGGACAATCGCTCCATCCAAGCCGAGCGACCCCCAAGCCCCATGTCCTTCCCCGTGCCGTTCCCTGGCGATTCCTCCGGTTCCGCCCCCGCGCGCTTGCGTACCCTGCTGGCGGGGGAGGGCTGTCTCACCATGCCCTGCTGCTTCGACGCCCTGTCCGCCCGCCTGATCGAGCAGTCCGGCTTTGCGCTCAGCTTCATGAGCGGCTTCGCGGTCTCCGCGGCGCGCCTGGCCCTGCCGGACACGGGCCTGATCACCGTGACCGAGATGCTGGACCAGGGCCGGGCCATCTGCCAGGCGGTCGCGATCCCGGTCATCGCCGACGGCGACACCGGCCACGGCAACCCGGCCAATGTGCGTCGGAGCGTCACGCAGTTCGGCCTGGCCGGCTTCGCCGGGGTCATGATCGAAGACCAGGCGGCCCCCAAGCGCTGCGGACATACCGGCGTCAAAGAGGTGGTCGGGCGCGCCGAGGCCCTGGCCCGGGTGCGCGCCGCGGTCGACGCCCGGGACGCGGGGGCCGGCACCCTGATCATGGCCCGCACCGACGCCCGCAGTGCCCTGGGTCTGGAGGAGGCCCTCTGGCGCCTGGCCGCCTTCGCCGACCTGGGCGCCGACCTCCTGTTCCTGGAGGCCCCGCGCGATGAGGCCGAGATGGCCCGCTGCTGTCGGCAGGTCCCCGGGGTGCACATGGCCAATATGCTCGAAGGCGGCCTCACGCCCGTCCTGCCCCCGGCGCGTCTGGCTGAGCTCGGCTATCGCATCGCCGCCTATCCGCTGACCCTGCTCGCGGTCGCCGTCGCTGCTATGCGCGAGGCCCTGGCCGGGCTGGCCGCCGGGCAGATGCCGCCGCACCAGACCGACTTCGCGACCCTGCGTGTCATCCTCGGCTTCGACGCCTACGACCGCCTGCTCGAAGACTACGCTGCCCCCTGAGTCCAGCCCTCGCATGCCACCCAGTCTCGACACCCTGATGTACTGGATCGGCCAGAGCGCCGTGGTCCTGATGGCCGCGGCCGGGGTGCTGGAGGCCGGGCGCAAGCGCTTCGACCTGTTCGGCACCGTGCTCATCGCCGTGGCCGCCGCCCTGGGCGGTGGCTCGGTACGCGATCTCCTGCTCGCGCGCCCCGTCTTCTGGGTCGGCGACCAGACCTACCTCATCTGTGCCGTGAGCGCCGCCCTGGTGACCTTCTTCCTCGCCCGAGTCTTCGTACTCCCGGCCCGCCTCTTCCTGATCCCGGACGCCGCCGGGCTCGCACTATTCAGCGTCGCCGGCACCAAGGCGGCCCTGGTCTGCGGCGCCCCCTGGCTGGTCGCGAGCGTCATGGGCGTCGTCACCGGCGTGGTTGGCGGCATCCTGCGCGACGTCCTGTGCAACGAGGAGCCCCTGGTCTTCCAGGGCACCCTCTACGCCACCGCCGCCTGGGCCGGCGCACTCGCCCTCATCGCCCTGCTGGCCCTGGGGCTCGACGGACGCATCGCCGCCCTGCTCGCCGGCTCCGGCATCTTCCTGCTGCGGGTAGCCGCCATCCGCTGGGACATCGGCCTGCCGCGGTTCACCGCCAAGGGCGCCTGAGCGCCGCGCGCCGCCCCCTGTGGGAGCGGCGTCCCGCCGCGACGAGGCCCGCGCGGACCTGTCAGGACTCATCGGGCTCCTGGGCCGCCCCCAGCGTCGATGCCGTCAAGCCAGACGACGTGCGACCGACGGTTTGCCTCTCGTTCCCAGGTCCAGCCGAGACGCTGGACTGTTGAAGTGCGATCGGGTATCAATAGTCCTCCGGGACCGATCGCCCCGGGAGGACTCACAACCGGAGAAGACAACGATGATCGAACTACCGCTCGCCGCCCTTTCGGTGGAGGAAAAGATCCAGGTGATGGAATCGCTGTGGGACGACCTTTGTCATCGGGCGGACGACTTGGAATCGCCATCCTGGCACGCCGACATACTGGCGCAACGAGCGGCCGACATTGCGCAAGGCACGGAGCAATTCACTGACTGGGAAAGTGCCAAACGGGCAATCCGGGGCCGGTTGCCGTGAAAGTCGGAATACTCTCCGCGGCGTCCTGCCTGCCTTTCGCGGGCCGCATCCCTGCCCTTGAACGAGACGGCAGACAACCAGCACCAGATTGCCGATAATCGCCCTAAGTCGGCCGTCCCACGGTCGCCCACAGCCGCGCCCCCTTCCCCGAGGCAAGGACCCTGACCCATGGCCAAGTTTCTCAACACCAGTGCGACCAACTACTTTCTGGAAGAGCTGATCAAGGCCGCCCGGGAGCGGCTGATCATCATCAGCCCCTTCCTCAAGTTCAACGACCGCATCCGCGAACTGCTCGAAGACAAGGACCGCATGAAGATCGACGTGCGGATCGTCTACGGCAAGAGCGAACTGGCGCCCCATGAGATCAACTGGCTGCGCTCGCTCGCTTTCGTACGCACCAGCTTCTGCCAGAACCTCCATGCCAAGTGCTATCTGAACGAGCGCTCCGCCATCATCACCTCGATGAATCTTTACGATTTCAGTCAGGTGAACAACAACGAGATGGGCGTCTTCGTCGAGCGCGACCAGGAGTCGGACCTGTACCGCGAGACCTACGAAGAGGCCCAGCGCCTGATCCGGGTCAGCGAAGAGGTCAGACTCTCGGCCGAGAAGGTCGAGCAGCCGAAGGATGAGGGACGCGAACCGGCTGCCGGTGCCGCGGATGAAAACGGGTTCGAGAAGCTCACCACGTCCAAGCTCGCCAAGGCGCTTGGGATGCGGACCGGGGAACTGGGCGACAAACTTATCCGTGCGGGGTTGGTCGAGCGGGATGGGGAGGATTTGAAGCTCACCGCCAAGGGTAAGGCGGCGGGAGGGGAATTGAGGGTGTCCGGGAAGTTTGGGCCGTATTTTCTGTGGCCGGCGGATTTGCGCCCTTGATGCTAGCGGCAATGGTTTTCATATACCGTTTCCCGTCGTTTCAAAGGCAAGAGTATAGCCAGCCCCCGGCTACAGACTTCATGCGTAAGATAGGTTACGGCTATGGACGTTGATTTCTTTGCCGAGGATCCCCGTAAAGGGGCTCGGTCTGCCATGGAGCAGGTAATGAACAAGGGCACCGACCAACTGGCCATCGCTTCAGCGTTTTGCACGGCCGCAGGTGTTGCGCTTCTTAAACGCCAAACGAGCCGCCTGAAAACGACGGACTCGTTTGTCGTGGTCTCAGCAGCACCACCAACCGACTATGATCAGCTCGCAACGCTCCATCCCTTGATACCTGCAAGTCTCTTCGTCCATTGGGGAGCGCTGGCGCCTTGGGAGAAGAAGGCTGGTGCAGCGTTGATGCATTCAAAGGTAATCTATGCTCGATCTGGTCGAGAATGTTGGCTGTGGACGGGTAGCCACAACCTGACCGGAAACGCAACGCAAGGCGGAAATTGCGAGGCAGCAGTGTTGCTGCATGGGTCTACCGAGGAAAAGCCGTTTGTCGATGCCCTACGACATCTGAAAGCTTGCCGGAATGAGGCTACGCTCTACGATCCGGATACACCAGCGCCTAGCGGGGTCGAGCGCAACAACATCTTGGTGATTCACGCGGAAGGGGACCCTATACCGCGAATTGCGTTGCCTTGGCGTATTCACCTCTGCTTAGACTCCGCTGATTTTGATGAGCTGATTGCGGCTCCAGCGCAGGTTCGATTGTTTTTATACTCAACAGGAGCGCTTCGTCACGGATGGCAAAGAGCTACGCCGAATGCGGCGTATGCGGGCAAGCTCACAGGCCTAAACCTGACAGCCCTGAATCCAAATGCGGGGCAGGCCGGGACGACTGCTGCATGGAGTGCGGCAGACTTCAATATTGTAGAATCAAGCGGCGTGCCGGTGTTAGCCGCCTCCGGAGCACCGGGTGCGGCAGTGACAACCCAAGCTGTTATCTTCATTAACGCTGTGTCCAGTGCGACTGAGGTGCTTTTTTCGGAGAAACCCCGGGTTGAGATTGAGATGGAACCTGGCGAGCAACGATGGGCTCCTGTCGATCCCGACATGCGAACTTTCTTTCGCGGCAGTCATGTCCGTGGCTCTATGTTGCTTCACATTCCTATCGCTGGTCGTCGACAGGTAATCAGGGTAACCGGGAACGAAGCGCGAGAGCGTGATTTCGATAGAATCCAAGCGGCGGTGGCTGGCAATCGTGACTTCCCTGTCTTGTATGGGGAGATGTCGGAGGCTAGACTTGTCAAACGGCATCCATTTATCGTCCGCGCCAAATATCGGCTACGCGATGGAGACTGAACTATTTCTATTCTCAACGGGACTCAAGTTCGGAAGTCCGGGGACAGCATTCTGATTTCCCTGGCCGCCAAGCGCAAAGCGGATGTGCAACGGAGGCCGGGATGATGAGGAGAGTCAAATGAACACCTTGACGATTGAGCTTCCGGTAAAGGGACTACCCTCACCAGCCGAGTTGGCGGATAATTTCGCCGACGAGGCGCGCTTCCTGCGTGCACTCAAGCTCTTCGAGTTGGGCCGCATTTCCTCGGACAAGGCTGGCCGATTGTGCGGCATGGGTCGCGTCGAATTTCTGTTGACGGCAAGCCGCGCCGGGGTCCCATTGGTCGATTTGAAGGGTGACGATCTCGCGGAAGAGTTCGTCTGATGCCGGCGGAAAGCGCGGTGATCAACGCCGGTCCGCTGGTCGCCCTCTCGTTGGTGGGGCGGCTCGATTTGCTGACCGACCGTTGCTGGATCTGAGACGGGCTGGCTATTACCTGTCCGACGCGATGATCGAGAGCGCTTGTGCGGCCTCGATCATCGTTCCGGCCAGTTCCCTGACGGAGTCCAAGGCTTCAGCCTTGGATGGGCAGGACCAAGGCTGAAGCCTTGGACTCCAGAAGATGGCTGCCGGTTGGGACGATGATTGAGGCCGCTTGTGCAGCGGCCCTGCGCACCTGAAAGGCCGCCATTCTCCGCCATGGCTGACGCCGCGCGAGTCTCTATCGGTCGCGCAAGTGGGTAGGTCGCTCAGGTCGACCGAGAGGCAGCCTTCGACCGCCTCGTAGAACCGCGCCGTTTCAGGGCTGAAGGCCCTTACGAGGGCCTTGATCATAACTCCGGCCCCCCTGCTGGACGGGCGGTCGCTGGTCCGCGCAGCGGACCCTACGGCGTCTCAGGGTCCGGGCAGTCTTGCGTGCAGTGTCAGTGTCTCGGTACGCGGGCGTCACGGGATGTGGCGCCAAGGCTGAAGCCTTGGACTCCAGGGGGCGCGGTGTGCCTCCTTGGCGGATTGTGCCTTCGGGGGGCGTCGGCCTCGCAATTGCCCGCGCCACGGCGCCGCGATTCACCTAAGATTGGCGGTTACCCCGGGCGCACCCCGGCGACCGGTGTCCCGGCGCCGGGGGCGCCCCCCGGTCACTGTGACCCCAGTCAGAGGATTTTGCGATGTCAGACACTTGGCGCTTTGTGGCGCGTCCCGGCGCGACCGATACCATTTATGGGCTGGATCTGAGCCCCGACGGCGGGCGCGTCGCGACGGCGAGTTGGGACAGCGCGGTGCGGGTGATGGACCTGCAGGAGGGGCGCACCCTGCATACGCTCAACGGGCATGAGGGGCGGGTCTACTCGGTCGCGTTCCACCCGGACGGGCGGCTGCTGGCCTCCGGCGGGACCGACGCGGTGGTGCGGGTCTGGGACTCGCTGGAGGGTCGGGCGCTGTGGAGCCAGAGCGGGCACACGAGCCTGATCTACGGTGTCGATTTCCAGCCCCAGGGGGACTTGCTCGCCTCGGGCAGCGAGGATGGGACCGTCGCGATCTGGACGGTGCAGGGGGAGCGGGTCCACCACATCGAGGGCCACAACCAGTATGTGCAGGGGGTCGCCTTCAGCCCGGACGGGCGCCTGCTGGCCTCCGGCAGCCGCGACTGCAACCTGATCCTGTGGGATGTGCGCAGCGGCGCCGAGGTCGGGCGGGTGGCGGTGGTCCACAACGGGATCAACAGCGTGCGCTTCACGGGCGACGGCAAGCGGGTGCTGCTGACCAATGTGGACGGCTCGGTCGGCATCTGGGACCTGGCCAGCGGGACACTGCTGATGGAGCGCAACGAGCACCGCTACCCGGTGTGGTCGGCGGTCTTCAGCCCGGACGGCGGTACCTTCGCCACCGCGAGCGCGGACCGGACCGTGTGCTTGTGGGATACGGCGAGCGGTACCCAGCTAGGGCGCTTCACCGGGTTCGGGGCGGACGTCTACAGCCTGGAATACACCCCGGACGGACGCTTCCTGGTCTGCGGCAGCGCGGATAAGACGATCCGGCTCTGGGGCCGGGACCTGTCGGACGCCGACTGGCAGTCGCTTACCGGGCGCTGGGCCGCGAGCGAGGAGGCCGAGCGTGCCGGGCTGGCCCCGGCGGCGGCCAAGCCGGCACCGGCGGCGGGGCAGGGGGGCATCTTCGGGCGGCTCTTCGGGCGTCGCTGAGAGGAGCGGGGGCGTCCCGCCCCCGTCGGCAAGAGACCCGGGGCGGGACGCCCCGGCTCCTGTCTAGGCCGCCGCCCCCAACTCCCGCGCCCGCTCCCGGCGGGTGTTGAGATCCGGGCTGTCGGCGAGCGGCGCGGACTCCGGCCAGCCGGCGCAGTGACGCTCGATCAGGCCCGCAAGGCCCGCGATGTGCTCGGGTCCGTCGTTGAGGCAGGGGATGTAGCCGTAGGACTGGCCGCCGGACTCCAGAAAATAGTCCCGATTCTCCACCGAGATCTCCTCGATGGTCTCCAGACAGTCGGCCGCGAACCCCGGCGAGATGACGTGCACCGAGCGCACCCCCGTGGCGGCCCACTCCTTGAGGGTCTCGTCCGTATAGGGCTTGAGCCATTCCTGCAGGCCGAAGCGCGACTGGAAGGACAGCAGCCAGCGTTCCTTGGCCAGACCCAAGTCCTCGACTACCAGGCGGGCGGTCTTCTGGCACTGGCAGTAGTAGGGGTCACCGTTGAGAAAATAGTCCTTGGGGATGCCGTGAAAGGAGAACAGCAGCCGCTCGGGCTCCCCGTGCGCGGCCCAGTAGCTGCGGATGCTGGCAGCCAGGGCGGCGATATAGCCGGGGTCGTCGTGATACTGGTTGACGAAGCGCAGCTCCGGCAGCCAGCGCCAGGTGCGCAGTTCCGCCGTCACCGCGTCGAAGGTGGAGGCGGTGGTGGTGGCCGAATATTGCGGATAGAGCGGCAATACCAGGATGCGCCGGGCATGGGCGGCGCGCAGTTGCGCGAGCGCGCTCGGGATCGACGGGTTGCCGTAGCGCATGCCGAGCACGACCTTGACCGGCGCGGCGAAGCGGGCGGCGAGCGCCGTCTGCATGGCCGCGGCCAGGCGTTTTGAGATCACCATCAGCGGTGAGCCCTCCGGGGTCCAGACCGCCTGGTAGTTCCGGGCCGTGCGCGGCGGGCGCGCCCGCAGGATGATCCCGTGCAGGATCAGCCACCAGAGGGGGCGCGGCAGTTCCACCACCCGCGGGTCCCACAGGAACTCGGCCAGATAGCGGCGCACGGCCGGGACCGTGGGGGCGTCCGGCGTCCCCAGGTTCACGAGCAGCACGCCCAGGGTTTCGGGGCTGTCGTGGGGCCCCCCGCGGGTGTTGGCATAGAGGATGGTGCCGTCGCGTTTTCTCGACCCGGCCGTCAGTGTTTCGGCCGCGGCGGGCGCCGCGGGGTTCGTCGGGCGGGGTTCTGACTCAAGTCCAGGCATGTCGATCGGGCCTCAGTCCTGTGCCTGCTCGGACAGGTGTCTGAACAGGGCGCGAAAGCGCTGGGGGTCCGGGGTGCCGAACAGGGGGTCATCGGCACGGGGGGCAAGGGCCTCGATCGCGTCCCAGTCCGCCGTGTCGAGACGCGCCCGCGCGATGGGGAAGGCCTGCGCATCCTCCAGGGTCATGTGGGCGTGCAGCGTCGTGACCAGTTCCCGGCCCTGGCCCTCCACCTCGTCGCGGCGCAGGACCTCCTCGTGGGCGATGCCGTCCAGGGAGCGGCGAAAGCGCTTGTTCATCTGGACCACGACGCTGTGCTGGCGCATCAACACCTCGAAGACATCGCGGTTTTCCGCCCCCTGGTCGAGGGCGCGGCGAAAGATCAGGTCTTCCGTGGGGTGATGGATGGTATCGGCGTAGGTGTCCATGTACTCGAGCAGCTCGCAGAAGAGGTCGTAGTCCGGTTCCTGGCCGTCGCGGAAGCGGTCGAGCAGGGCACTGAGCAGGTCGAGCAGACGCACCAGACGGACGTGGTCCTGGGCGAGACGTTGCATGAGCGGATGCATGGGCGCATGACTCCAAGGTGAAGGGGCCGGACGTCGCGAGTGGACGCTGAGCACGGGCCGCCAGGATGTCCCTGGTCGCGACCGCGCCGGCCCAAACCCCACTAATAAGGCATCACGGCGGCATTGCCAAGCGCAAAGCGCGCACAGTGTGCGCCAAGCGGGACTGCGGCGTCGGCAAGCAGTCCGCGAGGCGGGCGGGAAACGCGCCCTTCGCGCACCAAAAGGGGCGCTGTGGGGGGCATTTGTGGCCTGCCGATCGCCGCAGGAGGAAGGTTTCGAGCCCCGACAGGAGCCGATAACGAGCCCGAAGTTGGGCGCCGGGGCGAGGACGACAAAGAAACCGAAGATGGTCTTCTCGGGGTTTATGGGGACCCCGATGGGACTGCCGGGGCGGTCCGGCAGCCCGGGGGGACGCGGCGCTTGCCGCAATGGCCGGGAAGGGTACCCGGCCTAAGAGGTCGCGATGGGGCGGCCGTCACCGCCTGTCCAGAAGCATCTCAGCAGAACGATTACGCAAGATTCTCCATAATCGTTCCGCTGACTGTCAGACCCCTGGTGCGCCTGCTCAGCGCATATTGCGTCCATTGGCGGCCACCCTCGGCGATCCGGGCGGGGACGCCTTGGATGTCGCAGGTCCGGCGGACGGGGCACATTTCTCCTTGCCGCTGCCGGTCGCTTCGTTACTGCGCGTGGCCAAGCGGTTGACACAACTGCCGATGACGCCTTCCTTGCCGGAGCAAGGTTCACTAGCGCGCCATTCTGCGGCCGCGGACGAAGCGGAAAGGACGGCCAAGACTGCGATCACGAGTTGACCGCTTTTGTCAACAATAATTTTGGCGGTCGATGCCGGGACCGCAGGTCGCTCGAGCGGACCGTCCGCGGTTGGCCTGGACGCTGATCAGGCCCCCGGAATTCCAGTGCCGCACGAGGACTGACGCGACCCGCCCCGCGGGGAACCGGATCACAGATTCCCAATCCCGCGGGTCGCGCGCGCCCGGTCTTTCGACAATTGCGGATGCACGTCACTGTCCGTTCGTCGGATGCTGTTAAGCTCCCATCGACGCAATGTTGCATTCGGTCACGGATGTTGCGTAGCGGCGCGGCCCTGCCCCGGCCTCAGGCCGGGAGCGGACGCCATCTCGCATCCATCGCGGCAGAGGGCCACGGGTCGGTCGGTCAGCCCCGCGATTACTTCTAACGAGTCTGGGAGCTCTATCCATGTCAGCGCAAGAGAACAACAACGGCGTCGGTCTCGATCGTCGCGGCTTCCTCAAGGGCTTCGCCTCCGCGGCGGTGGCTGCCACCCTGGTCGGCCCACGCGAGGTCCTCGCCGATGAGTCCAGTGCACCCGGACGGCTCGGGCGCGAGCTCCTGCCGCCCCCGACCATCACCAAGCCGGCCGGTACCGAGAAATACTGGCGGCAGGTCCGCAAGGCGTTCTCCCTGTCGAGCGACTATATCCACATGAACACCGGCACCACCGGGTCCCAGCCGGAGTTCGTCCAGAACAACCTGGCCGTCTACAACCGCTACAAGAGCGAGGACCCGCGCGACTGGGCGGCCAACCTGGCGGCCGATTTTCCGACCCTGTTCCCGATCACGCCCTCCGCCATGGGCGCCCGCCAGTTGCAGGTCGCCAACGCCTACGGGGCCAACGCCGAAGAGATCGTCCTGAGCTACAACACCACCGACGCCTGCAACCTGATCTTCGCCGGCACCCCCTGGCAGCCCGGTGACCGCATCGTCACCACCAGCTTCGAGCATCCGGGCCTGGCCGGTCCGATTGCCTGGGCGCGGGACTACCATCAGGTCGAGGTCGTCGTGGTCGACATGCCCTCCAGCTTCCCCGCCACCCTGACCCCGGCGCAGGTGGTCGAGTGGTTCCGGCCCGCCTTGGCGGCGAATCTGGGTGCCGGGAACAAGCAGTACCTTGCCGTTTCCGAGGTCTTCTACAAGAACGGCCTGCGCCTGCCGATTGCGGAACTCTGCACGCTGGCCCGCAGTTATGGCGCCTTCACCATCATCGACGCCGCCCATGGCTGGGGCATGTTGCCGGTCGACTGCCATGCCTATGGGGCGGACTTCATCGCCGGGGCCGGCCACAAGTGGCTGTGCGGCGGACCGGGCACGGGCATCTTCTATTGCCGCACCTCCGATGCCGCGGCACACACCCTGCCGCCCCTGGCCCCCGGCAGTTTCTCCAGTTACGGTAACCCGTTCGTGATCCCCAGCGTCTTGTTCAACAGCCGCGCCTTCCGCCCGTCGAGTTCCATCCAGTCGCGCGGCGAGTACAACACCCCGGCCGTCTATGCTATGACCGACTCGCTGGCCTTCTTCTCCCAGATCGGCCTCAACGCCATCTACAACCGCGGTGTAGCCCTGGGCAACTACCTGAAGGGCCTGATCGCCGCCCAGTGGGGCCCCGGGGCCCTGTGGGTGCAACAGAACCCGAACAGCGCCTTCGCCACCGCGGTGACCTCGTTCAACCCCTTTGCCGCCAAGGACGATTCGGCGAGCCACGGCGTCATGAATGCAGCGATTTCGACGATCCTCACCAACCTGGCCGCGGAGATACCGAAGATCTATATTCGCTCGACCACCTGGCGCACCAGCCACCTGCTGACGGCGGACAACCGGGTGGGGTTCCGTATCTCCACCCACGGCGTCTACAACAACTACGACGAGATCGACTACGTCTTCGCCCGTCTGGTCGACCAGGTCAACCTGAGCGGACTGGCGCAGCACGACTGAGTCCAGCCCCGCGAGCGCCGGGCACGGGCCCGGCGCGCCTGCCTCAGGACGGCTTCTTATGCCGCAGCCCGGCCTGGGCGAGTTCGTCCAGATACCCCTGCCAGAGGCGTTCCTGATTGACGCCCAGGTGGCGCAGATATTCCCAGGAATAGATGCCGGTGTGGTGGTCATCGTCGAAGTGCAGGCAGACGGCATAGTGGCCGACCGGCTCGATCCGGTCGATGCCCACGTCCTCCTTGCCCACCTGGAGCGTCCCCTGGCCCGGGCCATGGCCCTGGACCTCGGCGGAGGGTGAGAAGACACGCAGATACTCGCAGGGGAGGCTGAAGCGGGCGCCGTCCTCGAAGGCGACCTCCAGGACGCGGGACAGTTGGTGCAGGTTGAGTTCGGTCGGTGCGGGCATCTGGTACTCCTACCCCGCGCGCCGCCGGCGCGCGGGGTGTTGATGAATATGAGTGACGGCCGTCGGGCCGTACGCCGTAGGATGGGTAGAGCGCAGCGAAACCCATCGTTCCCGATCGCAGAATCGTAGGATGGGTAGAGCGCAGCGAAACCCATCGCTGCGCGGGGCCGCTCCCGCCGCCAGGCCGTCAGAGGATGTAACGCGACAGGTCCTCGTCCGCCGCCAGTTGGGACAGGTTCTGGTCCACATAGGCGGCCGTGACGGTCACGGTCACCCGGTCCAGGTCCGAGGCGTTGTAGGAAACGTCCTCCAGCAGCCGCTCCAGCACCGTGTGCAGCCGCCGGGCGCCGATGTTCTCGGTGCGCTCGTTGACCTGCCAGGCGATCTCGGCCAGGCGGCGAATGCCGTCCGGGGTGAACTCCAGGTTGACCCCTTCGGTCGCGAGCAGCGCCTTGTACTGATCCGTCAGCGAGGCGTCCGGCTCGGTCAGGATGCGCACGAAGTCCTCCGTGGTCAGGGCCTTCAACTCCACGCGGATGGGCAGGCGGCCCTGCAGCTCGGGGATCAGGTCGGAGGGGCGCGCCAGGTGGAAGGCGCCCGAGGCGATGAACAGGATGTGATCGGTCCGCACCGAGCCGTGCTTGGTGGAGACGGTACTGCCCTCCACCAGCGGCAGCAGGTCGCGCTGCACCCCCTCGCGCGAGACGTCGGCCCCGGAGACGCCCTCACCACGGCGGGTCACCTTGTCGATCTCGTCGAGAAAGACGATGCCGTTCTGCTCCACGTTCTCGATGGCGCGCAGCTTCAACTCCTCCTCGTTGACCCGCTTGGCCGCCTCCTCGTCGCGCAGCAGCTTGCGCGCGTCCTTGATCCGCAGCTTGCGCCGCTTGGTGCGGCCCTGGCCCAGGTTCTGGAACAGGCCCTGGAGCTGGCTCGTCATCTCCTCCATACCGGGCGGGGCCATGATCTCCACGCCCAGGGGCGCGGCCGAGACCAGGATCTCCACCTCCCGCTCGTCGAGTTCGTTGGCGCGCAGCTTGACGCGGAATTTCTCCCGGGTGGCGGTAGTCGCCGTGGTGGTGCGGCTCTCCTCCTCGAAGCCGCCCGGGGGCGGCAGCAGGGCGTCCAGGATGCGCTCCTCCGCGGCCGCCTCGGCCAGATCGGCGAGCCGGGCCATCTCCTGCTCGCGGCACAGCTTGATGCCGATGTCCGCCAAATCCCGGATGATGGACTCCACGTCGCGGCCCACATAGCCCACCTCAGTGAACTTGGTGGCCTCGATCTTGATGAAGGGGGCATTGGCGAGACGGGCCAGGCGGCGCGCGATCTCGGTCTTGCCGACCCCGGTGGGGCCGATCATCAGGATGTTCTTGGGCGTGATCTCGGTGCGCATCGGCTCCGGGATCTGCATCCGCCGCCAGCGGTTGCGCAGCGCGATCGCCACCGCGCGCTTGGCCTCGTCCTGGCCGACGATGTGCTTGTCCAGTTCGGCGACGATCTCTTGGGGGGTGATTTCCGACATTGGATTTGGAGGTCCGTGGATGGGCCGCCCGGCCGGCGGCTCGGCGTGACGCTTGAGGTTATATATAGGGTATAAACGCCCTTCAAAGGGCACTAAGGTGTGGGTCGTCCACGGCTTCCGCAAGACTGCCCGGCGTCGGCGCGATCGTCGGTCCGCACAGCGGACCCTACGGGCGCGGCCCGTAGGGTCCGCTGTGCGGACCAAAGCCCTACCCGCACACGCCGCGGCATCGACAGGGCAGAGACCCCGACGTACTCCCGTACTAAGGAACGGTTCACGAATAAGTTAAACAATTCCATTGGGCTGCACGATGGCGTCGTTGTCGTTGTCGTTGTCGTAATCGAGGTTATCGTAGCACCCCGGATTTTCTCGCACCCCAAAGTGCATCGCTTTTCCGATTACGACAACGACAACGACAACGATTGCGTTTAACTCGTTCTTGGCTCGTCACTAACGTCCTTCCCCGACCCCCGCGTCCAACTCCTCGAGCACCAGATTGTGGTTGGTGTAGACACAGATGTCCGCGGCGATATGCAGGGCGCGCTCGACGATCTCACGGGCGGACAGTTCCGAGTTCTCCAGGAGCGCCCGGGCCGCCGCCTGGGCGAAGGGACCGCCGGAGCCGATCGCCATCAGGTTGTGTTCCGGCTCGATGACATCGCCGGTTCCGGAGATGATGAGCGAGGACTGGCCATCGGCGATGCACAGCAGGGCCTCCAGCCGGCGCAGCATCCGGTCCGTGCGCCAGTCCTTCGCCAGTTCCACCGCGGAGCGGACCAGGTGTCCCTGGTGCTTCTCCAGCTTGCCCTCGAAGCGCTCGAACAGTGTGAAGGCGTCCGCGGTGGCCCCGGCAAAGCCCGCGATCACCCGATCCTTGTAGAGCCGCCGCACCTTGCGGGCGTTGCCCTTCATGACCGTGGCGCCGAGCGACACCTGACCGTCGCCGCCGATGACGACCTGACCGCCGCGACGCACTGAGAGGATGGTAGTACCTTGAAAAATTGGCATGGGCGAGGGCTCCGGGGACGGCCCCGATCGGGGGAATCCCCCCATTCTACGCCAGGCCCGCCCGCCGTGGCGTGAGTAGGAGCGGCCCCCCGGCCGCGACGAGCCCCCGCGGATTGCCATGGCGTGGCGGTTTATCCCAGAAAAAGCAGTTTAGCCGCCAATGAACGCAAATAGACGCAAATAATCAGAGACTTGGGCTTTACTGAATGTTCACTGTCCGGGTGACGCCCGCGACGATGCTAACCAGCAGATTTATTTGCGCTTATTTGCGTTCATTTGCGGCCAAATACTCTGATTGGGCTTCTCGCAGCGTCGCGGCGCGGCCGGGGGATCGCTACCGCGGATGCCGTGTCTTCGGCAACGTCACGGCCAGTGCCGCCGCCTCCGCCCGGCAGTCGCGGGTGGGCCTCAGTCCCTTGGCGCGGGCCGCGGCCAGTTCCGCCTTGGCGGCCTCCAACTGGGCGCGAAAGGCCGGGTCCGCGTGCAGGCGGGCGACTACGCCGGGCGCCAGCACCCGGCTGGCCGTCACGTCGCTCTGCCAATGCACGCCGCAAATCACCCGGCTCTGGCCAAAGGCATAGCCGCGCGCGAGGAGCCGGTCGGCACGCTCGGGGGCCAGTTCGGTGAGGATCAGGGTCCAGGTCCAGCCGATCATGGTATGACCGGATGGGTAGGACCCATTGAGCCGCAGCCGCGCCTCATCGTCCGGGGTGCAACTGGCCTGGCGATTGACGACGAAGGGGCGGATGCGCCGGTAGTGCTCCTTGGTCGGCGCGGCGGCAAGCTTCGCATCGGTCGCGCTGCGGCCCAGGAGGGCGTACAGATTCGGCGTGGCCTCTTGCGTGATCGGCGCGTCCAGCGCGCAGGAGAAGGCCTGCGGGCCCTCCGGAAGTTTGAGTACCGCGTCGGCGCTCGCCAGCGCCCAGCGCGGCGTGTTGCGAAAGGCGCGCGTCGCGCGGAACGCCGCCTGGTCGGCGGCCATGGCGGCCGATCCCGGGGCGGGCGGGGGCGGGAGCAGCGTCAGGCCGTCGGGCAGCGCGTCGGGCTGCAGGAAGCCGACCGGTATCCCCGGCTTGAGCTCGGCCACAGCGGCGGGTGGCGGGGCCTGGTTGACCGACGCACAGCCCGCCGCCAGGACCAAGCCGGCCAGCGCCAGCCAAGGCAAGAGCCGCCGTGGGGCTGCGGGCGCGAGCGGTCGAACGGCGGTCGATGGCTTCCCACCCAAGTCCACTGCACGCGATACACCCATTCTCGCTATCTCCTGTTCGCTGGTCTTCATCAATGCGGCCGGCAACCGGCCGCCCTGCCGGATAGCATATCGCCTTCTCGACCCGGTGTCGGGTCAGCTGAAGGCCACCGGGAACCCTGCAAGAGCGAGTCGACGAGGCCTGGGTCTACAACGCCGAGGCCGGCGTGGGCGGCTCCGAGGGGATGACCCAGCGGCTTAAGCTCAAGCTGTGGCCGACCGGACCGGATGGCGAGGCACCGGTGCGTGTCGGCGTCGGCGGCCCCATGCCAAGATAGGGCCGCCGGGGCTGAGTTGACGAGCGGCGAGCGAATGAGGCCGGTCGGCGCCAGGTTCGTGCGCGCAGCGGGGTTACTCGCGTCACCGCGCGGCGCGCTCGTGCAAGAATCGACGGCGCGCCTGCGGCCCCCCGTCCGGCTGAAGCCTTGACCTCCGGTGGGGGCCCGATCGCCCATAGAGGCCGAGATTTTGCGTTTAAGGTCGCGTAGCGACGCTGTGGGAGCGGCTTCAGCCGTGACGCGACCGCGCAAACTGCCGTGGCCTCCATCTATGAGTTCTACGACCGGCGTGATGTACCCATCGCCGGGTTGCTGGGGCTGCAACTGCTGCGAGAGAACCGCCGTGGTGCCCTCTTCGGCGTGCCCGGGCGGTTGTTCGGGCGGACCTTGGCCCGGTTGATCGCGGGCGGGCGATCGGTGGTCGTGGTACGGCAGGGCGATCGGGACTGGACCGGGATCCGCGAGCGGGTGGTGGCGTGGCGGATTTCTCGTGCCTATCCTGTTAATCCTGTCCAATTTCATGCCCCTTGCCCGATCGCCGGCTTGGCCCCGGCAATTCCGCCCCGCGGCACCAGCCGGCGGCCGGTGCTTCTGGCTCGCACGCTCCTGCGTGGGAGCAAGTGCGGGCGCTCCGCGTCCAGTGCCAAGACCGGACGCGGAGCGCCCGCACGGCATTCCCCTGCTTCCGCGTGGAAACGAGAGGCCAGGGAGCCCCGTGAAGGGTTAGAATTCGGCCCCCTCGACTCAATGAACGGACACCGATGAACAGCAAACCACGCCCAATCGTCACACCCGGGGGCCAGGCCCCGGCGCCATCCGGGTCGCCGGTCCCCCTGTCACGCCGGCAATGGCTCCTCGCCGGGGTCGCGATCGGCCTGCTCAACGTGCTCATCACGAACGTGCACCTCGCCGATCGACCGATCGGCGCTTCGACCGGCTATCCCTATCTCGCGGGCCTGGTCGCCGGCCTGGAAGGCGCGGAGTATTTCCGGCAGATCGCGACGGCCGGTTCCTGGGAACTGCTGTTCCTGGCGGGCGGCTTCTGCGGGGCCCTGGCCGGTGCGCTCGCCTCCCGGACCTTTCGCCTGCGCGGCGTGCCGGCCCTGTGGGCGCGGCGCCGGGGGCCGGGCCTGGTGCGGCGGCTCTTGTGGGCCTTCGTCGGCGGCTTTCTGCTGATCCTGGGGGCGCGTCTGGCCGGCGGCTGCACCAGCGGGCATATCCTGTCGGGCGGGATGGAACTGGCCGCCAGCGGCCTGCTGTTCGCCCTGGTGGTCGTCGCCTGTTTCGTGGCCGCCTCCCGCGCCTTCTATGGGGTGTCGCGATGATCGTCGCCTTCCTGGCCGGCGTGGCCTTCGCGCTCATTGCGCGGTGGGTGGGTATCACCCGCTTCGAGCGGATCATCGGGTTCGGGCTGCTCCTGGACTTCACGGTCGCCAAGATACTGCTGGTGGCGATCGGTACCTCGGCCCTGGCCTTCTTCGTCGAGTACCAGCTCGGCGCGGCGGTCCTGGAGGTGAAGCCGCTCCTGATCGGGGGCGTCGTCGCGGGCGGCGTGCTCTTCGGTGTCGGCATGGCGCTGCTCGGCTACTGCCCCGGGACCATGCCGATGGCCTTGGGCGAGGGCAGCCTGGACGCCGGGGTCGGTCTGGCCGGTGGGCTCACGGCCGGCCTCCTCTACACCCTGGTCTACCCCTGGGTGGCGCCCTGGATTGGTCCCGACCTCGGGGCGGTGAACCTCTATGTCCAGGACCCGGTCGCCTGCGCCCTGATCGTGGCGGTCTTCGCGGCGGTCCTGTTCGCCGCGGCCTTCTGGTTGGATCGGCGCCGCCCGTCCGCGCCGGAGCCGGCGGCCGGTGTAGAATCCGCCATGAAATAGGCCGTTGAACGGCCGCCCCTGGCCCCCTGCATCGAGACTGGTGACCCCAAGTGTTAGACCCCCGCCTGCTTCGCACCGACCTGCCCCTGGTCGCCGCCCAACTCGCCCGCCGCGGGATGCGGCTGGATACCGCCCGGATCGAGGCCCTGGAGGGCGAGCGCAAGGGCCTGCAGGTCCGGGTGCAGGAGCTGCAGAACGAGCGCAATACGAGTTCCAAGGCCATCGGCCGGGCCAAGGCGGCGGGGCAGGACGCCGCCCCCCTGCTGGCCGCGGTGGCGGATTTGGGGACCGTCCTGGCGGCGGCCGAGGCGCGGCTGACCGCCATCCAGGACGAGCAGGGCGAGATTGCGCTCGGCCTGCCCAACCTGCCGGACGCGAGCGTCCCCGACGGGGCGGACGAGACCCACAACCGCGAGGAGCGCCACTGGGGCGAGCCGACCCGTTTCCACTTCACCCCCAAGGACCATGTCGATCTGGGGACGGCCCTGGGCTGGATGGACTTCGACCTGGCGGCCAAGGTCACGGGGGCACGCTTCGTGGTCCTGTCCGGGCCGCTCGCCCGGCTGCAACGCGCACTGATCCAGTTCATGTTGGACCTGCATACCAAGGAGCACGGCTACACCGAGGTCTATGTCCCCTACCTGGTCAACGCCGACAGCCTGCGCGGCACCGGCCAGTTGCCCAAGTTTGCCGCGGATCTCTTCAAGGTCCCCGGCGAGCGGGACTTCTATCTGATCCCCACGGCGGAGGTGCCGGTCACCAACCTGGTGCGCGACTGCATCCTGGAGGCCGACCAGGTGCCCCGCCGCTGGGTCGCCCACACCCCCTGCTTTCGCAGCGAGGCGGGCGCCTCCGGCAAGGACACCCGCGGCATGATCCGCCAGCACCAGTTCGAGAAGGTGGAACTGGTCCAGGCGGTGCGCCCGGAGGACTCCGCGCTGGCGCACGAGGCACTCACCGGTCATGCCGAGACGGTCCTGCAACGCCTGGGCCTGCCCTACCGGGTGGTGACCCTTTGCACCGGTGATCTGGGGTTCTCCGCCTGCAAGACCTATGACCTGGAGGTCTGGCTGCCCGGCCAGCAGACCTATCGGGAGATCTCCTCGTGTAGCAACTTCGGCGACTTCCAGGCGCGCCGCCTCCAGGCGCGCTGGCGCAACCCGCGCACCGGCAAGCCGGAACTGCTCCATACGCTGAACGGCTCGGGGCTGGCGGTCGGACGCACCCTGGTGGCGGTGGTGGAGAACTATCAGCACGCGGACGGGCGGATCGGGGTCCCGCAGGCCCTGCGGCCCTATCTGGGCGGGGTGGAGATGATCGGCTGAGGGGGCGGCTCGTTTGTCGGATGGGCAGAGCGCGGCGATGCCCATCTCTCTCTTACGGCTGCCTACCGCGCCATTTTCGTTGTCGTTGTCGTTGTCGTTGTCGAGGTTGTCGGAGCGCCCCGGATTCTCTCGGACCCCGAAGTGTATCGTTTCTCCGATTACGACAACGACAACGAGTGCGCTCAGTTCCCCACCTCCGGCCTTTGTCTAAGCCGGCGCGACGGCGCGCCATTACCCGGCAAGAGGTATCCTGTCGATGAAACTGGTAATCGTTGGCGGCGTGGCCGCCGGCATGAGCGCGGCCAGTCAGGCCCGGCGGATCGACCCCGCGACCGAGATTCTGGTGCTGGAAAAGACCCAGGATGTCTCCTACGGGGCCTGCGGCCTGCCCTACAAGCTCCCGCCGGACGAGCGGATGGAGGACCTTCAGGTCATCACCGCGCAACGCTTTCGTGACGAGCGCCGCATCGACGTGCGCCTGGGTCATACCGTGCTGGCCATCGACCGGGCCGCGCGCCAGGTCGTCGGGCGTCATGCGGACGGCGACTTCCGGCTCGCCTACGACAAGCTGATCCTGTGCACCGGGGCGCGGGTCTGGAGCCCGCCGATCGCGGGTCTGGATGACCTGTGGGGGCAGGGGGCCTATCCGCTCAAGACACTCGAGGACGGGCGGGTGCTCAAGGCCGCGGTGGCGGCGGCCCCGCCTAAGCGTGCGGTGGTCATCGGCGCGGGTTACATCGGGCTGGAGGCGACCGAGAACCTGCGTGCCCTGGGGGCGGCCGTGACGGTGGTGGAGGCCCTGCCCGAGATCCTGCCCTGGCTCCCGGCGACCTTGCGCGGGCGGGTGCTCGATGAGGCCGGGAGGCATGGTGTAGAACTGCTGACGGGCACCCGGGTCGAGTCGATCGCGCGTCAGGGCCGCGACCTCCTGGTGCAGACCACCCGGGGGACCCTGACCGCGGACCTGGTGCTGGTGGCGACCGGGGTGCGCCCCGAGGCGGGGCTGGCGGCGGACGCCGACTTGCCCCTGGGCGCGGCGGGCGCCATCGCGGTGGATGACTGTCTGCGCACGGCCGATGCGGACATCTATGCCGCCGGCGACTGCGCGGACGCACGCCACGCGGTGACCGGCCGCTCGGTCTGGTTCCCGCTGGCCCTGCGCGCCAATCGCTCCGGCAAGCTGGCCGGAGAGAACGTGTTCGGCCGGGAGCGGCGGGTGCCGCCGGTGCTGGGCACGGCCGCGTTCAAGTTCTTCGGGCTGGAGGTGGCGCGCACCGGTCTTTCCGGCGACGAGGCGGCGCCGGCCGGGCTCGACACGGTAAGCATAGAGGTCCTGGCGTCCACACGCGCCGGCTACTATGGGGGCGGGGGCAAGCTCTCGGTGTGGCTCCTCGGGGAGCGGCACACGCGTCGGCTGGTCGGGTGCTGCATGGTCGGCCCCGAGTCCGCCGCCCACCGGATCGACACCGCCGCCGCGGCCATCCAGGCCGGGATGACCGCCGAGCAGCTCTACGACCTGGACCTGGCCTATGCGCCGCCCTTCGGACCCTCCTGGTCGCCGCTGCTGGTCGCCGCCTCCCAATTGATCAAGGCGTTGGACTGATCATGGCAGCCACCGACCGGGTGATGCGGCTGCGCAGCGAGCTGGAGGCCCGGCTGCTGAGGATTTCCTTCTTCGGCACCCTGCTCATCGCCGCGCTCGGGGTCCTGTTCGGGCTCCTGGCGCGCTCGCCGGCCGTGCTGTTCGACGGTCTGTTCTCGCTCGTGGACGCCGCCATCACCTGGCTGACGCTGCATGTCGCCCGGCTGGTGGCGAGCCAGGGGGACCACCGCTTCCAGTATGGGTTCTGGCACCTGGAGCCGCTGGTCATGGCGCTCAAGGCCTCGGTCCTCATGGTGCTGGTCGCCTATGCCTTCCTGAGCGCGGTGAACAGCCTGCTCAAGGGCGGCTACGAACCGGCGTTCGGCACCGCGCTAGTCTATGCGGTGCTGGTGGCCGTGATTGCCTTTGGCATGTGGTGGTGGCTCCGGCGTCAAGCCGAACGTATCGACTCCGCGCTGGTGCTCTTAGACGTGAAGGCCTGGCTGATGTCGGGCCTCATCACCGTCGCGCTGCTCATCGCCTTCGTTGCCGCCATGGCGATGCAGGGCACCGCGGTGGCGCACCTGATCCCCCTGGTGGACCCGGCGATCCTGGCGCTGCTGGCGCTTTTGATCCTGCCGATGCCCTTCCGGGAGGCCCGCGAGTCATTCACCGAGATTCTGGTCATGAGCCCGCCCGAGTTGAACGCAAGCGTGCGCGCGGCGATGGCGCAACTGGTGGCGCGTCACGGCTTCCTGGACTATCGCAGCTATGTCTCCAAGGCCGGGCGCGCGCGCTTCATCGAGGTGGCGGTGCTGCTGCCGGCCGAACTGCGCTTGTCGATCGGTGAACTCGACGCGTTGCGGGCCGAGATCGGGGCGGCGATCGGGGGGGAAGGACCGGAGCGGTGGCTGACGATCGTGTTTACGGCGGACGCGGCGGAGCTGTGACGTGGTGAACCCGAATTGGCGACCACGGCAGATTGACAGCCCCGAATCGCGCGTATCTATTTTTGATATCCACCTGTCGAGCAATCGCCATGACGACCGTCGCCAAACCGGACCGACTGCTGTTCCGCTTCCGTCCCGCGGATTCCAGCAACGGGATCAGCCGCGCCACCCTGGCCCGGCTGGCCGAGACCCTGGGCTTCACGGAAACCCAAGTCATGCATTACGCCCTGAACCGGCTGGCGTCGGAGGTCCTGCCCGCCTACGAGCCCGACGACGGAGAACTGACCCCTGAACAAGTGGACGCGATCCGGCAGGCCGAACCGCAAGGCCGGGTGCACTCGGTCTCATCCAGCCTCTTCTGATGGGCGCCCGCTAGTGGCCGACCCCGGCGGCGGGTGACATTGTGTGGTGCCACTTCCCGCAGGACCGGGTGCCGACACCCGGACCCAAACCGCGCCCCGCGACGGCTCAGGTCGTTGCGAGCCCGGTCACACCATCGGCGCAGCCGAAGACCTCGATCCCCAGGCGCTCGGCCACCGGCCGGGCCTCCGGGCGGACCATCGGTGAGATGACGAGCTTGCGGGTCGCCGTGCGGCCGTGGCGGCGCTGGTAATACTGCACCTTGCGCTCGAAGGTGTAGATGTCCGACTTCGACATGGACGACTTGAGTTGGAGTTCGACGGACATGGCGGACGACCCTCGGGATGGCAGGGACCCTGACACTGGTTCGGTAACGATTGGCTTAGAGTCGCTCGGGGCCGGCGGGGGCAATGCAAGGCACTTCGCGGGTGCCGGACGGACGCCGCCGGGGTTTCGATCGGATCACTGTCAGACTAGCTCCCGCGCCGTCCGGTCGCAAGCGCCAGCCGCCACCAGGGTGCGATCGAAACGGATGTGGGTCGGCTCGATCGTCGATTGCAGGATGGGCAAAGCGCAGCGTGCCCATCCCCCAGACCTCGACGCGGCCTACTATTCGCCTGGATTGCGCACTACCGCGGCTCGTGGTCGATCTCGTAGGCCTCGATCAGGTCGCCGACCACCGCGACGAGCGAGTATAGCGGATGCCCGGCATCGTCCCGCACCAGGTCCAGCAGATCGTTCAGAAACGCCGTGGTCCGCTCATAGTCCGCCTCGCACTCGATGTGTGCGAGGGGCGCCAGGGACTTCAGCGCCTGCCAGGCCGGCACCACCCGACGCTTGGCATGGGGCCTGGCATCCGGGGCGCGCGCGCTCCAGTCAGGACCGCCCGCGCTGCCGCAGGTCGCAGAGGTCGGCGCCCAGGCAGGTGGGCAGGCGCTCGATCAGCGCGTCGGCGGTCAGGTCGTCCAGGCCCTGGAGCACGGTCTTGCCGCACCGCTGGAACCATTCCCGGACCCGCGTGGAGAGACGGGTGCCGTCGCGAGTCCTCGTGCGGCGAGTCTGCGGAAACTGTAGAGCGGGGGTGCGGATCGGGCAAGCGGCGGTTGCCGTACCAGGAATCGAGGAATCCGCGCACTCCGATGCGGGGCCTGCTCCAACTGTTTCGACGCGGGGCGCTAGGGCCGGAAGGTGGCTATAATTGTTGAAAATCGTTGTACGAACCTACGATATGCAACAATTACTCGGCAGAGAGCGGCTCCTTGCCACCGTCCAACAACACTTCGCGGAGGCCCCCGCGGTCGCCTTGCTGGGTGCCCGGCAGGTCGGCAAGACGACCCTGGCCCGCGAGGTCGCTCGCGTCTGGCCGGGACCGACGACCACCTTCGATCTGGAGCGGGCGGCCGATCGGGCGGCGCTGGCCGGGACGCCGGAGGCGGTGCTGTCCGCCTGCACTGGTCTGGTGATCGTCGATGAGGTGCAGCGCCTCCCGGAGTTGTTCGCACTGCTCCGCCCCCTGTGCGACGCGCCGGATCGCAAGGCGGTCTTCTTGTTGCTCGGCAGCGCCTCCTGGGACCTGGTGCAAGGCGTCTCCGAGAGCCTGGCGGGGCGCGTGCGCCTGGTGCGGGTGCCCGGCTTTTCGCTCGACGAAACGGGGGCGGGCGAGCAGGACCGCTTGTGGTTTCGCGGCGGCTTTCCGCGCGCCTTCCTGGCGGAGTCGGACGCGGCCTGGGCGCGCTGGGTCGAGTCCTTCGCCGAGATCTTCCTGGAGCGCGACATCCCGGGGCTGGGCTCGCGGGTGGCACCGTCGGCGCTCGGGCGCTTCTGGCGGATGCTCGCCCATTTCCACGGACAGACCTGGAACGCCGCCGAACTGGCACGCTCGATGGGCGTCAGTCCGACCGCCGTGAATCACTACCGGGACCTCCTGGAGGGCACCTTCATGGTGCGGGTGCTGGCGCCCTGGTTCGAGAACCTGGGCAAGCGTCTGGTGAAGTCGCCGAAGGTCTATGTGCGCGACAGCGGCATCCTGCATCATCTGCTGGGCTTGGACAGCCTGTTCGGCCTCCGAAGCCATCCGCGCTATGGCGCCAGCTGGGAGGGCTTCGCGCTGGAGCAGACCCTGATCCGATTCGGCGAACGGGACGCCTGGTTCTGGGCCACTCAGCGGGGTGCGGAACTCGATCTCCTGCTCTTGCGGCATGGCCGGCGCTTCGGGTTCGAGTACAAGTGCAGCGATGCCCCGACCAGCAGCCGCTCCATGCACATCGCGCAGGCCGATCTCGATCTGGCGCATCTGTGGGTCGTCTATCCCGGCGGGCGACACTATCCGATGGCTCCGGGCATCACCGCACTGCCGCTCGCCGGGCTATCGACCTTGGATCTGGCAACTGCTGCCTGATGCTCGGCGTAGTCAGCTATAACAAAGCTCCGTAGGATGGGCAAAGCGCAGCGTGCCCATCCCCCAGACCTCGACGCGGCCTGCTATTCGCCTGGATTGCGCACTACCGCGGCTCGTGGTCGATCTCGTAGGCCTCGATGAGGTCGCCGACCACCGCGACGAGCGAGTATAGCGGATGCCCGGCATCGTCCCGCACCAGGTCCAGCAGATCGTTGAGAAACGCCGTGGCCCGCTCATAGTCCGCCTCGCACTCGATGTGTGCGAGGGGGGCCAGGGACTTCAGCGCCTGCCAGGCAGGAACCATCTTATCCAGGTCCAGTGCTGCATTCATTTCCGACTCCACCGATTCCGGTCATACTCGGCATGGGTCATGACATCCCGCACATAGGCCCGCTGCTTATCGAAGTGGAGCACTGCGGCGATCCGGTACTTGTTGCCGCCGACATCGAAGATCACGTAGCCGTCCACATAGTCCGCGGACCTGAAGGTCTGCCGCAGCGCCGGGAAGGACAGGGCGCTGCATTCGCTGAGCCGTCGATACCAGTCCTGTAAGGGTGGCTGCGACTCGGGATGGCGGGTCCAGAATTCCGGCCTTGATCATAACTCCGGCCACCGCGCGAGCCGCGAGGCCGCTGGTCCGCACAGCGGACCCTACGGAACGCGGCCTTACCGTAGGGTCCGCTGTGCGGACCGATCGCCGCTGGCCAGAGTTATGATCAAGGCCAGAATTCCCGGATTGGACGTTTGGGGATGACTCGCATAAGAATAACTGTTGGGGTTCCTTCGTCACCCCAAGCTACGCTAAAACGCATCGAAAGGTCGATATTCGCCCGAGGGCATCCGCCAGCCAAGCCAGCGTTTCGCATCGTCTTTGGGTTCGACCCAGCGACGGTTGGGGCCATCCGGGTCGTGCCAAACGACCCAATTGCCGTCGGGGAGCGCCTCCATGGCCCTGTCGCAGGTGGCACGAAGGCCGCCATCCGGTTGCTTCGTGAGCGACCAGCGGCGGATAAGTCCGCTCCGGCCCGCGGAAAATAGCCAGTGATTGTTCGGGTGAAACGCGAGACTCAGGACGGTCCATTTCACGTCGCCGAACGCTCCCGGCTCTTCGTCGCAGGTCAGCTTACAGAGCTGGCGACGCGTCTTCGTTTCCCAAACCCGTATCACCGCCCCTTTGCCTGCTGCCGCCACCAGACGCGAATCCGACGACATCGCAATCGCATGCAGACCGCCTTCATCGCACTCAATCGCCCCCAAATGCTCAATCACAACGCGCTTGCCCGGGCTTTCCGACGACCGTTGCGTTTCGATTCTCAGCAAAGTCACCGACCGATCCCCGAGCAATCCCATGAGCGACCCTTGCGCATCCATTGCCATGGCGTGACTGCAGGGAATTCCTGCTGTGGCCCACGGGATGCGCATTCCCCATCCCATGGGCGTTCCACTAGCATCTCCAAAACCAGCCGCCCACCGGAACGCTCGTTTGATGTAACTGAAAGGGGGAACAGCGCTCGTGAGGAGCCGATCCGAGTCTGGATCATAAATCCATAACTCCGAGGTGGAATCATCAATACTGATTAGCGCCAGCCAATCTGATCGGGGATGCCAAGCCATCGCGCGGACGTTGGAATGTAGATCGTACGGAAGTCCTCCGGTTCTCTCACGTCGGCCAGCGTGACATACGCTCAGCGTAGCCGAGGAGACAAATGTTGCGGACATCTCTCCGACAAGCAAGCCACCATCGTCAAATGCCGCGAACCAACGGTCATCAGCTGAAACCGCGATATATTTCGCCTTCAAGCCGTCATGGTACTCGTGGAACGCGGTGTCGACGGCAATTTTCGGACAGGCGTCCACGGTATCCGTATCACTTCCACAGAGGAAGACCTTTCTGAGATGGGCGGTCACTACGGTCAACTGTCCACGACAGCTCAAGGCGATCTGTTCGCAGAGGGGCGCCTTGATCGATTGCAGCAAGTTGCCGTCGCTTGGATTGACTAGAAATACCAAACCGTACTCCGTGGTGGCGCCAAGACGGCTGCCATCGGGCGCCATGACCAGGTGCAAGTAGACATTTGGTAGCCCGTCGGACCGACCCTTGGCTTCCAACGCTTCCGGAAATACTACTGGCCGCGGCCGATCCCAAATTGGCGGACGCGGGTCACGGAATACACCGCCATTGTCATTGTGGTTGGTTCCCTCGGTCTGCCGCCCTGCCCGAAATTGTTTGCCGATCTCCTCCAGCTTGTCACGCACTACCGACGGGTCGCGAAGGTTCTTCCATTCCAGATGGTTGTCGTTGGGGCCGTGAATCTTTACCGTCCGACGCCAAGGTCGAGCAGCCCCCGCCATGCACCTCGAAATGTGCGGAGGCGAGTGGAATGCTCCCTCGCTCTCCGCGACCGGCAACGATAGTTCGCGCATACCCGCCAACGATGCAGTAGGTCACAAGATGGTTTGGAATGAGCTTCGCCGCGACCGGATGCCATTTCATCGGAAAGATTTCTATAGCCTCAGAGAAGGGATGCGCCAATACGTTCTCGTGCCCGCGCGAAGCCATGAAAACAAAGGGCTCGAATGATCGCCGCACCCACCCAGCCGCCAATCGCTGCCGCGGCGATGGTCGGAAGCGGCTCATGCCACAGGAGGTAGGCCAGGCCGCCGGCGATGAGCACGCCCAGGATCAGCCCGGGCAATTGGGCAACTTGCTCGAACACACGGTACCCGGCAAGGGCCAGGACCAAGCCGGAGAGGATTCCCAGGACGGCCAGCGCGTCCCAGAGGAGATACAGCGGGGCGAGGGTCTGCGGGTCCATGGGCACTCTATGAAGGGCGGAAAACCTCGTAACCGGAACAGTGTAACGCGGCGTCGCGACCCCTGCATGTCGGCGTCGAGCCGAGCCAGCCGCCCCGGCATAAGGGCCGAGGTTTTCCAGTCCGGCATCGGCGGTCTGCCGGCGGGGCCGCGCGACCGGTTGGAGACCGCCTTCAACTTGAGCAGCAACGCCAAGCAGGAGACCCTGGTGCTGACGCGCGCCGCCGCCGAGCCCGCGTTCTGGCCGGATGGCGCCGAATAGCCGGGTAGGTCGGGTCAGGCGCGCGCGGCGGCCTCGACCGTCCTTCCGGCCAGCGACGTTTGTCGGTCGGCCGTCAGGTCGACCAACTGGGAGCGCCGCACCCCAGTGCGGCCCGGCCTGTCCGCACCATGCGACGCCGCAGCCGTCTGCGAGATCGTGCCGCACTGGGGAGCCGCCCGCTAATTCCACCGCGCCAGATCGGCCCGGGCGATGCGAATCCGCTGCATGATCGCCTCGCGTTTGAGATTGAAGACCACCATCCCGCCGGTAATGGCCGCGCCGAGTCCCATCAGGATCAGGGCCCGGGTGTTGCCCTGGTCGGGGTAGAACCGGACCATCTGCCCGCCCACGTTCAGCACCAGGAAGGCCACGCCGGCATAGAGAAAGACCCGGATCTGCAGGGCGATGCCGATGATTATCCCGGCGAGTGCCAAGGCCAGGGCCAGCACGAAGACGCTCAGTTCCGGGCGCAGGAAGAGATCCAGCCCCGCGCCGGCGTACAGTGCGCTGAGCGCCGCCAGCCGCGCGCCGTTGCACACCCGCGGCCGCAGTTCGCGCCGGTGCAGGTGCACCAGCACCAGCACCGAGATCGCCGCCGGGACTATATAGAACTGCCACAGGCCCCAGTGTTCGGCCCATAGGGGTGCCCACAGATAGACCACGCCGTTGAGGGCCAGTACCCCGAGGTACAGGGGCCAGGGATTGCGCAGGGTATGGGCCAGCGACAGATACAGCACCGCGGCGGCCAGCAGGACCCCGCCGGTCCAGTGCGAGGCGAGTTGCCAGGGCGCGGTCGCGATCGCCAGGAGCGGCAGCAGCAGGGCCAGGGGGTACAGGGGCCGCAAGCCGGTGACCCGATGCAGCACCAGGACGCCCGCGGCGGCAGCCAGCAGCGCGATGCTGTCCCAGGGCGTGAAGGGCGACAGCCCCAGGAGCACCAGCCGTCCGTAGACGATCAGCAGCCCAGTGAGGAGCACCCCCGCATAGACCCATTCCGGCTCCTCAGGCTGCCGCCAGGCGCGCACCGCCGCCAGTCCCGCCAGCAGCAGCAGCGCGGTACCCGTCGCCGCGGCGTCGGCCGTCTGGCCGAAATGCCAGGGCGGCGGCCCTGAGCCGGCCAGGTACGTCACGAGGAACCAGGTGTGCCAGCCCAGCCACAGCAGGCTCAGGGTCAGCAAGGCCCAGATCAATCCAGTCACGGTCCGCTCGACCCCGCGCAGGCGCGTCCGCAGGCCCTCGTCCGCCGCGGGGTGAGCCTCCGCCAGCCAGTGCCGCAGGCGCTGCCGGACCACCATGAACAGGGCCAGCAACAGCACGGTCTGCAGGGCGTACCAGGGCAGCATCCGGGTGATCGCCAGGAGCGGCATTCCCGCCAGCCACATGGCATAGCCGCCCGCCAGTGCCGCCAGCGCCAGCAGCAGGCCGAAGTTCAGCCAGAACGAATCGCCCTGCCACCAGCCCCGCGCCAGCGCCGCCAGGGCCAGCAGCAACAGGGTCAGGGTCCAGGCCGGCCAGTCGGTACCGGCCAGCGGCACCAGCAGGCCGAGCGCGGCGATCGGCAGGAAGTCGAGCCACGGCGCCAGGGCGGCACGCCAGAGGTCCGTGCGGTGCGGCCCGTACCGCCAGGCCAGCAGGAGCGCCCCGCACCACAGGGCCAGGCCCAGCGGCAGCCACGCCAGGGGGATCGCCAGATCGTGCAGGAGCGTCGGCACCGTCACCGCGAGCGCCGCCAACAATACCTGGGCGGTCAGTTGTTCCGGCCGCCGCCACACGGCATGGGCGGCCGTGGCCGCCAGCAACAGGGCAAGCGGGCTGTGCAGGCCCGCGGTGGGCGCCAGGCGCAGCGTCCCAAACCACGGCAGACTGCCGGCCGCGACCAGCACCAGCCGGGCGAGCAGCAGCACCAGGATCGCGAAGGGGATCCAAAAGAGCGGCGCCGCGAGCCCCTCCTGCCGCCAGGATAGCCACCGGGCCAGGGTCGGACCCTGGCGCCGCCACAGCGCGAGCAGCAGGAACAGCAGGTTGACCCACAATAGCGCGGCGGCAAACTCGCCGCTCGGGGCGGGCCGCCCCAGGCCCAGGTCCCACCAGGTCCACTCCAGTACGCCCGCGGCCAGCAGGCCGCTGCCCGCCAGGGCCGCGACCGCCAGCCAGGGCAGGCCCGGCCAGGCCGTATTGCTTTGCAGCAACAAGAGATAAAGCGCCAATCCGCCCAGCGCGGCGGCGGGCGACCAGACGCCGGTCAGGACCCCGATCGTCACCCCGCCCAGCACTGCGACCAATCCCAGCAGCAGCCAGGCCGGCGTTGCCACTGCCCAGTCCGGCCGGCGGGCATTCCAGCGGGGGAGCGCCAGATTGCCCAGGGCCGAGAGGGCCAGGCCCCAGCCGACCGCGGTCCAGACCCCGGTGCGCAGGTCGAGGTGCGTCTGTGTCGCCAGGCTCCAGACCAGGGCGGTCGACAGCAGGGCCAGTGCCGGACCGCGCCATTGCGGCGCCTGCGCCAGCGGCCGGGTCACCGGGAAGAGCGCGACACACAGCAGCCCCAGGAGGACCGGCAGGCGCGCATCACCGGCCAGGGCCGCCAACGGCGCCCCGGCCAGCGCCAGCAGGTACAGCCCCCCGCCGGTTGCCTGGAGCGGTGTGCGCCACCAGGCCAGCGGCGTACCGGGTGCGAGTCGGGGCCCCAGCCCCACCGCCGCCGCCGTCAGGCCCAGGGCCAGGAGTGCGTTGAGCCCCGGCTGCCCCAGCGCGAACAGGACGGGCGGGGCCAGCCAGGCGGCGGTCAGCCAGGCGCCCAGCACCAGCGTGATGAGGGCCGCCCAGGCGTGCAGGGGCGTGCGGTGATACCAGCCGGTCAGCAGGAAGGCGAGCAGGCACAGGGTCAGGGCCGGCAGGAGCGACGGCATCGGCACGCCCAGCCGGGCCAGCGTCAGAACGGTCGACAGGACGACCGCGGCGGTCAGGAGGGTGCAGGCGTGCAGGCTCGCCTCGATCTCTCGGCCGCCCCCGGTCCCGCCCGGCACCGTGAATCCCAGGACCCGGGCGAGCTGCCCGGCCAAGGGCTGCGCCAGGAGGGCGACGCCCGCGCGCCAGATGAGCAGCGCATAGAGCATGGCCGCCGCGAGCCGCCAGGGCCAGGTCAGCCCCAGTTGTCCCAGCCCGGCGAGCAGGCCCGCCAGCCCCAGGAGCATCGGCACGGCGATCCAGCGGAACAGGTGGAAATAGCCGACGATCAGCACGCCCGACGCCGCCGCCAGGGCGGCGATCCAGGGTCGCCCCGGCCCCGCCGGGGCCTCCAGGAGACGGGGGACCAGGTGCACCAAGCCGAGCGACCACAGCAGGGCCATCGCCTGTTCCAGCGGCGCTTGGACCACCGCGGTCAGCCCGGTATCCCACGGGCCTGGGGGTTGCGGGTCCGCGTGGTGCGGTACGGCATCCGGGTCCGCCTGCAGGAGACCTTGCAGGCGAGCGCGCCGCTGGAGCCGCCACAGGAAGGCCCACAGGATCGGCACCAGGCAGAAGGCCGCCAGCCCGGTGCCGGGACCGGGGAAATAGCCGCGCTTGATCAACGCACCGATCACACCCGCACAGGCCAGCGCCGCGTAGAACAGCGATTGCCAACGCAGAACCAGACTCAGCCACAGGAGCAGGGTCCCGGCCAGGGCCAGCAACAGGATCGGCTCCAGGCGTCCAAACAGCCCCGGCCACAGGGCGAGTCCGCCCAATGCCAAGGCGAGCGGGATGTTGGTCACGGCGGCGGCGCTGAACAGCCGCCGCGAGGCGGTCGACTGGCGGCGGTCATGCAGGCCCAGTGCAGCCCATGGCACGGCCAGGGCCAGCAGGCCAAAGGCGGTGCGCAAGGCCCAGTCGAGCGGCAGCCAGTCCGGCAGCCAGACGACCGCCGCGGTGCCCAGTACGATCACGGCGGCGTCGGCACTGGCCCAGCGGGGATCGGCCTGCGGCAGGGCCAGCGCGAGACGCACCGCCGCATACATCAGGAGCGCCGCCGTCGCGGCCGTGGCGAATCCCGGGGGTTCGCCCAGGGGGGTCCAGACCAGACTCCAGACGGTCACCCCGATCAGGAGCAGGGCGCCGGCCGCCAGGCACTGGAGCGCCAGGTTGCGCGAACGGGCCGCCGCCAGGCGCGCCAGTCCCAGCAGGGCCAGCAATCCCGGCAGGCTGGCCAGCCCGTGCCAGGCCGGCGGCAGACCTGACAGGACCGCGAAGCCGTAGAGTCCGCCCAGGCAGGCGATCAACAGATACAGCGGCGGCAGGGTCCGATACCGCCAGGTCATCCAGCCATACAGCACCGCCCCCATGGTCAGCGTCAGGAGCGCCGCCGGGGTGCTCTGCACCGCCACGGCCACCGCCACTGCCGACAGACCATAGAGCAGGAAGCTGAAGCGGGACAGGAAGGCATACTTGCTGACCCACTCCTTGAACGCGGCGTCCACCGGCAACAGGAGGCTGGTCAGCGCCATCAGGTAGGGGCCCAGGTAACCGGCCGGCAGCGGTTGCGGCCAGACCCAGGTCAGGTGGATGAAGGAGACGGCCGCGGTATAGACCAGGGTGCCGACGGCGAACCAGGTCGTCAGGCGCCGGTCGACGAAGAGCCGCCGCAGCCATTCGCCCGTGAAGCTCCAGAGCGCATAACTGAGCAGTGCCAGGAGCAGTACGTGCAGTGCCGCCAGGACCGGCCAGCCGGGCGCGACCCAGGCCAGGGGGGCGGCCAGTTGGACCGCCGCCAGGGCCGCCAGCAGCCAGGCAAAGCGGCCCTGGAGCGCCCGGTCCATCAGCGCGCCGGCCAGGGCCGCGCCCCAGGCGAAGGCGGCCAGGGTCGCGAGCCCCAGGGGCACGCTGAGCATCATCAGAACAGCATCCCCGCGGCTGGCGTCGATCAGACGGACCGCATCCGCCAGGACCAGCGGTCCCAGCAGGACCGCGAGTGTCAGCAGCATACTGCTGGTCGCCACCAGTTCCGGGCGGCGGCGGCGGAACTGATAGCCGGCCCAGAGCAGGAAGGCGGCCGCCCCGCACAGACTGCCGAAGACCACCAGCGCATTGACGAAACCGGTGGTATTGGCGACCAGGAACTGGACCCCGGCTACGAAGCAGAAGCCGCCGACGAACCAGCCGATGTTCTGTACCAGGAAGGGTAGGATCAGCTTCGGCCAGCCCGACAGCACCTGCCGCAGCCGTTGCATCCGGGTTGGTGTATCCGGCCGCCGGGCCGGCGCGGGGGCTGAGTCACTCGGTCGCTCTGACATGGTGTTTTCCATTGACCAATGATCGATTCCGGCGGGAGTGTCGTCTTGCACCTGGTGCACCCGCGTCCACCCCCAGGCCCGGCCGGAGAGGGGTTGGGGGAGGGGGGGCCGAAGGGTCGCGGCGAACCGGCGCCGCCAGCCTTCAGCCCGTGATTTCCTTGCGCAAGGCCGCCAGTTCGGCCTCCACCTCGACGTTTGTCTCCAGCCGCAGAAATTCACGTTCGAGCTGGCTGTACTCGCCGGCGAGTTCCTCGCGCGCCTCCATCCGCGCCTCCATCTCGCCCACCCGGTCCGCCATGCGGCCCAAGGAGTGATCCAGATCCAGTCCGGTCTTGAAGCGGTCGCGGACCTGATCCATCTGCTCGAACGCCTGCGCGGCCCGCTGCCGGGCGACCAGACTGCCCTTCTTGAGCCGCGCCTCCTCCAGCTTCGCCTCCAGAGCGCGCAGTTGCGCCTTGAGCCGTTCGCTGGTACGGCGGGCCGACTCCCAGGACGTCTCCAGGCTCGCGACGATGCCGTCGTGTTCCTTCTTGCGCAGCAGGGCCTCCCGCGCCAGGGTCTCATTGCCCGCGGTCAGGGCCGAGCGGGCGCGCTCCTGCCACTCCCCGGACTGGCGGCGCTGGTGCTCGAGCTCCTTCGCCAGTTGCTTCTCGCTGGCCAGGGCGTCGACCACCCCTTCCCGGGCGTTCTGGATATTCTCCTCCATCTCCCGGATGATCTGCTTGATCATCCGCTCCGGGTCTTCCACCCGGTCCACCAGCTCATTGAGATTGGCGGCGATGACATCGCCGAGACGCTTGAACAGATTGGCCACGGAAAACCTCCGAACAGTCAGGCAGTGGCGGGCAATCGGCGGCTGCGATTGCCGATAAGCCTTATATATAGCAGGATTTCGGCCTTGTGCAAGGCGGGCCGGGTCACGGGCCGGACCCGTGGGCGACTGGCCGGGCATCGCCCCCCTTTGCTATCCTGGCGGCGTCGGCAAGGCGCAGCATCGCGGCCCCCGGCGCCACCAATGGACCGGACCTCGGACACCGCCATGACAGGGCCGATTCGCCTCCTGCACCTCTCGGACATCCACTTTCGCGCCGGCACCACCTGGGACCGGGAGCCGGTGCTGCGCGACTTGGCCGCGGCCATCGCCCGCGAGGTGGCGGACGGACTGGTCCCCGACCTGGTGGCCATCACCGGCGATATCGCCCAGGCCGGCGCCCCGGCCGAGTACGCCCTGGCGCGCGACTGGCTGGCCGGGCAACTCTGGCCGCGCCTGACCCCCGGGCGTTCAAAGCCGCTGCCGCGGGACCCGCTCTTGCTGGTACCCGGCAATCACGACGTGGACCGCACCCGGGTCACCCCGACCGTGCAGCACGTCCAGGACGCACTGCTCCAGGGGCGCTCGCAGCCGGGTATTGCCGACCTCTTCGCCGACGATGACGCACGGGCACTGGTCCTGAAGCGTCACGCCGCCTATCTCGCCTTCTACTCGGACTGGCTCGGCCAACCCCAGTCGCTCCCCTGGTGGGAGCGCACCATCACCATCCGCAAGACCCGGCTGCACTGCGCCGGGCTCGACTCCGCCTGGATGGCCCGCGGCGACGCGGATCGCGGTCACCTGTTACTCGGGCTCTGGCAGGTCAACCAGACCATCGACACCGGGAATGCCGCAGGGGCGCACTGGCGCCTTGCCCTGCTGCACCACCCTTGGGACTACCTGGCCGAGTTCGACGCCACTGAGGTGAAAGACCGGGTCCAATTGCACCGCGACCTGCTCCTGCGCGGGCACCTGCATCAGGTGGACTCCGCCCAGATCCTGCGCGCGGATCGCCGGCGCGACTGCCTGGAACTGGCCGCCGGGTGCCTCTACGAGCACGGCAGTTACCCCAACGCCTTCCAATGGATCGAACTCCAGGCGGCCCCCAAGCAGGTGCGGGTCTTGTACCGCGCCTGGGTCAAGGGTGCCTGGCAGGTCGACGGCAACCAGCCTGGCTGCCCGGACGGCGTCGTGCAGTTCGAGCTCGCCCCGGTCGAGCGCCAGCGCCCGCCGGCCAAGCGCCGGAGCCCACCGCCCGCCGACCCGACCCGCTATCTCCAAGACCTCTGGGACGAGACCGCCACCATCGCCATCCGCGGCCTCAAGACCGGCCGCCCCGAGGCCAACCGCATCCCCATCGCCGACCTCTTCATCGAACTCCAGGCGAGCGGTGCCGCCTCCGCCGGGGCGTCCGGGGGCGCCGCGGCGCGCACCGACAAGGGCGGGCCGGCCGACCTCGGCCGGCAAGGCGCCGCCCCGCTGCACGCCGCACTGGCCAACCGGCGCCTGGTCATCGTCGGCGACCCCGGCTGCGGCAAGACCACCTTCCTGCGCTGGGTCGCCCATTGCCTGACCGCGGACCGGCTCGGGCGCCCGCCCGGCCCGCGCGCCGCCGCCCTGCACCTGGGCCTGGGGCGCGCGCGCCTGCCGGTGCTGGTGCGGATCGCCGATTGGCTGCAATTCATGGAACGGGTGCAGGCCCAGGACCTGGGCCCGGCGCTGGTCAAGGGCGCCGAGTGGCTCCCCGAGTACCTGGGCGCCCAGGCGCAGGACCAGTGCCTGGGGCTCGACGCGGACGCCTGGCGCCTGCTGCTGCGCGCGGGCGAGGTCCTGATCCTGCTCGACGGCCTGGACGAGGCCCCGGATCTGGGCCGGCGGCGCGCCCTGGTCGCCGTCATCGAGTCGGCCGCGCGCGCCTACCGGGACTGCCCGCTGGTCGTCACCAGCCGCCCGGCGGCGCTGCGGGAGGAGGTGCTGCTCGCCGGCTTCGCCCACACCCTGATCGAGCGTCTGGACCCCGCCGCCATCGCCCGCTTCCTCGCGCGCTGGAGCGCCGCGCTCTTTCCGGACAGCGCGGCGCAGGCGCAGCGGCACCGCCGGGCGCTCGCCGCCGCGCTGGACTCGCGCCCGGAGATCCGGCGCCTCGCCCGCAATGCCGTCATGCTGACCGCACTCGCCGTCCTGCACTGGAACGACAAGCGCCTGCCCGAGCAGCGCGCCGAGCTCTATGACTCCATCGTCCACTGGCTGATCCGGGCGCGCGAAGACCGTGCCGGGCGCGCCCCGGTCCAGCGCTGCCGCCGGGTCCTGCGGGATCTCGCCTTCGCCATGCAGTCCGACGGTCGGGGCCGCCAGGTCCAGGTGACCCGTCACTGGGCGGCCGAGCGCATCGCCCAGCACTTTCCCGCCGCCGGCACCGGCGACCCCGGGGCCATCGAGCGCGCCGAGGCCTTCCTGCTCGATGAGGAACTCGACAGCGGTCTCATCGTGCGCCGCGGCAACCAGGTGCGCTTCTGGCACCTGACCTTCCAGGAATACCTGGCCGCCCAGGCCCTGGCCGGTCGGGCGGATGCCGAGCGCACCGCGGCCCTACTGGACAGCGCCGACGGCGGCACCCCGGCGCTCTATCGCTCCGAATGGCGCGAGACCGTCCTCTTGCTCGGTGGTGTGCTCCACGAGCAAGGGGGCGAGAAGGTCGAGGGGCTGGTCGCGGCCGTCCTCGACCGGCTGGGCCCCGGGTCCACCCTGGCGGAACAGGCGCGCGCCGCCGGGCTCCTGGGGGCACTGGTGCGCGACCTGGACCCTTTCGGGTACCGCCCGGCCGACCCCCGCTATGCGCGGTGCCTGGCCGCCGCGCTGGCCGTCTTCGAGCCGGAGCAGGCCGACGCCATCCCACTGGCGGATCGCATCGCCGCGGCCGATGCCCTGGCCCAGGCGGGCGACCCGCGGCTGGATTGGGCGCATCCCGAGCGCTGGGTCGAACTGCCGGGCGGGCGTTTCCGGATGGGCGCGCAGCAGCAGGACGCCCAGGCCCCCGGTTATGACGAGAAAGCCAACAAGTTCGAGGCCCCGGTCCATCAGGTCCAGGTCAGCGGCTTCGCCATCGCCCGCTTCCCGGTCACGGTCGCCGAGTTCGCCGAATTCCTGGCGGAGGAGGACCCGGACCCGGGTTGGTGGCGGGCCGGCGGTGCGGACGAGCCGGTCGAGCCCCACGACTGGGAGGACCAGCAGGCGCACCCCAGTCGCCCGGTGGTCGGGGTCTCCTGGTATCAGGCCATGGCCTTCTGCGCCTGGCTGACCGATCGGCTGGCCAGGCCCCAGGGCGCCAAGGGCGATCCCCTGCTGCCGGAGGGCCGCGTCGTCTCACTGCCCAGCGAGGCGCAGTGGGAATATGCTGCCCGCGGTGGGCCGGGTCGGCGCTACCCCTGGGGTGAGGAGGCGCCCGCTGCGCGGCGGGCCAACTTCGACGACACCGGGGTCGGTGACCCGAGCCCGGTGGGGGTCTTCCCGGCCGGTGCGACACCCGAGGGCGTGCTGGACCTGGCCGGTAATGTCTTGGAATGGTGTCTGGATGCGGACGACGACGGGTTTTATGACCGGTGTCAGGCGCAAGGAGTGGTCATCGACCCCCTGGCCCAAGGCGACGGCGGGTCGTCGCGCGTGCTGCGCGGCGGTGCTTTCGTCATCAGGGCCTGGAGCCTGCGCTCCTCGTTCCGGTTCAGGTTCGAGCCCAGGAACCGGGACCCGCTCGTCGGGTTCCGCTGCGTCCTGGCCGCGCCCCGCCAGCCTTGACCCATTGACCCTTTGACCCTTTCTTCCAACGGACCGCGCAGCGGTCCGTTCGCGTTTGACAAGGGGCTGACAGATTGTCAGTGTCATTGTCAGTGTCAGTGCGATTGTCAATGACGGTGTCAGGCAGCGCCGCCGCCCCGCCTGCCCCCGTCGCAACCCCGTGACACCGCTCCAGCGGTGTCACCCAGGTGTCGGCCGCTGCGCGGCCCGGATCGATCGGCGCCCGCCCGGGTCAGGGCGTCGGCCGCTCGGTCCCGCGGCGCAGAGCGCCTGACACAGGCGTGATACCGCTGGAGCGGTATCACGAGGGCGGCGTTCGGCGTTGGCCGAACTGCTGACCAATGCCTTGGGGGCCGCGGATCACCCGTCCCCGGCCCGAGCGGGCGGCCTTGCTCATATTCCCGGGCACCGCGACCACCGCGAGGTCGCTGGTCCGCACAGCGGACCCTACGACTTGCGCCCGTAGGGTCCGCTGTGCGGACCGATCGCCGCCGACCGCAATTTTGTCGAGGCCGAGCGGGCCGCGGCCGGCGACGACTTGGCCTCCCGATCCGCGTTGACAATCACAATGACATGACAATGACAATCACAAAGTGTCACGGCGTTGTCAGTCGCGGACCATCACCTAAAGCTACCGGACGTTCCCACGGACCGGGCGTCGTTGTCATGGTCGTGGTCGGATTGTTCGATTACGACAACGACAACGACAACGACAACGACAGCGTACCCGGGATCTCGGTCACCACATCACTTCTGATCGCCCGCGCCCTGAGGTGCGGCCTTTCCCAGGCGCCCCGTTGGCGCCATACTTTCCCCCACACCCAGAGCCGGGAGGTCATTCACCGTGTCCCAGACCGCCGAGGCATTGACCCGGTCCTACCTCGAGGGCCGGGAACCCGACAGCGATGAGCCGGAGATGGATAGCTCTCTGCACTGGGACCAACTGGCCCTGCTGGTCAGCACCCTGGAGTGGCACTGGCGCGGTCGGGACGACTTTTTCATCGGCGCCAACCTGAGCGTCTATTTCCGCCGTGACCAGTCCGCTCGTCGCGAGTTGCGCGGCCCGGACTTCTTCGTCGTGCGCGACGTGGAGCGGCGTCCGCGCCGTTCCTGGACCGTCTGGCTGGAGGGCGGGCGCTACCCGGACCTCATCATCGAACTGCTCTCCGACGAGACGGCCCGCACCGACCGGACCTTGAAGAAGACCCTCTACGAGACGGTCTTTCGGACCCCGGAATATTTCTGGTTCTCCCCTGAAACCGCTGAGTTGAGCGGTTTCAGCCTGGCCGACCGCCAGTATCGGCCGATCGCGCCGGATGTCCGGGGCCACCTCAAGAGGCACGTTCTGGGGTTGGCACTGGGGGTGCTGGATGGATTGCTGCGCTTCTACGATGACGTCGGCACCCTGGTTCCGACACTCCCGGAGGCGGTGCTCCAGGAGCGGGCGCTGTTCGAGCAGGAGCAGGCATGTGCCGACCGGCTTGCGGCGCGGCTGCGGGCCTTAGGTGTAGACCCGGATCAGTGACCGTTCTCTCAGATCTATCCAAGACTACACATAGGTAGCTTCAGTGCTAAGTTCCTGCTTCATTGAGGCTGCCCCCTTCTTTTCGTTCTTGGCGTCTTTGCGTGACACCTCCGCTTTCCAGGCCAATGGGTCACGACGCCCGCCGAACCTCCAGTACGTCGGGCGTCTGCGCAAGCTTGGCCAGCACCAGGTCCAGGTGCGCCTTGTCGCGCACCTCCACCGTGAAGCGCATGGCGGCGGTGTCGGTGGTGCGCTCGGAGTGTGAGTTGACGCCGAGCACGTCCACGTCGGCGTCGGCGAAGATGGAGGAGATGTCCCGCAACAGGCCCTTGCGGTCGGCGGCGATGACCAGCAGGTCCACCGGGTAGGCGGCGTCGGCCGGCTGGTCGGCCCAGCGCACGCGCAGCAGCCGCGCCGCCTCCCCCTCCGGCAGGTGGCGGACATTGGGACAGTCGCGCCGGTGTACGGTGATGCCGCGCCCGCGGGTGACGAAGCCGACGATGGCGTCGTAGGGGACCGGTTTGCAGCAATGGGCGATCTGGGTCAGCAGGTCGTCGACCCCTTCCACCACGACCTCCCCGGCGCCGGGCTTGGGCTTGCTCGGTGCCTTGGTGCGCGGCTCCGGCTCCCGTGCCTCGGGGCGCCCATCCGGGGTCCGTGGCTCGCCCACCTGGCGCGCCACCACGCCGACCGACAGGTCCCCGCGGCCGATGGCGGCCAGCAGGTCCTCCCCGCGCTTGAAGTTGTAGCGGGGGGCGAGTTGCTCCAGTTGGGGCTTTTCACTGATGCCCAGACGCACCAGTTCGCGGTCCAGGGCGGCGCGCCCGGCCTGCCAGTGCAGGTCGTGATCCTGTTGCTTGAACCATTGGCGGACCCGGTTGCGGGCGCGCGCGGTGATGAGGTAGCCCTGGTGGGGGCTGAGCCAGTCACGGCTGGGGGCGGCGTTTTTCTGGGTCAGGATCTCGACCGTCTCGCCGCTGCGGTGTGCAGCGATTGGTAGAGGTTGCCCAGTTGATTTGTGTGCTTACCAAGGTTCTGGTACAAAAATAGCCGCGTTCTGTGCTATTTTACACTCAGCAGAATCACCCGCAGTCCTGAGCCGTTGCCATCATGCCGACGTACACCCGAAAAGATGTCTGCACTGCACTATGCGTGGATGACCACCGGGTTAGGCAGTGGATGAATCATGCACCCTTTGCGGAGCGGCCCGCGACGCCTCGTTCGCCTCGGCGCTTCGATCTTCAGGACTTGGTGCTCTTGGCCCTCGCCTGTGATTTGGAGGAACGCTATGGTCTCAAGGGGCGGGTTTTCGGGCGTGTCCTGCCGGCCCTGGATGCGTACCTGCGCCGTCCTCGCAGCCCAAAGCCGGACGAACGCATCGTGCTTTCCGTCGAGACCTGGCAAGTCGAAGACATCCTGCCGAGTTCCCCCCTGGTGGCTGGCTTCATCATCGATGTCGCCAAGGCCCGGGAGCGTATCGGTCTCTTTTTGGGCGTGGTCCCGATCCAGCGCGAGTTGGCGCTTGGTCCAGGTCGCGCTCGGTATCTGCCGTCATGAGTCTGGAACTCGCGTGCAAGTACCTTGGCTGGCCCGAGCCTGGGCTGGTGATCAACCCGTCCGGCGAGGGGTTGCGGGCGCTCAACACCCTCGCGCGCAAGAAGATCGGCGATCGGCTCGCCCAGGATTTCCCCGAGACGCGAGGCTGCCGGATCGCGATTCTGGCCAACGACTTCAATGCCCCAGGTACCCCGGTACCCCTGGCAATCGTTTGCGTATTCGCGCGCGCCGTTCCTCAACGCGCCCTTGCTGCCTTGCATCGGCTCGCCTGGAACTTCAGTCACGCTCCGACCCTGGTGGTCGCCGAGGCCCAGCGACTTCGCGTCTTCACCTGCTGCAAGCCGCCCCCGTCAGGCAACCAGCTGTTGGAGGAATGGGAGAATCTCCCCTCCGAGATTCCAGACGAAGCAGTTGACTTCGGCACAGCGCTTCAGGGCACTGCCGCGAAGGCGCTGCATTGGGTCAATTTGGCCAGTGGCATCCTCAGTGTCCGGTACCCGCAGCTTTTCGACCGTAATCAATGTGCGGATCGGATGCTGCTGGAGAATCTGAAGGTCGTACGTGACAGACTGCACAGCGGTTCCGCCGAGCGATCGGCCCTTGCGTTGGATATCATCCACGACCTGCTGGCCCGACTGATCTTCGTGCAGTTTCTTTTCCAACGCATGGACTCCCACGGCCAGGCGGCTTTGAACCGCGAGTTTATGGTCGGACTTCATGAACAGGGCCACCTGCGGTGTCGGCACGAAGACCTCGAATCGGTTCTCCGCGACCACGCCGATACCTACGCACTTTTCCGCTATCTCGATCAGCGTTTCAACGGCGATCTTTTCCCCGGCAAGGACAAACCGGCGATGCAGCGGCGCGACCTGTGGGCCGACGAGATGGCCGTGGTTCAACAGACGCATCTGGACCTGATGGCCGAGTTCATTGCCGGACGCATGCGAGTCAGCAGCGGTCAGTATGCCCTTTGGCCCCTGTATTCCTTCGATACGATCCCATTGGAGTTCGTCAGCAGTATCTACGAGGCATTCGTCACAAAGCAGAAAGGGACCGTCTATACCCCAGTTCAGTTAGTAGACTTTTTACTTGATGGTGTATTGCCATGGACGGGAGACGAGTGGAATCTCACCATCCTGGACCCCGCCTGCGGTTCCGGAGTTTTTCTGGTGCGCGCCTTTCAGCGCCTGGTTTACCGCTGGCGCACGGCCAATCCCGGGTCCGAACCCACCGGTCGGTTCCTCTCGCGGTTCTTGGAACAGAATTTCTACGGGGTCGATATTGACCCCGCGGCGATCCGTGTTGCCTCCTTTAGTCTCTACCTCGCGCTGTGCGACGAGATCGATCCGCGCCGTTATTGGACCGAGATCCGCCTTCCCTGCCTTCGCGATCAGCGCCTTATCAGTGGGGATTTCTTCGACGACCGCTTACCCGGACTGAATACGTCCTTGGATGCCGGGCGTTATGACCTCGTGATCGGCAATCCGCCATGGGGGAAAAGGACCGTGGCGCCGAAAGATGCTCATAATCAATTGCGGGCTCCGCGGCGATGGGCGAAGGAGCATGGCTGGCCGCTGAGTTATCACGACATCGGTTCATTGTTTATAGCAAAGGCGGGCCAGCTGACCAAAGCAGAGGGCTGCTTCTCACTCATCCAGCCTGCCGGTGCCCTCCTTTGGAATCGATCCGGACCGGCAAGTCAGATTCGCCGACGCTTACTTGAAACGTTCGCGGTTCGGGAGATTGTCAACCTCTCTGCCGTGCGTTTTGGACTTTTTATCAAGGCGCTTGGTCCATGCGCGATTATTACCGGTTTTCCCACCCTGCCCCGGCAGGATGCAACGATCAGCTATGTCGTGGTCAAGCCGGTCAATGAACTGGGCGACGAATATGGGTTTGAGGTTGGACCTTATGATTCGCACGAGGTCCCACTGCATGAGGCGACCAACGATCCGCTCGTCTGGATTACCTTGACCTGGGGCGACCAAAGAGATCGCGTTCTCCTTAGAAAGTTGACGAATTTCGGAAATCCTCATGACCTGGTCGAGAGAGGTGGGCTGCGCAAGCGGCGGGGTCTGATTCGAGGTCGAGGCGGGCGCCAGAAGGAACAGCCAATATTGAATCGCCCAATCCTAGAAAGCAAGAAAATACCGTCCTCTCGGCTTCTGACGCTCGATTCGGCGACTCTACCTACGAATATCGATCCCTATACCGCCTCGTCCGATTCTACAGACTGGCGTGCCTTCGAGCAACCGCAGGCACTGGTGAAGATGGGATGGACTAAAGAGACAGGTCGATTTCGTGGCGTGCGCGTACGCGGAGAGGCCGCGCTCTGCAACGACAGCTACATCTCGCTTGGTGGGAGCGATGCCGATCCTAATCTCGTTGACTCCGCGGTTCTGAGCTTCAACAGCAAGTTCGCGACCGCCTTCCTATTGCTGACCAGTGGCCGCTTTGCCAACTATCGGCCCGCGCCGAGCATGGATGACCTGATGCAGGTCCCTTGTCCGGCTCCGCGCCCCGGCCTTCTTGAAGGTTTGGACACGCTCGATCAGGTCGATCAGCGCACCTATGAGGCCTTCGGGTTCTGCAACAGCGAGCGGGCGCTGATTGAGGATCTGTTTCATTACACTATCCCGTTCTTCAAGGGCAATGGAACCGCAGTGCCAAGGTTACCGACCCGTCGTGGCGAACAATCGGAACTGGTAGTTTACGCGCAGTGGTTGATCGATGTGATGCATGCTAGCTTCGGTACGCGCCGAGAGTGTTCGGCGACCATCTTCAATGATGTCGGCGAACAGTTGCCTGTGCGTCTGGTCGCATTGCACCTTGAAGCGATCTCGGGGGAGATGGAGGGCGTGCGGATGCGGTCTCTCGACGACGCTGAACTGGTTGGGACACTGCTCGGACTCCAGACCCTACTGACCCAGCAAGAAGCGGGCAGCGGATTCGTCTACCGGCGCATTCTGCGCGTCTACGACAAAATTGAGTGGGCTGGTCGGTCGGTTCCCACCGTCTTTATCGCCAAGCCAGATGAGGCCCGGTTCTGGACTCGCACCATGGCGATGCGCGATGCCGACAGCATCGTCGCGGACATCCTATCGGCGGGGTTTGCCGGAGTGTCTTCGTGAACCAGCGCTGGCCGGGCCGCAACGCACGCCTGAGACCGACGCCCTTGCATCGCGCCTTCCCACAGACCGGGGAATTCACCGCGCTTGCTGCTGCATTCTCGGCAGATGCCGTCAATGAAATGCTCGCTTTGGTGTGGCGGGGATTCGATCGTCTCTGCCGCGATTTCGGGCTAGTGATCGCGAGTCTGGATGATCGCCAAATCGAGCGTAGCATCACCAGTGCGCTGGAGAGCTACATGTCGTTGGAGCGGGACCCCATGACCGCGTATCACACCAAGCACGAGGCATGGGAAATGGAGACCGCCGAATCGGATGGGGCGCATCCGCCGGCCTATGACATCGCCTTCGTGCTCAACGCTAACTTCCGAGTCATGTGGCCGCTGGAGGCCAAGCTGCTGCGCACCGATAGGCAGGTGGCCGACTATGTGAACGATCTGCGTGGGAACATGTTGACCGGCCGCTATGCGCCGTTCTCAAAGAGCGCGGGGATGCTAGGCTATCTCTTGTCCGGTCAGGCGATTGTCGCGGTGAAGGCAATTGAGGCGCAGCTTTCGGTGGCGCTACTGCCATATCCGCTGTTTCACCCGAAGCGAGAGCACTATCTCTCTTATCACGAGCGAAATCTGGAGCACCTAGAGGACATTTGCGATATCTTCGACTGTCATCATTTAATCATGTCGATGGTGATGGCGCCTGACGTTTTATCCCCTGCCAGCCCGGCTGAGACTCCTACGTGACGCGGAGGGATTGTGCGAAACCTAGACGAAACGATCAGGCCGCACTGGCACCCATTTCTTCGGCGAGGATTTCGTTCAGCCTATCTACGTCTTTGCCTTCAGGCTGTTGCTGTAGTCGACGTTGGGCAAGGGCAACCAACAGCTCGCGGTGACGACCGGTTTGCCAAACAGGATCGAAAGCGGCGATCCAGTGTGGGTGATCGACGGCGTGCTTCAACCAGAGGACACACAGATCTTCTAACTGTGGATTGCCTGGGGTGGTTCGCCAAAACAAGGCAAAGGCGTGAGGCCAGGAAACGTTCGCAATCGGCATTTCTTGAAGATATCGGGGTCCATAGCTATTCAGGTTTTCGTCTTGCGGGTTGGCAGCAAGCAGAGCTTGCCAGACCAAAGCCCACGACCCTTGCAGCATTGAGATTTTGTCGATCCACTGGCTGCCGAGGCGTGCCAGCTCCGGATGCCCGGGTTCTTCCGTCCATAAACATCTCCAAGCATTGGGCCATGATTTGTTGGTTTGGTCAGAGTTTACCAACCAACTGATACCGGAAGAGAAAAGCTGCGGGTCCCTTGGGTTGTTGTGAGGTTGTTGACCCAACATATTCGGCGATGACTCATGTTCGGGCGGGTCACCAGCAAGCCGTTCTTGACCGGACTTTATCAGCCCCGTGTCGTTTGAGTTGTTATTCCAAAGAGATAGCCACAGAGTAATCCAATGCCGATGATCCAAGGGTACGGTAGCTAGCCAGCGTTGTCCATGCCGGATCAGATTCTCGTCGCTGGGGCTACGGTGTCTTAACGATTGCCAAATCGCTGTCCACCAGGGATGCTCGGGTTGGACAGTCGTCAACCAGTTTCGGGCAAGCTCTGCCTGTTCCGGGATGGCGCGAATAGTTCGAGGCATGAAGTTCTTGAGTTTGAGCCACGAGCCAGATTCGTAAGATCCGCGGGATGCCCATTCCCAAGCGATAGCGTCGACCTCGGGCATGTAGGGTATCGTGCCGTGAATCAAGCGCCAGACGTGGGGCCAGGAATTATTTTCCGGTGGTGTATGAATGAGCCAGCGGCGTGCCAAGTCGTGCAGTTGGATGTCATGTCATCAGGGGTACGGCCGAATAGAGCCTCCCAGGCATATGGCCATGATTCGTGTCCCAGAGAGGCATTCGCGAGCCAGTGGCAGGCGAGATTCGCTAGCTCCGGGTCGTCCGGACTGTTTTTCCGCAGGGCCTCCCAGACGTAGTTCCACGATCGATGCTCGGGCGGGGCGGCGGCAAGCCACTGGCGCCCCAGACTGTCTAGCTCCGGGTCGTCCGGACTGCCTTTCCGCAGGGCCTCCCAGACGTATTTCCACGATCCATGCTCGGGCGGGGCGGCAGCAAGCCGGTCTTTGGCAAGTTTCGCTTGTTCCGGAATCGAGCGAATCGCTTTCAGCAAGAAGGCCCGAAGTTTGAACCAAGACCCAACGTCACACGAGCCGCTCGACACCCAGTCCCAAGCAATGGAGTCGACATCCGGCACGTAAGCTGCCGTCTTGTGGATAGAACGCCAGACGTGAGGCCAAGCGGCATTTTGCGGCGGCATGTGAAGGAGCCATCGTCGCGCAAGCGCCTCATTATCGTGAGGATTGCACTCGAACAACACCTCCCAGACATGTGGCCACGACTCATGGTCAAGCGGCAAATTCGTGAGCCACGCGCGCCCTATGTCGCTCAGTTCGGCATCACCTGGACTGCCTTCGCGCAGTGCCTCCCAGACGTACTGCCATGACCCGTGCTCGGGCCGGGCGGCCACGAGCCAATGGCGCCCAAGACTGGCTAGCTCCGGGTCGTCCGGGCTGCCTGCGCGCAGGGCATTTCAGACATAGACCCACGACCCTTGCTCTGGCGGGGCGGCGGCAAGCCACTGGCGCCCCAGACTGGCTAGCTCCGGGTGTGACGGATTGCCTTTGCGTAGCGCCTCCCAGACGTATGTTCACGACCCGTGCTCGGGCGGCGCGGTGGCGAGCCACTGACGTCCAATGCGGGCTAATTCTGGGTCGTCTGGAGTGTCTTCGCACAGGGTATTCCAAACGTGCGTCCACAACTTATGCGCCGGTGCGGCGGCGAGCCACTTGTGACCGAGATTGGTTAGGTCCGGGTCCCGTGGGCGTTCTTTCCAAAGGGATTGCCACACATATGTCCATGACTCGTGTTCCGGTGCGAGATCACGCAACCGGTTATATGCTAGTGGGATTAAATCCTGGTCGTCCGGGTTGCGCTTTCTCAGCAATTCCCAAACGATTTTCCACCAGCCATGATCGGGCTGATGTCCAACAAGCCAATTCTTGGCGAAAGTTGTCTGTTCCGGCATGTTGCGAATGGCCTTGAGTAAGAATTTCCGAAGTTTGAACCAAGAGCGAAACTCGGAGGACCCTTGAGATGCCCATTCCCATGCGAGTGTGTCCACTTCAGGAATATTAGGTAGTGTCTTGTGAATAGCGCGCCAGACGTAGGGCCAGGAAATATTTTCCCGTGGCGTATCAAGAAGCCAGTGGTATGCCAATTTCTGAAGCTCGATGTCTTCAGGGTTAAGAAAGTACAATGTATTCCAGGTGTATGGCCATGATTCATGCTCTAGAGAGACTTCCGTGAGCCACTGGCGGCCGAGATTGGCTAGCTACGGGTCGTCCGGACTGCCTTCGCGCAGGGCATTCCAGACATAGACCCACGATCTAGGGTGTTCAATATCTCACCTATATCGCAAATTAAATTCATGCAGTTTTCGTGTTTGACACAAAATCAATGAGAGCACGCCGACGCCGGGCCAGCATCGACGCACCGAGGTGCGTTGTCGCCCACTGCTCGACATCAATAGTACGCACCGATTCCATCGCCTCCTGAATCAACGGAGTCGCCAGGTCGGCGATGAAGGCAGGAATCGCAAGCACCAGCTTACCGATCTCCTTGAGCGGCCCCCTGGTGGTGAAGCATTTGTATTTCCCGAAGACCGATTCGATGATATCGGAGGAGGCCAGCCAGACACTATCAGTCGGGATCTTGGCGGATTCCAATGCGACCTTCGCGAGAATCTGTTGGGTAAAGGCCGCCGCCCGTGGGGTGAGCGTTGACGGCGGTGGCAGCGTGGCCTGGAGTGATTCTTGGGAGCCCTGCTGAAGACCCGTGGATTTGAGATGCGACTGAATCAGCTTGGATTGCGCCATCATTTGCGCGTAATCCACCAGGTCATCCCGGTAGGACAGTAGCCAGGCAAAGCCGTCAAGGAAGCGACTGTACCCGGCGTCCGCTTGCTGCCAGAACACATCGTCGAGCGTATCACTCTCGAGGTCTGAGTGTGTCTGCAGTGCCTGGCAAAAAGCCGCCCGGTCGGGATAGCGAATGCCGACGATGGCCCGCAATGGGTGCGCCCGGGCGGCGCCGAACCGCGCGCACAGGTGCTCCCATGCCGGCCACTTCAGGACGTATTGCGCGCGGATCGCGCTGAAGTCGCCGCGATCATGGTAGGCGAGGACGCGTTGTGCCCACCGCACATGGACATCCAGATTCATAAAACGCGCCTTGATGCGCTGCCGAGGCGGCAGCAAGAAGGCGAGATCGGTCTGCTGCAAGGACGACCACGCGCGGCGACAGTGCGCCAGCAAGGACTCCCAGCGCGCATCTCGGCCCATCTCGGCCTTGAGCCGCGTCGCAATAAGATGCGATATATCATAAGTATAGACGCAGGCAGTGGCGTGCTCCTGAAACAAGGCGATGCCCTTGTGCAGGTCGCTGCCGTGGTCGGCAACGATCTGGACTGGTGGACCGGTGCGTTGCGCAACGCGCCTGAGCACTTGTGCGACCCACGCTCCCGTGCTGTGTGTTGTGATCTCCACGGCCAGCACCTGCATGGCGCCGTGACAGGGTGCGGCCTCCGAATAATGTGCCTAACCGTAGCACTCAGCCCCAAACTGGTCGATCTTCTGCCAGAACTGTGCCCATCGTCCGGTGGTCTGCGTCAGTGCGCGTAGGCTGAGCACAATCTTGGCCCCTTTGTTCTTCCAGCGCATCCCGGAGGCACATAGCCGTTGCTTGACCAAGGTCTTGCAGGCGGCCTCGGTGACGCCCGATCCGATCGGCAGTCCCGCGGCGACGAAGCCCGGGTAGTCCATTTGATGGCGATGGTTGGTGAAGTAGGTCCAAGCGCTGAGAACGTCGTCGCGCAGCGTCTGCGAGAGGGTGTGCCGCTGCGACAGGCGCGCGGCCTCGCCGATGAGCAGGTCAAGGGCGGCGGGGTCGTGCTTGAGCGTCGTGCAGTGCGCGCTCTGCCACTGCGCGCGCGGGCCCTCGGCGTGGCGCTGCGGATGGGTCGCTTGGGCGATTTTGCCCACGTATTCCGTTGCATGGAAAAAATCGATCAACTGGCGGTCGGTGTGTTGCTCGAGGAACCGCCAGTTGCTTGCCGCCCCGTCGGCGATGCCCAGGTACAGTGCCTCGGGGAGGTGCCGCTTGACGCGTTGGATCTCGCGCTCCATGCGTTGCCGGAACTCCTGCTTGCCGTACTCGGGTGCCGCAGCGAGGTAGATGGTGTGCTGGCGCTCGCCCTCGCCGTCGTAAAGCGAGAGGGTTCCGACCATGGCTTCGCGCCAGCCCGCACTGTCGGCCATGGGGATCATGGCGCCGTCGAGGCTGACCACGACGGTCGCGATGGGCGTCTCAAGCGCCGGCATCGCGTACTCCCAGTCCTCCTCTTTGGCCGTGGCGATGGTGCCTACCCACTCCGCAACATTTTGAATATACGAGGTAGCGATCGTCCGACCGTGGTTCTGCTCAAGGTCAGTCTGCACCGCGCGCACGTTGAGCTGCGCATACTTGTGGCTGAGTTGACTGGCGAATCGGGGGGTCGCCCCGCGCACGATCCGCGCCTGGTGCTCGAGCGGACAGTAGATCCGCCCGCCGCGCGAGCTTTGGTAGACATAACGCTCGACCTCGACCGGCCCGTAAGGCGTCTGGTACTCCTTCGGATCGCGCCCGCGCGCGGTCAGCTTGATCGCGCCGACACGGATCGCACTGCCGTCGGTGTCGAAACGCTGCAGCGCCTCCTCGGTGGCGCAGCGCCCCACCGCGTTGGTGGCCTCCTGGATGGCTCCTTCCATGTCCAGCAGGCTACCGCTGAGCCGCACCGTTACCTCGACCGTCACCTCGTCACCCGAGATCCTGACTACCTTCGCCACGACTGCACCTTCTCGTCTAGTCACAGAAGGTTACGAAATACTCCTCAAAGGCACATCATGTCAAGGCCGCACCCCCGTGACACGGGCTGTAACCGCTCTGGGCCAGTGCACTCACCGGAATACCCAGGATGACGAGGCACTTGGACGCCCCCAAGGCGATCGTATGGTCGGCGACGTAGATCCAATCCGTGCGCCATTGCGGTTGGCGATTGAGAATCGCGAGACCGCAGCGATAGACCCAGTTGAGCACGGTGGTGTGGGCTGGCGCCGCCACCGGGAGTGACGCGCCGAACAGATTCAATACCCGCGCCACCCCGCGGCTGCCGAGCCCCGCGTGCAGATACAGCCGCATGGTTAACTGCATGACCATGACCGAATAGTGATGGCCGACCGGCGGGGACAGCGCAAGGTGTGGTGGCTCATCCGCTGGTTCGTCATCCGCCGGCGCCGCGGCCTCTTCGGCTCCCGTTCGCGCACGCTCCGCCTTTAGCGCACGCGCCTTCCACTGCGCGCGGCTGTGCTCCAGATCCCGAATCTTGACCTCCGCGGCCCGCAGGCGCTGCTGCCGCTCCAACGCTTTCGCCTTCCAGGCATCACGTGATCGCTGGAACAGGTTGGCCAGACGGCTCGCTGGGCTCTTGAATGCATTCATCACGTCGTGCGTGCTCCGGCAAGGCGGTCAGATCACCGCGCCAGTAGACTGATCAAGCGTTCGTCGTTTGTCAACGGCTTGGCATGAGAAAGTGGCGCACGCGTCATCGTACTCCCCCAAGCACAGAACCGACCGCCGGGCCTTCCAGGCAACACGCTTCTTGCATCGACTTTTCGGCGCCTTTTTAGGTCAGATTGAACACCCTACCCACGATCCATGCTCGGGCGGGGCGGCGGCGAGCCAACGGCGCCCGAGGCCGGGAAGTTCCGGATCGTGTGGACTAGCTTCACGCAGGGGCTGCCAGACGTATGTCCAAGACGCATGATCGGCGGGAATATCACCGAGCCACCGCCGACCAAGTGTTGTTAACTCGCGGTTCTCTGAATTCGCCTTCAGCAGGGAGCGCCAGATATATGTCCAGGATGCGTGTTCGGGGGGGGTATTTGTGAGCCACTCAGCGGTGACGTTCTGTACCATCGCATCTTCGGGGAATGTTCCGATGAGCTTTTCGAGCAAGAAGCTGGCATCTGCGTGCGGTGGACAAGACCTGATCCAGGCGAGATACCAGGGCTTCAGTACCTCCGGGGAAACCCCTTGATCCCAGAGTGGCTCCAAGACATAGTTTGCAGCACGTTCCCGATGCCACAGGTTCGCCCAAGTCAGACCCCAGCCGATCGCCGGGGCGTGGCTGTCGCCCACTAGCCGACCCAGGACGAAGCATTCTTCGACTCGGAATTGATGCCGTTCAGTCCATTGAAGCACGGCCGTAGGCGGAGTCTCAGAATGCCCCAGGAACTGGAACGCAATGTCGCCCCAATCGAAGCTCGCTGGCGCATGCGGCAGCAGGGCCTCAGCGGCTGCAAGCAGGTTGGCGTCATTCGGGGCGGCACGGAGCGCGCCGATCAGGATGGCGCCAATATGACTGCGGGGCGCGTATCGCGGGATCCAATCAGCGATCAGCCGGGTAACCTCCCGTTGCTGGGTTTGCCAGAGGACATCCAGGGCCACCGGTGCCCATTCGCGCCACTCCGGGGTGCGCCGCAACAGATCGAGAATTGCCGCGATAGCCCGAGCGCGGAGCACCTCATTCATCCGCTCCAGGTGTTGCAGCAGCTTGTGGCAGGTGAGGCGCAGTCCCTGTTCGGCCACGTCAGCATCACCAAGGCGACCGATTGCGACGCCGATCGGGTCCGGGGTCAGGGGCAGGTCCGGCACCAGCGCGGCGAGGTGGACCCAGACGGGCAACTCGGCGGTGACCATTGGACTTTCGGGAACGCCGGCGCGCAGGGCATAGATCTTGCCCAGCAGGTCGATGGTCGGCGCACGGTCGACCCGCCGGGCGACCCGGTCCGCTTCGTCGATCCAGTGCGATTCGCCGGGCGCCAGGGCGCGGGTCAAGGCCCAGAGCGGGGCGGTTCGCTCGCCTGGGCTGGCGGCGCTGGCGAGTGCATCGCCGATGGCTTCTTCGAGGTGCTTCGCGCGCACGTACAGGTGCCGTGCGCCCGGGTACCAGGCCTCGTAGATGGCGTTGGACAGGTGTGGATGGGCCAGCCAGACGCCGTGGCGTCTGGAATCGGCGTATTCGGCGATGTGATGCTCGACTCTGAGTTGGTCCAAGACCCCACGCAGGTGGGGGCCGAGGCGCTCGTCCATGATCCCGGTCGGATAGCCGGCGTACAGGCGGTTCAGCGCCAGCACCCGGGAGAGGACGGATTCGAGTACCCCACCCCGGTCGCTGGCCTGGATGCGGCCGCGGAACCGCTTTGCGAAATCCGGCAAGGACTGGCCGACGCGCCATTGGAAGAAGAGTTGTACCAGCAGCACGTCCTCGTCCCGGTCCAGGTGGGGCGGGTCCTCATTGGTGCGCTGGCGGTACCAGGCGCGCAGGGCGTCGAGTTCGTGAGACTGCTCGCGGGGCAGGTCGAACTGCTCCAGCATCAGGTCCGTGCCGTAGTCGTCGGCCAGTCGTTGCGCCTGCTCCGTGGGGCCGCAGCAGATCACCAACGGCAGCGCGTCGCCCTCGCCCTGCTGACGCAGGTCCTCCAACTCGATCAGGGCGGCGTTCCAGAGTGCGCCGGTCTCCTGTGCGTCCGGAGCGTAGGGGTCGTCCATGGCGATCAGGGGTTGCAACTCCGGTCCCTGGAGGTGTCGGCACCAGCGCACCGCCTCGGGCAATAGCTCCGGACGGTTGCCGAGCCAGAGGATGGGACCGAACCCTCAGTCATGGAGTGCCGCGAGGACGTGGAGGAGGGCCGCGCTCTTGCCGCAGCCTGAACGTCCGCCGATCCAGAACAGGGGCAGGCGCAGGGTCTTGTCCGGGTGATGTCGGCAGCGGGTCGTCCACTCACTGATCCGGTCGGTCAGCTCGGGATACAGGGGTTCGCGAACGGCGAGATAGCCCTTTCGCAAATGATGGACCTGGGGGCGTTCGCCGGTGAGGACTTCCCCCTGGGTGATGGTGTCGGGCGCACGGTCGGCCGAAGTCCAGAAGGTGATCCCGGCCGGGCGTTGATTGTGCTGTTGGTTGAGTCGGTGGAGGTCGTTCCAGACCCTGGCGGCCGCCTGCACGAAGCCTTCGGAGCCGGCATCGGGGGCGGCGAGCAGGTCGCCGACCCAGCCACGGACTTGAGCGAGAGGGCTCTCGGCGCGCAGCTCGTTCGCCAACAGGGTCAGCAGGTCGTCCAGCGGGTCGGCGAGGATCTCGGCGCTCAGCGCGGAGCGGAAGCGGTCCAGGTCTTCCGGGTTCGCATCTGCGGTAGGTATCCAGGTCCGGGCGACGCCCTCGACCTTGGATAGGTCTCCGCGCGCTGCCTGGATTCGGTAGCGCAGGATGGGTACCAGCTCCGGTTGGTCGGTGACGGCAGTCGTGTGAACTGACCACAGGTCACGGAGCGCATCGCCGATCTTCGCGGGCGTCAGGCTCCGCTTGATCTGGCTGACGAGCAAGGTGTCGTCGCCGTCCGCCCGAACCAGATCGGAGAGGGTCTCGGTGAAGACCCGGGGGCCGCTGTCGCCCGTTGCGGAGCGTGCCTTCAGCCAGACCTGGGCGCTCGCAAGCAATGCGCAGAGGAACTGGTAGTGGAATCCGGCCAGCGCCAGACGCCCGCCCGCCGCTGAACGGGGATGGGCTGCTTCCCAGGCGGTCCTGAGGGCGGCAATCTGCCTTTGTCGCGTCAGTAGTTGCGCCATCACCGATCAGCGTCAATCTCCATGCGTCGCGGAATCTTGAATGGCCGATTATTATCGGACGGGGGCCGTTTTGACCAGCATACACTCGTGGCCGAGTGTGGGCGGCGAGGGCACATGTGGCACCGACTCGTTGGCGGTCGGTGCGATAGAGACCGCGGGGATATCTCGGCCCGCGACCTTCGCCACGGTGGACGGGACGGTCTCGCTCCATAATGGTACAAGGCATTCCGCGGTTCGCCTTGAGGCTCGACCTTCCCCACGAGGCGCGCCGGGTCCGCGGTCGTCCGCGGGCAACTGTCGCGGCGGGACGCTGCTCCCACGGGCGGACAGGTCCGTTCAGACTAGATTAAGAGGCCCGCCGGACCTCCAGTACATCCGGCGTCTGGGCCAGCTTGGCGAGCACCAGGTCCAGGTGCGCCTTGTCGCGCACCTCCACCGTGAAGCGCATGGCGGCGGTGTCGGTGGTGCGCTCGGAGTGTGAGTTGACGCCGAGCACGTCCACGTCGGCGTCGGCGAAGATGGAGGAGATGTCCCGCAACAGGCCCTTGCGGTCGGCGGCGATGACCAGCAGGTCCACCGGGTAGGCGGCGTCGGCCGGCTGGTCGGCCCAGCGCACGCGCAGCAGCCGCGCCGCCTCCCCCTCCGGCAGGTGGCGGACATTGGGACAGTCGCGCCGGTGTACGGTGATGCCGCGCCCGCGGGTGACGAAGCCGACGATGGCGTCGTAGGGGACCGGTTTGCAGCAATGGGCGATCTGGGTCAGCAGGTCGTCGACCCCTTCCACCACGACCTCCCCGGCGCCGGGCTTGGGCTTGCTCGGTGCCTTGGTGCGCGGCTCCGGCTCCCGTGCCTCGGGGCGCCCATCCGGGGTCCGTGGCTCGCCCACCTGGCGCGCCACCACGCCGACCGACAGGTCCCCGCGGCCGATGGCGGCCAGCAGGTCCTCCCCGCGCTTGAAGTTGTAGCGGGGGGCGAGTTGCTCCAGTTGGGGCTTTTCACTGATGCCCAGACGCACCAGTTCGCGGTCCAGGGCGGCGCGCCCGGCCTGCCAGTGCAGGTCGTGATCCTGTTGCTTGAACCATTGGCGGACCCGGTTGCGGGCGCGCGCGGTGATGAGATAGCCCTGGTGGGGGCTCAGCCAATCGCGGCTGGGGGCGGCGTTTTTCTGGGTCAGGATCTCGACCGTCTCGCCGCTGTTGAGCCGATAGCTCAGGGGGACGATGCGCCCGTTGACCCGGGCGCCCCGGCAGCGGTGGCCGATCTGCGAATGGACCTCGTAGGCGAAGTCGAGCGGGGTCGCCCCCTTGGGCAGCTCGATCACCTTGGCGTGGGGGGTCAGGACATAGATCTGGGCGGGCTCGAACTCGGCCTTGAAGCGCTCCAGGATGTCGGTGGCGTCCTCGCCCTCGCTCTTGAGCTCCAGGAAGCTGCGCATCCAGTTGATGCGACGCTGGAACTCGGCGTCCGGGCCCTTGCCGGCCTCCTTGTAGGCCCAGTGGGCGGCCACCCCCAGCTCGGCATGGCCGTGCATCCCGTGGGTGCGGATCTGGATCTCCAGCGGCTTGTCCCCGGGGCCGATGACCGCGGTGTGCAGCGATTGGTAGAGGTTGCCCTTGGGGCTCGCGATATAGTCGTCGAATTCCTTGGGGATGTGGCGCCAGAGCCCGTGGGCGAGCCCGAGCGCGGCGTAGCAGTCGGCCACCGTGTCGACCAGGACCCGCACCGCGCGCAGGTCGAAGATCTGTGAGAGATCCACGCCCTTGCGCTGCATCTTGCGCCAGATGCTGTAGATGTGTTTGGCCCGGCCGGTCACCTCGGCCTTGATCCCGGCCTCGGCGAAGGTGCGCTGCAGGGTCGCGATGACGTCCTTGATGTAGCGCTGCCGCTCCTCGCGCCGCTCGTCGATCGCGCGGGCGACACGCTGGTAGGCCTGGGGCTCCAGGTAGCGCAGCGCCAGGTCCTCCAGTTCCCACTTGACCTGCCACATGCCGAGCCGGTTGGCGAGCGGGGCATAGATGCGCTGGGTATCGCGGCTGATCCGGGCGCGCTGTTCGCGTTCCAGATTCTTGATGGCGCGCATGAGGTGCAGGCGCTCGGCGAGCACCACCAGCACCACCCGCACATCCTCGGCGATGCCGAGCAGGAGGCGGCGCAGGTTCTCCTCATGCTGCTCCTGGTCCTTGGCGGCGATGATCGCCTCCACGTTGGCGATCTGGCCGATGCGCGCCAGGTCCCCGATCATGCGGGCGATGCCGGGTCCGAAGCGGTCGGCCAGTTGCGCCTCGGTCAGGTCGCCCAGGCCCAGACAGCCGTTGAGCAGGGCGGCGATCAGGGTCTCGTGGTCCATGCGCAACTGGGCCAGGATGTCCGCGGTGGACAGGACATGGCGCACATGGGTCTCGCCGGTCTCGATGCGGCGGTCGCCGCGGCAGCGGGTCAGCGCGGCGCAGGCCCCGGCGATCAGCTTGCGGTCCTCCAGGGCATAGTTGGGCACCAGGTTGTCCAGCCAGTGCCGGATCGCGTCGTCGTCGCCGGTATCCTGCTCGGGGAGGTTGTAGACGGGTTTAACCATGTAAGCCAGAGGGTATGTGGGTCGTCCGGCGATGCAGGGTCGCCGTGGGCGCCGGGTCCGCCGGACTGGGGCCTGGCGCAGATTCACGCGTGGCGGATCGGTTTCATCGCCATCATAGCAGCCTAAGTCCCGACACGACCCGAGAAACCGCAACTGTCGTCGATCGCGACGAATTCCAGGGTTGCCCCGGCGACCCGAGCATTGCGCCGCGGTGTGGCTAAGCCGCAGGGGCGCCGTGGTTTGTCACCCGGAGCCGCCGCGGGGCTTAACAATATGATAAACTACCGTTTAATCAATGCCCATAGGTAAGTACCCCAAATACTGACAGGCCGGAGGATACGGGACCCATGAGAACCTCAGTCGTCATGACGATCGATGTCGAAGCGGATATCGCCGGCGGCATCGAAAGCTATTCGGATGGCTTTCGTCCAGTCATCGACCAGCAAGTCGCCTGCAACATTGACGGACACAGCGAGGGACTGGGGTTTATCATCCGGACCTTGCGCGAGCGGGGGCTGCGTGCGACCTTCTTCGTGGAGGCCGCGCAGGCGAACTATTTCGGGCCGGCCGCCATGGGGCGCTATGTCGATCTGCTCCTGTCCGCCGCTCAGGACGTGCAGTTGCATGTCCACCCCTGCTGGTTTTCCTATCACAACGGTGTGCCTGACTTACAACAATTGCCCGGCGATTCCTGTGCGGCGCTTGCGGAGCCGGTGTTGGAGGACTTTTTCGCTCGCTCCATCGCGACCTTTCGCGACTGGACCGGCGGCCAACCCCTGGCCGTGCGTACCGGCAGCTTCCGCACCGGGCGCAACGTCTATCGGGTGATGAAGCGCTTGGGTATCCCACTTTCCTCCAATCTCTGCATCGGGCTGAGCGAGCCCGCGGAACCGGACTACCGACTGCCTGGCGGATGCCGTCTGATCGAGGGTGTCAGGGAATATCCGTTGACCTCTTTTCTGGACCGACGCGGACTCGGGTCAGCGCGATTCCGGCCCCTGCAAGTCAGGTCGTGCTCGAGCCTGGAGATGATCGCCATCCTCGATGGGGCACAGGCCGCCGGCTACGAGACCGTGGTCATCCTGACCCATCCGTTCGAGTTCGTGAAGTCGGCCACCGAGAAGAACCGCAACGCCTGGACGCACGAGATGTTGATTACCAATCGCACCGTGCGCGCGCGCCTGCGGCGGCTGTGCGATTACCTTGTCAAACATGAAGAGCGGTTTGAGGTATGCACCTTTGCCGACTTGGCGTCCCGCCCGCCGACGTCGGTGCGCCCCGTTCGGCCGTTGCACGGATCGCCGGTTCTGTCATGGCTCCGGACCCTGGAAAACGGCTTCAGTGATCGTGTGAAATGGCTATGAACCGATCGGTGCACCGGGCTGCGCACCAGGTCATGGTACTGGGCGTGGACTCCCCCATCGGCCTGGCGATGATACGTGAGCTCGGCAGGCACGGGGTGCTGGTGCATGGCATCGGCCGCTCCTCCCGGAGTCTGGGGCTGTATTCCCGCTATATCGCCTCGCGGCATGTGCGTCAGGATGGTGACGAGGCCCTCCTGGCCCAGCTTCTGGGCATCGCCGAGGCGACCGGCTGCCACTGGCTGATGACCGTCTCTGAAGGTGATATCTGCTGGCTGCAACGGATGCGTGAGCGGCTTGCCCCAGCGGTGGTCGCCTTGGTGCCGGAGGCGCTCCCGATGGCGCGGGTGCTGGACAAGGCGACCACCATTGCGGCGGCCCAGGGGCTGGGCATCGCTACCCCCGAGACTTGGTCGTGGCCGGATCTCGCCGCCATGGAACGGGCTCTGCCGGGGCTGAGCTTTCCGCTGGTACTGAAATGGAGTCATCCGGCGCGCGTGCAGGTCAAACTCGATGAGATCGGCGTGGCATGTGAGAAAGCCCTTTACGTTCATGATGCCGCGCAGCTGCGGGCCTATCTGGAACTGGTCAGTCCCGTGGGGGAGTTGCCGTTGGTCCAGCGATTCTATCCCGGTTACGGTCTCGGGCAGATGGCTTACATGGCCGGCGGCACGGCGCTCTTGCGTTTTCAGCATCGGCGGATCGCGGAATGGCCGCCGGAGGGCGGGTTTTCCGCCGTCTGCGAGTCGGTGGGCCTGGACGCCCATCACGACTTATTCGAGCGTTCCCTCGAGCTGTTGCGCCGACTGGAATTTTCCGGGCCGGCGATGGTCGAGTATCGGTTCGATCCGCAGACCCGTCAGGCGGTGCTCATGGAAATCAATGGGCGCTTCTGGGGCAGTCTACCGCTCGCCTACCACGCGGGTGCCGGCTTTGTCTGGACCGCCTATGCCGTGGGGGCGCTTGGCCGTACCGACACTGTCCAACCGGCTTATCGCGCAGGTATGCGGTGCCGTTACATTGTCCCGGAGCTGAAACGCCTGCTCCGGATTACTTTCAGTCCGGGGAAGATCCAGAATCGCGCCTTGAAATTCAGTCCCGCGAAGGAGTGGCTTGGCTTTCTGGCGGCCTATGTGGATCCGCGCACCCGGTACTTCGTATTTGAGGTCGGCGATCCGCTGCCCTTTTTCTCTGATCTCTGGTTCGCCCTTACCCGCCGCTGGGGTCCTTGAATGCCGTTGTGACCTGCTTGCCGCCAGGACTGCACGAGGCCGGACACACTGCGCTCGATGACGCGCAGGCAGGTGTCGAAGTAGGCTGGGCTCAGGGTCATGGGGTCGTGAATATGCGGTCGCCGCGGCCTGCCCCAGAGTCCCAGCAAGGTGATCGGCGCCGGACAGTCGCCGAGTCGGCGCCGCAACTCCCGCGCCTGGCGTATCTCCATCACGACGTACAAGTCGGTTTCCCGGGGTGAGAAATCCTCCCAGGCGGTGGCGCGATGCGCCGTCAGGTCGGCGCCGACCCGTGCCGCGGCAGTGATCGCATCCGCACAGGCGGCCTGCCCCGTCACCGTAGACAGTCCGAATGAGGCAGAGGGTACCCTCAGTTCCCGGGCGAGTTGGTGTGCATAGGGACTGCGACAGACGTTGCCCGCACAGACCCAGACCAGACGCTCCACGCGCGCGAGCGCGGGTTGGTCGAACGGGCGTAATCTGCCCGCTGCCAGTTCGCTCCAGGCGAGGCACAGGCGCACCAGTCCACGCCAGGTGCCGAAGCGATCGTCCAGTCGGGTCAGGAGGGTGCGGTGTGCGGGTGGGGATCGGTGCATTATGGTGTCGCTGGTCTTTTCGGTAGCCGGATAGAAAAAGGGCCTGACCTGCGGCGCCCCGTCAGGCGCCGGATGCGGCTTCAGTCCAGGCAATGACTGACCAGTCCGTCCGCCAGTTTGGGCTCAAACCAGGTGGACTTGGGGGGCATGACCTCGCCCAAGTCCGCGACCGCCATCAGTTCGTCCATCGGGGTGGGGTAGAGCGAGAAGGCGACTGCCAACTCGCCCGAGTCCACCCGCTCCTGCAGCGCCCCGAGACCGCGGATGCCGCCCACGAAGTCGATGCGCTCGTCGCGGCGGGGGTCCGCGATGCCGAGCAGGGGGCCGATCACTTGGTCCTGGAGCAGGCTGACATCCAGTCGGCGCACCGGGTCCGCGGCGGGGATGCGGGCGGGGTTCAGATCCAGCCGGAACCAGCGGCCGGCCAGGTACATGCCGAATTGGCCCGGCCCTTGGGGGGCGATGGGCCCCGGGGCCGGCGTGATGGTGAAGGCGTCGGCCAACTGCCCCAGGAAGGTCTCCGGGGTCTTACCCTGCAGGTCCCGCACCAGGCGGTTGTACGGCAGGATCTGCATCTGATCGTGCGGGAACAGCACGGACAGAAACCAGTTGTAGGGCTCGTCGCCGGTGTGATCGGGGTTGGCGGCACGGCGTGCCGCGGCCACCCGGGAGGCGGCGGCGGAGCGGTGGTGGCCATCGGCGATATAGAGCGCATCCAGGGCGGCGAAGGTCGCGGTGAGCCCGTCGATGGTGGGCTGGTCGGCGATGGCCCAGAGTTCGTGGCGCACCCCGTCCGGGGCCGTGAAATCGACCTCCGGGGCGGCGACGCTCACGCGGGTCAAGACCTGGTCGATGCCCGGCGTGGCGCGGTAGACCAGGAACGCGGGGCCGGTCTGGGCATTGAGCACATCGATCTGGCGCACCCGGTCGTCCTCCTTGACCGGCCGGGTGAATTCGTGTTTCTTGATCCGCCCCGCGTCATAGGCGGCCACCGAGGCGGCGGCTACCAGTCCGGTTTGCACCTGCCGACCCATGGTCAGGCGATAGCAGTAATAGCGCGCCGTCGGGTCGCGGACCAGCACGCCCTCCGCGCACAGCCGCTCCAGGTTCTCGCGTGCCTTGGCATAGACCGCCGGGGCATAGGGGTCGGTGTCCGGCGGCAGGTCCACCTCCGGGCGCGAGATGTGCAGAAAGCTCAGGGGCCGCCCCGCTACCATGGTGCGGGCCTCCTGGGCGTTCATCACGTCATAGGGCGGCGCCGCCACCGCGGCGGCACGGCCGGGGGCGGGGCACAGTCCGGCGAAGGGTTTGATCAATGGCATGACGAAACTCACATCGAAAGTACGTTAGTACGGGAAGAAAGTACGTTTGTAACGAGCCAAAAGGTTAAGCACAATCGTTGTCGTTGTCGTTGTCGTTGTCGTTGTCGTTGTCGTTGTCGTTGTCGTTGTCGTTGTCGGAGAAGCGATGCACTTTGGGGTGCGAGAGAATCCGGGGCGCTGCGATAAGGACGATTACGACAACGACAACGACAACGAAAATGGCGCTTAGGCAGTCCCAACTTTCTTAACGGACGGGAGGGGCATAAAGTACGCCCCCATCGCGCCACAGCGCATTGGCCCCGCGCTCGATCTTAAGCGGTGACCCCGCACCCAGGTTGCGCTCGAAGACCTCCGCGTAGTTGCCCACCTGGTCGATGATGCGGTAGCTCCAGCCGCGGTCGAGCCCGAGCAGCTTGCCGGTCTGGCCGTCCACGTCTAGCAGGAGTTGAATGTCGTCGGCATGGGCACGCGCGCGCGCCGCATCGACATTGCCGGAGTCGATCCCGGCCTCTTCGGCGTTGATCAGGGTGAAGAGGGTCCAGCGCACGATGTCGAACCAGCGGCCGTCGCCGGTGCGTACCACCGGTGCCAGGGGTTCCTTGGAGATCATCTCCGGCAGGATGCGATGGGCGTCCTCGCCCGCCAGTTCGGCGCGCATGGCGTAGAGCTGGGAGAGGTCCGCGGTCAGGGCATAACAGGTGCCGGCCAGGTAGGCCTTGGTTGCCGCCGGGGTATCGGGGAACTCCTTGAGATCCAACTCCATGCGATTACGTGCGAAATAGGTGCGCGCGTTCTGCGGGCCGCTGCTGCCGGCGGCGCACACCGGCTTCTTGGACAGTTCACGCGCGCTCAGGGTGCTGGTGTTGCGGTGGACCATGAAGCCCTGGCCGTCGTGGTAGAGAATGCCGACGAACGTGAGTTCCGGATCGAGGTCCCGCTCGAGGGTCCAACTGGTGTTGCGTGCGAGCAGGTCCGCTTTTCCCTGGCGCAGCGCAGCGAAGCGGTCGCCGCTGGGGGTGGGCACCAGTTCCACCTTGTCCGCGCGGCCGAGCACCGCCGCTGCCACCGCCCGACAGAAGTCCACGTCGATCCCGCTCCAGTGGTCCTGCGCATCCTTGAAGGAGAGGCCGGGAACGGCACCATTGACGGCGCAGCGCAGCACCCCGCGCGCCCTGACGTCCTGCAGGGTGTCGGCCTGGGTTGGCGTTGGGGCCAGCGGCAGGGCACCCAGAAGGGCCAGGGCGGCGAGCCGACGGGACAGTGGATGCATGGGGCTCTCCTTCACGTTGGGGGCGGTACGCCATCCTACCAGCATGGGCGAGGGGGGGCGATGGGACCAGGGCGGGTGTTATCCTTTGCCCGCGCCGCGCTGCGCCGCCGCGGTGCGCGCCCGGTCTGGGTGGCCGGGGCCTTGCTGCTCGTGCCGGCGGTGGTCAAGCGGCCCCTGCTCGACCTGGCCGTGACCGGCACCGTTGCCCGCATCGTCGCCTTCATCGGCGTGGGGGTCATGATGATCGCCATCGGCTCCGCGGCGCTGCGGGCCGCGGCGGCGACCGGCAGTCAATCCCTGATGACGTCACAACCCGGAGGCCATGAGATGCCGCTGCGCCGCATGAAACAGCAACCCGCCACTGCCCGCCGGCGCTGCCCGGCGCTGTTGCTGAGCCTCCTCGCCGCCGCCTTTTCCGCCACGGCCGACCCGCGCCTGCGCTGTCAGATCGAGCAGGGCGGCACCGTGCAGGTCCTCGACGTCGCCCCCGTGGCCGATCCCTACAGCGTCGCGCCCGTCACCATCAACGGCCGGTTCCGCTTCAAGGCCGTCGTCATCGGTGACGCGCGGCGGATTGCCTATATCAATCTCTATACCTATTTTCAGACCGAGCGGCGCCTGGTCCTGCTGCATCAGGCCAAGTATATCGCCCCCACGATTGCGTCCGACCCCGCCGCGACGCTCACCGGGTGGAACTATCTGTATTCTCCCGGGCGGGAGCGTGAATTGCAGTATCGTTGTACCCTGGTGGAGGTAGCCCCATGACCAGACGATTGCGCCTGGCCGCCGCGCTGTGCTGCGCTTGCTGCTGGTGCGGCATGGCCGCTGCGATGGGCTTGATCATCGATCCGGCCGGCGCCGCTTCGTCCGCACCGCGGACCCCAGGGCTGGACGCGCAGCCCTTAGGGTCCGCTGTGCGGACCAACGACCTCTCGGTAACCGGGGTGGTCGGCACGAGGATCGAGGCCGCCGCGCCGCCGGATGGGTCCAACGTGACCCTGGTCCTGGTAGGCGACATCATGCTGGATGAAACACCCGGCGCGGTGATCGCCCGCGGGCAGGACCCCTTCGCACCCTTTGCCGCGATCCTGGACGGTGCCGACATCCGGATCGGCAACCTGGAGTGCGTCGTGGCGACGAGCGGCGAGGCTGAGCCCGGGAAGCCCTACACTTTCCGCGCCCACCCGCGCACCCTGGAGCCGCTCAAGCGTCATTTCGATGCCGTGACCCTGGCGAACAATCACTCCGGCGACTTCGGACCCGGCGCCTTCGGCGAGATGCTCGGGTTATTGGATCAGGCGGGCATCGGCCGCTTCGGCGGCGGTGCGGACCTGGCGCAGGCGCACCGGCCCCTGATCGTCGAGCGCAAGGGGCTGCGGATCGCGCTGCTCGGCTACGACGGCTTCCTGCCGCGCAGTTTCGAGGCCGGCTACGACTGGCCGGGGGTCGCCTGGGGCGAGGACGAACAGGTCGCGCGCGACATTGCCATGGCCCGCACGGCGCATCAGGCCGATCTGGTCATCCCGGTCATGCACTGGGGCTGGGAGCACGAAACGATCGCCAACCCGCGCCAGCGCCAATTGGCGCGGCTCATGATCGACGCCGGGGCGGACGCCGTGGTCGGCGGCCACCCCCACGTCATCCAGGACACCGAGCAGTATCGCGGCCGGCCCATCATCTACAGCCTGGGCAATTTCGTCTTCAACGGCTTTAGCGAGGCCAGCAACAACACCGGCTGGGTGCTGCGCATGGAACTGGACGGGCAGGGCGTGCGCCGCTGGCGGACCCTGGTTGCGCGCATCGATGCCGAGGGGATTCCGCATCCCGACCCGGCGGGCGGGGGCGATTGTTGGGAGCGGGGGCAGGAAGCGGCGGCGCCCTGCGGGGGCGAATAGGAAAAGAGTGATGGTCCGCAAATGAACGCAAATGAACGCAAATCAGAATGCGCCTGAGCGTAGCGCAGCGAACAGCACGCCACACCGGAGGTCGAGGCTTTAGCCGGTCGGCGCCGATGCTGCTCCACCTGAAATCGGCAATTAGTCACGCAAAGACGCAAAGAACGCAAAGAAGAATAGAGCCCTGCAAGCGATGATCCCGTAACCCGGCAGGTGAACCGTGCGACAGAGATATCGCATTGGAATATTCTGTATCTTTGCGTCTTTGCGTGAAACAAATCCTTCTTCCAGGCTCCAGCCCGCCTCCGGCTAAAGCCTCGACCTCCGGTTTTCATCCGGGCTTGGGGCTGGGGGCCTGGCACGACGATCAGCCCGGAAAGAGTAGTCCTCACGCCAAGGCGCCAAGCTCGCCAAGGTTTTTCAGTGCGTTATCGGCGTTGCGCGATTCACTCGGCGGTGATTTGGATGCTGCATCTACGCGATTGTATTCTTGGCGAGCTTGGCGCCTTGGCGTGAGCAACTGGCGGATTTGGGATCAGGCGCGCCGCATCCGCCAGCCGGGATGGTTGCGGCGCGTCTTGGTGGATGCGCTGCGCTTACCGTGCAGGCTGGCGACCTCGCTCTCCAAGCGGCCGAGCCGGGTCTTGATTTCGCGCACGTCCTCGCGGACCTCGCGCTGGGAGTCCAGCACCCGCTGGACCATGGTCATCAGGAGTTCCAGGCTGGCGTCGGGCATGATGGTCTCGCCGGGGGGGCTGCTGGTTCATGGGCAGTCTCGAATGGTATCGTCGTGTCCTTCCGGCAAGGCTGCATGAATGCCGAGCGCGGTTCCGGTAGCGTGGGAGCCCCGCGTCATTGGCGAACCCAAGGCCCGCCGTTGTCGCTGTTGGCGGAGCGGGCGAGCCGCCAGTAGCAAGCTGGGATGACGTCTGCCTGCCCGTGCGCGCCCACGCCCCAGCGCGGTGACGGGTCGGGACCTTGGGCGGTGTGGGGAGGAGGCCCGCACGGGCGGCACGGGGCCGCCGCGGGATCAGTCCGGCGCGGGTTCGGCGGCCAGGCGCGCCAGCGCCGTGGTGTAATTCCAGGGCATCCAGGCCGGCGGGTCGAGTGCCACCGCGGCGGGATGGCGCTGCAGCGCGACCAGGTAATCAAACGGCGCCACTTGGTGCAGTTCCGCGGTATGGATCAGACTCATGAACAGATCGCCGACCTTGGCGCCGTTCAAGGTGCGATAAAACAGCGAATTGTTGCGATGCAGGATGGCCTTCTTGAGCGCCCGCTCGCAGATGTTGTTGCTCAGCGGGGCGCCGGGTACGCGCAGAAACAGGGTCATTTTTTGCCAATGATTCTGCATGTAGCGGATCGCCTGACCGAGCCCCGAGTTGGGCTCCACGGCGTGCGTCTCCAACTGCGTGGCCATCCAGTCGTGGAGCGCCTGCATCCGCGGGCCGCTTTCCTGTTGGTGCAGGAGTAAGCGCGCGTGCGGGTCGAGTCCCTGGTGCTGGGCCTGGTGGTCAGTGTGGAACACGGGACGCAGGGTTTCCAGCACGAAGGCGACCTCGTCGGGAAAGGCGTCATGGACCTCGACGAACTTGCGGCGCCCATGGGGAATACAGGACGCGGCCTGCGTGGGATGATCCCCCGGGGTGTTGCGCGCCAGGGCGTCGGACATCTGGATCGGGGGCACGGGGTCGTGGCGCCGGTTGAGGACCTCGGCGAGGTGCTCCCCGGCATGACAAGGTCCGGTTTTGAACAGGGCGATCGGGCCATTGACGGTCTCGGCGACGACGCCGCTGGTGAACACCCCGGTGCGCTCGGCGTTAGCTCCCGGGGGCAGCGCCTCGGCCCGCGCCTCGGCGGTGAATTTCAGGATGCGCATGGTGGTGTCGTCGTTATAGAGCACCGTGCCCTGCGCCGCCTGCTGGGCCAGCTCCTCCACCGCGGGGGCGAGGCACGGCGCGGCCGCCGCGACCACATCCCATTGGGTAGTGGCCGGCAGGGGGATGGCCAGCGCCTGCTCCAGGCGTTGGATGCGATGAAACGGCAGCCCGCAGCCGTATTTCAGCAAGGCGATCATGGCGGCGGCGGTCGCGTCGTATTTCGCCGCGCCCACGCCCGCGGGGGGGTCGGCCGTAAACACCGTGCCGCACAGCCCACAGCGCAGCCGCTCCAGGGTGTAGACCTGCGCCTGCAGGGGCGCCACGCCGGTGACGCGCACCAGGACGGCGGGCTCCTGGCGTTGGACATAGACCCGGCCGGTGCAACCGGGCTCGGGACAGGGGTCGCCCTGCTTCAAGGTGGCGTGGGCAACCGGGATGCGCGGGGCGCGGGGATACTTGTCGGCCCCGTTGCGGCCGTGGCCAGTGCGTGTCTTTTGGTGGGGCGGCAGCGTGGCATCGCCGTCGCTGGCGCCCGGCGCCGCCGGGTCGGCGTCGGCCGGCGGCGCCGGGGCATCGCGCGGCGCTGGCTGGTCCTTGCCCAGGACCGTGTCCGTGGTCTCGGTGCGGGGTCCGAAAATCAGCCGACGCACCCGCTCCAGGGTGGTGGTCGTGGTCTCCAGTTCCTCGGTCAGGCGCGCCAAGGTGTCGACCGCCGCCTTGAGGGTGGCGTGGTCATCCACCGGCAGCGCTTGGGTACGGGTGCGCTCGACAATGGCATCGAGTCGCGCGATGGGGACCGACACCCGCGGGGTGCGCGGGTTCTTACGCCGGCTCATGCCGCGACTGGCCGGTGGTGCAGGAGCGTCGTGTTCATACACGGCGTTATACCGCATCGTACACCGCCACGTCACGCCCCCGGCGTCAACGCCCGCCACACCGGCGCCCCCGCCGCGGCGCGCCAATCCCCACCGGCGAGCAATACCGCCAGTTCCTGGGGGGCCAGCACCTGCCCCGGCGGGCCGCTCGGCCAGTGCCGAAAGCGGCCTTCGGACAGGCGCTTCTGACACAGCCAGAAACCCTGGCCGTCGTAGACCAGGAGCTTGATCGCGGTACCGCGGCGGTTGCGGAAGACGAAGAGTGCTCCACTCATGGGCTCGTCCGCCAACACCTGGCGCACCCGCCGGGCAAGACCATCAATGCCTTGGCGAAAGTCCGCCGGGTCCGTCGCGACCAAGACCCGCAACTGCGGGGTCAGGGCAAGCACGGCGCCGCCTCCCACAGGCGACACGCCACCGTCGCGACCTCGCCGGTCGCCGCCCCGGTCCACTCGATGCGCAACGAACGACCACGGGCGTCGGACAGGGTCAGCACGCAGCCCGGCCCCGACGGTGGTAAGCCCAGCATCATTTCCACAAAGGCCGGCGGCGCCGTGGTGGGCACCGGCAGGGGCGCTGTCCGCGCCGTCAGCCGCCGCTTCAAACCGGCGTAGTCCAGTCGCAGCGTCGTGGCGACCTTGCTTACCCCATGGCGGGCGGCCAGTTCAACCGCCCGCGACCACAGTTCCGCGGGAATGCGCGCGCCCTGGGACGTGGTGTTGCGCCAGTGGGCAAAGGCCGCGGCCGTCTGTGCCAGATCGGCCGCGGCGGGAAGTGACAGTGACATCGTGGAGCCTCCGGATCACCAAAAACGGGGCTCCTACGCTACCGGGCTAGGGACGGGATTTCATGCAGCCTTACCGGAAGGACACGTTCATGGGCAGTCTCGAATGGTATCGTCATCTGCGCTCCGGGTGTCGTTGTCGTTGTCGTAATCGAACAATCCGACCACGACCACGACCACGACCACGACAACGACGACAACGTACCCGGGATCTCGGTCACCACATCAGTTCTGATCGCACCCGCCCCATCGCGCTGCGCGTGCCTTACCCCGCCCGCCGCAAGGTCTGCAACGGCGGCCGGATCAGCAGCGGGTAGGTGGCCAGGGTCCCGGCCAGGCCGATCAGCAGGCCGGAGCCCAGGACGCCGGTGACCCAGAGCAGCGGGTTGAAGGCGAATTGGAGCCCGAACAGGCGCTCGGCGATGAGCCAGCCGGTCAGTTCCGCGAAGATGGAGGCGAGCAGGCCCGCCAGCAGGCCGGTGGCGGTGAATTCGACCGCCAGGCTGCCGAGCAGGGCCCAACGGCCGGCGCCCAGGGTGCGCAGGATGCCGTGCTCGGTGCGCCGCTCCGCGAGGCTCGCCTGGATGCCGGCGAACATCACCAGCAGCCCGGCGGCCAGCGTGAAGAGGAAGACATATTCCACCGCCAGCACGCCCCGGTCGACGACCGCTCGCACCTGTTTGAGCAGGGCATCGACATCGAGCAGGGTGACGCTGGGGAAGCGTTGCACCAGTTCCGGGATCATCGACTCTCCCGCCCGCGGCAGGTGGAAGCTCGTGATATAGGTGGCCGACTCGGTGCCTAAGAGGCCGGGCGGGGAGACGACGAAGAAATTCACGTTGAAGCTGTCCCAGCGGACCTCGCGCAGGCTGGTTACCGGGGCCGTCACCTCGTGACCGGAGACGAAGAAGGTCAGGCGGTCGCCCAGCTTGATGCCCAGGGTCTCGGCCAGGCCCTGTTCCACCGAGAATTGCGGGGCCGCGGCGGGCGCGTCCCACCACTGTCCGGCGCTGATGCGGTTGTCGGCCTGGGGCCGGTCGGCGAAGCTCAGGTTGAACTCCCGGGCGGCCAGACTCTCGGCGCGGGGGTTCTCGTAGTCCGACGGGTTGACCTGGTGCTCGCCGATGCGGATCAGGCGCCCGCGGATCATCGGGAAGATCTCGGCCTGGGCGATCCCGTGAGCCTGCAGGAAGTCGCGCAGCGGCTCCACCTCCTGGGGTTGGATATTGATCAGGAAATGATTGGGGGCACCCGCGGGCAGCCCCTCGCGCCAGGTCTTGAGCAGATCCACCCGCACCACGGCGAGCAGCAGCAGGGCGAGGATACCGAGCCCGAAGCCGGCGATCTGCAGTACCGCAAAGGTGGGCCGCCGGGTCAGGGCCGCGAGCCCCAGCCGCCAGACCCCGCGGGCGCGCCCGGCGAGGCCCCCCGCCAGGCGCACCAGCCCCAGCACGGCCAGGACCAGGGTCACCAGGGCCAGGGCCACCCCGCCCAGGAGCTTCCAGGCCAGGTCCGGGTCACCCGCCTGCCACAGGATCAGCAGGGCCAGTGCCAGCAGGGCCCCCAGCGCGGCGAGTGCGGTCGAGGCGCGCGGCGTCCCCAGGTCACGGCGCAGCGCCCGCAGGGGCGACACCCGCGTCAGTTGCAGCAGCGGTGGGACCGCGAACCCCAGCAGCGCAATCAGGCCGGTCGCGACCCCGACCGCCACCGGCCGCAGCGAGGCCGCGGGCAGGTCCGCGCCGAACCAGTCCGACAGGGCCGCCACCAGGCCGAGCTGACCGAGCCAACCCGCCAGACAGCCGACCAGGCTCGCCCCCAGCCCGAACAGGGTGAGGCGCAGCAGGAAGACCCGCATCAGCAGGTGCCGCGGGGCGCCGAGACAGCGCATGATCGCCACCGCGTCGATCTGGCGCTCCACCAGGCGGCGGCTGGCGAGCGCGATGGCGCTGCCGGCGACCAGCAGCGTTACCAGGGTCGCCAGGTGCAGGAAGCGGGAGGCGCGGTCCAGGGCCGACTCGAACTCGGGGCGGGCAGTGCGCCCGTCCACCAGGTTGAAGTTGACCGGCAACCGCGGCTTGAGCCAACCGGTATAGGCGTCCACCGCGGCGACCTCACCGGCCAGCAGCAGGCGGTGCTTGACGCGGCTCGCCGGGCTGACCAGGCCGGTGGCCGGCAGGTCCGCGGCGTTCATCAGCAGTCGGGGGGCGAGTTGGAAGAGGCCCCCGCCGCGGTCGGGTTCATAGCTCAGGATGGCGCCGATGCGCAGGCGCGCCTCGCCCAGGCCGACTTCGCTCCCGAGCGGCGCCTCCAGGAGTCGCAGCAGGCGCGCCTCCACCCAGACCTCGCCGGGCGGCGGCCCCTGTTCGACGATGCGCTCCGGGTTGGTGAAGCCGTCCTGCACCCGCAAGCGCCCGCGCAGGGGGTAGGGCGCGTCCACCGCCTTGACCTGCACCAGTTGCGGCCCCTGCGCGCCCATGACCACGCTGGGGAACTCGAGCGTGCGGGTGCTGACCAACCCCAGCCGGGTCGCCTGCCCCAGATAGTCGGCCGGCGGGGCCGCGGAGCCGTCGATGGCCAGGTCCGCGGCGATCAGCTCCCCGCCCTGGCGGGTCATGGACGACTCGATGCGCTCGGTGAAGAAGCCGACCGCGGTGATGGCCGCCACCGTCAGGACCAGGGCGGCGCCGAGCATATAGAGCTCGCCGCTACGCCAATCCTGGCGCAGGAAGCGACGGGTGATTCGCCATGTCGATGGGGTCATAAAGAGTTCCTGGTGCGAAGTCGATTGTGGACAATAGAGAACGGTTCGCTGATAAGCCATTAGGCAGCGTCGTTGTCGTTGTCGTAGTCGTAATCGAGGTTATCGTCGCGTTCTGGATTTTCTCGCACCCGAAATTGGATCGTTTCTCCGATTACGACAACGACAACGACAACGACAACGACAACGATGGTGTTTGTGTTTAATAATCTCCCCGGATTTACGCCATCGCCGACAAGGCCCCGTCGTGCATCCGCAGCCGCCGGTCGCAGCGTTCGGCCAGGCGCGGGTCGTGGGTCACCAGCACCAGGGCGGCGCCGGATTCGCGCCGCAGGTCGAGCAGCAGGTCGATGATGTGCTCGCCGGTCGCCTCGTCCAGGTTGCCGGTGGGTTCGTCCGCGAACAGGACCCGCGGGCGCGGGGCATAGGCGCGGGCGATGGCGACCCGCTGCTGTTCCCCGCCGGAGAGTTGGCGCGGGTAGTGACCGGCGCGCGGGGTCAGACCCACCCGCTCCAAGGCCTCGTCGGCGCGCACCTCGGCGTCGCTATTGCCGGTGAGTTCCAGCGGGAGCAGGACATTCTCGCGGGCGGTGAGGGTGGGCAGGAGTTGGAAACTCTGGAACACGAAGCCGACGCGCCCGGCGCGCAGTGCCGCCCGCCCGTCCTCGTCCAGCCCCGCCAGGTGCCGGCCGCAGAGCCAGACCTCGCCGCGGCTCGCGCTGTCGAGCCCGGCCAGGAGCCCGAGCAGGGTCGACTTGCCGGAGCCGGAGGCGCCCAGGATGGCCACCGCCTCACCGGCCTGGATCTGGAGGTCGAGCCCGTCCAAAATGGTCAACTCGCCGCTCGGAGCGCTGATATGCTTGCCGAGCCCCTGGGCCCTGGCTACGACTTCGACCGGATTGACTGTCATGATGCGCCTGCTGTGGATTGCCTTTCTCAGTGTGTCCGTGCTCGGACTGCCGCCCGCGGCGCGCGCCGACGCCGCGCCGCCCGTGATCCTGGTCCTGGGGGATAGCCTGAGCGCCGCCTATGGGATTGCGCTTGCGGACGGTTGGGTCGCCCTGCTCCAGGGCCGCCTGCGCGAGCGCGGCCTGGACTGGCGGGTGGTCAATGCCGGCCTCTCCGGCGACACCACGGCCGGGGGCCTGACGCGCCTGCCGGAACTTCTCAAGCGCCACCGCCCGGCGATCCTGATCGTAGAACTGGGCGCGAATGACGGCCTGCGCGGTCTGAAGCCGACGGTGGTCCGGGACAATCTGGCCCGGATCATCCAGGCGGGGCGGGCGGCCGGCAGCCGGGTCCTGCTCACCGGTATCCAATTGCCCCCCAACTACGGTGCGGCTTACAACCAGGCCTTTCAAGCCGTGTTCCAGGACCTGGCGGCGGCGCAGGGGGTGCCGCTGGTGCCCGGGCTCCTCGCCGGGGTGGCCGAGGACCGCGCCCTGATGCAGGCCGACGGGGTCCATCCGGGCGCCGCGGCCCAGCCGCGCATCCTCGATAACGTCTGGCCGGTGCTGGAGCCGCTGCTGGTGACGGACCCACCGGCGGGCAACTGATCGGCCGTTCCCGTCACCGCGTCGTCCGCCAGGCATCCGGCGGCCGGGAAGGCGCTACAATCGGCTGCCCCGGCCTGTGCATCGGTCGGGTCCCATCTGCCAACGGAGTCGCTTATGCATCGCATCACCATCGTCGGCTCGGGTTTCGGTGCCTTGAACGCCGTCACCAGGCTGCGCGAGTCGGGTCTGAGCGCGGACCTGACACTGGTCAGCCGCCGGCCCGAATTTGTCTACTATCCCAGCCTGATCTGGGTCCCCAGCGGGCTGCGCACCGGCGATGACCTGCGCATCAATTTGAGGCAGTTCTTCAAGCGCATGGGGGTCAATCACGTCGCCGCCGAGGCGACCGGGCTCACCAACGGCGGCCGGACCCTGGAGACCAGCGCGCGGCCGATCGACAACGACGGACTGATCATCGCCAGCGGCGGGCGCTTCATCAAGAAGCTCCCCGGGATCGAGCACGCCATCACCCCCTGCGAGGGCATCGCCGCGGCGCAGGCGATCCGCGACCGGGTGCAGGCCATGGATGGGGGCACCATCGCCATGGGCTTTGCCGGCAACCCCAATGAACCCGGTTCCATGCGGGGCGGACCGGTCTTCGAGTTCCTGTTCGGGATGGACACCCAGTTGCGCCGCCAGCGGCGGCGCGAGCGCTTCAAGCTGGTGTTCTTCACCCCGGCCGACAAGCCCGGCAACCGCCTGGGCCCCAAGGCCGTGGGCGGTCTGTTGCAGGAGATGGCCCGACTCGGCATCGAGACCCACTTGGGTTCCAAGCTCAAGGGTTTCAGCGAGCGCCAGGTCACGACCGAGGCCGGCAGCTTCGATGCGGATCTCATCATCTTCATGCCCGGCATGACCGGCGACGCCTGGTTCGACAATACCGACCTGCCGCGCTCCCCGGGCGGGCTGCTCCAGGGCGACGCCCAGTGTCGGGTACCGGGCTTCCCGCGAGTCTATGTGGCCGGCGACGCGGGCAGCTTTCCGGGGCCCGATTGGATGCCCAAGCAGGCGCACATGGCGGACCTGCAGGCGCGCGCCGCCGTCCACAATCTGGTCGCCGAGTTGCAGGGACGCGAACCCACCGAGACCTTCCGGGTGGAACTGCTCTGCATCGTCGATGCCAACGACCGGGGCATGTTGGTCGGACGCAACGAGAAGTACAACATCGTCCTGCCCGCCATGCGCATTCTCCACTGGATGAAGCGCGCCTTCGAGTGGTGGTATCTGCGGCAGTATCGGTAAGCGCTGCCGCCAAGATGCCGTCGTTGTCGATTGGTGAACCCTTCCAAAGGCTGGATTCCAACACCATGACCACCGATCTCACCATCGAAATCTTGCGCGAGATCCGCGACGGCATCCGGGAACTGCGTCAGGACTCCAATGAGCGGCTGGACCAGATCAACGCGCGGCTGGACCAAAGCAATGCACGGCTGGAGCGCGTGGAGATCGGGCTGCAGGACCTGGGTACCTTCATGCGCCGTATTGCCTTGGATCAGGCCAAGCATGAGCGCTTCCACTCACACCATGTGGAGCGGCTGGAGGAGGACGTCTCGGACCTGAAGGTGCGGGTCCAGCGGCTCGAGGAAGGGGCCGGCGCCTGAGCCGCGTCGGCCCATGGTTCCGGCCAGCCGCGGCACTGGCCGGCTGGAGTCCAAGGCTTCAGCCTTGGATCAGCAGGCCAAGGCTGAAGCCTTGGACTCCAAATGCGCAGCGCTGGCCGCAACGATGATCCAGGCCGGCGCATCCGCCAACCGCCCGACAGGAGGATGACGTGTCCCTGGACCCACTGCGCGCGGCCATCGAGGGCCGACACCCGCTGATCTACATCCACTGCGCCGAGGAGGTACGGGTAGCCCAGCGGTTGTGGCGCCTGGCCGCCGAGGTCGCTCCGGGGAGCGCGCTCTGGACCTGGACCTGCACCCGGGGGCTGCAGCCCGCGGCCGACGGGTCGGCCGCCCCTGTCGTCTCGCCGACGGCGGGCGACACCCGCGACCCGGTCGCCGCCATCCAGGCGGTCGCCGCGGCGCCGGCGCCCGGCCTTTATCTCTTTCACGACCTGACCCCCTTTCTGGAGCGGCCCGAGGTCGCACGGGCGCTGCGCGACGCCCATGCGGCCCTGATGGGTCGGCCGGGCAGCGCACTCCTGATGATTTCGCCGGAGGTACTGATCCCGCCCGCGCTACGCGCCAGTGTGCTGTTGCTGGAGATGCCCCTGCCCGATACCGATGAGATCGGGGAGCGGGTACGCTCGGTGTGGGTCGGCTATACGGCCAAGCCCCTGCCGGACGAGGCCCTGGGCGAACTCACGCTGGCCCTGAAGGGACTGACGCTCGACGAGGTGAGCCATGTCATGCACCGCGTCCTGGCGACCGGGCGCCTGACCCGCGACGGGATGCTGACCGCGGTCGGCGCGGCCAAGAAGGCGGCGGTGAGCGGCGCCGCCTTCCTCGACTATGTGCCGGACCTGGTGGACCCGGAGCGCATCGGCGGCCTCACCGTCCTCAAGGACTGGATCGTCCGCCGCGCCCCGCTGTTTAATCAGCGCACCGTGGACGCGGGTCTGCCGGTACCCAAGGGGCTGCTGCTCATGGGCATCAGCGGGTGCGGCAAGAGCCTGTGCGCCAAGCTGATCGCCCACGCCTGGCGCGTGCCGCTGTTCCGGCTGGACATGAACCTGATCTATGCCGACCTCTACGGCAACCCCCAGGCGACCTTCCACAAGGCCCTGCGCACCATCGAATCGGTCGCCCCCGCGGTGCTGTGGATCGACGAGATCGAGAACGGCCTGGGTGGGGGCGAGGGCCGCGCCGACGCCGCCTCCCACATCCTCTCGGCCTTCCTGACCTGGATGCAGGAGAAGCCGCCGCTGGTCTTCGTCGCCGCCACCGCCAACCGCATTGAGGCCCTGCCGGCGGAGATGATCCGCAAGGGCCGCTTCGACGAGGTCTTCTTCTTCGACCTGCCCAACGACGAGGAACGCGCCGCGATCTTCGCCGTCCACATCCGCCACAACCGCGGCGACCCCGCCGCCTTCGACCTGGAGCGACTGGTGCGCGACAGCCGCGACTGGACCGCCGCCGAGATCGAACAGATCGTCATCGCCGCGCGTATCGACGCCGAGCGCGACGGCGGCCCCTTCGCCACTGAGCACATCGCCGTCCAGGCGCGCCGCCTGGTGCCCCTGTCCAAGTCCATGAACGAACAGATCCGCTTCATCCGCGACTGGGCCTGGGACCGCGCCACCCCGGCCTCCGCCAATCCGAAGGTGCGTTTCGACTGAGTGCGGCGCTACACTGAGGGGGCCCGCGGCCGCGGACCCCGGTCCGGGTGGACGACAAGCGTCCGTCCTATTCTTGACGCAGCAGACAGGGGTGATCGATCGATGAATCAGGCAGACAAGTCGGAAACGCTCAAGGTCTCACTGCTCGGGGCTGAACTCGGCGCGGACGAGATCCAAGTGCTCGCGGACCAGATGGGGGTGATGACGCTGCACGATGGTGAGACGCTGCTCGTCGAGGGCGATGAGCACCGTACCCTTTTAATGCTCGCCGCGGGCGCCATCCAGGTGGTCAAGGTCGTCGGCGACACCGAGGAGACCATCTACCAGTTGCGCGCCGGCGAATGCGCCGGCACGCGCGCCTTCGTCGATGGGTCGCCGCGCAAGGCCGGGCTGCGCTCAGTCGGCGACAGCCAGGTGTTGACCTTGGAACCCGACGCCTTCGAGTCCCTGGTCGAGACCCATCCATGGCTCGTCTACAAGGTCATGCGCGCCCTGTTCCGCATCACCCACGCCAACCTCGTGCGCGTTAACTCAGAGACCAGCGAGCTTCGCAATTACCTGTTGAAGACCGGCGGACGCTATTGACCGCCGGGGATCGTTGGTCCGGGAACCCCCGGCATCCGGCTCCCAGGCTCCAGCGCTTGACCGGCGAAACGAGGACGACCGCCATCACCCTGGCCCTGCGCGAACGGCTGGAGCGCCTGGAGCGGACAATTGCCAGGCGCCGATTGGCGGACGAACTCGACGTAATTGCGCACCACAGCGACGGATCGCTGCGTGCTTGGCCGCCAACGAGGCTCCGACTGCGGCGTTGCGAGAACTGATGCGTGGCGAACCACACTGACTTGCTGATTCGGCCTCTCCAGCAGACCGACGACCGCTCTGCATTCTACAGCGGCGATGTCGATCTGGACCGCTTCTTCCACCTAAGGAGAGATAGATGAACCCCATGGCCCTGATCAAAGTCCTTGGCAGCCTGTTTTCATGTCAAGCTGCCTATGCGGTTCCTGATTATCAGCGCAGCTATGCCTGGGTGCGACAGGAAAATAATTCCAAAGACCATCAGGTAGATGACTTTTGGTCCGACCTCTTACAAGCCTACCGAAACTCGGCAGCTAGGGAACAGAACGGTGACGCCGCTCAACCCTACTATTGGGGAACCATCACCGTCAATAAGACAAACCGAACGCGAGCTAATGGAATATTGGCGATACCCATTTACGATGTCGTCGATGGGCAACAGCGCCTGATCACCTTGTCGCTTCTCCTCGCCGCATTTGATCATGTGGTTTTCAAGGATTTGCAGAAGCAACTTCTACCCGGCGGTGCACCTATCATCACCCCCGGTAGCCTGAATCTCGACTCGTTTAACGACCTTATAAGCAACGTGCCCGAGAACCAGATTCGCGGCCTCGATCTGGCGACGAATACCCGATTGATGGAGGCGAAAAAGTATCTTTCAGAACAGATTAGGCAGCGTCAACCGGCCGAGCAACAGGGATTGCTAGACTTCTTTCTCAACAGCACCATCGCGCTTGAATTCGACGCCGGCAACGAGCAGTTGGCGATGCAAGCCTTCCTTACGCTCAACGACCGCGGCAAACCGCTATCGGTACTCGAAAAACTGAAAGGAACTCTGTTCGCTATCGATCATACGCAGGGTGGCAGGCGCGCCGCGCAAATCAACCAGGTGTTCGGCCTGGTCTACCGCACCCTGGACACGATCAATGAGCTAGGGAGGACGGAGCAGCTACCGTTTTTCAGGGACTTGAATGACGAAGGATTCGTGCGCCTTTTCTATCACTATTTTGCCCATCAAGCCATCGCGGTGCATCATCTCGACAATCCGGTTGACAAGTTGGCGCATAATGCCCTAGCGAGCGCAGCCTCCGCATTGGACTTTTTCCAGAGGGCGGCATCGCAACTGGCAAATGGAGCTGCCGGGGTCGGCGGCTTCCTTACTGACTTATTGACGGACATGGAGAATGTTGCCAACGGATTGAACGATATCGCGTTGTCCAGCAAGGCGCAGGCGAACCCCGCTCTGCTGAAACTGTTTGGCTTTCTCGGTATCCATCCCTCGATGATGCCGATTCTGGTTGGAGCCCAGATCCATGGATGGTTGACACCTCAGTTCATCAAAGCGATCGAGACGACGGACGTCCGCGTCTTCAAGGTGGCGAACAAGACACGCATTACACCGCTGTATCAGGACACGCTACCGTATTTACGTGCCATAAATGAACAGCCCATGATTGCGGCCCTGAACGGTTACTGGAACAACTGGCAACCCGATGCCTATTTCAGCGCCAACCTCAGCAATCCTTACGGAAGACCAGGGCTCAAGTATTTGTTGTGGGAGTTCATTTCCTCCAGCCATCCTGGTTTTATTTCTACGAATTTGCGATTGTTCAAGGACGTGACGATCGAGCATGTGTTTGCACGGACGCCAGCGATCACCCTGCCTGGATCTGGATTCACCAACCCCGATGACTATGCCTCATCTAACAACTTGGCCGGCAATCTATCGTTGCTTGAGAATGTCCTTCAAAATATCGCTAATAATCAACCTCCACCCCTGAAGGTGCCTGCTTATGGGCGGTCCGCGAATCCCTACATTAAGGGTCTCGGGAACTATATCGCAGCGCAGGGATTCAGCAAGGCGGATGTGATAACCAGGACGAGCCAGTTTCAGAACTTCGCTGTAGCGCACTGGTGTTAGCTATCGCGGGCAGTTGCGGCGTTTTCCCGTCGTTTCTAAGCTTTGCTTGGGAATGCGACGACGAAGCTCTGTTTCGCGTATCACGGGAAGTAGATCTCCCCCTTTGGGTTCCCAAGCAGAGCTTGTGAACCAGGGCATATCCCGCCCGGCCCGGAAGCGCCCCGCTCAAGAAAAAAGGGCCTCTCGGCCCCTTCTTCTTGCCCGGCCATCCGCGGATGGCCGAACCGGTCTTTACACTAGGCAATCACTCGCCCAACTCGATCGCCTTCATGCTCAACCGAATCCGTCCCTGCTTATCGACCTCCAGCACCTTGACGCGCACCACGTCGCCCTCCTTGAGCTTGTCGGTGACGGACTGCACCCGCTCTTCGCAGATCTGGGAGATGTGCACCAGACCGTCGCGGCCGGGGAGGATGGTGACGAAGGCGCCGAAGTCCATGATGCGGGCGACCTTGCCCTCATAGATCTTGCCCACTTCCACATCGGCGGTGATGAGGCGGATGCGGCGCTTGGCCTCTTCGCCGGCGGCCTTCTCCACCGAGAAGATCTTGACCATGCCGTCGTCGCTGATGTCGATGGTGGCGCCGGTCTCCTCGGTAATGGCGCGGATGACCGAGCCGCCCTTGCCGATCACGTCGCGGATCTTCTCCGGGTGGATCTTGAGCTCGATGATGCGCGGGGCGTGCTCGGACATCTCGGAGCGGTGCACCGTGATGACCTTGTTCATCTCACCCAGGATGTGCAGCCGGCCGACCTTCGCCTGGGCCAGTGCGACCTCCATGATCTCGCGGGTGATGCCCTCGATCTTGATGTCCATCTGCAGGGCGTTGATGCCCTCGGCGGTGCCGGCGACCTTGAAGTCCATGTCGCCCAAGTGGTCCTCATCACCCATGATGTCGGTCAGGACGACGAACTGGTCGCCTTCCTTGATCAGGCCCATGGCGACGCCGGCCACCGCGCCCTTGATGGGTACGCCCGCGTCCATCAGCGACAGGCTGGTGCCGCAGACGCTGGCCATGGAGCTTGAGCCATTGGACTCGGTGATCTCGGAGACGACCCGCACCGAATAGGGGAAGGCCTCGATGCCGGGCATGACGGCCAGCACGCCGCGCTTGGCGAGGCGCCCGTGGCCGATCTCGCGGCGCTTGGGGCTGCCGACGCGCCCGATCTCCCCGACGCAGAAGGGCGGGAAGTTGTAGTGGAGCATGAAGTGCTCGCGCCGCTCACCCTCCAGGGCGTCGATGATCTGGCTGTCGCGCTCGGTGCCGAGCGTGGTGATGACGAGCGCCTGGGTCTCGCCGCGGGTGAAGAGCGCGGAGCCGTGGGTACGCGGCAGCACACCGGTGCGGATGGTGATGGGGCGCACCGTCTTGGAGTCGCGCCCGTCGATGCGCGGCCGGCCTTCGAGGATGCTGCCGCGCACGATGCGGCTCTCCATGCGCTCGATGGCGGCCTGGACCTGCGCCTCGCTCCAGGGGCAGTTCTCGATGGCGCGGATGCGCTCGACGACATCGGCGCGCACCGCGTCCAGGACGCCGTAGCGGGCCATCTTGTCCTTGATGGTGTAGACCTCGGCGATCGGATTGGTACCGAACCGGTTGACCGCCTCTTCCAGCGCGGGGTCGGGCTTGACCGGGTTGAAGACGATGGGCGCCTTGTGGACGGCCGCCGCCAGTTCCCGGATCGCTTGGATCACCACCTGCATCTGCTCGTGACCATACAGGACGGCCCCGAGCATGATCTCCTCGGAGAGCCCGCGCGCCTCGGACTCCACCATCAGGACGGCGTGCTCGGTGCCGGCCACGATCAGGTCGAGATCGCTGTCCGGTCCCAGGCCGACGACGGCGGGGTTCAGGGTGTATTCGCCGTCCTTGTAGCCGACCCGGGCGGCGGCGATGGGTCCGTTGAAGGGGGCGCCGGAGACGGCGAGCGCGGCAGAGGCGCCGATGAGGGCCGGGACCTCCGGGTTCACCGCCGGGTTCAGTGACTTGACCGTGGCGATGATCTGGACTTCGTTGGTGAAACCATCGGCGAACATGGGACGGATCGGCCGGTCGATCAGGCGCGAGGTGAGGATCTCGTTCTCGCTCGGGCGGCCCTCGCGGCGGAAGAAGCCGCCGGGGATGCGGCCGGCGGCGTAGGTCTTCTCCTGGTAGTCGACGGTCAGCGGCAGGAAGTCACGCTCCGGGCCGGCCTTCTTCTGCACCACCACGGTCACGAGCACCACGGTGCCGCCCATGTTGACCAGCACGGCCCCATCCGCCTGGCGGGCGATCTCGCCGGTCTCCAGGGTCATGGTCTGGTTGCCGAACTGGAATTGTTTAACGATTGGCGTGGGAATCACGGGTCTTACCTCGGGTCTGTGCCTCGGGCCTGGATCGCCGGTCCGGTTCCCCGCCGTCGATCGCTGGTTTGGGCCTCGGGTGTTGAGTCGCCGCAGCTTCAAGCGTCCTGGTGCGTCGGGGGCTCGGGGGTGTCGTCCTCGCGGCGGCACCTTCAGTGGGGCCCCGGCGGCGCCTCGCGCCGCGGGACCCGGGACCGGACGACCGCCGTCGCCGGTCCTGGGGGCTCGCCTTAGCGGCGCAGGCCCAGACGCGCGATCAGTTCGCGATAGCGGTCCAGGTTCTCACCCTTGAGATAGTCGAGCAGCTTACGCCGGGAATTGACCATCCGAACCAGACCGCGGCGCGAGTGGTGGTCGTGCTTGTGGGTGCTGAAGTGATCGGCCAGACCCTGGATGCGGGCGGTCAGGAGCGCGACCTGCACCTCGGGGGAACCGGTGTCGTTCTCGGCACGGGCATAGGCCGTGACGACTTCTTTCTTCTGGGCGGCAGTCATAGTCATTGCGGGTCTCCTGATTCGTAATGGGGACTTGAGGATGTGGACCCTGGCGCGGCGGCACCTGCCGCCGCTGACCGCCCCGACAATGACATCAGGGGATCGGGCCGTGGTTAGTTAAGAGTTAGGAGTTAGGAGTTAGGAGTTAGGAGTTAGGAGTGAGGAGTTGATAAGACAGATGGAGCGAGCCGGAACCCATTGCTGGGCTAACAACTCCTCACTCCTCACCCCTCACCCCTCACCCCTCACCCCTCACCCCTCACCCCTCACCCCTCACTCAATCATTATACCAAACGTTTCGGCTGCACCTTCCCGTCGTCCTGGATCTCGCCGACGCCCAGGAAGTGCTTGGAGACGTCGTAGAGCCGCACCAGGCCCTCGGTCGGGGCCTGGGGCACCAGCACGGCCTGGCCCTGCTGGAGATAGAAGGCGGCATCGGCGGAGAGGCGCACCGCCGGCCAATGGCCGAGCGCCGAGTCGAGCGGGAGAAGCAGGGCGTCGAGCCGCGCCGCCGCGCCCTCCTGGTCCGCCAGGTCACGCACCTGATCCAGGGTGATGAACTCGACCACGTTCTCCGCGTAGGGCCCGACCCCGGTACGGCGCAACCGGCTCACATGGCCGCCGCAGCCGAGTTCACGGCCGATATCCTCGGCTAGGGTACGGACATAGGTGCCCTTGGAGCAGTGCACGTCGAGCTCGATCTCCGGCCACTCGCAGGCGAGCAGATCAAGGGAGAAGATATGGATGGGGCGCTTGGCGCGCTCGACCTCCACGCCCTGGCGGGCCAGTTTGTAGAGCCGCTCGCCCCCCTGCTTAATTGCCGAATACATCGGCGGGAGCTGGTCGATCAGGCCTAAGAACTGCTCCAGAACCGCGCGCACCCGGGCCTCGTCGACCCCCACCACGGGCTTGGTCTCTACCACCTCGCCCTCGGCATCGGCCGTGGTGGTGGTGACACCGAGTCGTACCCGCACCCGATAACGCTTATCCGCGTCCAGCAGGAAGGCGGAGAACTTGGTGGCCGCCCCCAGACACACCGGCAGGAGCCCGGTCGCCAGGGGGTCCAGGCTGCCCGTATGCCCAGCCTTGGCGGCCCGATACAGGCGTTTGATACGCTGCAAGGCGTCGTTGGAGGTGAGCCCGAGCGGCTTGTCCAACAGCAGGATACCGGTGACGTCACGTCCTGGATTGCGCCGTTTGCCGCCCATCATCGCGGCTGCTCCGGTGTGGCTCCGGGTGTCGGCACGTTCCCCTGGTCATCCGCACCGCCGTCGGTGTCGTCCTCCGCCGGGTCCGCAAGTCCTTCGACCGCATGGTCGATGAGGGCCGACAGGCGCATTCCGGCACCGATGGACTCGTCATAGACGAAGTGCAGTTCCGGCATGGTGCGCAGCCGCACCCGTTGGGCCAGGGCATGGCGCAGAAAGCCGGCGAGCCGACCATTGAGCAGCCGCGTCTGTGCGACCCCGTGAGTACCGTCGGTGTCGAGGCCAGCCGCGGCGTCGCCCACCGTCGGCAGGCAGGTGAAAAAGACCTTGGCGTGTGACAGGTCCTTCACCACGCGGACCTCATGGATGGTGAGATCGGCGAGGCGCGGGTCCCGCACCTCGTCGCGCAGCACCTCGTAGAGCTCACGCTTGAGCTCGGCGCCGATCCGCTCGGTACGATCGAATTCCTTCACAGGACCCGCGCCCGCTCGGTCCGCTCGAACACCTCGATGTGGTCGCCGACCTGGACATCGTTGTAGTTCTTCACGCCGATGCCGCAGTCGGTACCGGCCCGCACCTCGGCCACGTCATCCTTGTAGCGGCGCAGCGACTCCAGCGTGCCCTCGTAGATCACGACGTGGTTGCGCAGGACGCGGATCGGGTTGTTGCGCTTGATCATCCCGTCGACCACCATACAGCCGGCAATGGCGCCGAACTTGGAGGAACGGAACACATCGCGCACCTCCACCATGCCGATGATCTCCTCGGTGATGACGGGCTTGAGCAGGCCCGAGATGGCCTTCTTCACGTCGTCGATCAGCTCGTAGATGATGCTGTAGTAACGCAGATCGAGCGCCTTTTCCTCCACCACCCGCCGCGCCGCCGCGTCCGCCCGGACGTTGAAGCCCAGGATGATGGCGCTGGAGGTCACCGCCAGGTTGGCGTCCGACTCGGTGATGCCGCCGACCCCGGTCGCCACCAGGATGACCTTGACCTCGTCGTTGGTGAGCTTGAGCAGGCTCTCGCGCAGGGCCTCCAGACTGCCTTGCACGTCCGCCTTGACGATCAGGTTGACCGATTTCAGTTCCCCGTCCTTGAGCTGGGAGAAGATCTGATCCAGGCTCACACCCCGGTTCTCGTCCAGCTTGGAGCGGCGCATCCGCGAGGAACGGAACTCCGCGACCTCACGGGCGCGCCGCTCATCGACCACCGCCAGGACATCGTCACCGGCATCGGGCGGGGCGGAGAGGCCCAGGACCTGCACCGGGATGGAGGGTCCGGCGGCCTCGACCGGGTTGCCGGCCTCGTCGAACATGGCGCGGACCCGGCCGTATTCGCCGCCGCTGACGATCATGTCGCCACGCCGCAGCGTGCCCGCCTGGACCAGGATGGTGGCCACCGGGCCGCGGCCCTTGTCCAGGCTCGACTCGACGATGGTGCCGCGGGCGGGGCCGTCCACCGGGGCCTTGAGCTCCAGCACCTCGGCCTGCAGCAGGATGGCATCGAGCAGATCGTCGATCCCCTCGCCGGTCTTGGCCGAGACCTTGACCAGCATGGTGTCCCCGCCCCAGGCCTCGGTCAGTACCTCGTGTTGGGACAGTTCCTGCATGACCCGGTCCGGGTTGGCATCGGGCTTGTCCATCTTATTGACGGCCACCACGATCGGTACCTTGGAGGCGCGGGCGTGGGCGATCGCCTCGATGGTCTGGGGCATGACGCCGTCGTCCGCCGCCACCACCAGCACCACGATGTCCGTGACCTTGGCGCCGCGGGCCCGCATCGCCGAGAAGGCGGCATGACCGGGGGTATCCAGGAAGGAGATGACCCCGCGGGTGGTTTCCACATGGTAGGCGCCGATGTGCTGGGTGATGCCGCCGGCCTCGCCGGAGGCGACCCGGGTGCGCCGGATATAGTCCAGGAGCGAGGTCTTGCCGTGATCGACATGACCCATGATGGTGACCACCGGGGCGCGCGGCTGGGCTTCGGCCAGGCCGGACTGCTCGTCGGCCTCCTCGATCAGCGTATCCTCGGTGGTGCGCAGATCGGCGATGACGGCCGTGTGTCCCATCTCCTCGACGATCAGGACGGCGGTGTCACGGTCCAGCATCTGGTTGATGGTGACCATCATCCCCTGCTTGAACAGGGCCTTGACGACATCGCCGGCCTTGACCGACATGCGGCTGGCCAGTTCGCCGACGGAGATGGTCTCCGGCAGCGCCACGTCACGGATCACCGGCGCGGTGGGCCGCTGGAAGACGTGCTTATCCTGCAGTTGGGGTTTGGTGGTCTTGCGCTTGCGGCGCGGACGCCCGCCGGCCGCGTCGCCGTCCACCTCTTCGTATTCGACCCGTGGGGCCTCCTGGTCCCGACCGCGCAGCGAGTCCTTGCGTCCGGCCTTCTTGACCGATTTCTCCTTCTCGGAGAGTTCCGGCGGCTTCTTGGCGGCGACGACGACCGGCGGCTTCTTGGCGGGCTTGGCGGCCTCGCCACGACGGCGCACGACCGGCTCCGCCTCATCGGCGACCATTTCCAGGGGCGCGGGGACCACGGCCGCGGCCGCGGCGACGGGGGCGGTCTCGACCACCGCCTCGGTCTCGCTGAGGTCCGGCTCCGCGACCGGGCGTGCGGCCTCATCGGCCAGGCGTTTCGCCTCGGCCTCGGTCTCCGCACGGCGTTGCGCCTCTTCGGCCTCGCGCTGCCGCTCGGCGGCCTCACGGGTCTGGCGCTCGTGATCTTCCAGTTCACCCAGGCGGCGTGCCTCCTGCTCGGCGCGCATGGAGGCCAGTTCGATTCGCCGCCGCCCGTCGTCCATGGGGCTGCTGCGCAGTGTCTGGCGTTCGCGGGCGGGGCGCGGGGGCGGTGCGGCGGGCCGGCGTGAGGCCGGGGCGGCGGGTCTCACCACCGGGGCGGGCGGCGGCGCGGTCGCGGCTGCCACTTCCGTCGGGGCCCCCGTCGGAGCTGGCGTCGGCGCCTGCGTCGGCGCTTGCGCCGCCGCCGGTTCGTCACCGCGCTTTACATAGGTGCGCTTGCGGCGGACCTCGACGCTGATGGTCTTGGCGCGTGCGGCCGGTGTCGGTCGGGAATTGCTGCCGCCCCCGGCGCCCGGTACCCGCGGGGTCACGGCCGGCTGACGCAATTCGCTCACGCTCTTACGCTTCAAGGTGACCTGGCTGGGATCGGCGCCGCCCTCGGACCCGCCGCGGCCGTGGCTGCGGCGCAGGAAGGTCAAGAGTTGGACCTTTTCCTGTTCGGTCAGGGTGGAGTCGGCGTCGCTGGCGCTGATGCCGGCCTCACTGAGTTGGGTCAGGAGACGTTCGACTGGGATGCCGACCGTGGAGGCGAGTTGTTTCACTGTCACTTCACTCATGTAACGAACCTCCTAACGGGATTCCCCGCCCGCATCGGCAAACCAGGGCTCACGTGCCTTCATGATGAGGCGCGCCGCCCGCTCCGCGTCCATGCCTTCAATCTCCATCAATTCATCGACCGACTGTTCGGCCAGGTCCTCCACGGTCGCCATCCCGGCGGCGGCCAGGGCCAAGGCCAGGCCCTCGTCCATTCCCTCCATGTCGAGCAGGTCCTGCGCCGGTTCACCGCCGACCACCTCTTCGGTGGCAATCGCGCGCGTGAGCAGTATGTCCTTGGCGCGTTCGCGCAACTCATTGATAGTCGCATCGTCCAGCTCATCGATCGCCTGCATCTCGGCGAGCGGCACATAGGCCACCTCATCGACGCTGGTGAAGCCCTCGTCGACCAGGATGGAGGCCAGATTCTCGTCCACCCCGAGTTGGTCCATAAAGCTCTGGACCGAGCGGTGGGCCTCCTGCTCGCTTTTGGCGGCCGCCTCTTCCTCATTCATCACGTTCAACTCCCAGCCGGTCAGTTGGCTCGCGAGTCGCACGTTCTGACCGCCGCGGCCGATCGCCTGCGAGAGGTTCTCCTCCTTGACCGCCACGTCCATGCTGCGCGCCTCCTCGTCGATGACGATGGAGACCACGTCCGCCGGTGACATGGCGTTGATCACGTATTGGGCCGGGTTGTCGTCGTAAAGAATAATGTCCACCCGTTCGCCGTTGAGTTCGTTTGAGACTGCCTGGACGCGCGAGCCGCGCATGCCGACGCAGGCGCCCACCGGGTCGATGCGCGGGTCCTTGGTGCGCACGGCGATCTTGGCCCGCGCACCGGGGTCCCGGGCGGCACCCAGGATTTGGATCATACCCTCACCGACCTCGGGGACTTCGAGCTTGAAGAGTTCGATCAGCAGTTCCGGCGCGGTCCGGCTGACGAACAGTTGCGGCCCCTTGGCCTCGGCGCGCACGTCGAACAGATACCCGCGCATGCGGTCGCCCGCGCGCACCGATTCGCGTGGGATGACATGCTCGCGGGGAATCAGGGCTTCGGCATTGCTGCCCAAGTCCAGGAGGATAGAGCCCCGATCGGCCTTCTTGACGATGCCGGTGACCAATTCGCCCTTGCGCTCCGTATAGGCATCGACGATCTTGGTCCGCTCCGCCTCGCGCACCTTCTGCACGATGACCTGCTTGGCGGTCTGGGCGGCGATGCGACCGAAGAGTTCGGAATCGATCTCCTCTTCCATGAAGTCCCCGGCCTTGAGCCCGGGCTCCAGCATCTCCGCGGCGGAGAGGGTGATCTGGCGCTCCGGGGCCTCCAGTACGCCCGCCTGCGGGTCCTCCATGACCTCCCAGCGGCGGAAGGTCCGATAGTCCCCGGTCTTGCGGTCGATGACCACGCGGGCATCGATCTCACCGCCGTGCTTCTTGCGGGTGGCCGAGGCAAGCGCGGCCTCAATGGCCTCGAAGATCACATCTTCGGGGACATCCTTCTCATTGGATACGGCTTCAACGACCAGCAGGATCTCTTTGCTCATACCTTCCCATACTCTAGCGCTGTGCCATATTTTCAGCAGTGGTGCCGGCAGTGACCGCCGCTCAAGGGTGCGCGGCCGCTGCAAGATCAGGGATCAGCCGGGCGGATTCGAGGGCCGCCAGGGGCAGGTCCCAGGTACGGCCCTCCGCTTCCAGTCGGACCACTGCGTTTCCCCCCGTCGCCGACCCCAGGCCGAGCAGCACCCCTTCCAGGTTGCGTCGGCCCTCGACCTTCTCGGCCAGCCGGACCTTGATCCGCTGCCCGGCGAAGCGCGCGAAATGCTCCGCAAACACCAGGGGCCGATCCAGCCCGGGCGATGAGACCTCCAGGTCATAGTGCCCCGGCAGCGGGTCCTCCACGTCCAGGACGCCGCTCAACTGGTGACTCACCAGGGTGCAGTCATCCAGGGTGACGCCGTTGGCGTGGTCGATGTAAATGCGCAGGGTGGAGGCGCCGCCGCCGCGCTGGAAATGCTCCACCCCGACCAGTTCATAGCCCATGGGCTCGACCACGCGGCGCGCCAACTGGGTCAGGGTGCTGTCAACCGGCTGCATGGAAAAAATCGTCCAAAAACAAAAAATGGGCCAGCGGCCCACTGCGTTGGTGCGCCGATCTCACGGTTGACCGCGGATCGGGCGACCTACCTCGTGACGTACAGAAAAACCCCGGGTGCGGGGTTCATGACGGGGAACCTCGAGGATCGCGAACCTTCCTGGGGGGCCTTAGTCCGTCACAGATTTAGCGCCGGAAGTGTAGGTCCTTCGCGGCCGTTGTGCAAGGCCGTTGTCGGCGGCGGGGTGTGATTAGTCCTTGGCGCCGGCCCGCGGGCGGGGCTAGACTCACGCCCATCGTTCGCCCGGTTGCGCCTCCGACACCATGAGCCCGCCCCTCAAAAAGTTGCCGATCGGCATCCAGACCTTCAGTGAGATCATCACCGAGGGTTACACCTATGTCGACAAGACGGCGCACGCCCTGGCCCTGGCGAACGGGGGCAAATACTATTTTCTGTCGCGCCCGCGCCGCTTCGGCAAGAGCCTGTTCCTGGATACGCTCAAGGACCTGTTCGAGGGCCGCGAGGCGCTGTTTCGCGGGCTCGCCATCCACCGCCACTGGGACTGGTCGCGCCGCCACCCGGTGATCCGGCTCGATTTCGCCGGCGGGGTGGTGCAGACGCGCGCGGCGCTGGACCTGCGCATCGGGCGGCTGTTGCGGGAGAATGCCGAACGCCTCGGGGTGGACTGCGACTGGATCAACAACGACATCCCGGGGTGTTTCGGCGACCTGATCCGCGCCGCCCAGGCCGCCCACGGGAGCCGCGTGGCGATCCTGGTCGACGAGTACGACAAGCCGATCCTCGACAACATCGATCAACTCGAGCGCGCGGCCGAGTTGCGCGAGGGGCTCAAGAACCTCTATTCGACCATGAAGGCGCAGGATGCCCACATCCAGTTCGTCCTCATGACCGGGGTGACCAAATTCAGCAAGGTCAGCCTGTTTTCGGGGTTGAATCAACTCAACGACCTGACGCTCGATGAGCGTTTCGCCACCCTCTGCGGCTACACCCAGGCGGACCTTACGACCACCTTTGGCGGGCATCTGGCCGGTATCGATTGGAATAAGCTCAAGCGCTGGTACAACGGCTACAGCTTTCTCGGCGAGCCGGTCTACAACCCCTTCGACATCCTGCTGTTCATCGATAAGGGCCAAGTGTACCGCAACTACTGGTTCGAGACCGGCAGCCCGAGCTTTCTGATCAAGCTCCTGCAACAGCGCCGCGCCTTCCTGCCCGAGCTGGACGGCATCGAGGCCAGCGAGGAGATCCTCGATTCCTTCGACCTCGAGCGCATCGACCCGGTGACACTGCTGTTTCAGACCGGTTATCTGACCATTGCCGACACCCGTTGGCGGCGCTCGCGCCGGCTCTACCGGCTGCGGCTGCCCAACCAGGAGGTCAAGATGGCCCTGGCCGACCACCTCATCGACGGCTATCTGGGCACCTTGCCTGGTGGGCGCGACGCGCCCCAGGATGAACTCTATGATTGCCTCAGCGAGGGCGATGTCGCCGGTCTGATCGACGCGATCCGTCGGCTTTTTGCCGGCGTACCCTGGCGCAATTTCACCGGCAACAGCCTGCCCGAGGCTGAGGGCTATTATGCCAGCGTGCTCTATGCCTTCTTCGCCAGTCTCAACGCCGAGATCATCCCGGAAGACATCAGCAACCAGGGCCAGGTGGACCTGACCATCAAGCTGGCCGATTACATCTATGTGATCGAGATCAAGCTGATACATGGTCAGGCCCCACGCGAGCCGTCCCGAACGGCGCCGCCGACCGCACCGCTGCCGGGGGATGAGTGCGCGCCCGATCCGGTCCATGACGGCGGCGTCGGCAATCCCGCCCTGGCGCAGATCCGCGCCCGCGGCTACAGCGCCAAATATCGCGGTCTGCCGGGCAAGGGCCTGTTCGAGGTCGGGCTGGTGTTCGACAGTCAAGCGCGTAATCTGGTGCAGGCCGACTGGATGGCGGTGGTTTGACGGCTGCCCACCTAGCCCATAACCCTAGAAAGAGCAGTTCTCACACAGAGACACAAAGATCACAAAGATTTTCAACGCGATATCTAGGTCGAGGAGGTCGTCCGCGCGGTGACCGGCACAACGCCTTCTAATGATTTGTTTTTGTTTGTGTTCTTTGTGTTCTTTGTGTGAGCAATTCCCGGATTTAGGATGACCGAACCAATGGTAATCCCCTGGTGAGTCCCTTATGCACCCCGCTGACGCCATGAGAGTGGACCGCAATCACAGCGCCCAGGGGAGCGGCGGCGGGCCGGTCGCCGCGCGAACCCGCGACGAGGCGGCCCTGCAAGCGCGCGTCGTGGCCCACACCCGCGCCCTCCTGGCGCAGGGCGGGCACTGGCTGGGGATCAGCCCCCCGGAGGCGCAGATCCGCTTCGATCTGCGCGGACGTGCCGCCGGTCAGGCCCGCTTCAGCCCGCGCGGGCCCTGGGTGGTGCGTTACAATCCGGTGCTGCTCGGGGCCAACGCGGAGGATTTCCTGGCCACCACGGTCCCCCATGAGGTCGCGCACCTGGTCGCCTATGTCCGGCACGGGGCGCGCATCCGTCCCCACGGGCCCCAGTGGCGGGCAATCATGCAGTTCTTCGGCGTCGCGCCCGAGCGCTGTCACCGCTACGACCTGTCGGCGGTGCGCGGCCGTGCCCTCCAAGAGTTCGACTACCACTGCAACTGCCGCGGCCATCGCCTGAGCAGTATCCGCCACAACCGCGTCCTGGCCGGCGGGAGCTACATCTGTCGGCGCTGCGCGACTGCGCTACGCCCCGGTCTTCACCCCGGCGGGGGCGGGCACTTGAGACCTGACGAAGAAGTTTTGTCCGCAAATGAACGCAAATGAACGCAAATAAGACCAACGCCTCGCGGGCTCTTCAGCCTGAACAGGGCCGTCGATGCGTAAACGTGAATGCAGCGCGGAGAAGAGTCGGTGGCGTCGAAGGTGGGGTCAGTTCACGCCCTGGTGACGAATATCAGATCTCCAGGATATTCTCTTAATTTGCGTTCATTTGCGTTCATTTGCGGACAATACTCTTCGGCGGCGGGGGTCAGGAGGCCGCCGCCAGCGCCGCCAGGATACGTTCGACCTGCCCCGTGCAGTGCGCGATGTGACCGTCGATCTCGGCCATGGTGATCGCGCCCGCCGTCTTGCCGGCGGCCCAGTTGACGACGAAGGCGAGGCAGGCGTAACGCAGCCCCAATTCCCGGGCCAGGGCCGCCTCGGGCATGCCCGTCATACCCACCAGGTCACAGCCATCGCGCTCCATCCGGGTGATCTCCGCCGCCGTCTCCAGCCGCGGTCCTTGCGTCGCCCCATAGGTCGCGGCGGCGAGCGCCGGGACCCCGGCGGCGGCGCAGGCGCAGAGCAGGTCGTGGCGCAACCGCGGGCAGTAGGGTTCGGTGAAGTCCACATGGCGGACGGGGAGCGACTCGCCGTCGTGGAAGCTGTGCTCGCGCCCCCAGGTATAGTCGATGAGTTGGTCGGGGACGGCGAAGGTGCGCGGGCTCAAGCCCGCGGTGATGCCGCCGACGGCGGCCAGCCCCACCACGGGCCCGGCCCCGGCGGCGTGCAGGGCCCACAGATTCGCCCGGTAGTTGATACGGTGCGGCGGCAACCGATGGCCGTCGCCGTGGCGGGCAAGAAAAAGCACCGGTCGGCGGGCTAGGTGCCCGCGCAGGACCGGTGCCGAGAGGGGGCCGAAGGGGGTGTCCGGCCGGAGTTGCGCCGTGACCTCGAGGCCCCCCAGCCGCTGAAAGCCCGAACCCCCGATGATCGCAAGAAGACCTGTCACATGCACCGCGCCTCATGGAACATGCCGATCTCCACCAGTTTGGGGAAGAGGACCTGCTCCTCGCGTTCGATGCGCTGCCCGACCATCTCGAAGACCTCGTGGGTCTCGGTCACGAAATCGTCGCTGAAATTGAAGTCACAGTTTTTCAGCCAGTTCTTGTGATAGTCGTCGAAGATCTTGCGCAGCGGGCGCTCCCCGCTGATGAACCCCCAGGCGATGGACTTCACCTTGGGGTCCTCGTGGATCAGCAGGCTGGGATAAAGGCCGCGGTCCTCTTCGGCCAGGTGCCGACGCACCCGCTCACCGAGATCGCACAACAACTCGTGCGCGGTGCGGGCGTTCGGGCGGATGCGCAGCTGCTCCGTGGTCAGCAGCGAGCGCAGGTCGTCGATCATCTGTCGCAGCTCCGAGTGCGTGCTGCGGTAACCGTCTAGGGTCTGCATGGATCATCCTCCTCTTCGTTGTTTCGTGAAAACCACTCAGAGACGAACTGGCGACGGGCCAAACCGATCCGTGACGCCGAGTGGTAGGCACGCTTGCGGCGCGGTACCCCCAGGGCCGGTGCGCGAGCGATCTTATAGCCCTAAGAGATACTCCAAAATCGGCTCGAGGTCAAAAAGCTATCGCTTATATTGTATTTTTAGAGGATTGTTTTTCGTTGTATTGGTTTTTCGCCGTCCCGCGGTTTCCGCCGTCTATCGGTCCTGCTCGGCAACGGCGAAGATGCCGGGGACGTTGCGAAAATAGCCCTTGTAGTCTAGTCCGTAGCCGAACAGGTAGCGGTCCGGAACCCTGATGCCGACAAACTCCGCCGCGTAGGCATGGGGGCGCTCCTTCTCGATCAGGACCGCCGCGTGTACGGCGGCCGCCCCGTCCTCGCGGCAGGCGCGGGCGATCGCCTCCAGGGTCAGTCCCTCGTCGAGCACGTCATCCAGGATCAGCACCTGCTCGCCGCGCACGGCCTCCGCGGGGCGGTACTGCCAGTCGAGATCACCGCCGCGGGTGGTCCCGTGGTAACGATTCACATGGACATAGCTCAGTCGCAACTGAAAATTCAGCCGGGGCAACAGGAGCCCCGCGGCGATGACGCCGCCGGTCATCACACACAGGACGACCGGATCGGTCCCGGCCAGACGCTCGGTGATGGCGAGCGCCAGGCGGTCGAGGGCCTCCTCCATGGCCTCCTCGGTGACCAGGCAGTCGGCGCGGTCGGCGACCGCGGCATAGGTTTCGGGGGACAGTTTCATGAGTGCTTTACCGGTCTTGTGGGGTCGTCCAGGGCCAGGTCAAGGTCCAGGGTTTCCAGGTCTTCCAGGCGTGCGACCTGATGCACGCCCTCCTGCCAGCGCGGTTCTTCGTGCAGACGTTCGCGGGTCAGGTGCCCGCGCCCGTGCATGCGCAGCAGGCGCAACTGGGCGGTCGGGTCGGACTGGTCGTGAAACGCCGCGACGATCGCCTCGGCGGCCGGGCGATTGTTACAAATCAGCAGCATGTCGCAGCCGGCCCGGGCGGCGGCCCGGGCGCGCTCCACATAGTCGCCGCCGGCACCGGCGGCGGCCATGTTGAGGTCGTCGCTGAAGATGACGCCGGCGAATCCCAGGCGTTCGCGCAACACGTGCTGGAGCCAGAACGGGGAGAACCCGGCGGGCTCCGGGGCCAGACGCGGATAGACCACATGGGCCGGCATCACCGCCTCCAGTCCGTGCTCGATCAGCCGGCGGAAGGGCACCAGGTCCGCGGCCAGGAGGTCCGCCAGGTCCCGCTCGTCGCGGGGTAGCTCGGTGTGTGAGTCCGCGGCCACGCCGCCATGCCCGGGGAAGTGCTTGCCGACCGCGGCCATGCCGGCCAGGCGCACCCCCGCCGCCCAGGCGCCCGCCAGGGCGCAGACCGGTTCCGCCGCGGACCCGAAGCCGCGGTCGCCGATGACCTGACACAGGCCCCGGTCCAGGTCCAGCACCGGGGCGAAGCTGAAGTCCACCCCGGCCACCAGCAATTCCGCGGCCATCAGCCAGGCGACCGCGGTGCAGGCGGAGCAGGCGCGGCGGGGGTCCCGGGCGTAGAGCGCGCCGAAGCGCCCGGCCGGGGGCAGGCGGGTGAAACCCGCGCGAAAGCGCTGCACCCGGCCCCCCTCCTGATCCACCCCGATCAGCAGGCGCGGCTCGCGTAGGGCATGGATAGCCGCGGTCAGTTCCCCGAGCTGGGCCGGGTCCTGATAGTTGCGGGCGAACAGGATGACCCCGCCGACCGCCGGGTGGCGCAGCAGTTCGCGGTCTTCGGCGCCCAGTTGGGTGCCCGCCAGGTCGACCATGATGGGGCCCAGTGACATGGTCAGTTCTCCCGTCCGGGCCGCTGGCGGCCGAACCTCATCTCGGGGGTTGCAGCGGGTCGTGCGTGTCGTGGTGGCATCTCATCGCCTGGGGCCGGTGACCGGGTGCCTGCCACCCGGTCCTTCGTCGCTGTTTTTAGCACAGCGGCGAGCGCTTGTCTGTGGCGACGCGGGGCAGGGGCGCGATCAGAACTGATGTGTTAACGCACATGTCGTAGGGTACGCATCGCGTACCCTATTTAGGTATGGCTACCGGACGTTCTCGGGGAGCGGGCGTCGTTGTCGTTGTCGTTGTCGTTGTCGTAATCGTGGTCGGATCGTTCGATTACGACAACGACAGCGTATCCGGGATCTCGGCCGCCACATCAGTTCTGACCGCACCCGCGCGCGACCTTGGGTCAAGCGGGGCCCGGCCGTGCCGCGGACCGCTCACGGCTGGTCAGGCGCCACAGCCGATAGGCCGCCAGCGCGAAGCAGGCGGTGCCGAGCGCCGTAAGTGTCTGCTCGGTCCAGTGCATAGCAAGCGTCTTGGGGTTCATCATGGCGATCGGCTGCAACGCGAAGATCATCAGCAGATTGACCGCGAACAGGAGCGCCGTGCCCCACCGGCGCAGGCTCACCGCGGCCCGGATCAGCAGCAGGCTGGCGGCGAGGTTGCCGAGACTGGCGAGCACCAGCAGCGGCAGGAACCAGCCCCGCGGGATCGCGAGCACCCAGTACCGCAGCGCCGCCGCGGCGAAGGCGAGCGCCACCACGGCCAGCGCGACCCGCCACAGCCCCGCGGAGACCGGTCGCCCCCGTTGGCCCCGCACCGCCCCCCACAGGGCCACGGCCAGCAGGGCGAAGCCGGGGGCCATCAGTGGGAACAGGGCAGCGGCCAGCCAGACCAGGTCCGTCCCGGTGGTCGCGACGATCAGCTTCCAGGACACCTTCGCCAACCCGCCCGCCAGGATCAGCCCGGCGCCCAGGAGTGCGAGCCCCCGGTCGGCCGGGTCCTGCTGCGCGACGTAGCGCGTCAGGAACCACAGGGCAAGGCCGGTCAGGGCGACCGGCAGGACGTTGTAGAGCGCGAGCGAGAGTGGAAAATCGGGTAGATTGGACATGCTGTGGCGACCATTGGGCGTCCGCAGGGGGGACGACGACGTTTCTCTTGGTGGGAACATTGCGTCAGTATTGCGTTCTTGCCAAGCGACCTGGCCGCCGGATTGAACCCAGCGAGGCGGCCGGAGTCAACCAGAGGAAGAGCAGGTCCCAGGCGCGGCCCCGGGCGAATCCAGACCAGCGCCTTTGGTTTTTGCGCGTCCTGCCCCGATGTACTCGGTTGCGCGGCTTGGTGTCGGGCCGCGCGCCACGGTGCCCCATTTTGCGAGGATTGATCGGATGATGAATGCCAAGAACTTGAATATCCTGCTCTGGGTCGCCGTGTCCCTGTGGCTGGTGATGATGCTGAGCGGTCTGGCCGGACCCGGCCAGAGCGAGGCCCGGACCCTGAGCTACAGCCAGTTCCTCGCGGAACTCGGTGAGGGCGCCATCCAGGAGGTGCGCATTCAGGACCAGACCATCAAGGGTACGCGCACGGACGGCAGCCACTTCGAGACCTTCAACCCCGGCGACCCGGGGCTCGTGGCCGATCTGCTCAAGAACGCCGTCACCATCCGCGCCGAGCCTCCGTCGCAGCCCAGCATCGTCGGTCAACTGCTGTCCGCCTGGCTGCCCTTCGTCGTACTGATCGGCGTCTGGGTCTGGTTCATGCGCCGCGGCGGTGCCGGCGGCGGCGGACCCGGGGGCATCTTCGGCTTCGGCAAGAGCCGCGCCCGCCAGCACGCGGAGGGCGACATCAAGGTCACCCTGCGCGACGTGGCCGGCTGCGAAGAGGCCAAGGACGAGGTCGGCGAACTGGTCGAGTTCCTGCGCAACCCACAGAAGTTCTCGAGCCTGGGCGGACACATCCCGCGCGGCGTGCTGATGGTCGGTCCGCCGGGAACGGGCAAGACCCTGCTGGCGCGGGCCATCGCCGGCGAGGCCAAGGTGCCGTTCTTCAGCATCTCGGGCTCGGACTTCGTGGAGATGTTCGTCGGCGTGGGCGCCTCGCGCGTGCGTGACCTCTTCGAGCAGGCCAAGAAGAGCGCCCCCTGCATCATCTTCATCGATGAGATCGACGCCGTGGGCCGCCGCCGCGGGGCCGGCCTGGGCGGCGGGCACGACGAGCGCGAGCAGACCCTGAACCAACTCCTGGTCGAGATGGACGGCTTCGCCGGCAACGAGGGCATCATCGTCATCGCCGCCACCAACCGGGCCGACGTGCTGGACCCGGCCCTGCTGCGCCCCGGGCGCTTCGACCGCCAGGTGGTCGTCGGCCTGCCGGATCTGAGCGGCCGCACCGCGATCCTTGAGGTGCACATGCGCAAGGTGCCCCTGGCCGATGACGTGGTCGCCCGCACCATCGCCCGCGGCACCCCCGGCTTCTCCGGGGCGGATCTCGCCAACCTGGTCAACGAGGCGGCCCTGTTCGCCGCCCGCGCGGGCCTGACCGCGGTCAACATGCAGATGTTCGAGAAGGCCAAGGACAAGATCATGATGGGTGCGGAGCGCCGCAGCATGGTGATGTCCGACACCGAGAAGAAGCTCACCGCCTACCATGAGGCCGGCCACGTCATCGTCGGGCGCCTGGTGCCGGAACACGACCCGGTGCACAAGGTCAGCATCATCCCGCGCGGCCGGGCCCTGGGCGTCACCCTGTTCCTGCCCGAGCGTGACCGCTACAGCATGAGCAAGCGCCAATTGGAGAGCCAGATCTCCAGCCTGTTCGGCGGGCGCCTGGCGGAGGAACTGGTCTTCGGGCCTGAGCACGTTACCACCGGCGCCTCCAACGACCTGGAGCGCTCGACCGCCATCGCCCGCAAGATGGTCACCCGCTTCGGCCTGTCCGACAACCTGGGCCCCCTGGCCTACGCCGACGAGGAGGGCGAGGTCTTCCTGGGCCATTCGGTGACCCAGCAGCGCCAGATCTCGGACGACACGGCCGTGGCGATCGACAACGAGGTCCGGATCATCGTCGACCGCAACTACCAGCGCTCCAAGGACCTGCTGCTGGCGAACATGGACAAGCTCCATCGCATGGCCGAGGCCCTCCTGCGCTTCGAGACCATCGACCGCGACCAGATCGAGGACGTCATGAACGGCCGCCCGGTGCGCGAGCCGCCCGAAGACAGCGGTCAGGCCGCGCCGGCCGCGGGCAGCGGGGCGCCGACCGGCGGGCAGCCGCGCGGCGAGCCGCCGATTGTCGGCGGGCCCTTGGGTGGTCGGGTCTGAGCCTGGCTGGCCGGGGCAACGTCCCCGTGCGAGCGGCTTGCAGCCGCGATGCGAGGCCGCGGTAACCCGCCACGCAACGGCAGAGGGTATCCGTCGCGGCCGGGGGGCCGCTCCTACGGCGTAGGAGCGGCCCCCCGGCCGCGACGGGTTGCCGCAAGGGCAGGTCGCCGGAGCGCAAACGATGGGCAGCGCTCTCGCTCGGCCCATCCTACGGGCTACGATTACGACAACGACAACGACAACGTGGGAGCGAGAATCAGAGACAGTTATCTCGCAGCATCTTCAGGTAAACCAGCCCCTTCTCGCGGGCAAAGGCGATATTCCTGTCCGCGATTCCTTCCGGATCGGTGTAATGGGCCAAGGCCTGGTCGATGCCCTCTTCGCGGATCAGGTGCAGCATCGGGTAGAGTGACCGGTTGGTATAATTTGCCGGGTCGTCCGCCGGGGCCTCGGCAAAGCGGTAATCCGGGTGGAAGCCCGCGACCTGATAGACGCCCTCATAGCCTTGCGCGGCCAGCAGGTCCTCCGCCAGCGCGACCAGGTCCAGATAGTCGTCGAACCCCGGATAGGCCTCGGGAAAGATCAGCAGCGTGGTCTCGATCGCCGGCTGCTCATCCAGCCGGTGACACTCGCGCAGGAGGGCGTCCAGGCAGGACTGCTCGTCGGCGGCGGCCTCGACCTGGTAATGGATACTGCCGCGCCTGACCGGCTTGGCGGCAAAGGGACAGAAATTGCATCCGACCACGACCTCGGCCACCCATTTTTTGGTCTGGGTGATGACCTGTTCAGTGTCGATCATAAGGAGAATAAGGGTCCGGTTGAAATGATGGTCGAGACCTAAGGAACGGTTTACTGATAAGTTAAACAAGTCCATCAGGCAATGCTTGTCGCGTCGTTGTCGTTGTCGTTGTCGTAATCGTAATCGAGATTATCGTAGCGTTGCGGATTCTCTCGTACGCGAAGTGGCATCGCTTCTCCGATTACGATTTACGACAACGACAACGACAACGACAACGACAACGACCGCGACAACGACAACGACCGCGATAACGACAACGATTGTGTTCCGGAGTGTCCCATGGGCCACCTGCTGAGCGCCAAGTCTTCCCTGGTGCCCCTGATCGATCGTCTCAACCGCTACCCGATCGGACTCGTGGACAGCGCCAAACTCAGGGAGATCCTGGCCCTGCTGTTCACCGAACGCGAGGCCTTCGTCGCCTCCCGCTTCCCCCTGCACGAGGCGACCGCCGCCGAGCTCAGCGACCTGACCGGGATCGCACCCCCGCACCTGCGCCCGCTCCTGGAATCCATGGCCGACAAGGGCCTGGTGATGGACCTGCCCTACGGGGCCCAGACCTATTATCTGCTGGTCCCCGGCCTGATCGGCTTCATGGAGTTCACCTTCATGCGCCGCCGGCCCACCCTGACCGCCCCGGTCCCGGTTGCGGAGCTGGCCCGGCTCATGTCCGAGTATCTGCACGAGAACGGGCGGGCGGGGCAGGGCGGGGAGTTCTTCGGCAGCCCCACCCAACTCACCCGCGCCCTGGTCTACGCCGAGCATATCCCGGTCACCTCGCGCATCACCGCCTACGAGGATGCCCGCCGCATCATCATGGACGCCGACTACCGCGCCGTCACCCTCTGTTACTGCCGACACAAGAAGGAGCATCTGGGCGAGCCCTGCCGCAAGGGCGCCCCGGTCGAGGCGATCTGCATGGTGCTGGGCGAGGGCGCCCGCTTCCTGGTGCGCCGCGGCTTCGCCCAGGAGCAGGACCAGGCGGCGATGCTCGCCACCCTGGAGCGGGCGCGCGCCCTAGGCCTCACCCACGTCACCGACAACGTGCGCGAGCGCCCCAGCTTCATCTGCAACTGTTGCCGCTGCTGCTGCGAGCTGATGGCCGGGGTCCAGTCCGGCTTCAGCGACGGCATCGCCAAGACCCCCTTCCTCGCCGCCGTGGACCCGACCCGCTGCGACTATTGCGGCGAGTGCCTCAAGACCTGCAACGTCAAGTGCATCGGCCTGGCCGACGCCGCCCGCACCCTGCCCAAGCCGCAGCGCTGGGCCGCAGTCGACACCGCCACCTGTCTCGGCTGCGGGGCCTGCATCGCCGTCTGCAAACGCGGCGCCATCCAACTGGTGCCGCGCCCCCACCCCAAGACGCCGCCCAAGAACAAGGGCCGCCTCTTCGCCCGCATCCTGTGGGAGAAGGGCCGCCTCTGGCCCTTCATCGCCGACCGGGCCAAACAGCAATGGCGGCTGCTCACGCGTGCCGCCCGCCGGCCGTGAGCGGAACCGCCGCACCTACTGGGAGCGCCGCACCCCAGTGCGGCGAGCCCCTCAACCAGGATGCACCTGAAGGCGAAGCACCATCCCCCAGCGTCGCCACCCCCGCGCCCACTGGGAGCGCCGCACCCCAGTGCGGCGAGCCCGCCACCCAGGATGCCCCAGAAGGAGAAGCGCCACCCCCCGAAGGCCGCGGCTGGTACTCCCGCGGCTACCTCCCCCACTGCGACTCAAGCCATGTCATCCAGTCGCTCAGCTACCGCCTGGAGGACTCGCTACCCATCCAAGTCCTGGCACGCCTGCAGGCCGAGTCCCGACGCGAGATCGCAGACCCCAAGACCCGCGACATCGAACTTCGCAAACGAATCGAAGACTATCTCGACGCCGGCCACGGCTCCTGCATCCTGCGCGAACCGCAGATCGCTGCGTGCATCGTCGATACCTGGCTGCACTTCGACGGCAAGCGCTATCGCCTCCTGGAATGGGTCGCCATGCCCAATCACTGCCACGTCCTGATCGAACCTCTGCCGGGCGTCGCCCTGGCGACCATCGTGCTGTCCTGGAAGAACTACACGGCCCGGTTCATCAATCGGTTCTTGACCCGCACCGCGCAGAATGGCGCAGAAGTCCACGGACAGGTCTGGCAACGCGAGTATTGGGACCGCTACATCCGCACCGACCAACACCTCGCCGCCGCACGTCATTACATCCGGATGAACCCGGTCAAGGCGGGCCTGGTCAAGACGCCGGAGGAATGGCCCTGGGGGAGCGCTGGAATGGGTGTAAAGAGCGATTCCTGAAGGCGCCGCGACTGGGAGCGCCGCACCCCAGTGCGGCGCAGCCTATCGACAGGACGCGGCGCCGCGGTCGCTTGCGAGGCTCGCCGCACTGGGGTGCGGCGCTCCCAGTGCGGCGCGGCCTATCAGCAGCACGCGGCGCCGCGGTCGCTTGCGAGGCTTCGCCGCACTGGGGTGCGGCGCTCCCAGTGCGGCGCGGCCTATCAACAGGACGCGGCGCCGCGGTCGCTTGCGAGGCTCGCCGCACTGGGGTGCGGCGCTCCCGGTGGCGTGCCGCGTGGCACCGATATTGAGGGCGCCGCCGATCCGTCGCCTCCTGCATGGTTTATGCTATCGCCCTGACACCGCATCGAGACACAACCCCGGAGCACCCCATGGCACTGCGCGAGATCACAATCAACGGCCAGACGATCCTGGTCGAGGTGGCCGACCTGAAGGTCGAAGGCCAGTCGGCCGACAACCGCCGCGAGCCCACCGCGGCCAGCGCGGAGAGTGGCGATATGACGGATCGCATCGACCAACTCCTGAAAGCCCTCACCACCCCGGTCCAGGCCGCCTGCCAGGCCGCCGGTGCCGCCGAGTGGTCGCTGCGGATCAACATCGGCTTCGGGGGCAAGGCCGCGCTCCCCTTCATCGCCTCCGGCGAGGCCAATGCCGCGGTCAGGGTCACCGCCAAATGGAAGCCGGCGGCCTGAGCCGATGGCCCTCGCCGACCTCATCGTCAGCCTCTGGGGCGATCAGGCGGCGTCCCGGTTTCTGTGCTCCGGCGTGCATGTCGCGCCGGGTCATATCCTGACCGTCGCCCATGCCTTCGAAGACTTGGCGCCCGACGGCCAGACCTTTGTCTGTCAGTTGCCCGGCCAGCACGGCGCCAAGGCCGCAACCCTCTTGGCTCGTCACACGACGCTCGACGCCGCCATCTTCAAGTTGACGAAGCCCATCGGCGACCTGCGCCTGCCCCTGCCCGATGCCATCGGCGCCCAGGAGGGCCGCCGGCCCTGGTTCCATGCCATCGACCCCGACACCCATGATGTGGTGAGCCTGGACCACGGTTGCATCGGCGACTATGACGGACAGCACTGCGAGTATGTCGTTGCGCCGCAGACCGCCCACGGCTACAGCGGCGGCCTGCTGGCGGTGGGTGAGCAGCCGCTCGGCCTGCTCAACTGCCGGATCGAGAACGAGCCCATCGCCCGTGCCATCGCGCTCGCGCAGTTGCGGCCCTGGATCGCCTTCCATATCGACCGCCCCCAGGGCCCCGACGACCAGGCGGGCCCGGACTACGAGGCCCTGGCCGCCCTCCTCGGGCTGCGCGCCCTGCAACTGCTCGCCAACCCCGGCACCGCGGACCTGCGCCGCCTGGGCGGCTTTCCCCGGCGGGCCGGCGAACTCGTCGGCTGCCCCCCGCGCGACTGCTTTGAAACCCTGGTCCCCGACCTCCACCAGGCCACGCAAGACTGTCTCGACGCCTGGCGGACCCTGGGGGTCCCGGTCCCGCGCAACTTCAAGGCCGACTGCCACGCCCTGCTCGGGGAACTGCTCAAGGGTGCCGTGGACCGTCAGGGCCGCACGCCGGGCGAACTGGCGGAGTTGGCCGCCGCTACCCCGGATCGCATGTTCGTCGCCTGCCGGACCCTCGGCGCCGCGGCCACCGTGTATTGCTCCATCACCGACATCCCCTTGCGGCTGGCCGAGCCCAAGGGCGCCCTGGACCTGCACGGCGGTTCGGTCATCGACCTCACCGACCTGGCCCAAGGCGTCGGCCCCGATGCCGAGCGGGACGCCTTCGACGCCGTCTGGCTATCCTACAAGGGCACGCCGGTGCCGGTGGACTTCGGCAACGGGGAGCAGCGCCTGCCCTATCTCAAGAACCTCATGAGCCACATCGATATGAAGCGCAGACTCTACCGGGACGACCCCCGGTTCCTGGTGGCCCGGGGGCCGCGCGAGTGGTTGCACGGCGTCGGCCTGGCCAGCGCCGGCGAGCGGCTGCGCATCGGTCTCGTCATCCACGCCGCGGGCAGCGACTATGCCTACCTCGCGGTCGAGGAGGACCTGCTGATCAACCTGGCTTGCGAGTATCTCCAACTCCTGGAGCGGCCCTGATGCCCATCCCCGACTACCCCATCGATCGGGACCTGGACCTGGACCCCTGCGGCACCTGGCCGCTGTCGGTCCACCGCTTCGACCGCGACACGGCGGCGGCCCTGCGCGCGGCGGAGGCGGCCGGGCGGCCCCTGCTGCTGCGCGGTGTCCCCGGCACGGGCAAGAGCCAGACTGCCCGCGCCGCCGCGGCGGCGACCGGGCGGCTCTTCGTCCCGGTGGTGATCGACGGGCGCAGCGAGGCGGCCGACCTGCAATGGCATTACGACGCCGTCGGGCGCCTGTCCGACGCCCATGCCCCCGGCGCCCAGGCGCGCGACGCCGCCCATTATCTGAGCCCCGGCCCCCTCTGGTGGGCCTTCGATTGGGCCGGCGCGCACCGCCAGTGGGACCTGCGCCGCCAGGGCGAGGCCCCCGTGCTGCCCCCAGGCTGGACGCCGGGACTTGGCGCGGTGCTCCTCATCGACGAGATCGACAAGGCCGACCCGGACCTGCCCAACGCCTTCCTGGAGGTCCTGGGCAACCAGGGCTTCAGCCTCCCCTTCCTGGGTCAGTGCGTCGTGCGCGGCCCGGTCGCGCCGCTCGTGGTCATCACCACCAATGAGGAGCGCGAACTGCCCCCGGCCTTCCTGCGCCGCTGCCTGGTGCATATCCTCAAGGCCCCCGCGGACCTGCCGGACATGGGCCGGCGCCACCTGGAGCGGCGGGGTCTCACCGGTTACCCGCGGGTCCTGGCCGAGGCCGCGCGCCTCCTGGACGGGGATCGCGCCCGCGCCCGCGAGCAGAAGACCTATGCCCCCGGCCTGGCGGAGTATCTGGATCTGGTGATCGCCGTCGCCACCCTGGGGGCCTCGGAGGACGAGCAGTGGGCGCTCCTGGAGCAGACCGCCGGCTTCGTCCTCGACAAGGCTGCGCTCCTGCCCGACTGAGCCCGGGTGGACGCCTCAAGCCTCAGGTCCCGGGCCGCCGTCGGCCGTGCCGACCTGCTGCGCATCCTGGCCGCCCTGCCGCCGCACCAGTGGCCCGCCGCGGCGCGCGGCCTGGGGTTCTCCCCGGTGCCGGAACCGCCGCGAGCGCCCCGGCCCGCGCCCGGTGCGCCCGCTGACCCCGGGGCGGGGGGCGCCCCGCGGGGTGGGCCCGAACCCTACCAACCCGCGGACCTTCCGGACCTGCCCTTCTGGTGCATCGCCGCCGACGAGACCCAGGCGCCGGACCCCGGGGCCGCGGACGCCTTAGCCCCGCTGGTGCAGGCCGCGCCCTGGGACGCGCTCCCCCTGAGCGATCCCGCGTGCCCAAGACCAGCGCAGCCGCAACTGGTGCCGCGCCCCCGCCAGGGGCGCTTCCTGCGCCGCCACCTGGCGACCGCGCGCCCCGGCACCGGCCTGGACCTGGAGCGCCTGTGCCGCGACCTGGCCGCGCTGCGGCTGCCGCCGCACCTGCCGCGCCGCCCCTGCCCCCGCTGGCCGGCGCGGGTCGATCTGGTGCTGGATCTGACCCTGTCGCTGCGGCCCTATTGGGACGACTTCTGGCAGCTTCAGGACGGACTGCGGCGTCTCCTGGGCGGCCGTCTGCACCTCTGGCACAGCCGCGGCGGCGATCCCCGGGACCTGGTGTCCGCCCGGGACGGGCGCCCCGGCGGGCCGCCGCCAGGGGCAGGCGCCCTCGTGGTCCTCAGCGATGCCGGACTTTATAGCCCCGGCAGCGGGCGTCACCGCCGCTGGCAGGACCTGGGCCGCCGCCGGCCGGCCGCACCGGGGGCCGGCGCCCTGCTCATCGCCCCGGTGCCGCCGCGCCTCGCCGCCCCCGGCCTGGTCCCCGGGTTCCGGCTGGTCCCCTGGGACCGCGGGGCGCCCCTGCACCCCCTGCGCCCGGGCGCGGCGCCCGGGTCCGCGGCGCCGTCGGCCCCGGACCCGGCGGCCGAGCGCGCGACCGCGGCCCTGCTCGCCGCCCTCGCCGCGGCCTCGCGTGTCGAGCCCGCGCTCCTGCGCGCCCTGCGCCTGGGCCTGCGCGACCTGGGGACCGACGTCGGCAGTGAATACGCGGTCTGGAACCACCCCCAGGTCCGCGCCAACCTGCTCGCCTGCGCCCTCGCAGCCGAACATCGCGCCGCGGCGGCGGACGACTTCGGGCGACTCCCGGACGCGGTGAGGCCCCGGATCATCGCCCTGCGCCGCGCCTACAACCGTCACCAGTCCCCTCTGATCCAGGCTGAGGAGGCCCTCGCCGACGGGCCCTTGGCCCCGCCCGCCGACCTGGCCGCCGCCCGGAACCTGGTCTGGCGCCTGGCCGCCACCCTGGAGCGTGGGTCCGACGCCGTCCGCGGCGGCGAGTTGGCCGGCTATGTGGTCCACCTGGCCGCGCGCCGCCCCGAACTCCTGGACCAGAATCGCGAACTGGCCGCCGCCTGGGTCCTGGCCCGGCGCGAGGACCTGCGCCGCGGTACCCTGCACGAATTTCCCCGCGGCCTGGACCTCGACACCCTGGGCCGCCTCCTGGCGGAGCGGGGCGCGTCCCCGCCCGCCGTCCTCGGCCAGCTCGGGGATGCGCTCGGCCTGTTTCCGGCCGGGCCGTCCCAGCCTGCCTGTCCCTTGGCAGAGTTCGCCGCGGGCGCCGCCGACTGGCAGGTCGAGACCCTGATCGGCGGGCAGACCGGGTCCCCCCGGGTGCTGCGCCTGGGCGAATCCCTGCCCCTGGACCCCGCAACCCGCTACCGACTCACCATCGGGCGCCGTCGGCTGGAGCTGGCGTCCGTGCGCCGCCCGGCCTGGGCCGCCGGTCTGGGGCGCGACCGCGCCGGGCTCTTCGCGGAACTGGCGGACGGCCGGCGGCAGACGTTGGAGCGCCCCGGCTGGGCGTTGCGCCACGGCATCGACCAGGCCGGCTGGTGGGCCGAGTTCGCGGTCGGCCCCGTGGTCCAGCGGATGCGCTGGGTGCCGCCCGGGGAGTTCTTGATGGGGTCGCCCGCGGACGAGCCGGAGCGCTTCGGAACAGGCGACTGGGCGGAGACTCAGCACCCGGTGGTCCTCAGCCAGGGCTACTGGCTGGCGGATACCGCCTGCACCCAGGCCCTCTGGGAGGCGGTGCTGGGGGAGAACCCTAGCCAATTCAAAGGGGCGGAGCGACCGGTCGAGCAGGTCAGTTGGGACGACGTGACAGGGCGCTTCCTGCCCGCGCTGAACGCCCGGGTCCCGGGTCTGGAGGCGGTCTTGCCGACCGAGGCGCAATGGGAGTGTGCCTGCCGGGCCGGGACCCGGACCCCGTTCAGCTTCGGGTCGAACATCACCACGGATCAGGTCAACTATGACGGCAACTACCCCTACGCGGGGGGCGCTAAAGGGGAGTATCGAAACCAGACGGTCGAGGTCAAGGCCCTGCCGGCGAATGACTGGGGCCTGTATCAGCTGCACGGCAACGTCTGGGAGTGGTGCGCCGACTGGGTTGGCGATTATCCTGGTGAGGCCGTGGTCGACCCACCGGGGCCGCCTGAGGGCCGCGAGCGCGTGCTGCGTGGCGGCAGTTGGATCAACCACGCCAGGTACTGCCGGTCGGCGGCCCGTCGCGGCTTCGAGCCGGCCTACCGCAGCGTGTACTTCGGCTTGCGGCTGTCCCGAGGGTCTTCCCCCAGGCCGGCAGGAGGAGGCGTGGGCGTGGCGGGCGTGGTTGCCGGGGGCAGAGCCCCGGCAGCCGCGCCTGCCGCGCCCGCGCCGGGGGTGCGCGGTGTCTTCAAGAGCTTCGTGGACCGCTTGCTCAAGCGCTGAAACCCGCGGGCCGCACTGGGGCCGCCGCACCCCAGTGCGGCGCGGCCCATCAGCCGCGGCAAGGCCCGCTGCACGGCGCCGCACTCGCCGCACTGGGGTGCGGCGCTCCCAGTATGCACAGACCGGCATCGGCAAGGTGACCCAACCAATGAAACTCAAGTTCTTCACCATCCCCGTCGCGAGCCCCGAGGGCGCCGAGGCGGACCTGAACCGCTTCCTGGGCGCCCATCGCGTCTCCCAAATCGAGCGGCACTTCACCGCCGACGGCGCGGCGAGCTTCTGGGCGGTCTGCGTGACCTGGGTCGAGGGCGCAGAGGGCTTGGCCGCATCTGCCCCGGACGCCGCGCGGCGCGGGCGCATCGACTACCGCGAGGTCCTGGAGGCCGACGAGTTCGCCCTCTACGACCGCTTGCGCACCCTGCGCAAGCAGTCGGCGGAGGCGGAGGGCCTGCCGCCCTTCGCCGTCTTCACCAACGAACAACTGGCCGACATGGTGCGTCGGCGCGTCAACACCCTGGCGGACCTGGCCCGGATCGACGGCATCGGCGAGGCGCGCCTGAGCCGCTACGGGGCCGCCTTCCTGGAGGTCCTGTGCGCCGGGGTGCCGCGGCTGGGTCCGCCCGCCGCCGCGCCGGCGGCCCCGGCACCGGCGACCGGCTGATGCCGCGGCGCACCCGCGTCGAACTGGCGCAGATCGCCGCCTGGGACAATCTGGAGTGCGCCCTCTGGGCCGCCGCCCGCGGCAAGCATGGCCGCCCCGAGGTCGCGGCCTTCCTCGCCGCAGCCCCCGCCGCCCTGGCGCTGGTGCAGGCGGCCCTGGCCGCCGGGCGCCTGCCGGTGGGGAGCTTCCGGCGCTTCGCCATCCGCGACCCCAAGCCGCGGGTGATCCATGCCGCGCCCTTTCCCGATCGGGTCGCCCACCACGCCCTGGTGCGCCTGTTGGAGCCGCGCCTGGAACTGGCCCTGGTGCCGACCAGCTTCGCCTGTCGCCCGGGCCTGGGTGCGCAGGCGGCGATCCTGCACGCGCGCGAGTGCGCCCGCCGCTGGCCCTGGTATCTCAAGCTGGACGTCGAGCACTATTTTCCCAACATCCCCCATGACCGCCTGCTGGCCCTCCTGGCGCGGCGCTTCAAGGGCTCGGTCCTGGGGCTCATCCGGCAGGTGCTCGCGACCCACCAGGCCGCCCCCGGGTGCGGGCTGCCGATCGGCGCCCTGACCTCCCAGCACTTTGCCAACCAGTACCTGGGCGAGGCCGACCGCTACGCCTTGGCGCGCCCCGAGTGCCGTGCCCATGCCCGCTATATGGACGACCTGATCCTGTGGTGTGACGGGCGGGCACAGGGCCGCGCCCTGCATGGCGCACTGAGCGCGTACCTGGGTGAGACGCTGGGCCTGCGTCTGAAGCCGCCCTGCCTGATGCCGTCGGCGGCTGGGCTCGGCTTCTGCGGCATGCGCATCTACCCGGGGACCATCAAGCTCGGCGCGCGGCGCCGTCGCGCCTGGTCCCAGGGCCGCCGCCGCTGGGAGGGGCGCTGGGAGCGCGGCGAGATCGGCGCGGCGCAGTTGCAGCGCGCCTATGACAGCCTCTGGTCGGCGACCCTGCCGGCCGACAGCCGCAGCCTGCGCCGGGCGCAGCTCGTCCGGCGGCCGGCGCCGGACCCGGGCCCTGCGCCATGAGCGGGCCGCGCGCCCCCAACCGGAGGTCGAGGCTTCAGCCGGCGGCGGCTTTGGATGGGCTGCGTTGCGCGGGTGCGGGTCCGGCTAACGGCCATGGCGCCCGCGCCACCCCGAAAGATGAAAGTTGCGGGCGCCATGGCCGTTCCCTCACCCCGCCCTCTCCCAGAGGGAGAGGGGGAATTGGAGCGCGCTCCCGGCGCGACTTTCACGGTAAAGCCTCGACCTCCGGTTGGCGTGCTTGGGCCGGCCCCCGCTGTACCCTGGGTCCGGTTGGCGTTACTCTTGGCACGGTGTCGCGGCGTCAAGGGCCGCAAGCGCGTGCTGCGTGGCGGCAGTTGGATCAACCACGCCAGGAACTGCCGGTCGGCGAACCGTAACGGCAACGAGCCGGCCAACCGCAACGAGAACATCGGCTTGCGGCTGTCCCGAGCGCCTCCCCCGCGTGGCGGGGAAGCCCAGTCGCGGCACCCGTTCCCGTCCGGGAGATCCCGGCCGGGGCAAACAGGCAGGGCACCGGCGCGCTGGTAGGGCCAGACCCGAACGCCCGCCGGTGGCCCGCCCCAGGTCGGCACCGGCGCTCGCGGCGCAGGGCGCCTGACATCCGGTGGAGAGACTGGGTAAGTCATCGCTGCAACCGTTGCGTAGCCCGGATGGAGCGCAGCGGAATCCGGGGACGGCCTCGCGGATACTCGCGCAATCCGCGGGTTGCCGCGGGGACCTGGATTGCGCTGCGCTCCATCCAGGCTACGACCTTCGCGGAGGACTGCCATGAACGCCTATGTCCGCCAACTCCCGCCCTGCTTTCCCGAACCCTGGGCGTCCGGCTGGGGGCAGGACCGCCGCGGGCTCTGGCAGTCGTTCAGCGTCAAGGGCGTGGTCCAGGTCTTGCGGTGGATTCCGCCCGGGGACTTTATGATGGGGTCGCCGGCGGACGAGCCGGAGCGCCTGACTTACGGCGATGAGACACGGCATCGGGTGGTCCTGACGCAGGGTTACTGGCTGGCGGACACCGCCTGCACCCAGGCCCTTTGGCAGGCGGTGCTGGGTGAGGACCCGAGCCGCTTCAAGGGTGCCGAGCGGCCGGTCGAGCGGGTCAGCTGGACGGACGTGGTGGAGCGTTTCCTCCCCGCACTGAACGCTTTGGTCCCGGGCCTGGAGGCGTCCTTGCCCACCGAGGCCCAGTGGGAGCTTGCCTGCCGCGCCGGGACCGACACGCCCTTCAGCTTCGGGTCCACCATCACCACCGACCTGGTCAACTACGACGGCAACTACCCATACGGCGACGGGGCCAAGGGCGAGTACCGGGCGCAGACGGTCGAGGTCAAGGCCCTGCCCGCCAGTGCCTGGGGCCTTTACCAGATGCACGGTAATGTCTGGGATTGGTGCGCGGACTGGCTCGGCGACTATCCTGCGGACGCCGTGGTCGATCCCCTGGGGCCGCCTGAGGGCCGCAAGCGCGTGCTGCGTGGCGGCAGTTGGCTCTACCACGCCGGGAACTGCCGGTCGGCGCTCCGTCTCGGCCGCGGGCCGGCCAGCCGCCACGGGAGCATCGGCTTGCGGCTGTCCCGAGGGTCTTCCCTCAGGCCGGCAGGAGGCGTGGGCGTGGCAGGCGTGGTTGCCGGGGGCAGAGCCCCGGCAACCGCGCCTGACGCGCCCGCGCCGGGCAGGCCGGCAGTCGCGTAGGGTGGACGCCCGCAGGGCGATCCGCCATGGGGCGCCGCGGTGACTGCCGAGGCCGCGTTCCCCGCGCGGCCCGTCGCGGCTGAAGCCGCTCCCACGGCCGCGGATGCCCGCGGGGCGATCCGCCATCGCTGAACCCAGAAAGAGCAGTTCTCACTCGGAGACACAACGATTACAAAGATCGTCGACGCGATCCGCAGGTCGCGGCGCTCACCCCCGCGGTGATCGCCCCAACGCCTTCAATGATCTTTTTTCTTCGTGTCTTTGTGTCTTTGTGTCTTTGTGTCTTTGTGAGAGCAATCCCCCGATTCAGATTGCACCGCCCAAGCCCCGGAGGCCCCATGACCGACTGGACCCTGATCGCCCGCCACATCGCCGCGGCCACCGGCCGGCCCTTCGCCCCGACCGCGGCCCCGCGCCCGGTGGGCGGGGGCTGTATCAACGCCGCGGCGATCCTGGGTGACGGGGAGCGCGCATTCTTCGTCAAGACCAACACCGCCGCCCGGCTCGGGATGTTCGAGGCGGAGGCGGCGGGGCTCGCCGAACTGGCCGCCGCCCGGGCGCTCCGGGTGCCGGCGCCGGTGTGCTGGGGCGCGACCGACGCCCTGAGCTATCTGGTCCTGGAGCGCCTGGTGTTGGACGGACCGAGCCGGGGCGCCGTCGCCGGGCGTCAGTTGGCCGCGCTGCACCGCAGTACGGCGCCGAGCTTCGGCTGGTCGCGGGACAACTTCATCGGTTCCACCCCCCAGGTCAATACCCCAAGCGAGGACTGGGTAGACTTCTGGCGCGACCGGCGCCTCGGCGTGCAACTCGCGCTCGCCGGGCGCAACGGCCATGCCCGCGCCCTCCAGGACGCCGGGGAGCGCCTCGGTGCGGACCTGGGCATCCTTCTGAATCACGGGCCCCGGCCGTCACTGCTGCACGGCGACCTGTGGGGCGGCAACCTGGGCTATCTTCCCGATGGGCAGCCGGTTATCTTCGACCCGGCGGTGTACTATGGCGACCGGGAGGCGGACCTGGCCATGACCGAGCTGTTCGGCGGTTTCGGTGCCGATTTCTCCGCCGCCTACCGGGAGACCTGGCCGCCGGCGCCGGGCTACGGGGTCCGCAAGACCCTCTATAACCTCTATCACATATTGAACCATCTGAATCTGTTCGGGACCGGCTACCTGGGGCAGGCGCGCGGCATGATCGACCGGCTGCTCGCCGAGGTCCGCTGAGACGCGCCCGGCGGCGTACGGCGCAGCGGCCCCAGGGGCGCCCGGACGGGCGAGGATGCGGAGCACTCGATGTCACGCGAATTGCTGATCATGCGTCACGCCAAGTCCGACTGGGACGGCGGCGGCGCCGACTTCGACCGGCCCCTGACCCGGCGCGGTAAGGCCGACGCCCCCAAGGTCGGCGCCTGGCTGGCGCAGGAGGGCCTGGTGCCCGATCATGTGGTCAGTTCCCCGGCGCGGCGCGCCCACCAGACGGCGCTGCGGGTGTGCAAGGCCCTGGGGCTCCCCAAGGGGCAGATCGACTGGGACCCGCGGGTCTATGACGCGGACCTGGACGGCCTGCTCGAGGCGCTCGGCTGCTGCCCCCCGGACGCCCCCCGGGTCCTGCTGATCGGCCACAACCCGGGGCTCCAGACCCTGCTCCTGCACCTGGCCGACGCCGCCCCGGTCGAACGCGAGGACGGCAAGCTGCTCACCACCGCCGCTCTGGCCCGGTTGACGATGCCAGAGCACTGGACCTCACTGCCCGCGGGCTGCGCCCAGCTCATCTCCATCACCAGGCCGCGCGACCTTCAGGGGACGGCCCCGCAGTAGTTGACACAGTCCTCCAGGGTCTCGAACGGCACGCGCCCGCCACAACCGCTGTAGTTGAACGACTTGCAGCGGTTGTCCCGATAATCATAGTAATACTTGACCCGGCGGCCCGCGCAGTTGCCGCGCGCGGGCTTGGCGACGCAACTGACCGGCAGGTCCTCCGGGTCGCTGGTCGCGAACCGGCCGCCGCCGCAACTGCCGAGCAACAACACCGCCGCCAACCCACCGCAACACCAGACGAAACGCATAGCACCCCCGGGACAGACCGACACGCGAACCTAGGCGCGGGATTCTAGTACCCTCGGGCGCATTTGTTTCGACTATTAGGGGGCGGGTGCACCGCGCGCACCCTGAGCGGCTGAGTCCGAGCGCACCCGCAGCCAGATCCCGTTGCCGTAGCCCTGGTGGCCGCGGGCGACCCCGTCCCACAGGGCATCGACCGCGCTGCGCAGTTCGGCGTCCCCGGCGATGAAGGTGCAGGGCAGGAGGATCTCGTAGCGCCGCCCCGCGTCGGCCATCAGCAGGACGGCCAGCAGGTATTGCTCCGAGTAGTAGTGGTCGTGCCAGTGCGGCGGATAGTCCAGCGGCAGATAGATGTCGTCGATATACACGAGCACCCCGGCCTTGAGTCGCGGCAGCAGGTCGAGGAAGACGGCGGTCACGTCGCTGTTCTGAAAACAGCGGTGAGAGCTGTCGATCATGAGGATGTCGTTCGCCTCCAACGTATCGACCACGGCCGGGTCCAGGGCCTCCAGCGGCTCGCGGATGAAGGCGTCGCAGAGCGCGTCGACCGCGGCGCGGGGCTGCGGGTCGATGGAGGTGATGGACATCGCGAGCCCATGGTCGCGGCAACCGCGGCGGACAAACCGGGTGGAGTGGCCGGAGCCGATCTCCAGGTAGTGCCGGGAGGCGAACAGGGCCGGGAAGGCGTAGAGGCTGGCGGCGTTCAGCCCGCGGCAGAAATCGTTCTCCCAGACCGGCTCGCCGGCCGTGCCCCCGGTCAAGGGGATGCGCCCCAGGCCGGCGGCGAAGGCCGGGAGTTGCGCGAGCAGGTGCGCGTAACGCTCGCGGCCGGTCTCCATGAGCCGGTTGAGCCGCGGGTGCGGCGGTGCGCCATAGCCCCAACGCGGGCGCGGCTGCACCGGATACTCAAGGAAGATCGCCTGGCCCCCGCTGCTCAGGACCCAGCGCAGTTCCTGGGCGGATCTGAGCCAGCGCAGGAAGGGAGAGTGCCGCGACCAACGCCGCAGCGGTGCCGAATCGAGAAGCTTGCCGAACATGGTGACCCCACTGCCGCACGCGAAACGTTGGATTGGCGCCTCCTGCGTTGGTCCACCCGGCATCCACCCAGGGATTACAGGCCCCGGCGGGTGATGTGGTCGAGCAGTCCACGGGCGGCGGTCTCTACCATGTCGAGGACCTGATCGAACCCCCGTTGCCCGCCATAGTAGGGGTCCGGCACCTCGCGACGCTTGAGGTCCGGGGCGAAATCAAGGAACAGCGAGAGCTTGCGCTCCATCCCCGGCGGGCAGATGCGGGCCAGGCTATGGTAGTTGTCCTGGTCCATGGCGAGGATGTAGTCGAAGGCCAGAAAGTCCTCCGGCTCCGCCCGGCGCGCGCGCAGGTCGCTGATATCGATCCCCCGCGCCCGCGCCGTCTCCTCCGCCCGTTCGTCGGGCGGCTCACCGATGTGGTAGCCGTGGGTCCCGGCGGAGTCGACCTGGATCCTCGCGCCGTAGCCGGCCTGCTGCACCAGGTGCCGGAAGACACCATGGGCCGTGGGGGAGCGGCAGATATTGCCCATGCACACAAAGAGGACCTTTACGCGTGTCGTGTCGTTCATAACTATCTAATCTCGTGAGCCTTTCAGTTTCTGTCCGCGTGCCGGTGCCGCCCCGGGGATCGCCAAGTCTGCCACCCGGTCGCACACCCCGAGGCGTCGTTGCGTCTTTCACAGAGCGACAGGCTACGGCCGAACGTTGGGATGGTAAAGACCCCTTGGTATCGGTTTTACGGCCTTGATCATAATCCCGGCCCATCAGCCAACGGCCATGTCTTTCATGAACGGCTGATGGCCGGTTTCATCGCCGACGTGGAACGGTTGGGAGGTTGAGATGGCAAGCAAGGATTCGGTTCACTTGCGCGCGAATCTCGGGCATGATTGGGCCGGGTCCGCCCCCGCAGGCACCGATAATCGTTTTAGCTAACAGTTATTTACTAATTTGCCTGGGAGTGTCGGCGACGGCCCGGCCCCGCTGCCGGGACCCGCGGACCCAGAAGACCACCCGCAAAGCAATAAGCAGCCCACCCATGGGCGGAGGACAGTAACGATGATCACCCAGCAAGTCGCCGGTCGCGATCTGAACACGAAAGGCCACCTGGCCCATTTCGATCATTGGGATGAGGACGTGGCCCTGGCCCTGGCGGAAGAGGAGGGACTGACCCTGAACGCCCGTCACTGGGGCGTGATCAACTTCCTGCGGGACTACTACGGGGCCCATGAGATGCCCCCGACCCCGCGAGTGGTGCTGAAGGCCGTCGGCCACCTGATCTCCCCGCACGTCCCCTGCACCCGCCGCCACCTGGAGTTCCTGTTCCCGGACGGCGGCTGCAAGCAGGCGTGCCACATCGCCGGACTGCCGGACTATTACTGCCACGGGTGCTGAACCACCCAGCCCGCCTCCAAGGCCCCGCTCCGGGGCCTGCCGGGCGGGACGGGGCATTCGTCCCGTCCCGACTGTTTACTCCGTCGCCGACCCCTGGCGCGGGGCCGCGAGTGCGGAGAAAACGTTTCGGACGGGGCGAATGCCCCGTCCGGCGTGGGCTGATTGACCCCTTCGCGGTTTAGCTCGAGGCGCGGGCGTCGGCCCACCCCAACCGGAGGTCGAGGCTTCAGCCGGATGGGGCCGATCGCCGCGGTTCACAGTTGCGCCAGGTGTTCCACCGGCGCCTCGCAGTGGGTCCCGCGGCAGCGGTAGGCGCGCGGACCCGCGCCGGGCTTCATGCCGGCGAGTGCCCCGGGCAGGTCGGTCGCGCTGTTGGGGATGGCCAACACCAGCCGCCGCGGCTGGTAGCCCTGCTGCGCGGCGGCCTGCCAGTCATCCAGCAGGTCCGTGTCGGCGCGGATGATGAGGGTCTCGGGCGGGTTGAGGTGCTCGTCCAGGGCGAACAGCAGGGTGCCATGGGCATAGGGGAGGCGGCGGATGAACTCGGCCGCAAGCTTCAGGGTACCCTCGGCGGCGTCCAGGTAGCGGGGTTCTCCGAGCAGATGGCCCAGGCGCTGCAGGGCCCAGGCGGCGACCCCGTTGCCGGACGGCATGGACTCGTCGCCCAGGGGTTTGGGGCGCGCGATCAGCGGCTCGTGGTCGCGGCCGGTGAACCAGAAGCCGCCCGCGTCCGGGTCGTGGAACTGCGTGAGCAGGACCTCGGCGAGTTCGATCGCGAAGGCCAGGTCGGCCGCCGACCAGCGGGTCTGGAGCAGTTCCAGCAGGGCGTCGAGCAGGTTGGCGTAGTCGTCCAGGTAGGCCTGGAGCTGGGCACGGCCGTCCTTGCAGGTGGCGAGCAGGCGCCCGTCGCGCCACAGGGTGCGGCGGATGAAATCCAGGGCCGCCTGCGCCGATTCCAGGTAGTCCGCCCGCCCCAGGACCCGGGCGGCGCGGGCCATGCCCTTGATGGCGAGCGCGTTCCAGGCGGTCAGGACCTTGTCGTCCAGGCCGGGGCGCACGCGCAGCTCGCGCTCCGCCAACAGGGTGGCACGCGCCGCGCCTAGCAGGGACTCGACCTGGGCCAGGGGCAGCCCTTGGGTCTGCGCGACCTGGGCGGGGGTCTGGTACTGGTGCAGGTGCCACTGTCCCTCGAAATTGGCCGGGCGGTCGAGACCGTAGACGGCGGCAAAGGGGGCGTATTCGGTCGGCGTCAGCAGGGCGCGCACGCGCTCGCGGTCCCAGCAATAGAAGCGGCCCTCGTGGCCCTCGCTGTCGGCGTCCAGGCTGGACCAATAGCCGCCGTCCGGGGACTGCAGCTCGCGCATGATCCAGTCCGCGGTGGCGCGCGCCGCGTCGCGAAACAGCGGGTCGGCGGTGATCTGCCAGGCGTCGCAGCACAGCGCGAGCAGGGGGCCGTTGTCGTAGAGCATCTTCTCGAAGTGGGGGATCATCCAGAGGTCATCCACCGCATAGCGGCAGAAGCCCCCGCCGAGCTGGTCGTTGAGCCCGCCGCGGATCATGCGCTCCAGGGTGAAGGTCGCCATCTGGAGTGCCGAGTCGTCCGGCTGCCCGGCCGCCGCGCCGACCGCCCAGCGGCGCAGCAGAAATTCCAGATTGGTGGCATGGGGAAACTTGGGCGCCCCGCCGAACCCGCCCTGCTCGGTATCGAAACTGTCGGTGAGTTCGTTCAGGGCGGCGTCCAGCACCCTGGCCGCGGGGACCCGCCCGGACGGTGTCGGTGCCAATCCGGCCAGGGCCGTCATCAGTTCGTCGCCCTGGGCGTTGATCGCCTCACGGCGGTCCCGGTAGGCGTGCTCCACCCCTTGCAGGAGTTGGGTGAAGGCGGGCAGGCCATGGCGCGGCTCGCGCGGGAAGTAGGTCCCGGCGAAGAAGGGGCGCTGGTCGTGCGGGTTGAGGAAGACCGTGAGCGGCCAGCCGCCGGAGCGCCGGGCCATGAGTTGATGGGCGGTCTGGTAGACCCGGTCGAGATCGGGACGCTCCTCCCGGTCCACCTTGATGTTGACGAAGAGCCGGTTCATCAGGTCCGCCGTGGCCGGGTCCTCGAAGGACTCGTGCGCCATGACATGGCACCAGTGACAGGCGGAGTAGCCGATGGAGAGCAGGATGGGCCGGTCCTGGGTCCGTGCCAGGTCGAGGGCCTCGGCGCACCAGGGCCACCAGTCCACCGGGTTGTGGGCGTGTTGTTGCAGGTAGGGACTGGCGGTCGCGGCGAGCCGGTTGGCGGGGACGGATGGGTGGGGGCTGGTCATGGGCGGGGTCCACGGCGGGGGCAAACCACGACAGTGGGTCCAGCCGGGGGGGCTTTCTACGCCGCCGGGCAGCATTCAGGATTGCCACCGGCGGGCGGGCCGGGTCCGCGGCAGACCCTCTGAAACACTCTATTAGCCGAACCTAATAAACAACCTAGCATAAAATCAGGGATGGACCAGCCGGCAATTGCGCGCTAGTCTCTACCCCGCCGCGCGCCTCCCGGACGCGGCCGGGCCCCCGCGGACCCGGCGCCGGGAGCACGGAAGACCGATCGCAAGGCTCAACCCAACCCTTTTGACGGCCCTCGACGAGGAGGGGACATGACCCTGCTGCAAACCCGGCCCGCCCTGCCCAGTGACGACAAGCGCTGGAAGCTCGTCAACGCGACCATGCGCCGCACCGGCTACGCCGATCATTCGCTGATCGAGGCGCTACACAGCGTGCAAGAATCCTTCGGGTTCCTGGACGAGACCGCCATGCGCTTCGTGGCCGGCTCCCTGGACCTGCCCTTGTCGAAGGTGTACGGGGTCGCGACCTTCTATCACCTGTTCCAGCTCAAGCCCAAGGGCCGCCACGCCTGCGTGGTCTGCACCGGCACCGCCTGCTACATCAAGGGCGCCGGGGCCCTGCTGGGTGCGATCGAGGAGCGCTTCGGCGTCAAGCCGGGCGAGACCACGGAGGACGACCTGCTCTCGGTGCTCACCGCCCGGTGCGTCGGTGCCTGCGGCCTGGCCTCGGCCGCGGTCGTGGACGGTCAACTGCTGGGCAAGCTGACCCCGGAGAAACTGATGGAGCGCATCGAACTGGAGACCGCCAAGTGAATATCGACGACATCGACGAGTTGGCCCAGAAACACCGCGACAAGTTCGCCGGCATCGACACCGAGGTGCGCGTCTGCCTGGCGACGAGTTGTCAGTCTTCCGGCGCGCCCCCGGTGTTCGAGGCACTGACCGAGGCCCACAAGGCGCACGGCTCCGGCACCTGCCGTGTCAAGGGCGTCGGCTGTATGGGCCTGTGCTCGGCCGGACCCATGGTGGCGGTCGCCCGCACGGATGAACCACCGGAGCTCGAGGTGCTCTATCGCGAGGTGAAACCCGACGACGCCGCCGACATCATCGCGAGTGTGGGCGGCACGCCGGTGGAGCGCATCCGCTTCCCGACCGACGCCCCCTTCTTTACCCGGCAGCAGCGCATCGTGCGCGAGAACACCGGCATCATCGATCCGGAGAGCTTCACCGGCTATGTCGCGGTCGGCGGCTACCGCTCCATGGTGCAGGCCTTGACCGAGATGACCCCGGGCGCGGTGGTCGCCGAGGTCACCACCAGCGGACTGCGCGGGCGCGGCGGCGGCGGCTATCCGACCGGGCTCAAGTGGTCGACCATCGCCAAGATGCCGGCCGGCCAGAAATATGTCATCTGCAACGCGGACGAGGGTGACCCGGGCGCCTTCATGGACCGCGCTATCCTGGAGTCAGACCCGCATCGGGTGCTCGAGGGCATGGCCATCGCCGCCTATGCCATCGGCGCGAACAAGGGCTACGTCTATCTGCGCGCCGAGTATCCGCTCGCGGTCGAGCGGGTGGAGACCGCCATCCGCAAGGCCAAGCGCGCGGGCTTCCTGGGCAACCACATCTGCGAGACCCAGTTCAATTTCGATGTCGAGATCCGGCTTGGCGCCGGGGCCTTCGTCTGCGGGGAGGAGACCGCGCTGATGGCCTCGATCATGGGCAATCGCGGCCAGCCCCGGCCGCGTCCGCCCTATCCGGCCGAATCGGGACTCTGGGGCTGCCCCACCCTGATCAACAACGTGGAGACCTTTGCCAACATCACCCCCATCATCCGCAACGGCGGTGAGTGGTACGCGGGGATCGGCACCGAGCGTTCCAAGGGCACCAAGGTCTTCGCGCTCGCCGGTGCCATCTCCAACATCGGGTTGATCGAGGTGCCGATGGGGATCACGCTGCGCGAGATCATCGAGGAGATCGGCGGCGGCATCCCCAACGGCAAGGCCTTCAAGGCGGTGCAGACCGGCGGCCCCTCCGGCGGTTGTATCCCGGCGGAGCACCTGGACATCCCGGTCGATTACGACAGCTTGAAGACGCTCGGCACCATCATGGGCTCCGGCGGCATGATCGTCATGGACGAGACCTCGGACATGGTGGACGTGGCCCGGTACTTCATGGAGTTCTGCATGACCGAGTCGTGCGGCAAGTGCGTCCCCTGCCGCACCGGCACCCAGCAGATGCACGGACTCCTGGACACCATCGCCAAGGGGCAGGGCACCCACAAGGACCTGGCCCTGCTGGAAGAGTTGTGCGAGGTGGTGCAGGCCACGAGCCTCTGCGGCCTGGGTCAGACGGCGCCCAATCCGGTCCTGAGTACGCTGCGATTTTTCCGCGACGAGTATGAGCAGAAGCTGACGGCCGAATGATGTCGATGAAACAGGTACTTGTCCGCAAGTAGCAAGCCCCGAAGGGGCCTAACATACCAGCCCAGGGCAACGCCCTGGGTCGGTCGTGTGTGCCCAGCCCTGAAAGGGCGTGACATGATGCCTGGCGGAGACGGTGATGGCGGACAAAGTTGATAACCTGATTCTCGAACATCTTCGCGCGTTGCGCGGGGGGCAGGATCGTATCGAGCATGAACTGCGCGAGGTCAAATTGCGACTGAGCAGCCTTGAGTCCGCGGTCGTCGGCACGAAACGCGATACCGTCCACGCGCAGGAGGACGTTGCTCGACAACAGGTCAGCATCGATTGGCTCAAGGAGCGACTGGACCGCATCGAGCGGCGACTGGATCTGCGCGAAGAGGCATAAGCGATGCTTCATCTGCAGCATGATCGCGACTTCTACGCCTGGGCGAACGACAGCGCCGCCCACCTGCGCGCGGGACGCTGGGCGGAGGTGGATGTGGATCAGGTCGCCGAGGAACTGGAGGACATGGGCAAACAGCAAAAACATGCCCTGGCCGGACACCTCAAGATTCTGATGCTCCATCTGCTGAAGTGGCGCTATCAGCCGGCTTTGCGCGGTGTCAGTTGGCGTTTGTCGATCGACAATGCCCGGGACGAAATCGCCGAATTGCTGGAGGACAGCCCGAGCCTTGCAACCAAGTTGCCCGAGATCGCGGCGCGGCGTTACCCGGCGGCGCGCTCGCGCGCGAGCCTGGAGACCGGGCTTGCACTTGAAACCTTCCCGGTCGAATGCCCCTTTACCCGAGAGCAGTTGGTGGACCAGGATTTTTTGCCTGACGAGAGCGCTTCCGGCCAAGCATGAACCGGTACACCCCCGATGCCCCAAGCTTTAGTCTAATTGCAGATCCACACCCCAGGCCCGCCGGGAAGCGGGCCTGGGGTTGACCAAGACACCCGACGACACCCGGAGCCCACATGCCCCCACCCGCAAACCCAGCCAGTGTCCGCGTCGTTACGCTGAACATCGACGGCAAGGACTACTCCGCCCGCGCGGATGAGACCATCATCGAGGTCTGCCGGGAGAACAAGATCCCGATCCCGAGCCTGTGTTACCTGGACGGACTGAGCATCTGGGCCGGCTGCCGCCTGTGCCTGGTGGAGATGGCCGGTCAGTCGCGCCTCTTTGCCGCCTGTTCGACCCAGGTGGCGGAGGGCATGACGGTCTCCACCAACACGGAGCGCCTGCAACGCTACCGCCGCACCATCGTGGAACTGCTCTTCGCCGAGCGCAGTCACGTCTGCTCGGTGTGCGTCTCCAACGGCCACTGCGAGTTGCAGTTCATGGCCCAGAAGTGCGGGGTGGACCATGTGCGCGTTCCCTATCGTCAGGCGCGCAATCAGGTCGACAGCTCCCACGAGGCCTTCCGGCTCGACCACAACCGCTGCATCCTGTGCACCCGTTGCGTGCGCGTCTGCGACGAGATCGAGGGCGCCCATACCTGGGACGTCATGGGCCGCGGCAGCGACTGCCACGTCATCACCGACCTGGCCCGCCCCTGGGGCGAGAGCGATACCTGCACCGGCTGCGGCAAGTGCGTGCAGGTCTGCCCCACCGGCGCCCTGGTAAAGCAGGGAACCTCGGCCGGGGAGATGGTCAAAGACAAACACTTCCTGCCCATTCTCGCCCGCCGGAGGCACGCCCAATGAGCGATCCCAAGATCACGGTAGCCACCGCCTGGCTCGATGGTTGCTCCGGCTGCCATATGTCCTTCCTCGACATGGACGAACGGCTGGTGGACCTGGCGCAGAAGTTGGACATCGTCTACAGCCCGCTGGTCGACACCAAGGTGTTGCCGGAGCAGGTGGACGTGGGCATCCTGGAGGGGTCCATCAGTTCCGAGGGCGATCTGCATCACGCCAAGGAATTCCGCAAGCACTGCAAATTGCTGATCAGCCTGGGAGACTGCGCGATTACCGGCAATGTCCCGGCGATGCGCAACCCGTTCAAGCTCGAGGCCGTGCTGAACCGGGCCTACGTGGAGACCGTCGATGTCCAGCCCCAGATCCCGACCGTCGGTGTGCCGGCCCTGTTTCGCCAGGTGCGCCCCATCCACGGGGTCGTGGAGGTCGATGTCTTCATCCCCGGCTGCCCGCCCCACGCGGACGCGATCTTCTATGTGCTGAACGAGTTGATCGAGGGACGCACGCCGGACCCGAGCAAGGTGACCCGCTTCGGGGCCTGACCGAGGAGCGGCGGCGTGGCCGTAGACGGCCGCGGCGCCCAACCACCAATACCATCGGGGATGGCCCAATGACCGACCAGACTGCCCGAGACGATACCGGCCTCATCGTCACGCTGCTGGAGCGTTTGCGCAAACAGCGTCTTCCCCGTGTCCTGGACCTCAAGGCGAAGGTGGATGCGGGCGGCACCCTGGACAGCTTCGACTTCGACTTCCTCCACGAGGTCTTCGCCGACGCCAACAGACTGCGGCCCTTATGGGAGCGCCACCCGGAGTTCAATGACATCGCCGGCCAATTGATCCGTATCTACCGCGAGATTACCGAGCGGGCCCTCGCCAATGAGACCGGCGCCAATGAAACCGGCGCCACACCGACCTGACCCGCTTGAATACGCTCCGCGCCGACCCGCCGGACCGTTCCACTGACCTATCAAAGGGGACTGCACCCATGAGCCGCACCGTCACCATCGAACCGGTTACCCGCATCGAGGGGCACGCCCGTATCACCCTGCAACTCGGCGACCAGGGCGAGGTGCAGGACGCCCGCTTCCACCTCACCCAGTTCCGCGGTTTCGAGAAGTTCTGCGAAGGCCGCCCCTACCGCGAGATGCCGGCGCTGACCGCCCGCACCTGCGGCATCTGCCCGGTGAGCCATGTCCTGGCCTCCAACAAGGCGTGCGACTACCTGCTCTCGGTCACGATCCCCCCGACCGCCGAGAAGCTGCGCCGCATCATCAACCTGGCCCAGATCACCCAGTCGCACGCCCTGTCCTTCTTCCACCTGTCCTCCCCCGACCTGCTCCTGGGGTGGGACTCGGACCCGGTCAGTCGCAACATCTTCGGCGTCATGCGCCAGGACCCGGCGCTCGCAAAGGACGGGATCAGGCTGCGCCAGATCGGTCAGACCATCATCGAGACCCTGGGCGGCAAGAAGATCCACCCGACCTGGGTGGTCCCGGGCGGCGTCAGCGAGGCACTGACCCCGGAGAAGCGCGAGGCCATGCTCAAGATGCTGCCCGAGGGCCTTGAGATCGCCAAGCGGACCTATGCCTTCTTCAAGACCCTGGTACCCAAGTTCAAGGACGAAGCGAGCAACTTCGGTACCCAGGACACCATGTTCCTGAGCCTGGTCAGCCCGGAGGGCAACCTGGAACACTACGACGGCTTCCTGCGCATCAAGGACGCCCGCGGCCATATCGTCGAGGACATGGTTCCGACCTGGGAGTACGAGCGCCTGGTCGGCGAGGCAGTGGAGGACTTCAGCTACATGAAGTTCCCCTATTACAAGCCCATCGGCTATCCGCAGGGGATCTATCGGGTCGGCCCCCTGGCCCGGCTCAACAACGCCGATTCCTGCGGTACCCCCTATGCCGACGTGGCCCTGGCCGAATTCCACATGCTCCAGGAGTCCGGCCCCATCGCCAGCAGCTTCCACTACCACTATGCGCGGCTGGTGGAGATCATCTATGCGATCGAGATGATGGAGCGTCTGCTCAAGGACCCGGACATCCTGGACCATCGCGTCCGCGCCCGCGCCCGCAGTAACCGTGACGAGGGCATCGGCGTGTCCGAGGCGCCGCGCGGTACCCTGATGCACCACTACAAGATCGACGACGACGGGCTCATCACCTGGGTCAACCTGATCATCGCCACCGGCCACAACAACCTGGCCATGAACGCCGCGATCCGCCAGGTCGCCGATGCCTATGTCGACGGCAACAACCTGCAGGAAGGCATGTTGAACCGGGTCGAGGCGGTGATCCGCTGCTATGACCCCTGCCTGTCCTGCGCCTCCCACGCCTTCGGTGAAATGCCGCTCGTGATCGAGCTCAAGGACGCCAAGGGTCAGGTGGTGGATCGGTTGAGTCGGGGCTAATCCCGCACCGACCGTCGTCCCGGCCGGGAAGCCGGGATCCAGGCCATGGACGGTAACCCGGCGCCACGCGATGACCCTGGCGCAGCGAGGCGCAACTCCCATGGCGTCGTGGCTGTTGACCCGCCTTAGTAACGAGTCAAGAACAAGTTAAACACAATCGATGTCGTTGTTGTCGTTGTCGTAATCGTAATCGGAGAAGCGATGCAATTTGGCGTGCGAGAGAATCCGGGGCGCTACGATAACCTCGATTACGACAACGACAACGACAACGACAACCACAACGACAACGGCACGCTATGACCAACCCCAAGACCCTGATCATCGGCTTCGGCAGCCCCATCCGCGGTGACGACGCCATCGGCCCCCTGGCCGCCGACGCACTGGAGGCCGGTCCCCTGCCGGCAGGCGTCAGCGTCATCTCCCGCCACATCCTCACCGCGGAACTTACGGAAGACATCGCCGCCGCCGACCGGGTGATCTTTCTCGACGCTACCGTCGAGGGCGAACCCGGCGAGGTCCGGGTCCGCCGCCTGGATCCCGATGCCACGGCACTCTCCAGCATGGCGCATTTTCTGGACCCGCGAGAACTGCTCGCCTGGGTCCAGACCCTCTACCAGCGCGAGCCTGCCGCCTATCTGATCTCCGCCGCCGGGCAGTCGTTCGGCTATGCCAACTATGCCTTGAGCCCCACCGCCGCCGCCGCCCTGGACCCCATGATCGCCCAGGTCCGCGCCCTCATCGCCGAGCCGCCGGCCACTCCCTAGGGTCCGCTGTACGGACCGCGGTATCTCCGTTGTCCGCATGGGTTGACGGGTTGTAGGACATGAGCTAGCCTGTAACTGCAACGCCCGGCGGGCGTTGGAAGACGGGTACGCGACCCGGGGGCAACAGGGATGCACCGGCCCAGGCAGTCGCGAGCCGGACGGAATCAGTCCGGTACGGCAGACGGGCAGTCCGTCGCGCGCTTCCACTACCGACGTCCGGCCAACGGGGACGGTGGCTAGTACGGCACCTGATTGTCCCCTGGATCGTTACTCATGAGGCGGGAATGAGCCCGGCAGGGCAAGGGGTAGAGCACGATGAAGCGAGGTAGGCAATTGCTATTAGTATGCGGGGCACTGGGTCTCGCGTCCTGCGTGGCGCCCGGCTTCAAGGGGCCCGGCGGCTCGGTGCAAGGCACAGGAAGCGTTGAAAACCTGGAGCGGCAGTCACCTGTGACACCGGCGCCGACCGATGGAGGCGGCTATTACGATCCGGGCGGCTATTACGGCCCGGGTGGCTATTACGGCCCGGGTCCCTACTACCAGCGCCGGTACTACGGGCCACGTTACTGGTAGTCACGACCTTTTCAACTCAATCTTGCGAAGGAACCACCGACATGAAAGCGCATTTCGCAATCGTCTCCGCGGCACTGATCCTGTCCGGCTGTGCCGCGACCATGAGCGCGCAACAGGCCGCGGATTATAACGGCGACGGGCTCATTTCGGATGCGGAGCTGAAGCAGTTCAACAAACAGGCATCAGTACAGGAGCGTAATGTGCAAACCGAGGCCATCAAGCGCCACGGCGCGGTCGACACCGTACACTCAGTCAATGATACCGTCTGGACCGCCCGCAGCATTCTCTCGGGAGTCCGCAGCTTCTAGCCGGAAGGTCAGACCTCGGGCCGGACGGGGCATTCGCCCCGTCCGGAATGTTCTTGGCGCCGCCCTCACTCTGAAGCGCTTCTGGCTCCCACGCCCCTTCGTGGGAGCAAGTGCGGGCGCTCCGCGTCCAGCGCCAAGACCGGACGCGGAGCGCCCGCACGGGATTCCCACGCTGGAGCGCGGGAACGAGAGAGGCATCGTCGCGGCCGGAGGCCGCTCCCACAACGTCGCGGCGCGACTTTCGCGGTAAGCTTTTTCCAACGGTAGCGTATCCCGTCCAGAGCCATCCGCGCTGCGCCCGGTTGATATTGGGCAGGGTTTTGTCGCCGAGGACGCAGGAGGAAGCGGTGCGGCTTTCACGGGCCAGATGCACCAGAGGCCGATCTTCGATTCCGCTGGCTGACCGAGCGCCGGAGTGGCTTTTGGTGCCCAGCAGTTCACACTATGTCAGTTTGACACTGAGGAAAGAGAAATGGCGACCGTTTTTTCAGAACAGGACATTAAACTCCTTGGCTATGCTAACCCACAGCGTGTGGAAACGAGTGCTGGCGATCCCTGGGTAATATTCCGTGCTACGGCGACTGCTGGATTGGAAACGATTGATACCGCGTTTCTCTATCTGAAATCTGACTGCACGATAGAAAACGCTCAGCGTGCGACCGAGGCTATACGATCTGACCGGCACGCATATGTTATTATTCCAAAGTCATTGAGAATATCTATTGATCGCCTGAAAGGTATTTGCGGAAAGCAAACGCCTGTATTTGTACATGAGGATCTAATTTGGGAAAAAATACACAATATTTTTTTGGATTATATCACATCTTTAGAACAGGGGATCGTTACAGAGCAATATTACGTTCCGCCCCGTTCTACAAATGAGGAAATTGGAGACCGACTTGCGGACGTGACCCAGGATTATCTCACAAGAAAGCAGCCTTCTGAAGATGGAACGCTATTCGTATTGGCGGCATTCGCTGGTGTTGGCAAGACCACATTATCACGATATTTGGTAAAGAGACTTGCAACCAGCGTCGCGAAGAATAGAACAATACCTGTTTATGTCGAGTCTTCGCACTGGGGCCGGCTTCACCTGGAATCGGTGGATGAGCTGTGGGAAATCATTGATAATTCGTTGCGCGCATTCAGCCACACGTTGAGAATACCAGAGGATTTGTTTCAGCACGCATTGAAACAGGGCTACATTGCCTTCATATTCGACGGCTTTGACGAGTTATGCGGGCATAAGTCGCTCATTTCGCTCCGTCGGCCGTCTTAGAGGGTCTGGCTGACATTACCAGACAGTCGAGCGCCAGGATCGTTATCACTACCAGGACACTCTATTGGGATTCCGAAATAAAAGACCCTCCAGAGAATGTAAGAAAAGAGGAGATTAACTACTTTAACACGCAGCAAGCAAAGGGGTATTTCAACAAGTTCTTCCACGATGACAAGAAGAAACTCCAGAGTGCCTTAAGCCAGTATAGCGAACTTGTGGCTGGATCATCTCGGCCGAAGGAACTTGGGGGGGTTCGGAGTCAATTTGTTAATCTGCCATTGTGTGTGGCAATGGTCGCCGAGCATGTCCGCCAAGGTGGTACTCCGATAGCAGCGCGAGGGACTAGACAACTTTTAGAGAATATTCTGGGACAAATCTGTGACCGTGAGGTAGGTCGCAAGAAACTTCAGACGAAGGCCGCTGATCAACTGTCCGCTTTTAGGGAAGTGGCGCTTTCTGAATCAGGTACAAACCCGGAGTTCGCACTTCAGATCCTTGAAGCTGCAGGAATAGCGGCGTCAGATATGGGCAAGATGGTCGATCATCCATTGCTTAATGTTGGCCATGACGGCAATTACCGATTCAGCTTTGATTTCTTAGCTTCTTATCTCAGGGCACTGCACATTGCAGACGCGATCTCTAACATGGGCGTCGCGCCAAGCAGTAGTATCTGGCCGTTCCTACGCGAGGAGGCGAATGGCAAAGGGTTTATACTGGAACATCTCGAGTCGCTGTTGGAACCGGAGGCCGTAGATTCGGTTGGCGGCTTAGTCGCATCAGTACCGTTGAAGTACCGAGAATCGCAGAGCTTCTTGCTTCATGTTGTACTTGATCTCATACGGACCGACGCCAATATAGTAACAGGCGTGGAGCGGACAGAGCGATTGTTTACTGCCGTCTTTGGCGCCGATTTCACCGTCGCAAAGAAGGTGACAGGCCTGTACTTAACTGGCCCGTTTGATGCGCTCGATTTATCCGGCGTCATTTTTTCTGGCTGTCGTTTTGAAGACGTGACTTTGCGAAACTGCCGTGCTGACAGAAATACGAAATTTGAGCGTTGTGCGTTTGTTGGGGAATTCGAGTTCCAACCTGAATCCTGCAAGAGAGAGGGATGGAGTCTCGTAACGATGGTGGATTGCGATATTGCATTTCCCGCAAGCCTGATTTGGGACGGCGTGATTGAGAGCGACTTTGCATCGCGAGCTGAACTGGTGAAAGATGCCGTTCGTCTTGGTCTAAGCAAATTTTGGTGTAATGGGCGCTTAAAAACCAGTTTGTGGAGAGCGGATTGGGCGAAAGGCTTGCTTGGTCGCTCCGGATACTGCAAACCCTTGTTAGAGGCGATGCTAAAATCCGGCTTGGTGCAGGAAGTAACCATCAGCGGGGTCCCGGAAGGAGGGCTCGCCTTCCGCAGAGAATCGCTTTTTGATCTGCAAAAGTTCATGGATAACCAACAGATGATTGGCAAGGTCTTGGAAACTTACAACACAATGCTCGGAGACTCATGAGCAACCCCGGGTAGGGCGATCAAGACCAATGTTTCAGGAAGACCGAGCGCCGCAGCATCTATTTCTCGATAGCATTATGCGTTAGGAAAACGTATCTGTTGCCGCTCCAGTTGCCCAAGTTCCCGCGCGACACTGGAGCGCGAGAACTAGCCACACGATCACCCCAAGTAGTAGTGACGCCATGCCCTCCGCCACCCTCTCCAGTAAGTTCCAACTTGCCATCCCCAAGCCCATCTGCGACGAGTTGGGTCTCCATGTGGGGCAACGCTTCGCGATCATCCCCAAGGGCCGGGGCATCGAACTGGTGCCGCTACCGTCTTTGGATGAGGCACGCGGCTTGCTGAAAGGCGCAGATCCAACTGGTTACCGGGATCGCGAGGATCGGTATTGATGGCGCTACTGGTGGACACTTGCGGCTGGATCGAATGGCTCACGGACGACACTCTGGCGGAATCCTTCCGGCCCTACTTGGAGAACATCGATCGACTTGTGGTGCCCACTGCAATCCAGTTCGAGCTTTACAAATGGGTCTGTAGGGAACGCGATAGCGAACAGGCGCTACGGGTCATCGCCCTGACGGAACAAGGCCGGGTAATCCCACTGTCCACCGCGTTGGCCCTCTATGCCGCGGAACTGGCTATCGAACACAAACTCTCCTTCGCCGACGCAATCATTTACGCCACGGCGCGTCAGGCCGATGTGCAACTCGTCACGTCTGACGACCATTTTGAAGGTCTACCCTGGGTCATATACTTCCCGAAGAAGCCGCGCGGTGAGGGGCCTTTGGCGGACTGATTCGATATGCCGACCCGGGTCCAACACGGTTTCTGGGGCGTAAGAGCAAGAGCGGCGAGGCGGCCGGCACCTCACTCCTGAATGCGGATCGGCGTCCCGTCCCGGACCAGGCGCCAGATCTCCTCGATCTCCTGGTCATTGACGGCGATGCAGCCGTTGGTCCAGTCCCGCCGTTGATACTCCGCCCGGACCACCGGCGACGTAACGTAGTTGGGCAACCCGTGCACCATGATGCTGCCGCCCGGGCTGACGCCCAGTGCCTTCGCCAGTTGCACGTCCTGCGCGTTGGGGTAGGACACATGGATGGCCCGGTGGTAGTCACTGTTCGGCTTGCGCCAATCCAGGACATAGTCCCCGACCGGGGTGCGCTTGTCGCCCTCCTGCATCTTGTGGCCCGCCGGGTTTGCGCCCAGGGCGACCCGGTATTCCTTCAGCACCTTGCCGTTCTTCAGCAATTGCAGCTTGCGCTCCGACTTCTTCACCAACACCCGGTCCGCGTAGGCGACCTTGGTGGTCGCCTGCTCACCCCCGCAGCCGCCCAGCGTCAGGGCATAGACCGCGGCAAGCGCGGCAGCGAGGCCAAGGCCGACGCGGCCGGTCCTGCGCGGACCGGGGCGCGCGCGGCGCTGGGTTGAACGGCGGGCGGTGCGGATGGCGTCGTCACACATGGGTCTGGTCCCCCAGATTGGCGGCAGGGTGCCGGAACTAGAAACTACACGGAGAATTCTAGGTAACGCGCTGAGAATAAACAACCTCGTTTCGTCGCTTTTCAGGACCCGGGCAAGACGCGCAGGAACAGGGTCTTGAGATAGGCGGTCTCCGGGATCGCCGGATGGACCGGGTGGTCGGGCCCCTGCTGGCCGGTCTCCAGGAGTTGCAGGAAGCGTCCGGCGCGCCGCCCGGCCTGCTGCACGGTGCGCAGGAAGGCGTCGCGGTTCATGTGGAAGGAGCAGGAAGAGGTGACCAGGAGCCCGCCGGGGGCCAGCAGTTCGATGCCCAGCCGGTTGAGTCGGGCATAGGCCTGCACACCCTCCTTCTCGTCCTTGCGGCGCTTGATGAAGGCCGGGGGATCGAGGATCACGGTGTCGAACTGCCGACCCTCGTCGCGCAGGGCGCGCAGGACCTCGAAGGCGTCACCCTGGAGGGGGTGGACCCGGGCGGCAAACCCATTGCGCTGTGCGTTGTCCGCCACACGTTCCAGGGCGCTGTGTGAACTGTCCACACAGGTCACGTCATCGGCCCCCAGGGCGGCGGCGCGCAGCCCCCAGGCGCCGCTATAGCTGCAGACATCGAGTACCCGCTCGCCCACCCCATAGCGGGCCAGGCGGGTGCGATTCTCCGCCTGGTCGAAGAACCAGCCGGTCTTCTGGCCGGTGATCGGGGCGACCACGAAATCGAGGTCGTGCTCGGTCAGGATCAGCGCGTCCCCGGGGTCGCCCAGGATGGTCTCCACCCCCTGGGCCAGGCCCTCCAGTTCACGCACTGAAGTGTCGTTGCGCAGCACGATGGCGCTGGGCTTGAGCACCTGCTCCAGGGCGGCCAGGACCTCCCCGCGCACCCGTTCCATACCGGCGGTGGTGAACTGGACCCCGAGCAGATCGCCGTAGCGGTCGACGACCAGTCCCGGCAGACCGTCGCTCTCCCCGAAGACCAGGCGGTAGAAGGGACGCTGGTACAGCCGTTCGCGCAACGCGAGCGCATCGTGGATACGCGCCAGCCACAGGGCCGGGGTCAGGGGGCGGTTGCGCTCCCGGCTGACCAGGCGGGCGCAGATCAGCGAATGCGGGTTGACATAGCCGTGGCCGATCCAGCGCTCATGGTCGCTCAAGACCTCCACCGGCGCCCCCGGTGTCAGGTCCTTGAGCGGGGTCGCCTGAGTGTCCACCTCATTGCTGTAGACCCAGCAATGGCCGGCGAGCAGGCGGCGTTCCTGGTCTTTGCGCAGCAGCAGCGGCATGGGTTTCATGGGGGTGGTCCTGTGGTTCCGGGTAGGGGAGGGGGCTCGCGCCAACCGGTAAGGATACCATCGACGGGCGCCGCTCCCGAGCGGCCGACGGCAAGAGGGTGCGATCAGAACTGATGTGGTGACCGGGATCCCGGGTACGCTGTGGTTTTCGTTGTCGTTGTCGTTGTCGTTGTCGTAATCGAATAATCCGACTACGACTACGACAACGACAACGACAACGACGCCCGGTTCGTCAGAACGTCCGGTAGCTGTAGGGTACGCATCGCGTACCCGGCGCCTCAGGTCCCGACCTTGAGCTTCTGTCCCGGGCGCACGTTGTTCTCGTTGGGGCCCATCTTGTTCAACCGCCGCAGTTCAGCCACCGAGATGCCGCTGGCACTGGCGACCCGGTACAGGGTCTCCTGGGATTTCACCACGTGGTACTTGGCATTGGCTGCGGCTTCCGACTTCCCGCCCTTAGCAGTCTTGGCCTCGGCGTTGCTGCCCTTGGCGCCGGCCTTGGCCGTCTTGGCGTCGGCCTTGTCGCCCTTCGCCTCGGCCTTCGCGGTCTTGGCGTCGGCCTTATCGCCCTTCGCCGCGGCCTTGGCGGTCTTGGCATCCGCCTTGTCGCCCTTCGACGCGGCCTTGGCGGTCTTGGCCTCGGCCTTGTCGCCCTTCGCCTCGGCCTTCGCGGTCTTGGCCCCCGCCTTGTCGCCCTTCGCTGCGGCCTTGGCGGTCTTGGCCTCGGCCCTGTCGTCTCTTGCCTCGGCCTTGACGCCCTTGGTGTCCGTCTTGGCGGTCTTCAACTCGGCCCTGGCACGCGGTGCCGGTGCCTTGGCGGGCTTCGCCTCGGCCTCGGCGACGACGGCCTCAGCCGCGGCCCGCGCCTTGGCCTTGGCGGCCCTGGTCTGCGAGGCGGTCGGCCTGGACTCCGCCCGGGCGGCCCTGACGGGTTCCGGCCACTCGTCCGGCACGTCCTCCAGTGCGGGCCTGGATTGGACCCTGGCGGGATTGGGTTCAACCATGGCCAGCATTGGTTCGATCGGCGGCCCGGCCGGCTGCACACGTGCGGCGTAGGCCGGGTCGCGGGCGGGCAGGTCCGCGAAGTCCGGCTCCGCCTCGGTCGCCCGCAAGGCCATGGAGGTCGCCGCGGCCACCGGCTCGGCCATGGGTTTGGCGCTATCGCGCGCGGCGATGGCGTCGCCGGAGTAGGACGGCTGGCCGCCGCCCCGCGCCAGACTGCCGGCGGGCACCCACACGGTACTGCCGGCGGGTAACGCGGTCCGCCCGTCGCGGGCAGCACCGCGCCAATGCGCGTTCAGACCGGCGAGGCTCCCGCTGGAGATCCCGTAGCGGCGCGCCAACTGATCGGCGGGCGTGGCGCTGGCCAGGACCAGACGGTCATGGGGCCAGGGTGTCTCGTAGCGCACGCCCTCCGGGAAATAGCGTGCCGGATGGCTGGCCACCTCGCGGGCGGCGATGAACTCCGCGTAATAGTTGCGCGAGGCGAACTTGAACGCCTTGCCCTGATAGTTCTTGACGATGCGCCCGAAGTCGTGGCCGAACTGCGCCTTGGCATTGGCCATGCCGCCCTGGCCATGGTTGTAGCTGGTGATTGCGAGCGGCCAACTGCCCAGGCGTTTGTGCGCCTGGGACAGATAGCGCGCGGCCCCGTCGGCGGACACGATGGGGTCCATGCGATCGTCCACCGCGCCGTTCACCTGCATGTAGGCGCGGCCGGTGGCCGGCATGAACTGCCAGACCCCGGTGGCGCCGGCGCTGGAGACCGCATTGGTCTGGAACGACGACTCCACATGGGGCAGGTAGGCCAGGTCCTCCGGCAGCCCGGCACGCCGCATGGAGTCGCGGAAGGCCTTGTCGTAGCGGCCGCTGATCTCCAGCCCGCGGCGGAAGCGATCACGCAGCCCGCGCTGGCTGCGCACCCGCTCGGCGGCCCCATAGACACCGCGGGCGCCGCCGTCCTGCTCGAACTTGGCGAGCAGTACCCGGTCCTGCGCCGTCAGGGTCTGGTTGCCGGACAGGCGGCGCTCCAGTTCGCGCACCTGACCCTTGTAATACTCCAGACGGTCGCGGACGAAGGCGCGCTGCATCTCGCTGTAGCCTTCCTGAGTCGCGCCGGGCAGTTCCGCGACCTCGTAGATCACGCCCATGTGCTCGTCGTCGTGGATGGCGACCTTGTTGCGGCCCCAGACCCCGTAGACGTTGCGCCAGAAGTTCACGTTCGGCCCGATCTCCGGCGGCACCGGGAAGTCCGCCGAGGAGCCCACCGGCCCTTGGTTCATGGCGGCTTCCCGCTGGTCGCCCCCGCCGCCGCAGCCCCCCAGGGACAGCAGGGCGATCAGGGCCAGGACCCCAACCAGAAGTGACACGGCGCGCCAGTGACGTGCCCGTCCAATAGTGAAAATAGATAAAGCCTCAGTCATGCTCGCAGTTCCCCCCCGGGTGTGACATGGCTGGCCGACGGCCAGTGGCGGTAAATGCGAAATCTTCGCCGATCAGCCCCTTGGAAGCAATCCTTGAGACGCCTTTGAGATGCCGCGAAAAGGCCCCGCAAAGAGGTCCAGTGGGCACTTGCGGGGTGACTCAGGCCCATCATCACGGCCGGGACGCCGGTCGCCAGGGCAGGGCAGTCAAGTGGCGAACCGGCATGACGGCGCGGGCGCCAACGCGACGCCCTAGTCGCCGCCCAGCGGGTCCAGCCCCTCGGTCTCCAGCAGCGTGATCAGCCGGATCAGCGGCAACCCGATGAGCGCGCTGGGGTCCTCCCCCTCCAGACGGGCGAAGAGCGCGATCCCCAGCCCCTCCGACTTGAAGCTGCCCGCGCAGTCGTAGGGCCGCTCGCGGTCCAGATAGGCCTCGATGCGCGCCCGCGTCAGGCGGCGGAAGTGGACACGGAAGGGCTCCACCAGCGTCTGGGTGCGCCCGGTGATGGCGTTGAGCACGCACAGCCCCGTCTGGAACACCAGGGTGCGCCCGGAGGCGAGTTCCAATTGGGCGATGGCCCGCTCCCGGTTGCCGGGCTTGCCGAGTACCTGGTCATCGATACAGGCGACCTGATCCGAGCCGATGATGATCGCCTCCGGGTGCCCGGCCGCCACCGCCACCGCCTTGGCCTCGGCCAGGCGCAGCACCATAACCTGGGGCGGCTCGTCGGGCCGACGGTCCTCCGCGACCGCGGGGGCCGCGGTCGTGAAGGGCAGCCCCAACCGCTCCAGCAGGGCGCGGCGAAAGGGTGAGGTCGAGGCGAGGATCAGTGGCTGGTTCATGGTGGTAGCAAATCGGCTTGGGGTTGGCCGGCGATGGCCGGCCCTGGTCGCGCTATCCTAAGCCGTCCGCGCGCCCGCGGCATCTGGTCCCGCGTCGTCGGCGGGATTAGCATCATGCCGGTTTCGGACCCACCCACCACACCGCACGACCATTGGGAGCACCCGCGATGACGAGTTACACCCTGCCCCTGCTGGGGCTTCTGATCCTCGCGCCGCTGCCGGCCGGCGCCGCCCCTGACCAGGGCGCGCCGGACACCCCGGGCACGGCAGCCGAGCGGGCCGCCGCAGCGCAGCAGCGGGACGCCCCGGCGGCCAAGTCCGAAGCCAAGCCCAAGTCCAAAGAGGAGGCCCCGGCCGCGACGGCGGGCAGGTCCGACGCCAAGCCCGAGTCCAAACAGGAAGCTCCGGCTGCGACCAAGGGCAAGCCCGAGTCCAAAGAGGAAGCGCCGGCCGCGACCAAGGACAAGTCCGAGTCGAAAGAGGAAGGTCCGGCCGCGACCAAGGGCAAGCCCGAGTCCAAAGAGGAGGCTCCGGCCGCGACCAAGGGCAAGCCCGAGTCCAAAGAGGAGGCTCCGGCCGCGACCAAGGGCAAGCCCGAGTCCAAAGAGGAGGCTCCGGCCGCGATCAAGGGCAAGTCCGAGTCGAAAGAGGCAGCCCCGGCCGCGACCAAGGGCAAGCCCAAGGACGGCGCCGCCGCCCAGCCCGCGGCGACGAAGGAGGAGCCCCCCGCGCCCCCGCCCCCTCAGGCCGTGGTCGACCCGGCAGCCGCGGCGGCTGCCACCACGGCCGCTACCGGCTATCTTACGGCGCTGAAGGAAAAGGGGTTCGCCGCCGCCCCGGCCTGGCTGCACCCGGCCGCGCTGGCGCGCTTCAAGGACCTGGTCATGCCGCGTCTCAAGGACGAACAGGCGCGCGGTACCCGCACCCTGCTCAACGCCACCTTCGGACGGGATGCCGGCTACCCCGCCGCCGCCGCCGCCGACCCGGCCGATTTCCTGACCCGCTTCGCCCGCCTCATCAGCGCCCGCGAGCCGGACGCCGCCCCCCGCTTCAGCGGCCTCACCCCCCTCGGCGTCCTGCGCGAGGGCGAGCAACTGCATGTGCTGATAAGGCTCACCCTGGGCGGTGGACCCGAGGCCGTCGAGCGCATCGAGGTCGTCTCGCTCCTGCCCCAGGACAAGGACTTGAAGGTCTTGCTCGACGGCCGCCTGCAATCCCTGGCAAGCACCCTGGGCAGCCAGCCCCGCACGGACGGCCCGCGCGGCCCCCAACTCCGCCTGGAGCCGCTCCCCGAGGGCCTGCCCCCGGCCCCCGCTGCGCCCGCGGGACCGGCCGGCCCCCAGCCCACGCCGCCGACGCTGCCCGCGCCGCGCTGACCGCGGGCGCATCGTCTCGCCAGACCTTGAGTTCTATTCCCAGGGTCACCGCACCATAGTGCGGACACAGGTCCATGCGCCCGGAGCCGATGGCATAGTTCTCTCGTTCCCACGCTCCAGCGTGGGAATGCAGTCCGGCCGCTCCAGCGGCCCGTCATCCGCAAGCGGGCGCGGGACCGGCTGAAGCCTCGACCTCCTGGGCGCTCGCGCCCCAACCGGAGGTCGAGGCTTCAGCCGGACGGGGTGCCGAAGGCGCTCGGACGATTCCTCTCCGGTCACGGGACAGCGTCGGGGTCGATCCCCAGCGCCCGCAACCGTTGCGCGAGTTGCTCGGCGCGCATACGCTCCTGCTCGGTCGCGCGGATCGCCTGCTGGGCGCGGTCCTCGGCCTGAGTGGCGCGCTCCTCGGCCTGCCGGGCCCGTTGCGCCAGTTCGACCGGGCTGCGGAAGGGATTGCCCGCCGGGTCGAAGATCTCCAGGGTGTGCGGGCGCAGCGCGAAGCGGATACCCAGGCGCGGGCTGGTCCAGCCGTTGAGATGCGCGATCGGTGCCAGGCGCTCGCCCTGACGCAGCCACAGGTTCAGGCGGTTGCGCTCGGGGTCGTAGAGATAATATTCCTCCACCGTGTCCTTCCGGCAAGGCTGCATGAATGCCGAGCGCGGTTCCGGTAGCGTGGGAGCCCCGCGTCATTGGCGAACCCAAGGCCCGCCGTTGTCGCTGTTGGCGGAGCGGGCGAGCCGCCAGTAGCAAGCTGGGATGACGTCTGCCTGCCCGTGCGCGCCCACGCCCCAGCGCGGTGACGGGTCGGGACCTTGGGCGGTGTGGGGAGGAGGCCCGCACGGGCGGCACGGGGCCGCCGCGGGATCAGTCCGGCGCGGGTTCGGCGGCCAGGCGCGCCAGCGCCGTGGTGTAATTCCAGGGCATCCAGGCCGGCGGGTCGAGTGCCACCGCGGCGGGATGGCGCTGCAGCGCGACCAGGTAATCAAACGGCGCCACTTGGTGCAGTTCCGCGGTATGGATCAGACTCATGAACAGATCGCCGACCTTGGCGCCGTTCAAGGTGCGATAAAACAGCGAATTGTTGCGATGCAGGATGGCCTTCTTGAGCGCCCGCTCGCAGATGTTGTTGCTCAGCGGGGCGCCGGGTACGCGCAGAAACAGGGTCATTTTTTGCCAATGATTCTGCATGTAGCGGATCGCCTGACCGAGCCCCGAGTTGGGCTCCACGGCGTGCGTCTCCAACTGCGTGGCCATCCAGTCGTGGAGCGCCTGCATCCGCGGGCCGCTTTCCTGTTGGTGCAGGAGTAAGCGCGCGTGCGGGTCGAGTCCCTGGTGCTGGGCCTGGTGGTCAGTGTGGAACACGGGACGCAGGGTTTCCAGCACGAAGGCGACCTCGTCGGGAAAGGCGTCATGGACCTCGACGAACTTGCGGCGCCCATGGGGAATACAGGACGCGGCCTGCGTGGGATGATCCCCCGGGGTGTTGCGCGCCAGGGCGTCGGACATCTGGATCGGGGGCACGGGGTCGTGGCGCCGGTTGAGGACCTCGGCGAGGTGCTCCCCGGCATGACAAGGTCCGGTTTTGAACAGGGCGATCGGGCCATTGACGGTCTCGGCGACGACGCCGCTGGTGAACACCCCGGTGCGCTCGGCGTTAGCTCCCGGGGGCAGCGCCTCGGCCCGCGCCTCGGCGGTGAATTTCAGGATGCGCATGGTGGTGTCGTCGTTATAGAGCACCGTGCCCTGCGCCGCCTGCTGGGCCAGCTCCTCCACCGCGGGGGCGAGGCACGGCGCGGCCGCCGCGACCACATCCCATTGGGTAGTGGCCGGCAGGGGGATGGCCAGCGCCTGCTCCAGGCGTTGGATGCGATGAAACGGCAGCCCGCAGCCGTATTTCAGCAAGGCGATCATGGCGGCGGCGGTCGCGTCGTATTTCGCCGCGCCCACGCCCGCGGGGGGGTCGGCCGTAAACACCGTGCCGCACAGCCCACAGCGCAGCCGCTCCAGGGTGTAGACCTGCGCCTGCAGGGGCGCCACGCCGGTGACGCGCACCAGGACGGCGGGCTCCTGGCGTTGGACATAGACCCGGCCGGTGCAACCGGGCTCGGGACAGGGGTCGCCCTGCTTCAAGGTGGCGTGGGCAACCGGGATGCGCGGGGCGCGGGGATACTTGTCGGCCCCGTTGCGGCCGTGGCCAGTGCGTGTCTTTTGGTGGGGCGGCAGCGTGGCATCGCCGTCGCTGGCGCCCGGCGCCGCCGGGTCGGCGTCGGCCGGCGGCGCCGGGGCATCGCGCGGCGCTGGCTGGTCCTTGCCCAGGACCGTGTCCGTGGTCTCGGTGCGGGGTCCGAAAATCAGCCGACGCACCCGCTCCAGGGTGGTGGTCGTGGTCTCCAGTTCCTCGGTCAGGCGCGCCAAGGTGTCGACCGCCGCCTTGAGGGTGGCGTGGTCATCCACCGGCAGCGCTTGGGTACGGGTGCGCTCGACAATGGCATCGAGTCGCGCGATGGGGACCGACACCCGCGGGGTGCGCGGGTTCTTACGCCAGCTCATGCCGCGACTGGCCGGTGGTGCAGGAGCGTCGTGTTCATACACGGCGTTATACCGCATCGTACACCGCCACGTCACGCCCCCGGCGTCAACGCCCGCCACACCGGCGCCCCCGCCGCGGCGCGCCAATCCCCACCGGCGAGCAATACCGCCAGTTCCTGGGGGGCCAGCACCTGCCCCGGCGGGCCGCTCGGCCAGTGCCGAAAGCGGCCTTCGGACAGGCGCTTCTGACACAGCCAGAAACCCTGGCCGTCGTAGACCAGGAGCTTGATCGCGGTACCGCGGCGGTTGCGGAAGACGAAGAGTGCTCCACTCATGGGCTCGTCCGCCAACACCTGGCGCACCCGCCGGGCAAGACCATCAATGCCTTGGCGAAAGTCCGCCGGGTCCGTCGCGACCAAGACCCGCAACTGCGGGGTCAGGGCAAGCACGGCGCCGCCTCCCACAGGCGACACGCCACCGTCGCGACCTCGCCGGTCGCCGCCCCGGTCCACTCGATGCGCAACGAACGACCACGGGCGTCGGACAGGGTCAGCACGCAGCCCGGCCCCGACGGTGGTAAGCCCAGCATCATTTCCACAAAGGCCGGCGGCGCCGTGGTGGGCACCGGCAGGGGCGCTGTCCGCGCCGTCAGCCGCCGCTTCAAACCGGCGTAGTCCAGTCGCAGCGTCGTGGCGACCTTGCTTACCCCATGGCGGGCGGCCAGTTCAACCGCCCGCGACCACAGTTCCGCGGGAATGCGCGCGCCCTGGGACGTGGTGTTGCGCCAGTGGGCAAAGGCCGCGGCCGTCTGTGCCAGATCGGCCGCGGCGGCAAGTGACAGTGACATCGTGGAGCCTCCGGATCACCAAAAACGGGGCTCCTACGCTACCGGGCTAGGGACGGGATTTCATGCAGCCTTACCGGAAGGACACCCTCCACCCCATAGGTATCGTAGAACTCCAACTGGTCGCGGAGATCCTTGGCGCTGTTGGACGGCGACAGGACCTCGAAGACGACCTGGGGGGCGATGCCGTCCTCCTCCCACTGGCGATAAGACCGGCGGGGGCCCTTGGGCCGGCCGAAGGCGACCATGGCGTCCGGGGCCATGGGGCCGATGATGTGCCGGTCCGGCACCGGGTACCAGAAGAGGTCACCGGCGACGAAGACGTCCGGGCGGTCGGCGAACAGGATCTCCAGGTTCTCCTTGATCTTGACGATCCAGTCGAATTGCAGGGTATTGTCCGCCATCGGCGCTCCGTCACTCTCGGGGTAGGGGTCGGCGGGATCGATGCGCAACAAGGGGTTCATAACGCTTGCTCCAGGCCGCCGCGGCGGCCCCTGGGACCGTCGGGCCTGCCTGGCCGGCCCGCGCCGAGTGGTGAGGATGGGCACGCTTTCCTTGGCCCAGCCTCGGGGGTCAACGACGGATAACGGATAAACGGAGAGGAAACTCAACCACACAAGCCGGAACTATGGCCCCAATCTTAGCCAGGCCGAGGAGGCCGGGCAAGCCGGTTACCGTGAACGCCAGGCCGAGAACCCGTTGGGGCGGCTTCAGCCGCGACGCGAGCACGCAAAGGATTCACACGAACTTCGCCGCCAAGCGGACGCTCCGTGCGCGCCGCCGGCCCAAGCCCCAACGGGGCGTTCTATCTCAGCCCAGGGCAACGCCCTGGGTGTTGGTTGGTTCCTTGATGAGCCCTGAAGGGGCGTGACATAAGCGGCAGAGGCGGGCGCGCTATGTCGTCCATGATGTCGCCAGTGGTCACGCCCCTTCATCGCTTCACGGCATATCCTCCGATACCCAGGGCGCTGCCCTGGGGTGGTCTTGCCGGTCTGGCGCGGGGCCTGGAGCAGGAACTACGTCTTGCGATCGATCAGCGTCGGCACCCTGCTTCAACCGACCCTACGACGACCAATCGCAGACGCGCATCCGTCTGGAGACCGAGGCCAAGCTGGTGCTTCAAGACCGGGTGCGCGAGGGGGCCTGCGATCTCGTGTGGTCGGCGATCCTGGACTTCAAGAACGCGAAGAACCCCTTCGCGGCCCGTCGGCAGGCGATCGGCAAATGGCGCGCGTTGGCGGTCGAGTGCGTGACGATCGACGAGTCCGTGCTCGCCCGCGCCCGCGAGGCCATGGATCTGGGTCTCGGCGAATACGATGCCCTGCACGTTGGGGCAGCGATTGCGGGCCGCGCTGATATGCTTGTCACCACCGATGACAAATTGCTGCGACGGGTTCGGGCCATGCCGGACTTGACCGCGCTGCCCCCGGGCGAGGCGCTGGCTGTTCTGGAGCGATGGTATGAAAACTGAAAGCGAGTTGCGCCTGGACGGAATGCAGGCATTGATCCACGCACTCGGATTGGTCGACGCCGAACGGTTCGTGGCAGCGGTGTCGCGCGACCGCTTCGATTATACCGAGTGGCGGCAGCGGGGACTGCCGCTTCTCTCGCTGGACGCGCTGGCAGCGCAGGCGAATCGGCTTTCCGAGACACTGAAATAGGGCTCACAGGCCGGATGGGGCAGAGAGGTTCCGGCAAACTGCCGGACGGGGCATTTGCCCCGTCCGAAACGTTTTCTTCTGACCTGCCGGCTTGTGCCGATGGCCGACTTCCGAATGTAAGGTTCGGGACGGGCCGAATGCTCCGTCCCGCCGCGGTTGATGGGGCACACCCTGTCCGGCTCAAGAACCGCGCCCTGCTTTGCAAGAGCCTCTTTGTTTGTGTAAATATTTGTTAACGCTGTAGTCCTTGACACGTGTAATAAACATTGGTATTCTCAAGTAGTCTGAGCTTTTACCAAAGAATATGTCAGTTGGTAGCGACTTGCTTCCTGCCGAGCGCCGAGCGGGTACTGCTCAGCTGCGCATCTACTTGGGTTAGGCAAATGAGAAAGCGACATCAGTCTGCATTTAGCTGCCGTACCCATTGGAAAAATCTCGGGAAATTTGCGCCAGCCATCCGAAGCGCCAACATGTCAAATGAGTCCTCGATACTATGAAACACCGCGCTGATCATTTTCGATTTGTTCATGCATTAGTTCTTGGTATTATTTCCTGCCTCGTTTGGCCTCACTTGAGTTTTGCCAAGGCCGGCGACGCTCCTAGTGATAGCCAACGACTGCTGTCTACTGTCGCATCACCATCTGGTGCTTACGCTGGACGCTCAGGAGTCAACCCCTACGAATCATTAAAGTCTTTTCCTAAAGATGCAATTTTTATAGTCGACACAGGAGGAGACCTCGATAAATATGTATTTAAGGAAGACGTCGTAGACGGAAAATTAAGAATTGCGATTCCCGTTTCAAGATTTTTTGGAGAGGTAGATGCCGATGGTAAATTGCAAAATATCCAAACAATGATTGACCGCGGAATCATTGGTAAAGAGGCTAGATTGTTAATAAATGTCTATGACGTAGACAACGATTATCAGGGTACCGAGGTTAGACCTGAGCAAGATTTTGTCTTCTTTAATGGAAAACAACTGAAAGACCCTCTGACTAGTGGAAACGATACGTGGAGTACTAGAAGCTATACGATACCGACTAGCGAGATTAAGTTTCCAAAAAAATCATCGGGTAGCGATAAAATCGTCCCAGCGGATAACAATATAGAAATTCTCGTTGATCGCGCTAATGCGGAAACCAACATCTGGGCGACTGAGGTCGACTGGATTGCATTAGAGATAGATGGTATCAGGCCAATTGTCTTGATTCATGGACATGGTGGAGACCCGAGTACATGGACCACATTTACATCTTTCCTAAGATCCGATAATGCGCCATTCTATTTGCCTTTGTCAGGCGAGACAGAGTCCTATGGGTGTATTAGTGCGAACGCCGGTCATGTGTCCGAAATCGTTCAGAAAGTTAAGGATGTATACGGAGTTGAAAAGGTGAATTTGGTAACGCACAGCAGAGGTGGCGTGGATTCTAGGCGATATATCCGTAATGGGAATGCTGCTAACGTCAATTCTTTAATTCAATTATCTGCACCGAATCACGGAGCCGGAATTGGAGCGTTAGGTAACTCTTGCAGTGCTGATGATTTACAAAGAGGTCATTTTCGGGATAATTTTAACTATCAGCCAATCCGTATTCCGGTTAGCGGCGCATTTAATGACGAATATAGGTACTTACCTCTTTACAATATAGAAGAAAACGCCGTTCCGACCTTGGTTACGATTGGTGATGATGATTATGTTGTTGATACAAATAGCGCAACCTTTCCTTGGACACCAACATGCCAAGGTAAAATAGATGTAATCGAATCAAAGTGCCCAGATATTATAGTGAAATCAAGGAGTATAGGGGGCGAGACAACGTGGCCCGAAGCTACAAATGTCAACCGACTCGCAGCGGGCTTAGATCATGGCGGTATTCATGATGACAAGTCCACTTATGACTGGGTAATCAGCCAAATAGGGCGTTTGACGGCTCAGGTGGCTTCTACTACGAAATCGCTTTCCTCTACCGAAGTTTCGCAAGCCGCGACCCAGGATGAGAATACAAGCCTAATTTCGAGTGATGCCTATCTGATAAGATCAGGTGAAACTAAGAGTCATACGGTGAAGGTAGGAAATACCGCGAGGCTTTATTTCGAGGTCACGTATCCCTTATCGACTCAGTTGCAGTCTACACTGCTAGATAATGAAGGAAAAATTTATCTTCCCCGCGCTGAGCAAGAAAGTGGTTTTGGTGTTACACGCAGATACGTAGTTGAAAATCCAGTTGCTGGCGAATGGAAACTGACGATACAGTCGGTAAGCAGCAGGAGTTACTCTTTGAACGTATGGCAAATCAGTGACAGTATAGAGTTCGCTAGTCGACCTGAAAAGTCTTCTTATCGCCCAGGGGATACAGCAAAATTTTTCGCCTATTTTAAAGATGGAGCAAATAGCATTAAGAATGCTAGCGTCATCGTGACAATTTTAACCGCTGATGAAATTGAAAGTTCTCTCGCACTATATGACGACGGGACCCATAGCGATGAGATATCAAATGATGGAGTCTTTACAAACATATTCGTGCCGGCAGCGACTGGTGGCTTTTCGTACGCTACGAAAGCTAATGGGGATGGCGTCCAGAGACAGGTGAATGGAGAGTTTACGGTTGTCAGCAATGACTCGGCCTTCACTGATCATTACGTTGTCAGTACGGTCGACGTTAATAGCGATGGCTTATTTGATATTTTACAGGCAGACGTCGAGGTTGAGTTTGGGGCATCTGGCGACTACGAAATCGTCGGTAGCCTGAAAGACGTTAATGGTAAAGTTATCGAGACAGTTCTAGCATCAGTTCAATCGCCAGCTATAGGAAAACAAAGCATAAGACTAAACTTCGATGGTCGGCTCATACACAATAATGGAGTTGATGGCGCGTTGAGACTCGCCGATCTAATGCTGCGATTCAAGATTGATAATCAGTTCTCGCTTATAGATTATCGAGATGTAGCCTATCAAACTGTTATTTATTCCTCAGATATTTTCCAGCAATCGTTAGTTGTCTTGACCGGCAATACAAGCGATCAAGGTCTGGACGCTGACTCTGATCTGCTTTACGATTTTCTAAGGGTGACGCTTGAAGTTAAGACTGTTATGCCTGGCAGTTATCAGCTTATAGCTCGTCTTGTTGCTTCGGGAGGAGAGGAAGTTGAATGGATCAACAAAACAGTCACTCTTGTGAAAGGCGTTAACCTAATATCTCTGGACTTTAGCGGAGAAAAGATTCGTCAACTGCGAATTGACGGCTCGTATGCAGTCAAAGACTTACTAATAATAGGTAAAGATACGGCTGTCAGTACGTCGTTAAACGTCACAGATGTTTATACAACGGACACGTATCGCTACGCACTGTTTCAGTCGATACCAACCGACGTCGAAGTCGACTCAGCGAATATCGCATCCTTACCTGAATTACCGTCAGCGGGTGTTAATGTGCAACTCGTGGCAATAATCGAGAATAACGGTGCAACTACAGATAAATCTATCCTTGTGCGATTTTATGAGGGGGACCCTTCATTAGGTGTGCGAATTGGGGGCGATCATTTAATTTCTGGCTTAGCCGAGGGTGTCGGCGAAACTGTTTCGCAGCCGTGGATTCCTGTGACGGCGGGTGATAAGGATATCTTTGTTACTGTCAACCCTAGTCGAAGCATCGTGGAGTTCGATTATTCAAACAACGTGGGGTTTAAGACTATAAAGGTAGAAAATGGCATTATCGCCGCTGCTGCGGCAATACCTGCTGTAAGCCGATTCGCGACATTCGCACTAATTGGGATATTGTTAGCGATGGGTATCTATGAAAATAGGCGTCGCTTAAAGTAGTAGGGAAATAGGGAGCATACCATGGATATGTCAGCGGGATAGCGAGCGAGCCCCGATGCCTTTGAACTAGTCGGGAAAAGGGGCAGCCATTTAGCTGACCCCGGTCAATGGCACGGCGTATTTGCTCATGTCCGAACACGCCTTCAATCATGCCGCGAACCGCCGTCTCGTCACCTTGGCAGCGGGCCCTCACAGCAACGCCACGGCCTTGATCTGAATCCAGACCGCGAGCCCCGGCGCCAGGCCCAGCAGGTCGGCGGAGCGGTGGGTGACCCGGGCAAGGATGTTGGTGCCCCCGGCCTGGAGCCGAACCAGGGCGAGCGCGGGGTGGCTGTCCTCGCCCAGGGCGGCGACCCGGGCCGGCAGGGTGTTGACGATGCTGCTGGCGTGCGCCTGGGTCAGGGTGACGCTCACGTCGCGGGCCAGGATACGGACCCGTACCTGGCGGCCGATGGCGACCCCGGTGTCGCGCACCCACAGGCTGGCCCCGGCGCAGTCGACCCGTAACAGGTGCCAGCGTTGGTCGCGCTCGGCGACCCGACCCTCCAGCACGACACCGGCGTCCTCGCCCAGGCGGATCGGCAGATCGAGCCGCGCCAGGGTCTCTTGCAGCGGCCCGCTCGCCAGCACCCGGCCGGCCTCCAGCACCACCAGGTGGTCGGCCAGGCGCGCGACCTCGTCGGGGGCGTGGCTGATATAGAGGACGGGGATGGACAGGCGCTCATGCAGCCGCTCCAGGTAAGGCAGGATCTCCTGCTTGCGCTGGTGGTCCAGGGCGGCCAGGGGCTCGTCCATCAGCAGGATTCGCGGGTTGACCGCGAGCGCCCGGGCGATGCCGACGCGCTGGCGCTCGCCGCCGGACAGGCGCTCCGGGCGACGCTCCAGCAGCGGGCCGATCCCTAAGAGTTCCACCGCCTGGTCCAGGCCGCTCGGGGCCGCCGTCCCGCCCGGGGCCGGGCTGCGGCGCTGGCCGAAGCGCAGGTTGCCGAGCACCGTGAGGTGGGGGAAGAGGCTCGGCTCCTGGAAGACGTAACCCAGGGGTCGGCGGTGGGTCGGCACCCAGGTGCCCGCGTCCTGCCAGACCTCGCCCTGGAAGGCGAGGCGCCCCTGGGGTGCCCGTTCCAGGCCGGCGATGCAGCGCAGCAGGGTGGTCTTGCCGCAGCCCGAGGGTCCGAACAGGGCCGTCACGCCGCGTCCGGGCAGGCGCTCGTCCAGTTCCAGGCTGAAGCCGGGCCAGGTCAGGCGCAGGCGTACTTCGATTGGGTCCATCGTTTATCCCTTCGGGCGGTTTGGTCGGGCGCTGTAGACCGCCAGCAGCACCAGGAAGGAGAAGACCAGCATCACCGCCGCCAGGCGGTGGGCGTCCCCGTACTCCATGGCCTCGACATGGTCGTAGATCTGCACCGAGGCGACCCGGGTCACCCCGGGGATGTTGCCGCCGATCATCAGCACCACGCCGAACTCGCCCACCGTGTGGGCGAAGGTCAGGATGCCGGCGGTGAGGAACCCGGGTGCGGCGAGCGGCAGGGCGACGCTGAAGAAGGCATCCAGGGGCGAGGCGCGCAGCGTTGCGGCGACCTCCAGCGGGCGCGTCCCCATGGACTCGAAGGCGTTCTGCAGTGGCTGGACCATGAAGGGCATGGAATAGAAGAGCGAGGCGACCACGAGCCCCCAGAAGGTGAAGGGCAGGAGACCCAGCCCCAGTGCCTGCGTCAACTGCCCGATGGGACCGTTCGGCCCCATGGTGACGAGCAGATAGAAGCCGATCACCGAGGGCGGCAGTACCAGGGGCAGCGCCACCGCGGCGCCGATCGCGCCCTTCCAGCCGGATCTGGTGCGCGCCAGCCACCAGGCGATGGGGGTGCCGATGACGAAGAGCAGCAGGGTGACGACGGTGGCCAGGCGGATGGTGAGCCAGAGGGCCTGAAGGTCGGCGTCGGTCAGCGGCATTGGATCGGCTCCAGTGGTCGGCCGGGGGTAGGGGCGGCGTTCAAACCGGAGGTCGAGGCTTTAGCCGGTCGACAGCGCCTGTCAGCGGCCCTGATCCGGCTAAAGCCTCGCCCTCCGGTTTCCTGGCGGCCGGAACGACGATCAAGGCCGCCGCGAGCAGTTGCCCCGCCCGCGGTATGGTACGGCCTCAGATGCCATAACCGAACGAATGGATGATGCCCCGCGCCTGCTCGCCCTTGAGAAAGGCCATCAGGGCGATGACGGCCGGCTTCTCTTTTCCCTTATTCAGGATCACCGCCGCCTGATTGATTGGCTGGTAGAGCGTCTCCGGCACGATCCAGGCCGAGCCTTCGGTCACCTTGCCGTCCTTGCTGACCTGGGAGAGCGCGACGAACCCGAGTTCCGCGTTGCCCGTGCTGATGAACTGGAAGGCCTGGGCGATATTGTCCGCCTGGACCAGCTTGGGCTCGATGGTCTTGAAGACCTCCATTGCCTTCATCACCGCGACGCCGGCGGCGCCATAGGGGGCGAGCTTCGGATTGGCGATCGACAGGTGCTCGAACTTGCCCTCTTTCAGGACTTTGCCCTTCTGGTCCACGAAGTCGGGCTTGGCGCTCCAGAGCACCAGCTTGCCGACGGCATAGACGAAGGAGGACCCGCGCACCGCCGCCCCTTCCTCTTCCAGCTTGGCCGGGGTCTCCTGGTCCGCGGCCAGCAGGGCCTCGAAGGGGGCGCCGTTCTTGATCTGGGAGTAGAACTTGCCGGTGGACCCGAAGGAGGCGAGTACCTGGTGTCCGGTAGCCGCCGCGAAGGCCTTGGCGATCTCCTGCATGGGCGCGGTGAAGTTGGCGGCGACGGCCACCTGGACCTCATCGGCGCGGGCGGCGAGGGCCGCCCCCAGGAGCGCGAGGGCGAGCGGGAGTGTGCGGATCGGCGTCATGGTTGAGGCTCCGTTGGGTGTCTGGTTCATGCTGAAAAGAAGGGTGTCGCCCAACCCGGCCGTGACCGGGAGGGTGCCGATCAGATGGGGCGCCGGTGTGGATCGGCCGCCATCGCTACTTGCCCCTATATAGCGCGGCATATAGCGCCAGGCGCCATTTAAGATTCAAAACACAGGCCGCGTCAAGGGGCGCTATGCTTGAGTCTGGTGTTCTCCGTGGCCTACACTGCGCCGGTCGTAGCGGTCCGCCGCCGACCCGAGGCGCTCAGTCCCATTTCCCATCTATCGAGATTTATCATGAAAATCAGTGCACGCAACCAGTTCAGCGGGACCGTCGGTGCGGTCAAGGCCGGTGCCGTCAACAGCGAGGTGGAACTGGTGCTCCCGGGTGGCGAGAGGATCGTCGCCGTGGTGACCAATGAAAGCGTCACGGGCCTGGGTCTCAAGGCCGGTGCGGCGGCCGTGGCCTTGGTCAAGGCGTCCTCGGTGCTGGTGATGACCGACAGCGCGGGGCTGCGTCTGAGCGCCCGCAACTGTTTGGCAGGAACCGTGAAGTCGCTGAACCTGGGGCCGGTGAATGCCGAGGTGACCATCGCCCTGGCCGGTGGCACCGAGGTCCATGCCACCATCACGCACGGCGCGGCGGCCGAACTGGGGCTGCAGCAAGGCGGGGCGGCCACGGCGGTATTCAAGGCGCCGTCCGTGATCCTCGGCGTCCCGGCCTGAGGACCCAGGGTGCGGTCCGGCGGCGCAGGCTGACAGCCAGGGCCGGAACCTCAGCCACCCCGGAAGATGAAAGTCCTCCCGTGGGAGCGGCTTGCAGCCGCGATGCGGGGCCGCGGCAACCTGTGACGTTGCGGCAGTTCGCAAGGCCTCGTCGCGGCTGAAGCCGCTCCCACCGCCTCGCCCCGCGACTTTCACGGTAAACTTGGGGCATCGCTCCCGTTCCCCACCGAGTCCGCGTCGTGCCGAGCCCCCTGCTGGCCATCCTCGTCTTAGGCGCCTTTTCCCAGGTCGCCCAGGCGGTGTTGATCCGTGAGGGGCTGGTGGTCTTCTACGGCAACGAGGTGGGTCTGGGGGCCTTCTACGGGAGCTGGCTGCTGTGGCTGGCGGTGGGTGCGGCGGCGGCCCTGGGCTGGGAGGGGCGCCGGGGGGCGCGCCCGGGACTGGATGCCGGGGCGGCGGCGCTTGATGCCTTGCGCCTGATCCTGTGCGCCCTGCCGCTGGTCCTGATCGGGCAGGTCCTGGCCCTGCGCTCGGTGCGCTGGTTCCTGGAGGTCTCGGCGAGCGAGTTCGTTCCCCTGGGCGACCTGTTTCTGGCCGTGACGCTGGTCAACCTGCCGGGCGGGGTGCTGCTCGGGTTTGCCTTTGCCCTGACCTGCGCGGCCCTGGGCGAGCGCGGCGCCGTCGTGGGGCCGGTCGCCCGGACCTATGTGGCGGACGCACTGGGGGCGCTCCTGGGCGGGCTGTTGTTCACCTTCGTCCTGATCCGTTGGCTGGGTCCGGTCGCGACCCTGGGGCTCACGACCGCCACCATGGCGCTGACCGCCGCGTTCCTGGCGGCGCCGCGCACCGGCCCGGGGCCTGGCATGGTCCTTCCCGCGCGCGCCTGGCTCCCCCTGACCCTGGCCCTCACCGGCCTGCTGCTGACATTGCCCCCGATCGCCCGCCCCCTGGACCAGGCCCTGGAGCGCTGGCGCTTCGCGAGCCTCCAGCCCGGGATGGAACTCCTGGACGCACTCGATACCCCCTATGGCCACCTGGCCGTCGCCCGCCTGGGGTCCCAGACCTCGGTGGTGGCGGACGGTCAGGTCCAGCAGAGTTTTCCCCTGCCCCTGGAGGTGGAACGTCAGGCCGCCTATTTTTTCGCCCAGGCCCGGGGCCAAGACCAGGCGGTGCGCCGCGTACTGCTCCTGGGCGGTTACCCGGGCGGGCTGGCGGCGGGGCTCCTGCGCTATCCGGTGGTGCGGATCGATCAGGTGGAACAGGATCGCGCGGCCTTCGCGCGGGTGCGGCCCTACCTGGACGAGGCCGGGCGGGCGTCCCTGGATGACCCGCGCCTGACGCTGCACTTTGCCGCCGCCCGCCGCTTCCTGCGCCTGCTCGAACCCGGGGTCGCCTATGACCTGATCCTGTCCCTGGACGCGACCCCCGCGAGCGCCGCCGGCAACCGTCTCTTCACCCGCGAGGCCTTCGACCTGGCGCGTGCCCGGTTGGCCCCGGGCGGGGTCTTCTGCACCCAGGTGAGTGCCGCCTCCAACTATGTGGGGCGGGCGGTGGGCGGCTACGCGGGCTCGGTCTACCGGACCCTGAAGGCGGTCTTCCCGACCGTCGTCCTGGTCCCCGGCAACCCGCAGGTCTTCTGTGCGGGTGAGGCCCCCGCGCGCCTGACGGAGGACCCGGCCGAACTCCAGCGCCGCTATCTGGCCGCCGCGCCGGCGCGGCACAGCCTGCCGTCCGGAACCTTCGCGACCCTGCTGCCGGCGCCGGATCTCGCCTATCTGCACGCCCGGCTCGACGGCGCCGGGGCGGCGGGGGCGGTCAATACCGATGCCCGGCCGGTGACCTACTATCTGAATATGGTCCTGTGGGGTCAGTTCAGCGGGTCCGGATTCGTGGACTGGCTGGCGGGGCTGCAGCGGCTCGGACCCTGGCCCTATCTGATCCCGCCCCTGCTGTTCGTCGCCCTGTGGCTGCTGCGGGCACTGATGGAAGGCGGGGCAGGGCCGGCGCGGGGGCGCACGGGCGGGGTCGTCGCCCTGGTCGTGATCGGGTTCATCGCCATGGCGGGCCAGTTGGCGCTGCTTTTCAGTTATCAGGCCCAAGTGGGGCTGGTCTTCGAGCGGGTGGCACTGCTCAACGGGCTCTTCATGACCGGGCTCGCGCTCGGCGGCGGCGCGGTGCGGGCGCTCGCGGCCGGGCGGCGGGCGGACCTGCACCTGATGGGCCTGCTGGCGGGCGCGGCCCTTGGTCTCACGCTGCTGCCGACGGCCCTGGAGGGCCTGGCGACCCTGGGTGAGGATGCCCGGGAGGCGGGCTATCTCGCCCTGACGCTCGCCTTGGGGCTGGTGGCCGGGGCCGGTTTCACCCTCTGTGTCGGTCTCGGTCAAGGCACGGCCGGCGCCTCGGCGCTGCGCGGGGGGGGCCTGGCGATGGCGGCGGACAGCCTGGGCGGGGCTCTGGGCGGTCTGGTTACCGGGGCCCTCATGGTCCCGATCCTGGGGGTGGCGGTGACCTGCCGCGTCCTGGCCGTGCCGGCGCTGCTGGCCCTGGTGCCGCTGGTCTATCGGCGCCTGGTACCTGGCGTGGGGCCGGGTCCCCGCGCGCAGGCGTCCTTTCCCTGGCCGGGGGTCGGGTGGGGGCTGCTCTATGGCGTGCTGCTGGTCTATGCCTGGCACCTGGCGGCGCTCCAGGCGCGTCCGGGGCCGCAGGTGCGGTTCGATCAGGAGGCCCTGGCGCAGCTCAGCGGTTCGAGCCGGTTCACGCCGGTGGAGTCGCCCTTCGTCCACTATCTGGGCGGCGCGGCGGGGGACGGTGAGCCGCAGACGGTGACCCTGGCGAGTGCCGCCGCGGGCCCCGGCGTCAGCGGCTTCGCGGGGCCGATCCAACTGCTGCTCGCGCTCGGGCGCGACGGGACCCTGCGCGGGGTGCGCCTGCTCGACTCCCGGGAGACGCCGTCCTACATCACCGGGATCGAGACCTGGCTCGCCGGGCTGGCCGGGGCCGATCTGTCCCAGGCGCCCCTGTCGCTGGCGCGGGTGGACGGGCTGAGCGGGGCCACGGTGACCAGTCGGGCGGTCCTGGCGACAATCAACAACGCCGCCCGGCGGGCGACACAGGTCGCCTTCGGGCGGCCCCTGCCGCCCCCGGCCGCGGCACCCGGGGGCGGTGCCGATTGGGGGCTGGGTGCCACGGCCGTCTTGGTCCTCCTGTTCTTCCCGGTCTATTTTTCCGGCAGTGGGCGGGCGCGGCTGCTGTTGCAGGGCGCCGCCCTGGGCGTGCTGGGGTTCTGGCTCAATACCCTGGTCACGGAGTTGGACCTCGTGAACCTCAGTCAGGGCCATGCGGCGGCCCCGGCCGAGAACCCCCAGCGCTGGCTGCTGCTCGGCTTCGTCGCGGTCAGCTCGGTCCTGTTCGGCCAGGTCTGGTGCGGCTTTCTGTGCCCCTTCGGCGCGCTGCAGGAATTCGTCTCCCGCCTGGGGCGCCGGCTGGGTCTGTGGACCTGGCCGGACCGGCCCCTGGAACAGGCGTCGCGCTATCTCAAGTTTCTGTTGCTGGCCGCGCTCCTGGTCCTGGTCTGGACCACGGGGGAGGGCGCCTGGGCGACCTTCAACCCGATGCAGCAGGTCTTCGGCGGGCAACTGCGTGGGTGGATGCTCGTCCTGACCGGGGCGGTCATCGCCGGGTCCCTGGTCTATTATCGCTTCTGGTGCCGCTATCTGTGCCCCCTGGGGGCCTTCCTCGCCTTGGGCAACAAGCTGGCGCTGTTGCAGCGGCTGGGTCCGCGGCGGCGCTTCGAGCACTGCGACCTGGGGGTCAAAGGTGACCATGATCTGGACTGCATCCGCTGTCACCGCTGCCTGGCGGGGCGGGATACCCATCTGCCGCGGGGGCCGAAGCTTCCGGGCCGGCGCGCGGCCCTTGATCGTCCTTCCGGCCACGATCGGCAATCGGCGTAGGGTGCGCCGCGCGCACCTTGCGCAGGGACGCAACGGCAGCGCGGTGGCACGGGTGCGCGCGGCGCACCCTACGGGCCCTCCGGCCGCAACGACGATCGAGACCGGTGCGCGGACCCTTGCGGGCGACTATAGTTGGTCATGGTTCCGGCTGCCCCGGGCCGGAGTCCAAGGCTTCAGCCTTGGATGGCCAGGACCAAGGCTGAAGGCTTGGACTCCAAAACGTGGCCGCGGGCCGGAACGATGATCAAGGCCGCCTTGGCGACCCACCAGAAGAGAAGGCGATGACTAATCCCCCGTATCCGCTCGCTCATTTCCTGCTGATTGCGCTGCTGCCCGCATTGTTCGGTATGCCCGTCCAGGCGCAGGACGAGACCGCCGCGCCGGTCGCGACCGCCCCGGCAGTGGACGGCGCCGCCGCGGCCGGCCCCCGGGCCCGCTTGCCCGAACAGGACCGCTGGTTCGGCATGATCTCGGATCTCCATTTCGATCCGTTCTACGACCCGTCCCTGGTCGCCCGGCTGGCCGCCGCCGAACCGTCGCGATGGGAGGAGATTTTCGCCGCCTCATCCATCACCACACCGAGCGCCTCAGGCAGCGATACCAACTTTCCGCCGCACATGGACGAGTTTCGTGTGCTGGCGGACGAGGCGGGTAAACCATTCACGTTCGAGCGCGTGGTCCCGTCCATCAGTCCGATTTACGGAAACAATCCCGGCTACCAGGTCTACCGTTACGATCGGTCCACCGGCGCACCGGTTGACTATGTGACAATGACCTACAAGGAAGCAGCCGACACCGGCGGCAACTCGCAGTGGACTAAGGAATATGGCTTCGAGGAGGCCTACGGGGTTGGGCCGCTGACGCCGTCGAGCCTGACCCTGCTGTCGGCAGGAATTATTTCCGATCCGAACCTGCGCACCAAATTCATCGCCTATTACGGCGGTGAAGCGAGCCCCGGACCCATCCCGGCCGGCAGTTGGCAGTCACCCGCCTGCGCCTTGACGAATCTCGACGCGCAAGCGTTCTCCACCTGTTGTGTTGGGGTCTCCCGGTAACTTCTCGTTGTCGTTGTCGTTGTCGTTGTCGTAATCGTAATCGGAGAAACGATGCAATTCTGGGTGCGGGCCTCGATCATAATCCCGGCCACTGGGAGCGCCGCACCCCAGTGCGGCGCGATCTCGCTGGCGACCGCGGCCTTGCGTGCTGCGGACAGGGCGGGCCGCACTGGGGTGCGGCGCTCCCAGTCGGTCGGCCTGAAGGCCGACCGGGCCTTGATCATAAATCCGGCCAAGACCTAGCGTAGGGCTTGGTTAACCCCCACTGGAGAGCGGCAGGACCCGCGAAATTGTGTACCCTTGGAAGTGCAAACAAACCGAGGGAGAAGCACGATGTTCGAAGGTCCTGCCGGGATCGACTTTAGCGCAGACATCGGGTCGACGCCATCGGGCGTGGTCCGGCGGTCGGCCGGCGGTGGGTCGTGAAGCACCGCTCGCGCCTGGAGCGAGCCGAACAGCGCGGGGCGGCCGTGGCCCGCTTGGCGACGGGGCAGCCGCAACGCCACGTCGCCGCCGAACTGGGCGTGGCGCGCAGCACCTTGCAGGACTGGTGCAAGCCGACCCCGGTCGGCGCGGCCCCGGCGGTGTTGGCAGCCTTCGTGGCGACCCCTGAGGGCGTGCAGTGGCTGCACCAAGTGGTGGTGGCGGCGCACTTCGTCATCACGCTGCACGGCGGTGCCGGGGTGCGGATGGTGTGTGAATTCTTGAAGTTGAGTGGGTTGTCGGCGTTCGTCGGCGCGAGCTATGGCACCCACCAGGCCCTCAATGCGGCCTTGGAGGAGATGGTGGTCGCCGTGGCGCGTGAGCAACGGGCGGCGTTGGCGGTGGGCATGCCGCACCGCGCGATCACGGCGTGCGAGGATGAGACCTTTCATCCGCAGATTTTGTTGGTCATGTTGGAGCCGGTGTCGAACTTTCTGCTGCGCGAACAGTACGCCGCCGATCGCACGGCGGCCACCTGGACGCAGGCGTTGCGCGCGGGTCTGGACGGCTTGAACGTGACCGTGATCCAGGGCACCAGCGACGAGGCCACAGCGTTGCGCCGCCATATCCAGACGGATTGTGCGGCCCATCATTCCCCGGACCTGTTTCATGTGCAACAGGAGGTGTCCAAGGGCACCAGCCTACACTTGGTCCGCCACGTGAAACAGGCGGGCGCCAGCGTCGCGGCCGCCCAGACGTCGCTGGACGCTGAGCGGGCGACCGCGCAGGCCTATGACGCCCAATCCCCGCGTCCGCGCGGGCGCCCACCGGCGTTCGCGCCCCGCATTGAAGCCGCCCTGGCGGTCGTGGTGCAGGCCGAAGCCGATCAGGTACAGGCGCAAGCGCGTCAGGCCGAGGCCCGTGAACTGGTGCGTGAGTTGGGGACCCTCTATCACCCCTATGAGTTGGAGCAGGGACAGGCGCAGCCCGTGGCGCGCATCGCGCAACGCTTTGCCGACGTGTGGACGCGGCTGCAACAGCTGGCCGACGCGGCCGATCTGCCAACGCGCGCCCGTGAGCGCCTGGCCAAGGCGCAGCGCCTGACGATTCAGTTCCTTGCCACCATTACCTTTTTCTTTGCGACCGTGCAGGCCAAGGTCGAGGCGCTGAATCTGCCGCCCGCCGTGGAACTGGCGTTGCTCACGCAGCTGATTCCGGCGCTCTACCTCGAGCGCGTCGCCAATCGCAGCACGCTCGCTGAACCGCGCCACCGTCTGCACGCCCTGAGCCGGCAGTTGCTCGAACCGCTGCGCCAACGCGATCATCCGCTCCAGGCCCTCCCAGAGGCCGAGCGCGCGCGCCTCGAACAGGTGGCCGGTGACTGCGCCGACCTGTTCCAGCGCAGCAGTTCCAGCGTGGAGGGGCGCAACGGCCAACTGTCCCTACATCACCATGGCCGACATCGCCTGAGCGACCGCAAGCTCGAGGCACTGACCGCCGTACATAACTTCCACCTCCGTCGCCCCGACGGGACCACTGCCGCTGAGCGCTTCTTCGGCCGGGCCCACGAAACGCTGTTCGCGCAGGTGCTCCAGCGCATGCCGTTGCCCCCGCCGCCAGCGCGCCGACGACCGCGCCCGCCCAAGCCGCCCGCGCTCCTGCCGGTAGCGGCGTAACGGGGGTGGCCGGAACGATGATCAAGGCCGCCGACCGACACACCGCGGTGGCCGGAGCGATGATCGAGGCCGGGGTGCGAGAGAATCCGGGGCGCTACGATAACCTCGATTACGACCACGACCACGGTGCGAAGAGTATTCTGACGATGAACCTGTCGATGCGACATTGGCGCGCCCGTGAGGCGCGCTTCCTCGGCCTCATTGCGCTCAGCCTGGTGCTGATCGCCCTCGGCCTGGGGGACGCGCTGCGCGCCGCCGCCCAGCCCGGCAGTGGCTACCGGATGCTCGACCGCAAGGCCCTGGAGCGGCGTATTCAGGCCGGGGAGCTCAGCGAGCGGGAGGCCGGCTGGTATCATCCCTCGACCCCGGACGAGACCGGCGGCGCCAAGTAACGAGTTAAGAACGAGTTAAACGCAGTCGTTGTCGTTGTCGTAATCGGAGAAGCGATGCATTTTTTGGGGTGCGAGAGAATCCGGAGCGCTACGATAATCTCGACAACGACAACGACAACGACAACGACAACGACAACGACAACGACAACGAAAATGGCGCTACAGGCGGTCCCGAGTGGAATTGTTCAACTTATTAATGAACCGTTGCCGGAGATCTTTGACCTAAGGCCCAACACCGATGACTGCCGTCACCTGCGAACTCTGCCCGCGCGCCTGCGTGATCCCCGAGGGGGCGGCGGGGGATTGCCGTATCCGGGTCAACCTCGGCGGGCGGCTGCGTGCCACGACCTATGGGCGGCCCTCCGCCATCCATATCGATCCGATGGAGAAGAAGCCCCTTTACCACTTTCACTCCGGGTCGCAGGTCTTTTCCATCGCCACCGCCGGGTGCAACCTGCATTGTCTCAATTGCCAGAACTGGCAATTGTCACAGCGCGGCGGGGAGGAGATGGAGGAGGTCTATCGCGCCGATCCGGCGCAGTTGGTCGCGGCGGCGCGGGACGCGGGGTGCCGCTCGCTCGCCTACACCTATTCCGACCCGATCGTCTGGTATGAATATGTCGAGGACAGCGCCGTGCTGGCCCGCGCCCAGGGGCTCGCCAATGTGTTCGTCACCGCCGCCTATATCAACCGCAAGCCCTTGCGGCGGCTGTGCCGGGTGCTGGACGCTACCAACGCCGATCTCAAGGCATTCGACGACGGCTTCTATCGGCGGGTCAATGGCGGGACCCTGAAGCCGGTCCTGGAGGCCCTGGTGACATTCCGGGAGGAGGGGGTCTGGACCGAGCTGACCAATCTGGTGATCCCGACCCTGAACGATGACCTGGCCATGATCCGGCGTATGGCCCGCTGGATCGTCGCCGAGCTGGGGGCCGACACCCCGCTGCACTTCAGCCGCTTCCACCCCGAGTACCGGATGCGCAACCTCCCGCCGACCCCGGCCGCGACCCTGCAACAGGCGCGCGCCGAGGCCCTGGACGCCGGCCTCAAGTATGTCTATATCGGCAATGTCATGGGGGACGCGGGCAACTCGACCTACTGCCCCCGCGACGGGACCCTGCTGATCGGGCGCAGTGGTTTTGTCATTACCCATTACGGGCTGACGGCGCAGGGGCGCTGCCCGACCTGCAATGATCCGATTCCCGGGGTCTGGTAGTCCCGGGTGGTCCAAGAAAGATGAAGAGGGGGCGGAAATGAACGCAAATGAACGCAAATGGCGGACTGGCCAGGTGACGCGGACCCTGGCGTCGGCGCGCCAGCTCTGGGGCCTGGATCCTTATCCCGGCCGCAGGGAGACCGGAGGTCGAGGCTTTAGCCGGTCGATATTGCCTGTCAGCGGCCCTGGTCCGGCTAAAGCCTCGACCTCCGGTGCGCAACGCCCCGGGGACGGTCGGAGCCATGCTCAATGCCTGTCTCGGCGAGGCTTCCTCGGTCTGTGCGTTGGCCTGCTGGGCCTGATCTGCTCCCCGATCGGGACGCCCGGCCGGCAGTCCGGTCCCGCCGGCGGGGGCGATGCGGCCCCCCCGGCGCTGGCCGCCGGGCCGCGCGAGCGGGCATTGTACGAGGCGGACTTCTATCGACCCCACGAACTGGCCGGATGAGGACCCCACCATGGAATATGCCCTGAGTGCCTTCAATGCGCCGTGCGGCAGAGCCGGCAAATTCGCTCTTATTTGCGTTCATTTGCGTTCATTTGCGGACAATCTTCTGTCCGCCGCACCGGCCGCGCCGTTGCGCGTCCTGCTGCTGCTCGGTCTGATCCTCCTGGGTCCGGGCGTCACGGTGGCCGCGGGCCTGCGCGAGAGCGCCCTGGCCGGGTCCTGGTACCCCGCGGACCCGGCGGCGCTCGGTGCGCGCGTGGACGGCTTTCTATCCGCCGCCCAGGCCCGCCCGCCGGCCGGGACCATCCGCGCGCTGATCGTCCCCCACGCCGGCTATGACTATAGTGGACCCACCGCGGGCGCGGGCTATGCCCTGGTCAAGGGCCAGTCCTACCGCCGGGTGCTGATCCTGGCACCCTCCCACCACCGCGGCTTTCGCGGCCTCTCGGTCGATGCGGTGGACGCCTATCGCACCCCGCTGGGCGAGGTCCCGCTGGACCTGGAGGCGGTGCGGACCCTGCGCGCCTCGCCGCTGGTGCGCGCCGATGGGGACGCCGGGGGCGCCGAGCACAGCATCGAGATCCAACTCCCCCTGCTGCAACGCGCCCTGGCCCCGGGCTGGCGCCTGGTCCCGGTCCTGGTGGGGGACTTGGCGGGTGCCGACGACCGCACCGCGGCCGAACTGCTGCGCCCGCTGGCGGATGCTGATACCCTGGTGGTGGTCTCCAGTGACTTCACCCACTACGGGCCGCGTTTCGGCTATCTGCCCTTTGCCCTTGACGGTCAGATCGCGGGGCGCCTCGAAGACCTGGACGGCGGGGCCATCGAGCGGATCCTGGCCAAGGACGCGGCGGGCTTTCTGGCCTACCAGGCGCGCACCGGGGTCACCATCTGCGGCTATCGGCCGATCGACATACTGCTGCGGATGCTCGGGCCCGGGGCGCGGGTGGAGCGCATCGCCTATACCACCAGCGGGGCCCTGACCGGGGACTATCGCAACTCGGTGAGTTATGCGGTGTTGGTGGTGACTGATCCCGCACCCTTGGCGGCTGCGGCCCCGGACTTGCCGCCGGCCGGCGCCGGGGACTCCGCAACGCAAACGCAGCTCACGGCACCGAGCCGGCCTTCGGCGGTCGCGGCGCCACCCGCGGAGTCGGACCTCAAGGCCCTGCACCAACTCGCTATTGTCTCCTTGGACCGGGCCGTTCTCGGCCCCTCGGCGGAGCGCGACGCGGCCGCCCGCCAGGTCGCGGCGGCCCTCCCGGACCACCTGCGCGCCCCCGCCGGGGCCTTCGTCACGCTCAAGCTCCATGGGGAACTGCGCGGTTGCATCGGCACCATCGAGCCCCGGGAACCCCTGGATCGTGCGATCATCGCCAATGCGGACAACGCCGCCCGCCGGGACCCGCGCTTCAACCCGGTGGCGCCCGCCGAGCTCAGGGACCTGGAGGTGGAGGTCAGTGTCCTGACGCCGCCGCGCCCCATCGCCTCCTGGGAGGCGTTCCGGGTCGGGGAGGAGGGCATCGTCCTGAGCAAGGACGGGCGCCGGGCGGTGTTCCTGCCGGAGGTCGCCCTCGGGCAGGGCTGGACGCGGGAAGAGACCCTGTCCTACCTGGCGCGCAAGGCCGGACTGCCCGCGGACGCCTGGCGCGACGGGGCGAGCTTCACCGTCTTCACCACCACCAAATACGCGGCGCCTTATCCGGCAGGAACGCCGGGGCGCTGAACCTGATCGGGAGTGCTTTTGGCACCGTTGTCGTTGTCGTTGTCGTTGTCGTAATCGAGGTTATCGTAGCGCCCCGGATTCTCTCGTACCCCAAAATTGCATCGCTTCTCCGATTTCGACAACGACAACGACAACGACAACGACGACAACGACGACAACGACAACGACAACGATTATGTCTGTGTTTAGCTTGTTCTTGACTCGTTACTAAGACTACCAACCACCATCGCGGACCTCTGACCTTATGGAACTCACCCCCCTGCAACGCACGACCCTGCCCTGCGGCCCCCTGGCCTATCGCCAGACGGGCAGCGGCACGCCCCTGATCCTGATCCACGGTTGGCGCGGCGCCTCCAGCCATTGGCAAGGCACCCTGGACGACCTGGCGGATATCCGTAACGTCCACGCCATCGATCTGCCCGGTCACGGCGAGACCCCGCCGCGCGAGGCGCAGATCACCACCGAGGGCCTGGCGCGGCTGATCGTCGCCTACGCCGATCAGGCGGGGTTGGACCAGTTCGACCTGGTCGGGCACTCCTACGGGGCGGCCGTCGCGGTCGCCATCGCCGCCCAGTGGCCGGGGCGGGTGCGGCGCCTGGTGCTCAGCAGCATGGGCACCGCGCGCAACGACCTGGAGCAGACGGCGCTGACCCAGACCCATAGCTTCATGAACCTGACCCTGCCCTGGTGGCGCCCCTGGTTTGCCATGACGCGGCCCTGGCCGGGGCAATGGCAGCCCTGGGTCGACTGGGTCGGCGCGGACCCGGCGCTGAGCCGCACCATCGCCGCGGCGGCCCTGCGGCAACTGCCGGCCGACCAGGAGATCGTCAGCGAAGGGGTGCGCGAGTTCCTGACCACGGACCCACTCTGTGCCATGGAGGTCGCGATCGACGCGGCCAGCCCCAACTTCGTCGCCGCGCTGGCGCGCATCACCGCCCCCGTCCTCCTGCTCAGCGGCGACCGTGATCCCATCATGCCGGCCGCCGGGGTCGCGGCCCTGGCCGAGCGCCTGCCGGACTGCCGCACCGTGCTGTTCGACGACTGCGGGCACATGCCAATGATCGAGTGGCCGGACCACTTCCACCGTGAACTGCGGGGGTTCCTGAGCGATGATGAGGTACCAAGCAGCCACTAGCTGCTAGCCGCTAGCTACTAGCCGCTAGCTACTAGCCGCTAGCTACTAGCCGCTAGCTACTAGCCACTAGTCATCGACCCTGCTTATCCGGACCCGCTGCCATGGAAATCACCCCCCTGCAACGCCTCACGCTGCCCTGCGGCCCGCTCGCCTACCGTCAGGCGGGCAGCGGCGCGCCGCTCATCCTGATCCACGGATGGCGGGGCTCGTCCAACCACTGGCAGCACACCTTGTCGGCCCTTGCGGACATTCGCTGCGTCTACGCCATCGACCTGCCCGGTCACGGTGCGACCCCGTCGGTCGGGGATCGACTCACCACCGAGGCCCTGGCCCGGTTGGCGATCGACTTTGCGGACAAGCTGGGGCTCGCGCAGTTCGACCTGGTCGGGCACTCCTATGGTGCGGCCGTCGCGGTCGCCATCGCGGCCGCCTGGCCCGACCGGGTGCGGCGGCTGGTGCTGGTCAGCTTGGGCACGGTGCGCGACGACCTGGAGCATTACGCCCTGACCCAGGCCCACTCCTATCTGACCCTGGTGCTGCCCTGGTGGCGGCCCTGGCTCGCCCTGGCGCGCCCCTGGCCGGGGCAGTGGCAGCCCTGGATCGACTGGGTGGGCGACCAGCCGACGATGAGTCAGGCGATTGCCGGGGGCTTCCTGCGGCAGGTGCCCGAGGATCATGCCGTGGTCACCGACGGGGTCCGCGAGTTCCTGAACACCGACCCACTCTCCGCCCTGGAGGTCTGGATCGACGCCACCAGCCCCGCCTTCATCGCCGCCTTGGCGAAGATCACCGCCCCCGCCCTCCTGCTCAGCGGCGACCGGGACCTGGTCTCGCCCGCCACCGGCGTCGCGGCCCTGGCCGAGCGGCTGGGTGGGTGTCGGATGGTGTTGCTCCCGGACTGCGGACACATGCCGATGATCGAGTGGCCGGAGCCCTTTCACCGCGCGTTGCGGGAGTTTCTGAACGCGGGCGAGGGTGCCGGGCAACCAACCTAATGCGCTTACGGGTAAGACCCTGACGAGCCAGGGCGCCCCACGATCTACCCGTCCAGCGCCGCAATCTTGCCGCGGGCACCGCCACCCCTGCGCGCGAATCCCGACAGGCCCGCGCAGCCCAACGCGAACAGCATCAGGCTGCCGGGCTCGGGAGTCCCAACGACGGTCACGGCGGTCCCTTGGATGTTCGTGTCCAGGGCCTCGCCCTGCGCGTCGGCGAGTGCATTGATGGTCAATGACATCACCGTGGTGCCGGGGCTGTCGCCGGTAAAGGTCAAGGTGGCGAGCCGGAACGCGCTGCCCTGCAGATCGTCGAGATAAGGCGGCAAACAGAAGATACAGTTTGCCGCATTTGCCTCCAGCAGGCTCGTATTAATCAGATGGATCGTTCCTGCCACACTGGTATCGGCGGACGGATAGGCCTCCGGCGGGCTGGCATTCGGATCGCCGAGACCGGTATCGAACGCCACGCCGGCCGGCGACAGCAGCGCTGGATTGAACGCGATGATGACATCGAAGGCACCCAGCGACGGTGCCGTATGATCGCCGAGTCCGCTGACCAGCAACTCGATGTTAACGATGGCCCCGACTGAAACCGTCGCCGGACTCGCGGTCAGGCTCAGTAGCGGAAACGCCGACGCGGTGAGCGCCGTGCCGGCCAGCACGGCTCCGAACAATGGCCTCAGCAGGCTGTTCATGGTGCACCTCTCCCCTTCAAGGCCCAGCTTGCGCTGTGCCGGTTGAGAAATTCGGATACGACCGGTGGGTCGGCCTCGATCGTCGTTGCGGCCGGAGGGCCCGTAGGGTGCGCCGCGCGCACCCGTGCCACGACGATGTCATTGCGTCCCTACGCAAGGTGCGCGCGGCGCACCCGACGCCCATCGCCGGTCGCGGCCGCAACGACGATCAAGGCCGGTGGGGCAGCGCCTCAGCGAGTCGCACAGCGGGGCCTCGTACACAAGAGAGACAGCTTGCGCGTATCCAACACCGTGATGGTCCGGTCCCCGTTGATATCGCGCAGGTCGTTCACCCCATTGGCCGGCCTGTTCAGCATGGCCATCACCAGGCCGAGGTCCTCGGCGTCCACGTCGCCGTCCAGGTCCACATCGCCCAGGAGCGGCACCCTGATGGTGACGCTGCTGGCCGGACTGTCGGCAGCGCCGTCATTGACGATCAACTGGAACACGTAGGTCCCGGCCGTGACTGCCTGGAAGGTCGGCCGCACCGTCGTGGCGCCGGTGAGTGTCGCGGGCGGGCCGCTGGTCTTGGTCCAGGCATAGGTCAACGCGGACGGGCCCTGATCCGGGTCCTGACTGGCGCTGCCATCCAGCGTCACGGTGCTGCCCTGGCGCACGGTCTGATTGGCCCCGGCATTGGCGATGGGCGGGGTGTTGGCGGTCTGCGGCTGCGCCAGCACGTTGAAGCCGATGCGCTCGGCCGCCGGCGTCAGGCCCGTGGTGCCGGCAAATTCCGCGACCAGGCTCAACTGGCCCTGGACGCGCGGGGTCAGGGTGCAGGTCGCCGTGCCGTCCGCGCCGGTGATGCCGGTGCAGGTATCGCCGTCGAGGGTGAAGGCGATGGTCTGGCCGACGACCGGCACGGCCGGTTGAGCGGAGACATCCGTGAGCGAGCCGATCAGTACCACCGGCTGGTCGATCACCGCGCCGCCCGGGCTGAGATTCAAGGTCAGGAAGGAGGTATGGCGCCCTGCCGCCCAGGTGAGTCGCGCGGTGTTCGAGGTCAAAGGGACCGCATCCGGGGTTACCGTCGCGACCACCTGGTCCGCGCCGGTGAAGGTCCCAGCGTACGCGAAGGCCGCCTCGCCGGCGCTGTCGGCACGGACCATCTGGTTCTGCGGATTGGCCCCGTTGACCTGGAAGAAGACCGGTAGGCCGCCCGGGTCCGTCACATTTCGCAGCCGTGCCGTCAGCGTCACCGGGTTGCCCTGCAGTGGGTCAGGGCTGGTCGTTGCCGGGGCGAGGTCCAGCCCCGGCGACGGATTGGTCGACGTGAACTCGCAAGCCCCGCTGGTGGGTGCCAGTCGGTAAATGCTGTTGGTCAGCGATGCATAGAGACAGCCGTCCGGGCCGATCACGCCACTGCCCATCAGACCCTGGGTGAGTGCCGTGCGGGTCGGCGGGTCGGTCGTGATGTCTGCTACCTCAAGCCCGTTTGCGCCCAGTATGATCAATGATTTGGCTGATCCATCCGGGTTTGTCGCACCGACGCGAACAAAGAACGTGGTGGTCAGATTCGGCACCGGGGTCGGGTTCGGGGTCGGCTGGTCGGTGCCGTTGACGCGGATGATCGGTGCGTTGACCACTGTGAAGGCGTCGGTGACCACGTAGATGGTCCCATCCGGGGCAAAGGAGATCGCGCCATTGGGGGTGCGCGGCATGGTCGCGTAGACTTCGACGGTCGGGTTCACGCTGCCTGGATTGCGGACACGGAACAGCGACGGATTGTCGGAACCGGCGCCGCTGCAGTTGTCGTCAAAGAACAAGTCCCCGCTCAGCGGGTCGACGGAAAGCCCGAACGGGCAGGTCAGATCGGCCGCGACGACGCGCAGTTGGGCACCCGTCTGGGGGTCGATCTCGATGATGTTGCCGGTGCGGAAGTCGCCGGTGGTGGCCGCGTGGGTGGCATAGAGTCGACCGTCGAGCCCAGCGGTGGGCTGGCTGATGGTCAGGCCGAGGTTGGAGATCACATCGGCGCTGGACACCGCACCGCCGGCGGCGCCGAAGCGGAACATGTCACCAAAGGCGAAGTTGGCGACATAGACCGACCCGTCCGTGGTGAAGGTCGGGTTCGTGGCCCCTTGGCAGCCCGAATTGATGTTGCCGTAGAACAGGTTGCGGGTCGCAAAGCCAGTGGCGAAGGGGGTCAGGACGTAGCCAGGGGCGCCGACCGGCAGACTGCCGGTGACGCAGGACAGGCTGGCCAAGCCCGCGAAGGTGACCGTTGCGGTACCGGGGACGGTCAGGTCGCCGTCGGTGACGTTGGTCGCCGTGTAGGTGACGGTCTCAGGGAATTCGTTGGTGGCGGTGAACGCGATGGTACCGGCGGCGCCGGTGACACTCGGGTTCGGGCCGCTGATGACCGAGCGCCCGCCGCCCTGGGAGACGGTGACCAGTTTGCCCGGTGTGGGCCGGCCGAGGGCGTCCTTTAGGGTCACGGTGATGGTGGTCGCCGCGGAACCGTTGTTGAGGACATTGGTCGGGGCCGCGCTGATGCCGGCGGAACTGGCGGGCGGGACGACAAAGTCGATGGCGAAAGGCGTCAGGACGGCCCCATCGGTGACGTCGGTCGCCGTAAAGCTGACCGCCTGGGGCGTATTGGTCGTCACGGTGAAGATCGCCGCGCCGTTATCGACGCTCGACACCGCCGTCGCCGGGGTGATCGTCACCTGCCCGGCCGGGTTGGCGTCGAGCCGGACCGTCTTGCCGCTGACCGCGTGACCGTCGGCGTCACGGAGCCGTGCGACCATGTGAACCGGCGTGACGTCGTCGGCCGGGACACCGCCGAGTTGCGCGAACGTCGAGCTATCCTTCGGTTCGACCCAGCCGGACAGACCGGATTGCGCGGCATCGACGGAACCAGCCGTCAGACCGTTCAGCCGCAATTGCAGAGCGCCGAGGTTAGGCGAACCGAGCCCCACATGCGCGAAATCACTGTTGAGGCGCGTCGGCCCGTGGAAGGCATCGGTGGCGGCCAGCGGATACAACAACGGATTCAGCAGACCGAGATTGGTGCCCCGGGCCTGGTTCAGCAGGGCCGTGAGCCCGGCCCAGGTCGGTGCCGCCGAGCTGGTGCCGCCATAGAGGCGCCCGTCCGGGCAGCCGCCGGCAGTGCCGCGGCAGAGGATGATGCCCTCGGCCGGGTCGGCATTGGCGACCACGTCGGGCACCGAGCGCATCGCCGAGGCCGTAAAGCCGCTCTGATACGCCGGCCGCGCAAAGAAGCGGCTCACACCAAAACCGCCCTGACCGCTCGGCGGGGTCGCGCCGCTGCCGTTCCACCAGGTCTCGGTGCCGTAGGTCCAGCCGGGACCTTGGGTCAGCGAAGATCCGCCCACCGCGGTCGCATTCGGTGAACCGGCCGGTACCGCGACCGTGTTCGGGCTGCCGTTCAGACAGGTGCTGCCGCTATCACCGCTGGCATTGAACACCGAGATACCGGAGGCCGCCGCGGCCTGGAAGAGCGCGTCGATGCTCTGCACGTCCGCAAGCGTGGTCTGATTCTCGCAGTAGGCCCAACTGTTGCTGATGATGTCGACCTGGTCATCGATCATCTGATTCAACAGGGTTTGGAAGCTGGTTCCGGCACCGGTGAAGGGCGCGTGATAGACCACGATGTCGGCGCCCGGCGCCAGGTTCATCACGTTGACGATGTCCATCAGGACTTCGGCTTCGTCGTCCCCCCGGGGCGCACCGCCGTTGACCGCCACCGAACTCAGTTTGCTGATCAGGGACGGCGACATCCCCATGAGGTCCAGATAGTTGACGATATCGGCCGGATCGAAGTTGTCGAACTGGAGCAGGCCGATGGTCTGGCCGCTGCCGTCAACGTCGGCCCATGGGGTCGCCGCGGCAGCCCCGGTCTGGCTGGCCTTAGTCAGCGTCAGTGAGGCGCGCATAGACTGCGCCGGGATTCCGTCTGGCAACTTGCAATCGGTCGCTACATCCTTTTTATTAGTGTAATTGTAGGCACCTCCGTCCGCGAGTTTACTTTCGCATTTTTTGTCTGTGTTAAAATTTATAGGGTCTTTGGCGTCGGAGGCGCAGGTCATGCAAGTCAAACCAGCTGCGGCCCACCTCGTTAGCCTTTTTATCAGCTGAGGGGCCGGTCGCCCCAGATTGGACAGCCCCGCGACTGCCTGCACCCGCGGCGCCAAGGCCGTCGGCAATCGCGGCTCGTCGCGATTGGCGAAGAAGGTCCGCTCCCCGAGGCGGAAGGTGCCGATGGACACCCCGAAGGCGCGCTCGACGGCGGCGCGCGGACCGGCGACCGTCAGCGTCAGCCGGTTTGCGGACCCTTGCACCAGGCCCAAGCCGTTGGCCTGCAACCAGCCCAGCACGGCCTCGTAGTTGTCCCGTGCGGGACCGAAGCGCTCCGTCAATTCGGTCTGAGTCAGGAAACGCCGATACTGCGGGGACAAAGGGTTGTAGACAGCGGCGAGATAGTCGGCGAAGCCCGCCGGGTCGTCACGTTTGAGCACCAGCGTCAGGGTCAGCGGTCCTTCGTGCGCAGACGCAAGGGGCTCCGCGCCCGCCAGGGCCTCCAGCACATGACCCGGTAACGGGGCCGTTGCGGCAGGTCCCGCCGACCCCGGAGCCGCGAACGCGCCGAGCGTCAGCGAGAAACAGCACAACAGCAACCAGTAACGCAGCATGACAGCACCCCGAGTCTTTCGACGTCGTTGCCAGAAAATTTGCAATGGAATCTTGCACGAAAGGGCATTACTTCAGAAATCTAGTCGGACATTGTGGGGCCGTCAACCAACCAAGAACTGCGCTTTTCAAAGCCTGCTTGAGCCCTCAGCCGATGCCCTGGCGGGGCTTGCCGGCGGCAGGTGACAGGGCTGAGCCCCGCGGGGCGACTGAGCCTTGGTTGCCAATCTGACCCGTCAAATGATAGATTCCAAACGCCGGGGTGCCGTCCATCGCGTGTGAGCCGACGCTGGCGAGTTTTCGTTCTTGCCGGATTGAATGGCCTGGCCCTTCTTGCTTCGGTGCCGGCCGCCGCCGACATTTACCCGGGTCTCCGCGCTCCGGCCCATCATTGCCAATGTCGAATGACTACAACATCGCGCACCCAGGGACCTGCCGCACTCAATGACCCGCGACCAACTGAAAAAACTCGAAGACGACCTCTGGTCCGCCGCCGATAACCTGCGGGCGAACTCGGATCTGAAGGCGTCCGAATACGGCACCCCCGTCCTCGGCCTGATCTTCCTCAAGTTCGCCGACATCAACTACCGCCGCCATGAGGCCGCCATCCAGGCCGAACACGCGGCACTCCAGGGCACCCGCCGCGAAAGGCCGCTGGACGAGATCGCCGTAGCCAGGTGCGGGTTTTATCTCCCCAAGCACGCCCGCTACAGCTATCTGCGCGACCTGCCGGAGTATGAGGACATCGCCAAGGCCATCGAAAACGCCATGGCCTCCATCGAGCACTACAAACCCGAACTGCGCGGCAGCCTGCCCAAGGACGAATACTATCGCCTCACCCGCACGCCCGAGACCCGCGACCTGCCGTTCGAGCTCCTGCGCCAGTTCGACAACATCCCGGACGACGCCACCGGCGACGTCTTCGGTCAGATCTACGAATACTTCCTCGGCAAATTCGCCATGGCCGAAGGGCAGGGCGGGGGCGAGTTCTTCAACCCGCGCTCGGTGGTGCGGCTCATGGTGGAGATCATCGAGCCCCACGGCGGCACCGTCTTCGATCCCGCCTGCGGGTCCGGCGGCATGTTCGTCCAGTCCGCCGACTTCATCGCCCGGCACCGCCAGGAATTGGAGGCCCAGGGCCAGGACACCAGCGTCTATGTCTACGGCCAGGAGAAGCAGGGCGAGACCGTCAAACTCGCCCGCATGAACCTGGCGGTGAACGGGCTGCGCGGTGAGATCAAGGCCGCCAACACCTACTATGCGGACGAGTTCAAGTCCTTCGGCACCTTCGACTATGTGCTGGCCAATCCGCCCTTCAATGTCGATGACGTGGCCCTCTCCAGCGTCGAGAAGGACCGGCGCTTCAATACCTACGGCATCCCGCGCAACAAGACCAAGGCCAAGAAGTCCGAGCAGGGCAAAGAGACGGTCCCCAACGCCAACTATCTCTGGATCAATCTCTTCGCCACCTCGCTCAAGGCGACCGGCCGCGCCGCCCTGGTCATGGCCAACTCCGCCTCCGACGCCCGCCACGGCGAGGCCGAGTGCCGCCGGACCCTGATCGAGAAGAATCTTATCTACGGCATGTTGACCCTGCCGTCGAACATGTTCTATACGGTGACGCTGCCGGCCACCCTCTGGTTCTTCGACAAGGCCAAGCGCGACGCACGCATCCTCTTCATCGACGCCCGCAACATCTTCACCCAGATCGACCGCGCCCACCGGGAACTCACCGAGGAACAGGTCCAGAACATCGCCATCATCAGCCGCCTGCACAAGGGGCGACGCGGCGAGTTCCTCGCACTCATCGACCGCTATTTCGCCTCGGGAATGCAACGACTGGCGGACAACAGGCAACAGGTCGAGCCCGTCTCGGCACAACTCCTCGCCGTCCTGGAAGACGAGGCCGGCAAGGCCGCGGTCGCGAGTCTGGTGAAGGCCTGGGACGGGCTCGAGGCCCTGCAACTGGCCTATGCCGCCTATCAGCGGCACAACGGCGACCAGGCCACGGTCGAAGACAAGAACAGCGCACAGCGGGCCCTTCGCGCCACCTTCGACCCCTTCTTCACCGCCCTGCACGACTGTCTCAAACAGCTCGACCGCGCCGTCCGCCACCAGGAGAAGCAGGTTGCCGAGCAGGCCAAGGCCGACGGCAGGCGCGGCGGCCCGGACCGGCAGACCAAGGCGCTCAAGACCGCACTCGAGGCCATCCATGCCGAGGTCAGGAGCGCCGAAAGTTGGTTCTCCCATATCCATTGGCTGCAGGAGCGGTTTCCCGAGGCGCGGTACGAGGATGTCACGGGGCTTTGCAAACTGGCGGACCTGGACGAGGTCAAGGAGCAGGACTACTCGCTCAATCCGGGGCGGTATGTGGGGCTTGTGATCGAGGGGGATGGAAAGACAGATGAGGAATTTATTACTGAATTTCTAGATCTCCATCATATTCTCATCACTGAAATGCGGGATGCAGAAGTCTTGGATAAGCTGATCCAAGAAAATGCGATTGCGCTATTCGGGGAATGATATGAAATGGAAGGAGACGGTGTTTGATGACCTTGCCAGGCTAAATCGTGGATTTGATCTTCCGAGCCATCAGATCGAAGATGGGCCTTATCCGGTTGTAGCAAGCACATCTATCGCCGCATTCCACAAGGCATTTAAAGTTGAAGGGCCAGGAGTAGTTACAGGACGATCGGGTTCATTAGGGAAGGTGCAGTATTTGCCCGGTCGTTTCTGGCCGCTGAATACATCTCTATATGTCAAGGATTTCAAGGGTAACAATGAAAAATTCGTAGCATATTTTCTCGAAACCATGCGCCTGGAGAACTTTAATTCGGGAGCTGGTGTGCCTACACTAAACCAAAATCATCTACACAAATTATCTGTAAGTATTCCACCGCTTTTTTTCCAGCGCAAGATCGCCGGAATCTTAACGGTGTACGACGACCTGATTGACACAAACAAACGCCGTATCGTCCTACTCGAAAAAATGGGCGACGAGATTTACCACGAATGGTTTGTCCGTATGCGCTTTCCTGATCATCAAAATGGCAGGATTATCAGAGGTATGCCGGAGGGATGGGAGCGTAAGAGATTCGGTGACTTCTGTATGCTGAAGCGTGGTTACGATCTACCGAACGATCTCGTGGAAGAAGGCCCCTATCCAGTCGTCGCATCGACATCAGTCAAGACATTCCACAAACATTACAAAGTCGAACCCCCCGTAATCACTACAGGGCGATCAGGTAGCCTTGGTGACGTATTGATGACTCACACGAGGGCATGGCCCTTGAATACCGTGCTCTACGTCCGAAAGTTTTTCGGCAACTCGCCCTTTCTGGTCTACTATACGCTCAAAAATATGGGCCTTGAGAAGTTCAATTCCGGGGCTGGAATCCCGACCCTCAATCGGAATCATGTGAACGGCATACCGATGGTGGTTCCTGATAAGAATCTTCAACAGCAATTTGATAGGATCGTCGACCCGATTCACAAGCAGGCCGAGAATTTTCGGCAGGAAAACATAAACCTCACCAAGACACGCGACCTCCTCCTCCCCCGCCTGATCTCCGGCAAGCTCTCGGTTGCAGACCTCGACATCCAGTTCCCGCCCAGCATGTGCGAAGGCGCCAAGGGGCAGGATCGGGGCGATGCCTCAGGGTGAGCGGGGGCGGGCCTGGGGGCCTTGATCGTCGTTCCGGCCGCAGGGGGACAGGAGGTCGAGGCTTTAGCCGGTCGACGGCGCGTCAGCGCGCCCCGGGTCCGGCTAAAGCCTCGACCTCCGGTGTGAGACCTCGGGGCAGCGGCCGAAACGATGATCAAGCCCGGCCTGGGCCATCCCCTGACCCATATCTTAAAAAAGAAGAATTTCTCTCACGGAGACACGGAGACACAAAGAAAAGATCCCTGATAAGAAACTCGGCGCCCATGACGAGGTGCAAGGTCTTGATCGTGCCAATGCCTGGTACCACTTAACGCGATTGCCCGGACCATTGGCGTAGGGTGCGCCGTGGGCACCTTGAGATGCTGCGGTTGATCGCCGTGGCCAGGGTTTCGGTTGGCGCCAGGGTGCGCACGGCGCACCCTACGGCCGCGGTGGCGTCAATGGTCCGAGCACTTGCATCGTGCAGTACCAGCGCCTGCCTGGGCGGTTCCGGGCCTTAGTCGCAGAGATCTAAGGCCCTGATGTTAGCTTCTTCTCTGTGCCTCCGTGTCTCCGTGAGAGGATCAAGAAAAAATGGCTCCGGATTTCGTGGTTTGCGTTCAAAAAGAAGACCTGGGCGATGTCTGCGGTGATGACATTCAGGTCGGCCGTCTCTATGAAGTGGTCGAGAGGAACGCCGGACATGGAATGATTCGTATCATCGATGACTCGGGTGATCATTACCTGTATCCCGCAACTTGCTTCAAGCCGGTCTTCATCCAGGACTCCGTCGCCCTGCGGCTGAGTCAGGCGTTACCTCACAACTGAACCAGGTTCCATTGAAGTCTATCCACTATAGACAGAGCACCCGATGGAATTTACATGGCGTGACACGAATGAAATCGAAGACTTCTTCTCCTACCTCTGAGCCCCGTCTCCGGGTCGGGCTCAAGGATGTCAGCCGCGAGGAATTCGCAACGGCCGTCGGTGAGCGACTGGGCACCGAACAGGTTTCCATCAGATTGGACGCCTCGGTCATCGCGTTTTTCAAAGCCAAGGCCGGCACGCAGAGCTATGAGATACTGATCAATCAAGCGCTGCATCGTGCGATGGATGACGAGCACATGGAGGACAGGCTGCGCCGGGTAGTCGGCGAGGAGTTGGCGTCACATCGGGACGATCGTCGGGACTGAGTGCGTAGGGTGGATAAGGCGATTTCCGAAAAACTTCGTACCGCGAATGGGGCCTTGATCGTCGTTCCCGCCAGCATCGGCAGGAATGAGGTCTTACGGGGGGCGGTCCCGCACCGTACGGCGCGTGCAAAGCCAAGATATTTAGACAGGATTAACAAGATTTACAAGATGTTATTCGTTTTCAATCTTGTAAATCCTGTTAATCCTGTCAAAAAATTTCGCAACATTCGCATCGTGAACCGCAGGGTGTCGCGGCCGTTGGTCCGCACAGCGGACCCTACGGGACACCTATTTCTCTTGAAATATGAGCCGCGTCAGCGACAATGCCCCTGATCGCTGAAAGGCTCGCCGTCACCGAAACCCCACCCATCACCCAGGACGCGGTTTATGCCGAACTTCATTTCCGAGGACGAGATCGAAGCGGCCATGCTGCAACACCTGCAGTTGCTCTACGGCTACGATGCCCTGATCTGCTTCACCGCCGATCCGGCCGATCTCAACGACGGCTCGGGACGGACCGACAAGCGCGAGGTCATCCTGTATGACCGGCTGCGGGCGGCGGTGATCGACCTGAACCGGGACATTCCCGAGTCCGCCATCGACGACGCCATCAGGCAACTGTGCGACAAGCGTGAGGCGCAATCCGCCATCGCCGCCAACCGGGCGTTCGATGACCTGATCCGCAACGGGGTGCAGGTCGAGTTCAAGGACGCGCAGGGCCGCACCCGGACGGAGCGGGTCAGGATCATCGACTTCGCCAACCCCGCGGCCAACCAGTTTCTGGCCGTCAGCCAGCTCTGGATTCTGGGCGAGCGGGGCTTTCGCCGTCCGGACCTCCTGCTGTATGTCAACGGACTGCCCCTGGTCTTCATCGAGTTGAAGAACTCCAACGTCAAACTCAGGTGCGCCTACGACGACAACCTGACCAACTACAGGGCGGAGATCCCACAACTCTTTCTCACCAATGCATTTTGCGTCTTTTCCAACGCCATCGAGACCCGCGTCGGCAGCCTGACCGCCGAGTGGGAGCACTTCTTCCATTGGCTGCGCCCCGAGGATGAAAAGGAGAAGGACAGACGCGAGCAGATCGCCGCGGCGGGCACCAGCGCCGAGCGGTTCCTCGCCGGTCTCTGCCCCAAGGACAGGCTGCTCGACTATATCGAGAACTTCATCCTGTACCACAAGGATACCCAGAAGATCATCGCCCAGAACCACCAGTTCATCGGCGTGAACCGGGCCTATGAGACCTTTCTTCACCGCGAGGGGCGCGGCGGCCGGCTCGGTGTCTTCTGGCACACCCAGGGCTCGGGCAAGAGCTTCTCCATGATCTTCTATGTCCGGAAAATCCTCCGCAAGTGCCGGGGCAATTTCAGCTTTCTGGTCGTCACCGACCGCGATGACCTCGACGGCCAGATCTACCGCAACTTCCTCAATACGGGCACCGTCCGCCAGGCCGATACCGCTCAGCCCAAGGACAGCGAGCAACTGCGCGCCTTCCTGGGCCAGAACAAGCGACTGGTCTTCACCCTGATCCAGAAGTTCCGTTGGTCCAAGGGCACACAGTATCCCCTGCTTTCGGACCGTGACGATATCATCGTGATCATCGACGAGGCCCACCGCACCCAATACAAATCACTGGCGGAGAACATGCGGACGGGGCTGCCCAATGCCCAGTATATCGCCTTCACCGGCACCCCGCTGCTCGGGCGCGCCCGCAAGACCAATGAGTGGTTCGGCGACTATGTCTCGGAGTACAACTTCAGCCAGTCGATGAACGACGGCGCGACCGTGCCGCTGTTCTACAGTAAGCGTGTGCCGCAGGTGCAGAACCAGAACGACGACCTGAGCGCCGAGTTCTACGAGATCCTCGAGGACGAAAACCTCGATCCGGTCGCGCAGGCGAAGCTTGAACAGCGCTTTGCCAGCGAACTGGAGGTCATCAAACGCGATGACCGGCTAGAGACTATTGCCAAGGATATCGTCTACCATTTCCCCCGACGGGGCTATCTCGGCAAGGGCATGGTCATCGCCGTGGACAAGTTCACCGCGGTGACGATGTACGACAAGGTCCAGCGGTTATGGAAGGAGGAGATCAAGGCGCTGCGCGGCCGGCTTAAGCAGACACCGGACGAACTGCTGGCGGCACGCCTGAAGCGAATGGTTGACTATATGCGCAGGGTCGAGATGGCCGTGGTGGTCAGCGCGGAGAACGGCGAGGAGGAGAAGTTCGACCAACAGGGGCTGGATATCCACCCGCACCGCAAGCGGATGGATCAGGTCGACCCGAACGGCCACGACCTCGAATACAACTTCAAGGACCAGCAGGACCCGCTCCAACTCGTCTTCGTCTGTGCCATGTGGCTCACCGGCTTCGATGCGCCCACGGTCTCGACCCTCTATCTCGACAAGCCGCAACAGGGCCACACCCTGATGCAGACCATCGCCCGCGCCAATCGGGTGTGCGCGTACAGGATCGGCGGGGTCGAGAAGAAGAACGGCGAGATCGTTGATTATTACGGGGTCTTCGGGCGCCTGAAGAAGGCGCTGAAGGACTACGGTGAGGGCGATGAAGGGGAGGGCGCGGCGTCCGTCAAGGACAAAACGGAGATCTTCCGCCTGCTCGATGAGGCCATCGACCAAGGCCGCGCCTTCTGCGCGTCCATCAATATCCCGATCGACAGGGCGCTCGAGGGCCGCGACGTCTTCCAGAAGGTCGGGCTTTTTGCGGACTGGGCCAATGCGCTGCTGTATAAGGACGAGTATCGCAAGTCCTTCAGCGTCTACGAAAACACCATCACCGGTCTCTACGAGGCCGCGAAGCCGGAGGTCCTGGGCCAGCCCGTGGTCCGGACCGTTGCAGTCTTTCAATACCTGCGGGGTGTGGTCGATGGGATCGTCCAGCAGCAGGATGTGGACTCTGCCGTGCGCAGGATCGGCGAACTGCTGGATGAGAGTGTCGTCGTCGATGACGCGGGCTATACGCAGGCCAAGGAGTCCGGTCCGGCCTTCATGATTCGGCAACAGGGCAGGTCCTGGGACCTGAGTACGATCGACTTCGACAAGCTCAGGGAGGAGTTCGGGAAGACCGCCTACAAGAATATCAAGATCGCCGACCTGCGGGCCTTCCTCGAACAGAAACTCGCCGACATGATGAAGCAGAACCTCACCCGGCGGGACTTTGCGCAACGCCTGCAGGCGATCATCGACACCTACAACGCCGGGAGCACCTCGGCCGATGCGGACTATGCCGCGTTGTTGCGATTCACCCAGGCACTCCGGGAGGAGGAGGAACGGCACGTCCGGATGGGGCTCACCGAAGACGAACTGGAGCTCTACGACCTGCTGTGCAAGGACAAGATGACCAAGGAAGAAGAGCAGCGGGTGCGCCTCGCGGCCAAGGCGCTGCTGCGGCGCCTGACCGGGGACGCCCCCAAGGTCCTGGTGCAGGACTGGTTCAAGGACAGCCAAACCCGGCTGGCCGTCCGCGACGAGGTCGGCAAGGTGCTCGATCTGCACCTTCCAGACCAGGGTTACGACAAGGACCTCTTTACGCAGAAGCGCGACCGGGTCTTTGAGCTCACGCTCGATCTTGCCATCAACCACCGCAAGTGGGCGGCCTGACCCGGGCCCTTCGGCCGCGGCGGTGGGCTTGATCATCGTTTCGGCCGCTGCCCCGCGGTCTCACACCGGAGGTCGAGGCTTTAGCCGGACCCGGGGCGCGCTGACGCGCCCTCGACCGGCTAAAGCCTCGACCTCTTGTCCCCTGCGGCTGGAACGACGATCAAGGCCGCGGCTTGCGTGCTCCCGCTCCCGCGGGTGCGCGGGTGCGGTCAGAACTGGTGTTTTGACGCCGATCCCCTAGGGTACGCATCGCGTACCCACCGAGCCGCGGCAACCTCTGGGGCCGGGTACGCGATGCGTAGGCTACAGGGACCGGACCTTCTCGTGGACCGGGCGTCGTTGTCGTTGTCGTAATCGAAGAGTCCGATCACGACAACGACAACGACAACGACAACGACCAGGACAGTGGACCCGGAATCTCGGTCGGCACATCAGTTCCGATCGCACCCGTGCCCCGCCGCTCGCCCCGCGCTCCAATGGGGTATCCTGCACGGCTTCCGATCCGTTCCGGCATCATCGACCGCCATGACCGTGACAGTCCCCGCCACGCCCGCGCCGCCTCCCGCCGGACGCCCCTGCACCGGCCGCGGGGCATGGGTCACGGCGCTCGCGGCCAAGGTCTCGCTGCGGACCCTCCTGGTCGCCACCTTCACCTTACTCGCGATCGGCGCCGCGGGCACGGTGGGCATGCTGTCTTATCAGGCCGGCCGGCAGGCCGTGACCACCCTGGCCAACCAGTTGATGGCCGAGATCGGCGCCCGTGTCGACCAACGCCTGGCCTGGTATCTGTCAGGGCTGCGCAACATCGTCGAGACCAACGCGGTGCTGATCCGACAGGGCCGGCTCGCGGCGGACGATACCGCGGGGCTCCAGGGGCATTTCGCCGCCCAACTGGGCCTGTTCCCCGGGGTGGACAGCATCGGTCTGGTCTCCGCCCGGCGGGACATGCTGATGCTGGCACGCGGCGGGCCGGACGCCCTGATCATTCGCCGCTGTGACGCCGCCACCGGTTACCGCCTGCATCATTTTCGGGCCGACGCGGACGGTCGGCCGGGTGAACTGATCGAGTCGCGCGACAACTACGACCCCCATAACGACCCGCCCGGCAAGCCCTGGTATCCGGCCGTGCGCGAGAGCGGACAGGGCAGTTGGCGCCTGTCGGTGAGCCTGGCCAAGGGGCAGGATCACCCGGCACTGATCACCTTTTATGCCCTGCCCTTCGATGACGGCCGGGGCGTGGCGCAGGGCGTGCTGGTCGCCGGCATGACCCTGTCCGGTATCGGCGAGTTCCTGCAGGGTCTGCAGGTCAGTGCCCACGGGCGCGCCTTGCTCCTCGACCGTGACGGGCTGTTGGTCGCCACCTCCACCGGTGAGACGCCCTTCGACAGCCGGGCACGCACCGAACACGGGCAAAACGTCGCGGTGGAGACCCGGCGCCTGGCGGCGAGCGCCAGCACCGATGCGGTGACCCGCGAGGCGGCCCGGCACCTCTCGGCGCTGCAACCGGCGCTGGGGCAGTTGCGGGTCCCGCTGAGGTTCGATTTCGCTTTCAATGGGCAGCGTTACCTCGCCCAGGTCGCCGCGGCCGTCCCGGAGTTGAGCCACCCGGACTGGCTGACCCTGGTCATCGCGCCCCGGCGGGACTTCACTGACCTGATCGCCGCCCACCTGCACCGCCCCGTCCTGCTCGCCGGCCTGACACTCGTGATCGCCGTGCTGCTCGGTCTGGTGGCCGCCGACGCGATCAGCCGCCCCTTGAGACAGTTGACCGCGGCGACCCGGCGCCTGGCCGAGGGTGATTTCGCGCAGTCGCTCCCGCCCGCGCCGATCCGGGATCTGCGTGAGTTGGGTGAATCTTATGGCAAGATGACCCTGCGGTTGCGCGATGCCTTCGGCGAACTGCACCAACTCAACCAGACCCTGCGGGTCGCCGAAGGGGAACTGGCCGGACAAAACCAGCAACTGGAGCGGCGGGTCGCGGCGCGTACGGCGGAACTCGCGGCGGCGCAGACGCGGGTGCAGGACAATGAGCGCCGCACGCGCCGGATGCTGGACTACATCCCCACCGCGATTGCGGCGTCCACCTTGGAGCCCGATTCCAGGGTGACCTACCTGAACGAACAATTCGTGCAGACCTTCGGGTACACGCTGGCGGACATTCCCCGCGTGCAGGACTGGGCCCGGCGCGCCTATCCCGATGAGGACTACCGCCGGGGCGCCATGGACTGGTGGGACGCCGCGGTGGCGACGGCGATCTCGCAGCGGGGTGAGGTCGATTCGCGGGAGTACCGGATCATCTGCAAGGACGGCACCGCGCGGGATGCCGTCATCCGTGCGACTACCCTGGATGACCTGCTGCTGGTTTCGTTCTTCGACATCACCGTGCGCAAGCAGGCGGAGACCGAACTGCGGCAAAGCGAGGCACGGCTGCGCAGCTATTTCGAGCAACCGCTGGTCGGTATTGCCGTCACCTCGCTGGACAAGGGCTGGCTGGAGATCAATGACCGGCTGTGCACCATCCTGGGCTATACGCGCGACGAGCTGCGGCGCAAGACCTGGACGGAACTCACCCATCCCGATGATCTGGCGGCCGATGTCGCCGAGTTCGAGCGCGTCTTGCGCGGCGAGCGCGACAGCTATTCACTGGAAAAGCGCTTTGTGCGGGCCGATGGCCGGGTGGTGCCCACGGACATCAGCGTCGCCTGTATCCGCGGGCCGGACACCAGACCCGAGTATTTCGTGGCGCTGATACAGGACGTGACCGAGCGCCGCCGGGCTGCGGAGGCGCTGCGCGAAAGCGAGGAGAAATTCCGCCTGGCCTTCGACAATGCCAATACCGGTATGTGTCTGGTGGACCTCGGGGGCCGGCTCTTTCAGGTCAATGACAAGATGACCGCCATCTTCGGTTACGCCAAGGCCGAACTGGAGGGGATGACCGTCAATGACCTGGCGTATCCCGACGACCTGGGTCTGAGTCCGCAGTTTATCGATCATGCGGTGCACGGCACCGGCGACAGCGCGTCCTTTGAAAAGCGCTATCGCCACCGTCAGGGCCGGCTCATTATTGGCGAGGTTGCCTCGTCACTGGTACGCGATGCCCAAGGGCAACCCCGGTATTTCATCTCCCAGGTCCAGGACATCACCGACCGCAAGCACGCCGAGCGGGAGCTGGCGCAGGCGCGGGACGCCGCCGAGACCGCCAACCGGGCCAAGGGCGAGTTCCTGGCCCACATGAGCCACGAGATCCGCACCCCGATGAATGTCGTGCTGGGCCTGGCGCAGGTGCTGAACCGCGAGCCGCTCACCCCCACTCAGCGCGACATGGTCGGGCGCATCCAGACCGCCGGGCAGTCGCTGCTGGTCATCATCAACGACATCCTCGACCTGTCCAAGATCGAGGCCGAGCAGTTGCGCCTGGAGCCGCGCCCCTTCGTGCTGGGGGCGCTGCTGGAGCGAATCGACACCATGATGGCGCCGGGCGCCCGGGCCAAGGGGCTCGTCTTGCGGGTCGCGGCGGCGCCGGCGGTGCCGGGTGCCCTGCTGGGCGATGCCCTGCGACTGGAGCAGGTGTTGCTCAACCTGATCGGCAACGCCGTCAAGTTCACCGAGCGGGGGCAGGTGACCCTCGCGGTGCGCCTGCTGCGGACCGAGCCGGCGGCCGTGCGCCTGCGCTTCAGGGTACAGGATACCGGCATCGGCATCGCCGCGGAGGCGCTGGAGCGGCTCTTCACCCCCTTCACCCAGGCCGAGGAGGGCATTACGCGCCGCTTCGGCGGCACCGGGCTCGGCCTGGCCATCAGCAAGCGCCTGGTGGCCCTGATGGGCGGCGAGATCGGCGTCGCGAGCCGGGTGGGCGAGGGCAGCACCTTCTTGTTCGAGTTGTCATTGGCGCGGGCGAGCGCCGCTGACGGGGTCCTGGCCCCGGTCGCGCCGCTCGGGGGGGCGGTGTTGCGGCCCACCGCGCCGCGCCTGGCCGGGGCGCATTTTCTGTTGGTCGACGACAGCGCCATGAACCGGGACCTGGTCGAGCGGGCCTTGGCACTGGAAGGCGCCACCGCCACCCTGGCGGCCGACGGCCAGCAGGCCCTGCAGGTCTTGAGCAGCCGGCCCGGGGTCTTCGACGCGGTGCTGATGGACGTGCGAATGCCGGTCATGGACGGCCTCACCGCCACCCGTCTGATCCGCGCTGAGTTGGGCCTCACGGACCTGCCCGTGATCGCCCTCACCGCCGGCGTCTTGGCCGAAGAGCGGGAGGCCGCCCGCGCGGCCGGCGTCAACGCCTTCCTGCCCAAACCACTGGACCTGGAGCAACTGACGGCCGTGCTGTTGAACTGGGTCAAGCCGAGGTCAGCGGCGCCCGACGCCGATACCGCGGCGGCGCCTGGCGCGCCAATCCCCGCCGCCGCGCCGGTCCGCGGCCAGGACGCGGTCGCGGGACTCCCTGACATCGAGGGCATCGACCGGGCGCGGGCCGGGTACCTGATGCCTGACCGCGACCTGTTTCTCCGGGCGCTGGGGTGGTTCGCCGACGAACATGGGCAGACCGCCGACCGCACGGTCCGTGACCTGGCCCAGGGCGAGCGGGCGAGTGCCGCCCGGCGGATGCACAACCTGCGGGCGGGGGCAGGCCAACTCGGGGCCGCGGACCTCGCGGCCCTGGCCGGGGCACTGGAGGCGGCCATCGACGGGGGCGAGACGGGACTGGAGGGGCGGCTCGCCGCCCTTGGCCGCCAGGTCGCGGACCTGCTGGCGGCCAGCGTGCCCTGGCGGGAGGCCGCCACGCCCGGGACACCGGCGTCGGCCGGAGCGCCGCCGCCCCTGGACGCCGAGCGCCTCGCCGCGCTGCGCGAGGACCTGCGTCGCCGCAACCTGAAGGCCCGGCAGGGCTTCGAGGACCTGCGACCGGCGCTCGCGGGCGCGCTGGGCGAGGCCGGTGCCGAGGCGCTCGGCGGTGCCATCCATGGCCTGCGCTACGCGCAGGCGCTCGCCGCCTTGGATGAGGCCGCGGCGGGCCCCAATCGTGACACCGTGCAGGAGACCAACCCGTGACGGCGACCGCCAGAATCCTGATCGTCGATGATGATCCCGCGGCCATCGAGGTGGTGGCCCATGCGCTGGCGGGGCTCGGGGAACTGTGCTTTGCCACCAGCGGGGCAGAGGCCCTGTCCCTCATGGCGAATGACCCGGCCGACCTGGTCCTGCTCGATGCCAACATGCCGGACCTGGACGGTTTCGCGACCTGCCGGATCCTGCGGCAGGACTATCCGGACCTCCCGGTGATCTTCGTCACGGCCTACGGCGAGGAGGGGCACGAGGTCCAGGCACTCGCGGCCGGGGCCGTCGACTTCATTCACAAGCCCATCAAGCCGCCGGTGGTCCGCGCCCGGGTCGGCGTGCACCTGCAACTGCGCGCCCTGAACGCGGCCTTGCGCGTCCTGAGCGACCGCGACCCCCTGACCGGGATCGCCAACCGTCGCGCCCTGGATGACCGGCTGGACCAGGAGTGGCGGCGGGCCGCGCGGCGGGGGCAGCCGCTCGGCCTGCTGATGATCGATATCGACCACTTCAAGCGCTACAACGACCACTACGGCCACCTCCAAGGCGACGCTTGTCTGCGCCGGGTGGCGCAGGCCCTGGCCGACACGGTCACCCGCGCCGGCGAACTCGCGGCCCGCTACGGGGGTGAGGAGTTCGCGGTGCTGTTGCCCGGCAGTTGCCTGGCGGCGGCCGCCGCGCTGGGCGCCCGGGTCTGCGCCGCGGTCCGCGCCCTGGACCTGCCCCACGCGGGGTCCGACGCGGCGCGCCAGGTCACGGTGAGCATCGGGGTCGCCAGCGGCGTGCCGCGGCCGGTGCCGACCCTTCCAGGCCCCCAGGCGACCAAGGCGCCTGCCGCGGACGGCGCCGCGGGCCTGGAGTGCATCGCGGCCTTGCTCACACGGGCCGACCGGGCGCTCTATGCCGCCAAGGCCGCGGGCAGGGATCGGGTCTGCGTGGACGAGCCCGGGGCGCACTGCTGATCCCGCCGGGCGCTGTCAGCGTAGCGCCCTGACAGGCTTGATCCTCGCCGACAATAGTCTAATATTCAGGGGAAAGGACGAAAACAGGAAATATACGACACACGGGAGGTCGGTGCGATGTTTCTCAAGACCCTGGTGTGGGGGGCGGCGGCGGCGTCGTTGGCCAGCGGTGCCTACTTTGTCGCCCAGGAGATGAGGACCTCCGAGTTGCAGGCGCGCTACTTCTCCGCCATCGTTGACCGGATGCGCTTTCAGGTGGAACCGGGATCCAGCCCGACCATCCGTTATCCGACTGGCGGACCCTACGATCAGCGGCTGGGTTATGCGCAACTGCCGGACTTCTTGCCACGGCTTAAGGCGGAGGGGTTCGCGATTGCCGCGCAGGCGCGCCTCTCGCCGACGCTGCTGCGGGCGATGGATTGGGGTTTCAACGCCGCCTATCCTGAGAAGAGCCAAGCCGGGCTGCGGCTCTACGCTCGCTACCCAGACCGAAAAGTTCCGCCATTCCGGCGGCGGTCGCACCGGCTCCGTGCCGGAAAAATTTCGCCAGATGGGTAGCGCCTCATTGCGGGCCTACCTCGGGGGACCGCAGACCCTGGAGGCGCGGCGCGCCATCGCACTCAACTATCTGAATGCCATGCCGCTCGCCGCCGTGCCCCGTTATGGCGAGGTGCATGGTCTCGGTGACGGTCTGTGGGCCTGGTTCGGGGTCGACTTCGACACCGTCAACGCGCTGCTGACCTCCGGCAGTTTCGGTGCCGACCAAGGCGCCGCCGGGGTCACCGAGCCGCAGGCCCGTGCCTATCGTCAGGTCTTGTGCCTGTTGCTCTCCCAGCGCCGTCCCTCCTGGTATCTGCGCGAGGGACATGCCGACCTGCAAACCCTGGCCGACAGCCATTTACGTCTGTTGGCCGCACGCGGGGTCATCAGTGGGGCATTGCGCGATGCCGCGCTGCGGGTCAGGACCGATCCTGCGGCGTACCCGGTGCCGGTCCTGGCGGCGTTCGCCGACGACGGCAAGACGAGAAGCGTCTGGCGCGCCCGGCTCGCCGCCGCCTTGGGGCTGGATCGGCTCTATGATCTGGATCGGCTCGATCTGACCGCGCGCGCGACGCTCGACCTTCCGACCCAGCGGGCCGTGACCGATGCCTTGCACCAACTGCGGCGGCCCGAGCAGGCGCGCGCGGCCGCCGTGATCGGCGGCCGCCTGCTCAATCCCGCAAGCAGTTTGGAGCCCATCGTCTACAGTCTGATGCTGTTTGAGCGCGGGCCGGCAGGCAACCGGCTGCGCGTTCAGGCTGACAATTACGCCGGACCACTGGCTGATGCGCGATCTGGTCTATTATCACCTCTACAATCCGCAGGGCGTAGCGCACTGGATCGACGAAGGCGATGATGAGATGCGGCAGGCGTATCTGGAGCGCTTTGTCGATAAAGAAGGGCAAACCTATCTGCACCGTTTCTATCAAAAATATCGCGGCAAGAGCGAGGCGCAGTCCTTGGCCTTGCTGACCGACGGCGTGTATCCCCTGCCGCATCGCCTGGCCACTGTCTACCGGTCGGTGTACCCGCGGCGGGACCTTGCCGCCTTCGGCGCTTGGCTGCGTGCCAAGCACCCGGCGTTGTCCGCGTCGGACACCGACGAACTCTATCAAAAATATTCGGTCGAGCATTTCGATCTGCAGGACCGCGGCTATCTCGCGCGCATCCATCCGCTGGAACTCTGGTTGGTCGGCTACCTGGCGGAGCATCCCAACGCCACCTTCAGCGAGGCGGTGGCCGCCAGCCGCGAGCAGCGGCAGCAGGTCTATCGCTGGTTGATGAAGGACAGCCGCCGGCGCGCTCAGGACACGCGCATCGCGACCCTGCTCGAAACCGATGCCTTTATGATGATCTATGATGCCTGGAAGCGGGTGGGGTACCCCTTCGAGACCATGACACCATCCTATGCCAGCGCCATCGGTGCCTCGGGGGACCGTCCCGCGGCGCTGGCGGAACTCGTTGGGATTCTGCTGAATGACGGCAAACGCCGGCCGCTGGTGCGCTATGAGAGCCTCGACTTTGCCGTCGGCACGCCATACGAAACGCGGTTGCAGATGCCCCAGAGCGAGGGCGAGCAGGTGCTGTTGCCGCAAGTCGCTGCGGCCGCGCGCGGCGCGCTCGTGGGGGTGGTCGAACAGGGTACCGCCGTGCGGGTCAAGGGGGCCTACAAAGGACCGGACGGCAAGCCGTTGCTGGTCGGCGGCAAGACCGGTACCGGCGATCATCGCCGCGAGGTCTTCGGCCCCGGCGGCCGGCGCATCGCCAGCCAGGTCATCAGTCGCGCGGCGGTGTTCACCTTCTTTATGGACGACCGCTTTTTCGGTGTATTGACCGCCTATGTGACCGGGCCGACCGCGGTCGGCTACCGCTTTACCAGCGCCCTGCCGGTGCAGATACTCAAATCGCTGGAGCCGACACTGCGGCCCTTGATCGCCAGGGCCTATGTGCCGCCGCCGGCCCCCGAACCAGAGAAGCCGGAAGCGGTCACCGAACTCGCTGCCGGTGTCACTCCAGTTGCACCGACAGCGTCCGATGGCACTCGGGGCGCGACACCGGTTTCCCGCCCGGCACCGAAAATCACCAAGGTCGTGACGCCGAAGAAGGCGAAGGCCCTCAAGCCCGCACCAAGAAAAATCCGCAATCTCGAAGATCTGTTTTGAGCGCCGTCAACGCCGGTCCCGCCGCCCACGCAGGCCTCGATCGCCGTTCCGGCCGTAGAAGCGGCTTCCAGCCGCTTTGAAGCGCCAGGATGGCGCTTCTACGAGCACTGGCCGCTTCGCGGCGGCCGGAACTATCACCAAGGTCCCCACGCAGGGTCGCGCCGAGCGACGCCTTGCGGCAAGATAGCGGCTCGCGCGCCGGCCCCCAGGCCGGCCAACCCGATCATCGCGACCGCAGGACAGGCACAGACCCGGATGCAGCAGGAAAAGATCACACTCTCCCAACTCGAATCCTTCCTCTTCAAGGCCGCGGACATCCTGCGCGGCAAGATGGACGCCTCCGAGTACAAGGAATTCATCTTCGGCATGTTGTTCCTGAAACGCCTGTCCGACGAGTTCGACCTCAAGCGTGCACAGTTGCGCAAGCGCCTCGCCCACCTGGACGACGACCTCGCCTTCGACCTCCTGGAGGACCGGACCGCCTACGGCGAAACCTTCTTCGTCCCGCCGCGCGCCCGCTGGAACGCGTCCTGGATCGATGAAAAGGGCCAGGAGATCCCGCCGCTCAAGCATCTCAAGCACGACATCGGCGCCATGCTCAACAAGGCCCTGTGGGCCATCGAGGAGTCCAACGACGTGCTGGCCGGGGTGCTCAAGGGCAACATCGACTTCAACGCCACCCGCGGCAAGACCAAGATCCCGGACCAGAAGTGGAAGGACCTGCTCGACCACTTCAACGACCCCCGCTTCATCCTGGTCAATGACCGCTTCGAGTTCCCGGACCTGCTCGGCGCCGCCTACGAATATCTGATCAAATACTTCGCCGACAGCGCCGGCAAGAAGGGCGGCGAGTTCTATACCCCGGCCGAGGTGGTGCGCCTGCTGGTGCAGCTCGTCAAGCCCCAGGCCGGCCAGGAGGTCTATGACCCCACGGTGGGCTCTGGCGGCTTCCTCATCCAGACCCACCAGTATGTCGAGGAGCAGGGCCAGGACAAGGACGACCTGAACCTCTTCGGCCAGGACTCCAACGGCACTGTCTGGTCCATCTGCAATATCAACCTCATCCTGCACAACATCACCCGCTTCACCGTGGAGAACGGCGACACCCTGGAGAACCCCCAGATCCTGAAAGCAGGGCGCATCCGCACCTTCGACCGGGTGCTGGCCAATCCGCCCTTCTCCCAGAACTACAGCCGCGCCGGTCTGGTCCACGACTACCGCTTCTGGGAGTACTGCCCGGAGGCCGGCAAGAAGGCGGACCTGATGTTCGTCCAGCACATGATCGCCAGCCTCAAGCCCAACGGACGCATGGCCACCATCATGCCCCACGGGGTGCTCTTTCGCGGCGGCAAGGAACGGCTGATCCGCGAACACCTGATCGAGAAGGACCTGATCGAGGCCATCGTCAGCCTCCCCCCGGCACTCTTCTACGGTACCGGCATCCCCGCCTGCGTACTCGTGGTGCGCAAGGACAAGCCGGATCACAGGCGCGGCAAGGTCCTCTTCATCAATGCCGACCGCGAATATGCCGAGGGCAAGAACCAGAACCGGCTGAGGCCCGAGGACATCGAGAAGATCGACCACTGCTTCACCCAGGCCCGCGAACTGCCCAAATACAGCCGCCTGGTGGACCAGGCCGAGATCCGCGACCGGCACGACTACAACCTCAACATCCGCCGCTATGTCGACAACAGCCCGGAACCCGAGCCCGAAGACCTGCGCGCCCATCTGTTGGGCGGCGTGCCGGCGGCCGAGGTTGAGGCCCACCGCGCCGACTTTGCTCAGTTCCGCATCGACCCACTCAACGGCAAGAGCCCGCTCTTCCGCTCCCTGGCCGATGAGGGCCGTCCGGGCTATCTCGCCTTCCGCGCCGGGATCGACGCCAAGCCCGCCATCAAGGGCTGGTTGGAGTCCGATTCCAACCTGCTTGAGACCCTCGCTAACCACGACGTGGCCCTGGCCGACTGGTGGTCAGAGGCGCGCGACGACTTCGCCCAACTGGAGTTCGCCCGGACCGGGGGGGCCAAGAAGCTGCCGGAGGTCCGCGCCGAACTGCTCGCGAGCCTCAAGGCACGACTGATCCCGCTCGCCGTACTCGACGAATTCCAGTCGGCCGGGGTCTTCGTCAACTGGTGGCGAACCATCCGCTACGATCTGAAAACCATCGTCACCAGCGGCTGGTTCCATGGCCTGATCCCGGACGCCTATCTGATCGCCGCCTTCTTCCAGCCGGAGGCCGACGCCATCGAATTGCTGGAGGCCAAGGTCGCCGAGGACCAGGGCGCCCTGGCCGAGGCCGTTGAGACCGCCCAGGAGGTCGCAGGCTTTGAGCCGGAGGAGGACGAGAAGGTCACCGCGACGCTGATCAAGAAGGCGCTCAAGGACCTGATCGACGACCTCAAGGGCAGCGCCGGGGCCGGGGCCGCGAAGGAGCGCAAAGGGCTCATCGACGCGCGCGATGCCATCACGGCCGTCGAGGTCCGCATCAAGGCGAATAAAGAGCGGCTGCGGGAACTGCAATTCGAGTTGGATCTGAAGCTCACACTCAAGCGCGTCGGCGCCGAGGACGAGCAGGCCGAGTCAAAGGAGTTGATCCGCAGCATCGACGAACAGATCGCCGGGCTGGATGCGAAGGATCCCGAGGACAAGAAGCGCATCGCCGCGCTCACCAGGGACAAGGCCGCTTTAGCGCGTCGGTGTGCACGCGCCGATTCATTGCTGGCCGAGATCGGCGGTCAACTCACCGAGCAGGAGGCCAAGGACTTGATCCTCAAGAAGATCTATGACCTGGTGGCCAATGAACAGACCCGCTATCTCAACGCTGCTCGGCGGCGGCTGATCGCCGTCTGCGAGAACCTGTGGGACAAGTATGCGGTGTCGAGTCGGGACTTGGAGGCGGAGCGGGCAGACACTTTGCGGGAGTTGGATGGGCTGCTTGATGGGTTGGGGTACTTGGAGTAAGAACGATGGATGACTTCGACGTTCGATCCATAGGTAGCCTCTTCGAGTACACTATCCCCGGTGAGTGGGGTGGTGATGCCACTCCTGAGTCTGGGGTGCCCGTGTTACGCGCCACAAATTTTACAGACAGCGGTGCTATCGATTATACAGATATCGTGTACCGCGAAATCCCTCCCTCACGCCTTTTGTCTAGGCGAGTGACCAAAGGAACCATCCTGATTGAGAAGTCCGGAGGAGGACCGTCTAAGCCAGCCGGGAGAGTGGTCTTTTGTGATTCGCATTTCTCAGGATGTGCTTCAAATTTTGTAGAGATCGCGAAGGTCAAGAAAGGCTTTGATGCGAATTTCGTTTTCTATCTTTTGTATTATCTTTATCAGATCGGCTTAGTTGTCAAATATCAACAGCAAACGACGGGTATAATCAACTTCAAACTAGATCAATACAAGGATGAAAAGGTTTCTATACCCCGGAGCACTGCCGAGCAAACTGAAATTGCCGCGATTCTTACAACCATCGACAAAGCCATTTCACAAACCGAGGCCATCATCGCCAAGCAGCAGCGCATCAAGACCGGCCTGCTGCAGGACCTGCTCACCCGCGGCATCGACGAGCACGGCAACATTCGCTCGGAGGCAACCCACGCCTTCAAAGACTCTCCGCTGGGGCGGATTCCGGCAGAATGGGAGTTAAAGTCACTCAGCGACGCGTTCGCGATGCCGCCGCGAAACGGCATCTATAAACCGGCTCAACAAATTGGGGAAGGCTCCCTTCTTATCGGACAAAATGCTTTTACCAGGGACGGGACTTTAGACTACGCGCTCGCGCGTCGTGCTTTTGTCAATGCGGCTGAGCTGGAAACCTTTGGGTTACAAGAAGGTGATCTATTGGTCTCAAGAGTATTTGCTACAGCGGACGGAGTCGGAAAACCCGTCGCCGTTTCCGATCTTCCGGAACCGGCGGTCTACGAGTCGAACATGTTGCGGCTGCGCTTCAATACTGATTGCGTGCATCCTGGTTTTGTGTTCCATTGGCTGTTGTCTCATCAGATGCGATTGGCGATTACATCGTCTGTTAATGCATCGAACCAAGTGAGCATCAACCAAAAGACTCTCAATACACTACCCATTGTTATCCCAAAAAAATGCGAGCAAGAGCGGATTCTTGGCGTCATTGTCACAGCGACGGAGGCACAGCTTGACCTGAAGCGGTCGTTGGTGAAACTTCGGCGCAACAAATCCGCCCTCATGCAAGACCTCCTAACCGGCAAGGTCCGCGTCACGCCACTGCTGGAGGCCGGAGCCTGACCCATGTCCGCGGTGCCCTGTATCGATCCCCTCGAGATCCTCGGCCGCTTGTATTGGGCAGAGGGCGACGACCTGGAATTGAAATCGGCCCGGGGCGGGTTTTCTCGTTCCCACGCTCCTGCGTGGGAATGCCGCGCGGGCGCTCCGCGTCCGGTCTCGGCAATGGACGCGGAGCGCCCGCACTTGCTCCCACGCTGGAGCGTGGGAGCCAGAGGGAGACTCTTCTTCTCGCTGCTGGGGGTGGAAGACGATCGCCGCGTCAGCGGGATAGCGGACCCGCTTCTCGTTCCCACGCTCCAGCGTGGGAATGCCGTCCGGCCGCTCCAGCGGCCCGAGGTGCGACGCGACGCCGGAGCGTCGGGACTTGCTCTCACGCTGGAGCGTGGGAGCCAGATCGAACGGGGACTCCGAACATATCAGGTGGGACTCCATACATATCGATGCCGACTCCGTACATATCGGGGGAGGGCTCCGTACCTATGGACGCGGACTCCGTACATATTCCTCTCGTTCCCATGCGGAAGCAGGGGAACGCCGTCCGGCCGCGGAAGCCTCCCGCGGCGCGAACCGAGCTTGTGGGCTTAAGTGCATGTCACTGAATCTGAATCCAGAGAAGGCACTGATATTCCGAATCATTCACGCACAGAATGTGCCGTGGGTCATGGATCATGGCCTGCATTGCCGAAATTCCGCAATCCAAGATTCCAACTTCCGCACGATCGGGAACCCCGACCTCATTGATAAGCGGCATCAACGCATAGTCCCCGTACCCCCGGGCGGGACCTTGAGCGATTATGTACCCTTTTACTTTACCCCGTCATCACCCATGTTGTACAATCTGACGACGGGCTTTGGTGGCATCACTCAATGCCCGAATGAAGACATCGTGGTCCTGGTGTCGAGCCTTCCGCGACTGAGACAGTTGCGCCAATGCTTCGTCTTCACTGATCGCCATGCCTATGCGCAGGCGGCTCAATATTTCTGCGATCCGGCGGATTTGAAGAACATCGATTGGGCGATACTTCGGAATCGCGATTTCAAGCGCGACCCGGATGACCCGGGTAAATTCGAGCGTTATCAGGCGGAGGCGCTGGTTCATCGTCAGGTGTCTTTCGCCGCACTGCTGGGCATTGTCTGCTATACTGATGGAGTCAAGTTGGCACTTAAAGAACAGGCGATGTCGCGAGGCATCGAGATCAAGGTGCTTTGTGAACCGGGCTGGTATTTCCGTGATCCACTACACTAAAGGCAATCTGTTGGACGCCGATGTCGAGGCGGTCGTCAATACGGTCAATACCGTGGGCGTGATGGGTAAAGGCATCGCGCTCATGTTCAAAGAGCGGTTTCCTCAGAATTTTTCGGCCTATGCGGCGGTCTGTAAGGACAAGAAATTGGCGCCTGGGGGGATCTTTGTTACCGAGCGCACCGATCTGCTGGGGCCTCGCTGGGTGATCAATTTCGCCACCAAGGGGCATTGGCGTCACCCCAGCAAGATGGAATGGATCGATACGGGTCTTGCAGATCTGCGTCGCTTCATTCGGGAACACGGGGTGAAATCCATCGCCGTGCCGCCCCTGGGTGCCGGTAACGGCAAGCTCGATTGGTCCGAGGTCAAGCCGCGTATCGAGGCGGCGCTGGGCGACTTGACAGAGGTTGATGTCATCGTCTATGAACCTACCAGCCAATACCAGAATGTAGCCAAACGTAGCGGCGTAGAGAAGCTCACGCCGGCACGCGCCTTGATTGCGGAGCTGGTGCGGCGCTATTGGATACTGGGGATCGAATGCTCGCTGCTCGAGATACAGAAGCTGGCGTGGTTCCTGGAGCGCAATATCGAGATCTATGCGCTCGACGATCCGCTGGACCTTCGCTTTGAAGCCAATAAATACGGTCCCTATGCCCGCCGACTACATCACCTGATCAACGGTCTGGACGGAAGCTACCTGCACTGCCATAAGCGCCTGGCGGACGCCGGCTCCTTGGATGTCATCTGGTTCGAGGACAGCAAGAAGGAATATATCAAGGTCTACCTCGACGGTCCTGAGGCAAAGCCCTACCGCGCTGCCTTCCACGAAACCACCGCGTTGATCGACGGGTTCGAGACCCCTTTGGGGTTAGAGCTTCTGGCGACAACGGATTGGCTGATCGATCGGGAAGGCTGCCCGGCGACGGTTGAGGGCATATTGGACGGATTGAAACACTGGCCGGGCGGCGGCCCTGAGGCTGGTCCACGCAAGCTGAAGTTGTTCGACGAACGTCTCATCCGGCTGGCCCTAGAGCGTCGGTCCCAATGGGACCAGGGCAAGTTCCAAACAGTGCGCTGAACGAGAGCTATCATGGCCTTCCAGGACAAGACCCCCGCTTACCTCAAACTCGACGAGCGCAACCACGTCGAGAAACCGTTACTCGATCAACTCGCCGGGCTCGGCTGGGAGGTCATCGACCTGGGTCAGGGGCAGACCCCGGCGCAGAGCTTGCGCGGGTCCTTCGCGGAGGTGGTGCTGGAGCCCGTCTTACGTGAGCAACTGGTCCGGATCAATCCCTGGCTGGAGCCGGACCAGGTGGACGAGGTGGTGAAGCAGATCACCGGCTTCTCGGGCAAGGACCTGCTGGCGAACAACCGGCACGTCCATGACCTGCTGCTGGGCAATACCAGTGTGGCCGAGAACCGTCAGACCGGGGAGAAGAGCCCGACGGTGCACTTCATCGACTTCGATGGCCCCGACCCCAAGGTAAACAACCGCTTCATTGCGGTCTGCCAATTCAAGGTGCGTATCCTCGGCACCGAGTACCATATCGTCCCGGACATCGTGCTGTTCATCAACGGTCTGCCGGTGGTGGTGATCGAGTGCAAGTCGCCCAAGTCCAAGGAACCGATCCCGGAGGCGATCGAGCAGTTGCTCCGCTACAGCGGGCAGCGCGGCGATCAGGGCGAGGGCAGCGCGCCGCTCTTCTGGTTCAATCAATTCACGGTAGTGACCTGCCGCGATCAGGCCAAGTTCGGCACCATCACCACCCACAGTGAGAAGCACTTCTACCGCTGGGCGGACCCCTATCCGCGCACCCTGGACGACCTGGCCCACGGTGCGAGCTCGCCCAATGATCAGCAGCGCCTGGTCGCCGGCATGTTGGTTCAGCGCAACCTGCTGGACCTGATCCGGACCTTCACCCTGTTCTCCACGACCGCCGACGGCAAGACGATCAAGATCGTCGGGCGCTATCAGCAGTTCCGGGCGGTGAAGCTGGCGGTGAAGCGGCTATTGGAGGGTCATACGCCGCGTCAGCGCAGCGGGGTCATCTGGCACACCCAAGGCTCGGGCAAGTCACTGACCATGATGTTCATGGTGCGTGAGATGCACCGGCATCCCGCCCTGCAACAGTGGAAGATCGTCTTCGTCACCGACCGCACCCAACTGGAAGAACAACTCACCGCCACCAGCCAGGCGATCGGTTTCACGGTGAAGGTGGCAGACAGCATCAGCCGCCTGAAGGACCTGTTGCGCACCGACTCCTCGGACCTCGTGATGGCGATGATCCACAAGTTCCGGGATGAGGAGTTGCAGGAGACCTTCCCCGAACTGAATGCGAGCCCGCACATCCTGGTGATGACGGACGAGGCCCACCGCTCCCAATACAGCCTGCTCGGCGCCAATCTGGACCGCGCCATCCCCAATGCCGCACGGATCGGCTACACCGGCACCCCGATCGACAAGACGACCCGGGTCTTCGGCGATTATATCGACAAGTACAGCATGCGCCAGGCCATCGAGGACGGCGTGACGCTTGAGATCGTCTATGAGGGGCGCGCCGGGAACGCGCAGGTGGCTGACCAGCAGGCCATGGATCAGGCGTTCGAGGACCTGTTCAGCGATTACAACGTCGCCGAGCGACTCCAGGTCCTGGGTTATGGCTCCAAACTGGCCTATCTTGAGGCCGAGCCGATCATCGCCGCCAAGGCGGCCGATATGATCGATCATTATCTCACGCAGGTCTTCCCGAACGGCTATAAGGCCCAGGTCGTGGCGACCTCCCGCGAGGCGGCCGTGCGTTATCGGACCTGCCTGTGCGCAGCACTGGCCGCTGCCGTCGCGCGGTTGGAGCAGTCCAATCCGACCAGTCTGGACCTGGAGCGGCTGCGTAAGCTCGCGGTCGGCGTGGTGATCTCCGGCGGGCAGCTCAACGACAAGAAGCCGCACCTGGAGCTCTATGCGAATCCGGCCGAGCACAAACGGCTGATCGCGAGCTTCAAGCTGCCATTTGATGCGGTAGTCGCCGGGCAGTCTGGCGGCAAAGGCGGTCGGATCAATGGTGACGTGGGCATTCTGGTAGTGAACCACATGCTCTTGACCGGGTTCGATGCGCCCATCGAGCAGGTCCTGTATCTGGATCAGGTGATCCGTGCGCACAACCTGTTGCAGGCTATCGCCCGGGTGAACCGGGTGGCGGGGGTCGCCAAGGGCAAGGGTTTCGTGGTGGACTATGTCGGTATCGGTCACCACCTGCAGGCGGCGATCGACAACTTTGACGAGCGGGAGCGCCGCGAGGTGCTGGAGAACCTGAGCTTCCCGGAGGACGAACTGCGTGACCTGGACGCCGCCGAGCGTGCCGTCATGGCCTGGTTCGGCAAGTTTGGATTGACCGACCTGACCGATTACGATGCCTTCAGTGACCTCTTCTATGACGAGGACTGCCGTTTCGAGTATCTGCTGCGCTTCCGCGAGCTGACCCGCTGCCTGAACCTGGTCTTTCCGGCGCGCCATGTGCTTGCCTATATGGAACGCTATAAATCGCTTGCCGAGATCAACGTGCTGGCCGCCAAACATCTGCGCGATGAACGCCTGAGCATGCGCGGCATCCCGCAGAAGCTGCGCGCGATCACCGATGCGCACCTCATGGCACGGGGGATCGAGCAGAAGGTTGCACCGATCTCGATCCTCGATGAGGGTTTCGAGGCAGAGGTCGGTAAGCACAAGCGCACCAAGACCAAGGCGGCAGAGGTAGAGCACGCCATCCGCCACCATATCGAGATCACACTGAACGATGACCCCGAGCTTCAGGCATCCTTTGCCGCGGCGCTAGCGGCCATTTTTGCCGAATTCATCGACAATTGGCAAAAGATCTATGAGGCACTGGAGAAGCTGCGTCAGCGCATGCGCGCCGCGGAATGCGAGGAGACCTATGGCCTCAACAAGAAGAAACAGATGCCGTTCTTCCGCATGTTTCGCGGTGAACTCTTCGGCACGCCGGTGCCCGCGCAGATCCCGGCCGGGGTGCGCGAGGAACGCGGCGATTGGTCGGCGGTTGCCGCACTGAACGACGATCAGATTGCCGGCCTCGTGGACCTCACCCAGCAGGTCTTCAACGCGGTGGAGCGCGAGCTGAAGCTGACCGGATTCTGGGAGAGCATACCCGCACGCAATAAGCTGTGCGCCGAACTGTTGATGCTCTTTCTCGCACCGCGCTTCAAGGGCCTGCCCGGTATCGTGACACGACGCGACGCACTCATCAGTCGGGTCCTGGAGATCGCGGAACGCAACCACGACGCGATTCTCTACGCGGCTTGAAATGGACCTGACCTATCGCACCCTCTTCTCGAAGCGCAAGACGCTCAGTATTTCCGTCGAGCGGGATTGCTCCGTGGTTGTTCATGCACCCGATGGTACCGACCCGGAGCGCATCAGGCGTGCCGTCGAGTCCAAGCGGCTGTGGCTCTATGAGAAGACACGTCACCCGCAGAAGACCCAGACGCGGACCCACCCACCGGGGACTGAACTGGTGTCGGGCGAATCGCTCTTGTATCTGGGGCGGCATTACCTGATCGAGATCGTCGAGCGGGAGGGTTTCGCCATCGAGTTTCGCAATCGCTTCATCATCCCCAGGGCGCGCGCCGCCGGTCGTACCGAGGTCTTTCGGGAGTGGCTCCAGGCGCGCGCCCGGGGGCTCATACTCCCACGGGTGCGCAAACAGGCGCAGGCACTGGGCGTTGCGTATGAAGAGGCCAAGATCACCGACGGACATTACCGCTGGGGCTCCTGTACCCCGGGCGGCAATCTCAATTTCAACTGGCGGCTGATCAAGGCGCCGCTCTTCGTGATCGACTACGTGATCGCCCATGAACTGGCCCACCTGATCGAGCCCAACCATACCCCGCGATTCTGGAGTATCGTGCGGATCGCGGTGGTACAGATGGACAAGGCGAAGGGGTGGCTCAAGGAAAACGGGCAATTGCTCGAACAGGATCTATGACAATGAAGCGTCGATTTCTGCTTGCACTGCGGGCGCGAGTCGCTATGCGAACCACGGGGAGCGGGTGGTCGCTGGACAGCGGCGCAAGCAGGCCGCCAGCGACACGGGTGCAGTGTTCCCGGGGCCAAGCCACGTAAATGCTTGCCTGTGGGCAGGCAGTGGACGCTACTCGCGGGTCTCCATCTTGCGCTGGGCCTCCATCAGTGTCCGTTCGTCCTCCGGCGTCAGCTTGGGCTGGTCGATGCGCAGCGTGAGCCGCTCCAGGGTACCGCTGAAGCGGAACGGCACCTGATAGTCCCCGTCGTCGACCCCGGTGCCGGTGTCGGCGCCGACATCGAGATTCTCATCCCACTGCATCGTTAGCGGCAGGGTTTTATCCATCCTCTGGACGGCCAGCTCGCGGCCGTCCACCTTGAGCACGCCGGTGCCGCCGCGCCCGATCCCGCTGACGCTATTGAAGGCGAGGGTCGCCTGCCCCAGACCGTCATATTGGAAATCGAATTCGAGTATGTGTCTGCCGGGCGCGAGCGGCTCGCCGCCCTCCCAGCGCACCCGCTTCATGTCGACCAGGTTCCACAGGAAAACCGGGCGGCCCTTGAGCAGATAGAAGCCGAAGCCGCCGAAGCGCCCGCCCTGGGTGATGAGCATGCCCTCGGCCCCGCCTTGCGGGACCTCGATCTCGGCCTTGAGGTTGTAAGACGCATTGAGTATCCCAGGCGCGGCACCCATCGGCGTTCCGGTGAGTTCGCCGGTCCAGGTGAAGGTGTCGCGGCCGGCGGTGGGGCTGGGCCGCAGGGTGCCGCCCCGGGTGAGGAAGCTCGAGTCCAGCGGGAGCACCTGGTGCCGTTGCGCCTCCTCCCAGAACATGCCCTGTAACTCCTTGAGCTTGTCGCGATGCCGGTCGGCGACATTCTCGGATTGGGTCCAGTCATGGCGCAGGTCGTAGAGTTCCCAGGGGAAAGCCAAGGGGTCTCTGGCGGGCGACAGCAGGTCCCAGGGCGGACGCACGACCGCCGTGCCGGCCATCCAGCCGTCATGGTAGAGGGCGCGGTCGCCCATCATCTCGAAATACTGGGTCTGGTGCGGGGACGGCGCCGCGGCATTGCGCGCGTCGAAGCCATACCTCATGCTGACCCCCTCGATCGGGCTCTGTTTGATGCCGTCGACCACCTCGGGCGCGCGGACCCCGGCCGTTTCCAGGATCGTCGGCGTCACATCGATCACATGGTGGAACTGGCCGCGAATACTGCCATGGTCCTTGATCACGGCCGGCCAGGAGATCGCCATACCCTGCCGGGTGCCGCCGAAGTGCGACGCGATCTGCTTGGTCCAGGAGAAGGGCGTACTGAAGGCCCAGGCCCAGGGGGCGGCCATGTGTGGATAGGTCTTGTCGGACCCCCATAGGTCATAGAAGCGCGCGAGTTGGACCCCGACCGGGATCTCGACACCATTGAAGGTCGCGACCTCGTTCGGGGTGCCGACCATGGTCCCCTCGGCGCTGCTGCCGTTGTCGCCGCTGATGTAGATGATCAGGGTATTGTCGAGCCGGCCCAAGTCATCGACCGCCTGGATCACGCGGCCGATCTCGTGGTCCGCATACATCAAATAGGCGGCATAGACCTCGGCCTGACGGATGAAGAGCCGCTGCTCGTCGGCCGAGAGCGCCTCCCAGTCCTTCAACAGGTCCTTGGGCCAAGGGGTGAGTCTCGCGTTCTGCGGGATGACGCCTAGCCGCTGTTGGTTTGCGAAGATCTGCTCGCGCAGCCTGTTCCAGCCTTGGTCGAAGAGCTTGAGCTGCGTCGCCTTCGTGATCCATTCCGGCGTGGCATGATGCGGTGCGTGCGCCGCGCCGGGGACATAGTAGACGAAGAACGGCTGGTCCGGCGCCAGGTTGTCGACGCGCTTCATATAGGTGATCGCCTCGTCGGCCATTGCGGTGATCAGGTTGAAGCCGGGACTGTCCTGGGGATGATGCTGTCATAGCCGGGATAGCCCGTCGCCTGTTCCGTAATCACGCCGGTGCCGACCGAGTGGTGATTGCGCCCGGTGAGCAGCGCGGCACGCGTCGGCGAGCACAGTGCAGTGGAGTGAAAGTTGGTGTAGCGCAGGCCGTTGGCGGCGATACGCTCGAGTGCGGGGGTGGGGATGACGCCGCCGAAGGTGGACGGGGCACCGAAGCCGACATCATCGGTCATGATCAGGAGCACATTGGGCGCGCCCTTGGGCGGGACTATACGCGCCGGCCAGTAGGGCTCGGACTGCAAGGCGTTGCGCTCGATGCGGCCGTGAAACGCCGGCGGCGGCGGGAGTTGGCGACCGTCGATGGTCGTCGTGGCGGCCGACGAGCCTGGCGGTGCCGCGGCGGGCCCCGCGGCGGCGCGGCTGCCGCCGCTCGGGGCAGTGCCGAGGATGACCAAGGCAAGGGCCATGGCGATGTGCGGTAAGGACCGCGGCGGTCTTGGCAGGTGCATATCGACCTCGATGGATTCGGTTGATCGCTCACTGGGTGCCCCGCGACCGGCGCTGACAGTGGCCGGATTCGCTCTACGCGATTCTAGCAGTTGCCCGTGATTTTGCTATGATTCCAAGCAGGTAAGCCGCCGGGCCGCCGCAGCCCTTGGAACCGATGGCGATGGCGATGGCGCGGCACTGGTTGTCGCGGACCTGTGACAGCCCCGTCAGAACGAGCACCCGCGTCGGCGGATTCTTGCCCAATCCTTAGCGCCCTGATAGGCTTGATCCTCGTCGGCAATCTAGTCCAGGATTGAAGGGAAAGAACGAAAACAAGGGCAGCACAGTAATGGTCCGTCACATCCTCTGCGGCACCTTCGTCAACGAAAGCGAGCGCCTCGCCTGCGCGCGGCTGTTCGCCAAGCTCCAGGCCGCCCCCGGCGACTGGATCATCCTTTCCAACCTCAATCACGCCCAGCACCCCAGCGTCCGCTCCGACGAGATCGACGCCGTCGTCATCGGCCCGCCTGGCGTCTTCGTCCTGGACTCGTTCCAGGAGGCCGAGGGCTATCCCGGCGAGTTGGTCTTCTATTCCCTGGTCGACCCGGCCGCACCGACCCTGTCCGAGCGGCGCAAGGATAGCGGTTGCGACCTGCCCGCCCGGCTCGCCTATGCCCAGGCCGCCTCCCTACTCACCCTGTTCGAGCCCGGCGAGCAGCTGGCCGACCAGGTCCGCGGAATCCTGGAACTGGGCTGCGCCCCCAATCCGAGCGACCGCCCGCCCCTCGACGACCTGGCCCAGGCCCTCGCCGACCTGGCCCCGGCCGAGGCCCCGGCCGCTCCGCCCAGCCTCCCGCCCGCCGATTACTGGGACGAGGACACGGTGGTCGACTTCCAGCAGTCCCGCTACAAGATCGTCGGCCGGTTGCTGGGCAAGGGCGGCATCGGTCTGACCTTCAAGGTAGTCGAACTCGATGCCCATTCCGATGAGAAGTTCGGCACCTATGTCGCCAAGCTGGTACGCGATGCCGCCGACGGCGAGGCCGCGATCCTCGCCTACAAGCCCAAGAATCTGATCGTCCAGGGCGGGACACTCGTCCTCACCGACTACGACACCGTAGCCCTTGCCGGCGAGGCGGCCCGCGGCGGGACCTTCCCCTATACCAGCCGACTCGGCCCAAGAGCCCCGCGAGTTGGACACCTTGAGATGCGTCGCTGCTGAGCGCATCCTAGGGGCCAGTGCCGTTAAGCGTTCGCCGTGCGGCGCTCCCAACCGATCGCCGCGCCGTTTGGCACCACCATGCGTCTCCAAAGGCTAGCTTCATGCGCCGGGTTGTAGATATGAACACGACCGACATCGAAGGCATGAGCGTCGCAGAGCCTATGCAGGTTATGGAGGCGATCTGGGCTTCTCTGTTGAAAAGTGATTCAGAGATGGAATCGCCGGACTGGCATCAAGACGAGTTGGTAACGCCGTTTGGGCTGATGGAGACCTTGCAATGACCGTCACCCCCGTCTGGCGAGACCCGATTGTCGCCGAACTACATACCATTCGCGAGCAGCTTGCAGAACGTTTTCACAACGATCTGGCAGCGTATTCAAGGGCAGCGGAGGCCCACTGCCGCGAATTAGGATTCCAGATTGCGCAGTCTCCGGCGTATGAGGAGTCCAGGACTCTCGACCTTTATCAAGCGTCGCTGCCTGGAATTTGCGACCCGCGACAAGTGGACCTGACTGAGCGATGAAACTTGGGGAAGACGCACTGTCTCAGGCGCAAGTATCACCCCCTGAGTTCACTGCCAAGAGCCTCCGAGACGACTTCGCGGACGCATTAGTCAACTCTGCGCCTTTATCCCCGAACGATTGTGAGTCGGCGCCCCCACGACGTATGGCATCATACGGCCGAATTGAAGAATGGCTGCATCGCGGATGGCCTTGCTTTGCTCAATGTGCACAAGTGTCGTGTAAGCGCTGCTGCAGCATGGTCTGGATCGCGCGTTGAGTATTCGAATCAGTCGCAGTGTCCGCTTTCGCAAGAAGTCCTCCGGTATGCTGAAAGAGCGCCATCGAATTGAAGACGTCTGCGAGGTACATGTTTCAGCTATCCAGAGATTAAGGCGCCACAAAGGCGAGGTAGAAGCGTAGCCCAGAGAGACACGATGGCAGACTTTCTTGAAGGTCAGTTGATCATAGTGCGGCCAAGGCGCCCGCTGTTGGCGCAACACAAGCTATCGTGCCGCCTCGATCAGCTCGATATCCTTCTTAAGCAGGTCATTAACCAGACGATCAAAAGGAACGCCCTTGGCATCCGCCCGAGCCGTCAGATAACTCTGGACTTCCGCATCCAGATACACCGGAAGTCTAAGAACCGCGCCTTCCCGAAAGAACTTCCCACGCTGCGCCCCGGAGAAATCGATCTCTGCAGGCATCTCGTCGTTGGTGTCGTCTATTTGGCTTGACATGGCTCACCTATCGCGGCTCGTTCTGGTACTGTTGCCGTTCGCGGCGTGTGGCTTCTCGGGCGGAGATGATGCGGACCAAGACGCTCTCCCCAGGTTCGCACAGATAGGTGTGAGAAACCGCCAGGAATCTGCGGCGCGTCGTGGCGCCAAGGGTAAACCAGCGCTCCTCGTCAGTGCTATGCGCGACGTCGAATATGGTGAGCGCCATCGGATCAAGCAATACCAAGGTGGGAACCGGTGGAAACGGCCGGCTCGCGGGGCCCGCTGGTCAACCGGTTGTGTCAGGGACTCGACCGCTTTCCAGGCACCGGTCAGACCAGCACCCAGACGGGGCGCTTCCTGGCTGCCACCGCCGAGCGTCGGCGCAGCGGCGCGGGCTCGGTACCGGAGGCCGATCGTTGGTTGCTGGAAAGCGTGACGCGACCGGGCGGCGTGACCCTGCCGCGGCTGCGCTGGGCGCGCCGGGCCGACTCCAGGCCCACGACTCCCGCCCATGTCTCAATCGCCTTCGATTGCTTCGCCTCGCGCGTGGAGTGCCGCAATCAGGCCGCACTGCCGGCCGATGGGGTACTGGAGGCCCACGGGCTGACGCTGATGCCAAGCCGGACATTTCAGGCCGCGCCCACACCACACTGGTTGAGCTTCATCCCTCCCAACCCGGACGGGGAGAAGCACGCGGTCACCGGCATCCTGACCAAGCGTCAGGTGGGGCTGCACGCGCACATCCTGCGTACCGGAACGCGACGACCTGGGATTCATGCAGTTGATCACCTCCACCAGCAGCTTCGACGAGGTGGTCAATCTGCTGGACGGCGCCTTGGGCGAGATGGGCCTGTCCGCCAGCCCCCGCAATTGCACCTACCTGCTGGATGCACTCAAGGCGGTCAGCGGTCGGCTGGCCTTGCGGCTGGCCGGGGCCGGTAATGCGGTCCAGGAGATGATTGCGGTCGCGCTGGCACAACGGAACTGTGCGCGGGCCGGCGGTGATGTCCCGGCGTGACTATCGCCGGCCGACGGTTTCCTGATCCCGCTGGAGATCACCGCGTTAGCTGGGGCTGCGGTGTTCTGGCAGTACCTCTGTTTGCACCCTTGAGCAGGCAACTGTCGCTGCCGCACCGGCCACCGGGCGGCAAGGTCTTGTGGCCCTCGCTGATCATTCCGGCCTTCGGGTGGACAACCGCGAGCGCAGTCTTCCCTCTATTTCCTCACGGTTGCCGCGATGTCCCGCGCACTTGATAACGCCGTCTACGTCCATATCCGGGGCGAGGGCGGGTCCAAGAAGAGCGTTCGCGACACTGATGAGGCGGTGCACATGCAGCAGGTTGGGGAGATTCGCTCTCATCACCCATGGCAACACGACCAAGAGGCATGAATCAGATGCAAAATCTTACGGATTACCCACAACTGCAGGCGCTGCTGTCGCAGGACCCGGAGGCCACCACCGAGTTGCTTGCGGTATCCAAGGCACCGCTCGGGGACTATCTCATCGTTGGGCAGAACGATGACGAGTCCGGCGGCTCATACCTGGTCTTTGCTGCACAGGACGGCACGGTCCAGATCCTGGCTGCCGACACCACGGTCTTCCCCCTTTCCGCCGCCACCGTCCCGGCCGAGAATATCGATGAACTCGCTGAGCAGATTGTCGGCTCCGAAATCGCGAACACCGCTCGCGGCGCGCGCGCCGCCGCCGAATTTGATTCTCCGCTCGCCAGTTTGGGCGAAGAGTTTCCGGCGGACCTCGAACGGGCCATGCGACGCGCGCTCGGCAACCGCCCAGTAATCACCCGTGCTGCCGGTCAGACCAACCATCAACGCATCCACGCGAGCGCCTTGCAGCATGAGAACAAACTCAGTTCCAAGCAGGCAAGCGGCACCCAGAACGGGAAACTGGCCTGCGCCTGGGCAGTCAACCGCGTGGTCAATGATGCGCTCGGTCGGCCCGTTGGCGGCGGGCTGTCAACCGCCAATATGGACGTTGCGCTCAGGAACGGAAAAGGGGACCGCATCCCGGAATCCGATGCGACCGCGGGTTCAATCATCATTTCGCCGACTGAAGGGCGTGTAGTTGGCCATGTAGGTATCTTAGGCAAGGGTGGGCTTGTCTATTCAAACTCATCCAGCAAGGCGCTTTGGGTTCAGAACTACACTATTTCGACATGGCGCAGACGTTATGGAGACAGGGGCTTGGACGTGAAGTTCTACAACGTAGTTTAGCGCCCGGGCCGATCGGGTGGGTTGCGGCTCGCGCTCGACCGACCCGCTCGGCCGCGGAGTACGGGTTGGGAGCGGCTGCGGGCTTAAGGCGTCGGCCGCGCCATTGAGGGCCTCGACCGAGGGAAAAAAGGGGCCCGGTTTGAATGGCACTGAGATAAGCCCGACCGACTATCTCGACCCAGGCGCCTGCTTCCAAGGCGTGGGCTTGCGGAGTGTGCGCGACGGGGTCGATCAGCCAGGCGTGGGGGACGCCAAACTGTGCGTAGATCGGCATCTTGACCTTGCGGTCCTTGCTCTCGGTCGAGGGCGGACGAACTTAACTTACCCAATCCAGAACCACCAGCGCCCGGTGATGCGCCTTCGGCAACTAAAGTTTCAAACCCCTCCGCGGGACGGCCACTTCGCCCCGTCCCGACTGCTTATTCCGTTGCCGATCCGCGTCGCGAACCTGTGAGTTCGGAGAAAACGTTGCGGACGGGTCAAAGCCCCGTCCGGCATCGCTGAACCGGCGTCACGAGTGCGTGGGCATGGCGCCCGGCCGCCTTAGCCCCCCGCTTCCCGAATGAACTCCCGGTAGAACCGCGCGCTGTCCTTGAGCGTGCGTTTCTGGGTAATGCGGTCGACATGGATCAGACCGAAGCGCTTGGCATAACCTTCGGCCCACTCGAAGTTGTCGAGCAGGGACCAGGCGAAATAGCCGCGCAGGTCTACCCCTTGTTCCAGGGCGGCGTGGGCGGCGGCCAGGTGGTCGCGCAGGTAGTCGACCCGCCGCGGGTCATGGACCTGGCCCTTCGTCGGTTCCGGGTCGTCGAAGGCGGCGCCGCTCTCGGTGATGTAGAGCGGCAGGTCGCCGTAGCGCTCTTTGATCCAGACCAGGGTCTCGGTCAGGCCTTGCGGGTAGACCTCCCAGTCCATGGCGGTGCGGGGGCGGTCGGTACGGGTGAGGCGCCGGGCCTGGAGGGGCAGGTCGGTCGGGTCGTGGCGGACCAGGCCGCGCGAGTAATAGTTCACTCCCAGGAAGTCCAGGGGGGCGCTGATCCGCGCCAGGTCCTCGGGTGGGAAGCGCGGCCAGTCGGAACCGAAGATTGCCGTCAGTTGGTCCGGGTACTGCCCCAGCAACAGGGGGTCCAGGAACCACCGGTTGATGAAGTGATGGCGGCGCCTGGCCGCCTCCTGATCGGCGGGTTCGTCGGTGGCCGGCGCCTGGGGCTCCAGGTTGAGGCTGATCCCGATCTGGTGACGGCCGAGATCCCGATAGGCGGCGACGGCGGCGGCGTGGGCACAGAGTTGATGGTGTGCGACCAGCGGCGGTTCGTGCAGGGTGCGGCGTCCGGGGGCGTGCTCGCCGGTCAGATAGCCCAGGACGGTGCTGACCCAGGGCTCGTTGAGCGTCACCCACAGGCCTACCCGGTCGTCCAGGGCCTCGTAGAGGGTCGCCGCATAGTCGGCGAACCATCGGGGGCTGTCGGGGTTGACCCAGCCGCCGCGCGCCTGCAGGGCCTCGGGCAGGTCCCAGTGGTAAAGGGTGAGCATGGGCGCGATACCGCGCTCCAATAGCCCGTCGACCAGGCGCTGGTAGAAATCCAGGCCGGCGGCGTTGACCCGCCCCGTCCCATTCGGCAGGACCCGCCCCCAGGCGACGCTGAACCGGTAGGCGTTGAGCCCCAGTTCGGCCATCAGGTCAAGATCGGTGTGCGAGCGGCGGTAATGGTCGCACGCGAGGTCGCCGGTGTCGCCGTTGACCGTGCGCCCCGGGGTGTGGCTGAACCCCTGCCAGATGCATGCGCCGGCCCCGTCGGCGAGCGGCGAGCCCTCGATCTGGTAGGCGGAGGTGGCGGCGCCCCAGAGGAAGCCGGTGGGAAAGGTCAGGTCGTGTGACATTGGAGCCCCGTGCAACCAAGAAAGAAGAGTTGGCCGCAAATGAACGCAAATTAACGCAAATAAGAAGAAATGACTGGATTGGATTAACGGGGATTGCCGTTCACGGCTTGGCTGCGTGGCGCCGGACCAGCCTCCGGAGCCGGTTGCTTGCGCTGGCCCCTCTTAATTTGCGCTCATTTGCGTTCATTTGCGGCTAATCCTCTTCCCAACTAAGCCTGGATCAGGCGCTCCCCGTCCGCGGCCTTGCCCGGGAGCGGCACCAGGGTCCAGTGGCCGTCGCGATGGATGGTGAGCAATTGGTCATACATGGTCGTGTCGTCGTCCTCTTCACCCAGGGTGACATAGGTAATGCCGCGTTCGCGCAGCAGGTGCAGCAGTTCATCGACCTGTCCTTCAGTGAGTGCGCGCGAGGGGTGGTCCAGAAAGACGAAGGCGGGTTCGGCCAACAGCACCCGGGCGAAGGCGAGTACCTGTTGCTCGCCCAGCGACAGGAGTTCGCCCCAGCCCTTCTCGTTGTCCAGTCCCCCGGCGCGCTCGATCGCCGCCACCAGTTTGAGCCGCCGCAGGGTGGTGAGGATGCCCTCGTCGGAGAAGCGCCGCCCGCTGCCGGCCTTCGCCTTGCCGGCCGCCTCGGCGCGGGCGGCGTGGGTGGATTGGTCGGCGGGGTGGCGTTCAGTCGCGGCCGGCAAGAGCACCTCCCGCAGGGTCCCGGGCGGGACATAGGGGCGCTCGGGCAGGAACAGCAGATCGCCCGGATCGGGGCGCGTGATCTCGCCCTCGCCGCCGCTCCAGAGGCTTGCGGTGGCCCGGAACAGGGCGGTGCGGGCCGAGTCGTCGGCGACCCGGATCAGGACGTGGGTACCGGCCGGGATCGAGACGGTCAGGTCCTTGATCAGATGGCGCCCGCTGCGCGGCGACTTCAGCGTCAGGCGGTCGAAGGCGATCAGCCCGCAATCGGAGCAATAGGTGATGGCCGGGGAGGCGGTGTCCGCGGCCACCTGCATGGCGTTGGCCAGCGCCGACAGGCGCACGATGACGGCGCTATAGGCGGAGATCGACTGGAACTGGGTGACGATCAGTGAAAAGGCCCCGATCAGGTGGCCGAAGGCCATGGCCGATTGGGTGATGACCCCGAATTCGGCCTGGCCGCTGATGAACAGGGGCGCGACCAGCAGGGCCGGGATGATCTGGATCAGATAATTGTAGCCGGTGGTGAAGAATCCAAGATTGCGATTGACATCGATGATGCGCCTGAAATTCGCGATCAACTGGTCCAGACGGTCGTGCAGGCGATCCCGCAGCCGGTCCTCCTGACGCACCAGGGCGATGGCCTCCGCGTGCTCGCGCACATGCAGCAGGCGGGCGCGGAAGTTGGCCTCCTTGTCCGACTGGTCATAATTGAGCTGGATCAGGGGCCGCCCGAGGAAATAGGAAAAGAGCGACCCCGCCGCGGCGTAGAGGATCGTCACCAGCAGCAGGAGCGGGCTGATGGACCACATGACGCCGGCGAAGGCAATCACCGTAATGGTGGCGTTCAGGAACATCAGCACGAACGACAGTGTCGTCGCGGTCAGGGAGCGGATGTCCTCGGAGATGCGCTGATCCGGATTCTTCAGGTCACCATAGGCGTTCATCTTGAAATAGATGTGATCGCCCGTGTATTTGTCGATCGCCCGCGCGGTCAGCCACTTGCGCCACAGCAGCCCGAGCCGCTCCTCGCAGTAGCGGTGAAAGACCGCGACCATGGTCGAGACGGCGAAGACGATGAGGTAGAGCAGTGCATACTTGACGAAGGTGCCCATCTCCTTGCTTTCGATCGCCGTCATGAAGTCGCGGCCCACGTAGCTGTTGATGACGTTCAGGGCGCTGATGCTGAGCAGGAAGACCACCAGGAGGGCGGCAAACAGTTTGGCCTGGGGGCCGACCTCGGAGCGTGCCAGGGCGGTGATCATGCCCCAGAAGCGGGGCCAGGCGTTTTTGCTGAGCGACATGCGGATCGGTTTCATCACTGGGTATTATCTTGCTGGGGAGGGCGGGCGTCCGGGCGGGCGGTCTCGTGCCGCCGGGCCCTGGAGGTGTCGCGGTCGGCGGGTTGCGGCAACAGCGAGCGATGACACCCGGCGGGCGCCAGTATACCCTTGCGCCCCGGACCAGCCTCAAGGGACTTCGACCGGCCGGGCCTGCGACCACCGACGCTGGATCAGCGCCGCCCGGCGCTCATCAGTCCCCGCTAACTTGATAACATTCCATAACAATTGATCAGGAGTCGTCACGATGCAGGTCCGGGTTCTCGACGTTTTCGCCGATCCCGCCGGGTGGCTGGCGGTCGCCGCGGGCGAGGCCCGACTCACCATCACCACCGAGCCCGGGCCCCGGGGTCCGGCCCTGCGGCTGGATTTCGACTTCCGCGGCGGCGGCGGCTTCGTGGTCGCGCGCCGCACCCTGGCCCTGACCCTGCCGGACGCCTTCGCCTTCCACTTCGACCTGCGCGCCGAGGCCCCCGCCAACGCCTTCGAGTTCAAGCTGGCCGACCCCGGCAATGCCAATGTCTGGCGCTATCGCGAGCCCAAGTGCGCCTTCGCCCCCACCTGGCGCACGCTCGACATCAAGGGTCGGGAGATCGACTACGCCTGGGGGCCGGCCGGCGGCGGATCGCCCCGGGAGATCGGTGCCATCGAGTTCGCCATCGTGGCCGGTCCGGGTGGCTGCGGGACGGTCTGGCTCAGCAACCTGTCCCTGGTCGACCGCACCCTGGAGCGGCCGCCGCTGGTCACGGCCCTCTGCCACCTGCCCGGGCACCCGCCGGAAGAGGTTATGGACCTGGGCGCGGACACCCACTGGCGGCCGTCGCCGAGCGCGCGGGCGAGCTGGCTGACCATCGACTTCCATGAGTCGCGCGAATACGGCGGCCTGGCCCTGCGCTGGGCCCCCGACGCCCAGGGCTGTGCCTTCGAGGTCCAGGCCAGCGACGACGGGACCAGTTGGCGGACCCTGCATGAGGCGAGCGGTGCGGCCGGGACCGAGAGCCTGGTCTATCTGCCCCAGGGCGAGTCGCGCCTCCTGCGCCTGGACCTGCGCGCCGGGGAGGGCGCCCCGCTGCCGGGGCTGCACTGTGTCGAAGTCCTGCCCTACGACGCCTCGCGCAGCCGCGGTGACTGGTTTCACACCATCGCCCGGCGCGCCCCCCGGGGCCACTATCCCCGCTGGCTCTATCGCGAACAGACCTACTGGACCCCGGTGGACATCCCCGACGGCGCGGTCCCCGCGCTCTGCAACGAGGATGGCCTGGTGGAGCTGGACGAGGGCAGTTGCAGCCTGGAGCCCTTTCTCTATCTGGACGGCCGGCTGATCACCTGGGCCGACTGCACCATCACCCAAAGCCTGGAGCAGGGGGAGTTGCCGATCCCCTCGACCCACTGGGATTGCGGTGAGGTGGTCTTGACCACCACGGTCTTCGCCACCGACCAGCGCGGGGACCGGCACCTCTTCATCCGCTACCGGGTGGCGAACCAGGGTCAGAGCGGCCGGACCCTCACCCTCTTCGCCGCGGTGCGGCCCTTCCAGGTCACGCCCCCCTGGCAGGCCCACCAGGCGCTTGGCGGCCCCAGCGAGGTGCGCTCGCTGGTCTTCGCGCAGCGCGCACTGTGGGTGAACGGCAACCAGGCACTGGTGCCCCTGGGGCCGGTGGGCGGGGTCGGGGTGGTCCCCTTCGACCAGGGTCCGATTACCGACTACCTGGCGTGCGGGGTGCTGCCCGCCGCGGTGGCGATCGAGGACCCCGTCGGCTTTGCCTCCGGGGCCTTGGGCTTCGATCTGGACCTGGCCGCGGGGGCCCAGGTGGACCTGTACCTGGTCGCGCCCTTCGGCACGGTCGCCCCCGGCACCCTGGGGCGGCGCGTGCCGGAGGGCCTGTGCGGGGCCGATGAATTCGCGCGTGCGGTGCGGCAATGGTCGCAGACCCTGGGTCAGGTCCGTTTCGACCTGCCGGAGCCGGCCGCGGCGGCCGCGCGCGCCTGCAAGACCGCGATTGCCCATATCCTGATCAACCGCGACGGGCCCGCCCTGCAGCCGGGGCCGCGCCGCTATACCCGCTCCTGGATCCGCGACGGTGCCGTCATGGGCGCCGCCCTGGCGCGCCTGGGTTGTCCCGCGGCGGCGGTCGCCTTCATCCGCTGGTATGCCCAGTTCCAGCGCGAGGACGGCAATGTCCCCTGCTGCGTGGACCGCACCGGGGTGGACTGGCTGGCGGAGCACGACAGTCACGGTGAGTTCGTCTTTGCCGTCGCCGACTGTTACCGCTTCACCGGCGACCTGGGCCTGGCGCGCGACCTCTGGCCCCAGGTGCAGCGGGCGATCGGTTTCATCGAGCAGTTGCGCGCCCAGCGCCTGACCGCCGACCACCGCGTAGGCGAGCACCGCACCTGCTTCGGCCTCCTGCCGGAGTCGGTCAGCCACGAGGGCTATCTGGCCCAGCCGGTGCATTCCTATTGGGACGACTTCTGGACGCTGCGCGGCTGCAAGGACGCGGCCTTCCTGGCGCAGGCCCTGGGTGAAGGGGCCGAGGCGGCGCGGCTTGCCGCCCTGGCGGACGATTTTCGCGCGACGCTGCTTGAGTCGATCGCGTTGACCATGGCCACCCGCGGGATCGACTTCCTGCCCGGCTCGGTGGAGTGGGCGGACCCGGACCCCACCGCGGTGGCCAATGCCCTGACCCTGATCGATGAGTTCGACGCGCTGCCGGCCGCGCCCCGCGCCCGCACCTTTGAGCGCTTCCTGGAACGCTTTCGCGCCATGCACGGCGGCGGGGCGCCCTGGACCAACTACACGCCCTATGAGATCCGCATCATCGGTGCCCTGGTGCGCCTGGGCTGGCGGCGCGAGGCGCATGAACTGCTGGACTTCCACCTGGCCGAGCGCCGCCCGCCGGCCTGGAATCAGTGGCCCGAGATCGCCTGGCACGACCCGCGCGCCCCCGGTCACCAGGGCGACCTGCCCCACGCCTGGATCGGCGCCGAATACGCCCTGGTCTTCCGCGACCTGTTCGCCTATGAACGGGGGGCGGACCAGTCACTGGTGGTCGCAGCCGGCATCCCCGAGACCTGGCTGGCGGCGGGTCCGGTGGCTGTGTCCGGGCTGCCGACCGCCTACGGCCGGTTGGACCTGCGTCTGGCCCGCACCCCGGACGGTGGCCTGACCCTGGACCTGGGGGGAGACCTGCGCCTGCCGCCGGGCGGTATCCGCTTTGCCCCGCCGGGGGCGGGGCGCGCGGACGAGATTGTCATCGCCGCGCTGCCCGCGCGAATAAGAAGTACGTTAGTAGGTTAAACCTCGCCTAGGCCGGAATGCGTAATTTTTCTTCCTCCGGATCGAGCGTCGTTTTCGTCCAGAGGCGCCCAACCATAGCCCAGATCCGCCTCCTGATGGATGTGCGTTTCGTCGAGATAGATCAGCAGCGGGGGCTCTCTGGCCCTAAGGTGCGCTGCAGGAGGGTCTGGAGTTGCGCGACGAACGCTTCGCGGGCGGCGGTCGTGGCCCGGTTGAGCAGCGCCTTGGCCTTCTTCCAGGAGAACCCCAGCCGTTTGAGCGCCTGACGGACCGTTTCACGACTGACGCAGCGCTGAAGGCGCGTCTCGATCCAGGCCACGAGGCGCTTGAGGGTCCAGCGCGGCGGGGCAGTGTGTTGCGCAAGTTCCTACGTATCCCGCGCTGGGCGCGGTTTAGTGCATATTTTCGGCGGTTTTGGTCAAGAACCACTCCTTCGATCTGGCTGCACCGGCCAGCAGGCGCGCGGTATAATCGGCCTACGGTGCTTGCGACTTGGCCATGCGTCGATGCTTTTACCAACGCCCGGAGTCTCGGCCATCCTTGATGTTGCACCGCAACATTCCGGCGGCATGTGCATATTGCGCGCTGAAACACCGCTGGCCGCCGAACAGGGCTGGCTGCGGGAGTTGACGTTATGGCTTACTTACGAGGAGTTGCCCGCGGCTGACTCCAACAGCTTACACAATCAGGACATCTGGTCGTGTTTCGAGTGGCGGGACTTCTTCTGCATTGCACGGATCGGGCGGTGGGTCGCTGGCGATGAACACCCATCGACGCGCGCGCATCTGCGGCTCTGGCTGCGGGAAGCGATCGGGCCGGGCTGCGATCCGGGCGTGTTGATCGGACAGTCCGGAGCCTTTCCGCTGGACGACCAGGCGCCGGCAAACGTGACCGATGAGGGTACTTGGCCCGACTCGGATACCCTGACCATCCTCAGAACCCGGCGTCGTGCTGCGATTTCTCTGCTGGCCTGTCTGCTGCAAGCACGCGAGGAAGGTCGGGTGCTGGCGGTTGCGGCCGAGCCCGCCCAACTCAGGGCAGATGCCGATCTCCAGCGACTGATCCTGGTCGCACGCGCGGCCTTGCCAAGAACATGGAAAATGTCATTGCGCCTTCGCCTTTTCACGCTGGTCCCTGGGCTGTTCATCCGCCGGGAGCGCGCGGGACTGATTGCCATTCCGGAGCACCTCGCGCGTTCCGCGCTTGCAGCCGATAAGTCGGTATTCATCGCCGATGCCGACGGGATGCCACGGTTCCAACAACAGCTGCGCCCCGACGTCCTCGCCTATTCCCAGGCGCTCATTGAGCAAACGCTGACGCTGCCGACGGGCCTCCTGGCCTATGGGAACCGCTGCGACTGGGGCAATGCCGACCAATGCACGGACTGGGCAGCCCAGACCAGAAATCTGCCGCTTTGCTACCGTCTGGCCGAGGGGCTGCGACGTGATGATCAGCGCAATCTGGAAGGGCTGTTCCGGGTCGTCATCTTCAATGCTGCCCTTGCCGATGCGGCAATACCGTGGGAACAGCTGGTGAGCGTCGCGGAATGGCGACGTTTCCCTGCTGCCGCGCTTGGGGATTTCGTATTGTTGGAGCCGTCAAGCCTGAATCCCGGCGCGCGCCGACTACAGTCGGTGTTGGAACAGGTTCTCATCGAGCATGGGTGGCAGATTGATGCAGCACCGCAAGCAGTAGCACCGCAACGCCTGCTTGCACTGGCGATCCACCGGCCAGCGCTGATCGGGGCCGAGCTGCGGCGCAAGTTGGTGGCAGGTACCGATCTTGACGCCATTTTCGGAATTGCGCCTCCGGATGCGTTGATCCTGTCCGGGGTACTCGGGACCTTTCTCGCGGTACACCCGAGTGTTGGACCCGCCGTGGTGCAAAATGCGCGCGCGAAAGCCTGGCTGCCGACGCTGCTGCAGTCCGTCGGGACGGGCATCCTTGATCTTTCGGGATGGGGTAGCTTCTATCTGAGCTCCGCTGATTCTGAGGAGTTGCTCGCCTTGGCCGAAGACATCGCGGTGCGGCCGGAGGCGGCAGCGGCATGGTGTCCCTTCATCGGCGAATTGGTTGCCAGATTGCAGTCTTCAGCAACGCTCGACCCGAGAACCTTGGCGAGGGTCGCACGGAGACTCATCACCGCCGTGGTGCCGACGCTGTCGCCCCAGACCTATTTGGTACTGCTGGATCTGCTCACGGCTGCCGAGGAGAGCGCGGACGAGGTCGAGCCCTTGGGCGATTGCTTCGCAAGAGCACTCGAACAAGCCGATGACGAGTCCCGGCCTGCCATGGTCGATGCGCTCCTCGCGGCGTCCGGGCGGACCATGGATGCGCGGATGCTGATCGGTGCCGACGGTGATCTACGCATCCCGCTTGATCCGGTGATCGCCGCGCGCCTGCTGGATCAGGAAAGGCTGACCGAGACGCTGTCGGTCGTTGGCCTGCTCGGGCTCTTGAGAGCACTGCCTGAGAGCGGCGACCGCGCGGCGCAACTGGTGAGGTTCATCGATCAACGCTGCGAGAGCCGGATGGACGAGACGATCACAGGGTTGATCGCTTCCGGCCTGTGGGATTTCTGGATCGCGCACACCCAGCTTGACGACCAGAGTCGGCGCCAGTGCGCCGTCGCCTGGCTACAAGCGGCGGTCTGGGACAGTGCGACTGCGCCCCAGCCGACGCTGGAGGGCTGGCGACTGGCACTGGCCGTAGTCCGCGAGCCGGGCCTTGATGAGGGTGACCTACCGCGCCTAAGGGTAGATCGTCCCCAAAGGGGGAGCCACGGCTGGCCGCGCGTGCGTTGTTTCGAGCCGGAACAGATCGCCGACTTGGCGGGACTCTGTGCGAACGCGGGCGCCTTGGCGCGCCTCCTGGAACTCGTCGAGGGTGCCGAAATGCCGTTCGATCTCGGGGACGTTGCGGTCTTCATCGCCGAACATGCCGCGGGACAGGAAATTGCCGGACCAATGCTGCGATGGCTCGCGACCGGGCCTTCCGCACGCCAAGTCCCGCTCACACTGGACGAATCGGCGCTCCTGCTCGCGCGCTGTGGCCGACGCCGGGAGCGCGCGCTGGCGGCGCGCCGACGCTCGCTGGTCTCGGCGCTCATGCACGCCCCGAAGGAGGTGCTGGCACTGGCCGAAGAATTGCCGACAGAGGCCCGGATGGCGTGGCATCATGATCTGCGACGCTGGGTGGCCGCTCGCATCCAGGAGCCAACCGCCTGCCGCCCGATCCTTGAGACCCTCGAAGGAGCGGATTTGCCCGAGGCGAACGCGGCGTCATTCCCGAGGCGTCGGGCCGCTCTGCGTCTCGCCGAGCAGGGATTTACCCATGTGGCCGCCTTTCTTGACGCTGGGTACGAGGTGGATCTCGCCGCAGAGGGAACCCTTGCCGCCCTGGTGCCCAGGTTACCGGGCGCGATCGGCCGTCGTCTGGACTGGTCGCCGATCGCCGACCTGCTGCAGGATACCGGGGCACACGACGCAAACACATCGATCCGGCGCTCGCTGACCACCCATCCGCTGCGGTTGCTTGCCGCGCGGCTTGCCGACCGCCGCAGCCCGATGCCCGAGGAACCGCTCCTGTTGCTGGAAGACCTGTTTAGGGCCGCTCAACAGCGTCCGGAGCTGCTCGCGCCGAGTCATGCGCAGCCAGGCGAAGCGTACCCGAGCGAGATCGCCGCAGTGCATATGGCAGCGGTGCTGTTGCCGACTCTCGGGATCGCTGGGATCGGCAGGCTGTTTCTCGTGTCCGTACCAGCGCCTTGGCGCGATGATCGCGGCTGGATCGCCAGCCTGCGCGGTGGACTGGCGAATGCTTTGACGGGTATTCCGTGGCGTCGCGCGTGCGAGCGGATGAGCGTCGTCGACGCGCTGCTCTATGCCCACGCCACTGCCTGGAATCCGGGCGCTGGGCCGGGCCTCGCCCGCTCAATCTGACTCCCGGTTGCGCGGTAGGGCTCTCCCGCCGCCATCGATCCGAAAATTGGGTTACTATGTGAGCGCAATGCCAGTGGGAGCAGCTTCAATGTACGATCCGCTGACCCTTTATTCGCCGCCGGGGATTGCGGATGCGGCGGTCTTTCGCTTCACCCTGGCTACGACGCCGGCGAGTCAGGATCCTGCCGTATCGGCGGTGTTGATCGGCTACACACCGCAACCGCCCGCCGCCCCGCTGCTTGAGGGGATCGCGGAGCGCGTGGCCTTGTTCTCCGGTGATCCGAGCGAACGGGCCGTGATCCTGGACCTGGCGGCCGCCCTCGAGGCGATCGTCGGACCTTTGCTGTTGCTCTTGGTTATCCCGCGAGGTGCCGCGGCATCGGTCACGCTCTGGCCCTCCGCCGGGTTTGCTCAGCCGTCGGCGCGGGCGCTACGGATCGCGCCGAACGAGGATGGCTTCGTCGCGGTCCAGCCATCCGAACCGGTCCCCATTGGAGCCCGCGAACACCTCGTGGTACCTTTAACCATGGCCGCCGAGGAGGCCCTTGCGACTTGGTACGACCGATTGAACGGGTTCGCGCCGGAGCTGCGCCAGTTGTTGCTGGTCACCCTCGCGAGCCCGGCGATCGACGTGCGGCTCGACCGTATCGAGGCCAGCATGGCGACACTGGCCGCCGGCATCGGGGGGCCGACCGCGGCCCCGCGGCCTTCGCCAAGGCCGTCCACCCGCGCCTGGGGACCGCGCTGGGCGGTACTGGCGGCCTTCATCGGCGCATTGCTCGGTGCGATGGTGGGCTCGTGGTTACAGGGCCAGTTCCCTGGATTGCGCTAGCGCTGCGTCCGACGGTTCTGGTGGGGGCGGTGCACTCCGGCAACGTTGGTTACCGGCGTGGATCGAATCCACAGCTTCGGGCGGCGCCGGATCGAACAGAATCAACAGGCAGCAGCGACGCGGCAATAACGCATGATTACCATCACCGGCCTTGACGGCCAGACCTACCAGCCCATCGATCTGAGCTTCTCCCTTGAAGCACCGGGCGAGCGTGCGGTGGTGCTTGTGGCCGCGCTGCCGGGCAGCGGCCCCGTGCAATTCGCCGTGAACGATGATGAGCGCCATCAGCGGTTTCTGGTCGAGGTGCCGTTCCCGCGCAGTGACGAGGTCAGCGAATCGAGGCGGTTGTGGCTTCGCATCGACGAGGCAAACCGGATTCGCGTCGAGGCGGACGCAGGGACGCGGCTCCTGATTCTGCCCGCGCGCGCGCCCCTCCCGGCCAACTACCTATCCCCGGTCGCTGCGCCAGCGGCGATCGACATGGCGATCCTGCTCGACGGCACCTCCCGGCTGTTGCGCAGCCACAGGCAAGAGGGCGCCGACCCGGCCACGGGTTGGCAGGCGCATATCGATCAACTGGCCGTGCTGGCGGCTGCCCTGGTGGACGGCGTGGCGCGCGCCCGCTTTCGTGTCCTCGCCTACGGCGATCATCCGCTGTCGGACATTCTTGCGGACGATCTTAAGAGCGCTTACGTCCTCTTCCCGCCGGACCCGGACGTGCGCCGCCACTTCACGCCATTCACCGTGGATGCCTTGCGGAAGGCACTAAGCGAGGTTGTCGGTACGTCCGGGGGCGATTTCATCGACGCTTTAGGTGAGGCACTCGATGAGTGTGCCTTCGCGCTCCACTGGGACGACGCGACAACCACTCGTAGGGTGTTAGTCATCTCCGGCGAGTCGCCGGGCCTGACCCTGCTCGACGACAAGGCCGAGCTGCCCGCCGGGGCCAATGGCGTAGCTGGTCGCGCCGACATCGAGACACCCCTCGCGTATCTGCATCAATGCCGTGGGGTGGAGGTGCTCGCGATCTACCACGGCGCCCCGGCCCAACTGAAACTCGACGGGTCAGGACCCATCGCGACAGACATCCGGAGCATGCTGCAATACGCCGAGCGGCAGTTCATGGAGCAACTCGTCTGTAGCCCGCGCTTGGCCTGTACGGCCGTCGACTTCAACCCGGATGAACTGGCCAGTCATTGGCGGTCGCTGCGAATACCCATGCGTCGGTTTGCGGGGCCTGCCATCGTGACGGTGAACGGCGCCTCGGGTCGATCCGGCTGACCCTCTGGTTCGGCGCAGAACCTAGCCTGATCGGGGGTTGCTGGAGCGGGGCAGTCAAACGAGCATCTTCGCCGGAACGCTCAGGCTTCAGTCATTGCTGCTCGTGAGGCACGCAGTCGGCCTGCTCAGGTGTTGTTAGCCCCGCCCGTTCGAGCCAGGCGCGGATCGGTTCCCGGACGCTGTGATCGCGACAGCGCAAACTGCGCCGGATCGCCTCCGTCGGCCCGGTACTCTCGTCCCAGTGGGTCGCCAGCCCCGTCTGCGGCGGCACCAGCACCGGGAAATAGAGCAGTGGTGGCACCCGAGTACCATCGGGCATTCTCAGCTGTGCGCGGACCTCGGGATCGCTGACAGTGGCGAGCCCAAGGGCCGTCAGCACATCGACCTTGACCTGCCAGTGCTCGGCCTGCGCGGCGGGTGGTGGGTGATGGCTGACGAAATCGATCCACCGGAGCAGCAGCGAGCCATAGGCGCCCAGCGCGGCCCGCAGCCGTTGGGCTGCATCCGCACTGGGGCCTCCGTCCAGGATCTCGATCAATTGATCCGGTTCGATCCAGCGGGCGTCCGTCCGCGCCGCGAACGTCCAGAGCCGTTTGATGGCCACCGGGGCCTCCGCCGGCGGTTGGGTCAGGGGCAGGTCGCGGACGGGCAGGCCGGATGTGCCCGCCCCGTCCCGGACAGCGGAATCCGCGTCTGCGCGCTGGTCGGCGTTCGCCTCCGCTGTCGGCGACGCGGACCCGCCGAGCGGTGTTGGATCCGCCCGCAGCAGCGCTTGACCCAGTAACAATGCCCGTTCCCCTGCCGCCGAGAGGGACTCCTGCCCGGCGGTTGGCTGGGATCGAGTAGAGTCGGGGACAACGAGCAGATTCCAGCGCCGCTCCAGTTCTTCCCAGCGCGGCCTGCTCGAGACGAGCCCACCGGCGATGGCGCAACGGTCCGCGACCGCCCGGGGCAGGGGCAGCAGCAGGGCCGCGACGGCCTCAGGACTCAATGCCAAGGCGCTCGGCAACAGCGTCGCGCGGTCGCCGAGCAGGTTTCCGTAGGCCGCGGCGAGGTCGGCCTCGGTCAGCGCCGCGGCCAACGCGGACACACCGGATTGGATCGTTGCGCGCAGTTCATGTGCCGAAACGCTGATGTGGCCGTCGGCAGGGGCGGTGATCGCCAACCGATACCGCGTATCCACCCAGGCAGACTGTGGCGCGCGTTCCCACCAGACGGCATCGTCTCGCGCCCGCAACAAGGGCAGCAGGGCCAGCGCGACCGCTGCCGCTGGTAAGGATGGATCGGATTCGGCAATCAGCACCTGCTTCTCGCTGAAGCCCCGCCGGCCGAAGGCGTCGATGGCCCGACTCGGATAGGTACAGAACGCGCACCAGCGGCCCTGCCAACCACGCCAGTGCCATGACCGTTCCGGCCGATCCTCGGCCCCGAGGTTCAGCGTGATCGCAAGGTCATCATCCGCAGGGAACCCTGGGCTCGTGGCGAGCCAGCGGTAGTCGGTCGTGGCGCCGGGCGCCTTACCCCAGACCCCGCAGGAGAACCGCAGCTCGAAGGTCAGCGCTGCCGAGAGACCCGCAAGCGCGGGCCAAGCCAGCAGGTCTAGGGCTGTGCCCCGGTGATCTGATCCAAGATCCATTCAAAAGGCCGCTCCACATGGATGGTATTGGTGCCGGTCCACAGCGGACGTGGCGTCAGGTCATCGTCGTAGACCACCGTCGGTAACAGGATGCCGCAACGCGGCCGGACGCCTACCGCCGAAATCGGGAAGAACGCCACTCGCGCAACGTTAGTCTGGATAAATTCCAGCGACCGCGCATAACGTGTTTTGAGCTTCTTGTCCTTGAGGACGTCGACGAATCCTTGCGGGTTCTCCCTGGCGTGCTGAACGTCGTCGAAGTCATTGAGCAACCGGTCGCACATGGAGATGCAAACGGCTAACGGGCGATCAGGATTCGGCGCCCCTTTCCCATAGAGGGTCGTGACGATCTGCCTGATATAGGGATCGGCGTCGGTCCGCTCCGGATCGATCAGCAGCAATATCCCGTCGGTATCCTCCCGCAGTTTTGCCAGCAACGCCGATCCGGAGTCGCCATCGGTGCGCTGTCGACCTGCCGGGGCAAGATTTTCGTATTCCTTGCCGGCGCGATCTTCAACCACGATTCGCCAGCAGGGACCATCGTCCGTACGGCAGGCAATACATTCATAGCGTTCCGGAGTTTCGCTGGGGGTCGTCGCATACGGAAACCGATTTGCATCGAAGGTCTTCCCGATGAAGAAGCTCTGATCGCCGGCTTCCTGCACGGCCGTGAAGGACCACGAGCGTACCGACGAATCAGGACGCGGGATACCCAGCAAGGCCATCATCAGCGTGGTCTTGCCGGCACCCGCGAGACCCCAGACGGCAATGCGGATATTGGGAACGGGGACGGGCCTGTCGCCCGCCTCGGCAAAGGCTGTCCGAGCAACCATACCGACATCGATGAGGCCAGGATCGCGTCGCCTGAGGGCCGCAACCAACTGACGCGCCCGCCACGCTTGCGGGTCTTGGCCCTGGTTGCGCGGCAACTGCCCCGGTTTGTCGACCGCGCCACAGACAATCACGCGCCAGTGTCCCTGCAATTTCATCGCGTCGAGGCCCCGTGACGGCAGCCAGCCGACCACTGAGAGGTCATCCGCGAGCGTCCGTTCCAAGGGCAGCAACAGCGCCAGGATCGCAAGCGCGGACAGGGGTTGCCGCTGATGACAGAACGGGACCCAGGGGTCGCCGGCCAGGATGGCCGCATAGAGTGCAGTCAAGTCGTCGTCGGTCAGAATCCGCAGCAGGTCCGCAATGCCACTCTCCAACCGATCGGCCAATTGGTCGCGGTCAAGCTTGACGGACTCCGGCAATGCGGGCAGCGGCGACGACGGATCGACCCCATCGGGTCCGTCCGGCACCGCCAGCCCCGCAAGCAAGGCGGCCGCGACCAAGGCCGCGGGCACACCCTCGGGCCGTCGGCAGATCAGCAAGTGTTTCCGCAGCCCCGGCGAACCTTCGTGAGCGGGCGCGAAGGCCATCGCTACAAACCGGTCCTGACGGACCTGCCACGCGAAGCCTGCCGCCGGTGCGTCTTCGGCGCCCAAGGGGAGGTCAAGGTCCAGTCCGGCCCCGACCGGGTCGAAGCCGCCGCGGCCATGCCAGCCCGCTCCGTCCCAAGACGCCCGCTGAACCGGCAACTCCAGTGGCGTATCCAGGCCGCGGCCAGCCAGCGCTGGCCAATCGGTCAGTCTCGTTACCATGATCGTCAACTCTGGTCGGTGGTCGGCATTGGTTAACTCCGTCTGAAATCCGGCTGTATCGTGCCAGTCTCAGGGATGCTGTTGCAAGAACCGATCGATCTTGTGGAGTAACTTGGCGGGCTCCTCCGCGCCCGTCGCGATTTGCTGCTGAACCGTCGCCAACAACTGATTCGCGTCTTCGCTGCCGCGAAACGCCTGCAATTGCGTCAGGAGTTGATCCAGCCTAGCGAGGTCCTTTCGCTTCACTTGGTCCTCGATGCGTTTGATCAACTTATTTGCCCGCGCCAACTGTTGTTCTCTGACCGGCAGGTCCGCGACGGCCAGCGCGGTCCCATCGAGCAGATCCTCCACTCGCCCGCGCAGGAAGTCCGCCCGCAAGGCCACACCGTCAGCGACTGGCGCCCGATCGAACCGGGGCTTGACTGCGAGCCAGGTCCGGCGCGCGGTCGCGATCCGCTGATCGAGCTGCTCTTCCTGCGTCGGCAGCTCTTTCATCACCTCGCGCGCTTGCGCGAGTGCCTGATGTCGCTCTTCGACGGCGGCGATGAGATCTGTCAGATTTGCGGTGTCCCGGGGTTGGCTCGCGGCCGGATTGCGGAGCTTAAGCACCAGCTCCGACGCCGGCTCGCCATGCCCGAGATTGCCGGCCGACGCCTGCGTCAACCTGTGATGCATCTTTTCGGCGCAATCGAGCGCCTCGGCCTGCGCCTCGTTGTAGAGCACCCGGGCCGACTCCCTGGCTTGGCCCGCATACCTCAGCAGTGTCGGCGCGTCCGTGTCCGTCGGCAACGGCGGGACGGTCGTGGGCTGACTACGCAGCTTGGCGTGCGCTTTGGCGCGGGACTCCAGGCGCTCTGCAAGCGTCTCCAGTGCGATGCGCCACTGGCCCTCCCACCCGGCCAGCGCCGCTTCCCATTCCTCTAGCGGCTTGCGCTGCTGCTGGTTGTCGTTCCCAGGGGCTTGCAATGGCTCGCGCCAATCGGCCGGGGTACCGGCGTCTACGCCGGTCGCGGCCGGGAGGCTGGCGAGCGCCTCGCAACGCTCCTTAATGGCGGTGAGCCAACGCTCGCACCGGTCGAGCTCGTGCTGCTGTTCCACCACCCTCGGCAGATCGGCAAGGATCGCCTGCGCCCCGGTACGTGTTCGCAACTCGCCCAGGAACTGGTCAGCCCGGGCGAGTTGCGTGCAGCAATCCGGGAGCGGGGCGCGAGACTGCAACCCATCGATCAAAGGTGCCATTTCCGCCTGCAACCGGGCCTGGCAAGCGCCGAGTCGGTCCAGCCGGTCCTTCCACCAGCCGTCGAAGCGTCGGCTACCGTCCAGGGTCTCGCAGAGTGTCCTCCTGGCGCTGTCGTAACCTTCAGTCCAGTTCCTGAATTCATGCGCCGGATCGATGGCCGCCATGGCGAGTCGATCAATCTCGGGTGCGAGGCGCTCCGCCACCGCCTGGTTGGTCGCGGTGGTGTCCAAGAGCAGGTCGGCGACCTCCGTCCAGACTTGGCGCAATTCGCCCAATCGCTGGTCCCGCCAGGTCCGTGCCCGCTCCCGGAAGCCGCTGAGCAGGGCGTCGGCCTCGTTCAATGCTGCGACCCTGTCGGTCTGATCCCGGCTTTGGCGGAAGCGCACGTTGATGTCGGTGAAGGCGGTCTCGTCCGCGGGTCGACGCACCGCGGGCACCTTAACCTCTATCACCCATGAATAGAGCTGATCCAGGATATCACTCGGCGCACCGGCCGCGAGCGCCTCGGTTACAGGAGGGGAGGGCGGCGGCGGCGCCGCGGGTGAAGTCGTGGCTGCTGCCGATAACCCTGATGTGGCTGGAGCGGACGCGGCGGTCGGTCCTGACGGCGGCATACCCGTCGCCATCGGCGTGGCCTCGGACAGGATGCCCTGGACCTCGTCACGCAACCGCGCACAGGCGTCCGGATCCTCAGGGACGCCCGCGGCGAACCTGGCGCTGAAAAGTACATCGAATTCGTCTCGGCCCATGTTCTGCAACCGCGCCCGGTGCTCCAGTGCCTGCTGCAACACCACCACCAGGCCTTCAAGGCAGAGGGCTCGCCGGGACAGCGTATCCAGGGCAGACCGCGTCTGTCGTAAAACACCGGCATCGATCGAATCGATGCGCGCAGACTCGTCGATGGCAGCGAGGATGGCCGCCCGCTTACGCTCGATCTCCTGACCCAGGGGCAGGAATGGACCAACCGGGACTGGTGTCGATGCGGTCAGGCGTCTGCGGATGGACTGGCACAGATTGTCCACGGCACGAATCAAGCCAATTGCCTGATCCAGTCCGTCGAAGCGTTCCTTGATCGCCGCGAGTTCCGCGGCGCCGACCAGCAGCCCCGCCAGCCCCCGGCGTTTACGCTCGATCAGTGCCTTGAGCGCGTCGTACTCGCGCCGCCAGGTCACAGCCACCGCGGGTGCCTTGTCGCACGCGCCTCCGGACTCGCCCCAGCGCGTCAGCATCGCGTCAAGATCACTCAGTTGGCGCCGTCGCTCGGCGTTGAACATCGCGCTCTCCTCATCTCATGGTTCCGACCTTCATCACCGAACGGGGTACCGGACCCATCGACATCACGGGCAGCGGCACCGTCACCGGCACGGTCATACGTACTGCTCGATCAGCTCCAAGGCGTCCCGCCGACGCGGCAGCTCATCCGGGTTGTCCGCGAGGGCCGCCGGGGACCGCGTGCAGCGTTCGCAGCCGTCGTCGCTCGCGCAGGGACAGGCCGCCAGCCAGCCGCGGGCGCGTGCCAGCAGGTTCAATAGCAACGCATTGTCGTCCTCCAGCGCCTCGATCAAGCCAATGCCGCCCGGGAACAGATCGACGATGGCGATGCCGGACACTTTGGTACTGCCAATGGTCTCGCCGAGCACCGGCACCGCGTCGAGTGCATCCGCCTCCGCACCGATATGCACCGGCAGCATATGCCGCAACACCTGGGCCAGGGATATGAGTCCCAGACGCGCGGCGTCCGGCAACCGCAACACCAGTGCCCGCGTACGGAAGCGCTGGGAGATCGGCATCCGGTACCAGGTGATATCATCGACCGAGCCGGTGCCCGTGGTGAGGTTCGGAACCACCCGCCGCACCCCGTGGATCACCTCCAGATAGGTCGCAGCGACCGCAACACGTTCCAGCGAGCCCTTGTCGGTTTGGCCCCGGCCGAAGCTGACGGCACGACCGGTGGCCTCGATCTCGCGCAGGAGCGGTTTACGGATGCGCCAGGTCAAGGCAAAGCGGTCATCCTTCTCACACTCCAGCCATCCCAAATCGATGATCTTATCTAGATTCTGCCACTCGCGCACGCGATACCGCTGGCCCCGATACATGAACGCGCGTAGCGGGTAGGCCAGGATGGTCAGCCGCTCCGGGTCGATGCGCAGACGCACACCCCGGTCCGGCCCGCTGTCCGTGGCCTCACGCACCTCGATGAGGTTGGTGCCGATGGTATCCAGCGGGCGGGCCTCATCGGTCGGAATCCGGTTCGTCTGGTACTCTACCTCCACCTGCAAGCGGTCGCGCGCGTCAAGGAAACGCACCGCTCGCCGACGCACCCTCTCCTTCGCCACCAGGTCATCCAGCGTCCGCTCGACGACGTCCTCGCGCCACAGGAAGGTGTTGAGTAAACCCTGCCCAGTATCTGGCATTTCGTTCAGCGCCAACAACAGATGTCGTTCCACGATCGCTGGATGCGCCTCCGCGCCAACCAACCGGCGCGCGGCATCGAAGCCGACCCGCCCGGAGCCGGTGTCGCCCAGTTGGGTGAGCAGGAAGTCGGCGTAGGGGTTGGCGGACCGCTGCAGGCCGACGTGGAAAGGGCCACTGCCGCCGACGCGCAGGCCTCCGCAGCAGACCATCTCCAGTAACGCGAGCAGATCCCGATCGCCGATCTCGGCCAGCCAGGCGAGGGCCCGTTCTCCCGACGGGACCAATCGGCCAGCGCCGTCCGCGGCAAGCACTTCCCGCACCTCACGTACCTCGGGCTCACTGACCGTCGGCGGTACCGTGACAGCGGTCGGCCAACCCTCCTCGACCGACACCAGCGTCGCGACCAGTACCGGAAAGCGCACGCGCTCGCGCAACCGCGCAGCACTCGCGAGATCGCCGAAAAAACGTTGGTGGCTGGTCAGCCGGTGCAATTGCACCGGATGCGCAAACGACCGGGGCACCAGCACCTCAGCGTTCGCACCGAATCGTGTCGGCAACAGGCGCTTGACGAACCGCGAGGCCTGATCGTCGCCCTGAAAGGCGCTGCGCACAAAGGCCAGCACCCTCACATCTTCGCGCCCGCGGGCATCCACCAGACGGTGCAGCCGGCGCGAGACGGCCCACATGTTGGCCCCAAGTACGCCGGTGTATTCATGCACCTGCCACCAGGCGATCATGCCGATGCGGCGCAAGGTGGCGGGGTCCCTGAGCATGGGCAACAGCAGGTCCGACAAGGCATTGGCATCGACGATCCACAGACTGGTCTGGCGCAGCTGCTCCAGCCGGCTGGTCACCACCGCCACCGCGTTCGGGCGGCCCAGCGCCCGCATGGCCTCCTCGAGCGCCGCCGCGAGCACGTCCGCGCCGTCGGCACAGACCACGAGCGTGGTCACATGCAGGCGCTCGTCCAGCAACAGCGCGCCCAGGGCAATGCCCTCGGCCTGGCCGCACAGGTCTGGCGCGTATACAACGCGCGCCAGGCCATCGCCGGGCACCGGGTTCAGCAGCGCGGCCAAGGCCTCGATCAGTTGTGGCGCCCCGCCGCCGAGACCGGCGCGCTCCAGCCGCCGGGCGAGTTCGCCCACGCCGGCACCGCGCGGGGCAGGCCAGGGGGGGCTGGCGGGGAGACGGATCAGCGTCTCCAGATCGACCCCGCGCCGCCGCAGCGCCGCCGGCCAGTCCAGCGGCTGGGGCGGTGGAGCGGGCGGCGGCTCGCTCGCGGTCTCGGGCCTCAGGGCAGTCCGCTGCGGGCCGCTGAGGGCCACCATCACCAGCGCGATCATGACCGTGCCGAGGCTGGCCCAGAGCGCGGCGGGATAACCCTGCGGTCCGCCGCCGAGCGCGCCGCTGGTCCATGCCAGCACGGCCCACAGTGGAAACGCCAGCAGCAGCACCCAAAGCCGCGACCAGCGTTCGCCGGCACCGTCGATAGAACTGCCGATGGAACCGGCAAGCCAACGCGCCTCGGCGTCTCGCGCTGGCGCGCCCGGGCCGCCGCGCCACCACCCCCAAGCCACCAGGAACGCAAAGACACCGAAGGGGATGGCCAGGGCGAGGAGAAACAGCTTGATGTCCCCCGCGCCGGCCGCGTTGCCGAAACCGGTGCGGTCGAAAAACCGGGGCCACCCCAGCGGCCAAAACCCGACGGGCAACCAATCGGCGAGGTAGCACAAAGGTAGCAGGACAAGCCAGCACCCACTCGTCCACAGCACCACGCTGGCCCACAGGGGTCCGGTGTCGCGATTGCGCTCCCGCCCCTGGGCCAGCCGGTCAACGATACCGGCGATCCCCTGCGTTGCCCCCAGCAGAAACCATGCAATCCAGAACACATAGTCACTCGCCAATTGCAACAGCAGCAGCAACAGATCAAGCACCTTCATTTGCCAACCCCGAGGGCGCCCCGCTTGACGCCGAGCAGCACCTTGATCAGATAGGCACGGGAGCCGTCCACGCCGGGCAGGATGTTGGCCTCGTCCAGGCCCTGATCGATCAGATAGAGCCTGAGTTCCGGGTCTTGATGCCAGACCCCGGGCATCAGGCAATACTGCGCCAGTGGTGGAACGCCTTCCTGTGTCCGCCAGGTGAACGCGGTCTCGAATTTCCCCGAGGCCGTCCAGTCCGCGATATCCCTAATGAACTCGGCCGCCTGACGCCGCCGCTGCTCGGCCTCCGCCAGTCCGCTGTCGCGATTGCGCACGCGGGCCTCATAATCGGCACTGAGGTCGGCGATGAAGCGGAACGGATTCAGAAACGCGTCGCTGTAGCGCTCGTCCCAATCGACGAAGGGTTCCTTCTCGCCCTGCGCGGTGCGGAAGTGGCCCTCGCCGACGGGATTGAGATCGAGCACGGTTTGGAGATCCTTGAGGCGTTTATGCTGGCGTCGGATACCGGTCACCTCGTCGGAGGTCGGGGCGTAGTCCGACGGCAGATTCCGGTCGTCGAGCGCGACCCCCTGCCAGCGCAGGAAGTTGCGCAGTTGCTCGCGCAGCCAGTGCAGTTCCCGACGGCGCTCCTGCAGGCGGGCCAGCACCCGGATCAGTTCCCGCGTCGCCTCGGAGCGGACAATGAGCTTCAGCTCATCGGTCGCACTGGCGACCAGCCCCCGCACAGTCGCGCGAATCTCGCCGCGGTGGCCGAGCAGCGAACGCAGCGCCGCTACCAGGCGACCCTGCTGCGGGTGCGCGAACGTCAGCTCGGTCCGCTGCACCCGTGACGCCAGCCGCCCCTGGGCCAGGAACTGCCCAGCCGCGGCCAGCAGCAGCCACAGTATCGGGCCAACCACCAGGATGTTGGCGAGGTCGGGTGGCACGCCGTACCCGCGCGAAAAATCGATAGCGATCGGCAACAACCCCAGGGTCAACAGCCCGGCGAACATCCACCACCAACCCTTCCGACGCATCTTCTCGGGTTCCAGACGCAGCTCGCGGTAGTGGATATAGCGCTTGTGCAGCGGCGCGAGGCGGGCGTTCAACGCGCGCAGTGCCTCCGACCAGCGCCCCTGGTCCTGGTTGCTCGCCTGGCGCGGACTGCCGGGTTCAGCGCCCAGTTGAGTGCCGGCACCCTCGATCGCGGCGATCACGGCGGACAGGGAGGCCGGGCGCTCCGGATGGTGCAGGGCCGCGACGACCGCTGCCGGGATGCGTTGTCCCAATGGCGTCAGGTGGTCGCGGTAGATCTCCCGCAGGCTCTCGTCCGCAAGCTTGCCGATACTTCCATCGACGCGCGCAAGCTCCTCCTCCAGACGCTCGGCGGCCCACCTCAGCCAATCCCGGTTGCGGAAGTCCCGCTCGCGCAACCGCCGCTCGAGCGCGAGCAGCTCGTCATCGGCCAGACCACGGAAGCGCTCGGCATGCACCAGCCCGTCGAGGGCCGCGGGCCGGAAGCCGTCCAGGGCTTCGAGCAGCGGTGCCGGCTCGACAGCCGTACTGTCGTCCGGGTTTCCTGCCAGGTGATCGAGCCATTGGATGGCAAAACAGGCGGCCGCGAGTCGGCACAACAGCACCGCGTTCCAGTCGGCGATGCGCACGCCAAAGGTCGCGACGGGACTTTCCCGCCCATCCGCCTGGAACAACGGTTGCAGTCGGTCGCCCCCGCGCTGCGCCTCGAACAGCAGCAACTCCAGGAACGCGCTCGCCTCGTCGGCGCGGGCCTGCCTGTCCCGAACGCCCGCGGTGGTCTGCCCGTCGCTGAGGTAGATCCGATCGCAGCCCAGTCGACCCTCGGCGGTGCGCCTTTCCCAATGCTCGACGAAGCCGCCGAGCGCCTCCCGCACCCCAAGTCCAGTGTCTGCGCGGTAGTTCGTGAAGTCCAGGATCAGAATGAAGCCGAGCCGCCGACCGGTCCCAAGGCCGCTCGCGAACACCTCCATCGGTTCCAACCGATCGAGCAGCTCGCTGAACAGCAGCTTTAGAAAACCGATCGTATCCAGGCTGTCGCAGCGGGCCACGGCGACCAGATCCAGACCCGGCAGGGTACCCTGGGCACCTGCGTTGGCGGATACCGCCATCAGTTCGTTCACGATCCCGGCAAGCCGGTCCACCGGTGGCTTGTCGCCGGCCGCCGGTCTCAGCACATCGATCTGCGCGAACACGTCGCGCAGCGTCTCGCTACCCCCCTCCCGTCCCCAATCCGCTGCCGACGGTGCGTGCGGGCCGCCACGATCGATCAGGGCCAGTGCGAGATCCCGGCGGCGGCCGTTCGTGCCGGCAGGCCCCGACACGCGCCGCTCCAGCACGCCGCGCAGGGCTGAATGCTCCAACACCCGCCGCAGTACGTCCGCGCCGAAGGCGCCCTCGCCGATCAGCAGGGTTGGGCGGGACGGGGGCAGCCGTTGCGAAGCCTTTGTGTCCGTCACATCGGGACCTCCCTCAGCTGAGCGGGCATTCGGTGACCATGCCTAGAAACCCAGGCTCTCAAACGGGTCGGCCGCCGCCGAGGGCGCCGTGCGCGGCTCGAATTCCCGCTCCAACAATGCCTTGACCGTCGCAAAGATCGGTTTGTCCAGGGCATCGTCGGGCGTTGTCCGGCCCTGATCCTCGCGCAGCTCGATGCCTACCAGGTAGTTCTGCACCACGTCCCGGAGCTGCCCGCGCCGCTCGCGTACCGTGTCCTCACCCAGCTCGCGAAACCGTGCCGTGACCGCCTCTTCCAGGATCTGTACCAGATTCGGCTTGCGGTGATACTCGCCCAGGCGGTAAAGCGCCGTCGAGAGATTCCGCCCGAGTTGCTGGCGGCCGGTACCCGGGGTCTGCCAGAGCCAGTCGCCCCCGTCGCGCCGGATCACGCCGCTGACCAGGCCCTCGGCGAGCTTGAGCAGTGCCCAACCCACGGTCACGCGCGACTTGCGCGGGTTGAGGTTCGGCAGCGCCTTCTCCCACTTGTAGGCGGTGTGCAGGTTGTAGCTGCGCCGTTCGTCCGCGGCCGTGCGCAGATAGGCCGCCTCCATCTCGTTGACCACCGGATCGAAGTAGTAGGCCGGGATCGGCGACTCCACGTCATGCACGATCATCAGCCGCGGTTCGTGCCAGCGATCCACCTTGACCTGCCGGCCACCCGCCGAAAGTACGTCGGTCACCCGCCGCACGAACGCCTCTTGGGCGCTGGAGTCGCCCCCGGCCTGGTGCCCGAGGATCAACTGGCGCGTGCGATTGACCTTGACGCCATCGTCGAAGGCCGACGCCTCCGCCGAGCTGACCCGGGCGAATACCCCCGCCAGTTGCGCCAGCGCAAGAAACTTCTGCCGCTCGTATTCGCTGACCTCGCCATCTTCGATGGTATCGTCGGGGTCCTTGCCGCGGCCGAGCTGCAGCCGTGCCTCCAGTTCCAGGCCGCGCATCAGGTCCAGGCCGGGGCCGGTCTCGTCGCCGACGATCCGCGGGGCCAACCGGGAGCGACCGAGCTCGACCAACCGCCGCCGCAGATCCGCGACCAGCCGGTCGATACCCTTCTCCCGCACCCGGCCCTCGGCATCCACCTCCGGTTTCAGGGCGGAGGCGATAGTCTGGCTCAGGGTCTTGCGATCAAAGGTGCCGAGGTAGGCCGCGCCATCGACGAACAAATGATGGTAGGCGCGGTCCCACAACCGCGTGCGCGGCTCCTCCAGGGTCTGCAGCACCTCAATGCTCAGCGCGTACCGCGGCTCGATCACGGCCTCGCCGCTGCGATAGCGCTCCGCCTCCCGCTCCAGCTCCGAGACCAGCGCGTCCATGCGGGTTGCCAGCCGGGCGTATTGCCGTGCGCGCGTATCCAGATAGGCTTGCAGCGCCCGCAGTTGGCGTAATGCCACCTCCGCGTCCAATACCTTGGGTGCTGCCGATGCCGCGCGCCGGTAGCCCTCATAGGCCTCGTCACGGGCCTCGAGGAAGGCCTGGTCCTTGCTGAAGATGGAACGTTTTTGCGCCTCGGCCTTTTGTTTGTCGAACAGCTCCCGTTCCAGGCGGTCCAGGACCGCCGGATTGCCGATGTCGCGCTGCTGGGCGGCCTTGAGCTCCTGCTCGCGTTGCGGCAGCCAGCGCGTGGTCAGGCGCTCCAGCAGGCGCAGGACCAAGAAGCGTTCGGCCACCGGGTCCAGTTGCAGCCGGGCGATCGGCTCGCCTTCCTCGGCCTCCATGAGCAGGCCACGCAGGCCCTCGTCCACCGCCGCGCGGGCCGCCCGCACGTCCTCCTTGAGCCGGTCGATGTAGTCGGCATACTGGCTCACCGCCTCGGCCGGATAGTTGAAGGCGCGCTGGCTGATCGATACGCGGTTCATCAGCGTGCGGCGGCTCTCCTGCAGCGCGGTCTCGACGCGGTCGATCGTGGACGGCAGCCGCACCGGGTCGCCGTTCTCATCCCGGCCGCTGATCCGACCGTCGTCGATGTCCTGCACCATCTGCGCCCAGATGCCGTCCGGCAATTCTTCCTTTTCGTCCTGGCGCGCCAGCTCTTGCACCGAGGTGATGAACGCCTGATTGATCTCGCGCTCCCGCGACTGCTCGGACAGGCGCAGAAAGCGCGGGTCGGAATAGTTCACGGCCAGCCGGGCCAGGGCCCGCGCGCGATCGTTATCGGGCGCGCGCGGATCGATGCCGAAGGTGATCAGGCTGCGAATACCCTCGGCGGCGAACCGCAGCGCGCAGTACTCCAGCAGGTCGCGCGCGGGCAGATGCATCACGACGGCACCGAAGGCGCCGAAGTTCTTGGAATAGCCGAGCCCGACATCGCGCAACTCGCCGGGAAAGCGGGTGAGCGATTCCAGGTTCTTCTCGTAATTGTCCAACTCGCTCGCCAGGTTGTCGATCAGCGGCGTGAAGGTCTGCAAATAAGCGCCGTCGCCGATGGCCGCCTCCACGTCCGGCAGGTTGATGTGGGCCGGGCGGTCAAACAGGAACGACAGGAAGAAGGGCCGGCCGTGGACCATCGTTACGTCGTCCTCCGAGGTCGCGAGGCGGGTGGTGTCGTCGCGCAAGTAGGGGTAGGGTTCCGCCCGGCGACCGCCGCGTTTGACCTGATCGTAATCGAGTTTGTTGAGATGCTCGATCTCCTTCAGCGCCGCGTAGGCATTGGCATGGATGTCCGCGTGCAGCTCCGGGCCGACCTTATCCAGCATCAGCGTCGACAGCAGCAGATTGCCGATCACCCGCGGTTGCCATTGGCGCTCGCGGATGACCGCGTCCACCAGGTACGCGGCGGACAGAAAACTGCCGGAGCCGGTTCCGCCGGCGAGGGTGCAGAACAGATAGATGTTGAACTTGGGCGGCGTGGACTGCCGCCAGGTATTGCCGGGGGCGAGGCTGGCCGCGACCAGCTCCTTCAGGCGCTGGCGGATGGTCGGCGAGTGGTAATAGAAGCCGAGCCGGGACTCCACCCGGATCTGACCCGCGCCGGGCTTGAATCCGGGGCGCGGCTCGTAGCCGCGGTCCAGCCACTGCAGCGCCTGCTGCTCCTCGGACTGGCGGAAGCCCTCAATGACCCTGGTCTTGTCGAAGGCCGCGATATTGATGCGGTTGCCGTCGGGGATGTACCTGAGCTTGTGCTGGTCGAGTTCGTTGGTATCGATGGAGATGAAGCTGGTCAAGGGCCGCAGCTTGGTCTCCCAGTCGTCCAGCGTGGCGGCGCGCTGCGCGATGCGGTCCACGATGCGCGAGCCCACACCACCGAGCCCGATGAACATGGTCGGAATGACACTGCCCTGACGCTTGCCGTTAACCTCAGCCATCGGCTGTCTCCTGTTGCGGGTTGAGGGACCGATGAGCAGGCCGCGCCAGTCGCGCGTCCGACGCTAGCGGTATTCGAGCATGAAGGAATAAGACTTGTCGCTGTCGTCGTGCCACAGCCGATAGCGGGTACACACCTCGGGATAAAACACCCCCGCCGCTCCGGCCTCCGGCCCGTCGCCGGAGCCGATCCGAAAGCCACGGCCCGGCCTCAGGGCAAACAATGCGCCTTGATGCTTGCGCCCGGCGGTCGGAAAGATCTCGGCGATCGGCCGCTCCTCCCCGAGCACGTCGATACGCTGTCGCGGCCTGAGGCCGAACAGCGTCGCAAACAGCGGCCACGGTTCCACCTCCTGCGACGCGCCTGGCTCGGCGGATTCCCAGTGTTCGACCCGGTAGACCAGATCGCGGGGGAATGCCGGGCGCGCACGCAGGTGCCAGACGACCACGACCAGATAGACGATCACCAGCGCCTTGAACAACAACAGCAGCAATGGCTACCTCCAGCGGGAGTCGGGCACAGGCCGACGGCCTGCCGTCAGGGGCTCCCACGATTGCGAATGCGGCATCCCGCATTCTAACGCCATTGGGCCGCCCAGCGAGGCGCGCGGTTGCGGTCCAACGTCGATCAGGGCGGATCATCATGAAGGGGGCCGATGGTGTTGCAGTCTCGTCAGGATGCGCCGCGCAGGGCGAGGCGGAAGAACGGCCCGCGACTGCCGATGCGATAGGCCTCGCCACCTGCCCTTGCCTGTCGGCCCGCTGACCCGACCGCAATCCAGTCGTCGGCATCGAGTTCGTAGAACAGGTCAGCGGCGAGGGGCACCACCATGACCGTACGGCCCTTAGCGACGAGACCGGCCAGCGCTCCCCGCCCCCGCCCCGAGACCTTGAAGTCCGTGTGCAGATAGGCGCGCGCCGGGCGGAACCAGCCGGCACCGGTTCCGCGGTAATTCTTCAACGCCACCGCGGTGCTCTGCTGCAGCTCATCCTGACGCGCGACGTAGACCAACGCGAGCTTGGGTGGAAACCGGGGAGCGGCGATAAATCCGCCGACCAGCGTCGCCAGCACTGTCGCGACCAGGGCGCCCGCGATCCAACGCCACCAGTGCCGCCAGAACGCCTGCCACAGGCTCAGGCCCTGCACCTCCCAACTGACGCGCATCCCCACGCCCTGCTCCGGCGCGGTGGTGCCGGCCACCTGCAGACGCAACCGGTCGTCGTCCGTCAGGCGCGAAGTGCGTGCGTCGTCGGCGACGCGCAGGCAGAGCTCGTAGCGGTCACCCGGCAGGCTCGCGACCGCCGGGCCAGCGAGTCGGATCTCCTCCCGCGGCAGCCGTACCCAGAGCGTAAACCCTTGGGGCAAGGCGTGCGTGGTCGTGAGCTTCAGCGCCACCTCGCCATAGTGCTCGGCGGCCGGATCGAACGGCAGGCAGCGCTGCGCGCCCAGGGACAGGGGCCCGAAATCCAGCGGGACCGTCACCCCGCTGGTGCGAAACACGCTGCCGGGTGGCTCGATCCGGACCGGGTGGGCCTGATCGCCGGTCAGCTCGCCCACCAGGGCCTCGCCGCGGTAGGCGCGCAGCTCGATATAGCCGAGGTAGGGGCGCCGGTGGTCCGCCCCGTGGGCCGGGAAGGTCGCGATGATCCGGTAGTCCCGGCCCTCCGCGCCGGGTTCGCCGACGTTATCGACCGGTGGCAGCGCGTCGCCGACAAAGGCGTGGCCCGTGGTGCCGTCGGCCGCGGTCAGTCGCTCCCCGAGCAACCGGAAGCTCAGCCCCACCGGTCCGGGGTCGCCGCCGCCGCTGGCCGGCGCCACGCGCACCCGCAGATCCAGCGGCCGACCGACCATCGCGCGCCCCGTCTCGTCCCCGGCGCGGGCCGGCAACACCCGTAGCGCCAGGCGGGTCGGTCGCAGCACCGCGGCGACGGCACCGGAGCCGTCGCTCGTGAGCCCGTAGCGTCCGGGTTCCGGGTTCAGGACGTGCAACAGCGTATAGGCACCGCCCGGGACCGCCGCGGTCAGCGCGCCGTCCGGGGCATTCAGCAGCGCACCGGTCGGCGGGGTCAGGCGTAGCGCCGGGGCCGGGGCATCCCGGGCGGTCGGGTTGCGGACGGTGCCCATCACCAGCGCGATGGCCCGCTCCGGGCTCACCCCGCCGGCCAGGTCAAGGCCCGGCAGGGCCGACACGGGCTGCGCCTCGTCCGCGCGATAGCCGAAACTGCGGGTAAAGATCTGCACCATCCCGTCCAGCAGGTCCGCGGCGCCCTGGGCCGGGATCAGACCGCCGGCTGGCCGGTCCCCGCCGGCCGCCGCCAGGAGCTGATCGAAGAATGCCCGATAGCGCAGCGCATCGTTGCCGAACGCGAGCACATAGAGCTGCACCTTCGCGGCGCTCAGGCGCGGCAACAGCCGCTCCCGGATCAGCGCCAGTTCGCGCTCGCGGGTCTCGGCCTCGGGCACGCCGTCGGTCACCAGGATGATCACCCTGACCCGGTGCCCATCGGCGGGCGGCGGCAGGTCATCCAGCGCCCGCGCGAGCACCGGGTAGAAATAGGTCATCGGGCTATCGTAGGGGATCGCCTTCAGTTGCCCGAGGAACGCGGCCCGGTTGCCAACCCCCGCCCGCAAAATCGGCCGCCGGGATGGCTGCGGCTCGGCATCGGTCGCCGGCCAGGCCAGCCAGTCCTGATCGAACGGGATGACCGCGAAGCTGTCTCCGAGCGTCGTGTTCGGGTGCGCGAGGTCGAACAGCATCGCCGTCGCCAGCACCGCCAGGCGGTTGGGGTCGTTGCGACCGCCGCCGCCCTGCAACGCGATCCGCATGGACAAGGACGTATCGAGCACCACCCGCACATGATCGGTCGCGACCGCCGACCAGGCCGTGCAGCAGAGCAGGATCGACAACAGCACGCGCAGTAAGAGGGTCATCGGCTCATATTCGACAAACGGAAGTAGGGGCCGCGCTCGCCGATGCGAAAATCGAAGCCGGGACGGGCCGGGTAGCCTTGGGGCGCGACCTCCTCCCAGTCGCCCTCGGCGCTCTCGCGATAGAGCTGCTGCGCCACCGGCAGCGCGCGCGGGTAGCGCGCCTCGGCCTTCAGGCAGGCCAGGGCCCCGGCGGCGCGGCCTGAAAGCCGGTAATTGCCGTGCAGATAGGCGCGCGCGTCGCGATAAAACCCCGCGCCCACGCCCCGCCACTGGCGCCGGATCGACAGCGGCTGGACCTCGTCCAACTCCTCCCGGGTCTCGACGAAGACCAGGCCCAGGGTCGGGCGAAAGCGCTTTGGCACCATGAAGCCCGCGACGATCAGGGCGAGCACCAGCGCCGCGGCGAGCAGGGCCAACAGCCAGCCCCAGCGAGCCAGAAATCCGAGTCCTTGCACCTGCCAACGCAGCCGGATCGTCAAGGGCTCGCCGTGCGTGCCCGCCGCGCGCAGTTCCAACCAGGGCTCGCCCAGTGCCACGGAGTGCGGCGCACGGGGGCCGGTGCGCAGACACAGGATCGCGGCAGCGCCGGGGGCGAAGGGCAGCGCGCCGCCGCCCGGCTCCAACTCCCCGGTCGGCAACCGCAGTGCCAGGCGATGGTCGGCGGGCAGGGCGCGGAGTGCCGCCAGTTGTACCGGCACCTCGCCCGCGTGCATCGTCGGCGCGATCGGCAGGGGTCGGCAGGCCTCGGCGGCCAGCCCGAGGGTACCTAAGTCCAGGTCCACGGGCGCACCGAAGCGCAGGGCCCCGCCCACCTCCAACTGGCCCGACACCGACCGCCGCGCGAGTGGGGAATCCAGGTGCAAGGTCACCGGCTGTACCCCCGCGCGGGGGAAGGTCACCAAGGCGCCGAAGCGCCCATCCCCGGCCACCCGGTCGCCATCGCGCCCGGCGTCGTTGAGCCCCACGGACTGTCCTTCGGCCTCCAGGGTCAGCCGTGTCGAGGTCAGTTGTGCGGCCAGGGCCGGCGTCCCCGCGGCGCCGCCGATCCTCACCTGCGCCTCCACCAAGGCCGGGGTGCCCGCCATCGCGCCGGTCGGCGAAAGCAGCACCGGCGTCAGATCGGCAAACTGAATCACCGCATAGGCCGCCGCCGCCCCGCCCCCCTGCACCGCGATGCGCCAGTCGCCGGCGGCCGGGCGTTCCAGATAGGCGACGCGATAGGCGCCGGCCTTGGGCAACATCGCCGCGGCATAGTCGGCGACGACAGTGCCGCCGGGGCCGGTCAAGGTCGCACCCTTCAGGGAGTCATCGCCGTAGGCCACCACCCAGACCTGCTCGGCACCGTCCAGAATCCGGAACACCGGCTGTTCCTGCACCCGCGCGTCGATGGCGTAGGGTGCGCGTAACGCGGTGCGCAGGGCGGCGGCGAAGGCGCGCATCAGGTCCGCCGGGGTCGGCACGACGCGCGGCTCGAGACCGGCGCCGCGCGCCAGCGCGGCATCCCCCTGGCCAAACAGAACCGCCTCGATGGCGACGCCATCGGCCTTAAGCTCACCAATTGCCGCGCGGACCCGGTCCGGGTTGTCATCCTGCCCGTCCGACAGCCAGATCACGGTCCGCGGCGGCCCCGCGTCGAGCTGGTCGAAGACCCCCCGGGCGGCACGGAACGCGAGGGCGAACATGGAGTTGTTGGCCTTTTGCTTGAGATGTTCGGGCAAGGCCCCGCGGAAGCGCCGATCCGCGCGCGCGCCCCGCTCCAGCACGCCGAGGCGACCCTGCCGCGCCAGGGTCTCCCAGTCCCCCTGGGCCTCGACGCGCTGGCATTGCCCATTGGGCGATTCGCTGCAACGGACCCGCTCGCCGGTCTTGCGGCTCGGGATCAGACGAGAGTCCTCGCCCACGTCGAGCAGTCGTACCACGGCGAACGCGCCGGGCACGATGTCCGCGAGCAGACCGGTGACCAGCAGGGAGACCTGGTGCGGGTCCATGTTCGTCGCGGCCATGCTGGTCGAGGTATCCACGATCACCACCACCTGCGCGACGGCTGCCGCTTGCGCGAGCGGCGCCCCGCAGACCAGCGCCATGGCGCACAGAATCGCGGCCAGGCGCGCACGCCGTCGGGCGGTCCGGCGTCGGCCCCATGCCGGTTGCGGCCACTCATGCACCATCTGCTTTGCGTCGGCTGCGTGCGATCTGCCCGACGGTTCAGCGCAGCCACGCCTCGACGCGGCGGTTCTTGGGGTTGCCTTCCTTCTGGTTGGGATCGTCCCAGGCCACCGGTGCCTCTTCGCAATAGCCGCGGACCAGGGCGGGGCTGGGCACCTGCCCGCGCAGCGCGCTGGCCACCGTGTCCGCACGTTTCTGAGATAACCCACAGTTCGCCTTGTAATCTCCCTTGTTGTCGGCAAAGCCGAGCAGCAGCAGCGCGCGTCCGCTGTTCTCCGGCTGCTTCATGAAGTCGACCAAGCGAGTCAGGTCATCCCGCGCCCGGTTTTCGAGGTTGTCCTTCGCAGTTTCAAAACGAAAGGTCACGGACAGTCGATCCGCCCCCTGGGTGTCCCGGATCAACTCGCCCAGGATCTTCGGGTCCTGCACCTCGATCGCGGCGGCGCGGCAGGTCGCAAGCCGGTGCTCCTTGGCCTCCTTCGAGCCGCTGTCGCCGACGTTGAGGTCGACGTACCTATCGGCGTCATCTCCGCTGGCCGCGGTGCTGACCACCCGCTGGCCCTCCTCGCTCTTTACGAACCTAATGAAGCCGCGCACGAACTCGCTGGTGTTGTCCGGCGTGTAAAAGTACAGCCGACGCGACAGCGGGTATTCCTCGGTCTTGACGGAAAAGTCGCTCGCACCGACGCTGATCCAACCCTCGTCGAGCTTGAGTGCCTTGGCGCCTTTGCTACCCTCGCCGACATAGGCCATGCCCACGAAACCGATGCCGTTCGGATCGCCGCGTACATCGCCGACGAGCTGGGTGCTGTCCTCGTAGCGGCGCGCATTGTCGCAAAGCTCGGATGTTTCCAGCACGAGGGATTTGAAGGTGTCGTAGGTGCCGGAGTTGGCGTCGCGGGCATAGGTCTGGATGCGTCCGCCGCTGCCGCCCACCTGGGACCAGTCCGTGATCTCGCAGGCGAAGATGCGCTTGACCTGATCCATGGTCAGGCTCGATACCCGGTTGTCTGGATTTACGATCACGGCAATGCCGTCCAGCGCGATGATGTGCTCGTTCCGGTCGCTGGTCATATCACCGATCGCGGCGAGCTTGAGTAATTCTTCGGCTTTGACCGGCCGCGAAGCCATGCCGACCTCGGCATTATGCGCGCCCAGGGCATCGAAGGCCGTCTTCGAGCCGTAGGGACGCACGTAAATCCGACTGGGTAGGCCCGAGTCACGACTGGTGACGTCAAGCACCTGATAGCTTTCTTGTTTTGTCTGACCGTCGACCTCCACTGGCTCCGAAAAGCGCTGCCACCCGCTGAAGCTTGCATTTGCATCACGCTGTTTCAGATAGGCCTCGATCAGCCGTGGAGCCAGTCTTGCCCCGACCGTATTTGAGCCGTGGAACCGCACTTCGGGCCCCGCCGGCGTATCGGCGATCACGGGACCGCAGATCATCACAAAGCCGAGCACAATCGCAAACCTGCCGAGCAACGCCATGGTGTGACCTCGTTTTCTCGTTCACCGGTTGTCAATTAGGCCAGCACGTTCTATCCGCGACGCAACAGCGACCTTCGTCACCATGCATCTCGAAAAAATACGGCTGCATCAAGATAAATTACGGCGCGGAATCGGGCTGTAGCTGCTCCGCGGCCTTACGCGCGTCGGTGCGGATCTGGGTATCGGCGGAACGGGTCGCAGCAAGGTCAAACATTTCGCGGGCGAACTTCGTGCTTGCTTTCCTTGAAAGTTCTCGATCAGGCAGCCGCGAGAAAGCACCGCCACACATTTGGGCCACTCTAAAGTCCCCACTGGATGCCGCTTCGCGACAACGCAATTGCGCATTCGCGAATTCTCCCTTGCGGATCAACTGTCCGATTTCCTGAAGAATTGTTGCCCATTCGGGAGAGGGCGGGGTGTCGTCGGCCCCGATATCGATATCGATCCGATGATCCGCGCTCGAAGCCTTGGCATCGTCAGTGACGCGATACCAAGCGGTCGCCACGCCGCTCTTACCCTCGGGGTCGAACGTCAGCAGACGGCCATTGGACAGGTTGATGTGCCCAAACGAGGGTTCACGGACTAGCTTGGACCGCAATCCCTGGCCTTGTGCGGCATCGGGGTCTGAAACAAACCCGGCGAGATCGATCTCGATCGGCTTGTTCGCTGCCCCGGAGATCCGGGCGTCCCGGGCCGTCGGCGGCTGGTTGACTACGGTCAGGCTGATCCGCCCAGTGCCCGACCGCCCCTGAGCGTCGGTGGCAGTAAAGCTAAACGCTGTGCTTCCGTAGCGGTCCACCGGCGCCAGGATCTCAACCGTGTGATCGTCAACGCGTCTCGGTACCCCGATGCTGGCGGTCCCCACGCTGGCCAACCGCCAGGTCGGTCCCCAACCGTTGACAATTTCGGCGAGGTCGAGGCGCCGGGTTTCGCCGACGCGGATCGGGTCAGGCACGCTTGCGTCCGGGAACCGGGTGTCTTTGGGCGGCTCGAGGCGCACCAGGATGCGCCCCTCGGCCGTGGTGCCGGCCTGATCCGTGATCCGATAGGGCCACTCCACCTGCGTATCGCCTTGCCCCGGCGTAAAAATGATCGACTTGCCGCTCACCGCAAAGCGCGGGTCCGGCGGCACCGTCAGGGTCCAGCCCTGCCCGCGGGCGCGGTCGGCATCCTGCACATAGGCGGTGACATCCACCGTGACTGGCTGGCCCACGACCGTCTGGATCTCTATGGGTTTGAGCACCGGCGGCTGGTTGTCGATCTGAACTTCCACGGTGCCGCTGCGGTGCTGTCCATCCTGGTCCGTTGCTCGATAGGAGAAGCTTGCGGTCCCGCTGAAGTCGAGAGGGGCCGTGTAGAGTATCTCACCGCCATCCAACCGGGCGCTGCCGTGATCCGGTGAGTTGACGGCAACGTCGGTGAGTCTGGTCAGTTCGGGATGCCCCGCCCTACGGAGCAACTGCCCAGGCTCGATGCGTTGCTCGGCACCAACGAGGACCCGGACAGGGCCGATCGGGGGCAGCGTGCTGACCGGCGGCGGCACCACGTCGAATATCAGCGGGACGTCAGCCATAGCCCCTACCGGATCCTTCACCTGGCAGTCCATCAGGACGTTCTTGCCGGGCCGTCCGCTGGGAAGGAACTGCGCGTTCAAACCCCCGAGCAGCTTGATTTCTCCGAATTCGTTCGGCTTACAGTTAACCAGTTCCAGTTGCGCCCCTTTGCCAGGTTTGATGTCATCGTCCCGGACGACCTCAGAGAGGTCGAATTTAGGCTGCTCATTTGTCGCAATCGGTTTGTGCCGGTATGAATCTTTAACTGTCGGGGGACGATTGACGATCGATACATCGACTTGTGCCGTTACGCTCTCCGGCGCGGTGCCATTGCCGTTTATAGTAACCCGATACGCGAAGCTGTCGGGGCCATCCTTACCCTCTGGGGCAGTGTATTGAAGAACCCGGTCACTGACGACGACGACTCTCCCGAGCGACGGTTCGCGAACCGGGCTGACCTTGAATGGTCGTCCCCGTGTGCCCGTCACCCTCCCGTCGGTGTCGAAATCCAGCAGAACCGCCTGACCGGGATGAACCTCGAATGAAATTGCTACGGCCGTCAACTTCTTATCGCCCTTATCGCCGAAGAACACCCACAGAACGATTGCCATAACCGCCAGGCTGGCGAAAACGGCCAACAAGGTACGCCAATGAATGCCGCCGCCGCCGCTGGTCTCGTCCGCGCACGGCCACAGGTCGAGCAGGCTCTGCGGGCGCCAGGATTTGTCCAACTCAAGCCCGCGACCGATTCCCGGCAGTTTGCCATCGGGTTGCGCCGGGTCGCGTAGCGCAAAGCGGACGTCGTCACCGGGCTGGAAGCGTTCTTCATCAACTTGCCAGCCGCTGAGGCCGGACTGCTCACAACGGAGCGTAACGGCGGTCTTCCAGTCCGATTCCGGAACGGTGTCATACCAGCGGTCCGAGTCCGGATCTGGGACCTTGCATGCGGCATACTGGATCTCGTCGGGCAGGCGCACCGCTAAGTCGGCCGTCTCCACTGCGACAATGCGGCTCCCCCCGTCGCTGGACGAGCGGGCCTTGTAACACTTCAGTAATAATGCCACTGCCGTATCGTCCCGAAGTCCAGCCGTTGTGCGTCCGGCCGGGCATTGGGCGCGCCGCGCGCCCGCCGGGCCGGGATGGAGGCTATCTATTTCCCCGGAGTGTAACCCCAACTATCGCACAGAGCCAAGCCCGCGTTGCCGTCCGCGTCTCCATGCACCGCACTTGGGGTATGCGGTTACTTTGTTCCCGGGCACCGGGGCGCGGCTGGCCGCCACACCGGGCGATCGGGCGCACGTCTGGCCCACGCGGTCAGTCCAGCCAGCGCCGAACACGCCGCCACCAGCCTCGGGGGCCTCGGCGCCCCTGGGCGCGGGGCGCCCAGACCCACCAAGCGGCGCCGAAGCCGATGACATAACTCAGAAGCGTACCGGCTAGGAACTGGCCCCAGGGTTGCCCGACTTGCGTCGGCTCCCGGCGGGCCAGGCTGGTATCGGTGCGGGTTCGCATCTGGTCATTGGGCAGGGTCAGGCGCCATTGCGCCAGGCTCTCGGGCGTCAGCACGCTGGCGTCGGCGTCCTCCAGGACCACCGTCAGGCCGATAAACTGGCCTGGCTCCAGGCGGGCCAGGCCGCGGATGTCGATGGTCTCCGCCCCGACCGGCCAGGGGTCCTGGACGCGCGCGCCGGGCGACCGCGGGCTTGGCTCAAGCCGCACATCGGCGACCCGCTCCAGCAAGTCCGGCGGGATCGGGATAGACACCTGCCGCTCGCCGGACTGAAAGCTCAGGGCCTCGCGCCCCGGATTCTCTATGTGCCAGGTGAGCACATGGCGCGGCTTCGTCGTCAGGCCCTTGTCGTCGCCGCAATGGATCCAATGGCTGCGATCACCCTGCTTGTAGACCAGTGCGAGTTCGGGCACCGGCGTCCAGGACAAACTTGGGATTGCGAAGTCATAGATGCCGCTGCTGATCAGATTCAGCAGGATATTGCCGCAAACGGTGCCCAGCAGGCTGAGCGCGACGACGGTCCAGTTCTTACCCATGCCGCTGTCACGGCCCCCATCGCTCATGCGTTCATCTCCCCCGTGGTGAAAAACCATCGATTGCGGCAATCATAACCCGCGTCCGCCGCTCAGCACTTGCCGATCCTCGTGGTCCTTGACCAGGGTCTCGATGAACGGCAGTTTGCTCAAGTCCTCGGCCAGTACCGACGGCAGCCGCCCCGCCGCCAGGGCCATCACGCGCAACCAGACGAGGCACTCGCCGGTGGCCGGAAGTCTGCGCAACGGACAGTCGCGCAGGCTTAGAAAGCGCTCCACCGCCTGGGTCAGCAGGGCATCGGGCAGCGCGGCGAACTCGTCGCGCCGGGCGTTGATCACGGCATTCAGATGTTTCGCGTCGAAGCGGATGTGGTGATAGACGCAGCGACGCAGGAAGGGCTCCGGCAGGCGCCGCTCGCTGTTGGAGGTAATGAACAGGATAGGGCGATTGGCTGGCGCGGCCGCGATCCAGGCGCCGGTCTCGGCGACCTGAAAGCGCATGCGGTCCAGCTCCAGCAACAGGTCGTTCGGAAAGTCCCGCGGCGCCTTGTCGATCTCGTCGATCAGCACCAGCCGCGGATGCCCGCTGTCGAAGGCCTGCCACAGCTCGCGCTTGTCGATGAACTGCCGCTTGGCCGGCAGCGGCCGGTCGCGGCGCAGATTGGCCTCGTGGAAATAGCGCACCGCATCGAAGCGGTACAGCAGGTCGCGCGCCGTGCTGTCGGATTTCACCTGAAAGTGCAGCACCTCCCCGATGCCCAGGCGCCAGGCCGCCCAATAGGCGGCCTGGGTCTTGCCGGTGCCGGGCTCCCCGGTGAGCAACAGCGGGTCGCCCAGCGCGATGGCGGTCTGCATGGCGTCCGTCAACTCCCGGCCGGGGACGAAATGGCGCGCATCGTCGGCGAAGGAGCCGCGCCAGGCGATAAAGGGCCGCGCCGCGAGGTCGGGCAGCGGCCCGGCGGGCGGGGTCGAATCGCCCTCCAACAAGTCGAAGCGATAGGTCATTGGGGGACTCCCCGATCGGGACCTTGGCCGGCAGCGGCCGGATGGGTGGATGGGCCGGCGTCCGCCGCCGGAACCGCGGAGCGCCGCGCGACGGCCTCCTCCAGTGCGTCCAGGGTGTCCTCGAAGCGTCCGCCGGTGCGCCGCAGGATGTCGTCCAGCGCGGGGTCCAGGCGGCCCGGCGGAAACCCGATCTTGAGCCGCACCAGAAAATCCTTCAGATCGCGTTTGTCCACCGCCTCCAGCCCCTCCAGCAGATGGGCGATGGACTGCCCGGGCGGATGGCGGTCGATCGCTGCCTGCATCGCGGCCGGAAACCCCGCGTCGGTGCGGCCACGGCGGTCCGGCGCCAGCAGTTTCGGCACCGCGACGACGGCAAAGGCCGACGCCCGCGCCAGCAGCGGCACCAGCTCCCGGTCGCACCATTCGAAGTAGCGCGCCAGGGTGTCCAGGTCCGGCAGCCCGTCCGGATCGATCGGCGTGTGGCGCAGGTACAGCAGGCGCGGCCGACCCGCCGGCGCACGGATCTGCGCGCGCACCTGCGCCGGCAGTTGGTCGAGGTGCCGCAGGTGCAGTGCCGCGGCGAGCATTCCGGCAAAGGGGTCGTCGCCGGCCCAGTGATCGGGCCACAGCGGCGTGACGGGCCATACACAGCCGGCGCCGTGCTCCTGTTCCAGCTCGTGGGTCAGCCGACGCTGGAACAGACCGACCCCCTGGCCGCGACTGCCGTACCAGCAATAGAACAGGCAGCGGGGGGCTTGGTCATGCAACATCGCCTTCACGTCGAAGGTCGCCTGGGCGATCTGCCGACGCCGATCGAGCTTGAGCCGCCAGTGCGGGTCTTTGCGGTCGAGCTCGCTGTCCGGGCCTGGGGGTTGGGCGTGCCAGCGGTCATACCGGGCGTGCAGTACGGGGTTCAGCCAGCGCTCGTTGCCGAAGCTCAGGCCCAGTTCCGGCAGCCGATTATAGATGTCGGCCAGCGCGCGGTGGGGCGGCTCGCCGGCAAGCAGCAGCGACTCCCAGAGGGCCAGGGCCTGGGCGCGCGCGGCCGTCACATAGGCCGTCGTGCGATTCGTGATGACCGCCGGGATGGTGCGCCCCAGCGCAGCGCCGACGCCGAGTGCGGCGCCGGCATCGCCCTTACAGCAGTTGATGTACGCGAGCCGGGGCGGTCCGCCCTGGGCCCCGGCGAGAATCTGCGCCAGGTCTTCCATGGGCACCTGGACGGCGCCCCCCTGCTCATCCTCGAACACCAACCGGGAGCGGCGTCGACTGCCGGCGCCATGACCGTAGAAATAGAAGGCGGGGTAATGTTGCACACGCAGTGCCGCTTGAAGCGCGGCGAGCGTGTGTACCACCTGCAGCTTGTGCCCCAGGGTCCAACCGGGGTCCGCGGCGGACAGCAGCGCCTCCAGGTCCCGCAGATGGTCCTCCCGCTGGGTCTCCCCCGCGCTCCCCGGCCGCGGCGCGGCGATCAGCAGCCGCGGCGACGGCGGCAGTTGTACCTCATCGTCGGTCCCCGGGCCGCACAACTCCACCGACCAGCCGCGGGCGGCGAGATAGCCCCGATCATCGGCGAGCAACACCCAGGGCAGCGCGATGGCGTGGTCGTCGTCGGCAGCATAACGCACGCGCAGGCGCCGGTCCGCGTCGTCCGGCAGCGGACGGCCACCCTCCACCCAGTGCGCGAGGGTTCCCCGATACAGATGACGGCCGAGGTCCAACTGGCCACGCTCGTCGAGATGGGCCTCCAGAAACCCCAGGTCGAAGGCGCCGAGGGCGTCGAGCACCGCAGCGAGTGCCAGGGTGCGGCCCCCGAGGCTGATCTCCGCGTCCGGGCCGATAGGCACCGGGTCGATCGCCACGGCCGGCCATTGCGGCCCCGCCTGCACCATGACCCGATACCCACCGTCGCCCTTGCGCTCACAGTGCAGCCAGAGTTGACCCATGATTCCCCCTGTTGTCCGGTAACCCGCGGGCGCGTCACGGGCCCGGCCGCGACTCCCGCACTCATTCTGTTCGTTCCCCGACGCGCGGGCAAGGCCCGGGCGGGCGACGGTGGCGAGCACATCAACGCAGCCAGACCTCGACGCGGCGGTTCTTCGGGTTGCCGTCGCGTTGGCTCGGGTCATCGCAGGCGACCGGCGCCTCCTCGCAATAGCCGCGTACCAGCGCGGGTTGGATGCCGAGGGCGCGGAGGCGGGCCGCAACCTTGTCGGCACGGATCTGGGACAGGTTGCAGTTGGCCTGATAGGGACCTTTGGAATCCGCGAACCCGAGCAGCAGCAGTTGCCGACCCTGGTTCTCCGGCTGCTGTAGAAACGCGACCACCCGGTCGAGGTCATCCGCGGCCCGGTTGTCGAGGTCCAGACTACCGGTCCTGAAGCGGAAGGTTATGGATAGTCGGTCGGCGCCCTGGGTATCCCGGATGAGCCCGCCGAGTCTCTTTGGGTCCTGCGCGTCGATCGAGACGGCGCACGTTGTCGAGAGCCGGTGTTTGAAGGCCTCTTGCGAGCCGCTGTCACCGATACGCAGGTCGGAGAAGCCGCCGGCGGACACTATAAGCTGACCGGCATCGCTCTTTGCGAAGCGGATAAAGCCCTGCACGAAGTCGCTCTGCCGGTCCGGGGTGTAGAAGAACAGCCGCCGCGACAGCGGATACTCCTCGGTCTTCACGGCAAAGACGCTCGGACCCACGCTGATCCAACCCTCGTCGAGCTTGAGTGCCTTGGCGCCGGTGCCAGCCTCGCCGACATAGGCCGCGCTCACAAAGCCGATCCCGTTGGGGTCGCCGCGTACGTCGCTGACCAGTCGGGCGCTGTCCTCGTAGCGGCGCGCATTCGAGCAGAGTTCGGACCTGGGCTCGGATGTCGCCAGCACGAGAGACTTGAAGGTGTCGTAGGTGCCGGACTTGGCGTCGCGGGCATAGACCTGGATCGGTCCTCCGCTGCCGCCCACCTGGGACCAGTCAGTGATCTCGCAGGCAAAGATGCGTTTGAGCTGATCCAGGGTCAGGCTCGCTACCCGGTTGCCGGGATGCACGATGACAGCTATGGCGTCCAGCGCGATGATGTGTTCGTTCCGGTCGCTGGTCATATCGCCGATCTCGGCTAGCTGTACTACTTCTTCGGCTTTGACCGGCCGTGAAGCCATGCCGATCTCCGCCTGGCCCGCGGCCAGCGCCCGAAACGCCGTCGACGAACCGTAGGGACGGACAAGGATGCGACTCGGCACCGGCACGCCGGGGGGCGCGCTGGTGACTTCAAGTAGCCGGGACTGTTCCTGCCGCACCTGACCCCCGACTTCCACCGGCTCCTGAACGCTCTGCCAGGGTCCGAAGCGCGCGCCCAGCTCCTCCAGGTAGGCCTCGACCAGTCGCGGCGCCAGGCGCGCCCCGATGGTGTTGGAGCCGGCCAGCCGCAGCTCCGGCACCCGGGGCCCGGTCGGTGCTGCCGACAGCGCCGCGACGCGCAGCGGTTCGAGCGCGAGCAACGCCCGCCCGGCGAGTCCCGCCCAGGTATCGCCGGCAGCGGGCAGAATGCGATCGATGCGCTGGAACCGATCCCGTGCCGGGGCCGTCGGGTCGGCTGTCGGGTTGGCCGTCGGCAACCCCTCGCCGTGCTGCCACCAGGCCAGTTGGGTGCGGTCGCCCCAGGGTGCGAGATCGGCCAGGATCGCCTCCCACTCGCCGGCCAGGTCGCGCGTGACCGGCAGCGGCCCCTGACCGTCGCGGACCGCCGGGATGGCCTCGGCGATCTCGTAGAACCAGTCGACGGAACGGTTGTTCAGCAACGCCTTCATCAGCAGCCGGGTGTCGGCGATGGCCGGTGCGCGCGGGTCCTGGAGCGCGAGGCCGACCACGAGGATGGCGTCGCGGTCGTCCTCGGCGACCGGACCCCGGTAGTCCGGTTGCCAGGGGGTGCGGGTGTCGTCCGGCCAGTCGGGCGGGCAGCGCCGGCGCACCAGGTGCGGTGTCAGCCGTTCCTGGCAGGGCTTGTCGAGCACTACGGGGTCGTGCAGCGATCGTCGGCCGCCGCCGGTGCTGGCCTTGAAGTCGGCCTCCCGGGTGGCCGAGTCGATGGTTCCGTTCCAGGCCAGCGAGAGCCGGTAGGTCCGCTCGGGGACCAGGTCCCAGCGCGCCCTGGCGGAGGTCTGGAGTGGGCCGACTGGCTGCCAGTCGTCGCCCGCGACGGGCTGCGCGAGGCGCAGCGGCACCCCGGGCGTGCCTTGGTCCGTGACGAGCAAGTAGTGCTCCGTCGGCGGACGGCTCACAGACCAACCGGTCCAGCCGAGCAACAGGCAACCGGCCAGTGCGAGCGCGGCGGCGGCGCGGCCTAGGACGCGGCGCAGCGGGTCCTCGCCCGCGATGGCCCGCGCCTGGGCCGGCAGCAGGTCGCGCCAGCGGGCCGCGTCGCGGCGGCCCCCGAGCACCGGCAGCACCGCGAGCTCGGCCGCGAGTGCCGCGTCCGCGCGCACGGCGCCGCCGAGCGGGGTTGCGGTCAGCGCGTGCAGCCGGGCCAGTGCCTCGGTGCGCTGCTTTGGGTCCGGATCGTAGAGCTGCAGCCAGCGGTAACGCCGTTCCCAACCCAGGTGCGCGAGGCAGTCCGGGGGCTTGGGCTCCTCCGCCCTGAACTGCCGGTACAGAAAATCATGCACCTGACGGCGCTGGTCGCTGGACCAGCGGCGCTCGAAACCCGTGCGCAGGGTCGCCCGCACCGGCGCCGCGAGCTGGAGCCCCGCCGCGGTCAGGAGGCTGTCCGGCAGGGCCATGAGCCGTGCCAGCCGCTCTGCCGGCAGCGCGGGGAGGAAGTGCCGACGCAACCGCTCCGCCAGGCCCAGGGACACCGGGGGCGGCACCAGCGCAACCGTTTCCGCCCAGCCCAGGGCATCGCCCAGCAGCCACTCCAGGCGCCGCGCGAGGGTGGCACCGCTGGCCGGCACCGCGGCTCGGGCCGGGGCCGCGTGGCGGTTCGGTGTCGCGGCACGCTCGGTCAAGAGTCCGCGCACGACCGCCCGCAGACCCGCGTCGCTCGCCGGGTAGCGCGGGAAACCCAGGGCGGCGATCCGCCGGTTACCCGCATCCCCCGCGCGCGGCTCCCGCGGGTCCAGCCAGGCGACGCGGGGCCAGCGCACCAGGGTTTCCAACCCCGGGTCCGGCCGCCGGCGGACCAACCCGCGGCCATCGCTGACCACCAGGACGAGGTAGCTTTCGCGCTCGTCGTCCAGGTCCGTCAGGTGGTGCTCATGGCCGTCCGGGGTCCGGAACCGGGTCAGGCTTGCCTCGAAGCGTCCATACTTGACCTCGAGGCCGCGCCGCGCCAGCCCGTCGGCCAGCTCGGCCGCAAGCGGGCACCAGGCGCGGGCCTCGGTGCGCAGGTCGTCCAGGACCAGCACGCGCCGGGCGTGCCGCCGGGGCCGGAAGCGCGGCATCGCCAAGCCCCCCTGGGCGACGGTTGCCGCGACCGAGGCGGCGGCGTCCAGGTCCCGGCCGGCCACCGGTTCCTGGAAATGACCCAGGGCGTCGGCCAGTTCATCGAGCACCGCCGGCGCAAGCCGTGGGGGTGGCGGCCCGCCGATGCGGCCGGGGTCGAAGTGCCGCGGACCGGCGTCGTCCCGCCATGGGATGGGCGTCGGGCGCGGCGCTCGGGCGAGCCACCAGCGGACCCCCTGGAGCAGGCCGGCGAGCGCGAGCAGGCCGCCGGCGATGGCGAGCGCGGGCGCCCAGGTCGCCCGGGGTTCCCCCGCGATGGACTCGTGCGGACCGAACCTGGGCATGCCGGCATAGACCCGGGTCGCGACGGTCGGCGGCAGTGCGGGTCCGGGCCCGGGCTCGGTGGGCTGGGTCGTCACCGGTTTAGCAGGACCTGTAACGCCGCCGCCCGACAGCCCGGGGCCGGTTACGGGTTCAGGCACCAGTGGCGAGTGCGAATCCCCTGTCAGCACTGCCGCCGCGACCAACAGGAGCAGCACTGCCGCGAGCCGGACCCAGCGCCGCCGGGACCGGGGCAATGGAGCGGGCGGCCGGACGGGATCTGTCCGGTCGTTCGCCCTCGGGTCAGCGGGGGTCGATGTCCGAGCCGCAGCGCCCTCGCGCAATGCGCGGATGCGGGTCAAGACCCGGTCGCGCTGCTCGGGGTTCGCCGCCGCCCCGGCAGCGGCGCCGAAGAAGGCGTCGAACAACCGTTCGTACTCCGATAACTGCTCCGGGTCGCGCACCAGCAGCCCGGCCAGGACCCTGCGCAGGCGGTCCGCCGACCAATCCGGCGCGGTGCGCAACGCGAGTGCGATCCGCCGGTGCTCCAGCGGGCCGGCCAGGATGCCGATGGACTGAAGCGACGCGATGAACGGCGCCAGCGGGAGCAGCGGCAGGTCGTCGGGTCCGACGGCATCGGCTTCCCCGCCAGACACCCCGTGAGCGCCAGACAGCAAGTGGAACAAAGGTGCAGACATCGGCAGGGACCTCCCGCTCGGCTGGCGTTGCGGTTCGTGGGCGCCTTCGCAGGTTCCGATCGGCACCGATGGTGCCAGTGGGCGGCCCGCTCCGGTCGGTCCCACAGGACTCCGCCCGGCAGCGGTACAGGCCGTGATCCGTATCCTTGCCCGTACTGGCGATGAAGGATAATCTACGCAACGGATCGACAACTAATCAATCGCGGCGCTCGCAGGATGGTATTGATGGTGGACGACGGCTCCAGGAGACCTCGCACCGACCCGCTGATCGTGCGCCTGCTGGGACTCGAGTTCGAGTTGCGGGAGCCGTGGCATAAGGGCGTGGCACTGGGCGCGCTCGTATCGGCGCTGTTGTGGGTCCTCGGCGTCTTGTTCGGAGGTTTCGGGCCGCCGCCTGGTGTAGATCCACCGGGGACGGGGCCAGCCCTGGCCCCAGTGCAGATCGGGATATTCATCGACTTCAATATCTTTGGACCTCCTGCGCCTGGCGCCCCCCCCGTGGCGGGCCCTCCCGGAGAAGGGCCCCCGCGGCGAGGGTGGCGTCCCCGCGGGCGGGGTCTACCACTGGGACGTAACGGATTTCGCCACGACCGATCGCCGCGGTCAGCCCGTGCGCGTCCAGGTGGGCCACATCTCAGGCCCCTTCGGCTGGTCGTTAGCCGCCGTGGATCGTATCCAGATCGGGGCGAGGCCCGCACGGGATCTCCCCCTCGCGGAGCTGATGTCCCATCTCGGCGCGAGTGAGAACCGACCGGTCGTCGCGGTCGGCATGGCCTCCCACGAGGGCGATGTGGCGGCCGAGGAAAACCGGGCGCAGGCGCGCTCGGACAACCTCGCCGCACAGGCCATGCGCCATCTGACGCAGGCGCCGAAGATCGGCACGTTGAACCTCGGGCGCCGCGTCGGCAATACCGTGCCGCGTGAGCAAAGCGTCTACGAGCGGCCGGTCGCCCTGGCCGTGGTCATCGAAGGGGCAGACAGCCCGGACCTGCCGCGGGTCATCGGCGAGGCGTTGGTCCGCGCGTACGAGACGCGGCGATTCCCGATCGATGCGCGGGACTATTCGCGTTTCGCACACACCGTCGAGTCGTTCCAATGGGTGAGGAATTGACCGCCACGGGGCGCCAGGGCGACGTCGCGCCAACCGGTGCGGGTGATGCGCAGACCGCCGCCCGGTCCGGCCAGCCGGGTCCGCGGCTGTCGGTCTCCCAGCCGGATGCTGCGACGGTCAGGCTCACCCTCGCCGGGGTCGGTGCGCTGCCCCCGGCGCCGCTGTTCGCGCTGCGCCGGGACGACGGCACCTATTTCGATCCGAACGGGGGCCGTGCGCAGTCGCCATTGCCCTTTCCCGCCCCGCATCGACGCGACGGCGACCGTTTGGCGGTGGACCTCCCGGACTTGCTGTGGCTGACCGCGACCGATCCCGGCCGGGATCTGATGCTCGAGGTCTGGCGCGACGGCGACACCGCGCCAATGATCACGTCGGCCCCCTGGCCCCGTGACGAGGAGGCGAGTCCGTCGCCGGTGCCCCCTCCCGTCGGGTCAGAGCCCGAGCCGCGCCAGGGGCGACGGATCAACCGGCTGCGGTTGCGCCCCGGCAGCTTTGCGATCGACCCGCTGCTGCCGAACCAACTCGCCCCGGCCGCGGTCACGGGGATCGAGGCCAGCGTCGCAACGGACGTGGACGGGGACACCGGCGTCCGGGTCGAGGTCGCGCGGGAGGCGCAGGCGATCAGGATCGACCTCCCCGCCGGTGCGCCGGTGCTGCATCGCTTGCGTTATCGACTGGACCTGGCCGATGCCCCCCCGGTGGTCGGCGACATTCGCATCCTGTATTTCAAAGCGTGGGTCTGGGCGGCACTGGGCCTGTTCGTGCCGGCGGTCGCGCTGCTGCTCTGGTGGTTGACCGTTTCGCTGGCCGCGCCGCTGCTGGCTCGCGACGATCGGGTGACGCTGGCCGCCGGCGGGGAGGCGTTGGTCGATTTCCTGGCCAATGACCGCCTGCCCGGCGACCCAGGTGTCAGCCTGGGCCCAGTGGACGCCTGCGGCGTGTCGGCCGAAGCGGTCGGCGCGGGGCGCGCAACCCGGGCGCGGCTCCAGGCGTCCACGGCGGCGGTGGGCGACTGTGCGATCCCCTATCGCCTGACCGGTGGCGGCCTCACCAGCACCGCCGTGATCCGGGCGCGGGTCGAGCCGCGCCCGCTGCACGCGCGCGAAGACCGCTTCGCCGTGCCGCGCAACGGCAGCCTGGCGCTCGACCTGATCGCCAACGACGAATTACCGGCGCCCCCCGCGCGCGCTGCGGTGACCGTAGAACTCGACCGCGAGGGCCTGATCGGCGAGCTGCGGGAGACGGACGTGCCCGGCCAGGTGCGCTATATCGCGCCCTATGGTGTCGAGCAGGCGGATCGCTTCCGCTATCGCCTGACGTCCGACGGGCAAATGTCCGAGTGGGCGCAGGTCGAGGTGCAGATCGGTCGCGGCGCCTCCGGGTCGCCCCCGCCGACGGACCTGCCAAAGCCGCGGGAGCCGATCGGCCTGGAGGCCGTGGACGACCGGTTCGACGCGGCGACCGGCTTGCCGCGCACCTTCGACGTACTGGCCAACGACCGTTTCGACCGTGCGGCCGGGGCACCGCCGCCCGGGTTGACGCTCACCCGCTCAGCAACGGGCGTCGCGGCCAGCCTGTCGCCGGACGGTCGGCTGCGGATCGACACCGCGGGCCCAGCAGCTGGCGCAGCGGCCGTCCTGGAATACCGCCTGACCCAAGCCGATCGCGGCGACACGGCGCAGGTCACAGTGCAACTGCCGCCGCCCGCAGCCGGACCCACGGCACCCCCGCCGGGATCGGCCACGGCCTGTCGATCCGCCCCCGGCGAGCCGGCCTTTGTGCTGATTCCAAAAGGCCAATACGCACGGCCCGCCAATCCTGGCCGCGAACTGGCGCGCGGCCTGGACGCCTTCGCGCAGGCCGACATCGACCTGGGCGGCCCGGATGGCGGCTTTCCGGTGGTGTTGGAGCAGGACATCTGCCTCCAGCGGGAGGAAGTTTCGGCACGGGCCTACTTCGAGTACGCGGACCACACGCCGGGTCAGCAAGAACAGGCCCAACTCGTTCGCGGCACGATGGAGCAGATGAAGGCAATGATGAAAGCGGAAGGCACAAGCGACTCGCCGGTCTTCTCCCTCGCCAGCCGAGATGCCGAGGGTTTCCTGGCATACATGCAGCGCCAGCACCGGCGGGACTACCGGTTGCCAAGCGTGCGCGAATGGCTGGCCGCGCTGTTGTACGCCGTTGCCAACCGGGATCAGGCGCTTGAGGTCAGCCTCCGGCGGCGGGTGCGGGAGTTTTCCGCGGACCGCACCGCAGGGGGGCAAGTCCTGGCACTCGGCCCATCGGAGATGCACGACCGGCGCTGGATCGAGGAGGCGGATCCGGCCGTGCCGGTCCTGGATGCGGGTCTGCGGCTGGTCAGGCCGCCGGAGGCGCCATGAGTTGCCGCCGCGCGTTGGTACCGATCGCCGCTGCCTGGCTTGGCCTGGTCGTTGCGTCGCCGTTGGCGGCCGCGCAGGGGCTACCACCGCTCCCGGTCGCGCTGCTGGGGTCGTTGCGGCCCACTGCCGCAGCCCCATTGATGCCGGCCCTGCCGGTCGGGCTCATCCAAGGCTTGGGTCCGGTACCCGCGCCATCTGCGGCCCGGCTGCCGCCGCTGCCGGTGGGGTTGCTCAGGGACATGACGTCGGTGGCGGGCACGCCCCCGGCACCCTGGCCGCCGTTGCCGGTCAAGCTACTCCAAGGCATGGCGCCGCAGGTTGGCCCGCCCCCGCTCGCGTGGCCGCCGCTGCCGGTCAGGCTGCTCCAAGGCATGGCCCCGGTCGCTGCGCCACCCCCGCCCGGTTGGCCGCCGCTTCCGGTTGCCTGGCTGAATGGCCTCGGTCCTTATCAGCCGTTGCCGACACAGCCACCGTTGCCCACCGCGCTGCTCCGGTCCCTGGGGCCAGTGACGCCGCTGGCGTTCCGCGTCAAGTTGCCGGGCGGGCTGACCTCGCGGATACCCCAAGGCACCGTGGCCCCAGCCCTCAAACTGGTGCCGCTTGATGCGCAAGGGACGGCCATCGGCGCCTGCACCGCAAGCTGGGAGGCGCCAACCAGCAGCATCGCCGCCGCCTGCGATCGGGCCCCGCGGTACGGGTTTCAATGGGGCGTCGTCGAAAGCGAGGCGTTCGGGCAACCCGAGGCTGGCGCCACGGTGGAACTGACTGAGCAGCAGTTGACCGTCAACGCGGACGTGACCATCCCGGACGCCTGGTTCGCGCTACGCGGTCAGCCCTCACCCGTGCAGCGAGACGTCAAATTGCCGCTGCCCCTCGCAGACCTGCTGCGGGTCCATACCGCGCCTTACAGCGTCGAACAGGCAGTTCAAAACGTCACTGGCGCGACCGCGGGTATCGATCTCCCTTGCCAACTCCAGCTCCGGCTCACTGACCCTGGGCTACTGACGCGACTGCTGTTCGGATCGCAACCCGTTGCAGCGGCGGAACCCTGTGTGCGCGTTCGCCTGAACTATCCCCCGGCCTGGCACGGCGGTGCCGCGAGCGCAGTTGTGCCGGAAGTTAAACCTGCGAACGGCAAGGCCATCCGCTGCCAACAGGCACAGATCGGGCAGTTCACCTGCGTCTTCGACCGCGCACTCGAGGCGCCCGCGGTGACGGTGGGCTGGGGCCCCGGGTTTGCTAAGGACCTCATTCGGCCGACCCCGCCTGCTGCACCGACGTGGGAGTCGGAACAGGCGTTGAAGGCGCCAACTCTCGCGTTCGAGAGTCAGGACCAGGACAGCATCCGCTTCACGGCCGTTCAGATGCGGCTGTGCCGTGGTGCGGACGAGTCCGCTTGTTGCCCAACGGCGTTCAAACGACTGACACCGCTGCCATCGGTGACGGACTTCGGCTGCGAGCGCGACAAGTCCCTGCCCGACCATCTGCGCGCGACCCTGAGCACCAAGAACCTGAATGCGCCCCGTGGCGGCGTCTACCGCGAGACCGTGGAGATCGTCACACCGATAGCCGACCTCTCCCGATTGTTCGACACCGCACGCGATCAAGCCTTTCTCGGCTATCCCGTGGCCGTTGCGGTCACCGACCACCGCGTCGATGGCCGATCGGTCCGCCTCTACCCGAACCTCGCCGCGTGCGAGCGCGACGACAGTGAGTTTCAGAGCGCCTCCTTCGCCTTCGATCCCGGGGCACGGGACGGATTGCACCTGCTGGCGGGCTACCATCTGCAGCAACAGGGTGCGATCGCGTTCGCCGATCGGCGCGGACTGGTCTCCGGATGCACTACGGGCGGGACTCTGGTGAAACCGGGCAACCAAGAGGTACTCCGGTTCGACCAACCGCCGCTGCTGGTCGATGACGGCAAACGGACGCTGGTGGTCCTGACCGCGACCGCAGACTTTGGCAAGGACAACATGCTTCGTGTCGGTCGCGCCTTGGGCGAACTGTTGAACCCGCGGCTGGACGCCGACACGCCGACGCCGAGCCCCCTGATACTGCTGCGCCTGGAACCGAACGGCAGCGTCGCGCCCGTCGCGGACCTCTCCAACCTGCGCCGACTGGATCCCGGAGCGGTCCGGGAGCGGCTCGAGCGGATCGCGGACCTGGGTGGCATCGGCCAGGACCCGCTGCAGGAACTGCAAACGATCGAGACTTGGCTGTTGAGCCAGGAGCTCCCCGTCGGGGCCATCCTGTATGTCGGCCCCGCCCGCGCGGGCAATCTTGACCGACGCCTGCTCGGACCGCCCCTGGCATGGCAGCGGGAAGGCGTGCGACTGTCCATCGTCGTCGCAACCGACCAGCCCCAGCGACTTGGCGGTGCCGACCCCTGTGCGCCCTGGCGGGAGCAGGTCGGCGTGGCGGATGCGGACTGTCTGACCTTGGGGACCGAGAACGGGTCGAACCTCGAACAATACCTGGAGCAGCGGTTGCCCCATGCACCGCGCAACTGACCACAGTGAAGAAGGAGGGTGTCATGTCCTTGTATTTATTAGTCCCCGGTCGATCCTGCAGCGGGTCGGCTGGCCGACTGCTCGTCGGCCTGTCACTGATGTTCGCGAGTGTGGCACCCTGGGCGGACACCCGCGATTGGGGCAATTGCGCCACGTTCGATTTCCATCACCTGTTGGAAAAGGCCGATACCCGCGAGTTGGCTCGCGATGGCGCAGGCCGGCCCCAGGTCGCCGCTGAGGGGGGCGCTGCCTTCGTGATCCGCGAGGGCACTCGCCCGCGCGTCGAACCGTCCGCTGACGCGGCGCCATCGGGCAAGCCGCTGTCGTTCAGGAACGTGGTTCGCATCCTCGATTACGAAAAGATGGACGCCGACGGCGACCCGCTGCCGGACGCCTGGGCCGCGATCGGTCTGAGTGGACAGCAGCGCATCGGCTGGATCCCGCTCGCAGACCTCCAGTGCGGCACGCGCCCGATGATCGACCGTGCGGACAGCTTCTTGGAGGTGAAGGCCTTCGCGAAGCCAGACCTATCCGAGGAGGGTCCGGCGAAAACGGTTATGGCTTGGCCGAGCCCGGACCTGACCGGCTGCGCCGGCGACGACTGCGCCAAGCTCTCCCGGTTCGATGTTTACTACGTCATGGACCAGCGCGGCGATGCATTGTTGCTCGCCAGCAGCCCCCAACTGAGCCCCAATCAGCCGGAGCTGATCGGCTGGATCGACCGCAAGGACGCAATTCTCTGGAACACGGTTCTGGAGGTGCGCCCCCACGAATTGCTTGGCAACCAGGGCACCACCTGCGGCTATGTGTCGAAGTCCGATGCCCGCGATCGAAAGGACTGTCAACCGATTCAAGGCGGGGCGCAATGGTTGGCGCGCAAGTTCTATCTTCCCATCGTCGAGGTCCACGACAACGGAGACATTTACGAGGTCGTCGTCACGAGCAAGACAAGCTTTGAACCGGGCGCCACCAATACCGGCACCCCGCCACAGCCGCGCGTCTTGGGTGATATCGAAGAGGACGACCAAGAGCGCCTGGCCCTGGAAAGTGTCAATCATGTCGATGTGTTCTTTCTGATCGACGGCTCCCAGTCCTTGCGCAACTGGATCAGTGACATCGTCGGTACGAGTCAGTCGCCTGGCGTAGTCCAGCAGGTCCAGCAGAAACTGGCTGACAAGCTGCCGAAGGGGGTGCGAGTCCGCTATGGATTCCGGGTCTTCACCGATACCTATAAGGGCCAAAGCTCCCTGGGCCTGGTCCACGCCCTCCCGAAAGCGGATTGCGGCGCCCAGACGCCCGAGCAGGTGGAACGGCACAACGCGGAGTTCAACGAGAAGTTGGCCAAGGTCCGCCAGCGCCGGGAACCGAACGACGATTACTGGGAGGATCTGTACGGTGGCCTCAACCAGGCAATGCGCGATCTCGGCGGCTGCAAAGATCACTACAAAATTCTGATCGTCATGGGAGACGGGGGCTACAGTGCCACGGCTCAGCAGGAGCACGGGGTTTCGCTGCTCGATGCGGAATCGTTTACCCGAACGGCGATGACCTTCAGCCGACTCAATGTCTATTTCATGCGAACGCCGGAAGATCCGACTGTGCTGGTTCGATACCCCGATGAAAGCCCCAGCAAGGCCGATGAACGGCACCGGCGCTATCGTGCTGCTCGACGGGACTTCACGCAACAGGGGCAGGCATTCATCGCGGCGCTCGCGGCGCGCAACGAACCGCTCTCTGGGGTACTCACGCCAACGCGGCGCGATGCACCCGGTGCGCCGCGGATGGCCGCTCCGCCCGGGGTAGGCTTTGGCGCAGGCGCCTATTCGGAGCTTGAGCTCGGCAAGACCGATGCAGGCGAGGGCCTCGTCAACCAGCTTGCGAGCAATATCGAACTCTATGCGCGGCCAGATGAGATAGCCCAGGTGCGGGACGACCTCAGGACCGGGGCCTCGGTGGTGGCGGCGATAAACCGGCTAAAACTGACCGAGGACGATGTGCCCGTGCTGCTGTGGAAACAGACCCTGGCCGCGGACCTCTGCAGGCGACTGGGGCCGGAGCGTTGCATCAACCGGGTATTCGACTACACCGATAGGCTGTTCCTACGCAAAGATGAGACCTTCACGTTGCCAGGTAGCGAGGTGTCGGTGCCGGCCTTCGTGCCCGGGGCGATGCTGGATTCGGACGCTTTCGCGAAGCTTAAGGGCTTCATCTCTGGCGTTCGTCAGGCGAGCGAGCAATCGACTGTCGGGGCCAAGCGGAGCAGACTGCTAGGTGCGATGCTTGCGCAGGCCACTCAACTGGCGCGTCAGGACGAGTCTTACAGTCAGCAAAGGGTCGATGAGATCTTGCGCAAGGGCGCCAACCTGCCGGTGCGCGAGAACAGCCCGTTGCTGCAATACGATTCGGCCGAGATCAATAATCCAGACCGGGTGCCCGCCTGCGAGATCGATGCTATTGTCGATTGGGTCAAGTACGTCGATCGGATGCTGGTGGTCGCGGGAGCCGGGACGACCCGGCCGCGCTTCGACGCCCAAGAGCTCGCGCCGGATCGACTATGTCCGGGCCAGACCTTCAACGACAAGAACTGCCCCGGGCTATCTGCGAAGGGGCGCGAAATTCCGCGAATCGTGCGCGACTTCAGTATCGATGCACTCGATTCAACGAATCCCGAAGTATCGATGCAGAAGAAGATCGGCGGTCGCGTGTATTACCACCTGCCGATGTGCTATCTGCCATGAGCGAGGCGCCGAATGCGATGATGAAGCTACCCGCGGAGCAAGTGCGCCAGTTAGCGTTGACCGCTATTCGGATCGAAGGCCTGACCATCGTCTGGCATAAGGGCACACCGCGGCAGGAGACACCCCTCGAAGATTGGTCGGAGCACCTGCGCTTCACCCGCGACGGCCCTGGCTCCCGCCTGCCGATCATCGGACGCAGCGGGTCGGGCAAGTCCAGTCTGCTGTATGTGCTCGCCGCCCTCAAGCGACCGGCCGTCGGGCGGTTGAGCTATGAGTTCCAGAGCGCCGACGGGGCGTCATGGCAGTTGACCATCGAGGCCGATCTGAAGGACCCCGAATGGGCGCGGCGCGCCCGTTTTCTGCGGCGGCATTGCCTCGGCTATCTGGATCAGGACACGCGACTGCTCCCCTACCTGCGGATGCGCGAGAACCTCGAAGCGGTGCCCCGCCTGCTGACCGGCTGGCGGGACGAGCACCAGAACCGGGTCGATGGGATGCTGCCGCGCCTGTTCCCGGAGGTCAGCGAATCCAAACCGCAGGACTTCCCGGCCACCCTGTCGGGCGGCCAGCGCCGACGCGCCGCGATGTTTCCCCTGATGGTCGATCCACCGCGGGTACTGTTCGCGGATGAGCCGACGGGGAGTCTCGACCCCGCATTGAGCCGTTCGCTGTTGGATGAGGTGGGCGCCTGGCAGGGCGAGACCGGGAGTGTCTTTATCTGGGTCACTCACGATGATCCGGCCGGGCTCGGCCAACGGGCGGGCCAGGTGCTGGACTTCGGTAACGGCGGTGGGCCACGGCTGATGTCGGCCATGGCGGCGGCAAACCATGGGGGGGTATGACGATGCGCTGGAATGGCCTGCACTGGCTCGCGTGGCGGGAGTTCGCGCGCGGGGTCTTTTCGCGGAAAGCACCGGGGGGTCGGGATTTCCTGTTGCTCAGCCTCGTCCTCGTCGGCCTGATGGCCACATCCGGCATCCTGCTCGCGGTGCGCAATGGTCTGGTGGACGGCCTGGCCTACAGCCTGCTGGGGGGCGGACCTGACCTCGACCTGCCCATCGCGGTGCGGCGGCACGGGGAGCAACAGATCGCCGGGTTGGAAGCCAACCGGGTGTTGCATGGGCGATTCTCGACCGTCACCGTCGTCGCGCCGTCCGCAATCACGTTACCGGCGCCGTCGGCGTCCAGTCGCACCGACCCTGAGGATGCCCCCATCCGGGCGAACGGCCACGGGGAGGATGGATTGGGCGACTTGACCTTCGCCCCCTACTGGAAGCTAGAGGGCAGCGAGCACGACCCAGGATTTCCGCCCCCTCCGGAAGACCTCAAGGACGAATCCGGGCGGCCGATACAACCGGACACCAGGGCTGAACAGCCCATGTTTGGCTGGGCGTTGCCGCCCGCGGACCCGCTGTGGAACTGGGTAGCGCACTACCGGATCGGCTCGGGTCCGCTGCCGCCGGCCGATCGGTTGCGGCCCTGGCTGGTACTGAATCTGGCGGCGTTCCGGGACTTCGACTACGCCGCCTACCGCCACTGGCTGGAAGACGAGTTGCCTAAGCCGGTGTTCGACCAATTGGCGCTGCCGCAGCCGCCTGACAGCAGCCCGGATACAGGTGTATCGGGGATACCAGCGCGGGCTACCCAAGCGACCGCGACGCCCCCCGACGGCAAGGTCGATGCCTGGTCCGCGCTGCGTAAGACCTTGCTCGCGTTCGATCACATGTACCTTGATACCTGGCTCGGGGCGGGTGCCGCCGAGCCGGTGCGATACCAGGTAATCTGGGTGGAGGGGCTGCCGGTAACCGAGCAGGTCACCTACCTGCTGCCGCTCGCTATCCATCACGCCGCCGCCGCGGCGCGCTTACAACAACCCGGCGGGTGGATCCGCTGGTTCCCGGAGGTCGGCGACACGGACGACGGCAAGCGGCTGCAAAGCCTGAGCGTGGAACCCCTCACCTATCAGTCCGAAGAAAAGGATGCCGCCGACGCACTTCAACGTGTGGCCGACTGCCTGAAGGTATCTCCCGCGGCCCTGCGCGACGGGCTGCCCCAGTGGTTACCCTGGAATTGGTACGAGGCCTGTGCCCGGTCCACCGGGCTTGATGAGACGCGGTTCACGATCAGGCCCGGCACCGAGTCGGCCCACCCGCTGACTGCGCCGCGGCCCCTGGTGCTGGGCGGCGTACCCTGTGACCTGCTCGATGCCCGGTATCGCCTGGCCGCGACAGGGGGGGGTTGCGAAGCGGATCTGCTGCGCAATCGGCCTGCATTCCTGGCCAACGTCCTGGCGCCGACCCGGCAGACGCTGTTCGCCGCCGTGCCGCGGCTCGAGCAGGCACGCGACCCCGAGGGTAATCGCTATTTCTTTCTGGACCCGAACTACCGCAATGCCCTGGATCGCTTTCACTTCGTGTTGGCCCTGGTGGCATGGGGTCAATGGCCGATCGTGCTTGGCTTGTTCGCGTTCGGCGGCTATGTGCTTGGGATCGTTATCCACGGTTTGCTGGGGCACCGGCGCATCGATTATGGCCTGCTGCTGTCCCGCGGCGTAACGGTCGGCACGCTGCGGGCACTGTTGCTTTGGCAGGTGACCATGGCGGTGGCGCTGGCCGCGCTGCTTGCCCTGCTAATCTTGTTCGGGGCCTGGATCGTCGTCAATGCACTGTTCGCCCCGAGCGAGGCGGCGGCCATGGGTCGCGGGCTCGGCGTCGCCGGACAACAGGTGCTGGTGTTTCCCTCTGCGCTAGAGCTGGCCGCCCTGCTCGGCGTGACCTGGCTGCTGACTACGGTACTGGTGCCGGTGACCATGTACTTCGCTGGTATCCGTAACAACTGCGAACCGATTCAACTGCTTAAATGACGAACGGAGCCCCCATGACCTCGCACAAGCCCCCGCAACGCCCGAATGCGCCCCGTCTACCCGTCGCCTTGTTGGCTGCCGGGCTGCTGCTGGTTATCGACAGTGCCGCCGTCGAGTACCCCGAGTGGCCGAAGACGCCGGTTGGAGCCTGGACCATCGACCGCTTTCTGCCAGGCGCCGCATGTTCCGGTGAACACTGCCCCAAGGACCAGCTGACCGACCGTCCCTACTGCTTCATGTCCCAACAGGGACCGGTGCCCGGGACCGCACCGGCCTGGGTCGACAGACAGAGTCCGCCAGCCCTGTTCATTACCCGTCTCAAGGTCGGCGACCAGGCTGCAGGCGCCACGCCCCCTCCAGTCGAGGTCTGGATGCTGTCCGTGTCCGCGAAGGCGTTTCCGAGCGCGCCCGCGAGAATAGAAATCACCGCAGTCATCGATAGTAAGGGTTTCCAACAGCCGTTGCAAAAGGACCCCGATTCCGGCGTCTGGTATGCGTTGTTCTCTGCTGAGGATCTTGTCGAAAAAGGTAAAACGACGCCCCAGCGGTTCACGAAGGCCGACCAACTGAAAGAGGCTTTAAAGGGCGGTAATGCGCTGAAGCTGGTCGCGAAGGAGGGCACCAATCAGGGGGATCTTACGTCAGTGAGCTTGACAGGACAAAACAGCAGCACGCAGGCACTCACGCAGTTCGAAAATTGCTGGGCAACATTGGGCAGCGCTAACTGATTTCAGGCGCCGCGGGGGTCCAGCCGGCCGAAGGGGGCGACGTGCTGGCCCATAGCCCCCCTCGGCGGCCATATGGCACCAGATCTAAATCCAACCGATCGCGACCACAACGATGACCTGGAATATCAACATCACCGTTCCGAAAATGATTGTCGGTGGTGCCGCGACTATCGCAGCATGCGTAGTCGCCACCTGGACATTGACCGATTGGGTGCATAACACCTTCGTCTCAAAGGACGCCGCCGAGGTTCAATTGTGGCAGGAGAAGAACCGAGGTCGGCTCGAGCGGATGGAGGGACAGTATCAGGCGTTGACTGATCGTTGGAACCTCGTGCAGTGGCAAGCGGTCCTCCCCGCGGAGGCCTTGGGTAAGTGCCCGCCGGACGACCCTCCCGCGCAGGCGTTGCGCGACCCGACGGGTTTCGTGCATCTGCGCGGGCGAGTGTGCGGCAGCAAGCGCGGGACCACCGTATTCATGTTGCCGGCAGCCTACCGTCCGCAGCAGGCCATCCAGCAGCCCATCGCCGCCAAATACCTGCCCTCAATCCTAATCATCGATGCGCAAGGCCACGGCAAGGTGAAGTGCCTTGAACCCTGCTATGACAGCCAGGACAGCTATTGGTGGTCCCTTGACGGAGTCGTATTCTTCGGTACCCCCGACGCAAACGCGAAACAATAGCGGTCGCCGCCGCGGCAGATGTCGCAACAATCGTCGTCGTTATCGCGCCGAGCGAAGCTTGACGTCTTTTGCGGGGTGAGAGTCCCCGTCTGGTAAGGGCTAGCGACCCGCCCGTATCAAGTGTTGGTCCCATTGCGGAGTGGGGTAACCCGCGAACAACATTATGGGGCAAGCGTACACAGAGAATTTTGTAGGCCGTAGGGAAATCGCGTTCCCTTTGAAATAGCTAATGCGGATGCCGACAGTTTTAACGCGCTGGAAGGCAACATGAAGTCAGTACGTGAGTACGTGAGTACGTGAGTACGGGGGGCGCGGTGGCCTTGATCATCGCTCCGGCCAGTCGTGGTCCGTTCGCAACCGGAGGTCGAGCCTTTACCGTGAAAGTCCGGCGGGGCTCCTGTGGGAGCGGCTTCAGCCGCGACGAGGCTTCGCGGGTTACCTGCGACCTTGGGGGCAGTTTGCGAGGCCGCGTCGCGGCTGAAGCCGCTCCCACAGCGTCGCTGCGCCACTTTGACGTAAAGCCGCGACTTCCAGTGGCCGGAACGGCAATCAAGGCCAGCGCGGCGAGGCGTAGATTTCTCTCTTACCGTACTTCCGTACTAACGTACTTTCTTTTTTGGAGTATCCGCCCGATGAGCACCGACCAGTTCACCGCTCCCGGCGCCCCCGCGGCACCTATCCACTGCCTGTCCAACGGGCGCTACGAGGTCCTGATCTCCGGCACCGGGGCCGGGCGGTCCACCTGGGATTGGATCGGTCTCACGCGCGGGGGCGGTGATGCGGTCGAGGACCAGCTCGGCAGCGTCCTGTACCTGCGTGATCTCGATGACGGGCGTTTCTGGTCCCTGGGGTATCAACCGACGCGCACCCCGACCGCGCTGTATCGGACGCAAGCCACAGAGGGGTCTTTTCTCCTGGAGCGCGAAGACGCCGGGATCGGGGCGCGGCTCGCGGTCCGGGTCGCCGCGGACGCCGACCTGGAGGAGCGCCGTCTGACCCTGACCAACGCCTCCGAGCGGCCACGGCGCATCGAGGTCACGAGCTACCTGGAGGTGGTCCTGTGCCATCCCGCGGCGGACGCCGCCCACCCGGCCTTCGTCAAGCTCTTTGTCCAGACCGAGCGGGACGCGGCGACCGGCGCCCTGCTGGCCCGCCGCCGCCCGCGGGCCGCCGACGAGCAGTGGCCCTGGCTGGTGCACGCCCTGGCGGGTGGCGGGGCCCAGGAGTGGGAAACCGACCGGATGCGCTTCCTCGGCCGCGGCCGGACCCCCGCCGCCCCCGCCGCCCTGGTACTCGACGGGCCTCTTTCCGGCACCGTCGGCAATGTGCTCGACCCGGTCTTGAGCCTGCGCACCAGCCTCTTGCTGGCCCCTGGCGCGTCGGCCGAGTTGCTGTTCCTCACCGGCGTCGCCCCGGACCGGGCGGCGGCCCTGGCGCTGATTTCCGGGACCGCCGACGACCCGCTGGGCCTGGTACATCTTTCCCCCCAACCGCCCGCGCCGCCCGAGCCCCTGGCACCCCCCCCGGCCCCTACGGCGCCTTCTCGGCCGACGGCCGCGAATACATCATCCACCTGCGCCGCCAGCCCGACGGACAGTTGCGCCGCCCCCCGCTCCCCTGGACCAACGTCATCGCCAACGAGGTCGCCGGCTGCCTGGTGAGCGAGGTCGGCGCCGGCTACACCTGGGCGCGCAACAGCCAGGCCAACCGCCTCACCCCCTGGTCCAATGACCCGGTGAGCGACCCCGGTGGGGAGGCCTTCTATCTGCGCGACGAGGCGACCGGCGCCTGCTGGTCCCCGCTCCCCGGACCCCGCCCGGCCCCGTTCGACTACGAGGTCCGCCACGGCTTCGGTTACTCGATCTTTCGCTGCGAGGACCCGGACCTGGCCCAGGAGACGACCCTCTTCGTCCCCCGCTCGGACCCCCTGCGGGTCTTGCGCCTGCAACTGTGCAACCACGGCGACCAGCCCCGGACCCTGGCCATCGTTTCCTATCAGCGCCTGGTCATGGGCAACCAGCCGGCCAGCCCGAGCCCCATCCTGACGGCCTGGGACCCCGACCGCGACCTGCTGACCGCCACCAACCCCGCGGCCGGCGACTTTGCCGACGGCACCGCCTTCGCCTTCGCCGTCACCCAGGGCGGGACCCCGGGCCCGGTCAGCCACACCTGTGATCGCGCCGCCTTCATCGGCCGCCACGGCGACCCGGCCGACCCCACGGCGCTGCGCACCGGCACCGCGCTCGACGGCGCCAACGGCGAGGAACTCGACCCCTGTTTCGCCCAACGCCTGACCCTGCGGCTGGCCCCCGGCGAGACCGCGCGGTGCAGCTTTCTGCTCGGCGAGTGCCTGGAGGCGGCCGAACTGGACCGGCTGGTCGCCCACTATCGCCAACCCGGGGCCATCGACGCGGCGCTCGCCGCGGCCAAGGCCTTCTGGACCGACCTGGTCGGGCGCCTCCAGGTCGCGACCCCGTCCCCGGCCATCGACCTCATGCTCAACGGCTGGCTGGTCTACCAGAACTTGAGTTGCCGCATCTGGGCGCGCTCCGCCTTCTACCAGTCCGGCGGGGCCTTCGGCTATCGCGATCAGCTCCAGGACGCCGCCGCCCTGGTGCTGCTGCGCCCGGATCTGACCCGCGCCCAGATCCTGCTGCACGCCGCGCACCAGTTCGTCGAGGGCGACGTGCTGCATTGGTGGCACGCGGCGCCCATGGAACGGGGCCTGCGCACCCGGTTCTCCGATGACCTGCTGTGGCTGCCCTATGTGACCAGCCACTATGTCAGGACCACCGGCGAGTGGGCGATCCTCGACGAATCGCTGCCCTATCTGAGCGCCCGCGCCCTGGAACCGGGGGAGGACGAGAGCTTCCTGGAGCCCGCGCCGAGCGGGGAGTCCGGCGACCTCTACGACCACTGCTGCCGCGCCCTGGACCGCTCGCTCACGCTCGGCGTCCACGGTCTGCCGCTGATGGGCACCGGTGACTGGAACGACGGCATGAACCGCATCGGGCGGGAGGGGCGGGGGGAGAGCGTCTGGATGGGCTTCTTCCTCTACCGCTGCCTGGGGGATTTTCTGCCCCTGTGCGAGGCGCGCGGCGACACCGCGCGCCTCGCCCGCTACGCCGATTACCGCACCGTCCTGACCCTGGCTCTGGAGGAGTCCGGCTGGGATGGCGCCTGGTATCGCCGCGCCTACTATGACGACGGCACGCCGCTGGGCTGCGCCGCGGATGACGAGTGCCGCATCGACGCCCTGGCCCAGTCCTGGGCCGCCATCTCCGGGGCCGTCCCCCGCGAACGGGCGGAGCAGGCACTCGACGCGCTGGAGGCCCAGTTGATCAACGAGGACGAGCGCCTGATCCGGCTCCTGACCCCGCCCTTCGTCGACACCCCCAAGGACCCCGGCTACATCAAGGCCTATCTGGCCGGGGTGCGGGAGAATGGCGGTCAATATACCCATGCCGCCTGCTGGGCGGTGCTGGCCATGACCGAACTCGGGCGCCGGGAGCGCGCCGCCCGCCTGCTCGCCATGCTGAGCCCGGTCTCCCATACCGCCACGGCGCCGGCCGTCGAGACCTATCGGCTGGAGCCCTACGCGCTGGCCGCCGACATCTACGGCGCCGCGCCCCACGTCGGCCGCGGCGGCTGGTCCTGGTACACCGGCTCCGCCGGCTGGATGTATCGGGTCGGTATCGAGGCGGTGCTGGGTCTGCGCGTGGAGGACGGCCGCACCCTGGTGCTGAAGCCCTGCATACCCGCCGACTGGCCCGGATTGCGCATCCACTACCGCCTGCCCGACGGTATGACCCGCTGCGAGATCGCGGTGGAGAACGGCAGGGGAGGGGGCCGGGTGGTGGCCGCCAGCCTCGACGGGGAGCCGACGCCGGTCAGCGACGGGGCGGCGCGGGTGACGCTGCCGGCGGGGGGCGGGACCTTCCGCTGGGAGGTGCGGCTCGGGTAGTCGTTTAGGTGCCGCCGACAACTCGCTCTGGTGACGGTGTCACCCCGGTGTCAGGCCCTCTGCGCCCGGGGGGCGGATGACGCCGTAGGTTGTGGTGTATGATGGAAACAGCCACTTCAGCAACTTTCATGGGAGAAAAATGGACGATCTCGTCTATCCGCGCGAGCACACGCTCGGCATCATCACCTTGGTGCTCGGCCTCCTGATTTGGCTGGGCCTGATCGTCGGCACCGTTGGCGTGGCATTGGTCGCGCTCGGGATTGGCTTCGTGCTGTACCTGTTTGCCCAGTCCACGCTGATCGCCCACATCAAGGGCAATGGCGTCGAACTCTCGGCCGCGCAATTTCCGGACCTCTACGAGCAGTTCACGAGTTGTTGTGAGCGGCTCCAGATCAAGGAGCTGCCCGCGGCCTACATCTTGAATGGCGGCGGTGGTTTCAACGCCTTCGCCACCAAATTTCTCGGCGCCCAGTTTGTGGTGTTGTTGTCTGACGTGGTCGACGCCATGAACCAGCATCCCGACGGCGTACGCTTCTATATCGGCCATGAGTTAGGGCACCTGCGGATGAAGCATCTGCGCGCCACGTTCCTGCGCTGGCCGGTGTTGTGGCTACCGCTGTTGGGTGCGGCCTATTCCCGCGCCCGCGAGAGTACCTGTGATCGACACGGCCGGGCCTGCTGCGCCTCGCCGGAAGGGGCCGTGCGCGCCTTGGCCGCACTGGCGGCGGGGTCGCAGCGCTGGGCTCAACTCGACGTTGCGGCCTATGGGCGACAGGTCAAGCATTGTTCCGGCTTTTGGATGTCGTTCCATGAATTGACCTCCGGCTATCCCTGGCTGACCAAGCGCGCCGCCCGGGTGATGGACCCGCGAGGACAGCTACCCGGACGCAGCGCCTTTGCCTACTTCCTAGGGTGTTCAATATCTCACCTATATCGCAAATTAAATTCATGCAGTTTTCGTGTTTGACACAAAATCAATGAGAGCACGCCGACGCCGGGCCAGCATCGACGCACCGAGGTGCGTTGTCGCCCACTGCTCGACATCAATAGTACGCACCGATTCCATCGCCTCCTGAATCAACGGAGTCGCTAGGTCGGCGATGAAGGCAGGAATCGCAAGCACCAGCTTACCGATCTCCTTGAGCGGCCCCCTGGTGGTGAAGCATTTGTATTTCCCGAAGACCGATTCGATGATATCGGAGGAGGCCAGCCAGACACTATCAGTCGGGATCTTGGCGGATTCCAATGCGACCTTCGCGAGAATCTGTTGGGTAAAGGCCGCCGCCCGTGGGGTGAGCGTTGACGGCGGTGGCAGCGTGGCCTGGAGTGATTCTTGGGAGCCCTGCTGAAGACCCGTGGATTTGAGATGCGACTGAATCAGCTTGGATTGCGCCATCATTTGCGCGTAATCCACCAGGTCATCCCGGTAGGACAGTAGCCAGGCAAAGCCGTCAAGGAAGCGGCTGTACCCGGCGTCCGCTTGCTGCCAGAACACATCGTCGAGCGTATCACTCTCGAGGTCTGAGTGTGTCTGCAGTGCCTGGCAAAAAGCCGCCCGGTCGGGATAGCGAATGCCGACGATGGCCCGCAATGGGTGCGCCCGGGCGGCGCCGAACCGCGCGCACAGGTGCTCCCATGCCGACCACTTCAGGACGTATTGCGCGCGGATCGCGCTGAAGTCGCCGCGATCATGGTAGGCGAGGACGCGTTGTGCCCACCGCACATGGACATCCAGATTCATAAAACGCGCCTTGATGCGCTGCCGAGGCGGCAGCAAGAAGGCGAGATCGGTCTGCTGCAAGGACGACCACGCGCGGCGACAGTGCGCCAGCAAGGACTCCCAGCGCGCATCTCGGCCCATCTCGGCCTTGAGCCGCGTCGCAATAAGATGCGATATATCATAAGTATAGACGCAGGCAGTGGCGTGCTCCTGAAACAAGGCGATGCCCTTGTGCAGGTCGCTGCCGTGGTCGGCAACGATCTGGACTGGTGGACCGGTGCGTTGCGCAACGCGCCTGAGCACTTGTGCGACCCACGCTCCCGTGCTGTGTGTTGTGATCTCCACGGCCAGCACCTGCATGGCGCCGTGACACGGGCTGTAACCGCTCTGGGCCAGTGCACTCACCGGAATACCCAGGATGACGAGGCACTTGGACGCCCCCAAGGCGATCGTATGGTCGGCGACGTAGATCCAATCCGTGCGCCATTGCGGTTGGCGATTGAGAATCGCGAGACCGCAGCGATAGACCCAGTTGAGCACGGTGGTGTGGGCTGGCGCCGCCACCGGGAGTGACGCGCCGAACAGATTCAATACCCGCGCCACCCCGCGGCTGCCGAGCCCCGCGTGCAGATACAGCCGCATGGTTAACTGCATGACCATGACCGAATAGTGATGGCCGACCGGCGGGGACAGCGCAAGGTGTGGTGGCTCATCCGCTGGTTCGTCATCCGCCGGCGCCGCGGCCTCTTCGGCTCCCGTTCGCGCACGCTCCGCCTTTAGCGCACGCGCCTTCCACTGCGCGCGGCTGTGCTCCAGATCCCGAATCTTGACCTCCGCGGCCCGCAGGCGCTGCTGCCGCTCCAACGCTTTCGCCTTCCAGGCATCACGTGATCGCTGGAACAGGTTGGCCAGACGGCTCGCTGGGCTCTTGAATGCATTCATCACGTCGTGCGTGCTCCGGCAAGGCGGTCAGATCACCGCGCCAGTAGACTGATCAAGCGTTCGTCGTTTGTCAACGGCTTGGCATGAGAAAGTGTCGCACGCGTCATCGTACTCCCCCAAGCACAGAACCGACCGCCGGGCCTTCCAGGCAACACGCTTCTTGCATCGACTTTTCGGCGCCTTTTTAGGTCAGATTGAACACCCTACCTACTTCCTGGCGGCCTTTGTTCCCTATTTCGGGCGTCTGGGTGCAGGCTTCGGCTTTTTGTTCCTGGTTTATATCATTGTCGTATTGGCCGCAATCGCTGTGCCGGCCTATCACGATTACTCGGTGAGGGCCAAAATGACGGCGGCGATTAACGGCTCCCAGGGTGCGCGCGATGGGCTGGGCACTTATTACTTCGCCAACCAGAAGGTTCCCGAATCGCTGGAGAGTGCCGGGGTGACCGCGGAACTGGCCGACGGCATCCATTTGTCGCTCGGCCAGGAGGGTATGGTGCTGACGGTGAGCACGCCGCAGGGTGATCTCATTTTCACCCCCAGCGCCGATGCGCGCCGCCAGATTATCTGGAGCTGCACGCCCGGTGAAGGTCTGAAGCCGACGCAGGTGCCACCAATCTGTCGCAGCGGCGCACCAGCCCCTGGCAGCAATCAGTAACTGACCGGCGTTCGTGGTCGGATGGGGCATTCGCCCCGTCCGCAACCCCAATCAGGTCGGTGATAGATACCCCACCCTCACACAAATCCTCCCCGGGGGGCGACTTCTATCCTGACGCCCGGGGCCACCGAGGTGATGGATAAACCCGTGCCGGCCACGCCGGCGGCCACCATGTCGAGCAGCGACACCAAGCGTTTTGAGTGGATCCCTGACAACCACTGACCGAGCCAAGAGTGTAATAATGCCGACGCGTACATGAGGGGGCCTCCTTTGATCTGCCATGACGGCACGTTTTCACGCACACTACTCCCTCTCGCGATGGGGAGAGGGTTGCTCTTCTCGCCCCTTGTGGGAGAGACCGGGGGTGCGGGAAATGGTGTCGTCGTGAACGGGCAGAATCCATGAGCCATCATCCTGATACTGACGCCACCATGAATCTGATCGGTCGCCGTCTGGGGCTGCTGCTGCTGCTGGCGCCCTTTTCCGCTGCCGGTGACGACATAGTGCGGCTGCAACTGAAGTGGCAGCACCAGTTCCAGTTCGCCGGATATTACGCGGCCCAGGCGATGGGCTACTACCGGAACGCGGGGCTGGAGGTCGAAATTCTGCCCGCCGAACCGGGAGAAGACCCGGTGCGGCAGGTGATGAAGGGCAAGGCCGAGTTCGGCGTCGGTTCCACGGAGCTGCTGCTGCTGCGGGAACAGGGGGTACCGGTCGTGGTCCTGGCGGTCATCTTCCAGCATTCCCCCCTGGCGCTCATGACCCTGAAGGATGATAGGATTCAGACCATCCATGACCTGGCTGGCCGCAAGGTCATGATCGAGCCGGGGTCGGCCGAGCTCCACGCCTACCTGCGCCGAGAGGGGATCTCCGCGGACAAGTTCACGCTGGTACCCCACACCTTCGACGTCCAGGCGCTGCTCTCGGGAGCGGTGGACGCCATGTCCGTCTATGTCACCGATGAACCCTTTGCGCTGAAGCAGGTAGGGCGGGAGTACTTGCTCTATTCCCCCCGGGCGGTGGGGATCGATTTCTACGGCGATAACCTCTTTACTACCGGGGATCTGCTCCGGCGGCGGCCCGAGTTGGTCAGGAAATTCCGGGAGGCGAGCCTCAAGGGGTGGGACTACGCGATGCAGCACCAGGACGAGGTCGCACGGCTCATCTACGACCGTTACAGCCAGCGGCACAGCCTGGAGCACCTCCGGTTCGAGGCCCGGCAGATGGAGTCGCTGCTCCAGCCGGCGCTGATCGAAGTCGGCCACATGAATCCGGGCCGGTGGCGCAACATCGCCGAAGTCTATGCGGAAATGGGCATGCTGCGGCGGGACTTCGACCTGAAGGGCTTCCTCTACGACCCCCAGCCGCGGGACCTGACCTGGCTTTTTGGTGTGGTTGCCGTCGTTGCCTTCCTGTTGCTGATTGCCGTTCTGGCGGCGGTCCGTTTTGCCCGGCTCTCCGGGGCCTTGCACAAGAGCAATGACGAGCGGGAGAAGACGGAGGTGGCGCTCAGGGAAAAGGAGGAAAAGTACCGCATTCTATTCCTGGAATCACCGGATGCCTATCTGATCGTCAGCGACGGTGTGTTTGTCGATTGCAACCGGGCCGCCGAGGCCATGCTGGGGGCCGGACGGGCGGAGATTGTCGGTCTCGCGCCTGACGAAATCTCTCCCGAATTCCAGCCCGATGGCAAAAAGTCAATGGATACGGCTCGAGAAAAGATCGCCCTGGCCTTTCAATGCGGCCGTCTCACCTTCGAGTGGGTCCACCGCCGCCGGGACGGCACGGATTTCCCGGTCGAGGTCTCCCTTGCGACGATCCGCCTGGACGGAAAAGACGCCTTCTTTATCACCTGGCGCAACATCAGCGAACGCAAGCAGGTAGAAGCGGCACTCGCAGAGCGAGAAAAACAACTCCGGAATCTATTCGAAAATGCCCCGGTGGGGATATTCCACTCCAACCTGGAAGGACTGATGGTGGAGGCCAACCCTGCACTGGCGAACATGCTGGGATATTCATCTCCGGATGAATTGAAAACAGCCATCGCCAACATGACCACCCAAATCTACAATGACCCGGAACTGCGCCCACAGATCATGACTGCATTGCTGGATACCGAGGGTTGGGTCCACTATGACGATGTCGTCTGGCGCTGCAAGGATAACCGCCTCATCACGGTTGATATGACCGGGCGGAAAGTGCTGAACAACACCGGAGCCATCGCCTACCTGGAAGGCTTTATCGAAGATATCACCGGGCGGAAGCAGGCTGAGGAGGCTCTGCGGGAGAGCGAGCAATTTCTTAAGGACGTCATTAACAATAATCAGGACGGCATGCTCGTGCTGGATCGGGCGCAGCGCGTGGTGCTGGTCAATCCGGCGGCGACGACGTTACTGGGTACCACCGCCGAGGCATTGCTTGCGCACGAGTTTGGTTATGTGGCGGCCGATGTCCCCGTTGAGATTCAGGTGCTCGGCGCGGCAAACCGCACGACTCTGGAAATACGGACCACCGACCTGGCATGGAAAGGCGAGCCTGCCCAATTGGTGACCTTGCATGACATGACCGAACGCAAGCGGGTGGAAGAGGAGGTTTTGCGCAGCAACACCCGGTTACAACGTTTGGCGGACATTCTTCAACATCCTTCCGAAACGATTCAGGAATTTCTTGATTACGCCCTGGAGCAGGCGCTCCAACTGACCGAAAGCAGGCTCGGCTTCATTTACCATTATCATGAAGATAACCAGGAGTTTGTCCTCAACACCTGGTCTCGGGACGTCATGCCGGAATGCGCCGTGGTCAATCCTCAAACCTGTTACGCGCTGGACCAGACCGGGCTATGGGGCGAAGCCGTCCGCCAACGCCGTCCGATTTTGGTCAACGATTTCCAAGCCGCTCATCCCTTGAAAAAGGGGTATCCGCCCGGCCATGTTCACCTGTTGAGGTTCCTGACGGTCCCTGTCTTCAGGGACGACCACATTGTCGGCGTGGTGGGTGTGGCCAACAAAGAAGCCGATTACGCGGAAACCGACATTTTCCAGATCTCCTTGTTGATGGATGCCGTCTGGAGCGTGACCGAACGCCGACAGGCGGAAGCGGCGCTGCAAGCCAGCGAGGCGAAGTTTTCCCAGGCATTCATCGCCTCGACCTATGCCAGCATCATCACCCGCGCGGCGGATGGCGTCATCGTGGAAGTCAACCCGGCCTTCGAGACCATGGTCGGCTACGGTCGGGCCGAGGTGTTGGGAAAATCCACCCTCGACCTGGCGCTCTGGGAGAACAGCCAGGACCGTCAGCACTTCCTGTCACTGTTAATCGAGAGTGGGCGCGCCGATGCGCAGGAATATCGTTTCCGAAAAAAGAGCGGCGCTATCCTGATCGGGCTGCTTTCCGCCCGCCTCTTTACGCTGAACAATGAGCGGGTGTTACTGGGGAACATTACCGACATCACGGAACGCAAACAGATCGAGGAAGAACTGGCCCGGTCCAGGGACGCGGCGCAGGCGGCCAATCGCGCCAAGAGTGAATTTCTGGCCAACATGAGCCACGAGATCCGCACCCCCATGAACGCGGTCATCGGCCTGACCCACCTGGCGCTCGAGACCGACCTGACGCTGAAGCAACAGGATTATCTCCACAAGATCCAGAGTTCGGGCCAGGCCCTGCTGGGACTCATCAACGACATCCTCGACCTGTCCAAGATCGAGGCGGACCGGCTGGAGCTGGAACAAATCCCCTTCAGTCTGGACCAGGTTCTGGACCGCATCGCCACCATGACCAGCCTGAAGGCCGAGGAAAAGGGGCTCACATTCGGCTTCCACCTGGACCCGGCCACGCCGCGCCGCCTGCTGGGGGACCCCCTCCGCCTGGGGCAGATTCTTCTCAATCTTGTCAACAACGCCGTCAAGTTCACGGCCCAGGGTGAAGTTGTCGTCTCCGTGTCACCCGTGGCCCGGGCCGGCGCTCAGGTCCGACTCTGCTTCGCGGTGCGGGACACTGGCATCGGCATCCTGCCGGCACAGCAGGCACGGCTGTTCGAGGTGTTTTCCCAGGCCGACGGCTCGACGACTCGCCGCTACGGCGGTACCGGACTGGGGCTGGCCATCAGCAAGAAGCTGGCGGACCTCATGGGGGGTGAGATCAGCGTCGAGAGTGCTCCTGGTGTCGGGAGTACCTTTACTTTTGTCCTGCCGTTCACCCTGGATGTGTCCGCCGCCGAGGCGCAGATGGAGGTCATGCCGGCCTCTGAAGTCGCCGCCTTACCGGCGCCGTCCACTGTGGTCGGAGCGCGGGCGCTGCTGGTGGAAGACAACGACATCAACCAAATGGTAGCGCGGGAAATTCTGGAGGGCTTCGGCCTGGTTGTGGAGATCGCCGACGACGGGCGCACGGCCGTGGAACTGCTGCGCGCCAATCCCACCCGCTGCACCCTGGTCCTCATGGACCTGCAGATGCCGGAGATGGATGGCTTCGAGGCCACCCGGATCATCCGGGAGGAGTTGGGGCTTAACCTGCCGATCATCGCCATGACCGCTCATGCCCTGGCGGACGAGCGTCAACACTGCCTGGCTTCTGGTATGAATGACCACGTGGCCAAGCCCATCGATCCGCCGACCCTCCTGACGGTGCTCGCCCGCTGGCTTCCCCCCCGCGGCGATGAGGGAGCGCCTCCGGACGAGACCGCCGCGGCCACTGATCTCCCCGCTGCGCTTCCCGGGGTAGACCTGTCGGCGGCCCTTAGTCGACTCTCGGGCAACCGGGAACTACTCCTGAAAATGCTGCGGCACTTCGGTCAGCAGTGGTCAGCAGCGCATGAATCCATCCACCTCGCCCTGTCGGCAGGCGACCTGCAGCAAGCCCGTCAGACGGTCCACACCCTGCGCGGAGTGGCGGGTAACCTGTCGATGAGCAACGTCGTCACCGCCGCCGGAGCACTGGAACAGGCGCTGGAGCGGGAGGAGAGTCACGCGATCGAACGCTGCCTGGAGACGCTGGCCGCGGCCCTCACGCCGGTGCTGGCCGGACTGGAACGGTTGCCGCCCGCGTCGCCGCTCCCGGTCGACGTCGGCCCCTTGGATCACCCGCGGTTGGGACGTCAACTCTCGGATCTGGCGCAATTGCTGCGCCAGCAGGACATGAGGGCCGAAGCCTGCTTCGCCGAATTCCGGGAGTGCCTGGGAGCCGGTGAGTGGGCGGACGCGATGGCGCGCCTGGAGCAGCAGCTTGACCGGTTGGATTTTGCTGCGGCGGGGACAACGCTGGCGGAGGTAGCGGAGTTTCTGGGGGTTCAGAAAGGTAAAACAGGCACTGAAGGCAGTACCCTCTAGACACGTTTACCAACCAAGACCCAGGTTGTCAAGCATATCACGCTGAGGACCGTGGGCCGATGACGATGATCGGGTGGCGTGTTGACCAGTGCTGCGACGGAGCGACATCTCATGACGCGCAAGCGAATTGTATCCCGCTTGATCAACCGGCGGACATTCACCGTATTCCTGTTGGCCGCCCTCATTCTGGTTTTCGGGATGTACGTCCGTACGGAGAAGGCGATCGATCGCGCCAACGAACAGCGCCAGGCCGTCATGGCGCTGGCAGATGAATTGCGCCAGTCCTCCGATGATCTGACGCGGATGGTCCGAACCTACATTGTGACCGGCGATCCGGTCTACAAACAGTCCTATCAGGATATCCTGGACATCCGTGACGGCAAGCGACCGCGGCCGGAGCACTATCAGAATGTCTATTGGGACCTGGTCGTGGCCGGTCGACTCCCCCCGCCCCCCGCCACAGGGCAGGCCATGGCACTCCTCGAATTGATGCGTCAGGCGGGCTTCGGGGACGCCGAGTTTCGCCAGTTGGCGCAAGCCAAGGCGCACTCCGACCACTTGACTGCCACCGAAGTCACGGCGATGCGACTTGCCGAGACGGTCGGTCCTGACCGGGAGGAGGCGCTGACCCGGGCGCGGCGTCTGCTGCATGACGACGCATATCATCAGGCCAAGGCCGACATCATGCAGCCCCTCTATGAATTCAATGTGCTGATGAACCGGCGGACCCTCGCCGCGGTCCATGCGGCAGCGCACAATGCCACGCTGTTGCGCGGCATCTTCATTGTTGTCGGGCTGATCCTGTTCATCATGCTCTGGCGGACCTGGGCGACCTTGCGGGAGACGTTGGGGGCTTCGGCCGAGGAGGTGCGCGCCCAGATCGTCAAGCTGGGGCACGGCGATTTCTCCGCGGCCCCCCCGGTCCCGCCCGGCGCTGACCATAGCGTGATCGGCTGGTTGGCGGAGACCCGGCAACGGCTCAACCAACTGGCGCAGGCACAACAGGAGGCGGTGGTTCGTTATACCAGGGCCGAGCAGGCGCTGCGGGAGAGCCTCGGGCGTTACGAGTTGGCCATAAAAGGGACAACCGATGGCATCTGGCACTGGAATATCCTCAGCGGTGAGGATTTCCACTCCCCCCGTTACCGGGAACTGCTCGGTTACGATGCCGATGAACTTCCCGATACCGCGGACGGTTTTGAGGCCATTGTGCATCCCGATGACCTACCGCAGGTGAATGCCGCGCAACAAGCCCACCTGGTGCGGCGGGAGCCCTACAACATCGAACTACGCCTGCGCACAAAGCAAAGGGATTACAAATGGTTTATATCGCGGGGTCAGGCGGAGTGGGACGCAGCGGGACAGCCGCTGCGGATGTCCGGCTCGATCACGGATATCACCGAGCGTAAGCGGGCCGAAGAAGAGTTGGCCCGGTCCAGGGACGCGGCGCAGGCGGCCAACCGCGCCAAGAGCCAATTTCTCGCCAACATGAGCCATGAGATCCGCACCCCCATGAACGCGGTCATCGGCCTGACCCACCTGGTTCTCCAGACTGATCTGACGCCGAAACAACAGGATTATCTCTACAAGATCCAGAGTTCGGGCCAGGCCCTGCTGGGGCTCATCAACGACATCCTCGACCTGTCCAAGATCGAGGCGGACCGGCTGGAACTGGAACAGATCCCCTTCAGCCTGGAGCGGGTCCTGGACCCCATCGCCACCATGATGGCCCTGAGAGCCGAGGAAAAGGGGCTGAAACTCTCCTTCCACCTGGACGCGACAGCGCCGCGTCACCTGCTGGGGGACCCACTCCGACTGGGGCAGATTCTCCTCAACCTGGTCAACAACGCCGTCAAATTCACGGAACAGGGCGAAGTCGTCGTTGCCGTGACACCGCAGGCTCGGCCCGGCGCTCAGGTCGGGCTTCGCTTCGCCGTGCGGGACACCGGCATCGGCCTCCTGCCGGCGCAGCAGGCCCGGCTCTTCGAGGCGTTTTCCCAGGCCGATGGCTCCACCACCCGCCGCTACGGGGGCACCGGGCTGGGGCTGGCCATCAGCAAGAAGCTGGTAGATCTCATGGGGGGCGACCTCAGGGTCGAGAGCGCCCCTGGCGTCGGGAGTACCTTTACCGCCATTCTGCCATTTACCGTGGACACGGCCGCAGTGCCGGACACTCGCGAAGACCGACCGGAAACCGGACGCGCCGGCCTCATCCCGCCGTCATTTCCGACCGATTCCCGAGTCCTGCTGGTGGAAGACAACGCCATCAACCAGCAGGTGGCTCGGGAGATTCTGCGGAACTTCGGGTTAGGCGTGGAGATCGTCGGCAATGGGCGTATGGCCGTGGAACTGCTCCGCGCCAATCCCGCCCGTTACGCCGCGGTGTTCATGGACCTCCAGATGCCGGAGATGGACGGCTTCGAGGCCACCCGGGTCATTCGGGATGAGCTGGGACTGGCCGACCTGCCGATCATCGCCATGACGGCCCATGCCCTGGAAGAAGAGCGCCGCCGCTGTCTTGCCTGCGGTATAAATGACCACGTGGCCAAGCCCATCGATCCGTCGGTCCTCCTGACGGTGCTCTCCCGCTGGCTTCCCACCCGCGGCGATGCGCAGGAGCCTCCGAACGAGACCCTTTCGGTCCCTGATTTCCCCGCTGCGCTGCCCGGGGTGGACCTGTCGGCGGCCCTGCGTCGGCTCTCGGGCAACCGGGAACTGCTCCTGAAGATGCTGCGGAACTTTGGTCAGGAGTGGTCAGGAGCACATGAATCCATACAAGTCGCCCTGTCGGCAGGCGACCTTCAGCAAGCGCGCCAGACGGTCCACACGCTGCGCGGAGTAGCGGCTAACCTGTCCGTGAGTCACGTCGCCGCCAGTGCCGAGGCGCTGGAGCAGGCGTTGAAGCGGGGAGCGAACCACGAGATCGAACGCTGCCTGGAGACGCTGGCCGCGGCCATCTCGCCGGTGCTGGCCGGACTGGAGCGTTTGCCGCCCGCGCCGCCGCTCCCGGTTGACGTCGGTTCCCCGGATCCCTCGCTGTTGGAACCTCAAGTCTGCGAACTGGCCAAATTGCTGCGCCAACAGGACATGAAGGCCGAAGCCTGCTTCGCCGAACTACGGGTGCGGCTGGGCGCCGGAGAGTGTTCGGAGGCGATGGTTCGCCTGGAGCAGCAGCTTGACCGGCTGGATTTTGCCGCGGCCAGGATAACGTTGGCGGAGGTGGCGGAGCTTCTGGGAATGGCGGCATTGGACCGATGAAGCGAGGGGGAGGTAGAGCCGACCTTGCAGGTACCCACTCAAAACGCGGCGAAGTCCGGCCACGCCGGCAGGGCGTCCGCATCGAGCTGCTCGCCCTCGTTGAAAAATCTGAGCCAACGCTCGAGCTCGGTCGCTACGTCTCAGCGGGTTAGCGAAAATCCGCGGACTGTCGCTCATTCTCCAGAAGCTTGGGGCTAGGTCGGCGCGCAAGTCGCTGATATCGTTAAGGGCGATCTTAACTTAGCGCCATTCGACCCTGGCCCCCTTTTCCGCAACCGGAGTCGCTGGACTGGGGTGGGTGCCCGCTCGTCGATAAGGTCCGATACCGGACCGGGTGCGTGCTCAGGGCGGACAACACTTGGTGTTCTCGACCGAGTAAACGTCATGCGCGTACAAAATGGCGAACAGGCAACCGTCGATGTTCGCAAACGATGCATATGGTCAGCGCTATCAGATCGACTTCACTCGGTCGGCGTGCAGTGCCCGCGGGGCAAGCACGTAAGCGACCGGCGTTCCGAGGAAGCGGCCGCCGGGAGTCGATGGGTTCCCGCGCCCATCCTATCATCGCGGTCAGGTCATCTGTCGAGGGTGCGATCAGAACTGATGTGGTGACCGAAATCCCGTGTACGTTGTCGTTGTCGTTGTCGTAATCGAATAATCCGACCACGACCACGACTACGACAACGACAACGACAACGACAACGACAACGACGCCCGGTCCGTGAGAACGTCCGGTGGCTGTGGGGTACGCGATGCGTACCCGACGACTCATTTGGGGTAGCATGGACCTCAACGGCTTCCCGCCTCTGCCGCTGCCCGAGCACACTGTCGATGACCCCACCCACCCCCGCATTCCGCGGCAACAAGGCCGCCCTGCCGAGCAAGCCCTGCGCCGCCTGCGGTCGGCCGATGACCTGGCGCCGCCGCTGGGCCCGCTCCTGGAACGCGGTGAAGTTTTGCTCCGCCGCCTGCCGACGCGCCAAGGGTGCCCGTGGCTGAGCTGCGCCGGTTGGTGCTCGCGCTGGGCGACCAGCTCGACCTCGAGGCCGCCGCGTTCGACGGGTTCGACGCCGCCCAGGACGCGGTGTGGATGGCCGAAGTGACCGAGGAATCGACCCATGTCTGGTCGAGCAAGCCCCGCACGGTGCTGTTCCTGGCCGCGATGCGCCACTTCGCGCTCGCGTTGCGCGCGCTCGGTCGGCCGCTGCACTACACCCCACTCGACGACCCCGCCAACCACGGCAGCCTGCACGCGCAGTTGCAGGCCGACCTTGCGCGCCTGCGCCCCACGGGTCTGGTGCTGACCGCGCCGGGCGACTGGCGCGTGCTGCAGGCCATCAAGGGCGTGGCGCAGGTGCATGGCCTGCCGCTGGACATCCGCGAGGACCGCCATTTCTACTGCAGCGTGCGCGAATTCGCGGCGCACGCGCAGGGCCGCAAGTCACTGCGCATGGAGTACTTCTACCGCGAGCAGCGCAAGCGCCACGGGGTGCTGATGCAAGGGGACCAGCCCGAGGGCGGCCGGTGGAACTTCGACAGGGACAATCGCGGCGCCTTCGGTGCCGCCGGCCCCCACGCCGTGCCGCCGCGCGCGCTGTTCGCGCCCGATCCGCTGACGCGCGAGGTGATCGCGCTGGTCGAGGAGCGCTTCGCCACCCACCCCGGCCAGTTGGACGACTTCGCCTGGCCGGTGACGCGCGACCAGGCGCTCGTCGCCCTGCGGCGCTTCATCACCGAGCGCCTGCCGCTGTTCGGCCGCTACCAGGACGCGCTGTGGCCGGGCGAGCCCTGGCTGTACCACGCGCACCTGTCGGCCGCGCTGAACCTGAAGCTCCTTAAACCCCGCGAGGCGGTGGACGCGGCCGTGGCGGCGTACCGTGCGGGGGCCGCGCCGCTGGCCGGCGTGGAAGGCTTCGTGCGCCAGATCCTGGGCTGGCGTGAGTACGTGCGCGGCATCTACTGGACCCGGATGCCCGGCTATGCGGAACTCAATGCGCTGGATGCACAAGAAGACCTGCCCGCCTGGTATTGGACCGGCGCCACCGATATGGCCTGCCTGCGCGATACGCTGGCGCAGACGCTGGCTCACGGCTACGCCCACCATATCCAGCGCTTGATGGTCACCGGCCTGTTCGCACTGCTCTGTGGCGTGCAGCCGCGGCAGGTCCATGCCTGGTATCTGGCGGTCTATGTCGATGCGGTCGAATGGGTGGAACTGCCCAACACCCTGGGCATGAGCCAGTACGCCGACGGCGGCCTGATGGCCAGCAAGCCCTATGTGGCCACCGGCAAGTACATCCAGCGCATGAGCCCTTACTGCCGGGGTTGCCGCTACGACCCCGCGCAGCGCACGGGTGACACGGCCTGCCCGTTCACCACCCTGTATTGGGATTTCCTGATGCGCCACGCGGCCCTGCTGGCCGCCAACCCGCGCATGGCGTTGCAGGTGAAGAACTTGGCCCGGCTGGACGACGCGCAGCGGCAGGCGATTGGCGAGCGCGCCGCGGCCATCCGCCGCGGCGCGGTGGCCTGACCATGGCCGCCCTGGTCGATGTCCCGGCCGGCACGTCGGTGGCCTGGGCCGACGCGCTGCCACCTACGCGCGGCGCGGCGCTGGCGCGCATCGCCCGCGTGCGGCCCGCCGACTATGCGCGCACGCGCAACCACCTGGACGGCGCGGTGACGGGCCTGTCGCCTTACCTGACGCACGGCCTGGTCACGCTGCGCGAGGTCCTGGCCGGCGTGCTCGAGCGCGAGCCGCTGCCGGTGCAGCACAAGCTGGTGTCCGAGTTGGGCTGGCGCGAGTACTTCCGCCATGTCTGGGCCCACGAAGGCGACCGCATCCTGCACTCGCTGCACCCGGGCCCGCGGCCCGACACGGCCTACGCCCCCGCGCTGCCGCCCGACATCCGCCAGGCGCGCACCGGCGTGCCCGTCATCGACGAGGCCGTCCGCACACTCTACGCCACCGGCACGCTGCACAACCACGCCCGCCTGTGGCTGGCAAGCTATCTGGTGCACTTGCGCCACGTTCACTGGCGCGCGGGCGCCGACTGGCTGGTGGCGCACCTGCGCGATGGCGATCTCGCCAGCAACCACCTGAGCTGGCAGTGGGTGGCCGGCACCGGCAGCGCCAAGCCGTACTTGTTCAACGCCGACAACGTGGCGCGCTACGCCCCGGCGCACTGGCACAGTCCCGGTACCGTGGTCGACCAGTCCTACGAGGCGCTGGAGCGCATGGCGCGCGATCCGCATGCGGCAACGGTGAGCGCCGACACGGCCGGCACGGTCGACGCCACGCCCGAGCCGCCGCTGCTGGCCGCGCCGCCCACCGATCTCAGCCTGCACGCGCCAGACGCCGCCGCCGCCGACCGGCTGCGCGGCCGGGAGGTCTGGCTGGTGCACCCCTGGGCGCTGCGAGCGCCGGCGGCGGTTCTCTCCGACGGAGCCGTGGTTATCGGCCTGTACCTGCGCGAATACCACCAGGCCTGGCCCTGGTCCGCGGCGCGCTGGCGCTGGGTGGACGCCGCGATGGCCGCGGTGGCCCCGCGGCGCTGGTACGTCGATGCCGCGGGCCTGGCCGGCGCGCTAGCCGACGCGGCGCGCGTGCGCAGCATCGACGACCCGCACTTCGGGCGCCGGCTCCAACCCGTGGCGCAACAGGACGCCGCGCCGACCTTGTTCCCGCCCGTGGAGCGGCGCTGCGGGAGCTTCTCGCAATGGTGGACGCGCGCCACGCGCGGGCTGCACGGTGCCAAAGAGTTGCTGTGAGGCAGAGTGGCGCGAGGTTCTGTTGGATCTCCTTCGCAGCACTCCGGAGACGCCCTACGAGGCCCCGTCGGACCAAGAGCTGATACGCGCCGCCGACGACATCTTTAAAGAGATCGATCGACGCGAGACCCCGGCGTGACAGCCGCCTGCCGCGGCGAGGTCTGGCTGATAGAGGCGGGACTGTGCTTGTGGTTGGGCATTGGATTCGTTTAGCAAGAACACTTCGTAGCGGATAAGTTTCGAGCCTGGCCCCTTATCCCGCGACCAGGCGGAGGCCGGGGCGGCCATCAGTCGGGCGCACGCCGCCCAGGACCGGGCGAACGCGGCTAAGGATCGGGCGGCGCGGGCCGGTCATCCGCGGTAGGCACGAGGAGAGGCCAACGAGGTCTTCCTCACCCGGTTGCCACGCCCGGGTTTACCTGTACCAGGGTTTGCAACCGCTCAAGGACGGCGTCGCGCAGGTCACGGAGTTCTCCCAACCGTGTCAGTGCCTCCGGTTCCCGGCCTTGCGCCCGCAGCTGACACAATGCGACCGCCAGCGCATGCGCCCGCTGGTGCGAGGCATCGATGACCTGCAAGCCTGACCATGCATCTGGGCGGCCGCGGCCGGCGGCATCCAGCCAGACACCGAAGCCGCACCGGTGCTCATCCAGCGGCGGCGGGGCCTCCCGCTCGCCCCTGAGGTAGCCTTCCACCGCGGCAATCCAGGCGCGATGCGCGGCGCCGACAAAGAGCAGCGGCACGGCGTCGCGGCTCACCGGTGCCAGCCCGACCCAAACCGGAGCGGGCCGCCAGGAGGCCACCCAGGTTGGGATCTCCGCCGCCGGCATCGGGCGGGCAATGCCGTAGCCCTGGGCCAGTTCGCAGCCCAGTTGCAGCAGCAACTCTCCCTGGGCCAGGGTCTCCACCCCTTCGGCGATGACCTGGCGACGAAAGGCAACACACAAGCCGATTACGCCATCCAGGATGGCCAGGTCATCCGGGTCGTCCAGCATGTCGCGCACGAAGCTCTGGTCGATCTTGATCTGGACCACCGGCAGGCGTTTCAGGTAGGTCAGCGACGCATAGCCGGTGCCGAAGTCGTCCAGGGCACACAGCACCCCGATGCCCCGGCAGGCATCGATCACCTGCGATACCCGGACCAGGTCCGCCAGGGCGCTGGTTTCCAGTACTTCCAATGCGAGGTCCCCCGGCCTGACCTGCGGATGCGCCGCCAGCGATGCCCGCAGGCGCGGGAGGAAGTCCGCCTGCTGCAACTGGCGGGCGCCGACATTGACGCTCACCGGGATCTTGACCCCGGCGGTCTGCCAGTGCTCCATCTGGCTCAGCGCGGTCTCGATCACCCATTCGCCGACCTCCACGGCCAGCGGATGATCCTCGATCACCGGCAGGAAGGCCGCGGGCGGCAACAGGCCGCGGTCCGGGTGTTGCCACCGGATCAGGGCCTCGGCACCGATCAGGGTGCCCGTGCGCATGTTCACCTTGGGCTGGTAATGCAGCACGAATTCGCGTGCATCCAAGGCCCTACGGATGCGCCCCAGGCTTTCGTGGTAGCCGCGCACGCTGCGATCCAACTCGGCATCAAAGACGCTGTAACGGTTCTTGCCTGCCAGCTTGGCCTGATACATGGCCTGGTCGGCTTGGCGCAGCAGTTGCTCCGGATCGATGTCGTCGGCCTGCGGATAGAAGGTGACGCCGACACTGGCGGAGACTTGCAGCACCTGCCCACCGACCGGTACCGACCGGGCGGCGGCGGCCAGCAGGCGGGCGAGCAGCGGCACGCTGGCCTGGACGTCGGCCAGGTCGAGCAGTACGGCGACGAACTCGTCGCCGCCGATGCGGGCGAGGGTGTCGCCCTCACGCAGGACCTGCTGCATGGCTGCCGCCGCGGCGATCAGCAACTCGTCGCCCGCGGCATGTCCATGCCGGTCGTTGATGGCCTTGAATCCGTCCAGATCGAGAAAGGCGACGGCCAGCAGGCGCCCATACCGCTGCGCCTGCACCATGCCTTGGCGCAGGCGGTCGGCCAACAGGACGCGATTGGGAAGATCGGTCAGTACATCGTGGTGGGCAATGTGCTGCAACGCGCGCTCTTGCTCCTTGATCAGGGTGATGTCGGAGAACAGCGCCACGTACAGCCGGGTGCGGCCCTGGGCATCGCGTACGGCGCTGATGGTTTGCATCACGGCATACACCTCGCCGTTGTTGCGGCGGTTCCAGATCTCGCCGGACCATTGGCCGCCTTCGGTGAGACTGGCCCACAGCGCGGCGTAGAAAGTCCGGTCCTGACGCCCGGAACTGAGCAGGCGCGGATTGCGGCCGATGACTTGCTCGCGGCTATAGCTGGTGATCCGACTGAAGGCCTCATTGACATCGATGATGGTGCCGTCAGCGGCGGTGATCATGATGCCTTCCCAGGCATGGGTGAAGACGCTGGCAGCCAACAGGATCCGCTCTTCGGCCTGCTTGCGTTCGGTGATGTCATCATAGATCCCCAACAATCCGGACACGACCTGGTTCCGATCCCTGAGCACGACCTTTGACGTACGCAGCCACAACGTCTGTCCGCTCGGGCTCGTCTGCTGTTCATCATAGGATAGCTTAGGGATCCCAGACGCCATGACGGACCGGTCATCGGCCCGATACTGCCCGGCCTGCGCCGCCCATCCCAATTGATAGTCGTCTTTGCCGATCACATCCTGCGGGCACGCCATCCCGGCGTCCGCGGCAAAGGCCTGATTGCACCCGAGGTAGCGCAGGTTGCAGTCCTTCCAGAACACCCGAATCGGTGCGGTATCAAGGATCGTCAAGAGCACGGCCTGGGCCTCGATCATCGCCGCTTCCGCGTGTTTACGCTCGGTGATGTCGGTATGTGTGATGACCACAGCGGCGTCGGCGTCGCGGGCCAGCGGCGTGACGGTCATCGCGAACCAGCGCTGTTGCGCCGGTGAATGACAGGGGTATTCCAAGCGGAAGCTGGGTGAGCGGCCCGCCAACACTGCCCGGATGCCGGCGCTCGCTCCATCATCCTGCGCAGCGCAACCGGTACCGGTCCGGCAGACCTCCAGATAATTGATGCCGACCTGCGTATGCAGCGCGGGCCGGCCGGGTTCGTTGCCGTTATCCACGGCGAAGCGCCGCCAGGCGTCGTTGACCGCCAGGATCACCCCGTCAGGCCCCACCACCGCGATCTCGGCGGGGACGGCATTCAGGATGGCGAGTTTGAAGGCCTCACCCTCCCGCCGCAGCGCCTCGTGACGCCTGATTTCCTCGGTGAGCCGGCCGGCGATCCGCACGGCGTCGGTGCGCGTATTGGTCAGCGCGAGTATCAGCCAGAACAGCAGGCCGCTGAGCGCCAGCCCGCCGACCAGGGTCGACCAGGCGGGGGCGTAGCCGCTACCGGGGGTGCTTGCGGCGTGATCGAACACCAGCAGCCAGGGCCGGCCGTTGACGTCGAGCAGCCGCTGCACGCGCCACGGTGACCGCGCACCCGGGGTGCGGTCCGGTTTGCTGTCGAACAGGAGTTCGGCGGGCGACGACTCACGACCGTTGTAGACCCTCAGGTCCATGGCCGTGCCTACATGGCTCTCCCAGTCGCCGAGAAGACCGGTCATGAGGTCATGCATGCGGTAGGGGCTGTAGGCCCAGCCGATCAGCGCCGCCCGCCGCTCCCGGAGGGTCGCCACCGGGGCGCCGTTGCGATAGACGGGGACATACATGAGGGTCCCGGCCTGGACCTGGGTGCCGGTCTCCTGCACCAACCGGACCTTGCCGGACAGGGCCGCCGCCCCGGTGTCGCGCGCCTGGTCCATGGCGGCCCGCCGGACCGGCTCGGTGTACATATCGAAACCGAAGGCGCGCAGGTTACGGTCGCGGAAGGGTTCCAGATAGATGATGGCGGTGTAAAGTGCGCGCCTGCCGGGTGGACGGACACTGTAGTCGGGAAACCCCTCGCCCCGGATGCGCTCGAGGTGGGCGGCCAGCTCCTCCGGGGGAATAACCTCGGCGAAACCGATCCCTTGGATGCCGGGCACGCTGCCGCTCGCGTGCAGGGTTTCGACATAGGCCCGCCACTCGCTGCGCTGCACCATGGTCGACGCGGCAAACAGGGCCGCGCCGCCGCGCAGGATCAGCGCATAGGCGCCCATGCGCTCCTGCACCTTGAGGGCGACCTGATCGCAGCCGAAGGCAAACTGGCTGACGGCATCCTGTTGGCCTTGATCATAAATCCGGCCAAGACCTAGCGTAGGGCTTGGTTAACCCCCACTGGAGAGCGGCAGGACCCGCGAAATTGTGTACCCTTGGAAGTGCAAACAAACCGAGGGAGAAGCACGATGTTCGAAGGTCCTGCCGGGATCGACTTTAGCGCAGACATCGGGTCGACGCCATCGGGCGTGGTCCGGCGGTCGGCCGGCGGTGGGTCGTGAAGCACCGCTCGCGCCTGGAGCGAGCCGAACAGCGCGGGGCGGCCGTGGCCCGCTTGGCGACGGGGCAGCCGCAACGCCACGTCGCCGCCGAACTGGGCGTGGCGCGCAGCACCTTGCAGGACTGGTGCAAGCCGACCCCGGTCGGCGCGGCCCCGGCGGTGTTGGCAGCCTTCGTGGCGACCCCTGAGGGCGTGCAGTGGCTGCACCAAGTGGTGGTGGCGGCGCACTTCGTCATCACGCTGCACGGCGGTGCCGGGGTGCGGATGGTGTGTGAATTCTTGAAGTTGAGTGGGTTGTCGGCGTTCGTCGGCGCGAGCTATGGCACCCACCAGGCCCTCAATGCGGCCTTGGAGGAGATGGTGGTCGCCGTGGCGCGTGAGCAACGGGCGGCGTTGGCGGTGGGCATGCCGCACCGCGCGATCACGGCGTGCGAGGATGAGACCTTTCATCCGCAGATTTTGTTGGTCATGTTGGAGCCGGTGTCGAACTTTCTGCTGCGCGAACAGTACGCCGCCGATCGCACGGCGGCCACCTGGACGCAGGCGTTGCGCGCGGGTCTGGACGGCTTGAACGTGACCGTGATCCAGGGCACCAGCGACGAGGCCACAGCGTTGCGCCGCCATATCCAGACGGATTGTGCGGCCCATCATTCCCCGGACCTGTTTCATGTGCAACAGGAGGTGTCCAAGGGCACCAGCCTACACTTGGTCCGCCACGTGAAACAGGCGGGCGCCAGCGTCGCGGCCGCCCAGACGTCGCTGGACGCTGAGCGGGCGACCGCGCAGGCCTATGACGCCCAATCCCCGCGTCCGCGCGGGCGCCCACCGGCGTTCGCGCCCCGCATTGAAGCCGCCCTGGCGGTCGTGGTGCAGGCCGAAGCCGATCAGGTACAGGCGCAAGCGCGTCAGGCCGAGGCCCGTGAACTGGTGCGTGAGTTGGGGACCCTCTATCACCCCTATGAGTTGGAGCAGGGACAGGCGCAGCCCGTGGCGCGCATCGCGCAACGCTTTGCCGACGTGTGGACGCGGCTGCAACAGCTGGCCGACGCGGCCGATCTGCCAACGCGCGCCCGTGAGCGCCTGGCCAAGGCGCAGCGCCTGACGATTCAGTTCCTTGCCACCATTACCTTTTTCTTTGCGACCGTGCAGGCCAAGGTCGAGGCGCTGAATCTGCCGCCCGCCGTGGAACTGGCGTTGCTCACGCAGCTGATTCCGGCGCTCTACCTCGAGCGCGTCGCCAATCGCAGCACGCTCGCTGAACCGCGCCACCGTCTGCACGCCCTGAGCCGGCAGTTGCTCGAACCGCTGCGCCAACGCGATCATCCGCTCCAGGCCCTCCCAGAGGCCGAGCGCGCGCGCCTCGAACAGGTGGCCGGTGACTGCGCCGACCTGTTCCAGCGCAGCAGTTCCAGCGTGGAGGGGCGCAACGGCCAACTGTCCCTACATCACCATGGCCGACATCGCCTGAGCGACCGCAAGCTCGAGGCACTGACCGCCGTACATAACTTCCACCTCCGTCGCCCCGACGGGACCACTGCCGCTGAGCGCTTCTTCGGCCGGGCCCACGAAACGCTGTTCGCGCAGGTGCTCCAGCGCATGCCGTTGCCCCCGCCGCCAGCGCGCCGACGACCGCGCCCGCCCAAGCCGCCCGCGCTCCTGCCGGTAGCGGCGTAACGGGGGTGGCCGGAACGATGATCAAGGCCATCCTGTTCGATCCCCTGCCTGACCGCAAGGGCGGCGAAGCCGCTCGCCAGTAACCCGACGCCGAGTGTGACCCAGGCGAGTCTGGTCTTCCGGGATCGGTTGGATTTCAGCATGGGGCTTGTGCGAAGGGTCTGTTGGGCGGGGCTGGACGTGTCGGCCCATTATCCACCAGCATCGCAGGATAAGGGGCCCAGGATAAGGGGCCAGGCTCGAATATAATTCCGCTACGCTAACAGCTCGGCTCTTGGCCGGAAAAGGATTCGAGCCTGGCCCCTTTACCCACTCCAACCGAGCGGCGGAAAGAGTCGCGCGGTGCTGGTATCCTTAGGGTTAGGACGGGCACGGTGTTGCCGTGCCGACCCCGAAAGCGCGGCGGGGCCTTCGCAACTCGCGCAAGCGGTGGAGTTCCGGCTGAGTGCCGCGTTGGGCTTGGCGGATGCCGCCGGCCAAGAGTCTGGCTCTTACCGTCGCGCAGAAGTATCCGCGCCTGGCACCAGAGCCCGTCCCTAGCACTTTGACGCCAAACTTTAGGGGTCGATTATGAGCGCAGCCGCCCGTCAATTGCTCCAGTCGTTCGCCGCGCTAGCTGAGGCAGAGCGGCGCGAGGTTCTGTTGGAACTCCTTCGCAGCACCCCGGAGACGCCCTACGAGGCCCCGTCCGACCAGGATCTGATACGCGCCGCGGACGACATCTTTCAAGAGATCGATCGACGCGAGACCCCGGCGTGACAGCCGCCTGCCGCGGCGAGGTCTGGTTGGTCGATCTTGGCCTCGCGGCCAAGATCCGCCCCTGTCTGGTGATGAGTGTGCCGACAGAAGACACAGATCGTGCCCTGGTGACGGTCGTCCCCCACACGACGGCGCTGCGGGGATCGCGATTCGAGGTAACAGTCTCGGCCCGCTATCTGAAGGTCGGCGGCTTCGATGCGCAGGGTATCGTCACCATACCGGCCGTGAGGCTCATTCGTCGACTTGGCGTGCTCTCTGCCGCACAGATGAGGTCGGTAGAGGCGGGACTGTGCTTGTGGTTGGGCATTGGATTCGTTTAGCAAGAACACGCCGTAGCGGATAAGTATTCGAGCCTGGCCCCTTTACCCGCGGACAAGGCCGAAATGACCGGGCACTAAAACGCGCTGCGGCGCTAGCCGTCAGCCCGCGGCGTCGGGGTCGATGCCCAGGGCGCGCAGGCGCTCGGCAAGCTGCTCGGCGCGGGCGCGTTCCTGCTCGGCGCAGATGCGTTCCTGCTCGGCACGGGCATCCGCCTGCGCGGCACGGGCATCCGCCTGCGCGGCACGTACATCCGCCAGCTCGGCGCGGGCGCGTTCCTGTGCGGCGCGCGCATCGGCCTCCCGCGCCTGCGCCTCGGCCTGCCGGGCACCACGGGCCAGTTCGACCGGGCTCAGGAACGGCCGGCCGGTCGGGTCGAAGATCTCCAGGGTCTCGGCGCGCAGGGCAAAGCGGATACCGAGCCGGGGGCTGGTCCAGCCGTTGACGTAGGTCACGGGGGCGAGCCGCCCGTCCTGGCGCAGCCAGACCTCCAGACGGTTGCGCTCGGGGTCGTAGAGGTAATACTCAAGCGCACCGTGGGTGTCGTAGAACTCCAGCTTGTCCTTGAGTTCCTTGGGCCCGTTCGAGGGCGACTGGACCTCGAAGACCACCTGGGGGGCGATGCCGCCCTCCTCCCACTGTTTGTAGGACCCGCGTGGGCCCTTGGGCCGGCCGAAGACCACCATGGCGTCCGGGGCCATGGGGTTGGCGAGACGCCGGTCCTGGACCGGGTACCAGAAGAGGTCACCGGCGACGAAGACCTCCGGGCGGTCGGCGAAGAGGATCTCCAGGTTCTCCTTGATCTTCACGATCCAGTCGAATTGCAGCGTATTCTCCGCCATCGGGGCTCCGTCGCTGTCGGGATAAGGGTCGGCGGGGTCGAAACGGGGCACTGGGTTCATGGTGCTGGCTCCGGGCCGGGGGGCGCTGGGTCGGTCTGACTCGCTGCTAAGAATAGCAGCGGCAAGGGGGGACCGACACCGGGGGAATGGCGGGGACAGTAGACCTGACTCGTGGCGTCCTTCCGGTTCATCGACCGCGACACGATGCTCAGGGCGATGGGCATCAGCGAGCGCACCCTGCAGCGGGCCAAGCTCGCGTACCGGCCGCTCGACAGCAACGCCAGCGACCGCTCGCCGCGGCTGGCCGCGGTCGCCGAGCAGGCGATCGAGGTCCTGGGCTCGCAGGAGGCCGCCGAACGCTGGCTGGCGGCCCCGGCCGTGGGACTGGAGCGGTCAATGGTGCTAGCATTCAGTCAAGCCCCTAACCGGCGCCACGCCGCGGAGGACCCGATGTCGCTGATCTGCGAACTCCATCATGCCAGCCTGATCGTGGCGGACACCGCCCGCTCACTGGCCTTTTACCATGACGTGCTGGGCCTTTCCAGCGATACCGGGCGCCCGGATTTGGGATTTCCCGGGGCCTGGCTCCAGGTCGGTCGGGGCCAGATCCATCTGCTGGAGTTGCCCAACCCCGACCCGACCGAGGGACGGCCCGCGCACGGCGGCCGGGATCGTCACGTCGCGCTGACGGTGCCTGACCTGGGGCCTGTGCTGGCGTGTCTCAGCGCCGCCGGGATTCCCTGCACCACCAGCCGCTCCGGCCGCCGGGCGCTGTTCTGCCGTGACCCGGACGGCAATGCACTGGAATTCATCGAGTCGCGGGTGTCGCCCGATGACGCATGAAATACTCCAACAGCGCTGTGGTGGAGCCGTCATGCGCAGGGCCGACCTGGCCCTCATTGAGTTCCTTGAGGATGACGCCGGCGAGCTGTTTGCCGAGTTCCACGCCCCACTGATCGAATGAGTTGACCTCCCACAGCACGCCCTGGGTGAAGATGCGGTGCTCATATAGGGCGATCAGCGCGCCCAGGGTGTGGGGGGTGAGGCGCTCCATAAGGATGCTGTTGGTGGGGCGGTTGCCGGGGAAGGTGCGGTGGCTGGCGAGGAAGTGGGCACGCTCCGCGGGCATCCCGGCGGCGAGCATTTCGGCCAGGGCCTCGTCGAAGCTGCGACCGCGCATCAGGGCCTCGGTCTGGGCGAAATAATTGGCCATGAACTTCAGATGGTGGTCGCCCAGTTCATTCTGGCTGTGGATGGCCCCGATGAAGTCCGCCGGGATCATCTGGGTGCCCTGGTGGATGAGCTGGTAGAAGGCGTGCTGGCCGTCGGTGCCGGGTTCGCCCCAGACCACGGGGCCGGTGCTGTAGTCCACCGCGGCGCCGTCGCGGGTAACGCGCTTGCCGTTGCTCTCCATGTCGCCCTGTTGCAGATAGGCGGGCAGGAAACGCAGATACTGGTCATAGGGCAGCACCGCATGGGTGCGGGCGCCCGCGAAGTTGGCGTACCAGACGCCGATGAGTCCCAGGACGGCGGGGATGTTCTCGGTGAGGTCCGCGTTGCTGAAGTGCTCGTCCATGGCGTGGGCGCCTTCCAGCAGTTCCACGAAGCGCTCGAAACCGATGGCCAGCGCGATCGGCAGGCCGATGGCCGACCACAATGAGTAGCGCCCGCCCACCCAGTCCCAGAAGCCGAACATATTGGCCGTGTCGATGCCGAACGCGGCGACCTTCTCCGCATTGGTGGAGACGGCGACAAAGTGCCGGGCCACCGCCGCCGGGTCCCCGAGCGCGGTCAGGGTCCAGGCGCGCGCGCTCTCGGCGTTGGTCATGGTCTCCTGGGTGGTGAAGGTCTTGGAGGCGACCACGAAGAGGGTGGTGGCGGGGTCCAGGCCGCGCAGCGTCTCGACCAGATGGGTGCCATCGACGTTGGAGACGAAATGTACAGTCAGGTCATCGCTGAGATAGGGTCCCAGGGCGGCGCAGACCATCTTGGGTCCCAGGTTGGAACCGCCGATGCCGATGTTGACCACGTCGGTGATGGCGCGCCCGGTATGGCCCTTCCACTCGCCCGCGCGGACCTGGCCGACGAAGGTCGCCACCTGCGCCAGGACCTCATTGATGCCGGGCATCACGTCCTGGCCATCGACATAGATCGGGTGATTGGAGCGGTTGCGCAGGGCCACATGGAGTACGGCGCGCTGCTCGGTGTTGTTGATCTGGTCGCCGGCGAACATGCGCCTGGTCCAGCCCTGGAGGTCCACCGCCCGGGCCAGGTCGAACAGCAGCGCGAGCGTCTCGTGGGTGATCAGGTTCTTGGAATAGTCCACCATGAGCCCGCCCGCCGACAGGGTCATGGCCTGGGCGCGCTGGGGGTCTGCGGCGAACAGGTCGCTCATGCGCGTGTCCTTGAGCTGCTGCCAATGCCGCTCCAGGGCCTGCCATTGGGGGGTCTGAGTGACGAGCGCCATTGCGTATTCTCCTGCGGGTGTGATTGAGGTGGTTGAGTTCTTGTGGTTTGTCGAAGAAGATTAATTTAGCCGCAAATTAACGCAAATTAACGCAAATGAAGATAATGGACCAGGAGTAGCGGTCCGACGTACCCGAACCACCGGCCAGGCGACCAACCTGCCGACACGCTGAATCAGCATTCTCTCTATTTGCGTCTATTTGCGTTCATTTGCGGCTCAATTCTTATTCTTCGTCCAGGCCGTTGCGCCAATGCTGGTCTTCCCGGTCGAACAGGCGGTTGGCCTCGCCCGGTCCCCAGGTGCCGGCCGGATAGGTCGGGATGAAGTCGCGCTCCGTGGCCCACAGCTTGAGCACCGGGTCGACCACCTGCCAGGCCCAGTTGATCTCGTCGGAGCGCAGGAAATGGGTGTGGTCCCCGGCGATGACGTCCAGGATCAGCCCCTCATATGCCTCGTTGTGTTCCGCCGACAGGGTGCAGGTGCTGGCGTCCATGCGCTCGGTCTGGGCGCGCATCTCCAGCCCCGGCTGCTTGACCTGGATCTCGAAGCGCATGCATTCGTGGGGCTGGAGATTGAGCAGGATCCAGTTGGGCCGGATCTGTTCGATTGCGGTGTGCTGGAACAACTGCTGGGGCGGGTGCTTGAAGCGGATGGCGATCAGTGAGTTGGTGCGCCCCAGGCGCTTGCCGGTACGGATGAAGAAGGGGACGTTGCGCCAGCGCCAGTTGTCGATATAGAGCTTGAGCGCGGCATAGGTCTCGGTGGTGCTGTGGTGGGCGACCCCGGTCTCGTCCAGGTAGCCCGGCACCGGGCCCGCCTGATCGCGCCCCGCGACATACTGGGCGCGGCAGGCCTGGGCGTGGACGGCGGCGCGCGGGATCGCGCGGATCGAGCGCAGGACCTTGACCTTCTCATCGCGCAAGGCCTCGGCGTCGAGCGACGGCGGGGGTTCCATGGCGATCAGCGTCAGCAGTTGCAGCAGGTGGCTCTGGATCATGTCGCGCAGGGCCCCGACGCCGTCGTAGAAGCCGCCGCGTTCCTCGATCCCGCGCGTCTCGGCGTGGGTGATCTGCACATGGTCGATGTAGTTGCGGTTCCACAGGGGTTCGAGCAGCAGGTTCGCGAACCGGAAGACCAGGATGTTCTGGACCGTGTTCTTGCCCAGATAGTGGTCGATGCGGTAGATCTGATCCTCGGTGAAATAGCGGTGCAGGCGCCGATCCAGTGCCTGGGCACTCTCCAGGTCGAAGCCGAAGGGTTTCTCCACCACCAGGCGTGACCAGCCGTCCGTCTCGGCCTGGAGCCCCAGCGCGTGCAACTGCTCCGCCGCGGCGGCATAGTGCAGCGGTGCCAGCGAGAGATAGAAGACCCGGTTGGTCGGGAACTGATCGTCCTCGCGCAGGCGCCTCGCCAGCTCGTTGCAGCCATCCGGTGCCTCCAGGTCGCCGGCGACGAAGTGCAGCCGCTCCTGAAGCCGCGTCAGCACCGACGGATCGGGCGCGCCGACCACGCGCGCGGCCAGGATGCCCTGGACCTCGGCCCGCCACTGGGCGTCCGACCAGGGGCGGCGCCCGAAGCCCAGGATGCGCGTCTGGGGGTGCAGGTGCCCCCCGGCCTCCAGGTGGTAGAGGGCCGGCAGCAGCTTGTAGTGGGCCAGGTTTCCCGTGGCCCCGAAGATCACGATGGTGCAGGGTTCGAGCATCACGGGCGCCCCTCGGTAAGCGAAAAAATGTGCTAACGTGACGGCCGTAAAAAAGCCGTCACGTCGCACCGCGGGTGACGATGTTAATCCATATCCAAGGGCGCCGGGGCGTCCTCTCGCCTACAGGGTCTCGCCATGGAGCAAACACAGTACCGCTACCCGAGCCCGGACGGACTGCGCATCCTGATGGCCAGCAGCGAGGCGCATCCGCTGATCAAGACCGGCGGTCTGGCCGACGTGGCCGCCAGCCTGCCGGCGGCCCTGCGCGAGCTCGGCCACGACGCGCGCCTGATCATCCCCGCCTACCCGCGCGCCGCCCGCCAACTGCGCGAGCCCAAGACCCTGTGCGAGATCAAGGTGCCCGGTTCGCGCGCCAATGTCCGCATCCTGGGCGGCAGTCTGCCCGAGCACGACCTGCCGGTCTATCTGGTCGACGCCCCCGAGCACTTCGCGCGCGAGGGCAACCCCTACACGGACCTGTCCGGGCGCGACTGGGGAGACAACGCGGAGCGTTTCCTGCTCTTCTCCCGGGTCGTAGCCCAGTTCGCCCAAGGCTTGCCGGCCCTGGGCTGGCGGCCCGATGTGCTGCACGGCAACGACTGGCAGACCGGGCTCGCCCCGGCCCTGATGCACGGTGAGGCGGCGCGCCCGGCGACCGTCTTCACCATCCACAATCTCGCCTATCAGGGGCTCTTCGACCGCGCCACCTTCGACCGCATCGGCCTGCCGACCTCGCTGTGGGGCCTGGTCGGGCTGGAGTTCCATCAGCGCATGTCCTTTATCAAGGGCGGCATCGTCTTCTCGGACCGGGTCAACACCGTCAGCCCCACCTACGCGGAGGAGGTGCGCACGGCGGCCCGCGGCTGCGGCCTGGACGGCCTGCTGCGCCAGATCGGGACGCGCTTCTCCGGCATCTTAAACGGCATCGATTACCGTGAATGGGACCCCTCCACCGATACCCTGATCCTCCAGGCCTACGACCCCGGCAGCTTCGGGCTCAAGGCGGAGAACAAGCTGGACCTGCAGCGCGAGTTCGGGCTCACCCGCAACGAGGGCGCCTTCCTGCTCGGGTATGTCGGGCGTCTCGTCGAGCAGAAGGGGATGGACCTGATCCTCACCATCCTGCCCGGCCTGCTCAAGGACCCGGACGTCCAAGTGGTCATCCAGGCCTCGGGCGAGCGCGCCCTGGAGCAGGCCCTGCAGACGCTCGCCGCCGCGCACCCGCGCCAGGTCGGCGTCTCCTTCGGTTACGACGAGGTCCGCGCCCACCGTATCGAGGCCGGCTGCGACAGCTTCCTGATGCCGTCGCGCTTCGAGCCCTGTGGCCTCAACCAGCTCTACAGCCTGCGCTACGGCACCCCGCCCATCGTCCACCGCACCGGCGGACTGGCGGACACCGTGGTCAACGCCACTACCGGCACCCTGGCCGACGGCAGCGCCACCGGCTTCCTGTTCGACGCCCCCACCGCGGACTCGCTCTGGCACGCCGTCGCGCAGGCCCTGGCCCTCTACCGCGGCAACCCCGACGGCTGGCGCCGGCTCGCGACCGCCGGCATGGTACGCGACTTCAGTTGGGAGGCCAGCGCGCGCTCCTACCTGCAACTCTACGGCGAGGCGATGGCCGAGCGGCACCTGGCGGGTACTCAGGCGACGGAGCCGGCGGCGGCTTGAGGGGGGAGGCGCTGGAGTGGCTCGGAGGTGGCCTTGATCATCGTGCCGGCCGCCCCGGGCCGGAGTCCAAGGCTTCAGCCTTGGATGGACAGGACCAAGGCTGAAGCCTTGGACTCCAGAAGATGGCCGCCGGCCGGAACGATGATCAAGGCCGCTGAGGTGATGTTGAGCTTTTGTGTTTCTCTGCGTCTTTGCGTGAGTCCTCTTGAAGAGTCTCACGCAGGGACGCGGAGACGCAGAGAAGAAAAACGGTTCTGTCGCTCTCGCCGGTTAGGTCTCGCAGATGCACAAAGCCTCCGCCTTCAACTTTCTGCGGCAATTCCAGCGCTCTCTGAACAGCGAGTTGCCGGCTGTGACATCACTTCGTTCAAACGTACGCCAAATCGCATCAGCAGCCAAAGGTAGCGACGGCGCACCACATCTGCGTCGTCCTGAAGAGGCGTTCCTAAATACCTACGTAATTCCCCGGCTATACAAGGACCTTCAATTGCTGTGCGGCTTGAGTCAAGAGCAGGCACGATCTGCGCTGCTCTCGGAGAACTTCCGACATCTGCCTGAGATGTGTTCTGCCTCGCCAGCCAGAAAGGACCCTCACCCTTTTGATAAGACATTTCCTCAGGACCCTGCCAAGGTTATGGCGCAGTGGCAAAGCAAGGAAGCAAATGCACTGCATCGAAGTTGTCCAGACTTTGCAATCCGATTCCCCTGTCCCTATTCGATAGTATTTGAGGGTAAGTACTTTGAATCCGGCAGTATTGCGAAAGCTGAAGCCGAACTCGTCAGAAATATCTATCAAACATTCTTTTATCGTGCGCTACCGAAGATTGCAGAAATCAAGCTCCGGCCTGCTTGGGACTATGAGTTTGCATGTCTGCTTGCCTGCGACGCTTCACCGGAAGGTTTACTAAAACGCGCATGGGACTCACTTGAGCCAGCCGTGCAGGAGGGCTTCTGGAGTGGCGCGAATCTCTATGTCATGATCATCCGAGGCGATCCCTGACCGCTCGCGTCGGTAGGTGGGCCTCGATCGTCGTTCGGGCCGGCATCGGCAGGCATGAGGTCTTACGGGGGCGGTCCCGAACCGCACGGCGAGTGCAAGACAAAGATAGTTAGACAGGATTAACAAGATTTACAAGATGTTATTCGTTTTCAATCTTGTAAATCTTGTTAATTCTACTTTGTTAACTTGAATTCTGGCCGCTTTTCAACTAGCCTGGCTAGGCTATCTTGTAACGCCGCTCGATATCGCTACGCCGTTGATCATGCCTGACCGCCATTTGTGCAATACGCTTTTCAACCATAGCCTCATCCTGCGTTAGTAACGCGATAATCATCAGCCGAACGTCCCGGCAGCTTAATAAAGGGTATTCAAGTTTGTGCGTAATACGCTCTTTTACGATAAAGGAGAGTGAGAGCATGACAAGTGCCATATGATGGTGCCAGGCATTCCATTTCCTAACTTGATAATCAGACATCCCGATTTCGGATTTAGCCTCCTGAAAGGCACGCTCCACCCAATATCGTTGGGCTTGCATGTATGCTAGCCTTTCAATCGGTGTCTCCATGTAGTCAACGTTGCTTAGCGAGTATTTGATCTTATTGTCGGCCAGATTTCGGCTTATTACCAAGACTCGCTCTATTGCACGATCACCTTTGCCATCCCAGACCCACACTCTTTCCGCATGAATTGAGAGCGTCAACGGCCCCTTAACCGCATCGCGAACTGTAACGTTTCGCCATGCATGAGAACTTAGAGAAGTGCCATAGTTCTTCACCGTTATGGGATCTATATCTGTTTGTGGCTTCGTCGGTTGGCGACCCGGCCCAGGCTTCTTCTCAGGAACTGAAATCGTTGGTTCAACGGTATAAATTAGCTGATTGCAATGAACGTCGAAAACAAACGTTAAGCCCATGTTATCTATAGCATTACTTAATTCCCATCCATGTCCGTAGACGCCGTCTCCACCGACCCAGCCAAATTCCACGCCTGCCGCCATATCTGCTGTCACCATATCGAGCGCCAGTTCCAGCTTGGTCTTGAAAGCACGCGCGTCAGGAGGTATGCCCGCTCTTTCACAACGCTCTGGATTGCTGGTCCATGACTCTGGTAGAAAGAGGCGACAGTTAACCAACGTGCTGTGACACTGCCAAACTAAGCTCGCGTAGACGCCAACCTGGCAGTTATCCACTTTTCCGACCACCCCAGCATATTGTCTGGAAACACCCGCCGAATAGTTGCCTTTCTTTAGATGTGCGGATTCGTCAATAATATAACCGACGTCACGAGAGCGATAGTCGTGTTGGTCGGCATACAGATCAGATGTATTTTGGGCAACTAAGCGCATGACTCTCTCTGAAGACCAGGGGGAATCCGTGATAAAGTGTTGAAGCTGCTGATAGCTGTTATCCGGCATCTCGATCTCTTCGTTAAGGCGTTCGATGTTACGCTTACCAGACTCTGTTTTCAGAAGGCCGTTGATGTAACCTCGACATAACTCATAACCATCGGAAGTTTTGGTCAGAAAGCATTCATGATAGCCTTCAAGATGATTTGATAGATGCTTTACTATCCTTTTCAAAGCATAGTCCGGTTGACCATAGTTTGTTTTATTCACCAGGCTTCTCTTACACGCTCCGAATATATTTTTACCGCTGCTAAAATTATATCAAATTCAATGGCCTATTGCAATTTAACAAAGTAGAATTAATCCTGTCAAAAAATTTCACAACCGGTCAGGGTCGCGGCCGGGACCATGATCAAGGCCGGTAGGTGCCGAATGATGGGCATCGCTGCGCTCTGCCCATCCTACCGAACTGACGGTTGCGGCGATGAGGGCGGCAGGTCGGGGGGACGAAGGAACTCCACCGCTGCGCCGGGGATGCAGCGTTTCGTTTCTTATCCCAACCTACAGGCCGTTAGTGAAACCAAGACTGCGGAGAAAAAATGGTGCTTAAGCAAGCAAGACTCGGTTGCCTTTGCGTTCTCGTCGCCCTCGCGTTACCGCTCACCGCGAACGCGGGGTTTCGCTGTCAGGACGGCAACCTGATACTGGAGGGAGATTCGGCTGCCGCCCTCGTGAGCAAATGCGGCAAGCCGCTGTATCAATCGAACATCGTCAATCGCGAGGGCTATGTGATAGGGCAGCGCTTTACCTACCAGGATCGCATCGATAATAGTTGGATCTACGTGGTGGACACGGTCGATGATAAGATAACCAAGATCGAAGCAAGGCGTCGGTAGGACCCTGGCAGGTGGCCGGAACAGCCATGCGCGTCATATCAAAGAAGCCCATCAGGGAATTCTGGGAACGTCATCCGGAAGGGCGGCCGGTTTTAGAAGAGTGGTTTCGCAAGGTTAGCCGACTTGCCGCGGTATCTTTCCCGGAACTGCGGCAGGTCTTCCGCTCGGCAGATTATGTCGATGGCTACACATTGTTCGATGTGGGCGGCAACAAGTATCGCATCGCTACCGTTATCCACTATGATAGACAACGGCTTTACGTCCGGGAAGTCATGACTCATGCGGAATACGACAGAAATGCCTGGAGAAGAAAATGAACGCGGCACTTGATGTTGAAAAGCTCGTTCCCGTCTGGCAAGCGCTCAGATCAGCGGCTCCGGTGTCGCACATCGAGTCGGAAAGTGATTATGACCGGACCACGGCGTTCCTCAATAACCTGCTTGATTTGGTGCGGGACGATGCCGGGCACCCTCTCTATTCGTTAATTTCCGTGGTTGGCGATCTCATAGAAGCATATGAAATCGATCATGAACCACTTTAGCGGGCATCGCCTTACAGGAAATTGCTGATCGCCGACAGGTTCTCGATCTCCTGCTCGACCTGGCCCCGGATCTGGTCTTCCAGTGCCGTGCGGGCGCCCTCCGCCTGGGCCCGGACCTTCTGCGCGACCTGCGCCTTGATGTCGGCCCGCAGGCCGGCGATCTTCTCGTCCGTGAGTGCGCGGGCGATGAGCCAGCGGGGGGCCCCTTCCCAGGACTCGGCGCGCCGCCTGGCCTCTTCCACGCCATAGGCCAGGACCAGTCCGCCGGCGATGAGGCCGATCAGTGCGCCGAGCAGCAGACCCATGTGACCGGCCATGATCAGCGCCGTGCCGGCCCCGCCGCTGATGACGGCGGCGAGCACCGCGACGATGGTGGTGGACAGTGCAAAGACCACGTCCTGGATCTCGGCGAAGATGCGCGGGTCCGCTATGCGCAGCTCGGCCTCTGTCGTCATCGCCCGGTCCTCGTGGGTGAGTCCGGCACTGAAGACAAGCCGGTGGCGGCGGTACCAGTCGCGCATCAGTTCGGTGGTGTCGGCGGCCACGCCGCTCAGGACCCGGGCGATCTGGCCCGTCACGATGGTCTCGATCTGCGGCTGAAAGGCGGCGGCCTGGGCGGCGATCTGTGCCTTTAGCCCGGCGACCGAGCCGCCCTCCTGGCGGAAGTGCGCGAGGATGGGCGCGATCCCCTCGTCGAAGAGCCCGACCGCAACCTGTTCGGCGATGCGCTCGGCCACCTCGTCCAGTCGGCGTTCGAGCAGGGGGTTGATGCGCTCGCTGATGAAGACCGGCAGTTCGGTGCGCAGACCGCTCTGGGCGGCGGTGAGGCGCGCCTGCAGGGCCGGGAGTATGGCCAGTCCCTGGGAGACGGTGACATAGGGCCGGTCGCTGTGGACCAGCCGCGGGGGCTGCGCAAAGTGCGCCAGCTCCTCCTTGATGATCGTGGCGACAAAGGGCCAGGCGCTGCTGCCCCCGGTGAGGATCACACAGCTTGGCTCTTGGATGCGCACCCGCTCATTGGCAAGCCCAAGGCGCAGCGTCTGGCGGAACCAGTCGAGCAGGTCGAGCCCCGTGGCGCCGGCCAGCAACTGCTCATAAGCCAGCGGATTCATGGTCCGGAGATAGTCGGCGAAGGTGTGCGAGGGCCGGTAGCGGCGCGCCCGGGTCAAGAATGCCTCCCAGGTCACCTCGCTGATGCGCCCGAACTCGCCGATCGCCTTGCGAAAGGGCTGCGACGGGTCGAGCGCCATGGCGAGCGAGAACTTCTCCTTGGCCTCCCGGCAGCGCACGGCCAGCACGAAGAACTCCGCGCGTTCGCGGCTCATGGCCGCCGTCGCGTCCGGGTTCTGCTCGATAAACCATTGGTAGAAGAGGTCGTCGAACAGGCGCCCGCCCAGGTGCATGTCGCCCCAGGAGTGCACCACCTCGCCGCGCACCAGGAGCGCGAAGTCGCAGGTGCCGCCGCCGAAGTCCACGACCAGTGCCCCCTGGAGCGCCTCGGCGGGGGTGATGTCCTTACGCTGGAGGTGGAAATAGATGGCCCCCTTGGGCTCGTCCACCGTACGGACCTCGCCGAAGCCCGCCTCCCGGGCCGCGGCGCACAGCAGGTCGCGGTACTCGGGGGACGCCTCGCTCGGGGCGCCGAAGATGACCTGACGCTGCAAGGGGTCGATGTCCTTGTGCTGGCGCCGGGCGACAGTAAGCAACCCGGCCAGGAAGTCGCGGGTGTTGCGGCGTGCCTCCGCGCTGCTGGCAAGGTCCGGCTTGAATTGGGCACGGATCTGATAGTCCGGGTGGTCGGCGGCGCCGTCGCCGAACTCCTCCAGGGCCTGATTGCCGATCAGCGGCTCCTTACCGTCGCGATAGAGGATGGCCGTGGCTAGCCCGTCGCGACCGTCGCCGAAGTCGACGCCGACCGGTTCCTCCCGGTCCCCCGCGCACTTGGTCACATAGGTGTTGGAGGTGCCGAAGTCGATGGCGAGCGTCGGGCGGACCGACGGCGGCGCGAGCCGGAGTGCGTTAGGCACGTTGTTTTCGTACAAGACCTTTCTCCAAAACGCGGTCGTTCTGAATCACCGGCTCGTCCTCGACGATGACGGTGTCGCCCTCCTCGATCAGACCGAAGGGGCGGTAGCGCTGCGCCAGCTCCGGACCCCAGCGCAGGCGCGAGCGCCCGGCGCGCTCGGCCGCCGTGAAGCGCGCCGGCTCGGTGAGGCCCGCGAGCCCCAGGCGGCGCCCCTCCAGCAGCAGGGCCTCGGCGGCGGTCGGCAGGTCCGGAAGATCAGCACGGTGCAGGTCGGCGATGGCCCGCGCCAGGTTCTTGTCCAGTACGATGGCCTTGGGCTCCGCGACCGGTGCGCTGGACAGGCTGCACAGCAGCAGTGCCGAGCACTCGACCCACTGCCGGATCAGGTCGCGGATGGAGTCCCGGTAGGCGTTGCGGTCGTAGTGCGCGCTGCCACGGGTGAAGGCGAGGAGCGCCACGACCCCCGGGTACAGCAGGATGCGCCGCAGCAGCCCCATACCGGCGAGTCGGCCCCAGAGCCCCACCAGGCCAAGGGTCGCGACCCGTGCGACGTCCAGCGCCCCGGCCACGCCGAGCAGGGTCTTGAGCGCCGTCCGCAGGGCCTTGCTTTCCGTCAGCCGGCCGACGGCATACAGGGCCCCCGCGGCACCGGCCGGGGCCCCGATCAGCATCCCCAGGGCGCGCATGTCCAGGCTCAGGTTGAGCAGGGTCCCGAACACCAGCATCCCCAGCACGCTGCCGACGGCGGCGGTCGCGGCGAGGTGCCGCGCCGAGAGGGCGCGGCCGGCCGTCGGCGGACCGGGCAGCACCCAGGCCGGGTTGAGCCCGAACCAGCGGCTGCGCAGGGCCTCGCGGGTACCGGCGCCCTGGGGCGGGGTGGGGAGTCCATCCAACACCGCGTCCGTCGTCAGCGCGGCAAAGACCGCGTCGCGGGCAGCCGCGACCGCCCGCTCCAGTTGGGCCGGGGTCAGGGTGTCGCCGTCCCCCAGGGCGGCAAAAAAGCGCTCGACCCCCTGCGTGGTGGCCTGCTCGCGCAGGCCCCGGTTTGCCGCCATCCAGCCGCGGATGGCCTCTTCGATGATGACTGACACGGGATTTCCTCTCTTGATGTGCCGGGAGCACCGTTGCCCGGGGTGGCGCCGCCCATCAGTATAGGCAAGGGCGCTCGCCGCCGGGATCGCGCCGCCGCCGCGTGGTTCCAACCATGGAGTATCGCGCCTGTTGGTGCGCCTGTCGGTGCCCCAGCGCGCTGAAGGCGATGACCGGGGCCGTAGGGTCCGCTGCGCGGACCGCTGCAGGCCCGCAAGCGGGCGCGGGAGTGGGAGCGACTTGCGCCGCGACGAGGTCACGGCAGCTTGCGCGGTCGCGTCGCGGCCTGGGGCGGGACGGGGCATGCGCCCGGTCCCGAGTGTTTAAGTCGCTGGTCGGTCCCGCAGGCTCGCGGCTCGGAGAAAACGTTTCGGACGGGGCGAATGCCCCGTCCGGCCCGCGACCGTAGGGTGCGCCGTGCGCACCATGGCGCCGCCCGAAACCCTGGCTGCGGCAACCAACCTCAGCCTCTCAAGGTGAGCGCGGCGCACCCTACCCGGGCGGGCGCACCCGACGCCTCATCGTCCGCACAATTGCGCTTGGTGGTACTAATCGGTTCGCGGCAGTTCGGCGAGCCAGGTCTCCAGGATCAGGGCCGCGGCCAGGGCATCAATGGCGAGGTCCCGCTCGCCGGCGCCGCCCTTGAAGCCGGGCCGGGCGCTGAGTTCGCGGCGCGCCTCGATCGAGGTCAGGCGCTCGTCGATCAGGTGCACTGTCAGCCCGAAGCGGCCCTCGAGCTGGCGGGCAAAGCGATGGACCCGGGGTGCCCAGTCGACTTGCGTGTCGTCCATGTTGAAGGGCAGGCCCACGACCGCCGCGCTGGGCTGCCACTCGCGTACCAGGGCCTCGATCCCCGGCCAGTCGGGGCGCTCGCCGCGGCTGCGCAGTGTCGTCAAGGGGGTGGCGGAGCGGGTGACGGTCTGGCCGACGGCGACCCCGATCTTGCGCGGGCCGAAGTCGAATCCAAGCAGCGTGGGCATCTAAGAGGATTGGTCCGATTTGCGTTCATTTGCGTTCATTTGCGGACAAAACTCTCTCGCGATCATGCGTGCCCGGCCTCGCCGCTCAACAGGTTCATGTCGATCCCGAGCAGCTTGGCGGCGGCCAGCCAGCGCCCCTCGGCGGCGAGCCGGAAGATGATGTGGTCGTCGGCCGGGCCGCTCAGCCAGGCGTTGGCGCTCAGTTCCTGCTCCAGTTGGCCGCTGCCCCAGACCGCGTAGCCCAGGGCGATCAGGGTCTGCCGCGGCCCCTCGCCGCCGGCGATGGCCTCCAGTATGTCGCGGGAGGTGGTGACACTGATCGCGTCGGTGATGTTGAGGGTGGAGTCGAAGGCGGGGCCGGCGGTGTGGAGCACGAAGCCGCGGTCCGTCTGCACCGGTCCGCCCTGATAGACCGGGATCTTGCGCACCGCCGTCAGGCGCGTGGGGATGTCGAGCTGGGTCAGCAGTTCGCCCAGGGTCACCTCGGTGGGGCGGTTGATGACGATGCCCATGGCCCCCTGGTCAGTGTGTTCACAGACATAGGTGACCGTGCGCGAAAAATTCGGGTCCTGCAGACCCGGCATCGCGATCAGGAAGTGGTTGGTGAGTGAGGTCGTGAAGCCCATGGGGCTAGTATCCCGTGCGCCGGGGGGGGAGGCAAGTCGAAAGGAGTGTGGGCGTCCCGCCCGCGCGTGTATCCCGGGCGGGACGCCCGGGCTCCTTTCTATTCCCACGCCAGCTTGCCCCCGCGCAGAAATTGCCAGGTGCGCACGATGTCGAGCACGTCGGTCTCGGCGGCGATGTCCGGGGGAAAGGCGGAGTAGGGGGCGGCCAGTTGGACGATCTGGATCGCGGCCTGGTCGAGCAGTGGGTAACCGGAGGAGCGCACCACCCGCACCTGCTCCACGGTGCCGTCGGCGCGCACCGCCACACTGAGGATCAGGTTTCCGTAAAGGTGCTGGTCTTTGGCCGCCTGCGGGTAGTTGATGTTGCCGATGCGCTCGACCTTGCGCGCCCAGGCGCCCAGATAGCTCGCGTAGCGAAACTCACGCGTACTGGCGCTGATGGACTTGCGCCGCTGTCGGCTGGCGTAGGCGGCCGAGCGCGCCTGCAGGCTCTCGGTCAGGCGCGCGATCTCCTGGTCGCGGCTCTGGAGGATCCGGGCGGCATCCACGGGCCGAGCCGCTTGGGCCGCGGGCGGCGGCCGGGGCGGGGGCGGTTCCGGGACCTTGGGCGCCGGCCGCGGCTGCGGGGTAGGGGCCGCCACCACCCGCTCGGGGCGCGGCCGCGGGGGTGTCCGCGCGGCGGGCGGCGCCGCGGTCGCGACGGCGGGCTGGGCGCGGGGGTCTTGCGCCCGTGGTTCATCCGGCAGGGGCTCATCTTCGGCGGGTGTCAGGGCCGGCAGCGGCGGCCCGTCCAGCGGCGAGGCGATGACCCCGTCACCCCGCGGTGATTCCCCGACCCGGGAGCGTTGGGACAGGGCGGCGTCTGGTTCCGGGTTGCGGGTGGCCTGGCCCGGGTCCTTGAGCAGCACGATCTCCAGGGACTGGTCCGGGGGCGCGTTGCGCGGTTGCGGCAGCTTGAATGAGATGGCCAGGATCAGGAACAGGTGCAGCACGGCCGCCCCCAGCAGGGCCGCGGGCAGGATGCGGGAGGGGCCGCCGTCCAGGGGCGCGGTGAGTGCGCGGGGGAGGCCCTGAGTGTGGCTGGTTTCGATCGGGGTATGCTCCATGGACCTGGCAGGCAAACTGACGCCGGCACCGCGACGCGCAAATTCCGCAGCCATCGGAGAATAACCCTGGGCTTGAGAAATGGACAGGATTAACAGGATTTCTCAGGATTTACAGGATCTGTTGTTGCTGTGCGTCGCCCCGTGATCTATCCTGCTAATCCTGCAAAATCCTGTTAATCCTGTCTAATTTTTCGGCTCTGGATCAATCGCCAGGCTGGCATCGGCACTTGCGCTCCGCGATACTTGGGCGATCCGGGCCGCGATGGCGTCCATCAGGTCGCCCGCGATGTCCAGCCCGAACTGGGCGTCCAGTTCACGGATGCAGGTCGGGCTGGTCACGTTGATCTCGGTCAGATAGTCACCGATCACGTCGAGACCGGCGAAGAGGATGCCGCGGGCGCGCAGTTCCGGTCCGACTTGGGCGCTGATCCAGCGGTCGCGCTCCGTGAGCGGTCGGCCCAGGCCGCTCGCCCCCGCCGCGAGATTGCCGCGGGTCTCCCCGGGGGCCGGGATTCGGGCCAGGCAGTAGGGAACGGGTTCGCCGTCGATCATCAGGATGCGCTTGTCGCCCGCGGTGATCTCCGGGACATAGCGCTGGGCCATGCACAGGCGCTGCCCGCGTTGCGTCAGCAGTTCCACCATCACGCTGAGGTTGGGGTCCCCCGGGTTCACCCGGAACACGCCGCTGCCGCCCATGCCGTCCAGGGGTTTCAAGATGATGGTCTGGTGGGCGGCCTGGAAGGCGCGGATGTCGGCCAGGCGTCGGGTCACCAGGGTTGGGGGCGTACACTGGGGGAACTGCGCGGTAAACAGCTTCTCGTTGGCGTCGCGCAGCGCCCGCGGGTCATTGATGACGCGGGCACCGGCGCGCGCCGCGTGTTCCAGCAGATAGGTGGAGAACACATATTCCATGTCGAAGGGCGGGTCCTTGCGCATGAGCACCGCGTCAAGGTCCGAGAGGGCGCGGGTGGTTTCGGCACCGAAGCGGTACCAGCCGGCCGGGTCGTCGGTGACCGTCAGCGCGCGCATCCGCGCCTGAGTGCGACCCTCGCCCAAGAACAGGTCGCCCAGTTCCATGTAGGCGAGCGGCCAGCCGCGCCGTTGCGCGGCCAGCATCATGGCGAAGGTGCTGTCCTTCTTGATCTTGATGGACCCGATGGGGTCCATGATGATGCCGAGTTCGATAGTCATGGCGTCAGTGTAACCGAATGCCGGTGCGGATGGTCCCTCGGCGGGGGCGGCCACGGCGCCGTGCGCCCGCCCGGGCTGATCGCAGTCCCGGCGCCACCCCCGTAGGAGCGGCCCCCCGGCCGCGACGGGTGACCGCAAGGGCCAAGAGACAAGGGTCCGCGGTGATGCTCAAAGCCCTCGCGTCCCGCTGGGAAAGACCAGGCCCTATCCGTCAACCCTCTGATCGACAGAAATATGACGCGCCCTGCTGCCCTCGACAAAGAAATTTATCTGAGGCGGTTTTGATGCTATGGTCCCAAGAACCCTCGCCGTCCTGCCATCCTGCCGTCCTGCGCTCGGGTTACCTGCCCCTGATCGGAACCCGGAAGATGAGGATAGCGTCATGACATCGTGTTCGTCTCCGCGCAGATCGCCGCGTGCATGGGCCGCAGGGGTGGTCGGTCTGGTTCTCGTCCTGGCGGCATCGCTGGCGCAGGCCGCCGCGACCTCGGTCGCAATCGGGTTCGATACCGACAACAATTCCGCGACCGGGTGTACGCTCACGCTCGGCAGCCGCACGCTGCCGGGCCTGGAAGTCGCGCTGACCACCGAAGTGACGACCACGGCGAGTACCGGGACCGTAGGGACCATCACGCGGCGCGCCTGCACCGGCGGCGGATTCGGTGCCGCGGTTACAGTGAGTCCCGGCGGCTGGCCGGTGGGAATGGCAACCGGCCTCGGCGGATCGGACCTGATCGAGACCTTCCTCCCGCTGGCTGACCTGGGCAGCACAACCGCGGCGCGGATCGGTGCCATCACCGCGGGCGACAGTCTGAGCGCGAGCAACCTGTTTTATCCGTTCGGCCTGCCCTCCGCGGTGGCGGTGCCGATCCCGGCCCTGTCGCCGACCGGACTGCTGATACTGCTGGTGTTGGTCGGTGGGTCGGGCTGGCTGATGCGTCGCTATGCGCGTCCGGGCGGGCAACTGATGCTCGTGCTGTGTGTAGTGGCGAGTGCCCTGACCACCGTCTCCGCCCTTGCCTTCGTGGCGGATGGCAGCGGGATCGATTGGAACGGCATCGCACCGCTGGGGCAGGATAACCAGGGCGATGCGCCGGCTGGCCAAGACCTGGTTGCGCTCTATGCCGCCACGGACGGCGCCAAGCTTGCGCTGCGTATCGACATGGTGCTGGCGCGTGACGCAGCCAATCAAGCGCCGGTGGTCAACGCCGGTGCCAATCAGGCGGTCACACTGCCGGCGGCGGCCACACTCGCCGGCACCGCCACGGATGACGGCCAGCCGACCCCCGCCCACCTGACGACGACCTGGAGCCTGGTTTCCGGTCCCTCTGCGAACGTGGTGTTCGGCAACTCTGCGATCCCCGCCACCAGCGCGACCTTCAGTGCCCCTGGCCTTTACACGCTGCGTATGACCGCCGACGACGGCGCACTCAGTACAACCAGCGACATGCAGGTGACCGTCAGCGACGCTGCGCCGGTGTTCCTGGCGGTCCCGGATCGGACCATCGCGCTCGGCACCCGCTATCAGCAATTGCTGGTGGCGAGCGACGCCAACGTTGGCGACACGTTGAGCTACGCGCTGCCGACGGCGCCGACCGGCGCGGCACTGAGTCCGTCACCGCTCATCGACTGGACCCCGACCGCGGCGCAATTGGGACCCAACACCTTTACCGCCACCGTCGCCGACACCGCCGGCCACACGGCCACGACCACCTTTCATGTCACGGTCGAACACACCAATCAGGCGCCGCAATTGGCGCCCCAGGTCAATGTGATCCTGCCGGTCGGCGCCGCGTTCAGCCGCACCCTGCAGGCCACCGACCCGGATGCGGGCGACACGCTGACCTTCGCGCTGGTGTCGGGTCCGGCAGGGATGACGCTGACCGGCGGCGTGCTGAACTGGCCGACCGCCGGGGTCGCCCCCGGCGATGCGGCCGTCACGGTCAGCGTGACCGACGCGGGCGGACTCACCGACAGCAAGCCGTTCACCGTCACGCTGACCCCGGCGGCGCCGGGGCCGGTGGCGCGGGACGATCAGTATCAGGTCCAGCTTGGCGAAACGCTGACCATCCCGGCGGCCGGCGTGCTCGGCAACGACACCGCATTCAGCGGCAACCCACTGTCCGCGACGAAGTTGACCGATCCCGACAAGGGCACGCTCAACGCGTTGAATGCCGATGGCGGCTTCAATTACACCGCGCCGGCTACACTGCCGCCCGTCACCGGGCTGAATCCGGTGGTGGAATGGCGCTGGGGACTTGGCACCAATGGGGCCTTCGTGTTGGCGGCGGATTTCAATCACGACCAGGTCGTTGAGCATGTGTCGTCCGACTTTGGCAACTTTCGCGCTTGGCGCGGCAGCGACGGCGCGCAGTTATGGCAATTGGATCGATCGATCAAGACCCACGCGGACATATCAGGTTGCGGTACCGCTTGGGAACAGTTCGCACTGGGCGATGTCGCCGGCGATGGCGACATTTACCTGTTTTCTTCGATCAATTGCGATCAACTTGGCTACGCCGGTTTTCCGGATCGCCTGTTCGCCGTCAACGCTTCGCAAGTATCCGGCGGTAAGGTCGCGGCACGGTGGCTGAGCCCGCGCCTGTCGCAGCCGCATCCCGGCGCCTATGCCACCGCCACGTCGTCAGAGCCGGCCAACCCGCCGATCACCCCGTCCTTCGCGGCATCAGCGAATGGATCGGTACCGACGCTGGCAAGACTCACGGCGGACGGAGCGACCAAGCTGATAACCCGGTTCCTGGCGAGGAGCGACTATGGTTATTACTACGACACGCCCTATTCCAACCACCTCGCGTATGCCGCCTGCCGCACGGTAACGGGCCTGCCCGCGGATGAAGGCCGCCCCTGCAAAGCAACCTTTGTGATCGACGCCGCCACCGGCGCCATCGACTAGGTGCTCACGGCGCCGAATGCCGCCAACCAAGTGAACACGTACAACCCTCAAGGTACGCCGACCGAGCAAAACGTTCCGATCGTGGCCGACCTCGACGGCGACGGCCAGGTCGAAATCATCTCGGGCGGCGACGTGTGGAACCTGGTGGACGGGATATGGACGCTCGCCTGGCAGGCGGAATTCGCTTCCGTGACTTCTGGCGTGAAACTCGGGTTTGAGCCCACCTCGGTCGCGGTGGCTGATCTTGACGGCGACGGCAAGGCCGAGGTCATCATCCACATCATTGGTTACGACAACGGCCCGCAAAAGAACGCGGGCGGCATCCATATTTTCAATCACGACGGCACCTTGCGCCGCACCATTCCGATTCCTTTCACCTGGATCAACGGCCTGCTCAGCGTGGCCGATGTTGACGGCGATGGTGCTCCGGAGGTCCTGCTTGCCGGTGATAGTTTCGTCTATGCCTATCGTCAGGATGGATCATTGCTCTGGGCCAAACTGCCGCCCGACATCATCAGCGATGTCGTGCCCGCCATCGCGCCCATCGCGATGCCGCACACCACGGATTCGCCGCTCTATGTCTATGACCTCAATCTGGATGGCGTACCCGAAGTCATCCTTCAGGGCACGCGCCGCCTCTTTATCCTGAACGGGCGCACCGGCGCCGACCTGTGGAGCATCGATACCGAAAGCTCTGCCTATTACATTCACGGTAATCCACTCCTGGTGGATGCCGACAACGACGGCCACATTGACATCCTGGTGCATGTCCCCGATCGCTGGAACTGCAACTATGGCCCCGGAACGGGACCGGTGAATTGCAAGGGTTCCGCGATGCGCATCAGCGGGGGTGACCACAATTGGGCGCCGGGGCCGAAGGTACAGAACCAGCTCAATTTCCGACCGGCAGCCACCGACGATACCGCGCAAATCCTGTACGACGGCTCGGTGCGCCGCGACTTCCGCCAGCAGATTCAGCAGGGCACGGTGATCGATCCGCGCCTCGCGCAGACCACGGCGTTCACATACAAGGCCAATGATGGCGCGGCGGATTCGGCGCCCGCGACGGTGGCCATTGATATCAAGCCGGCGAACAGTCCGCCGGTGATCACGTCGATACCGCCCAGCGCGCTTCTCAGAGTCAGCCCGGACGGCACGAAGACAATCTACACCATCACTGCCTTGGATCCGGACCTGGGCGACACCGTCCATTACGAGCTGGTCACCAGCAGTTTCGGACCGCCATCCTATCCGGGCCCGACGGTCGATGCGGTCACCGGCAACCTTGGTCTTTACAGTTGCAGGGCCTGCGGCTTTCAGCGCATTGTGATGACCGTCGCCGCAGTCGATACACAAGGTGCGCGCACCGAGCAGTCGTTCATCATCGACCTCTCCCCCACTGCGGTTGCTGTTCCGAACGTGGTCAACCAACTGCTGCCCGACGCCCGCACCATGATCGAGGCCGCCAGCCTCAAGCCCTTGGTCGTGACCGAACTCTTTGGGCCGCAACCGGCCGGAACGGTGGTCGGCCAGGACCCGCTGGCCGGCACTGCCAATGTCGCACTCAGTGCCACGGTGAGACTGACGGTCTCAAAAGGCCCGCAACCCTTCACGATGCCCTTCGTCGTCGGCGACCAACTGGCGCCGACCAACGCCCGGCTCACCGGCGCGGGCTTGACGGTCAACGTGACGGCCGCGTTCTCCACCACCATCCCGGTCGGCGACATCATGGCCCAAGCGCCGGCGGCCGGCACCGGGTTGCTGCCAGGGAGCGCACCACCAGTCGCCCTGATGGTCTCGGCCGGCGGCCCCTTGCCCGCACCGATCGCCTCCATCGTCCTGGAGCCGGGCCCCGGCCCCTTGCTGCGCCTCGCGGGCGATGAATTGCAGTACACGGCCGTCGCCATCCTCACCGACGGCACCAGCGCCGACGTAACGCTGACCGCGGCCTGGTCCTCGTCGGCCACGAGCACGGCGACGATCAGCCCCACCGGGGTCGCCAAGGCGATCCACGAGGGCGCGACGACCCTCAGCGCCAGCCTCGACGGCAAGACGGGGCAGGGCACGCTGAACGTCGCCGCGCGCGCATCCAGTGACAATACGCCGCCCACCGCCGGCATCACCGCACCGGCGGACGGCGCGACCGTCACCGGCCCCGTGTCGATCGTGGGCACCGCGAGCGATACTAACTTCCTGCGTTATGAGCTGGCTTATGCCCTGGCCGGTGAGGAGAACTACACGCTGATTGCCGAGGGCACCACGCCAGTGACCGACGGTACGCTGGGCACGCTTGATCCGACCACGCTGGTCAACGACCAATACACGCTGCGCCTCAAAGTGTTTGACCGAAGCGAGAACGAGAGTGTGACCACACGCACGGTGCAACTGACCGGCAACCGGAAGATTGGCCTCTTTAGTCTCACCTTCGAGGATCTCAGCATCCCGATGTCGGGCATCCCGCTCACCGTCAGCCGCACCTACGACAGCCGCGACAAGACACAAGGCGATTTCGGTATCGGCTGGCGACTGGGCTTCCAGACCCTGCGGCTGCGCACGAACCGCGTGCTGGGCACCGGCTGGGTGCGCACTGTCTCGGGCATTATGGTCACGCTGTCGTCGACCGACGAGCACAAGGTCAGTCTCACGTTGCCAGACGGCCGGGTCGAGGAATTCGACATGATTGTGTCGCCAACGGCGAATGTCGGCTCGCTGGACTTTACGAACGTGACCGGCTTCCAGCCAAGGTCCGGAACGCTGGGACAGTTGCAGGCATTGGGTAACAACAGCTTGCTGATCGCGAGCGGCGGCGCGCAGGTCGAACTGGTCGACGACTCCACGCTCAAGACTTACTCGCCAACGCTCTATCGCTACACGGGCGCGGATGGCACCCAGATCGAGATCAGCCCGACCGGCGGCGTGCAGAAAGTGACCGACCTCAACGGCAACACGGTGACGTTTGGTCCAGGCGGAATCATCCACTCGGCGGGCAAGAGCGTCACCTTCACCCGCGATCCGCAGGGCCGGATCACACAGATCACCGACCCGCTGGGGAACGTGCAGAACTACAGCTACGACGGCAATGGCGATCTGGTCGGGCACGTCGATGCTGCAGGCGGGGTCTCGAAGTACGCATATAACCGCGGCCACGGGCTGATCGATATGCAGGACCCGGCCGGGAACCACCCGTCGCGCAACGACTACGATGGGGCGGGTCGGCTGATCGCGACGACGGACGCGAACGCAAATCGGATAACGATCACCCGCACCCAGGGCGTCGCGCAAGAACTCGTCCACGACCGGCTGGGTAATCCGACAGTCTACGACTACGACGCCGCGGGCAACATTGTGGCGCAGACCGATGCGCTGGGTGGTGTCCGGACCTTCACCTACGACAGCCGTAACAACCAGCTCACCGAGACCGATCCGCTGCTGCGCGTGGCGAGCAAGACCTATGACAGCCTCAACAACCTGCTGGCCAGCGTCGATTTCGACGGTAACGCCACGGTGCGCACCTTCAATGCGCAGGGCCAGCCGTTGACCATCACCGATCCGGAAGGACGCATCACGACCAATGTCTTCGACGCCGGCGGTAACCTTACGCAGACGACCGATCCGGAGGGCGGAATCACCCGCTTCACCTACAACGGCGCCGGCAACCTGCTGACCCGCACCGATCCCCTCAACCAGGTCACTACCTTTACCTACGACGGCGCGGGCAACAAGCTGACCGAGACCGATCCGCTTGGACACCGCACCACGCACACGTATGACGCCAATGGCAGGATGCTGAGCACGACCGATGCGAACGGTAACACCGAGGAGCGCGCGTACGACGGCGCGGGCCGCGTGAGGAGCGTGACCGACAAGCTTGGCAACGTCACGACGTTCACCCACAGTCCGGTCGGCGACGGGACCAAGGTAGCGACCAAGACCGACGCGCTGGGGAGGGTCACGCGCTACGACTACGACGCCGTGGGCAACCTGGTCGGGAGCCGGCTGCCCGATGGCGTCGCGGATGCCATGACCTACGATGGCGAGAACCGCGAACTGACCCGCACCGATCGCGACGGCCGCACCACCTTGTTCCAGTACGACGCGCTGGGCCGCAAGGTCCGGACCACCCATCCGGACGGGACCTTCGCCACGACCACCTGGGACGCCGCGGACCGGATGCTCGTGGCGACCGACGAGCGCGGCAACGCGACCGGCTATACCTATGCCGCAAACCGGCAAACCGTCACGGATGCGCTTGGCTATGCATCCGTACACCACTTCGACAGCAAGCGCCAGCGCATCGAGTTCACCGATCCGCTGTCCCGCGTCACGACCTTCGCCTACGATAGTCAAGGTAACCTCACGCGGACCACGTTCCCCGACGCCACGTTCAGGTCCACGACGTACGATGCCGCGAAGTGGCGAATCGCGCAGACCGACGAGGCCGGACGCTCGACCCAGTTCGGCCACGATGCCGCGGGCCGCCCGATCGTTGTGACCGACGCGGCAGGCGGCGTCACCAGGTTCACGTATGACGCCGTCGGCAACCGCCTGACCCAGACCGACGCGAACGGCAATACGACTCGTTCTGTGTATGACGCGATGGGTCGCGTGGTCAGTCGCACGCGCCCCGCGGGCGAGCGGGAGAGCTTCGTCTTCAACGCCGGCGGCCAACTGCTGGCGCACACCGACTTCAACGGCCAACTCACGACCTTCATCGCGGACGCCCTGGGCCGTGTCGTGCAGAAGAACCTGCCAGGCGGCGTCTCGGTGCCGTTCTCGTGGACGCCGACGGGCTTGCGCACGCAGGCGGGGGGCGACGGCTACCGCTACGACACGCGTGGTCGCCTGTCGCAGGAAACCAAGGCGTCCGGTGCAACGCTGACGTACACCTACGATGCGGTGGGAAACAGGACCGCCCTGACCACGCCGCAGGGTATGACGTCGTACACGTACGACGCGATGAACCGACTCGCCACGGTGACTGATCCCGCCGGCACGACGACCTACGGCTATGATGCAGCCGGCAATCTCGCGACCACCGCCTATCCCAACGGCGTCATCGCAACCCACAGCTACGACACACGCAACCGGCTCGTCAACGTGACCAACAGGGGCCCCTTCGGCCTCATCTCGTCGTACACGTACAGCGTTGGCCCGGTCGGCAATCGGGTGCAGGTGGTGGAAGCCGGGCCGGCGACTGCCGGGCGGACGGTAACCTACGTGTATGATTCGGTGTATCGGCTGACGCAGGAACTGATCGTCCAGGCGCCCGGCCTGAATGTTGTCATCGACTATGCCTACGACGTTGCGGGTAACCGGACGCAACTGAACCGCAACGGTACCGTGACAACTAACGTGTACGACAGCAACGACCGGCTGCTCACCGAGACGACCGGCGCGACCACCTTCAGGTCCACCTACGATGACAACGGCAATCTCAAGTCGCGCGGCAACGGCGTCGCCACGGAGGCTTATCAGTACGATGCGCAGAATCGCCTGATCGGTGTCAGCGGCGCCGCGGGCGCAGCCACGTTTGCCTACGATGCCGACGGGATGCGCACCGGCAGGACCGTTGGCGGCGTCACGACGACATTCCTGCTCGACAAAGCAAGACCGGCTGCACCGTGCGGGTGCGCCGGGGATGCGCAACCGCCGCTGGCGCAGGTCGTCGTGGAGACGCGTGGCGCGCATACCATCACGTATACTTATGGCCACGCGCTGATCGCTCAAACCCAACCCGGGTTCGGGACGAGCTTCTATCTCGCGGACGGCCAGCGTTCTCACCGGCAGTTGACGAATGCTGCGGGGGCGGTGACCGACACCTACAGCTTCGATGCCTTCGGCGTGCTGCTCGTCGGCAGCGGATCGACCCCGAACGCCTATCTCTATGCCGGCGAGCAGCTCGATCCCAACCTCGGTTTCTACTACCTGCGGGCCCGCTATTACCAGCAGACGACCGGGCGCTTGGTGTCGACCGACCCCGAGCTCGGCAACTTCTTCGATCCGATGTCGCTGCACCGGTATCTCTATGCGCATGCGAACCCGGTCGACAACCGCGATCCGTCAGGTCGGTCCGACTTCAACCTGATGACGGTGATGGCCGTCCAGATCCTGGCAAAATCGGCTGGAGTGGGATTCATCGCAATGATCGGCACGAAGGCGCTGGGGATTGCCAAGGACTGGGGCACCGCCCGGACCTACGGCGTCGGCTTCGCGATGGTCGGCCTGACCTGGTTCACCGGCACCGCGATCCTTGCGGCAGGCGAGCTCGCGGCGGCCGAAGCAGTGGCGACCACCGCCATCCCGACCGGTGCGCTGAACCAGTTCCTCTTGGCTGTCGAGGCCGGAGAAATAATGGCTGCCCAGACGCTGATGCGCAGCTACGTACTCCGTACGTTCCTGTTCTCCTCCGCGGCACGTTGCGTTTTCCTCGACACCGTGGTTGCGGCCGTGCCCTGGGTCGTCGCGGGAGGACTCACCGCCACGGCGACCTACAACCAGGGCGTGTATTACGTAACGCCTAATGATCGCGTTCCTCTGATCGTTGCCGGCGTGGCACAGTTGAGATCGCTGGCTGAGGGCCTCGGTTGCAAGTGAGCGCCGGTCGACGGACGCGCGCCGACGACCCTTTACTTACGGAAGCACCGCCCGATCAGCTAGTCCGCCGCGCCCATGCCAACGCGAAAAGTGCCCGCGCCGGCACGCGACTGATCGGTGCCGCGGGAACCATCGACGCCCGTGCCGCGCCGTGGTAAAAGGCAGAAGTGCCCGTGGGTGTCGTGCGCTCCGCGCGTAACCGTTCAGCCTGCCCCCACCCCAACCCTCCCCGACTAAGGGGGGAGCAAGAGGATCAGGCGCTTGCGCTGTCGGCGCAAGCGGCGGACCGGGGCGGGCGCAAGGCTCGGCTCCCGGCGGCTGTCTGCCGCGGTGTCGGCGGGCGTTCCGGGGCCTGAGCAAGGTGGTGGCAACGGCGATGATGAAACCAAGACGAGACCAAGACCAGGACCAAGACCGCAGGTCGGTGAGGGCGCGCGATGAGTGATGACGGCGACCCGTGGCCGACCGCCGCGGTGCGGCCCGGTGCCCAGGTCCGCAACGGTGCCGAATTGTATGAGCTGGTCGCCGGGGTCGCGGCGCGCTATCCGGCCCCGGGGGTTCGCCCACCGGCGGATCAGGTCGGGCTCGCGCACTGGTCCGGGCTCCTGGTGCGGGTCGATGACTGGTGCTTCCTGGCGCACTTGGACCAGATCGCCGCGGTGCTGGAGGTCCCGCCCGACCTGACCCCGGTGCCTGGAACCGGGAACCGGGTGCGCGGGATTGCCAACCACCAGGGCACCCTGTTGCCGATTCTCGACCTGGCTGCCCTGATCGGTGGCGGACCCGCGGCCCGGTGCGACACTGAGCGCGTCCTGGTGGTGCACCAGGACGGCCCCCCCTGCGGCCTGGCGGTGACCGCGGTGCTCGGCCTGCGCCACTGCGACCACGGGGCGCGCCGGGCCCCGCCGCCTGGCGGCCCCGCGGTGCTGCGGCCCTTCGTCGATGAGGCCTTCGACCTCGCCGGCGAGGTGGTGCCGGTGCTCGCCCTGGACCTCTTGTCGGCGGCTCCGCCGATGGGTCTTGGCTAAGTTCAACCGGACCTGGAGTCGGTACAAGATGGCGATACGAACCAAGACAGGTGCCGGGACGGCCGACGGCACCGCGCCTGTCGGCACTGCCGCGGCGGTGACGATCAGCCTCTGGCTGTGCCTGGCGCTCGGTGCCGGCCTGGCACTGACGAGCGTCGTCCTGACGTGGGACCTGGACGCGCGCATCCTGAGCCGGTCGCGGGCGGCGGCCGCCGCGCAGGTGGCCGGCCGGCAACTGGTGCACTCCGCCGCGGCGGCGCTGCAGGGAGACGAAGGTGCCTTTGCCCAGTTGCGCGGCGAGCGGGATCACGTGCAGTCGCTGATGGACGGGCTCACCGGCGGGGTCCCGCTGCCGCCCGGCGCAACGCCGATGGCGACGGCACAAGGCGCCTGGCTTGCCTATCGTGAGGCCGCTGACCGGATACTGGCCGCGCAGGACGCGATCGTGGGGGTCCGTGCGGCACTCGCCGCGACGACCCCCCTGCTGAACGAGCTTGCGGCGTCGATGGCGAAGTCCGCTGAGCTGATGGCCGCGCAGGGGGCGCCCGCGGGGCAGGTCCTGGAGGCGGGCTGGCAGCTGGCGCGGATCGCGACCATGAGGTCCGACTTTCGGTCACTGCCGGGCATCGACGGTGCGCCCCCTTACGCTGGTGACCCCGGCACGGTGGCGCTCGCGACCTTTGGCGCGAGTCTCCAGACCCTGGTTGCCGAGGCCGGCGCCCGGGCCGAAGCGGCGGCCGGGCCCTCGCTTCAGGAGACGGCCCAGCTGTTCGAGGCCGTGCGCCTGGCGGCGGACCCGATAGCCAAGTTGGCCCCCCAGGCCCAGCCCGTGCTCACGACCCTGGAGCCCATGCAAGCGGACGCGCAGCAGTTCGCCGCCGCCCTCGACCCACTGGTGGCGGGGGCTTGGCGGGACCCGCGTACGACGCGACTGGGCCCGCTGCCGGTCGGCCCCTGGTCGGCCCCGGTATATGGCGCCCTGGCCCTGGTCAGTGCGCTCCTGCTCGCCCTGCGCGCACTCCGGCGCCGGGAGGGCGCCGCCCGCCGCCGGGGCGAGCGGGACGCCGCGGCTGCCCTGGTCCTGCGGCAGGCGTCGGACAGCCCGCCCGCTGACGGCAGTGCTGACGGCTTCGATGATCGTCTTGAGCGCGGCCGCCCGACTGGCCCGGGGCTCGGGGCCGACGAGGATGGGGTGGGAGGACAACTGCGGCTGCACCACAGCATCGATGCGACTGCCGGTAAACTGATGGCATCGGTCGCGCAGACGCGTGCCGAGGCCTTGCACCTGCGCGAGGCGGCGGCCGTCCAGGCGGGGCAGATCGCGCTGCTCTGCGGTGCCGTCCAAACGCTCATTGCTGACTTGGATGCGCTCGGTGGCCAGGCCGCCGCGTCCGCCGGAGCGGCGACGCAGGCGGCGGCCGTGGCCAGGCGCGGCATCCAGATGGGGCGCGAGGCCCTCGCCGGGATGGCCGCCGCCGGCGGCCGGTTCCATGCGGGCAGCGAGTACCTCACTCGTTGCGGCGAGACCGCGCAGACGCTCGCGGCCCTCCTCGAACGGCTCGCCGATAGTGTCGATGAGAGCAACATCCTGGCTCTGAACGCGGCCATGCAGGCGGCCAGGGCGGAGGAGGCGGGGCATGACTGCACGGTGTTCGCCGAGGAGGTGCTGCGCGTTGCCGGGGCGTCCGGCGACAGCACCGGTCAAGGCCAGGCCCTGGTGCGCACCCTCCAGTCGGATCTGGCGGCGGCGTGGTCGTCCTTGCAGACCGGCAGCGCCGCCGCGGCGCCGGTTGCCGATCTGCTGCCGCAGGCCGGGGAGGCCTTGACCCAGATCGAGACTGCCGGCGTCGCCGGTGCCGATCTGGTCAGGGGTGTGGCCGACGCCATACAGCGCCAGTCGCAGTCCCTCACCGACACGCTCCAGCCGCTGCGCGCCATCACCGCGCAGAACGCGCAGGGGATCCGCGGCCTGGTCCAGGCGCATGAGGATTTGGTGACAGTCGCCGCCGAGCTGCAAGGCTTGGCGGCCGCGTTGCGGATGCCATGACGAACGGCGCGCGGACCGGTGGTCCGGGCGCTATCCCCGGGTCTGAATCAGGACCCGATCCAAGGGTCTACACCAAGGGAAGTCATCCCATGGCAGAGAAAGTTGTCGGTGGCCTGAAATGGGTCAAAGGTGAGATCGCCATGACCCTGCGCCGGGTCAAGGGCCTGGTGGAAAGCTATGGGCAGACCAGTGAGCCCAGTGCCTTGGGCGATGCGGTGGAGGCCTTGTTCGAGGTGCGCGGGGTCCTGCTCGCGCTGCAGCTCACGCTGCCCGCGCGCCTGGTCGACGAGATGCAGCGGTTGTGCGATGCCATGGCCGAGCGTCGGGTGCGTAGCCCCAGGGAGGCGGCCGAGGCCATGATGCTGGCCCTGATCCAGTTGCCCAGTCATCTGGACCGGCTGGACGCCGGGGCCGAGGTCCTCCCCTTGAGCCTCTGGCCGACCATCAACGATCTGCGCGAATCCCGCGGCGCCCCGCCGCTGACCCCGGCGGAGTTGCTGGTCCCCGGCTCGGTGCTGGCGATGGAGGACGAGGACCTGCCCCCGGAGGCCCTGGAGGCGCTGGCCGTGGCCTTGCGCAAGGTCCGGCCGCATTTCCACCGCCACCTGGTCGACTGGTACCGTCCCGACACCGCCGCCGAGGGCCTGATTAAGCTCAGTCGCCTGTTCCAACAATTGCACCGCTTCATCAAGGACGGGATTCTGGCCGATCTGTTCCGCCTGGCCGAGGCCTATGCGGCAGGTCTGCAACGCGGCCAGGTGGCCGCCGATAGTGCCGCCCGGGCCCTGGTCGGGCGTCTGGACCGGGTCTTCAAGCCCCTCGTCACGCCCCCCCCGGCTTGGCCGGAGGCTGCGATCCGGGATCTGATCGATGAGTTCCTGACCGAGTTGGATCAAGCCGAGGTACAGCCGGTGTTGGTGGCCGAGATTCGCGCCCACTGCGCCCGGCCGGCGGTCGATCTCCCGGTGTTGGAGGGGGCGCCCGAGGCCCTGGCCGGCCTGGCCGAGGCGATGCTGGGCGAGCTTGCGATTCTCAAGGAGTGCCTGGACCTCTTCGTGCGTGGTGAGCATGACGACCGGACCCCGCTCGCCGCGCTGCGCACGGGGATGCGCAATCTGGCGCGCGCACTCGAAGGCGCCGACACCGGCGACACGGCCGAGCGCCTGCGCGCCCTGGCGGGCGGTTTCGGTGACCTGGCAACCGCCGATGCGGCCACGGATGCGGCGCGTCTGCAACCCCTGACGGCGGAGCTGCTGGGGATCGAGACGGCGCTTCAGGCTTATGCCGCGCAGCGTCCGCGGTCCGCCCGCGGCGAGCGTGCCCCCGGTCTCGCGGCCATGCAGTTCGCGGCGGCGGCGCCTGCGGCACCCGCGCCACCGGCCGCGCCGGCGCCGGATGATCCTGCCGCGGGGGCGGCGTCCGCGCTTGGCGGGTACCCTGGAAGCGGGCGGGCCGGGGCGGGGATTGCGCCGGAGTTCCTGGACATCTTTCTGGAGGAGGCGCGGGAGGAGCTCGAGAGCATTGGCGAGCAATTCGTGCGCTGGGGGGCCAACCCGGGCGATGAGGTCGCCCTGGCCCAACTGCGCCGCGGCTTTCATACCATGAAAGGCAGCGGGAGACTGGTCGGCGCGGCGCGTGTCGCCGACCTTGCCCAGGCCGCGGAGGATATTCTCAACGGGTTGATCGAGCGCAGTCTGAGTCGCGATGCCGACCTCTTGGCCTATCTGGCGGAGGTGGTTGACCTGATGCCCGAGCTGGTGAACGCGGAGGCGCAGAACCGCCCCCTGGACACCGTCGCCCTGTTGCGCAGGGCCGCCGCCTGGGTCCGGTCCCCGCCATCGGCGGTGGCCCCCTCGCCAATTGCGCCGTTCCCGCCAGTGGCCGCGGTCGGGCCGGTCCCGGCGGACCCGGTGACGCCCGCCGCATCCGAGGGGTTACTGATCGAGTCCGCAGACCGCTGGTTCGAGGCCCAGCCCGGCCGGTCGGCGCCGACCGCGGCGCCGCCGCCGGACTGGCCCCCCGGCGCCGGGGCCCGGGATGACCCCGGCAGTGCGGCGGTCGCGGACGATAGTGATCGGGTGAGTCGGTTTGCGGCCGACCCGGAGTTGCTGGACCTGTTTCGCGGCGAGATGGTCCACTATCTCGCCGATCTGCGCGCCTTCCTGGGGCGGGCCGCGGTCGGTCAGGCGGTGCCGGACGAGGCGACGGTGCGCGCCCTGCATACCCTCAACGGCAGCGCCGGTATGGCCGGTATCGACTCCATCGCCCAGGTGGCGCAGTCCCTGGAGCAGCGGTTGCGCCCGTTCCAGGTCGCGGCCAGCCCGGTGCCGACCGCGCTCTTGGACCTGATCGAGCGGGCCCTGGGCGCCATCGCTGCCCGCATCGCGGAGGTCCCGACGGGGGGGCCGGGGGTCGCGGCCCTGGGCGCCGTGACAGCGGCCCTTGCCGCCTTGCCGGAACCGGGGCCGGAGCCGGAGTCGGGGCCAACGACCATCGGCGTAGCGGATTCAGGGTTCGCCGAGTGGTCGGCGCCTACCCTCCCGGGTGGCACCCAGGGGCGCGCGCCGGGCGCGGATTCCGCCGCCATCGACCTGGCATGGCGGGATTCGGATCTGGCGGACTTCTTGACTTGGCCACCTGAGCCCGGGCCAGGCCCGGAGCCGGACGCGCAGGGCGCGGCGCTGTCCGCGGACGAGCCCTTTGCCGACCCCTTTGCCGACCCCTTTGGTGACCTCTTTGCCGACCCCTTTGCGGCGCCGGGCACGGTCGTCTCCGCGGACAGCCTGCCGGACCTGCTCCCAGTGCCGGTGCCGCCGCCGCCCGCCCCGGTGTCCTCGTTCCCGCTCGCCCCGCGGCCGGCGGACGAGGACTCCGCCACCGGTGCGGACGCCTTGGCCGCCGAACTGGCACAGGCATTGAATCTCCTGGACGGAGAACTGGCGTCCGACGAGCGGCGGGGGCGGGCGGGGGACGGTGCGGCGCCGCCCGCCCCGCCGGCGGTCGCACCGGCGGTTGCGTCCAGCGACGCCCGCGACTGGGAACTGGTGCCGCTGGACTTGCCGCAATGGCTGGCGGCGGGGGAGGGGATCGATCAGGAGACGCCGCGCCTGTCCGTCGGCGTGCCCGAGTCATTTGCGCTGGTCGAGTCCGCCGACGCATGGGAGCCGTTGGCCGAATTGCCCGCGTCGCCCGCGGCGGCAGCCGGGGGCGAGCCGGCCGCCGACACCGATGGCGGCGTCGCGGGCACACCCAGCGTTGAGGCCGCCCCGTCCGCGGAACCGGCGTCGGACCTCATAGAGGTCCTTGGGTCCGCGGTGGTCGACCCGCAATTGCCCACACCATGCCAGTCCCCGGAGCTGTCTCCCGAGCTGTCGGCGCACGCCGTGCATGACGGGCTTGCGCGCCTGCAGCCTCCCCTGCTGCCCGCCCTCCTGGTGGGCGTCGCGGGCCAGGTCTACGCGGTTCCCCTGGCCGGCGTCGCGGGCCTGGCGCGTATCCCCCGGGACGATTTGGCCGCTATCTACGCCGGTCAGGGGCAGGATTTTTCCGCGCAGGATTGCCGGTACCGGGTCGCCCACCTGGGCCGTTTGCTCGATCCCACGGCGGCGTCGGACCTGGATCAACGCCGGTGGCTGCCCCTCTTACTCACGAGCGCGGGCGCCCCGCGCCTGGCCCTGCAGGTGGACCAACTGATCGGTATCACGCGCATCACGGTCACGCCGCTGGGACTAGGACTCGCCGCGGTGCGCTGGCTCGTCGGTGGCACCATCCTGGCGGACGGGCGGGTCGCCCTGATTCTGGATGCCCAAGCCCTGGCGCAGACCGTCGGCGGCCGAAACGAGAGGCCCGGTGCGGACGGCGCAGCGGCGGCCGTTCCCCTGAACCAAGAGGAGCCGGGGCCGCTCGCCCCGGCGCCGGCAAGGTGAACAGGGTGGAGCGGGGGCTGCCCGTCCTGTTGCTCCCAACGGCGTCCGCGGCTGGCCCCTGGGACCTGATGGTGCCGGTCGCGGCCGTAGAGCAGGTCCTGCGCGCCGCGTCCCTGGGGCCCCCAGCGGCGGGGGCACCGGACTGGCTCAGGGGCCTGCTGCCCTGGCGTGGGCTAAGGGTGCCGGTGGTGTGCCTGGGGCAGGGTGCCGGCCCCGCCGCGGATCGCCCGGCGGGCCCTTACGTCGTGCTGTGTCGGGCGCCGACGGGCGCGCCCGTCCTGCCGTATTTTGCCCTCGCGAGTCCGACCCTGCCGCGTCTGGAGCGGGTCACGCCGGGCTCCCTCAGCCCTGATCCGGCGGCGGCCCCCGGCCGCCCCTTCAGCGTGATCGCGCTGCGTCTTCAGGGCCAACCGGCGGTGCTGCTGGACCCGGACGCGCTGCAGCGGGCCTTGCTGGCCGCGTCGGGGCTGTGCTGAGCGCCCGGGCGCGCGGCGGCGGCGCGGCGGCCCGCCGCGTCAGTCCCGCGGGGCGCCGGCCGCGTGCGACTTGGCGTGCAGGGCGTAGAGCACGTCCTCGTCGGCGATGTGGTCGACCAGCCAGTCCTGGGTGAGGTCGAGCGCCCGCTCGGCCAGATCGGGGCTGGGTCCAAAGGTCGCCAGGTCTTCCGCCAGGGCGTCCAGCCGGGCAAAGAAGGCGGCGTGGAGCGCTTGGTGGGCCGCGAGTGCCGGGTACTCATGGTCGCGCATAAAGGCCTCTTCCGTCTGGAAGTGGCTGCCGGCATAGTCGCGCATGAAGGCGATCGCCTCCGCGACCCCCTGGTTGGCCTCGCGGTCCAGGATCTGCTCGTAAAGACGGTGGGAAGCGGCGAAGAATCCCTGGTGTTGTTCATCGATCGTCGGGATGCCGACGGAGTAGACCTCTGACCAGTTGCGCAGCATGGATCACCTGTGTGTTCTGTGAATGGGGATGGGCGGTTGAGGCACGGTTCGTCGATAAGTCAAACGAGACGCTCAGGGGCTGTTCCCGGCACCGTTGTCGTTGTCGTAATCGTAATCGTAATCGAAGAAGCGATGCACTTTGGGTGCGAGAATCCGTGCCGGTACGATAAACTCGACAACGACAACGACAACGACAACGACAACGATCGGTTCGTGCTTGATTTGCGCTTGACTCGTTCCTTACGCGACCGCGGCGAGCGCCCCGCTGCGCTCCAGCAGGAGTTGCACCAAGAGCGCGACGGGCCGGCCGGTGCCGCCCTTCTCTTTGCCGTTGAGCCAGGCGGTACCGGCGATGTCCAGGTGTGCCCAGGGGTACTTCTTGGTGTAGCGCCAGAGGAAACAGGCGGCGGTGACGGCCCCGCCCTCGCGCCCGCCGACATTTGCCATATCTGCGAAGTTGCTGTCGAGTTGCGTCTGGTAGTCCTCCCACAGGGGCAGGCGCCAGACCCGGTCCCAGGCGGCGTCGCCGGCCGCCTGGAGCTCTTGGGCGAGTCGGTCGTCGGGGGTAAAGAGCCCGGAGGGGTGCTTGCCCAGGGCGACCACGCAGGCGCCGGTGAGGGTGGCCAAGTCGATCACGAGCGCCGGGTCGAAGCGCTCGCAATAGGTGAGTGCATCGCACAGGATGAGCCGGCCCTCGGCGTCCGTGTTGAGGATCTCGATGGTCTGGCCGGACAGGCTCTTCACGATATCGCCGGGCTTGTTGGCGGCCCCGTCCGGGAGGTTTTCGGAGGCCGGGACCACGCCGATCAGGTGGATCGGCAGCTCCAACTCACAGGCCGCCTGGACGGCGCCCAACACGCCGGCCCCGCCGCACATGTCGTACTTCATCTCGTCCATCTCGGCGGCCGGCTTGATCGAGATACCGCCGGCGTCGAAGGTGAGCCCCTTGCCCACCAGCACCACCGGGCGCAGGCCTGCGGGGCCGCCCTGGTAGCGCAAGACGATCAGCTTGGCCGGCTGGCGGCTGCCCCGAGAGACCGACAGCAGGGCGCCCATGCCCAATTCCTCCATCTGGGCCTCCTCCAGGACCTCGACCTCGAGCCGGTCGAAGCGGGCCGCCAGTTCGCGGGCCTGATCGGCGAGATAGGACGGGGTGCAGAGGTTGCCGGGCAGGTTGCCCAGTTCCCGGGCCAGGGTCACGCCCTCGCCGATGGCGGCGCCGTGCAGCCGCGCCTGCTCGGCGGCGTCCAGGTCCTGCTTCCTGGGGACCCACAGGGTCAGGGTCCGCAGCGGGGTCTTGGGGGCCTGCTTGTCGTCCTTGGTCTGGCTGTAGCGGTAGACCCGCTCGGCGGCGGTGGTGACGGCATCACGCACCGCAAGATACTGGCTGAGCCCCTCCGGGGCCGCCTCCGCCAGGGTGGACAGGGCCTCCCCGGCATGGGTGCGCTGGAGCAGGTCGATGGAGGCGGCGAGCGCCTGGCGGTAGTTGGTGCGCGTGGCCTCCTTGCGCTTGCCGCAACCGACCAGGAGCACCCGCTCCGCCGCCACCCCGGGCAGGTCATAGAGCATCAGGGTGCGGCCGGTCTCGCCGTCCAGGTCGCCCTTCTTCAGCAGTTCCGTCAGCCGGCCGCCGCTCGCCTTGTCGAGTGCCTCGCCGGCGGGGGTGAGTTTGCGCTTCTCGAAGACGCCCAGGACCAGGCACGGGGTCTTGTGCCTGGAGAGGTCGCCGGTCTTGATCTTGAACTCCATCGGGGGGTACCTCGGGGGGCGGTTCTTTGGTGAGTCATTCGGGGTTACGATGTGGGGACGCATGAGTCTACCGGATTGCGTGCCGGACCCGAAACCTGTGAGCACCCGCGGCGCCGGGCACCGGGGGGCGCCGCGCACCAGTCAGGCGCCAGGCACCGCACTCGCGTGCGGACAAGTCCTTTTTTTCTTGATCGAGAACCAGCGGGTGCGACGTTGCCAGGAGACCGGCCATGGGACTGAGAATTCTTGACCGCTATCTGGCGTGGGCGGTGATCGCAGGCACCCTCCTGACCCTGGGCGTGCTCCTGCCGCTCTTGGGATTTTTTGTTCTCGCCAACGAGTTGGAGCAGGTGGGGGTGGCCGGCTACCGCCTCCAGGACGCCCTGCTGTTCATGGTCCTGAGCCTGCCCCGCTACGCCTATCAGGTCTTCCCCATCGCCACCCTGATCGGCGCCCTGCTCGGGCTGGGCGCGCTCGCCAACCGCTCCGAGTTGGTGGCCATGCGCGCCGCGGGGGTCTCGGTGGGGCGGATCGCGGGGGCCGGGTTGCTGGGCGGGGTGCTCCTGGCCGCCGGCGCCATGCTGATCGGCGAGGTGGTCGCCCCCGTGGCGGAACAGCGCGGGATCGAGATCAAGCGCGCCGCCCTCTCCGGGGCGGTGACCCAACAGACGGAGTCCGGCTTCTGGGCGATCGACCAGGGGACCTATATCAACATCCGCGAGATCCTCTCCGGTACCAGCCTGCGGGACATCTTCATCTACCAGGCGGACAATGCCGCGGGGACCCTGATCGCGACCCATGCGCAGGGGGCGCGCTATCAGAACCACCAATGGGTCCTGGAGGGCCTCTCGCGCAGCCGGGTGAGCATGGACGGGGTGCAGGTGGAGCGCCTGCCCAATGCCGTTTGGAGTTCCCTGCTCAATCCCGGCATCCTGGAGGTGGTGGTGGTCGACCCGCGCATCCTGCCGGTCTGGGGCCTGTGGAAATACATCCGCTTCATGACGGTCAATGCGCAGGATGCGAGCAACTACCAGGTGATCTTCTGGGGCCGGGTGCTCTACCCCCTGCTCACCCTGTCCATGGTATTGGTCGCGATCCCCGTCCTGCTGGGCTCCGCGCGCAGCCGCGGGACCGGTGTGCGCGCCTTCTTCGCCGTTCTGGTCGGCATCCTCTATTACCTGGTGAGCAAGACGTTTTCCTATCTGGCGCTCCTCTACGGCTTAAGCCCGCTCGCGGCCGCCCTGGCCCCACCGGTGCTCTTCATCGGCGCGGCCCTGCTGTTGTTGCGGCGGGTGGGGTGAGGGGCGCGGGTGCCCGCTGTGCGGCTACCCGACAACGCCGCGGTACTCGCGGCACCGCGCCGGAGGCTCCCGATGGGTAGAGCGCAGCGAAACCCATCGCTTGCGCGCAACTCAAGCGTTGATTGGTGGGTTTCGCTGCGCTCTACCCACCCTACGGATCGGGCGTGGAGCGGGTCCCGGGCGGATACTTGCCGGATCGCTCCAGCGGCCGGAACGCGGATCAAGCCCGCCGAAGCTATAATCAAGGTTTCCCTATCCACTGTTCAAGAGGATTCCGGAATGGCCGCTACCACCGCCGACGAAGTCTGGGCACTACTGCGCGAGTTGCTGGAGGCCCAAAAAGAGACGGATCGCAAATTTCAGGAAACCGACCGCCAGTTGCAGGAACGGGTTCAGGAAACCGACCGGCGGATTCAGGAGCGGGCGCAGGAAACCGACCGCCGGATTCAGGAACGGGCGCAGGAAACCGATCGCCGGGCTCAGGAAACCGACCGCCGGATTCAGGAAACCGACCGCCAGATCCAAGAGGTCAACCGCCAACTCGGCCGCCTCGGCGGGCAATGGGGTCTGTTCGTGGAAAACCTGGTCGCCCCCTCCTGCGAGCGGCTCTTCACCGAACGGGGGATACCGGTCCACATGGTCAGCCGACGGGTGCTCAAGCGCAAAGACGGCGACACCCTGGAGATTGACGTGCTGGTCGTAAATCTGGGCCACGTCGTCATGGTGGAGGTCAAGTCCAGCCTGCGGGTGGACGATGTGAAGGAGTTGCTGGAGGACCTGCGCCGCTTTCGCCACTTCTTTCCGGAATATGCCGACCATCAACTGCACGGTGCCGTTGCTGGTATGCGCATCGAAGAAGGTGCCGATCGCTTCGCCTACCGGCAAGGGCTCTTCGTGCTGGCCCAGACCGGGGACAGCATGCGCATTCTCAACGATGCCGCCTTTGAGCCCAAGTCCTGGTAGCGCAATCGAAGGCCTCGGCCTTGGAGCCCTCCGCCAAGGCTGAAGCCTTGGACTCCGGGCTTTGGCGAGGTGCTAGCGTCCGCGCGGGACCACGACGAGGCGTGTGCGGGAGCGCCGGTCGTGCCAAGCCAGATGCGCGCGGTCGAACAGGCACCACCAGAGCCCGAGCCCGAGGGGCGCCAGGCTCAGCGCCGCCCAGGCGAGCCGGCGCAGCGCATCGCGCGCACTCAAGCGCCTGCCGTCGTCGCGCACCACGCGCAGGCGCCAGGCGCTCATCCCCAGGGTCTGACCGCCGTGGGTCCAGAAATAGACGAAAAACCCAACGATCACGGCGAGCAGATAGGCCTGGAACAGGGTCCGGTACAGCCATTCCCCCTGGGGGTAGGGGCGGGCGGCGAGCAGGTCGTAGGGGATGATGAAGAGGGCGGTGGCGAGCAGGAGCAGGGCGAACAGCAGGATGCCGTCATACAGCAGGGCTCCTAGGCGGCGCGGCAGGCGTGCAACCTGGAGGGCGGCGGTTTCAGGGGTTTCAGGGGGTGTCACTTCCGTTGGAAGGGCCATGACGGGCTCCGCTTGATCGATGGGGTCTGACGACCGGCGGGTGCCGGTGGCCTGGCTTGAAGGTCAGGCCGGATTGTCCCCGTCCGCGCGGCTTGGCGCCAGGGCGGGGTCGGCGTACCCTGCGGGTTTGGCGCGCGCATCAAGGCCGGTGGGGTGCCCGATCAGTTCGGGTGGCCGCGAGACCTGCGCCGCACTGGGGTGCGGCGCTCCCGGTGTGGCGGGTGCGTGCCGCGACCTGGGTGCGGCGCCCCCCGGTGAGTGTGAGACTTGTACCATATCCCCCTAAAACCCATCATCTTTCGCCTGCTGCGGCGGGTCCCGATGCCGCTCATCGCGATGGTGATCGGGCTCGCGGCGGGGCTCGCCGTGTGGGTGGTGCTGGATCAGATCCAGTCGCGGCAGGTCAATCGGATCTTCGATCAGGAACTCAGGGACCAACTCGACCTCCAGGCGCGCGAGAGTCTGATCCGCTTCGACCGCTACCTGGCGAGCTACGGGATGACCACTCGGCTGCTCGCCAACCACCGGCGTCTGGCGGAGTACCTGGAGCCCCTGTTCTGGTCCAAGGAGGGGGCCGCGGCGCCCCTGGTCTATCAGGAGTTCCGGCCCTATTGGCTGCCGGATTTCTTCGCGCGCGATGCCCTGCGCCCGCCCAGTCAGGTGCTGCTGACCGATCCGCAGGGCCGGGTCCGGGAACTCTACCAGGCCGGCACCCGGCCGCTGCCGACGGAACTCGCCACCCGGGTCCCGGCCCAGTTTCTGGACCCCGCGTCGGTGCGGACCGTGCCGGTCAAGCTGGGGGAGGGTCTGTACCTGCTGGCCAGCGACGCGGTGGAGGATTCGGCCGGTTATCCCATGGGCTTTCTGGTCGTCCTGGTGCCCATCGACGAGGCCTTTCTGGCCGCCTCCCAGCGCGGCATGGACCCGAGCCGGGCGGCGGTTGCCCTGGTGGAGGGTGACGACCAGCGTATCCTGGCGAGCGCGGACTCGGCCAACCTGGTCCCCGGCAGCACCCCGAACCAGTGGGGCGACCGCTATCTGATGACCTCCCAGTCCCTGCCCCAATACGAGGGGGCGGACGACAACCTGCTGTTTGCGACCTTCGTCACCCAGGGCAATGTGGAGCGGATGTCGCGGCATGTGCGCATCTTCGAGCACCGCCAGCGCCTGTTCGCGGCCGTCGTCTTCATCCTGGTCTTCACCTGGGTCATCTATCTGGTCTCGGCGCGGCTCAACCGGGTCTTGAAGCGCATGACACGCTTCTCCCAGCGCGCCCTGGGCATTCCGGAGCCGGGGTTCCATCGCGAGGGCAATCAGTTGCTGCTGCTGGAGGAGTGGATCGCCCATTTCACCCAACTGGTGCTCAAGGCGCGCGAGGAGATGAACCGCCGCCACCAGGCGGAGATGCGCGAGAGCGAGGCGCTGAAGGCGGCCGTGATGGAGGCCGCGCTGGACTCCATCGTCACCCTCGACCACCATGGCCACATCATCGAGGTGAACCCGGCCGCGGGGCGGATCTTCGGCATCGTGCGGCAGGAGGTCATCGGCGCCGCCTTCGGTGAGCGTCTGCTGCCCGAGGTGGCGCGCACCGCCTTCCGGCGCCTGCTCGACCGCTCCCGCCATGACGGGCTAGAGCCCGCGGGTCGCGGTGAATTGGTCGCGTTGCGCGGCGACGGTTCCGAGTTTCCGGTGGAGATCTCCATCGTCCCCATCGATCTGGAGTCCGAGCGCTTCTACACCCTCTATATCCACGACATCACGCAACGCAAGCAGGCTGAGCGGGAGATCAAGAGCCTGGCACGGCTGGCGAGCGAAAGCCCCAACCCGATCCTGCGGGTCAGCGCCGCCGGTCAGATCGCCTATGCCAACAATGCGAGCCGCCCCCTGCTGCTCGCCTGGGGCACCGAGCAGGGCGGGGCCCTGCCGGCGGAGTGGGTGGCCGAGGTGGCGGAGGCGCTCGGCAAGGGCGAGCCGCGCGAGCGCGAGACGACCCTGGGGTCCCAGGTCTACGCCCTGCTCTTCGCCCCCTTCCGGGACCTGGGCTATGTCAATATCTATGCGCGCGACATCACCGCGGTGCGCCGCGCCGAGCAGGCGTCGCGCAAGCACCAGGCGGAGCTGGTGCATGTGAGTCGCCTGAGCACCATGGGCGAAGTGGCGACCGGCATGGCCCACGAGTTGAACCAGCCGCTCTCGGCCATCGTCAATTATGCCAACGGCTGCACCCGGCGCATCCAGGGCGGCCAGGGGACGCCCGATGATCTGCTGGGCGCCCTGTCGCAGATCGCGAGCCAGGCCAAGCGCGCCAGTGAGATCATTCGCCGCCTGCGTGCCTTGGTCGGCAAGCAGCCGCCAATCCGGGCCGACGTGGATCTGAATCACCTGGTGCGCGAGGTCTGTTCCTTCGTCGAGTTCGAGACCGGCAAGCTCAGCATCCAGATCGAATTGGACCTGGCCGCGGAGCCCATCCCGGTGCATGTGGACCTGGTGCAGATCGAGCAGGTGCTGCTCAATCTGGTCCGCAATGCCCTGGATGCGTTGGAGGAGTCGCCGGAGTCCGAGCGCCGGTTCCTCATCCATACCGGGGTCCAGGGGGCCGAGGCCGTGGTCGCCGTGCGCGACAGCGGTCCGGGGGTGGAGCCGGAGCGTCTCAAGCGCCTGTTCGACCCCTTCTTCACCACCAAGGAGGGGGGCATGGGGATGGGACTGCCGATCAGTCAGACCATCCTGGAGAATCACGACGGGCGCATCTGGGCCGAGTCCGAACCCGGCCAGGGCACCATCTTCCACGTCACGCTGCCGCTCGCGCAGTCCGCCGCCGATGCCGACCCCGAGCTGCCGGCCCACACCGCATCAGGAATCAGCCGATGACCACCGCCTCCACCGTCTTCGTCGTCGATGACGATCAGGCCATGCGTACCTCACTGCAATGGCTGATCGAATCCACCGGCATGAAGGTCCTCACCTTCGAGTCCGCCGACGCCTTTCTGGCCGGCTACTACCCGGGCCGCGCCGGTTGTCTGTTGGTGGACGTGCGCATGCCCGGCATGAGCGGGTTGGAACTGCAGGCCTACTTGACCCGGGAAGGCTATCGGCTCCCCGTCATCATCATCACCGGCCACGGGGACGTGGCGATGGCGGTAAAGGCGATGAAAGCCGGCGCCATGGATTTCATCGAGAAGCCCTTCCACGACGAGGACCTGCTGCGCAGCATCCGCCGCGCCCTGGAATACGACCAGCGCCAACGCGTCGGCCAAGCCGCCCGTGAGGACCTCCAGGCGCGCCTGGCGGACCTGACCCCGCGTGAGCACGAGGTCATGGGCATGGTCACCGACGGCAAGTCCAATCGGGAGATCGCCGCCGCGCTTGGGGTGACGCCCAAGACCGTGGAGGCGCATCGCGCGCGGGTGATGGAGAAGATGCGGGCCGAGTCCTTGGCGGAGTTGGTGCGGATGGCGCTGATCGCGGGGCGGGAGGAGGGGGCCTGACCAACAAGAGAGGATTTGTCCGCAAATGAACGCAAATGAACGCAAATAAGACAGTGCCGGCCTTGATCATCATTCCGGCCACCCCGCGGGTAACATCCGTCGCGGCCGGGGGGCCGCTCCTGCGGCGTAGGAGCGGCCCCCCGGCCGCGACGGGTTGCCGCAAGGGCGCGCGGCCGGAGTGATGATCAAGGCTGACAGTGCCCATCCTTCAATCCGGACCCACATGAGTGATGCGATATGGCCGTGCCACCTACCGACCGCCGCCAGGTACTCGCCTGGTCCTTCTATGACTGGGCCAACTCGGCCTTTGCCACCGTGGTCATCGCCGGGTTCTTCCCGGTCTTCTTCAAACAGTTCTGGGCCGCGGACCTGGCCGTCACCGACAGCACCCGCTGGCTTGGCTATACCAGCAGCACCGCCAGCCTGATCCTGGTCTGCATGGCGCCGCTCCTGGGTGCGCTGGCCGATCAACTGGGGGCCAAGAAGCGCTTCCTGCTCACCTTCACCACGCTCGGGGTGCTCGGTACCGGCGGGCTCTTCTGGCTCGCTGCCGGGCACTGGGGCGCCGCCCTGGCGCTCTATCTCTTTGGCTTGGTCGGCTTTCTCGCGAGCAACGTCTTCTACGACTCACTTATCACGGACGTCGCCGACCCCGGGGACTACGAGCGCGTCTCCTCCCTGGGCTATGCCCTGGGCTACCTGGGGGGCGGACTGCTGTTCGCGCTCAATGTCGTCATGGTCCAGTTCCCCGCGTCCTTCGGCTTCGCCGACGCGGGGGCCGCGGTGCAGGCCGCCTTCCTGGGGGTGGCGCTCTGGTGGGCGCTCTTTACCCTGCCGCTCGCCTTCCTGGTCAAGGAGCCGCCGGGTCTGGGGGAGCAGAGCTTCGGCGGGGCCCTCCGCGGCGCCTTCAGCGCCCTGGCCCAGACCTTCCGGCAGGTCCGCTCACTGCGCAATACCTTCCTGTTCCTCATCGCCTACTGGTTCTATATCGACGGGGTGGACACCATCGTGTTCATGGCCGTGGATTTCGGGCTCTCGCTGAAGTTTCCGGCCGCAAGCCTGATGGTGGCACTCCTGATCACCCAGTTCGTCGGCTTCCCGGCCGCGCTCATCTTCGGCCGCCTCGGTAGTCGGTGGGGACCCAAACCAAGCATCCTGCTCGCCATCGGCGTCTATATGCTGGTGGTCGCCGCCGCCTCGCAGATGCAGCAGGTGTCGCACTTCTATGCGCTGGCGGTCGCCATCGGGCTGGTCCAGGGCGGCGTCCAGGCCCTCTCGCGCGCCCTATTCGCCGGCCTGATCCCGGCCGGGCAGACCGCGGAACTATTCGGCTTCTACAACATGGTCGGCAAGTTCGGCGCCGTCCTCGGCCCCTTCCTGGTCGGCACCACGGCCTATCTCACCGGCGACCCGCGCCTGTCACTGCTGCCGATCCTGCTCTTGTTTCTGATCGGGGCGGTGCTGCTCACGCGGGTGGATGTGGCGGCGGGGAGGGCGGCGGCAGGGGCGGCGAGTTAGTAGGGCGTTTTGTCTTATCTTGCGATTCGTCCGAGCCCCGAAGGGGCGTGACATACCAGCCCAGGGCACCGCTCTGGGTATGAGGTATAGGGCGGGGCCTAGCCCTGAAAGGGCGTGACATAAGGAGCGCCAGCGTTATGTCACGCCCTTTCAGGGCTAGGCCAAATCAAATGCCGCTATCCCAGGGCGTTGCCCTGGGCTGGCATGTTCGACCCCGTTGGGGTCGGTACGCAACAATAAATGGAACGGGGTACTGATTGCCCGTTTTCTTCATGAGAAATTCGGCATCGTAAGTCGAATCCATGATATCGAATCGTACGCCGTTCACAGTTTCTTAATAATAGGTAAGACGCCAACTGAGGTCGATCAGCAGAAATCGTTTGAACTTTTTCGGCGAAACTCAAAAGACGTTCAAATTGTTACTTTCGATGAATTGCTGGAGAAATTGCGCCAACTCCGCAGTTTTCTGGCAGAGGAAGATGAGTAAGCAATGTTGGAGCGAATTGGCCGGCCTTGATCGTCGTTCCGACCGCTCCAAGACCAACATGGCACTGTGGATGACGGTTGCCATCATCCTGGTTCCCCTCATCCCCTATGCCCTGGATGGCACGGGTGGGTAATCGGGTATGCCCGATCTGCGAAACAGGCGGCGCGAGCCGCCTTTTTGTTGGGCGACAACCGCGCTTTCCAGGTTCATTGGGTGCCGGCTTCCTCGCCCGGTCTTGCGGTTGCAAAGATCGCCTGCAAGAGGTCGAGTTTGGTGCGCACCTCCGGGGGGATGGACGCGGGATCAATGAACCGTACAAGCTGATGCAACTCGCCCTTGCGCAGCAACATCGCATGACCCAAGCGCTGCGCCAGGCGGCGGAAGAATTCCTCCGCGAAGCTGCTGAGCTTCAGGCGCTCGGTCTTCGCTTCCCAGACGAGGCGGGCCGCGTCCGGGGCGGCGTTCTTCCAGGTCGCGAAATCCTCGCTGCTGCCGCCGAAGACCTGCTCCTGGATCACGGCGTCCAGCACCTCATCGGTCTCGATTTGAAAGCCGTCGAACAGCAAGTCGCCGTAATGCTCGGCGACATAGGCGCGCAGGACCTTGGGTGTGATGAAATAGTTCTCGGCCTCATAGCGCCGCCAGTAAACGACCCGGAGCCCGCCCTCGTCCAGGTCCGCACGGTTGCGACCGTCGTTGTCCAGAATGGCAAACCCTTTGAGACCCGGAATCATCTCTCGCAGCGCGAAGAAATGGGCCTTCGGTGTCACACCGAAGCCCCCTTCCACGCGTTCCAGTTCGGAATCGAGACTGGGGTCCGGATAATTGTTCGCCACGTAGAAGGCATTGATCTGCTCATCCCACACCTGCGTCACCGGGTGGCCCAGTCGTTGCGCCAGCGCCCGCAGCATGTCCAGATCCGTTCCCCCTTCGACGTACAGCACATAGCCTCGCTGGCGCGCCCGGACATAGTGCTCGGCCCCATAGTGCTTGAGTGCGTTGCGAATGTCTATCTTGGCCGCCAGGTTATCCGCGCGTCCCTCAAGCAGCAGGGTCAGGTTATGATCGAGTGCCTCATCCAGAATCACCTCCGAATGGGTCACCATCACCACTTGGGACTGGTTTTCCGCGGCGATCTCGCGCAGGAGCACATAAACCTGCTTCTGCCGCAGAATCTCCAGGTGTGCGTCCGGTTCGTCGATCAGGAGCACGCTGCGGCGGTGGGAATAGAGGTAGGCAAAGATCAACAGCAATAGACCAACTCGTCCCCTTGGTTGCGAAAGCTCATGGTGACGGGCTCGACCCTGTTCTCGTGTTGGACGCCCAGGGTGATCAGCAGGGGGATATCCCGATTGCCGGTGCGCACGGCGGTGTTGTGCCAGAAATAGCGGGTCCGCTGCACCGGCACTGAGACGATGTTCAGGCGATTGATGGAGGTCGAGGTGCGCTCCGCGGGGGTCGAGGTCTGCTTGGCGTCGAACCAGGTCTTGACCGCCTGGGACCAGAGGGCAATCGCCTGGATCGCCGTGGTCTTGCCGCAATTGTTCGGTCCGATCAATACGGCCGGATGGTCGAGTTCGATACGCTGCCGGTCGCCGAAGCGTTTGAAGTTTTGAATCTCAAGATAATGCAACAGTCTCATGTCGTATCCCGTGGGCGTACCTGGTAATCGCGGCAATGGGCGATCTGACGGAGCATCTTAGCACTCAACCTGGAAAGAGCAGTTGGGCCGCAAATGAACGCAAAAAGACGCAAATAATCACGGTCCCGGCATGTTCTGTCCAGCCGCCCGCCGGGTGTGGCCCAAGACTTCTCTAGGAATATGATGTATTTGCGTTTATTTGCGTTCATTTGCGGCTAAACTCTTTTCTTAGGCTCAGGGGTCCGGTTTGATCTCGCCCCGGGCAAGACCCGCGATCATGTCCCGCAACTCCCCGATCGCCTGTTCCCGCCGGGGATTGGGGTCCCAGCGCCTGCCCATCCAGGCCAGCACGTCCTGCGGCGCGGCCCCCAGCCGCTCCGGCACCAGCAGGTCGTAGATGCCGCGCCATTCGCCCTCCACCCGCAGCGCGAGGCGCGGGTTGATGAGGTACTGGCCGCGGCTTATCCGCAGGAAGAGTTTGCGGTTGTAGGGACCCTCCCGGTTGACCTCGTTCTTGGAGAGGATGGATGAGACATAGGTCTGCTTCTTGCGCCGGGCCGGCACCACCGACTCTGGGAACTGCCCCAGCACGGCGGCAAAGTCGACGGCGTTCAGTAGGTTGCGCCGCGTCGCCCAGTTCTCCCCGAGTCGCTGGTAGAAGAGTACCAGGGCGATACAGAGCATCAGGTATTCCATGTGCCGCCGGTCGAGCTTGACCAGGCGCCCGTCGACCTGGATGTCGATCCCGGCCGGGGCCAGCCGCTCGAAGACCGCGGGCAGCCGCGTGCGGGCGAAGCGCTCGTCCGCGCAGGCACGGTCCAGCGCGATCTGGAAGGCGTTCTGGCCATTGCCGTCGACCAGGCCCAGGTCGGCATCGCGCTCCAGCAATTCGGTGATGAGATCGGCGTGGCCCATGCGGCTGGCGATCATGAGCGGCGTCTGGCCGAAACAGTTGCGGAAGTCCGCCCCGTATTTGTCGACCTCGCGCAGGACCCCGCCCGCGTGTTTGAGGCTGTAGAGCAGGTAGTGCTTCTTCTCCAGGATCGGCCAGGCCTTGTCCGGGTGGCGGGCGGCCTGGAGTCCGGCCCGATCGAGTTCATTGAGCAGGCGCTGGTCGCGGTAGACCAGGGCGTATTCCATGAGGCTGATGCGTGCCTTCTTGTCGCCCTTGACCAGGGCCTGCTCGCGCAGTGCGGCCAGTGTCTCCCCGCGCAGCACGGCCCAGGGGACCTGCTGCTCTTTGAGGATCTGGGAGCGGATCTCGGCCGCCTGTTCGTCCTTGCCCTGGAGTTCCAGCCGATGGGCCTCGCGGCGCCACTCATCCAGGCTGGAGCGCTGCTCCTCCACGTCCGCCACCCCCTGGTGGACCTCGGTGAGCCCCAGCAGTGCGAGCAGGGGCTGGGCGGGGCGCGGCTCGATCAGATAGAGATTGCGCACCGCCCGGGTCACCGCCACATAGAGCGCGTTGATATAGAACTTGTAGATCTCCAGTGACTTGTCATTCTTGTCGCGCCCGCGGGCATAGCGCAGTTCACCCTGCAGGTCCGCCTCCGTCAGGTCCGCGGCGATGTCGCGGAAGCGCTTTTCCTCCCCGCTCACGAAGCCGTAGAGGAGCACATTCTCGTACTCCAGCCCCTTGGCCTCGTGGATGGAGAAGACGAGCGGGGTGCGGAAGAAGCGGCGCACTTCGGCCTTCTGGTCGTCGTGCAGGACCAGGATGGCGAAGCGGGCGGAGGCGGCGGTGCGCCGGTCCAGGTCCCGCTTCACCGCGTCCGTGTCCGCCAGGAGCCCGACCCGGCCGGCGCCCGGACCCCGGCTCACCACCAGATAGTTGCTCTCCCGGTCCACCGAGCCGAAGCGGGCGTGCTTGATGTGCAGCAGCCGGTTGGCGACCTCGGTGACCTCAGGGGAGTTGCGAAAGTTGGTGTTCAGTATCCTGATCAGTTCGGTGGGGGCCTGGTCCCCCGGCTGGTTCCAGAAGAGCGTCTTGACCTTGGACCAGGAGAAAAAATTCGGATGGACGATCTGGTTGGAGTCCCCGCACAGCAGGAAGCCGCGGGGGTCGCGCAGGGCCTTCAGGATCAGGAGCAACTGCACGTTGGTGAGATCCTGCACCTCGTCCACCACCACGAAGTCGTAGCGCGGTGCCACCCGGGTCAGCCAGGCGTGACTCAGGATGTTGCTGTCGAACCAGCCCTCCTCGGCCAGGAACTTCAGATAACGCTCGAAGAGGTCATAGACCACGCCGCGCAGTTCGGGTGGGTAGATGGACTGGCGCACGCCGAGCGCCAGATAGGTCTCCCGATCGAGATAGGAACGGTCCGGCGCGGTGCCGGTGATGGCCCCCTGGACCTCCTCGAAGAGCCGGTGGCTGTCCTGCAACTCCTTGGGCAACCGCTGGCGCGCCGCCCAGCCGGCGAAGACGCGCGGAGTCATCTCGCGGCCCGGGGGTACCTGGATGCTCTCCAGGTACTCCCGATAGGAGAGGAACTCGACCTCCTGGTCCTCGTTCTCATAGCCCTGGGCGTAATAGAGGTCCCGCGCGTTCTGGGCCAGGAAGGGTGAGCGGGTCACATAGAGACAGTCGCCCCGGGCGTCCTTTAACTTCTCCAGGGTCAGCGCCGTCTTGCCGCTGCCGGCCGAGCCGATGATGACGAGCGGCGGGGGCAGGCGGTAGATCGCCTCCTGGTCGTCGTCGAAGGACAGCACCTTGTCGAGCAGGTGAAAGCGGTGCAGGGCCGGGTTGAGATAGGGCAGTTGCGGGGCCGTCTGCGCCGCCGCGGCCGCGGCGTCCGGGATCTGGTCCTCGTCGATCGTCACCCCGCGGGCGAGGAAACGCGACTGCTCATAGGCGTGCCGGTGGATGAACTCCAGGGCCAGGACGCAGCACTCGTCGGCGTGCCGGTAGAGGGCGAACAGCAGCCGGTTGCTGCGGTCCAGCCGTGCCCGGTAGAGGTTGTCACCGATCTTTTTGACCTCGGCGGAACGGAAATCGTCGGCGCGCAGATAGGCCGCGAGCTTCTCGAAACCGGGGATGGCGGCGGTATCCAGACCGCGGTAGACGAGGATCTTCAAGGGGTTCCCCAGATCGCAAAGGCGTGGTTGAGGCCCCTGGACACGACGCACGGGGGCTTGGTTGGTCGGGATGATACCAATCCGTCCACGCGGCTTCAGGAGTTCCGGCGGTTCGGCGGTCCGCACAGCGGACCCTACGGCCCCGCGCCCGTAGGGTCCGCTGTGCGGACCAACGACCTCCCGCCCAGTAGGATGGCCTGGGTTATGATCAAGGCCACGCCTGGGTGAGACCGCACCGCGGTGTCATGCCGAGCGGCCGCGGGTCGCGGGCCGACGCCGCCCACTCGCGCGAAGCGCCCGGGCGCGCGACAATGAGCGGCTTTGTCGATACACCGACCGCTGCCCGAGACCCGCCCCATGAACCTAGCCCCGCGCTTCATCAACACCCTCTCCGCACCCCTGCGCCTGTTGCCGACCCTGGCCCACAGCCAGGCCCTGGCACTGGTGCTCAATCAGGTCATGAAGGACGCCATCGCCGAGGGTGAACTGGACTTCCTGATCGGCCGCACGGTCGGGATCGAGATCAGCGATCTCGGCATCCGCTACCGCCTGGGCCTCGCCGGCGGGCGGATTCGCGGCCACGGGGAGGGGGCACCCGCCGCTGCAACGATCTCGGGGGGCTTGCATGAGTTCATGCTGCTCGCCGCCCGGCGCGAGGACGCCGACACCCTGTTCTTCCAGCGCCGGCTGCGGATGGCGGGCGACACCGAGTTGGGGCTTTATCTGAAGAACTTCCTGGACGCCTTCGAGCCGCCGCCCCAGGTCGCGCCGCTGATCCGCGGGCTCGACCGGCTGCTGGGCGAGGAGAAGCACCAGCCGCGGCGGCGGAACCGCTGAGCCTGCCGGAAGCGGGGAAGGGATCTCGCAGAGGCGCGGAGGCGCAGAGGGGGGAGGCGCAGAGGGGGGAGGGCAGGGCGGGTGCGATCAGAACTGATCGGACCCGGGAGGGCGCATGGGCTGGGACCGGAGTTGCGGGGCTCGCGTCTGCCAGGGAGGCCGTTCTCGATCCTGACGGCTCTTCTCTGCGTCTCGGCGCCTCTGCGTGAGTCTTCTTTCGCCTGGCGCAACTGGCAACCGCTGCTCGCCGACGGCAGCGCCCGTTCGGCCACCGGGGCGGTCCTGATCGGGGCCGACGGTCTCGGCCCCTGGGAAGACGAGGAGACGCAGGCCCTGCTGAGCCGCGCCGTGCGCGAGGGTTGGACGGGGCGCGCCAAGGCTGACGGTCATGGCAGCATAAACCGCCACCTTGGACGATGACAGCCGCGCGTGGGAGCGGCTTCACCCGCGGCGAGGCCAGGGCAGTTTGCACGCTCGCGTTGCGGCTGAAGCCGCTCCCACAGCATCGCTGCGCGATTTGTACGGTAAAGCCTTGGACTCCGGGGTCAGGTGAGCCTGCTCGAGCTGATCCCCGCCGCGCCGCTCCAGTAGCCGTCGACCAGCCCGGTCGGGACCAGCCCGCGCAGGGTGGCCTGACCCTCGGCGGTCGCGAGATCGCCCGTGAGACAGGCGGCGAAGGTCCGCACGACGGTGGCGGTGTGCTGGGACTGGGGACTGATCCGGACCAGGTCCACGCCCAATGGGCCCAGTTCGCTCAAGACCGGGAGCAGGTCGTGGGTGGCGGCGGATTGGGTCTGGATGCCGTTGAGCGCGAGGAATGCCTGGTGTTCCTGGGTGCTGATCAGGAGCCCGTCGGGGTGTTCGCCGCAGCGCAACTCGCATTGGTCCTTGCCCTGGCCGTTGTTGAAGGCGGTGAAGCAGCGCGCTGAGTAGGCGAGCGGCAGGCGTCCGAAGGCGAAGACCTCGCACTCCACGCCGGCGGGGCGGGTGCGGATGAGATCCGTCGCGGTTTCGCGGCCCAGTTCCACCGGCAGCACCCAGCGCTTGAGCCCGCGGGCCGCCAGGAAGGCGAGCGTGCGCTGGTTGTAGAGGTTGATGGAGGTGCCGGCAACGAAGGGGCGCCCCTCCAGGAAGTCGAGCGCGGCGAGATCATTGGCCTCGATCAGGAAGCGCTGGTCGGCGCACTGGCGCTCCAGGGTCTTTAGTTCTCCCTCGGACTCGATCAGGGCGAGGGTGGAGATCACCGGCTCGCGGCCGCTCGCGGCGACGCGCTCGGCCAGATCCCACCAGTCCTCGGGGCGCATCAGGCGGCGCTTGGAGCAGATGGTCTCACCCAGGTAAACGACCTCGACCGGGGTCTCCAGGAGCTCCGCGTAGAAGTCCAGGACCTGCTCACGCGGCCAGTAATACAGAATCGGTCCCAGGGACAGGCGGGGGCGCCGGCCGGTGGGTGGCAAAACATCCGAAGGCATGGGTTCTCTCGGTGGTGATGGGGCAGGTCTCGGGTGGATCAGTTTGCCGATGGCTCAAACGTCGCGTTGGATTCAACTGCAACGCAGTGCACAGCGTGGCGGCGGCTCGCACCCAGGTCCACCCATTGCGCGTTCCGACCCCAACGGGGTCGAACATACCAGTGTCAGTGCCAAGTCCGCTCATAGGGCCCGATGGTGGTCTGGGTGCCCTCGGAGACGCGCGCCAGGGCGTCCATCCAGTCGGCCTGGGGGCGGAAGGCGGCCGGGTTGCGGGTGCAGGAGTCGATGGCCTCGCGCCACACCCGGGTGACCTCGGAGACATAGCGGGTGCTGCGCTGGCGGCCTTCGAGCTTGATGGCGGCGACCCCGGCGGCCATGATCTGCGGCAGCAGGTCCAGGGTATTGAGGCTGGTGGGTTGCTCGATGGCGTAGCGGATGTCGCCCTCGACCTCGTAGCGGCCCTTGCAGATGGTCGGGTAGCCGGCCGGCTCGTCGCGTCCGCGCCGCTCGATCAGAATCCCGCCCAGACGGGTCTCCTGGCCGTCGGGGGTGTCGCGCCACTCCACATGAGCGGCGGGGGAGCAGGCGCCGTAGGTGTTGGGGGACTGGCCGGTGGCATAGGAGGACAGGATGCACCGGCCCTCCACCATGACACACAGGCTGCCGAAGCCGAAGATCTCCACCGGCACCGGGCTCTCGGCGATGACGTGCGCGACCTGGGCGATGGACAGGACCCGCGGTACCACCACCCGGCGGATGCCGAAATGGCGGTGCATGAAGCGGATCGCCGCCGGGTTGGTGGCCGAGCCCTGCACCGACAGGTGCAGGCCGAGTTGGGGGTGGCGCTGCGCCGCATAGTCCAGCACCCCCATGTCCGCCAGGATCAGTGCGTCCACGCCGAGATCGGCGCCCCGGTCCACGGCCGCCGTCCAGCGCTGCCAGCCGCGGGGCTGGGCGAAGGTGTTGATGGCGACGAAGACCCTGACCTTGCGGTCGCGGGCGTAGCGTAGGCCGTCTTCCAACTGTTTGTCGTTGAAGTTGAGGCCGGCGAAGTGGCGGGCGTTGGTGTCGTCGCGGAAGCCGATATAGACGGCATCGGCGCCATTGTCCACAGCGGCCTTGAGGGATGGCAGGTTGCCGGCGGGGCAGACGAGTTCCATGGGCGGACTCCAGTAGCTAGAGAGAGTATTTGGCCGCAAATGAACGCAAACGAACGCAAATAAGTCCGAAGGGTCTTGCGCTGCTGCCCCAAGCCGATAGGTCACCCGGCCCATGGGCCGGGTGAGCCGGACTGGCACACGCCGCACGCCGTGTTAATTTGCGTCTATTTGCGTTCATTTGCGGCTAAACCGCTCTTCAATTAAGGGGTATAGGGTCAGGCTGTGCGGGCGAGGCAGGGCGGCTCCAGGTGCGCGCAGCGTGCGCCCTGGCGGGTGTCGCGGCGGTACAACTCAGCCTCGATCCGATTGAGCACGGCCCATTTCCAGGCGCACCAGTGGGGCGCCAGCAGGATGGAGCGGGAGGCCGTGCCGGTCAGGCGGTGGAAGACCACCGCGGGCGGGGTCCGTTCGATCAGGTCGGCGCAGATGCCCGCATAGTCATCCAGCGTCAGCGGCACATAGTCCCCGCGCTCCCACTCCAAGGCCAGCCGGGTGTGCCGCACCACATGCAGCGGGTGCAGTTTGAGACCCTCCACCCCCAGGTTCAGGACCCGCTCCAGGCTCCGGAGTGCGGCGTCCCGGCCCTCGCCCGGCAGCCCGACGATCAGGTGGGCGCAGACCTTGAGCCCCCGGCGCTGGGCGGCGCGGGTGGCGCTCTGGAACTCGGCGAAGCCGTGACCCCGATTGACCCGCGCCAGGGTCTCGTCGTCCGCCGATTGCAGACCCAACTCCAGCCAGACCTCCTTGCCCTGGGCGCGATAGCCGGCCAGCAGGTCCAGCACCGCCTCCGGCACACAGTCCGGGCGCGTGCCGATGGAGAGCCCGACGACATCCGGGATCAGCAGGGCCTCGTCATAGCGCGCGCGTAGCCGCTCGATGCGGTCGTAGGTGTTGGTGTAGGCCTGGAAGTAGGCGATGAAGCGGCGCGCCCCGGTGCGGCGTGCCAGCACTGCCCGCCCCGCGGCGATCTGCGCGGTGACGCTGGGTGGCTCCTGGGCGTTGGGGCTGAAGGACTGGTTGTTGCAGAAGGTACAGCCGCCGGTGCCCTTGGTGCCGTCGCGATTCGGGCAGGTGAAGCCGGCATTGATCGCGAGCTTGTGCACCCGCTGCCCGTAGCGGCGCAGCAGGTCCTGACCCAGGGTGTGGACACGCTCACTCAGAACGCGCGGCGCCTGCGGGGACCCTGGGGTGGACGTAGAGGGGGCGGGACACATCGGCGGAAGACTAACCGCATCCGCCGCCCCGGCGCAATGGCCTGGGTCGACTCGGATTGTGCGGTTGGTCGCGGGCTTGGGTGTGGCTGCCGCTCGCGGCCGGGTGCGATCAGAGCTGATGTGGCGACCGAGATCCCGGGTACGCTGTCGTTGTCGTTGTCGTAATCGAAGAATCCGACCACGATTACGACAACGACGCCCACTCCGTGAGAACGTCCGGTAGCTGTAGCTGTAGCTGTAGGGTACGCATCGCGTGTTCGGCTCAGGCCGGAATCCTGTGGGAGCGGCTTCAGCGCCGACGCGATCTCGCCAGCCGCCGTGGCCTCGTTGCGGCTGAAGCCGCTCCCACAGGGAACTTTCATCGTCCGGGTGCGATCCCGCGTGACTTGCTGCGCATCCCTCGTGTAGCATTCTAAGTTTTTGTTTTCACGATTTCGCCGATCCCCTGATCGGTGCCTTGAGAAGGGTTGGTTGCGTGTCTGTTCCGATGACGATAGGGGGCGGTGGGCGCGGCTGGCCGGGGACGACTGAAGTGGGGCATTTTTACTTTCTGTTGGGCCTGGGGGGCTTGCTGTTGCTGGCCTTCGGCCTGCACCTGCACCGGCGCTTCGGGCGTCGCGGACGCTTGCCCTTTGTGCTGGATCAGGCCCTGTTCACACCGCCGCAGCGCGCCTTTCTGGCCGTGCTGGAACGGGCCCTGGGCGCGGACTTCCGCGTCTACGGGCGGGTGCGGGTGGCGGAGGTGATCGCCCTGCGTCCGCGCCTGGATCGTGCCGCCCGGCGCCGCGCCTGGGCACTGCTGGGCGACCGGCAGTTCGATTTTCTGATCTGTGCGGCAGCGACCGGCGCCATCGTCGGCGCGGTGAATCTGGCGCCGCGCTCGCGCCGCGGGCGGCCGCCGCCGCGCGACGCCCTGGATCGCATCTGTGCCGCTGCCGGGCTGCCCTTCGTGCGGGTGCGCGAGGCTGACGACTACGCGGCGGCCGGGCTGACCGACCGCCTGGTCCAGGCCATGCAGCCCCAGGACCAGCCGGTGCCCGCGCCGCCGGTGCCGGGGCCGGTGCGTAGCGCGCCGCCGCCGCGCCGGGAGGCGGCGCCGGACCTGCATACCCTCTCCGAGGTGGTGGTGGAGGACGCGCGGGAGCCGCGGCTGCGCTCCGTCGCCGCGCGCCCCCGGGCACCGACGCCGACCGCGGTGCGGGTCGCCGCCGTCGCGGTGGTCCCGGTGCTCCCTGCCGCCCCTGCCGCCCCGGCGGTCCTGCCGGCCACGCAGCCCCCGCGCCGCGAGCCGACCCTGGCGGGGCCCGGGGACCTGGACCCGGGGCCGGCCTTCCAGGTGAACGGCGGCCTGGAAGAGGAGGACGACCAGGACGGCCGCCCGGCGCGCGCCTGGCGACGTTGAGCCGGACCCGGGAGCCTTACCGAGAAGGTCCGGCCGGGACCCGGTGGGAGGGGCTTTACCCGCGATGCAACCGCGCAAGCGGTCGTGGCCTCGTCGCGGGTGAAGTCGTTCCCACGGACGGCTTTCATCGTCCGGGGTAGCTGATGTCCTTTCCAGGGCCGTCAGCCGGCCCGCGAAGTCCGCGCCTGGGACCCGCGCGGCACGGCGCGCCTTGCTGCGCCGCAACAACCCGGTAGATAATGATCTACTACCCATCTCCGGCCGCCTGAGGGGCTTACGACGAATGAGTGATTCACCACAACTCTTAAGCGGGGACGAGGCCATCGCCTTGGCCGCCCGCCACGCCGGGGTGCGCCTGGGTACCGGTTATCCGGGCACCCCGTCCACCGAAATCCTGGAGACCTTTGACCGGCTTGGCGGGCGCGCCCAGTGGTCTCCCAACGAGAAGGTGGCGCTGGAGGTGGGCCTGGGTGCCGTCTTCGGCGGGGCGCGCACCCTGGTGACCATGAAGCATGTGGGGCTCAACGTGGCGGCGGACCCCCTGTTCACCGCCGCCTATACGGATCTCGCCGCCGGTCTGGTGCTGGTCTCCGCGGACGATCCGGGCATGGCCTCCAGCCAGAATGAGCAGGACAACCGCCACTATGCCCGCGCCGCCTCCCTACCCATGCTGGAGCCGATGGACTCCCAGGAGGCCTACGACTTCACCCTGCTCGCCTATGAGATCTCCGAGCGCTGGCACCTGCCGGTGATGCTGCGCATCACCACCCGGGTCTGCCACTCCAAGACGATCGTACGTCCCCACGATGCGCCGCTCCCCGGGCAGGCGATCGGGCCCGAGCCCGGCTTCCGCCGGGACATCCCGGCGCGGGTCATGATCCCGGCCTACGCCAAGCCGGCCCACCGGCGACTGCGTCAAAAGCTCGCCGAGATCGCTGCCTGGAATGACGCCGAGGGGCCTAACCGGGTCTTCGCCGGCCATCCGCAGGTGGGCCTCATCGCCACCGGGATCGCCGCCATGCACGCACGCGAAGCGGCACCCCAGGCCTGCCTGCTGACCATCGGTCTCACCTATCCGCTGCCGCTGGAGACCATTCGCACCTTCGCGGCCGGGTGTGAGCGTCTGGTGGTGCTGGAGGAGGGGGACCCGGTGTTGCTGGACGCGCTGCGGGCCGCCGGCATCCCGGCGCAGGGCAAGCCGGAGCAGTACCGCTTCGGGGAACTGACGGTCGCGCGCGTGCGCCGCATCCTGGCCGGGGACGAAACCGCGGAACCGGCACCGCCCAAGGGCAAGCCGCCGGAACTGTGCCAGGGGTGTTCCCACCGGGGCGTCTTCGAGGTCCTGCGCGATATGAACTGCATCGTCGCCGGCGACATCGGCTGCTATACGCTGGGCGTCCTGCCGCCCTTCCAGGCCATGGATACCTGTGTTTGTATGGGGGCGAGCATCGGGGTGGGGCTGGGCCTGCGCCATGTGCTGCCGGAGGAGGAGGCGCGGCGCGTGGTGAGCGTGATCGGCGATTCCACCTTTGTGCACTCAGGCCTCACCGGCCTGGCCGAGATGGTCTACAACCCGCCCGCCACCGGTCATGTCGTCCTGATCCTGGACAACGGCACCACGGCCATGACCGGGCAGCAGGAGCACCCGGGCACCGGGCGCACGCTCAACCATGATGCGACCGGGCGCATCCACTTCGAGGACCTGGCCCGCGCCATGGGCGTGACGAACGTCCATGTGGTGGATTTCCAGGCGGCGGACGGCACCCTGGAGGGACTGCTCAAGGACTTGCTGACCCGCTCGGAGACCTCCCTGATCGTGGCCCGCCAGCCCTGTGTGCTGGCGGCCCCCAAGATCCGCTTCTATGAGAAGGCCGCGGCCGACCGGTCCACGGCCTGCCCGTCGCAAGTCGTTGACGACTGAGGTCGAGCCGCATGAACAGCATCTATAACGTGGTTATTGCCGGGCTCGGCGGTCAGGGCGTACTGAAGGCCTCCGACATCCTCGCCGACGCCGCCTTTCGCGCCGGTTACGATGTCAAGAAGAGCGAACTGCACGGGATGAGCCAGCGCGGCGGCTCGGTGAGCAGCGACGTGCGCTTCGGCCCCCAGGTCTGGAGCCCCATGGTCCCGACCGGGGAGGCGGACGTGTTGGTGGTGCTCGATGAGACACAGGTGGAGGTCAACCGCGCGGTATTGGCCCCGAACGGGGTCCTGATCGGCCCCGACCGGCTCGACGCGGCGGCGCTCAAGAACAAAAAGAGCCTGAATGTGACCCTGCTCGGGGCCCTGTCGGCGCACCTGCCGATCGCCTCCGAGCACTGGCTCGCCGCCATTCACGCCAACCTGGCGCCCAAGCTGCATAAGCTCAATGAGCAGTCGTTCGCGCTCGGGCGTGCCGCCGTGGCCGTGCGCGAGGCGGCTGCCGTCTGAGAGTAAGTAACGAGCCAAGAACAGGTTAAACACAAACGCAATCGTTGGGGATTTCGTTGTCGTTGTCGTTGTCGTTGTCGTGATCGGAGAAGCGATGCAATTTGGGTGCGGGAGAATCTGCGGCGCTACGATAACCTCGATTACGACAACGACGACGACAACGACAACGCTGACCGAGGGGGTCACGATGCAGACCGAGCTGTGGAACGACGCGGCGGGGGGCTTTCACCCCGTCAGCGCCCCGGATTTCCTACCCGCGGCGCGCCTTGAGGAGGTGCAACTGCGGCGCCTGCGTGCCGTGGTCGCGCGCGCCTTCGAGCATGTGCCGCTGTTTCGCCAGCGTCTGGAGAAGCGGGGCCTGACCCCGGACGTGATCGGCAGCCTGGCGGACATCGCCCGGCTCCCCTTCACCGTCAAAACGGATCTGCGCGACACCTATCCCTTTGGCCTCTTCGCGAGCCCGATGGGGGACGTGGTGCGTCTGCACGCCTCCTCCGGGACCACCGGCAAGCCGATCGTGGTCGCCTATACCCGTGAGGACGTGGACGTGTGGGCGGAGGTCATGGCGCGCACCTTCGCCGCCTGCGGGCTGCACCGCGGGGACATCCTGCAGAACGCCTTCGGTTACGGGCTCTTCACCGGCGGTCTGGGCGCCCATTACGGGGCTGAGGCCCTGGGGGCTACGGTGATCCCGGTTTCGGGGGGCAATACGGAGCGCCAGCTCATGGTGCTGCGCGACTTCGGCGTGTCCGCGCTGTGCTGCACCCCGAGCTATTTTGTGCACCTGATCGAACGTGCCAAGGACGTGGGTGTGGATCTGAAGGACCTGCCGCTGCGCGTGGGGGTCTTCGGCGCCGAGCCCTGGTCGGATGCCATGCGCCAACACATCGAGTCTGAGGCCGGGGTCAGGGCCTACGACATCTATGGTTTGTCCGAGATCATCGGCCCCGGGGTGGCCAGCGAGTGCGCCGCTCAGGACGGGCTGCATGTGTTCGAGGACCACTTCTATCCGGAGATCATCGACCCGGACACCGGGGCCAGCCTCCCGGACGGGGAGGAGGGCGAGCTGGTGCTGACCACGCTCAGCAAGAAGGCCATGCCGATGATCCGCTATCGCACGCGCGACATCACGCGGATCATCGGTGAGCCCTGCGTTTGCGGGCGGACGCTGCGGCGCATCCGGCGTATCGGTCGGCGCTCCGACGACATGATCATCATCCGCGGAGTCAACGTCTTCCCGTCCCAGGTGGAGGCTGCCCTGTTGCAGGTGGAGGGCACGCTGCCGCATTATCGGATCATCCTTACCCGCGAGCGCGGGCTGGATCAGATGGCGGTGGAGGTGGAGGTCACGCCCGAGGTCTTCAGCGACAAGATCCGCGCCCTGGAGGAGGTACGTGCGCGGCTCGCCCAGGCCATCGAGCAGATCTGCGGCATCCGGGTCGACCTGCGCCTGGTGGAGCCGCGCACCATCGAGCGCAGCGAGGGCAAGGCGCGGCGGGTCATCGACCAGCGTAACCTTTGAGTCGGCGGATTCGTTATCTCACCAGGGGAGTAAAGAACCATGAAGCTACAGCAACTCTCGCTCTTCCTCGAGAACCGTCCCGGGCGCCTGGGCGCGCCCCTGGAGGCGATCGCCGCGCAGGGCATCAATCTGATGACCCTGTCGCTCGCGGACACCGCGCAGTTCGGCATCCTGCGCCTGATCGTGCGCGAGTGGGAGCAGGCCCGGCAGGTGCTGGAGAAGGCCGGCTGGGTGGTCAATCTTACCGAGGTGGTGGCGGTGGACGTACTCGACCGCCCCGGCGGTCTGGCCCAGGCACTGAAGGTGCTGGAAAGCGCCGGGCTCAATATCGAGTATATGTACGCCTTCTCGCTGCGCCGCGGTGACAAGGCGATCCTCATCTTCCGCTTCGAGGACCCGGACCAGGCCATCGCCGTCCTCACTGCCGCCGGTCTGCATGTGGTCGATGCCGAGGAACTCTTCAGTCACGTCTCGTAGCGTCGGGCCGTAAGAAGGGGGAAGAAATGAACGCAAATAGGTGAGGGCTGGCCCGTCACGCGGACGGGTCTGGGGCGTCAGTGCCGCGACTTGCCGGGATACGCCTCAGCGATATTCATTCTTCTTCATTCGCGTTCATTTGCGTTCATTTGCGGACAATCATTCTTCCTACGAGCACCTGATCTATGCCGACCCCCGGCTTTGCCATCGAAAACCGCGTCTTCGACCCCGCGGAAACCCTGCCGCGTCCGGAACTGGAAGCCCTGCAACTGGAGCGCCTGCGCGCCCTGGTCGAGCGGGTCGCCACGGTTCATTTCTATCGCGAGCATTTCCGCCTGCACGACATCACCCGGCGCAGCATCCGCAGCCTGGACGACATCCGGCGGCTGCCCTTCACCACCAAGGAGGACCTGCGCCGCCATCAGCCGCTCGGGTTCCTCGCGGTGCCGCGCAGGGACGTGGCGCGAATCCACGGATCTTCCGGCACCACCGGTCGGCCCACCTTCGTCGCCTATACGGCGCAGGACCTCAAGACCTGGTCGGGGCTGTGCGCCCGCTTTCTGGTGGCGGGGGGGCTGCGGCCCGAGCACACGGTGCAGATCGCCTTCGGCTACGGGCTCTTCACCGGCGGCTTCGGGCTCCATTACGGGGTCGAGCGGGTCGGGGCGGCCATCATCCCCGCCGCCTCCGGCAATACCCGCCGCCAACTCGACATCATCCATGACCTGGCCCCCGAGGTCCTGGTCTGCACCCCGAGCTATGCCCTCACCATCGCCGACGGCGCCCGCGATCTGGGGATGGACCCGCGCTCACTGCCGCTGCGCTTCGGCCACTTCGGCGGCGAGCCCTGGACCGAAGACATGCGCCGCGAGATCGAGGAGCAGCTCGACATCCTCGCCTTCAACAACTACGGTCTCTCCGAGATCATCGGCCCCGGTGTCAGCGGCGAGTGTGCCGCCCGCAACGGGATGCACCTGCAGGAGGACCACTTCCTGGTGGAGTGCATCGACCCCGAAACCCTGGAGCCGGTACCGGAGGGCGAGCCCGGGGAGTTGGTCATCACCACCCTGACCCGCGAGGCGGTGCCGATGATCCGCTATCGCACCCGCGATATCGCGCGGCTCTATCGCGAGCCCTGTCCCTGCGGGCGTAACACGACGCGCATGGGCCGGGTGGCCGGGCGCAGCGACGACATGCTGATCATCCGCGGCGTCAACGTCTTCCCGTCCCAGATCGAGGAGGCCCTGCTGCGCGTGGAGGGCACCACGCCCCATTATCTGATCGAGGTGGACCGCCCCGGGACCCTGGATCAGGTGACGGTCAAGGTGGAGATCCGCGCCGAGATGTTCTCCGACCGCATGGACCGGATGCAGGCCCTGCGCGAGCGCATCGCGCGCGAGATCCACGCCGTCGCCGGCATCCGTGCGGAGGTGGACCTGGTGGAGCCGCGGCGCATCGAGCGCTTTGCCGGCAAGGCGAAGCGGGTGCTGGACAAGCGCGCGCTGTCGGACAGTTGAACGGCCCGCGGCGCCCGAGACCACTTCAATGACCCGCTTTTTCCTCGTTTTTCTGCTGATCGTCGCGGTGCTCTTCACCGCAGAGCTACTGCCATGGACGCAGCAGGTCCTCGTGATTCCGTTCACCACCGGCATCGCGACGCTGGCCGTCGCCCTGATGCAGATCTGGGACAGTGAGATCGCGGCCCAGGGCAAGGTCATCTGGAACACTGCCAACGGCTTCGCGGTCTCCATCGAGGCCGGCTGTAACGGTGTCGAGGCAGGCATCATCCTGGCCGCTGCCATGCTGGCGTTCCCCGCCTCCTGGGTGCAGAAGCTGCTCGGCATCGCCATCGGCCTGGTGACGGTTCAGGTGCTCAATCTGGCGCGTATCATCACGTTATTCTATATCGGTCAATGGCATCAGACGGCGTTCGAGTGGGCGCACCTCTACATTTGGCAAGCATTGATCATGCTCGACGTGCTCGTCGTGTTTATGGTCTGGCTGCGGTGGGTCGCACCGCGTTCGAGCCTGCCCCGCCCCGGCGTCGGGCCGCGGCGGGATCCGCTGCGCCAGTTCTTGCTGCGCGTCCTGTTCTGGCTGCCGGTGTGTTTCGCGGGTTGGTACTATTTCTCGATCCTCTTTACCATCCCACTCGCCGCCCTGGTCGATGCCCTCATGACCTGGAGCTTTCCCAATCTTGTCGAACAGGTCGCGCAGCAGGGGAATGCGCTGACAGTGGTTACCGCGGTGCCGGCGCAGACCACGGTCAAGGGGGTCGCCCGGATGGGGACGCTGGTGTTCGAGGTCAATCCGCTGAAATATGGTTACTGCGTGCCGCTGTACACCGCGCTGCTGCTGGCGACCCCCGCCTCGGAAGCGGCGAAGGTCATCGGCTGGCTCGTCGCTATGCTGCTGCTGACGGCCGTTCAGGTCTTTGGGATTGCCACCGAAATCCTCAAGACGCTGGCCTTTCAACTGACCCCGGAGGCGCAGGCACTGCTCGGATTTACCAACCTGGGCTATGAGGGGCTGGCGTTGGCTTACCAATTCGGCTTCCTGATCCTCCCGCCCGCGGTACCTATCGTGCTTTGGTTCGCCCAGTTCCGTCCCGCGGTGTCGGGCCTACTGGACCGCAAATCTCACCCGGGGGTTGAACAGGGGCCGTCCATCGATGGATAAGGGGCCGGCGCTCGGGCCCGGGTATTTGCCCCGGCGGTACGCAAGGAGCGCCGGGCTGGTGCGTAGTGCCCTATTCTTCATCAGTTCAAATGGCACTACCGCACCCTTGCGTCCTTGCAGGACTATCTGCTGGTCGCGCAGACCGAGTGCCGGGTGGAGCACGACGTCCGCGCGGCCGCCGGCCGCCGGCTGCTGACCGACGATGGGGATCGCGACGACACGATCGACCTGGCCGCGCTGGGTTGTCGGTTGCGCCGGCGCGATATGTACGAGCGGGTGCCGTTTTAGTCGTCACTGCCGCTGGTAGTCCTCGACATAGCGGTTGCCGCGCCCTTGGAGGCGGCCGATCCGCCGGTCGCGTTCCAGTTCCCAGGCGTCGGGCGGGTCGGCGTTGTTCCACGCGGCGTAGAGTTGCGCGTCCTGGCGGCTGAGGTTGAAGCCGTAAGTGTCGCGCATGTAGAGCATGATGCGGGCGATGTCGCCGCGTACCGCGGGCGGGGGTTGGACGCGGCGGGTGCCGGCGTCGATGCGGATGGCGCAGGTGCCGTATTGGTCGCTGCCGCTGACCAGACCCCAGTTGTAGTCGGAGCGCTGGCCGTTGATGGTGCCGACCGCGGGGACCAGGTTCTGCAGGTCGTTGTGGGCGGCGGCGAAGAGCGGGTCGACCTTTTCACAGCATTGGCGCCGGGTCGGCGGGCGGGCGCCGGTTTGGGCGCAGGCCGGGAAGGCCGCGGGGTCGCGCCAGCAGGGGCGTGCCTGGCCGAACTGGGCGGCGGGGAAGACGTGGTCGGCCTCGACGCGCTGCGCCCGTTTCTCCCCGGCCAGGGCCGCGAGTCCGCACCCGCCGAGATCCGTGCGGTGCTGCGCATCGAAGGCGCAGCCGCAGTAGAAGCTCAGGCGGTGGTCGGCATAGACCTGGTCGTAGAGCCGGCGCTTGGCGGCGCTGAAGCTGGCGGCGACGTGCGGCAACTCCGGGGGCGGCAGCGCGGGCACCGGTCCTGGCGTGCGTCCCCCGGCGGGTGTCTGCGCGGGCACTGGCGGTGCGGGCGCCGGTACCGGTCCCAGGCCCCTGATCAGCCCCGCGGCACCGGCCGCGCTGTCCAGTATCACATCGTGCAGCAGGACCCGGATGTCGTGCGCGATGGCCAGGGCGCGCAGGGCCTGGGCTGACCAGCCGTGGGTCACGGACGCCGGCAGATAGGACAGCGCCGAGATCAGCGTGAGTCCCAAGGTCAGGTCGCGCAGGGCACCGAGGGTGTAGCGGGCGAAGGTCTGGAAGCTGGTGAGGGAGGCGGCGGCGGGTGAGGGGCGGGAGCGGCGTGAGCGAGGGGGCATCCGGACACTGGCGGGCGGGCGTGGCGAGCACGGCCTGGCACTGTAACAGAGCGGGCGACCACATTTTGAAGACGCTTCTCGCGATACCGCGCGGCGCTTGGGCAAGCATTCGCCCGGGACCCGCTCCAGGCCCGCTCCGTCGGCTGGGTGGAGCGCGGCAAAACGCGGCAAGCAACGGCTTGGTTTCCTGCAAGCGATGGGTTTCGCTGCGCTCTATCCATCCTACGGGGGAGGTACGAGAGAGACCTAGCTAATTGACGCGCAAGCTTCCTCGCGGCTACCTACCGGGACGCCGCGCGCGGCCGGGAACTGGCAGGCGAAGCGGGTGCCGGTGCCCAGGGTGCTGGCGATGACAAGCCGGGCGTCGTGGCGGTTGAGTACGTGTTTGACGATGGCGAGCCCGAGCCCGGTGCCGCCGACGGCGCGCGAGCGGCCCTGGTCGACCCGGTAGAAGCGCTCGGTGAGCCGCGGCAGGTGTTCGGGGGCGATGCCCTCGCCGTCGTCGGCGACGCTGAACAGGGGGCCGTCCGCGTCCTGCTCCCAGCGGATGTGGATGCTGGTGCCCGGCCTGGTATGCCGCACCGCGTTGTGGATCAGGTTGGACAGGGCGCTGCGCAACTCGACCTGATTGCCGAGGAGCCGCAGGGTCGGATCGATCCTGGTCTCGATGCGGTGCTGTCCGTCGCTTAAGGCCTGGGCCTCGTGGACGATCTGTTCCAGTTCGGCGGCTACGTCCACCGGCCCCTGACGGGTGTCCTGGTCGTCCATCTCCAGCCGCGAGAGGGTCAGCAGGTCTTCGATGATGGAGCGCATGCGCTGCGCCTGGCGCTGCATCAGTTCCAGCGGCCGGCGGTGGGCGGGGGGGGTGGCGGGGGCGTCCGCCAGGTTTTCCAGGAAGCCGGCGATGACGGTGAGTGGGGTGCGCAGTTCATGGGAGGCGTTGGCGACGAAGTCACGCCGGATCATGTTGAGGTGATAGAGCTTGGTGATGTCGCGCGCCACCACCAGTCGCTCGCCCTTGTGCTCGCCGAAGGGGGCGATGCGCAGCGAGAGCATGAGCGCGCGGTGGTGCTCGGGCGTGATCTCCAGGGGGCGCAGGTATTCGCCGACTTCGATAAAGGGGGCGAGATCCGGTTGGGCGAGCAGTTCGGACAGGCGCCGGCCCTCGTCGCGCGGCCAGTGGACGTCGAGCAGTGCGGCGGCGGCCGGGTTGGCCCACTCGATGCGTTGCAGCTTGTCCAGGATCACCAGGGCGTCCGGCACCGCGTCCGCGGCCTGGCGGAAGCGGCGGCTGAAGCGTACCTGGCGCTTGCGCCCCTTGCGTCCGCGCTGCTGGTAGCGGGCGATGCCGCGGTAGACCTCGCCCCAGGGACCCCGTGGGTAGGGCGGAGTCAGCCGGTGCCGACGGCGGATCAGGCGCACCAGCCGCAGCAGGAGATAGAGATGGCGCAGCAGGTAGGGCAGGGGCACGAGCGGCCAGACCCAGGCCGGCGCCGCGCCGAGGAGGACCAGCGCGACGCCCAGGGCGAGCGTGAGTGCGAGTGCGGCGAACTCGAAGATCAGTGGATACCCCCTGAAAGCCGTTGCGCTCAGGGCTTGGCCGAGAAGCGGTAGCCGACCCCGCGCACCGTCTGCAACAGGCGATCGTGGTTGCTTGCCTCCAGGGCCTTGCGCAGGCGGCGGACATGCACGTCCACCGTGCGCTCCTCCACATAGACCTGATCGCCCCAGACCTGATCGAGCAACTGGGAGCGACTGAAGGCGCGCTCGGTGTGGGTCATGAAGAAGTGCAGCAGCCGGTACTCGGTCGGCGCGACCTCGACCGGCTGGCCCCCGACGCTGACCCGGCGGCTGATGTGATCGAGGTGCAGCCCGTCCACCTCGACCGCATCGGCCGCATCGTCCGGCCGGGTGCGCCGCAGCACGGCGTTGACGCGCGCGACCAATTCCCGGGGGGAGAAGGGCTTGGCGATATAGTCGTCGGCCCCGGTGTCCAGCCCCTTGATGCGGTCCTCCTCCTCGCCGCGGGCGCTGACCATGATGATGGGCAGGGCCCTGGTCTTGGGGTTTTGCTTGAGCTGCTGGGCCAGTTCCAGGCCGGAGCGCCCGGGGAGCATCCAGTCCAACAGCATCAGGTCCGGTTCCTCGGCGGCCAGGAGGCGGCGCGCCTCGTCCGCGTGGCCCGCCTCCAGGCAGCGAAAGTCCGCGCCCTCGAGCGCGAAGCGGATCACCGCGCGGATGTCGGGCTCATCGTCGACGATCAGGATGCTGGCCATGGTGCTTGGGTCCCCGTGGGGTCCGGTTGGGTGCGGTCGCGTTGGCGCAATTGTATTTCCGGGCGGTTACGGTTCAATGACGGCGTGCAGCCCACCGGCACGGCGTCCGGCGTCTTGACCACGCGTTTGGCGAACGCGCTACAATCGACGCCTCATGAACGGTAAGCGCCTGATCGAAATTACCCTGGCCCTGGTGCTGTGGTACTTCCTCGCCGGTCTCGTCTTCGAGCGCGTGCTCGAGGTCCTGCCGCCCGGATACGACCGTGAGGCCTTCTTCCTCGCCGGTGCGGCCCTGCCCTGGTCGGTGCTGCTGCTCGGGTTTCTGGAGCCGCCCCATTCGGCGCTCGGCGGCGTGGTTCAGCAGGCGCTGTTTCTGGTCCTGACCGGGTTCGCCATCGCGCTCAATGCCTGGCTGGTCGATCAGGTGGTGGTACAGACCTGGCGCCTGGTCCGCATCCGCACGGCCGCGGGGCGGCGGCGCGACACTCGCAAGCGCACGACGCCCCTGCCGCCCGGCGGCGTCCCGCCTGAGCGCACGGTGCCCTCGCCACCGCCCGGGCGCGGCCTCCCGCGCGTCCCAGCACCATCCTCCCCCGCAAGTCCGCAAAGGACGCGGCAAGATACCATGAGACCTCGCGCATTCATCCAGGACCTGCCGGCCGACGACCGGGCGCACCAGACCCGGGAGAGGGGCGATCACGCGGCGCTGAGCCGGCCGCCCGCGCGCGACCAGACGTGAACCCGCGGGACAACCCCGCGCGCGGTCCGCGGCCGCGGCCCGCGGACCTCCCCGGTGGGCTGCGGACTCCACCCCTGGCGCTCTATATCCACACCCCCTGGTGTCTGCGCAAGTGTCCGTACTGCGACTTCAACTCCCACCCCGCGGGTGTCGCGCCGCCCTTCGCGGACTATGTGGCACGGCTGCTGGCGGACCTGGAGCAGGACCTGTGCGACCCCGCGGCCGGGCGCCCACTGACCAGCATCTTTATCGGCGGCGGTACCCCCAGCCTGTTTCCCGGGACGGCCATCCGGCGTCTCCTGGACGGGGTGCGCGCGCGCACGGTGGTGGCGGCGGACTGCGAGATCACGCTGGAGGCCAATCCCGGCGCGGCCGATGCCGCGCGCTTCGACGCCTACCGGCAGGCCGGGGTCAATCGTCTGTCCATCGGCGTCCAGAGCCTGGATGCCGGGATGTTGGAGCGCCTCGGGCGCATCCATGACCCGGCAGCGGCGCGCGCCGCCATCGGTGCCGCCCGTGCCGCCGGTATCGACAACCTGAACCTGGACCTGATGTTCGCCCTGCCGGGGCAGACCCTGGCCCAGGCCGCGGCGGACCTGGCGGCCCTGATCGAACTGGCGCCCGCGCACATCTCCTACTATCAGCTCACCCTGGAGCCTGACACCCCCTTCCACCGCGCCCCGCCGCCGCTCCCGGACGGCGACCTGGCCGCCGACATGGCCGCCGCCGGGCGGGCGCGGCTGGATCAGGCGGGGTACGCCCAGTATGAGGTCTCGGCCTACGCCGGCCCCGGGCGGCAGTGCCGGCACAATCTCAACTACTGGCGCTTCGGGGACTATCTGGGGATCGGGGCCGGCGCCCACGGCAAGCTCACCGACCCGTGCTCCGGGACCATCCGGCGCACCGCCAAGTGGGAGCGACCGGCGCTTTACCTGGGGTCAGCGCCGGCAGCCTTGTGCAGCAGCACGCGCGACCTGAGCGACGCCGACCGGGTCTTTGAGTTCGCACTCAATGCCTTGCGGCTCACGGCGGGGTTCGAGCGGGGGCTCTTCACGGCCCGCACCGGGTTGCCCTGGTCGCGGATCGAGCCGCTCGTCGCCGCGGCGCTGTCCGATGGGCTGCTGGCGGTGACCGCCGATAGCGTCGTACCCACCGAACTGGGCTGCGCCTTCACCGACGACCTGGTGATGCGCTTCCTGGTCGAGGACAGCCCCGATCAGGGGCGCGGCATGGTTGCGGGACAGCACGCAGGGTGATATCGTGTCGCGTTCGGCGTTCCCCCCAGATATATAGCGAGCCCGTGCAGGGCGAGAAGGGTCATCATGAAAGAAGGAATCCACCCCGCCTATGGCGATGTGAAGGTGGCGTGCAGTTGCGGCAACGAGTTCCAGACCCGCTCCACGCTGGGTAAGGACGTGCATATCGAGGTCTGCTCCGCCTGCCATCCGTTCTACACGGGCAAGCAGAAGATCGTCGACACCGCCGGACGCGTCGACCGCTTCCGCCGCAAGTACGCGCGCTAGACGGCGCGCGTTCCCGCGCGCGCCGTCTTCTGGTGCTGCGCACAGCAACGCAAGAGGGAGATGCCAATCTGCTTGGCATCTCCCGTTTTGCTTGCTCAAGATAACGGCACAGAACGGCAAGTCGAACCCACACCATACCGGAAGCCAACCCATGGCCGCCGCTGACCCGCTGGTGACATCTAAGCTGCGCGCCGCGCTCCAGACCCTTTACGGGGATCGCATCGAGCGCCTGGTATTGTTCGGCTCGCGCGCCCGCGGCGATGCCCGCAACGACTCCGACTACGACGTCGCGGTATTTCTCAGTGACCTGCACGACCGCTGGGCCGAGGCCGACCGGATCGCACTGGTGGCCACCGACATCCTGGGGGAGACGGGCGCTGTGATCCACGCGATGCCCTATCGGGCCGGGTCCTACCGGGAGCGGACCCCCCTGATGCACGAAGTGCGGCGCGAAGGTGTGGACCTGTGACGCCGGAATCCGCGCTGCACCTCGCCAAGGCGCGTCAATGCCTCGCGAACGCGCAGGTGAGTCTCGGTGTGGCGCTCGTGAACGACGCCGGTCGCGGCGCTTACCTCGCCGCCTTTCACGCCGCTTCGGCCTTCATCTTTGAACGCACCGGAAAGTTCACGAAGACCCATCAAGGCGTGCAACGCGAGTTCCATCGGCTGGCCAGGGGCGAGACGAGACTTGATGTAAGCTTCCCGGCGTTTCTGAGTCAGGCCTACAATCTGAAGGCCGTGGCCGATTATGAGCTCGGTCCGGATGCCGACATCCCCGCCGAGCGGGCCGCCGCGGCGATCGAGACCGCGGGGCGTTTTGTCGAGCGGATCGCCGATTTGATTGGCCCCTGATGCCGAAGAGCGGATGCCCGCGGGAGCCCACGGGCGGATGCCCGCAGGGCGATCCGCCACACTGCCCGGGTCCCGGCCTGACGTTTACAGTCAAGTCGTGGACGCCAGCCCCGCCGGCCGGACAGGGCCTCTGATTGCGCTATCCTGAAGCCATGGGCGGCATCGGGGTATGCTCATCTTCCTGCGCGCTGGCGATGATCCCAGGATGCCGCCGGGCGCCGGAACGCCTCTGTGCTCGGTCGCGTACCTGGACGAGGGCCTGCCCCGGTGGCTGGAGCTTGAGCCGGACAACCCCTATGTTGCGGCGCTGGTCCCGCTGATTATCCCGCGCGCCGAGGACCTGCGGGTCCGCGCACCGCAGGCTTGGCAGGTGATCCGTGCGGCACCCCTGGCGCCGCTGATCCGCGCCACCCTGGAGCGGATGCTCGAATGTTGGCTGATGGAACGGTTTCCATTACCCACCGATGATGAGTTGCGCACCATGTTTCCGGTACTGGTTCCCCTGGAACAAACACGCGCCTATCAGGATATCTTTGCCAAGGGCAAGGCCGAGGGCGAGGTCAAGGGCAAGGCCGATGGACTCAAGCGATTGCTGAAGCGCCGCTTTGGTGTCCTGCCCCGCTGGGCCGTCGTGCGTCTGGACGCGGCCGCCATGGCTCAGTTGGACGGCTGGCTGGAAGGGATCTTCGAGGCCCAGAGCCTGGAGGACCTGCTCGGTCCCAGGCCGCGGCGCGGCGTGCCGAAGGCGCCCTGACGCGCGACGGTGTAGGCTGTTGCGCGGTGCCGTAGGGCGGACGCCCGCAGGGCGATCCGCCATGGCGCCGACGCCGAAGACGGCCGAACCGTTGCGCGTTCCGCCCTACGGGCGTCTCTGCGTCTCTGCGTGAGATTTTTTAAGAGGGTTCACGCAGAGGCGCAGAGACGCAGAGGCGGTGACCCGCGACGCTCGGGTAACCCGCGAGGTCTCGTCGCGGCTGAAGCCGCTCCCACAGCGTCGCTGCGCGACTTTCAAGGTAAAGATGATGGAACCGCTGCGCGTCCTGCGCGCCGGACTGATGCCGCCTGTCGGATCAGGTGTCTTGTCGTTCTCACCCTCCCCCACTAAGGTAGAATCGGGGTCGGCAGCACTCGTCGCCCGCGCCGCAAAGAAACCACCGGGCTCCGCGTTGCCGAAACCTTTATTCAACCGATAGGCCGGAGGCAAGCGATGAAGACGACACTGACGGGCGCGGGGCTGCTGGCGGGGGCGCTGCTGGGGGCGGCGGTGCGGCTCAGGCGGAGCTGCTCGACTACACGGCGGGCGGCGTGGACCTGGTCTGGGACAACGACAATGGTACGACGGGATTGACCTGGCTGAAAAACGCCAACCTGGCCGACACGGTGGACTTTGGCGTGACCGGTATCGCGGCCAACGGCACCATGACCTGGGCCGTGGCTCTGAACTGGATCACGGCGATGAACGCGGCCAACTACGCGGGCACCAACGACTGGCGGCTGTGGTCGGCACGAAATAGCGACGGTACCGGCCCTTGTGTCGGCTACAACTGTGCCGGAAGTGAAATGGGGCACCTGTTCTACACCGAGGGCGGCCTGAGCGACAACCAAAGCATCACTACCAGCGCGACGCTAACTCAACATTTCACCAACATGCAGGTACCTGTGTACTGGTCCGGCACGACATATTCGGTGAATGCACTCTACGCCTGGGATTTCTACACCGTAAACGGCGTCCAAGAACTCGGCAGTAAGGACAACAGCCAGTTCTACGGCTGGGCCGTGCGCCCCGGACAAGCCGCCGCCGCCCCGCTACCCGCGACTGGCCTGCTGATGGCACTGGGCCTGCTGGCGCTCGGTGCTACCCGACGCGGGCGGCGAGCGACTTGGGTTATTCGGTCATGCGGATGATTCAGCGCTTACCATAAAGGTCGCGCGGCGACGCCGTGGGAGCGGCTTCAGCCGCGACCAGGCCTCGCAAGCGCCCGCCACGTCGCCGGTTACCGCGGCCTCGCAGCGCTTCTGCTAGCCGCTCCCAGGCAAGCTTTCATCGACCTGGGTGGCTGAGGTTCCTTCCACGGTCGTTAGAGGGGGATGAGGGGGGATACTTCCCCCTGCTCGCGCGCGCATCGCGTGTGGGGCCTTGACTATAATGCCCGCCCCTGCGTTGTCCGCGAGGTCGCCGGTCCGCGCAGCGGACCCTACGGCGTGGCCAACCCGTCGGGTCCGCGGTGCGGACCGCTACTGGCCTTCTTGCCGATCGAACGGTTTCCCTGACGGCCGAAGGCGCTCGCGCGGCGGTGCTTGCGCCACGCCATGGGTGGACGTGCGCCCGGAGTCCAAGGCTTCAGCCTTGGCGGGGAGGGCGCCAAGGCTGAAGCCTTGGACTCCAGCCTGTCCAGGCCTGCCTGCCGGACGATGGCCACCGGCGCCGCTTCCCTATTCAGCCGTCTCTCTTTACCAAGCGACGGGCCGACGCGACCTCTCATGTCGCGCTACGCCGCGGGCCATCCCTGGCCTCACCGACAAGCGAAGGCCCGTCGCTAAAGCATGGACTTCACGGCTTCCGCCTCGTCCGTCAATTCCTTCAACGTGATATTGATCTTCTCGCGGCTGTAGTCGTCGATCTCCAGGCCCGGGATGATCTTGAAGGCGCCGCCCTTGCACTCGCACGGCATGCCGAACACGATGCCGGCGGGGATGCCGTAGGAGCCGTCGGAGGGCACGCCCATGGTGACCCACTCGTCGGAACCGAGCACCCAGTCACGGACGTGGTCGATGGCGGCGTTGGCCGCGGACGCGGCAGACGACAGGCCGCGGGCCTCAATGATGGCGGCGCCGCGCTTGCCGACGGTCGGCAGGAAGGTGTTGTTGTTCCAGGCGTGGTCGTTGATCAGGGCCTTGACGTTGTCGCCGTTGGAGGTCGTATAGCGGTAGTCCGCGTACATGGTGGGGGAGTGGTTGCCCCAGACGACCAACTGCTTCAGGGACGAGACTGGACGCCCGATCTTGGCGGCCAGTTGCGACAGGGCGCGGTTGTGGTCCAGGCGCAGCATACCGTGGTAGTTGTTCGGGTCGGTGCGGCCGACCTTGCGGGCGGTGTTGCCGGCGATGTACGCGTTGGTGTTGGCGGGGTTGCCGACCACCAGGACCTTGACGGCCTCCTTGGCGTGGGTGGCGATGGCCTTGCCCTGCACGGTGAAAATGGCGCCGTTGGCGCTCAGCAGATCGGCGCGCTCCATGCCCTTGGTGCGCGGGCGGGCGCCGACCAGCAGGCAGACGTCGGCGTCCTTGAAGGCGACGTTCGGGTCATCGGTGCTGATCATGCCGGCGAGCAGCGGGAAGGCGCAGTCCTCAAGTTCCATCATGACGCCCTGCGCGGCGAGCTGCGCCTGCGGCAGGTCGAGCAGCTGCAGGATGACCGGCTGGTCGCGGCCAAGCATGTCGCCCGAGGCGATACGGAACAGCAGGCTATAAGCAATCTGGCCGGCGGCGCCGGAAACGGCGACGCGCATGGCGGGTTTGGACATAGGTCACTCCGGTAGGACAGGGCGTGGTGGGAATGGTGCGATAGCGGCGGCCGGTGCCGGTCGGATTCCTCGGGGAAGATAACAAGCGCCGGAAAACCAAGATGTTAAAAGTTCCTGGTGGTGCTGTCAATGCATCATTGTGCAGCATTGGCAGGACCGGAAAATGGCTGATCCAACCCGATGAGACGCGGGAAAATACCGAAACCTCAATACTGTCTATTCGCCATTCTCGGTTAGCAGACGTTCCAGTTCGGCGCTGTCGAGTCCCCGTTCGGGCCGCTCGGTCACCGGGTCCAGCGGTGGGTTGCGCAGGGCCTGGCGCGGCAGCACGACGAGTTCGATGGGGGTTTCGCCGGCCACGAAGCGCAACGCCGGGTGGGTGCGACGCTCCCCGTTTCCGTAGCGAAAACTGCGCTCACGCTCGTGCCAGGGGATGTGCGCCTCGATCAGCGCGAACACCACGTCCTCCGGGCACTCCGCGTAGAGGCATAGTTGCACGCCCGCGGCGGCCTGGCCTGACCCATGCAGCAGGGGGCCGATCAGGCGGGGGCTGAAGGCGCTGAAGCGGCGCATGGCCTGGAGCGCGTCGCCGCGCAAGCGCCGCAGCGCCGCGGCCTGCGCGGCGCCGGGGAAGAGTCGGCGTTGGGTCGAGAGCGCCTCCTGGATCGCCTCGTTGGTCGGCCAACTGCGCCGATCGAGGATGCCGATGCGGGCGGCGGCCTTGCGGCGCGCCCGGTCGAAGTCCGACAGGTCCTGCTCTACCATGATGCGGGCCGCCTCGTAGGCGATGCGCCAGTGCGCCGCGTTTAAACGGTCTCGTCCTGCCATGAGTTACCTCCGTTCGCGCCGCCCCGCAAGGACCGTCCAGCCGCACGCGGACGCAAGCCAGCCCGCGGCGTCAAGGTCGCGGGTGGCCTGCCGGGCGGTTGTTCGGGGTTTGCGCCCGTGGCTTCCAACCAATTGAATAATGACAGATTATTTGCGTTCATGGGCGGCAATCGAGCCGTTTCGGGCGCCCGCGTGGCGCAGCGCCTCACATGGGGCTCGCGGCGGCGCTGCGATGCAGGCATAGTGACGGGCGGCGAGGGTTAGCCGAACGTTAACATGCACGCCTGGTCGGCGCATTTTTTTGCAGTCGCGATGCGGCGGCCGCTCGCGGGTGCCACGGGTCCCCGGCGGGTCGGCCCTCTGCACGCCACTAATATGGGGGTTGCAGGTTTCGGGTTCCAGGTTCTCCCACAAAACATTCTCGGTTTGATATAGTTAGCGAGCCATTGCGCGGTCCATTGTAGGTCCTCCGCGCAAGCTACCAGGTTTTAAGAGAATCCCATGTTCGGTCTTCGCCGCAAAAACAAGGCCATGCTGGGCATCGACATCAGTTCGACCGCCATCAAGCTGATCGAGTTGTCACAGAGCGTCGGTTCGAGCACGGCCCTGTATCGGGTCGAGACCTTCGCCATCGAGCCCCTGCCGAGCAACGCGGTGGTGGAGAAGAAGATCGCCGACGCCGAGGCGGTGGGCCAGTGCATCCAGCGGGCGGTGCTGCGGGCCGGCACCAAGACCAAGCGCGCCGCGGTGGCCGTGTCCGGGTCCGCGGTCATCACCAAGGTGATCTCGATGTCTGCCGCGCTGAGTGACGCGGAGATGGAGAACCAGATCCAGTTGGAGGCGGACCAGTACATCCCCTATCCGCTGGAGGAGGTGAACATCGACTTCGACGTACTGGGGTCGTCCCAGGCGAGTGCGGACATGGTCGACGTCCTGCTCGCCGCCTCCCGCCGCGAAAACGTGGACGACCGCGTGAACGCCCTGGAGATTGGCGGTCTGACCGCCGCGGTGGTCGATGTCGAGGCTTACGCCATGGAGAACGCCTGCAGCCTCATTCTGGGCGGCCGCGGCGACGAGCACACGGAGCAGACCGTCGCGGTGGCCGACGTCGGCGCCTCCACGACGACCCTGCATGTGCTCCACGAGGGCCAGGTGGTGTACACGCGTGAGCAGAATTTCGGCGGCCAACAGCTCATCGATGAGGTGCAGCGGCGCTATGGGTTGCCGCGCGACCAGGCCACCCAGAAGATCCTCGACGGCGACGTTGCCGAGAACTACGACACGGAGGTATTGAGTCCCTTCAAGGAGGCACTGGCCCAGCAAATCAGTCGGGCGCTCCAGTTCTTTTATTCCGGTTCCACCTTCAGCCGGGTGGATCAGGTGATCCTGGCCGGCGGTGCCGCCAGTATCCGCAAGATCGATGAGTTGGTCGAGGAGCGCCTGGGTCTGCCCACCATGGTGGCGAATCCCTTCACGCAGATGTCGCTCTCCCCCCGGATCAAGGCCCAGGAGCTGATGCGCGAGGCCCCCGGACTGATGGTTGCCGTGGGTCTTGCGTTGCGAGGATTCGACTGATGGCCCGGATCAATCTACTCCCTTGGCGTGAGGCCGAACGGCGGCGGCGGCGGCGGGAATTCGCTATCGTTGCCGGGGTCGCGCTGGGGGCGGCCTTGCTGAGCGCGGTCGGGGTGCATTTTTGGTTCGAGTCCAGGATCGCGGCGCAGCAGGACCGCAACCGCTACATCGACGACCAGATCAGTCAGCTCAACCGCCAGATCAAGGAGATCCAGACCCTGGAGGAGACCAAGGCCAAGCTGCTTGCCCGCATGAACATCATCCAGCAGTTGCAACAGAGCCGCCCGGAGGTGGTCAGACTCTTTGACGAACTGGTGGCGGCAATTCCCGAGGGGGTCTATCTGACCAAGCTGGAGCAGACTGGACGCAACATCGTGTTGGAGGGGCGCGCCCAGTCGAACGCCCGGGTCTCGGCCTTCATGCGCAGCGTCGAGGGGTCCGCCTGGCTCGGCAACCCGCGCCTGCTGCTGATCGAACACAAGGACAAGACCGGGACCGGCTTGAGTCATTTCCGCCTGTCATTCGACCAGATACAACCCGTCGCCGGCCGCGACGGTAACAAACCGTCGTAACAGTGCCGCGACGCGGCACCCGCGACCAGAACGAACCTTCCGGATCAAAGCCCCATGGACCTGCGTGACCTGCGCGAACTCGACCTGAACAACATCGGCGAATGGCCGCTGCTGATCAAGGCGTTTGCCATACTGCTGTGCTGCGGCGCGGTCGCGGCGGCCTTCTATTACCTGGACTGGGAGTCTCAATTGGGCCGCTGGAAGGAGGAAGAGGCCAAAGAACTGGAACTGCGCAAGACCTTCGAGACCAAGCAGCGTAAAGCCGCCAATCTCAATGCCTACCGTCAGCAGCTTGAGGAGATGAAAGAGTCCTTCGGGGCCATGTTGCGGCAACTCCCGGACAAGACCGAGGTGGCGGGCCTGCTGGTGGACGTGTCCCAGACCGGGTTGGCGGCGGGATTGGAATTCGAGCTATTTCAGCCCGAGGGCGAGCAGTCGAAGGATTTTTATGCGGAATTACCGATCAACATTCGGGTGACCGGCCGTTATCACGAATTCGGGCGCTTCATCAGCGGACTCGCCGCGCTGCCGCGCATCGTGACCATCCACAACGTCAAGATCAGCAATCCATCGGGTGAACGCGGCGCGGCGGACTCCAAGCTGATGCTCCAGGCGCAGGTGAAGACCTACCGGTATCTGGATGAGGCCGCGACCAAATGACCAGGCGCGTCCGCCCGCGGTCCGGAGCCATTGCAGTACCCGCGCGGGGGCGGCGTACCGGCTGCCTGCCGGTGCTGTCGGCGATGCTCCTGTCGGCCTTGCTCGCCGGGTGCGGCGGCGCGGACCAGAGCGAATTGGAGGACTATGTTCGCAAGGTCAAGGCCCGTGACCCGGGGGCCATTGAGCCCCTTCCGGAGATCAAGCAGATCAATACCTACGTCTACGAGCCGGCCGAGCGGCGGGACCCGTTCGTGGTGGACGCACGCGGGAGCGACCAGCCTGCCACCGCGCCCGGGAACAGTTTGGCCCCCGATCCCCTGCGTCGCAAGGAAGAGCTTGAGGGGTTTGCCTTGGATGCCCTGCGCATGGTCGGCACCCTGGAACAGAATCAGACCAAGTGGGCACTGATCCGCAGTCCGAATGGCATCCTGCATCGGGTGCGGGTCGGCAACTACTTAGGGATGAACAATGGTCAGATCGTCAGCATCAGTGATGAGTCGATCCAGTTGACCGAAATCGTATCGGAAGGCCCCGGCGAGTGGCGCGAGCGCCAAGCCACGGTCGCGCTCACCCAATAACCCGTGGAGGGCAAGCCGCGATGATGAGCCCAAGTTACCCCCGCCCGCGCCGGTGCGCGCGCGGCGCCCGTCCCGCGCCGCCAAGGTTCCTGATCGCAGGGTTGACCTGGTGGCTGCTGCTCGCCTGTGCCGTCGGCGCCGCCCCGACCCGGGCCGTTGATCTTCAGAACGTGGAGTTTGCCGCCCTGCCCGGCAACCGGGTCGAGATCCAGCTGAGCTTCTCCGGACCCGTCGCCGCCCCCACCTCCTTCGCTACCGAGTCGCCGGCGCGTATCGCGCTGGACTTCGAGGGGGCCACCAGCAAACTCGATCGCAAGGCGATTCCAATCAATGTGGGTGCCGTCCACAGCCTGATCGCAGTGGAGGCCAGCAATCGCACCCGGGTGGTGGTCAACCTCAACGATTCGGTTCCCTATGAGGTCGCCGCCAACGGCAATAAGGTCACGCTCAAGATCAGCACCCAGGACGCCCCGGCGAGCGTTGCGCCGCCGCCCCGACCCGTGGAGCAGCCCGCCCCCATGGCTGGCCCCGCGGCTGGCCAGGGTGCCGGCGCGCGGCCCGCGTCCGCGAGTGGGCCGGCCGCTCCCCCCCGTTCCGCCGGCGCGGGCGGGGCGGTGCGCGACATCGATTTTCGGCGCGGAACCGGCGGCGAGGGGCGGGTCGTAATCAAACTGCCCAGTGCCAAGACCCGGGTGGCCGTGCGCGAACAGGCCGGGCATGTCTTCGTTGACCTCTATGACAGTTCGTTGCCCCCGCGCCTGTTCCGGCGCCTGGACGTGACTGATTTCGCCACCCCGGTGACCGCGGTGGAGTCCAAAGCGAGCGGGCGCAACGTCGTGCTCGATATCCAGACGGGTGCCGAGTATGACTACCTGGCCTATCAGACCGATGATCTCTTCACCCTGGAGTTCCGGGCCCTGACGCCGGCGGAGAAGGAACAGAACGAGAAGAAAAAGGTCGTTTTTAAAGGTGATCGCCTCTCGCTGAATTTTCAGGACATTGAGGTGCGCGCGGTCCTGCAACTGCTGGCCGACTTCACCGGCCTCAACCTGATCGCCAGCGATAACGTGCGCGGCAATATTACGCTGCGCCTGAAGAACGTACCCTGGGATCAGGCCCTGGACATCATCCTGAAGAGCAAGGGGCTGGCGATGCGTCAGACCGACAACGTCATCATGGTGGCGCCGAGTCAGGAGTTGGCCGCGGCGGAGAAGCTGGAACTGGAATCTCAAAAGCAGATCGAGGAGCTGGCCCCCTTGCGCACCGAGTACATTCAGGTCAACTACGCCAAGGCGGCCGACCTCGCTAATATGCTCAAGTCCGACAAGAGCAACCTGCTGACCAAGGATCGCGGCAATGTGACGATCGATGTGCGCACCAACACCCTGCTGGTGCAGGACACGACGGCGAAATTGGAGGACATCCGGCGCTTGGTCGGGCGTCTGGACGTGCCGGTGCGTCAGGTTATGATCGAGTCGCGTATCGTGATCGCGAACAATGATTTCGCGCGTGACCTGGGCGTGCGCTTCGGGGTCTCGGGGGCCACGGGAAGCTTGTCGTCAACCCAGATGATGACCGCGGGCGGAATGCCGGGCAACCTTGCCATCGCCGGGTACGACAAGGGTTCGTTCGGCCTCGACGTGAGTAAGACGCCGGTGGTGCCCTTTAACGCGGGGATCGTGAATCCGGCCGGCTCCGGCAACCAGTCCCTGCTCGTCAACCTGCCCGCCGTTGCCCCGTCCGGTGCGGTCAATTTCCTGATCGGCAAAGTGGGCTCCTATCTGATGCAACTCGAACTCTCCGCCATGCAGCTGGAGGGCCGCGGCGAGATCATCTCCAGCCCCAGGGTCATTACCTCCGACGCCAAGAAGGCCACGATCAAGATGGGCCAACAGATCCCCTATACGACGAGTGCCGGGGGCGGCGGCGGGGCCACCACGACCGAGTTCAAGGACGCGGTGCTCCAACTCGATGTGACGCCCCAGATCACCCCGGACGACCGTGTCATCATGGAACTGAAGGTCGACAAGAATGCTCCGGACTGGACCAGGGTGACCAACTCAGGCGTTCCTATCAATACCCGCTCGGTGGAGACGACGGTACTGGTGGACAATGGCGAGACCGTGGTCTTGGGCGGTGTCTTCGAACGGGAGAAGGCCTACAACAAGGAGCAGGTACCCTGGTTGGGCGATGTCCCTATGCTCGGGCGTCTGTTCAAGAAGGAGGCGCGCAAAGACAACAACTCCGAGTTGCTGATCTTCGTCACCCCAAAGATCCTGAAGGGTGAGGCGGTGCGCAACTGACTCTGAACCAGCGCCCTTGGGCGCTGGTTGCGGTGCGCAGCACGACGGCTATGACGATCTACCTCGCTCTCAAGACGCTGTTGTTGCCACCGGGGCTCATTATCTTGCTGCTTGTCGCCGGGTTCCTGCTCGTGCGCGGGGCCTGGGGGCGGCTGCTGGTGTTCATCGGGACTGCCATCCTGACTCTGCTGTGCCTGCCCGTCGTCGCGACGCTGCTGATGGCGCCTTTGGAGCCCTATCCGCCCTTGGACCTCCAGCAGCCGCTGCCGACCCAGGCCCAGGCCATTCTGGTGCTGGGCGCCGGCTTTGCCACCACCGGGGGCGAGTATGGGGGCCCCACGTTGGACGGTTTCAGCCTGCAACGGGTGCGCTACGGGGCCTGGCTGCATCGCGCCACCGGTCTGCCGATCTATGTCACCGGCGGCGGGCTCACGGAGGGTGATCCGGCCGTGGGCGACCTGATGGCGCGGACCTTGCGAGAGGAGTTCGCGGTCCCGGTGGCCGGCGTGGAGAACCGCAGCCGCACCACCTGGGAGAATGCGGCCTACTCCAAACCGATGCTCCAGCGTGCCGGGGTCTCCGGCGTGCTTTTGGTCAGCGACGCCTGGCATCTGCCGCGGGCGGTGGAGGTCTGCGAGCAGGCCGGCATCGGCGTGATTCCGGCTCCCACCGGCGCTGTTTCCATCCCGAACTGGCGACACGGGCTTGGTCTGGGCGACTGGCTGCCCACGGCGCGGGCCTTCCCCATCAGCTATTTTGCTCTGCATGAGCATCTGGGGCGGCTCTGGTACCAGGTCCGTCAGTGGGTGCAGGGCGTGCCGCGGGTCGCGCCCGGGGCGGATCAGGCGCGGCTCGAGGACCTGTCGCCGACACGCTTCAGCGCGGCCGTGCCGCAGGCCGTTGCGCCGAACGCCGCCGAGGGCATCCGAGGCGATGCACCTTGAGCCCCCCTCCCGAGCTGCCTTGCTCAGGTTGAGGCCGCAATGATCGCTCCGGCCTTGCTCGGCCTGATCCATAACGCCGCCCTGCTCCTGGCCCTGGCCCTGGTCCTGGACCTTTTTATCCGCGGCGCCGGGGATCGCGGGTCTGTATCGGCGCGCCTGCTCGCCGGCGGCCTCATCGGGGCCATCGGGGCCGCGATCATGCTGGCGCCCTGGCCCCTGGTCCCCGGGCTCGTCTTCGATACCCGTTCGGTCCTGCTGGCCGTGAGCGGGCTTTTCTTCGGTGCCGTGCCGACCCTGGTGGCCATGGCGATGACCGCCGCCCTGCGGCTCTACCAGGGCGGCCTGGGGGCGCCGGTCGGGATCGGCGCGATCCTCGCCGCCGGGACCCTCGGCATCGCTTGGCGGTACCTGCGCCCGGCGCCGGAGCGTCTGCCAATGCTGGAATTTTACCTGTTCGGGGTCCTGGTCCATGCCGTGGTACTGGTCTTGATGATGATCATGCTGCCGCCGTCGGCCGCGGCCCTGGTGCTCCAGCGCATGGTCTGGCCGGTGCTCGCGATCTTCCCGGTGGCCACCCTCTTCCTGGCCGCCCTGATGGCCGCCCGGGTGCGCCGTCAGCAGCGCGAGTCGGCCCTGCGCCAGGAGCAGGCGCTGCTGCGCCATACCCAGGAGATTGCCCGACTCGGCGGCTGGGAATACGAGGTCGCGACCGGGCAGCGGCACTGGACCGAGGAGGTCTACCGCATCTATGGGCTTGGCCGTGACTACGACCCCAGCGACACCGAGCGCAACATCGCCTTCTATGTCCCGGAGGATCGCCCGCGGATGGCCGCGGCCTTCCAGCGCGCCCTGGATCTCGGTGAGCCCTATGACCTGGAACTGCGGCTCATTACCGCGCAGGGCGAGCGTCGCTGGGTGCGTGCCCGCGCCGAGGCCGAGGTGCGCGGCGGCCGGGTGGTACGGCTCTTCGGCAGCCTCCTGGATATCACCGATCGCCGTCAGGCGGAGGAGCAGGTCCGTGCCGCCCAGGCCGAGACGGCCCAACTGCTCGCCGTCTCGGACCAGGCGCGCGCGGCCTTGTTGAGCCTGCTGGAGGAGCAGGAGCGCACGGCGCAGACCCTGCGCGAGAGCGAGGAGCGCACCCGCCTGCTCACCGAACAGGTGCCGGTCATCCTCTACCGGGCCTCCCTGGACCCCGGCAGCCCAAAGCTCTATGTCAGCCCGCGGATCGGCGACCTGGGCTACACGCCAGAGGCGCTGACCGCGGCCCCTGAACTGTGGATGCGGCTGATCCACCCCGACGACCGCCAACCGGTCCTCGATGCCTTGGCGGCATTGCCCCAGGGCGGCGGTGCCTTGGCCATGGACTATCGCCTGGCGACCCGCGACGGTCGGTGGCGGCATTACCACGATGCGGCGCAGGTGGTGCGCGATGGCGAGGGTCGGCCGCGCTACCTCCAGGGGGTGATGCTCGATGTGACTGAGGCGCGGCTGGCGGAGCAGACCTTGATCCTGCAGGCACGCCGCGCCACCGCCCTGCTGGACCTGCCGGGGGCCGCCGAGCGCCTGGACGAGCGGGCCTTCATGCAATACGGACTGGAGCTGGCAGAGGGGCTCACCGGGAGCCGGATCGGGTTTACCCACTTCGTCCATGATGACCAGGAACAGGTCGAGATGGTCGCCTGGTCCAGGGCCACCCTGGAGCATTACTGCCAGGCCGCCTATGACCGTCACTACCCCGTCAGTGAGGCCGGCATCTGGGCCGAGGCCCTGCGGCGGCGCGCCCCGGTGGTCTTCAACGACTATGTCGGCGCCCCCCAGGAGGAGATCGGCCGGCGCGGGCTCCCGGCCGGTCACGCGGCGCTCGCGCGCCTGGTCAGCGTGCCGGTCCTGGAGTCCGGACTGGTGCGGATGATCGCCGGGGTCGGCAACAAACCGGAGCCCTATACGGACCTGGACGTGGAAACCGTCCAGCTCCTGGCCAACGAGGTGTGGCGGATCGTCCGTCAGCGCCGCGACGAGGCCCAACTGCGTAAGCTCGCCCAGGCGGTGGAGCAGAGCCCGGAGAGCATCGTCATCACCGACCTGGAGGGCCGGATCGAGTATGTCAACGAGGCCTGCGAGCGTGCTACCGGCTACGCTCGCGCCGAGTCCATCGGCCAGAACCCGCGCATCCTGCGCTCCGGCAAGACCCCGGCGTCCACCTACCGGGCACTGTGGGAGGCCCTGACCCAGGGCCAGCCCTGGCTGGGCGAGTTCATCAATCGGCGCCGCGACGGCAGTGAGTATACCGAGCACGCCATCATCACCCCGCTGCGCCGACCCGACGGGTCCATTACCCACTATGTCGCGGTGAAGGAGGATATCACCGAAAAACAGCGGGTGGCCGAGGAACTGGACGGCTACCGTCACCACCTGGAGGAACTGGTGGCGAGCCGGACCCTGGAACTGTCAGCGGCGCGCGCCCGGGCCGAGGCCGCCAACCAGGCCAAGAGCGACTTCCTGGCCAACATGAGCCACGAGATCCGCACGCCCATGAACGCCATCGTCGGGCTGACCCACCTGCTCGCGCGCACCCCGGTCACGCCCGCCCAGGCGGAGCGGCTGCGGCGCATCGACGGCGCCGCCCGGCACCTGTTGGCCATCCTCAACGACATCCTGGATCTGTCCAAGATCGAGGCGGGGCGCCTGGAACTGGAGGGTTGCGATTTCGTCTTGGGCCGCGTCCTGGACCAGGTCCGGTCCCTGGTCGCGGAGCAGGCCGCCGCCAAGGGGCTCACCCTGGAGGTGGAACGCGACGTCGCGCCCCGGTGGCTGCACGGGGACCCGACGCGCCTGCGTCAGGCGCTGCTCAATTATGCGGCGAATGCGGTTAAATTCACCGAGCGCGGCGGGGTGCGGCTGCGCGCCCGGATACTCGAAGAGGCGCCCGCGGGGCTCTTGGTGCGCTGTGAGGTGCAGGACACCGGTATCGGCATCGCCGCGGAGCAGCTGCCGCGCCTGTTCGGCGCCTTCGAGCAGGCGGATGCCTCCACGACCCGCCGCTACGGCGGCACCGGCCTGGGGTTGGCGATCACCCGCCGGCTGGCGCAGTTGATGGGTGGGGAGGCCGGGGCCCAGAGTGTGCCGGGGCAGGGGAGCACCTTCTGGTTCACGGTGCGGTTAGGCCGTGGTCAGGGCGAGTCGGTCGATCAGGACCAGGAGGCAACCCCGGGCGGGGCCCCGGCCGCCCGCGATGCGGAAGAACAACTGCGCCGCCGCCACGCCGGGGCGCGGCTCTTGCTGGTGGAGGACAACGTCATCAACCGGGAGGTGGCCCTGGAACTGCTGTGTGGGGCCGGGCTCGCGGTGGACACCGCGGCGGATGGTCGCGAGGCGGTCGCGATGGCCGCGGTCAGTGCCTATGACCTGATCCTGATGGACGTGCAGATGCCGCTCATGGACGGCCTGGCGGCGACCCGCGCCATCCGCCGCCTGCCGGGGCGCTCCGCCACGCCCATCCTGGCCATGACCGCCAATGCCTTCGACGAGGACCGGGAGGCGTGCGTCGAGGCCGGCATGGATGGCCATGTGGCAAAGCCGGTGGACCCGGCGGCCCTGTTCGACGCCCTGTTGCAGTGGTTGTCCGAGGATCCGACGACGACCCTCCCGGCGCCGGCGGCGTCATTGGCCGCGGATTGGCCTGCGGCGTCGGGGCGCACTGAGGCTGCACCAGCGCGGCTCGGCGCCGCGGCCCCAGTTCTTGGCGGGGCGCGCCCATGGAGCGCCGACACCCGCCGCTACCTGCGCACCTATGCCCTGGGCCACGGGCAGGACATGGCCGAGCTGCGCCGCCGCCTCGTCGCGGGCGAGCGGGACCAGGCCCGGTTCATCGTCCACACTCTGCGGGGGGTCTCGGGCACGCTGGGTGCGACGGCGGTCCAGCACGCGGCCGCGGCCCTGGAGACGGCGCTGCGCACCGGCGCGGACGCCGCCGCCTGCGAGCCCCTGATCGCGGCCGTGCAGCGGGCCTACACGGCCGTCGCGGGCGACATCCTGGCTCAGTTGCCGCAGGACGAGTTCACGCCGCCGGCCGCGACCCCCGACGGCGCCGGCCTGCGGGACCTGGTGCAACGCCTTGACGCCCTGCTGGCGGTCGGTGACATCGCCGCCGGGCACCTCTTCCGTGAGTCCGCGGGGGCGCTGCGCGCGGTGTTGGGCGAGGACCTGGGGCGGCTGACGCGGCAGCTCGACGCCTTCGACTACGACGGGGGGCGCGCTACCCTGAGCGCCATCCGGTGGCCGGATGCGTGATCCATCGTTGTCGTTGTCGTTGTCGTTGGCTAGAGGGCGCCGCTGCCCAGGGGCGAGACGCCGAACAGCCAGGCGTGCGCCCAGAACAGGAAGACACCATAGAGCGCGAGCCCGGCGACGACGGCGATCAGGTCGTTGAACTTGCCGGGGGGGGCGCCTTCTACCGGCGGGGCGGGGCGGTACTTGAGGGAGATCAGGTCGGCCACGGCCCAGATGAGGAAGGACCAGAACAGGAGCAGGTCCGCCAGGTTGCCGTTGGCGAGCAGGTGGGCGAAGGCCCACAGGGCGACGGCCACCAGGGTCGGGTGGACGACGGCGCTCTGGAGGCGCCCGGGGAGATAGGTGGCGAAGAGCAGCGGGAAGACCGGGACCATGATCAGGAGGCTCAGGTGCCGCGTCCAGGTCGCCGGGGCGTAGAACGGGATCGGTTCGACGCGGGCCAGCGAGTACCCCAGGCCGATCAGGATGAGGCCGACGAGGCTCGCCAGGGCGACGACCCCGCGCCAGCGGGCCTCCCCGATGGCGTCCGACACCTTGGCCCGCGTCTTGCGGGCGAGAAAGCCGAGCGAGTGGGCGCTGATGAAGAGGAAGAGTCCAAGGAGCAGGATCAGGATGGGCATGGGGGCTTTCCAGTGGTGTGAATGGTCGCAGTCAAGGGGTGGGGGCGCGCCGGGTGCGATCAGAACTGATGTGTTAACGCACATGTCGTAGGGTACGCATCGCGTACCCTTTCGCTACCCGACGTTCTCACGGACCGGGCGTCGTTGTCGTTGTCGTTGTCGTTGTCGTTGTCGTAATCGTGGTCGGATTATTCGATTACGACAACGACAACGACAGGGTACCCGGGACCTCGGTCACCACATCAGTTCTGATCGCACCCGGGCGCGCCGCTGGCGGTCCGCGCCCGGACTTGGGACAATGCTACCTTAAGCGGACCCCAAATGGGCCTTCCCGATCGTCGGGTCCGCTGCGCGGATCGGCGACCCCGCGGCAGCGACCGCGCCGCGTCGGGTCCGCTGCGCGGACCATTGCCCGCGCGTCGACCAAACCTCCAAGGCCCCATGCCCCCGGCGCACCGCCGCGCCTTCCAAGGACCAACCAGTCGGGCCAAGCCCCGGGAGACCCAACCATGTGGCGCCGCATCCTGGCCGTCCTCATCGCCCGTAACCGGGAGTTCTACCGGGACCGTGCCGGTCTGGGCTGGAATATCTTCATGCCGATCCTGATGGTGCTGGCCTTCGCCTTCATCTTCAGCGGCGATCCCCAGGACCAGTTCAAGGTCGGGGTGCTGAGCGCCGACGGGTCCTTGCCGCGGGCCGCGGGCGGGTTCCTGGCCCTGGAGTACATCAGGTTCGTGCCGCTGACCGATCCGGGGGCGGCGCTGACCAAGGTGGATCGCCATCAGCTCGACCTGCTGATCGACCCGCGCACCGACCCGCTGACCTATTGGGTGAACCTCAAGTCCCCCCGCGGCTATCTGGCCGAGCGGCTGTTGCTGGGGACGCCGTCCGCGGCGGCGGCCATGCCGGGGGCGGACGTGACGACACCGCAGCGCCGGACCCTGTCCGGCGCGGCCGTCAGTTATGCCGACTGGGTCCTGCCCGGGATTCTGGCGATGAACCTGATGTTCTCCAGCCTCTGGGGGGTGGGCTGGGTGATCGTGCGTTACCGCAAGAACGGCGTCTTGCGGCGGCTGAAGGCGACGCCGCTCTCGCCGTTCGAGTTCCTGAGCGCGCAGGTGCTCTCGCGCCTGCTGGTGGTGATGTCTGCCACCACGGTGGTGTACCTGGGTGCGGACCTGGTGCTCGGCTTCCCCATGCGCGGGTCCTATCCGGCCCTGGTCCTGGTCTTCGCGGCCGGCGCCCTATGCCTGATCAGCCTGGGGCTCGTCGTCGCCGCACGGCTACGGACCGAGGAACTGGCCGACGGTATCCTGAACCTGATCTCCTGGCCCCTGCTGCTGCTCTCCGGGGTCTGGTTCTCCATGGAGGGTGCGAGCCTGGGGGCGCGCCTGCTCTCCCAACTCTCGCCCCTGACCCACCTGGTGGACGCGGCCCGCCGCATCATGATCGACGGGGCCGGGGTCGTCGAGGTCCTGCCTGAGGTCCTGCTGCTCGCGGCCCTCGCCCTGGGGTTTCTCAGCCTGGCCGCCTGGCTGTTCCGGTGGGACTGAGATGCCGCCGCGCTCGGGAAACCTGTTCATCGACACGCTGGCGCCGCCGACGGGCGAGGTCTTTGAAGACCTGTTGCGATTCGATCTCAAGGGGGCACCGCCCGGGGGGCGGGTGCGGATCGAGCGGATCATCAGCAGCGCAAGCCCGGAGCCGGTCCTCTATGACCAGCCCCACGATGAGTGGGTGGCCCTGCTCCAGGGCCGGGCGCGGCTGTGGGTGGATGGGGCGGAGCGGGTCTTAGGTCCTGGGGACTGGATCTGCATCCCCGCCCGTACCCCGCATCGGGTGGTTGAAACCACCGCCAGCCCCCTGTGTCTGGCTGGCGGTGCACCTCGGTGAGCCCTAGGCCCTAAGCCAGGCCCTAAGCGTCAGGCGGTCTCCCCCCGGCGGCCGACCTCCCAGTTGCACTGCTCGATCAGGGCCTCGACGGCGCGGGCGATGCGGACCTGGGACTGGAGCTTGAAGTGCAGTCCGCGCTCCCAGCGTTCGGCGGCCTCGTCGGCCAGCAGCGGCAGGCCCTGGCGGCAGAGTTCCCAGACGGCCTGAGTTTGTGTGAAAGTCATCGTAACCTCCTCGTGGTCTTTTTATGGGTCCGGGGTTGGCAACCCCGCGTGTCGATCGCGCCGGCCCGGCGTCCGGCCGTCCCGTTTCAAGGCACAAGATTCTGTTAGATAACAGGATTATCTGTCGGCGCCCGGCAGTTGCGATGCACAGTGGGAAGCATAGACCTTGATTGCATGTCTGTAACGACTAACTGCGGTTTCGTTGTCCTAGATCAACCAAAAGACAATTTGTCAATGAAAATTGTCAAGTTATATTAACAATTGGATTTTCTGGTCGCGGCGCCGGGCGGCGGTGCGGCGGCGGTGCACGACGGGGCTCAGGTCGGCGGAAGCGGCCGGACCGTATTGGGCAGATGCTCCCGCACCACCTGGGCGAAGGCCTCCAGGGCGGCGCGGCGGGGGAAGCTGCGGCGATAGTAGAGCGAGATGCGCCGGTAGGCGTCCGGCAGGGCCAGCGGGCGGGCGATGATGCCGCTGTCCGTCATCCAGCCGCCGCGGATGGTCAGGGCCGGGACCAGGGTGCAGCCGAAGCCGGCGCCGACCAACTGGAGCAGGGTCTCCAGGCTCGCGGCCCGCAGATCGGCCATCTCGCCGTGGCTGGGGCGCTCCGCCAGACGGCACAGGTCCATCACCTGCGTGGTGAGACAATGGCCGTCGGCGAGCAGCAGCAGTTCGAGGGACGCAAGGTCGGCGGCCTCGATCTCGTCCTTCTCGTAGAGTGGGTGATTGCGCGGGTGGGCGAGCCAGAAGGGTTCGTCGAACAGCGCCATGGCGTCGAGGTCCAGGTCGTCGGGCGCGGTGGCGAGCAGGGCGGCGTCCAGTTCATGGCGATGCAGGCGGGCGAGCAGTGAGTCCGTGATCTCCTCAGAGAGCACCAGGCGCAGCTTGGGGTAGGCGCGCTTGAGCGGCACCAGCACCAGTGGCATCAGGTAAGGGCTGAGCGTCGGGATGGCGCCGACCCGCAAGGGGCCGTCGAGCGGGTCCTGAAAGGCGCGGGCGACCTGCTCGATGGTGTCGGCCTGCTCGACCGCCAGGCGGGCGTGGGCCAGGATGGTCGCGCCCACCGGGGTGACCTCCACCGAGCGGTTGGTGCGCTCGAAGATCACCACCCCCAGTTCATCTTCCAGTTTCTTGATCTGCCCGCTCAGGGTCGGCTGGCTGACAAAGCAGCGATCGGCCGCCCGACCGAAATGGCGGGTGTCGGCGACGGCGAGGATGTAGCGGAGGTCGCGCAGATTCACCGGGGTATGATAGACCAATTCTCGCCGAATAAAATCGGCGGCTGGGGTTTGCGGATGTCGGCGGCGCGGTCTATGTTGTCAAGTAAGCCTGAACGCAAGAGAACAGCCGTGTTGCCGCAACCAGCAGTCGTAGATGGTTTTGAGCACATCACCCGTTATTTCGATGCCGGGAATCATCGCTTTGCCGCCAAGCTCCTGCCTGGGCAGTATTATCTGAGCCGCGACGAGACCATCGTCGCGGTACTCGGCACCGGCGTGGCGGTCTGTATCCGTGATCGCGCCCAGGGTCTCGGCGGGGTGGCCCATGTGCTGGAACCGCAGACGCCCCAGGGGACGGGGTCGAGCCTTGCACTCCCGGCGCTGCGGACCCTGCTCGAGGCCCTGCTTGCCGCGGGCGCGCAGCGCGGTCAACTGGAGGCCAAGCTGTTCGGGGGGCCTGCCCGCGCGGTGAGACCGGCGCCGGCGGTGCCCGTTCGCTCGCCCTCGCCCGTGCCTTCCTGCGCGAGGCGGGGGTCCCCATCGTCGCCGAGGACGTCGGCGGCGGCTACCCGCGCAAGATCGACTACTGTCCGGCGGATGGTCGGGCGCGTATCAAGCGTCTGCGCGACCTGCGCAACGCCACGATTGCCGAGCGGGATCAGTCCTTCCTGGGGCAGTCGGCGGACGGCCTGCCGACGCCGCGTTACTGCCAACCAAGCCGACAAGAGTGACCATCGATGAACATGCTGGAACAACTCAAGACCATGACCAAGGTCGTGGCAGACACCGGGGACTTCGCCTCGATCGCCGCCTACTTGCCTCAGGACGCGACTACCAATCCGTCGCTGTTGCTCAAGGCGGCACAGATGCCCCAGTACCGCGCGCTGGTGGAAGACGCGGTGGACTTCGGCCGGCAGCGCGGCGGCGCCGACCCGGCGGCCCGAAGCCAGTGGACCATGGATCGGCTTGCGATCAACTTCGGCATTGAAATCCTAAAGATAGTCCCAGGCCGCGTCTCGACTGAGATCGACGCGCGCCTCTCCTTCGACACCGCGGCGACCATCCGTCGCGCCGAAGGGCTGGTGGAACTCTACCACCAGGCCGGTATCGACCCCGGTACCCGGGTCCTGTTCAAGATCGCCTCCACCTGGGAGGGCATCCGCGCCGCCGAACGGCTGGAGGCGCGCGGTCTGCACTGCAACCTCACCCTGCTGTTCGGCTTCGCCCAGGCGCTTGCGTGCGCGCAGGCTGGCGTGACCCTGATCTCACCCTTCGTCGGGCGCATCCTGGACTGGTACAAGAAGGACCAGCAGGTGGCGGGCTACCCGGCGCACAGCGATCCGGGCGTGCTCTCGGTGACCCGGATCTACAACTACTACAAGCGCCATGGGTATGAGACCGTGGTCATGGGCGCCAGTTTCCGCAACGTCGGTGAGATCCTGGAATTGGCCGGCTGCGACTACCTGACCATCGCCCCGGCCCTGCTGGGGGAGTTGGCGGCGCTGCCGGGCGACCTGGTCTGCAAGCTGGACGCCGAGCGCGCCCGCGCCATGGATATCCCGCGGGTCAACTGCGACGAGCAGTCCTTCCGCTGGGACCTCAACGAAGACGCCATGGCCACCGAGAAACTCGCCGAGGGCATCCGCCAATTCGCCGCCGATACCCGCAAGCTGGAGAAGTTCGTGCTGGAGGTCGGCCGCGGGAGCTAGCAGAGGAGCCGGGGCGTCCCGCCCCGGCATTCACCACGGTCGCACCCTGCGCGCGGGACGGGGTTGGAAACCCCATCCCGAACGTTTTCTTCCGGCCCCGATCACCGGTGTGAGTCGGCAGTCCCGGAAAAAACCTTCCGGACGGGGCGACCGCCCCGTCCGGCCCTTGCGCGCGAATGCCCCGTCCCCGCCCTTGGGACCCGGTGGGAGCGGCTTCAGCCGCGACGCGACCGCCCAAGCCGCTCCCACGCACGCCTGGAGTCCAAGGCTTCAGCCTTGGAGCCAAGCCCGAGGCTGAAGCCTTGGACTCCGGCACAGGTCCCGACCGCTCAGGTCCCCGCCAAGCGGTCGTAATAGCGCGCCCGGTAGATGAGCCGCGGGACCGGCCCCTCGGTAAACCGCGTGCGGGTGTGCAGGACGTTGTTGCAGATCAGGCCCCAGCCGGGCTCCAGGCGGCCCTCGAGGTGCCAGGGGCTGGGGCTGTGCAGGATCCGCTTGAGACACTCGACCGCCGCCAGGCTCAGTGGGTCATCGCGCCAGACGATGTTGCGGGCGCGGTTGGTGTAGCGCATGTGCAGGTGCCCGTCCGCGCGGATAGAGAAGACCGGACCCGACTGTTCCGGGCGCAGTTCGGCGCCCTCGTCAGCGCCATCGCCCGGGTTGGCGGGGATGGTCATGCACTGCGGGTGCATCAGGGCGCGGATAAAGTCCGGGTCCTGGTCGCGAACCAGGCAGTAGGCGATCTCATGGTCCAGGAGTGCATTGGCCCCGCCGGCGGCGGCCGGGTGGACACAGTGCAGCAGCAGGCCGTGGATCTGACGCTCCGGGGTATTGTAATAACCGTCGGTGTGCCAGGCGATGGGGCGGTCGGTGTAGGGGATATAGCCGGCATGACGGGCGTCGGTCTGGACCCGCAGCGAGGTGATGGCGTCCTCGTCCGCACCGCGGTTGTGATCCAGACGGTGCAGACCCAGCCGCGCGCCCAACAGCGCCGGGATGGCCTTGTCCGGGTCGTCACCGGTCTGGCCGACATAGATCGCCATGTTGGCCCGGCGGCAGCGCCCCAGGATGGCCTCGATCTCCGCCGCGGTCAGGTCGCGCGGGTCGCGGACCGTCACGATGAGGTCGGCGAGACTGGTCGGGGCCGCGGCGAGGCGGGCGTCGCGCCAACGTTGGTAGGCGTCCGGGTCCGTGAGGGCGAAGGGGCTGAGCGGTGGGGCTTGCGGGGTAGTCAAGGGTTGCTCCGTTTCGTTGTGTCTGCTTGTGTTCAGTTCGCGGTACCGCGCAGTGGTCTTGATTGGTTCCGGCCGCCGGGAGACAGGACGCTGAGGCTTCAGCGGGTCGACCTCTTATCTGCAAGGTAATCATCGGGATCGCGCAGCAGGGCCGGGGAATCCTCAAACGACACTGTACTGCCGCGAGGGGTTGGCGACGGCTCTTGCGAGGCCAAACCTGCTCTCCTTCCAATGCCGTTAAGTCAAGCGCGAGGCGGTCCGGCGGGCGTCTCGTTCCCACGCAGGAGCACTCCACCTTATACAGAAGTCCGTAAGTATCTGTTTTTACGAGCTTCGTCACGCGTATCAAAAAGTGCCGTCACATCATATAATCATAGACTTACGTTGAGCCGGTGACACTTGTGTATAACGAAGAGCGCAGGAGCGTGGGAGCAAGCGTGGCTTAACTTGACGGCATTGGGTTTCAAGCCACAGCTTCCACAAAATTTTAAGAAAGACATTTCGTGGGGATACCGTAGGGTCTGTCCAGAATAGCACTGACTTAAGCCGCGGCACTGACAAATTAGCCAATTACAGAAGGGTCGACAAGCAGCCACGTGGGCGGAGGCGGCATTGTCGCGCTGTTTCCCAGCTCTTAGCCGGTCCGGAGCTGGTTTTTCGCTCGCATCTCCGCATCGCAACCGATTGTTTCTATTAAGCTTGCGGCTTAAGTCAGTGCCATTCGGTACTGACCCCTTTTCCCCCCTTTCGATTTTTGGCGAGATCGTGGCTATTGCAGACTCGCAACTAGGCGGCTTGTCTTTCAGAATGAAAGGCAAGCATGCTTTCAATGCTCAAATGGTAGTCCAGATCGGGCCACTCGATGCCGGTGCCATGACAGATGAAGACACAATTCTTCAGTTCACGCATGGTCGCCGACTGGAGATCGGTATACCACAGCATCGGGGTCGAGATGATTCTGCCATCCTCCAACTCGACATGAAGGAAGCGATCATCGAAGTGGACAGCTTTACCTTTGACGGAACCAGTCATCCCATGTTGCCTCGAATGCATCGTTGTTTTCTCGAATGATCTGAAGGGCCTTCATCAGGTCTTGCGGTTTCATGAAGTTGCTGACGACGCGAAAAGTTGAAAGTTCAACTTTCGCATAGTCCTCCGCCTTCGCCACATGGACATGCTTCGGCTCGTGCTCGTTGGCATAAAAGAAAAACTTGAAGCCGTCTCTTAGAAGCAATGTCGGCATAGTCTATGGCTCACACAGAAAAGGGTACTGACCCGAATAGCACTGACTTAAGCCGAAAGCATCGCAGAAACAATCGGTTGCGATGCGGCGAAGCGAGCGAAAAACCGTTGCGGACCAGGCCGGAGCGAGGAAACATCCCGGAAAATGGCGCTTCCACTCAAGCGACTGCTTGGCGACCATCCTGTAAACCACTGAATTGCAACGCCGCAGCTTAAGTCAGTGCCATTCGGTACTGACCCCTTTTCCCTCCAGGTTATGTGGCCTGAACTATATCAGGCAAAGTACCTTCATAGCGATCTACGATCGTCTTAAGATGTGCTTGATGTTCTTGAAATCTTGGATCAGAAACCGGATAAATATCGCCATAGCAATCAAGATAGATAAATCTCAAATAGTCCAACATCAACTGTTTCGGAACGCAGTCTGGAATTTGACAATTAATTCCAATGCAGAACAACACGAAAGGATACTCATGTGCGCTTTCCGACATTGAGACTTTTGGACACTGATATTCAAACTGAAACTCTCGAGCTTTGAGGCCAAACGAGCTTGCGCTCTGCTTAAACAAGACACGCCGTGCTCGGCGCTCTGAGCGATCAGCTCTTGGGGTAGTGGCATCAAAGCCCTGTAGGTCATAAAATAGAACATCGCAGAGACGCCCCTTGACGAGGATGTCTTTAAGTCTGGCAAGCAGTTGGCGCGCTGCTTTCAGGCGGGCCGCAGGGATTTCCTTTTTTATTGCGAAGTAACTGATAATCGCTTTTCGTCTCTGGGGGTAGAGATGACAGAAAATGAAGCCGACCACTTCACTTCGTAGAACGGCGGCAAGGGTAATATTCTCGACCTCGACATGGTGCGTCGCTTCAAATTTAGCATTGAGTACGTCAATGATCTCTTCGAGGCTATTGTTTACTCCTTCCTCGTCTGGGAATATGATGCGATAGAGGTCAAGCAGCCCCTCAGCGTACTCATGAGTCGATGACTTGATGCGTTTCACGGAAATTCGCTCAACAATTCGGTTTTGCCAGTAGTACAAGGCGATACCACCAACAACCGTAACGAACATCCCTATCAATAACTCGATCATGCGTGTTCCCCGAGGTGCGTAACATTCTTAATGGATAGGCGTCTAAGTTGGACGCGTCAGACGGATTCTACGTCTGTGGTGTTAAACTTAGATTCCTCGACCGCGCCGGTCGGCGCCTCCATCGCCCACCGGCGGACCAGGGCGCAGCTGGGCGCGGTTCCCGCTGAACTTAGAGCATTTCCAACGGATAAGGGGCCAGGCTCAATAGAATATGATTGCTCGGTTCCTGCGTTATTGAGCCTGGCCCCTTTTCACTTTTCAGTCGGCCCCTTTTCAGCCAAGCCGCACTGTATCCTCTTACCTGTACCCTATTACCTTCTAGGGGAAATACTTAGACAAAAATGGAAATTGAGGAACACAGGCGGACTTGATACTGCCTGCAATACTCTCATCTCCTGCACTATGAGACCAAACGCCCAAATAATAGTTGCCGTCATCTTCTCTTGCGAACACAATCCACTCACCCGTAAGTTTGTCGCGGCTACCTCGCTCCTCCATGGAGTCAAACACAATCCTGTGGGAAAGCTCTTCTATCATTTCTCTTGTAATTGTCGGGTTCCTAGCCGGATCACATACCTCCTTAACAATCTTTTCTGCTCCATTTTTCCCAAGATGGTTCAGAATATTGTTCGCCATCACGCTTGGCAGGGCGGGCATAAAGTGCTTGTGCCAAAGTCCCCCAAGGTGCTTGCCTGTAAAGACGGATGCAGGTTTTGTTTGAAGAGAAGGCCGCGCGCCCTCGAGAACCTTCATCTCTTCTATGACCTGAAGTGGGTCAACGCCGTTGATCTGTTCTAGCAACATCAGATTTAGGACGAATAGAAAGCTGTAACGGCCTTTAGCTACATTATCCAAGCCGTATAAGGAAGCGAAGTTTGTTAGCTCTTGTTGGTCGACCTGCCGGATACCACTGCCCGTATGGACATTAAACGTAAAATTCATTTATAAAACCCTAATCGAAATCACAAAAAAATCTATTATAGAGACGCTAGACGGATTCCAAATCTGCGGTACGAAACGATTTCCGTCTGATTTCTCTGCTGTCACGGTCTGCGGCCCCACCAAGTGGCCACCGATCAGTTGCCTTCCGCGTATGCCTCCCACCGAACATAGAGCATTTCCGTCGACTCGTCAAGGGACCGTGAAAGAGCGTTCTGCGTTCGGTTACCCGTGCCTGGAAACAGCCGGAGAACGAGGCGTCCAGGCCCTTTTTTGGCAGTTGCATCGTGCGCCGTGGCTCGCACTATCTTGTTTCCCATACCCGTGCCCAGGCCCGTGTCGATCGCGGGTTGGCGAGCAGGATCCACGCGAGGTCGGTACACCATTGTAGAGTTAAGCCGCGATTTCTCTGCTCCAAAGGGTTTCGGTTGGGACCAACGCACGAATCGCCATTGGTGTGGGCTGGTGGCTATCGGCTGAAGCCTCGTTCAGCGATCTTTTCGTGGGCGGAGAGGGGCGGGGGACAGGGAACCTGGCCAAGGCTGAAGCCTTGGACTCCGCGTGACACCGGCACGTCATTCGCGTTGTGCGAAGGTTGATTCTTTAGAAAACACAAAAGCAAAACGGCCCGCCGGGCAGCCCCCAGCGGGGGCTGCCCGGCGGGCCGTTTTGCTTTAGGCCACGCCCTCCGCCACCGTCGCATATTCCTCAATCTGGTCAAAGTTCAGATACCGGTAAACGCTCGCCGCGTCCGCATTGATGATTCCCATCCCGGCCTGATACTCGGCCAGGGTCGGAATCCGGCCGAGCTTGGATGCAATCGCGGCAAGCTCGGCCGAGGCCAGATACACGTTGGTGTTCTTGCCCAGGCGGTTGGGGAAGTTGCGGGTGCTGGTGGAGACGACGGTGGCGCCTTCACGGACCTGGGCCTGGTTGCCCATGCAGAGGCTGCAGCCGGGCATCTCGGTGCGGGCACCGGCGACGCCGAAGGTGAAGTAGTGACCTTCCTTGACCAATTGGGTCTGGTCCATCTTGGTCGGCGGGGCGACCCAGAGCTTGACCGGGATGTCGCGCTGGCCGTCGAGCAGCTTGGCGGCGGCGCGGAAGTGGCCGATGTTGGTCATGCAGGAGCCGATGAAGACCTCGTCGATCGGGGTTCCGGCAACGGCGGAAAGCGGCTTGGCGTCATCCGGGTCGTTCGGGCAGCAGAGGATGGGCTCTTTGAGTTCATTGAGATCGATCTCGATCACGGCCGCGTATTCGGCGTCTTTGTCCGCTTCAAGCAGGTTGGGGTTGGCGAGCCAGGCCTCGACCGCCTTGATGCGGCGCTCGAGCGTGCGTTTGTCCTGGTAGCCGTCGGCGATCATGTTCTTCATCAGCACGACGTTGCTGGTCAGATACTCGATGATCGGGGCCTGGTTGAGCTTGATGGTGCAGCCGGCGGCCGAGCGCTCGGCGCTGGCGTCGGACAGCTCGAAGGCCTGTTCGACCTTGAGATCCGGCAGGCCCTCGATCTCCAGGATGCGCCCGGAGAAGACGTTGATCTTGCCGGCCTTGGCAACCGTCAGGAGGCCCGCCTTGATGGCGTACATCGGGATGGCGTGCACCAGGTCTCGTAGCGTCACGCCGGGCTGCATCTGGCCCTTGAAGCGGACCAGGACGGACTCGGGCATGTCGAGCGGCATGACGCCGGTGGCGGCGCCGAAGGCGACGAGACCCGAGCCGGCGGGGAAGCTGATGCCGATCGGGAAGCGCGTGTGGCTGTCGCCGCCGGTGCCGACGGTGTCGGGCAGCAGCAGGCGGTTGAGCCAGGAGTGGATGACGCCGTCACCGGGGCGCAGGGCGACACCGCCGCGGTTGCTCATGAAGGCCGGGAGATCCCGGTGGGTCTTCACATCGACCGGCTTGGGGTAGGCGGCCGTGTGGCAGAAGGACTGCATCACCAGATCCGCGCTGAAACCGAGACAGGCGAGATCCTTCAACTCGTCGCGGGTCATGGGGCCCGTGGTGTCCTGGCTGCCGACGGTGGTCATCCGGGGCTCGCAGTAGGTGCCCGGGCGCATGCCCGTGCCCTCGGGCAGGCCGCAGGCGCGCCCGACCATCTTCTGCGCCAGGGTGAAGCCGCGCCCGGTGTCCGCCGGGATCGCGGGCAGGCGGAAGCTGGTCGCCGCGGGGAGGCCCAGGAACTCGCGCGCCCGGGCGGTCAGGCTGCGGCCGATGATCAGGTTGATGCGCCCGCCGGCCCGCACCTCGTCGAAGATCACGTCGCTTTTCAGCGCGAACTCGGCGACCGTGGCGCCGTCCTTCACGATCTTCCCCGCGTAGGGCAGGATCTCGACCACGTCGCCCATCTCAAGCCTGGACACATCGAGCTCGATCGGCAGCGACCCGGAGTCTTCCTGGGTGTTGAAGAAGATCGGGGCGATCTTGCCGCCCAGGGTCACGCCGCCGAAGCGCTTGTTCGGGACGTATGGGATGTCCTGGCCGGTGGCCCAGACCACGCTGTTGGTCGCGCTCTTGCGGCTGGAACCGGTGCCTACCACGTCGCCGACATAGGCGACCAGGTGGCCCTTTTTCTTCAGGTCCTCGATGAAGGCGATGGGTCCGCGCTTGCCGTCTTCTTCCGGCTTGAAGGCGGCGTCGGGGCGGGTCATCTTCAGCATCGCCAGATAATGCAGTGGGATGTCCGGGCGGCTCCAGGCATCGGGGGCGGGCGACAGGTCGTCGGTGTTGGTCTCCCCCGGCACCTTGAAGACGGTGACGGTGATGGACTCGGGCACCTCGGGGCGGCTGGTGAACCACTGCGCCTGCGCCCAGCTCTCGATGACCTCCTTCGCCTTGGCATTGCCGGCCTTGGCCTTGTCCGCCACGTCGTTGAAGAAGTCGAACATCAGCAGGGTCATCTTCAGACCCTCGGCGGCGACTGCGGCGACCTCGGCGTCGTCCAGCAGTTCGATCAGCGGGTGTACGTTGTAGCCGCCCACCATGGTGCCGAGCAGTTCGGTGGCCTTGGCCTTGCTGATCAGGCCGACCTTGAGGTCGCCGTGCGCCACCGCGGCCAGGAAGCTCGCCTTGACCTTGGCCGCGTCGTCCACGCCCGGGGGCACCCGGTGGGTCAGCAGGTCCAGCAGGACGTCGCCTTCACCGGCCGGCGGGTTCTTGATCAGCTCGATCAGGTCGGCGGTCTGCTGCGCGGTCAGCGGCAGCGGCGGGATGCCGAGCGCGGCGCGTTCGGCTGCGTGCTGGCGGTAGGCTTGTAACATCTTGTAATCTCCAGTGGAACGATGGCGGTAAGGGGGTGGCGGGCGGGGGCTTGCGGCAGCGGCGGCCGGTCTGCGGGCCAATCCACCATTTTAGGTCTTATGTAGGCATTGCCAAGCGATTTGCAGCCGACTTGACGCCGCCCGGCCGCCGCTCTAGCGTTGCGGCTTCCCCGGTCAGGCCCTGAGTACCACCATGTCCCCCGCGTCCATCCTGCCCCATGTGAGCCCCCGCGACTACCTGCTGGGCGAGCGCGACGGTGCGCAGCGCCACGAGTACCTGAACGGGGAACTGGTCGCCATGGCGGGCGGTTCCCGTGCCCACAACCTGTTGGCGACGCGGGTCGCCCGCCTGCTGGGTAATCACCTGGAGGGCGGCCCCTGCCGGGTCTTCCAGTCCGACATGAAGGTGCAGATCGCCGCGGCGAACCGTTTCTACTATCCCGATGTCATGGTCTGCTGCGGCCCGCTTGAGGCGGAGCCGGACCTCTACTACGAGACGGCGCCGCGCCTGATCGTCGAGGTCCTCTCCCCGCGTACGGCGGCGGCCGACGACGGGGAGAAGCGCATCAACTACCAGACGCTGGGATCCCTGGACGAATACCTCCTGCTCGATCCGGACACCGGTGAGGGCACCCTGTACCGTCGCGGCGAGGCCTTCTGGACGCGCATCCGGCTCGATCGCAATGACGCCTTGGAACTTGGGTCCATCGGATTGCGCGGTACCATGGCCTGGCTCCTCGGCGGCGGCTAAGGTGCGCGTCCCGGGTTCATTCCTGCTGCGCTGCCAACCCAGTCAATATCCACAGCCGATCCAACTCCGCGCGCAGTTGCGCGACCTGCGCCTCCAGGGCCTCGATGCGGCCGTCCGCGGCGCCGCCGCCGGACAATGACGCGGCCATGGGCACCGCCGCCGCCGCGGCGCTCATGGCCGCGAGTTCGGCCGGGTCCGGCGCGCCGCACAGCAGGTGCAGATAGCGCTCCTCGCGTTTGCCCGGGAGCCGCGGCAGTTCCATCACCAGGGCCGGCCCCCGGTCCATGAGCGCGCGCACCGTCCCGGTCACGGCCGCCAGGTCCGGGAACTCGGCCAGGCGGGCGCTGTTGGTGCGCAGTTCGCCCAGGGTCTGGGGTCCGCGCAGCATGAGCACGGTGAGCACCGCCTGTTCCTCGCGGCTCAGACGGTAGGTGCCGACCATCTTATGGTCATAGCGTTCCGTGCGCCCGGAGAAGGCGGCGTGGACCAGCCCCCGGCCCCGTAACTGGTTGACCTGGTGGCCGACATCGCCGGGCTCCAGGCTCATCACCGGCTGCCGGCTGCTCTTCTGGTTGCAGGCGTTGACCAGGGCGTTGAGGGTCAGCGGGTATTGTTCCGGGGTGGTGCGCTGTTTCTCCATCAGGCAGCCCAGGATGCGCGCCTCGATGGGGTTGAGCAGGGGTTCGTTCAGGTCGACGGTCATGGCTAGAGGCTCGCGTGGTGGAGGGGCCGCTCAGTCGAGCGGCAGGACCCGCAGTTCCACCCGTGCCTGGGTGCTGCGTTGTCCCTGCTCAGCATACAGGGTGCCGCTGCCGCGCACGGACGCGGTGTCGTCATGCAGTGCCACCGGTATCCAGTCCCCGAGGCGGCCCTGCACCCGGGCCTCGACGTCGCTGGTCTGAAGCGAGCCATGGGCCCCCAGCGAGTCGGCGCGGGTCGCGACCTCGATGACCACCTGGTCGCCCTGGACCCGGGGTACCACATAGAAGCCGCTCTCGCTGCGCTGGTAGGTACTGCCCTCGCGGATGACGGCGCCCCCCGGTCCGGCCGCCAGCTCCCGGTAGGCCAGGGGCCGCTCCTGGCCGATAGCAATGAAGGCCGGGTGCCCGTCAAGGGCGCGTACCTCCTGGCTGAGGTCGCGGCTGGCGGACCGGTGCCTGGCACCGACTCCGATCCGGCCGGCGCCCGGCCCGGGTCGGCCGGCCCGCCCCTGGTCAGTGTCCCAGGCGTCGCCGCGCACCGCAATGCCGGCCCCGGTGGTCGCGTCGGCGCGGTCCTGGCGGACCTGGATCAGCAGGCTGCGCGCGGGCCGGTCCAGGGTGGTCAGGGCGCGCCTGATCTCGGCCAGGTGCGCGGGGGAGGCGCGCACGAAGAGTGTGTTGTTGGCGCCTACGACGCTCCCGTCCGGCCCGGCCAGGGGGGCGAGGATCGGTATCAGTTCCTCGGGAAAGCGTGCGCGCAGCTCGATCATCTCGAGCGGATAGTCCGCCGCCGCGCCGCCGCAGAGGCTGGCGAGGAGCAGACCCGGGACGCCCCACCGGCCGGCCCAGCGCCGGCTAAAGATCGATGCGGCGCAGTTCAATGTCTTCATTACTGTGCTCCCAGATCGCGTCAAAGTCGGCGCGCAGACGCCGCGCCGCGCCGGGTGCCCGCCACTCCACCAGGGCCGCGTGGCGGTCGGCGAGTCGGCGCAGACAATAGCCAGTGCCGTCACTGATGAGAAAGGCGTCCATCCGGGTGCGGAAGTCCTCGGCCACGCGCCGGATGGCGATGCGCGAAGGCAGGCGGCGGCTCAACCCGATCAGGCGGTGCCCGGCGCGCACCGGGGCCAGTGGCTCGAACACCAGCACCCGCACCGGGAACTGGGGCCGGGCCAGGGCGAGATGCCGCACCGCGTCCAAGAACGGGACTTGATCGTACAGGTCGGGGTCCAGGTCGCGGCTGAAGAGCAGCAGTTCCCGCTGTGTGTCCACGGCAAGACGCAGGCACGCCTCCCGGATCGACAGGAGGTCGGTGAGTCGCAGCGCGGTGCCGCCGTGGGGCCGCAGCGACGGCGTGGGCCAGGCCGGGGCGGGGGGCGGGGGAGGGTGTTGCACGGTCATCTCCTGTCCGGGGCAGTGGAGCCAGGGTTCGGATCATCACCAGAAAGAGCGGTCATCTGTGGATTTTATGGTTATTGCAACGGCGGCCGCCCGCAGCCAATGATCCCATAGTGCCCGTGATTGTAGAGGGTACAGAGGACCTCCAGGCAGGCGGGTTGATTCAGCCAGGGGGCCAACTGCTCCCACTCGAGGGTGTGCGACTCGCACAGCAGTTGCGCGAAACCGTGGCACGCCGACGGCAGCCGGTGGGTTTCGCCGCCGACGAACAGCAGCAGCGGCGCCTGGTCCAGGGCGCTGAACAGGACCCGCGAGGGCCCGCGCGCGAGCCCCCCACGCCGCTCGATCAGGGCGCGCAGGCCGAGCGCCGTCAGGGGAACCGCCGCCGCCGCGACCGCCAGGTGCTCCTTGGGCCTGCTCAGGTGGGCGCCGAACCAGGCGGCGAAGGCCTCGTCGTCGGCCCCGCCCAGGGCCTCCTCGATCCGGCGACGGATATGCGTCAGCACGCTCGCGGGAACCTCGCCGCGATGGTGATGCGGTTGCGGGTCGGGGTCCCGGTAGCGGGCTTGGGGCAGGCGGGTCCTGATGGCGTGGTCGCACCAGGCGCCGGCCAGTTCCTGCCAGAGCGGCGCGCGCAGGGCCACCGACCAGGTCAGGCCGGGACCCTCGGCGATCCCCCAGTGAGGCACCCCGGCGGGCAGATAGAGGCAGTCCCCGGGCGCCAGCACCCACTGGTCCTGCGCCTGGAAGTGCGCCAGGATCGGTAGATCCAGGCCGGGAACGCAGGGGGCCGCAGGGTCCGGGTGGGGATCGATACGCCAGCGGTGGCGGCCCTCGGCCTGGATCACGAAGACATCGACGGCATCGACTTGGGGCCCCACCGAACCCTGATCCGCGGCGAGGCTGAACGTGATGTCGTCCAGCCGCCACAGCGGCAGGAAATCGAAGTGATCGAGCAGCAGGGCGACCTCCGGGACCAGTTTGTCGACGTCGCGCACCTGCAGGGTCCAGTGGGACTCGGGCAGGGCGGCGAACAGGGCCTCGTCGAAGGGGCCGTGGCGCACCTCCCAGGGGCGCACACCCCGCTCGAGGACGAGGCGCGACTCCACCCGCGGTGCACCGGCCAGCCCGGCCAGATCGGCGCCGCGCAGGGGCGAGCGCAGGCCGGGCAGGGCATCGCGCATCAGCAGCGGCCGCCGTTGCCAGAACTCGCGCAGGAAGTCGGAGGCGGTCAGTCCGGGCGGAAATTCGAGTCGCTTCGGTATGGTGCTGGACATCGGGCTTACTGATCAGGGCAGACTAAGGGTTGACGGGGCCTGGCCGACCCGCGGCGGGACCGCGGAGGCTCCGGGTCACCGCCCATCGGGGGACCGCTACAATGCGGTTCTGTGTCGAGAACACAACAGTCAAACCCCTCTGGTAGGGCCGTACCTGGTCGAATAACGGGCATTTTGCCGACCCTCCTGTTGCGTCTGCAGCTCATCCGTTGCAAATATGCTGCTGCGAGGAAAAAAAGTTGCACTTTTGTCTGCGTGCTGGGCTAAAATCTCAGCGTCCGAATGTTCAGTCCGCAGACCTTGCCCAGGTCCAACCCATCGCAACTGCCGTGTCGGGAGTTCGGTGAGGTGGCAACCGAGGTAGCGCGGCGCCGACGGCCAGGTCCGGTGTGGCTTTTTCCCGGCCTGGTGTGACCGCCAAGCCGCATTCTCGACCGAACTCCCTCAACTGATCGCAACAGGAAACACAAGATGCGCAAAGACAAGAAGACCTTCCGCGTCGTCGCCCTGGCCGCCCCGCTGGTCATGGCCACCATGCTGGCAGCCCCGGTCAGCGTCAACGCCGCCGATTCGATTGGCCTTTACTGGAAGGCCGCGCCGACCAACACCGCCTGGGTCAACTCCGTCGGCGAGTGCTGGCAGGGGCAGGACGGTGAAAAGCTGCCCCCCTGCACTGACACCTTCGTGCCTCATGCCCCGCTGGTCATGCGCCTGCTGTTTGAGTTGGATCGGTACCAGCTCAACCAGATCCGCAATCCCCAGGAACTGCGCAAGCTCGACGACCTGATCAAGGAATTCCAGGCGACCCCGCGTGAGGAGCAGGTCACCATCGTCGGTCATACCGACAAGCTGGGCAGCCTGCCGCACAACCAGGTACTGAGCGAGAACCGTGCCGCCACCATCAAGCAGTACATGATCGACCGCGGTTACCCCGCCTCGGCCATCCGTGAGGTCAAGGGCGTGGCCTGGGAGGGCGGCAACGATGTCGCCGCCGACGGCGCCGTCATCGATCTGGGTCCCCTGGAAAACAATCCCCTGCGCCGCCGCGTGGTCGTGACCGAGCTCGGCCCGGAGGCGCTTCAGCAGTACTCCCAATAGTCGTCCGGTCCCGGATCGGTCCCAAGGGCGCCGCTCCGGAGCTGTCTAAGGAATCCACCGCTGCCGGGCGCCGCAAGGTGCCCGCGCCCCACTCGAACCGAAACCTGTCGCTGACCCTGTTGGTTGCGACACTGGTTCCTGCGGTTGGAAGAAAGGGATGACACCCCGCCAATAAGCCTCATCCCCCCCGACGGAGGCTTAAAGGACGACCGGCCCCCGGGTTTCCCGGGGGCCGGTTTTTTTTGCTCTTCGCGTCCACTGTGGTGCCATCTTCGTTGTCGTTGTCGTTGTCGTTGTCGTTGTCGTAATCGAGATTATCGTAGCGCCCCGGATTCGCTTGTACCCCAAAGTACATTGCTTCTCCGATTACGACAACGACAACGACAACGATTGTGTTTAGTCAGTCGGCACTCGGCAGCGCAATGGCCCGCGCCTGCTCGGCCGCGTTGCCGATATAGGTGGCGGGGGTCAGGGCCCGCAACTGCGCCTTGGCCACGGCGGGGATCTCGAGTGTGTTGATGAAGTCGGCCAGGGCCGCGGCGCCGATGCGCCGACCGCGGGTCAGTTCCTTGAGCCGCTCATAGGGCGCGGCGACGCCGTAGCGGCGCATGACGGTCTGGATGGGCTCGGCCAGCACCTCCCAGTTCGCCTCCAGGTCCGCCGCCAGGCGTTGCGGGTCCGCCTCCAGCTTGCCGATCCCCTTCAGCGCCGATTGCAGCGCGATGCTGGTGTGCGCGATGCCGACGCCTAAATTGCGCAGGACCGTGGAGTCCGTCAGATCCCGCTGCCAGCGCGAGATGGGCAGCTTGCCGGCCAGGTGTTCGAGGATAGCATTGCCTAGCCCTAAGTTACCCTCGGCATTCTCGAAATCGATGGGGTTGACCTTGTGGGGCATGGTGGACGAGCCGATCTCCCCCGCCACGGTGCGCTGCTTGAAATAACCGAGCGCGATGTAGCCCCAGAGGTCCCGACACAGGTCCAGGGCCACGTTGTTGAAGCGCACCGTCGCGTCGAACAGCTCCGCCATGTAGTCGTGGGGCTCGATCTGCGTGCTGTAGGGGTTCCAGGTCAGCCCCAGGGCCTCGACGAAGGCCCGCGCGAAGGCGGCCCAATCCAGTTCCGGGTAGGCGACCAGATGGGCGTTGTAGTTGCCGACGGCACCGTTGATCTTGCCGCGCAGAGCGACCGCCGCGACCCCATCGCGCTGGATGCGCAGGCGGTGGCAGAGGTTCGCCATCTCCTTGCCCAGGGTGGTCGGGGTGGCCGGTTGACCATGGGTGCGGGCCAGCATGGGCAGGTCCGCGTAGCGCAGCGCCAGGTCGCGCAGGGCCGCGATCAGCGCATCCATCAGCGGGAGCAGGATCTGGCCGCGGCCCTCCCGGATCATCAGGGCATGGGCCAGGTTGTTGATATCCTCCGAAGTGCAGGCGAAGTGGATGAACTCGCTGACCGCCACCAACTCGCGATTGCCTTTGATGCGCTCCTTCAGGAAATACTCCACCGCCTTGACATCATGATTGGTGGTGCGCTCGATCTCCTTGATGCGCTGCGCATCCTCCAAGCGAAGGTCCCGCGCGATGCCCTCCAGCAGGTCGAGGGCCTGGGCGGACAGTGGCGGCACCTCGGGGATCGCGGGATGCCGCGCCAGGGCCTGGAGCCAGCGCACCTCCACCAGCACGCGGTAGCGGATCAGCCCGTACTCGCTGAAGATCGGGCGCAGGTCCGCGGTCTTGGCGCCGTAGCGCCCGTCCACCGGGGACACGGCAGTCAGCGCGGATAGCTCCAGGTTCAGTGCTTGGGTCATCGATGGCTCCGGTGTCGAAAAAAGAGTTTTGTCCGCAAATGAACGCAAATGAACGCAAATAAAGAAAATTCATGTAGCTGGGCGTTGCGAAGTCGGCGCGATACTGTTCCTGATCATGGCGTCCTGTGCCATTGCCGTGGTCTGGCGCATCTTTGCGCCTGCCGGGGGCTTGCGTCAACGCGCTTCAGAGCGCCAACGCAGCGTCTTATTTGCGTTCATCTGCGTTAATTTGCGGACAATCACCCTTGGCGTCGCACCGCTTGGGCGTGCCGCAGGGGATCTGCCGCGGCCGATTCGGTTGCCGCGGCGGGTGCGGGCGCCTCGCTGACGGGCTCCAGCGCCTGATCGAAGTAGCTGTAGCCGGGACGCTCCAGGTCCTTTCTCACTTTCCGGTAAAGGCGCCAGACCCGCCAGGCATAGGCAAGCAGCCCGGTGTAGGTGCACCACATCTCCCCGACCCGTCGTGGGTAGAAAACCCAGGGGCGCTCGCGGGGCAGTCCCGGCCGGCGCTCGGTGCGGACCTTGCGCCGCAGAAACCCGCCCTGGAGCGGGTGTACGCGCTCGAACTTGAAGCAGCCGTAAAACTCGAGTGCGATCTCCATGATACGCTTGTGGTTGCGGTCGAAGGCCGCGGCACGCCGCATCAGGGTCTCCAGGTGCGCCATCGAGTAATAGCTGTCCCAGGCCGCCCGATAAACCCCCTGCCATTGCGCCTTGGTCATCCGCGGGTGGGTGGTGCAGACGTGCTCCAGGTCATAGATGTTGAGGTCCGGGTCCAGCGGCGCGCCTTGCGCGTGCAGTGCCTGGTGGTCGGCCGAGCCGGGCAGGGGGGTCAGGCAGAAAAACTCCAGGATGTCGAGCGGCAGTTCCCGTTTGATGGTCTCGATATCGGCCAGGATGCTTTGCGGCGTATCATCCGGAAAACCCAGGATGTAGCCGCAATAGGTGGTCACCCGCTGCCGCTGCCAGGCGAGCAGCATGGCGCGGTAGTTGGCGATCTTGTTCTGTTTCTTGTTGGCGGACTTGAGATTGGCCGGATTGATGTTCTCCAGCCCCAGGAAGACCCGGGAGACGCCTGCCGCCCGCGCCTTGGCGACGAAGCCCGGCAGGGTGTGACACATGGTGTCCACCTGGATCGTGAAGTTGAATTTGACCCCGAGTTCGCGCCGCACCGCGGCGATGCGATCGAAGATCGGCTCCCAGTTGCGGTTGCGGGAAAAATTATCATCGGTGATGAAATAGTGCCGGATGCCGTGGGCCAGGTTGGCACGCAGCAGGCGCTCGATGTCGTCCGGGTCGCGGAAGCGTGAGGTGCGCCCCTGGACATTGATGATGGTGCAGAAACTGCACAGGAAGGGGCAGCCGCGCCCGGCGTCGAAGGTGCCGGGCATGGGGGCATAGCGCCGCGCCACCTCCGGCGGGAGATAGGGCAGGGACTGGCCTTGCAGTTGCGGCAGTTGATCCATGAAGTTGTAGAGCGGCGCCAGGCGCCGCTCATAGGCCGCCCGCAGCAGGTCCGCGAAGTGCCCCTCCGCCTCGCCCGCGAACAGGGTGATGCCGAGCGCCATCGCCTCGCGCAGTTCCGGGGGGACCTGCGGCAGCATGGCGAGCACGCCGCTGACATGAAAGCCCCCGAGCGCGACCTGGACCCCCGCGGCGCGAAAGCGGCGCGCCAGGTCCATGGCACGGGGGAACTGGTTGGACTGCACCCCCACCAGACACACCAGGCCCCCGCCGGGGTTACGCTGGAGGCGGCGGACGATCTGCGCCACCGGCACCACCGTGTTGGTCTCGTCGTAGGCGTTGATGAGGATTTCCACGCCCGCGCCCAGGGCCGCCGCCTGGTTGGCATTGCGCGCGAGACCGTAGAGGCTCGCCAGCGAGTTGGATGGAATCCACGCCTTGACCCACTGAATCACATAGCCGTCATCGTCGTAGTGGGATGGCTTGATGAGCTCGACCTGAAAGCGCGTGGTCGGCCTGGTGCTGTGCATGAGAGACCCCTGTCGCTGCGGCGGCATCGTGGCCGCTGTGCCGCCAGCCAAACGCGCATCATAGGCCCGCCGCCCTGCCAGAGAAACCCCGTCCCTGTCTGCGCCGGCGACGCGTAAGAGAAGACGCCGACTCGCCACTGGGAGTTGGCGAATCAGCGTCTTCTCGGTCCTGCGTCTGCGGCGACCCGGTGCGTCCCTCGGCGGTCCTCTGCGTCCCTCGGCGGTCCTGGAGTTTTTTCGGTTTGGTGCTGACTGTGGCCTTCGGCGCCTGCTGGGGGTTAGTGCTGCCTGTCTGTGCGTTCTTCGGCATTGCCTCTTTTCCGTCACCATAGTCGAAGCACTCGTCGTGCCAGATACTCAGGCCAGCAAAACCATAGGGTTGCACCCTGTCTAAGCACAAGGTGACGAAGCGCGCGGTCAACAGGTGACGCGTTTGGTTAGGCGCCGGCGAGGGTCGCCGCACGCGCCGCGGCCGGCCACCGCAGAAATTGCCGCAAAGACCGAGAACATTGCCGCAATGCCCTGGTGAGACGCGCCGCCCTCGCTTAGCCTGGTGCCAGGCCGACGGACGCCCTCGGGTGCCGGTCCGTCATCACGCGGCACGGCGGTGCCGGAGTCCCCGCCCGCGGTCCTCGGGCCTCCCGACACCAGGTAACCCATGACGCCAAAGCCCCGTTCAGTGACCGCCATGCTGGTCGCCGCCTTGCTCCGGCCCGCCCAGGCGGTGGACCTGTTGCCGACGGGCGTGATCGCACCCCCGCCCGGTATCACCATGGTCCAGTTGTCCTATCTGTCGAGCCGCCGCGGCGATCTGTACCGGGACGGGGTACGCCAACCCCTCGACACCAGGCTGACGCTCGATCAACTGCAACTGCGCGTGGGGCGGGCCTTCGCCTGGCGCGCCCACCCCTCCTATGCCTATGCGTAACTGGCCGAGCGGCGCCTGGAGCCCGGCGGCACCCTGTCGTCTCTGGAGCGCGGCTCCGGTCTCGGCGATCTGACCTTGGTCCTGGCCACCACTGCACCGCCTCGCTGGGCGTTACCCTGTTCAATGGCAAGGACGGCACCGCCGAGGACATCTTCAGACAGGCCGATCTGGCGATGTATCAGGGCAAGGCGAATGGTCGCGACCAGGCCCGGGTCTATGCCGCCGCCGGTGCCGAAGTGGCATAGTCGGTTCCTCACCGATAGTCCCTGGCACGGGATTGCGGATTGCGGCCGCCTGCCGAGGCATTGGTAACGAATCGAGAACAAGTTAAACACATGCATCGGCCGACGCGCCGTATCGCGCACCCCAAGGCCGGGATCAGGCGACCTTCGACAGTGCGCCCGGGCCGACACCGAAACGCTGCTTGAAGGCCCGGGCGAGGTCCCGCCCGTCGTAGCAGTCGACCGCCGCCGCGGCGGTTTCGACGCTATGGTGGCCCTGCTCCAACAGGCCGCGCGCCCGTTGCAGGCGTTGCTCGCGCAGGTAGCCGAAGACGGTCATCCCCAGGTGTTCCCGTCGAGCCCGGGCATCCCGATATCGAGCAGGATCAGGTCCGGTCGCAAGCGTCCGGCGATGTGCAGCCCGGTCGCACCGTCGCGCGCACTCAAGACCCCCAGACCGTGCTCGCGCAGGATCTCCAGCGCGAGGCGCAGGTTATCCGGCTCGTCGTCGATGACCAACAGGGTCCCATCGTCGGTGGCGGGGATCATCTCAGCGTCCTGGGCGTCGTTGTCGTTGTCGTTGTCGTATTCGCTTTCCCGCCGGGTCATTGGCCTGGCTCCTGCCCGGTGCCCCCGGCCTGGGCCTCGATCAGCGCGATGATACGCGCGTGCTCGAAGGTGTGGGCGAGCGTCAGGACCTGCGCCGCGAAGGCGGGCCTGTCCCCGGGGCCGGACCAGTGTCGGCACCAGGCCTCGATGCGGGTGGTGCGGCCCAGTTCGGCCAGGGCGCGGAACTCCGCCAGGGCCTCCGGCGGGGGCGGGGCCGCCGGCGGCGCAGGGGCGGGGGTCGCGGTCTCCTCGCACTCTGGGTCGGCCATGGCAGCCCCGGCGCAGTCGGCAGCGCGCGCAATCAAGACCGCGGGCAGTGGGCCCAAGTCGCCGACGCAGTCGCGGAGCAGGGCGGGCAGGGCCGTGGGGTGCGACCTGAGCGCCAGACGACCGCGCTCCAGGCGGCTGAAAAGGCCAGCGCGAGCTCGATGCGCTTGCGCTGGTCGATGTCCACCAGCACCAGGACCGCACCCGCCCCCGGTGCCGCGGGGTCGAGTGGGCTCAAACTGGCGTGGGTCCACAGCAAGGTCCCGTCGCGACGGCGCAACTGGATGTCCTCGCTGTAGGCACCCGCGGGTCCGGGTGGTGCGTAGCAGCGGGCGGCGACCGCCGCGAAGACCAGCCCGCGCGGGGGCTCAGGAACAGCACGCTGAGCAGCACGTTGAGGATGATCACCGCCTTGGCGTTGGCCACCGGGCCGACCATGGTCAGGGCGTTGATCGCCAGGCCCCACAGACACAGGATGAAGAGGACCGCCTTGCACCGGTAGGAGAGCCGCCGGCGCGCCAGGACCAGTGACCACAGGAGCGCCGGCGCGATCAGTAGATTGACCAATACCAGCGGATTCCAGTCGATGACCAGGTTGCGGTAGAAACCACGGATGCCACCGGGCTCTTCCTCGACTTCAGGCCCGCCGCTGCCCCCGCGCCCGCCCCGCTGGCCCTGCTCGCCCTGGGGGCCGGTCTCCTGGCGGCGCGTCGCCGCCGTGTCGGTGCGCTATCGGAGACGGTGATACCGGCGACAAGGTAGCCGTCAGCCCGCGGCGCCGGGGTCGATGCCGAGTGCGCGCAGGCGCTCGGCAAGCTGCTCGGCGCGAGCGTCGGCCTGCTCGGCACGGGCGCGCTCCTGCGCGGCGCGAGCGTCCGCCTGCTCGGCACGGGTGCGCTCCTGCGCGGCGCGAGCGTCCGCTTGCTCGGCACGGGCGCGTTCCTGCTCGGCGCGTACATTTTCCTGCTCGGCACGGGCGTGTTCCTGCGCGGCGCGCGCAGCGGCCTCCCGCGCCTGCTCTTCGGCCTCTCGCGCCTGCTTCTCGGCCTGCCGGGCGCGGCGGGCCAGTTCGACCGGGCTCAGGAAGGGCCGGCCGGCGGGGTCGAAGATCTCCAGGGTCTCGGCGCGCAGGGCAAAGCGGATGCCGAGCCGGGGGCTGGTCCAGCCGTTGACGTAGGCCACGGGGGCGAGCCGCCCGTCCTGGCGCAGCCAGACCTCCAGACGGTTTCGCTCGGGGTCGTAGAGGTAATACTCGGCGGCGCCGTGGGTGTCGTAGAACTCCAGCTTGTCCCTGAGTTCCTTGGGCCCGTTCGACGGCGACTGGACCTCGAAGACCACTTGGGGGGCGATGCCGTCCTCCTCCCACTGTTTGTAGGACCCGCGCGGTCCCTTGGGTCGGCCGAAGACTACCATGGCGTCCGGGGCCATGGGGTTGGCGAGGCGCCGGTCCTGGACCGGATACCAGAAGAGGTCACCGGCGACGAAGACATCCGGCCGGTCGGCGAAGAGGATCTCCAGGTTCTCCTTGATCTTGACGATCCAGTCGAATTGCAGCGTATTCTCCGCCATCGGGGCTCCGTCGCTGTCGGGATAGGGGTCGGCGGGGTCGAAACGGGGCACTGGATTCATGGTGCTGGCTCCGGGCCGGGGGCCCTGTGTCGGTCTGAACTCGCTCTCCAGCATAGCAGCGGCAAGGGGAGAACGACACGGCGTTCGCGGTGTGACCCGTAGGGCGGAACGCGCAGCGGTTCCGCCATCGCCATCATGGGCGCCGCGGCGGATCCCCCCGCGGGCCTGCGCTCCCCGCTCCCCACTCACAGCACCCGCCACACCAGCCGTTCCACCCCCAGTGCGACCACGGCGAGTGCGCGCAGATCCGTGAGACCATGCCGTTCGCGCAGGGTCGCACCATAGACCCGCGCCTGCGCCGCCGCCTCATCCAGCCGGGCCGCGACCACGGGCAGGGCCGCCAGGGTCTCGCGCGACTGCGCCCGCACCTGCTCGCCGGTGAGACCCAGGTCCTTGAGCCCCAGATATTTGAACTCCAGCAACAGGTCCAACGCCTGAAAACGGCGCATGTCCGGGCGCACGATCAGGGCGAGATCCGCATAGCCCCGGTCGGTTTCCAATTCCGAAACCGCCATATAGAGCCGGTCGTCGAACAGCAGGGTGAGGAAGGCGAACTTGACCAGGAGTTCATTGGTCCAGCGGTAGTCGCGGTTGGACAGCACCCGGAAATAGCGTGACTCGATGAAGTCGCACAGGGGGGCCGGGTCGCCGCGCACGTAGAGGGTCTTGGCTGCAGCCTGCGCCGTTTCGCGCTCCTCGTAGCCGGGGAGCCAGAGGTCCCGTAACCGCTCCACATAGAGTGCCCGGGCGACCAGATTGGGGATCTTCAGCGCCAGTTCCCCGAGCAGGCCCCGGTCGGCCAGGGTCAGGACCCCGAAGTAATAGAGCAGCGAGGCCATGAAGGGCTGGTCCTTGACCGCGCGCAGCATGTCCTCCACCCCGAAGCGTCGGGCCAATTGCGGAATAACAACCTGATCGTCACCGCTCAAGGCCGCCACCAGCAGGTCCTCGCCGTGGGGTAGGCGGGCGATATAGGCGAGTTTGTTGCGGTCCATCGCCAGGTTTTCGTCGAGGAGTTGTCGCGGAGGCTGCCCCCGAAGGCTCAGCGCCTTCAGGAAATAGAGGCTCAAGGTCGGATTATAGACGCTCTCGGTGCCGTCCTCGCTGAAGCGATAGCCGTTATAGAAGGTGCGCATGGTCGCCAGCGCCGCGGCGGGCGACCAGGACGCGCCGTCGGCGGCCAGTCGTTCCAGCACCGTGGCGATCTCGGGCTCGGAGAAACCGCACAGGTCGTTGAAGTCCGGCGCCAGATAGATGTTCTCCCCGACGTTATAGCCGCTGGTCATATCGCTCAGGACCACCGGCGAGACCCCGGTGATGAAGACCCGGTCCAACCCCATACCGCCCGCCGCCGCCTTCACCATCTTGAAGACGGTCTTCAGCAACCCCTCGCCATACAGCAGCGATTCATAGTGCCCCTGGCCCCCGCTCTGACCAGGCCCGGCCATCAGCGCCTCATTGGCGAAGTTGTCGTATTCGTCGATGAGCAGATAGAGCTTGTGGGGCGTCTGGGAGACCGCCATCAGGGCCGAGCGCAGCGACGAGAGGGCGTTGTCGGCCTGGATCGTGATGACCGGGGGCATCCGCGCCTGATAGCGCAGGGCAAACTCTGCGATACAATCATTGAGATGCCGATGCAGCGCCGCCTCGATCGCCGTCACCTCACCCTGCGCCTTGACCAGCGAGAAGTCCCACTTCATCACGTAGAACTGGTTGTGCAGCGGCGTCGGGTCCCGCCCGATGGCGAGCCCCCCAAACAGGGCGGCAAACTGGTCCGCCCGATTCAGGTCGTAATAATGCTCCAGCATCGACAGCAGCAGGCTCTTGCCGAAGCGCCGCGGGCGGATGAAGATCAATTGCCGTCCGGCGTCCTCCAATTGGGGAATCCGGTCGGTGCGGTCCTGATACCAGTAACCCTCCTGGATCAGGGTGCCGAAATCGCTCAGACCATAGGGAAATTTCATGATGCCGATGCTCGCGTGCTGGATCAGGGTTCGCCGGTCTTGATCATCACTGCGGCCGGGCTGGGGCGGCCGCGTCGTCAGGCCATTGCCGCCTCACTGCATCAGGGCTGGAAGCCCTGATGACGCGGGCACCGCGATGGACTGGCCGCAGCGCTGATCGCGGGCGGGCCCGCCCCGGTGCGCGCCCGCGCCGGGCAGGGTGCGCGGGCGAGTGCGGCCTTAAGACGCCGACTCAGCATAGCACCCCGGCCGGACCGGCCGGCCCCCCGGGCGGTTGCGGCAGCGCCAGGATTCGACCTCCCGGGGCCGGGCCGGCTCTGGGACGGCCGACTTCAGTCGGCGAAAAGCCGGGTCGGTGTCAGCTTTTTTTACAGCATGGATTTCGCGGTTGCGTCGGCTGGCGCTTCAGGACACTTTCCGTTTTCCTTATGCGTCTCGTAAAAAATTGTTTTGGTTTGTTATTCTTGATGGCAGGGCAGGGCAGGGCAGGGCAGGATGTGGCGCGGATATTGCTTACTTTAAGTAGGGATCGCTCTCACCCCCGCGGACGTCACCAAGGGCCTGGGACCGGCCTGATCCAAGAACGACAAATCCTTAACCCACGCTCACGCGGGAGCCCCCATGTCCAACCTGAACCCCACCCACCCTTACCCGGCTGGCCGATCCGCGGTCGCCGCCCCACTGCTGGCCTCGGTCTTGACCCTGGCCGCCTGGATGCCGGCCGGCCCGGCCGCCGCCGCCATCGTCAACTACAGCATCGCCAATCCGGCCGCCGACGGCTGGACGGGCGGCGCCCTCACGATCGGCAGTCTGAGCGATTCGATCAGCATCCTGCCGAGCCTGATCACCGGGACGGTCAATGGTGTGACCTCGAGCTTCGTTCCGAACCGTGTCGGAAATGGCGAAAGCGAGCTTTGGTATTACAACAACGTCTCGGGAAACCATCTGGATCTGTACAGCACGGATTTTGGTTCCCTGACGGAGACCGCCGCGACTACCTGGCAGAATATCATCACCACCCGTGGCGGCACCTATGCGAATAACTATTTGTATTTTGCCTTCTCTGGGGCCTCGCCCTCGGTAGGCTCGGTCTATTCCTACGATAGCGGCAAAGGCACCTCCGTCACCTTCTCCGTCGAAGTCCCGGTTCCCGCCCCGCTCGCGCTGCTGCTCGCCGCGGTGCCCGCGGTGTGGCTCACGCGTCGCCGCCAGCGCAGTGTTCGGGCGGGGTGAGGGGTGACGCCGCCGTGCGTTGGCCGCGTCGGATCGTGAACTGACCGTCCCCTTAGCCCTCTCTCGTTCCCACGCGGAAGCAGGGGAATGCCGTGCGGGCGCTCCGCGTCCGGTCTTGGCGCTGGACGCGGAGCGCCCGCGCTTGCTCCCGTGCAGGAGCGTGGGAGCCAGAAGGCGTTTCGGGACGGGGCCCATGTCCTGTCCCGCCCTTAAGTTCACAGCACCCGCCACACCAGCCGCTCGACCCCCAATGCCACCACCGCGAGGGCGCGCAGGTCCGTGAGCCCATGGCGCCCGCGCAGCGTGGCGCCGTAGCCCCGCGCCTGCGCCGCCGCCTCATCGAGTCGGGCCGTCACCGCCGGCAGGGCGGCCAGGGCCTCGCGCGGCTGCGCCCGCACCTGCTCGCCGGTGAGTCCCAGGTCCTTGAGCCCCAGATATTTGAATTCCAGCAGCAGGTCGAGCGCCTGAAACCGGCGCATGTCCGGGCGCACGATCAGCGCCAGGTCCGCATAGCCCCGATCGGTCTCCAGTTCCGAGACGGCCATATAGAGCCGGTCGTCGAACAGTAGGGTAAGGAAGGCGAACTTGACCAGCAACTCATTGGTCCAGCGGTAATCCCGGTTCGACAGCACCCGGAACAAGCGTGACTCGATGAAGTCGCATAGGGGGGGCGGGGTCGCCGGTCTGGCAGAGGTGACGCGCCACCGCGACCATGCGGCTGCGATCCTCGTACTCCGGCAGCCAGGTATCGCGCAGCCGTTCCACATAGAGCGCGCGGGCCACGAGGTTCGGGACCTTGAGTATGGTCTCATTGTAGGGCGTCAGCCCCGCCAGGGTCAGGACCCCGAAGTAATAGAGCAGCGAGGCCATGAAGGGCTGGTCCTTGACCGCGCGCAGCATGTCCTCCACCCCGAAGCGCCGAGCCAGTTGCGGAATGACGACCTGGTCGTCGCCGCTCAAGGCCGCGACCAGCAGGTCCTCGCCATGGGGCAGGCGGGCGATATAGGCGAGTTTGTTGCGGTCCATCGCCAGGTTTTCGTCCAGCAGCTGGGCCGGCGGCTGCCCTTGGCGCCGCAGGGCATCGAGGAAATAAAGGCTCAGGGTGGGGTTGTAGAGGCTCGCGGTCGCCTCCGCGCTGAAGCGATAGCCGTTGTAGAAGGTCCGCATGGTGTCCAAGGCCGCGGCGGGGGACCATTCGCCGCCGTCCGCCGCCAGTCGCTCCAGTACCCGGGCGATCTCGGGTTCCGTGAACCCGCACAGGTCGTTGAAGGCGGCCTCCAGGTAGATGTTCGTACCGACGTTATAGCCGCTGGTCATATCGCTCAAGACCACCGGTGAGACCCCGGTGATGAACACCCGGTCCAACCCCATGCCGCCCGCTGCTGCCTTTACCATTTTGAAGACGGTCTTCAGCAACCCCTCGCCGTAGAGCAGCGACTCATAGTGGCCCTGGCCCCCGCTCTGACCAGGCCCGGCCATCAGCACCTCATTGGCGAAGTTGTCGTATTCGTCGATGAGCAGATAGAGCTTGTGGGGCGTAGCGCGCACCGCGCCCAGCAGCGACTCCAGCGAGGAGACGGCATTGTCCGGGCAGAGGGTAATCGCCCGGGTCCACCAGGGCGCATAATCGGCCACGCATTGCGTCACCCGGTCGTTGAAATGCCGATGCAACGCCGCCTCGATCGCCCCGACCTCCCCCTGCGCCTTGACCAGTGAGAAGTCCCATTTCATCACGAAGAACTGGTTGTGCAGGGCCGTCGGTTCGCGCCCGATGGCCAGCCCCCCGAACAGGGCGTCGAACTGGTCCGCCCGGTTCAGGTCGTAATAGTGCTCCAGCATCGACAGGAGCAGGCTCTTACCGAAGCGCCGCGGGCGGATGAAGATCAATTGCCGCCCGGCGTCCTCCAATTGGGGAATCCGGTCGGTGCGGTCCTGATACCAGTAGCCGTCCTGGATCAGGGTGCCGAAGTCGCTCAAACCATAGGGAAATTTCACGGCGGACGTCTCCCGCGTGCCGAACCAGCGGTGCAGCATAGCACCGTCGTTGCGGTACTCGGCCGCCGTGGTGGGCGGGCTGGCCGGTCGCGGTGCCGTCCCCGCGGGACCCGGGTCGGGGCGCGGTGCGTCTGGACCAGGCGCCCGCCTTCCGTTACCCTCAGCGCCATGTCCCGCAAGCTCTACATCCAAACCCACGGCTGCCAGATGAACGAGTACGACTCCGCGCGCCTGGCGGACCTGCTGCGTGAGTCCCAAGGCCTGGTGCTGACCGAGCGGGCGGAGGACGCGGACGTGCTGCTGCTCATCACCTGCTCGATCCGCGAGAAGGCGCAGGAAAAGGTCTTCTCCCAGCTTGGGCGCTGGCGGCCCTGGAAGCTGGCGCGGCCGGACCTGGTGATCGGCGTCGGTGGGTGCGTGGCGAGCCAGGAGGGGGAGGCCATCCGCACCCGCGCCCCCTATGTGGACCTGGTGTTCGGCCCCCAGACCCTGCACCGCCTGCCGCAGATGCTCGATGAGCTGGCGGCGGGCCGGCAGCCCCAGGTCGATGTCTCCTTCCCGGTAGACGAGAAGTTCGACTGCCTGCCCGCGCCCCGGGCGGAGGGGCCGACGGCCTTTGTCTCGGTGATGGAGGGGTGCTCGCGGTACTGCACCTATTGCGTCGTGCCCTACACCAGGGGCGAGGAGGTCAGCCGGCCCTGTGACGAGGTGCTCGCCGAGGTTGCCGCCCTGGCCGGGCAGGGGGTGCGGGAGGTCAACCTGCTGGGCCAGAATGTCAATGCCTACCGCGGGCGGCGCGGTGACGGGGGCGTTGCGAATCTGGCGTACCTGATCCGCCAGGTGGCGGCGATCGAGGGCATCGGGCGCATCCGCTTTACCACCAGCCACCCGCTGGCCTTCTCCAAGTCGCTGATCGATGCCTACCGCGAGGTGCCGGAGCTGGCGAGCTTCCTGCATCTGCCGGTGCAGTCGGGCTCCGACCGTATCCTGGCGGCCATGCAGCGGGGCTACACGGCCCTGGAGTTTCGCTCGCGGATCAGGGCCGTCAAGGAGGCGCGGCCGGACATTCTGATCTCCACGGACTTCATCGTCGGCTTCCCCGGGGAGACCGAGGCCGACTTTGCGGCGACCCTGGCCCTGGTGGACGACTGCGCCTTCGACCTGAGCTACAGCTTCATCTACAGCCGCCGCCCCGGCACCCCGGCGGCGGACTATCCGGACGACTGCCCGCCCGCGGTCAAGAAGGAGCGACTGGCCCGCCTGCAACAGCGCATCGAGTCCAATGCCCGGGGCTACAGCGCCGCCATGGTGGGCACGGTGCAGCGCGTCCTGGTAGAGGGCCCGTCGCGCAAGGACCAGGCCCAACTCTGCGGGCGGACCGACAACAACCGGGTGGTCAATTTCAACGGCACCCCGGCCTTGATCGGCCGCTTCGTCGACCTGACAATCACCGAGGCGCTGCCCAACTCGTTGCGGGGGGTGCTGGCCCAGAGCGCGGCCGACCCTGATCCGTGACACCGGTGCCAAGCTCGGGCGGCCCCGACAGGCCTCGCCGCGCAACGGCGCCCCCACGGGAGCGAGACGGATAATTCACCCTTCACCCTTCACCCTTCACCCTTCATTCTTACATCCTGAAACTCTTGTCTGCCCAACCCCAATCACTCGACCTCGAACTGGCCCCCGCGGACAACCCGCGGCTCGCCAACCTCTGCGGACCCTTCGAGCAACACCTGCGGCTGATCGAGCGCCGGCTCGGGATCGAGATCAGCAACCGCGGCATGTCCTTTCGGCTCATCGGCGAGGGGGCGGCGGTGCACCTGGGGGACCGGCTCCTGCGCGACCTGTATGCCGACACCCTGGCGGAGGTCTTGAGTCCGGAGGCGATCCACCTGTCGCTGCGCGCGCTCGGCGCGGACGAATTGGCGCTGCCCGCGGACAGCCGACTGCCGGAACTGGTCATCAAGACCAAACGGGGGCTGGTGCGGGCGCGGGGGCCCAATCAGCAGGAATACCTGCATGCCATCGCCCACCACGATATCGCCTTCGGCGTGGGGCCGGCGGGGACCGGCAAGACCTATCTGGCCGTGGCCAGCGCGGTCGAGGCCCTGGAGTCGGACCGGGTGCGGCGCCTGCTCCTGGTGCGTCCGGCGGTGGAGGCGGGGGAGCGGCTCGGCTTCCTGCCCGGGGACCTGGCCCAGAAGATCGACCCTTATCTGCGCCCGCTCTATGACGCCCTGTTCGAGATGCTCGGCTTCGAGAAGGTGAACAAGCTCTTGGAGCGCAACGTGATCGAGGTGGCGCCGCTCGCTTACATGCGCGGGCGCACCCTGAACGATGCCTTCATCATCCTGGACGAGGCCCAGAACACCACGCCCGAGCAGATGAAGATGTTCCTGACCCGCATCGGCTTCGGCTCCACCGCCGTCATCACCGGTGACGTGACCCAGGTGGACCTGCCCCGCGGCCAGCCGTCCGGCCTGCGCCAGGCGGTGGAGGTCTTGAAAGACGTGGACGGCATCAGCTTCACCTTCTTCAATGCCCGGGACGTGGTACGCCATGCCTTGGTGCAGCGCATCGTCCACGCCTACGAGGCCTTCGACCGCCCGGAACCGCTGGGGCGGCCCCAAGCTCACGGGGCGCGGCGGACCAGCGAAGCCGAGAAAGAGGATTTGTCCGCAAATGAACGCAAATAAGAGAAAACTGATGCCGGTCTGCAATGGTTGCCCTGAGGGTAAGTGCTCAAACGGGTCTGTCCGTCGGCCAGCTCCGGTCTGGTCGGATGACTCCCCGGACGGCGATTGCCAATCACCCAATAGGTTTTCTTATTTGCGTTCATTTGCGTTCATTTGCGGACAATAATTCTTCTGCGGATCAACACTATGGAGCTCGATCTTGATCTTCAGGTCGCCACCGAGGCGCCCGATCTCCCCGCCGCGGCGGACTTCGCCAGTTGGGCCGCCGCCGCCCTGGAAGGCCGCCGGGAGCGGGCGGCGCTGACGATCCGCATCGTAGACCCGCCCGAGGGCCAGGCGCTCAACCTGCGCTTTCGGGGGCAGGACCGGCCGACCAATGTCCTCTCCTTCCCCTTCGAGGCGCCGCCGGGTCTGCCCGCGGGGGCCGGGCTCGACGCCTTGCTCGGGGACCTGGTGATCTGCGCCGCCTTGGTGAGCACCGAGGCCCTGGAGCAGGGCAAGGCGGCCCCCGCCCACTGGGCGCACCTGGTGGTCCACGGCGTGCTGCACCTGCTCGATTACGATCACCTGACCGACACCGACGCGCAACTCATGGAAGGGCTGGAAACGGCCATCCTGGTCGGGTTAGGATTTCCGCCCCCCTACCTGGAGACCGCAGCCAACCCATGACGAGCGATCGATCGTCCGACGACTCACGACCGCGTAACTGGTTCGATCGACTGACCAAGTTGTTCGGCAGCGAACCACAGAACCGGGAACAGCTCATCCACCTGCTCCAGGAAGCCAAGAGCCGTGCCCTGCTGGATACGGACGCGCTCAGCATGATCGAGGGCGTTCTTCAGGTCTCCGAGTTGCGGGTGCGCGACATCATGGTCCCGCGGGCGGAGATGGTATACGTTCGGCGCGAGGACAGCCTGGAGCGGGTGTTGGAGATCGCGGTCAAGTCCGCCCACTCGCGCTTCCCGGTCATCGGTGACGACAAGGGCGAGGTCGTGGGCGTCATGCTCGCCAAGGATCTGCTGACCTTCTGCGTGGAGAGCGGCCGGCGCCCCTTCAACATCCGCGATCTGCTGCGTCCCACCGTCTTCGTCCCGGAGAGCAAGCGGCTCAATGTCCTGCTCAAGGAATTCCGTGCCAGCCGCAACCACATGGCGGTGGTGGTCGACGAGTACGGCAGCGCGGCCGGCCTGGTCACCATCGAGGACGTGCTGGAGCAGATCGTCGGCGAGATCGAGGACGAACATGACTACGACGAGGGCGCCGAGATCTTCCGCCGCGGCAAGAACGAGTATAGCGCCAAGGCCCGCACCCCCATCGAGGACTTCAACGCCTATTTCGACACCGACCTCTCCCACGCGGAGTTCGACACCATCGGCGGCCTGGTCGTCAATGCCTTGGGGCACCTGCCCAAGCGCGGCGAAGCGGTCGAGATCGCCCCCTTCCGCTTCACCGTGATGCGGGCGGACAGTCGGCGGGTGTACCTGCTGAGTATCGAGCGGCTCGACGTGGTGCCTGATGAAGGCGAGGGCAAGCGCCCCAGTTCTAACGAGACTTCGCCTTAGACCGACGAATCAGCGGCCACAAAGTCAGCATCAAGGACCGTGCCGGCTCGTTAAAAATGGACAGGATTAACAGGATTTCGCAGGATTGACAGGATTTCCGGACGTGCCGATGACGGCAATCGCAACGTTCTTATCCTGTTAATCCTGAAAAATCCTGTTAATCCTGTCTAATTTCCAACCGGCCACTTGGACCTTCAAGTGTAACCGGGCCGTCAGGGGCATCCTAACTCGCGGACCCGGCTTACCCCGCGCCGACCAGCCCGATCCAGCGCAGCAGCGGCGGCAGCAGCAGCGCCGTGGCAAAGGCCGACAGGGCCATGGCGAGGCCGGAAAAGGCACCCATCACCGGGCTCACCTGAAAGGCCCGGGCAGTCCCGATCCCGTGTGCGCTCAGGCCCATGGCAAAGCCCTTCACCGCGTCGTCGCGGCACCCCAGGAGCCGCAACAGCCCGGGGCCGAGCACGGCCCCGACGATCCCGGTGCTGACCACCAGCACGGCGGTCAGGGACGGCAGCCCCCCGAGCTTTTCGCTGATGCCCATGGCGACCGGCGCGGTCGCCGACTTGGGGGCGAGCGAGATCAGGGTCACCGGGTCCGCCCCGCACAGGACCCCCAGCCCGACGGCGGAGAGCGCGGCCGTTACCACCCCGACCAGCAGGGCGACCAGGATCGGCAGGGCCAGGGCCCGCAGCCGCTCGCGCTGCCGGTAGAGCGGGATGGCGAGTGCGACGGTGGCCGGGCCGAGCAGGAAGTGGACGAACTGAGCGCCGTCGAAATAGGTCTGGTAGCGGGTCCCCGTGAGTTGAAGCAGCCCGATCAGCAGGGCCACGGTGATCGCCACCGGGTTCAACAGCGGGCTCTCCCCGCCCAGGCGATAGACCTTGAGCGCCGCCAGATAGCAGACCAGGGTCGCGGTCAGCCACAGCAGCGGCGAGGCCGACAGATAGACCCAAATCTCGGTCAGCGGCCGGTCATTCATCGCCGCCCTCCCGGCGCCGGGCCAGCAGGCGCTGCATCCCCGCCATGGTCAGGGCCGTGACCGCCAGCGTGATCAGGGTGCCCAGGATGAGGGCCGTGGTGATCGCCGCCCACTGATCGCGGACCCGCTCCCAATGGATCATGACCCCCACCCCGGCCGGGACGAACAACAGCGACAGATTCGCCAGCAGCGTATCCGCCGTCCGCCCGACCCGCTCGGAGACCCCGCCGCTGCACCACAGCCAGGCGAGCAGCAACAGCATCCCCAGCACCGGGCCGGGCACCGGCAGGCCGGTGACCAGCACCGCCACCTCCCCGGCAAATTGACAGATCAGGATCAGGGTCAAGGCCTCGACCAACGCACACCCCCGCGGGGTCTGGCCCCGGTCGCATCGAACATCAGACCCGTCATTGGAACCGCAAAGGCGTACTCAATGCAAAGACCGCGCGCGCTTCCCGCTGCGGCGGTCTATCCTTGGCGACGAACCCTTGGCAGGAGCAGCCCATGCGATTTTTCAACATCAACGTCGAGATGGCCCAGAGTGCCCGGGAAGATGTCGGCCGGGCGATACGTGCCATCCTGGGCGAGGTCGCCTCGCGGGCCAGGACCCACCTGCACGACGACTGGCTGGACCGGCACTGGGTCGAGATCCTTGAGCAAAGCGGCGCTGAGCGGGCCTTCACCGAGATCCTCACCCGCTGGGCCGCGCACAGTGACCGGCCGCTCGTGCTCCTGATCGACGAGATCGACGCACTGATCGGCGACAGCCTGGTGGCCGTGCTGCGCCAACTGCGTGCCGGCTACGACAAGCGCCCCGGTGCCTTCCCCCAGACTGTGGTTCTGTGCGGCGTGCGCGACGTGCGTGACTACCGCATCCACTCTGCGCGCTCCCAGGAGATCATCACCGGCGGCAGTGCCTTCAACATCAAGGCCGAGTCGATCCGACTGGGCAACTTCACGGCCGCCGATGTGGCCACCCTCTACCGCCAGCATACCGAGGAGACCGGTCAGGCCTTCACGGCCGAGGCCCTCGCCCTGATCTGGGACCTGACGCGCGGTCAGCCCTGGCTGGTGAATGCGCTGGGCTACCAGCTCTGTTTCCGTAATCCGATCACCCGCGAGCGTTCCGTCACCATCACCGTCGAATTGGTGGAGCAGGCCAAGGAGGTCCTGATCGCACGCCGCGACACGCACCTCGACCAACTCGCCGATAAGCTCCGCGAGCCGCGGGTGAGACGGATCGTCGAGCCGATGCTCACCGGGGGCGAGGTCCAGCAGTCGGCCCATGAGGACGATGTGCAATACGTCACCGATCTGGGCCTGGTCGGCCGCGCGTCCGGGGTGCTTGCGATTGCCAATCCCATCTATCGTGAGATCATTCCTCGGCAACTGACCGCGGTGCAACAGATCGATTTCGAGGCGCAGTACCAAAGCGCCTGGTTCATCGGCCCCGACGGGCGCCTCAATCTGCCCAAACTGCTGGCCGCCTTCCAGGTCTTCTTCCGCGAGCACTCCGAGCACTGGATCGAGCGCTTCGACTACAAGGAGGCCGGCCCCCAATTACTGCTCCAGGCCTTTCTGCAGCGTATCGTCAATGGCGGCGGGCCTATCGAGCGCGAATACGGGCTGGGGCGGATGCGGACCGATCTCTTGATCCTGTGGCCCTATGGCGTCGGTCAGGTGCAGAAGGCGGTGATGGAACTGAAGATACTGCACAAGGGGCTTGCCCGGACGATCGCCGCGGGGTTGGCGCAGACCTATGAATATCGGGACCGCTGTGCCGCCGATGAGGCCCATCTGCTGATCTTCGACCGCAGCGAGCGGGCCTGGAGCGAGAAGGTCTTTCGGCGTAGCGAGCAATTCCAGGGGGTTGCGATCGAGGTCTGGGGGATGTAGGGCGTCATTCGATTCCCTTCCCAGACCTTTCTTGCGTTACTCTATCAGTTAGACAGACGGGCTCGTGCAAGCCACCCAGAGGGGCCCTTCGCCAGGACACACAGCAATGAACCAAACCCTGCCATGCAAGACGCATTGAATCAGTACCTAAGTCGCCTGCGGGCCGCGTTTCCGACCTTCGTGACTTTCGGCGAAGGAAGCAAGGATCTCGACGCGGAGGAGCGGAGAGACAAGATCGAACTGGTTGAGGTCTTCCAGAACGAGGTTGCCCCTTCGCTCAAGGCGCTGCCCAACGACGAGGGCGCCCTGGCCCAGACCGGTGCTGATGTCATCACCCTGTTTACTCGTAAGTTGAGTAACGGCGCTCCGCAGTATCTCGTCGGCTATCGTTACACCGGACCCTTGCAAAAGCTCACCGCGAGCGACCGGGTCAGATTCGCCATCCTGACCGCGGACTTGCTGTACGGTGATGAGCCACTCGTGGGGCGTGTGGACCGGTTCGTGCCAGGCCTGCGGGCGCTGCTCGCGGACAGTGCCCCGGCCACGGGTTGGTCGGCGATGTCGCGCAGCGTCACCAGTCTCCTGCTCATGGTATCGGACCCGAGCCGGCACGTCATCATCAAGACCAGGGAATTCAATCGCGCCCTAAAGGCATTCGGCCATGAGCCCATGCCCAACCGCGCCTTGACCGGCGAGGACTATCTATCCGTCCAGTCCTGGCTGTTCGGCCTGCGCGACGCCATGACGGCAGCGGGACTCGGACCGCGGGACCTGATCGACGTACAAACCCTGATCTGGGTCGGCGACGTGAATTACAGCCAGGACGACACGAATCGGCAGTATTGGGTCCTGGGCGCCTACTGGGACAATAGTGACGACATGACCCAAACCTTCGTCACCGAAGGTCGCTGGGAGAATGGGTTTGAGGATCAGTACGAAGAAAAGGTGAAGCAGGTACGTACAGGCGATCGGGTGGCCATTAAGAATTCATACACAAGAAAATACAATCTGCCCTTCGACGGTCACGGATGCAGCGTCTCCTGCATGGATATCAAGGCCGTCGGCACCGTCACCAACAACGCGGACGATGGGCATAACCTCACGGTCGAGTGGGACGCCGACTTTGAGCCGGTAACCATCTATCAGTACACCTACCGCACAACCATTGAGCGCATCCAAGACCAGACGGCTATCCCTTGGATATTCAATGGGGTTCCGCAGCCGCTGGACGCGCTGGAGGCTCACTATCGGAAGAAGGCCCAAGAGGAAGATCAGCCGTCCGGCGGCCCGGGTTCCGTCCCTGTGAACCCTGAGGACGGTGTCATGACCGCGATCAACACCGACACCTCAGTAAACCGCATCTATTACGGTCCGCCTGGATGCGGAAAGACCTATAGACTACAGCAGACGCTGATGCCCAAGTATCGGGACGAGCGAGGGGCTCGCTATCGCTTCATTACCTTCCACCCCTCCATGAGCTACGAGGAGTTCGTCGAAGGGTTGCGCCCCATTGTCGACGAGACCACCAAGGAACTCAGGTACGAGGTTAAACCCGGCATCTTTCGAGAGATCTGCGAGCTGGCTGAAAAACACCCGAGGGAGCGTTATGCCCTATTCATCGACGAGATCAACCGGGCCAATATCGCCAAGGTGCTGGGCGAGCTGATCACCCTGATCGAGCCGGATAAGCGGATTCGGGCTGACGATGGCCAATGCGGTATACACCTGATCCTTCCCTACTCCCGGCTGTCGTTCGGCGTGCCAGCCAATCTCGACCTCTACGCCACCATGAACAGTGCGGACCGCTCCATCGCCTTGCTGGACACGGCGCTGCGCCGCCGCTTCCAGTTCGAGGAAATCGGCCCGGACCCGGACCTGCTGCCCAGGGATGTCGAGGGGATCGACGTGGCCGCACTCCTCAAGACCCTGAATGAAAGGATCGAACTGCTGGCCGATAGAGACCACCGGCTTGGTCACGCCTATTTCATGGGCGTCGCAACGCTGGCCGACCTCGACCGGGTGTTTGCGGAACACGTTCTGCCGCTGCTTGTCGAGTACTTCCACGACGATTGGGGCCAAATCGCCCTGGTGCTCGTCAATCGCACGCTCGGGCGGAGCGAGTTCGTCACCACCATGGAGTTGAGCCCGGGGCAGGTGTTCGGCAAGGGCTGGGAGGCGTACGCGACCCGCCGATCTGAGGTCTTGCTGCGTCACCGCTTGGTCTCGGAGTTCACTCAGGCGATGTATCTCGGTCTACTCGCTTGAGCGGTCATCACCTCGTCGTTCGCGAGCACCAAACCATTCTGCTCGCACCCAAGGGGCCATTGTCGCGCGCGGCCCACGCGGCCTATCTCGCCCGCATCCCGATGCTGCCGAGCGGCGTGCTGACGCCAGTCCACGAGGGGCTGCGCACCGGCTCCCACTGCGGCTTGATTCAGGCGGGTCAATGGACCTTGGAAATCCTGCCGAAGATTTACGACCTTGAGGGACCGCTGCCCGACCGGGGCGCGTTGGTGCGGATGCTCGCCGCCTGTTTCGATATCCCGATCTGGCTGGACGGCCCGGTCCGCAGCAACCTCGCCGATGACCTGCTCACGGTCGTAATCCGCGCCTACCTGGAGGAAGGCCGGCGTCAGTTACGGCAGGGTTGGATCAAATCCTATGTCGATCAGGAGGACCGGCTGACCCGACTAAGAGGACGACTCAATCTCAGCGAGCAAGTGCGGCGTGGACGTGCCGCGGCCCATCGACTGCACTGCGTCTTCGACGAACTCACGATCGACAACGATTTCAACCGAGTGGTTTGCGCCGCGCTCGTCCTTGCCCAAGTCCGGCTCCCGGTCGGTTCCAGGCTCAGGATCCAGGCCGATCAACTCGCCTTGGCCCTGGCCGACGTTGGGCAACTTATGCCGGACGAAGCGCTAAGGACTCGACTCCCGCAGCACCGACTCGTGCAGCGTTACGATCGCCTCCTGTTGATGGCGTCCTGGCTCCTGCGCCTGTTGGGTCCCGACGTTCATGGCGGTCCGCAGGAGGGCCTGGGTCTGATCTTCGACATGAACCGGCTCTTTCAGGAGACCGTCGCGATAGCCCTGGAGGCGGCCATCCGGTGGCATCCGCTGCGGTCGCGCCTGCGTCTGACCCGTGAGCGGCCGATACGACCGCTGGTAACGGATGCATCCGATACCGGACGCTTCATGATGATACCGGACCTCTGTCTATGGCTGGATGAGACGTTGATCGCCATCCTGGATACCAAGTGGAAACGGCTGTCGCCCTCCCAGGATGAGCACAAGGCCGGTATTGCCCAGGCGGATCTCTACCAGTTGCTCGCCTATGGCTACACCTACGGTTGCAAACGTTTGACGCTGATCTATCCTTACCACCCCGAAATGAAAGACTGGACCCTTCCCCGGTTCAGCTATTGCTCCCCAGCGGGGGCAGACATTGCGCTCCAGGTCGCTACCTTTGATCTGGATGCGTCCAGAAATGCAGCTGAACAACTGCTGGACCAGCAGATCGGAGGATTACTCCATGCGATTCTTTAACAATGCCGGTCCAGTCAACTGCGCCGACCATTATTGCCTGGACCCGCTCCACCGGATCGACCTTGATGCGATCGAGTCCCTGATCGGGCAGCACCGCTATTTCATCCTCCACGCCCCGCGCCAGACCGGCAAAACATCGTCGCTACTGGCCCTGGCGCACCATTTGAACAGCGGGGAGCGTTACCACTGCGTCTACATCAACGTCGAGCCGGCCCAGGCGGCGCGTGAGGACGTGGCCGGGGCAATGCAGGCGATCCTGAGCGGATTGGGGAGTTGGGCGCGGCACATCGCGGGCGACCCCTATCCGGGCGAGATCTGGCCCGGGGTCCTGGCGGAGGCGGGCGCCTACGACGCCTTTGGTGAGGTGCTTAGCCGCTGGGCCATGCACAGCGACCGGCCCTTGGTGCTCCTGATCGACGAAATCGACGCGTTGATCGGGGACACCCTGATCGCCGTGCTGCGCCAACTGCGCGCCGGCTATGCCAAGCGCCCCGCCGCCTTCCCCCAGACCGTGGTCCTGTGCGGGGTACGCGACGTACGCGACTACCGCATCCACTCTGCCCGCTCCCAGGAGATTATCACCGGCGGCAGCGCTTTCAACATCAAGGCCGAATCGATTCGCCTGGGCAACTTCACGGCTGCGGACGTCGCCTCCCTCTACCGCCAGCACACCGCCGAGACCGGTCAGTCCTTCAGCCCGCAGGCCATTGCCCTGATTTGGGATCTGACCCGCGGCCAGCCCTGGCTGGTCAATGCCCTGGGCTACCAGCTCTGTTTCCGCGACCCGACCACCCGCAACCGGGCGGTCACGATTACCGCCGCGCTGGTCGAGCAGGCCAAGGAGACCCTGATTGCGCGCCGCGACACCCACCTCGATCAGCTCGCCGACAAGTTGCGCGAGCCGCGGGTGCGGCGCGTTATCGCCCCCATTCTGGCCGGCGACAACGCGCCGGGTCAGTTGCCGGTGGATGACGTGCAATATGTCCGTGATCTCGGTCTCATCACCACCGACGGCCAGCTCGAGATCGCCAATCCGATTTACCGCGAGGTCATCCCCCGGGAGTTGACCTATACCACCAGCCTCACCATCACCGAGCAGCCCGCTTGGTACATTGCCCCCGACGGCCGCCTGGATCTGCCCAAACTGATCGCTGCTTTCCAGGTCTTCTTCCGCGAGCATTCCGAGCATTGGATCGAGCGCTTCGACTACAAGGAGGCCGGTCCGCAACTGCTGCTCCAAGCCTTCCTGCAGCGCATCGTCAATGGCGGCGGACGCATCGAGCGCGAATACGGCCTGGGGCGGATGCGCACCGACCTCTTCATCCTCTGGCCCTATGGCTCAGGCCAGGTGCAGAAGGCGGTGCTGGAACTGAAGATCCTGCACAAGGGGCTCGCGCAGACGATCGCCGCGGGTTTGGCGCAGATCTACGAGTATCGGGACCGCTGCGGCGCGGATGAGGCCCATCTGCTGATCTTCGACCGCAGCGCGCGGGCCTGGAGCGAGAAGGTGTTTCGTCGCAGCGAGCAATTCCGGGGGGTTGGGATCGAGATCTGGGGCATTTAGGGGTGGCGCAAGGGATGGGTTTCGCTGCGCTCTACCCATCCGGGACTACTTGGCCAGCCGCGGCGCTGGGCCGCGGGATCAGCCGCTGCGCGTCCATCACCATCCGCCCGTCGTGCCAATCCAGATGGTGCAGGGCGCGCCAGTCGCTGCTCGCCGCCGCGTTCGCCTGCCAGATGGGCCTTTCCCGAAACCGCTTCGGGGTCAGTTCCAGGACCTCGTTGAGCGCCAGGCCAAAGCCGTAGCGGGGCACCGAGACCTGGGCCGGGCGCAGCAGTCGGCCCGCCTGGTCGACGAAGACCCGGCCCGCGGGGCGCGCGCCGACATAGTCGCGCACCAGTGGGTTGCCGGGATGAGGGGTCCAGCGGTCACTGAGCGGGGACTCGGCGTGGAAGGCGAAGAGTGAGTCGTTGATCCGCGCCCGGCCCTGGCGGGCACTGCACAAGAGCCACCAGCGGCCCTGGTGCTCGAACAGGGTGGCATCGGCCGCCTGGAGGCCGTCGAGCAGGGTGCCGGCCCGGGTCCAACCGAAGGGGAAATTGTGGCAGCGGTAGAGGTCGACCCGGCGTGCGGCGGCGGACTCGGGGACCATGTAGAGGTCGCCCTGAAAGCTGAACAGGAAGGGGTAGGAGAGGTGGCGGTCCTCGTCCAGGACCGGCACCGCCGGCCCCAGGGGGTTCAGGTCCGCCCCCAGTTCCAGGGCGCTGATCCGTCCGCGCCCGGTGTGGAAGGGGTATTCCTCCATGAAGATGAAGCGCCGCCCGGCCTGCGACCAGGCGAAGGGGTCGGCCCAGAAGCAGTCCGCCGGGGGATAGAGCGGGGTCAGGCCTGCCGGGTCCGGGGTGCACCAGGCGTTGCGCTCACACTCGCCGGCGAGTAGAAACCACTGGGGCCAGTGGGTCCGCTCGTCGTGTTCATCGCGGCGCTTTTGCCAGGCGCGGGCGAGGCGCTGATGGAGGTGTCGCAGCGCCTTCATCCGCCGTCTCCGTCGCCTTGGGTAACATAGAGCCCGGCGCCGGCCGACGGGAGGGCGCGGATCAGCAGCGGCTGGGCCCGACCGGACTTGGTGAGCCGCGGGCCGAAGCCCATGGACCCCAGGCAGGCCGCGATCCCGTCCCCGCAGGCGAAGGTCTCCACCCGCTCGGCCCGCTGCGCGCGCAGCCGGTACAAGGCCCCGCCGATCAGGGCGCGGAGCGCCGCGGGGTCCCTCGGCGCGGTCAACAGGTCCACGAGCTTGGCCCAGCGCCGCCGCCCCTTGTCATAGGTGAGCAGGACGCAATAGCCGCGCAGACGCTCCCTGTTGCCGACGGTGATGACCTGATAGTCGTTGAGCGGGTGGCGGCGATATCGCCAGTTCAGGGTCGCGGCATCGCGCCGACAGATCGCCGGGTACTGGCCCCGGACCTCCTCCCAGAGGCGATCGAAACGCCCGTCGAAGCCACCCTCCAGTACCTCCAGCGGCAGCCGCGGACGGGGGCCAAGGGGCAGTCCCAGGTCGGCCGCCGCGCCGAGCAGGCGGCCGAGCGGCACCCCTAGGGACCGTTGCAGGGTATGCCGCAGCGAGACCCGCCGGTGCATGGACCCGCTGCCCGCGGCGGCCGTAAAGCCGACCCGCTCCAGGATCGTCGTCATGGGGTCGGAAATGTGCTTGCCGAATTGGATCCGACTCGCGGCGGGGTGCTCGAACAGGGCCGCGGCAATCCCCCGCGAGAGGTCGGGTCCGGCGGTCGGGGCCTGGCGCCGGTGCTCCTTCAGCGCCTGGCGCGTCAGGCCCCAGTGCACCAGCACATCCACCAGCCAGCAAGCGTTCACCGGCTCCCCGCCGATATGCAGTCCGGCGGGAATGGTGCCCAAATTGCCGATGATCTCGCCGCGCCACGCAGCGACGATCCCCCGATAACCCGGGGTCGGCAGCCGCGGGTCCTGGTGCCACTGCCAATCCCACAGGCGCTCGGCGCGCGCCGCGGGCTCGGGCCCGAAGACCTCGGCGATGCGGGCGATGATCTGGGGGCGGTCAGCGTCGGTGGCGGGTCGGATCTCGATCATTGCGGATTAAGGCAAGATGGAAGATTTCAATCGGTGTCTTAGTCTCTTGTTAACGAATGCGCGCGAACCTCCACCCTGCTTGAGGGCGCGAGAGGGAGAAATGGTGCGCCCAGCATATCCAGAAGCTTGATTACCAACTCACGGGTAGCAAGCGCATCGCCTAATGCGGTGTGCCGTGCGTGCGAGGCGACAGCAATTCCAAAGTGCTCAAACGCGCCATCTGAACTTAGGGCAGACGACGGAATTCTACCTTGCAGGAATAGCAAGTATAACATGGTGTGCGTGTCTAATGCGCGGCGGGATACCGCTTCCAATTCGTCTCTGCCCCCGAGAAAAGCCAATTTCCGCAGAAACGCTACGTCGAAGCCGATGTTGTGCCCGATGGGGGTTACGACCTCTCCATGGAATTCCTGCGCGAGATAACCTTCAATAGCAGCGCAGGCTGCTACGGGGGATACTGCCTGTGATTCCCATGTCTCAGCGAATTTTTGGAAGTTGGCTTGTGCAAACGGGTTCCATTGCGGGGCGGGCGGACGTACATAAACGACGAACGAACGCGTGGCATCGTTGAGTGGAACCAGCCCGACCGCAAGGACATCGTTACGAATTGGGTTGGCCCCCGTTGTTTCGATGTCAATGATCACCAGGCTTTGGGTCAGAAGAGTCGTCATGTTTTGGACCATAGATGAGTGAGTAGGCTTCGGTGATGATCGTGTTCCCGAACATTTCCCAGTGATACATATAGCTTCCGGAGAAGCCCCAAGCAATCAGCACTGAGCCGCCGAGAAGAAATATCAGAAGTAACCAATTGGGCTGGGAACCGTTTGCCCAAAACGTGATGAGCGCGCCAATCAGAGTGAGAACAGAAATCCAAAATAAAACCGCGCTGGCAGTTGCCACTGATCTGTGAAATGTATACTTATTCTGGTATGTTGCAACCAAGGATGACGCCAACTCCCGAGATAGGAAGCTCTTGACGACCGGGTAGAAATGACGCCACTCAAGGTCTACGCCGCTTGACGCGAATTCTTTACGTACTGCCTCAAAGAGCGGCCGAAGTCTCGGGTCGAACGAATGCAAGGGTTTGGGAATGCGAAGAACAAGTGTGAGCGCCACCCTCGTGGCCCAGTTGTCACCCCGTCCATGTACTGACGGCCCCGACCGTCCGATCCAGAGCAGAATGTGTCCAAGGAAATACCAGATGGCAATCAAAGGTATGGACACGCCTATTCCGCTGGCAAGGCTAAGCGCATCAAAAAGGTTTCGCAATCCAACTATTGTGAACTCAGGAAGTGTGTGAAAGCTCCACACCGGCGCTAAGGAGCCCAGCGCAATCCAGGAGAGCAGCAGAAACAAGCTCACAACGATTCCAGGTAATAATACCCCAAATACTTCATAGCTCAGATTGGTTAGTCTTGCGAGCAGTTCGTTCATGGCTGCGGCCGCCCCTGGTTTGATTCGGTAAGGTATCGGTGTCGAGTCACCCCAAGAGCGACTTCAAAATGACTTCATATATCTTGGATAGATCTTCCAGGTCCGCCACCGCGACACACTCGTCCACTTGGTGAATGCTGGTGTTGAGCGGCCCGAACTCGACCACCTGGGCACCGGTCGGGGCGATGAAGCGTCCGTCGGAGGTGCCGCCGCTGGTCGAGGCCTCGGTGTCAATCCCCGTGATCGCGGTGATCGCCGCCCGGGTGGCGGCCACCAGTTCGCCCTCCGGGGTCAGGAAGGGGTGGCCGGAGAGGCGCCAGGTCAGGTCGTAGGCGAAGCCGCCGGTGTCCAGGATGGCGCGCACCCGCTGCGCTATGACCTCCGGGGTCAGTTCGGTGGAGAAGCGCAGGTTGAACTGGGCGCTCAGGTGGCCGGCAATCACGTTGTCCGCGCCGGTGCCCATGGTCAGGTTGACGACTTGCAGGCTGGTCGGCGGGAACCGGGCGTTGCCCTGGTCCCAGACCTCTGTGCACAGGGCGGCCAGGGCCGGGGCGGCGGCGTGGAAGGGGTTGTCGGCCAACAGGGGATAGGCGACATGGCCCTGTTTGCCGTGCACCGTCAGGAGCCCGGTGAGGCTGCCGCGGCGCCCGACCTTGATCTGGTCGCCGAGGCGCTCCCGGCACGAGGGCTCGCCGACCAGGCACCAGTCGATGTGCTCGCCCCGGGACTCGAGGCGCTCCACCACCTTGACGGTGCCCTCGGTGGCCAGGCCCTCCTCATCGCTGGTGATGAGAAAGGCGATGGAGCCCCGATGGTCCGGGTGGGCCGCGACGAACCCCTCCACGGCGGTAACCATGGCCGCGATGGAGCCCTTCATGTCCGCGGCACCGCGGCCGTACAGCAGCCCGTTGCGAACGTCCGGCTCAAAGGGTTCGCTCGCCCAGTCCGCGGCCGGTCCGGTCGGCACCACGTCGGTGTGGCCGGCGAAGCAGAACAGGGGGCTGGCCTGGCCGCGCCGCGCCCAGAGGTTGCTGACCGCGCCGAACGGCATGGGCTCGATCCGGAAGCCGAGGGCGGCCAGCCGGGCGGCCAGCAGGTCCTGACAGCCCGCGTCGGCGGGGGTAAGGGAGGGCCGGCGGATCAGTTCGCGGGCGAGTTCGAGGGTCGCAGACATCAGCCGAGCAGCTCCGCGTAGGTGGACTCGGAGAACCCGAGCAGGCGTGCCGTGCCGGTGTCGAGCAGGGGACGGCGGATCACGGCGGGATGCTCCAGCATAACGCGTATGGCCGCTTCCTGGTCGATGCCGTCGCGCACGGCCGGCGGCAGGGTGCGCCAGGTCGTACCCCGGCGGTTGATGAGGGCCTCCCAGCCCAGTTCCGCGACCCAGGCGCGCAACCGGGCCTCGTCGAGTCCGTCGCGGCGATAGTCGTGGAAGCGGTAGGCGACACCATGGTCGCCCAGCCAGCGCCTGGCCTTCTTCATCGTGTCGCAGCTCGCGATGCCGTAAATGACCATCATCCTATCCCACCTATCCCCAAGAACGGTTCACTGATAAGTTAAACAAGTGCATTAAGAGAATGCTCTTACGTCGTTGTCGTTGTCGTAATCGAGGTTATCGTCGTGCCCCGGATTCTCTCGCACCCAAAAGTGGGTCGCCTGTCCGACTACGACTACGATTACGACAACGACAACGACAACGACAACGACAACGATGGTGCTTGTGTTTAACTTGTTCTTGACGCGTTACCTATCCCCTATCCCAGGCCGCCCGCTCAGATATCACGCAACAACTCATTGATCCCGACCTTGCCCCGGGTCTGCTCATCCACCTGCTTGATGATCACGGCGCAGTAGAGGCTGTGGCTGCCGTCCTTGGCCGGCAGGTTGCCGGGGACCACCACGGCGCCGGGCGGGACCCGTCCGTAGAGGATTTCGCCGGTCTGGCGGTTATAGATCTTGGTGCTCTGGCCGATGAAGACGCCCATGGAGAGCACGGCCCCGGCGCCGACGATGACGCCCTCCACCACCTCGGAGCGGGCGCCGATGAAGCAGTTGTCTTCAATGATGGTAGGCGCGGCCTGGACCGGTTCCAGCACGCCGCCGATGCCCACCCCGCCCGAGAGGTGTACGTTCTTGCCGATCTGGGCGCAGGAACCGACCGTCGCCCAGGTGTCGACCATGGTGCCGGAGTCCACATAGGCCCCGATGTTTACATAGGACGGCATCAGCACGCAGGAGGGGGCAATGTAGGCGCCGCGCCGGGCCGCGGCCGGCGGTACCACGCGCACCCCGGATTCGCGGAATTCCCGCGAGTTGGTGTCGGCGAACTTGGACGGGACCTTGTCGTAATAATTGGTAAAGCCGCCCTTCATGAAGCTGTTGTCCTCGATGCGGAAGGACAGGAGCACGGCCATCTTGATCCACTCGTTCACCACCCAGTCCCCGTCGCGCTTTTCCGCCACCCGCAGTTCACCGCGGTCCAGACGCTCGATCACCTCCATGACGGCGTCATGGACGTGGGTCTCGACATTGCGGGGGTTGATGTCGGCACGGCGCGCGAAGGCCTCGACGATGATGGCTTGGGTGTCGCTCATGGATGGCTCCGGTTGGATGTAGGTAAATGAACTGAAAGAAAGAAAATAAAGCCGCAAATGAACGCAAACGAACGCAAATGAAGATATCGCTATTGTCACAATCACCGGCAAGGTGAGTCCCCGGCTAAGCGCAAGTCAATGAATCATCTGTGTTCATCTGTGTTCATCTGTGGATAATTGCTCTTTCCAGGTTAAAGGCGCTCGACAAAGCCGCGGATGCGCCACGCCGCCTCGATGCACTCGTCGAGCGGCGGCACCAGGGCGAGGCGCACCCGGTCGGCGCCCGGGTTGTAGCCATCCACGGTGCGCGACAGGAAGCTCCCCGGCAGCAGGGTCACCGCCTCTTCGGCAAAGAGGCGGCGGACGAACTCGGTGTCCGGGATCGGCGTGTGCGGCCACAGATAGAAACCGGCGGGCGGGGCCGTGACCGGCAGCACCGGGTCCAGGATCCGGACCACCGCGGCGAACTTCTCACGATACAGGGTGCGGTTGGCGCGCACATGGGCCTCGTCCGACCAGGCGGCGGCGCTCGCGCTCTGGGTCGGCAGCGGCATGGCGCAGCCGTGATAGGTGCGATACTGAAAGAAGCGCTCGATCAGGTCCGCGTCCCCGGCGACGAATCCGGAGCGCAGGCCCGGCGCATTGGAGCGCTTGGACAGGCTGTGGAAGCAGATGCAGTGCTTAAATGCCTGGTTGCCCATGGCCGCGGCCGCCTGGAGCAGCCCCGGGGGCGGGGCGGACTCGTCCAGATAGAGCTCCGCGTAGCACTCGTCGGCGGCGATCACAAAGTCGTGGGTCTGCGCCAACTCGATCAGTCGGGTCAGGGTCGGAAGATCGAGCAGGGCCCCGCTCGGGTTGCCCGGCGAGCAGATATAGAGCAACTGGCAGCGCTCCCAGGTGGCCGCGTCCACCGCGGCGAAGTCCGGGATGAAGCCGTGCTCCGGCCGGCAGGGCAGGAAATGCGGCTGGGCCCCGGCGAGCAGGGCCGCGCCCTCGTAGATCTGATAGAAGGGGTTCGGCATCAACACCAGCGGCGAGCGGCCAGGGTCCACCACCGCCTGGGCCAGCGCGAACAGGGCCTCGCGGGTCCCGTTGACCGGGAGTATGTGGCGCTCCGGGTCCAGGAGCCCCGCGGGCAGCGCGAAGCGTGCGGTCAGCCAGCGGGCAATGGTCTCGCGCAGCGCCGGCTGCCCACGGGTCGTCGGGTACACGCACAGACCGTGCAGGTGGGCGATCAGGGCCTCGGTGATCAGCGCCGGGGTCGGATGCCGCGGCTCACCGATATAGAGCGCGAGCGGCGTCCGGTCGGACGGCGGCGTGAGGCCGGCCTTGAGTTGACTGAGCTTCTCGAACGGGTAGGGCTGCAGCAGCCCGAGGGCAGGGTTCATGGGGTCTCAAGTGCCTGCGGGTTCGCGCCGACGCGGCAACGGTGGGCGAAAGGCCGCTAGTATAGGCCAAGGCCCCGGGCCGCTCCACGCCGCGCTAGGGGAGGCGTCGCCTGCCAGCTAAGCTGCGACGCCCGCCGGAGCCGGGCACGCGATGCGTACCCTACAGCGACAGCGCCCGGACGTTCTCACGGACCGGGCGTCGTTGTCGTTGTCGTTGTCGTAATCGTGGTCGGATTATTCGATTACGACAACGACAACGACAACGACAACGTACCCGCGATCTCGGTCACTACATCAGTTCTGATCGCACCCCGCGGCCGGTTGCCTGAGGACTCGCGCAATGGGTCCCCCTGCGGTGACAATGGCCCCCGCGTCGCCGCCCTTGTCGCCACCAGGTCCGCCCACCCCATGCTTGAGATCTACCACAGCAACCGCCTCGAGGTCCTGCTGGACCACCTGGTCGCGGTGCTCGACCGGCCGCCCGCGGACCCCTTCGGCGAGGAGTTTCTGGTCGCCCAGAACCAGGGGATGGCGCGCTGGCTGGCGCAGGGGCTGGCGCAGCGGACCGGGATCGCGGCCAATCTGCGCTTTCCGCTGCCGGCGCGCCTCGTCTGGGACCTGCTCGGGTGCTGGTTCGCGGACCTGCCGCCCCAATCGGACTGGGACAAGGACCGCCTGGTGTGGCGGATCTTCGCCTGGCTGCCGCAACTGGTCGCGGACCCCGCCTTTGCCGAGCCCGCCCGCTACCTGGTCGGCGAGCCGCGGGAGCTCAAGACCTACCAGTTGGCGCGGCGGGTGGCGGACCTCTTCGACCAATACCTGGTCTATCGCCCCGAACTGGTCCTTGAATGGGAGCAGGGGGCTAGCCTCAAGCCCGACCAGGACCACTGGCAGTCCCGCCTCTGGCGCCTGCTGGCCGCGCAGATCCAGACGCCCCACCGCGCCGCCCTGTTCGCCCGCCTGGACCGCGCCCTGACCGAGGGCGTTGCGCCCCGCACGCCCCTGCCGGAGCGCGTCCTGGTGTTCGCCCCCACCGCGCTCCCGCCCATCTATTGCCGGGTCCTGGTGGGGCTCGCCGGGCTGATCCCGGTCCATCTGTTCGTGCTGAACCCCTGTGACCAGTATTGGGCCGATATCGTCGATGAGGGGCGGCAGGCGCGCGGGCGCGCCCGCGCCCTGGTCACCGGGACCCCGGACAGCACCGCGCTCCTGGATCTCGGCAACCCGCTGCTCGCCTCCTGGGGCCACGGGGGCATGGGCTTCCAGGACCAACTGATCGAGATGGGCGGGGACGAGATCCCGGACTTCCGGGAGCCGGACCAGGGCTGCCTGCTCGGCCTGATCCAGGGCGACATCCTGGCCCTGCGCGACCGGCGCAGCCCGGACCCGGCGCACCGCACCCCGCTCGACCCGACGGACGACTCGATCCAGGTCCAGGCGTGCCACGGGCGCCATCGGGAGGTCCAGGTCCTGCACGACCGGCTGCTGCGCTGCTTCGCGACGCTGCCGGGGCTCAAGCCCCGGCAGATCATCTGCATGGCCCCGGACATCGACAGCTATGCCCCGCACATCGACGCGGTGTTCGGTGCCGCGCCGGCCGTGCGGCGCATCCCCTGGTCCATCGCCGACCGGCGCCTGTCGGCCGAGCAGCCGCTGCTGGGCGCGGTCACGGAACTGCTCGGGCTGCCCAACTCCCGCCTGGGGGCGGCGCAGGTGCTGGACTGGCTGGAGGTACCGGCCATCGCCCGGCGCTTCGCGATCGAGCCGGCGGATCTCGCGCGCATCCGCACCTGGGTGACCGAGACCGGGGTGCGCTGGGGCCTGGACGCCGCCATGCGCGCCGACCTGGACCTGCCGGGCGAGGACGCCAACTCCTGGGCCTGCGGCCTGCGGCGCCTGTTCCTGGGGCTGGCCCTGCCGCCGGGCGACACCCTCTACCGCGGCGTCCTGCCCTACCCGGACCTGGAGGGCGCCGAGGCGCTGGCCCTGGGCGGGCTCCAGGAGTTGATCGAGACCCTGGGGCACTGGCGCCTGGCCCTGGCCCGCCCGCGCACCCTGGCGGACTGGGCGGGCGCCGTCAACCGCCTGCTCGCCGACCTGTTCGAGCCGGACGAGGACGAGGAGGACCTGCTCCAACCCCTGCGCGCCGCGCTCGACCAACTCGGGCGCAACGGCGCCGCGGCCGGCCTCACGGCCCCGGTCGGGCTCGACATCCTGCGCGCCGAGGTCGGTGCCGTACTGGACGCCGCCACCCCCGCCCAGCGCTTCCTGACCGGCCGGGTCACCTTCTGCAACATGGTCCCGATGCGCAGCATCCCAGCGCGCGTCCTGTGCCTGCTCGGCATGAACGGGATCGACTTCCCCCGCGACCAGCGCCCCCTGAGCTTCGACCTGATGGCCGCCGCCCCGCGCCGCGGCGATCGCGCCCGCCGGGAGGACGACCGGCACCTGTTCCTGGAGGCTGTGCTGTCCGCCCGCGAGCGGCTTTATCTCTCCTATCTGGGCCGCGACCAGCGCGACAACGCGGTGCGGGTCCCCTCGGTGCTGGTCGACGAACTGCTCGACTACTGCCGCGGCGCCTTCCGCTTTACCGACGGGGTCGACCTGCTGGAGCGTCTGCTGGTGCGCCACCCGCTCCAGCCCTTCTCGCGGCGCTATTTCGACGGCGCCGACCCGCGCCTGTGGAGCTACCGGGACGACTGGTGCCGCGCCGCCCAGGCCGGGCGCACCCCCGGCTCCGACTGCTTTGCCCCGCTCACGGCGGCGCCGGACGCCGCCCGGGAGACGGACGCGCCCGTGCCGGAGTTGGAACTCGATGACCTGATCCGCTTCCTGCGCCTGCCTGCCGAGTGGTTCCTGACCCGCGGCCTGGGTCTGCGCACCCCGCAGGACGAGGCGGCCGTGGCCGAGGTCGAGCCCTTCGTACTCGACGGCCTCACCGGCTGGGGCCTGCGCCAGCGCCTCCTGGCCCTGGCGGGGGAGGGCCGGCCCGACAGCGAGGCGCGCGCCCTGGTGCTGGCCGGCGGCGATCTGCCCCACGGCGCCGCCGCCGAACTGCTGCTGGACGCGCAGGCCGGGCGGGTCGCGGCCTTCCGCGACGGGCTGGCGCCCTATCTGCGGGACCTGCGCCCGCCCCTGGACCTGGGGCTCGCCATCGGCGGCCTGCGGCTCGTCGGCTGGGTGGATGGGGTCACGGGCGGGGGGCGGGTCGCCTGGCGGCTCGGCCGGCAGCGCGCCCAGGACCTGGTCGCCCTGTGGGTGCGGCACCTGGTGCTCAACCACCTGGCGCCCGCCGGGGTCGAGCCGCGCAGCACCCTGATCACCGAGAGCCAGGACCAGCGCACCGGCGCCTTCGGGCTTGCCGTGCTGACCCTGGAGCCCGTCCAGGGCGCCCTTGGGCACCTGGAGCACCTGCTCGCCCTGTTCCAGTTCGGCCAGTCGGCCCCCTTGCCCCTCTACCCCGAGACCTCCTGCGCCTTCGCCCGCTCCGGCTGGGACAAAAAGACCTGGGACGCCTGGGAGGGCGGCTTCGGCGGCGGCTCCGGCGAGTCGCAGAATTGGGCGGTGCGCACCGCCCTGCGTGGGCGCGACCCCATCGACCAGACCTTCGAGGCCCTGGCCCACCAGGTCTTCGACCCCCTGTTTGCCGCGATCCAGGACGACGGCGACTGAGCGCCCGGACCGGCGCGGACCCTGCGGGAGCGGTCTTCAGCCGCGACCAGGCGCCGCGGCAACCCGCGACGCCGAGTCAACTCGCGAGGCCCGGTCGCGGCTGAAGACCGCTCCCACGGAGGACGCTACGGTAACCTGCGACCCTGAGGCAGGTCGTAGGGTCCGCTGTGCGGACCTTCCGCCGCGAGGTTAGCGCGGGATTCGGTCCGCACAGCGGACCCTACGGCGACCTCGCGCCGTAGGGTCCGCTGTGCGGACCAGCGATCTCGCGCCATAGGGTCCGCTATGCGGACCAGCGACCTCGCGCTAAGCCCAGTCGGTTACAATCCCCCGCAACACCCCATGTTGAGACCAGGACAGGCCCATGTCCGACGCACCGCCCGCTCGGCCGCTCGAACTGTTCATCAGCTACGCGCACGAAAACGAGCCGGTCAAGGACCGCCTGCTGAAGCACCTGGCGACCCTCCAGCGCCAAGGCCTGGTAAGCACCTGGACCGACCGGGCCATTCCACCCGGCAGCCGGTGGCGAGAGGAGATCGAATCCGCCATGGCCCGCGCCGACGGCGCCATCTTCCTGGTCGAGGAGCACTTCCTCGCCTCGGGCTTCTGCATGGATGTCGAGGTCCCCGCCTTTCTGGAGCGCCGGGCGGCGCAGGGAACCCTGATCCTGTTCGTCCTCACCCAGCACTGCAACTGGCCGGCGATCGACTTCATCCGCGCCACCCAGATGCTCCCGCGGGACGCCAAGCCGATGCGCGCCTTCCGCCCGCAGGCACTCGCCTATACGCATGTCGTGCAGGAGATCGGCAAGGCGTTGAGCCGCCACCGCGCCGCCCACTCCGGACCCGCCCCGCAGCCAGTCGTCGGCACCCTGGAGACCCGGCAGTCGGAACAGCCGGCCGACGACCTGACCCAACGCCTCGCAAAGGTCCTCGCGCGCCTGCCCGGCCGCACCGACCGCCTCTTCGGCCGCGAGCGCGAACTGGCCCGGCTCGACGCCCAACTCGGCACCGCAAATGGCGCCCGGCGCGGCGTCCTGCTCTGCGTCGCCCCCGGCGGCATGGGCAAGTCCGCGCTCACCCGCTGGTGGCTCGAACACCACGCCTGGCCCGCCGGTACCCGCTTCGTCGGCCACTCCTTCTACTCCCAGGGCAGCCGCAACCAGAGCACCAGCGCGCGCGGCTTCCTGCTCACCGCCCTGGCGGGGCTCGGGTGGGAGCCCACCGGCGGCGGGGCCGAGGCATCCGACTACGACCTGGGCGAGCGGCTCGCCCAGACCGCCGCCCGCGCCCCGGCGGACGCGCCCATCGTCCTGCTGCTGGACGGACTGGAGCCGCTGCAACAGGCGTCCACCGACCCCGACATCGACGGCAGCGTCAAGGCATCGCCGACGGGCCCGGCTTCATCCAGTTCGATCTCAATGCCCTGCGCCCCGACGGCGCCCGCGCCTTGCTCCAGTCCCGCGGGGTCGCCGGCAGCCCCGACGAACTGGACGCCCTGGCCGAGCGCTGCGACCGGCACCCGCTGGCCCTGACCCTGGCGGCCGAGTTCGCCCACACCTTCCTGGACGACAGCGCCGCCGCCTTCCTGGGGTGGGATTGGCCTGGGAGCGCGGGCGTCCCGCCCGCGCGCGGGCAGGATCTTGCCGGGGCGCGTAAGAGCATCGAGGACCTGGGGCGTCCCGCCCGCGCGCGGGCAGGATGCCCGCGCTCCCATCCACGCGGCGACCATCATGGGCTGGTTCGACTCCGAGCTGGCCCACGGCGGTCAGACCCTGGACCGGGAATTGGTGCAGTGCCTGGGGCTCTTCGACCGCCCGGCCCCCTGGGGTGCGCTCCTGGCGCTCAAGTCCGCCGAGCCGCCCATCCCCGGGCTGACGGAAGCCCTGCGCGACGCGGACGACCGGGCTATCGCCGAGTCACTGGCGCGGCTGCGCCAATGGGGGCTGGTCGACTGCGACCCGGCCGCGGCCGAACCGGATCTGGACGCCCACCCGCTGGTGCGCGAGCGCTTCGGCGCCCGGTTGGAGGTCGAGCGGCCGGATGCCTGGCGGGCGGCGCATCGGTGCCTGTTCGACTGGTTTCGGTTGGTGCCGGGGGAGGAGTGGCCGGATGGGCTGGATGGGCTGGAGCCGCTCTACCGCGCGGTGGGGCATGGGTGCCGGGCGGGGTTGTATGAAGCCGCGCTACGGCTCTTTCGGGACCGCATCCGCCGCGTCAAGCAGCACTATAGCCTGTTCCAACTCGGTGCCATCTCGGCGGACCTGTCGGCGCTCGCCGGTTTTTTCCCGGCTGGCTGGTCCGAGCCGCCAGTGACCGGGGACCTGCCCGAGCCCGCCGCAACCTGGTTGATTGCCAACGTCGCCTTCTGTCTGATGTCGCTTGGCCGGCTCGAAGAGTCGTTGGGGCCGCGACAGACGGAGCGGGATCACTGGCGCGAGTCTGGCGACTGGGATAAGTTTTGTGGCTCGTCGAGCAACCTCATCGACCTTCAAACCCCGCTGGGGCGATGGGTTGAGGCCGAGCAGACTGCGCGGGAGTCAATTGAGGCGTCCTGCCGGATAGCAGATGCGTTCGAGGCCAAAGGTTCCAGGCTCGTGGCACTCGGTTACCTCGGCCGGGTCCTGCAGGGTCAGGGTCGGTTCGCAGAGTCGGCGAGCGCCTTCGCCGAATCGGATGCGCTGGAAGCGGAACTGTCGCCCAGCCATCCGACCCTTGTTGGTCTGTGGGGATTCGACTTCGCCCAATTGCTGCTCGAGCAGGCCAAGGATAGGCGCGATCGGCGTGCGGTTGTTAATCGGACGCGGACCTCGTTGGCGTACGACGAGCCAACCGGGCATCTGCTATCCCTGGCACTCGACCACTGCATGATCGGCCAAGCAATCGCAGCCGCAGGGGGCCCCGAATCTCATACGCAAGTCGGCGCTGCCCTGGACCGGGCAATCGCGACCATGCGCCGGGCAAACCGCGTCGACCGCATGCCCCTCCTGCACATCATCCGTGGCCAGAATGACCGCGATCAGCACCGTTTGGGGCAAGCCCAATCCGACCTGGACGCCGCCCTCTCCATCGCCCGCCGCGGCAACATGCAGACCTATCTCGCCGACTGCGCCCTACTCGAAGGCCACCTGCACCTGGACCGCCTCACCCGCCCGACCCCGGCGCCCGCGACCGCCGCGCCGATCTCCGAGCGGGCCGCCGCGGACTCGCCCGCAGGCGGTTCGGGCTTGCCTGATATCTGCGTGCCGGCACCGAGCGAGCATCCATGGCACCGGGTTCCGGCATCCTGCCGGAACGACGACCAGCTAGACCGGAGCGGGTTACCAGGCCCCGACTGCGCCCCAACCGACCCACCCGCCGCCGACCCCATCCCGGACGCCGCCCGCGCCTGGGCCCAGGCCCACGAGATCATCCGCCGCACCGGCTACGGCCGCCGCGAGACCGAGCTTTACCTGCTGGAGGCCCGCCTGCGCCACCACCAGGGCCGCCCGGACCAGACGCGCGAGGCCCTGGCCCGCGCCCGGTCGCGCATCGAGGCCATCGGCCAGTGGGGCCTCTGGCCGCGCCTCACCCAGGTCGCCGCCGAGCTTGGCGTCCAGGTCCCCGAGCGGCCCCCGGAATGACGCCCATGATACTGGCGACGATCGCGCGAGTGGCATTGGTCGCGGCCTGGGGGCCGCTCCTACCGCGTAGGAGCGGCCCCCAGGCCGCGACGGGCTGCCGCAAAGCCGGTGCCTGGCGTTATGATCAGCCCCAACGATTGCTTGCAGGCATCGGTAGTCACCCATGACAATCCGCAGAACCATCGGCCGCCGCACCCAGCGCCCCATCGGCGTGGTGGCACCACCCACCCCCGCGGAGATCGCCTGGCGCGAGGCCATGGCGCAGACCCGCACCCGGGTCCCCAAGGGTGTCTTTCGCTACCCGACACACGAGGCCGCCAATGCCGATTGGGAAAAATGGCAAGCCGAACTGGTTGCAGCGACTCTTCGGCGCTAAGCCGTTGCAGGCGCCGGGACCGGCCGCCGACGGATCGGCGGACGACTACACCCGTCCCGCCACCTGGGAGGATGTCCAGACGACCGTCCGCTTGCTCAACCGTGCGCGTGTGCGCTATGTGCTGGTCGGCGGCTATGCCCTGGCCGCCAACGGCTATGTCCGGATGACGGTTGACATCGACATCGCGGTTGCCCCCGATCCCGAAAATTCAGCCCGCTGGATCGCCGCGCTGGCCGAACTGCCGGATGGCGCGAGCAAGACCCTGAGCGGTGAATCAGACCCCTTCGAGGGAGACTATCTGCACGCGATCCGCCTCAACGATGAATTCACGGTCGACATCATGCCCTCGGTCGCAGGGATCAGCTTCGCGGAACTGGAACGACATATCGCCTGGCTCGACCTGGACGGCGAAGCGGTGCCGGTACTGGACCTGGCGGGTCTCTTGAAGACCAAGCAGGGCGTTCGCCCCAAGGATCAGGCCGACGCCCGCATCCTGCGCGAGGCGTTGCGGCGGCTGGAGGGCAATCCGTGACTCCGTTCGCCTGCGACCCGGCCTGACCGTGGGAGCGGTCTTCAGCCGCGACTCGAGGCCGCGGTAACCCGCAACGCTGAGGCGACTTGCGAGGTCTGGTCGCGGCTGAAGACCGCTCCCACGGGGTCCCGGCCGGAGATGGAACCTTCGCCGTGACCTCCCCGTAGCCCGGATGGAGCGCAGCGCAATCCGGGGCGGCCCCCACGGATACACGAGTCATCCGCGGGTTGCGGCGCGGACCTGGATTGCGCTGCGCTCCATCCAGGCTACGGGTCTGCGGCAAGCGCCGGCACTGGGAGCGCCGCACCCCAGTGCGGCGACGCCCGCGCCAACGCCCGCGGCCTTGGGTGTGCTCGCGAGACCGTCGCCGCACTGGGGTGCGGCGCTCCCAGTGGGCCGAGCCCTGAAGCGCCGCACGCCCCGGGGTCGGACCCAGGCCGCCGCTTCACCAGCACCCGCAAAAGGGCTTACTATCGGCGGAACCGGATCACACAGGGAGCCCCCGGATGGCCGCCGAGCTCAATCTCCAATTCCCCGACGCCGATCATGTGGTCGTCAGCCTCGACGGGCTGGCGTCCGGTCCGCTGCCCTTCGCGGACCCCTTCACGCCCAAGGACCACGCGGACATCGCCTGGTACATCGAGACCTACGGCGCCCGCGCCCTGGGCGACCCGGACGACACCGAGGCGGCGCGCATCCGCGCCCGGCTGCCGGAACTGGGCAAGAGGCTCTTCGCGTCCGTCTTTGCCGCGGACCAGGCGAAACGGGCCTTCTTCCGCTTCCAGGAGTCGGAGCCCCAGTCCCCGAACCCCACCGGCACCGCGCCGCCGACCCGGCTCATCACCATCAGCGCCTTGGACCCGACGGTGCTCGCGCTCCCCTGGGAACTGCTCCACGACACGACGGCGCCGGACGGGACCTACCTCTTTCACGAACGACTCTCCATCCGCCGTCGCGTTCCCGGGGCGACCGGCGGGCGCCAGCCCTTCCCGGTCGCGCCCAAAGAGCGCCTGCACCTCCTCTTCGTCGTCAGCCGCCCCGCGGACGCCGGCTTCCTCGACCCGCGCCTGGACCCGCGCGCCGTGCTGGACGCACTCGACGCCGAGGCCCCGGGCCGCGTGACCTGCGAGTTCCTGCGCCCGCCCACCCTCGCGGCCCTCACCGACCGGCTGGGCCGCACCGACCTGCCGCCCGTCGATTGCCTGCATTTCGACGGCCACGGCTGCTTCGACCGCGCGGGCAATCTGCCGGCCCGCCATCACGCGGCCGGCGGCAAGTCCGGCGCCCCCGCCGAGTCAGTCCAGAAGGACCAGGGCGGGCCGGGCGAGTACCCGCCCGACACCGGCTACCTCCTCTTCGAGGACGCCGCGGGCGGCACCGACTTCGTCCCCGCCCACCGCCTGGGCGAGACCCTGCACCGGCGCCGCGTCGCCCTGGTCATCCTCTCCGCCTGCCAATCCGCCGCCGTTGCCGCCCAGGACCCCGCACACCCCGAGGCCCCCGCTCAAGAAACCAACGAATCAAACGACCCGGCGGGCCAGCGGCCCGCCGAGCTGGGCAGCGTGGCGGCGCGCCTCACCGCCACCGGCATCCCCGCCGTGCTCGCCATGACCCACTCGGTCCTGGTCGCGACCACCCGCACCCTGTTCGGCGAGGTCTACAAACAGCTCGCCCGCCGCCGCACCCTGGGCGAGTCGCTCGACGCCGCGCGCCTGCGCCTGGCCCAGGACCCGCGCAAGTACCAGCTCCAGCGGGGCGAGGAGCGGGTCTGGCTCAGTCTGCAGGACTGGTTCATCCCGGCGCTGTATCAGATGGGGGAGGATTTGCCGTTGTTGCTGCCGGGAGCGGCGGAGGGTGATGGCCTGGATGCCCCGCGGGCGCGCGCGGGCGGGACGCCCACGCTCCCGGAAACCGGCTTCCACGGCCGCCGCCGCGAACTCTGGGCGATCGAGCGCGCCTTCTCCGCCCCCGCCGACACCCCCCAGGCGGCCCTGCGCCTGACCCTGACCGGCTTCGGCGGCCAGGGCAAGACCGCGCTCGCGCTCGAGGCCGGCCGCTGGCTCAAGCGGACCGGGCTCTTCGACGCCGTCGTCTGGGTCGACTTCGCCCGCGAGCAGGGCCGCGACGCCCTGCGCGCCGCGCTCAACGCCATCGGCGCCGTGCTGGACACGACGCTCGCCGACGCCGACGCCGCCCTGGAGGCCCTGCGCCGCACCCCCACGCTGGTGATCCTCGACAACCTGGAGCCCCTGGCGGCCCCCGACCTCAAGCCGGCCCTGGACGAACTGCTGGACGCCGCCGCCGCCTGGTCGCAGCTTCAGTGCCGCGACCCCCGGCACCGCGGCACCCGCATCCTCTGCACCACCCGCCAACCGGAGCTTGACCACCCCGCCTTCCGCGCCGCCGGGACCCGGGTCCACCGCGCCATCCCGCTCGCCGGTCTGGGCAGCCGCTACAATCCGGACGACGCGCTGGAGTGGTACGCCGCCCTGGCCCTGCTGCCCCCGCTGCCGAGCGTCCCGGCCCCCGGGCGCGCCGCCCTGATCGACCTCTTCGAGCGGGTCGCCTTCCACCCGCTCTCCATCCGGGTGCTGGCGCAGCAGCTCAAGGACCGCGGGCCGGAGGCCTTGGGTGAGCGCCTGGAGGCGTTGCTCAAAGGCGCCGGGGCGTCCCGCACCGACGACGCGGGCGGGACGCCCGCGCTCCTTCGCGCCTCCATCCAACTCTCGCTCGACCGCCTGGACCCAACCGCCCGCGCCCTGATCCCGCGCCTGGGGGTCTTCCAGGGCGGGGCCTGCGAGGACGACCTGCTCGCCATCACCGGCCTGGGCGTACCGGACGAGGCGCCGCCGGACGCGCAGGGCCGCGCCCAGTTGCAACTGCTCCTGGACGCGCTGGCGTCCGGGGACCTGGGGCCGGTCCTGCGGGCGAGCGGGATGCCGGAGGGCACCGTCCTGCCGCCGGAGGTCCTGGCGCAGATTCGCGACCAGATCGCGGCGCAGGTCGATGAACTCCGCGCCCGGCTCGAGGCCCCAACCCCGGCCCCGGCCGCGGCAGGGGGTAGCGGAGAGGCGGTCGCCTGGACCCAGGTCCGCGACCAGCTCGTGGCCGCGGCCCTGATCGAGCCCGAGCCGCTCCCCGGCGTCCGCTGGCCCTACCTGCGCTTCCACCCCAGCCTGGCCCCGCTCCTGTGGTCCGAACTGGACGCGCCCGAGCGGGCGCGGCTCGCCGCGGCACACCGGGCGCGCTATGCGCTGACGGTCCGGTACCTGCATGACGAGGACGAAAAGCACCCGCACCAGGCCCGGGCCATCGCCCGGCTGGAACTGCCCAACCTGATCCACGCCTGCCATGGCGCACTGGCCGCGGGGGAGGCGGGGGCGGGCGAGTTCGCCACCTGCCTCAACCGGTTCCTGGGCGCCTTCGGGCTCGGCCGGGAGTCCGACGACCTGCTCCGGCGCGCCGGAGCCGCCGCCCGGGTGGACGACCTGGCCGACTGGTTCCTGGCCGAGTCCAACCGGGGCGAGCGGCTGCGCACCACCGGCCGGATCGGCGAGGCCATGGGGTGCTTCGAGTCGCTCCTGGCCCGGCTCGGTGAGGCACCGGGCTATCAGCGTGCCCTCACCCTGGGTCGGCTCGGCCGTTGCCTGAGGGCTGGCGGCCGACCGGACCTGGCCGCTGTGCGCCAACGGGAGAAGATCGCGGTGCTGGACCGGCTGGAACAGACGGATCAGGTCAGGCGCGAGCGCGGGGTCGCACTGACCGACCTAGCCGATGCGCTCACTGATAGCGGCGACTATGCCGGGGCGCGGCGGGCCTATGAGGACGGGTTGGAGGTCATGAAGGCCCAGAACGACGAGCGCTCGCTGGGCGCAATCCTCGGACAGCTCGGCACCCTGGCCATGCGGGAGGGCCGGCTGGACGAGGCGGAGCGCCGTTACCGCGAGGCCCTGGACCTCTTCCAGCGACTGGGCGAGCCGGCCAGCGAGGCGGTCATCTGGCACCAACTCGGCATGGTCTACCGGCGGGCGGGCCGCTGGGACGACTCGGAGCGTCACTACCGCGAATCGGCGCGGATCGAGGAGCAGCTAGGCAACCTGGCCGGTGCCGCCCGGACCTGGAACAACCTCGCCAACGTCACCAGGAACGCCGATAGACCGGAGGCGGCCGAGCACTGGTACCGCAAGGCCATCGACGGCTCTCGCGCCTTCGGTGACCCGGTCAACCTGTCGAAGGGGCTCAAGAACCTCGCCGACCTGCTCCAGTCCCAACCCACCCGACTCGCCGAGGCCAGGCGCCTGGCGGAGGAGTCGCTGGCGATCAAGGAGACCCTGGACCCGGGCGCGGCCGCGATCTGGAAGACCCACGAGCTACTCGCCCGGATCACCGACCGCGAGCGCGCCGCCGCCCCGGACCCCGCGACCGGCGCCGCGCTGGCCGCCCAGTCCAGCGCCCACCGCCGCCGCGCCCGCGCCGCCCTGCGCGCCTTCCCCGGCACCCGCCACCGGCTCCAGCCCCACCTGCCGCTGATCCGCCTGGTCGCGCAGGCCCTCGCCGCCCCGGCCCCCGGGCCGGCCGGCCGGCTCGCCCGCCTGCCCCTGATCGGCCGGCTGCTCCGGCGCGCACCCGCCCCCGGCCCCGCCGCCGCGCACCCCCAGGCCGCCCTGGAGCAGGCCCTGGCCGAACGGGAGGCCAACGGCTGGACCAACCTGGCCGCCGCCATCCGCCTGCTGCGCACCGGCGAGCGCGACCCCGACACCCTCTGCGCCGCCCTGGACCAGGACGACGCCGTCATCATCGACACCATCCTCCAGGCCATCGCCGACCCCGCGACCCTCGCCGCCCTGAGCGACGAGGCGTAGCATGGCCCAGCCGGGCGCGGCGTCCCCGTGCGACCCGTCGCGGCTGAAGCCGCTCCCACAGCGTCGCTGCGCGACCTTCAAGGCATCGACCTCCGGTAGGCGCCGTCGGCTCCGCACGCGGGCGCCGGGCTGGATGCGCTATGCTTCACCGCCATGCGGTCCCGGCCGTCCCGCGCCATGCGCCGGGCTCCGCACTGGGAGCGCCGCGCCCCAGTGCGGCGCGATCTCGCATCGTTAACTTACGCAGCCACGCCGGCTCGATGCCAATGAGAAAATTTCGCGTTTATCTGGATAATTGCTGCTTTAACCGCCCTTACGACAGCCAGGCATCCGAGTTGATCAGGCTCGAAACCGAGGCCAAGCTGTATATCCAAGGCGCGATTTTGTCCGGTCGTCTGACGCTGGTCTGGTCGTTTATTCTGGATTATGAGAATGCGGCAAACCCATACCCGGAGCGGCGTGAAGCCATCGTCGAGTGGAAGGCGCTCGCCAGTCACGATGTCCGTCCGCTGGAGGATATCCGGGAACGCGCCAATGCGATCTCCGCTCTGACTGGCATCAGACCTAAGGACGCTCTGCATCTGGCTTGCAGTATCCACGCCGACTGCGACTATTTCATCACGACCGATCGAGGATTGCTGAAGAAGGCCGTGCGTGTACCGGACGCAAAGGCCATTGGTCCCCTGGACTTTCTGATTCTTATGGAGGGCATGGAATGAAAACCGACCAACTGATCCGCCACGAGGGCATGTTGGCCTTGCGCAAGCATCTTGGACTCGTCGAGTCCGAGCGCTTCATCGCCTTGGTCCGTCGTGAGCCGTTCGACTACACCGAGTGGCAGCAGGGACTCTGGCAGGAGCGCACGGTGGACGATTTATTCGAGGCGGCGAAGAACCTGGCGTCGGCTTCCGGCACCTGACCAGCGGTGAAAATGGGGCCATGAAAATGGACCCGCTCCATCCAGGCGACGAAGAGCGCCCTCACGCAATGCCGACACAGTCTCCTGCCTTGGGAACGCGTCGGAAACCGCAGATCAGGCCGAGACCCGGCGGGAGCGGCTTCAGCCGCGACGCGACCGCGCAAGCTGTCCTGGCCTCGTCGCGGCTGAAGCCGCTGCCACTGGGGGACCTGGGCGGTCGACATCGCCCCTGCGCGACCGCTGGTCCGACTGAAGCCTCGACCTCCGGTGGGGGCGGCCGCTCACGGACGCGGGCGCCGGGCTGGATGCGCTATGCTTGTCAAAACTACGGCAACGCCGTATATTATGTGATATGAGAACAGTCGCTGAAACTGACATCTTCGTCAAGTATGCAGCGGACCTATGGGCAGACGACGAAAGAAACGAGTTCATCGTCTGGCTTGCTTCACACCCTGAAGCGGGAGATGTTATCCCGGGTTCCGGAGGATGCAGAAAGGTTCGATGGTCAAGACCGGGAACCGGCAAGCGAGGCGGCGCCAGGGTTATCTATTTCCTGGCTCATAACGCGGCGATTTGGTTACTCATTGTTTACGCTAAATCCAAGTTCGACAACTTGCCAGCAGCATTTCTTGCCAAACTACGGAGCGAGATTGAAGATGCCTTCAGAAACTGAGAAATTTCAAAATGATTTACTCGAATCCGTCAGGCAGATGAAGAGTGGGAAAGCCGCTCGCGTTACCCACATTCAAGTTCCTCAAGCGGCGGAAGCACGATCGAAAATCGGGCTTTCCCAACCGGCATTCGCACGTCTGCTGGGCGTTTCACCTCGCACCGTCCAGGACTGGGAGCAAGGCCGACGCGAACCCACGGGCGCCGCGAAGATGCTTCTCCGGGTTGCGGTCAGTCATCCCGAAATACTGCTTAAGCTCCAAAATTCGTAACGGGCGCGGCGTATGAGATGATCTTGGCCGGCAAAAGGCTTCAGCCGGATGCGGCGCCTTCTTCGCGGACTGATTTCGGCACCCGGAATGAATCAACCAAACCCCAACCAAGCCGCCGGCACCCCGCTCGACCCCCTGACCATCCCCCTCACCGGCCTGCACCTGATCGAGGCGAGCGCCGGCACGGGCAAGACCTACGCCATCGCCCACCTGGTCCTGCGCCTGATCCTGGACGCGGGTCGGCGGGTGGACGAGATCCTGGTCCTGACCTTTACCGAGGCGGCGACCGAGGAGCTGCGCGAGCGCATCAGCAAACGGCTGCGCGAGGCGCGGGCGGCGCTGAAAGGGGGGGACGGGTCCGGGACGGACTCGCTCCTGTGCGCGACGCTCGCGGGGCAGCCCGACCAGACCCTGGCCCTGGCCCGCCTGGACGCGGCCATCGCGAGCCTGGACCGGGCGGCCATCCGCACCATCCACGGGTTCTGCGGCCGGGTGCTGAAGGACTTCGCCTTCGAGAGCGGCGCCCCCTTCGACGCCGAGTTGATCACCGATGAGCAGGACCTGCGCGCCGCCGCCGCCCAGGATTTCTGGCGGCGCCGCATGGCGCGGGCGGACGCGGCCGAGGCCGCCTGGCTGCTGGATGAGTGGCCGCAAGGCCCGGCCAGCCTGCTCGCCACCCTGGCGCCCTACCTGGGCCGCGCCGCGCCGCTGCTGCTGCCGGCCCCGGGGGCCGCGGAGACCGGCGAGGAACTGAGCGAATGGTCCCGCCTGCAAGCCGAACTCCTGGCCCTTCACGCGGAACTCGCGGGCGCCTGGCCCGGTGCCCGTGAGGCGGTCACGGCCATGCTCCGCGACAACCCATCGCTCGCGCTGACCAGCTACAAGCCGGCCGCCGTCGAGGAGGCCATCGCCGCCATGGACGCCTGGTGCAACGGCCCGCCGACCGGCCAGCCGCCCGCGCGTCTGGCGCTCTTTACGCCCGAGAAGCTCAAGGGCGCGACCAAGAAGAAGGGGACGACCCCGGAGCATCCCTTCTTCGCCCGCTGCGAACGCCTGGCCGCCATCGACCCGGAGACCCTGGCCCGCGCCCGCCGTGCCGCGGTCCTGGCCGACGCCTACCGGGCCTTGCGCACGGATCTCGCCCGCCTGAAGGACGAGCGGCGTGTCATCTATTTCGACGACCTGCTGACGCGCACCGCGCAGGCCCTGGCCGGTCCCCGCGGTCCGGCCCTGGCAGCGCGCATCCGCGGCGCCCACCCGGTCGCACTGATCGATGAGTTTCAGGACACCGACGACCTCCAGTACGGCATCCTGCGCGCCATCTACGGCGGCCAGGCGGCGACGGGGCTGTTCCTGATCGGCGACCCCAAGCAGGCGATCTACGGCTTCCGCGGGGCCGATATCTTTACCTACATCGCCGCCCGCCGACAGGCGCAGGGGGCGGGGCAGGTCCACACCCTGGACACCAACCGCCGCTCCGCCGCGGCGCTGGTGGCCACGGTCAACCGGCTCTTCGGGCGGGTCGCGGCGCCCTTCATCTTCGAGCCCGATATCCGGTTCGATCCGGTCAATGCCTGGTCGGACGCGGACCGGGAGCCGCTCCTGATCGCGGGGCAGCGGGCCGCGGCCCTGGTCTTTCGCTGGCTCCCCCTGGGGGCGGGGGCGGCGACCAAGAAGGGCGACCGGATCCCGGCCGAGGCGGCGCGCGATCTGGCGGTCGGCGACTGCGCCCGCCAGATCGCCGACCTGCTCCAGGGCGCCGCCGCTGGGACCACCCGGGTCGGCGAGCGTGCGCTGCGCGCCGGGGACATCGCCGTGCTGGTGCGCAAGCATGGCGACGGGCTGCTGATCCGCGACGCGCTGGCGGCGCTCGACATCGGCTCGGTCAGCATCGGCCAGCAGACGGTGTTCGACTCGGCGGAGGCCGAAGACCTGGCCGCGCTCCTGGCGGCACTGGCGCCGGGGGCGGGGGAGGCGCGGGTACGCACCGCGCTCGCCACCCGGCTCCTGGGCTGGACCGCCGCCGAGCTGGGCGCGCTGGGCGGGGGCCTCGGCGCCGGGCCGGCGGCGGGCGCGGCGGCGGCGGAGGCGCGCTGGGGCGAGGTCCTGGGCCGCTTCGGCGGCTATCGGGAGGTCTGGCGCAACCGCGGCTTCATGGCCGCGCTCGATGCACTGATCCAGGGTGAGCAGGTGCCGGAGCGGCTGCGCCGGGGGCCGGACGGGGAGCGTCGGCTGACCAATCTGCTGCACCTGGCGGAACTGGCCCAGGCTGCCTCGCGTGAACACCAGGGTCACGAGGGGCTCACGCGCTGGCTGGCGGACCGGCGTCGGCCTGACGGGGACAGCGGCGGCGAGGCCGCGCTGCTGCGCCTGGAGAGTGACGAGAACCTGGTCCAGATCGTCACCTTCCACAAGAGCAAAGGCCTGGAATACCCGGTGGTCTTCCTGCCCCTGCCCTGGTCCAAGGGGCGCGGTGCGGGCAAGCAGGAGCCGGTCGCCTTCCATGACCGCGACACCCTGAGCGCCTGTCTGGATCTCGGGTCGCGCGACCAGGAGGCCCATCGGGCACTGGCGGCGCAGGAGGACCTGGCCGAGCGCCTGCGCCTGCTCTATGTCGCCGTGACCCGCGCCCGGCACCGCTGCGTCATCCATTGGGGGCCGGTGAACCAGGCCGAGGGCGCGGCGGCCGCCTATCTGCTGCACCAAGGCCCGGACGGGGCCCCGGCCGCCGGGCGCATGGCGGCCCTGACCGATACCGAACTGCGCGCCGAGGTCGAGCGCCTGGGGGCGGACCTGGCGCCGCCGCTGGCTGGGTCCATCTGCATTGAAGACGCGCTGAGCGAGGCGCCGCCCGGCGCCCCCGCGGGGGCCGCCCCGGGGCCGGTGCTGCGAGCGGCGGTCTTTGCGGGGCTGATCCCGGACGACTGGCGGCTCCTGAGCTTCTCCGCGCTGCTCCAGGGTCGGGATGTGGAGCGGCCGGACTATGACCGGGTCGCACCGCTGCCGGACCCGGATGCGGGGGAGGGCGTCGCCGCGTCGGTGCCCGACCCTGAGTCGGCACCCGAGCCCGACCCGGCCGCGGTCGCGGTCGCGGCCCAGGCTGAGCAGGCTATCGACCCGGTGTTCCGCTTTCCCCGCGGGACCCGCGCCGGGCATTGCCTGCACGACCTCTTCGAGCACCTGGATTTTCGTGACGCCGTCGGCCCCGCCCTGGCGCAGGCGACGCAATCGGCGCTCGCCCGGCACGGCCTGGAGGCGCGCTGGGCCGAGACGCTGGCGGAGTTGGTCGACCGGGTCCTGGACACGCCGCTCGACCGGGACGGCCTGCGGCTGCGCGGCCTGGCCCCGGCGGATCGGCGCAACGAACTGGAGTTCCACTTTGCCATGGACGGGTTCGACCCCGGGGCCCTGGGCGCGGTGCTCGCCGCGCATGGCGTGCCGACCCTGGGCGCGGGCGGGCCGGCGGGGGCGGGCAGCGCGGCGCTGTCCGGCCTGATGAAGGGTTTCGTGGATCTCGTGATGCGGGTGGACGGCCGCTTCTACATCCTCGACTACAAGTCCAATCACCTGGGCGACAGCCTGGACGACTATGGCCCCGCGGGGCTGGCCCGCGCCATGCTCCAGCACGGGTATCATCTTCAATACCTGATCTATACCGTGGCACTGCACCGCTATCTGCGCCGTCGTCTGCCCGGCTATGACTATGACCAGGCGATCGGCGGGGTGCGTTATCTCTTCCTGCGCGGGATGCGGCCGGCGGCCGGACCCGACCGGGGGGTCTTTGCCGCCCGGCCGGGGCGGGCCTTGATCGCGGACCTGGATCGGCTTTTTGGCGCTGCCGGTCAATACCAGACCGGCTTGGCGCCAGCGCGCAGCAATCGATAGGACCGGTACGGTGACGACTAGGCGAACAGTTGTCTTGGGCCTGGGGCAACTGCGCGCGCGCGGGGCATGGCGACTAGGTACAGGCCAAGGCAGAGCAGTGTCCAGAGCGGCGGCTCGGGGGCCTCGGCGACACCCCTGGCGCCCGCCAGTGCCCACAGGGCGGCGGACTCACCTCCCGCCACGGTCAGCGTAAAGCTACCCGATTCGATCCAGTTGACGGGGTGAACATCGTTCTCGGCGTCAGCGTAGAGCCCCTCGCCAATGCTGACCTGCCCGGCTTCGTCGCCGATGATCCAGTCAGACTGGGCCACCGCGGTGATCCCGTCACCGTCGAGCAGCGCAATGACGGCGGCATAGAGGTCATAGGTGAAGCGCAGCTCGGCCGTTTCGGTTCCGGCGTTCTCGATGGAGATCACACCATCGGTCTCGATTCCAGACTCGGCGTAACCCTCGCGGTAGGATGTTCAATCTGACCCAAAAAGGCGCTGAAAAGCCCATGCAAGAAGCGTGTTGCCGGGAAGGCCCGGCTGTCGGTTCTGTGCTCGGGTGGGTACGATGACGGTGCGACACTAGCTCATGCCCAGCCCTTGACAAACGGCGAACGGTTGGCCAGCCTACTGGCGCGGTGATCTGACCGCCTTGCCGGAGCGCGCACGACGTGATGAACGCATTCAAGAGCCCAGTGAGCCGTCTGGCCAACCTGTTCCAGCGGTCACGTGATGCCTGGAAGGCGAAAGCGTTGGAGCGGCAGCAGCGCCTGCGGGCCGCGGAGGTCAAGATTCGGGATCTGGAGCACAGCCGCGCGCAGTGGAAGGCGCGTGCGCTAAAGGCGGAGCGTGGGCGAACGGGCGCCGAAGAGGCCGCGGCGCCGGCGGCTGACGAACCAGTGGATGAGCCACCACAGCTTGCGCTGTCCCCGCCGGTCGGCCATCACTATTCGGTCATGGTCATGCAGTTGACCATGCGGCTGTATCTGCACGCGGGGCTTGGCAGTCGCGGCGTGGCGCGGGTCTTGAATCTGTTCGGCGCGACATTCCCGGTGGCGGCGCCAGCCCACACCACGGTGCTGAACTGGATCTATCGCTGCGGTCTCGCGATCCTCAATCGCCAACCGGAATGGCGCACGGATTGGATCTACGTCGCTGATCATACCATCGCCTTGGGGGCATCCAAGTGCCTGGTAATCCTGGGTATTCCGGTGAATGCACTGGCTCGGAGCGGTTACAGTCCGGGTCACGGCGCCATGCAGGTGCTGGCCGTGGAGATCACCACACACAGCACGGGGGCGTGGGTCGCGAACGTGCTCAGGCGCGTTGCGCAACGCACCGGTCCCCCGGTCCAGATCGTTGCCGACCACGGCAGCGACCTGCGCAAGGGCATCGCCTTGTTTCAGGAGCACGCCACTGCCTGCGTCTATACTTATGATATTTCTCATCTGATCGCGACGCTGCTCAAGGCCGAGATGGGCCGGGACGCGCGCTGGGAGTCCTTGCTGGCGCACTGTCGCAACGCCTGGTCAGCCTTGCAGCAGACCGATCTGGCCTTCTTGCTGCCGCCTCGGCAGCGCCTCAAGGCGCGTTTCATGAATCTGGATGTCCAGGTGCGGTGGGCACAACGGCTCCTCGCCTACCATGATCGCGGCGACTTCAGCGCGATCCGCGCGCAATACGTCCTGAAGTGGCCGGCATGGGAGCACCTGTGCGCGCGGTTCGGCGCCGCCCGGGCGCACCCATTGCGGGCCATCGTCGGCATTCGCTATCCCGACCGGGCGGCTTTTTGCCAGGCACTGCAGACACACTCAGACCTCGAGAGTGATACGCTCGACGATGTGTTCTGGCAGCAAGCGGACGCTGGGTACAGCCGCTTCCTTGACGGCTTTGCCTGGCTACTGTCCTACCGGGATGACCTGGTGGATTACGCGCAAATGATGGCGCAATCCAAGCTGATTCAGTCGCACCTCAAATCCAAGGGCCTCCAGCGGGGCTCCCAGGAATCACTCCAGGCCACGCTGCCACCGCAGTCAACGCTCACCCCACGCACGGCGGCCTTTACCCAACAGATGCTCGCGAAGGTGGCAGTGGAAGCCGCCAAGATCCCGACTGATAATGTCTGGCTGGCATCCTCCGATATCATCGAATCGGTCTTCGGGAAATACAAATGCTTCACCGCCAGGGGGCCACTCAAGGAGATCGGCAAGCTGCTGCTTGCGATTCCTGCCTTCATCGCCGACCTGGCGACTCCGTTGATTCGGGAGGCGATGGAATCGGTGCGTACGATTGATGTCGAGCACTGGGCGCAAGCGCATATCGGTGCGTCGATGCTGGCCCGGCGTCGGCATGCTCTCATTGATTCGTTATCAAACACTAAAACTGTATGAAGATAATTTGTGAAATAGGTCCGATATTGAACACCCTACCCTCGCGGTGACCCGCCTGACCGAGGCTGCGGGCGTATTGGATCAACTGATCGTCGATTCCCATCGTCAACATCCGGGTCGGATGCAAGGTCGCTTCCGACTGGGCGGCCCCATTGTCCGTGGTGAACTGATATTGATCGGAGATGCTTGCTGAAGCCTTGACGGTGAGGCCGTCGGGGATCGACATGACCGCGTTCACCAAGGTCAGGGTCAGGGTCACGCGGGTGATCGCCTCGTAACCCGCCGTGGCGGCCTGAGCGGCCCCCGGGATGGCCGCGGCTGCCAGCACCCAGGACAAGGCCAGGGCGAGCAGTCTGTGCATTGAACTCATGGTAACCTCTGGGCAATGGAGATTCAGGGTTTGGTGCCGGCCATCCAGGCCGTCACGTCGTTGAGCAACTTCTCGGGCATGCCCGCGGAGACCGCGTGCCCGGCGTCCGGATAGGCCGGGAACCAGATCGTTTGCCTACGTGGGAAGATGGAGCGCAGCTTGGCGAAGGAAAACGTCTGGTATTGGATTCTAATCGTCGCGTCCCCCGTTCCGGCGCTGTCATATTGCACGTCTACACTCTTTACCAGCTCGGGATAGCTTCTCAAGGAAGGGGGGAGCGCCGGGGTAGGGTGTTCAATCTGACCTAAAAAGGCGCCGAAAAGTCGATGCAAGAAGCGTGTTGCCTGGAAGGCCCGGCGGTCGGTTCTGTGCTTGGGGGAGTACGATGACGCGTGCGCCACTTTCTCATGCCAAGCCGTTGACAAACGACGAACGCTTGATCAGTCTACTGGCGCGGTGATCTGACCGCCTTGCCGGAGCACGCACGACGTGATGAATGCATTCAAGAGCCCAGCGAGCCGTCTGGCCAACCTGTTCCAGCGATCACGTGATGCCTGGAAGGCGAAAGCGTTGGAGCGGCAGCAGCGCCTGCGGGCCGCGGAGGTCAAGATTCGGGATCTGGAGCACAGCCGCGCGCAGTGGAAGGCGCGTGCGCTAAAGGCGGAGCGTGCGCGAACGGGAGCCGAAGAGGCCGCGGCGCCGGCGGATGACGAACCAGCGGATGAGCCACCACACCTTGCGCTGTCCCCGCCGGTCGGCCATCACTATTCGGTCATGGTCATGCAGTTAACCATGCGGCTGTATCTGCACGCGGGGCTCGGCAGCCGCGGGGTGGCGCGGGTATTGAATCTGTTCGGCGCGTCACTCCCGGTGGCGGCGCCAGCCCACACCACCGTGCTCAACTGGGTCTATCGCTGCGGTCTCGCGATTCTCAATCGCCAACCGCAATGGCGCACGGATTGGATCTACGTCGCCGACCATACGATCGCCTTGGGGGCGTCCAAGTGCCTCGTCATCCTGGGTATTCCGGTGAGTGCACTGGCCCAGAGCGGTTACAGCCCGTGTCACGGCGCCATGCAGGTGCTGGCCGTGGAGATCACAACACACAGCACGGGAGCGTGGGTCGCACAAGTGCTCAGGCGCGTTGCGCAACGCACCGGTCCACCAGTCCAGATCGTTGCCGACCACGGCAGCGACCTGCACAAGGGCATCGCCTTGCTTCAGGAGCACGCCACTGCCTGCGTCTATACTTATGATATATCGCATCTTATTGCGACGCGGCTCAAGGCCGAGATGGGCCGAGATGCGCGCTGGGAGTCCTTGCTGGCGCACTGTCGCCGCGCGTGGTCGTCCTTGCAGCAGACCGATCTCGCCTTCTTGCTGCCGCCTCGGCAGCGCATCAAGGCGCGTTTTATGAATCTGGATGTCCATGTGCGGTGGGCACAACGCGTCCTCGCCTACCATGATCGCGGCGACTTCAGCGCGATCCGCGCGCAATACGTCCTGAAGTGGCCGGCATGGGAGCACCTGTGCGCGCGGTTCGGCGCCGCCCGGGCGCACCCATTGCGGGCCATCGTCGGCATTCGCTATCCCGACCGGGCGGCTTTTTGCCAGGCACTGCAGACACACTCAGACCTCGAGAGTGATACGCTCGACGATGTGTTCTGGCAGCAAGCGGACGCCGGGTACAGTCGCTTCCTTGACGGCTTTGCCTGGCTACTGTCCTACCGGGATGACCTGGTGGATTACGCGCAAATGATGGCGCAATCCAAGCTGATTCAGTCGCATCTCAAATCCACGGGTCTTCAGCAGGGCTCCCAAGAATCACTCCAGGCCACGCTGCCACCGCCGTCAACGCTCACCCCACGGGCGGCGGCCTTTACCCAACAGATTCTCGCGAAGGTCGCATTGGAATCCGCCAAGATCCCGACTGATAGTGTCTGGCTGGCCTCCTCCGATATCATCGAATCGGTCTTCGGGAAATACAAATGCTTCACCACCAGGGGGCCGCTCAAGGAGATCGGTAAGCTGGTGCTTGCGATTCCTGCCTTCATCGCCGACCTGGCGACTCCGTTGATTCAGGAGGCGATGGAATCGGTGCGTACTATTGATGTCGAGCAGTGGGCGACAACGCACCTCGGTGCGTCGATGCTGGCCCGGCGTCGGCGTGCTCTCATTGATTTTGTGTCAAACACGAAAACTGGCATGGTTCAGTTTAATTCCTGTTTACAGACATTGAAATATATGTAATATATCTAGTTCGGCGCGGGTTTCGTCACTTTTTGAATAAGTGAGAACTTCTTGAACGGACAATGGACATGCCCTCATTGCAATTCACAGAATTGTCGCATCACAAGACGTATCAAACCGGTCATAACGGTACGCGTTTGCTGTGGCGATGTCAAAGTTGCAATAGGCTCTTTCCGAGACCAAAGCCACCCTTATCGAGGGCTCAGGAAACCGACCAGCTTCATCATTCAAGTGCTCAAAACGCGCACTGAGGGGATCGGCTTGAACGCCGCCTGCCGGGCCTTCGCGATTGCGAAGAATACGTTGCTCCTATGGGAGCGTCGCCTGGCCGATTGCAAGGATGTGCTGGTCATATATGCCCTGACGCACACCTTTATTGAGCAACTGATCGAAGGTGATGAGCTTTATACGAAAGTGAATAGGAATGTCCCCCCGGAGGATTGTGAAGGCTGGACGATCGTACTGATGGAAAGGGCAAGTCGATTTATCTGGGCGCTTCAGTGCGGGAAAAAGGATCGCAGCCTATTTTCATATGCCATACAAATACTTAGAGATGTCATCCTGCGTACTGGCGATGTCACTCTAGTCACCGACGGGGAACGTCGGTATGGCAATCTCCTGTTTGAAATTTGCCACGAAGTATTGCGAACCGGAAAACGCGGCCGCCCACCGAAAGTGCTTCGTCGCGGTGTGAAGGTGCGCCTTAAGAATAAAGGGAAAGGAACTGATAGAACGGGGCACTCGCGTCCCAAATACGAAACCCCTCATCCGGAGCATCCAGAAACCGATCAAGATGTGACGCCAGCCGATATTCATGCTAATCATTTGGAAGCATCGAACGCTTCATTTCGGCGAAAGAATTCTGCTTATCGCCGCCGAACGAATACGTACGCGAAGAGCATTTCTGGTTTGCAAAGAACATTGGATATGTTGTGGATTGTCCATAACTTTATTCGCAGCCACTTCACGACAAAACAGGTTCCTGCGGTGGCTCTGGGATTCTCCAGCAGGGACTCTCGTGGGATGAGGTCCTTAGAGTTCGACAGCCCAGGTTATAAAAATACTACAAAAACATAAGGATAAGGAAGAACCAAACTGAACCAGTGCCCGAAAACTGCATGAATTTAATTTGCGATATAGGTGAGATATTGAACACCCTAGCGCCGGGGTGTAGACCATGACGTCGAGTCCGGCGTTGGTGATCATGGTCTTGACGAACGGCAGATTTTCCAGGAAGAGCGCGCCATAACGGTTGGACTGCGGGGTTATGTCGTAGTTCATTGCCGTCGCCGAGTTGGTGTAAAAGGCGTTATAGACACCGAGCGGAGGGCAACTGATGAAGTTGAGAATCGGCGGCAGTCCCCATCCGAATTCCTCAAAGAAGAACCTGCCGAACGTCGGGTCGGGGGGGGTCGACGCTTCGTATTGTGCCCATGCGTCGCCGAGCACCTGCGGCATAACCTCCATCCACGGGCGCTCCGTGCCCGGAAGCGCCCCGGGTTCCGCGTCCCCTTTTGGATAAGGCTCAGTCTTGACGTTGTAAGGGAACCAGGAATGCCCGTCGTAGTCGAACGCGTAGCGGTTGTTGATGTAGAAGCCATCGATCCGCGTCACGTCAAAATCGAGCAGTTCCGTCACCGGCTTGGTCAGAATCAGACGGCCCCAGGTCCACACCGTCACCGCGAGCTCGGAATAGGCACCGTCGGCTCCCTGGTTTATCAGTGTCCGCTTTGTATGGTAGGGTGAGATGTCCAGATTCAACATGACGAACCTGATCGCGTTTTCGGCCTTATCGCACGGAGGGGCGTCACGTGCGGTGGAGCAGCGCTCGAAAATCGTGCCCTTGCGCGATGCGAGTTGATCGATCGGCGAGTTCGCTTCCTCGTACAGGTCCCCGGTGACTTGGGACTGGTTGGCCCCGGTCAATTGCGGCTGGATCAGGATTTGTCGCCCGAATTGCCTGGCGATGACGCTCGGGGCATAGACCGAGCCCTTGGGCTTTTGGTGGCGCTGGTCCAGGAAGGCCTGGACCTCCTTGGACAGTTGCGGATCGACATAGATGTCGTCGCTGCCGTCGCCGTAGCGACGATAATTGAGCAGCAGGTTGAGCATGGTCGTGACGCGGGTGCCGCCATAGCTCTCGCCCACCAGCACGACCGGGTTATTGCGGATATCCGGGTGTGCGTTAATTTTACTTTGTTAAATTGCAATAGGCCATTGAATTTGATATAATTTTAGCAGCGGTAAAAATATATTCGGAGCGTGTAAGAGAAGCCTGGTGAATAAAACAAACTATGGTCAACCGGACTATGCTTTGAAAAGGATAGTAAAGCATCTATCAAATCATCTTGAAGGCTATCATGAATGCTTTCTGACCAAAACTTCCGATGGTTATGAGTTATGTCGAGGTTACATCAACGGCCTTCTGAAAACAGAGTCTGGTAAGCGTAACATCGAACGCCTTAACGAAGAGATCGAGATGCCGGATAACAGCTATCAGCAGCTTCAACACTTTATCACGGATTCCCCCTGGTCTTCAGAGAGAGTCATGCGCTTAGTTGCCCAAAATACATCTGATCTGTATGCCGACCAACACGACTATCGCTCTCGTGACGTCGGTTATATTATTGACGAATCCGCACATCTAAAGAAAGGCAACTATTCGGCGGGTGTTTCCAGACAATATGCTGGGGTGGTCGGAAAAGTGGATAACTGCCAGGTTGGCGTCTACGCGAGCTTAGTTTGGCAGTGTCACAGCACGTTGGTTAACTGTCGCCTCTTTCTACCAGAGTCATGGACCAGCAATCCAGAGCGTTGTGAAAGAGCGGGCATACCTCCTGACGCGCGTGCTTTCAAGACCAAGCTGGAACTGGCGCTCGATATGGTGACAGCAGATATGGCGGCAGGCGTGGAATTTGGCTGGGTCGGTGGAGACGGCGTCTACGGACATGGATGGGAATTAAGTAATGCTATAGATAACATGGGCTTAACGTTTGTTTTCGACGTTCATTGCAATCAGCTAATTTATACCGTTGAACCAACGATTTCAGTTCCTGAGAAGAAGCCTGGGCCGGGTCGCCAACCGACGAAGCCACAAACAGATATAGATCCCATAACGGTGAAGAACTATGGCACTTCTCTAAGTTCTCATGCATGGCGAAACGTTACAGTTCGCGATGCGGTTAAGGGGCCGTTGACGCTCTCAATTCATGCGGAAAGAGTGTGGGTCTGGGATGGCAAAGGTGATCGTGCAATAGAGCGAGTCTTGGTAATAAGCCGAAATCTGGCCGACAATAAGATCAAATACTCGCTAAGCAACGTTGACTACATGGAGACACCGATTGAAAGGCTAGCATACATGCAAGCCCAACGATATTGGGTGGAGCGTGCCTTTCAGGAGGCTAAATCCGAAATCGGGATGTCTGATTATCAAGTTAGGAAATGGAATGCCTGGCACCATCATATGGCACTTGTCATGCTCTCACTCTCCTTTATCGTAAAAGAGCGTATTACGCACAAACTTGAATACCCTTTATTAAGCTGCCGGGACGTTCGGCTGATGATTATCGCGTTACTAACGCAGGATGAGGCTATGGTTGAAAAGCGTATTGCACAAATGGCGGTCAGGCATGATCAACGGCGTAGCGATATCGAGCGGCGTTACAAGATAGCCTAGCCAGGCTAGTTGAAAAGCGGCCAGAATTCAAGTTAACAAAGTAGAATTAAGGAAGCGCAACAGCACCCGTACCAGCTGGGCCGCATCGATATAGGGGTTGAAATTCTGGGCGTCGTAGAACCCGAACGTGTAGTCGAAATCGGTGGGGCTGAGATTGTATGAGTAGCCGGTGGCGGGGGCGTCGATGTAGAGCAGATGGCCCATGCGCGTCCAGGAATACGCATTGAGCGAGGTGGCTGCTTGCTCGGGCGTGGGACCCCAAGGCTCCGGGTGCATCGAGCGCGGACCCGTATTGGTGCTCAAGAGACCCTCGCAGGTCGGACAGCCCGGTCCACCGTTGAAGAAGACGAACAGGGGCCTGGTCGCGGGGTTCTGGTTGGCGTCCGGATCGGCGGGGTGGAAGTTGTAGAAGATCTCCGCCCGGGAAGAGGTGAAGTCCAAGTGTTCGGTCTCCTTGCGGAGCTTGAACGTGATCTGCTCGACATGGGAGTAGCCGGCCTCCGGGGTGAGGGGCGCGGCCGACGCACCAGCGGCGCTGACACAGAGAGAGAGTCCGAAGGCGATGGTGGCGAGGGCGGATGACCCTTGCCGTAACAATCTCAAATAGCTTGCCATTATACTGCGCACCTAGCAAATCGTAAAGGGATTGATGCGATAACGCGCGGGCACTGGCTCCGGGTGCAGCGGGATCGGGTCGCGCACCGCGGCCGATAGCCGCGTTTGCCGGTAAACTGAACCTTGGTCAGCCCGCGACCGCTAGTGTAGACCACTGCCGGTATTGCGTACTGATAACTCGCTTGCACTCCTGAGGCCCTGGTGTCGCACCGCGGGCACCGGGATCGCGCGTGGCTTCCCTGTCCCGGACTACGACCGGGTCGCCGCGCTGCCGGAGGATGCGGGGGAGGGCGTCGCAGCGCCCGCGCCCGATCCTGAGTCGGCGTCCGAGTTCGACCCGGTCGCGGTCCAATGGAGAAGGCCATCGACCCGGTGTTCCACTTTCCCCGCGGGACCCGCGCCGGGCACTCCCTGCACGACCTCTTCGAGCACCTGGATTTTCGTGACGCCGCCTGCCCGGCTATGACTATGACCAGGCGATCGGCGGGGTGCGTTATCTCTGTCCTGCGCGGGATGCGGCCGGCGGCCGGACCCGGCCGGGGCGGGCCTTGATTGAGGACCTGGATCGCCTTTTTGGCTGCACCGGGGCATAGTCCTGGCGGGGCCTGACAGGTCCGCGCAGCGGACCCTACGAGGACCAGTGCCCCCGCCCTTGACTGCGCCATCAGTAGGGCGTATTTTCCCCGGCGTTCGGAAGGCATCACCCAAGCAAGGGGCGGTCAGCGATGAGCTTTGGCGTTTCAAGCCCCACTGGGGGGAGTAGTGGAACGGTGGAACAATTCAGAGTCGCCGACCGGCTTGCCCTGCTAGAGCGCGCCGGTGAGCATATCCTGTTCAATCCCGGGCGGGTCAACCCGATCTACTTCCCGCGGGGCGGTGAAGAGGCGCTGACACTGTTGCAGCGATTGCGTGAGGCCGGACCCCTGACGCGGCAGGCGCCGGACCTTTGCCCGCCCGACCTGTTCGATTTCTTCGTGGCCCACGGCCTGCTCGTACCCACGGCATCCCCCGTGACCGTCGGCGGCGCCTGCCGGTGCCAACCCGGCGCCGGACTCGCGCCGGCCAGAAGCCTGTATCTTCTACTCACGCACGCCTGCAACCAGGCCTGCCTGTATTGCCTCAACGGGCGCAGCACCTATCATGAGGCGCCGGTGCTCGTCATGTCGGCCGCGGTGGCCCGTGATGCCCTACGCACGGTCTGTGAATCGATTGCCGCCGACGGCCGGATGGAGGTCGTTTTTTTCGGCGGTGAGCCGCTGCTCAACTGGCCCCTGGCCAAAGAGGCCATCGCCTACTGCGAGGAGGTGCTGAAGCCGGCCCATCCCGGCCAGACCTTCCACTATCACCTCACCACCAATCTCACCCTGTTCCCGGATGACCTGGTCGCGCTGGCCCGTCGCCATGCGATCAGCTTCCTGGTGGACATCGACGGACCGGCGGAGCTTCACGACCGGATTCGGCCCCTGAAGGCCAGCGCCCGGCACGGCAGCAGTTTCCGCAAGAGCGCGGAACACATCGGCCGTTTGCGGGATGCGGGGCTGGAGATATCGTTGCGTGCGACCGTGACCAGCCACAACCACGACCGGCTCCCGGAGGTGGCACAGACGCACCGTGCCCTGGGGGGCTCGGGCAGCGCATTTGTGCCCTTGAACGCGGTGGACTCGGACGAATGGATCATGCCGCTGGACCTGTGCCCGGACCCGGCGCTCTATGCCCAAGGCCTGCGCGAGGTCTATCGTGAGCGGATCTGGCCGGTTACCTCGCTGTTTCCGTTCAATGAATACCTGACGCGGTTACGGCCGAATCACCAGCCGGGCCTGGGCTGCGGCGCACCCTACGGCAACACGCCGGTGATCACGGCCGATGGCCGCATCTTTTCCTGTATCTATCTGGTCGGCATCGAGCGCTTTGCGCTCGGCGAACTGGCCCGCAACGATTTTCCACGCCCGGCGGTCACGGCGCAGATGCAGGCCATCGCCGCCAACCCGACCCGGCCGGAATGCGTGGACTGCGACTATCGTCAGTTGTGCGGCGGCGGCTGCCCGGTGGGCAAGTTCATCATCGCCGACAATCCGCACGCCACGCCTGCCATCCGCCGCTACACGCAGGACGTGGTGTGCGCGACCAGCAAGACGGTGTTGACTGAATTGTTGTGGGATCAGGCGCAGGGGGACATTTCTCAACAGGCCCGAGGCGATTTCAGGGGGCAGCGATGAAGAACGAGGTTGATGACGCCCGTGACGCGAACCTGACCGCTGGATCGCCATCGGCAGGCGTAGCGACGGCGGGGCGGGAAACGCGGCCGATGGTGGTGTGGGGGACGATCGCGGCGGTGTCCTTATTCGGTGCAGGTGCGGCCCAGGCCATGGTGGATAGTCATCGCACCAGGGCCGCCGTTACGCTTGATCAAGTCGGGCGAGGCGGCGCCGGGGAGTTGGCATGGAACTGCACGGGCTGCACGGATTGCGTGCAGAACAATGCCCCGCCATGCACGAGTTGCACAAGCTGTACGAGTTGTACAAGCGGTTGTACGAGTGGTTGCACGAGCAGTTGCACGAACTGTACAGACTGCACGAGCTGTACGAACTGTAAGAGTGGTTGCACGAGCAGCTGCACGAGCAGCTGCACAAGCAGTTGCACGACCAGTTGCACGCAGAGTTGTACCGGTGGTTGCACGAGTGGTTGCACGACCAGTTGCACGCAGAGTTGTACCGGTGGTTGCACGAGTGGTTGCACGACCAGTTGCACGCAGAGTTGCACCGGTGGTTGCACAGGTGGTTGCACGGCTGGTTGCACGGCGGGTCGCACGAGCGGCACGAAAAGCACCATCAACGGGAGCTAGGGTCGGCTCTGCGACAGGCACCCCACGGAGGCCGTGTCGCAAATCCGTCAAGGACCGGTGCTGCGTGCGCTAAGCAACTGATCAGAAAAGTCGAAGGCCGTGGCACGCTGTTTGCTCAGGGCTTTCCAAACGGAATCGGAAGCGAACCCACGTCAGCCCCTCGTCCCCCTGTCACCATTAACGACACAGCCTTTGCTGCATTTCGGATGCGGCGCGACTATTGAACAGAAAAGACTGTCGGAGGAGCACTTGTGCGACCTCTTCCTGCAACTGTGCGACTTGGGTCAACTCTACGGTACACGGGGGCTTTCTTTTTCTCTCACGTTTCGCACCAAGCGATTCCTGACCGAGCATCCTTGTGCCGCTTACGTCTGCAATGGGGCCCGCTGTCACCGTGGAGTGGCCAAGGAAATCAAGAAGCTCGTGATCCGGGAGGATGGCACCGTGTTCCCTGAAAGCCCAATGCTGGACCCTCGTTTCGCGCTCGGCAGCCTGTACGAAGACCGGCTTGGGGGGCTGGTCGCCAACTACTTTGCCGACGGGTATGCGCAGTTCGACCGCCTGTGCCGGTCGGTTTATCAGACCGTGATACCGACCTGGACCTCCCCCCTGATCCCCTGGAACGAGATCCTGTGCGAGCGCAGTTGGACCTTCGCCGACGCGGGCGCACCGGACGGCACCTGTCAGGTGCTGGATCAGTTGACCAGGACCCGGATTGGGCAGTCGGCATCCGCTTAGGCGGGCCATACCGTCTCCAGCCGGGGCGTTACGCTGCCGGTTTCGGCGGTAGGCTCTGCGACAGGCGCCCCCTGTCGGGCTTGTCGCAAATCCGTCAGGGACCGCTGCTGCGTGCACTAAGCAACTGATCCAAAAAAATCGAAATCTATGGCACGCGGTTTGCTTAGAGCTTTCCAAACGGAACCGGAAGCGAACCCATGTCAGCCCATCGACCGCTCGTCACCATCAACGACACGACCCTACGCGACGGCGAGCAATCCGCCGGCGTGGCCTTCTCACTGGCGGAGAAGCTTGCGATTGCCCGCGGGCTCGCGGCTATCGGGGTCCCGGAACTCGAAGTCGGCATTCCGGCCATGGGCGAGGAGGAGCGCGACTCCATCCGTGCCCTGGCGACATTGGATCTGCCGGTCCGCCTCATGGTATGGGCGCGGATGCTGCCCAAGGACCTGGAGCAGTGCCGGGGGCTGGGGGTGGACCTGGTCGACCTGTCGATCCCGGTCTCGGATCAGCAGATTCAAGGCAAGCTCGGGCGTGACCGCGACTGGGTACTGCGCCAGATCGCCTACGAGGTGCGGGCCGCCCGCGACCTGGGGTTTGAGGTCTGTGTCGGCGGCGAGGACGCCTCCCGGGCCGACCCCGGGTTTCTGTGGCTGGCGGCCGAGACCGCCCAGGCGGCGGGGGCGACCCGGTTCCGCTTCGCCGATACCATGGGGATGCTGGAGCCCTTCGGGGTCTTCGAGCGCATCCGGGCGCTGCGCGAGCGCGTCGACCTGGGGCTTGAGATGCACGCCCACGACGACCTGGGTCTGGCCACGGCCAACACCCTGGCGGCGACGCGCGCCGGGGCAACCCACGTCAATACTACGGTCCACGGGCTCGGCGAGCGGGCCGGCAATGCCGCCCTGGAGGAGGTCGTGATGGGCCTCAAGCATACCCAGGGCCTGGATACCGGGGTGGACATGTCGCGTTTCGACGTGCTCTCCCGCCTGGTGGCCCGCGCCTCCGGCAAGCCGGTCGCCTGGCACAAGAGCCTGGTCGGGCAGGGTGCCTTCACGCACGAGGCCGGTATCCATGTCGATGGGCTGCTCAAGGACCCGCGCAATTACCAGGGTATCGACCCGGCCGAGGTGGGGCGTATGCACGCCCTGGTGCTCGGCAAACACTCGGGGCGCAGTTCCGTCCGCCAGGTCTACGGCGAGACCCTGCAACTCGATCTGGCGCCGGAGCAGGCCGAGCGCGTGCTGCCCCTGGTGCGGCACTTCGTCACCCGCAACAAGCGCTCGCCGAACACCGCGGACCTGCGCGGCTTCCTGGTCGAGATCGGTCATCCAGGCGCGGTGCTGCAGTGACGCCCGTACCGGTTATGCAAGCGGGAGAAGATTTTTTGCCGCAAATGAACGCAAATAGACGCAAATTAATCCCTGACGGCCTCGGCAACCTGGTCGCGTCGCCAGTGTGCAGCGGCAGCAAGCTGCGGAAAGGCGCGATAGCGAGTTCTTCATTTGCGTTCGTTTGCGTTCATTTGCGGCCAAATCCTCTTTCGAGGGTATCGCGATGAGCGACGTCGTACTGGCAGCACCGCCGCCGCCCGGCGTCTGGTCCATGATCGGCGAGGACGTGGACAGCGTCTTCGCCCGAGACCCGGCGGCGCGCAACCGCTTCGAGGTCTATACGACCTACCCGGGAGTCCATGCCCTGCTACTGCATCGCCTGGCCCATCCGTTGTGGCGACGGGGCCTGCGCTGGCTGCCGCGCTTCATCAGCTATCTGGCCCGCATCTGGACCTCCATCGACATCCATCCGGGGGCCTGCATCGGCCGGCGCTTCTTCATCGACCACGGGGCCGGGGTGGTGATCGGGGAGACCGCGGAGGTCGGCGACGATGTGACCCTCTACCACGGGGTCACCCTGGGCGGGACCTCCTGGCGGCGTGGTAAGCGTCACCCGACCCTGGGGGACGGCTGTGTGGTGGGGGCCGGGGCCAAGATCCTGGGGCCGGTGGTGTTGGGCCGCCGGGTCAAGGTGGGGGCCAACTCGGTCGTTATCGGCCATGTGCCGGACGACAGTACCGTGGTCGGCATTCCCGCCAAGGTGGTGCGCACGCGCCCCTCGCGTCATCCCAATCCCTTAGGCATCGACCTGGACCACCACCTGATGCCGGACCCGGTCGCCGGGGCCATCACCTGTCTGCTGGACCGTATCCGGCACCTGGAGGAACACCTGGGCGTTCACGGCTGCGGGCCGGGCGGTTGCTCCCCGGAAGACGAGTGCAAGGTGTGTGACGCAAAGCAGGTCTGCGAGCCGCCGGACCAGCACTATCCGACCCTGGGGGTGTGACGATGGACCTGTTGGACTTCAACGGCGAACCCATGTACTTCGACGAGCCGGTGACCCCGGAGGTGGGGCGGCTCCTGGCCTACGCCGCCGAGCACTATGGGGACCCCGTCGCGGAGCACAGCCTGCTGCGCGCCTATTTCCTGGAGCCCGAGCACCTGACGGTGGTGGTGGCCCTGTATCGCTATTTCTATTACCGGCGCTGCTATCGTGAGGCCCTGGCGACGGCGGAGCGGGCGATCAGGCTTGCCGCCGCCCGCCTGGACCTGCCGGCGCGCTGGCAGGACCTGTCCGAGTCGGACCTGGGCGCCTCGGTGCTGGTTTCGATGAGCCTGACCCGCTTCCTGCTCCTGGCGCTCAAGGGTGCGGGCTACCTGTTGCTGCGTCTGGGCGAGCCGGTGGCGGCCCTGGAGCGCTTCGACAAGATCGCCGAGATCGACACCAGCGACCGACTCGGCATCAAAGAGCTGCGCGCCCTGGCGCAAGGCGCCGTGACCGAGGCCGCGGTGGCGCGGGCCGGCGGGAACCTGAGTTTCATTGGTCGCTAGTCAATCCAACCAGCCACTAGCCATTAGCCACTAGCCACTAGCCACTTCCCCGGAGGCCATCATGACCATCGACGACTTCGATTCCGACCTGGAGGAACTGTCCAGCGCGGAGGACTTTCTGGACTATTTCCGCATCGACTACGATCCCAAGGTGGTGCAGGTGAACCGGCTGCATATCCTGCAGCGCTTCCATGACTACCTGGGGGAGGTGGACGAACTGCCGGATGGGCCGGCGGCGCGCTGGACGCTGCACGCGGACCGGCTGGCGGCGGCCTATCACGACTTCGTGGTCTCGGATGCGCGCACGGAGAAGGTCTTCCGGGTCTTTCACCTGCACGAACCCAAGACCGCCAATATCCCTTTGAGCGACCTGCTCGGGCAGATCCCCCATGCTGCCGGCCTTTGAATATGGGACCCAGGTGCGGGTCCTGCGCAATGTGCGCAACGATGGGACCTTTCCCGGGTATCCCACCGGGGCGCTGCTCTTGCGGCGCGGCAGTGTCGGCTTCGTGCGCGACCTCGGGACCTTTCTCCAGGACCAGATTATCTACTCGGTCCATTTCCTGGAGCAGGACCGCGTAGTCGGCTGCCGGGAGGAGGAACTGCAACTCGCCGGCGACCCCTGGATACCGAGCCGCTTCGAGTTTCGCGACCGGGTGAGGGCGCGCATCCCGCTGGGCATTCAAGGGCGGGTGGTGGTGCAGCGGGGCACCGAGGGCGAGGTCCTGAAGGTGGTGCGCGACGCCCCGGGCGGGGTTGCATACCAGGTCTGGTTCAATGGACCGAACGCGCTTCAGGTGCCGGAGTCGGCGCTGGATGGCGAGGCGATCGATGACGAGGTGTGAGGCGGTACTCGTGACAGCCCTTCAAGCCTCGGCGAGTATTCGCCGCGATGTCGCCGTAGCCCGGATGGAGCGCAGCGCAATCCGGGGACGACCTCGCAGATACGCGGCGAATCAGCGAGTTGCCGCCGGGACCTGGATTGCGCTGCGCTCCATTCAGGCTACGCGTTGCGCTCCGTGCCGGATACGAGTAATCCGGAAATGACTCACGCTACCTGTTTCCAGGATCAATGCCCATGAGCGCATTCCAGACTGCTTTGCCGCCAACCGCCGGCGCGACCGACCGGGGCGAGTTCCGCTATCACCTCCTGCGTGCCGCCGGGGAGCGTTTCCAGGCGGGTGTTGCGGACCTCGATGAAGCCCAGTTGGCGGAGGTTACCCGTCAGGCGCGGCGTACCTTCGAACTGGAGGACCTGGTGCTTGGGTCCGCGGAGGCGCGCGGCCTGGTGATTCCGCTCGACCAGGTCGCGGCGGCCGTGGCCGCGGTGCGCGGGCGCTACAGCGATACCCAGGAGTTCCGATCGGACCTGGAACGCAACGGCCTGGACCTGGAGGGCCTGCACCTGGCGCTGCGGCGCGAGCTGACCTTCGACGCGGTGATGCAGCGCGTCGGCAGCCGCCACGCGGGGGTGGACGAGTTGGAGGAACGGCTGTTCTATGACTTTCATCAGGAGCGTTTCACCGTCGCGGAGCGGCGCACCGCCCGTCACCTGCTGATCACCGTGAACGACGAGGATGCCGAAAGCCGGCGCGACCTCGTGCAGGCGCGCATCGAGCGCCTGGCGGAGCAGGTGCGGGGCCCCGCCGGCGGCCGGACCCAGCGCTTCGAGGCCCTGGCACGCCGCCACTCGCAGTGCCCCACGGCCCTGGAGGGCGGGCGGTTGGGCGAGGTGGTGCCCGGCCAGTTGTACCCGGCGCTCGACGCGGCCCTGTTCGCCCTGGGAGCGGGCGACCTCGGCGGCCCGGTGGAGTCCGAACTGGGCTTTCACCTGCTGCTATGCGAGCGCATCCAGCCCGGGCGCTCCATTCCCTTCACTCAGGCCAGACCCCAGATCCGGGCACTGTTGGAGGAGCGCGCGCGGCGCCATTGCCAGAAGGCCTGGATCGGCGGCCTGCGGCAGGGGGCGGCCGGGTCGGTGGCTAAGCCCCCAATCGATGGGATCAGGTTCGATGACAGTCCACTAGGAGAGCAGGCGGCATGAACGACAAACTCCAGACCTGTTCCTTTTGCGGGGCCTCTCAGGGGGTCGAAACCCCGCTGATTGCCGGGATCGACGGCCACATCTGCGAGGCCTGCGTCGCGTTGGCCCACCAGGTGGTCACCAGTTGGGGGCGGTGCCGGTCGCTCAACGGCCCGCTCAAGCCCCCGCCCAAGCCCAAAGAGATCAAGGACCAACTCGACCTCTATGTCATCGGCCAGGAGTCCGCCAAAGAATGCCTGGCGGTGGCCGTGCACAACCATTTCAAGCGCCTGGCCGTGGAGGCCAGACACCCGCGCCGCGCCCTCGACGACCGTGACCGGGTGGAGATCGACAAGTCCAATATCCTGTTGCTCGGCCCCTCCGGGACCGGCAAGACGCTGCTCGCCGCCACCCTCGCGCGCATCGTCGGGGTGCCCTTCGTCATCGCCGACGCCACCACCCTGACCCAGGCGGGTTATGTGGGGGACGACGTGGAGGGCATCATCGTGCGCCTCCTGGACGCGGCCGGCGGCAACAAGGACGTGGCCGAGTGGGGCATCGTCTACATCGACGAGATCGACAAACTGGCGCGGGTGGGGGAGAACAGCCACGGCACCCGCGACGTCTCGGGCGAGGGCGTGCAGCAGGCACTGCTGAAGCTGATCGAGGGCACCCAGGTCAAGATCAGCGCCAAGGGCCGCAAGGAGTCGGCCGAGACCCCGGTAATCGACACCCGCAACATCCTGTTCATGGTCGGCGGCGCCTTCGCCGGGCTGGAGCGCGTCCTGCGCCGCCGCCTGGAGCCCGGCCCCTCCGCCATCGGCTTCCACTCGGAGATCACCGCCAAGGCCGACCCGCGCGCCGCCGCCCGCATCTATGACGAGACCCAGCCCGACGACCTGCGCCACTTCGGGCTGATCCCCGAGTTCATCGGCCGCCTGCCGGTGGTGGTCGCCCTGCATGATCTCGATGAGGCCGCGCTGGTGCGCATCCTGACCGAGCCCCGCAATGCCCTGGTGCGTCAATACCAGCAGTTGTTCCTTTTTGAGGGGGCCAGCCTGGAGTTCACCCCCGAGGCCCTGGTCGCCATCGCCCGCAAGGCCATCGCCCGCGGCACCGGCGCACGGGGCCTGCGCAGCGTCCTGGAGGGCCTGTTGCAGCGGCCCATGTTCGACCTGCCGTCCATGACCGACGTCGTTGGCTGTCTGGTGGATGAGGCGGCAGTGAACGGGGATGGACCGGTGCAGTGGCGGCATACCGCGGCGGAGCCGGAGTCGGTGGCGGTGGGCGCCGGGTGAGCCGCAGTCAGGCGGCACCCGGGAGCGCCGACAGCGTGTCGACCAGGGCGCGCAACGCCCTCGGGACTTTTTCTCGTTACACCGCTCCAGCGGTGTCACGCATGTGTCAGGCGCTCTGCGCCTCGAGCGTCAGTGGCCGAAGCGAAAATCAAGGCCGGTCAGGACCCAATCCGCTCATCCCATGCCCGGTTGGCATCATCCGGCACATGCGCCACCGCCCAGGCTGCGAAATTGAACCCCGTGTCGGCAAAGGTCTGGGCGCTGGCGGGGTAAAGGTAGGCGGTAACCGCAGTGTGAAAGGCGGCCTGACCGGCGAATTGCCGCCAGTCGCGGTAACCAGGCGAGCGATGATCGAACAGGGACTGGAGGACGATACGCCGCAGGGTCGGGTGCATCAGCCCGGAAAATGAATTCCATCGCTCCTGGGACCGCAGCCACTGCCATTCCCAGGCTACTGCGAGCGCCTCCTCGTGCCAACGGTCGAATGAGCCGCCGAACAAGCGTCGGCAGAAATCGCAAACGTAATGGAAGCGTTCGTGCTGATAAACCGAGTAGACCAGAAGTTGCAGAACCCGCTCGGCGTCCTTCGTGGTGACGAAGGGAAACTGCTGTTGGGCATGTCGGATATGCGTCTTCCAGTACGTCTCGATATTCCCGCGGTATAGTGTGATCATGCCGGGGCTGGCCATAAATCGGTAGGTGCCGAGAACTGAAACCGAAGCTGGACTCTCGGGAAAAGATTTGCCGCTGTCGGGGGCGCGTTCGTGGAAAATCTCAATGTCCGGTGCATCGTCGAAGATATCGGATGGAAGAAGGCAGTCGTCCGGCGCTTCTTCGACTGGCGAGGAAAGGTTTCGATGCTGGATCGGCGCATCGGCAAGGATTTGCTTGATAAGAGTGTCGGTGATGGGCATGATAAAAGTTTGCTCCGAACTACACCCATGACTCGTGTACGGGGTTCACGTGGTCATTTCAGAACCGGTTTGTGGCGAAGGCAGCGAGTCGCAGTTGGCGGAGCATCACGTAAGAACGCAGCAATTGAGGCTGTTGCACGCCTTGAAGGTCTTTAGCTATCTGCAGGGCCGATTGGGTCATTGCTGATGCCGCTACTTGTACTGAACCGTAACATCCAGTGCCATATGCCAAGATCTTGAGTGCGCATGGGGTATCCTTGATAGCTTTGTTCAGTGACGCATCAAGCAGCAATTTGTTTCCAGAACGGTCGACAAATTCTTGATCGTATTCGGGAGCGCCGCTAAACCCGTGACCAGACATCGACGAAATTGCTTGGTAATTTCTTGCAAATAAATGTTCGACATCAAACTCCACCGCCCGGCGGTGAGCATTCAAACCATTGGGTAGACAGGATTCAAACGCGCGCAATAGATGCTTCAACTGGGCAGATTGATTGTCAAGCCTCGGGTTCCGTGCAATCTGCCAAATGATGAAACTCTCGCGCGTGCCATAACTTTCCAGGTAGTCGGATACGCCATCGACAAGACGTTGCGGATCGCCATTTCCCTCCTGCGTGCAGCCAAATATATTTTGCCAGAGCAATGTGAAGTTGCCGGGCTTGGCATTGCCAACAATTAAACGCAATAGCTCGGCTAGATATAGTGGAGAGACGTCCCGATCACTGTTTTCAGGAATAGCATCAATTTTGCTCCAAATTTCTGATTGCCAGGAGACATCGTTTGGCAAGCTTCTTGATCTTATCGAAAATTCATTGAGCAACTCATTTCTTATTACACGATTTGACAGGCGCATCTGGCCCAGCGAGTCATGCCAGTCGACACCATAGCGAGCGCGCGTAGCTAGCAACAAAGCAAGTTGCTTCGCCTGCAAGCCCAACGAGCCTAGCACCATCTGATAGTCGTCGCTCGCGTCACGCGTCGGTGCCTTAGTGAAAAGCTTATTGACAAAGCTCGGCTTGTTGATCTGCGTTCCTCGTAATGCGTTCGCAAATCGGCCAACCAAGCTGTTATGCTGTTCGACAAGTTCATTGCCTTTTGCCAAGATGTCTACCACAAGTTTACCGTCAGTGCTTGCCTTTACTGAGAGTCCGTCACGATAGCGACCATAAAGAGCCTCAAGCGGCTCCTCGTGGATTGAAATCCCCAATGACTCCCATAACGCAATACTGATGTGGCGCAAGAAGTCATCTTCATTAAGCAAGCTCCCCATCTGGTCGATCGAACGATAGACAGTCCCGAAGCTCGTGTTCAGTTGTGGAGCTAAGCCATAGTTAAAATTGTCGTCAGCTTCCATTGCGAAACCTTTTACTTTTTCTAGTTTTGTTAAGTCTTTGCCACGATCGTTAAGAGTTAGAAAAGGCGAAAGGCTTGTGCCAGCCGGCAGTTGTACCCAATTCAGGCAGAATCCGTCTCCAATAAGAAAACGGTACTCGTCGCTCCCTTGTCTCGGTGGGGAACCCCGAAATTGTCTGAACATCTCGATCAAACGTTTCTGACTGCGCGTTTCGATCAAACCAGCGTCCGGGTCGATTGCTAGAGCGTGACGCCAATGCGCATGATCGGCCGCCGGATTGAGAATGACCTTTGGGATACGCCGCCCGTTTGGAAGATCGATGTAACGGTTCGGATCATGCAAAGCGCACTCTAGCAATGACAAGAGTGTAATTAATCGCTGCTGCCCATCGACTACTAGATGCACCTTGAAGCTTGTAGTATTGGTTTGAAAATCGCAGTTGCGGAGGTCTCGGATGTCATCGTTATTCGCATCGATATAGTTTTTTAACAAAGCATCTCTTGGCTTGACTTGAATCGTATGGATGGCGCCGAAATAATGCATGGTGCCGGGTCTATTCGCAAGCATGTTCCGTGCGGTGGCGACGTGAAGGTCACGTAAGAGATCGTCCCATTGCGGCTTCTCCCACGCATAGGGGCGTTGAAAGGTTGGGATAACAAAAATATCTGTTTGATTAAATAGTTGCGATACGGTGGTAAATGACATCGTAAGGTTCTCTTTGAATTGTTCTGTGGTCAACGGTGACGTGGGAGCGCCCCGCTGCCGCTTCCCGGCCGTCCATACCGCGACGACCATATGGTAGCCCAAGACTTGATATGCGAGGCTGTACCCGGTCGACCATAGCTTGATTTTGTCGACGTGGTCGAATCCGTGCAGCCGCGCCGCAGGGACCCGCGGCCCGCTCATGCACCAGCGCCGCAGCCCAACGGGGATAAAGGTGCGTCTCACGCCTGCCGAAGTTGTTGCGCTGCGCGAATCTTGGACTTACGAACCAAATGTTCGATGTACTGATAGTTGCGCCATTGCTGCTCCTCCTCATCCGTCAGCCCGCCCTCGCGGCTGCGTTCAAGGAGGTGGTCAATTTGGGTTTGAAGGGGTTGGCTCGGACGTAGCGCCATGATCTGCTCCGGCGTGGGCAGGCTGGCGAGGAGTTCCAGTACGTCCGCCAGTCCCGAGAATCCGGCAGCCCCTTGGGCGTCGAGTTCGCGCAGACCGAGGCTCAGGATATGCGGCAGGCGCTGTCGGCGGGGTCGCAACTGCGCTGCGAGGTCGTCGGGAATTTGCAGGGTGAATTGCATCACGCTCGGCTCGGTCGAAAACAGTTGTCGTTCCAGATACCTTGGCTCCAGTATTCCCCCCATCCCTGAGCGCGTCAAGCCGGGGCTGCTGTCGACCGGATTGCTGTTGCAGACCGTGGCGGCTTGGCGGTGGGACTTGCGGGCGAGTGCGGGGTGCTGGTCGGACCTAAATCCGACCGGTAGCTGGTTTGGGGCGGGATCGCGGCAGCGTCCCGTCGCCCAAAACGACGACCGGCCCCGCGGCGATGGGGATCGGCTCGACGGCCTTGATCGTCGGTGCGGCCAAGGAACGCGTAGGGTGCGCCGCGCGCACCTGTAACCCCAGTGCAGTTCGGAGGTTACCGGGTGCGCGCGGCGCACCCTACGGGCGTTGTCTCGGTTCCGACCGGAACTATGATCAAGGCCGGCTAATGCCGCCGGTGGTGGTGCCCGTGCCCGGAATAGCCCAATTCGCAGGGACCGGCATCGCGCCCGATCTCGCGCGACAGCATCCCGGTGACGCCTTGATAGTTTGCGAGTTCTTCAGTGGTGTTGCGCGGGTTCAGGAAGGCGATGCGATAGGCCCGTGTGTAGTCCTCATAGTGGATGCTCACCGCGCGACTTCCCGGGCAGTCGGAATAATGGCCGTGCTCCCAGAATTTCTCTTTGCGGCAGTTCCCCTTGTCATCGCAGATCTTCTCCTCCTTCTCCTTCGCACAGTATCCGTACGTGCTGCATGACTCGGTCGTGAAGCCGTCGTGCAGGCCTTGGTGGAGGTCCTGCCAGGTGCCGAGGATGTTCGCGGACAGGCCGTGGGTCACGCCGACGATGCGGATTCCGGTGGGGGTCAGTTCGCCCTGATGAAGATCGATGACCAACTTGCCCTTGGCGTTCTCGATGACGAGTCTTGGCGAATTGAAAAGCCCGTCTTCGACCGGCGTGATGGTCAGGGTGCCGGGTGCGATCAGGAGTTTCTGATTCGCGCTGGACAGGTAGAAGGGCTGCCGGTCCTTGGTCGTGATTTCCCCGGCACTGCGCCAGTGCTCGGAGGTGGCACAGCCCGACAGCGCCGCGACCGAGCAGAGAAGGACGAAACCCCGCAAGAGGGTGGTTCGCGGTACCAATAGCGGGCGCATGATCGATTCTCCGCTGTTGACGACAGGTGTTGCGCCGTCTTTAGGATCGGGTCAAGGGTCCGCCGTCAGTTCGGCGTCCACGTAGAACCACCGCCCCTGGAAGCGCTTGAAGCGGCTGCGTTCGTGCAGCCGGTGGGCCCGTCCGCCGATCTTGTAGCGGGCGACGAACTCCACCAAACCGCGGTGGTCGTCCGCTCCGCCCGCCTCGGTGGCGATGATCTTGAGTCCGAGCCAGCGGACCCGCGGGTCCGCACCCAGGTCCTGGCGCCGCGTGGTGGGGTGCCAGGTGGCGCTCAGGTAAGCGGCGTCGCCGCGCGTGTAGGCGGTGTAGCGCGAGCGCATGAGTTGCTGCGCCGTCTGCGGCAGCTCAGTCCCGGCGATGAAGGGGCCGCAGCAGGCCGGGTAGGTGAGTCCGGAGCCGCAGGGGCAGGGGTCTTGAGTGTTAGTGCCTTTTTCGCTCATTCCTTATTCATCCGTTATAAGTCACCGACCTTGAGGGCAGAGAGCGGACCGAAGGCGGCGCGGGCCAAGGCGTGATAGCTTTCGTCGCGATCGGTGCCGATCGCGAGGTAGCCGACGGCGGCAGCGGCGGCCAGGGTCGATCCGCTTCCGGCAAACGGATCGTAAATAATGCCGACGCCTAACGGGAGCGCGGCACGAACCACTTGGCGCATGAAGCGCTGCGGCTTCAGCGAGGGGTGCGGTGCGATCTCCCGCTCGCGCCCGCGGGTGGGCGAGCAGACGATCACGTCTTTGAAGGGCTCGTCATTGGTGATCCGGCGTAATCCACCGGTGCCCCAACGCCGAAGGTTTTGGGCGGCCGTACCCGGAAACGGCTTGCGAAAGATGCCCCAGGGCTCCCAACAGGAGCGGGCCATCATACAGACCTCTGGGAATTCATCCTCGGCGCCTTTGGGTCGATCCCCACCCCGCAGCGTCTGTACCAACCGGATGAGTTCACCGCGCTTCTCGAAGCCGGAACGCTGCAGCGCATGGAATGTCAGGGTCGAAAGCAGCGGATTGGACGCGATGAACAGATGGCTGCCCGGAACCAGCACCCGCAGTAAGGCATCGCCCAGGTCGCTGAAAAAGCTGTCGAGTTCGGCGATTTCGTCTGGCGAGAGAACGGTAAATCTGGGCAGGGGTCTGCGCTTGGCGCCATCGTATGCCGGCGGAATACGCCAGACCCCGCCGCGACCGCTCTTCAATTTGTCGTGATCCTTGCGGTTGTACTCGATCAGGCCATAGGGGGGATCGGTCACGACGGCATGTAGGGAATGCGCCGGAAGCCCGGCGAGCCAGTCCATGATGTCGGCGACGACATAGGTGGCCCGGAGCGAAAGATGGGTGCGCGGTTGTCCGCCCATTTGCCTTAGCGACGTCCACAGGGTGTCTTGTCGCGCGGTCAAGACATGCCGCAAGCTGGCCGCGTGATCCCCGTCGAGCAGATCGGGGGTGTTACCGGAATGCGACGGGCTGGTCATTGCGGCTGGCCTTGGTCGGTCGGTCGGTCCGCACAGCGGACCCTACACGGTTTCATTGGCGCGGTCAGGCCGACCACAGCGGCCCCTCTTCCATGGCGGCGATCTGTTCGCGCAGGGCCAGGATGTGGTCCTGCCAGTAGTGCTGGGTGTTGAACCAGGGGAAGGCGGCGGGGAAGGCGGGGTCCTCCCAGCGGCCGGCGAGCCAGGCGGCGTAGTGGATTTGGCGTAGCGTCCGCAGGGCCTCAATCAGGTGCAGTTCCCGGTGGTCGAAGTCGCAGAAGTCCTCGTAGCCGGCGAGTACGTCGGCCAATTGGCGGGTCTGATCGGGGCGCTCGCCGGAGAGCAGCATCCACAGGTCCTGCACGGCGGGTCCCATGCGGGCGTCGTCGAAGTCGACGAAGTGGGGGCCGCGGTCGGTCCACAGCAGATTGCCGCGGTGGCAGTCGCCGTGCAGGCGGATAGCCGTGTAGTCTCCGGCCCGTTCAAAGCAGGCGTGCACCCCCTCGAGTGCCTGATCCACGACCGAGCTGTAGGCCGGCAACAGGTCTTTGGGGACCCAGCCCCCGGCGAGCAGCAGGTCGCGCGGGCGGGTGCCGAATGCCTCGATGTCGAGTGTGGGGCGATGCTGGAAGGGGGTGACGGCGCCGATGGCATGGATGCGCCCCAAGAGCCGCCCGAGCCACTCCAGCACCGCGGCGTCCTCCAGTTCCGGCGTGCGCCCGCCGTGCCGGGGGCTCAGGGAGAAGCGGTGGCCGCGGTGTTCGTGCAGGGTCCGCCCCAGGGTCGCGTAGGGCGGGACCGCCGGGATCTCGGCGTCCGCCAACTCCTGGCTGAAGGCGTGTTCCTCCAGGATGGCGGCGTCGTCCCAGCGGCCGGGGCGGTAGAACTTGGCGATGACCGGTTCGGCCTCGTCGATGCCGACCTGGTAGACGCGGTTCTCGTAGCTGTTGAGCGCCAGCAGGTGGCCGTCGGTGGGGAGCCCGATGGAGTCCACCGCATCGAGCACGCGATCCGGGCTCAGGTCGGCATAGGGGGTGGGGCTTGAGGTTTTCATGATGTGATTCTATCCGGGATCAGGGCTCGCCCGCCTGCCGATCGGCGCCCGGGTGCGGTGGACCATCTACCGAACCCCGAACCCCGAACCCCGAACTCCTAACCCCGACATCGGGAGTTGATCCCGGCCGCAGGCACAGGCATGATCCTCAATTGACTTTCGCCGCGGCGCGCCGGCGGCCTTACCCATCAGGCAGAACCCTATGTGCCGGCGATCCAACCGCGCCCGGCTGGCGCCCCACGCTCGCAACAGGACCTTGGCCCGCGCGCTTCTCTGTGCGGCGGCCTTGATGGTCCGTCCCGTGGCGGCCCAACTGGAGGCCCCGCCCCCGGGGGGCGCCGGTGCGCCCGCGACGGCGCCCCTGCGCTTCTTTGCGGTCGGCGATCTGCCCTATGGCGAGTCCGAGGTGGCTCCGCTGCAGGCGCTGCTCGCCGCTGCCGCCGTCCAGGCGCCGCCGTTCATCGTGCATGTGGGCGACATCAAGTCCGGCAGTTCCCCCTGTACCGATGAGCAGTTGCAGACCATTGCCGGGCTCTTTCGGGCGGTGGCGGTGCCGGTGGTCTACACCCCCGGAGACAACGAGTGGACCGACTGCAAGCGCTGGGCCGCTGGTGGGTTGGACCCGCGGCTGCGCTTGGCGCGGGTGCGGGAGATTTTCTACGGTGATCCGGGTGTCCTGCGGCTCGCCGCCCTGGGGGTGACCCAGGCCGGTGAGCGCTTCCCCGAGATCTACGGCTTTGTGATGGACGAGGTGCTGTTTGTGGCCCTGCACATCGTCGGCAGCGACAACGGGTACGACGCCGACGACGCGGCGGCCATGGCCGAGTTCAGGGCGCGCGAGGCCGCCAACCGGGACTTCCTGACCCGGGTCCTGGCCTCGCCCCCGGGCCGCGACGCCCGCGCCCTGGTCATCATGATCCAGGCGGACCCGCTGTTCGATGGGGGGCGGGGACCGCGGGGTTTCCGCGGCTTCAAGGCGCAACTGGTCGACCTGATGAGTCACTTCCCAGGCCCGGTGTTGCTGCTCCACGGGGATACCCATCGGTACCGGCACGACCACCCGCTGCTCGATCCGGCGCGCGGCGCGCCCTTTGAGCGCTTCACGCGCGTCGAGGTGCCGGGTTCCCCCTTCATGGGTGGGGTCTGGATCAGCGTCGATCCGCAGGCCGCAGAGCCCTTCGCCGCGGACCCCGTGTATGCCGTCTCACTGGATTCGGTGGGGTCGGAATGACTTGCAGCGTGCCGAAGGCTGTGCCGATCGGGTAAAAATAGGTAGTATCAACAGGATTTTGCAGGATTAACAGGATTAATTCGGGTGCGACTTGCAGCGCTAACACATCCTGTAAATCCTGAGAAATCCTGTTAATCCTGTCCGTTTCTTCAATGAGTTCCGGTTCTCGAATGGTATCGGGGGCTGCCCTTCGCGTTGCTTAAGGCCGCTGTCCGTCCGGGTAGCCCACGTGGGGGCTTCCTTCCAGCCCGTCCCCAGTCTCCGCCGGGGCGCCGTCCGAGGGTTCTGGGCGTCTTAGTACCAGATTGAGGCCGGACTCGCCGATCCGCGCCGGCTCGGTGAGGCTCTGATAACCGGGGGCCATGACGACGACCTCGACCGCGGCGCCGGCCGCTTCCTGGAATCGGAGGCTGAAGTGGCCGAAGCGGTCGGTTTCGGCGGCCACTCCCCGCGCCGGGACCAGCACGCGCACCCCGGGGATGGGCTTGCCGGTCGGCTCCCAGACAAAACCGCTGATGAGGCTCGTCGCCGCGACGCTTGGCGCTTGTTCAAGGGCGGGCTGGGTGTCCGGTTCCAGCCACCAGACCAGTCCCAGACCGGCGAAGGCCAGGCCGGCGAACAGGCGCAGGAGCAGATTGCCCCGGCGCGTGTCCAAGCCAGCCACCCACCCCAGCAGGCGCGCGCCGGTCCCCCGGTCGGCGCGCACCGGCGCGTCGGGCCAGACGGCGAGCAGGCAATGGGCGGGGATCAGCAGGGCCAGCGCGCTCGGGAACTCGTCCGCCACCACCAGCCCCAGGACCGACTCGCGGATCGGGTCCCAGGCCCCGGTTCCGGTAAAGCTCCGCTCGATGGTGCCGTGGTCGGTCTCAAGGCCGGTGATGGTCTCGGCGTCCGCATTGGCGCAATCGGCGTGGACGCGCCGACCCGCGGGACTGTCGGGCGGGAACCCCAGGCAGAAGACCGCCCGGTTGCGATAGTGCGACGGTGCGATCGGCTCCAGTCGGGCCGGAATCGCCGTCGCCGGGGCCGGCTCACCGAGTTGCAGCACCGCGAGCCCGGGCGGCCGCGCCCCGGGAGGGTTCCAGCGCGGGTCCCATCCGGCCTCCGGCACCCAGGCGACCAGGGTGCCTGAGCCCCGGTAGGGGATCGGCAGCAGCGGCAGTTCCAGCGCCACCTCACCCCCGGGGGGCTCGGGGCCGACCGCGACCCCCAAGGCGGCGCCGACCACACTCGCACAGGTGATGACGTGCCGTGGGCCGATCAGCACGCCGCTGCCGACGCTCTCGTGGGGGTGGGCGGGCGCACTGATGCGTACCTGCCAAGGATGACCGTCGTGCATGGTGGCTGGGGGCGGCTGCGTTGACCTGTCGACCACTATAGCGGGTCCGCCGGCTCGCGTCGGAATTGAGTTTGCGGACCGCGCCGTCTATTCTTATGCGTTGCGCTCCGCTGAGCGCCCGATTCTAGGCAACGAGGTGGCGTCATGGGTGCCCGAACCCTCTACGACAAACTCTGGGACGATCATCTGGTGCGGGTCGATGAGGACGGCACGGCGCTCCTCTACATCGACCGGCAACTGGTGCACGAGGTGACCTCCCCGCAGGCCTTCGAGGGTCTGCGGCTGGCCGGGCGCACCCCCTGGCGGGCGGCGGCGAACCTGGCGGTGCCGGATCACAATGTCCCCACCGCCAACCTGGCCGCGGGCATCACGGACCCGGTCGCACGGCTCCAGGTGGAGACCCTGGGCGCGAACTGCCGCACCTTCGGCATCACCGAGTTCGCGATGGGCGATCCGCGGCAGGGGATCTGCCACGTCATCGGCCCGGAGCAGGGCTTCACCCTGCCGGGCAGCACGCTGGTGTGCGGCGACTCCCATACCGCGACCCACGGGGCCTTCGGGGCCCTCGCCTTCGGCGTCGGGACCTCGGAGGTGGAGCATGTGCTCGCCACCCAGTGCCTGCTCCAACGCAAGTCCAAGGCCATGCTGATCAGTGTCGAGGGCGCGGTCGGCCCCGGGGTGACCGCCAAGGACATCGTGCTCGCCATCATCGGGGAGATCGGCACCGCGGGCGGCACGGGCTTCGTGGTCGAGTTCGGCGGTGAGGCGATCCGGGCCCTGTCCATGGAAGGGCGCATGACCGTCTGCAACATGGCCATCGAGGCCGGCGCCCGCGCCGGGCTGGTCGCCGTGGACGAGCAGACGATCACCTACCTGCGTGGTCGCCACTTCGCCCCCAAGGGCGACCTCTTCGAGCGCGCCGCTGACCACTGGCGCACCATGGTGAGCGATCCGGGTGCCGCGTTCGACCAGGTGGTCCGGCTCGACGCGGCCGACATCAAGCCGCAGGTAACCTGGGGGACCTCCCCTGAGATGGTGCTGCCGGTGGATGGGCGGGTGCCGGACCCGGCCTTGGAGCCGGACCCGACCAAGGCCGCCGGCATGCGCCGCGCCCTGGCCTACATGGGACTGGAGGCCGGCACCCCGATCACCGCGATCCGCCCGGACAAGGTCTTCATCGGCTCCTGTACCAACTCGCGTATCGAAGACCTGCGGGCCGCGGCGGCCGTGGTAGAGGGCCGCCGGGTCGCCCCGGGGATCCGGCTCGCGCTGGTGGTCCCTGGCTCGGGCCCGGTCAAGGTGCAGGCCGAGGCCGAGGGGCTGGACCGCATCTTCACCGCGGCCGGTTTCGAGTGGCGTGAGCCCGGTTGTTCCATGTGTCTGGCCATGAACGCGGATCGCCTGGAGCCCCAGGAGCGTTGCGCCTCGACCTCCAACCGCAACTTCGAGGGCCGGCAGGGGCCGGGCGGGCGTACCCACCTGGTGAGCCCGGCCATGGCCGCCGCCGCCGCGGTGACCGGTCATTTCGTCGATGTGAGGACGCTCTAGATGGACCCGTTCCAGAACTTCACCGGGGTCGTGCTGCCGCTCGATCGGGCCAACGTCGACACCGATGCGATCATCCCCAAGCAATTCCTCAAAAGCATCAAGCGCAGCGGCTTCGGGCCCTATCTCTTCGACGAGTGGCGCTACCTGGACCACGGTGAGCCCGAGATGGACTGCACCGCCCGGCCGCGCAACCCGGACTTCGTCCTCAACGACCCGCGTTACGCGGGCGCCGAGGTCCTGCTGGCGCGGGAGAACTTCGGCTGCGGCTCGTCCCGGGAGCACGCCCCCTGGGCCCTGGCGAACTTCGGTATCCGGGTGATCCTGGCGCCGAGCTACGCCGATATCTTTTTCAACAACTGCTTCAAGAACGGTATCCTGCCCATCGTTCTCGATGCCGCGACCGTCGCGCGGCTCTTCGCCCTTGCCGGCGGGGAGCAGGCGTTGCGGATCGCCGTCGACCTGCCGGGTCAGACCCTGGATCTGGCGGGTGAGACCATCGCCTTCAGCGTGGATGCCTTCCGCAAGCAGTGCCTGCTCGAGGGTCTGGACGACATCGGTCTGACCTTGAAGCACGTGGACGCCATCCGCGCCTACGAGGCCCGCCGTCAGCTCGTGGCGCCCTGGCAGTTCTGACTGTTAATCCTGTCTAATTGCAAGCCGACCAGTGTAGCCTTCGGTTCTTGCTGCCTGGTCGGCCTGAGGCATCGCCTCATTCGTCGTGGAGATAACGAATTGTCGAAGAAGGTTTTGGTACTCCCGGGTGACGGCATCGGCCCGGAGATCATCGGGGAGGCCGTCAAGCTCCTCGAGGCCTTGAACGCCACCGGTGAGGTGGCGATCGAGCTCTCGCACGCCCTGGTGGGCGGGGCGGCCTATGACGAGACCGGTGACCCCCTGCCGTCGGCGACCCTGGCCGCCGCCCGGGCCGCCGACGCGGTCCTGTTGGGCGCCGTGGGCGGGCCCAAGTGGGAGCCCCTGCACATCTCCAAGCGGCCGGAACGGGGCCTGTTGGGCCTGCGCGCGGGACTCGGACTCTTCGCCAACCTGCGCCCGGCGATCCTCTACCCCCAGTTGGCCGGGGCTTCGACCCTCAAGCCGGAGGTGGTCTCCGGGCTCGATATCCTGATCGTGCGTGAGTTGACGGGGGACATCTATTTCGGGCAGCCTCGGGGGGTCGAGACGCTGGCCTCCGGCGAGCGCCGGGGGATCAATACCATGGTCTATACCGAGTCCGAGGTGGAGCGGATCTGCCGCGTTGCCTTCGATCTGGCCATGCAGCGCCAACGGCGGGTGTGCTCGGTGGACAAGGCGAACGTCCTGGAGTGCACCGAGCTGTGGCGCGAGGTGGCGACCCGGGTCGCCGCCGACTATCCGGACCTCACCCTGACGCACATGTATGTGGACAATGCGGCCATGCAACTGGTGCGGGCGCCCAAGCAGTTCGACGTGATGGTGACCGGCAACCTGTTCGGTGACATCCTCTCTGACTGCGCCTCCCAGCTCACCGGCTCCATCGGCATGTTGCCCTCGGCCTCGCTCAATGCCGCCGGTCAGGGCATGTACGAACCGATCCACGGCTCGGCCCCGGACATTGCCGGCCAGGGCGTGGCCAACCCGCTCGCCACCCTGCTCTCGGTGGCCATGATGTTGCGCTACTCGCTGGAGGCGCCGGCCGTGGCCGACCGGATCGAGGCGGCGGTGTCGCGCGTGCTGGATGCGGGTCTGCGGACCGCGGACATCATGTCCGCCGGGATGCGCCGGGTGAGCACGATCGAGATGGGCGAGGCGGTCGTCGCGGCCCTGAGGCAGTGATCGGTTATCCTAAGCGGATGTGACTAAATGAATCGTGTCGGGTTTGTCGGCTGGCGGGGGATGGTGGGTTCGGTCCTCCTGGAGCGCATGTGCGCGGAAGACGATTTCGCGCACATCGCGATGCCGGTCTTTTTCACCACCTCCCAGGTCGGTCAACCAGGGCCCGAGGTCGGGCGGGGCCGCCGGCCCCTGAGCGACGCCGGGTCTATCGACGCCCTGGGTGAGATGGACATCATCGTCACCTGCCAGGGCGGCGACTATACCAAGGAGGTCTACCCGCGGCTGCGGGCTGCGGGCTGGGACGGTTACTGGATCGATGCCGCCTCGGCCCGGCGCATGGAACCCGAGGCCACGATCATCCTGGACCCGGTCAACCGCGACCTGATCGACGCGGCCCTGGCGGCCGGGCGGCGCGAGTTCATCGGCGGCAATTGCACCGTGAGCCTGATGCTGATGGCCATCGGCGGGCTGTTCCGGGCGGGGGTGGTCGAGTGGGTCAGTGCCATGACCTATCAGGCCGCCTCCGGGGCCGGCGCCAAACACATGCGCGAGCTGCTGGTGCAGATGGGGGCACTCCACGCGGCGGTCGGACCCCTGCTCGCGGACCCGGCCGCGGCCATCCTGGAGATCGACCGGGTGGTCACGCAGACCCTGCGGGGAAGCGATTTCCCCAGCACCCGGTTCGAGGTGCCGCTGGCGGGGAGTCTGATCCCCTGGATCGACGCCCAGTTGGACAACGGCCAGAGCCGGGAGGAGTGGAAGAGCGGGGTGGAGACCAACAAGATCCTGGGGCTGACCGCGCACCCTATCCCGGTCGACGGCCTGTGCGTGCGGGTAGGCGCAATGCGTTGCCATAGTCAAGGCCTGACGATCAAGCTCAACCAGGACCTGTCAGTCGAGGAGGCGGCGCACCTGATCGCCGGTGCCAACGACTGGGTACGGGTGGTACCGAATGAGCGCGCGCGCACCATCGCCGAGCTGTCACCGGCCGCGGTGACCGGGCGCCTCCAGGTCCCGGTGGGGCGCCTGCGCAAGCTGACGCTGGGGGAGCGCTACCTGGCCGCCTTCACGGTTGGAGATCAGTTGTTGTGGGGGGCCGCCGAACCGTTGCGGCGCATGCTGCGGATCCTGCTTGAGCGCTGAGCCCGGTCGCCGCGGGGCGCGTGCGGTCGCCGCCTTGGTGACCGAGCGCGGATTCAGATATAGTTCCGAGCCCTTGATGGGTAAACGAGGCAGGCGGATGTCGCGCAAGCTGTACCTCGCGTTCGCGCTGTTGTCGGCCCTGGCCGGCACGCACGCTCACGCCTTGGGTTTGGGTGGGCTTCGCCTGCAATCGGCCCTCGACCAACCGTTTCTCGGTGAGATCGAGCTCATCGATGCGAAGCCCGACGAGTTGGACGCCGTCAAGGCGCAGATCGCACCCCAGACGGAGTTCAGCCGGACCGGCACCGAGCGCTATCATCACCTGACCAAACTGCGCTTCAGTCCGCAGCTCTCCCCGCGCGGTAACCCGGTGATTCGGGTCTCCAGCCGCGAGCCGATGCGCGAGCCGTACATGGACTTTCTGGTGGAGGTGGTGTGGCCGAAGGGACGCCTGGTGAAGCAATACACCGTCCTCTTGGATCCCCCGGTGACGGCCTCCCGCACGGCCCCGCGTGTCGATCCGCCGGTGATCGATGCGCGACCCCCGCGGGAGCCGTCAGCGCCGAACGTCCCGGCACCCACAAGGTCCCCACCCGCCGTGACGCCGGCATCGGCCCCCGCCCCCGCGGTCAGACCCGGGAAGACTGCCCTGCCGCCGTCCACGCTGCCGGCGCAGGTGCCGCGCACCGCGCCCGTCGCCGCCGCCGGCGGGGGCTTCCCAAGACGCATTGGTCCGATCCGCCCGGGAACCGGGCTCTGGCGTCTGGCGCGCGCCAACGCCCCGGCGGGTGCCACGGTGTCGCAGACCGCCATGGCGCTTTACCGCAACAATCCGGACGCGTTTATCAACGGTGACATCAACCGTTTGATCGCCGGCCGTACCCTGACCCTGCCGCACGCCGACGCGCTGTTTGCCATGAGCCCCGCGGCGGCTAATCAGGAGTTCCAGGCGGCGATCAGAGGGGAGAAGGTGCGGCGCGGTCCGATCACTGAGCCGGCCACCCCGCTCGCCGCGCCCGGTGAAGGGGAGTCGCGGCTAAGGATTGCCGGGGCCGCCGCGGACACCGGCAGGCGTGGGGCCACGCCGGGGACTGAGGCTGGTGCGGCGGGCCTGGAGCGGGACGTCCTACTGGCGCGCGAGACGAGTGAGAGCGCCCGCCAGGAGACGGTCGAGATGCGTGGCCGCATCCACGATCTGGAGTCGCAACTCGCGGAGATTCAGCAACTGCTCAAGCTCCGCAACGAAGAACTGGCCCGGGTGCAGGGCGGGGCAGGACCCGCCGCGGTCGTCCCGGCGGCGTCGCGGGCCCCGGGTCCGGAGGCGCCGGCCACGGTGGCGGCACAGTCGCAGCAGAGCCTGCCCCCGGACCTGAAGGGCCCGCTGGGCGTCCTTGGCGGTCAACCCCCGGACGACGGCGCGAGCGGGTCCGTGGGGCCTGCCGATGCCTCCCGGGGGCAGCCGGCGGCGGTGGCGGTGGACGCCCCTGGCGAGGCACCAGGGTCGACGGGTGCGGCCCGAGTGGGGGCTGCGTCGCCGGACGCGGGCGCGCTCTCCCCCGCGATCCCCCCCGGTTCCGCGCCGCAGCCACGGCCGGACACTGGGCCCGTGGCCGCGGTGCCGCCGGGCCAGCCGCCTTCGACGCGGCCCGGGACACCGGGCGGCGTTCCGGTTGGCGCCGCCGCCAAGGTTCCGGTTGGCGGGCCTGCCGAGACCCCCGTGGCGGCGGCGTCAGACGGCGATTCCACATGGCGCTCCCTGTTGTTTCCGCTGGCCGCCGTCGCGGGTGTGACCGCTCTGGGCATCGCGGCCCTGAGCTGGCTGCGGTCGCGGCGGCGGGTCGGACGCGATTCCAGTGTCGAATTCGATTCCGGTGATCTGTCCGAAAGCCTGAGCGACCGACTCGATCAGGATCGGTCGGCGGCGCCGGGGGCTTCCCGCGCCGGGACCGTGGCGGCGCCACCACCGACGTTGACGTCGCCGCACTCGCAGGAGCCCGGCCTCCAGGAGACGCCGTCTTCGGCGTTCGCCGCCTTCGGCCGCGCAGACCCGGAGACGGACGACGCCGATGCCCTCTCGGAGGCGGACATCTATATCGCCTACGGCCGCTACCGCGAGGCGGAAGACCTGCTGCGAGAGGAAATTCGGCGTACCCCGGCGCGGTTGGACCTCAAGTTCAAACTGGCGGAGGCTTACTATGGCGCCAAGAACACCGACGCGCTGCGGGCCCTGATGCAGGAGGTGCAGGCGCTCGGCGGGGATCAGGTGAGCCCGGATCAGTGGCAGCGCCTGGTCGGCATGGCCGCCGGCACGCAAACGGAAGTTGCTCAGGGCGGCGTCGTGTTGCCGTCGCTGCCGTCGCTGCCGTCGCTGCCGTCGCTGCAACCGCCCGCGTCCGGCGTCGTCGCGGCGACCTTGGCGCGTCCCCCCGCGCAGGCCTTCGGCGGGCGCGTGGGGCGGGCGACCGACCTCCTGGAGGAGTCGCTCGATCCCGGTTCAGCAGAGGTCTACACGCTCGACATCAGTGACGCCCAGAAGCCGTCGGCGGACCTGGCGTTGCGGGGTACCGCCGAGGCGGCGCTGGCCGGCGCCGGCCGCGCCAAGGTGACGGATATCCCGCTCAGTACTCCGATCAGCACGCCGATCAGTATCGATGCCCCGTCCCATGACCTGGAACCGGCGTTCTTGGACGATCGTCTGTTCGGTCCCGGGCTGAATCCGGAGAAGGTGCGAGAGGTCCCGCGGCGCGCCGCTGCCGCCCCCGGGGGTGCCGACGCGGGGTTCGCGGGCGGGGTCTCGGATCTCGAACTGAACATCGGGGAACCGCGGCCCGCCGACGATCTGCAACTGTACTCAGTCCTGGACTCGACCCCGACGACGCAGGTCGGCCAACCGAGCGATGAGCCCGGCCGGGCCGGGCTTGAGATCTCGGAGGTGGCCTCGGCATCCGTGTATCCGCGCGGTCAGGCCGAGGGTGCCAAGACGACGGGCGGGGCGACCGGGTTACCCGGGCTCCTGGGCACCGCGGAGGACAGCGCATCGAGTGATTTGCTGTCGTCCCAGTGGCAGATGGACTCGGGTCTGTGGGACGAGACCGCGACCAAACTGGACTTGGCCCGCGCCTATATCGAAATGGGTGATAAGGACGCGGCCAAGGGCATCTTGGAAGAGGTTGGCGGCGAGGGCAACGAGGAACAGCGCGCGGAGGCACAGGACTTGCTGCGGCGGGTCGGTTGAACGGGCGCTGCTTTCGATCGCTCGTGACCTCTGTCGTGACGGCGACGACGCGCCCTCTGGGTGGCCGTGATGTCCAGTGAACGGATCGCCCTCGGTGTCGAGTACGATGGTACCGCCTATTGCGGTTGGCAGACCCAACCGCGGGTGCGCACCGTCCAGGAGACCCTGGAGGCGGCCCTGTCGCGGGTGGCCGACCATCCGGTCCGGGTCCAGTGTGCCGGACGCACGGATGCGGGGGTCCACGCCCTGGAGCAGGTGGTCCATTTCGACAGCACGGCCAGCCGCACGGAGCGTGCCTGGGTACTGGGGAGCAATGTCAACCTGCCGCCCGATTGCGCGGTGAGTTGGGCGCAGCCGGTCGCCGGGGCCTTTCATGCCCGCTTCTCGGCCCGCGCCCGTCACTATCGCTACCGCATCCTGACCCGTCGCACCCGCTCGGCCCTGGAGCCCGACCGCGCCCTCTGGGTCCATCGGCCGCTGGACCTTGGGCGTATGCAGGCCGCCGCCGCGGCGCTGGTGGGCGAGCACGACTTCAGCAGCTTTCGCGCCCTGGGCTGCCAGGCCAAGAGCCCAGTGCGCCAGGTTCACTATCTGGACCTGAGCGCGGCGGCCGGGGTGGTCGAACTGCGCGTCGGCGCCAATGGCTTCCTGCACCACATGGTGCGCAACATCGTCGGGGTGCTGCTCAGCATCGGTCGCGGCGAGGCGCCGGTGCAGTGGACGCAGGAACTGCTGATGCTGCGCGACCGCACCCGCGGCGGGGTGACCGCGCCGCCCCAGGGGCTTTATTTCGTGCGGGCCGACTATCCCGCGGAGTTTGACTTGCCGCAGGCGCTGGTTCTCAGTGATTAGTGGTCAGTACCCCGTTCCAGCTATATCTTGCGCCTGCTCAAGCCCTGAAGGGGCGTAATATACCAGCCCAGGGCAACGCCCTGGGATAGCGTTGTTTATTCGGCCCAGCCCTGAAAGGGCGTGACATAAGGGGCCACACCGTTATGTCACGCCCTTTCAGGGCTAAGCGCTGCGCTAACCCATACCCAGGGCGTTGCCCTGGGCTGGTATGTTCGACCCCGTTGGGGTCGATACGCAAGATAAGCTGAAACCGGGTATTAGTGGTTAGACTAGCCACTGACCACTGACCACTGACCACTGACCGATGACCGAGGAGCAATGACCAGGACCCGGGTTAAAATCTGCGGCTTGACCCGCCCGCAGGACGTCGCGGCGGCCGTGGCGGCGGGGGCCGACGCGATCGGGCTGGTGTTTTATCCGCCGAGTCCGCGCGCCGTGACCCCGGCGCTTGCCCGTGAACTCTGTGGCCTGCTCCCGCCCTTCGTGAGCGCCGTGGGGCTGTTCGTGGACGAATCGGCGGCGCAGATCCGGCGTATCCTGGAGCAGGTGCAGCTGGATCTCGTGCAGTTTCACGGGGAGGAGCCGCCCGCACTGTGCGAGAGTGTCGGTCGGCGCTGGCTCAAGGCAATCCGGATGCGTCCAGGGGTCGATCTTCCTGCACTGGCAGAACACTACCAGGGGGCCGCCGGGCTCCTGCTCGACGCCTACGACCCGGCACTCCCGGGCGGCACCGGGGCGGCCTTCGACTGGGGGCGCATCCCCCCGGGGTTGGCCTCCAGGATCGTCCTCGCCGGGGGGCTCGATCCAACCAACGTGGCCGGGGCCATCGCCCGCGTGCGGCCCTACGCCGTCGATGTGAGCGGTGGGGTGGAGGCCGCCCGGGGCCAGAAAGACCCGGCCAAGATTTACGCATTCATGCAAGGGGTACGAGATGGCGACAGCGCCCGCAATTCTTTCTGACCCGCCGCTCCCGGCGGGACCCGGGCAAGACTATCACTGGCCCGATACACACGGACATTTCGGTCCCTACGGCGGCCTGTTCGTGCCTGAGACCCTCATGCACCCCCTGGCGCAGCTCCGGGAGGCCTATGAGCACTACCTGGGGGACCCGGAATTTCAGGCCGAACTGGACGCGGACCTGCAGGACTATGTGGGGCGGCCCTCGCCGATCTATCACGCGCAGCGCTGGAGCCGCGATCTCAACGGCGCCCAGGTTTATCTCAAGCGCGAGGACCTGAACCACACCGGCGCCCACAAGATCAACAACACCATCGGCCAGGCCCTGTTGGCCCGCCGCATGGGCAAGACCCGGATCATCGCCGAGACCGGCGCCGGTCAGCACGGGGTGGCCAGCGCGACGGTGGCGGCGCGCCTGGGGCTCGAATGCGTCGTCTATATGGGCGAGGTGGACGTGGCACGCCAGGAGGCCAACGTCTACCGCATGCGCCTGCTCGGGGCCCGGGTGGTGTCGGTCAAGTCGGGCTCCCGCACCCTGAAGGACGCGCTCAACGAGGCCATGCGCGACTGGGTCACCAATGTCGACGACACCTTCTACATCATCGGCACGGTGGCGGGTCCCCACCCGTACCCGGCCATGGTGCGGGACTTCCAGGCGGTGATCGGGCGCGAGTCGCGCGCCCAGATGCTGGCGCGCACCGGGCGCCTGCCCGACGCCCTGGTCGCCTGCGTGGGCGGTGGCTCCAACGCCATCGGGCTCTTCTACCCGTTCATCGAGGACGCCGGGGTCGCGATGTACGGGATCGAGGCGGCCGGTGAGGGACTGGCGAGCGGCCGTCACGCCGCGCCGCTCAATGCCGGTCGGCCCGGGGTACTGCATGGCAACCGGACCTACCTGATGGAAGACGTCAACGGCCAGATCATCGAGACCCATTCGATCTCCGCCGGCCTGGACTACCCGGGGGTCGGCCCCGAGCACGCCTGGCTCAAGGACAGCGGGCGCGCCCACTATGACGCCATCACCGACGCCGAGGCCCTGGCCGCCTTCCACACCCTGACCCGTACCGAGGGCATCATCCCGGCCCTGGAGTCGAGCCACGCCCTGGCCTACGCGGCCAAGCTGGCCCCCACCATGCGCCGGGATCAGAGCATCCTGGTCAATCTCTCCGGCCGCGGGGACAAGGACATGCACACGGTCGCCACCCTGGAGGGCCTCGTCCTGTGAGCCGCATCGCCGAGCGTTTCGCCTCCCTTCGGGGCCGTGGTCGTACCGCCCTGATCCCCTTCGTCACGGCCGGTGATCCACACCCGTCCACCACGGTCCCGCTGATGCACGCCATGGTCGCCGCCGGGGCGGACCTGATCGAGCTGGGCGTCCCCTTCTCGGACCCCATCGCCGACGGCCCCGTGATCCAGCGTGCCACCGAGCGCGCCCTGGCCCGCGGCGTCTCGCTGGCCCATGTGCTCAGTATGGTGCGCGCCTTCCGTGCCCAGGACCCGGACACCCCGGTGGTGCTGATGGGCTACCTGAACCCCATCGAGGTCATGGGGTACGAGCGCTTTGCCGTCGCCGCCCAGGCGGCCGGCGTGGACGGCGCCCTGGTGGTGGACGTACCGCCGGAGGAGGGCGCCGAACTGGTCGCCGCGCTGCGCGGGCGGGGCCTGGACCTGGTCTATCTGCTCGCGCCCACCTCCACGCCGGAGCGTATCCGGCGCATCGGGGAGGTCGCCTCCGGCTTCGTCTATTACGTGGCGCTCAAGGGCGTGACCGGCGCCGGACACCTGGACCTGGACGCGGTGGCGGCCCGGGTCGCGGCCATCAAGTCGCTGATCCCCCTGCCGGTCGGCGTGGGGTTCGGCATCAAGGACGCGGCCACCGCCGCCCAGGTCGCCGCGGTGGCCGACGCGGTCATCGTCGGCAGCGCCATCGTCAGCCGCATCGAGGCCCTGGAGCAGAGCCCCGAGGCGATCCCGGGGGCCATTGCCGAGTTCCTGGCCGACCTGCGCGTGGCCATCGACGCCGTGGATGGCGCTTGAATGGATTTTTTTAGCCGCAAATGAACGCAAATGAACGCAAATAAATCGGAATAATCCCGGCATTGACGCGTTGTCAGTGATTGTCCTTCGGGTGCGTCCCTGATCCTCGCCAATGGCATCATTTGCGTTTATTTGCGTTTATTTGCGGCTAAATTGTCTTTCTTTGGTTGAATAGTTCTTAAGGGCGGGGGCGCGACGGTGGCGATCAATAGAGAAACGACCATGAGTTGGTTCGAGAAGCTGATGCCGAGCCGCATCCGCACCGAGGCCAGCCACAAGCGTGCCGTGCCGGAGGGGATCTGGGCCAAGTGCCCCGGCTGCAATGCCATCCTCTACCGGGCCGAACTGGAGCGCAATCTCGAGGTCTGCCCCAAGTGCAGCCACCACAACCGCATCCGCGCCCGGCGCCGGCTGGACGGCTTCCTCGATCCGGAGCCGCGCGAGGAACTGGGCGCGGAGATCGAGTCGACCGACCCGCTCAGGTTCAAGGATCTCAAGCGCTACAAGGACCGTCTGACCGCCGCCCAGAAGGCGACCGGCGAGAAGGAGGCGATGGTGGTCCTGCGCGGCCGACTCAAGGGTGAGCCGATCGTCGCCGCCGCCTTCGAGTTCGAGTTCATGGGCGGCTCCATGGGATCGGTGGTCGGCGAGCGCTTCGTGCGCGGGGTGGATGGCGCCCTGGAGCAGGGCGCGCCCTTGGTGTGTTTCTCCGCGAGCGGCGGGGCGCGCATGCAGGAGAGCCTGTTTTCGCTGTTCCAGATGGTCAAGACCAGCGCCGCCCTGGCGCAGTTGCGCGAGCGCGGCCTGCCCTTCATCTCGGTGATGACGGACCCGACCATGGGCGGCGTCTCGGCCAGCCTCGCGATGCTCGGTGACATCAATATCGCCGAGCCCGGCGCCCTGATCGGCTTCGCCGGCCCCCGGGTGATCGAACAGACGGTGCGCGAGAAGCTCCCCGAGGGCTTCCAGCGCGCCGAGTTCCTGATGGAAAAGGGGGCGCTCGACATGATCGTCGACCGCCGCGACCTGCGCGACCGAGTGAGCGATCTGCTCGCGATCCTGATGCGGCGGGGGCGGCATTGACCCTGGAAGAAGAATTTGTTTCACGCAAAGACGCAAAGACGCAAAGTTCTGTGATGAGATATCTCGGTCGCGCGGTTCACCTGCCGGGTGATGGGGTCACCGCTCGCAAAGTTTATTCTTCTTTGCGTTCTTGGCGTCTTTGCGTGAGGAATTACCGATTTTGGGTTGGGCCGCCGGGATTTTCTTGTGCCCCAGTCGGCGCCTGCGCGTGGTAAACTAAGCCGCATTAGTCCACAACGAAGCATCGTCATGCTGACCGTCAACATTCACGAAGCCAAGACCCATCTCTCCCGTCTGGTCGAGCGCGCGGCCAAGGGCGAGCCATTCATTATCGCCAAGGCGGGCAACCCCTTGGTCAAGGTGATACCGCTGCAGGCGCAGGAGGCGGGAACGACGCACCGGCTCGGATTCCTTGCGGGGGAGATTCGGGTCCCGGACGATTTCGATCAAATGGGACAGGAGGAGATCGAGGCCCGATTCACGGTCGGTGGGCCTTGAACCTGCTGCTCGATACCCACCTGCTGCTGTGGGCCGCGGGTCATCCGGAACGACTCTCCGCGGCGGCGACTACGCTGCTGCTGGACCCCTCCCACGAACTCCTGTTCAGTGCCGCCAGTATTTGGGAGGTCACGATCAAGCGGGGCCTGGGCCGCGATGATTTCCAGGTCGACCCGCGGCGCTTTTGGCGTACGCTCCTCACCCACGGCTACCGCGAGCTGGCGGTGACGAGCGAACAGACGATCGCCGTCGGTCAACTGCCCCCGCTGCACAAGGACCCCTTCGATCGGTTGTTGATCGCCCAGGCCCGCACGGAAGGGTTGACCCTGCTCACCACGGACACGCTGGTGACGCAATACGGTGAGCCGACGCGCCTGGTGTAAAGACGAGGTCAACTCTCGTGCCCGGCCGATTTCCTGGGGCGTCGATGTTCTCGGTCGGGGTTGATTGCCCGCGGGCGCTCTATGAACGCGCCGGGGTCCGCGAATATCTGGTCGTCGACCCGCTGGAACAGTACGCCATCCGTTTTCTCCTGGGCGCCGACGGGTACGACAAGGGCACTGTCTTCGCCGCCGATGAGGTCCTGAGATCGGCCACGCTGGAGGCGGTCGAGGTCCCGCTGTGGGAGGTGTTCGAGGTGCCGGGGCCAACGGAGGCGGCGCCTGCCGACGGCTGATCCCAGGCCCTTGGGACCCGGCAAGACGGTCCAGTAACGGCTGCAACGCTCGGACCTCTCCCGAATCCCTGGATCGCGCCTTCCACGCCCGTAGCCCGTAGGATGGGCAGAGCGCAGCGAAACCCATCGTTTGCTGGGCGAGCATTCCCGTAAGATGGCTAGGACACTGGCCGGCGAGACCAAGACTGAGCCGGTTCAGGCATGTAGCGCGGCATATTCCCGTGCCGTGGGGATGTTCCGGGGTAGGCTGTCGTTCATGGGGCGCACGGCCTCCCAGCCGAGGCAGGCCAGCCAGATCGCACGCGGGATCGGCTTCTCTCCGTCGCGGTAATAGATCAGCATCCGCCGCGAGATGCCGAGTGCGCGGGCGGCCTGGTCCGGGGTCATGCCCGTATCGTGCAGCCAGTTCCAGATGCGTTCATGGCCGATCCCGCCCGCTTGTTCAACCGCGAGGTTGCGCAAGTTGTCGGCGCCGAGATCAAGCGCGTCCTCGATCCACTCCACCGTCCTTCCGGCAAAGCCGACCTTGGCCTGGGCGAAGAGCGCGGCGTCTTGCAGGGGCCGCAGCGGGACCGTGGTCGCGATCCACCCACGCAGATCGACCTCGAAGGAGTGTCCATCGGCATAGCTCAGACCCAGGCGGTAGTCCGGCAGCGCGGCAACCCTGGTGAGCTGGAAATGATCTTTGCTCATTGCGCAAGCTCCTCGAATCGGGATGACGGGCATGTGGGAGGAGGTTAGTGCAATGGTTGCATAGAAGCAAGCCTGCCGGCTGCCCGATAGCCCCTGCGCGGGCCAGCGATGCCATCTCGCGGACTGGTTCCACGCTGGCGTGGGAACGAGAAAGCCGACGCCCCGGACCTGATCGCCGAGGTCCTGTCCCCCGGCACCTCGGCCAAGGACCTGCGCGATAAGAAGGCGCTCTATGAACGCGCCGGGGTCCGCGGATATCTGGTCGTCGGCCCGCCGGCGATGGAGCGTCGGGGCCATCTCGGCACTCATTCCGAGTGCCGACCCCGCTCTGTCACGGCGCCATGCCGAAGAGTTGGACCTGATAGCCCAAGCGCAGGTTCGAGGGATACACGAAGGTTGCGGGGAAGGTTATCGTCTCTCCCGGCTTCAGCGATCCGCCCGGAGCCAGACCCGCAAGGTCGAAGACGAAGCTCCCGTCAGCCCGCGTCCGGGTCGCCGTTGGCATAGCGATGCCGCTCGTGCTTGCCAGGACCCGTGCTTCAAGGGGCGCCCCGATGATCGTGCTCGACCGGTTCGTGAGGCTGATATCGACCGCGGTCGTCATGCGTCCCGTGCGGCGGTCCAGACTGCTGCGGGCCGCCGACCGGCCGATCTGCACCATCCCCGTCACATCTTGGAACCTCAGCGCCGGCGTGACCGTCACCATCAGGTTGTCGCTGGTCTGGTCGCGGCCGTCGTCGACCCTGAGCTGGAGTACGTACTGGCCGACGAGGTCCGGCACGAAGCTCGGCGTGGGCGTATCGGCATCGGCGATGTCCCCGCTCGTGAGCCCGCTCGTCGGTGGTACTGAGACGAAGACCCAGGCAAAGCGGAGCGGTTGAGGTCCATTGTCCGGATCCTGACTGTTCGATCCGGATGGCCGGACCTCCTGCCCAAGCGCCGTCGTCGTATCCGCACCCGCGTCGGCGACCGGCGGGATGTTGCCGATGGTTGCTCTGATCGCCGTATCGTCGCTGCCGCTGTCCGCGCCGTCGAAGACGGTCAGGCGCAGTTGATAGGTGCCTTCCAGGTCTGGGATGAAGGTCGCCCCTGGCTGATCCGGGTCCGCGATATCGCCGTCCCTGAGCAGGCTGGCCGTCGGCTTGTTCGCAAAAGTCCACCGGTAGGTCAGGGCCTGTGCCGGTCCATGGTCCGGATCGTTGCCGCCGCCCAGCAGGTTCACGGTGTTACCCACGAACACGTCCTGATCAGGGCCGGCCTCGGCGTTCGGTGGCACATTGGTGGTGTGGGCACTGAGCGTCACGTCGTCCGGCTCACTGTCGGCCCAGGGATCGCTGACGATGAGCCGCAGCACATAGTCGCCATCCACATCGGGGGTCAGGGTCGGATTCGGCTCGGTGCGGTTCAGAATTCCCGCATCCGTCAGTTGGCTCGCGAGCGGCTTGGCGTCGAGCGCCCACTCGATGCGCCAGTCGAAGGTGATCAGATCCTGGTCCGGATCATAGGAGCCGCTGCCGTCCAGGGTCACCGGCTGCCCGGTCTCGACGTTGCGATCGGCGCCCGCATTAGCCACCGGCGGATTGTTCAGCACCTCGATGCGCACCTCGTCCGACGCGCTGTCCTGGCCATCGTTCACCCTGAGCCCGAAGCGAAACAGGCCGCGCGCGTCCGGCGTGAAGCCGGCTATAACCTGATCTGCATCGGCAACCTCGGCATCGGTCAGATTGCTCGCCGCCGGCTTCTCAAGCAGCGACCAGCGGTAGGTCAGCGGCGCGGGCCTCCCGTCGGGGTCATCGCTTGCGCTGCCGTCGAGCGTGATCGCCAACCCGAATGGCACGCGACGGTCAACGCCCGCATCGGCAACCGGCGGCACATTGACCGTATCCAATTCGGCAGTGTCCGCCGCCTGGAGCGCCGCGTCGTCGAGAGAAATGACCTGCACCGTCGCCGTGCCGCTCCCACGCCGGGCAAGCTCGGCATTGAGAACGATCGCCCCCGTGGTCAGCCCCGGCAGACGGAAGCTCCCGATGCTTTGCGTCGACTGGCCATCGAGCCCGGTCAGACTCCCGCTCAACGGACCGGTCGTACCGGCGATGACCGCCTGGAAGGCACCCTCAGTATTGCCAGTGTTGTGGACCATGAGCCGGAAGCTCGCCCCACCCGGCTCCGGCAGTGTTTGCTGCCGCGGGTCGAAGGCCACATCGAGGCCCCGGGTGGCCGGAATGGTCACCTGGGCCGTCGCCTCGTCATGCACGTTGGTGTCGCCCCGCGAGGTCGCGATCACGGTGACGCGGAGCACCCCGGCCGCCGCGAAACCTACCGGGCCGAGGGTCAGGCTCAGGGTCTGCGATGCCCCGGCGGCAAGGGTGAGGCGCTGTTGAGAGAGTGTGGCCACCGGCGCCAGGGGTCCGCCCAGCGTCAGGTCGAAGCTGTCCTGCGCCTCGCCGGTGTTGGTCACAGTCACTTGAAAGGTGTCGGTAGGGCTGCCCGAGGTCGGATTCAGATCCACGACCACGCCCGAGTCCGACACGCTGATCACACCCGAAGTCGTTGCGGAAACACCCGCGTCATCCGCCGCCACAGCGCGCAGCGTGAACGGGTAATCCATGGCATCCGTTCCCACCGGCGGTGTCACCGTGAGCGCCAGGTTTCTGTAGTTCGAGAGTCCCGGGGGCACGGTCAACTGCCGCGCCGAAAGCTCGCCGGTAAACCCCGGCGGGAAAGCGCCCGATAGATCGAAGGTGCCCGTCCTGTCCCCAAGGTTTGTTAGGCGCAGGTTGTAACTGGCCGGTGTGCCCTGGCCTGCGGTGGCGGCTTCCGGCGTCAGCGTCAGGCCGACAGAAAGGGTTTGCGGATCCTGGGACGGTGGTGGGACATCGAGCACCTCGATCTGTCCAGTCACTTGGTCCGCCCAACCCGGCGCGGATCTGGCCACGACGCTGAACCTGCGCATACCCGGCGGTTCGTAGCGCGATACCCCGATCCGCAGCGTCTCGCTGGTCTTGGTCCGGGCCGGCACGGTCACCGAATCCACGAGCGCAACCGACGCGGCATCCAGCCCAATGACCGACAAATCGAATGTCGCCGCCTCGTCCAACGGATTGTCGACCGAGACCGTCAGCTCGACAAACCCCCCAGGCGCGACCGTGGCCGTGGGCGGACTCAGGCCCAGGAGATGGTTGGCGACGACGACCACCGGCGGCAAGTCCACCTGTGCCGCGATATCGTCCCCATCCGAGATCGCCATCGTCACATCGAGATTGGTGCCGAGACTGATCTCCCTGACCTCTCCCGGCAGCAGCCCCGGCACGGTCCCCGCGACGCGGAACGAGGGCGCGCTCGGGTCATCCGCCTCCCGGTGATCGGTCCACCGGATGCCGGTGGGGCTGCCCGAATCGAACGCCGGATCGGCGGACTCCAGCAGGACTGAATAGTTGCTTACCGCAATACCATGCTCGACCGTCACATCCAGCGTGGTCGGGAAGCTGGCCGTCACCCGCCCGAGCAGCTCAGCGTGTGCGCCGGCGTTCTCGTACACATGGAACTGGTCGATCGTCGTGACGAATCCATTGTTGTCGAGTGCCCCGAAGCCGAGAAACTCAAGGGTGTACTGAGTCCCGTTCACCGTGAACGTCACGCCCGCGAATGAATCGGGTAGATAAACGTAGTCCGCACTCGCCTCGGGATCATCCGTGTTCGCCGTGTTGATCAACGAAAGCTCGTAGGTGAACACCTTCTTGACGAACACGGGCTCCGTCAGGGTAACGACAAGCTCCAGGGTGACCTTGTCCGCGGGATTGGAAATCGTGCCGTTGTAGTAGTCGAGCGTTCCGAACGACACGATCTGCTCAAACTCTCCCGAGAATGGCAACGCCTGGAAAACGAAACCGCTCGGTGGGCTCCCCGCACCCCAGGTAAAGCTCCTGGTCCCAACGCCCGTCACGGTCGCGCCCGTCGGCGTGAATTCGGTGAAGGTCGCCTGGATCTCACCGGTGAAGGCCACGCCTGTCGATCCTTTCGCGATCCCCGGCCGCGAGACGGTGATCAAGGTATCCACGTTGGACGAGCCCGGGGGTACAAATTCAGGATCAGCGACAGCTTGCGCCCGGACCGGCACCCCGACGTATAACACCGAGTACGCGGACCGGCCTGGCACCGCCCCGCCGTCCTGATCGAACACCTCGACGGCGACCCGGTAGAGACCCCGGGACAACGCGCCAAGCGACGACAAAGTGGTCTGGACAACGGTGGGTTGCGAACCGGTCGCGAGGTCGACCGGCACCTCGACCGGGGGCAATGCGGCTTGCCCGCTCCCATCCAGCACGGTGAACCGTGCCGTCACCCTGCGCGCCAGATTCGCCGCGTTGTTCAATCGTGCGCTCACCTGCACCTGCTCCGCGGCCGTGATCGGGAAAAGTCCCAGGACCTCGAGCTCGGAGAATCCGGAGTGGGTATTCTCGTCGTCCGTCGCCGTGAAACGGATTCTCCGCACCCCGGACGTGTCCCCGATGGGGAGTGTCAGGTCGCGTTCGGGAGCGGGAAGCAACACCACGCCGCTGCTCCAGAGCGTTCTGCCGCCCGCGTCGATGAGATCGAAGATACCGGCCTTGAAGTCATACCCGTTGGCATATTGCCGGTTACCGGACATTCGCAGTTCCCGAACGACCGCGCTCTCCGGCAGCTCAATCTCATAGAACGGCGTTCTGCCCTTGTTGGCCGCATCACCGACTGCCGTGAACCACGAAGTATTCTTGCTGCCATCGATAGCCCGAGTCGTCGGATACCCGCCATACGCGCTGCTCGCGGTCGCCCGCACACCGTTCAGCGTTCGCGCCAGGTTGACCAGTTCCGCCTCGTTGACGATGTTCGGCGTGATCGCGACATCCACCACATCGCACACCGCCGTGCGGACCGCCACATGCACGGTGTCGGTTTGCGGAAAGGCCGCCGCGTCGTCGGACCTCGCCGCCACCGTCACGGCAAAGATGTCCGTGGCGCTGTTTACCCCCGTATCAGTGAGATTCAGCGTCACCGCGTCCGGGCTGCCGGCGTCGAGTATCTCGCCGGGCGCCATCGTCACCTGGTCGCGGCTGAAGCCCGCCTGAATCTGTGCCGGCAGCCCCTGGGCCGCCAAGTGGATGGTCGTGGGCTTGCTGCCCTTGTTCTCGAGCCGCAGGGCAAAAGCGCCGGTCCCGCCCGGCGACAGTTCGACGCTGCGCGGCATCACCGCCAGCTTGAAGCTGTGCTCGGCGATCTGGGTCAGATCGGACCTGAGATGCCCCATGAAGGCCGCGATGGAGCCGAGCAGCGCATCGCCGTCCCGGCTCGCTGCGGCGGCGATCAAAGACCCCAACTCGGCCCCCGTTTGCCCGCTGAGGACCGCCGGGGGCAACTGCACCTGGAGCCTATTGAGCTGAAACTTCAGGCGCTCGAAAAGGCGCGGGTCGCTCGTATCGGTCTCGATCTGGGACAGGGTCTGGGCGATGTCGGAGACGAGTTGAGGCAGGCCCTCGGCGACCCCCTCCCGGCCTGCAAGCCCCGATATCGCAGAGGCCGCATCGTCTACCGCCTTTATCGCCTGCGACCTGAAAACAACCGTAATGTTGCTTCTCGCCACATACGGATCACCATTGAGATTTTGTCCGAACGTTGCACTAATGCCGATGGTGAGAGGAACATTTCGCTCCACTTCTTCTGTCGCTTCTATGGTGAGCGGAAATATGACCGTTGCGCCGGCGTCAACCGTAACCGCTTCCGGCAATCCAGACACCAATACCCCCCGCGGCGCATCGATTGCCATGGGAATATCGGTTACCTTGGTGTTGCCCACTGCCCTGACACTGAACGGAACCGTCAGTGCAGAACCAAGGACAGCCGAGATAATACCCGTGTTCGCATTCTCCTGCGTTTGCAGCGAGATTGCTTTGACCTCGGGAACAATGAACTCCGATGTTACCACCTCGGACAATCCAGACTCGCCTTCTACTGTGACGCTCAATGGGATTTTAGTGCCTGCGGATGGGACCTCTCCAACCGGATTCAACATAATGCCGACAACCCCGGTCTCCCCGGCAGGAATAGTGATTGCATCGAGACTTGATACAACGTCAAATCCCCCGCCATCGATATGTGCCCCGACGGTAAACGCCTGTCCGCTTTCACCTTCGTTGCGGATGTAGAGTCGATATAGGGAAGGAAGGTATCCAGAGTCTTCACGTTGAGTTAGCAATGTCTCCGGTAGCAGACTCACTGCGGCGGAAGCTTCCAAAGGCGTTTCCGACAGGTCGCCAATGAGCATTGGCGGGACGGGCGGATCCCAAGCAGCAAGAAGCCCACTTAGACTGAGAAAAACTCCTGTTATAGCGCCTCCGAGCACCGCACTCAATTCCGCGTCAAGAAGAAGTGTTAAAGTACCTCCGGCTCCCAAAAGGCCCATGCCGAAACCAGCATCAGGGGTCGACCACGCTTGGCAGAGATCTTGCCGTGCTTGAAAATAGCACTGATTAAACTCTTCAGCGCTTTCAAAGTGGCACTTGGAAGAAAGCCCAGTATTGACTAGGGATTGCAATTCAAGCGTGCCCGACCAGAAAGCGAATCCATAAAGAAAACCAACCGTAAAACCCAATATACCATACTCTATCATGGCTGTATGCCCGCCATCCTCCATCGTATCGATGATTACTCCGGTTTGCGGATCATAATCATACCACCCGACCGTCATTTCTCCCGTCGGCATTTCGATCATTCGGCTTGGGACAATAATGTGCCTGCCGGCATCAATTGCCGCTGACATATGGCGCTTCGCTTGCTCAGAGAAATTTCCACCATCGATCAAGTGACGTTCAGCATTCGTAATAGACAGAAAACCCACGTTATTGGCTTTCGCTTGCGCGAAAACTCGCCCGACGCTCATGCGGCTATCGTTGGCAAGCCCAAGGGCAATCTCCTCGATTGATGTATCGTAAGAACTATTCAAAAGGGCGAAGCCCTTGACAGCGTAAGTAGCCTGTTGCGGGAAGGCGAGGGAGTGGATGCTGTTATTGAGATAATCGAGGCGCAAACCGAGGCGCCCTCCATTAAGAACATCCGCCGCCTGCGATATCAATAATGCTCGCGGACCATCCAAATAGGCTTTAACCAGCGTCAAGCGAGATTGCAGGTCGGCATAATGACTCCTTAGGTCGGAAACCTCCAGCGCCAGCTTATGTGCATTGGTGGCCAACATGGCAGCGGTTTGTCGTTCAAGTTCGGAGGCGGTAAGCCGTTCTTCTTGCGTCAAATCGGATAGTTCACGTCCAGCCAGTGACGTTTTTAATGTGTCTACTGAGTCAGACAATGTTGCCAATCGTTCTTGAGCATCACGTAGAGCCGGAGCGGCATCGTTGATGAACGCCGATTCCACATCAAGGGTGAACACGTCGCTGCGAAGAAGAAATGGCTGTTCCGCGGGCTTGGCGTTACGCCCCGCCAGAACCCTGGATATCGTCTCTTGGCCTCCATTGGGGCGAGCGAGAGTGAGGTCGAGAACCAAATGGTCAACAAATGCGCTTCCAAACCCCAGTACCCCGGAGTGCTCTTGATAACTATCGCCGGTAATGACGGTGTCGTCTGCGGCATTTTGGAAGACGTCACCGATGGTTACGTAAGGCGTGTAGGTATGAGAAATGATGGTGCCGAAAAGACTCGCGGAACCGGAGCTGTTGATGAAATGGGATATTGATAACGGATGACCAACCAATTCGGCGGACGAGAAGTTTTTTTCAAACACAGGAATACGTTCATTCCCAGCAGCGGCCGTGAGCAAACCTTGCGTACGTTCTGCAAGGATCCGAACGGTGACCTTGTGTTGCAGATCCGTCGGTACTTTGTCAAACGAGCCGCCATGGTTGGCATAACTCTTTCCCAGGATACTGTCCCGGAACGAAGGATCGGCGGTTAAGAATGCAGAGTTGTCCTCCAACTCAACCCAGAAATGCGCTTGAGCCTCGTGGATGAGGCTGGGATCATTGACGGGGTCGGCCACCTCCGCGCTTTCGGGAACAAAGCCCAGAACACGGTATGGAGATGGTTGGAACATTGACGCGATCAACTGTCTTGCCGACGTAGGGTCGAGCACGCCACGCACATAGCGCGCCGAAACCCCTGAGATCCGCAGCAGGGCGATCAACAGGCTCGACTTGTCGAGTGCGTTCCCGGCCTTGCTCCAGAGCGTCCCCCGCGCCCCGCGGAGTGACCCCGTGTAGGACTCGAAGCCGATTTCGTCGCGGACGAAGGCGAAGATCCGCTGCGGATCGCGCCCCAGCGCGTCGGCCTTCTGGACCAGGTAGGGGTCGGCCAGGTCGAACTCCGGGCTTGCGGCCAGGAGCGGGTCCGGCTCGGGATTCGGCTCGTCCGCCCGCGCCGCCGGCACCACGACGTCGCTGAGCCGTTGAGCAACCGAGCGCACCGCGTGCCCGGATTGCGTGATCCATCCCCCGTGACCTTGAACCGGCACCTGTGGCGGGGGATACCCCAAAAACGCCGGATTCACCAGCTCCGCGTAGAACACGACGACCACCAACCAGACGACCGCCCGATACCATCTGCTGTGCGCGTAGATCATGACCGGATCCCTATTGCAACGTTGGATACAACCGGGCCGAGCGGATCGCCCGCCCCCTTGAGGTCGGCGCATACCGATCCCGGCAATGTCTCGGATCGGGCGCATTGTCGCCGGCCCGATTGCGACGAATTTGGCGGCGCCGGCGTCGTCGGGCGGCAGCCGGTCAGTTGACCTGGGGCTGGTTCGTCCCCGCGGCCGGATCGGTCACGCGCGCTGTCGGTTGCGCGCGCGGCTCGCCCCGGCACCGGCGAGCCCGAATGCCAGCAGCATCCAGGTGCCCGGCGCGGGCGCGGCGGCGGCATCGATGCGCACGTTGTCGATCAGCGCGGTGGAGTAGAGCCCGTCGTCGAGTTCGTTCAAGTCGAAATAGAGTGTGCCGGTCCTGCCGGCGAGGTCGGCGATGCCGGTGGCGAAACGGGAGAGCCCGTTGCCGAGATCCGGGAGGATCAGCGGGACAAAGGTATTCGGATTGTAGAATCCGTTGATGTCGACCGCGACGAACCGGTGGTCGTAGGCAGAATCGAGGTCATCGACGTAGGAGACCTGCAAGAAGTCGGGAACGCCCGTGCCGCTGCCCCCCGCATCGCCGGTCCCCGGCGCGAGCCCGAGGTCAAAGGTCAAGGTCGTCGCCGTCGGGCCGATCGCGATTGCCTGATAAAGGGTCACCATGACGACACCGGAGGCAAACCCGGGAGTCTGGAGGTCCGCTACCCCGCCGGCTGCCGACACGTATCCGCTTGGCGCAAGCACGGTGAAATCGACAAGCGTATCGACGGTCTGCCAATTGGCGAGGCCGCCAGGGCCGGCGGAGAAATCACCGTTCACGATGTCGATCGCCCAGGCCTGACCAGTGCCGGCGGAAGCGACCAGGAAGGCGGCAAACAAGCGCGTGCATCGGCTCATGTGGACATCCTTAACTTGGGAGCAGGCATACGGCCACAAGGTCCGGCGGCCGAACGGCCACGGGCGCGGCGACAGTCGCCAGTCGTTTCTTCTTGCCTCCGAGGGGGCGTCGCGGGGGCGTCTCTGCGCCCGATCGTCAGAACGCCTGACAGCCCCCTGTCCGCGCCGCAGACGCGGCACACTTGACTCCCGCGCTTGTGTTACAGAGAACGGATACGGGTCCGGGCAGGAAATTCACCCACCCGCGACCGGATATGGCCGGAATTCTAGACATGGTAAGGACGGAAGGCAAGGCTCGATGCTGAGTAAGGCAGGCTGGTGGTTGGTGGAGCAGCGCGGCGGTGGCCTTGCGTTCGGCCCCGCAGGTCGCGAGCTGACGCGGCAAACCGTCGAGCAGAGCCACGTCGCCTTGGCTGGGCGGGTCGCCGCGGCCCCAGAGGGGGCCGGTGGGGTGCAGGTCCAGGCGGGCGGTGCGCCCGCGCAGGGTGTCATCGATGGTGTCGGCGGGAAACCAGGAGTGGCTGCCGTCCAGATTGAGGCAGTCGCCGGGGAGCGGCCGGTCCCTTCAGCCTTGGCCTGCCGATCCAAGGCTGAAGCCTTGGACTCCACACGCTTGCGCTGCGACGCTTAACTTAACGGCAGCGGGCGAATGCCCCGTCCGGCATTGTGCGGTGTCTTCCAGCGCGAGGCCCCAGGACCACGCGCGGCCTCGGTCCGCAACCCCGCCTTTGGCGCAACCCCCGACCCGTGGCACAATCCCCACCCCCAAGGCGAGGCGAGGCCCGATTTCACCCGTGACCATGTACCCGACTGACCTGTGGACCCTGGACCAGTGGCTCGCCTGGCAGGGCACGCTGACCCCGAACCGGATGGAGTTCGGCCTGACGCGTGTGCGCGAGGTCTGGTCGCGGCTGGGCCCCGCCCGGCTCGACTGCCCGGTCATCACGGTCGGGGGCACCAACGGCAAGGGCTCCTGCGTCGCCTTGATCGAGGCCATGGCCCAGGCGGCCGGCTACAACACCGGCTGCTACAGCTCCCCGCACCTGCTGCGCTACAACGAGCGGGTGCGCATCGCTGGTGCCGAGGTGAGCGATGCGCTGCTGTGCGCGGCCTTCGCCCGCGTGGATCAGGCCCGCGGGGCCGTGCCGCTGACCTATTTCGAGTTCGGCACCCTGGCCGCGTTGGACCTCTTCGTGCGCGCCGCGCCGGACCTGGTGGTCCTGGAGGTGGGGCTGGGCGGGCGGCTCGATGCGGTGAATCTGATCGATGCGGATTGTTCGGTGGTGACCTCCATCGGCCACGACCATACCGCCTGGCTCGGCGAGACACTGGAACTCATCGCCGGCGAGAAGGCCGGGATCTTCCGCGCCGACCGCCCGGCGGTGATCGGCCAGCCGGACGCCCCCGCGGCCCTGCGCGCGGCGGCCCTGGCGCTCGGTGCCCGGGTGCTGCAGGTGGGCGCGGAACTGGGCTGCGCGGCGGCCCCGGAGGGCGGCGGCTGGGTCTGGTCGGGGCCGGACGGGGAGCGCCTGTCGCTGCCGGCCCCGGCGATGCGCGGGAGCTTTCAGCACCACAATGCCGCCGCGGCCATCGCGGCCCTGCGCGGTCTGCGCGCACGGCTCCCGGTGCCGATCAGCGCCATCCGTGTCGGTCTCGGGCGCGCCCGCCTGGCGGGCCGCTTCCAGGTCTTCCCCGGGGAGGTCAACTGGATCCTCGACGTGGCGCACAACCAGGAGGCGGCCCTGGCCCTGGCGGAGAATCTGCGCGCCTTCAAGTGCCCCGGCAAGGTGCGGGCGGTGTTCGGCGTGCTGGCCGACAAGGCGCCCGAGGCGATGGCCGGGCCCCTGTGCCCATTGGTGGACGCCTGGTACCTGACGGCGAGCGGGGACGCCCGCGCCATGCCGACGGCGCTGCTGGCGCAGCGGCTGCAGGGTGTCCTGCCGGACGCCGGTACGACGGTGCTCCCGACGGTTGAGGCGGCGCTGGCGGCGGCCTTGGCGGCGTCGGTCGCGGGGGACGCGGTCCTGGTCTTCGGTTCATTCACCACGGTGGGCGAGGCGCTGCGCGTCAGGGGCGGGTGAGTTTTCCTCATGCTGGTATACTTAGGCGCCGGGCGCTGGGGCGCCGGTGGTTCCCTGCGATCGACCGCGGCGCGAACACCCGGCAGGCGGTGATGGTGCCCCGCGGCGAGCGGTTTTTGCGTCCCTTTACGGACTAACACCCTTTTTCGGTTCGTGCCGTGCGGCGCGGCCCGCGGAGTCGAGGCGTGATGCGAGAAGGTGCCAAACAACGGTTGATCGGGGCGGTGGTGATCGTCGCCCTGGCGGTGATCTTCGTCCCCATGCTGTTCGAGCCGCAGTCGCTGGAGGGTCTGCCGCCGATTCAACAGTCCATCCCGCGCCCGCCGCCCTTCGACCCGGCGGTGAAGACCGAGATCTTTCTGGGGCCGCAGGACTCGGGTGTGGGGGGGCTCCCGGAGTCGGGGGCGACCGTCTCCCAGCCCTTGGCGCTGCCGCCGCCGGGGGAACCGGTGCGTCCCGCCGCCGGTGCAGCCGAGCCTGCGGCGGGCGCCGCCGCGAAGACCCCGGCCGCCGTCGCCCCGGCGGCGGGCAAGCCCGGCAAGGCGCCGGCCCCGGGCGCCAACGCCGGGATGCCCTCCTGGGTGATCCAGGTCGCGAGCAGCCCGAACCAGGCGGGTGCGGCGGAACTGGAGGGCAAACTGCGTGCGGACGGTTTTGCCGCCTTCACCGAGAAGGCCGAGGTGAACGGCCGGGCCTTCTATCGGGTCCAGGTGGGGCCGCAGTTGGAGCGCGCCCAGGCCGAGCAGACGGTCGCCCGGCTGCGTGAGAAACACAAGGTCGATCCGATGATCAAGAGCTATCCATAAGCGCTATCCACAAGGGCCGCACAGGCGCGCCCGTGCCGGGGAACTGAAATGAACTGGATCGATGCGGCCGTGATTGCGGTCATTTTCCTGTCCGCCCTGGTCGGACTGGCGCGGGGGCTGATCCGCGAGGTCATGTCGCTGGCCGTGTGGCTGGCGGCGATCGGGGTCGGCTATCTCTATTACAAGCCGTTCGCCGAGACCCTGACGCCCTTTATCGCCCAGCCGGGCGTGCGCCTGGGGGTCGCCTTCGTCCTGCTGGTGCTGGTGGTGTTGATCCTGGGGGCCATCCTGGGTGCGCTGCTGAGCGCCCTGGTCGACAAGACCGGTCTCTCCGGGGTCGATCGCGTCCTGGGGCTGCTCTTCGGCGCGGCGCGCGGCGGCGTGCTGGTGGCCATGGCGGTCTTCCTGGCGAGCCTTACCCCCCTGGCCGACGAGACCTGGTGGCAGGAGTCACCGGTGATCGCGCAGTGCCAACAGGCCGCCGATTGGCTCCTGAGTCTGGTCCCTCCCGCGCTGCAGGATCAACTGAAGAAGGTCTGAGCGGGGTTGCAACGCGGCCTGTTCTCGGGTAGCGTGGCCGGTTCCCCGTCCTTCCGTGTCCGTTGTTCGCGGACGCGCGAGTGAGGTCCCCATGTGCGGCATCGTCGGCATCGTCGGTAAGGGTCCGGCCAATCAATCGCTCTACGACGCCCTGCTGGTGCTCCAGCACCGCGGTCAGGATGCAGCCGGGATCGTGACCTGCGAGGGGGAGAAGCTCCACCTCTGCAAAGACAGCGGTCTGGCCCGGGACGTCTTTCGCACCCGCAACATGATCGAGTTGCGCGGCACCATGGGGGTGGGCCATGTCCGTTACCCCACGGCCGGGGCTACCGGCTCGGCCGAGGCCCAGCCCTTCTATGTGAATTCTCCCTACGGCATCGTGCTGGCCCACAACGGCAACCTCACCAATGCCGAGGATCTCAAGCGCGACCTCTTCGTCGACGACCTGCGCCACATCAATACCGACTCCGACTCCGAGGTCCTGCTCAACATCCTGGCCCACGAGTTGCAGGTTCAGGGCAAACTGCGCATCGACGAGCAGGACGTCTTTCGTGCCGTGGCCGGCGTCCACCGGCGCTGTCGGGGCGGTTACGCCGCGGTCGCCATGATCCCGGGCTTCGGCGTCTTCGGCTTCCGCGACCCCTTCGGCATCCGCCCGCTGATCTACGGCCGCCGCGACACCGACGAGGGCGTCGAGTACATGATCGCCTCGGAGTCGGTGGCCTTGAACACCCTGGGCTTTACCCTGGTGGCCGACGTGGCCCCGGGGGAGGTGGTCTTCATCGCCGTCGACGGCACCCTCTATACCCATCAATGTGCGGACTCGCCGCTGCTCTCGCCCTGCATCTTCGAGTTCGTCTATCTCGCCCGACCGGACTCCATCATCGACAATATTTCGGTTCACAAGGCGCGCTCGCGCATGGGCAAGCGGCTCGCCGCCAAGATCCGGCGCGAGTGGTCGGGCCAGGATATCGATGTCGTGATCCCGATCCCGGATACCAGCCGCACCGCCGCCCTGCAACTGGCCAACCATCTGGGTCTGCCCTATTCGGAAGGATTCATCAAGAACCGCTATATCGGGCGCACCTTCATCATGCCCGGACAGAAGGTCCGTAAGCGTTCGGTGCGCCAGAAGCTCAATGCCATCGACCTGGAGTTCAAGAAGAAGAACGTGCTCCTGGTGGACGACTCCATCGTGCGCGGCACCACCTCGCAGCAGATCATCCAGATGGCCCGCGAATCCGGGGCCAATCGGGTCTATTTCGCCTCCGCGGCGCCGCCGGTGCGCTTCCCCAATGTCTATGGCATCGACATGCCCTCGGCGACCGAACTGGTGGCGCACGGGCGCACTACGGACGAGGTCGCGGACTTCCTGGGTGCCGACGGGCTTATCTATCAGGACTTGGACGACCTGATCCAGGCGGTCCAGAAGCGGGGCAAGAGCCATGTGGACCGCTTCGACTGCTCGGTCTTCGATGGGGACTATGTGACCGGGGACGTCACCCCCGGCTACCTCCGACACCTGGAGGACAACCGCAACGACAGTGCCAAAGAGGCCCGCTCCCAGCACAACGAGACCGTCATTGACCTGCACAACAACTCCGCCTGACCTTGAACCCGGCGCCGACTCCCGGCGCGATCCCGCCGGCGAACCCGGCTTCGCCACCCGTGCGGTGCGCACCGGCCACCGCCGCACCGGCGAGGGGGAGCACGGCGAGCCGATCTTCACCACCTCCAGTTTCGTCTTCGAGAGCGCCGCACAGGCCGCCGCGCGCTTCAGCGGCGACAGCCCGGGGAACATCTATTCCCGTTTCACCAACCCCACGGTGCGCGCGTTCGAGGAGCGGCTGGCGTCCCTGGAGGGCGGGGAGGCCTGTGTCGCCACCGCCTCCGGTATGGCCGCCATCCTGGCCGTCTGCATGGGGCTGCTCCAGTCCGGGGACCATATCGTTGCCTCGCGCAGCCTCTTCGGCAGCACCACGATGCTGTTCAACAAGTACCTGAGCCGCTTCGGCATCGCCACCAGCTATTGCACCCTGAGCGAACTCGCTGCCTGGGACGCGGCCATCCGCCCGCAGACTCGCCTGCTGTTCTGCGAGACCCCGTCCAACCCCCTGACCGAGATGGTGGATCTGCGCGCCCTGGCGGAACTGGCCCGGCGCCGCAACTGCCTGCTGGCGGTGGACAACTGCTTCTGTACCCCGGCCCTGCAGCGCCCGCTGGAACTGGGCGCGGATCTGGTTATCCACTCCGCCACCAAGTACCTGGACGGGCAGGGCCGGTGTGTCGGCGGCGCCGTGGTGGGCGACCGCAAACGGGTCGGCGAGGAGGTCTACGGGGTACTGCGCACCGCCGGGCCGACCTTGAGCCCGTTCAACGCCTGGGTCTTCCTCAAGGGACTGGAGACCCTGGAACTGCGCATGGAGGCCCACTCCCGCGGCGCCGCCCGGCTCGCGGACTGGCTGGCCGTCCAACCCGGGGTGGAGCGCGTCTACTATCCGGGGCGCCCGGAGCACCCCCAGCACCACCTGGTCGGTGCGCAGCAGCGCGGCGGCGGCGGCATCGTCGCCTTCGACGTGCGCGGCGCGCGCCCCGGTGCCTGGGGCCTGATCGACGCCACGCGGCTCCTCTCCATCACCGCCAATTTAGGCGACACCAAGAGCACCATCACCCACCCCGCCAGCACCACCCACGGCCGCCTGAGCCCGCAGGAGCGCGCTGCCTCGGGCATCGGTGAGGGGCTGGTCCGGGTCGCCGTGGGGCTCGAATCCATGGCCGATATCGAGGCCGACTTGGCGCGGGGGCTCGCGCTGGTCCCGGTCGCTTAGTCTGCACCCGCGCCACACCGCGATCGGGTGAGTATCCCCGTAGGATGGGCAGAGCGAGAGCGATGCCCATCGTCTGCACGCAACTCAGGCGTCGCCGTCATTCACCCCTCGGTAAGGTCGTCGAAGATTCGCTCGGCCTGATCGACGCTGGCCGCGGCCAGCAGCCAGCGATCGAGTTGGGCGCTGTCCCGGCAGGCCGCGACACGGGCGCGGGTCTGCGCGTCCACGGCGATGCGGCGTCCCGCGAGCAGGTTCAGGACCGCCGCGGCGAGGCCCTCGTCGCGGCCCTCGTCGCGCCCTTCGTCGCGCCCTTCGGCGCGTACTGCCTCCAGGTCCGCATAGCCGAAGCGCTGCAAGAGGTTGCGCAGCGTCGCGCGGTGGCTGGCCGTGCGGTCGAAGAGTGCGTCGACCGGCACCGGGTTGCGCAGGATGCCGGGCGCGCTCAGGTCTTCCCCGGGGTGCGCGACCCGCATCGGTTGCCCGGACTCATAGACCTCCACGCGGCGCGGGCCGGTCAGGCGTGCCACCCAGACCAGGCGGGTGCCGTGGCCGATCAGTTCGGCGATTTTGGCCTGGAGGTCCTTCTCGTCCTGGCCGCGGGCGGCATATTCGAGTGCCAGGGGCGGCACCGCGCGAATCCAGCCGCGCTCCGCGCCGGGGGCGGCGATGGCGACATCCGGGGCGCGCAGCATCCCGGGTTCGGGTGAAAAGCCCGCATCGACCCCCGCCCATTCCACGTCCGGGTCGCTGCCCAGCACGGCGGCGCCGGTGAGATTGCCGGCGGCGTGCTCGGGTCCGGCGGGGGCGCAGTAGAGCGGGTGGCCCTGGGAGAGTTCATAGCGGTCCCCGTCGCGCAGTTGATCCGCGTGAAAGGGGCCTTGCTCCGGTTTGGGCGCGCGGGCGGGGATGTTGCTCATGGCTCAAGGGTCCTCAGTCGTCGAGGGCTTCAGTTTGCACGCGGGGCCTGCGTTTGCAAGCGGGAAGATCCGGACCGCCGGTTGACGCGCGGTGGCTGGTCCGCGCAGCGGACCCTACGGGGGCTCCGGGCGGAGCGGGCGCATTCCCCGACCGCGAAAAGCCCTGGCGTACCGTCGCTCAGTCGGTCAAAATCCCCCGGCAGAGCAAGCCGCCAAGCTCCGGCCTCGGCGCCGGTGGTCAGCGCTGTTCGTTCGCGCCCCATCCCACCCCCCCCGGAGCTACCCTATGAAACTGCCCCGTCTCGCCACCGCGGTGCTCGGCTGCGCGCTGCTCGCCGGTTTCGTCCAGGCCGAAGAGCAGACTGGAACGCTCTCGAAGATCAAGGACTCCGGTTCCATCACCCTGGGTCACCGGGAATCCTCGATCCCCTTCTCCTATTACGACGACAAGCAGCAGGTCATCGGCTATTCGCAGGAGATCGCGCTCAAGGTCGTGGATGCGATCAAGCGCGAGTTGCAGCTCCCGAAACTCAAGGTCAGACTCAATCCGGTGACCTCCCAGAATCGGATTACGCTGATCCAGAACGGTACCGTCGACCTCGAATGCGGTTCGACCACCAACAACGCCGAGCGTCAGAAGCAGGTCGCCTTTTCCGACAGCATCTTTGTCGTCGGCACCCGGCTGCTGACCAGGAAGGATTCCGGCATCAAGGACTTTCCCGACCTCGCCGGCAAGACCGTGGTGACCACGGCCGGCACCACCTCCGAGCGGCTGATCCGCAAGCTCAACGAAGACAAGAACATGAAGATGCAGATCGTCTCCGCCAAGGATCACGGCGAGTCCTTCCTGATGCTGGAGACCGGCCGCGCGGTCGCCTTCATGATGGACGATGCACTGCTCTATGGTGAGCTGGCCAAGGCCAAGCGCCCGGGCGACTGGGTCGTGGTGGGTACGCCGCAATCCCTGGAGGCCTACGGCTGCGTCATGCGCAAGGATGATCCCGAATTCAAACAACTGGTGGACGCGACCATTGCGGGGTTACAGAAGAGCGGCGAGGCGAAGGCACTCTATACCAAGTGGTTCGAGACGCCGATCCCGCCCAAGGGGCTGAACCTGAATTTCCCGCTCTCCGCGGAAATGCAGAAGCTCTATGCCAATCCCAATGACCAGGCCTATCCATGAGCTACAGTTGGAATTGGGCCGTCTTCCTGAGCCCGACCCCGTCGGGCGATGCGACCTATCTCGACTGGCTGCTGCAAGGTCTCCAATGGACGCTGATGCTGTCCTTGGGCGCCTGGGTCATCGCCTTCCTCCTGGGGACCCTGCTCGGGGTATTGCGCACGGTGCCGAACCGCTGGTTGTCGCGGCTGGCCGCGGCCTATGTCGAGGCCTTCCGCAACGTGCCGCTGCTGGTCCAGTTGTTCACCTGGTATTTCGTCATCCCGGAATTGCTGCCGAGACCCTGGGGGGATGCCATCAAGCAGACTGACCCGCTGACGCAGCAATTCCTCGCGGCCCTGCTGTGCCTGGGCTGTTTCACCGCGGCGCGGGTCTGCGAGCAGGTGCGGGCCGGCCTCGGCTCGCTCCCGCGCGGGCAGCGGGCGGCCGGGCTGGCCCTGGGTCTGACCCTGCCCCAGACCTATCGCTATGTCCTGCTGCCGGGCGCGCTGCGTCTCATATTGCCGCCGCTGACGTCTGAGTTTCTCAATATCTTCAAGAACTCGGCGGTTGCCTCGACGATCGGGCTGATCGAGTTGTCGCGTCAGAGTCAGCAACTCGTCGATTACACCGCCCAAGCCTATGAGGCCTTCATCGCCGTCACCCTGATGTATGTGCTCATCAATGTCGCGGTGATGTTCGGTATGCGCTGGCTGGAGCACCGGACCCGGATACCCGGCACCATCGGGGGCAAGTGATGTACGAATTCGACTTCAGTTCGATCCTCGGTGCCCTGCCGATCCTGGGCCACGGGATGCTGGTGACGCTCGAGATCACCCTGACCGCCATCGTTGTCGGCATCGTCTGGGGGACCCTGCTCGCCCTGGCCCGGCTGTCGGCGATTCGCCCGCTGGCCTGGCTCGCCGCCGGCTATGTCAACCTGTTCCGCGCCGTGCCGCTGGTGATGGTGATCCTGTGGTTCTATCTGATCGTGCCGGCCTTGCTCTCGGACGTGCTCGGCGTCGCTGCGGGGAGCGACATCCGTATGGTCTCGGCCCTGGTCGCCTTTGCGCTGTTCGAGTCCGCCTATTATGCGGAGATCATCCGCGCCGGGGTGCAGAGTGTACCCAAGGGCCAGGTCAACGCCGCCTATGCGCTGGGTATGCCATACTCCCTGACGATGCGCCTGGTGGTGCTGCCGCAGGCCTTCCGCAACATGCTGCCGCTGCTGCTGACGCAGGCGATCATCCTGTTCCAGGATACCTCGCTCGTCTATGTCATCGGCCTGGCGGATTTCTTCGGCGCGGCCTACAAGGTCGGTGATCGCGACGGACGCCTGGTGGAACTGGTGCTCTTTGCCGGCGCCGTCTATTTCGTCCTGTGCTTCGGCGCATCGCTCCTGGTGCGGCAACTGCAGAAGAGGTTTGCCACATGAGCATGATTAAGATCGAGCAGGTCTCCAAGTGGTACGGCGCCTTTCAGGTGCTGGCCGACTGCACCACCCATGTGAACAAGGGCGAGGTGGTGGTGGTTTGCGGCCCCTCGGGCTCCGGCAAGAGCACCCTGATCCGCTGCGTGAATGGCCTGGAGGCCATCCAGCAGGGCAACATCATCGTCAACGGGACTGCGCTCGCCGATCCCAAGACCAATCTGTCGAAACTGCGCTCCCACGTTGGCATGGTCTTCCAGAATTTCGAGCTGTTCCCGCACATGAGTGTCACCGACAACCTGACCATCGGGCAGATCAGGGTGCTCGGGCGCTCTAAAGACGAGGCCCAGGCCCGCGGTCTCAAGATGCTCGATCGGGTCGGCCTCAAGGCCCAGGCCGCCAAGTACCCCGGCGCCCTGTCCGGCGGTCAGCAGCAGCGCGTCGCCATCGCCCGGGCGCTCGCGATGGACCCGATCTGTATGTTGTTCGACGAGCCGACCTCCGCGCTCGACCCCGAAATGGTCAATGAGGTGCTGGATGTCATGGTCGAGCTGGCGACCGAGGGCATGACCATGATGTGCGTGACCCACGAAATGGGCTTCGCGCGCAAGGTCGCCGACCGGGTGATCTTCATGGACCATGGGCGCATCGTCGAGGACGCGGCCAAGAGCGACTTCTTCGGCACCCCGCGCTCGGAGCGGGCGCAGTTGTTCCTGTCCAAGATACTCCAGCACTGATCCTGGTCGACGCCCATGACCCAAGCCGCCATCGCCGAACCGCGTCGGACGCGTCCGGGTCCCGGCCCCGGCACCTCTGCCGACGGCCGGAACACGCGGGCCTGCGCGATGATCCGGTAGCGGTTCTCACGCCAAGTGAGATTTCTTCGCGCCCGTAGGGTGCGCCGTGCGCACCTTCGACGCCGTGGGCAAGGTCACTTGAGTGAAGCCGCAACGGCTACTGGGAGCGCCGCACCCCAGTGCGGCGCGGCCGCTGGTCAACCCGCATCGCCGGGGTTATCTGCGGGATCGCGCCGCACTGGGGTGCGGCGCTCCCAGGCCGGGCCGGACTGGAAGTGAGGCTTGACCTGATGGCAGTGGTGGGCTACCAGGCGCGGCAGGACTATCTGCTGGCGGACCAATCCGCGCCGTCCGGCCCCGGGACGCAGTAGCGATTCCGTGCGGGACGGGGTTTCCAACCCCGTCCCGAACGTTTAGGGATCACCCGCCGGCGCCGTGCCCGCGGAAAGGTCCCGAAACCTTCCGGACGGGGCGCATGCCCCGTCCGGCATCGGGCCCGCGCGGCCGGGCGGTCAGCCGACGGCGCGGCGCCGGCGCAGCCCCAGGAGCCCGAGGGCAACCAGGGCCAAGCTTGGGGGGACGGGGATGGCCGTGACGGAAGCGTTGGCAGTCACGATACCACCGTCGCCGGTCGGTTCTCCCACATCGTTGGGATCGCCGTCCCAGAAATCGTAGGTCAACTCAATGGTCCCCCAGGTCGTCGACCCGACGGGAATCAGGTCGCCGATCTGATAGCTGCCAAGCCCGGTCCCCGGTGTCGGACTGTAATAGGACAGGAAGAAGCCGCCGTTCGGGGCGATGCCCGCCGCGGCGTTGGGGCCATAAATGTCGGTATAGCTGCCGATGTTCGGGGCGCCGCCGCCGCGGGCGTAGTCGGTGCTGTTGACCAGCAGCCAATAGAGGTTACTGTTGTTCACGAGCCTGAAACCCCAGCCGACGGTCTGCCCCGGTTGCCCCAGGAGGGCGCCGCCGGGGTCGGTGCCGTCGTAGAGGGTCAACTCCACCACGGCGGCGCGGGCGTCGAGGGCGGCCGCGCACAGCAGCGAGAAGGTCAGGGTCGCGAGTCGTTTCCGGGTCATGGCGGCGTCCTCCAAGGGTGAATGGCGAGGGTCCCCGGCGCCGGGTGCGGCGCCGGGGGGGCGGTTACTGGGGTTGGTTGTTCAGCGTACTGAGGCCGGCGGCACGACCGCCGTCGGAGTAGCGCAGCGTCGCCTGGAACCGGGCGCCGGCGGTGCAGCCGGTGAAGTCGATCCCGACGGTTCCGCTCAGGGTCGCGCCGACGGCCAGGGGGCCGGTGAGTGTGGGCAGGGTCCCGACGGCCGGGGTGCAGGTGGGGCCGCCGGCGGGGTAGGTCTGGGTCAGGGTCAGACTGTCGAAGCGCGGGCTCGGCGCCGGACCGGTGCCGGTCGTGCGGTTGGTGAGGGTCAGGGTCCAGGTCCGGATCGGCTTGGTGCCGGTGCGGGCACTGCTCACGCCGGCCGTGAGCTCGGGTTGGGCGCCGGCCAGGGTGGCGGTGACGCTCATGGGTTCGGACATGAGGACCGGCTGGGTGTTGACCGCGGTCTCGGTGGTGGTGCCGTTCACCGTCCAGGAGGCGACGGCATATCCCACAACCGGGTAGATCGTCACCGGCGCCGTGGTCCCGGCGGCGAACCAGCCGCCGGTGGCGGGGGCGATGAGCCCGGCGCTCGCGGGCGCGGCCGCCGTGGTCAGTTGGTACTGGGTGGCGAAGGCGGCGGTGAAGGTGGCGGCCGCGGACGGGGCGGTGACGGTGTGGCTGAGCGCCCCGCCGTCGGACCAGGCGCCGAAGGCCGCGCGGGTCCCGTCGGCCCCGCCCTGGTACTGGGGCACTGCCAGTTGGTGGCTGGCGCCCGGGGTCCAGGCGGTGCTATAGGGGGCCGGGTGGCCGGTGCCATCGACGGTGACGGTGAGGCCCGCCGGGTTGGTGGCGATGGTGACGGGCACCTGCACCACCTGGGTCAGGGCCGGCGAGGTGGCGCCCTGGTAATTGTCGTCGCCCGCATAGACCGCGCTGAGGCTATGACTGCCGGCGGTGAGAACGCTGGTGCTCAGGGTGGCGGTCCCGCCGCTGAGGGGACCGTTGCCGAGGGTCGCGGCGCCGTCCATGAAGGTCACGGTACCGGTACCGCCGGCCGCGGTGACGGTGGCGGTCAGTTGCACCGACTGCCCGAGGGTCGCGGGATTGGGATCGGCGACCAGGAGCGCGGTGCTGCCGGCCTTGTCCACGGTCACGCTGACCGTGCCGGCCGCGGTGTTGTAGTGGGCGGTGTCGGTGGGCGTGAAGGTCACGCCCTGGCTGGCGGTGCCGACGGGCGGGGCGGTGCCCGGGGCGGTGAAGGCGAAGCCGCCTGCCGGGGTGGCGGTGCCGCCGCTGAGGGTCGAATCGGCCAGGGTCTGGCCGTAGTGGATGGTGTCGGCGGTCGGCCAGGTGGTCACGCTCGGGTTGGCCTTGGCGACCGTGAAGGTCTGCGTCACCTGGGGCGCGGCGTTGAAGTTGGCGTCGCCGCCCTGGTCGGCATTGATGGTGCAACTGTCGACGCCGGTGAAGGTCAGGACCCCGCCGGTGGTGATGGTGCAGACCGTGGGGGTGGTCGAGGTGAAGGTCACCGCCAGCGTGGAGGTCGCGGTGGCGCTCAGGGTCGGGCTGGTGCCGTAGACCTGGGACCCGGGGTTGGCGAAGCTGATGGTCTGGTCGGCCTTGCCGATGGTCAGCGTGTAGGCGGCGGAGGTGGAGCCGCTATAGTCCGTGTCCCCGGCATAGACCGAGGTGATGTCGTGGCTGCCCACCGTCAGTGCGCTGGTGACATAGGTGGCGGAGCCGCCCGCGAGGGTGCCGGTGCCGAGCGTGGTGGTGCCGTCCTTGAAGGTGACGCTGCCGGTGGCGGTGGTCGGGGACAGGGTGGCGGTGAGGGTGACGGCGGCACCGTACGCGGCGGGGTTGGGGGTGGCCGCGACCGTGGTGGTGGTGACGAGCGAGGGCTGGAACTTGGCCAGCATGGGGCGGGGGATCCCGCCGACGGTGCTGAAGTACCCACCGGCATAAAGCGCGGGGCCATTCACCGCCAGGGCGTTAACGGTGCCGCCGGCATTGGGGTTCCAGGTGGTGGCCGTGCCGCTGGTGGCATCGATGGCCGCGAGGCGGATGCGGGGCGTCGTGCCGCCGATGGTGGTGAACGCACCCCCGGCGTAGACGGTCGTGCCGCTCACCGCGAGGGCGGAGACCTCGCCACTGGCTTTCGGGTCCCAGGCGGTGAGGGCGCCGGTGCTGGTCTCAAAGGCGGCAAGGTGGTTGCGTGTCGTGTCGCCGATGCTGGTGAACTGGCCCCCGGCGTAGAGGGTCGTTCCGCTCACCGCCAGGGAGGAAACGTTCCAGTTGGTATTGGGGTCCCAGGTGGTGAGGGTGCCGTCGGCAGCGACGGCCGCCAGATGGCTGCGCATCGTGCCGCTGACGCTGGTGAAATTACCCCCGGCATAGACGGTCGTCCCGCTCACCGCCAGGGCGCTGACGGTGTTGTTGGCATTGGGGTTCCAGGCGGTGAGGGTGCCGTCGGCAGCGATGGCCGCCAGACGGTTGCGGGTGGTGCCGCCGATGGTGCTGAAATAGCCCCCGGCAACGACGCTCGTCCCGTTCATCGCCAGGGCACTGACGGTGCTGTTGGCATTGGGGTTCCAGCCGGCGAGGGTGCCGTCGGTACCGATGGCGGCGAGTCGATTGCGCGTGGTGCCGCCGACGCTGGTGAAATAACCCCCGGCGTAGACGGTCGTCCCGCTCACCACCAGGGCCATGACGTTGCCGTTGGCATTGGGGTTCCAGTCGGTGAGGGTGCCGTCGGCAGCGATGGCCGCCAGATGGTTGCGCGGCGTGCCATTTGATGGTGAGGAAATCCCCCCCGGCGTAGACGATCTGCCCGCTCACCGCCAGGGCGCGAACGATGTAGCTGGCACTGGGGGCCCAGGCGGCGTCAAGTGTGCCGTCCGACTTGATGTGGGCGACGTGATCGCGGGCGACACCATTGATGCTGGTGAAGGCACCGCCGATGTACCAGCCCCCGTCCCCGTCGGCGGCTGCCGAATAGATGGTGCCGCTGATCGTGGGGAAGGTCGCGCTGACCTGGCCGGTCGCGGTGTCGATGGGTGTGCCGTGGCCGGTGTAGGGACCGACCATGCCGAATTCGCCGCCGATATAGGTGATGCCGGTCGCGCTGTCCACGGCCGCGGCGTTCACCTGACCGTCGGTCACCGGAAAGTTATCGACCGGGGCGTCCGGCAGCACCGGGTCGCTGCTCGCGGCGGTGTAATCCGCCGACTGGGCCGCGGCCCTGGTGTCGGTGGGGGTGTCGGCCGGGGCCAGGGGCGCGGGGCCGCCCGCCGGGTCCGTCGCCCCCGCGGCGGCCGGCGCCGCCGCCTCCTCGGCCGCCGCGAGGGCGGCGGGCGTGGGCCAGCCGTAGACCCCAGCCAGGGCCTCCAGCGGTGCCAGTTCATCGGTCCCGGTGTCGGCCAGGGCCGCCGCCAGGTCGACCCGGCCGAAGCCCGCGTCGGGCGCCTCTTGCGGGTCGGCGACCGGGGCCGCGCCGCGCGCCAGGCGGCCCAGGACCTGGCCGTTGGTCAGGGTCGGCTCGGCCGCCTTGAGCAGGGCCGCCGCCCCGGCGACGAGGGCCGCGGCGGGGGAGGTGCCGCTGACCGTGCAATAGCCGCCTTGGCGGTCGGTGGTCGCGAGCTCGGTGCCGGGGGCGGCGAGGAAGATGGCGCCGCCGCGGCTGCTGAAATCGGCCAGGCGGTCGGCCTGGTCGCTGGCCGCGATACCGATCACGGCGCGGTTGGCGGCCGGGTAGCTCGGGGTCGTCGCCCCGGCGTTGCCGGCCACGGCCACCAGCACCGCGCCCTTGGACCAGGCGTAGTCGATGGCGTCCTGCAGGTGCGCGCTGTCGTCCGGGTTGCCGAAGCCCATCAGGATGACATCGGCCCCGTGGTCGGCGGCCCACACGATGCCGGCGATGATGGCACTGTCCTGGCCAACCCCGGCGGCGTCGAGCACCGTGACCGGCAGGACCGTGACACCACTGAAGGCGACCCCGGCGATGCCCTGCTGATTGTCGGCGACCGCGGCGAGGAGGCCCGCCAGTTGGGTGCCGTGACCGGCGGGGTCGGTGAGGCCGTCGCCGCCGTCAAGCAAGGACGTGCCGGGGCGCAGGTGCCCCTCCAGATCCGGGTGGGTGTCCTCGACCCCGGTATCGAGCAGGGCGACCGTCGCGGTCCCGGTCGGGGTCAGGGTGCTGTAGACCGCGGGCCAGCCGATGCGCGCGAGCGACCACTGGTCAGCGACGCAGGCGTCATTGGAGAGCCACTCGGCGCGGCGGGTCTTGACCGCCTCGACGCTCTCCACCTGGGGATCGGCGCCGAACGCCTGCAGGGCCTGGGACAGGTCGGCGGCCGGGACCTCCACTACATGCAGGCGCAGCGGAGCGACCGCCGACTGCTCGGCCGCGCCGTGGCGGGCGATGACCGCCGCCTGCGCGGCGGGGCTGAGCCCGTCCACCAGTTTCACCGACAGGGCCGCGGTGTCGGTCCCGCCGCGGGCGAGCGAGATGAGGCCGACGGCGAGCAGCAGGAGTGCCGCGAGGGCGGTCAGGAGTCTACCGATGCGGGTGCCGGGGGGGGGGGGCGGTGTTCATCATTGATCCCAGTGTTGTTTCGGTGCGCGGCGCGTCGCGGATGCGCGGCCGGGTCCCCGTGCGCGGGGTGGGCGGTCGGGCATCGACCGTCGCCTCCGGCGGCGCGCGCGGACCGACACCCGGCGACGGGGCGGCAACAGGGGGCGACTGGGGACGGTTTCCGGGGGGGCAGCGGCGCGGGGGCGGCTGGGGATACCGGGCCGGCCGCGGCCTGAGGCCGTCTGGGGGCGGGCGCGGCCGAGGTCCGATGGGGGACGCGCGGCGGCTTGGGAAGCGACCGTCAAAGCTTAGTCGAAACCCAGCAATTTTTCCAAGTTTGCAGTTGAAATTGTGACCTGGTTCCCGGCGCGGCGCGGGCCCTGGCGTGGGCGTGGGAGCGGCTTTACCGTGAAAGTGCGTAGTCAGGCCATCCTGGCCTGACGGTGTCGGGGCTGGAACGGTCGGGGCTGGAAGCCCTGACTACGCCGCCCTGCACGCTGGCCATCGAGCTAGCGGTCGAGCGGACTTTCATGTTCCGGGGTGGCGCGGGTGCCATGACCGTTAGCCGCGACGCGACCTGGCGAGTTGCCGTGGTCTCGTCGCGGCTGAAGCCGCTCCCACAGCGTCGCTGCGCGATGTTCACGGCAAAAGCCCTGCTCCGGCCCCCGATGCGACCCCCGGTTGCCGCCCGGCGCCGCCCCGGTTAGGGCACCGACCGCCGCAGACGCGGCGAGCCGGGCTTGACGCCAGGGTCGGCACATGGCGTCATGCGCCCTATGTCAGCAACACCCATCCTTAGCGACAAACGGGCATTCGGACGCGGAGTCGTCCAAGTTCTGGAACGATGTGGAGGCGAACCGATGAAGGTGCTGCATGTGAAGGTGGCCGAGTCGATGGCCGACCTGCTTGGCCGTGCACGCGGCGTCATGGAGTCCCTGGAGGCGGGCGCAACGCCGGAGCCCTACTTCGGCATCGGCTTCGAGTCGTTGCCGCAACTGCTGGAAGTCTTCTCGCTCGGGCGTTGGGCCTTGGTCGCTTATCTGAGCGCGCAGGGTCCGCTCAGCCTGGCCGAGTTGGCACGCGGACTCGGACGCGATGAGGCGGAGGTTAACGGTGATGTGGCTGCGCTGATGGAGTGGACGGTCGTGGAGCGCGGGGCAGACGGCCGGGTGTGGGTGCCTTGGGACGAAGTGGACCTGCGTTTGCCGTTGGCGCGACGGGCGGCGTAGCGTAGCGGGTGGCGTGTCTGTCAGCCGGGCCGCCTCGCTTGCCGCCCCGGCTAAGCCTGTCCACACTGCCGTTATGCGCCATCCCATCGATCCCAAGGTTGACTGCGTCTTCAAGGCCCTGCTGGGGGCCGAGGCCAATCGCGACCTGTTGATCCATTTTCTCAACGCCGTCCAAGGAGGGCGAGAGCTACCGCAAACTGCGCCCCACCTACGCGATCTGGCTGCTGGGTCAGACCCTGCTGCCGGATGAGCCGGAGTATGCCCATGAGTTCCGGTTGCGCGACCGGTACGGTCGCATCTTCTGGACCATGGCGGTATCTGGCTGCTGGAACTGAGCAAGTTCGCCGCCGACGCGGTCGAAACGGAGCGGCAGCGCTGGCTGAAGTTTTTCAACGAGGCGGAGCGTCTGGACGCGGATGCCCTGCCGGCGTGGATGCAGACCCAAGAGATGAGGCGAGCCATGAACACACTGAAGGCCTTTTCCGAGCAAGAACACGCCTACTATGCGTACCAGGCGCGGCAGGACTATCTGCGCGAACAGCAGAGTATCCAGCTCGAATTTGCCGACCTGCGTGCGGAGGTCGAGCAGGCGCGGGAGGCCGCACGAGCCGCCGAGGAGCGGGCCCGCGCAGTTGAGGAGCAGGCGCGGGCGGTGCAGGAGCAGGCGCGGGCGGCGCAGGAGCACGAACGGGTGGCCAAGGAAGAAGCCCTGGCCGAGAACGAGCGGCTGAAGCGATTGCTGGCGGGGAAGCCTGAGTTGCCGGACCCGTTGCGGTGACGAATGAACCCTACGTCGTCTCCGAGACCACATCAGTCTTACTCGCACCCCGCCGCGCCGCCGGATTTGCCGCCGCCGCCGGATATCCGGACAATGCAGGGTTTGGCTCAAGTCCAACCCCCTGCCTGGAGAAACCCGTGTCTGAGAAGGCCCCCTGGATCACCTACCGTCCCGAGCTCAAAGTCCTCGATTGCACCATCCGTGACGGGGGACTGGTCAACGCCCATCAGTTCAGCGACGCCTTCGTCGGCGCCGTCTATCGCGCGTGCGTGGACGCCGGCCTGGACTACATGGAGATCGGCTACAAGAACTCGAAAAAGGTCTTCCCGACCGACAAGTTCGGCCCCTGGCGCCACTGTGCCGAGGAGGACCTGCGCCGCGTCGTGGGCGACCACACCGCGGCCGCCACGGGGCTGAAGCTCGCCGCCATGGCCGACGCCGGCAAGAGCGATTGGCAGCACGACATAGTTCCCGCCGCCGACAGCCCGCTCGACATGATCCGGGTCGCCTTCTATGCCCACCAGGTGTCGGAGGCGGTCGAGATGATCCGCCACTGTCACGAACTGGGCTACGAGACCACCGCCAACCTGATGGCCGTCTCCAACATCACCGAGGAGGAGATTGACACGGTGCTGGAGGCCATCGCCGCGACCCCGGCCAGCACCATGGTCATCGTCGACAGCTTCGGCTACCTCTACCGCGAGCAGATCGACCGGCTCTACAAGAAGTACGCGGCGGCCATGGCCGGGACCGGCAAGGAGGTCGGCATCCATGCCCACAACAACCTCCAGCTCGCCTTCGCCAACACCATTGAGGCGATCATCCTGGGCTGTAACCGGGTCGACTCCACCATCTACGGCTTCGGCCGCGGCGCCGGCAACTGCCACACCGAACTGCTGCTCGGGTTCCTGCGCAACCCCAAGTTCAATGTCCGGCCCATCATCGAGGTGATCCAGCACCAGGTGGCACCGTTGCGCAAGGACTTGGTCTGGGGCCCGTCGATCCCTTTCAACATCACCGGCCAGCTCAACCAGCACCCGCGCACCGCCATCGAGTGGACCGAGGGCCCCAACCGCGACGACTACCTGGCCTTCTACGACAAGGTTGTCTCGGAGTCCTGAGTGCGCCACCACCACGGTTCCGGCACACCCCCGCGTCCTTCAGGCACCGCCCGTCCGCCGCTCGACCGCAACCGCGGCGGGCGCGGCCGGACCGAACCGGTGCCTGCACCCGCCGACGGCCCCGGCGAGCGGCTACAAAAGGTCCTGGCCGAGCAGGGGCTAGGCTCGCGCCGCGAGATCGAGGTCTGGATCACCGAGGGCCGCGTCCGGGTCAACGGCCAGGTCGCGAAGCTGGGCGACCGCGCCACCCCCACCGACCGGGTGCGGGTCGACGGCCAGGAGGTCCGCCGCCGCCCCCGGCGCGAGGCCGAGAGCCAGATCATCGCCTACCACAAGCCGGAGGGCGAACTGGTGACCCGCCGCGACCCGGAGGGGCGGCCCACGGTCTTCCGCCACCTGCCGCGCCCCAAGGACGGGCGCTGGATCGCCGTTGGCCGGCTCGACATCAACACCTCCGGGCTCATGCTCTTCACCACCGACGGGGAACTGGCCAACCGGCTCATGCACCCCTCCCGGGAACTGGAGCGCGAATACGCGGTGCGCATCCTGGGCCGGGTCCCGGACGGCACCCTGGACCGGCTGACCGCCGGGGTCGAATTGGAGGACGGCCCCGCCCACCTGGACGCCGTGAGCGCGCGCGGCGGCGACGGCGCCAACAGTTGGTACCACGTCGTCCTCAAGGAGGGCCGCAACCGCGAGGTCCGGCGCCTCTGGGAGGCGGTCGGCTGCCAGGTCAGCCGCCTGATCCGGGTGCGCTACGGCAACATCGAACTGGGCCGGCGGCTCTTCCCCGGTGTCTGGCGGCCGCTGACGGATGAGGAACGCCGGACCCTCTTGACCCTGGTCGGGATGGAGCCGGTGCGGCGCGTGCCGCGGGCCAGGACCGCCGCCTCAGAGGTGTGGGCGCCGGGACCTGGGGGCGGGGGGGCAGGGCGTGGGCCGCGGGCGGGGTACTCCAAGAGAGAGTAGGTGTCCGCAAATGAACGCAAATGAACGCAAATTGCGCCGCGGGCTTGACCTTACGGCATCCTCGATACCCTATTTGCCACAAACAATGAGTCGAGGTGCGCGATGGCAACCACGAAGCTGAATCTGGGTGATCGCTGGGAGGCGTTCATCGACAGCGAGGTCTCCTGCGGGCGGTACGGCTCCCCGAGCGAGGTCGTGCGGGATGCCCTGCGGCAGATGGAGGCAAGACAGCGGACGCTTGAGGCCCTGCGAACGCATCTCGCCGAAGGTGAGACGCAGGCGTACCGCGGTGAGTTCGTGCAGGACTACTCCGTCGAGGCCATCTTGGCTTCGTCGGAGCAGGGGGCGTGACCCGCCCGTTCCGGATCACGCCCAGGGCCGCTCAGGACTTGCGGGACATCGCCCGCTACACCATGCGAACCCTACCAGACATCACCAACTTGAAGCCGAAAAAAACAATGCTTCTGAAGACTACCTTGAGGAATATCTTGGCTACGTGTTTGAAAAATTTTCTGACACCAAGAAAGAATACGATGCACTCTGCAGCGAGCAGGACGTATGATAGTCTCCTTATCTAGAATCCGGACAAAACAATTTTCATTGACAATGTTTTTCATTTAATAACAACGGGGAAAACGGGCCAGGCTCGAGTTGATACTGACGCCGAACCGCACTCGCTCGTTCCGGTCCGCCTGCACTCGTCCAACACCGACATCCGTCTAAGCACAAATGGGTTCTGAAAACGTAAGTTCGTCCATTTTCTATGCCTCACAGTCCGGAAGGCCGACCCTCGACCAAGGAGAGGGCAGAGGCAACCCGTTTGCAACTTCTCTAATTGAGCTTCTTGCAAGACCTTCGTTAAAGTATTCCGAGCTGCGAACGGACATTGTTTCGCTGACCCAACACAAGAGTCGCGGCTTTCAAGTACCCGATGTTCCTGCTGTTGAAACTGATTGGACCCCCGCCGCCTGGCAACTGAAGCCCGCTGCTTCGGAAGAAAAGCGCATGGCATTCATCTTCGTATACTCGGATTATGAAAAAGCCGGAGTGTCGTCCCTTCCCGGAGCCGAGCGGGACCTTGGCCGCGTAACAGACGCATTGGTGCAAGCGGGATTCGCTGTAGAAACAGCCGCAAACCCAACCAAGCAAGAACTCCAGCGGGCTTTAGCTGATTTTTCCCGGAGATCTGCGAGCGCGGATGCAGCGACAATATACGTTACCGGTCATGGATTTGAGCAAAACGGAAAAGTTTATCTGGCGCCGAACGATTATCCTTTCAAGCAAGGCGCAAAGGTTCTTTCCGAGATGGGAATTGATATTGTCGGCTTGGGAAATTATTTGAAAGCAAAAAGTGCGAACATGGTTTTCTACGGCGGCTGTCGGAGCGAATTGCGGTAAAAGACGTCAAACAATCGGCGCAGCGTCGCCGCATACCGCGCGCCGAGTTCGTCGTAAGATTCAAAGCTGATCACCAAACTCGGCGCATCGCGCTGCCAGTCAATCGGCCGCCACGGCCTCGCCATTGAGCTGCCGCCAGGTGATCTCGCTGGCGACCAGATAGACGCTGAACAGGGTGAGGAAGGCGGCGAATTGGTAGCGCTCGGGCGCGCCGAACCGGTAGGCGCAGAGCCCGGCCGCGGCGAGCACAGGGTGCCGGTACCCAGCATGACCGCGAGTGCGCCGTTGACGGTGAGACCGACGGCGCACAGGAGGTGGTGCAGGTGCTCGCGGTCCGGCAGCAGGGGCGAGCGGCGGTGCAAGGTGCGGCGCAGCATGATGCCGACCGTATCCATGAGCGGGATTGCGAGTATCCATAGTGCCGTTACGGGGGCGATCACCAGGGCCTCTCTTTGGCTCAGGGGCCGACCACGAACCAGGCCAGCCCCAAGCCGAGGAACAGGCTTCCGGAGTTGCCCATGAAGACCAAGGCGCGGGGCCGACCCGGCAGGCGCAGGTTGGCGAACAGGAAGCCACAGAACATGGCGATGCCGCCCACCAGGGGTACCTCGCCCAGGTGGGTCTTGTGGCCGCGCGGAATGTCGATGAGTCCGATGTTGCGCGCGACCGGGGAGAGCAGATGGGGCAGGGCGGCGGTGCTCAGAAAGGCGATGGGATAGACGGCGATACTGTGCATTCGTTGCGGTGCGATCGCCGGTGACGGTAACAGGGCACCCAAGATACACAAAACACGGACGCCGTGCGGCAACTTTCGCACCGTGCAGAGCGCAGGACTCGCCCCGGCGCGCCCCGCTCAATCCTTCAGATAGTCCAGTGCCGGCGCCGCGAACCGCTGGGGTCTGATGCCAAGCCGGGCCAGGCCGTCGTCCCCGGAGCAGACGTTGCCCTCCAGCAGCATCTCGATCTGGTCGCGGGTGATGGGGAACCAGGGGTAGCGATCCAGCAGCGCCGCCGCCGCCTTCACCGCGACGGCGGGTGCGGGCAGCATCCACTTGGAGCGTCCGCAGGCTGCGGCGATGGTGGTGAGGATGGCCTTCCAACTGAGCCGGTCCGGGCCGCACAGGCAATAGGTCTGGGACTCGGTGCGCGGATCGGTCAGGGCCTGGGCAAAGGCCGCCGCTACGTCAATGACACTGACCGGGGCGAGTTCAAATCGGCCGGCCTGGAGCGGGAGCAGGCCCGGAAAGAACAGCGGCGCGGGCAGGGGACTCAAAATGATGTCGCGTTTGAGCTGGTCGCAGAACTCCATGCGCCCCCGCGGGTCGCCGAAGATCACCGAGGGGCGAAAGATCGTCCAGCGCAGCCCCGCGGCCTTGACCGCCTCTTCGGCCCGCCACTTGGTGCGCTGATAGGCGGTGCCGTCCGCGCGAATCCCATTTGCACTCATCAGGATGAAGCGCGGGACACCCTGGAGCCGGGCGGCGGCCAGGGTGTCGACCACGCCCTGGTACTGCAAGGCCTCGAAGGTGATGCCGCGGGCCGGAAATTCGCGCAGTATGCCGATCAGATAGATCACGGCCGAGGTCCCTTGGAGGCAGTCGGCCAAGGCCTGGGGGTCAGCCACCGTGCCCGTCACCCGTTCGCACCCGTCCGGCCGGTCGACCTTGGACTCGCTGCCGGGCCGCACCAGGAGGCGGGGGGTGTGGCCGTCCGCGCGCAAACGCTCGATCAGGTATGAGCCCACGAACCCGGTGCCGCCGATGATTGCAACCTTCATGTTGTTGTCTCCGCATGTCCAAAACGATGGGTTGGAACTGGTGGCTGGCGCGGGTTTGTCAAGCATGTGCCGCGGGCCTTGATCATACGTTGTCGTTGTCGTTGTCGTAATCGTAATCGGAAAAGCGATAACCTCGATTACGACAACGACAACGACAAGGACAACGAATTCCTAGTGGCGGATACGCCAGCAGTTGTGGATACGCGGGTTGCGGGCGAAGTCGCGGGGCAGGGTGTCCGCGCTGAGGTCGGTGATCTCCAACTCCGACAGGTCCTCGGCGTCCATGCGGAAGCGCCGCAGGTTGTTGGAGAAGATCAGGGTTCCGTCCGGCTCCAGCAGGCGCACCGTGGCGCGGATGAGGGCCGCGTGGTCGCGCTGGATGTCGAGCGTCTCGTCCATGCGTTTGGAGGTGGAGAAGGTGGGCGGGTCGAGAAAGATGAGGTCGAAACGGCGCCGGCCCTCGACCAGGCGCAGCCAGTCGAGGCAGTCGGCGTGGATCAACTCATGCCCCAGTCCTTCGATCCCATTGAGATCCAGGTTGCGCCGCGCCCAGTCCAGGTAGGTGCGTGACAGGTCCACCGTGGTGGTGGCGGCAGCCCCGCCGCGGGCGGCATAGACGGTGGCGGTGCCGGTGTAGGCGAACAGGTTCAGGAAGCGCTTGTCGGCGGCCAGTTGTCCGATCAGGCGGCGGGTGTCGCGGTGGTCCAGGAAGAGTCCGGTGTCCAGGTAGTCCTCGAAGTTGACCAGGAAACGGTGACCGCCCTCGGCGACCTGGTGGAAGCGCCCGGTCGCGGCCAGGCGTTCGTATTGACGCTCGCCGCGCTGGCGCTCTCGCACCTTGAGATACACCTGGGTCTCGGGTACCTCCAGCACCTCGGGGATGACACTCATGGCCTCGCGCAGGCGACGGCGCGCGTCCCTGGGATCGATGGTGGCGGGGGCGGCATACTCCTGCACCACGACGCAGCGGCTCTCTCCCTCGTAGATGTCCAGCGCCACCGCGTACTCGGGCAGATCGGCGTCGTAGAGTCGGTAGCAACTGATGTCCTGCGTCTTGAGCCACTTACGCAGGGCCTTGAGGTTCTTCGTGAGACGGTTGGCGAGACTGGTTGCGCCCTCGCTGCGTTGCTCCGGGGCCAGGGGGCGGGGCCGGCTGGAGACGAAGTAACGCGGGTCGACCTCGAAGTGCAGCAACCGGCATTCGATGGGGCCGTTGTAGAGGGTGTGCAGGCGGATCGCCCGCAGGCCCATCTGCTTGCCGAGATCGGGGTTGCCGGTCAAGAGTGCGGCGCGCCAGCCGACGAAACGCTCCTTGAGCAGGCTGCCCAGCCGGGCATAGAGGGCGGGCAGGTCGAGGTCGGTGCCGAGCCGCTCGCCATAGGGGGGGTTGACGACGACCAGGCCCCGGTCCTCCTCCCGCCCGGGCCAGCAGTCGGCCAACTCCCGTCGCTCGAAATGGACCCGTCCCGCGAGTCCGGCCCGCTCCAGGCAGGCGATCGCCACGCGGATGGCCGTGGGGCTGGCGTCATAACCGCGCAGCGGTGGGAGCCGGTTCAGTCCGGCGGTGCGTCGGATCTCGGCCTCGTCGATGAGGCGCTCCCAGATCGCGGGCTGATGCCCGGCCCAGCCCAGGAAGCCGAAGTCCTGGTGCAGCAGGCCCGGGGCGATGTCCGCGGCGATCAGAGCCGCCTCGATGACCAGGGTGCCGGAGCCGCACATGGGGTCGAGCAGGGCCCCGCCCTCGGCCGCGCTGGCCGGCCAGCCGGCGCGCAACAGGATGCCGGCCGCCAGGTTCTCCTTCAGCGGCGCGGCGGAGCCCTCCTCCCGGTAGCCGCGGCGGTGCAGGGAGCCCCCTGAGAGGTCGAGCGCGATGACGGCGCTATCCTGGTAGGCATAGCAATGGATCAGCAGGTCCGGGTGGTCGGGGTCGACGTTGGGTCGGCGTCCGCAGTGCTCGATGAAGCGGTCGGCAATGGCGTCCTTGACCCGCAGCGCCGGGAACTGGCTGTTGTTGACCCCGGCCAGACTGCCGTCGAAGCGCACCGCGAAGGTCCGCTCCAGCGCCAGGTGCTCCTCCCAGGGGATGGCGCGGGCACCGGCGTAGAGGGCCTCGATGCCGGGTGCCGGAAAGGCCGCGAGTTGCAGCAGGACGCGGTTGGCCACCCGTGACCACAGACAGGCGCGGTAGCCGTCCTCCAGGGTGCCGGTGAAACGGGCACCGCCACGGGCCTCCACCGCCCCGGTCAGGCCCAGCCGGTCCAACTCCTCGGCGAGCAGACTGCCCAGGTGCTTGGGGGCGGTGGCGAAGAAGGTATAGCGGGACATGCATGGACCTGCGGGTGGGGGTGCGCGGCGAAAGGGGAGTAAGGATGCCGGGCGCAAACGTTGTTGTTGTCGTTGTCGTTGTCGTAATCGTGGTCGGATTATTCGATTACGACAACGACAACGACAACGTACCCGGGATCTCGGTCACCACATCCAGCCATCGCCGGTCGCCGGTTCCTTGCGGCGACGCCCCTTGGGCTTATTCCTTCTTCAGCAGATCGCCTAACCCCGCGAAGGGGTTGTGGGTGGTCTGCTTGCCCCCGCCCGGGGCCGGCCGGGTGGGTCCGGCAGCGCGGGCGGCCAGGTGTTCCTCGTAGCGCTGGTGCTCGTTGTCGTGGCAATAGAGGCAGAGGAGTTCCCAGTTGCTCCCGTCGGGCGGGTTGCGATCGTGGTTCATGTCCTTATGGTGGACGGTCAGTTCGCGCAGGTTGCTTCGGTCGAAGACCCGGGCGCAACGCCCGCACACCCAGGGGTAGATTTTGAGGGCCTGTTCGCGGTAACCGGCGGCGCGCTCGTCGCTGGCCGCCCGCGCCTGACTGACGACGCGGTCGAGCCGCGCCGTGTCGATCGGTCGGCCGGTCTTGCCGTGACGCGGGGGATCACTCGGGGGCATGGGTCGACCTCGTTACGCCTGTTGAATACCGGCGATGTACCAGTCGCCGGCCGCGCTCGCCCACTGGTGCTGGACGTGCCAGAACTCGCGGACTTCCTGGGCGGGGCCCTGTTGGTCCTCACGGATCAGCCCGGAGAACAGGATGCTCGCCACGGCCAAGTCCCCGTCGCGCTGCAGCGATGCCAGCTGCGCCTGGAGGCGTACCACTTCGGTGTACTGGGGGCCGGCCAGGGCTGCGCGCTCGCGCTGCAGCTCGGCACACAGTTCGGGGGTGGTGTAGTCGCGGATCTCGCTGAAGTCCGCCTTGTCCCAGGCCGCCTGCAGGCGGATATAGTGGTCCTTGGCCCCGGCCTCGAAGGCCGCACCGTCGAACCAGACGGGGAGTTCATTGCCGCCGCCGGTCGAGTCACGCGCTTCACCCAGACCGCCGCCGTTCTGCGCGCCGAGCGGGTCCTGGCCCGCGGGCGGCGGGTTGAAGCCAGGCCCCGCGTTGGCGGTTGCGGTCCTGCCATAGGCGCCCGCGGCCAAGGGTCTGGCCTGGTTGCGGCGAAACCAGCGCCAGAGCATGAAGACACCAAATACCAGCGCGGCGATTACCAGAAAGTCCATGATTTGGAAGCCCTGGAATCCGCCGCCCATAAACATGGACGCCAGCAGCCCGCCGGCGGCAAGCCCCGCCAGGGGGCCGAGCCAGCGGCTGGCCCCGCCCGCCTGGGGCGCCCGCTGCCCGGCGGCGGCCGTCGGACCCTGCGCCTGGGTGGGGCGCTGCACCGGCGCCTGACTCGGCACGCTGTACTGCTTGCCGACGTTGCCCCCGCTACCCATGCGCTTGGCGTCGGCCGGTTGGGGCAGCAGCAGGAGGCCGGCGACCAACAGCGTGGCCGCGGCGATGAAGATGGTCTCAAGTTTCATAGTGCGGGTGAGGTCCTGCAAGGTGAGTGGATGGGTCCGGACCCACGGTCAAGGGGTGACTGGACGGCGGCGTCGGCGCCCGCTGACCTTGCCAACCCTGGGCCTCGATGTCAAAGGCGGATTGTCGGGGTCCGCCGCGCGGCGCGCAACCCCCCGGGGAAGTCCCGGTCCCGGGTTGGCCCCACGACCACGAACCTGGGTTGCCGCGGCCGCCGGGCAGCGCGGTGACCCGGCGCGGTCGGCGCGCCGGGCGAGCCTAACCCGCGCTGCACGGCGCCTTCGTCGCCGTTTTCCCCGCATCTGTCACCTCTCTCTAGCTATCTTGGGGTTTACCGATAGCTTTAACAGGTAGGAGGGGGTACTGCGCCGTCGGGCGGGTGCCACGAGACAGGGATCAGGCCTCTCCCACCGTTATTGGAGTCGTAAGCATGTATAAGAATCAACACCACGCACAGTACCAAATCGCCGCCGCGCATCAGGCGGCAAGCCACGGCCGGTCACCTGTCAACCCCCGCGAGGCCGGCGCGGACAGTGCCCCCATCCTGGCGCGCCTGCACGCCTTGCGCACCCTCGATAGCCACCGGGTGCTGCCTGAACTCATCCTGATCCTCGGGCAACTGCCGGCGGCGCAACTGGAGGTGCAGGCGCGCTGCCACGCCTTGCGCAAGCTCGAGCGGGCGGTCGTGCAGGTCGCCGCGGTCCTGGCCCCGGGACCGATGGGTGCGCCGGCCGGAGCCAGCGCTCAACGCACCACACTGCGGGGGGGGCGCCGCGCGGCGCTGAGTCTGGAACAGCGGCTCTATGCCGCGATGGCCCACAACTGCGTGCATCTGCTGCACGAATTGGACCACGGGCAAGGGTTTTTCTCCGATGATCACGCGCGCGGCCGGGCCTGGGCGATCCGCGTCGCCTTCCGCTTTTTCAGCCGCGAACTGCTCTATGCCGTCAAGGCCGGGAGCGCCTGGCCCGCGGGCGCCTGGCTGGCCTTGCACGAGCTCTTCGTCTATCTGGTGATGCGCGGCAGTGTGCGGCCGCATGGGGAGTCCCCGACCCTGGATGAGGACGAATTCGATCCTGAACTGGCCTACAAGCGGCTGTTGCTGATCGGCCTGGTGGCGGACCTGTGCGGGTGCGCGCGCATCGACCGTGAGGTTGCCGCACGCCTCCGGCACCTGGCCGCGGACGCCCGTCTGATCGCCTCCGACGGGCTGGTCGGGGAGTCCGGACTCATCGTGGTCGATGTCGGGCTGGATCGCCCGGCGCAGCTCAAGACGGGCAGTCTGGATGATCCCTTCCGCGGGTGGGTATTACGGGTCCCGGACGCGTTCCACGCCCTGCTCCTGTTCCTTGATCCCTTCCATCACCATCGGATCGCCGGCGCCGCTGAGCATCGGCCCTGACCGCCGCGGGCGGCGGAGGCCGACGCCGCGTGCCGGCCTCGGCGTACCGGGTCGATCACGGGGGGTGCGGTCAGAACTGATGTATTCGTTGTCGTTGTCGTTGTCGTAATCGTGGTCGGATTATTCGACAACGACAACGACAACGACAACGATAGCGTACCCGGGATCTCGGTCACCACAGCAGTTCTGATCGCACCCCAAGGGTGGGCTGGGGTGCTAAGCTCAGGGCACCAGGATATCATCCACCGACCAGTCGCGGCGCTATGTCCCTCACCCCCGACGTTCGCTCCACCGTGCTGGTGGTCGACGATACACCCGAGAACCTTCTGGTTCTCGGGGAAATACTGCAGCCGGAGTTTCGCGTGCGGGTCGCCAACGGCGGCGTGCGCGCGCTGGTCGTCGCGCACACCAAGCCCTGCCCGGACCTCATTCTGCTTGATGTGATGATGCCGGGACTCGACGGCTTTGCCGTGCTGGAGCGCCTGCGCGGCGACCCCGTCACCGCTGAGGTGCCGGTGATTTTCGTCACCGCGCTGGATGCGGTGCAAGACGAAGAGCGCGGTCTTGCCCTCGGGGCGGTGGATTACATCACCAAGCCGGTGCGCGCCGCGATCGTGCGGGCGCGGGTGCGTACCCACCTGCTGCTCAAGCACGCCCGCGATGCCTTGGCACTGCGCAACGACGCCTTGGAGGCGGAGGTGGCGCGGCGCGTGCGGGAGGGTCAGATTGCGCAGGACGTGAGCATCCGCGCCTTGGCGAGTCTGGCCGAGACGCGCGACCCCGAGACCGGCAACCATCTGCGCCGCACCCAGGCCTATGTACAATGCCTGGCCCAGCGGCTCAAGGACCACCCGCGCTTTCGCACGGCCTTGAGTCCCCGCGGGGTGCGGATGATCGTCCAGGCCGCGCCGTTGCACGACATCGGCAAGGTCGGCATTCCGGATCATATCCTGCTCAAGCACGGCCGGCTCACCGGGGCAGAGTATGCGGTGATGCAGACTCACAGCCGGATCGGCAGCGACGCCATCGACGATGCCATGCGCGGGGCCATGTCGGAGACGGAGTATGCGGCGCTGCGCGAGCATTGCCGCCTCGGTCATGCGGCCTTGGCGGCGGCCTTGGCGGGGCCCGGCGCCGCCGCCGACCCCGGGCCGCTGGAGTTTCTGCTGATTGCCCAGGAGATCGCCCGTTCGCACCACGAGTGCTGGGACGGCAGCGGCTATCCGGACGGTCTCCAGGGCGATGACATCCCCGTCGCGGCGCGTCTCATGGCGCTGGCGGACGTCTTCGACGCCCTGGTGTTTCGCCGCGTCTATAAGCCGGCCATGGCCGTCGATGCGGCGATCGAAGAGATCCGCGTTCACCGGGGGACCCATTTCGATCCTGACGTGGTCGATGCCTTCCTGGCCGATCAGGGCCGCTTCCGGGCGATCGCCGGCCGCTATGCTGAGGACGAGCGCCACCGGATGGCGGCGCTCGGCGTCTATCGGGACCGGGTCTGAGCCGGCCCCCGGTGAAACCGCACACTTGCGCCTAAAATCCACAGATGACTGCTCTCTCAGGGTCGGGCGGCGACGCTGCCTGACGCCGCCGGCTTGGCGGCGCCGGGGCGCCCCCGTGTCCGCCCGGAAGCCGGCGCGACGCGCGCCGTCGGCCATCCCCGGCGCGCGGCGCCCGTGCCGAATCGCGAGCCGGATTGCGTCGCAATTCGCGAACCGCACGCCATCCGCCACATCAACCGCTTGTAAGGTGCCGTCACGGCGTTCGGGATGGATCTTGCATTAAACACTAGAATGATATCGGAACAGACCCAAAACGGGAGAAACATCATGCTGCGTCCATCATCTGCGCCTCTGCGCGCCGTCCTTCTCCGGTTCCGCCGCGGTTGGGGTCTCGTAGTGCCGCTCGTGGGGTGCCTCATTCTGAGTTTCCTGGTGACCGCCGCGGCCGCGGCGGGCGGGCTGGCGGAGGTCAAGGAACGCGGGGTCCTGCGCCACCTGGGTATCCCCTATGCGAATTTCGTCACCGGCGCCGGTGACGGCATGGACGTGGAACTCATGCGCGCCTTTGCCGCTCACCTGGGGGTCCGCTACGAGTTCGTGCAGAGCGACTGGGGCGACATCATCAGTGACCTGATCGGCCGCAACGTCAAAAGCAAGGGTGACGACTTCGAGGTGCTGGGGGCGGCGCCGATCCGCGGTGATGTGATCGCCAACGGCATGACGGTGATCCCCTGGCGGACCAAGGTGGTCAGCTTCGCCGATCCGACCTTCCCCACCCAGGTGTGGCTGGTCTCGCGTGCCGACCTGCCGGTGTCGCCCATCACGCCCAGCGCGGTCCTGGACAAGGACATCGCGGCCACTAAGGCGCTGATGCCGCGGCGCACCCTGCTCGGCAAGGCGGATACCTGCCTCGATCCGGAGCTCTATGACATCAAGGCGACCGGCGCCAAGGTCGCCATGTTCAAGGGTACCTTGAACGAGATGGCCCCGGCGCTCATCAACGGGGAATCGGAGTTGACCCTGCTCGACGTGCCGGATGCACTCGTCGCCCTGCAAAAATGGCCGGGGGAGATCAAGGTCATCGGGCCGGTAAGCGAGCGCCAGGACATGGCCCCGGCCTTCCGCCCCGCGGACAAGGACCTGCGCGATGCCTTCAACCTGTTTCTCAAGGAGTTGAAGGCGAGCGGCGAGTTCAGACGCATCGCCCTGGCCTATTACCCGTTCGTCATCGACTACTTCCCGGACTACCTGCCCGAAGCGCGCTGAGCGGTGTCGGCGGTCCCGCCGGTGCGCCCCTGCCGGGCGGCGGGGCGAGGGCGGCCGTGATCATCGCTGCGGCGGCAAGGATACCGCAGGTCAAGGCTTTACCGTGAAAGCCGCTCCCGCCGGGGGCTTTCGTGCTGCGGGGGCGACGGACAATCCCTGATAGCGGTTAGCCGCGACGCGACCGTGGCGGCTGCCGTGGCCTCGTTGCGGCTAAGCCCCTCTCACCGCTTCGCTGCGGGACTTTCCTGTTAACGCCTCGACGTCCAGCGCGGGCGCCTGCTCTCCCGCTCCCCTCCGGCGCGAACCGATTTGCGCCGCGGCGGCGTCAGACGACAGACCGGCTGCCTTTTCCAAGGTTATGCGTTAGCCTGTGTGGCGTGGCGCCGAACCGCATCCCCGCGGTGTGGCCGTCCCACGCCGCCCGCGTATCACGGGTACCCCTCTGGAGAACCGATCGAGTATGCACGAGCCCAAACCCCGGGGAGCGCTCCGCGCCATTGCGCCCAGGTATGGCCTCCCGACCATCCTGATCAGCGTCGTCCTGACGCTGTATGTGGGCTTCCTGCTGGTGGCCAACTACTGGTCGGCCACCAGCCTGCGTCAGACCATGGAGCAGCAGCGGCGCCTGGAGAGCGGGCGGCGGGTCGCGGCGCTCCAGTATTTCTTCAGCGAGCGGCGCGACGATCTGGCCAATCTGGCCCTGTCGCGGGAGGTGGCGGGGTTCTTCGAGAATCGTGCCCTGGGGATGAGCATGCGCTACGGGCTCAAACAAAGCCTGGTGCCGATCGGCGCCCGTTTCGCCCAGCTCATCGACCGCAAGCGCATCGGCACCAAGCCCATCTATCAGCGTCTGGTCCTGCTCGACGAGACCGGGGAGGTGCTGGTCGACGAACCGAGCCAGGGTGAGGCCACCCTGCTCGATCGCCCCTGGAAGGAGTTCCTGAATCCCGCCCATCGGGGTGGCGAGATCCTGGTCCTGGACGGGGGCCGCACCCTGGCGGTGTCGCTCGCCCACGAATTCAAGGGGGTCTACGCGGGTCAACTCCTGGCCCTGCTGGACGCGGGGCTGGTGACGCGCGAGGTGCTCAATGTGGACCGCGGCGCCGACGACACCTACGTGGCGACCATCGCGGGGGGGCATCTGCACGGGATCGGCGGTCAACTGGCCCCCGGCCTGGCAAGCTTAACGCCGCCCGCGGGGGTGAAGGACGGCCAACTTTTCGAGTTCCGCGACGGTCCCGCCGGGGACGGCGAGCACATGGTCGCGCTTGCCCGCCTGTTGTCAGGGACCGAATTCGTTGTGATCGACGTGATGTCCACGGCGCAACTGCGCGGCCGGCTCGAACCCTGGCACCTGTTCCTGGGGATGGCGAGCCTGGCGGTGGTGGTCCTGCTCGGGGTCTTCCTGATCCTGCGGCTGAATCTGCGCGCGGTCGCCTTGCAGGCCCATTTGCGTGAGAGCGCGCTGCGCGAGAAGGCGGTGCAGGAAAAAAACCTGGAGCTCGAACAGGAGATCGGCGAGCGGCGGCGGGTGGAGAGCGAACTGCGCGACGCCAAGGAGGCGGCGGAGGCGGCCAACCGGGCCAAGAGCGAGTTCCTCGCCAACATGAGCCACGAGATCAGGAACCCCATGATCGGGGTGGTGGGGATGGCCAACCTGCTGGCGGAGACCCGGCTCGATCAGGAGCAGCGCGAGTATGTCACCGTGGTGCTGCACTCGGCCGACGCGCTGCTGAGCGTCATCGACGATATCCTGGACTACTCCAAGGTCGAGGCCGGTAAGCTCACCCTGGACGAGACCGACTTCAGCCTGCGCACCCTGATCGAGGAACTGGCGGATATGTTCGCCTACAAGGCCGATGGGCGCGGCCTGGGCTTCGCGTGCATCTGTGAACGCGGGGTGCCGGACTGGCTGCACGCCGACCCGGGCCGCTTACGGCAGGTCCTGATCAACCTGATCGGCAACGCCATCAAGTTCACCGAACAGGGCGAGGTCGAGGTGCGGGTCGCGGTCCAGACGGGGCCGCATGGGGGCGCGCGCCTGCATTTTGCCGTGCGCGACTCCGGCATCGGTATCGCCGCGGACCGGTTGGGGCTCCTGTTCCGTTCCTTCTATCAGGTGGACACCTCCTTTACCCGCCGCTATGGCGGCACCGGCCTCGGGCTCGCCATCTCGCGCCGCCTGGTGGAGTTGATGGGCGGCGAGATCGGGGTCGACAGCCGCGAGGGGGAGGGCTCCTGTTTCTGGTTCGAGTTGCCGGCCGTGCCCGTCGCGGCGGGAGAGGTACCCCTGCCACCGTGGTCGCGAGTACCCCGGGCGCTGCTCATGGATACGCTCGCGATCGGCCGGGCCGCGCTCACCGAGACCCTGGCCCATTTGGGGGTCAGCGTCCTCGCCACCGCCGATACCGAGGGCGCGATGGATGAACTCCTGCTGGCCGAGGATCGCGACGATCCCTACGACCTGGCCCTGATCGTCCTGCGCCAGCCCGGCGGGGAGGGCGACCGCCTGTTTGACCTGGTACCCCACCAGCCCTGGCGGGTGCCCTTGCGGGTACTGGCCTTGGTGCCCCAGGGGCGGCGCCGGGACCTCACGCTGGCCGAGTCGAGTCCGGTACGCGTCCTGACGCTGCCGGTGCATCGGGCGGCCCTGCTGGAGGCCCTGGATGAGCGGCCGCGGCCAGCCTTGATGCCGACGCCGGCGGCCCCAGTGGTTGATGCGGCACCACGTCCGGTGGCGGCCGCGGTGGAACTGCCGCCGGCAGCCGCGCCGGACGCGAGCGCGCCACGCCGCTGCATCCTCCTGGTGGAGGACAACAAGATCAGCCAAAAGGTCGCCACCGCCATGCTCGACAAGCTGGGTTACCAGGTGGAGGCGGTGGACAATGGCGTCCTGGCCCTGGGGGCGGTGGAGCAGCGGCACTACCACCTGGTGCTGATGGACATCCAGATGCCGGAGATGGACGGACTGGAGGCCACCCGGCGGATCCGCGCCGCGGAGGCCGCGGGGCACCTGCGCTACGAGTCCCCACTCGGCCATCTGCCGATCGTCGCCATGACCGCCCACGCACTGGCCTCCGACCGCCAACTCTGCCTGGAGTCCGGCATGGACGACGTTATCACCAAGCCGGTCAAGCGTCAGGTTCTCATCGAAACCCTGACGCGGGTCCTGAATGGGGAAGCGGCCGGGGCGGCAGACGACGGTCGTACCTGATCGGGGGCTGGCCGCCACGCCTGGCGCGCTGCCGCTCCAACCGGGTGCTGACCGCGCCCGCGCTTTTTACTATCCTTATGCCGGGAGCTCGTCAGCGCTCCCACCCCTGAATCCCTGTCACTGTCTTCACTGACGAGGTGCAACACATGAACAAAGTCGTGCTCGCGATCGCCGGTGCCGCCCTCACCGGCGCGGTCAGTCTGCCGGCCCAGGCCTTCTGGGGCTGGACGCCTTGGGGCGGTGGTCCGTGGAGCGGCGGTCCTTGGGGCGGCTACCCCGCCTGGAACAACTATCCCGGATGGGGCGGTTGGGGCTATCCTGGGTACGGCTATCCCGGATACGGTTACGGCTATCCCGGATACGGTTACGGCTATCCCGGATACGGTTACGGCTATCCCGGTTATGCCTGGACCTATCCTGGCTACAGCGCCGGCGGCTACGGTTACCCCTACGCCGCCCCGGCGACCGCCGCGACGGCGGCCGCACCGGCTGCCGGCGGCGGCAAGTAAGGGCGCGGCGGGCCTTGATCACAGCTGCGGCCACGCGCCCTTGCGGCAACTCGTCGCGGCCGGGGACCGCTCCTACGGCGTAGGAGCGGTCCCCGGCCGCGACGGATATCATTCTCTAGGGGGTGATCAAGAAGACCAGCCGATTGCGCTGACGGAGCCGGCGGCGGTCGCGAGGGGAGAGAAACGGTTAGGTCGGACGAGGGTTGGCGTCGCGGCGGTTACCAGCGGTCCGCGCCGTGGCGGGCTCCCAATGGGGCACGCGCATCCTGAAACATGCCGATCTCCAGCAGTTTGGGGAGCAGTACCTGCTCCTCGCGATCGATGCGCTGAGCGACCAGATCGAAGACCGCGCGGGTTTCGGACAGGAAGTCATCGCTGAAATTGAAGTCGCAGTTCTTCAGCCAATGGGTGTGATAGTCGTCGAAGGTTTGCCGCAACGGCTTCTCACCGCTGATGAAGCCCCAGGCGATGGACTTGACCTTGGGGTCCTCATGGATCAGCAGGCTCGGGTACAGACTGCGATCCTCTTCGGCCAGGTGGCGCCGCACCCGCTCACCGAGATCGCACAACAACTCATACGCCGTCTTGGCATTGGGGCGTATCCGCAGCTGCTCCGTGGTGAGGAGCGAGCGCAGGTCGTCGAGCATTTGCCGCAGGTCTGAATGGGTGCTGCGGTAGCCGTCTAGGGTATGCATGAGTCATCCTCGTCGTTATTGATTGGCGGTTACCACCGAAAGGACAGGACCTTCAGTGAAGCCCCGTGGCCGCTAGGCCCCGGAAACCGTGCCCCGAGGCCTTCGCGCGACACTAAACCCTTCGCGCAACTGAGCTTTGCGTGCCTGATCAGACAGATTGTTGCATTGCACCATAATTGCGCCGTGACCGCCGCTTTGTTGCATTGCACCATCCGGTACGGTTTTGCTGCATTGCATCATTCCGCTCCTTTGCTGCATTGCACCATTGCCGGGCTGCTCCTTCTCATCTGAAGATTAGCTTAGATCCGCATTAGGATTCAACTCAAAATCGGCGCGGCGTTGAAATTCACTTCACCGCGTCGTTCCCGCAATGGCAATCAGCCGCGGGCCGCTGCGGATTAAAGACGGTAATTCAGCGAGATAACACCGGCGCGGACGCCCTTTCGCGGGATCGATGACGCACACTTTTCACGGGGTTGGACCACGGGGCGCGGTCGTGATCCTGGTTGCGTGCGTTCGGCGAGCGGTGGTCGAGGCTTCACGCCGGTCGACTTGGCGGCGGCGCGGCCTTGGTCCGGCCAACAGAATAGGGAGCGAACATCAGCCACCCCGGACGAGGAACGGCGGGCGTGGGAGCGGTGTCAGGCGGGCGGGGGCGAGCGGCCTTCAGGCCCCGGGTCGGGCGGCAGTGCGCTCGCGCAGCGGACTGCTGCGCGGGAAGTGGGCGCGCAGAAACTCCATCTGGTCGGCGAGGACGCCGCGGCCCATCAGATAGACGTACTCGGCATGGGTCGGCGTGAAGGGCACCGCCAGCAGTTCCATGCCGGCCGCCTCCGGGGTGCGGCCAGCCTTGAAATTGTTGCAACGCACGCAGGCGGTGACCAGGTTGGTCCAGTGGTCGCGCCCGCCCAGGCTGGATGGGCGCACATGGTCGCGGGAGAGTTGCCGACTGGGGAAGCGGCCGCCGCAGTACAGGCAGATGTGGTTGTCGCGCTGGAACAGGGTGCGATTGCACAACGGCGGCACATAGTGGTCCTGAAGCCGGTTCAGGGCCTGGTGCAGTCCCAGCGTGGCGATTATGGAATGGATGCGTAGCCGGCTGCGGCGCCGGGTGGCAACATTGATGCCGCCGCGCAGATGAAACAGCGTATCGCCACAGTCGTAGGCGACCTGATCGAGGAAATACAGGCGGGCGGCGGTGCGGTAGTCCACCCACTCGAGCGGCATACCCGCCAAATCCGTTCGCAGTACCTGTTGGTTCAGTGGCAACATAGCGCTCGGGCTCGCAAGTTGACGGCATGATACACATTGAGCGCGGGGGCGCAAGGGTGCCGGGCACCTGCCTTTCCGGGGCCTTGGGTTTCTTGTGTACGCCGGTGGCCGTCTCGTACCTGTTCTGGGGCATGGCGCGCCCAGGCTGCCGGCGCGGCCTTGATCCCGGTCCCTGCCGCTCGGTGGCGCTCGCCCGGCCTTAAAGAGTCCACAGTCTGCTTGCGTTCTCGGGCATTGGGAGCGGCGGTCGCGCCGTCCTCTGTCAGTCGTCGATGGATATCAAAAAAATAAGATAAAACAAGAGTCTTAAAAAGCGGCTATTCCGTAGCCGATTAAACAGCACCGTAACAACGGCGCCGCGTTGCGACCCTGCCTCAGTGGCTGTCCACAGAGTTATCCACAGGGATTGTGAACAGATTTCCTTTCGCCATGGCTGACAGCCGGTTGCGTCCTCTTGATTTAAATCGACCGCAGGAACCTGGCCTAAGTTGCAGCAACCGGAGTCTCCGCCCATCCCGAACCAACCTACCATCTTGCGCGTCGCGGTGGCGGCCCCGCTGGCCGGACTCTTCGACTATCTGCCCCCGGCGGACGCGCACTTGATGCCCCTGATCCCCGGCGTGCGTCTCCTGGTGCCCTTCGGGCGCGGGCGGCGGGTCGGCATCCTGGTGGAGACCGCCGGGCACTCCGACCAGTCGCCGGAGCGCTTGAAGCCCGCCCTCGCCGTGCTGGATGCGACCCCGGTGCTCGGCCCCGACGACTTGCGGCTCATCCGCTGGGCCGCCGACTACTATCGCGCACCCCTGGGCGAGGCCCTGTTCAGCGCCCTGCCGGCGCGCCTGCGCCGCCCGGACGCGCGCCTCGGGAGCGGCCTCCCGGGGCTGCGCGCGACCGCCGCCGGGGGCGCCCTGGCGCTTGCCGACCTGGGGCGGGCAGCGGGTCAGCGCCGCCTCCTGGAGACGTTGCGGGCGGCCCCGGAGGGACTGGCGACGCTGCATCTGAAGGCCCTGCTCGGCCCCTGCGCCGGGCCGCTCAAGGCCCTGCGTGAGCGGGGCCTGATCGAACCCTGCCGGGTCGCGGCGCGGGCCGCGCCGTCGGCGCCGGTCGGTTCCCCGGCGGCGGCCGCGCTCGCCCCGGTCGCGGTGGGGCCGGTCCTCAATGCCGAGCAGACCCGGGCGGTCGCGGCGGTCGCGGCGGCCCTGGGCGGCTTCGCCCCCTTCGTCCTCGACGGGGTGACCGGCAGCGGCAAGACCGAGGTCTATATTCGCCTGATCGAGCGCGTGATCGCGTCCGGGTACCAGGCCCTGGTGCTGGTGCCGGAGATCGGTCTCACACCGCAACTGCGCGACCGCCTGGCGCAGCGCCTGCCCGGACCCCACGCGGTGCTGCACTCGGCCCTGCCGGAGGCCGAGCGCGAGCGCGCCTGGCACAGTGCCGCCGCCGGGCGCGCGACCCTGGTGCTCGGCACCCGCTCGGCCTGTTTCGTGCCCCTGCCGCGCCTGGGGCTGATCGTCGTGGACGAGGAGCACGACGCCTCCCTCAAGCAGCAGGAGGGGTTCCGCTACTCGGCCCGGGATCTGGCGGTGCGGCGCGCCCAGCAGGCCGGCTGTCCGGTCGTCCTGGGCTCGGCCACCCCGTCCCTGGAGACCCTCCACAACGCCCGCGCCGGGCGTTACCGGCGGCTGCACCTGAGTGAGCGCGCCGGGGGTGCGCAGGCGCCCGTCTTCGCGCTCCTGGACATCCGCGGCCAGCCGATGAGCGCCGGCCTCTGCGCGGCGCTGCGCGACCAGGTCGAGACCCAGACCGGGGCCGGTAATCAGGTCCTGCTGTTCCTCAACCGCCGCGGTTATGCCCCGGTGCTGACCTGCCACGACTGCGGCTGGGTGGGTGCCTGTCCCCATTGCGACGCGCGCCTCACCCTGCACCTGCGGCTGCGCCGCCTCTGGTGTCACCACTGCGGCTGGTTCCAGGCCACGCCGGGCACCTGTCCGGACTGCCGGGGCACCGACCTGCGCGGCCTGGGCCTGGGGACCGAGCGCCTGGAGGAGGAACTGCGCGCGGTCTTTCCGGCGGTCAACCTGGCGCGCATCGATCGCGACAGTACCCGCCGCAAGGGGGAGTTGGATCGGCTGCTCGCGGCGAGTCGCAGCGGGGAGATCCAGATCCTGCTCGGCACCCAGATGCTCGCCAAGGGGCACGACTTTCCCGGGGTGACCCTGGTCGGCATCCTCGACCTCGACCATTCGCTCTATGCCGCGGACTTCCGCGCCCCGGAGCGCACGGCCCAGCTCATCGTTCAGGTCGCCGGGCGCGCCGGGCGGGCGCAGCGCCCCGGCCGGGTCGTGCTCCAGACCAGGCACCCCGAGCACCCCCTGCTGCGCTCCCTGATCAAGGGCGGTTACCCCGGCTTCGCCGAACTGGCCCTGGCCGAGCGGGAGGCGGCCCAACTGCCGCCCTTCGCCCACCTCGCGCTCCTGCGCGCCGATGCCCCGGACGCCGAGGTCCCCATGGACTTTCTGCGCCAGGGGCGCGCCCTGGCCCTGGCCCTGCAGGGCGAACTGGTCGGCACCCGGGTGGCGGTGTCGAGCCCGGTCCCGGCGCCCATGGAGCGGCGCGCCGGCCGCTATCGCGCCCAACTCCTGCTGGAGGGTCCGGACCGGCCCGGGTTGCAGCGCTTTCTCGGGTCTTGGGTCGGCCGTCTGTGGACGCTGCCGCGCACCCGGGGGCTGCGCTGGTCGCTCGACGTGGACCCCCAGGACATGATGTAAGGACCGGATTCGGGTATCCTTGGCTTATTGCGCCGCGGGTTCCGAAGTGCCCTGCGCGCCTGTTTTTTCCGGCCCTTGATCGTTGCTCTGACCAGTGCACCTGGGCAGCCGACTGTGCTGTCCGTCGGTTTCACCGATGGGTGGGCGCAGGGTCCGTGCTGTTCAAGATCCGGCGCGCTGCGTGACCTGGACGCAACCCTGGTCAAGGCCCCTTTCCCGACCCGACCGAACAACACTAATGAAGCAACAGATTACCGACCTCCTGCGCGCCGGCCTGGCGCACCTGACCGCGGACGGCGCCTGGGACGCGATCGACCTGCCGCAGCCCCAGGTCGAGCGTACCCGGGACCAGGCCCACGGTGACTTTGCCACCAACCTGGCCCTGCTGTTGGCCAAGCCAGCCCGCGCCCGTCCCCGGGAGGTCGCGGAGCGCCTGGTGGCCGCCCTGCCGGCCTCGCCCCTGGTCGCGCGGGTGGAGATCGCCGGACCCGGCTTCATCAACTTCTTTCTCGCCGCGGATGCCTACCGCAGCGTGGTGCCGGCCATCCTGAGCGCCGGGCACGACTACGGACGCTCCCGGCGCGGCGCCGGGCGGCGGGTCCAGGTCGAGTTCGTCTCCGCCAATCCCACCGGCCCCCTGCACGTGGGCCACGGACGCGGCGCGGCCTACGGCGCGGCGGTGGCGGACCTGCTGGCGGCGGTCGGCTACGAGGTCCACCGGGAGTATTATGTCAACGACGCCGGCCGCCAGATGGACATCCTGGCCACGTCCGTGTGGCTGCGCTATCTGGAGCTGTGCGGCGAGGCGATCGAGTTTCCGAGCAACGGCTACAAGGGCGACTATGTCTGGGACATCGCCGCCACCCTGCACCGGGAACACGCCGATGACTACCGGACGGACACCGCCCTGGTCTTCGCCGGGGTCCCGGCCGACGAGTGCGAGGGCCAGGACGGGGGTGACAAGGAGGACCACATCGACGCGCTCATCAGCGCCGCCAAGCGCCTCCTGGGGGACAACCGTTACCGCTACTGCTTCGAGCTGGCACTCAATACGATCCTGGACGACATCCGCACCGACCTGGCCGAGTTCGGGGTCGAGTATCAGGAGTGGTTCTCGGAGCGCTCGCTTGCCGAGCGGGGCGCCGTCAATCGGGCGCTGGAGCGCCTGCGTGAGGCCGGGCACGTCTTCGAGCAGGGCGGTGCCCAGTGGTTCCGCTCCAGCGCCTTCGGCGACGAGAAGGACCGGGTGCTGGTCCGCGAGAACGGGCAGGGCACCTATTTCGCCTCCGACATCGCCTATCACATGGACAAGCTGGAGCGTGGCTTCGAGCGGGTCATCGACATCTGGGGTGCCGACCACCACGGGTATGTGCCGCGGGTCAAGGCGGCGCTCAAGGCCCTGGGCGACGACGCCGACCGCCTGGACGTCCTGCTGGTGCAGTTCGCCATCCTCTACCGCGGCGGGGAACGCGCCCAGATGTCCACCCGCTCCGGCCAGTTCGTGACGCTGCGCGAACTGCGCAAGGAGGTCGGCCGCGACGCCGCCCGCTTCTTTTATGTCATGCGCCGCTGCGAACAGCACCTGGATTTCGACCTGGATCTCGCCAAGAGCCAGTCCGCGGACAACCCGGTCTATTACTGTCAGTACGCCCATGCCCGGGTCTGCAGCGTACTGCGCCAGGCGGCCGACAAGGGCATGGTGGTGGACCCGAGCCCCGGTGCCGCCAACCTGGAGCGGCTCACCGAAGACCATGAGCAGGCCCTGTTGCGGACCCTGGCCCGCTATCCGGAACTGGTCGACACCGCCGCCGCCAACCATGAGCCGCACCTGGTCGCCACCTATCTGCGCGAACTGGCCAACGAGCTGCACACCTACTACAACGCCCACCAGTTCCTGGTAGACGACACGGCCCTGCGCGACGCCCGCATCAAGCTCATCCTGGCGGTGCGTCAGGTCTTGCGCAACGGGCTCGCACTGCTGGGTGTCACTGCCCCGGAGGCCATGTAGATGGCCCTGGACCCCAGGCGCGGCGCCGCCAAGCCGACCCCCCGGCGCGCCCGACCCCGTTCCTGCGTCTGGTGGTTCCTGTTCGGGGCCATCCTCGGCAGCTTCGGCGTCGGACTCTATTGGATGACCCAGGCCCCCGGCCAGGTGCCGCCCCCGGTGGCGGCGGCGCTGCCCAAGACCGAGCGGCCCGCCCCCCGGCAGCCGAGCTTCCAGTTCGAGAAGATCCTGCGCGAGACCGTCGTGGACACCAAGGACACCGGCAAGCCGCCGCCGCCGCCGGCGCCCCGGCCGGAGCCGCCGCCGCCCGTCACGCCGGAACCGCCTGCGGCGCCGCCGCCTGATGCGGCACCTGGTACCCCGGCCGACGCTGCCAAGGCCGAGGCCGAGGCCAAGGCTGACGCGAAGGCCAAGGCGGACGCGAAGGCCAAGGCGGATGCCAAGGCCAAGGCCGAGGCCGCCGGGATTTACGTCCTCCAGGTGGGGTCCTTCAAGACCGCCAAGGAGGCCGACGCTATGAAGGCCAAGCTCGCGCTGCGCGGCGTCTCCACGCGGGTCCAGACGGTCACCTTCAAGGACGGGCAGGTCTGGCACCGGGTCATGACCGGGCATCTGGACGGCAAGAAATCGATGGAGTCCACCCGCGCCACCTTGAAGAAGTTCGGCACCGAGGCCGTCCCGGTCAAGCTCAAGTAGCCCAAGTCCATGAGTGAACGATCCATACGCATCGCCGTCAGCATAAAGGATCGCGCCGCGCGACAACTCGCCTGCACGATGTTCAGCAACGCCGGCGCGACGGTAAAGGCCTGCGATGGCGCGGCGGCGATCCTTGAGGCCGGCGCCGACCTGCAGGCCATTGTGCTGGGCCTGGGCGCCGCCCCGGAGGAAACCTTCGACGCGTTGGTGATGCTGCGCCAACGCCTCGCGACCATCCCGATCTACGTGATCGCGGACACCGCGGGGGAGCGCTCGGCCAAACGTGCCACCCAGTTCGGCGCCACGCAGGTGATCCCGAACGCACTGCTGGAGCGTCGGGTCGCGCATCTGGTCAAGCAGATCGCGCAAGCCGGCGGGATCGAGGACTGGAGCATCCGCTCGCCGGGATGGATGGCACCCCGGGCGGATCAAGGCTACAACATTGAATCGATGGACCTGGGTGCGTGGCTGGCGATTCCGGGCAACCGGCGCTTACTGGGCATGCAGGAGCCCAGTACCGAGGCCGCCACGCCAACCTCGGGCCCGGCGGTTCAGGACGAGCGGCCGGGCGCCGACCGGACGCGAACCGCGCCCAATCCGCCCCTGCCAACCGTCACCGAATTGGAGTGGATAGCGGCACCGTCTCCGGTGCCGGAGGAGCCGGCACTGGAGGCGTCCGCGGCACCGCAAGCGGTGGCTGGCGGCGCGCCGTGCGGCCTTGGCGACTGCCGGTTCCTGATCGAATGTCGCGCGCAGCTCGAGGCCCAGAGCGCCGCCATCCTGGACGTCCACAAGCAGCATGAGCGGCGCCAGCAGGAACAGAACCAAACGTTCCGCGATCACCTCCAAGCCGATCTCAGGATCGAACTGCACCAGACCGTGATCCAGGAGATCGCCGCCGCCCAGGTACGGGCGCAGGCGCGCATGGATACGTTCGTCGCCAAGGTCAGGCGGGAGCGCTCCGCCGCGATCCATCGTATCAACCTGATCCTCGGCGTTTTGGTCGGCGTCCTGGTCCTCGTGGTACTCGCCGGTATCGGCCTGGCATGGCGATTGGGGGTCTGGTGACGGACGCGGCGCCAGCGACCCACGGGCCCCGTCCGACGCGGGTGATACGGCTCCTATTGATTCGTTGTTTTCGTTTCCCATCAGTGGCCGCGGGCTGATGCTTGTCCGATCACTTGACGATCCGGGAGAACGTGATGCAAGGCGCCGATTTCATTCTCGACAGCTTGGTCAAGGAGGGGATCGATCATCTCTTCATGGTGCCTGGGGGATTAATTGATCCATTCCTGCCGGCGCTCGGCCGGCACACGGCACTCACACCGATTGTCGCGGCCCAGGAGGGTGGCGCCGCCTATATGGCAGACGGTTATGCCCGGGCCAGCGGCAGGTTTGGTGTCGCCCTGTGTATCGGCGGTCCCGGCCTGGGCAACGCGGTGACCGCGGTTGCCGCTGCGCAAACGGATGGCTCACCGCTGCTGCTCCTGAGCGGTGAAGTTGCCACCGACATGGAAGGCTTGGGTGAGTTCCAGGATGCCGGCAGTCAGACGCTCGATGATGTCAGCATACTGAAACCACTCACCAGATACTCCACGTCCATCGCCAATCCACGTAACCTTCCGCACCTGCTGCGCCGCGCGTTGATCCAACTGCGCACTGCACCCACCGGGCCGGTCCATCTCTCGATTCCGACGGACAGTCAGCGCTTCGACCTGGACGCGCGTTATCGACCGATCGCTGACGGCTTGATCCATGCGCGGACGCTGGCGCTGGACGCGGCCATGGCGACCCTGGCCCATTTTACCCAAGGTCCTGACGGCAAGCCCCCGGTGCGCATCGTCATTCTGGCCGGCGCCGGCATCGAACACGCGCGCTGCTCCACTGCACTGCTTGTTTTCGCGCAACGCTGGTCCATCCCGGTGGCAACGACGCTGCGGGCCAAAGGGGCCTTTCCCGAGGATCATCCACTGTCACTCGGTGTCTTCGGCTATGCCGGAACGCATCACTCACGCCTGGCGCTACTGGATGACCCCCCGGACCTGTTGTTGCTGCTGGGGTCCGGGCTCAACGAACGCGACACGATGCATTGGGCACTCAGGCTCAGGGCGCAACGGACGATCTGCGTCAATCTCAGCACTGTGGTCATGGGTGCCCACCTCACCGACAGTTGTGTGGTGGGGGACGCCGGGGCCTATCTGGACTGGTTGGCAGCCCACGACGACCGGATTGGACCGACATTGGAGGACACGCGCGTGGCCCGCGGCCACTGGTTGGCCGGGATCACCGCGCAGCCGCGCCTGCAGGACCCGCAACATTGCGCAAGCGATGCAACGCCTCTGCATCCCGCCAGGGCAATCAGCGAGTTACGCACGGCCTTACCAAAAGACGGTATTGTCTTGATCGATTCCGGTGCACACCGCGCCTTCGCCGGGCATTACTGGACCGCCTATGCACCGCTCACCTACCTGTCCGCAACCAATCTCGGCCCCATGGGCTGGGCTATTCCCGCCGCCATCGGTGCGCAATGCGCAAGGCCCGACCGCCGGGTGGCCGTCATTACCGGTGATGGCTGCATGCGGATGCAGGGTATGGAAATCGCGACCGCCGCCCGCTATCGGCTGCCCATCATCTATCTGGTCATCAACAATGCCGCGCTGGGCAATGTCTGGCTGCGCGCCCATACGCTGGGTGCAGTGCCTGATGAATTGACCAGCTTGCCGGACCACGACTGGGCCGGTTTTTCCCGGGGACTGGGAGGTTGCGGCATCACCGTATCCCGCCCCGAGCAACTGGCAGGGGCCTTTGCCGTGGCCCTCGAGAACCAAGGGCCGACGGTGATCGATGTCAAGGCCGACAAGCGGTTTGCGACGCCGGTGCAGGACTGGTCCGCCGCCTGTGCCGCCTGGTCTTATCACGAATAATCAGCAAGGGGCCTGCCCATGGCGACGCTGCACTTTGATCCCGCGCAGCTGACTGCGCAAGACCAGTCGATTTATGAGGCGATGGTGTCACAGCGCAAAAGCCAGGGTGCCACCTTCGGCGGACCCTACGACGCCCTGATGAATCATCCGGCGCTGTGCGAGAAGATCGAGGCACTCGGCTATTATCTCAAGTTCCAGGGGCAACTCCCGCGCCCCGTCTATCAGTTTGTCGTGCTGGCGGTCGCCCGCGATACCAAGGCGGCCTTTGAATGGAGTGATCATGTCGATCACGCCGTGGCCGCGGGCGTACCACCGGACGTGATCGAGGCCCTCAAGGCCCGCGGTATCAGGGACGGCGCCTTTCCCGAGCCATTTCAAGCGGCGGCGCGGGTGCTGCAGGCAACGCTGGGCTGGCAGACCATACCCGCCGGCGCTCAGGCCGATGCCATCAGCCGGTACGGACTGAAAGGATTCATCGAGATCGTTGTGTTATCGGGTTTTTATCAGATGTTTTCGGCCATCAACCAAGGCTTCGATATTTCCTGACTTGGTGGTGCACCGGCACCGTCGTGGTGAGCGGGCCTTGATCTTCGGCCTACTGCCGCATCGCGGGGGCGCACCAGAAAACGTCGGCGCTGCTGCGATCCAGCTCGGCCTTACGGTCCTGCCAGTCCGGCAGGGCGCGCTCCAGCGACCGCCGGAATTCCCGGTTATGGCTGGGCTCCACCAGGTGGCACAACTCATGGACCAGCACGTAATCCACCAAGCGGACCGGGAGTTGCAGGACCCGCCAATTGATGTAGAGCGCGCCATCGCGCCCGCAGGACCCCCACCGGTATCCGAGATCCCTGACCAGGACCCGCGTCGGTGCCGGACCTGTCCGTGGCCGCAGCAAGTCGATGCGTCGCGCCAGCCACTCCTTGCCGACAGTGATGTACCACTGCCGGAAGTGGGCATCGGCGGGCCTTGCATCGCGCCGCAGCAGGAAGCGAGCCCCGTCGAAGTCGAGCGCTGCCTGCTGCTCATCCACCAGCACCAGGCGATAGCGCCGGCCGAGATAGCTGAAGGTCTCCCCGGTCACATACTCAGGTGCCGGCGCCTTAGGGGTGGACTCCTCCTTGAGTGCGAGCTTGCGATGCACCCAGAGTAGCTTGGTCCCGGCCCAGGCGGCCAGTTCGTCATCGCTGGTGGCAAGCGGTGCGTGCATGACCAGATCGCCGCCCCGGTCGACGGTCAACCCCAGGGTCCGGCGGCGGTCGCTGCGCCGCAGAAATCGAGCACGAGACGCACGAACGGCACCTGAATCCGCGGATCCAGGTCAGGGAAATCGGCCCCGTCGCCGCGCTTCAGTTCCCCGATGAAGCGCCGCAGTTCCCGCTCCAGCGCGTCCCAGTCGTCTTTGAAGCGTTGCAGGATCTCCTCAAGCTTCTCACTCATCTGTCGGGCATAGACCGGGTTCTGATTGGTGAACCCGGTAATGTGAAAACGCGCCGCGTGCTGCATGTGCGCCGCCCGGGCGCGGTTGTTGGTCTGGTTGGCGAGCACCTGCTCAAACTGGGCGTCGGTAATGGCGGTGGGCGGGATCCTGGGATCGACCCCGCGGGCGGACACATGACCGTCGATCAGAGCCTTGACCTTTTCCGCCACGCCCAACAGATTCAGCGCCGGATCGCGGTACAGATTTGCTGCCACCTTGTTGATGAAGCCCAGCAGCTTCGCATCCCGAAAGACAGCCCCGGGAACCTCCGGTCGATGTTCCAGAACATTCAGGGTTTCGTAGAAGAGGCGCAGCGTATTGATGAATTCGGCTCGGACCCCCAGGTCCGCGAGCAGTTCCACGCACTGATCGACTTGGGTGAAGAGGTCGCTCACACCCCGAGACGTGAAGACCGCGAGGGCCCGCGCCCGTCGATCCAGCAGCTTCGGCAGCTCGACGCCGATGTCGATGAGCGCCCCGGTGATGTCCGCGCCGTCGTACTCCTTCAGCGCCTCGTCCAGGTGACGCGCCACGCCGATGTAATCGACCACAAAGCCGCAGTGCTTGCCCCCATAGGTGCGGTTGACCCGGGCAATCGCCTGCAGCAGGTCGTGCGAGACGATCTTGCGATCCAGGTACATCATCTGCTCCACCGGGGCGTCGAAGCCGGTCAGCAGCATGTTGTTCACGACCAGGATCGCCAGCGGATCGGTCTTGGCCGTCTTCTCCGGCGCCCAGCGGCGTTTGAAGCGTTCGATCGATGCCTTCTGTTTCTCCTTGTCCGACCAATTGCGCCACGACTCCCGGTCGTTGTGACCGGGCGAGATGACCGCCGCGACCTCCAGCACCCGCAGTCGGCCTAATTGGGGATAGAGCGCAAGCAGCGAACGGGTCGCGTCGTCCAGTGACTCCCGCTCGTCATCACCCAGGGCCAGCACTGACTCCGGCAGCGCCGTGATAGCGGATACCAGTTCATCGCGCGCCCGCACCAACTGTTGCTGATAGGTCACCGCCGCCTGGCGGCTGGCCGCCACGACCTGGGCCTTGAACCCCTCCGGCAGCGCGACGGCGGCAAAGTGCCGCAGCATGTCACGGGCCTTCTGCGCGATCAGCAGCGGCGCCTCCAGCACGTCGCCCTCCGTCCCATAGCGCGCCTTGATGATCGCAAGCTCCGGCGGCGTGTAGTCGACGAACATGTCGACGAATAGCTGATCGAGCCCGGTTGCGTCCTTGACGAATCCATCCGCGGTTCGCCCCTCGTAAAGGATCGGCACCGTGGCCCCGTCCAACTCGGCGTCCTGCAAGAGATAGCGGTCGATGAAGTCACCGAAGATCTCGGCCGTCGTCTTCTTGTCGTGACTCAGGATGGGCGTACCGGTAAAGCCCACGATGGCCGCGTTCGGCAGGGCGCGGCGCAGATTACGGTGCAGCGTGCGCGTGTTGCCGCGGTGCGCCTCGTCGACCAGGACCAGGATCTGCGCCGACTCATTGAGCAACGGAAAGTTCTCGAAGTCGATACGCTCGGTATAGGTCACGGCCTTTTCGAGCACCGGTTGATCCTTGCCCGGCCGCTTCTCCTTGCGCTGGATCGTCATGGACACCCGCTCGCCGTCCCGATCCCGCGCCCCTTCCTGGTACTTCTGGAGCATGGCGAAGCAGATGTCGGGCGTCGGCTCGCACAGGATGCGTTGCGTGCGGGCCGTCGGCGACTCGCGCAACCGCTCGTCCTGTTCGTTCGGACGCAGCGTCTCGCCGGAAAGACGGGCGGTCGCGCGCAATTGGCCCTCCAGGTCAGTGCGGTCCGTCACCACCACGATCTTGTAGCCGAGCAGCTCGGGCGTCATACGCATCTTGCGCACCAGAAAGACCATGGTCAGGCTCTTGCCCGAACCCTGGGTGTGCCAGATGATGCCGCCGCGTTCGTCCAGCACCACCCCTTGCATGCGCGACCGACCCGCGAGCAGCCGCGCAATCGCCTTATGAACGGCACGGCATTGCTGGTAGCGCGCCACGACCTTACGGGTGCGCCCATCCACCTGTTGGAACACCGTGAAGTTGCGAATCAGGTCCAGCAGGTGGGCGGGGCGCAGCATCCCGGCGACCAAGAGCTGCTGACTTTGCAGCCCCGGACCCTGCATGGCGGGTGGGCGTTGCGCAGGGGTCCGGAAGAACAACGGGGTCCCGGCCCGCTCGGATTGCTCCGGGCCAAGCAGGGCCAGTGCCTCGGCCGCCGCCTGCGCGTCCGGCGCCTCTGATACCAGGCCCAATTCCTCCGCGACCCTGGTCGAGGGGACCGGACTCGTATCGCTCCATTCCAGATAGGCCTCGGGTAGTGCACCCAGGGTCGCGGCCCGCGCCTCGAAGAAATCGCTGGCGATCAGCAACTGGTTGGTGCGAAACAGGCGCTCTACACCCTCATTCTCGGTGTAACGCTCCGGCCAGACCTCGCGACGTTGATTGGAGTAGCGGAGCAACTGATTGGTCGCCTCCCCGATGGGATTTTGGATACCAGGGCTCTTGAATTCCGCGACACCCAAGGGCAGGCCGTTCACGAACAAGACCCCGTCCGCGATGATATGGCTGCGCCCGCTCGTCAATTCGACCTTGAACTGGTTGATGACCAGAAAATCATTGTTCTCGGGATGATCGAAGTCGATGTAGCGCACCGGCTGGGGTCGGCCCTGGTCCCAGTCGGGCAGGCCTTCGACCACAGTGCCCTTGAGCAGCAACTCCGTCACCGCCTGGTTGACCTCCATGAGTTCGTGTCCCGGCGCCCGCTCCAGGTCGCGGATCGCCTGCGCGATACGCGCCTCGTCCAGCCAGGGCTGACCGTCGCGCAGGTTGATCCGTTAGAGCGCCGCGGCCAGGCGCCCGCGCAGCAGCACCTCCTGCGAGCTGGTTCGCTCGGTGGACTCCGGCAGGTCCGGGTCGCCCTGGATCCACATCCCAGCCCATGGCCTGAAGCTGCCGACAGAAGGGCAGTTCCACCAGGTCGCGTTCCCACTCGATCTTGCTCATCTGCTTGCCTGTGCTGTTGACCTGACCCTGCAGCCCCGAGAATCGGGGCGAAATCGCTCTTATGGGCAGCGGTGGGGTTGTGCTATTTTTCGCTCGAAATCGCGTAAGACTTTGTTTCTATATTACCGCGCACTATTTCGGTGCAATTGGGCTTGTGCTAAGGCTTGTGCTAAACAGCGCACCCTGCAGCAACTCGACCCACTCCGGAGCCAGGGCGTAGGCACGTACGCGTTGCGCCCCGGCGCGTGCGGGAAGGACAAAGCCCTCGCCCCGCCACCGCTCCAACCATTCCCGAGCCGTGTTGGCCGACACGCCGAACCACTCGACCATATCACCGGGGCTGAAGCTCATGGCGGTGGCCCCTTGTTCAAGTCCGCGCATCAGCAGGCGTGTCAGCAATTGCTGTTGCACCCGGCGCAACGATTCCCACGGTGGGGCTGCGCGACGCTGCGGGGCGTACAGTTCGATCGCCTGTCGATGCAGCGACTCAGCGGCCCGGGCCATGGTTGCCAGGAAATAGGTCAGCCATTGCGTGTGGTCGGCATCATGACGGCCATCGTAGAAATTCACCGGCAGGGCCATCTGGAGATTATCGTAATAGGCCCGCAGGTCTGCCGTATAGTGCTCTTCGAGCGACAGGAAACCGCGTATCTCGTAACCGCTGCGCCACAGTTCCACCGTCGCCAGGGCCCGGGCCGTGCGGCCGTTGCCGTCGCTGAATGGATGGATGCTGACGAAGCGATGAGCGAGCAGCCCGGCGCGTGCCGGTCCGGGCAACAGGGCGGCCTCCGGTCCGGTCCACCAGGCAGCCAAATCGGCCATGAGTACCGGCACGTCCTTCGGCACGGGCGGGGCATAATCGATGCGACGCGTAGCCGTATCCACCACTGGACATTCCTCGCGGCGGTAGTTGCTGCGCAGGCCCCGCCGGCCCACACCGCGCACCAGGATGATGCCGTGCAACTCCCGAATCAGCTCCTCGGACGGTACCCGGCTGGCCTCGATCTGCTCCTCGATCCACTCCAACGCCCGCCAGTAGTTGCGCACCTCCTGTTGCATCTCGGTCTGGGTCTTGCCGACCGCCAATACCGCCTGACCGACCTCGACGGTATTGAGCGTATTGCCCTCGATGCGGGTCGAATGCCGGGTCGCCCGCTGCCGGGCCGCCTGGCGCAGGCGCAGTTCCTGGTCGGGCGGCAAGGGCAGTACGGCGATGACTGAACGCGCGGATTCGATCAGGGCCAGGTCACGCACCATGGCGTGACTATAGCTGAAGCGCGCGCGGAAGGTCAGGGGTAGGGCGTCGCCGGGCAGGGCTTGGGGGTCCGGTGGCGATGGGGTCAGCGGGAGCCCAGCCTCGGTGATCCATCGCTCGATCAGTTGCAGCCGAACGGCCAAACCGGCCCGGTCCACTACGTCCTCGTCAGGCGTCTCGGCCACCATCCGCAGCAAGGCGCCTCGCTCGCCGACGCTGATGACGACCGCCGAGGACTCTACTGATGGGACTGCTCCGCACCGCCGCCGCCGCGCTCGCCGATTATTTCGGCCGCCCGGTCGCCCCCAAGACCCTGGCCGCGCGCCAGACCGAAGGCGCGAGCACGCAGGCGCTGGCGCGCACCTGGGCCGGGCACCCGGTGCGCGGCCTGACCCCGGAACGCCTGGCCGCGCTGCTGGAGGGCGCCGAGACCGGCGACCTGACGCAGCAGGCCGAACTGTACTTGGACATGGAAGAGCGCGACCCGCACCTGCACGCCGAGATGGCCAAGCGCCGCCGGGCGATCCTGAGCATCCCCTGGAGCATCGAGCCGCCGCGCGACCCCAGCGGCAAGGAGAAACGCCAGGCCAAGGCCGTGGCGGGGCTGCTGGGCGGCATCCCGGATCTGGAAGATGTCCTGCTCGACCTGATGGACGCGGTGGGCCATGGCTTCAGTTGCCTTGAGGTCACCTGGTCAGGCCCCAGCACCGAACGCCTGCCGGTCCACATCGAACACCGGCCGCAGACCTGGTTCCAGTTGGACAAGGGCACCCGCACCCAGTTGCGCCTGCGCGACGGGTCCGCGGACGGCGCCGACCTGTGGCCCTTCGGCTGGCTCACCCACACCCACCGCGCGCGCTCCGGCTATCTGGCGCGCGCCGGGCTCTATCGCATCCTCGCCTGGCCCTGGATCATGCGGCAGTTCAGCCTGCGCGACATGGCCGAGTGGCTGGAGATCTACGGCTTACCCATGCGCTTGGGTTATTACCCCAGCGGCGCGGGCTCCACCGAGAAGGCCACCCTGTTCCGCGCCGTGCGCGACCTGGGCCGCCACGCCGCCGGCATCATGCCCGAGGGGATGCGCATCGACCTGCTGGCCGCCGCCGAGGGCCAGGCGGACCCCTTCCTGGCGATGGTCGAGTATGCCGACGCCGTCATGTCGCGCGCCATCCTGGGCGGCAGCCTCTCCAGCACCCCGGGCGCGACCGGCATGGGTTCCGGGGTCGCGGACCTGCAAGGGGAGGTCAAGCGCGACCTGCTGCTGTCGGACGCGCGTCAGGTGCAGAGCACCCTGAGCCGTGACCTGGTCTATCCGGTCGCGGCCCTCAACGGCCTGGTCGATGATCCGCGCCGGGCGCCGGTGTGGCGCTTCGATACCCGCGAGCCGGCGGACCTGACCGCCTTCTCGACCTCCTTGCAGCGGCTCACCGCGTCCGGCATGGGGACCTTCATCCCGGTGTCCTGGGTGCGCGAGCAGACCGGCATCCCGGAGCCAGCGGGGGATGAGCCGACCCTGGGAGCCGGGGCGTCCCGCCCCGGCGTGCCGGAGGTGACCGCGGCACCCGCTGCGGACATCACGGCCCTGGCCGCCGCCGCCACCGGCCGGGGCGGGACGCCCCGGCTCCCGCCCGACTACGCCGTGACCCACACCGCGGCCCTGGCCCGGCTGGCCGAACCCGCCATGGTCGCCATGGCCGGCGCGGTGCGGGGCGAACTGGACGCGGCGCTGGCCGCGGGAGAAGACATGGCGAGTTTTAACGCCCGGTTACTGGGCATGTATCCGGCATTACCGGACGGTTCCCTGGTCGCGGTGCTGGCCGAGGGGCTGGCGGCGGCCGACCTGGCCGGACGCTATGACGTGGCGCAAGGCGACTGACGATGTATCCCAGGTGCATGATGACATTACGGCAACAACAGTCAAAATTCGCAAGCATGATTCCGGGCTTGATCCAGCACGCCATCGCCCTGGGCTACGAGGTGACGCTCGGCGACGCCTATCGCGACCCGCGGGTGCATGGGGCGTCCGGGATCAAAAAAGGCTACGGCGCGGCCAAGAGCTTCCACAAGCGGCGCCTCGCCATCGACCTGAACCTATTCCGGGGCGGGAAGTATCTGGACGGGACCGACGCGCATCGGCCGCTCGGGGAATGGTGGGAAGCGCAAGGGGGCACCTGGGGCGGGCGATTCCGCGACGGCAACCACTACTCGCTCGGCGAACATGCCTGATCCCGCCTACGGCTCACTGCCCTTCGCTGAGCAGATCGCCTTCTTCAAGGCGAAGCTGAACCTGCCCACCGAGCACTGGGACGACCTCCTGGGCGCGGCGCACGACCGCGCCTTTGTGGTGGCCGGGGCGACCAAGGCGGACCTGATCGCCGACCTCAACACGGCGGTGCTCAAAGGCATCGAGCAGGGCACGACGCTGGCGGAGTTCGCGCGCGACTTTGACGCCCTGGTGGAAAAGCACGGCTGGACCGGTTGGACCGGGGAGGGCAGCGCGGCGGGCCGGGCCTGGCGCACTGAGGTTATCTACAGCACCAACCTGCGCACCAGCTACGCCGCCGGGCGCTGGGCGCAGATTCAGGCGGGCAAGGCCGACCGGCCGTATCTGCTTTATCGTCACAGTGACGGCGTGCTCGACCCGCGCCCGGAGCATCTGGCCTGGGACGGCCTGGCGCTGCCGGTCGATGACCCGTTTTGGCAGACGCACTATCCGCCCAACGGCTGGGGCTGCCAGTGCCGGGTGTTCGCGGTCAATGACCAGGACCTGGAGAAGCTGGGTAAGGCCGGGCCGGACCGGGCGCCGGTACCGCCGGGGGATACCAGCGGGATCGGGCGGGGGTGGGATTATGCGCCGGGGGCGAGTCTCCAGAATCTGCTCGGGACGGTCCAGGCCAAGGCGGCGGGGCTGCCGGGGGCGCTCGGGCGGGATCTGCTGGCAGCGCTGCGGACCTTCACCGAAGGCCGTCCGCCGGCAGACGCCGAGCCGCCGCGCGACGGCGACCAGCCCGCCGGGGCGGGACGCCCCGCCTCCTGATGGCCGGCACCAACATCACCATCCGCGTCGACGACGCCGCCGTGCGTGCGGCCCTGGGCGCCCTGATTGCCAAGGTCGGCAAGCCGGCGGCGGCCCTGCGCGACATCGGCGAGTACCTGCTGCTGGCCACCGACCAGCGCTTCCGCGCCCAGCGCGCGCCCGACGGCACGCCCTGGGCGCCCAACAGCGATGTGACCCTGCTGCGCGCGCTCGGGCGCGGCGGGCTGTCGCGGCGGCGCACCGCGAGCGGCGGGCGCACCCTGACCGCCAGCGGCGCGCGGCGCCTGGCCGTGAAGATGATCCTGCGCCAGAAGGGATTCCTGCAGGACACCCTGCGCTATGACCTCACCGCGGGCGGCACCGGGCTTCAGTTCGGCACCGACCGCAAGTACGGGGCGATGCAGCAATTCGGCGGCACCCGCAGCCAGTGGCCGCACCTGTGGGGGGACATCCCGGCGCGGCCGTTCCTGGGTGTGACGGGGGAGGATTCGTCGGAAATCCTCGCCCTCCTGCGCCGACACCTGGTGCAGGCGCTGTAGCCGACCGTTACCGGGATGCGGAACCCCGTTTAAACCCCGTTTAAATCGCTCCCAAATCGAGCGGCGGGGGTCCCCCGGTGCATCCCCCGCGGCGCGGCGCTCCAAGGGCTCAAATCGCCTCCTATCGGAGGCGCCGCCCGGCACCATCCGGGACGCCCAAATCCCTCGCTCGCTCCGCCCCGATCGGGCGGCGCGGGCGGGCACAGTGGGGCCATGTCACCGCCCCCCCGCATCGCCGCCCTCGCGCTCCCCGCTACCGTCGGGGCGGCGCAATTGCTGTTGCCCGCGGGCACCTTCGATGCCCCACGCGGGGCCATGCTGGGCGCGGGCCCCTGGCACCTGAGCGAGGCCCAGGGCCGCGCCCAGGCCAGTGCCCTGGCGCAGCACGCGGCGGATCTCCCGATCGACTACGAACACCAGACCCTGCGCGCGGCCGACAACGGCCAGCCGGCCCCGGCGGCGGGCTGGATTTGCCCGGCTGACATCCTCTATGAAGCCGGCCGCGGCCTGGTCGCGGCGACGGTGCACTGGACCGAGCGCGCCGCCGCGTACATCACGGCCGGCGAGTACCGCTATCTATCCCCGGTCTTCACTTACGGCGCCGACGGCGCGGTGCGCGAGCTGCTGCACCTGGCCCTGACCAACACCCCGGCGCTCGACTATCTACCGGAGGTCGCGCTGGCCGCGGCCTCTCTCCTGTCCCATGCCCCTGCGGAGGCCCCGATGGATGACATGCGCGAGCGCGTGCTCTACCTGCTGAATCTTCCTATGACCACGAACGACGCGGAGCTGCTCGCCGAACTGGACAAGCTCAAGGCGCTGCTGGGCAACGGCCCCGACGGCACCGCGGCGACCTCGCTGCCGGCGCTGCTGGCGGAGCGCGACACCCGCATCGCGGCCCTGACGGCCCAGGTGCAGGCCGCCCCGCCGGCGGACCTGATCACCGAACTGCGCGGCCAAGTGGCGGCCCTGATGGCCGACGGGCAGGCGCGTGCGCGTACCACCCTGCTGGCCGCCGCGGTCGCCGACGGCAGGCTGCCGCGCGACGGCAAGCTGTTCGCCTATGCGCAGCAACTCAACCCGGACGCCTTGACCGCGCTGCTGGCCGACCTGCCGCCGATCGCGGCGCTGTCGGGCACCCAGACCGGCGGCCAGGCCCCGGCGGCGGTCGCCACTGACGCCACCGACGGCGGCCCCTTCACTGCCGCCCTGGCGGCCGAGTTCGGGACCGAGGACGCCTACCGGGCCTATCAGCGCGCTGAGCAGGACGGGCGCATCAAACACTTTGGAGGTACCAAGTGACCACCCTTGCAGCCAACAAGCCGCGCCCGTTCGAGTTGGGCGATATGGGGTCATACCCGGTCGCGGCCAGCACGACCATCTATGAGGGGTCCGCGGTCGGTCTGATCGCCGCCAGCGGCTACGCCCGGCCCCTGACCAGTGCCGATCGCTTCGTCGGCTTCTGCTTCGCCCCGGTGGTCAACGTGACCGCCGCGGAGTTGCAGGTGCAGGTGCGGCGCAGCGGCGCGGTGCAGTTGCCGGTGACCGGCGCGGTGATCACCGACGTGGGGATGCCGGTCTATGCCACCGACGACGACGTGTTCACCCTGAGCCCGGTCGGCGGCGTCTTCATCGGCTTCATCCGGCGCTGGGTGTCATCCGCGGTCGCGGTGGTGGAGTTCGGCCCGCTGCTGGTCGATCCCTATGCCGCCTGGCCGACGCGCGAGGCGGTTGCCAACGCCAAGACGCTCGATGCCGAGGACAGCGGCAAGCTCTTTTGGGTCACGGCGGACGCCGGGGTCATCACCCTGCCGGCCATCGCCACCGCCCTGGGCGGCTGCGCCATCGTCAACGGCGGCGCCTTCGGCACCGTGCTGGTCACCGTCAGCCCGGCCGCGGCCGACATGATCATGGGTCTGGACCTGGCCGGGGTCGACGACAAGGACCTGCTCAACACCAAGGCCACCGCCCGCCGCGGCGACCTGGCCGTCCTCATGCACGGCGACGCCGACGGGTATGTCATCACCCGCCTGGTCGGCACCTGGGCGAAGGAAGGATGAGGGATGAGGGATGAGGGATGAGGGATGAAGGATGAAGGATGAAGGGGGAACCCTGAGCCCGTCGGCGCCTTCAACCTTCAACCTTCAACCTTCATCCTTTCTTGAACCCGCCCCCTTACGCCTTCGTTAAACTGGAGTTAAGCCATGCCTACGATCCCCCAACCCGCCCGCATCAGCACCAGCCGCGCCGTCATTGCGCTCTTGGTGCAACAGATGGAAGACGCGCTCGGCGACGACTGGACCGGCCAGATTGCCAACCCGACCCCGTTCGCGTCCGATCAGGAGTCCGAGACCTACGCCTGGCTGTCGGAAGTCCCGAAGCTGCGTGAGTGGCTGGGCGGCCGCCAGGCCGTCGGCCTGTCCGAGTCCGGCTTCACCATCCGCAACCGCAAGTTCGAGTCGACGATCGAGATTGCCGTGGATTGGATGCGGCGCGATAAGACCGGCCAGATTCGGCAACGCATCAACGAACTGGCCGACGCTGACCGCGCCCATTGGGCGGAGTTGCTCACTGACCTGATCATTGCCGCTGAGGATACCGTCTGCTATGACGGCCAGTATTTCTTCGACAGCGACCACCCGGACCCGAGCCAGGGCACCAGTGCCACCCAGTCCAACGACCTGACCTATGACTCGGTCAGCGTCACGGTGCCGACCACGGTGGAGTTTGTCGCGGCGACCCTGAGCGCGACCAAGGCGCTGTTGAAGATGCGCACCGAGAAGGGCCGCTATCTGAACGCCGGGGCCAAGCGCTTCACCCTGATGGTGCCGGTCGACTTCATGGACGTGGCCGCCGCCGCCCTGGGCGCGACCGTCATCGCCGATACCGTCAGCCGTACCAACACCATTCAGGTGCTGGCCACGCTGGGCGGCTTCGGCTATGACCTGGTGATCAACCCGCGCCTGACCTGGACCACCAAGTTCGCCCTCTTCCGCGGCGACCGCAACGCCCAGGCACTGATCCGTCAGCAGGAGCAGGCGACCCAGGTGTCGGCGATTGCGGAGGGCTCCGAGTTGGAGTTCCAGAAGGACGTGCATCAGTACGGGCTCAAGGCGATCCGCGGCGCGGGCTTCGGGCGCTGGCAGCATTCGGCGCTGCTGACCTTCGTCTGATGGATGAGCTCTGCCACTGTGACGTGATCCGCCTGCCCGGCGCCCCGCCCTGGCGGGCGGGGCGCGCCTGGCCGCTCGGGCTCACCGCCGCCTTCCTGACCCCGGAGCAGGTTCGGGTCCTCGGTGAGGACCCGGGCTATTCGGTCAGCGACTGGGACCCGGGACCGGCCGCCGCTACCCCGGCCCAATCACCCGCCGCCGCGGCCCTGCGCCGCAAGAGGTCCGCTTGAACAAGTCCCAACTGAGCAACACCGTCGCCGTGGTCTTGGGAGTCTCCAAGTCCAGCGGTGCCGCCACCGTGGATCTGGTCCTGGAGGCGATCGGCGGCGTCCTGGCTACGGGGGAGGATGTCACGCTGCACGAGTTCGGCACCTTCCGCCTGATCCACCGGGCCGCGGAGCCGGCCCGTGCGATCAATGGCAAGACCTACGCCATCCCGGCCCGGACCAAGGTGCGCTTCAAGGCCCATGCGGGGCTGCTCGCGCGCCTGCCCGCCCCGGTCCCGGACCCGGCCGCCTGAGCATGGTCTACGCCACCCCCGTTGAACTGCGCGCGCGCTACCTGGTCGGCCTGGATCAGGACGAGTTCGCCCTGCGCGATGATGCCAATCTGGAGCAGGCCCTGGCCGCCGCCGCGGCCGAGATCGACGGTTACCGCCTGCCCGGTACGCCGAGCCCGGCGGCGCTGCTGATCCTCAAAGACAAGTGCCTGACGCTGGCGCGGATGCTGGTCAATCAGGACCAGGCGCTGAGCGCCGAGCATCCGATCGTGCGCGATGGGTTGCGGGTCTTCACCTGGCTCAAGGATCTGTCGCGCGGCGTGGTGAAGCTGCCGGCCGCGGATGCCGAGGACGTCGGCGGGGGCGCGGATTGGGCCAGCGCGCCGACGGCGTGGGGGCGTGGGGAGGGGGGCGGATTGTGAATGCTCCCCTCGCCGACCTCCCCACCGGCCTCGCCGCGATCGTCGCGGCCCTGGCCGCGGCGCTCCCCGGCGGCGTGAACGTGGTGCGCGCCGGCGGCCCCTTCGACGTGGCAGAGGTGCGCCGGCACGCCATGAACGCCCCGGCCGTGGTGGTCGCCTGCCTGGGCCTCACCAACTACACCCGCCGCGGCGAGACCTGGAGCGTCATGGGGCAACTGGCGGCCTATGTCGTCACCCACGACCAGTCCGGCGCGGCCCTGCGCGATGTGGCGGCGCTCGGCCTGGTGGACCAACTCCTGCGCGTCGTCGCGCGCAACACCTGGGGCCTGCCCGAGGGGTTCGGCGTACCCGACCCCGCGAGCGTGGAGGCCGCGAATCTCTACAGCGGCGATCTGGACTCGGTGGCCGTGGCGCTGTGGGCGCTGACCTGGCGCCAAGAGTTCAGAGTTCAGAGTTCCTGAACCCCGAACCCCGAACCCTGAACCCCGCACCCCGCACCCCGCACCCCGCACCCCGCACCCCGCACCCCTCACCCCTCACCCCTTACCCCTAAACCCCGGAGCCCCACCATGGCACTCGACCTCACCCCCCGCCGCTTCCTGTTCCTGGACGTGGCGATGAAATACGGCCCCTGGGTCGGCGACACGCGCCCGACCCAGTTGTACGACGCCATCAACTTCTCGAAGCTGGAATTTGCCCCCCCGCCGCAGAAGACCAGCCGCATCACCAGCCGCATGGAGGGCAGCATCGGGCAGGCGCTCGCGTCGGTGCAGCGCCCGACCGGGGAGCCGGGCACGCTGGACGCGGAGTTCGACGCCGCGCCGGTCGGCTTCCTGGCGCTCGCGCTGGGGGCGACCGTGGTCGAACTGGCGGTCAGTGCCGCGCCGGTGGCCGATGCCGCCGTCACCACGGTGCTGGGCTTGTGGGTGAAGCTGCCCAACGCCTGGATCGATGCCGCGACCTTCGTGCTGGAGACCGACGGCGATCCGGACGTGGCGATCGATGCCACCAAGTACCAACTGGATGCGGTCAACGGCTTCGTGAAGGCGACCCATGCCGACGCGGTGGGCAGCAAGCTCGCCAGCTACAGCGTCAAGGCGACCACCGGGGAGACCTACCACGCCGGCCAGGCGCTCAGCACCGACGTCTATCTGGTCGGTACCGGTACCGAGCAGGCCACCAAGAAGCGCTGCTCCATCGTCGTGGAGCGCGCCAACCTGGCCCCCGGCGGCAAGTTCGACCCGGTCGCCGGCGATGCCCTGAAAGGCAGTGTAAAGGGCGATTTACTGACCCCGGCGGACGCGGTGAGTCCGTGGCGCTACGCCTACTCGAACTGGGCCTCGACCCTCTGAGCCATGGCCCTGACGCTCGCGAGCACCGCGACCTCGCTGACCCTGCCGGGTAACCTGCTGTGGGCGGATGAGCTGGCGTGGGAGCCGCGCCAGCAGGCGGTGACCTGGGCGCTCGATGGGGTGGTGTGGGTGTTCGACGGGCCGGCCCGGACCGGGCGCCCGATCACGTACCGCGGCGGCGCTGACTGGGTGCGCCTGTCGCGGACTGACTTGCTGGCGCTGCTGGCCCTGGGCGCCCTGGGCACGGCGCTGACGCTCAACCACCACGACGGGCGCACCTTCCGGGTGCTGCCGCGGCGCGAGAACGGCGAGTCCTGGGTCCGGTCCGCGCCCTGGCCGGTGGTGGGGGACTCCGGGGCGGCGAACCCCAGCGGCACGGCCTGGTATGTGCTTGAGGAAATCCGCTTGATCGAGGTGCCGGTCTGATGGCCGCCCGGGACCTGGCACTGAAGATCGTCATCGGCGCGCAGGATGCGGCCAGCGGGGTGCTCCATGCGCTGACCGGCAGTGTGATGCGCCTGGCCGCGGCGGCGGCGGCGTTCTTCGGCGCCCGCGCGCTCGCTGAGTGGTTCGCGTCCGCGACGATCGAGGCGGGGGCACTCCAGCGCGAACTCTCGATCTTGCAGCAGGTTACCGGCGCCCTGCCGGCGGACCTGCAAGCCTTGCGGGCGGCGGCCGACGCGGTCGCCGCCTCGTCGCTGCCCTACACCACCCGCCAGGCGGTGGCCGCGGAGATCGAACTGGCCCGCGCCGGACAGAACACGGCGCAGGTGCTCAACTCACTGCGCCCGACGCTCGACCTGGCGAGCGCCGGGCAACTGGAGGTCGCCGAGTCGGCGGCGATCATGACGCGCACCCTGGCCGGCTTCGGCCTGGGGGCGCAGCACGCGGCACAGGTCGCCAATACGCTGGTGGCCGGGGCCAATGCGTCCAACACCAGCGTGCGGGGGCTGGCGGAGGCCCTGAGCTATGCCGGGCCGATGGCGTCGGCGGCGGGCTACAGCCTGCAACAGATGGTCGCCGCGACCGGCGCCATGGCCAATCGCGGCATCGACGCGAGCCGGGCGGGCACGGCGCTCAACAGTATCCTGAGTCAACTCGCCGATCCGGCCTCGGCGGCCGCGCGCGCCCTGGGCGATATGGGCATCACCTCGCGCGACCTGTTCGTGGTGCTGGGCGAACTCGCCACCGGCGGCCCCGCGGCGGAGCGGGCGATCCTGGCCTTCGGCATGGAAGCCGGCCCGGGCTTGCGCTCACTGGTGGCCGAGGGCGCCGCCGGGGTCGAGACCCTGCGCCAGCAAATGCTGGGGCTGGGCGATGAGGCCGGCAAGGCCGCCGCGGCGATGCAGGACAATCTGCCGGGGGCCTTCGCGTCCCTGTCCTCGGCCTGGGACACCATCAAGACGCGCCTGGGGGAGGGGTTGCTGGAGCCGGTGCGCAAGGAGGTGGTGGCACTGACGGGGCAACTGACGACCTGGCTCGCCAGCGGGCAGTTGGAGGTGCTGCGGGCGGACCTGGCCAAGGTGTTCGAGTCGGCCGCGGCGGCGGTGCGCAAGTTTATCGGCGACTTCGACTTCGGGACGGTGGTGGAGAAGATCGGGGCCTTTGCGCGGGACTCCGCGACGACCTTCGAGGGGTATGTGGCCAAGCTCAAGTCGCTGGGCGAGACCACCAGTCAGGTGGTCGGGGCGCTGCAGGTGGCGTGGAACGGCACCGCCGTCGTCGTCAACAAGCTCAGGGAGGTCAATGCAGCGATCGAGTTGTTCCGGGCGAACAATATTCTGTGGCGCATCGAACTGGCGGCCAAGGTCGGCCTGGCTGATGCCCAGATGGTCGCCGCCGCGCGCAAGAGCGCTGATGAGTACAAGAAGGCGTGGGAGGACGCGGGCAAGCGGGTCGAGGCGTCTTACGACGCTACCGGCGCCGCCGCGGCGCGGATGATCGGCGATCAGGAGTCCCTGGCCGCCATCGCCAAGGCCGAGGCCGAGGCCGCCAAGGAGGCCGCCGCCGCCAAGGAAGCCGCCGCCGCCAAGGGCGCGGCCGCCGCCGCCACCGAGGCGGCCGCCATCAGCCTGACCGCCGACCAGTTGGACGCCCTGGGCGAGGGCTACAGCCAAGCCTCCGACGGGGCCATCGCCCTGACCAACGCCAGCGCCCAGACCGCCACCGCGCAGCAGCAGGCTGCCGCCGCGCTGACCGCGGCGCGCGCCGCGCTCGCGGAGGAGAACGAGGCCGCTGAGCGCGGGGTGGAGGTCGCGCTCCAGTGGAACGCCGCGACGGGCAAGTGGGTGACGGCAGCGCAACAGGCGGTGACCGCGGCCCTGGCCCAGGTCGCGGCGGCGCAGCAGGGCACCACGGCCAGCGCGGCGGCGGCCAGTGCCACGGAGCTGGAGACCAAGCGCCGGGCGGCACTGACGCGCCAGCTGGCAGAGGAAACCGAGACCCTGCGCCAGTCCATCGAGATGCAGCGCACCGAGTCGACCATCGCCCAGGGCGCCATCGGCGTGCTGGAGCGTCAGGGCCAGGCGCGCCTCACGCATCTTGCCAACCTGCGCGCCGAGGCCCTGGCGCGCGGCGACACCACGGCGGCGCAGCGCCTCGAACTCGATACCACGGCGGCGGAGCTGGTCGAGCTGGCGGCCCTGGCCACGGCCAAGCAGCAACAGGCCGACCTGGAGGCCAGGCTGGCGCAGACCATCGCCGAGAAGGCGCGCGTGCAGGGCGATGCTTCTCCGGCGACACAGGTGGCGATTGCCCAGGCGCAGCAGGCGGCCGAGAGCTTGCAGTTGGAAGCGGACGCGGCGCAGGAGGCGACGCGCCACGCGCAGGCCCTGAGCGAGGCGCAGCACGCCCTGAGCGAGGCCTTCGCGTCCGCCGGCGCGACCGGGCTGAAGACCATGGAAGACCTGACCCGCGCCATCGCCGCGGCCGCCGACAGCGACGCCCTCGGGCGCCTGGAGGCGGCCCTGGCATCAGCCTTCGAGGCCGGCATGGTGGGCGCCGACAAGTACCAGGAAGCCCTCAATGCGGTCCTCAAGAAGGAGCAGGAACTGCAGGCCGCGGCCGATGCGCGCCGCAACGCCCCCAGCACCACCAGCTTCAACGACCTGTTTGCACAATTCGGCACTGACCTGGGCGGCTATGGCTCGAGCTTCGGTACCGGGGTTGACCCCACCCAAAAAGCGGCGGCGCTCGCCGCCTACGAACAGTGGCTGCGCGCAAACGGCAAATTCGGCGCCGCCACCGACACCGGCGCCGCGTCCGGCACCAGCACCGGCGGCACCGCCAGCGGCACCAGCGGCGGCACCGCCACCGGCACCACCGGTGGCGGCGCGATGGTCAGCCGCACCACGCGCGTAGAACTGGTGGTGGGCGGCACGACCACGGCCCTGGATGTTGGCGCCGGCCAGGACCAGGACCTGATCGAGGCCCTGCGCCGCGCCGGTCTGGCGTCCTCGATCGGATGATGGAGGACGGGGCCGGCCGCCACGACCCGCGCCCGCCGTGCTGCATCCTGCATCCTTCATCCTTCATCCTTCATCCTTCATCCCGGGATCATAATGGCCATCACCGCCGAGGACCTGCGCTTCTTTCAGTCGGAACGGATGTCCGACACCACTGACGGCGGCGGCCAGCGTGCCGGTACCGAGATCCTCAGCGGCACCGCCAATCAGATCTTCGATGACCTGTCCGACGTGGACCGGGTGGCCGGGGATGTCTCCATCCGCAAGGTCTTCGCCCAGGTGGCGAGTGCCGACGCGGCCAAGTACCTGGATGCCGGGGTGGTGGTGCTGACCCCCCCGGCCGACCCGGCGGTGTCGGTGCTGGCCTTCTCCACCGGCTCACACTATGACGAGCGCGGGGCGCTGCGCGAGCGGCTGGAATCGGGCCTGAGCCCGGGCGCGCGCTGGAGCGGCTGGTTGTGGGGCACTCACTTCACCAATCAGCGTGCGCTCAACCTGTGGCAGCGCCCCGCCGCGAGCCTGCCGGGGGTGGGGCAGCGCCTGGTGCTGGTGGCGAGCGCTAACGGCGTGGCGCAATCCTCGCAAGTGGTCTGGATCACGCGCGTGGTGGATGATGTGGTGGAGGTGCAGACCCCGCAGGGCGCGGTGACAGTGCGCTCGGTGGTGTGCGAACTGGCCGAGCCGTTGCGCCAGGACTTCACCGGCAGCGAGCCGGGGCTCTATGACGCGACGGGAGCTACCGAGATCTTTGCCACCCGCTACAGCGCCGATGCCGTGTCGCTGGTCGGCGCCCTGCCGCTGGCGAGCGCCGCGGCGCTCGGTGACTACAGCGTGCGCCTGCCGAGCCTCTATGCGGCGTTGATCCCCACCGCCACCACCGAGACCGCGTTGGCCGACACGACGCCGGGGGGGGGGCTCGCGGGCCTGGTCCCGGCCGCCGCCGGGACCTGGTCCTTCAGCACCAGCACCGACTGCGTCAAGCCGGGGGCCAGCCTGTACCTGGGTGGCCCGGTCTATCCCGGCACCCTGAGTATTGTCGTCGCCGGCTCTACCATCACGGACCTCGGCGGCACCCTGCGCCTGGCCACCACGCCCATCGGCACGGTCGACTACAGCAACGGCGTCTGCGCCTTCAACGACGCCGCCCCGGCCTTCGGGGCCGCGGCGAAGAACATCCTCTACCGCCCGGGGGCGGCGCCGGTGCGCATCGCCGACACTGCGGCGCAGTTGGTCACCTTCGAGAACCGCGGTTTCGTGTGGGTCATCACGCTGGTACCCAGCCCGGCGGCCGGCACCCTGCGGGTGAGTTACCGCACCAACGACGAGTGGTACACCCTCTTCGACACGGGGGCCGGGGCGCTCGCGGGGGTGGATGCGAGCTATGGCAGCGGCCAGCTCAACCGGGCCACTGGCACCGTGACCCTGACCTGCGGCGGCCTGCCCGACGTGGATTCCGAGATCATCTATGCCTGGGGCACCCCCATCAGCTACACCGCGCGCGGCGGCACCGCGCTCGACGCGCCCAAGGTCAGCGGCACCACCGCACACCCCGGGGTGGCCCCGGGTACCGTCGATATCAGCTGGAGCGTCGGCGCCACCACCTACACCCTGAGCGACGACGGTGCGGGCGGCGTGAGCGGCACCGGCGGCACGGGGGCGATCCACTACGCCACCGGGCAGTGGTGGGTGCGCCCGAGCCTGGTGCCGCCGCACGGCACCGAGTTCACCATCAGCTACGACTATGGCGACCCGGTCACCGAGACCTTTAGCGCCCCGGCGCGCCAGCCGGACACCTCGCTGCTGCTCACCCTGGCCGCCGTGCCACGCCCCGGCTCGGTGGCGGTGACCTGGCCCATCAGCGTGGTGGATTACCGCGACACCAACCACCAGATGCCGCCCATCCCCGAGCAGGTGAGCGCCACCGACGACGGCGCCGGCGCCCTGCCGATCACCGGCGGTACCGCGGGGGTCGTGAACTACGCGAACGCGACGCTCGCCTGGGTACCGGAGGTGACGCTGACGGTACCGCGCCAATCGTGGCTGGTGGGGGAGCAGCTGGGGGTCGAGGCCTCCGGTCCGGTCTATCGGGTGGTCTTCAACGGGTTTTGGTACCAGGACACCGGCGGCACCTTCCCCGGCGCCGGCACCGTCACGGTGCGCTATCGCCCCAGCGGCGGCGACACCGGCGCGCTGGAGACCCTCACCCTGACGGCCCTGGACCTGGACCTCGCCAAGGGCTTCGGGGAGACCCTGACCGCCGGCTCGCTGCGCTTCACTTTGGGCGGCACCCACTATATCCACCGCAACGGGGCCCTCTATACCGACCTCAGCCCGGCCACCGGCGTGGGCGCGCTCGCCGGGACCCTGGACACCAGCAGCGGGCGCGCCCGCCTGACGCAGTGGCCGGCGGGCGGCGCCAATGCCGTGACGCTCGATGCCCTGGTGACCGAGTTCGGCGGGCAGCCGGTGGACCAGGTCATCTTCCGCACCGCGACCTCGCCGATCAAGCCCGGGACCCTGCAACTGCGCTGGACCGACCTACTGGGCAGCACCTTCACCAAGACCCCCGGACCGACCGGCATCATCACGGACAACGACTGCGAGATCCGCGTCGATCCCATCCGCGGCCTGGTGCGCTGCCGCTTCGGGCGCTGGCGGCTGGTGTCCGGGCTGACCCCGGCCGAGCTGGCCGCCGACTGGTACAGCGCGGACGCCATCGTCACCACCGGCACGGTGCAATCGATCTGGCAGTCACACCTGATCGACGCCGCTAGCCTGGTCTACAACGCCGTGGCGACTACCACCATACCGCCCGACTCCACGCTGCTGGGCCTGGACGCCGCGCGCCTGCCGGTGGACGGGCGGGTGCTGATCTATCGCCCCGGGATGCTGGCCCTGGTGCACCACACGGCGACCCTGAGCGTGCCGACCCTGAGCGCCGGACAGGTCATTGACTGTGGGCGGCTGCGGCTCTATCGCGTGGTGATCGATGACAGCCTCCAGGCCCGTCTGCCGGCTGACCGCTACACGCTCGATCGCGCCGCCGGGCTCCTCACCCTGGCTGATCCGCTGCCCCAGAGCGGCTTCACGCCGCCCTGGACCATCCGCCACACGATCGCCGACCTGGGGCGCCTGCGCGACACCGACATCAACGGTACCCTGACCTTCGTGCGGGCGCTGTCCTACGACTTCCCGGCGGCCACCAGCCTGGTGTCGGGGATGCTCTACTGCGGCACCCTGCAGGCGCGCGTCTCCAACCTGTTTGCCCAGACCACCTGGACCGGGACCTGGAGCGACGCGCGCCTGGGGGATGAGCCGTTGTGCCAGTACAACGCCACCCTCTACCCCATCGGTGTGACCAACGCGGCGGCGGTGCCGGACCGCGTCCTGGTGCAGATCACCGGCGCCACGGCCTTCCGCGTGATCGGGGAGAGTCTGGGGATCATCGCCGTGGGCGACACCACGCAGGACTGCAGCCCGGTGAACCCGCTGACCGGGCAACCCTATTTCACCATCGACGCGCGCGGCTGGGGCCTGGGCTGGAGCGTCGGCAACTGCCTGCGCTTCAACGTGGCCGCGGCCAGCTACCCGATCGACCTGGTACGCGCGGTGCAGCCGTCGCAGCCCAGCGGCCTGGGGGATGAGGTGGAGTTGCTGCTGGTGGGCAATGTCGACGGCGCTTAACCGGCGCTCAAGCGCTCTGTAAGGGGACTGTACGATGACGATCCGCGACACCTCGGTGTGCTACTTCGACTCCACCATGGCCGGGGCGCCGACCCTCAACGGCCTGGCGGGCAGCATGATCAGCGTCCTGGACGCGTGCCTGCTCGACGGCTTCGGGTCCGTCAGCGTCACCAGCCTGACGGTGACGACCGGGGTGGCGACGTTGACCGTCAACGCCGGGCATGGGTTGGTGAATCTGGGGGCCTCCGCCAGCGTCGACATCGGCGTGGTGATCCTGATCGGCGGTGTGTCTGCCCCCCGCGACGGGCTCAACACCCGCTGGCGGGCGAGCGTCACCAGCCCGACGGTGCTGACCTGGACCTGTGGCAGCACGATCCCGGATGGTAGCGCGCAGGGGGTCATCACGGTGCAGCGCGCGCCCACCACGGGGTGGTCGAGGGTCTTCAGCGGGACCAACCGCGCGGCCTACCGGTCGCTGGATGCCGCCGCGACCGGGCTCTACCTGCGCGTGGAGGACGCCGGCTCCAACGCCACCGAGGGGGCGCGCGTGGCGCGCGTGGTGGGCTACGAGGCCATGTCGGACATCGACACCGGCACCGCCCCCTTCCCCACCGCGGCGCAGCAGGCTGGGGGGCTGCGCTGGATCAAGAGCTACACCGCGGACGGCGTGTCCCGGTTTTGGGCCATCCTGGCCGACCATCGTACTGTGTATCTCTGGGTTAATTGCGGCGCCGTGGTCGCTGCCGGTCGGGGACGGTTCACGTTCGGGGATTGCTCCAGTTTCGTGACCGGAGACGTTTCTAACTTTATTTTGTCCGGCAATTTAGCGGCCTTAGTCGGCGGGTACTACAGCATGGTATGCCGAGAGCGCGCGATGCCGGGTAGCGCCTCGGCCCACTATGTCGCGCGCTCCTATGTGCAGAGTGGCGGGCCGGTTTACCTGCACTATCTCACCCCCTACGCGGGGGGGGGCAATGTAGGGCAGGGACTGCTGGCCGACCCCTGCCTATCGGATGGGCGCACCTGGGTGGCCCCCCTCTGCGGCGGCGAGAGTACCGTGCTGCCGCGCGGTACCTACCGCGGACTCTTCGAGTTGCTGTCCGTGTATCAGGTCCGCACCTGGCTGACCCCGTACGTCGATGTGAGCGGGGCGCCGGCGACGCTGTTACTGATGGCGGGTGGGCATGCCGACCCGGCCCACGCCGGCGACGTCCTCGCCGACGTCGTGGGGCCGTGGTCATGAGCGGCCGTCTCTCGCCCCTCAGCCCCAGCGCCCCCCTGCGTGCCGACCCGGTGTTCGGCGGCGCGTATCGCATCGCCGACACGATCACCGAACTGGGCATCCCTGGCGCCTACCGGGTCAGGCTGTACCACCGCGCCACCGGGCGGCTACTGCGCGAGACCTGGAGCGACCCAGCGACCGGCGCCTACGCCTTTGAGCGCATCGCCTGGCGCGATCAAGGCTATTTCGTGATCGGCTTCGACCACGGCGCCGAGCCGGTGAACGCCGCCATCGCCGACCTCATCACCCCGGAGCCGATGCCATGAGCGATCTGCTGGCCTTCGCCGAGGACCGGCGCACCGCGCGCGCCGCGCTGCTGGGCACCTGGCTGGATGGCGGCACCCTGGCCCTCTACGGCGCCCCGCGCCCGGCGAGCGCCGATAGCGCCCCCGGCGCTGCCGCGCTGCTGGGGACCATCAGCTTCGCCAGCCCCAGCGGCAGTGCCGCCGCCGGCGTCTGGAGCGCCGACCCCGTCCCCGCGGCGGCCCTGGCGCTGGGCACCGGCACCGCCGTGTGGGGGCGCCTGCGCGACAGCGCCGGGGACACCATCGCCGATGTCACGGTCGGCATGACCGGCACCGCTGCCGCCATCACCCTGGACGCTACCGCGCTGATCGCCGGCGGCATGATCACCGTCAGCGCCGCCACCATCACCGAGGACTGAGCGTCATGCCCGGCAGCGCGACGCTGCGGCTCACCGGCCAGCCCGGCAACCCCGCCCTCGTCCTGGGCCTGGCCGACCTCCCGCCCGGCCGCCTGTCGCTGCGGGGTAGGGCCGGCGGGGCGCGCGGGGCCCTGGCCCTGGGGTTCGTCCCCCCGTCGTTTCCCGGCGCGCTGGCCGGGCGCACCGCGGGGGCGCGCGGGGCCGTTGCCCTCGGCTTCGACCCCAACCTACTCATGCACGTCGGCGCCACCCGGGCGGCGCGCTGGGCGGTCGGCACCAGCCTGGCCGCCGGCCCGGCCGACCAGTGGCAGCCGGCCGCCCCGGCGCATGGCACGCTGCGCCCCGCGTGGCGCGCCGCCCCCCTGGCCGCCGCGGTCGGCCGGGAGCGCTGGCACCAGTCACCGCTCCTGCCGGGGAACCGCGGCCATATCCGCTGGGGTGTCGCCAGTCCCCAGCGCGGCAGCGCCCGGGCACACTGGGTGCAGGCCCCCCCGGCGTGCACCGGCGTCACCCAGTCGTGGGCCACGGGCACCCGCAGCGGCGGCGGCGCCGTCGCGGCCTGGGTCGACCTGCCGCTGGCGGTGCGCGCCTGGCGCAGCGCCTGGGCACCGGGCGCGTCCGCGCAGCAGACCCTGCGCGCCCCCTGGCGGGCGGGCGCGCGGCTGGCGGTGTGCCTGATCGAGCGCTGGCGCGACGCCGCCCTGGTCGGCTATGTGTGGGGCGATCAGCCGCCCGCGCCGCCCTGGCAGCCGCCGCGCCCGGCCCCCAGCGCCCGGCTGTTCCTGGACTGGCCGCGCGCGGGCGGGCGGCTGTACCTGGGCCGCCGCGCCGCGCCCGGCGCCTACCGCTTCCCCACCCGGAGGTCCTACTACGTGAACCACGAATTTGCCGCCTGGCGCCTGGCCGATAGCGCGCGCGTCGGCCTGCTGACGTTTGACGTGTCCCTGGACGCCGACGCCTGGGCCTGGAGTTGGAGCGGCACCCTGGCCGGGCCCGCGGCCCTGGAGACGGTGCAGGCGGGCAGCGACGGGGCGCCGGTACCGTTGGCGGTGCAGGTCAATGACACCCTGTGGTGGCTGCGGGTCGAAGACTGGGAGGCCGAGGGGCAGGCGGGGAGCAACACCATCCGGGTCAGCGGCCGCGGCCTGTCGGCCGAACTGTCGAGCCCGGAGGAACTGCCGGCCTGGGGCGTGCTGCAACAGGCCCGCACGCTGGCGCAAGCCTTCACCGAGCGCCTGCCCCTGGGCAGTCCCTGGACCCTCGCCTGGGCCGCCGGCACCCCCGATTGGCTGCTGCCGGCCGGGGCCTGGACCTGGAGCAACCAGACCCCCATCGGCGCCATCCACGCCGCCGCGCTATCGGTCGGCCTGATCGTCGTGCCGGAGCCGGGCGCGCGCCGCCTGACCATCCAGCCCCGCTACCCGGTCCTGCCCTGGGCCCTGGCCGCGGCCACGCCGGACCTGAGCGTCCCGGCCAGCGCCATCTGGATGCGCCGCACCCGCCAGCGGCTCACCACCCAGGCCACCGCGGTGTGGGTGCAGGGCGGGGACATCGGCGGCCTGCTGGGGCGCGTGTGGCGCGAGGGCAGCGCCGGCGACAAGACCGCCGCCCCGGTGCAGTGCGACCTGGTCACTCATGTCGACGCCGCCCGCCTGCTCGGCGCCCGCCTGCTGGCCGCCCAGGCCCCGCAACCGCTGGTGCGCGCCGTGCGCCTGCCGCTGGGCGGCGGCCTGGGCCTGGTACGGGTGGGGTCAGTGGTGGAGATCGCCACGGCGGGCGGCACCGAGCGCGGCATCGTCTGCGGCGTCGCGGTCACTGCCAACCAGAGCGAGGCATCCCAAGTGGTCAGCCTGGGCGAAGACACCCCCAACCAATGGGCCGCCTGGCGCCGCCTGACCCCCGCCTCGCCGCTACTGGCCGGCACCGTCGCGAGCGTCGGCGCCGGGACCTGTGTGGTCGGGGTCCCGGGCCAGGGGTCAATGCGCCTACGCTACCGCGGCGAACCCGCCCCAGGTGTCGGCACTCGCGTGTGGTGCCAGGACGGCTGGGTGCAGGGGGCTGCACCTGCGATGCCGGAAGTCGACATCGCGGTGTGATGCTTCGTGCAAACCATTTGGCGCGCTTGTGCAAACCATTTGGCGCGCTTGTGCAAACCATTTGGCGCGCTACACACGGGCGCGGCAGGCAAACGAAAAGGGGTTAGGCGTTCCCGCCTAACCCCTTGTCTTTACTTGGTACCGAGGGCCGGAATCGAACCGGCATGGGGTCACCCCCGTCAGATTTTGAGTCTGATGCGTCTACCAGTTTCGCCACCCCGGCAGCAGTCCCGCCATTATAGGTCCAAGGCGCCCGGGCTGTCAGCCTGGATCTGGGGTCAACGCTCATCGAACCCGGCCAAGGCGCGCCAGCGCGCGGCCTCGGCCGGGTCCTGGGGTACGCCGCGGCCGTCCTCGTAGAGGTTGGCCAGGATGCTCTGGGCGCCGGCCAGTCCCTGGTCGGCGGCCTTGCGGAACCAGGCGGCGGCGCGTTGCGGGTCCGGCGCGGTACACTCGCCCTCCAGGTACATGAAGCCCAGGCCGTGCTGGGCGAGGCCCAGCCCGGCGACGGCGGCGGCGTGCATGTAGCGGTAGGCGAGCAGCGGGTTGGGCTGCATGCCGAGCCCGTTCTGGGCCATGATGGCGACGCGGTACTGGGCCTGCGCCTCGCCGACCTCGGCCAGGGGGCGCAGCAGGCCGACGGCGCGCGAGAACTGCTTGGATTCGTAGGCGGCGATGCCGCTGGCCAGGGCCATGGACTGGTCGTCGGGGGTTTGGTTCATTGGGGGTTCGCTGTTGTTGCTGGGGGCTGCGAGGCAAGAATAAGTTAAACACGACACAATCTTTGTCGTTGTCGTTGTCGTTGTCGTTGTCGTTGTCGTAATCGGAGAAGCGATGCAATTTGGCGTGCGAGAGAATCCGGGGCGCTAAGAGAACCTCGACAACGACAACGACAACGACAGTTCCTTAGCGCACCGGGCCGGTGCCCGGCGCGTCCAGGGGCAGGTCGATGAAGGCGAGCCAGCGCTCGAAGAGGTCCGGGGTCGCCGCGGCGACCGCGAAGCGGGGCTCCAGGTCGAGCCCGGGCGCGGGTCCGACGCCATAGGGGCGGTAGAGCCTGGCGCTTACCCCGGCCTCGGCGGCGATCAGGTGCCCGCCGGCATAGTCCCACAGCTTCTGGCCGCCGTGCAGATAGAGTTGAAAACGCCCGGCGGCCAGCCAGCACCACTCCAGGGTCGAGGCCCCCAGGTTGCGTTGGGAGCGAAAGCCCCCGGGGCGGAACAGGGTCGGGAGCCGGGCCGCGGGCAGGCGCTTGAAGTCGATCATCGCCAGGCAGTCGCCCAGCAGCGGCCCCGGGGCGAAGGGCGCGATGGGCACGCCGTTGCACCAGGCACCGCCGCCGCGGATGGCGCAGAAGCACTCGTCGCGCAGCGGGTCCAGCACCGCCGCCTGGACCACCTGGCCGGCCTCGAGCAGGGCCAGCGAGATGGCGAATCCGGGGAAGCCGCCGGCATAGTTGCCGGTCCCGTCCAGGGGGTCCAGGACCCATACCGAGTGGTCGGCGGCGAGCAGCAAGTGCTCCTGCTCCGCGACGGTCATCTCCTCGCCGATCAGGGGGATACCGGGATGGTCGCGGGCCAGGGCCGCCGTGAGGTAGGTCTGGACGGCCGCATCGGTCTCGGTCACCAGGCTGCCGTCCGCCTTGGCGTGGCTCTGGACGTGGTGAAAGCGGGGCATGATCTCGGTGGCGGCGGCCGTGCGCAGGTGCTCGGTGAGTCGCTTCAGATCGGGGTGCATCTCAGGGTGCATGGAGTCCTCTTATCGGGTTGGGGGCGCTGGTGCCGGTACCGCGATAGGTCGGTCGCGCTGTAACGCTGACGCTTGAGCAAGCCACCGTCGGATCGCAATGTTCGCCCCGCCGCGTTGCACGGTAAGATGTGGGCGCCACGGTGCCGATGCGAGCCCCCGCGCCGGGGTCCACACCGAAGCGCTGTTGGATGGGAGACCCGCTGATGTTGCGTTTTCTGGCCGCCGGGTGCGCGGTGGTGTTGATCGCCTTGGTCGTGTGGGCGCTGGTCCCGCGGGCGCCCGAGGTGCCGGCCACGGGCGGGCCGGGTGCCGGTCCGGCGCCCGCGGCCGTCCGCCCCCTGGTGCTGCGCCCCCCGCCGGAGGCCGATCTGGCGGGGTTTCGCGCCGCCGAACAGGCCTTGCAGGCGGGGGATCGGACGGCCTTTGCGTCCCTGCTGGAGGGCCTGCGCGATGATCCCCTCTACCCCTACCTGCGCTTTGCGGCGCTGGACGCCGAGCTGGCGTCGGCACCGGACGCGGCCATCGAGACCTTCCTCGCCGAGTTTCCCGCCACGGCGCCGGCCGAGCGCCTGCGCGCCGCCTATGTGAAGCGCCTGGCCGCGGCCGGGCGCTGGGCGGACCTGGTCCGGGTTTATCGCGATGACGACGACAGCGTGGAGCGGCGCTGTCTGTATCTGCGCGCCCTGGTGGAGACGGGTCAGGCCGATGCGGCGCTGACGGCGGCGCGGCTGGAGCCGCTGTGGCTGGTGCCTCGCCCCCAACCGGCCGCCTGCGAGCCGCTCTTTGCCGCCTGGCGGGCCCGCGGCGGCCTCGACACGGCGCTCCTCTGGCGCCGCATCCGTCTGGCCATGGCGGCGGGGGAGACCACGCTGGCGCGCCAGTTGGGGACCCGACTCCCGGCCGCAGAGCGCCCCTGGCTGGAGCGCTGGCTGGCGGTCCAGGCGCGCCCGGCCCTGGTGCTGGAGGCCCAGTCAGGGACGGGTCAGGCGCCGGCCAGCCACCCGCTGGCCGCGGCGATCCTCGCCGACGGGATCGGTCGGCTGGCCCGCTCCGACCCGCGCGCTGCCGCGGGCGCCTTCGAGTCCGGCCGCGCGTCCCTGGCCGCGGACCCGGCCGCCCTGGATACGGCCGCGGCGGCGGTGGGCCGGGCGCTTACCGGGGCCGCCGACCCGCAGGGGCTCGCGATCTGGGACCTGATGTCTGCCCGGGACGACAATCTGGAGGCGCAGGAACGCAGGCTGCGCGCGGCGATCGGCCGGGGGGACTGGGCGCGGGTCGCGGCCTGGGTGCAGCGGATGCCGGACCTGACCGAAAAGGGCGATCGCTGGCTCTACTGGCTCGGGCGTGCCCAGTCGGCCTTGGGCGATGAGACCGCGGCGGGCGCGAGCTTCGCGCAGGCCGCCCGCAGCCGCAGCTTCTGGGGCTTCCTGGCCGCCGATCGGCTGGGGCTGCCCTATCACCTGGCGAGCCGCCCGGTCCCCGCGGAGCCCGAGCGGGTGCGCCGCCTCAGTGAGGCACCGGCGCTGGCGCGGATCCTGGCCTTGCGCCGGCTCGGCCGGGAGGCGGACATGCGCCGCGAGTGGCGCACCCTGACCCGGGGGCTGGCGACACCCGACCTGCTTGCGGCGGCCCTGGTGGCGGAGGCGCTGGGCTGGTACGACCAGGCCATCTTCACCCTGAAGCGCGCCGATTATTGGGACGACCTGCAACTGCGCTTCCCGCTCGGTTACCGGGACCTGGTGGAAGAACAGGCGCGGCAGACGGGGCTTGCGGCGGACTGGATCTACGGCGTCCTGCGCCAGGAGAGCGTCTTCAACGCGAGCGTCGCCTCCCAGGCCGGGGCCCTGGGGCTGATGCAGCTCATGCCGGCCACGGCGCGGCAGGTGGCGGTGCAGTTGGGCCTGCCCGCGCCCGCGCCCACGGCCATCCTCGATCCGGGACTTAACATCCGGCTCGGGGCCACATACCTCGCGCAAATGAATGAGCGCTTCGGCCACGCCGCCCTGGCCACGGCCGCCTACAACGCCGGACCGCAGCGCGTGGTGCGCTGGCTGCCCGCGCGCGACACCCCTGCGGATCTCTGGATCGCCGCTATTCCGTACGAGGAGACGCGCGGCTATGTGGAGCGGGTGCTGGCCTACCGGGCCATCTACCGCGCGCGCCTGGGGTTGGAGCCGGAGCGCCTGATCGACCTGCTGCCGCCGGTGCCGGCACGGGGCGAGTAGATGGCTTCTGAGGTCCGGTGAAGGCGACGATGGGGGGCGCCCCCGGGACCGCCGTCACCGGCAGTGGAGTCTTCGGTTTCGTGGCGAAAACGGCCCCGGACGGTCGGTGCCGACCGCCCGGCATTGGCGCAAGCGCATGTCAGCGGGTCGCCGCGGCGCTCACTCGCGTGCCTCCAATTCCGGCGGGCCGACGGCTTGGCCATCGACCAGCCGCAGTGACCAGCGTGTGCCGATCCCTAAGGCGTTGTCGAGATAGCGCAGACGGGAGGGTCGCAGCACCTGCAGGGTGGCGTGGGCGAGGGCGCCTGCCGTTTCCGCCGGGTGGGCGATGAGGTCTTGGGCGAAGGGAAATTTGGTCAGATAGGCGGCGAGCGCGCGGGCCTTGGCCGCGGTACCTTCGGGTGGGTGAACCTCGCCCTCGATCTGGAGACCGCGAATCTCCCGCCAGGACTTCACCTGCGGATGAATAGTGGCGGCGCAGGACGGATTGATGACCAGGTTGCGGCTGTGCCGGGAGCGCGGCGAGGAGAGGAATATCAGGTCGAACCCATCCGGGGCGAAATAGACGTCAGTGGCCCAGGGCGTCGCGTCCGTGCAGGTCGCGAGCGTCATCACCGCCACCTCGTCGCAGAGTCGCCGGGCCGCCGCCGTGAACGCATCAGTCTGCATCGCCGCCCCAGCGCCTGAACAGGTCGTGCTCGATCCCGAACTGGTCGAGCACCTTGCCCAGCGTCTGGTCCACCAGGTCCATGATGGTCGTGGGTGCGTGATAGAAAGAGGGGGCCGGGGGCAGGACCACGGCCCCCATCTCGGTAACGGCCGTCATGTGGCGCAGGTGGCCCAGGTGCAGCGGGGACTCGCGGGGAACCAGGACCAGCTTGCGACGCTCCTTGAGCGTTACGTCCGCCGCCCGGCTGAGCAGGTTGTCGCCGAGGGAGAGCGCGATCTGGGCCAGGCTCTTCATGGAGCAGGGGATCACCACCATCCCCAGGACCCGGAATGAGCCGCTGGAGATCGGGGCGGCGAGGTTGCCGTGCTCATGGACGACATCGGCCAACGCCCGCAAATCGTCGAGGCTGGTTCGGGTCTCGAGCCGCAGGGTGACCTCGGCACCCTTGCTGACGACGAGATGGGTCTCGATGTCAGGTATGGTCTTCAGGAGCTCCAGCAGGCGGACACCATAGATGACGCCGCTGGCGCCCGAGAGTCCGACGATCAGTCGTTTCATGAGACCTCCGCAACTCGCTCATCCGCGCCGACAGTAGGCCCCGAACTCGGCCGCCGCCAGCGGCCGGCTGAACAGGTAGCCCTGACCGATGCGGCACCCCGCGGCCTTGAGGGACTCCGCCTGGGCGCGGGTCTCGATGCCTTCGGCGACCACCCGCAACCCCAGGGCCCGGCCCAGGACGATGATGGCCCGGGCGATGGCGGCGTCGTCCGCGTCCCCCGGGAGACCGGCGACGAATGACCCGTCGATCTTGAGTCCGCGCACCGCCAGCCGCTTCAGTGAGGCGAGCGACGAGTGCCCGGTGCCGAAGGAGTCGATGGCGACCTCGATCCCCAGGTCGAGCAGCCGCCGGATGTTCTCGGCGGCCGACTCGGAGTCGGCGACGGACTTGATGTCGGTGATCTCCACCGCCAGGGCGCCGGGTTCGAGCCCGCTTTCCGCGACCGTGGCGGCGATGCCCTCGGCCAGACTCGCGGTGCGGATCTCGCGGTTGGACAGGTTGACCCACAGGGTCACGTCCGCCAGCAGCCCCTGTTCGCGCCAGGCCCGCAGTTGGCCGGCGGCGGTGCGCACCACCCAGGCGCCGATGGGGACGATGAGCCCGCTGGACTCGGCGAGCGGGACGAACCACTCGGGTCCGACCAGTCCCAAGGTGGGGTGGTGCCAGCGGATCAGGGACTCGACGCCGATGATGCGGCCGGTGGTCAGATCGTGCTGGGGCTGGTAGTAGAGGACAAACTGCTCCAGGCTCAGGGCCTCGCGCAGCGCCGTCTCCAGGGAGACCTGGGCGAAGGCGCGGGCGGTCATGTCCGCGGTGTAGAATTGAAAGCCGTCGCGGCCCTGGTCCTTGGCCTGGTACATGGCGGTATCGGCGTTGCGCACCAGGGTGTCGACGTCGATACCGTCCTGGGGGTAGAGGCTGATGCCGATGCTCAAGGTGACATAGAGGGGCCGGCCGTCCAGATCGATGGGCCTTTTGAAGGCCTGGGTCAGCTTTTCGGCCACCAGGGCAGCGTCGCCGGCGCGCTCCACGGGGTCCAGGACCAGGGTGAACTCATCGCCCCCGAAGCGGGCGAGCGTGTCGCCTTCGCGCACCTGGCCACGCAGGCGCCGCGCCGCTTCCTGCAGCACCCGATCCCCGGCCGGGTGTCCCAGGCTGTCATTGATGGCCTTGAAGCCGTCCAGATCCAGGAACAGCAAGGCCACCTGGCGTTGCTCGCGACGGGCCCGGCGCAGCGCCTGGCCCAGGCGGTCGGCGAACAGTAGCCGGTTGGGCAATCCGGTGAGCGGATCCTGGTGGGCCAGTTGCACCAGGTCGCGTTCCCGCTCCCGGAGTTGCTCGGTGAGCCGCTGGTGCTCGGTGATATCGAGCAGGGCCACCCGGCAGGTGGCCGGGCCAGCCGCGCCGGGGCTTGGCCGCTCGCGTTGGATCAGCAGGCGCAGCGCGCGCCGCCGCTCATGGGCCGACACCAGATCCACCTCGAGTACTTCCTCCGCCCCGGTGTCCAGCGCCCGCGCCAGGGCGGCGAGCAGGGGCGGCGCGTCACCGGGGCCGAGCCGAGGGCCCAGATAGAGGTCCCCGGTGCTCCCCCGCTCGACGCCCAGCAAGCGGGCGGCGGTCAGGTTCATCTGGGTGACCAGGCCTTGGCGGTCGATGGCGGCATAGGCGACCGGGGCGAGGTCGTAGAGGTCCGCGTAGCGATCACGGGACTCCTCAAGGGTCTGCCGGGCGCAGCGCAGTTCCCGGTTCTGGAGTTCCAGCTCGATCTGGTGGACCTGGAGGTCCTGCACCAGGCGCCGGCTATCGGTCGCCTCCCGGGCCTCCCGGCGCAGGGCGGCGAGGACGTCGGCGAGGGTGCTGTCGGAGAGGTTTCGCAGGGCGGTCATGCGGCACTCGCGCAGGTGAGAAGGTGTGGTCGGTCCGGTCCCGGGACCCGCGACGGGCGGTTATCATGCAGCATCCTTCGACAGTATAAGGCCCCGGCCGTGCGGGCACCGCACTGATTGCGGCATCGCGCAGCGCCGTCCCCGCGGCCATCCGAGATTGACTCCGGCGTTGGGAAATGGACAAGTCCAGGTTCCATGAGCTTGAGCCGACTCCGGTCCAGCCCAACTTAAGCCCATAGTGTTTCTCCTCTTCGTCGGGGCTTGGCCCCCTACTCAGGCTCAGAGCCATCCGCCATGACAGCTTCGTCCACCCTTGATGTTGCGGATCGGCCGGCACTCGATGCGGCGGCCATCCGCGCCCAGTTTCCGATCCTGCGCTCCTGCGTCCACGGCCAGCCGTTGGTGTACCTGGACAACGCCGCCAGCGCGCAGAAGCCCGACCGGGTGGTCGATGCCGTCGCGGACTACTATCTGCGCCAGCACGCCAACATCCACCGCGGGGCCTACCAGCTCTCCATCGTCGCCACCCGCCTGCACGAGGAGGCCCGCGCCGCCGTGGCCCGCTTCATCAACGCGGCCGAGCCCGCCGAGTGCATCTTCACGCGCGGGACCACCGAGTCCATCAACCTGGTCGCCGCGTCCTGGGGCACCGCCAATCTGCGCCCCGGCGACGAGATCATCCTCTCGGAACTGGAGCACCACTCCAACATCGTGCCCTGGCAACTGGCGGCCCAGGCGACCGGGGCGCGGATCAGGGTCATCCCCATCGACGACACCGGCGCGCTGCGCCTGGATGTCTATCGGCAACTGCTCTCCCCGCGCACCCGCCTGGTTGCCGTGAACCAGGTCTCCAATGCCCTGGGCACCGTCAATCCGGTGCGCGAGATCATCAGTGCGGCGCACGCGGCGGGCGCACTGGTGCTCATCGACGGCGCCCAGTGGGTCGCCCACGGACGCACCGACGTCCAGGCCCTGGACGCCGATTTCTACGCCTTCTCCGGGCACAAGCTGTATGGGCCCACCGGGATCGGGGTGCTCTACGGCAAGCGGCGGCTGCTCGCGGCGATGCCCCCCTACCAGGGCGGCGGCGACATGATCGAGCGCGTCACCTTCGCGCACACCACCTACGCCGAACTGCCCAGCAAGTTCGAGGCGGGCACCCCCCATATCGCCGGCGCCGTGGGCCTGGCGGCGGCGATCGACTGGCTCTGCGGCGTGGGTCTGGAGGCCGTCGCGGACCACGAGGCCCGGTTGCTGCGTCATGCCACGCGGCGCCTGTCCGCCATCCCCGGGGTCGAGCTCAAGGGCACCGCACCCGACAAGGCCGGCGTCCTGTCCTGGGTCGTGACCGACCCGCCCCTGGGCACGCTCGATATCGGCATGGCGCTTGATCTCAAGGGCATCTGTATCCGCACCGGCCATCACTGCTGCCAGCCGCTCATGGACCGTCTGGGCCTGGCATCGACGGCCCGCGCCTCCTTCGGTGTCTACAACACGATCGCGGAGATCGATTGCCTGGCGACGGAACTCGCCGCGATCATCGACGCCGGCCGGGGCGCGCGGGTCAATGTCCGTGCCCGGCCCGCAACGGCCGTGGGTCTGCCGACCGCCGTGCCGGAGATCGCCTACCCGGGGCCCGTGGCCGAGTCGCCCGCGGCGGCGGCGGCGCTGATCAGCGAGGTCTTCGACCTGCTGCCCGACTGGTCGATGCGCTACCAGTACCTCATGGACCTGGGGGCCCGCCTGCCCGTCATGCCCGAGGCCCTCAAGACCCCGGCCAGCTTCGTCTCCGGGTGCCAGAGCCTGGTGCACCTGGACGCCCGGGTCCGTCCCGGCGACACCGACATCATCGAGTTTCTCGCCGACAGCGACGCGGCCATCGTCCGCGGCCTGATCGCCCTCTTGCAGCAGTTATTCTCCGGGCAGAGCGCCGCCGCCGTCCTGGCCTTCGATGTCCAGTGCTTTTTCGGTCAGCTCGGGCTCGAAGAACACCTGAGCCTGGGGCGGCGCAACGGCCTGGCCGCCATGGTCCAGCGGCTGCGGCAGCTGGCCGCCCGGGTGGTGGGGCAGGGGGGCGCGCCGGACCTGGAATCCGTTGCGTTTGCTGCCGTGCACTGCGCGCATGCCTGACGGGAGCGACCGCAGTGGACGACCAAGACCGTTGCACCCCGCAGCGCTCGATACGCATCGCCGTCGCCGCCAAAGAGCCCGCGGCCCCAACGCCCGCCGAGGTGGTCGAGCACTACCCCAGTCACGCGCTGCCCAGGGACCGGGAGGAGACGCAGCGACTCATCGCTGCGTTGCGGGCCCAGCGTCACGCGGACGACTTGCTGAGGACCGGCCGGCACGGATGATCTCAAAGCCGGCAGTTGCTCACGCCGAGGCGTCAAGCTCGCCGCCTCTGCGTCTCTGCGTGAAACACCCGGGTCATCGAGCCCTGCTCGGCAGGCCTGGCGTGACGGTGCGCCCGACCCGCTGGCCGAGGGGCTCGTTCAGTTGGACGGCTATCGGGCCGGGTTGGGGCTCAACCGTCGCTGGCTGGTGATCGTCGACCGCCGCGGCGGGCAGCCGCCCATCACCGGGCGCACCGCCGTCGCCGAGGAGCCCAGCCCGCTGGGGCGGCGCATCCAGGTCATCCGAGCCGGATACCCGGCCAGGCGTGCAGGTCGGCCTCGCCCCGGCCCGCGTCGGCATCTTCCAGGGCCCGTGGCGGTGCGCCGCGGGCCCCGCCCGGCGCCTCACTGCCCGCGGGAAACGCCACGGCACCCGGATTACGTGGCAAGATCCGCCCGCGCGACCGCCGCCGGGGAGCACCCCGACCTCAGGGGCCGGACCCGGCGAGCGCGTCGAGCAGCTATTTGTTCTGGCTGGCGTCCCGATCGACCTGGTCCATAGTCCAGAGGTATCCCATGAAAGTCCCGTTTCGCCGCGTCATCCTCGTGTCCCTGCTGTTGCCGCTCGGCAGCGTGGCCGCGCCGCTCGATGGCGCCTTAGTCTACACCGGCAAGATCTGCGTCACCTGTCACGGCATCGACGGCAATACCCCGAGCAAAACGGACTATCCGCGCCTGGCCGGCCAGAGCGCCGACTATGCCTATGGCCAGATGGTCGATATCAAGAGCGGGGTGCGCAACAACCGGCAGAGCGAGGCCATGCGCCCGGTGATGAACGTGGTGAGTGAAACGGAGATGCGGGCCATCGCCGACTGGCTCGCGACGCTCAAATGAACCTGGGCGGGCCCGGGCGAACGCAAGCGCCGCCCGCCCGGCCGTCGCCCAAGTGCCGTCGGGCGGATGCGGGTGCCCGCGGGGCGATCCGCCATCCGTCGCGGCCCGGGGGCCGCTCCTACGCCGTAGGAGCGGCCCCCCGGCCGCGACGGGTTGCCGCAAGGGCGCGTGGCCGGAGTGATGATCAAGGCCGCGTCGGGGTCCCGCTGCCCGCACCCTTGACGCTGATCGGACTGGTGCTTGCGGGGCTCGGTTGGTTGCGCCGCTGCACCGGCCGGTGAGGCCCGCGGGCCGTCACGGCGCTCTAGCGGTTTCTTGGCCGCATCCCGCTGTCCAGGACGGCGCAAGATACCTCTTGGCGCGAGGAGGGAGAGACCGGCCTGTGGGCACTCGATGCGCCGGTCGGCGCGACGCTCAGCGGCACTTGGCGGGGCCCCAAGGGTGGCGCCTCCCTGCCGATCGCGCTGCGCTTGATCGACCGAACCGATCTATTGGACCTCGCGGTGGGTGACGGTCCGCGATTACATTTGGTACGCGGGCACCGGGCGGGCCCGTGCTGTCGCGGGAGGGAAAGGCGGCGGTGCAGAGAATCATCGGGTCGCAGCGGCGGCTACGCCTACGCGGCAATCCCCGAATGGCGCAGCAGCGCATCGGTGGTCGGCTCGCGTCCGCGGAAGTCGACATAGAGGACCATGGCGTCGCGCGAGCCGCCCTGCTCCAGAATCGACTCCTTGAAGGCCCGGCCGGTGGCGGCGTCGAAGACCCCGCGCTCCTCGAAGAGCGAGAAGGCGTCGGCGGACAGGACCTCGGCCCATTTGTAGCTGTAATAGCCGGCGGCATAGCCCCCGGCGAAGACGTGGGAGAAGCTGTGGGCGAAGCGGTTGAAGGCCGGCGGGCGGATGACCGCCACCTGGTCGCGGACCTCCTCCAGGATCTCATAGATACGCCCGCCGCGGGCCGGGTCGTATTCCAGGTGCAGGCGAAAATCAAAGAGCGCGAACTCGAGCTGGCGCACCATCTGCATCGCGGACTGGAAGTTCCGGGCCGCCGTCATGCGCCCATACAGGTCCTCCGGGAGCCGCTCACCGGTCTGCCAGTGGGCGGCGAACAGATCCAGGGGTTCGCGCTCCCAGCACCAGTTCTCCATGAACTGGCTGGGCAGTTCCACCGCGTCCCAGGCGACCCCATTGATGCCGGCCACCGCCGGATAGTCGACCCGGGTCAGCAGGTGGTGCAGCCCGTGGCCGAACTCGTGGAACAGGGTCTCGACCTCGTTGTGGGTCAGGAGCGAGGGTTGATCCCCGACCGGCGGGCTGAAGTTGCACACCAGATAGGCGACCGGGATCTGGTCATAGCGGGCGGTATGCAGCCGGTTGGTGCACACGTCCATCCAGGCCCCGCCGCGCTTGTCGGGGCGGGCGAAGGGGTCGAGATAGAACTGGCCGCGCAATTGGCGGGTTTCGGTGTCGCGGATCTCGAAGAAGCGCACCTGCGGGTGGTAGGTCTCGAAGCCCTGGGCCTCCTCGATATCGACGCCGAAGAGGCGCTGTGCCACCCCGAAGAGCCCGCTCAGGACCCGGGAGACCGGGAAATAGGGCCGTAATTCCTCCTGGCTGATCTGGTAGCGGTGCACGCGCAGCTTCTCGGAGTAGTAGCCGAGATCCCAGGGCTCCAGTTGCCCCTGACCGTGGTGCTCCAAGGCGAAGGCGCGTACTTCCTCCAGTTCGCCGCGCGCCTGGGTGACGGAGCGTTGCGCCAGGTCGTTGAGGAAGGCCAGCACCTGGTCCGGCGAGCGCGCCATCTTGGTGGCCAGTGAGCGCTCGGCGTAATTGGCGAAACCCAGGAGTTGGGCGAGTTCGTGGCGCAGGGCCAGGATGCGCTCCATGAGGTCGCCATTGTCCCACTGGCCGGCATGGGGGCCCTGGTCGGAGGCGCGGGTGCCGAAGGCCTGATAGACCTCGAAGCGCAGGTCGCGGTCGTCGGCGTAGGTCATGACCGGGATATAGGAGGGCATGTCGAGCGTCAGGAGCCAGCCGTCCTGGCCGCGCTGCTGCGCACTCTGGCGGGCCAGGCCCAGGGCGGACTCGGGCAGCCCGGCGAGCCGTGACGGATCGGTCACGAGCTTGCTCCAGGCGTTGGTGGCGTCGAGCAGGTTCTCCGAATACTTGGCGGTGAGCTGCGAGAGTTCCTGGCTGATCGCCTTGTAGCGCGCCTTGCGGTCCGCGGGCAGGTCGACGCCGGAGAGGTGGAAGTCGCGCAGGGCGTTGTCCAGGAGCTTGCGCTGGGTGGCGTCCAGGTGCTCCTGGGCCGCGACCGCCTGGTAGGCGCGGAACAGGTCCTCGTTCTGGCCTACCTCGGTGCCGTAGTCGCTGAGCTTGGGCAGGCAGGCGTTGTAGGCGGCGCGCAGGGCCTCGCTGTTCATGACGGCGTTCAGGTGTCCCACCGGGGACCAGGTGCGGCTGAGCGTATCGTCCGACTCCTCCAGGGGCTCGACGAAGCTCTCCCAGGTCGGCACCCCCGGCGCCCCGGTCAGACGGGCGATCTCGGCCCGGCAGGCCGCAAGGCGGGCATCCAGGGCCGGTTCCACATGTTCCGGCAGGATGCGGGCGAAGGCGGGGAGACCGGCCTGGTCTAAGAGCGGATTGGACATGCGGCTAGCCTTATTGATGATTTGGATTGAACCTTGGGGTGCGGCAGGCAGCCCCTGATGCCATTGGAATGGCGGCGGCGGGTAGGGTCTTCAAGTTTGGCGCCCGGGCCGAAGCCCGGGCCGGACGGGGCATTCATCCCGTCCGCAACGTTTTCCGCGACGCCGCGGTCGAGTCAAACGTTCGGGACGGGGTTGCAAACCCCGTCCCGCCTGACGCCACGTTTTCCTACTGCGTCTGAAACCCCGAACCCTCGGTCGCCGCGATCCGCCCGCGCAGCGCGCGCAGCAGGTCCTTGACGGGCCGGGCGCGCATCTCACGGGGGACGCAGAAGCGCTGGCGCAGGTCCTCGCGGTAGGCCCCGCTGTCCCGGTCGAGCGGCTGCCACTGCGCCTCCGGGACCCGCGTGAAGCGCCCGTCGCTGCCGTAGGCGATGGTCTTGTAGGCGCCCCGCAGGGTGCAGCGGATGGCCTCGAAGGACAGGTTGCGGGTGCCGCTCGCCGACTCGATGACCAGGGTGTAGTGCACCTCGGTGCCGCGAGCATCGCCGAGTTTGAGGTTCTTGCCGTCGATGGCGAAGCGCAAGGGGGTTTGAGGCCCATCCGGGACGAAGGCGATCAGGTCCGCATCCCGCGGCCAGGGCGGCAGGGGCACGGTGGCCTCGATGGTCGGCACCGGCTCGCCGTCCGTGAGGCCGCGCGGGCGAACCGGCTCCAGGTCCTGGAGTAAGTTGTTCTCGGCCGGGGCGGGCGGGCCCCACAGCAGGAGCGCCAGGAGCAAGGGGAGCCTGGTCTGGATGGTCTTGTTCATCGGCATGGATACACTAAAGCTCCGCGGTGGAAAAGGTGTCGCAGGCGGCCAGGCGCCCCTCGGCCAGCCCGCGCTTGAACCAGCGTACCCGCTGGGCGGAACTGCCGTGGGTGAAGCTGTCCGGGGTCACATAGCCGCGGGTCTGGCGCTGCAGCCGGTCGTCGCCGATGGCGGAGGCCGCGTTGAGTCCCTCCTCCAGGTCCCCCTGTTCCAGGATCTGGCGCGCCTGGTGGGCACGGTTGGCCCAGATACCGGCGAAGCAGTCGGCCTGGAGTTCCAGGCGCACCGAGAGGTTGTTGGCCTCGCGCCGGCTGGCGCGGCGGCGCAGGCTCTCCACCTGGTCGGAGATGCCGAGCAGGTTCTGGACGTGGTGGCCCACCTCATGGGCGATCACATAGGCCTGGGCGAAGTCCCCGGGGGCGCCGAAGTCGTTGCGCAACTCGTCGTAGAAGGCGAGATCGATATAGACCTTCTGGTCCGCCGGACAGTAGAAGGGCCCCATGGCCGCCTCCCCCAGCCCGCAGGCGGAGCGGGTCATCCCCGTGAACAGCACCAGGCGGGGCTCGACATAGCGCTTGCCGGACTCCTTGAAGACCGCCGTCCAGGTGTCCTCGGTGTCCCCCAGGACCACCGAGACGAACTGCTTCATCTCGTCCTCGACCCCGGCCGTGGGGGCCTGGAACTGGGGCGCCCCGTCCGCCCCGGGGCCCCGGCGCGCGGGGGACTGCTCGGGCGCGATCTGACCACCCGGGGTCAGCAGAAAGGAGGGGTCCACGCCCAGCAGCATCAGGACCACCACCAGCACCACTCCGCCGACCCCGCCCCCGATGCCGATGGTGCGCCCCACCCGCATCGGTGCCCGTCCGCCGCCGAAGGGGTCACCCAGACCGCCCCCCGCGTCGCGTTGGTCCTCCACGTTATCGCTACGTCTGCCGGTACGCCAGCGCATGGCCGTGCCTCCTCAAGGATCGTTGTTGGCTTTTTCCGGTGGGATAATAGCATCCAGACAGAACCGCCGGATGAACCCCCGCAGCAGTTCCAGGGTGGGCGGGATGCGGGCCAGTTCCAGAAACTCGTCGGGCTGGTGGGCCACGGCGATGTCGCCGGGTCCCAGGATCAGGGTCTCCATGCCCAGGCGGTCGAAAAAGGGCGCCTCGGTGCCGAAGCTGACGGCCCCCGCGGCGTGGCCGGTGAGGGCCTCCCCGGCGCGCACGATCAGGGAGTCGGCCGGGGTCTCGACCGGGGGGATGGACCTGAACAGCGGCTCCACACTCCAGGTGAGGCCGCGGCGCTGCGCCACCTCGGCCACCCGCCGGGCCAGTTCGGCGCGCAGGTCCGCGGGGTCCATGCCCGGCAGGACGCGCAGATCCAGGTGCAGTTCGCAGTCCCCGCAGATGCGGTTAGGGTTGTCGCCGCCGTGGATGTGGCCGGGGTTGATGGTGGGGTAGGGCACCGCGAAGGCCGGGTGCCGGTGGGAGTGCACGAGTTCGTCGCGCCAGGCGAGGATGGCGGTCAGGGCCTCGTGCATCCCCACCAGCGCATTGTTGCCCAGGCTGGGGTCGCTGGCGTGGCCGCTGCGCCCGATGAGGCGTACCGCCTCGCCCATGACACCCTTGTGGGTGCGCACGGGTCTCAGCCCAGTGGGCTCGCCGATGACTGCGTAGCGCCCGAGCGGGCGCCCGGCCTCGGCCAGGGCGCGCGCCCCGTGCATGGCCGACTCCTCGTCCGCGGTGGCGAGGATCATCAAGGGCTGTTTGAGGTCCGCGGCCCTGAGTCCCCGCGCCGCATCGATGGCCAGCGCCAGGAAGGACTTCATGTCGGCGGTGCCGAGCCCGTAGTAGCGCCCCTGCGATTCGGTGAGCTTGAGCGGGTCATGCGACCAGAGCGGCTCATTGAAGGGGACCGTATCGGTGTGGCCGGACAGGACCAGACCGCCGGGGCCGCGGCCCAGGGTCCCGAGCAGATTGGCCTTATCCGGGTGCCCGGGGATAGGCAGCACCTCGACCCGAAACCCGGCCGCCGCGAGCCAGCCGGCCAGCAGGTCGATGACCGGGCGGTTGCTGTGGTCGTAGGCGGGCGTGATGCTGCTGACCGACAGGCTGCCGATCAGGCCTTGCAGCATGGGGATGAGTGCGGGGGCTTGGCTGGACATGGGGCTCCGGGCGCTGAGGCCGGGGCCGGCGGCGGGCGAGGGGTGCCGCCGCGGGCCTGGGCTTGGGGTCGATGGCGTGAGCTTAGACCGCTCGGCGCGGGCAAGCCAGCGTCCAGTCTCAACCCCATCCCGGGCTTGATCGGTTCCCCGCTTCCCGGGCGCAGCGGTTGGGTCGGCAGGCGTCGCTTTGCCCATCCTTGCCCATCCGACAGACTTGACGATCTGTACATTTGTGCATACTGTTAGAACTATGGAGATCGAATTCGACCCGGTGAAGGCCGCCGGCAACCCAACCGCAGCGTGATCGCTATGAGCAACAATTCTGACCCGCTGTTCGACCAGTATGCCGACCTCGACTTCGCCGACGCCAAGCCGGTGGCACAGGTGCCCGCGCTGGCCCGGCTGCAGGCCGAACAGGGCGGCAAGTCCCGCATTACGATGCGGGTCGACAACACGGTGCTCGCCGCCTTCAAGGCGCGTGCGGCCCTGACCGGCGGAAGCTACCAGACGCTGATCAACGAGGCCCTGCGTCAGTTCGTCGCAGGGCAAACGCTGGCCGATGTGGTGCGTGAAACGATCCGGCATGAACTCAGGACCGGCTGAACCCACGGCATTGTGCCCGAACTGACGGCCGACAGCGGTGCCGTCACGGCGCGCTTGCCAAGACTCGCAGGAACAGTAATCCTGCTGCGCTCACTGAGTTCCTACGTCCTTTACCTCCGTTCGCCGCCCGGTCAGCCGACATGCAATCAGTCACTATCCGTCATTGGAGATGTCACATGCTCGCCATTGAAATCGACGCCGAGATCGACGAGAACAGCGAGATCCACATCAAGCTTCCACGGTCACAGCGGCGCGGTCCGGCGCGGGTGATCGTCCTGCTCGAGGCCGAGCAGCCCAGGCCGTCGGCACCGAAGAGGCACGCCCCCTCGCCGCGCCTCGCCTTCCAAGGGGCCGTGCTGAACGGCGACGACATCGTGCCCGCGCTGGCGCCGGGCGAGTGGGGGGATCTTTACCAATGATCCTGCTGGACACCCATGCCTGGGTACGCTGGCTCCATCCGGAGATCAGCGGCAAGCTGCCCGAGCGACTCCGGAGCTGGCTGGAAGCGGTCGATGAGCCGCTTGCCGTGTCGGTGATTTCTGCGTTGGAGGTTGCGCAACTCGTCAAGAAGGGCACTTTGACGCTACCGTTGAGCTTGCCGGATTGGTTTGATGCCGCACTGACAGAGTCGGCTATCGAGTGCCTTGCGCTAACCCCCGGATTGCTGCACGCATCCACCCTATTGCCGGATATCCATAAGGACCCGGCAGACCGCATCATCATTGCTACTGCGCAGGCTCGCAATGCGCGGCTGGTAACCGTCGATGAAACCATCCAGACCTATCCCGACCTGCGCACGGTCTGGAGCTTGTGATGCGCTGCATTAGCGCGACCTGGTGGGCGACTTTCATGGGAAGGCCGCGACCGCGGGTCTGCCGGGGCGGCGGTTCGGGTTAAGATGGCGACCGCGCTGACCGACAGGAGGTGTCCAGCAGCCCATGTCCGAGCACCGACCGCCCGCACCCGCACCCGATCAGGGCCCGGCCGCCGCCGCCGCGCCTGCCCCCGACCCGGCGGACCCCTTCCCGGGCGCGCCCCAACTGCGCCTGGACCCGGGGGGCCATACGGCGGCGATCAGGCGTACCGCCGTGGATGCGGCGGGGCTGTGGCTGGTTTCCGGGTCGGACGACAAGACGGTGCGGGTCTGGCGGCTCGCGGGGGCGGCGGCGCCGGGTGAGGGGCCGGGCACCCTGGAGCGGACCATCCGGGTGCCGCTCGGCCCCGGCCACCTGGGCAAGGTCTATGCGGTGGCGCTGAGCCCGGACGGGGAGAGGGTCGCGGTCGGGGGTTGGCTTGGCCCCAGCGGTGAGGACTTCATCTATCTCTTCGACCGCGCCACCGGCACCCTGCGCCAACGGATCAAAGGGCTGCCCATGGTGGTCCTTCATCTCGCCTTCGACCGCACCGGGCGCCGGCTCGCTGCGGTACTCGGCCGTGGGGGCCTGCGGATCTATGGCCTCGCGAGCGGCGGCGCGCTGGCCGGTGCCTCGGCGGCTTGGTCTGAGGACGGCCGGGACTCGGACTATGGCGGGGATGCCTACTGGGCCGACTTCGCCGCGGACGGGCGCTTGGTCACCAGTTGTTATGACGGCCAGGTTCGGCTCTATGCCCCGCCGCCGGACGGCCCGGACGCGACCCCGCGTCGGTCCTTCTGGGGTCGGATCAAGTCCGCGCTGAGCGGCGGCGGCCAAGGGCTCAAACCGACCCACCGCGTCCGTCCACCCGGCGGCAAGCGCCCGTTCACGGTCGCCTTCTCTCCGGACGGCACCCGCATCGCGGTGGGCTATACCGACAGCACCACGGTGGACCTGCTGGACGGTCGCACCCTCGCCCACCTGGGCAGCGCGAACACCGCCGGGATCGGCAACGGGAATCTTGGCACCGTCGCCTGGTCCGCCGACGGCGGCACCCTCTTTGCTGGCGGGCGCTATGACGAAGGCGGCGACAGCCCGGTACTGCGCTGGTCGCAGGCCGGGCTCGGGGCGCGGGGCCGCCCCCTGCGGGCGACGACCAACACGGTGATGACCCTGCACCCGCTCCCCGATGGCGGGCTGGTGATCGGGGCGTCAGACGGCATCTTCGTGCTCGGTTCGCCGAGCCCCGGGGCAGAACCGGAACCGCGCTGGTCCAATCCCTTGGCCGCCGCGGACTTCCGCGGCCAGTGCCACGACAAGGGCATCCGGCTCTCGGCCACCGGCGATCGGGTCGCGTTCGGCTACGGGCAATGGGGCAAGCGCCCGGCCCTGTTCGACCTGGGCACCCGCGCCCTGACCCTGGACCCGTCCGCCGCGGCCCTGGCGGACCTGACCCTGCCGGACGAGGGCAGGGCCGACCCGGACCCGGCGCACCCGGGCGGCCCCGGGTGCCTGGTGACCGATTGGGTGAACAACACCGAGCCCAAGCTCGCGGGCCGCCCGCTCAAGCTCGAACCCTACGAGATCGCCCGCTCACTGGCCCTGACCCCGCCCGGGTCGCCGGGCGACCTGGGCTTCCTGCTCGGCACCGAGTGGCGGCTGCGCGCCTACACCAGCACCGGCCGCGAGTGCTGGCAGCAGCCGGTGCCCGGCACCGTCTGGGCGCTCAATGTCACCCGCGACGGCCGCTACGCGGTCGCCGGCTACGGCGACGGCACCCTGCGCTGGCACCGCCTGACGGACGGCGCCGAGGTGCTGGCGCTCTACCCGGCCCCATCCCAGTCTGGGGACCCGCCAGGCACCCAACCCCGCTGGGTCCTCTGGACCCCGCTCGGTCACTATGCCGCGTCGGCCGGGGGCGAGGACCTGATCGGCTGGCATGTCAATCGCGGGCCGGATCAGGCGCCGGACTTCTTCGGCGCCTCGCGCCTGCGCGAGCGGTTCAACCGTCCGGATGTCATCGCGCTGGTGCTGGAGAGCGCCGACCCGGCCGCGGCCCTGCGCCTGGCCGATGCCGCCCGCGGCACCGCGCCGGCGGCCGAGACCGGGTCGCGCGGGATCACCTTCCTGCTCCCGCCGGTCCTGCGCCTGCTCTCCCACGGCCTGACGGTCGTCGCCGACGGGACCCGGGTGGACTGTACCTACAAGGCCGACTCGGACGCCGCCCCGGTGCTGCGGGTGGAGGCGCGGCTGGATGGTCGGCCGCTGCCGCTGCTGCTGGACCGGCGCGAGTTGGAGACCGACGGCGGTCGCCGGGTGGTGGGCCAGTTGCGGGTGCTGGCCCCGCCCGGCCCCGGGGTGCTGAGCCTGGTCCCCTTCAGCGAGTTGGGCGCGGGCGAGGCGGTGCTGCTGCCGATCCCCTGGAGCGGCGACGCGGACTGGCGCAAGCCCCGGCTCTATGGTCTGACGGTGGGGGTGGGTGCCTATCCGCCGCAGATCGTGCAACCGCTGCGCTTCGCTGCGGCGGACGCCGATGCCGTGGCCGCGGAACTGCGCGCCCAGGCCGGCGGGCTCTACCGGGAGGTGCAGGTGCGTCCGCTCACCGACGCGGCGGCCGGGCGGACGGCGATCCTGGAGGGGCTGCACTGGCTGGAACTGGAGGTCGGGCAACGCGACGTGGCGGTGGTCTTCCTCGCCGGTCACGGGCTCAAGGACCACTTCGGCGCCTACTATTATCTGAGCGTCGACGGCGACCCGGCCGCGCCGCACCATAGCGCCATCAAGGGGGGCGATATCGCTGAGTATCTGCGGCGCATCCAGGGCAAGGTGGTGCTGATGCTGGACACCTGCTATTCGGGCGCCCTGCTCGGCGATACCAGGGCCGCGCTCGACTCGCTGCCGGACCTGGACCGTTTCGCCAACGAACTGGCGGACGCGGACACCGGGGTGGTGGTCTTTTCCTCCTCGAGCGGCGCCCAGCTCTCGCGCGAGGACGCGGCCTGGGGCCATGGCGCCTTCACCTGCGCGCTCCTGGAGGCGATCCGCGACGGCCGCGCCGATTTCAGCCGGCTCGGCTTCGTCACCCTGGCGGAACTGGAGTGCTATCTGGCCGACCGGGTCAAGGCCCTGACCGCCGGGCGCCAGCACCCGACGGTAACCAAGCCCAAGGCCGTGACCGATTACCGGATGTTTCGGGTTGGCTGCCGGTCGGGTTAGGCGCGCGGCACCCGGTCCGCCAGGCCGCCGTTATGTCACGCCCTTTCAGGGCTGTACCGAAACAACAACGCTAACCCAGGGCGTTGCCCTGGGCTGGTATTTTCGACCCCGTTGGGGTCGGTATGTAGCATAAGGTGGAATGGGGTACTGGCATTCGGCCTCGATCGTAACTCCGGCCACGCGCCCTTGCGGCAACCCGTCGCGGCCTGGGGGCCGCTCCTACGGCGTAGGAGCGGCCCCCAGGCCGCGACGGATGTCTCCCTCGAGGTGGCCGGGTCGGGTAGCCAGGCGACGTTACCGCCACCCAGCCCCCTAAGAACCGTGCTTGCGACTTTCACCGCACACGGCTCAAGCCTTGATAAGCCCCAGTGACAGAGCCGGCCGTTCGGCCTTCGCGATACCAATTTGCAGCCCTCGTACCGTTCGGTGTACCTTGGCGTGCGCCAATCCACTTTGCAGTCGGTGGCTGCACCAATAGCAGAAGCTATCATCATTTGCTTTGCCGCCGTTGTGAGAGTTCTACAAATGTTCTCGCGATTCAAGACCAACTGGAAGTCTGCCCCCTTTCGGGTGAAGCAATGTTTCAGCCCCTATCCGCGTCGTTACAACCCGGCGTTCGCTTTCTCCAGTCTCCTTTACCCGCCTCCCCAACAGTTCCTCTTGCGATTCACCTGCCCTCAGTTGGGCGGCAAGACGGGCTTACCACGTTCCGCATAAATGACAGAGAGGGTTAGGTGTCGACTCTAACTCGGTGGAGCAACATTCTCGTGCGATCAATAATTAAGATCGCATCCTGTCCACTTGCCTTTTGGCCACTGCCTATCGAATAAGCGTTTATCCGTCGTGCGCGCCCAACTGACCCCGAGTCGGAGCGCGACGCCGCGCGCGCACGACGGATAAACGTTTGTTGGACTAATCCGCTCCTGGCACGACGCCTGCTGCGGCCGCGGTCCTCTTTAAGAGAGGGAATTGTATCCCTGAGGCCGGGGCGCCGGTCGGTCCCGGACCACGTTGCAGCACCCGGATGCCGCTCGGTGCGGCACCAAGCGGGCCTCCGCAGGGCTCCGCGGGGCTGGACAACGGGCTATTGAGGACGAAGTGTAGCCCATTTCCCGGATGTTGGGCGAGCGCGAACGCAGGCCGCGGGCGGCCTGTCCCGGACGGCCGGCGGGCGCTGAGGCTTAGCAGGTGGCGGGCATCAGCGAAACCCCCTGACCACGCCGTAGCGGGGCCAGGTGCGCGGTGACGTGCAAGCGCCCAGTGCGGCACTTGGGACAGGGATAGCCGTCAAAGGGCGCCGTCGCCGCCGGTGCCGTGGCGGGTTCCGGCGTCGGCGGCGGGGCCGCCAGCGCCGCACGGATCAGCGCCAGACAGCGCGCCCGGCAGCGGTTGGCCAGGAAACCGAAATGACGAACGCGCATGAACCCTTTGGGTAAGACGTGCAGCAGGAAGCGCCGGATCAGTTCCTCGCCGGTCAGGGTCATGACCTTGTTGCGACTGCCGTCGCGGTAGTCCTTGTAGCGGACGTCCACCGTGTCGTCCTCTTCATCGAAGGCCAGCAGCCGCCGGTCCGACAGGGCGATGCGATGGCTGTAGCGGCCCAAGTACTCGATCACGGTGTCGGTGCGCGCCAGACAAGGCTTGGAATAGACCACCCACTCGGGCTGCATCAGGGCGTTGAGGACGCGGTCAACCTCCGCGGCCGTGAGGCGCGACAGTCGCCCGTCTTTGAAGGCCCGGCGCAACCGGCTGACCAAACCGCCGCGGAAGTGCCGCGACAGCGCCCGCACCGGGAACAGATAGGTACTCTTGGCCGGATGCCAGGTCCCGTCGGCGCCAAAGGCCCCGCCCGGCACCAGACAGTGCAGGTGGACATGGCGTACCAGCGTCTGCCCCCAGGTGTGCAGCATCGCCGTCATCCCCAACTGCCCGTCCAGGCGCTTGGGGTCCTCAGCGAAGGCGGACAGGGTCGCCCACACCGTCTCGAACAGCAAGGCGTAGATCACCTCGGGGTGGACCTCGACCCAGCCGTTGAGGGTGTCGGGTAGCGTGAAGACCAGATGGTGATAGGTCACCGGCAGCACCGCCGCACGCTGGCGTTCGACCCATTCCTCGGAGGCCCGGCGTTGGCAGCGCGGGCAATGGCGATCACGGCAGGCGTGATAGAGGAAGGGGCAATCCCCACACTGGTCGCATTCCAGGGCGAAGCCGCCCAGCGCGGCGGTACGACAGTCCAGGATGTGATGACAGACCTGCCATTGGTGCGGGCTCAACGGGTGATGTTCGGCATAACCGGACAGGCACGCCGCCATGACCGCTTGCAGGGAGGTATTAGCCATGGCCGGCCTCCAATTGGGCAAGCAGGTCCAGGGTCCCTTCGCCCTCGCTGGCACTGGGCAGCCAATGCACATAGCGCAGGGTGGTCTGGATGCTGCGGTGGCCCATCAACCGTTGCAGGCGCTCCACCGACAACCCGCCCGCCAATTGATGGGTGGCGTAGGCGTGGCGCAGCCCATGGATCCCGCCGACCGTGGTTACGCCGGCCTGGCGCTTGGCGTCGGTGAAGGCCTTCTGCAAGCCGGTCGGCGACAGCGGCGTCCCGGCGCGCCCGGCGAACAGCCAATCCGCTGGCCGATAGAGGCGCCAATAGTCCCGCAACGCCTCCAGCAGGGTCGGTGAGAGTGGGACCAGGCGGTCCTTCGCCCCCTTGCCCTGGGTGATCCGCAGCAGTCGGCGCTCGCCGTCGATGTCCTGCACCCGCAGGGCCAGGACTTCGCTCAGGCGCAGTCCGCAGCCATAGCAGACCGTCAACATCATGCGGTAACGCGGATTGTCGCAGGCGGCCAGGATGGCGGCGACCGCGCCGCGGGTGAGCAGCTCCGGGATGCGCTGCGGGCGCTTGGGTAAGGTGACCTCCAGGTCGACCGTCGGCCAGCCGAGCACCCGCAGATAGAAGAAGCGGATGCCGTTGTACATCAGCCGCACGCTGGCCGGGGCCAAACTGCGCTGCACCACCAGATGCTCGAAGTAGCGCGTGAGATCGGCGTGCTCCAGGGTGTCCGGGGAGCGCCGGGTGAATTTGGCGAGGTCACGCACCGCGTCGAGATAGCTTTCGTGGGTGCGCGGCGAGAAGCCATGCATCTGCATGGCCGTGATCATCTGCTGACGCAGGGGTGTCATCGTCTGGTTCTCGGTCAACGACCCGGAGTGGGCCGTTACGAGTGTGGACGATGGGGGACGGGGCGGGGCCGCGGGTAACCGTGGGACGGCTGGGCTTATCCGCGCTTCATTCGCTATTCAATGGCGCTGCGGGATGGCCGCGGAAGGCCCCGCGGAGCGGATTAGTTCAACAGCATCTTTGGCAGTTTCTTGATCACGGGTCTTATGTCGATTCACATGTGTTCACCATACCTCTCAGCCTAGCCTCCTACCGCATGATGCTTGCAGTGTTGGTCGCCCTCACGGGCTCGTCTTACCCTTTCGGGCGGAGTACATTGTCAGAGCAGCTTCACACCGGACCGTTACCAGTCCCGCATGTGCTCTTAGGCTACGACGGGAGAAACCGTCGGTTCTATCAGGTCGCCTCCAAGCGACCGCCAGTAGAACAATCACTTACGCGACTTCGTGTCGCACAGTTATGATCAAGGCCTGGCATTCCGACCCCGGTATCGGGTTACGCCGCGCTAACCCGACTGACACTCATCCACCCATCGGAAACCTTAAGACCATGGCAACCCTGTTCGAGATCCTGGCCCGCGAGCAATCCTTAGGCGAGGGCCATGCGCGGCTGCTCTGCGAGCAGGGGCGCGATGACCCGCGGACCTATACGGAGGGCCTCATCGCCTATGTGGAGGCCAAGGCCGCATTCGATGCCCTGATCGAAGGGGCCAAGAATTACCTGATCGCGGGCGTGGACCTGACCGAGGTCGAGGGCTTGCGCGCCTGGGTGGCGTCCGCGGTGCAACTGCGGGCGGCCTTCACCGAGCTGGTGCGGGCGCGGCTGCTCGACCCCGCGGGGGCGACCCGGTTCGGGCTGCCCGCGGCGCTCGACCTGAGCAAGCTGGTCAAGGGCCTGGTCGACACCCTGCTGGCCCTGATCAAGTCCTTCCGGGAGGTGGACGAGACCCGTCGGCGGGAGACCCTGGCACGGCTCGACGGGCTCAAATGACGGCCGTTCGAGGCACTGAGTCGGGATTAGGGTAGCGATGGGTTTCGCTGCGCTCTACCCATCCTACACAACTGGCATTGATGATCTGGAGGCTGACATGCAGGCGACGAAGCTGCTGCTGACGACCGACAACGCCGGACGGATCCAAGAGATCCCCCCGCTGCCGCCGAATGCGCGTCTGGAGGCGATCTTTCTCGTCATCGAGCAGGGGGAGTCACCATCGGCCAAGCGGAAACCCTCTCCGCGGATCGTGGGATTGGGGGCGATTCATGACGATCCGATCGCCCCGGTGGCGGCCGCCGACGAATGGGAAGCGAAACCATGACGAGACTGAGTGTCGATGTACTGGAAAAGGCGCTGGCGCGACTCGAGGAAGGGTTTGGACATTACGAGGCACGCAACAAGACCTCGCATATCTACGATAGCGAGGAGGCGACCCGCGCGTTTGAGCGTGCCCGGACCTTTCTGGCCGATGCCAAGGTCACCCTGGAGCGGCTGCGCCATGCCGCTTGACTTACGCCCCGACCATTTGGCGATGGTGATGGCCATTTTGCACCGGCAGGTCCCGGACCGCGAGGTTTGGGCCTTCGGCTCGCGCGCCAAGGGCGGGGCCAGGCGGACGTCCGACCTGGACCTGTGCGTCATCGGGCAGACCCCGCTGCCGTATGAAACGGCCGCTCACCTGCGGATGGATTTCAGTGAGTCCGATATCCCCTATACGATCGATCTGGTGGATTGGGCCAACACCAGCCCGGCCTTTCGCCGGATCATCGAAAGCGAAAGGGTGGTGATCAAGAAGCCGTGTGGATGATGAGTGCTGCCGCCGGGCGCCTGCCCGTGAGACCTTCCGGCACGGGGGTGGCAAGCCCCCCAGGCTCAGAGTTCCTCCCACGGCGGATACACCAACCCGGGAATCCGCGGCGTGTCGACCCGGAAGCCGCAGCGACGGGTATAGGCCTCGAAGACGGTGATCTTGTAGGCCAGTCCCTCGGGCATCCCGGTGTCCGACCAGTGGTAGCGGCGCTCCCACTCCCGGGGGCCGCGGATCAGCGGCCAGCCGCAGACGGCGAGCCATAGGGCGAAGGTCGGGGCGGGCGAGGCGAGGGTTTCCGGTTCCCCGGCGGCGTCCGCGTCCGCGTCCGCGTCGTCGTCTCCGTTCCCGACGGGTGCGTGCTCCTCCCAGATCAGGGTGTCGCCGCGGCGCCGGGCCGCGATCCGTGCATTGTCCGCCGTCGCCGTGCCGACGACGAAGGCCATGCGCCCCTCGTCGTGCCGAATGCGGTAGGGCGGGTCGGCGAAATAGCGCACGAGGCTGAGCCCATGCTTCCAGTTCGCGACCCAGAAGCCTTGTTGCAGATAGAAGCGCACCGCGCCCTGCCAGGGCCAGGCGGTCTCCAGGCGCAGGCCCCCGAGCCCCAAGTGCCGGGCGGCCCCCTCCAGCGCTGCCATGACCCGGGTGCCGCACCCGCTGCGCCGCCCTTCCGGGAACAGATACAGGCTCGCGATCCAGAGGCAGGGCTGGCCCCAGCCGAGGTCCCGGACCATCACCGCGACCGTGCCCAGGCAGGTGCCGTCCTGTACCAGCCAGTAGGGCCGGTAGCCCAGCAGGTCGGCGGGGTCCCCCGGCACCTCGCCGTCGGTCAGGCCGCGGCGCGCCCAGTCGTGGATGGCCTCGTCGGTCAGGGAGCGCGGGTCCGGCGCCGCGTCGAACCGATACTCCAGATAGGTGCACAGTTCGCAGGCGCGCCACAGGCGGCGCTGCGCCGGGCTGCCCGGGGCCGCCGGCCGCAACAGGGGCACCGCGGCCAGGCAGTCCGCCAGGTCGGCGTTGTAGCGCTCGGTCGGGTCGTCCCTGTCGCGGACCCGGGGCATGGGGGGCGGGCCCGGCGGCTCAGGGGGCCTTGGTGATCGTCGCCTTCTCGATCAGCAGCGGGTACTTGTAGCCCGAGCCGAAATCCATGTCGACAACCAGGGTGCCGACGACCGTGACCGTATCGCCCGGGTTCGCGGTATCCATGGTGGTGATCGTGATGTCGTTGGAGCCGTCGGCGGTGTCGCCGGTGCCGTCGCGCAGGTGCACCCAGTTGCGGTCCATGATCTGGTTGTTGACCTTCGCGACCTTGCCGTGCAGCGTCACCTGCTTGCCGCTGAGCGCGGCGCGTTCCTTATACAGGTCCCCGACCGACTTCGCGGGCGCGGCGTCCTGGGCAAACAGGGGGGCGACCAGGAGTGCGGACAGGAGTGTCGCCAGGGGGAGGGGGGTTTTCATCATCGGGCGCCTTTTGGTGAACAACTGGTTGGAAGCGGCGATTGTACTGCGCTAATGCTTGGAGAACAGGTCGCGCAGGCGGCACAGGAGCATGCCGGGATCGAAGCCGGGGTCGGGCAGGACCTCGCCGCTGAGCACCGAGCGCAGCGCGCGGTCGGCGTCCGGCTCGCCGGTCAGCAGCAACTCCACCCCCTGCTTGGCCATGCGGCGGCGAAAGCCTTCCCCGGCGCTGCCGGCGACGATGGCGCAGATGCCGTCCAGGGGGTGTGGGCCCTCGCCCTCCCAGTGGTGAAAGACCTGGGCCTTGGGAAGTTCGACGCGCACCGGCTGGGGCCCTTGCGCCTCACTGTCGTAGAGAAGCCAGTGGCGGGCCTGGCCGGCATGGCCGGCGACCCGGGTGTAATCTTTGGTGGCGATGGCGATTTTCATTTGGGCGATAGGCGTTAGGGCGCGCTCATGGTCTGGGGCAGCGGCGAGCGGGGCGGCCCGCGCGGGTGCGATCAGAACGGATGTAGTGACCGAGATCCCGGGTACGCTTTCGTTGTCGTTGTCGTTGTCGTTGTCGTAATCGAATAATCCGACCACGATTACGACAACGACAACGACAACGACGCCCGATCCGCGCAGCGGACCCTACGGGACTGGGTCACCGTAGGGTCCGCTGTGCGGACCTGAAGACCGCGCTCGACGCGGGAACCAGGGTCGCGGCGCGGCCTGACCTCGCGGCTGGGCTCAATACCAGCCGGGCCCGGGACCCCAACCCCCCCAACCGCCCCAGGCGCCCCAGTTCATGGATGCCTGTTGGTTCATCGCCGCGGCCTCCAGGTTGTCGTTGCTGATCTGCCTGGCCAGGCGTAGTTGCTGATAGCTCTGATACTGCTTGGGTCCGCCGACCCAGGCCTGGTTGTTGGCCAGGTCCGGCAGGACATAATAGACCTTACCGTCCTGTTTGACCTGGGTGACCTTGTTGGCGGGCAGGCTCTTTAAGAGCGCCGCCTGCTCCGGCTTGGTGGGGGTGATGACCTTGAAGCCGGCGGCCGCCGCCAGGTTCTCTTTTTCCTTCAGATCGCCGGCGCAACCCGCGGCGAGTGCCGCGAGCGCGAGGACCGCAAGGACCTTCAATGACGTGTAAAGATAGTGCATGGTGCTCTCGATGTGTACATGACTGAGACGCGCAGGGGCCTGACCCGCCGCCGGGGCGGGTCATCGGGCAGTCTAGGCCCGCGCCGTGCCTTGTCAACGGCGGATGAGTGGAAAATCGGTGAGATCAGCGACGCCGACTGGCTGCGCTTCTTCGAGACCAATGTCATGAGCGGGGTGCGTCTGGCGCGGCACTACCTTCCGGGCATGCGCGGGCGCGACTGGGGCCGCATCATCTTCGTCTCCAGCGAATCGGCGGTGCAGATCCCGGCGGAAATGATCCACTACGGGCGCCTCCGCGACCAACGGCACGGCCCTGCGGGTGGATGGCGGCGTGGTGCGTGCGATTCTCTGATCACAAAGGCCGCGCCGACGCTGAGTCGAGGACGCCAGTCGGCTTGCCCAACTGACACCATCGGCCATGCGTTGAGCCCCAAGAGCGCGGCTGGTCTCCTGCACCTGCGATCACCGACCCCTCGCGTCGTCCGATCGCTTCGCCTATGCTAGCGCCTATGCCTTCCGCTCCGGATCGATGACCTATGCAGACTGAACGCCATGTCCGCTTGTTTCGCAACGGGCGCAATCAAGCCCTGCGTATCCCGCGGGAGTTCGAACTCGATGCAGACGAGGCGATCGTCAGCAAAGACGGCGAGCGCTTGGTGGTCGAACCGGTGAAGCGCCGTCCGGACCTCGCCACCCTGCTGGCCGGATGGAAACCGCTCGACGAGTCCCTCCCCGCGGTAGACGAGGGTTTGTTGCCACTGGACGACATCCGCCTCTAGCCATGGATGGGCTGCGCTACCTGCTCGACACCAACATCCTCTCCGCGCTGATCCGCCAGCCGCAGGGCTCGGTCGCGGCAATGCTCGCCCGGCGCGGCTACGCAAGGGTCTGCACCAGCATCATCGTGGCCGCGGAACTACGCTTCGGCGCCCGGAAGCTCGGCTCCGACACCTTGAGCAAGAAGGTTGAGTCCCTGCTGGCTTCCATGCCGGCGCTGCCCCTGGAGGCCGGGGCCGATCGAGCCTATGCCAAGGCCCGCCTTCAGTTGGAGCAGGCCGGGACGCCCATCGGACCCAACGACCTGCTGATCGCCGCGCACGCCCTGACCCGCGGGCTTACCGTCGTCACCGACAATGTGGACGAATTCTCGCGGGTCGCCGGGTTGCGGGTGGAGAATTGGCTGGACAATCCGGCGCCCGCGCCGAAATGATCGGTCTCAGGGCCACCGCGCTCAACTGACCGTGGCGTCCGCTTGCCGGCCGGATTCCTGTGCCGAGAGACCGCGATCGATTCACGGGATAAAGCATGCTCAAAGCCTTCATCGAACAATGGCGCCAAACCCGTTTAGAGAACTACCGACTGCTGGCAATCTGCATCGCTGGTGCCGCCTGGACGCGGGGTAAGAGGGCGAGAGAACCCCGCTGGAACAGGCTGAGGTGGTCAGTATCGAGAACCCGCAGCGCCATGGTCAGCCTACTCGGGCGGACGGTTGCGTTCCTGACGGTAGGTGGCGATCTCCGCCTGCCAATCGTCGAAGGTCGGGTCGTCGGCAAAGCTGCCGAAGTGCTCAAGCAGTGAGCGGCTATCGCCGAGGTCTAAGCGGACCAGTTCCACCCGGTCGAAATAGGCCCGCAGCCGCCGCTCGACCCCGCGCAACGCGGCCTCGCGGGTCGCCTCCTTGGCGCGGATCTCCGGCAGATTGCTGACCTGTGCCAGGTAGCCGCTGCCCCGTTTGCTAAGTGATGATATCGACCTTCATGGGGTTAGCCCTGCCGATGGGAGTCTGTCTGTGAGACGTTGCCCTGACCCTAACACCCGCGCCGACACTGAGCAAGACCGAAGGCAATCTCGCGCGTGAAATCCGCTTCGTTTGGCGATTCCGGGCGCGACTGGGGCCGGATCAACTTCGTCTCCAGCGAATCGGCGGTGCAGATCCCGGCGGAGATGATCCACTACGGCATGACCAAGGCCGCCCAGGTGGCGGTCGCGCGGGGCCTGGCGGAGACCACCGCCGGGACTGGGGTCACGGTCAACAGCGTGCTGCCGGGGCCGACCCGCTCGGAGGGCGTGGCGGTCTTCGTCGAGCAGATGGCGCAGCAGCGGGGGATCAGCTTGGCGGCGATGGAGAAGGAGTTCTTCGACACCGCCCGGCCCTCCTCGCTGCTGCGGCGCTTCGCCACGGTCGAGGAGGTCGCGAACATGATCGTCTATCTGTGCGGTGCGGGCGCCTCCGCGACCAACGGCGCGGCCCTGCGGGTGGACGGCGGCGTGGTGCGCGCGATCCTCTGAGTCCCGGCGGCACCCGTGGTTGCCCGGACTCGTGGGCGGGGCGGAGTCAACGCAGGTTTCAGATGCCTGCTGTGTAACGCGAACCGACGGATGGTCCTAAGTGTATGGCTGACCGACGGCTCACGGCCATAAGCGGTCCCTGAGTAGGACCAAGCGTGCGACAGTTATGGTACGGGAAGCCGTCAACGAGCCTAACTGAAATCAATCAAATGTGGCCCTCGTACATATGTGACCCAGAGACCGCCGCGATTCGAGGCGACCCGGTCGCTAGAGCGAGTATTCGCTGATTTACACGTCCTCCGCATCCGGCATTGGCAGGGGGGCATCGTCATCTTGGTCGATGATGCTCGCCCCTGGTTGGGCGGACGCCGGTAGTTGAATCCCGAGTTCGAACATGAACTGCCGCTCCAGCGTGATCATCTCTTCCAGGCGCCTTTTCAGCACCAGTTCCATGCTATCGGATTTTTGGAGGGCATCGTCCAAGGGATAAGGCAGCCAGTGCGATTCGAGAAACGCCTGCGGATGGACCAACTCAGTCCGCCGAAAAAGGGTGCGTGCCTGACCACGTTCTAGTCCAAAGACATCGAACATTCGATTGGCAGGACTGGAGCGCAACAGCGATTGCGATGAGGCCCAGATGGTGCGCATGGCCTCAGGGCCGTTGCGTGCGAAATCGTCGGCGATGGCGCGTGCGTCTTTGCGCGTGCCGTCCGGATTGAAGACACCCCTACGGGCCAGCAGACATAGCAGAGTCCGTACCCGGGCGCTACGCAGGTCATAGCGCTCCGGAAAGGGCTCCGCCCGGGTATCCCAAGGGAGATATCGTAGTTCGGATGGTACCGGAGCCCCTTGCTCCCGAACCATACGGGCTCGGTCACGCAGTTCTGCGAGGACGGCGGCATAGCGGGATGGATTGCCCTGACCGAACCAGCTTGCGAATCCAGTGAGCCAGAGCCAGCGCCGGAGCAGGCGCTTGGCCTCAACGGTCGGACTCGGGTCCTCCCCGAGCCAGGCGCTCAGACCCACCAATTGCAACCCATAGGGCAGCATACGGGCGTTATGGATGTGCTCCTCTCGCAGCAGCTCGATCCCGCGCAGCAGCCCTTCCCGCGCCCGGCGCATGGCCTCCGGCAGCTTGTTGGCCACGCTTTTCTGCGTCTCGTCCCCGAGCTTGCTCCAGTCAGTGCGATACGGGTCAAGGTCCGCGGCAACCAGGAAGGCCCGCAGGACCAGGACGCGGTTGACCTTACCGAACCCGGTCTGCTTGATCTCGGCCAGGGTACTGTCGATCTCGCTTGCGATACGGAACCCTCTCTGAGCCCCAGCCTGATAGGTGAGGGCCGAGAACATCTCGTCGGCGCCGATAGCGACCCCTTTTCGATTCAAGCGGGTGAAGCTCTCCACCGCCAGGTTCAGGTCGTCGGTCATAAACTCCACGATGGGAATCTTGTAGGATTGCAAGGCCCTCGCCACTCCCTGAAGCCGGTTGACCAAGACCTCTTTGCCGACTCCGGCCGCCGCGAGGGTTTCCGGTGCAGCGTTGAAAATCGGGGCAATGGTCTCAAAAAGCTTATTGGTATCGCTCAACTGATGGAGCGGAACCTGCCATGGCTGGGCCGTAGCACCGGAGGCGAGGTGCATGAACACCCCCTCACGACTCTTATCCTCCTGCCTCTTCTCGTCCGTCTGGCCGCCACTGGCATCGAAATAGACGTTCCAGCGCTCGGCGTCTTCATCGTCACCGGACCAGCTGGGAAGTCCGGAGTCCCGCAGTAGCACGCCCGCCAGAGTCGTGAGCCGTTGCTGGCCGTCCAACAGCAACAGCGTTTCCAGCGGTCGGGTCTGCGAAAGGTCGAAGGGCCCGAAGCGGAAGAGCGGTCTCGCGGTCTCCTTGGAAGACTTCCAAAACAGAAGTGTGCCAATCGGATAGCGCCAGCGCACTGAATCGAACAGGTCCAGCATGTTCGCTCGCGTCCATACGTAAGAACGCTGGAAGGCCGGCACCCGGATGCGCCCTTGCCTCACCCATTTCAGGAGGTCGAACAGGAAGACAACGCTCGGATTGATTTCCGGACCGTCATCCGTGCTCAGTTGAGTCATGACGTTAGCGCTCCCGGTCGATCAGTTCGAGAATGGCGCTCAGATCACCCGAGTAGTCACGAGCGCGCAAGTCGGCGGCCATCGCGCTGAGCACTGCTTGATCCTGCTCTTGTCGGACGCTCCCCAACAGCACTTCCAGATGGTAGGGGCGTTTGCGTTCGTACTGCGCAGGGACTTGCTTGCAGCCTAATGTGTCCATGTCACAATAGTCGCGTTGATCGTGATCCATGGATAGGAGATTAGTCATGTCGTTACTCCAACGCGGATTACGAGGGTCCCGCTCCCTCTCCGTTTGCCAGTGAAAATTGGGGATATAGTTTTCCGCCTCACGCTTTGCGAGTATGAATGCTATTACCTTAAGCTGAGATGCTTTCTGCTCAACCGCAGTGGCTTTCTGAGAGGGTAACGCTCCGGGGCCGGACCTGTCCGAGTCCACGACGGCAATCAATCTCAACGGGATGTCAGCGCCTCGCGTTCTCGCCGCTTCTTGCTCCATGTGCTTCGGCATATCTCCCGCACCCCCAGAGTGGATCACATCAATGGCCGGAGGCACAGGGGGATTGATCCACAACTGTCGAACCGGCTCATCTGCGAGGAGGCGCGCCGCCACTTCAAGCAGCGCCCCATCCCGGAGGCTATTCTCCACAAGCACCTTGAGCGGCGAGTTGGCGATGCGCAACGCCCGTTCGGCCTCGGCAGCCGTTGAGACATGGCAAGTCGTTGTGGTTGCACGCTCAGAGTTCCATGCGGAGGCACGGGCTAATTCGCGGAGTTCCAAGAGGAGGTCTTGCGTGGTCTGCCGAGCATGTTGGAACCACTCACTGTTATCGAGCAGATCCGCGTCCCGCAGCACGACGGTGTGTGCGGCCTCGTCCGCGCGGAAGATCAGCCGATCCAGGAATGGCAGCGCCACCAGGTCGTTCCAGACCGCAACCGTATCCTCTCCCTTCGGCATTTCAATCGTAAATCGCATCAATGCCCCTTGAGCCGTTGAGCGCGCCGCAGGGCCTTGACCTCTTCATAAGACTCCAAGAAGACGCCTGGCGGCCAGTAATCGACCTCGCCCGTCTCAAGGATGCGGATACGACGGAGCGTGCTGCCGTCCGGTGCGTCATCAATGTAGTAGAGCGCCACCAGCTCCGGCGGTATCTCGCCCTCGCTCTCGGCAATACGCCGACGCACCCGCAACAGTAAGCCCTCGGCATGGGTTTCCACGACAGTGATTCCGACACCGGTACGGGCGACGTCCAGAAAGAGGTCGCCGAGCATCGAATGCAGTGCATCATGCAGATGCAACTCCGGCTGCTGGACAACATCGATAAACGGCCTTGGGTTGGCATTCCGATTCCGCCACTTGGCGAGCGTCAACACCGGGAGCAACTGATGCACGCCGGTACCCACTTGGGTGATCGGAACGCTGCGGGCAACGCCGCGCGTCGTCTGCAAGCGCCAGAGGTCGAGGTTCTTCTCCCAACGCAGGGATAGGCCGGCGTTCGCGGCAAGCCAAGTCGAGACCTCACCGAAGACCGTTTCATCCTCGGCCAGGAGTTCTGTCACGCCCTGACCCGACGGTCCTATCGTGGGGGTCTGGGGATTGTGCCCATGCCGAGACGGAATTTCAGGCACCCGTTCACGCAAGGGACCGAGCCACACACTGGCCTGCAATATCTGCCTGGCCTCATCGCGCACTGCGGTTTGCTCGGGAACTTCAGGGATCGGAAAACACTCAAGGGGGCCGTCGGGAGCGGGGTAATCCGCCCCGTCCCATCCAACGTGACGGGCCCGGGGGCGCGGGTCGTCGTCCAGCAAACTACGAAGGTATAGGATCGTTTCCAGCCGGTGCAGACCACTCTTGGTCGCAATGGACACTGCAAGTTCCAGGAACGCACTTAAATCCCGCGCGGGTAGCAAGTCCTGAAAACACTCGGCCACAGGACTGCCTCCTACCGTCAGGGGCAGCGCCTCTTTACTGATGCCGGCCAAACCGCCCAGCACCTGGTAAAGCAAGGTGGCGACGCTGGTCTTGCCCGCGTTGTTCCGCCCAATCAGGAGGGTTAGCGGCGCGAGGTCCAGCCGCTGAAATGGCTGGCTGCGATCGTATTGGCGACGGCAGGGAAAGCCTCTGTAGCCATCAAACTCAAGGGAACGGATCATGAGTGCCGGGGAACCTGCCTAGGGAGGGAACGCTTGCCGAGTGCTGGCACCGCTGATTTTGGGGCGCAGAGTTGCAGGTGACAAGAGATAGTTTCGGCGATGATCAAGGTTTCCGAATCGCCCGCGCTGTCGGTGTGTATGACTGCTTGCCGGTGCCCTGCTGCCTCTGGGCGCCTCACGCTCAAGGTCTGTTTAGGGTCGCCAGCAGCCCGATCCGGTCCATGGGGCCGGTCGCGCGCCGGGCGGCTCGGCCCGTGAACCGTCCTTTGGCCCCGCCGGCTTCCGCTCACACGCCGGGCAGTCCTTGCAGGACGGCGGGATTGGTTTGACGGAAGCGTTCTTCGGCCAGCCGCCGCTGTCCGCGCCGCGTCGGGGCGCAGGTGCTGCGCGCGACCGGATGCTCGCGTTGCTGGTCTTGGGCATATCGGTCGGTTCGAGCTGACCTGCGTCACGACAGCCGCGCCATCAGGATCGCGTGGGAAGGACCGTCCAACCCGGGTCTTGCGCTCCCGACTGCGGCTCGGCCGCCGCGAGTTGGGCGGACTCCGCATCGTTGAATAGGCGCGAGCGGGTGTGAAAGCGGACTGCCCGCCCGTTCTCCAGCGAGAACATGCCGCCGCGGCCGGGGACGACATCGATGATGAGCTGGGTATGGCGCCAGACGGCGAATTGGGGCCGGCCGATATAGAAGGGCGCGCCGGCGATCTCGCCCAGCAGGACATCCTGGTCGCCGACCAGGAAATCGCCTTGGGCGAAGCACATGGGGGAGGAGCCGTCGCAGCAGCCGCCGGATTGGTGGAAGAGCAGCGGGCCGTGCTCGGCCTGGAGTTCCGCGATCAGGCGGGCGGCCGACTCGGTGGCGATGACTCTGGGGACTGGGGTGGGATCGCTCATGGTCTGGACCTCGGGCGGATGATGATGCCGTCGGCACGCGCGGTGCGGAGCGACTGGGCCAGGGCCCGCGTAGGATGGGTAGAGCGCAGCGAAACCCATCTTCCCATCTGCGGGCACGGGTTGTGGTCGGCGTCGCCCCTGGCGCGACGGTGTTGGTCCGCACAGCGGACCCTACGGGCTCGCGGCTGCTGTAGGGTTCGCCATGCGGGGCCGGGCTAGAAGAAGCCCAGTGCCTTGGGGCTGTAGCTCACGAGCAGGTTCTTGGTCTGCTGGTAGTGGTCGAGCATCATGCGGTGGGTCTCGCGCCCGATGCCGGACTGCTTGTAGCCGCCGAAGGCGGCGTGGGCCGGGTAGGCGTGGTAGCAGTTGGTCCAGACGCGGCCGGCGTGGATGCCGCGGCCCATGCGGAAGCAGCGCCCGGCATCGCGGCTCCAGACCCCGGAGCCCAGGCCGTAGAGGGTGTCGTTGGCGAGGTGCAGGGCCTCGGCCTCGTCCTTGAAGGTGGTGACCGAGACCACGGGGCCGAAGATCTCCTCCTGGAAGATGCGCATCCGGTTGTTGCCCAGGAACACGGTCGGCTGGATGTAATAGCCGCCCTCCAGATCACCGCCCAGGTTGGCCGCGGCCCCGCCGGTCAGGACCTCGGCCCCTTCCTGGCGACCGATCTCGAAGTAGCTCAGGATCTTCTCGCGCTGTTCGCTGGATGCCTGGGCGCCGAGCATGGTGTCGGTGTCGAGCGGGTTCCCCTGCTTGATCGCCTTGACCCGGGCCAGGGCCTTGGCCATGAAACGGTCGTAGATCGACTCCTGGATCAGGGCGCGGCTGGGGCAGGTACAGACCTCGCCCTGGTTGAGCGCGAACATGACGAAGCCCTCGACCGCCTTGTCGAAGAAGTCGTCGTCGGCGGCACAGACATCGTCGAAGAAGATGTTGGGCGACTTGCCGCCCAGTTCGAGCGTGACCGGGATCAGGTTCTGTGCCGCGTACTGCATGATCAGCCGGCCGGTGGTGGTCTCACCGGTGAAGGCGATCTTGGCAATGCGCGGGCTCGACGCCAGCGGCTTGCCGGCCTCCAGGCCAAAGCCGTTGACGATATTGAGGACCCCGGGGGGCAGGAGATCCCCGATCAACTCGGCCCACACCAGGATACCGACCGGGGTCTGTTCGGCGGGCTTGAGCACCACGCAGTTGCCGGCGGCGATCACCGGGGCGAGCTTCCAAGTCGCCATCAGGAGCGGGAAGTTCCAGGGGATGATCTGGCCGACCACGCCCAGCGGCTCATGGAAGTGGTAGGCGACGGTGGTCTCGTCGATCTCCGACAGCGAACCTTCCTGGGCGCGGATGCAGCCGGCGAAATAGCGGAAGTGGTCGATGGCCAGCGGCAGGTCCGCGGCCAGGGTCTCGCGCACCGGCTTGCCGTTGTCCCAGGTCTCGGCCACGGCCAGCAGCTCCAGGTTGTCCTCCATGCGCTGGGCGATCTTGACCAGGATGTTGGCGCGCTCTGCGGCCGGGGTCTTGCCCCAGCCCTCGCGGGCGGCGTGGGCGGCGTCGAGTGCGGCCTCGATGTCCTCGGCACTGGAGCGTGCCACCTCGCAGAAGCCCTTGCCGTTGACCGGGGAGACATTCTCGAAATAGGCGCCCTTGGCCGGGGGCGTCCAGCGCCCGCCGATAAAGTTGTCGTAGCGCTTCTTGAAGGTGATCTTGGAGCCGGGTTGGCCGGGATTGGCGTAGATCATGGGTTCACTCCTCGGGCTTCTTGGTTTGGTGCGGATGGGGCCGGGTGCGGGGCGGGCGGCTGGACACCCTGTAGATCGGCGCAAGCACGGCCTGTGCCAGGAGCGCGGTCGCGGCCCGCGCGGCGCCTGGAACCAGCGCGGACGGGGCCGCGGATCGGGCCGCGCGGACCGGGCCGCTTCACTGTGCCCGGCAGGCGTGCCGCGTGCGGCGCAACGGTGTTCCGAACGCGAACAGTCGAGCCCCTGCGACTGTCCTGTTTCGGAGCAATTCGGGCGCTGCGACAACGACAACGACAACGACAACGACAACGACAGCGTACCCGGGATCTCGTCGGTCGCCACATCAGTGCTGATCGCGCCCCTCCCGCACCACCCGGTGGATATAGGCAAGCCGATCGATCGCCGCCTGGGGCAGGACGAAGGGATAGAGGTCCTGCTGGCCCATGCTGCGGTTGAGGCTGTTGACCGCGAAGGTCAGCGGCAGCCAGTTCTCGATGATGGGCGCGAAGTCGGCGATGGTGTAGGGGTCGAACTCGGGGTCGGCGCTGCGACAACTGCCGTCGGGCAGCCGCCACTCCACCTCGATGCCGAAATGGGCGGCGGTCTCCAGGGTGTCGACGATGTGCAGATAGTGCGCCCAGGTCTCGGCCCAGTTTTCCCAGGGGTGGCTGCTCGCGTAGGTCGTGATATAGCGGTCCTGCCAGTCCGTCGGCGGGCCATCGCGGTAATGGGCCTCCAGGGCCTCGCCGTAGTCCTCCCGCTCATCGCCGAAGAGTGCGCGGAAGTCCGCGAGGCGCCCGCCGTCGCGGATCAGCAGGTCCCAATAGTAGTGACCGATCTCGTGGCGAAAGTGCCCGACCAGGGTGCGGTAGGTCTCGTCCAGGTCCACCCGGATGCGCTCGCGCTTCACCGAGTCCGCCTCCGCGAGGTTGAGCGTGATGAGCCCATCGGCGTGACCGGTCAGAACCGGCTGATCGGGCGGGGCATCCTGGGCGGAGAGGAAGTCGAAGGCCAGGCCGTGTTCGGGGTCCTCATCCCGACTGAGCACCGGCAGCCCGAGCCGCAGCAGCCCATAGAACAGCCGGCGCTTGCCGCGTTCGACGCGATACCACTTCTGCGGATTGCCCGGGCGGCCCAGATTCGGGATGGTGCGGTTGGGCCGACAGGCGGGGCACAGGTCCGCGCCCGATTCCGCCGACACCATCCAGTTGCAGACATTGTGCTGCTCATAGTTGCCGCACTTGCGGTAGCGCCGGCCCGCGATTGCCGTTGTCGGCGGCTCCGGCCGGCGGGACAGGAACCGCGCCAGCAGCCCCGGGCGTTTCAGTGCGGAACTCGCGGGCAGCGGCGTCCAGAAGCCGTCCGCGTCCTCCTCCAACGCCGTGAGAAGCAAGGCATCCGGCACGAAGCCCAGGGTCGCGCCGCATTGATTGCAGCACCAGTTCTCGAAATAGACGGCCTGGCCGCAGGCTTGGCAGGCGAAGGTCCGCATGGTGGGGGCACTCCGGGGGTTGGGGCACGGGGATGAGCGGGAGGGCAGATTATCGCCCCATCGCCCGCTCGCCGCCGCATCCGCAAGCGGGCGCCGTGTCCGCCGGTAGGGTCCGCTGCGCGGACCTTCGCCGACTTTTCGGTCCTGCGGGTACCCGCGATCCCGGCGTTTACCCCGAGTGCCCAAAGGTTCGGGACGGGGTTTCAAACCCCGTGCTGCCCGAGAGCACGCGCGCAGGCGGGTCGAACGCTGGGAGCGCCGCACCCCAGTGCGGCGCGGCCTCGCGGGCGACCGCGACGTTGCGTGCTGCGGATAGGCCGGGCCGCACTGGGGTGCGGCGCTCCCGGGCCGGACGGGGCATTCGCCCCGTCCCGCCCGAGACCCCGTGCCGCCCGAACCATCGCCCAAGGACCGCAGCCCAGGAGCCGACCGCCGCCATGACCGCCACCGAGAACCGGGTCTTCCTCTCCCACGCCTCCGCCGACGACGCCCTGGTGCGGACCCTCCAGCAACGCCTCCAGGACCTGGGGTAGGGGGTCTGGATCGATTCGCGCGAACTGCGCGGCGGGGACCTGCTGTGGCCGGTGATCAGGCAGGCGATCGAGGATGCGGACGCCTATGCGATCCTCATCAGCCCGGCCGCGTTGCAGTCGGAATGGGTGCACCGGGAGCTGCGACATGCCATCGAGGTCCGCAACCGCCGCGCCCGCTCGGGCGGCGCGGGCCGGCTCGGCCGCCTGCTGCTGCGCCTGACCGGCCGCACGGGCAAGGGCCGGGCGGGCGGGGTGGACTACCCGATCATCCCGCTCTCACTGGACGGCACCCGACTGCTCGCATTGAAGGACCTGCTCGGCGCGACGCCGCTCTACTGCGCGCTCAGCGGCGCACCCGGCGGGGTCGAGGCGGCGCTCGACGCTATCCTGGTCGCGCTCGGCCGACGCCTGCCGGCCGACCGGCCCGCGACGGCGGCGCCGCCGGACGAGCCACTGGAGGAACTGGTCCTGGAACTGACCGACCTGCGCTTCCACGAGGCCGACGGCCTGCGCCCGGCTGGTCTATGAGCCGGCCACGGCCGGCCAACGCGCGGTCCAGGGTGCGCAGACCTGGCGCCTGATCGCCCCCCTGGGCCCGATCGAGGCCGAGGAACTGCGCTGGTATCTGGAGAAATACGCCATCTGGCCGAGCCCCATCTTCGAGGCACGCGCGCTCCGGGTCCGGCAGGCGCTGGCCGATTGGGGCCGACTCCTTTACCAGGTCGCCCTGCCGCCCCTGGAGACCGCCAACGTCCTGGCCGCCTGGTCCGGCATCGCCCCCCAGGCCGGGCGGCGCTTCTCGGTCCTGGTCGATACGACCCTGGAGTCCGGGGCCCCGCAGCCCGAGGTCCAGACCGCGCGCGAGGCCGCCACCGCCCTGCTGGCGCTCCCCTGGGAACTGCTGCACGACGCCGACGCCTACCTGTTCCAGGGCGCCCGCCCCACCCGCGTGCGCCGCCGGCTGCCCAACACCCGGGTGCTGGAGGTGCCGGCGGTCGCCACCCCGATCCGCATTTTGCTGGTCAGCGCACGTCCGGAGGACGAGGCCTGCGGGTACATCGACCACCGTGTCAGCGCCTTGCCGCTGGTGGATGCGATGGAGGACCTGGGCGGGTTGGTCGATCTCCAGATCCTCGAGCCGGCGACCTTGCCGGCCCTGCGCGCGGCTTTGAATCGCGCGCAGGATGCGCGCGCCCCTTTCCATGTGGTCCACTTCGACGGCCACGGCACCTACGACCGCCAGGTCGGACTCGGCGGACTCTGCTTCGAGGACCCGCGCGACGGCGCCCAGTTGGAGCGGCGCCGCCACAGCACCGTCTACACCGACGCGCTTGGGCCGCTGCTGCGCGACCACCGCATCCCGCTCGTCTTCCTGGAGGCCTGCCAGAGCGCCGAGGCCCAGCGTGCCTCCGAATCGGTCGCCTCCGAACTGCTCAAGGTCGGGGTCGCCTCGGTGGTCGCCATGAGCCACTCGGTCCTGGTCGAGACCGCGCGGCGCTTCGTCCTCGCCTTCTATGCCGCCCTGGCCGCCGGCCGGCGGGTCGGCGACGCCATGCTCGCCGGCCAGTGCGCGCTCAAGGACGACGACTTCCGCGGCACCCTCCTGGGCGCCGGGGACCTGCGGCTGGAGGACTGGTTCGTCCCGGTGCTCTTTCAGGAGAAGGCCGACCCGCGGCTGTTCACCGCTGCGGCGGCGCGGGTCCGGGCGGATCTCAAGCTCGCGCTCCGCGGCCGGCTCGGTGCGGTCCCCGCGCCGCCGGAGACGGGGTTTATCGGGCGCAGTCGGGACCTGCTGGCGCTGGAGCGGTTGTTGAGCCGGGGACGCTGGGCGGTGATCCGCGGTCAGGGCGGGGAGGGCAAGACCGTGCTCGCCGCCGAACTGGCGCTGTGGCTGGTGCGCACCCGGCGGGTCGAGCGCGCCGCCTTCGTATCGGTCGAGCGCCACGGGCGGGTGGGCGCCGTGCTCGATGCCATCGGTCGGCAGCTCGTCGGGGCGGACTATTCGGTCGCGGCCTTCAAGGACCTGGAGCTTGCGATCCTGCCGGTCGAGCGGGCTCTGGTCGAGCGCTCCACCCTGCTCGTGATCGACAACATGGAGAGCGTCCTGCTGCCGCCCTTCATCGCCCGGGACACCCCGCCCGCCCTGACCGAGGAGGCGCGCCTGGACCTCACCGCCATCCTGGCCCTCTGCGCCCGGCTCGCGGCCCAGGGCGAGACCCGGCTCGTCTTCACCAGCCGCGAGTCACTGCCCGCGCCCTTCGCCGCCGCGGACCACCGGCGCGAGCTGCACCGGCTCGACCGCGAGGATGCCGTCCGGTTGGTGGAAAAGGCGCTCGGGCGCGAGACCGGCGGGGCGGGCGCCGCCGCGGAGGCCGCACGCACCGCGATCGAACAGTTGGTCGAGTCCGTCCACGGCCACGCCCGCACCCTGGCCCTGCTCGCCCCCGCGCTGCGCGACCGGGGTGTCGAGGCGACCCATCGCTCACTGGTCGAGCTGATGGTGGAGATGGAGCGCCGCTTCTCCGGGGAGCGCGAGCAGTCGGTCTTCGCCGGGGTCGAACTGTCCCTGCGGCGGATGTCGGCGGCCAATCGGGAGCGGGCGCTGGTGTTGGGGGTCTTTCATGGCGGGGTTCAACTGGTCGTGCTGCGCCTGATGATGGGCTGGGAGGAGGCGGAGTGCGCCGCGCTGGGGGACGAGCTAATCGGGACCGGGCTCGCGACGGCCGACCCCTACAACCATCTGACGCTCAATCCCGCGCTCTGCCCCTACCTGAGACGGCGGCTGGACCCGGCCAGACTTGAGTCACTGACCGCCGGTTGGGGCCGGGCCATGGGCCAGTATGTCGGGTTCCTCGAGCAGCAGCAGCACCAGAACACCGAGGTCGCGGCGACCCTGACCGGGCTGGAGTTGCCGAACCTGTTCGCCCTGCTGGATCAGGTGCGGGCGGCCGGGGATGCGGCGGCGACCATTGACCTCACGACCTCGCTCTACAGCCTGCTGCGATGGCTCGGCCGGCCGCGCCTGCTCGGGCTCGTCGGGCAGGTGCGCGATGCCGCCGCCTTGGCCCTGGGCGATGGCTCGACCCATGCCGGCTTCGAGGCGCAGCGCACCCGCATCGAGCAGCAACTGGCGGCCGGGCGCCTGCGCGAGGCGCTCGCGGGCGCAGAGACCCTGCTCCAGCGCGCCCGGGCGGCGGGTGTCGGCGCCTATCCGGGCGCCGATTACGATCTGGCAATGGCCTGTTTCCTCCTCGCCCGGGTATTGGAGACCGCCGGTGGAGCGGAACCCGCCTTGCCGCTCCTGGCCGAGGCGCGGCAGGGCTTCGAGTCTATCTCGCGGGTCCGGGACGAAAAGGCGGCCGAGGGCATGACGTCCGCCTGCATCACCGAACGCGGCGACTGTCTGCTTAGCCTGGGCCGGCTCGACGAGGCGGCGACCGCGTATGAGGAGGGCATCTGCCGGGATGAACAACGCGGGGCCGACCGGGATGTCGCCATCGGAAAGCTCCAGCTTGGGACCGTCCGGCTGCAGCAGGGCCGGTACCCGGAGGCACTGGCGGCCTATGCGGATGCGCGCGAGCGGTTCACGCAGTTGGACGAACCGGGCACCGTTGCCACTGCCTGGCACCAGACCGGCATGGCGTCTCAGGAGGCGGGGGAGCCGGAGGCGGCGGAGGATGCCTACCGAAATTCGCTCGCCATCGAGGTGCGGCTCGGCGATGTCGCCGGGCAGGCGGACACGCTGGGGCAGTTGGGGAACCTATACAACGATGTCCTCGACCGCCCCGAGGAGGCGGTCGCCTTCTACCGTCAGGCGGCGGACAAGTATGTCGAGATCGGCGATCCGGCCAAGGAGGGCGCGGCAAGGAACAATCTCGCCTTGGCCCTGCGCGGGCTGCGCCGTTTCGACGAGGCGCGCCGGGAGGTCCGCCGGGCGATCGAATGCAAGGCGCCATTCGGACACGCATCCGAGCACTGGACGACCTGGGGCATCCTCGCCGACCTGGAGACGGACGCCGGGGACCCCGGCGCCGCCGCCGAGGCCAGGGGCAAGGCCATCGACGCCTACCTCGCCTACCGCCGCGACGGCGGGGAGAACCACGACGGCCCCGGCCGGCTCGCACTCGCCGTGACCCAGCCCCTGCTCGCCGGTGACCCGGCCGCCGCGGCCTCCCTGCTCCAGCAGTTCGCCGCCCGTCCGGCCCTGCCCGAAGCGCTCCGACCCTTCATCCAGTCCCTCCAGGCCATCTGCTCCGGCAGCCGCGACCGCGCCCTCGCCGCGACCCCGGGGCTTGACTACACCATGGCCGCCGAGTGCCTGCTCCTGATCGAGACCCTGGAAGCGGCCGGCCGCTGAGCGGTCGCGGCTTGCCCCCGAACGTCGCGCAGCGACGCCTGTGGGAGCGGCTTCAGCCGCGACGCGACCGCGCAAGGCGCGGTGGCCTCGTTGCGGCAAGCGGACATGAACCTGAAATCCACAGATGAACACAGATGAACACAGATGAATACAAATTGTCTTCTAAATCGCTATGTTCATAATCACCTGAAAGGTGATCTACCGGCCTTGATCATGATCCCGGCCACTGGGAGCGCCGCACCCCAGTGCGGCGCGATCTCTCAAACAACTGTGGCGTCGCATGTTGCCGATAGGCCGGGCCGCACTGGGGTGCGGCGCTCCCAGTCGGTCGGCCTGAGGGCCGACCTGCAAGCGTCGCCGGCCGGAACGATGATCAAGGGCGATCTACCGACCAAGAGTAAGCCAATGAATAATCTGTGTTCATCTGTGTTCATCTGTGGACAACTACTCTTTTCTGGATGAAGGCTCGTCCGTCACCCCGGAACATGAAAGTCCCTTGTGGGAGCGGCCTCCGGCCGCGCCGCGGCGCCGCGGTGCGAAGTCCGACGCAGGGCTACAGCGTCGCTGCGCGATTTTTATCCCAAAATCCGGGAATTGCTCTCACAAAGACACAAAGACACAAAGAAGAACGGATCATTGAAGACGTTGCGCCGACTTCCATCCTGACGCCCGGGGCCGCCCAGGTGACCGCCTCCAATGACATATCGTTCTGAAAATTCTTGTGATCTTTGTGTCTTTGTGAGAGAACTACTCTTTCCGGGTTCATGGTTAAGCGCCGTAGGGTCCGCTGTGCGGACCGACCACCTCGCCGCCCCCGCCATGGTCTGGGTCATGGTCAAGCCCAAACCGCGCAGACCATCGGGTGCCGGCGCATAACGGCTATACTGTCGCCGACCGGACCCAAGGGCAGGGTCGCGGCCACCGGTGCGGCCTTGCCCACCGCTCCAGCCGACGGCCCTCTTCCGGAGTCCAAGGCTTCAGCCTTGGTCCGGCCCATCCAAGGCTGAAGCCTTGGACTCCGTCCGGGAACTGCCCGGAACCATGATCGCGCACCCGCCCCAGTTCAGACCCGAGGATACCACCCTGACCCCATCGACACCGCCGGTCCTCGCGGACCACGAACTGCACCGCCTGCTCGCCGAGGACACGCCCTTCGGGGACCTCACCACCGATTCGCTCGGGATCAGCGCCCACCCCGGCACCATCCGCTTCTTCGCCCGCGACCCGATGGTGGTCTGCGGGGTCGAGGAGGCGGTGCGGCTCTTCGCATTGTGCGGGGCCCAGGTCCGGCTGCTGGTCCCCTCGGGGGCTGTAGTACCGACCGAGACCCTGCTGCTGGAGGCGACCGGCAGCGCCGGCGCACTGCATCGCGGCTGGAAGACCGCCCAGACCCTGGTCGAATGGTGCTCCGGGATCGCGACCAGCGCCGCCGCCATCGTCGCCGCCGCCCGGCGCGGTGACCCAGGGGCTCTGGTGGCCGGTACGCGCAAGAATGTCCCGGGCAATCGCGCCCTGGCGGCCAAGGGCTTCCGCGCCGGGGGCGCGGTGATGCACCGGCTGGGGCTTTCCGAGACCCTGCTGGTCTTCGCCGAACACCGGTTGTTTCTGGGGGCCGAGCCCCCCGCGCGGACCCTGGCGCGGCTGCGCGGCCAGTGTCCGGAGAAGCGGGTGGTGGTGGAGGTCCACGGGTTGCAGGAGGCCTTGGTCTGGGCCGGGGCGGACGTGCTGCAACTGGAGAAGTGTACGCCGCAGACGGTCGCGGAGGTCGTGGCCGCGCTCGCCGCCGCCGGCTCCACGGCCCTGGTCGCCGCGGCCGGCGGTATCAATGCCCGCAATGCCGAGGACTATGCCCGCGCCGGTGCCCGGCTGCTGGTCACCACGGCCCCTCACCTGGCCGCCCCGCGGGACGTACAGGTACGCTTCGAGCGGTGATCCTAAGTCCGGAAATTCCCGGATTCAGCTTCACGGTGAGGCTCAGGGCCGAGGCGCAGCGTCCTCCCCATGCCCGAAGCAGTCCGCAACGTCTACGCAGTCCGCACAATTGGGTGACTTGCAGATGGGCACCGCGGCGCGCTCGCAGAGTTGGCGATAGAAGAACTTTTTCCATTTCATGTCGCCGACGTTGAGCGCGGCCAGCGCGGGAAAACAGGTCGCCATGAGGTGGGAGAGCAGGGGCCGGTTCGGCAGCCCCAGGTCCTGCCACAGATGGTTGTCGCGCATCGCCGCGGCGGCGATGGCGTGGCTCAGCCAGGTGAGCGTCTCGCTCGGCTCGCGGCGAGACTCCAGCAGCAGTTCCAGGAGTTCGTCGAACTCGTCCGGCGGCGCCTGCCCGGGGTCGCCGTTGCGCAGCGCCGCCCCCGGGAAGAAGGCGGCCAGGAGCCGCTGAAAGTCTGCTTCGGCCAACCCGCGGATCAGCGGTCGCCGACCGGCGTCCAGCGCGCGCCCGATGACCCCCGCGAAGGCCAGCGTCAGCGCCTCCCGCGGATCGCGGGCCGCGGCCAGGAGGGACCGGCCATCACCGATCGGGGGCGCCGGCACGGGCCCGGCGGCGTCGTGGGCGGGTACCTTGGGGAGGGGCGGGGTGGTCATCTGGTCGTTACCTCGCGGGGGCTGGCGGGCGAACCGTAAAGATAAAATCCACAGATGAACACAGATGAACACAGATAAATACAGATTCTCCGAAAAGCAAAATGAATCTTAAACGATTGAATAATATGTATTTATCTTTATTCATCTGTGTTCATCTGTGTTCATCTGTGGATAACTCTTCTTTCCAGGTCAATAATCTGTGTTCATCTGTGGATGACTCCTCGTTCCAGGTCAATGTAGTCGCATGACGGCCGATGCTCACCGCACGCTATAGCCGCTCGGGACAACTGAAGCCGCGCAGTTCTTTGAGATCGAAGGGGTTGCGGACACTGGTCGCGCGCAGGTCGAAGCTCGCGGAGAAGCCGGACAGGGTGAAGACGAGGCGGAACAGTTCCGGTTGGGCGGTGGCCTGCAGGCGCGCCCGGTCCAGGAGCCGGAACCAGGCCCAGGGGCCCTCCTCGGTCTGGCCCGGGGTCTTGCCGTCGATCCCGGTGAAGGTGATACGCGCCCGCCCGAGCCCTTCGGGTGCCGGCCATTTGAGCGTCTGGGGTTTGCGTGGTCCCTGGCGGTAGTCGAGGACCTGACCGCCCAGGTCGAGGGTGAATTGGGTCGCCAGGCGGTCCAGGCTGGTGGGGGTCAGCTCGAACTCGACCGCCGGGGTCTTGCCGCCGCCCGCGAAAAAGGCCTCGCGGATCACCTCGGCGCGCTGAAATTGGGCCAGGACCGCCGTGGGGATGCCCAGGTCGGCGTTGGTCCAGCGCCAGGGGCGGCGGGAACTGTCGACGAGGGGGGCCAAATGGTCCTTGAAGAAGGCGTCCAGGAGTCCCCCGGGGCCGAACAGTCGGCCGAAGTCGGCCAGGGTGGTGTCGCGCCTGCTGCCCGGCTCGACCGGGTAGCGGCCCTGGATCGCCTCCCGGCAGAAGGGCAGGGGCGTGGCGGTCCAGAGGTTGTTCAACTGGACGCGCGCGCCCCCGGCCACCAGGGTGGCGCTGTCCTGGGCCAGGGTGCCGAGCACGCCCGCTACCACCGGATGCTGGGCGGCGGCGGCCTGTTTGGCGGCCTGGATCTCCTTGCCGGTGCCCAGGGTCAGGGGGCCGCGTCCGCTGGTCGCGGCGGCGTCCACCGCGCTCAGGTGCAGGCCGAGCTGACCGACGGTTTCGAGCGTCTTGTCGAGCGGGGCGGCGTTGCCCCCGGCGGTGTCCACCAGACCCTGCAGCCAGGCGAAATGGCGGGTGACCGCGGCCTCCGGCGCCGACGCCGCACCGGCCTGCTCCCCAACACGCCGGCGCAGGTCGGCGGCCGCGACCCCGGCCACGCCGCCGACGCTGTTCACCGCCCGGTCGGCCAGGGCCCCGGCCGCGGTCCCGGCCACGCCCGCCGCGAGGCCGCCCGCGCCGCCCTCGGCCGGACCGGGCGGACGGTCGAGTGCGGTCTCACGCGCGGCGGCGATGAGCAACCGGCGCAGGGGTGAATCGGCCGGGTTGGCCAGGACCTCGGCGCTCTGCGCGGCGCCCTGCAGGTCCCGCGGCGGGATCAGGGACAGGTCCGTCAGCAGCGCGTCCCAGCGTGTGACATAGTCGCGCAGATACAGGTCCCGGACCTCCGCGGCCAGGGCCGCGGCCTGCGGGGTGCCGGGGATGATGCGCCCCTGCGGACCCAGGACCCAGCTCTCCAGCGCGGCGGCGGCGATCAGCGCGGTGACCGCCGCGTCGAACCGCTGGTGATAGCCGTCATAGGTATAGAGGGCGGGAATGCCCTGATTGATGGGCTTGCCGCTGCGCCTTGCCAGTACCTTCATGGTCAGGGGTCCGCCGGCCCGGGCGAGGGTGAAGTCCGACAACCCGGCAGCGGCCTCGGAGCCCTCCAACTGGCCATAGATCCGGGGCGCGAGGCGGGTCCCGGTCAGGACCTCGCGCGCCTGGCGGATCAGGTCCGCGTCCAGGGCCAGCGGCAGCGGGCTGAGGTTGGCGGCCAGCAAGGCGCTCAGGTGGCGGGCAAGCTCGGCGCGCTGCTCGGTCGTGGTCTCGCGCGGCAGGCGTTGCGCCCAGTCGCGTTCGATCGCTGCCTGCAGCACCGCCGGGTCAGCATGTTGCGCATCGTCCAGCATCAGGTAGAGACGCAGCGCCTCGTACAGGCGGGCCGGGTCGGCCAGCGCGCGGCGGACCTGCTCCTCCAGTTGCAGGGTGATGGCCGGCAGCAGGGTCTTGTGCAACAGACGCTGGTAGGCGCGCTGCGCTTGGGGGCCGAGCTTTTCCACCTGGTCGAGCCCCAGTTCCATGCTGAGCGGGGTGCCCGCGTCGCGGTCCGCATAGCCCCCGGGGATCTGCCGGGCGGCGTTGAGCACCGGCAGCACCGCGAGCAGGTCGCGCCCGGTCGCCCCCCCCACGCCCTTGAGTGAGTCGATCTGGGTCTGGATCGTACTGACCTGGCCGGCGACCGCCGTGATGTAGGCGCGGTTGCCGAGATAACTCAGGGTCCAGGCGGCGGCGGCGCTGACCGTGAGCAGGGCCACACCGGCATAGGCGCCCCATTTCAGCAGGCGGCGGCGACGCTCCAGGCGCGGGTCGAGCCCGGCCAGCGGGGCCTCCGGGAACACGACCTCGCGCAGCAGGCGGGTGACGAAGAAGCTCTTGGCGGTGCCCTGGAAGGCGTCCAGGCCCTGGCGGCCCAGCCCGAAGTTGGCGGCGATGGCCGCGAGCACCCGGTCGATCGGGGTGCCGGTCTGGGTGCCGCTGGTGAAATAGACCCCGCGCACCAGGGGGCGCGACTCGAAACGGGTGGCGTCCAGGCAGTCGTTGAGGAAGTGGTCGACGGTCTCGCCCAGGGCCCCGAACTGGCGCGGGAAGCGCAAGACCAGGCCGCGGCGGCGCCGGTCGCGCTCCGCCTGCAGCCGCCCCAGCAGGTGTTGGTCGAGCCGCTGCTCCAGGGCGCGCTGTTCGGCGCCATAGGCGGCCAGGCCGGGCGCCGCGTCCGGGGCGGGGTCGAAGGGGAAGGTCATACCCCAGACCTGCTCCCGGCCCTCCTTGCCAAGATCGGCGAAGAACTCGCTGAAGCCGGCCACCAGGTCCGCCTTCATGAACAGCACATAGATCGGCAGGCGCAGGCGCAGGGTGCCGTACAGTTCCTGCACGCGCGCCCGGATCGCCTGGGCGTGGGCCGCGCGTTCGGCCGGCGACCACTGCAGCAGGTCCGCGAGGCTGATCCCCAGCAGCAAGGCGTTGATGGGCCGGCGCGGGCGGTGCTTCTTCAGCAGCGCCAGGAAGCCCAGCCAGGCGGCGCTGTCGACCTGGGCGTCGCTGTCCTGGGTGGTGTAGCGCCCGGCGGTGTCGAGCAACACGGCCTGGTCCGTGAACCACCAGTCGCAGTTGCGGGTGCCGCCGACACCGCCGACCGGGCCCTGGCCCAGGCGCTCGGCGAGCGGGAACCTGAGCCCCGAGTTGAGGAGCGCCGTGGTCTTGCCGCAGCCCGGCGGGCCTATGATCAGGTACCAGGGGAGCTGATAGACCCAATGCCCCCCGAGTCCCTTGCGGCCCTCGGAGCCCTTGAGCAGGGCCAGGGCCGCGTCGAAGCGCCCCTGCAGGGTCTTGAGCTCTTCGGCCGCGGCCCGGTCCGCCGGGTCCGGCGCCGCGCCCGGCCCGCCCGCCAGTTGCTCCACCAGGCGCCGGTTGCGCTGCCGCACGACGAGCGCCGCGCCGATCTGCCACAGGGCCCAGAGGACGAAGAGGGCGCCGATCACCCACCAGCGCCGCGACTGCGGCCCCAAGGGCTCGGTGCCGGCGAAGCCGATCAGTGGCCCCACGAACCACACCAGGGCGGCGAGGGCGAGGGTCCCCAGGAGGCTGAGGAACCAGCGGGCGGTGAGAATCCCTGACAGGGCGTTCATGGTTGCGCCTCCCTCGGCTGGGGTCCGGGCCGCTGCAGGCTGATCTCCACCCGGCGGTTGCGGGCGTCGCGCGGGTTCTCCGGGACCGCCGGCTCGCTGTCGGCGCGGCCCTCGGCGGTGAAGCGGGCGGGGTCGCGCGTGATGGCCCCGAGCCGTCCGGCCACCTCCTGGGCGCGCGCCTGGGACAGGTGCCAGTTGGAGGGGAAGCGCAGTGACTTGATGGGGGCGCTGTCGCTGTGACCGGTCACCAGCACCGGTCCCGGCACCTGGGTCAGGGCCGCCCCGATGCGCTCGATCAGGGGCGCGACCCCCGGGAGCAGTTGCGCCTGGGCCGACGCGAAGAGCGCTTCGCCGCGGATGATGAGCGTTTGTCCCTGGGGCCCATTGACGACCGCGACGCGACCGGCCGCGAGGTCGTCGCCCAGCAGGGTGCCCAGGGTGGCCGTGTCCGGTTCGGGCGGCGGCGGGGCCGGGCGCGGCCGGTCCGTGGGGGCCGGCAGGCCCCGGTCCAGGCCGGCCAGGGACAGATAGACCGGGTCCGAGTCCCGGCTGAGTGCAAAGGTATAGGCGGCGAAGAGCCCCAGCAGCAGGAGCGCGGCGACCGCGGACAGGACCCACAGGGGCACCTGCGCGAGCAATGGGTCATGCTGGGGCGCCACCCCCCGCCAGTGCGGCGAGAGCTCGGGTTCCGGCTCGCCGCGCTGGGTGCGGATGCACTGATAGAGGTTGGCGCGCACCCGTTCGAGCTGGTCGCGACCGCCCTCGCGCACCCGGTAGCGGCCCTCGAACCCCTGGGCCAGGCACAGGTACATCAGCTCCAGCAGGTGCAGGTTGCCTGCCGGGTAGGCGAGCAGGCGCTCGAGTGCGTCGAAGAACTTCTCCCCGCCCCAGGTCTCGTTATGGAAGCTGACCAGCAGGCCCTGCTTGCTCCAGATGCTCTGGCTGCCCCAGGGCGTGTCCAGCACCGACTCGTCGAGGAGGGCGCACAGGACATAGCGCGCGGGCAGGACCAGGGTGTCGGCCAGACCCCGCCCCCGGGCACAGGCCTCGAATGCGCGTATCTGTCCCACCAGGCGCTCGCGCAGGCCCTCGGGGTCCCGGTGGGAGGCGCTGCCGCGCAGCTCCCCGGCGACGGTGAGCAGGTCGCTCGCACAGGCCACCAGCGGGTTGTCGGAGTTGTCCGCCGGGATGGGCAGCGGCGCCCGGTTGCCCGCCGCGGGGGCCGGCGGCCAGGGCGCGGCCGGCGGGTTGGGGAGCGGCGTGAAGCCCTGGCCGGGACCAGGGGGCGCCCCGGTCGGCCGGCGCCCGCCGGGGTTCGGCCGGATGACGGTCGCGCCGGCGTCCGCGGGGTCGAAAAAGGGGTCGTCGTTGGTCAAGCCTTACTCCCGGATCGCCCACAGGGCCAGTTCCAGGCCCGGGAACTCGCCCCCGACGTGCAGGCCGAGACCGCCCCCGGCCGCCGCCGCCGCCCAGAACTCGCTGCTGCGGTCCAATTCAAAATAGTCGCAACCGGCGTGATAGGGGATCTCCAGCGGGGCCGTGGGCAGGGGCCGCAGGCCGATCCCCGGCAGGGCCAGTTTGACGAACTCGGTGATGCGCTCGATGGGGCCGATCTTGGACTGGGCCGGGAAGCGGTTGCGCAGGGCCTGGGAGTCCATGTCCGCGTGGACCGCGAGCACGAAGCGCGCCCCGGTGAGCAGTGAGCGGTCCGCGACCAGGGCGACCCGGAACCCGTACTGGCGCTCCTGGATGGGGATCTGGATGGCCCGCTCGACCAATTCCCGGCTCAGATAGTCGCGCAGGCGCTCCATGACCGGGGTGAAGGTCGCGTCCAGGTCGTCGTGGCGATAGGGGGGGAAGTCCGGCGGGCGTTTGGTGTCGCCGGCATAGGTGGCCAGTTCCCCGGCCAGCGCAAGCAGGAAGCGGTAGAGGGGCTCCGGGTGCAGCCCCTGGATGCGGCCCAGGTGGATGGACACCGGCTCACTGCGGTTGATCAGTTGCAGCATCAGAAAATCGGCCCAGTCCGAGACCCCGCCGCGGCCCGCCCCCCGGACCCGCCCGGCCCGCGCCTCGGCCTGCCGGTGCAGGAGCCCGGTGACCTCCTCCAGGAAGCCGGCCAGGCGCGCCGCGGCCTGCACGTCCAGGCAGGGGGGGATATAGGTGTCGGCGAGCTGCACCAGCAGGTCGGCGCGCCGCTCCAGGACCCGGGCGACCCCGCAACAGGCGAAGCCGTCGCGCGCGTCGCGCTCACGCAGCAGCCGCAGATCGAGCCGGCCCACCTCCAGCAGGGTCTCGGTGTCGGCGCCCAAGGCGTTGTCGCGCACCGTCAGGTCCCCGGCCCGGTAGCGCAGCATGGTGTCCGGGGCCGCGGGGGCGCCGCTCTGCGGGGCCCCCGGGCGGCGCAGCGGCAGGGCCAGGTAGATGGTCTGGCCGGCGGACTCGGGGTCGAGCAGCAGGGGGGTTGGCAGGGGGTCGCTGGCCGGGGCCTCGAAGGGGGTGCCGTCGGGCAGCCGGCCGGCGCACTGGGTGAGGGCCAGACGGCCCTGCGCCAGCAGGTCACGGTCGATGGTGAGCCGGGACAGACCCCAGGGATAGGGACAGCCGAGCCCCGCCTGGGACTCCACCAGGTGCTCCAGATAGCGGTCGTGTTGCTGGAAGTGGTGGGGCTGCAGAAACAGCCCCTCCGACCAGAGGACGCGATTGTCGAGGGCCATGGGGGGATCGCCTTTAGTAACGAGTCAAGAACAAGTCAAACTCCAGGGCCGGACGGGGCATTCGCCCCGTCCGGAACGTTTTGGCGCCATCCCCCAACGTGCCAACGATGCGACTTGCCGAGCCTCCTTAAACGTTCGGGACGGGGCGCATGCCCCGTCCCGCCAGCGGCGGGAAGCGGCGCCGCATCCGGCTGAAGCCTCGGCCTCCGGTTTGTTGTGCGGGTACGAAGTCATCCGAAATTCACCTTAGACATTGCCTGATGGACTTGTTTAACCTATCGGTGAACCTTCCCTTAGTGTCGGCGGGCACTGATCGCGGCCGCCCCGACCTCGACCTCAACGCTGTTGTCCCGGCCGGGTTCGAGGGCTTGCAGGGCGCGCCAACCGGCCCGGTCGATGTCGCTGAAGGCGCCCAGCACGCCCAGGTGGGTGGCCGCGGGGCTCAAGGGCAGCACCGTGAGCCGCCGCTGGCCCGGGGCCAGCGTGACCTCCTCGCGGGCGATCAGCGTGGCGCCCAAGGCGGCGGTCTCCTGCTCATAGAGGCGGAAGAAGTCGGCGGCGGCGAAGTCGCCCGCGGCCTTCAGTTCATAGAGCCGCACCACGATCGGCAGGCCCCGCCCCGTCTGGTCCCGGTTGGCGTCGGCGGCGGCGCTGACCGTGATGCGCAGTTGCGGCGGCGGCTGGTCCGCCGCCGGGCTGGGCGGCGCGGGCGGCGGTTTGCCGGCGCAGCCGAGCAGTGCGGCCAGCACGGCCGCGGCCATCGGGGCGCGGTGCGCCCGTGGTCCAGGTCCGGATCCGTTCATGCCCTCGCCCTCGCGCGTCTTGGTTTTCAGAGATTATCAAGGATCGGCCCGCGGGCTTGGCAATTTTTGTTCCGCCTCGTGCGCCGCGGGGGCCGGCGGGTGCGATCCAGACTGATGTGGTCGCGCGAACGCCGTAGGGTCACTGCCATCAAGTCAAGGCGCACCCGCCGACGGCGTCGCCTCTGCCTGGAGTCCAAGGCTTCAGCCTTGGCGCGCTCCAAGGCTGAAGCCTTGGACTCCAGGCGCTTGGGCTGCGGCGCCTAACTTGCCGGCAGTGATGCCGTAGGGTGGGCAGGCCGCGCTTCGCCCATCTACGATCGAGGATCAGGCCGACCCACATCAGTTTTGATCGCGCCCGCGGCCGGGTGCCGCCGGGGTCTGCCGCCGCGCCTGGATCAGGCGCTGGATCTGATCCTCGTAGGCACGGGTGAAGGCGTCGCCGAACAGTTCCATGAAGTCCTCCGCGGCGTCGGCGGCGACCTGGTCGTAGACCTCGGTGAACAGCTCCCAATAGCGTGACCGGCGGGCCATGGGCAGGAGCTTGTCGAGTCCCGACGCGGCGCCCAGGCAGCGCTCCAACGCGGCCGGCTCGAAGCGCGCCAACAGTGCCCGCAGGGCGGCCCGCAGCCCCGCAATCATGGCCATCTCGTGGGCCTGGACGTCCTCGAAGGCCCCCCGGGCCGCCTCCGGCGCGCCGAGAAAGCCGCCGCCGGGGCGCAACAGCAGCCGCTCCAGGGCCTCGTCCACGTCGACCGAGAACTTGAATGGGTTGTTGTCCGCGGCGCGGATGGTGGTGACCCCCAGGCGCAGCTCGTTCTTGAACTGGGCCCGCGACTGCATGGTGGTGGTGAGGCCCTGGGCCAGCGCCCGCAGCAGGCGGCCGGCGTCGTGCAGGAACCGGTTGGGGTCCGCGATCGTCCGGGCGTCGCCGGTCCCGAGGCCGGCGAGGAAGGCGGCGAGTCCGGTGTCCGCCGCGGCGCCCGGCGACGTACCGGGCCTGGCGTCGGGCGGGGCCTGCGGGGTCGGCAGTGGGACCGGGTCCGGCGCGGTGCCTGCGGCCGGGGCTGGCGAGGGGTCGGTGGGCGCGGTCGGCGGCGACAGCGGGCGGGCCGGCGTCGGCGCCGACCAGGGCGCGAGGGGCGGCGGCGCCAACTCAGGCCCCGCCGGTGCTGCCGCACCGGCCGCGAAGGGGTCGGCCATGGGCGGCAGGGAGCTGAACGGGCCTGGTGCGCCAAAGTCTTGCTCCGCAAAGGCTGCGAAGGGGTCGGTGCGGGGCCGGCCGGGGGGCGCCGCCGCGCCGGGCTCGGCGACCGGACCGCCCAGGGCGTCGGCGAGCAGGTCATAGTCGTCCGGCACCGCCGGGCCGCCCGGCGCCGGTCCAGCCACTGCCGGCCCGATCTCCGGTGGGCGCAGGTGGACGCGCTCCAGCGGGGTGGGCGGGGGCGTCGCCAGGGCCGCCGCGGCGGGCGCGGCGGCACCAGCGAGGAAGGGGTCCAGGGCCAGGGCGTCGGCGAAGGGGTCCGGTGCCGCCGCCCGCTCGCACCGGGGGGCTACCGGCGCCAGGCTGGGGGCGGTCGGGTCGGTGGGATCCGTCGGGTTACCCGCCTCGAGCAGGTCCAGGATGTCCGGTGAGGCCCCGCGGCCCGGGCCTCCGGGCGGACCCTGGGGGGCCGGGGGCTCGAATGGATCGGCGTGGACGGCGGCCGCGGCGCCGGCCCGCCCGTCGTCGGCCTCAATCACCAGGTCGTAGGGACCCACGGACAGGGTGTCCCCGGCCGCCAGGCGCACCGGTTGATGGGCCGGCAGCCGCTCCGTACTCTGATTGAGGAAGGTCCCGTTGGTGCTCAGGTCGGTCACCCACAGGGCGTCGTCGCGCAGCGCCAGGTGTGCGTGGCGGCCGGAGATGACCCGCTCCGAGTCGCTCAGTGACAGGTCGTTGTCCGGGTTGCGGCCGATGGTGCAGCCCCCCCCGGCGATGGCCAGGGTGGTCGGGGCGGCCGGGGCGGCGCCGCGCCAGCGCGCGATGGTGATGCGGTACGCCATGTCGTGCCCTGCAGCGTTGGCGAAGAGGTCCTTGAGTATAACCGAGGTCAAGGTCGGGATTGGCCGGTGCCGCTCGGCAGCGTTGTCGTTGTCGTCATCGTGGTCGGATTATTCGATTACGACCACGACAACGACAACGACAGCGTACCCGGGATCTCGCTCGCCACATCAGTTCTGATCGCACCCGGCGCCTCGTCTGACCGCCGACGAGCGGCCCCCGGGGCGGGGCGGCCCGCTACAATGCCCGGGTCGGGTCGGGCCGCAAGGCCCCCCGCCGCGACGCCTGGGACACCCGAGGTCCCGGTCCGGTCCATTGTTCCGCCCGCACGCCGCGGCGGAACCCGCTGTGGGAGCAAAGGGGCAGATGAACAGTGATCCGACCAGACTGACCGGCGGCGCGGTGGATCCCGCGGCGGCGACCCGGGTGGGTCCCGCGGCCCCGACCGGGCCGGGCGCGGCGGCGGACGCGACCACCGTCCAGGCCGGCGTGGCCGACCCCGCCGCGGCCGACACCGCGGGAGCGCCCCCGCTGCACGGCATCCCGCCCGGCACCCTGCTGGTCAATACCTATCGGGTCGAGCGGCTGCTGGGCGGCGGCGGCATGGGCGAGGTCTATCTGGTGCGCCACGCCGGGCTCGCGACCCTGCACGCGGTCAAGGTGATCCGCCCCGCCATGGCCGCCAACCACCAGGTCATGGATCTCTTCTACCGGGAGGCGAAGGTCCTGCGCGGGGTGCGTCACGACGCGGTGGTGAGCTACGACGGCTTCGTGCGCGACGCCGACGGGCGGGACTATCTGGTCATGGAGTTCGTGGAGGGGCCCTCGCTGGCGCAGCGCCTGCGCCGGGGGCCGCTCCCGGCGGACCAGGTCCTGGCGCTGCGCGATCGGCTCGCCGCGGGGCTCGCGCAGGCCCATCGCCAGGGGGCCATCCACCGCGACATCTCACCGGACAACGTGATCCTGCCGGGCGAGCGGGTGGACAGCGCCAAGCTCATCGACTTCGGACTGAGCAAGCTCACCGACCCGACCCAGGAGACCATCATCGGCGCCTCGTTCGCCGGCAAGCTCCGCTTCGCCGCGCCGGAACAGTTCGGCATGTTCGGCGGGGAGGTGGACGCACGCTCCGACATCTACAGCCTGGGGCTGATCCTGGCCGCCGCCGCCCGCGGGCGCCCCCTGGACATGGGCGACAGCTTCGCGGCCGCCCTTCGCGCCCGCGAGGCGGTGCCGGACCTGACCGAACTCCCGCCCGCCCTGCGGCCCTGGCTCAGTGCCATGCTGGAGCCCGACCCGGCACGCCGGCCCGCGAGCCTGGACGAACTCCTGCGGCGCTGGCCGGCGGCGACCCAGGCGGTTGCCGCGCCCGCGCGCGGCGCGAGCGCCGCAGCCCAGAGCAAGCCGCCTGGGCAGGGGACCGTGCCGCGAGCGACGCTGCTCCGGGGCGGCCTGGGCGCTGTGCTGGCGCTCGCCGCCGGGTGGGGGCTCTATGCTGTGCTGCGGCCCCTGGAGACGGTGCCGCCCAGGCCCCCGGTACCCGCGACGACGACCATCCCGGAGACGCCCCAGTCGCAGCCTCAGCCGCAGCCCGGTCCCCCGGAACCCGGCCCGCCCCCGGCCGGGGACCTCGCGGCCCTGGTGCAGGGCGGCCGTGACGACCAGGCCTTGAGCGCCGCCCGGGCCCTGATCGCCGCCAACGCGGACGCCCCGGCCGGCGCGCGGACGGCGCTCCCGGCGGACGCCTTCCTGGCCCTGGCCGAATCGTTACGGGCCGCCGGACGGCCCGCGGAGGCCTTCGCCCTGGTGGAGGCCCTGATCGGCGGCGGGGCCGCCCCTCCCGCGGCGCTCCTCTGGCCCCTGGCCCAAGACCTGCGCGCGGCCGGGCGTCTGGACCCCTACTTTTTCCTGGTGCGCGCCCTGGCCGGCCAGGGCGACGGCCCGGCCGCCTTCGCCTACGGCGAGCTCTACGACCCGCTGCACTGGACGCCCGGTACCTCACCCTTCACCAAGCCCCGGGCGGACAAGGCGCGGGACTGGTACGAGAAGGCCGCCGCGCTGGGCGTTCCCGCGGCCGCGGCGCGGCTGGAGGCGCTCAAGGCGGTGGTGCCGGGCGATTGATTTTTTGCTAACGACAACGCGAAGTGCGATTCCACTCACCAGGACCGAAGCCCATGAGACTCTACGACATCATCGCTGCCCTGATCACGCTCGCCGCGCTCTTCAGTTGGTTCAACCACCGGTTCCTGAAACTGCCGACCGCGATCGGCCTGATGCTGATTGCGCTGCTGATGTCGCTGACGCTGCTCTCGCCGCTGCCGGGCACCGACGGCCTGGAGCAGGACGTGAAACGGATGCTCGGCAGTATCGCCTTCGATGAGACGGTGCTGCACGGCATGTTGGGCTTCCTGCTCTTTGCCGGGGCACTGCATGTGCGGCTCACCGATCTGGCGCGCCACCGTGCGGCCATCCTGGTGCTGGCGAGCCTGGGCGTGCTCATCTCGGCCCTGCTGGTCGGCGCCGGCGCCTGGCTGCTGTTCCTGCTGCTCGGGCTGCCGGTCCCATTCATCTATTGCCTCCTGTTCGGCACCCTGATCTCGCCGACCGACCCCATCGCGGTGCTCAGTATCTTAAAGCAGGCCGCGGCGCCCAAGAGCCTGGAGACCAAGATCACCGGGGAGTCACTGTTCAACGACGGCGTGGCCGTGGTGCTGTTCCTGGTCCTGGTGAAGATCGCCGTCGGCGGCACCGCGGGGATGCATCCGGGCATCTTCCTCGGCGCCTTCTTCACCGAGGCCCTGGGCGGTCTGGCCCTGGGGCTCGGCACCGGCGGCCTGGCCTATCTCATGATGCGCAGCATCGATAATTACCAGGTCGAGGTGCTCATTACCCTCGCGGTCGCCAGCGGTGCCTATGCGGTGGCCGAGCACTGGCACGTCTCGGCGCCGATCACGGTCGTCATCGCCGGCCTGCTGATCGGGAATCTGGCGCGCGAAGGGATCTGGTCGGCCGAAACCATGCGCTATGTCGATGCTTTCTGGGAATTGGTCGACGAGATCCTGAACGCGGTGCTGTTCGTGCTCATTGGGCTGGAGGTCATGGTGATGAAGATGAGCGCGCCCATCCTGCTCGCCGGCCTGCTGGCCATCCCGCTGGTGCTGGCCGCCCGGGCGGTCAGCACCGGGGTGCCGCTCGCCGCTCTCAAGCGGTTTCGCACCTGGTCGCCGGGTGTAGTCGCCATCCTCACCTGGGGCGGGCTGCGCGGCGGCATCTCGGTCGCGATGGCCCTGGCCCTGCCCCATGGGGAGGCCCGCGACATCCTGGTCTCGGTGACCTATGTGGTGGTGGTCTTCTCGATCCTGGTGCAGGGGCTGACCTTGGCCCCCTTCATCCGCAGCATGGGCAGGAGGGCGGATCTGGAGTTCAGCCAGACCTCGCTTTCAGTACCGTGAAGCCGAATCCCCAATGCTGGTTCAGTTATCGAGCGAGAGGCAAGCGGCAAGAAATTAGACAGGATTAACAGGATTTTGCAGGATTAACAGGAATAAATCCTGAGAAATCCTGTTAATCCTGTCCATTTGTTAACCTCAGGATTATGCTTGAGTGTTATCGGGAACTGAGCCTCGCGCTGCTAATCGGCGTCGCGCGCCTGTTTGCGGCGGACCGCTTCCTCCCGCGCATCATTGATTTCCCGCATGATGCCGTTGATGTCGGCCTCCTTGTTGCGGCCCTTGAAATGGCCGGTGAGTTTGACCTCGGGCGTCAGATTGCCGCTCTCGTAGATGTACCAGATCTCCTTGCCGTAGCTGGTGGTCAGCAGTTCCGGCGCAAACTGGCCGAAATAGGCCGCCAGATTGGCGACATCGCGCTCCAGCATCCGGGCGGCATTGTTGTTGGCCGCCGCATCGACCGCCTGGGGCAGATCGATGATCACCGGGCCCTGGGCGTCGACCAGCACATTGAATTCGGACAGGTCGCCATGGATGAGCCCGCCGCAGAGCATCTTGACGACCTCCGCGATCAGCCGGTCGTGGTAGTCCAGGGCCTGGGCGGCGGTCAGGTCCAGATCGTTGAGCCGGGGCGCGGCCACGCCGTGCTCATCGGTGATCAGTTCCATGAGCAGCACGCCATCGACGAAGTGATAGGGCTGGGGTACCCGCACGCCGGCCGCCGCCAGTCGGTAGAGGGCATCGACCTCGGCATTCTGCCACACCTCCTCCTGCTCCTTGCGGCCGAAGCGCGTGCCCTTTTCCATCGCCCGCGCCTGGCGGCTGTTGCGGACCTTGCGGCCCTCCCGATACAGCGCCTGCTTATGGAAGCCGCGCTGATTCGCCTCCTTATAGACCTTGGCACAGCGAACAACGCCGTCGGCCAGCACCACATAGACCGCGGCCTCCTTCCCGCTCTTCAGCGGGCGGATCACCTCATCGATCAGACCGTCGCGCACCAGTGACTCGAGACTCTTTGGAACTTTCATCGTCGTCCTTTCTGCATGGCCGGCGGGTGGCGAGCCTGGCGGGTGGGGGCCGGCAGGTCCGGCGACCGATCACGGCCGGTGACAGGCCCCGCGCGCCGCCGCGCCGCGGGTGGGCGGCCGGCGGGCGCTGGGGCCGCAGCAACCGGGAGGACCGGACCTGCCCGGCCAGAGGGCGATTATGGACGTTGCAGGTCCGCGTAGGGTAGAGGATTCGCCGCGGTACCCGGTTAGGCAGCCGCCGGGGCGGCGCCGTCCGACAGATCGGGAACCCCAGCCTGGCCTTATTGCCGGCATGATCGAGGACAGGTTGCCGGGTCGTGGCGCCCTGGTCAGGATGCATGGAGGCCGGCGCGCGGTGGGCGGTTCGGTTTCGCAACTTGCAGCCTCCCACTTGCGTGTACTAGCCATAAACTTTTCAGTTGGTTAAACTGACTTAGGGTCGTTCGATCCCGGCCCCTTATGACACTGATGCCTGCAGGAGCACACCATGACCGCGATCGTCTTCGACACCCTGAAATACGCCGACCGCCTGGAGAGCGCCGGGATTCCGCGCGACCAAGCCAAGGCCGAGGCCGAAGCCCTGGCCGATGTGTTGGGCACGGCGGAAGTCGTCACGCGCAAGGATCTGCAGATCGAACTGGCGCCGATCCGTGCCGAACTGACCCTGCTCAAGTGGATGGTCGGCCTGTCGTTGGCACTGTCCACCGGCATCCTGGCCCTGCTGGCGCGCATCGCCTTCTTGTTGCCGCGGTAGGATTGTCCGATCAACTCCGGGTCTGAAAAACGTCTTCGAGGACTCGAGCGTCCAGCACCCGGTCGGTCCAGGATTCGAGCTCCGCTTCCTTAGCCTGCTCCAGCCGTTGATCGTGTCCTTCCGGCAAGGCCGCATGAATGCCGAGCGCGGTTCCGGTAGCGTGGGAGCCCCGCGTCCTTGGCGAACCCAAGGCCCGCCGTTGTCGCTGTTGGCGGAGCGGGCGAGCCGCCAGTACCAAGCTGGGATGACGTCTGCCTGCCCGTGCTCGGCGTTAGCTCCCGGGGGCAGCGCCTCGGCCCGCGCCTCGGCGGTGAATTTCAGGATGCGCATGGTGGTGTCGTCGTTGTAGAGCACCGTGCCCTGCGCCGCCTGCCGGGCCAGTTCCTCCACCGCGGGGGTGAGGCACGGCGCGGCCGCCGCGACGACGTCCCATTGGGTGGTGGCCGGCAGGGGGATGGCCAGCGCCTGCTCCAGGCGTTGGATGCGATGAAACGGCAGCCCGCAGCCGTATTTCAGCAAGGCGATCATGGCAGCGGCGGTCGCGTCGTATTTCGCCGCGCCCACGCCCGCGGGGGGTTCGGCCGTAAACACCGTGCCGCACAGCCCACAGCGCAGCCGCTCCAGGGTGTAGACCTGCGCCTGCAGGGGCGCCACCCCGGTGACGTGCACCAAGACGGCGGGCTCCTGGCGTTGGACATAGACCCGGCCGGTGCAACCGGGCTCGGGACAGGGGTCGCACTGCTTCCTCGGTCAGCCGCGCCAAGGTGTCGACCGCCGCCTTGAGGGTGGCGTGGTCATCCACCGGCAGCGCTTGGGTACGGGTGCGCTCGACAATGGCATCCAACTGCGCGATCGGGACCGACACCCGCGGGGTGCGCGGGTTCTTACGTCGGCTCATGCCGCGACTGGCCGGTGGTGCAGGAGCGTCGTGTTCATACACGGCGTTATGCCGCATCGTACACCGTCAGGTCCCGCCCCCGGCGTCAGCGCCCGCCACACCGGCGCCCCTGCCGCGGCGCGCCAATCCCCACCGGCGAGCAACACGGCCAACTCCTGGGGGGCCAGCAGCTGTCCCGGCGGCCCGCTCGGCCAGTGCCGAAAACGGCCTTCGGACAGGCGCTTCTGACACAGCCAGAAGCCTTGGCCGTCGTAGACCAACAGCTTGATCGCGGTCCCGCGGCGGTTGCGGAAGACGAAGAGCGCTCCGCTCATGGGCTCGTCAGCCAAGACCTGGCGTACCCGCCGGGCGAGACCATCAATACCTTGGCGGAAGTCCGCCGGGGCCGTCGCGACCAACACCCGTAGCTGCGGGGTCAGAGCGAGCACGGTGCCGCCTCCCAAAGGCTGCGTGCCACCGTCGCGACCTCGCCGGTCGCCGTCCCCGTCCACTCGATGCGCAACGAACGACCACGGGCGTCGGACAGGGTCAGCACGCAGCCCGGCCCCGACGGTGGTAAGCCCAGCATCATTTCCACAAAGGCCGGCGGCGCCGTGGTGGGCACCGGCGGGGGCGCTGTCCGCGCCGTCAGCCGCCGCTTCAAACCGGCGTAGTCCAGCCGCAGCGTCGCGGCGACCTTGCTCACCCCATGGCGGGCGGCCAGTTCAACCGCCCGCGACCACAGTTCCGCGGGAATGCGCGCGCCCTGGGACGTGGTGTTGCGCCAGTGGGCAAAGGCCGCGGCCGTCTGCGCCAGATCGGCCGCGGCGGGAAGTGACAGTGACATCGTGGAGCCTCCGGATCACCAAAAACGGGGCTCCTACGCTACCGGGCCAGGGACGGGATTTCATGCAGCCTTACCGGAAGGACACAATGGAGCGCAACCTATACCGGCTCTTGGATATGGCCGATACATGAAGGCTTCTTGGTAGCAACCTAACTCGTTGAAGCCGATATCCGAGGATTTTTCGAGCATATGGACCACGACTGGCTGCTGAAGATGCTCTCGTTACGGATCGACGACCGCGCCTTTCTCAATCTCATCTGCAAATGGCTCAAGGCGGGAATTCTGGACACCCACGGAACGGTGCTCCATCCTGAAACGGGGACTCCCCAAGGCGGAATCGTTTCGCCCGTGCTGGCGAACCTCTATCTGCACTATGCGCTGGGTTTCGAGCTGTTCTGGTTTATCGACCGGGAAGGCATTCCACGGGTGAAGCGTCGCACCGCCCGCAAGCGATTGCAAGGGGCGATTCGGCGCGTGAAGGAATGGATCAAGAGCCACCGGCACCTGCCGGGCATGGAGTTTATCAAAGGACTCAATCGGCGGCTGGTAGGGCATTACAATTACTATGGTCTACGGGGCAACTCGGCGGACCTGTGGCGCTTCTACCGAACGGCCGTCGTCTGCGCGTTCAAGTGGCTGAACCGGCGCGGGGGCAAGCGTAAGAGCTTCACAGGGTGCGGCCTCCGAATAATGTGCCTAACCGTAGCACTCAGCCCCAAACTGGTCGATCTTCTGCCAGAACTGTGCCCATCGTCCGGTGGTCTGCGTCAGTGCGCGTAGGCTGAGCACAATCTTGGCCCCTTTGTTCTTCCAGCGCATCCCGGAGGCACATAGCCGTTGCTTGACCAAGGTCTTGCAGGCGGCCTCGGTGACGCCCGATCCGATCGGCAGTCCCGCGGCGACGAAGCCCGGGTAGTCCATTTGATGGCGATGGTTGGTGAAGTAGGTCCAAGCGCTGAGAACGTCGTCGCGCAGCGTCTGCGAGAGGGTGTGCCGCTGCGACAGGCGCGCGGCCTCGCCGATGAGCAGGTCAAGGGCGGCGGGGTCGTGCTTGAGCGTCGTGCAGTGCGCGCTCTGCCACTGCGCGCGCGGGCCCTCGGCGTGGCGCTGCGGATGGGTCGCTTGGGCGATTTTGCCCACGTATTCCGTTGCATGGAAAAAATCGATCAACTGGCGGTCGGTGTGTTGCTCGAGGAACCGCCAGTTGCTTGCCGCCCCGTCGGCGATGCCCAGGTACAGTGCCTCGGGGAGGTGCCGCTTGACGCGTTGGATCTCGCGCTCCATGCGTTGCCGGAACTCCTGCTTGCCGTACTCGGGTGCCGCAGCGAGGTAGATGGTGTGCTGGCGCTCGCCCTCGCCGTCGTAAAGCGAGAGGGTTCCGACCATGGCTTCGCGCCAGCCCGCACTGTCGGCCATGGGGATCATGGCGCCGTCGAGGCTGACCACGACGGTCGCGATGGGCGTCTCAAGCGCCGGCATCGCGTACTCCCAGTCCTCCTCTTTGGCCGTGGCGATGGTGCCTACCCACTCCGCAACATTTTGAATATACGAGGTAGCGATCGTCCGACCGTGGTTCTGCTCAAGGTCAGTCTGCACCGCGCGCACGTTGAGCTGCGCATACTTGTGGCTGAGTTGACTGGCGAATCGGGGGGTCGCCCCGCGCACGATCCGCGCCTGGTGCTCGAGCGGACAGTAGATCCGCCCGCCGCGCGAGCTTTGGTAGACATAACGCTCGACCTCGACCGGCCCGTAAGGCGTCTGGTACTCCTTCGGATCGCGCCCGCGCGCGGTCAGCTTGATCGCGCCGACACGGATCGCACTGCCGTCGGTGTCGAAACGCTGCAGCGCCTCCTCGGTGGCGCAGCGCCCCACCGCGTTGGTGGCCTCCTGGATGGCTCCTTCCATGTCCAGCAGGCTACCGCTGAGCCGCACCGTTACCTCGACCGTCACCTCGTCACCCGAGATCCTGACTACCTTCGCCACGACTGCACCTTCTCGTCTAGTCACAGAAGGTTACGAAATACTCCTCAAAGGCACATCATGTCAAGGCCGCACCCGCTTCACATGGGCGGCCTTCGGTCGCGCCATCGAAAAGCTTGGTATCGCCAAACCCCGCATCACCGAGTCGCGCTGCTTGCAATACGAACTGGTGTTTGCGTAAAACCTCGCGCTCGCTTGATGAGCGAGTACGACCGAAGGAACCGGATGCGGGAAAACTGCACGTCCGGGTCTGTGGCGGGGGCCCCGGGTAACCGGAGTCCCTACGCCGGAGCGATTTTGTGTTCATGCAGCTTTTGAGAGTGTTTGATTTAGGACATGCCAGAATGTTGATGTTTGTTCAGGTTTTTGATCAAAAAAGTCCTCAAAAAATCCAGGAACATTCAAGGAAGCCGGGTAAGAATACTGTTCCCCGTCGGTGCCAAACTCGGTAACCCAATCTGGGGGATGCTGCGCATCAATGACATCGAAAAGATCAAGCGGATAGAGGTAAGGCTTCCCTTTATCATTCAAGATTCTAAAGTCGTTTGCTTCGATTCCAATAACGAAATACGGCTGGGATGCCGAAAGCTCCGGATAGTGCGGGCTCGATGACTTGAGGCGAACAATCATTTTACGAGACAACCTTCAGTTTCGTTTCAAATCGGCCGATACCATAATGTTCGTACCAATGATATTCATAGTCGGCACCCTTGTACTCAAATTCAGGACTACTCTTCTTAACCCATCCGGACCGCTTTCCGCCATACATGTCAACTAACCGCTGAACATCCCGAATACGCTCCCCCTTCGCGATAACTCGGGATTTGGCAATCAAATCTTTCGTAAGTTCGATTATCGCGATCCTCCAACTGCTTCTTCACGCTAAAGCGCGTTCTTAGATCGACAATTTGACGTAAGACCAGCCTCCGGCCGTCGTTCTATTTTCGGAATATGGTTTTCCGTCACTGGTTTTAATGAGTTTAGATACGCTGAAAGGCTGATCTAGACGTATCAGCCTTCTAATATGCAGCAGATTTACGCTTTCCTCGCCTTCGACTGTCGACGAGTTATAAACGCCTTCTTCATTTGGCTGAAGAGCCCAAATAATGCGAGTGATTGCCTTATACTTTGAAGATGGTAAGGTCCTTTTGTCGTCCCAGCCTACAATCTCTGCTTGGTAAGCGACTATTGAAAGGTCATCGGTCTTAGAAATATAGAGTACAACGGGCGCTTCACATGTGGGCGGGTGCTCTGCGAGTTTCTTGATTGCTTGTGCTTTGTACGGCTGAAGGAACAGAATATGATCTGGAAGATATTCTTTAATCTTGAGAACTTCTTGGAGGACATCCTCATATACGCCGTTAAGAAAGAGATCTTCTGCGTTTTCTGAGAGTTGGACTAATCCGCTCCTGGCACGACGCCTGCTGCGGCCGCGGTCCTCTTTAAGAGAGCGGATTGTATCCCGGAGGCCGGGTCGCCGGTCGGTGTCGGACCGGGTTGCAGCGCCCGCGCAGCGCCCGGTGCGGCACCAAGCGGGCGTCCGTGTGGCGCTGCCGGACGATTCAGCGGCGTCTTGGAGATGAAGTGTAGACGATTTTCCAGCGGTTGGGCGAGCGCGAGCGCAGGCCGCGGGCGGCCTGTCCCGGACGGCCGGTGAACGCTGGTGCCTAGCAGCGCACGGTCATGGTCGTCACCCCCTGACCACGCCGCAGCGGGGCCAGGTGCGCGGTGACGTGCAAGCGCCCGGTGCGGCACGTGGGACAGGGATAGCCGTCAAAGGGCACCGTCGCCGCCGGTTCCGCGGCGGGTTCCGGCGTCGGCGGCGGCGCCGCGAGGGCGGCACGGATCAGCGCCAGACAGCGTGCGCGGCAGCGGTTGGCCAGGAAACCGAAATGACGGACCCGCATAAAGCCTTTGGGCAGCACATGCAGCAGGAAGCGCCGGATCAGTTCCTCGCCGGTCAGGGTCATGACCTTGTTGCGACTGCCGTCGCGGTAGTCCTTGTAGCGCAGGTCCACCGTGTCGTCGTCCTCATCGAAGTTGAGCAGCCGCCGGTCCGACAGGGCGATGCGATGGCTGTAGCGGCCCAAATACTCGATCACGGTATCGGTGCGCGCCAGACAGGGCTTGGAATAGACCACCCACTCGGGCTGCATCAGGGCGTTGAGGACGCGGTCAACCTCCGCGGCCGTGAGGCGCGACAGTCGCCCGTCTTTGAAGGCCCGGCGCAACCGGCTGACCAAACCGCCGCGGAAGTGCCGCGACAGCGCCCGCACCGGGAACAGATAGGTACTCTTGGCCGGATGCCAGGTCCCGTCGGCGCCAAAGGCCCCGCCCGGCACCAGACAGTGCAGGTGGACATGGCGTACCAGCGTCTGCCCCCAGGTGTGCAGCATCGCCGTCATCCCCAACTGCCCGTCCAGGCGCTTGGGGTCCTCAGCGAAGGCGGACAGGGTCGCCCACACCGTCTCGAACAGCAAGGCGTAGATCACCTCGGGGTGGACCTCGACCCAGCCGTTGAGGGTGTCGGGTAGCGTGAAGACCAGATGGTGATAGGTCACCGGCAGCACCGCCGCACGCTGGCGTTCGACCCATTCCTCGGAGGCCCGGCGTTGGCAGCGCGGGCAATGGCGATCACGGCAGGCGTGATAGAGGAAGGGGCAATCCCCACACTGGTCGCATTCCAGGGCGAAGCCGCCCAGCGCGGCGGTACGACAGTCCAGGATGTGATGACAGACCTGCCATTGGTGCGGGCTCAACGGGTGATGTTCGGCATAACCGGACAGGCACGCCGCCATGACCGCTTGCAGGGAGGTATTAGCCATGGCCGGCCTCCAATTGGGCAAGCAGGTCCAGGGTCCCTTCGCCCTCGCTGGCACTGGGCAGCCAATGCACATAGCGCAGGGTGGTCTGGATGCTGCGGTGGCCCATCAACCGTTGCAGGCGCTCCACCGACAACCCGCCCGCCAATTGATGGGTGGCGTAGGCGTGGCGCAGCCCATGGATCCCGCCGACCGTGGTTACGCCGGCCTGGCGCTTGGCGTCGGTGAAGGCCTTCTGCAAGCCGGTCGGCGACAGCGGCGTCCCGGCGCGCCCGGCGAACAGCCAATCCGCTGGCCGATAGAGGCGCCAATAGTCCCGCAACGCCTCCAGCAGGGTCGGTGAGAGTGGGACCAGGCGGTCCTTCGCCCCCTTGCCCTGGGTGATCCGCAGCAGTCGGCGCTCGCCGTCGATGTCCTGCACCCGCAGGGCCAGGACTTCGCTCAGGCGCAGTCCGCAGCCATAGCAGACCGTCAACATCATGCGGTAACGCGGATTGTCGCAGGCGGCCAGGATGGCGGCGACCGCGCCGCGGGTGAGCAGCTCCGGGATGCGCTGCGGGCGCTTGGGTAAGGTGACCTCCAGGTCGACCGTCGGCCAGCCGAGCACCCGCAGATAGAAGAAGCGGATGCCGTTGTACATCAGCCGCACGCTGGCCGGGGCCAAACTGCGCTGCACCACCAGATGCTCGAAGTAGCGCGTGAGATCGGCGTGCTCCAGGGTGTCCGGGGAGCGCCGGGTGAATTTGGCGAGGTCACGCACCGCGTCGAGATAGCTTTCGTGGGTGCGCGGCGAGAAGCCATGCATCTGCATGGCCGTGATCATCTGCTGACGCAGGGGTGTCATCGTCTGGTTCTCGGTCAACGACCCGGAGTGGGCCGTTACGAGTGTGGACGATGGGGGACGGGGCGGGGCCGCGGGTAACCGTGGGACGGCTGGGCTTATCCGCGCTTCATTCGCTATTCAATGGCGCTGCGGGATGGCCGCGGAAGGCCCCGCGGAGCGGATTAGTTCAACGTTCAGGCCAAGGCGGCGCGCGCCACCGATGAGCCCGCAAACCAGCACAACGCCCGTGGCGCGCGCTCGCTCTTTGGCCGAAAGTTATCGCGCCGAGCAAAGCTCGGCGTCTCTTGCCGGGTGAAAGTCCCGGTCGGGTAAGGGTTAGCCGCCCGCCCGTATCGAGTGTTGGTCCCGTTGCGGAGTAGGGTAACCTGCGAACAACAGACGGGGCAAGCGTACACAGAGAATCCTGTAGGCCGCAGGGGAGGTCGCGCTCCCTGAAGTGCTGGTACAGCTTCGAAATGGCTTGTTGCGGATGTCGACAGTCTTAACTTGCTGGAAGACAACACGAAGCGCCCGCAATGGCTTGGGCGTGGAGGTCCGCCGGAGTCCTCAGGCCGTGGCATGCAGGAACAGAGACGCTGGAGAACTCGGGAAGCCCCGGGGGCTCCCGGACGAGGTGAAACGATGAAACCGTCAGTGTTGGGACACGAGAAGGCGATGAGCCCTGAAACGGCGTGGGCACGGGTGGAGGCGTGGAGCATGGAGCGTCCGGGCAGGCCGGAGACGGCCGCATGCCCTTGGGGTGTCTTATCGGGCATAGTAGTCGGAGGTTGGGAAAGCCAGCCACATGGCGAAGGACCCGACGGAAGTACGCAGCCCGTACAGGCAACTCGCGCCGGACACGCAGGATCGGGATACCGCGAGCCAACCTCCCTGCGGGGAATAGCAAATCGAGCGCAGGATAGCAAACACCATCGCTTTCGCAACCTCTTCGGAGAAGTGAACGCCGACCTTCTGACGTATTGCTGGCAGCATTTGAATAAGGACGCGGCCAGCGGCGTCGATGGGCTGACGGCGGAAACCTACGCGGCCAATTTGGAAGGTAATATCGCCGATCTGGCGGAGCGTGTGAAAGCGGGACGCTACCGGGCGAAGTATGTCCGGCGCGTCTACATTCCCAAAGAGAACGGAAAGGAAAGGCCGCTGGGCATTCCGGCACTGGAAGACAAGCTCGTACAACTGGCCGTGGCGAAACTCCTGGGGGCGATCTACGAGGCCGATTTCCTCGACTGCTCCTACGGCTACCGCCCCGGTCGCAGCGCCAAGGACGCGGTGCGCGATCTGAGCCTTGCGCTTACGATCGGCAAATTCGGCTATCTCGTTGAAGCCGATATCCGAGGATTTTTCGAGCATATGGACCACGACTGGTTGCTTAAGATGCTCTCGTTACGGATCGACGACCGGGCCTTTCTTGATCTCATCCGCAAATGGCTCAAAGCGGGAATTCTGGACACCGATGGAACGGTACTCCATCCCGAAACGGGGACTCCCCAGGGCGGGATCGTTTCGCCCGTGCTCGCGAACCTCTATCTGCACTATGCGCTCGATCTTTGGGTCGAGCGGGTGGTAAAGCCCCGCTGTCGGGGTGAGGTGCTGCTGTGCCGGTATGCCGACGATTTCGTCTGCGCCTTTCGCTTCGATGCGGATGCGCGGCGGTTCTATCGGGTGTTGGCGCAACGGCTGGAGAAATTCGGCCTGGCGCTGGCGCCGGAGAAGACGCAGGTTCTGCGTTTTAGCCGCTTCCATCCGAGTATGCAACGGCGCGTGACCTTTCTGGGTTTCGAGCTGTTCTGGTTTATCGACCGGGAAGGCATTCCACGGGTGAGGCGTCGCACGGCCCGCAAGCGATTGCAAGGGGCGATTCGGCGCGTGAAGGAATGGATCAAGAGCCACCGGCACCTGCCGGGCATGGAGTTTATCAAAGGACTCAATCGGCGGCTGGTAGGGCATTACAATTACTATGGTCTACGGGGCAACTCGGCGGACCTAGGGCGCTTCTACAATACGGCTGTCGCCTACGCGTTCAAGTGGCTGAACCGGCGCGGGGGAAAGCGTAAGAGTTTCACGTGGGCGGCCTTCGGTCGCGCCATCGAAAAGCTCGGTATCGCCAAACCCCGCATCACCGAGTCGCGCTGCTTGCAACACGAACTGGTGTTTGCGTAAAACCTCGCGCTCGCGCGAAAGCGAGTACGACCGAGGAACCGGATGCGGGAATACTGCACGTCCGGGTCTGTGGCGGGGGCTCCGGGCAACCGGAGTCCCTACGCCGGAGGCATTGCGTTTCTTAATTCTGGAATTAAGTAAACAGTCCCCGGAATTGGGAATTGCGAATTGCGGTCCCCTATTCTTCTACTGCCCGACTCTATTACAACTGCCCATTTCATCGTCGAACTTGTCTAAAATGTTAATAACATTATCCAGACTTTTCTCAAGTCTCTCATGCTGCTGCCTGTCTGAACACGTGAAGTATATTGCCTCTCGTAGTTCTTTAACACCTTTCCGTACATCTGTCAAGCGCGTCCGAGCATCGGTAATGCACGAACGTAAGATGTCGTATTTCCAAACGATATTGAGAATAATATTGAAAGCGATGAGTGGAATTACCCAAAGCGAAAATTTCCAGGTGTCTTTCGCGAAGGATTCGGCAGCCAAGGCGTCAGCTATTTCCTTTCCGGATAGATATGCCAGCAGCCACGTTGGCGCTACTATGATAAGCGTATACGCGAGAACTTTCAGAGCCATTTTCATTGCGATGATCTCCAGTGCCAGGTATCGTCTGCTCAACTACATGGTCAACGGCCAGGGCATACGGGCCTAACGAATAAGCGTTTATCCGTCGTGCGCGCCCAACTGACCCCGAGTCGGAGCGCGACGCCGCGCGCGCACGACGGATAAACGTTTGTTGGACTAATCCGCTCCTGGCACGACGCCTGCTGCGGCCGCGGTCCTCTTTAAGAGAGGGAATTGTATCCCTGAGGCCGGGGCGCCGGTCGGTCCCGGACCACGTTGCAGCACCCGGATGCCGCTCGGTGCGGCACCAAGCGGGCCTCCGCAGGGCTCCGCGGGGCTGGACAACGGGCTATTGAGGACGAAGTGTAGCCCATTTCCCGGATGTTGGGCGAGCGCGAACGCAGGCCGCGGGCGGCCTGTCCCGGACGGCCGGCGGGCGCTGAGGCTTAGCAGGTGGCGGGCATCAGCGAAACCCCCTGACCACGCCGTAGCGGGGCCAGGTGCGCGGTGACGTGCAAGCGCCCAGTGCGGCACTTGGGACAGGGATAGCCGTCAAAGGGCGCCGTCGCCGCCGGTGCCGTGGCGGGTTCCGGCGTCGGCGGCGGGGCCGCCAGCGCCGCACGGATCAGCGCCAGACAGCGCGCCCGGCAGCGGTTGGCCAGGAAACCGAAATGACGAACGCGCATGAACCCTTTGGGTAAGACGTGCAGCAGGAAGCGCCGGATCAGTTCCTCGCCGGTCAGGGTCATGACCTTGTTGCGACTGCCGTCGCGGTAGTCCTTGTAGCGGACGTCCACCGTGTCGTCCTCTTCATCGAAGGCCAGCAGCCGCCGGTCCGACAGGGCGATGCGATGGCTGTAGCGGCCCAAGTACTCGATCACGGTGTCGGTGCGCGCCAGACAAGGCTTGGAATAGACCACCCACTCGGGCTGCATCAGGGCGTTGAGGACGCGGTCAACCTCCGCGGCCGTGAGGCGCGACAGTCGCCCGTCTTTGAAGGCCCGGCGCAACCGGCTGACCAAACCGCCGCGGAAGTGCCGCGACAGCGCCCGCACCGGGAACAGATAGGTACTCTTGGCCGGATGCCAGGTCCCGTCGGCGCCAAAGGCCCCGCCCGGCACCAGACAGTGCAGGTGGACATGGCGTACCAGCGTCTGCCCCCAGGTGTGCAGCATCGCCGTCATCCCCAACTGCCCGTCCAGGCGCTTGGGGTCCTCAGCGAAGGCGGACAGGGTCGCCCACACCGTCTCGAACAGCAAGGCGTAGATCACCTCGGGGTGGACCTCGACCCAGCCGTTGAGGGTGTCGGGTAGCGTGAAGACCAGATGGTGATAGGTCACCGGCAGCACCGCCGCACGCTGGCGTTCGACCCATTCCTCGGAGGCCCGGCGTTGGCAGCGCGGGCAATGGCGATCACGGCAGGCGTGATAGAGGAAGGGGCAATCCCCACACTGGTCGCATTCCAGGGCGAAGCCGCCCAGCGCGGCGGTACGACAGTCCAGGATGTGATGACAGACCTGCCATTGGTGCGGGCTCAACGGGTGATGTTCGGCATAACCGGACAGGCACGCCGCCATGACCGCTTGCAGGGAGGTATTAGCCATGGCCGGCCTCCAATTGGGCAAGCAGGTCCAGGGTCCCTTCGCCCTCGCTGGCACTGGGCAGCCAATGCACATAGCGCAGGGTGGTCTGGATGCTGCGGTGGCCCATCAACCGTTGCAGGCGCTCCACCGACAACCCGCCCGCCAATTGATGGGTGGCGTAGGCGTGGCGCAGCCCATGGATCCCGCCGACCGTGGTTACGCCGGCCTGGCGCTTGGCGTCGGTGAAGGCCTTCTGCAAGCCGGTCGGCGACAGCGGCGTCCCGGCGCGCCCGGCGAACAGCCAATCCGCTGGCCGATAGAGGCGCCAATAGTCCCGCAACGCCTCCAGCAGGGTCGGTGAGAGTGGGACCAGGCGGTCCTTCGCCCCCTTGCCCTGGGTGATCCGCAGCAGTCGGCGCTCGCCGTCGATGTCCTGCACCCGCAGGGCCAGGACTTCGCTCAGGCGCAGTCCGCAGCCATAGCAGACCGTCAACATCATGCGGTAACGCGGATTGTCGCAGGCGGCCAGGATGGCGGCGACCGCGCCGCGGGTGAGCAGCTCCGGGATGCGCTGCGGGCGCTTGGGTAAGGTGACCTCCAGGTCGACCGTCGGCCAGCCGAGCACCCGCAGATAGAAGAAGCGGATGCCGTTGTACATCAGCCGCACGCTGGCCGGGGCCAAACTGCGCTGCACCACCAGATGCTCGAAGTAGCGCGTGAGATCGGCGTGCTCCAGGGTGTCCGGGGAGCGCCGGGTGAATTTGGCGAGGTCACGCACCGCGTCGAGATAGCTTTCGTGGGTGCGCGGCGAGAAGCCATGCATCTGCATGGCCGTGATCATCTGCTGACGCAGGGGTGTCATCGTCTGGTTCTCGGTCAACGACCCGGAGTGGGCCGTTACGAGTGTGGACGATGGGGGACGGGGCGGGGCCGCGGGTAACCGTGGGACGGCTGGGCTTATCCGCGCTTCATTCGCTATTCAATGGCGCTGCGGGATGGCCGCGGAAGGCCCCGCGGAGCGGATTAGTTCAACTAGATTTCGGCGGACGAACTACCTCATAACCCGCCGGGTCGACGCAATTGGATCAAAAATCCGTCCGACTGTCAAGACCCTGGGCGCGTCCGCGCGCCGCACCGTTAGTGGCTTATGAGGCAATCTTGCCGCCTAAACCACGCCGCGGGACAAAGAGCGTTCCGCATAAACCGGCGTTTCTTGGTCGGTTGAGCGAAAAATGCTCTCTTGATCAATACGCTGACGCGACCACGCGCGATCCTGGCCGTGCGTTATGCGGCAACTTTGCCGCCCAAGCCGCGATTCGGCGGACGAACTGCCGCGTAAAACGACATTGCTCGGATTGTCGGGAGCATGATTGATCGGTTATTCAATCGGTTGAGCGGCTTCTCTCGCTGCACCGTTAATGCGTTATGCGGCAACTTTGCCGCCTGAGAAAGACTCGCCGAGGGCGGTTGCCGTCTATGCCGTCGCGTCCAGTCGTTCCGCTTCCGCGGAAAAACCTCTAGCAACCATCGGTTATCGCTATCTCAAGTCGCGAGGCCCCGGTTTATGCGGCATCGGGACCGCGCGCGCCGTCCGTCCGCGGGAGCGGCCGTTCGTCCGCGGCCCGCGGCTGATTTTCGTCGCCGACCTTGCTTTTTCAGCGAAAGCTGTCTATTTATACAGGTGTCCGAACTGACCCTCAGGAGATCCCCATGTCGCTCCCCGAGACCGCGAACGCCCCCAAGCCCATGCGCCTGCTGGATCAGGTCCGGGACAAGCTCCGTAAGCTGCACTACAGCCCGCGGACCGAGGAGGCCTATGTGGGCTGGATCAAGCGCTATATCTGGTTTCACGGCAAGCGGCATCCGCGCGAGATGGGGGAGGCGGAGGTGGAGGCCTTTCTGTCGAGTCTGGCGACGCAGCGCGGGGTTTCCGCCTCGACACAAAATCAGGCGCTGTGCGGGCTGTTGTTCCTCTACAAGCAGGTGCTGGGTGTGCAGTTGGGCTGGTTGGACGGGGTGACGCGGGCGAAGCGCCCGGAGCGGGTGCCGGTGGTGATGACGCGGCAGGAGGTCGCGCTGGTGTTGCAGCAGATGCAGGGGCGGGATTGGCTGATGGCAAGTCTGATGTATGGGACCGGGCTGCGGCTCATGGAGTGTGTGCAGTTGCGCACGTCGACCGCTCGCGCGATCCGATCACCGGGCGGATCAAGCGGCATCACATCGACCCGACGGGGCTTCAGAAGGCGATGCGTACCGCGGTGCAGCGCGCGGGGATTATGAAGCGGGCGACGCCGCATACGCTGCGTCATTGCTTTGCGACCCATCTGCTGGAGGCGGGGTATGACATCCGCACGGTACAGGAGTTGATGGGGCACCGGGACGTGACGACGACGCAGATCTATACGCATGTACTTCAGCGGGGTGGGTCGGCGGTGCAAAGTCCGGTGGATGCGCTGCTTGGGGGCGGGGTGGGGGTGCGGGCGGCGGCTTAGGCTTGCGGTAACCCTGAATCCGGCAGCGGTCTGCGGATGTCACGCCCTTTCAGGGCTGGGGGACCCTCAACAACAGACCACCCAGGGCGTTGCCCTGGGCTGGTATATCACGCCCTTTCAGGGCTGGGATGCTCAACAACAGACCACCCAGGGCGTTGCCCTGGGCTGGTATGTGACGCCCTTTCAGGGCTGGGGGACCCTCAACAACAGACTACCCAGGGCGTTGCCCTGGGTTGGTATGTCACGCCCTTTCAGGGCTGCGATCCTCAACAACAGACCACCCAGGGCGTTGCCCTGGGCTGGTATGTCACGCCCTTTCAGGGCTGGGGGACCCTCAACAACAGACTACCCAGGGCGTTGCCCTGGGCTGGTATGTCACGCCCTTTCAGGGCTGGGGGACCCTCAACAACAGACTACCCAGGGCGTTGCCCTGGGCTGGTATGTCACGCCCCTTCAGGGCTGGGATGCTCAACGACAGACCACCCAGGGCGTTGCCCTGGGCTGGTATGTCACGCCCCTTCAGGGCTGGGATGCTCAACAACAGCCTACCCAGGGCATTGCCTTGGGCTGGTATGTCACGCCCTTTCAGGGCTGGGTTCCTCAACAACAGACCACCCCGGGGCGTTGCCCTGGGCTGGTATATCACGCCCCTGCGGGGCTGACGGGTGATGGCAGGTAACCCCCCGCGTGCGACCAAGGCGTTCGGGTGGGAGGATTGGTTCCCAGCGGGGTCGCGCATACCAGCCCATGGGAGCGGCTTGCCGCCGCGATGCGACGTTGCGGTCACCTGCAAGGCTGCGGCGGTCTGGGCCTTGATCATAACTCCGGCCGCCTCGAGGGTGACATCCGTCGCGGCCTGGGGGCCGCTCCTACGCCGTAGGAGCGGCCCCCGGGCCGCGACGGGTTACCGCAAGGGGGCGTGGCCGGAGTTATGATCGAGGTGGCGGTCTGAGAGTTCCGTCGCGGCTGAAGCCGCTCCCACGGCGGCGCTGCGCGGCGTTCAAGACGGGCATCGGGGGACCTGGCGGGTAACCAACAGGTCCAAGCGGAGCAGCGCGGCCAGGGTGTCGGGCGCGGGCTGGGCCAGCCAGGGGACGACGCCCAGGCAGGGGGCCGCGAGCAGGGCGGCCAGCGTCGCGATGTTCTCATCGGCCGCCTGCATCCGGCGGTCGATGCCGTTGCCGACCCAGCCGGCGAGGGTGGCGCCCTGGGCGCGGATGGATTCGGCGGTGAGCAGGGCGTGATTGAGGCACCCGAGCTTGAGGCCGACCACCAGGATCACCGGCAGGTCCAGCACCCTGGGCAGATCGCTGACCGACAGGTGGGTGCCGAGCGGTACGCGCCAGCCGCCGACGCCCTCGACCACCACCCGCTCGGCGGCGGCGGCCAGGGCGCGGTACGCAGCGAGGATGGGGCCGGCGGCGATCTCGATCCCGGCCTGCCCGGCGGCGAGGTGGGGGGCAATGGGCGGCGCGAAGGCATAGGGATTGATCAGGTCGTAGGGGGCGGCGGTGCTGCCCTGGGCCTGGAGGCGCAGGGCGTCGCCGTTGCGCAGACCGGCGGGGCTGGGGTCGCAGCCGGTGGCGACCGGTTTCATGCCGAGCACCCGGTGTCCTTGCGCCTGCCAGGCGGCCATCAGGCCCAGGGCGATTTCGGTCTTGCCGCAGTCGGTGTCGGTGCCGGTGATGAAGACCCCGCTCATGCCCCGAGGCCCGGTCCGTAGCGCCGGCCGATGCTGCTCAGGGGGACGCCGATGCCGCCGTCCATGGGCTTTTGCAGCGGCGCCCAGGCGTGTCCGTAGACGACCTCATAGGTGGCGGGCAGGCGCCCGTCGTCCTGGCGCTCGCGCTCGTAGGCGGCGGTGACGGCGGCAAGGCGGCGCGGGCCGGTGAGCCCGCGGGGACGCGCGGCGGTGGCGTTGTGGGCGCCGATGCCCTTCAGGTCGGCCATCAGGTCAGGCAAGCGCGCATAGGTGACGGTCAGGCGCTCGGTGTCCATCACCGGGTCGGCGAAGCGCGCCTGGACCAGGGCGTCGCCCAGGTCGTGCATGTCCGGGAAGGGGCTGACGTGGGTGTGGCCGTCCACGCCGGACCAGGCCGCGCGCAGCTCCTTGAGGGTGTCCGGGCCGAAGGTGGTGAACATCAGCAGTCCCCCGGGGCTCAGGACCCGCAGGCATTCGGCGAAGACGGCGGCGGGGTCGTTGCACCACTGGAGGGTGCTGTTGGAGAGGATCAGGTCGGCGGCCCCGTCGGCCAGCGGCAGGCGCTCGGCGTCGGCGCACAGGCACAGGGGGCGACGCAGCCAACTGCCGCGGCGGCGCGCCTGGAGCAACATCGGGTGGGCGACGTCGAGCGCGATCACCCGCGCCTTGCGGTAGCGCCGCTGCAGGGGGCCGAGCGCGTAGCCGGTGCCGGTCCCCAGGTCCAGGACGCGCCGCGGGTCCAGGCGCACATAGTCGAGCCGCTCCAGGAGCCGGTCGGCGATCTCGCGCTGCAGCACGGCCGCGGCGTCGTAGCCGGCGGCGGCGCGCTCGAAGGCGCGGCGGGCGCGGGGCTTGTCGATGGGGTCTTGGCTCATGGTATTTCGCGGTTCATCATAAAGAGTATCTGGCCGCAAATGAACGCAAATAAGCGCTAATAGATCTGGTGGTTAGCATCGTCGGCCTTGATCATGGTTCCGGCCACGCCCCTGGCCGGTTCCGAAATTTCTTGACAGGATTAACAAGATTTACAAGATTGAAGACGAATAACATCTTGTAAATCTTGTTAATCCTGTCTAAATGTATTGGCTTCGCGCTCGCCGTGCGGTTCGGGGCCGCCCCCTTAAGACCTCAATTCCTGCCGATGCTGGCCGGAACGGCGATCAACGCCGCATCGTCGCGGGCGTTACCCGGACGGCGACCACGTATTAAAGGCCAAGCCTCTGATCATTTGCGTTAATTCGCGTTCATTCGCGGCTGGACCGCATTTATTCGGGTTCATGCCTTCAGTTGAGCGAGGAAGGAGGCGATGGCGTCCGCGGTTTCCCGCGGATGGGACAGGAAGGGCGCGTGGGCGGCGCCCGCGATGACGCGGGTCTGGGCCGCCGACATCAGGCATTCGACCCGCTCGCCGACCCCCGGCGGGACCAGGGTGTCATGGTCGCCGAAGAGCCACAGCGACGGGCAGCGGATGTCGGGCAGGGGGCCGCGCAGGTCTTCATCGCGCAGCAGTTCGAGCCCCAGGGCCAGGGCGGCCGGGTCGGCGGCTGGCCGCTGGGCCAATTCCCGGCGCAGGGTGCGCAGGACCTCCTGGGCCTGGTCGCTGCCGCGTACCTGGAGGGCCAGGAAGCGGCTCAGGGTGCCGGCCGGGTCCGCCAGCAGCCCGGCCTGGAACTGGTCCAGGGTCGCCTCCGCCACCGCCGGGGTCCAGTCCACGGCGCGCAGGAAGCGCGGGGTGGCGGTAACCATGATCAGGGCGCGGACCCGCTTGGGCGCCCGCAGCGCGGCGGCCAGGGCCACCAGCCCACCCAGGGACCAGCCGAGCCAGACCGCCCGCGCCGGGGCGGCGGCCAGGCAGGCGTCCGCCCAGCGCCACAGGGCGCCGGTGCCGGGGCCCAACTGGGGCGGGAAGGGGCTGTCGCCGTGACCGGGCAGTTCGATGCGGTGCTGGGTGAGACCCGCACCCAGGTCCGCGGGCAGGCCGTCCCAGACGGTGGCGTTCATGCCCCAGCCGTGGAGCAGGACCAGGTCGTTGCCGGGGGTCTCGTCGGTGCCGAGCAGGTCGGCCAGGGTGTGCAGTGTCATAGCGATCCAGTGTCTTGTTTGCGTTCAGTGGCGGCCTTGTCCCGTTGTCGTTGTCGTTGTCGTAATCGTAAATCGGAGAAGGGCTGCAATTTGGCGTGCGCGAGAATCCGGAGCGCTACGATAACCTCGATTACGACAACGACAACGACAACGACGCGCCTGGCCCGTCCCTGACCCCGGGCAATCCGGCCAAGGCCTCGAGCAGGCGCTCCAGGTCGGTGTCGGTATGGGCCGCGCTCAGGGTGATGCGCAGCCGCGCCGTGCCCACCGGGACCGTGGGCGGGCGGATGGCGGTGACCAGCAGGCCGGCGGATTCCAGGGCGGCACTCCAGGCCAGCGCCCGCTCGGCGCTGCCGGCGAGCAGCGGTTGGATGGGGGTCGGCGAGTCCGCGAGCGACAGTCCGAGTTGCGCGGCGCCCGCGCGCAGGCGCCCGATGAGGGTGCCCAGGCGCTCACGCCGCCACTCCTCCCGGCGCGCCAGGGCCAGACTCACGCGGGTCGCCGCGGCCAGGGCCGGCGGGGTGGCGGTGGTATAGATATAGGGGCGGGCGTGCTGGATCAGGGTCTCGATCAGGGCCTCGCTGCCCGCGACGAAGGCGCCGAAGGTCCCGAAGGCCTTGCCCAGGGTGCCCATGAGGATCGGTACCGCGGCGGCGTCGAGGCCGCAGTGGTCCAGGCTGCCGCGCCCCTCCCGACCCAGGACGCCCAGCCCGTGGGCATCGTCCACCAGCAGCCAGGCGTCGGCCTGGCGCGCAACCTGGGCCAGGGCGGGCAGGGGGGCCAGGTCCCCGTCCATACTAAAGACGCCGTCGGTGGCGATCAGGCGGGGCGCGGCGCGCTGCGCCAGGCGCTCGAGCGCGGCGGCGTCGGCGTGGGGGTAGCGGCGCAGCCGGGCGCGGGCGAGCAGGGCGCCGTCCAGGAGCGAGGCGTGGTTGAGCCGGTCCTCGAAGACCGTATCGCCACGCCCGCTCAGCGCCGCGATCACCCCCAGGTTGGCCATATAGCCGGTGGAGAAGAGCAGCGCCCGGGGCCGTCCGGTGAACTCGGCCAGGTCCTCCTCCAGTGCCTGGTGGGCGGCGCTGTGACCGTTCACCAGGTGGGCGGAGCCGCTGCCCACCCCCCAGCGCGCGGCACCCTGTTGCAGGGCGGCGATCACCTCCGGGTGGTTGGCGAGCCCCAGGTAATCGTTGCTGCAAAAATTGACCAGCGACCGCCCGTCGGTGCGGCCATGGGGCCGCTGGGGACCGTCCTGGACGCGGCGGCGCCGGTAGAGACCGGCGGCGCGCAGGCGGTCCAGTTCGGCGGTCAGGTCGGGCGCTGCCATCAGGTTTCGATCATCCTAGAAAGAGCAGTTATCCACAGATGAACACAGATGATCACAGATTATTCATTGACTTACGCTTGGCCGGGGACTCAGCTTGTCGGTGATCTTGGCAATAGCAAGGAGTTCATGACAATGTGGAGAAAATCTGTGTTCATCTGTGTCCATCTGTGGATCTTAGGATCAAACCCTATGTTGCGTGACTAAGGCGGCATCCGGGGCCCGGTCGATCCGCTGACAGGCCCCGGGTTCGTCGCGCTCCGGCGCCAGTTCCTCGAAGGCGAGCCCCAGGCGCTCGAACAGTGCCCGGTCGCGGTCGGCCCCCGCGTTGGGGGTGGTGAGCAATTGCTCGCCATAGAAAACCGAGTTGGCCCCGGCGAAGTAGCACAGGGCCTGGAGTTCGTCGCTCATCTGGGCGCGTCCGGCGGAGAGCCGCACATAGGAGGCGGGCATCAGGCAGCGGGCGGCGGCGACGGTGCGCACGAACTCCAGCGGGTCCAGGGGGGCGGTACCGAAGAGCGGGGTGCCCTCGACCTGGACCAGCAGGTTGATGGGCACCGACTCCGGATGGGCCGGCAGGTTGGCGAGTTGGCACAGGAGCGAGGCGCGGTCGCGGCGCGATTCACCCATCCCCAGGATGCCGCCGCTGCAGGTCTTGAGCCCGGCGGCGCGCACATGGCCCAGGGTCGCCAGGCGGTCCTGATAGGTCCGGGTGCTGATGACCTGGCCGTAGAACTCGGGGGAGGTGTCCAGGTTGTGGTTGTAGTAGTCGAGCCCGGCCGATTTTAGCCGCCGGGCCTGCTCGGCGGTCAGCATCCCCAGGGTCACGCAGGTCTGAAGCCCCAGGTCGTGGACGGCCGCGACCATGCCGATCACCTGCTCCAGGTTGCGGTCCGTCGGGTTGCGCCAGGCCGCGCCCATGCAGAAGCGGGTGGCCCCCTGCGCCTTGGCGGCCGCGGCGGCGGCGATCACCGCCGCGACAGGCAACAGGGACTCCCGCGGCAGGCCGGTGTCATGCCCCGCGCTCTGGGCGCAGTAGGCGCAGTCCTCCGGGCAGGCCCCGGTCTTGATGCTCAAGAGCGTGCTGACCTGGACCCGGTTGGGTGCGAAGCGGGCGCGGTGGGTCGTCTGGGCCTGGAGCAACAGGTCGTTGAAGGGCTGGCAGAGGAGGCGCTCGACCTCGTCGATGGTCCAGTCGTGGCGTGGCGGGGGATGGCTCTCGGGCATGGCAGGATCCGGACGGGCGGCGGGTGCGGGGGTGCACCAGCGATGCCGCAAGCAGCAGGCCCCACGGCGGCGGTTGCGGCCGGGGGTCAAGGGCCTGCCATGCTAGCGGGCCCGGGGCCATTGTCAACCGCCGCGCCCGCGGCGGGTTGACGATAAGACTTCCGCCCCGGTCACAAGCCTGTTAATCTCCCGCCCCCGCCATCCACCGCGAGCCGCACCCCCATCGTGATCAGTGCCTGTGCCGACATCCTGATCGAGAGGCCTGCCGAGCCGGTCTTCAGTTTCGTCGTCTTGGATTTCTTCAAGAACTACCAACGCTGGTCGCCGGAGGTCGAGTGCCTGGAGCTGCTCTCGCCGGGGCCCGTCTGCGTCGGCAGCACCGGGCGCCAGGTGCGCGTGGACCAGGGTCGGCGCACCGACACCACCTTCAAGATCGTCACTCTGGAGCCGCTCCAATGTCTGGAGTTCCTGGAACTCGGCGAGCGCTACCGCATCCGCTACGCGCTGGAGCCGGTGCCGCTCGAGGCGGACGGGGTCGATGCGCCCGCGCACACGCGTCTGATCTTAAGCCTTGATCTCAAACGCCTGAGTCTGCTCATGCGGCCCTTTGAGACGCTGATCCGCACCGCGGCGCAGGAGGGCGCCGATCGCATGGTGGAGTCCATCAAGGGGTTGGTGGAGTTGGAAGTCCCCGGAAGGGCGTGAGGGTAGGCCCGGCCGCGACGGATATCACCCGCGAGCCCGTAGGGTCCGCTGTGCGGACCAGCAGCGTCGCCGTCGGCAACCTGGCCGATATAATGACGAAGGTCGGCGGCGCGTAACAGATCAGTCATCGTTTAGTGTCATCCTAATTCAACCGGACAATGCGTGCGCCGCGCCGCCGCCCACCGGACTGCCTGTTCCTGGTCATTGTCCCCGATCCGTTCCTGTTGGATATCCGACAAGACAAGGCACCTTGTCGGGTATCCGACAGGCGACACCCTGGTTTGATTTGCACCGAGACGGTGCTGTTGATTCCAATCAGTCAGACCTTGCCGCGATGACGCTGGCACAACATCTGCATATCTGATACTATTACCACAAGCGTACGAGAACGACGAAATCACCGTTATCGCTGTTTCACCCCGATCCTCTCCGCAACGCGGGAGGGCGGTCGTGATCAAAGGCGCGGCGACGCGGACCTTATGATCAAGGCCACCTGGGCCGTCACAGCCTGCAATCGGAGCCTCATGTTCACGCGCTTCCCCGGCGTTGCCCGGGTATATCCTTGAACCAGGGCCCGCGATCCCTTATCTAGTCTACGAACGACCATTTTCTGCCGCCCGCCGGTCCTGCGAATACCAACCAGAAACCGGACAGCAATCGACTACCCCGGCCCGGGGAAGGCTGTTTCCGCTGCGGCGGGCGCTGTTGCCCCGTCGACGGTCTGCCTGTCCCGCGGCCTCGCGATCCAACAACAAAGAGAGAAGAGGAACCACCGATGACCACCCGTGATTTCCAGAATGCCGCCCTTGCCCGCGGCGATCAAACCTGGGGCCAAGGCAACACGCCCGAGGAGTCCTGGGACGGTTTCACCGCCGGACCCTGGCAGCACGAGATCGACGTGCGCGACTTCATCATCCGTAATGTCACGCCCTACACCGGCGATCACGCCTTTCTCGCCGGCGCCTCCAAGGCGACCAAGGCACTGTGGGCGCGGGTCATGGAACTGCGCAAGGCGGAATTCGAGAAGGGCGGGGTGCTCGATGCCGACACCAAGGTCCCGTCCGACCTGATGTCGCATGACGCGGGCTATATCGACTCCGCGCTTGAGTCCATCGTCGGCCTCCAGACCGACAAGCCGCTCAAGCGGGCCATCATGCCGGTCGGTGGGGTAAAGATGGTGGTCGACGGCCTCAAGGCCTACGGCTACAAGATCGACCCCTCGATCCAGGAGATCTTCGGGCGCTATCGCAAGTCCCACAACCAGGGCGTGTTCGACGCCTATACCTCCGAGATGCGTGCGGTGCGCAAGTCCGGCATCATCACCGGTCTGCCGGACGCCTATGGCCGCGGCCGGATCATCGGCGATTACCGCCGTGTCGCCCTCTACGGTGTGGATCGCCTGATCGCCGAGCGCGAGGAGCAGAAAGACACCTCGGACAAGGCCCGCATGGCTGAGGAGGTGATCCGCGAGCGTGAGGAACTGAGTGACCAGATCCGGGCTCTGAAAGACCTGAAGGGAATGGCGGCCAAGTACGGCTACGACATTTCCGGGCCGGCCAATACCGCCCAAGAGGCCATCCAGTGGCTGTATTTCGGCTATCTTGGCGCGATCAAGGAGCAGAACGGCGCCGCCATGTCGCTGGGGCGCACCTCGACCTTCCTCGACATCTATGTGGAGCGGGATCTGGCGGCACATCGCATCACCGAGGCTGAGGCGCAGGCCCTGTTCGACCAGTTCGTGATCAAGCTGCGGCTGGTGAAGTTCCTACGCACCCCGGACTATGACGCACTGTTCTCTGGCGATCCGACCTGGGTCACCGAGTCCATCGGCGGCATGTGCGCGGACGGCCGCACCCTGGTGACCAAGTCGTCCTTCCGCTTCCTGCACACGCTCGATACTCTGGGGGCCGCGCCGGAGCCGAACCTGACCGTGCTCTGGTCCCATGCGCTGCCGCAGGGCTTCAAGGACTTCTGCGCCCTGACCTCCATCCGCACCTCGTCCATTCAGTACGAGAACGACGACCTCATGCGCGGCTTCTGGGGCGATGACTACGGCATCGCCTGCTGTGTGTCGCCCATGCGCATCGGCAAGCAGATGCAGTTCTTCGGTGCCCGCGCCAACCTCGCCAAGTGCATGCTCTATGCCCTGAACGGCGGGCGCGACGAATTGTCCGGCGAACAGATCGGGCCCGCCCTGGAACCGATCTCCTCCGACGTGCTGGACTACGACGAGGTGATATCGCACTTCCTGCCGATGATGGACTGGCTGGCCCGCACCTATGTCGGCGCGCTCAACGTCATCCATTATATGCATGACAAGTATTCCTACGAGCGCCTGGAGATGGCGCTGCACGACAAGGAGGTCCTGCGCACGCTGGCCTGCGGGATGGCGGGCCTGTCCGTGGTGGCCGACTCCCTGGCGGCGATCAAATACGCCAAGGTGACGGCGGTGCGCGACGAGAATGGTCTGGCCCAGGACTTCATCATCGAGGGTGATCCGCCGCGCTTCGGTAACAATGACGAGCGGGTGGACTCGATCGCCCGGTGGTTGACCGAGGCCTTCATGGAGAAGCTCAAGAAGATCCCGGCCTACCGCAACGCCATGCATACCCAGTCGATCCTGACCATCACTTCCAATGTGGTGTATGGCAAGAAGACCGGGGCGACACCGGACGGGCGCAAGAAGGGTGAGCCCTTTGCACCGGGTGCCAACCCGATGAGCGGGCGTGACATGAAGGGCGCTCTGGCCTCCATGTCGTCGGTGGCCAAGCTCGATTACCGCCATGCCCAGGACGGGATTTCCTACACCTTCTCGATCATCCCCAGCGCGCTCGGGCGCACGGAAGGCGACCGGGTGGCCAATCTCACCGGCTTGCTGGACACCTATTTCGGCCTGAACCCGCACAGCAACGGCGCCCAGCACATCAATGTCAATGTGCTGGAGCGCGAGGCCCTCCTGGATGCCATGGAGCACCCGGAGAAGTATCCCCAACTCACCATCCGGGTGTCGGGATACGCGGTCAACTTCGTCAGGCTGACGCGCGAGCAACAGCTCGACGTCATCAACCGCACCTTCCATGGCTGCTGTGCCTGATCCGAGTGCGGTGGACGGTTACGTCCACTCCGTGGAGACCGCCGGGACCCTGGATGGTCCCGGCGTGCGCTTTGTGGTGTTCGTGGCCGGCTGTCGGCTGACCTGCTCCTATTGCCATAACCCGGACGCCACCAAGCTCAGCAATGGCAAGCTGACCTCCAGCGCGGCACTGTTGGCGGAGATCGCGCAATACAAACCCTATCTCGTTCACACCCGCGGCGGTGTGACCATCAGCGGCGGTGAGCCGCTGGTGCAGCCGGCCTTCACCGAGGCGCTGCTCAAGGGCTGCAAGAAGATGGGACTGCACACGGCGATCGACACCAGCGGCTACGGCGGTATGCGTGCGCCGGATTCACTGCTGGACCATACGAACCTGGTCCTGCTCGACATCAAGTCCGGGCTGCCCGCCCTCTATCAGCGCGTCACCGGCGCCGGCCTGCAACCCACACTCGACTTCGCCCGCCGCCTGGAGGCGCGGCGGCTGCCGGTCTGGGTGCGTTTCGTGCTGGTCCCGGGGCTGACCGACGGTGAGGACAACATCCGCGCCGTCGCGAAGATCGTCGCCGGCCTCTCCAATGTCGAGCGGGTGGAGGTGCTGCCGTTCCACAAGATGGGCGAGCACAAATGGGACGACATGGGGATGACCTATACGCTCAAGGACACGCCGACCCCCACCCGGGAGCAGGCCGAGCGTGCCACTGACATCTTCCGCGAATACGGATTGGACCAGGTGCTGCGGGGCACGACCGCGGCGCTGCCGGCGGTCTTGGACCGGGTCGGAGGCTGAAGAGTGCAAGACCATGACCTATGACGACTGGAACATCCAACGCGAGGGTCGTGCCTGGAGCCGGGAGGAGATCGAGTCGCGCTATTTTGAACGGACCCCGGAGAAGATCGAGCTGATCGACGGCCGACTGTTCTGGAGTGACGAGGACCGGATCAACCTGCTCGGCTGCCTGTTGGAGAACCTGGGTGCCGACGCGGCGGTGCGGCTGGGCGATCCGCAGGTCTGGCGGGAGGCGGTTGCTGCCCTCGGCGCGGCGTCCTGACAGCAGCCAGATGGTGTCGATCAGTCAAGGCGCGGCCGTCGCTCAACCTGATGTCGCATGGAAGCTCAGATCCAGACCGTTTCCGCCGTAACGGTGGTGAAGAAGCGCCCGCCCTCCTGTTCAAGGCGCGCCCACTCACTTTCGGTGTAGACGAGAATCTCTGCCGGGACCGGTAGCGGGTCCAGGTCCCAATCCATGGCCCTTTGCCCGAATGGACGCTTGCCATGGGACACCAGTGCAATCAGGTCCAGGTCACTGCCCACACCCCAATTGCCCCGGGCATAGGAGCCGAAATACCCTAGCTTTTTAAGCTCAGGGTGCAGTGCCCGCTGCGTTTCCGCCCAACGGCGTGCCGCGGCGTCAACCGCCGCGCGGTTCGGCCATCGCAGCACGGACGAATCCAAGGATCTCACTGGCATAGCGAATAGCGTCTCCACTTTGAAGGGGGCCATAGTGCTCGACGGGGGCGCCCTCCGCATGGCCGTTGGCATAACGGGTGGCGATATAGAAATTGTCGAGGACCCGGCCCTTGTCGACCAACTCGGCCGGGACTTCAACGGGAAGGTCACGGAGCAGGCGGGCAATGACCTGCCCCCATGACTCCTGCCCCAGCGACAGGTGCAATGCCTTGACCGCCTTCTCCCCCGCCTGCTGGGCGGCGAAACAGGCCCATTCGTGGCGTCCCTCGCTGGTGCAAGGCGATGGCTTCGATCCGATACGGTTGGCGCATCGACGGTCTCCGGTGGCGTGCTGTCTCGTCAGGTGCGCATGGGCGCGCCGGGCTTGGTGAAATCGGGTGCGCCAAGCATAGCGCGTCTGGCCCGCGAGAGGTGGTTGCACCCCACGGCCGGGGGCCGATGCTTTACGTGAAAGTCGCGCAGCGACGCTGTGGGAGCGGCTTCAGCCGCGATGGGCCAAGCGGTAAGGTAGCATCGGAGTTCGTCGCGGCGCCGCATCGCGGCCGGAGACCGCTCCCACAAGGCACTTTCACATCCCGCGGTGACGGACGAGCTTTCATGGCCATTAGCCGGGATAGGGTTGTAGGGTACAGGTTCTTTCACCACAGATTGGAGATGTCGATCCGGAGGGACTCTAAGCCGGGAATAGGCAGGGTGAGGTCGGCAATCTGCTCGGATGCCGCGTAACCCGTCGAACCCGGTCCGCGAAAGCGCTGGAGCGTGCGGGCCTTCACATCCAGCAACCAGACCTCGGGGATGCCGACCCGGGCATAGCGGCCGAGTTTGACGTCCCGGTCGAAGCGCAGCGTGGTGTCGGCGACCTCGATCAGCAGCAGGACGTCCCCTGGCCGGGGATGGCGCAGGCGATACTTGGATGCGGGCGGGGTGACCAGGGCCAGATCCGGCTGCGGCTCGTCGTGGCGGCCCAGGTGGATCGGGTTCTGCACGCGTACGATCGCCGCGTCGCCTACCGCACGCTCCAGCGTTCGCTGGACCTCGGTCACGGTACTCGCATGGGGTGCCCCAATCGGCGGCATTTCGATGACCTCCCCGTCGATCAGTTCGACCCGTGCGTCGGGCGCGAGGATGCCGACCTCGGCCATGCGGTAATAGTCCGCGACCGTGTAGCGGTGGCGGCGTATGGGGGTCAGGTTCGCGGCGGTGCTGGTCATTGCTCGATACCTCAGCCTTTGCTTGTGGTCTCACGCGGCGGCCTTGATCGTCGTCGCGGCCGGCGCGCGCGGTCCGCACAGCGGACCCGACGGGATGGCGCCGCGCCCGTAGGGTCCGCTGTGCGGACCAGCGACCTCGTCCCGACCGAAGTGGCCGGAACGATGATCGAGGCCCACGCGGCGATGCTTGCGGCGCAGCGCCAACGATGGGTTTCGCTGCGCTCTATCCATCCTACGGGATGACTTGGCCGGTCTCTGGAGCGCTGTCACGCGGGTGGTAAAATCAGACCTCCTGGTAGATCCTGGCCCCCTCCTGCACGAATTCCTGCGCCTTCTCCTTCATCCCCTCGGCAATGGCGATCTCCAGGTCATCGAGGCGATGCTTCTCAGCATAGTCACGCACGTCCTGGGTGATACGCATGGCGCAGAAATGGGGGCCGCACATGCTGCAGAAGTGGGCCACCTTGTGCGACTCGTGGGGCATGGTCTGGTCGTGGAATTCGCGTGCCCGCTCGGGGTCGAGCGAGAGATTGAACTGGTCGTCCCAGCGGAATTCAAAGCGCGCCTTGGACAGTGCATTGTCGCGCACCTGGGCGCCGGGCAGGCCCTTGGCGAGATCCGCCGCGTGGGCGGCGATCTTGTACGTCACGATGCCGTCGCGCACGTCCTCTTTGGTCGGCAGTCCCAGATGCTCCTTGGGCGTCACATAGCAGAGCATGGCGGTGCCGTACCAGCCGATGTTGGCGGCGCCGATACCGGAGGTGATATGGTCATAGGCGGGGGCGATGTCGGTGATGAGCGGCCCCAGGGTATAGAAGGGGGCCTCGAAGCAGTCGGCCAACTCCTTGTCCATGTTCTCTTTGATCATCTGCAAGGGGACATGGCCGGGGCCCTCGATCATGACCTGCACATCGTGCTGCCAGGCAATCCGCGTCAGATCGCCCAGCGTCTCCAATTCGGCGAACTGAGCCGCGTCGTTGGCGTCGGCGATGGAGCCGGGGCGCAGTCCGTCGCCCAGGCTGAAGGCGACGTCATAGGCCTTGAGGATCTCGCAGGTCTCCTCGAAATGGGTATAGAGGAAGTTCTCCTGGTGATGGGCCAGGCACCACTTGGCCATGATGGAGCCGCCGCGCGAGACGATGCCGGTCAGGCGATCGGCGGTGAGCGGGACATAGCGCAACAGGACCCCGGCATGAATGGTGAAGTAGTCCACCCCCTGCTCGGCCTGCTCGATCAGCGTATCGCGGAAGAGCTCCCAGGTGAGTTCCTCCGGGCGGCCCTCGACCTTCTCCAGGGCCTGATAAATAGGCACGGTGCCGATGGGCATCGGGGCATTGCGCAGGATCCACTCGCGGGTCTCATGGATGTTCTTGCCGGTGGAGAGATCCATCAGGGTGTCGCCGCCCCAGCGGGCCGACCAGACCATCTTCTCCACCTCGTCGGCGATGGATGAGGTGACCGCCGAGTTGCCGATGTTGGTGTTGATCTTCACCCGGAAATTGCGCCCGATGATCATGGGCTCCAGTTCCGGGTGATTGATATTGGCCGGGATGATGGCCCGGCCGCGGGCGACCTCGTCGCGCACGAAGGCGGGCGTGATCGTTTCCGGCAGGGCGGCACCGAATGACTGGCCGCGGTGTTGGCGCAGGAGTCGGGCGTAGCGGGGGTCGCGGCGCAGTTCGTCCAGGCGCAGATTCTCGCGGATGGCGCAATATTCCATCTCGGGGGTGACGATCCCGGCGCGGGCATAGTGCAGTTGGGTGACATTCTGTCCAGCGGCGGCGCGGCGCGGGGTGCGCAGGTGCTCGAAGCGCAGGTGGTTGAGCGCCGCGTCGTCCTGGCGGCGGCGGCCGAAGTGCGAACTGGGCGCGGCGAGTTGCTCGGTGTCGCCGCGCTCCGTGATCCAGGGGGTGCGCAGGGCCGGCAGACCGGCCAGCAGGTCGATCGGCACCCCGGGGTCGGTATAGGGTCCGGAGGTGTCGTAGAGGAAGACCGGCGGGTTCTCCTCGTCCGCCTGGGTGCCGTGGGTGGCGGTCAGGGTGACCTCGCGCATGGGTACCTGCACGTCGGGCCGCGACCCCTGGACATAGACCTTGCGGGAGTTGGGGAAGGGCTGGGTAACCTCGTTCGACAGCCGGGTCGTCTGCTGGATGAATTCGTTCGCAATTGCGCTCATGGGTGTCCTCGAGGGGCAGGCGGGCGCGTGCCGGCGCCGGTTCTGTGTATCATCGAAGCCGCTGCCGGGGCGGCGCTTGGTCGCGGGTGGCGGGCCGGAAGGCAGTGACGAACGCACCGCGGGGCCGCAGGCACTGCGGGTGATCCGGCGGGGTTCGCCTGCCTTCCTGCGCCGGCATGATCCGGGTCAGGTTCACATAGGGACTCTCTCAGTCCGACCTCGGTCGGACATCACCAGGAGGTTCGGCGCGACGAACCTAACCAAATGCCCGGCGGATTTCAACTGCGGCGTCCCGCCCCGGGGCTTGCGGATGTGACCGGCGGACGAGCAAGGGGCTTGGATTCGCGCTACCTTACACAATTGTGGACGCAAGCAGTTTCCCGCGGGGCGCCCCCGTCGGCCCGTGACCGCCCGTGCCGGGTCGGCCCGCGGGCAATCGGTCAGCCAAATAACTAGAGATTCGCCAGATGTTCAATCCGTCTACCCACGCGGCGCCGAACAACCGGGTCTACTACCTGGGCGCCGATTCGGTCCTGGGCCTGGACCTGGGCTCGATCCTCAACCAGAAGGGCCTGAAACTCCAGATCTTCGAGTCACCGGACGCCCTCGTTGGCGCGGCCCGGCAGGCCTCCCCTGCGGTCCTGATCCTGGAGTTGGGGCGGCTGCCGCCCGGCACCGCGCTGGAGTCCTTCATCCAGGCCCTGATGCGGGAGGCCGTGCCCCGCCCGGAACTCCTGTGTATCGCCGCGGCGGACGACATCGAGACCCGCCTGCAGGCCCGGCGCGCGGGCGCCCAGGGCCTCTACATGGCCCCGGTCACGGCCGCGGACCTGGCCCAGAAGGTGATTCAGATCAGTGGTATCGGCAGTGCCGAGCGCTACCGGGTGCTGGTGGTGGAGGATGATCCCGCCCAGGCGAAATATGTCGCCCTGTTGCTGCGTAACTCGGGGCTGGAACCGCGCGTGTTGGGGGAGCCGCTCAAAGTCCTGGAGGCCATCCGCGACTTCCGCCCGGACCTGGTGCTGATGGATCTCTATATGCCCGGTGCCAACGGGGATGAACTCACCGCGATCATCCGTGACCAGGACGAGTTTTTCGACCTGCCCATCATCTTTCTCTCCTCCGAGCGCGATCTCGACAAGCAGATGGACGCCCTGCGCCTGGGCGGTGACAGCTTCATCGCCAAGCCGGTGCAGCGCAAGCTGCTGATCGAGTCCATCGACCACCGCATCCGCATGAGCCGCTGGCTGCGCGAGCGCCGCCAGGCGGTCAATCGGCGCGATGCGGCCACCGGCCTGCTCCAGAAGGACCTCTTTCTGCGCCAACTGGACCGCTGTGTCCGCAGCCCCAGTCCGCCGGGGGACGGCTGCGGTCTGTTGCAGATTGAGATCGACTCACCCCAGGAGACCCTGGATCGGCTGGGGGTCGAGGGGACCGAGCGGCTGCTGCGCCAATTGGAACTGCGCCTGTGCAAGCACATGACCTCGGAGGAGAGTGCCACCCGCCTCGGGGATTTCAGCTACGCCCTGCTCGCCCGGCGCGACGATACCCGGGCGCTCACCGAGTTGGCGGAGCGGCTGCGCGGCTCGCTCATCGATCCGGGGGCGCCGGGCGAACCCCCGGGCGAGGCGGCGGCCGGGGTCGCCGCCGGGACCACCCTCAGTATTGGGATCGGACTCTTTTCGCCCCCGGCGGATGATGCCGTCACCATGATCTCCCGCGGCCAGAAGGCAGCCATGGTGGCGCGCCTGGACGGGGGTAACCGGTCGCGCCGCTGGGCGCCGGCCGTGGCGATCGGGCCGGCGCTCGATGAGGATGCCCAGATCCGCGCCCTGCTGGAGGACGCGATTCCCCACCGGGGGCTGATGCTCCTGTTCCAGCCCATCGTCTGTCTGGGTCAGGAGGCCGGGGAACTCTACGAGGCGCAGTTGCGCCTGCGCGCCCCGGACGGCGAGCACATACCGCCCAATGACTTCCTGCCGGTGGCGGAGCGCTGCGGGCTCATGCCGGCCATCGACCGGTGGGTGATCCAGCAGGCCCTGGACGTGATGGACATCCAGCGGGTGGTCCACCCGCGGTTGCGCCTGCTGGTCCACCAGGCGGTGGCCTCGGTCGCCGCCCCCCATTGGCTCCCGTGGTTCCGTGACCAGATCGTCCAGCGCAATCTGGTGCGGCTGCGGCCCTTGCTGGAGTTTCAGATCGCCGACGTCTGCCATGACGTGGAGCTGTCCAAGGCGCTGATGGTCAATCTGCGTAAGTACGGCATCCAGGTCTGCATCGCCAATTGCGCCGGCACCCCGGCCGAGGTGCAACTGCTGGCGGAGCTGGCGGTGAACCTCGCCAAGCTCTCCTTCCACACCCTGACCAATACCGAACAGGGCGAATTGAGCGGGATCGTGCGCGGCTTGCGCGATCAGGGCATCGCCGTGATCGCCGCCGGCATCGAGGACCCGGAGACCGTCGGGCGGGTGTGGAATTGCCGGCCCGACTTCCTGCAGGGCAATTATCTGCAGATGCCGAGTACCGAGCTGAGCTTTGACTTTACGAAGGCGGATTATTTATGAAGGGATAGGTAACGAGTCAAGAACAAGTGAAACACAATCGTTGTCGTTGTCGTTGTCGTAATCCGAGAAGCGATGCGATTCGGCATGCGAGGGAATCCGGGGCACTACGATAACCTCGATTACGACAACGACAACGACAACGACGCGATGAGCATTCCCTAACCGCTCAGTTGATCCGCGCGATGATGTGACTCACATAGGCGCGGGTCTCGGCGTAGGGCGGGATGCCGCCGTGGCGCTCTACGGCCCCCTCGCCGGCGTTGTAACCGGCCAGGGCGAGTTGCACATCACCCTTGAAGCGGGCCAGCAGCCAGCGCAGATAGGCCATGCCCCCGCGCAGGTTCTGCTCCGGGTCCCAGGCGTCCCGGACCCCGAAGCGCTCCGCGGTCGCGGGGATGAGCTGCATCAGCCCCTGGGCATTCTTGGGCGACAGGGCGCGCGGGTTGAAATTGGATTCCGCCTCGATGAGGGCCAGGACCAACTCCGGGTCCAATTGGTATTGGGGGGCCAGCTTGCGCACCAGTGAGGCCACCTGGCCCTTGGCCGGATGTGGACGGGAGGCGAAGCGCGCGGCCGGGGGCAGGGGCGGGTCGAGCAGACATTCGGTTTCACGCTTGGTCTTGCCCTCCACCTTCAGGACCTTGAGCAGGCGTAGCGCGATCACATCGCGCTTGCCCGCCGCCGCCTGGAACCAGGCTGCCGCCAGGTCCTGATCGCGGTAGATGCCGCGTCCGAAGGCGTAGATCTGACCGAGCCGTACCGCCGCCTGCGTCTCCCCCTTGGCCGCCGCCTTGCAATAGAGCTGCACGGCTTTGCGGGTGTTCTGGGTGACCCCGTCGCCGTTTTCATAGCGGGCGGCGGCGGCCACGAGTTGGTTCGGGGAGCGGGCGCGCAGCGCCAGGTCAAATGCCGGGTCCTTGTCCTGCTCGCCGACGTTCGTTTTTGCGAATGCCGGTCCGAGCGCCGGGGCCGACCCCGGGGCGGCGAGGGGCGCCGCGCCCGCGATGGCGATCAGCAGGGCCGCCAACAGGCGCGCCCAGGGTCTGCGGCGGGGATGGATTGGGGTGTGCATGGGCCTCTATTTGACCACAATTCATGATCATCTGGTCGGCTGTTGGTCGGTCGGTCTGACACGCGTGGCTGCGCGTGAAGTCTGATGCAAGTGTGCCCGGTTGCCAAGCGGGTCCGGGCGCAAGACCCCTGGTCGAACCCGAGAGGGTTGGTCGATCCGCCGCGCCCCGGTTATTATCCATCGCCACTGGGCAGCGTCTCGGCCGCAGCGCTGACCAAGGCCGCAGCCACCGACCAACCCCGTTCCCCATCCCCCGCGCCCCGAGAGCCCCGCCCATGGAAGACACCCCGCTGCCGCCCGCCCTAGACGACCCAGCCCCCGGCGACGGCCTCGCCCCTGAACTGATCGACGCCTTCATCGCCCGCTGGTCCGCCGCCACCGGCACCGAGCGGGCCAACTACCAGCTCTTCCTGACCGAGCTGTGCACCCTGCTCGGCCTGCCCCAGCCGGACCCGGCGCGCGGCGACACCCAGGAGAACGCCTACTGCTTCGAGCACCGGGTCATCTTCCAGCACGGCGACGGCACCCAGAGCCAGGGCTTCATCGACCTCTATCGGCGCGCCTGCTATGTGCTGGAGTGCAAACAGACCGGCCTGACACTCGACACCGGCGGCTGGGACAAGGCCATGCTGCGCGCCCACGGCCAGGCGGTGCAGTATGTGCGCGCCCTGCCGCCGCCCGAGGGCCGCCCGCCCTTCGTCGTGGTGGTCGACGTGGGGCGCAGCATCGAACTCTACAGCGAGTTCAGCCGCAGCGGCGGGGCCTACATCCCCTACCCGGACCCGCGCTCGCACCGCATCCGTCTGGAGGATCTCCGCCGCCCTGAGATCCGCGCTCGGCTCCGCGCCCTCTGGCTCGATCCTCTGAGCCTCGACCCCAGCCGCCACGCCGCCCGCGTCACCCGCGACATCGCCGCCCGGCTGGCGCGCCTCGCCCTCTCGCTGGAGGCCGCCGGCCACCCGCCGCAGGTCACCGCCGCCTTCCTCATCCGCTGCCTCTTCACCCTGTTTGCCGAGGACATCGGGCTGCTCCCGCACCAGGGCTTCACCGACCTGCTGCGCTCGGTGCGGGCCGACCCCGCGCAATTCGTCCCGCTCACCGAACACCTGTGGCGGGACATGAACGCGGGCGCCGCCTTCTCCATCATCCTGCGCGAGCGGGTGCCGCGCTTCAACGGCGGGCTCTTCGCCCAGGGCCAGGCCCTGCCGCTCGACCGCGACCAGCTCGATCTCCTGATCGACGCGGGCAAGGCCGACTGGCGCCAGGTCGAGCCCGCCATCTTCGGCACCCTGCTGGAGCGCGCCCTGGACCCGCGCGAGCGCCACCAGCTCGGCGCCCATTACACCCCCCGTTCATACGTCGAGCGCCTGGTCCTGCCCACCGTGATCAATCCCCTGCGCGATGAATGGACCGCGGTCCACGGCGCCGCCTTCATCCTGCACGAACAGGGCAAGGACCAGGAGGCCGTCAAACTGGTCAGCGCCTTCCAGGTCCGCCTGGCCAACATCCGGGTCCTCGACCCCGCCTGCGGCTCCGGCAACTTTCTCTACGTGACGCTGGAACACTTGAAACGCCTGGAGGGCGAGGTCCTGGACACCCTGGAATCGCTCGGTGAGCGCCAACTGCTCATGGCCATGGAGGGCATCAGCGTCGACCCCCACCAACTGCTCGGCCTGGAGCTCAACCCCCGCGCCGCCGCCATCGCCGAGACGGTCCTGTGGATCGGCTACCTGCAATGGCACTTCCGGACCCACGGCGCCGTGAACCCGCCGGAGCCCGTGATCCGCGACTTCCGCAACATCCAGTGCCGCGACGCGGTGCTCGACTCTGACCGCATGGAGTGGGTCACCGACGCGGCCGGGCGCCCGGTTACGCGCTGGGACGGGCGCACCTTCAAGCCCCACCCGGTTACCGGGGAGGCGGTCCCGGACGAGAGCGCCCAGGTGCCGCAGGAGCGCTATGTCAACCCGCGGCGGGCGGTGTGGCCGGCGGCGGATTTTGTGGTGGGGAATCCGCCCTTCATCGGTGCCGGCCCGATGCGCCGCACCCTGGGCGACGGCTATGTCGAGGCCCTGCGCGGCGTCTGGTCCACGGTCCCGGAGTCGGCCGATTACGTCATGTACTGGTGGGAACAGGCCGCCGAGCTGACCCGCACCGGGGCCCTGCGGCGCTTCGGCTTCATCACCACCAACAGCCTGCGCCAGACCTTCAACCGGCGGGTGCTGGAGCGGCACCTCACTGCCGCCCAACCCCTGTCGCTGATCTATGCCGTCCCGGACCACCCCTGGGTGGACACGGCCGACGGGGCCGCGGTGCGCATCGGCATGACCGTAGGGGAGGCGGGCGACTGGCCCGGGGTGATCGACAAGGTAGTGGCCGAGCGCAGCGGCCGGGGCGAGGGGCTGGACGTGGATCTTGAGCGTAGCGAAGGGGTGATCCATGCGGACCTGACGATTGGGGCGAACGTGGCCGCGGCGGTAGCGTTGCGGGCAAATCGGGATATCAGCAACCCTGGGGTCAAACTCCACGGTGCCGGGTTCATCGTCACTCCGGATGAAGCCGCCAACTTGGGCTTAGGGCGGGTGCCTGGTCTGGATCGCCACATCCGTGCCTACTTGAACGGCCGCGATCTGACGCAGACCTCGCGTGGCGTCATGGTGATCGACCTGTTCGATCTGAGTGCGGAGGAGGTCCGATCGCGCTTTCCGGAGGTCTATCAGCGCGTACTGGAGCGAGTGAAACCCGAGCGAGACCAAAACAAGCGCCAAAGTAGAAAGGACAATTGGTGGCTCTTCGGTGAGACCAATCCGAAATTGCGCTGGCAACTCGCCGGCCTGTCCCGCTACATCGCCACCGTCGAAACTGCCAAACACCGCACCTTCGTCTTCCTGGATCAGGGCATCCTGCCCGACAACAAGCTGATCGCCATCGCCCTGGACGACGCCTGGACCCTGGGCGTCCTCTCCAGCCGGGTCCATGGCCTCTGGGCGCTGGCGGCCGGCAGTCACCTGGGCGTCGGCAATGACCCCGTCTACGTCAAGACCCGCTGCTTCGAGACCTTTCCTTTTCCGGCCCCAGCGGGGCCGGAAAAGGGACTTATCCGCCAGTTGGCCGAGGCCCTGGACGCCCACCGCAAGGCGCGCCAGGCGCTGCACCCGAATCTCACCATGACCGGCATGTACAACGTGCTGGAGCAACTGCGCCGCGGTGAGCCCTTGGGGGCGAAAGACCGGCAGGTCCACGAACAGGGCCTGGTCTCGGTACTGCGCCAGCTCCACGACGAACTCGACGCGGCCGTCCTCGCCGCCTACGGCTGGGCGGACCTGACCGCCGCGCTGCTCGCCGGGTCCGCCGTGCGGACCTCGCCGGGCGGGACGGGGCATGCGCCCCGTCCCGAACGTTCGGAGACGGGCACCGACCCGCTGGACCAGCGGTTTGACGCGGCATCCGAAACGTTGCGGACGGGGCGAATGCCCCGTCCGGCCCAGGGTATGGCCCGTCCAGCCCAGGGAGGCGCTGACCGCGTCGAGGCGCTGATCCTGGAACGCCTGGCGGCCCTGAACGCCGAGCGCGCGGCCGAGGAGCGCCGCGGCCTGATCCGCTGGCTGCGCCCGGCCTTACAGAACCCCGGCGGGCAGGCCGACGACGACGGCACCGTCCAGGGCGAGGCGCCACTCGGACTCGCCGCCCCCACCGCGAGCGGCCCCAAGCCCGATTGGCCCAAGACCCTGCCCGAGCAGTTCCAGGCCCTGCGTGCCGCACTCGCCGCCCGCCCCGGCCCGGGGAGCCCCGCGGACCTGGCCCAGGGCTTCACCCGCGCGCCGCGGGCCCGGGTCGCCGAACTCCTTGATACACTGGCGAGCCTCGGCCACGCCCGCCGCCTGGAGGACGGACGCTACCTCCCCGGGTAGCGTCGCGTCCTCAAACCAGGGCGTCGGCGTTCCGCCAGGCCGCGCGACGCCGGCGCCCGGGGCCGGAAGACAGCCGTAGGGCGCGGGGTTCGTAAAGTCGGCAAGTATGTCGCGACGGTGCTGACTGAACGCTGACAGTCGGCGTCAGACAGCGTTCAGGGGCCTGCGGCTAGAGTGGCGCCATTTTCGTTGTCGTTGTCGTGATCGAGGTTATCGATGCGCGTCCTGATCGTCGAGGATGATCCACTGCTGGGGCCCGGGCTCAAGACCGGTCTCGCTCAGGACGGCTTTGCCGCGGACTGGGTGCAGGCCGCCGAACCCGCCCTGCACGCCCTGAGTCTGGAGCACTTCGACGTGCTGGTCCTGGACCTGGGGCTGCCGGGGCGCGATGGGCTATCGCTCTTGCGTGAACTGCGGCGCGCGGGCTCGGTCCTGCCGATCCTGATCCTCACGGCGCGCGATGCGCTGGCGGACAAGGTCGGCGGGCTGGACGCGGGGGCAGACGACTATCTGGTCAAGCCCTTCGATCTGGACGAATTGAGTGCGCGGCTGCGGGCGCTGGTGCGCCGCAGCGGCGGTCACCCGGCGCCGCTGCTGTGCGCCGGCGACCTCACCCTGGATCTCGCGCAGCGTGCTGCGACCCAGGGCGGGCAACCGTTGACCCTCTCGCCGCGGGAGTTCGCCCTGCTGGAGGTCTTGATGACGACCCCTGACCGGGTCGTGGCGCGCACCCGGCTCGACGCCTCCACCTGCGGTTGGCATGGCGACAGCGAGGGCAATTCACTGGAGGTCCATATCCACAACCTGCGCCGCAAGCTTGGGCCCGGGCGCATCCTGACGGTGCGCGGCGTCGGTTACCGATTGGTCTGCGACCCGGTGCCGTGACCTCGATCCGGCGGCGCCTGCTGCTGTCACTGTTCGGCCTTTGGATCACCGTCTGGGCCGCGGTGGCCCTGACCACGCTGGATCGCTCCGGCCATGAGGTCGGCGAGCTCATGGATGCCCAGATGGCCCAACTCGCCCGGGTCCTGCGCGAGATCAGCCTGACCGACCCCCAACCCGCGGCGAAGGCGACCCCGCAGGCCCTGTCGGCGGTGGGTCATCCCTATGAGAGCAAGCTCAGTTACCAGCGCTGGCTGGGCGACCGGCTGGTGGCCAGCTTTGGTGTAGCGCCGGTCACACCCCTGGCGGCGACCATCGGATTCTCGGACCAAGAGTTCGGGGGCGCGCGCTGGCGGGTCTTCGGACTGCCCGGCAACGCCCCCGACGAGGTCCTTTTTGTGGCACAAAGCGATACGATCAGGGAGGAACTGATCCACTTCCTGACCATCCAGGCCCTGAAACCCATCCTGTGGTCGCTCCCGGTCAGCGTGCTCCTGATGTGGCTCGCGGTGGGCGAGGGCCTGCGTCCGCTGTACCGGCTCGCCCGCAGCATCGGGCGCCGCTCGGCGGAGCGGCTGGAGCCGATCGACGGGGACGGCGTCCCGGCCGAGATCCGCCCCCTGACTGCGGCGCTGAATGACCTGATGGAGCGGCTGGATCAGGCCCTGGCGGCAGAGCGGCGCTTTGCCGCCGATGCCTCCCACGAACTGCGTACGCCCTTTGCAATCATCCGCACCTACGCCCAGATCGCCCGGCGCAGCGGCGATCCCGCCGAGCGCCAGGCGGCCCTCGACAACCTGATCCGCGGCGTCGATCGTGCCAGCCGGTTGATCTCCCAACTCTTGATCCTGGCCCGCCTCCAGGGCGAACCGCGCGCGACCGGGCGGGGCGTCGCTTCGCTGGTGCGGGCGGCGGCGCGGGTGGTGGCGGACTGGCAGACCGACGCCCAGGCCGCGGCGCTGACCTTGACCGCCGCGGCGGCGGAGGGCGAGCCCGGCGTGGTCGCGGTCCCCGCGGCGGCACTGGGTATCCTGATCGGCAACCTGGTCGAGAACGGACTCAAGTACACGCCGCCTGGGGGCTGGGTCCAGGTGGCGATCGGGTCGGGTCGGGGGAGTGTGGCGCTGCGGGTGACTGATTCCGGCCCCGGGATCCCGGCGGCCGACCGCGAACGGGTCTTCGACCGCTTCTACCGCCCCCCCGGCCAGGCCCAGCCCGGCTCGGGTCTCGGGCTCGCCATCGTGCGGCGCATCTGCGATCTGTACGGACTGCGGATCGAGATCCGCGACGGGGCCGACGGGGTGGGCCTCAGTGTCCTGGTCATCTTCCCTGAGCCCAGCGGCAGTCCCAAGGCGCATCCACCCTAGCCCTGGGTCCGCCATCTGCCGGATGAAAGATCGGAAGTGTGAGGTACGTCACGTTTCCGCTGCCCATCCCTTAAGGCTTTCTTAAGCCGCCGAAGCGTACATTATCTCCGACCAACGGACCGAGCACCACCGCTTCGCGTGGCTACGGCACCGATGGTCTTTGCCCGAGAATCAGCGATCCAAATCCCATGACCAGTCTAAGCGACATTCCGGTACTCGCCCCGCGCGGCGAGCCGCTGCCCGGTGAATCCCCAGTCGTCAGCGCAGTATTGAATCAGGTGATGGAGTTGCTCGCGCAATTCCTCGCCTCAGGAACGGCTGCCGCCCTTGACTTGAGGAGGGTGCCGCGGATGGACGCGGCGACCTACCAGCAGCTCAAGGACGCCTTGTCCACGGGCGAGGTGACCGCAACGGTCGCGGCCGACGTCAGGGTCGAAATCAGTGAGACGCAATACCCCGGTGTCTGGTGGGTGACGCACCGCAACGAGCGGGGCGACATCGTGACCGAACTGATTGAGGTGACGGAGGTTCCGGCCATTCTGAAGTCCCATGTCGCCGATATGCGCGCCGGTCTGCAGCGGCTCGAGCAGGCACTCGCCCTGCCGTCATCGCGCGAAGGCACGCCGGCGCCGGCGTGAGGTGCGCTCCGACGCCGGCCGGGCAGGCCCGCGCCGGAGCGCCTTCGAGTAAGCACAGGGCGCGGGCGGCATCGCCAACGCGGCGCCAACTACAAGCTGAGGAGATATCCCCCATGAGTAGCGAATTACCGAACCGGTTGGATCACATCCAGGCCCCGACGGATGACGGCGCTGCCGTCACCTTCGACGAGGCAACCGCAACCCGGCTGCTCGCCCTCGGTATCAGCCGGCGGCGCTTCATGTCTTACTGTGCGGGCCTGGCCTCGCTGCTGGCCCTGCCGCAAGCGATGGTGCCGCGACTGGCGCAGGCGGCTACCTCCACGACCTTACCGTCAGTGGTTTACATGTCGTTTCAGGAGTGCACGGGTTGTCTGGAGTCCATGGTCAACTCCTTCGCCTTTGGCGGCGGCACGACGATCGACAACCTGATTCTGAACATGATTTCGCTGGACTATCAGGAAACGCTGATGGCGGCGGCGGGCGATCAGGCGGAGGACCTGCTGCTTTCACTCACCGACAAGACCGGCTATGTCCTGGTCGTGGATGGTTCCATCCCGGCCGACGGCGATAGCGGCTATTTCATCAGCGGCGAGCGCAGTGGTGTCGCCCGCTTCGAGGCGGCGGCGCAGAATGCCGCTCTGATCGTCGCGGTCGGGACCTGTGCGAGTTTCGGCGGCCTGCCCAAGGCCAACCCTAACCCCACCGGCGCCATGTCGATCGGCGATTTGATGAACGATCTGGGCATCTCCAAGCCATTGGTCAACGTCTCCGGCTGCCCCCCGATCCCGGAGGTGATTACCGGCGTCATTCTGTATTATCTGAGTAAGGGGATGCCGCAGCTCGATAGCCTGCAACGGCCGACGGTGTTTTACGGCGAAACCGTTCATGACGGCTGCTATCGCATGTCATCCTTCATGGAAGGTCCGCTCGCGCAGGCCTTCGACGACAGCAACTCACGCAAGGGCAAATGCCTGTATCAGCTCGGCTGCAAAGGCATCGTCACGCATAACGCCTGCGCGAGCGTGCGCTGGAATCAGGGCACCAGTTTCCCGATGATGAGCGGGCATGGCTGCATCGGATGTTCAGAGCCGGATTTTTGGGATCGTCTCAACGCGAAGAATCAGAAGGGCTTCTATGTTCCGATCACCACCGGGTCTGGTCATAGTCGCGGCCTGCCATGCGAGGTCTGTCACGCGGACGGCGACGATTACGACGATTAATGCCGGCACCGGGGCAATCCGTCGCCTATCCCCGCGGGTAGGCGAATAGCTACAAGAGGCTGGGAGAACGCGAATGGCTACTACACCGAACGTCATCATCGACCCCGTAACCCGCATCGAGGGTCATTTACGAATTCAAGCGCACGCCGTGCCGGACGGCAATGGCGGCGGGACTATCACCGACCCTGGACTCAGTGCCAGCACGATGGTGCGTGGCGTGGAGAAGATCCTCCAGGGCCGCGATCCGCGGGACGCCTGGGCCTTCACCCAGCGCATCTGCGGCGTCTGTACCGTGGTACATGGCTTGACCTCGGTGCGCGCGGTGGAAAGCGCGATCGGCATCAAGGTGTCCAAGAATGCGGACTACATCCGCAACATGATGATCGGGGCCCAGTATGTGCATGATCACGTCATGCATTTCTACCATCTCCACGCGCTGGATTGGGTGGATGTCGTGAGCGCGTTGAAGGCCGACCCAACCGGTACCGCCGCGCTGGCCAGGCTCAACAATCCCAGCTACAAGCCCAACGCCGGTCAACTCCCCACTGCCGCGTATTTTCAGGGCGTACTGACCAAGCTGAACGGTCTCGTTACCCGCGGCCAGCTCGGCATCTTCGCCAATGGTTACTGGGGTCACTCCGCGTACAAATTGACCCCGAACGAGAACCTGTTGCTCGTCTCTCACTACCTCGAGGCGCTGGCCTGGGCGCGGGAGGTGGTGAAACTGCATACGGTTTTCGGCGGTAAGGATCCCCACCCCAACCTGGTGGTGGGCGGTATGCCCTGCACCCTCAGCAGCAACACCGGTACGGTCAATGAGGACCGGGGCGGGACCTCGCTCAACACCGCGGGGTTGGCGACCATCAGGACGGCGACGGCGGTCATGAAGGCCTTCGTCGATCAGGTCTATCTCCCGGACGTGGTCTTGCTGGCGAAGCGGTACAAGGCGTGGGCCAACTACGGCGCCACCGCCGGGAATTTCCTGTGTTTCGGCGAGTTCCCGGACCCGGCATTGGTAAGAACGGAATTCACCGACGGCGCGATCGACTATCCCGCAGGGTATGTGTTCCCAGTCGGCGTCATCTGGGCGAACGCGCCGACGGTGCTGGCCCCCTTCGATGAGAAGAAGGTCACCGAGAATGTCGCCCATGCCTGGTATCTGGGATCGGTGAGCGGTGAGCATCCGTACGTCGGCAAGACCGATCTGTACTATGACGGGCCCCTGCCGGATCAGGGGAAGAGGCCTGACGGCACTTCCTATTACATGCTTGACGAAGAGGCCAGGTACTCCTGGATCAAGTCGCCCCGCTACGACGGTCAGCCGATGGAAGTCGGTCCGCTCGCGCACATCCTGACGATGCACGCACGGGGCGCCACCACCAAGGCCCAGCCTACGGACAAGCTGGTCCGTGCCTATGTAACGAAATTCTGGACCAATCCGGAGGCACAGGGCGGATTGGGGCTGACCTTCGGTCAACTCAATTCGACCCTGGGGCGAATCTTCTCCCGGATGCTGGAGACCAAGATCATCGCCGATCAGATCGCCGGCCGGGCCGCCGATAAGGCGTCGGGCACCGCGGCCTATGCGGGTTGGTATCAGCTCTATTACAACAACAAGTCCGGTCCTTACTGGAATCCCAACACTTTCACACGCCTCAAGGCGCCGAAGTCGTGGCCCGTGAAGGCCGGTTTAGGCTCCGGCTTTGGTTTCGGTTTCACCGAGGCGCCGCGCGGGGCCCTGGGTCACTGGGTGAAACTCAACGCGGTGTCAGGCCTGATCGACAACTACCAGTGCGTCGTTGCCAGTCAGTGGAACGCCGGGCCGCGTGATATCGGCGGTGAGCCCGGACCTTACGAGACGGCTTTGGCCGGGCATGTCCTCGCCAACCTCGAAAAGCCGCTGGAGGTGTTGCGGACCATTCACAGCTTCGACCCCTGCATCGGCTGCGCCGTCCATATCGTCGACCCGGACGGCGAGCCGCTGGTGCAGATCGATGTCAACCACTCCGCGCGCTCGGCAGTCTGCGCGCCGAGCGGCGCTTGCGGCTGAAGATCCGCGTTGCGCGGGTGATGACCGCCGGCGCCTGGCGGTCGAGGTGCGGGCGGTGGCCTGAACGCCCCCTGGTAGCGCCGCCCCCCGCACAACTGGAGGCCGACGCTTCAGCGGGCGGCCCTCCCGCTAAAGCGTCGACCTCCGGTGTCGCGGTCACGCCCGCCGCCTGGAGGACGGACGCTAGTACACCCGGATCGAAATGCTCGGACCTTAAGCAAAAGCGTCTACCCGTAGGGTGCGCCGCGCGCACCGGGGCGCCGGCCCAGGCTCGCGAGGTTTCGTTCAACCGCAGCCTTGGAAGGTGCGCACGGCGCACCCTACGCCAATGCTCGGGTGACTTGTGCCGCGTGGTACTAGGCCTGGGCCTGCGGCTGCTGCGCGGCCACCAGGACCCGGGCCATGCCGGGGCCGAGCCAGAACTCGAAGGGGGTCGGCAGGTCGGCCATGGGCCAGTCCGGGGAGAGGTCGCGCAGCGGTTGCGGGGACTGGATCAGGTGGTAGAGGTCATCGGCGTAGAAGCGCTGGCGGTTCCAGGGGTCCTTATTGAGCACCAGCAGGGCCTGGCCGGGGCCGTTGATCTCGTGCTTGCGCAGGACCAGGATGGACGGGTCTGGATAGTCCAGCCGGTCGATGCGACCCTCGCCGGCGAAGGTGGGGGTCTGGTCCTTGATGGCGTTGACCTGACTGATGAAGCCGGTGATGTCGATATTGGGCTGCTCCCAGTCGTTGGGAACGGTGGTGACGACGTCCAGGCGTTTGCGGAAGCCGTATTCGAAGCCCATGGGGATCATGACACCGCTGGCGAACATGGCGGTGAACAGATAGCGCTGGCGCAGGGCGTCGACATTGCCCTCGAACTCATCGAACATGCGCCGTGTGTCATGGCTTTCCGGAAAACCGATGGAGGGGGCGATATGGCGGGTCGCCTCGTATTGCTCCAGCAGCCAGTTGCCGTGGAAGTCCCACCATTTGGCGCTGTTGAAGATGGCATCGAAGCCGGCCCCGGCGGTGTCGCGGGTCTGGGCCGGCGAGCAGCCCAGGGTCTCGGCGACGAAGACGGTGTCGGGGTGCTTCTGGCGGACGCGGACGATGAGCCGGTGCCAGATCTCGGCGGGGAGCTGATAGGCGGCGTCGCAGCGAAAGCCGCGAAAGCCGAGCCCGATCAGGTGCTCGACCATTTTCACATAATAGGCCAGGAGTCCGTCGGGCGAGTCCGGGTGGCGCAGGGCCTGCTGATGGTCGAACTGGGCCAGGTCGCGCCAGACGACCTTGGTGCCGTTTTCTTCGATGCAGAAGGGGTGGGCGACGCGGCCGTGCTCGCGGGCGAACCAGTGCGGGTGGGTCTGCACCAGCGGGTTGTCCTCGGCGCAGTGGTTGATCACCAGGTCGATCATCAGGGACAGGCCCAGATCCCCGGCGGTCCTGGCCATGGCGCGGACCTGCGCGTCCGGGGTCAGGGGTGAGCCGGGGTTGTGCAGGGCCTTGTTGATGGCGAAATAGTCGGCGATGGAATAGAGGCTGCCCGAGCGCCCGAGCTTCTGAATGGGGTTGACGAAGAGCCAGTCGAAGCCCATGGCCGCGGCGCGTTGCAGATGCGGCTCCCAGGTGTCGAAGGGCCCGGCGAGCAGGGGAAACAGGTTATAAATCTTCATACTTGTCCTCGTCGTTGATGTTCTTTCTTCTGACGGCGGTGCCGGCTGTCTGGTCAGTCGCGGTCGTTGTCGTTGTCGTAATCGTTGTCGTAATCGAGGTTATCGTCCGCCCTGGATTGTCTCGCGCCCGAAGTTGTATCGCTTTTCCGATTACGACAACGACAACGACAACGATTGTGTTTGAGTGCTTGACGCGTTACTCAGCGTTCGCGGATGAAATCATAGATGTTGAGATAATCCTGCCCCGGCTGGTTCCAGGAATAGTCGGCGCGCATGCCGTTCTTCATCAGTTCGCGGAAGTCCGCCGGGAACTCGAAATAGCAGTCGATGGCGCGCCCCAGGGCGGACTCCAGTCCGGGACCGTCGTAGTGGTCGAAGCGGTAGCCGTTGCGCTGGTCCAGCGGGCGGTCGGAGTGGTCCTTGTCGAAGACGGTGTCGGCCAGACCGCCGACGGTACGTACCACCGGTACCGTGCCGTAGCGGAGCGCGATCAGTTGGGTCAGACCGCAGGGCTCGAACTCGCTCGGCACCAGCATGAGGTCCGCACCGGCATAGATGAGGTGGGCCAGGTCCTCGTCGAAGCCGATCTCCAGGTGGCAGTCGGGGCTGTCGTTGAGCATGCGCTTCAGGCCCCAGAAGTCGTCGTTGATGGCCTTGTCCGGACTTGAGCCGAGCAGGACGAATTGGCCGCCGCGCTCCAGCGTGTAGAAGATAGCATGACGCACCAGCCCCAGGCCCTTCTGCGGGTCCAGGCGGCCGATGAAGGCGACGATCGGCTTGTCGTTGTCGGCCAGCATCAGCCGGTGGCGCAGGGCACGTTTGTTCTCGTACTTGCCGTCGAGATGGTCGACGCTGTAGCGCACGGGGATGTCAGCGTCGACCTCCGGGTTCCAGACATCGTAGTCGATGCCGTTCAGGATGCCGCCATATTTCATGTGATGCACATGCAGGGTCGGCTCCAGGCCGAAGCCCTGGCCCTGGTCCTTGGTCTCGAAGGCATAGCGGGGTGAGACGGTGGTGACGAAGTTGGAATAGACGATGCCGGCCTTGAGCAGATTGAGCGCGCCCTTGTGATGGTTGTCGCCCATGCGCAGCCAATCGAAGAAGCGCTCCGGTGGGGTCAGCCCGGTGGCGCGCAGCAGTTCCAGCCCGGTGAGGCCCTGATGCATGAAATTGTGGATGGTCAGGCAGGCGCGCGGGTGGGTCATGCCGAGCTGTTGGTAAAACTCGTAGAGAAAGACCGGTACCAGCGCGGTCTGCCAGTCGTGGCAGTGAATGATGTCCGGGTTCTTGCCGGCCTTCCACAGAAACTCGATCGCGGCGCGGGAGAAAAAGGCGAAGCGCAGCACGTCGTCGCGGAAGCCGTAGATGGTGCCGCGGTTGAAGAAGTTGTCCTGGGAGTGCGGCTCGATGAAGAAGCACTTGCGGCCATGCACGAAGCCGAAGAAGACGGTGCAGTGCACGGCCCCCGCGTGCCAGGGCACCCACAGGTCGCGATAGACCTCGTGCAGCTCGAAGATGTGGTCGTAGCGCAGGTTGGCGTACTTGGGCAGGATGATCTCGACATGGTTGCCGCGGATGGCTTGCTCGCGGCTGATGCCGAAGACCACGTCCGCCAGGCCGCCGACCTTCGCCACCGGGGCCATTTCCGGTGTGATGTGGACGATGAATAGGCTCTGGCGATGGTGTTGCGGGGCCGGCGCTGGTGCGTGCGCCGACTCGGGTGCCGGATGGTAGCCGGAGTCCGGGTGCTCCTCGGGAGCTGGGGGCGCGGCCGCCGCGGGTTGCGCCGCCGTCTCGGGCTCGGGCTCGGGGTCCCGGGCCCTGTCCACGGCGGCGTCCGGCGCCGCGGTGGGCGTCGGTGCCGCGGCGGCAGGGGGATTGGCCGGCTCGGGTAGCGTTGCCGACGCGGGCTCGGGGTCCAGGGCCCTGGCCACCGCGGCGTCCGACACCGCCGCGGTGGGCGTCGGTGCCGGTGCCGCGGTGGGTGTCGCGGGCGCGGCGGGTGCGGGCCTGGCCGGCGCGTCTTGCGGGGCGGGCTGGTCGGCCGGCAAGACGACGCGGGTCGCGGCGACGGGCGCGTCAATTGCGGCGGGGGCCGCGCCGACGGGCGCTGCCGCCGCCGGCTGGGCCGCGCCCGCCGCTGAGGCGTCCGCGGCGGGCGGCGTCCCGGGTGCACTGTCCGGCAGCGGGCCGCCGGGTGACGCCGCGGCCTTCGTGGCCGGGGGCGGCGCGGCTGCGGCGACGGCCGCATCAGTGGTTGGGCCGCCTTGGGGGCTGATCTGGGACGGGGCCGGCGTGGCGGTCTTTTTGGACTTGGTCGGGCTTTTTGCCATTGCTTGTCACCTGCAAGGTCTGTGCGTCGCGATTGCCGGAGTCTGGCCGCTGCGCTCTAAGTAGGGCACGGTAACGCGCAAGCGGCCCCGGCGTGAAGCCCTGGGTTGTGATTGGGCAAAAAAAAAGCGTTGCCCCCGGGGGCGGACCGCGGCGGGGTCCGGCCGCGTTCGGCCGCGCCTGACCCCGGGCGCTCGGGTGTCCTTGGCGTTAATACGTTAGAGTATCCTGTTATCCCCCTTGGTTGCCATTTGATCGAGTGACCGAACGATGTCCGACCGATCAACGACAGCCTGGGCCACGCCGCCGGCGACGCGCTGCTCCAGGTGGCGGCCGAGCGCCTGCTCCAGTGCGCGCGCGCCTCCGACACGAATGCGATAAGAGCGATCCTTGGAGAGGTGGGGGCCGGCGCGGCGTCTGTTAGTCCAAGAAGAGTATTTGGCCGCAAATAAGCGCAAATAAATCATCTGGTTAGTACCATCGCGGGGGTCACCCGGACAGTAAACAAGCAGTAAACGCCAAGTCTCTGATTATTTGCGTTAATTTGCGTTCATTTGCGGCTAAACTGCTTTTTTCTGGGGTCAAAGGACGTCGCAACGGGACGCGGCACTCAGACCTGCTGCCGCCGCAGCCACTCCAGGGCCGCCTCTTCGCCGTTGAGGCGCCGGCCGTCCTGCATCCAGATCTCGCGCTTGAAGTTCTCGATCTGGCACACCTGCTCCACGATGCGGTGTTTGCGCGGGTCCTGCCCGGCGAAGCGCACCCCGACCTCGAAGCCGTCCGGGGTCGGCTCGCACCAGGCGACGACGCCGGCGGTCTCGAACACCGGCTGCGCCACCGGGATCGTGATATGGATGGTCGCGCCGATGTCGAGCGCCATCAGGGAGCGGAAGCACAGGCCGCCGCGGCTGATGTTGCGCAGGTATTCGCGCCCGGGCGGGACCACCTCGCTCAGTTGCACATCGACGGGGCAATCGGTGGGGTGCCGGATGTATCTGCGCATGGTTACTTAAGCGGCGGGCCTGGGTCGTCTGGGGCGGCGGCGTGAGGCCCCGATGATCCGCGATCCGCGGCCGGCGGGCAAACCGAATTCGATTTTCTCCGTGTCTTTGTGTCTTTGTGAGAGGATTAATGCGGCATGGGTAATGGCATGGCTCCAGGGGGTACGGTGTGGTGTGGGTCTATCTCGTCGTGGCGGCGGTGTTCGAGCGGGGTTGGCCGGTCGGGCTAGCGTGACGCATGGCGACCGTCGTCATCGCCGAGAAGCCGAGTGTGGCCCGGGACATCGCCCGGGTCCTGGGGGCCAACCGCAAGGGCCAGGGGTACCTGGAGGGCAACGGCTGGTGCGTCACCTGGGCGCTCGGGCACCTGGTCCACCTGGCGGAGCCAGACGACTATGGCCCGCCGTGGAAAGGGCGCTGGAGCGCCGCCCAACTGCCCATGCTGCCCGAGCACTGGCGGCTCACGCTCGACCCCAAGACCGCCGACCAGTTTCAGGTCGTCAAGGGCCTCATCAATGACCCGGCCCACGCGCGCCTGGTCTGCGCCACGGACGCCGGGCGCGAGGGGGAGCACATCTTCCGGCTCATCTATGAGCAGGCGCGTTGCCGCAAGCCCTTCGACCGGCTCTGGGTGTCGAGCCTCACCGACGAGGCGCTGCGGGCCGCCTTCCGGGCGCTCAAGCCCGGCAGTGCCTTCGACGACCTGGCCCGCGCGGCGCGCGCCCGCGCCCAGGCCGACTGGCTGATCGGCATGAACCTGACCCGCGCCTACACGGTCCACAACCGGGTCCTGTGCACCATCGGCCGCGTCCAGACCCCGACGCTGGCGATGATCTGTGCCCGGGATGCGGCGATCGCCGGTTTCACCAAGACCCTCTTCTATGAACTCATCGCCCACCTGGCGGAGGGCTTTCTCGCCCGCTACAGCCTGGAGGGGGAGACGCGGATCGGTACCAAGGAGGCGGCGGAGCTTCTGCATCGTGACATCGCGGCGGCCATCGAACCCCACCGGACGGGCACGGTGCGGGAGTTGGACATCCAGATTCAGCACAACCGCCCGCCGCCGCTCTACGACCTGACCACCCTGCAGCGCGACGCCAATCGCCGCTTCGGGCTGACCGCCGCCGCGGTCCTGGAACTGGCGCAGGCGCTCTACGAGACCCACAAGCTGATCAGCTATCCCCGCACCGAGAGCCGTCACATCGGCGAGGACCTTGTGGAGCAACTCCCCGGCATCCTCAAGGGCCTGGACCACCCCCAGGCCCCGGTTGCCCTGGCCCGGCTCGCGGCCGGGCACCGCCTGGGCCGCGCCTATGTGGACCAGACCAAGCTCACCGACCACCACGCCATACTGCCGACCGGGCGGTCGGTCCCCGCGGGCCTGAGCGGGCCGCTGCGGCTGGTCTATGACCTGGTGCAGACCCGCTTCGTCTGTGTCTTCCTGCCCGATCAGGTGGTGGAGGAGACCCGCGTGCTGCTCGCCATCGGCGGTGCGGATTTCGTCGCCCGGGGGGCGCGGGTGATGGACCCGGGGTGGACCATCGCCGAGGGTGGCGGTACTGCCGCGCGCGCCAAGGCGGCCGGCGCGGCGCCCCGGGCGGCGGCGGGGCCGGGGGGCGAACCGGCCGCCGCGGCCGATCCGCCGGAGGCCGCCGAGGAGCAGGTCCTGCCGCCGCTCAAGGTCGGCCAGGACGTCCATGTCGAGCGCCTGGAGGTGCGCGAGCGCGAGACCAGCCCGCCGCGCCCCTTCACGGACGCGACCCTGCTCGGCGCCATGAAGAACGCCGGGCGCAGCATCGAGGACCGGGACCTGGCGCGGGCCATGCAGGCGAGCGGTCTCGGCACCCCGGCGACCCGCGCCGAGACCATCGAAAAGCTGATCCGCACCGGCTACGTGGAGCGTCAACGCAAGCAGTTGCGGGCGACGCAGAAGGGGCGGGTGCTGATCGAGCGGGTGGCCGCACCGCTGAAAAGCCCCGAACTGACCGCCGCCTGGGAGCAGCAACTGCGCGAGGTGGAGGAGGGCGCCCGCCCGGTAGCCGAGTTCAACCAGGCGATCGTCGACCTGGTGCGCGACCTGATCCCGCAGGTCTGGCAGGGGCCGGCCTTCTCCGCGGAGCAGGTCGAGCAGGCGCGGGCCGCCCAGGGGACCCGGCCGGGCGCCGCCCGCGGCGCCCGCAAGGGTGCCATACCGCGTCCCGCCGGGCTCGGCACCTGTCCCGGGTGCGGCCAGGGCGAGCTGATGGAGACCGCCCGCGCCTTCGGGTGCAGCCGCTATCGCGAGGGCTGCGCCTTCGCCGTCTGGAAGACGGTGGCGGGGGTCAAATTGACCAAGGCCCAGGTACGGGAACTGCTGGCCAAGGGCCGGATCGGTCCCCTCGAAGGCTTCCAGTCCAAGGCCGGCAAGCCCTTCAAGGCCGCGCTGAAGCTGGGCGCCGACGGGCGGGTGGCGTTCGACTTCGGCCCGACGCCGGACCCGGCGGCGCCGCCGCGCCCGGGGAGCGATCCCGCCCCCTTGCCCCCGGCCCCCGCGGTCCACCCCGAATCCGCCCCGGCGGCGCCGGCCCCGGCCCCGGCCGCGCGCGGACCCGCGGGGCTGACCTGTCCCAAGTGTGGCCAAGGGCGGATCATCCAGGGACATCGCGGTTTCGGCTGCAATCGCTATCGTGACGGCTGCGACTTCGCGGTGCTGCGGGAGGTCGGCGGCAAGGTGCTGACGGATCTTCAGATCGCGGGCTTGATCCGGGATGGGCGCACGCGGTTGATCAAGGGGTTCACTGACGAGCAGGGTAGCCGGTTCGATGTTCGTTTGGAATTGGACAGCGGATTCAAGGTGCGAGCGCGGCGGGAACCGGCGGCCGAAGAACACGGATTGCCAGCAAATGAAGGCAAGCATGCAGCGTAGTGTCGGCCCGGCCCCTGCGGCAACCCGTCGCGGCCTGGGGGCCGCTCCTACGCAATCCTCCGGCCCCAGTGCGACCCGTATCGCGCCAACGGACCATGGATTACACTGCCGCCACGCCGGTTGACCAGGACCCGCCCGATGCGCCCCGATGACACACAGATCCGCGTCTTCGTCAGCTATGCCCAGCACTCGGACCGGCACTCGGCCGCGGTGCTGGCGCTCGCCCAGGCGCTGCGCGGGCACGGTATCGCGGTCGAACTGGACCGCTTCCACGGTCACGAGCTGATCGACTGGCCGCGCTGGTGCCGGGAGCAGTTGGCTGCCGACCGGGCGCGCTGGGTCCTGATGACCTGCTCGGCCATCTATTGCGACCGCCTGGACGGCCGGGTCGATCCGCATACCGGCAAGGGCGTCTTCTGGGAGGGCGCGCTGCTCGACGACGAGCTCTACGACGGCAAGGGCAACCGGCGCATCGTCCCGGTGCTGCTGCACGACGAGCCGGACAGCGCGATCCCGACCCTGGTGCGCGGCTGGACCCATGTCCGTCTGCGCGGTTTCGACCTCGATGACCCGGGCTATGAAGGGCTCTACCGGCTGCTGACCGGTCAGGCGGCGATCGTCCCCGCACCCTTGGGCCAGCGGATCAGTCTCCCGGCGCGCACCGGCAGCGCGCCCGCCCCGCCCGCGGCCCGACCCCAAAACCTCCCCTATCCCTCGCTCGGCACCCTGTTCAAGGGCCGCGCCCCGGAGCTTGCGCAGATCCGCTCCTGGACACCGAAGCGGCCGCCGCCGCCGCGGACCGACGGCTCGCCACCCTGACCGGCGGGCATCTGCTGATGACCGGCCGGCTCGCCAACTGGCCGGGGTCGGTGCGCACCCTGCCGCTCGACCGATTGGACCCGCAGTCCGCCCGCGACTTTCTGCTGGAGCGCACCCAGCGCGGGCGCCAGACGCGCCCGGACGACACGGTGCAGGCGGGCGCGCTCGCACAGGAGCTGGACGGTTACGCACTGGCGCTGGAGCAGGCCGGTGCCTTCGTCGGGTGCGAGCACAGCACACTCGCCGACTATCTGGCGCGCTGGCGCCGCAACGACCGGCGGGTACAGGGCTGGCACGACGCCTGGCTCATGGACTACCCGCGACCGCTCGCGACTACCTGGCAGACCAGCGCCGAGATCCTGCCCGAGACCGCGCGCGCACTGCTCGATACCATCGCCTGGCTGGGGTCCGAACCCTTGCCGCGGTCCCTGTTCTGCGAGACCGGGGAGGACGCGGGGTCGGCGGGACGGATCGCCCGGCGCGCGCAGTCACTGAGCGGCCTGCTCGCTGCCCAGTCGCCGGACGCGCCGCTGGACCTGGAGGAGTCCCTGGCCCGACTCGCCGAGCTGTCCCTGCTGCAAGCGGCACCGGCCGACTTCGATAGCCCGGGACGGCTGCACCGGGTACTGGCGCTCATGATCCGCGCCGCCCAGACCCCGGAGCGCGCCGCCGCCGCCCGCGCCGCGGCCTTGGCGCTGGCCGATACGGTCGCGGTCGGCGACCCGATGGATGTACGCGACTGGCCGGTCTGGGTGCCGCTGGCGCCGCATCTGGGTGCCTTGCTCGCGGAGGACCGCGACGGGGCGGGCGGGGTGGAGTCGTGCTTGTTGAACGAGTTGGGGAAGCTGCTGTACGCCCAGGCCCGTTACGCCGAGGCCGAGCCGCTGAAGCGTCGGTCGCTCGCCATCGACGAGCGGGTCCATGGGCCGGACCATCCCAGGGTAGCCATCCATCTCAACAACCTGGCCCAATTGCTTAAGGCCACCAACCGACTCGCCGAGGCCGAGCCGCTCATGCGCCGGGCGCTCGACATCGACGAGCGGGCCTATGGGCCGGACCATCCCAGTGTCTCTCGCGATCTCAACAACCTGGCCGCACTGCTTCAGGCCACCAACCGACTCGCCGAGGCCGAGCCGCTGATGCGCCGGGCGCTCGCCATCGACGAGCGGACCTATGGGTCGGACCATCCCGATGTCGCCATCGATCTCAACAACCTGGCCCAACTGCTTCAGGCCACCAACCGACTCGCCGAGGCCGAGCCGCTCATGCGCCGGGCGCTCGCCATCGACGAGCGGGCCTCTGGGCCGGACCATCCCAGGGTCGCCATCGTGCTCAACAACCTGGCTCAACTGCTTCAGGCCACCAACCGACTTGCCGAGGCAGAGCCGCCCATGCGCCGGGCGCTCGCCATCGCCGAGCGGGCCTATGGACCGGACCATCCCGATGTCGCCACCGATCTCAACAACCTGGCCCAACTGCTTACGGCCACCAGCCGACTCGCCGAGGCCGAGCCGCTCATTCGCCGGGCGCTCGCCATCGACGAGCGGGCCTCTGGGCCGGACCATCCCGCTGTCGCCCGCGATCTCAACAACTTGGCCCAACTGCTTCAGGACACCAACCGACTCGCCGAGGCCGAGCCGCTAATGCGCCGGGCACTCGCCATCGACGAGCGGGCCTATGGGCCGGACCATCCCGCTGTCGCCCGCGATCTCAACAACTTGGCCCAACTGCTTCAGGACACCAACCGACTCGCCGAGGCCGAGCCGCCCATGCGCCGGGCGCTTGTTATCCTGCTGCAATCCACCGCCGCCACCGGGCACCGGCTCCCCGATCTCGATCCGGTCCAGGCGAACTACGCCGCCCTGCTCGCCGCGCTGGGGCTCGACCCGGCCGACAGCGCCGCTCGGATCACCCGGATCGACATGGAGTCGGGGGTCGCCCCGGCGCCGCTGCCGAGCCGGCGCCGCCGCTCCGGCTGGCTTGGCCGGCTACTGGCCCGGCTGCGGCCTTGATCATCACTCCGGCCAGCGGCGATCGGTCCGCACAGCGGACCCTACGGTAAGGCTGCGTTCCGTAGGGTCCGCTGTGCGGACCAGCGGCCTTGCGGCTCGCGCGGTGGCCGGGGTTATGATCAAGGCCCCCGGCTGCGAATCACCGCCTGAGGCCCCGGGGACCTTCCGGCTCGCCAGTCGGTAGGCTTGCCAGGGTCCCGCATCTCGCCTAGAGTCGAGTATCCGGATACGACGCGGAGGCGACCCGATGGCCGATGACTACGACAGCCCGTGGAAGGAGATCCTGGGGGACTATTTTCCCGATTTCATGGCCTTCTTCTTCCCCGATGCCGCCGCCGAGATCGATTGGTCTCTTGGGTTCGAGTCGCTGGACAAGGAGTTGTCCCAGGTGGTGCAGGACGCGGAGCTCGGCCGGCGCTATGCGGATAAGCTGCTCAAGGTCCATCGGATCGGCGGGGGCGAGGAGTGGGTCCTGGTCCACATCGAGGTCCAGGGCCAGAGCGAGGCGGACTTTCCGCGGCGGATGTTCGTCTATGCCTATCGGCTCTACGACCGCTACGCCCGCGACATCGCAAGCCTTGCCGTGCTGGCCGACACCACGGCCGACTGGCGACCGGATCGCTTCGAGATCGGCTGCTGGGGCAGCCGACTCGGGATCCGTTTCCCGAACGTGAAGCTGCTCGACTATGCATCGAGACAGGGCGAGTTGGAGACGGAGGATAACCCCTTTGCGACCGTGGTGCTGGCTCATCTCGCGGCCCAGGAGACCCACGGCGATGCCCAGGCGCGCTACCGTCGCAAGCTCAAGCTCACCCGCCGACTCTACGAGCGCGGCCTGTCGCGACAGCGCATCATCGACCTGTACCGCTTTCTGGACTGGATTCTGCGCCTGCCCGACGACCTGGAACTGCAATACACAGATGCGATCTTCGCGATCGAGGAGAGCCTCAAAATGCCTTACATGAGCTTTGTGGAGCGCCGCGGCCAGACCCGCGGCGAGGCGCTCGGCCAGACCCGCGGCGTCTCGCTGGTCCTGCATGGTTTGCTGGAGCAGCGTTTCGGCCCCTTGTCGGCAGAGACCCTGGAGCGCCTGGACCAGGCCGAGCCCGAGCGGCTCATGGCCTGGAGCCTGCGCGTCCTCGACGCCGGGTCGCTCGACGAGGTGTTTGCCGAAGGCCCCTAAAGTGGACCCCTGCAAGGTTCCGTGCAATCCAAGGCTGAAGCCTTGGACTCCAGTCGGCCGGCGCCGCGGCTGGCTGGAACCATGACCAAAGCCTGGTATCGCCCGCGCGGCGCCGCGCGGCAGGGTGCTCAGCGGCAAGCGGAGGCCCGTCGGTGCGGGCGACCCGAGGACCCCGATGATCCCCCTACATGCCCCACACCTCGATCGCCACCCCGGCAAACCGCTCGGTCCGCCGAAAGACCTTCTCACTCCAAGCCCGTTTGCTCCGGTCGAAGATCAGCAGATGGGCCTCTTGTGCGGCGCAGCGGTCCAGATATTCGTAGGTCTGTTGCAGTCCCAGGGCAATGGTCGCCTCGAGCCCCCGATGCCGGACCTTCAACTCCAGCACGGCCTTCTGGACCTGATCAGCGTCATAGGGCCACAGGATGAAGAGATCCGTGCGCATCCGCCCCAGTCCGTATTCGCGCTCGATCCGCCCGCCGCCGTTGACGATGCGTTGCAGGAAGGCCTGGAGCAGCAATTGGGGCCCGGCCTCTTTGTACTCGAAGCGTTCGATCCAGTGTTCGGAGTGCTCGCGGAAGAAGACCTGGAAGGCGGTGAGCAGTTTGGGCAGGTCCAGACGGCCGTCCGGCGCGATGTACCAGGCGCTCTGGTATTGCGCCTCGAAATCGATCTGTTGGACGAAGGTCAATTGCCGGGGGATGATCTCGCGATAGATCGGGTTGGCGATGGCGAGTACGCCTGAGTCCCGCGCGACCAGGCCCAGGTCCGTGACATACTGGATATCGTCTTCGTGTACCGAGCCTTGGGCCTCGCCGCCGGTCAGCATCGGCTCCACGACGCGGCGCACGCGCGGCTCGCGCAGCTTGTCGGCGAGTTGGTCCAGGTGGGTGTCGCGGCGCTGGATCAGGACCTCTTTGGCCTGCTCCACCCGCTCGGCGGTGATGACGACCCGGCGATCACGCGCGCCCCGGTCGCGAAAGCACAGTTGGTAGCCCAGTGCGTTGACCAGCCAGGGCTGGCCGCGGGTCAGGTCCCAGATGCGTTCAATGGCGTCGGCGGTAACGAGCTGACCCGTTTCCGTGCTGTGCTGGAGGTAGAGTGCGACGACACCCGCCGCGCTGAAATTGCCCATCCGGATGGACTCGGCCTTGATGTTGAAGGCACTGCCGCCGGTGATGATCTCTTGTGAGCGGGCGGAGTGGATACGGTAGTCGCGCACGTCGCGGACCCCGCAGAGCACGACGCTCTGCGGGAAGGCGCGCGGGCGTTTGGTGTAACCGGCGCGCAGTTGGCGCAGCAGCGCGATCAGGGTGTCGCCGATCAGTGCATCGATCTCGTCGATCAGCAAGACCAGGGGCCGGTCGCTGTGTTCGGCCCAGCGGCTCAAGACCTCCCCGAAGGCATTGAAGGCGCCCGCTTCGGCCAGCACTTGGGGCCAAATCTGGCCCGGATAGGGGTCTGCGGCCAGTTGCCGTGCCCAGGTGCCGAGGCCGCTCAGGAGCGCCTGCATTGCCGCTGGTACGTCCTCGCGGGCGGCCTGTGCCGGCTCCACGTTGATATAGACGCAGCGGTAGCGGGTGCCCGCATTGAGATGGTGCATCAAGGCCAGGAGCGAGGAAGTCTTGCCGGTCTGGCGGGGGGCGTGCAGCACGAAATAGCGTTGCTGTCCGAGCAGCGCTTCGACCTCCTCCAGGTCGATGCGATGCAGCGGGTCCAGGCAATAGTGCTGGGCGCAGTCGACCGGTCCGGCGTTATTGAAAAATCGCATGGGCTCCTCCTCATCAGTTCTGATCGCACCCGCGAGGCCGGGTCGACACGAACCGCGGGCCTGCGCGATGGTACTATGGCAGACCTATGAGCGATCTGTCCGCCATCTTCGTCTTCTTGCTGCTCGGCTGGTTCTGGCTCGACAGTCTGCGCGCGCGCGAGATCGCGCTCGGCATCTGCCGCGCGGCCTGCGAGCAGCGCGACCTGCAGTTGCTCGACCAGGCCGTGGCCTTGCGCCGTTTGCGCCTGGCCTGGGGCCGTGAGGGGGTGCGTCTGCGCCGGGTCTACCGGTTCGACTTCAGCGAGGAGGGGGTGGGTCGGCGTAGCGGCTACCTGGTGATGCGGGGGCTGGGTCTGGAGGACCTGAGCTTTGGCCTGCCGGAGCAGATCGAGGATACCTGAGGCGCCCGGTGATCCCGGATTCGGTAATCCTGAAATCCTGAAATCCACAGATGAACACAGATAAGCACAGATATCCTTCAAATTATGGTTCGCTTATCGTTATTTTTTCAATCACCGGCAAGGTGATCCCACGACTAAGCGTAACTTAATGAATAATCTGTGTTAATCTGTGTTAATCTGTGTTCATCTGTGGATAACTGCTCCTTCTATGGTCATTGCTCACGCCAGGACGCCAAGAAGAAACCAAGGGATCTGGGAATTGTCCGGATCGCCCGATGCGCGTGCCAAATCACTGCGCTACTGCCGGGACGCGACCGGCGCTACTTGACGATGGTCAGTTTGGGGCCGCCCCGTCCTTTGCCCTTGCCCTTGCCGCCCCCGTCGCCCTTCGGTTGATTCGTCGGCGCGGGGGGGGCGCTGTCTTCTTGGGGCGAGGCGTCGTTGCCCAGGGCCTCGTCCACCGGCTCAGCCGGGGGGAAGATCATTCCCTGGTGGTTTTCGCGGCTGAAGATGCCCAGCACGGCCTCGCTCGGGATCTCGAGGTGACGGGTGACCCCGCCGAAGCGCGCGCTGAAGCGCACCCAGTCGTTGTCCATCAGCAGGCCATGCACCGCGCTGGGGGCGATGTTGAGGACGATCTGGCCGTTCTCGACGAATTCGTTCGGCACGCGCGTGCCCGGGTGGCGCGCGTCCACCAGCAGGTGCGGGGTCATCTGGTTGTCCAGAATCCACTCGTAGATGGCGCGGACCAGATAGGGCTTGGTTGAGGTCATGGACCCGTCTTGGGTGTTCATCCGCGGCTCCTGGGGCCGGTTTACAGGTCGGTGACCAACTCCCGTTCGGCCTCGGTCAGACTGGAACGGAAGGCCTCCCAGGCAAAGATCCGCGTCATATAGTTGCGGACCGCCTTGGCCTGTTCCGGGATCTCGATGGCCAGCGCGGGCAGCCGCCACAACAGGGGGGCGACGCAGCAGTCTACCAATGAGAACTCGTCGCTCATGAAGAACGGGTGGGCGGCGAAGATCGGTGCAGAGGTAATCAGGCTCTCACGCAATTGCTTGCGCGCCTTGGTCTTTTCTTCCGCGGTGCCGTTAAAACCGCGCCCCATCAATTGATACCAGTCGTGATCGATACGGTACATGAAGAGCCGCGCATTGGCGCGCGACACCGGATCGACGGGCAACAGCGGCGGGTGCGGGAAGCGCTCGTCGAGATATTCCATAATGATGCGCGACTCATAGAGGCGCAGGTCGCGGTCGACCAGGGTCGGCACGGTGCCGTAGGGATTGAAATCCATGACCTCGTCCGGGAGGTTCTTGGCATCCACATCAACCACGTCCACCGCGATGCCCTTTTCGGCAAGGACCATGCGGACGCGATGGCAGTAGGGACAAAGGGGATCAGAAAATAGGGTCATTACAGCTCGTCTGCTCACGGCCACTGGCGGCGTTCCCTCATTCAGCGCCGAGGCGCAGCCCGGCAGCGACCGAAGAACTCCAAGCGCCAACCCTTCCAGGCCGCGCGGTGTGGTGTCGGCGCGTGGCTTTCCTCAGGGGGATGCCGGTGCCAGGTGGACCCTGACATGGGCGAGGGGAGGGGGAATGCACGCGCCGTACTTCAACCCGGGAGTATACCGTGTCAGGGCACTGCCCGAGGGCGCTTTTTGGGGGGAGGTTGCCCGGCGGTCGGGCGCTTCGCCAGGGTCCCGGCCGATCCGCTCATCTGGCGGCGTTCTGGGGTGGTTGGTCCGCGCAGCGGACCCTACGGGTTGCGCATCGGGTCCGCGGTGCGGACCGCTCGGCGGGCAAGGGCGGTGCCCCGGGGACCGGGGCACCGCGGTTGCGTCACCTCAGTGGACGTCCTTCCAGAATTCCTTCTTCAGCAGGTAGGCGAAGATGAAGAGAAAACCGAGGAAGATCAGCACCCAGACGCCCAGGCGCTGGCGCTCCAGTTGCACCGGCTCACCCGCATAGGTCAGGAAGTTGGTGAGGTCGCGGACCATGGTGTCGAACTGCGCCGGGCTCAGGGTACCGGCCGTGAGGGGCTTGACGCCCTCCGCTACCGGGGTTGCACCCGCATGGTGGGACATGACCGCCTTTTGCTGTCCCTGCAGGTCGCCCAGGACGTTGGGCATGGCCACGTTCGGGAACATGACGTTGTTGACGCCCCAGGGCCGGGTCGGGTCGACGTAATAACTCTTGAGATAGGTGTAGACCCAGTCCGGGCTGCGCCAGCGGGTGACCAGGGTGAGGTCGGGCGATGGCACGCCGAACCACTTTTCGGCGTCGTCCACGCGCATGGCCCTGGTCATGAGGTCGCCGGGCTTGGCGTCGCCGACCAGGAAGTACTTGCGCAGGCTGGCGTCGTCGATCCCCAGGTCCTTGGCCATGCGGTTGTAGCGCATGTACTGGAGTGAGTGGCACCCCATGCAGTAGCTGGTGAAGTACTTGGCGCCGTTCTGCAATGACGCCTGGTCCTTCAGGTCGATGTTCGCCGGTTGCGTTTGCGGCCCCGTGTTGGCGAACCCGAGGACGGGCACCAAAGCCAGGGTGAAGGCGGCTAACAGCTTGTTCATGCGGTGACCCTCTCCGGAACCGGCTTGACCTTGTCCAAACTGCTGTAGATCGGCATCAGCAGGAAGAACGCGAAATACAGAACGGTAAAGACCTGCGACATGACGGTCGCCAGTTCACTGACGGGCATCATCCCGAGGTAGCCCAGGGCGATGAACGACACGACGAAGATCCCCAGGGCAACCTTGGTGACCATACCCTTGTAGCGGATGGACTTGACCGGGCTGCGATCCAGCCAGGGCAGCAGGAACATGATCAGGATCGAGGCGAACATCGCGATGACGCCCGGGAACTGGGAGTCGTACATGGGCGGCACCGCCCGCAGGATGGCGTAGAAGGGCGTGAAGTACCACACCGGGGCGATATGCAGCGGGGTCACCATCGGGTTGGCCGGCTGGAAGTTCGGGGCCTCGAGAAAAAGGCCGAAAAAGCCGGGGCCGAAGAAGACGACGGCCGCGAAAATGGCCAGGAAGACCACGGTGCCGACCAGGTCCTTCACGGTGTAATACGGGTGGAAGGGGACGCCGTCGGCCGGTGCATCGGGGCTCCAGCGGTTGCCCTTGGGGCCGTCCTTGATCTCGATCCCGTCCGGATTGTTGGAGCCGACCGCGTGCAGTGCCACGACGTGGATGAACACGAGCGCCGCCAGGACGAAGGGGACGATGAAGTGCAGCGCATAGAAGCGGTTCAGCGTCACGTCGGAGATGACATAGTCGCCGCGGATCCAGGTGGACAGGTCCGGGCCTATGTTGGGTACCGCGGCGAACAGGTTTACGATGACCTGCGCCCCCCAGTAGGACATCTGGCCCCAGGGCAGCAGATAGCCCATGAAGGCCGTGGCCATCATGACCAGGTAAATCACCACGCCGATAATCCACAGCAATTCCCGCGGCTTGCGGTAGGAGCCGTAGAGCAGGGCACGGAACATGTGCAGATAGATGATGACGAAGAAGGCCGAGGCGCCGGTGGAGTGCAGGTAGCGGATCAGCCAGCCCCACTCGACGTCGCGCATGATGTACTCGACGGAGGCATAGGCCTCGGCCGCCGAGGGCTTGTAGCTCATCGCCAGAAAGAGCCCGGTGACGATCTGCAGGACCAGGACCAGGATGGCCAGGGACCCGAAGAAATACCAAAAATTGAAGTTCTTGGGGGCGTAATACTGGGCCAGGTGCTCGTTCCAGACCTTGGTGGCCGGGAACCGCTTGTCGATCCAGCCCATGAAGCCGGTGGTTGTCGTCTCTTGTGCGCTCATCTAGGCGGCTCCTTGATCCTGACCCACCAGGACCGTGGTGTCGTTGAGGTACATGTGGATCGGGATCACCAGGTTGGTTGGTGCGGGCACGCCCTTGAACACCCGACCGGCCAAGTCGAACCGCGAGCCGTGGCAGGGGCAGAAGAACCCGCCCTTCCAGTCCTTGCCCAGGTCATCCGGCCCGATCTCGGGGCGGAAGGTCGGCGAGCAGCCCAGGTGGGTGCAGATGCCGATCGCGATCCAGTACTCGGGCTTGATCGAGCGGATGGGATTCTTACAGTACTCCGGCTGCTGCTCGACCGCAGAGTTCGGGTCGGTCAGCTGCGAGTCCAGGGTCGGCAGGGCGGCGAGCATCGCCGGGGTCCGACTCACGATCCAGATCGGCTTGCCGCGCCACTTGACGCGCAGCAGGGCGCCCGGCTCCAGCTTGCTGATGTCCGCCTCGACCGGGGCGCCGGCCGCCCGGGCCTTGGCGCTCGGGTTCATGGATCCGATGAAGGGAACGGCCACGAAGCCGGCGCCGACGGCGCCGACCACGGTGGTCGCGGCGACGAGTAACCGTCGCCTGCTCTGATTAACGCCTGGTGCGCTCATTTCCGACTAACCCCCGGGTGAGACAGGTGCTGCCGACTCCCGAAAAGCCGGCCTTGCGCGTGTGTTGGAAAAGGGAAAATAAGTATATGCAAAATCGCTGTAAAACCGACCTGGCATTCTCCGTGATTCGGGCGCTTGTGGTCAAGGCGGGACTCAGCAACCACGCGGGCTCGTCGGCATTTCCTTGGGTCGGGCCGCGGGCCGTACCGCGCAACCAGTACCCTACGGCGGCACTCAGGTAACCCGTGGAGACTGCTCGACGCGAAAGTCGCGCAGCGACGCTGTGGGAGCGGCTTCAGCCGCGACCAGGCCGCGCAAGGCCGCCACGCCGAGCGCGGCGTTGTGGGCAAGTATCAGGCCGGATTGTCGATTTCGACATAACGGTGGTCCAGTGCAAAGTGCCGGGCCAGGTGGTCGCCCAGCGCTTGGACCCCGTAGCGCTCGGTGGCGTGGTGGCCGGCCGCGAGGTAGGCGATGCCGAGTTCCCGTGCGGCGTGAGTGGTTTGTTCACTGATCTCCCCGCTCAGGAAGGCCTCCACCCCGAGTGCCGCGGCGGCCTCGATATAGCCCTGACCGCCGCCCGTGCACCAGGCGAGGTGCTGCACCGGTCGGTCGCTACCCACCACCAGGGTCCCGCTCCGCCCCAGTCGCGCCCCCACGGCCGCGGCCCAGTCCGCGGGCGCCATGGGGGTGCCCAGGCGTCCGGTCCACAGGACGCCGTTGCCGATGCCGGTTGCCTGCGCGTCCAGAATCCCCAACTGGCTGGCCAGGGCGGCATTGTTGCCCAGGGTCGGGTGGGTATCCAGGGGGAGGTGGTAGGCGATGAGGCTAGCGCCGCCCTGGATCAGGGCGCGCACCCGCCGCCCCTTGAGCCCGGTGAGACAGGGGTTCTCGCCCTTCCAGAACCAGCCGTGGTGAACCAGCAGGGCATCGGCCTGAAGCTCCAGGGCGGCCGCGATCAGGGCCAGGCTGGCCGTCACGCCGCTCACCAGGCGCCGGATCGGCCGTTCGCCCTCCACCTGGAGCCCGTTGGGGGCATAGTCCGTGCAGGCGGCGCTGTCCAACAACCGGTCGCAGTAGGCGCTCAAGGCCAGGGGTTCGATCATGGTTCTCTCGGTCGATCTCCCCCCTTGGTCGCCCGGCCCTGGCTTTGGGTCGGCGCGGGGTGGGAGAATGAAGGGTTATCAGCGTCCCCAGGTCCAGGCCCGGAACGCCGCGGCCCTGCCCCGCGGGCAGTGTGCCAATAGAATAGAAGGTAAGCAATGCACAACCCAAGATTTCTGCTCCTGCTGCTCGCCGTGGTCGGCGCCTCGATGAGCGGCGGGTGCGCGCACCAGGCACTCGACACCCAGGTCCGGCCAGAACCGGCGAACCTCGGCCCCGTGGGCCCCGCGGTGGTCGCCGCCCCCATGGGCGAGTCGGCGCCTGTGGGGGAGTCGGCGCCCATGGGCGCGTCGGCGCCCAGGGCTGAGGTGCCGCCCGCCGGTGAGTCGGCGCGGCCCTGGAAGCCCGCAGTGCTGGTGAAGCCGGAACATGACCTGCGTTACCGCCTGCCCGCGGGGCAGCGCCGCGCCCTGACGATCTTCATCGGCTCCCAGACCTTCGAGTACGTGGAGGACGGTCAGGTCTTCCTCAGCGGGCGGGTGTCGTCGGGGACTGCCGCGCATCCCACCCCCAAGGGCGAGTTTCGTGTCCTCAACAAGGATATCAACAAGCGCTCGGGCAAGTATACCAACGGGTTGGATGAAAATACCCCGATGCCCTATTCGCTCCAGTTCAGCGGCCCCTATTTCGTCCACGAGGGGTGGGTGCCCGGCTATGCCGACTCCCATGGCTGCGTGCGCCTGGACTACGAGGATGCGCGCCTGCTCTATGACCGCATCCGGGTCGGTGATCCGGTCACGATCAAGGCCGCGGGGGCCGCCCGGCCGGGCAACGCCTGGCCCGACGTGTTCCCCATCTTCTGAACCGGGAAAATCGCCCTTGGGGCGATTTTTCCGGTTGATTCAACCTTCGATGCGTTGCAGTTGCGGGTGATCTCCGCGCAGTTGGTCCCGCAAGCGGGCAAGCAAATGGCGCGCGTCCGGGGTTGCATATTGACCTTGATCCACTAACGCGATCAGACGTTGGATGTCCGGTTTCTCCTTTATCGGCGGATGTGGGTCGACCATCATGATGCTCTGCAGTACGTCACTGCTGATTTCGCCATAGGAGCTCGCAAGCGGAACGCTTGCGACGCAGGCGCCGTTCATGTTCTTGCCCAGAGCTCGAATGTTCCCCTGGTGAATCGACGTCAGGACTTGCGGACTGTGGGTTGCTGAAATGAATTGAATTCGGGGAAACGCCTCCTGGAAGTTGCCGACGACCACTTGCTGCCACTGCGGATGGAGATGCATGTCGATCTCGTCGATCAGCACGATGCCGTCGGTCTCCAATGGCGCACGCGCGGCGAGGTGCGGATTCAGCCGGACGCAGCGATAAGCGATGTCGCCTGCCATGGCGATCATGTTGCGCTGGCCGTCGCTGAGCTGATCGACTTTCAATTCGCCTAGCTCCGCATGTGACATGACTAATGTTTGATGGGTTTGGCTATACCGTAACCCCGTCCAACCAGTCCCGCTCATGATCAGATCGACCGAGCCGGAAACCGCCGCGAGGATCTCGCCGTAGGGAGTGCTGGCATTAACCAAACCTTGAAATCCCTCACGCTCCATCGTCTTCGTCTTTTGCTCAAAGTCGGAGGCATAAGTCAAGAAGAACCAGTCCAAGAAAGATCCATAGTCGGATGCGGAGTCCAGGCACCCAAGATAGGCATATGTGCTTGAAAAATAAAGAGCTTTTTGATTCGCGCTTGAGCGTCACTTTACGCCGCTTCCAGAGTCGGCCCGTGCCATAGTAGGCAATGATCGGCAACGTAACGTCTTTGGTTTCCTCGCTATCGTATTCGTCAATGAGTCTAATCTGAGACTGATAAACTGACCCGACTTCCATCAGCGGCTTAGCCTCCCTGATCGTCGTTTTCGATCCGGCGCTTACCTTTTCGCGGGACCGCGACCAACTGATGGTTTCGCCGGCGATGACGGCGACCGCTGAAACTACGGAAGGCAACCGTGGTTCCATATTGGGATGACTTGCCAGGCTGGTTGGACGGACCCTGACATCATCAATATCAATGCCAGATCCGGGCATCGTGCCGCTCACGACATCGAAGGCACTGACATAGGGCCACAAGGCGATGCGGATGGCGTCGAGCACGGTGGTCTTACCCTGGCCGTTGGGCGCGACCAGGACAGTCAGGCGTTCGTCGAACTCGACGGCCAGAGAATCGAAGCAGCGAAAGTTCTGGAGCTTCAACCCGGCCATTCTCATGGGTTGACTCCGCTCGTCAGGTCGAGCCGTTGGATCAGCCCCACGCGCACCGCACTGGCATCTGCCGGGCTGAGCCGTCCCGGCCGTCCTCGGATGAGCGCGTGGTCGAGCACGTTCCCCGGACCGGCCTGGAGCGCCTTGCGGACCTCCTGGGGGATGGTGGTCTGGCCTTTGCTGGTGATCTTGGCGGGTGCGGTCATGGTTGAAACCCGGAAGGACGAATTACGTCCTTACATTCTAGCGTGAACGCGGTTCGGGTAGGCAGGCGATCCGGGCACGCATTGGGCAGGTCCAGCAGCCGATTACAGCCGGAGAATGGGCGGCTCCGCGCCCGCGAGCAAGTCGCCGAGTCTGTAGTTGATGCTGGCCATCCCGAACTCAGGCTCTTGGCGGAAGGGATTGCGGATGTCCTGCACGCGCCCACGATCGGCATCCTCTAGCAGGCGCGGATGAAATATAGATTCGGATCAGGGCTGCGGTGGGGACTCGATGCGGTAGCGCAGGGCGGAGATCCGATAGCCCGCCGCTTGCCGGGTCAATTCCAGTCGCAGCGTGCCGGCCTGGTGCGCGGCCGGGCGGCCGTTGGGGCGCTGCAGGTCGCCGTCGGCGAGATAACGGTCGCGGCCGTCGGGCCGCAGTCGCAGAGGCGTGAGTCGGAACGTCCGCTTGAGGGTGGCGGCGAAAAGGTCTGCCCCCGCGTTGGTGGGGTTGTCATCCCCAAGGCGGCCGATGCGCGCGTCGTCCGCCAGCAGGAGCAGGAGGCCCGGCAGGTCGCCGGCGGCGAAGTGGCGCTGGAAGCGTGCGATGACGGCCTCCGGGTCCAGGGCCTCGGTGGCGGCGGGCGCCGCCGGTCGCCAGCCCCGGTCGGTCTCGATCGGCCGGGCGGGGGCAGGGTACGGGCCCCGGGCCGGGGTCGCGGCCGCGATTGGAACCGCCCTCCGCGCCGGGGTCCGGTCCGCAAGGGGGTCAGGCGTGCGCCCGGTGCCGGGCTCCCGGCCCGAGACCGTCGGCCCTGGCGCTGTCCCGATCGGCGGCGGTGCTGGGTCACGGTAGACGGGCGGCGGGGTAGTGCGGCGGTCGAGGTCGATGTGTCCGCCGATCCGCAGGGTTTCCCGTCCCGGGCCCAGGGCGAGTGCCAGCACGGCGATCGACACCAGGGCGGCGCCCGTCCACAGGGCCTTCGCAAGGCCGCTGCCGGGTCTGCGCCCGGCGCGGGGCGCGGGTGGGGTGGGGGCGCGCCGATGGCGGGGTGCGGGGCTCATCGACCGGCCCTAGCCCTGGCGGCGCGGGGGCAGGGCCTGGCGGTGGGGCACCGCGTCGCGCCCGCTATCCGGGGCCGCGGCGCCGTAGCCGTACCGGGACACCCCGTCGTCAGGCGTGATCAGGAGGGTCCCGAGCAGGTTCGCGTCGGCGCTGCGCAGGCGCTGTGCCGTTTCCGCCAAGGCCCCGGTGCGGGTCCGGCCGGCGGTGACGACCAGCAGGGTCGCATCGGCCAGGTGGGCCAGGACGAGGGCGTCGGCCAGGCCCATGACCGGCGGTCCGTCCAGGATCAGGTGATCGAACTGCCCGCCCAGGTCCGCGATCAGGTCGCCCATCCGGGCGCCGGCCAGCCGTTCGACCGGCTGGGTCGGCGGGGGGCCGCTGGTCAGGACGTGCAGCCCGTCGACCGCGGTCGCCTGGGTGAGGGGCGCCGCGGTCCCCGTCAGGCCGTCGCTGAGCCCAGCCGCGTTGGACAGGCCGAAGACCTGGTGCAGGCAGGGGCGGCGCAGGTCGGCATCGATCAACAGTACCCGGCTGCCGGCCGCGGCGAAGGCGATGGCGGTGGCGCAGGCGGCGCTGCTCTTGCCCTCGTGCGGGGCGGCGCTCGCGAAGTGCATGACGCGCGGTGCGCCGGCCGGGGTGGCGAAGACGAGCGCGGTGCGCAGGGTGCGAAAGGCCTCGGCGAGCGGGCTGGCGGGGTCGCGCCAGGTCAGCAGGGCCGGCCCGGCGTTGGCTGGGGCCGCGCGCCCGCGCCCGACCTGGGGTATCAGGGCCAGCACCGGCGCGCCGGTGTGCCGCTGTACCTCGTGCGCGGTGCGCAGCCGATCATCGCGTGCTTCGCGCACCAGGGCCAGTGCGACCCCGCCGAGCAGACCCAGGGCGAGTGCAAGGCTGAGGTTCTTCCCCAGGTCCGGCCGGTAGGGCGCCCGGGGGACCTGGGCACGATCGACAATGGCGATGGGGTTGATCCCGGGACCGGCCGCGGACTCGAGCGACTTCATCCGCGCGAGCAGTGCGTCATGGCGTTCCTGGTGGTCGGCGACCTCGCGCTCAAGGACCCGATACCCGCCGCCAAACACCTGGAGGTCGCGCAGTTGCGCCCGGACCTCGTCACCGCGCTCGGCCAGCCGCGCCTCCTGGTGGGCGCGCGCCGCGGCCGCCGCCCGGGCGGCACTGCCGATGGCCGTCGCCTCCTGCCTGAGCTGGCGCTCCAATTCAGCGAGCGCCCGGCGCAACTGCTGCATCTTTGGGTAGCCGGGCTTGAAGACCTTGAGTTGCTGCTGATAGTCGGCGCTGAGTTCCGCCTTGCGCGCCTGGAGCCGCTGGATGACCGGGCTGTCCGTTGCCGCAGCGTCGGTGCCCGCCTGCCGGGCCTCGGTCTGCGCGGCGAGTTGGGCGGCGAAGGCGGCGGTCTCCTGCCGGCCCAGGGCCTTGAGCCGCTCCAGGAGCAGCGTGCGCTGGCCGTCCAGGTCGATGATCCGGTGCTCGTCGGCGTAGGCGGCCAGGCGCCGCTCGGCGTCCGCGAGCGCCGCCTGGGCCGCGCGCAGCCGTTCGTCGAGGAAGGCGCGGGCCGGGACGGAGGCCTCATAGCGGCGCTCCAGGCCGCTGTTGACGAAGTTCTCGGCGAGCGTCTGGGCCACGGCCGCCGCCTCGGCAGGGTTCGGGCTGTCGAAGGCGACGCTCACCAGGCGTGAGTTCCCGAGCGGGGTCACCGTCAGGTTGGCGAGGAAGATTGTCTCCAGGTCGGGCGCGGCCCTGGGTGCCCCCCCCCGGCCCCCAGGTCCGCCGGCAGGCGCTCGCCGGCCCCGATCAGGTCGCGCAGCCAGGGCAGTCGCGCCGCCGGGGTCAGGGCCGGTGACCGGGTGAGGCCCAGTTGGTCGATCACCCGGCGCGCCAGGGTGCGGCTGCGCAGCAAGGCGTATTGGGTCTCGAAGAAGTCCTTGGTGTCGGGCGCGTCCGCCGGCGCCGCGGCGGCGGTCGGGGTCGGCCCGGTAGCCTGCCCGGAACCCTGCCGCGGACCCGGGTCAGGCTCGATCTGGAGCAACACCGAAGCGCGGTAGAGCGGGGTCGTCAGGAGACTGGCGATGAGTGCCGCGGCCAGCGCGATCAGGCAGACGGTACCGATTGACCAGCGGCGTCGGAGCAGAGCGCTCCAGGCGCGGCCGCGCGGCCGCGGCGCCTGCTCCACCCAGACCGGCCCGCTGCCGACCCGCCGGGGTAAACCCCGCCGGCCGCCAATGGGCGTCAAGGCCCTGGTCTGCGCTGTCGGCGGTTCGCCGGGGGGGGAGGGGATGGTCATAGGCGAAAACTGACTCTGATCGAGGAACGGTTCACGAATAGTTAAACAAGTCCGCTAGGGAATGGTCGTCGCGTCGTTGTCGTTGTCGTAATCGAGGTCATCGTAGCGCCCTGGATTCTCCCGCACCCTAAAGTGCATCGCTTCTACGATTACGACAACGACAACGACAACGACAACGACAACGACAGCGATTGCGTGTGTGTTTAACTTGTTCTTGACTCGCTATTTAGAACGGGATACGCAATAGGGCGCGCAGGGTATCGGTCGCCCCCTTCAGGAGCACGGCGCCGCCCGACTCCGGGACCACCACCCGGTCGCCGCCGACCAGCACCGGGTCACGCAACTCCCCCCGCTGCACGGCCGCGGCATCCACCACATAGGCGACCGGGCGACCGGCGGCGTCCGCGCGGAACAGCAGCACACCGCTCTGCTTGGCGAGCGGGTCGAACCCCTGGGCCAGGGCGATCGCCTGCAGCAGGCTGGTCTCACCCTGGAGCGGGAAGACCCCGGAGCGCTTGACCGACCCCAACACCGTCACCTGTTGGTTCGCGGACTCCTTCAGGTCCAGGTCCACCCGCGGGTCTTGCAGATAGTCCTTACGCAGCAGGGCGGCGATGCGCGCCGCCGCCTCCCGGGGGGTCAGGCCGGCGACGGCCACCGGCCCGAGCAGCGGCAGGAGGATGCGGCCGTCGGCATCGACCCGCTCCTCGCTCGACAGCTCATCCACCTGAAAGACCTGGACCCGGACCAGGTCGGCGGGTCTGATCCGGCCGGTCTGGCGCGCGGCGGGTGCGGGCGGCGGACCCTGGAGCGCCGGCACCCAGCGCCCGGGCCCCGCCGTGTCCGGCGCCGCGTGCCGGTCGCCGCGCCCGCGCGGCCAGTCGTCGTCGGTGACGTTGCCGCCGGCCGCGGCGCAGAGGCCCGCGGCCCCCGCGAACAGCAGGGCAATCGGCAGCCGGGACTGGTGTTTCATCGCGGCGTTCTCCGGCGGTGGGTGGGGCCCTGCCCCTGAGGCATCTGGTGTATAGTCCGCTGCTTTCGTTCGCGGTTCAATCGCTAAGGACCGACCCCGGCGGCGCTTGCCCAGGGTCAGGGCAGACGAGGACCGCGCGCGGTGGCACCGACCAGCGAGAGACCATCATGCCCCAGTATCGTTCCCGCACCACCACCCACGGCCGCAACATGGCCGGCGCCCGCGCCCTGTGGCGCGCCACCGGCATGACCGACGGTGACTTCGACAAGCCCATCATCGCGGTGGCCAATTCATTCACCCAGTTTGTCCCCGGTCATGTGCATCTGAAGGATCTGGGCCAGTTGGTCGCGCGCGAGATCGAGCGTGCCGGCGGTGTTGCCAAGGAATTCAACACCATCGCCATCGACGACGGCATTGCCATGGGCCACGGCGGCATGCTCTATTCGCTCCCGTCGCGCGACATCATCGCCGACTCGGTGGAGTACATGGTCAATGCCCACTGCGCCGACGCGCTGGTGTGTATCTCCAACTGCGACAAGATCACCCCCGGGATGCTGATGGCGGCGCTGCGGCTCAACATCCCCACGGTGTTCGTCTCCGGCGGCCCGATGGAGGCCGGCAAGGTGCACCTGGCGGGCAAGGGTGACCTCAAGCTCGACCTGGTGGACGCCATGGTCACGGCCGCCGACGCCCGCGAGAGCGACGCGGACGTGGCCGCGATCGAGCGCTCGGCCTGCCCGACCTGCGGCTCCTGTTCCGGGATGTTCACCGCCAACTCCATGAACTGTCTCACCGAGGCCCTGGGGCTCAGCCTGCCCGGCAACGGTAGCCTGCTCGCCACCCATGCCGACCGGGAGCAATTGTTCCTGGAGGCCGGGCGCCTCGTGGTCGACCTGGCGCGGCGCTGGTACGAGCAGGAGGACGCCGCCGTCCTGCCGCGGGCCATTGCGAGCTTCGACGCCTTCGAGAACGCCATGAGCCTGGACATCGCCATGGGCGGCTCCACCAACACCGTGCTGCACCTGTTGGCGGCGGCCCACGAGGCGCGGGTGGACTTCAGCATGGCGGACATGGACGCCTTGAGCCGCCGGGTGCCGAACCTGTGCAAGGTCGCCCCCTCCACCCAGAAGTACCACATGGAGGACGTACACCGTGCGGGCGGGGTCATCGGTATCCTGGGTGAACTGGACCGGGCCGGACTGCTGCACCGCGACTGCCCCACGGTCTATGCGCGCTCCCTGGGTGACGCCCTGGACGCCTGGGACATCGCCCGCGACACGGCTGCCGACGCGGCGCGCACCCGCTATCTGGCCGCCCCCGGCGGCGTCCCCACCCAGGTCGCCTTCAGTCAGTCGAGCCGTTGGCCGGACCTGGATCTCGACCGGGCCGACGGCTGCATCCGCGACCTGGCGCACGCCTATTCACTGGACGGCGGACTGGCCGTGCTCTACGGCAATCTCGCGGAGCACGGGTGCATCGTCAAGACCGCCGGGGTCGACGCCGCCAACCTGACCTTCAGCGGGCCGGCGCGGGTCTGCGAGAGCCAGGAGGCGGCGGTGGCGGCGATCCTGGCGGACCGCATCCTGCCGGGCGAGGTGGTGCTGATCCGCTACGAGGGCCCCAAGGGCGGTCCGGGGATGCAGGAGATGCTTTATCCCACCAGCTATCTCAAGTCCAAGGGGCTGGGCAAGGCCTGCGCCCTGGTCACCGACGGGCGCTTCTCCGGCGGCACCTCCGGGCTCTCCATCGGCCACGTCTCGCCGGAGGCGGCCGAGGGCGGCCTGATCGGGCTGGTGGAGGAGGGCGACCGCATCGAGATCGACATCCCCAACCGGCGCATCGCGCTGCTGGTCGCCCCCGCGGTCCTGGAGGCGCGCCGCGAGGCCATGAACGCCCGCGGCCGGGACGCCTGGCGGCCGGTTCACCGCCAGCGCGAGGTCTCAGCGGCGCTGCGCGCCTATGCCGCGCTGACCACCAGTGCGGCGCGGGGGGCGGTGCGGGACCTGACGCAACTGGATTAGGGTGCGCCGCGCGCACCTCCCCGCGGGCGCGGCCGGTGTGCGATCTCTTGGTCTTATCGGGCCTTTGAAGAGGTGCGCACGGCGCACCCTACGACCATTTGCGGGGACAGCCATCATGTCGGATTACCATCGCATTCGGATGCCCGGCGGTTCGTATTTCTTTACGCTTTCGTTATACGACCGACGGGCGGCGGTCCTTACCGACGAGCAGGTGCGTGCGGCGCTCCGCGAGGCGGTGCTGACCGTGCGCCGCGAGCGGCCATTCCATGTCGATGCCTGGGTGCTGATGCCGGACCACCTTCATTGCATCTGGACCCTGCCGGAGGGCGATGCGGACTACAGCGTTCGCTGGTCCCAAATCAAACGCCTGGTGACCCAGTCGGCGCCGATTCCCGGTCTGAGGCCGCGGTCCGAATCACGGATGCGGCGCCGCGAAGGCAATCTTTGGCAGCGCCGCTTCTGGGAGCATCTGATTCGCGACGACCAGGATTTCGAGCGCCATTTCGACTATGTCCATTGGAACCCGGTAAAGCACGGTTATACCGTCGCCGCCCGGGATTGGCCTTGGTCGACCTTTTCGCGCAGCGTCGGTGCGGGACTCTATCCGGAGCATTGGGGTGAACTGGCTCCGGAGTTCGGCGACGGCGATTTCGGTGAGCCGCCCTGGTTCCGGTAGGGTGCGCCGTGCGCACCTTGCGGCGATTGGGGATGAACTGTGGTCTTGTAGTCAACTTGGGCCTCGGAAGAGGTGCGCACGGCGCACCCTACGGGTCGTCGCAACCTGTTGCATTGCGCCGCCGGAGCAATGGCGTCGATCGTCCTGGGTGGGCGGCCGTTTCTGAAGCTCGATCGCCCCGGGGTCGCGCTGCTGGGGCCATCGCCCTGATCGCCACCGCGGCGGTGTCGGAGCCGGCGGTATCGGCGGCCATCCACGCGCCGACCTTTATCCTGCTGTTCTCCAGCGATTTCACGCCCGCCGCCCGACAGGGCTTTTCCACCTTGCCGGCTGACATGCAGGCGCACGGTGCACGCAGCGTCGGCTTGCCGGAAACCCGCGGGCCGCAACAGGTCCGCGCAACCCTGAGGTCGACGGCTTCAGCCGGCGGCACCGGCCAAAAAAACGCGCCGCTCAGGGCGGTCGACAGCCATGCTTTCCTCGCCTGAACGCCGGGGTCCCCCGGTCACTTTCGACTCATGCGAGGTTATCATGTCACAGGTCAGTTTGCTGCCGTTGGTCGTGCTTGGTCTGTCGTTCACCAACCACGTCGCCGCCGCGCCGAAATCAATCGTTGAAATCACGGGGCACATCGCGCGTGATACGCTGTGGTCCGCTGACCATATCTATGTGGTTACCGGTGAGATACATGTCCGCGCCGGTGTGCAATTGGTCATCAGCGACCACAGCACGATCCTGATCAAGAATGGGGATTATCCGACCCCCGCGGGCAACGTCACCGGGAAATCGGCGCTGATCTTCGATTCCGGATCGCAGCTCACTGCCCGCACGGTGTATCTCAAGGCCGGCGGCGCCGATAACAACATCGCGGCGTATGCCGATAACGCGGGGGTGTCGTTTTTGGGCTCGGCGAGCATTGCGGAAAAGGATAAGTTGGCCGTCACCTTCACCACCAGACCCTCCCGTTTCAGCGCTGACGCACTCTATGCCTCCTACCTTGGGCACGCTGATTCATTACGGCCCGCTGAATCCGCCGCGACTAAGGATGACGACGCCGGCGATGACATCGATGCCATCAACATCATTGCCGTGACCGGCAGCGAATGGGAGATCGGCGAACTGCACTCGCAATACAGCGGCGATGACGGGGTGGATATCGAGAACTCGGACCTGACCCTGCGGGATCTGACCGTCACCACCCCCAACGAAGACGGCGTGAATATCACCAGCAGCCGGGTCAGCATCACGGGTTCCCTGGTCATCGCCATGACGAGCACGGGCGCCGACGACCGCGATATCTTCGACATGGAATGGGATGACGGCCGTCCCTTTCTCCGGCTGATGCGCAACTGCAAGGTCGATATCACCGGCGTCTTCGGTGACGAGATGACCATGATCTCAGATGATCTGCCGCAGCCGCGCGGCGAGGACGCCTATTCATTCGACGGGCGCCTGCGCTCTGGCCAGACCTATATCTACGCCCACGGCGACTGAACTCCCGGCGGGCGCCGGCGACTGACTGAGCCCTTGCGGTAACCCGTCGCGGCCTGGGGGCCGCTCCTACGTGTAGGAGCGGCCCCCAGGCCGCGACGAATGCACCGGCCACCTTTGCGGGCCCAGGTACCAGCCGCCGCGGCGACGGGTGCGGGATCGGGCGCAGATTGCGGACCGATCGCGACGTTCAGTGGGGGTAAACTCGCTGCTTCCATGTTACCCCGGCGCCGCGCATGACCCCCGTGATCCTCACCGTCTTCGCCCTGACCTACCTGGGCATGATCCTGGGCGGGCTACCGTTTCTGAAGCTCGATCGGACCGGGGTCGCACTGCTGGGGGCCATCGCCCTGGTCGCCACCGAGGCAGTGTCGGAGCAAGCGGCGCTGGCCGCCATCCATGCCCCGACCCTGATCCTCCTGTTCTCCTTCATGGTGGTGTCAGCCCAGTTGCGCCTGGGCGGTTTCTATGACTGGGCGGCGCGCCGCCTGGGGGCGCTCCCGGTGCGCCCCCTGGTCCTCCTGGGGGCACTGATCGCGGTGGCGGCCAGTCTGTCGGCAGTCTTCAGCAACGACATCGTCTGCCTGGCCATGGCCCCGGTGCTGGCGGATCTGTGTATCGCCCGGCGGCTCGACCCGGTGCCCTTTCTGCTGGCGCTCGCCTGCGCCGCCAACCTGGGCTCCGCCGCCACCCTGATCGGCAACCCCCAGAACATGCTGATCGGGGAAACCCTGCACTTATCCTTCCCCGGGTACCTGGCGCAGGCCGCGCTGCCGGTGGTGCTGGGATTGCTGGTGACCTGGGGGCTGATCGGGCTCCTGACCTGGGGGCGCTGGGAACTGCCGGCTGGAGTGCCCGCCCCGTCGGTCCATTCAGACGAGCGAGGACCCAACACCGCCGGCCACCCGGAACCCGGTCGCCCCCTGAACCGCTGGCAGAGTGCCAAGGGACTGGTCGTTGCCGCCCTGCTCTTTGCCGCCTTTCTGTTCGTCCCCTGGCCGCGGGACCTGATGGCCCTGGCCGGTGCCGGCCTGTTGCTGACGAGTCGGCGGCTGCACTCGCGCCGGATGCTGGGGCTGGTGGACTGGGAACTGCTGGTCCTCTTCATGGGGCTCTTCATCATCAATGGGGCCTTGCAGCAGACCGGACTCCCGGCCCAGGCGGTGGCGGGGCTTGCCGCCGCCGGGGTCGACCTGCAGGCCCCGGCACCCCTTTTCGCCGCCAGCTTCCTGCTCAGCAACCTGGTTTCAAACGTCCCCGCCGTGATGCTCCTGCTGCCCTTGGCGTCGGCCCACCCGCAGGGCGCAACGCTGCTCGCACTCTCCAGCACCCTGGCGGGCAACCTGTTCATCGTCGGCAGTATCGCCAACATCATCGTCGTACAGGCGGCCGAGCGGCGCGGCATCCGCATCAGTTGGCGACGCCACGCGCGGGTGGGCGTACCGGTGACGGTCGCGACCCTGGGTATCGCGGCGGTCAGTTTGTGGCTTGGGGTGGGGGCGCCCTGAATCGGCGCCGTACATTGGGGGACGGGAATGTGCCAATCACGATGGTTCGGAAACAAGGATCTCAGCCTTGATTCATAACCGCTTGGTGATATGCTGCGTATCAACTGATACCGGAGCAGGCAGGATGTTCCATGGACTTCCCGCCTGAGTTGCCGCTGGATCGGCATCAGTATCCCGCTGGGCGTCTCGATCACGGACCTCGCTGCAACCTTTCGACTCCCCCGTCAGGATGAGTGTCGTAGCAGAATAGTGAGTCCCGCTTGGGTGAAATGATGATCAGTGGTGAAGACCTGTCCGATTCCAAAGTCGGATGCGACAACGATGCTGATTGAATCCGTAAGACTCCAATCCTTGTCCGACATTTTCCTGAACAGCGCCAGCCCATTTTCAAGCAAGCGGGAGTCCAGCGGAACACAGCGCCAACGAGGCGATTGGCGAGCCGTCTGGATCAGCCGTAGGGCCACGCCCTTATACGCGGCTCGGCTAAAGGTGTTGCCGACTTCAAACAGAACCGCATCCGTAGTGACAAAACGGCATCCTGTCAATGTAAGTTGACGGCTAACCTGGATCGCTTGAGCATGCCATTGGTCATCCTTGTTGCCGAGTGCAACCAGCGCGGCGGTGTCGACGAAAATCGTCTTCATCAGATGGCGCCGAGGTAGTGGTCATGGCGCTCGGCAAGGTCCGTGATGCCAGTATCCGCCGCGATCCCTTCGATTTCCTCCAAGAGCAGCCACCATTCGTCCTGGCTCAGGCCGCCGGTCAGGGATTCGGCCAGTAGGTCAATGACGAATCCCTGTGGGTCCGGTAGTGCCGCCAGCTTTTGTCCTAATTGATCCGGGATATCTAATGTGATCTGCATGTCGACCCCTCGCTATTACACATGAAGCGTCTTGACTTGTTGGACATTGGTTGCGCGTTACCTTTCGGAAAGGGTTCCGGACGCCGGGTGACGCGCCCGAACTTGCTGCTATCTGCAGAGTTTCGGGAGCAAGTCGCACCAGGCATCGCGCCTCATAGGCCCCACGCGCGAGCTGCAGTCCGATGTTGCCGCTCGTGATCGCTGACTCGAGAGCCTGGCTCAGACTACCGCGGACATCGTTCGTCATCAGGGGGAATTCATGGAACTCGCCGAAGTCGGGCTCGAGACTAAAGTCGCGGTCAGCAAAGACGGCGAAGACACCCGGCTCATCCAGTGGGATAAGGCGTTTGTTGCCGGTCGCTGCGGGGACCTTCGCTACTTCTGGTTCGAGCGTTCCCTGATCGGCAGGAAGCTGCCGCTGATGGCGCGCTTTGCGGGGTGGTCTATTCCCTCGCTTGGTCATCGACTTCCTCCGAAACTAAGTCAGGGTGGAACTCCTTCGGAGTCCAAGGCTTCAGCCTTGGTCCGCCCATCCAAGGCTGAAGCCTTGGACTCCAAAGCTCTTTCTACTTGCGTCTGTTTGCGTTCATTCGCGGCCCCGTCCCTTCCGGGCGCCCAAACAAGGACCGGCGCGCCCCGGATTACCCAGGACGCACCGGTCAGGTCCCCCCCGACTTTAGTACCTATCGCCTGCTCAGCGGATGCGCACGCCGTCGACGGCGGTCGTCAGGTCGGCCATCGTGACCTGGACCACCAGGTCCTTCGGGTCCGACTCCTCGCCGATTGAGGCGACCGCTCGGCGCACGGCCGCGAGCGCGGCGCGGGCGCAGACGGCGGCGACCTCGGCCCCGCTGAATCCGGCACTCGCCTTCACCAGTGCCCCGATGTCGATCTCCCCGGTTACCGGCTTGCCCTTCAGGTGAACCTTGAAGATCTCCTGGCGCCCCTCGTCGTCCGGCAGCGGGATGCGGATGATTTCATCGAAACGTCCGGGCCGCAGGATCGCCGGGTCCAGCATGTCCGCCCGGTTGGTCGCGCCCAAGACCAGCACCCCGCGCAGGTCTTCGATCCCGTCCATCTCGGACAGGAACTGGCTTAAGACCCGCTCGCCGACCGGGTTGTCGCTGCCGCTGCCGCCACGGGCCGGGACCAGGGCGTCGATCTCATCGAAGAACATGATGCAGGGGGCGGCCTGACGGGCCTTGTGGAAGATCTCACGCACGCCGCGTTCGGATTCGCCCACATACTTGGACATCAGGGCCGGCCCCTTTACCGAGATCACGTTGACCTGGGTCTCATTGGCGACCGCCTTGGCCAGCATGGTCTTGCCACAGCCGGGCGGGCCGTCCAGCAGGATGCCCTTGGGCGGGCGCACCCCGGCCTGCTCAAACAGGTGCGGGTACTTGAGCGGCCAGGTCACGGCCTCGCGCAGGAGTTCCTTGGTCTCGTGCAGGCCGCCCACGTCCTCCCATTTGACATTGGGGATCTCGACGAAGACCTCGCGGATGGCGGACGGCTCCACCTCATGCAGGGCGTCGAGGAAGTCGTCCATGCGCACTTCAAGCTGGGCCAGGCGCTCATAGGGCACCGCGTCCAGGCCCAGGTCCAGTTCGGGCATCAGGCGGCGGAGGCAGCTCATCGCGGCCTCACGGCACAGTCCCTGCAAGTCCGCGCCCACGAAGCCGTGAGTCACGTCCGCCAGTTGGCGCATGCTGACGTCTTGGGCGAGCGGCATCCCGCGGCTGTGGATGTCCAGGATCTCCAGGCGGCCGTCCCGGTCCGGGATGGGGATCTCGATCTCCCGGTCGAAACGCCCGGGCCGGCGTAGCGCCGGGTCGATGCTGTTGGGGATGTTGGTGGCGGCGATGACGATCAGGTTCTGGCGCGCATTGAGCCCGTCCATGAGGGCCAGCAACTGGGCCACCACGCGCTTCTCGACCTCGCCCAGGGTGCCTTCGCGCTTGGGGGCAATGGCGTCGATCTCGTCCAGGAAGATGATGCTCGGCCCCTTGGCCGCGGCCTCCTGGAAGATCTTGCGCAGGTGCGCCTCGCTCTCTCCGTAGAACTTGTGGATGATCTCCGGTCCGCTCACGGAGAAGAAGTTCGCCTCGGCCTCGGCGGCGATGGTGCGTGCGATCAGGGTCTTGCCGCATCCGGGCGGGCCGTACATCATCACCCCCTTGGGGGCGTCGATGCCGAGCCGGTCGAAGAGTTCCGGATAGCGCAGCGGCAGCTCGATCATCTCGCGGATGCGCTGGAGCTGGGGCTTCAAACCGCCGATGTCCTCGTAAGACACGGGATTGGGCCCGGCGTTGGCGGCCGCACCCTTCTGGCCCTTGGGTCCGCTGATCACCAGTTGGGTGGTCGGGTTGATGATGACGGTGCCGCGCGGGGCGGTGCCGACCACGCGGAAGTCGGTGGAGCGGCTGCCGAAGAGGGTTACCCGCACCCGGTCGCCCTCGCGCACCGGCAGGCCGTCGAGCAGGCTGCCGATGTAGGGCAGGTCGCGCTCGCTGGGGGTGACGGTGGTGGGGGCGAGCGTGATGCGCTCGGCCGGGGCGTGCTCCGTTACGCGCAGGAGCACGAATTCATCGAGCCCGGCGCCGGCGTTGTCGCGGCTGATGCCATCGAGTTGCACCCGGCCCTGACCGCGGATCTCCTTGAAGGCCGGCAGTACCTTGGCCACCGCACGGCGCTTGCCCTCGACCTCCACGATGTCGCCGATGGCCACGCCCAGGCGGGCCATGTCGGCGGGGTCCATGCGCGCGAAGGCGCGCCCCACGTCCTTGCTCAGGGCCTCCGAGACCTTCAGCCTCAATTCGCCGTTGTCGCTCATCGGCTTACTCTTATGTGGCATTGGATTTTACCTTGGGGCACTTGACCTCGACCACGCCGTTGTTGCAGGTAATGGTCAGACCCTCATTGGTGCAGTGGGCAGGGAGCACGATCTCCTTGTAATAGGAGCGCTCGCCCTTACCGGCGCGCAGCGTCAGGATGTCCTCTGCCACCTCGACCGATACGGCCTCGACCGCCACCCCCGGCATCTCGGCCACCAGGTGTACCTGATCGGGTTCGTCGAAAATGTCGATGACCGGCTCCCGGACCTCCTGGACCACGGCATGCCCCGTGATCTTGTCCCGCTTGATATTGCCGAAGGGCTCCACCTTCACCTCGTCGCGGTCGCCGCCGATCCCGCTGCGGACGGTGAACCCATACATCCCCTTGAAGTTCTTGCCGTCGCCGCCCTGGACCTCGAAGTTGCCCTCGCGCTTGAGCTGATCGCCCTTCTCGGCCAATTCACTGAGCTTCTCGACCAGTGTGGAGAGTCCACCGAGAAAACCATCCACCGACCCTGCCTGACGTTTGCGGTTAATCATCTGTCGTTACCTCGTTAGTGGGCGATCGGCGGTCAACCGCCGGCCTTCAGCCTGATGCGCCGTGTTGCTTGTTCGATGCGATCCGCTGCTGCCGGCGTGTGGGCGCGGACCGTCTTGGCTCCGGGGTGTCCGGGCCCCGCGGGATTCAGTGAGGACCTTCGTCCTCCGGCTGGGCGGCGACCGTATCCGACCCGACCGGCGTACCCAGTGGATAGGCGACCTGGATGTCCGGGTCCAGCCAGGGGGTGATGTCGTGGAGCATCCCCAGGAACAGGATGCCCAGGTCCCCAGGGGCCAGGGTCGAGTTGATCCGTTCGGCGATGAAGCGGTCACGTGCCTTGAGCAGTACCCGGGCGTGCATCTGCAGGGCGTCGCGTGCGTCGCCGTCCAGCGCCCCTTGTCCCGGGTCCAGCAGGCGCTTGGCCAGGTTGTATTCCTGGAGCAACAGGGGCGCGGATTCGGTTCCCATCAGCAGGGCGCCGCGGGTGTGCAGGCGCAGCAGGATGCGGTGGTTGCGGCTGCCCTTGTAGGTCATCTCCTTGACGATATCGAGTTCGTGTTCGCAGATGGGTAGCCCGTCCTGATAGAGCCGGGTGCGCTCCGGATTGAGATCCATGCCCTCGATGAGCCGCTCGATCTCGTTCCACATCTGATCGACCGTGTGCACCCGGCGTCGCCAGGCCTCAGCGCCCAGGGCGGTGCGGGCGGCCGACTGCACGGGCTTACCCAAGGCGCCCAGGTCCACGACGCTGTGGATGACCGGGCAATAGATCAGGGCGCGCGGCTCGGTGAGCGCGTGGGAGCCGGGTTCCTGGTCCCGTTTGGCGGTGCCGGACATGGCGGTGCTGGCCTTGAAGGTCTAAACGGGGACCTCGGCGGAGGCGGACTGCTTCAGCAGCAGGGCCTCCAGCCGGGCCAACCGATCCTCCAGCGCGGTGGTGTCCTGCACCGGCGGCGCCAATGCGGGGGCGGCTTGGGCGGCCGGCAGGGTGCCGGTCGCGTCCTTGCTGGTCAGCCCCTTGAACATGGCGTTGTCGGACCACCAGTCGATACCCATCTCGCGCGCCTTGTCGACGGAGCAGATGACCAGCCGCAATTGGATGGTGAGCAGCTCGATATCCACCAGTTTGATGCGGATATCGCCGGCGATGACGATGCCCTTGTCCAGGACGCGCTCCAGCAGGTCGGCGACACTGGTGCTGTTGGTGGAGTGGGTGAGGGTGGCGCGTTGCATGGACATGGTGGCAATCTCAAAAAAGCTTTCCGAGCGGGCCGAGGTCGAGGTTCAGGTCCTCTTCCTCGAGGTCGAAGAGGCGGCGCAGGCGATCGATCTCTTCGGTCTGCCGCATCAGGGTCAGACCCACCTGCTCGATCTCGTCGTCACTCAGGTCACCGCTGTCCATGCGTCGGATCGCCTGGCGCTCCAGCAGCACATGCAGCAGTTTTACCAGGGTCAGCACCAACTGGCCCAGGCCCTTTTGTACACGTTCGGGATCGATGTCGATGCGGCGACTGGTCGCGGCGACCTTGGTCTCCAAGAGGTCCGCCAGCAGGTTGATCGGGCGCGCGGTCTCCGGCGCCCCGGTCGGGTCGGCCGCCGGTGGGACCTTGGGTACCGCCTTGGCCGTGACCGGTGCCGCGGTGGGGGTGGTGTGCAGCGATCGAATGCTAGCCATGGGCGAACTCCCGCCGTGCGGTCGCGACCGAGGTGAGTACCAGTTGCAGGCTGAGATAGAGCAGGTCCACGTTGGCGACGGCGATGGTCAGTTCGCCGGAGACCACGGCCCCCTTGTTCAGGATGCGGTCCAAGGCCTCGCACAACGAGACCCGCTGGAGGTCCTGAAAGCTGTCCGCGGGGGTCTCGGCCCGTTCACCAATTGCGAGCATCATGACCGCAGCGGCTCCTGTGTGGCGGGGTCGGATACCAGGGCGGGCACCTCGCGGGCTTCCTCGTATTCGTCTCCATCCTCTTCCTCATCGTCATCGTCATCGTCCTCATCGGACCCTTCGGCATCGGCCTTGGCATCCAGGGCGTCGAGTTCATCGAGCAAGGTCTGTTCCCGGTCGTCAAAGACCTCCTCGGTGATCTCGCCTTGCTCCAGTGACACATAGAGCGCGCTCAGGGACGCCATGATCCCGTCGCGTCGCGAGCGCTGTTCCTCCTTGGCCGCGTTTTCGATCTCGCGAAAGACCCAGAGGATTCCCTTGACGGGAGCGGCCAGCAGATCGTCGACCAGCAACACGGAACACCTCCAATGGGCACGGCCGGGTGCGGATGGGCACCGGCCGCCAGGTCAGCTTGGGAAGGGCCGGGCGCTCACAATCGGATGTCCATTTCCACGAAGTTGTGCGGTGCCCAGGGCCCGTTGAAATCAAAGGCATAATTGTTGTCGAAGGGGCGTGCCGCCTGCAGCACCGCCTGTTCGAAGCGCTCCAGATCGGCGCGGTTCACCAGACAGGCCAGATTCATGATCTCCTTTTCAGTGCGGCACTTGTTGCGCTTGAGTTCGCGGCAACAACTGCGCATCACGGCCTCGACCTGCTCGGTGTACTTCTCCCGGTCCTGCTCCAGCAGGCGCTCGAAGCTGCGCCCCAGGGTGATCATCTGGTCCTGGGTCAGGTTACCGCCGTCGCGGAAATAGTCGTCGCGCAGTTCCTGCAGCTCCGGGTGGGCGCCGACGAAGAACTCAAAGATGTTGGGAACGTCCCAGGTCATGCGCAGACCCATCTCCACGCCATCGTTCACCCGCGCCAACTGGTCCAGAAAGGCCGTCCGGTTATCCTTCAGAATTTTCGAGATGGCGGCATCGTCGTCCGCCACCAGACCGAACGCGGCCGGCAGGGGGGTGAGGTCGCGCAGCAGTTGCTTCAGCACCTCCTGGTGTGCCGCCATGTTACGCCGTTGGGGGCGGATGCGCGCGCTGTTGAGATCGCTGACCACCGCGGCGACGCGCCCGTCGCCCATGGTATAGACCTCGGTCTCCTCCAGTCCGATGTTCCCCAGACTCCGCCGGCCCTGGTCGGGGATGATCGCGTAGATATAGTGCCCGACCGCCGCGGTCTGCTGGCTTGCCTCTTGCATCATTTGACCTCTTGCGCAGGTGGCGGCCACGGGCCGCGCCTGGCTTCAATGGTGGTTTCGATGGGTCCTAGCCGGGGTGGGCGGGGCGCGCCTTGAGCGCCGCGGCCGGGGCCGGGGCCTTGGGGGTGGCCTCCATGGAGCGCAATTGCCCCTCCTCGACGCGGACCGTCATCAGACTCTTGCACACCGCACAACGCAGGGGGCCCTGGTAGTCGTGATAGGCCTCGCTGAGTTCGATAGAGTGACCGCAATACATACAATGAATAAGCATCAGTGTTTCTCCGCCGTCGTTAGGATTCAGTAGCGAATCTTAACGGGTTCGGCGCTAACCGTCTCGGTCGGTGGCGTCTGCGCCGCGGCGCGGGGGCGGGTGCGCCGGGGGTCACCCTGCGGTGATCCTCGCGACGGGCGCGCGCCCGCCGCCTGGGCGCCGTCAGCAAGTGCCGCCGCCGGTATCTGTGCGGGGATGGACTCGACCCCCAGAAGGCCCAGCAGTTGCTCCTTTTCCCGGTCGATCTCCGCACAACGCGCATCGATGTTGGTCACCCGCAGCATCGCGCTGAGGCGCTCCTGCTTCCGACGGTGGCGTTCCGTCTCCAACGCGAACAGGCGCATATACATCTTGTGGGGTGTGAGAAGGTCGTCGGCCTTGCCCGCGAGGGTCTTGATGTCACGCACGGTGCGTGACGGCTGAGTGAACTTGGGCATGTCAGCTCTCCGCTTCGACGGCCTTGGGTCGGCGTGACCGGCCGCTGATGCGCGCGATCACCTCGTCGGCCGGTGATTCGGTCAGACTGTTGCCGTCGCGCCGGACCTTGGCGGAGTCCATGTCCAGGATGTCGCGGCAGATGTCGCGGAAGAAGGTGTTGTCGGCACGGGCGCTGAGCTTGCGGCTGGCCATCACGCGCGCGATGGCGATACAGGCCCGCAGGGTCGGGCGATGGTGGTTGACGCTCTGGCCGCGCAGTTCGCGCACGATGTCGACCACGATGGCCGCCTCGCTCGCGGGCAGACCGGACTTGGCCTGGGTGACACGGATCTCGGTCTCCCGGTCATAGTGACCGATCTTCATGGTGATCATGCGGTCCATCAGGGCGTCCTGCGTCTTGTGGGTGCCCGCGTATTCCTCCGGATTGGAGGTGAAGATCACCCGAAACTCGGGGTGGACCTGGAGATAGCCCGCGCCCTGGTGGCGCCGGTTGGGGAGATTTAAGATGCCCTCGCCCAGGATGCTCAGGAAGAGGTTGTTGACCTCCGGGCGGGAGCGGTTGAATTCGTCATAGATCAGGGTCTCACCGTTGATACAGGCGGTGGTGACCCGGTTGTCGATCCAGAAGGTGCGGACCTCTTCCTCGGTCTTGACCACGGAGTGGATATAGTTGTCCACCAAGGTGTTGCGGCGGTAGCCGTTGTCCTGGCCGACCAGATCGGCGACCCCGAACTCGTCGTTGCCGTGGATCAGCTTGACCGGGCGCCCGCGCTTGGCGGCGGCATGAAAGGCCAGGGTGGTCTTGCCGGTGCCGGCGGGACCGGCCAGGTGCACCGGGTAGCCGGCGTCGAGATAGGCCGAGGCACGGTCGGCCAGGGATTCGACCAATGGCGTGCAGACGAACTCTTCGCTCGCCTCGGGCTGCACGTTGTCACTGTTCACCGTGGGGACCTCTGACGCCTGTTCGAGGTTCTGGACGCTCATCGATTCTTGTCCTGGCTTGAAGGGCGCGCGGCCCCGCGACTCGGCGGCTGATCCCACGCGGCGGTTTGAATACTGATTCGTTCGGTCTAAGTGCCGACCCCGTCGGGGTCCGTCCCTGGACCACTCACGCGCTGCCGACAGCGGCAGTCACCGGTCCGGCAGCGCTGACGCAGGGTGCCGGACCCCTAGTCTACTGCATGGACTCGTCGCTTGCGCCGCGGGATGGGCGTACCTCGTCCAAGGTCGGCTTCTCGGCCGGCTTCATGACCGCCTCAGCCGGCGCCGCCGCCTTGTGCCGCGGCTTGGCCGCCGCCGGCTTGGCCGCTTCCGGTGCTGCCTGCTGGGGCTTGGCCCGTGCCGGGGCCGCGGCCTTGGGGGCCGCACCGCGCCAGGCCGCCCGACCCGCACTGCGCTCACCGGCGAAGTCACCGACCAGTTGCATGGTGTCGCGCTGGATGTCGGCCACGGCACCGACGATGCCGGAGACGAAGGACTGACCGGCGGCCCGCACCTCCATCGCCATCACGCCGCGCGCGTGCTTGAAACCGTCCTGCAGCGCGGCGACCTCGTCACGCATCTGCGCATTCGACTGGGCACGCTCGTCGCGCGCCTGCGCCGCAGACTCGGCCAGTGCCTCGCGCACGCTCGCCTGACGCTCGGCCGCGGCGACCCGGATGTCGGCGACGGCGCCGCCCAGGCGGGCCAGAAAGGCGTTGCGATCCGAGCGGGCGGACTCTGCCATGTCGGCATGTTCGGCCCGGAAATCGGCCTGCAGGGTTCCGACCGTGTTCTTCAAGTCACTGATGAAGGCGTGTGCGGCCTCCGTGACTTCTTGGCGGGTGTCGGCGATCAGGGTTTGACGGGCGATGCGCTCGGACTCGATCTCGTCGCGCAGCCGCCCCATATCTTCAGTAAAACGGCCCATGGCTTGCTCCTCGTACTAATTGCGAATCTCGGACCCGGAGCAGGCGGGTTCCCGCGCAGCCGTAAAACCGGGTTCGGCGCGGCTTGCCACCTGACCCGGCACAAGGTGCCGCTCAGGGTCGATGCCTAAGGCATCGGAGCGGCACCCCATTGGCGCGAGAGCGCGATCAGGCCGGCGCCGCCGCCGGGGCGGTGAGGCCAATCGCTTCGGCATACTTCAGGTAGGTCTCAACCGAGGCGATGACCACACGGGCTTCCACGGCGAGCAGCTCGATACCGACGAGCGAGACCTTCAACCACGCATCAATCACGATGCCCTTGTCCAGAATGCGGTCAACAACTTCGGCCAGGCTGGAGGAATCGGTGGAGTTGGCGACTTTTGCCATTTTCTTTACCCTCTGAGAGTGATTTGACATGCACGTGATGTGCGCCGAAAGCGAACCTACCGGGCCTGGGTCACATTGCGCCTCCCTGCGCCCCCACCCCGCCGGGGGAGTCCCCTGATCCGCTTGATACTGCCGGCGGGCTCAGGGCTTCCCGGTGTGGCATCCTGCCGACTCGGTCGCTTGATGGGTATAAAGCATCTGGCGTGCCAGAAGCAGGTTTCTTCGACAGGGATTAATAACTCGTTAAAAAACAGACATCAATGCTCGTCAGGGAGGGCTGGTGGCGGCGTATCCAGGGGGCGGACCAGAGGCTTTTATGGAATGCGTTCCATAGCTCTGGCGTTGGCTCCATAGCGAATCCGAGGATGCGTCAAGGTTTCGGCTTACGGCGCCCGCAGCAGCCGGAAATAGCGTATCACGTAGCAAGGATGCGATAGTCTGAAAGCACTTGGACAGGATTAACAGGATTTTTCAGGATTGACAGGATTGCGAACGCGGCGAATCCAATCATCCGCACTCATCACAGTCCTGTTAATCCTGCGAAATGCTGTTAATCCTGTCTACTTGCATCCAGCCGGTATTGTGCCTGAGGCCTGGCGTGTAGCCTCTGATCAGTCCGTCCCGATCGCCGCAATCCGGTCGATCAGGGCCAGGATCTCACCATGCAGGAAGGGCTTGGCGACGAAACCCTGAATCAGGCCGCTCTGCAGCGCCTGGTCGACGGCCGGGTCATCGGCGAAGAAATAGCCGGAGATCAGGACCACGAAGGGGTCACCCAGGAGATCGCGCAGGTGCTTGATCAGGACCATCCCCGACATGTCCGGGAGCTTGGCGTCGACAAAGACGGCGCGATAGGGGGTGTGGTGGCTGAGATCGATGGCCTCCTGGGCGCACAGTGCGTGATGCACCGGGAAGCCGCGGCGGGCAATCAGACGCCCCAGGATCCAGTTGATGTCGGGTTCGTCATCGACGGTGAGAAAGGCGGGAGCGATGCGGACGCCGGTGGCGCCGCCCGCTGCCGCTGATTCGTCCGGACCTGACATCCTAAGCCAGCGGTAAATGGACGACGAAGCAGGTGCCGATCCCGGGGGCGCTCTCTACCTCGATACGTCCATGGTGCTGTTGGATGATCGAATAGCAGATGGACAGGCCCAGGCCGGTGCCCTTGCCGACCGGGGAGCGGGTATAGAAGGGGTCGAAGATCTTGCCGATGTCCGCGGCATCGATCCCGACGCCGGTGTCGATCACATGCACCAGGACCTCGTCGCCGTCGCGATCCAGCGTCAGGGTGAGCAGGCCGCCATTGGGCATGGAGGCGATGGCGTTGAGCAGGATGTTGATGAACGCCTGCTCCAGCAGGCTCGGCACCCCGCGCACCCACAGGGGTTGCTCGCAAAACTGGGTCTCGACATCGAGCTGGTTGAGGTGGGCCTGATGGTTGACCACCGACAGGGCCTGGGTGAGCAGGGCGAGCGGGTCGACCCGGGTCATCTTGTCGCCGCCCGCGGGGCGGGCGAAGCGCAACAGGTTCTCGATGATCTCGGAGGCCTTGTGAACCCCGGCGATGGTCTTCTGCACACACTCGCGGCGCAAATCCGGTGCCAGGTCCTCATCCAGGAGGAACTGTGCGGCGGATGAGCAAACCGCCAAGGGGTTGCGGATCTCGTGGGCGATGCCGCCGGCCATCACGCCCAAGGCGGCGAGTTTCTGCGATTGGAGCAACTGGGCTTCCAGCCGGTGGCGTTCGGTCAGGTCGCGTCCGGCGGCGACCATGCCGGTGGTCTCACCGTCGGCATTGAGCATGGGTGCCAGGGTCCAGGACACCGCGATGCGCTCCTCCGACAGGGTGGTCAGGGCCCACTCTGCGGTCCGACTGGCGGCCATGGCGGGGCCGCCGCCCAAGGCCTGTTCAATCTCCGGCCGGTCCGCGGGGGCGAAGAACTCCGGCAGGCGCCGGCCGATCGCCTCGCACGCCTGATACCCGGTGAGCCGCTCTGCCGCCTTGTTCCAACTGAGGATGCGGCCGCGGTTGTCGGTCGAGAGCAGGATGTCGCTGGCGCTCTCCACCACGCTTGCGAGGTGGCGCTCCACCCGCTGGATATCCTGGCTCAAGCGCACCTGCTCGGTGATGTCTTCCATCAGGAACAGGGCGTATTGGACCTGATCGTTCCAGTTGAACGGCAGGGCGCGAAAGTAATAGGTCCGCATGGGCACGCCGGGGGCGCGGAAGGTCATGCGCTGGGAGGGGCTCTGCTCGTTGCGCTCGAAGACCCGGCGTACGCAGTCGAGGATGCGGGTGCGCTCCACGATGGTCGGCGGAAAGACGTCTTCAAAGCGATGGCCGATGGTATCGCGGGGCGTACGATTGCCCTTTTGCAGGAAGTTGCGATTAGCCATGGCGATGCGCAGGCGGCTGTCGACCAACAGGATCGATGACGGAATCGCATCGAACAGGGTACGAAACAGGTTCTCATAGGGTTCGCGGGCGTTGCCACCGTCCGCGAGGCCCGGTTCAAGCCAGGGACCGGAGGTCATCATCGATCGCTCCAACGAAGTTGTAGGGCGGCCAGGGGCCGGTGATCAGGCCTGACCCCGGGACCGCGGAGGGGTCCCGCCGCAACGCCTCCACGAAGGCCCCGCTCTGCTCGCGGGGGACCAGGAAATAGAGCGAGAGCAGGGAGCGCCCGCCGATCTGACCGAACTCCTGATGCAGATCACGGTAGAGTCCGGCCACGATCCGCTCGATCGCACCGCGTGCCTCAGCGGCCCGGGCGGCGGCGAGGGCCTCGTCGTCGAGGCGCCGCCGGATCACCGCCAGGTGGCCGTGACCGGGGCCGCGGTCCTTGAGTCCCTCGGCCTCCGGGGCGGGCCCGGGTGCCGCCGCCGTCGCGGTCGGCGACGCGGCCTTGGGGAGCATCAGACGGATGCCGATCTCGACGCAATCGTCCAGATGATCCAGCATGGTCAGCAGCCGCGCCTGGTGTCCGGTGAGTAGTTTGCGTACCGCGGCATCGGAGGTGAAGACGCAGCCGAAGCGCATGGGGATCAGGGGCGCGTCACAGTGCAGGCACGCGATCAGGTCCGCGTAGCCCTGGAGTTGTGCGCTGTCCGCCGCACGGACCTGATCCGGGTCCACGTCGGCGACGACCGCCCGCAGCCCGTCCACGCCGATCCCCCGCAGCCCCCCGGGCAGGGGCGCGCAGCGCGGCGGGTCGCGCAGGATGCAATGGAGCATAGGACGCCTGCCGACCGTCATGGTGCCCCACAAAAGCTGTAGAGCGGCCAGGGTCCGGAGCAGTGCAGTTGCAGCCCGTCCTCCAGATAGGGGGCTTGGGCGCGCTCGATCGCCGCGTGCAGGGCCGCGGCACCGCCGGGGGCCACCAGGCAGGCCCAGTTGGCGACCGCCGGGTCGCGTGCGGGGCGGGTCATAACGGCCTCGCTGCAGCGGCGCAACTGCGGGTCCAGGTCCGCGATCACCGCGCTGAGCCAGGGGCCGATGGCACGCTGCGCCTCCACCTTGCGCCGTTGCTGCTCAAGATAGCCGCGACCGCCGACGATGGTGTCCGCGGCGTCCGCAAAGCCTTCGCGCAGGCGCGCCGCCGTGGCCTGGTCGCGGTCCAGCAGGGCCTTGACCGCCCATTCTTCGCGCCCCGGCATGCGGGCGAAGAAGTCGAGCAGGGTGTGGCGGCGACGGGCGGCCTCCAGGGCCAGGGCCCCGACGGAGGAGAACAGGGTGCCGAAGGGGAGGGGGAAGACCGTGGTGGCGGACATCGCGCGCGTGATGACCAGATCGTGGGCCTCGACCCGCGGCAGCAGCCACTTGAGGTCGGCCAGGCGCTCCTCCGCCTGCGCGCCCGCGAAGCGCTCCGCGGGGCAGTCACTCAAGACCGCCTTCAGCCCTGCCGCGGCGCCGATGTAGACCGGCTCCTCCCAACCACAGTCGCCGAGCCCCAAAGCGGCCGCCTGATCGATCTGAAGTGAGGCCGGCGCGAAACAGAACGCGTAAATCGCGCGCATTGCCCATCCCGGTCTTTTGTCTTAGGCGCTCAATCCGTAGGTCTTGAGCTTCGTATGGACCGTCTTATAGTCCACTTGGAGCATACGCGCAACCGCCGCCTTGTTCCCGCGCGAGCGCTGCAGGGCCTCGAACAACACCTGGCGCTCCACGTCCGCCATGCGCGTGCGCACAATCTCCTTCAGCGACAGACCCGTTTGGTAAACCACGTTGTCGGCCGCCGTCGGCGTGCGCTCGGGCCCGGCGTCCGGCAGTGCCAGGTGGTGGGTATCGATCGTGAAGTTTGCGATCAGCACCGCCCGGCGGACGATGCTGCGCAACTGGCGCACATTCCCCGGCCAGTGGTAGGCGAGCAGGGCCGCCGCGGCCTCCTCGGTGAAACTGCCGACCTGCTTGCCCAGTTCCCGATTGGCCTCGGCGAGGAACTGCGCGGCGATGTGCAGGATATCCTGGGCGCGGGCGCGCAGGGGCGGGACCGCCACGCGGTAGTCGCACAGGCGGTAGAGCAGGTCCTCGCGGAAGGTCCCCTTGCTGACCGCCTCAGTCAGGTCCTGGTTGCTGGCCGAGATCAGCCGCACGTCCACCGGGACCGGCTTGGTTCCGCCGACGCGGTAAATGACCCGCTCCTGGAGTACACGCAACAGTCGCGCCTGCGCGGACCAGGCCAGGTTGCCGATCTCGTCGAGCAACAGGGTCCCGCCATGGGCGGCCTCGAACTTGCCCGGCTGTTGCCGCTCCGCGCCGGTGAAGGCGCCGCGCTCATGGCCGAACAATTCGTTTTCGATCAAGGTGTCAGGGATGGTGCCGCAATCCACGGCGACGAAGGGATGACTGGCGCGGGGGCTGAGATCATGAATGGCGCGGGCCACCACCTCCTTGCCCGCGCCGGTCTCACCGAACAGGCTCACGGCGAAATTCGTCGGCGCCACCCGTTCCACGTCCTCGATCGTGCGCGTGATCGCCGGGCTGGTCCCCATCCGGGCGCGCAATCCGAGCGTGGCGCTCGGGATCATGGGGGCCTGCTGACGGCACGCCAAGGCCTCGCGCACCTTGTTCAGCAAGCCTTGGTTGTCGAAGGGCTTGGAGAGATAATCAAAGGCGCCTTCTTTGATGGCGACCACCGCCCCGGCCAGATCCGCGAAGCCGGTCAACAGGATAACCGGCAGGTGGGGGCTCGCGACCTTGAGTCGGCGCAGGAGATCCAGCCCCGTCATGTCCGGCAGCCGATAGTCCAGGATGGCCAGGCGCGGACCGCAGGTGCGGGCCAGACACAGACCCTCGCCGGCGTCCTGCGCGGTGATGACCCGAAAGCCGGCGCGCTGCAGTACCAGTTGGAGGATGCGGCGCATACTCTCGTCATCATCCACGACCAGGATAACGTCTGACGACTCGCTCATTTCCCCGTTCATGCTGTAGTCCTGGACTAGTTGCCTGAGTGCGCGCTCCCGCTGGCGGGAGGCCTACCGGTCTGAAGCCGGCGTACTCTCTGTTTCCGATAATGACCGCGGTTGGCCGTAGGCGGTCGGTCCGCGCCTCATTCGTCGGCACACCCGCTGCCCCGGCGGTCCGCCGTGCGATGCCCGGCAATGACATCCGGGTTCCGGCCACTCACCTGCCGACGGTAGGCCAATCCCGAGCGATCCCAGGGCCGCAGACTCGTTACGAGACTATGAACCATTCGGTGCCCGAGATACGTAAACTTTGGTAAATCCGGGGCGGGATCGGGCGTGGAAACGGTTAAGTTTGGTAAATCCGCGGGCTCAGGGGGACCGCCGCCTTGCCGCCGGATGCGCGCTAAGCCCCTGGTTCGATGGGTTCACGGTGCCGGCCGGGCCTGGGGGCGCGGGCGTCCCGCCCGCCTGGCGAGTCCAGCGCCCGGCCCCACGCGTGACGGCGGTCGGCGCCATGATCAAGTCGCTACGACAACGCAATCCTTCAAGCCGATTGACTAGTCCTGTTGTGTATCGAGTTAAGAAAATTGGACAGCGCCCACTTGCGAGAGTTCCCCGTTTCTGCTAAACCACGCCCAACACCGGCTAGTCGGCACCTGGCGATCCGTGGACTCAGGGGCCGACCCGGGCCGACCCGTTGTCTGATTCACCAGCGCAACGCCACGGGGCCGGCAATCCAAGGTCCCCGCGCTCTTGTGCATTCGCACGGCAGCCGAGAGGGCACATAGCGTGGAATGCCCCCCGAACCGCGGCCTGCTCTTCCCGCTGGCCTTGGCCGTTGCACCCGCGGTCCTCGCGGTCAGCCTGACCAACGGCGACTTCGCCACCGGTGACTTCACCGGCTGGCCCCGCGACACCGACGGCGGCCCCGGTGGCCGTCCGGGTTTCAGCATCGTCGGCCCCACCGGCGCCGATGCCGCCCAACTCCAGGCGGACTACTGGTCCAACCCCGGCAATACCGCCTGGGAAAGGACCCGAAGCAAAGCGGATTCAAGCGCAAGGGCCTGGGTCTCAGGTACGAAATACGATTCCGGAGAAAACGTTTCGGACGTGGCGAACGCCCCGTGCGCCCCGCCGCGGGCCTCTCGCCTCTCGTTCCCACGCGAAAGCAGGGGAATTCCGCGCGGGCGCTCCGCGTCCCCTTTGGCTACTGGACGCGGAGCGCCCGCCCTTGCTCCCACGCAGGAACCTGGGAGCCGGCATGGCTCAACTTAGCGGCATATTGGGTTTCCCCGCCGGTTTTCCCTTCGGTAAGAACCGGCAGGCGGCTGCGGGGCCCGCGGGGGCGAGAGGCCCCTGCTCCGTCAGCCGCCGTGGCGCTTGCGGTAACCCTCGAGGAAGCGCCCGATCCGTCCTATGGCATCGCCCAGGTCGTCGGTATTGGGCAGGAAGACGACGCGCAGGTGGTCCGGGTGCGGCCAGTTGAAGCCGCTGCCCTGCACCAACAGCACCTTGGCCTCCAACAGCAGGTCCAGGATAAATTGCTGGTCGTTGATGATGGGGTAGACCTTGGGGTCCAGCCGGGGGAACAGGTACAGGGCCGCCTGGGGCTTGTGGCAGGTCACACCGGGGATGGCGGTCAGCAGTTCGTGGGCCAGGTCGCGCTGCTTGCACAGGCGCCCGTGGGGGGCGACCAGGTCGTCGATGCTCTGATAACCGCCGAGCGCCGTCTGGATGGCGTATTGGGCCGGGACATTGGCGCACAGGCGCATGGAGGCGAGGATGTCCAGCCCCTCGATGTAGTCGCGGGCCTGGCGCTTCTCCCCGGACACGATCGCCCAACCGGCGCGGTAGCCGCAGGCACGGTAGTTCTTGGACAGGCCGTTGAAGGTCACGAACAGCACGTCCTCGGCGAGCGACGCGATGGAGGTATGGGTGGCGCCGTCGTAGAGCACCTTGTCGTAGATCTCGTCGGCATAGACGATCAACTGATGGGTGCGGGCGATCTCCACGATCTCCCGCAGCAGGTCCACCGGGTAGAGCGCGCCGGTGGGATTGTTGGGGTTGATGATGACGATGGCGCGCGTCGACGAGGTGATCTTGGCGCGGATGTCGTTCAGATCCGGCAGCCAGCCCGCCCCCTCGTCGCAGAGATAGTGACAGGGGGTACCGCCCGCGAGCGACACGGCGGCGGTCCACAGTGGATAGTCGGGCGCCGGCACCAGCACCTCGTCGCCGCTGTCGAGCAAGGCCCCCATGGTCATCACGATCAGTTCCGAGACCCCGTTGCCGATGTAGATGTCCCCCACCTGGACCGCCGCGATCTGCTTCTCCTGGGTGTAGTGCATGATCGCCTTGCGGGCGGCGAAGAGCCCCTTGGACTCGATATAGCCGGCGGCGTTGGGCAGGTTGTGGATGACGTCGCGCACGATCTCGTCCGGCGCCTCGAAGCCGAAGACGGCCGGATTGCCGATGTTGAGCTTGATGATGTGGTGGCCTTCCTCCTCCATCTGGTAGGCGCGGGCCATCACCGGGCCGCGGATGTCGTAGCAGACATTGGCCAGTTTGGCGGACTTGAGGACGGGCTGCATGGCGGGTGACTTCCAATGGGTGGGGGCGCCGGGTGCGGCCCGGCGGACCGCCCCGGGGGCGCGTGACAAGCCGACCAAGGTACCCGATCGAGCCCGCGCCGGGCAAATGGCGAAACCGCCCGGGCGCCGTGGCGGGACCCGGGTCCCGGCCCTCAGGGGATGTAGCCCGGGGCGTTCGGCCCAAGGTTCTTCTCGCCGTGGATGGCCGCGTCGCGAGGGTCGACCGTCACCTGCGGCACGCCGCCCTCATTGGTGGTGCCGTCGCTGAAATCCTGGACGTCCTCGCCGATGGCCGGTCCGCCGCGTCCTTGCGGGCCCGGCTCGATGACCTGGCGGACGTCCACCTCGATCCCCTGGGTGGTGACGATCTCCTCGGCGGCGGCCCCGGCGGCGGTCAGACCGAGCGCCAGCAGCAGGGGCCCGACGGCGGCGAATGTCAGGTTCTTGGGGCTCGGGTTGTTGGATGTCACTTTGCACCTCCTGGGTTGATCGAGCGAAGGAGGCAGAATGTAGCCCGAAACCAGGATGCGCGACAGCCCAAGTTGCCCTGGTGCGCGCCGAACGCGTGGGACAACCCGTCGTCGCCGCCCCGCCCCGCGGCGGTCAAGGCGCTACCTTGAGGGAGGGACCCGGCGGGGGCGGCTTCAGCCGCGCCGGAGCCCTCCGGGCGCCGCGCAACGGCGCCGGACACCGGCAGTTGCGTGGCCGCCCGGGTGCGATCAGAACTCATGTGGTGACCGAGATCCCGGGTACGCTGTCGTTGTCGTTGTCGTAATCGAATAATCCGACCACGACCACGACCACGACCACGACCACGACAACGACAACGACAACGACCCCCGGTCCGTGAGAACGTCCGGTAGCTGTAGGGTACGCATCGCGTACCCGGCTCCGGCGGTCGTGGCGGCTTGACGCCCCACGGTGCCTGCGGTAACGTCGCGGCGCACCGAAGCAATGTCGGCTGCCGGGTCGATCGGTGAGTGCCAACGGTGACTGGAACCCCGGCCGTCCGTTGTTGCAGTAACGGCAAGGCCCAATGATATGAGCGACATCAGCGAACTTTACCGCAGCGATTATTCCGCATGGGCGCAGCGCAATGCCGCGCTGCTGCGTGCCGGTGACTTCGCGGCACTGGATATCGCGCACCTGTTGGAAGAACTCGACGACATGGGAAAGAGCGAGCAGCGGGAGCTGGAAAATCGCCTGACGATGCTGCTCGCCCATTTGCTGAAATGGGAATATCAGTTGCCGACCCTCTCCGCCCGCTGGCGGGAATTCGACGGGCGCAGTTGGCGTGCGACCATCATCGCGCAGCGTGACCGCCTCGCCAAGCGGCTGAGCAAGTCCCCGGGCCTGCAGGCCAGCCTTCCGGCCACGCTTGCCGAGGCCTATGACGATGCCGCCCGGTTGGCGAGCAAAGAGACGCAACTGCCGCGCGCGACCTTTCCCGCCACATGCCCCTACAGCATTGCGCAGATCCTGGACGACGGGTTTTATCCCGGTCCTGAGGCATCGCCGTGAGCCGGGCTGTTCCGGCGCCCGCGGCTACCCTTCACGTCCACGCGAGCCTGGGGATGGCGATGAACCCTCTTCGGAGGGCGCCTGCTCTCGCGGCGTATTGCCACGCAATCGTCGTAGTGGCGCAACGGGCCGCGGCTGCTCAGGCGCTAGAGAACGGCTATCGGTTTGCCAGCTCAAGGATCTCCTCTCCCATCAAGGAACACCCGTTCGGCATGACAGAAAAGATGAAGCGCATCCGGTACCTGCCATGGGGACTGACATAAGCGTCAATCTCCAGGACGGTGAATGTCTGCTTTGGATTCGCCGGATTGCGCAGCGGTGATTTCAGTCTCGGACCTTCAAAGCCCATGCGCTCTTCAAACCCTTTGCCCAGGTGAAAGGCGAGTAGCTGCGGGGCCCGCTCCTGCGCCTGTGCGGCACAGGGCGGCTCAGCGGCCCGTGCGGACAAGCAGCCGGATTGCAGCAGGAGTGCGCAGATCAGGTGTTTCATCGTTGGGTTTCGCTCGAAACGTCAAACGGCGGGGCTGGTGACGCGCCGCCTCACACTTATTGGGTTTCCGGTTGAAACTTCAAGACCTGGTCAGCGTTCAACGCCGCGACCAGCCCTGGCTCGGGGCTTGTCCTCATCTGGCTCCCACGCTCCAGCGTGGGAGCAAGAGCGGGCGCTCCGCGTCCGGTCGGTAGCCTGGACGCGGAGCGCCCGCCCGGTATTCCCACGCAGGAGCGTGGGAACGAGAAGAATACTTGCATAGTCTCGGGGCCTGGGAACAAGAAAGACGAAAAGATGATTTGTCATGTTAGGAACCTGCCAATCATCTTCTGAAACTCGGCCTTCGATGCCAGGCACAGCAGCCCAGGGTTGGCGTCGTGATTGGCGTCGGCCAGGTGTTTGCGGAAGCGCTCCCCGGCCTTGCCGATCTGGGGCGCAACCTCGGTCAGCCAGATAGCGGTTTCAACGGCTTCGATCTGGCAGAAGAAGGGGCGCAGGCCGCTGAACGGGTGATGCCGCCAGTAAGTCAGTAGGCGCGCCGTCTCCGGGGTGACCCGCCGGTGGTTGGGATCGGGGTCCAGCCGCCAGCGGTCGACCTTCCGGCGGACGGCGTTGATGACGGCGGTGCGGTCGTAGCGCTGGGTCTGCGTGCTCAGTCCCTTGCCGTCATCGAAGAGCAGCTCACCCTGCTTGGGTGCGCCCTGCTGCTTTCGCGGCTTGGGGATCGGGGTGATGAAGTCCGCGCAACGCCGGGTTTCGAGGGTCTTCCGGGTCGGTTGGCCCCGATCGTCCAGTTCCCAGTGGCGGGCCGGGCAGGCGTAGGGCGAGTTGAGGATCGGCCGGTCGACGAAGGGGTTGCTCACGGGGGTTACCTGGCGTTCACATCCGGCGAAGGTGGAGAATACACGACCCTGGGTATGGGAGGGTGTTCCGGATAGCGCCGGGCGCGATCAGAACTGATGTGTTAGCGCACATCTCGTGGGGTACGCATCGCGTACCCGCCAAGCTGCGGCGACCGCCGGAGCCGGGTACGCGATGCGCCTGCAGCTACCGGACGTTTCCACGGACCGGGCGTCGTTGTCGTTGTCGTTGTCGTGATCGTGGTCGGATTGTTCGATTACGACAACGACAACGATAGCGTACCCGGGATCTCGGTCACCACATCAGTTCTGATCGCACCCGATGGTGCCGTCGCGCTGCGCCCTGCATCTTCGGCCGGTTCCGCGGTTAAACTGGCGGGTCTGCGACGCGCATCGCCCCGACCAACACCAGACCAGCGAGACAGCAAGGCCACCAGATGACAAAACTCAAACTCGGTATCCCCAAGGGCAGCCTGGAGGAGGCGACCCTGGCCCTCTTCAAGCAGGCGGGCTGGACCATCGCCCCGCGCTCGCGCAACTACTATCCGGAGGTCGACGACCCGGAACTGGCCTGCGCCCTGGTGCGCGCCCAGGAGATGGCCCCCTATGTGGCCAGCGGTACCCTGGACCTGGGGCTGACCGGGCTCGACTGGATCCTGGAGACCGAGGCCCAGGTGGCGGAGGTCTGTACCCTCACCTATTCAAAGAGTTCCAATCAGCCCAGCCGCTGGGTACTCCTGGTGCGGGAGGAGTCGCCGGTGCGCTCGCTGGCGGATCTGGACGGCTGCAAGGTGGCCACTGAGCTGGTGGGCTTCACCCGCCGCTATTTCGCTGAGCACGGGGTGCGCGCCACGGTGGAGTTCAGTTGGGGGGCGACCGAGGCCAAGGTGGTCGAGGGCCTGGTGGACGCGGCGGTGGAGATCACCGAGACCGGCAGCACCATCCGCGCCCACGGGCTGCGGATCGTGGAGGACCTGCTGTTCACCGAGACCCGCCTGATCGCCAACCCGGCGGCCATGGCCGACCCCGCCAAGCGGGCCAAGATCGACCAGATCGCCATGATGCTCCAGGCCGCGCTGGCGGCGCGCCACAAGGTGGCGCTCAAGCTCAACTGCCGCGCCGCCCAGATCGACGCGATCGTGGCCCTGCTGCCGAGCCTGCACGCCCCCACGGTAAGCCACCTCTATGACCGCGAATGGCTGGCGGTGGAGACCATCGTCGATACCGCGTCCGTGCGGGTGCTGATCCCGCGCCTGCGCGCCGCCGGGGCCGAGGGCATTCTGGAATACGAACTGCGCAAGATGCTCTAGTTCGCGGTCGCCGCAGTAGCGGCGACCGCGTTCGTTAGTCGTTTTGAGGCCTCGAGACGGTGCAGCGGCGTCGCGCGGCGGCGCCCGCGGGCGGGCGCGGGGCCGGCTGAAGCCGCGACCTCCTGGGCGATCAGGCCCGAACTGGAGGTCGAGGCTTCAGCCGGACGGGGGCGCCAAAGTCGCGCCGGGAATTCTTGCACCGTCTCTGCGCGTGGGGGTCTCGTAGGGTCCGCTGTGCGGACCGGTGCCCTATCAGCCCCGCAGCCAGGGTTCCAGCAAATCCGCACTCTCCTCGATCCCGCCAGGCGCCACCGGCGCCGGCCGCCCGGCGGCCAGCAGCGCCGCGATCGGCTCGGCCACCCGCCCGGCCGCGAAGTCCGCTAGACTCAGCTCCCGCGTGGGGACCACCGTCCCCAGCCAGGCATCGAGCGCCGCCGCCTCCGGCCAGTCCTCACGGGGCAGGTGCAGTACCGGCACGCCGTTGCAGGCGGCCTCGGCATAGGTGCCATACCCGGGCTTGCCCAGGATCAGGTCGACCGAGCCCAGTACGTCCAGCACCTCGAGCCCGTGCTCGCCCAGGGCCGCGGCGTCGCGCCGGCGCGGTCCCGGGAGGTCCTGCACCAACCAGTGGACTTGGTCCTGCTCCGGCCAGTCCCGCAAGGGGTCGAGACCCTCGAAGCCGCCGAACTGCATCAGCGCCAGCGGCCGGTCCGCGGGACAACCGAAGCGCCGCCGCAGCTCGGCCCGGCGGTCCGGAGCGCGGCGGGCGATGGGGCCGACAGTCCGCGCGTTCGGCAGCCACTGCATCGCCATGGCGGGCACCGGGCGGATGAACAGGTCCGCCTGCGCATAGACCCGCCGCAGATGCGCGAGGAGCGCGTCCGGCACCTGGTCGCGCAGCGGGCACTCGCGCAGGATGTCGTACCAGGTGAAGGAGCACAGTCCCACCGCCGGGATGCCGAGCCGCCGCGCCGCCTCCAGCGGCAGCCAGGGCACGTCGGCCAGCACCAGGTCCGGCGCCAGGTCGCGCAGGGTCGCCAGTTGGCGTTGCAGATGCCGCTCGTAGTCGGCCTCGAACGCGATCTGGGCGGCCAGGCTCTCCTCCCAGCGGGTGACCAGGGGTCCGTCCATGATGAGCCCCGGGTCGGCGGGTTCATGCAGTAGGGTAAATCCCGGCGGCAGCCGACGGCGGGCCAAGGCGGGGTCGATGTCCGACTGGAGTGTCACCCGCAGCCCCGGCACCCGCCGGGCGAGGGCCTCCACCACCGGCGATGACTGGGCCAGGTGCCCATAGCCATGGGCGGTGACGGCGAGCAAGAGGTGGGGCATGGGGAGGAGCGCTCCGGTGGGTTGGCGCCCAGGTTACCAGGCTTCCTGGCGGGCGGGGCCGCTTTGGTATACTTTGTCCATTCTCATCCGCACCGAGATTTACCATGTTGACCGTAACTGCGACTGAGCTGCAACGGCATTTCGGGCGTTATCGGGGCAGTGCCCTGCGGGAGCCGGTGGCGATCACCGCGGACGGCCGAGAGAACCTGGTCCTGCTTTCCGCGGAAGAATACCGACGGCTAAAGCGCCGGGATCAAGAGGCATTGTCGGTGGAGTCGCTGAGCGACGCCGAGCTGACGGCGATTACCCAGGCCCGAGTACCGGAATCCTACGCGCACCTCGACAGCGAACTGGACTGACGCCGGTGCCCCTGCCCGAGCCCCATCCGGGACTGGTCATCGGCTACCGCTACCTGTGGGACGCCGAGGCGCAGGCGGGACATGAAGAGGGTCGTAAGAATCGTCCCTGCATTGTCGTCCTCACGGTGATGCAAGCGCAGGGTGGGCCGGTCGTCACGGTCGCGCCCATTACCCATGCGGCGCCCCGGGACCCGGATTGCGCGGTCGAGGTCCCTCTGTCGACCAAACGGCGGTTGGGACTCGACGCGGAACGCTCCTGGGTCTTGGTGTCAGAGGTCAATCGATTCGTCTGGCCCGGTCCCGACCTGGTGCCGATCTCGCGTGCCGCGCCCGGGCGGTACGACTACGGTGTCCTACCGCCGCGCCTGTTCGCCCAGGTTGTCGAGCGGCTTGTCACCGTCGCGCGATCACGGAAGGCGAAAACGGACGTTCGCACCGACTGAGCGGGTGAACGAGCAGGGCGAAGCGGTCAGCGCGTCTCTTGGGCGCAAGGACTCCCGGGCGGTGTGGGACGCGGTTGCAAACCCCGTCGCGCCGAGCGTCACGAGAAAATCGCCCAAGTCTGGGGATATACTGGGCCAAGCCGACCGCCAGTGACGAGTCCAACCGACATGTATCAAGACCATCTGTTGCAACGCATCACCACCCGCCCCGATGTATTTGGCGGCAAGCCGATCATCCGCGACCTGCGCATTTCGGTCGAGTTGGTCTTGAGCCTCTTGGCACAAGGGGAGTCCTATGCGTCGATCCTCGACGACTACCCAGGACTGGACCAGGCCGACATCAATGCCTGTCTCGCCTATGCCCATGCGGTCGTTGCCCATGACCGCATCGATCGCATCGCGGTTGCCGGGTGAAGTTCCTGGTTGACCGTTGTGCCGGGCACCGTCTCGCGCAATGGCTGCGTGGGCAGGGCCACGACGTGCGTGAGGCGACCGAGGTCAGCCCGGACCCCGGCGACCAGGCGTTGTTGCGCTGGGCGGTCCGCGAGGGCCGCGTGCTCGTCACCATCGACTGCGACTTTGGACTCCTGGTCTTCCACCGGGACGAACCCCATGCTGGGATCGTGCGCCTGCCGGATGTCCCGGCCGGGCAGCGCATCGCCCTGATGGCGCAACTGATTGAACGCTATGCGGCCGATCTTGCCGACCGGGCCATCCTCACGGTCGGGACGGAGCGCGTGCGTGTCTCGCGGACACCGCGCAACTGATCCCCCGTCGGGCTGAAACCCATCTGAGACTATGAGGCGAGGCGACCAATAGCCTCCTATCGCAGCAGATACCTGTCGATGCTCATGGCGCCGTGGAAGACGCCAAGAACTTCCGCGGCATCGTGCCTGACCAGGTAGGCAATTCTGTAGTGCCCATAGAGCAGGATGCGTATTTCTCCGTCGGGGTCGTCACAGTACTTGTACCCGATGTCCGGGAACGACTTCAGGATCTGTGCTTGCTCGTAGATGCCCGCAATGACGCGGCGCGCCGCTGCCGGGTCGTCCCGAGCGATATAATCGCGGATGTCCTCAAGCCACCTGACCGCCTCGTCGGTCCATCTCAGCTCTGCCATTCCCCGATCCTGCGCTTGAGTTCTTCATTGGAGATGACCCTACCCTGGCGCGAGTCATCCAGTCCGCGGGTGATGGTCTGCTCGAAGGCCAATTCGCGCATGATCTCCTCATACGAGGCATCATCCGGCTGCTTGCGAATCACTTCCGCCATTTGCTCTTTGATTGCGGACATTGGACACCTCGTCAATCGTCATGGATAAAGATTTCATCGTACAGTGTGCACAAGCCGCCGTCCGTGCCAAGCTCCAACAGCCCAAGATCGACCAGATTGGTCACATCTCTATGCACATTCGTATAGTCCCGGCCCAGCGCGTTGACGAGTTGCCGAATCGAGATCCCATCATGGGCCGCGACCTGGCGCAGCAGGTCGAGTCGCTTCTTGGTGATCGTCGAGAACAGCTCGTGCAGACTGCCGAAGGCGAGTCTGGGTGTCACCGCTTCCCCGGTCTCGAGCGCGTGCCATACTTCGGCACAGGCGCGCAATGCGGCATCCGGCCTCAACACGCTGATCTCGATTTTATTCATTACCATCTCAGGAAGACATGCGTATCCAACAACAGGGTCATTGATAGTCCTTGAAGTCTTCCAGCGGTGCGTCGAAATCCGGCGCCATCCAGACCTGCCCCCGCGCGAAGCCGGGCTGACGTGGCCCGTCGGTTACCTCAGGCCCCCCCGCGCGGCTGGATTGTCGCTCCTTCTGCTCCAGGAACTCCACGAAGTCCAACACGGTGCCGAGTGTCGGCTCCGGCAGTTGCTTGAGATGCTCGTAGACAAGTTCTGCAGTCGTCATGGTTTACACTCCGGATCGATCGGCTGTCGGCACTGGTCCCTGGTTAACAAAGCCTCGCTTGGGAACCCGAACGCGGCACCGCTGCTTCCCGAGCCGACGTCACGCGAAGTAGCGCTTCGCGGATGCGCTCTCAAGGAGACCTTGGGAACGAGCTGACAGGTTCGGGACGCGGGAAATACGCCGTCCCGGTCGAGGCTGCCGACAGGGGCAATATTCTCACAGTCCTGTCATCAGCGACATGGCCGCCGCCAGCTTGTCCTCGATGTCGGCGGTCCCCGGCAGTTTCACATAGTTGGGGTGCCCCTGCCACAGGTCGCCCAGCAGCAGGTCCAGTTGCCGGGCCTGATCGAGGTCCTCGGGACGGTGCGCGAGGGGGTAGCGGAGGTAGGCGTGCGGGACGCGCACCGCGGCGCTTTCCAGGTGAATGACCAGGGCGTAGCGGCGGTAGTGGTCGGCGAGGCTGGTCCCGGTCATGGCGAAGAATGACTCGCGTGAATGGCGAAACTCTGCCAGAAGGCGCAGGGGTCGAGCGTTCGCCGGTGCGAGATTAGCAGATCGATGCCGGAGCCGGCCAAGGCTCGCGACAGGACCGACTCGCTGGCCGCCTGGATGGCGACCGGGGCGCACTGGAATTCGGGCGAGCGCGGGCTCATGCGCACGAGGCGTATGCTTTGGATTCCCTCGTCGAGTGCGGCAAGCGACGGATGCCTGTGCGGGTCCCCTTGGGAGCAGCGCACGAAGGTACCCTTTCCGCTGTCGGCCACTCGTCATGGCAATGACGTTCGTTAGACCAACCCTGCGTTTGTTGCACAGCACTCCGGCATCAGAAGTCCCTGGAAACGCCATTTCCCAGTGTCGGAGGATCGGGAAATTGCATTCCGATACCCACATCGCGGTGCGTGTGCCAATCCCCCGCAACTTCGATTAGCCCGTCCGCGTGCGGCTTCCTAACCAAGGTTGCCACCTGGTGCCAGCGGTTGTGTAGTGTATTTGGTGATCGGATAGCGATGTGCTTGAGGGCCTCGGCGGCAGCGCGTCTATGATCGTGCCTACCGCGTTGCAGCGCCATAGTTAAAGGCTCGATGGCCCGAGCGTCGTCGCATTCTCCGAGACGGGACATGTCGTTTTCATCTCCTATAACAAAGTCGCTCCAATGTCGCTCACCGAAACGCGAGAGGGCCTTAGCAACAGCGGAACGAACAGACCCGTCGGCATCTCCAAGCGATTGGATAAGCGGTGCAATTGCTGAGGTATTACCGAGTTGCGCCAACGCATTAGCAACTGCGCAACGCGCGTCCCCGTACAAGTATCCAAGGGCGCTGATAAGGGGAGCGACGGCTCGGGCATCGCCCAATTGCCCCAATATATCTGCAGCTCCTTTGATCTCCTCATCATGATAATACTCGGGTTCTCGGCGCAAAACCCAGATAAGAGCTTCTATAGCGCGGGCGTCGCCCGTGTGGGCCAAGCCGGTCACGTCGACAGCATTCTCGTTGACAAAATTTTTCCATACCGGTTCGCCGAGACATTCGAGTGCAGCGGCGGCGGCCCGACGAACATCGCGATACTGATCACCGAGCAGCCGGATGAGCGGCTCGACGGCACTTGTGTCGTGCAGTTTCGCCAGTGATTCGGCCGCGGCGTGGCGAACATCGCGATCGGCATCCCCTAAGGCAATGATTAGGGGCGCAACGCTACGCGTATCTTTCGTTTCCCCCAGCGCCTCGGCAGCGGCACGCCTTGTATCCCTATAGGTATGCGTCAACGCCCGGATGAGATGCTCGACGGCGCACGTACCGGCAAATTGCCCTAGCGTCCTTACTGCTGTCTCCGAGATTGAGCAGTTACCCGAATCTTCCAGCAACCTAGAGAGTGGACTGACCGCGCGCGGATCGCCGAGTTTCCCGAGCGATTCGGCGGCAGCTCGGACTAGTCCACTTTCGGTACTCGCCAATGCCTCGATCAGCGACGGGACTGCACGTTCATCTCCCAAATCTCCTAGTGCCTTTGCAGCATTTATGACTGTTTCTGCGTCTCTCCAACTTCCCTTTATCAGGGCTTGATTAACCCATCTCCGCTCGTTCTCGCCTTCAAATTGAACGCTTCTCCTATGTATCTTGCATTCGATGATTCGGCTGAGAATTCCAACGCCACGCGCATCGCCGAGTTTAGCCAGCACCCGCCCGGCGGCGACGTTACCCCATTCGGCAGCGCGAATGAGTGGCGCGACGACACGTATATCGCCGCAGTCCGCGAGATGGTCAATATCGTCATCGCGTCCTTTAACCGATCTAATCCACTTCGGTTCTCCTAAGCGTTGAAGCGATCTTGCAGCAATTCGTCGCAGTTCGCTCGCGTTCGCAACCAAGGCATCGATCAGAGGCTCGATGGCGCTCACATCGCCTAGCTCCCCCAAAGCTTCTGCCGCGACGTATGCTATACCACCACCAGAGTTCAGTAGCCCGATGAGCGGTACTACTGCGCGCCTATCTCCCAGTTGTCCCAGCGCTTTCGCGGCCGCAGCGCGGACACCCTCATCAGTCTCCGAGACATCGAGCCTACTAAGGAGTGGTTCGACAGCCCGGATGTCACCAAAAGTTCCGAGTAATTCGGCGGCGTGGTAGCGAGCACTTGGTCGAAAACTATTCGAATCGATTACTCCGAGAATAAGGGCATCAATCACGACGGCACGATCTAGACGCGCCAGCGCTGCATAAACGGCCTCAGAAAGATAGTGCAGTGCCAGTGCCTTGACCAGCGGTACTGCTGCCCGCGGATCGCCAAGTATCGCTAGGGTGTCAATTGACGCCATGGCTTTGTCCGGTCCGGATGTTCTCTCGTACCGGCTGGGATCGATTCGCCTGCAATGCCACCATAGCTTCAGTTTACTAAACACTTGGACAATCCTCCACGCACCGATTCAACGGGAGATCGAGATATTCGCGAGCCGTCTGGAGGAGGTGTTGACTTCGGGCCTTCAATACTTCGCACTCCGACGACTCCGAACCAATCGTCTGCCAAGTCGTATTTCCGTTCCAAGCCCAGTAGCCGCCTCCACAAAGATACCGCATATCGCACGTATCGCAAATCAGGTTGCCATAGATTTTGCATTTCGTTAAGTCCATAAGCCCGGCGCGGCCGATAACAGCCTGAAGTTCCTCGGCGAGCACGTTGCCCTGATACGTCTGCGCTCCATGATCGGGATACCACCACGGAAACGCTTCCCCCGACGGTTCGACATGGAGATTCTGCCCCAGCCCGCACCCGGCCACCGGCTGGAATCCACCGGCGATCAGGTCCATCGGATCGGTGTGAGCGCCGAGCGCCACTGCGGTCGGTGGCTCGCCCCACTCGCCCGCCCGCCCGAGTGAGAGAATCGACCGGAAGCGGACGCGCTTGATCCCCAGTCGCTGCGCCAGATCGCGCGCGGCGGCGCCGGGTGCGCCGTCGCTGTCGGACCGGCGCATGGTTGCGGCTAAGTATAGCTTCGCCGCGCCCGGCATTTGGGCCATTCCCTGTTGATAAACCCCAAGGTTGCGAACTACCGCCGCATCGCTCCCCGGCTCGCGGCGGGCATCGTGCGTAGCCTCATCGCCATCCATGCTGACCACGAGTTGGTCGATGGCTAGGGCGACTTGACGCAACAGGTCTATCCCCGGCGGCAGGGCCAGGTTGCTGCGCAGCACCAGGTGTATCGGCGAGGTCCAGTCGCGTGCCTGGGTGAGTGCCTCCAGCAGGGCGTCCCACTCCCGGTGCATCAGCGGTTCGCTGCCGGTCAGGACCACTTGGCGTACGCTGACCTCTTTGGCCTCCCGCAGCAGTCGCGCCGCGTCGGCGACTGCCAGGTCCGGCTGTTCCCGATCCTGCGAATCGGCCCGCCCGTAGCAGTGGTCGCACCGGAGCTGACACCGCCAGGTGACGTGCAGATAAAGGTTGTTGAGCCGCCGCGTCGGCGGATAAAGCTCCTGCCATAGGGCGTTCAGCGACGCCTCGCCGGACACCTGGGTGCGGCAGATGCCCATGTGCACCAGGCGCGCGGCGACGGCGGGCAGGTCCGGCCCGCGGGCCAACTCGACGGCGGCGACGATGCGCTTGGCGGTGCGGGCGGCCTGCCGCGGGTGCGGCCCGGGGCGGACCAGTTCGATCAAGGGTCCGCGGCGCAGCAGCGGGTGGCCGCGGCCGTCCCAGGGGCGGGCGGCAACGGCCTCGATGTTCTCGGGGGCCGCCATCTCGGTGGTAAGGCGCCGTTGGAGGTGGTCGAAGAGTGCGCGATAGGCCGGGCAATGGGGGTCGCGCACCGGGTCGCCGCCGCCGGCCCAGGCGTTGTAGGGACAGCCGCCGCGGCAGTAGGGCAGGTGCGGGCAGTCGCCGCAGCCCTGTTCTGATCGGGCGGCGACCCGGGCTTGCCGTTCGGCGAGTCGGCGGGCGGCCGGGGCGGCGAGCAGGTCGGCGAGAGTAGGGCGGTCGGCCAGGTGCCCGAGGCGCCAGTCCGGGTGGCCGCAGAAGCGCTGGCAGGGGTAGATGGCGCCTTGGGGGTCGATGACGAGGAACTGGCCCAGGCAGTCGCGGAAGGTGCAGACCTGGCCCTCGCCGCTGCCGAGCGAGCGGCAGACCTGATCCAGGGAGGGGATGGCGAGTTCGCGCCGGTGGTGGATGTAATGGTCGGCCAGGGCGCACAGAAGACGCCCGTAGTCGGCCGGCGGCAGTGTGTGCCGGGGATCGCCGCCCACGAGCGGGGGCAGGGCAGGGTGGATGGAGAAGCCCAGTTGCTCGTTGTTGAAAAAGTCGAAGACCTCGCGCCAGCGCGGGGCACTGGCGGGGGTGAAGGTGGCGATGCAGCCGGGCTGGAGGCCGTGCGCCTGGGCGCGGCGGATGCCGGCCAGGGTCCGGGCGAAATAGCCGGGGCCGCGCTGGGCGTCGGTGATCGGCTCGGGGCCGTCGAGGCTGGTGCCGATCTCGACCTGGTGTTCGCGAAACAGGCGGCAGAGGTCGTCGTCGAGCAGCCAGAGGTTGCTTTGGATGGCGACTTTGAGTCGGTCCGAGCCCGGGGTTGCACCCAGCCGTTCGCGTAGGCCCGTGAACAACTGGCGGAGCCGTGCGGGTCCGGCCATCAGGGGCTCGCCGCCGTGGAGGGTAACGCTGACCTTGGTCATCCGCTGCTCGGTGGCGATGCGGGCGACGAATTCGACGGCCGCTTCCGCGACTGCCTCGGACATGATCGGGCCTTGGTGCGGGCCGAAGCAGTAGCCGCACCGCGCCGGGCAGGCCAGCGACGGAAGTATCATGAAATGCGGCTGCGGCGGGCAGTCACCCCCGGGTTCGGGCCTGTGCAAGTCGGCGGTGGGCACGGGGGGCATCCGGTGTTTCCTGCGAATGGCGGCATTTGAGAGTCTAGACCAGGGCCGGGAGGGGGGATAGGCGTCTTGGCCGGATTGGCAACAATGATTGCGCGCCATGCCCGGTTACTGGTTCAGGCTGGCTTGGTCCGCCAGGTGAGCATACTCATAGGTCTGTGCCAGGTCGGGAGGGCGAAGGTCCGCGTAGCGGACCCTACGGGTGCGCAGTCAAAGCCCAGTACCGACGATGGAAATGCTCCGACCATTGACTGCGCCGTGACCCTAGGGTGCGCCGTGCGCACCATGGCGCCAGCCGAAACCCTGGCCGCGGCGAGCAACCGCAGCGTCTCAAGGTGCGCACGGCGCACCCTACGCCAATGGTCCGAGCAATTTCGTTAGCTGATACCAGGTTTCGCCGGTTCGGCAGTTGATGGCGAGAGGTGCTAACCGTCCCGATAGCCCTCAAGGCAATAAGGATTGAGAAACTGCCGCTGCCACAGCGCCCGCCGCTCGGCGATGGCGAGCCCCGCCGCGTCGCAAACCGACTCCCACTCACGGCCGATGACAGCGATCTGATGGTCGATCAGTGCCCGCGCCGGTGCGGCACCGAGCCCAAAGGCGGGCGCCGCGGCGAGACAGGCGGTCAGCCGGCTGTCACGGCGCTCGCCCGTCAACAGCATCGCCTGGCTCGCCTCCCCGCCGGTGCGCAACTGTGGGCAGAGGTCATAGGCCGGTGTGAGCCGATAGGTACGCCCGTCCCAGAAGGCGGCGTGATTGCGCGCATGGTCGTCGGTGTTGCCGCAGAGCACATTGAACACCATGCGTCCGTAGAGTTCGTCGAGTGTCCGGCGTGCATCGGCAAAGTCCCGGCGGACCCGGTGGGCCAGGTCCTCGTAGCTCGCATAGCGTGCCTCCATCTCACGCAGTCCGAGCAGGGTGAGGGCGGATAGCATCGCCCGGCGCTGCCAGCCATCGTCGCGGCGGACGCGGTCGAAGCGCTCGATCAGCAGCACCTCGCGGCCCAGGGAGCGGGTCAGGGCGACCGGGGCGACCTCCAGGCCCGCCAGGCTGGCCAGGCCCATGGCCAGGAATTCGGCCTTGACGAAGTTAGAAATGTCGTTGCTGGTGGAGAACTTGGCGATGTACTTGCGGGTGTCGGCGGTCAGCAGGGCCTTGGGTCTCGCGCCGCCGACCGAGGTGCCGTGCTGGAGGGCCAGGGCCAATGCGGGGGACAGGGGTTCGCCGTGCTCCAGGCGCAGGGCCGCATCCAGCAGATCATCCAGACTGGCCTCCGCGGATTCGCGCGGGCGGTAGTGTGATGACGATGCCTGGAAATCCAGGGCGCCGATGCGCTCCGATCCCGACTCCAGCAGATAGGTCAGTTCGTTCAGGTCCACCAGCGCGGCGTCCTGGCCCTGGCGTCCGGTCAGCCGGTTGATGATGACCCGGCGTCCCCAGGCGTCGGGCGCTGCATCGCGCAGACAGGAGGGCAGGTCGTCGTCCCGCTGGCGCTGCTCGCCCGCTTGCAGCGGCAGTTCGTCCGGGAAAAGGCTGATCGCATCCTCCCGCCGCAGATAGGATCGGCCATAGGCGAAGCCATGACCGCCGCGGGCATCCCGGCGCAGGACGCCCGCCACCACCGGCGCCTGGGAGCCCGGCAGCCAGACCCAGACATAGGCCCGATTGGCTTTGACGTCGGCCTCAGAAGTCATCGTTGACGGGTTCCTCACCCGGGCGGCGCACCCGGGAGGGCAGCAGCGTCAGTTTTTCCTGCTGGCGGGTCAGTTCGCGGTCCAGTCCCCGCGGCGATTCCTGCCCGAACAACGGGAGGTCCACCAGGGCGGCGGCTTCAAAGAAGGTGCCGATGGCGACGCCGGGTTCGCCGCGGGTGATGCGGCGGATGGTGACCGCGCCCACGCCGACCCGCTCGGCCAGCGTCTCCCGGGACCAGCCCTTGCGAATCCGGCCTTCCTCGATCAGGCCGCCCAAGAGGCGAAGGGCCTGGCGGGTGGTGGGGGAGAGCATGCGGTTGGTGATGGGCACCTGTCACTCAATCGACGGTTAAGGCATTAAGTGATCAAATTGTATCGGAAGGCGTTTGGCGCGACCAGTGGCGTGGTCTCAGATGTTGGACTGGGCATTCGCCGCGTTCGGAGGTGTTAATTGCCCACCTACCCGGCGCGCGGGCCCGGGGAAAACGTTCCGGACGGGGCGAACGAGATTGGGCAAGTATTCGGATCGTGCCCGGTGCCTGGCGTAGACTGTCAGCCAAGTCGGAACCAAGGGGTCAGGGGGATGGTCGGCAGACGCTACAAGCAGGGCACGGCACGCGGGTACGAGGCACGGTTGCCGCGGCGCATCGAAGACTTTGTGGGCGCGGACAATCCGGTGCGCGCGATCGACGCCTACGTGGCCACCTTGGACCTGGCGGCGCTCGGGTTCGTGAACGCGGGCGGGGCGCTGCGCTGCGGGCAACCGGCGTTCGCCCCGGCGGCCTTGCTCAAGCTCTACATCGCCGGCTACCTGGATCGGGTGCACAGTTCGCGGCGCCTGGCGCGCGAGTGCCGCCGCAATCTGGAGTTCATGTGGTTGCTGGAGGGCCTCACCCCGGGCTACCGCACGATCGCCGCCTTCCGCCAGTTCAACGGCCCGGCGCTGCGGGCGGTGTGCAAGGACTTCATCCTCCTGTGCAAGGACCTGGACCTGCTCGGCGGGGAGGAGATCGGCATCGACGGTGCCTTCTTCAACGCCAGTGCCAGCGACGCCAGCGTCATCACCAAGACCACACTGGAGAGGCGACTCAAGCAGATCGAGTGCGACATCGCGGCCTACCATCAAGACCTGGAGACCCAGGATGCCCAAGAACGGGGGTTGCCTGAGGACCTGAGCAAGACCCCGGAGTTGGCCGCCAAGATCGTGAAGCTCCAGGCGCGCCAAGCGCAGCACGCGGCCCTGCTCAAGCAGTTGGCGGACAGCGGGGACACCCAGATCTCGCGTACCGACCCCGATGCCCGCGCCTTGCGCAAGGGCGGCCAGCAGCTGGTCGGCTACAACGTCCAGGACTGCGTCGATGGCAAGCACCGGCTGATCGTCCATGACGAGGTGACCAACGCCGGCAACGACACCCAGCAGTTGGCCCCGCAAGCCCTCGCTGCCAAAGCGGTGTTGGCGGTCGAGAAACTGACCGCCGCGGCGGATGCCGGCTATTTCAACGAGGCGCAGTTGGCCGCGTGTGCGCAGGCCAACATCACCGTCTACGTCCCGGTTCCCGACTACGCGCAGGGCCTGACCGCGCAGGGGCGCTTGAGCGGGGCGAACTTCCAGTACCTGCCGGACACCGATGTCTATCTGTGCCCCGGCAAACAAGAACTGCACCAGTATGGCACGCCGCACCGCCGCGCCGGCACCGGCACCCTCTACACGCGTTACAGCCGCCCGCCCGGCGCCTGTCAAGACTGCCCGCTCAAGGCCTCCTGCCTGCCCGCGAGCGGGCGGCGCCAGGTCGAGCGCTCCGAGCATGCGCCGGTCGTGGACGCGTTGCGCCAACGCATGGCGACGGAGGGACCCGCGCGCATGCGCCAGCGCGCCGGGCTGGTCGAACACCCCTTCGGCACCCTCAAGCGCTGGTTCGGCTGGGACCACTTCCTAGTGCGCGGCTTTGAGAAAGTCTGGGGTGAGATGAGCCTGATGGTGCTCGGCTACAATCTCACGCGGGTGATCCACATTCTCGGTGTGCAGGCGTTTCGGGATTACTGCGCCCAGCGTTTGTCCAGCCGCCTGCTGCCCATCTAGGCAGGGATGGTGACTTCATCGATAGGCTTCTGTTTTCTTTCAAATAGCAGCCTCGGAGACGAATTTTGACGGCCAGTCGATCGCGCCCGCGCCGCTCGCCCGCGACGAAACCGGGCGGCGCCAGGAGCCGCCAGGCACGCGGTGGCACGCCCCCTGGCGAACACACCATGAATACTTTCACAATCTCGAATGCCCCGTCCGGCCCGAGCCGCAACGGCTACTGGGAGCGCCGCACCCCAGTGCGGCTCGGCCCCGGCTCAACCCGCACCGCCAGGGTTGTCTGCGAGATCGCGCCGCACTGGGGTGCGGCGCTCCCAGGGCGTCCCGGGCGCCGTTCGCGGCGGGACGCCGCTCCCACGGGGTTTCTTGTCGCGACGCCCGTGCGGGGGCGGTGCCGACTCACCTATACTGAGCGGGCCTCCGCCCACCTCCCCACAGGAGTCCCCCATGCACGGTTTCAGGTTCCGCCCGCGTGCCGATCGGTACGCCTTGCTCCTTCTTTTGGTGCTGGCCGTGCTGCTGCCTGCCTGGGTCCTGGCCGCGCCGGGGCCGGCGGCGGGCGCGGGGCCGACGCCTGCCCCGAGTGCGGCGCCCGGCCCCGCCCGGCAACTGCTCCTGATGCAGGACGCGGACTATTTCGGCCGTGATATCGAGGTCCTGAAGGAGGTCGCACTGGACGACTGCACCGCGGCCTGTCTCGCGACCCCGGCCTGCCGCGCCTTCACCTACAACAGCAAGGCGCGCTGGTGCTTCCTGAAGGACCAGTTCCGCGACCTGCGGACCTTCCCGGGGGCCGTCTCCGGGCGGGTCCTGGAGGGGGCGGCGGCGACGCTGGCGCAGCGGCGCGCGGCGGAACTGGGCTTCCTCCCGCCCGACGCACTGGACGCGGCCAGGAAGCTGGCGGCCGGGCTCGCGGCCCTGGTGCCCCCGGAGTCCACGAAGGAACTGAAGGGGCAGGGGGTGGACGAGGTCAGCGCCGCCGCCCGCGCCGCGCGCGGGATGGGCAACGGCGAGCAGGCGGTGGTGCTCGCGGCGGCGGCGGTGCGGCTGGCCCCGGATGATCCGGGCCTGTGGCTCGGCCTCGCGCAGGCGCTGGAGGCGGCCACGCCCGAGGGCTATGAACTGCGTTCTCAGCGCAAGGCGCAGGCGAGCGCGGCGGCGGTCAATGCCTATCTGCTGGCCCCGACCGAGGCGCAGCGCACCCCCGCGCTCCTGGCCCTGGGCCGGACCCTGAAGAACCGCGAGCAGTGGCGCCCGGCCATCGGCGCCCTGGCCGCCGCGCTCGCCCTGCGGACCGATCCGGCGGTACAGGCGGACCTGGCCAAGCTGCGGGCCGATCATGGCTTTCGTGTCACCGAGCACCGGGTGGAGGCGGAGAGCCCGACGCCACGGATCTGTATCGAGTTCTCGGAGCCCCTGGCGCGGCTCAACCCCAACCTGGCGGACTTCGTGAAGGCGACTGATGGGAACGCGGGCGCGGGCGGGGCCAACACCGGGGCCGGGCTCCCGGTCGACCCGCAGGAGCGCCAGGTCTGTATCGATGGCGTCAGTCACGGCGGCCGCTATACGATCCAGGTCCGCAAGGGGCTGCCGGCCGCGAGCGGCGAGACCCTGGCCAAGACCGTCGACCTGGATATCCGGGTCGGTAACCGCACCCCGGCGGCGCATTTCCTGGGTCGCGCTTATGTCCTGCCCCGGGGCGGTGAGGCGACGATCCCGGTGGTCTCGGTCAATGCCGACCGGCTGGCGGCCAAGGTCTACCGCATCGGCGACCGCTCCATCGCCCAGGCCCTGGGGGACGGCCCCTTCCTCAAGTCGCTGAGCGGCTATGAGGCGGGGCAGATCGCCGACCAGACGGGCGAGACGATCTGGACCGGCACCATCGAGATCCAGGCGGAGTTGAATCGGGATGTCACCACCGCGGTCCCGGTCGGCACCCTGGTGCCGGATCTCAAACCCGGGGTCTATGCCCTGACCGCGAGCCCCACCCGCACCCTGACCCCGGGCCAGCAGGAGCAGGACTGCGAAGAGGGGTGCGGCGAGTCCGCCGCCACCCAGTGGTTCGTGGTCTCGGACCTGGGCCTCACCGCGCTCACCGGCAACGATGGGCTCCACACCCTGGTGCGTTCCCTCTCCAGCACCGCCCCGGTGGCCGGGGCAAAGCTGCGGCTCATCGCCCGCAACAACGATGTGCTGGGCACCGCGGACACCGATGCCGCCGGCTATGCGCGCTTCGAGCCGGGCCTGCTGCGCGGCACCGGCGGCAATGCCCCCCTGCTGATGACGGCGGAGGCGGCGGACGGGGACTACGGCTTTCTGGACCTGACCCGCACCCCCTTCGACCTCACCGACCGCGGGGTCGAGGGCCGGCCCGCGCCCAAGCCGCTCGATGTCTTCCTGGTGCCCGAGCGCGGGGTCTACCGCCCCGGTGAGACGGTCCACCTGACCGCCCTGGTCCGCGACCCGCAGGTGCGCGCCGTCGCCGACCTGCCCCTGACGCTCGTCATCCGCCGTCCGGACGGGGTGGAGCGCGAGCGTCTGCTGGTCAAGGACCAGGGGCTGGGCGGGCACCTGGCCGATGTCGCCCTGACCGGCGGGGCCATGCGCGGCACCTGGCGCGTCCTGGCCTATTCTGATCCCAAGGGTGAGCCGATCGGCCAGACGACCTTCCTGGTGGAGGACTTCGAGCCCGAGCGGCTGGACTTTGCCCTGACGGCCCCCGGGACCGGTGCCGGGCTCGACCCTCGCGCCGCGACCGCCCTGCCGATCACGGCGCGCTTCCTCTACGGCGCCCCCGCGGCTGGGCTCCAGGTCGAGGGCGAGCTCGCGGTCAAGGTGGCCGAGGGGCTCGCCGCCTGGCCGGGCTACCGCTTCGGGCTGGTCGACGACGTGCCCGAGGCGACCCAGCAGCCCCTGGACGCCGTGACCACGGACGCCCAAGGCGCCGCCCTGGTGCAGGTCCTGCTGCCGGAACTCGTGCCCACCAGCCGGCTCCTCACCGCCGACCTGGCGGTGCGGGTGCTGGACGCGGGCGGGCGCCCGGTCGAGCGCAACCTGACCCTGCCGGTCCTGGACGGGCAGGCGCGCCTGGGCGTGCGCCCGACCTTCGAGGGCGAGGCCCCGGAGGGCGGGACCGCCGGGTTCGAGGTGATCGCGCTCGGCAAGGACGGGGCGCGCCGCGCGGCGACCGGGGTCGCCTGGACCCTGGAGCGGGTCGAGACCAATTTCCAATGGTATCGCAAGGACGACGGGACCTATGACTATGAGCCGGTCGAGCGCACCAAGCGGGTGGCGAGCGGCACCCTCAAGCTGGACGCGACGAGCACCGGACGCATCGAGACCCCGGTGCAGTGGGGCGCCTACCGCCTGCGCCTGGCCGCCGACGGGCTCCTGTCCGTCAGCATGAACTTCGAGGCCGGCTGGTATGTGACCCCCAAGGCGGCGGACACCCCGGACCAGCTCAAGGTGTCGCTGGACAAGGCGACCTACCGGGTCGGCAACCGGGCGCGCGTCCACATCGAACCCCATACGGGGCAGGGCGGTCAGGGCGGCGAGCCCGGTCTGGCCCTGGTGATGGTGGTGGACGACCGGGTGATCGCCATGCATGCGGTGCAGGTCCCGGCCACCGGCACCACGCTCGACCTGCCGGTCACGGCCGACTGGGGGCCCGGGGCATACGTGACCGCGGTCCTCTACCGGCCCATGGACCTGGAGGCCCGGCGGATGCCCGGGCGCGCCATCGGCCTGGCCTGGGCCGGGGTGGACCCGCAGGAGCGGCGGCTCGCCATCGAGCTTGCGGTGGAGCCCGGCCAGCGCCCCCGCGGCACCATGCCGGTGCGCGTGGCCGTCACCAATCTGGAGCCCGGCACCGAGGCCTTCGTGACCCTGGCCGCGGTGGATCAGGGCATTCTCAATGTCACCGGCTACAAGCCGCCGGAGCCGGACGCCTGGTACTTCGGCCAGCGCCGCCTGGGGCTGGAGGTCCGTGACCTCTATGGCCAGTTGATCGACCGGATGCAGGGCGCGCCGGGGGTGGTGCGCTCCGGCGGTGACGGCGGTCTCGCCAAGCTCCTGGCCCCGCCCCCCAGCGAGGAACTGATGGCCTATTTCTCCGGCGTGGTGCGGCTCGACGATCAGGGCCAGGCGGTGATCCAGGTCCCGATCCCGGACTTCAACGGCACCGTGCGGCTCATGGCGATGGCCTGGACCGCGGTCGGCGTCGGCCACGGCCTGGCGGACGCCCTGGTGCGCGACCCGGTGGTGGTCAGCGCCAGCCTGCCGCGCTTCCTCGCCCCCGCCGATCGCAGCCGCCTGCTGCTCGGCCTCACCCTGGTCGAGGCCGAGGACACCGCGGGCGCCGCGCCCCAGGGCGGTGAGGTAACGGTCGCGGTCAGCACCGAACATGGACTCATCACGGCCGACCCCGCCGCCGCGACCCAGCGCCTGACCCTGGCCCCCAGCGTGCGGACCGAGGTACAGGTCCCCCTGACCGCCGACACCGTCGGCGACGAGACCATTCTGGTGCAGGTCACGACCCCCGCCGGCCAGGTCCTGACCAAGCATCTCAAGCTCGGCGTGCGCACCAATGCCCCCGCGACCTTCAGCAGCACCGCGCACCTGCTGGCCCCCGGGGCCGCGCCCCTGACGCTGACCCCGGACCTGCTGGGCGATTTCGTGACCGGCACCGGGGCCGTCCTCGCCTCCGTCAGCCGCGCCGGGCGCCTGGACATCGCCGGCATTCTGCGCGGGCTCGACCGCTATCCGCACGGCTGCACCGAGCAGCTCGTGAGTCGCGCCCTGCCGCTCCTGTACCTGGACCAGGTCGCCCTGGCCGCGGGCTTGAGCGGCGATCCCGCCGTGCCCCCGCGCATCCGCGAGGCCGTCACCCGGGTCCTGGCCAATGCCGGGGCGGACGGGCGCTTCGGCCTCTGGGCGCCGGGCGGTGAGGACCTGTGGCTGGACGCCTTCGCCACCGACTTCCTCACCCGGGCGCGGGAGCGCGGCTTCGAGGTCCCCCAACCGGCCCTGGACGCGGCACTCGATAACCTCAAGAACGCCGCCGCCTACAGCACCCCGACGCCCTCCGATGTCTATGCGCTCTATGTGCTGGCCCGCAACGGCCGCGCCTCCATCGGCGACCTGCGCTACCTGGCCGACGAGCGCCTGAAGGACCTGGGCAGCCCCATGGCGAAGGCGCAGGTGGGTGCCGCGCTGGCGCTCTACGGCGACCGCACCCGGGCGGACGCGGCGCTCACGGCCGCCGCCGCGGACCTGGACCGCTCGGTCCCGCTGGTCGGGGCCGGGACCTGGCGCGCCGATTACGGCTCCACGCTGCGCGACGCCGCCGCAGTGCTCGCCCTGGCGGCGGAGTCCGGCAGCGACTCCGTGGATCTCCGCGCGCTCGCCGGCCGGGTCCAGGACGGTGTCGCCCGGGCGCGCTACCGCAGCACCCAGGAGGACACCTGGCTCCTGCTCGCCGCGCAGGCGCTCAACAAGGGCAAGGACGGCCTGCGCCTGGAGGTCGACGGCAAGCCGGTCGAGGGCGCCTGGTTCGGCCGCTTCGACGCGGCGCGCCTCGCCGCCGCCCCGGTCCTGATCCGCAACCTGGGGACCAAGCCGGTGGACGCCATGGTCGCGGCGCTCGGCGTGCCGCGCGTCGCCCCGCCCGCCGGGGGCAACGGCTATGTCATCGAGCGCGCCTACTATGACCTGGACGGCAAGCGGGTCGAACTGACCGAGGTGCCCCAGGGCAAGCGGCTGCTTGCGGTGGTCACGGTGCGGGCGGACGCACAGGGTCAGGCGCGGCTCATCGTCGATGACCCCCTGCCCGCCGGGCTGGAGATCGACAACCCCAACCTGATGCGCTCCGCCGATGTCGCCCGGGTCCCGGGGCTCGACCTGCTGGAAAACCCCGCCCACCAGGAGTTCCGCAGCGACCGCTTCGTCGCCGCCATCGAGCGCGACGCCGATGACCCGGCCGAGTTCCAACTCGGCTACCTGATCCGCGCCGTCACCCCCGGCACCTACGCCCAGCCGCCCGCGTCGGTCGAGGATATGTACGACCCCAGCCGGCGGGCCTGGACCGAGGCCGGGAGTGCGAGCGTGGTGGGGAGCGTGGGCGTCCCGCCCGCGCGGTAAAGGTGGTACTCGTGACACCGCTCCAGCGGTGTCACGTCTGTGTCAGGCGCTGTGCGCCCTGAGGCTAAGGTGCCGACCGAACCATGGCGGGCGCCGCTTCGCCCGGGCCGCACAGCGGCCAACACATGGGTGACACCGCTGGAGCGGTGTCACCAGAACCCAATCACGCCGAACCGGCACCCCCGATGTCCCCAAGAACGACGAGGCTCAATCCCGCCACACGGTCGAAACGCTTGTCGTTGGTCAGGAACAGGCAGCCGCCTTCCGGCACGGCCAGGGCGCAGGCGGCCTGAATGGCGTCCGGGGTGCGCAATCCAGTCTGGGAGCGGACGCGCAATGCGGCCTCGATCACTTCGGGCGTGATCTCCACGAGGCTCAGATCGCGGGCTGCGAAAAAGGCCCGATAATCGTCGATCAGACCCTGGTCGCCGTCACGTAGTGGTTTGACCAGACATTCGAGTACGCTCAGACGGGACATCGCAAGCCGCGCCCGCGGATGGCGCTCATGAGCCTGGCGAAGCGCCGCGACCACCTGACCGTGAAAAGGCTCCTTGGCCTCGATGAGATAGATCAAGGCGCAGGCGTCGAGAAAGATGGTCACGGCGTCGCGTCCCAGGCATCACGCTCAGCGCTGAGGTCCGCGTCGATGGCCGATTTGTCCCGGGTGGCGCGGCTCGGCCGTTCGAGCCAATCCCAGGCGCTGGGGCCTGCGGTCAGGCGCTCATAGTCCTCGGTGCTCAGGACGACATAGCGTGCGCGTTGGTTCTCTATGACCTGAACCGGGCCTTGTCGGAGCAGTTCGTCCACGGCAGACATGCCGCGGCGCTGGATTTCTTGTGCGGGGATGCTGTTCATTGTTCCCGACTCGTTGGGGGCGGTCGCCCGAAGTGACCTGTCGCTACGAGGATACCAGATACAACCCGTCCTTCCTGGTCACCAAGCGCCGATGCGTGCGATCCAAACCGATGTGGTCGCTCGAACGCCGTAGGATGGGCAAAGCCCGCGCGCAATGGTTGGGTTCGGCATCGACGTTGCGCGGGCGGGCCCATCCTGCCCGCGCCGACGCCTGGAGGATGGGCACGCTGCGCTTTGCCCATCCTACAATCTTGGCGTCACGACTGCTGATTGTGGGTTTATTGTGGTACGTCCCCTATTTCGCACCTGACCTTGCAGTACCCGATCACCTACAACGGCGACACCCTGGAGGTGCTGACTCGTCGGAACTGCTGGACCTGGAGGTGCAGGAGCTTTTGGCCTGGCACGCGCAGGCGCGGCGCCTCGCGGCGGCCGGGCGGCGCTAGAAGGGGCCGAACCAGAGGAACAGCAGGCCGGCGATGAGCAGGATGGAGACGCAGGACAGGAAGGAGTTGAGGGCGTCGAGCAGGGTCATGTGGGGTTCATCCTTCAGCGGGGCTTCCACCTCGTGAGGGCGTCGCCGATGATTCCGGCGAGGCCGATGAGGAGCGCCAGGAGGCCGGTGACGACGCTCACCAGGACAACCATGCCAACGGCGTCCCCCAGGCCGCGCGCCTGCGGCAGGTGGTGGGCCAGTGGGACCAACCAGAAGATCGCTAAACCGTACCGCATGAACTGCCGCATGAATCACCCTTTGGACGAGGGATGTTGGAACACGGGGCGCGACCGTCCGCGGCGCCAGAGTAGACGCGCCACCCCGGCAGCCGCGCGCAGGTAGAGGCCAAGGACGCCCACGAGCAGCAGGCCCAGGAGCACGGCCTGCCAGGAGATCAGATAACACAGGGCCAGGGTCGCCGGGACGGCGCCCCAGAGGGCGAGCGACGGGCTGTTCATCCAGGCGTGACGCATGGTCGCGCTCCTCTTTCACCGACCCGCGGCGCGGGTCCCGATCCTGAGTATAGGCGATGTCCGCGGCCCTGAATCTGGCGGTAGTCCTGACCCTGACAGACCAGCTATCGGCGGGTCTGCAGGGTATCAGTGAGCGCTTGACGCAAGTGGGCGTGGCCGGAGCCGGGATGCTGGCGGCGATGCGGGTGCCGATCACGGCCTTTGCGGAGGCTGAGGATTCGATGACGCGGCTGAAGGTCGCGATGATGCAGGCGGGCGGGGTGGTGCCCAAGGTCTTCGCCGACATCAGCGCGTAGGGCGGAACGCGATAGCGGTTCCGCCTTTCGACGTGCGGGGAAGGCAGAACCGCCTGCGGCGTTCCGCCCTGCGGACCTACAACAGGCGGGGCTGATCGACTACAGTTATCGTCTGGACCCCGGGCGCGCGGCCTTCCTTACCAGCGAGGCCGGGCCGACCGCCGCCATCGTCAACGCCATCGCCGCCGCTATCCGCCGAAACCTATGATTCTTATCAGCCCACCAGAAATCGCCTCCGGCTTGCCCGCATGGAAGGCCTTCCTTGTCCGGCTGGACGCGAAGCCGTTGCCCGAAGACCAAGGATGGCGCAAGGCCAGGGCTGATGCGGTCGACAACATCGCATGGTTCGAGTCGTTGCCACCAGACGCGCCCGCGTGGCTACGGCTGGGGCCGACCGCGGTCGCGCCATTTAAGGGTGGAGTATGATCGAGCCACCAGGCTCGGGGCTGCTGATCGTCATCGACGGGATCGATGGTGCCGGCAAGCCCGCAGGGCGATCCGCTATCCCCGACGCAGGGGATAGCGGAACCGCCTGCGGCGTTCCGCCCTACGGACCTGGCCAACCGCAACCTATGACGACGATTCGCATCAGTCTCAGTGAGAACCCGGACGGCAGCATCCACGGCTATGGCGGGTGGGTTGAGATGGACGGGGTACGCTACCGCGTGTCCTGGGACGTGGGACCGGATCACCGGCTCCAGGATGGCGTGACCTTCGAAGCGTTGCTGGCGGCGGCCCGCGCCGGGCAGTGGCTGTATGTCGATGATGACAACCACTGGCGGATCGGCGACTGATGTCCGGCGCCGGCATCCGCATCGATGTCACGGTCCAGGACCAGGCGCTGCGCGCGGCGCTCGCGGAGCTGATCGCGAAGGTCCAGGACCCGGCCCCGGCGCTCCTGGAGATCGGCGAGGAGCTGTTCATCTGGAGCGCAGCGAAATCCAGGTCTTCGCTGCAACTCGCCGATATCTGATGTGTCCGCGAGGCCGCCCTCGGATTCCGCTGCGCTCCATCCGGGCTACGGCTTGGTCATTCTTCCGGCCACCTTTGCGGGTGTTGCCCGTCGCGGCCGGGGGGCCGCTCCTACGCCGTAGGAGCGGCCCCCAGGCCGCGACGGGTTGCCGCAAGGGCGCGTGGCCGCAGTGATGATCGAGGCGCGAGTCGGCCTTGATCACAAGTCCGGCCATCCCGTGAGACGAGAGGTCGGCGGTCCGCGCAGCGGACCCTACGGGTGGGCTCTGCGCGCGGAGGTTCCGCCGGGCCTGGGTTCCGCGGGACCAGCGGCGGGTCTTTCAGTCGGCTGATCCGGCGTCGCTGGCGACAACGCCGGATCGGCGGCTGACCCACTGGTCTTGGGCTGACCCTCAGCCTGGGGCGGATCAGACACCGCGCCCGGGGCGGCCGGCTGGAGATACTTCCACCCGAGAGAGAGGCCGAGCAAGGCAGCGAGCAGGAGCGCCAGGAGCGCCGCGATCACCGGGCGTCTGCGCCATGCCGGGCGGGCGCCGGTGGCCGGTGCCGCCGGGCGCGCCGGGCGGCCGGGCGCGCTCCCGCGCTCATGCCCATCCTCTGCCAGCCCCAGCAGCGCGGCGGTGGCGTTGTCCTGCTCGGGCCGGGCCAGGGCCCGAACCGCCTGGATCAAGGCGTCGGCGGCGGCCTGCGGGTCTTGCCGCACCAGGGCCTTGAGGTCGGCCTCGGGCAACACGCCGTAGACGCCGTCGCTCACCAGGAGCAGCCGGTCGCCCGGGGCCAGGTGTACGGGGTGCAGGTTGCGGTCGATCGCCGGGATCTGCGCAAGCCCCAGGAAGCTCGCCAGGGCCTGGCGGTCGGGGTCCCCGGCCGCCGCCTCCGGGCTCAGGGTGCCGGCCGCGACCTGGCGTAAGAGTTGGTTGGCATAGGTGTGGTCATCCGTGCATTGGATCAGGGTGTCGTCCGCGGCCCGATAGTGATAGAGACGGCTGTCGCCCACCCCCACCCAATGCAGTTCGGCCCCGCGCGCGACCAGGGCCACCAGGGTGGTGCCCACCTCACCCTCGCCCTCGCGGGCGCAGGCGAGTGCATAGACCGCCTGGTTGGCGGCCTGCAGCGACCGCTCCAGGGCCCGGGGGATGGACTCGTCCGCTTGCTTGGCCCCATAGGCGGCCATCATCCGCTCCACCGCCAGACGGCTCGCCTGGCGCCCGCCGCTCATGCCGCCCATCCCGTCCGCCAGCACCAGCAGGACGCCGCCATGGGCACGCAGGGCGGGGTGGTCGAAGCCGAGGAAACCAAAGGCGTCCTGCTGCTCGTCGCGGGTCCCTTGCCATTGCGCGTTGCCGGGTTGGATGTCCATTGGATGTTTGGGTTAAACCTGGTAAAGAGCGGTTATCCACAGATGGACACAGATTATCACAGATTATTCATTGACTTACACTTGGCCGGGGGGCTCATCTTGTCGGTGATCGTGCCATCAGCGATAAGCGCATGACAATTCAAAGAAAATCTGTGCTCATCTGTGTTCATCTGTGGATTTTAGGCTAGAGCGCGACGCGCAGTTCGGTCTGGCCGATGCCGATGACATCGCCGTCGCGCAGTGGATGGGCGGTCTCGATGGCGATGCCATTGAGCCGGGTGCCGTTGGTGGAGCCGAGATCGCGCAGCACCAGACGGCCGTTCGCCAAGACCTCGATCTGCGCGTGCCGGGAGGACACCTCCGCGTCCTCGGTCAGGATCAGGTCGCAGCCGGGGACGCGCCCGAGCACGGCGCCGGGGGACGCCGTCAGGGTAACCTGCTGGCCGCGCCGCGGGCCGGTCATGAAGGTGGCGCGCAAGGTGGCACGCGGTACGGGCGGTGCCATGACCGGCGCCGCGACCGGGGCCGGATCGGACGGGGGCCGGGGGCCGCCGTCTTCGATCTGCGGGGGCAGCGGGGCGGCGTCGTCGATGATGGGCGCGGGCGCGACCTTGCGCCGCCGTGCGAGCACCCAGGCAAGGGCCAACACCGCGAGCAGGGCCGCGCCGCCGGCGAGAGAGGGCCAGGGGAGCCTTGCCGCCGGTTCAGGCGGGGCCGGGGTTGGTACCACGGGCGCGGGCTCTGCGGGCGGGCCCGGGGGCGGCGCGGCGACAGGGGCGGCGGGTTCCGGCAACAGCCGCAGGTCGGTGCCCGCGGTCAGGGTCAGGCCCGCGTCGCGCAGGTCGATCTGAAGGCGATGGCGGTTGCCGTCCAAGGGGCAGTCCGGGCACTGGAGCTCGGCCCGATAGACCTCCGCGATGCGTGTGCGCATCGCCGCGAAGGCCGCGCCCGGGTCCTCCCGGCCGCCGTCGACGAAGACCCCGCCGGAGCGGCGGGCGAAGCCGCCCAGGGCGTTGAGCCCCGCCTCGCGGCGGGCGCGGTCACTGACGCTGCTGAAGCCGACGGCATAGATGGGGATCGGGCCTTCCGCGAGTGCCGCGTAGACCTCCTCGGCACTGATCCCGCCGGGGGCGTCGTCGATCCCGTCGCTCAAGGTCACGATGACCCGCCGCTCCGGCAGGCCCGTTGCCTGTTGCCGCCCCAGCGCTACGGCGCGGGCCAGGGCCTGATGCAGCGCGGTATGCCCATCGGCAGGCGCCAGACCCGCGATGGCGGCGGTGAGCGCCGCGGTGTCGGCCGTCGGTGCGACCAGGACCCGAACCTGGTCGCCGAAGCCGATCAGGGCCGCCCGGTCCCCGGTCCCCAGGGCGCCGACCCAATCCTTGAGCGCCTGGCGGATGCGTGCGAACCGCGGCGCGGACAGGGAGCGCGAGAGATCGACCAGGAACAGATAGACCACCCCGGTCGGTGCCGCGGCGAAGGGGGTCAGGGTGCGCACCTGGGCCGCGTGCGCGCCGACGGTGGCGTGAAGTTGCCCGGCATCGATCCCGGCCACCGCCGCCCCCGCCTCGTCGCGGACATCCAGATAGACGCGGATCTCCCGCCCGGCGGCCACCGCCTGGGAGATATGCAGGCTCGCCGGCGGCCCGGCCGCCGCGGTCTGGGCAAGCAGTGCCGCGAGCAAGAGTGCGCAGCCAATCAAGAGCAAAGGTCGGGCGGCCGGCATTTGGGGTGTTCTCCGTGTCTCCGTGAGAGGCATTCTTGGGTTCCTATTAAACGGGCCAGAAATCCCGGCCCAGGATCTCCTCGGTCGAATAGGGGCAGGCGCTTGGAAAGTCCTCGTCTGCCAGCCCCGTTTCGTCCGCCGCCCATTCCACGGCATCCGGATAGGCCTGCGCCAACTCATCGCTCAGAAAGCGGCGCAGGCTGGGGGTCTCTCTGAACAACCGCGCGAGGTCGTTGCGCTGGATGCGGATCGTCCCCCGCCAACTGTTGCAGCGCCCCGCGGGTTGGAATTGCCATTTCAGCAAATGGGCGACCAGCACCCGCAGGCGGCGATAGAGTTCCCGGCGTTCATTGCCCATCTCGGACTCCAACTCCGCGATCAGGTGCGGGACGTCCAGCGCGCCGAGATTGCCGGCTTTGAGCAGGCGCGCCTGTTGTTCAAGCCAGGCGAAGCGGTCGACCTCATGCAGGATCACGGCAGTCATCGCGTCAGCCTCAGTTACAGTAAACCTAAATCCGGCAGTTGCTCACGCCAAGGCGCCAAGCTCGCCAAGAAATACAATACGGCAGTCAGGTCGGGTGGACAAGCCAGGTAGGGTGAAAAGCGCAGCGCAGTCCACCAGCCACCGCGCGGTGCTCGCCAAGAAAGCCCATACGGCCGCCTGGCAATTCCAAGTTTGGGCGGTATCGCGTACACCTGGACGCGGAGCGCCCGCTCGACACTCCCACGCTGGAGCGTGGGAGCGAGACGGGCGCCCCCGGGTGGTTGCGGGGGGTGGCGGTGCCCGGCTGGAAACCGCCCCGGCTCCGCCCGGGGCGTTTCCAGCCAGGCCCCGCCACCCCTGCCTGCTTGCCGATTACTGGCCCCGGCCGGGCGGGGAAGACCCTCGGGACAGCCGAAAGCCGAAGAAGTCGTAGCGGCGGCCGGGATCGTCGCCGCCGCGGATCGCCGACCGGCAGCTCCTGCCGTCGCTGGTCCAACCGCCGCCACGCAGCACGCGCTCGCGGCCCCCAGCGTCCTCCCAAGCACTGCCATCGCCCGGTGCACCCTGATAATTGGTGTGCCAAGAATCCTGCACCCATTCAACGGCGTTGCCGTGCATATCGTAGAGGCCCCAGCGATTGGCCGGGTAGCTGCCGACCGGCTGGGTCTTTTGCAGCCAGACGCCGGTCTTGGCGCCGCAATCGGCATAGTCGTAGTTGCCGTTATAGTTGGCCTGTGCGGTGGTGATGCAGTTGCCGGTGCTGAAGGGGGTCGTGGTCCCCGCCCGTGCGGCGTATTCCCATTCGGCCTCGCTTGGCAGGCGGTACTGCTTGCCGGTCTGGGTGCTCAGCCACTTGACATACCCCTGTGCATCGTCCCAGGAGACGTTGACGACCGGGCGGGTGCCGCGGCCCCAGCCTTGGTCCTGGGGTCGGTGCGTGCAGCCGCCGGCGCTGACGCAGGCATCCCATTGGTCGAAGGTCACCTCGTATTTGCCCAACTCGAAGGCCGGGACCTGCACGTGGTGCTGCGGGCCTTCGTTATTGTCGCGCTCCGGTTCTCCCCACGGTGAGCCCATCAGGAAACTCCCCTCGGCAATGCGAACCATCTCGGGCTCGAAGGGGAGCCGCGCGGGCGGGTCCGGCGCGATGGATTCGGGGGTGACCACGGGTGCGGGTGGGATTAGCGCCGGTGCCGACGTGTCTGAGTTCGGTGCGGCCACTACCGGGGCCGTGATCGGCGCGACCGGCCCGGCATCGCGCGAGGCGACATAGGCCACCGCGGCGATGCCGGCGAGCCCGAGGGCGCCGCCGACGACCCAGGGCCAGGGTCCGGGACCGCCCGACGGCGGCGGTGAACGGCCGGTCTTCCCGCCCTGTCGAGGCGGAGGCGGTAAGCGGCCGGTCCTCCCGCCCGGACGAGGCGGCGCGGGCGGCGGCGGGGTCGGCCCCGGCCCTTTCTCCACTGCCACCCTGCCCGCGGTCCCGGCCAATGCCTGCTGCAAGGCCGCCACGCTCTGCGTCCGCTCGTCGGCCGCCATCGCCAGCGCCCGATCGAGCGCGGCGCTGACCGGGGCACTGATACCGAACGCCGCCGCCGGGCGCAGTGGCTCGCCCTGGGTCCGGTCATGGGCGTCCGGCGGCGTGGTGCCGGTGAGCATCCGGTAGAGCACCGCGGCGACCGCGTAGACATCAGTCCAGGGGCCTTGATGGCCGCGGCGGCTGTATTGCTCCAGTGGGGCATAGCCCGGGGTCAACAGCACCGACAGCGAGCGGCTGCGCTCGCCGGCGACCTGGCGGGCGGCGCCGAAGTCGATCAGCACCGGGCGGGCGTTGCCGCCGCGGGTGGCGGCGAGATAGATGTTCTGGGGCTTGATGTCGCGGTGTAGCAGGCCTTCTGCATGGACCGCGCGCAGGCCGTCGAGGATCTGCTGCATCAGGGCGAGCGCCTGGGCCTCGGGCAGATGGCTGCCCGGTTGACGGTCCAAGTGCTCGGCGAGTGTCAGCCCGGGGTAATACTCCATCACCAGATAGGCGGTGCCGTGGGCGGCGAGGACCTGGTGGATGCGCACGATGTTGGGATGGTCGAGCCGGGCCAGGGTGCGGGCCTCGGTCTGGAATTGCTCCAGGCCGTGCCGGAAGTTCTGCGCGTCGTCCGTCGAATCGGGGCTGACGGTGGTGCGGTCGGTCTCGCGCCCGGCGATGTCGCGCGGGAAGTATTCCTTGATCGCGACCCGCCGGTGCAGCCCGAGATCCCAGCCGAGATAGGTGATGCCGAAGCCGCCGGGCTTGCCGAGTACCCGGCCGACCAGGAACTGCCCGTGCAGCAGGGTGCGCGGGGCCAGGGTCTTGGCCGGGCGCGGCGCCTGCTCGTCATAGCCGCAGTGGGGGCAGGGGGTGCTGCCGCCGGTCTCCTTGAAGCAGCCGGGGCAGAGGGTCGCCGGGTTGGGGGTCGTCATGCCGCGGTTACTCCTGGTGCATTCGTTTGCGATGGTGGACTGCGCTATCGCTTGTCCATCCTACGGGGTCACGGGGCTTGTCCACCCGCAGGACCGCGGCGCTCAGCCCGCGGCGGGCGGGGCCACCGGCCAGGTGAAGCGCTCACCGCAGAAGGGGACGAACAGGAGCTTGCTGGCGCCGAATTCGATGGTGTCGTAGGGGGCCAGGGGCGCGGCGGCCAGCAGTTCCTCGTCGTTCAGATAGGTCAGGCCGCGGCCGTCGCCGGGGGCGAGGTTGAAGGTGTGACGCTTGGGGTTGTAGCTTAAGACCGCGTGGTTCTCGCGGCTAATGCTGGTGTCGCCGGCGATGACGATGTCCATGGTCGCGTCGCGGCCGATGAAGTTGCGCTCGCCGTGGACGCGGTAGTCGCGGCCCCGGTCCGGCCCCTCGATGCAGACCAGCCAGCCGACCACCGGGTCGAGGCCCAGGCGTTTTCTGAAGATGCCGACGGTTTCTTCCGGGTCGCGCCGCGGGCCGCGGCTGCCGGCGGCGCGGGTCTTGGGGAAGTCCTCGCCGACGGTCTCGGGTGATACGCCGACCGCGTCGGGCGGCCTACCCACGGTTTCCCCGAGATCGATCGGGACGCCGCAATAGGGGCAGGTGGAGTGGGTGCGCTCGTCGTAGAAGTGTCCCTTGCCGCAGGATTTCATGCCCATGGTGTCGCCCCTCGTGTGTCCTGTGTGCCGTGCGTGTTTCTCGCGGGATTTTAGGGGATAGCGGGGGCGGAAGAAAGAACGTCTCTCACGGAACAGCAATTCCCGCTCGGCCGCCGCGAGGTCAACCGGGGCGAGCACGCGGCGGCAGGGCGCACAGCCAGGCACAGCAACCCCTCACCGACGCACGGCGATGTTGAAACGGTTGGCTGACGATCCCCCTCAAGAACGGCGCTTCGCGCACCCGCGGTCACGGCCGGCGCCTACGAGGTGTCGGCGCCCAGGGGGAGCGACGGCGGGGTAATAATGGAGCGGTAGAGGGTTTCCCAGTCGGGGATCAGGCACAGGTCGAAGCGGGTGCGCAGCTTGCGCCAGAAGCGGGTCTTGCTCTTGGCGGCCGTCACCGCAGTCTGGAACAGTCGGCAGCAGCGTTGCTGGATCTGATCGATCAGAAACGCCAGCATCATCAGGTGCATGAGCACGGTGCTGAGGTGCTGTTGACCGTGACCGAAGTTGTGCTCGAAGTGGTAGCCTTGGTTCTTGAGGGTGTTGAAGGTCTCGTTCTCGATCTTCCAGCGTGCGCGGGCACCTCGCATCAGGGTCATGAGGTTGGTCGGCTCGATCCGAATGTCCGTGACCCACGCGAAGTGGGTCACGGTGCCGTCGGGGGCGTGCTCCCAGTACTCAAGGAAGTTCACCTCGAGGTCGAAGTTGGCATCGTTGAGGGGCGCGCCGTTGAGGTAACGGAAGCGGTGGCGGAATCCCTGCCGGTCGGTGAGCGTGGCCTCAGCGGTCTGCGCGGTGGCCTCGACCCAGTCGAACAGGAACGTATGGTCGCCCTGCTTAGCGCCGAGAATAAATCGCAGATCAAGTGCTTGCAGATGACGGATGTGCGGCGCGTTGGAGGCCAGCCCGTCTTCGACGACGATCAGCTTAAGGTGCGGATGCACCCGGCGCAGCTCGCTGAGCAGGCGCTTGGCCGCATTGCGCTCACAATCGTTTTTCGTCGCTCCGTCGGGTTTGAGGATCGGCTCGGGCGCCAGCGGAAAGACCTCCCGGTGATCCGGATGCACCAGCACCGCCCCGAGCATTTGATGGTAGTAGGTCGTGGTGCCGTCGCGGTGATGCTTCTCTGCACACTGCGGGCAGTGTACCTTCTGCGAGGAGAAGTAGCCGGTGCCGTCGAGCGAGAGCAGGTAGTGGCCGTCGAGGTACTCAAACCCCTCCAACCCCTTGCCGCGCTGTAGCTGACTAAACAGGGCCTTGTAGAGCGGACACAGCTCGCTCGGTGCGACCGCATCAAGGCGTTCGCGAAAGCGCGTGTCACACGGCGCGCGTTCGACCCCGTAGAGCGCCCGGAGGTTCGCCCGCGTCGTGACCTCCTGGCGGTCGTGCTCGAACTGCAGCAGGGAGGGGTATTTCAGGCCGAACAGGGCCAGCCCCGACATCAGGTGATCGACCAGCGGGATCGCATGGCCGGGCTCGTCGGGGATTTGGGCAAACACCCGCCGCGCTTCGCGCAGCAGCCCTTCGGCGCTGAGGTGTTTGCGGGAGAACGGCGCACTCATCGATACCTGCCTCGCAACCTGAGGTGTGCGCGGCAGTATACTGATTCGCAGCAGAAAGTTTACGAAAAACTATTTTTCAGGCATTCCCAAGCCTCTGTTGTATCGAAAAATAATCTAGCGGCGGGAATTGCTGCTCACGGAGACACAAAGGCACGGAGAAAGACAGTTCCGGATCTCCGTGGCTCCGTGTCTCCGTGAGAGGCTTCTTCTCAGCCACCGCGAGACTTCGGGTGCGGATCTGCCACTGGCCGGAACGATGATCGAGGGCCGCTCTCGCTCTTGCGCCCCATCTGTTGATTTCGCGGTTAGGGCGGCGCATTCGCTGCTCCTCGGTCAGGCGGCGAAGACGGCCGTGGCGGTGTAGTTGTCGTGGTCCGGCGCAGCCCGCGCCAACAGGCGTGCGGCCAGGGCCGCCAGCCAGTCGTCGGCGCTCGCGCTCTTGGCCAGCAGCACCTCCATCTCCCCCTCGGTGACGTACTCCCAGAAACCGTCCGTACAGAGCAGAAAGGCGTCGCCGGACTCCATTGCCACTGGCGTCTCGAGCACCGTGGGCCGCGCCTCGCCCTCGTTGCCCAGGGTGCGCAGGAGTCGGTTGCGGTCCTCGTGGAAGCGGATCTCGTCGGGGCGGATCTCCCCGGCGCGCGCCAGGGCCTGGGGCACGCTGTGGTCGGCGGTCTGAAACCGCAGGCGACCGCCCCGGAAGTGATAAAGCCGGCTGTCGCCCACATGGGCCCAGCGCGCGCGCTCGCCGTCGCTCACCAGCAGCACTAGGGTGGTGCGCATCCGCTCCAGGCGCGGGTCGCGCGCCTGGTGCTCCTGGATGGCCCGATGGGCGTCCGCGATGGCCTGGGCCAGGGCCGCGCCGCTCGGCAGCGGCGCCCCGGCCAGCGCGCCCAGCACCCGGTCGACGGCGATCCGCGCGGCCACCTCGCCGCCCGGATGACCGCCCAGCCCGTCGGCGATGACCCAGCAGCCGTCGCGGTGGGCGGCGGCGTCCTCGTTGGCGTCGCGGCCGCCGGCGCGGCTCAGGGTGGCGGTGCTCAGGGTCAAGGCGCTCATGTCATCCGGACCTCGAAGGCGACCGCGGGCGTGGCCAGGTGAAAACGGTCGCCGGGCTTCAGCGTCACGCGCGCTCCCGCGGGCAGGGGCGCGCCATTGAGGAAGGTGCCGTGGGTGGACCCGCAGTCTTGCAGGGTGAAGACCCGGCGGGTCCGGTCATAGGCGACCAGGGCGTGACGCTTGCTGACCCGCCCCGCCGCGGGCGGCAGCACCAACTGCACCTGGGCCGGGTCGCGGCCGATGGCGATGGGACCATCGGCCAATGGCAGTTCGACCCCGGCATAGGGCCCGGCAATGCCGCGCAACAGCGGCGTACCGGCGGCCGGCGGTGGTGCCGCCGAGTTGGCCGCTGCGATTACGCGCGGTGGGCGCGACAGAGCCCGGGTCACCCCGTCGCGCACCGCCGCGCGCCCGTGCGGGGTGGCCGCCAGGGCCACCGCGGTACCCGCCAGCAGCAGTAAGAGCCCGAGCGCCGTCACCAACAGCGGCTCACGGTGCCAGAGGTCGCCCAGCGCGCCCACCCGGCCGCGACTGACCTGGTACGGGACGCCGAGCCGGTCCAGCAGCGGGAACAGCTCGTCGGCCGCGACCGCCCAACCGATCCCCTCCCCCAAGGGGACCCGGTCGACCGCGGGCTTGCCGTCGGCACCGACGGTCACCACGACCGCCAATGGTTTTTGGGTGTTGATGCCGATCACGCGGCCGTAGTCGTCGAACAGGGGGCCGCCCGAGTTGCCGGGATTGATACTGGCGCTGTGCTGAATCAGTTGGGCCACGCCGGCATTGGTCGGTCTGGGATAGATGCGGGTGACCACGCCCGGGTTGGCGCTGGCGTCGAACGGGTCGGCACCCGCGGAATCGTCCGCGGCACCCGGAAAGCCGTAGGCCCGCACCGGGTCAAGCTTGGCCACGGTGGCGACGGCGGCGAAGCGCACCGCCGGCCGCCCGAGCGGGCGTTGCACCTCAAGCACCGCCAGGTCGCGGTCGGCGTCGTGGGCCTGGACCCGGGCCTCGATGATATTCGCGTCGCCCTGGCCGAGCAGCACGGCGACCCGGCCGCCCGCCGCGGTGCAGTCCACCACATGCCAATTGGTCGCGACATAGGCGCTGCCCCCGCTACCGACGACGAACCCCGACCCGCTGCCGCTCTTGGCCGTATCGCCGCCGGCGGCCAGGCAGACCACGCGCACGGTCGCGGCGTCCATGTCCGTGCGCCCGCCGGCGGCAACCGGACCCGCGACCAGCAAGGCGCAGGCGAACAGGCTGCCGAGCAGCCCCGTCGGGTGGACCAGCGCAACGCAGTCCACCACCCTGACGGACTGATCTACCCGGCGGGTCATTCGGTCCCCTTCCCGAAGAGCTTGTCATAGCGGTGATTGTCGCCGGGTTTTTCCTCATAGCATTCATCGACCAGGTGCGGGGTGCCGGCAGCGATCAGCTCGCTGACGGTGACGAGGTCGTAACCGCGTTTGCGCAGCGCCGGGATCAGGGTCTTCATGGCCTCCGCCGTGTGCCAGCCGCGGCCGTTGCCGTGGGCGACGACGATGGCCCCGGGCTTGAGGCTGGCCAGGACCCCCCGGACGATCTGCGCCGCGGACTGACCCGCGGCGGGGTCGCCGGTGACGATGCTCCACTGCACCGGATAGAGCCCGGCGGCGGCTACGGCCGCGAGTGAGGTGGCGTTACAGGTGCCATAGGGGTAGCGGAAGGTCTGGGGCAGGACGGGGATACTGTCGTGCCCCGCGGCGGCATGGGGCTGGGCGCAGGGGCGCGCCAGCAGGTCCTCGCGCAGCAGTTCGTATTGGGCCTGGGTCCAGTGGATCTGATCCTCCATTTCCCGACCATCAAGGACGCGCAGGTTGCCGTGGGTCCAGGCGTGGTTGCCGAGCTCGAACAGGGGGTCCGCCATCAACTGCCGGGTGCGCTCGGGGTGGGAGCGCATCCACTTGCCGCCGGCGTAGAAGGTGGCCTTGGCGTTGGCGGCGCGCAGGGTGTCGACCAACTCGCCGTCATAGCCGGTAACCTCGTTCGACTGTTCGCACAGGTCGAAGGTGAGGGCGATGAGCTTGCGGCCGTTGACGGGTGTCACCGAGCGCAGGGAGCGGGCGAACTCGCCCCCGAGCGGCGGATAGGGATGGCGGGCCAGCAGCCGCTCCGGCGGACTGTGGTCGGCGGGCAGCCGCTGTTTGATCTTGCGCTCGCCGGGGCGGCCCTTGAGTTGCTCCGGCGTCCAGCAGGCGGCGAGGATGGCCGCGGAGCCGGGTCCGGAGACGGGTTCTGCGACCTGGCCGAGGGGCGGCGTCACCGGGTCGGGCGCGGGCGCACTCAGGGACTCGGGTGCAGGCACCGCCGTCGACGGCGGGACGGGTTGGACCCTCAGGTCGAGGGACCCCTGGTGCCGCGGGGGTGGGGCCTCGACGAGCGGCGCAGTCACCGTCGCGGGTGCGGGCACGACCGGAACAGACGTAGGTGCGGGCGCCCAAGGGTCGGTCGGGGCGGGGCTCGCGATCGGCGGATCACCCGCGGCGGGCGTATGGCCCGCGACCGCTTGGTAGTCGCTCGCGACGCTCGGGTCATCCGCCGCCATGGCCGGTCCCCACAGGGCAGCCAGGAGCAGGGTCAGGGTTCGGGCGCGTCGGGCCGCCGCGTAGCCGCAGTGGGGGCAGGGGTGCGTGCCGCCAGGGTCGGTGAAACAGCCGGGGCAGAGTGCGTCGGGGGTTGGGTCCATTTCACCGTCCTCATTTCGTTTCGGGTCCGTGGGCTATTGTAGCTGAGGTCCAGTCGCCGTCGGATCGTTGCTGGTCGCGGGGCTGTCGGGCTGGGTTAGAATAGCGGGTTGCCAAGGCCGTTCGCCCGCTCGTCGGGCGGGGTCGTTCGGTCGGCATGAAGGTCGACCTGCACTGCGCAGGCCAGGCGGGCGAGCGGATGACCAAGCCGCCGCCGTGCCGCTCCAGATAACCCCCAGCCCGAAGACCAGCCGGCCGAACGCACAATGAACCTGCACGAAACCCTCGAAATCCTGACGGCGAGCGACCTGAAGCTGCTGCGCAAATTGACCCCGATCGCCGACCGCTCCACGCGCAAGGGGGACTTGGTCGCCGCGCTCGCGCACTACCTGTTGTCCGGCGACCTGGGCCTCGTCTGGGGGCGGCTGTCGGAACTGGAGGTCCAGGCTATCGCCGAGGCGGTCCATTGCTGGGGCGGGTCCTTCGATGCGGCCCGCTTCGGCGCCAAGTATGGGGCGGTGCCGGGGTTCTTTCAGGTGCGCACCTATTGGTCGACCGCGCGGGGGGAGGACCCGGAGCCGCCGAGCGTCCTGCCGCTCTTCTTCTATCAAGGCGAGATCCCGGAGGACCTGCGTCCGCGCCTGGCCGCGCTCACCGCGCCGCCGACGGACCGGCCCATCGCGACCCTGACCAATGCGCAGTTGCCCGCGACCCTCCCGTCAATGACCCGGGACGCGGATGGGTCCGAACCGCTGCGGCGCGTCGATACCGAGGACCTGGTGCGGCATGACCTGCCGGCGGTGCTGCGCCTGATCGGCCAGGGTGCGGTCGCGGTCGGGGCCAAGACCGGGCTGCCGGGCAGTGCCGCGGTGGCGCGGCTGGAGGCGGTCCTGCTCGGCGGCGACTGGTATGCCGCGGGCGACGATCAGGGCACGGAGCGCTGGGCCGGCGGGTCCATCCGTCCGATCCGCCCCTTCGCCTGGCCGCTGTTGCTGCAGGCCGGGGGGCTGGCGAAGCAGGAGGGCGGCAAGTTGACCCTGACCCCCCGGGGTAACAAGGCACTGTCGCAACCGCTCGCGCAGATCGTCCCCCACCTGTTCGAGCGCTGGCAGCTCAAGGGTGCCCCGGACGAGCTTCGCCGTGTGGACCTGATCAAGGGTCAGACCGCCAAGGGTGCGCGGATGAGCGCGCCGGCCGAACGCCGCCAGGTGATCGCCGCGGCGCTGCGCGACTGCCCGGTGGGTCTGTGGATCGACATTGACGAATTCTTCCGGTACATGCAGGCCCGCGGCCACTCCTTCGCCGTCACCGACAACCCTTGGGGTCTGTATCTCTGCGATCCCCAGTACGGCAGCCTGGGGAGGGGATTCGCGATCCTCGAGGCGCGCTATTGCCTGGCCTATCTGTTCGAGTATCTGGCCACCCTCGGTATGATCGACGTTGCCTATACCTTGCCCTATTTCGCGCGGGCCGACTATAGCGGCGCCTGGGGCACCGACGAGTTCCAGTTCCTCAGCCGCTACGACGGGTTGCGATTCATCCGCATCAATCCGCTCGGCGCCTTTTGCCTGGGTTTGGCCACGGATTACCGGCCGGCAGTGCAGGAGCGGCGGCCGCTGTTCACGATCGGTCCGGACCTCGGGCTGACCCTGCTGCGCGCGCCGGAGCCCGGGGAACGGCTGCTGTTGGAGCGGGTCGGCAAGCCGTCGTCGGCGGACCTCTGGGTCCTGGAACCGGACGCGGTGCTGAGCAACAGCGCCGATCCGGCCGAGCGCGACCGGATTCGGGATTTCATCGAGTCCGCGGCGGACGCGGCCCTGCCGCCGCAGGTCCGTCACCTGCTGGACAGCGTCGGGGAGCGCGCCGGCGCGCTTGCCGATGCCGGACCCGCGCGCCTGATCCGGTGCCGGGACCCCGCCATCGCGGCGATGCTGGCGTCCGACCCGGTCACCGCGCCCCACTGTACCCGCGCCGGCGAGCGCTTGATCTGCGTCCTGGAGCCGAAACTCGCGGCCTTCCGCAAGGGGCTCGCTAAGCTCGGCTTTGTGTTCCCGGAGACCGCCCGTGGCTGATCCGCGCACGCGCTACGACGCCTTGAGCCCGGACGAGCAGCGCATCCTGCGTGTGCTGTCGGTGGTTTGCGAGCCGATCAGCCAAACCGTCCTGCAGAAGGTCCTGGACGTCCTGGGCTGGCGCGGCCAGGACCGCGCCCCACTCTCCCGCCTGATGGGCAAGGCCTTGCGCGAACGGCTGCTGGGAGAGGGGCTCATCGAGAAACGCCAGAACAACCTGAGCTGTCACCCGGACCTGCTCGAACCACTGACCCGCGAGAGCGTCGCCGACGGGACCTTCCCTGCCATCGCCAAGGCGGCGGAGCGCAGCGTCCCGATGGGCCCGAGCTGGATGCAGCCGAGCGAGGAGCGCCGCTTGCGCACCCTGCGCCTGGCACTCTACGCCGGGCAGGAGAAAAAGGTGCTGGAGCTGCTCGGGCTCACGGGCAGCGAGTCCGCGAGCCAGGTCCGCTACTCCCAGGTGGCCCTGCTGACCGGGGTCTGCACCCGCGCGGCGGACCCGCAATGGCTCGCCGGGCTGGCGCCCCGGCTCCAGATTCTGGCCCTGTGCCCGTTCCTGCGCGAGGCGGCGTTAGATCTCATCGCCAGCCCCGCCACCGATGCGCTGGCGCAGCGCCTCCTGACCCCCCTGGCCGCGGCCCATCCGGACGCCGCCGCGGCCCTGGTCGAGCAGCGACTGCTGCGCGGCCGTCTCACCGAGGTCCCCGCCCTGCTCACCGGGCGCAGTGACCCCGAGGCCCTGACCCTGCACGGCTGGCTGAGCTTCATGCAGGGCGACTATGCCCAGGCCATCGAGCGCTTCGCGGCCGCGGAACTCGCACTGCGCAAGGTGACCCGCAAGCGCAACTTCTATACCCCGGGCATCCCCGGCGTGCTGTACCTGATGGCGCTCCTGCGGCGGGGTGGGCGGGCTGACTTGGAACTGGTCGGCAAGCAGGTGACGCTCTGTCTGCGGGCCAACGTCACCGATCCGGTTGCCTACGCCTATCGGCTGATCGGCGACCTGGCCGCGGTCCTGGCCGGGCAGATGCGGTTGCAGGAGAGCGTCTGGCTGCGCGATACCCTGAGCGTGCAGGGCGCCTTTCCGATCCTGTGTCAGGCCCTGGTGCTCGGCTGGCTCGGCAAGCCCCTGGCGCCGGAGGCGGAGCCGGCCCTGGTGGCTTGCGCCCAGGCGGCGGCCGGTGCCGGACTGCATTGGTACGCCCATGAGGCCGTGGCGGCACTGCGGACCGGCGGTTACAAGGGCGAACTGCCCGCGCTGGGTGAGCCGCCCGCCGGCCTGGTCCTGATGACCGGACTGCTGACGCCCAAGCCGGCCTGGGAGATCGCGCTGGAGGCCCTCAAGGGGCTCGGCGCCCAGCCGGCCGCGGGCGAGACCGACGCTGGGCCCGCGTCGGAATTCGACCAGCGCATGGCCTGGCTGCTCGATCTGCACCCCGACTGGGTGACGCTGGACCCCCGGGAGCAGAAGCGCATGAAGCGCGGCGGCTGGACCCCGGGCCGGGCCGTTTCGCTGATGAAGCTCACGGAGGAGACGGACGGCTTTGCCTACCTGACCCCGCAGGACCGGGCGATCCTTGCCTGTATCGTCAAGGAGCAGGAGCAGACCTGGTACGGCGGCGCGCAGCGGACCGTCTACCGACTCGACCAGGACCGCGCCCTGCTGGCCGCCGTCGGGCACCCGCTGGTGATCCGCGCGAGCGCCCCCGATACCCCGGTGGAGTTGACCCGCGGCGGCCCGACCCTGGCCGCGGTGCGGCGCAGCAAGGACATCCGGGTCAGCATCGAGCCCTTCCCGCCCGCGGACCGTATGGTCCTGCCGGTGGAGGAGGCGCCCCAGCGCATCCGGCTGGTGGCGTTCGACGCCCGGCACCGGCAGATCGCCCGTATCCTGGGACCCGACGGGCTGCTGGTCCCCAAGGGGGCCGAGGCGCGGCTCCTGGAGGGGCTGACCGCGGTGGCACCCCTCCTGACGGTCCACTCGGACATCGGCGGTGGCGCCGCCGGCAGCGCCGAGACGGTCCCCGCGGACCCGCGTCCGCACCTGCATCTCGCCCCCAGCGATGCCGGCCTGAGCCTGGAACTGCATGTTCACCCCTTCGGTGAGACCGGCCCCGAGCTGCGCCCCGGCCAGGGCGGCGCGACCCTGTTCACCGAGCGTGCCGGCCTCACCGTGCGCTGCACCCGCGACCTCAAGGCTGAGGTGGCCGCGGCGCAGGCCGTGCCGGCGCGCTGCCCGGAACTGGCCGGGGCCGATGGCTGGAGCTGGTATCTGGACGACCCGGAGCAGGCACTGACCGCCTTGGAGCAGATCCATGCGCTGGGCGACGCGGTGGTGTTGGACTGGCCCCAGGGCAAGCGCATCGCGCTCAGCGCCGAGGCCCACCTGGGCCAGATGCGCGTCGCGGTCAAGAAGCAGGGGGACTGGCTCGCCATCGGCGGCACCCTGACGCTCGCCGACGGCCGGGTGCTCGCCATGCGCGAACTGCTGGAACTGGCGGCGGCGGCCCGCGGGCGCTTCGTGCGGCTGGGCGAGGACGACTTCCTGATCCTGAGCAATGCCCTGCGGCGGCGCCTCGAGGGCCTGCGCGGCCTGACGGAGGCCGGGCGCTTCCATCCCCTGGCGGCCCCGGCCATCGCCGAGTTGGTCGAGGGCATGGAGGTCGAGAGCGCACCCGTCTGGAAGGCGCTCCTGGCGCGCCTGGCGGCCATGCGCGACCTGGAGCCGCAGTTGCCCTCGACCCTCCAGGCGGAACTGCGCGACTACCAGGCGGAGGGTTACCGCTGGCTCGCCCGGCTCGCCTACTGGGGCGCCGGGGCCTGTCTCGCCGACGACATGGGGCTCGGCAAGACGGTCCAGGCCCTGGCTCTGATCCTGGCGCGGGCGCCCCAGGGCCCGACCCTGGTGCTGGCGCCGATGTCGGTCTGCGCCAACTGGATCGTAGAGGCGCAGCGTTTCGCCCCGACGCTGCGACCCCAGCGCTTCGGCCCCGGGGACCGCGCCGCGGTGCTGAAGGAGGCCGGCCCCTTCGACCTGATCGTTTGCAGCTACGGGCTCCTGCAGAGCGAGGGCGAGCGCCTGGCCCAGGTGCAGTGGGAGACCATCGTCGCCGACGAGGCCCAGGCCTTCAAGAACACGCTCACCAAGCGCTCCCAGGCCATCATGCGGCTCACCGGCGGCTTTCGCATGATCGCCACCGGCACCCCGATCGAGAACCACTTAGGCGAGATCTGGAACCTGTTCCAGTTCATCAACCCCGGCCTGCTCGGCTCACTGGAGAGCTTCAACCGGCGCTTCGCCAACCCCATCGAGCTGAACAAGGACCAGGGCGCCCGGGCGCGGCTGCGCCAACTGCTGCGGCCCTTCATCCTGCGCCGCCTGAAAAGCGAGGTCCTGGCCGAACTGCCGCCGCGCACCGAGATCACCCTGCAGCTCGAACTGAGCGAGGGCGAGATGGCGTTGTATGAGGCCATGCGCCGCCAGGCGATCGAACGGCTGGAGCAGAGTCCGGAGGCCAACGCCGGCCAGCAGCGGATGCAACTGCTCGCCGAGATCATGCGGCTGCGCCGCGCCTGCTGCCACCCGCAACTCGCCCTGCCCAACAGCGAACTGCCCAGCGCCAAACTCGACGCCTTCGCCGAGATCGTCGAGGACCTGCTGGAGAACCGGCACAAGGCCCTGGTCTTCAGCCAGTTCGTCGACCACCTGCGCCTGATCCGCGCCCACCTGGACGCCCGCGGCATCCGGTATCAATACCTCGACGGCTCGACCCCCGAGACCCAGCGCCGCGCCGCCGTCGCCGCCTTCCAGGCCGGGGAGGGCGATCTCTTCCTGATCAGCCTGCGCGCCGGCGGGGTCGGGCTCAATCTGACCGCCGCCGACTACGTGATCCACATGGACCCCTGGTGGAACCCCGCGGTCGAGGACCAGGCGTCGGACCGCGCCCACCGCATCGGTCAGGAGCGCCCGGTCACCGTCTACCGACTGGTCGCCAAGGGCACGATCGAGGAGCAGATCCTCAAGCTCCATGCCGCCAAGCGGGACCTGGCCGACGGGTTGTTGGAAGGGGCCGGGGACGGGGGGCGGTTGAGTTATGCGGATATGTTGGCGTTGGTGCGGGGGGTGGAGGGCGATGCTTGAGGGCGGGGCCTGGAGGATCGAGCGGACCCGCGGGACCCGGCGGGACGGGGTTTGAAACCCCGTCCCGGACGTTTGGACCCCGTCGCTAACGCCGTGGCGACCCGGAGCGCTCCAAACGTTTCGGACGGGGCGAATGCCCCGTCCGGCCGGAGGTGGGCTTGCAGCAGTGCCAGGTTCGGTGACCAATCAGCCTTGCTCGGGCAACCGGGCCGATGGTGGATGCGCTGCGCTTATCCACCCTACCGACGCAGGGCGATCCGTCGCGGCGCCTGGCGTCCAAACTGGCGCTGACGCGACGGCTGTACCGGCATGGACTGAGTCGCCGTGACGTCGTGAACCTGTATGCCTTTATAGACTGGCTGCTGGTGCTGCCGGAGGCGTTGGAAACGGCGTATCTGGAGGACATCGAGCAGTTGGAGGAGGAGACCAAGATGCGGTACGTAACCAGTGCGGAGCGGATCGGGATTCGCAAGGGGATCGAATTGGGCCGACAAGAGAGTCAGCGAGAACTGTTGGAACACTTGCTGGTCGCGCGGTTCGGGCCCTTGCCGGGGTCCTTGGCGGTCCGGGTGGCGGGGGCGGAATCCGCGCAACTGTCGGCCTGGTTCGAGCGGGCGCTGACGGCTGACTCGCTGGATGCCGTATTCGCGGCTGCTTGAGCGGCGACTTCCTCCAAGGTGCCTTGATCATCGTTGCGGCCGTAGGGTGGACAAGCGCAGCGCAGTCCACCGAATCTCGCGTCGCCGCTGGTGGACTGCGCTGCGCTTGTCCACCCTACTGGCTGCGGTGCCGCATGGCCGGAAAGGTGACCAAGGCCCGCCCGCGCCTCGATACCTGATGTCCCAGGGTGGCCACCGTTGGCAGATAGCGTCCGCGCCGCTGCTCAGTTTTGGTCTGCCAATTTCGCCCGCACGCTGGACAGCTTCTCAGCCATCCGCTGCGGCCGATCAGTGCGTGTCCCGAGCGTGACATTGGTCGAGATGCGCGGCACCCCCATCCCGTGCAGGGTCTCATGACAGCGCTTGATCGCGTCCATGACCGCCTCCCATTCGCCCTCCAGGTTGGTCCCATTGGCGTGCATCTCATAGGTCAGTCCGGTCGCTGCCAGGACGCGTTCGCAGGCTGCGACATAGCCTGACAGCGAGGTGCCGGTGCCGATGGGGATGAGGGTGAATTGGGCGATGACGTTCATTGCTCGGTTCTCGGTGATTGTTTGGTCTTGCTACGGGCGAGATAGGCATGCCGGTCGGGCCTTGAAACCCCGTCCGGAACGTCTCGGCGGCAAATGCGATCGTTGCGGCAATCCAGCGGTCCTGAAGTATTGCGGACGGGGCGACTGCCCCGCCCGCATCGCGGAATGGCCGGTCCTGCGTGAGAAAGAGTCACGGAGCAAGCGTCCTGGCGACACGAAAACCACAGAGGCTATCCCAGGTTAGATGTTCCGACGAACCACGGATCGATGAGCCATTCGCCCACGCTGGACCGCTCCACGCGCCACCGCGAAGCACCTGTCGCTCACATCCCAAATAGCTTCGGTTCGTCAGCCAGGCGCTCCCATCGCCCGGAGCACCATTGTAAGTTTCGTTCCAACAGTCCTCCACCCATTCGCACACGTTGCCGTGCATATCATAGAGTCCAAACGGATTTGCGGGATAACTGCCAACCGGTTGGGTATGGCCTAAGTTCACGCCCGTGTTGGCCCCACAATTGCTGGGATCCGACCAGGTGCCATCGTAATTTGCTTGTTCGGTACTAATGCACTTGCCGGTGCTGAAGCGAGTGCTTGTCCCGGCCCGCGCGGCATACTCCCATTCAGCTTCACTCGGTAAGCGGTAGGGCTGACCGGTCTTCCGAGCGAGCCAAATCAAATACTCCTGGACATCGTTCTGGGAGATATTGAACACCGGGCGATTGCCGCGACCCCAACCGCGATCCTCCGGTATCTTCTTACACCCGCCATCGGCCGTACAGGCATCCCAGTCGGCGAAGGTGACCTCGTATTTACCCAAATCGAAGGCGGCAATCTGGACGCGATGGACGGGCTTCTCCCACGGATCGCATAGATCCTCCTGGCATCCCATCAGGAAGTTTCCGGCGCGTATTCGAACCATGTCGACCTTCACTGCCGCGGTCTTGACCGTCGGCGCCAAGGTCAGACGCGTGCCCGGTACATCGTCCAGCCGGGCGGCTTTGAGCTTCCCATCGGGGGCGAGTTCGAAAAACACGGGATAATTGGGTCCGCCCTGGTAGAGCGTGCGCGCCGCGTCACGCTCCAACCGAACCTGCGGTTCGGTGACATCGGCCAGCCCTCGCGACCAATCCTTCAGCTTCAACTCCACCGGAAACTTACCGGTCTGAATGTCGTAGCCGTCCTTCACCAGGGTCGCGGTTCCGGCCGTAAAGGCCGGATCGCGGGCCGCGGACCGGGTATTGAAGGTCTTAATCAGCGCCTGCCGACGAGCCGCGAATTCGGGCTCGGTCTCGAATGCGTCCCGCTTGGGGTTGAGGTAGGTCTCGGGGCGGTCCTGCTCGGCGATGGGCACCGGGACCGGGATGTCGCGGGCGAGTTGCAGTTCCTTGACGACCATGGCCCCGTCGCCGACGAAGACGGTCTCGCGCGCCGGTTTGTAGCCGGGTTTGCGGGCCTCGAGCTTGTGCTGGCCGGGGCTGACGTGGAGTACCGCCGGGGAGCCGTTGGCCTGGCGATTGCCGTCGATCAAGATCTCGGCGTCGCGCGGGTCGGTCTTGACGGTGACGACGGCATCGGCGGCGAGGGCCAGCCTGGGCAGCATCAGCGGCCAGCCAAACGCGAGGTATGGCAGCAGGGCACAGAGGCAGCGGAGGGTCCTCGGCATGGTTAAGCTCCTGGTTCGGGCGCAGTGGCGGTGGGTCCAGTGGGGGTCATGGATGAGATTTTGGGCGTGACGCGGCGGTGCGGCAAGGTCGCAATCGGCGGCAGACTCGGCAGGGCACGGACCGGGCGGTCCGCTCGCCTCGCGAGCGGGTTAATCGCGGCGGGACGCCGCTCCCACGGGGGCGGAGAATGGCCCGATAGCGAATACCTATTTGCACGGGCTGAAGAAGCCGTAGCGACCTTTGCGGGTCAGTTCCTCGTTGCAGCGCCGCGCCAGGTAGCCCTGTCGGCTCGCTTGTTCCTGGGCCTTGCTGAACAGGCGCTCGTTTTCCCAGCGGGCGTCGGCGGCGGCGCGGTCGATGGCCTGGGTCTGATCGCCGACCGCGCTGCCGATGCGGGCCAGCCCGGCATTGAGGTTGCCGTAGACTTCGGCGAGGCGTTGGTCGCTTGCCTGCTGGACCTGGGCGATCCGCGCGCCGGCCTCGCGCAACCCGGAGTCGAGTGCGCCGCTGACCGATTGCAGGCGCTCGTCCAGCACGCGGTTGTGGTCGGCGATGGCCGACTCCAGCCGTTGGGTCTGGGCCTGCACCCCGACCTCCAGGTGGCGGGTCTGGGCCTCGATGGCACCGATCACCGCAGTGGCGAGGGTGCCGAACGCGGCCTCGACCCGTTGCTGATGGGCCTGCTGGGCGACCTGCCAGTCGAGGCGTTCGGCGCGGTCGAGTTGCTCGGTATAGGCCGGGGTGTCGCGGAACAGGTCCAGGGCGAGCAGGCGCTGCTTGCGGGCGGCGACCAGGGTGTCGCCAGTCTTCTCGGCGCGGCGGGCGTCGTTGAACAGGCGCCGGGCGGTGCGGTCGCGCTTGTCGTCGGTGACGAAGGGCAGGGGCAGCCCGCCCGGACCGGTGTGCAGATCCTGCTCGCAGGCGAGCCGCTCGGCCTGGAAGGCGAGCTCCACTGCCTCCGGGACCTGACGGGCCGCCGGGAAGGCGCGGACATAGGCGTCGTAAACGGCGGGATCGTCGGGCGCACGGGCGCGTGCGAAGGCGATCTCATGGATGCGCAGCAGGGCCTCGACCGACTCGACGCTGCCCGGGAAATCGGCCATGAAGTCGCGGTAGCCCTCAATGGTGTCGAGCTCGCGGCGCAACAGGAAGACGGCGCGCACGGCCACGGCGTTCTGCGGCGAGGCCGGGTCCAGGGTCATGAAGTCCCGGTAAACGGGCTCGGCGTTGCGCGAGCGGGCCTGCTCCCAGGCACCCCGATAGGCGCGGTGGTCGGTATCGAAGGCACGGTAACCGCGGTTCTGATACAGCGCACGCCAGGTCTGGTAATCGTTGGCCCGCTGTGCCTCGGTAAGCGTCAGGGGCCAGGCGGCCTCGTATTCGCCCAGCGCCTCCAGGGAGCGGGTGACCTCGGAATCGGTCAGGGCCAGAGCGGAAGGGGGCTGCGCGACCAACACCACGAAAAGCAGGCAGCCGAATGCCAGGGGATTCCAGGTGCCAGCCAGCATAGCACGGCGGCGCGCGCGAACGCACCAGAGATGGCCGTGGCGGTCAGCTCCGCAAGGCAAGGCAACAGGCCGATGGCGCCGACAGCCGACGAGGCGTTTCTCGCCGATGATTTGCAAACTCGGTTTCCTTCAAGGTTAGTCGCATCAGTCAGGCCGGAAGTCGCGGCTCAGGACTGGGCAAGACCCGGTAAGGTCCCCGCCGCCCCGCCCGAAAACTGTCGAAAGTCCAGTGAAGATTACTCTTTTCCTTAGGTAAGCCAACCTCCTAAGTGCCCCATCGCCTAGAGTTAGAGTCAGTAACTTGATAAATGCAGAATCATCGTGTATTCTGCAATGTATGTATATCAGAAGGCACGCAGAGAACGCGCTTCAGGCCATCCTGGCCGGCGACAAGGTCGGCATCATCCTGGGTGCGCGCCAGGTCGGCAAGACGACCCTGGTGGAGCATGTGCTGGCCGACCAGGGGCCGGGTCAGGGCGCGGTCTTCCTCAACCTCGATATCGAGGTCGACAAGGCGCGGTTCCGCGCCGCCGCCGCCTTGGCGCCCGCCGACGGCCTGCGCTCCCTGGGCAATCCCGCGGTCCTGGCGATCGACGAGGCTCAACGCCTGCCGGAGGCGGCGCGGATCATCAAGGGCTGGCACGACGCGCGGCTGCCCGCGAAACTCCTCCTGCTCGGCTCCTCCTCGCTCAACCTGCTCGATCAGGCGGCGGAGAGCCTGACCGGGCGCAACCGCAAGCTGGTGCTGCCGCCGCTGTTGTTCTCGGAGACCCTGGCGACCCAGGTGTGGGCCGGTGGCGATGCTGCACCGGACCATCTGTGTGCGCATTTCGCGCCGCAATTGCGGGCCTTCCTGATGCAGCGGCTGGCCTTCGGCAGCTATCCCGAGGTCGTGACGAGCGACCGTCCGGCGCAACTGCTGCGCGACCTGAGTTCCGATTATCTGTGGAAGGACGTACTGCAGACCGGCCTGGTCAAGACGCCGGACCTGATCACGCGGCTGCTGCTGTTGTTGGCCCACCAGGTCGGCGCCGAGGTCTCAGTGAGCGAGTTGGCGACCCAACTGCAGATGGCCCGGGCGACCGTGGACCGCTATCTGGAACTGTTGGAGCAGACCTTTGTCATCTTCCGGCTGCCGTCCTTCAGCACCAATCCCCGTAAAGAGATCGCCAAGAGCCGGAAGGTGTTCTTCTGGGATACCGGTATCCGTAACGCCCTGCTCAATGCCTTTTCGACCGACGAATTTCGGCCCGATATCGACGCCTTGTGGGAGAGTTGGTTCATCGCCGAGGTCGCCAAGCGCAATGCCCTGCTCGGCTCACCGGGGGAGCTGTTCTTCTGGCGTACGCGGGCGCAGTCGGAGGTCGACCTTGTGGTGAAACAGGCCAGCGGCCTGCGCGCCTTCGAGGTCAAATGGTCCGCGCGAAGGGTCTCGGGTCGGGCTTTCCGCGATGCCTATGGCGTGGCGGTGGAGCCGGTCGGGCCGGAGAACCCCTTCGTGCTGGACGTCATCAAGGAATAGCAAGGGCGGGTTTGAAACCCGCCCCTACGTGGGCGCGTCGCGGCTGAAGCCGCTCCCACCAGGTTCCGACCTGACTTTCACGGTAGAGGTGTCAGCCTAGGCGGCTGGAATCCGATCCTTGTTGCGCGCAAGCCAGGTGCGAAAGTCCTGCAGCCGCGGGTTCAGGGCGCGGGACAGGACCGGGTCGCGGGCGGCGCAGAAGTCGGTCTCGAAATCGGCCTTGAACTGGAACATGTTGCCGAGATCCTCGGCGCCCGGGAAGCCGAAGCCGCGGAATTGGGCCGGGGTGACGGCGTCATAGACTACCTCCTGGCCCAGGGCCTGACCCAATTCCGCGGCCATCTGGGCGCCGGTGAGCTGCTCGCCGCAGATGCCGAGCGTCTTGCCGATGTACTGGGCGCCGCCCTGGAAGATGCCGTAGGCGCAGCGGCCGATGTCCTCGGCGGCAATGCCGGGGAGTTTTTTGTCGCCCATGGGTAGGGTGAAGGCGAGGCGGCCGTCGGGGCCCGGCTTGGGGCCCATGCCGAAGTGGATCAGGTTGTCCCAATAGAAGGAGGTGAGGAGGAAGGTGGTCGGGACGCCAAGCTCCGTGAAACAGGCGTTGGATTCGCCCTTGGCATCGAAGTGGGGGACCTTGTATTCGCCCATCAAGGTCGGCATCCGGTCATCGTCAAGCGGAACCCAGCGGCGGGTGTCTTCCAGGGTGGACCAGATGACGTGGTTGAGTCCGGCGCCCTTGGCGGCCTGGGCCAGGGCGCGTACCTGGGCCTTTTCCCGCTCCGGGGAAAAGTGCTCCCAGAAAAAGGTGACGAAATAGGCGCCGTGGGCGCCCGCGAGCGCCAGTTCCATGCTTGCGGAGTCGTCCAGGTCGGCGCCGACCACCTCCGCCCCCATGGCGGCGAGGGCCTTGGCCCGCGGGGTGTCCGGGTCGCGGGTGATGGCGCGGGGGGTGAAGCCGCCGTGCGGATCGTCGAGGATGGCCCGGACCAGGCCGCCGCCTTGGGCGCCGGTGGCACCCAGGATTGCGATGATCTTGTGTTCAGACATGGTGGTTTGGCTCTGTGGGTAATTTAACCTAAATCCGGCAATTGCTCTCACAAAGACACAAAGAACACAAAGAAAAACAGACCATTGAAGGCGTTGGGCCGATCGCCGCCCGGGTGCCTCTTCGACCGACATGTCGCTTTGAAGATCTTTGTGATCTTTGTGTCTCTGTGAGAGAACTGCTCTTTCTTAGGTTTAAGGAGGAGGGGGGCGTCGGTGGCCGGCTGCGCGCGGCCTCCCGGGCGCAGAGGGCAAGGCGGGCCCGCCGGGGTGCCGGGGATCTCGGTGCGGCCGGGGCCGAGAACAAGCCGGGTTCCCGGTGCGCGGCGGCGCGGACCGCGGTCGGCCGCGGGCTTTCCGGCCTGCCCCGGCGGTGCTAGTCTCAGCGCCGCCCACCTCAGCGCGACCGGCGTCGGCGGCCACGGGGCCGGCGCGGGTGCCGGTGCGGCGCGATCCCTGCGGTGTCATCAAACTTATTCGGAGACAGTCATGGACTTCCTGTTCGAGAACGAGGTCGGCGAGATTCCCTATGTCATCTCCCAGATCCTCGATACCTGTGTCAACGGTATCACCCTGTCGGACCCCAACCAGCCGGACAACCCGCTGGTCTACGCCAATGCGGCCTTCGAGTTGATCACCGGCTATGACCGGCAGGAGATGCTGGGGAAGAACTGCCGCTTCCTGCATGGCGACGACGTGAATCAGCCGGAGCTCGAGCGCATCCGAGTCGGGGTGCGCGACCACCAGTCGGTGACCGTCACCCTGCGCAATTACCGCAAGGATGGGAGCATGTTCTACAACCGCTTCACCATCCGTCCGCTCTTTGACCGCCAGGGGCGCCTGCTCTACTACCTCGGCATTCAATATGACGTGACCGAGTCGGTGCGCGCCCGGGAGGAATTGGCGAGCCTGAATGCCCAGTTGGAAGCGATGGGGGAGACGCCCTGAGACCCCGTTTCGGCCGTCGCGCTCGCGCCGGCCTTGATCATGGTTCCGGCCCTAGGGTGGACAAGCGCTAGCGCAGTCCACCGAATCCCGCGCCGCCGCTGGTGGACTGCGCCGCGCTTATCCACCCTACGATGCCCGGTGGCCGGAATGATGACCAAGGCCCGCGAGCCGTCACGGCGCGTCGGCCCCGGGGTCCGCCCGCCCGGGCCTTTTGGCCCTTTGGGGTCATAGACGCCGGCGAAACTTTCGCTACGCTAGGGTCGCCAGGGCCGGAGACGCCAGGGCCGCCACGCGGCGGTTCCTGGGGTACCTGACCAAACGACAGGGCCTTGGCCGGCCCGACCCGACGCGCAGCCCAGGGGGCACGACCATGAACGATAGCGATTCCGACACCAAGACGACCGAAGAGCCCGGGGGGTTCACCAGGCGCGAGGCGCTCAAGGTCTCCGGCCTCGCACTGGGGGGGCTCGCCCTGGGCACCCTGGGCGAGCTCGTCCCGGACTCGGTGCAAGCGGATAGCCAGTGCCGTGCGGACCCCACGGATTGCTGCCCCCCGGGTCCGCGCGCCAGCTTCGCCGACAAGGCCAAGGCACAGCGTTACTCGTATTTCGACAGCCTCCCGCCCTTCTACCCCTTTCGCGCCGCCACCGCGGTCAATACGGGCCAGGGGTCGGGCATCGTTCCGCTCGGCGCGACCGAGATGCGCATCACCTTCCTGGGCTCCTCGCTCCCGCCCCGGACCCTCGGCCAGCGGATGATGAGCATCTTCGTGGAGGTGGGCTGGGACAGCACCCGGGGCCAGCCCTTGGACCAGTTCGTCTTCGACTGCGGGTCCGGGGTCGCCGCCAACTATGGTGCCATGAATATCGGGCCCGGACGGATGGACAAGATTTTTCTGACCCATCTGCACGCCGACCACATGAGCGACCTGGTTCACATCTATTGCTTCGGCCCCCCCGCCGACCGCAAGTCGCCGCTCTGGGTGTGGGGGCCGGGCCGCTCGGGGGTGCCCAACCCCGATTATCCGGATAAGAGCAGCACCCAGTATTACGAGGACGGCACCAATGACTTCTGCCAGCACCTGCGCGAGCTCTGCCGCTGGCATTCGGAGAGTATGAGCTTTGAGACGACGGCGTACACGGCATACACGGCGCCGACGAACTGGACCCTGCCCCAGCCCGTGCAGCCAGTGGGCGGGGAGCCGACCAACGATGGTTATTCCATCATTCCCATGGAACTGGACTGGGACCAAGGGCAGAGCGGCGACCAGGTGGCCTACCATAACCCCGACACCGGGGTGACGATCAGCTTCTTCCCGGTGATCCATACCCGCAAGGGGTCCATCGGCTACAAGCTGGAATGGGGCGGGCTCACCATGATCTTCAGCGGGGACACCAAGCCCGAGCAGAACTGCCTCAATCAGGCCATCAATCGGCCGCCGAACGACCCCAATGCCCCCGGGCGGGGCGTCGATGTCTTCATCCACGAGATGGTCCCGGCGCCACAGATTTGGGCCATGAAGTCGAACAACCTGCCCAGTCTCCCGGATGAAAACAGCCCAGGGGTCAAGTCGATGGTGACGGTGCAAAACAGCTCCCATACCCCCCAGGGGGCCTTCGGTTACCTGCTGAGCCAGATCTCGCCGCGCCCGCGCCTGACCGTCGCCACCCATTTCCCGGTGGCCGACGACACGGTCGAGAGCGCGCTGGCCAGCGTCAAGGCCCATTGCAAGGTCTATCGGGGCAACCAGCGGCCGGCGGGCGCCGCGGACGCCGCGCGCCTCACCTGGTCCTTCGATCGGATGGTGATCACGGTCTCGAAGGATCGCATCGTCGAGCAAAAGGGCGTCGCCGATCCGTTTGGGTACAGTGCGAACTACCAGGCGCCCCCGGGGACGGGTTTGGACGGCAGCGGCTTCCTGACGCCTAAGTATTGGTGCACCGACCCAGCGACCGGCACGCCGGTCGGGGACCCTTATGCCCAGATCGACACCAGCACGGAGATCAATCCGTGCGGGACCGATGGGTGCCACTACGCCGTTGACGGCTATTGACCCCGCCGCCAGGCGGCGCCCCCGCCTGGGAGGACCCTTGGCCGCGGGACCGCCCTGGCAGGTACCCGCGGCCCGCGCACGCACCGCTTGAGGCCACCGATCATGTCGACACCACGCTTTTCCGCCTTCCTGGCCGCCGTCCTGGCCCTGGGCCTGGCGAGTACGCCCCCGCTCTTCGCTGTCACCGATAACCAGTTCGGGGACCCCGGCACGCCCGGTACGCCAGGGACCGCCGGCGATCCGGGCAGCACCGGGGGTCCGGGTGGCTCGGGCGGCGTTGCCTCCGCCAGCGCCGTCGGCGCCGATCCGACCAACGGCGCCACCGCCCTTGGTGGCGACGGGGGCTTGGGCGGCGACGGGGGGGGCGGCCTGAGCGCCGACGCTGATGGCGGGGCCGGCGGTGTCGGCGGTCTTGGCGGCGACGCCACGGCCGCGGCAGCCACGACCCTGGGCGCGGGCGATGGGACCGCCGTGGCGCAAGCGACCGGGGGCATTGGCGGCACCGGGGGCGACGGGGGCTCTCCGGCCGGGAGCGGGACCCCGGGTGTCGGCGGGGTCGGCGGGGCCGGGGGTAACGCCGCGGCATCCGGTTCCGTCGCCGCCGAGTCGGGGACGGCCGACGCACAGGCCCAAGCGACCGGCGGGTCCGGCGGACCCGGCGGGCTCGGCGCGACCGACGGGGACGGCGGCAGCGGCGGTGCCGCGACGGCGGGCGCCACCGGCTCCGGCGCGGGGACCGTCGCCGTCGCGGCCCACGCGACCGGCGGCGACGGCGGATTGGCCAGCGGCAGCGGTGCGCGCGGCGGCACGGCCGGCGCCGCCAGCCTGGGCACGGTCGCCGCGACCGCGAGCGACACCGGCAACGCCTCCGTGGCGGCCGGCGCGCTCGGCGGTCAGGGCGGGAACGGGGACTCCGGGGGCACGGGCGGTGCCGCGGGTCTCCAAACCGGGGTCGGATCGGCGACCGCCGCCACCGCCACCGGGTCCGTCTGGGTCGACCTGAGCGTCACCGGCGGCGCCGGCGGGGCCGGATACGCCGCCGCCGGGGGTAACGGGGGCGAGGCCAGGCTCGACCCGGGGCTGATCGGTGGATCATCCACCGGCGGGGGCTCAGTCGGGGTATACGGGAGCGCTCAGGGCGGGGCCGGCGGCTCGGCCAGCGGGCTTGGCGCGGCGGGCAGCGGTGCCTCGGTCACCCTGTCCGACGCGGTGACCGGCGCGACCGGCGGCGAACTCTTGCTCAGTCAATTCGCCTTCGGCGGTGCCGGCGGGGGCGTCGCGGACGGGATCAGCGGGACCGCCGGCACCGCGGCAAGCAGCCTGGGGCGCAGCACCAGTGCCCAATCCCTGACCCTGATCTCGGCCGCGCGGGGCGGCCTGGGCGGGGACCGCACCTCGGCGAGCGGTACCGCGTCTGCCGGCGGGGCGGCCACGGCGAGCGCCGACGCAACCAACGACGCGGGCAGCGCCCAGGCCGGCACCGGCCTGTGGTCGGACGGCGCCCTGGGCGGCGATGGCGGCTCCGGCTTCGGCGGGGCGAGCGGCGGTGTCGGCGGGGCCGCGGTCGACACGGCCGCCGCGGATACGACCGGCGACGCCCAGACCGCCACCGCCTACGGGTACGCGACGGGCGGCAACGGCGGCCAGGTCAATTTCGGAACCGGGGCCACCAGCCTCGGCGGGGCGGGCGGGACCGCGCGCAGCGGCGCCGATGCCGGTGCCACGGGGGACAGCCAGGTCCTGGCGAACGATACGGCCATCGGCGGGCGGGGCGGCGATGCCGCGGGCGGCACCGGCAGCGGCGGCGCCGGCGGGTCCGCGGACTCGACTGCAATCGCCGGCGGCGCGGGGACCCAGCCGGTCGCGGCCGATGCCAGCGCCACCGGGGGCGACGGGGGCAGCGCACTCGCCCCCGACGGGACCACGGGCAGCGGCGGCGTCGGCGGCGGGGCCCAAGCGCAGGCGCAGGGAACCGGCGACGGGCCAGTCGCCGTCTCGGCCGCCGCGGCGGGCGGGGCCGGCGGCTCCGGCAACAACGGCGGCCTCGGCGCGCGGGGCGGGGACGCGGTTGCCGCCGCGACCGGCGTCGCGACCGGCGCCGCACCAGGCACCGTCTCGGTAAGTGCAACTGCCCAAGGGGGAACCGGGCATGGCGGCACTGCCGGCTCGGCCATCGCCACGGCGCAGGGCAGCGGGAACGGCGGAACCGCCAGTGCATCGGCCAGTTCGGCACAGGACAGCGGCCTGGCGCTCAGCATCGCCGGCACCGCCTCGGCCCCGGTGGACGGCCAGGTCAAGGCCATGGCCAGCAGCGCCGTGGGCGGGCCCCTGCCGAGTCCCGACGCTGTGTCCGGGAGCCAGGCGGTCGCCTACGCGACCGGCGCGCCCACCGCGGTCTCCGGGCGCCTGCTCGCCAATCCCACGGTCACGCTCGCCCTGCCTGCCGCGTCGGACATCCTCGCCTACGGGGTCCTCGGCGGGGCCTACGCCACCGGGACCCCGAGCGGCTCGGCGCAGACCTACCAAGGGGAAAGCACCCTGAGCTTCGACACGACCCAGATCGCCAATCCGCCCCAGCACCTCTTGATCGGGCTGCTCGACCCAGTGGGTCTCGGGACGGTGCTCGGGGGTTTCGACTTCGCCATCGTCGAGGAGGGGGCCACGGTATTCCAACGGACCTTTACCGACCTGGCCGCGGCCCTCTGGTTCTTCAACGATCGCGTGCTCGACCTCGGCTCCTGGTCCGATCGCGTCTCCGCCGACGGCGTACTCGATCTCAGGCTGAGCTTCACCCTGCTCGAATCCCAACCGGATTCCGGCTTCTACATGGATTACGTGGTCGCCGACGGCCCGGCCGTACCCCTGCCGTCGGTGGCCTGGTTGCTCGGCGCGGGGCTCCTGGGTTGGTCGGCGGCGACCCGCGCCCGCGCCGGGTCGAGCGCCGGCGGGCCGGCCCACCGCCGGGTCGGCCCCAGGGTCCCGTCAAAGTAGGTTGCGTGGAGGGGCAGGAACGGCGCCCGGCTCAACCTGCCGAGCATGCGCTACGTGCCCGACCGCAAGCTCGCGGTCTACGCCGCGGCCGTCCGGGGCCCGGTCGAGCTTGAGCCAGACCTCGAAAAGAAACTGAAATATCTCGATTTTATAGACATCTACGCGGACCTGGACGACAATGAGCGGGCCAGATACCAACGCGAGTACCCGCAAGAGGCAGCAACCATGGGCACTTTCTCGGAACGCTTCCTCCAGCAAGGGCTGGAGCAGGGGCTCGCGCAGGGCGAGCACATCGGCGTGCGCAAGGGCGAGGCCAGGGTCCTGCTGACCCTGCTGCGGCTCAAGTTCGGGACCGTTTCGGAGGCGGTCGGGGCCCGGATCGACCAGGCCGATGCGGATACCCTCCTGCGCTGGTCCGGGCGCGTCCTATCGGCCGGCAGCATTGAGAAAATTATCGGGAGCGACGGCTGAAATGTTGTCCACCAAAGAATTCGTCGATGCCCGGCTCTATCCGGATGAGCCGACGCTGATACAGGACGCGCTGCGCCACCTGGTGCGGGCGCGGCCGGAATTGCGGATCGACCTGGCCGTACACAAGTATGGCGCGGGCGATATCTCGCTTGCCAAGGTTGCGGAGTTGGCGGGGATCAGTTGGGCGCAGATGAAAGATGTCTTGCTGGAAAAGGGTGTTGCCCCGCGTCTGGGGCCGGATGACACCGATGAAGCCCGCGACGAGGCGGAGGTATTGCGCGCGGCCAGCCGGACCCTGCCGTGAGCGTCATCGTCAATACCACGGTCATCGGGGCTTGATCTTTCTGACCGACGATCGCGCAGCACGCAAGGCGGCGCGACGGCACGGCATCCCCATCTCCGGTTCCCTGGGCTGCCTGGTCGCCTGCGTCGAGCGCGGCCTGGCGGACGCAGATCAGGCCAATCGTTGGCTGAACCGGATGATAGAACAGGGTTTCCGCTCGCCGGTGCGGGATCTCCGAGAGTTGATGGAGAGCTGAGATAATGCGGATAGACAGAACAGCGTAGCCTCTGAGTACACCAGCGACATTTCAGGCTTACCCCGTAATCTTTCATAAGTTATCGGGATCATAATAGATGCGAACGGAGAACGATCTTATGAGACCTTCGCCGCGCCGTTACGCGCTCATTGCGCTGCTGCCGGTCCTATGCGGCCCGGCCTCCGCCGCCTACGTCTTCAGCGGCAACCTCGCCGCCGACGACAGCGTCCGTTTTTTCACCTTCACGCTGTACAACCCCGGGCACGTCCTCGTCGATACTACGGGCTGGTCGTCGAACGGATTCTGGCCGGCCGTCTACCTCTGGAATGCGAGCGGCACGGCCCTGGATGCCGCCATCGGCGGCAATGGCGGCGCCCCGGGCGATGTGCAACTGGATATCGACCTCAGCTTCACGGTGCCCGATCCGACCGGGGTCTATTACCTCGCCCTGTCTGAGTACCCCAACAACTCCGGCGGGGTGGACCTGCCGGGCGGGCTGCCGACGTCGGCGATCTTCGACCATGACGGGCTCGGCAATTTCACCGGCCTGGCCGCGACCGGCTTTTGTTCGGAGGATCGGGCCGGGGCCTTTTACGCGCCGGGTCCGCTGGACTGCGTGCAGGGCTCCGGCGCCTGGGGCCTGAGCATCGCGGTCGCGGGCGGGGCTCTGATCGGCACGGTCAGCCCCTACCCGCTCACCGTGCCTGAGCCCGCCACCCTGGCCCTCGCCATGGGCTGGCTCGCCGGCCTGCCGCTCCTCGTGCGCCGACGCCGGGCCTCACGAGCGCCGGCCTTCCCATTCCCAGCCTAGACACACACCACAGATCGGGAGTCCATGATGAAGGTCGGATGCCACGCACTCCGTGCCGCCCTTTTGGCGGTCCTGTTCCCGGTCGCGGCGGGCGCAGTCAACGCCCCCGTGGCGGCCGACGCTTATGTCCTCGCGACCGCCCCCAACACCAACTACGGGGGCGCGGCCAATGGCACCAGCCTCAAGATCAACCCCGCCGCCCGCGCCTTACTGCGCTTCGACCTCTCCGCGCTGCCGGCGGGGTTCGCCTCCTTCGAGGTCGCCAAGGCGACCCTCTATGTTTGGGTCAGCACCCTGCTGGCACCCGGCGGGCTGGAGGCGCGTGCCCTCGCCGATGCCTGGAGTGAGACCGGGGTGACCTACAGCAATGCTCCCGCCGAGGGACACCCGATCGCCTCCAGCGAACTCGCCGTCGCCCCCGCGGGCCGGTACCTGCGCCTCGATGTCACCGCTCAGGTGCGCAGTTGGGTCGAGACCCCCGAGGGCAATTTCGGGCTCGCGCTCTCGTCCGACCAGAATAGCCCCGAGGCCTCCCTCCTTATCGACGCCAAGGAAAATACCCAGACGAGCCACCCGGCCTATCTCGACATCGCCCTGGCGGGACCGGCGGGGCCCGCGGGCCCCCAGGGCGATACCGGCGCGGCGGGCGCGACCGGACTCCAGGGCCCCAAGGGCGATACCGGTGCGGCCGGCGCGACCGGATTGCAAGGCCCCAAGGGCGATACCGGGGCGACGGGCGCCACCGGACTGCAAGGTCCGGCGGGACTGGGGTACGACCCCTTAAAGATCGGCATGTTGCGGTGGTATAAAGTCGGCATGCCGAGCACCGTTTTTGTAGGTCGGAACCCACAGGCCATCGCCTTCGACGGGGCGAATGTCTGGGTCGCGAACTGGTCGGGTGACACGATCACGAAGCTTAGGGCTAGCGACGGCGCCGTTTTGGGCACCTATACGACGGGGTTGGGTCCGTCCGCCGTCGCCTTCGACGGCGCGAACGTCTGGGTGGCGAACTCGGGTAGGGGAACCGTAAAACTTATAAAAACGGGGCGCCGATCGCTCCGGGAGTTCCGGGGACAGTTTACGCAATAGCGCCGATCTCTCCCAGCCTGAACGCTCAGCCCCCCTGCTTGCCGGGCGGTGCACCTGTACGCTCAGCGCCTCCCGCCGTGCGCTACCTTGTGTACCGCTGCCGCAGTGGACCGCGGGGTCCAGTGGACCGGAGCCAGGTCCTGCAATCAAGCATCGGGGACAGGATGCAAGAATGCATGATTGCAGGATCTGACCGCGGCCCCGCGGATGGCGCTCAGTGCAGCACCGCCTCCACGTCGTCCGCGGTGAGGATGCGCTCAGACCAGGCGAGTAGGATTTCGGGGTCCGCGCTGGCGATCCGCTCACGCACCGACTCGCTCGGCGGGCCGAACTTGCGCTCGACCAGGCGTAGCAGCACTGCGGCTCCACCCTGCTGCTTGCCCCGCTCGACGCCCTGTTCGATGTAACGATCAAGAAAAGTTTGCATGGAGATAAGGGATCAGGCTCAATTAAAGGTTAACGGGCCTCTGAAAGCAAGGGATTGCGACCGATTACCAAGCGGAGCTTGACAAGCGGGCAAAAGAGCCAATCGACTTTACATGGTCAAGCCGCATCCGCGACGACCTGCTCGACCTGCACCGGATAGATGCCGAGCTTGCGGGCATCCAGAATCGTCATTTCTCCGATCCCTTCGGCCGTATAGCCGATATTGACGTTCCAGCTCACCGATTCATCACGTACGATCTCGCCCGTCGTGAACTCGATGAACAGGATGTCGTCGTTCTCGTAATAGACGATCTTCATGCCTCCTCCCGCTCCCGCCAGTTGATCATGATGGTCTTGACGACGATTGCCTGCCGATTCGTGACCGCGGCGCAGACCAGGTTGTCTGCGCGGCCATCGAAGCGGCGAAACAGCCAGCCGTCATCTTTGCCATTGCCAAGGTAAGCGCCCTGCTCGATCAGCACTTCAACCTCCGCGAGTGTGACGCCCCGCTTCTTCATGGCCGCGAGCGCATGGTCGGTTAGCCAGACCCGCTTGCCGAATCTGGCACTTGTGAATACTTCACTCATGGTGGCGTCCGGCTTGCGACAATGGTAGCTCTCTTCGAGAGCTCGGCGGACAGTTTACGAAACATGATTGCAGGACCTGACCGCGGCCCCGCGGATGGCGCTCAGTGCAGCACCGCCTCCACGTCGTCCGCGGTGAGGATGCGCTCGGACCAGGCGAGCAGGGTTTCGGGGTCCGCGCCGGCGATCCGCTCACGCACCGACTCGCTCGGCGGGCCGAACTTGCGCTCGACCTGGCGTAGCAGCACAGCGGCTCCGCCCTGCTGCTTGCCCCGCTCGACGCCCTGTTCAATGTAACGATCAAGAAAAGTTTGCATGGTGGTGTCTCCGACCGGGGTCTCACTCAACAGCGTCCGGACCAGCTCTTCGTCCAGACGGATGTTCGCCTGAACATAGTAACGCAGAAGGGTGGACAGGATTTCAGTCGCCTGGGTCTGGTCGCCGATCTGCCGGATCAATGCCAGAAGCTCCCGCAGCGGCTCGACGGGTTCTTTGCTGTAGATGTGGCGCATCGCCAGTTGCACCAGTCGGGTCAACACCTCGCCCTTGATCTCGGCGTTGGTCCGCGCGGAGATGTCGTGCAGGGCATAGCGAAACTGGGGGACGTAGGGGACCAGAGCCTCCGGCAACGGCTCGACGAGATCGTGGAAGCTGGCCGGCACCCGCCACTGGCGCTCGCCATGGTAGAGCACCAGTAGCGAGGTCGACCTCGGCCAGCAGCGCCGCGGGGAGGTTGTGGAGCAGGAAATCACGGGCGATATCCAGCCGTCCGAAGCTCTCGCGGAAGTAGCGGTCGTGGGGGGTGCCAAGCTCGTCCATGACTGGGCAGGCTAATGCGTCTGCGTTCGTGGGGCAAGTGCCTCAGGCCGATGCCCCCAGTAGGCTCGGTCCCGCGCTGCCGAGACCGGCCGGCGCTAAGCCGACAAGCTGGTCGCGGTCGCGCGCCGGGACGGCAGCCCCGCTTGGGTGCTGGTGCATGTGGAGGTGCAGGGCGAGCCGGAGGCGGCCTTCTACGGACCCCTGCAGGGCCTCGAAGTTGCTCTACGCAACGCCATGCATGGCCAGCTTACCGGGCTCAAAGGGCTACGCGGGAACGCGACGGAGTCCTGGAGTCGGCCCCGTCGGCGTTGCGTTGCCCGCGCGAGCGATCTAGCATCCCGTTCTCCCCGGCCGACTCGCTCACGACTGCAACCCGATGGGGCTCCGATCGCCCGATGATCTTCCATGCCCGCACGGGCTTTCTCTTCGCGAGCATCCTCAGTCTGGTGATCGGGTTGGCGCTGTGGGCGGCCCTGTGGAGCCAGCGGAATGCGGCGCTGCATCACTGGTGCGGCGGCAGTCTCGCCGCCGCGGCGGCGTCCCTGCTGATCGCCCTGCGCGGGTTGGTGCCCGAGGTGCTGGGTTTCACGGTGCCGATCGCCCTGGCGGTCCTGATGCTGTCGCTGAAGCTCCAGGCCATCCGGCTGGAATTGAATGCCCCCGAGCCCGTTCATCGTCCGGCCCTTCTTCTGCTGGCTGCGCTGACGGTGTACGAGCTATTGCGCCAGGGGGGCGACGATGGAGTCGGCCATGGTCTCGGTCATTATGCGCATTCCCTCTTTGCCTTGCTCGTTCTATCGCTCATGAACGCCCGGATTGCCTGGTGGGCAAGTCGCCTGGGGCGTCGGCGAGGGCAGCGCAGCGCGTACTGGATTGCCTGGGCCTTCGGTCTCATGGCCGCCGCGTACGGTTTTCGCCTCGTGAACGGTACTCTGGGCGGCTTCGATCCGAATCCGCTAGGCCAGCAGGGGTACGACGCATTGCTGCTGGGCCTGACCTCGTTCGTCGGCATCATCGTCAGCAATATCGCCTGGCTCAGTCTGGCGCTCGAACGGCTGATCCGAGCCCAAGTGGTGGCCGCGGCCACCCAGGCGCGCGCTGAGGAAAATCGGATACTGAGCGAGCAGATCGTCCAGCTCGAGCGTCAGCGCAGCCTGGGCCTCTTATCGGCATCGCTGGCGCACGAGCTCAATCAGCCGCTCACCGCCATCCTGACCAACGCGCAGGTTGTGCGACGTGGGCTCGGCAGCAAACGCATCGAGCTGACGCAAGCGCTGGAGTTGCTGGACAAGGTTGTGTACAACACCCAGCGTGCCGCTCGCATCCTGGAGCATATCCGCGGGCTCATTCGCCCGTCGCAGATGCGCCGGCAGCCCGTCGATCTCGTTGCGGTCATTCAGGAAGTGGTCGAACTGGTCGCCGCGCAGGCCCGTGCGCAAGCCTGTCGTCTGGACTGTTCCTTGCCGCAGCGCCCGGTCCGAGTCGCGGGCGACCCGATACAGATCTCCCAACTCGTGCTCAATGTATTGCGCAATGCAATCGAAGCCACCGCCCTGAGTGCGAAACGCGAGATCGCGGTCCGGCTTTGGGAGGAGGACGACGGTGCCCGCCTGCAGGTCCAGGATAGCGGCCCCGGTCTGTCGGCCGAGGCACTTCAGAAGGCCGGGGAGCCGTTCTATACCACCAAGGCGCAGGGTCTGGGTCTCGGCTTGTCGATCTCACGCACGATCGCCAGGCACCATCACGGGGAACTGACCCTGAGCAACACGGCCGGGGGCGCGCTCTGCGAGCTCAAGTTGCCGCTGCAATCCATCACATCGCAAACGACCTGAACCGATGCCACCAGTACCACCTGTTCGCCGTACGGTCACCACCGAGGACCTGCGATGGGGCGAGCGCTGCTCCCGTGGACTCGTCCTGGTGGTGGACGACGATTGCGAAATCCTCGCCGCCTTTCGTGCCCTGCTCGAGCTTGAGGGCTATGCCTGTGAGACCTACAGCTCCGCGCTCGCCCTGTTGAAGACGCTCGACCACCCCAGTCCCTGCTTCCCTGGTCCCTGTTGCATTCTTTGCGATGTCATGTTGCCCGAGCTGAACGGGCTGGAGCTTCAGCGCGCGCTCGCGGCGCTGACGGATACACCCATGCTGTTGATGAGCGGCGTCAGCGGCGCCGCGGAAGTGGCCAGCGCGTTTCGCGCCGGGGCCCTCGATTTTCTGATCAAACCCATCGACGCGGAGGTCTTGCTCGACGCCGTTGCGAGGGCTTTGGCGGTCAGTTCCGATCGGCAACGGCAGCAGGCGCGCAAGGGCGAACTGGCGCGGCGCTTTGCGTCGCTCACCAGGCGCGAGCGCGAGGTTGCGCGTCTGGTGGCCCTGGGCCAGCGCAATCAGGCGGTATGCGATGGGCTTGGGATCTCGCTGCGTACCGTCAAGCGACATCGCCATCAGGTCATGGAGAAACTGGCGGTCAGCACGCTCGCCGACCTCGTCCGCGCGATGGACGAGGTGGATGAACCTCAATCCGGCAATTGCTCTCACAAAGACACGAAGACACAAAGAAACACAGATTATTGAAGGCGTTGGGCCGATCACCGCTCGGCGGCCGGCGGCAGTTCCGTCGCCAGCCCGGGTGCGCGATGCACCGCGGGGGAGAGCAGCATATAGAAGGCCGGCACCACGAATAGGGTGAAGAGGGTGCCGATACCCAAGCCCGTGACGATGACGAGTCCGATGTCGAAGCGGCTGACGGCCCCGGGGCCGCTGGCGATCAAGAGCGGCACCATGGCGACCAGCATGGAGACCGTGGTCATGAGGATGGGCCGCAGGCGGATGGTGGAGGCGCGCTCGACCGCCTCGCGCTTGTCCAGGCCCTCGCGCGCGCGCAATTGGTTGGAGAACTCGACGATCAGGATGCCGTTCTTGGTCACCAGGCCGATCAGGGTGATGAGGCCCACCTGCGTATAGATATTGATAGTAGCGAAGCCCAGGAACAGGAAGGCCATAGCCCCGGCGATGGACAGCGGGACCGACATCAGGATGACGAAGGGGTCGCGCCAGGACTCGAATTGGGCCGCCAGCACCAGATAGATGATCAGGATCGAGAGGAAGAAGGTGACCTCCAGGGCCGTGCCCTCGCTCTTGAACTGGCGTGATTCACCTTTGAAGTCGAAGCGCACGCCCTGCGGGAAGATGGCCTTGGCCTGTTCCTCCAGATAGGCGAGGGCCTCGCCCAGTGGCACCCCGGGCGCCTGGACACCGGAGACTGTGATCGAGTTCAATTGCTGGAATTGGGTGCGCTTGGAGGGTTCTACCTCGTTGCGGATCTTCACCAGGGTGCTCAATGGGACCTGTTCGCCGGCGCTGGTGCGTATGTAGTAGTCCTTCAGGTCGGCCGCGGCGTTGCGGAAGCGCTGTTCCACCTGGGGGATGACCTTGTAGCTGCGCCCTTCCAGGCTGAACCAGTTCACATAGTCCTCATTCAACATGCCGGCGAGGCTCGCGCCCAGTTCGGCCATGCTGATGCCCATGGCGCCGGCCAGGTCCCGGTCCACCTCCAGCACGCTGCGCGGGCGCTCCAGCTTCACGTCCTTGGACAGGAACATGAACTTGCCGCTGGCCATGGCGGCGCCCAGGAGCTTGTCCACCAGGCCGTCCAATTCCTTATAGTCGCGGTCCGAGACGATGACGAAGTCCACCGGGATGCCGTTGCCCGGGGTCGGCAGGCTGGGCAGCGGAAAGACCACGGTATTGAGGCCGGTGATCTGCGCGAGCTTCCCCTGCAATTCCGGCAGAATGGCGTCCTGGCCGCGGGCGCGCTCGGTGGCCGGTGTGATCTTGAAGCCGCCGAAGGTGTTGGACTGGTCGCCGCCGAAGCCGGCGACGATGAACGAGTCCGTGTGTTCCGGGATGGACTCGAAGATGGGAAACATCTCCTTGATGTAGTGCACATCGTAGTCGATGGTCGCGGTCTGGGGCGCGGTGGCCATGAAGAACAGGATGCTCTGGTCCTCGGTGGGGGCCAGTTCCTTCTGCGTCATGCTGTACATGGCATAGATGGCCCCGATGACCACCAGGGCGACCAGCAGCGTCAGCGACGGGAAGCGCAGCCAACCATGGAGCATGGCGCGGTAGCCGCGGGCCAGGGACTCGAAGACGTGCTCGACACGCAATTCAAAGCGGGTCTGCTCGCCCCCGGGGCGCAGCACCAAGGCGGAGAGCATGGGCGAGAGGGTGAGCGCCACCACGCCGGAGACCAGCACGGCCCCGGCCAGCGTAAAGGCGAATTCGGTGAACAGGGTGCCGACCAGCCCGCCCATGAAGCCGATGGGGGCATAGACGGCGACCAGGGTGGTGGTCATGGCGATGATGGGCAGGGCCAGTTCGCGCGCCGCGTCCACGGCCGCCTGGACGTTGGATTTGCCCATCTCCAGGTGACGGTGGACGTTCTCCACCACCACGATGGCGTCGTCGACCACCAGGCCGATGGCGAGCACCATGGCGAGCAGGGTGAGCAGGTTGATGGAGAAGCCCATCAGCAGCATCAGGAACCCGACCCCGACGATGGACAGCGGCACCCCCACCGCGGGCACCAGGGCGGCGCGCAGTGAGCCCAGGGACAGGAAGATCACCAGCAGCACCACGAGCACCGCCTCGGCCAGGGTCTTGAAGACCTCCCGGATCGAGGCCTCGATGAACTCGCTGGCGTCATAGGGGACGAAGACCTTGAGCCCCTGTGGGAAATCGGCCTGAAGCTTGGGCAGCAGATCGCGCACCCGCTTGGCCACGTCCAGCGGGTTGGCGCCGGGGGTCTGCTCCACCGCGATGAAGATGGCCGGGTTGCCCTTGTAGAGGGTAGTGGAGTCGTAGTCCGCGGCGCCCAGTTCGACCCGGGCGATGTCGTCCAGGCGCACCAGGGTGTCGGCCTCGGAGCGGATCACCAGGCGGCGGAAGTCCTCGGCCCGGCTCACGTCCGTGGTGGCCGACAGGTCGATCTGGACCAGGTCGCCCTTGAGCTTGCCGACGCCGGAGAGATAGTTGTTGGCGCGCAGGACCCGGGTCACGTCGTCCCCGGTCACCCCGAGCGCGGCCATGCGCGCCGGGTCGAGCCAGATGCGCATGGCGAAGGTCTTGTTGCCGAGCAACTGCGCCTTGGCCACCCCTTGCAGGGCCTGCAATTGGGGCTGGATCACGCGCAGCGCATAGTCGGTGATCTGGGGCAGGTCCATCTCGCGGCTGTAGAGGGCCAGATACATGAGCGCGGTGGAGTCACCGGTGGTGGAGTCGATGACCGGGTTCTGGGAGGTCTCCGGCAGGACGTTGATGCGGCTCGCCACCTTGGCCTGGATCTCGGCAATCGCCGCCTTGGGGTCATAGTTGAGGCGCATGTTGGCCTCGATGACCGAGACCCCGGCGGTGCTGGTGGCGGACAGGAAGTCGATGCCGTCGGCCTCGGCGATGGCCTGTTGCAGCGGGGTGGTGATGAAGCCCTTGACCAGCTCGCTGCTGGCCCCCGGATAGGCGGTGGTGATGGTCACCACGGTGTTCTGGGTCTTGGGGTACTGGCGGACCTCCAGATCGATGAAGGCGCGCACCCCCAGGATGAAGATCAGCAGGCTCACGACGCTCGCGAGTACCGGCCGGTAGACGAAGATGTCGGTGAACTTCATTGCGGCTTGGTCCCGGCCGGTGTCGGCGCCGGCGCCGTGCCCGCGGCGTCCTTGATCTGGACCTCCTGGTCGTTGCTGAGTTTCACCTGCCCGGCGGAGACCACGAGATCCCCGGCCTTGAGCCCGCTCGTCACCGTCACCTCGTCGCCGCGCACCTGGCCGGTCTCGATCTGGCGCCGCTGCGCCTTGGGCTTGCCGTCCTTCGTCTCGACCAGGAACACCGAGTCGCCGTAGGTGTTGAAGGTGATCACCTCCCGCGGCAGGGTCAGCACCCGGTCCTGCGTCGGCAACAGCGTCTCGACCCGGGCGAACATACCGGGGCGCAGTTCCAGCTTCGGGTTGGCGAAGCGGGCGCGCACCTGTACGCTGCGTGTGCCCTTGTCCACCCCGGGGGTGATGGCGGCGATGCTGCCCTGGAAGGCCTGGTCCGGGTAGGCGGCCACCCGCACCCGCACCGGCTGGCCGACCCGGATGCGGCCGATCTCGCGCTCCGGCAGTGAATAGTCGACATAGAGCGGGTCCAGGGCCTGCAACAGGACGATGGGGGTGCCCTCCTTGAGGAACTGGCCCAGGTCGACCTTGCGGATGCCGAGCTGGCCGTCGAAGGGGGCGCGGATCACCTTCTTGTCGATGGTCGCCTGCTTGGCCTTGACCAGGGCGCGGGCCTGGTCCATCTGGGCGGTGGTGTCGTCGACATCGCCCTGGGAGACCACCTTGCCCTTCAGCAGCGAGCTGTTGCGTCCGAGCTTGAGGGCGGCGAGCCGCTCCGCCGCCTTGAGCCCCTCCAGGTCCGCCTGGTCGACATCGTCATCCAGGCGCACCAGGATATCGCCCTGGCGGACCCGCACCCCGGAGTCGAAGCGGATCTCCTGGACCTGCCCGGCCACCTGGTTGCTGACCTCCACGCCCTGGACCGCCTGGACCGAGCCCACCGCGTCCAGGGTCGGCTCCCAACTGGTCTCGCGCACCGGCGCCACCGCGACCACGGGGGCCGGCATGGGCTGCGAAAACATGGCGATCTGGCCCTGGATCTGGCGAAACTTGACAAAGGCCAGGGCGCCGATCACGGCGGCCAGGATCAGGAGTACCAGGAGGAAGCGTCGGAGCATGGGGGGCCTTTGGGGGTCGGTAAATCGCGATGGTCAAAGAACGTCGTGCGGCGAATGAATGCAAACGGGCGCTGAGGCTGGCGCCGCTCTGACCCCCGATTATACGGCCTGGACCTTGCCGGGTCGCCGTCGGGGTTGTTGTCGGCGCAGCACGTCTCGCTTCGGACCGGCCGCGCTGCCCCCATGTTCCTGACTCTGTTATCTGGCTAACGTGTGGAGACCTGTGTGATGACCGACCTGCGGTGCGATCTTGAGGCGAGCGCGATGCGTATCCATCCGGCGGGCGAGTACCGCGCCATGGAGGAACTCGAGGTCATCCGGGAACTCGTGGCGGTGCGCGGCCGGAGGGTCCTGGAGTTGGGCTGCGGGGCGGCCTGGATGACCCGCCTGCTGGTGGACCCGCTGGGGGCGGCGGCGGTCACGGCGACCGAGGTGGACCGCGTCCAGCACGCGAAGAACCTGGCGCTGGGGGACCTGCCGTCGGTCAGCTTCCGCCTCGGCGGGGCCGAGGCCATCGCGGACCCGGACGGGGCCTATGATCTGGTGTTCCTGTTCAAGTCGCTCCACCATGTCCCGCCGGAACTGATGGACCGGGCGCTGGCCGAGATCCATCGGGTGCTCAAGCCGGGCGGCCTGCTCTACTGCTTGGAGCCGGTCTACCAGGGTCCCTTCAATGACGTGATGCGCCTGATCCAGGACGAGAAGGAGGTCCGTGAGGCGGCCTTCGCGGCCTTGCAGCGGGCGGTGGGGCAGGGGCGCTTTGGCCTGGCGGCGGAGGTCTTTTTCGCGTCCGCGGGGACCTTTCCGGATTGGCCGAGCTTCGAGTCGCGCTTCGTCGATGTGACCCACAGCGAGCGCAACCTGGATGCCGCGCGGCGCGCGGTCATCCGCGCTGCCTTCGAGCGCCATTTGACCCCGACCGGTGCCAGGTTCAGCAAGCCGCATCGGGTGGACCTGTTGCGCCGGGAGGGCCCGGGGTGCGATGAGAACTGATGTGGTGACCGAGATCCCGGGTACGTTGTCGTTGTCGTTGTCGTAATCGAATAATCCGACCACGATTACGACAACGACAACGACAACGACAACGACGCCCGGTCCGTGAGAACGTCCGGTAGCGGTAGCTGTAGGGTAAACCGATGCGTACCCTCACGAAGCCCGTGTCCAAGGCATAAACCTCGACCAAATGTATAGTACGGTAGCAGGATGTGGCGCGTAACCCCGGCCTCGATCGTCGTTCCGGCCGCGACCGGCGATCGGCGTAGGGTGCGCCGCGCGCACCTTGTGCTGAGACGCACCGGCATCGCGGTGGCACGGGTGCGCGCGGTGCACCCTACGGGCTTTCCGGCCGGAACGACGAGCGAGGCCCGTGTGACCCCGAACTGCCCCCGCCGCCGGCCCCGCCAGAGGCTTAAGTCACCAAATGCGAGGGGCGAGGCAGCGCCCGCGTCTCCAGACACCAGCCGACCGACCCGCGGCGATCCCCAGACCGCCGCCGCCCGGTTGCGGTGAAGGCCCTCAATCAGCATTATGGGCGGATCGGCGTCGATCATCGCCCCGGCGATCCCGCGAGCGGCGGGGTCCCCGGGCGATTTCCGGAAGGCCTCATACGAAAAGGAGCGCGGGCGTTCCGCCCCCGGTGGTGAAGCCGTCGGGGCGGGACGCCCCGACTCCCAAGGAACCGACATGACCACACCACTGCTGACCCGCACCCCCAGGCTCGACGGCGACGACCCGCAGGCCAAGCGCCTCGAGATTTACGACCATTTCATCGCCACCTTCGACCGCTACGAGTCGCTTTTCGACACCCTGGCGACGGCGGACGCCTACTACCGCAAGCCGATCGCGCTGCGGCACCCGCTGATCTTTTATTTCGGCCACACTGCCACCTTCTTCGTCAACAAGCTGGTCCTGGCCGGACTCCTGGAGCAGCGCATCGAGCCCCGGTTCGAGTCGATGTTCGCGGTCGGCGTGGACGAGATGGGCTGGGACGATCTCGACGAGTCCAACTACGACTGGCCCTCCGTGCAGGCGGTGCGCGACTATCGCAACCGGGTGCGGCACGTGGTCGGCGGGCTGATCGAGCGCCTGCCGCTCACCCTGCCGATCGGCTGGGACAGCCCCTGGTGGCCGATCCTGATGGGCATCGAGCACGAGCGGATCCACCTGGAGACGTCCTCGGTGCTGATCCGCCAGCAGCGCCTGGACCTCGTGCGCACCGACCCGGCCTGGGCCCCCTGCCGGGAAACCGGTGAGCCGCCGCCCAACCAACTGCTGCCGGTTCCCGCCGGCACCGTGCAGTTGGGCCAGGACCAGGCGAGCGACCCCTGGTACGGTTGGGACAACGAGTACGGCACCCACGAGGCGGAGGTCCCGGCCTTCGCGGTGGCGCGGATGCTGGTCTCCAATCGGGAGTTCCTGGCCTTCGTGGAAGCCGGCGGCTATGAGGACGACGGCTGGTGGACGGCGGAGGGCCTGGCCTGGCGTCAGTTCAGCCTGGCCCGCTACCCGAGCTTCTGGGTCCCGGAGCCGGCCGGCTGGCGCCTGCGCCTGATGCTGGAGGAGGTGGCCATGCCCTGGAACTGGCCGGTCGAGGTCAACTATCACGAGGCCCGGGCCTTCTGTCAGTGGCAGTCGGCGCGGACCGGCGCGGCGGTGCGCCTGCCGACCGAGGACGAGTGGTATCGGCTCTATGACGCGGCCGGGGTGGCCGAGGTGCCGACCGAGGGGCCGGGACCGGCCAATCGACACCTGGACCACTGGGCGTCCTCCTGCCCGGTCGATCGCTTTCGGCACGGGGACTTCTGCGATGTGGTCGGGAATCTGTGGCAGTGGACCGAGACCCCCATCTATCCCTTCGCCGGGTTCCGCGTCCACCCGCTCTATGACGACTTCACCACTCCCACCTTTGACGGGCGCCACAACCTGTTCAAGGGCGGGTCCTGGGTGTCCTGCGGCAACGAGTCGCTGCGCAGTGCCCGTTATGCCTTCCGTCGCCACTTCTTCCAGCACGCCGGCTTTCGCTATGTGGTCGGGGAGGCCCCCGGCCTGCCGCCCGCCTCGCACTACGAGTCGGATCGGCAACTCTCCGAGTACGCCGAATTCCACTATGGCGCCGAGTATTTCGGCGTACCCAACTTCCCCAAGGCCGTGGCGGACCTGGCGTTGCGCTGTGTCGGTGACCGGGCGCTGGGCCGCGCCCTCGACCTGGGCTGCGCGGCCGGGCGTTCGTCCTTTGAACTGGCGCGGCGTTGCCCGGACGTGATCGGCATCGACTTCTCGGCCCGGTTCGTCGGGCTGGGCGTGCAGATGGCAGGGGAGGGGGTCTTGCGCTACACCCTGGTGGAGGAGGGCGAACTGGTCTCCTGGCGCGAGGTCCGGCTCCAGGACCTGGGGCTCGAGGGGGTGCGCGAGCGGGTCGCCTTCGTCCAGGGTGACGCCTGCAACCTCAAGCCCCAGTTCGTAGGCTTCGACCTGATCCTGGCCGCCAACCTGATCGATCGGCTTTACAGTCCGGCGCTGTTCCTGGGCAGCGTCCATGAGCGGCTCAATCCCGGCGGACTGCTGGTCCTCGCCTCCCCCTACACCTGGCTCACGGAGCACACCCCGCGGGAGGAATGGCTGGGCGGCTTCAAGCGCGACGGGGAGAACGTGACGACGCTCGACGGGCTCAAGGCGGTGCTGGGCAGCCATTTCCGACTCATTGAAGGGCCGGTGGAGATCCCGTTCGTGATCCGCGAAACCCGGCGCAAGTTCCAGCACAGTCTCTCCGAGGTGACGGTGTGGGAGCGGCGGTGAGCAAAGCGCAATACCGCTACGCTGCGGTGTCGCCTGTGATGGGTTCCGCTGCGCTCTACCCATCCTACGTGTCCAACCGCTTTGTCCCATGCGGGCACCGGCGCCCGCAACCGGCGGCATCCGCAGCCCCGAAGGCGCCCGACATACCAGCCCAGGGCAGCGCCCTCACTGCCGTTAAGTTAAGCCTCACTTGCACTCCGGCCCGACCTGGGAGCGCCGCACCCCAGTGCGGCGCGATCTCGCAGACAACCCCGCCGGTGTGGTTTGAGCAGAGGCCGCGCCGCACTGGGGTGCGGCGCTCCCAGTAGCCGTTGCGGCTTAACTTACTGGCAGTGAGGGCAGCGCCCTGGGTGCGTGGTAGCGGTACGTTCAGCCCTGAAAGGGCGTGACAGCGGCGCCAATTTTCGGGCCTGCGAGGTCAATAATTATAGGATTTGCTATGAGCCATCAGGCCCCTGATTTCGACCAACCGATCAACCGCGAGGGCACCGCCTCGCTCAAATGGGACGGGCGCGCCGGTCAGTTCGGCGACCCCGGGGTGCTGCCGCTGTGGGTCGCGGACATGGACTTTGCCGCGCCGGCGGCGGTCACCCAAGCACTCGCCGAGCGGGCGGCGCACCCGGTCTATGGCTACACGCTCTTCCCGGACGCGCTGTTCACGGCCATGGCGGACTGGCTGCGGGACCGGCACGGCTGGGTCATTGAGCGCGACTGGGTGCTCATGGCCCCGGGGGTGGTGCCCTCGCTCAGCGCAACCGTGCTGGCCCTGACCGAGCCGGGGGAGGGGGTCATCATCCAGCCGCCGGTCTATGCGCCCTTCTTCTCGGTGATCCGCGCCAATGGCCGGCGGGTGGTCGAAAATCCGCTGCGGTGCGAGGCGGGCGGCTACACCTTCGACCTCGAGCACCTGGAGCGGTGCGCCGCCGAGGCGCGCCTGCTGATCCTGTGCTCGCCGCACAACCCGGTGGGCCGGGTCTGGAGCGCGGATGAGCTCGGTGCTGTGCTGGCCATCGCCCGGCGGCACCGCTTGGTGGTCCTGTCCGATGAGATCCACCACGACCTGTGCTTCCCCGGCGAGGTCCACCGGCCCCTGGCCTCCCTCACGGACGAGCCCGCCGCCGTCATCACCGCGCTCGCCCCGAGCAAGACCTTCAACATTCCCGGGCTCGGGCTTTCCGCCATCATCTGCCCGGACCCGGAGCAGCGCCGCGCCCTGAGGCGCGTCTTCGACAGCTTCCATGTGAGTGCGAGCAATCCCTTCAGCGTCGCCGCCTTCACGGCCGCTTACCGCGAGGGTGGCCCCTGGCTCGATGCCCTGATGCCCTATCTCGTGGTGAACCGGGACCTGGCCCTGGACTTCATCGCCCGCCGCCTGCCCGGCATCACGGCCGTGCGGCCCCAGGGGACCTATCTGCTGTGGCTCGACTGCCGCGGGCTGGGACTGACCGACGCCGCCCTGCGCGCCTTCTTCATCGAACGCGCCGGCCTGGGCCTGAGCCCCGGGACCATCTTCGGCACCGGCGGGAGCGGGCACATGCGGCTCAACCTGGGCGCCCCGCGGGTGGTGATCGAGCGGGCGCTGGGGCAACTCGCCGCGGCGCTGGGGGCGGCTTAGCCCTGCACCCTGCGCGTTGGTTGGCCGGAACGACGATCAGGGCCGGGAGGGGCCTTGATCAGGATTCCGGCCACGGGCGGGTGTAGGTCGCCCTTCAGGGCGACCAGGCATCCGGTTTCCTGAAATCGCGGTCTCTCCCCCTTTGAAGTCGGGGAATTAAGTATACTGTCCCAGGAATTCCGGCTGAAGCCGCTCCGGGGGCTGTCGCTGGGAGGCCGCCGCCAGGCCCTGGCCGCGCCGCCCGTCCCTTGCGCCGGGCCGGTTCCCGCGTATGCTTCAGCGGCAGCGAACCCCTTGTCAGGTATCCGCCCATGTCCGTTCCCGCGTTACAGATGCCCGTCCTGCCGCGACTGCCCACCGAGGACGATCTCCCCTACGAGGACGGTATTCCGATGGAATCCGCGCGCCACTTTGCCCAGCTTGAACTGCTGATCCAGACCCTGCTGCCCTGGGCCAGCGCGCGCGGCGACGTGGCGGTCGGCGGCAACCAATTCGTCTATTTCAGCGGCGAGCAGGTCCGCGGGCGCCATTTCCGCGGCCCGGATATCTATGTGGTCACCGGGGTGCGCCGTCGCGAGCGCAAGTCCTGGGTGGTCTGGGAGGAGGGCAAGGGCCCGGACGTGATCGTCGAGCTGCTCTCCGAGAGCACCGCAGCCTTCGACAAGGGCGAAAAGCGGCTGGTGTATCAGGACCAGTTGCGGGTGCCGGCCTACTACTGGTTCGACCCCTTCAACCCCGCGGACCGCGCCGGCTTCGTCCTGCGTGGCAGCCGCTACCGCCCCATCATGCGTGATGCCGACGGCAACCTGCCGGTGGCGGTGCTCGGCCTCAAACTGGTGCTGTGGGAGGGCGAGTTCGACGGCATCGCCGCGACCTGGCTGCGCTGGGCCGATCGGGACGGATTGCTGCCACTGCCGGTCGAGGCCGCCAGCCGACGGGCCGCGGCGGCGGAGACGCGGGCCGAGGCCGAACAGGCACGGGCCGAGACTGAACGCACGCGCGCCCAGGCCGAGCGGGAACGGGCCGAGCACGCCGAACAGGAACTCGCCCGCCTGCGTGCGCTGCTGGCCGGGCCGGGCAATTCGGACCCACGGCAGGGGTAGGGTTTCACGCCGGCGCCGATACGCAACCCGCGCTGGCGGACGAGCCTTGATCCCAGAATCGGCAATTGATCACGCAAAGACGCAAAGAACGCAAAGAAGAACACAACCTTGCAAGCGACGGTCCCGTCACCCGGCAGGTGAGCCAAGCGACAGAACTATCGGCTACAATCCGTCCACCCTTGAGCGGCGGAGCGGACGATGCGCGATCTCTCTTCCTGGCGGTGGGTCCTGGTCGCGGCGCTGGCGACGGCCTTCGTGTCGTCCTTCTGGTGGGCACCGCCCTTCATGGTCTGGCTCGATGCCCACGGCGACCAGGCGCAAAGCCTGGACTCGCTGATCCAGATCGTGCTGGCGCTGATGACCTTCACGGTGGCGTTTGCCCGCCGCGGCCCGGCGAACGATGCGGCGCAGATCCGGCGCGCCCTGGCGGAGGAGCGCCGGGGGCTTGCGATCCTGCGCCGCCGCTGCGCCCAGGAGGTCGAGGAGCGGCTCGCGGGCTCGCTCTACGCCCAGGTCCTGATCGCGCTCGGGCGCCGGATCGAGCCGGGCGCGGTGGCCGTCCCCTGGGCGCGCGAACTGGAGCGCCCGGGCGAGGGTCCGCGCCCCCTGCCGCCCGAGACCCCGACCGCGGAGGTCTTCGACCAGGTCGGCGGTGCGCTGCTGATCCTGGGCGAGCCGGGCGCGGGCAAGTCCGTGGAGTTGCTGACGCTGGCGCGTGCCCTCCTCGCGCGCGCGAAGTCGGAAGCCGGGTCGGACGCCGGTTTGGACTTGGGGCACCCGGTGCCGGTGGTCCTCAACCTCTCCACCTGGGCCCTGTCCCGCCTGCCGCTCGACGCCTGGCTCGCCGAGGAACTGTGGCGCCGGCACGAGATCCCCCGCAAGATCGGCGCCGACTGGGTCGCGCGCGACCGGGTGCTGCCGCTGCTCGACGGCCTGGACGAGGTGCGCGCCGAGTGCCGCGCCGACTGCGCCGCGGCCATCGACACCTTTCGCGCCGCGCATGGGCTGACCCCGATCGCCGTCTGCTGCCGCAGCCAGGAGTATCGGGCGCTGCCGGCGCTCAAGCTCCGCGGGGCGCTCGCGATCCTGCCGCTCGACCGCGGCCAGATCGAGCGCTATCTGCGCGACGCCGGCCCCGCGCTCGCCGGGCTGCGCCAGGCGCTCGCCGCCGACCGGGAACTCGCCGGGCTCGCCGAGACCCCGCTGATGCTCAATGTCATGAGCCTGACCTATGAGGGGATGCCCTGCGCGGCCATCCTCGCCGAGTCGCGGCCCGGGACAGGCGCGAGCCCCGCGTCCGATCCCGGATCAGCGCCCGGCCCGGACGGTGCGGCGGGGCGCCGCGATGCGCTCTTCGCCGCCTATCTGGAGCGGGTCTTCACCCGCAAGCCGCCGGACGGGGCGCGCTGGTCCCAGGCGCAGACCCGGCGGTATCTGGTCTGGCTCGCCGGGCAGATGCGTCGGCATGGGCTCAGCGTCTTTCGGATCGAAGACTTGCAGCCGGATTGGGGGAGACGGTGGGTGTTGGGGGTGGTGTGGGTGGCGGTTGTTGCGCTGTTTTTCGTGATCGTCGGCTTCTACGGCGGCGGGTTGGTGGGGCTCGCGCAATGGCCGCTGGCCGGGCAGTCGCCGGACTGGATCGGGGGGCTGATCCGCTCGGCCGAGGTCGGGGCTCTTTTGGGCCTGGTGATTTCTCTGGTCTGGGGCTCGCAACGCATCGAGCCGATGGAGCGGGTCTATTGGTCTTGGACCAAGTTTCGCCGGGATGCGCCTCGGTTGGTGCCCGGCTCGGCTCTTGTCGGTGCCCCGCTCTTAGGTTGCATCGCTTGGTTCTTTCTTGGACCGGACCAAGCAGCCTGGGGCCTGCCCCTCGGGTCGTTCCTCGGGACGGTCATCGCGTCGGTCGTGGCCGGACTGGGCAGCCGCGTCTCGGACAGCCGCTCGCGTCCAAACCAGGGGTTCCGGACCTCGCTACGCAACGGCCTGCGGCTCGGCATCCTGGGCGTGCCGCCGCTCCTGCTGGTCGTCTGGATCTCGGGAATGCTGCTGCCGGCGGATACGCCTCTTCAGACGCCGCGCGGCTTGCAGTCGGTCCCTCCGCTCGCCGTCGCGGGATTCGCTGTCGGCCTCATCATTCTCGGCGGATTTGCAGCCCTCCAGCACTACAGCCTCCGCCTCTCGCTCCGACTCGAAGGCCGCCTGCCGCTACGCCTCGCCGACTTCCTGGACCATGCCGCCCGGCTTGTCATCCTGCGGCGCTCCGGCGGCACCTGGGACTTCATCCACCGGCTGCTCCTGGAGCACCTCGCGGCCCAGGCGGGGACCGACCGCGACCAGACCCCGCCGAGGCGGGACGAAGGACCGTAGGTTGGGCTGAGGAACGAAGCCCAACAAGGACTCTCGCGAAGCCCGCGCACTGTTGGGCCTCCTTCGTCGCCCCAACCGACGGGACTGAACACGAAAGCCCCCGGTGGCAGCCGTGAAAGTCGCGCAGCGACGCTGTGGGAGCGGCTTCAGCCGCGACGGGTCGCGTGAGAAGCGCGGCATCGGCGTTCGCCGCGGCGCCGCATCGCGGCCGCAGGCCGCTCCCACAAGGAACTTTCAGGTCCCGGGGTGACGGACAACCCCTCATCCTGGAAAGAGCAGTTCTCTCACCGCGAGGTCTCGTCGCGGCTGAAGCCGCTCCCACAGCGTCGCTGCGCGACCTTTACGGTCAGCCATCCGCCGGAAACACCCCCGGAAACAGATAGGGCACCGCCGCCATCGGCAGCCCCAGGCGCACCGGTCCCTTGGCGCTGTCGCAGACCAGGAGCCCTTCCGCCAGCAGCGCGGCGAGCACCGCCCGCCCGGCCCGCTCGCCGTAGCCGGTGAGCGCCGCGGCCTCGCCGCGTGGCAGGGCGCCGCGCAGGAAGACCGCAAGCAGCACGGGTGCGCTCGCGGGCTTGAGCGGCGGACCCGGGAGCGTGCCCGCGGTGCGCAGTTGCACGTAGGCGGCGATGCGCCGCTGCATCTCGTCGGTGCGCAGGAGGTCGCCCATGTAGCGCGCCTGGTCGATGCAGGTGGCGAGGAAAAACCGGCAGAAGTCGGCGAGGCCGGCGAGGGTCAACTGACCGCGCCCGTCCAGATCGCCGCGGCGCGGGGCATCGGCCGCGGCGAGCCGGTCGAGATACTCGGCCCGCTGGCGCGCAAGACCGCGGCTCGCGGACCAGAGCCCGTGGCCCTTGATGCCGCCGGCGGCCAGGTAGGCGTCGGTGAAGAGCCGGGCGATGCGCCCGTTGCCGTCCAGGAAGGGATGTATCCAGGCGAGCCGATGATGGCTCGCCGCGGCGGCGATGAGCCGGGCCTGGCCGCGATGGCGCTCCGGGGCATAGACCTCGGCGAAGCGTTTGAGAAAGCGCGGGAGCTCGACGGCAGCGGGGGGCAGGTGGCGGCCGACCTCGACGAGTCGCTCGCGCAGCCGTCCGGGGACCAGGGTCTCGGCGGCCGTGCCCGGCGGCCCTTCGACCCTCAGCAGTTCGGGCGGGAGCCCGGCATAGAACCGCTCGTGCAGCCAGCAGAGAAACGCAGGGGAGCAGACCTCAAGCCCCGGCTCGGCGGCGAGACGGCTGGCGATGGCGTTCTCGACCTGGATATGGGCGCGGCTCTCCAACTGGAGCGCGCGCCGGGCGGGTTCCGCGGCATAGTCGGCGCGCATGGCCCGCTCGATGTCGATGGGGTGGGTGCGATGGCCCTCGATCAGGTTGGAGTAATAGCTGTTGATGGTGCGCAGCAGGTCACGCAGCGTCGCCTCGGTGATCGGGTGCAGCCGCCCGGCGGCCTGCGCGGACGCGGCGACCAAGGCGAGGGCGAGATCGGCCAGGTCCCCCGGGTCGCCGTCGCGGCCGGGGAGCATGGGCTCCATTGCGGAAGGGTCGCGGACCATGTTGCTGTGCCGATCTTGCTGCCGATCTTTGCGGAGACTAACAGATTGACATAAAAGCTTCATGCTGTCTTTCGGGGCGGACAAACGGGGGGCGCGTGCCGGTCTGGGTGCCGACGAGGATGGCCATGCCGTCGCAATCTCATCCGCGCGTCTCCCCCGCCAGGTGTCACTGCCGTTGAGTTAAGCGCCGCAGCCCAAGCCCCTGGAGTCCAAGGCTTCAGCCTTGGAGTGCGCCAAGGCTGAAGCCTTGGACTCCAGGCAGAGGCGACGCGGCTGGCGAGGAACAACAGCCGGCGAGTACAAATGAGCGCAAGCAAAGAAAACGATTGTTATACTTAGCCCATCAATCACGACATAAAAGAAACGATGTTTGCTGTTACGTCGGAAGAGTCCGAGGCCCTTCAAGCCCTGGGTGCGCGCCTGCGCCGCCGCCGCCTGCTGGCCGGCGAGCCGCAACTGCGCGCCGCCGCCCGGATCGGCGTCTCATTGCCGACCTACCGCAAGCTGGAGCAGGGCAAGCCGGGGGCCCAGATCGGCCTCTGGGTGCGCGCGCTGCGGCTCTACGGCGCCCTCGACGACTTGGCCCTGCTGTTGCCCGAGTCCTTGTTCGATGAGGGCGCGACGCGCCAACGGGCCGCCCGGGGCGACCGATGATCGCCCTCCAGGTCTGGCTGCGCACGCTCGCCGGCGCCCTGCTGCCGGCCGGGGAGGTCCGTGTCGCGGACCCGGATCAGCGCCGCGGCGGTCTGCTGCGAGGTGAGTTTCGCTATCAGGCCGCGTTCCTGGACCACCCGGACGCCTTCGCGCTCGACCCGCTGCACCTGCCCCTGAGCCCCGGCGTCTTCGCGGCCGAGCGCCCCCATGCCGGTATCCATGCCTGCTTCGAGGATTCCCTGCCGGACGCCTGGGGCCGGGGTCTCCTGATCCGCCGTCACGCACTCCCCCGGCACCGCCAGACCCCGCCGGAGCTGTTGGCCCTGCTTGGTGCCGATGCGCTCGGCGCCCTCGCCTATACCACCGGTTCAGACGCTCCGACGCCATCGGCGGCGGCCCCCGCCCCCGCTCTGGAGTCACTCATCGAGGCGGCGGAACGCTACGATCGGGACCCCGGCGCCTTGGATAGCCAGGACCTCGCCCGGCTGTTCCAGGCCGCCAGTTCCCCCGGCGGTGCCCGCCCCAAGCTGCTGATCGAACAGGCGGGGAAGGGCTGCATCGCCAAACTTGCCGCCGCCCGCGACGCGGTCGACATGGTGCGGGTGGAGGCCGCCTGTCTGGCCCTGGCGCGCGACGCCGGGCTGCGCGTGCCGGCCTTTCAGGTCGCGTCCTTCGGTCGGCGGTCCGCCCTGCTGGTGGAGCGCTTCGACCTGGCCCCCGCCGCCGGCCGCTACCACGTCCTGAGCATCCAGACCTTGACCGGCGCCGAGGGCTACTACCAACTCGGCTACAGCGACCTCGCGGATTGCGTGCGCCGTGTCAGTGCCAGGCCCGAGACGGATCTGCCGGCCCTCTACCGCCAGATGGCCTTCAACGCCCTACTCGGCAATACGGATGATCACCTGAAGAACTTCGCACTGCGCCGCGAACCCGCCGGCTGGCGCCTCACCCCCGCCTTTGACCTCTTGCCCGACGTCGCCCAGCGCGGGGAGCACTGCCTGCACTTTGGCCCCGTCGGCCATCGGCCCAGCCTGGTAGCGCTGCGGACCCTCGCCGGGGCCTTTGGACTCTCCGGGCAGCGGGCGGGGCGGACCCTGGCCGAGGTCGGCGCGGCCGTCGCCGGCTGGCGGGGGCGGTTCGACGAATACGGGGTACCGGCCGCGGACTGCGCGCGGCTGGGGCGGGATCTCGAGCGGCGCCTGGCAACCTAGAAGTGGTACTGGAAGCGTAACTGTTGGAAATTGATCCCGGGGTTGGGATGATCGATACCGGCATTGGACAGGTGCTGCATACAGTAGCTCAGGTCATATTGGCCGCGGGCGCCGAAGCGAAAGCCCACCGCGACCTGATCGGCGAATTGGAAACTGGTGCTGAAACGGATGCGGTCCGAGATGTCCTTGTCGCTGAGGAGGTGGGCGCCGATGGCTAGCTCTACATAGGGGATGACGCCGAACTGCGTGCTCACCCGCTGCAGCCGGAACACCGGCGTCAAGCTCACGTCGGTCACTTCATGGTCAACCAGGCGGTCCAGGGTACGCCAGTAACCGACCGCGACCTCCCAATAGCCGCCGAGTGACCAGTGGTCGCTGATCCGCCAGCTTTTTTTCCACTTCCACTGCGCGCCGATGCGGGCCAGTTCGGTCGGGGCATGATGGGTGGCGAAGGAGCGGCCCACTTCAAATGAAACGCTATCGACGGCGCAGCTTGGAGCGGCCGTCAGCGTCAGGATAACGAAGAGGTTGAACGGGTGAGTGAGGGAGGCGTAATTCTTATTATCGTCAATGCAGGACATAACGATTGTCGTCTCCCCTTGGATTTCGTTGTCGTTGTCGTAATCGGAGAAGCGATGCAATTTGGGGTGCGGAGAGAATCCGGGGCGCCACGATCACCTCGATTACGACAACGACAATGACCGCCGCGGGGCGCCAGCATAGCGCTAAAGCGCCAGGCTTGCCAAGGTTTTTCAGTGCTGTATCAGCGATGAAAGGCCCTTGTGGGAGCGGCCTGCGGCCGCGCTGCGGCGCTGCGGCGAACGCCGACGCCGCGTTCCGCACGCGGCCCGTCGCGGCTGAAGCCGCTCCCACAGTGTCGCTGCGCGACGTTCAGGGTAAGCGTCGGCCTCTGGTCGCGGCCTCAGGGTCCGCCGTGTGGCGGAACGCGCCTTGAGGATCAGCCCAGGCGCAGGGTCTTTTTGTAGAAGCGCGGGACCTCGTCGGGGTCGGAGGTCATGAGGATGTTGTCGAGCAGCCAGCCGGGGGTGCGGCCGGCGCGGACCATGCGGGTGAGTTGGGTCTTCAAGCCCTCCCAGTAGAAGTCGCCGCCGGAGCTGTCGAGGAAGACCACGGGGCTGGCCTCGATGACGCCGAGCTTCATATCGGTCAGGGTCAGTCCGATCTCCTCCAGGGTGCCGACGCCGCCGATCAGGAAGATGTGGAAGCTCGCGATCTCAAACCAGCGCTGGCGCGATTGCCGACTGCGCGCCTGGAAGGTCTGGTAGAAGTCGGCGGTCTTGTTGGTCTCCTGGTCCATGGTCTCGATGAAGCTGGAGCCGGCCATGAGGCCCAGCCGGTGGGCGGTGTTGGTGACCTGCTGCATGGACCCGGGGCCGCCGCCGGTGAGGATGCCGATGTCGTTGCCGAACAGCCCCTGAAGGTTTTCGATCAGTCGTTCGGTGTGCGTGATCTCCTGATCACTCAATGGTTTGATGGAGCCGTAGATGGCGAAGACCAGGGCGGAGCGGAAGCGGTCGAGCTTGTCCGGGGTGGTGAAATAGCCGCGCAGGCCGCGGAAGGCGTGGCGTACCACATGGGTGCGGGCCTCGTTGCACCAGTAGACCTCCAGCCCCAGGCCCTCGTAGTCCGCCAGGCGGCCGTGGTCGCGGTCGGAGAGGAAGACGCCGTGCTCAAAGGAGGGGCGGCGAAAGCACAGGCGGGCGATCTTGCGGCGCAGGGCCGCGGCGCAGATCTCGGTGTGCTCGATGAGGTTGGGGAAGTAGCCGAGCAACAGGGTGGCCGCGGCGCCGTCCGGGAGTTGGTCCAGCGGGGCGGCGCTTTCAGTGGGCACCGGGTAGTGCTCGGCCGCGGCGCGGGGGCTGCCGGGGTTGTCCTCGCGGGCGCACAGCAGGTCGGGCGCGGCACCGCGCAGCAGGGCGGCGGGGTCGGTGGTGGCGGCCATCAGGCGGTGACAGTCCCCGGTCATGAGGGGCGAGGCCTCCAGCCGGTCGAAGACCTGGAGCAGCGCCCGGTACTCGGGCTCGGCGGCGCTCGGCTGGGCCCGGGGCCCGCCGTACCAGTAGCGGTGCTCCGGCTCCAGGCGGGTCGCCTCGTGGACGGTGGCGGCGACCGTGGGATTGACGATGAGCTGGTCGGAGCGGTTGATGAACTCCAGATAGACGTTGGTGCCGCGGGTGGAGACCGGGTCCAGCACCGTCGCCTGGAGGTGGAAGCCCAGCGAGTCATCCAGGTTCTGGAGCACGACATAGTGGCGGTGCAGGAACATGGAGCAGGCGGTGACCAGGCCGTCCATGGGCGCCAGCTCGATGTTGTCGACGGCGGTGCGGACCTGGAGCCGGTTGAGTAATTCCTTTCCGTCGGCGTGGTTGGCGACGGCGGTGACCTCGTCGAACGTCAGCGGCTTGCGGAAGCGGAACACCTGTTGCTGGGGGCGCAGGATCAGGTAGCCGTGGGCGTCGAGTGAAAAGCCGGTCGGTACCTGGAGCTGGTTGTCCCGGATCAGGCCGTGGATCTCGGTGGAACTGAGCCGCGTGTCTTGGGGGCAGAAGACCAGCCGGCCGACCGCCAGCCCCGGCACCACCAGCCGGTCCAGGTGCTCGGCCATGCCGTAGGCGTGGATGGCGGCGACCACGGCCAGGCGCAGGTCGCAGGAGCGACCGTTGAAAACCGGGTCACCCAGCGGGGTGATGTTGATCCCGAGCCGCGCCAGGCGGCTGCGGGCGGCGAAGACCAGTTCGGACTCACGCCCCCGGACCAGGTCGTGGAAGCGGCGGGGGAGGTTGAAGTGTGCCTCCACCACCAGGGCGTCGCCCTCGTGTCCGTGGACCTTGGTCAGCCAGCCGTCGTCGGTTTCGGGTGTTGCGTACATCGGGTGTCCTCGCGCGTCGGTTCAGCCCAGAAAACAGTTTGGCCACAAATGAACGCGAATTGACGCAAATAATCAGAGACTTGGCCTTTGCTGCATGTTTCCCGTCCGGGCGATGCCCGCGACGACGCTAACCAGCAGACTTATTTGCGCTTATTTGCGTTCATTTGCGGCCAAATACTCGTTATTCTTGGTTTATTGATCGCGGTCGGCCCTTCCCCGGTCGGCCGCGTCGTCTTCGACCTGCAACAGTTCCATGGTGGCCGCCCCATCCGCAAAACCCTGGACCCAGGTCAGGTCATCGACGCCGCTGACCAGCATGAAGATGCCGACCGCCCGGTAGCGGCTGGCCAGAGGGCCGACGATGCGGTCCCGATCGATCAGGAAGTCCAGTGCACCCGGTTTGCTGTCCGGGCGCAGCGCCTTGATCGAGTCGTTCAGCAGTCGGGACTCGGGTGCCTTGTTCAGGGTTGGCAGACTGCCGAAGACATTGAAATCAGACCCCCCGAAGCTGCCGTAATTGCTGCCCTTCAGGAGCACATGCAGGGCGCCGCGCAGGGGGTCATGGGTATTTTCCGACCAGCCGAGCCCCAGGGTCGGATCGGTGGCCGTGAAGGTGAGGGTGCTGTCCGCGGCGGGGGCGAAGGTCTTGGGGTCCGGGGCATAGTCCACCTGATCGCCCGCAAAGGTGAAATTCGCCACCGTCTGTTCGGTGGTCAGCAGACCGGCGGACGCGGGCGGGGCGCAGCAGGCGGCGAGAGCGATCAGGCCGCCGCGGGCCAGCCGCCGGCCCGGGACTGCGGCCGTCCTCACAGCAGCTTTTCGATCGCCCGCACCAGCTTGTCGCTCTCCGGCGCGGTGATGCTCCCGTAGTAGTCGACATAGTTGCCGTCGCGATCGATCAGGTACTTGTAGAAATTCCACTTGGGGTAGGGGGCGCCGGCGGCGGCCAGGCGCTCGAACAGCGGGGTGGCGGTGCCCTTGGTGACGCTGACCTTCTCGAACATCGGGAACTCGACCGAGTAGGTGAGTCGGCAGAACTTCTGGATCTCCTCCTCGCTGCCGGGCTCCTGCTTCATGAAGTCGTTGGAGGGGAATCCGAGCACCACCAGACCGCGGTCCTGGTACTTGCGATAGAGGGCCTCCAGCCCCTCATACTGGGGCGTGAAGCCGCACTTGCTGGCGGTGTTGACCACCAGGATCACCTTGCCGCGATAGGTCTCGCAGAGGTTGACGGACTCCTCGCCGGCGAGGCGCCGGACGCTGAGGTCGAGCAGCGGCGGACAGGCCGGGCCCGGCGGCGGGGTGTCGGCGGCGACGCCCCCGCTGATGGCGGCCAGGCCGATGGCGAACAGTGTGGTCTTCATGATGGATGCTCCCGGGTGAACAATGTTTGACCAAGGGGACATGGTGGGCACCGCTGAAAATGCAATCATACCCCCTGCCTGCGTCAGTTTGGGGTCAAGGCGCGGCAGTCGCGGGGCGCTTTGAATGCGGGCCGCCCGGACCAATCTCCCGGACAACCGGTGACGGGGGGCCTGCGCTGCCCGGCACCTCGATTCGGCAACCCCGGGCAGGAATGAGGCAACGATGAGAGATTGGGTCAAAGGTACAGTGGTCGGCAGGCACGTCTGGACGGACGGTCTCTTCAGCATCCAGTTCGACGCCCCGGTGGCCGACTTCAGGGCGGGCCAGTACGTCAAGATTGCCCTGGACATCGACGGCGAACGGGTGAGTCGGGCCTACTCACTGGTCAGCCCCCCGCAGGACCGGCCGCTGGAGGTCCTGTTCAACGAGGTACCGGGCGGCCCCTTTACCCCCTACCTGTCGGGCCTCAAGTTGGGTGACCCGGTATGGGTCTCCGCCCAGCCCGGGGGCATCTTCACCCTCGAGTTCGTGTTGCCCGCCGACAGCCTGTGGCTGCTGGCCACCGGTACGGGCGTCGGTGTCTATCTCTCCATGCTGCGCACCCCGGACCCCTGGGAGCGCTTCCGGCGCGTGGTCCTGGTCCACGGCGTGCGCAACGTCGCCGATCTGGTCTACGGCGAGACCATCGCCGCCATCGCCGCGCGCTACGGCGAGCGTTTTGTCATGGTCCCGGCGGTCACCCGGGAGCCCTATGCCCCTGGTCTGAATGGGCGCATCACCGATCTGCTGAACAGCGGGGCACTGGAGGAGCGGGCGGGTACGGGCATCGCGGCGGCGTCCAGCCACGTCATGCTGTGCGGCAACTCGGCCATGATCAAGGATGCCAAGGTGATCCTGGAGGGGCGCGGACTGGTCCGTCACCGGCGCCACGTGCCGGGTCAGTACAGCGCTGAGCACTATCACTGAGCGGGAGGGTCGGCCGCTGCCTGATCCGCCGCTGCGCGGGTAAGGCGCGCGGCCGGTCACAGCGGCGATTCCCGTTTCGTGCCGAGGTCCTGCGCGTCCGCGATCCCGCTGCACCAGATCAGGCCCGGGAGCCCTGAGCGGATTCGCAAAACCTCGCGGCCTCGATCACAATGGCAGCCACTGCGACCCGCGTACCGCGCAGCGGAAGTTCCGATACCAGTCTGGCGGGCGAACCAGCGTAGCGCAGTCCCCCAGCGGCGCGGGCTTCGGTGGATTTTATTCCCGCTCGTCGGCTTGATCATAACTCCGGCCACCTCGGGGGGGGCATCCGTCGCGGCCTGGGGGCCGCTCCTACGGCGCACGAGCGGCCCCAGGCCGCGACGGGTTGCCGCAAGCGCGCCGTGGCCGGAGTTATGATCAAGGCTCGCTCGTCCACCCCACCGGCCGCAGTTACGCTGAAGGCCAAGTGCACCCGAGGTACGGCAAGCATGTCGTCGCAGATCATTCCCGAAGCCAATTATCTCATGCGTATGGCCGATGGGACCATCAAGCAGGTCAATCCCTTCACTCACACTGAAGTCTGGACCGTACCGGGCCGGGGGAATCGGCCGCTGGGGGTGATGTCAGCCAATCCGGCACCGCTCGATCCGGCGCAGCATGATGCCCACTGTTCGTTTTGTGCCCGCCGTTATCTGGAGACGCCGCCCGAGAAGGCGCGGTTGATCGATACCGAGCAGGGTGTCGCGACGCTGCGCCAACTGCCGGCCGCGAACCTGTTTGACACGGTGGCGCAATTTCGCCGCATTCCCAATCTGTTCGAGATCGTGTCCTTCGACTACTGGCAGAAGAACTTCGACTACCGGATGCCGGAACACCTCGCCGCGCACCAGCGCAGCTATCTGGCCGCGGAAGCGGGCCGTCGGCACGTACTGCAAGTGGTGGAGCAGCGTTTGCGGGCCACCGGGCTCACTGAGGACGAGTGCCGGCTGCTGTCCGTTGACGAGCGTCTGCAACTGTCCAACGCCTTCTTCGGCGGCGGCCATGAAGTTATCGTCGCCCGCCGCCATTTCACCGATGGCGCCACCCATGACGATCAACTGGCGTCCTCGGGCACCCTGACCCCCGACGAGCACGACCGGTACATGAGCTTCACGGTCGATGCCCTGCGTGAGGTGTATGCCAACAACCGCTATGTCCGCTATGTCGCGGTATTCCAGAACTGGCTGAAACAGGCGGGCGCCTCATTTGATCATCTGCACAAACAGTTGGTGGCGATCGACGAGCGCGGGGTGCAGAACGAGTTGGCCTTGCTGCGGGTGCGGGACAATCCGAATATCTACAATGAAGCAGCGGTGAATTTCGCCGGCTACCGCAATCTGGTGGTGGCCGAAAACGACCACGCCGTCGCCTTTGCCGGCTTCGGCCACCGCTACCCGACATTGGAGATCTTCTCCAAGAGCGAGCACAGCCAGCCGTGGGACCACTGCGCGGAGGAACTGCGCGGTATTTCCGATCTGGTGCACGCCTGCCATGCCGCCGCCGGGCCGGGCATCCCCTGTAATGAGGAGTGGCACTACAAGCCGCCCGATGTGGCCCTGCCGATGCCCTGGCGCATCCTGATCAAATGGCGCGTCTCGACGGCGGCGGGATTCGAAGGCGGCACCAGGATCTATGTCAATACGATCGATCCGGAGGCCCTGCGCGACCGGGTGGTCCCGCGGCTGTTCCAACTCAAGAATGAGGGGCAGATCGCGGCGATGAAAATCGCCTTTGAATGCGCCTGCACGCCCAACTGCCTGCGCTACAACCCCGCGGTGCGCAAGTAGGCCGCGGCGCGCGGCGGGGTTGCGGATCAGTCAAGACAAGTTAAACACAAACACAATCGTTGTTGTTGTCGTTGTCGTAATCGGACAGCGATACACTTTAGGTATGCGAGAGAATCCGGGGTACTACGATAACCTCGATTACGAAAACGACAACGACAACGACAACGACGCTGACAGCAGTCGCGAATGGCCTTGCCTAACTTGTTGGTGAACCGTTCCTAGCTCCGACCACGCTCCGCGCGCGCGGCGCTGACCACTTTGCGATTCTCGAAATGTCTAACCGCGACATAGGTGCTCCAGCCGAGCAGCATCATGGCGACGACGAAGGCGCCATAGGCCACCGGCCAGGCAAGGCCCGCGGTCATCATCGAGAATTCCGACATGCCGCCGATGCCGGCCAGGATGTTGAGCGGCATGAACACCACGCCGAACACGGTCATCCGGCTCAGCCGCTTATTCTGGTTGATATTGATGACACCGATGGTGGCGTCCATCAGAAAGTTGATCTTGTCGAAGAGAAAGGCAGTGTGGCTGTTGAGTGATTCGATGTCGCGCAGGATTTGTTGCGCGTCATCACGCTGCGGCGGCGTCAGAATCTTGCAGCGCATCAGGAACGACAGGGCCCGCTGGGTGTCGAGGATATTGTTGCGGATGCGCCCGTTGAGGTCTTCTTCTTCGGCGATATCGGCGAGGATGGCGGCCGCCTCATCATCACTGATGTCCCCGCTCAACACCTGGCGTCCGACCTTGCCGAGCGTGGCATAAATGTCTTCGAGCGAATCGGCCGAATATTCGACATCGGTGCCGTACAGATCGAGCAGCAGGTCCTTGCAGTCGGACGCGTAGTCCGGCAGGGTCGTAGCGCGGCGCCGCAGCAGGCGGAAGACCGGAAGTTCCTCGTTGCGTACCGAGAACAGGATTCCCTGATGCTGGATGAACACGACCGGCACGCTGCGCGAATCGCCCTCCCGGTCCAGCAGGAAATTGGAGTGCAGATGAATGTCCTGGTCTTCTTCTACGTGGAACCGGGAACTCACCTCCAGATCGGTCGCCTCACCCGGGTCCGGCAGGACCAGCCCGAAGTGCTTGCCGATGTAGGTGCGTTCGGTCTTGGTGGCATTGAGCAGATCGACCCAGATGGTGTGCAGGCCCTCCAGGTCGCGGCGGCGGCGGATGCTGACCTGCCGCAGGCGTCCCGCCACCAGTTCATAGGCATTCATCTGGCTGTCGGAGAACCCGGGCTCTTGTGCCCCCGCCAACTGCTCGCCCAGATGATCGGAAACTTCCCACAGGATGTCGCTCTGACGTTCCGGGGTGACCTGGGTCCAGAGGCGCACCGCCTCCTCGCCGCTCAGCGACTCCAGGACCCGCGCGATGTCATCGGCGGGCAATTTCATCAATAGGTTGTGAAGCTCCGCCAGGTGTTGGCGCGCCACGATGGTTTCGACCAGCGCCTGGCGCGGCTGGTGTTGGTTATGGACCAGGTCTTCCACCAGCCGGTGCTTGTTGAGCAACTCGATCATTCGTTCGCGGGACATCGTTCTTCCTTCTGAGACAGATTGCTGTGCGTCGCCGCCCCGGGGGCGGGAGAACTCCGGGGCCGCTGAGAGGTCCGGCAGGCGCTGCGCCGCATCGGGGCCGACGGGGCATAGACTCGCGCCTGCCAGGCCAGGGGCTCCTGCGGCCCCGGGTCCGCGGGGATGCGGGCACCAGGCGCCGTCGCCTCCAAGACGACCAGGCATCGGCAGCGTACTGGATCGGCGGGAGGTGGTCCACGAAACCGCCGACGGCGGTCGGCTCCCGGTGCGGGACCGGATACTCTACTGCAACAGGCCATGGGTCTGGGCGGCGTAGACGAAGATCAGCGGCCCGGCGGCGGTCGCGGTGGTCGCGTGCGCGGCGCAGGCGGCACCAAGACGCACCGACCCGTCCGGCGCCCAGTGCGCGTTGCGGCTGCGCGACCGGCGCAGGTCCAGGTATCAGTCATCGCCATTCAAGGTTTCGTCATCTTGCGGTTATCCGGGCGTCATCGCTGATTGCTAGGATCCGGCCCAATGCCGTTAAGTGAAGCCCTTCCGGCTCCCACGCTCCCGCGTGGGAGCCAGTGCGGGCGCTCGGCGTCCAGTGTCGGGACCGGACGGGCAGTGCCCGCACGGCATTCTCCCGCTTCCGCGTGGGAACGAGAAGCCCTGCCGTCGGCACTTGACGTAATGGCATTGGGATCCAGCCGCGCCCCCGCGGGGCGCGGCGCGTGCCGCAAGCACGACCCAACCGGCGGCAATTGTCCCCCGTCACGACCCGCGGTCGCCGCCTTCCTGCCCGTCGATCCGAGGAGAGCCCCATGTCCGTCTTGCGACCCATTGCCGTCGGCGCCCTGTGCCTGATCGGCCTCAGCCCCGTCTCCAGCAGCCTGGTCCAGACGGGCCAGTTTGACCAATACCGCGGCATCAACACCACCGCGCAGGTCGGCCCGCGACCCTTCTTTCTGATCGACGACATGGCCGCCGGCCCCCTGAAGTCAACCCTCGCCGCCTGTGCCGCCCGCACCTTCCGCAAGAGCGCCTTCTCCATCGGCCATCGCGGCGCGGCGCTGCAGTTCCCGGAGCATACGCTGCAGTCCTATGTCGCCGCCGCGCGCCAGGGCGCCGGCATCATCGAATGCGATGTGACCTTTACCAAGGACAAGCAACTGGTCTGCCGCCATTCCCAGTGCGACCTGCACACCACCACCAACATCGTCGCCACCGAACTGAACCAGAAATGCACGCAGCCGTTCAGCCCGGCTGAATACGACGCCGCCGGCAATCGCACCAAGGCGGCCGGCGCGGCGTGCTGCACCAGCGACATCACTTTGGCCGAGTTCAGGACCCTGCGCGGCAAGATGGACGCCGCCGATCCCAATGCCCGCACCCCCGAGCAGTATCTCGGCGGCACCGCGGATTGGCGCACCGACCTCTACGCCGGCCCGACCAGCGGCACCCTGCTGACCCACGCCGAGAGCGTCGAACTCTTCAAGGCCCTGCGCGTCAAACTGACCCCGGAGTTGAAGGCGCCGAGCGTCGCGATGCCCTTCGACAGCGATGGCGACGCCATCCCGGATTATACGCAGGAGCAATACGCCCAGCAGTTGATCGACGAGCTGCGCGCCGGCGGCGCGCGCCCGCAGGAGGTCTTCCCGCAATCCTTCCAGATCGCGGATATCCGCTATTGGATCGCCAATGAGCCGCAATACGGCGCCCAGGCGGTCTATCTCGACGATGCCGATTCAATCGCCGATGTACCGGGTGCCGCCGAGTTGCAGGGCTACAAGGCCGAGGGCATCAACTATGTGGCACCGCCGCTGTGGCAGCTGCTGACCGCGGCCGGCGGCGACATCGTGCCGTCGCAATACGCGCTCGACGCCAAGGCGGCGGGGCTCAAGCTCATCGCCTGGACCCTGGAGCGCAGCGGCCGGCTCGCCGACAGCGACCACGGCGGCTGGTATTACCAAAGCATCAATGGTGTCGTGAACCGCGAGGGCGACATCCTGCGCACCCTGGACGTGCTCGCGAAGGACGTGGGCATCGTCGGCATCTTCTCCGACTGGCCCGCCACGGTGACCCTCTACGCCAACTGCATGGGCCTGTAGACGCACAGCGGCGCGGCCCCCGGCCGCGCCGCCGCGCCCGCGCCCAATATCCCAACAGCGGATCACCACCATGCGACATGCCACCAACCGCCTGCGCGCCCTCACCGTCGGCCTGGCCCTGACCCTCGCCAGCCTGGCGGCCCAGCCGGCCGCCGCCGGCGCCTTCGACGCGAGCGCCTCCGCCATCCTGCGCCTCACCGGCATCGCTGCACCGGGCGGACTCGGCGGTCTGACGATCACCGGCAGCCAGGGCACCAACCGGCACCTCACCGGGGGCGCCTCCGGCACCGCCGATATCACCTTCACCGACGACCCCCTGGGCCTCGGCCTCGGCTTCGACACCAGCATCGGCGCCGCCACCGTCGGCCAGGGCGACGCGAGCGGTGCCACCCAGGCCGACCTGAGCATCGCGCTATTCAATGGCAGCGCCGCGACCATTCGCCTCAGCTACGCCCTGGCCTACAACCTCGCCGTCGGCGCCGGTTTGGATGGCGCCGACGCCGACGCCTTGGCCGAGGCCTTCTTCGATCTGTTCATCGACGGTGTCGTCACCGCTGGCCCCGATACCCTGTCCCGGACCCTGACCGACGATCCATTCGGCACCCGCGCCGGGGCGCCGCTGACCGACAGCGCAGCCTTCACCATCGAGTTACTCCCGGACGAGAGTGCCCGCATCGATTTCACCATGAACGCCTATGGTGAATCGGCCGCACCCCTGCCCCCGGCGCTGCTGCTGGTCGGCCTTGGCCTCGGTCTGCTCGGCTTCCAACGCAGTGCCCGGCGCAAACACTGAACCCCAGCGCCGCCCCGCCCGGATGGCGGCGCCGCGAAACCTCAGTGGCGGCGCGGGGGTGCTGACTACGAGACCGCCGGTCCGCACAGCGGACCCCACCGAGCGCGGCCCTACGCGCGGGTCCGCGGCGCGGACCGATGACGGTCGGCCGCAACGATGACCAAGGCACACTGAGGTGGACTTCGACCGCCGGCCAGGTCAGCCCGCCTTGCTCTCGCCGCGGTTGGCGTCGAGTACGCGTTGGAAGCGCTCCGGGTCGTTTTTCAGCATGAGCACATAGTCCTCGACGAGGCCCTGCCAACCGAATCCGCCGTGCTCCTTGAGCTTGAGCAGGGCGACCATGAGCAGCTTGGCGGCGGCCCTGGTCTCGCGATCCTGGCCCTGGGCGTACCAGGCCACGAGTTCGTCGTAGAGTGCCTCGACCTTCTCGATCGGTGTCATTATCGGTGTCATTGAGTCACCTTGCGGTGCGTTGGACTTGAGGGTGCGCGCTCGGACGGAATCAATCGATGGTCGAAGGTGCCGGCCGTAACAAGGCAGCCTAACCGCGAGCGGTTACGGTTTGGTTACGTGCAAGTGACCGATGAGGTCGGCGCGGCGGGTGGGTCGGCCGCCGCGGGGCATCAGCGCCGAGCGGGTGCGCGCATTGCCCCAGTTGACACCGGCTCCAGTCGGACTCCGGGCGCGCGGTGCTATGCACACGAAGAATCAGGCTGCGCGGGTACGCCTGATCCAGTGGGTGAGCGTGTCGTACAACTCCTTGAGCCCGACCGGCTTGCTCAGATAGTCATCCATCCCGGCCTCCAGGCAGCGTTCCCGGTCGCCGGGCATGGCCAGTGCAGTGAGTGCGATGATCGGGGTGCGCCGCAGCGCCGGGGCCATGCGCAGGCGTCGCGTGGTCTCCAGTCCGTCCATCCCGGGCATCTGGACATCCATCAGGATGAGATCGGGACCCTGGTCGCCGGCCAGGGTGATCGCACTGGCGCCGGTGCGGGCGGCGAGCACCTCGCAGCCTTTGATGCGCAGATAGGTCGACAGCATCTCCAGGTTGCTCTCGTTGTCCTCGACCAGCAGGACCCGCGGCCGCACCAGCGGCGCGGCCTGGCCATCAACGTCATCGGGTCGCGCCTCTTCCGGTCGGAGTTGCTCAGCGCTCTGCGCCTGCGGGTCCCAGGGCAGGACGATCTCGAAACGACTGCCCCGTCCCACTTCGCTCTGCACCTCGATCCGGCCCTGGTGCAGTTCGGCCATCGCCGAGGCGAGTGCCAGCCCGAGCCCACTGCCGTCATACTGGCGCGCCGGCCGGCTGTCCAACTGGACGAAGGGCTGGAACAGGCGCTCGAACTGGTCCGCCGGGATGCCGACACCCGTGTCCCAGACGCCGATCCGCAGTTCTCGCCGGTCAGGGTTGGCGGTGACATCCAGCCCGATCGCACCACCCTGCGGCGTGAACTTGACGGCGTTGCCGAGCAGATTGACCAGCATCTGCTTGAGCCGGCGGCTGTCGCCCAGCACCAGACGAACCCTGGGGTCGCAGGTGGTCGAGACCGTCAGTTCCTTGCGCCTGGCCGCCGGGCCGATCAGACGCAGGCCGGCATCACAGAGTTGGTTGACTGGTACCTGGTCCCGGTGCAGCTGCATCTGCCCGGAGGCGACCCGCGACATGTCCAGGATGTCATTGATGAGTTCGAGCAGATGGGCGCCGTTCTCGTGCATGATGTTGACCGCCCGCTCCTGCTGGGTGGTCAGGGCGCCGAGCATCCCGTCGCCCATCGTCTCGGAAAGCCCGAGGATAGCGGTGAGCGGGGTGCGTAGCTCATGGCTCATGGCCGCGAGAAACTCGTCCTTCGCGTGTGCCGTCCGGGCCAGCTCCGCGTTGGCCCGATCGAGTTCCAGCGTGCGCCGGCGCACCCGTTCGGCGAGTGTTGATCGCTCCTGCGCCAGCGCATCATGCGCCGCGCGTAAGGCCGCTTGCGCCTCCTTGCGGGCGCTGTTGTCGGAGAAGATGACGACCGCGCCGACCAGGCTGCCGTCCTGATGGATGGGGTTGGCGTGGTATTCGACGGGGAACTGGCTGCCGTCCGCGCGCCAGAATACCTCGTCATCGACCCGGGCCGCGATCCCCTCGCGATAGGTCGCGGTAGCCTGGCAACGGTTGACGGGATAATGGCTGCCGTCGGCCTGCGAATGGTGCGCGGTCTCATGCATGTGGCGGCCATGGAGTTCTTCCGGCGTCCGGTAGCCGAGCATCTGCGCACCGGCGGGGTTGCAGAAGGTACAGCGCCCGTCGGCGTCGACCCCATAGATGCCCTCGCCGGTCGACTCCAGGAGCAGGCGCGCGCGGGCCTCGCTCTGTCGGAGATCCGCTTGAGATCTGGTCAGGCTCTCCTGCATCGTCTTGAGTGCGGCCAGCAGTTGGGCGGGTTCATCGACGCCGCGCACCGGGATGGGGGTGGAGAAATCGCCGGTGCTGATCCGTCGGGCGATCGCCGTGGCCATCGCGATGGGCTGTCCAATGCGACGGTCGATCAGCCAGATGAGAAAGAAGACCGCGGCGCTCATGACGCCGACCATCACGAGCAGGACCTGCCGCTGGAGCACCACGGTCGCCGCGTCGATGCCGAGCAGTGTGCGTTCTTTGTGGGCGAGCACGGCGGTCACGAGCTGGTCGATCAGGTCGGTCGGCTCCCGATCGATGTTACGCACCCGGCGATCGACCTCCACTTGTGAATCGGGCCCCGGCGCACGATAGCCTGCGAGCGCGGCGCGGTACTGCTCTCCCAGTCGCCGATGCGCCTCCCCGAAGCGCTCGGCGGTGGCGGGCGACTGCCCATGGTCGGTGAGTAACCGGATCAGTTGATCCAGGGTCTCGCGCGTGCGCGCCTCCTCGCGCTCGAAGCGACCGAAATAGTCATCGAAGAGCCCTGCCTCCTGCCCCCGCAACAGGATGTTCTTCCACTCCTGGACCTGTTTCTTGAAGTGGACCTGCGCGGAGAGGGCCGTGGTGACGATCGCGGTGCTGGCCTCGCGGACCCTCGCCTCCCGCTCGCAGGCCTGCGTCAGCAGGTGGAACCCGTACAGGCTGGCGGCCAGATTGACCACCAGGATGGCGATCAGTGCGCCGGCAAGTTTGGTGCGGATGGGCATGGCGTGCGCTCGCCTGGCGGTAACAAGACAGTTGTAACGTTACGCTGCGATCATACGCCATGCGCATCCTGGGCGAGTGCGCAATGCCGCACAAGGGCCTGAGGGGCGTCGCGAGGGTCCGCTGCCGCAATGGCATCGTCGGGCCCAGGGGCGAGGACTGCGTGAAGGAGTGCGCCACACTGCGCAAGCGCTCAGTCGCGCTGCCGCCGCGGTGGACTGCGCTGCGCTTGTCCACCCTACGATGCTCAGGGATCGATGACGGCCTCGATCAGGGTTCCGACCGTCGGGTGGACAGGCACCGACGCAGTTCACCGCATCCCGCGACGTCGTATCCTTAGGCCAACCAACCCCAGCGCCAGCAGGGCCAGGGGGGCCGGTTCCGGTACGAACTCGACCTGGGCCTGGCTCTGGGTCTGGACCCGGATCACCCGGGTCTCGTTGCCGACGAGGGCGACCGTGAAGGTGCCGCTGTCGGTGTAGGCGGCGCTGTCCAGGGCGCCGTTGGCGGAGTCGGCCTCGACCAGGTTGGTCAGGTCCACGGCAAAGGTGTCGTCGAAGACCCACACCATGGCCCGGGCGTAGGCGTCGGAAAAGCCGGTCGGCGTCACGCTGGTCTCGGCCGACAGGTCGATCTCGTAGCCGAAGACGACCTGCATGGCGGCGGCGCTCAGGTTCCTCAGGGTGAGATATCCCTCACCAGCCAGGCTCGCGAAGCCGCTGCCGACGCGCGCATAGGCGCCCGCCTCGGAAAAGCTCTGCTGGCTTTCGTAGATCCCGACGCCCAGGGTGTCGGACACGGCGCTGCCCGGGTCCTGGGCAGCGTTGGCGTAGGCGTTGCCGCTGCTGCTGAGGTCCACGGTGGCATCCGCCGGGTCATAGTCGTAGGTCAGGGTCAGGTCCGTGCCCAGGGCGCCATCAATGACCTGGTCGACGGACAGGACGACCTTGGACGTGGCGATAGCCTCTGCGCCGGCGCTGACCAGCGGCGCGAAGGCCAGGCTCGCGAGGCCCAGGGCCAGGCCGCCCAGGGTCAGACCGGGCTTGAGGTAACGGGTTTGCATGTGGGTGTCTCCAAAGCGATGTCGGGCATGAATCCTCGTGGTCGTTGTCTATTTCAGGACCGGGAACTTGAAGTAGCCGACATAACCGTGCTTGGCATCCTCGTTCGCGCCGGGCGCACCGGTATCGGACTCGCCATAGGGATGCTGGACGACGCCCATCAGATAGGCGTGACCCTTGAGGTCCGGGTACCAGTAGGGGGAGGTGGTCTCAGAGCCGTAGGGGGTGGTGAGGACCCGGGTCAGTTTGCCCGCACGCAGGTCGTAGGACCAGATGGCATCGTTCTGGTGACCGCTGCCGGTGTCCTCGCCGATGATGAGGGTGTTGTAGCGGGGCAGGTAGGTCAGGTTGTCCGGATTGGCGAGCCCGTTCAGGCTACAGGTGTTGGTGGTCTTGTTGTCGGTGTCCTTATCGAGGCTTCCCGCCACCGGGGTACCGGCGAGCAGGCCGCTCATCTGGACGACCACATAGGCGCTGGCGATCGGGTTGCCGGCGGTGTCCTTGACCCGGCCGGCCATGGGCAACTGATAGACGGCACCGCAATCGTTCCTGGCGAGCCGGATTTGATTGGGTCCGCCGACATCGGAGCCGGTGTTGTTTTCCATGCCCTTATTCAACTCGGAGATGGCCATGTAGGCGACGCGCTGCTCCGGGTTGAAGGTGAAGCCCTCGACCTTGCGGAACTCGGTCGCCGCCCCGTGCATGGCGGCATAGCGGCGGGTCTCAAGACGCGACAGGAGGCTGTCGCTCACCGTGCCCCGGGCCTTCAGGCACTCGTGATTGGCCGCACCGTGACCGGCATTGATGGAGGTGAAGCCGGCCCCGCAGGTGCCGTCGTCCGGGCTGTTGAGCGCACCCACCTCGTAGAGGTTGTCGAAGGTCTGGCCGGCGATGGCGGCCTGGACGTCCGCCGAGGTTGCGTGACCCAGGTTGACCCAGGAGATCGCGCCGCGTCCGCCCTTGGCCTCATTGCCGCTGAGCTGGGTCCACTTGGCGGCATAGAGGGTGCCCGCGCCCAGGTCCCCCGCCGTGTCGGCGATGAACATCAACAGCATGGTATTGGTGCCGTCGTCGGTGATATAGACGGTCTTGGCGTCCGGCATGGCATAGGACAGCTCGCTGGCCATGCGGCCCATGGCGAAGTGCTTCGCGACGCTCGCCAGAGCGTCCGCTCCGACGGCGACCTCGAGCGGCCAGCCATACCGGTAGGGGTTCATGTGGTCACGGGCATTCGCGCAACTGGGGGCGTACTGCGCGTCGCTGCCGTCCACCAGATACTGGACCATCGCCGACTCGTAGTTGCTGGGGCGCTGCTTGGCGGGGTCCGCATTGGCGCAGGCGTCGGTACCCCCGGTCTGGCTGCTCCACATGCGGGCATCGGGCTCGTACTCCTCGCTGCCTAAGTGGGTGCCCCAGGGCGAGACGCTGCCGGCGCAGTGGACCCAGCCGCCTTGGTAGCCCTTGAAGTCGACATAGCGGGTGGCCTGGGGACTGAGGGTGCCGTCGGACCCCTGATTCAACAGCGTCTGATAGATGGCCCCCGGGCGGCTCTCGAAGTGCGAGATCAGGTAAAGCCGCTGGTCCTGACCCTGGATTAGTGAGTTGAAGTCGTTGTCGTTGGAGATGCGCGGCGTGGCACCGTCCAGGACGGGCTGGTCGCGGATGTCGTAGATGGCACCGAACTTCAGCTTCGCCGTAGCATGGATGCCGCCGTTGGCCTCCAGCAGTGGCAGCTCGGCGCCGCTGCGCAGCAGCACATTGTAGCCGGTCATCTCAAGCGTACCGTTCACCTTGGCCGCCTCGGAAGACAGGATCAGTTGCTTGTCGACCTCATTGCCGGACATCTCGACGCTGGGCTGGTTGGTCGTTGCCCCGGGGACCGGGACCGGTTCCGGCTGAACCTGGCCGGCAAGGACGGGGCCCGCGGCGAACAGGGCGGCGGCGATGGCCGCGGGGAGCTGGGCCTTGAGGTGCATGGGGATCTCCAGAGGGCGCGAAGAATTGGGAAACACAGGGGGGCGCGAGCCATCGCAAACCGGGGCGACGCATCCTTGCGGGATGATAGCGACCCTCTGTGACCGCACCATTGCGGGCGGATGACGAACTGCCGACCCACATCCGGCCATTGCTCACGCCAGGTCGGCAAGCTCGCCAGGAAATACCATCGTCTTGAAGCGGGCGCGGCCCGGCTGGGGACGCTCTTGCGTTCAGGGGGCCGGGCTGAAGTCTTGAAGATAGGGGTTGTCGGTGCGCCGCTGAATCTGGAGATAGGGCCGGTTGGCGGCCTTGTGGCAGCGATTGCAGGCGGCCAGAAGGTCATCGTAGGCCGTGTCGACGCGGCCCTGATCACCCACCTCGACCGCCTGTTCCAGGGCCTCGAAGGCGGGCGTCAGGTTGGCGGTGAGGAGTCTGCCGATCGCGATCCCGTCGCACTCCTCGATCTTCTCGACCTCCTCGATCACCTCCTCCACCTCATGAACATAAAAGCCCTGGAGCGGCCGGTTCTGGGCACTGACCGCCAAACCCAGCTTGTGCACATAGTATTGGAGCCGCCCCATCCAGGCGACCAGGCCCGAATCAGGTTCACTCGTCGCACCCGCCACGGGCAAGGACAAGGCGCCCAGCAGCACGAGGTGAAAGGCAACGATTCGATTCTGTTTCATCGACATGTCTCGACAGTCTCCAGGTTTAAGGGATCGCAGCCCGCGCGTCACCCGACGGCTGAGCCATGGCATCGTCTCCTGTTGCGACGTGCCTGTCGTTGTTGTCGTTGTCGTAATCGTTGTCGTCGTCGTCATAATCGAGGTTACCGTAGCGCCCCGGATTCTCTCGCACCCCAAAATACATCGCTTATCCGATTACGATTACGACAACGACAACGACAACGACAACGACAACGACAATTGCTAGGCCACGACGGCCCCGAGGCTGAGGGTATGCAGTATCCGTGCGCCCAGTTCCGCCGGGCTGCGGGAGATCAGTTCCCGCGGGATGCCGTGACGCACGGTGAGCCGCTCGAAGTCCTCGAATCCATATGACACCATGAAGGGATGGATACCGGCGCCCACTGCCGCCTGGTAATCGGCGGCCTCGTCGCCGCAGGCAAAGGCGAGCGCCGGATTGACATCGAAGCGGTCGCGGATGGTGCGGAAGGCGTCGAGCTTGCCCAGGGCCAGCGGCAAATGGACCAGGAAGTCGAACCGGGCCGGGTCGAAGCCCTCCCGTTTGAACAGGGCCTCGAGGGTATCGACCGGATCGCGGGTGATGTTGCGGGTCACGATCCCGACCCGCACGCCCGGCCGACCCGCGAGCCGATCCAGCAACTGCGCCATCCCGTCATAGAGGTGCCCTTCGTCCCGGTAGACCTCGGTCAGGGTGGCGATGATCCGTGAGCGCTTCTGCCGGGCGATCTGCTTGCGCAGATTGCGGGGGAACTCCTTGATCCCGCCCAGATACTTGAACACGTGGCGGCGCTTCTGGAAGCGGGCAAGCGGACCTAAGTCCATACCGTGCATGGCGAAGGTCTTGTCGATGGCGCTGAAGGCATCCACGGTGGTGCCGTCGGCGTCGAGGATGACCAAGCGGTCGTTGCTATACATAGGCAAATTGAAACCCGCGCGGGTGGGGCGCGCCTTGGACTGTTTCGCCATCCGGCTGCCGACGCCTTACACCGCCCTCAAGGCAGGGCCTGCCTGGATCAGCCGCGGGCCAGGCAACCAGAGTGTAGCGGAAGGCTTGGTACCCTCCGGCAGGCACGCCGCGTCTTCGCGTTGCCACAACCCGGCGGTCAGCATTGCAACACGCAAGGGGCCGCGACCGCAATGACCCCACGCCCGGCGAGGAGCCGGTGCGGGCCTTGGCGACCATGCCGCCCGGCGCCCGGGCGGCTGACCAAGGTCCCGGACCGGTGGGCCGCGGGGCGCGCGCTCATTGCGGGGTCGGGGCCAGGTGTTGCGGCCCGGTCGCGGTTGCGCGTTGCTGGATCACGTCGAACAGACACTTCTCGACGGTGTCGATGACGCGGTCCCAGCCGAGTGTCTCGGCGGTCGCCCTGGCCTTGCGCCCGTAGTGGGGCAGGTTTTCCATATCCTGGGCCGCGGCCACCACGGCGTTGACGAAGGCCAGGTCGTCATAGGGATAGACGGTGATACCGTTGTCCCCGGTCCTGATGTAGTTGTGGGCCGCCGCGGCATCGAAGGCGACCACGGTCAGGCCGCTGGCCATGGCCTCCGGGACCACGTTGCCGAAGGTCTCGGTGAGGCTCGGGAAGACGAACAGGTCCGCACTGGCATAGTGTTCGGCGAGTTCGACGCCCACCTTGGCCCCGACGAAGTGAAACTGCGGGAAGCGGCGCGCCAGTCGGGACCGCTCCGGGCCATCGCCCACCAGCAGGCAGCGGGCCTTGGGAAGGCTCGCCTGGGTGGCGATGAAGCTCTCCAGGACCAACGCGATATTCTTCTCTGCCGCCAGGCGTCCGACATAGAGCAGCGTGGGGGCGTCCGGACCGCAGCCCCAGTGCGCACGCAAGGGTGCGCGGCGCCGCGTAGGGGAGAAGAGCTGGGTGTCGACCCCGCGCCCGAAGACCTGGACCTTGGTATAGCCCTGGGCGCGTAACCGGTCGCGTAACTCGCTCGTCGGGACCAGGGTGGCGTCGGAACGATTGTGAAAGGTCCGCAGTGACCGGGCAATGGGTTGCGCCAGCAACCCCAGCCCATAGTGCCTGCTGTATTGCTCGAACTGGGTATGAAAGCCGGTCGCCGTCGGGATACCGAGCGCCGCGGCGACCTTCAGTGCCGCGCGCCCCAGTGGACCCTCGGTGGCGATGTAGATCAGGTCCGGGCGCTCGACCTGCCATAGCCGCCGCAGGCGCGCGAAGACCGGCAGCCCGAAGCGCAAGCCGCGGTAACCCGGGATGGGCAGGCCGGGGACCAGGGTCTCGCCGGGGCGCGGGTCGCCGCTCCCGGCATCGGTCCCCTGCCGGGGCCGCACGACATGGAGCCGATGGCCGCGGTCCGTCAGGCCCGCGACCAGGTGGCGCATGGTGTTGGCGACGCCGTTGATCTCGGGGGGATAGGTCTCGGTGACGACCGTGATGTGCAGGGCTGGTCTCATCGGTCCTCAGGCGCCGCCCAGGCGCTCGATGAAATGCCGGGCATAGACCGGGTTGAGGTCCGCGACCCGCAGCAGGATCAGGACGTCGGCCACGCCGAAGTCCGGGTCCCGACAGGGCTCACCGCAGGCCCGGGCGCCCAGGCGCAGATAGGCCTTGAGCAGGGGGGGCAGCGGCGCGTCGAGGACGTCGCCCGGGACCTGGGCGCTGCGCAGCGGGACCCGCGGGCTCACGCGCAACTCAGGTCCCGTCAGGCCCTGGCGGCGCACCCGGTTCATGATCGCCGCGGCCTGGATATCGTCGGCGCCCAAGGGGATGCTGGCGCACCCGAACAGGTAATCGCACCGGTGCAGTTGCATGAAGGCGGCGAGTCCCGACCACAGGACCGCGATGGCGGCGCCCTGCCGATACTCCGGGTCGATGCAGGTGCGCCCGATCTCCAGCAGACTCCCGGGGAGTCCGACCAGCGGCCCCAGGTCGAACTCGCTCTGCGAATAGAAACCCCCGAGCTCCCGCGCCTTGACATCGGTCAGCAGGCGCGTGCAGCCGACCAGCCGGCCGGTCTGCACCTCGCGGACCAGGAGGTGTTGGCAGACGCCGTCAAAGGCATCGACATCCAGGCCGCGATCCCCCCCCTGGAGCCTGGCACCCAGTTCCTCGCCGAACACCCGAAAGCGCAGTGACTGGGCCTCGCGGACCTCCAACTCGGCGGTCGCGAGATCCACGAACAGGCGTTCTCCCCGCCGGGCGGGTAATGCAGGGGCGATGGCTGGCATGCGTCATCCTCGGGTCGTTAGAAGCGGCGGGATCGACTATAGCGACCCGGCGTTTCAGGTTCGCGAGGAAACGATGACGATGTGGTTACGGGTCGCACCGGGGGCAGTCCGGGTCCGGCGCGCCTGGGGGCGGAGCGGCGGGGGCGCGGTTGGTTTGGGCCAGCGTCAGCAGGCGGGTGGCCGCCAGGGTCGGGCTCAGGGTACCGGACGAGACGGCCCGTGTGAGGTCGGGCAGCAGGGCGCCGACGGCGGGATGCGCGCGAAAGTCGGCGCGCAGCCGCTCCTCGATCAGGTGCCACATCCAGTCGAGCGCCTGGGAGCGTCGCCGCCGCTCGAACGCACCGTCGCGGCACTGTAGCTCGCGATAGCGCTCGATCTGCGACCAGACCGCGGCGACCGCCCCGCCGTCGCGCGCCGATAGCATCAGCACGGGCGGCTGCCAGTGGGGCGAAGCCGGGCGCAGGATGGTCAGCGCGTCCGCGAGGGTCTGCCGGGCGGCAGCGGCGGCCGCGGGGGCCAAGTCAGACTTGGTGATGACGATCAGGTCGGCCAGTTCGAGGATGCCCTTCTTGATCGCCTGCAGCCCGTCGCCCGCCAGCGGCAGTTGCAGCAGCACCAGCAGATCGGTCATCCGCGCGACCGCGGTTTCCGCCTGTCCGACGCCCATGGTCTCGACGATGACCACATCGAAGCCCGCCGCCTCGCACAGGAGCATCGCCTCGCGGGTGCGCGCCGCCACGCCGCCGGGGCAGGCGCCCGCGGGCGATGGCCGGATGAAGGCCGCCGGGGCGCGCGCGAGCCCCTGCATCCGCGTCTTGTCGCCCAGGATGGCCCCGCCGCTCAAACTGCTCGTCGGGTCCACTGCCAGCACTGCGAGCCGGTGGCCCTGACCGATGATGTGCAGGCCCAGCGACTCGATAAGGGTCGACTTGCCGACCCCCGGCACGCCGCTGACGCCGATGCGCAGCGACCGACCGGTGTGCGGCAGCAGGGCCTCGATGAGCGCCTGCCCGCGGTCTTGCTGATCGCGGCGCGACGACTCCACCAGGGTGATCGCCTTGGCGAGGGCACGCCGGTCGCCCGCGAGCACACCCTCGATCAGGGCCGCATCGGCGCCTGCGTCGGGGGTCACGCCGCCCCGGGGCCGCGCGACGCGCGGATGGCGGCGAGCACGGCGCGGGCGGCCTCGGCGATGACGGTGCCGGGACCGAACACGGCAGCGGCACCGGCGGCCCTCAGGACCTCATAGTCCGGCGCCGGGATGACACCGCCGACCACCACCACGATGTCCGCGGCACCCTGGGCGCGCAGCGCCGCCACCAGTTGCGGCACCAGCGTTTTGTGCGCGCCCGCCAGCGTGGACACGCCGACCGCGTGGACATCGTTCTCGACCGCCTGCCGGGCGGCCTCCTCCGGGCTCTGAAACAGCGGACCCAGGTCGACATCGAAGCCCAGGTCGGCAAATCCGGTGGCGATGACCCGGGCCCCGCGGTCGTGGCCGTCCTCGCCGAGCTTCGCCACCAGGATCCGCGGGCGGCGGCCCGCGGCGTCGGCGAAGGCGTCGATCTCGGCCTTCAGTTCCTCCCAGTCGGGGTCGCCGGCGAAGGCGGCGCCGTAGACACCCGTCACGCAATCCGTATGGGGGCGGAAGCGGCCGAATACCGTCTCCAGCGCGTCGGAGACCTCGCCGACGGTGGCACGCACACGCATCGCCTGGACGCTGAGGCCGAGCAGATTGTCTTGCCCCAAGCGCGCCGCCTCGGTCAGGGCACCGAGCGCGGCGGTGACGGCCACCGCGTCGCGACCCGCCCGGACCTGGGCCAGGCGCCGGCATTGCGCCTCGCGCACGGCGGTGTTGTCGATCTCGCGGTACTGGAGCGGCGCCTCCTGGGCCAGCCGGTATTTGTTCACCCCGACGATGACATCCTCGCCGCGGTCGATCCGCGCCTGTTTCTGCGCCGCGCTGGCCTCGATCCGCAGCTTGGCCCAGCCGGAGTCGACGGCCTTGGCCATGCCGCCCAGGGCCTCGACCTGCGCGATGATGGCCCAGGCCTCATCGGCCATGTCCTGTGTCAGCCGCTCCATCATATAGGAACCGGCCCAGGGGTCGATCACGGTGCCGATGTGGGTCTCCTCCTGGATGATGAGCTGCGTATTGCGCGCGATCCGGGCGGAGAACTCGGTCGGCAGTGCGATGGCCTCGTCGAAGGCGTTGGTGTGCAGCGATTGGGTGCCGCCGAACACCGCCGCCAGGGCCTCGATTGTGGTGCGCACCACATTGTCGTAGGGGTCCTGCGCGCTCAGCGACCAACCCGAGGTCTGACTGTGCGTGCGCAGCATCAGCGAGCGCGGCTGCCGTGCGCCGAAGTCATTCATGATCCGCCACCACAGCAGGCGCGCGGCGCGCAGCTTGGCGATCTCCAGATAAAAGTTCATCCCCACCGCCCAGAAAAAGGACAGGCGCCCGGCGAAGGCGTCCAGGTCCATACCGGCGGCGAGCGCGGTGCGCACATATTCCTTGCCGTCGGCCAGCGTGAAGGCGAGTTCCAGGGCCTGGGTGGCACCGGCCTCCTGCAGGTGATAGCCCGAGATCGAGATCGAATTGAACCGCGGCAGCTCCTGCGCCGTATAGGCGATGACATCGGCGATGATCCGCAGGGACGGGGCCGGCGGGTAGATATAGGTGTTGCGGACCATGAACTCCTTGAGGATATCGTTCTGGATGGTCCCGGTGAGCCGTTCCCGACCGACCCCCTGCTCTTCGGCGGCAACGATGAAGGCGGCGAGCACCGGCAGCACCGCCCCGCTCATCGTCAGCGACACCGAGACCTGGTCGAGCGGGATACCGTCGAACAGGATTTTCATGTCCTCGACCGAATCGACGGCCACCCCGGCCTTGCCGACATCGCCGGCGGCGCGCGGATGGTCGGAGTCGTGGCCGCGGTGGGTGGGCAGATCGAAGGCGACCGACAGGCCCTGCCCACCCGCGGCGAGACTGCGCCGATAAAAGGCATTGGACTCCTCGGCCGTCGAGAACCCCGCGTACTGACGGATGGTCCAGGGGCGCTGCGCGTACATCGTCGGCTGCGGGCCGCGCACAAAGGGCGGCAGGCCGGGGAGGGTGTCGGAATACTTGAGACCCGCCAGATCTGCCGCCCGGTAGAGCGCCTTGACCGCGATGCCTTCGGGCGTGTGCCAGGTGAGGCTGTCGAGCGTCTGGCCGCGCAACGCCTGTGCCGCGGCGGCCAGCCACGCCTGGTAGGCGCGATCGTCGTCGGATGCCATCTCAAATCCCCCCTTAAGGTGTGCGCACGCCGCGCGAACCGGCGGACGCGGCAAGGGATCTTATACCCGCCGACGCGTCGTAGGGTCCGCTGCGCGGACCGCGACCTCGCAGCCGGCCGCGACCTTCGCGAAACCGCAAGGACTTCCGATCCGGGTCAGATGTTCCGCTCGCGGATCGCCATGGCGTGTGCCGCGAAACCCTCATATTCTGCGAATTGTTGGGCCTTGGGGCTGATTCCGGGATAACCCAGTTGCGACACATAGCCGATCGATGAGCGCTTCAGATAGTCGTGCACTGTGACCGCCGAGAACGATCTGGCAAATCCGCCGGTGGGGAGAATCGCATTCACGCCCAAGCAGAAATTCCCAACGGTAATGGGCGTAAACTGCCCCAACAGGATCTCACCCGCGTTCTTGATTGCCCCGAGTATCGCCATCGGATCGTCCACCAACACCTCCAGGTGCTCGGGGGCGAACTCGTTGACGAACGCGATCGATTCCTCCAAGGAGGGCGTGAGCACGATGCCGCCGTAGCCCGCAAGGACCGTCTCGCAATATTCCCGGCGCTTTGGTGGGAGCTTGGACACGAGGTCGGGGAGGAGCTTGGCGACCTCGTCAGCGACCCTCTTGTCATGCGTTACCAGCAGTGCGGTTGAGTCCGGTCCGTGCTCCGCCTCGATCAGCAGGTCGAGTCCGGCGATGCGCGGCTCGACATTTGCGTCGCAGAGGATAATGGACTCGCTGGGGCCGGCGGGCGTACCGGGGTCCACGACCCCATAGAGGATTCGTTTCGCGGCCGAGACATAGCTGTTTCCCGGTCCCAAGGTCTTGGCAACCCGCGGGATCGATGCGGTTCCGTACGCCAGGGCGGCAATGGCCTGAGCGCCGCCGACCCGATAAACGTCGTGCAGGCCGCAAATCCGCGCGGCATACAGCGTGGCGGGATCGACAGTGCCGTCCGGACGCGGGGGGGTACAGACGACGACCCGAGGGACACCCGCGATTTGCGCCGGGATTCCCAGCATCAACATCACCGATGGAAATGAGCCCTTGCCGCTTGGCACATAGAGCCCCACCGAGGTGATCGGCGTCACCTTTTCCCCGGCGAGAATTCCCGGCGCGATTTCAACGAACCACATCTCCTCGGGCATCTGCGCCTGATGATAGCGCCGAATATTCGCCGCCGAATAGTCGAGCACCTCCTTGATCGAGGGGTCGAGCGACCCGATGGCGGAATCGATCTCGGCATCGGAGACACGCAGACCCTTGGCACGGAGGTCCGCACCGTCAAACTCGGCGGTGTACTTGAAAAGGGCCTCGTCCCCCGACGCCCTGACCGCGTCGATGATCGGCGACACGGTGGCGGCCAAGGTGGAAATGTCAGCCTCAGATCGGCGGCACAGGGCGCGGCGATCGGTCTCTGACATCTCATCGAGAACAAAATAGTTGATTTTCATGGGCGGTCTCCCGCGGCAGTTGCGATGCCGGTTAAGCAAAAACGTATCTTATCAACGATCGGGAGCAAGGTCGCCGGCTTTTGCGGTGGCGCCCCGGGCCGGAGTCCAAGGCTTCAGCCTTGGATGTACAGGGCCAAGGCTGAAGCCTTGGACTCCAGAAGGTGGCCGCTGGCCGGGACGATGATCGAGGGCCGTGCCGGCCAAGCCGGCATCTTCGCGATTTCCCTCTTAGGCGGCAGTCCCGGCCCACCGGCTCTTGTCCACTCTCGTGCGCGGACCTGCACATGGTTCAGGCTCTCGTTAAGCGGAAGCGTCGAGCGCGCTCGTGAACGCCGTTTGGAACCTGGACAACTGTTCGGGTATCGGGATTGCAATCCGCACCGCGGACGCAAGCCGCGCGTGGGCCTGCGGCGCCACCAGCACGCCGTTCGCTCGCAGTCGTTGTACTACATGATCGCGCTGCGATAAGTCGACGAGCACGAAATTGGCCGCGCTAGGGAAAACCTTCACGCCGCTGCCGTCGAAGAACCTGAGCAGTTGCGGCTTCGCTTCGCTCACGATCGCCCGAACGTACCGCCGCATAATGGAAAGGTCGGAAAAATGACCCGTCGCGGCACTGACGGCAAAGGCGTTGACATCGAACGGCAGGCGTAGTTTACGCAGTTGCCGAACGATCTCGGGGTGGGCCACAACATAGCCAAGCCGCAAACCAGCCAAGCCGAAGGCCTTGGAAAACGTACGTGTAACGATGATATTGGGGTGAGCGGCAAGGAGCGATACCGCGGTGATGCCGGCATACTCGTAGTAGGCCTCATCGACGATTAAGGGACCAGGCCGCGCGGCCGCTACCGCGCGTATCGACTCCAGTGGGATCAGGGTTCCGGTCGGGTTGTTCGGATTGACCAGGACACAGAGCCGCGGCCCCTGATCCATCGCTTCGATGAATCGCTCTGCGCTGAACGAAAAATCGCTTTCCAACGGTACGCAACGGACCTCGGCGCCAAGGGTCCGGGCGACGTGCGCGTAGATCGGAAATGAGGGGTCAATGACCTGCAACTGATCGCCGGGCGACAGAAAGGCCCGCAGGATCAGTTGTATCGCGTGGTCGGAGCCGTTGGTGACCAGAAGCTGCGACGGTGAAACTCCGACATAATCCGCCAATAATGGATAGAGCGGTGAATCGTCCGGATAGGCTGAAAAGCGCTGCGAGTCGATGACGCGCAGAATCGCATCGCGCACCAGCGGCGGCGCTGCCATCATGCTCTCGCTCAGGTCCAAACGCAGAAAGTCTGCCCGGTCTATCCCACACGATAGCGTCGGGAACTCTCGGGCCTGGTCGACGAAAGGGTTTACGGTCGGGATCATGGTTGTCGATAATTCGGTTCGAGGCTCAGCGGGCGTCATGACAGGGTGGCCTTCACCCCAGGGGGTACTCCGCGGCGAAACGGATTGGGAAGGAAGGCCTCGGCAATCGCCTTGCCGAGACCGGTGAACACGCCCAACCATGTTTCATCCGGTGATACCGGCCGGCGAATGTGGATCATGATACTTGCCGCAAGCCCGCCGGCAAGACCATCGACGAAATCATCCAGATCTTCCGACCGCAGTGTGCCGAAGACGTCCTGTCCCACGAGAATGCGGCGTCTGAGTTGGCTATAGGATTCGCCAAAGGGTACGAAGGACCAGAATTTTCTCCCCTCGACGCTCAAGGCAACACCGACGGCCAGGTTTTGCAGATCGGCGGCGGTATGAATGTTGCTTCCTGCGCCGTCAGTCCCCTGCGACATCATCCGAATGACCAGCAACTCCAACAGGGCGCGGCCAATGACGAGCGCGACGTCCTCAAAAAGCACATGCGATGACGTAATCACCGAAGCGGTAAAGGAAAGCTGCAGCGTGAACCCGGCATTGTCGGCCAGCGCCAGCAGGAGCTCGCTGAAGCCCTCGGTACATATCGACGGGCCGACCTGCAAATGAATAGCAGAAGGTTGCCGGCGCGCGAAATCAATGACCAGCGAGACCTCGCTCTCGGCGGTGCGCCGCGTCACTTCACAGAGGTCGCTGCCGACGCTGTGGACCCTGAGGTCACCAAGCACGCGGGTATTCTCTTGGCCATCCGTGGTCGGCGCAGCGTGCACTGGGCGTACTGGTCCGAAAATCCGACTCAGGGAGATGCCAACGGCGCGAAACACGCCCTCCCAGGTGTGATGCGGGTCCTCCGCGCTGCAGATCGTGACATCGATCGCTGCCTGGAGACCTTCGGCGAGTCCGGCGAGGAATTCCTGCAGCGGCGCACCGTTAGACAGTTGTTCGCAACGCAGAGACAAGAACCAGTCGAGCGCGACCTCGCCTTGAGCATTAAGGTGGAAGACACCCGGGGCACGACCGGTATCCACCAGGACCTCGGCGCTGCCGTCATCGATCATGCCCAGACAGGCCGCGCTGGCGGTCTTGAGCGGGAAGCGACGCAGCGCCGTGCCGAGGAGTGCTCCGGCGGCCCTGGAGTCATTGTTATTCCAAGCGAAATCAATCGAGGTGCCGAGTCGCCAGGCGATGTGCTCGACCATGTGACTCAGGAACTCATTGAGGGTGACGATCTGCTTGATTCTGACATCGCCGAATCTGAGATCGGCAACGTTCTCGCGGAAACTGGAGTAGACCCGTGCGCTTCCCGCGGCTTCGAGTGCGCCGGTATCAGCGCTGCCGGTGGCGACCCCGATCGTTCGGCATCCGGCGGCAATGCCGGCCGCTACCCCAAGGATGGAGTCCTCGACGACAACGCAGCGGGTTGGGTCAAGGCCGAGTTGTTTGGCCGCGAAGAGGTAGGTATCGGGTGCGGGCTTTTTCCGCAAAGCGGGGTCGTCGTTGCCGACGATCACCGAAAAGCTGTCGCGCAGCCCGCAGTTGTTCAGTATCGCGATGGTCTGGGATAGCGGATTATTGGAGACCACCGCGCAGGGGATCGCCCGGCGGGCAAGGTCGGCAAGGATGTCAGGAATTCCCGGGAGGATGGGAAAGGTCGCCGTCAGGCGCGCGGCCAAATAGTCCTCGCACATCGTCTCGGCATCTGTCGAGGGAAGCGGTGCGCCGCACTGATCTTGCAGGTGGGCCAGAATCGCCCGCCAGTACGCGGGCGGATCGAGCGGGAATACGCTCTTAAGAAAATCCGCATCGACACTCACCTGACTGCCATAACGTTCCATGATCAGGCGGCGCGACGCCTGTATCGCAAAAGACAGGGAATCGATCAGCACCCCGTCCATGTCCCATAAAACGGCGGCGGTATCGTCCGGCAAGAGAAACCGATTGCAAAGATTGATTTCTGCGGGTCGCGAGTGTAGCACTAGATGGCCTGACTGTCTTGGGAATAGATTAGACTTATCAACATTATAACATGATAAGCTTCAAGAAACAAACCGTTTCAAATGGCTGGGGTTTTTTTCAACTTCGTCTGACCTGACTTCTGCAGCGGCAGAGCAGCCGGATCAGGAGTGCCACGTCCTTGGCGTTGTCTTTCAGGCCGAAAAGGGATTGATCACCTTCGCCCCGTCATAGCATCCCAATAGGCAATCCGGAAGCGCTCCGGCAGCCGCAGCGCATCCAGGGGCAGGGCGGCATCCGACGCGCCGTAGGGTCCGCTGTGCGGACCGCGACCGCGCGTCCGGGCGCGACCTTCGTGGATCCCCAGCACCGCCGGTCCGCGCAGGGGACCCTACGCGGGCCGCGCGGCACTTTGGTCCGGCACGGGGCGCACCGCGTCCACCTTGACCGTCGCCGACCGAGCGGCTAGGATCGCCCGTAACCTATTCACTGCCTGTTGAATTTTCCCCACGCGGCCGGCGGTCCCGCACGCGGCCGATCCTGGCGTGAGCCATTGCCCTGGAAAGAGTAGTTATCCACAGATGCACACAGATGAACACAGATAATTCATTGACTTACACCTGGCCGGGGACTTACCCTGCCGGTGATTGTGACAATAGCAATAAGCCCATGACAATTTGAAGAAAACCTGTGTTCATTTGTGTTCATCTGTGGATTTAGTATTCCCGGAAATCTAAGGTCATGACGATCCAATGCGAAACCCAGGCCCCGGTGGCCCGTGTCACGCTCGACGCGCCGGCCAGGCAAAACGCCTTGAGCGTCGACATGTGGCAGCGTCTGCGCCAGACCTTCGAGGACCTGGCCGGGCGCGACGACATCCACTGCATTGTGCTGCGCGGCGCCGGCGGCAACTTTGCCGCGGGTGCCGACATCACCGAATTTCCCCAGCAGCGCTTCGATCTCGCCTCCGGACGCCGCTACCACCTGGAGGTGATCGAGCCGGCGCTGCGGGCCGTCCGCGAGGCCCCGCAACCGGTCATCGCCGCCATCGAGGGCAGTTGTGTGGGCGGCGGGCTGGAGATCGCCGGCGTCTGCGACCTGCGCCTGGCCGCGCCCGGGAGTCGGCTCGGCGCGCCGGTGGGCAAGCTCGGCTTCCCGCTCGCCTTGCCGGAACTGGTGCCGCTGGTGCGACTGGTCGGCATCGCGCTCGCCTCCGACCTGCTGCTGACCGGCCGCCTGCTGGACGCCCACGAGGCCCTGGCCGCCGGCCTGGTGCAGCGCGTGTCCGCCGCCGACGGGCTGGATGCGCTGATCGATGAGGTGGTACGGGCCCTCTTGGCGGGTTCACCGCTCGCGGCACGCCTGAACAAGCGCAACCTGCGGATGCTGGCCGATCAGGGCGGACAATACAGCGCGGCGCAACTGGACGACAGTTTCGGCTTTTTCAGTTCGGACGACTATACCGAGGGGCTGAATGCATTCCTCGCGCACCGCAAGCCGCGGTTTCGCGGGCGCTGAACGCGTCCTGCAGACCGGCAGGGTCAGCGAGACGGCCGCTCGCGTCCGACCGCGGGCATCGTAGCACCAGCGATCGGTCGAGACTGTCACGGGTGCGGTCCCGTGAAATTCTGGTCTTCAACCCCGGCCAGCCACTACAATCCACCCAACCGGCCCCAGGCCAACGGCCAGCCGTAGGGTCCGCTGCGCGGACCGAGCCCGCGCGCGGCCCTCAGGCTCGCGCGGTAAGACACCGCACCGCGATCTGGATGTACTCAAGCCCGCCGCGGCCTTCGGCGCCTCCCGGCACTTGAGCGACGCCTTGGGCGAGGCCCTGGCCCTCGTCCCGGAGAAGCGACCGCAGACGGTGCGGGGGTTTCAGGCGCGGTTGTGGGGGGTTGGGACGGCGCCGGCCCCCGCGACGGCCGCGACCTGGACCGAGCCCAAGACCGGGATGGACTTCGTGCGGGTGCCGGGGGACAGTTTCCAGATGGAGTCCAAGGCTTCAGCCTTGGTGCGCCCCTCCAAGGCTGAAGCCTTGGACTCCAGCGCCTTGGGCTGACAGCGGTTGCTTGCCGAGGCGCGGCGCCTGGGAACGGGAGACTCTTGCGCGATGTTCCAGGGCATGATGGCCTCCTTATGTCTCTTTGTTGCGTCCATTCGCTCGCGCGACCATCCATCCATGAACACGACGACCCCCTGGCACCGCCTGCTCGGCATGGTCCTGACCGACCTCTTCACCGGTCGCCCCTGGCGGGTGGAACTGGAACAAGAGCTGGCGCTCAAGAGCCAGCGCCTCGATATCCTCATCATCGAGCGATAGTCGGGCGAGGCCACCAGTACCCAAGCGCAGGACCTCGCCGGTCTGCCCGACGGTCTGGAGACCCTGGCCGCACACAACCTGCTGACCTACAAATCGCACCATGAGGCACTCGATATCTGGGCGCTGGAGGAACTGACGGGGCACTATGTCACCTATCGGAACGCGGAACACTCGGACAACTGTTGCAACATCATCTAACCACTGCCTATCGCCTGGAGGTGCCTGACATGGCCTACACCGTCGATGACTTCATGCGTGATACCTACGAACTGATTGCCCGTGACCTGGCCGCGTTGACCCCCCAACTGCGCGCTGCGGCGCTCGCACACTTGGACGTGGAGGAGCGTCTGGCTGGGCTGACGCCTGAGGAGCGCCTGCGTGGGCTGGCACCCGAGGAGCGACTGCGCGGTCTTGATCTGGAGGAGCGTCTGCGCGGCCTCGATCCGGAGGATCGCCTACGCGGGCTCGACCCCGAGTTGATCAAGGCTTGGCTCAAGCGCTCGGATCACTGAGGCCAGGGCCCGGTGGCAGGTTCCAGGTGCCCCGTATAGGAAGAGAATCCAACTGGGCTATCCGAATCTGGAGGTGGTCGAGTCGGAACCCGCGGGACGCGCACTGCAACAGATCAAGGAGCGGGGCTATGTCGACAAATACCGGGCGGCGGGCCAGCCCATCCATCTGATCGGGATCGAGTTCAGCCGGGAGAGCCGCACCCTGGTCGGCTTCGAGGTCGAGACGCTATGAAACCCTTCCTATCTGTTCCTGGCAGTCAGCCGCAAGCGACCCCCGGCATCACGATCTCCACCGTCAAGCCGCCCCCCGGCCGATTGCGGGCGCGAATAGTCCCCCCATGCGCCTCAATGGCCCGCCGGGCGATGGCCAGCCCCAGACCGAAGCCGGCGGTCGGGGTCCTGGTCTCGCTGCGGAAGAAGGGCTCGAAAATGGCTTCCAGGTCCCCCTCGGGAACACCGGGTCCGCGGTCGGAGACGCTCACCAGCAGCCGCTCGGGTGCCCCGTTGGGATCGGGGCGCCGCGCGATCTGCACCTCGACCCTGCTCCCGACCGCGGTGAACTTGACCGCATTGCGGACCACATTCTCCAGGGCGCGGTGCAGGAGCTCGACGTTGGCGGTGACCGGTGCCTCGCCCGTGCCGACGAACCCGACCTCGCGCCCGCACGGCTGCGCCTCGAACCGGGCGTCGCGCGCGACCTCCCGCACCAGTTCGACCAGGTCGATCTCCTCGTCCGCGACCCTCGCCATCCCGGCCTGCATCCGCGCCAGGGTCAGGATCTCACCGACCAGTTGATCGAGCCGCCCCGCTTCGCGCTCGATGCGATCGAGCGTCTCGGCGAGCCGTTCCGGCCGCTGCCGCGCCAGGCCGATGGCGGCCTCCAGCCGCGCCAGGGGCGAGCGCAGTTCATGGGAGACATCGTGCAGCAACCGCCGCTGGGAGTTGACCAGGGTCTGCAACTGCCCGGCCATGCGATCGAAATCGCGCCCGAGGTCGGCGATCTCATCGCGCCGTCGCCCCATGCGCGCGCCGATGCGCGTGTCGAGCCGGCCCGCCGCCGCGGCGTCGAAGGCGCCGCGCAGGTGGCGGATCGGGGTCGACAGATACCAGGCGAGCCAGGCGCTGAAGGCGAGGCTCGCCAGGACGGCGACGCCGATCAGCAGCAACAGCGGCATGTGATGGAGCGGCTCGCGACCATCGGTCGGCAGGAATACCAGATAGTCGCGCCCCGCCATCCGTTCCACCCGGGCAATGCGCGGTTCCTGGCCCTCCTGCGCCAGCCGGTGGGCCTGCGTCAGCAGGTCCGGGGGGACGCCGCGCCCCAGCAATTCATGCCCGGCATCATCGACGACATAGACCTGCGCGCCGACGTGCAGGGCGCGTGATTCCTCCAGGAAACCGCGCAGCGCCGCGCTGCCGCCGTGCTGGAAGACCTGCGCCGCCGCCGCCACCAGAAAGGCGGTGCGGGGTCCGCCCGCCAGGTCCTGCCCGCGCTCGATGAGCGCCTGCTGGTGGAGCAGGAACAGGGTCGCCGCGCCCAGGCCGGCCGCGAGCAGGGCCAACCAGAAGGCGAAAAAGAACTTCCAGAACAGACGGCCCATGGACGCTACTCCCGGACCAACTGGTAGCCCAGGCCGCGCACCGTCTGGATCGGCGAACGCCCCTCGGCATCGAGTCCGAGCTTGTGCCGGATGCTGCTCAGGTGCACGTCGATGCCGCGGTCATAACGGGCCAGCGGACGGCCCAGGGCCTGCTGCGAGAGTTCCTGTTTGCTCACCACCCGGCCGGCATTGCGCACCAGCACCTCCAGCAGATTGAACTCGGTACTGGTGAGTTCGAGCGGTTGGCCCTGCCACTCCAGGCTGCGCCGCTCCGGCCACAGGGTCAGTGCCCCGGCCGTCAGCGGTCCGCAAGACGCGCCGTCGGGTTCCTGCACCTGGGTGCGCCGCAAGATGGCCCGGATGCGCGCGACCAGTTCACGCGGGGTGCAGGGTTTGGGCACATAGTCGTCGGCGCCGAGTTCGAGTCCGACGATGCGGTCCACGTCGTCACCCCGCGCCGTGAGCATCAGCACCGGCAGGCGGCGGTCCTGCGCCCGGATGCGGCGCAGCGCCTCGATGCCGTTGCAGCCCGGCATCATCACGTCCAGCACGACGATCGCATAGGCGCCCGACAGGGCCGCACGCACACCGGTCTCGCCATCCTGCACGGCCGTGGCCGCGAAACCCTCCTGGTCGAGATACTCGGTCAGCATCTCGCCCAGTTCGCGGTCATCATCGACCAATAAGACCTTCGTCATCATCGCCACCCGCCGCACTTGTCATGGGAGTCGACCATCATCGCGCCCCGCGCCTGAAAGCCAAGGGCATTAACCGCTTCTTTCAAATCTTTACCTGTCTTTACACCAGACTGACCCAGGTTAACGCGGACCCCGGCTAAGGTAACGGCAGTCCTGCTGCACCGGCAGGAACGACTGTTCAACCATGCCGAGGACCTCGAACATGTTTTTGAAACAACTCAAGCGCCCGCTCCTGGTCGCTCACCGCTGGCTGGCCCTGATCCTGGCCCCCGTCTTCCTGCTCATCCTGCTGTCCGGGGCCATCCTCGCCTTCAAGCCGATCCTGGGTACCGACGGCGCCGCGCAGTCCACCCCCCGGGTCAGCGTCGGCGCGCTCGCCGCGGCGCTCGATGCCATCGATCCGGCCGGGCGGGCGGCCGCGGTCAGTCTCTCGGCCGACGGGCGCTCGATCGACCTGAAGTCCAAAGACCCTGCCGTGGCGGGCACCTATGATGTCGCAACGCGGACTGCCGCCGCGGGCCAGGGCTTTGACCTGTTCGCCTTTGCGCTCAATCTTCACAAGAATCTGCTGATCGGTGCCGGCTTGCTGGTCGAAATCGCCACCTATGCCATGGTCGCACTCCTGCTCGCCGGACTCGCGTTTGGTCTGCCCAGGCTGCGCAACACGCTCGGGGGCTGGCACCGCGGCCTGGGGTGGTTCGCGTTCCCGCTGCTCGCGCTGCTGCCGGTCACCGGACTGCTGATGACGCTGCACGTCGGTAAGCCGGCAGTCCCCGCCCTCACAGCCGGTGAACCTATCTCCCTGGCGCAGGCGATCAAGGCGGTGCCGCTGCCGGCTGACGGTCAGATCGTCATGGCACGGCGCTTTCAGGCGGGCAGCGCCATGGTCAAGACGGCCTCACCCGCGGGCGAGTTGGTCCATGTGGTCCAATCCAACGGCCAGGTCGCGCTCACCGGGTCGCCGGGTTGGGTGGACGCGGTGCACGAAGGCACCTGGGCGGGCGCCTGGTCAGGCGTGCTGAATCTGGTGTCCGCCCTGCTTCTGATGGGATTGACCGTCACGGGACTCTATTCCTGGCTGCGCCGCCGACCGTGGGCGCGTCGGGCCGGTCGGGTTGCGACCGCAGGGCGGCCCCAGGCGTCTCCTCGGAAGGCGGCCGTCGACCCGAGGCTCACTCCGGTCGCGCAGTGACGCCGCCTTGCCCCCCTCTGGAGGCTCACTGCAATTGAGTTAAGGCGCGCTCGCCGACCACGTCCCCTCTGCCTGGAGTCCAAGGCTTCAGCCTTGGCGCGCTCCAAGGCTAACGGCCATGGCGCCCGCGCCACCCCGAAAGATGAAAGTGCGGGCGCCATGGCCGTTCCCTCTCCCCGGCCCTCCCCCAGCGGGGGAGGGAGACTTGGAGCGCGCTCCCGGCGCGATTTTCGCGGTAAGCCTTGGACTCCAGGCGGCGAAGGCCGCACAGCGCCCCGCTACAAATCCACCATCCGCGCCCGGCGCCCGGCAACGGTGTCGCTTGGGACCGGCGGCTCGTCGGCCGCGGCCTCCGCGGCCTGGCGGCAGTTGGTCTGCGCCCACTGGCGCAGCGCCGCAACCTCCCGCGCCCGGGAGCGGGCCAGCGGGATGATCTCGCCGGCGGACTTCAGCAGATGCTCGGTGCGCAACTCCTGCCCCGGGTCCGCATACGCCTCGTAGAGTGCGTTGATGACCAGTTCTTCCAGCTCCGCCCCGCTGAAGCCCTCGGTGGCGCGGACGACACCGGCGAGGTCGTAGTCGGTGGGTACGCGCTTGCGCCGACCCAGGTGGATCATCAGGATCTCGGCGCGGTTGCGCGCGGTGGGCAGGTCCACAAAAAAGATCTCATCCAGGCGGCCCTTGCGCAGCAGTTCGGGCGGAAGCTGGGAGATGTCGTTGGCGGTGGCCACCACGAACACCGGCTGGGTCTTCTCCTCCATCCAGGTCAGCAGGGTACCGAAGACCCGGGTGCTGACCCCGCTGTCGCCGCTGCCGCCGATTCCGGACAGGCCCTTCTCCAACTCGTCGATCCACAACACGCAGGGGGCCACCCCCTCGGCCACCGCCAGCGCCTTGCGCATACGCTCCTCGGACTCGCCCACCAGCCCGGCAAAGACCCGGCCCAGGTCGAATTTCAGGAGCGGCTTCTGCCACTCCGCCGCCACCGCCTTGGCGCAGAGGCTCTTGCCGCAGCCCGGCACCCCCACCAACATGACCCCGCGCGGGTTGGGCAGGCCGAAGTCGCGCGCCTTCTGCGAGAAGCCCTCGTTGCGCTGGCGCAGCCAGGTCTTGAGGTTACCCAGGCCGCCGATGCCGCCGAAGTCCTCCACCGCCGCCGTGTATTCCAGTATCCCGGACTTGCGGATGATCTGTTCCTTCTCCTCCAGGATGGATTTCACGTCGGCCCCGGTCAGTCCCTGCTGGCTGACGATCGCCTTGGCCAGGGCATTCTCCGCCTCCGAGCGCGTGAGTCCCTGGCACGCCTTGACGATGGCGTCCGTGGCGTCCTCGGTCAGGCTCAAAGTCACCGTCGGGTTATCGCGCACCTGCTCCACCAGACGCTTGAGCACCTCGCGATACTCGTCCTCGGTGGGCAGCGGCAGGTCCACCACCGTCACGTCTTTTTGCAGCTCGGTCGGAATCGCCAGCAGCGGGGAGAGCCACAGCAGGGTGCGCGGCGAGCCCTTGAGTTCCGGCACCAGGTCGCGCAGCAGCCGGATCAGGAGCGCGGCGTCCGGGGCGTTGTCCTTGAGATACGGGTGAAAGTCCTTGAACAGGAACAGCGCCCCCTCCTGGTACCCGGCGACGAAGGCCAGAGCGCGCTCGGGCCGGCGGGTATCCTCCTTGGTCGCCGGGCGCCCCTGCGGGTCCACGAAGCCGCGCGAGACCGACCACACGAAGAGCTTGCGCGGGCGCTTCCACATCTCCTTCTGGCGCAGCAGTTCGTCGACCAGTTCCAGGGCGCGGTCCTCCTCGCTGGAGACGATGGTGACGATGGGATAACCGGCGCGGATATAGGTCGCGAGGTCCTTGACGAAGGCCTTGGCCATGGTGGGGCTCCCGTCGGGCTAGAGGGTCACGCCTTCGGTCTCCTGGACCAGGACCCGCTCGGGCTCCCGCTCATAGTCGGCGGTCAGCTCGCGCGCCTGGACCGTGCCGAGCGCCTGTTCCATCGCCTTGGTGAAGTCCAGGCAGTTACCCCCCTCGCCGCCCTCCACGCGGATCTCGGTGCGACCGTCGCGCTTGATGGTGATTCTCATCTTTTTCATCGGCATGGGGTCTGTCTCCTCGATGGTCTCTGCGTTCATGGGGCGGCCAATCGCCCGCCCCAATAATCCGGCCGGCGGCTCCCGTGCGCGACCGCCAGGATCAGGACGCCGTCGTCTTCGATCGCATAAACGAGTGCGTACGGAAAAGTGTGCACGCCTCGCTTGCGCACCCCGGGGCGGATTTCGGGTGCGAGCAATGGACATTCGGCGATCCGGGCGGCGGTGCGACGGACCTCGCGTAGCAGGCGCCGACCCAGCCCCTTGGCGCGAAGCTCCAGGAAGCCCAGCGCCTCGTACAGCTCAGCCTCGGCAGCCTCGTGGTAACGGACCTCAATCACCCAGCAGTCGCTCCGCCTGGGCGTACACATCATCCGCCGACCGCGCCCGGGCCGAGCCGTTGCGGTAGGCGGCGAGCCGTCGCTCCACCTCCTCGCCCCAGAGCCCGTCCCACTCGTGCTCGTCCAAGTCGTCCAGGCTCGCCAGGAGTCGTTCGGCCAGTACCGCCCGGTCTTCGACCGGCAAGCGGAGTGCGGTCTTCAAGACATCTTCAACGATGACCATGGATTCCTCTCTCGTAGCGTCTTCTCGTGATGCAGCTAATGATAAGGCCGGACATCCGCGGCCGTCTTGACCTCTCTCCCCATACCCTCCCCTGAGAGGGGTATGAAGTACGAACGCACAGGTCAGCGCCAGGCCGCGTGCTCGCCGCGCCGCCTCGCCTACCGGCGGGCGGCCCGGCGGCACGCGGGCCACCGCCCCCCTTGTGGGGGATGGGTGGGGGATGAGCGGGTAGGGTGTTCATGAAGGCAAGGACGGGGAAGCTGGCCTCACGAGACGAAACCCCAGGTAGTTGAAGCGGTCGCGCGGGTCGTTCCAGCCGCGGCACGCACCCCGGCACCCCTTCTCGGGCGCGACGTGCCACCAGCTCCCGCCGCGGTACACCCGGCCCCAGCCTCCCTCCGGCCCCCGGGGGTCACGCACCGGTGACTTGCCGTAGTAGTCGCTACCGTACCAGTCCGCGCACCATTCCCAGACGTTGCCGCTCTGGTTGTAGGTCCCGTAGCCGCAGACCCCGCCCGGATAGCCGGACACCGGACAGGTCGTCTCGTTGCCCTTGTTCTCGTCGTGCCGGCACCGGCGCGCGTCCCACGCGTTGCCCCACGGATAGATCAGCCCGGCAGGTCCCCGCGCTGCCTTCTCCCACTGCGCCTCGCTCGGCAACGCGCCGCCCGCCCAGTTCGCATAGGCCACCGCGTCGTCCCAGGAGACGCACACCACCGGGTGCTCGGCCTTCTCCGGCGGGAAACTCTGCCCCGACCAGATTGCTTGGCCAAGATAGTCCTCGTCCGGCACCCGATGGCCGGTCGCCTCGACGAACCGCAGGTACTGCGCATTGGTCACCGCATAGACCCCGATCCAGTAGGCCGTCAGATGCACCCGATGCTTAAGGTAATTAAGGTAATCCGTGTCCCGCCCGTCGCCCATCTCAAACTCACCCGCCGGCACATAGACCATGACCGAACCGTCCCGGACGTTGACCGCCAGCGGCGGCGGGCAGCCGTCGTCCAGCCATTCGCGGGTGCCGTAGCGCGTTGTTTGGATGTCTGTCGCCATGTCAGATCCTCAGTTCAGGTGGGATGTCCTCGCCCTCTCCCCCGGCCCCCTCCCCCACGGGGGGAGGGGAATCACAGGGTCGATACCCCCACGGACGGTTCCTCCTTCTCCCCCTCCCCCGCCGGGGGAGGGGGCCGGGGGGAGAGGGGAGAGGGAGAGAGGGGGAGAGACTGCATCAGAATCGCTCGCACACCAGGATCTCGATCTCCCCATTCTCCAGCACCCGCTCCTCCTCGATGATGAGCCCCTGTTCCAGCACCTGCTGCTTGACCGCGAGGTGCGCATAGGTGCGGTTCAGTTCCTGGGCAAAGCTCTCCTCACGCAGCGTAGTGTTGCCGCGCACCCCCCACCAGTCGGCGCAGAGGGCGAAGGTCGCGTCGGGTTGGCGTTGGAAGCCGATGTCGTATTGGCTGCCGGTGTCGATGACGACCTGGCCGTACTCGGTGTTGCCCTGGTAGCCGCGGATCGGGACGCGCTCCCCGGCCTGGTAGCGGTGGTGCAACTGGCGCAGGGTGTCCTCCAGCAGGATTTGGTCGCGGATGACCGTCTGGACGCGGGTGAAATGGGACATGGGTTGGGCCTCCGGCGGCGATGTTCGTAGGTTGTTGGTTGGGGTTGGGGTTTTTCCCGCGGGCTCGGCGCCCACTTTCCCCCTCTCCCCCGGCCCCTCCCCCCAGGGGGAGGGGAGAAGGAGACCGAGAGCGCGGCGAGAACGCCCTCTTCCTCCCCCTCCCCCCGAGGGGAGCGGAAAAGGAGGTGCGTGGCGGGGATGGCCTCTTCCCCCCCTCCCCCCGAGGGGGAGGGGGCCGGGGGGAGAGGGCGCAGAGTGCTACGCCGCCCTTGCATTGCCCGCCGCCCACTGTTGCAGGTACTCAAGCTCCCCCGCCCGCGCCTTCGAGAGCGGTGGCGACTCGGCCAGGGCTGCGCGGATGTCGCCATCGGTCAACTCCCGCGCGTCCTCGGCAAAGGCCCGATAGAGCCCGGCGACCACGGCCGCCTCGATCTCAGCGCCGGAGTAGCCCGCGCTCGCCGCCGCCAAGGCGGGGAGGTCGAAGCCGACCGGGTCGCGCTGGCGGCGGGCGAGGTGGATGCGGAAGATCCCCGCCCGCTCGTCGGCCCCCGGCAGACCGACGAAGAAAACCTCATCGAAGCGTCCCTTGCGGGTGAACTCCGGCGGCAGGCGCTGGATGTCGTTGGCGGTGGCGGCGACGAAGACCGCCGCCTGGCGGTCCTCCAGCCAGGTCAGGAAGGTGCCGAAGAGCCGCTTGGCCACGCCGCTGTCGCGCGCCTGACCCAGCCCGCTGAAGGCCTTCTCCAGTTCGTCGATCCACAGGATGCAGGGGCTCACCGCCTCGGCGGTGTGCAGGGCGCGGCGCAACCGTCCCTCGGACTCGCCGAGCAGGGAGGCGTAGACCCGGCCCAAATCCAGGCGCAGCAGGGGCACCTGCCAGTCCGCCGCCAGGGCCTTGGCGGTCAGGCTCTTGCCGCAGCCCGGCACCCCCACCAGCACCACCCCGCGCGGCGGCCGCAGCCCGAAGCGCCGGCCGGCGGGGTCGAAGGCCTGGCGGCGCTTGCCGAACCAGGTCTTGAGCCCGGTCAGCCCGCCGACATCGCCGAAGCCCACCGTCGGTCGGCAGAACTCCAGCACCCCCTCCTTGCGCACCGTCTGCTCCTTGTCCGCCAGCACCGCCTCGGCCACGCTGGCGTCCAGTGCACCGCGGCTCAGGATGCCGCGGCGCAGCACCCGCTCGGCTTCGCGCCCGGTGAGCCCGAGCAGCGCCCGCGCCAGGGTCTCCTTGAGTGCTCCCTCGGGTTCAGGGCAGCCGGCGTCCGCGGCGGTGTCCTCCACCAGCCGCTCCAGCTCCGGCAGCTCCGGCGGCGGGTAGAAGAGCAGGGTGGCGTCGGCCGCCAGCTCCTCCGGGATCACCGGCGAGGGGCCGACGAAGACCAGGCTCTTGCGGGCGCGCTTCACCGTCCAGATGGCATCGCGGATCAGGCGCACGACCACCGGGGTGAAGTGCCGGTGCATGTCCAGGAACACATAGATCGCCTCGTCCGGACCGCGGAAGACGTGCTCCAGCGCCAGCAGCGGATCGCCGTGCGACTGGGAGCCGCCCGACCCGCCCACCGGCTGGCCGTCGCGGTCGCACAGCCCGGTGGTCGCGCTCCAGACGAACAGCTCGATCGGGCGCCGCTCGGCCATCGCCTCGCGCACCCGCCGCAGCGAGGCGAGCGCCCGCTCCTCCTCGTAGGTCTGGAGACAGACCAGCGGGAAATGGGCGCGCAGGTGGACCTCGATCTGCCCCTCCACATGGTTGATCAGGGCGCCGTGACGCTGGGCGGCGCGGAGATCCGCGAGCAGCTCTGCGGCGCTCTGATAGCGCCGTTCCGGCTCCTTCTCCAGCACCTTGGCGATCACCCGGGCCAGGCGCGGGTCGAAGGCGTCGGTGGCGAGCGGCGTCAGGTCCGGCGGATCGTAGAGGATCTGGCGCACCAGGCTGCCCTCGTCCCGGCCCGGGAAGGGCAGGGTGTTGGTCAGCAGTTGATAGAAGGTCACCCCCAGGCCCCACAGGTCCGCGTTGAGCCCGGCAGCGCCGGAGAACTGCTCCGGGGCCATGTAGGCGACCGATCCAACCCGGGTCGCCGCGCGGTACTGGGAGTGGGCCATCAGCCGCGCCAGGCCGAAGTCCAGGATCTTCACGGTCCCGTCCGGACGCCGCATCAGGTTGGCGGGCTTGATGTCGCGGTGGATGGCGAGCCCGGCGTGGGCATAGTCCAGGGCCGCGCCGGCCTGGCGGACGATCTCGATCGCCTCCTCCAGGGGCAGCGGGCCGCGCTGGGCCAGCACGGTGCTGAGCGGCTCACCCTCCACCAGTTCCATGACCGCGAACAGCACGCCGTCGGACTCCGCCAGGCCTAGCTCCTGGACGATATTCGGATGGTTCAGGGTACGCACCACCCGCAGCTCGTTGCGCAGCAGTTCGCGCGCCTCCTCGTCCTGGGCGTGGGGCACGCATACCGCCACCTGCTCCGGCCAGCCGTTGGCGGCCTGGTTGAGGTTGCGGGCGGCGTAGACGGTCTTGAAGCCGCCGCGCCCCAAGGGCCGTTCGATCAGGAAATCGCCCAGGCGCTCGCCGGGGCGCACGCTGCCGTCTGCGCTCATGGGTGTTCACCCCCAGGTTTCTTCGCGGGCCGGCGGGAGGACTCGGTGAGCTTGCGCCGATCCTCCAGCCAGGCGTCGATGTCGGCCTTACGGAAGCGCCAGGCCGAGCCGATCTTGATGCCGGGGATGGTTCCCTTCTGGGCGTAGCCGTAGAGGGTCTTTTCGGCGATCTTGAGATAGACGGAGAGGTCTTGGAGGGTGAGGATTTCTTCTTCGGTCATTGGTTGCTAGCTCTGGAAGCCACTCTCTCCCGATCCCTGTGCTTAGGGATGGCGGAGTCGGTGTTCATGAAGAACAGGAGAGCGAAGCGCTCTTCGCGATACGAAAACCAAGCGAGAAAACGCGACCATCGCTTTGGCACTGCCCGAAACGAGTCGCGCCCCGGAAATCTAATTCATCTAAGTGCTCAAAACTCCCGCCACGGATCACACGTACGGAGCCTGTCTCCGGCCCTGTTGGGTCGCGCTCTGGGGAGTTACCGTAATAGCCGTCTTCCCGCCAATCCGCGCACCACTCCCAGATGTTGCCACTCTGGTTGTAAGTCCCGTAACTGGATACCCCGCCAGGATGGTCGTATGCTTGACAGGTGGTCTCGCCACCTTTGTTTTGGAGGTGTCGGCATTTGTTTGCGTCCCAGTCCCGGCCCCAGGGATAAATCAAGCCCTCACGCCCCCGTGCCGCCTTTTCCCACTGCGCTTCCGTGGGCAACTCGCAACCAGCCCACTTTGCATAGGCCTGCGCGTCATCCCAGGAAATGCCGACTACCGGGTGATCGGCCTTCGCTGCCGGGAAGCTGCGACCGACCCAGATCGGATCTCCCCTATCTGTTCGATCCGGCGCCCGATGCCCGGTCGCTTCCACGAATCTGAGATACTGCACATTGGTCACAGGATAAACCCCGATCCAGAAGTCCGAAAGATAAACGCGATGTTTGGGACAGCCACTTCCGACCCCCCCGCCGGAATCCTGATCGTCTCCCATCTCAAACTCCCCTTCGGGGACATAGACCAAAATCGAGCCATCCCTCTGATTGACCGCGAGCGGGTGCTCAATAACATATTGGCCGGGCGCGTGCTCCCGGATGATCTTTAATGGCTTGATAAGCATGATTGCGCTGCTGGCCTCTCCCCATTAGCACCAGCTATCGATTATCTACTCTCAGTCCCTATACGATTCGGGGAGCAGGCTAGAGATCCAACAACCGCTCCCCCCGCACCTTCTCCACCTTCACCTCATCCGCCGCCCCGACCTTGGAGGCATTGCGCGCCTCCCCGCGCAGGACCAACTGGCGCAGCCGCTCGATGCGCTCGCGGTGCGACTTGGCCAGCGGCACCATGTCGCCGGCGGCGCGCAGCAGGTCCTCGGTCTCGATCTCGCGCTGGCCGTCCATGAAGGGGGCGAACATGCCGTCCTTGACCACGGCCTCCAGCTCGGCGCCGACGAAGCCCTCGGTGGCGCGGGCGATGGCCGGCAGGTCGAAACGGCTGCGCACCATCGGCAGGCCCTTGCGGTTCAAGTGCACCTCCAGGATCTGCTCGCGCTCCCGCCCCGTGGGCAGGTCGAGGAAGAACAGCTCGTCAAAGCGCCCCTTGCGCAGGAACTCGGGCGGCAGGCGCTCCACGTCGTTGGCGGTGGCGAAGACGAAAACCGGGGTCTGCTTCTCCTGCATCCAGGTGAGGAAGGTGCCCAGCACCCGGCTGGAGGTGCCGCTGTCACCGGCGGAGCCGGCGAAGGCCTTCTCGATCTCGTCGACCCAGAGCACGCAGGGGGCGATGACCTCGGCGATCTGCATCGCCTCGCGGATGTTCTTCTCCGAGGACCCCAGGATGCCGCCGAATACCGCACCCATGTCCAGGCGCAGCAGCGGCAGCTTCCACATCCCGGCGGCAACCTTGGCGCACAGGCTCTTACCGGTGCCGGGGATGCCGATCAGGGCCACACCGCGCGGCAGGTCCAGGCCGTAGTCGCGCGCCGCCTCGCTGAAGGCGAGCCGCCGCTTGGCCAGCCAGTCCTTGAGCGATTCCAGGCCGCCGATGCGGTCCTCCTGTTCAACGAAGGGATAGAGTTCCAGGGCGCCGCTCTCCCGGATGATGGCGCGCTTCTCCTCGACGATCAGGTCGATGCAGCGCTCGTCGAGCCGCCCGCCGCGGCCACTGACCACCGCCTTCTGGAAGACCCGCCGCGCCTGGGTGCTGGTGAGGCCGAGCGCCGCCTCCACCAGCTTGGCACGCAGCCCCGGTGTGACCTGGCGCAGGGCGCCGACGTCGCCGACGGTGCGCTCCAGCAGGGCGTCCATCTCCGCCGCGTCGGGCTTAGCCAGTTCCAGGACGGGCAGGTCGTGTTTCAGCTCCGCCGGCAGGCAATGCTCCGGGGTGGTGATGAGGATGCTCTTGCGCGGGCTGCGCGCCGGCAGGCTGGCGGCCAGGTTGCGCAGGCCGCGCAGGGTCCCGCGCTTGGCCTCCCACACCTGATGGAAGTCCTTCAGCACGAAGGTCGCCCCGCCGGGGTAGTCGCGCAGCATCCGCAGGATGGTGTCCGGGGTCGCCTCGCGCTTGTCGTCGAAGGGCACCTTGGCGGGCTTGAGGCAGGTGAACTGGTCGGCGATATCCCAGGTGTAGAGCCCCTCGTCCGCCGGCCAGCCGGGACCGCGGCACAGGGCCTCGATCTCGGCGAGCACGCGCGCCTCCTCGGTGGTGACCACGTTGACGATGGCGATGCGGGCGTCGAAGTGGAGTTTCAGGTCTTCTGCGAAAGTCATCTGGTTGTCCTCATGAAAGCACTTTGCTGCCGGCTTCTCCCCTCTCCCCCGGCCCCTCCCCCTCGGGGGGAGGGGAGGAAGATGGCCGCGGGTCTCCCCCTCCCCCCGAGGGGGAGGGGGTCGGGGGGAGAGGGGGAGAGGGGAAATCCGGTCACGGTCATAGCCCCATCGGCCCCGATCCGAAACTCCGTGCGCCGCGGCCCCAACTCAGCGTGCCGATAGCGCCCGGTCAGGAAGATCAGTTCCTGATTGGCGCTCGCCAGCAGCGGGTGGCGGATCGGGGACTCCTGCCGGTAGGGTCCGGCCACCAGCAGGTCGGCGGCGGCGAGCAACCGGCGGGTGTCGGCGTCCGTGTCCGTGCGCAGGGCCGCGGCGGTGTGGCCGGTAAAGATCAGCACGCCCTTGCCCGCCGCCCGGACCCGCTCGGCCAGGTCAGCCAAGGGCGCGGCCTGGGCGAAGGGCTCGCCGCCGGAGAGACTCAGGCCCTCGGTGTCCGGCGCGGCCAAGACCCAGTCGGCAACCGCGACGACCGGCACCACCCGGCCGCCGTCGCAGGGCAGAAACGCCGGGTTGAAGCAACCGGGGCAGCGTTGCGGGCAGCCCTGCACCCACAGCACCGAGCGCAGGCCGGGGCCGTTGGCGCGGGAGCGGGGGAGGTAGGCGGCGACCCGCACCCTCTCCCCCGGCCCCTCCCCCAAGGGGGGAGGGGGGAAAGAGGCGCGGAGCTCGCTGCGGGCGCCTCCCCCTCCCCCCGAGGGGGAGGGGGCCGGGGGGAGAGGGTTAGAGCGCGACAAACGGCACCTCCTTGATCGGCAACTCCAGCCGTTCCCCGCTCGACAACTGCACATAGGAGCGGTTGCCTGGCTCCAGGTCCTTGAGCGACAGGGTGAGCCGTTTGTTGGCGTCCACCCCGAAGCCGGCCACCAGGCGCCGGGCGCCGACGGTGCCGGGCGGGTCCAGGTGGATGAACTCGCGGTCCCCGGGGTTGAGCTCGCGCAGGGCGATGTCCTCGCGGCGCTGGGTGCCGACCGCCTTGAGGGCGCCGCCGTCCACCTCATAGAGCGTCTCGGGGCGCAGCATCGCGGAACGTTCCACCACCACCAGGCCGAGGCGGGTGGCGCCCTCGCAGGCGGCGTTGACGAACAGGGCCTTGGTCGCCTTCTCGGTCGGGTAGCGGGTGCCCTTGGGCACCACCGGGACCAGCACATAGTCCTTGCGCTCGCGGTCCCAACTCGACAGGCAGTAGTCATGCACCAGGGCCAGGTTGATGTCCTCCCCGGCATAGCGGCAGGCGCCGCGGGCGATGGCCTCGAAGGGGTCCTCGCAATGGACCGGGCAGTCCGGGAACAGGTTGCGCAGCACCCCGGCCACGCCGAGCAACAGGCTGGAGCCGCCGGCCATGAACACCGCCCGGACCTCGGACTTCTTGATGCCGTAGCGCTCCTGGGCGCCCTCCAGCGCGCGCTCCAGGGTGCGGGCGATCAGCCGGTAGAGGCTGAGCCCCCGCAACTCCGGGCGGTCGGTCTCCAGGGTCCGGCGCAGCCCGTCGGCGGTGAAGTCGTGGCCGATCAGGCGCGCGGTGAGATCATTGAACTGGGTGACCTCCACTCGCGCCTCGTCGCCGGACAGGCGCACCTTGGCGTCCTCGATGGCGTGCAGCAGGGCCGTGCCCACGTCGGCCACGTCCTGGTCGCTCAGGTCTTGGGCCTGTTGCAGTTCCTTGAGCAGCCACTGGTCCACCAGCGAGCCGCCAATCTCCTCCCCGGCGCGCGCCAGGACCTCGCAGGGGCGGGTCTCCCCGGCCCCCAGGTCGCGGGTCTTTATGAGCGACACGTCCAGGGTACCGCCGCCGAAGTCGAAGACCACATAGACCTGCCCCTCGCGCACATGGGTGTCGTAGCCCAGGATGCAGGCGGTGGCCTCATCCAGCATCCGCACCGTACCGCGAAAGCTCTGGAGCACCGCCCCCTGGAGCCAGTCCACATAGGTGTCGTAGGACTCCACCGGCAGGGTCACCACCAGCTCCTCGCCGCCCCCGCCCGCCGCCAGCAGGACCTGGCCGATCAGGTCCTCCGCCGCCTGGCGCGGGGTGACGAGCGAGCCGTTGATGCGCCGCGCCCGATTGTTGTTGCGCAGGATGTCGAGCTTGGCCCAGCGGAAGGTCCCGCGGTGGCTCACGAGCCCCGCGTTCTCCACCTGGGCGCCGGTGCGCAGGGTGTTGCCCTCGCCGTAATGGATGAGCGAAGGCACTACGGCCGATTCCCTCTCCCCCCGACCCCCTCCCCCAAAGGGGGAGGGGGAGGAAGCTTCCCCCCTCCCCCTGAGGGGGAGGGGCCGGGGGAGAGGGCGCTTCTCCCCTCCCCCCATGGGGGAGGGGTCAGGGGAGAGGCCCGGCCGGTACCGATAGGTCTTCGTCAACCCATCCAGCCGCACCGTCTCCACACTGCGCGTCGCCGCGTTCCAGCGTGCCAGCACCGTGTTGCAGGTGCCGAAGTCCAGGGCCATGGTCATGCTGTCGTTCCTCCGGGTTCAGGCCGCGTCCGCCGGTTCCGCCGGGGCCCCGGCGCGGCTGACCAGCGCCTTGAGCAGAATGGTCTCGCCCAGGCGATAGCCGACGAAGCGCACCGTCACCGCCGCGTCGTCCGCCACGTCCGCGCCGCTCAGGCGCTGGTGCAGGCGGGTGTCGAAAGGCACCTGCTCTCCGACGGTGCCGATGCGGGTGAGCCCGGCCTCGGCCAGGACCGACTCGACCTTGCCGAAGAGCTTGAGGATGTCCGGCACCCGCACCTCCCGGCCGTCCGCGGCCAGGGCCTGGATGGTGGCGAGTTGGGACAGCAGGGGGGCCAGGTGGCGCGCCAGGTCGCCAAGGCCGGCCGCCGCCGCGCCGGCGCGCTCGCGCTCGGCCTGACCGCCCAGGCGCTCGTACTCGGCGCGCACGCGATTCAGTTCCGCGTCGCGCTCGCGCAGATCCAGTTCCAGGGCGGCGATGCGGGCGCGCGGGTCGCCGGGGTCGCGCACGGGTGCGCCGCGCAGGGCCTGCCAGGCGGCACTGAGGCGGGAGGGCCAGTGGTTCGTTGGTGCTGTCATGGTGTTGTCCTCAGTGGTGAACGATCATTCGCCCTCTCCCCCCGGCCCCCTCCCCCTCGGGGGAGGGGGGGAAGAGGATCCGCCTGCGCGGCCACTCTCCCACCGTCTTCTCCCTCCCCCATGGGGGAGCGGCTGGGGGAGAGGCTCTTCATCCTTCGCCCCTCCCCCCGCGGGGGAGGGGTCGGGGGAGAGGTCCGTCCTCCCCTCTCGCTAATACACTTTATGTGTGTATCAAAAAAAATCGCCGCGGGCCCCACCTCCTGCGCAGCGCCGCGTGCTCGCCCGGTCGCCTCGCCTACCGGCGGGCGACCGGGCGGCACGCTACCCACCCCGCGAGCACTCGCCTTTCTTTCCCACACGGATGGGGGGACGGTGTGTGGGCAAGAGGGGGTGGGGGGGTCATGAAGGCAGGGACGGGGAAGCTGGCCTCACGAGCCGAAACCCCCGGGCGGCGTTGCGGTAACCCGGCCCCCACCTGTAGCGGAACGCGCCCCGAAAGTACACGGGGGCGCCGGACCCCCAACTCCCGCCTCGGCGCACCCGGAGCGAGCCTCCCTCCGGCCCCCGGGGGTCACGCGCCACCGACTTGCCGTAATAGTCCCTGTCGTACCAGTCCGCACACCATTCCCAGACGTTGCCGCTCTGGTTGCAGGTGCCGTAGCCCGAGACCCCGCCCGGGTAGCCGGACACTGGACAGGTCGTCTCGTTGCCCTTGTTATTGTCGTTGCGGCACCGGCCCGCATCCCAGTCGTTGCCCCAGGGATAAATCAGCCCCTTGGAACCACGCGCCGCCTTCTCCCACTGCGCCTCCGTCGGCAACGCGCAACCGGCCCACTTCGCATAGGCGGTCGCGTCGTCCCAGGAGACGCACACCACCGGGTGATCGGCCTTCTCCGGCGGGAAACTCCGCCCCGACCAGATCGCCCGCCCACCGTCGGCCTGGTCCGGCACCCGATGCCCGGTCGCCTCAACGAATCGCAGATATTGCGCATTGGTCACCGCATAGACCCCAATCCAGTAGGCAGAAAGCGTCACCCGGTGCTTGGGGCAATCCGTGTCCTTCCCATCGCCCATCGCGAACTCACCCTCAGGGACATAAACCATGACCGAGCCGTCCTGGGCATTGACCGCCAGCGGATGCTCGATGCGATACCGCCCCTTGCCCAGTTCGCGCAGGATTCCGCCGCCGTCAGACATCGCTGATGCTCCTTGATTAAAGTTGGCCATGGGGCGCCCGCTCGCGCGCTCGCCCTCTCCCCCGGCCCCTCCCCCTCGGGGGGAGGGGAGAAAGAGGGTTCAGGTGCGCCGGGGGGGGGCTTCCCCCCCTCCCCCCGAGGGGGAGGGGGCCGGGGGGAGAGGGGGGAGAGGGCGGCCGTCACACATCAATGGTGCTCCGCAACGGTTCGCCATAACCCAGGAACTTCCGCGGCCCAGCCAGGGCGCGCACGCAGTCCTGGAGCTTGTCGGCCCCGATCTCACCCGCCAGGTATTGCGCCTCGCGTCGCACAAGCAGGCGCCGCTGCCGACGCAGACGCGGCCCCTGCTGGCGCAGCAGCCCCGGATAGACCCGCCAGCCGAGAAAGGGCATCCCCTCGCCGACCGGGGCGATGAGCGTGCGCTCCTCCTTCAATTCCAGGGCCAGTCGCGCGGCCAGCAGGGCGCGCAGATCGGCCGCCAGGGCGAAGAGGCGCTCCTTGTCGTGGGCCCACAGGGCCAGGTCGTCCATGTAACGCACGTAGCCCGGGATGCGCTCGACCTCCCTGACCCAGTGGTCCACCTCGTCCAGATAGAGGTTGGCGAACCACTGGCTGGTGAGGTTGCCGATGGGCAGGCCCTTGCCGGGGATGGGGTGCTCCACGATCACGGCCAACAGGCGACGCAGCGCCGGCTCGCGGCACAAGGCGTAGAGCTTGGCCAGCAGGATGACGTGGTCGATAGAGTCGTAGTAACGGCGGATGTCGGTCTTGAGATACCAGCCGTGACGGCGGGCGAAGCCTTGGGCGCGCAACAGGGCGCGGTGGCTGCCCTTACCTTCCCGGCAGGCATAGTTGTCGGCGATCAGGCGCCGCTCGATGAGTGGCGCCAGGACGGCGCAGACGGCATGGTGCACCACCCGGTCGCGAAAGTGGGCGCAACTGATGCGCCGGGGTTTGGGGTCGCAGATGGAAAACTGCTCGTAGGGGCGCGGGCGGTAGGTGCCGGCGGCGAGTTCTTCGCGCAGGCGCGGGAGCGCGGTCGCGCGCTCGGCCAGCAGGCGCTGCACCGGGGCGCGCTCGCGCTTGCCGCGGGCGGCGCGCTCCAGCGCGGCGTCGAGGTTCGCGGGATCAAGGATGCGCTCGAACAGGCCGCCATAGGACTTCATCGTCTGGGCTCCGCGGGCCCGGCCGGCGGGGCTGCGGCGGGCGCCGGGGCGGGCGCGGCCGGCGCCTCCTTCGGCAGCAGGGCGAGCAGCGCCGCGCCGTATTTGGTGCAGGTCGCCTCACCGATACCGTCGATCTCGCGCAGGGCCGCCAGGGTGCGCGGCAGGCGCTTGCAGATCTCGGCCAACTGGGTGTTGCGCAGGATGGTGTAGGAGGGGATGCCGGCCTTCTTGGCGGTCTCGTTGCGCCATTCCCGCAGGTCGCGATAGAGCGGGCGCAGGGCCTCGGGCAGGGTCAGGCCGGGGTCGTCTTCCGGGCGCGACGGTGGCCGCTGGCCGTTGCCGGGACCGTCGGCCAGCATCACGACCAGGGCCAGGTGGGGAATGCCGCCGAGCACGAAGAAATGCTCGCGCACCTCCAGCACCTCGTGCCCGGCGGTGGCCGCGCGCAGGGCGTCCTCCGGGAAACCCTGGAGGCCCTCGCTATAGCGGAGTGTGACGACACGGATGTTCATAACTCTTTTACCTGTGCAATCGAATCCGGCCCCTCTCCCCCCGACCCCCTCCCCCGAAGGGGGAGGGGGAGGGCACACCCTTGCCCCCGACACTTCCTCCTTGGGCGTCCATCTTCTCCCCTCCCCCCGAGGGGGAGGGGCCGGGGGAGAGGGCGCCTTCATCTCTTGAACAAACACATATTGTGTATAGAAAAAAAATCGCCGCGGGCCCCACCTCCCGCGCAGCGCCGCGTGCTCGCCCGGTCGCCTCGCCTACCGGCGGGCAACCGGGCGGCACGCTACCCACCCCGCGAGCACTCGCCTTTCTCTCCCGCACGAATGGGGGGACGGTGTGTGGGGAAGAGGGGGGGTGGGATGTTCATGAAGGCGGGGGTGGGGAAGCTGGCCTCACGAGCCGAAACCCCTGGCGGCCGTAGCGGTAACCCGGCTCCCTCCAGTTGCGGTTCGCGCCCCGAAAGTACACGGGGTCGTCGTACCACCAACTCCCGCCTCGGTCCACCCGGCGCGAGCCTCCCTCCGGCCCCCGGGGGTCACGCGCCGGCGACTTGCCGTAGTAACCGCCGCCGTACCAGTCCGCGCACCATTCCCAGACGTTCCCGCCCTGGTTATAGGTCCCATAGCCCGACACCCCGCCCGGGTAGCCGGACACCGGACAGGTCGTCTCGTTGCCCTTGTTCTTGTCGTTGCGGCACCGGCTCGCATCCCAGTCGTTGCCCCAGGGATAGATCAGCCCGCCAGGCCCCCGCGCTGCCTTCTCCCACTGCGCCTCCGTCGGCAACGCACCGCCCGCCCACTTGGCATAGGCAGTCGCGTCGTCCCAGGAGACGCACACCACCGGGTGATCGGCCTTCTCCGGCGGGAAGCTTCGGCCTTTCCACACCGGGTTACCATAATCGGCCTTATCCGGCGCCCGATGCTTGGTCGCCTCCACGAACCGGAGATACTGCGCATTGGTCACGCAGTACACCCCGATCCAGTAGGCCGACAGATGCACTTTATGCTTGGGGCAATCGTTGCCCTGCCCGTCACCCATCTCGAACTCGCCCGCCGGGACATAGATCATCGGTGAGCCGTCCTTGCGATTGACGGCGAGGCGCTGCGAGAGTCCTTCAAATTGGATCGCCCGCGCCAGGTCAATGGCTTTGGGGATGCTGTCGGTCTTTGTTGCCGTCATGGATCACCTGTCGATTGAGCCTCGTGCCCTCTCCCCCGGCCCCTCCCCCAACGGGGGAGGGGAGTAGATAGAGTGGCCGGGCGGCGGCGGTGGCCCCGCGGGGGGGCTACTGGCCGCCGCTGGCCTGTCGGTTTCGGTCCCGCCATGGCGGGACACGGGTCTGAGTGGATGGGACAGCTTCCAGTCCTCGCGCCCTCTCCCCTGCCCCTCCCCCTCGGGGGGAGGGGTAAGAGGGATCGGGGGTGAAAAGGGCACTTCCGCACGCATCCCCTCCCTCCCCCCCTCCCCCCATGGGGGAGGGGGCCGGGGGGAGAGGGTCCGAGTCCTTGCCTTGAAACCTGTGCTCACGAGCCGAAACCCCTGGTTGTCGTTGCGGTTACCCGGCTCCCTCCTGTTGCGGTTCGCGCCCCGAAAGTTCTCGGGGTCGTCGTTCCTCCAACTCCCGCCTCGGTTCACCCGGTTCGAGCCTCTGCTCCACTCACCCTCTCCCCTGCCCCTCCCCCTCGGGGGGAGGGGTAAGAAAACACTGCCCTCCCCCTCGGGGGGAGGGCTAAGAAAAGACTGCCCTCCCCCGCGGGGAAGGGGGCCGGGGGGAGAGGGAGTTGAGCGCCAGCCTTCCGCACCCACCGAGCCTTTTCCCCCCCTCCCCCCGAGGGGGAGGGGGCCGGGGGGAGAGGGCGGAGACGGCGCTACTCGAACTCCACCTCCCCCGCATCCTCCAACTCCACCGCCCCCCGGTCGGTCGCCTCGCCGGTCTCGTCGACCGTGATCCCCCCGGCGACGAAGACGCCCTGGAAGGTGCACAGGATCGACAGCAGGCCGCGGGTGCGGGCGGCGGCGGGGCCGCTCGCCTGCTGGAACCGGGCGCTGTGGCGCGCATAGTCCTCCGGGGTGCCGCCAATCGGCGCGGCGAGCAGGCCGGCGTCACCGGCGCAGGCGTTGACCCAGAGGACGTGATCCTCCGGGGCGCCGGCCAGGGCGGCGGGGTCGAGCAGGCGGGCGATGAGGCGCTCGGGCCAGTGCTCGCTCGTGGCGGCGGCGGTTAGGCGCTGGGCTTCGACCAGATTGCGCTCCTGACCCAGATAGAGCCCGCGGGCCTTGCGGAAGGGGTCTTCCGCGGTCAGGTCGGCACGTAGGTCGGCATCGCTGGGCTCTTGGTCGCGCCAGAAGTCGAAGAGATCGACCATTCCGTCGGGCAACTCGGGGCCGGGCTCGACCTTGAATGCGCCCAGGCTGCGATACTCACTCACCGCTTTGTCCACGGCGGCGCGGTGGGCGGGATGTGCGGGCCGGCCTGGGACCGCGGCCCAGCGCTCGCACAGGCCCAGCACGTCCAGCAGGCGCAGGTGGCGGGTCTGCTCGAAGAGTCCGTCCTCGTCCCCGACCAGCTTGAGGTTCTCGACGCTTTGCGCCTTGTCCACCGCACCGCTGGAGAGGGCACGCCGGTAGGCTTCCTTGATCCCCCGGTCCGGGCTGGCGGCAACGGTCTGTGCCAGACGTGAACGGAAGGGCTCGGGGGCCATGGCGAAGGCCTGCACCAACAAGACGCCGTCCTGGTCCTTCAGTGCCGCATAGCGCTCCAGCCGGCCGGTGACCAAGGCGTGCAGGGCCTCCAGGGCGGGACTGGCGGATTGGCGCCTCTGCTCGGTGATCAGGGTCTCCAGTTCCGGCGATTGGGACCGTATCCAGGCGGCATAGATGGCGTCGTTGCCGACCTCGTCCGCGACGGGCAGGGCGCGGGCGACGCGGGTAACGGCTTGCAGGGTCTCCTTGTCGGCGCCCTCGTTGGCGAGGGCGAGCAGGTCACGCGCCGTCTTCGCCGGCACCGCCCGCCCCGGCGGCCAGCCGATCTGGGTCAGCACGCCGGCCAGGGCGGGACCCGGTGTGCGTGAGAAATAGTCCCACAGGGCCTCGACCTTTTCGGCGTCCGCGGGCGCGGCGAGCCGGCCCAGGCCGTTCAGGATCTCCTTGGGGTGCGGGTGGCCCTGGCCGAGGGCCGCGGCCAGTGCCAGCACCCCCTCCGGACCGGGCGACCCCAGCAGCACCTTGAGCGCCGCGCGGCGACGCCTGCCGCCGAGCAGGAATCCCGTGTCGAATAACCGTTTGCGTGCCTCGTCCAGCGTCATTTTCATGCCCCCGAGTGTCAGTCCCGCCACGTCTATGCAGAGTAGTATAGAGCAACAGATAGCAATAGAGAGTTTTTTTGCGTCTTTCGCAGGGAGTAAATCGGCGCGGCGATCACCCCGGGGCGAGGCGTCGTCGGCCGCGAGCGGGCGTCGGTAGCACGATCCCGGCGTTCCCCTGCGTGTCGTGTTGATGTGGGAACCGGCCGCGGCGACCGGCGAGCGGTGGAACGGTTTGGAGGTTGAGATGGCAAGAAAGGCGATCGTGCGGGTAGCGCACTGGACACGGACCAAGGCCGAGTTGGCGGACCTGGCGCGGCGGGCACAGACGGGCGAGGCCTTGCCGGAGACGGACTATCAACTGGGCTTTGCCAGCGCGGCGCAACTCTTCGACGAGTTGACACCGGCGCGGCTGGCGATGCTCGACCGACTGAAGGGACTGGGGCCTGTCTCCATCGTCGCCTTGGCCGGGCACCTGGCGCGCGACTCCCGCCAAGTGCAGATCGACATCGCCAAGCTCTTGGATTTAGCACTGGTGGAGCAAGACGCGACGGGACTCGTCTGCGTGCCCTGGGATGAGATTCAGATCCAAGTCACCCTGGCCAGGGCCAAGGCGGCTTAGCGGGGGAATGCGGGGCCTTGGCGGACAGGGCGGACGCGCTCTTACCGGAAGTCCGGGAAGAGCAGATCGACCAGCGAGTCCAGCGTCCGGGTGGCGTCGCCAAAACCGGTGGCGCGCTCGAACCGCTCCAGCACCGCCAGGGCCTCGTCGAGGCTCGCGGTGTGCAGGGCCTCGAACTCCACGCAGTGCACCGCGCGGTCGCCGCTGCGTGCCTGGTAGCGGACGATCTCGCACTGGGGGAACTCCCAGACCTCGATGTCCTTGGTGATGTCGCCGCGCCAGGTGGCGCCGAGTTGCGCAACGAAGGCATCCACCGCGGCCGACTGGTCACCCGCGTGCTGGCCTAAGTCCAGATTGATCTCGGTGCGCACTTCGGGGTCGGCCGCAAGGGCCTTGACCGTGAGGTGCTGGAGCACGGCATCGTAGCGGTGGCGAATTACATAGCGGTGCGCGCGGCCGTGCTCGGTCAGGAAATAGCGGTCCAGCACGCGCAGGGTAAAGCGGCGCAGCGGGGGCGGATCGAGCGCCTGGACGAGGCCCCGGAAGGCGTCGACATCAAACTGCTCACTCACCACGAACTTGTGCTCGATCTCAGTGAAGCGCATCACATCCATCGCATTACATCCACCATTTGAAGGGACCAAGGGCGGCGATGCGCAGGCGCAGGCCCAGCGGCAGCGCCGCGAAAGACTCCGGCGTCACCAGGACGTTCTCCGGGGCGCCGCGCAGTTCATCAAGGATCGCACGGGCAGGCATCACCGCGCGCGGGTCGCGACTGGCGAGCATGGCCTCCGCCAGCCGGTCGTGGGCGGCGTCCTCGAAGTTGTAGCTGCCGAACGCCACCCAGGCCTCGTCCACCAGCACGATCTTCGAGTGCTCGCCGCGCCGGTTCTCGCGTATGACCACGCCGGCCCGGAGCAGGGGCCCGTAGTTCGCGGCTGCCGCGATCCAGGCCAGGGCCGTCGTCGGCAGCGCCGCGCGGTGTGAGTGGAAGACCTCGACCCGCACGCCGCGTCCGGCCGCCCGCACCACGGCCGCCATCAGGCGGGGAACCGGCTTGAAGTAGAAGGCGGTGATCGCGAGCGAGGTGCGCGCCGCATCGCACATGGCGATCATGCGCTCGGTCACCTCGTTCTCGCCGCGCCAGCCCAGGGGGCCGAGCCGGCCCTGCAGCAGGTTCGGGTTGCACACCCAGTAGTCCAGCAGGTGGTCGGCCTCAGCCGGGTCCCCGCCCAGTGCCTCCAGTGCCTCCAGGTGCTCCGGCCGCAGTGGGCCGCCGATGTCAGGAAAGCCGGCGAGCAGGGTCCGCACGATCGGCCCGCGCAGCGCCACGCAGTATTCGTTCCAGTCCTCGAAGGACGTGCGGGTGATATTGCTGCTGCCGAAGATGGCCTCGCACGTATCGGCCACCTGGATCTTCACATGCTGGCCGCCGCCGATAGAGCGCTGCACCAGGCCGCGCGGGCGGTAGAAGGTGACGATGCCGCCGCCGGCCCGCAGGCCGGCGAGCCGCCTCGCCAGTTCGCGCCGTTGGGGTGCCGTCATCAGCACGCCGCCCAGGATCTGGCCGTAGCCGTCCACCAGCAGGTTCACCTGCACGCCGCGGCCTTGCGCGTCGTCCAGCGCGTCGAGCAGCGTCTGCCCGTAGGCGTCCCACTCGATATAAAAGGTGGAGAGATAGATGAACTGGCGCGCGTCGCGAATCATCGCAAGGCGCCGGTGCCACTCTGCCGCGCGGTCCCAGAGCGGCAGGAAGAAAGAGGCGGCCGGCATCCGGCTAGAGGCGGTAGCCGCCCGCCACGTCGAGGTTCACGCCCGTCACATACCCCGCCTCAAGCAGATACACCAGCGCCTGGGCGATGTCGTCCAGCGTGCCGGGGCGCGCCAGCGGCACCTCCAGCCCGATCTCGTCGGGGCCCGGCAGGTCGACTGAGTTGTCGAGTTGCCCGGGCGAAATCATGTTCACGCGAATCTTCCGGTCGGCATACCCGGCGGCCAGCGCGCGCGTCAGCACCAGGAGCCCCGTCTTGCTGACGTAGTAGTCCGCACCGCGGCGGTTGGCGCGGATACCCTCCAGTCCGGCCATGCCGATGCTGATGATCTGGCCGCCGTCCGGCATCAGCCCGAGGGCGTGATAGCAGCAGTAATAGCCCCCGGACAGGTTGGCGCCGATAGTGTCGTCCCACACCGTCGGGTCGAGCCGCGTCACGTCCTGCGGGTTGTAGTTGCCGACGTTGTGCACCAGGAGATCCACCCGCCCTTCCTGGGCGCGGATGTTCTCAAAGGCGGCGGCGACCTCGGTACGCCGACTGACATCGGTGCGCAGACAGCGGGCACGCCCCCCGGCAGCGGCAATCTCCTGCTCCAGGGTCCGGGCGTCCAGTTCGGAGGCACGATAGAGGCAGACGATATCGTAGCCCCGCGCCGACAGCGTGAGGCACAGATGGCGCCCCAGGCGCCGCGCGCCGCCCGTGACCACCGCAACCCGGCGTTCGCTCATGCGCGCCGCCGCTCCAGCCGCACGAAGGAGTACTGCGCGGTCGGCACCGCTGCCGGCTTGCGAATCTCCAGCCGGACGGTTTGTGCCGCCGCAATCCGGCTCAACAGCAGCGCCGCCGCCTCTTCCGCCATGGTCTCGATCAACTGGAACTGCCGCTCCTTGATGAGTTGCGTGACCGACGACACCAGCAGGTCATAGTCGGCCGCGTCGCCGATGTTGTCCGAGGCGGCGGCGGCCGCGAAGTCGTAGTCGATCTCGATATCGAGCAGCACCGGCTGTTCCGCTGCCCGCTCATGGGGATAGATGCCGACGATGCAGTCTACCTGCAGTTGGCGAACGCCTGCCGTGCCGATCATAGTTGCCTCTTGTGCGCCCCCCACACCTGCTCGCCGGTCGGCAGGGGGGCGCCGTCCGAATTGAAGTTCTGCCGTCCGAAACCCGGTATCGCCAGGATGTTAGCCGTTCCAACGACACCGGGCAAGCGCGCCGGCGGCGGAGTCGGGCGATCTGGGGGTGGGGGGAGGGACGGGGCCAGGCCGAATTGCCCGTTGCTCCGGCGCCGGTCTGCATCATTGACCCTGGCCCGTTTTCCCACACCCACCCAGCGCCATTTACTGCCGACGGCGGGGGAGGGCGTTGAACGACAATGCCATTAAGTCTAGCCATTCTGGCTCCCACGCTCCTGCGTGGGAGCAAGTGCGGGCGCTCCGCGTCCAGCGCCAAGACCGGACGCGGAACGCCCGCCCGGCATTCCCACGCGGAGCGTGGGAACGAGAAGCCGCACCGTCGGAGCTTAACTTAATGGCATTGCGTTGGACGATCGTTGTCGTTGTCGTAATCGTAATCGGAGAAGCGATGCACTGTGGCGCACGAGAGAATTCGATGCGCTACGATAACAACGACAACGACAACGACAACGACCTCATCGCGCCGATTTCAACCTTGGGGATCCTTGGGCGCCGGTCGCGTACCAGGGCGGGTGGAGCGATGGGGACCACTGAGCGGCCGGGGGCGGCCCGTGGTGGTCCTGGCGGGCGTGGTCGTGGACTTCTTCGGCGGCGTAGTCAGCGTCAGCGGGGAGCGGGTGTTCGTCTTGTCCCTACCCTGGGGCGTTGGCGGCCCTGAGACGGCCGGGACGACCTGCCGGGGCGCCGGCAGGGGTTCGGGGGTGGTGGCGAGGGCCGCGCCGGCACCAACACCGGCAGCCGCGATGGCATCGTCCACTTCAACGGTGCCGCGATAGCCCTGGTTGCGCACGAAGGCATAGGCGGCGTCGATGCTCGACCAGTGGTGCCGTTCCCCCGGCGTGGTGTGGATCGGGTGCGACGCGGACTCGGCCAGGGTCTGACCCACACGGACCCAGACCTCCCACTGCTCGCCGCGGTGGACGATGCCCACGCTGCGCACGGCGGCGGCGCTTGACAAGGCGGCGAAGGTGGAGGGGTCGAGCGACAAGGGGGTTGCTCTGGAGGTGGCGGGCGTGAGGCGCCTAGAGTAACAGCAGTCGATCGCTTGCCGGCGCAAAAAATAGAGGGGCGGGCTTAGGCCGGGCCCGGGGGGTGTGACCTTGATCGTGGTTGGGGCCCTTTGGTGTGCTGCGGGGGAGTCGGTCCGCACAGCGGACCTTACGGCCCTGTGCCCGTAGGGTCCGCTGTGCGGGCCTTGATCGTCGTTCCGGCCGCAGGGGACAGGAGGTCGAGGCTTTAGCCGGTCGACGGCGCGTCAGCGCGCCCCGGGTCCGGCTAACGGTCATGGCACCCGCGCCACCCCGGAACATGAAAGTCCTCTCGACCGCTAGCTCGATGGCCAGCGTGCGGGGCGGCGTAGTCAGGGCTTCCAGCCCTGACCGTTCCAGCCCCGACACCGTCAGGCCAGGATGGCCTGACTACGCACTTTCACGGTAAAGCCTCGACCTCCGGTGTGAGACCTCGCGACAGCGGCCGAAACGATGAGCAAGGCCCGAACCGCGTGCAGGAGGGAAACCTCTCGTGCTCGTTTGTCTTAATCCCTTTCCATTTGGGTCGTCGGTCGGGCTCCTACTACCGAGGATATTACCCAGCCCCGGGCGTCTTAATCCCCTTCAATTCGGGTCTTCGGTCGGGCTTATCCGCGTGAAGGGTACTAACCCCTTTACCCCCCCTGACCCTTTTACCTGACCCCTTTACCTCTTGATCATGGCTCCGGCCGCGACCCTGCCCGGTTCCGAAATTTCTTGACAGGATTAATTCTACTTTGTCACCTTGTCCAACGCTTTGATTATATTAATATTATCGACGGGGAAAATATCCCCTATTCAAAATAGAATCTGGCGCTCGACTCGCTGCATTAATTGCAAATATATGATTTATAACGCCTTATGCTGGATTGGTCGAAATATCCGTATCCTTGCACTCAGCGCCACCGAATTAAGGTGACAAAGTAGAATTAACAAGATTTACAAGATTGGAAACAAATAACATCTTGTAAATCTTGTTAATCCTGTCTAAATGTCTTGGTTTCGCGCTCGCCGTGCGGTGTGGGACCGCCACTGTAAGACCTCACTCCTGTCGATGCTGGCCGGAACGACGATCAAGGCCCTTTACTCCCTCTGACCCTTTTACTCCCTGTATAAGGGTACTGACCCGAATGGCACTGACTTAAGCCGCAGCCCCAGAGGTTGTCGACTGCGGCCCGGTCGGTGCTTCAGGAGGGGTGGCGGCGGCCCGACCGTTGAACATTCGCCGCCGATCGCTATCTGCTCTCGGGTTAAGTCCGACAGGCTGCTAGACTAGGGCCCAGACTGATCGGACCCCGAGCCGCCGATGACCGACAGCAACAGCGCCGCAACACCCAGCGACCACGACAGCCCCTGGAAGGAGGCGCTGGAGCGCTATTTCCCCGATTTCCTGGCGCTCTTGTTCCCGCACATCCATGCCGAGATCGACTGGACGCGCGGGCATAGCTTCCTGGACAAGGAGTTGCAGCGCATCGTGCGCGATGCCGAGACCGGCCGGCGCTACGTGGACAAGCTGGTCGCGGTCGCGCGCCGCGACGGCAGCCCCGCTTGCGTCCTGGTGCATGTGGAGGTGCAGGGCGAGCCGGAGGCGGCGCAACGCCCAGCGCATGTTCGTCTACAACCATCGGCTGCGCGATGCCCGCGGTGCACCGGTGGCGAGCCTCGCGGTCCTCGCCGACGTAAGCCCGCGCTTCCGCCCCAAGCGCTACCGGGAGAGCCTCTGGGGCTGCTCCATCGACTTTCGCTTTCCCGTCGCCAAGCTGCTCGACTGGGACCGGCCCGCGCGTTGGGCGGAGTTGGAGCGGAGCGACAACCGCTTCGCGCTGGTGGTCATGGCCCAGATTCGCGCCAAGGACCGGGGCGATGCGGACCAGCGCCGGGCCTGGAAGCTACGCTTGATCCGGCTGATGTATGATCGCGGCTACGACCGCGGCACGGTCCTGGAGCTGTTTCGGGTCATCGACTGGATGATCCGGCTACCCGCGCAGGCCGAGGCCGCCTTTCGCAAAGACCTCTACGACTTCGAGACGAGCAAGCAGATGCCCTATATCACGACGGTCGAACGTGCGGGAATCAAGAAGGGCCTTCGGCGGGGGCTCCAGCGGGGGCGCCAGCAGGGGGTCCGGCAGGGGGTCCAACAGGGGGTCCAACAGGGGGTCCAGCAAGGCGAGGCCGCATTGCTCCTGTGGCAGATCGAGAAAAAGTTCGGCACGGACGTCGCGCAGCGCTGTCGCGACCGGGTGGAGACCGCCGACAGCGACGACCTGCGGATCTGGTCGGAGCGCATCCTGACGGCGGACAGCATTGCGCAGGTGCTCGACTGAGCGAGCAAGTGACTGCTTGCCGATCCGCATGTAAGCGACTGATTTATCGATGTCGCACCTTAAGTCAGTGCCATTCGGTACTGACCCATTTACCCCCATTTACCCTTTGCGGCAACCCGTCGCGGCCGGGGGCCGCTCCTACGGCGCAAGAGCGGCCCCACTGCCGTTCAGTCAAGCGCGAGGCGCTCCGGTGCGGGCGTCTCGTTCCCACGCTCCTGCGTGGGAATGCCGGGCGGGCGCTCCGCGTCCCGTCTTATTAACAGAGGCGCAGCACCCGCCCTTGCTCCCACGCAGGGGCGTGCGAGCCGGCGTGGCTTGACTTAACGGCATTGGGAGCGGCCCCCCGGCCGCGATGGCTATCACCCTTGAGGTGGCGGTAATAATGATCAAGGCCGCCTTGGCATGAGTAACTGCTGGACTTAGGTTCGGGCGCCTTGCACGATGAGCGGCCATAGCCGGAATGAAGATCACGGCAGGGCGAAGCAAGCAGGCTAATACCACCTGACGCAATTACTTACGCCATTGGCGTAGGGTGCGCCGTGCGCACCCTAGAGGCTGCGGTTGATCGCCGCGGCCAAGGGCTCGGACGGCGCCATGGTGCGCTCGGCGCACCCTACGGTCGCGGTCCGACCAATGGTCCGAGTATTTCCGTCGTGCAGTACTGCGGTGGACAACCGCAGCGCAGGCTAACAATAGCGGCCCGTGATTCGCTGAGCTTCGTACGCCCTCTCGGGCTCCGGCACTGGTTCAGTTTAATTCCTGTTTACAAGACATTGAAATATATGTAATATATCTAGTTCGGCGCGGGTTTCCGTCACTTTTTGAATAAGTGAGAACTTCTTGAACGGACAATGGACATGCCCTCATTGCAATTCACAGAATTGTCGGCATCACAAGACGTATCAAACCGGTCATAACGGTACGCGTTTGCTGTGGCGATGTCAAAGTTGCAATAGGCTCTTTTCCGAGACCAAAGCCACCCTTATCGAGGGGCTCAGGAAACCGACCAGCTTCATCATTCAAGTGCTCAAAACGCGCACTGAGGGGATCGGCTTGAACGCCGCCTGCCGGGCCTTCGCGATTGCGAAGAATACGTTGCTCCTATGGGAGCGTCGCCTGGCCGATTGCAAGGATGTGCTGGTCATATATGCCCTGACGCACACCTTTATTGAGCAACTGATCGAAGGTGATGAGCTTTATACGAAAGTGAATAGGAATGTCCCCCCGGAGGATTGTGAAGGCTGGACGATCGTACTGATGGAAAGGGCAAGTCGATTTATCTGGGCGCTTCAGTGCGGGAAAAAGGATCGCAGCCTATTTTCATATGCCATACAAATACTTAGAGATGTCATCCTGCGTACTGGCGATGTCACTCTAGTCACCGACGGGGAACGTCGGTATGGCAATCTCCTGTTTGAAATTTGCCACGAAGTATTGCGAACCGGAAAACGCGGCCGCCCACCGAAAGTGCTTCGTCGCGGTGTGAAGGTGCGCCTTAAGAATAAAGGGAAAGGAACTGATAGAACGGGGCACTCGCGTCCCAAATACGAAACCCCTCATCCGGAGCATCCAGAAACCGATCAAGATGTGACGCCAGCCGATATTCATGCTAATCATTTGGAAGCATCGAACGCTTCATTTCGGCGAAAGAATTCTGCTTATCGCCGCCGAACGAATACGTACGCGAAGAGCATTTCTGGTTTGCAAAGAACATTGGATATGTTGTGGATTGTCCATAACTTTATTCGCAGCCACTTCACGACAAAACAGGTTCCTGCGGTGGCTCTGGGGATTCTCCAGCAGGGACTCTCGTGGGATGAGGTCCTTAGAGTTCGACAGCCCAGGTTATAAAAATACTACAAAAACATAAGGATAAGGAAGAACCAAACTGAACCAGTGCCGACGGCGCCCACACAGGAAACAATTGCAATAGGGGCGCGCGCCCTGGGGAGGGCGGCGGATGAGTTGCTGGCGTGGCCGGGGGGGTGCGTCGGCGTCAAGGGGGCCGATCCGTTTGGGTTTTTATTGATCCGTCACTGGATAATACGCGCGGATTTGGCGCTTGAAAAGCGGTTGGGGGTCGCTTGGGCCATGGGCATGATCTCCGCCACAGGGCTTGTTGCGAGGTCGTTGGTCCGCACAGCGGACCCTACGGGCGCGGGGCCTTGATCAAGACTCCGCCACGCGCCCTTGCGGCCACCCGTCGCGGCCTGGGGGCCGCTCCTACGCCGTAGGAGCGGCCCCCAGGCCGCGACGGATGTCACCCTCGAGGTGGCCGGAGTTATGATCGATGTCGGTCGATTCGTGGGATGCGACGCACGCGCCGGGCGGCGGTCAAGACTCAGGTCGTTTCGCTTTACCGCCGCCTCTGAAGGTGCGCACGGCGCACCCTACGCCGATGGCGCCTGGCGGTTCTCGATCGCCTCCAGCCGATAGGCACCGAGCCCAAAGGCGGTCCCTTTGCCGACATGGGCCCATTGGCCGAACCAGAGTTCGGGCCAGACCTGGCTCAGGGCGGGGCCGCCGATGACCAGGTCGCCCATGAGGCCGCCCAGTTGCATCAGCGTTTGTTGGCGGGATGAATAGCGGGTCCAGTCGTGCCAGGTCAAGGCGGGGTCCTGTAACCGCAGGCCGCTGAGCAGGGCCTGGGCTTTTGGCCAATCAAAGGTCTGCGGTTGGCCGCCGTACATCAGGGCCAGGCGCTGCAAGCGATTGTAGAGGTGGCGCAAGAGGTCGGTGAGCGTGAATTGCTCGGGTCCGATGAAGCGGCCATGGTGTTTGATGCGCAGAGGGGTGAGCAGGCGCAGCCGGACCAGTGCGGGGGCCGGCGGCGGGTTCAGCGGGGGCACCTGGCCCTGTCGGCAGGCGCCGCTGCCGGTGTCGTAGACCGTCTCCCAGAGCGCGGTCCCGGGGGCGGTCTCGCGCTGGACGGCTTCCAGCGCGAAGCGGCCGCGCTCCCACCCGAGGCCCTGGGTCCCGGCGGCGGTCAGGGCGTGGATCAGGTAGGGAAGCTGGCCGATCGCCGGGCCGATGAGGGTGATGCCGAGTGCGAGCGCGGCGCCGCTGTGGTAGCGACGGGGCGCCTGCGGGTCGAGGTCGAGCACGAAGGGGTGGGGCATGGCGGTGAAGCCGGCGCTGTCGTGCGCGGGCGGCGGCGGGGTCTCGAAGATCAGTGAGTAGACGCACTGGTGGATGAGGAGGCACCCGGCGCAGGTCGGTTGGCGGGTGACGCAGGCGGTGCGGCGCAGTCCGTGGCCGAGCAGGCCGCGCCAGGCGGACCCGGGATAGTCGGGCAGGGCGATGTCGTCCAGGGCGCGCAGTGCGAAGTTGAAGCGGGCCAAGGGGGGAAAGCGGCCGGTGGTGGCGGTTTCATGCTGCGCGTCGTCGCTCATGCCAGTGTTTCCTCTCTGCGGGGACGGGCCGTGCCTTGCGATGGTTTGTGCGTAGCGTAGCACTGCGCCGGCGCTGGGCAGGGACTGGACCTTGGCCTTGGTCCCGCACGTCGTGCGCGCGGGCAGGTCGTTGGTCCGCACAGCGGACCCTACGGGCTTGATCGGGGCCGTCGTGCGGGCCTTGATAATTGCTCCGGCCACACGCCCTTGCGGCAACCCGTCGCGGCCTGGGGGCCGCTCCTACGGCGTAGGAGCGGCCCCCAGGCCGCGACGGATGCCACCCTCGATGTGGCCGGAATCATGATCTCCCCGGGGCCGGCAGGCGCGCCCCGCCGCCGCACGGCGGCAATTTCCGCACGGTGCGACGCCCGTTGTGGTTAAAATGCGGACCATGTTTCATCCCATACCGCTCTACATCGGCCTGCGCTACACCCGCGCCAAGCGCCGCAACCACTTCATCTCCTTCATCTCGCTGATCTCCATGCTGGGGATCATGCTGGGCATCATGGCGCTCATCGTGGTGCTGTCGGTGATGAACGGGTTCCACCAGGAGATCCGCGAGCGGATCCTGTCCATGGCCTCGCACGCGACCCTGAGCGACCCCAACGGGGGCGGGATGGCGGACTGGCGCGAGGTGCTCGAGAAGGTCCGCGCCCATCCGGACGTGGTGGGCGCTGCGCCCTTCGTGGAGGTCCAGGCCATGTTGGTCGGTCCCTCCAACGTCAGCGGCGCCCTGGTGCGGGGCATCGTGCCGGTGGAGGAGGATCAGGTGGCGGAGTTGCGCCGGGATATGGTGCACGGCTCGGTGGATGATCTGAAGGCCGGGGATTTCAACATCGTCCTGGGGCGGGACCTGGCGCAGTTCCTGGGCGTGGTGCCGGGGGACAAGGTGACCGTGGTCACGCCCCAGGTGAGTGCCACCCCGGTGGGGGTCATGCCCCGGCTCAAACGCTTTACCGTGAGCGGTGTCTTCTCCGTCGGGATGGCGGACTATGACCGCAGCGCCGCCTTCATCCAACTGGACGACGCCGCCAAGCTGATGGCCTTCGGGGACGCGGTGTCCGGGGTGCGCCTGAAGCTGACCGACATGTGGGAGGCGCCCCGGCAGGCGCGGGAGATCGCCTACGACCTGGGCGGCCTCTACCGGCTGGTCGACTGGACCCAGGTCCACGCCAACTTCTTCCGCGCCCTGGCGATCGAGAAGCGGATGATGAGCGTCATCCTGTCGCTGATCGTGGCGGTGGCGGCCTTCAACATCGTCTCGGCCCTGGTGATGGCGGTCACGGACAAGCGTGCCGACATTGCCGTGCTGCGCACCCTGGGGGCCTCGCCGCTCAGCGTCATGGGCATCTTCATCGTCCAGGGCACCGCCATCGGGCTCATCGGAACCCTGCTCGGGGTGGTCACGGGGGTGCTCCTGGCCCTCAACCTGGAGCCCATCATCGTCGGCATCGAGACCCTGTTCGGTGTCCGCTTCCTGGACCCGAGCATCTATTACATCAGTGAACTGCCATCCGATGTCCACTGGCAGGACGTGGTGGTGATCGCCGTTTCGGCCTTCGTGATGTCAATCGTCGCCACCCTCTATCCGGCCTGGCGCGCCGCCAACACCCAGCCCGCGGAGGCGCTGCGCTATGAATAGCACCGCCGCGCCGGGGGACGATGACAGCGCGCCCCTGACGGCCGCGCCGGTGCTGGCCGCCGCTGGTCTGGGCAAGGTCTTCAGCCAGGGTCCCCAGGCGGTGGAGGTGCTGCGCGGGGTGGACCTGGCGGTGGCGGCCGGGGCGCGGATCGCCATCATCGGCGCCTCGGGCTCGGGTAAGAGTACGCTGCTGCACTGCATCGGGGGGCTGGAGCGGCCGACCACCGGCCTGGTCGCGTGGCTGGGCGAGGATGTCGGCAAGCTCTCGGAGGTGCGCCGCGGCCGGCTGCGCAACCGCCATCTGGGCTTTGTCTACCAGTTCCACCACCTGCTCGCCGAGTTCACGGCGATCGAGAACGTGGCGATGCCGCTGCTGATCGGCGGTGACTCGGCGGTGCAGGCGCGGATCAAGGCGGAGGCGATCCTGGTGCGGGTCGGTCTCGGGCACCGCGGCACCCACAAGCCGTCGGAACTCTCGGGCGGCGAGCGCCAGCGCGCGGCCATCGCCCGCGCCCTGGTGACCCGTCCCGCCTGCCTCCTGGCGGACGAGCCCACGGGCAATCTGGATCGGCACACGGCCGGCCAGGTCTACGAACTGATGCTGGAGTTGAATGCGGACTTCGGTACCGCGCTCGTCATCGTGACCCATGACCCGACGCTGGCGGCGCGCATGGATCAGGTCTGGCGGTTGGACGACGGGGTGCTGACGACCGGTGCCGACACCAGGGCCGCCGCGATTACCTGAGCGCGCATCTGCTGATAACGCTGCCGCCGCCGCGCGATCTCGCGGCGCAGGGTCCAGCGCCAGAGGGCCTGGACGCCGAAATAGCCCAGTGCGGCGCACAGCAGCGCACACACCAGGCTGCCGATCAGGAACGGCGTCAGGACCCCGAGCCAGTTGTGCGGGTCGATCCAGAAGTCCAGGTCGAAGCCCTTGGGGCGCACCCCCATCACCAAGGACCCTACCGCATAGGCCGAATAGGAGATGGGCGCGAGCGTCAGCGGGTTGTTGAGCCACACCGCCGCGAGGGTGACCGGCAGGTTGACGCGCAGCGCGATGGCCAGGGCCGCCGCCACCAGCATGTGGGCGAACGGCGGCATATAGGCGACGAAAAACCCGACGGCGACGGCGCCGGAGGCGGAGCGGCGGTTCAGGTGCCAGAGGTTCGCGTCATGGATGCGTTTGCCGAAGACGGACAGGTGGCGGCTCTCCAGGATGGTCCTGGGATCGGGCATGATCCGCTTGAGCAGTTTTTTCACGTCGCTATCCGGGGGCTTTCTAGGGTTGAGCGGGAGGGCAGCCGACGGGAGGCGGCGCGGTAACGGGGGGCGTCCCTGATTCCCGGGGCGGGGTCCGAACGCGCGGCCTCAAGCGTCTGGCCTGCACGGTCGGTGGCGGCGGCTCCTATCGCTTGTTAGGGATGGGCCCCCTCTGGAACGGAGGATGATACGCGGTTCCGACCGCCGCCCCGGCGATTTTCACGTCTCAGGTCCCGGCCGCAATCGCCTCGCGGAGCGAACGCACCCGGGCGACACCTTGGTCGTCGGCGAGCTTGACGTAGGCCGACTCCGCCTGATCGAGCACCTCCAGTGCCTCGCCCTTCTCCCCGCGCATGGCGAGCACCTGAGCGAGCAGTTGTCCAACGGCGCCGATGCCGTCGGGCCGGCCTAGTTTACGCATGATCTCGAATGACTCGGCCAAGTCGTCATGGATTTGCTGAAATCCGCCGGTCTGAAGATCGCCGCGCTGGAGTCGAATCTGGGCCATCGAGTACTTGATATGGGCGATGATATGGATGTCCCCCATCTGCTGTGCGATCGGCAGCCGCTGATCATGTAAGGCCAGCGCCGCGTCCAACTCCCCGCGCGCCTCCAAGATGTCGGCGATTCGGCCCTGCGTCACCGTCTTCTCGCGCACGGCGCCCAGCCGCTCGAAGACCGGGAGTTCCTCCTCGGTGCGGATGCGCAGCGCCGCGTCCAATTCCCCGCGTGCCTGCAGGATGTTGGCGATTCGGCCCTGCGTCACCGCCTTCGCGTGCGCGTCGCCCAAGCGCTCGAAGACCGGCAGTTGTTCCTTCGTCCAGATACGCAGCGCCGCGTCCAAGTCCCCGCGTGCCTTCAGGATGTCGGCGATCTTGCCCTGCGTCACCGCCTTCTCGCGTAAGTCGCCCAGGCGCTCGTAGACCGGCAGTTGTTCGTCGGTACGGATGCGCAGCGCCGCGTCCAGTTCCCCGCGCGCCTGCAGGATGTCGGCGATTTTTCCCTGCGTCACAGCCTTCGCCCGCATGTCGCCCAGCCGCTCGAAGACGGGCAGTTCTTCCTCGGTGTGAATGCGCAGCGCCGCATCCAACTCCCCGCGCGCTTCCAGGATGTCGGCAATCTTGCTCTGCGTCACCGCCTTCGCGCGCACGTCGCCCAGGCGCTCTGCCAGCGGCAGCGCCCCCTCTCGCAATACCCGCTGCGCCAGGTCCCACTGGCCGAGGGACTCGTAAACATCGCCCTGCTCAATGAGCAGAAGCAAACGCAAATCATCCGGGATCGCGGCGGCCTCCTCCCCATCCAGTTGCTGATGCAAGACGGCGAGTCGCCGGCTGCGTTGGGCCAGGGTCAGGGGGCCTATGTCTAATGAGACTTTAGGCCGATTCGCAAGGCCCATGCGCTGCTCCGGCACCGCCGCCACAAAATCGAAGACCCCGGCGCGCCAGGACCAGGCGTCCGGCGCCTCCCGCGCCACCCGCTCCAGGGCCGCGGGGGGCAGCCACCACAGCAGGGCGGCATCGAGCCGCTTCGCCAAGGCATCGCGTCGCACGTTCAGTGACTGTAGCCGCGGTCCTTGCAGCCAGTGGCCGGTGTTCACCAGGTGGATCACCGCTTGTCCTTGCCCCAGGGCCGCAAGCCAGGTCTCCAGTGCCTCGAAGTCCGGAAAGCGCTCGTCGTCGGCGAGATCGGCCGTGTGGACCGGCCGGCCGGCGCTCGCGAGCAGGTCTTGCAGCTTGCCGATCAAGAGGCCCCGATAGGACTCGTCGGCGATGCGCGCGAAGAGCAGTTGGAAGCGCGGGGCAAAGCGCAGCAACTTGACCAGGCGCTGGAAGTCCTCCTGGTGTTGCGGCAGCAGGTCCTGGGCGGCGAGGTGTCGCCGGTAGTCGAATTGGAATGGGTCGGCCGCGGGGGAGGCGATCATGAGCGGCCTTTGCCGGTTCCGCGACGCCCGGTCGGCCCCGTGTGCCTGGCCGGCGTTGGTGCCAGTGCGCGCAACGCCTCCTGATAGCCTTCCAGCCGCCGCACCACCGGGTGGCTGGCGCGCCACGAGCCGTCGTTGTAGTGCAGCAGGGCCAGGCGCCAGAGCAGATTGCGGGTGCGTTCGTCGTTACCGACGTGGGCCCCCTTCCTGGCATCCACTTCCGCAAGCAGCTTGTAGTCCGCGGGCTGGAGCCAGTAACGGAAATCGGCGGCCAGCTTGTCGATGGCCCGCTCGACCGTCGGGGCCTCGATCCGCTCGGATTCAGTCAGCTCGCACGCCATGCGCAGGAGTCGCAGCAGTTCCCGTGGGTGACCGCCGCTGTATTCGATCAGCCGGTCGATCAGGGCGGGGTCGGCAAAGGTCGCGGTCTCGATGCGCCTGGCGAGCAGGTCCCGCATCGTCTGCCAGCCGGCCTCATGGCGCCCACCGTCGCGCTGCTGGAGCTTGATGATGGGCAGCACCTCGTCCGTATCCAGCTTGCTGACGCTGGTACCGCCGTATTTCAGCGTGATGGGGGCGGTATAGAGCACCAGGGCCTGGATCGCCAGCAATTGTTCCGATTCGTGGATGAAGAGCCGCTCGGCATCGTCCAGCGGGATCTTGTCGGTGCCGTCCGCGATGAGCAACAGCCGCTCGGCCAGGCCGCGCTCCGCCAGGGTCTCCTCGGCGGCCTCGAACAAGGCGTTGAAGGCATCGGCGAACTGGGTAAAGGTCTTCTTCACCACCTCGCGCAGGGAGTCCTTGTAGACCGATGAGGTCTTGAACGCGGCGGTGAGCCGGGCGGTCAACTTGGCCAGGAAGGGGATGCCGAACTCCGCGCCAGCCTCGTTGGTGATCGAGGCCATCAGCTCGTTGATCTTGTCGTCCGTGCGGACCTGCTCGGCGAACCACTGTTCGAGCGCCTTGAGCTTGCCGCGGGGATGTCGAGTCCTTGTGTTTCCAACTCCCGGACCACCGCCATGGCCATGGCCATGAGTACGTCCGCGTATTGGAGGTTGTTGATGTCGATCTCGCTGCGCACATTGAGCAGGATCGGCAGCAGGCGCTTGCCCTGCCTCAGGGTGTCGTCGAGGCGCAGCAGTTCGGTGGATTTGCCGCTGCCGATGGGTCCGAACAGCAGTACGTGCCGCTTCCGGGTCGGGAAGAAGAGGTCCAACTCCAGATCGAGTCCGAACTTGCGTGCCAGATTGCGCTGGGTGCCGACCCCGCCGCGCGCCGCATCGGTATCGACAAAGCGCGGGTCTTTGGGGCCGAACGCCTCGTCCAGGTTGAGCTTTTGCAGCACTTCCAGCGGGTGGCCGGGTGGACTGTAGGACATTGCGGGTCTCCTGGGGCGAACGGGCGTTGTCGAATCGGGCCTGGCAAGCAAGACCAGCCGATGAAAGGCGGGCGTGGGAGCGACTTCAGCCGCGACGAGGCCACGGCGGCTGGTGCGGTCGCGTCGCGGCGCAAGCCGCTCCCACCCTTGCCCGGTCTGACTTTCAAGGCAAAGAATAACCCGAAGCGGTGCCGAGCGCGTCGGTCCGCGTCGGGTTCCTGGACGGCGGATGCGACTTTCTGCGGAATCGGGCATGATCCGCTCCAGCCATTTCCACAGGTGCTCATCCGGGTATGGAGCAGGCGAAGACGCTGTCTGAAGGGCCATCCTCGCGCGTCCCGGCGGGGTCCGGGTCCGGGCTCGCGCCCCTGGGTCTGGCCTTCGCGCTCGGGGTCGCCTGCTTCTATCTGTTGCCGCAGTTGCCGCCAACCTGGACGACGGGAGTCTATGCGGTCCTGGCGGCCATCCTGACGATGTTCCGGCGGCCCGGGCTCTGCCGCCCGGTTGCGGCCTTGCTGGTCGGCGTCCTCTATGCCCAGGTCCACACCGCGGTCCAACTCGCCAACCCCTTCCCGGAGCGACTGGCACGGGCGCCGCTGACACTCGTGGGGCGCATCGCCTCGCTGCCCGCTGACCTGGGTCAGGCGCGCCGCTTCCTGTTCGAGGTCGAGCAAGCGGACACGGCGGACGGCGCGCCCCTGCCGTTTACCGGCCTGGTGCGCCTGAGTTGGTACGAGGAGGCCCAGCGGCTGCGCGCCGGTGAGCGCTGGCGCCTGCCGGTGCGGCTCAAACCGCGCCACGGGCTCAGCAATCCGGGCGGTTTCGACTATGAGCGTTGGCTCTTCGAGCAGGGCATCAAGGCCACCGGCACGGTCCGCCGTGGGGCGGGCGCCCAGCGGCTCGATCCCGGCCCAGGCCCCTATCGGCTGATGCGCCTGCGCCAGAATTTCAACGAGCACCTGGCCGCGGTGCTGGGCCCGGTGCGCTCCCTGCCGCTGGTGCAGGCCCTGGTGACCGGGGATCAGTCCGGGTTCGAGCGGACCGACTGGGAGGCCATGACCCGGACCGGCACCAGCCACCTGGTGGCGATCTCCGGGCTGAACCTGGGTCTGATCGCCGCCGTCGCCTTCTTTCTGATCCGCGCCCTCTGGTCGCGCTGTCCGTCCTGCGCCCTGACCCTGGCGGCCCCGCGGGCGGCGGCGCTCGGGGCCTTCGGCGCGGCCTTCGCCTATGCCGCCCTGGCCGGGTTCTCGGTGTCGACCCAGCGCGCCCTGATCATGGCCGCGGTGCTGTTTGCGGTGCTGGTGTGGGAGCGCACCCCGCGCCATTGGCACGCCCTGATCCTGGCCCTGACCGGGGTCCTGCTGTGGGACCCCCGCGCCGCCCTGTCCTTCGGGTTCTGGCTGTCCTTCGCCGCGGTCGCCGTACTGCTGTTCAACCTCGGGCAGCGGCTGCCGCGGCGCGACCTCTGGAGCCGCTTGGGGCGGGCCCAATGGGCGGTGGCGGTGGGGCTGCTGCCGCTGCTGCTGCTCCTGTTCGGGCGGGTGTCGGCCATCTCGCCGCTGGTGAATCTGGTGGCCGAGCCGCTCTTTACCCTGATCCTGTTCCCCTTGGTCCTGGGCAGCGCGCTGCTCAGCCTGGTGCCGGGTCTGACCCTGCCCCTGGTGCTCACCGCGCAGCTCCTCAACTGGTGCCTCGCCGCCCTGGCCTGGATCGCTGCCTTCCCCTGGGCGGTCGTCGCCCTGCCGCTGGGTCCCCCCTGGGTCTGGCCCTTCGCCTTCCTGGGGGTGGGGCTGCTCCTGGCCCCGCGGGGGCTGCCGGGGCGCTGGCTGGGTCTGCCGCTGCTCCTGCCGCTGGTGCTGGTGCGCCCGCCGGCACCGGCACCGGGCGAGCTCTGGTTCACGCTGCTGGACGTGGGGCAGGGGTTGTCGGCCGTGCTGCGAACGCGGGACGGCACCCTGGTCTTCGACACCGGCCCCGCGTTCGACAGCGGCTTCACGGCCGGGGCCGCTGTCGTCGCGCCCTTCCTGACGGCGGCCGGGGTGACGCGGGTGGACGTGCTGATGGTCAGCCATGCCGATCGCGACCACGCCGGCGGTGCGGCGGCCCTGCTGGAGCGCCTGCCGGTGGGACTGGTCCGCAGCGGCGAGCCCGCGGCCCTGGGGGTTGCGGGTGTTGAGGCCTGCCGGGCCGGGGACGGCTGGACCTGGTCCGGGGTACGCTTCGCCATCCTGTATCCCGCGGTGCCGCCGGACGGGTCCGCCGCGCCGCGGGGCAACGACGCCTCCTGTGTGCTGCGGGTCGAAACCGGCGGGCGCTCGGTCCTCCTCACCGGCGACCTGGGGCAGCGCCCGGAGTCGGACCTGGTGCAGCGCCTGGGGCCAGGGTTGGCGAGCGATGTGCTGGTGGCCGGTCACCACGGCAGCCCGACCTCCACCGGCGCCGCCTTTCTGGACGCGGTGGCGCCGCGCTGGGTGCTCTATGCCTCGGGCTATGCGAACCACTTCGGCTTTCCATCCCGGGAGGTGCGCGAGCGGGTGGCGGCGCGCGGCATCCCGGCGCTCGACACCGGGGTCAGCGGCGCCATCGAGGTGCGGCTCGGTGCGGACGGGTCCCTGACGGGCCCCCGCGCCTGGCGGGAGCGCGCGCGCCGGGTCTGGACCCAGGTCGGCGCCGCGGGTGCCGACCAAGCCGCTCCTGAGCGCGACGCGGGACTTCCGATCTCCCGCTGACCCTGATGCACTTATACTGTCGAGATGCGAAGTACCGAGGCTTGGGTTCGGCGGACGGGCAACGACGATGAGCACCTATTTTCCAAACGATGCGTCCTGGCCGCGGTTGCGCCGGACGCTCGCCCTGGCCCTGGCCCTGGCCCTCAGTGTGGCGCCGACGCAGTCGTCGGCCGCCGCACCCCTGGTCATCTGTTACGGCAGTCCGGCCTCGGCCCTGGTACCGCTGGCAGGGCTCCGGAACTTCTATGCGGCCGAGGGTCTCGAGGTGCAGACCCGACTGTACCCAAGCGGTTTTCAGGCGCTCCAGGCGATGATGGCCGGCGACTGCACCCTGGCGACCGCCGCGGTCCCGCCGGTGGTGTATCAGGCCCTGCGCCGCGGCGATTTCCGTATCCTGGCCCAAATCTCCTCTGGGGGCGATGCCGACCGCATCGTCGCGCGGCGCGACCACTGTATCGGGGCGCCCGCGGACCTGCGCGGACACCGTATCGCCGTGCCGCAGGCCACGTCCGCCCATTATTTTCTGGACATGTTTCTGGCCGCTCAAGGCCTGACACCGGCGGACCTGACCCAGGTCTACCTGCCGGCCCAGGAGGTCGGTCCCGCCCTGCTCGCCGGCACGGTCGATGCGGCGGCCCTGTGGGAGCCGAACATCCGCAATCTGGCGACGACGCTGGGGGACCAGGCGCAGGTCTTCACCTTCTCCGGTCTGGTGGTCAGCCCCTTCCTCCTGCTGGCACCCCAGGCCTTCGCCCGGCAGGAGCCGGGTGCCATCCAGGGGGTCCTGAGGGCACTGGTGCGCGCCGAGCGCTCGCTGGTGGAGGCCCCCGTGGCGGCCGTGCGGCTCCTGGCACCCCCCTACGGCGTGTCGTTCGAGGAGTTCGACTTCATGCGCTCCGACTCTTGCTGGAGGGGACCGCCGTCAGCCGCGAGCAGGTGGCGGGGGCCTTGCTGGTCAAGGTCCAGGACCTGCGCTTCAAGGCGCGGCGCCTGGCGAGCCGCGAGCACCAGGAGGTGGTCCTGATCCAGCGCCGTGCCGATCACCTGGTCCTCGTCGCCCTGGCGGCCCTGACGCTCCTGAGTGTGACCCTGCTGACCTGGCTCAGTCGGCGCCTGCTGCGCGGACTGGACCGGCTGGGCGCCGGGATGCACCGGGTCGCGGGCGGCGATCTCGCCCACGAGGTGACGGGCGAGCGTGACGACGAACTCGGTCGCCTGGCCGCGGCCTTCAACGGCATGACCGGTCGGCTGCGCGCGTCTCAGGCCTTGGTGGAGGAGCGCACGGCGGCGCTGAAGCGCCGCGGCGCGGAGTTGGTGGCGGCCAACGCGGACCTGGAGGCCTTCAGCTATTCAGTGTCTCATGACCTGCGCGCGCCCTTGCGCGCCATCGACGGTTTCGCGGCGATCCTGCGCGAGGACTATGCCCCCCGGCTGGACACGGAGGGGGTGCGGCTGCTCGGGGTGGTCAGCGACAACGCCCGCCGGATGGGGCAACTGATCGACGACATCCTGGCCTTCTCGCGCGCCGGGCGCCAGACCCTGCGGCTGGTCAGGCTGGACATGAAGGCCCTGGTACTGGAGGTCTGGCAGGGTCTGGAGCCTCAGCGGGCGGGGCGGGCGGTCGAACTGCGCCTGGCCGAGTTGCCGCCCGCCTGGGGCGACCCGGGCGCGGTCCGTCAGGTGTGGCAGAACCTGCTGGGCAATGCCCTGAAGTTCAGCCGGTCGCGCGACCCGGCCCTGATCGAGATCACTGGCCGGCAGGAGGCCGACGCGACACACTATTGTGCCAGCGACAACGGTGTGGGTTTCGACCCGGCCTATTCCGGCAAACTGTTCGGTCTGTTCCAGCGTCTGCACGGCATGGACGAGTTCGAGGGCACCGGGGTGGGGCTGGCCATCGTCAAACGCTACATCGAAAAACACGGCGGCCTGGTGGCGGGCGAGGGCCATCCGGGCACCGGCGCATGCTTCCGCTTCAGCCTGCCGGGAGGTCCAGATGATCACTGACGTCGCGGTGGATATCCTTTTCGTGTCGAAGCCGGTGGCCTTCGAGGAGTTTGCGCGGACCGTGGCCGATTTGGGGTTGTACTGGATGCTGATCAATCGGGTGCCCCCGGGGGTCGGGCCGGCGTCGTGAGCGAACCCCTGCGCCTGCTGTTGGTGGAAGACTCGCCCACCGATGCGGAACTCAACGAGCGGGAACTGCGCAAGGCGGGAATCGCATTCGTCGCGTTGCGGGTGGATCAGGAGCGGACCCTGGTCGCGGCCCTGGACGGATTCCAACCGGACCTGATCCTGGCGGACTATCACCTGCCCGGATTCGACGGGCTGCGCGCGCTGGCGATCTGTCGCGAGCACGCGCCGACCATCCCCTTCATCTTCGTCACCGGCGCCATGGGCGAGGAACTGGCGGTCGCGAGCATCAAGGCCGGTGCCACCGACTACATCCTCAAGGACCGCCTGGCACGCCTGCCCGCGGCGGTCAGTCGCGCCCTGGAGGAACGGGGGGCGAGAACCCGGCACACCCAGGCGCAGACGGCACTGCGCGACAGTGAGGAGCGCTACCATCAGTTGTTCGAGACCATGGGCAGCGGGGTGGCCATCTATCGACCAGACCCGACCGGTGAGTCCTTCACCATCGCCTCGGTCAACCGGGCGGTGGAGCGCATCGAGGGTCTCGCGCGCGCGGACCTGTTGGGGCGCGATCTGGAGACGGTCTTTCCCGGGGTCGCGGCCATCGGCCTGCTGGAGGCCTTGCGGCGGGTGGCGCGCACCGGTGCGGCCGAGCAACTGACCCCCGCACTCTATCGGGATGGCCGGATCAGCGGCTGGCGCGAGAACCGGGTCTACCGTCTGGGTACCGGCGAGGTGGTGGCGCTCTACGAGGACGTCACCGAGCGGATCGAGCGGGAGGTGCGGATCCGTCGGCTGAACCGCACCCTGCGCACCCTGTCGGCCTGCAACCAGGACCTGGTGCGGGCGCGCTGCGAGGAGGACCTGCTCCAGAGCGTCTGCCGTGACCTGGTCGAGGTCGGGCTGTACCCGCTGGTCTGGGTGGCCTATCCGGACCCGGACGGCCCCGGCGGGCTGCGCACGGGCGCGGCCCACGGGGGCCAGACGGCGTTGCGCGAATTGGCTCAATGGGCGCGCGACCCGGAGCAGGTCCGCGCCAGCCTCACCGGTCGCGCGCTGCGCGATGGCCGGACCCTGGTCGGCACCGCGGGTCAGGTCGCCGGGGTCGACACCGACATCGCCCTGCCCCTTATCCACGACCGGGAGGTGCTCGGCGTGCTCACGGTCTGGGCGGCGGGCGCTGAGGCCTTCGATGGCGAGGAGGTGCAACTGCTGGAGGAACTGGCGGCGGATCTCGTCCACGGGATCGCCGCGGTGCGCACCACGCTGGAGCGCAATCGCTACCTGGGTCAGGTGGGTCAGGCGATGCGGGGCACGGTCGCCGCACTCACACGCACGGTGGAGATGCGTGATCCCTATACCGCCGGCCATCAGCAGCGGGTGGCCGCCCTGGCGGCGGCCGTGGGGCGTGCCATGGGGCTTGCCGAGCGGCAGGTCGAGGGGCTCTATTTCGGCGGCATGATCCATGACATCGGTAAGATCGCGGTGCCCGCCGAGATCCTCAGCAAGCCTAGCCGGCTGACCCCCATCGAGTATCAGTTGATCCAGCAACACGCGGCGACCGGCTCCCAGATCCTCGCCGACATCGAGTTCCCCTGGCCCCTGGCGCAGATGATCCTGCAGCACCACGAGCGCATCGACGGTTCGGGCTATCCGCACGGCCTGCACGGGGAGGCGATGCTCCTGGAGTCGCGCATCCTGGCGGTCGCCGACGTGGTCGAGGCCATGTCCTCACACCGTCCCTACCGTATCGCCCTGGGAATGCAGATGGCGCTGGCGGAGATCGAGCGGGGCAAGGGCACCCAGTATGACCCGCAAGTCGTTGCGGCCTGCGTGCAGGTCATTCGCGCGGGCGACATGCGGCTGCCGGAGGCCGCGGGCTTTGCGGGGGCAGAGGTGGTCGCCCTCTGACGGCCGCCGCAGGCTTTACCGTGACAGTCGCGCAGCGATGCTGTGGGAGCGGCTTCAGCCGCGACGAGGCCTCGCGGGTTACCCGAGCGTCGCGGGTCACCGACTCTGCGCCGCTGCGCCTCCGCGTGAAACCTCTTCTGCGCGAGACCTCTTAAGAATCTCACGCAGAGGCGCAGAGACGCAGAGAAGAAGCGCGCAAGTCGGGTTACCGTGAAAGCCCTCCCGCCGGGGGCTTTCATGTTCCGGGGTGTCGGACACTCCCTTCATGGCCGTTACCCCTGGTGATCCGCCGTCGCCGTCGGCGGCTCGGCCGTGCCGTGCCCGGGTCCCGGCCTTGCTCACCCTGGAGCCTTGTTCCTGCACCAGTCACCCGCTTCGGACGACCCCTGAAAATGATACCGCTCACCCGGCCGGCGCGGCAGCTTGGGCGCGAATCGTCAGCGCAAAAAAAACCCATCCGCGACGCCGCGCTTCCGAACATAGTCCGCGGGCGCGCCGGTCTCTACCCCTGGGCGTAGGGTGCGCCGCGCGCACCGGTGCGACCGCGATGCCGTGTCGTCCCGGCGGAAGGTGTGCGCGCCGCACCCGATGCCGAGCGCCGGCCAGTGGCGGTCCGTCCGCAACCGGAGGTCGAGGCTTTAGCCGGTGGCGGTTCCCGAGCTATCCAAGAGCAATCCATGGCGCCGGCCCTCCGGACCGGCCAACGGCCATGGCAGCAAGACCAGCTACCCCGGACGATGAAAGGCGTGCGTGGGAGCGGCGTCAGCCGCGACGAGGCCACGGCAGCTTGCGCGGTCGCAGAGACCGGGGATAGACCGCCGATTCCGGATTCCCGCCGCACTGCCGACGCTCGTTATTGTCCCCTATACTCAGGTCAACCGGACAAACGATACTTGCCAGCCATGCTGACCGACCGACTTCCCCGCGATACTGCGACCCGCCTCGAGCATTGCGTCCACGAGGAGACCCGGCTGCGTCTGCGCGGGCAACTGGCCTTGCGCAAGCTGCTGGAGGGCGCGGGCGGGGTCTACACCGCCGCCGAGGTCGCGACACTGCTCGGCATCACCGCGGACGCGGTGCGTAAACGTACCGCTCGGGGCAAGCTGTTGGTCCTGCCGCAGGGCGGGCACGGGGTTTATCCGGCCTTCCAGTTCGATACCGAAGCCAATCGGGTCGTTGCCGGACTCGAGGCCGTCCTCGCCCAACTCGACACCGATAGCGCCGCGGCCAAGGTGCGTTTTTTCCTTACCCCGGATCGCGACCTGGGCACGGAAGCGGGGACGACCCCGATCGCGGCGCTGCGGGCCGCGGACGGGGCCGCGTGCGCCCTGGTGGCGCGCAAGGCGTGCCAATTCGGTGTCCAGGCGGCGCGATGATCCGGTCCATGGGGATACCGCAGGGAGGGTAGCACCGGACCACCGGTGGGAACCGGCACTACGACCAAGCCATCCGATGAACGTCGCCCCGCCGCCCGCCGCTGGTCAAACCAAGCTCAAGACGCTGCGCCTGCCTGCCGGAACCGTTCGCTACCGTATCAGCCATCGCCGCTATGGCACGGCTCTGCACTTCTCCACCGGTGCCGATGCCCGCTGGAACGACCCACTCGTGCGGTACGGCGTACTCTACGTCGCCGATACTCCCGAGACCGCCTTCGCCGAGACCTTCGGCCACGACCTCGACGCGCAAGGCTGGGGCTTGGTCTGATCCGGTCCTCAAGTGTACGCCGGTTTGCGTGCGAGCCATCTGGCGCATATAATTTTGCCATGTGGCGTCATTCACTTAAGAGGTGTGTCTATGGCACAGGCCGCGCTGCGCAAAGAAACCCCCGACGGGGCCGACCCGCTCGCCGACTACCTCGGTGTGCTGCAGATGCCGACTGAACGCTTGGTCGAGCGGGTCCGTGCCGGGTTTCCCTTCCCCGAGTTGGAGGCGTTACGGGTGCGACTGGGGATGACGCTGCAAGAGGCCGCCGACCTGGCCGGGATACCAGGGCGGACCCTGGCGCGCCGCCGACAGGCCGGGCGGTTGGACCCAGGCGAGTCGGAGCGGGTCTTAAGGATCGAGCGGTTGTTCGCTCTCGCGACCCAAATGCTGCGCGATGGCGATCGGGCGCGTGACTGGTTGAAGTCGCCCAAGGCCGCGCTGGCGGGACAGACGCCCTTAGACTATGCAGACACGGAAGTGGGTGCGCGCGAGGTCGAGCACCTGATCGGTCGGCTGCGCCACGGGGTCTTCGCTTGACGAGTTTCCGTCTGGTCGATGAGGACTATCTGGAGTCGGCCTTCAGCGGAGACGGGGCGCGTCTCTATGGTGGACGGTGGAACACACCGGGCGTGGCGGTGATCTACACGGCGCAGTCGCTCTCTCTGGCGCAGTTGGAACTGCTGGTCCATCTGGAGGCGGACGATGTGCTGCGTCGGCATTGGCGGTATTTTGCCGTGGAGGTGGATTCGCGGGCCATCCTCGTGTGTGAGTCCTGGGCGGATCTGCCCCCGGATTATGCCGCTTGGCCGGCACCGGCCTCCACGCGGGCGCTCGGGGAGCGCTGGATCGCGGAGTCCGTCTCGGTGGGCCTGTCCGTTCCGAGCGCGGTGACGCCGGGTGAACACAACATCTTGTTGAACCCGGCCCATCCCGGGTACGCCGCCGCCGTGGTCGTTGGTGCCCCGCGGCCGTTGCGGTTGGACCGGCGGCTGGTCAAGGGCTGAGGCAACATCGTCGCCGATGCCGCTCGGCGGAAGCCGCGATCCTGGGTAGCCGAAATCTTCCCCCGATGCGGTACATTCCCCTGAAAGACTGGGAAAGATAGTTCGTTCGCCGAAGTCTCGTTAACTGGACAAGTCCACTAATCTAAGGTATTAGTAATGATTAACTTAGAAAAATGCCCCTATATACTTGATAAAAAAATGGAAGATCGTCTGTTAGAGGACATTAAGAAACTTGAGGAGCGCGTGAATCTGCTTCGGCTTCAAGGTATTCTCACTCAAGAAACATTGCAAAGATATTATGGACAGAAGCGATTCGAACACGTTGCTGAGTCAAACGCCATCGAAGGAAGTACGTTGTCAGCCGGTGAAACGGAGTTGGCGGTCTTAAAAGGGATAACTATTACTGGACATGACCCTGCTTACATTAGAGATGCTATTGCGCTTGATCGAGCTTTGCAGCGCTTAACTGAACTGGCAAAAGATCATAATCCAACTGATTTAAGACAAGTGAGGGAGATACATGAGTTAATCATGGGCGACCGCCCTTCCGCCGGTATTTTCAGAAACGAAAGAGTACGAATTACAGGCTCGAAACATACCCCCCCAAAGACATGGGAGCAAGTGATGGAAGGCATGGAGAATTGGGAACGATGGTCCAGTGAAAATAGAGATTTACCAGCGGTAATAAGAGCAACGGTCCTGCATGCTTGGTTTGTTCATGTTCATCCCTTTATTGATGGTAACGGAAGAACAGCTCGCGCGATAACCAATCTTGAGCTTGTAAGAGCTGGCTATCCTTCAATCATAATTAAGAAAAAAGAAAGAGTTCGTTATATTGATGCCTTGGGAATTTCTGACGAAGGCGGGGATTTAAGTGAATTTTTTGAGTTAATTATTGCGAGGGCAAATGATGCGTTGCGCGGCCTTGAACAGGCGGCAAAGCAAGAGCAGGGATATGATCCGGCCATTGAGAGAATACGTATTGCACAAGAGCGACGGCTTAATATTTGGAATACTAGCGTCTCGTTGTTAGCTCAAATCATAGAGCACGAACTTAATGCTATGATTGAGCCAATTAAGGGCCAGTGTAACATCAAGACATTTGATAACTCACTAGAACTGGATGACTATATTGAGTTATGTGCGAGGCATTCTGTGTCGAAAACCTGGTCTTTTATAGTTAATTTAGATATCCCAGGGATGCCAAGCATTTCTCGCTTAGCCTGGTTTGGATATAGATCATCTCAAATGTACAAGCAGATGGAGAGCATAGAAAACGGTGGGCCTTCAATTTTCTGGTCGGAAAAAAATCCAGACGGCTATCCAGCATGGATACAAAAGGAAAACTCCGCTCCTGCGTACATCGAGCTTACTACAGTGCAAGGCTCTGGCGATGAGTGGTATGTTATGGATCAGAACCACTCTATAACAAAGAAGAGCACAACAAGAGTTGCATCCGATATTGCTAAGGCATTCATTCAGCAGCTAACAAACACATAAATTTGGCCATCGACGATGGGTTGGCCTCGTCACAGGCCGACACTGGATAGTGCTAACTTGCCCAGCGCGGACACCTGAAAATGACGCCGACGCAGCTTACCCTTCCGTCACGGCTTCGTAGGCGCGAATCGTCAGCGCAAATCCCATCCGCGAGGACGCGCCCCCGAAATAGCTCCCTTCGACCGGCAGGGTTCCGGCCGGGTCGAGCGCGGCGGCGAGTGCGACATGCCCGTTCGATACCGCCATCCCACGGGTCGGATCATAGCCGTACCAGCCCGCCCCCGGCAGATAGACCTCCGGCCAGGCGTGCAGATAGCGCCGGTCGGTCTCCATGGCCGAGCGGTCCTGGTAGCCGCTCACAAAGCGGGCGGCGAGCCCCGCGGTGCGGCACAGGGCGACGAACAGCACGGTCTGGTCGCGGCAGGCACCGCGGCCCCGGGCCAGGGTCTCGGCCGGGGTCTGGGGGGCGCCGGTGGGGCGGATCTCGCGGGTGATGCGCTCGTAGATCCAGCGGTTCAGGCGCTCCAGGAAGACCAGCAGATCTGCGCCTGCCTGACCCTGGAGGCGCCCGGCCAGGTTCGCGACGGCGGGCTCGGCGGGCGGTCCGGCCAGATAGGGGGTGAGTGCCGCGGACTCCGCCGCCGGATAGTCGGGGGGCAGTCGCGCCTGCCCGGGCTCCAGGAACGGGACATAGTCCGCGGGCGCGCCGGTCTCCACCGCGAGACGGATGGCCAGACGCAGGTGCCTGGTTTCGTCCGCGAAGCGCAGCCGCACGATCCGATTGCCCATCAGGTCCAGACACTCCAGGCGGAGCGCCGACGCCGGGTCGACAGCGAGGGCGAAGTCCAGTTCCCGCAGGGTCCCGCCGGGGCGGGGCCGCAGTCGCACCGTCTGGGGGCCGAGCCGTACCGGTTCGCTGTAGTCGTAGGTCGTCTCGTGCTCGATTTCGATACGCAATTAAAAACTCCAGGGCTCCTGGGGTGCCAAGGATCGGCGGGCGATCGGACGAGTACCACCAGACGCAATTGCTCGGACCATGGGCGTAGGGTGCGCCGTGCGCACCTTGCGAGGCTGCGGTTGATCGCCGCCGCCAGGGTTTCGGTCGGCGTCATGGTGCGCACGGCGCACCCTACGGTCGCGGTGCGGTCATCAGCCTGCGCCGCGTGCGTCAGGCGCCGGTCAGCCGCTCCTCCGCCTCGCGGTACTTGGCGGCGGTGCGCGCGATGATGTCCGGGGGCAGTTCGGGGCCGGGGGCGGTCTTGTCCCAGTCGAGCGTCTCCAGATAGTCGCGCACGAACTGTTTGTCGAAGCTCGGCGGGCTCTGGCCCGGTTGGTATTGGTCCGCCGGCCAGAAGCGCGAGGAGTCAGGGGTCAGTACCTCGTCGATCAGGTGCAGGCGCCCGTCCTGGTCCAGGCCGAACTCGAACTTGGTGTCGGCGATGATGATGCCGCGGCGCAGGGCGAAGGCGGCGCTTTCCTCGTAGATGCGCAGGCTCGCATCCCGCACCTGGGCCGCCAGTTCGGCGCCTAAGAGGCCGCTGATGTGGGCAAAATCGACGTTTTCGTCGTGGGTGCCGGCGGCCGCCTTGGTGGAGGGGGTGAAGATGGGGCGGGGGAGGGGGTCCGCCTGGCGCAGCCCGGCCGGCAGTGCGATGCCGCAGACGGCGCCGCTGCCCTGATAGTCCTTCCAGCCGGAACCGATCAGGTAGCCGCGCACGATGGCCTCCACCGGCAGCGGCGCGAGCCGGCGCACGACCAGGCCGCGTGCGCCGAGTTGGGCCAGTTCGTCGGGGTCGGTGACGACTTGGGAGACCGGGATGCCGCTCAACTGATTGGGGATCAGGGCCGCGGTGCGGGCGAACCAGAAGTTGGAGACGCGGGTCAGGACCTCACCCTTGCCGGGGATGGGCTGGGGCAGCACCACGTCGAAGGCGGACAGGCGGTCGCTCGTCACCACCAGCAGGTGGTCGGGGCCGACCGCATAGAGGTCCCGGACCTTGCCGCGCCCGAGCAGGGGCAGGCCCCGGAGGTTGGATTCAAAGAGTGCGGACATGGCTTGCTCCCCGGTCGTGTGGGCTGACAGTATATCGGCTTGCGCAGCGGCCCGGGGCCTGCGCGAGGGTGCGCTCGGAACTGATGTGGTGACCGAGATCCCGGGTACCTGTCGTTGTCGTTGTCGTAATCGTGGTCGGATTATTCGACAACGACAACGACAACGACAACGACAACGGCGCCCGGTCCGTGAGAACGTCTGGTAGCTGTAACTTGTAGGGTACCCGGTGCGTACCATACGATAGCTGCGTTAATACATCGGTTCTGATCGCATTCCCGCGCGATGGCCTTGGTTGTGGCCCGGCGAGCGAACCCGGACGTCGTCGGTCCGCGCAGCGGACCCTACGGGGACCGACTGAGCGGCGCGCGACAATCTCAAGCCCAACACCCATAACCCAACGCGGAGTCACCAAATGCCCAGACAGATCATCAACACCGAGGCGGCGCCGGCGGCGATCGGGACCTACTCCCAGGCCGTCCGCGTGGGGGATACCGTCTATCTTTCGGGTCAGATCCCGCTGGTGCCGCAGACCATGGCCCTGGTGGAGGGGGACATGCAGGCGCAGATCCGGCAGGTGTTGCGCAATCTCGCGGCGGTGGCGGGGGCGGCGGGCGGGAGCCTGGGCGAGGTGGTCAAGCTCAACGTCTTCCTGACGGATCTCACCCACTTTCCCCTTGTCAATCAGGTCATGGCGGAGTTCTTCAGCGAGCCCTACCCGGCGCGGGCGGCGGTGGGCGTGGCGGCCCTGCCCAGGGGTGCGGCGGTGGAGATGGATGCGATCCTGGTGCTGGGTGGCTGAGGCGTCGCCCGGAGCGCTGGCGGGTGTGCCATTCTGACCGTGACCCCCTGATCCTGGAAAGAGCAGTTTGGCCGCAAATGAACGCAAAAGGACGCAAATAAACAAGAACCTGGGCGGTGTTGCCCGTTCACCGGCCGGGTGCAGTGGACGATCATCGCAACTTGTAGATTTATTTGCGCTTATTTGCGTTCATTTGCGGCTGATCATTCTTCGTTGGCTGATGGCGATCGGGGATGGTCAAGGCGGCGCTGAAGCCCTGCGAAAATGCGGCCTTGGCTTGCATTCCTCAGAAGATGGTTTACCATCGCGACCTGGCCTGTCTGACCCATTATGCGGGGTATTTCGTGCGCGTCATCCTGTCCCTGTTCTCGTTTCTGCTGTTCCTCACGCTCGCCGGTTGCGGCTCCAATCCTGCGCGGGAGGGTGCCGGCCGCGCGCCCGAGGGGTCGGCCTACGGGGGCGGCGGCGGTTCAGGCAACTTCGCCAACAACCCGGCCGCGCTGCGCTTCGCCCAGACCATGCAGCAGCGCCACGGCTACGATGCTACGGCGGTCATGAGTATCCTCGCGCGCGCGCAACGCCAGAATTGGATCATCGCGCAGATGAACAAGCCCCTGCGCAAGGGCAGCGGTCCGAGCGTCCCCACCGGGGCCTGGAACCGCTACCGGGCCAAGTTCATCACGAGCGACAACATCGACAAGGGCGTGGCCTTCTGGAACCAACACCGTGCGGAGTTGCAGCGCGCCTCCGCCACCTATGGGGTGCCGCCGGAGATCATCGTCGGCATCATCGGGGTCGAGACCCGCTGGGGCCGGATCATGGGCAAGACCCGCATCATCGATGCGCTCGCGACCCTGTCCTTCGCCTACCCGCGACGTTCCGCGTACTTTACCGGTGAGTTGGAGGCCTTCCTGCTCATGACCCGGGAGGAGGGCATCGACCCCTTCAAACCTACCGGCTCCTTCGCCGGGGCCATGGGCTATGGTCAGTTCATGCCCTCGAACATTCGCCGCTACGGGGTGGATTTCAACGGGGACAGGCATCGCAGCCTGTGGCATCCGGTGGATGCCATCGGCAGTGTCGCCAACTATTTCAAGGGTCACGGCTGGCGCACCGGGGAGCCGGTGGTGGTGCGGGCGACGGTGAGCGGCCCGGGCGCCGGGTCCCTCAAGGCCGGGTTCGATACCAACTATTCGCTCGCCACCCTGGCCGGCGCCGGGATCACCCCGGCCGGGTCCTTAGGCGGGGCGAAATCGGCGAGCCTGCTCAAGTTCGACGTCGGCAGCGGCTACGAGTATTGGCTGGGCCTGCACAATTTCTATGTGATCACCCGCTACAACCACCTCACCTACTATGCGATGGCCGTGTACCAACTCGGCAACGCCGTCAAGGCGCGCATCGGCGGCGGCGCGCCCCGGATGGCCGCAGTGCGGTAAGCTCGGAAAACGATTTGTCCGCAAATGAACGCAATTGAACGCAAATAAGAAGGGAACCTGGATGCTTGGCGGTCGTCGTTCCGGGTGCGACGGCCGGATCGCCAAGTCATTGTCCTGATTTGCGTTTATTTGCGGACGACTCTTCTTCATTCTTCGGCGGGGGACGCGACTGCCCGAGCCGTTCACCGGCCCTCGCCGTTGGATTTGCAGACGGCCTGGCGGAAGCGGTTGCAGCGGTCGAGGAACTCCCGGGTGCTCTTGGGCATGGGGACCCGGGCGCGCACGATGTGGGTGACGAGCTCGGTCCCCTCGCGCAGCAGCCGCGCCCCCTCCAACACCTCGCGGATGGCCGCCGCGTCCGGGATCGTCGGTAACTGGGGCGCAATGTTGCAGAGCTGTTCGCGGGCGACCACATAGTCGGGCCAGACTACGAAGATGCACGGATCGGTGCGCAGGATCTCGCACTTGCGTTTGGCCGCCCGCACCAGGTGGTCGATGCGCGGATCGATGTCGGAGAACCGGGTGCTGGTGGAGAAGGCGTCCTTGAGACCGGTTCCGAGGCGGTCGATGTCGCGCATGGCCATGGCCATCTTCAGATAACGGCCCTCGTAGAAGTCTTCGATGGGGATCGAGAAGGCCTTGAAGGGCTCCCCCCACAACTCGTCGATGCCCTCGTCGCCGCCGCGGTGGCGCACCATCTTGCCCAGATCCAGGGCCTCCATCAGGCATTGACCGCACTCGCGCATCAGGGTGTTGTCGGGCGCGATCTCGACCCCCGCGGACTGTAAGTCCACGAGCGAGGTGAAGATATCCGCGGCGCGGTTGAACAGCGCACCGGCCAGCATGGCCCCGTTGACCCGCTTGCGCTCGATATGGGTCTCGGACTGGTAGGCCTCGCGCGCCTCGTCCAGGCGGGCCCCGGGGATGTTGATCCCGTGCTCGACATGGTTGAAGAGGCGCCGCGTCAGGGCCTGAATCAGGCGCTTGCGGGTCTCCTCCGAGTTGGGCGGGGGGTCATAGTGCTTGATCCAGTACCCGTCGTAGTAGACGCGCAACTCGCCGTCGATCTCGCGGCGGGTGCCGTTGGCGGTGGACTCGGACATGGGGCGTTTGGGCTTGTTGGTTGAGTGGCGCAAGTGTATCGGACCCGGGTGCCGGTCAGGGGGCGAAGATTGAGTTGAGAGCGGACGGCGCCCGGCGTGGTCCGGCGGCGGTTGCGGGGCCCGGTGCGCTGCCTGATCCTGTTAGACTATCAAAGGTTACCACCAGTGGGGCAGGGCCCGAGATGATAAACAAAGACAAGCTCACCGCGCTGGTGATGACACTCCTGGTGTGGGGTCTGGCGGGGGGGCTCTGCGGCGCCCTGTTCGCGGGTCTGCAGCAGGTGCTCATGGCGCTCGGACTCACCGCCTGGCAGTCGCCGCTGGTGGCCGCCGCGGCGGCGGCGATGGCTACGGCCGCCTTCTACAGTGCCATGCCGGTGGCCCTGAGCGGCGCCATGGCCGGGGTCCTGGCGTCTGTCGGGTCCCTGATCCTGGCCGGTCCGCAGCTCGGGCTCGGCACCATCGCCGGGACCGCCGCGCTGGTCGGTCTGGGGCTCGGCAGCTTCTATGCCTGGATGACGGACGCCGCCGGGCGGCCCCTGTCCCGGACCCTGGCCGGGCTGCTTGGGGGGCTGGTCGCGGGGGCGGTGGTGGCCGCACTGGTCGCCTCCGGCCGGTCGGCGGGGACCTTTGTCTTCGCCGCCCTCCTGGTCATCCTGGTCGGCACCCTGTTCGAGGTCGCGGAACGCTGGCTGATCGGCCGCGGACGGCGACTGGTCCCGGTCGACCTGGCGGCGGCGTTGGTGGCCGGTCTGATCGCCTCTATGGTCGCCGCCGGCATCTGGCTGCTCGGGGGGACCCCGACGCTGGCCCCGGACGGGACCAGTCACGACCTGCTGGGGCAGGTCCACCGCGAACTGCCGTCCGGTTTCCTGGGCGGGCTCCTGGGCGGCGCCGGCATTGCGCTGGTCCTGGAACTGCTCGGGTTCCGGCTGGAGGAACATCGCTGACCGGCCGGTTCGCCCGGGTATCCCCGGAGCCCCCGGCGCTGTAACATCCGCGGGCGGGCGGCGGGTATCCTGTTCCCGGCACCGCCGGCCGCCGATCAACCTTTCAAGCGCATTGGAGAACGCTGATGAATCCCCTTGATATGCTTGGTGCGGTGATGCAGTCCGGAATGGCCCCCGCGGCGGACAACCGGATGGGCGATGTGCTCGGCAAGATGATGGGCCAGATGACGGGCGGTGCCGCCGCGGGTGCGGCGCCGACGGCCGCCGGCGGTGGTCTCTACGAGGTCCTGTCCAAGGCCGCGGGGGCCATGCTCGGCGGCGGTGCGTCCGGTGCGGCGCCTGGCGCCGCGGGTGGGGGTCTCTCCGACCTGTTGGCCAAGGCCGCCGGGGCCATGCTCGGCGGCGGTGCAGCCGGGGCCGGCGGCGGGGCGGCGGCGCCGGGTGGGACCGGCGGTCTTTCCGCCGAGGTCCTCCAGCAGGTGGCCGGCGCCATCTTCGGCGGGTCCGGGTCCCAGGGCAATGCCGCTGCCGGTCTGGGCTCTATGGCGGTGTTCGGTACCCTGGCGGCCAAGGCCCTGGAGTTGGCCAAGGGCATGTTCGCCGGCGCCCCGGCCCAGGCGGGCGGGCCCCCGGCGGGCGGCAGGGACGGCCTGACCGCGATCCTGACCGGGCTGCGTGCCCCCGCGAATCCGCAGGAGCAGCAGCAGTTGATGGACGTGGCGATGCTGACCCTCAAGGCCATGATCAGCGCCGCCAAGGCCGACGGCCGGGTGGACGAACAGGAGCAGGCGCGCCTCCTCGGTAAGCTCGACGAGGGCGGCATCACCGACGAGGAGCAGCGCTTCGTGGCCGCGGAGATGCAAAAGCCCATCGACCTGGACGCCCTGGTCCGTGGGATACCGAACCAGCAGGTGGCGGCCCAGATATATACCGCCTCGCTCATGACGATCACCGTAGACTCGGAGGCGGAGCGGCGCTACCTGGCCGATCTGGCGGCCAAGCTCGGGCTGGACCAACAGGTGGTGTCCTATCTGCACCAGGCGGTCGGTCTCTCCTGAGCGGCGGCGCAACGCCGGTCCCGGGTGCCAACCGGGGCTGGTGCAGCGTCGCCGCCGGGTCGGCCGGCCCGCCCGGTGACGCACCCGGCAAGGCCCCGCACCGGTGCGCGGTCGGGTCTACCCCCGGCCGACCCCATGATCCAATCTCAAGCCCAGGAGTTCTCTCTATGTTCACCATGCTCATATTCATCGCCATCGGGATCGTGATCGGCTGGAACCTGCCCCAACCCCCGTGGGCCAGAGAGTGGCAGCAGAAGGCCGTGGATGCGGTCCGTTCGCTCACCAACAAGCAGGGCCACTGAGTCCCGCCCCGCCGGGGTCCGAGGACCCTGGCGTAGTTCATGCAGTTGTAGAAGTGCACCCGTCCTGCCCTTGGTCGGCGCGCTGGGCCAGGTCTTGATCTCGAACGCGCCCCTGCGCCCGGCAACGGCCGGGGCGGTCCTTTGCAGTTACTCCGGAGACCCATCCCATGTCCACACTCTGTTCTGACCAGGCAATCCTTACCCTGGGCGGCAACGAATACAAGTTCCCCATCGTCGAAGGCAGCGAGGCCGAGCGCGGCATCGATATCAGCGACCTGCGCGCCAAGACCGGCCACATCACCCTGGACAAGGGGTACGGCAATACCGGCAGTTGTGAGAGCGCCATCACCTACATCGACGGCGAAAAGGGTATCCTGCGCTACCGCGGGATCCCCATCGAACAGTTCGCGATGGGCCCCACCTTCACCGACGTCGCCTGGCTCCTGATCAACGGGCGGCTGCCCACCACGGCGGAATACGATGAATTTTCCGCGGATCTCACCCGCTATGCCAACCTCGACGAGAGCATGCGGCACCAGTTCGAGGGCTTCCCCCGGGTCGCGCCCCCCATGGCCATCCTCTCGGCCATGATCAACGCCCTATCCTGCTTCCACCCGGAACTGCACGAGCTGGAAGACGAGAGTCAATTCCGGCACGCCGCCGCGCGCCTGATCAGCAAGATACGCACGATTGCCGCCTACGCCTTCCGGCACTCACGGGGCCTGCCCAACATCTACCCGGACCCGGCGCTGCGCTATGTGCCGAACTTCATGCACATGATGTTCTCCCAGCCCTACAAGCAGTATATCTGCCCCCAATTGGTGCGCGATGCACTCAACCTGATCCTGATCCTGCACGCGGACCACGAGCAGAATTGCTCCACCTCCACCGTGCGCATGGTCGGTTCCAGCGGGGCCAACCTGTTCGCCTCCTGTGCCGCCGGGGTCTGCGCCCTGTGGGGGCCGCTGCACGGCGGGGCCAATGTGGAGGTGCTGACCATGCTGGAGCAGATCCACCAGGGCAACATCACCCCGGAGGAGTATGTGAAGCAGGCCAAGAGCAAGGACAGCAAGGTGCGTCTCATGGGGTTCGGCCACCGGGTCTACAAGAACTTCGACCCGCGCGCCAAGATGCTCGGCGCCATCGCCGAGAAGCTGCTGCCCCAGTTGAGCGCGGGCGACCCGCTCTTGGAAATCGCCCGGCGACTGGAGGAGATCGCACTGTCGGATCCCTATTTCATCGAGCGCCAGCTTTATCCGAACGTGGACTTCTACAGCGGTATCCTGTTGCGCGCCATCGGCATCCCGACCAACATGTTCACCGTCATCTTCGCCATCGGCCGCCTGCCCGGCTGGATCGCCCACTGGTGGGAACAGAACCAGACCCAGGCCAACCGGATCGCGCGGCCCCGCCAGATCTATGTCGGCGAGACCCACCGCGACTTCGTCCTGAGGGACAACCGGAGGTAGCCTGCGTCCGTGGGTGAGAGCCCCGACATCGAGGCGGTCCGCTCCTATCTGGGCGACCTGCAGGACCGCCTCTGTGTCGCTCTGGAAGTGCTGGACGGGCAGGCCCGCTTCCGGGACGACGCCTGGGAGCGGGCCGGCGGGGGCGGCGGGCGCACCCGGGTCCTGACGGGCGGGGCGGTCTTCGAGCAGGCCGGGGTCAACTTCTCACAGGTCTTCGGCGATCACCTGCCGGCGTCCGCCACTGCCGCCCGCCCGGAACTGGCGGGGTGCGGCTTCCAGGCCATGGGGGTGTCGCTGGTGGTCCACCCGCAAAACCCCTATGTGCCAAGCTCGCACCTGAACGTGCGCTTCTTCATCGCGCGGCACCCGTGCGAGCCGCCGCTCTGGTGGTTCGGCGGCGGCTTCGACCTCACCCCCTATTACGGCTTCGACGAGGATTGCGTCCACTGGCACCGCAGCGCCAGGGCCGCCTGCCGGCCCTTTGGGGAGGCGGTCTATCCGCGCTACAAGCAGTGGTGCGACGAGTATTTTTTCCTCAAGCATCGCGCCGAGCCGCGCGGTATCGGCGGGCTCTTCTTCGATGACCTGGGCCCCGGCGGTCTGCCCGGCGGTGACGGGACGGGCGGATTCGCCGAATGCTTCGCCTTCCTGCGCGCGGTCGCGCAGTCCTATCCGGGCGCCTATCTGCCGCTCGTCGAGCGGCACCGCGCCACCGCCTATGGCGAGCGGGAACGCGCCTTCCAGAAATACCGCCGCGGCCGTTACGTGGAATTCAATCTGGTCTGCGACCGCGGCACCCTGTTCGGGCTCCAATCGGGCGGGCGGACCGAGTCCATCCTGATGTCACTGCCGCCGGAGGTAAGTTTTCGTTATGACTGGAGGCCGCAGCCCGGCAGCCCGGAGGCGCGGCTCTATGAGCACTTCCTGGTTCCGCGGGATTGGGCGGACTGGGCCGAGATTCAAACTGAGTCTGCGACTCCCCCAAGAAACCTTTAACCCATTCCTTTATCACCAAAGACCGATCAGCAGATTATTCCGGCAGCCTGTTTTTTTCTTGCTACACTGATTCGCGAGTGTTGATGCCGCCACGCCCATTCGTGCGTCATGCCGTCAGTGTGGCTGTCCAGTAAATCCAGGTGTCACCGGGAGGCATGGTATGTTGGATCGGACAACGACCGCACGACGCCCGCACCGGGCGCGTCGCGTCGCGTTTCGCGCACTGCTCGCACTGGCGGCCGGCCTCGTGCTTTCCGCTGCGGCGGCGCTCGCGGATACGGTCAGCCAGACCGCAAGCGACGCGGTCGGGGAGAGTTCGCTCACGCAAGGGGCACGGTGGGGCGCCGGTGAGCCTAGCGGCGCGCCGGTGGCGGGGACACCGCCGACCGCCGGGTACGACTACGCCAACGCGGTTGCCGGCCGCCTGACCCGCACCCCGACGGCCGGTGACCTCAGCTTCGCTGGCGACTCGCTCAGCTTCTCGAACGCGGCGCAGTTGCAGTTGCTCAACGTGAATGCGACGACGACTATCAATGACTTACGTCTGGACAACGGCATCGTTGAGGCCGACGCCGCGGTTGGCGCCAACTCCGTCACGCTGGCGGGCACGGTCACGGTCGCGGCGGGCGGCGGCACCTTCCGGGTGGCCGACCCCGACAGCACGCTGGCCATCGCCGCGGCGCTGGTCGACCCCGCCGTCGACACCGCGGGTGACCTGACCTTCACCGGCACCGCGACGGGCGGGACCATCAGGCTCGATGCGGCCGCCAACACCTACACCGGGGCCACCACCGTCACCTCCGGACGCCTGACGATCTGGCACGACAACGCGCTCGGTGCCACCGCTACCGGGACCACCATCGACGGGACCGGGGCCCTCGTGCTCTCCGGCGGTATCTCCACCGCCGAGCCGCTGACCCTCCTCAGTCGTGCGGTCGACCCGGACACCGGGGAGCCGGCCCACGTCTATAGTGTCGGCAACAACACCCTGGCCGGCCCCATAACCCTGTCGGCGGGGAGCGACCCGTTCCTGTATGACACCTTCGCCTTCGGGTCCCTGGTCGGTACCCTGACGGTGGCGGGCGACCTGACGGCCGATGCCACGAACGACTATGGCTACCTCGGGTTCGGGGGTCCTGGTGCGGTGCGGGTGACGGGCGACATCGATCTCAGCGCCGTCGCGTTGGATGCCCAGGTGCTTGGGACCGGCCCCGGGCCATTGACGATCGACGGTGACGTGAATCTGTCGGGCGGCCCGGTCGACTTCGTCGCGCTCGGCGCCTTGGGCGGCGATATGACCGTCAACGGCAAGATCGATATGACCAACACCCCGGGCGGCGCCGCCGTTGCGAATCTGGGTTCGGGGACCCTGCTGCTCAACGGCGACATCGACATGTCCCCCCTCACGGATTACTACCGTGACGTGTACAATGCCGGGTCCGGGACTACGGTCGTCAATGGCCGTATCACGGGGGCCGACTCGGTTGGGGCCTACGCGGGTAAGATGGTACTTGGGGCCGGGGCCGACGTGAGCGGTACCGCCTGGATCTTTGCCGACCTGGACGCCATCGTCGATGCCACCGCGGTCGTCGGCGGACTCCTGCTGGGTGCCGATCAGGAACTCTTCGGTGACGGTACCCTGGAGGGCGATGTGGTGGCGCTGGACGGCTCGATGGTGGACGCCGGCTGGAATTGGGGCGATCCACCCGGACATTTCACCATCACGGGTGACCTCGACCTGAAGACCGGCAGCCGGGTCTTGGTGGACCTCGACCCGACCGGGTCCGGGAGCGCCGACTTACTGACGATCCTGGGCGAACTGATCCTGGACACCGACGTCTTGTTCGACTTCAATCTGCTCGGCGCGCTGGACGACCCGGTCTATATCTTCATGACCTATGGCTCCTGGGATGGCAGCGGCAATTTCGACGCGACCAATGTACCCAGCGGCTACGAGATCCGTTACGGTTATCAGGGCAACACGATGGCCCTGGTGCCGGGCCCTGCACCTTGGGCCCTGGTCGGACTCGGTGCCCTGGGGCTTGCCGGGCGTCGTCGGTTAGGCACCGGGTAACAGGTAGACCGGCGGGGCGCCCGCGCGGCGGTGCCCCGCGCGCGCTCCGGGCACGCCGGTCGTGACGGCGAGTGTGTCAGGCTAAGTGGGGTGCCCAGCCGGCTCCGATTCGAGGTTGAGGATATCCTGATCGGCCGGCACCGAGGTCTCCGGGGCGCGGTCGATCTCTCGTGGAACAAAGGCCTCGGGAATCCCCTTTGGCTCTTCCGTATTCAACGTACATCTTATGCCCTCGCATTTGCCGACAATGGCATATCCCGCCTGCGGCAGTGCCAGGGCGATGCCGATCACCAGCAGTGCAGGTCTCATCGATCGGGTTCTCATGTTACTTCTCTCTGTCGGTTGAAGGACCAAGGGCCAGGGGCCGATTGGGCAGCCCCGGATTTTCTCATAACCGGTAGTGAGGTCTTGGTGGACCTCGACGCGACCGGGAGCGCCGACCTCTTGACGATCCAGGGTCGACTGGCCTTAGGCGAGGACCTGTTGATCGGTTTCAACCCGCTCGGCGCGTTGGACGAGAGCTAGGTGCGCTGTTCGGCCGGTTTCGGTTCGAGGTTCAGCAGGTCCTCGTCGGTCGGCACCGGTGCCGCCGGGGCACCTTCGGCCTCTTTCGGAACAAAGGCCTCGGGTATCCCCTTTGGCGCTTCCGTGCTTAATATAATACAATTAGGGTCATTATTGCGGCATTGCCTGCTAATGGCATTGGCCGCCTGCGGCAGGGCCAAGGCAACGCCGATCACCAGCAGCGCGAGGCCCGTCGATCGTGTGTTCATGTTGTTTCTCTGCGTCGGTGGAAGGACCCGGGGTCGCGGAATCAGTCCGTTAACCCTTGCTGATTATATGGCAGCCTCCCCGTGGGAGCGCGATGTGGTTCCGCTTTTCCCGTGTTGCCGGACGGACGGCGCGGTTGCGCCGACAGACTCGGATTCCTCGGCAATCCTGCCGTCGACCCTTACCGGCGCGACCCGGGGTGCAGGGCGGCGCCGAGGCGGCCGGGCAAACCGGCGGCCTATGATGCTCTTGCGGCTCGGCCCATCCTGACCCAGGCCAGCAGCGCCCCCAGGACCGCCGCTCCCAGGCAGGCCGCCGGAAACAGATCGGGATAGCGGACATAGAGGCTCAGGTCGTTGCCCAAGGCGACCGATCCCACCGCGACCTGTTCTTCCCAGCGGGGGACCGATCCATAGAGCCGTCCCAGGGGGTCGGCGAAGAGTGTCAACCCCGTGTTCGCGCAACGCGCGAGCGAGCGGCGGGTGCTGATGGCGAGGATGCGGCTGTAGGCGGCGAGCTGCAGGGTCGCAGTGGAACGACCGAAGGGGCCGTCATTCGAGATCACGGTCAGCATCGCAGCCCCGTCGGCGACCAGGCGGGCGGTGCCCGCGGGATAGAGCACCTCGTAGCAGATGCGCACCCCGGCCCAGCGCTTCACGCCTTGGTGATCGCGGAAGGCGAAGCGGGTGGCGACCGGGTCACCCTTGAGGATCAGGCTCGTAGCGCCGTCGATCGGTAACGCGAGCGCCTCGAGCGCGGGGACGCGGTCGGCGAACGGCACCTGCTCGGCGAAGGGCACCAACTCCTGTTTCCGGTATACCTTGAGCCGCGGGGGCTGATCCCGGGGGAGATCGCGGGCATAGCGCGCCAGTTGCGGGGTCACGAGCAAGGCGGAGTTGTAAAGGTGCCGCTCATCCAACCGCTCCTGAAAGCCCAGGATGAGCGGCACATTCCAGCGCTCGACCACCAGCAACAGGTAGTCCCTGACGGCGGCTTGGGTGCTGACATCGAACGGCAGCGTCGCCTCCGGCCACACGACCAGGTCCGGGTGATGCGCGATGATGCTCTCGGTGCTGCGGATGACCATCTGCTCCATGGCCTTGACATAATCGCGCTGCGACTCCTGCTCCTTGCCCCCGTAACCGACGTTTGGCTGCACCAGGGCGATCGTGATACGCGGTGCCTGTGCCAGCCGCGGTTCGAGTTCGCCGATGCGATACCACCCATAGCCGGCGGGCAGAGCGAGCATCGGCAGGGCGATGGCGATCAGTCGCGGAAGCAGGCGGCGGGTCATCCCGGTCCGGCCCTCCGCGGCTTGCGCCCAGGCCCGTGCGATCAGCACATTGAATAGGACCAGCCAGCAGGCGATGCCCCAGACCCCGACCAGGTCGCAATATTGGATCAGTCCATACCAGTTGGCCTGACTGTAGCCGAAAAAGGCGAGCGGGGTATGCAAGGGCTGGCGGGTGAGTAGCCATTCCCACCCGGTCCAGAGCGGCGGCAGGACCCACAGTGCACGGCGCCAGCCGACCAGGCGCCGGACGGCGAAGAAGAGCAGCAGGATCGGCAGCATCAGGGCCGACTGCACGGTGAAGACGAAGAGACCCACGCCGGGCTGGACGACCAGCAGCCAGCGCGTGGCGATGGCCGTGCCGATCCAGAGCGCGAGCCAGCCGGAGCCGGCTGCCTGTCCCCAGGAGACGGGGCCGCGCAGCGCGAGCAACCAGGGCACCCAGCAGAACCAGGCGAGCGGTTCCAGGTGCAATTGGGTAAAGGACGGGAAGGACAGCCCGTAGAGCAGACCGCTGAGCGCGGCCCAGCGCCACGGGGAGGCCCGCTTCATCGTCGCTGCGCCTTGGGGCGATGGTGTCGCGGACCAACTCGTGACCTCAGCCACGGCGCGGCTGCCTGGGGTTGAGGTCCGAGGCGCCGGTCGCGCAGCCTGATGGTGGGTGCGATCCTTTGCCTGATTGCGGGTCCGACTCCGGTACGCCCCGGGGCCTAGTCGGAGCCATCCAGCGCATCGACGACGAGATTCAAGAGGTCCTCGTCGATCAGCGTGACCACCGCTTGGACTGTCTCCACCGCCGTCGGGATGAAGGCCATCTCGACGCCCTGGGGCGGGCCCGACACGTTGCGGCCGTCACATTCGCTGATAGCGACGGCATTCGCCGCCTGCGGCAGGGCCAGGATCACCCCAAGCGCGGCCACTGCGAGCGTCGTCATTAACTGCTTCTTCATGTGACACCTCATCTGTTCGGAAGGTACAACGGCACCAAGTACGCGATCATCGCGACCCTATGTCCTGGTAATTGTAGTGGACTTCCCTAAGAAAACGGTGAAGCCCATCCCAGTTTCCCGATCCGCCGCCATGACAACCCCATCCCCGCCCCGGGACGGGCCGATCCGGTTCTGGCCGGCACTGCGCGGCGCCCGCCACGCATCCAGTGCGATCCCCGGCCGCGGAGTCGCCGAGTTCCGGGAAAAGGCATGGGAAAAGGCGGGAAAAAGGGCCAACGGGATAAAGGGGCCAGTGCGGCTTGGCAATGTCGCATAGTCTAGTGGGTGCAAATCCCACCTGGGTAATCGTGAGCCGCGAGCCCAGTATCGAGCCTTGCGGCGCGAACGGTAACGGGCGCGTCGATGCGTAGGCACGAAAGCAGGCGAGGTGTAAAGGTAACGGGTGGAGGCGACCTTGAAGGTGTTGAGCCCCGAAAATTGTAACCGTTTAGCCCCCCCTGTTCTTAGCCCCCTCGCGGATCCGGCCAGCAACGCCCGGTCCGCACAGCGGACCTTGCGGGAAGGCTCCGCGCCCGCAGGGTCCGCGGTGCGGACGACCTCAGACAATTCAAGGAGATCCGAGTATCGGCTCGCCGGAGGCGGGCACCCGCGAACAAGTCTAAAACTTATCGACGACCCGTTGCCAAGTGCTATTATGTTCCCAATTCCGCTTTGGTCATCAAGACACATGATGGTACGCGATGCCTGAACCGCTGACAGCTGCTGCACTCCTCACGATCAGTGATCAGTTCGTCCATGTGCGAATGATGCTGAGTATCTTGGTCGGACTCAGCATTGCCCGCCTGTTGACCGGACTGGCGCGCTTCGTACAGCATCCGTCCCGGGAACAGGTGTACGGGCCGCACTTGGCCTGGGCGCTGTTCATGCTCCTGACCGTGATTCACTATTGGTGGGCGGAGTTCAATCTCGCCCAGATCCATACCTGGTCATTCGCGCATTATCTGCTGCTCATCGTCTACGCCTCGCTTCTGTTCCTGATCTCCACGCTCCTTTTTCCTGACAGGATGGATGAATATAACGGTTTCAAAGACTATTTTCATGCCCGTCAGCGGTGGTTTTTCGGGTTGCTGATCGCCATGTTGCTCACCGACCTCGCCGACACGCTGCTCAAAGGCCGCGACTACTTCATTTCCCTCGGCCTCGCTTACGATGTGTGGCTCGCGCTGCTGGTCTCACTGTCCGGGGCGGCCCTGTTCATCGCGAGCCGCCGATTTCACATGATCTTTGCGATCGTTGCGGTTGTCTCAAGTATGGGCCTGATCTTCTATCGATTCGACTCACTCTGATTCAAGGGAAAAGCAAAGCTTGATCGAGGCCCGAAAACGTTTCGGCTGAGTCAGGCGAAGTACTCGGGCCTGGTCACTTTACCTGTCCCGAGCGGCGGCCGGTGCCGCCTCCGGCGCAATGGCCGCCAAAAGTCCCCGCAGCAGGTCCAGGGGTGCAGGTGGGCAACCGGGGATCTTCACATCCACCGGGATGACATTCTCCACCGCCCCGCAACTCGCGTAGGACTCGCCGAATTCCCCGCCATCGCAGGCGCAGGTGCCGGCGGCGATGACGAGCTTCGGGATCGGGGTTGCGGCCCAAGTGCGGCGCAGGGCCGTCTCCATGTGGCGCGAGACGGGGCCCGTGACCAACAGTGCGTCGGCGTGGCGCGGGGAGGCGACGAAGTGCAGGCCAAAGCGTTCCAGGTCGTAATAGGGATTATTGAGCGCGTGGATCTCCAGTTCGCAGCCGTTGCAGGAGCCGGCATCGACCTGGCGGATGGCGAGGCTGCGCCCGAGGCGGGCGTGGACGTGCCGCAGCAGTTCGATCCCCAGCCGCTCCAATTCCGCATCATCCGCCGCGGGCGCGGGTTCGGTGATGACGCCGGTTTTCAGGGATTGCTTCAGGATGCGGAACATGGGGCGTTACCCTCGGGGAGAATGAGTCGTGCGGCAAAGGAAGACGGGGCCAAGGATTTCAATGTGGGCGGCGAGTCGCGTCAATACCCGGCATTCATTCGTCGCTGTATGTCACGCCCTTTCAGGGCTGGGCATTCCCATACACGGCACCCAGGGCGTTGCCCTGGGCTGGTATGTCAGGCCCCTTTGGGGCTTGGGATGCGCCGCGGGTCTTGATAATGATCTTGACGATTGTGCGCGCAGCGAGATCGTTGGTCCGCACAGCGGACCCTACGGGTTCGCTGCGTCCCCGTAGGGTCCGCTGTGCGGACCGCTCGCCGCGTGCCTAGCGAACGTCCCGACCCGAGGGATGATGGGTATAACGGCAAACTGGATTGAATTCGCGTTCATTTGCGTTCATTTGCGGCTGATCTTCTTCTTGAATCGCGTCAATCCAGAGCGACCGCGTTAAAGATCGACCCCGGAATAAGACCCATTGACCGACTTGTTGCACACCGGAAAGTCGGGCACGATGTTGTCCAGGACCAATTGCTCCAGGCCCGGCCAGATGAACCAGCTCGGGTCGCGCGGGAAGAAGCGGGCGATGCGCCCCTCGGCGGCGAAGCGCACGAAGCTCAATACCTCGCCGCGCCAGCCCTCCACCAGGCCCAGGCCGACCGCCCCGGGCGTCGCCGCGGGCAGGGGCGTGGCGATGGGGCCGTCCGGCAGGGTCTCGAGTAGTCGTTCCATCAGGGCCAGGCTGCCGCGGACCTCCGCCATGCGCACCCGCACCCGGGCGGCCACATCGCCGTCGGCCTCGGTATGGACCTTGACCTCGAGGGTGTCGTAGGGCGGGTAGGGGTAGTCGTGGCGCAGGTCGAAGGGCAGGCCGCTCGCCTTGCCGACGTAGCCGGTGCAGCCCAGGGCCCGCGCCTGCTCGGTGGTCAGGCGCCCGGTGGTGATCAGGCGGTCGTTCAGGGACGGGTGGTCGTCGATGACATTGAAAAGCGGTTTGACGGCCTTGCGCAGGGCACTGTGGTCGGCGTGCAGGGTTTGCCGCGCGTCGGCCGCCAGGTCGTGAACGACGCCGCCGGGGACGATGGCGTCCATCATCAGGCGGTGTCCGAAGAGGGTGCGGCTGCGCCGCTGCCAGGCCTCGCGCAGGCGCGCGCACTGGACGAGCGCGAAGGTGAAGCCCACGTCGTTGCAGATGGCCCCGATATCGCCCAAGTGGTTGGCGACGCGCTCGCGCTCGGCCATCAGGGCGCGCAGCCACAGGGCGCGGGGCGGGACCTCGCACCCGGCGGCGCGCTCCATGGCCTGGCAGGCGGCCCAGGTGTGGGCGACCGTGGAGTCGCCGCTGACCCGCCCCGCCAGCCGGGCCAACCCGGCGGGGTCCCGGCCCACGGCGATCTTCTCGATGCCCTTGTGGACATAGCCCAGGCGCTCCTCCAGGCGCAGGACATCCTCACCCATGGCGTGGAAGCGAAAGTGACCGGGCTCGATGATGCCGGCGTGCACCGGGCCCACCGGGATCTCGTAGACGCCGCTGCCGTGGACCGGGACGAAGGGGTAGCCCGCGTCCGCCGGGGTGCGGGCATCGGAGCGACCGGCCGCCGGGAACTCGGCGCGCAGCGGAAACTCGTCCGCCGCCCAGGCCTGGTGACGGGTCCAGCGGCGTGTCTCGCCGCTGAAGGAGACGCCGGTCAGGTCGTGGCAGTGACGCTCCAGGCGCTCCAGGCCCGGGTAGTAGGGCGTCTGGGACGGCAGCACCGGCTGTTGCAGCGCGACCGGTGTCTCCAGCAGCAGATAACCGCCCTGGTGCTCCAGGGCCGCGCGCACCACGATGAGGCTCGCGCCGGGCGCGTCGCTCGCGGTGTCCGGCGGATCGGCCCAGACCCCCGCGTGGCGCAACCCCATCCGCGCCCCGATCTTGGCCGCGCTGCCCCAGTCGTGGGGGTTGAGCACCAGCCGCCGCGCCGGGGGCAGGGACTGCAGGTCGTCGGCGTGGGCGAGCAGGCGCTTGTCCGCCAGCCGGGTGAGGAACTCGAACAGCCAGTCGATCTTCACAGCAGGCGCGTCCCCGTAATCAGCCCGGTCGCCCGGTCCAGCCAGTTGGCCAGGAAGGCGGGGATCGCAAGCCCGAGCCACAGCACCAGCGTCAGGTGGACGGCGACCGGGATCATGTTGGCCGCGACCGGCTGCTGGCCCTCCGGCGGGGTGCCGTAGACCATGGGGTGCAGGTGCCGGAAGAGTCCCGCAAAGGCGACCGCGAGCCCCGAGAGCAGGGCGAGCGTGAACCAGGGGGCGGTCTTCATGGTGGCCGTGAGCAGCAGGAACTCGCTCATGAAGACGCCGAAGGGCGGGAAGCCGGCGATCGCCGCAACCCCGATCAGGAGCGACCAGCCCACCGTCGGCTGGGTGCGGATCAGGCCGCGGATCTGCTCGATGGCCTGGGTGCCGGCGATATGGGTGGCATGACCGACGGTGACGAAGATCGCGGACTTGGTCAGCGAGTGCACCAGCATGTGCAGCAGGGCGCCGAAGGTGGCGAGCGGCCCGCCCAGGCCGAAGCCGAAGGTCATGAGCCCCATGTGCTCGATGGAGGAGTAGCTGAACATGCGCTTGATGTCACGCTGGCGGTGCAGGAAGAGCCCGGCCACCAGGAAGGACACGAGGCCGAAGCCCATCAGCAGGTAGCCCGCCAGGTGTGGGTTGCTGGTGTGCGCCAGCGACCCGTCCACCAGCATCTTGAGCCGCACCACGGCATAGAGTGCGACATTGAGCAGGAGCCCGGAGAGCACCGCGGACATGGGGGTCGGGCCCTCCGAATGGGCATCCGGCAGCCATTGATGCATGGGCACCAGGCCGACCTTGGTCCCGTAGCCCACCAGCAGGAAGACGAAGGCGAGCCGCATCACCGCCGGCTCCAGGCGCCCGGCCTCGGTATAGAGGGTGCTCCAGTTGAGCCCGGCGGCGGGGTCACTGATCACCTGTTGGGCGGCGAAATAGGTCAGCACGGTGCCGAACAGGGCGAGCGCGATCCCCACGCCGCAGAGAATGAAATATTTCCAGGCCGCCTCCACCGCCTCCGGGGTCCGGTACAGGGAGACCAGGAGGACCGTGGCCAGGGTGGCACCCTCCACCGCCACCCACATCACGCCCAGGTTGTCGGTGGTGAGCGCGACCAGCATGGTGAACATGAAGAGCTGGTACATGGAGTGATAGGTGCGCAGCCGCCGCGGCCCGATGCGGCCGATCGCCAGCACATAGCGCATGTAGGGGCGCGAGAAGATGCTGGTGGTCAGCGCGACGAAGGCGGTCAGTACCACCAGATAGACGTTGAAGGCATCGACCCGGAAGGGCATGCCGAAGATGTCCCCCGCGAGCGAGCCGGCGATCGGCCCAGGCCCGCCCAGGTCGCCGGGCAGGTCGCTGACCTGGGCCACCGACCAGGCGAGCCAAAGCGCCGCGGCGAGCGAGAGCGCCGAGACGCCCAGATTGAACCAGCCGGCGAGCGGCGGCGGGCGGATCAGGCCGAGGATCAGGGCGCCCAGGAGCGGCGTCAGCAACACCAGGGTGAGTGCGTTCACTGGTCGCCCCCCGTCTCGCGCAGCCGATTGAGTCGGTCCACGTCGAGCGAATCGATGCTCTCGCGGATCTGCAGGAAGAAGACGCCGAACAGCACCATGGCCACCAACACGTCGAAGGCGACCCCCAGTTCCACCACCAGCGGCATGCCGCCGGTGGCCGAGACGGCGGCCAGGAAGAGCCCGTTCTCCATCGACATGAAGCCCAGCACCTGCGCCACCGCCTGGGTGCGGAAGACCATCATCAGGAGCCCGATCAGGACCACCGCCAGGCTGATGGCGACGATGTTGCGGGTAAAGGCCAGTTCCTCCTGGATCATGGGCAGCACCAGCCAATAACTGAAGATCACCAGCGCGACCGCGGCCATGGTCACGAGCGTGGGGCTTTGCAGGGACTCGGTGTGCCGCTCCAACTCCAGGCGCCGCACCAGCCGATGCAGCATCCAGGGGATCAGCAAGGCCTTGAGCGCCAGCGTCAGGGCAGCCGAGAAGTACAGGTGATGGATGTGCCCGGTCGCCGCCACCACCGTGGTCACGGCCGCCACCAGGGCGCCCTGCCAGGCGAAGGCATGGATCGCCGAGATCAGCCGGTTCTGCGCCAGCAGCACGAAGGACAGGAACAGCACGATCGCCGCCAGCACCAGCACCAATTGCTGGAGGAGCGGCAGCAGGCCCAGGTTCATGCCCCCACCTCCAGGATCACATGGCTCAGGAGCCCCAGCAGCGACAGCAGCAGGGCCAGATTGAGAAATTCCGGGGCGCGGAACAGCCGCATCTTGGCCAGTACCGTCTCCCCGACCGCCAGGACCGCCCCGAGTGCGGCGAGCTTGGCCAGCACCGCGGCCAGCCCGAGCCCCAGGGCGGCGGCGCCGAACCCGCGCCCGATCCCCCAGGGGAAGAAGACATTGGCGATCAGGGTTCCATAGAGCAGCAGCTTGATCTGCGCCGACCACTCCATCAGGGCCAGGTGGCGGCCCGAGTATTCGAGCAACATGGCCTCGTGGATCATCGTCAGTTCCAGGTGGGTGGTCGGGTTGTCGATGGGGATGCGGCCGGATTCGGCGACCGCCACCAGGACCAGGCCGCCCAGGGCGAACAGATAGGATGGCCGCAGGACGAAGCCGTCGACCAGGTGATAATCGATGACGCTCGACAGGTTGGTCGAGTGTGCGGTCATGGCCAGGGTGAAGACCGCCATCAGCATGGCCGGCTCGGCCAGGGCCCCGATCAGCATCTCGCGCGAGGCCCCCATGCCGCCGAAGGCGGTGCCCACGTCCATGCCCGCCAGGGCCAGAAACACCCGCGCGAGCGCCAGGAGCCCCACCAGCACGATGATGTCGGCGATGGCCGCGGTCGGGAGATCCACCACCAGCAGCGGCACGGTTGCCGCCGCCATCCAGGTGGCCGTAAAGACGATATAGGGCGCGGCGCGGAACAGGGGGGAGGCGGTATGGGCGACCCGCGCCTCCTTGGCCAGCAGCTTATAGAGATCCCGATAGGCCTGGAGCAGGGGCGCGCCGCGGCGGTTCTGCAGCCGCGCCTTGACCTTGCGCACCCACCCGACCAGGAGCGGTGCCAGGGCGATGTACAGGCACGACTGAAAGACCGCGAGGACCCAGCCGGGCAGGGTGAGGTAATTATCCACGGCCGTGGGTTTCTCTGATAGCGAGTGCCTTTTGCGCCGTTGTCGTTGTCGTTGTCGTAATCGTAATCGAGGTTATCGTGGTGACTCGGATTCTCGCACCCCAAATTGCATCGCTTCTCCGATTACGACAACGATTACGACAACGACAACGATTGTGCGTAACTTGTTCTTGGCCCGTTACTAGGTTCATGTGATGATCCATAAGAGCCCCACCAGGGTCGCCAGCGTCCAGCCGAGATAGACCCGGACACTGCCCGATTGCAGCAGCACCACCCGTCTGGCCGCCGACTCCACCGCCCGGGCGATCGGCAGATAGAGGAGCCCCCAGAAGCGGTCGCCGATATGCAGCCGATGGCGCAGCGTGCCGTCCTCTTGCCGGGTCATCGTTTCATCGATCTGGAACAGGAGCCCGAAGACCCGCCGGATCGGTTGGGCAAAGGCGGTGGCGGTGTACTGCATCCGCGGCGAGGGCGGCGCGAAACCGCAGTCCCAAGCATCGCTGCGGCGTATCCAGCGCACCGGTGCGCCGCGCGACCACAGATAGTTCAGGCCCCAAAAGACCGTGAGGCCGATCCCGGCGAGCATCAGCACGATCAGTGGGCCGCTATAGCTCGCGGTCTGCGGCGACACGGGGGTCAGCCACAGCCAACCGTAGGCGCTGGCCTGGGGCAGTCCGCCGCCCAGGATCGCCCGCGGCACGGCGTCGATCAGCCCGATGACCCAGGTCGGGAAGACCCCGAGCAGCAGGCACAGGAGCGCCAGGAAACCCTGACCGGCCTGCATCCCCCAGGGTCCCGGGCGGGCGCGCCGCACATGGCGCGAGCGCGCCTGACCGAGGAAGGCGACGCCATAGACCTTGACGAAGGTCACCGCCACCAGTGCCCCGGTCAGGGCCAGCACGGCGGAGGCGATGGGGATGAGGCTGCGCAGGACCCCGCTCTGGAGTTGCCAGGCCTGCAGCGCCGCCTGGAAGGTCAGCCACTCCGAGACGAAGCCGTTGAAGGGGGGTAGGGCGGAGATGGACAGGACCCCGACCAGGAAGAAGAGCCCGGTCCAGGGCTTGCGGCGCAAGAGCCCGCCCATCTGGTCCAGGTCGCGCTCGTGGGTGCTGTGCAGGATGGCCCCGGCACCCAGGAACAGGAGACCCTTGAACAGGGCATGGTTCAGGCAGTGATACAGGGCCGCGACGAAGGCGAGGGCGCCGAGCGAGCGGTAGCCGGTGCTGAGGAACACGAGGCTCAGGCCCAGCCCGATGAAGATGATCCCCAGGTTCTCGACCGAAGAATAGGCGAGCAGGCGTTTGAGATCGGTCTGCAGCAGGGCCGCGAGCACCCCGAACAGGGCCGAGAGGCAGCCGATGATCAGGACCACCACCCCCCACTGCCAGGGGAACTGCCCGATCAGGTCGAAGACGAAGCGGATGAACCCATAGACGGCGACCTTCAGCATCACCCCGGACATCAGGGCCGAGATGTGCGACGGGGCCACCGGGTGCGCCTCCGGCAGCCAGGCGTGTAGCGGCACCAACCCCGCCTTCATGCCGAAGCCCATGAAGGCGAGGGCGAAGGCGACCCCGGCCCAGATCGGCGGCAGTTCGGCGGCGCGCAGTTCGCTGAAGGAAAAGCCGGTGCCGAAGGCCGCCAGCACCCCGTAGCCGAGCAGGATCATGAGCCCGCCCACGTGGGCCATCAGCAGATAGAGGAAGGCGGCGCGCCGGTTGGCGCTGTGCTCGTGGTGATAGGCGACCAGGAAATACGACGAGAGCGACATCAGCTCCCAGGCGACCATGAACAGGAAGGCGTCGTCCGCCAGTACCACCATCAACATGCCGGTCAGGAAGAGCCCGCTGAAGCCGCCCAGGGCCGCCAGCGAATCGTGCCCGTGCTCGAAGCCGCGGACATAGGCCGGCGCATAGAGCCCGACCGCGCAGGTAACGACCCCGATCAGCAGCAGAAAGAACCCGGCCAGGGCATCGAGCCGCACATGCCAGGGCAGCCAGGGCAGGCCGAGCGGCAGGGTCGTCTGAATCGTGCCGCCCAGCACCAGGGCGATCAGCCCCGCCGCCAGTGCCGCGAGCCCGGCCAGCCCGAGCAGCGGGGTGGCCGCCAGCCGCAGGGTCGCGGGCACCCGCCTGGCGAGCAGCGACACCAGCGCGGAGGCCAGGGCCAGGACCACCGCGAGCCCGGCCAGGGCCAGGGCCTGCTCCATGGTCACGGCGCCGCTCATTGGCCGGACTCCGCCGGGGGCATCGGCAGCGGTTCGGCGATCGGCGGAGGCGTGCTCGCCGCCGCCCTGAGCCGCACCCCGCGCCCGCCGCCGCCGCTCGGTGAGCCCTCGGCGATGAACTCGACCCCGACCCGCTCCAATGCCTCCACCAGCTTTACCAGCGAGTCCACGTTCCCGCGCACCGTGCCCTCGCTCGCCTCCATGCGCTGGATCGTCGGCAGCGACAGCCCCGCCGCCTCGGCGAGGCGGCGTTGGTCGAGACCCAGCAAGGCGCGGGCGGCTCGGAGTTGGGCGGCGGTGAGCATGTGCAGAACATCGGTTGTGATGCGTGGGGCCTTAGAATAGCCAGTTTTGGCTTGAGGGGGCAAGGGCAAAACGTCGGGGGCGGGGGAACGGCCCCGTGCGGGGGGCCGCTGGCCGAAGCCCGGACCTCGCAGCCTGGCCCTCGTTGTCGTTGTCGTAATTGGAGAAGCGATGCACTTTGGGGTGCGAGAGAATCCGGGGCGCTAGTAGGGCGTTTCGTCTTATCTTGCGATTCGTCGGAGCCCCGAAGGGGCGTGACATACCAGCCCAGGGCAACGCCCTGGGTATGAGGCATATAGCGGGGCCCAGCCCTGAAAGGCCGTGACACAAGGAATTCCAGCCTACGGAGACGTTCAGGCTCCGGGATGGCGAGTGGGGGCTGCCCCGAGCCTCAGCCGCATGGCGGTCTTGGGGCCGCGTGCTCGGTATTTGCACTCTCGTCGCGCTCCGGCTCGTCGCAGTGATAACGCTGACTGAAGCGAATGACGAGGATGGCGACGCTGACCAACAGGATGGCGCCGCCCTCGAACAACAGATTCTCCATTGCGACGTTCTTGCCTTGCAGCACGATCAGCCGCGACAGGGCGGTCACGGCGATGAACATGGGATAGGTGAAGGGCACGCTGTGGCGGATGAAATAGACGTTCGCCATCGCCATGATCTCCAGAAAGATGAAGATCAGGAGTACGTCTTCCAGTTTCACCTGGCCATTACCGACAACCCCCATCACCAGTTGCCCGATCGCGAGCAGGGCCAAGCCGCCGACCAGCAGCAGGACGGCCTTCTCGACATAGCGGAAGAGAGTGGAGAGGAAGCGGTCGAGTTGTTGTTCTGGTTTCATGATCAGCCTTTAAGTAACGAGTCAATAACACGATAAACACAATCGTTGTCATTGTTAATCGAAATCGGAGAGGTGATGGATCTTAGGGTGCCACAGAATCCGAGGCGCTACGATGACCTCGATTACGACAACGACAACGACAACGATAACGATAACCGCAATAGCCAGTCCCTAATCGAATTTTTTAACTTGTGGGTCGCGTTGCCGACAGGTCAGTTGCCGGGGGCGGCGCGCCGGTCGCCGCCTGGTGCAGTTGGCGTATCTCATTGTGGCGTTTTTCGATCTCGCGGCGGAATTCGCGCCGCAGGGCGGCGGTTTCATAGCGTCGCCGCTCGTTCGGCGTCTCGATCTGGAGCGGCGGCACCCGGACCGGGCGGCCCTCGTCATCGACCGCGACCATCGTGAAATAGCAGGTCATCGCGTGCCGGGTGGTCTTGTGAATGATATCCTCGGTCATGACCCGGATGCCGATCTCCATGGAGGTGGTGCCCGTATAATTCACCGAGGCGAGGAAGGTCAGCAACTCCCCCACCCGCACCGGCTGCCGAAAAAACACCTGATCCACGGACAGCGTGACCACATAATGATTGCAGTAGCGCGAGGCGCAGGCATAGGCCGCCTGATCGAGCAGGCGCAGGGTGGCTCCGCCGTGGACGTGGCCCGAGAAATTGGCCATATCCGGCGTCATCAGCAGGGTCATGGTCAGGGTCTTGTGCTGCATTTCCGTCATCAAGTTTACCTCTTTCTCGTTGCCCCGCGCCGCGACTGTGCAAGTATCCCCGTAGGATGGGTAGAGCGCAGCGAAACCCATCGCTTGCGTCGGTATGTCATGCCCTGCCCATATAATCAGGAAAACAAGCACGGACGCACCGTCGCTCGCATTCTTCCCAACTCGCCTAGATTACAGTCGAGTTCCTGCTGACTCCAGGTCGTCATGGTATCGGCTACACAATCTGCCGATTGGCGTCATCCTCCGGCAGTACCAGAACATGCGGACCCCAACGATTTATCATGGAATGATGTCGCCGGTGATCAAGGCCTCGGCAAGATTACCGTGGGGCTTAATGTCGTCGAGCCTGGTCAGCAGGGTCGGCTCGAGGTGGCTCTTGCGATGGAGCACAAAGGTGTTTTCGTCGGAAAACCGGAGAATGGCCTCGGGATTGTGCGAGGTCACCATCAGTTGCCCCGAGTCACCGAATTCGCTGCGCAGTTCTGTCACGAACCGTCCGACTTCCGAGATCGAGAGGTAGTTGTCCGGCTCGTCCCAGAAGCAGAACAGAGGTCCGTAGACGCGATTGGCGGAGAGCACTAATGCCCCCAAGAGAAAACACTTCTCACCGTCAGATAAATTGATAAAGGGGACGGTCAGCCGGGCTTGGTCTTTCTTGAACGAAATATTTATGCGCGTGATGTTGGGTCCGATCTGGACGTGTTCTATTTCCCCGAAGTCCGCCATAATGTCCCTGAGGTGTCGGTCGATCTGCGCGTAAGCGGCCGGCTTTCTCCCAAGAACCCCGGAGAACCAATCCCCGATGTCGGCACCGTCGACCCGGGGCTCAAGGGTGCCGTCCGTCGCGTCGCCGGTCATTTGCGCGGGAATCGGCGCCAAAATGATCATTTGCGCCAGCCAGCGTTTGAAGGTGCAAAAAGATCGCCGACCCGACTGATGCCGCGGCCGATTTTCTGGAGGTTGGTCAACGCCAAGCGAACGGTCGATTTGCCGGTGCCATTTTCTCCGAATAGCGGCGCCGTCGGTAACTCCCTCGTGACGATCTCGAAATTTTCCAGACATCTGAAATTATGAACATATAATCGTTCGATCATGTCGCGTCCTCCGCTCGCAGTTGCTCGGTATCCGGTGATGCGCCTTGTCGGTGCCCAGCGACGCTACCCCGCAGGTTCCAGTCGCGCATAAGCGAGCACCAGCCATTTCGAGCCGACCCCCTGGAAGTTGACCTGGATCCGCGCCTGAGCCCCGCGCCCCTCGCTATTGAGCACCACGCCCTCCCCGAACTTGGGGTGCGTGACCCGCTGACCAAGGTGGAAGCCGCCGGTATCGCCGCCCCCCATGACCCCGGCCGCGGCGGGCACTGGCGCGCGGGCCGCCGCCGGGCGGGAGACCCCGCGCCCGCGCACCTCCTCCATCAATTCCGGCGGGACCTCGCGCAGGAAGCGCGAGGGTTGCGGGTAGGACTCCTTGCCATAGAGCCGCCGCGATTCGGCGTGCGTCACATAGAGCCGGTGCATGGCGCGGGTCATGCCGACATAGCAGAGTCGGCGCTCTTCTTCCAGCCGCGCCGGGTCCTGCGCCGACATGCTGTGGGGGAAGAGCCCTTCCTCCAGACCGACCAGGAAGACGTTGGGGAACTCCAGGCCCTTGGCACTGTGCAGGGTCATGAGTTGGACGGCGTCGCTGAATGGATCGGCCTGGGCCTCGCCCGCCTCCAGGGCGGCATGTGACAGAAAGGCACCGAGCGGGTCGGCCTCGTCGTCCTCGACCTCCTGGCGGAAGCGCCCGGCGGTCTCCACGAACTGGCCCAGGTTCTCGACCCGGTCCTCGCCCTTGCCGTCCTTCGCCTTCATATAGAAGTCCGCAAGGGCCGCGGCCTCGATCACATGGGTGGCGGTTTCGGCCAGGTCCAGGTCCCGGGTCGCCGCTTGGGCGTTGCGGATCAGGTCGACGAAGTGGACCAGGGTGGCGGTGCCGCGGGGGCCCAGGGCGCCCGCGGCGATCAGGTCCTGCGCCGCCTGCCACAGTGAGACCGCCGAGCCGCGCGCCCGCTCGCGCAGCAGATCCAGGGTCCGCTCCCCGATGCCGCGCGTAGGGGTGTTGATGACGCGCTCGAAGGCGCCGTCGTCGTCCGGGTTGTTCAGCAGGCGCAGATAGGCGAGCGCGTCGCGCACCTCCGCGCGCTCGAAGAAGCGCAGTCCGCCGTAGACCCGGAAGGGGACCTGGGCGTTCATCAGGGCCTCCTCGAACAGTCGCGACTGGGCGGTGGTGCGGTAGAGGATGGCGCACTCGGCGCGCCGGTAGCCCTCCTCGGTGCTGTACTTGCGGATGCGCTCGACCACGAAGCGCGCCTCGTCCACCTCGTTGAAGGCGGCATAGCGGCGGATCGGCTCACCCTCGCCGTCCGCCGTCCACAGATTCTTGCCGAGCCGGCCCGGGTTGCGGGCGATCAGTGCATTGGCGGCCTTGAGGATGGTGCCGGTGGAGCGGTAGTTCTGCTCGAGGCGGACCACCTGGCTGCCGGGAAAGTGCCGCTGCAGGGACTGGATATTCTCCACCCGCGCCCCGCGCCAGCCGTAGATCGACTGGTCGTCGTCGCCGACCGCGAACAGGTTGTCGTTGGGGCCGACCAGGAGCCGCAACCAGGCGTACTGGATGGCGTTGGTGTCCTGGAACTCGTCCACCAGGACGTGGCGGAAGCGCTCCCGGTAGTGATGGAGGATGTCCGCGCGCTCGCGCAGGAGTTCGTGGGCGCACAGCAGCAGATCCGCGAAGTCCAGGAGCCCGCCGCGCGTGCGCGCCGCCTCGTACTCCCGGTAGACGGCGACCATCTGTGTTAGATAGCGATCACCGGCCGCGTCCACATGGTCCGGGCGCAGCCCCTCGTCCTTCTGCTTGTTGATGAAACTCTGGACCTGGCGGGGCGGCCAGTTGGACTCGTCCAGTTCCAGGGCCTTCAGGATGCGCTTGATCAGCCGGAACTGGTCGTCGCCGTCCAGGATCTGGAAGTGCTGGGGCAGGCCCGCGTCCTGCCAGTGGGCGCGCAGGAAACGGTGGGTGAGCCCGTGAAAGGTGCCCACCCACATGCCGCCCACCGGGTGGCCCAGCATCTCCTCAATGCGGGTGCGCATCTCGCGCGCCGCCTTGTTGGTGAAGGTGACCGCCAGCAGCGACCAGGGCGGTACATTTTCCACCTGGATCAGCCAGGCGATGCGGTGCACCAGCACGCGCGTCTTGCCGCTGCCGGCACCGGCCAGCACCAGGCGGGTACCCATCGCGGCGGTGACCGCCTCGCGCTGGGCATCGTTCAAGGGATCGAGAATGTGGGAAACGTCCATGGCGGCATTCTACGCGACCGCGCGGGTCCCGCGCGCGGGCGCGCCGGTTGGGTCCGGGGGTGCCATCAGGCGGAACCAGCGGTTTGACGCGGCCTACGGCTCCGATGTCGGTTTCCTGGGAAAGTGAGTACAATCGGAGTACACTTTGTTCGGCTTCAGTGGCAACTTCCGGAGTTTTGCATGAGTACCACCACGACCAAAGACGGCCGCCTCAACATCCGCTGCGACTCCCGTGCCCGGCAACTGCTCGACCGGGCGGCGGCCTACGCGCAGACCAGCGTGTCCGATTTTGTGCTGACACACGCCTTGGCCAGCGCCGAGGAGGTGGTGCAGGCCAATGAGTCGATTACCCTGCGTGCGTCTGATTTTCAGGCATTTCTCGCCGCCCTCGACGCGCCCGCCGAGCCCAACGCCGCGCTCGGGCGTGCCTTCGACCGTCATGCGGAGCAAGTCAAACAATGACCGGCTACCGCATCCGCCCGCTGGATGCGGCGCTGGACGCGGCGGCCTTTCGTTGCGGACAACCCGCTCTCGATGACTACATTCGCCGCTATGCCTCGCAGGATGTTCGCCGCGGTGTCGCACGGGTCTTCGTCGCCGCGCCCGACGCCGATTCGCACCGTTTGGCGGGGTTCTTTGCGCTCAGTGCCGGCAGTGTGAATTGTTCAGACCTTCCGCCGAATCTGGCGCGCACGTTGCCCCGCTATCCAGTACCCGTGGCCTTGCTGGGTCGACTCGCAGTCGATGCGGCTTTTCAGGGCCGCGGCCTGGGCTCGATCCTGCTTGCGGATGCCTGCGGCAAGGTCGCGGGCGCCAGCGCGGTCCTGGCGGTCGTCGGTATTGTCGTCGATGCCAAGGATGAGCCGGCGGCGGCCTTCTATCGGCACTTCGGCTTTACGCCGTTACCGGGGCGGTCCGAGCGACTGTTCCTGCCCGCCAAGGCCTATTCGTCTCAGCGAGTCGGAATGAGTCTGTTAAAATCCTGATCGGTCATGCCCGACGATTCCACCGATAATGCCGCCGGCCATTGTCCCTACGATCGGAACGGCGCTACCGATAGTGGCGCCGGTAGCGGCGCCCGCCATCCAGCCGCCTGCCCCAGCCGCTACACCTCCGGCATTGACAATGAGATTCTTGCTGAACTATGCAAAACAACGACGCGACAAGCATTCTCTAGTGGTTTGTTGAACTGAAGCCGTTAAGTTAAACGCCGCAGCCCAAGCGCCTGGAGTCCAAGGCTTCAGCCTTGGCGCGCGCCAAGGCTGAAGCCTTGGACTCCAGGCAGAGGCGACCATGCACGGGGGCGGGACGCCCCCGCTCTTTTCCCAACCCGGCACCGCTCCCCACCCTTCGGGCGGCTCGGCTCAGTCGTTCGCGGCCGTCCCGCCGCCCGGCCCGCGGTGCCACGCCGCGCCACGCGCTGTCTGCCCCGGTCGCGCACATGAATCTCGCCCAACTCTGTGGCAACATGGGGTCCGGGTCTGATCCCGAGGAGAGGTTGCAAGTGAACGCCCGCTAGCCCGCCATCCCCACCATGTCATTGAAACGCCGCATCCTCCTGTTGACCATCCTGCCCCTGCTGCTGATGGCGGGGGTCATCGGCCTGGCCTGGTGGAAGTCCGCGGAGATGGCGCAGACTCAAAGCCGCCTGTTCCGGGAACGCCTGGTCGAGGCGTGGCAGGACGAACTGCGCCGCCTGCTCGACCTGGCCGGCAGCACCATAGCCCCGATCCTGACGCAGGCCGCGTTGCACCCGGAGAAGGACCCGGCGTCCGCCCAGGCCGAGGTCAAACGCATCCTCACCGACTTGCACTTCGGGGCCGACGGCTATTTCTTTCTCTACGACGCGATCGGGGTCTGCCTGGCCCACCGTCTCAAGCCGGACCTGGTGGGCAAGACCCTCCTGGACCACCGCGACGGCCGCGGCTGCTATCTCGTGCGCGAACTGCTGGCGGTCGCCGCCCACGGCGGGGGGCGCATCTATGAGGATCAGGACACGCTCGGCTGCTATGTGCTCGCGGCACTGCAACCGGGCGACCCGGGCGGCGGCTTTCTGCGCTATCGGTAGGAACACCCCCTGACCGGGCGGGAGGAGGAGAAGCTGGGGTTGGTCGAACTGCTCCCGGTCTGGGGCTGGATGCTTGGTACCGGGCTGCATTACGACACCATCAATCAGGGCGTCGCCAGGGAGCGGGCCCGGCTGAAGGCCGGCATCGGCTCCACCTTCGGCGCCATCGTGGCGGTCCTGGCGCTGATTACCCTGGTTGCCGCCGTGCTGGTCCTGCTGACCAACCTGCACCAGGGCCGGCTCGCCAGCCGGCACCTGCAGTCCCTGGTTCACCACTACATCAGCCAGCAGATCGCCGAGCGCCGCGGGTTCGCCCGCGAGTTGCACGACGGCATCAACCAGTTGATCGCGGCCGCCAAGTACCGTATCGAGGCGGCCCTGACCCAGGCCGCGCAAGGCCAGGCCGAGTAACGCGAGACCCTCGCGGGCGCCCTGGGGACCCTGGACGCGGCGATTGCGCAAGTGCGCAGCGTCTCGCACAATCTGCGCCCCGCGGAGCTCGACGACCTGGAACTGGAGCCGGCGCTCAAGGAACTGCTCGCTGGGTTCAGCGCGGGTACCGGCATCGCCGCCGACCTGGTCTTTGCGTGGGACGGCCCGCCGCTGGGCGAGATCGTGGAGACCCAGCTCTACCGGGTGGTCCAGGAGGCCCTGATGAATATCGAAAAGCACGCACGGGCGTCGCACGTCAGGGTGGAACTGGGCGGCGTCGGCCGGTCGGTCCGGCTGGCGGTCACGGACGACGGCCGTGGCTTCGATGTGGCCGGCGCGGCGGCGGCCCCCGGCATCGGTCTGCGCAACATGCGCGAGCGCTTCGAGCTGCTGGGCGGTCAGTGGCGGATCGACAGCGCACCGGGGCAGGGGACCCGCATCGAGGGCGAAATCCCGGTCCCCATCACCCGCTGAAGGAGGCAACATGAGCGAGCCTGTCGTCGCGCCCATCCGGGTCCTGATCGTCGATGACCACCCGCTGTTGCGCGACGGTGTCGGCGCCTGCCTGCGCCAAGACCCCGGGATCGCGCTGGTCGGGCAGGCGGGCAACGGCGAGGAGGCCTTGCAGGAGGCGGCGCGTCTGCGCCCGGACCTGATCCTGATGGACATCGGCATGGGGGGCATGGACGGGATCGAGGCGACCCGTCGGCTCTGCGCCGCGCTGCCGCAGACCCGTATCCTGATCCTGACCATGCACGACAAGCCCCACTATGTGACGCAGAGCCTCGCGGCCGGGGCGCGCGGCTATGTGCTCAAGAGCGCCGGCGGCGCCGAACTGCTGTGCGGCATCCGCGCTCTGCACCAGGGCGCGCTCTATTTCAGCAAGGGGGTCGACTATCCGCCCAAGCGGGACGTCCCGAACCTCCTGACCAGGCGCGAGATCGAGGTCCTGTGTCTCACCGCCCAAGGCCTGTCCGCCCTGCGAGGCGCTGGGCGCGCTGTTCCCGTGCAGCCCCCTGGAGACCAAGGGGTCGCAGGACAACGTCGAGCGGCTGAAGGTGCCGCTGGATGATCCGGGCGCGGTCGACCTGGGCTTCGTCCAAGGCGACGTGGCCGACCAGCTCCAGCAGGAGCCCGGGTTCAATGACCGCTTCGTCGTCGTGCGCAGTATCGCCGGCGAGGCCGTGCTGCTGGTCATGACCCCGGAGACCGCGGCGGTCAGAAACTGGGCCGGGTCAAGGACGCCGCATTCCTGCTGTCACGATCGCGGCGTACGGCCTCCAACGTATGACAGTGGAGCGAGCGATAAGGCTTGATCTCTGGTTTCAGGGACACTTTGCCAGTGCCCGGTGCACATGGTCGAGGACGCCTCCGGCGCACGCGACGGCTTCGCACGCCTCCGCCGCTTGCGGCTCGGAGGCGTGGTCATCCATAGAGGACGATACCCCGCGTCAGCACGTCGCGATCCAGCGTCGAGGCGACGGCGGCATTGCGTACGGATTCGGCCCGGGTGCGCACGACCAAGTCCACCGGCGCCTTGACGCCATGCAGTGCATGGTAGGCCCTGCGGGCCAGGCGGTAGGGCGGCTCCGCCTGATCGGGCACGATGATATAGAAGTCCAGATCGCTCTCCGCATGGGGCGACCCCCAGGCATAGGAACCGAACAGCAGGATGCGCTCGGGCGCCAGCGCCGCGACGATCCGTGCGGTGATGTCTCGTATCTTGGCGTCGTCGGCCGGCTGCATGGGGGACCTCTGGGTTCACCTGACGGGGATTTCGATCGTCTACGCCGTGGATTCAGGGCTCAGGGCAGTCCCCGACGCCGCGCCGCGCCTTCCCTGCGGCCTGATGCCCCGCCCTGGTGTATCCTTGGCACCTACTCAGCGACCGATCCCGACCGATCCGTCGCGCCCAACCCCAGCCCTGGAAGCCCCTGCACCGTGACCCAGCTCAAGAACGATACCTTCCTGCGCGCGCTGCTGCGCGAGCCCGTGGACTACACCCCCGTCTGGATGATGCGCCAGGCCGGGCGCTACCTGCCCGAGTACCGCGCCACCCGCACCCGGGCGGGCAGCTTCATGGATCTCTGCATGAACCCGGAACTGGCCTGCGAGGTCACGCTCCAGCCGCTGGAGCGCTTTCCGCTCGACGCGGCCATCCTGTTCTCCGACATCCTGACGATCCCGGACGCCATGGGCCTGGGGCTCTATTTTGCAGAGGGGGAGGGGCCGCACTTCGACACCCCGGTACGCACCGAGGCCGACGTGGCGCGGATCGCGGTGCCGGACCCCGAGGTCGAGTTGCGCTATGTGATGGACGCGGTGAGCCTGATCCGGCGGGAACTTAAGGGGCGGGTGCCGCTGATCGGCTTCTCGGGCAGCCCCTGGACGCTCGCGACCTACATGGTGGAGGGGGGCGGCAGCAAGACCTATGCTCACACCAAGGCGATGATGTACGACCGCCCGCAACTGCTCCACGCCCTGCTGACAAAGGTCGCAGACGCCGTGGCCGTCTATCTCAACGCCCAGATCGCCCGCGGCGCCCAGGCGGTGATGGTCTTCGATACCTGGGGCGGCGCCCTGACCCCGGCCAAGTACCAGGAGTTCTCGCTCGCCTACATGCAGCGCGTGGTGGCGGGCCTGACCCGGGAGGCCGAGGGACGGCGGGTGCCGGCGGTGCTGTTCACCAAGAACGGCGGTCAGTGGCTGGACCGGATGGCCGACACCGGCTGCGACGCCCTGGGCGTGGACTGGACCACGGACCTGGCCGACGCCCGCCGCATGGTGAAGGATCGGGTGGCCCTCCAGGGCAACCTGGACCCCTGCGTCCTCTACGCCTCCCCCGAGCGGATTCGCGAGGAGGTGGCGGCGGTGCTCGCGAGCTTCGGCCACGGCAGCGGCCATGTGTTCAACCTGGGGCACGGCATCACGCCGGATGTCGACCCGGACCATGCGGGGGCCATGGTGGCCGCGGTCCATGAGCTGAGCCCGGCCTACCACCGGGGGGGTTGAGTCCGCTCCGGCGGCACCGCGGCGCTGCCGCCTGGTTTCCTCCAGCAGCGTTGCCCGGACCACTGACGTAGGGTGCGCCGCGCGCACCCACAGAGGCCGCGGTCGGTCGCAGGGAGACCGGAGGTCGAGGCTTTAGCCGGTCGCTATCGCATCGGCTTGGCCCTGGTCCGGCTAAGCCTCGACCTCCAGTGCGCAACGGCGGACCCTCCCGGTAGCGGCCGGTTGTGTCTGCGCTCGATGATCGGCGCGTTTCGCGCCAAGGTCTACCAGGAGCCCCAGGATGCCAACATCAGATCGCCCGCTGGTCGCCCATGATGAGCGCGACACCGGCCCCGCGGTTCCTCAGGTGGAACTGTTGTCGCGGGCGCCGGGTCCCGCGACGGTGCGCGAGCCGCTGCGCCAGGCGGCCCGTTTCAGGCTCTTCGCGGTGGTCTTCACCCTGGTCCTGGTCGGCGGGTCCCTGTGGAATTTCACCCGCCCAGCCCAGTACCGGGCGACGGCGACCGTGCTGATCGAGGTCCCCGAGGGGATCGGCTTCACTGCCGGGACGCTCGGTGCCGACCCCCAGAACGTCGCGGTCCAGGGCCGTATCCTGCTGGCCCAGGACCTCCTGGCGGACACCCTGGCGCGGGCGCTGTCCATTGACCCGGGGCTCAGCGCCCTGGACCCGGACGGCCTGCGGCGGCTCTTGGACGTCCAGCCGACCGCGGGGACCAATCTGGTCGAGTTGAGCGCCGTCGGCCCGGCCCCGGCGCAACTCGCGGTCCTGGTGAACGCCTGGATCGAGGCCTATCTGGCCCGGCGACAGACCCAGATCGAGGGCGACGTCGGGGCGGTCCAGGCGCGGCTCCAAGAGGAATACGACCGCCTCGACGCCCAGAAGCGGGAGAAGGCCGCGGCGCTCGACCGTTACCGCCAGGAACACAGCATCGACACCATGGAGCAGGCGGGCAACCAGGCCCCGGCGCGGCTCGACGCCCTGACCAAGGATCTCAACACCGCGCGGGCCGATGAGGTGAAGGCGCAGTCCCAACTCACGGCCTTGGACGAGGCGATCGCCCGCGGAGAGCAGGTCGTGCCGCCCGCCGAGCAGGGCGCCGTGCAGCAGATGGAGCAGGAGGCGGCCAAGCGCCGCGCCGATCTCGCGGTCCTCTCCCAGCGTTACACCAAGGTCTACCTGGACAGCGAGCCGAGCCTGAAGGAACTGCCCGGCGAGTTGGCCCGGTTGGAGGCACGGATCAAAGAGCAACTGACCAAGGGGCAGAACTATTTGCGTTCCGGGCTGACCCGGGAGTTGGACCGGGCGCGCCGCCAGACCCGCCTCCTGGAGCAACAGCTCGGCGTGCAGCGCTCCGAGGCGTCGCGTTTCACCGCCCGCTTTGCCCGCTACGAGACCCTGAAACAGGACCTGGCGCGGGTCGATGAACAGCATCGCGACCTGGAAAAGCGCCTGCTCGAGGTCAAGACCAAGGCCCCGGCCCGGTATGCCCAGGTCAAGGTGGTGGAGCCCGCCTTTGCCCCCCGCCGCCCCTTCCAGCCCGATTATTGGCGGGACTTCCTCTACAACCTGGTCGCCGCGGGGGTGACGGCGCTCCTGGCCATCCTGCTCCTGGAGTTCCTGACCAGGCGCGAACGCTCGCAGGAGGAACAGCAGCCGGTCACCGGGGTGCGGGTCTTTGCACCACAGCCGACGGCCCAGGCCCTGACCGAGCCTGCCGTCGACCAGGCCTTCGCCGCCCGGCGGGCCCCCGAGGCCCTGGACGCGGATGAGGTGCGGCGCCTGCCGGGTGCCATCGAGCGCGAGTTGCTGGCGGCCGAGGTCCGCGCCCTGACCGAGCTCGCGGACCCGGCGACCCGGCAATTGATCGGCCTGCTCCTGTCCGGGCTCACTCCGCGGGAGTGCGCGGACCTGGACGAGACGGACATCGATCTCGCGGGCGGGCAGGTACGGGTGCCCGGTGACGGGCGCGTGCTCGCCCTGAGCCCGGCCCTGGCCGCGCTGCTGGCCGGGCATCAGCCCGTCCCCCTGTGGTCCGGAGACCCGGCGGCCGGGGGGGCCCCGGGGCTCATGGCGCGCATCGGGCTCCTGGCCCACGACGCGGGTCTGTCACACCCCGCGGAGGTGGACGCCGCCGCGCTGCGCCACACCTACATCTGCTACCTGGTGCGCCAGGGCGCCCGCCTGACCGAGATCGAACGGATCATCGGCCGCCTCCCGGCCGCGGAACTGGCCCGCTACGGCGTCTACAGCCCGGCCGGCGCGGCCAAGCCGCTGGGGCAGGTCGCGCTGGACTATCCGGGCTTTGCCGACCGTAGCTGATCCTGCGGGTCAGCGGCGGGTCTTGACCATAACGCCGGCCAAGCGCCCTTGCGGTAACCCGTCGCGGCCTGGGGGCCGCTCCTACGTCGTAGGAGCGGCCCCCAGGCCGCGACGGATATCACCACGATTCGGGACGCAGCATGGTCAAGGTTGGTTTGGCGGGTCACAGCGGCCAATCGGGATCCGACACCTCAGCCGGACCATAGGTCGCCGCGTGCTCCGCCACCGCCCAGCGGATCAACTTGGCGGTCCGCTCGCCGATCCCGGGCACGGTGGCCAGGTCGGCGGCTGGGGCGGCCATCACCGCCTCGATGGTCCCGAAGCGCTCCAGCAGCCCTTTGGCGCGCGCCGGGCCGATGCCGGGCAGGCCCTGGAGGATGCGCTGCTGCACCCGGGCCTTGCCGCGCGGACGCAGACCCTTGCGGGGCAGGGCGCCGGTCGCGAAGGTACGTGCCTGACGCGCGGCGAACAGCATGAGCCCGGCGGTTTCCTGCGCGTCCATGGAGCGCAGCAGCGGGATGCCGAGGAACAGGGTCAGGGCGATCAGGGCACCCTGGATCGCCTCGCGGTGCATCCGGCACTCGCCCAGGTCGCGCGTGGTGCCTTCCAGGATCAAGGCCGTGCGCAGCGGCGCATTCGCCAGCCGCAGCCCCTGTGAAAAGAGCCGGCCGTCCTTGATGGAGGCGACGAGATCCGGCAGGGTCTTGCGCTCGAAGAGCAGCGCCTCGTCCACCAGATAGTCGCCGAGCGGCAGCCGCTCCACCCGGGTGACCACGTCAGCGCGGCGGCGCAATGTCTCCAAGACCGCACCGGCGGCCTCGCGGTCATCGACGATGACGGCAAAAATCTGGCTGGCGGCCATCGGCTGGCACCCGGATGCGCGAAGCGGTGGCCGGTCAGGGCGCGTGCGCGTCGGCCGGAACCCCATCGAAGAATTCCACGACCCCGGTCGCCAGCGAATACTCGGCACCGACGACCATCAATCCCTCATGTTCGGTCAGTTGCTCCAGGATCTCCGAGCCGTGCCGCAGATGGCTGACCGAGACGCCGACGTTGGCCCGCACCGCATGTCGTACCAGGGCCTCCATGTCGTGCCGCAGTTCGGTCTTCAGCAAGCCCTCGACGGACGGGCGAACCCGGTCCACGATCGAGCGCAGGTTGCGCGATTGGCTCGCCGTCGGCCGCTGCAACTCCTCCAGGGTGGCGAGTACCGCTCCGCATTGCGAGTGCCCGAGCACCACGACCAGCCGGGTGCCATAGCGCTCGGCCGCGAACTCGACGCTGCCCACCTGGGATGGCGCCACGATGTTCCCGGCCACCCGGATGACAAACAGGTCGCCGAGCCCCTGGTCGAAGACGATCTCCGCCGGCACCCGCGAGTCCGAACAGCCCAGCACGATCGCGAAGGGCCGTTGTCCTTGCGCCAATTCGGCGCGCCGCGCATGACTCAGGAGTGGATCGCGGCGCTGCTCGCCCGCGACAAAGCGCCGGTTTCCCGCGCGCAGGCGCCCGAGTGCCTCAAGTGCCGAAACCATCGCTGCCTCGCATCTTTAGTTCCCCCACCTCTAAGATTCAACGACGATTCGCCCGGGCCCCGCTGTGCGTCCAATCCATCGGCTGGATAAAGCGCAGCGAGACCACGTAATCAGGGTAGGGGAAATGCTCATTTGAGAATCTGAAACAGGTTGTTGAAATCATCCGTCCAGGCGACCAGCCCGGGGATGGGAGCGACCGGGGTCGCCGCCGCGCGGATGCCGGCCTGCTCCAGCACTGCCGGGTTTCGGGCAACCAGCATCCAGTCGGTGCGGCGCTGGCCGGGGCCGGTGGGGTCGTCGCGGATCAGGGCGGTGGCGAGCCCCGTGGTGCGGGCGATCTCCTGCACCACCGGCGGCAGCCACAGGAAGCGGTTGGTGACGTGGAAGGCGATGATGCCGTCGGGGTTCAGGTGGCGCAGATAGAGGTCCATGGCCTGCGCCGTGATCAAGTGGACCGGCACCGAGTCGCCGGAGAAGGCGTCCACGGCCAGTACGTCGAAGCCCTGGGGCGCCTCGCGCTCCAGCGTGAGACGGGCGTCGCCGAGCGCGGTCTCGATCTGCGCCTGGCTGTCGTTCATGAAGCTGAACTCGCTGCGGGCAAGATCCAGCACCTGCGGGTTGATCTCGTAGAAGCGGTAGACATCGCCCGGGCGCCCGTAGACGGCCAGGGTCCCGGTGCCCAACCCGATCAGGCCCACCTTCTTGGCCGCCGTGGCGGCGATGGCCCGCCCGATCCCGGACGTCTGGCCATAGTAGGTGGTCGGCAACCGCTGCCGGTCGGGGTCCAGGAACTGCTCACCGTGCTTGATGGAGCCGTGATAGAGCTGGCGCACGTCGTCGTGCGGGTCCTGGCGATGCACATCCACACTCTGCAGGTTGCCGTAGAAGTTGCGTGTGATGCGGCGGGTGTCGGCCAGGTCGTCGGCCACCTGCACGTAGAGGAAATAGCCGCACAGCATCGCCAGGACCCCGGCGGTGCCGCTCGCTAGCGCACTGGTCAGCGCACGGGTCGGCGCCGTGGCCGCCCCCTGGGACTGTCCGCGACCCGGCTTGGCCGGGCGCAGCACGAGCATCGCCAAGAGTGCGGTGATGATGAGGCCAATCCCCAACTCGTAGTAGGCCGGCAGGACGCGTGGGGCGATCAGCCCGACCGTGATCCCGCCGAGCGCCCCGCCCAGCGAGAGCATCAGATAGAAGCGGGTGAGATAACGCGGCCCGGGGCGCAGGCGGGCCAACTCACCGTGCAGGAACATGCAGAAGAAGAAGAGCCCCGCGGCATAGAGCGGGATGGCGACCTTGATGTTGACGCCGATGGCGCTGTCCTGGAGCCCATAGGCGCAGACCAGCAGCAGGAGCGCCGTCACCGGCAGGACGATGGCGCGCCGGTACCAGCGGTCGCTCTCGAAACAGAGCACGAAGGTCAATAGATAGAGCGAGAGCGGCAGCAGCCACAGGAAGGGGATGGCCGCGACGTTTTGGGTGATGTGGTTGGTGATGGCCAGCAGCAGCCAGGAGCCCATGGCCGCGAGGCCGAGCCACAGCAGGTAGTCCCGGGGCCGCGGGTCCCAATCGCCCTCGGGTTCATGGGTAGGGGCATGGGACGCGGGCGGCAGCCGGTGGATGTGGTGCAGGAAGTACCAGGCCGAGCCGGCGCAGGACAGCGCGAACAGGACGAAGACCCCGGACCAGGCATAGGCCTGGGTGAGGATGCGCGCGTGCGGCTCGATCAGGAAGGGGTAGCTCATCAGGGCCAACAGGGAGGCCAGGTTCGAGAGCGAAAAATAGCGGTAGACATGGGTCCCGATCAGGCTGCGCGCGACCCAGGACTGGAGCAGCGGCCCGGTGGTCGAGAGCATGAAGTAGGGCAGCCCGATGGTGGCGATCAGGAGGCCCAGGATCCACAGAGTCGGGTCCGCCTCACCGGTCGGTTGCCACTGGGGTCCGGCCAGGATCGGCAGCACCAGCAGGCTCGCCGCCAGCAGGGTCACATGGACCTGTACCTGGCGGCGTGGCCTCAGGTGGCGCGACACCCAGTCCGCATAGGCATAGCCGCCGAGCAGCGTCACCTGGAAGAAGACCATGCAGACCGACCAGACCGCCGCCGAGCCGCCGAACCAGGGCAGGATCTGCTTGGCGATCAGGGGCTGGACCAGGAACAGCAGGAAGGAGCTGGAGAAGATGGTCCCCGCGAAGAGGAGCTTTGAGCCTGGGCTGTGCATGGGGGTCGGTGCTTCCTGTGGGCTGGGGCAGGGCGGGGGGGCGCCAAGGGGGCGCGCTCGCCCGCGCCGGGCGGTCGGTCAGCCTAGCCTATCGGCGGCGGGGCGGCAAACGGCGCCTGCCTCAAGACCTGTTGGTCCGAGACTCGCGCTGTCGTCAATACTGACCATTTGCTTTTCCGGGAGGAAGACACTAAGATTCTCCCCATCGCGACCCGCCTGGCCCGCAGCCTTGATCGGAGTCGGGAAAAGCAGAGGGTGACACGGCGCTGATCCCACCGGGTCCAGGCCACAGGCCCCGCATCCAAGCCCGATGAAAAGGGCGAGGAGGACATTTAAGAAAAACCTGCCGACCCAAACCCTACGGCAGGCCCGCAACTATTCGGTCGCCGGGGTCTTCAAGACCCCGGCGACTGCTTCTCGGGCATGACCCCGCACAACCCTTGTCCCGTTCAGGCGGCCTCGCTCGTCCTTTCAGCGACTGGCGGCCGACCCGGGGCATTGGCCCCGTCCGCCACGCTTTCGGCAGTCGCGCGGGCTCGCGGCACCGGCCGGCGACGGAGCAACATGCGGGACGGGGCGAATGTCCCGTACCGCCCGGACTTAAGAGGCGCGATGCGCGCCGAGCGGCCTCACCGCACACAATCCACATAATAGCGCACATGCCCATTGAGTCCCTCCTTGACCAACCCATGGATGTCGGTCTCGAATCCCGGGAACTTGTCGTTGAAGGCGCGCGCGAACTTGAGATACCGCACGATGGTGGCATTGAAGCGCTCGCCGGGGATCAGCAGCGGGATGCCGGGCGGGTAGGGGGTCAGCAGGATGGCGGTGATACGGCCTTCGAGGTGGTCGATCTCGACCCGGTCGATCTCGCGGTGGGCCATGCGCGCGAAGGCGTCGGCCGGGCGCATGGCGGGGGCCATCTCGGAGAGATACATCTCGGTGGTGAGGCGCGGGATGTCGTGTTCCTGATAGACGGCATGGATCTGGTCGCACAGGTCCTTGAGGCCAATGCGCTCATAGCGCGGCTGGCGGGCGACGAAGTCGGGCATGATGCGCCACAGGGGGCGGTTGTGGTCATAGTCGTCCTTGAATTGCTGAAGCTCCGTGACCATGGTGTTCCAGCGGCCCTTGGTGATGCCGATGGTGAACATGATGAAGAATGAATACAGCCCCGTCTTCTCCACGATGATGCCGTGCTCGACCAGGTAGCGGGTGACGATGGCGGCCGGGATGCCCCAGTCCGCCACATCGCCGTCCACATCGACCCCGGGGGTGATCACCGTCGCCTTGATGGGGTCGAGCATATTGAAGCCGGGGGCGAGCTCCCCGAAGCCGTGCCAGCGCTCGTCGGCCCGCAGGACCCAGTCCTCGCGCTCGCCGATGCCTTCCTCGGCCAGTTCGTCCGGCCCCCAGACCTTGAACCACCAGGACTCTTCCAGCTCCGCGTCGACCTTGCGCATGGCGCGGCGGAAGTCGAGTGCCTCCAGGATGGATTCCTCGACCAGGGCGGGGCCGCCGGGGGGCTCCATCATGGCGGCGGCCACGTCGCAGGAGGCGATGATGGCGTATTGGGGGCTGGTGGACATGTGCATGAGGAAGGCCTCGTTGAACACGTCGCGGTCGAGTTTGCGGCTGTCGCTCTCCTGGACCAGGATTTGCGATGCCTGCGAGAGCCCCGCCAGCATCTTATGGGTGGACTGGGTGGAGAAGATCATGGAATCGGCGCAGGGGGCGCGGCCCTCGCCGATGGCGTGATAGTTGCGGTAGAAGTCGTGGAAGGGGGCGTGGGGCAGCCAGGCCTCGTCGAAATGGAGCCGGCCGATGTGCCCGTCGAGCATCTCCTTGATGGTCTCGACGTTATAGAGCACGCCGTCATAGGTGCTCTGGGTGATGGTCAGGATACGCGGGCGGGCGCCGGTTTCGGCGAAGGGGTTGGCGGCGATCTTGCGCTCGATGTTCTCCCAACTGAATTCGGAGAGCGGGATAGGCCCGATAATCCCGTAGTGATTGCGGGTGGGCATCAGAAAGACCGGGATGGCCCCGGTGATGGTGATGGCGTGCAGGATGGACTTGTGGCAGTTGCGGTCCACCACGACCACATCCCCGGGGGCGACGCTGGACTGCCAGACGATCTTGTTCGAGGTCGAGGTTCCGTTGGTGACGAAGAACAGGTGGTCGGCATGGAAGATGCGCGCGGCGTTGCGCTCCGCCGCCACCACCGGCCCCGTGTGGTCGAGCAGTTGTCCAAGCTCCTCCACCGCGTTGCAGACGTCGGCGCGCAGCAGGTTCTCGCCGAAGAACTGGTGGAACATCTGGCCTACCGGGCTCTTGAGGAAGGCGACACCGCCGGAATGCCCCGGGCAGTGCCAGGAGTAGGAACTGTCCGCCGCGTAGTGGATCAGGGCGCGGAAGAAGGGCGGGGCCAGCGAGTCCAGGTAGTTGCGCGCCTCGCGCGCGATGTAGCGGGCGACGAACTCCGGGGTGTCCTCGAACATGTGGATGAAGCCGTGCAGTTCGCGCAGGACATCGTTGGGGATGTGCCGCGAGGTGCGGGTCTCGCCGTAGAGGAAGATCGGGATGTCGGTGTTGCGGAAGCGGATCTCCTCCACGAAGGCGCGCAACTGGGCGACCGCCTTCTCCGCTTCCTCCGGGGAGGAGAACTGCTCGTCGTCGATCGACAGGATAAAGGCCGAGGCGCGGGACTGCTGCTGGGCGAAGGAGGCGACGTCGCCGAAGCTGGTGACGCCCAGGGCCTCGATGCCCTCCTCCTCGATCGCCTTGGCGAGCACCCGCACGCCGGTGCCGCTGGCGTTCTCGGAGCGGAAGTCCTCGTCGACGATGACCACGGGGAAACGAAAGCGCATGGGGGGACCTTCTTGGGGGGCGGCGGGAAAGGCGCGGCAGTATAGGGCCAACGGGGGCGGCTGCGCGTTACCGTAGACGGTTATAATTTCCCGCCTGATCCGAGTGGAGCCGACGCCATGCCCAAACCCCTGCCCGCGACCCAAGAGCACGCCTACCGGCTCGAAGAGTCCATCGACCGCTTCGTGGCCGACGTCGGCGTCGAGTTCAACAAACTCTACAATCTTCAGACGCGCAACGAGGCTGAAATGCGCGCCTACAAGGAAGAAAGCCGTGCCGAGCGGCGGGAAATGAACCGCCAGTGGGGTGAACTGGCCAACAAGCTCGGGACCCTGGTGGAGGATCTCGTCTACCCCAGTCTGCAACGGGTCTTGTGCGAGACTTTCGGTCACGATTTCGACAGCATCTTCGCCCGGATCTGGCACCGCCTGCCGGACGGTCGCAGCAAGGAGTTCGACGCCTACGCGATTTCCGCTGATTTGGCGGTGGTCAACAGCACCAAGGCCACCCTGCGCAGCGCGGACGTGGACCGGATGGTGGACGAGATCGCTGCCTTCCGGGAGTTCGTACCCGCCCAGGCCCACCTGCCCGTGGTCGGCATCCTGGCCACCTTGTCGGTGCACGAGAGCGTACTCAACTACGCGGAGCGCATGGGCTTTCTGGTCCTGGCCGTCGGCGATCAGGTGCTGGAGGTCAAGAACCGGCCGGGCTTCGTGCCCAAACGCTGGTAATCTCCCCGCAGTCCGTCAACCCAAGGTCGCGGAGAGCAAACCCATGGCCGGCAGCAGCCTACTCGCACTGATCGACGATATCGCGACCGTCCTGGACGACATCTCGGTGATGACCAAGGTGGCGGCCAAGAAGACCGCCGGGGTCCTGGGGGACGACCTGGCCCTGAACGCCGAGCAGGTGGCCGGGGTGCGGGCGGAGCGGGAACTCCCGGTGGTCTGGGCGGTGGCCAAGGGGTCCCTGGTCAACAAGGCGATCCTGGTGCCGGCGGCGCTGGCGGTCAGCGCCATCGCCCCCTGGGCCATCCTGCCGCTGCTGATGCTGGGCGGGGCCTATCTGTCCTTTGAGGGGTTCGAGAAGCTGGCCCACCGGTTCCTGCACGCCAAGTCAGCGGACGCCAACCACCACGCCGCACTGACGCGCGCCCTCCAGGACCCGGCGGTCGATCTGGTGACCCTGGAGCGGGCCAAGATCAAGGGTGCGGTGCGCACCGATTTCGTCCTCTCCGCGGAGATTATCGTCATCACCCTGGGGATCGTGGCCGCCGCGCCCTTCCTCAGTCAGGTGACGGTGCTGGCGGGGATCGCGGTCATCATGACGCTGGGGGTCTATGGGCTGGTCGCCGTGATCGTCAAGCTGGACGATGCGGGGCTGTTCCTCAGCCGGTTGACCGGGGCGGGGCACTGGAGCGGATTCCTGCGGGGTCTGGGCCGGGGGCTCCTGGCCGCCGCCCCGCAATTGATGAAGGTGCTGTCGGTCGTCGGCACCGCGGCCATGTTTCTGGTGGGCGGCGGGATCATCACCCACGGCATCCCGGCCGCCCATCACCTGATCGAGGGGGTCACCCATGCGGCGGCCGCCGCACCGACGCTGGGCGCCGTGTTGAGGCCAATCACGCCGCTGCTGGTGGATGTCCTGGTCGGCGTGCTGACCGGGGCCCTGGTCCTTCTGGGCGTCACCCTGGCCGGTCGGCTGTGGGCGGTCATCCGGCGCTGGGGTGGGTCCGCGATGCGGTCCGAAAAAACCTGAGCCCCCAGGGTGCGCCGCGCCCACCCGTGCGACCCCGATGCCGCTGCGTCTCTGCGCAAGCTGCGCGCGGCGCACCCTACGCCGATCGCCGGTCGCCGTGGATCACAGGCCGCGGGTGCTGGTCAGCGCGGCGGCGGCTCGATTACCATCGGCGATTCGGCCCACGCCGCACCAGCGGCATCCCACCACCTTGACGAAGCACCAGCATGAAGTTCACCGTCGATGAATTCCGCGCCTGGCCCCACAAGTGCGTGACCCTGCTCGGCATGTCCGGGGTCGGCAAGACCTGGCTGTCCGACCTGCTGCGCCGCAGTGACTGGTTCCACTACTCCGGTGACTACCGCATCGGCACCCGTTATCTGGACGAGCCGATCCTGGACCTGGTGAAGGCCCACGCCATGCGCGACCCCTTCCTGCGCGACCTGCTGCGCAGTGACTGGATCTTTATTCGCAACAACATCAAGGTGATGGACCTGGGGCCCGTGTTGAGCTTCGTCGGCAAGCTCGGCAATCCGGAGTCGGGCGGGCTGCCGTTGCCGGAGTTCAGCCGTCGTCAGGCGCTCTACCGGGAGGCGGAGATCGCGGCCATGGGCGATGTGCCGGACTTCATCCGCAAGGCCAAGGAGATCTACGGCTACGCCAATCTGGTGAACGACGTGGGCGGGAGCCTGTGCGAACTGGAGGAGCCGCGCGTCATCTCGCTCCTGGCCCAGCACAGCCTGATCCTGTATATCCGGGTCCCGGAGGCGGACGAGATCAAGCTGATCAAGCGCGCCCAGGCCGATCCCAAGCCGCTCTATTATCGGCCGGAATTCCTCACGACCGCGGTCGCGGATTATCTGGCGGCGCGGGGGCTGGAGTATGTGGCGGAGATCGAGCCCGACGACTTCACCCGCTGGGTCTTTCCGCGGCTCTTTCACTCGCGCGTCCCCCGCTACGAGGCCATCGCCCGGCCCCATGGCTACACGGTGTCATCGCAGGAGGTGGCCCTGATCCGGGACGAACGGGACTTCCTGGAACTGTTGGAGACCGCCATCGCCCGCGCGGGGACGCGACCGGAAGGGGCACCGTAAGGCGATTTCCGAAAAACTCCGTACCACGAAGGCTCGACCTGTCGATGGCCGGAGCGACTCAACCGGAGGCCGACGCTTTAGCGGGCAGCGACGCCGCATCCGGCTGAAGCCTCGACCTCCGGTTTGTTGTACGGGTACAAAGTTATCCCGAATTCACCTAACCGTTATACCGGTTTTTCTGCGGCATCGCTTTACCAGGGTCGCTCTCATGCCTATCGTCGCCCACAACCCCCTGCCCACCTTCGCCCACCTGCGCGCCGCGGGCCAGCAGATCCTGGACCCGGACCGGGCCCGCCATCAGGACATCCGGGAACTGCACATCGGGCTGCTGAACATGATGCCGGACGCCGCCCTGGAGGCCACCGAGCGCCAGTTCTTCCGGCTCATCGGCCAGAGCAACCAGATCGCCCAATTCTACGTCCACCCCTTCACCCTGGACTCACTCCCGCGCTCGGAATCGGCGCGCGCGCACATCCGCCGCTACTATCAGCCCTTCGCGCGCATCCGTGAGGACGGGTTGGACGCGCTCATCATCACGGGGGCCAATGTGACCGGCCCGGACCTGTCCGGTGAGCCCTTCTGGAAACCGCTGATCGAGGTGGTGGACTGGGCCTGGGACAACGTCAGTTCCACCCTCTGCTCCTGCCTCGCGACCCATGCCGTGCTCCAGTTCCGCTATGGTCAGCGGCGCCGCCACCTGGGTGAGAAGCGCTGGGGGGTCTTCCCGCACCGGGTGGTGGACCGGGCGCACCCCTTGGTGGGCACGGTCAACACCCTGTTCGATGTGCCCCATTCGCGGTTCAACGAGATCAGTCGCCCCCAGTTCGATACGGCCGGACTCCCGGTCCTGGTGGAGAGCCCGGAGGCCGGGGTCCACCTGGCGGTGAGTGCGGACGGGTTCCGGCAGGTGTTCTTCCAGGGCCACCCGGAGTACGACACCATCTCGCTGCTCAAGGAGTATAAACGCGAGGTCAAGCGCTATGCGGCGGCGGAGCGACCCGATTATCCGCCCTTCCCCGAGGGCTATTTCACCGTGCAATCGCGCGCCATCCTCGACGAGCACGCCGCACGCCTGCGCGCGGCCATGGCCCAGGGCCGCGAGCCACCACCCCTGCCGGAGGAGCATATCGTCTTCCGCCTGGACAACACCTGGCACGACACCGCCGAGGGGGTGGTGGGCAACTGGATGGGACTGATCTATCAGGTGACCCACAGCGACCGCAAACTGCCCTTCATGGACCAGATCGACCCGGCGGACCCCCTGGGGTTGCGGCGGCGGCCCGCGCCCTGAGAGGGACGGCGCGCGCAGCCTCAGGCGCGGATGGCCGCAATGAGCCGACCCTGGGGGGCTGTGCGCCTCGCGGCGCTCGGGGTTGAAAAAGCGCATAGTGCGTCTCCGGCACTTTCACCCGGTACGTTCAGGACCCTTGATGAAAACCGAAAAAGACAAAATGCTGGCCGGCGAGCCCTATGACCCGCGCGACCCGCGGCTCTGTGCCGAGCGCCGCCGGGCGCGGCTGCTGTTCAAGGCGCTGAATGACAGCCGCGACGATGAGGAGGCACAGCGCGCGCGCCTGATCGCGGAGTTGATCCCGGACGCGGGACCCGGCATCTGGATCGAGCCGCCCTTCTACTGCGACTATGGCAGCAACATCAGGCTCGGCGCCCGGGTTTACTTCAACTTCAACTGTGTGATCCTCGATGTCGCGCCGGTGCGGATCGGATCGGGCGTGCTCTTCGGCCCTGTCGTGCAGGTCTACACGGCGACCCACCCGCTCGACGCCGCGCAGCGTCGGGCGGGGGTCGAGTCGGGGCGGGCGATCAGCATCGGCGACGACGTTTGGGTCGGCGGCGGGGCCATCATCTGTCCCGGTGTCGACATCGGTGCCGGGTCTGTGATCGGGGCCGGCAGCGTGGTGACGGGGGACATTCCGGCGGGCGTGCTGGCGGTGGGCAACCCCTGTCGGGTCATTCGCGAACTCTGAGCTCAGACGGCCCGGGCCAACGCCCGTTGCTCCTCCTCCTGCGCGACCGCGGCGCCGTCGGAGTCCCCGCGCGTGTCCTCGTACCCCATCAGCAGGCCCCGTGCGAAGGCGTCTTCGTCGATGTGCGCCCCCAGGTGGCACGCCAGGGTGCGCATGTCGGTCTCGGCGTTGCCCAGGCAACTGGTGCCGCCGGGGGAGGGAACCAGGTTGAAGATGATCCCGTCGCCGTTGGTGATCTTGGCCTCGCCCAGGTGCAGGGTGCCGGCCGCCCGGTCGATCAGCAGGGGCCGCACCCCGCCGAATCCCTCCGCATAGGTGATGTCGGCGGCGGTGAGGGAGGGGACGATCTTGCGGATCTCGCGCACGAAGAGCCGCCGGTTGAGCCCGGGGACCTCGGACAGGACGTTGCGCAGCAGGTGGTGGCGCAGGTCCGGGACCCGCAGTAGGTGGCGCAGCGTGGGGAGGACCTGATGGTCGAGGCGCAGCACCTCGAAGAACTCTTTGACGGTCTCGCGGTTGCGGCGTTCCAGGAGCGGCAGCATGAGCGCGGTGGGTCCGAAGCGGGTCTTGCCGCGCTCCTTGATGTCGTGGTCGCCGTGCACGGCGGCGAAGGGCAGCCGTGGGTTCTGGACCGTATAGACCTTGCCGTTCAGGGCCTCGGGGGCGAAGTAGAAGGAGCCGGCCATGGGCAGGCAGGCGCAGTCGTGGCCCAGGCCCAGTTGCTGGGCCATCAGGAGCGAGTGCCCGCCCGCGCACACCACTACCGAGCGCGCCTGCAGGAGGCCGCGGTTGGTCTCCAGCACATAGTCCGGGCCGGCGCGGTGGATGCGCCCCACGGTGGTGGAGAACAGTTGCGTGATCTGCCGGTCCGTGGTGCGGTCCAGGCGCACACAGGCGTGCGAGAAGGACTGCGCGAGGGCGGCGAAGTCGACCGCGCTGTAGTCGTCCGGGGTGCCGGTGGCGAGGATCTCCTCGCGCCGCCAGGTCCCGTCGATCAGGGCGACATTGGGCTCCAGGTCGGCGATGGCGCGGCGCTCCAGGAGCCGCATGCGCGGGTACAGGTCCTTGAAGACCTCGTAGCGGCGGCGGATGTAGGCGCACTCCTGAGGGCCCACGCCCAGCACCATCTTGGGCATCGTAAAGAGGATGCGGTCGCGCTCCCGGGCGGGCAGGGCGCTTGCGTAGTTGACCACCATCGAGGCGGTGCGCCGCACCGCCCCCGCCTTCTCCAGGCTGTAGTTGGTCTCGATGTCGCCGCAGTGGATGGTCTGGCTGTTGTGCTGGGCGTGGGAGTTGACCTGCGCCGCGCCGTCGCATTTTTCCAGCAGACCCAGGCGTTTCAGGTCAGTGAAGCGGGCAAGTTCATAGAGCAGGGCCAGACCGGTCACGCCGGCGCCCACGATCAGACAGTCATACTTCGTCGAAGGGGTCATGTCGCGGACTCCGGAGGCTACCGAACGGTGTCTCGTCAGAGCGGCGCCGCCGCGGTCGCGGCGTTTTGTGCAGCGCAGCAATGTCGACACCTTAGCCTAAGCGGGGACGCGGGGAAATCAGGGGAAACTGATTTGTAGTATTGGAGAAACAAATTTAATGCGGCTAAGCTGCTTTTTCGGCCATCGCCCCGGCAACCCTGACGCGGCGGCGGCGGGCCGCGCCGATGCGGCTGTCCGCGGCCGAGAGCGATCGGGTCTATCGCATTGCCGCCGCCTTTGAAGATGCCGTGCGGCTGTTCGAGGGCGACCAAGCCGCGGCCCGTGCCTGGCTCAAGGCGCCGGCCAAGGCCCTGGGGGGACAGCCGCCGCTTGAGTACCTGCGTACCGAAACCGGAGCGGCCGAGGTGCGCCGTCTGATCGGCCGACTGGAGCAGGGTGTCTACACCTGATGCGGGTCTATCGCCTGGTTAAGGAGCGCTATGCCGCGTCCGCCCTGGACGGCAGCGGCGCCCGGACCTTCGGTGGGCGCTGGAACAGCCCCGGCACGGCCGTGATCTACGCCTCCGAGAGTGTTGCGCTTGCTGCCCTGGGGTTGCTGGTCCATCTGGGCCGCGGCGAGGTCTTGGACAGCTATCGCCTCTTCACGCTGACCCTGCCGGATCAGGCCATCCTGACCTTGGATGACGCCGCCCTGCCGGCCGACTGGCGCGCCGATCCCGCGCCGCGCGGCATCGCCGACATTGGCGACGGCTGGGTCGCGTCCGGCCGCTCGGCCGCGTTGCTGTTGCCGAGCGCCATCATCCCGCGAGAGCGCAATTGCCTGCTGAACCCAGCCCATCCGCAGTTTGCGGCCATCGCGGCCGCTGTCGCCGACGAGCCCTTCGGCCTCGATCCGCGCCTGGCCGGTGGGGCGGCGTCCGCGAGTGGTGTCGGTTAGCGCTAAAGGACTCGGGGCGTCCCGCCCTGACACGGGGGCGGGACGCCCCCGCTCCTTTCTGGTGCCGGTCCCGGCAGGCACCGCTATAATCCCAGGGTTTAGCCGCACCGCGGCTGCCCCACGCCAGTCTCCCCCTTATGAGCGACCTTCTCGACCAACTGCGCCGCCGCCGCACCTTCGCCATCATCTCGCACCCGGACGCGGGCAAGACGACACTCACCGAAAAGCTGCTGCTGTTCGGCGGCGCCATCCAGATGGCCGGCACGGTCAAGGGCCGCAAGGCGGCGCGCCATGCGACCTCCGACTGGATGGAACTGGAAAAACAGCGCGGGATCTCGGTGACCTCCTCGGTCATGCAGTTCCCCTACGGCGACTGCCTCGTCAACCTGCTCGACACCCCCGGACACGAAGACTTCTCCGAGGACACCTACCGCACCCTGACCGCGGTGGACTCGGCCCTGATGGTGATCGACATCGCCAAGGGCGTGGAGGAGCGCACCATCAAGCTGATGGACGTCTGCCGCCTGCGCGACACCCCGATCCTCACCTTCGTCAACAAGCTGGACCGCGAGGGGCGCGACGCGGTGGAGGTCCTGGACGAGGTGGAGTCGCTGCTCAAGATCCAGTGCGCCCCGGTCACCTGGCCGATCGGCATGGGCAAGCGCTTCAAGGGCGTCTATGACCTGCGCCACGACCGCACCCACCTGTTCAGCGCCCAGCACGGCGGGGGCATCCAGAGCGGCGAGGTGATCGAGGGGCTTCACCATCCGCGCATGGACGAGCTCTTGGGCGACCAGGCGGACGAGTTGCGCCTCGAGATGGAACTGGTCCAGGGCGCCAGCCACCCCTTGGACCTGGACGCCTACCGGGCCGGCCGCCAGACCCCGGTCTTTTTCGGTTCTGCCATCAACAACTTCGGCGTCAAGGAACTGCTCGACGCCTTCGTCGACTATGCCCCGCCGCCGCGCGCCCGCTCGACCGTGCAGCGCCGCGTGGAGCCCGCCGAGACCGCCTTCAGCGGCTTCGTCTTCAAGATCCAGGCGAACATGGACCCGGCTCACCGTGACCGGATCGCCTTCCTGCGCGTCTGCTCCGGGGGCTACACCAAGGGTATGAAGATGTGCCATGTGCGCATCGGCAAGACCATCCAGGTCGCCAACGCCATCACCTTCCAGGCCGACGAGCGCCGCGCCGTGGAGGAGGCCTGGCCCGGTGACATCATCGGCCTGCACAACCACGGCACCATCCAGATCGGCGACACCTTCACCGAGGGCGAGGAACTCAAGTACGAGGGCGTCCCCTATTTCGCCCCGGAACTGTTCCGGCGCATCGTGCTGCGCGACCCGCTGCGCATGAAGGCCCTGCAGAAGGGCGTGGTGCAACTCTCCGAGGAGGGTGCCACCCAGGTCTTCCGGCCGCTCAAGAACAACGACATGATCCTGGGCGCCGTGGGCGTGCTGCAATTCGACGTGGCCGCCTTTCGCCTCAAGGACGAATACAGCGTGGACGCCGTGGTGGAACCGGTCTCGGTCCACACCGCCCGCTGGATCGGCTGCGATGACCCCAAGATGCTGGAGCGCTTCAAGGAAAAGGCCTACGAGCACCTGGCCCTGGACGGTGACGACCAACTGGTCTATCTGGCGCCCACCCGGGTCAACCTGGGGCTGACGATCGAGCGCTGGCCGGACATCCGGTTCCTCGCCACGCGGGAACTGTAGCCGCGAGCGACAGATCGCGGTCCCAGGCTCCGCGTCACTGCCATTGAGTGAAGGCGCACCCGCCGGTCGCGGCGCCTCTGCCTGGAGTCCAAGGCTCTACCGTGAAAGTGCGTAGTCAGGCCATCCTGGCCTGACGGTGTCGGGGCTGGAACAGTCAGGGCTGGAAGCCCTGACTACGCCGCCCCGCACGCTGGCCATCGGCTAGCGGTCGAGAGGACTTTCATGTTCCGGGGTGGCGCGGGTGCCATGGCCGTTAGCCTTGACGCGCGCCAAGGCGCAAGCCGTGGACTCCTGGCGCTTGGGCTGCGGCGCTCAACTTGACGGCAGTGACGCTCCAGCCGAAGAAAATGACTGGTTAGCGAAAAGTTGCGGCGGTCGGGCAGCGCGACGCCCAGATAGGGTTTGCATCGGATCGAGTCCGGGTTTAGGATGCGAATAGTTCTCGTTAGCTAATGGTGTCTTACCTGCCATCATGATCAACTCCACCGTCGCCTGCCCTGACTGCCCAGCCCCAAGCGCCCATCGCGCGGATGCGGCCAACCCCGGTCGCCTGGAGACCTGGGTGCGGTCACTCTGGTCCGCGCGGCCGCTGACGCGTCCCGTCGAGCCCGCCGACACCGAGCGCTTGACGACCCTCAAGGCGATGCGGGTCGGGGAGCGCGGGCGGGTGCAGGGCTTCGCGGAGGGGGGCCGGGCCTATCGCCGCAAGCTGCTGTCCATGGGGCTGACCCCGGGGGTGCAGTTCCAGGTGTTGCGGGTCGCGCCCCTGGGCGACCCGGTGGAGGTGCGGGTGCGCGGCTCGAATCTCAGCCTCCGCAGGGACGAGGCGGCGACGCTGCGGGTCGAGCGTCTAACGTGAGTGCGCACCCCGAGTTCACTATCGGGGTGGTCGGCAACCCCAACTGCGGCAAGACGACGCTGTTTAATGCCCTGACCGGCGCCCGGCAGCGGGTGGGGAACTGGCCCGGGGTGACGGTCGAGCGCAAGACCGGGCGTTACCGCTTCGAGGGCGTGGATTTCAACCTGGTGGACCTGCCCGGGACCTACTCCCTGGATGTCATCGCGGCCGGGACCGACCAGGACGTGTCGCTTGATGAGCGCATCGCCCGCGACTTCGTGCACGCGCGCGAGGCGGACCTTATCCTCAACATCCTGGATGCCTCAAGCCTTGAGCGCAACCTCTATCTCACCACGCAGTTGATCGAGATGGGGCGCCCCCTGGTCTTGGCCCTCAACATGATCGACGTGGCCCGCGACCACGGCCTGCGCATCGACGTGGATGAACTGGCCCGGCAGCTCGGCTGCCCGGTGGTCCCGGTCTCCGCGGCCGGCGGGGAGGGCCTGGACCACTTGAAGCAGGTGGTGCTGGCGGCCGTGCAGGCCCCGCCGGTCGCCACCGCGCAGGTCGTCTACGGCGAGACCCTGGAGTCCGCCATGGCCGTGCTCCTGCCGCGCCTCACCCCCATCGCGGCGGCCGCCGGGGACCCGCCGCGGTGGCTCGCCGCCCGGCTGCTAGAGGGCGACGATCTGGTGCGCGGCCTGGTGGGGGAGGCGGTCAGCCCCGCCGAGGTCCGCTCCCTGCTCGGGGAGCAGGCGGACGACGTGGACATCCTGCTGGCCGACGCCCGCTACGGCTTCGCCCACGGGCTCACCCACGCGACCGTGGTCCAGACCGGGCAGGCGTCGCGCGATCTGTCCGACGCCATCGATCGGGTCATACTCAACCGGGTGTTGGGCATCCCGATCTTCCTCGCCGTGATGTACCTGCTGTTCATGTTCACCATCAACATCGGCGGGGCCTTCATCGACTTTTTCGACCAGGCGGCCGACACCCTCTTCGTCGCCGGCACCGCGCATATCCTGACCGGTCTGGGGGCGCCCGCCTGGCTGACCCTGCTGCTGGCCGAGGGCCTGGGCGGCGGTCTGCGGGTGGTCGCCACCTTTATCCCGATCATCGGCTTTCTCTATATCTTCCTGTCCGCGCTGGAGGATTCCGGGTATATGGCGCGCGCCGCCTTCGTCATGGACCGCTTCATGCGCGCTATCGGTCTGCCCGGCAAGTCATTCGTACCGCTCCTGGTCGGCTTCGGCTGCAACGTGCCGGCCATCATGGCCACCCGTACCCTGGAGAACCATCGCGACCGGATCCTGACCATCCTCATGGCCCCCTTCATGTCCTGCGGGGCGCGACTGCCGGTCTATGCGCTCTTCGCCGCCGCCTTCTTCCCGGTGGGCGGGCAAAACGTCGTCTTCGGGCTCTATCTCATCGGCATCGCGGTGGCGGTGCTGACCGGCTTCGTCATGAAGTTGACCCTGCTCAAGGGGGAGAGCACCCCCTTCGTCATGGAACTGCCGCCCTACCACCTGCCGCGGGTCAAGGGCGTGGTCATGCGGACCTGGGAGCGCACCCAGGGATTCGTGGTCGGGGCCGGGCGGGTCATAGTCCCGATGGTCCTGGTCATTACGGTGTTCAACAGCCTGGGCACGGACGGCAGTTATGGCAACCAGGGCAGCGACCGCTCCGTGCTGGCCGCGCTCGGCCGCACCGCGGCCCCGGCCTTCTCCCCCATGGGGCTCAACGCGGACAACTGGCCGGCGACCGTCGGCATCTTCACCGGCATCCTGGCCAAGGAGGCGGTGGTGGGAACGCTCGACGCCACCTACTCGGCCTTGGGCGCCGCGGCTGCCGGGGCCGCGCCGCCGCCGCCGCCGTTCAGCCTGTGGGGCGGCCTGCAGGCCGCAGTGGCGACCATCCCCGCGAACCTGGGTCAGGCCCTGGGGAACTGGGGCGACCCACTGGGGCTGGATCTGGGCAACCTGAACGACACCCAGGAGGCCGCCGCCCGCCAGTCGGTCAAGAGCGGCACCTTCGGGGCCATGGCCGCGCGCTTCGACGGGGCGGCCGGCGCCTTCGCCTACCTGCTGTTCATCCTCCTCTATGCCCCCTGCACCGCGGCCGTCGCCGCCATCTGGCGGGAAAGCAGCCCCGGCTGGACCCTCTTCGCCGTGGGCTGGACCACCGGCCTGGGCTACGCCATCGCCACCATCTTCTACCAGGGCGCCATCTTTGCCCGCAACCCGGCCAGCAGCGCCGCCTGGATCGCCGCCATGGTCGGACTCTTCATCGCCGCGGTCGTCCTGATGCGCGTGCTCGCCGACCGCGTCGGCCCGGGCCGGGGGCTAGACCCCGGACAACCGCTGATCAAAGGGGTTTGACCATGATCCTATCCGAACTGACCGGTTACCTCGCCGAACACCACCGCGCCCCCCTGATCGACCTGGCCACCCGCTTCGACGCCAGCCCCGATGCCGTGCGCGGCATGTTGGCGACGCTGGAGCGCCGCGGCCGGGTGCGGCGCATCGCCAACGGCGCGGCCTGCGGGAGCGGGTGCGGCAAGTGCGATCAGTCGAAGGTGGAGACCTATGAGTGGGTGGGTGCCGCGGTCCAGGCGGACTGACGATCCGGAGTCCAAGGCTTCAGCCTTCGCGGCAGCGCGTGCCGCGGGCCTCGATCATAAATCCGCCCAGCCCACCCCCTCGTGACACCGCTCTAACGGTGTCACGCAGGTGTTGGGCGCTCTGCGCCCCGAGGCCGACGGGCGGAGTTATGACCAAGGCCCACTCGAAGAACGGGATCACTGCTTGCCTCCGTTTCGCGGTTGACTGTTCCCGGCGTGGTTGCGCCTGGTAGCCGTTGGGGTTCCTGCGTCACCCCACCAATTGGACGCGACGGTCCAGGCGGCACCAGCCCTCCGCAAAACGTTTTTGCGCGGCAACGTTGCCGCATAACGCACGAACGGTGCAGCGAGAGCATCCGTCCAACCCATTGAAGAACGGCGGATACTTTTCCCGGGAACCCGAGCGACGCCGGTTTATGCGGCAGTTCGTCCGCCGAATTGCGGTTAAGGCGGCAAGGTTGCCGGATAACGCCCCGCCAGCGCCGCCCGTCGCCGCGCCAGCACATTGCTTTACTCAGTAATTTGCCCTTGACAGCCCCAGAATCGCCGGTTTGTGCGGAACGCATCTTGCCCCGCGGCGTGGTCTACGCGGTAAGATTGCCGCATAAACCACTGATGGTGCAGGCTGTGGGTGCGCTCAGGGTCTTGACAGTCGCGCGGATTTTTGATCCACTGGCGAGGACCCGGCGGTTTATGAGGTAGTTCGTCCGTCGAAATCTAGCTAGGTTCACCTCGTGTACGATCAACGGGAGTTTTGCTGTCCGTATTGCAGCGCGATAATTGTGGCTGAAAAAATTCAGAATTCGTGCTATTTAGAGGAGCGAAGCCGCAACCGCATAACGAAGTTGATGCGGTTGCGGCTTCGCTCCGCTGAACGGAAAGAATTTTTTCAGCCGCCCTTGGTGCGCTGCTATTGGCTCGGCAGGCCTGAAGTTGTCTGGACGCCGGGAACCTAGCTATCGCTCAAGCTGAAATCGGTGTCGCTCTCGCTCCACCGATTCAGCTTAGCTTCTTAGTTAGCTGCGTAAACCAGCGCACAGGTACCTATTGAACCATGACTGCTACGGTCTACATAGAGTCTTCGGTCATCAGCTACTTGGCTTCAAGGCCAAGTCGCGATTTGGTTATAGCCGCGCGCCAAGCAATTACCGCCGAGTGGTGGGACGCACGTCGCCATCAGTACGACGTATTCATCTCCACGCTTGTCGAAAATGAGATCTCCAAAGGAGACCCCAACGCAGCCCAGACGCGGCTTGCGCTTGTTGACGAAATCCCCGCGTTGGATATCACTGATCAAGCCAACGCCCTGGCTAAGGACTTGATCGCGCTCGGCGCGGTGCCAAAGAACAGCGAGGATGACGCGCTTCATATCGGCATCGCTGCGGCAGCAGGCATAGACTACTTGCTAACGTGGAATTTCAAGCACATCAACAACGCTGAAACCAAACAAGCAATCGCTGCAGTCATTGAGCGCCATGGTTTCCTCTGTCCGGTTTTGTGTTCACCCGAAGAGTTAGGGCCTTAGATCATGCATGAAGATCCAATCGTCGCAGAAATTCGGAAGTTCCGTGCAGAACATGCGGAAAAGTACGGTCATGACCTTGATCGGATTTGCAACGCGCTGAGGGACCAGCAAGCGAAGTCTAAGCGTAAAGTGGTCACCCGCAGCCCCCGTTTGCTGCTCAAGCAAACCGGCCGCTAACTTTCGCCTCAAAAGCGAGCGCGCGCCACAGGCGGGTTATGGTGGCGGGTTACGGTGACAGTTTACTAAATGCACTGAATGCAAACTGTCACCGTAATTCCGCGTTGAACGCAACCCGTAATTACTGTATTTGGTAAACTGTCACCGTAATTTGTCACCGTAATTCTCAAACTATCACCGTAATTCTCTCATCGATCGGACTGCCGGTGTAATCCGCCAGCAACCGCAGGTCGGCGGCACGATTGAACGCCTTCCCCAAGGCCAGCGGCACGCGCCCGGATTTCACCCAGTGCAGGCTGAACGCGGTGATAAGACCGCTGTGACTCTTACCCGGCCTTGCATCGGCGCCGAGCGACAGCAAGCCGGCGCGCGTTGCGTCGAACATCGCGTAATAGGCCCGATTGCAGGCCCCTTCGGGATCGTCGCGCTCCGCTAGCACCTCAGCCGAGGCCAGTGCCCGGCGGGCCTTGGCGAGCAGCTCGTCGGGTGTCACAAGGGCACTCCCTCGCGCCGGATGGCCGCGATCAACGCTGGATTCGGGAAGGTCTCAGGGAGGTCCCAATCGTCTTGCCACAGGGGCAGGGGCTGGATATGGATACCGGTCTCCAACAAGACGTCATAAGCCAGATCGTCCAGCGCCAACTTGGCCGGTATGAAGGCCCCGCGCGGTCCTTTCAGCAGCAGCGCGATATCGAGATCGCTGTCCGGGCGGGCGTCGCCCCGCGCCCGGCTGCCGAACAGCCAGGCCTGGCGGAAGGGGTAAAGGCTCGCTACCGTATCGAGAAAACGCCTTGCTGCATCGAGCGTCAGCGAGTCAGGGGTCATAGCGGCGCCCATTATTCGGCCACGTCGATCATGAATAGTCCTCGCTCGCAAAGGGATCGCCCTGTCGGGATTGTCGCGACTTGGGTCGCGCCGGTGTTGGCCAATAGGCGAAGGGTCGGCACACACTGCGCCCGCAACGCGCTGTGCCTGCGCTCGCGCAGCACCCATGTCGGATCGCCTGAACACCACGGCTGGCATCGTTATAACACGTTGATACACAAGAGAACCACCTCGGCGCAGCATCTCGGCCGTCGACAGAACCGCGCCGATGCTGGGAGAATGCCCCCGGGATCGGGGCGATCCCGGCCCCAGGCCGACCTACAAACCCGTGGCCGGAATTATGATCAAGGCCCCGGTCACCCTACGGCTGCGAGGACCTGTCGGGCAACGTCTGGACGCGCAACGGGAGGCTATCCTCTGATCTCCATTCTGGAGACGGTTTACTCAATCGAGACTGGCCTCTCATACCAAATCAAGTATCCTGTCCCCGGAACTGGTCGGCCCCGGAACTGGTCCGCATCCGCACCATCGCGGAGTTGTTCGCGAAGGATCGACGGGCTATATTGTAGCCCGATCGGCGATATAACCGGAGATTGCAGTGGTAGCCCTTTCCATCGAATTGCCCGAGGAGTTGGCGGCTGCAAGCCTGGATGTCGCCCGCGGGCTCGGCGTGTCCAGGTCCGAGTTGATCCGCCGGGCGTTGGAGCACGAGATTGCACAAGCCCGCGCGGCGGCGGAGCGCCGCACCATGGCCGAGGACTTGCGGGCCATGGCTTGCGACCCCGTGGCCCGCCGTTTCGCGCAAGACCTCGACGCGGCGCTTGGCGAACCGCTGCCGCCGGAGCGAGAAGCCTGGTGGAAAGGCTGATCCGCGGCGGCATCCACCTGGCGCGACTCGACCCGGCCAAGGGCGCGGAGATCGGGAAGCTCCGTCCGGTGGCCTTGCTGTCCGCGCCGGAGATCCTGGAGATCGACTCCCCGCTGTTGTTCGTCTGCCCCTTAAGCAGCCGATCCGAGCCCCGCTATGCGTCCCTGCATGTCCCCTTGTCGCCGCGCGACGACCTGAAGGCAGAGAGTTTCGCGCTGGTGGAGCACTGCCGCGCCATCAGCCGTACCCGACTCTGCGGCCCCCCGATCGCTCGATTGACCGAGTCCGAGATCGAGGTCGTTCTGCACCGGCTTATGCGCCTCGTGGGGCTGTAGCGAGTAGTCGGACGTTTTGTTATTCCGTGGTCTGTCCCTGGTATCCCTGGTATCCCTTTTGCGCGGCAAAGTTGCCGCATAACGCCCGGCCAGCGCCGCCCGTCGCCGCGCCAGCACATTGAGTTAATAAGTAATTTTTCCTTGATAGCCCCCAGAATCGCCGGTTTGTGCGGAACGCTTTTGCCCCGCGGCGTGGTCTACGCGGCAAGATTGCCGCATAAACCACTAACGGTGCAGGGTGCGGGTGCTCTCAGGGTGTTGACAGTCGCGCGGATTTTTGATTCACTGGCGAGGACCCGGCGATTTATGAGGTAGTTCGCCCGCCGAAATCTAGTTAGGCTCCAAAGGGATGCAGATGGGAACGGTTTGTAAGAAATGCGGACACCAAAGAGCGCCAACGGACGTTGCTCCTGACTACCAATGTCCTAAGTGCGGCGCTGTATATGCGAAAGTAGAAGCGTACATCAAGAAGAAAGCTGAAGAAGAGCAGAGAAAGAAAGCGGAACAAGACAAAGCGGAACGCGATGCTCTTGCTCGTGCAAAAGAAGAAGAGCAGAAACAACTTAAGCGCGAGCAAGCTAAAAAAGCGAGAGATCGCATTGTTACACGGACCTACAGAGGAAGCCAAAAATCGGCCACCGCGGCATTTCAAGCAGACGCATTAAAGATGGCGGAAGCCGGATATTTTCCTACATCACAGATGTGGGCGCCCGGATCTTATGGATGCGGTGCATTTGTGCTAGCGATTTTTCTTTTCGTGGCACTCATCGGGATACTTGCCTTCATCTACATGCTGATTGTCAAACCGCGTGGGACACTTTCGGTGACATATGAACTCCGTGAACGGCCGGAAGATTTGCTAACACGCGGATCAGGTGATTTCAAAATCTGTCCAAGGTGCGCAGAGACTATCAAAGCCGCCGCTTTACTCTGCCGGTACTGTGGCAACGAGTTCTAATGTGTGGGGGATGGGGTCTTGCCTTTTGCCCTAAGAATGAAAAGCCTAACAAGCGGCCTCAAAAGCGAGCGGGAAAAGGGGCCAGGCTCACTTAAATCCGCCGGGCGGAGACGAGCTTAATTGAGCTTGGCCCCTTATCTGCTCAAGCGGAGCACCAACGGCAGGCCACCGGGGCCCGGCCTGTGGCACATGGTGCATTTTCACAGCCCAGGCCCTGGCGTCCTGCCGTTGGCGCCCGCTTAGCTCTACGTCAGGCATCCAAGGAGAAAACGTAATGGCAATGAAAAAATGCAAAGAATGTGGTGAACAGATCAGCAGCAAAGCTGAGAAATGCCCAAAATGTGGACACCCAAATGAAGCACAATCAAGTCTATCAGCTGTAGTAGGTCTTATTGTTTTTGGTGGGTTGTTGTGGTTCTTTTTTGGCGGAGGGTTAGAAAAGCAAGCCGCTAAAGATCTTAAACAAATTGAAAGTCAAGTGGCATGGGATCAAGTAACCCAGTACAACATTGCAAAGAGGCAAGGTGACCCAATACAAATATGCGTGCAAGCAGGAATGGTTTCTGCAGCGTATCTACAAGCAAATGATTCTTTCAATTACAATCAATGGAAAGCAACAGAAAAATCCGATTGTAGGGCTGCTGGTATGCCACAATAGGATGCCTCCGGCGTAGGAACTCCGGTTGCCCGAAAGCCCCTGCCACAAACTCGGATGTCCAGTTTTCCCGTGCACAGATGGGGTCACGCAAAGATCGGTTCAGGTCTTGCTTTTTGCCCTTGGATCATTAAAAGATTGCCTAACGGGCGGACAAAGAGCGAGCGCGGGCCATCAGGGTCGGAGTTAACGGGCCGGTGTCGCGCACGCGCGCGTCGCCTTGGTCTTTCACGTTAGGTGCGAAGGAAACGAATCGTGGCCACATGGCTACTAAGCAGACTAGCCGATCAACCCAACCCGAATTTTGCGTTGATGGGCACGGCATATTGGATGCGTGGTCTTGCAATCCTCTCCGACCCCTCGATTCTCACGAATCAGGCAATATGCGCGCCACTCTCAAAGGTTCAACGTCGCCAGCCTAGGCCGGATAAAGATACCGAAGCTTATGCGTACATGCTAATGGCGTTGCACAACCTTGCAGCCCTGAGGGAGTTCAACGCTGGCAGCGGGCGTAACAGGTACAACACAATAAGATCTGCAATCGTTGCTTGGTATTATTGCGTATATGAATGCAGTAGCGCAATGGTGCTCGCCCAATCCGGCGACTCGGCAGAGGAACACCGAACAACAGCGAGGTTATGGCACCGCCATATTGCCCAACAGGGTCTTCTTTGCGCACCGTTCTCGTTGTACTTGGACACGTTGGTCACGACGAATGTCCATCAAGCAATCCAAACGTACCGCGCAGGCAATCCTCACGATCTCTCTACAAAGCCCACATCTGATGCAGAGGCACTTGGCGCGACAATTTCGTACTTAAACGGAACAGCAGATTTCGAGAGAGATCGAGCGGAGAAGAAAATTCGAGACAGCAAAGAATTTAAAGCGCTCGGCGTCTCCAATTTTCGTACTTCGGCAGCGCGCACGCTTCGAGACAAAGAATTCGCAAAGGGGTTTGTGAACTTCCCAATCCAAGCATTCCGCTATCGTGGAAAAGCCAACTATCGCGACTCCATCTACCTGTCATATGGCGCAAACTGGAAAGACACCGTTGAGCAACTTTCTGTGGACCTAGAAGCGGTGGCCCAAGGCTTTTTCAGGAGTGCCAGTGCTCTTGTAAAGTGCCGAACCGAAAGAGGCACTTGGGATGATTTTGCTGCTGATATCAAGGCGAATTTCAAACCAGATATTGACTTTTCTGTACTCACCTAGTGATAGCACCTAACAATTGCACAAGCGCCGACGTCTTGCTGCGGCCTTCGCTCTCGCTCAGGCCGCAGCAAGACGCCGGCTGTGCAAAACGTTAGGTTCCCAGGAGCAGAATGTGAAGTGGCCATTTAGTTTCGGAAAACAATCTTCACCAAAAGCTGGGGACATCCAGAAGGTTGGCAGTCGGATGATCCGCATTGCGAGTCTGGATATGCTAGGACCGTATTCTGAATCGGAAGACGCACAGTATTTGTTGATTCGCCAGGATTCAGATCAAAAGCATGGTATTGGTGGCTATCGAACCTCAGGCAACGGAAGATTCGCGTTAGTCAGCAAAGGGAAGGTCGTCTACCTAGGAGAGTGCCAACGCCCCACAGAAGGATGCGTAGCGAATACCGGAATATTCGCTATTACGGATACGCTTTTTGGAGATAAGCGTGCATCAAAGCTCTACGTGTTTTCTTCAAGCGGCGCCTTGCGCCTTTCTCACGCATTCAAAGCCAACACGTTGAATATCGGTATTTCTGCGGAAGGCACTCACGTAGCAGCGCAACTGTGTAACAGCGATACTGAAGATTCCGGCAAGCTTTTCTTGTTTGATGTTGCTCAGTCTAAAGTGATTTCCAGCTTTACGCCAGAAACTGGCTGGGCTGACAAATATGAATTCGCTGTCGCAGAGAAGATGGTTTCTCTCTGCTACAAGAACAAGAGGCGCTACAGATACTCATTTGACGGCATCTTCCTTGATGAGAATCGGTATGATCGTGAGCGGGTTGAAGATGCATCGCCGACAGATTTGGTACTTATTGTTCGCGAAAAGTTGACTAACACTTCTAACGAACAGCTTCCTGTGCTGCTTTCGATGATTAACAAAGCTCTCGAAGCGGGCCTTTCTGACTACCCCGACTATCGAGCCCTAGCATACAGGTTCAGGGGCGAAATTCAGGAATTATTGGGTGCCGTTGAACATGCAATATCCGCCTATCAAGAGGCGCTCAAGGTTGACCCAAAGGTGGGTGTTAAACAAAAGCTCAAGAAACTGGAAAAGCAGCTTAAGCAGAGAGATGGTGGGCCGAGATGAAACGCACAATACCGATCTCGAAAGCTTCCGAAATTAGCCCGGTTCGTTGCGAACTCGTTCAGGAGGTGTTTTACAACTTCACTCAATACGCATTTATTGGGGGCGCAATAAGATCTGAACCACTAGATTTAGGGCACTTTCCAAAGATCATTGCGATTCTTAGGTTCGGAACATTAACGCAACAGGATTTGGCTGCACAATCGTTGCCAGCACAAAGGGTCTTTTATGAAATCTTAACGCAATACATCATGTTTTTCACGATGAATCCGGATTTGCTCTTCCCGCCCGACTTTTTGACTCAGTCGAGCGCTCAATCGCTCGGTCCTAATGTAACGAAATACATGGCCGACCACGAATGGCCGTTTCCGCAAATGTTGAAGAATTACGAAAGCCAGACCTTACATACGCCTTAATAGCGAGCGCGCGCCACCGGCGTTGTGCTAACTCGCAAGGTCATCAGGGGCGCACGCCGCTTTAGGCTTTACGTTATGCGCGAGTTACCGCAATCGTCATCGTTTCGCTCAGATGCAGGAAATAGAGAAGAGGGGGCGCAGGTGAAATTGCATTACAGGAACGACAACCCAAAGGGCATTACTGCGCCCAACCTCGACGCCGAAAGAAGTAAAGTCGCGCACATCACGAAACACCGCGGCATGAAAACCCCATATACCTCCGTTTCCGAGGATAAGGATTGTATACAGCATTTCGGTGGAGTGACCTACCAAACTGACCCTCAGGACATAATTTCTCACAATCATGTGTTCGTAAGCCATCCTGACTTGCTTGGTGAGTTGCAGGAGTTGGTCAGAACATCTTAAGCGGGCGGACAAAATAACTGCTTCTCGAGCGTTTATGTTGGCGCAGAGAGCTAAAGAGGCGTTAATTGACTGGCAATTTGACATTGCTTCCATAGATCGCAATAAGCGTATCACATTCTGTTACAACAACATACAGCAGTATTTCAAGCGGGTGTGAGATGAAGAATCTATATACCTGCGATAACTGCTTGTTCAATCCTTCTCAGTACCAGGAGGTTGGTGCGAAGCTCGGATATTGCTTGAAGCATGATCGATTGCTGAGGAACTCATCCCATACAACCTGCCATTATTTTCGAAGAAAGGATCTACCCTTTTTCATAGCAGAAGACGGTCATGCCGAGCACGCCAAAGACTTTCCCAGAAGTGATGGCATTGTATTTTATCACTCAAAGCACGAGGAAGATCCGAAGTATTACTCCGAGCGCCACGCGTGGCTGACCAACTCATATGATCCACAGCTACATGAAGTCGTAATCTATCATCGAATGGGAAAGAAGTGGGCTTACATACAGGCTTTCCTGTCATCCAGAAATCCGATCAAAAGCGTCATTAGCTCCTCGCTAGTTCGGCGGTACGTTCAACAGTGCGGCACTAAGAGCGACAATTACCGGCTTCTACTTTCTCTAGCCAGCGATCTTTCGGAGAGCATTGATGTGCGTCTGGAAGACTTCAGGTTCGATATTTCTAGTGAGGAATTTCCTGCCTTAAAAGAAAATTATTTGAAGGATATAGCTTTGCTGAAAGTGTATGCCATTCAAGAGTATGGCGCCATTACGGAAAACGAAGCCCTAAAGTGGGTAACTGATGAGCTAAACGGTTCACTCTTATCCTCATGGAGAGAGTTTGCTGTAGATGTTAAGGCGTTAGCGCCAATTGTTTCTAGCTACATAATTACCGCAGCCCAACGCCGCGGGACTTTTTTTCCAGAACAAAATGCCGAAGCAGACGCATAACATACGCCTCAACAGCGATCGCGCGCCACAGGCTTCGTGCTAATGCGCCAGTTCATCAGTGGCGCGCGCCGGCCTTGGTCATAACTGCGCCCGCCGGCCTCGGGGCGCAGAGCGCCCAACACATGCGTGACACCGCTAGAGCGGTGTCACGAGGGGGTGGGCTGGGCGGATTTACGATCAAGGCCGCGCGCGCCGCTTTAGGCTGCATTATGCTGCTGGTCTTGGTCTTGCGTGCGGATGCCTGCCGTAGCGCGCTATCGGCCGGATATAGGCAGGCCTGACCGATGATAAAGGCCCCTCAATCTTATAGCTCGGGCGGGTGCCGGCCAGCGAGTACCCAGAGGCGGCGGGCGGGGACGATCGCTTAGCCAAGCTAGCGCGTAAGGCGGATACCGGAGAGACGATCCGCCGATGCTTGAAGCCGGGGCGGCGGAAGTTCCTTCGGCGTCGCGTGCTTACGACCCGCGGGGCTGGTGTCGGACTGGTGCTGGTCGGCCTGTCCGGCCTGTTCGCTGGTCCGCGCAGCGGACCCTACCGGCGCGGAGCCAACTCTGCGGGTCCGGTCTTCGGCCCGACCGCTGCGTGCCGGAACGATGATCGAGCTTGGTCTTGGTCAAGGTCCTAGTACCAAAATTCCGGATAACGCCGCGTCCGCGGTATGTTGTTGACCACCAGGGCGACCACCAGCAGGATCAGCGGCCCGAGGGTGGCCGGTATGAGCACATAGAGAAACCCGAGGGCGTGGATCTGCGCGGAGCCGATCACGGCGATCAAGGCGGTGGCCCCGCCCGGCGGATGCAGGGTCCTGGTCAGGTGCATCAGGGCGATGGCCGTTGCCACCGCGACGGCCTGGGCCAGCCAGGGCTCGGCCTGCAGGAGTTGCCAACTGGCCACGCCCACCAGGGCCGACAGGGCGTGGCCGCCGATCAGGTTGCGGGGCTGGGCGAGCGGGCTGCGCGGGGTGCCGAAGAGGAGCACCGCCGAGGCGCCGAGTGAGCCGAGCATGAGCGTCAGGTCGGTCCCGGTGAGGAAGTGCTGATCGAGCCAGCCGACGGCCCCGATGCCGATGAAGGCCCCGATCCAGGACCAGATGACTTCCTCCCGGCCCACCCGCGGCGGGCCGCCGGGGGTCGTCCCGCCCATCTTGCGCAGGTAGTCCGCCACCACCGATGCGAGACTCACTGTGACTCGTCCAGGTGACAGGCGGTGAGAAAATCCTTGCGCAGCAAAAGGCCGCTGCAGCGCCCCTGGGCATCGACCACGGGCATCCCGCGGCCCGCGTGGCGGCGGAAGGCGGTCATGATCTCGCGCAGCCCGGCGTGCTCCGTGACCGTGACGGCCGGGGTGGTCATCATGGCGCTGGTCGCCGTGTCCTGACCGCGGTCCCCGAGGGTGCCGTCACCATCGAGCAGTTGCAGCAGCAGTTCGAGAAAGCTGGCGGCGCCGAGTTGGCGCAGCACGTCGGTTTCCGTCAGGACCCCCAACACGCGGCCGTCCGGGTCGATGACCGGCAAGGTCTTGACCCCTTGCTCGACGAAGGACCGCGCCGCCGCCCCCAGCGGGGTGGCGGGCGGCAGCCCGGTGATGCCCGTGCGCATCAGCCGGCCGGCGGTGAGCCCGTGGAACAGGCGTGCGACGGCGTGGGCGTGCGCCAGGTGGTAGATGATGCGGAAATCGGCCGTGGTGATGTCGAGATAGCCCGGGATGTGACGCATCGCATCCAGGATATCCGCATCCGCGAGTTCGAGCTCCGGGACGGCGTCCGCATCGGGTGCCGCGTCTTCGGTTGCGGTGGTGCTGTTGGTCGTCATAGATGCCATAGATGATTGAGCCCTGGACTGCGGCTGAACACAATCGTTGTCGTTGTCGTTGTCGTTGTCGTAATCGTGGTCGTAATCGTTGTCGCAATTGGAGAAGCGATGCACTTTGGGGTGCGAGAGAATCCGGGGCCTTGATCGTAACCCCGGCGAAGCCGCAGCGGCGAGCGCACGCGCGTAACCCTCGGACGCTGGGAGCGTCGCACCCCAGTGCGGCGCGGTCTCGCGAGCGAGCCTAGCGTTGCGTTCTGCGGATAGGCCGCGCCGCACTGGGGTGCGGCGCTCCCAGTGGCCGGAAAATGCGATCAAGGCCGAATCCGGAGCTTTACGATAGCCTCGATTACGACAACGACAACGACAACGACAACGGCGCTCGCACCGCGGGCTAACGCGTGGCGATCGGCCAGTGAAGCAAATGCACCCCCAGCGACTCGGCGTCCAGCGGCGGGCCGAACAGATAACCCTGGGCGTAGCGGCAGTCGACGGCCCGCAGGACGTTGGACTGGACCTCGCGCTCGACGCCCAGGGCCATGACTTCAAGCCCCAGGTCGCGGCCCAGGCCGATGATGGCGCGGATGATCGCCTTGTCGCGGGGGCCGCGGCCGAGCTCGCGCACGAAGGAGCCGTGGACCTTGAGCCGGTCGATGGGGACGCGGTTGAGACGGCCGAGCGCGCTGGAGCCGGTGCCGAAGTCGTCGACCACCAGGCGCACGCCCAGGGCGCGCAGATCGCTCAAGGCGGTGATGACGCGCGGGTTGTCACCCATGATGACCGACTCGGTGACCTCCAGTTCCAGGTCGCCGGGGGCAATCCCGGTTTCCTCCAGGACCGCGCGCACGGCCGGTAACAGGGTGGCCCGTTCGAGCTGCTGGATCGAGACGTTGACGGCGATCGTGGGGATCGCGAGCCCGGCCGCCCGCCAGGCGGCCAATTGCGCGCACGCCTGGGCCAGGACCCAATCGCCGATCTCGCTGACCAGACCGATCCGCTCGGCGATGGGGATGAAGCGTGCCGGCGCGATGCTGCCCAGTTCCGGGTGGGTCCAGCGCGCCAGGGCCTCGATCCCGCACAGGCGGCCGTCGGCCAGAACCACCTGGGGCTGGTAGTGCACCCGCAGTTCGTCGCGGGCCAGGGCGCCGCGCAGCGCGGTCTCCAGTGCGTGCTGCTCCTGGATGGCGGCGGTCATCTCCGGGGCGTGGAACTGGTACTGGCCGCGCCCCCGTTCCTTGGCCCGGTACATGGCCAGGTCAGCGCTCTGCAGCAGGGTCTCGGCGTCGGCCCCGTCGGTCGGGTGCAGCGCGATGCCGATGCTCGCGGAGATATGGATCGCGTGGTTATCGATAGGGATGGTCTCGGCCAACACGCTCAGACAGGCGTCGGCCGCGGTCGCGGCGCCGATGGCATCGGTCTCGCCGTCCAAGAGGATCAGGAACTCGTCTCCGCCGTGCCTGGCCAGGGTGTCGGCGGCGCGCAGGCGCTCTCCGAGCCGCTCGGCCACCACCTCCAGCACGCGATCACCGACTCCATGGCCCAGGGTGTCGTTGACTTCCTTGAAGCCGTCCAGGTCGACGAACAGGAGCGCCAGGCGCCCCGCATCGCGGCGGGCACGGCGGATGGCGTGGGCCAGGCGGTCCTGGAGCAGCACGCGGTTGGGCAGCCGGGTCAGGGCGTCGTGGTGGGCGAGGAAGTCCAGGCGCTCCTGGGAGCGCTTGAGCTGGCTGATGTCGCTGAAGACGGCCACATAGTGGGTGGTCTGGCCGCTATGGTCAGACACCGCGCTGATGGTCAGCCACTCGGGGAAAATCTCCAGGTTCTTGCGGCGATTCCAGATCTCTCCCTGCCATTGTCCGGTCGCGCTCAGCGACTGCCAGAGTTGCGCGTAGAAACCCTGGTCGTGGCGTCCGGAACGCAGCACGCGCGGGGTCTGGCCCAGGATCTCCGACTCGGCGTAGCCCGTGATCCGGGTGAAGGCCTGATTGACAGCCAGGATGCGCGCCTGCGCGTCGGTGATGATGACGCCCTCGCTGGTACTCTCGAAGACCCGGGCGGCCTGGCGCAGGCGCTCCTCGGTCTGCCGGATGTCGGTCACGTCCTGCAGGGTCCCGGACAGGATGCTCGGCCGACCCGCTGGGTCGCGCTCGACATGACCGCGGGCGTGGATATAGCAGGGTGCGCCATCCGGGCGCAGGACCTTCACCTCGTGCTCGAAGGGGGTGCCGTCGGTCAGGGCGCGGGCGATGTCGGTCTCGAACAGCGTGCGGTGGTCGGGGTCGATGAGGGCGGCGACGGACGCCAGGTCCGGGGATTCTGTGCTCGGGTCGAGCCCCAGGTTGACGGTTACCTGGGGTGACCACTGGAGCTTAGCGGCGGCGATGTCATAGTGCCAGTCCCCCAGTCGGGCCAGGCGCTGGGCCTCCAGGAGTCGGGCGTTGGTCTGCCGCAGGGCCGCGTCGGCGCGCAGGGACTCCACCCGGTCCACGATCATGGCGGCGATCGCCGTGACCATCGACTGGTCCGCCGGCGTGTAGTCCGCGGGCTTGTTGCCGACGCCCATAATGGCGACCAGGCGCCCGCTGCGCTTGACCGGGACGGTCAGTTCCCGGGTCAGGGCGACATGCCCCTCGGGTGTGCCCTTGCGGTGGGGCAGGGCAGCGTAATCGTTGTGTACGACCGGGGCGTCCTGCCGGGCACAGTCCGCCCAGACGCCCGCCTGACTCAGCGGATAGTGTCGGCGCAGGTCGGTGACCTGGCACCCTTGCGCCAGGGTCTGGGTGGACCAGGCCTGGAGGGACAGGTTTTCCTGGTCGGTGTCGATGAAATGGAAGAACGCGGCGCGACTGTCGGTCATGCGCTCGGCGGTGGCCAGCGCGGTCGCCAGCAGCGTCTCCAGATCGGCGCTGGCCGGGCCCGTGGTGAGGGCGAGGCGCGCCTGCATCAGCGCCTGGTCGCGTCGGGCCGCCGTGACGTCGCGCAGCGTCGACACCACGCCCTGGGAGAGGTCGGTCCGCTCCACGGCGGCGCAGGTCAGCAGGGTGTCGATGATCTGGCCGTCGCGGCGGCGCAGGCGAAACTCAAGTTCAATACTGCCGTCCCGGGCGAGCGTCGCATAGACCTCCTGACCGATGCGCAGGAACTCCGCCTCGGAGGTGAAGACCAGGCGCGTTGATTGGCCCAGCAGCGACTCGCGCGGGTAACCGGTCAGTTCACACAGGCGGTCGTTCACCTCCACGAACACCCGGTCCACCAGCATGAAGATGCCCACCGGAGCGCTCTGCAGCAGCACCTTCAAGCGCGACTCGCTGCTGGCGGCCGCCGCGGCGGCGCTGCCCGCAGCGTGCACGCGCTCGCCCGTCCCGACGGCGGTCGTCGGTCCGTCCCGGGGGGGCGGGGGCATGGGGGGCGCATCCGAGGGCATTGTGATTGCTGGTCTGGGGGTTGCGGGGGAGGCCGCGGCGACTCGATCGACGTTCAGCTTACCCCGAGTGTCCGTCCACAACCAGTCTTTTCGGCCCCTGTTGCGGTCCGTCCGGCGGGGCGTCGTCCGGCGATTTTTCAAAGTATCGATGAAGAACCGTGCGCGCCCCCTGCCCGCTGCCATACAATCCGCGTTTTGGCGGGGCTTTGCGGCCGGGTGTCGCGGCGCTGTCCGTGCCCTCTCCCGGGTCGCGACCGTCCGCCCCCGGTTCTTTTCTCTGCGCGACCCTGAACAGCAGGTAATTCTCTACCATGATCCCGAGACGTTGCGGATTCCTCCCCCTTGGTGCGGCCCTGGCGCTCACCGTTGCGGCGCTTACGGCAGGGGCCTGGGGCCTGGCCGCGGCTGGCCCCGCGGCCCGCGGTTCCGACCAGGGGGTGCCCGGCCACTTCACCTTCGCCTCCGTGGTGCGCCGTGCCGGTGACCTGGCGGCGGGGCCCTACCAGCCGGATCAGCCCGCGCTGCCCGCCTTCTTCGCCGACCTGAACTACGATCAATACCGCGATCTGCGCTTCAAACGCGATCAGTCCATCTGGCGGGCCGAGTCCCTCCCGTTCCAGGTCGAACTCTTCCCGCGTGGCGGGCTGTTCAAGGACCGGGTGACGATCAACCTGATCGAGAACGGCAAGGCCGTCGCGGTGCCCTTCAAGAGCAGCCTGTACAAATACGGCAATAAGGAAAATGAAAAAGACCTGTCGGAGGTCCTGTCCGAAGTCCCCGAGGATCTCGGTTTCGCCGGGGTGCGCCTGCTCTACCCGCTCAATCGCGACGATGTCTTCGACGAGCTGGCGGTCTTCCTGGGGGCGAGCTATTTCCGCGCTGTGCCCCAGGGACTCAACTACGGGATCAGCGCCCGGGGGCTCGCCATCGACACCGGGCTCGCAAGCAAGGAGGAATTCCCGATCTTTCGTGAGTTCTGGCTGGAGAAACCGGACCGCGACGCCACCTCGATCACCATCTATGCCTTGCTGGACAGTGCGAGCGTCGCCGGGGCCTATCGGTTCCTGATCACCCCGGGGCTGGAGACGGTCATTGATGTGAAGGCCCAGTTGTTCTTCCGGGAACGGGTGAAGAAGCTCGGGCTGGCCCCGCTGACCAGTATGTTCTTTCACGCCGAGGATACCGACCGCTTCATGGACGACTTCCGCCCCGAGGTCCACGACTCCGACGGCTTGTTCGTAGAGACCGGCAGCGGGGAGCGCATCTGGCGCCCCTTGGTCAATTCCAAGGGCCTGCGGATCAGCGACTTCCATGCCGACAACCCCCGCGCCTTCGGACTGCTGCAGCGCGACCGCGACTTTGCGAACTACCAGGACCTGGAGGCCCGCTACGAGAAGCGCCCGAGTGCGTTGGTGGAGCCCGACGGTGACTGGGGCAAGGGGATGGTGGAGTTGGTCCAGATCCCGAGCGACTCCGAGCGTTATGACAACATCGCGGCCTTCTGGGTGCCGGAGCGTATGCCCTCGACCAGCAAGCCCTTCGAGTACAACTACCGCCTGCGCCTCGCGGCCGATCCGGAGGCGAAACTGACCGGCGGGCGCACCCTGTCCACGCGCATCGGCGCCGGCGGCACCAGCACGCTGGATTCCAACAAGCGCAAATTCGTGGTCGACTTCATCGGCCCGACCCTGGCCGGTCTGCCGGCCGATACCCCGGTCGAGGCCGTGGTCACGACCTCCGTCGGTATCCTGTCCAAGCCGGTGGTTCAGCCCAACCCGGAGGCCCGGGGTTGGCGGCTGTTCTTTGAACTGAGCCCCGACGGCGACGGTCCCGTGGACCTGCGCGCCTACCTGAAGAAGGGTGATGACGTGCTGAGCGAGACCTGGAGCTTCCAATGGAATCGGGAATAGCGGCGGCGACGGCCGCCATGGGGCAGATCGCCGACGCGGCCCCCGTGGAGGAGTCCGGCCAGCCCGCGGCGCCCTGGGAGCAGGTCGCCGGACGGGTAGCCGACTATCTGCGCGCCCTGGGTGTCACCGACCCGGTGCACCTGGAGCGGCTCGGGTTGCGCATCCGCGAGCGTTTCGAGGCGCGTGTCGGTCGGGCCAAGCTGGAAGACCCGGTGGAGGCCGCCATCGAGGTGACCTATGCCCTGCTCGACCGTTGGTTGAGCGCCGAGTTGGGCATCGTGGGTGATCGCGACGCCCTGTTTACCGCGCGTGCGGCCGTCCTGAGCGGCGCGGTGCCGGGCTGGGCGGCGCGCTTTGCCGGGGTCTCCGAAGAGTCCTGTGCCGCCGCGATCCGCGCGGCCGGCGTCCAGGCGCTGCCCGCGGACGCGCCCCTGACCATGGTGCCGAACACGATAGAACTCTTCTGGCGTCGCGTCGGCCGGGCGATTGCCGCCGGCCTGCGGCGCCTGATCGGCCTGCTGCCGGGTGATGCCGCCGCCGATCCGCACCAGGGACCCCCGCGATGACCAGTCAATCCCGGATCGGCGTGCCCGGTCACCACTTCCGCCGTACCATCTTTTTCTCGCTGGTGCTGCTGACGACGCTGGGCGCGCTGAGCCTGTTGAGCGTCGCCTTCCAGGACAACGGCACCCAGGCCTTCGAGTTGGTCATGCTCGGTCTCTATGCGATCCTCACCCTGTGGATCAGCGCCTCCTTCTGGACCGCGACCATCGGCTTCGCCATGCTCCTGACCGGGCGTGACCATTACGCTATCGCTACTGCGGACACCCGCGGCTCCATGCCGGACGCACCGACCGGTCCGTTCAAGACCGCGTTGGTGATGCCGGTCTACAACGAGGACCCGGTGCGGGTCTTCGCCGGGCTGCGGGCGGTCTGGCAGTCACTGGTGGAGACCGGCGCGCATGAGGGGTTCGAGGTCTTCGTGGTAAGCGACACCCGCGACCCCGACATCTGGGTGCAGGAGGAACTGCTGTGGCGCCGCTGGGCCGCGGAACTCGGCGCGCCGGCGCGTCTCTTCTACCGCAACCGGGTCGAGAACACGAGCCGCAAGAGCGGCAATATCGCCGACTTCTGCCGCAACTGGGGCGGGCGCTACCGCTATATGATCATCCTCGACGCCGACAGCATCATGTCCGGCGAGACCTTGGTCGAGATGGTGGCGCGCATGGAGCGTAACCCCTGTGTCGCCCTGATCCAGGTGCCGCCGGTGCCGGTCAACCGCGCCTCCTTCTTTGCCCGCATGATCCAGTTCGCCGGCAGCCTGTACGGGCGCATGTTCACCGCGGGGCTGTCCTATTGGCAACTCGGCACCAGCAACTTCTGGGGTCACAATGCCATCATCCGGGTCGCGCCCTTCGCCGAACACTGTGGGCTGCCCAAGCTGCCGGGCCGCGAGCCCTTCGGCGGGGAGATCCTGAGCCACGATTTCGTGGAGGCGGCCCTGCTGCGCCGCGCCGGCTGGCGGGTCTGGCTGGCCTACGACCTGGGTGGGAGCTATGAGGAGATCCCGCCCACCCTGATCGATTACGCCAAGCGCGATCGGCGCTGGTGTCAGGGCAATCTCCAGCACAGCCGCCTGATCTTCGCGCGGGGCTTCAAGCCGCTGAGCCGGATCCACTTCGTCATGGGCGTAATGTCCTACATGGCCTCGCCCCTGTGGCTGATCTTTCTCGTGGTGACCGGCGTCGCCGCCTGGTTCCAGAGCCGGGTGGAACCCGTCTATTTCTTCGGCGACAACTTTTTGCCGGTCTGGCCCGAGACCTTCACGGTGGAGATGACCACGGTCCTGTGGGTGACGCTAGCCATGCTCTTCCTGCCCAAGATCCTCGCCCTGGTCCTGCTGGCCGCCAAGCGCGGCCTGCGGTCGCAGTTCGGCGGTCTGCTACGGGCCTCGCTCAGCGTGCTGCTGGAGAGCCTGTTTTCGGTGCTGCTGGCCCCGGTCTTGATGCTGTTCCAGAGCAAGTTCGTGGCGGCCATCCTGCTGCGCCAGAACGTCGGCTGGCCGGCCCAGCAGCGCGGCGACCACCAGACCGGGTTCGCGGAGGCCTTCGCCACCCATCTGTCCCATACCCTGATCGCCGCGGTGGTCGGCTTCCTCACCTACCGCTATGTCCCGTCCTTTTTCTGGTGGTTCACCCCCGTCCTCGCGGGCCTGGCCCTCTCGATCCCGGTGTCGATGCTCACCAGCCGTGTCTGGCTCGGTCAGTTCGCCCGGCGTCTCGGCATCTTCCTGACCCCGGAAGAAACGGCCCAGCCGCGGGTGCTGCAACTGCTCGACGAGAATCTGGCGGCGGCCGAAGCGCCCACCTGCGAGTCGGCCACCGGCGGCGACCTGTGGTATCGGGCCGTGGTCGACCCCTGCGCCTATGCGCTGCACGCCTCCCTGCTGCCGGACGAGACACCCAACCGCCGCCGCCGGCACTATCTGGAGGGCCTGATCTTCCAACTCCAGGACGACGGCGCCCACACCCTGAAGGCGAACGAAAAGCGCGCCCTGGTCTCCCACCGGGACGGGCTCTATGAACTGCACACCCTGCTGTGGGCGGGGCCGCGTTCCCCGAGTGCCGGGCGGACGGTGCCGGTGCCGGGCACTGGGGGCGCTGAGCACTAGTACCCCAAAGGCCACATGGCGGCCAATCACCGCGGCATGCGCGCCTCGAAATCGAAGGTCAGAAGGTCAAGGTGAGTTGTGCCACGATGGACCTCGGGGCCCCCGGGTAATAGATGGTGTTGGCGTCGCTCAGGAGCTGGTAATAGCTCGCGTTGATGAAGCCGATGTATTCGGCATCGAACAGGTTGTTGAAGCTCAGGCTCGCGGTGAGCCTGCCGCGGGGGAGGCGGTGCTGATAGCTCAGGGCCAGGTCCATCGTGGTGTAGCCGCCGACCTGCTGCGTATGGGCCGTATCGCCGTAGCGCGAACTCAGGTAGCGCACCACCGGGGAGACCGAGAAGCCGTTGCGGGTCCAGGTGGCCCCCAGATTGCCCGACCACCGGGGCACGTCCGGCACCTGGGTCCCGGCCACTGCGAGCACGCCGCCGCGCAGTAAGGGCAGGTCATCGACGAATTCATTGTGGTCCCAGGACAGCGAGCCGAAAATGTCCAGACCGGCCATGGGCGACCAGTTGCCCGCGAGCTGGGCGCCCCAGGCGCGGGTCTGCCCGACGTTCTGTGAATAGGCAACCAGCGGTCCGGTCCCGTCCGCGTCATAGGCGACGCTCTTGTTGAAATAGCGCGCGACATAGAGGGTCGGGGCGATCCAGCCACGTTCCAGGTTGATGCGCAGGCCCAGGTCCAGGGCATTGGAGGTTTCGGGTTTCATTGCCTGCCAGAGTTGGTTGGCGGTGATGCCCATGGCCTTGAACACGGGATAGCTCGTTTGATAGACCGGCCAGACATCGAAGCCGGGCGCGCCGTAGTTGCGCCCCAGACTGGCCTTGAGCGACACCCGGGGGTTGATCTCATAGCCAAGCGCCAGGAAGGGTAGTGCCTCCCTCAGGGTGAGCGGCGTGACGCTGCGCCCGGGGATCACCCCCTTCGACTGGGCCAGGGCCTGATCATAGGAGACATTCCCGATCCCCGTGGTGTCGTAGAAGTCGATCCCCGGCTGGGTGTCCTGGACATAGCGCAGCCCCCCTTGGACCTGGAGTGCACCAAAGCGGCGGTCCGCCATGGCATAGGCGCTGTTGTACTGGCGCCGGTCCGCGACCTTGGACAGGATAGACCAGGTGACCGGTCCCCCCAGGGTGCCGGCCGCGTTGGGGGTATACATCTTCCAGGCCGTCGGCGGGCCGGGCGGGTCCAGTGACTCCCACCAATAGCCGATCTTGAGATCCGTCTCGGCCAAGCGGGTGACGAATTCCAGCGTCATGCCGTACCAGTCGTGGTCGATCAGCCATTGGCGAACCTTGCCCGTCGCCTGGCCGTCCAGATAGTAGCCTTCTTCCCTGACATAAAAGGGCTTGAAGACGACTTGGGACACCTCGCCCAGGCGCCAGGACAACTCTGAGAGGATGGTCCAGTCCCTGAAATCCTGGCGGTTGTAGCCGTAATAGTTCACCGCCTCGGCCGGTTTGGCGCTGGAGGTGTCGCTATAGTCGAAGAAGCGGTACTTGCCGAGGTCCCGCGCCTGGGCATAGGTCAGGGCCCGGTAGTTATCCTGCTGCATGTCGTTGTAGGCGGCATAGACCTTGAAGTTGCCGCGCTCCCCCAGCGGCCTGGACAGGGCCGCCTCCAGGTTGGTCCGCTCCCCCGGAGAATCTCCCGGACCGCGCCACTTGGACGCGCTGGTGCGGGAGCCGGAGACGAAGATCGCGGTTCCGTCCGGCAGGCGCCCGGAGTCGAGCCGCGCGAAGGTGCGATCGAGGCTGAAGGAACCCAGGGTCTGGGATAGTTGGAGCCCGGGGGTCGCTTGGGGCCAGAGCAGTTCGGTGTTCAGCGCCCCGGTGGTGGTATAGAAGCTGAGCCGGTCCGGGGCTATGGGCCCTTGGGCCAGGGACACCGAGGCATAGTTCTCGGCATCGAAGAGCCACTGATAACCGGGTCCGGGGCCGATCCCCGAGAGTGCGAGTCCCTCGACGGTGCCGGTACCGCCGTGGGTGCTCAGCTCCCCGCGCACGCGCATCCCTTTGACGCCCCCCGGCAGGTTGGTCAGGCCATAGGCGTCGGGGGTCTGGGCATTGACCGAGGGCATGCCACTGACGGCGCGATAGGGGTTGGTGGCGCCGTCGCCGCCCCAGAGCCGGATGCCCTCGGGGTCCACCTCATAGGTGGTGGTGGTCGGGCTGGGCAGGGTGACGGCGGCGCCCTGCGGGGCGGCGGCGCTGACCTCGACGGTGGCGAGCTTGGTCGCCTCCTCGCCCGGCGCGGGCGGGGCCAGGCCGAGGGCGGCGGGCAGGGCGGCGAGCGCCAGCGGCCAGGGGGAGCGGTGATTGGTCAGGTGAGTGGACAAGCGCTATCTCCTTGGGTATATAACGAAAGGCAGTAATGGTCGAACAGGCAATCGACCTGCGCGGACGCAAGCGACGCCATCCAATGGGCGAGCGGTGAGGCGGTGCCGCACCCCGTCCGGGTGAGCGGCGCTAGGCCGTCAGATTTTTCTCTTATTCGCGTTCATTTGCGGACAAAGTCTCCTAAGGCAGCGGCCGGGGCTCGGTGACGAACCCGATATGGGTCAGCCCGGAGCGCGCGGCGAGTGCGATGACGGCGGCGACCTGCCCATAGGGCACCCGGCGGTCGGCCTGGAGGTGCAACTCGGGGACGGTAACGCCGGTGGCCGCCGCGGTCATGCGCTCGGCCAGTTCGGCTTCGGTCAGCGGGGCGGCGTTCCAGAACAGGGCGCCGTCGGCCTGGATCGTGAGGCGGATGGCGTCCGTGACCGGGGGTCGCGGGGTGCTGTCGGCCTGGGGCAACTCCAGCCCCACGCGATGGGTGAGCAGCGGGGCCGTGATCATGAAGACGATCAGCAGCACCAGCATCACGTCGATGAGCGGGATCATGTTGATCTCGGCCAGGGGGCGCGGCGCCTGACCGAAGGGGCTGTCGCCGAAACTCATGGGCGTGCCTCCCCGCTGTCGGCGAGGGTCGCGGGTGCCTCGCCGTCACGGCGGTCGGTCACGAGGACGCTCAAGAGGTCTTGGGCGAAGCCCTCCAGTCGGTCGATCAAGACCCGGTTGGCGCGGTTGAAGGCGTTGTAGGCGAGTACCGCCGGGATCGCGACCGCGAGCCCGAGCCCGGTCATGATCAGGGCCTCGCCGACCGGGCCGGCCACCTGCTCCAGGCTGCCGTGCCCCGGTTGGCCGAGACCGAGCAGGGCCTGGTAGATGCCCCCCACGGTGCCGAACAGGCCGATGAAGGGGGCGGTCGCGGCCACCGAGGCGAGCAGCGTCAGACCAGACTCCAGCCGGGTGCCCTCGTGGGCGATGCCCAGGGCCAGGGCGCGGACGATGGGTGCCTCGGGGACGCTCTGCCCAGGCGCGGGCAGCGCCCGCGCCCGGGCGCGCAGTCCGGTCAGGGCCAGGCGGGCGAAGGGTTCGGTCGGGGCCGCGGCCGCCAGTGCCGCGGCCGTGGGGGCGCCTTCCGGCAGGTCCCGGAGTCGGGCCAGGAAGGCCTGGGAGCGGCGATAACGCCGTAAGCCTTGCCAGGTCTTGGCGAGGATCTGGTACCAGGAGGCGACCGACAGGATCAGCAGCAGGCCAAGCACCGCCAGGGCCAGGGGATTGGCCTGGGTAAGGAAATGGGCCAGGCCCAAGGTGGGTAGAGGGTCGTTCACGGTCATCTCCGCAATGAAAAGGACAGGGGCACCAGCACGGTGCCGGCGACCGCCACCCCGCCGCGCCGGGCCGGGACGAAGCGCCAGCGTTGCACGGCCGCCAGGGCCACGCGGTCCAGCGTGCGCGAGCCGCTGCCGGACTGGACCTGGACCCGCTCGGGCAGGCCCGCGGGGCTCACCTGCACGCGCAGCAGCACGCGGCCCTCCTCGCCGCGGCGCCGTGCCTCCTCCGGGTAGGCGGGCGCCGGGTTGTGCAGATAGGCGGCGTTGAAACCGGGTGGGCTCGCCGGGCCGGCCGCTGGTTTAGCGGCGGGGGGGCGGGCGGGCGGGGCGGCCCTGGGGCCCGCCCCGGTGGTCGCGGTCGGCGCGCGGGGGCCAGGGTCCGCGGTGCGTGGCCCGGGTGGCGGTGGTTCGTGCGGCGGCCGCTGGACCGGCGGCTGGGGTCTGGGCGCCGGGGGCTTGACGGCCTTGGGTGGGGCCGGTCTGACCGGCCGCTGGGTCTTGGGCCTGCTCACGAGGAGCGGTGCCGGCCGCGGCGCGGCCCGCGGCGCCTCCACCGGCACCGGGTCCGGTGCGGCCGGCGGTGGCGCCACCGGTGCCGGCTCCGGCGGGGCGACCGCCGGGGTTGGGGCGGGCAGCGCGGCCGGTGCCGGTGCGGCGGCCGCCGTTTCGGCCGGGAGCCATTGGACCTCGACCAAGGCGACCGGGAGCGGCGCGGGCGGCGTCTCCAGTTGCCCCACCAAGGCCAGCCCCGCCGCGCCATGGGCGACGATGACCAAGGCGAGCAGCACCGGGCTTGACCCCGGCCGCGTGTCGGCCCGCGACCGGGTCGACCACCCGGCGTGGGGGGGCGCGGACCCGTCAGGCACCTGGTCCGCGGGTTCAGCCATGCGCAGCACGCCAGGTCGTTACCAGCTCCGGGACCAGGGCCAGGGGGCCGCCGGGGATGCGGTGCGCGCTGACCGCGAGTCCGGTGAGCAGGAGCAGATTGGCGGGGGTCACCACCGCCTCGGGTGGGCCGTCCGCCGCCAGCCGCCCGGCGTGCAGCAGCAGCACCCGATTCGCGGCGTTGAGCGCGTGATCGGGGTAGTGGGTGGACATGATCACCGCCCGGCCCGCGGCGGCGAGTTCCCGGATCAGTGCCAGCAGGCGCCACTGGTGGCCGTAATCGAGCCCGGTGACCGGCTCGTCCATGACGATGACCTGGGCCTCCTGCACCAGGGCGCGGGCGATCAGGCACAACTGGCGCTCGCCGCCGGACAGCTCGTGATAGGGGCGCTCGGCCAGGTGGGTGATGTGCAGCCGCTCCAGGGCGCGCGCCACCGCGTCCCGGTCGTCCGCCCCCAGGGTGCGCAGGAGTCCGCGCTGCGGGATGCGGCCCAGCGCCACCAGGTCGCGGACCAGATAGGGAAAGGGCACCTGATGGATCTGGGGGACATAGGCAACCCGGCGCGCCCGCTCCCGGCGGCGCCAGGCCGCCCAGGGGCGACCCTCCAGGCACAGGGTGCCGCGGCCGGGGCGCAGCAGCCCCAGCAGCAGGCGCAACAAGGTGCTCTTGCCGCTGCCGTTGGCCCCGAGCAGCGCGACGACCTCCCCTGGGCGGAGGGCGAGGCTGACCCCGGCCAGTACCGCCGCGCCCGCCCCGGGATAGCCGAAGTGCAGGTCCCGCGCCTCCAGCACCGCCGCGCCCTTCATGGCGCCCAGCCCCGCCGCACGTTGCGCAGCACCAGCAGGAAGACCGGCAGGCCGATCAGCTCGGTCACCACCCCGATGGGCAGTTCGGTGTCCGCCAGGCCGCGCGCCAGGGCGTCGGCCGCCAGCAGGAAGACCGCCCCCAGCAGGGCGCTGGTCGGCACCAGATAACGGTTGAGCGGCCCCACCAGGAGGCGCGCCAGGTGCGGTACCAGGAGCCCCACCCAGCCGATCATGCCGGCGATGGCGACGGTGAGCGCGGAGGCGACGGTCGCACAGCCGATGACGGTTGCGCGCACCGCGCGCACCGGCACGCCCAGGGAGTGGGCCGCATCGTCGCCCATCGCCAGGGCGTCCAGGGCGCGCCCCAGCAGGGTCAGGCCGAGGATGCCCGCCAGCATGGGCGGGGCCAGCCGGGCCAGGGTCGCCGCATCGACCTGGCCCAGGCTGCCCATCAGCCAGTAGACGATGGCCGGCAACTGCTCGTAGGGATCGGCCAGGTATTTGATCAGTGACAGCAGGGCCGCGAACAGGGCGCCCGAGAAGATCCCGCCGAGCACCAGCATGACCAGCGACGCGGGGCCGAAGAGGCGCCCGATCCCCACCGCGACCAGCACCGCCGCGAGCCCCCCGCCGATCGCCAGCACCTGCACCAGCCACCACCCCTGGGCCGCCAGCAGCCCCAGGGCGGCGCCGCAACTGGCCCCGGCCAGCACGCCCAGGACCCCCGGGGAGACCAGCGGATTGACGAACACCGCCTGGTAGGCGGTCCCGGACGCGGCCAGGGCGGCCCCGATCAAGGCCGCGCCCAGCACCCGCGGCAGCCGGATCTCCCACACCAGGCTGTGCAGGAGGGCGGTGCGCCCGGGGTCCGCGCCCGGGTCGGCGAACCCCAACAGGGCCCCGGCGATCTCGCTTGCGGCCAGCGGAAAGCGCCCGTAGGTCAGGGCCAGGAACAGCGCGGCCGGCAGCAGCAGGGCCAGCGCCAGCAGCCAGGCGAGCGGGTGCCGCCCCGCGGTGGGACGGTGCAGACCCGCGCGGCCCGGCTGGGCGAGGACCGCCACCCCCCCGTGCTGGGCTGCGGGACCCCTGGTCGCCGGCCGGTGTCCTGGCCGCGCTGGCGGCGTCGCGCGCCGGGTCACGGGGCGGCCTTGGCGGGTACGACGCCGATCAGGGCCGCGACCTGCCCGGCGGTCAGCTCGACGCCAAAGAAAAGCTGATAAAAGCGCCGGGTCTCGGCCGCCAGGTCCAGTGGGAAGCGCTCGGGGTAGAGTGCGTGGGCGAGCCACTGGATGCCGAGCGCCCGCATGAAGGAGGGCGGCCGGTCCACCCAGTTGAGTGGCTGGCCGGGGATGGGCAGCACCAGGCCGGCGGCGAGTGCCGGTACCGCGGCCCAGCGGGGGTCCTGACCGACGGTTGCCGCGAACCGGAGGTCTTGGACCAGCAGCGCCTGGGGGGCCCAGAGCAGGACCTGTTCGAGCCCGACCGGTTCCTGCCCGACCATGGTCTTGGCGGTGCAGTGATAGACGTTCTGGGCCCCGGCCAGCGCGATGACCTCGGTGTGGAATGAACTGTCGCAGTCCGTGCGCAGGCCGTCCGGCCCCTCGGCGTAGTAGACCCGCACGCGCTGCGCCGCCGGGATGGCGGAGACCGCCGCGGCCACCCGCGCCTGCGCCGCGCGGATGTAGCCCGCCAGTTCGGCGGCGCGCGCCTCCCGTCCCAGGAGCCGGCCGGCCAACTCGAATGCGGCGGGCCAGTCGTCCAGGGTGTCGAGCTTCAGATAGAAGACCGGGACGGCGATCTTGCGGAAGGGTCCCTCGATGCCGGCCGGGTCCAGGTCCGAGAAGTCGTTCTGCCACGCCAGCGCCAGGTCCGGGTGCAGCGCCAGCAGGGCCTCCGGATTGATCTGGCGACCGTGGCCCATGGCGCTGCCCAGCACCGGCAGTTCGCTCAGACCCGGCCGCAGATAGGCGGCCGACCCCGGCGCGAAGGGGATGTTCAGGCCGATGATCAGATCGGGGGCCAGGGCGTAGAGCAGGGCGGTCAGCGGCGGGGCGGCACCGAAGGGGCGGGTGATCTGGTCCGGGACCTTGACGGCGCGGCCAGCCATGTCCACCACCTCGCGAGCCTGGACCGGACCCGGGTGCAGCCCCCACAGCGGGAGCAGGCACAGGAGCCCCGCGGCGCCCAGGCGGCGGACGAGGCGAGCCCGGGGGCGGATGCTATCGGAGGCCGGGTCTGTTATCGGAGGCATCGGTAGGCTGCTTGAGGTTGAACGATCGTTATTCCATAAGCATAACACATACCACTAAGAGAAAATAAATAAATATCATTTATAATATATAGTTAGAAATCGTCGTTATATTCTGTAAATAACGCTTTGGGGCAAAACCGACATTGCGGGGGGCCTCCGTCGGGTTGCCGACGAGGTTGGCGTGGGGCGGCCGGCATGGTGCGGCCGATATGGTGCGGCGCGCGCGACTGCGGGACCGGGACTGCGGTCGCGGCGGGCGGTTTGGCCCGGGAAGAAGGATCTGTCCGCAACCAGAGGAACCGATAGCGCCTTGGTGGGCTTGGCGGCGCGGCCTGTGGGCGCCTCAATGATCGACGCCGATGATGACGCTGGCGGCGGCAAAAACGGCGCAGGCCGGGGCCTCTTGCGCGAGCCCCAGGCGTTCCAGCGCTTCGGCGGCGATGACCCCCCGGACCGTCACGCCCGTGGGCTGCGCGATGACGACCTCCGCGGGCCCGTCCCCGCGGGTGATACGCTGGACCAGGCCGCAGAGGCAATTGGTGCCGGGGCTGGCCGCCGGGTCCGGTTCCCGGGCGATGCCGACTGCGACGGCCTTGACCAGGGCCCAGACGGTCCGCCCCGGGCGCAGGTTCAAGGACTCGACGCTCTCGTTGGTCACCCCGGCGCAGATCCGCTGCCCGCCCTGGATCTCGATCAGCACCTCGGCGTCCACGGTGCGGGCGGTGACCGCGACGATGCGCCCGATGAACTGGTTGCGCGCGCTGGTGCGCATGGCGAGGCGCCGCAGCAGGTCCAGCGCCGCGCCGGGGTCGCCCATGGCGGCGTTGATCCCGTCCAGGAAACGCCGGTACTCGGCGGCGATGGTGCGGTAGGCGGCGATCAGGCGCCGGCCCTCGTCGGTGAGGCGGGCGCCGCCGCCGCCGCGCCCGCCGGCGGCGGTCGCCACCAGCGGCGCCGGGGCCAGGTTGTTGAGCGCATCCACCGCGTCCCAGGCCGCCTTGTAACTGATCTTGAGCGCCTTGGCCGCCTGGGTGATGGAGCCGCGCGCGTCGATCTGCTCCAGGAGTGCGATGCGCTGCTCGCCCAGGAAGGCCACATCGTTGCAGTCCAGCCAGAACTCACCGGCGACATGCAGGGGCTGGAGTTGGGGCTTGGTCGAGGTCTTGGGGTTGCTGGACATTGCGGACGGGGAGCGGGTGGTGCGAGGTGGCGCGAGGATCGCAGATCCGCGGCGGCTGCGCTATCGGGTGCGGCCGCGGGTGGACGTGTAGAATGGGCGGGATGAACAAGATCCCCGATCTGCACACGCATTCCACGGCCTCGGACGGTACCCTGGCCCCGGCGGTCCTGGTGCGCCGGGCGGCGGCGGCGGGTGTCGGGCTGCTGGCCCTGACCGACCACGACACGACCGCGGGGCTGGTTGAGGCGGCGCAGGCCGCCGCCGAGCTGGGGCTGGGGTTCGTCCCCGGGGTCGAGATCTCGGTCACCTGGGCCGGGCGCACCATCCATGTGGTCGGGCTCGGCGTGGACCACACCCATCCGGGGTTGACCCTGGGGCTCGCGGGGCTCCTGGCGTTTCGCGGCTGGCGGGCCGAGGAGATGGGGCGGCGCCTGGCCAAGACGGGGATCGAGGGGGCCTATGCCGGAGCGCGCGCCCTGTCCAATGGTCTGCTGATCGGGCGCACCCATTTCGCGCGCTTGCTGGTGCAGCGGCGGGTCGCGGTCACCGAGCGCGATGTCTTCAAACACTTTCTGGTAACCGGTAAGCCCGGGTATGTCCCCGGCGACTGGGCGAGCCTGGAGCAGGCGGTGGGCTGGATCCGTGACAGCGGCGGTCAGGCGGTGATCGCCCACCCGGCGCGCTACAAGCTCACGCGGACCAAGTTGCTGCACCTCATCGGCCGCTTTCGGGAACTGGGGGGCGTCGGTCTGGAGGTGGTGTGCGGCAGCCACGCCCGGGACGAGGCCTTTACCTATGCCCGTCACGCGCGTGAGCAGCGGCTCCTGGCGTCCGCCGGTTCCGACTTCCACGGCCCCCAATTGACCCTGTCCACCCAACCCTGGATCGACCTGGGCCGGCTGGCGGCCCTGCCGGACGGCTGTACGCCCATCTGGCATGACTGGCCCGCCGCCGCCCGGTTGTTGCCCGCGGCGGCCGGTGACCCGGTGCGGGCGGCGGTTGCTTGAGGGATCGGCGGCAAGGTCCGGTCACTCCAGGTTAATTTTCATCGATCGACGTAGTCATGGCGCAATTTTTTCAGATCCATCCAGTCAACCCTCAACCGCGCCTGGTGCGCCGTTGCGTCGAGATCCTGCTCGCGGGGGGCATCATCGTCTATCCGACGGACTCCTCTTACGCCTTGGGGTGCCAACTCGGGGAGAAGGACGCCATGGAGCGCATCCGGCGCATCCGCGCCTTGGACGACAAGCACAATTTCACCCTGGTGTGTCGGGACCTGTCGGAGATCACCACCTACGCCAAGATCGACAACCAGGCCTTCAGGCTGTTGAAATCGCTGACGCCGGGGCCCTATACCTTCATCCACGAGGCCACCAAACAGGTCCCGCGGCGGATGCTCCACCCCAAGCGTAAGGCGATCGGTATCCGTGTCCCGGACAACGAGATCTGTCGCGCCCTATTGAGTGAACTCAACCAGCCGATCCTGAGCACCACTCTGATCCTGCCCGGCGACGAGCACCCGCTGACGGACCCCGAGGAGATGCGTGAGGTGCTGGACAAGCAGGTGGATCTGATCATCGACGGCGGCTTCTGCGGGCTCGACGCCACCACCGTGGTGGACATGATCGCGGAGCCGCCGACGGTGATCCGGGTCGGCAAGGGCGACGCCGGGCAGTTCGCCGCGCCCGCGTGACTCGATCGCTGAAGGTTGCCGCGAACCGGGGGCGAGGATTCGGCGCCGCACCCGTATAATGGCCCGATGAACGCACTGAACCAGATCCAACTGCTCGCGGTCCTCGCCCTCCCGGTGGTGCTCGCGATTACCGTCCACGAGGCGGCCCACGGCTGGGTGGCCAACCGCCTGGGGGACCGCACCGCCCTGATGCTGGGGCGGGTCACCTTCAACCCCTTGCGGCACATCGATCCGATCGGCACCGTTCTGGTCCCGTTGGTTACCTTTCTGCTGGCGGGGTTGCTGTTCGGCTGGGCCAAGCCGGTGCCGGTGAATGTGCAGAACCTCCGCCACCCGCGCCGCGACATGGCCCTGGTGGCCTTGGCGGGGCCGGGGGTCAATCTGCTCATGGCGATTGCCTGGGGCCTCACGATCCAGGGCGGCATGTGGCTGTTGGATGTTAATCAATGGGTTGCGCTGCCGCTCGTCTACATGGGCGCGGCGGGCGTGCTGATCAATGTCTTTCTGATGGTACTCAATCTGGTGCCGCTGCTGCCGCTCGACGGCGGCCGGGTGCTCAATGCCATGCTGCCGCGGCGCTGGTCCTACTATTTCTCCCGGCTCGAGCCCTACGGGCTCCTGATCCTGGTGTTGTTGCTGGCGACTGGGCGCCTGGGCCTCGTGCTCCTGCCGCCCGTGATCGGCACCGTCAGCCTCTTGCCGGGCGCCGACATCGTGAGAGAGTTATTCCATTACTGATCTTGAGGCAATAGCATTGACTTCCGTCTCCGCACAGCACGCGCGCGTGCTTTCCGGCATGCGCCCCACCGGCCGGCTCCACCTGGGCCATTATCACGGGGTACTCAAGAACTGGCTGGAACTCCAGCACGAGTTCGAGTGCTACTTCTTCGTCGCCGACTGGCACGCCCTCACCACCCACTATGAGGACCCGACCCTGATCCCCGACAGCATCCGCGAGATGCTGATCGACTGGCTGGCGGCCGGGATCAACCCGGGCTCCGCGACCCTCTTCATCCAGTCCCGGGTGCCGGAGCACGCGGAACTGCACCTGCTGTTGTCCATGATCACCCCGGTCGGTTGGCTTGAGCGGGTGCCGACCTATAAGGATCAGCAGGACCGGCTCAAGGAGAAGGATCTGGCCACCTACGGTTTTCTGGGCTACCCGCTGCTGCAATCGGCGGACATCCTGATCTACAAGGCAGGGCGGGTGCCGGTGGGGGAGGATCAGGTGGCCCATGTGGAGCTGACCCGGGAGATCGCCCGGCGCTTCAACCATATCTATGGCCGGGAGCCGGGCTTCGAGGCCAAGGCGGAAGAGGCCAAGCGCAAGATGGGCAAGAAGAACGCCCGGCAGTTCGACGAACTGCGCCGCGCCTATCAGGAGCGCGGCGACGCGCAGGCCCTGGCGGTGGCGCGCGCCATGCTGGGGGGTCAGAACAACCTCACGGTCGCCGATCGGGAACGCCTGTTCGGGTTCCTGGAGGGCGGCGGCCGGGTCATCCTGCCCGAACCCATACCGCTCCTGACCAAGGCGTCCAAGATGCCGGGGCTCGACGGGCAGAAGATGTCCAAGTCCTATGGCAACACCATTGCGTTGCGTGACGAGCCCGCGGACGTGGAGAAGGCTATCCGCACCATGCCCACGGACCCGGCGCGGGTGCGCCGCACCGATCCCGGCGACCCGGACAAGTGCCCGGTGTGGCAGTTCCATCTGATCTATTCCACCGACGCGGTGCGCGATTGGGTCCAGGGGGGCTGTCGCTCGGCGGGCATCGGCTGTCTGGATTGCAAGGGGCCGGTGATCGAGTCCGTCCTGACCGAACTGGCCCCCATGCGCGAGCGCGTGCGTGAGTTCTCCACGCAGCCGGACCTGCTGCGCAACCTCATCAACGACGGCTGCGAACGGGCGCGGGCCGTGGCCCGGGAGACCATGGAAGAGGTCCGGTTCGCCATGTCGCTGGTCCTGTAGCGGGGCGCCCGCGGGTATGGACGCCATCGGCGAGACCCTGAGCACCGCGCAGGCGTTGCCCGTGGCCCTGGTCCAGGGCAAGCCCTATCTGACCTTGCCCCTGGATCTCTATATACCGCCGGACGCGCTCGAGGTCTTTCTCGACACCTTCGAGGGGCCGCTGGATCTCCTGCTGTATCTGATCAAGCGCCAGAATCTCGATATCCTCAATATCCCGATCGCCGTCATCACCGACCAGTACATTGAGTATATGGACCTGATGCAGGAACTGCGGTTGGAACTGGCGGCCGAGTATCTGGTGATGGCCGCCATGCTGGCCGAGATCAAGTCGCGCTTGCTCCTGCCGCGTCCCGCCGCCGAGGCGCAGGATGAGGGGGACCCGCGCGCCGAGCTGATCCGCCGCCTGTTGGAGTACGAGCGCTTCAAGCAGGCCGCGCAAGACCTGGATGGCCTGCCGCGCCTGGAGCGCGACCTCTTCACCGCCCAGGCGCAATTGCCCCCCGGGCACCTCAACCGGGTCCCACCCGAGGTCGACCTGCGCGAGGTGCTGATGGCGTTGCGTGGCGTGCTGGCGCGGGCGGACCTCTTCACCAGCCACCGGGTGGAGAAGGAGTCCTTGTCCCTGCGCGAGCGGATGTCGCAGGTCCTGGAGCGGATGCGCGGCGGCCATTTCCTCCTCTTTACCGAACTGTTCGACCTGACCGAGGGGCGCGCCGGGGTGGTGGTGACCTTCCTGGCCCTGTTGGAGCTGATCCGCTCCGCCACGCTGGAACTGGTCCAGTCCGAGCCCTTCGCGCCGATCCATGTGCGGCTGCGGGAGGGACAGGGCGACGCCGGTGCCGACGCAGAACTGACGGGCTGAAGAGATTTCGCGCAAAGACGCAAAGACGCAAAGAAGAAAGTAATGACCACGCCGAGCCTGCAGCAGATCGTCGAAGGCGCCCTGTTCGCCGCTGGCGGGCCCCTGACCCTGGAGCAACTCCAGACCCTGTTCCCGGAGGAGGGGCGTCCCGAGCGCGCGGATTTGCTGGAAGTCATCGCCGTGCTGAGTGCGGACTACACCGGGCGGGGGATCGAAATCGCCCAGGTCGCCGGCGGCTGGCGCGTCCAGGTGCGCGCCCTGGTCGCCCCCTGGGTCGGACGCCTGTGGGATGAGAAACCCGCCCGCTATTCGCGCGCCCTGCTGGAGACCCTGGCGCTCATTGCCTACCGCCAGCCCATCACCCGCGGCGAGATCGAGGACATCCGCGGCGTGGCCGTGACCACGCAGATCGTCAAGACCCTGAGTGAGCGGGAGTGGATCCGCGTGGTCGGTCACCGGGATGTGCCGGGGCGCCCCGCGTTGTTCGCCACTACCCGCAAGTTCCTGGATTATTTCGGTCTGCGATCCTTGAACGACCTGCCGACCCTGGCCGAGCTGCGCGACCCCGCCTTCCTGGGGGATGACCTGGACCTGGCTGACCCCAACCCACCGGGCCTGGAGCAGCCACTCAATCCGCTGCCTGGGGCTTGAGCGAAGAAAACGCAGTTTGGCCGCAAATGAACGCAAATTGACTCAAATAATCAGAGGCTTGGCCTTTACTGCATGGTAACCGTCGGGGTGACGCCCGTGACGATGTTAACCAGTAGATTAATTTGCGCTTATTTGCGTTCATTTGCGGCTAAATACTCTTTAGTGCATCCCCTGTGTCTGATAGTCAACGAGCGCCGGGAAGGCGATGGCGGCGATGATCCCGCCGACCAATCCCAGCACGATCAGCACGATGTAGATGATGCCCAGGACCCGCTCCCAGTCCGGCGTGGGGCGTGGCGGGCCGAAGCGGTTGGCTGATTCGTCGCCGCGCTTGAACAGGAGCACGAGAAAGGTGATCAGATTGACCAGCGGCACGATCAGCGTCAAGGACCACCAACCGGAGGCGTCGATGTCGTGGAAACGGCGGATGCTGAGTATCCACCCGAGCACCGCCATGACGAGATAGGGTATGACCAGCACGATAACCCCGAGGATCGGGGCCGCGGCGTCCGGGGCCGCGGTGGGCTGCGGCATCGCCGCCAGGCCCAGTGCCCCCAAGATGAAGACGACGATGCCGACCACGATGCTGCCGACCACTGCCAGCACCAGATTCCAGGCCAGCCAACTCAGGCGGCTGAAGCGGCCCTTGGGGTCGAAGGGACCGGTGGTGTCGAGCGCCGTCCCCGCGGGACGGGTCAGGTCGCTGCGGGGGCTTGCATAGGGATTGCTCTGATCCATGGACGTTTTCCTGTAGGTTCTAGGGTGGATGGGTTGTTCCGCAGCGGGGGGGCCCGGCCCGCGGCCGGGTGCAAATACCCTGGCGTCGGGGCATCAGGCCGGATCGCCGCTCCTGATGCAAGGCCCGGGGAGCGCCGACCGGCCGCCGCGCCCGCTATACTATGCCAACCTTGTCGGGAGCCGTTACTCATGTCCCAAACCGCCGAGAACTTCTACCTGGCCTTCGCGCAAGGCCGCGAGCCCGATAGCGACGAGCCGGAAATGGAAAGCTCACTGCACTATGATCAACTCGCCCTCCTGGTCAGCACCCTGGAGTGGCACTGGCGCGACCGGGACGATTTCTTCATCGGCGCCAACCTGAGCGTCTATTTTCGCCGTGACCAGTGCGAGCCGCGGGAACTGCGCGGGCCGGATTTTTTCCTGGTGCGGGGGGTGGAGCGCCGCCCGCGGCGCTCTTGGACGGTCTGGCTGGAGGACGGGCGCTACCCGGACCTGATCATCGAACTGCTCTCCGACGAGACCGCCCGGTCGGATCGGACCGCCAAGAAGGCGCTGTACGAAGGTGTCTTCCGTACCCCGGAGTATTTCTGGTTTTCACCTCAGACCAAGGAACTGGCCGGTTTTCACCTGGTCGATGCGCACTACTATCCCATCGATCAGGATGCGGCGGGTCGTTTGCCGAGCGTGATCCTGGGGTTGCGACTGGGTGTGGCAGAGGGCCTGTTGCGCTTTTACACCCCCGACGGCGCGCTCATCCCGACGCTGGCGGAATCCGTGGCCCTGGAACAGGCGCGGGCGGAACAGGAGCGGCTGCGGGCGGACCAGGAGCGGCTGCGGGCGGAACAGGAGCGGCTTCACGCGCAGCAGGAGCGGGCGTGCGCGCAGCAGGCGCAGGCGCTGGCCGATCAGGCGCAGTGTGACGCGGAACAGGAACGGCTGCGGGCGGAGCAGGAGCGGGACCGCGCTGCGGCCGAACGGCTTCGCGCGGACGCTCAAAGCAACCGGGCGGACCGCCTGGCAGCGCGTTTGCGCGCGCTGGGCGTCGATCCCGAAGGGGCGTGAGCGGGCGCAAGCCTTGTCACCGCCCGGCGTTGGCGTCGAACGCATTGGCCGGCGCCTGCACCCCGTGGTCCGACAGCCACCGCAGATCGAGTGTCCAGGCCACACTCTGCACGTCCGGCAAGGCCCCGACCAGGTCCATGGCGCGCCGCTGGCTGGCGACCAGGTCCGCCTGGGCCTTGATCATCGCGGGGTCATCCTGGTCCTTGCCGGCCAGTTGCGGGTAGAGGATCGGGATGAATTGGATGGCCGGGAGGGCGGGCGAGCGGGGGGTCAGGAGGGTCGCGACCCCGTTTTCCAGCGACAGGACCCGGAACTGGTAGGGATAATTCGCGACGAGCGGGTCGGCCTCCAGCATCCGGTTGATCTCCCAGACCCGCGGTTGCCAGGTCGAGTGCAGCCACAGGGCGAAGGCGGCCAGTGCGAAAAGACCCAGTACCATGCTGTAACTACGAGTGAAACGATCCAAGGGCGAAGTCCTCCGGGTGAAAGAAAACGGTGCGGGCAACGCGCCGCGGCCGGCGCCAAGCGTCAGCGCAAGCTAACGCAGGAACGCGGGCGCTGCATTGAAGATCCGCAGGGGTGGATGAGGTCCCTGGTTATCTCCGGTCCCGGGGGTGGCGCGGTGCCGTCACCGCGGCGCTCGCCGACGGTTGCGCGAACCGGCGCCGAGGTGCGGGGCTGCTTGGGGGCTGTATGGTGTAAAATCGCGCCTGTTCCGAATGACAGTGAGGTTCGCCCCGGCGCCGCGCGCCCCGGGCGGCCGGAGTTGAGTGTGCAAGAAGAGACCCGCAGCGAGGCCCCAGGATCGAACGGCACGGTTCCGTCGCAGTCACCGCCCGTGCGCGGCGTCCCGCGGATTGGGGATGACGCGGACGCGGTGGTGGCGTCCGCCGCCGAGCCGGTTGCCCCGGCCCCCGCACCGGCGCCTGCGGCCGGACCACCGCAACCGCCGGCGCCCCGCTCCGGGCGGGGTCCGCGTTCGGCCACCGGCTGGTTCCTGCAATACCTGACCGTTCTGGGTGCGCCCCTGCAATTGCTGACCCTCGCCCTGCTCGGGGCGGCGGCCTTCGTCAACCTGACCCTGCCCGAACTGCCGGACGTGAAGCAGGGCTTGAGTCAGGTGCAGCTCCAGGAGCCGCTGCGTGTCTATAGCGCCGACGGTGCCCTGATGGCCGAATTCGGCGTGGAGCGGCGCCAGCCCCTTACCTATGCGGAGTTTCCGCCGCTCCTGATCCAGGCCTTTCTGGCGACCGAGGACAGCCGCTTCTTCGAGCACGGCGGTATCGACGTGGTCGGCATGGGCCGTGCGATCGTCAACTACGCCTCCACCGGCATCAAGGCCCAGGGCGCCAGTACCATCACCATGCAGGTTACCAGGAACTTCTTCCTGTCTCCGGAGAAGACCTTCAAACGCAAGCTGGCCGAGGTGCTGCTGAGCCTGCGGGTGGAAAAGACCCTGACCAAGGAGCAGATCCTGGAACTGTACCTGAACCAGATCTTCTTCGGACACCGCGCCTATGGCGTGGCCGCCGCCTCCACCCTCTATTACGGGAAGGACCTGGCGCAACTCGATGTGGCCGAGATGGCCATGCTCGCCGGGGTGCCGAAAGCCCCGTCGTCCAGTAACCCGGTCACCAACCCCGAGCGAGCCTTGGAGCGGCGCAATTACATCTTGGGACGGATGCTGGAACTGGGATTCATCGACAAGTCCCGCTATGACACTGCCCTGGCGCGGCCCGATGATGCGCGGCTGCATGGCGCCCAGGTCGACCTGGAGGCCGGCTATGTGGCGGAGATGGTGCGTCGGGAGATTGCCGAGTATTACGGTGAGCAGGCGGCCAAACAGGGGCTGCGGGTGACCACGACCATCGACTCGCGCCTGCAGACGGCCGCCCAGGACGCGGTGCGTAAGGCCCTACGTCAATATGAGCGCCGTCACGGTTACCGCGGACCCGAGGCGCGGGTAGACCTGGCGGGTGCCTCCGAGGTCGATATGGACGCCTATCTGGAGGGCGTGCCCCAGGTGACCGGTCTGGAGGCCGGTCTGGTGACCGGCTTTGCGGACGGGGCGGCCCAGGTCTATTTGGGCGGCGGTCGCCGCGTCACCCTGGGGCTCGGTCAGGTGAGCTGGGCGCGGGCCTTCAAGAATGCGGGTTGGCGCGGCAATGCCCCGCGACGGGTGGCCGACGTGGTCGCCAAGGGCGATCTGATCCGGGTGCGTCTGGATCAACAGGGCAAGTGGGAGCTGAGCCCGATCCCGGCGGTGACCGGTGTCCTGGTCACGGTGGCGCCCCGGGATGGTGCGATTCAAGCCATGGTCAGCGGCTATGCCTACACCGAGAAGAGCCAATTCAACCGGGCGGTGGACATGCGCCGCCAGCCGGGTTCCAGCTTCAAGCCCTTCATCTATGCCGCGGCCCTGAACCGGGGCTGGACGCCGGTCAGCATCGTGAAGGACGTGGGGATCAGGATCGGGGACTGGCAACCGCAGGATTCCGATCATCGTGAGTTGGGTGCCATCCCCATGCGCAAGGCCCTGGCCCTCTCGCGCAACCTGGCCGCCATCAATTTATTGCAGAGTGTGGGTGTCGATAATGCCGCCCATTTCATCCGCCGCTTCGGTTTTGATCTCGATCCCAAGGTGCTCGGGCCCTCCATGGCCTTGGGGACCGCCGAGACCTCACCGGTCAAGATGGCGGAGGGCTATGCGATCTTTGCCAACGGCGGTTATCACGTCCTGCCCTACTACATCTCGCGTATCGAGAACGCGAGCGGAGACTTGATCTACCAGGCGGAGCCGCCGCGCGCCTGTGCGGATTGCTGGTATCGCACCGGGACCGAGAAGCCGGCCCGCACCGCGGGCACCGCCGCGGGTGAAAATCCGGCCGAGCAGGTCATCGATCCGCGCATCGCCTACCAGATGACCTCCATGCTGCGCGGCGTCGTCGAATACGGGACCGCCACGCGCGCGCTGCGCCTGGGGCGTAAGGACATCGTCGGCAAGACCGGCACCACCAACGACATCCGCGACTCCTGGTTCTGCGGCTTCCAGGCCGACTTTGTGACCGTCGCCTGGATGGGCTTCGACAACAACGAAAAGCTCGGCCGCGGCGAGGAGGGCGGGCGGGCGGCGCTCAGTATGTGGACCGACTACATGGAGGACGCCCTGCGGGACAAGCCGGTGGCCAAGTTGGAAGCGCCCCCGGGGATGGTCAAGGTGAAGGTCGACGGCAGCCGCGGTACCGAGTCCAAGTCCAGCACCGCGCAGACCGAGGAGGTCATGGAGGAATACCGGCTGATGCTGATGGGGCCTGACCCGGACCCCGATACCGGGCCGGCGGTGGCGGTCAAGAAAAAGCCGGCAGCCGCCAAGCCGGCAGCCGCCAGTCCTAAAGGGACACCCGCCCGTGCCGCCCCCAAGTCGGTGGACGACCTGTTCTGAGTACCGCGCGTCGGCCGCCGCTGCGCGCAATCCGGGCCTGTAGGGTCCGCTGCGCGGACCATCGCACTCGCCGTCAACGTGGCGGCGAGACGAGGGTCGAGCCCGCTGCACCGCGCTTAGGCCGGACAGGTCACCGCGACCAGATGGGGGGCCTTCTGGAGCTGCATCAGATCGTCGCGCAAGGTCGCCAGGCGGTCATTCAAGCGCTTGCGTTGGGCCTGGTCGAGGCTGGCCCCGAGTCGGATCAGGAGTTCCCCCACGCGCTCCTGGAGCTGCTCGCCGGCGCGTCCCAGGGGCGGCGGCAGGTCCCGATAGTCCACCAGCCAGTCGGTGAGAAAGCGCTGGAGTGTGGCCTCATTCGCCTTGGCGCGCAGGAGCGCGATCAACTCCCGGCGCTGGTGCGAGCGGTACTCCAGGACCATCACCTCAGTGTCCGGCATCCGCCCGGTTACCTCCGCCACCAGGGCGCGTTGGGCGGCCGTGAGGGGGCCGGTCCACTCCTCGACCGACTTGACGTACCGGCGGGCGCGTTTGGCCAGTTCCAGGGCGCGATCCCGGTTGCCGGGGCGGGGCAGGTCTTGCGCGTACTCCACGGCGAAGCGCCGCTCCAGCGCCTGGACCTGCGCCGGTGTCACCCCCGCGAGCAGCGGTGCCGCGGTATCCACCGCGAGCCTGGCATGGCGTCGGTAGAGGTCGCGAAAGGCGCCGGTGAGGCAGCGCGTGTTGGCGTCGTCGAAACCCGCACGGCTGGCCTGGAGCAGGGTCTCGAAAAATCCTGCGAGCAGCGGCAATTCCAGTGCCCGATGGGCCGCGAGTGCGGCATCCAGGCGCGGCTCCCAACGCGCCATCTGGTCGCTGTCGAGCTTCAGATAGTCGTCGGCATAGCGCTTGATGAAGAAGGGCGCGGTGCCGTAGGCGATCTGGAGTTGGCTGCATCCGGGCAGGATCAGCAGAAGCGAGAGCAAGGTCAGAAACAGGGTGCGGGCTGCGTTCATGGTTCCGGATGCCTGATAAAGGGGACAATCGTGGAGACGCTGGAGTCACTCAAGAGCCAGTTCCCCCGCGCCGGACGGGTCTTATGGATCGGCGTGCGGGCCTGCCGCCGCGGCCCGGTCAGTTTGCGGCAGCAGGCCCGCGCCCTGGCTGGTGCCGGACTGGATGGGGACCATTATGGCGGTAGGAGCGGTGCCCGGGGCATTACCCTGATGCAATCCGAGCATCTGGCCGCGCTCGGCGCGCTGCTCGGCGAACCCCCGCTGGACCCGACGCGGCTGCGGCGCAATCTGGTCGTCTCCGGGATCAACCTCACGGCGCTGCAGGGGCGGCAGTTCGTCATCGGCGAGGTGCTGCTGCTGGGTACCGGACTCTGCCACCCATGTGCGCGCATGGAAGAGGTCTTGGGCCCCGGTGGCTACAATGCTATGCGCGGTCATGGCGGGCTCAATGCCCGGGTGCTGCGCGGCGGGCTGATCCGTGTGGGGGATGCCGTTGCGGTCTGCGCCGCTGCGGATGAGCTATGCGCAGACGATGCCGTCAGCCGCAACTAGTACCGCGAAGCGCAATTGCCGACACTCGTCTGGCGATCGGGTAAGCCGCGGAAATTGGACAGGATTAACAGAATTTTGCAGGATCAACAGAAAAAATGAGGGTGCGACATGCATCAACAAGCCATCCTGTAAATCCTGAGAAATCCTGTTAATCCTGTCCACTTGTTAAGCTCAGGGTCGCGCTCGAATGGTATCGGGATCTGCGCTCCACGATACTAGCCGCGCCGCTGGTCCCGGACCCGGCCGCCGTGCCGCCGGGCACTTCGTGGTCCGCCGCTTTTTCTGGTTTCCCTTGGCCCTCGGCGAGTTGCTATGTACATCACCTTTCTTCTGGGCCTCATTGCCGCCGTCGCGATCCTGCGGGGGTCGCGGGCGACCGGGGCGCTGTTCGCCTTGTTGACGATCGCGGCGATCGGCGGCTTGTTGATTCATCATATGACCGATCGGTTGCCGATCGGGCTCTAGTGTCGCGTCCTCACCCTGAAGGCCATCCCCGGAGCCCCTATGCCTGCCTCGCGCCTCGTTGTCCGGCTCAATGCGCTCGCCCTGGGTCTGATCTCTCTGGCATTGGTTGCCGCCTTTGCCGATCAGTTGCTTCTCGGTGAACTGCCGTGCCCGCTGTGCCTCCTGCAACGGGCGGCCCTGATCGCCGCCGGGTTGGGCTTCCTGCTCAATCTGCGTTTTGGTATCCGCCCGTTGCATTACGGCCTGGCGATTCTGGCGGCCCTGTCGGGGGCGGCCGCCGCCATGCGGCAGGTCTTGCTGCACATTGCACCGGGTGATCCGGGCTTCGGTCATGCCCTGTTTGGGCTGCACCTCTACACCTGGGCCTTCATGGCCTTCGTCGGCATCATCTTCGGGATCGCCATCCTGCTCAGTCTGCCGGGCAGCATGGACGGTCAGGCCGCCCCCCGGGAGCGCGGGCGATTCGTCGGCCTGGTCATCATCCTGTTCGTTGTACTGATTGTCGGTAATCTCGTCTCCACCTTGCTGGAATGTGGTCTGACCCAGTGTCCGGACGATCCCGTGCGCTATGAATGGATCGCCGGGATTGCGACTCTGTTGCAGGGCGGCGTCCGGTAACCCTGCGCCACGTTGCCTGGGTTCAGCAATGGACAGGCTTAACAGGAGTTACAGCGACTGGGCGGTCGCGGCGAAGGCCTGCTCGGGGGCGGGCGACCGCCGACCACGCCGGCCGGCACCGGTCGGACGCCTAGCTGCCCCGGCCGCGGACATCGCGCCATCGTACGAAAGATGGTACCATCCCCGCGCCCCGTTTTCCGGGTTGTGCAAGCGCCGCCGCCCGGGTTCATCTTAATCGCCGGGCCGGTCGCCGGCCGCATTCCCCAATTACTTCAATAGACAAGGCAGAGCATGAGCTACCATTCCATCGTAATGGTCAAACAGGTTCCCGACACGGCCAATATCTCCGGCCAGGTAATGAAGCCGGACGGTACCGTCAATCGCAGCAAGCTCCCCACGATCTTCAATCCCGAAGACAGGGTGGCGCTGGAACTGGCGCTGCAATTGCGGGACCGCTACGGCGGCACCGTGCGGGTGCTGACCATGGGGCCGCTGAAGGCCTCAGACCTGCTGCGCGACTGTCTGTATATGGGCGCCGATGAGGCCTTTCTCGTCAGCGACCGCAAGTTTGCCGGGGCCGACACCCTGGCGACCTCCTATGTGCTGGCAGAGGCGCTGCGTAAGCTAGGCCCCTACGACATCATTTTTGCCGGCCGCCAGGCGATCGACGGCGACACCGCCCAGGTCGGCCCCCAGACCGCAGAAAAGCTGGGCCTGCCGCAGATCACCTATGCAGAGGCGATCCTCGAGGCGCAGGGACCCCGGATTACCGTCAAGCGCAAGGTCGATCACGGCTTCGAGATCCTGGAGGGCACGCTGCCCCTGTTGATCACGGTGGTCAAGGACGCCGCCACGCCGCGTCCCTTCCGGGCCAAGCGGGTCATGGCCTACAAGAATGCCCACACCCTCCTCGAACTGGAAAAAATGACCGAGGGCAATTCATTGCTGTATGTGGATCAGCTCAAGGAGGAGTATGTGTCCAAGGGCCTGTTTATCCCCACCCTGACCGCGGACGAGCTCGACGTCGATCTCAGCCGGTGCGGCCTCGGCGGGTCACCGACCAAGGTCCACAAGATCGAGTCAGTGGTCCTGGGCGGGAGCGCACATGAAACCATACCGGCTACCAGAGACGGCATGTATGCGCTGATCGATAAACTGATGGAAGACCACATCTTCGGATAAGCCCCTATGAATGAGAATACACAAAAAGTCTGGGTGTTCATCGAGCAGCGCGACGGTGTGCCGGCCGACGTGAGTCTGGAACTGCTGTCCAAGGGCAGAAAGCTGGCGGAAAGCCTGAACGGCGAATTGCAGGCGGTGCTCATCGGCCACGACCTGCAGGCCCTGGCCGCCGAGACCTTCCGCTACGGTGCCCGCGAGGTCTTGCTGGCGGATCACCCGGAGCTCGCTCATTACAATACCCTGCCCTATAGCCGAATCATGAGCGAATTGGTCGATCGGCACCAGCCGCGGATCGTCCTCTTCGGCGGCACCTTCATCGGCCGGGACCTGGCGCCGCGCGTCGCCTCCCATACCCGCAGCGGCTTGACCGCGGACTGCACCGATCTCCAGATCGCCGACGTGACCTATCTGCGCAAGGACTACTCCCAACTCCTGTTGCAGATTCGCCCCGCATTCGGCGGCAACATCATCGCCACCATCATCTGTCCGGATTCCCCGGTGCAGATGGCCACGGTGCGCGAGGGGGTCATGGAGAAGATACCGCTGGCGCAACCGGTCGACGGGCGCATTACCCCGGTCCCCTATTCGCCCAGCGCCGCCGACCAACTGGTGCGCATCATTGCCCGCCATCACGAGGAGAGCAAGGTCAATCTCAAGGCTGCCCCGATCATCGTCGCCGGCGGCTACGGGATGGGCAATTGGCAGAACTTCCAGATCCTCTATGAGTTGGCCCGGGTGATCGGCGGCGAGGTCGCGGGTACGCGCGCCGCGGTCGACGCCGGTTTTATCGACCAGGTGCGCCAGGTGGGACAGACCGGCGTCACGGTGCGGCCAAAGCTCTACATCGCCTGCGGCATTTCGGGGGCGATCCAGCACCGGGCCGGCATGTGCGACTCCAACAAGATCATTGCCGTTAATGATGACCCCGACGCGCCGATTTTCGGTGTCTGTCATTACGGAATCGTCGGCGATGTGATGGAAGTGATTCCGAAGCTCATCGACGCCTACAAGCACAAGTTAAAGTAGTCGAGCCATGGCCAACTATTTCACCGACAACACCGATCTGCTGTTCCATTTCGATCGCCTGAAGCTCGAAGAGGTGGTCGACATCGCCGAGCACGGCTACACCGAGGCCGCGCATTACAACTACGCCCCGACCGACTACCAGGACGCCTTGGACAATTATCGCAAGGTGCTGGAGATCGTCGGCGATATCACCGCGAACAACGTGGCCCCCCAGGCCGCCGCGGTGGACGAGGAGGGGAGCCATTTCGCCGCGGGCAAGGTCACCTATGCCAAGGGCGTCCAGGAGGCCCTGGATCTCCTGACCCAGGCGGAGTTGATGGGCTTCACACTGCCCCGGCGCTATGGGGGTCTCAACATCCCCACCACCCTCTACACCATGGCGATCGAGATGGTTGCCCGTGCCGAGGCCTCGTTGATGAACCTGTTCGGTCTGCAGGACATCGCCGAGACCATCAACAAGTACGGCACCGAAGAGCAGCGTCAGGAATTCCTGCCGCAATTCGCCAGTGGTGCCGCCACCGGCGCCATGGTGCTGACCGAGCCGGACGCGGGCTCCGACCTGCAGGCAGTCAACATGCTGGCCTATCAGGACGACGACGGGCAATGGCGGCTCAAGGGGGTCAAGCGCTTCATTACCAACGGCAACGCGCAGATCCTGCTGGTGCTGGCCCGCTCCGAGCCGGGCACCAAGGACGGCCGCGGCCTGAGTCTGTTCGCCTGTTATGGAAAAGACAACGTCCAGGTGCGGCGCATCGAGAACAAGCTCGGGATCCACGGTTCGCCCACCTGCGAACTGCAATTCAACGATACCCCGGCGCAACTCATCGGCAAGCGCAAGTTCGGCCTGATCAAATATGTCATGGACATGATGAACGGGGCGCGCCTGGGCGTGGCCGCCCAAGGCTTGGGCATCTCCCAGGCGGCCTATGAGGAGGCCCTGCGCTACGCCCGGGCACGCGAGCAGTTCGGCAAGAGCATTTATGCCATCCCGGTGGTCGCCAATCTGCTGATGGAGATGCGCGTCACGCTCGAGAGCGACCGCTCACTGCTCTACGCCGGCTGCCACTGGGTCGACCTGCGCAACAAGCTGGAAGAAAAGATCGAGGCGCTCAAGGCCGCGGGCAAGGACTCGTCGGAACAGACCGCCAAACTCAAGGAGGCGACCCGGGTGGCCGCGCTGCTCACCCCCATGGCCAAGTATGTGCTGAGCGAGAACGCCAATAAGATCACCTATGACGCCCTGCAGATCCACGGCGGCACCGGTTACATGAAGGAGTTCAATGTCGAGCGCCTGACGCGCGATGCCCGGATCACCAACATCTACGAGGGCACCTCGCAACTGCAGATCGTCGCGGCCACCGGCGGGGTCATCAACGACATCCTTGCAGACCATTTCACGGCTTTGGAACAGAAGGGCAAGGCCGGCAATCTGGCGCAGTTGGCGGATGAACTGAAGGAAATGCGGGTGCTGTTCCTCGACGCCCTGAAATATGTCACCGACAAGACCGATAAGCAATTCCAGAGCATCGCCGCCAAGGAACTGGTGGAGATCTACAGCTATCTCTACACCGGCTGGCTGCTCATGGATGAGGCGGAGCAGGACAGCCGCAAGGTCTTCATCGCCCGCCGCTACATCATCGGCGCGGCGGCCAAGACGCGCAAGAACTGGGAGGTGATCAAGAAGGACCTGTTCGCCGACCTGCTGTACGCGGACGATATCCTCATCTGATGTCAGGTGACCGGGAGGGCCGGTGATCATCGGCGCCTCCCGGCGGCATCTGACGCAGGGCCGTTTGGCGGCCTTGACCGTCGTTCCGGCCTTAGGGAGACAGGGAGGTCGCGGCTTTACCGTGAAAGTCGCGCAGCGACGCCGTGGGAGCGGCTTCAGCCGCGACGGGCTGCGTGGGGAACCGGCGTCGGCGTTCGCCGCAGCGTCGCACCGCGGCCGCAGCCCCCGGCGGGAGCGGCTTTCAGGGTAACCCGACTTACGCGACTCTTCTCTGCGTCTCTGCGTCTCTGCGTGAGATTCTTTAAGAGGTCTCACGCAGAGGCGCAGAGACGCAGAGGCAGTGGCCCGCGACGTTCGGGTAACCCGCGAGGTTTCGTCGCGGCTGAAGCCGCTCCCACAAGGTCCCCGCCGGACTTTCACGGTAAAGCCTCGACCTCCAGTGCGGGACTCTTGGGCGGCGGTCGGAACCATGGGCTCATTTGGCCAAGCCGGGCTGGCTCCTGAGCTTCAGCGTGGGACCAAGTGCGGACGATGCCCCGCTTTTCGGGCTACGGGTTTATTCCGTATCCCACAAGTGAAGGAAGCCACCCCGGATCGAGAATGGTGTCGACTGTCCACGGGGAGGATTCGGGGAAATCGCCCAAACCCGTTTCTTCCGACGCCTTCGCGACGGCATCCGACCAGACACCGGACCACCAATCCGCATCGCTAAACTCTGCTTTCAGGCTCGGAGTCTTCTTGATGCAGATAGCAATCGCATTGCGCTGCTCCTTGATTGTGCGCCGCCAACTGTTGCCCTGCCGCTCCGGTTGGTACTGACATTTCAGCAGGTGGGCCAGGAGCACCGCCATGCGGCTTGCCAACTCGCGCTTTTCGCTCTTGCCCACGTCCTCGATTTCCTCTGCAAGGTGTTCGATATCCAGTTGGGAGAAGAGCCCGGCGCGCAGAAACGCCGCCTGCTCGTTCGCCCACGCAACGATGTCGCCGTCGTAATTGCTGATTGCCATATTTGCCTCGCCCGATCAGTGCTGTATCACTTGATCTTTGCGACCACGCTGGGCCATTTCTTACATTGAGGGTCGCTGAAAGAAGTGCCTTCAATCTTTAGAAGAAATCACCGTAGCAAAGTTCATATTAGAAAGGCCCTGCTCCAAGGTTCCCAGCAGCGTCAATACGGAACCAATATCCGCTCTCTCAAATTCCGGAAGATCATCCTGCTCGTGGCTACCCTTGTTGAGGATGCTCCACGGGTACTTATCCTTGAGCGCCGAAAAAGATATGTAAACCACGGAGCCCGGGTCTATGCCTTTCAGTTCCCTGATCAGCGAGTCCACCACAGTGGATAAATCGGGTTGAGCACCTGGCGTGCGCATTTTTACCGTGAGGCTAATGCTTTTCTCTTTTCCAAGTCTTTTCCATAGAGTCTCAGCTATGCTCTCGACAGCTTGGCGGCATTTTGATGCCGCGTCTTTCAGTGCGCTTCTGGAAAATGCTTCCTGCGCCTGAACGAGGTAATGTTTGGTGTCGCCTGTGGAGACTTTTACGCCGCGCTCATCAATCGAATCCACTGGATAAAAGCGATACCGGACGACTTCTTTAGATGCTAAGGATGCTCCGAGTCTGTGTTCCAGTTTATTGATAAACTGCTCACCGTGGCAGGTAATGATTTGCTGTTTATTATTAAAGTCTACATGGGTTAACAAGAGTTCGGCAATGCCGCTGCGGTGATCGTCATCAATCGCGTTGACGATGTCATCAAAAATGATAAAGCCAATTTCTTCATGAACTATTTTCGCCAATAGGATTGAAAGTCCCAGCACCTTAATATGCCCCTCGCTTAGGACATGAAGTGCGTCGCGTGGTGTACTGCTTCCTATAAATCTTACGATAACTTTATCCCCCGCAACCATAGGTAGGGAAAGAGACGCCAGTTGCTCAAAGCTGGGATCGTGCGAATTGATTTGATTGTAATACTCTATCACCTTATCACGCAAACCGGCGGAAAGTTCTTGCGGCAGTCTGTCGCGATACTGCTTCAAACTACAAGCAAGTGCGCTGTAGGCAACGCAGAAGCCGTGGTACACTTCAATGACCTTATTTTCGGCTTCGATTTCGGCAAGACGTTGGGCATTAGTTTCCGCAAATTCTTGGACTAATTTCTCAAGCTGGTTTTTTTCTCTGAAAAGAGTCTCCTCTTCGAGGGTTAACTCAACGCGGCGATTATTAAATGCCTGATACTTAAGGATTTTCTCATCAACGGCGGATTGTTGTGCTCTTTTTTCGGCTAATATGACGTTATAATTTTCAATAGCGAACTGAATGGCTGTAAGCACAGAATTCTGATTCCACAAAAACTCTAATTCTTGTCTGAGGAGTTGGGACCAGGTGGGAATCTCCGCAATCTCGGTATAGACAACTTCGCGGAAGGATGGAAGCATCTGTCCCTGGTAGCTCGCTTGCCGGGCATCCTTGCTGATGGTTAGCAATAGTGCTCTGGCTTTTTTTACTGATTGAACTATCGAACGCGCGTTGGTCGAAATGCGGTCTTGCAACTCCGTAAGGCTTTTTAATCTTGATAGTTCGTTACGCGCATTGGCGAAAGGATCTACCGTCACTTGGGAAAGGGGCGTCTTGCAGGCGGGGCACAGGAATTGGTCCCTTTCGGCAGAATCAGCAATAGCGGTCAATGCCGAGTAGAGACCCTTGAAGTTGACCTCAGATGATCTCGTCTGGAACTTTGCGAGATCGCTTTCCAGTAGTTCCAGATGGTATTGCATATTGCTTATTTCTTCGGGCAATTGGCGAAGAGACTCAAGGCTGATGTCCTCTGGTATCTGCTCTGCTTTATCCTGCTGCAATTGATTGATCGTGCCGGAAACCCCATCTGCGCCAATCAAGAAGTGCCGAATGTCTTCGAGCGAAGTAATGCCCGGCACCGCAAGCGCCGCAATCAGAGTTTGGAGTCGTGCGTCATTGCGTTCGATGTCTTTACAAAGCTGTTCCAGGCGCACTGTATTAGCGACATGCGCATCATGTTCGGTTTCAAAAGCTTTTCCCTTGATTGGTTCAAGAGGAAGGTACTGCTGAAAGTTGTCGGTAAAGCCATCCACAAATTCACTAAAAGCATCCAAGCCAAAGAGAGTGGCAATGCGGTCTTTCTGTACGCCGGCGGTGGCTGCTGTGATACGGGCAAATCCGTCGATCCGGTTTTTTTCCACGAAGCAGAAGCGATATAGAAGATGATTCTGAGGGATAGATGTTTTTTGCTTACTAACCTGGCCGTAGGCGATCGGGGGTCTCGCGGAATTCGTTTCTGTGTTGCGAATATAGTCCGGCAAGGCTATTCGCCTTGCTACCGCTTCTTCAATATCGCCGAGCAGGGCATACTCTAGCCCCTCGCAAAAACTCGACTTCCCCGAACCATTAGGGCCATAAAGGAAGGTGTATTTCTTGTCAAATATAAACTTTTCCTTGCTCTTAAAACCGCGAAAAGGGCCGATCTCCAGCTCCGTGATGCGGTCAGCCCGCGTCGAAGCTGTCGTTTGGAGTTCATTCAAATTTGGAAGCGTAGCGGAAAGAGTGGCATGCTGAGCCTGAATCAGTTCACTGATCTTTTTTGTCCGTCTCCCACCTGCGGTGCCCAACGGTTCTAGCGTATCAAAGTGCGTGATGTAAATATTGAGCAGTTTTCTTTGTGCATCGCCGAGGACTCCGGCATCCAGACTGCGTATCCACCGGAAGAACTCTTGTCTGACTGTTTCGCTCATTTCATCCCTCGTCGCTAACGTGATCTTCTTGCCGAAAAAAGGAAGTAAAGGGGATAGGGTCGAGTATTTCTGCGCGGCAGATACGGGAGAAATAACTTCAGTCTAGCCGCGTTCCTCCCTCTACTGCTCCAATACCCGAGACGCTGCCCGCGCCAGAAATCCGAATCGGCTCAGGTGATGCGCCTCCACGTAGTCCTCGATGCGCCGCACCAAGCACTCGGGTCACGAGATATTGAGCCGGACCGCCTTGGGATCGACCCGCTCCAGGTGGATATCCACCAACAGCCACAAACCGCCCAGATGCTCCGAGCGCGTGGCCAGTTCTTCCAAAGAGGTCGGCGGCGGGATGATGAGATCCTCATCTTCGCAATAGACCTCTACCGCTTCCTGGACCTGTGCGGGCAGTTCTGCCCAGTCATCCGCTGCCGAAAAACATCCCGGGAAATCAGGGATCGTCACTCCATGCGCGTGTTGTGCGTCGCCCAGATGGACGTAAACCGAATACAACATCGTCTTTACTCCCAGAGGCGAAACTCGGCTTCGCGTGTCGCTGACCGCGGGAAGCAAAATCTTCCAGGGCCGGGTTCCCAAGGCTGGATATCGGGTTACGGCGCGCGTCAGATGCCTGCTTCTTGCCGCCAGTACCGTGCCACGCGCGCCTAACCCGACCTACCCCAGGCCGAGGATGTTGAATCCGGTGTCCACGAACAGTACGTCCCCGGTGATCCCGCTCGCCAGATCCGAGCACAGGAAGGCGGCGGCGTTACCCACCTCTTCGGCGGTCACATTGCGCCGCAACGGGGTGTGCTTCTCCACCTGATTGAGCATCGAGCGGAAGTGCGAGATCCCGGCCGCGGCCAGGGTATAGATGGGCCCGGCCGAGATGGCGTTGACGCGGGTGCCGTTGGGGCCGAGCGAGGCGGCCAGATAGCGGACATTGGCCTCGAGGCTGGCCTTGGCGAGTCCCATCACGTTGTAGTTGGGCACGGCCCGCTGGGCGCCGAGGAAGGTCATGGTCAGGAGTGCCCCATTGCGGCCGGCCATCAAGGGGCGACTGGCCTTGGCTAGGGCGGCGAAGCTGTAAGAGGAGATCTCGTGGGCGGTGTTGAAGCCCTCGCGGGTCAGGGCGTCCACATAGTCCCCGTCCAACTCGTGCTTGGGGGCGTAGGCGATGGAGTGGACGATGGCGTCCAGGCCGTCCCAGCGTTGTTCCAGGGCGGCGAAGCACTGGGCGATCTGGCGGTCGCTGCCCACGTCCAGGGGCAGGGCGATGTCGGAGCCCAACTGCGTGGCCATCTCCTCGACCCGCGGGCGCAGCTTGTCGTTCTGGTAGGTGAGCGCGACCTGCGCGCCCTCGCGGCGCATGGCGGCGGCGCAGCCCCAGGCGATGGACCTGTTGCTGGCCAGGCCGGTGATCAGGACGCGCTTGTCTTGTAGGAAGCCCATGGGTGTCGATTGCTCCGTGGTGGGTGGGGTCGGGGGCGGCGCGGCGGCAGATCGGCAGCGGCGCGACTTTCGGCGGCGCCGTCTCCCGTGCGATCATGTCCGCCCTATGAGGATTCGCAACACTACCGAAACTTGTCGGCCCGTGCCAGCCTGGACCAGCCTCGAGCGGGGGCTGGTCGGGAGGGCGTGGGGTTTTGGCGGGCGCGTGGCCCGGCCGGCCATCGCGGGCGGCTCGGTCCGCGCAGCGGACCCTACGGGGCTCAGCGCGCGGCGCGGGGTCCTGGCGGTGCTGCTGGCCCTGGTGCTGCTGCTCGGCGGCTGTGGCAAGGGGCCTTGGAACGACCCCTATCCCGAGGGCCGGGCACTGAGCAACACCGTCTACAGCTCCTTCGACGAGCGGCCCAAGCACCTGGACCCGGTGCGGTCCTACAGCGCCAACGAGTATGCCTTCCTCGCCCAGGTCTACGAGCCGCCGCTGCAGTACCACCTGCTGCTGCGGCCCTATCAGTTGGTGCCCCTGTCCGCGTCGCAGGTCCCGGTGCCGCGTTATTTCGACGCCGCGGGCAAGCCCCTGCCGGACGATGCACCGGCGGCGCAGATCGCCTACAGCGACTACCTGGTCCAGGTTCGCCCCGGGGTCCGGTTCCAGCCGCACCCCGCCTTCGCCCGGGATGGGTCCGGGGCCTTGCGTTACCACGGGCTGACCGCGGGGGATCTGCGCGGCATCAATCGCCTGGCGGACTTTCCCTACACCGGGACCCGCGAGCTGACGGCGGCGGACTTCGCCCACCAGATCAAACGGCTGGCCGCCCCCTGGCTGCAGTCGCCGATCGCCGGGGTGATGCAGGAGCACATCGTGGGATTCAAGGAACTGGGCGAGCGCCTGGCGCCGGCCGCGAAGCTGGACCCGATCGCCCGGGTCCAGGCCCTGCGCGAGGCACGGCTCGACGGGGTGGAGGTGGTGGACCCGACGAGTTTTCGTATCCGCATCAACGGCAAATACCCGCAGTTCACCTACTGGCTCGCCATGCCCTTCTTTGCCCCCATGCCCTGGGAGGCCGAGTTGTTCTATGCCCAACCGGGGATGAAGGAGCGCAATATCGTGCTCGATTGGTACCCGGTCGGGACCGGCCCCTTCATGCTCACCGAGAACAACCCCAACCTGCGGATGGTGCTCACCCGCAACCCCAACTTCTGGGGTGAGACCTTCCCCACCCAGGGGATGCCCGGGGACGCCGAGGCCGGACTCCTGGCGGACGCCGGTCGGCCCATGCCCTTCGTGGACCAGGCCGTCTACAGCCTGGAGAAGGAGGACATCCCGCGCTGGAACAAGTTCGTCCAGGGCTATTACGACTCGTCCGGGATCTCCTCCGACGCCTTCGACCAGGCGGTGCGTATCGGCGGGGACGGCGGCCCCAGCCTCACCGATGAGATGCAGACCAAGGGCATCGATCTCATCACCTCGGTGGAGACCTCCATCTCTTACCTGGGCTTCAATATGCTTGACCCCGTGGTGGGCGGCTACAGCGAGCCGGCGCGGCTGCTGCGCCGCGCCATCTCCATCGCCGTGGATTACGAAGAATTCATCTCCATCTTCGCCAACGGCCGCGGCCTGATCGCGCAGGGACCACTGCCGCCCGGCATCAGCGGCTATCGGGAGGGGGAGGGCGGCATCAACCCCTATGTCTATGAATGGCGCGACGGCCGCCCGGTGCGCCGGGGGATCGAGGAGGCGCGCGCCCTGCTGGAGCATGCCGGCTACCCGGGCGGGCGCGACCCCAAGACCGGTCGGGCGCTCAGCATCAACTATGAGGCGGTCGCCACCGGGCCCGATGACAAGTCGCGGTTGGCCTGGATGCGCAAGCAATTCGAGAAGCTGGGGATCGAACTCGTCATCCGCTCCACGGACTACAATCGCTTTCAGGAAAAGATGCGCAACGGGACCGGCCAGGTCTACATGTGGGGCTGGAACGCCGACTACCCGGACCCGGAAAACTTCTTCTTCCTGCTCTATGGCCCCAACGGCAAGGTGGAGCACCAGGGGGAGAACACCTCCAATTATGACAACCCGGAGTTCAATCGGCTCTTCGATCAAATGAAATTCATGGAGGACGGCCCCGAGCGCCAGGCCCTGGTCGACCAGATGATGACGATTGCCCGCCGCGACGCGCCCTGGCTCTGGGGCTTTTACCCCAAGGCCTTCGCCCTGCATCACCAGTGGCTGTTCAACGCCAACCCCAACAAGATGGCAAACAATACGCTGAAGTACCGGCGGCTCGACCCGGCGGTGCGGGAGCGCCTGCGCACCGAATGGAATCCGCCGGTCCTGTGGCCCCTGTGGGCGACCCTCGGGATCGTCCTGGTCCTGGTCCTGCCCGCCCTGTGGATGGTGCGGCGCCGCGAACGGAGCACCGCCCTGTGAGCGCCTATATCCTGCGCCGCCTCCTTTATGCCGTCCCGATCCTGATCGGGGTCAACCTGCTGACCTTCGTCCTGTTCTTCGTGCTCAACTCACCCGACGAGATGGCGCGGATGCAACTCGGGGAGAAGCGGGTGACCGCGGCGGCGATCAGCAATTGGAAGCAGGAACACGGCTATGACCGGCCCCTGCTGTTCAATGACAAGGCGACGGGGCTCGCTAAGGTCACCGATACTATCTTCTTCCAGCGCTCGGTGAAGCTCTTCGCCTTCGACTTCGGTTCATCGGACGACGGGCGCAATATCGGTTACGACATCTCGCAGCGTATGTGGCCGAGCCTCGCCATCGCCGTGCCGGTGCTGCTGGTGGGGCTCGCCATCAACATCAGTCTGGCGCTCTTCATCGTCTTCTTCCGGGCCACCTATCTGGATCTGGGGGCCGTGGTGCTGCTGGTGGCGATGATGTCCATCTCCGGGCTCTTCTATATCATCGGCGGCCAGTTCCTGATGAGCAAGATGTTCCACCTGGTACCGATCTCCGGGTACGACACCGGGATCGAGGCCTGGAAATTCCTGATCCTGCCGGTCATCGTCGGGGTCGTCGGCGGGGTCGGGTCCGGGGTGCGCTGGTACCGCACCCTGTTCCTGGAGGAGGTCTCCAAGGACTATGTACGCACCGCCCGCGCCAAGGGGCTCAGCGAGCGCCGCGTGCTGTTCCGCCATGTCCTCGGCAATGCCCTGATCCCCATCCTGACCGGCGTGGTGGTGGTGTTGCCGCTGCTCTTCATGGGCAGCCTGATCACCGAGTCGTTCTTCGGTATCCCGGGCCTGGGCAGCTATACCATCGACGCCATCAGCAACCAGGACTTCGCCATCGTGCGCGCCATGGTCTTCCTGGGCGCCGTGCTCTATATCCTGGGGCTGCTGCTGACCGACATCTCCTATACGTTGGTCGATCCGCGGGTGCGGCTGCAATGATGCCCGTCGTATTGTGGACCGACGCCCTGGTGTTCCTGCTGCTCGCCCTCGCCGTCGGCTTCGCACTCTACGCCTCCCGTCACGAGCACCTGCGCGCCCCCTGGCGGCGCGTGGCCCGCTCCCGGGTCGGCATGGGCGCCCTGGTGGTCTTGAGCTTCTATGTGTTGATCGGGCTGCTGGATACACTTCACTTCCGGCTGCCGCTCGCCGATCCGGCGCCCGGCGCGGCGAACCCGTCCGCCGAGCGGCGCTTCGCCCCGGAGGTCCTGAGCGTCTTCGACTACTGGGCCCGGCCGCTGCGTCAACGCCAGGAGAAGACCTATTCGGCCCCCTTCGCCACCCACCTCTTCGTCAAGGAGGCCATTACCCAACCCGACGGCAGCGTGGTGCGCGACTTCCCGCGGCTGCAATACGGCGGTCGGCACCTGAAGGACCCGAACCAGCGCGGCTGGGACATCTTCGGCACCGCACTGCGGGGGCTGACCGAGGGCCTGGCCGTCTGGGGGCTGATTACCCTCCAGGTCCTCTGGAGCATGGCACAGCGCCGGGGGCTCGCCCTGTCGGCGGTGTATGAAGAGGTCCGCGACGGCCGTACCGAGTTGCCATGGCGCACCGCACTGGGGGGACTCGCCCTGATGCTGGTGCTCGGCTTCGTCGCCGGTGAATTGGCGCTCAAGTACCATATCCTGGGCACCGACAAGGTGGGTGAGGACGTCTTCTTCCAGGCGCTCAAATCCATTCGCACCGGGCTCGTCATCGGTACCCTGACCACGCTCGTCATGCTGCCGGCGGCCGTGCTGCTCGGGATCATGGCCGGCTATTTCCGCGGCTGGGTGGACGACGTCATCCAGTATCTCTACACGACCCTCAATGCGATCCCCAGCGTGCTGCTCATCGCCGCCGCCATTCTCATGCTCCAGGTCTATATGGCGAACAACGCCGACCAGTTCGAGAGCCTGGTGGAGCGGGCGGACCTGCGCCTGCTGTTTCTCTGTCTGATCCTGGGCGTGACCAGTTGGACCGGCCTCTGCCGGCTCTTGCGCGGTGAGGCACTGAAGCTGCGCGAGGCGGACTATGTGCAGGCCGGTGCCGCGCTCGGGGTCGGCCATTTCGCCATCCTGGGCCGGCACATCCTGCCCAATGTGCTGCATATCGTCCTGATCACCCTGGTGCTCGACTTCAGCGGCCTGGTGCTGGCCGAGGCGGTGCTGTCCTATATCAACATCGGCGTCGACCCGACCATGAACAGTTGGGGCAACATGATCAACAGCGCCCGCCTGGAACTGGCCCGCGACCCGGTCGTCTGGTGGTCACTGGCCGCCGCCTTTCTCTTCATGTTCACCCTGGTCCTGGCGGCCAATCTATTCGCCGATGTGGTCCGCGATGCCTTCGATCCGCGGCTGCGTGGGGCGCGGTGACACGGGCCTTTATCATAACCCCGGCCACCCTGCTGGACGGCAGGTCGCTGGTCCGCACAGCGGACCCTACGGGCGCCCGTAGGGTCCGCTGTGCGGACCAGCGTTGCCCTCGCCCGAACGAAGTCTCTGAGTCCGGTTGCCGCTGCAGGACCGCACTGCGCCCTGGGATGTGCTAATCTGTACGGGTATATCCCGTATCGGTGATGCCCATGTCCGAATCGATCGAACGCTTCGATATTCGTCTGCCCGCCAACGCCAAACGCCTGCTGGTCGAAGCGGCTGAGGTGAGCGGCAACACCCTGACCGGCCTGGTCCTGAACGCGGCCCTGGACAAGGCCCGTGACATCCTCCAGACCCACCGGCACTTCACCTTGAGCGCTGCTGAGTGGCAGGCATTTGTCGCCACCCTGGACGCCCCGCCCGAGCCCAACCCGGCGCTCAAGGCGGCCTGGCGCGACTACCACGACGCTGGTCTTGAGTGAACATCGGGCCCTTTGAACCGGCCCGCCACGACCGCACCGGGTTCTCCTGCGGCCATGCGGGGCTGGATGAGTACCTGCGGCGCTATGCCGGTCAGGGGATACGCAACGGCCTGGTACAGGTCTATGTCGCGGCGGACGACGGCGGGCGGGTGCTGGGCTACTACACCCTGTCCGCGGCCTCGGTTCGCCATGAGGAATGGTCGGACGAGGCTCGCCGGGGCTTGCCCAAGTATCCCGTCCCCGCCGTATTGATAGGGCGCATGGCAAGCGATGCCCGCGCCCGAGAGGCCGGGCTGCGCGTCGGTTCGCGCCTGCTGATTCATGCCCTGAAGCAAAGCCTGCGCGCCGCGAAGATCCTTGGGGTGCGCTGCGTTATCGTCGACTCCAAGCCCGATGCCGCGGGTTTCTATCAGCGCTTCGGCTTTCTGCCGCTCCAACCGGGAAGCCCCCGACTCTACTTGCCGGTCGGCGCGATCGAGCGCTTGGCGGGGCAGGGCGCTTAGGGCGGGCCGCTCGCGCCACCGGCCGTGTCGGTCGACTACCCGGACCTGTACGCGGTAGTATACCCTGGATCAAACTCCGCCAATGCACAACCCGTCAGGAACCGCCCATGGCAGTCGCCCAAATCGAGATCCCGACCGATGTCCTGGACTCCGCACGGTTGTCGGTGCAGGAGGTCAAGCAGGAACTGGCACTGGCGCTCTACGCCCAACGGCGCCTGTCCATCGGCAAGTCACGGGAACTTGCCGGTCTGTCGCTATGGGAATTCCGTCAATTGTTAGGCTCCCGGCACATCCCGCCGCATTACGATGAGTCTGACCTGGCGGAAGACCTCGCTGTCTTGAGCGAGTTGCGCCAGGCCGAGTCATGACCGGCGTCGTCAGCAATACCTCGCCACTGACCAACCTCGCCGCGATCGGAGCGATGGGACTGCTGGAGCGCCTGTTTGGGCGGCTGCATATCGCCGAGGCCGTGCGGCTGGAACTGGAAGGGGACGGGCATGATTGGCCTGGCCGGGCAGAGGTTGCCGCGGCCCCCTGGGTCGAGTGTCACCGCATCGAAAACCGCTCGCTGGTGTTAGCGTTGAGCCAGGACCTCGATGCGGGCGAGTCGGAGACCATCGCCCTGGGTCTGGAGATCGGCGCAACGTTGGTCTTGATGGACGAGCGCGACGGTCGGCACCGGGCCCAGCGCATGGGTCTGCGGACCATGGGGGTCGTCGGCGTGCTGCTCCGCGCAAAGGAGCGCGGGCTCCTGTTGGCCGTCCGTCCGAGCTTGGATGCCTTGCGTTCAAATGCCGGCTTTTGGTTGAGCGATGCGGTCTATCGGCAGGCGTTGAGCATCGCCAACGAGACAGCCTGAACGTCAGACCACCGCGCCCCTTCTCCCCGGACCCCGATAGGTGATTTAATCCACCTGTCACCGACCCCCAGCAACGGAGCGGACCATGGCGGACTTCAAGGCCCAACTGGGCCGCGCGGATCATCCCGGACTCGCAAGCCAGACGGAGCGCCTCGCGCGCATCGTGCCGGGGCGCAACCCCTATGTCACCGGGCACTCGCTGCCGCCCGACTCCCCGGTCTTCTTCGGCCGGGAGCGCGAACTGGCGGAGACCCTGGGCGTCCTGCGTCGGCCGGACAAGCCCGGCAGCGTCTCGGTGCTTGGGGAGCGGCGATTCGGTAAGTCGTCGTTTCTGAACCAGGTCTGGCAGGCGCTCGCCGCCGAGCCGGACTTGGTGTGCATCCACGCCACCACCCAGGACTGGGGCCAGGCCTGCCCTGAGCGTTTCTTTGGCGGGCTGCATCTCGCCATCCTGGGCGCACTGGACGCAACCGCCCACGCACCCCGCCCCAAGCCGGCCACCAAGGGCAAGACCCAGGGCGAGGTCCGGGACTACGCGGGTCTGCGCGACTTCATCCGGCCCCTGGCGCGCGACGGCCTGCGTTTCGTCCTGCTGCTGGACGAGTTGGAGCGCATCACGGGCGTTGAATCGTTCAATTCCGACTTCTTCAGCAACCTGCGCGCCCTGGGCGACCGGCCCGAATACCGCTTCGGCTATCTGATCTCCAGCCGCCGGCCGCTCAAGGAACTGTGTCGGGAGCACCGGATCTATGAGTCGTCCTTCTGGAATATCTTCGGCTTTCCGCAGTACATCGGCCTGCTCGCTGAGGACCAGGCGCGCGCCCTGGCCCTGGGGCCGCTCGGGCTCAGTCTGCCGGTGCCACCACCGCCCGACCTGGACGGGCGCTGGACCGGGGGAATCGTGCCGCTCACGGGCCGTCATCCCGCACTGATCCAACTGGTCCTGGCGGACCTCTGGAGCGCCTGGGCCGGGGGCTACGAGCCGAACTGGGACCGGATCGCCCAAGGGCTGAGGGACTATCTGGAGGACCTGTGGACCCAGCGGCACGGCAAGGAAGAATGGCGCATCCTGATGCAGGCGGCCACCGGGGTTGAGTTGGCGAAGGATCATGTACTGTGCGACATGAGACTGCGCGGGCTGGTCACGGCCGAGGGACTGCCGCTGTGCGCCGAATTCGCCGAATTGATCCCGGGATGGATGCCCGCGGGTCTCACGATGGAGAAGGCGCTTGCCGGGATCAAGCAGGGCGGAGATGCCGCCGGCGTGGTGTTCAAGACGCTTGAGGAATGGGCGGGCCGCGTTGGGCGGGTGCATCGCGCTTTCAAGGGGCTCGGTGGCGAGCCGGGTGAGACCGGGGGCGATCACCAATGACCGGGCGCGAGACGGCCGTTTATGTCCTGCGGCGGTTCTGGCTCTGGCCCTTGGAGTTGTGGTTGCGGCCGATGGACTTGTCCGACCGCATCGACAAGGCGCCGAGCGCGGAGTTGATTGCAGGTATGTTGGGCGGAGGTTTCTGGGGCGCGCTGATCGGCGTCCTGGTCTGGGCCTCGACCGGTGACGTGAATTCAGTCTGGGTGCTGACTCTTGTATATCTTTTCGCTGTCGCTGTCGTTGTCGGTTTCACTGGCTTTGCCGTTGCTGCTGCCGCTAGCAATGCTGCTGGCGCTGTTGTCACTGTTGCTGCCGCCGAAACGAGAACTGCCGCTGCCTCTTTCGCTGCCGCTGCCGCTGCCGCTGCGGTTGAGGCTGCCGTTGAAGCTCCGGTTGCCGCCGATGGTTATGCTGCCGCGATTGCTGAATTTGGCGCTGCGCATGTAGCTGCCGCTGCCGCTATAGCTGCGGCTGACGCTGCGTCTACCGCTTCCGTGGACAGCACGGCTAACGCTGACGCTGCCGTTTTCTGTTTTGCTGCTTTTCGTGCAGTCTTTGTAGCCGCTGCTGCCGTTGTGGCTGTGGCCGGGCATTTCGCCGCTCCTGTCGCTATAACCGTCGCTGCTGCTGGTTTGTTCTACGGCGGTGCCGCTGTCGCTCGCGGTGCGCTTTACACCGGCGGTCAGTTGATCATGTTCGCGACAATCGGTTGCTTAATTGGCGTTTGGTTTGATGGCTCAACGGTACATGTTCTTGCTCTCGCCGTAGGTGGAGGTTCGGTTGCATCTGCGCTGATTAAATGGCGCGGTCCTTCGAGTCTGAAAGATCCCACCCGATTGTTGCACCCGCTGCTATCGATAATCGGATTGCCAATCGCCGGCTTCGCGTTTCTGCCCCAAGCTGATTCGGCGGAGATGGCCCAATGGGGGCTGGGTCTCTGTCTGGCGCTCGCTGTCGGCGCCTTGGCGGGCTCTTTCCTTAACGAACGGACCGGTATTGCCAGGAGACGCTCAAGACGCGACCAGCGGATCGCGGCGGAATCCCAAACGTACTGGCTCTGGTTTCCCTGGGCGCTCTACCTGCCGTTAACCGTGGCGGCATATTGGCTCGGGCCCACTATCGCTGGCTTGGATGCAAAGCTGGACGAGATAGCCATCTATTGCGCACTCGCGCCGGTGGTCTTGACCGGCCTGCCCGCGTGGCCCTTCGCGGCCCTGGTTGCGCTCCGGCAGTTCCGGCCCGCGGGCGTTGGTGGCGCCGCCCTCCGAGGGCCGGATTGGCTTGGCGGTACGCTCCCGTTCCGCTGGCAGACCTGTGCCTTCCCGCTGCCGGGGCTGGGGGACTGGCTTCTGAGACTCGGGCGCGAGCGTGGCGGCAGTGCAGCCCTGGAGGCCATACAGCAGATCCAGTTCGGCACCCTCCAGTTCGCCGCCGCACGGCGCGCCGCCCGTCTTCTCGCGAACGAACCGCAGACGGCGCTGCCGTTCTGCGGGGCGGTCGCCGTCGGGACCAACGCACTCACGCTGGCGTGCCTGAAGCCCTCTGGGCCGGCCGCTTGCGCCGTCACCGCGCTCTTGGCGGGCCCGTGGCGCGACGTAATGTTCCAATCAGCGATGCCGGACGCCTATGTCCTGGCCCGGCTCTCGGCACAAGGGGCGCCTCTGCTACTCGACATCGGCCATCGACGCGCTTGGCCCCTGGCCCTGGCTGGCCTGTTCGGTCTTGCCCGGAACCCGCGTCCAAGCTATGGCGAACCGACGCTGCAGTCGATCCTTATGCAACCACTGGACCGAAGGATCGAGTATGCGCTGAAGCGGCTCGGCACCCTCTCCGACTACGCCCAATGCCGCGAATTTCGTGAACTATGCGATTGCCTGGCGCTGCTCGCGCCCCCCATCGAACTCCGTCAATGGTCAGGCGCGACCATGTCGATGCTGACCCGGCCGAACGACTGGCTCGCCGGCGGCTGGCGCCTGGTCCATGACCTGACCGGCGCACTGGATAGCCTGGCCCAAGACTACCGCGCACTGACCAGCCCCGTCGCCAGGCGTCGGCTGCTGGAGTCGCGCGCGGAGCGCGTGCGTCAACTCGCCTGGGACGGTCTGCCGGACTACTGGAAGGGGATCGGGTCTGAACTGGCCGCCCACTGGATCAGCCTGCTGGAGGCGGAGGCGCGTCAGGCGCGCGAATGGCTGAATCTGGCAATCGAGGCCCCCGCGGTCCGCTTCGTCCGCGGGGACCAGCGGCTGAAGCTGCGTGTCTGCAACCGCAGCGCCGAGCCGGCCCGCTCGGTCCGGGTCACATTGGACCCGACCGCCGACATCGTCTGGGTCCATGACCACGCTCGTCTGGACCTGCTGGAGGGGGGCAAGGAGGCGGATCTGGGGCTCGACTTCCAGGCGGCGTCCGAGGGCGCGGTGCGCATCGCCGGCCGCCTGGACGCCGAAGACCTGGACGGCAATCCCTTCGCGCTCCCGTTCGCCTTCCAGATCGAGATCGCCAGGGCCGGGCGGCCCTATCGCACCCCGGACTATCAGCCCTATGTGACCGGCGAAGGTCTGGGGAGCGACCGCGTATTCGTCGGCCGTGCCGACCTCATCGACTGGTTGCGGGGTCTATGGCTGCAACCGGACGGCAAGCCAGCGGTGGTACTGGTCGGCCAGCGGCGGATCGGTAAGACCAGTCTGCTGAACAAGTTGGCGCGCGACGGGTTGTCCGGGACCGGGCTCTTGCCGGTCGCGATCAATATCCAGGGGGCCGGGAGCGAATACGATTTCTTGAGCGAGGCAGCCGGGGGGATGGCGAGGCTGCTCGGCCAGTCCGCACCTGAATTGGATCGGGCCGAGCCCTATGCCGCGTTCAAGTCCTTCCTGCAAGGTGCCCGCGGACCGCTCGGCCCCAGGCGCTTCCTGCTGATGCTCGACGAGGCCGACCTGATCCCGGAGCGCCGCCTGGGCGACCTGCTGCCGGGCTTCCTGCGCGCGCTGATGCAGGAGCCCCAATACCCGACGGTGCTGCTCTTCTGTGGTACCACCAGGCTCAAGGCCATGGGCCGGGACTATTTCTCCATCCTGTTCAATACCGCCCAGTTCCGCACGGTGAGCTATCTGAGCGCGGGCGAGTCCGCCGAGGTGTTGGAGAAGCCGGCACGCGGCATCCTGGAATACGACCCGGCCGTCCTGGCGGATGGCTATCGCCTGACCCGCGGCCAGCCATTACTACTGCAATTGATTGGCGCCAACCTGATCAACGCCTTCAATGAACAGGTCCGCCGCGGCGAGGAACGCAGCGACTATGTGGATACCAACGACTTCGACCGGGCGGTCAAGTCGGTGGTGGAGCAAGAGACCAATGCCGCCTTCGAGAATCACTGGGATGACAGCGACCCGGCCACCCATCGGGTGCTCGCCGCCCTCGCCTGGGCGACGGATGAAACCAACCGGCGTCAGTTGGATATCGACGGCATCGAGTCGGCCATGGCCGAGACGCGCCTGAGCCAGCCCCGCGAGCAGACCTTTCGCTGCCTGGAGCGCCTGGCGGATGACGAGGTCCTGGAGCGTGACGGGCCGACCTACCGCTTCTGGGTGCCGCTCTATCGCCGCTGGGTCGCCTGGCGCTGGCCGCCGGGGCGGGTGCGGGATGAGGTGGCGGGGTAGGGCGACGGTTGCCGGGGGCCTTGATCATCGCTTCGGCCCCTGAAAGTCCCCGTGGGAGCGGCTTCAGCCGCGACGAGGCCATGGCAGCTTGTGAGATCGCGTCGCGGCTGAACCCGCTCCCACCGGGTCACGGCCTAAGGTTCGCGGTTTGGGCGCCATCCCGCTCTACGCGCTCGGTCCCCAGAGATCGGCCAAATTGATTGTCACCGCATCGAAGGGCGCGACCGACACCTGGGCCGCGCCGACAAAGCGGCCGATCTCGCGCCAGGCGCCGGCTTCGCGGGCGTAGGCTTCCAGGGTGTGCGCGATGGGATCGAGCAACCAGGCGTAGGGAACGCGGAACTTCGCGTAGATCGGCATCTTGACCTTGCGGTCTTTGCTCTCGGTCGACGGGGAGAGGACTTCACAGACCCAATCGGGTACGACCTCGATGCGATGCACGGGGGGATGCGTGATCATGCGCTCGCGCCGCCAGCCCGCCAGGTCCGGAACATCGACCTCGGCATCGCGAATGAAATGTAATTCCGGTTCATCGACGATCCACCAGCCGCCAGGGCCGCCACGGCTCCGCTGGAAGGGTCCGATCAGTTCGTAGCCGAGCCCGGACGCCGTGACGACATGGGGCCAAGCCCGGCGTGGTTGGGTGTAGAGTTGGCCGTCGAGGATTTCGCCCGTCAGCCCTTCGGGCAGTGCCTCCAGTTGCTCGTAGAGGCTGGGACGGGGTTTGGTGCGAGCGTTCATGGCGCGGGCTCCCGGGCGGGTCGATCCGTAGAGCATACCTCGAGCGGGTGGGAGCGGGGCCATTGGGCAGGCTGCCTCGCTTGCCGGGAGGTTCTTGGTCCGCTGTGCGGACCAAGCGCCGTCGGCTTGCGCAGCCTGCCCCGGTCCCCGGTCTGCTAGACTGGAAGCCCATACCCAATGGTCAATCGTCATGCCCGACCAGTCGGCACAGCAGACGCAATCCGCGGCGCAGTGGCTCGATGCCGCCGTGCTCAGGCTGCGCTCGGCCTTCGATCCGAGCCTGGTGCTGCTCTTCGGTTCGCGCGCCCGCGGGACCGCGACCCGGCGCTCGGATCTCGATCTGCTCCTGGTGTGCGAGACGACGGATGGACCACTGGAGCGCATCGGGCGGGTGCTGCGGCTGCTGCAGGACAGCCCCTGGCCGGTGGAGCCGGTGGTGCTGACCCCGGGGGAGCTTGCTGCCATGTCGCACCGGCCGTTCATCCGGCGCATTCTGGCCGAGGGGCGGGTGCTTTATGAGCGCTGAACGGGTGCGGGAGGACGCGGACCGCTGGCTGCGTCAGGCGCGTGACGACCTGGAGGCGGCCGAGGCCCTGATTGCGGCGGGTAAGTTCGCCCAGGCGGCCTTTCTCGCGCAGCAGGCGGGGGAGAAGGCGCTCAAGGCACATTGGTTCGGGCAGGACCTGGACCCCTGGGGCCATTCGCTGACCCGGCTGATCCGGGACCTCCCGGACGACCTCGGGGCGGCGCTGAGCGGGCTCCGGGACTCGGCCCTGGCACTCGACAAGCTCTATATCCCCACCCGGTATCCTGACGCCCTGGCGGGTCTGACCCCCGGGGAGGCGTTCAACCGGGCGGAGGCACAGACGGCGGCAGGTCACGCCCACGCGGTAATCGATCGGGTGTCTGCCCTCGTCGAACCCTGAATCTCAGCGGTCCGGAGCCTGGCGGGGTCCGCGCAGCGGATCCTACCCCTTCATCGAGTCGAAGAACTCCCCATTGGTCTTGGTCGCCTTGAGCTTGTCGTGGAGGAATTCCATCGCGGCCAGTTCGTCCATGGGGTGCAGGATCTTGCGCAGGATCCACATCTTTTGCAGCTCGGCGGCGGGCATCAGGAGCTCTTCGCGGCGGGTGCCGGAGCGGTTGATGTTGATGGACGGGAAGATGCGCCGCTCGGCGATCCGCCGGTCCATGTGGATCTCCATGTTGCCGGTGCCTTTGAACTCTTCGTAGATGACGTCGTCCATGCGTGAACCGGTGTCCACCAGCGCGGTGGCGAGGATGGTGAGGCTGCCGCCTTCCTCCACGTTGCGGGCGGCGCCGAAGAAGCGCTTGGGGCGCTGCAGGGCGTTGGCGTCCACGCCGCCGGTGAGCACCTTGCCGGAGGAGGGGATCACGGTGTTGTAGGCGCGTGCAAGCCGGGTGATGGAGTCGAGCAGAATGACCACGTCGCGCTTGTGCTCGACTAAACGCTTGGCCTTCTCGATCACCATCTCGGCGACCTGGACATGGCGGGTGGCGGGTTCGTCGAAGGTGGATGAGATGACCTCGCCGCGCACCGAGCGCGACATCTCCGTGACCTCTTCCGGGCGTTCGTCGATCAGGAGCACGATCAGGTAGCAGTCCGGGTGGTTGTGCCCGATGGACTGAGCGATGTTCTGCAACATCATGGTCTTACCGGCCTTGGGCGGGGACACGATGAGGCCGCGTTGACCCTTGCCGATGGGTGCCACGAGATCGATGGTGCGTGCCGTGATGTCCTCGGTGCTGCCGTTGCCGATCTCCAGGCCGAGCCGCTTCTGGGGAAAGAGCGGGGTGAAGTTCTCGAACAGGATCTTCGACTTGGCGTTCTCGGGTCGGTCGAAATTGATGTCGTTGACCTTGAGCAGCGCAAAGTAGCGCTCGCCATCCTTGGGGGGCCGAATCTTGCCGGAGATGGTGTCACCGGTGCGCAGTGCAAAGCGCCGGATTTGGCTTGGGGAGACATAGATGTCGTCGGGGCCGGCCAGATAGGAGGCGTCCGCGGAACGCAGGAAGCCGAAGCCGTCGGTCAGGATCTCCAGCACGCCGTCGCCGGAGATGTCCTCGCCGCGCTTGGCCTGGGCCTTTAAGATGGCGAAGATCAGGTCCTGTTTGCGGGAGCGGCCGACACCTTCGATTTCCATCGACTGCGCCAGTTCGACCAGCTCGGGCACCGGCGTTTTTTTCAGTTCGGTTAGATTCATTCGGGTCTTCTGAGGCAGAGGTCAGGGGAGGTGTTGGGCATCCCGCGAGGGATCGGCGTCAAGGGGGGACGGCTCGGGGTGCTGTACACCGCGCAGGGGCGTCCGGACGAACGCCGCGTGGGGGCTTGGTAGCATGTCGTTAGCCGTATCTGCCGAATCCTCATCAGGGAGGATTAAGAAGGCACGGAGACGAAACCTGCCGGACCCGGGTCGGCGGCCGTGGCCGCGCGCCCCGGGGTCCGTTGGCAGGGGTCAGAGATTGCTGTTGATGAAGGCCGTCAACTGCGACTTGGAGACCGCGCCGATCTTGGTCGCCTCCACCTCGCCCTCACGGAACAGCATCAGTGTCGGGATGCCGCGGATGCCGTACAGGGGGGGCGTCTTGGCGTTTTCGTCGATGTTGAGCTTGACCACCTTGAGGCGGCCGGCGTACTCATCGGCGATCTCGTCCAAGATGGGGGCAATCATCTTGCACGGCCCGCACCAATCGGCCCAGTAGTCTACCAGGACGGGTTTGGAGGATTTCAGTACCTCATCCTCGAAAGAGACATCGGTCACATGGACGATGCAATCGCTCACTGAAGTCGGCTCCGTTTTGGTTTTGCATGGTTGTCGGGGGACCGCGCCTCAAGGACCCGCGGGCTCGTTGGCCGGCTGGAGGTTCGGGCGGGACCGGCCGGACGGTTCGGTCTGACTCGGGTAATCCCCGGCGCGCGCGGCGGCAGGGGCAGGCGGGCGGCGGGCAAATTGGCGCGGATTTGGGCCTAAGGGTTAAGATGCTATTTGATCCAAAGCGCAAAGAATTTGCAAGCCTTGCCTTGGGTGAGGTCCGCACTTAGCGAAAAATAAAGGATTTCAATGACAGAGAAACACCTGACCGCTACCCGGTTCGACCACTTCGACCTGGATCTCAGTGTTCTTGAGGGGCTGGCCGATGCCGGCTTCACCCACTGCACCCCGATTCAGGCCGCCACGCTGCCGATCGCCCTGACGGGCCAGGACGTCGCGGGCCAGGCCCAGACCGGCACCGGCAAGACCGCTGCTTTCCTCCTGGTGATCCTGGAGCGCCTGCTGGCGTCGCAGCCGCCGCCGTCCAGCCACCAGTCCCAGCCGCGCGCCCTGATCGTGGCGCCGACCCGGGAACTGGCGGTGCAGATCCATAAGGATACCCTGTTGCTCGCCCGTCACACCGGATTTCGCGTGGGGCTGGTGTTCGGCGGTACCGGCTACCAGGAGCAGCGCGACCACCTGGCCGCGGGGGTCGACATCCTGATCGGCACCCCCGGGCGCCTGATCGACTACTTCAAGCAGCACGTCTTCAGTCTCGGCCGGGTCGAGGTGGTGGTCTTGGACGAGGCCGACCGCATGTTCGACCTGGGCTTCATCAAGGACATCCGCTTCCTGCTGCGGCACATGCCGCCCCCGGAGGAGCGCCTGGGGATGCTGTTCTCCGCGACCCTGTCCTACCGGGTCCTGGAACTCGCCTACGAGCACATGAACAACCCCCAGCTCGTGAAGATCGAGTCGGAGAAGATCACGGCCGACCGGGTGCGTCAGCGCTGCTACATGACCGCCAATTCTGAGAAAATCCCGCTGCTGATCGGGTTGGTGCGGACCTGGGAGGCCCCGCGGGTGATGGTCTTCGTCAACACCAAGCGGGAGGCCGACCGGGTCTGGGGCTACCTCCAGGGCAACGGCATCGCCACCGCCGTGCTGTCCGGCGACGTGCCCCAGAAGAAGCGGTTGAAGCTGCTCAAGAGCTTCACCGACGGCGACCTGCCGGTGCTGGTGGGCACCGATGTCGCGGCGCGCGGCCTGCACATCCCGGACGTGACTCATGTGGTCAACTATGACCTGCCGGAGGACGCGGAGGACTATGTCCACCGCATCGGGCGCACCGCCCGCGCCGGGGCGGCCGGCGATGCCATCAGCTTCGTGTGCGAGACCTACGCCTTCTGCCTGCCGGACATCGAGCGCTTCATCGGCGCCAAGGTGCCGGTGGCGCCGGTGGAGTCATCCCTGTTGCCCGAGATCGACTATCGCAGCCGGTTGCGTCCGGACCGGGAGGATCGGGAATACCGTTCGGACCGCGACGGCCGCGGTCCCCGCCCCGGCGGCGGGGCGCCGGGCCGTGACGGGCCGCGTGGTGCGGCGCGCGACAGCCGCGGCGCTCCACCCGGTCGCGGCCGCCGGGATGGACCGGGGACCGGGGAGCGCCCACGCCCGGGGTCCGAGGAACGGCCGCCGGCCGCGGACCGGGAGCCGACCGCGGCGCCCACCGCGGCCCTGCCGGTCGCCGACGCCCCCGTGGTGGCGACGCCGCCCCCGGCCCGGCCGCCGCGCCGGGCGCGCCGTGCGCCCGAGCAGGCGGCCTTGACCTCGGTCACCCCGCCGAATGCTCCGCCCGGTGTCCCGGGGCCGTCTGAGTCGGCAGCGGTGCCGACGGACACGGCCGCCGACCCCGCCAAGAAGCGGCGGCGTCGGCGCCGCAAGCCGGGCGCCAGGGCGGGGGATGAGCAACCAGCCATCCCGACGCTGGGAGGGCCGGGCGGCGAGCCCGACGAGTCTTGATCCCGACAGAGGGGGAGCGGTTGTTCGCGAATGAACGCGGGCCGCGCCGTAGGGTCCGCTGTGCGGACCATCCCGGCTCAGGCGCGCAGCCCCGGGAGCAGTTCCGCGAAATCGCCGATCGCCGGAAACTCGTCCTGCACCCGCCGCGGCGCCCGCGAGTCGGGCTTCAGCACCGCGAGCAGCGAGCCCATGCCGAAGATACGCGCGGCGCGCAGGACGCGCGGGTTGTCGTCGATGAACAGGGTGCGGGCCGGGTCGAAGGGTCGCACCGCGCGCAGGCGCGGCCAGAAGGCCGGGTCCTCCTTCGGCAGCCCCAGATCATGGGCGGAGATGATGCGCTCGAAGTGGCCGGCGAGGCGCGTGCGGTCGAGCTTCAGTGCCAGGGTTTTCTGGTGGGCGTTGGTCACCAGCACCCGGCGCTTGCCGCGCTCGGCCAGGGCGGTGAGAAAGTCCACGACATGCGGGTGGACGGCGATCAGGTGGTCCACCTCGGCCTTGAGGCGGGTGATGTCCAACCCGAGTTCCCGGCTCCAGTGGTCGACGCAGTACCATTCGAGCGTCCCCTCGATCGCCTGGTAGCGGGTGCGCAGTTGCGTCTTGGCCGCCTCCAGCGTGAGTCCTTGGGCGTCCGCGTACCGGCGCGGGACGTGTTCAAGCCAGAAATGATTGTCGAAATGCAGGTCGAGCAGGGTCCCGTCCATGTCGAGAAAACAGTCGTCGATGCGTTCCCAGTCGATCGTGGTCATGGTCGCGGTCCCCGTGATTGAAACTCTGTGTGCCTGCCGGGGCATCCGCCCAGGGCGCGCCGCCGCGCCCGCCCGCTGCTGAGGGGACGTTACGCGTGTCCACCAGCCCCAAGATCCTCGCCCGGCGCCTGGTCGCCCGCAGTCGACTCATTCGCGTCGAGGAGGTGGACCTGGAGTTCGCCAACGGCGCCCGGCGCACCTTCGAGCGCATCCCCGGCGGGGCCGACTCGGTGCTGATCGTGCCCCTGCTGGACGCCCACACCCTGCTCCTGATCCGCGAATATGGGGCCGGGAGCGAGCGCTATGAACTGGGGTTGCCCAAGGGCATTGTGGAACCCGGGGAGGACCCCATGGCCGCCGCCAACCGGGAACTGCAGGAGGAGGTCGGCTACGCCGCCCGCGACTTGCAGGTCCTGGGCCGCGTCTCAGTGGTACCAGGCTACCTCGGACACCGCAGCCTGATCGTCCTCGCCCGCACACTCTACCCCAGTCGCCTGCCCGGCGACGAACCCGAGCCCATCGAGGTCGTCCCCTGGCGCCTGGATGCACTGGACGCGCTGCTGGCGCGCGACGACTTCGACGAGGCGCGCTCGCTCGCCGCCCTCTATCTCACCGAGCGGCTGCTGGCGCGTGAACGCGGCGCGGCCCCGTCGGCCTGAGCGCCCCGGGTCCCCTCGGCCATCCTGGATTGCGCCCAGGCGAAGACTCGTCTACGCTGGAATTCGCACCGGTCCTCACGGAAGACCATCCGGGGGGGCGTCGCCCGGCCGCCGATACGGCCCGCGGGGGGCGATCTAAGCGACTGAGTTATTGATAGAAATCGCAGGCTATGGATGAACGATTCAACGCAAGGGCAACTGCCGCCCTGTTCGCGGGCAGGGTAGTCGCCATGGACAAGACCATGCGTGATCGGATTGGTGACGAGATCCGCGAGACCGGGCGGGTATTGGCCGCGATGCTCGCAGATTCGGCCCTAATCGCTACGATCGAGGGCGCGGCGCTGGCCTGTGTTGCCTGTCTGAAGGCCGGGGGCAAGATCCTGTTGGCGGGAAATGGCGGTAGTGCTGCCGACGCGCAGCACATTGCGGCAGAATTGGTGGGTCGCTTTGCGATCGAGCGTCCTGGTCTGGCCGCCATCGCCCTGACGACGGATACGTCCGTCCTGACGTCGATCGGCAACGACCATGGTTTTGAACAGATCTTTGCCCGGCAGGTCCAGGCGCACGGGCGCCGGGGTGATGTCTTTATCGCTTACTCGACGTCCGGCAGTTCGCCCAACATCCTCGCCGCCCTGCACGAAGCGCGCCGCAGAGGGCTGATCTGCATCGGATTGACGGGCAATCGCAATGGTCCGATGGGCGCGTGCTGTGACTACTGTCTGGCCGTGCCCGCGGGCGAGACCCCGAAAATCCAAGAGGCGCATCTGGTGCTGGGGCACCTGCTCTGCGGCCTCGTGGAGACGGCCGTCTGTGGGGCGACGCAGTGACCGGGGCGATCGTTCTGGCCGGCGGTCGGGATCATTGTTTTGCCCACGTCGCAGGGTGCTAGCCGTCGCGGCCGGGGGGTCGCCCGCGCGCGCGGCCGGCGTTTTGATCGAGACCGGCGGCGGGTGGTCCCGCTACCGGAACCTGGTGCGCGCTGTACCCCAACCCATGGCACCGAAAATTCTGTCGTTGCACGGGGCGCCCGGCCTCGCGGCGTGCCCGGGAAGATTCTTGCCCACGTTTTCGTGATGACGTGCGACAATTGCTGCAATGCAGCATAGGGGCCGTCCAGCCCCGGGCTGCGACCCAATCTTCATTGGAGGAGCAGTAATGCAAAGTGTCTACATCGCCGGGGCCAGTGCCGGCAGCGGTAAAGCGGCGGTCATCCTGGGCTTCATGGAGATGCTCTACGCGGTCAATCGCCGGGTGGGGTTTTTTCGCCCGATGGTGGCCACGGGGCCGCTGGACGACAACCTGACATCCCTGATCCGTGATCGCTACGACCTGCCGTTTCCCCCGGAGATGCTCTATGGCTGCACCGCCTCGGTCGCGCGCAGACTGATCGGGGGCGGGCAGTACGACGAGTTCCTCAAGCTGATCCTGGACAAGTACAAGCGCCTCGAGGATGAGTGCGACCTGGTGGTGGTTTCCGGGACCGATTTCCGCGGTCTGGTGCCGTCTCTGGAGTTCGACTTCAACGCCGACCTGGCCAACAACCTGGGTTGTGCCCTAGTGGTGGTGGTCAGGGGCTTCGGGCGCCAACCCAATGATGCCGTGCAGGCGCTGCAGTTGGCACACGAGTCGATGCGCAATCGGGGCGGGGACGTGCTGGCCTGCATCATCAATGGCGTGGCGCCCAAGTACCTGGACCAGGTGCGGGAACGCGCGCGCGCCCTGATGTCGGCCCAAGAGAGTGTCTATGTGCTGCCGGAGCAGCCGACGCTGCGGATGTCGACGGTGGGGGAGATCGGCCAGGCCCTGGGGGCCCAGTGCCTGCACGGGGCGGGCGATGCCCTGAACCAGGTGGTCACCAACTACACGGTGGCGGATATGGAGGTACCTGAGTTCCTGACCAACCATGTGAAGGACGGCTGCCTGATCATCACGGCGGGGGACCGCTCCGATATCATCCTCGCGAGCCTGGCGGCGGAGGCGTCATCGTCCTACCCGCGCGTGGCCGGGCTCCTGCTGACCGGCGGCCAGCACCCGGCGCCCAGCGTCCTGCGGCTGCTGGGGGGGCTGGAGCGTACCAAGTTGTCGCTCTTGAGCGTGAAGGCGGACACCTTCCAGGCCAGCCTCAACGTCAATGGCATCGAGCCGACCATCCTGCCCGGCGACGAGCGCAAGATCGCCTCCGCCCTGGGTGTCTTCGAGTCCAACGTGGACGTGGACGAGCTGCGCGGGCGCATCAGTGTCCGGCATTCGGAGCGCATCACGCCGCTGATGTTCGAGTACCAACTGATCCGCCGCGCCAAGTCCATCCCCCGGCGCATCGTACTGCCGGAGGGGGGCGACGAGCGCGTGCTGCGCGCGGCCGAGATCCTGCAGTTGCGGCGGGTGGCGGATTTGACCCTGCTGGGCAACCCGGAGCGGCTTGCACGGCGCTGCGCGGAACTCGGCATCACGCTCGACGGGGTCCGGATCATCGATCCGGCGACCTCCCCTGACCGGGAGCGCTATGCGCGGGTCTATTATGAACTGCGCAAGCACAAGGGCATCTCCGAGCAGATGGCCCATGACGTGCTGGTCGACGTGAGTTATTTCGGCACCCTGATGGTCTACTGCGGGGACGCCGACGGCATGGTCTCGGGCGCGAATCACACCACCCAGCACACCATCCGACCGGCCTTTGAGACGATCCGCACCACGCCCGGCACCAAGCAGGTCTCCAGCGTCTTCTTCATGTGTATGCCGGACCGGGTGCTGGTCTACGGGGACTGCGCGATCAATCCGAACCCGGACGCGGAGCAGCTCGCGGACATCGCCATCTCCTCGGCCGCTACCGCCGCGGCCTTCGGGGTCGTGCCCCTGATTGCCATGCTCTCCTACTCGACCGGCAGCTCCGGTAAGGGCGAGGACGTGGACCGGGTGCGCGAGGCGGTGCGGATCGTGCGCGCGCGCCGACCGGATCTGCATATCGATGGTCCGATGCAGTACGATGCGGCGGTCGATGCGAGCGTGGCCGCCGCCAAGATGCCGGAGAGCACGGTGGCGGGACACGCGACGGTCTTCATCTTTCCGGACCTGAACACCGGCAACAACATCTATAAGGCGGTCCAGCGCAGTTCCGGGGCCGTGGCCATCGGCCCCATCCTCCAGGGCTTGAAGAAGCCGGTGAATGACTTGAGCCGCGGCTGTACCGTGACCGACATCGTCAACACCGTCGCCATCACCGCCATCCAGGCCCAGATCGAGGCCCAGCCGGGCGACCAGCCCGCGGCCGGGTCCCAGGCCCAGGTCGAGTGGATCGGCACCCGGCGCCCGGTGAAGAGCGTGGCGCAGGCCGCCTCCTGAGTCGATCCTGATCCGGATCGCGGCCCCGATCTCTCCGGCCGGATTCCATTTTCTGGAGACAGCGATGACTGCGACAGTGGTTTACGAAGCCGATTTCCATGCGTGGGCCTTGCAGAATGCCCGGCTGCTGCGGGCCGGTAAGCTGACTGAACTCGATGTCGAACATATCGCCGAGGAGTTGGAGGGCATGAGTGCGAGTGAGCGTCGGGAACTGTTGAGTCGTTTGCAAGTGTTGCTCCTGCACCTGCTCAAGTATCAATTTCAACCGGAGCGTCGCGCCAAGAGCTGGTTATTGACGATCAGCCATCAGCGTACCGCGATCGAACGGTTGCTGGAGCAGTCTCCGAGTTTGCGCACGCCTCTGGATGATGACGGTGTGACCAAGGTCTATCGCAAGGCAGTGCATGATGCGGTGATTGAAACGGATTTGGAGCGGCACCTCTTTCCGATCGTGTGTCCTTATCGCCTTGAAGAGATCCTTGATGAGGACTGGCTGCCGGCAGCTGATTAGCGAGTCAACAACAAGCTAAACCCATATCGTTGTCGTTGTCGTAATCGTAATCGTAATCGGAGAAGCGATGCACTCTAGGGCGCGAGAGAATTCGGGACGCTATGATAACCTCGATTACGAAAACGACAACGACAACGAAAACCGCGCTAGCGGCAGTCCCTGACGGACTTGTTTGACCTGTTACTAAGCGATCCCTTAATTCTTCCATGGACATCGATCAAGTCCTCGCCATCGACCAAGCGCACGCCTGGCACCCCTATACCTCGACCCGCGACCGGGACCCCGTCTACCCGGTGCGCTCGGCCCAGGGCTGTCGGCTGCGTCTGATGGACGGTCGCGAGTTGATCGACGGCATGTCCTCCTGGTGGTGCGCCATCCATGGCTACAACCATCCGGTGCTGAACCAGGCGGTGCGCGATCAGCTCGGGTCCATGGCGCATGTGATGTTCGGGGGCCTGACCCATGAGCCGGCCGCGCGCCTGGTCAGGCACCTGGTGGACCTGACCCCGGAGCCGCTCCAGCACGTCTTTCTGTGCGACTCGGGGTCGGTCGCGGTCGAGGTGGCGATCAAGATGGCGCTCCAGTTCTGGCAGGCCCAGGGGCACGGAGGACGCCACCGGTTGATGACCGTGCGCGGCGGTTACCACGGGGATACCTTTCACGCCATGTCGGTGTGCGACCCGGGCTCCGGGATGCACCGCCTGTGGGGTGCGGCGCTGCCGCAACAGGTCTTTGCCCCGGTCCCGGCTGGCCGCTTCGGTGAGCCCTGGGAGCCCCGTCACATCGCCGTCTTCGCCGACCTGATCGCGCGCCACCGCGATGAACTGGCGGCGGTGATCCTCGAGCCCATCGTCCAGGGCGCCGGGGGGATGCGCTTCTACTGCGCGGACTACCTGCGCGAGGTTCGCGCCCTGTGCGACCGCCATGGCGTGCTCTTGATCGCCGACGAGATCGCCACCGGCTTCGGCCGCACCGGGACCCTGTTCGCCTGTGAACAGGCCGGGATCAGTCCAGACATCATGACGGTCGGCAAGGCCCTGACCGGCGGCTATCTGACGCTGGCCGCGGCCATTGCGAGCGAGCAGGTGGCCGACGGCATTGCGGCCGGTGATCCGGGGGCCTTCATGCACGGCCCGACCTTCATGGCCAATCCGCTGGCCTGCGCGGCGGCGAATGCGAGCATCGAACTGCTGTGCGCGGGTGATTGGCGGGGTGCGGTCGCGCGCATTGAGGCGGCACTGACGGAGGGGCTGGCGCCCTGCCGCGGGGTGCCCGGGGTGGAGGACGTGCGGGTGCTCGGCGCCATCGGGGTGGTGGAGCTGCAGGCGCCGGCGCCGATGCGGCCGATCCAGGCGCGCTTCGTGGATTTGGGGGTCTGGGTCAGGCCCTTTGGGCGCCTGATTTATCTCATGCCGCCCTATGTGATCGACCCCGCGGACCTCAACGCGCTCTGTCGGGCGGTGGTGCAGGTGGTTCGCGACCGGGGCTGGTGAGGGTAGGGCTGGGGGGCGACCAGACGTTCTCACGGACCGGGCGTCGTTGTCGTTGTCGTAATCGTGGTCGGATTATTCGACAACGACAACGACAACGACAACGTACCAGGGATCTCGGTCACCACATCAGTTCTGATCGCACCCCAGGGCCGACCCCCGGGTCGACTCAGGTGAAGGCCCTCAGATCGGGGCCGGTCTCGATGAGGGCGGGGGCGGTCGGGGTCGACCTGACCAGGTCGATCCTGAGGTGTTCGCGGCGTCGTTCCACCAGGGGGCGCGCGACCACGGTACCGGACCCGCTGGCCTCTTGTTGGCGCTGACGATGCTCGCCCCAGGGGGAGCGCTGGCGATAGCGGCGGACCTCGATTGGACTGTCATGTAGCGTCCTGCCATTCAGAACCCGGATCGCCAGCATGGCAAGGCGCGCGGGCCGGACCTCGATCAGTCCATGATACTCGGTCGTACCGGTCGCCAGGTCGGTGATACGCATGATGCTGGCGTTGGCGCAGATGTTGACGAAGGGTAGGGTACGCACGCCGACCTCACGCAGTGCGACGCGCACGAAGGCCTGCAAGTCCTTGCGGCTGGTATCAGGAGGGAGGTTGCGTAAGAAGAGTGCGACCGACCCGGTCTTTCCGCCCATGATGCCGCTCATAAACGTCTGAGATAATATTCACTTATCTCAAGCGTATTCACGCCGTCAACGCCAGCGCGGCCGAAACCGTCTTACCTGACTCTTGCGTGCGTTTAACGTCCGGCTTGAGCGCGTCCAGACGATCCAACCCATAACGATCGAGATTCCTGGCGGCGTCGAGGTCGCGGTCCATGACGCTGCCGCAGTCGCATTCCATTGTCCGCTGAGCGAGCAGCATATCATGAACCTGCCCGCAGGCGTGGCACATCTTCGAGGACGGGAAGAATCTGTCCGCGATGACGACGGTCACGCCGCGCCATGCGGCCTTGTACTCAATCTGCCGCCGCAGTTCGCCGAACCCTGCATCGGAAATGGAACGTGCGAGACTGCGGTTTCTAACCATCCCTGAGACGTTCAGGTCCTCAATGGTGATGACCTGATAGGTGCGGGTCAGCTGGTCGGACAGTTCGTGCAGAACCGCGCGACGCTTCTTGAACTGCGGGTAGCCGGGATTCTTGGCCTTCGCCTTCACCCGCCGGAAGAAGTGCTGGTAGGCGCGATCGAGGTCGTCAATCGCATTGCGCGTCACCCGACTGGAGACGTCGGAGTACCACGGAAACTCAACGCGCAGGACCGCCATGTAATACTGATAGGCTGCGGCCTTCGACCACTTGACGCCCGGTTGGCTGAAGTGGGCCAGCAGTTGGTTGTAGCAATGCCGCCGCGCACCGCATGACTGATTGAGGTACGTTGCCTGTTCAGGCGTCGGCCGCAACTCAATCTTGTTGGCTATCAGCATGGTAAAGCCCAAGGTCGTCGGCAATTACAGCGGCGGTTGCTTGGCGTTTGGCGAGCATCTGGCGGTCCAAGTCGGCCTTCTGGTCGTGGCTCGACACCCGGGCGTAGCAGACGGTCGGCGCGTCGGCGTCACCGATGGCTGTCAGGTCGGCCATCGAGTAGTACCGTGCGCTCGGCTGCCCCGGGCCTCCATTATAGCGCCCGCACCGCCAGGATGAGCAGGATGACCAACAGCACCACGGCGCCCAGCGGCAGAAGTGCGGCCGCCCAATCGCCCGCCCCAGCCTTGGTGCCGCGTTCCTGCCACTGCTTGTACGCCGGCCACAGACGCACCAGCAATAGCACCAGGACGGCTGCCATCGCGACCTTCAGAAACAGTTCCATGGGGTTTCACTCCAGGTGTCGATGACCTGGCTGACGGCCCCCGGCAGTGCGCCGGGGGCCGTCAGCGCCGGTTTCGCTCACGGCCGACTAATCGTCGCCGAGGATCCCCAGCAACTGCAACAGGCTGATGAACAGGTTGAAGATGCTCAGATAGATGCTGTAGGTCGCCATGATGTAGTTGGTCTCCTCACCGCGGGCGATGCGGCTGGTGTCCCACAGGATCATGGCGCTCATCAGCAGGATCATGGCGGCGGAGATGGCGAGCGACAGGGCGGGGATGGCGAAGAAGAGGTTCGCGAGCATCGCAATCAGCAGCACCATCATGCCGGCGAACACGAAGCCGCCCAGGAAGCTGAAGTCACGCCGGGTGGTCAGGGCATAGCCGGAGAGCCCCAGGAAGATCGCCGCGGTGCCGCCGAAGGCCATGGCGACGGTCTCGGGTCCGTGGGGCAGCGCCAGGTAGATGCTTAAGATCGCCCCCAGCCCGAACCCCAGGAGGCCGGTGATCAGGAAGATGACGCCGATGCCGGCGGACGAGTTGGCCGTCTTGGGCAGCACGAAGATGCCGAGCACCATGGAGACGAGCACCGCCCCCATGTAGACCATCGGCGGCATGTGCAGGGCCATGGACAGCATGGCGGTCAGGGCGCTGAAGCCCAGGGTGGCCGCGAGCAGCAGGTAGGTGTTCTTGAGAACCTTGTTGGCCGCGACCGCCTCCGGGGCGCCGCGCAGCAGGGTATAGTCGGGGTTGGCCATGATGGTCTTGCTCCTGGTTGAGGTTAGGTGGTGAGGCCGGTCAAGTCGCCGCGGTGGGCAGCGTGTCAGACCCGGGGACAAAAGCCGAGTTCCGCGAAGGATACCGGACGCCAAGCCGCAGGCAAAGCCTTGGGTGTCAGCGCGGATTCGGTTATCCTGGTAGCCCCGCACGTTGGGCTGATCGGACGCGGCACAAGGGGCGGGGTTTCCCGGTTGCGTTAGGAGAGGTGGCTGAGCGGCTTAAAGCGGCGGTCTTGAAAACCGTTGAGGAGCAATCCTCCGGGGGTTCGAATCCCTCCCTCTCCGCCAATAAGTTATTGATAAACATCGAGTTTTTATACCAGTATTCGGCGCAATAGGTCAGCCTGCTGAAGCCTTGACCTACCGGTCCCGGCGCCCCGGCGGCGGCCGACGCGCTCGCGTGACAGTCGCCCGGCGCCGCTTTGACGCGGCCCGGCAAGGGCAAGGGCCCTGTCTATCCGTGGCTGTGCCTGGCGCGCGTGGCAATTGTCCTGCCGGATTACCAAGATGTCATGCGGAGAGACTGGGGGTCGGGTTGGGCGCGCGTGGCTCAGCGCTTCAGACAGAAACAGTCCCATAACGTGCGCCGTAACCCGACATCCCACGACGGGGCCTCGGGTTACGCTATGCTGACTCTTGCCCCTATGTTAGAACGGCGCCGGAGCAGCGGCAGCAGTCCCATCGGCAATAGGCTGACCGTGGCAGGCGCGGGGACCGCGGGCACTTCCAACTCCTCGCTGAAGGCATATAGCGAAAACTCCTCGGTCTTGGTCCGGTACGAGCCGAACAACCAACCTGCCGACGGGATCTGAGCATGGCCGACACCGGTGGAAGACGAAGTCCCGCCCAATGCGCCTGAGCCCAGTGATTCACCGTGGGTGCCAGTTCCTGTCCAAACCATCTCAGCACGCAATGTTTCGTTCTGAGTCATGGTAATGGTAGACAGTAAAGGGTGGGTTTCGGTGTCGAAGAGGTCCGAAACGGCGGCTGCCACCATAGTGCCATCGGGTAAGAAGACCGGGGCATCGGTAGTGACGAGTGCACTGATGTTGGTCTGCGCTGAGGTCCCGGGTGTGGAAGCGATAGCACGCCATTGAATATCCAGCGACTGAAAAACCCCTGTTGCATCGGCCTGGATATCGACGAAGCCGTTGTAGTCCTCTATGGTGACGAAGGTGGCCGGCGTGACACCGACTGTGACGAAGACGTAATGATACCGGTCCCCAGGCTGCAGGCCGGGTATCGGCTTGACCGGCTGGAGCAGGAGCGCCGCCTCCGGGATGCCCGGCGCAAAGATGGCGCCCGCAAGGATCAGCACTGCTGCGAGCCGTGGTTTCATCGGGCGATGAGTGTCGAACATTTGCATGGTTCCTCAAAGCTGCGTGATGATGGTGGGACGGAGAGGAAATTCAACGATTTCGAGACCGGATCTCGCCTTCATCTTAGCTGCGGGAAAGGTGCCTGGCAAGACGGCTTGGCCCGGGCAGGCGATCTGGGCGAGACAAAAGGGGCCACCATTTAGCTGACCCCGGTCAATAGCACGGCACGCTTGCTCGTGCCTGAACACGCCTTTCGTCATGCCGCGAAGCGCTGTCTCGTTACCGTAGGCGCGCCGTCGGTTCTCGTTGGGCGGAGACGGATTAACTCCGATCCGCACCAGCCACTTTTCTGGATCAAGGCACTGGGGCTGTTCCCATGGGGAAAAGACGCCCGGCCCCTGGTTCATGTGAACCCCAGAAAATCGTCAGTGCCCTGCCAAGGTCCAAGTGGGCCGTGGCGGGCGGGGTGGGGGGCGGGCGCGCGGGACCCCCAAACAGGTCCAAGCGCGCCCGCCCCCCACCCCGCCGGGCCACGGGTTCACAGAGCGCGGGCTCAGCGCCTGGCGGGCGCCGTCCAACCCCTTGGTGGCTCGGTGGCAAGGGCGTCTCGGTCACGAACAATCCTCCGTGGCGTTGGGCGGGGATGCGTCGGTGCCCGATCCAGGCTCAGTGGCTCGCCGCCAGCCTCTTGTTCCAGGTCGCCGACGCAGACCCAAACCGGTTCGGGCGAAGGCCCGATCGACAGCAAAGCGTTGGCGCTCAGGGATTGGCCGCCGCTGCGCGCGAGCTGATTCTGGATCGAAACCAGGTTGGCCGTGCGCTGCTGGATCAGGCGCAGACGCCGCCGCAGCAAATCGCGCACGGCGCGTTCCTCTTTGGGGTAGATGTAGCCCTCGGCCGGCAACCCCAGACGCAGCAACTTCGCCAGCCAGCAGGCGTCCGAGTCGTCGTCGCTGTATTTCAGCCCACTGTACAGTGTGATCGCAGTCGTGTTGGCCAGGTGCACCGGGTAGCCAGCCGCCATCAGGGCGTCGACCGGCCAGTACCAGTTGTAGGTCGACTCCTGCCGCCGGGTCTCCGGCGCGGGTTCTTGCCTACCTTAACTGTAGGCCGGCGGGTGGGGTCGGCTAGATGATCTTCATGCTCGAGTTAATTTTGGCCTTGCCGTCCCGAAATGTATGCGAGCCTGGCCCTTTTGCAAACAAACTCGGGCATGGTGATCTAATAGCTTGCGAAGGCAGGCTGGGGCCTCGGACGCATGCAGGTCGACGGTGACGGCTGCGCCTGCGCCCCGATTACCCGATCAACCAGCTCAAACCGGGGGCTTAAGTGGTGGCCAGGGCCATGCCGCACTGTGGGATGATCCCGCCCCGCCTGCAATCGCCACGCGCTATACTGGTAAGCGCGATCCCTGTCCCACGGAGTCAGCGACCATGCCAACACGCAAGCTCATCAGCTTCGACTGGGCCATGAAACGGCTGCTGCGCAGCAAGGCCAACTTCGGCATCCTCGAGGGCTTTCTGAGCGAGCTGCTGCGCGAGGACGTACAGATCATGGAGGTCCTGGAATCGGAATCGAACCGTGACACGGCCGACGACCGCTCCAACCGCCTGGATCTCAAGGTGCGCAACCACCGCGGCGAACTGGTCCTGATCGAGGTCCAATATGAACGCCAACACGATTATCTGTCGCGGATGCTCTACGGCAGCGCCCGGACCTTAGTCGAGCACCTGGATGCCGGTGAGCCCTATGCGGACCTGGTCAAGGTCATCTCAGTCAACATCCTCTATTTCGACCTGGGCCACGGCGAGGACTATATCTACCGGGGTACCACGCGCTTCCATGGTTTGCACAAGCACGACGAACTGGCCTTGAGCCGCGCCCAGCGCCAACTGTTCCCGGGGCGCGAGGGGACCCACGAGCTGTTCCCGGAGTATTATCTCATCAAGGTCGAGCGCTTCGACGACTGCGCCCGCGACACCCTCGACGAATGGGTCTATTTCCTCAAGCACGAGGCGATCCAGGACGGCTTCTCGGCCAAGGGCCTGCGCGAGGCCAAGGAGAAGCTCGACGTGCTCAAGCTCGCGCCCGCGGAGCGCGCCGCCTACGAACGCTGGCAGGACGACCTGCACCTGCAGGCGAGCCTGGTGGCGTCGAACTATGGGCTGGGCAAGATCGAGGGGCGTGAGGAGGGGCGCGAAGAGGGGCGCGAGGAAGGGCGTCAGGAGGGACTTGAGAAGGGTCGCGAAGAGCGCACGCTGGAGATCGCCCGGGCGATGAAGTCCAACGGTGTGGCAGCGAGCCTCATCGCCCAGTCCACCGGCCTGGACCCAGAGGTCCTTGCCGGCCTTTGATCAGCCCTCCCGGGCGGACTGAAGCTCGGCGATCTCGTCGCAGACGGCCGGGTCGCGGCTCGCGGCGAGCACGGCGACGGCGAGTGCACGATGCTCGAAGAGCGCCAGACGGATGTTCCAGAATCGCTGCTCGCGCTCGTTCATTGCGGCGAAGGCCAGCAGCATCGACAGCAGCTCGCGGTCCGGCTCCGACTCGATCCAGGCCCAGGCGTCCTCGGTCAGCGTCAGGTCTTGGGCGTCGCAGGCCCGCTCCAACATGCGCTGGATCTCGACCGTGGTCCAAGACGCACTGTCCGGGACCTGCTCGGGGAGCAGGCTCAGGAGGCGATTCGCCGTGCAGGCGAAGTAACGGAACTGGGTGCGCTGCGCCTCGCTCAGGGTCGCGGCGGACCGAAACCGCAGGAATGAGCGGCCATCGCCGCTCTCCGGTTCGTCGCGACTGCGGCGCGCCAGGTCATCGACCGGCCCGCGGACGGTCTCAAGGCCCTGCACGATCTGGGCAACCCGTGCGTCGAGGCCCTCCCGGATGGGCCCGGCGCGCTCCGGGAACAGGTCGGACAAGACGGCCAGCGCCTCGTCCCGGGGAATGAAGCGCCGGATGCGCCGCCCCTGAAGCCCAGTCATGTCCAACAGCGCCATGCCGAGTTGGGAATGGACGGTGTCCGGCGCGCCGGTCGGACGCGCGAAGGGCGCCAGGGCCGAGCGCGCCGCTTCCGGGACTGTCACCCAGGTCGCGGCCAGGGTCGCCGCGAAGGCCACCGGATCGAAGCACGGGCCGGCCTCGTCCAGACAGGCGAGCCGGCACAGGGTTGCGAGATCCCGGTCCGCATCGAGCCAGCGCATCGCCAGTCGCGTCACGCCAAGCTGACCCGGCGAGCTGTAGTGCCGCAGCACATCCATGACCCAAGCTTCGAGGTCGCGGCGCGGGGCGAGGCGAAAGAGCGCCAGTTCATCGCCCTGGAACAGCCGATCGAACCGCTCGATCGCGTCCTTGCCCTTGACATAGCGGCCGATCCGCGCAACCAGCCGCTCGGCATCGACGCACAGCGGCAGCGCGACCTCGATCCCCAAGGTCTCCTCGATCATGGTCTGTGCGGTCTCGGCCTGTGCCCGGTCGATATCGCCGCCGGTAAAGGCGTACAGGGGGAAGCAGTCTTCGATCAGCATCGCCACGGCCAGCATCGGCGTGTGGTAGTCGTGCCCCTGGGTCTTGTCGTCGAAGACGTTCCAGTGGCCGCGATCGTCATCGCCGAGCAACTCCTGGAGGATGTCCTCGGGCGGCTCCTGGGGGCCTGAACCTGCGGTGCCGCGGTAATGGCCGAGGTCGGCGTACAGTTGGAAGGACTCGGCCCACTCCATGCTGTCGAAATCGCCGACCACGAGCCAATGGCGCTGGCCGGGCTCCGCCGCGCAGTGCTCGAGCCCGCGGGTGAAGACCCGGCGCTCGATGGCCTGCCCGCGGCTGCGCCGCGCGCCCATCAAGGTCGGCGGGCAGCCTGACAAGAACTCCAGCGTGCGCAGATAGAGCGCGTGCCAGGCTTCGGGCGCGATCCGCCCCGGGATGATCCGCGATCGAACATAGACGCCCATGACAGAGGACCTCTCTTGGAAAGGGTTCGGCGCAGCGTGCGAGCACCAGCCGGCGCCTCTGACTGCCCGAGCAGCAGGCCGCAGGGTGCAGGCACGCGAGGCCGCAGCATAACCGCAGCCCAACCGACGGCGCTACTCTCCGCCCCCACCGACCGGTACAGGGCGGCTGCACAATCCGCTCTCTCGCCCGACCGGCCACTGACCGGATGCCGCCCGCGGCGGACACTTGCTATGCTTGGTACCACGCGCTTCCATGGTTTGCACAAGCACGACGAACTGGCCTTGAGCCGCGGCCAACGCCAACTGTTCCCGGGCGTGAGGGGACCCACGAGCTGTTCCCGGAGTATTATCTCATCAAGGTCGAGCGCTTCGACGACTGCGCCCGCGACACCCTCGACGAGTGGGTCTATTTCCTCAAGCACGAGGCGATCCAGGACGGGTTCTCGGCCAAGGGCCTGCGCGAGGCCAAGGAGAAGCTTCGGGTCATGCGAGTGCTCATCTGCTATACGAGGTCCTGACGGACCCCTGCTCAACCCCGGTAACCGCCTATGAATGTCAATGCAGCCATCGTCGATCAGCGCCTCGCCGGAATTGCGGACGAGGTCCGCGCCCAGGCGGAGGCGGAGCTTGGGATCAAGGACGCGGAGCGCCGCAAGACGCTCGCCTTCGTCTATCTGTGCGTCAAGACCATGCTCGATCTGGAGCCGGAAGAGGCGTTCGACTGTCTCACCGAGGGCGGCGGGGACTTCGGCGTCGATGCCATGCATATGACCGAAGAAAGCGATGGCGAATTCGGGGTTACGTTATTCCAGGCCAAATACAAGGCCAAGCTCGAGGGGGATGCGAATTTCCCGGAAAGCGGCATCGACGCCCTGGTGGACGCCATTCGCCATCTCTTCGACCCGGCGTCTGCGCTCGGTGCGATCAACGACCGTCTCAAGGCCAAGGTGGAGTCTGTTCGCGCGATGATTCGCGATGGATTCATTCCGCGCGTGCGGGCCATCGCCTGCAACAACGGGCTGCACTGGAACGCCAACGCGCAAGCGGCGATCACACGGGCGGACTTCGGGAGCCAGGTGACCTGGGAGCATGTCAACCACGATGTCCTGATCGGCGTCTTACAACGCCAGCGCCCGATCGACGAGACCCTGCGCCTGGCCGGCAAGGCGATCGTCGAGGACATGAATTTCAGCCGCGTGTGCATCGGCCGCATTCCGGTCGCCGAGATTGCCGAGCTGATGCACAAACATGGCGAGCGGCTCCTGGAGCGTAACGTTCGCCGCTACCTGGGGTTGCACGGTAACCGCGTCAACGAAGGTATCCGCGAGACCCTGCGCTCCGACAACCCGGCGAATTTCTATTTTTTCAACAACGGCCTGACGCTGGTGTGCAGCGATTTTTCATACAATGCCCTGCAGAGTGGCGATTATCGGGTCAAGGTGGAAAACCTGCAGATCGTCAATGGCGGACAGACCAGCATGACGATCGCGAGGACGCGCGATGAAATGCAGGCCGCAGGGCAAGCCCTGCCGGCGGATGCGAGCGTCCTGGTGCGGGTCTACAAGCTGCCCAAGGATAACCGGGATATCGTCCTGCAGATTACACATGCCACCAATAGCCAGAACCCGGTGGACCTGAAGGACCTGCGCTCCAACGACGAGAAGCAGAGACGCCTGGAGACCGGCATCGCGGATTTGGGCTTTTTCTATCGGCGCAAACGGATGGAGAGTGCCGCCAAGCCGACCGAGATCACGTCGGGGGCCGCTGCCGAGGCCATTCTCGCCGTCTGGCGCCACGCGCCGCATCAGGCAAAGTTCTTGACCCGCGAACATTTCGGCAAACTTTACGACACCATCTTCACCGATACCCTGAACGCCGCACAGACCATCGTTGCCGTGTTGCTGTACCGGATTGCCGAGAACCGTCGCCGGCGTCCCGAACCGAGCGATCCGCCCTTTGTACGCTACGCCTCGTGCTTCGCTGCGATGCAGATGGGGGGGCGATTGCTCGCCGATTTGCAGGCGCCGCTCGACGGCCTGGATCATCGCGGCTTCGCGCGGGCCAGGGCGCTGATCGAAGAGCGCGGCGAGTGCTATTTCGCAGACTCCATCGCGGATGTCGAATGGGCGCTCAAGCGTCTTTACGGCGAGCAGCAGGTGTCGATGCAGCAGCTTTCGGCGACCTTCAGGCGCGGCGACTTGATCGATATGTTGCGCCACAGAAAACTCTGGGAGGAGCGGGATAGCGCCCCGAAACTGGAAGACTACCTTTAGTCAGTGCGGAGAACGGAAGACGACGTCGAGGCGCCGATCGCGGAGCCGCCTCGTGGGCAACAGCGGGCGGACTCTGAGATAAGGCGATTTCCGGAATCGCTCTTACCTCTCCGTCGTTATCGTAATCGGACAGCGAAACGGCGAGAAGCCTGCCGAGCGGGCATACGGCTTGCGAAGCGCTCGCAAGCCGGCGAACAAAAAGTTGCGCAGCAGAAAGTCGACAAACCAATAGGGGCTGACGGGCGCGGTCACGGCACAGATCGTATTGCCCGAGCGTCAAGTGCGACTTGGGATGGGTCACGGGCTTGTGAATCCCTTCCCGCACGTCGTAATCGAAGCGTAGCGGGTGCTCAACGCCTGACAGTCCGCCGGCCTCGGCGTCCCGGTACTGCTGGTCGTGGTCTTCCTGCTGCGCACCCACATCCGCATCCGCCGCTACCCCGGCGGCCGCTGGGAGTTCCAGATCGAGCACAAGCCCGGGGACACCAAGCTCCTGACCGATCTGCTCAGGCGCATCCAAGCGCTGCTGCCTGGAACGGGGGCCGGCGGGGATTGACCGGCTGCCGCCCGGACGGAGTCCAAGGCTGAAGCCCTGGACTCCAGAAGAACAGCGCTGGCCGCAACGATGACCAAGCTTGCTCCCGACCTATCCATGCGAATGCAGTCGCGTCAGCACGCCGGACCGGCTGAAGCCTCGACCTCCGGTGGTCGGAACGACGATCGAGGCCGCCGCGTCCGCAACGTTTCGGCACCCGGCAGGTTGGCGGACAAGCTCTGCTTGTCCGCCCGAGCCTATCCCCACCCCGCGGAGTCAGCGACCATGCCAACACGCAAGCTCATCAGCTTCGACTGGGCCATGAAACGGCTGCTGCGCAGCAAGGCCAACTTCGGCATCCTCGAGGGCTTTCTGAGCGAGTTGCTGCGCGTGGACGTCCAGATCCTGGAGGTTTTGGAATCGGAGTCGAACCGTGACACCGCCGACGACCGCTCCCACCGCCTGGATCTCAAGGTGCGCAACCACCGCGGCGAGTTGGTACTGACCGGGGTCCAGTACGAACGCCAACACGATTATCTGTCGCGGATGCTCTACGGCAGCGCCCGGACCTTAGTCGAGCACCTGGACGCCGGCCAGCCCTATGCGGACCTGGTCAAGGTCATCTCGGTCAACATCCTCTATTTCGACCTGGGTCACGGTGAGGACTATATCTACCGCGGCACCACGCGCTTCCACGGCCTGCACAAGCACGACGAGCTGGCCCTGAGCCTCGCCCAGCGCCGGCTGTTTCCGGGCCGCGAAGCGACCCACGAGTTGTTTCCCGAGTACTATCTGATCAAGGTCGACCGGTTCGACGACATCGCCCGCGACACCCTCGACGAGTGGGTCTACTTCTTCAAGCACGAGGCGATTCAGGACGGCTTCTCGGCCAAGGGACTCGGCGAGGCCAAGGAGAAGCTCGACGTGCTCAAGCTCGCCCCGGCGGAGCGCGCCGCCTACGAGCGCTGGCAGGACGATCTGCACCTGCAGGCGAGCCTGGTGGCGTCGAACTATGGGCTCGGTAAGATCGAGGGGCGCGAGGAGGGGCGCGAGGAGGGGCGAGATGAGGGTCGCGAGGAGCGCACGCTGGAGATCGCCCGGGCGATGAAGGCCAACGGCGTCGCGCCGGACGTCATCGCCCAGTCTACCGGGTTGGACCACGAGGTCATTGCCGGCCTTTGACTATCCGGACGCTTAGCGTCCGAACACGGACCGCAGCACCGCTACCGGCTTGCCATTGACGGCGAGTTGCTTCGAGCCGGACCGGGTATGCCCCATCAACCGCAGCGGGATCGGGCATTCGCCCCGTCCCGAACGTTCATTTCGTCGCCGACTACTTGGCACGCGCCCGCAGGTCCATAGAAAACGTTGCGGACGGGGCGAATGCCCCGTCCGGCGCGAGATTCAATCCGTCGCCGCTGGTCGCCTCTTTTGGCACCAACCGGCGCGACACGTCAGGCCCTTGGCAAGCTCGGATGCTGGGATGATCGTTGCTCCCATACTCAGTAGTGCCGTGAAAATCTTATCGCTAAACTTCTTAGTATCCTTTCCCTGACGTTTCGCCATTTCATACGGAATAATAAGGCACCATGCTTCATTAGTCCCGCGCACGGAAAGTTCAATCCCAAAAGGAATGCCGTTAGCTCCCGCCAAAAAGATGAAAATTAAGTTATAAGGGGTTGTGCCGGGCAGTTTTCCTTTCCACCACCTGCTCACCCCGTTCTCCTCGAATCGGCAGGAGTTAGCCGTTTCTGGGACATAAAGGGACTGCAAGAAGATCAAAGCCTGGTCTTTGGGTAGATTAGCTGCGACCTCCCGGGAAAAACCCATTTCTGCATTATAGACTTTGGTGGCGCAGGACGATACGCTCATCGCAACTAGGGTCGATAGGATAAGCAATAGAGTGAATCTTGGAATCATATCTGCCCGAGACCTCATGCCTGTTGTTTTCTTGTCTATTATTTCCAGGACCTGGCTTACTTACGCGAGTGAACTGAAGCCTTAGAATATATTGGCAGCCTTACCCCCATACTGAGTAAAGCGGTCAAAATCTTACCCGTAAACTTCGCGACGACCTTTCCATGTCGGTCTGCGTTGGATTCAGCAGCAATATCGCACCACTGCTTCCCGCTATTAGGCCCAAAAAGCGAGATGGTCACCATTACCCCCGGCCTCAGCGCAATCGCGTAAAATGAGTTATAGGGATATTTTTCGGGCAGTAATCGCCCCGATTTCTGCCATCTAAGCACGCCATCGGTCTCAAACACACAGTATGTCTGAATCACTGGACTTCTGTTGGAACCGAGGGACTTCAAGAAATCCAGAGCCTGGTCTCGTGGCAGATTATCCACGATGTCCTGGGAGATGTTCATTTCTCGAACGTCGGGGCCACAGGAGGAAGCACCTACCGTAAGTAGGGCCGAGAGTAAGAGTATGAAGGGTAGACGCTGTATCATTTTCCGGCCAAGACCTCGTTGATGACGCTTTCGGAGATACCGGCAAGCCGCTTTCCTTTAAGGAATATGCCGATTTGAGTGACTGTATCTAGTAACTGCAGTATGTCCGGCCGCGTTTACGCTTATTGGATCTGACCAAATCTCACATTTCGTTGAATCGCTTAAGTGCCCGGATCTGTTCTGGAGTGTACCGGGAAGAACCGGATTGTGAGGGGGCGGGGTGCGGTGGCTCGGGCTTACGCTGTGCGGTATCGACCTGCTTCCTGGGTTGCTGCTTTGGCTTGTCCGGGACCCTCGGCGGGCTGGCTGGAGCGCTCGGGGCGGGGCGCGTCTGTTGCTCCGCTTGACGGCGCGCCCGCTGTTCCGCCTGAAGCCGTGCCTGTTGTTCCGCCTCGCGCAAGGCTGTGATTCGCGCCCGTGCTAAACTGGCGTATTGCCCAGTGGGATAAAGGGAAACGAAGTCGGTGAGCGCTGGGGCGCTGCCGGATGATTGTATCGATTCCCAATAGATCCGCTGCGCCTGGGTCGCATCCCCCTCCTGGCCCAAGCGCTCAAGTTGAGCCCGGTCGAGAAAGCCCGAAGCGGGCAGCGCCGCGGAGCGTTGCCAGGAACGCAGCGCCTCTCTGGTGGCCCAACCGAACTCACCGTCCAGAGGACCCGGATTCAAATTCAAGCCGGTAAGCCAGGCCTGCACCTGACGGCGCTGTGCGGACGAGAGTTCAAGCGCCTGCTCGGTGAGTTCGTTCGGGGGCGAGGACAAGCCATCCGGGCCAGCCGCCGCCTGGCCTTCGGCCGACTGCGCAGGGGATTCTAAATTTGTTGGCGCCGGGGTTCGGACCTGAGGTACCGCAGCCAGTGCATCAGGGACCTCGCGGGCGTCTGTCGCAGGTTTCTCGTTGCTGGTGGGGGTGGCCGAAATGGTCGACGACACGGGGGGCGGGGGCGCGTTTGTCAGCGCGACCGCTGGGGGCATCCCGGTGCCAGGGGTCGTCGTCGGCCGGGCCGGCGTCATGCTGATTGGGTCGCCGGTGCTCGCCGTCGTGTTTTCGGCCGACGTCTGAGCTGGGGAACGCCAGTAGAGCCACGCTGCGCCAACCACCAGCAGTGCGCCAACAACGCCCGTCCCGACCCACCCCCAGGACGGTCGACGCGCCGCCGGTCCAGGCCCGGCCGGTGATTGCTCGGTCCCGGACGGACTGGTCACCGGCCGCTGCGACCGTCGCATCGACGGCAATTGGACGCTGGCAAGACTTACGTCTCGCGGACTCAATCCCGCCATCAATGCCGCGGGATCGGTCGCAACGACGGTACGCGGGCTGGCGCTCCCCGCCTGCACCAGTGCCAGGCAGTGGGAGAACTCGGCCATGGTCTGTTGGCGCTTGTGGAGATTGAGCTCCAATGCCTGGCAAATCGCGCTATCAAGAAGCGGCGGTATCTCGGGAAAGAACTTGGACGGGGGTTCCAGGACCGTTCCGGTGATGCGCTCATGGGCCGCAGGGGGGACCCGTCCGGTGATCGCGCAGTAGAGGATGGCACCGAGCGCATAGACGTCAGAGCGCACATCGGTGCCGGTCCCAAGAACCTGCTCGGGGGGGCTGAAGCCATTGCTGACGGCTCGCCCGAGGGTGCGCGTCATATTCTGTTCATTGCTCTCCTTGGCGATACCGAAGTCGATCAGCATCACCCGCTCGTTTTCGTCCAGCAGGATGTTCTCCGGCTTCAGGTCACGGTGGATGACAGGCGGGTCCTGGGAGTGCAGGTAGACCAGGGCGGCACAGACCTGCTCGATCCAGGGCAGCAGGAGAAAGACGGGGATGCGGCCTCCCTGTCTATCCATTTCGATTCGCAGGGTTCGGCTGCCGCCGAACTCCAAGACCAGATACACCATTGCGTCCACAGCGAAGCGATCGATGATGTCCGGAATGGCGGGATGATTCAGGCGGCCCAGCAGGCGGGTTTCGTACTCGTCGAACAGCAGCCCCGGGATCTCTTTGAGTGCGCGCCGTTTGCCCGCCAGGCGGATATCGTCCACCAGATAGGTGACGCCGAATCCGCCCTTGCCGAGCACGGCGGTGACCTGATAGCGTTCGTTGACCACGGTGCCCAGGCCCAATACCCAACCGAAGACCCCGCGCACGGCGCCATTGGCGGCCATGTCGATGTGGGCCAACTCCAGCCCGCAACCGACACAGCGGTATTGGCGGCGCTCCAGTGCGGCCAGTTCGTTGTGCGTCCGGCATTTTGGGCAGACCCGATCCTCCGGGCCGACGGTGCCGAGGGGTTTGGTTTGCGCAGGCATGAATTCTCCGGATTTCACACTTTCCGGTCGCGAAGCTTGAGCCCGACGGCCGCGATGATCAGGAAACCGAGCGCCAGACCGCCCAGCGCCAATGAGTCGGTGGCCCAATCCCCGTTGACCGCGATAAGTAGAGAGCCATCAGGGCCGCGCAGGGCGAGCACCGGCGCCTCAAGTGTGGCGCGCATGGCATCGACGCCCCAGTAGGCGATGACCGTCACCTTGGCCAGCGCCTCGGCGATCCCGTCGAGCGGCACTATGGCGTTGGAGAGGATGAATTGCGGGATGAGCAGAAGCGGCAGGGTCGCAATCGCCTTGTCGTTGCTGGCGACGAAGGCGCTGACCGCCAGTCCCATGCCGGTGGCCGCGAACCCCGCCAGGAAGAGGGTGAGCAGGCGCTCCAGAAAAGGCCCCGGAAAATCGAGCATCAGGGTAACGATCGCCAGAAAACTCAGGCATTGGATGGCACACAATGCCGCCAAGGGCAGCAGCTTGCTCAGCATGTACGCCGGTATGCGCAAGACCACGGCGCGCTCGCGCAGATACACCGGGAGTTCCTTGACGATCTCCCGACAGGAGTTGATCCCGCCAAACCAAATGGCGGAGAGGACCAGGACGAAGGTGATCTGGCCGTGCGTCTGGGCGCGCTCCAACGGGGTTCCGGAGGTATCGAAAATGGCCCCGACCACCAACGCGATCAGGGGTGCCTGGAGCAACAGGACCGCCAGATTGAGGCGGTCGGAGTGCAGCAAGTCCAGGTAGCGACGCGTGAGGGTCCAGATCTGGCGCGGATCGAGCCATCCCGAGCGTCCCGCGACCGCGGCGGATGACTTGGCGCGGGGGGCCGCGTCCATCCGGCGCGGGGCCGCGTCTGCGGACAGCCGCGATTGGACGAAGCGGCGGAAATGATCCGAGGCGCGGAAGCGCTCGCCCCAGCGTCGGGCATCCTCGCCGTCCAGTCGCTCGTAGACCTCCGACAGCCGGGCGATGCCGAAGTAGTCGGGAACGTCCGCGGGCGGCCCGTAATACACCAGGACTCCCTGGTGCAGCAGCGCGACCAAGTGACAACTGGCAACGTTCTCAAGCGTATGGGTGACACAGATCACGGTCTTCCCGTCGGCGGCCAGTTCCGCAAAGAGGCGCATCATCTTCTTGTCGGTGCCGGCATCCAGTCCGCTGGTGGCCTCGTCCAAGAACAGAACATTGGGGTTGGCGACCAGTTCCACGGCGAGGTTGACCCGCTTGAGTTGGCCGCCGCTCAGCGGCTCGGGGGTGTCGACCGCCAGGTTCCCCTTGTCGAACAGGCCAACCCGCTGGAGTACCCGATCGATATGTGCGGCGATCTCCGCGGCGCTGGTGTCGCGCGGGAGTCTCAGGCGTGCCGTGTAACGTAGCGCGTTGCGGATCGTGATCTTGCGGTGAACGATGTCCTGCTGCGGGACATAGCCGATACCGGCACGGAAGGCCGCGAATGAGTCATAGAGATTGACACCGTTGTACAGGACCCGTCCCGAGGTCGCCGGCCGCCTCCCATTGAGCGAATCGAGCAGGGTGGACTTGCCCGATCCGCTGGTGCCGAAGATGACCACGAATTCGCCCGGCTCGATCACCAGGTCGATCCCGTCGAGCAGGTGGCGGGGTTGCTTGGTGGTGCGGTCCGTCACCGTCTTGGTCAAGTTCCGCGCCTCGACGCGTACCCGCCCACCGGACTGCGCCGGGTGCAGGGCCGAGCCGGTGAACAGGTAAACAAAGGTGGCGAACGAAACCTGATCGCCGGGGGCGAGGAGTACCGGTTCAAGGATGCGATCGGCGTTGACGAAGGTCCCATTGGTGCTGCGCAGGTCTTCCAGATACAGGCCATCGGCCGTCGGCAGCAGACGCGCGTGTTCGCGCGAGATCAGCGGGGAGTCGATCGTCAGACCACAATTCGGGAGTCGGCCGACGACGACTGGCGCAGGCCTTGCGCTCCCGCCGAACTGGATATCCGGCTCGCGCTCGTCCGCGGCTTCGCTGGCCTCCGGGAGAAACACCTGAAAGGCGGACGAACCAAAGACCAGCCAATCGCCGTGGCGTACCGATTGTCTGGCGTCAACCGGTTGTCCGTTGACAAGGACGAACGCCTGAGGCAACGGCTCGACTGAGCGTATGACACCGCGGACTCCCTAATACGCGGACCTGTGGTTCCAGTCCCGGCGGAGCACAAGCTCGGCGCGGCGCGGCGAACGGCGCGGCAGCTTGGGGCGGTAGGAGTGGAACGACAACTGCCTACCGTCCAAACACCGACCGCAGCAGCGGCACCGGCTTGCCATTGACGCTCAGTTGCCCATCGGCAAGCCGCACGGTGCTGGTGACGCGCCCGTCCCGGGCGTTGACCCAGCCGCCGTCGATCCAGGTCTGAAGGCGCTGCGCGGGGGCGGGGGGGACGGCGGTGTCGGCGCGGGCCAGCCATTCGAGCGCGATGGCTTGGGGCAGGTCGATGGCGCCATCGCCTTTGATGCCTGCCAGCCAGTTGGCCTTGCCGCGGTTCAGCAGGGCGCCCAGGAGGGCGGCGGCACCATTGGCGCCGCCGCCGGCCTGCGCGGTGGCGCCCAGGGACAGGTGCGCGGCGACGGGGCCCTCGGGGGTAGTCAGGGTGAAAGGGTCGAGCGTGAGGCTGGGGCCGGCGGTGAGGAAGCGGGGCAGCAGTTGGGTCAGCAGCGTGGCGCCCACCAGTCCGCGCATGGCCCGCGAGGCACCGTCGTCCGACAGGGTGCGCAGTGCCGTGTTGATCTCGGCGAGTGCCGCGGCGTCCAGCGACCGGGCGGCGAGGCCGATGACGGGGGTGCGGTAGTCGACGCTGCCCAGTCGCAGCAGGTCGGCCGCGGCGTCGAGGCGCAGGTCGAGGCGCAGGGTCGGGGTCTGGCCCTGGGGGACCTGCTCCAGGTTCAGGCGCAGCCGTTGGACCAAGGCCGCCTTGGCGTTCGCATCCGGTTGCGGCGGTGGGCTGAACTCGGCCGAATCGACCTCCAGGCTGGTGCGCCCGGTGAAGAGGCCGCCGATCCAGCCGGTGAGATCGGCCTTCAGCCGGGCGTCGGTGAGGCGCGCGACGGGTCCGGCCGTGTCCAGCAGAGCCAGGCCGGGGATCCTCAGGTCGGCCGCGAGCTGCCGCGGGTTCGGCCGGTAGCGGGCCGTGCCGGTGATGTCCTGGCTTTGCAGCCGCAAGCCGTCCGGTGTGCCGCTCTGTTCCGTGGCCGGGATCAGCAGCCGCGTGAGGCCTGAGCCGTCGGCGCCGATGGTGGTGGTGAAGAGGAGCGGCGGGACCCGCAGCGGATCGGCGAGCAATTCGACGCGGGTGTGGACCTGGGTCAGTGCCGGGAAGATCTCGGCGTTGAACCAGGCCCAGGGACCCTGCTCGATGCGGCTGTCCAGACGGATGCGACTGACCCCGGCGGTGGTCTGACCGGGCAGGGGTTGCCGGGTCAGTTCGGCGTTGGCCCTGGAACTGAACCAGCCGCGCTCATAGTGCTCCACCAGGACCCAGCCGGGGGGCAGGGCCGCGACGGTGCCGCGCAGCAGATCTTGGTAGGCCTGCTGGGCCCGGGCGCCGAGGGCCGGCGGGAGGGCGATTGCCGCCAGGAGCAGGATGCCCCCGAGCGTGATCAGGGCGATGAGTGAACGCCTGGCGGTTGGGCCTGTTGGCAGTCTCATACGATCTCCCTATTGCGGGGCTGGCGCCGCACTGGGGTGCGGCGCTCCCGGTGGTGCCGGGCTTAGGCGGCGGCGATGGCGCCCAGGCACGGAATGGGCGCGAGCCCCAGTCGCTCCATCTCGGCGTGCACCCGGGCGGTGATGCCGGCGGCGTCGAGTCCGCACATGGCGAGCTGGGCGGGTTGTTCGGCGTGCTCCACGTTGCGGTCCGGCAGCCCCAGGTGGATGCAGCGCACCAGGACGCCGCGCTCCGACAGCAGTTCGGAGACGGCGCTGCCGGCCCCGCCGGCGATGGCGTTCTCCTCCAAGGTCACCAGCAGGTCGTGTCCCTGGGCCAGGTCCAGGATCAGGTCCTCGTCCAGCGGCTTGACGAAGCGCATGTCCGCCACCGTGGCATCGAGCCCCTCGGCGGCGGCGAGCGCCGGGCCGACCAGGCTGCCGAAGGCGAGCATGGCGCAGTGTCGGCCTTCCCGCAGGAGGCGCCCGCGCCCGATGGGCAGCGCCGGGGTGGCGGGGTCGATGGCCACGCCGCGGCCGCTGCCGCGGGGATAGCGCACCAGGGCGGGACCGGGATACTCATAGGCGGTGCGCAGCATGGCCCGACACTCGTTCTCGTCGGACGGGGCCAGGATCAGCAGGTTGGGGATGGGGCGCGCGAAGCTCAGATCGAAGCTGCCGGCGTGGGTGGCGCCGTCCGCCCCGACCAGGCCGCCGCGGTCGACGGCGAAGGTCACGTCCAGGTCCTGCAGGCAGACATCGTGGATGAGCTGGTCATAGGCACGTTGCAGGAAGCTCGAATAGATGGCCACGACCGGCTTGAGGCCATCGCAGGCCATCCCGGCGGCCAGGGTGACGGCGTGCTGTTCGGCGATGCCGACGTCGAAGAAGCGCTCCGGGTAGCGCTTGGCGAAGGCGGTGAGCCCGGAGCCCTCGCACATGGCGGGGGTGATGCCGACCAGGCGGGGGTCGAGTTCCGCGGTATCGCACAGCCATTGGCCGAAGATCTGGGTGTAGCTCGGGCTGCCGGGCGCGCCCTTGTGCAGACGCCCGGTATGGCGATCGAAGGGGGTCACGCCGTGATAGGTGACCGGCTCACCCTCGGCCGGCTCATAGCCGTGGCCCTTCTGGGTCACCACGTGCAGCAGGCGCGGGCCCGGGATGCCGCGCATGTTGCGCAGGGTGCGGATCAGGCTCGGGATATCGTGACCGTCGATAGGGCCGATGTAATTGAAGCCCAACTCCTCGAACAGGGTGCCGCCCATCACCATGCCCTTCATGTGCTCTTCCCAGCGGCCCACGAACTCGCGCAGTTGGGGCATGGCCTTGAGCGCGCTCTTGCCGCCCTCGCGCACCGAGGTGTAGAGCTTGCCGGAGAGCAGCCGGGAGAGGTGGTTGCTGATGGCCCCCACCGGCGGGGAGATGGACATCTTGTTGTCGTTCAAGATCACCATCAGGTCGACGTCCAGGGCGCCGGCGTGGTTCAGGGCCTCGAAGGCCATGCCGCCGCTCAGGGCCCCGTCACCGATCACCGCGACCACCTGGCGGCGCTCCCCGTGCTGCCGGGCGGCGAGCGCCATGCCGACGGCGGCGCTGATGGAGGTGCTGGAGTGGCCGACGCCGAAGCAGTCGTAGGGGCTTTCGCTGCGCTTGGGGAAGCCGGAGAGCCCGCCCTCCTGGCGTAGCGAGCACATCTGCGCGCGGCGTCCGGTGAGGATCTTGTGCGGGTAGGCCTGGTGGCCCACGTCCCACACCAGGCGGTCGCGCGGGGTGTCGAAGCAGTAGTGCAGCGCGATGGTCAGTTCCACCACGCCGAGCCCGGCCGCCAGGTGGCCGCCGGTCTGTGACACACAGTCGATCAGGAAACTGCGCAGTTCGCCCGCGAGTTGCTGTAACTGGGGCTCGGCGAGGGCGCGCAGGTCCGCGGGGCTGTCGATGGAATGGAGCAGCGGGTGCCGGTGAGGCATAGTGGTCGGTGGTCTCGCTAGCGGCGCCGGTCAGTCGTGGCCGACGGTAGCGTCCTAGTGTAGTCCAACAGCCCCGGCGGGGCACAGTTGAACATAACAGTAAGGGTCGCAGGGTCGACGCCTTCGCGACCTGGGCTTTTCGCGCGGCGGGAAGCTGCGCCGACGCAGAAAACTCAGGGTTCGAGCCCGCCGCGACGAAATGGACAGGATTGACAGGATTTCGCAGGATTAACAGGATTTCAGAGGGGGATAAGTCATGCAATGATCATCCTGTAAATCCTGAAAAATCCTGTTAATCCTGTCTAATTTCCTGCGGCTTGCTCAATGGCCCAGGCGGTGTCGGGGGCGCCGCTTCCGCGGTCGGCAAGGGCGCCGGGGCGGCGATCCGCGGCCCCTCCTGGACCACGAAGTCGCGGAAGGCACGGGCGGCGGGCGAGAGCCGCTTGCCGCGCCGGTAGACCAGGTGCCACTTGCGCGCCAGCGGGAAGCCTTCCACGTCCAGGACCATGAGCCGCCCGGTCTCCAGTTCCAGTTCGATGGTGTGCAGGGAGACGACGCTCAGCCCCAGCCCGGAGCGGACCGCCTGCTTCACCGCCTCGTTGCGGGTCATCTGCATCCCGTGGCGGATGGTGAGCCCCTGCTCCTTGAAGAAGCGCTCCATCGCCTGGCGGGTCCCGGAGCCCGGCTCGCGCATCACGAAGACCTCGCCCGTCAGGCGTGCCGTCGGGATCAGCCGCTCACTGACCAGGGGGTGGGTGGGCGGGGCTATGACCACCAGCGGGTTCTCCATGAAAGATTCGGATTCCACGTCGATGTCAGTGGGCGGCTGCCCCATGACGGCGATGTCGATGCTGTTGCTGTCGAGCAGGCGCATCAGGGTCTCGCGGTTGGTCACGTCCAGCCGCGGGGTGATACCCGGGTAGCGCTGGTGGAAGACCGCCAGCAGGCGCGGGGCGAAATAGTTGACGGTGCTGGCCACGGCCACATGCAGACGGCCGCGGTTGACGCCCTTTAAGGACTGCATGACCTCGTCCATCTCCTGGAGCGAGCGGTTGATGCTGCGGCTGTAGCTGTAGACCTCGCGCCCGGCCTCGGTCAGTCCGACCCCCTTGCCCAGGCGCTCGAAGAGCGGCAGCCCCGCCGCCTCCTCCAACTGGCGCACCTGCATGGAGACGGCCGGCTGACTCAGGTGCAATTCCTCGGCGGCGCGGGTGTAGCTCAGGTGCCGCGCGACCGCCTCGAAGACCCGGAGCTGGCGCAGGGTCAGGTGCATGGATGTTCTCCAGTGGTGGGGGAGGGCGGCCCGCCGCCGCGCGCGAGGACTGTCTCCCCCGCGGGCAGGCGCACGCCCAGACATAACCCCTGGCTTATGTGATCCATAAAATACTTAGAATGTACTTATGCTAAAAATCCAGGTAATTTACCCGTTCAGTGGATGCGCGGCGCCCTTGCGACCCACGGGGCCGGACGCCCGGCCCCCCGCACCACTGAAACGATCCCGGCTATCTTAACCCTCCAGGAAAAAAATCCATGTCGCTTGACCAGTCCGCGCGCTACTCCGACCTCAGCCTGACCGAAGCCGACCTGATCGCGGGCGGCAAGCATATCCTCGTCGCCTACCGTATGAAGCCCAAGCCCGGTTACGGCTACCTGGAGGCCGCCGCGCACTTCGCCGCCGAGTCCTCCACCGGCACCAACGTTGAGGTCTCCACCACGGACGACTTCACCAAGGGTGTCGATGCGCTGGTCTACTATATCGACGAGGCGACCGAGGATATGCGCATCGCCTATCCGATCGAGCTGTTCGACCGGAACATGACCGACGGGCGCATGATGATCGTCTCCTTCCTGACGCTCGTCATCGGCAACAACCAGGGCATGGGCGATATCGAGCACGGCAAGATCTACGACTTCTACATGCCCGAGCGTGCCATCCAGTTGTTCGACGGCCCCGCCAAGGACATCACCGACATGTGGCGCATCCTGGGCCGCCCGATGAAGGACGGCGGCTACATCGCCGGCACCATCATCAAGCCCAAGCTCGGGCTGCGCCCCGAACCCTTCGCCGCCGCTGCCTACCAGTTCTGGCTGGGTGGCGACTTCATCAAGAACGACGAGCCGCAGGGCAACCAGGTCTTCTGCCCCGCCAAGAAGGTCTACCCGCTGGTCTACGACGCCATGAAACGCGCCCAGGACGAGACCGGTCAGGCCAAGATTTTCTCTGCTAACATCACCGCCGACGACCATTACGAGATGCTCGCCCGCGCGGACTTCATCCTGGAGACCTTCGGCCCCGATGCGGATAAGGTCGCCTTCCTGGTCGACGGTTTTGTCGGCGGCCCCGGTATGATCACCACCGCCCGGCGTCAGTACCCCGGCCAGTACCTGCACTACCATCGTGCCGGTCACGGTATGATCACCTCGCCGTCGGCCAAGCGCGGCTACACCGCCTTCGTGCTGGGCAAGATCGCCCGCCTCCAGGGAGCGTCGGGCATCCATGTCGGTACCATGGGCTACGGCAAGATGGAGGGCGATCAGTCCGACAAGATCATCTGCTACATGCTGGAGCGCGACGAGTGCCAGGGCCCGGTCTACTACCAGAAGTGGTACGGCATGAAGCCCACCACCTCGATCATCTCCGGCGGCATGAACGCCCTGCGCCTGCCCGGCTTCTTTGAGAACCTGGGTCACGGCAACGTCATCAATACCTCCGGCGGCGGCTCCTACGGTCATATCGATTCCCCGGCCGCCGGCGCGATATCGCTGCGCCAATCCTACGAGTGCTGGAAGGCCGGCGCCGACCCGATCGAATTCGCCAAGGACCACAAGGAGTTCGCCCGCGCCTTCGTGTCCTTCCCGGGCGATGCCGACAAGCTATACCCCGGCTGGCGCGAGAAGCTCGGCGCCGCTGCGCAGCACAAGTAATCCCGTTTGATCCGTGGAACCTGGGCCCCCGCACCGCGGGGGCCTTTGTTGTCGGTCGTTGTCGTTGTCGTTGTCGTAATCGGAGAAGCGACGCAATTTGGGGTGCGCGAGAATCCAGCGTGCTACGATAATCTCGACAACGACAACGACAACGACAACGACAACGACAACGACAACGACAACGACAACGACAACGACGCCGATCGCATTCCCTAATGGACTTGTTTACCTTATTAGTGAACCGTTCCTAGTATAAAAGGGGTATACCCCTCACCCGCCAGCAAACCCGCGAGTCACCATGAGCATCGACACCGAGCAGTACAAGGTCCAAGCAGAGCCCTTCTACCAGCCCCAGGGCAACGAGATCGCACTCTACGAGGCCGCCTACCGGCGCCGCCTCCCGGTCATGGTCAAGGGCCCCACGGGCTGCGGCAAGTCCCGTTTCGTCGAATACATGGCCTGGCGCCTGGGCAAACCGCTGATTACCGTCGCCTGCAACGAGGACATGACCGCCTCGGACCTGGTCGGGCGCTATCTGCTGGACGCCACCGGTACCCGCTGGCTGGACGGCCCGCTCACGGTCGCCGCGCGCATCGGCGCCATCTGCTATCTGGATGAGATCGTCGAGGCCCGCCAGGACACCACCGTCGTCATCCACCCCCTGACCGACCACCGGCGCGCCATGCCGCTCGACAAGAAGGGCGAGGTCGTCACCGCCCATGCGGACTTCCAACTCGTCATCTCCTACAATCCGGGCTACCAATCCCTGATGAAGGACCTCAAACAGTCCACCAAGCAGCGCTTCTCCGCCCTGGTCTTCGACTATCCCCCGGCCGACCTGGAAACCCAGATCGTCGCCACCGAGACCGGCACCAGCCTGGAACTGGCCGCCGCCCTGGTCAAGATCGCCGCCGCCGCCCGCAACCTCAAGGGCCACGGGCTCGACGAGGGGATCTCCACGCGCCTTTTGGTCTATGCTGCCAATCTGATGGATGAGGGCATCCCACCGCGGGAGGCGAGTCGGATGGCGCTGGTTGATCCGATTACCGACGATGAGGATATTCGGTCGACACTGCACCATGCGATCGATGCGGTTTTCCTATAAGCATTTTCCCGGTGCGCGCGCCGGGCACTGTGCCGCGGTTTGTGTCAGTACCGCGTGCACGGTGGATAAATGCTTATTGTGATAGGGTCGCACGTTCGCGTGACGCTGGAGCGCGATATCGTATAATCATTTTTAGGACTGAAGTTTCCGGGTTCTGAAAGCTCTCCAGGGCCAGGCACTTGGGGGCGGGAGTTTTGGCAGGGTTTGGCTGGATCTGCGCAAACCCCCCGAAAATCCCCCCAGCGTAACCCCCCTCCCCTCCGGTACCCCCCTGGAAAAGCCGGAAACTTCAGTTTTAGGAGTCACCATGAGTAATCAATGAAAAAAATGCGGCAGTAGAAACACCGTGACCGTCAAGGCAAGAGATATGGCGGAGAAAACTGGTGACGGTAGCTTCATGACCGCTTCAAGCGGCATGGTAAGCCCAATCCTGATTGTGGAAGCCCTCAAGGCAATATTCGAGTTCCTCGGAAAGCTATTTGGATGGCTTGAAGAGGCAGAGAAGAATGATCGAAGTGTCGTTGTATGTAAAGACTGTGGATACTGGGAAAGGGTATAAATCTACATGCCACATTTCTCAATCAACACATGGGTTTGCGACGATTTAATCCAACCTTTTGGCGACGCGAACGCGAAGAATAGCTACTTGTGCTTTCAGGGCCTCGTTGGAAGAAATGGCGTGTATATTTTCCAAGATAAAGCAACGGGCGCGGTTCTATATATTGGCGAGGCACATTCACAGGATCTTAAACAGCGTATTACTCAAAATTTTGCCCCGAACGATACGGGAGGCACGTTTCGGAAAGATTGGTGTGATAAGGAGAAAAAGGAGTTCACTCAGTTCAAGGAAGCATTACAACATTGGTTGATAAGAGCGATATTGATTGAAACCGAGTCAAAAGATTTAATTCGTGCCATTGAAGAGACTTTTATTTCAGAGTTAAAACCGAAATACAACAAGTTCGTAGGTCGGCCTAGCGTAGGGTGACCCGACGCGGCGATGGAGATTCGGGCTCCGCTGCGCTAATCCGTCCTATCCACTTCCCGGCGTTCTGGGAGACATATTGCGCACATCGCGTATTTATCAATGTACAAAAAAGATGCATGAAAATTGATAGTCTTGTCTGGCCTGAGGACCGCATTGAACATATCGCACGTCATCATGTAACCCCAACCGAAGTCGAGGAAGTCTGTTTCGGTCAGCCCCTAGTACTACGTGCGAAATCAGAGGGTAACAATCCAGTCTATTATGTGCTTGGGCCGACGGCAGCGGGGCGGTATCTCTTTTGCGTTATCATTCAATTTCCCGACGGCACTGGCTATCCGGTAACCGCGCGCCCGATGACACAAGCCGAGAAACAACGATTTATGCAGTCGAAAAGACGATGAAAACACAAGAGCTTCCTCGCACTGACTCGATTGAGGAGTTGGCCCAATTCTGGGACACTCACGATCTGACTGACTTTGAGGATCAGCTTGAAGCTGTTGCCGCGCCTGTCTTTACCCCTAAGGCGGAAGCGGTGATGAAGATACATCTGCGACGCCAAGAGATCGCTGCCGTTACCCGCATCGCCCGGTCCCGCGGATTACCTAGGGAATCATTGGTTCGAGAATGGGTACTTGAAAAGCTCCGTGAGTAGTCAGTGGTTGCCAACTTCCAGGGTCGCATGCTGGGCCGGATCATAGCATTTTCCTCATTCCCACGCTCCGCGTGGGAATGCAGTTCTGGGCGCTCCAGCGGCCTGTATACGACCGCGACGCTGGAGCGTCGCGACTTGCTCCCACGCTGGAGCGCTCTTCGTTATACACAAGTGTCACCGGCTCAACGTAAATCTATGATTTTATGATGTGACGGCACTTTTTGGTACGCGTGACGAAGCTCGTAAAAACAGATACTTACGGACTTCTGTATAAGGTGGAGCGCTGGAGCGTGGGAGCGAGAAGAAAGGAAGGACCCGCCCCCCCGCGCAGATTGCCCCTCTTAATTGATCGGAGTTTCAACATGCTGCACGATGTGACGGCGGCAACCCATCAGGGTGGTTACCTCATTGAAATCGAGTTCGACGATGGCAGTCGAGGCATTGCCGACTTCTCCACGTATCTAACGCGGGGCGGCGTCTTTGAGCGCCTCAAGGACCCCGCGTATTTCCGCCAATTCACGGTTGATCAAGAGGCCGGCACCCTGGTCTGGGGCGATGAACTGGACATCGCCCCGGAGAGTCTTTACGCCCAGGCCACCGGGAAAGGGCTTCCGGCCTGGATGGCGTCGGATGAAGAAGCGGCAGCGAATCTTCGCTATGCCGTTCAACAATAGGGCGCAGCATGAACAGTTTACCGCAATGTCCGGCCTGCGGCTCGGAACACACCTACGAAGACGGGAACAGGTATGTCTGTCCGGAATGCGCGCATGAGTGGTCGAGGGATGCGCTACTGCAAGACCCTGACCAAGGGCTGGTGGTGAATGATGCCTTTGGGAACGCGCTGGCCGACGGAGACAGCGTGACGGTGATCAAGGACCTGAAGGTCAAGGGCACCTCAGCGGTCGTCAAGGTCGGGACCAAAGTCAGGGGTATCCGCCTCGTCGATGGCGATCACAATATCGACTGCAAGATCGATGGGATCGGTGCCATGCAGTTGAAATCCGAATTCGTGAAAAAGGCCTGACCGCCGCTTTCTTTGCGTCTTTGTGTCTCCGTGAGATAAACTCTTTTTCGGCGATCGGGATGAACGCAGTTCCCGAAGCCCGCAACAGTCCTGCCGGAGGCCCCATGTCCCTACCAGTCCCACTGCCGCCCGAAGTCCTCCTGCCCTACCGCGAGCAATTGCGCTGCAACTTCCCGCAACTCGATCAGGTCTTTCCCGACCTGATGGCCGAGGCGCAGACCCTGTTGAGTGCGGCGGGGATCAGGGACTATCTGGACGGGGCCTCGCTGATCTGCCGCATCGGACGGGGTTTCGAGCCGGTCCTGGTCTATCTGGAGGAACTGCCGCACGTCGCCGCCACGCTCGGCGAGCAGACCCTGGGCCTCGTTTCCCAGACCGTGTGGAAGATGTCGCGCAGTCCCAACGGCAAGGCGATCCTGCCCTTCCTGCAGAGCATCGCGGAGGCGTCGCGGCGCCTGGGCAGTGCCGAGTTGCTGGGCCGCTACATCGACCTGATTCTGGATTTCATGGAGCGCACCACCGGCTCGATCCACGGGTTCCACACCACCATCCCCAGTCCCGGCCTGCCCGATCTGCTGGAGCGCGTCCCGTTTCTCCTGGGCCAACTCACCTGCCAGGGACTGAGCAATTGGATCGAGTATGGCTTGCGTCACTATTCCGACCACCCCGACCGTCAGCGTGACTATTTCGGCCTGCAATCGACCGATAGCCGGGCCGTGCTCCAGCGGGAGCGTCACGGTACCCTGTTCATCGACAATGAGCGTCGCCTGGACCTCTACCTGCGGGCACTGTGGCGGGAGCGCCGGCCATTCGTCCCCTATTCGGATGCCTTCGACGAACTGCGCAAGCCGCTGCCCTATTTCGACGCGCTGGGCGTGCGCATCCCGGACTGTTACGACGACCGTGACGGGGTGGCCGGGATCGACCGCTACCGCGCCCTGCTGGCCCATGTCGCGGCCCATTTGCGTTGGAGCGGCTCGCTGGTGGCGGACAACCTGAGCCCCTTTCAGCGTCTCGCGGTCGAGACCTTCGAGGATTGCCGGGTCGAGACCCTGGCCCTGCGTGAATACCCGGGGTTGCGTCGGCTCTTGTTGGCCCTGCACCCCCGGCCGGTAGAAGACGCCTGCGACCCCGAGCACGAATCCTGTATCCGCCATCGTCTCGCCATGTTCTCGCGCGCCGTCCTCGACCCCGACCACGGCTACCGCAACCCCGATCTACTCGACTTCGTCGCCCGTTTTCATGCCGAATTGGCCGCCGGTCCGGCCAGCACCCAGGCCATGGCGGGGCTTGCCATTACCTATATCGCCCGCACCCGCCGCGGGCAGGACCTCTCGCCCAAGATCTGGTTCACCGACACGCAGGTGGACTATCGCGACGACAACCGCCACCTGTGGCGTTATATCGAGCAGGGCGATGAAGAGGAGGCCTTCGAGGAACCCAAGCAGCGGTCGGCCGACGAGTCCGCGGCCCTGCCGCCGCGTCACTATCCGGAGTGGGACTACCAGAGCCGGACCTACCGCCCGGACTGGGTCAGTCTCTATGAGGGCCTGCACCCGTCCGGCGACCCCGCCCGGATCGACGCGCTGCTGGCCAAGCACCGGATGCTGGCCAAGCGCCTGAAGCAGATCCTCGATCTCCTCAAGCCCCAGCAATACGTGCGCCTGCGCTACCAGGAGGAGGGCAGCGAACTGGACCTGGATGTCGCCATCCGTTCACTCATCGATCTGCGGGGCGGGGCGACGCCCGACCCGCGCATCAACATGAGCCACCGCCACGACGGGCGCGACATCGCCGTCATGCTCCTGCTCGACCTGTCCCAGTCGCTCAATCAGGTCCCGGACGGGTGTACCCAGAGCATTCTCGAACTCAGCCAGGAGGCCGTGGCCCTGCTCGCCTGGGCCATCGATCACCTGGGGGATGAATTCGCCATCGCCGGCTTCTCGTCCAATACCCGCCACGAGGTCCGCTACCAGCACATCAAGGGCTATAGCGAGGGCTGGGACGAGCAGGTCAAGGCGCGGCTGGCGGCGATGCAGGCCGGCTATTCCACCCGCATGGGGGCGGCCATGCGCCACGCCGCCCACTACCTGGAAGCCCGGCAGGCGGAGAAGAAGCTGCTGCTGATCCTGACCGACGGGCAGCCCCACGATATCGACGTGCAGGACGAGCGCCTGCTGATCGAGGATACCCACCGGGCGGTACAGGAACTCGACCAGCGGGGCATCTACACCTATTGTATCAACCTCGACGCCCAGGCCGACCAGTACGTCCGCGACTGCTTCGGCAATCGCTTCACCGTGATCGACCGGGTGGAGCGGCTGCCGGAGCGACTGCCGCAGCTCTTTATGGCCCTGACCAAATAGGTTGCGGGATGAGAGGTCCGGGCCTGATCATGGTCGCGCGGTCGCCGACCTGGGCGGCGAGTGGCACGATGCGCAACCCGGGACCCTCGGGGAGTCGGGCTAACGCGCCGGCAACGGCTGGTCGCCCTCACGCAACGGCTTGACTGGACACGCGGGCAGGCGCAGCCGCGAGCGGACGGGCGTGGCGTGCGGGTATTCGGCGAGTCAGGGACGACGCCCCATGCCGGCGGCCGGACGCGGCGGGACGGCCCTTGAAGCGATGCCGCCCCGCGCCGCGACCCGGGCGGCCCCAGTGATGAGGGTCAGCGGGCGTTCGATTCTTTTGCGAGTCCCGACTATGATGTGGGCAGGAACGGCGGGCGGGCGCATCACCACGACCTCGGCGTGGTTGAGCGTGCGGGCGCGGTGGGGTTGCGGCGGTGTGTCAAACCCTGACCCACCGGTGTGGGTCGCGCCCCGGTCGCGCGTACTGTTGCAATCTTTAAGTTAGAAGGGGATATCCCATGCTGTCGTCGCAGGTGATCGGTTTGTCGGCGCCGCGGGTAAAGTCAGGGGCGCTTGGCCGCACGCGGCCAGGTCGCGGCTTTACCTTGATCGAACTGCTGGTCGCGGTCGCCATCGTGGCCATCCTGGCCGCCATCGCCTATCCCTCGTACCGCAGCCAGATCAGTAAGACCCGGCGGGCCGATGCCGAGTCGGTGCTCATGCAGGCCGCCCAGTTCATGGAGCGGACCTATACCGAGAGTGGTAGTTACAACCCAACCGGATTCTCGTTCCCCTTCACCAAGTCGCCGATCGACGGCACCGTGACCTACTACACGATCACAAGGCGCCCGGACCGATGGGCCATAACTATTACTGGTGAACCGGCGTCGACCATGACTGCGGCAACCGGATTCGTGATTCGGGCTGACCCCGCCGGCGGCCCCGAGGCCGGTGCCGGTTTAATCGAAATCGATTCGTCCGGACGGCGGTGGTGGGACAAAGACAATGACACGACGGTGGATAGCGGTGAGGATAGTTGGTCACAGTGACCGCGCCCGCCCTTTTGCGACGCTTGCGGACGCGCAATTCACCGGATGACGTGAATGAGTTCTCCTGGGGGAGTAACACCCGCGACCGCCCTGTCGCGCCGACCTGACGATCGAGGAGACGCAACAGCAAATGGTGAAGACTGTGACATTGCGGGATGCCTGGTCCGGCGAGGCCGACTGTCGCAACTGCTCCCTGCGGACCTCGGTGCTGTTTGCCGGTCTGCAGGAGCGCGACTTCGAGCGCATCCATGATCCCATCGATCAGTTTACGCTGAAGCCGGGCCATGCCCTGTACCACGCCGGGGACACCGGTGAATTCATGTTCACCGTGCGCAGCGGTGCCTGCAAACTGATCCAGTATCTGCCCGACGGCAGTCAGCGCATCGTGCGCCTTGTGCGTACCAGCGATGTGCTGGGGCTGGAGGCCATTCTCGGGGACTGCTATCAGCACGAGGCGGTGGCCCTGCAGGTCACCGAGGTGTGCCGCTTTCCGGCCCGTATGGTGCGCGACCTGGGTACCGAAAATCCGACCCTGCATCGGGAGTTGATGGCGCGCTGGCAGCGTGCGCTGAGCGAGGCGGACGCCTGGCTGACCCAACTCTCGACCGGCTCGGCCCGGCAGCGCGTCGCGCGGCTCCTGCTGCGCCTGGTGCGCGAGGGGGCGCCCGACGAGTGTCATTTGTTCGGCCGGGAGGACCTGGGCGCCATGCTGGGGGTCACCACCGAAACCACCAGCCGGACCATCGCCGAGTTCAAGCGGCGGCGTCTGCTGGTGGAGACGAAGCCCAATCTGTTCGTGCTGGACCTGCCCAACCTGCGGCGGATCGCCGAGGAATAGTGGCGCCGCGGCTGCGTCCGGTTGTGTTTCGCTTTTTTCGACTCGTTACTTCGTCTCGTCCCCGACAGGAACAGCCCCATGCGTATCGCCGTGACCAGCCAGAACTTCAAGACCATCACCGGCCATGCCGGCAAGGCGCGCCGTTTCCTCGTGTATGAAACGGACGCCAGCGGCACCCCGCCCCAGGAAATCGACCGGCTCGACCTGCCCCGGGAGCTGTCGATCCACGCCTATCACGGCGAGGACCATCCGCTCTTCGGGCTCGGACTCCAGGCCCTGGTGACCCAGGGGGCCGGGCAGGGCTTCATCGAGCGCCTGGCGCGCCACGGCATCCTGGTCCATGCGACCAGTGAGGCCGATCCACTGGTCGCCGTGGTGCAGGTGGCCACCGGCCAACCGCTCGCCGCGGCCCTGCCGCACGACCACGACCATCAGGCGGAACACCAGGTTTTGGTTCAGATCCGGGAGTCATGAACGACCCCATCCCCAGTCTCGACGATACCCCCTCGCGCCTCGGCCGCGTCATGCTGTTCGCGGCCTGGGTCGTGGGGTTCGCCCTGTTGGTGCTGTTCTTCAAGGGCTTTATCGACCGCCAGGCCAACCCCAACCCGGAGCCGGTCGCCGGCGTCGGTCAGACCGGGGCGCCCCAGGTGGTGTTGCGCCGCAACCGTGCCGGTCATTATGTGGCCGGCGGGCGGATCAACGGGCAGCCGGTGGTCTTCATGTTGGATACCGGGGCCACGGATGTGGCTCTACCCCTGCCCCTGGCCCGGCGCCTGGGTCTGGCGTTGCGCCCGGGCGGTTTGAGTCAGACCGCCAACGGGACGGTCCAGACCTGGGCCACGCGCCTGGACAGCGTGGACCTGGGGGGGCTGGTGGCCCGCAACCTGCGCGCCAGTGTCCTGCCCAACATGGCGGGGGACGAGGTCCTGCTGGGGATGAGTTATCTGAAGCAACTGGAGTTGGTCCAGCGTGGCGATACCCTGACCCTGCGTGCGCACCGGGGGTCTCAATAACGAGGCAAGAATAAGCTAAACACAAACACAGTCGTTGTCGTAGTCGTATTCGGAGAGGCGATGCAATTCGGGGTGCGGGAGATTCCGGGGGACTAGGATAATCTCGATTACGATTACGATTACGATTACGATTACGACAACGACAACGACAACGACAACGACAACGGCGCCAACTGCAATCTCTAATGGACTGGTTGAAGTTATCCGTGAACCGTTCCCAAGTGGTATCGCCAATGACACCAATGCCTGCGCAGACCACTGCGGGTCCGGACCAGGCCCCGGGGTCGGTGCCTGACCTGCACGGCATCGTTGCGGGCTTCGCCGCCGGGGCCCTCGTCGGTCCCGTGGTTCCGCTGGGCAAGGGCCTGATCAACGACACCTTTGCCGTCACCACGACCGCCGGGCGCTATGTCCTGCAGCGTGTCAATCAGCGGGTCTTTCCGCAGCCCGAGCGGATCATGGCCAATCTCGCCGTGCTTGCCGCCCACACCGCGGGCCGCGACGGGCTGCGGGTGCCGGCCCTGGTGGCGGCGCGCGACGGCCGCCCCTTCCTGCGGACCGCGGCGGGGGACCTCTGGCGCCTGATGGAGTTGATCCCGGACGCCGTCAACCTGGAACGGCTCACGACCGCCGCCCAGGCGCACCAGGTCGGCCGCGCGCTGGGTCGCTTCCACCGTCTGACCCGGGACCTGGACCCGCGGCGCCTGGGGCTCACGCTCCCCGGCTTCCACCGCACACCGGACTATCTCGCCCGCCATCTGGCCCTGCGCGCGGCGGCGGGGCCGGGCGCGGGCGACGCGGCCGAGTGCGCCTGCATGGCCTTCATCGATGACCGCGGCGCGCTCGCCCCGGTGCTGGAGGACGCGCTCGCCGCGGGCCGCATCGGGCTGCGGGTCATCCATGGCGACCCGAAGCTCGACAACATCCTGTTTCATGCCGTGAATGGCCAGGCCCTGGCCCTGATCGACCTGGATACGGTCCAACCCGGTCTGATCCAGCACGACTTGGGCGACTGCCTGCGCTCCTGCTGCAACCGCCAGGGCGAGTCGGCGCAGGGTGTTACGGTGCGTTTCGACCTTGCGCTATGCGAGCAGATCCTGAGCGCCTATGCGGCGCAGACCCGCGACTTCCTGACCGGTGGGGAGGTCGCGGTGCTCTACGACAGCATCCGTCTCATGCCCTTTGAACTGGGTCTGCGCTTCCTCAACGACCACCTGGAGGGCGACCGCTATTTCCGCGTCGCCTACCGCGGCCAGAATCTCCATAAGGCCCGTGTCCAATTCGCCCTGGTGGCCGACATCGAGGCCCAGGGGTCCGCCATCCGCGCACTCATCGCCCGCGCCTACGGCGGCGCAGATCCCGATACTACTCGTCAATGAGCCCGGGATTGAGAAATCCGCCGGCTCTTGTGCGATTGCCCGACTGGTGTCGGGAGTTCCCCCGGGCGGTACTGCGACCCGGCGGTGACTCAGGTCGCTCCGGGCCTGGCGCCACCGGCGTCCGCGACCGTGCGGGCGATCACCTCCACCAGGACCGCGAGCTCTTCCGCGGTGATGACGGTGAGGATCCGGTCGACCAGTTCCGGGGGTAGCTGGATAGAGACGCTGCGCTCGTCCGGGAGCTTGATGGTCAGGCCGCTGCTGTAGTGCGGGTGCAGCGGCGGCGCGGCGTGCTCGACCCGCAGGGCCTCTTCCACGGCGAAGAGTTCGTCATACATCGACTCCACGCGCTCTGCCAGTTCGTCATCCAGACCGGCCTCATCGACGACCACCAGGGTCTCAAGGACGCCGGGCTCCAGGGTCCAGGCCAGGCCCTGTTCGGTCAAAAATTCCTGGAAGTGCTTGCGCGGGGCCTCCTGAAAAAAGACATACTCCAACATGGCTGCGTGACCTCCAGCGACAGTGGCGTGGTGACCCTCAGGTGGTCACCGGGATTCTCGGGGCGCTCGGCGTCCCCCGGCGCGCCCATTTTACCTTAACGGCCATGGCCGCAAGACCAAACACCCCGGATGCTGACAGGCGTGCGTGGGGGCGGCTTGCGCCGCGAGCAGGCGACGGCGGCCGGCGCGGTCGCGCCGCGGCGCAAGCCGCTCCCGCCGGGCCGGGCCTGGCGTCGCTGTCGATGGCTGATCGCTGATTGCTCTTTTCAGGTTTATGAGCCGACTTCTCATCATGAAGCTCCGAGCGGCATCCGCGCGCCTCGCCCCCGGCCGGCTGCTGACTGACCTGTTTCCGCCGACCTGCCTGCTGTGCGGTGCGCCGGGTGCGCACGGGCGTGATCTGTGTGAGGGTTGTGCGGCGGACCTGCCCTACAACCGCGACGCCTGTCCCCGGTGCGCCTTGCCCTTCGCGGCGCCGCGGCCGCCGGGCAGCCTCTGCGGCGCCTGTCAGCGGCGCCCGCCGCCCAGCGCGTGCACGCTCGCAGCGCTGCGTTATGAGACGCCGCTGCCGACCCTGGTCGGGGCGATGAAATTCCGCGGCCGGCTCAACCACGCGCGCCTGCTCGGCGCCTTGCTGGCGGATGCGGTGCAGCGCCGGGGCGCGCCGCTGCCGCAGGCGCTGGTCCCGGTGCCCCTGCACCCCGGGCGGCTGGCCGCGCGCGGCTATAACCAGGCGGTGGAGATCGCCCGCGTGGTCGGGCGCGTGCTGGACCTGCCGCTCGATGTTGCGTGTTGCCGCCGGGTCCTGGCTACCCCACCCCAGGCCGGTCTGGACGAGCCGACCCGTCGGCGCAACATCCGCGGCGCCTTCACGGCGCTGACGCCCTGTGCGTGGGGGCAGGTCGCCATCCTGGACGACGTCCTGACCACCGGGAGTACCGTCAATGAGTTGACGCGGGTGCTGCGCCTGGCCGGGGCACGGTCGGTGGAGGTGTGGGCGGTCGCGCGTACACCCTGACGATCCTCAGAAAAACGACTTGATGACCAGCGAGGCGACGCCGGCCAACATCAGGCCGAGCATCCACTGCAGCAGCACGAACTTGCCGGTGAGGTCGCTACGCAACAGCTCGATCTTCGCCTCCCGGCGTTCGCGGCGGCTCAGCGGGTTGCCGACTGCATGAAGGGCAGGGCGTCGATGCGCCGCTCGATGTGATCGGTAAGGCGCCGGTAGGCCGGGCCCTTGGTGTCCTGGAAGGCGGCCGCGAAGGCCGCCGCGCTGAAACCCTCCGGCAGTCCGTCGATGGACGGCATTATGTCGGCCTCCGTCAGCCCGCTCGCCGCGGCCTGCTGGACCAGCCGGGCGGACTTGCGCTCGCCGGTCGCGACCTCGCCGAAGCGGGTGCCCGCCCGGTCCGCGGCCAGGTCCGCGAAGCTGAATCCGCTGCCGCCTTGGGAGTCGGACAGCTCCTTGTAGAGTCCCACCAGGTCCGCGAGGGTATTGCCGCCCCCGGCCGTGATGGCCGCCGAGGTCATGAAGTGCGCAGCCAGATCGGCGCGTCCGCGCAGTTCCACGGTGCGGAAGACCGCACGGGGGGGCGCGGCGTCGGGCTGGTCCGGATCGCGGATGCCCTGGCGATTCACATACGCGGCCAGGGCGAGGATGGCCGCCCGGTTCTCCGTCGGCGCCACGGCGTCGTCCTGCCGACCGGCCGCGGACAGGACCAGGGTGAGCAGGACTGGCAGGGGGATCGCTGCGCGCTTGGGACGGCCGGCGCCGTAGCGCATCAGTTCCCCCTGATAGCGCAGCATTCGTGTCCGCTCGTCGGCCGACACCAGTCCACTGCCGACCTCGGCCAGGGCCTCGCGGTGCCATTCGTAGGTCAGGAGCGCCAGGTCCGGTTTGATTGCCACGCGCTGTATCAGGCGTGACTGGTCCAGGGCCGCGGTCAGGCGCTCCGCCAGGGTCTCCACCAACGCCTGGGGCAGGGGCAGGCCGGCGACGCGCGCCCGTTCGATGCGCGGCAGTCGCTCACCCGCCACCAGGCTCAGATCCAGATTGATGAAACGCCCCCGCGGGTCCCAGGGCAGGCCCAGGGAGGCGACCAGGCGCGCCCGGTCGCGCTCCAGACGCACCGCGACCCGCCCAGGGCCGACGCGGTCGATGAGATAGGCGCCAAGGGTGTTGGCCTGGTCCTCGGACAGGGTCAGCGTGACGCGCTCCCCGTCGCGCCGGTCGCGCGGTGTGGCCGCGGCCAGCCACTGGCTGGCCCAGAGCCGCTCGGCGCCGGTCAGGGTGCGGTCCTGGGGAACCAGGGGCCGGCTGTCGCGGACCACCTGGACGGCGAGCCCGGCGAACAGCAGCAGCGTGAGCGTCGACAGCCACGCGAGGACCTTGGTCAGTGTGCGCATGAGGACCGTCCCCTTACGGCGTCGCGAAGCCACATACCGCCTTCCCCTGTATCCTCTGTCGCCGGGCGCCCTTCTCGAGCTTGATTGTTACATCGGAAAAATCATCGAATAGTATACAGCGACCAGCGTCGATCTTGCCATTCGCCAACACTGGGTTTACCGTACAGCTGCAACCGGAAACCATTGCCGCGTCGCTCACGGCGCCGATGCGTATCGCTTCGCCCGCGTCCTGGATATCGGCTTGCTTGCCGACCGGCAGTGATCGCTGGTCAGCCGCCTGGCTGCTGCCTGGTGCGGCCGGGGCGCCTTCGCGCGCCAGTTCAGCGACGCGTTGCGAGTAGACCTTGTTCAGGCAAGCAGCGTCCCGGCAGGTATTGCGCTTTTTCATCCAATCGTAAACGCCCTGGTGCGCTGGAGCAGGAGTACCTGAGAAATCATGGTGAAGGTACCTTCAGTTCAGTCTTTGTGAGAGCAATTGCCGGATTTAGGGTCAGCGCGCCCGCGCCAGATGGGCCTGTACCATCTTGATCTCGCCATAGGAACAGTCATCGCCGAGCCTCTGCTTGACCAGCCCGCGTTCTTCCGGCCCCGTCTGCGCAAGCACGGCGCTGATCCGCGCGATCTTCTCCTCATCGATGAAGTCCGTGACGGCGAGCTCGCCGGAGCGGATATAGTGGGCCAGATGGCCCGCGATGGTGTTGGGTTGTAGCGAGCGGCGGCCGGCGATCCCCTCGATGCTCAAGCCCTCCTGATACAGGCGATAGCTGATGAGTTTTGTATCGTCTTGCGCCGCATCGTCCGCGGTCGCGGCCTCGATCCCCTGGCCGCGGCACCAGTCGGCGACGAGGCCCAGGATCTCCGGGCCATAGCGCGCGACGGAGGGCTTGCCCAGGCCTTTGACGGCGGCCAGCGTCTTCGGGTCCTGGGGCAGGGTGGCGGCGATCTGTCTGAGCACGGCGCGGGTCAGGACGCGATAGCGCTCGAGGCCCGCGCGCTCTTCCTCTGCCGCCTTCTGGTCGCGCCAGCGCCGCAGCGCCCCCAGCAGTCCGGAATCCTCGGCAGCGCCGGGCCGCGGCGCAAACCCTTGCCCGGTCGGCGGCCCTTTGGGCTCGGCGTCGATCCGCGCCTTCGCGAGCGCGCCCAGATGAGCGGCCGTCGCGAACCCCTCCCGGCAACTCGCAACGCCGGCGGTCTTGAGTGCCAACTCCTGGCGCAGGTCGTCGACGGCCTGGCCGAGCGACTTGCGCAGCGCCTTGTTATCGGTCCCGAACGAGAAGGCGGCGAGCCAGGGGCACAACCCCTGCTGGAGGTGCTCGGAGAACCAGGCGGACGCCTTGCGCAGGCGCTCCTGCACCCGCTCGTCGTCCTCCGGGGTGCGGTCCTCCCGGAACAGCGAGCGCAGTTGGCCCCGGAACTTGGCGGCGACGGCGACGACCGCCTCATGGGTCTGGCGCTCCAGCGCGTCGATGACCTCCATGCCGTTCGCGTCGATCACCTGGCGGTGGTCGCGCAGCAGCCCGAGCAGCCGCCGCAAGCGGGCGCCGAGCTCGTCGAAGTCCCAGCATTCCAGCAGGAGGCGCTGCTGGTAGGCGCTGCGCGCCTGATCGATCCGGTCCTGGGTCGGCGGGTAGCGGGTGGCCTCGGTGACATAGTCCGCCACCACCCGGTCGGTCATGACCGCCCGGCGCGGGATCGGGGTGCCGAGCACCAGCCCCTCGAAGGTCTTGCAGCGGCTTAAGGCCACATAGACCTGCCCGTGGGAGAAGGCGGCCCCGGCCTCGACGATGGCCCGCTCGAAGGTCAGGCCCTGGCTCTTGTGGATGGTGATGGCCCAGGCCAGGCGCAACGGGTATTGGGTGAAGCGGCCGATGACCTCCTCGGTGATCGCCTTGGTCTCGTCATCGAGGCGGTATTGGATATTGTCCCAGGTGACCGGCTCGACCTCGATCGCGTCCTCCTCATCGGGGCAGCGAACCACCACGCGCTCGCGCCCAAGGTGCGTGACGGTGCCGATCTTGCCGTTGAAATAGCGCTTCTCGGGTGCGCCGTCGTTGCGCACGAACATGACCTGGGCGCCCTGCTTCAGGGTCAACTTCTCGGCCGTCGGGAAGCTGTGCGCCGGGTAGTCGCCCTGGATGTTCGCGGCGAAGGTGAATGACTTGGCGGCGAGCGCGTCGAGGTGCGTCTCGTTGATGCGATCGGCGCCCTGGTTGTGCGTCGTCAGCGTGATATAGCCCGCCGCCTCCCCGGGCTGGAACCCGGGCAGATAGCGTGAATTCAACCGCTCCAGGGTCGCATCGTCCAGCCGATTGTCGCGCACGCAATTGAGCAGCGCGATGAAGTCCGCGTCGGACTGGCGGTAGATGTGCTCCAGTTCAATGGGCACCACCTCGGTCGCCTGCAGCGCCCGGCTGCCGAAGAAATACGCGGACTCATAGAATTCCCGCAGAATGGCCCAGTCCTGCCCCGGCACCACGGGCGCGAGCTGATGCAGATCGCCGATCATCAGGAGCTGGACGCCGCCGAAGGGCCGCTCGCTGCGGCGCTCCCGGCGCAGCACGAAATCGACCGCATCGAGCAGGTCGCAGCGGACCATGCTGATCTCATCGATGATGAGGAGATCCAGGCCCTGGACCAGCTCGCGCTTCTGCCGGCTCAAGCGCCGCTCCGCCGCCTGGCGCTGGACCTCCCCGCCGGGCACGAAGGGTCCGAACGGGAGTTGGAAGAAGGAGTGCAGGGTCACGCCGCCGGCATTGATCGCGGCCACCCCGGTCGGGGCGGTGACGACCGTGCGCTTGGGCAGGTCCGCTTTCAGCCGGTGCAGGAAGGTGGTCTTGCCGGTACCGGCCTTGCCGGTCAGGAAGACACTCAGATCCGTGCCGCGGATGAGGTCTTGCGCCAACTGCAATTGGGGATTGGGCATTTTCGTCTCGACGGCTGAGCGGGGCGACGGTCATTGTCCGGCTTTTCGGTCCCGGCGACCATAGGCTGTCGGGGCGTCGCACGACTCGCCGAAGCGCTCGGCAGCGTTGGGGAAAGGTCGCGGCGGTGGCGCTTGCCCGGCAGCTTGCGGTCCCGTCGGCGCCCGAGTACCATCGCCCGCATCTAGATCGCTGAAATGCTGGCCATGTCTCTCCTCGACCGCATCACCATCGACACCGAGATCTGTCACGGCAAACCCTGCGTTCGGCACATGCGCTGGCCGGTCGAGGCGGTGCTTGATCTGCTCTCGGCCGGTATGACCGCGGCCGAGATCCGGGCGGACCATCCCGAGCTTGAGTCCGAGGACCTGGCCGCCTGTCTGCAATACGCCCGGCTCGTCGTCTCGGGCGAGACCCTCGCCCACGTCGCCTGATGCGCGTCCAATCCAATCCCGTCCCGACCAGAGCCAACCGCCATGCTGCAAACCTACACAGCACGATACACCTGCCTTCACGGCGGCTACATGGGTCAGTTGATCGACTGGCCTGAGGTCGTCACTGAAGGCGCCAATCTGGAAGAGTGCCGGGCAATGCTCCGCGATGCGTTGCGCGAGATGGTTCTGGCATACCAAGACCTCGGTCGAGAGATTCCGGTCGGCAACGCCTTGCTTGAACAACTTCCAGTGGAGTTGGAGCTTGTCCGTAAAACGGCGTGATCTGGTGAGCTAGCAGGCGGGGCTGGCTCCGAAGTATTGAGATTCAGTTGGGGCAAGCCCGCGCTGAATGCGCAGCGGTTGCGCCACCCCCGCGGCTGGCGCTATGGCGGATCGCCTGGCGGGCATCGGCGCGTGCTGCGACCTTTCCATGCCCTCACCGTGTCCGCCGTGGCGCAACTGCGTGCGCCTTCCGCTGGTCTGCCCCACCGCCAGCAGACCAGCGCACCTTGCGGTCCGGCGAGACCGGCGCTCGCCCCTACTCGGCCGGGGGGATGGCGTCGAATTCGGCCTGGGTGCCGTGGCCATCCTGGAGCCAGGCAGTGCGGAGCGCCTGGAGCGCCGGGGCGATTCGGTTGCGGTAGTCGTAGGGGAAATCCGCTTCGGTGACGACGCTCTCGGTCGCCCGCACCGAGGCGATGGCCAGTCTCAGGTCCGGCCAGCCCCCGCCCATGCCTTCCCGGGCCCAATACGCCACTCCAAGGTTGAAGCGGGTCATGGCCCACTTCGTCGGCTGGGCCTCGCGGGTTCGGACCTCCAGGGCCAGCTTGTAGGCCGCGATGGCCTTGCCGAGGTTCTCGGCCCGGTCGCCGGTGGGCATGTCCCGCCAAGCGTTGCCGAGGTTGTTCTGGGTCAAGGCCCAGTCCGCCGGGTGGGCCTCACGGGTCGAGACCTCCAGGGCCAGGGTGTAGGCCGCGATGGCCTTGCCGAGGTTCTGCGCCCGGTCGCCGGTGGGCATGAACTGCCAGGCGATGCCGAGGTTGTTCTGGGTTGAGGCCCAGTCCACCGGGTGGGCCTCGCGGGTATGGACCTCCAGGGCCAGTGCGTAGGCCGCGATGGCCTTGCCGAGGTTCTCCGCCCGGTCGCCGGTGGGCATCTGCGCCCACGCGTTGCCGAGGTTATTCTGGGTCATGGCCCAGTCAGCCGGGTGGGCCTCGCGGGTAAAGACCTCCAGGGCCAACCCGTGGGCCGCGATAGCCTTGCCGAGGTTCTCTGCCCGGTCCCCGGTGGGCATGTCCGCCCGGGCGAGGCCCAAGTTGTTCTGGGTGGTGGCCCAGCCCGCCGGGTGGGCCTCGCGGGTGCGGACCTCTAGGGCTAGCCCATAGGCCGCGATAGCCTTACCGAGGTTCTTCGCCCGGTCGCCGGTAGGCATGAACAGCCAGGCGTTGCCGAGGTTGTTTTGAGTCATGGCCCACTCCTCAGGGTTGGCCTCGCGGGTTTGGATCTCCAGGGCCAGCCCGTAGGCCGCAATGGCCTTGCCGAAGTTCTCCGCCCGGTCGCCGATGGGCATATCCGCCCAGGCGAGGCCGAGGTTGTTCTGGGTCCCGGCCCACTCCGCCGGGTGGGCCTCGCGGGTCCAGGTGCCTTGGGCCTGGGTCAGGAGCGAGATGGCCTCGCGCTGATGGGCGGCAATGTCCCCCAGGCGGGCCTGCACATGGGCGATGGCTGCGTTGTTCATCGCGGCGGGCTCCTCGGGCCGCAGCGCCAGCGCCTGCTCAAAGGGCCCGATGGCCCGGTCGAACTCACCTGCGTTGTACCAATTGCCGCCCTCCAGGGTCAGGAGCCGGAAGGTCTCGGCGAGTGGGTCACGCTTCAGGTCCTGGATCAGCCGGTCGGCCTCGGCGTGCTGCTTGAGCGCAATGGCGGCCACCGCCTGCTGCTCTGTGTTGCCGCGCTCGGCAAGCTCTCGGGCCTTGGCGATCAACTCGGGGGGGAGCTGGCGTTGGGTGGGGTCCTCCCCGGCCTGTTTGGGGGTTAGGGCCTCGCGCAATTGGGCCTCGATGGCGGCGAGCCGGGCGTCGGACCTCTGCTGGCCGGCCTCCAGGGTGCCCTGGGTGCGCTGGTGCAGGTGCCAGCCGGAGAGCCCGACCGCGACCACCAGCAGAGCCACCAGGGCCAAACGCCCATGGGTGATCCCGTGCAGTCGGCGGGAGGCGCGGCCCTCGGCGCGCACGGCGCGGTAGACGCCGTCCAGACGCTCGGCCTGCGCCGCCATGCGCGCGCGGATCTCGGCCGCGTCGGCGCCGGCGACGGGCAGACCGAGGCTCAAGGTGACCCGCACGGACTCCAGCGCCCGGGCGTTGTCGTCGGTGCTGGGCAGGCCCGCGGCGCCCTGGGCCAGGAGTTCTCCGGCAATGTCGAGCCACATGCCATAGGCGGCCTCGCCGCGGTGGGCGAAGTCGCGCTTGAGCGCCTGGCGCAGGGCCTCGCCGAAGCGCCGCGCGATGGCTTGGCGCACCCTGGGGCCGGTCGCGGGGTCGGCGAACTCGGGGGCCTCGTCCAGGTCGTCGGGGTGCAGCAGGGCCAGCAGGTCCGCCACCTGGTCGTCGCTCAGGGCCGGGCGCTGGGGGTCGCGCACGAAGGCCAGCAGCCGGTCGTCCCGGATCTCCGGCAGCCGCTCCCGGGCGTGCTCCTGGGCGGCGATCTCCGGCCAGTCGCGCTCGGCGCGCTCGGCCAGGCGGTGGACGGTGCGGGCGTCGGCGTCCGGTAGCTCGGGCTCGCACGCGCGCAGCGTCATGCCGATGCTCTGGCCCACCAGTCGGGTCAGGGCATGGTTGCGAAAGAACTCCCCGGCGCTCGGCAGGCGCGCGTCCTCCCAGGTGCGGTAGGCGTCGTAGGCGCGGTTGCCGAGCACCGCGGCGACGAGGTTGAGCGCGGCGAAGCAGGTGAGCGAGAGCCAGCGCCAGTCCTGGCCGAAGGGCCGGAATTCCGCCTCCCCCGTGGCCAGGAGGGCGAAGACGGCGAGCGCAAGCCCGGTGCCCAGGGCGGCGGCGAGCGCCTGGAGGCACAGGCGGCTCCAGCGGGGCAGTCGGCTGTAGCGGCGGGCAAGCTCGAATGGCACGGACATCCCCGGGCGGCGCGGGGCCGCGGCTTCGGTGGGCGGGCAGGGTCTCGTCATTATGCCGAGTTGGGGCTGGGGTTGCAGCCCGCGTTGGGCCGAACGCATAGCGGTTCCGGCTCGCGGCGGCGCGGGTCCAGGCGGATCGCCCGCTGGAGGCCTTGATGATCACCCCGGCCACCCTGCCGGACTTGAGGTCGCTGGTCCGCACAGCGGACCCTACGGCTCTGCGCCCGTAGGGTCCGCTGTGCGGACCATAGACCTCGCAGTCGGCCCATTGGCCTGATCATGACTGGTGGGCATCCGCCCTCCGGCTATCGACTACGGCGATCGACCGGCTCACCCCCAACGGTTGACCCGCATCGCACCAGGGACTAGAGCCTGGTCAGGCTGACTAGACCACAGGAGAAGCCATGAACAGCACTGGCGCAGAGGAGCCCTCCCGTCGTGGGAATACAAGCTATTGGCAGCTTCAGGATGCCAAGCCCGCGTAGGGCGAAACGCGCATCGGTGCCGCCACCCGGCGGCTCTCGTAATGGCGGATCGCCCTGTCGGCCTCCGCCCTACGGGCTTGACGGCGATCACGGTATCTACAATCGACGATCACGCCAACCCACATCAGTTTCGATATCCCCGGGATCGGCCTTCACTGCGATTAAGTTAAGCCGCTCGGCTACTGGGAGCGCCGCACCCCAGTGCGGCGCGGCCTCTGGCGAACCCACACCGGCGGGGTTTCCTGCGAGATCGCGCCGCACTGGGGTGCGGCGCTCCCAGGCCTGGCCGGACTGGAAATGAGGCTTAACTGAATGGCAGTTCCGGATCGGCCCTGGGGCCCCGATCAGCGGCGCGCCTTCGCGTCGAGGCGCCGGACGATCAGCACGACGAGGCCGAGCCCTAAGATCCCGTGCGGCTCGGGGACCACGAGGCTGCGCTGATTGATGCCGAAGCCCTGGTCAGGCAGCGCGCCGTATTCATAGCGATAAACGATCCGCTCGGTGTTGCGGGTGTCGGAGCGCACGTCGAGAGGCGAGCAGGACACTGCGAAACGGATGGACGCGCATTGGGCTCCTGGCCTGGCGGCTTGGTCTGTACGAGGTGGTCGGCGACAAAGGGTTGTCAACCCGGATCGGCGCCGGGCCACGCCGGGGACAACCTCGATTGTCACCCGTAGGCCGCCGTCAATCCATTCAAATCCACCCGTGCCCGCAGGCGGCGACACAGCATGAAGGTGCCGACGAACTTGCGGTGCAGGAAGAAGGTCGCCGGGTCGGGGGCGTGGCCGAAGGCGTCCTGGAAGAAGAGGTCCCGGCCGCCGACATAGATCCGCTCGAAGAGATCGGAGGTCCCGAAATCATAGGGTCCCGAGTGGCGCAGCGGCTCGCCGGTGAGTGCGATCAACCCGGCGATGCTCGCGACCTGTTCCGGGGAGGCGCCAGGGTCCAGATAGCCCAGGGCCAGGGCGCATTGGCGCACCGTTTCCGTGTCGCCGACGACGGACGCCTGCAGCATCTGGCGGTAGTACCCGACCAGCGCGGGGGCAACCCGCTGGGTGGCACCGAAATCGAGCAGGACCAGCTTGCGGGTCTCGGCCTGGTAGAGAAAATTGCTGTAGTTGGGATCGGTCTGCACCAGCGCGAAGTCGAACAGCTCGCGCAGCAGCAGGTGGACCAGGAGGGTGGCGGCACGGTCACGCTCCACCTGGCGAAACGCCTGGCCGGTGAGTTGATCGACCGGGATGCCGTCGGCGAAGTCCATGGCCAGCACCCGGGTGCTGGAGAGGTCCCGGTGCACCTTGGGTACCGAAAAGTCGGGGTCGTCGCCGACGAGTGCCCCGTAGGCCTCCAGCGCATCGGCCTCGGCCACGTAATCGGCCTCCTGGTGGAGTTGGTGGCGGGCCGCGGTCAGGACCGGCTCCAGGTTCAGGCCCTTGGGCGCGAGCCCCAGGGTGCGCCCCAGGAAGGCGAAATTGTCCAGATCGCTGTCGATGCTCTCGCGCACCCCGGGAAACTGGATCTTGATGGCCAGGTGCCGGCCGTCACGGGTCTCGGCGCGATGCACCTGCCCGATGGAGGCGGCGGCCATGGGGGTGAAGTTGAAGCGGCGAAAACGCTTGTCCCAGTCGGCCCCCAGTTCGCCCGAGAGGACCTCGTTGACCTGCCCCAGCGGCATCGGCTGGGCGCGGTCGCGCAGGCTCGCCATGATCTCGGCGGCCTCCGGGGTAAGCAGGTCGGAGCCGTCCAGGGACATGAGTTGACCCATCTTCATCGCCGCCCCGCGCATCCGCGCCAGGCGATCGGTGAAGCGTTGCGTGTGCGCGGCGGAGAGTTGGACCCGGCTCATCCCGCCGTCGCGGTTCAGCGCCAGTTCGATCAAGCCGCGCACGCCCACCCCGGCCGCCAGGTCGCCGGTAGCGCGGCCCAGGTGCCAGAGTCGGGCCAGGCGTTTGCTGGGGACGGCCAGGCCGCCGGGGAGTTGGGGGTTGGCCATGGTGCGAGGCCCTCGAGAGGTGGTTGCAGGCCAGGTGGCCCATCAGTGGGCGCTAATATGCGGCCACTGATGCCGATGCGCAATCCAGGCGCCGTCAAGGTCGACTCCTGGGGCTGGTGGACGTCGGCGGCGTCTGACACCGGCCGCTGCGGCAGGTCCGCGGGCAAGGCGGCGCTGCCTCGCGGGCCTCGCACTGCCGCCAGGTCAGGCGCCGCACCACCTCCTGGAGTCCAAGGCTTCAGCCTTGGAGGGGCGCCAAGGCTGAAGCCTTGGACTCCAGAAACAGAAGTTCAGCAGCGGTTCACGTATAAGTTAAACAATTTCTATAGAGACCGCGCATAGCGCCATTTTCGTTGTCGTTGTCGTTGTCGTTGTCGTAATCGAGGTTAGCGTAGCGCCCCGGATTCTCCTGTACCCCACAGAGCATCGCTTCTCCATGCCCTATGTGCTGGGCCTGCCCGAGGCCCAGGCCCGCGCCCTGGTGCCGATCAGCCGCAACCAGGCCTATGTCGAGGAGAAGACCGGGGCCGGTCCCGGGTCCGGCTGGGGCCTTCTCTTCCGGCTGAACCCGGATGCCGGCGACGCGGTGGAGCGTTTCGCGGTCGCCGCCCCGGACGGCGTGCAGCTCATGGTCATGGGCACCACGGTGCAGCCCGCCACCGGGTGTCTGTGCCCGGAGAACGCGCTGCTCGCCGGAGTCGCCGAGGCCGTCGCGCTGCGCCGCGGCGAGCTGATCCTGATGGACACCCAGGCCGGCGTCGAGCACTTCGGCCGGGCGCTCGCCCGCGGCTTCCAGCACGCCCTGGTCGTCGCCGACCCGACCTTCAACGGCATCCAGGTCGCGGCCCACTCGGCCCGCCTGGCCCAGGGGCTCGGCATCCCGGCGGTGCATCTGGCCGTCAACCGGGTGCGCGATGCCGGGGAGCGCGCGCGGGCCGAATCGCGCCTCGCTGCCGAGGGCGCATTCCCCTTCGCCTCCGTCCATCTCCTGCCCTACGACGAGTCGCTGCGCGCCGCCGAGCCCGGGGTCGAGCCGCTGCTCGCCCCCGCCGCCGCCGACTCGGCCTTCATGCAGGCGCTCGAAGGACTGATCGCCGCACTGCTCAGCCCCACCGGGACGGTGCCGCCATGCGCCTCCTGATCCTGGGCGCGGGTCCGGCGGGGCTCGCGGTCGCCGAGCGGTTGCGCGAGTTGGAGCGACTCGCCGGGGCCGGTGCGTCCGCATGTGACATCGAGATGGTCTCCGACGAGGACCACCCGCCCTATTCGCCCCCGGCGCTGGCGGACCACTTCCTCACCGGACGCGAATCCACCCTGTTCTGGAAGGGCCGCGACGCACTCGAGCGGCTCGGCGTCACGCACCGGCGCGGCCAGGCGGTGCGCGCGGTGCACCCCGGCGAGCGGCGCGTGACCCTTGCCGATGGGACCAGCCTCGCCTACGACAGCCTGGTGATCGCCACCGGCAGTCGGCTCTACGCGCCGCTGCCCGGTGCGGACCTTCCCGGCCTCTGCAACTTCAAGTCCCTGACCGCCGCCCGCGCCCTGGTCGAGCGGGTGCGCCGCGGCGAGGCGCGGCGCGCCCTGGTGGTCGGTGCCGGCTTCATCGGCGTCGAGGTCGCGCTGGTCCTGCGCGCGCTGGGGCTCGCGGTGACGCTGGTGGAGCGCGACTGGGTCATGTCCAGCACCCTGGAGCCCGAGACCGCCGACCTGGTGCGCGCCGCGCTCTGCGCCCGCGGCATCAGGGTACTGGACGGCCAGGCCGCCGCCGCCTTCGAGGGCGCGGGTCATGTCGAGGCGGTGCGCCTCGCCACGGGCGAGCCGCTGACCGCCGACCTCTATGGCGCACTGATGCTCAAGGGTGCGGACGTGCGCGCCTATGGTATGCGGCTGCTCGACCCCGGATTCGGTGCCGGGTCGATGGCGTTCGAGGCGCTCCGGGGGCGGGGCGCTTGAAGAAGGCGAGGCCGGTAGGCCGGTAGGGCGGAACGCGCAGCGGTTCCGCCAGCGCTTGTCTGGGATGGCTACCGGAGGCCATAGAGGCTTATTCCGATAGTGGCTCCGAGCGTGGCCGTGCTCCTGACGACAGCTCGGTAGGTCGTGCCGCGCCGCTTCGGTCCAGTGCAGTGACTTTCTGGACTTTGTCGTCGACGTCATAGGTCGTTTCAATAACGATCTTATCACCGTTGAACACGGCTTCCGCGGGCGTTCCAATCACCTCCCAAATTCCGAGTGTGAAGACGTCGGCAACACCATGAACGAAGGCGCGTCCCACCTTGGCACCTTTGCTGTAGCCCTGAGTGAAGGAAAAGACATCGACCCGCTGATCGCCGTTTTTCTTGGTCGAAATCGGATAACCAAGCTCAGCGATGACCAGGCTGCGAGACGTCCCGGGCGAGAGGACCGCCAGATTCTTCTGCGGTGGCTGGTTGGCGGCCATGTAGACCGCACAGCCGGAGGCCGTCTGCAGGAACACGAGTAAGGAACCGACGCGAACGATGCGCATCAGAGTCAGAATACCGCGTTGATTTCCAAATGATTGAGTTTTCATCGGTGCTCCCGTGCTGCTGTAGGAAAAAACCTAGTGTTGATCCGTGGAAATGTTCTGTGGGGTCGCCAGGGGGCAGTTCCTGGTGTCGCTTGACACGGCGCCGCCGGGCACTCGCGGTGTTCCCGCATTCGGTTCGTCGGTGGTAAAGGTCCGGCGCGCCGCTACAGCACTCCCGCGGTCTACGCGGCGCTGTACGTAACGCCTATTGCCAGGGGGGTGGCCGGCGCGAAGCCAATCGGGCGCGGACGCGCGGGCGGCGGGGATGCCTTGGGGCTGGCACGCTTGAGTCGGCGGGCGATCTTCAACGCCAAATCCTTGCTACACGGATCCTAACCAGGTGGCAGGCCGCGGCACCGTGGCCGGCAGGCCGCCGCGACCGGCGGCCAGCGCTAGGGCATCCCCCTGCAGTTTCGTGCGGTGATCAGGACAGTCCCCGGTCTTGGGGCGGTTGGTCCTTGGTGCCGACCCGGCACGGACATCGGTGGACCTTGGCTGTGCCCCGGTGCCGTCGGCGGTTTTTGCCTGAATTTTCTGCCTGGCAAGTATCTTAGCAACATCCGGTCTTGGGTGGTTGAATTTCCGATTCGTATCCTCAGAAATGCGGTGTCGGGCTGCAACCAAGGCGCCGGCGATTTATCGATGAGGACTCGACCATGCTACGCCTACCTATGCTCGCCGCGGTGTTGCTGCTCTCGGCATCCGCCGCCCAGGGAAGTTTTGTCGTCTTCGAGGCGGCGGGCGCCGGTGCCGCCGCGATCACCTCGGCCCGTGACGGGTTCCGGACCGCCGTCGGCGGCGGCACCAGTGCCGGGGCCAATGGTTCTTTCGGCGGGCAGCGCCGGGAGATCAACTGGGACGGGGTCCCCGATACCTTCGCCGACTCCGCCCTGATGCCCGGCAACTTCTTCAACAACAGCTCGCCGCGCGGCGTCGAGTTCAGCACCCCCGGCACCGGCTTCCTGGTGAGCGCGAACTCGGGTCAAAGCTCCCCCGTCCTGTTCGGCTTCCCAACCGAGTTCCAGACCTTCAGCGCCCAGCGGCTGTTCACCGCAGTCGGCAGCAATATCACGGATGTCTCGTTCTTCCTGCCCGGCACCAGCGTCGCCGCCACCACCAGCGCCTTTGGCCTGATCTTCGTGGATGTCGAGACCATTTCCGCCAAGGTCGAATTCTTTGATCAGGACGGAGCGGCCATCTTTACCCACGACGCCCTGCAAGCGGGGAACCAGGGTTTGTCGTTTCTGGGCGCCGTGGCCAATGCCGGCGAGCGCATCGGCCGTGTCCGCATCACCGCGGGCCTCAACACCATCACATCCAATGGTACCCTCGGCAATCCCAATGACGACGTCGTGGTGATGGACGACTTCCTCTATGCCGAGCCCCTGCAAGTGCCGGAGCCTCCCGTTTTGCTGCTGCTCGGCCTCGGGTTGCTGGCCGGATGGGTCCGCCGCGGGCCGCGCCGGGGCCTGACCTGACGCTGATCCGGCGTAGTTGGGTAGGTCGGGTTAGCGAAGCCGAACCCGACGGCCACGGCGCCTGTGGGAGCGGCTTTAGCCGCGACGGGGCGCGCGTACAACGCCGCGCCGTATCGCGCCCAGCCCCCGCTCACGCAAGGAAGTCCATTCTGAGCACCTCACCGATCGGCGCGGTCCGGCCGGACCGGGCCTCACGCAGCCGGTCGGTATCGATCCGCGTGACGAGCGTCTCGGGCGTCTATAATCCGCCCCATCCCCGACCGCGGAGTTGCCCCATGTCCCTGCAACCCAAGCTGCAACTGACCTTCGAGGAATGGCTGGAAGACGAGCGGGCGTCCCTGGAGGGGCGCAGCGAATACCTGGACGGCGAGGTATTCGCCATGACCGGGGCGAGCGTCGAGCACAACGCCATCGTGGTCAACATCGCCAGGGAACTGAGCATCCAGATGAAGGGCCGGCCCTGCCAGGTCTACGCCAACGACCTGAAGGTGCGTATCCGCTCCGCCGACGCCGGCAAGTACCCGGACCTGATCGCCCTGTGTGGCGAGCACCAGTTTCAGGATGGCCGCCGCGACGTGCTGCTCAATCCCAGCCTGATCGTGGAGGTGCTCTCGGATTCGACGGAGGCCTACGACCGCGGCAAGAAATTCGCCATCTACCGCCAGCTCCCGAGTCTGCGGGAATACCTCCTGGTCTCCCAGCACCAGGCCCAGGTGGAACTGTTCAGCCGGGGCGACGACGGCCGCTGGAGCCTGTCGGACTTTTCCGCCCTGACCGCCAGCGTGCCCCTGCCCAGCGTCGGTTGCACCCTGTTGCTGGCGGAGGTCTACGACAAGGTGGAGTTCCAGCCGGCCTGAATGCGCGCCGGGGGCCGCCTGGCATACGCTCGGATCCTTGCCGCCGGTGACCTGCCGGCCCATCCAGGCCGCCTGACTCCTGGCGGTGTCGGGCGTCGGCGCTCCCCAACACCCGCCGTCGCAGCCGCGCTTGCTCGAATTCGTGCCGAAAGAGTGCGCCACGGAAGCCGCACTTTCGCAGCCTCCGCCAGTTGGCCTGTTACCGACTGAGTTTAGCAATCTCCCGTTCAAGTCGGGCGATCATGTCGTCCGTGGAAACGTCATCCTTCTTGATTCGCAGGCTGTCGGCAACACGTGCCGCCGCGTCGAGTGCGCATCCGAGGAGGATTTGGGGCACATCCACATAACCGTCGTCACCGATCTGGGGCAAGGTCACCTCAAACAGGCTCGCCGGAAATTGGCGCGCGACTCTCACCGGGATGGGCTTGACCCGGATCAGGTCGCGGTCTGCATAAGCCTTCTCCATGCTGGCCAACTCGTGCCAGAAGCGGTCGGCTCCGCTGAGCTTACGCCGCGCCGCCATCAGACGGCTGGCGACCAGGTAGGCCAGGGCCAGTTGACCGCGCCCGCTCCGTTCGTTTTGCGCCTCGATCTTGCCCACTGCCTTGAACCGGTCGCCACGTGGTTTGGCCAGGGAGGCAAGTTGGCCGAGCGCCTCAACAGCCCAGGTCTCGTCAACGACCCGGGCCTCGTCCGGGACCAATCCGGTAAGGTCGCGCCAACGTCGAACGAGCCGAACCGGCCCCTGACTGCCGAAACCGCTGTCCGCGACCGCATAGCCAACCAGCCGTGCGTTGCTTCCCGGAATCTCCAGGTCCAGTCGGCGCATGCAGCAGGGCAGCTCGAAGGTCGCGAGATGCGTCATCAGGGTCTCGAAGGTCGGGTCGCCATAGGTCGCAAAGCCGGGGGCTCCCTCAAGGCCAGGGATGCCCTCGTCATATCCCTTGCGCGAGACGGTCAACGCCTTGCCATCTGGAATGCCCGGCACATTATTCAGCACCATGCAGCGCATGGCGAGGTCAGGAAGCACGGTGCAACCCAGGTCCCGCAGGTAAACGGACGTGGACAGGGCGTCCCAGATCGCCTTCAGATCGATGGGCGGCGCCTCATCGGCGCTACCCTGGGACAGCCTGAGATAGGTCTCGTAAAGGTCCTCCGGCGGGATCTCCATGCTCGCCGTGCGCCGCTGGGCCAGCCGTGCCCGCTCCTCGGCACGTTGGGCCAGTTCGTCCTCCGATAGGGTGCCCGCCGCCAGGTCTTGAAATTCCTCTGCCGTCACCGGCAACATCGAGATTTGCTGGGTCCCTACCACGCCGCTGGCCTTGCTCAAGCGTTTGAGGAGTCGTCCATAGACGATCTCCTCGGCCGAACCCAGATAGCAGAGGTTGCTGACCAGAATAGTGTCGTGGGTCTGGCCGATGCGGTCGATGCGCCCGATGCGCTGCTCAACTTTCATCGGGTTCCAGGGCAGGTCGAAGTTGACCAACAGGTCGGCGGTTTGCAGGTTCAACCCCTCCGCCGCCGCGTCAGTGCACACCAGCACGTCGATTTCGCCCTTCAGGAACCGCTGTTTGATGGCCTCTCGGTCGATCCCAGTGAGTCGACGGGTCCGCGCGTTCACATAGGAGCCACCCTGGCCCGAGTAGGTCCCGATCAGCATGTGCGGATCGGCCTGTCGCAACCTCCGGACGATGTCCGTTAGGGTGTCGTAGAAGCGGGTGAAGACCACTGTTTGGGCGATGCGCCCGCCGGCACCGCGACGCTTGTTCAAGTGCTCCAAGAGGCGCTGCATCTTCGACGAGGTCCCGCTGAGGTCCCGCAGCCCGGCGAGCATCTCCAAAAGCCTGTCCCGCTCCCAGATCAAGTCCGCGGAGGCGCGCCCCGCCAGGACCAGACCCACCGCCTCCTCGTCGCCTTCGCCCCCGTCGAGCAGGTCGGTGAGGGACAACTCGTCCAGGTCGATTTCCTCGGCCGGCGCCACATGCTTCAACGTCGCTTCGACCTTCTCCCGGCGCCGTCGCAGGGACTCGCGGATCGCGAACAGGCTGGACGCGAACCGCAAGCGCAGGAAGCTCAGGATCATGCCCAGGGCGAAGCTGGCCTTCTTGCCCTGGCTACCCTTGCCAAGCTGCGCCGCCAGGCCCAGGCAATAGCCCTCCAGCCGGTCGTAAGCCGCTTGCTCCTGGGCGGTGAACGCAATGGGCATCAGTGGCAGCACCACGCGCCGTGCCAGATTGGCAGTGAGCTTGCCGCGACGACGATACAGTTCCAAGAGCGGGCGCGTGTGGCGCAGCATGACCCGCGACAGGGGCGCAGCCGCGAAGGCCAGCCGCCGCACCCCCTCCTCGCCGCCCCCCTGTGAAACTGGGGGCGGCTCGCCGGACTCAAGCCAGGCATCCACATCGAAGCGCGAGAACTCGTCGATCACGGCCTCCTGCACGTACTGCCACAGCAAGGGGTCCTGTCCGGCCACCGCCGTCACTGCGCGATGCAGGAAGGCCCATTCCGTGGCGTCCAACGTTTCCCCGCCCACCAGCTTGGCGAGCAGCGCGTAATAGGCATTCGTCAGGCTGGGGTCGAGCTGGAAATGGCCGACCCGGTTGGTCAGGCGGATCAGATCGGCCACCTCCACGGGGTCCAATTGCATCGGCGTGGCCGTTGCCAGCAGCAGGCAACGCGCTTGGGTGCGTAGCACGTCCCCTAAGATTCGGTAGAGATTACCGTACCGGGGTTCGGCCCGCGTCCCCTGGGTCGCATTCTTGCGCCGGGCGTAGTGGGCCTCGTCCACCAGGGCGATGTCGAAGGGTGCCGCGGCCCGCAACTCGCCGCGCCGTCCAGCCCGCGCCAGCAGACCGCTGGAGACGATGACCAAGTCCGGCTCATACAGAGACTTGGCGGGCCGCTCCTCGGGTCCCGGGAGCAGGTACTCATGCCGCGCGGACGCCCCGGTCAGGGCGCGGCCGAAGGGCAGCAGGAACTTGCTCGCCATCTCCCGGTGCCACTGGGGCGTCAGGCTGGCCGGCGGTGCAATCAACACCCGGCGCACCAGGCCGGCCAGATAGAGCGCCCGGATCGCCAGCCCCGCCTCAATGGTCTTGCCCAGCCCCACCTCGTCGCACAGGAGCCAGCTATAGGGCCAGGTGTCGATCAGTCGCTTGGCCACCACCGCCTGGTGGGGCCAGGGCTCCACCGGCGCCGTCACCATGCCCACGTACTCCCCATTCGGCAACCGCGGGCCGTCCCGCAACAGGGCGAAGCGCAGCCGCTCGAAGGCCGAGGGTGCAGGTACCGCCAAGGGGATTGCGCTGGAACCGTCGACCTCCAGGGGCCGATCGGACGCCCCGGCCAACTGGATCAAACGTTGACGCACCGCCTCCGGCAGGGTCAGCACCCGTAGGCTCGGGTTCTGGTTGCCCCAGGTGCGTTTGAAGCGGGCCTCGGCATCGTCCGCGCGCTGGCGATTCTCCGCACCGGTCCAGTCGCGGTGCAGGTCGATGTTCTCGGCATTCAGGACCAGTGCCGTCCGCGATTCGTTGAAGGAGCCGGTGGCATAGAGCCGATCGCCCGCGGCATCCCGAAAGACGGCCCATTTTTCGTGCACATAGCCGTCGGCGGCGGAATCGGCGGCGAGCGGTTCTCCGGTTTGCTCATGCACCCGGAAGGCGACCCGCACTTCCAGGCGCCCATGGGCGACCATCCAGGCCAACAGGGCCACGCCCCGCTGTTCGGCCTCGGGCCACTGCTCCGCCTGGTCCAGTGCGTCGTTCAGGAAAACTGTCAGTCGCGCCTCGTCCCCGGCGAGGATGGCGGCCACGTCGTCCCCGTGCATGTCCGCGCCCACCACCATCCGGGCGTTCCCTCCCTGGGCGACGAAGGCTGAGAATCCTTGGGACGCGACCGCCAGCGACGAGGACCGAAAATAGCCGGCGACCCGGTCATAGCCCGTTGCCCGGCTCAAGGCGGGGATGTAGAACTGGTGCAGGATGTCGACCGGTTGGTCGCCCGCGGCATGGCTGGACGTGCTGTAGGTCAGTTGCCAGGGGTAGTCGCGCAGGCGGGGTGGATTGTCCATCGTTGAAACACCTGCTTGGTTGAAGTGCTCTGCGTCCACGACCCGTCACAGATAAACCCGTAAATCAGGTATTGGCGTAGTCGCTTCACAGTGCACGATAGCCCTGACGCGAATACGATGCTGGTTTTCCCATCGCTCCTTCTCCGCTTTCGATGGGATCGCATTGCTGACCACAAACGCCTTCTCGACGACTCGTCCCCGGCCGCACCTTCGCAGCATTTCAATCAAGTCCATATATTCCTGTCGATGCTGCTTGACGTATGCCAGTTGCTCGTAGGCGTGCGCAATATCCCTCCCCTTCAACTCGACCAACAGGGCTGCGGCGCGGTGGTTGTCCAGAAAGAGAAACAACCCGTCGCATTTCGGCTTGCCGTCATTCAATACGCATCCGTCGATCACCAGGGCCTTGGCCTGCTCGCCCGAGCGAATACCCAGCGTCACCTTCTTCCCCTGCTCCGCCAACGTCAAAGCTCCTACGCACAAGGCGTGCACCTTACCGAACTAATCGCAGACGCAATGTTCGAAAGACGCGACATCGATCATGTCCGGCGCTCCCATTCGATGTCCCGCATCTTGTCGTATAGCCGCGTCAAGTCATTGAAATATTGCAGCAGCCGGTCATCCAGGAGTCCGAGCTCGGCGTCCAGCAAGTCCTGCTTTCCATCGGTGGTCGTCAAATAAGCCGTGACATCGTCCGGCGACAGGGGAAGGATTTTGTCGACTTCTTCGTCCCACCTGTAATAAATCGAGATTCGGTGTCGCTTCAGATGGTTGTTAATCGCCTCGACGATGTATGGGCTATGCGTCGTGACGATAAATTGCGTGTTCGGGAACGTCCGCAACAAGTCGCCTACCACCCGCTGTTGCCAGGACGGATGGAGATGAAGATCGACTTCATCGATCATAACGATCGCTTCGGTCGTAAGCGGATCATCGCGTTTCGGATTCCCCCCGGCCATGCGTCTGCTCAGGTCGAGGGCCAAACCGAGCAATGTCTGGTAACCGTCGCTCAATTGTCCGATGCTCAGATACTCGCCACCTTGCTTGACGACAAAGCGCAGCGGGTTCAGCTCGATATGGGGCTCGGAAATATCCGGGAATAGAGATGCAATCGCGCGGCGCGCAGCATCCAACTCCGGCAAGGTCACGTCGAAATCGCGACGCTCCTTTTGCAACCTGCTCTCTTCGTTTTCTTTATTGTAAAACCAAACGAACGCCGATCGGAAACGGCTATCGGCATTCAAGGCATCCGCAAGCGCGTCCAAGCGGGAGTGTTGCCTTGGGAAACCCTTGCGACTCAATGGCAAGTCGAGAAGTGCCCGGCCGACGCCGTAGTAAACGAATAACGGCACAGTAAAATTTTCGCCTGAGTTGAATGGATCAATGATTTCCTTGTCCAAATATCGCTCAAGCTCCCGCAAGCCGAGACCGGACCCGGCGAGCAGCGTGGTCGCCTTGCTCTTATCCCGGCGTTGCGTTCTGTCCCATGCCAGGCCAGACACCATTTCGAGAGTGACGCGGGCATACGGCGCCAATCGATTTCCGGTTTGACGGATATCCCCATTCTTCTTGAACGACAGGCCCGACAGATTCGGCAGATAGGTGAGCACCGCACCAAGCCCGATAGCAATGCCATCGAGTATCGTCGTCTTACCCGACCCGTTCGGACCGACCAGCAATGTCAGGCGTCGTCCCAAACCCAAGGTCACCTCCGGCTTGGCACGGAAATTCTCCAGTCTGACGCTCTTCAGTCGCATGAGTCACCACCGTCGAGAATCGAAAAGTGAAGGATTTCGGGGGACGGCGCATCAAGACAACTGCCGCAACCCGAAGAGTAGCCCCTCGGCCTCCCGGCGGGCGGACTCGTCGGTCATCTCCCGCGCCCAGACGGCGAGCAGGTCGATGACACGCCCGCCGGAGTCGGCGGCCTTGGCGGCCAGGTATTGGCGAGCCACCGGCAGTTCGCCGCGGCGATAGGCGAGCAGCAGGCCGTGCAGGCGATCCCAATCGGTCTGGGGTGTCTCCAGGCGGCGGGGGTCGCGCTCCTCGGGCAGCGCCAGGCGCAGTTTGGACCCCTTGCGGGCGAGTGGTGCCGCGAGGCCGCGCTCCTCGGCCTTGGCTGCTTGGGCACGGCGTCCGCTGGCCTCCTGGTTGATGCCGATTGAGCGCTGCCCGGGCTCGATGCGGTAGCCCCCTGGCTTGCCCTCCAGGCGGATGTTCATGGATTTGGACAGGCTCAGGACCTCGTTATAGGCGACCTCGCCGAGCCCGTAGATGCCGTAGACTGTCAGGGCCATGGCGGTTTCGGGGTCCAGGTCATCGACCTTAAGCCGGCCCTCGGTGATGCGGTGAATCTGGTGCTCGGCCACCACCCGGCTGGCCTCGTTCATTGCCCGGATCGGCGAGACTTGCTCGTCGCCGTCCATGACCGGCCAGTGTTGAGACAGCACATGCAGCGCTCGGCCGTAGGAGGCGACCATCTCGTCCACCGGGTTCAGGCGCAGGGGCTCGAACTCCCGCAGGCCGTCTGCGACCGCGTCGCGAATCTGGTGCTGCACGCCTTGGCCGCCGAGACCGGTCCAGGAGGCTTGGAAGTCTGACGCCAGCGGGCGTTTGCGGCAGGCGATGAAGATGGAACTGGCGGCAGCGGCAACATTCATCTGGTGTGTGGAGTAGGCGCCCTCCGATTCCACGGGGAATGCCGCCGTAATATCCCAACCAGACTCGATTAGCGCTTGCGTTAGCGCCTCCCAAGCATCCTGGGACTTATGAGTGAACATCACTGTCATAATCCCCTGCTCTTTCAGGACGCGCCGGCATTCGCCGAAGATCTCGCGCATCCGGCGCTCGTACTCGACGTGAGATTGATCGACGCCACCGTCACGGGTCGGGTTTGCTACGGCCTCGTCTGCCTTGTTAACGAGTCTGCGGGAGAAAATCTCCGGATACAGATGCTTTAACGTTCGACGCTGCCACACATAGAAGAAATCGGAGAGCTCCCCGTATTGAACGTTATCGTAGTACGGGGGGTCCATGCATACCAGATCGACGCTAAGGTTTTTGACGCTTGCCAAATATGCTCCGGTACCATTGAGAATTCGAAGAGACCCCTGATCGGGCCGACCAACGCGACGATGATTGGGAGCAACCAAATCGGAGATTCCCTCGTAGGCATCAATAACCTGACTCAGACCCCATGCGGCCCCAGAGTTTGGGCCGGTGAAGATCATTTCGCCGAAAGTCCATTTCAGTGAAAAATTATGGCTGCCGAATGTCCCTTTCACTATGCCTCGGGTAAACTCCCAGCGAGTCATTTTGCTGTTATAGTCGGCACCCTTGTCGATGGCGAATTGCAGGTAGGTCACTACCGCTCGCCCTTTTTCCTTGCCAAGTTGTGAAAGAATATCAGGCGTCAGTCCTTTAAGCCCTTCAATTAGCGAAATATGCCCTAGTAACTGGCGGGGCGTGAACAGATCGCACCACCTCGTCATACCATATAACCGGTGTCCGCGGTTGTAATTGGAGTCCTTCGGAATATCCTCGGTGGGAATCAACCCCTCTGCTTCCCACGCCGGCCATTTCTCTTTTAGTCCCCGCTCAGCCTCTGCGATGGCAGCCAAGTCACGGGCATTGGGTGGGCGGAAGAAGCGGACCTTCTCCGTCTTGATCTCACCGGCTCGCTCGCCAGTCTTGTAGCGTTGGGGCTGGCCGTGCTTGTCGAGCTTGGGCTGGAGTCGGACCGCGACCACGGTGTAGAGCCGGTCGGTCCAGGTGCCACAGGGCGATTCGCCGCGGGCCTGGGCCTTGATCTCGTCGCCGGGAATGCCCTGTTTGCAATGGACGCAGGTACCGACACCGCGGTTCACGAAGGCCCCGTTCGGGTCTTCGCCGTTTGGCCCCCGGCCTTTGTGGACACGGTAGGTCTCGAAGTGGACCTTCCCGTCGGTGGCCCGGCCATCGGTCAGGACGCGCACGCCCCACGGATCGCCGGCCTCCTTCGACAGCCAGCAGGTGTTCAGCAACGGCACGTCGCCGCCGCAATGATGGCATGTGACTTGGCGGGCAAAAAGATAAGTTGTGACGCCTTCTTTTGAAAACTCCGGGAGAAACTCAGGGCACCGAGAGAGATGCCTCTTGAGGGCCGCTTCTTCGTCGGTCGGCAACGGACCCGTGCGTTGGAAGGCGTCGGGCAGTTCATCGTCCAGTATGGCGAGCAGCTTTCTGCCCCAGTACTGGATGTCGGTGGACAACTCCGGTCCGAAGCGTGCCGGATAGTCCAGGGTCGCATACAGAATGGTCGTGGCAACCGGGTTCAACTCATTGGCAATGACGTTGTGGCCCAGGCGCAGGGCCTCGAAGGGAATAGAGCCGCCGCCGGCCGTCGGGTCGAGGACCGTCAGCCCACTTGGTCTCGGGTCAACTGGGCTGGAAAATGCGCGCTCGTACCCGTACAAGTTCGGCACCCTGACATCCGTAGCTTTGGCGAGGTCCATAAGGGCCTTAAACCAAGCCGGATCGCCCATAACCCGCCGCACCGGCAACAACGCCCCGAGCATCGGCATAGGTTCGAGCAGGGGCCTGGACTCCTGTGCCCACCGCAGCAGCACAGGATCTTTTGCGAGCGATGGGTCCTTGTCCCGCATCCGCGCGATCAGGGCGCGGTTCTCCCCACGCCGTGCCTGCTCATCCCGCAGTGTGTTCAGAACCTTGTCATCGACCGCAAGGGACTCACAGCCGCCCGCATCGCGCTCCACCCGCCCCGGCAGGTCGCCGGTTAGGGTCCAGGGCTCGCCGTCGACCACGGCTTGTATTCGCTCGATCCCGAGTTGGCGGACGAACAATTCCGGGTCGGCATCCCAAGGGGCCAGGGACGCGACGATCGCCGCCCGGCTCGGTGTCAACGGGCGGCGTGCCCACCAGACATGCAGCCTATTGACGGGCGGCGCCTTGCCTGTATCGCGCTCGCGGATCGTTTCGGCCCCAACCTGATGGCAGGGGAAGCCATGCTCGATGAGCCGCTTGTCGGTGACAACGTCGGGGCGCTCTTGTTCCATTGTTCCTATAGGCTCCTTGAATGGCTAGGTTGGTAGGCCTCGTCCCGCTCACTGCATCTTTTGCTCAGATGGCACCCGCGGGAACTATCGCCTGATACGACATCGGCTGCTCGTGTGGCGCCGCGTCTCAGTCCGCCTCAGCCGAAAATGTCTCTTGGACAATCTCGGCGAGCATGTCGGCAATGACCAGTCGGAATGCCAATCCTGTGGCAATCCCTTCATTGATGGTCGCTGGTCTGCAAAAACGGCTGACGTGATCCAAGTCTGGGACCTGATCGCCCTTCACTACAGCGCATCTCCCGGATTCTTCGCTTCTGCCCATCGGCGAACGCCATAGGGCTCAGCAAGTCGCATGACGCTGTCCACCGTAGCGCTTCCTGAAACCCGAGCGATCTTGTCCGGTCGCTTGGGATCGGGAGCAAAAATAACGAAACGGATGTCACCGTCTCCCACGAATTCCACGGCAAAATGTTCGCCTTTCGTCCGGCGCCATTGGATACGAACGTTTCCCTCGTGCGTCAGCACTACGCTGGGATAGGCTAGCTCCGGGTGGTCCGCCAGAAAGGTCATCACATCCATCACCGATGCAAGGGCGGGGGGCGCCTGGTCGGGCTGCTCTTCCCGACTGATTTCGAGAAGAGCGAGCAATCGCTCAGCCAGTCTTTCACCGTAGGCAAGCCGCGGGTGACGGCGAACGCCGTCTATCAATTCCGTTAACGAACTTTCACGATCCGCTGTGGGTCGTGTCGAATCCTCTGGGACGGTGCCCCTACACCTTAGGAAATCGGGATTGAGAATTGTTGGGTTGCAGTCCTCGCCGACAACGACGACGGAAAACTCCAAGGGGATAATATTCATTATTGGTTTCAGTTCTGAAGGCGCAAACCGCCATTGAACAATTGGTGTCGGTACGATGCTCCGGCAACCCTGCCGCTAGGCGCGCAGCCGCTCCAGCATGCGCTCGACCCCTGAGTCGTTGGCCTGACCGCCCAACATGAGGCGCATGCCAGCGACCGCCCAGCGCCGGGCATCGGGGCTGAAGCTGGTCATGCGCGAGAGCCAGTAGGCGGCCTCCTCGCGGGTGAAGCGCTCGACGCGGCGGGCCATCAGCTCGACGCGGTCCTGGTCGGCGACCCGCTCTTGGAGTCGGAAGATCAGGGCGAGCTTGGCACCGGACTCCTCGTCCAGCGGCAGGTTGACCCGCAGGCGCAGGCCATCCTGGGTCAGGTAGCGCTGGATCTCCAATGGTACGCCCGACTCGTCTTGGACGCTCGCGACGATGTTGCGCAGCACCGGCAGACAGCGGCGCAGGTTGTCTCCTGAGACATGCCCCCGCTCGGCAAGTTTACCCTTGGGGCCGGCATCCGCACCCGACGACGCCGTGGTGTCAACGGACTCTCCCGCGTGGGAGCGGCGTTCTTTTAGAACCAGAACCGGGATCGGCGAGCCTTTCCATTCGGTAATGCGTAGGACGAACGGTGCCTTGCGCCAACGCGGCTCCAGGTGCGCGCGGTGATGCTCGGCCAGGCTCGGGGTCTTCTTCGCTGCCACTGCTGTCAGTCCTGGGTGAGTGTCTTGACCAGCGGGCAGTCGTCCCGCGGGTCAGTGATGCGAATGCGCGCCTGGGTACGTTCGTTTTGGCTGACCAGTCCGGCAAGGACCTCGAACAGCTCGCCGAGGCGCTTCATATCCTCCGGCGGGCAATCCTGCAACAGGAGGCGCATGCGGCCGCCGCCTTGCAGTTGCAGTTCCACCAGGTCCAACACGTCGAGCTTCGAGCTGGCACCGCGACCGTAGAGGCCGCCGATGCGGCGGAGGAGGGGCAGCAGTCGGGCGGCGGCCTCAGGGCCTTTCAGGTCCAAGTATCTGGGGTCGATCTTGATCCAGCCGCGGCGCGCGGCCTCGGCGGGGGAGAGGATGACATCGTCCTTACCGACCGAGTGCAGGATCGCGGTCGGCCCTTGCACGAGCGCCGACGGCGCGGCCTCCTGCTCGGGGGTGCCGCTGTAGGTCAGGGCCTTGGCCTCGCGCACGGCATTGTCGATGGCAGTCAGGATGTCCGACTCGGGTATCTCGCCGTGGGCGCCGACCACCTTGTCGATGATCTGGAAGACATAGGCCGCCGGTTCTTCCCGCATCGCATCCGCCACCCAGGTTTCGACGCGCGCCGGGTCTGCGATAACCGCCCCGCCGAGCCAGCCGCGCTGGTTGGCGCCGGGCAGGGTGACGATGGCCCAGCCCGGCGCGCTCAGGTCCAAATCCAGGGGCAGGGTGTCGGCATCGCGGCTGTAGATCGCTTGCGGCTTGGCGCTTTGTTCGTCCTGCATGCGGAACAGGCACCAGGCGCCGCGAGTGACGCCCTCGCGGACGATCTGGTCGAAGATCGTCGCTGCTTCGAGGACGGGCCAACGGCGGTTGACGGCGAAGTTGGTGCGCAGTTGCTCCAGGGTAGGGGTCTGACCGGCGCCGAAGAAGAGCTTGCCGAGCAGGTTGAGCCCCTCTTGGGTGCGGGCGCGTTCCTCCGTGATCAGTTCGCCATCCTCGCGTAAGACGCGGTGGATTTCGGCGATGATGGGGGCGCCGCCTTCCCCGCCGGCAGTGTGGATCTCCTTGCGCACCACATGCCCTGACGCGGACGGGTACCAAAGCCCATCGTATTGCTGGGTGATGGTGGTCTGAAGGGCCAACTCGCGCTCTTTGGTCTTGTCGCCGAAGCCCTCCTCGCTCAGTTGTTGGGGCTTGATGCCGTAGTTCTCCGGCTTGTCCCGCAAGCGACCGCGGGCGATGACATCGCGGGCGAGGTCGTCCAGGCGCTGGTGCGACTCTTGGGCCTTGGCAACCCGATCCTCGTTCCAGATTTCGCCTTGGACATGGACGGTGCGCGGAACCAACAGGAATACGAGGTTCTGCTCGATGCGCGGCCGGTTTGGGCCAACCGTCGTCACGAACGCCTCGGCGTCGATCTCGTCGGCGCCCAGCGTCACCAGACCCAGCGTGGTGCGCCCGGTCTTATCCTTGATGTGCTCAGGGTGAGTCACGTCGTGGGCAACGTGGAAGGTCGGATCGGTGCGGATGATCTTGCGCGCGGCGGCATCGAGGAAGTCCGTGACCTGACCCTTGCCCAGGCTGCCGCGGATGGACGCCAGCGCACGGTTGATGGATGCGTCGAGACTGGCATAGTAGCGCCCGTACTGGACGCTGTGGCGCAGATAGAAGGCGCCGCGGTCGCTGTCTTCGATGGTCTTCAGGGCCGACTCCACCTGGGACGGGGAAAGGCCGGGGAAGCTGATCTCGAGGAGTGCATCGCGCTCGCCGATCCCGAACAGAGGGGTCCCGAGCCCCTCGTGGCGCCCCACGAGGCTGTGCAGGAAGACGGTCTTCCAGGCGTACTCATGGAACGGATAGCCCTCGGGGTGCTTGTTCTTGCGGTCTGCCTCCTCCGCACGACTGGCGCCGCCGACCAGGGTGGCAGTGTCCACACCGCCGATGTCGGTGTTGAGGATCGGCAGCAACTCCCCGCCCCCGGTGCGGCTGATCAGTTCGTTGACGATGCGCGCATCCCGCAGGTTCAGGTGGCAGGTGTGGATCATCGGCACAGGCTGGCGCTTCTCCCACAGACTGCGTACGGCCAGCGACAGCACGCGCAGGACCCCACGGGTGCCCTGGAAGTTGGCGAGCGTCGCCATCTTCTGGTTCAGGAAATCGACGAACGTGGGGTGGAAGGGATACAGGTCGCGCATGGTGGCGCGGTAGTCCTCCCGGCTCGCCTGGTCCGGGAGCAAGTCGGGGGTCTTCTGGTAGAGCGCCCAATAGTCGGCGACGGTCTCGGCGCCGGCCGCCTGGTCGACGCTTAGGAACAGGCGTTTCGCCAGGACCCGGGAGATCTCGTTGGCCTGGACCGGGACGACGCCTGTAGCATCGCGCGAGACGACGCTGAGCACGCCGGCCTGCGCGCTCTGGGCCATGGCCACGGCCTCTTCCTCCGTGACCTGCTCGCCGCGGATCGCGCTCAGCAGCCGGACCAATTCTTCGGTCTGGGTGGCGAAGGCGTCCGTCTGGCTCGCCAGGGTCAGCACCACGGCGATGTTGGAGTGACCGCGGGCATAGCCGTTGAGGGCCATCAGGAAGGCGGACAATTGGTTTGCGCCCTGGGGGTGGGCAGCGGCCAGCCGAGCCGCGTACTGGGCCAGCTCGTCGAGCAACAGCAGGGCCTTGCGCTTGTCGAAAATGGAGTCCAAGAACGCCTTACCTGGCGCCGCTCGGGAGGTAGCCTCGGTCTCGACACTCCGGTAAAGGGCCTCCCCGCCGATTTGGAAGGCGATCTCGCCCCAGAGGGTGTAGGGGACCAGCGCGGCGCCATGTGGTTTGTGGACCGGGATCTCGTCGCCGGCGATGCCGACCACCTGCACGGTCCCCGGCTCATGCAAGGCGGTGGCCTCGAGCACACTGGCGTCGATGCTTGGCGCGGCGGCATCCGCCAGTTCCCGGCCGCGAAATCCCAGGTGAGTCAGCGCAATCAGGGTGTGCGTCTTGCCGCCGCCGAAGGCCGTTTCGAGCCGATGTATGGCGGGGACGCCGTTGTCCCCGGCCAGGCGCGCCATGACCTCGGAGATGACCATGCGCATGCCGTCGGTGGGGAAGGTTGCCTGGCGGAAAAACTGCTCCGCGTCCGTGTAGAGGTTGGTCACGCTGCTCGTCCGGCCCCGGTAGTAGTCCATGACCTGGGACAAACTGGCCGTGAAGATTTCCGGGTTGAAGGTGCCGGTGAGCAGGTCCGCACGTGGCGTGCAGGTGTCAAGTATCGATCGCATCAATCGGTTCCTTATCGACGGCGCTGGGCAGTTGGTTATCTACTTGATTTGGTAAGCGCGGGCGGATTGCGGCCCGGCAGGATCTGTGCGGCAACTCGGCCAGGGCAGCGACTCGGCCAGCATGGAGCGTTGCGCATCGGCAGCTGGTTCCGGTCCGTGCAGGTCCGACTGACTCATCGCCGAATCCCCCTGATTGCGTTGGTCGGGGTCTTGGTCAGGACATCGCGCGCTCTTGGTGAGCGGGCCGCTGGTCCCTGTCGTCGGCTTGGCAACACCTGCTCGGCCCCGGCCGCCGCGACAAGAGGTAATAGAATGCCACAAGACGCACCAAGACATCCGCTCGCCGTGCCTTCCAGAGGCGTCCCGGGGCGCGCCAGCGCGGTCCCGCTGTGCTGACCGCCGGCCGCCGCAAGAGCCACCCAGGACAGCCCCATGACTCAGACCGCACGCTACGAGGACGACGTGGTCGGGGCCAACGAGCAGGCAAGGTTCCTGCGCGAGGGCCGCCTCGACCTGTTGGACACCCCGCACCTGGCCGAGTGGTGACAGGAGGTTTGGGACGATGCCACGGCCCAGGTTGCATCCGAGGCGAGTCTGTCCGGTTTTCCCGAAACCTGCCCATGGTCGCCCGAACAGGTCTTGGCCGAAGATTGGCTGCCCGAGTAGGCTTGGATTTTCCCTATAAAAGCAAAGCCGCTACGACCTGGCCCACGCCCTGGCGGAGCAGGGCTGTCGCCTGGTCATGGTCACCAACACCACTTGCGTGCCCGCTGCCCGTCGGTCCTGCGCTCGCCCGGCGACGTAACCCCGCACTCCGCACTCCGAACCCCCGAACCCCGAACCCCGAACCCCGAACCCCGAACCCCTTTGACTCCCCCCCTTTTCTCCGTATAATGCCCGGTTTCCCGCGAGCCGGGAAATCTCCTTGCCTCACCCCCGGCGTCGGTTTCCGACCGCCCCGGGCGGGAGGCTGTCAAGCCATGAGGAGCAGCAATGCGACATTTTGAAGTGGTGTTTCTGGTTCACCCGAGCCAGAGCGAACAGGTGCCGGCGATGGTAGAGCGCTACCGCGGCAACCTGGAGAAGCGCGGCGGGGTGGTGCACCGGTTCGAGGACTGGGGTCGGCGGCCCCTGGCCTATCCGATCAACAAGGTCCACAAGGCCCACTATGTGCTGATGAACGTGGAGTGCGACCAGGAGGCGATCGACGAGCTGGAGAGTGCCTTCCGCTTCAACGACGCGGTCCTGCGCAACCTGATCCTGCGCCGTAACGCGGCGGTCACCGAGCCGTCCCCGCTGCTGAAGACCGGTGAGGAGCGCGAGCGCCCCGAGCCGCTTGGCGGCGACGCGGACAGCGACTGAAGACCGACCCCGCTCATCGACATTCAAAGGGCCAGACACCATGGAAAATAGCTCCCGTTTCTTCCGTCGCAAGCGTTACTGCCGGTTCACCGCCGAGGGTATCGCCGAGATCGACTATAAAGACCTCAACCTGCTCAAGGCCTATGTGAGCGAGTCCGGCAAGATCGTGCCGAGCCGCATCACCGGCACCTCCGCCAGGTACCAGCGCCAGCTCGCCCAGGCGGTCAAGCGGGCGCGCTTCCTGGCGCTGTTGCCCTACACCGACGCGCATTGATCCGGGGCCCCGAGCGGGCGCCTGAGCGCCACGCCCGGGACCGGTCCGGCCCTGCCGCGCCTCCCAGCCGATGAAACCCCTGGCCGCGTTCATCATGCGCGGGCCGGTGCAAGCCAGCCTGGTGGCCTGGTTCACCGGGCTCTTGTCGCTGCTGCTCCCGCTCGTGGGCCTCTTAAGCAGTGCGACCCTGGCCCTGGTGACGCTGCGCGGCGGGACCTGGTGCGGGGTGCGGGTCGGCGCCCTGGCGGGGCTGGGCTGCCTGGTCCTGTGTACCCTGCTGCTGGGTTCGCCCTGGCCGGCGCTCGCGATCCTGCTGGTCCTGTGGCTGCCGGTGTGGGGGCTCGCGGCGATCCTGCGCTTCTCCCGGTCACTGGCGTTCACCGCCCAGGCGGCGGCGCTGACCGGGGTCCTGGGCGTCCTGTCCATCCATGCGCTGATCGGCGACCCGACCAGCGCCTGGCTGCGCTTGTTGGAGCCCTTGCGCGCGGCCCTGATCAAGGATGGGGGACTGGACGAGCCGGCCGCCGCGGCGGTCTTTGCGACCCTGGCCCCCTGGATGACCGGGGCCCTGGCCGCGGCCCTGATGCTGCAGGTGCTGGTGGGGCTCTTTATTGGGCGTTGGTGGCAGGGCCAACTCTACAATCCGGGCGGTTTCGGGGCGGATTTCCGCGCCTTCCGGTTACACCCGGTGGTCGGCCTCATCGGCCTGCTGCTGGTGGCCGGCGTCGGTTTTCAGCCGGGCCCCGGCCTGATCCCGGACCTGTTGCTCGTGCTCTCCCCCCTGTGGCTGTTCCAGGGGCTGGCGGTCATCCACCAGTTGATTGCGCAGCGAGGCGCGCGGCGTGGTTGGCTGGTGGGTTTCTATGTGTTGTTGGTCGTGTTCATGCCCCGCACCCTGGTGTTGGTGGCCTGTCTGGGCCTGGTGGATATCTGGGTCGACCTGCGTGCCCGCCTCGGGCCGCGGCCCCCGGCCTGAATTGCCGGACCGCGCGTGCGCTGTACGCACGGCCGTCCCCCTAAAGACTCGAGGAAAAGCGAAGTGGAAGTCATCCTGCTGAAGAACGTCGGTGGTCTGGGCAGCCTTGGCGAGAAGGTCAAGGTGCGCCCCGGTTATGGCCGCAATTATCTGGTCCCCGGCGGGTTCGCCGTGTCGGCCACGGCCAAGAACCTGGAAGCCTTCGAGGCCCGGCGCGCGGAACTGGAGCGCGAGGCCGCCGCCAACCTGGCCAGTGCGCAGGAGCGCAAGGCTGCCATGGAAGGGCTGCGCCTCACCATCGCCCGCAAGGCCGGTGACGAGGGCCGCCTGTTCGGCTCGGTGGGCGCGGGCGACATCGCCACCGCCCTGACCGGCGCCGGGGTGGCCATTACCAAGGCGGAGGTGCGCCTCCCGGCCGCGCTGCGTGCCGTCGGTGAGTTCCCGGTCACGCTGCGCCTGCACCCGGAGGTGGAGGCGATCATCACGGTGGACATCGTCCCCGGGACCTGATCAGGCGCGCCGCGCCCGGCGGGCTGGACGCCTGCTCATGACCCGACCCGGCGAACGCCGGGCCGGGTTTTTGCGTCGTTGTCGTTGTCGTAATCGTGGTCGGATTATTCGATTACGACAACGACAACGACAACGACCGCCTATCCGGGATCTCGGTTACCACATCAGTTCTGATCGCACCCATCTGCAAGGGCAACCCCTACATGGCCACCGTCCCCCCGAAGCCCCGCGCCGCCTATGTGTGCAACGCCTGCGGGGCGGCGCAGCCCAAGTGGAGCGGTCAGTGCGCCGATTGCGGGGCCTGGAACAGTGTGGAGGAGGCGACACGGCCGCCGCCGTCCCAGCACCGGGCGGCCGGGCGGGGCGGGTTCGCGGGTGCGGCGCAGTCGGAGATCCAGTCCCTCGCGGACCTGAAGCCCGAGGAGCGGGTGCGCACCGGCACCGGGATCGGCGAACTGGACCGGGTGCTGGGCGGGGGCCTGGTGATCGGCTCGGTAGTGCTCTTAGGCGGGGACCCGGGGATCGGCAAGTCGACCCTGCTGCTGCAGGCGTGCGAGTCGCTCGGCGCCCAACACCCGGTGCTCTATGTGAGCGGGGAGGAGTCACCCCAGCAGATCGGGCTGCGCGCCCGGCGCCTGGGGGTGACCGGGGCCGGGATCCGGCTGCTGGCGGAGACCTGCGTGGAGCGCGTCCTGGCCCTGGCGGAACGCGAGGGGCCGCGGGTGATCGTCGTGGACTCCATCCAGACCCTTTACACGGACCTGCTGCCCTCGGCCCCGGGCTCGGTCAGCCAGGTGCGCGAGACGGCGGCGCAGTTGGTGCGCTTCGCCAAGCGCGCGGACACGGCGGTCTTCCTGGTCGGGCATGTGACCAAGGAGGGGGCGCTCGCCGGCCCGCGGGTGCTGGAGCACATGGTCGACACGGTCCTCTATTTCGAGGGCGAGGCGGGCGGGCCCTTCCGGATGGTGCGGGCAATCAAGAACCGCTTCGGGGCGGTGAACGAACTGGGGGTCTTCGCCATGGGGGACCGGGGCCTGCGGGAGGTCAGGAACCCCTCGGCCATCTTCCTGTCGCGCCACGACCAGCCGGTGCCGGGCAGCGTGGTGATGGTGACACGCGAGGGGACCCGGCCGCTGCTCGTAGAGGTCCAGGCCCTGGTCGACGAGAGCCCGCTCGCCAACCCGCGGCGGGTCGCGCTGGGGCTGGACCAGAATCGGCTCGCCATGCTGCTCGCGGTGCTGCACCGCCATGGCGGCATCGGCATGTTCAATCAGGACGTCTTCGTCAACGTGGTGGGCGGGGTGCGGATCAGTGAGACGGCGGCGGACCTGCCCCTGGTGCTGGCGGTGCTCTCCAGTTACCGCGACCGCCCCCTGCCGCTGGAGCTGATGGCCTTCGGTGAGATCGGGCTCTCCGGTGAGGTCCGGCCGGTGCCCAACGGCCCCGACCGGTTGCGCGAGGCCGCCAAGCACGGCATCCGCCGGGCCATAGTCCCGGCCGGCAATGTGCCGAAGGAGGGAGTGGAGGGGCTTGAAATCCTGGCGGTTAAGACGCTGGCCGCGGCGATCGAGGGGGTTTGATCCCGCCACCATCTGTCGGATTCTTGAGAAAGCCCGTCTAATCGCAGGATTTCGTTTGGAAAAGGTCCTTGGACCGTGCTATCTTTTGGTCATGCCTGTCGCCGCATTCTGCCCTCGGGTGAACGCCGTGAAGCCGCTGCTCGCCGTCCTGTTGCCGCTACTCCTGCTGTTGCTGTCGCCCACCCTGGCGGCGGAGCCGGTGCGGGTGACGGGTGTGCGCGTCACGCCGGCCCCGGACAAGACCCGGTTGGTGCTCGCCCTGAGCGCGAAGGTTACCCCGCAGATCTTCCTGCTCGCCGGGCCGGACCGGCTGGTCATCGACCTCGCGGACGCGCGACTCGCCGCCAGGCTCCCCAAGCCCGCCGGGGGCGACCCGAACCTGAGCGGGCTGCGCAGCGGGGTGCGGGAGGGGGACGACCTGCGCATCGTCCTGGACCTGAAACGTCCGGTGGGGATCAAGAGCTATGCCGTGGCGGCGGCCGCGGCCCAGGGACCCCGGTTGGTGGTGGACCTGATTCCCGCCGCGGGGTCCAAGAATGATGCCGATGCCCGGGCCGACACCGACACCGTCACCGCTGCCGCCGTCGCTGCCGCGGCTGAGGCCCTGAACGCGAGCACCCCCCCCAGTGCCCAGCCGCCGCCGCGCACCAAGGCACGGGCGCGGGGGCGGGCGGCGCGTACCCTGGTGGTGGCGATCGACGCCGGCCACGGCGGCGCTGATCCGGGGGCGATCGGCCCCCACGGCACGCGCGAGAAGGACATCACGCTCGCCATCGCGCGGCGTCTGGCCGCCCTGGTGGCAAAGGAGCCGGGGATGCGAGCGGTGCTGATCCGCAACAGTGACACCTTCGTGCCCTTGCGCGGACGCATCCGCAAGGCGCGCAAGCACAACGCGGACCTGTTCGTTTCCATCCACGCGGACGCCTTCGACAGCCCGCGGGCGCGGGGCTCCTCGGTGTTCACCCTGTCGCGCCGGGGCGCCAGCAGCGAGGCGGCCAAGTGGCTGGCGGACAAGGAGAACAGCGCGGACCGCGTGGGCGGAGTGGACCTGGGGGAGCACGATGACCAACTCGCGACCGTGATGCTCGACATGGTGCAGAACGCCGCCCAAGAGCGCAGCGTGAAGGCCGCGGGCGCGGTGCTAAGTAACCTGAGCCGACTCGGTGCGACCCACAACCAGGGGGTCCAGAAGGCCGGGTTCGTGGTGCTCAAGTCACCGGACATCCCCTCGATCCTGGTCGAGACGGCCTTCATCAGCAACCCGGGCGAGGAGGCGCGCCTGCGCAGCGGCGCGCAGCAACAACGCCTGGCGGCGGCCATCCTGGCGGGCATCAAACAATATTTCCATCATTACCGGGAGCAGACCGCGGCACAGCCTCTGAGTGCCGACGCGCAGTCCGGTAATGGCGCGGGCGACGGCTGAACACCTTTGAGCCCAAGAATCCACAGATGAACACAGATGAACACAGAGTTTCTCTGAATTGTCATAGGCGTATCGCTGATGTCACGATCACCGGCAAGGCGAGTTCCCGACCAAGCGTAAGTCAATCAATGAATCATCTGTGTTCATCTGTGTTCATCTGTGGATAACCGCTCTTTCCAGGTTGAGGGGATTTCGTCCGTAAATGATCGCAACGGGTTTCTTTGGTTCGACTCTTGATCCATTCATCGACTCCGGCCGCCAGTATTGATCCGGACCGGGCGGCCCCAGGCGCCCTGCCGATCCGGGTCCTGCCCAGCCATCTGGTCAATCAGATCGCCGCCGGCGAGGTGGTGGAGCGCCCCGCCGCGGTCGCCAAGGAACTGCTCGAAAACAGCCTGGACGCGGGCGCCGCCCGCATCGAGATCGAGGTGGAACAGGGGGGGATCAAACGCCTGCGGGTGCGCGACGACGGGCGCGGCATACCCCCTGGGCAACTGGCCCTGGCCCTGGCCCGACACGCCACCAGCAAGCTCGCCGATCTCACCGACCTGGAGGCGGTGGCGACCCTGGGCTTTCGCGGGGAGGCCCTGCCGAGCATCGCCTCGGTCAGCCGCCTGACCCTGACCTCACGGGTTGCGGACCAGGGCAGCGGCCATGAGGTGATGGTCGGGCCGGACGGGACCCCGGGTGAGTTGCGCCCCGCCGCCCACCCCCCGGGAACCACGGTGGACGTGCGCGACCTCTTCTACAACACCCCGGCGCGGCGCAAATTCCTGCGCACCGACAAGACCGAGTTCGGGCACTTGGAACAGGTGGTGCGGCGCATCGCCCTGGCCCGTCCGGAGCTGGGCCTGCGCCTGCGCCACAACGGCCGCACCGTGCTGGACCTGGCCCCGGCCGGGGTCGACCCGGCCCTGGTGCGCGCCCGCCTGGAGACCCTGCTCGGTCAGGGTTTCGGCGACCAGGCGCTGTGGCTGGACGAACAGGCGGTAGGACTGCGCCTGTCCGGCTGGGTGTTACGCCCGGCCTTCTCCCGCAGCCAGCCGGACCAGCAGTTCTTCTATGTCAACGGGCGTATGGTGCGCGACAAGCTGGTGACTCATGCGGTGCGCCAGGCCTTCAGCGACGTACTGCACCAGGCCCGCCACCCGGCCTATGTGCTCTTTCTCGACCTGCCGCCGCGGCTGGTGGACGTGAATGTGCACCCGACCAAGCAGGAGGTGCGCTTCCGCGAGGGGCGCCAGGTGCACGACTTCATCTTCAGCGGGCTCAAGCGGCGGTTGGCGGTTGGGAGTCTGGGGGCGGTGGGTGAGGGGACCGCGTCGGCCGCGGTAGCGGGGCTGGAATGGTCGGACCCGGGACCGTCCGACGGGCTCAGGCCGCTGTCGCGAGCGGATCTCGGCACGGCGGCGCCGGGGACTGGTCGCCTCCCGCTGGGCGTGGCCGAGGGGTCGGCGGGACTCTATGCGGCTGGACTCGCCTTTCAACGGCCGGGGGAGTCCGGCACCACAGTAGCGGAGAGTGCCGCACCGGGCTGGGGCACGGCGCTCCCGGCGACGGACGGCGAGGCCCCGCCGCTGGGGTTCGCCCTGGCACAACTCGGCGGTGTCTATCTGTTGGCGCAGAACGCCGCGGGGCTGATCATCGTCGACATCCACGCCGCCCATGAGCGCATCGGCTACGAGCGACTCAAGTCCGCCTGGGGCGCCGGGGGCATCGTCAGCGCACCCCTGCTGGTGCCCGTCTCCCTGCATGTCAGTCCGCGCGAGGCGGACCTGCTGGAGACCCACGGGCAAGTCCTGACGGGTCTGGGTCTGGTGATCGACCGCCTCGACCTGGGGACGCTCGCGGTGCGCGAGGTCCCGGCGCTGCTGCGCGACGCGGACCTGGAGCGCCTGGTGCGGGACCTGCTCTCGGACCTGGCGGTGCACGGGGAGTCCGCGCGGGTCGACGAGGAGGTCAATCGGGTCCTGTCCACCATGGCCTGCCACGGGGCCGTGCGCGCCAACCGGCGCCTGACGCTCGACGAGATGAATGCGCTGCTGCGCGCCATGGAGCGGGTCGAGCGCGCCGACCAGTGCAACCACGGCCGCCCGACCTGGATCCAGGTGACCCAGGTGGAACTGGATCGGTTGTTCTCGCGGGGCCGTTAGCGATGAGTCAAGTACAGCTCCAGCTCACGAAGGTCGAGGCGCTTGCCGGGTATCGACTGCGTCTGACCTATGCCGATGCGCAGACCTGGGAGGTCGACCTGGAGGACTGGATCAATGTCACCGCGAGCCTGATGCCGCTCAAGGACTTGGCACTGTTTGCACAGGCCAGGCCGGGCGCCGGCGGTTGGACGGTGGACTGGAACCGCGATGAATTGGAGTAACTGTTCAGGTACCCTTGCCAGCCAGCCGGCTAGCCGTGTAAGTTTGCGCCATGCCTGAGCACCTGCCCGCACCCGTCTCCCTCGAAAGCCCGGACGCCGAGTTGGCGCGCCTGCGCGCGGAGAACGCGACCTTGCGTGCCCAACCACTCCTCACGGAGCGCCGCAATGCGGTTTTCCATCTCGTTTGGGTCGCTTAGCGGACGTTGGGCGAAGCCTCGGCCAACCATCCGCCGCGGAAGCCGGCGCGGTGCAAACCCGTGCGGATCGTGACCGAGCCGCGCAGCAGGCGCCACAGCAGGCCGGTGCGGAAGTTCTCGATCATCAGCACGATCAGGCCCTGGTCGAGCCCGAAGGTGCCTGCGGAGACCCAGCCCCCGTGCACGGTGTCGTTGAAGCCGCCGGCGCGCGCGGCACGGTCGTCGGTGGCGGACCCGCGCGCGAGCATTCGCCGGATGGCCGGCAGTGCGATCTCGGGTGCAAAGACCAGCGACGCCACCACCGACGGGCCGGCGAGCGTGCCGTCATCGGGGCCGTAGGGCACGCCGCGCGCGGCGTAGCCGTAGAACGACTGGCGGCGCCCGGCGATGCGTTGCCGCGGGGCGCGGGGCCCGTCGCCGGCCGACAGGCCCCAGGCGTCCTCCCCGTAGCCGACGAAGCCGCGCGGGTTACGGATGGCATACGCGCGCTGCACGTAGGTGGCGCGGCGGCTGTTTTCAAAATAGTCGCAGCGCTTCTCGCGCATGACGTCGTCGCGGATGCCGCGCAAGTCGATCCAGGCGTGCGGGAACTGGTGGATGAAGAGCGGTCCGGCATAGAGGTAGTCGATGCCGTAGAGGTTCTCCCACCGGTAGGTGCCGGTCCAGACCGCGAAGCTGGCCTCGGTCAGCGGATGGGTCGGCGAGCCCAGGCCGAGCGTGTAGAGCAGGATGGCCTCGCTATAGCCTTCCCAGCCGTACTTGAGAAAGCCGCGCTCGGGCCTCCAGCCGTGCACGACGGTGGCGCCTTTGCGCTGCGCCCAGCACCAGTCCACGCGGCGGTAGAGCGTATCGGCCAGCGCGCGCAACTCGGCCTCGTCCGTGGTGTCGGCGGTGAAGTAGGCCGCGGCGGTGATCATGCCGGCCAAGAGCAGCGCGGTGTCGATCAGCGACACCTCGCAACGCCAGGCGCGCGTGCCGCGGTCCAGGTGCAGGAAGTGGAAGTAGAAGCCGCGGTACCCGGTCGAGTCCGGCGTGCCGCTCTGGTCGCTGTCCCGGAAGAAGCGCAGCGCGGCCAGGCTGCGTTGCAGCGCGTCGGCGCGCGTCATCCAGCCGCGCTCGACGCCCACCGGGTAGACCGAGAGGGCAAAGCCGACGACCGCGATGCTCGCGTGTGAGCCCGGCCGCGAGGTATCGGCCACCAGGCCGTTGGCGCGGTTGGTGTGCCGGGGAAAATAGTCGAAGGCGGCGCGCTGCAGGCCGTCCAGCATGACCGCGTCGGCCGGCGTCAGGGGCTTGGCCTGTGCCGCGGGAGGCAAGACCGCGGTTTGCCTCAGGGTCGCACGCTCGATGGCGTTGGCGATACGGTTCTTCGAGACGACGCTTGGGCCGCCACGGCGGTCTTGGTGCTGGCTGAAGCGAGCGCCCGCGCCAATCAGCCGCCGTCGGCCAGGTGCAGCCAAATCTCATTGCGCCGCAGGAACCATGGCATGAACGGCGGGTTGTAGCGCGAGTAGACGGGCTCCCCCGACCAGGCGAGATCGGCGGCGCGCAAGGCGGCCTGTAACTTCGCCAGGTGTTCGTTGTAGTTGGACTCCGACCAGAACCCGGAGAAGCGGATGACCGCCACGCGACTGGGCGGCACTTCGCGCAGCTTGACCCGTGGGTCCAGGGGTTCGGGCGCGCTGGCCAGGGTCACGTCCTTGGGCAACACGAACTGCACCAGAAAGCCGCCGGGCGCGGCGGCCTGGGTGACGGGTGCGGTCATCGCAAGCTTGACGGGGACGGCCGCCTGGGTCACCGGCGCCGTCATCGCGAGCTTCCGCTCGCCCTTGTTCTTGCCGAAGATGTAGCCCGCCAGAATCGGGAACGCCTGGCCGCCGGCGTCGCCCGCGGGGCCGGGCACCACGATTTCGGCCACGGTGTAGGCGCCGTACTCCCGTACTTCGACGCCTGGGAGTGTGCGGACGACCTTGAATGCGGGCTCTTCTGTAGCGTGGCTGGGCATAGAAACGGCGAACAGGGCTAGGGTCGAGAACAGGGTGGCGACAAGCGCGGCGGCGGGTCCGAATGGTTTGGAGGCGGCAGGTGGTTTCATGGTCAGTGTGGGCATGGTCATTCTCCTTGCGCCAGGATGGCCTGTTGTTCGGGGTCTTCCGAGTCAGGCCGCCAAGGCGGGATAGTCAGTGTAGCCCTATTTGGAGTCGGGCGCGCTCAAGCAAACGGCGCAGGCAAGCGGGCACGCCACGCCGACGATCCAGCCGTAGATCGCGGCCTGCACCGACCTGCTGCTGCAACACCCTGCCGTCAGCAGCCCGAACCAGTCTGTTGTCTGCCGTACAGACCACCGCGACGCCGTTGCCTACGCTGCCCGGGTTTATTGTCGGGGTTGCCATTCAACCAGCAGACGCCTGATCACGCTCGGTGGCGTCTGGCCTCGCCCACATCGAGCGTCGCTGTTCACCGATCCATCCAAGATAAGGCTATCCCATGTCGCAAAGCCCCACAGTCAATCGCCGTATCGTCCTGAACGCTCGTCCTATCGGGGTTCCGACCGCCAAAGACTTCCGCATCGAAAGCGGTCCGGTGCCGCAACCCGAGCCCGGCCAGGTACTGCTGCGCACGCTGTACCTGTCGCTGGACCCCTATATGCGCGGCCGCATGAGCGATGCCCCATCGTACGCGCCACCGGTGGCCATCGGCGACCCGATGGTCGGCGGCACGGTGTCCCGCGTCGAGGTGTCCCGACATGGTGATTACACGGTTGGTGACTTGGTGCTCGGCTACACCGGCTGGCAGGACTACGCGCTGCCGGCGGGCCCGGACCGGCTGGGCTTGCTCGTCGGCACGCTGCTGCGCAAGCGCATCAAGATGCAGGGCTTTATCGTGTTCGACGACTACGGGCCGCGCTGGGGCGAGTTCGCCGGCGCCATGGGCGAGTGGGTGCAGCAAGGTAAGGTCAAGGTCCGCGAGGACATGGTCTTCGGCCTGGAGAACGCACCCGAGGCCTTCATCGGCCTGCTGCAGGGCAAGAACTTCGGCAAGTTGGTCATTGCGCTCGCGCACGATACCCATGAGTGGGATCGCCTCGGCGCTTAAGCACAGGTTGACATCGGCCCCCGTGCGGCCCAGATTCCGGAGTCAACTCCCAACGCCGGACCCCGACCGATGGATGCACTGGAACAAATCGCCGCCCGCTTCGCCGCCCTGGCCCCCGCCTGCGACTACTGGACGCTGCGTCTGGTCGAGGAGTCGTCCGAACACCTGGAGGTCCGCCAGGGGGTGGTGGAGCCCAGCGCCCTGGGCGAGTCACTGGGGGCCATGTTCACGGTGGTGGCCGGCGGCGGGGTCGGCTACGGGGCGACCAGCGACCTCAGCGCGGCGGGCCTGCGGGCGGCGGCCGCCGCGGCACTCGGGTGGGCGGCGGCCCACGCGGAGCTTGGCCTGTTCGCGGGGACCATCTACCCGCGCAGCGCCCTGCGGGCCGACTACCGCTCCCCGGTGGCGGAACCCTGGGACTCGATCGGCCTGGCCGACAAGCTCGCGCTGCTCCAGGACGCCAACACGGCGTTGGCGATCGATGAGCGTATCGTCGACTGGTCCGCCTGGCTCGCCTGGCGCCGCGTCCGGCAACTGCTCCTGACCAGCGACGGGGGGCGCATCGACCAGCTCTGGGAGTATGTGAGCCCGGGCCTGGCGGCGGTCGCCAACGCGGGGAGTCAGACCCAGCACCGTCACGGCGGCGGCGCGGACTGGTCGCAACAGGGGGGGCTCGAGCGGATCACCGCCGTTGGCCTGCTGGCCGACGCGCCCCGGGTGGCGGCGGAGGCCATCGCGCTGCTTGAAGCCCCCGAGTGCCCGAGCGATACCCGTGACCTGATCCTGACCCCAAGCCAGATGGTGCTGCAGATCCACGAGAGCATCGGCCACCCGCTGGAACTGGACCGCATCCTGGGCGACGAGCGCAACTATGCGGGGACCAGCTTCGTGACGGCGCAGATGTTCGGCACCTATCGCTACGGCTCGGACCTGCTGAATGTCACCTTCGACCCCGGGGTCCCCTCTGAACTGGTCAGCGGCGCCGCGGACGACGACGGCACCGCGACCCGGCGCGAGTTCCTGATCCGCAACGGACTGCTGGAGCGTCCACTGGGCGGGCGCCTGTCGCAGGCGCGTAGCGGACTCGGCGGGACCGCGAACGCCCGCGCCTGCGCCTGGGACCGGCCGCCGATCGACCGCATGGCCAATGTCAACCTGGAGCCGGGGCAGGGGAGCCTGAACGACCTGATCGCCCGGGTGGAGCGGGGCGTGCTGATGGACACCAACCGCTCCTGGTCCATCGACGACAGCCGCAACAAGTTCCAGTTCGGCTGCGAGTGGGGGCGGCTGATCGAGGACGGCACCCTCAAGGGGCTGGTGCGCAACCCCGGTTACCGCGGCCTCTCGGCCGACTTCTGGCGCAGCCTGGACGGGGTCGGCGGAGCGGATACGCGGGAGGTGCGCGGGGTGCAGAACTGCGGCAAGGGCGAGCCCAACCAGGCGGTCTATGTGGGACACGCCACGCCGCCCGGGCTCTTTCGCAATGTGGACGTCTTCGGGGGTGGCGAGTGAACCAGGAAAGCTTCTATCGGCTCGCCGGCCGGCTCTTCGAGCAGCTCCAGGGCGCGGAGCACCTGTTCTGCGACCTGGGTTGCGAGTCATCGGACTTTGTCCGGCTCAACCAGAACCGCATCCGCCAGGCCGGGGCGGTACGCTCGGCCGGTCTCGGGCTCAACCTGATCGACGGGGAGCGGCAGGCCCAGGCGTCCTGTGATCTGAGCGGCGACCTGGACGAGGACTTGAACCGCGCCCGGCATCTGCTGGGGCGGCTGCGCGAGCGCATCGTCCATGTACCGGCGGACCCCTATCTCAATTTCTCGACCGAGCCCACGGGCAGCGAGCGCTGGGTGGGCGAGGACCTGCCGGACGCCCGCGCCGCGGTCGCCGAGGTCATCGCAGCGGGCGCCGGTCTCGATCTTGTCGGCATCTGGGCCTCCGGGGAGGTCCAGGAGGGCCTGGCCAGTTCCATCGGGCACCGCCACTGGTACGGGGGCCGCAGCTTCAATCTGGACTGGAGCTGCTACCTGGAGGCGGACAAGGCGGTCAAGGCGGGCTACAGCGGGCTCACCTGGGAGCCGGCGGTGCTGGCCGCGAAGCTCGCGCAACTGCGCCAAGGTCTAGAGGTAATGGGCCGTCCCGCCCGCACCATCGCCCCGGGACGCTATCGCGCCTATCTGGCCCCCGCGGCGGTGGCGGAACTGATGAACATGCTCGCCTGGGGCGGATTCGACCTGAAAAGCCAGCGCACCCGTCAAACCCCCTTGCTGAAACTGGTCCGCGGCGAGCGCGCCTTCGACCCCCGGGTCAGCATCCGCGAGGAGCAGGACCGGGGCCTGACCCCCGCCTTCACGCCGGAGGGCTTCACCACGCCCGACCGGGTCACCCTGATCGACGCGGGCCGTTTCGGCACCTGTCTGGTGGATGCGCGTGACGCCAAGGAGTACGGCGAGCCGGTCAACGCCGCGGGCGGGGCGCCGCAGTCCGTCGGGCTCGACCCGGGTGACCTCCCGCAAGCGGAACTCCTGACCCGACTCGACACGGGCCTGTGGATCGGCAACCTCTGGTACTGCAACTGGTCGGACCCCAACGACTGCCGCGTCACCGGCATGACCCGCTTCGGCACCTGGTGGGTGGAGCACGGCGCGATCGTCGCCCCGGTCAAGGTCATGCGCTTCGACGACAGCCTCTATCACCTGCTCGGCGACCGGCTGGAGGGGCTGACCCGCGAGCGGGAACTGCTGATGGACCCGGGGACCTATGAGGGGCGAAGTACCGAGAGTGCGCTGTTGCCGGGGATCCTGGTGTCGGGGATCGAGTTGGCGCTGTAGAACGTAGGACAAAGGCCATCGACCATGCAAGAGATCGTCTCCATTCGCGATGCCAACCAGCATCTCTCCCGCTACCTGGACCGGGTTGAGCAAGGCACCGAGATCCTCATCACCCGTCGCGGCCAGCCGATCGCCCGTCTGCTGCGGGTGGACCCCCAAGGCGGGCTTTCCGACGCCCAACGTGCAGCCCGCGAGCGGTTGCGTGCACGCATGGAGACTGGCTACGCGCTTGGCGGCGTGCGCCTCGAGCGTGAGGCCCTGCACGAGCGCGGCGAATGACCGGGCAGCGCTTCAGCGTCGATACCAATATCCTGATTTACAGCATCGATAAGGACGCGGGCACCAGGCATCAGCAATCCCGGATCATCCTCGACGCCCTGGCCGATGCGGATTGTGTGTTGACCCTTCAGGCGCTGCCCGAGTTTTTCAACGCCGTCACGCGCAAAGACAAAATGTCCAGGGTCGAGGCCGCGGACACGGTGCGGGATTGGATGGAATTGTTCCCGGTCGCCGCCGCCGATGGACGCACCCTCGCGGACGCAATGCGCCTGCGCATCGACCACGACTTCGCATTCTGGGATGCGATGCTGGTGCAAGCCGCCAGGGCCGCGGGCGTGACCCGCCTGTTGACTGAGGATATGCAGGATGGCCGTGTCATTGGCACGATGCGCCTGGAGAATCCGTTCAAGGCGGGTTTCGACCTTCGGCTGCTTTAACCCGGAGCGGCGCGCTGATCGCAGTGCGTTGCCCTCGATAAACAAACCTGGTTTTGTCAAACGTGAAGGGACTCGAAGGCGTTGGGCCGATCACCGCACGGGTGACCTCGCAGACCTACGTATCGCGTTGAAGATCTTTGTGATCTTTGTGTCTCTGTGTGAGAACTGCTCTTTCTAGGCTCAAGCGTCGCGCGGGCATTCGGGCCGCTGGAGCGGCCAAGACTGCATTCCCACGCGGAGCGTGGGAACGAGAAACGACAACCCTTCATCCCTCACCCCTCACCCCTCACCCCTCGACCCTCACCCCTCGACCCGATTCACATCCACCGCCACCGTCAACTCATGCCCCCCGCCGCCGTAAAAGATCCCATGCATGGGGGTCACGTCATGATAGTCGCGCCCGACCGCGGTGGTGATGTGCTGCTCGCCCGGAATCAGGTCGTTGGTGGGGTCGAAGTCGACCCAGCCGAGATCCGGGATCATGATCGCGAACCAGGCATGAGATGCGTCGGAGCCCTGGAGCTTGGCCTGGCCGGGGGGCGGCAGGGTTTCGAGATAGCCGCTGACATAGCGGGCGGCCAACCCCAGGCCGCGCAGGCCGGCGATGGCGAGGTGGGCGAAGTCCTGGCAGACGCCGCGGCGATGGGCCATGACCTCGGCCACCGGGGTCGCGATGCTGGTGAAGTGGGGATCGTAGGCGAACTCGCGGAAGATCCGCCCCATGAGGTCGATGCCGGCCTCCAGGATCGGGCGCCCGCGGGTGAAGGAGCCAGCCGCGTAGTCGCGGGCGGCGACATTGAGCGGGACCAGGGGGGAGGCGAGGGTGAAGATGCGCGACGCGTTCATGGCGGGTTTGCGGTGCTGGTGCAGGCAGTCGCGTGCCACCTCCCAGGCGGGGGTGGCGGGCGGTTCCGGCAGGTCTTGCAGGCCGACCTCGACCTCGCTGACGGCGGTGACCTCCAGGGCGTCGTGGGCCTGTTGGATGGAGAAATAATTTACCCGGTTGCCGAAGAAGTCCTCGTGTTCGCGGTTGACCGCCGGTCCGGGGTCGATCCGCAGGGAACTGGACAGGCAGCGCTGGCGCTCGCTCTGGCGGGGCTTCAAGTGGACGATGTTGTGACACAGGGAGACGGGCTCCGCATAGTCATAGCGGGTCAGGTGGCTGATGCGCAGTCTCATTTGACCACCCCGATGCGCCGCAGCAGGCTGTGCGGCTGTTCCTCGTGACGGAAATACTGGGCGGTCAGGGCGTTGGAGATGGCGGCCAGATCGGACTCCAGGGCCTCCAGCACCTTTTCAAGGCTTACGCGCCGCTGCGTCTGGGGGTCCGGCTGGACCAGGGTGTCGAGTTCGGCCAAGCGCACACCTGTCAGGGTTTTGAGCACCAGCTTTTCCGCCGGGGTCCGCCCCACCGCCAGTTCGCCCTTGGGCATGACCGTGACCAGCCGCTCGAGCGCGACCAGTTGATAGGCCAGGGCGCGCGGGTTGCCCTCGTCCTGTAACACCAGGTCGAGCAGGGCCCCGATACGGGTGCCGGCCCGATAGCGGCGGCGATAGGTGATGGTACTGTCGGTGACGCCGAGCACGGCCTCGATCAGGGTGGTCTCGTCCTGCTCCGGGGTCAGGGGGGTCAGGGTGGAGCGCAGCAGGGCGGCGAGCGCCGCGCCGCGCTCCAGGCGGCGCCCGGTCTCCAGGAAGTGCCACCCCTCGTTGTGGGTCATGTTCTCCTGGGTCAGGCCGGAGAAGGCGACCAGCGAGGTGACCAGCGGGTCGAGCTCGTCCAGGGCCGCCGACGGCTGGGTCGGCGGGGTGCTGGTCAGGGCGGCGAGCCGCGCCTCAATGTCGCTGACGATGCGCCAGGTGTCCACCGAGAGCCGCTCGCGTACCGAGTAGGCGGCCTGGCCCAGGGCCTGGAGGGTCTGAGGCAGCCCGCCCAGGCGACGCGGGTTGGAGATCAGCGACAGCAGTTCCGGCCAGGGGTCACGCAGGCGGGCCGCCGCCCCCTCGCCGAGAAAACCAGGCAAGGATTGTGTTTGATGGGTCAGGGCCTCCAGCAGGGAGCGCATGAAATAGGTGCCCGGTTTGGCCGGGGCCGTGGTCGGGGCCACCTCGGTCCGCTCCGAGAGCTTGAAGATGATCATGCGCAGCAGCCGCACCAGGCCTTCGGCCCGTTCCGCGTAGCGGCCGATCCAGAACAGGTTGTCCGCGACCCGGCTGGAGACCTCGCTCTCCTGGGTCACGGCCGGGGCCTGGGAGTCCCCGCTGATCAGCAGGGTCTCCTGGCGCTCAGGCTCCGAGGCCAGCACCCAGGCGTCCTTGCCCAGACCGCCGAGTTGGTTGCTGACCAGGGCCGCATCGCTGGTCAGGGCCACCCGTCCCAGACCGCCGGGCAGCACCGTGTAGCCCTCGTCCTCCGCGCACAGGAAGGTACGCAGCGTGATCGGGCGCGGCTCCAGGCGTTGGCCGACCAGGACCGGGGCGGTGGAGGGCTGCACCCGCTCCTGGGCGACGAAGCGGTTGGGCGACGCCTGGATGGCCTGGATCAGGGCCTCCCGCGACGCCGCCTCCATGGTGCCCGGGAAGACGCAGCGCTGGCCCTGGGGCTTACCGGCCTGCTTGATCACCAGGTTATCGAGGTGGGCGAGCACGAAGGCGCGCGCCTTGGGGTCACCGCACCACCAGGTCGAGATGTCGGGCAGCAGCAGGTCCTCACCCAGCAGGTGGCGGCACAGGGCGGGCAGAAAGGCCATGAGCCCAGGGTGCTCCAGGACTCCGCTGCCGAGCGCGTTGGCGATCACCAGGTTGCCGGCGCGCACCGCCTCGACCAGGCCCGGGACGCCCTGGCCGGCATCCTCGCCCAGTTCCAGGGGGTCGCACTCGCTGGCCTTGACCCGGCGCATCATCGCGTCGATGCGCTCCAGTCGGCCCAGGGTGCGCAGCCACAGGGCGCCGTCGCGCACCGAGAGATCCCCGCCCTGGACCAGGTCGTAGCCCAGATAGTTGGCCAGATAGGCGTGCTCGAAATAGGCCTCGCTCTGGGGGCCGGGGGTGAGTACGACCACCCGGGTATGCCCGTCGCGCCCCGGGGCGAGCCGGGTCAGGGTGCGGCGCATGGAGCGGAAGAAGCCGGCCTGGCGATGGACGTGGGAGTCGCGGAACAGGCTCGGCAGGACGCGCGAGAGCACCACCCGGTTCTCCAGGGCATAGCCGGCCCCGAGCGGCGTCTGGGTGCGGTCGCCGATCACCCGCCACTGCCCGTCCGGCATCCTTGTCAAGTCCGCCGCATAGTGGACCAGGGGCCGCCGGCCCGCGACCTCCAGGCCGTGACAGGGGAGCAGATACTCGCGGTAGCCGTCGATCAGCTCGGCCGGCAGCAGCCCCCGGTTGATCAGTTCACGCGGGCCGTAGAGGTCCAGCAGGATCAGGTTGAACAACTCGGCCCGCTGCATCAGGCCCCGTTCGAGCACGGCCCACTCCTCGCTGGGGATGAGCAGCGGCAGCAGGTCCAGTTCCCAGGGCCGGGACATCCCCTGGGGATCACCGTTCAGATTGTAGGTGACGCCGTTGTCGCGGATCATCCGCGCGGCCTCGCGCCAGCGCTCCTCGATGCCGGCGGGACCCAGGGTGCGCAGGGCCTCCAGGATATAGCGCCACTGGGGGCGGACCTCGCCCTGCGTCGGGCGCATCTCGTCGAAGCAGCCGGTGAGCGGCAGGTAGTCGTCGATCAGCCCGGGGCGTGCCAGGGCGGCGGCGAGGTTGGTAGCGGACATGGGCGGGGCTCTCGGCGTGTCTTAAGGGCCGATTAGACACGGCGCGGGCGGAGGTGACAAGGCTGTATCTGCGCTGGGGCGCTCGCGACCTTGATCATACCCCCGGCCGCGTTGCTATCGGCAAGGGCGCGGGTCCGCACAGCGGACCCTGCGGGCTGACCGTGCGGGCGCTGGTCCGCATAGCGGACCCTGCAGACTGACCGCGGGGGCGCTGGTCCGCACAGCGGACCCTACCAGCAGTCGGCCGTCGCGTCCCCGCCCGCGGCGGTCGTGGCCGTGCGGCCGCCGCTGCTGGTGTATTGGAAGAGCGCGCAGCGGCTGTCCTGTGCCTGACTCCCCAGAGGGATGGCGAAGAGGGTGTAGGATTCCCCATCGCCGGCCAGCGTTTCACCGCCCCCGGTCGCGGGGTTGATGCTCGTGATTTGATAGTAACCCGCACAGGAGGGTGCCGCGATGGTGAGGCCGTCGGGCACCAGCGATTGGCCGGCGGTCTTATAACAATCGAGGCGGCTGGCGCAATCGTGGTGGTTGTAGCGGTGATAGGCGGTGTAGCAGCGTTCCAACTGATGGGCGACCGCCAGCAGCGATTTTTTGGCATCGCTGCGGCGGATCTTGAGGGTCTGGCCTTGGTAGGAGGGATAGGACACCAAGACCAGGATGGCCAACACCGCGATGACGACCAGGATTTCGATCAAGGTGAAGGCGCGGTTGCGGGTGCGGCGCATTGGGCAAGCCCCTGGTATGTCCATCATATTTTAGTGCAGTTGCAGCCAGGAACGGCGGCCGCCGGCCAGGTCACCGGGGTTTTCGACCGTGATCTCGATGGCCGCCTCCCGCGCGCCGCTGGCGAACTTGTACTCCTTGGTTCCGGCGCCGATGATGGCGGGTTCCTGGATGATGCCGACCGTCGATTTCTTGCCGGAAGGGGCAAGCATGGCGGCGGCCCCGTTGACTTGAACGCTCACCATGTCGGCCAGATTAAAGACGGTGTCCGCATTGAGGTCGAATACTACCTCGGTTCTGCGCGCGCCGTTGAGTGCATTCAACTCGATCAGCCAACCGTCACCGCCGAAGTCACACAGGGCGGTGCCGGGGTCCGAGGGGATCAGCGAGGTGAAGATGACCCGTCCGCCGCGCAACTGCGGGTCGGTCACCTGCACCTCTCCCTCGGCCGTGCCGTCCAAGGGCTGGCGAAGTTCCAGGTACCAACCCAGGTGGGTGGTTGGCGGGGAGTCTGTCGGCTTGCCGCTGTCCAGGCGCCAAGTGATCGGATTGTCGGTAGTCACACGCACATCAAAGGCGCCGCTGACCGTCTTGGCGAGGATCTGCTGTTTCAACAGGTGCTCGCGGGCGATTGCGGAGGTCCCGTCGAAGCGGTCCCAGATCCCGTAAAAGGCATTGATGGCCGTCGTGTTGGGAATCCGGTCGCCTTCGCGAAAATAGGCGCCGCTACCGAACAGGACGACGACGCCGCGCATGGGGTGGCGCATGACCTCTGGGCGGACCGTGATCGGGCTCGTGGTACCGGTCAGCCCGGTCAAGTCGCTGAAGAGCGGCACACCGGCAAAGGAGACCTGCATGTCAGACCCCACCGAGGGCTCGAAGCGCCACAAGTTGCCCTTAAGGTCACCCGCATAGAGGTAGTCCACGCGCCCGTCCCCGTCATAATCCACCGGGGCGACGCTGGACAACCCGTTCCCCGGACCGGCATCGGCGACCACGCTCGACAGGAGGGTCCCGGTTTTGGCATCCACCACATAGAGCACCGCCTTCCCATCCGGGCTTTTGTAACCGTTGCCGAAGACGACGACCCAGGCACCGCTAAGGACGGTGTCGGGCATCCGCGCGGCCACCGGCCGACTGTAGGTATAGCCTAAATCGTCGAAGTCGTGGACCCCGTCTCCCCCGTCGTCCCCGCCGACGATATCCCACAGGACCCGCGTCGCCGCGGTCTCCTCGCTGGCAGCGAAGTCGGCGGGATTGGTGACGTCGATGGCGAAGACCCCGCGGCCGCCGGCACCCAGACTGCCGAGCAGCAGGGTACGCCAGGCTCCCTCCTCGCCAAGATAGTCCCTCAGATAAACATCCCCGGCGACGGCCCCGCCGTCAACGAAGGATTGGTGGTGATCGCGATAGTCGACGGCGGTGAGGGCCGAGAGCTTGGGATAGACGGCACGTGGGACATAAGCGAACAGTTCCGCCCCGGTGTCCGCGTTGAAGCCGTGGATCATGCCGTCGTTGGCGCCGACATAGACGATGGGCTGGCGGTCCGCTTTGGCGGCGGCGAAGGTTCGGTAGGGGTGTTCTTCCAGGGTATCCGGATAGAGCGACATGGGGGCACCGATATAGACCGGATCGGAGTTAACCACGTCCCCCAACACATGGGCCCGGGTGCGCAGGGTCCCCCCCGTCTGGGACGTCTCGGCCGCATGACTGCCGCGCAGGTAGTTGAGCCGGGCCTCGCCCTTGGCGTCGTGGACCGCGGCGCAGGTCGTGCCCCAGCAGGGCTGCAGGCCCAGGTCCTCCTTCTGCTCTTGCGCGATCCCGTCGTTGTCGTCGCTATCGTCATTGCCCCACCGGAAGGGGACGCCGGGGCCGCCCGTGACGGTGCGCCGCTCCTCGTTGCTGGTGATGATGCGGCGCGTGCCGGCGGTGGCCTGTGCGTCGATCTCGGTGCGTCCGCTCCAGATGAGGGTGGAGAGGGACCCATCGGTGTTGACCGGAAAGGCGACCACATCCCCGGACCAGTCCGAACTGTCGTAGCGTCCCTGGAAGATGCGGGTGTCCTCGTTGAGCGTGATCGAGTTGGCGACCACGGAGGCCGAGGACGAGATGGTGGCGATGACCTCCAGGAACCGCTCCAGTGAGGTTCCCAGCAGGGCCGGGTTGTCGGCGTAGAAAAAGCGGTCCGGGGTGTCGTCGTCATTGGAGTCCCATTCGGTCGCCAGATCCGGTTTGGCATTGGCGTTGACGTCGGTGAACCCGCCGTACTTGGCAGCGTACCACAGGGCCGGCTCCAGCAGCCGGGCGGGGTTGGAACCGGCAGTGAACATCCGCACGCAGGCAGCCGGTTTATTGGCGGGGGTATCCACCGGCGTCGTGAGCATGCTGAAATTCTTGCCGTCCTTACGGACGACTTCCCGATAAACGCCGTCCTGATGGTAGGCGCCATCGCACAGGGTACTCGCAGTGCCGGCGGCATTGGTCGGACTGGTGCCGGCGGAGGTCCCGGTGATGGTATAGCCGAACAAGAGGGCATGCCCGGCGTAGACCTGTTCGGCCGAGCTCGTGATCCTGATCTGATTGGCCGCGACCGTGGAGCAATCGCTCTTACAATTGGCGGTGGCCGTACAGGCTGCCAGACAGTTGGTCCGGTTGTTCTTACAGGTGTCGGTAGTGCCGCAGGCAGTATAGATCTTCTCGCAGGTGGTCGGACACTCGGTCTCCGTGCAGGCAGTGCAGAACGCCTGGCAGGGGTTTGGTTCCCCGAGGATTCCCGCGCTCGGCCCGGCGCAGAACTTGAGCCGCTGGGCACCGTCCATGTCGAAGTCGTTGCCCCAGGTGGAATCCTCCCAGATGACCAGGAGGCTGCCGCCGACCAGTTTGCCCGCCGTGTTTTTCACCAGGTTCTCGACGCTCAGGTCCACTAGACTGCCCATACGCCAGCCGCTGGTGGCTTGCACCGCGGTGGTCGTCGTGTTGGCTTCCAGATGGGGCAACAGGGTCACCGTATCGCTGCCCACCGCGATATTGAAGCGCGGCAGGTCCCGCGCCAGGGCCACTGTCTGTGTATTGACCATCTGTTGCTGATCCTTCACCCGGCGCAGGCCGTTCGTGTGGGCGAAATAGGCCGCGCCCGCTACGAGATAGCCGCCATCGAGGGTGGGGCCCTCCGGGCACACGCCCTGGGCCACGGCCAGTCCCGTGGTGCTCTTCGCCGTGCACTGCTTGGTCGTGCCGCTGCCGCCCAGGATCAGGCTGTTGCCAATCGGGTCCGCGGTACCGACCGCGTTGCTCGCCGCGGTGAGGTCGAGTCCGACTATATCGGTCGCAAATTCATCGCGGTCAAACGAGTTGACGGCAGTGGACAGGAAGATCAGGTTGCACTTGGCGCACCAATCGGTTTCTGGCATGGGGTCGCCCCAGGTGCTGACCTTGGTCAAGGCGCTGAAATAGCTGCTGTCATCGGCGTCATAGGCGGGCGTCGCGGTCAACTTGCCGGCAAAATAACGTAGCGTTTCCATGTAGATCTCGGCGATCGGGTTGCCCCAGTTGGTGCAGACCCCATTCTTATAGCAACCGGTTGATGAACTGGTGGCGCAGATGGGCATGCCGGGCGAAGCGCAGCTGTCCTGGTAGTTGTGGGTCGTGTAGTCGTATTTGTTGATCCGGAACGCGTTGATACTTTTTATGATTCCGGAATGGCCGGTAAACTGGCCGGTCAGCAGATTGATCTCATTCTGTGCGGCATTGGCCACGGTATTGCCGGCGAGCAGTCCGATCTTGCGGCGCAGGACGCCGCCCGACATCCGTTGCTTGTAGCTGCCGCTCATCAGGCCGAAGCGCAGGGAGCCGTTATCGCCGTATTTCTGTAGCAGCCCGATCGGCTTCATGTGCGTGACGTCGCTGTCGTCCTTGTAGCCGCGGCAATTGTCCTCGATCAGATCCGAGACACAGACCGCGACGCGGGCGTTGAGTTCGGCCTTGAAAGAAACCGGAGCGTTGGTCTTTTTCGGTGCGGTGGCATTGGCCCTTTCCTCGTACCAGGCGCATTCCACCACCTCACCGGAGGACCACATGGGCCAGGCACCCGTCGCGATCCGAATCAGCGGCGGAGAGACGGAGGTATCGAGGGATTGACTCTGGCCGCTCGTGGCGTAAGTCACATTGCAAAAGGTAATCTTCTCGTCGCGGTACGGCGTATAGAGCGCCATGTCGTCGGCACCGCCAGGCGGGGCGAATACTTTGGCGAAGGCGTGGGCATCCGTCGGCAGCAGGACCCGCTCCAGAATCGTCAGGTCCGGGGTGGCCGTATCGGTGGAGCGGAAACCGCCATAGAGCACCTTGCGCAGGATGTCCATGCGGGTCATGGCGGCCCAATTCAATAAATTACCGCTCCAGGCGTTACTGCATTGATGCTCGGTGGCCATGGCGGTCGGATTGAAATAGCCGCTGGTGTAGGTATAGCACTTATTAGAGTCGAAATAACCGTAATAAGAGTATAAGTTATTGTAGGTGGTGTCGATGCTCCCATCGCCGTCCAGGTCAGAGTAATCGTTGTATGCCTTGCGATAAAGTTGGTGGTCGTTGGAGAGCGCAAGCATGACCATCGGCCGGATCGTCTGGGTCACGCTGAGCGGTGTCTGGGCAATGTCATCGCTGGCCGCGTGAACCGCGCCGGCAATGGCTAATGCTCCCCAAAAGAAATAGCTGATTCGCTGGTTCATTTCAATGCCTCATTGGTATCCCGGGTCCAACCGCTTCAGGTTCGGCGGCCAGGCCCGGAGCATCATGTCAGTGCGTAAACTCGGTGCAGAATCGAGGTTGCGGTGCGCTTCAGCGCCGATAAGAACTTTGTAACACCGCCCGGGTGGTCGCCGCCCCCCCATAGCCGATGGCAGTGATGCGATAGGTGGCGCGCATGTCTGTGCCATAACGGGTGCCGACGACCAGGCTCGCACCTTGTTCGACCCCGGGTTCCATTTGCTCGATGATGTAGAGCGGTCGGCGGGCGACGACGCCCAAGTCGTTGCGATATTCGCGCGCATTACCGGTAGCAAAGCCGAAGGCGGTGGGGATGTCGGTCTGGTCGTACCGATAGAGCCCCATGGCCGCCCCGAAGGGCGGCAGCGAGGGCTGGCTGAGCAGTTCCTCGGCCTCACGCAAGGCCGCCTCCGCGGCCTGAAATGCCAGGTAGCGATCCTGCAGGTTGCCGGCCATGCGCTCCTCGGTCTTGATCGCCTTGAGCGAGGTCAGCGCCACGGCGCTCATCAGCAGCAGCAGGATCATGCCGATCAGCAGGGTCGCGCCCCGTGCGCAGTGCGCCCGGCCGTGGCGAATGCGCTGTATGTGGATCATGGCAGATAGTTGCGTAAGGCGACCACGCCGCCGAAGCTGCGACGGATGCGCCGATCGGCCGTCGGCGTCACGGTTGCGCCGAGCAGGTCATAGGAAGGGCTGGCCGTCTCAGACCGGACATTCGCCTCACGGGAGCGGATGAGGAGGGCGAACCGGATACTCACCACCGCAGCCCAATTCGTGACGAGATTCGCGCTCACATAATCGTCCACCCGGTGGTTGGTATCGGCGGTCGTATCGCGGCCGTAGAGGACCTGGAAATTCTCCACGTCGCGGATCAGTTCTTCGGTGATCAGCGTGGCCTGGCCGTTCGCCTGAGTCAGGCGTTTGCGCACGAGGATGGGCGGTTGCGTGAGGGTCCCGGCGGTCACATAGTAGGCGTGAACCGCGTAGCGGCTGACCACCGATCCAGGACGAAACACTCCGGTCTCGGCGACGGCCTGTTGGCTGCAATTGAAGGTACCGAACAGGGCGCCGGTACAGTTTCCGAGGTCTAAACCAGCGGCCGGTCCGTACTTGACGGCGTCGAATACATCGGATTGCTCAGGGTGATCCAGATTCAGGGTCCCGCTTACCTGGAACAGCGAGGCCTGCGTGCAACTGGGATTGGAGACCACCAGGATCTCGCCGACCTTGAAGCCGTGATCGACCTGGAGTTTGATGGTGCCGGCGGTGGAGTCGTTCAAGATCACTCTGCGCTCCACCTCCAATGAGGCGCGCCGCACGATGAGGATGTCCGTACCCGAGACCCGGTCGCTAAAGCTCGTCGGGGGGGAGCCGGCCTCGCCGTCGTAGCCCGCGAGTCCGCGGGTGTCGTAGATCCAATTGTCGCCGCTGTTCACCGGGGGGTTCACGCTGTTGCCGATGCGTGCGGATTCGCCGCCGCAGGAGAGGTAGCCGGCCATCCGGATGTCGTTGGCAAGAAAATCGACGGCGAAACGGCCGTTTTCATCGAGCCGTGCCAAGGCGTCGCTCAGCCGATAGGTCTGCAGGCTGCCGGAGTAGAGTTGGCCCAGCGCTGCAATGACCACCAGGCCAAGGGCGAGCGCGATCATGATCTCGACCAAGGCCAGCCCCGCCCCCGCGCGACCGACCTGGGCTCCGCGGCGGTACGCCGGCAGTCCGCCGGACATCGCGGTGATGAGGGGTCTGGTCATAGTTGCGTCATGATGCAGATTTCCTGCATCGCCGTCGGCATTTCGGAACCGAGACAGGACGCGCGCAGGGTAACGGAACGGTCACCGTCGTCCTCCGTACGGCCATCGTCCCACTGCACCGATACGGTAAAGGTCTGCCCGGCGCGGCGGATGGCAGCGTACCATCTCGGCAGTCCGGAATTGTTGATCGAGGTCCACCAGGCACGCAGGTCGATGGCAATGCTGCCGGTGTCTGTGTTGCTGGGCGGCGCGCTGATTCCGCAGGGCTGGGTGTCGTTGGCGCGGCGGGCGGTCTCATTACAGAAGGTCCTGTCGTCATAGCCGCCGCCTAAGGCGGTGTCGGTCAATCCGCTCGCCCCCCGGTTCAGGCGCATCCGGTCGATGATCTCGTAGGCGAGGGCCGTGGCTTGGGAGCGTTGCAACGAACTATTGGCCGCGCGTAGGGTCAACACCTGTAGCGTCGCGAGACCGGTGAGCGCGATCATGGTCACGACCGCCGTGATGAGCACCTCCACCAGTGTGAAGCCGCCGTGGTACCGCCGCGACGGGTGGCCGGCAGTCCGCTGGCCGGGCGGCGCCCGGGTACCGGTGTTCATGAGGGTCCGGAGCCGGAGCCACTGCCGGTGAGTTCGATCCGCCCGACATAGCTCAGGGTGAGGACCTGGTATTCCCGGTCGTCGGTGTAACGGAAGCGGCCGATGTCGCCTTCATCCGGATAGCCGCTGTTCTGGAAGGATACTCCCTGGGCGATCTTGCAGCCGGGGCTGATGCATTCCGGGGTGAGGAGGAAGGCGGTATGGTCGAAATGCACCGTTTGGATCACGTTATCCGTGCCGCTGTCGACGAATTTGTCCATGTCGGCGTCCGTGAAGACGATCCAGCCGTTGCGCCAATTCGGTGTCTGACTGGTGTCGCAGGTCAGCCGATCGGACGATGCACAGACTGTCACCGGGACCGCTCGGCGGGCCGCTTCGCTCCGGGCCATCGTGAAGGACGACAGGAGTTCCGAACTTGCCTGACCGCGTTGGATGGTCGCTTGGAGACTGGTGAAGGTCGGCACACCCAGGGTCAGAGTAATGGCGAGCGCGCTGACCGTGGTCATCAGCTCGATCAGGGAGACACCGCGCAGGTGGCGTAATGTTTTCATTGGGGTCTCACATAGGGTCCGCGCCTGGGTTCGGGGTCGCCGGCGACCGGGTGTCCGGTGATGGCGTGCAAGGCAAGTCGCTGTGATTAAGGATACTTAATCCAGGATTTACGGCCGTGATTGGGGTCGCAAGTCCTTGGATGGGTGCCGTCGGTCGCGATATTTCGGTCGCTTTCGTGAGCGCGGGCAAGGTTCGCGCGTCCGTGCCGCGGCGCGCCCGCAAGGCAGCGGGTCCGCCCGGCGGACCCTCCGCGGCCTTGGCGTCCAAGGCTTCAGCCTTGGCGGCGGGGCCGCGGCCTCCGGCGATGCTGCCGGTCCGCGCGGCGGCCCGGGACTCTGTCGACACCGCTGAAAACCTGACGGTATATTCCGCGACGGGCCAGGCCGCGCCAAGTCAGGTGGCGATCTCCAGGGTGGGCGAGGGTCGCTGCAGGAAGTTGCCCTGGACATAGTCCACCCCGGCCGTCCACAGGATGGTAATGGAGCGGGCGTCTTCGACCCCGGTCACGACGCTCTTGACATTGAACTCCCGGGCCAGGTTGGCCAAGGCCAGCAGGCGTTGCTGCTTATCCTTGTCATCGGCCAGGCCCTGGGCGAACTCCGGCAGCAGCAATACAAAGTCGAGCGACAGCCCCTGGAACAGCATTTGGGGGTGATCGGTGGCACCGAAGCGATTGACCGCCACCCGGCACTTGATCTTTTTCAGGCTCTCGACGAGCCGGCTCAGGCTCGCCAGGTTGCCGTCGACCAGCTCTTCCTGAATCACGAAGGTGAGCCAACTCCCGCGGACATCGAACTCGCGCAGACAGTCGCAAATCCAGATCATGACACCGGGGTCACGGAAACTGTCCTCCGCCAGATTAAGGAAAAAATTCAATGGATGCCCGGCCTGGCGGTGCTCGCTCATGGCCTTGACGGCGTGGCGGATCGCCCATTTGTCGATGCGCTCGATCAGCCCGCTGCGGATCGCCGCACCGATGAACTCCTTGGCCTCGATCAGGTTCTCGGCGTCGTCGATCATGCGTACCAGGACGCTGTAGTTTTCCTGGCTGTCGCCCATCAGGCTGATGATCGGCTGGTAGACCAGCATGAAGCGATCATTCGTCAGTGCCCACTCGATCTTGGCGGTCACGGCGCTGTCGTTGTCTTCGGCACTCTGCTTCTCACGGGCGGCGAGCGAGGTCGGCCGCTGGGGCACCGCGGCCTTGGTTTGACCCGCCACCCCGCCGTGGCAGGCGCGATAGGCCTCGTCGAGCAGGTTGGATGAGTTGGGACAGGGGCCGGCGACGATGACATAACCGACGTCGCAATCGGCCTCGATCCGCGCCTTGCCGCCCGGCCCCGGACCCAGACGGACCTGCGTGCGGATGCGTTCCGCCAGGCTCTCGGCGCTGGCCTCGTCCAACCCCGGGGCTAGAAGGGCAAAACCGTCGTCGCTGATGCGTACCAGCAGGCCAACACCGGCGCACAGTCGGGTCAGCGCGGCGGCGAGTGCGCCGATGACGGCCAGACCGCGGGTGAGGCCGAAGTCACGGAACAGGTTGGCGGCGGCGCGGATGCGGACATAGAAGACGGCGAAAGGCTGGGGGGCGCGGCGCTCGGCACCCACGGCGGCATCAATCGCCGCGAGCAGCGTGGCGGCGCTCGACAGACTGGCGGCGGCGGGGGTGGGCACGGCCGGCGGCGTCAGGGGTGTGCGGTCAGCGGCGCGCACAATCAGCCGCAGGCAGGGTTCGCCGTCGATCTCGGCCGGCGCGACGGCCAGGGTCCCGGGGAAGCGACTGGCATCGGCCCGCACATAGGTCACCGGCAGTTCGGCGGGGCCCTGGGGTTGCGCGGATTGGCGTTCGCGTAGAAAGTCACGGATCGGTGTGCGCTGTTCGGGCTCGATCAGGTCCAGAAAGGCGGCCGCTTGCAGGTCGTCCAGCGAGGGGAAGCGAAACAGGTTCAGATAGGCGGGGTTGGCGTGGACGTGCATGCCCTCTTGGATAAAAGTCACCGCCTCGTCGCTGCCGTCGACCAGTTCCCGCGCCCGCTGTTCGCACTGGCGCAGCCGTTGGGTGAGACGCCGCAACTGGCGGCGTGCCCGCAGATCGGCCAACTCCCGCCCCACGATCAGCTGCAGCCGTTCGGCATCGTTGTTCGCGGTGACGTCGCGCGCCCCGCCGGCCATGGCGCTGATCGTGGCGGCCGGCGCGTCGGCCGGGTCGACGATCACGATCAATGGGACGTCGGCCTCCAACTCCCGGTGGCGCAGCAGGACCGCCTCGAGCGTCACCGCCGGGTCGTAGGCGCAGCAGATGATCAGGTCGCAGGCGCGCCGCTCCACCAGTTCCTCGATGCGGTCCGCGTGGGCGGTATACATGCCGCGCACCGGCAGTCCGCCGTCGCGCAGCGACGTGATCAGGCGCTCCGCTTCGCTGGCCTGGGAGGTCATGACCAGCAGGATGACGGTTTGGGCTTGGTCGGGCATGCGCGGGGGATCGGTCGGTTTCATTCAGGGGCCATTATCTGCGTAGCGGGGTGGAGAGGGAACTGGTCATTGCCCGGGAGCACCCTCGGCGCGCCGGGCACCTGTGCGGTGCCTCACTGCCGATCAGTCAGGCTCCAGAGCGGGATTTTTATGCAAATTCAGTCGTTTGGACGCACCGCTGCCAGTCCGCGAGCAAGCCCTTGAGACGCGTCGAGAGCTGATCGTGGACGCCGCACCACGGCGAAACTCGTCGGATGGGCAGAGCGAGAGCGATGCCCGTCATCGCGGATCGCGGCGGTCGATGGGCAGCGCTGCGCTCTGCCCATCCTAAAAACTTCGGTGCCCCCGGGCTGCCCCGCGGTGGTCAACCCAGCGGCTCCTTGCACGGCGCTCCGGCCGTCTCGCGTACCAGGCGCGGTACCAGATAGCCCGGCAGGCGCGCGCGCAACGCCGCCATCAGCCCCCGGGCCTCGCGGTCAGACACCGCGAAGTGGGCCGCCCCCTGTACCGGGTCCAATTGGTGCAGGTAATAGGGCAGCACACCGCAGTCAAACAGCCGCTCACTGAGCGCGGCGAGGGTCGCCGCGTCATCGTTCACCCCGCGCAGCAGGACGCTTTGGTTCAGCAGCGTGACGCCCACCGCCCCCAGGGCCGCCAACCCCGCCTGGGCCGCGGCACCGAGCTCCCGGGCATGATTGGCGTGGATGACCAGCACCGGGCGGGGCGTCACGGTGCCCAACAGGGCGCACAATCGCGCCGTGATGCGCGACGGCAGTACCAGGGGCAAGCGGCTGTGCAGGCGCAGGCGGCGCACATGGGGGATGGCGGCGAGCCGCGCGAGCAGGTCCCCCAAGGCGCCATCAGCGAGCAGCAATGGGTCCCCGCCGCTCAGGATTATCTCGTGCAGCGTGGTGTCGGCCTGGATCTGCGCGAGCGCGAGCCCGATGCGCGAGTCGTAGGTCCCCAAGTCGCCGTAGGGGAAATGGCGGCGGAAGCAATAGCGGCAGTGGACCGCGCAGGCGCCCTGGGCCAGCAGCAGGGCGCGCCCCGCGTACTTGCGCAGCAGCCCCGGGGCCTGGGCGGCCGGCCCGTCGCCCACCGGGTCGCACCGAAACCCGGCGGTCAGGACCCGCTCGGCGGCGAGCGGCAGCACCTGGCGCAGCAGCGGGTCAGCGGGTCCGCCCGCGCGCATGAGGGCGGCGAAGCCCCGTGGTACCAGCAGCCGGAAGGGGCCGGGCTCCGGGTCAAGGGTGGGGACCTGGTCGCGGCGCAGGCCCAGGAACGCAAGCAGGGGCTCGACCCGGGTGAAGGCCTGACCAAGCTCGCGCCGCCAGGCGTCGCTTGCAGCGGCCTCGATCTGACAGTGGGCACTGCTTCGCGCTACCATTGCGGGCTCATTTTTCACCGGTAACGAGGACGACATGGCGAACTACAGCACCAATGAGTTCAAGAGTGGGCTCAAGATCATACTGGATGGGGACCCGTACAACATCGTCGAGAACGAGTTCGTCAAGCCCGGCAAGGGTCAGGCCTTCAACCGGGTGCGGGTGCGCAACCTCAAGACCGGGCGGACGGTGGAGAAAACCTTCAAGTCCGGCGACACGGTCGAGGGCGCCGATGTCCATGATACCGATATGCAATATCTCTACAACGACGGTGAGTGGTGGCACTTCATGGACCCGGCCAGTTTCGAGCAGATGACCGCCGATGCCACGGTGGTCGGGGAGGCGGCCAAGTGGATCAAGGACCAGGACATGTGCAAGGTGACCCTGTGGAACGGCGTGCCGCTCGCGGTGGAGCCGCCGAACTTCGTGGTGCTGCTGATTACCGAAACCGACCCCGGCCTCAAGGGCGACACCTCCGGCGGCGGCGGTAAGCCGGCGACCCTGGAGACCGGTGCGGTGGTGCGCGTTCCCTTGTTCGTGCAGGGCGGCGAGCTGATCCGGGTCGACACCCGCACCGGCGAGTACGTCTCGCGCGCCAAAGAGTAGTGATCGCCGACGTGTCCCCGACAGCGACCGGACCTTCTCACGAACCGGGCGTTGTCGTTGTCGTAATCGTTGTCGTAATCGAACAATCCGACAACGACAACGACAACGACAACGACCCGCACAGTGTACCCGGGATCTCGGTCACCACATCAGTTCTGATCGCCCCCGTCGTTCCGATCCTGTCCATTCTCCTCAGGCGACTGGAACCTTAGAGAAGTGACTCATAACGCCGGGCCAGGATCCACGGGCTCCGACTGGCCCCCCACTGCCGACCTCACGGCGCTCCGGGCGCGGGCCGCCATGCTGGCGCGCATCCGCGGCTATTTCGCGGACGCCGGGGTCTTGGAGGTGGAAACGCCCATCGCCTCGCGTTGCGCCGGGTCCGATCCGGCCCTGGACAGCCTGCACACACGCTGGCACGGCCCCGGCCATGCCCGGGGTCTGCCGCTGTATCTGCATACCTCCCCCGAGTTCCCCATGAAGCGCCTGCTGGCCGCGGGGATCGGTCCCATCTATCAGATCTGCAAGGTCTTTCGCGACGGCGAGCGGGGCCGCCTCCACCACCCGGAGTTCAGCCTGCTGGAGTGGTACCGGCCTGGCTGGGGTTACCGGGACCTGATGGACGAGGTGGCCGTCCTGGTGCGGCTGGTGCTGGGGCGTCCCGACCTGCCCTGTGAGCGCCTGACCTACCGCGGGCTCTTTCGCGAGCGGCTGGGTCTCGATCCCTGGGCGACGGACCTGTCGCAACTCGCGGACTGCGCCGCGGCGGCCGGGATCGGTGGTGCCGCGTCCCTGGCATTGGACCAGGACGGCTGGCTCGATCTGCTGCTGACCCACTGCCTGGAACCCGGCCTGGGCGCCGGGCGTCTGACCTTTCTCTGTGACTATCCGCCGAGTCAGGCGGCGCTGGCCCGCCTGCGCCGGGATGCGGTGCCGGTGGCGGAGCGTTTCGAGGTCTATCTCGAGGGGGTCGAACTGGCCAACGGGTTCCAGGAGTTGACCGATGCCGCCGCGCAATCGGCACGCCTGCACGCGGATCTTGAAACCCGCCGCCGCCAGGGTCGCGACCGCCCGCCGCTTGACCAGTCGTTCCTCGCCGCCCTGGCCGCAGGGCTCCCGGAGAGCGCCGGCGTCGCTCTAGGCCTGGACCGGGTGCTGATGGCTGCCCTGGGTGTACGTGAGATCGACGCCGTGCTGGCGTTTCCGGTGGAGCGGGCTTAGGAACCCGATGGTCCGCGCAGCGGACCCTACCCGCCGAAGGCCTTCTGGAGCGCATTGAGGTCCACTGACTCGACATACTGCTGCACCGCTGTGCCGTCAGGCAGCCCGCTGCCCTTACCCTGGATCAGGATGCGGTTGCCGATCATGAGTGTCACCTCATAGTCGCTCGACTGCGGATCGTGCTTGATGAGGCCCTGCTGGCCCTTGAAGGCGTAGGGCTTGGAACCGGGATCGGCCTGCATCATGAAGGGCGAGGCCAGGAACATGGTCAGCATGGGAAGCAGGGGGGAGTCCGCCGTCACGGTGAGTTTGACCTCCCCGCCCTCCGGGCGGAAGTAGCGTCGGGTCAGGTTGGTGCCGGTAATCATGCTCGCAATGCCGGGCGTCTCGGACTGGGCGGGATCGGCCTGCCAACCGGCCAGGGGCGCCGGCAGCAAGGTCAGCAGGCGCGCCGTCTCCTGCTCGCGGATCTTGGCGATCACGAAATTGAGGCTATTGACGGCGTTGCGCAGGTCGCCGGCGTCGTAGGCCTCGCGGGCGGCGGCGAGTTGGTCGGTCACCTCATCGGCGCACGCGGCGGACGTGAAGATCAGGAGCGCGGCGAGTGCGGCGTGGCGTCTGGCGGCGAATTTCATCGGGAGTCCTCCGGTGGGGTCCTGGTGGCGAGACATTATGGCGCCGACCCGCCGCCGGCGCCCGGATTTTCAACCCATGGCCGGGGGCCGAGCGCCCGGCATCAGGGTCGTGGCGCCCGCTGCTGGCGTAGCGCCGACGCTGACTTTATCATAACCGGGCCTGATCACCCTGATGCCTGGTCATTGACCCGGCGGGCCGCGCTCCGGTGCGAGCCGCGGCCGGCAACACGGATGGACCACGATGCCCGAAGACAGCCACCCCTCAGCTACGACGGTCTTTTTCTTTGGTTGCGACGCGCCCCTGAGCGCGGCGCTGCAGACCTGCGCGGCTACGCACGCGATTGATCTGATGAGTGTCCAAACCGTGGCTGGCCTGATGTATGCGGCGGCTATCCGCAAGCCGTGGGTCCTGATCCTGCAGACCGACGCCCTCCCGCCGGGGCGTTCGCTTGCGGCCATTCTGGAGCGGCTGCAGGAGACCGCGGGGACCTCTCCGCGGTTGATCCGTCTGGTGGCCCAGCCGTCGTCGCCCGGGGCATCTGCCGCATCCGGCCGCGCGACCAGTCCGGCGGCGTTCGCGACCTTCCAGGCCCCGTTCGACGCGGCGCGCATCTGGGCCCGGGTCAGCGACGCGCTGGCGCAGCGCAGCGCCCGCGCGCGGCGCGTCCTGGTGGTGGATGCGGCACCCGCGGAAGGCGCCGAGATCGTTGCCGCCTTGAGTGCCGCCGGCCTGCTGGTGGAGCGCTTGGCGGACCCGCAGCGGGCGATGGCGGTGCTGGAACAGACGCCCGCGGACCTCATCGTCCTGGATCTCAATCTGCCCCAGGATGCCGTCCGGGCACTGACGGCCGCGATTCGCCGCCACGAGTCGCTCGGTGAGGTGCCGATCATCTTTCTCTCCGCGCCGCTCGGCGCGGACCATCAGGGGGAAGTGCTGCACCTGGGCGGGGACGAGTATCTGGCGCGCCCGGTGGTGGGCGAGCGGCTGTTAACGGCGGTCTTCGAGTGTCTCGCCCAGCGCGCCGCCGCCCCTGACCCGGTGCCCGACACCGTGGGGGCAGGTGCCCCGGTGCTCAGCCGCACCCAGTTGATCAAGCGCCTGGACGGCGCCATCCTCGACCGCGCCGCGCCCGCGCAGGCTCAGGCGGTTCTGTTCATCCGGGTCGATGACGCCCCGGCACGCGGGCGACTGGATGCCGCCGGGCTCGACGCGGTCCATCCACTGATCATCGAACTGGTCCGCCGGTGCGCGGGCGCGGCCCAACGCGGCGTCTGTCGGCACGACGGCGGCGTCTGTGCCTGGGTGCACTGCCCATCCGAACCGCAGATCACTGACTTGGTCGCGGCCATTCGCGCGGGTGCGGCGACCCTGGTCCTGCCGTCCGGTCTCACCGGCATCACCTTGAGCATCGGAATCGGCTCCTTCGAGCCCCCGGCGGACAATGCCCTCAGCCTGATCTCGCGCGCCTGGGCCGCTGCCGAAGAGGCCTACCGGGCCGGCGGTGATCGCGTGCTGCGGCGGCGGGACCCGGACCCCCCGGCGCCACCCGGCGTCGACACCGCCGACGAACTGACCCTGCGCCTGGTGCGGGACGCCCTGGACGGGTCAGGTTTTCACTTGGTGTACCAGCCCATCCTGTCGCTGCGCAAGTCCCAGCGGGAACGCTACGAGGTGCTGCTGCGGCTGCGCACGCCCGAGGGCGAGATCCTGCCGCCCGCGGCCTTCCTGCCGGTGGCCGCCCGGCACGGACTGCTCCCGGCCGTCGACCGCTGGGTCCTGCGGCGGGCGCTGGAGACCTTGCGCCAGGAGCGCGACGCCGGCCGCCCGACCCTGCTGGTCATCTTCCAGTCGGGCGCCAGTCTGGCCGAGCCCGACTGGATCGACTGGGTGAGGGCCGAGGTCCTGCGACTGGACTTGATCCGCCAGCGTCCGGTGCTGGAATTCAACGCCCAGGATGTCCTCGCCGCCGAGGACCAGGCGCGGGTCCTGTTTCCGGAACTGGGTCGACTGGGGATCGAGGTCTGTCTGGCCGGTGTCACCGACCGCGAGGACCTGCTCGGCCTGATCGCCCGCCGCCCGATCGGCACGGCCAAGCTGGCGCGGGACCTGATCGGCCGGGCGCGGGGCGCAGAGTTCAAGTCCTTGGTCGAGGCCCTGCACCGGCGGCACGCCCGCGTCATCGCGGCGGGGATCGAGGACCCGGAGACGATCGGGCGCCTCTGGTCCAGCGGGGTGGACTACCTCCAGGGCAACTTCATCCAGTTCCCCGAGGAGACGTTGAATTTCCAGTTCTACGCGGGGGTGGTCGAATGAAACTGCTGGCCCTCGACACCTCCGGGGAGGCCTGCTCGGCCGCCCTCTATCTGGATGGTGCCAGCCGGCACTGTCTGGAACTGGCCGCGCGTCGGCACGGGGACTTGATCCTGCCCATGATGCAGTCGCTGCTCGACAGTGCCGGGATCGGCCTTAAGGCCCTGGATGCGATCGCCTTCGGGCGCGGACCCGGGTCCTTCACCGGCGTACGGATCGCGGTGGCGGTGGCCCAGGGGGCGGCCTTCGGCGCGGGGCGGCCGACGGTCCCGGTCTCCACTCTGGCCGCCCTGGCGCAGGGCGAGTTCCGGCGCAGCGGACGGCGGCGCCTGCTGGCGGCCCTGGACGCGCGCATGGGGGAGGTCTACTGGGGCGCCTACGAGGTCGGGGCCGATGGTCTGGCGGCGGCCTGCGGCGCTGAATCGGTGTCTGCGCCGGGGGCGGTCCCGGTACCCGCGGGGGAGGGCTGGTGCGGGGTCGGGCCCGGGTGGGGGCGCTATTGCGAACTACTCACACGGCGCCTGGGCGCGGGGCTCGCGCAGGTCTCGAGCGACGCGGTCTGTGAGGCCCGGGACATCGCCCTGCTCGCCGCGGCGCAGGCGCGGGCCGGGCAACTGGTCCCGGCGGAACTGGCCCGCCCGGTCTATCTGCGTGACCGGGTGACACACGCGGGGGCGGCGGCCGGCAGTGGCGGCGTGGCGGTTTGAGTCCGCGGCGGCTGTCAGATCTCCGCGGCGGCGCCAACGGCACCGAGGCGTGATCCCGGTCGGTCGTTGCCCGGCTGACCAGGCGAATCGAGGACCGCGCGCCGCGCCGCCGAGCGCTCGTCATGCCGACAATGCCGCCGCAGACAGCTGAGCACATAGTGCAGCAGGGCCCACCCCACGACCACGAAGGCCAGGGCGCTGGCCGCTGCCCGGGGCGTAGTCTGCGTGATCGAGAGTCCGACGGTGAGCCAGGTCACGAAGGCACTGACGGACGCGACCACGAACACCATGAGGAAGGGCAGGGGGGAGTGATTACACTTGGGGCAGAGTTTCATGGGTGGCTTGCTCACTTCAGACTGGCTGCGGGTTGATCGGCCTGGGTTCTTGGCGACAAAGATCCAATTCTTTATATTAAAGCAGCATCGGGCGTCTCCTGCATTGCTGATCGTCAATCGACAACCCCTGTTCCGGTGCCCCCGTGCCTCGTGTCAGCCCGTGGCGGACTGCCCTTGCTTCCGTTTTCTCCAGATTTAACAGAAACTCGACCGATATTTAAGGAACCAGAGGATGATCCCGACCAACCCGTTCGGCCCCGTCCCATCGGTCCCGCAGCCAGACCCCGAGGGCACTCGGCAGGCGCGCTGCCGGTTGGAGTCGGTCTTCGCCGCGGCCCTCCAGGCGGTGGACGGACGGGCGGCGGTGCGGCGCGCCCTGGGGGCCGCTGCGCCGGCGGCGCCCTGTTGGCTGATCGCCATCGGTAAGGCCGCCGCCGCCATGACCCTGGGCGCCCTGGATTGCCTGGGGTCGCAACTGCTCGGTGGACTGGTCATCGACAAGGCCCCGCCGCCGGACCCCCGGCCCTTCGCCGCCCGCGGTATCGAGGTCTTGACCGGCGGTCACCCGCTGCCCACGGCCGCCAGCATCCAGGCCGGGGCGGCACTGCTCGCCGCGCTGGCCCGCACCCCGCCCGGTGCGACGCTGCTGTTCCTGATCTCCGGGGGGGCCTCCAGTCTGGTGGAGGTCCCGGTTGCCGGGCTGGATCTCGCGCAGTTGGCGCGGCTCAATGACTGGCTCTTGGGCTGCGGCTTGCCGATCGGCCCCATGAACCGGGTGCGCACGGCGGTCTCCCGCATCAAGGGCGGCGGACTCCTGGCGGCCCTGCCGCAGCGGCCCCTGCGGGTGCTGGCGATCTCCGACGTGCCCGGGGATGATCCCGCGGTGATCGGCTCCGGGCTCCTGGTCCCGGCGTCCGGCCTGGAGGCGGCGGTCGCGGCGCTCGAGCTGCCGCCCTGGGTGCGGGCCTGGGTGGACCGCGGGCTCCTGGGGCGCGCGGCGCCGACGCGCCCGGGCCCACCCATCGAACTGGTCGCGACGCTGGCCCTGGCCAAGGCCGCCGCGGCCGATGCGGCCCGCACGGCCGGACTTCCCGTCCGCGTCCACCCGGAGTTCCTCGCCGGGGACGCCGCCGAGCGGGGGCGAGAGTTGGCCCGCCAGGTCCGCGACGGCCCCCCCGGACTCCAGGTCTGGGGCGGCGAGACCACGGTCCGCCTGCCCGCGCGGCCGGGACGGGGCGGACGCAATCAGCACCTGGCCCTGGCCGCCGCCCGCGAGCTTGCGGGCCGCCCGGACTGCCTCCTGCTCGCCGCCGGTACCGATGGCAGCGACGGCGCGGGGGCCGATGCCGACGCCGGGGCCCTGGTGGACGGCGGGACCCTCGCGCGGGCGGCGCTGGATGGATACGAGGCGGCCGACTGTCTGCGCCGCGCCGACAGCGGCCGCCTGCTCGCCGCCGCCGGGGACCTGATCCACACGGGGCCGACCGGGACCAACGTCATGGATCTGGTGCTCGGGCTGCGGTGGTGATCGGTGGAGAATGGGCCGCTTGACTTCTGGTTGCCGACCTTAGTACTTCCTGAGACCTCTCTGACCGGAGAGGTCCGCGGCCCGCGCAACCAAGTCATCGACCAATACCCAAAACGACCGCTCGGTTGTGGACGGGGAGACAGCCTCGTGCGTCTCCGGCGACTGGACGCGAGATCAAGGTGCGACCGCCTCGAGATGGATCGTACCCACCGTGCCGTCACCATAATAACCGTCACCACCATGGGTCTGGATATTGCCCCCCGGCAGGCTCAAGATGCCGCTGTAGCGGATGCCGATGCGCCCGCCGCCGCCGCCGACGTGATTGCCGCCCCCGGTGGTGCCGCCGCTGGCCGTGATCAGCCCGCTGCCGGTCAGGTCGCCGGTACGGATATTGACCGTGCCGCCGGACCCTTCGCCTGAGACCGAGCCGGTGGAGAGACTGCCATCGGCGCGGATCGCCCCGTCGTTCTCCATGACTCCGGCGGTGATGAAGACCCGGCCGCCGCCGTCGCCGCCCGTCCCGCCCCAGGCGCCACCGCCGCTGCCCAGGTCCGCGGGGTCGGTTGCGCTGCCATAGACGAGGTTGGTTGCCCCGCTGGCCCCGCTGTAATGGCCACCGATGCCGCCGTAGCTCCCGCCGTTACCCCGCTGGGCGCCGGGAGCGAAGTTCAGGGTATACGCGGTCTCGCCCAGCCCCCCCTTGTTGCCCCCAAGGTACCCGCGGCCGGTGACGTCGATCCGTCCGGTGGTGTCGATCTCCAGCCGCCCAGCCTCGATATCGAGCATTGGCGCATAGGTGGTCGTGGTCTCCGGATGCGTCATCAACCCATGCTCGGTGATGCGCAGGGTATCGGTGATCGTCAGCCGATCCCCGAGATCCAGATGACCGGCCCCGCGTAGCGTCAGATTGGTGTAGCGATAGTCGCCGATATAGCCCTTGCCCACAGCCGCGACATCCATGAAGTCCACTCCATGCTCGTTGGGGGTCTCCACCACGATCTCGGTCCCTGTGTTGGCGAGGATAGTGAAGGACTCCCCCTGCTCGAAGTCCGGATTGATCCGCAGGCCCACCAAGGCGTTGGTCAGCAGGGGTATCACACCATCGGTCGTCAGGCTATCGGCCGTCACCGCAGCCGTCACACCCGGTCCCATCAGCGACAGCGGGGTGCCCGTCGGAGAACTGACGCTCGTGTCGTTGTCGTCGATAATCAACTCCTCCACACCGCCGATCTTCAGATAGACGGTCCCGGCGCCGCCGCGGATGCTGTCGTAGTAGCCTCGCCCGCGCCAGGCGCTGATCGCCCGCAGACCGGCGAAGGCGTCGCTGCCGTCCACCGCGTCCGCGTCGATGGCCACCCGTCCACCGCCGCCGCCGGTATGGTTGTAGCCGCCGGTGGTGCCGCCGTTGGCGGAGATGCTGCCGGCACCGGCCAGGTGCGCGGTGGTGATCCATACCGAACCGCCGGCACCCTCGCCCGAGATGCTCCCGCTGGAGAGACTGCCGTCAGCGCGGATAGCCCCCTCGACGACGACCGATTCGCTGGCCTGGATGCGGACATAGCCGCCGCCGTCACCGCCGGCCCCGCTCCAGGCGCCGCCGCCGCCGCCGAGCCGGTTCGGCCGCGCGGGATCGCCGTAGACCGGACTTGCGTCCCCGCTCGCACCGCTGTAAGAGGCACCGAGCCCGCCGTGACTGCCGCCGTGGCCATGCTGAGCGCCGGCCGCGAAGCCCAGGGTGTGGGCAGTCTCGCCAAGCCCTGACTTGTTACCCCCAAGGTACCCACGCCCCGTCACATCGATGGCACCACCGGATTCCACGACGACCCGCGCGGCCTCGATCTGCAGACCGGCCTCAAGACCGCCGCTGTGGGTCAGGGTGGAATTGGCGCCGATCGACAGGGTTCCGAGCACGTGCAGTCCCGCATCGGCCACCACCCGGGCACCGTTGCGCAACAGGATATTGTCGAAGGTCAGGCCGCCCGGGATGGTCACCGTATCCGCTGGCTGGGTGAACCCTGATCCGTCGATGGTCAGGTCGCCATAGGTCTGACCCGCCCGCTGCAAGTAGATCGTCCCATGACCGCCGTCGCCATAGTAGCCGTCCCCGCCGCGACTCTGGATATTGGACTGCGGCAGGCTCAAGGTACCGCTGTAACGGATGGCGATCCGTCCGCCGCCCCCCCCGATGTGGTTGCCACCACCGGTGGTGCCGCCATTGGCCGTGATCAGCCCGTTGCCGGTCAAGTTCCCGGCACGGATGTTGACCGTGCCGCCGGACCCCTCGCCAGACACCGAGCCGCTGGAAAGGCCGCCATCGGCATGGATCGCCCCCGCGTTGTGGATCGCTGCCGCGGTGATGAAGACCCGGCCCCCGCCGTCGCCGCCCGCCCCACCCCAGGCACCGCCGCCACTCCCGAGGTCCTGCGGGTCGGTCAGACTGCCGTAGATTGGGTTACTGGCGACGGACCCGCTGTAATGGCCGCCGAGGCCGCCGTAGCTGCCGCCGTTGCCCGACTGGGCGCCGGCGGTGAGGCCCAGGGTGTGCGCGGTCTGGCCCAGCCCCGCCCGGTCGCCCCCGAGATAGCCGCGACCCGTCGCGTCGATGCGCCCGGTAGGATCGATCTCCAGGGTGCCGACCTCCAGGTCCAGCAGCGCCTCATAGCTTATGGTCGTCTGCGGGTGCGTCAGCAGGCCGAATTCGGCGATGCGCAGGGTGTCGCTGACCGTCAGCCGATCCCCCATTTCCAGATGACCACCGCGGCGCAGCCGCAGGTTGGTGTAGCGATAGTCGCCCGCGTAGCCCTTACCCACCCCGGCGACATCCGCGAAACGGACGCCATGCTCATTGGGCGTCGCGACCCGAATGCTGTCGGTGCCGTTGGCGAGGATCGCGAAGCTCTCGCCCTGATCGAGGTCCGGGTTGAGCCGCAGCCCCGCCAAGGCATTCGGAAGGAGCGGCAGGATGCCGTCCGTGGTTAGGGTATCCGCGGTCGCCGCTTTGGTCAGGCCCGGCCCCATCAGGGGCAAGGGGGTCCCGGTCGCCGCCGTGGCCGTGGACTCGTTGTCATCGATGATCAGGTCCTCGACACCGCCGATCTTCAGATAGACGGTCCCGGCGCTGCCGCGGGTGTTGTCGTAGTAGCCCCGCCCACGCCAGGCGCTGATGGTCCGCAGACCGGCAAAGGTGTCGCTGCCGTCCACATAGTCGGCGTAGACCGCCACCCGCCCACCGCCGCCGCCGGTATGGTTGTAGCCGCCGGTGCCGCCGCCGTTGGCGGAGATGCTGCCGGCCCCGGCCAGGCGCGAGGTGGTGATCCACACTGAACCGCCGGCACCCTCGCCCGAGGCGCTCCCGCTGGAGAGGCCGCCATCGGCGCGGATGGCCCCCTCCACGATGACCGCCTCGCTGGCGATGATCCGCAGATAGCCGCCGCCGTCGCCGCCGGCCCCACCCCAGGCGGCGCCACCGCTGCCGAGCCGATCCGGCCGCCTGGGGTCACCGTAGACCGGGTTGGTCAGCGTCCCGCCACTGTAGTGGGCGCCCAGACCACCGTGACTGCCGCCGTTGCCCACCTGTGCCCCGGATGTGAAGCCCAGGGTGTGGGCAGTCTGGCCCAGCCCCGCCTTGTCGCCCCCAAGGTATCCGCGGCCCGTCACGTCGATGGCACTGCCGGACTCGACGATCACGCGCCGCGCCTCGATCTGCAGACCGGCCTCGCTGGCGGTGGGACTGGTGAGCAGGGAATTGTCCCGCAGGCGCAGGGTCTGCGCGATCCTGATGGGTTCCTGGACGATCACCCGTGCCCCGTTCTGCAGGGTGATGGCATCCAAAGTCTGGCCGGGCGGCATGATGAGGTCCGTGAAGGGCGAGTTGGCCCCTTGCCCGTTGAGCACCAGTTCACCGCCGGCCTGCCCTTCCGCGAGCAGGTAGACGGTGCCATCCGCCCCGTCCCCGTAGTAGCCGTCGCCGCCCTTTGCCGTGATACCGGCCAGGTTCAGGGTGCTGATATCCAGAGAGCGGATGGCGACGCGCCCGCCGCCGCCGCCGGTGTGGTTTGCCCCGCCGGTGGTGCCGCCGTTGGCCGTGATGGTCCCCTTACCGGAGAGCGTGCGGGCCGCCAGATTGATGCTGCCGCCGGAACCCTCGCCGGAGACCGAGCCGCTGGAGAGACCACCGTCGGCCCGGACTGCGCCGTCGAGCGCGAGGTTGATGGCCGAGAGCAAGACCCGCCCGCCGCCGTCGCCCCCGGCACCGCCCCAGGCGCCGCCACCGCTGCCCAGGTCGACCGGGTTGACCAGATTACCGTTAACCGGGTTCGGCACAGCGCTTCCGGAGCTGCTGGAATGACCGCCGAGACCGCCGTAACTGCCGCCGTTGCCCCGCTGGGCGCCGGCCGTGAAGCCGACGGTGTGCGCGGTTTCCCCGAGTCCGGCCCGGTTCCCGCCCAGATAGCCCCGCCCAACCGCGTCGATCCGGCTGGTGGTATCGACGCTCAAGGTCCAGACCTGTACATGCAGGCCGAAGGCCTCGGTTTGCGTGGTCTCACGGTGGGTGAGGACAGCGCCGTTCAGGAGTTCGACATTATGGAAGGTCCGCTCGCCGACCAGGGTCAAGGTGGCGCCCTTGACACGGACGTTCTGGCCGTCGAAGGCGGCATTGGCAATCTCGGTATCGCTGGTAATCAGCAACACCGGGGCGCCGGTGGCAAAGGTGGCGGTGACGCCCGCGTCCCCGGCCGGGGCGCCCTGGCCGTCCGCGGGCAGGGCCTCGCGGTTGCCGGCCAGGTCCACACCGACGGTGGCGAACTCATAGTTGCCATCGCCGCCCATGCGGGCCGCGTCGAAGGCTATGCTGCCGGTCGCACCGCCGGGGGACGGGAACTCCCCGTTGCCGGTGCCGTCCGCGCCGGTGTAGCGGTTGAAGGTGCCGAGCCCATTGCGGCGGAACCACAGTTCGACATGCGCCAGGTCCGTGAGGCCTTCGGTGATCGTGTAGCTGACTTGGGTCGAGGTGCCGGGGGCCGAGGCCGCGGTCGCAACCGTTGCGGGCGGCGTGATGTCGGCCCCGGTCAGGATCACATCCACCGGGATCGCCGCACCCTCGTTGCCGGCTGCATCGCGGGCAAAGGCCAGTAGCCGTAGTTCGGTGCCGGGGGTGCCGGGCGGCACGGTGAGCGTGAAGGTGGCGCTCGCCGGGGTCGCAGCCGGCTGCACCTGGGACTGATCGGCCAGGGTCAGGGCGCCGGTGGTGGCGACAAGGAGCGAGGCCACGCCCACCGCGTCCGCCGCGGTGACCTGCACCAGGATGTGGTCGCCGAAGTTGTACGGGGTCTGCGGCGCGGGCGCGGTGATCGACACCGTCGGCGCGGTCTGATCGACCACGGTCAGCGTCACCACCGCGACCGGGGCGCTGTGCCCGGCGGTGTCGGTGGCCGCAGCCTCCAGACGCAGGGTGCTGCCGATGGCCGCGGTGCCCGGCACCGTGAAACTGACGCTGCGCACGGCGTCGTTGGCGGCCGGGCTGACCGCGACCTGGCGGCTGTCGCTGACGGCGCCGCTGGCCGTGATCGTGATGTCGGTGACACCACCGACCGCATCCTGGGCGCGCACGGTGACGCCGATGACGGCGCCGGGTTCGACCTGACCGCCGGTGGCCGGGGTCAGGATCGCCACCGTCGGCGGGGTATCCGCGGCGCTGTTGATGGTCACCGGCACCGCGACCGGCGGCAGACCACCGGCGGCGACATACATTAGCGTTGCGCCGTTGCTGACCGCCCGGACCAGGCCGGTGCTGGTCACCGTGGCCAGCGCCGTATCGGCGCTGGAGAAACTGGCCTGGCCGGTCAGGTTCTGGGTTGAGCCGTTCGAATACTGGCCCGTGACCGCGAGTTGGGCGGTCGCGCCGATGAAGGTGAACCCGACCGCCGCGGGCGTCACCGCGATGGACTGCAAGGTCACGATGTTCACCGTGACCGGCACCCGCGCCTCGCGGCCCCCGACGGTGACAACGACCTCCGCGCTGCCATTGCCGACCGCGGCGACCCGACCCGCGGCGGTGACCGTGGCGACGGTCGTGGCCGTTGATCTGAAGGCTGCGCCCGTGGTCAGGTCGGCGCTGCTGCCGTTGTCGTACTGGCCCCTGACCGTGACCTCGCCCAGGGCCCCGGCGCTGGTGAAGGCGAGGCTCGCCGGGGTCGCGCTGATCGAGACCAGTTGCGGCGGCGTTGGCACCGTCGCCTGGGTCGCGTCGCTCGGGTTCGGGGAGCTGGCCAGGTTGAAGGCCACGGCGGTGAGCCGGTCACCGGGCGCCGCGTCGATGACGGTGCTGAACAGCCCGCCGGCGTCGGCGGTGACCTGGGTCGCGAAGGCCGTGGTCTGGTTGGTGATGGTGACCCGCGCACCGGCGACGCTTTGGCCGCTGACGCGCACCTGGCCGGAGGCCAGCGGTTCCAAGGTACTCAACACCGGCGTCGGCGGCGGTGCGCCGGCGGGCGGGGTGACGACGACGAACTCCAGATAGGAGCCCGGCGCGGCGGGGTCGTTGCGGACGCCGACCCCGTTGGTCGCGAGCACCACCAGCCGATGGTTGCCGGGCGCAAGCCCGTTGGTGTCGATCCGCACCCCGGTGCCGGCGATGGCGAGGGGCTGGGGCAGGGCCGGGTCGTCCAGATACACCTGGGTCGCGGTGATGCCGGTCCCGTCCTCGACCGCGATGCCGACGGTCAAGGACTCCCCGGCCACGATCTGTTGGCCGTTGCCGGCGCCGGGGAAGCGGATGGTCGGTGGTGTGTCGTTGGTGCCGACCGCGAACGCAAAGGCCGCCTCACCGGTCTGGCCCAGGCCGTCGGTGGCGACCACGCGGACGCTGTGGGGCCCCGCCGGCAGGTTCAGCGTGCCAAGTATCGCCTGGAACGGCGCCGTCGTGACCGTCCGCCATGGCGCCGGGGCGCCGTCGAGGTAAAACGCGACCTCGCGCACGCCGGCGCTGACCGCCGTCGGCGTCAGATCGACCGAAACGCCCTGGGGCACCGGCTGGGCCGGGGGCGCCGGCAGGGTGACTGCCGGCGGCGCCGCGTTCGCCGCGAGCAGCAGGGCCAGCGTTGCATCCCGGGCATTGCCGGCGCCGTCGTAGGCGGTGACCAGCAGTTGGTAGTCGTGGCCGGGGATGAGGTTGGTCGAGTCGATCGCGAAGATGAACGGCGGCAGATCGCCTCCGAACACCGAGCGCTGGTCCATGAGTTGGTAGAGCGCGCCGGGTACGCCCAGGTCCTTGATGCGCGCCTCGACCCGCACGATGCCGCTGCCCTGGTCCGCGGCATAGGCATTGATCTGCACCACCTGGCCCGGAATCACGTGGCTCGGGTCCGCCGGCGGGGCCACCGACAGCGTCAGTTCCGGCGGCGTGACGTCGTCGCCGTCAGTACCGGTGGTGGTAAAGCGGCTGCTCCATGGGTTGGTCATCGCGAGGCCGTCGGCGTCCACCACGTCCGTGGTGATGACGACCGTGTACTCGCCATTGCCCGCCAGGGCCCCGCTGAGGGGCTGCCAGACGACGACGGTGCGCTCATTGAGGGTGTCGAAGCGCAGCGTGCCCGGGATCAGGTCGCCGCCGCTGGTGTAGACGTTGAAGGCGCCGGCCGGCCCGGTGGTAATCGACGCGGTGCGCATCATTTGGCTGAAGAACGCGGCCACCGGCGACTCGCCGCCAACGCCGGTCATGTTGGCCGAGGGCAGCACGCTGACGGCCGGGGTGCCGTCACTGTTGCTGCGCACCGGCGGGAACTCGCCAACCAGGCAGCCGATGGTCCCCACCACGACGCGCAGACTTAAGTTCTGGTCCGCCGCGGCCATGCAGGTGGTGATAGTGCCGGAGCGCAACGGGCGCACGGTAAAGACCTGGGTCGTGCTCTCACCGGGCAGCAGATGGCCGAGGTTGCGCAGGTCCGCACCGGTGATTTCCGTGCAGACCGGCTCGCCAACCGGGTTGATCGCGCAGCGCAGCAGTTGGGAGTCAAAGCCGACGGCCAGATCGAGGGTCGCGTACAGGGCCGGGATGGAGTCCGTGTTGGTGATCTGCACCTCGAGTGCGTAGGGCACCCCGGCGACCACCGCATCCGGATGCACCACCTGCACGTCGAAGGTCGGCGGGCCGCGCACATCGACCGTGGTCCCGGCGCGACCGCTGAACGGGATCGGCTCCTCGATCGGGATGCCGGGGCCGGTCAGGAAACCGCCGAACTCCACCGACACCGGGCGCTCGCCGATCTCATCGCCGCGCACCACGAACTCGCGCTCGGCCTGCCCCGGCTCCTCGGCGTTACCCGGAGCAATCGCGCCAAAGGCGGCAACGCCATCGACCGGCAGCATGCTGGTCAGCCCGCCAGTCGGGAACAGGATCGAGGCATTGACATCACTGAGCGTGAAGATGCCCGAGGTATTCATCAGCAACAGCCGAACCGAAAAGAACTCCTTCAGGGACTTGATCCGGCCCTCGATGACGATGACGCCGGGCAGCGAGATGGCGGGTTGCCCCGGCACGGCGATTGCCTGCTCGAAGACGATGATCTGGGTATCTTGAACCTTGGGGCTGCTACCGCCGTCGCCGCGCCCGGCCGGGATGGCGTAGGTCTCGTAACCGGTCTCTTCGGGGGCGACAATCGGACTCGCGATCGGCACCGACACGGGCACCGGGCGATTGCCGATGGTGAGTACGATATTGAACACCGAGACGTTGTAGTTGGCCGGGTTGTCCAACGCGATCACGCCGTCGGCGACCAGGGCCTCGATCTGTTGCGGCGCGAGCCGCTCGGAGGTGACGCGCGACACCACCACCGAATCCAGGGAGACCTGGGTAATAACAACCGACTGCTCGGCGCGGTTGCCGTTGGCGTCCACTGCACTGACGCGGACGTTGTTGACCGCGTTGCGGGTCAGCGGCAGGTTCAGGTCGAAGCCACCGCCGGCGTCGGGCAGGGTCTGGGTCGCGCGCCCGCCGGGGCCCACGACCTCGACCTGCACCGCGGCGAGGGCCGGGGCCAGTGGCAACAGCCACAGCAGCAGCCAGCACAGCAGTGCGCGGCGGGGGGCGCTCCAGGACCAAGACATCACGGGCACTCCGGCGTTCATTGGCATCCCCCGCGACTACTCGGTAAAGACCAGTTCGACGAAGGTCGGGCCGACCGGATTCAACGCCACCGGCCAGGCCTTGGTTTGACCCCGATGGCTCACCGTCACGACCACGGTGGGGGCACCACCGCCCATGGCTGGGGCGAGCAGATCCGGCACATGGAACTCGCCGTTGTCGTTGGTACGGAAGGCGTTCTCGGGCGACGCGTCCCCCGGCAGGGTGCCGGCCGGGGTCTCCACGTGGACCAAGGCACCGGTGAGCAGGGCGCCGGCGGTGTCCCTGACCGTGCCGGTCAGGCCGAAGTAATAGCGCCCGACCTTGCCCTCCGCCTGGGCTACCAGCAACGAGCGCCCGCGACTGTCCACCTCCACGTCGCCAGGCTGATCCAGGCCGCTCAGGATCACGCGCCCGACCCCGCCGGGCGGGATGAAGGTCAGGGTGCCGGCGTCGCTGTCGGTGACGTACAGGTTGCCGACGCTATCCAACGCGAGCCCAGCCGGTGCGCGAATCACCGCGGTGCGCACGGTCACCGCGCCGGTCAGCGCGGGCTGGTCCGCCGGCAGGATCGACTCGCCGTCGGCATCGGTGACGACCGCCTGGAAACTGTACCGACCCGGGGTGCTGCCGGTACTGAGATTGAAACTGCTCGCCGCGCTCACCGACGCCGCACTGATGGTCCCGAGGTTCGGCGGCACCGTGAAGGCGACCTGGTAGAACTCCGGGTCCATCGCCACCGATGCGCCCTCGATCTGAAAGCGCAGATCAAAGTTCAGATTGGTCTGGTAACGGCCGACGATCTGCTCCGGGAACACCCGCACATCGGCCTGCGCGAGCCGCAGTTCCCGATCCGAACCCGCCTCGACGGTGAGCGTGGTCGTGGCCTCCGGCGGCAACACGAAGAAGCGCCGCACCGCGCCCTGGTAGCCGGCGGCCAGGATGCGCACCGGCTTGCCGGACGGGACGGTCAGCACCCGGCGCAGATCGCCGGCGGCACCGGCGACGTGTTCGGGCAGGATGTCCGTCTGCCAGGTCCTGGTCACGCCGCCCCCCAGCGTGACCTTTGCGGTCACGTGGATGCGGTCGATCCCGCCCCCGGCGAACAGCGTACCGGGATCGAGCTTGAGGTCGCCGGAATCGATGAGGTCAGTCAGCTCCGCGAGCAATGCCGCGGCGTTCATGCCGCTGTCGTCGATCTGCGCGTCGTTCCAGAGGTCCGGGTCGGCCATGACGGCCAGGTCGTCGGCGGTCGCGACGCCGTCGCCGTTGAAGTCGACGCGCGGGTAGACATTCTCCAACGCCGGGGCCTGGATCAGGCGGTCGCCGTTCAGGTCCCGCTTGAGGCTGTCCAGCGGGCCGTCCAGGAAGGCCCCGCGGGCCTGGACCTGCAGCAGCGCATCGCGGAAGCGGCGGAAGTCCGCCAGGTCGATGCGCCAGGTCGGCGCCGCGGGGGGCGCGATGCCGCTGCCGTGGGCGTCCGCGGTGACGAGCCGGTCATTGCCGTCCAGGCTGCCGTCGTCGATGTTGACCAGGGCCTTCTGCACCCACTTGCGCTTGCCGGGGTCCGCGGTGCGGATGCTGTCGATGTAGACCATGGCAGCAAAGGCATCGATGGCCGGGGCCGCCCCACCGCCGCCACGGCTGGTTTGGCGCAGACACTCCAGCACCTGGGCGGTGGTGAGTTCCGGGTCGACGGACAGCAGCCACGCGACCAGACCGCTGACATGGGGTGCGGCCATGGAGGTGCCGCTGTACTCGGCATAGCCGCTGAAGCGGCTCGCGCCGGTGGCCGCCTCATCGGTAAAGGTGCCGTCCGGCTTCTCCCACAGGGGCACCGAGCTCAGCACATCCACGCCGGGGGCGCTGAAGTAGAACTGCGCACCGACCATGTTATTGGCGATGCCGGAAAATTCGGCCCGAATGATGTTTGCCCGGTTATCGGTCTTGTCCAGGGCCTCAACGACAATGACGTTGCCCGCGCCGTTGTAGGCCGCCCAGGCCATGGGGCTGTTGTACTGGGCGCTGATCACATTCCATTGCGCGGCCCGGACCGGAATGTTCGGGTCATCAAACTGAGCCGGATCGGAGTGGAGCTGGCCGGCGATGTCCCAGCGGTCATTGCCAGCGGAGACCACAAACATCACGTTGCGGCCGGACTCCGGATGACGGGTTGGGTCCGCCCACCAAGCCACGCGCCGGGCGATCTTGCCCTGGGCCTCCACAAAGGCGCGGATCACCGGATTGTTGTCCGGCGTCGAGGGCACGCGGGTCAAGCGTATCTCACCACCGGCGGCGGGGTCCGGCTGACCGGAGAACAGGGCCGGCAGATAGTAGTCACCGGGGTCGGTGTAGTTACCATCCCCGTTGCCATCGTAGGTCCAGTTCTTGCGGCCATTCTTCTTCCAGTTGTAGCCCTGGCTGCTGTTGATCACCCGCACATCCGGGCGGGCGTGGATGAGGCGGCGCATCTGCCCATAGAGCATGTCCCCAAGGCTGGTGAAGAACGCCCCCCAGGTGCCCATCCCGATGCCACCGTTGCTCGGCTGACTGGCAATCACCGCGAACGGCGAGGCGCCGTCGATCCCCTTGCCGTCCCCCCAAGTGGCGGCGATGGTGCCGGCCACATGGCTGCCGTGGCCCTCGGTGACGGTCTGGTCGGTCACACCCTCCCAAATCACCGTGCCGCTCAGGTCCGGGTGGATGCGAAAGGTGCGGGTATCCGACAGTCCGACCTCGATGCGGCGGTCGAACTTGCCCACATGCGCCTTCAGGTTCCAGACCTGCGGGAAGTTGGCGTATTCCAGCCCCCAGTTGCCGCGGGACGGGGCCAGGGTCCAGTCCCAAATGAAGTCCGTTGCGAAGTCGTAGACCTGTTTCTCACGCAGTACCTTCAGCGTGCCGGGCGTGGCCGGTGGCAGCGCCGTGGCGCTGATCAGCGCATCGTGGGCCACCGCCTCGACCGCCGGCAGCGCCGCCAGCGTCGCCACGAGGGCCCGGATCGCGCTGTGATCGTTGCTGTCCGGGATCTCGATATACGCCGTGCCGATGGCCGGGAGGCCGCCCACCACCCGCGCGTTGGCGGCGGCCGACGCGGTGAGCACCGGGCCGAGGCTTGCCCCCTCGCGCAGCATGACCATCAGCCGGGTGCGGGAGACGGGCTGGAAGATCTCGGGCTCCACGCTGAAGTGGGCCGGGTCCGCCGGGGTCAGCGGCAGGTCCGGCACGCCCCCCGCGGGGTCGATCAGGCGCACCTCGGCAATCGCCTGCACCGCCGGGTTGGCCACCGCCCGCACCGCGACCCGCACCACCGGCTCCGGCGGCAGGGTGTCCGGCGCCTGGTAGATTGCCGGGGTCCCCTGGGTGATGGTGCCATGCACCGCGTCGCCGCCGTCGCCGCCGGCCACGCTCCAGACCAGCGCCGACGGGCCGCCGGCGACCAGGGCAGTGAACGGCGCGGTCCGTTCCAGCGGCAGATTGACCGCCGTCGGGGTCAGCGTCAGGGTCAGCGGGGAGACGAGGAAGGGCTCCGCGGTGGTCGCTTCACCGTCCGCGGTCAGAACCCGCAGCGGGTCGGTCGTGGCGCCCGCCGGAATGGTCACCCTGACCTCCTCTTCGCTGCCGCCCTGCACCTCCAGGGCGAGGTCTCCGATCCTGACTGTCAGCGTCTCGGGTGCCAGGTTGGCACCGACCAGACGGACTTCGGTGCCCGCCGGGCCGCCCGTCGGGCTGAAGTAGTCGATGACCGGCGGCGCGGCGGCCGTCAGCGATGCGCAGAGGGCGAGCAGCACCAGCAGCGCGCCTTGAAGGGGGGTACGGATTCGCCTGATCATCGCGCTTACTCCGGCTCGAACAGGGCGTCGAGGGTCGGCACGCCGTCGGTGAAACGCAGCACGCGCCAGCCGTCCAGCAGGAACAAACGGCCCTCGCCGTCAAAGGCCATGTCGATGGCCCGCCCGGCGGAGTGCTCGTCGGGCGGGATCGTCGCCCAGATCTGGCCGACCCGCCGGAACGGGTCCCAGGGCTGGTTGACCGGCACCCGTTTGATCTGCATGGTCGAGTTGTCGACGATGTAGAGATCCTCCGCGACCGGATCGGCGGCGCGCCGGATCACCATCGGCCCGGACAGGGTCGGCCGCGCGAACATCAGCATCTGGCTGAAGTAGTTGATGCTGCCGGTGAAGCTCCGCGCCCCGTCGGGTTGCGCGAAGCGGAACAGGCGCCCGCCGAAGGCGTCCTCCGAGGCCGGGTTGGCCGCATAGAGGTTGCCGAGGCTGTCGATGGCGAGCCCCGCCTGGACGATCAGGCGCCCGTCGCGCAGCGAGGCCTTGAAGCCGGCGTCGACAAAGCGGATGCGGCTCGCCCCGCGGGTGCCGACGCCACTGCCGGGGGCAATCAACTGGTAGAATGCGCCGAGTTCGGCATCGCTGTAGTAGGCGATGTCCCGATCCGGGTCCGGGTCCACCTCGATGCCGTCCAGGGTCACCGAGAAGTCCAGTGGCCCCACGTAGAGGGACCGCGGCGCCGAGAAGTCGCTCATCAGGCGACGCGCCCCGAAGGCGAATACGGACTTGGCGCCGGCGAAGCTGGCTGGCCACCAGTCCCCGCCCGGTCCGCCGACGTCCGGGTCGACGCCTTGGTAGCGAGTCGCCCGCAGGGAATAGAAGCTGGTGCCGTCCGGCGGGTCCGGGTCCACCAGCAGCAGATCGTCGCCGCCGTCGAAGCGACCGCGGGCCGCCAGTTCCGGCACCTGGTCACCCTGGAACCGATAGAGATCGTAGACGAAGGCCCGACCGGGCCGGGCGGGGTCGTCGCCGGTGCTGCGCCGGAAGGCGGCCTTGACCAGCGCGGTGCCGTCCTCCTGGGTCTCCAGGTCGAGCCCGGTCAGCAGCGGTGCAGCCGGGACATGGAGCGCGACATTGGCGTTGATCATCGCCGCATGCATCTCGTCGATGGCCGGGCCGGCCAGGAATATCGGCGCGGCCAGCGTGCCGAGCAGCGAGCCGCTGGACATCAGCATGCCGCCCAGCATCACCGACACCGCCGCCTCGGCCATGCCGACCTGAATCTGGCCCTGGATCACGCCGTCCTTGGAGGTGAAGAAGTTGCGCCAGAAGCGGGTGAAGGGCCGATTGGCGGACGGGAACGGCGGTGACGCGGGCAGCACCTGCGCGAGCAGAATCTGCTCGAGCACAGGCGCGTCCGTCGCAATGGTCGGATCGTAGCGGGTGGTCTGCGCCGCGAGCATGGTCCCGGCCAAGCGGCCGAGCAGACCGTTCTTGCGCAGGTGGACATAGGTGAACAGGCTGTTCAGCAGCAGGTGCGACTGCAACGCGTTCAGCCGGGTGTAGGGCGACAACACCGGGGCCTGCGGCAGCAGCGTGCGCCCGCTGTTGAAGACCAGCACCGCCAGGGCATTGCCGGGCGCGGTCGGATCCTGCCAGGCGGCGTCGATCTCCGCCTGCAGGCCGGCGAGCCATTCGCCGAGGTCCGGCGACCCGCTGCCGGTCCAGCGGAAGCCGGCGGACAGGCCGTATAGCAGCGCCTGCAGGGACAGGCCCTCGCCGCGGCTGAGCGCATCGGTCAGTGCGGTGATCCCGGTGTCGGTGACGGACACCAGGCCATCGCCGGTGAGTGCGGGGTTCAACTGGTTGCCGTAGGCGTCGTGCACGCCGGCCTCGTCGCCGCCGACCAGCAGCAGGGCCTCGGTGATCAGGCCACGCAGCCGGGCCGGGTCGAGGACCGTCGCCGGGTCGCCGAGCCCGCGCCCGAGGATGCTGAGGGTGCTAATGGACGGCGCCGAGGTCGGGTCGAACACGGTGGCCGCGGCGTCCAGGGCACCGACGGCCACCGGCAGGCCGATCCGGGTCTCCACGGTCTGGCTCAGGAACCGCCGGTTCGGGGCGTTGACGATGAGCTGGTAGGTGCCGGGCGGCATGCCGGTCAGCGTGAACCGCCCGTCGGCGCCCAGGGCGACCTGGAAGTTCGTCCCGGACAGGGCCACGGTACCGGCAGTGACCGGCGCGCCGCTATCGGGGTCGCGGATCAGGCCGGTGATGGTCGTGCTGCCGGGCTCCACCGTGAAGGCGTTCACCGACACCGCGACCGCGCCACCGGTGACGATGCGCGGCGCACGTGGTCCGGGGTTGGCAGCCGGGTCGATCCGGATGCGGGCGACCGCCAGGTTCGACGCCAGCACCGTCAGGGATTCCACGGTGATGCCGGCGCCGGCCTCCAGCCGGCTCTCGCCGGCGACGAAGGCGGTCGCGTAGCGGCCGTCCGCGGCGCCGGAGAACTGGACGTCCAGGGTCGCGCCCTGGGGTGCACTGGTCGGCACCAGGCCGGTGATGACGCCGGCCCCCGGCGACGGCAGCGGCGGCAGGCCGCCGGGGGCGTTCACGGTCCCGAGCACCCGCTGGGTGGCCTGGAACGTGGGCGATCCCACCGGCGCCACCTGCAGGACCAATTCGCGGGCCTGGCCGGTGCCGGGCTGGGTATCGGTGACGGTGATTGTCAGGGTCGCGGGTCCGGTGGTCACCTTGCCGTCGGTGGCGGTGAGGTCGATCCGGTACTCCCCGGCCTGATCATAGTCCGGGGCGAAGGTCAGCACCCCCGCCGCCGCGGCGAACACGGCGTTGACCGGCAACGCGTCGGCGGTGATGCGCACCGCATCGCCATCGAGGTCACTGGCGCTGATCGGCACGTTCAATACGCCACCCTCGGCAACCGTCGCCGTCGCGGGCAGGTCCAGCACCGGCGCCCGGTTGGTGTCGCTGACCTCTACCCGCACCGCGGCAGTGCGGGTGTAGCCCTCCGGGTCGCGGGCGGTGAACGTCAGGTAATGGGTGCCCTGCTGGGTGTAGTCCGGGCTGAAGCTCAGGCGGCCGGTCGCGACCGGACCCGGGGTCGCGTCGAAGCGGGCATTGGTCAACGGCGGAGCCGCGGTGAGGGTCACGACGCCGCCGTCCGGGTCATCGGCGCTGACCGGAATCTCCAGCGTCCCGCCCTCCGCGATGTTGTGGTTCGGCACGATGGTCAGGGCCGGCGGACTCGGCGGCGGGGCCTGGGTCACGGTGATCTGCACGGTCGCCGGGGCGCTGTCCTGGCCTTGGTTGTCGGTGACGACGAGCGTGAAGGTATGGCTGCCCGGCGCGAGGGGCAGGGTCGGATTCACGACGTCGCCGGGGTCCGGCGCGCCGGTCCAGCGCCAGGCGACGACTGCGCCATCCGGGTCCGTCGACCCACTGCCGTCCAGGGTCACCGCGACAGTGCTGCTGTCCCAGGGGACGACGGCTGCGATCGCAGCCCCGGCGTCGGCCCGCGGCGGCTGGTTTGGCGGCGGCGCCGGAATCTCCCGCTCCAACCGCAGCGTCGCCACCAGTTGCCCACGCCCGCCGCTGAATTTGAGCTGGCGCTTGTGCGTGGCACCAGCGGCGAAGGCCGCGCCCTGGCCGGTCAGCAGGCCGTAGAAGGGCTCGTTGGCGGCGGTGGCACCCATCGGTTCCAGCGCGGTCTTGTTCGCGCTCGCGACCACCAGCCGGTACTGACCGGGCAACGCGGTGCGCCCGGTGTTGGACACCGAGACATCGAGCAGAAAGGTCTGGGTGCGGCTGTCCAGGATGGGCCGCGCCTGGGTGATCTTAAACGCCGGGTCGGTGACCGGCAGGAACTCGGCCGCGGCAGGTGTTGCCAGGGTCAGCAGACCGAATACCAGGCCCAGCGCCGCGAACCACCCGCGGGGACCAGGACGTTGCGTCGAAGGGTGGCGGGCGGTGGGGCGGTGCATGCTGGCGTCCTTAGGTTACGAGGGTCGCGAGCCGACGACCGGCGCGATGCCAGTCGGCGCGGCGGACGAGCAGGCCGAGGCCCGGCAGCAGCAGCACCAGGGTTGGCGGCAGCGGCACCGCGGCTGCGGCAATCGCGACATTGCCGATGGCGAACCAGTCCGCTTCGTCGAAATCGCCATCCTCCAACAGGAACTCAAGCACGACGGACTGGCCGGCGAAGGCGCCGATCGCGGCGCTGGCAGTGTCCTTGCCGGTTGGGGCACTCGTGTCGAAGGGGGGTTGGGGGAACAGGTCGATGTAGTTGGTGAAGCCCGCAAGCCACAACACCGCTTGGACGAAATCCGCTGGCGGGTCGGCGGCGGTCAGCGCCCATTGGTAGTCGAAGCTGAGTGTCTGGGCACTGGGGTCGAGATCGAAGGACTGGAACAGCGAGACCTCGAAGTTGACGGGGTCGTTCGCGAGCTTGGCGAAACCGCCGTTCATCAGCGTAAACTGGGGTCCGGTCGGCGGATCGACCAGACTCCGGTTAGAAGTCACGCTGTCGCGTACCGCGCCCGTCCAGCCCTCGAAGTTTGCAAAGGCGCCGTTGACGAATGGCCCGGCCCAGGCGGCTGACTGCGTCAGCCCCAGGCACAGCGCCACGGCTGATAAAAGATTGATTATGCTTCGCATCATCCTCACCAGGGTTGCGCTGCGCCACCGCAGCTGGGACTGCCGCAGCGGTCGAAAATGTTCCCTCCGGGCCTCTGCTTACAATTATTTACAGTAGTGGGCGTCGTATGTCAAACCATCACACTAGGATCATGGGCGGCCCGCCCGTCGCCACTGCTTCGCACCGGCTGAGGTCCGGCCTGTTCGCCGCGGTGTCGCTGCCTGCTGCACCGGAGGCCCGCAGGACGATCGCCACTGCGCCATGAGCACCATGGCGGGGCCGCCCTACGCATGGGTCCGGGCAAAGTCCAACATGCGCTGGATCGGGATCACGGCGGCTTGGCGCACGCCCTCGTCGATCGCGATCTCCTGATCCTGGGTGAGCAGGACGCGCTCCAGGCTTTGCAGCGCATTCATGGCCATCCAGGGGCAATGGGCGCAGCTCTCGCAGGTGGCGCCCTCACCGGCCGTTGGCGCCGCGATCAGGGTCTTGTGGGGGGCGAGCTGGTGCATCTTCCAGAAGATGCCCGCGTCGGTGGCGACGATGAACTCCTGGTTGGGCAGGTCCACCACGGCCCGGATCAACTGGGTGGTGGAACCCACCACATCGGCCTGGTCCACGACCTCGTCCGGGGCCTCCGGGTGCACCAGCACCGCCGCCTTGGGGTGCAGCCGGCGCACCCGCTCCAGGGCAAAGGACTTGAACTCCTCGTGGACGACACAGGCCCCGTCCCACAGCAGCATCTCGGCCCCGGTCTGCCGCTCGATATAGTGACCCAGGTGCCGGTCCGGCGCCCACAGGACCTTCTGTCCCTGTGCCTTCAGGTGCCTGACGATCGGCAGCGCGATGCTGGAGGTGACCACCCAGTCGGCCCGCGCCTTCACCCGGGCGCTGGTATTGGCATAGACCACTACGGTGTGGTCCGGGTGGGCGTCGCAGAAGGCGGCAAAGGCGTCCGCCGGGCAGCCCTCGTCCAGTGAACAGGTCGCCTTCAGGTCGGGCATAAGTACCCGCTTCTCGGGGTTTAAGATTTTGGCCGTCTCACCCATGAAGCGGACCCCGCAGACCACCAGGGTGCGGGCCTCGCTGGCCGCGCCGAAGCGGGCCATCTCCAGCGAATCGGCCACACAGCCGCCGGTCTCCTCGGCCAGGGATTGCAGGTCGCCGTCGGTGTAATAGTGGGCGACCAGGACGGCGCCCTGGGCGGCCAGCAGGGCGGCGATGCGCGCCTTGAGTGCGTCGGTCTCGCCCGCGCTCAACGCCGGCCACCGTGGGTGGGGCGGGACCGGGAGCGGGGGGCGGGGAGGCGCGGTGACGGGGGTGCTGCTCATGAAGTGGTGCTCGGCGGGGGCCGGTGGGTCCGGCAGGCATTGGAATAGGCCCATTATGCACCGACCCGTGGCTGCGGCTGAGCCCCGGGGAGGTCCGGACCACCACGGAGCGGCCGCGGGTACGCTGTGCTGGTCGTTGTCGTTGTCGTTGTCGTGATCGGATTGTTCGATTACGACAACGACAACGACGTCCAGTCCGTGAGAAGGTCCGGTCGCTGTAGGGTACGCATCGCATACCCGGCCCCAGAGGTTCCCGCGGCGGCATGGACCGGTGTCGGTCCCTGGCGGATAATAGGCCGCCGGCCTGGCGCCGGCGTTAGGTTTCCCAATCCGAATTCCGTCCATTGAGGATCACACGATCATGCAGACGAAAGAAGAGTATCTGGCGAAACTGAAGGTCCAACTCGACGAGTGGCAGGGCGACCTGGAGGTCCTGCGCGGCAAGGCGGAGACCGCCACCGAGGACGCCAAGGTCAAGATCCACGAGCAGATCGCCGAGCTGCGCGCCAAGTGGGACGAGGGTCATGCCCGGCGCGAGGAGATCAAGGACGCCGCCGACGACAAGTGGGAGGAATTCAAGGACGAGGCCGAGGCGAAGTGGGAGGAGTTCAAGGTCGGCGCCAAGGACTCCTTCGATAAGGTCAAATCCTACTTCAGCTGAGTCTGCCGTCAACCCCGCGGGTCCCGGCCAGCCGGGGCTCGCGCCCCGTAGCCCGTAGCCCGTAGCCCGTAGGATGGGTAGAGCGCAGCGAAACCCATCTCCCTCGCGGGACGGGGCATTCGCCCCGTCCCAAGCGCTTCTGCAATCGCCGATCCCAGGCGCAGGCCTGCGGGTCCGCAGAAAACCTGGCGGACGGGGCGAATGCCCCGTCCGACCCGCAAACCCATCCTGTGCGCCCCAGTTTACCGGTCCTCCAACAACTCCCGCCACGCCGGATGCCCGGCGATCAGCCCGAGCCCCCGCGCCAGCAGCGCTTTGCCCGGCTCCATCTTGAACCAGGTGGAGGCCCCGGACGGGTGGGGCAGTGGGATCAGGTCCGCCGTCGCCCCGCCCGCGCAGCGATAGGGCCATTGCTGACCCACCAGGCCGTCGAGCCGCGCCCCCGCGGGCAGTTGGTCCGCGAACTGGGCGATGGCCAGCTTGCCGACCGGGATGATGAGCCGCGGCCGGCTGATCGTCATCTCAGTGCGCCACCAGCCTGAGCAGTTCGCGACCTCGGGCCGATCCGGCACCCGGTCCCCGCCCTTGGGGTTCTTACCGGGAAAGCAGCGGCACACGGCGCTCATCAATACCCGCTCGCGCACCCGCGCCTCGTCCAGCCCGATCGAGGCGAACCAGCGAAACAGCGTCTTGCCCGCAGTCCAGCAAAAGGGTCGGCACTGTTCGATCTCCTTGGTGCCCGGTGCCTGGCCGATCATCATCACCGGCGAGGACACCGCCTGCCCATGCACCGGCGGGCCGAACATGCCGGGGCAGCGGCGGCAGCGCAGCAGGTCGCGGTAGAGGTCGGCGAGTTGACTCGACCGATCCGCCGCGCCCAGCAGAGCGCCCGCGTTCCCCCTGGTGACATCATCCATCGTAAGCTCCCGTCAAAGCCCTTCATCATAGCGCGCGGCGGAGCCTAACCGGCTTGCGCCGCGAGGGTGCGATCAGAACTGATGTGTTAACGCACATGTCGTAGGGTACGCATCGCGTACCCTACAGCTACAGCTCCCGGACGTTCTCACGGACCGGGCGTCGTTGTCGTTGTCGTAATCGTGGTCGGATTATTCGATTTCGACAACGACAACGACAACGACAGCGTACCCGGGGTCGCGGTCGCCACATCAGTTCTGTTCGCACCCCGCTCCCACAGCGTCGCTGCGCGACTGCGGGTCGGGGTGCTAGACTGGACTGCATGGCCGTCACTGCCCGTGGCAACATCTATGTCTCAGACCATCCTTGCCGAAGGGCGCCGGGGCCGACTGGACCGGGCGCCCGCTCCGCCGCCTGCCGGGCCCCCCTCCCAGGCCGGCCGCTGCTGCTCCGAGGAGGAGTACTGGAACACCTACTACCTCGAGTCCGACCGCCATTATGAATGGAACAACGGCCGCCTGGAGGAGAAGCCCGTGTCCGACTACGAAACCTTCCTGGTCTATCACTGGTTCATGCTGCTCCTGGACCACTTTCTGCGGACCCGGCCGATCGCCAAGCTCGTCGCCCTGGAGATGGGCTTCCGGCTGCCCCTGCCGACCGGCACCGTCATCCGCAGGCCGGACTTCGGCGTGGTGCGCAACGACAATCCCCAGCCGCTCCTGCCGCTGGAGGCGTCCTATCACGGCATCTTCGATCTCTGCATCGAGGCACTGTCGGATAAGAAGCGCGCCGACAGCGAGCGCGACACGGTGGTCAAGAAGGCCGAGTATGCCGCCGGGGGCGTCCCGGAGTATTACATCCTGCACCGCGAGCCCGGGCGTCAGGCCTTCTTCACCCGCACGGCCGCGGGGGTCTATGTCCCGCTCGCGCCCGCGCAGGGCCTGATCCACTCGCGCGTGCTGCCGGGTTTTGCGTTCCGCCTCACCGATCTCTGCCGCCGCCCCGACCACGAGACCCTGCGCGATGATCCCGTTTACCGCGCCTTCGTGGTGCCCGGCTGGCAGGAGGCCGAGCGGCGGGCCGCGGCCGAGGCCTGCGCCCGCGAAGCGGCCGAACGGCGGGCCGCGGCCGAGGGACAGGCCCGGGAGGCAGCCGAACGGCGGGCCCAGGCCGAAACCTCGCGCGCCGACACCGCGCAAGCCGCGTTGCGCCAGGCCGAAGCGCGCGCCCGGGCGGCCGAGGAGGCGCTCGTCCGCCTGCGGTCCCAATGACATCGTCCAGCGCAGCGTCGCGCCAAAGCCCCTCACCATAGCCCCCTCACCAAAGCGTGCATCGCAGCGTTGCCACCTCCCGGAGCCGCGATGCTCGCTCCCCAGTGTGCCCCCGCCGGGAAGTCAAGCGATGCACGCTAGCGATGCACGCTAGCGCTGTGCCTTCCCCCAGGTATCCTTGAGCCCCACGGTCAGATTGAAGACCGGCCGTTGTGGCGTGCCGTCCGCGTCGGCGACGAAGTAGCCCTCACGCTCGAACTGGCAGCGCTCCCCGGGGGCCACCCCGGCGAGCGAGGGCTCCACCAGGGCCTCGGTGAGCACGGTGAGTGAGTGCGGATTCAGATCGTCCAGGAAATTCCCGCCGCCCGCCCCCGGCACCGCGACACTGCACAGCCGGTCATAGAGCCGCACCTCGCAGGGCACCCCCAAGGCGGCGGCGACCCAGTGGATGACACCCTTGACCTTGCGCCCCTCCGGGTTGCGGCCCAGGGTGTCCAGGTCCGCGGTGGCGCGCAGCTCAATGACTTGCCCGTCGGCGTCCTTGATGACCCGCTCGCAGCGGATCACATAGGCGTTGCGCAGCCGCACCTCGCCCCCCGGGACCAGGCGCTTGAACCCCTTGGGCGGCTGCTCGGCGAAGTCGTTGCGGTCGATGACGATTTCGCGTGCGAAGGGGACCTGGCGCGTCCCCAGCTCCGCGATCTTGGGGTGGTTGTCGGCCGCCATCTCCTGGACCTCAGCCTCCGGGACGTTCTCGATGACGACCGTGAGCGGGCGCAGGACCGCCATGCGCCGGGGCACACTGGCGTCCAGGTCGTCGCGGATGGCGCTCTCCAGGAGCGCCATCTCCACCCGGTTGTCGGCCTTGGTCACCCCGATCCGCTCGCAGAAGTCGCGGATGGAGGCGGGGGTGTAGCCGCGGCGGCGCAGGCCGGCGATGGTCGGCATCCGCGGGTCATCCCAGCCGTTGACGTGCCCCTCGCTGACGAGTTGGGTCAGGAGCCGCTTGCTCATCACCGTGTATTCCAGATTCAGCCGGGAGAACTCGATCTGGCGCGGTTTGCAGGGGACCGAGACGTGGTCCACGCACCAGTCGTAGAGCGGGCGATGGTCCTCGAACTCGAGCGTGCAGATGGAGTGGGTGATGCACTCCAGGGCGTCGGAGATGGGGTGGGTGTAGTCGTAGGTCGGGTACAGACACCACTCGCTGCCGGTCTGGTGATGGATCACCCCGTGGCGGATGCGGTAGAGCACCGGGTCGCGCAGGTTGATGTTGGGGGAGGCCATGTCGATGCGGGCGCGCAGGCTGCGGGCGCCGTCCGGGAACTCACCGGCGCGCATGCGCGTGAACAGATCCAGGTTCTCCGCGATCGGGCGGTCGCGCCAGGGGCTCGCCCGGCCCGGCTCGGTCAGGGTGCCGCGGTGCTGCCGGACCTCCTCCGCGTCGAGATCACAGACGTAGGCGAGCCCCTTGCCGATCAGCTCGATCGCAAAGCCGTAGAGCTGCTCGAAATAGTCCGAGGCGAAATAGAGCCGGTCCCCCCAGTCGTACCCCAGCCAGCGCACGTCCGCCTGGATACTGTCGACGAACTCCTCGTCTTCCTTGCTCGGGTTGGTGTCATCGAAGCGCAGGTTGCAGGTCCCCGGGTAGTCCTGGGCCAGGCCGAAGTTCAGACAAATCGACTTGGCGTGCCCGATGTGCAGGTACCCGTTGGGCTCCGGTGGGAAACGGGTCGCGATGCGCTGGTGGCGGCCGGCGGCCAGGTCCTCCTCAATGATCTGACGGATGAAATTGCTGCGGGGTGAATCGACGGGGTCAGTCATGATGCTCGCGGTCCGCGGGGGGAGGGGAGGGCCAAGGGGTAGTCCGGTGGACCTGTAGGCTGCCATTCTAACGCCCCGGGGCACAACGTGGGTAAGCGCGGGGCAATCCCATGGAATCCAGTGCGGCCGGCGCGACTTTGCTAGAGTAGCCGGGCGGCCGCACCGGCCGCGACCGATGATCCGGGAGGCTCCCATGCTCGTGACCTTTGAAACCCAGGCCCATGCCAACATCACCATGTTCGGCGAGGTGGCGGTCACCCTGCTGAAGCTCATGGGCTTGAGCGGCACCGTGCCCGGGGCCCTGCTGGCGGCCGACGTGCCGGCCGCCCTGGAGCGGCTGCGCCAGGCCGTCGCCGAGCAGTCGGACGTACCGCTCGACCCCGCGCGCGAGCCCGCCGCCAAGGACACCGGGGAGGAGCGCCATGTGAGCCTGGGCCACCGCGCCCTGCCGCTGATCAAACTCCTGGAAGACGCCGCGGCGGCCGGTCAGAACGTGATGTGGGACAACCCGTAGGGCGGATGCCCGCAGGGAGCGGTGATCCTAAGAAGAGCATTTAGCCGCAAATCAACGCAAATAAGCGCAAATAAATCTGCTGGTTAGCATCGTCGCGGGCGTCACCCGGACGGTGAACACGCAGTAAAGGCCAAGTCTCTGATTATTTCCGTCAATTTGCGTTCATTTGCGGCTAAACTGCTTTTTCTGTGGTGATCCGCCCCAAGGAGGCACCCCCCCATGCGCAACCAGGTCTTCATCAGCTACCGCCAGGAGACCCCCCAGCACGCCCAGGCGGTCCGGCGCCTGGGCGAACTCCTGCGTCAGGCCGGGTTGGCCGTGGCGCTGGATCAGTTCCTGCTGGAAGACCAGCCCGGCGGACCGGACCAGGGCTGGCCCAAGTGGTGCGAGGACTGCGCCCGCGACTGCGCCTGCGTGCTGGTCATCGCCTCCGCCGGTTGGTTTACCGCCTATGAGGCATCAGGCCCGCGCGGGTCTGGCCGCGGGTCGGCCGCGGAGGCGCGGCTGTTGCGGCAATACCTCTACGACGAGCCGGGCCGCAACGCCCGCATCCGCCTGGTCCTTCTCGACGACCTGGACCCGGAGGCGGTCCCGGCGGGGCTGCGCGCCTGGCATCGGTTCCGGCCGTTTGCGAGCGACACCGAGCGGGGGCAACTGGTCCGGTGGGCGGCGCAATGCCTCGCGGCCCCGGTCGCGCCTGACCCGAACCCGGCGCCGGCGACTCCAAACGCGGCGACGCCATCGACCCCATCGACCGCGAGGCCAGCCATGGACGCCGCGGCCTGGGAGCGACAGCGCTCGCCGCTGCGCGACCTGCTGGTGGCCCTGCCCGATTGGGACCTGCTGGCGGTCCGGCGGGGGTTCGTGGCCGCGGCCTTGGGCGAGCACCCCGCCGCGCGACTCACCTGGGAAGGCGACGGCTTCACCGTGGCCGGCGAACTCGTGTCGAAACTCAAGTATTACAGCGCGGCCCCCTTGCCCGACGTCCGCCATGCCGTCTGCGCCCTGTTGGCCGAGGCCCGCACGCGCAAGTGGGACCAGGCCCCGGCGATTGGTGACGCGGTGCGGCGGCTCGCGGCCGCGTTCGGGTGCGAATTGAACGCCGACGCGGCCGGGGCCGGCAATGGAATCGAGTAACGGCAGCACCGCTGGGGACGCAATGCGCACCGCCCTGCGCGACCTGTTGGTGAAACTTCCGGCCTGCTCGCCTACGACTGGGGCCGCGACCGCGAGCGCGCCCGCCTCTTCTTCGGCCGCGAGGAGGAGACCGCGGCCCTCATCGAGACCCTGCGCGACCTGGCCCCCGGCAACCTGCTGGTGGTCTCCGGCCCCTCCGGGTCCGGCAAGTCGTCACTGGTCAAGGCCGGACTCTGGCGCGCCCTGAACGAACCGCCGGACGGGAAGGATCCCATCGCCGGCTGTCGCGACTGGGCCATCAGCGCCATGACCCCGAATTTCCACGGCAACGCCTTTTTCAGCCTGGTCCAGAGCGCCCACGACTGCGGGCCGAGCGCGGCTTTCGCGTCCTGGCCGATGAGATCGGCCTGGAACGCGCCGCGGCCGAGACCCTGGCGCGAACGTCGCCTGGATGGAGGCCATGGCCTATTGCCGCTGGCTGACCGCCCGCTACCTGGCGGCGGGTATGATCGACGCGCGCTCGGTCATCCGCCTGCCCACCGAGGCCGAGTGGGAACGCGCCGCCCGGGGCACGCGGGCGCACCTCTATCCCTCGGGGGAGGACTACCGCAAGGGCTACGCCAATATCGACGAGACGCCCGCGGACCCGGATGGGCTCTGTCTGCGCGAGACCACCGCCGTGGGACTCTACCCCCGCGACGCCTCCCCGGACGGCCTGCTCGACTGCGCGGGTAATGTCTCGGAGTGGTGCCTCAACAAATTCGCGGACCCGGACGATACTGACACGACCGGTGATGCAGGCCGTTCTTTGCGCGGCGGGTCTTGGTACTACAGTCCAGCCGTCGCGCGCGCGGTCGGCCGCAACTGGAACATCCCAGTCAACCGCAACTACTCCGTTGGCTTTCGTCTGATGTGTACGTGCCCCATTCCTCTGACCACTGATCCACTGATCCACTGATCCACTGAACACTGATCTTCTGCTCACTGGCCGCCGCCTCGGGCAGGTCGAGGCCCACCGCGAAAGGCAGGCCGCCACCCGGTGGGAGCGGCTTCAGCCGCGACGCGACCTCGCGAGCCGCTGCGGCCTCGTCGCGGCTGAAGCCGCTCCCACAGCGTCGCTGCGCGACCTTCACCCCAGAAAGAGCAGTTCTCTCACAGAGACACAAAGATCACATAGATTTTCAACACGATATGTCGGTCGATGAGGTCGGCCTTGATCATAATCCCGGCCAAGCCGCACCAGCGAGCGCACGCGCTTAAGCCCGCTCGGATGCTGGGAGCGCCGCACCCCAGTGTGGCGCGGCCTCGCGAGCGACCGCAGCGTTGCGTTCTGCGGATAGGCCGCGCCGCACTGGGGTGCGGCGGTCCCAGTAGCCGCTGCGGCTCAACTCAATGGCAGTTCGTCGTTCGTAGCCTGGATGGAGCGCAGCGCAATCCAGGTCCCCGCGGCGGCCGTGATCATAACTCCGGCCACACGCCCTTGCGGCAACCCGTCGCGGCCTGGGGGCCGCTCCTACGGCGTAGGAGCGGCCCCCAGGCCGCGACAGATGTCACCCTCGAGGTGGCCGGAATAATGACCAAGGTCCCCGCGGCAACCCGCTGATTCCTCATGTATCTGCGAGGCCGGCCCCGGATTGCGCTGCGCTCCATCCGGGCTACGGGGGCGTGCTGAGGTCATTATCGGTATCGACGAACAGGCCCGGTTTCATCGTGACCGGGCGCCCAGGTATTCGTCGTGCGCAAACGAACCGTCAGGGCGGGCCGACACGACACCGATCAGGTCGTCGAACACACCCGGGTCCAGTTCCCTCTTGTCCGGTTGCTCTTCGTCCAACAGGGTGACGATCGCTCGGGCCCGCTTCACGCGCGGTATCTGTTCGAGCAGGGTCACCTTGCCGTCTTCATAGATCGCATTGACCGATAACATGCTGTACTCCGCCGATTGATCTGCATCCGCAAGGCGCCCGGGATTGAAATCCAGGCGGCGCCGGTTTGTAAAGGCCTCAGCCATCCAGGCGCCGGCCTTCGGTCAAGGCGCGATACAACAGCGACGAGCGTACCGGGTTGATCCGTTCAAGTTCGGCCCGGGTGCGCACGCGGATATCGCAGGGCACGGCAAGCCCCCGCAAGGCCCGGTGTGCGCGCACGGCACGCCGGTGGGGCGACTCGTCCGAATCGGCGAGAATGACCAGCAGATCGAGGTCGCTGTCCGCCGTCGGGGTACGCCAGGCATGGGAGCCGAACAGGATGATCTGCTCCGGAGCGAGGGCCGCGCTGATCCGTCCGGCGATCTCATCGAGCGTCTGCGGTGTCGGGAGGCTGTCCATCATGATCCCCGGTGGCGGGGGTGCGGCCTCCGAATAATGTGCCTAACCGTAGCACTCAGCCCCAAACTGGTCGATCTTCTGCCAGAACTGTGCCCATCGTCCGGTGGTCTGCGTCAGTGCGCGTAGGCTGAGCACAATCTTGGCCCCTTTGTTCTTCCAGCGCATCCCGGAGGCACATAGCCGTTGCTTGACCAAGGTCTTGCAGGCGGCCTCGGTGACGCCCGATCCGATCGGCAGTCCCGCGGCGACGAAGCCCGGGTAGTCCATTTGATGGCGATGGTTGGTGAAGTAGGTCCAAGCGCTGAGAACGTCGTCGCGCAGCGTCTGCGAGAGGGTGTGCCGCTGCGACAGGCGCGCGGCCTCGCCGATGAGCAGGTCAAGGGCGGCGGGGTCGTGCTTGAGCGTCGTGCAGTGCGCGCTCTGCCACTGCGCGCGCGGGCCCTCGGCGTGGCGCTGCGGATGGGTCGCTTGGGCGATTTTGCCCACGTATTCCGTTGCATGGAAAAAATCGATCAACTGGCGGTCGGTGTGTTGCTCGAGGAACCGCCAGTTGCTTGCCGCCCCGTCGGCGATGCCCAGGTACAGTGCCTCGGGGAGGTGCCGCTTGACGCGTTGGATCTCGCGCTCCATGCGTTGCCGGAACTCCTGCTTGCCGTACTCGGGTGCCGCAGCGAGGTAGATGGTGTGCTGGCGCTCGCCCTCGCCGTCGTAAAGCGAGAGGGTTCCGACCATGGCTTCGCGCCAGCCCGCACTGTCGGCCATGGGGATCATGGCGCCGTCGAGGCTGACCACGACGGTCGCGATGGGCGTCTCAAGCGCCGGCATCGCGTACTCCCAGTCCTCCTCTTTGGCCGTGGCGATGGTGCCTACCCACTCCGCAACATTTTGAATATACGAGGTAGCGATCGTCCGACCGTGGTTCTGCTCAAGGTCAGTCTGCACCGCGCGCACGTTGAGCTGCGCATACTTGTGGCTGAGTTGACTGGCGAATCGGGGGGTCGCCCCGCGCACGATCCGCGCCTGGTGCTCGAGCGGACAGTAGATCCGCCCGCCGCGCGAGCTTTGGTAGACATAACGCTCGACCTCGACCGGCCCGTAAGGCGTCTGGTACTCCTTCGGATCGCGCCCGCGCGCGGTCAGCTTGATCGCGCCGACACGGATCGCACTGCCGTCGGTGTCGAAACGCTGCAGCGCCTCCTCGGTGGCGCAGCGCCCCACCGCGTTGGTGGCCTCCTGGATGGCTCCTTCCATGTCCAGCAGGCTACCGCTGAGCCGCACCGTTACCTCGACCGTCACCTCGTCACCCGAGATCCTGACTACCTTCGCCACGACTGCACCTTCTCGTCTAGTCACAGAAGGTTACGAAATACTCCTCAAAGGCACATCATGTCAAGGCCGCACCCGGTGGCGGAGGGTTGAAGTTCTGGGACCGGTCCGCCGACGGGCGGTGATTCGGCAATTCGGTCCGCTTGCGCGGACGTGACGGTTAGGATTGTGCCTCTATTCGGGTCGGCAACGGTACCCGGACGGCCGGCGCCTCACCGGCTCGGGCGTTGCGCACCGGCGGTCGAGGCGCTACCGTGAAAGTCAGGCCGGGACCCGGTGGGAGCGGCTTCAGCCGCGACTGGGCCGCGACGGCTTGCGCCGCCGCGTCGCGGCTGAAGCCGCTCCCACAGCGTCGCTGCGCGACCCTCACGGTTGAGCCGCTCCCACGCGCGCCTTGCAGCCAGTCCGGCCCGGCCTGGGAGCGCCGCACCCCAGTGCGGCGCGCTCTCGCGGATAACTCCGGCGGTGCGGGCTGGGCCGAGGCCGCGCCGCACTGGGGTGCGGCGCTCCCAGTAGCCGCGGCGGCTTGACGCAATGGCAGTGACGCCGGCGGGTGGGAACGAGAAGCGGTCGAGGCCCTTGACCGAGCGCGTCCCGGGCTGTAATAGCATAAAAAAATTATGAATTGGCGCGCGGCGGCGCTTCGCGCCGCGACGACCGCCGCCGGGGGCGGCGGTCGTGAGTGAGCAGAAGGTCAGTGATCAGTGTTCAGTGGTTCAGTGGTCAGAGGAATGGGGCACGCACACACCAGACGAAAGCCCACGGAGAGGTTGCGGAAGCCTGGGTCGCTCCGGGGGCGGAAGACCGCGCGCGCGAGGGCTGGATCGTAGCGCCAAGACCCGCCGCGCAAAGAACGGCCTGCCTTGCCCGAGGTATCGGTGTCCTCCGGGGTGTCGAATTTGTTGAGGCACCACTCCCAGACATTGCCGGCGCAGTCGAGCAGCCCTGATGGGGAGACGCCCTGGGGGTAAAGACCGACCGCGGTGGTCTGCCCCAGGTGGTGTGGACCGTCTTTACGGGAAGTCTCATCAACATTGGCATGGCCGACCCGGTACCCGTCGCCCCAGGGGTATTCCCGCCCGGTCCCGGCGCGCACGGCCCCTTCCCACTCCACCTCGGTCGGCAGGCGGATCTGATCCCCGGCCGCGATCAGGCCCGCCGCCCGGCAGCGGGCGGTGAGCCAGCGGCAATAGGCCATGGCCTCGACCCAGGCGACCCAGACGCGCGGTCGGTTGGGCTGGGTCCAGGGGGCCGGCAGCGGATCGGGCGCCTTGATGCCCCGCCACCACTGCGGGCTTCCGTAGTCCGGGGCCTGGGCGAAGGCCAGGTACTGGGCGTTAGTCACCGGGTAACGGGCGATGCGCTCGACCCGGCCGATGGCACCGCGTCCGGCGCCCCTGAGCGCACGGCCGATCCGCGCCAGGAGACCGGGGGTGCGCCGGCCCGCGGAGACGCCGCCCGGCGTCTGCCACGCGGGGGTCCCCGGCGCGACCGGCACCCAGTCGATCGCCGGCAGTCCGTCCGGGCCCAGCCCGACACCGGGCCGGTCGTCGCCCAGCGCGGCCAGCAGGTCGCCGATCCCGAGCCGGCGGCGGTGCTAGCTCAGGGCGTCCTCATGGCCCAGCAGGACGAGCACCTCGGTGAGCCCGGCGCGCAGCCAGGCGGCCAACTCCGGCACTTGCCCCAAGGCCCAGTGGCCCAGGGCCTCGCTGGTCTCCCAGGTCCGCCCGGGCCTGGTCAGGTCCGCCAACAGGGGCAGCGCCGCCAAGGCCCCGGCCTGCCCATGGCGGCGAAAGGCCTCCAGCGTCAGACCGCCCAGGTCCGCCGGGTCGTCCTGGGCGAGGAACCAGGCGATGCGCTCCTCCCGGCGCAGGTCATCCCAGAGCCCGGCGGCGGCGAGCCGGGCGCGGACCTCGGCCAGCAGTTCCGGGTGGGGCAGCAGGTGGTCCGGGCGACCGCGCTCGTCCCAGCGGGCGGCGTCGCGGCGCACCTCGTCGCGGCGGATCAGGGCCTCGCGCCGGGTGCGGATCCAGACCGCCAGGCGCGGCCATTCGCGCAGCAGGGCCTCGTGGGCGACCTCCACCGTCGCCTGGCCGCCCTGTTCGCCGCAGACCAGCAGGCGCACGGCGTCGCGGGAGAAGACCTCGATCAGGCGGCGCTCGCTGCCCTGCGGCGGCCACCGGTCGAGCGGTACCCGGCGGCGGGTGGCGGCCCCGGTCTCCGCGTCCACATGGATCAACTGGCCGAAGACCCGCGGCAGGGCCGCGCGCCCCTGCGGCCACAGGAGCGCCAGGCCGCGCCGACCGCGCCGGCTGAGGACACCCTTGATACCGCCGACGGCCCGGGCATAGTGGTCGAGCCGCAGGGTCCCCTCGTCCTGGCCGGCGAGCCAGGTGTCCTGCAGGGCCGCGGCCAGTAGCGCCAGGCCGCCGGGCTCGCGGTCCGCCTCGGACACCAGTTGGGCGGTCAGGGCCGGTTCGACGGCGAGGCCGACCGCCTGGGCCGGGCCCTCGATCATGCGCGCCAGGGCGAGCGGCCCCGGGGCGCCGACATAATAGCTCCCGCCGCCGTTGAGCACCGCGCACAGCCCGGGGTGGGCGATGACCTGGGGCTGGAAGTCCGCCCGGAGGGTGGCGATGACCCGGCAGCCCGGTTCGGCCGCGGCGCGCAGCAGCAGGGCGATGAAGGCGTCGCGGTGGGCCTCGGCCCCCGGGGTGAAGACCTCCTCGAACTGGTCCAGGATCAACAGCCAGGCGGGGCGGCCGTTCAGCAGCCGGTGCAGGAAGCCGGGGAAGGCGGCCGGGTCGGTGCGCAGCCGCTCGGCCTCCTCCCGCGCGCGCAGGCGCCCGTCCTGCCAGTGGCCGGCGACGCTATTGACCAGGTCTCCGGTTCACGGCCGAAAAAGAGTTCGGCCAGGCCCGGGTCCCGGCCCCAGTCGTAGGCCATGAGACTGGGGTAGGGGGAACCCGCGCGCGTGACCCGGGGCGGCGGGTCGCAGCCGAAGAAGCGGGCCAGGACGGCGCCGCGCGCGGCCGTGTCGGGGTTGCCGTGCTCCCCGCGGGTGCGCAGTTCGCGGAGCAGGGCGCAGACGGGGTGGGTGCCGGTGGCGAGCGCCGCGTAGCCGTGATGCTGAAGGCGCGTCACCAGTTCACAGGCGACGGTCAGGGGCTGACCGTCATGCCGGAAGTCGGCCAGCGCCGGGTGGCCCGCCAGGGCGAACTCCAGCAAGGCGCGCCGGTCGCGCTCCTGCTGCCAGAGCGGGAGGCGCGCCAGCAGGTCGCGCAGGGTCTCGGCCACCGGCAGGTCGGCGTGGCCCTGGCTAGGCATGGTCGCGGCGGGTCATTGGCTCGGGATCACAGGGGGGAATCCAAGGCGTCGGCACCCGGGGAGTCTAAGGCTGCAACCCCATCGGAGTCCAAGGCTTCAGCCTTGGGGGGGTGAGCGAGGTCGAGGCTTACCGTGAAAGTCGCGCAGCGACGCTGTGGGAGCGGCTTCAGCCGCGACGCGACCGCGCAAGCCGCCGCGGCCTCGTCGGGGCTGAAGCCGCTCCCACGCACGCCTGGCGCTGTGTCGGAGGCAAAACTGGTGTAGATTCACGCGGCACCCGCGGTCGGCTCAACCCGACCGGCTGAAGCCTCGACCTCCGGTCCATCTGCGGCAGTGTCCGGGGGCCGGGCCTGCACCAGCCCGCGCGCCTGCCGCCGACCGCACCCAACACCAGGCCACCCGCGCCAGGAGCCCCATGCAGCAGATCACGCAACCCCGTCTCGCCTCCACCCCAGCGCGGTCGGCCGGACCGTCCGTCGCCGCCCTGGTCGCCTTGCTCATCGCCCACCCGGGAGTCGCCATGGCCGCCGCCGACACCAACGTGAAACCCCAGGAACAGCGCATCGACGACTCGGCCCAACGCGCCCTGGCCGTGACCATCTACAACGAGGACCTGGCCCTGGTGAAGGACCTGCGCGCCCTCACCCTGACCCAGGGCGAGAACCGGCTCGCCTGGCGCAGTGTCTCGGCCCAGATCCGCCCCGAGACCGCCCTGTTGTCGGAGACCTCCGGGGCCCTGCCGATCGGCCTCTTGGAGCAGAACTTCGACTTCGACCTGCTCACCCCGACGAGCCTGCTCAAGAAATACCTGGGGCGCAAGGTCCAGGTGATCCGTGCCAACGACGCGGGGGAGCGCACCACGGAGGACGCCACCGTCCTCGCCGCCAACGACGGCGTGGTGCTGCGCTATGCCGACCGCATCGAGACCGGCGTGGTCGGGCACCTGGCCTTCCCCGACCTGCCCGCGGACCTGCGCGACCAGCCCACGCTGGTCCTGCACCTGGAGTCGGAGAAGGCCGGCAGCGGCAACTTCGAGCTGTCCTATCTGACCGGCGGCCTGGGCTGGAGGGCCGACTATGTGGCCGACCTGGCGGCCGACGGCAAGAGCATGGATCTCAGCGGCTGGGTGACCCTGACCAACGCCAGCGGGGTGGCCTATCGGCGCGCGCAGGTGCAACTGGTGGCGGGGGAGGTCAACCAGGTCCAGCCGCTCCCGCAGGCCAGGATGATGCGGGCGGACATGGCGATGGCGGCCCCGGCCCCGATGCCGCAGGAGGAGGCCCTGGACCAATACCACCTCTATACCCTGCCGCGCCCCACCGACATCGGCAACAACCAGACCAAGCAGGTGGCGCTGCTCTCGGCCCCGCTGGTGCCGGTGACGCGCGAGCTGTTGGTGCGGGGCCAGCCCTATTTCTATCAGGCGCAGTCCAGCGACGGCTGGACCAAGCTCGCGGTCGCCTCCACCATGGGTTTCCTCAATAAGGGCGGCAGCCTGGGTATTCCCCTGCCCAAGGGCGTGGTGCGCGTCTATTCCAAGGACAGCCGCGGCAATGCCCAGTTCATCGGTGAAGACGCGATCGACCACACCCCCAAGAACGAGACCGTCACCCTCAAGCTGGGCGAGAGCTTCGACGTCACCGCCCGGCGCAAGCAGACCGAATTCAACAAGCTCTCGGGTACCGGCCCCTACAACTATGCCTATGAGGCGTCCTTCGCCATGGAGTTGAAGAACGCCAAGTCCGACCCGGTGACCGTCAAGGTGCTGGAGGAGATCCCCGGCGACTGGAAGATCGTCCAGGAGAGCCAGCCCCACACCAAAGAGGCGTCGAATCTCGCCTCCTGGCAGGTCCAGGTCCCGGCCGAGGGGGCGGTCAGTCTCACCTGGCGGACGCAGGTGCGGCGCTGAGTCGCTGTCCTTCGTTCCCAGGCGCCGAGACTCCCGTAGGATGGGCAGAGCGCAGCGATGCCCATCATCCGCCGCCGCGGTGACAGGATGGGCATCGTTCAGCCTTGGAGCCCGCCAAGGCTGAAGCCTTGGACTCCGGGCGGGACGGGGCATTCGCCCCGTCCCAGCGGTTTATTGCGTCGTCGGTCAGTGCGGCGGGTCCGCAAGTCCGGGGAAAACGTTTCGGACGGGGCGCATTCCCCGTCCGGCTGAGTGCCGACAGCGCTTAACTTGTCCCCAATCCGCCCCGCACGGACTACGCTTGGAGTGACACACGAGAAGGAGAACCGTCATGACCCCATTGCGGTCCCGCCGCTGGTTTCTGGTACCGGTGGCCTTAACCCTGCTGGCCGTTGCGGCGCTGCCCGCGTTCGCCGGGAAGGCCCCCCCGCCGGACACCCAGGTCATCGCCCTGATCGCCCCGGACCCGGGCAGCCCGGCGGCGCAGGCCGCCGCCGGGCCGCCCCTCGACAGCGCCGCGGCCGCGGCGGCGCAGCCGCGGCCGAGCGTGCCGGACCGGCTCCTGGGGGTCCTGCGTGACCCCAATGTCGCCTATGTCCTGCTCCTGCTCGGGGTTTACGGGCTGGTCTTCGAGCTGGCCAACCCGGGCACGGTGCTGCCCGGGACCCTGGGGGCCGTCAGTCTGGTGTTGGCCCTTTATGCCTTTGCACTGCTGCCGGTCAACTGGGCGGGGCTGGCCCTGATCGGGCTGGGGCTGGGGCTGATGATCGCGGAGGCCTTCACGCCCAGCTTCGGCGCCCTGGGTCTGGGGGGGATCCTGACCTTCGTGATCGGCTCGGTGATCCTGATCGACAGCGAGGCCCCCGGCGGTGCGGTCTCGCTGCCGCTGATCGCGGGGTTTGCGGTGGCGAGCGCGGTGCTTCTGGCGCTGGTGGCGGGCCTGGCGGTCCGCACCCACCGGCGCCCGGTGGTGACCGGCGGCGAGCAACTGATCGGTGCCGGCGGCACCGCCGTGGCGGGCTTTCCGGGCGCGGGCACCGTCCACCTGCATGGGGAGGTCTGGGGCGCCCGCTGTCCCCAACCCATACCCCCGGGCGCGGCCATCCGGGTCCTGGCCCGCGACGGGCTGACCCTCGTCGTCGAACCCTTATCCCAGGAGGAGCAGTCAAACCGCAAATAAACCCAGAAAAAGCAGTTTAGCCGCAAATGAACGCAAATCGACGCAAATCGACGCAAATAATCAGAGAACCGGCCTTTACTGCATCGCCACCATCCGGGTAGCGCCCGCGACGATGCTGACCAGCCGACTTATTTGCGCTTATTCGCGTTCATTTGCGGCCAAATACTCTTTTTTCGGCATCGCCGATCCCTTGAGGAGCCCAAATCATGCTTTTCGCCGGTTACCTGGTCCCGCTGATCATCCTCGCCGTCCTGCTCGTCTCCGCGGTGCGCATCCTGCGCGAATACGAGCGCGCGGTCGTCTTCACCCTGGGGCGCTTCACCGGGATCAAGGGCCCGGGGATCTTCCTGCTCATCCCGCTGGCGCAGAAGATGGTCAAGGTGGACCTGCGCGTGCAGGTCCTGGACGTGCCGAGTCAGGACGTGATCTCGCGCGACAATGTCTCGGTGAAGGTCAACGCGGTGATGTACTTCCGGGTGATGGACCCGGAGCGCGCCATCATCCAGGTGGAAGACTATCAGATGGCCACCAGCCAACTCGCCCAGACGACGCTGCGCTCGGTCCTGGGCCAGCACGACCTGGACCAGATGCTCGCCGAGCGTGACAAGCTCAACGATGCCATCCGCACCATCCTGGACGCCCAGACCGACGCCTGGGGGATCAAGGTCGCCAACGTGGAGATCAAGCGTGTGGACTTAGACGAGTCCATGGTCCGCGCCATCGCCCGCCAGGCCGAGGCGGAGCGCTCGCGCCGCGCCAAGGTGATCCACGCCGAGGGCGAGATGCAGGCCGCCGAGAAGCTCGCCGAGGCGGCCGAAATCCTGGGCCGCCAGCCCCAGGCGCTGCAATTGCGCTATCTGGAGACCCTGACCGCCATCGCCGGGGACAAGACCACGACGATCGTCTTTCCACTGCCCTTGGACCTGGTGGAGCCGCTGCTGCGGCGCCATGCGGCGGGGTGAAGGCGCGGCCTTGACCATAACGCCGACCAGCGCGTGGGCGCAGTCGGGCGGAATGCGATAGCGGTTGCGCCATTGCGGTGGGTGGGGATGGCGGGGGGATGGCGGATCGCCCCGCGGGCATCCGCCCTAAGGTGACGTTCCTGAGCCGGTCCAGGGCACCGCGTTGCGGCTTACCGCCGCCACATCGACCCAGGCCGGATCGGGGCGCCAGGCGGCCGACCAACCGGGGAGGTCGGCGGCCGGCATGGGGTGGGCGATGCCGTAGCCTTGGGCCAGCTCGCAGCCGAGTTGCAGCAGCCGCGTGCCTTGGGCCACGGTCTCCACCCCCTCGGCGATGACCTGGCGACGGAAGGCGGCGGCCAGGCCGAGCACGCCCTCCACAATGGCCAGGTCATCCGCGTCATCGAGCATGCCGCGTACAAAGCTCTGGTCGATCTTGATCCGGGCGACCCGCAGGCGCCTGAGATAGGTGAGCGAGGAATACCCCGTGCCGAAGTCATCCAGGGCGAAGGTCACCCCGAGTTCCCGGCAGGCGTCGATGGCCTGGGCGGCCCCGGCCAGTTCCAGCGCACTGGTCTCCAGCACTTCCAGTTCCAGATGGCCCGGCGGGACCGCCGGATGCGCTGCCAGAATCGTGCGCAGGCGGTCGGGAAAGCCCGCCTGCTGCAACTGCCGGGCGCCCACGTTGACGCTGACCGGCAGCGCCAGCCCGCCGGCCTGCCAGCGCTCGATCTGGGTCAGGGCGGTGTCGATCACCCACTCGCCGAGGTCGACGGCCAGCGGATGATCCTCGATCAGGGGCAGGAATACCCCCGGCGGCAGGAGCCCCCGTTGCGGGTGTTGCCACCGGACCAAGGCCTCGGCGCCGCTGACGGTCCCGCTGCGCATATTGACCTTGGGCTGGTAATACAGCACAAATTCATGTGCCATGAGGGCCTGGTGGAGACGCTCCAGGCCCTCGTGATGGCCGCGCAGGCGGCGATCATGCTCGGCGTCGAAAAAGTGGTAGCGGCCCTTGCCGGCCAGCTTGGCCTGATACATGGCCTGGTCGGCCTGGCGCAGCAGTTGCTCGGCATCGATGTCATCCGCCTGCGGATAGAAGGTGACACCGAGACTGGCCGACACCTGGAGCACCAGATCGCCGGCCTGGACCGGTTGGGCCGCGGCCGCGAGCAGTCGGGTGATCATCGGCACGCCGGCCTGGGTGTCGGCCAAATCAGGCAGCACCGCCACAAACTCGTCACCACCCAGCCGGGCAAAGGTGTCGCTTTCGCGCAGCGTCTGCCGCATGCGGGCCGCCGCGGCGATCAGAAACTGGTCCCCGGCGTCATGCCCATGAAGGTCGTTGATGACCTTGAATCCATCGAGATCAAGCAGGACCACTGCCACCGGGTGCGCGTGCCGTTGCGCCTGCGCCATGGCCTGCTGCAGGCGGTCGGCCAGCAGCACGCGGTTGGGCAGTCCGGTCAGCGCGTCATAGTGTGCGACGCGCTCCAACGCGCGTTCGTGCTCCTTGATCGGGGTGATGTCGGAGAACAAGGCCACGAACTGCTGGGGTTGGCCCTGGGCATCCGGGACGGCGCTGATGGTCTCCATCACGGCATAGACCTCGCCGTTCTTGCGGCGGTTCCAGAGTTCACCCCGCCATTGGCCGTGCGCGATCAGGTTGCGCCACAGCTCGGCGTAGAACGCCGGTCCCTGGCAGGGGTCGCTGAGCAGGCGCGGAGTCTGGCCCAGAACTTCATCACGGCGGTAACCGGTGATGTGGCTGAAGGCGTCATTGACATCGATGATGGTGCCATCGGCGGCGGTGATCATGATGCCCTCGCTGGCATGGGTGAAGACGTTTGCGGCGAGGCGCAACTGTGCCTCGGATTCCTTGAGGTCCTGGATGTCGGTGCAGGTGCCGAACCAATTGATGACCTGGCCGTTGGCTGCGTGCAGCGACGCACCCCGGATCAACCACCAGCGGTACACGCCATCGGCGCGGCGCAACCGACACTCCAGCGAGTATCGGCCATCGGTTTGGACGGCGTGCTGCCAGGCCTCCCAGGAACGCTGCTGGTCATCGGGATGGAAGGGGAGGTTCCAACCGTGGCCGTAGCTCTCCTCCAGCGTCAACCCCGTGTAATCGACCCACTGCTGATTGAAATAGATGTTCCAACCGTCGGCCCTGGTCATCCAGACAATTTGCGGCAAAGATTCGGCCAGGATGTGGAATTTTTCTTCACTGGCGTGCAGGGACTCTTCGGCCAACAGCCGTTCCAATTCCCCGGCGGCGCGCAGGGCCACCAGCTTCAATGCGGATTCGGCGAACGGGCGGTTGCGCAGCGGTTGGCGGCCGATCACGGCAATCAGGCCGATTGGTCGGCCATCGTGGCTCCATAGCGTCGTGCCGATGTAGCTCTCCGCCCCCAAGTCCTGGAGTACCTGATCACGCGGGAAGGACTGGCAGACACCGGCGGCAAAGCAGCAGACCTGTTTGCCGACGACATCGCCGCAGGGTGTGTCCTTGAGGGCATAGCTTAAGTCGTCCTCGAAATGCCCGTCGCACCACACCGCGAGGGTGCGGGCGGTCAGTCCATCCCCTTCCAGGCGATCGATGCAGACGTAAAACATGTCGAGCGTTTCAGCGAGGTAGCGCGCCAGCGCATGGAAAAATGTCTCTTCCCGAGAGCGCCCGCTGGTGCGCGCCAGAAAGGCCTGAACATCGCCGGCCTGCTTGCGCTCGGTAATGTCCAGACTGATACCGATATACTTGACAATCGTGCCGGTAACATCGCGTTGCGGCGTCGCCAGCCCTTGAACCCAGGTAATGATACCTCCGGGGGTCCGCAAGCGGTATTCCTGTTCCCAACGCTCCCCAGACGCGACCGTCCCTTGCCAGTGCGCGGCAACGGATGCGCGATCCGCCGGATGCAGTGCTGATAACCATCCGTTACCGAGCGCCTGCGTCGGGGCCATCCCCGCCATTTCACACCAGCGTTGGTTGGCATACAGGCAGTTGCCGGTGGGTGATGCCAGATAGATGCCGACCGGTGCCAGCGCCGCCAAGGTGCGGAACCGCTCCTCGCTATCGCGCAATGCCTCCTCCATCTGCTTGCGCGCACTGATGTCGATACAAATACCGATCATGCGCAGGGGCTGACCCTGCGCATCGTACGTCGTGTCGCCCCTGGCGTAGATCCAGCGCGACTTTCCCGCTCCCGGGATGATGCGATATTCGTTGACCAGTGGGACATGGTCACGAATCGCGTCGTCGATACGCGCTTCTGCCGCCGCCAGGTCCGCGGGATGCAGCGCGGACCGCCAGGTGTCGAAGCTCGCCGGCGTGGTGGCCGGATCGAGATCGAGCAGATGAAAGAATTCATCCGACCATGACAGTTTGCCGCTTACGATGTCCCAGTCCCACACGCCCGCCTGGGCGGCGCTTTGCGCCAAGGTCAGCCGCGCATTGGCCTCCCGCAGGGCAATCTCCTGCTGCTTACGGTCGGTGATGTCATGGATGACGGAAAAGAGCAGCGGCTTGCCGCTGACGCCGACCGGCGTTGAAAAGACCTCGACGTCGCGCACCTCGCCGGTTGCGATCCGGTGTCGGAAATTGAAATAATTGCGCTCCTCGCGCAGCGCCCGTTGCCGCTCCAGCGCCACCTCGTCCGGGGGCAGGGTGTTGATCGCGCTGATGAGCATGCCGACCAGGTCTTGCGGCGGGTAGCCGTAATAGCGCACCGCCGCCTGATTGGCGGCGATGATGGCTCCGCCGGCGGGATCGATGAGCAACATCACCGATGACGTCTTCTCAAAGAAGTCACGGAAGCGGGTCTCGCTCACCCTCAGACGTTCACGGCCGCGGCGCCGGGTCCAGACCCAGCTACCGAACAACATCAACATCACGCCCAGCCCGCCGCCTAGCCAGGCCGACAATTTCAGCGGGAACGGTGACGGCTCGCGGCCCAACGCGGCGGGCAGCTTCTCGGCAAGCGCCCGGTCACTGGTGAAACCCCGGTCGGCGAGGGCGTGGCGGCCGACATCCGCGGGTGGGACACCGCTTTCGGAACCGGCAGGGAGTGGGCGCGGCGCGTCGCATCTTGCGTCGGCGGGGGCAAGCAGGCAGAGCAGCGCAACACCCCAGGCGGCGATTGTCGGGACGCTACCGCGGGGTCTGCCAAGAAGTACCGACATGGGGCGGGAACTCCGACTCATGTGACGATGGTCGGCGAAACGCGCCGGCAGCATGGCATGACGATCTTCTGCAAGCCGTTCATCCGGGCGCCCGTCAACTATTTCGATCATGTCGACCTGCCGCAGGCGTACGCCTGGTTGGTCGAGGCGTAGCGCTCGCGCCGCGCCAAGGTGATCCACCCCGGGGGCGGGATGCAGGCGGCGCAGAAGCATTAAACGTAACGCGCCGATTATCGCTTGCTCGGGGGACAAGCGATCCCCGCGCCCTGAGCGCGGGCGACCGCCGCCCTTCAGGCCAGCACCGGATTCAGATTGACCCACCGCATGACGCGCGAGACCAGGTCCTTCGGGAATACGATGTCGCTCGCGCGGGCGTAGCGCCGGGACTCGGTGAGGTCGCGCTCGAACTGCTCGGCGAGCGTGACCGCCAGGGCCTCGTCCAGGATGTAATGGGCGCCTTCCACCTCGAGGCGCAGCGAGCGGGTATGGATGTTGAGGCTGGCGACCTGGCAGAATTGCCGATCCACCACCATGAACTTACTGTGCAGGGTGTCGGCGTTGCTCAAGTTGGGGTGGAGCTTGTTACGCACATAGACCTGACAGCCGTCCGGCGCGCTTCCGGCGGCCTCGGCATCAGTGAGCAGGCAATACAGACCCTTCAAGATCGGCACGACCACGACCGCCTCGTCCACCGAGTCGCCGGAGTTGGTGAGCACCCGCACGCAAACGCCGCGCTGCACCGCGTCCACCAGTGCCTTGCAAATCGCCGGGACGTCCATGAAATAGGCATTTTCGATGTCAATCGTGCGGCGTGCCGCCCGGATCGCGCGCAGCATGGCGAGCGTGACCCCTTGGCGGCTCTGGGGTCCGGGTTCGTCGATTACGGTGAGGATGCGGGCGGTCCCGCGTGCGGCCGGTACGGGCAGCGTCGCCGGCACCGCGATCGGGGTCAAGATCTGCCCGAAGGGCTCCACGGCGTTCGTGGCCGCGGCCCGCTCATTCCAGATCCCGACATAGCGCTGATAGTCATCGCGCACATTGGGGCCCGCGATGCGGACATCGGTATCGCGCCACTGCCGCCGGTTCGGGTCGGCGGCGGCGGGCGTGCCGAAGGCGTGGCTGTATTCATCCCCGATGTTCATGCCGCCGGTGATGCTGATCGGCTGGGCACCGGCGCCGTCGATGATCAGCTCCTTGTAATGGAAGCCGTCGAACGGCCGCTCGTCGTGATGATAGAGCAGCACCGGTATCCCGCCCTCGACCAGGCGGCACAACAGTGCGATCGACGTGGGATCGCCGGCGGCGATATTGCCGTCGACCATGACGCGAATCTCGATTGCGGGTTCCCGGCGGCGCCGGGCGAGCAGGGCGTCCACGGTCTTCTGTCCGGTGTGGTCGCCGTACAGCTTCCAGGTGGCGAGCAGGATGCTTGACTGGGCCGCAGCGATGAGTTCATAGCGCTGCGCGAAGGAGGCCGGACCATTGATCAAGGGCACCACGGCATTACCCGCACTGAAGCGCTCTCCCACCAGTTGTTCCAGGCCCTCGGCGAACGCGGCCTCCGAGACGCCGCTGCCGGCGGGTATCCGGGATGTCTCATCATACAGGCGGGCATTGAGCGAATCCCATTGCGGATAGCGGTTGGCCCCGCGTCCGCGGGAGATATACCCCTCGACTAGCAGCCGCGCGTAGATGCTGCGTTTGATCAGGGCGACGGTGCGCGCCTGGGTTTCGGAGAGTGGCCCCGGGGCGTGCTTGACGAGCAGGCCGAGGACCAGGTCCAGGGTCCGGTCCAGTACCTTGTAGGTCGCGCGCAGGACCGCGGGCTCGGCGCTCGTCAGCGGCCGCGTCAGACCGGACTGATGGGCCTGTGGGGTCGCCGCGGTGAGGTTTGAATATGCTGACTGATGGTCGTCTTGCGGCATGGTCACACCCTCCAAAACGTATAGAAAACGCAAACACCCGGCGGTGATCGTCGTTCCGGCCACTGGAGGTCGAGGCTTTGGCCGGTCCGGCGTGCAGGCGCCGGTGATTTCCATTGGATCGGTCGGAAACCGCCACCGGCGAAAGCCTCGACCTCCGGTTGTCGACGGACCGCCACTGGCCGAAACGATGACCAGGGTCAAGCCCCCGACCACGAGTCTAGCATCGATCCGCGCCCTTGTTGCGGATGCCGGCTCCGGCGTACCCGTTCGGGAGGCACCGGCGCGTTCGCCATCAGCGGCCACCCCGCGGCTATGATACCGCCCGCGGCACTGACGCCGCATCGACCTCTGGGGCACCCCGATGAGACGCCTGTTGTTGCTGCTCTTGCTCTGCTGTGTGACGCTGCCCGGGATGGCCCGGGACCTGGCCCACCCGCGTATCGGTCTGGTCTTGAGCGGCGGCGGAGCCCGCGGGGCGGCCCATGTGGGTGTGCTCAAGGTCCTGGAGGAGTTGCATATCCCCATCAGTGCCGTGGCCGGGACCAGCATGGGCGCCCTGGTGGGCGGGGTCTACGCCGGCGGTATGGCACCGGCGGAGATGCAGCGCCGTCTGACCGGCGTGAACTGGGCCGAACTGCTGTTGGATGACCCGCCGCGCCAGGAGTGGCCCATCCGCCGCAAACAGCGCGACGTTCAGACCCCCGTCGACCTGAGCTTCGGCGTCCGGCAGGGGAAACTCAGACTGCCGGGCGGGGCCCTCGCCGGACAGCAGGTGGAGGTCTTCTTCAGCGATCTGGTCAAGGGCGTCGAGGCGCGGCGCGGCTTCGACGACCTGCCGATCCCCTTCCGTGCGGTGGCGACCAATCTCGAGAACGGGGCCATGAAGGTCTTCGCTGCGGGACCGCTCCCGGAGGTGATGCGCGCGAGCATGTCGGTGCCCGGGGTCTTTGCCCCGGTGGAGATCGACGACCATCTCTACGTGGACGGTGGCCTGGTGCGCAACCTGCCGGTCGATGTGGCGCGACGCATGGGGGTGGATATCGTGATCGCCGTCAACCTGGGGGGTTCCTATCTCCCCCGCGATCAATTGCACTCGGTGGTCGGGGTCATGGCGCAGATGTTGGCGATCCTCACCGAACAGAACGTCGAACGCTCACTCAAGGAACTGCGCCCCCACCGGGACATCCTGATCGCGCCGGATTTGGGCACCATCGGTGCCGCCGACTTCACGCGCGTCGCCGAGGCCATCCGCGCCGGGGAGCAGGCCGCCCGCGCCGTCGCTCCGCGGCTGCGGCACCTGGGTCTGAGCCCCGCCGACTATGCCGCCTGGCGGGCGCGCCGGTCGCTGCCGGCCACCGACGAGGCTCCGGTCGCACAGGTCGAGATCAGGGGCCTGGAGCGGGTCGCCCCGGCGCTCTTCGCCCCCCTGGCGGCCCATCAGCAGGGCCACCCGCTGGAGCGCGAGCGCCTCAAGGCAGACCTGCGGACCCTCTATGCCCGCAGCGACTTCACCAACCTGAACTATGATCTGGACCCGCTGGGAAGCGCCAATCGGTTGGTCATCCGGGCCCATGAGAAGCCCTGGGGACCCGGGTATTTCAGCTTTGGGCTCGGCCTGTCGTCCGACTTCAAGGGCGACGAACGCTTCGGTCTGCGCGGGACCTATCGCCGGACCTGGGTCAATCCGCTGGGTGCCGAATGGCTCACGAGTGCCCAGTTCGGCAACGTGATGGGTCTCTATACCGAGTTTTTCCAACCCTTTGCGGTCGATCGCAGCACCTTCGTCGTGCCCAGCCTGGGCCTGGGTTCGACCCCGCTCGGGGTCTTTCGCGACGGTACCCGCATCGCGCGCTATGACGTGCTGCGCGCTAGCGCCGGCCTGGATGTCGGCGCCACCCTCTTCGGCGGCAATGCGGAACTGCGCCTGGGCCTGGCGCTGGGCACCGCCACGCCCAAACGCGATACGGGTGAACCAATTCTATTCGAGGGCACGCGCAACGAGAGCGGGCCGCGCGCCTCATTGCGCTACGACACCCTCGACAGCCCCGAGCTGCCGCGGCAGGGCAACCGGGTGGTGCTGGAACTGCGCGCCCCGGAGCCGGCCCTGGGCGCGGACCTGAGTTACCGGCGGGCACTGGGTCAGTGGATCGGTGCCTACAGTATCGGCGACCACACCCTGGTCGGCCGGGCCGAGGTCGGCCGCGGCTTCGGGGAGACCATGCCCTATTATGACCAGTTTGCGCTGGGCGGTTTCCTGCACCTGTCCGGCTACGCCAACGACGAATTGCGCGGCAATGAGGTCGCCTTCGGCGCGCTCGCCTATTACCGTCGGCTGCCCACCCTGACCCCTTCCTGGGCGCGCGGCGTCTATCTCGGCGGCTCTCTGGAGGTCGGATCGGTCACGCAGACCAACCCGCTCCTGACGCCGCCCGGCACCCGCTTCGGCAGCAGCTTGTTCCTCGGCATCGACACCCTGATCGGACCCGCCTATCTGGGCCTGGGGATGGCTGGGGACGGCGACGGCACGGGCTACCTGATGATTGGATTCCCGTAAGAGGAGCCGGGGCGTCCCGCCCCGGCGCATCGGTAAGCATGCGGTGGGACGCACGATGCGTTTCAAAGGGTTGCGGGGCGTCACACATGGCCCCCTGCGAAGGCTGGACAGGGGGGGTACCGTACAGTAGGATCGGGAAATATGCCGTGACCGTTGTCAACTCTTTAAATCAGGAGACAGGCTTTGGATTTATTCATGATTGGCTTTGTGGTTTTCGTGGTAATTATTTTCGTTGTGGGGTTATCCCGTGGCAGCCGCCGCGACGGTGGTGGTGACGGTGGTGGTGGTGGCGGTGGCGGTGGCGGTGGCGGTGGCGGCGGCGGTGGTGGTGACGGCGGTGATGGTGGCTGAGAAGCGCTGTAGCCTACGGCGGTCGGCCGGTTCGATGGGCGCCGTTTTATACGGCGCCGGGCCGCCGCGTTGATTGGTGTCGGAGACCTCAATGAATTACGGGGCAGCCTCGATCATAGGCTCGGCCGCGCGGCATCCGCGCGGCATCGTGGGGTCGACAAGCGCAGCGCAGTCCACCAACGGCAGCGCGGGATTCGGTGGACTGCGCTAGCCTTTGTCCACCCTACGGCCGAGGTGATCATCAAGACCTGCCGGGCTGGGGCGGCCCGCGCGACCTTGCTTGTACTCGCCTTGGTCCTTGGGCCGGCGAGCGCCTGTGACGCGCAGTCAGGGCCCAGTCAGGCCGCGCTGTCCGAGCGCAATTTTTCCCGCGTCGTGGACCTGGACGGCCAGCCGACACTGCGCGTCAGTTGCGAATACGTCGGCAAGACGCCGGGCGATCCCGCCGACTATATCAGCGGTCACGATTATCGCCGGGTCGATACGGATTTCTATCGGCTCACGCTGGAAAACCTGTCGGCCAATCCGCTGATCATCGAGCGTGTCGACTACCGGTTGGAAACGGGGTCGATAACAGGGGAACAGGCGGCCGATGCGACCTCGCTGCGCCGCACCTGGGGGACCAACGTCATCGCGCCGGGGGCCCGCATCAGCCGCGGCAACAATATGGTCTGGTCCAAAGCCAGTCGCAACCGCCTGTGGAAGACCTACCAATTCCGCATTGATGATGAAGATAAGTCCAATCGGACCTTTGCCGTCGCTGTCTCCCTCGTCTACCGCCGTTGAGTCCGCTGGGTTCGACGCGCGGCTCGTCATCGTGCCGCAGCACCCCAGCGGTGCCTTTCTGGTCGAGTTTGCACGCGCCTGCTACGTTGAAGGCGATTTTCGCTCGCCGGGTGGTCGGGCCAATGCCTGGTTGCTCGATTGCCGCCGACGCCTTGGTGACGGGCCGACGCTGCGGGCGGTGGCCGCCGAACTCGCGCGCCTGATCCAGGCCCAGGGGAGCGACCAGGTCGCCGGCACCGGGTTCGGCGCCTATCTACTGGTCGGCGGGATTCTGGCGTTACATACGCAGGTCGCCCGCGGCGTCCTGATTCGCCCTCAGGCCAAGCGCTATGGAACTGCAACGATGATCGAGGGCAGCCTCGACATCCGCACGCCGGTCTGTCTGGTGGACGATATCTTGAACTCCGGGGCCAGCGCGCTGGACGCCGTGAACAAGTTGCGTGCTTACGGATGCACCGACATTCGTCACCTGAGCGTGTTCTGCTTCGACTGGGGGAGCGGCCGGCGGCGCTTGAACGAGGTCGGCGTCTCGTGCGAGTGCCTCGCCGTGGTCGGCAAGGCTGGACCCGACAGGGCCCGGATGTCGCCTGCCCGGGCTGGATGCCTGTGGTTAGCCCGCTCCTGGCGTCGGGGCCTGGGACGGTTTCGTTAGTCCCTTACCCGGGAACCCCTGGACCACACAAGATGCGGTCGTCGGGTTCGGTTTGGTGCAAGCAACGACGAGCACCCGCCTGATGCAGCATCAATGCAACACCCCGCTTGGTGCCTCTCCCGACTCCGGCTCCGGCAACAGATGCACGAAGCGCCCCTGCGCCTCGGTGAAGAGCTCGAACGCGGGCTCGCCAAAGGTGCGCCGCTTCTTCGAGACGCCCTTGGGCTTGACCTGCATCTGGGCGACCCAGAGTCCGTGGCGGGTCTCCAGGGTGAAGGAGACGATGTCGACGCGGTAGGGGGAGGCGCCGATCGAGCCGTAGCGCTCCAGGATCTCCTTGTAGCGGTGCATCTTCTCGCGCGGCAGGCCCCAGGCGTCCATGATGACGAAGACGAAGTCGGCCTCATGCAGCGCGGCCAGGTGCCGGACCAGTTCGGCCGACTCGTCCTTGGCGCTCTCGGAGGCCGCGCTCATCATCACCTGATGCGTCTGCCCGTTCGTCAGGTTGCCGACGAAGGCGACCGGCACCAGGTGCTCGCCGGACTCCAGGATGCCCCGGGCGACGTCGATCAGGGGGTCGATGAGGGTGCGATAGGTGGTGGGAATCATGCTCATGGGTGCGCCTCGCTGCCTGGGTCGGCGCGGCCCGCGCCCCCCGTGGGCACCGCCGCGCCGTGCGGCGGCTAGTGTGGCAGCGTCAGCGCCGGTTCGCTAGCCGCGGACTGGACATCCGGACATTTGTGCCCTAATGTCAGGTTCGTGAAAGCCAGACAATTCATCAAGCTCCTGAAGGCTGCCGGCGCCGACATCATCAAACATCGCGGCAAGGGGGGTCACTATCTGGTGACGCTCAACGGCAGGCAGACGACCGTGCCGATGCACGGTGATGCCGACTATGATCCTGAGTTTCTGGACGACATCTGCAAGCAACTCGAGACCCGCCTGAGAGACCTGGCATGAACATGGCCTACCCCGTCACCTTCAAGACTTACGCGAACGGTCAGGTCGGCGCCTTCTTCGCTGACGTGCCGGAGGCGATCACGGTGGGCGCAACTGCGGCCCAAGCCCTCGACCGCGCCCACGACGCCCTGGTGGTTGCCCTGTCCGGATACCTGGATCACGGCCGGCCGCTCCCCGCTGCCAGTAAGGCACGACGTGGTCAGGCACTGGTGTCACTGCCGCCGCGCGTCGCACTCAAGCTGGCCATTCATGTGGCGCTAGGCGAACAGGGCTTGACCCAGGCACAACTGGGTGAGCGGATCGGCGCGGACGGGCGGCAGGTGCGGCGCATTCTCGACCTTGACTACGAATCGACACTGGCGCAACTGGATGCCGCCCTGGCGGCCCTTGGATTGCGTGCGACAGTGAGCGTGGTGAAGGCGCTGCCGGGAATGCCCCGCGTGGCGGCCTGACTGGTCCCGGGCGCCCACTTCAGGGTGCGCACCGCCTTGTGCCCTGGGTGCGCACTCGATCGAGGCGGGGTTCAGTAACGCGGCCCGGCCTCACCATAGCCCAGTCCCGCCTCCGCCCCCTGTTTGCGCACCGTGTTCCAGAGCTGGTGGTCGAGTGAGTCCTTGGCCCCCCCGGCGGCCTCCACCTTCTCCTTGAGATAGCCGGCCCGCTGGGTCGAGAGGTCCTGCACCTCCTTCTTGATGGTCTCGCGCCGGGCGGCGGTTGCGGCGACTACCTTGGCCAGCTCGGGTGCATCAAGCTTCGCCAGGGGGGCCGGCAGGGCCGCGGCCGGGAGCTTGTCGAGGTCCACCCGGCCGCTGCGCACCGCGTCCACCAGCTCCTGGTCGGCGGTCAGGCTCGCCGCGCCGCTCGGGGACGCGACGAACTCGGCACGCCGCGCCAGCGCGGCCGGGGCAGCGGCGGACTTGGCGGCGCCGGCCTTGGCCACCTCAGCGGCGCGCCGCTCCCGTTCGTCCGCGCTGCCGTAGAAGATGCGGGTGTCGTCCAACTCGGCGGAGAGTTTGGCCAGCCGGGCGTCATAGGGGGTGGCGATGGCCACGGCGCCGCCCGCCTGGTCCACCTGGAGATAGGCGCCGTTGCCGAGTTGGGCGATGCGTTGCCACTCGCCGCGGGTGTCTGCCTGGTGGCCGCACTGGATGGCGTTGACACGGATGCCGCGTTGCTGCGCCTGCGCCAGTGACTGGGCGTAGGGGACGTCGTCCTGGTAATCCAGGTGGGGCGGGGCGTCGCCCACCAGGAAGACCACCCGGTAGGCGCCCGGGTCGCGGCTCCAATTGATCCGCGTAAGCGCCTCATGGATGGCCTGGTTGACGCTCTCGGGCCCGTCCCCGCCGCCCTGCGCCTGGAGTTGGAACAACTCGGCCTGGAGCCGGTCCAGATCGGGGGAGAGGTCGACCACCCGGGTCACATAGTCGTCCCCGCGGTCGCGGTAGGCGACCAGGCCCATGCGGATAATGGGCGCCGGCTGGGCGCCGGCAAGCGTCGAGGCGATGGCCCAGATTTTGTCCTTGGCCGCCTGGATCAGCCCGCCCATGCTGCCGGTGGTGTCCAGCACGAAGACCGCCTCCACCGCCGGGCGTTGCCCCGGCGGGGGTTGGGGAACGGCGATCGCGAGCGGCTGCCCCGCGGTCTGCACCGGCAGGGGTGTCGGCGCGGATGCAGTCAGCAGGGGGTAATAGGCCACCGCGGCGGCGGTGAGTCCGAACAGGCCGAGGCCGATGAGCTTGGTGTTCATGAGAGTCTTCTCTATTGGCAATCGTGCAGTTGAACCGCGGGCGGGACGCCCGCGCTCCTATGGATGGTCGGCGATCCGGCGCAAGGCCCCCTCCGCCGCCCGGCGCGCCAGGTCGAAGGGCTCCGCCGGTGCAGTCGGCCCCAGGGTCCGGTCGGGGCCGAGCCCAGTCCGGACGGGAATGGCCGCGAACAGGGCCTGGACCAGGAACAGGCACCAGACGGCGAGGAACAGGCTGCCGCTGTGAACGGCGGCCCAGAGGGCGGCGGCGCCCCCGCCGAGGATCAGGCCCAGGTCCAGCAGGGCGGCCGTGGGTGTGCCATGGAAGTTCCAGACGCGCGCCACCCAGATGAAACCGAGCTGGATCAACACCTGGCCCCAGACCCCGGGCAGCAGGCCCAGCGCGGCGGCGCTGACCGCGATCCACGCGAGCACCAGCAGCACGCGGCCGACCCGCTCGCCGCTGCGCCCGAGCAGATACAGCAGGTACCCCAGGCCCAGGGCGGCGACCGTCAGGGCTAGGGCCGCGTCGGGCAGGAGCGCCAGGCGCAGCCCGGTGTAGAGCACCGAACCCCCGAGCGCGGCGCCGAGTGCGACCAGCGCACCCTCAAGGAAACTCGGGCGGTTCATGACCCGCCCCCCTGGCGGCGCAGCCGCAGCAGTTCCAGTTCCACCTCGGCGTCCGAGACCGCGGGGTCCGCACCGGACCAGGCAGGGCCCCAACCCTCATCGGCGGCGCCGGCCGCGGGCGCCTGCTCAGTGTCGTCGAGGTACAGGGCGGCGCGGGCGCGCAGGTCGGCGAGCCGGGCGGCCCGGGACTCCAGTTGCGCGGCCAGGCGCCCCCGCTCGCCCGCGTGCTCAGCGCGGCGGGTCTTGAGGGCGGCGCGGCGGCGACCGGTCTCCAGGCGGCGGCGGATCAGGGGCCGCGCCAGGGCCTCGCGGCCCTCCTGCAGCCCTTCCGCCAAGGCCGCGGTGGTGCCTTCCTCCTCCTCGGCCAGGGCGGTATCGCGCAGCGCCAGGCGGGCCAGTTCCCGGTCCAGCGCGGCGAGGCCGCGCCGCTCCTGGTCCAATGCCTGCTCCATCTCCCGCACCGCCTGTGCGAGCACCAACTCAGGCGCCTCCAGTCGGTCCAGGACGGCGTTGAGATCGGCGCGCACCAGTCGCGCCAGACGGGTCATCAGTGCCATGGTCGTCACCTCCAGGTTGACCGCGGTGGGTCGGTGCTTGCAGTCTAGGCAGGCGGCGGGGTGGGGCCTAGGCAGGTCTTGGTAAAACCGCAGGGCATCGTTTTACGTGCAATTTACGTCCGCGGGGCGGACTTGCGGTTAAACTGGAATTGCACCGCCTAATTCCCATCGGACGGACAATCGTTCTCGTTGTCGTTGTCGTAATCGTTGTCGTAATCGGACAAGCGATGCAATTTGAGTGCGAGAGAATCCGTGGCGCTACGATAAACCCGATTACGACAACGACAACGACAACGGTGCGAAACGTAATCTCTAATGGACTTGCGTAACTTATCAATGAACCGTGCCTAAGCGGAGTCACTGACCACGATGCCCAAACGCCCCCGCCTGCTGCTGATCGAGGACGAGGAGCCGATCCGGGTCGGGCTCACGGACCTCTTCGTCTTTCACGGCTACGAGGTCCAGGGTGCCGCGGACGGCCCGAGCGGGTTGCAGCTCGCCCTCTCCGGGACCTTCGATATCATCCTGTTGGACGTGATGCTGCCGGGCCTGGACGGCTTCACCATCTGCGACCGGATCAGGGCCGTGGACCGGGTGCAGCCCATCATCCTGCTGACCGCCCTGGGGGCGGACGAGGACATCATCCGCGGGCTCAGTCTCGGCGCGGACGACTATGTCGCCAAGCCCTTCTCGGTCGCGGAACTGGTGCTGCGCGTCCAGGCCGTGCTGCGCCGCGCCCCGGGCGGCGCGGCCCGGGCCGCGACCCTGCGGCTCGGCGATCTCACCCTCGACACCGTCAATCTGCTCGGGCGGCGCGGCGCCCTGGAGGTCCCCTTCACCCGCCGGGAGGTCGAGATCCTGCACTACCTGGCGGCCCATGCGGACCGCCCGGTCCCCCGCGACGAGCTCTTGACCAAGGTCTGGGGCTACTCCCGGGGCTGCGGCATCGAGACCCGTACCGTCGACATCCATATCGCCAAGCTGCGCCGCAAGATCGAGCCGGACCCGGCCGCCCCGCGGGTGTTGGTCACGGTGCGGGGCGTGGGGTATCGGCTCTTGGTCGGGGCTGGCGCCGTGCCGCAATGAAGGGCGAAGACGCCGATCGCGCACGCCGGCGCCTGCGCCTGTGGCTCGGGGCCTTTTTCATCGCGCTGGCCCTGCCCAGCGCGGTCCTGGTCTACCAGGCCTATGACCAGCTCAAATGGGAGTCCTTCCGGGCGCAGCAGTTGGTCGCCGAGGACTTCGCCGCCCGGGTCGATCAGCGCTTGAGTGACCTCGTGCGGGTGGAGGACGCCCGGCCGGTGGCGGACTACGCCTTTCTGGTCGGCGAGTCGGCGCCCGCGGACCATCGCTCACCGCTGGCGGAGCTGCCGGTGCGGGCCGGCCCCCCCGGTCTGATGGGCTGGTTCCAGGTGGCGGAGGACGGCCGCTTCAGCACCCCGCTGGTCCCCGAGGGCGCAGCCGCCGCGGCGATGGCGCCGGCGGATCTGGCGCAGCGCCAGGCGCTCGCCGCGCGTATCGAAGGGATATTGATCGGCAACCGGCTGGTCGAACGCGGGCGCCCCGCGGGCGGGCCGACGGGGCCGGCGCCGCCGCCCATCGCCGCGGGGTCCGACGCGGCGGCGAACCAGTCTTCGGTCGACTCGGTGGTGGGTGCGGGCGGGCAGTTGCCGTCCGGGCTGCCGCCGCAGGCCAAGTCGGCGGCCTCTGCCAAGGCGCAACTGCCCCGGGAACGCCTGTCCCAGCGCGCCTTCGAGCAACTCGGCAGCCGGCGGGCGGACCCCGCAGCGCCTGCCATGGCCGATTCCGCCGCTGACCTGGACGCGCCGGCCGTCCCGGTCCAGGGGCTCGGGCGGGTCGATGAGCTGACCCTGGACGCGGCCCTGGCCAAGCGCACCGCGCCGGTCCCGGCGACGCCCCGCGCCCAGGGGCCGGCAGCGTCGGCGCCCGCCGGGGGCGGCCGGGGCGAGGCGGCCTCAGTCCAGTCCCAACGCGGTCTCGCCGCGTCGGCCGCGCGCCCGGAGGCCCTCGCCGAGACCGCCCGCGCACCCGTGGCGGCGGACAAGACCAAGGATGAACGCGCCCGGGCGCCCCTGGCACTCTTTGCCAACCGGGTGGAGCCCTTTGAAGTGGGTTTGCTCGGCAGTGGCCATTTCGTCCTGTTCCGGGCCGTGCGGCAGGGCGGGGGGCGCATCATCCAGGGTCTCCTGATCGAGCAGGGGCCATTCCTTACTGCGGTCTTGGGCGAGCCCTTGCGGTCCAGCGCGCTCGGGCGCACCACCGACCTGATCGTCGCCTTGCGCGACACGGTCCTGACCGCGTTGCGCACCGCGTCGGGGCGCGACTATGTCGCCAGCGCCCGGGAACTGACCGGGGCCCTGCTCTATCGCACCCGGATGCGCGAACCCTTCGGCGGTCTGGAGCTCATCTTCAGCGTAGGCCGGCTGCCGGTCCCGGCGGGGGCCCTGGTGATCGGCTGGGTGGGCGGGCTGCTGGCCCTGGTGCTGGTGGCCGGGACCTGGCTCATGTACCGGCTGGGACTCAAGCAGATCGCGCTGGTGCGCCAGCAGCAGGCCTTCGTCTCCGCGGTGAGCCACGAGCTCAAGACCCCGCTGACCTCCATCCGCCTCTATGCGGAGATGCTGCGCGCCGGCTTCGCAGACGAGGACCGCCGTCAGGTCTATTACCGCTATATCCAAGAGGAGAGTGAGCGCCTCTCGCGGCTGATCGCCAATGTGCTGGCCCTGTCGCGGATCGGGCGCGACGCACTCACCGTCTCCCCCCAGGCGCTGGATCTCGCCGAGCTGATGGCCCTGGTGCGCGAGCGCCTCGCGTCCCAGGTCGAGCGGGCCGGGTTCCGGTTGGTCGTTCAGTGCCCGGCTGGCGGGACCGTCCAGGCCGATCCGGATGCCTTCGTCCAGATCCTGATCAATCTGGTGGACAACGCACTCAAGTTCGCCGCTCAGGAGGCCGAGCGGACGGTGGAGATCCGCTGCGAATGGCCCCGGGACGGCTGGGTGCGCATCGCCGTGCGCGACTTCGGCCCCGGGGTGCCGCGTGAGTTGCGCCGCCGCGTCTTCCAACTCTTCTACCGCGGCCCCGAGGCCGGGGCGCGCGCCATCCCCGGCACCGGCATCGGGCTTGCCCTCGTTGAGCGTCTGACGCTCGCCATGGGCGGGCGGGTGGAGGTGGTGGAGCGGGAGCCGGGGGCGGAGTTTCGGGTCGAGTTGCCTTCAGGGCATTCGTGCGGGTCTTGACCTCCCCTGCGCCCTGTGAGATCGCACACTCTGTCGGTCCGGCTATACTTGACTTGACGGCCGGGCGCCGTTCGTCCCGGTGTGCCAGTTGAATTGTCGCCATCGAGCGGAGGCCCCATGTCCATCCAGCCGCCTGTCATCCTCTTGGTCTGCGCCAACGATCGCATCGACCCGTCGCGCCACCTGCGCAACCTGTATGCGGAGCTCACCCAGATCCACGATGCCCTGCGGCCAGCCGAGCAGGCCGGGCTCTGCGAGGTTCTGACCGAGGCCAATGCCGACGCGGACCGGATCTTCTCGGTCTTCCAGGACGCGGGTTACCGCCACCGCATTGCCATCCTGCACTACGCCGGACACGCCGATGAGTCCCTACTGGAATTAGAGTCCGCATCCGGTGGCCATGGTCCGGCCTACGCGGCGGGCCTGGCGGCCTTCCTGCGTGAGCAAGGCGGGCTGCAACTGGTATTCCTCAACGGCTGCTCCACTGCGCCGCAGGTTCAGGGTCTGATCGATGCCAATTGTCCCGCGGTCATCGCCACCTCCCAGGCAATCGACGACGAATTGGCCCTGAACTTCGCCAAGGGCTTCTATAAGGCGCTCGCTGGCGGTGCAGGACTCAAGTCGGCCTTCCGACAGGCCGAGGCCGAAGCCAGGACCAAGTATGGCGACAGCACCCGCGGCCTCTACTGGAACGGTGCAACCGAGCGCACACAAGTCGCCCAGCCTCCGTTCCCTTGGGAGCTGGCGACCGCGCCCGACGCCGATGACTGGAAGCTCCTGAAGGATCCCCTGCTCGGCCTGCCCAAGCTGCCCGACGATATCGTTCCACCCGAGTCGGGGCCTTTTCGCCGCCTGAATTCGTTCGAGCGCTCGGACGCCCTGGTCTTCTTTGGCCGCTCCCGGGAGATCCGCGATGGTTACGACCTAATCACCGCCGCAGACAGCTCACCGATCCTCCTCCTCTACGGTCAATCCGGTGTGGGCAAGTCCTCGCTGTTGGCGGCGGGTCTGTTGCCCCGGCTGGAGTTCAGTCACGATGTGCACTATCTGCGCCGGGACCGAAGCCTGGGGCTGCTGGGCACCCTGTTGCAATACTTGCAGCCAGGGAATGATCCGCCGGAAATGGCATGGCGCCGGATCGAAGCGGCCGAGGGTCGCCCGTTGGTGCTGGTCCTGGATCAGGCGGAAGAAGCCTTTACCCGACCGGTCCCCGACCTGCCGGACGAGATCAAGATATTTGCGAACGGCTTGCGCCAGATCTTCACTCAACCGGACGCTCGGCCGCAGGGGCGCTTGATCCTGGGCTTCTGCAAGGAATGGTTGGCTGAGATCGCAACGGCGTTGAATGATCAAGGACTCCGCTGGGAGCACCAGTTCCTGAAAGCTCTGGATCGCAACGGAATCATTGATGCCGTGACCGGACCCACTAGGAGTGAGCGACTCTGCCGGAAGTACCGACTCGGGATCGAGGAGGGACTGGCCGAGGAGATTGCCGATGACCTGCTCGTGGACCCGGATTCGCCTGTCGCTCCCACCCTTCAGATCCTGCTGACCAAACTGTGGGAAGAGGCGAAAGAGCGAAATCGCGAGGACCCGCGATTCGACCGCGCGCTGTATCAGAAACTCCGCAAGGGCAGCGCACTGGGTCCCTTCATCGACGAGCAGCTTGCCGGCCTTGAGAAGGTGCGGGCCGGGGACCTGAGGTCCGGGCTGGCCCTTGATCTGCTCGCCTATCACACCACGCCCAAGGGGACCGCGGAACAACACACCGATGAGGACCTGCAGCAACACTACTGCCACATCAAGGACCGGGTCGCCGAGATCGTGCAGTGGTTCAAAGGCGGCTTTGTCCTTACGGATCTTCACACCGAACAAGCCCCCATCAAGGGTAGCCGCCTGGCTCATGATACCCTGGCGCCGTTCGTGCGGGAGCGGTTCGACAGATCGGATTGGCCTGGGCAACGGGCGCGGCGCATCCTGGAGAACAGGGCAGTCGATTGGGGCAAGGGGCAGACGGGACCGGTGCTCGACGATACGGACCTGGACCTGGTCGAGAAAGGAGCCGCGGGCATGCGGTGCCTTGAACCGGATGAAGAGCGGCTGATTGCGGCGAGCCGCCGGGCGCGCAATTGGCGACGTGCGCTGAGCGGCTTCTTCGTGGCGGCCCTCGTTGTTGCTGCGGTTTCCGTACTGTACCAGTGGCAGCAGACAGAGAGTCAGAAGCGGATAGCAATCGCCCGGCTCCAGACCTACGAGGCGGTGAAAGTAGCAGAAAAAAATCCGATCCGCGCGCTACTTCTGGCCGCAGAGGCCGTCAAGCGACCTTTTGATGCTAGTGGTATTCGGTTTGGCGACGCTGAAACCGTATTGCGCGAGCGGATCGCTGCAACCGGTGGAATACCCTTCGGCGGGGATGGGCTCGCGTTGGGTTTCGACCACCAAGGCCTTTGGCTCGCAACCGGGCGGGCCGACCACGCCGTGCTCTTGTGGGATCTTCGGAGCCTGGCATCCAAGCCCCAGGTGCGACTCGGCCATCAAGCTAGCATTCAGGCCCTGGCCTTCTCCCCCGACGGCAAATGGCTCGCCACCATTGGCTTGGACGATGTTGCCTTGCTGTGGGATATCCAGAACCCCAAGACCGAACCGCGCCGACTGGGGGGGCAGGATGGCCGGATTTCGAGCCTCGCCTTCCACCCCGCGGGTGGCTGGCTCGCCACCGGGGCTGTGGATGGGACCATCTGCGTGTTGGACTTGGGTAACCCCGACGCCAAGCCCATCCGTCGGGACGGTGACGGTATTCCGATTGCCGCTATAGCCTTCGACGGCAAGAGTCGCTGGTTGGCCGCCGGCAGTCTTAACAGCATCGTCTACCTGTGGGACTTATGGGACCCCGGATACAAAATGTATAAACTGCCGGGGTACGCCGGTCCGCTAAAGTCGCTCTCCTTCGATCCCCAAGGCCACTGGCTCGCCACCAATGAGAACGTGGTCGCGCGCCTGTGGGACCTCCAGCACCCCGAGGTTGAACCACGGGTGCTGCGCGGGCACGAGGGTTTTGTGACGAGCCTCGCCTTCGACCTCCAAGGTCGTTGGGTCGCCACCGGGAGCGACAACAGTTCCGTGTTCTTGTGGGATCTCCAGAACCCCGAGGGCGAGCCCCGTGAGGTGAAGGGACATAGGAGCTCGGTCGTGAGCCTTGCCTTCGATCCCCAGGGTCGTTGGTTTGGCTCCGGGAGCGAGGACCGGACCGCGCGTCTGTGGGACCTCCAGGACTTTGAGACCGAGCCCAGGGTTTTGCGCGGGCATGAGGGCTCAGTGCAGAGCCTTGTCTTCGACCCCGCGGGACACTGGCTTGCGACCGGTGGCAAAGAGGATACCGCGCGCCTGTGGGACCTCGACCAGCCGGAAAGCGAGCCGCGGGTGCTGATTGGGAACGAGAACCGGCTGAGACATCCTTCCTTCGATCCTCTGGGTCGCTGGCTCGCCGCCCGGAGCGACGATCGGACCATCCACCTGTGGAATCTTGAACAGCCGGGGACTCCGCCTCGGGTCCTGCATGGCCAGGAGACCGGGCTCGATGACTATGCCTTCGATCCCAGCGGCCGTTGGCTTGCCGCTCGCGGCGAGGACAGGACCGTCAGCCTGTGGGACCTCCAGCAATCAGATGCCGAGCCGCGCATTCTGAGGCTAAAAGACGGGGAGATTGGTTCCTTCGTCTTCGATCCATTCGGCCAATGGCTCGTCACTCGAACCGACAAACAGGAGGCTCGTCTCTGGAACCTTCAGCACTCCGACTCCGAACCCCGCGTGTTACCGGGAACCGACGGCTCTATACTGGATGCTCCCTTCGCCTTCGGCCTCAACGATGGCTGGCTCGCCAGCGGGGGCCGAAACAACGCTGCACTCCTGTGGGATCTCCGCCAACCGGAGGTCGGTCCCCGTCAGTTGGACGGGCATACCAAGGAGATTGATGACCTCGCCATAGACCCCCAGGGCCGATGGCTTGTGAGCGGAAGTTGGGATAAGACTGCGCGCATCTGGGACCTCCACGACCGCGAAACCACCTCGATCCAGTTGACCGTTAACGACGGCGGAATTGAATCATTCGTCTTAGCCCCTGATGGCCGCTGGCTCGTCACCTGGGCCGAGGGAAAGGATGCCCGCCTGTGGGACCTGGAACATCTGCGGGCCGAGCCTCGTGTTCTCCCGGGGCATAAACTCGGCACGTGGAGTGTAGCGTTCGATCCCAAGGGCCGCTGGGTCGCTAACGAGGGTCTTGGCGAGACCGTGCTGCTGTGGGACCTTCAGCACCCATCCCCCGCCGTCCCGTTGGGTGGGCACAATCGGGTTGGGTTACTCGTCTTTGATCCTGATGGCCGGTGGTTCGTGACGACTGATTCGGCAACTGCCCGCCTGTGGGATCTCCAACATCTCGAGAGCGGTGCTCGGGTGCTTCACGGTGGTGCGGGCGGGATGAAATCTGTCGCGTTCGATCCCGGTGGTCGCTGGCTCGCCACCGAGAGTGCAGACGGCATCGTGCGGCTCTGGCGACTGCACCTTGTTCCCCTGCTGGACTTGGCCTGCCGAACCGCCGGACGTAACTTGACCCTTGGTGAGTGGCAACAACATGTCGGTGGCATAGACTACCAGGTGACCTGCACCCAATTCCCAAGTGGTGAGATATTGGCCGAAAAGGCAGCCTCAGGGTCGCCTTGATGCGGGATGTGGATCGCCGACATCCTGTTGGCGATCACCCCAAGCACCGGCCGCGCTGATCAGGCAGAGACCGGCGCACGCTTGACCGCGATTTGCTAGCCGCCGGGCATCAGTTGACCGGCAACAGATAAGCGCGCGCAGGGACGAACGGTACATTCATTCCCGCGCGGCGAAATCGCGCAAGCATCGGCTGCCCCTTCCTGGATCGAGCACGGCGAAACTCCGAGGCAGCTTTGCAGAGAAGCGAAGAATCACGGGCCTGCACCGAAGACGTAGTTTCCACCGAGTTCCATCCAGGCTCTCATAGCCTACCAATCCAGCCCCGTGAGTGCGCGGAGCCCCGCCTCCGAGACAAAGTAATTCAGGTGATGACAGTCCACCACCTGCCGCACCGCGACCGGCTGACGCGGTTCCGGCACGCCCTCGATACTGACGGTACTCACCGCGATGTCATGCCCGGCCTCATGGTAAAGGGCATCGAACAGCGGCCCCTTGCCAAGCTTGGCGGTGAGCCGCGCGAGCAGCGGGTCGGCCCCCTCCTGGTAGCCACGGATATCCCCGGCCAGGATGCTGTAGCGCACGCCGGGGTCCTCACCCGCGTTGAGTGCGTTGATGAAGGGCGACCCCGGGTCCATCTGTTCCAGGGTGGGGGAGATCTTCTTGGAGCGTCCCAGCACCGTCAGCAGTCCGGTACCGAAGGGGGCAAAGGCCGGGAAGACATTGATGGCCCAGGTGGTCAGCAGGCCGGTAAGGCTGCGCGCGCTGTCGATCTTGCCGAAGGGCGAGCCCTGGTTGGGGGTGCCGCACATGACCAGGTGATCGACGATGCGGTTGCCGCCCTCCCGCTCGATCAGCCAGCGGGCGATCAGGCCGCCCATGGAGTGGACCAGGAGGGTCAGGCGCTTGTCATCCTGTGGGTGCAGGCCGGCGTCGCGCAGGCGGCCCTTGAGGGTCCGCGCCTTCTCTTCGATGCTGCCGCTCAGGTTCTCATAGTCGTAGGTCAGCACCAGGTCGAAGCGGGCGTCGAGACCGCGCCCGTCCCCGTCGCGGGCCAGGCGCAGGCCCTGTGCCATGCCCTCGGTGTCGCCGATGATGCCGTGGATCAGAAGAATGAGGTTGCGGGCCGCGGCGACCTTATCGACCAGGCCCTCTGCGTGACGAGCGATGGTGCCGTCCGGCCGATACTCGACCCAACAGAGCTGGTCCACGTCGGTACGCTTGAGATAGGTCTTGAAGAAATAGAGCTTGAGCGCCTTGCCGAGGCTGCGGCGGTTGTCCGGGATACCGTCCGGAATACGGTCGATGGTGACCCGCGTGCGGCCTTGCGCGTCGCGCTCCGGCTCACCCGCCAGTAGGATGTCCTCGCCGTCGAAGGTGAGCGGCAGGAGCTGCTCGTCCGCGCCGAGGCCCAGGTCGAGCGTCAGTTCCAGCGGTTGGGCCGCCAGGGACTCGGGGTTCGCAATATCCGTCAGTTCCAGGACGCAGGGGGACTCTCCGCGGGTGTCGGCAAAGCGCAGCAGTTCGAGCCCCTGACGTTCCAGGGCCAGCGAAAAGTCGGCGCCGTCGCCCGCCCCGCGGCTGGCGGCCGGGGGCGTGCCAAAACTGACGCCGGCCTGGAATGCAGGGTGCCCCTTGATGCCGATCCGCCCGCCGACCAGGCTGAGATCGCGCGTGCCCACCCGGTCGGCCCGGCGCACCAGGCGGACCCGGATGGTCTTGGTGAACCACTCGTTCTCGTGGACCAACTTGGCGCGCGGCGCGCCGAAGGTGATCCCGCGGGCCTCGCCGCCCCCGCCGCGCGTGACGCGATGGACCTTGCCGATCTCCACCGGGTCCTGCACCAGCAGGAAGTCGTCGATGCGCTCGGTGCTGACGATGAGCTTGAAGAGGTGGACGGCCTCGTCGCCTTCCTCCGGTTTCAGGTCCAGGGTGAAGGTCGATGCGCCGCCGACGATCAGGTCGAAGGGTGTGTCCGCGGGCTCGATCCGCTCGTTGTAGACGACCTGCATGGCGAAGGTGTTGGCGAGATAGGCCAGCGCGAAATGCAGCGGCTGGGCGCTGCGATTGGCGGCGCTCAGGCGGGCCTTGATGTCCCGCCAGGTAGCGCCCTCGCGGGTGATGTCGATGGTGAGGTCGTCGCCGGGGTAGACGTAGGCGTCCGGGTTGCCGGGGAGGACCTCGACGAACTGGAAGGCGACCGCGTCCTGATCCATCCGCGTGGCCCGGTTCTGCAGCGCTGCCGCCCGCTCCCAGTCGGCGATGGCCTTGAGCGCCGGGAAGAGCAGGTCGCTTGAGCAGTAGTCGGTGCCCTGGATCAGGCGGCCGGTCGCGGTTTGCGTGAGCCTGGATGAGCCACCCTGGGCACTCAGGCAGTAGGACTCGCCGCCCGCCCCCCCGGTACTGAACGCAAACCCCAGTGCCTGCCGATCCTGCGCCTTGGCCAGGGCCTCCTGGGCGGCCGCGATGCCGGCCGCGTCGCCGTCCAGGCGCACCAGCAGCGGCGGCACCGGCAGGCTGGTGACCTGGGCCTGGAAGCGCGCCGCGGGGGCGGGCGCCAGGTCCAGGAGGCGCAGTTCGCTTTTCTGGGCGCCGACCTGGGTGGTCGCGGCATGGCCGGCCAGGACCGCGGGGTCGGATTCCGGATAGAGGGCCAGTTCGACGACCTGGTCCGGGTCCGTGGGCAGCCCGTGCAAGGCGCCGCAGTTCGCCTGCCAGGCGCCCCGGTCGAAATAGACGCTGTAGCGGCCCCCGGACGGCGCCCCGGTGCCGCCCAGGAATCCGTTATAGGCATCGAACCCGGCGTAGGTCTCGAACTGCGGGGTCTGATTGTCCGCATAGCGGTGCACTGCCGCGCGTGCGCGCACGAACAGGTCCGCGTAGGCGATGCCGGGGCCGGACTGGCCGAGGACGTCGATCAGGGTACTGGTGAAGACCCCGCGGTGGTCCTTGGACTCCCAGGCCTTCTGTACCCGCTCGCAGGCGGCGAGCAGGATGTGCCGGCTGGTCGGAATTTCCAGGGGCTCACCGCGCGCCTGGCGCTCCGCGTACCAGCCGTCCAGATAGGTCTCCAGGGGGCGCTCCTCGAAGACCTCGTGGGTGTAACGGGCGCGGGCCTGGGTGAAGTCGTCGGCGCCGCGGGTGGCCGAGCCGGAATGACAGCAGTCGAGCAGCACCGCGAGGTGCGGGCCCCGGGCGGCGACCTCTTGCAGCAGCACCGCCAGTTCCTTGTCCGCCAGGTCGAAACCGCCGGGCTCCCGGCTGTCGACGCACACCAGGCCCTCGTCGCGCCCGTCCGGGTACAGGCGCTTGAAGGCGGCCGCGGAACAGGAGCGGGCGCCGTGACCCGAGTAGTGGAACAGGACGGTATCCTCCGGCCCGGCCTGGCCCAGGTGGGTGCGAAAGCGTTCAATCAGATTGCCGCGGGTCGCCTGCGCGTCCGTGAGACATTCGAGTGCGAGCCGCCCCGGGTAGGCCCGGCCGAGCCAATCCGCGACGGCCCCCACATCGTTCACGCAGCCTTGCAGCCGGCCGACCGACTGGGGATAGTCGTTGATCCCGACGAGCAGGGCATAGATTCGATTCGTGTTGTTTGGCATCGCGAATGGTCCTGTGGCTGGGTTTGGATCGGGTACCCTCAAGCATCGTTCCCGCCGGGCGTTCTTGCAAGCCGGCCGTCAAGGTGCGCCGACAGAAGCCTTTGCCGCGCCGCGGGTCGCACGCCGTGCTGCGCGATGCGGGCGGTATTCCCGCCGCTGCGCATCCTGCCGCCGCTCTCCGCCGCCATCAAGCGGCGCTTCGGCCACCGCACCGTCACTCAGCCGACAGGACGCGCAACTCTATCCAGCACCTGCCTGCAGTGTGCGGTATATTTCCCGTACCGACGCAGTAGCGCCAACCGGGGGGAGGGGCCGACCCGCATGACCGCCGTCAAAACCAATCCTTAAGGACCAGGCAACACCATGGACCACATCGCGCACCCGCTCGCGATCTCCGCATGAGCGCATCACTCGAAGATGCCAGTCCCTTGGCGATCCCACCGCACGCAACCGGTTTCGGGTTCTCGCTGCGCCGCTCGGGTGGCCACCTGTCGCGCTCGATGATGCTGCCCGAGCTGCGTCTGCTCTTTGCGGCCGTCCCTGCCACCGCCGGCCGCGCGGACTACCGTACCGCCATCCTGGAGGGCAACGTACTGGGCAAGCGCACCTTTTCCAGCCGCCAGAAGAGCGAGAAGCACCTCTACGAGTTGTACGGGCTCGCCCCCGCGCTCGCCCTGTTCCGGCTGCTGCGCCGCTTCGCCGCCGAGGCCCCCGACTCGCTTCCCCTCCTGGCCCTGACCTGCGTCTTCTGCCGTGACCCCCAACTGCGGGCCAGCTTTACCCTGATCGAGGCCCTGAAGCCGGGCGAGGTCCTGCTCCGCGCTCGGACGGAGGCACACCTGGAGTCGGTCTTCCCGGAGCGCTTCAGCCCGATCATGCTCGCTGGCTTAGCCACCCGGGTCAGCGTCACCTGGGCGGCCACCGGCCATCTGAAGGGCCGAGCGACGCGGATACGAACCCTGCCGATCCCCACCCCTGCCGCATCGACCTACGCCATGTTCGCCGGCTACCTCCTGGGCCTGCGCGGGGATTGTCTGGTGTCATCCGTCTTTGCGCGTCTGGTGGGGGCCGATCCAGCGCTCATCCTGTCACACCTCGCCCTGGGCTCGCAGCGGGGCTGGCTGCGCCTGCGCCACGGCGGCGGGGTGATCGAGATCGACTTCTCCGCCCTGTTACTGCCCGCCGAGGAGGCAATCCTGAATGGCTCGCGCTGACCAACTCCTGGCGAGCTACCGCCGCCACGTCTCCCTGACCCCGCGCACCAACCTGCCGCTGAGTCAGCGGGTGTGGTTCATCGTCTATCCCCCGGAAGACGAGCGCCGTATGGTCAACCGCATCCCCGAGTTCGAGATCGCCACCCGCGAGCACGGACTGCGCTGGCACCACCTGGACCTCAAAGGGGCCTTCGCCGACTGGATCGACACCTTCGACCCGGACGAGCGCGACGCCTGCCTGGCCGAGCCCGCCATCGTCGAGGACTACGCCGATCCCGGGCTGCTCGACTATCTGGGGGAGCGCCTGCGTACCGCCATGACCGCGGTCCCGCCGCAGATCGCCACCACCACCGTCTTCGCCGTCTCCGGGCTCATGGACCTCTACGACTTCGCCCACGTCTCCGGCGTGCTGGAAACCCTGGAGGCCGACCGGCTGCCGGGCATCCTGGCGCTCTTTTTCCCTGGCGATCGGGAGGGCAACACCTACCGCTTTCTCGGCGCCCGCACCGGCTGGAATTACCTCGCCACCCCCATCCTCACGGAAGGCTGACCATGTCCGACTCGCCCCCCTCATTCCCAAGAAATCGGGACCTCTTCGTCAAAGACCCCCTGACCTGGACCATCGCCAATGAGGGCGTCTCCAGCAACAACGTCGAAGACCTGGACACCCTGCGCTACGAGCTGACCACCTTCGTCTGCGAGGGCGAGTATCGGACCGGACTGGCCAAGATCCTCCAGGGCTTCCTGGACAATCTGGACCGAGAGCAGAAGGCGGCCTGGGTCAGCGGCTTCTATGGCTGCGGCAAATCCCATCTGGTCAAGGTTGCGCGTCACCTGTGGACCGACTCCCCGCTTCCAGGCGGCCACACCGCCCGCACCCTGGCGAACCTCCCGGACGACATCCGCGACCTGCTCCGCGAGCTATCGACCCGCGGCAAACAGGGCGCGGGGCTGCACAGCGCGGGCGGCACCATGAAGGCCGGGGCCGGCAGCGTGCGCCTGCGGCTGCTCGGCATCCTGCTCGCCTCGGTCGGTCTGCCGCCCAAGCCCTCGCGCGCCCGCCTGATCATGGACCTGCGCGACGATGGCAAGCTGGACGAGGTGCGCGGGCACATCACCGCGGCCGGCAAGGACCCAGCGCTGGAGGTGGCCCACGCCCATACGTCAAAGCCCCTCCACGAAGCCTATCTTGCCAGCTACCCGCATTACGGTAACCCGGCTCAGGCGGCCCAAGCGCTGCGGGCGGAGTATCCGAGCAAGGTCGACGACATCAGCATCGCCGATATGCTCGCCATCAGCCGCCGCGCCCTGGAGCGCGGGCGTCCCGCCCGCGATTCCCGGCCGGGACGGCCGGGCTCCTTTCTGCCCTGCACTGTCATCGTCCTGGACGAGATCCAGCAATACATCGCCAATAACGCCGACCTCGCCCACGACGTGCAGGAGGTGGTCGAGGCACTCTCCAAAGAGATGGACGGCCGCGTCCTGGTGATCGGCACCGGCCAAAGCGCCCTGACCGACACCCCCGCACTCCAACGCCTGATGGGCCGCTTCACCACCAAGGTCCACCTGAAGGACAACGACGTGGAGCGTGTGGTCCGCACCGTCGTGCTGCAGAAGAAGGAAGAGGCCAAACCGGTCATCGCCGACCTGGTGTCCAGACGCTCCGGGGAGATCGCCCGCCAGCTCAAATCCACCCGCATCGCGACCCGCGCGGACGACGATCAGGGCTATGTCCCCGACTACCCGCTCCTGCCCGTGCGGCGGCGCTTCTGGGAGCAGGTGCTGCACAGTTGCGACCCCAGCGGCACCGCCGCCCAGATGCGCACCCAACTGCGCGTCACCCATGAGGCGTGCCGCCTGGTGGCGGAGCAGCCCCTGGGAACCATCATCCCCGCCGACTTCATCTACGATCAACTCGCTAACGAACTGGTCACCACCGGCGAGTTGCAAAAGCGCTTCCAGGAGCTGGTCGAGGAGCAGAAGCGTCAACCGGACGGCCCCCTGCGCTCGCGCATCTGCGCCCTGGTCTTCCTGATCGGCAAGCTCGCGCGCGCAGGCGTCGACACCGGCGTGCGCGCCAACCCGGAGCACCTGGCCGACCTGCTCACCGAGGATCTCAGCGACTCCGCCACGCAGTTGCGAGCCAGCGTCCCCGCCCTGGTACAGGCCCTGACGGACGAGGGTGTCCTGATGGAGATCGAGGGCGAAGTCCACCTCCAGACCACCGAGGGGGCCGCCTGGGAGTCCGAATACCGCAAGCGCCGCGCCTCCCTGCTGAACAACGAGCCCCAACTCGCCGCCGAGCGCGGCCAGTTGCTCTCCAAGTCCATCCAGGCCGCGCTCGCGGGGGTCTGCGTCCTGCACGGCGCGGCCAAGGAGAAGCGTAAGGTCAGCATCCACCACGGGATGAGCCCGCCGGCCCAAGACGAGGGTCTGGTGGTCTGGGTACGCGACGGCTTCCAGGAGTCGGAGGGCGCCGTCATCCAGGACATCCAGGCCCGCAGCACCCTGGATGCCACCATCCACGTCCTCATCCCCAAGACCAAGGCGGACCCGCTCAAGAACGCCCTGGCCGCCGCCCGGGCCGCCGCGGACACCCGCAGCTTCAAGGGCGAGCCAGGCAGTGACGAGGGGCGCGCCGCCCGCGCCGCGATGACCAGCCGCCAGGCCGGGGAGGAGTCCAAGATTGCCGCGCTGATGGGCGACATCGTGCGCGGCGCCCGACTGTTTCTCTCCGGCGGCCAGGAGTTGAACATCACCAGTCTCAAGGAGGGGGTGGAAGAGGCCGCCAAATCCGTGCTCGACCGACTCTATCCCCAGTTCCACCTCGCCGACTCGCCCAACTGGCCCACGGTCTGGAAGAAGGCCAAGGAGGGCAATGCCAATGCACTGGCCGCCGTCAATTACCAGGGCGACCCCCACCGACACCCTGTCACCGCGGCCATCCTCGCCGAGGTCGGGGCCGGCAAGAAGGGGTCCGACCTGGTGTCGCGCTTCACCGCCGGTCCCTATGGATGGCCCAAGGACGCGGTGGACGCCGGCGCGGCCGTGCTGCTCGTCAGTGGCCACCTGGGCGCCCGTCTCCAGGCCCAGCCGGTGAAGATCGCCGACCTGGACCAGCGCAAGATCGGCCAGGCCGATCTGCGCGTGGAGCAACCGGTCCTCACCGCTGTCCAGAAGCTCAAAATCAAGAAGCTCTTCCAAAGCGCCGGCTACAAGTTCCAGCCCGGCGACGAGGCCGCCGTTGCCCCCGCGTTCGTCGGACTGCTCAAACAGCAGGCCCAGGCCGCCGGGGGCGAGGCTCCGGCACCGGCCGCGCCCAACCCGCCGGTACTGGCGGAGTTGCACGGCCTCTCCGGCAACGACCTACTCTACAAGCTCCACGACCGCGCCGACGACCTCACCCAATCCCTGGCGGACTGGCGGTCGGTCGCCGACAAGATCGACGACCGTGGCCCCAACTACGCCCTGGCCGGTCAACTGCTGGCCCAGGCCCGCGACCTGCCGGACATGGACGCACTGACCCAGACCCTGGAGGCCATCCGCACCAACCGCAGCCTGCTGGACGACCCGGACCCCACCGCCACCGTCCTCCAGGCCGTCAGCAGTGCCCTGCGCGGCGCCCTGGCCCAGGCCCAGACCGACCATGCCGACACCCTGGCCGCCGAGCTGGCCCGGCTCGCCGCCCATCCCGTCTGGGCCGCCCTGCGCGACACCGATCGCGCCGCCCTGCTCCGGGAAGCGGGCGCCGTGGCCCCGACCCTGCCGGCCGCCTCGACCGACACCGAACTGCTGGAGTCACTGAAGCGGCGCGACCTGCGCGGCTGGCGGGACCTCACCGACGCCCTGCCGACCCGCTGCGACCTGGCCCTGGCCGCCGCCATCAAGGCCGCCGAGCCCAAGGCCCGGCGTGTCAGCCTGCCGGGAGCCACCATCCACGACGGGACCGAACTGGACGACTGGCTCACTGAGGCCCGCGCCAAGATCGAAGCAGCGTTGGAGCAAGGGCCGGTGATTTTGTAGAACGGAGCCGGGGCGTCCCGCCCCGGCGCAACCCCAATGTAAGGCAGAGAGCATCCAGCAAGACATGGCACAGACTTTGGACCAACAGTGCAACTTCTGCGGCAACCGGAACCTCAGTGCCACGCACACCCGCTACATCCACCAACAGGATGGGGAGATGCTGATCGTCGAGGACGTACCCTGTATCGAGTGCGACTACTGCGGAGAACAGTATTTCGAGATCAAGACCTTAAAGAAGATCGAGGCCGATCACCTGGCCTTGGCCGCGCATCAGAAGCAACCTCGCCGCACTCTCAGGGTTGCAGTTGAGGATTTTCATGCACTCTGATCGATTCGGACTCGCCTCGTGTCCAGACGCCGCGAGCACGGAAATGGACCGGCCGCAGGGCGCCTGCGAGCCGGCGAACCGGACCATCCTCGACCAGCGGACGTTTCAGGTGTCCGGCGACCAGTATCAGGCACTGCTCGACCTGCTGGACCGCCCCGCCCGGGACAACCCCGGTTTGAGCGACCTGTTCTCCCGTCCCGATCCCTGGGAGCTCGGGTGAGCTGACGCTCCCGAACGCACAGAACACATCGCAAGGACCCGAACATGCCCAGCACCCTGACCAAGGACCAGCGCACGGCGCTGGAGAAGCTCACCCTCAAGGCCCGCGAGGCGGCAGAGGTCGCGGCCCGTGCCGCCCTGGATAACCTCGCCGTCCATGAAGAACGGCCGCGCGCCCACCTGGACGAGGACCAGCGCCGCCTGCGTAACCGCCTGCGCGCCCGCGGCCGGGCGTTGGGGGACCGGCTGGACCCGGGCGGCACCCAGTCCATCGACCAACTCGCCGAGGCCGCCGCCTACGAGCACTGGCACCGGCTGCTCTTCACCCGTTTCCTGGCCGATAACCACCTGCTGCACACCGGCGTCGAGCATGGCAGCGTCCCCGTCACCCTGAAAGAGTGCGACGAACTGGCCCCAGAGCTTGGCGCCCGCGACGGCTTCGATCTGGCCTGCCGCTTCGCCTCAGAGACCCTGCCCGGCATCTTCCGCCGGGATGACCCGGTGCTGGACCTGCGTCTGGCGCCCAACCACGAGGTCCAACTGCGCCGCCTGCTGGACGAACTGCCCGCCGAGACCTTCCGTACCGACGACGCACTGGGCTGGACCTACCAGTTCTGGCAGGCCAAGCGCAAAGACGAGGTGAACAAGTCCGGGGTCAAGATCGGCGCCCGCGAGTTGCCTGCGGTCACCCAGCTCTTCACCGAGGACTACATGGTGGAGTTCCTGCTCCACAACTCGCTGGGCGCCTGGTGGGCGGGAAAGGAGCGCGGGCGTCCCGCCCGCGATTGCACCACCGAGCAGGAAGCCCGCCAAGCCGCCGCGCTGCCGCCCAAAGACGGCTTACCCGGAATCGACTGGACCTACCTGCGTTTCATCGAAAGGAGCGTGGCCGTCCCGGCCGCGAACGGAAGCGCGGGCGTCTCGCCCGCGAATCCCGGCCGAGACGGCCGGGCTCCTTTCTTCGACCCTCATCGCGATATCGACATCACCGAGCACAACCTCCCCCACTGGCGCCAGGGTGAGGCTTGGATCTTCGTCACCTGGCGCTTAGCCGATTCACTCCCCGCCGACAAGCTTCGTCAATGGCAGGGAGAAAAGGCGTCGTGGCTGGTCCTTCACCCTCAGCCCTGGGATGCGGCCACCACGCGCGAATACCACGAGCGCTTTACCCAACGCATTGAAGACTGGCTCGATGCTGGTCACGGCGCCTGCATCCTGCGCGAGCCAAAGGTGCGTTGCATCGTCACGGATGCGCTGGCCTTCTTCGCTGGTAAGCGTTATGAACTTGGCGCCTGGGTCGTCATGCCCAACCACCTCCACGTGTTGTTCCGGCCCTTGGGCGAGCATCGGCTGCCCGACATCCTGCATTCCTGGAAGAGCTTCACCGCCAAGGAAATCAACAAACTCCTTGGGCACAGCGGCCCGGTTTGGCAGGAAGAGTACTGGGATCGGCTGATCCGCAACGAACGCCACCTGGACGCCTGCCAACACTACATTGCCGAGAATCCCGTAAAGGCCCATCTCCCCGATGGCGAGTGGAGCGGGAGCGTGGGCGTCCCGCCCGCGAATAGGAGCGTGGGCGTCCCGCCCGCGAATAGGAGCGTGGGCGTCCCGCCCGCGAATGAGAGCCCGACCGTTCCCGCCGGGAATCGCGGGCGGGACGCCCGCGCTCCTTTTACCCCCGCCGCCGGCACCTTCGAGGGTTGGCCCAAACACGCCGCCGAGATCCGCTTCCTGGACCCCTGCATGGGCAGCGGGCACTTCCTGGTCTTCGCCCTGCCCATCCTCGCCCGGCTGCGGATGGAGGAGGAGGGTTTGAGCGCCGCCACGGCCATCGCCGCCGCGCTGCGGGACAACCTGCATGGGTTGGAGATCGATGAGCGTTGTACTCAGATTGCGGCGTTTAATGTGGCATTGACGGCGTGGCGGTTGGGTGGGTATCAGGCGTTGCCGGTGCTGCATCTGGCCTGCTCGGGGCTTGCGCCGAATACACCAGAGGAGACCTGGATTGCCTTGGCGGGGGAGGACGATCGGTTGCAGCGCGGGATGGCTCGACTTTATGCGCTGTTTCAGGATGCGCCGGTGCTTGGGAGCCTTATCGATCCGCGGAGTATTGAGGCGGATCTCATCGACGCGGGTTTTGGCGAACTGGAGCCTTTGTTGGTGCAGGCTTTGGACGGGGGGCGCGATCAGGATGACGAGGGGCGGGAGTTGGGGGTGGTGGCGCAGGGGGTGGCGAAGGCGGCGGAACTTTTGGCGGGGCGCTATACGTTGGTGGCGACGAATGTTCCGTATTTGGGGAGGGGGAAGCAGGATGCGGTTTTGAAGGACTATAGCGAGAAGGTCTATCCGCAGGGAAAAGCCGACCTTGCCACCTGCTTCATATGTCGGTGTATAGACTTTGCCTCGCCCGGAGCTACAATCGCGCTCGTCACTCCGCAGAATTGGTGGTTTCTGGGAAGCTATTTCAAGTTAAGAAAGGCACTCCTAACAGAGAGATCCTTTAATTTTATCGCAGCTCTCGGGGAGGAAGCTTGGCGGAGTTTTGGCGACCGTGGGCCGGTTGCGTCACTTGTTGGAATTACCAATGCCGTGCTCAAGGAAGAACAGTCGATGATGGGGATTGATGCTATTTCCCTAAAGCAATTGAATGATAAGCTCTTTGAGCTGCGTGCTGGAACGGTTCGTAGGCTTAAGCAATTTGACCAATACCGCAATCCTGATTCACGACTCGTCTTGGACACTCTCGCGGCAGGAGCGTTACTTTCTCAGCTTGCCGATTATGGCAAAGGGAGCACCACCGGCGATAGGCTGAGATTCGTGCGTGGATTCTGGGAGGTCGCATCTCTGGGCTCATCTAACCAGTTATGGCTCGATTCGCCATCAACCAATGAATTGTGGGGCGGGCGTGAGCACGTGACAACCGTTTCATTAGAAGACTCGAGCCTAATAGAGCAACTGGGTTGCTGGATTCGAGGTCAAGAGGTTTTTGCTCGCGCCGGTGTCGCAGTAAACAAGATGCGCGATATGCAGCCCTTCCTCTATGCGGGCGAGGTGTTTGACGACAATATAGGTATCGTTGCCCCGAGTGATCCTAATGACGTTCTGCCGCTTTGGGCCTTTATCGAGTCAGGAAGCTATCTTCAAGAAATCCGCAAGATTGACAAGAAGCGAAATGTCACAGCCGCGACACTCGTGAAAGTCCCTTTCGACCTCGCCCACTGGCAACAAGTCGCCGCCGAACAATACCCCAACGGCCTCCCCAAACCCCACTCCGACGACCCGACACAATGGCTCTTTGATGGCTATCCGTTCCAAAGGAGCGCGGGCGTCCCGCCCGCGAATCGCGGCCAGGATGGCCGCGCTCCTGTCCGCGCTCCTTTCCACGCCCCTCTCCAAGTCGCCGTCGCACGGCTGCTCGGGTACCGCTGGCCGCGGCAGACCGGCTCTGAGTTTCCGGACTGTCCGGCCTTGGGTCCGGACGGGCTGGAGGTCCATGCGGACGCGGACGGGATCGTCTGCCTGACGGCCATCAATCGGGAACTACCCGCGGCGGTGCGGCTGCGGGCGCTGCTTGCCGGGAGCGCGGGCGTCCCGCCCGCGATTGAAGGGAGCCCGGCCGTCCCGGCCGAGACTCGCGGGCGAGACGCCCGCGCTCCTTTGGACGAACAAGCCCTGCTGGCCGCCGCCGGGGCTACGTCGAGGACCCTGGAGGATTGGCTGCGCGACGAGTTTTTCGAGCAGCACTGCAAGCTCTTCCACCACCGCCCCTTCATCTGGCACCTCTGGGACGGTCGCAAGGACGGCTTCCATGCCCTGGTAAACTACCACCGGCTGGACCGGGCCAATCTGGAGAAGCTCACCTACAGCTATCTGGGCGACTGGATTCGCCAGCAGGACGCGGACGCGAAGGCCGACAAGCCCGGCGCCGCCGAGCGCCTGGGCGCCGCCCGTGTGCTGGAGGCCGAACTCGTCGCGATCCTGGAGGGCGAACCGCCCTATGACCTCTTCATCCGTTGGAAGCCGCTCGCCGAGCAGCCCCTGGGCTGGCAGCCGGACATCAACGACGGCGTGCGCCTCAACATCCGCCCCTTCATGCAGGCCCGGGACCTGGGTAAGAAGGGCGCCGGCATCCTGCGCGCCAAGCCCAACATCAAATGGGACAAGGACCGCGGGACCGAGCCCCAGCGCGACAAGTCCGACTACCCCTGGTTTTGGCACGCCGAGGAACCCCCGCTCGCCTGCCCCGGCGGCCCCGAGTTCACCGGCAACCGCTGGAACCTTGTTCATCTGACCCTGGCCCGGAAGCGCGCAGCCCACAAGCAATCCTCGCGCCCCGGACCAACGCAAGACACGGCTGGACCCGCGGAACTTTCTTGATTGCCGGCTTTGCCGGTGCCACCATTTGTCTGCTCCGGTACGTTTTCCCGATCAGGCACAAGGAGCCAACCCAATGAGCACCTCGTCGATACTGCGAGTCAAGAGCATCCAGGTTGATGGCCTCTTTGACACATTCGATCACCGAGTCGACCTGAATCTGGACGAGCGCGTGACAATCCTGCACGGCCCCAACGGGGTTGGCAAGACCATGCTACTGCGGATGACGAATGCCATGCTCAATGGCCGGTACGGCCTGTTCCACGAAGTGCCGTTTCGCCGTTTCGCTCTGGATTTCACGGACGACACAAGCCTTGATCTGGTTGCGAGCGGCTTCGATGCTCACAATGACAAGAGCGTGGTGCCTGTATTGGATCTGAGGCTATGGCGTCAAGGCAAGCAAGCGGAAACATACAGACTTCCGCTAGATGAGATCTGGTGGCGTAAGTATTCAAACAAAGGGCGCGCCGACACTTCAAGCGCGAAAGTACCTGCTTGGGTATTGGCCGCGAGGCTGGCTGAGCGAGAGTCATTGAGCGACGGCATTAACGAAAGTCTATCGGCTGCTATCGCCAGCGCGCGGACCCTATTGAGCCAAGGCACAGAAGAGGATGAACCAGCGTGGCTCAAAGAGGCGAGAAATCGGATGCGCGTGCATGTAATCGAAGCTCAGCGTCTGCTGCGTGTTGCATTCAATGATTTCCGAAACGACGCTGCCGATCCGAAAACCACTCTGACCGTTGTCAATTACGCTAAGGATATGAGTGCCCTCGTCAAGGAGACGATGGCGCGCTATGGCCAGCAATCGCAAAGCCTTGACCAGTCTCTTCCCCAGCGATTATTGAATGCTCGGGCAGCCCCCTTTCCCCGAGAAGCCCTTAAGCAGCGTATGCGGGATCTAGATACCCGCCGTGCCGAATTGAAGGAAATCGGACTGCTCGACGAATCGGATAATCATCCGCTTGACAGTGGGGCACTTGATGGGCTGGATGAGTACCAGGAAAGCGTACTCAACCTATACGCAAACGATACCGAGCAAAAGCTCTCCGTCCTCGATGACCTTGCCAGGCGCACGCGATTGCTTTTGAATAATGTCAACCAGAAATTCCAGCATAAACATATCCGAATCGATCCGGATCGAGGGATCGTTGCACAAGGTCGCAAGGGCGAGCGCCTGGAACTTGAACAGTTGTCCTCAGGCGAGCAGCACGAGTTGGTCCTGCATTACGACCTGCTGTTTCGAGTGCGGCCAAACACCTTGGTCTTGATTGACGAGCCTGAGCTGTCACTGCATGTTGCCTGGCAGAAGCGCTTCCTCCCGGACCTCTTGGAGATCGTTGCAACCGCTCAGTTCGATGTGCTGATGGCGACTCACTCGCCCTTTATCGTGGGCGATCGATCAGACCTGATGATCGGCTTGGGCGCGGAGTCGGTATGACGCTGATCGACTACAAGGACGCCGGGGTAGTCGCCACCGAGGTCATCATGACGCGCCAACTCCACGCCGGCAGCTTCCTGATAGTGGAGGGCGAAGACGACCATAAATTCTGGAGCCCGCGTGTTTTACCTGGTCATTGCGAACTCGTCATCGGCAATGGCAAGCCGAACGTAGAGGGGGCACTGGCGCGTTTGGACAGGGACCACTTCCGCGGCGCTCTCGGCGTCGTGGACGACGATTTCGATGGTCTGGAGGGGCGTCCCCGCCCTTCGCCTAATCTGATCGGTACGGATACCCACGACCTCGAGTGCATGTTGATTCGCTCGCCCGCTTTGGAGCGCGTTCTGGCGGAGCTTGCTGCTCCTGCCAAGATCCGGGATCTGGAGGCACGGCAGGGTCATTCTGTGCGGGATGCCCTATTGGAGCGTGGCTTGGAGTTCGGCCGGCTGCGTTGGGTGGCGCAGCGTCGGGCCTGGGAGATTCCGTTTCACAAGCTCGGACCCGAACGGTTCCTCAACCGCGACACTTGGTTGGTCTCCCGGGACGATTTTCATGATGCAGCGGTAAGAACGGGCGCAGTCCCATCGATCGACGATCTGCATGCTGAGCTGGAAGCGTTACCGGCCGCCGATCCTTGGTCAATCTGCCAGGGTCACGACTTGGTGAGTATCCTGCGTATCGGTCTGACCAGGGTGTTGGGTAGTCTTAAGGCGAGCAAGGGAGTAGACGATATCGCGGCCATGTTGCGCAGCGCTTTCGACGATCAACAGCTTCACGGCGGCCATCTTGGCGCGGCGATTCGCGGCTGGGAGCAAGCGAACAAGCCTTATCTGGTGCTCTAGAGGCGAACCTGAAAACACGTCCAGTCGCTGGACGGGACTTACACACTTGGAGGTTTCGACGATGAGCACGGCGTACGAAAACGGCATGTGGCTCAAAGACCCGGACGCTCGCATCACCGTCCATTCGGACCTCTGCAACGGGCGTCCGACGATCCACGGCCTGCGGATCACCGTCGAGACGATCCTCGGATTCCTGAGCGCCGGCGAATCCCCGGATGAAATCCTACGCCAGTACCCGTCCCTTGAGTCCGCGGACCTCGACGCCTGTGTGCGGTTCGCCGCGGACTACAAGGCCCTAAGGCGCGAGGAGTCTTGACGTGACTGAGACCACATCATGAGCACGACCGTCCTTGAACAGTTGATCGACCGACTCCGCGCCGCGGCGATCTATAACCGCCACGACCTGGCTGCACCGTCCGTGGTGTTGTGGACGGACGGGGAGGGGCTCTGGTCCCGGGCCATCCCGCTGCTGCGCGACGCCATGCCTGAGCTTTTTGTGCTGGCGCCGGAGATTGTCGATGAGAGGACTGGGCCGTCGACTTGGCTCCGTTACCAGCTCGCGCGGTCGGGCGGGTACCTGGCACGCACGGGCGGGACGCCCTCGCTCCTTTATCTGCCGGGTGTGGCGCGGTCTGCCTTTCGCGGCGCCGCCGGGTTTCCGGAGGCGGCGCGGCATTTGTTCGCACTCCAGTTCCAGGGGCAGTTCTGGGGCCAGCAGAACGGGAAGGACTGGACGCCCTTTGCTTTCCTGTCGTCCAAGGAGGGTGGGCTCGGGCTCGACCTGGCCCGTGATCGGGCCACGCAGGATGCGGTCGGCGCCCAATTGACCCAGGTGCTGCGCGCGCCGGTTGCGAGCCTTACCGGCCGGCGCCTGGAGGCGGCGGACTTCCATGGGCTGGCCGCCGCTGATCCGGTGGGCCTGCTGCTGGAGTGGATGGCCACCGGCGACGGTCGCCATGGCGACTGGTCTGCCGAGCGCTGGACCGGGTTCAGGGCGCTGTGCAAGCCGACCTTCGGCCTGGACCCTGACAAGGACGGCATCATCACGGCGGTAGACAAGCTGGTGGCGGGGGGCGGGGTTTGGGATCAGGTCTGGACGCGCTACCGCCAGGCACACAAGGCCTTTGCCGGGGTGCGCAAGGCGCTGGACCTGGCACACCCCAAGGACCTGCTCGATGATGCCAACGACCGGATGCCGGTGACCAATCGCAAGCTGGAGGCTGCCTTGCGCGCTGGGCTCCTGGGGCTCCAGGCGCTCCCGCGGGCGCAGGCGCTGACGCGGCTCACGCAACTCTGCGCCCAGCACGCCCGGCGTGCCGATGCGCTGTGGGCGGATCTGGGCGAGGCGTCCCTGGCACGGGCGGCCGTGCAGTTGAAGGCTCTGGCGGAAGGTATCACCGCGGGCGTCTGCGGGCACGATTGGGACACGCTGGCCGCCGCCTACCTGGAGCGCGGCTGGACGATCGACGCCGCCGCCTGGCGCGCGTTTGCCATGGTGCGCGATGCCCCGGACCTGGAGGCCGTAACGGCGGCGCTGCGGGCCGTCTATCTCCCGTGGCTGACGGGTCTCGCGGAGCAGGTGCAGGGTTGGGCCTTGGGCTACCCCGGAGCGCGGGCGTCCCGCCCGCGAGTCAAAGGAGCCCCGCCGCCGGGGCCGGGACTCACGGGCCGGACGCCCTCGCTCCCATTCGCGGGCGGGACGCCCGCGCTCCAGACGGTCCTGGTGTTCGTCGATGGCCTGCGGTGCGACCTCGGCCTGGAGTTGGCCCGGCTGCTCCAGGCCGACGGACTCACGGTGGAGACGGCAAGGCGCTGGTCCGCCCTGCCGACGGTGACGGCGACGGCCAAACCCGCCTGGCGTCCGCTGGCAGACGCCTTGATCGGCAACAGCCTGCCGGAAGGGTTCGAGCCGCAGCTCGCCGAGACCGGCAAGAATCTTACGACTCAAGCCTTCCGAAACCTGCTGGCGACCCGGGGGTGGACCTGGCTGGAGGCGGCGTCCACCGGGGACCCGACCGGCGCCGCCTGGACCGAGATCGGCACCTTCGACCACGACGGCCACGCCCAGGGGGCGCGCCTGGCCTGGCGGCTGGACGAGGAACTGCGGGCGGTCGCCTTGCGGGTGCGGGACCTGCTCGCGGCCGGCTGGCAGCGGGCCGTCCTGGTGACGGACCATGGGTGGCTGCTGCTGCCAGGCGGCTTACCCAAGGCGGACCTGCCGGGACATCTGACCCAATCGCGCTGGCCGCGCTGCGCCGTGCCCCAGCCCGGCGCCCAACATGGGTTCCAGGAACTGCCCTGGTTCTGGGGCGGCGGCCACTCGGTGGTCTACGCCCCGGGGGTCTCGGCCTTCAAGTCCGGTGTCGAATACGCCCATGGGGGTCTGAGCCTGCAAGAGGCACTGACCCTGACACTGACGGTCACGGCCGAAGGGCAAACCACCCAGGCCGCCGTAACGATCGGCAGCGCCGACTGGAAGGGTCTGCGGCTGCGGGTGCAATTGCAGGGCGGATTCGCGGGGACCCTGCTCGACATCCGCACCAAGCCGGCGGATGCGGGGTCAAGCGTGCTCGACCCGGACCGACGGATGCAACCGCCCGACGCGGACGGCGCCGCCGCGCTGCTGGTGACCGACGACCAACACGAAGGCGCGGCGGCGGTGCTGGTGGCGGTTCGTGAGGATCAGGTCGTTGCCAAGCGGTCCTTGGTGATCGGAATGGAGCGGGGGCGTCCCGCCCCCGACACCGGGGCGGGACGCCCCGGCTCCTTTGAGGGAGATTGATCCATGCAACTCGACGCACTCGACCAGCTCGCCGCCCAGGCCTTCGATGGCTTCATCGTCCGCAAGGACCTGGTGCGCCGGTTCAAGGGCCAGTATCCGGTACCGACCTATGTGGGCGAGTTCCTGCTCGGGCGCTACTGCTCCAGCACCAACGAGGCGGAGATCCAGGAGGGCCTGGACATCGTGCAGCGCCAGCTCGCCAGCCGCACGGTGCGCGCCGGGGAGGAGGAGCTGTTCAAGGCCCGCGCCAAAGAGCAGGGCCGGGTGAAGCTGATCGACCTGATCACCGCCCGACTGGATGCCAAGAACGATTGCTTCGTGGCGGAGTTGCCGAGCCTGCGGCTCAAGGAGGTCCGCATCGACGATGCCCTGGTCCACACCCACGAGCGGATGCTCACCGGCGGCTTCTATGCCGAGCTGGATCTCAGCTACGACCCGAGTATCGCCGAGGAGAAGAACGGGCGGCCCTTCGGCATCGAGTCGCTGCGCGAGATCCAGCTCTCCAAACGCGATGCCCTGGAGACCATGGCCCGCGGGCGCGCCGCGTTCAGCTTCGAGCAGTGGCAGGCGTTTCTGCTGCGCAGTGTCGGCCTTGAACCTGAGAACTTGTCGCCGCGCACCCGCGACGTGATGTTGCTGCGCATGGTCCCCTTCGTCGAGAACAACTACAACGCGGTGGAACTGGGGCCGCGCGGGACCGGTAAGAGCCATTTGTTCCAGCAGGTGTCGCCCTACGCGCACCTGGTCTCGGGCGGCAAGGCATCGGTGGCGCGCATGTTCGTCAACAACAGCACCGGGCAACGGGGGCTGGTGTGTCAGTACGACGTGGTGTGCTTCGATGAGGTCTCGGGGATCAGCTTCGACCAGAAGGACGGGGTCAACATCATGAAGGGCTACATGGAGTCCGGCGAGTTCAGCCGCGGCAAAGAGAGCATCCGCGGCTTCGGCAGCATCGTCATGGTCGGCAACTTCGAGGTGGATGTCGTCCACCAGCAGCGCGTCGGCCACCTGTTCGGACCCATGCCGCCGGAGATGCGCGACGACACCGCCTTCATGGACCGCATCCACGCCTACATGCCGGGTTGGGACATCCCCAAGGTCAACCGTGACCAGCTCACGGACCATTTCGGCCAGCGGATCGGCTCCGCGGAGTTTCGCAACACCCACTTCAGCTTCCAGATGGGCCTGGACGGGGTGGAACAGTTCGTCTCCACCCCAGAGCTGCAAAGCGAGGACAGTATCGGGGACGACCCGCTGCCGCCCGGGCAGGTCTGGGTCCTCTCGCCCGGGGGGCTGGAAGAGCATCCGGGGCTCTATCGCCTGGACGTGACCCAGGGGCCGGGCTCCGGGGTGAAGATCCTCAACCAGCCGCCGCCCGCACCCTTCAAGGAAAGCCTGCGCTGTGCCGAGCAGAACCTCTACACGCGGGCGAAAAACCTGGTCGGTGACCGGGACCCGCGGGCGCACGAGTTCTCAGTCCAACTGCGTGCCTTCGACGCCGGCAAGTCCGGCAGCGCCACCGGGGTGGGGGCCTTACTGGCGCTGTGTTCGGCTCTGCTGGAGAAGAGCCTCAAGGGCGGACTGATCGTGGTCGGCGGGCTGAACCTGGGCGGGTCCATCGAGCCCGTCTACAACGTGGTCAGCGTGGTCGAGGCCGCCGCGGACAAGGGGGCCAAGACGATTCTCCTGCCGGTGACGACGCGCAAGCAGCTCATAGAGTTGGATGACGAGATCGCCACGCGGGTCACCGTGGTGTTCTATTCGGACGCCCGGGATGCGTTGCTCAAGGCGCTGATCGAATAAGCTATTCAACTGGCATAGCTTCCGGGTCGGGGAGGGACGCCAGGGCCTCAGGGTCAAGTGGTTTGCGCGGCCCTGTCGCGGCCGCAGGCCGCTCCCACAGTGTCGCTGCGCGGCGTTCACGGTAAAGCCGCTCCCACGGGGACTTTCATCGCCCGGGGTGGCTGGTCTTGCTGCCATGGCTTCAGTGCGCGGGCCGCCCGCTGAAGCGTCGGCCTCCAGTTGGATTCGACCTTACGGGTGCTCGGCACCCCACAACCAGGCCGCGCCGCGCACGCCGCTGGAGTCGCCGTGGACCGGGGGGAGGATGCGGGTGGCCAGACCGTCGCAGAAGAGCCAGGGGCGGATCAGGGCGGGGAGGGCCTCGTAAAGGTGGGGGAGGTTGGACAGGCCCCCGCCCAGGACGATGACCGCGGGGTCGAGCAGGTTGATGACGGTCGCGAGGCTGCGCGCCAGGCGCTCGGCGTGGCGCGCGAGTGTGGCCGCGGCGGCCGGCTCGCCGCGGGCGGCGGCGGCCCGGATCTCCGGCGGCGTGCGCGTGAGACCAGTATGGCGCTGATGGTCGGCGGCCAGTCCCGGTCCGGACAGGAAGGTCTCGATGCATCCGTGTTTGCCGCAGTAGCAGGGCGGGCCGGGCGACTCGTCGGGCTGCGGCCAGGGCAGGGGGTTGTGGCCCCATTCGCCGGCGATGGCGTTGGGTCCGGCCAGGAGTCGGCCCCCGACCACGATCCCGCCGCCGGTCCCGGTGCCGATGATGACCCCGAAGACGCAGGCAGCCCCGCGGCCGGCGCCGTCGGTGGCCTCGGAGAGGGCGAAGCAGTCGGCGTCGTTGGCCAGGCGCACCGGCCGCCCCAGGCGCTCGGCCAGGTCCAGGTCCAGGGGCCGGTCGTTGAGCCAGACGGAGTTGGCGTTGCGCAGCCGCCCGGTGAAGGGTGAGAGTGCCCCGGGGGTACCGATGCCGATGCTGCCCGGTTGACCGGCCGCCGACTCGATGGCAGCGATCAGCCCGGTGATCGCCCCCAGGGTCGCGCCGTAGTCGCCCCGGGGCGCCGCGATCCGGTGCCGGGCCAAGACCCGGCCCTCGGAGTCAAGGGCGATGGCCTCGATCTTGGTTCCGCCCAGGTCCACGCCGATACGCATCCGGTTGACTCCCACTCGAAGGCTTCAGACCGAGAAAGAGGACTTGTCCGCAAATGAACGCAAATAAACGCAAATAGGACCAAAATCCGTTCCTCTTGATTTGCGTTTATTTGCGTTCATTTGCGGACCGAATCTTCTTGCGGTGTTGGGACCTTGCCTGGACGCTCAGCCCTGGGGGCCGAAGGGGCTCTCGGAGCCGGACGGGTTGGTGAAGCGGTCATTGAGCGTCTGGACATAGGCATCGCAGTTCTGCAACACCTGCTCGACGCGCCGCCGTGCCTCGGGGCCCCAGCCGGCGGGGGTGGCGGCGAGGACGGTCCGCCAGGGCGTGGTGTTGTACGCAAAGGCGCCCGCCAGGTTGCCCTCCACATTGGACGCCGCGGCCCGCAGGCGCACCCAGTCCACCAGGCCCTTGGTGGCCAGGCGGCGGATCCCGAAGTGAGCGGCCAGGGCCAGCCCGGCCAGGATGCCGAACAGGGCCTTGGGTCCCCAACTGACCTGCTCGAGGACGGTGTACCAGGGCGGATCGTAGGTCAGACCCTGCCAGTGCCCGGCACCGATGCTCCAGAACAGAAACATGACCCCGACGATCGCCAGGAGGATCGCATCGGCGGTCAGGACCCGCCGGCGCCAGCGCGACAGGGCCTGCGTCAGGATGGGTGCGGCGCCCTCGCCGATGTCGTTGGCGGTCTTGTCCAGGGCGCCGACGATGCGGTAGGCGCGCTCCACCTCCACCGAGTGCATCCGGCCGTGGATCTCGGCCAGATCCGTGTCGCGCTTGCTTTCATAGCGGCGGCGCAGGGCTGGCTCCTCGATCGGGCTGGCCGCCTCCGGGCAATAAATGGTATAGAAGCGCCCGGCGGTCAGGCCCTCTTCCCCCAGTGCCCGTTGCCAGGCGGCCACGACGTCCTCCGGATTGTCCTCGCGGGCGGTCATGTCGATCTGGTTCAGGATGAACATGAACTTGCCGGGGTCGGCGCGGTGGATGGTCTTGCCCACCAGGTGGTGCAGGGTGTCGCGCATGGCGCCCGGCTCCGGGTGGCGGGCGTCGAAGAAGACCAGGACCAGGTCGGAGAGGTCGATGATGTGGTCGACGATGCGCAGCGTTGCGGTCCGCTGCTTGTCGGCGTCGAAGCCGGGGGAGTCGATCAGGATCTTGCCGCGCAGGACCTCGCTCGGGCAGGCCTTCAGTTGCAGATAGGCGTCGATGCGCGCCCCCTCACCGCTGGCCACCTGATTGATGCTGCTGGAGATCCGATACAGCGGGAAGCGCGGGTCCGCGTCCAGGGCAACCCCGGGCAGGGCCTGGGTGGTCGCGGCACGGCTGTAGCAGATGACGGTGAAGCGATCATCCACCGCCTGATTGCCGGTGCGCTGGACCTTCTGCCCCAGGTAGTGGTTGATGAAGGTGGACTTGCCGGAGGAGAAGGTCCCCAGGACCGAGATCAGGGGCCACCAGGGGATCTGGGTGGCGTAGGACTCGCCGGTCGGCAACAGCCCCATGGCGTGGGCGACCTTGTCCAGTTCCCGGAAGCTCTGCACGGCGCTCAGGAGCACCGGGTTTTCCTGCTCCAAATGACGTTCCAGGTTGATCAGGCGCTGGGACACGACCTCTTCTGACGGCATGGGAGATTCCTTATGAAAAGAATGAACTGCGAATGCTCAGGCGCGCCTGCCAGGGGCCGGCGGGCGAGGCCGCGTCCGCCTGCCGGCCGGGCTGCGCGAGCGGCGGCCGGCCTCGTGGTGGCGTTTTAATTGACCGCGGATGGTATACCGATCGACCTTGGCGCGGTAGTCTGGCGCTCGCCCGGGTCCCGTCCCAGGGGTAGCGGCGCCGGTCAGGGCCTTGTGCGGTCACTGGCAGGCGCGCCGGTGGTCGTGCGAGCGGCGCGGCGGGGGTTCTCGGACGCCCCCGGGGAGGTCCCGATTCCCCGCTGCTTTTTCCTCTGTTCTCCGCGCGTTGCTTGAATGCGTACGGGGCGCGCGTGCATACTGTCCGGCGAACAGTGTCGCGGCGGTCGCGGCCGCCCTCGCCGGCCGATATTTCGATCCGGACTATAGCGTTTCGTGTGCGATACGATGGGAACTATGACTAGAAGTAAGCTCGGTGCCTGTTTTCTTGTCCTTGCCGCCTGGGTCGGAGCCGGCGCTGCCGCGCCGCCGCCCGCGGACCTTGGCGAGTCGGTCGTGGTCCAGCAGGCCCAGGGGGCGCCCAGCGTCTCCTTGGGCGGGACCGTGATCCCCTACAAGGAGGTGGTCCTGTCGGCCCAGTTGCCGGGCCGGGTCGCCTATCTGGCCGGGATCGAGGGCGATAACTTCAAGGCGTCCGACCTCCTGGTGGGGATCGACGACGCCGAACTGCTCGCCAAGCGGCGCGCCATGGTCGCCCAGATGGCGAGCGCCGACGCCCAGTTGCGCAACGCCGGGGTGCAGTACAACCGGGAGATGTTCTCGCCGCGTACCAACGCCTCCCCGGGCGGCATGGGCGTGCCCAATCTGTTCGACCAGATGTTCACCCGGCCGATGGAGGGACTCGTCGGTGATCGGGAGCGCGGCGCCGAGCGCGGCGCGGACCTCTTCGCCTCCGGCATCCAGGTGCAGGAGGCCCAGAATACGATCATGCGTCTCCAGGCCGAACTCCAGGCCTTAGATACCAAGATCCGCGACGCGCGCAGCATCGCCCCCTTCGCCGGGGTCATCGTGAAGAAGCTCGTCGAGGTGGGGGACACCGTCCAGCCCGGCCAGCCGCTGCTCAACTACGCCGATGTGGAGTATCTCCAGGTGGAGGTGGACGTGCCGGCGCGCCTGCGCCCGGGGCTGCGCGAGGGCATGGTGGTCACCGCGGAGTTGGACCTGCATAACCGCCGGGTGCCGGTGCGGGTGGCCCAGATCTTCCCCGTGGCCGACAGCCAGCGCCATACGGTCAAGGTCAAGTTCGATCTGCCCCAAGGCGTCTCCGCGCCTGGCATGTATGCCAAGGTGCTGATCCCCGACAGCAGCGACAGCGGCGCCGCGGCGCGTGCCAATCCGGTGATCCCGCGCAGCGCGATCCGCTACAACGGCAGCCTGCCCGGGGTCTACGTCCTGGGTGACGGCGGCGAACCCCAGTTGCGGCTGATCCGCATCGGCGAGGACCAGAGCGACGGCTTCGTCACCGTGCTGAGCGGCCTGGCGGCGGGTGAGCGGGTGCTCGTGAACCCGGGGCCGCGCGTGACCGCGGGCTGGGCCAAAGAGGGTGTTCCGTCCCGGTAGCAGCGTCACCGCGGCTGAGAATAATTCGTAGCGAGTCACGAACAGGTTAAACGCAGTCGTTGTCGTTGTCGTTGTCGTAATCGGAGAAGCGATGCAATTTGGGGTGCGCGATCCAGTGCGCTGCGATAACCTCGATTACGACAACGACAACGACAACGACAACGACAACGACGACAATGACGTTGGCGCAAGAAACGTTCCCTAATGGACTCGTTTAACTTAACAGTGAACCGTTCCTTACCAACTGGCCGGCGCCCTTTTCCGCCAGCCTTTTCCATCCGATGTGCGGCAGCGGGCCCGCGCCCGACCTGAACGACGCCGCGCCGCAGCGGATTGACTGGAAATCTCATGAGCCAAGAAGTGACTGTTGCCCCCGACCACCAAGAGCCGCCCGTGGCCGAGGAGCACCTGGGGATCGCCGGGCGCACCGCCCGGTTTTTCATCCGCTCCCCACTCTCCCCGCTCTTCTATGTCGCCATGCTGCTCATGGGGCTCCTGGGGCTGATCCTGACGCCGCGCCAGGAGGACCCGCAGATCTCGGTGCCCATGATCGACATCATGGTGCAGTACCCGGGGGCCTCGGCCCAGCAGGTCGCCAATATGGCGATGCAGCCCCTGGAGCGGATCATGAGCGAGATCCCCGGGGTCAAGCACGTCTACTCCGCCTCCCAGCGCGGCCGGGGCTTCGTCACCGTCGAATTCGACGTGGGCCAGCCGATGGGGCCCTCGCTCGTGAAGGTGAACGACAAGCTCGCCTCCAACATGGACAAGATCCCCCCGGGGGTCCTGCCGCCGCTCGTGAAGAGCAAGGGTGTGGATGACGTGCCGATCGTTACCCTGACCCTGTGGTCCAAGGACCTGGACCAAAACGGCGCCCCGGATGTCGATGACGGGCAGTTGCGCCTGCTCGCCCAGGACGTGCTCCAGGCGATCGGTCAGGTCAAGAACACGGGGCCCGGCATGATCACCGGCGGGCGGCGCGAGCAGGTTACCGTCGATGTCTATCCGGAGCGCCTGTCCGGCTATCAGATCAGCCTGGACCAGGTGGCACAGACGCTCAAGACCGCTAATGCCGAGGCCTCCGCCGGCGGCCTGGAGACCAGTGGTTCACACTTCACCCTCACCAGCGGCTCCTTCCTGACGGGTGTGGATGACATCAACCGGCTGGTGGTCGGCACCTTCAACAAGGCGCCGGTCTATATCCGTGATCTGGCACGGGTCACCCTGGGGCCCGAGGATGCGACCCAGTTGGTGGCCTATTACACGGGGCCGGCGGCGGCGCGGCAGGACGCACCCCAGGGCCGTCCGGCGGTGACTATCGCCGTGGCCAAGAAGGAATTGACCAATGGCGTGACGGTCGCGAACGCCATCATGGACCGGGTGGAGGAGTTGAAGGGCAGCCGCATCCCCAACAATGTCGAGGTCAGCGTCACCCGCAACTACGGTCAGACGGCGGACCAAAAGGTCACAGAGCTGATCCTCAAGCTGATCAAGGCGACCTTCTTCGTCTTCGTGCTGGTGCTCTTTGCCTTCCGCGCGCTGCGCCCCGCTATCGTGGTCATGCTGGTGATCCCGGTGGTGCTCTTCATGACGGTCTTCGTGGCCTGGATCTGGGGCATCACGATCGACCGGGTGAGTCTGTTCGCGCTCATCTTCTCGATCGGCATCCTGGTGGACGATGCCATCGTCGTGATCGAGAACATCTACCGGCGCTGGCTGGCGGACGGCCGCACCGACGACGCGACCGCGGTGGACGCGGTGCGCGAGGTCGGCAATCCCACCATCCTCGCCACCTTCACCGTCATCGCCGCCCTGCTGCCCATGGGCTTCGTGAGCGGCATGATGGGGCCCTATATGGCGCCGATCCCCAAGCTCGGGTCGGTGGCGATGTTCATCTCACTGTTCGCGGCCTTTGTCTTCACCCCCTATCTCGCCATCTCCAAGTGGCTGCGTCCCTCGCTTGCGTACCTGGCCGCGGCGGAGAAGCGCGAGCACCGGGACGCCGAATATATCGAGCGCTTCTTCCGCGCCATCCTGACGCCCCTGATCGAGAGCCCGAAAAAGCGGCGCATCTTCCGCCTGGCCCTGTGGGGGAGTTTCCTGCTCGCCTGCTCCCTGTTCTATTTCCAATGGGTGGCGGTGAAGATGATGCCGCTCGACAACAAGCCCGAGTTCTCGGTCGTCATCGACATGCCCCAGGGCACGGCCCTGCCGGTGACGGCGAACCTGGCCGACACCCTGGCGCAGAAGCTGCGGGAGCTGCCCGAGGTGACCGCCCTGCAGGTCTATGCCGGGACCGCGCGTCCCTTCGACTTCAACGGCATGGTCCGGCACTATTACATGCGCACCGAGCCCTGGCAGGCGGAGATCCAGGTGCAACTCACCGACAAGCACGAGCGTCACCGCACCAGTCACGAGATCGCGGTCGCGGCGCGCGAGACCCTGGACGCCCTGGTGGCGGACCTCAAACCGGCGCTGCGGCCGACGCTCGCGGTGGTGGAGATGCCCCCCGGGCCCCCGGTCCTGCAGTCGGTGGTGGCCGAGATCCATGGGCCTACGCCCGCCCTGCGGCGGCAGTTCGCCCAGGATCTCACCGATTTTTTCCGCAAAGCGGAGAGCGCCCGCGACGTGGACAATTATCTGCGCGGTGGCTATGACTATTGGCGCTTCGATGTGGACACCGAGAAGGCGGTGCGGCGCGGCATCTCGGTGGACACGATCAACCGCAATCTGACCATGGCCCTGGGCGGGGCCCCCATCGGGGACATCAAACAGGGGGCGGGCCAGCAGAGCGGCCACGAGCCCACCCAGATCGTCCTGCAGGTCCCGCTGGCGGAGCGCTCCCGGGTCGACGCCCTGGGCGACCTGCCGATCTCATCGAACCAGGGGTTCACGGTCCCCTTGCGTGAACTGGGCCAGTTGCGTCTCGCCAAGGAAGAGGATGTTATCTACAACAAGGACTTGCGGGGGGTGGAATATGTGGTGGCGGATGTCGGCGGACGCCTCGCGGCGCCGGTCTATGCCATGTTCCAGGTGCAGGACCTGATGGCGGCGGCCGCCTACCGGGCCCCGGACGGCACCAGCCCCGCCGCCGGTGGGGGCTTGGACGACGCCTTTTACTGGCTGGGGCCCCCGCCGGCCTCCGACCGGCTGTCCCTGGCGTGGGCGGGGGAGTGGACCGTGACCTTCGAGACCTTCCGCGATATGGGCGGGGCCTTCATTGTCGCCCTGCTGCTGATCTATATCCTGGTGGTCTGGGAGTTCGGCAACTTCCGTATCCCGCTCGTGATCATGGCGCCGATCCCGCTCACCCTGCTGGGCATCATCCCGGCCCATTTCATCATGTTCGAGATGGGCCTGGGGGGGGCCTTCACGGCCACCTCGATGATCGGCTGGATCGCGCTGGCCGGTATCATCGTGCGCAACTCGATCCTGCTGGTCGATTTCTCCATCCACGAGATACGCCAAGGCACCCCGGTGGCCGAGGCCGTGATCCGCGCCTGCAAGGTCCGCACGCGGCCCATCCTCATCACCGCCCTGGCGCTGGTCGCCGGCTCCAGCGTCATCATCACCGACCCGATCTTCCAAGGCATGGCGATTTCGCTGCTGGCCGGTACCGTCGTCTCCACGGTCCTGACGCTGATCGTCATCCCCTTGGGCTGCGTGGCCAAGAGTCGCGATATGTGCGCGGTGGCCGCCGCCACGGCGCTGCATCTGCCGGCCGGCGGGCTGCCGTGCCAGGCCGAGGCGGCCGCGCTCGATGCCGCGCGGCGGGAATCCCGCACGGGCGGCGGGTCCGGGCTCCCGGCGAAGGTCGGGGAGGTCTTGATCCTGGTCTTCTACGCCGTGCGGGGCATCTTCATCCTGCTGTTCGAGTTGGCGAAAAACGCCTTCAGGCCCAAGCCGCCGCCGCGCGCGCGGACGCTGCGGCCGGGCGGCACGCCGTCGGCCGCGGCGCCTGAACGCCCGGCCGCACCGCCGCCGCGCCGCGGTATCCTGTCCGTGGTCCTGGAGAAGCTCTGGGAGGTGCTCACACTGGTCTTCTACGGGGTGCGCGGGATCTTTATCCTGCTGATCGACGTCGCGAAGAACACCTTCAGACCCAAGCCGCCGCCGCGTCCCAGGCGCCCCAGGCCGGGACCGACGGCGGCGGCCGATGGCGGTTCCGGGACGGGCGCGGCTGGGGCCGGCTCTGCCGCGCCGGCCGGTCCGCTGCCCGCGGCGCCCGCGACCATGGACGCGGCGGTGACGGCCGCCGCCGCTCCCAAACCGCGCTCCGCCCTGGTGCTGCGTCCTCCTGCCGCGGCGACACCGGACGCGGACACGCAGGACCCGACACCGCCGTCAGCGCCGGCCCCGGGGACGCACCCCGCGGCACGCCCAGCCGGGAGTGCGCCGACCCGAACCACGGCGACTGGGGCCGCGGGCAGGACCGGCAGCGCCAAGAAGACCGTCGCCAAGCCATCGACCCGGGCGGGCACGGTCGCGCCCAAGGCCGAGGCACCGAAGGCCCAACCGGCACCGACGCGCTCCCCGCGGCGCGGCATCCGGCTGAAGAAGAGCGATGACGAACCCGGCGGGGACGCGTCTTGACCCCCGGGGGTATCCCGGCCCTGGCATGGACGGCGCACTGGGACCCTGGCGGCGACCCGCGCGGCGCGGGGTCTGGCCGTCGGCCGGCGCCGCTGCTCGTTGCGGCGGGGCTTCTGGCCTATCTTCAGTTGGCGCAGGGCAATCCCTGGGGGTTGCCGGTGGACAATGAGGCCAATCAAAGCGGCAGCGCGCGGGACCAGCGCCCCCCTGGCCCCGACTGGATCCAGGGCACCAATACCCCGACCGGGGCCGCTCGCGGTGCGGGGCCGGGTGAGTTGCCCCGCGCCCGGTTTGGGCAGTCGCCGGACCCTGGTCGCGCCGCGGACCAGCCACCCGCATGGAATGGCGGCTGGTCCGGCGCCGGCGGGCCACCGCAAGGAGCGGGCGCCGGCGCCGATCGTTTTCGTTCCGATGTCGACGCGACCGATGCGTCGGCGGACCCCCGGGCCTGGCCGCCCGGGTCGGCGCCCGCCGCCGCGGGTTATCGTTATCGCGGCGACCCGCCGCAACCGGCCGGCAGTGCGGGTGGGTGGGCGGACCCCGGGGCTTACCGTTTCCGTCCCTTGACGGAACGCGAGCAGGCGCGTCAGGGGGCGCGTGGGCGCCCGCTGGACGCAGGCCAGGGAGCGCCCCACCCGTCCGGCACCCTGCCGGCCTGGCCCCCGGGCGCCGCCCCCGACGACGAGGCCGGCCCCTGGGGGTCGCGTTGATCCGGACATCCCGATGTTGTGACTGCTAGAGACAGACGAGGAAAGACGACATGAAAATCGACAAGCGCATGGTTTCGGCGGCACTGCTGGGCGCCGTGATGGTCGCCGCCGGGGCGGCCCGGGCCGATGAGGCAGGGGCCCAGTTTGCGGCGGACATGGTGCGGCGCGCCCCGGACGGTCAGGTCGTCGGGGGCAAGATGTTCGTCGGCGACGCGCGCACCCGCATGGAGATGTCCCAGAAGGGTCGGGATGTGGTGCGAATCTCCGACCAGAAGCGCGGCCAGGAATGGATCCTGTTCCCGGCGGAGAAGAGCTATCTGGAGCGCGCCACCCCCCCGGGGGCCGCGGCGCCCGTCCCGGCCGCGCCGTCCGCCGAGAGCGATCCCTGCGTCGGTATGGCGGGGCTGACCTGTCGCCGGGTCGGGATCGAGGACGTGAACGGGCGCCCCGCGGTGAAGTGGGAGATGTCCATGACCGACAAGGGTCAGACCCTGACCGCCACGCAGTGGCTGGACGTGCAGCGGGGCCTGCCCTTGAAGCATGTGCTGCCCAATGGTCAGACGATGGAACTGACGCTGCTCGGCAATGAAACCCTCGACGGCCGCGCGACCGAGAAGTGGCAGATGACGACGGCGGTGCCCAGCCAGCCGCCGGCGGTCAGTCTCCAATGGTATGACCCGCAACTGAAGCTGGCGGTACGCGAGGAGTTTCCCGGCGGCTACGTAAGCGAGCTCAAGGCCATCCGCGTCGGCCCCCAGCCCGACGACCTGTTTACGGTCCCGGCCGACTATACCAAAAAGGCCCCGCCCCAGGGGGGGCCGACCCCGGCCGACGCGCCCAAGCCGGGCGCGCAATAGCACCTGCATCGGGTAGACAAGCCGCATGATCACGCTGGTGGCCAGTCTCAAGGGCGGATCGGGCAAGAGCACGGTCGCATTCAATCTCGGGGTCTGGCTGGCGCAGGGGGCGCTCGCCTGCCGCTTGGTGGACATCGACCCCCAGGCGACCCTGACGGACGTGCTCGAGGTCCGGCGCGAGGAAGGTTACACGCCGCCCCTGCAGGTCCTTGATAAGCGGGCACTGACCCGCGAGCAACTGACCGAGGTGGAGCAGGTCGTCATCGACGCCGGCACGGCGGACATGGACAGCCTGCGCCTGGCGCTCGCCTTGTGTGATCGGGTGGTCGTGCCGGTGCAGCCGTCGCAGGCGGACATCTGGTCGGTCCAGCGCTTCATCCGCCTGGTGGCGACGGTGGCGCGGGAACGCCCCCCGGAGATCATCGGCTTCATCAACCGCGGCGACACCCATCACGCGGTGCGTGAGACCGACGAGGCCGCCGCCGCCCTGGTCGCGGCCCCCGGCATCCGTTTCATCAAGCCGCGCCTGTCGCAGCGAACCGTCTTCCGGCGCTCCTTCAGCGAGGGCCTCGCGGTCTTTGAACTGGAGTCCAAGGGCAAGGCCGCCCGCGAGTTTCTGGGCCTGGCGGCGGTGCTCTATGCCGATCTCGTGCGTTGAGGCCGGCGCGCGGGAAGGCCCGCACCAGCGCGCCGGGTCGGTAGACGGGATTATCCTAAAGAAGAGTATTTGGCCGCAAATGAACGCAAATGAGCGCAAATAGACCTGCTGGTTGGGATCGTCGCGGGCGTCGCCCGGCCGGCGAACATGCAGAAAAAACCATGTTTCTGATTATTTGCGTTAATTTGCGTTCAATTGCGGCAAAACTGTTTCCCCCGGGATTACCGGTTATCCGTCGGAGACTTGTCCGGGGGATTTTCTGTTAAGCTCCGGGGTCTAAGACCGAGCAACTTCCGAACCCTTCCGGTGATTACACATGGCGGCTCCCGAGACATCCAATGGCACGCCGACCCCTGCCGAACCGCTTCACGATGGGGGCGACGGCGTGAGCGGGCCGGTCAGCATCCCGTCGGATTTGACCGAGGCCCGGGTCAATGCCTTCGCCATCGACCGCCTGTCCCAGTCGTTCGAGGCCAGCGCCAAGCGCTGGGAACTGATCGTCTATCCCTCGCTCTTCGCCTTCATCATCCTGGCCGCCTACGGATTTTATCTGGTGTTCAGCCTGGCCAAGGACGTCCATTACCTGGCCATCAGCGTTGATTCAAACATGACGGTGCTCGCAAGCAACATGCAATCCATCTCGGAGAACATGGGGCAGATCAGCACCAATGTCCGCAACATGTCCAACAGCGTGGATTCCATGTCCCGCGACGTGAAGACCCTGGAGCCCATGCTCGCCAGTATCGTGAACATGGACAGGTCGATGCAGGAGATGACGCACAACACCGCCGTCATGCGCGACGACATGTCGAACATGAACCAGAACATCGGCCGCCCCATGCACTTCATGAACTCCTTCATGCCCTGGTAGGTTGAACGCGACGAGAGCAACGCCGCTCATGACCCCCGCGGCCCCGCCGGCGGTGCGTCTCATCGTCGCCATCTCCTCGCGCGCCCTGTTCGACTTGAGCGAGTCCCATCGCGTCTTCGAGACCGCCGGCGTCGATGCCTACCGCGCCTACCAGGTCGCCCACGAGAACGACACCCTGGAACCCGGGGTGGCCTTTCCCCTGGTCCGCAAGCTGATGAACCTCAACGCCACCCTGGGCGAGCGCGGCCGGGTGGAGGTGATCCTGCTGTCGCGCAACAGCTCCGACACGGGGCTGCGGGTGTTGACCTCCGCCCACCGCCACGGGCTCGACATCACCCGTGCCGCCTTCACCGGCGGCGCCAGCCCCTACCGCTATATCGCCGCCTTCGGGGCCCACCTCTTCCTGTCCGCCGACCCCAATGACGTGCGCCTGGCGCTGAGCGCCGGCTGTGCCGCCGCCACCGTGCTGCCGGCGGCGTCCGCCGACCGCGCGGCGGACGACGGGCAGGTGCGCATCGCCTTCGACGGCGACGCCGTACTGTTCTCCGACGATGCGGAGCGTCTCTATCGGGAGGAGGGACTGGCCGTGTTCAACGCCAGCGAGAGTGCATCCGCCTACGAGCCGCTCCCCGGCGGTCCCTTCAAGGGGCTCCTGGTCGCCATCGCGCAACTCCAGGCCCTGTTCCCCACCGACGCCTCACCGCTGCGCACCGCGCTCGTGACCGCCCGCGGCGTACCCTCCCACGAGCGTGTGGTACGGACCCTGCGCGCCTGGGACATCCGCATTGACGAGGCCCTGTTTCTAGGCGGACTCTCCAAGGCCAGCTTCCTCGCCGCCTTCGACGCCGACATCTTCTTCGACGACCAGGAGGTCCACTGCGACGAGGCCCGGCTGCATGTGGCCACCGGGCATGTGCCGCATGGGGTTGCGAATCAGTCCGCGCCGTAAACGTCGCGCACCGACACTGTGGGAGCGGCTTCAGCCGCGCCGGGCCGCGCCGGGAGCGCAGCCTTGGGTTGGCAGGACCGGTGGGAGCGTGGACTCAAGGAGATTCGGCGGATCGCCATGCGGGCATCCGCTCTGCGGTGCGTCCGACGCTGTCGGCGCCATCCGCGTCAGGTCGCCAACCTCAATGCCGATGGCTGTGCATAGTTTCACCAGGACTTCGAGGGTTACGTTCTTCTCGCTACGCTCGATCTGGCCAACGTAGCTCTGGCCGATCCCGACCAGCGCCCCGAGTTCGGTTTGCGTCAGACCCGCAAGCTTGCGCGCCCGGCGCAGGTTGCGGCCGATGAGCCGTATTTTTTCAGCGTTGTTCATGATTTAACCTCTCTGATCGCTGTGATCTCCAACCTAAGAAGCTCTTTCGGTGATTATTATAAAATACCAAAAGAGCCTTTTCCTCATGAAATCGCCAATGGTGAAAATTGAAAACCCATGTCCGAACTCAATACTACCCGTCTCCGTCTCGCCCGCGAACGGCGCGGGCTCAACCAAATCGAGCTGTCAGCCCTCCTCGGCACTGCTGCGGGACTTGCGGGGCAGTGGGAGCGCGGCAGTAAGGAGCCGTCGCTCAAGAAGCTCAAGCAACTGGCAAAAGCCCTGGAAGTCCGCATCGGCTGGTTACTCGGCGAGGGCGAGGCCGAGGGCGAAGACGAGGGCGATCCGCTCGCCGTGGTGCAGGAACAGGCGCACGGATATACGCGGCGACGAGCCGACAAGTACAACTCGCGTGATGCCGTGTTGTCCGACTACAAGGCCCCGGTTGGACTGCGCGATCTGGCGAGCGATGCGGTTTTGGTCCAGGCCCTCGGGATCACCGCCTGCGAGTGGACGGCGCTCGGCTCCTTCGAGTTCTCCGACGGGCTGACGAAAGAAGGCTACTGCGCGGTCATCATGATCCTGCGAACATGCAGCGTCGATGCGCGGCGGCGGGAACTGGACAGCAAACCAGGGCGTCATGTTGCTACCCCCGCGAATTCGGCATCCAGCGTGAACCTGTGACGCCAGTGTGACGCACTCCGGTCGTTCCCGGGTCGACGATGACATCAGGAGTCATGCGGCCCGGGTAGGGCGGAGCGCTGCCGGCGGTTCCGCCGCTATGCTCATAGCGCAGTCGCGGATTGCCCTGCGGGCATCCGCCCCACCATGCCTGCCCGTCGGCGGGCGCGCGCCCGCAAGGCGAACGCCAAGGCCGGCAGGGCGAGGGGCCAGGGGTTCGGCTCCGGCACCAGGCTGAGGTACAGGTTGTCCGGCGTCAGGGCGATTGGGCCGGTGTCGCCGCCAAGATCGCCGACACCCTGAAAGGTCCCCAGATCGTCCCGGCTGAGACCAAAGCCGGGGGTAAAGTCGATGCTGTCGCCGTCCTTGCTGCCGCTCAGGTCCAAGCCAACGAAGAGGTCCGGTTCGAGTGCGACATTGTCCCCGTAGAACCAGGCCCCTTGACCGGTCACATCGGCCACCGCAAAGAGGCTCCCGTCAAAACTGAAGTGAAAGTTCAGGAATTTGTCCAGTGCCAGGACGCCGCCGTCCACCGCGTGATCGGCGCCCCAAACGATGTCGACATCATCGAAGGCAAAGGCGCCTGATCCATAGGGACCCAGATTCAGTTCATAGTTCTGGACCGTGGCCCCGGCCGGGGCGGTCAGGATGACCGCCAGTACCAGGGCGGTTGGAAAGCAGTGACGTGGTAAGGGGCGCATGGGCCTGTACTCCGATTGTGTGGGCTATATGGGGTGGCGCGGCTTGCGGGCCGGTCGCCCGGGCCCGGCGGGGCCCGGGGACCTTTTCGCGAACCTCATCAGAAGTTGAAGTTCGCCCGCTCGCACAGGGTCGCCGACCTGACCCCCGGTCCCTTCACCAGTGCATAAACGGTCGCCGCGCCCCCGCCGGGCCCGTCCCTGTCGAGCTTCAGATAGGCCCCGCCGGTCACGGTGTCGCACAGCAGGCGGCCGTCGGCGAGTGGGTTAGCCCCGGGGTAACCCACCACGGCGAGGACGCCGCGGAGATCCAGCCGGTCTACCCCGAGCTCGAAGTCGTTGATCACGTCGCTGTCGGGGTAATAGAGCCAGACCACGACGTCACGACCGGCACCCAGGGTGATCACCTGACGCCCGGGTGCGGACAGGATGACATCGTCCCCGGCCCCGGCCAGGACGCTGGTATTGCTGCGCTGGGTTACGATGGTGTCGGCGCCGTTGGTCCCGGGGACGGTGGCCGCACTCGCCAGGGTCTGCTCATAGGCCCCCATATCGACGGTACCCTGCTGGGTGCGCGGGGCGGCGCCCAGGTCGGTGGTCGACCCGGCCCCCTGGGCGGCGGCATTGCTGCCGGCATTGACCGCCGCGGATGCGGCACTGCCCAGGCGCAGATCGCCCTTGGCCGCATCGAGATAGAGCGGGTCCGCATCGCGGTTGTTGCCGCCGTCGCCCCCGGCACTCCCGTTCCAGGCCGCGCCGCCGGACCCCTTGACCAGGCTGTAACGGAAGGTCGCGTTCCCGGCCAAGACGGCGACCTCGTTCGGGCCGTCGCCCCACAGGACCGCGTTGGCAAACTCGGCCGTGCCGCCGTCCACCACCAAGGCCCCACCCGTGTCGCTGGCATTGTTGGCCCCAAAGCTCAGATGGACGGCGGTGGCGCCGGCGCCCGTAAGGTACAGTGCCCCACCCTGGCGGGCCGCACTGCCGGCAAAGGCGCTGTCGGTAATCCGCGGCGCCCCGTCGCTCCACAGGGCGCCGCCCAAGTCGGCCCGGTTGCCGAGGAACAGCAGGTGCCCGAGTACGGGGGCACCGCCCCCGGTGTCCAGCCAGCCGCCGCCGTGCTCCCCGGCCGCGTCGCCCGCGGTGATGACGAAGCCGTCCAGCGCCGTGTAACCGTCGGCCGCCTGGGTCCGCAGCACATGGGCGCTGTTGCCCCCACGGATCTGAGCGGCAGCCTCGGCCACGCGGTTGCCATCGGCATTGGCGTCGTCCTGACGGAGGTCGCCGCTCAGCACCGTCCGGTTCAGGTACCAGTTGCGCCCGACGAGCGCGGTCTCGTCACCGGCGAAGCCGCCCCAGACCCGCACGCCGGAGGGGATGACAAAGCTGTCGGCCGGGTCGTCGGTATCAGTGCCGCCGCGCTGGTCGGGGTAGTAGACCCCCTTTGCCACCCACAGGTCGTCACCGGCGTCGGCGGTCTCCAAGGCGTCCGCCAGGCTCGCGTAGGCATTCGCCCAGTCGCTGCCGTCGCCCGTGCCGCCGACCACCGCCACGTTGACATAGAGTCGCCGCTCGCAGGCGTCGCCGACGGTATCGGCATCCGCGTCCGACTGGTTGGGATTAGCGATCAGCGGACAGTTGTCGGTGCCGTCCGCGACATCGTCGCCGTCGTCGTCCGGATCGGCGTTGTCCCCGATACCGTCATGGTCACTATCGATCTGCTCGTTCGCGTCCAGCGGGAAGGCGTCCGCGCTATCCGGCGTGCCGTCACCGTCGTCGTCCAGGTCGGCGTTATTGCCGATCCCGTCGTGGTCGGTGTCCAGCGACTCGGCGGGGTCGAGGGGGAAGGCGTCCTGGGCGTCGGCGACGCCATCGTTGTCGTCGTCGGGGTCGCAGGCGTCGCCGAGGGCGTCCGTGTCGTGGTTCGCCTGGTCGACATTGGCGATCAGCGGACAGTTGTCGGCCACATCGGGGATCGTGTCGAAGTCGGCATCGGGGTAGGCGCCCGGGATACCACGGATCATCAGTCTGCCATGGTCCGTGGTATAGACATAGCCCCCGGCGACCGCGACCTTGTCGGCAAAGACCGCGGTGTCATCGCCGCCCACGCGTACCGGGGCGGCGGGGTTGCGGATGTCGATAATCTGCACGCCGCAGTCTCCCACGAGATAGATATAGCCGTCCAAGACCGCGATGCCCCAGGGAGACCCCAACGAGGTCTCGTAGCCGCCGATCTGCACCGGGGCGGCCGGATTGCGGACATCGACCACCTGCAGGCCGACATCCGAGTCCGATTCCCAGACCGCGACATAGGCATAGCCCCCAGCGACCGCCACGGCATAGGCATAGCCATCGGTGTTGTAGCGCCCCACCCACACCGGAGCAGCCGGGTTGCTGACATTGATGATTTGAAGGCCGGAGCTGTCGTCAGCGACATAGGCATAACCCCCCATGATCGCGACGTCGTTAGCAGTCCCCGATGTGTTGAAGCCACCCACTCGCACGGGAGCGGCCGGGTTGCGGACATCGATCACCTGAAGGCCAGCGTCGTAGTCTGCCACATAGGCATAGCCGCCCACGACCGCCACGTCAAAGGCATAGCCCGACGTGTTGTAGCTACCCACCAAGACCGGCGTGGCGGGGTTGCGGACATCGATCACTTGTAAGCCAGCGTCGTCGTCCGCGACGTAGGCATAGTTTCCATCGACCGCGACGCCGGAGGCATAACCAGCGGTGTCGTAGCTCCCCACTGGAAGCGGTGCGACGGGGTTGCTGACATCAAGGATCAGCAGCCCGCCGACGCCATCCGCGATATACGCATACTTTCCAGCGATGGTAACGTCATAGGGTTCTCCTGAGCGGTCATAGCCTCCCGCGCGCACTGGGGCGGCCGTGTTGGTGACATCAATGACCTGCAGTCCCGCGTAGACGTCTGCAACATAGGCGTAGCCACCCACCACCGCAACCGCTGAGGCGTATCCGGAGGTGTCATAGCCGCCGACTCGCGCCGGGGCAGCCGGATTGGCGACATTGATGACTTGGAGGCCCGCGTCATCGTCAGCAACGTAGGCGAAACCTCCGGCAAACGCAACACCCGCCGCTTGACCGACCGTATTGTAGACACCGACCCATACCGGAGCGGCGGCATTACGGATATTGATCACCTGCAATCCGGCGGAGCCATCCGCAACATAGGCATAATCCCCCGCGACCGCGACACCATAGGCAATTCCCGCGGTATTGTAGACGCCCACCCAGACGGGAGCAGCGGGGTTGCTGACATCGATGACCTGGAGGCCGGCAGCGTCGTCTGCCACATAGGCATAGCTGCCCACAACCGCCACGTTATGGGCAAGGCCGGCCGTGTCGTAGCGACCAATCAACACCGGCGCAGCGGGATTACGGACATCAATGATCTGCAAGCCCGCAGACAAGCACGCAACGTAGGCATAGCCCCCAACGACTGCCACGCCGAGGGCTTCCCTCGAGGTGTAGTAGCCGCCTACCCGCACCGGCGCAGCAGGATTCCGGACATCAATGACCTGCAACCCAGACAAGCCATCGGCAACGTAGGCATAGCCCCCCGCGACTGCCACGCCCGTGGCGTTTCCCCCGGTGTCGTAAAGCCCTATCCGCATGGGGGACCCTGGGTCTCGAACGTCGAAAATGTCCAAACCCGTGCGGCCTGCGGCAGCGTAGGCATAGTTCCCTTCCAGCGCGATCGAGTGGTAAAGACCCGAGCCCCACTGCCCAATCGTGGTCAAGGTCTTGGGGTCCTTGCAGTCCGGAATCTGGTCGCGGTCGATGTCGAGCGTGTCATGCGCCCCGGGGCACTGATCCGCGACGTCCGGAACCCCGTCGTTGTCGTCGTCGGGGTCGGCGTTGTTGCCGATGCCGTCGCCGTCGGTGTCCAGGGTTTCGGCCGGGTCTAGGGGCAGGGCATCCGCAGCGTCCGGGGTACCGTCGCCATCGTCGTCATCGTCACAGGCATTGCCAAGGCTGTCGCCATCAGTATTCAATTGCTCCGCATTGGAGATAACCGGACAATTGTCTACTGCATCGACAATGCCGTCGTTGTCGTCGTCAGGGTCGGCGTTGTTGCCGATGGCGTCGTTGTCGGTGTCGACCGACTCGGCGGGGTCGAGGGGGAAGGCGTCCTGGGCGTCGGCTACGCCATCGTTGTCGTCGTCCGGATCGGCGTTGTTGCCGATCCCATCGTTGTCCGTGTCCACTGACTCGGCCGGGTCGAGGGGGAAGGCATCCTGGGCATCGGCAACGCCGTCGTTGTCGTCGTCCGAGTCGCAGGCATCGCCCAGGGCGTCCGTGTCGTGGTTGGCTTGGTCGGGATTAGAAACGGCGGAACAGTTATCGAAGGTGTCGGGGATGCCGTCCGCGTCGGCATCGGCATCGGCGTCGAGGTCTGGGACACCCAGGACCACCAGTCGGCCATGGGAGTCTGCGACGTAGGCATAGTCCCCCGCGACCTCAACATCGCTGCCATAACCCTCGGTGTCATAGCCCCCCACCCGCACAGGGGCAGCGGGGTTTCTGATGTCGATGACGTGCAGACCGGCGGTGTAGTCCGCGACATAGGCATAGTTACCCATGACCACGATGTCCCAGGCAGATCCCGCGGTATCGTAGCTGCCGACCCGCACCGGGGCTGAGGGGTTTCTGATGTCGATCACCTGCATGCCAGCGGTGGCATCCGCGATATACGCATAGCCCTCCGCAAGCGCGACGCCAAAGGCGTATCCCGCGGTGTTGTAACCCCCAACCCGCACCGGGGTGCCGGGGTTGCGGACATCAATGATTAAGAGGCCCGCGGTGTCGTCCGCGACGTAGGCATAGCCGCCAGCAACGGCGACGCCCCTGGCATACACGGTGTCGTAGCCTCCCGTCCGCACCGGGGCGGCGGGGTTACTGATGTCGATCACCTGAAGACCAGCGCTACCGTCCGCGACATAGGCATAGCTCCCTGATACCACGACACCAACAGCATTACCCGCAGTGCGATAACCTCCCGTCCGCACCGGGGCGGCGGGGTTGCGGACGTCGATGACCTGCAGGCCCGACCAACTGTCCGCCACATAGGCATAGCCCCCCGCGATCGCAATGCCCACGGCAGACCCCGTGGTGTCGTAGCGCCCCACCCTGACCGGGGCGGTGGGGTCGCGGACGTCGATCACCTGTAGGCCGGCGCGTTCGTCCGCGAGATAGGCATAGCCCCCCGTGACGGCAATGCCCTCGGCAAACCCCGAGATACTGTAGAATCCCACGCGCACCGGGGCAGCCGGGTTGCTGATGTCGTTGATCTGCAGGCCAGTGCTGGCAGCCGCGGTATAGGCATAGCGCCCAACGACCGCGACGCCAGAAGCAAAGTCTCCGGTATCGTAGCCCCCTACCCGCACCGGGGCGGCTGGGTTACTGATGTCGATTACCTGCTGACCACCGTAACCATCCGAAACGTAGGCAAAGCCCCCGGCGACTGCGACGTCGGAGGCAGAGTCCGCAGTGTCGTAGCTTCCCACCCGCACCGGTGCGGCCGGGTTGCTGATGTCGATCACCAGTAGGCCGCCACTGCCAGCCGCGACATAGGCATAGCTCCCCATGGTCGCGACACCGTAGTAAGAAAATTCCTGAGAGTAGTGCTGCCCTACCCGCACCGGAGCTGCGGGGTTGCTGATGGCGATAACTTGAAGGCCCGTGCTACCGTCCGCGACATAGGCATAGCCTCCCGCAACCGCAACGCCTTGGGCGTATCCGCCAGTGTTGTAGCCCCCGACCCGCGCCGGAGCGGCGGGATTGCTCAGATCAATGATCTGCAGACCGGCGTCGTAGTCCGCGACGTAGGCATAGCGTCCGGCCACGGCGACCGCATAGGCGCTCCCCACCGTGTCGTAGCCCCCAACCCGTACCGGGGTGGCGGGGTCGCTGACATCAATGATCTGTAGGCCGGAGGATCCGTCAGCGACATAGGCATAGCCCCCGATGACCGCGACGCCGCCGGCCGCCCCTGATGTGTCGTAGCCCCCAACCCGCGCCGGGGCGGTAGGATTAGAGATGTCGATAATGTCCAACCCGGTGAGACCAGCGGCGGCATAGGCATAGTTGCCATCCACTGCCACAGCATAGTAACGCCCGGAGCCCCATTTCCCGACCGGGGAAAGGGTCACATCGGCGAGTAGGTTCGCAGCGAAACAGAAGGCCAAGAGGCCCCAGACATGCGTCAGGTGTCGCAACCGACGATGGACGAGGCCGCCAGACGCCCCGTTGTCAGGTATCGCGCCCCCATGGGGCGACCGGGTCGACGCCTCAGTCAGAAGCGCCGTTCTTCGCGGGGGGGGGGGGGGGGGGGGGGGGTAACAAAAAGTGTAAAGCCGCCCCTTGGCAGGACATCGGGACCCGGCACCGCCCGCGCGAGCAGGTGCCACAGGGTTTGGACAAGCGAGCGACCGGTCATGGCGTGATCTCCTTAGCTGCAATCGGACCCAGGGACAGGCTGCCGCTTGGCTCGGGCGGGGAGACACCCCAGGGTCCGAACACGCGCGGCGGTCATTCCTTCAGCACCGCTGTGCCTGGGTGTGGTCTGAGTCACACCAGGATGGGGTCGAGGGACTTGACAATCGACTGTTTACCGGATTTCAAGCCTTACGTCAACAGAGTTTCTCGGTCGGGTTTCGTGTCCGCGCGCCTGCTCGACCGGGCTTTCCGCGGAACCAGAAAGTGACGACAGGCCGAGATCACTACCCCGTTCCGGGGCCAGACGGTTCCGGCTGGTCCGCGAGCAAGCGCTTCAGCCGCTCGTTCTCGGCCAATGCTTCGTCCTTGGCAGCCCGCTCTTGCTCCTTAGCGGCCCGCTCCTGCTCCTTCGCCGCCCGCTCCTGCTCCGCGTACGCCTGCGCCTGCTCCTTGGCGGCTCGTTCCTGCTCCGCGTCCGTCCGTGCCTGCTCCTTCGCCGCCCGCTCTTGCTCCACGTCCGCCCGCGCCTGCTCGACCTCCGCGCGCAGGTCCTCGAATTCGAGCTGGATGCTCTGCTGTTCGCGCAGATAGTCCTGCCGCGCCTGGTAGGCGTGGTAGGCGTGCTCTTTCTCGGAAAATGCCCTCAGCGTGTTCATGGCTCGCCTCATCTCTGGGGTCTGCATCCAGGCCGGCAGGGCGTCCTCGTCCAGGCACTCTGCCTCGTTGAAGAATTTCAGCCAGCGCTGCCGCTCGGTTTCGACCGTGTCGGCGGCGAACTTGCTCAGTTCCAGCAGCCAGATACCGCCGTGGTCCAGAAAGACGCGACCGTGCTGGTCGCGCAGCCGGAACTCGTGGGCATACTCCGGGTCATCCGCCAGCAGCGTCTGACCCAGCAGCCAGATGGCGTAGGTGGGGCGCAGCTTGCGGTAGCTCTCACCCTCCTTGATCTGGCTGCGATAAAGGTTCGCCCAGCCGTAGAGGATACGCGCCGGCAGGTCGCGGTGATTGAGCAGCTGGACCTCGACCTGGAACATCTGCCCGGTCGCGTCGCGGGCCTTGACATCGACGACGGTCAGCTTGTCGTCCAGGAATTCCTTCTCGTTGTAGGGGTTCTGGATCTCCACGGCGACGATCGGCCGCGGCAGGTCCGCGCCCAAGACGGCGTTGAGGAAATGGATCAACAGGTCGCGATTGGACTCGGCCCCCAGCAGGGCCTTGAAGACGCAGTCGACTTTGGGATCGATGGGATGGCGCATGTTTAAAGTGTAGGCAGGCGAAGCCGGTGCGACAAGGGGCGCGTCCCCCGGGGGAACCGCGCCCGGCGGGAGCAGGAAACCAGGGACCAGGGACCAGGAAACCAGGGGCAGGCTACAGTGCGGGCTGCGCGGCGGTGACCCAGGGATTCCGACGACAGTTTACTCAATGACTGTCGTGCGCGACTGTCATCCGGCCTCCCATGCGGAAAGACAAACGCGGTTTCTGCCCCCGGCCTTGGCCGCGTAGAGTGCATCGTCGGTCCGCTTGATCCAGGCATTATCGCTTTCGTGAGGCTGGTATTCTGCAGCGCCGATACTCACGGTGACCGCGCCGACCGCGGGGAAGGCTCGATCCGCAACGAGGGCACGCAGCCTTTCCGCCGCGCCCCGCGCCTCGTTCGCCTCGCAGTGAGGCATCAGGATCACGAATTCCTCACCGCCCCAACGGGCCAGGACGTCGACCTCCCGCAGATGGTGTGCGAGACGACGGGTAACCTCGATCAGGATCCGGTCACCGACGAGATGGCCATAGGTGTCGTTGATCGCCTTGAAGTGATCGATATCGAGCATCAGCAGCGACACTGGAGCTTTGACGCGCGCGGCGCGCGCGATCTCGGTCGCGACGGCCTCCTCGAAATAGGCCCGGTTCCAAATGCCGGTGAGGCGGTCCGTGAGGGCGAGACGCTGGAGCTCCGCGTTGGCCTTGCGGAGCGCTCTATTCGCCATTTCAGCCGCATTCCGCGCCTGATCCAACTCTGCCTCGATGCGCTTGTGCTCGCTGATGTCGACGAAGGAGCAGATCAGCCGGTCGTCGATGACCGTACCGCCGATGATGATATCCTTAACCCGTCCGTCCCGGCTTGTCACACGATATTCGTGCGGCGTCACCTGCCCCTGCTGCTCGGCTGCCTGTGCGATCGCCGCGTTCCATTCGTCGAGCACGGCGCGGCGATAGTCTTCGTTCGGGTAGGCCCGCACGAACCAATCCTCGTGGGTCGGGATCTCCTCCGGTGTCCAGCCGAAGAGCTGATCGAACTTGGTATTGCGATGAAGAATCCGTTGGTCCGGCTGCAAGCTCGCCGCCGCGATGCCGACCGGCAGATGCTGCAGCGTCTTGCGGATGCGTTCCTCGCTGCGCTTCGCCTCGCTCTGCGCCCGTTTCACGGCGGTGATGTCCCGCGACATCCCGAGTAATTCCACCGGAATCCCGTCCGCGGAGTAAACCGGCAATACGTGGACATCGCACCAGATGGTCGAGCCGTCCTTGCAGCGATATTCGAGCTCGTTGCGTGCTCGCTCCAGAGGGAGTTCGGCTTGGAGAAGACCCGCCAAGCGCGAGAAATAGTCCACTGTGATCGCCTGAGACTCGGGCGTCAGGATCTCCTCGAGTGGCTGCTGCATGGCCTCCTGCGGAGTGAATCCGCGCTGTCGCTCCACTGACGGACTGACGTAGGTGGTCCGGCCGTCCAGCGACATGGTCCAGATGACATCCGATGCGTTCTCGGCCAGCAGACGACACCGCGCTTCGGTGACCCGCAGCCGCAGTTCGGTCTGCTGCCGCGCCTGTTCGATCGACATCGGCTGGTCTTGGGTGTTGTCGAGCCCGTCCATCACACTCCCATTTCGTGCTCCCAGAACCGGGGAATCCAGCGCGAAATCCCCGGTGCCATAATATTTAAGGTGGATGCGGTGCCGTCGGGTCGATCACCGTGCACGTCGCAACGGGCGTAGTCGACGCGCCCCGCGGTTGCCGCAGTAACGCTGCGCGGGGGGGGCCGTCGCGCGGCTCGCGGCTCCGCGTGGCTCCGCGGGTTTTGCGATCAAGGCGTTAAGACTGAAGATTACGAAATTTGCGGACCGCGGGCAAGCTGTCAAGCGCCACCGCAGCCCGCGGGAGGCGAGCCGGATAGGGTCCGCTGAGCGGACCCTTTGCCGACGGAGTTGACGCGCGGGTCGGCCCGCAAAGCGGACCCTGCCCGGCTATCCCGGGAAGGTGGCGAACGCACCGTGCGAGGCGGATCGCCCGAACGAAAAGCCACCCTACGGTTCGGTGAGATAGACCTCGATGCGCCGGTTGCGTCCGCGTCCTTCCGCGGTGCCGTTGTCGGCGACCGGGCGTGCTACGCCCATCCCGCGGGACTGGATGCGCTCCGGGGCACTGCCGAGTTTGACCAAGGCCGCCTTGACCGCCTTGGCGCGCTGGGCGGAGAGGGTCAGGTTAGCCGCGGCCGTACCGCGATTGTCCGTGTAGCCCTCGATCTGGACCAAGAGACTGGGTTCCTGCGCCAAGAGGGCCGCTAAGGCGGTCAGGCCGGCGGGCAGCGGACTCGGCAGGGTGGACTTGCCGGCGCCGAATTGCAGTTCAGGCTCGCCCAGCGTGACGAGGATGCCCTGCCCGGTAAAGTGTGCACCAAGTGTTGAATATGCCAGGTGTTTCGCCTGGAGGCCGGCGACGGTCCGCTCCAGGTCTGCAATGCGCTGCCGGGCGGCGGCAAGTTCCGCGGCGGGGCTCGGCGCCGGCGCCAGGGACTTGGCGGCGGTCGGCGCGCGTGGCGCCAGGTGCGGTGGGTTGACGACATAGACGAGCAGGACGCCGGCGCCAAAGAGCAGGACCAGGCCGAAGGGGAGCAGGCGGGCGAGCATCCGGCTGGTCGCCGAGGGGACCGGCATGGGGTCGGGCATGGGGTCTGACATGGGAACTCCTGAGGCGACCCGCGGGTCGCGGACGATGGCGGTAAAGGGTGCGCTGGGGTCCGGCCCGGGAGGCTTGGATGGATGCCGACCGGGGCGGGCCGCGGCGCCCCGCCGGCCGCCCCCGGCGGGCGGCGGCGTGGCGCAGGTGGCCGCGGATCCGGTTGGCGGCTAGTCTACGGGACCCGGCGCGCGGCGGCATCGATAAACGTCGCGGTCGGACCCTCGGATATTCTCTCCTGGCTGGCTGCGTCGGCGCGCGGTTGGCCGGGTGGTTGCTTCCCTGCCGAACCCCTACAATGGGCGGCAATCCGCGGCAAGCCCTCAGTCGAACGACCCCGGCCGCCGCCTCACCACCGCATCCCGCCATCAAGTCTCCGCTATGACCGCTGACACCGATTCACCCATCCGCATTTGCATCCCGCTGCCCCGGGAGCTGGATACCCGTCTGCCTCTGGCCGTGCGCCCCTTGGCCGGCGGTCCCCGATGACCGACGACGCGGCCCGGGAACGCCACCGCCGACGCATGCAGCGTCAGAAGGAGATCGTGGACGCGCGGGTGGCCGGCGCCACGCTGGAGCGCGGGGTGCTGGTGGTCAACACCGGCAACGGCAAGGGTAAGAGTTCCGCTGCCTTCGGGATGGTGGCGCGGGCGCTCGGCCACGGTATGAAGGTGGGCGTGGTCCAGTTTATCAAAGGTAGTCATGCCACCGGTGAGGAGGCCTTCTTCCGGCGCTTCCCCGAACTCGCATACCATGTGATGGGGGAGGGCTTCACCTGGGAGACCCAGGACCCGGACCTGGATCGACGCGCCGCCCTCGCCGCCTGGGGTCAGGCGGCGGAGTTGCTGGCCGATCCCGCCTTCCAACTGGTGGTCCTGGATGAACTCAACATCGCGCTGAAGCTGGGTCTGGTGCCCCTGGACCGGGTGCTGGAGGCGCTCGAGGGTCGCCCCGCCCACCAGCACGTGGTGGTGACCGGGCGCGGCGCCCCGGCGGCGCTGATCGAGATCGCCGATACCGTGACCGAGATGCGCCCCATCAAGCACGCCTTCGACGCCGGGGTCAAGGCCCAGAAGGGCGTCGAGCTGTGAATCCAACCGTGGCGCCGCGCACTCTGGTCCTGGGCGGGGTGCGCTCCGGCAAGAGCCGGTTCGCCGAGGGGCTGGCCCGGGTCGCGGCCCTTCCCGTCACCTATATCGCCACCGCTCGGGGCGCGGACGGGGAGATGGCGCGCCGGATCGCGGACCACCAGCGCCGCCGTCCTGCCGCTTGGGACCTGGTGGAGGAACCCCTGGCCCTGGCCGCGGCGCTGGCGGCGGCGGCTGCCCCGGGGCGTTGCGTCCTGGTCGAGTGCCTGACCCTGTGGATTACCAACCTCTTGGTGGATGAGACACCGGAGCGGATCGAGCACGCGTTCGAGGCCCTGCTCGGGGTCGTGGAGCGCAGCCCGGGGCGGGTGATCCTGGTCGGCAATGAGACCAACATGGGCGTAACCCCGCTGGGGGAACTGTCGCGGCGCTACTGCGACCTGGCCGGCGGCCTGCACCAGGCGCTGGCCGAACGCTGCGACCAGGTCATCCTGGTAGTCGCCGGCCTGCCGCTGGTCCTGAAGGGGCCGGCACCGATCGCATTACCCAACTGAGTAATCAGCCAAGTACAAGCTAAACACAACACAATCGTTGCGATGCTTGCAAAGCCCGGACGGCGAAACGACGAGGTGCGAAAGAATCCTCGCGGGTATCGTAACCTCGATTACGACAACGGCGCCGACGGCATTCCCTAATTGACTTTTTGGGTGATTGGCGAACCGTTCCGAACTCCGAACTCCGAACTCCGAACTCCGAACTCCGAACTCCGAACCCCGAACCCCGAACCCCGAACCCCCGGACTCTGACCACTCGCCCATGACCGATTCGCTCGACTGGCTCGCCAACCCCTGTCCCGCCCCCTCGCACGCCGCCGCCGCGGCGGCGCGGCTGCGCCAGGACCAACTCACCAAGCCGCGGGGCGCGCTGGGCCGGCTGGAGTCCCTGGCGATCCGCCTGGCGGCCCTCCAGGACAGCCCGAGTCCGCGGGTGGACCCGGTGCAGATCTGCCTCTTTGCTGGTGATCACGGGGTGGTGGCGGAGGCCGTCTCCGCCTACCCCCAGTCGGTCACGGTGGCGATGGTGCGCAATATCGCCGGCGGCGGGGCGGCCATCTCGGTCCTGGCACGGGCCCTGGGCGCGGGGCTGGAGGTGATCGACTGCGGCACCCTGGGGGATCTGCGCGACGTACCCGGGGTGCGGTGTGAGGGCGTCGGCCCCGGCACCGCCAATCTGGCCCAGGGGCCGGCCATGACCAGGGGGCAAGTCGCCGGGGCCCTCGGGATCGGCCGGGCCGCCGCCGCCCGCGCCGCCGGGCAGGGCGTGCGCCTTCTGATCGGCGGGGAGATGGGGATCGGCAATACCACCGCCGCGGCGGCGCTCGCCTGTGCTTTGCTCGGACTGCCGGCCGCCGACCTGGTGGGTCCCGGGACCGGACTCGACGGGGCCGGTGTCCGGCACAAGGCGCAGGTGGTGGCCCGGGCCTTGGCCCTGCACGCGCAAGGGCAGGGCGATCCCCTGGTCCTCCTGGAGCGCCTCGGCGGTTTCGAGATCGCGGCCCTGGTGGGGTGTTACCTCGCGTGCGGCCAAGGGCGCATCCTGGTCCTCGTCGATGGCTTCATCGCCACCGCGGCGGCCCTGTGTGCCTGCCGGATCAATCCCGGACTGCGCGACTGGCTGCTGTTCTCCCACGGCTCGGCGGAACCGGGTCATCGCGCCCTGCTCGCCGCCCTGGACGCGGAGCCATTACTCGACCTGGGGATGCGGTTGGGGGAGGGCAGCGGCGCGGCCATGGCCCTGCCCCTGGTGCGCCTCGCCTGCGAACTGCACAACACGATGGCGACCTTCGCGGAGGCGGGGGTTGCGGGCTGACTGTCAGTGAACCCGCCGACCCCGCGCCGCCAACAGCAACCCGGGGAGCAGCAAGAGCATGATCGGCGGCTCCGGGATCAGACCGGCGAGGTCTGCCAGGGTCGCGGCGCTGGCCTGGGTGACCTTGTAGGCGAAGCCGTAGTCCAGTCGGTCCGCGGTGTCAGTGGTCTTGTGATAGTAGGGATTGGAATTGCTCCAGATATCCGTTGCGGTATCCTCGATTCCAAACAGCGAGGACGAGCCCGGATATCGACTTGAATGGAAGTAGTAATGGTCGCTGCCGTAATAGTCGCCGTACCAGGCCTGGGTCAAGAGCCCGGGCACATAGGTCGCCGCATCGGCGATGAAGCGGTCCACCAGCCACTTATCCCCCATGACCTCCAGGTCCTGCGTGGCGAGGCCGGCGGTGTAGGCGATCATGTCCAGATTCAGCATCCCGACGATCGTGTCACCCCTGACCTGGGCGGCGGCAGCATAGGCGTTGCTGCCGATCAGTCCCTGCTCCTCGGCGTTGAAGCCAATGAAACGGATGGTGGACGCGAACTGGTACTGACTCAGAACGCTTGCGATCTCCAGCATGGCGGCGGTGCCGCTGGCGTTGTCGTCCGCGCCCGGGGCATTGGTCTGCGGGTCATTGGAGGTAGAGTCGAAGTGGGCGCCGATGATGAAGATCTGGTTGGGGGTAACCAGGCCCGGCAAGGTCGCCTCCACGTTGTAGCGCGTGCCCCCGTAGTCGAAGGCGTCTTGGCGTACACTCAGGCCGAATGAGTTCAGGGTGTCGGCGAGATAGTTGGTCGCCTTGACATTACCCTGGGTGTTGAAATAACGGGTGCCGAAAGCCTGCAGGTTCCCGACATAGTCCTGGTAGTCGAACTGCGAGAGTTGCCCCAGCAGATTGGTCATCGGGCTGGCCGCGAGCCACCCGCTGAACAAGGCGAGACCAAGGGCGAGCGGCGGACGGATCAGCGATTTGCGCATGGCGGACTCCAGTTGAAGTTTGGGATGGGGCGATGGTCCGGGTGGCGGCGGGTGGCGGATCGCCCTGCGGGCATCCGCCCGACGGTCCTGCTTGCGGAGCATCGGTCCGGCGCGCGCTCTGGTCAATCAGATTGCGCCGGACGGTGGCGGTTGCAGTCGCGCCCACCGGCGCCCCATCATGTCGGGTCGGCGTCTTGCGCCCCCGGCGCGACCGCCGCCGCTGGGGTCTGCCCCTTGCGAGGCCCAGTTCAATACGCCCGCTGCTGCCCGCGTGCCTCCCCCTTCACCACACCCAGGACCCCCCATGCCGAAAAAGAAGCCAACCCCAGCCGCCGATCTCGTCGTTGCCTGTGAGCGCCCCGCGGGTTGGGCCGAGCCGCTGCGCGTCCACTTCTGGGACCAGTCGCCGGGTGGGGCAGGGAGCGCCTGGCCCGGCATCCCCATGACCCCGGACCCGGAGCACCCGGGGTGGTGGTCGTATCGCTTTCCGGCGACCCGCTCGGTGCGCCTGCTGTTCACCGACGCCGCGGGCCGCCAGACCCCGGACCTGACGCGCGAGCGCACCGGTTGGCTGGACGCCGCCGGGCACTGGCACGACCAGCGGCCCGCGCCCGGCACGGCGGCGCCCGCACCACCCCCGCCGCCGCGCCCGCGCCCGCCGGTCCCCGAACAGTTGGCACCGGTCGCGCAGCGTACGGACTTCCGGGCGGAGACCATCTATTTTTTGATCACCACCCGCTTCTATGACGGCGACCCGAGCAACAACTTTTTCTGTCGCGACCGTATCCGCTTCGACGGCAACGGCCAGGCGATCGATCCCCATTGGCGCGGCGACTTCAAGGGTCTGATGGAGCGCCTGGACTACATCCGGGACTTAGGGTTCACAGCCATCTGGATCACCCCGCCGGTGGAAAACCGCTCCGGGCTCGACTACCACGGCTATCACCCCTACGACTGGACGCGCATCGACCCGCGCCTGGAGTCCCCCGGCGCAACCTATCAGGATCTCATCGACGCCGCCCACGCCCGCGGGCTCAAAATCATCCAGGACGTGGTGGTCAACCACTCCTGCCAGTATGGCATCCGCGGCCAGGTCCACATCGACCACCTGCCGATCAAATACTATTGCCCCCAGGGTTCGGCGCCGGGCGCGGTCGATCACGGTCCCTATCAGGGCAGCCTGGGCAATTACGCCTGGCCCAACCGCGATGACATCGACAACCCCCTGGCCCCCGACTGGTGGCGGGAGCGGCACGCCCGCGACCCGGAGGGCCTCGAACCCCTGGTCGACCCCAAGACCGGGGAAACAGTTCCCAAACCCGGCTACAACCCGGGGCGCTTCTTCGGTGTCGATGCCAACCACCTGGACCCCAACTGGTACCACCAGGAGGGCTTCATCTGCGGCGGCGACTGGGAGAGCGCCTGGCCGCTCCAGCACAAGCACCTGGCCGGGGACTGCATCGATCTGGCCACGGACCGGCAGAATGTGAAGGACTATCTCATCGGCGCCATCAATCGGTATCTCGACATGGGTGTGGATGCACTGCGCATCGACACCGTCAAGCATGTGGAACGTGACAACCTGCTCGAATACGTCAACGCCTGGAAGGCGCACAAACCGGGGCTCTTCGTCTTCGGTGAAAACCTGGTCAAGGGGTACGGCTGGGGGGACTTGGGCGGCGGTGACAATGGCCCGAGCCAGATCCGGCCCTGGTGGTACACGCGCCTGGGTCATGACCCGCGCGACCCCACGTCGGGCGGTGACTCCGGTTTCTCCGTACTCGACTTCGGGCTCTTCTCCACCTTCCGCGACACGGTGAGCAAGGGCACCTATGGCGGCACCGCCCAGATCCTCTCCATGGATTGGATCTACGGCGATGCGACGCGCCTGGTGACCTTCCTGCAGAACCACGACGTAGGCCCGGACAACGACTTCAAATACCGCTTCAAGGGCGACCAATGGATGGCGGCGGCGGCCTATAATCTGATCTGGACCGCGCGCGGTATTCCCTGCCTCTATTATGGGGAGGAGATCGAATTCATGAAGGGCGCCCCCCAGGATGTCGAGGGCGAAAGGGACACCCTGGACCAGACCGGGCGCGCCTATTTCGGCGACCACCTGACCGCGGAGGCCATCGGCGCCACCCAGGCCCATCCGCTCTACCAGCACATCCGGCGTCTGAACCAGATCCGCCGCGCCGTGCCCGCCCTGCAGCAGGCCCCTATGACCCAGGTCGCGGAGTGGGGCAGCGGCATGAGCTTCGTGCGTGATCTCTCTGACCAGGGTGACTATGCCGTCATTGGTCTTGCCATCGGCTCCGATCAGCAGATCAGCGTCGGCGGCGTGCGCGACGGCACCTACCGTGACGCCGTGACCGGCCGCGAGGTCCAGGTCAGCGGCGGGCACCTGAGCTTCAGCGTGCGCGCCAACTCTGCCGGCATCTATGTCCTCGACGGTCCCGGCAAGGTGGGCGAGGACGGCGCCTATCTGCGGTAGGGTCGCCCCAAGTTGAGCCTCTTCTCGTTCCCACGCTCCGCGTGGGAATGCCGTGCGGGCGCTCCGCGTCCGGTCTTGGCACTGGACGCGGAGCGCCCGCACTGGCTCCCACGCGGGAGCCGGAAGGCGAGGCCAAGTCCGCTTGCGAGGTCGCGTCGCGGCTGAAGCCGCTCCCACCGGGTCCCAGTCGGCCGGACGGGGGCGCCATCGAGAGCCGATTACATCAATGAAACTATCGATCCGACAAATCAGAAAGGCGTTGGCCGAGAGAAGCCAGGCGCCGGGGATGCTCGAACAGCTGGGAGTGAAATACTATCGCTATCTCGGCCGCACCGCCGGCACCGCCGCGCTGCGCAACGTCACCATCGACGAATTACCCGATGATGCGACGCTGCAGGCCCTGGCCGGCAATATCACGACCTTCGCCGTAATCATCGCCTTCGCCGTCGGCGCCCTGACCACCTTTGCCACGATCTGGGTCGATGCGACCTATAGAGAGTCCATGGCGGCAGTGCCCTATTGGCTGCTGTACGGCGGTGTGCTGACCGCCATGTTGGTCATCGAAGTGGCCGCGCTGTATTGGCTGGGCCTCAAGACGGTCTACAGTCTGGCGTGCCTGACCGGCCAGCATCAGGCAGTCGAGGATTATTTTCTGCCCGTCAATGATTCTGTGCCCAATATCCTGGCCCGGGCCGCGCTGGAGGTGCCGGACCCGGTGATTCATTATCTCGGGATCGACCCGCTCAAGCACCTGTCGAAATCGCGGCTCTTCCTGGTCGCCGCCCTCTACAAGCTCAAGGTCATACTGAGCAGCCTGGTAGTCAAGTTCCTGTTGCTGCGCATGGTCGGCAAGGGCGGGTCGCGCACGGCGTTCAATTGGGTGGCCATTCCGATCACCGGCCTGTGGGACGCCGTCACCCTCCTCCGGGTCGCGCGCGATGCGCGGCTGCGGCTATTCGGGCTCAAGCTGACCGAGCATATCGTCACCGCGATTCTGACCGACGACCGGCTGGCACGGTTGAGCCCGGCCGCGCGTGAGGGCGCGGTCAGGGCGGTCGCCACCATGATGGTGCTGTCGCAACATTATCATCCCAATCTTCTGGTCCTGATCATCAGACTCTGCACGGCCTTCAACATCAGGGAAGGTCATGGATACGACAACTGGGATGATTTTCTGGCCCTGCTCGATCGGGTGTCCGCCACGGAACGGTACTTCCTGCTGGATCTCCTCAGCGTCGCCGCGGCCTTCGATGGTCAGGTCTCGCGTCTGGAGAAACACCATCTGCCGGAAGCCTTCAAGGAGTTGACCGACATCTATATGCTGCGCACCAACCGCTTGACGCGGATGCTGGCGGCCGGGCAACTGCACGCCGCGAAGGCGCTTTGTACCTTGGATTTTCAGCCGGGGTGAGTGCTCAGCGACCGGTCATTTGCTCCAGCCGTTCAGAAAAGTCCGCCGCCGACGGCGTCAGTTACTCCAATGCTTCCCTTCTTCATCCCTGACGCTGTACGGATCTCACATAGTCTTTCAGTACCTCGTCCATACGCGTCTGCCATCCTTTACCTGTCGCCTTGAAATAAGTCACCACCTCCTCGGAGAGGCGGACGGAGACGGATTGCTTGGTCGACTCTGGCTGCGGATGACTCATGGGGTGCAGGCGCTGGAGTTCTTCGTCCGACAACTCGCAAACGTCTGGATCGTCCACCATGCCCGCGCGAATCTCAGTCTCTTCGTGCGGCGTCGGCAGATCGAAGATGCGTCCGGTTCTAGATCTTACGTGCATAATCTCTCACCTCTTTCGGCAGGGCCTTGCGCAAGCTGATGATACGATAGACATCCTCATCTTCCACGAACACCACGCAATAGACTGTCCGCCCGATAGGCGCAAAGCCGACCATGCGAATTTCGCCATAGGTCTCACGTGTATCCTCCTCGGCCCGGAGCAGATCCCATTCGAGCGCCTCCGCCAGCGTCAGCGACAAACCGCGTTTGGCGATGTTCTTGGCGTCCTTGGCAGGGTCGAAGGTGATCTTCATGGACATGCCGAGCGGTTCAGTGGGGCGTGCGTCGTGCCGGCGACATTACGGAATCTCCGCCTGCGAGGCAAGGACAGCGCCACCTTCTGCCGCCCCTGGTCCCCAAGCGGAGCTTGAGGACGAGGAATTCCCCATGCGCCGGCGGCGCTCCCGTCCGGCTGAAACCTCGACCTCCAGTGCGGGCGTGGGCGCCCAGGCGGTCGAGGTTTAAGCCGGTCTTGTGCCCGCTTGCGGGTCTGCCGGCGTTGTACCAGTCGGCGACCCATTCATAGACATTGCCTGCCATGTCGTGACGGCCAGAGGGACTCTCGCCTGCGGGGTAGGTGCCCACCGGGGGTGTGCCGCGACCGCCGAGGTTGCAGCGGGTCCCGTCCCAGCGCTCGCCCCGGGGGCGCGCCGCCCGTTGGTGCCCGTGCCGCCTTCTCCCACTCGGCCTCGGTGGGCAGGCGTTTGCCGCACCGCTGGGCATAGGCGTCGGCATCCTCCCAGGAGCAATAGACGACCGGGTGCCGCTCCTTGCCGGGCTGGAAGGCCGTGCGCCAGTCGTTCCGGCTGAAAAGACCTGTCAGGACCAGCGTGCCCTAGCGGAGAGATTGTGAGAGTATTCGCCGCACGTCGGGCCGAGGAAGGAGGCCCAACTGTGCTCCAGAATCGTTGATGGGCTGAAGGTGCCCATGCCATGGCCACCCACGCCCTCATCGTCGGTATCAACTGTTACGACGCGGCTGCGCCCCTGTACCTGCCCGCGGCGGATGCGCAGGCCATCGCACAGCGCTTATCCGAGTTCGGCGAATTCCGGAAAATCAGCCGCCTACCGGAGCGGATCAGCCCGGATCGCAGCGGTCTTTGTGTCGATCCCGAGGGTCGGGTCACGGCGGTGCAACTGGAGCGGGCGATTTGCGACCTGTTCCTGCCGATTGGCGGCGGCGCGCCGGATACGGCACTGCTGTTTGTCGCCGGGCATGGTTTGCGCAAAGAGGCAGGCGTCCCGGAGAGCTTTCTGGCCGCGAGTGACACCGACGCGGCGCGGGGTAACTGGGTGCTGTCCCTGCTGTGGTTGCACCGCATCCTCGCCGCCAGCCCGGTACCCAATCAGATCGTCTGGCTCGATACCTGCCACAGTGGCGCCCTGCTCGATTTCCAACAGGTAGACCCCGGTCGCGGCACACGCTGTCTGATCGCCGCCTCCCGCCCCTTTGAATATGCCTACGAGGAGTTTGCGCGCAGCACGGCGGAACGCCCCCGGCATGGCGTCCTCACCGGCGCCCTGCTGCGCGCCCTGGACCCCGCCGGGACCCCGGACGGTCGGGTCACCAACCTGACCCTGGCCGAGCGCGTCCAGCGCGCCCTGGCGGCGGAGCCCCAGCACCCCCTGATCGCCAATTCCGGCGAGCCCATCGTACTCACCCGCGCTGCGGCCCGGTCGGCGCCGGTGGCCGCCGCCAGCGGTCGCTGCCCCTACAAAGGGCTGGCCTTCTTTCAGCGTGACAACGAAGACCCGGACGACTTCTTCGGCCGCACCCGGCTTACCGACGAGTTGCTGGAGCGGCTGCGCACCGGTGCCTTCCTCGCCCTGGTCGGGGTCTCCGGCAGCGGCAAGTCCTCGGTGGTGCGGGCCGGCCTGCTGCACCAGTTGCGGCTCGGCCAGCGTGTCGGCGGCAGCCGGGACTGGCCACAGGTCATCATGGTGCCGGGCGCCGATCCCTTTGTGAATCTGGCCGCCGCCCTGATCGAGCAGACCGCCGCGGATCGCGCCGCCGCCATCGCCGTGGGTCGTTGCGGCACAGCGCAACAGCTTGTCACACTGGTCGATGGTCTGACTGCCGACCCGCCCGGCACCCGCCTGATCCTGCTGATCGACCAATTCGAGGAACTGTTCACCCAGAGCCCGCCCGCGGTCGTCGCGCCCTTCCTTGCCACCCTGCTCGACGCCCTGGACCTGAGCCAGGGGCGGTTGACGCTCATCCTCACCCTGCGGGCGGACTTCTACGCCAAGTGCGCGGAGCAGGACTATTCGGGGCTGGCCCGCCGTATCCAGGGCGGACAAGTCATCGTCCAGCCGATGGACGGCACCGAACTGACCCAGGCCATCTGTGCCCCCGCGTAACGGGTGGGCCTCACCGTGGACCCGAACCTGCTCGGCGCGCTGCTCGCCGACGTCCGCGACGCCCCCGGCCACCTGCCGCTGCTGGAGGACTGTCTCACCGAGCTATGGACTCGCGAGCGTGACCGCCCCGACCAACGCCTGACCCTGGCCGGCTACCAGGCCCTGGGCGGCCTCCATGGGACCCTGGCGCGGCGCGCCGACGCGCTGTTCGCGACGCTGTCGATGCAAGAGCAGGCCGCCGTGCGCTGGATATTGGTGCAGCTCACCCGCATGGGCGAAGGCACCGAAGACACCCGCCGCCGCGTCGTTCAAGCCGATTTGGTCAATGACCGCTATCCAGCCGAACTGATCGCCCGCACCCTGGTCCGGCTCGCCGATGCCCGGTTGGCGGTCAGTTCCGCACTCCAGGCCCGCCGAGTGGCGACTGGCGACGGTGCGGGCGCTGCCGGTGAAGGGGAGGGCGCGGCGGCCCCGCCGGAGGCACTCACTATCCCAACGGTCGAGGTTGCACACGAAGCGCTGATCCGCCACTGGCCGCGGCTGCGCGACTGGCTGGACCGTGACCGGGCCTTTCAGACCTGGCTGCGCCGCATCCAGCCCGAGGCTCAGGACTGGGGTGGCCCGGACGGTGACCAGGACCCCGAGCGCCTGCCCCGCGGCGCCCGTCTCGCCGTCGCCTTGGAGCAGCGCGCGGCCAATCCGGGGCTGCTGGACCCAGTGACGCAGTCATTTATCGATACGGCCGTTCAGCGACGGGACCAGGAGCGTACAGCCGAACAGGAGCGGCAGGAGCGGGAGTTCTGGGAGGAAGCCGCGCGTCGGGAGGCGCAACGTCGAGCCGAGCTACAGGCGCACGAGGATCGCCAGCGGACCCGTCTCAAACGGACCCGGCTGGCCGCCGCCCTGACCTCGATTGGCCTCGTCGTCTCGATTTGGCTCGGCTACCTCATTTCCGCGGCGCGTGACCAGGCCCAAGCCGCGCGCAACCAAGCCCAGGCCGCCGCCCAGACGAGCAAGGAGGACCTGTTCGAGGCGCGCCTTACTCAGGCTGCGCTCCTCGCCCGGGAGGAGGACTACGCCGGGGCCTGGCGGGTGCTCGGACAGAGCGCCGACCTCGACCCAGCCATCCGTCCCGATCGCCGCCACGCCCGCAACCTGCTGGCGGGCCTGGTGAACCTGTATCGCGGTGTGTCGGATCAGGTCTATCGGGGGCCAGGGGCGGCCCTGATGGCACTGGCTGTCAGCCCCGATGGGCATTGGCTCGCGGCTGGCGGGGAGCGCGGCACCCTGGTGGCCTTCGATAGGACGGGCGGCGAGCAGCCCGCGCCTCTGGCGACCCATGACCCGGCGGCCGGGGCCGTTGGTGCCGTGACGGCGGTCGCGTTCTCGCCGGACGGGGGGCGTCTCTACAGTGCCGGCGAGGACGGCCGCATCCTTGCCTGGTCCGTGCCGGATTGGCAGCCGCAGGAGCTTGGGAAGACCCGGGACGGCGTGCGATCCATGGCCCTGAGCCCAAAGGGTGAGGTCCTCGCCAGCGCCGGTCAGGGCGCTGGGATCACCCTGTGGTCGACGGCCTCCGGTGCGGTGCTCGGCGAGTTGGTTGGTGAAAGCAGCGCGGTCGCGCTGGGTACGAACCTCGCATGGTTTTCCGATGGCGTTCGGCTGGTGAGTGAGGGACGCAACGGCAAGGTCGGCATTTGGGACACCGCGACCCGCAAGGAGCGACTCTTGGCCGGGGAGCATAGCCCGGCCCTGTCCGGTCTGGCCACTGGCGGTGTCGCGATCAGTCCTGGCGGGGCTCTGGTTGCCAGCGACGGGGAGGACGGTCTGATCGTGCTGGCCGACACCGTTACCGGCAAGACGGTCCGGGTACTCAAGGCGCAGGACACGGACGTCTCCAGCCTCGTATTCGATGGTTCGGACCAGCGCCTGATCGCGGTCGACAAAGACCAGAGCGTCAAGGTTTGGGACACGCCGACCGGCACGACACTGCGGGTCTATCAGGGACACGACGCCGGCATCGGGCCCATTGTGTTGCACGATGGGGTCTTCTACACCGCCTCCAATGACGGCACCGTCCAGCGCTGGCCCTTGGGGCTACCCGACCAATGGGCCTGGGACCTGGACGACGCCGTGCCCTGGTCGGTGGCCTTGGACCCTGACCGGGGCTTGGTCCTGGTGGGCCTGGCGGAGGGCTCCATCCGCGCCTATGCCTTGCCGGGGCCGGGGTCCCGCGATACCGCCGACGTCGCCGACTCATCGTCGGATACCGCCAGTGGGTCCGCGCCGAAAGGCGAAGCCAGCCGGGTGATCGACAGCCTGCGGTGGCCCTCATTGGCTACGTCGCTCCTTGGTGTCATCGCACCCGTGAATACGGCATTGGCTCAATCGTGGGTTCTTGGGCCGGAGCGGGATGCGCGGGGCGTGGAGGAGGCGCGGGTGAGGGCGCGCACGGCGGAGGATGCGCGGGTGCGGGCGCGCATGGCGCTGGAGGCGGAGCAGAAGGCGGGGGGGCCGGAGCGGGATGCGCGGAAGGCGGAGGCGGCGCGCATGACGCTGAAGGCGAAGAGGGCGGCGGAGTCGGAGCGGTCGGAACATCCTCGGCGGCCCCCGCGTTCTAACGTGTCCGGCTTCTCGGCGGGCGCTAATAAGGATCTACAGAGCGCAAAGGAGCGGCTCGGGCGGATCGAGCCGCCCGATAACCCCCCCGAGGGAATGCCGGAGCCGAGAGGGTTGGAACAGCCCGCGCATCTGATGCCCCGGAATGTCGCGGCGACACAAGGCCCCGCCCCCCAAGTGACTCTGCTGCGGCCCACACTCGGCGGCGCGTTCAGCAGCTTTGCATTGAGTCCGGACGGCCGAATCCTGGCGATTGCCGGTGACGATCATCGCGTCCGTCTCTGGGCAATCGTCGGCGCATCCGGCGATGCCCAGATCAAGCCCTTGGACCGCCCGATGAAGGACCATCAAGGTGCGGTCCGCGCGGTTGCGTTCTCACCGGACGGACGCCGGCTCGTCACGGCGAGCGATGATCGTCAGGTGGGCATCTTCGACGTAGCGAGCGGGACCGGCGAGTTCTACCCGGTCGATGAGCCTGGGCAGTTCGAGTCGGTCCAGATCGACGGCTCGGGCACGCGCGTCGTCACGGCGAATCTGGAGGAGCGTACCGTCCAACTCTGGCACCTGGACGGCCGGCGGCTCGTCAAGGGTCAACCCATCGCCACCTTTGCGGACAAGCCCCTCTGGGCCACCCTCAACCCCGATGGCCGCCAGATCGCCGCGGTCGGACGCGGCTCCAATGTCACCCTCATCGACCTGGACGCCGCGGACCGCCCCATGCATTCGCGCCGACTCCGCGGCCACCAGGATACCGTCTACCGGGCCATCTACAGCCCGGACGGCGGTCTGCTCGCCACCGTGAGCGCCGATAGGACGCTGCGCGTCTGGGACCTGAAGACCGATGCGGCCCTGTTCACCCTGCATCTGCCGGCCGAGAATCTCGACCCAGGTCCGCTCTGGGACTTCGACTTCCGCTGCACCCAAAACCAGCGCACCTGCTGGATCGCGGTGCCGCTGACCATGGGGCGCCTCGCGCTCTACCGCCTTCCTTATGCCGACCCGCCGCCCGCGATGCACTAGCCCGGGACGTCAAGGCTGGTCGTTGGAAGCTGCCGACAACCCAACCCTGAAATCATGGGCGCGGGGCGGTGCTTTTCTCGTACCCGGCGAGCGTTCCGGGGGCGCGGCCCGCGCCGCGGGCTTATACTCGCGCCCATGTCCCGACATCCCGCAGTAGCCCCCATGGAACAACCCCCAGTCCCCCGCAAACGTCCCCGCGGCATCTATCTGCTGCCCAATCTGTTCACGACCGCGGCCCTCTTCGCCGGGTTCTACGCCATCCTGGCGGCGACGCAAGGGCGCTTCGAGGCGTCGTCCATCGCCATCTTCGCGGCCATGCTGCTGGACGGGTTCGACGGGCGGGTGGCGCGCATGACCCACACCCAGACCGCCTTCGGGGCCGAGTACGACAGCCTCTCGGACATGGTCGCCTTCGGCGTGGCGCCGGCGCTGGTGGCCTATCACTGGGCCCTGGGCGGGCTCGGCAAGCTGGGCTGGCTGGTCGCCTTCGTCTACTGCGCGGCGGCGGCCCTACGTCTGGCGCGCTTCAACACCCAGGTGGGCACGGCCGACAAGCGCTTTTTCCAGGGCCTACCCAGCCCGTCGGCGGCGGCCCTGGTGGCGGGCGGGGTCTGGATCGGGGCGGATCAGGGGATAGACCCGTCCTACGTCTCCTGGATCGCCGCGGCCGTGACCGCGGGGGCCGGGTTGCTCATGGTCAGTAACTTCAGGTATTACAGCTTCAAGCAACTCGATCTGCATGGGCGGGTGCCCTTCATGCTGGCCGTGGCGGTGATGCTCGGAGTCGCCCTGATCCTGATCCAACCGCCGATCGTCCTGTTCCTGGGCTTCCTGGGCTACGCCATCTCGGGCCCGGTCTGGACCCTGATCAGCCTGCGCGACCGGCGCGCCTCCCGGCGCCGGGGCCGGACCGGCGGCGGGGTCTAGGGTTGCGCTTAGAGCTTGCCCAGTAAGACCAGGATCAGCAGGATCAACAGGACCAGCCCGACCCCGCCGCTGGGGGCATAGCCCCAGGATTGGCTATGGGGCCAGGTCGGCAGGACCCCCAGCAGGATCAGAATCAGAACGACGACCAGAATGGTACCGAGTGACATGGTGTTTCTCCGGATTGGGGCAGTGGGTCAAGGGTGGGAACTGCGCCGCGCGCGCCTGACCGGTGGGTTGGCAGGCGCGGACCGCCGCTGTCATCGGGTATTGGCTCAGGGCCAAGACCCGGCCGACAGGGCTTTCGATGGAGTAGCCGCGGGTCGGTTCGCACCTGCTCCATTACACCCGAGTCTAGCCCCGATCGTCGTGCCGTTCGGTGCGTTGGCGTACATAGCCTGGGCCTTGATCATAAACAACGGTTCACTGATAGGTTAAACAAGTCCAGCAGAGACTGCTCTTGGCGTCGTTGTCGTTGTCGTTGTCGTTGTCGTCATCAAGGTTACCATCGCGCCCCGGATTCCCTCCCACCCCAAATCGCATCGCTTCTTCGATTACGACAACGACAACGATTGCGTCTGTGTTTAACTTGTTCTTGACTCGTCACTAACTCCGGCAACACCCGTACGGCCGCGATGGCTGGGTGATGTCCCAGGTTCCCGACCGATCCAGCCGCAGGACGCGATCATGATATTGGATCAAGGTGGTGCGGTGGCCGACGCTGATGAAGCCGATACCGGAGTCCTTGAGCATTGAATAAAACCGCTCCTGATTGTCTTCATCGAGTGCACTGGTGGCCTCGTCCAGGAAGGCAAAGGCGGGGCCGTGGAGGAAGAGTCGCGCGAAGGCCACGCGCTGCTGCTCCCCGATCGAGAGTACGTTGGTCCAGTCCAGCACGCGCCCCAGATCACTGTCGACGCGCTCCAGCACGTCCGCCAGATTGACCTTGCCTACCACCGCGATGATCTGTTCGTCGCTGAGGTCGCTGGCGGGATAGGGATAGAGCAACTGATCGCGCAGATTGCCGTCGATCATGTAGGGGCGCTGGGGGAGGAACATCATGTCGCGCAGCGGCGGGCGTTCGATCGTACCGGAGCCGATAGGCCAGAGCCCGGCGATGGTGCGCAGCACCGAGCTTTTGCCCGTGCCGCTGGCGCCCATGATCAGCAGGCTCTGACGGCGGCGCAGTTCCAGGGAGAGTCCGATCACCAGGGTCTTTGCGTCATCCGGGGTGCGCACCGTGAGATTGTCCAGCTTTACCATGCGGCCGTCGTCCGCGGGTGCCGGGTCGCCCGCCGGCGCCGCGCGCTCCTCATCGGCGTCGAACTCATCCAGCTCGTCCCATAACATGCCAAGCCGCCGGACGCCCGCCAGGTAGGCGCTCAAGCGTTCAAACTGGGTAATGATCAATGAGACAGCCGCCAGCACCTGGGCGAAGGCCCCGGCCGACTGGGTGACGACGCCGAACTCGACCTTCCCGGCCATGAATAAGGGCGCCACGATCACCACCGGCAGGATGATGGCGGCATAGTTGTAGCCGGTGACGAAGAATGCCAGGTTGCGATTCCAGCCGATAATACTCAGCATGTTCAGGACCGCCGCCCCCAGACGCCCCACCAGGTCGCGCTGTTCGCGCCCCTCTCCGCGATAGAAGGCGATGGATTCGGCGTTATCGCGAACCCGCACCAGGCCATAGCGGAAATCTGCTTCCTTCTGATACTGCAAATAATTCAGCCCGATCAGGCGCCGGCCGATCAGGATGCTGAAGCCGGTGCCCGCGATGGCATAACACAACAGCACGCCCACCAGGGTTGCAGAGATCGACCACAGCACGCCGACGAAGGCGATCAAGGTTACCGTGGCGTTGAGGGTGATGAGCAGGAAGGACAAGGAGGTACCGGTAAAGTTGCGCACATCCTCACTGATACGCTGGTCCGGGTTGTCGATGCTCGATGACCCGCGCAACCGGTAGTAGGCACGGTTGTTGAAATAGCGTCGGATCAGGTGTTGTGCCATCCATTCCCGCCACAGCAGGGCGAGGCGCTCCTCCGTCCACCGGTAATAGACCCCCAGCGGGATAGCCAGCACGAAGGTGCCGAGATACCACCAGAGCCATTGCCGGTAGGCCGGCACATCCTTGTCGGCGATGGCGGTCATGAAGTATCTCGCCACATAGCTCATGAGCACCTGCACGCCGCCGACCGACAGGGCCAAGGCGAGCAGAATGACGACGAAAACAAGCGCCTTGTAGCGGATCTGCGAGCCGAAAAAGAACGCCTTGGAGATGATCCACAACTGCCGCACGAGTCCGCGGTCAGACCCCTGTCTCTCTGCGTTCTGATCGGTAGCTTTGACCATTGCTGCTCGGGGGCATAAGGCGGTGAGAAGAGGTCAGATCGACCTGAGTCCGGCAGTTGCTCACGCCAAGATTACCGTGCAGTCTAGTGCCAAGGCGCCGCGCGCTCTGTCTGTTACCGCACCGACGGGCCTGGTCCTTTCGCCTATTCTCAAGACGATGGCGGTACCCCGCTCTCGCGACGCCAAGCAATTGGTCGCCGTCCCCTGAGCGCCGGCCGCCGCTATCGCCTCCCAAATCCTGGAGATATCAAGACATGTCCATGAAATATTCGATCATTAGCGGGGCCGGGGCGATCGCCATCGCTTTGTCGGGCGTGCTCTGCGCGCAGCTCGTGGTGGATCAGGTGCCGAGTGACAGCGCCGACCAGTACAAGCAGTTGAAGGTGGACGAGGCCACCGCCGCGGATGCCAGGTATCACGCCAATCGTACCGAACCCAACCGCCAGGCCCGCGACCAGGCCGAAGCGCAGGCCGGGGCTGCGATCGAGCGGGCCAACGGGCCGGCGCCGCAACAAAGCCCGCGCTGAAAGGCTCAACCCCGGTACGACGCCGCACTCGCGACGCGGTAGCGGGCCACTAAACCTGTGAGAGAGAGAACGCAATGAACGCAATGAAATTGGTAGCAGTCGCGCTGATCGTCGCCGGCGCCCTGGGACTGGCGTATGGCCGTTTCAGCTATACCAAGGAGACGCAACAAGCCCAGATCGGGCCGCTGGAGCTGACGGTCAGCGATCAGCAGACCATCAATATCCCGGTGTGGGCCGGCGCGGCCGCCATTGCCGCGGGCCTGTTGTTGCTGGTGATACCCAAGAGCGCTTGATGGGATGGGATGGCGAGCGCCGAAACAACCTCGGGTCTTGCGGAGAACGACGCTGAACGCACCGAAAATCGTCGCCATCGCCCTGATCATCACCGGGGGGCTGGGCCTGACATCCGGCGGCCTCCCTTCATCCAGTGAGATACCCGGCACGACCTTGGGTCCGGTCGTCAAGTGTCAAGGTGCCTGTCGCATCGCCGACGACCCGGGGCCGTCGCTCCATTCATCGGCGCTATTGGGCATCAGTGCGGCAACGAACAGACCTGGCTTGTGCCTTCTGACAGACTGCTCCTGACCTCAGAAAGAGCAGTTATCCACAGATGAACACAGATGAATACAGATTAATAAATTGACTTACGCCTGGTCAGGGACTCACCTTGCCGGTGATGATGACAATAGCGATAAGCGCTTGACATTTCAAATAGCATCTGTGTTCATCTGTGTCCATCTGTGGATTGCAGGATTAGATGAAAGGCAGGAAGCCTTGCCCGCAGTCGCTCGTTTCCTCGCTTGGAGACTGAGCGGACCAACCCCAACCCGGCCAGCGGCCGGATGACCGATCAACCACCGGAGATATCAGCATGTCGACCAAAGACGACTATATTGCGAAGATGAAATCCCAACTCGACTCATGGAGCGCGGAGATCGACGCACTCGAGGCGAAGGCGAATGACGTCAGGGAGGATGCCAAGATGAAATACGCCGAGCAACTCGCCGCGCTGCGCGTCAAGCGCGAAGAGGGCGAGCAGAAGCTGGTCGAGATGCGGGAGGCCGGCGAAAGCGCCTGGGAGCAGGTGAAGGCCGAATCGGAAAAGGCCTGGGCGGCGTTCAAGGACTCGGTGCAGGCTTTTCAAGCGCACTACAAGGCCTAAGCGGCCGGCGCCCGCCGCGGTGGGCGCCGTCCCGGAACGCGCGGTCGGAGTCTGAACTCCGGTCGCCGTGAGGGTAGAGGCGGGGCGTCAATAACCCGCCGTCGTGCTCAAGCAGGTTTGTGCTTGAGGAAGCTGGCGAGCCAGATCACCAGCACGGCCCCGAGCAGCGCGGTGACGATACTGCCGACCAGCCACACGAAGTTGGCCAGATCCCCGATCAGGGCGAGCAGGATACCGCCCACGGCGCCCCCGGCCATGCCGAGGAGCACATCCCCGATGGTTCCGAAGGGCGGGTTTCCGCCGATCAGCTTGCGGGTGACCAGTCCGGCAAAGGCGCCGATCAGCATCCAGATCAGGATTGTTGTAGAGAACATAACGGGAAGCTCCGAAGGTTGCAGGGAGTCCGATGAGGGACTGCTGGACAAGGTGTGATGCGCCTGGTCGGCACGCGGTCATGCCGCCGGCGATGAGACTGGCCCCACCGCCGCCGTGACGGCGTCTCACTGGCAGGGGCACCCTACTGAAGTTTAGCCCACCCATCGCGCTGCCTCTGTTCGGTACCGCACGGCAGGCCGGGCCTGCGCCGGGCGAGAAGCCGGGACCCCTGGTGCAACCCACCGGGATCGGCGCCCGGAAACCTGGCTACCTATGTGTCTCGCCGCACCGAGTCCCGCGCGGCAGGCGGTTAGCCTGCCGCTGGAGCAATCGGGATCATCATCCCTCGTTCGCACCGGCGGCGGGCAAGGCACCCGGGTCACCGGTGCCCGGGGCTCCACGGAGTCGCGGCGCACCCCACCGGGTGCAGCCGGCGCGCCGAGCGCATTTACATAATCCAACCCAACCCAACCCAACCCAACTGAGCAATCCCAATGACGGCCGATGGCAATGGGCCCCAGGGCGCGACAAGCAGCGCGAGCAATACGCTCAATCCGTCGACCCTGGTGATCGGCAACGAGGGCAACGCGACCGGCATCGTCACCCTGCAGTGGTCCGGGATCCAAGACCTCGACTTCACCGACGGCGGCGCCTTGGGAATCTACGTGGCCTTCCTGAATCCCATCGACCACAACCTGACGATCATCTTCGACGTCGTCGATGATCTGGTGACGTCGACAGTGGCCCGAACCTTCCCGAACCTCTCCCAGGGCGGCGGCTTCTTCCCGTTCTTGAGCTTCAGCGATCCCAGCGTGTTCACGAGCGTGAACAGCGTCAAGGCGGTCTTCAGCAGCACGGCTGCCAACTGGGACGCCGGTATCGACTTCATCGAAACCACCGACGTCCCGGTCCCCGGGGTCTTGGCCCTCATGGCCCTCATGGCCCTGGGCCTGACGGGCCTGCGGGTCACCCGTCGTCGCCCGGTCTGATGTCTCAGTCCGCCGCCAGGCGTTCGGTCCCGGCGGCGGTCTCAGTGGCTGCCCCGGGCCGCCCGGCGCACTCGCGGAAGATGCGCGCGGTACAGGTGCGGCAGGTCTCCGGATCGAGGCGCGCGACCACCGTGGCGATGGCCTCGGTCTTGCCTTTGAACAGATTTTCCCGTCCGATCGCGTCGATATAACCGCCTCGGTTGAGCGGCTCGCAGACCCCGGGCTTGAGCCGGATCAGATAGAGCCCGCCCCCCTCGGCGCGGCGGCGTGTCGCCTGCTCCACCAGGAATTCGGCCCCGGCCACGTCGATGAAGTTGATGCCGGTGGCGGAGATGATCAGGTGGCGTTGCGCGGGGCGTGCCTCCTCCAGGCGGTGCAGGGTCTCGGCGACAAAGTTGACCGCGCCGAAGAAGAGTGAACCGTCGAGCCGTGCGATCTTGATCTGGGGGCACTCCGGCAGGGCCGGGTCGGTCACGAAGTCGCGCCCCGGGGTGCGTGGGTCCGGCACCCGGGAGATCAGCTTGGGGCGCGAGGTGCGATTCAGATAGAGCCCGAGCGACAGGAGCACCCCGGCCAGGATGGCGAATTCCAACTGGAGAAACAGGGTGCTGAAGAAGGTCACTCCCAGCACCGTCGTCTCCGAGCGGCTGGTGCGCAGGATGTTGCGCACGGCGTGAAAATCGATCAGTCCCCAGGCGACCAGGAACAGGATGGCCGCCATGGCGGCGTTGGGCAGATAGGCGGCCATGGGGGCGACCAGCACCACCACCCCGACCAGGAAGGCCCCGGCCAGGACCGCCGCCAGCGGCGTCTTGGCCCCGGCCTGGTAGTTGAGCCCGCTGCGGTTGAAGGACCCGGTGGCCACATAGCCGGAGAAGAAGGCGCCGCCGATGTTGGACAGCCCCTGGCCGATGAACTCCTGATTGCCGTCGATGTGCTGGTGGGCGCGCGAGCCCAGTGAGCGGGCGATGGAGACCGCCTCGGTCAGGGCGAAGAGGCTCACCGCCAGGGCTGCCGGGGCGAGCTGGCGGATGGTGTCCAGCGAGAAGTCGGGCATGGACAGGGGCGGCAGCCCGGACGGCAGGGCGCCCACGGTGCTGATGCCGGTGGTCTGCACGCCCAGCACCTGATTCAGGCCGTAGGCGATCAGGCTGCCGCCGACCATGGCCGCGATCATGTACGGGAACCTGGGGAAGAACTGCCGCACGGCCAGGCCCAGCGCCAGGGTCGCCACCGCGACCCCGGTCACGAATGGATTCACATGCTCGACATTCAGCAGCAGGGTCCCGACGACCTCGTGCAGTCCCAGGCCGCGGGCGATGTCCAGTCCGAAGAAGTTCTTCACCTGGTTGCCGGCGATCAGGAAGGCCGCCCCGGCGGTGAAGCCGACCACCACCGAGTGCGAGATGAAGTTGACCAGGGTTCCGAGCCGTGCGAGCCCCATGGCCAGTTCCAGGATGCCGACCATGAAGGTCAGGGTCAGCGCCAGGCGCACATAGTCGGCCGTGCCGGGCTCGGCGAAGACGCTGAGCGTGGAGAAGAGCACGATGGAGGCCGCCGTGGTCGGACCCGAGACCAGGTGCCAGGAGGACCCCCAGAGGGCGGCGATGACGGCCGGGACCATGCCGGCGTAGAGCCCGTATTCCGGCGGCATCCCGGCGATGGTCGCGAAGGCTACACCCTGGGGCAGCACCACCACGGCGCCGGTGAGACCGGCGATCAGGTCGAACCTGAGGGTGTGTCGGTCGACCCGCTTCCACCAGCGCAGAAAGGGGAACAGGATCAGCAGCCAGGGCGGCAGACCGGGCGGCTTGGCGTGGTGGGCGGGCAGGGCGCCCGGGGCCGGACGGGAAGACATCGTGATACCTCTGGCGGGTCTGTCGGTCCCCCGCTGACGCGGGGCGGGTCAAGCGAGCCGATCCCCATCATCCGGCGCCCGGCGCCCGGCAGGGGTGTCGCCCGAGCAGTGCGAGGCAGTGGGACAGGCCGCACTCAATGAGTCTTTAACGATATGCTAATATATTCCCCCTTCAGATTCCAGCTTTCATGCCGATTCCTGTGCGATCATAGGGGGACTTGTCAACCCGCGGAGACCCTGAACCCATGAACGCAAACCCCTCCCTGCAACGCTACAACCTGCTCTCCCAACTCTTTCACTGGTCGGTGGTGGCCCTGATGATCGGCCTCGTGGTCACCGACAAGCTGCGCGCGGGCGCCCTCAAGGACACCCCGGAGCGCCTGGAGTGGCTGAACCTGCACATGTCGCTCGGCATCCTGCTGTTTCTGATCGTGATCGCCCGCATCGTCTGGACCCGCCTGAGCCCCCAGCCGGCACCGCTGCCCGGCGCCCAGTGGACCCTGATCACCGCCACGCTGACCCACGGGCTGCTCAATCTCGCGACGCTCCTGGTCCCGATCTTCGGCTACCTGCGCGCCGCCTCCAAGCCGCGGATGAGCGACTTCTTCGGCATCCAGATCCCGTCGGTGACCGGCGAACTCCCCTGGCTCAACGACGCCATGCACATCTTCCACGGTGAGCCAATGGAAGTCTTCTTTTACGCGGTGATCGCACTGCACGTCGCCGCGGCCCTCTGGCACCAGTACTACAAGCACGACGGGGCCTTGACGCGGATGCTGCCCTGGGGGGCGAGCGACCGGACGGTTTAGCCTGCATTGATCACCAACCCGATGCGTGATCAAGGCGGGGCGCAACGACCGCCCAGCGATCCCAGGCCGGTCGAGGACCCGGCGACCGCCGCGCAACGGATTGCGCGTGAGGGCCTGGCCTTCAATCGCCTGATCCTGGACTCGGTCAGCGCCGAGATCGCCGTACTGGACGGTAACGGGGTCATCCTGGCGGTCAACCAACCCTGGCAGCGGGTCGCGCTGGAGAACGGCAGCGAGCCCGCCCAGCCGGCCGCGGGAACCGGCGTCGGCGCCAATTACCTGGCGGTCTGCTGTGCCGTGGCCGACGCCGACGCGCAATCCAATGAGGCCGCGGTCGGTGCCGGCAACGGCATCCGGGCGGTGCTGACCGGCCAGATCGCCGACTTCCAGATGGAACTGCCCTGCCATTCACCGCACCGACAGCGCTGGTTCAGCATGAGTGTCACCCCGCTGGGATGCGCCGGCGCCGGCGTGGTCGTCGCGCATACCGACATCACCAACAAGCGCAAGCAGGCGGAGATCGCGCTGCAAAAATCCAACGAACTGTTCCAGTCCGTCTTGGACAATGTGCCGGCCCGCGTCTTCTGGAAGGATCGGCAGTCGTGCTATCTTGGCTGTAACAAATTGTTTGCGAACGATGCCGGGTGCGCCGACCCGGACGCTCTGAGCGGCAGGACCGACCTCGACCTGGCGTGGGCAGATCAGGCTGAATTATATCGCGCCGACGATCAGGCGGTGATGGACTCCGGCCGTCCCAGGCTGAATTACGAGGAGCCGCAGACGACGCCGGACGGTGACCTGATCTGGCTGCGCACCTCCAAGGTGCCGATGCGTGATGAAGACCATCAGGTCATCGGCATCCTGGGGGTCTACGAGGATATCACCGACGCGAAGCGCAGCGCCGATGAACTGGATCGACATCGCCACCACCTGGAGGAACTGGTTGAGACCCGCACCTGCGACCTGGAGGCCGCCAGGACCGCGGCGGATCGAGCTAACCGCGCCAAGACTGAATTCATTTCCACGATGAGCCATGAACTGCGCAGCCCGCTCAATGCGATCCTTGGATTCGCCCAACTACTGGAGTTCGAGGCCCCCCCGCCGACCCCCACGCAGCAGGATAGCATCACCCAGATCGTGCAGGCGGGTTGGCACTTGCTGACCCTGATCAACGACATCCTCGATCTCGGGAAGGTGGAGTCCGGTCGGACGCCGCTGACGCTGACGGCGGTGCCCCTGACCGAAATTGCAGGCGAATGCTGCGACATGATCGAACCGCAGGCGCAACAGCAGGGCATCCGGGTGACCAGGCAGCGGATCAGCACACCCCAGTGGGTGCGTGCCGACCGCACCAGGGTCAAGCAGGTGCTCATCAACCTGTTGTCGAACGCGGTTAAATATAACAGCCAGCCGGGGACGATCGAGGTGGACTGTGCCGCGAGCACCGCGGGACGCATCCGCGTGAGCGTCACGGACAGCGGCGCGGGATTGTCGCCGGAGCAACTGACACAGATCTTCCAACCGTTCAATCGTCTCGGCCAGGAGAAGAGCGGTAAGGAAGGTACCGGCATCGGGCTGGTGCTGGCCAAGCGGCTGGTCGAACTGATGGGGGGCGTCGTCGGCGTGGACAGCACCGTCGGGGTGGGCAGCGTATTTTGGTTTGAACTCGTCGCGACCGATGAACCGCTGACGCTGCCGCAGCCGGCGACGGAAGATTCAAAAGAGGGCGACGACGTGCCAATCGAGGGGATTGCTGGATATTATGATTGACCAAACTGCAATTCTTGACGCACGCATTTTGATCGTTGACGATCTGGAAGTGAATGTCAAGTTGCTGGCACGCATACTGGGCTCGGCCAAGTATCGCTGCGTCAGTTCGACCATGGACCCGGGCGCGGTCTGTTCGCTTCATCGCCGGCACCGCTACGACCTCATCGTGCTCGATCTGCTGATGCCGGATATGGACGGATTCCAGGTGATGGAAGGGCTCAAGGAGATCGAGCCGGACGGCTATCTGCCGGTGCTGGTCATCAGTGCTCAACCGGGGCACAAGCTGCGGGCGCTCAAGGCCGGCGCGCGCGATTTCATCAGCAAGCCATTTGAATTGCCCGAGGTGCTGGCGCGCGTCCACAACCAACTGGAAATGCACTTGATGCACAAGGAGTTACGTGATTTCAACGGCATTCTGGAGCAACGCGTTGCGGACCGCACCAGGGCCCTGAAGGACAGCTATCTGGAGACCATCTTCACGATGACGCGCGCGGCCGAGCACAAGGACGAGGACCTCGGTTCCCATGTGCAGCGCATCAGTCATTACAGCCGCGCGCTCGCCGTGCAGCTCGGCCTGGATAAAGAGTTCGTCGACCTGATTTTTTTCGCCAGCCCGATGCACGACATCGGCAAGATCGGTATCCCCGACCAGCTCCTGCTCAAGCCGGGCGCCTTGACGCCGGACGAGTGGGAGATCATGAAGCGGCACACCACGATGGGCGCTCGGATCCTCGGCCAGGGGACCTCGCCCTATCTCAGGATGGGTGCCGAGATCGCACGCAGTCACCACGAGCGGTGGGACGGCGGTGGTTATCCGCACGGCACGCGTGGTGAGGCGATTCCACTGGCGGCGCGCATCATGAATATCTGTGACATCTACGACGCCCTGCGCAGCAAGCGACCCTATAAGCCCGCCTTCGATCATCACCAGGCGTGCGAGATCATCATTCGGGGCGATAACCGCATCCAGCCCGAACATTTCGATCCGGCGATTCTGGCGGCGTTTACGCAGCACCAGCAGGTATTCGGCGACATTTTCGAGGAATGCACCACATAGCGGTGTTGATGGACCTGCCGATGCCGCTCATGGCCGGACTCGCTAATGATCCTCAAGGCCCGGTGAAGAACCGTCTGCACCGCCGACCGCTGGTCGGTGCGTCAACTCATCGCCGGCGACACGACTCCCGACCGCTGGTCTATCAGCACCAATCTTTGCTGTGTTTCGGCGCTGACTGTTCGCAGCCATTCCCAATATTTGGGGCATCTTGCAGAATCCTTTTGGAGGACAAAAGGGGCCGGGCCGGAATGGCGCTAAGTTAATCACGCGACCACATGAAAACAGCGACTGACGCGGCCAGCCGGCTGGCCGAAACGCTCCCATACCAGGCGGAACCCGGAAGAACCCGGATGAAAGGCGCGCGTGGGAGCGGCTTCAGCCGCGACGGGGCCAGGGCGGCTTGCGCGGTCGCGTCGCGGCTAACGTGGCATTGCAACTGTGTCATCGGGGCGCCATTCAGATTCAGACCCCGAGCGGTCCCTCGTTGGTGAACAGTTGCCCCAGGCGTTCGATTTCGGCGGGGGGGACGTGGCGCGGGTGGCCGGCGAGGATGCCGGTGACGTTGCGGAAGGGGGCGCCGATATGCATGCCGGCGCCGTCGATGGTGAAGGCGCGGATGTCCTTGTCGTGGGCGGAGCCGCGCATCTTGAGCACCGTCAGGCCGCGCTTCATCTCGCCGAACATCTCCACATAGCGCAACAGGATGATGGCGTCGGTGATGGTGGAGATGTGGGTTTCGGTGACCGACTCGCCGCCCATCAGGCTGCTGGTGGTGGCGGTGAAGAGGCCGGCGATCTCCTGGTGCTTGATGAAGCTCGTGAGGCTGATCACGAACTCGCGAAAGCCCTTGATGGAGCTGACCCGCTCCAGGGCGGAGAGGCTGTCCACCGCGACCCGGTTGGGTTTGAACGACTCGATCTCGCGCTTGATGCGGATCAAATGGTCTTCCAGCCCGGCGGCCTCCGGATAGACGGCGACCACCCGCAGCAGGCCTTCGCGCTCGTAGCGGTCGAAGTCGCGGCCCCAGCCGGAGGCATTGCGGCTCAATTGGTCGCGACTCTCCTCAAACGCCATCAGCAGTGAGCGCTCGCCCTGGGCCACGCCCCCGGCGATGAATTCGGTGGAGGTCAGGGTCTTGCCGCAGCCGGTGGCCCCGGATACCAGGATGACCGAATCGCGGAAGAAGCCGCCCCCGCACATGGCGTCGAGTTCGACATTGCCGGAGGTGATGCGCGTATAGGAGGAGCGCTGGTCCAACTCGATGGCGGAGAGCGGGATCACCACGATGCCCTGGTCGGGCATGATGGTGAAGGGGTACTCGCCCTTCTGGTGGACGGTGCCGCGGAACTTCAGGACCTCCATGGTGCGGCGGCGCTTCTCGCCCTCCAGGACGTTGCGCAGGATCAGCACGTTGTCGGTGACGAATTCCTCCACCCCGTGGCGGCTGATCTCGCCGTATTCATGGGTGCGCTCGGCCGTCATCACCGAGGTGACGCCCATGGCCTTGAGCGCGGAGGCGAGCCGGAACAGCTCGGCGCGGACGATGACCTCGTTCTCGAAGCGGGAGAACACGGCCCCCAGTGAGTCGATGGCCACCCGCGTGGCCCCGACCCGGCGCACCGCCGCCTCCACCCGGACCACCAGCGCGCCCAGGTCGAAGGCCCCGCTCACCACCACCTCGTCCCCCGGCTGGGGGGCGGCATCGACAAAGGTCCACTTGCCGGCCGCCTCCCAGGCGGCGACGTCCCAGCCGAGCGAGCCGACGTTGGCGCGGATGTCCGCGCCGGACTCCTCGAAGGTGACGAAGACCCCGGACTGGTCGAATTGGCGGATGCCCTCGGCCAGGAACTGGGCGGCGAAGATGGTCTTGGCGCTCCCGGCGGTGCCGGCCACCAGGGTGGTGCGGCCGGCGGGGATGCCGCCCAGGCCGATGTGGTCGAAGCCGTCGATGCCGGTGGCCAGCTTGGTGACGGAGGGAAGCTTGCCGGGTTCAGTCATGATGGTCTCCAACCAGATCGTCCGGACCGCTGAGGTCCAGACCGACCAGTACCTTGTCTTTGTTCGAGAGGTCTCCGATGATGCGCCGCAGCGGCGGGGGCAGGGCCTTGATCAGGGTCGGGGTGGCGATGATGCGCGCGTCCTCGGCCGCCTGGGGGTCCTCGATCACGTCGATGACCTCCATCTCGTAGCGCCCCGCCAGTTCCGTCTGGCAGATGCGCTGCAGGTTGGCGATGGCCCGGTTGCCCTGGGGCGTCCGGCCGGTGATATAGAGCCTCAAGAGGTACTTACCCATGATGCGGTGCGATCCGATCGTGTGTGGCGATGATGGCGCCCATGATTGACCTGGGGTCAGCCTGGTTGCGGTTCGGCGCTGAGCGACATGCGGCTCAGATAATAGCGGCGATAGTAGCCCGCCAGATAGCCCATGAGTTCCAGGACGACGATGCGGCCCTCCAGGGCGATGTGGCGCTCCTGCGTCGGGCTGATGCGTTGGCTGAGGCGCCGCAGGGCTTCGGTGTGCAACTCAATCACGTCGCGCGGCCCGGCCCCCATGAACCCCAGCCGTTCGGCCAGGGGGCGGGCGCTGCGCTCCTCCCCCGGTCGCAGGCGGAAGACCTGGCCGGCGGCGGTTTGTTCGATCAGGCCCTGGTAGTCCGTCAGCAATTCCTCGAACAGCCCGGGGTCGCTGTCGCGCAGGTTCGCCGCCCCGTAAAGGCGCGCCGTCTCCCCGGCCCGCCCGGTTTGCGAGAGCAGGCGCCCGACCCCGCGCTGCTCGCTCTCGCGCTGGTCGACCAGGTCCGCGGCCTCCGCCCGGCGCCGCTGCTGGCCGCGCAGCCGGTGGCGCTCCACCGCGTGGCGCAGGGCGCGGGCGAGTTGTCGGGCGTCCTGGTCGGCCGGGGACAGGTAATCCTCGGCGCCCGCCGCGATCAGGGTGCGGCCCAGGGACTCGTCCTCACTGGCGCCGCAGACCAGGATCGGCAGGTCCGGCGCCAGGGCGCGCAACTCGACCAGGGTCGGCGCCCATTGCTGCGCCGGCGGCTCCAGGCTCAGCAGGATGCAGTCGAACGGCCCGGCGGCCAGGCACTCGCGCCCGGCGGCCAGGCTCGCGGCCAGGGTCAACCGGAGCAAGCCGCCGCCGGGGCCATCCAAGAGCCGCCCGAGCGCGCGGCCGCGAGCCGGATCGGCCGCGATCAGCAGGACGGCGAGGCCCGGGTCGACCAGGCCGCCAGGGCAGCACGCCGACGGCGGCAGCGCGGCGGCCGGCGCGGTCTCCAACTCGGTCATGGTGCGGGGCACTCGGGGGTCGGTGAAGGAGGCTGATCCGAGTTGCGCGGGGTCGCGTCGGTCGGTGCAGCGGCAAGGATACCCGATCGCGCGGCGGGCGCGTCGGCCCAGGCGTCATGATCATCGCCCCCGGGTTGCCCGGCAGCGCGATCGGCGTGCCGCGCCAGCCACCGCGGGAGTTCCTGCGCGGCCATCGGCCGGCCGAAGAAGTAGCCCTGGGCCAGGTCGCAGCCCATGTCGCGCAAGGCCGCGGCGGCGGCCGCCGTCTCCACCCCCTCGGCGATCACCTGTTTGCCGTTGCCGTGGGCCAGGGTCAGGATCGCGCTGACCAGGGCGGCATTGCCGGCGTCGCCGACCAGGTCGTGGATAAAGCGCCCGTCGATCTTGATGGCCGCGATCGGCAGACGCCGCAGCGCCGGCAGCGAGGAATAGCCGGTCCCGAAGTCGTCCACATGCAGTGCCACCCCCAGGTCGGCGAAGCGTTGCAGCAGCGTGGGCGCGCGGTTGGTATAGGCGAACAGGGCGCCCTCGGCGATCTCCAGCACCAGCCGCCAGGGCGGGACCCGGTAGAGATCCAGGGCGGAAGCGACCAAGGCGAACAGGTCCCCCTGGGCGGACTGGATCGGCGAGAGGTTAACCGCCAGGGTGAAGGGCTCGGCCCCAGTGTCCAACCACTCACGCAACTGGCGGCACGCCTGGTCGATCACCCAGCGCCCGACATCGACGATCAGTCCGGTGCTCTCCAGCAGGGGCAGGAAATCGGCCGGACCGACGCGTCCGCACCCCGGGCGCTCCCAGCGCAGCAGGGCCTCGAAGCCAACGCAGCGCCCGGAATCGAGCGCCACCTGGGGCTGATAGTGCAGCACCAACTCGGAGTGGAGCAGTGCCTTGCGCAGGTCCCGCTCGATCTGCAGCCGGGATTCGGCGACCTGTGCGGTATCGCGGTCGAAGACCCGGAAGGCGTTGCCGCCCTCGCGTTTGGCCTCGTACATGGCGGAGTCGGCGCGGCGCACCAGTTCGTCCGCGTCCAGTGTCCCTCCCTGAAACAGGCTGATGCCGATGCTCGGGGTCACATAGAGTTCGTGTCCCTGCGGGTTGAAGGGCAGCAGGAATGAATCCAGCAAGCGCCGCCCGACCCGCTCCGCGCCCTGTTGGTCGGCCACATCGTAGAACACGGCCGTGAACTCGTCCCCGCCCCAGCGGGCCACCGTATCGGAGGTGCGCGGCAGGGCCTGCAGGCGCTCGGCCACCGCGCGCAGCACGGCATCGCCCATCTCGTGGCCCAGGGTGTCGTTGATCTCCTTGAAATGATCCAGGTCCATGAACAAGACCGCCAGGCCCTTGTGTTCCCGGATGGCGAGGGTGCGTGCATGCGCGAGGCGGTCGAAGAACAGGTCGCGGTTGGCGAGGCCCGTCAGGCGGTCCTCGAAGGCGAGGCGCTGGATGCGGGTCTCCTCGACCTTGCGCTCGGTGACGTCATGGAGCATGACCAGAAAGGCGGACTGTCCCTGCCAGCGCGTCTCCGTGACCCCCATGGCGGCTACCCCGGCGCTGCCGTCGTGGCGCACGATGCGGATCTCGGTCTGACTGATATCAGCGGAGTCCTGGGTAACGGGGATGCCGAACGGCTGCCCGATGAGGCCGCCCGGCGCCGCGTCCAACAGCGTCTCGGCCGCCCGATTGGCGAACCGGATACTGCCCAGGGCGTCCAGGATCAGGATGCCGGTGCGGTTGTCTTGGATCAGGCTGTGGAAATTCTGGCGGGTCTCGTCCAGGTCGCGCGCCATCGCCGTGCGCTCGGTATGGTCGCGCATCAGTGCGATGGCGTGCCAGGACTGGTCCAGCCACAGCGGCAGTACCGACAGTTCCACGGCAACCCGGCTGCCGTCGTAGCGCAGGGCGGTCTGGGTGACGGTCTTACCGAGCACCTCCCCGCGGCCGTCCCGGGCGAAACTCTCCAGGCCCCGCCGACAGCGCTCCTGGAGCTCCGGCGGCGCCAGGGTGGCGTGGGCGTCGCGCCCGATCAGGGTGCCGGGGGGATAGCCGAGCAGGTGTTCCGCCGCGGGGTTGGCATAGGCGATCCGCCCCCGGTCGTCGGTCAGAAAGACCCCGTCCAGGGCGGTGTCGGCGACCGCGCGCAGGGTCCCCCGCTGGGCCTCCAGGGCGGTACCGGGGGCCGCCGTGGGTGCTGCCTGACCGACTGCGGTCGGGGTCGCCCGGTGGGCGCCGCGCAGCCGCCAGCCCAGCACGAGCCCGACTATCAGCAGGGCGACGAGGGCCAGGGCGTGCGAGCGCGCCGCGCGTGGTGCGGCGCTCGTGCCGGGCGGCAGTCCCGACGGGGCGAGGGACCGGTCCACCGGCTGGCCGGAGGTCGGGATCGTCCCGTGCGTCGGCGCCTGCGGGGCCTCTCCCGCGGCGGCCTGATCAGGGCGCGCCGCGCCCAGCGCCGCCGCGGGCGCGCAGAGCACGGCCAGGGTCAAGGTCAACAGCAGGGTCCGCGCCAGGGACCGGGTCGGTCCCAGGTCGCGCGACGGAATCGCCTCAGCCATGGTGGTCTGCGCGGGTCTTGCAGGGTGTAGGGACCATGGGTCTGACCCGCGTCGCGACAGGGTTGAAGGGGTGCCGACGCCGCATGATATGGGTGCGGCTAGGCGGCCGGTTCGAGCAAAAAAATGCGTGCATGGCGGGTGCGTCCGCCGACGCGCAGTACGGTTGTCCACCTCTCAATGGTAGCCGATTTCTCCCGGTTTTAGCACGGACCCTGGCCGCTCGATCCTGCACAATAAAAGACCCCCGATGCCGGGGGGAGGCAACGGGGGTTTCGGGCAGGTCGGGCCGCACCGGTGGAGGGGACACCAGGCACCGCTCAACCTGCTTGAAGTCTAGGCCGGCGCGGGCTCATGGCGTGTGTCCGCCGTCACAGGTTCGACACCGGCGGTCGGCGGTCGGCGGTCGCGTCGGATCGGGGCGGGCGTTAGAATCACCCGGACCCCACCACCCACGGACGCCACCCATGCCGCATCGCCCCCTCCCCACCGGCTCGCACCGCTACCGGCTTCCCGTCCTCGCGCTGGCCTGCGCGGGTGCCTTGGGCCTGCTCCAAGGTTGCGGGTCGGACACCATGCCCGCGGCCCCGGCGGCCGCCCCCCCGGCGGTGGTGGTGGTCGCGGCCAAACAGGCCCCGGTGGAAGAGCAGGTCCAGTTTATCGGTCGGGTGGTGGCGGTGGACCGCGTGGACCTCCAGGCTCGGGTGCAGGGGTTCCTGAAGGAGCGCAAATTCTCCGAGGGGCAGGACGTCAAGGTTGGTGAACTGCTCTTTGTGATCGAGCCCGAGCAGTATCAGGCGGTGGTGACCCAGCGCGAGGCGGACCTGACCAAGGCGGTGGCCGACGAGCAGAACGCCCGCGCCCAGTTGGCCCGCGGTATGGAGTTGGTCAAGCAGAAGAATATCGCCCAGTCCGAGGTGGATAAACTCCAGGCGGCCCAGTCCATCGCCAAGGCCGGTATCGCCCAGGCCCAGGCGGCCCTGGACGCGGCCAAACTGGATCTCAACTACACGCGCATCATCGCCCCCGTCGCCGGGCGTATCGGGCTCGCCAAATATAGTGTGGGCACCCTGGTGGGGCCCGCCAGCGGTACCCTCGCCACCATCGTGAGCAGCAACCCGATCGACGTGAAGTTCCCCGTGACCCAGCGCGAACTCCTGCAGGCGCGCCGCGATATCGAGGCGGGGGGCGGGGACCCGTCGAAGGTCGTGGTACTGGCGCGGCTTTCCGACGACTCGCTCTATGAGCATCAGGGCAAACTCAATTTCATCGACGTCACCACCGACCGGGGCACCGACAGCGTGACCCTGCGCGCGGTCTTCCCCAACCCCAAGGGCATCCTGGTGGACGGCCAGTATGTCGGGGTCCTGGTCCAGGACGATACCCCGACGCTGGCGATTCTGGTGCCGCAGTCGGCCCTGCAGTTGGACCAACAGGGGACCTTCGTGCTGATCGTCGCCGCGGACCAGAAGGCGCAACTGCGCCGTATCCAGACCGGCCCCTCGGTGGGCGCCGACGTGGTGGTGCGCGCGGGCCTGAGCGCGGGCGAGCTCGTGATCACCGAGGGTCTCCAGAAGGTCCGGCCCGGCATCCTGGTGACCGCGGCCCCGGCCCAGAGTGCGACCCAAGCGCCCGCGGGCCTGGTGGCGCCATGATCTCGGACGTCTTCATCGACCGCCCGCGCCTCTCGATCGTCATCTCGGTCGTCATCCTGCTCGCCGGTATCATCAGTATCGGCGCCATCCCGGTCGCCCAGCTCCCCGACATAGTCCCGCCCCAGGTGACGGTGACCGGCGCCTACCCGGGGGCCAGCGCCGCGGTGGTGGAGTCCACCGTGGCCCAGCCGGTGGAGTCCAAGGTCAACGGCGTCGACAATATGCTCTATATGGGCTCGACCAGCGGCAATGACGGCAGCTATTCGCTCAACGTCACCTTCGCCCTGGGCACGGACCCGGATCTGAATACCGTCAACGTCCAGAATCGGGTGAACCTGGCCTTGCCCCAGCTCCCGGAGGAGCTCAAGCGCACCGGGCTCACGGTGCAGAAGCAGTCCACCGCGATGCTCCAGGTGGTCTCTCTTTACTCCCCCAAGGGGACCTATGACAGCCTCTTTCTGAGCAACTACGCCACCATCAATGTGGTCGACACCCTGGCCCGGGTGCCCGGGGTGGGCCGGGTCAACCAGTTCGGTGCGCTCGATTACAGCATGCGCATCTGGCTGGACTCCGCGCGCCTGACCGCGCTCGGGATCACGCCGACGGACGTCATGGCGGCGATCAAGAGCCAGAACATCCAGGCGGCGGTCGGGCGCATCGGCGCCCAGCCCATGTCCAACGACGCCCAGTTCCAGATCACGCTCCAGACCAAGGGGCGGCTCTCGGAGGTCAAGGAGTTCGAGTCCATCGTGGTGCGTGCCAACCCGGACGGTTCCACCGTGCGGGTGAAGGATTTGGGCCGGGTCGAGTTGGGTTCCAAACAGTCCGACTCCACCAGCCGACTGGACGGGGCGCCCTGCGCCAGCGTGGCCATCTATCTCGCCCCCGGGGCCAATGCCGTGAAGGTGGCGCAGGCGATCGACAAAGCGATGGTGCGCCTGGCGGAGCGGTTCCCGGACGGCCTCACCTATGCGGTCGTCTATGACACCACCGAGTTCGTCAATGCGAGCCTGGAGAAGGTGATCCACACCCTCCTGGAGGCCTTCGTGCTGGTGATCATCGTGGTCTTTCTCTTCCTGGGCAGTTGGCGCGCCACCCTGATTCCGTTGGTCGCGGTGCCGGTGGCCCTGGTGGGCACCTTCGCCGGGCTGCTCGCCATCGGCTTTTCGGCCAATACGGTGTCACTGCTCGCGGTGGTGCTCGCCATCGGGATCGTGGTGGACGACGCCATCGTGGTGGTGGAGAACGTCGAGCGCATCATGGAAGAGGACCAACTGCCGCCGCGGGAGGCGGCCAAGAAGGCGATGGGGCAGATCACCGGGCCCATCCTCGCCATCACGCTGGTGCTGCTCTCGGTCTTTCTGCCGGTCGCCTTCATCCCCGGCATCACCGGGCAGCTCTTCCAGCAGTTCGCCGCGGTGGTTGCCTTCTCTATGCTGATCTCGGCGGTCAATGCGCTCACCCTGTCGCCGGCCCTGTGCGCGGTGCTGCTCAAACCGGGCCACCAGCGGCGCGGCCTCATGGGGCGGATGATGAACGGGATCGACGCGGTGCGCGATGGTTATGCCGGCATCGTTACGCGCCTGGTACGCATTGCGATGCTGGTGGTGGTACTGATCATCGGGATCGGCCTTGCGACCGGCTGGCTGTTCAAGACCACGCCCACGGGTTTTCTGCCGGTCGAGGACCAGGGCGCCTTCATGGCCGAGATCCAACTCCCGCAGGGGGCCTCGCTCAACCGGACGCTCGAGGTGGTCAAACAGGTCGAGACCATCATCGCGGCCGACCCCGCGGTGGCCCATGTGCTCGCCATCCCCGGCTTCAGCATCATGGACGGCGTGGTGCAGTCCAACAGCGCCTTTGCCATCGGGCGGCTCAAGCCATTCGCCGAGCGCACCACGCCGGACCTGACGGTGGACGCGGCCATCGCGCGCATTCGCGCCCAGACCAACGCCATCGCCGCCGCCATGATCATCCCCTTCAACCTCCCGCCGATCATCGGGCTCGGCACCGGCAGCGGGTTCGAGTACAAGCTCCAGGACCTGCAGGGCCGCACCCCGGAGGAACTGTCGGCGGCGATGCGCGCCCTGGTCCTGGCCGCCAATCAGGACCAGCGCCTGCAAGGCGTCTTCTCGACCTGGGCGACCAACAACCCCCAGGTCTTCCTCGACATCGACCGCGAGAAGGCGCAGACCCTAGGCGTTACGATCAGCGACCTCTTCACCGCCCTGCAGGCCACGCTCGGCGGCTACTATGTCAACGATTTCAATAAATTCGGACGCATCTGGCAGGTCAATATCCAGGGCGACACGAGTGACCGCAACCGCTTCGATGACGTCTATCGTATCCATGTGCGCAACAGCCAGGGGGATATGGTCCCGATCCGCGCCCTGATGACACCCAAACTGATCCTGGGACCCCAGTTGATCCAGCGCTACAACAACTACCGCAGTGTCACCATTCAGGGCGGACCGGCCCCCGGGCGCTCCACCGGCGAGGCCCTGGCGGCGATGGCGAGCCTCTCCGCCACCACCCTGCCGAGCGGCTTCGGCTATGAGTGGACCGGCACCGCCTTCCAGGAGTTGGAGGCGGGGGGCAAGACCACTGCCGTGCTGGGGCTCGCGGTGCTTTTCGCCTATCTCTTCCTGGTCGGGCTCTATGAGAGTTGGTCGATGCCGGCGGCGGTGCTGCTCTCGGTCATCGTCGGCGTGCTGGGCGCCATGATCGCCCTGCGCCTCACCGGCCTGCCCAATGACCTCTATGCCCAGGTGGGCCTGGTGGTATTGATCGGACTGGCGAGCAAGAATGCCATTCTCATCGTCGAATTCGCCATGGAACAGCGCCGCCACGGCAAATCCATCCTGGAGGCCGCCACCACCGCCGCCCGCCTGCGTATTCGCGCCGTCCTCATGACCAGCTTCGCCTTCATCCTCGGCCTGATCCCGCTGGTCATTGCCGATGGTGCCGGTCAGGCCAGCCAGCGGGCCGTGGGTACCGCCGTGTTCGGCGGCATGTTGGCCGCGTCCATCCTCGGCATCTTCCTCATCCCCATGCTCTATGTCGTCTTCCAGCGCCTGCGGGAACTGGTCCACGGCCAGCCCGCCGCGGCTGCCCGCAGTGCCGGTCAACCAGAGGGCGCCGGGCACCCGCCGGGCCTTTGACCCCAGAAAAAGCGGTTTAGCCGCAAATGAACGCTAATGGACGCAAATAATCAGAGACTTGGCCTTTACTGCATGTTTACCGACCGGGTGACGCCCACGACGATGCTAACCAGCAGATTTATTTGCGCTTATTTGCGTTTATTTGCGGCCAAATACTCTTTTTGGGTTGACGCGACCGGCCCGCCGGGGGGCCAGGAACCGCCGGCCCGGCGCCGGGCTGGGATCAGTGCTCGCCGAATTTCTGCCGATGTTGCAGGACGAGCGGTCGAACAGGGGCTATGATTGGTACTGCACGTTGGGGTTCTTTCCGACAGGCAATGTATGACCTGCCTGACCCCGGCGCGCGCGCCAGTGAGTCGCCCGACTCCGCCCCGAACTCGCCCTTGTCCCGCCCGCCGCGGCCCCGGTCGAGCCCGGAACACAATAATAGCGCCGCGGACCCTTGCAAATCGGTCCCGCGGCGAAATACCGGAGGATGATTACCATGCCCATGAACGTCTCGTTCGTCCCGGAGGAGGCCCTGCTCGACCTGTCCTTCGACGGCAACCTCGATCTTACCGTCACCCACGCGGTGTGCGGGGTCGTGCCCCAACTCCAAAGCCGGCTCAAGACCTGCATCATGGACCTGACCCGGGTCGATCGGGTCTTCGATTCCGGGATCGCGCTCCTGCGGATGCTGAGCCGGGACCTGCACCAGGTCGGCGCCACCGTGGTGGTCCTGGGTGATCAGCCCGAGGTCCGGCGGCAACTGTCCCTGATCCAGGGCGATGCCTCCTACCCATCGCGTCGACACCTGGCGGCCGCCGGCGCGGCCTGATCGCGCCAGAGGCAATTTCACGATCGCGGAGGTTGACGATTGGGCGCGCCCGGTCGGCGCTGGAGTGGATCATCCGCAGCGACCGACGAGCGCTGAGCTACCACCCCGCCCCATGTCCTACCTGGAAGGCCACCGGCAGCGACTCCGGGACCGCTTCAACGCAAGCGGTCTCGGGGCGTTCGAGGACCACGAGGTCCTTGAGTTGCTGCTGACCCACGAGAACCAGGTGCTGCGGGCGCTGCCGCTCCACGAGGGCAGCATCGCCAGTGCCCCCGTGTACCCGCGCCTGTTCAGCGATGCCGCCCTGCGTCACCACGCTGCAGGTGAGGCGATCCGCATGGCCCAGTCGATGGGTGGCGAGGTGGCGAGTTCAACGAACTCGTCGCCGACAAGGGCGTGCTCAACATGAACGGCAACAAGGTGAATCGTAAAGGTCCACTTAACCGAGGTGTTTCCGGACGCCGAGATTGTGGCCGCAGTGCGGCCACAATTGAGCTGGACCCACCTGCGGGAACTGATAGCGATCGAGGATCAGTTGAAGCGGAGTTTCTAGACTGAGCTCTGTCGCATCGAGCGCTGGAGCACGCGCACGCTCAAGGCCAAAATGGACGGGCTGCTGTTTGAGCGCACGGCTATCGCCAAACAGCCCACAGCCGTGGTCGCACAGACGCTTGATGCGCGGCGTGACGAGGGGCTGGTCACGCCCGACCTGGTATTCCGCGACCCCTACGTCCTCGACTTCCTGCACCTGCCCGCAGATTTCAGTGAGGCCGCTCTGGAAGCCTCGATCCTACGGGAACTTGAGACCTTCCTGCTGGAGCTGGGTTCGGGCTTCACCTTCGTCGCCCGCCAGAAACGGATGTCGATCGGCGCGGACGACTATTATCTCGATCTCCTGTTCTTCCACCGCGCGTTGCGGGCGCTGGTCGCCATCGACCTCAAGCTGGGCCGTTTCGATGCCCGCGACAAGGGGCAGATGGAGATCTATCTGCGCTGGCTGGACCGCTACGAACGCCAGCCCGGCGAGAACCCGCCGCTCGGGCTGATCCTCTGCGCCGACAAGAATGAGGAGCAGATCGAGCTGCTGGAGCTGGCCGAGGGGTCGATCCGGGTGGCCAGCTACCTCACCGAGCTGCCGCCCCGCGAGTTGCTGGAACGTAAACTGTTGGAGAGCATCGCGCACGCCCGCGCACTGAACCGTCCGTCATCTAAGCGACATCGCCGATAGTGCGGGGAACAAGCTCGTGGTCATGCCGCCCGAGCGCATGGGGGGATCGACGGCCTCCTCGATGGCTCGGTTCGCCAGTGGTGGCCTTTGGCCCCCGTTGGGGGAGGGGGGCCTTGATCATCGCTCCGGCCACCCCGGGTCGGAGTCCAAGGCTTCAGCCTTGGAGGGACAAGACCAAGGCTGAAGCCTTGGACTCCAAGAGGTGGCTGCCGGCCGGAACGACGATCAAGGCGGGGAGGGGCCACGCACCCCCAAGCACCGAGTGTTCAGCCGGTCGGGACCGCGGGCCTGACGCGGAAAACGCCGCGTCGTTCACCGTCCTCGCCCCAATCCCGGTATCCTGTGCCGATAGCGCTGCCCTGGGGCGAAAATCGCCCCTCGGAGGATCAGCCCCCGCAAGACCTGTGAGTAGAGCCCGATGTCGATCAAACACCCCATCGTCGCCGTGACCGGATCGTCCGGCGCCGGCACCAGTACCGTCAAGAATGCCCTGGAGCATATCTTCCATCGGATCGGCGCCCGCGCCGCGGTGGTCGAGGGCGACAGCTTCCATCGCTACAACCGCCGGGAAATGAAGGAAGAACTCGCCAAGGCGAAGGCCGAGGGCCGCACCCTGAGCCACTTCGGACCCGAGGGCAATCTGTTCGACAAGCAGTTGGAACTGTTCCAGAGCTACAGCCGCTCCGGCACCGGGGAGCGGCGGCACTATGTCCACGACGCGGACGAGGCGCAGCGCTACGGCCACGAGCCCGGGACCTTCACCCCCTGGGAGCCGCTCCCGCAGGACACCGACCTGCTGTTCTACGAGGGCCTGCACGGCGGCGTGGTGGCGGGCGAAATCGACCTGTCCAAGGAGGTGGACCTGCTGATCGGCGTCTGTCCCACCATCAATCTGGAGTGGGTGCAGAAGATCCACCGCGACACCCGCGAGCGCGGCTACAGCCACGAGGACGTGCAGTACACCATCTACCGGCGCATGTACGACTACATGCACTACATCCTGCCCCAGTTCTCCGCCACCCACATCAATTTCCAGCGCATCCCCCTGACCGATACCTCCAACCCCTTCTGTGTCAACAATATCCCGACCTTCGACCAGAGTCTGGTGATGATCCACTTCCTGACTCCCAAGCCCAGCGTGGAGTACAAGCTCAACCTCAAGGGCCTGATCGACGGGACCAGGATCACCGGCTTCAACACGCTCGTGATCCCCGGCGGCAAGATGATGTACGCGCTGGAGCTGATCCTGACCGAGCGCATCGTGAACCTGATGAAACGGCGCGGGCAACTGGGACCCGTGGCGGACTGAGCGGCCCCGCGGCCCGCGCCCACCGCGGCGGCGCCGCGGCGCCGATCCGGTGTAGAATCACCGGGCGACACCCAAGTCCATTCTCAGCGCGGATGGCGGAATTGGTAGACGCCCTGGATTTAGGTTCCAGTGGGGCAACCCGTGGGGGTTCGAGTCCCCCTCCGCGCACCATTTTGCCTCTGAAAGAGCAGTTATAGGGCGTAGGGTGCGCCGTGCGCACCTTCCAAGGCTGCGGTGGAACGAAACGTCGTGAGCCTGGGCCGGCGCCCCGGTGCGCGCGGCGCACCCTACGGGTACACGCTTTTTCCAAAGGTCCGGGCATTTCCGTCCGGGTGTACCAGATCAATCGGCCGCCCGTTGCGGGCGCGCAATGCCGTAGCGCTTCATCTTCTGCCACAGCGTCTTGCGGCTGACGCCCAAGGCCGCCGCGGTGGTCGCCATGGCATAGCCCTGCGCCGCGAGCTCGGCCAGGATCGCCGCGCGTTCGCCCGACTGGGCCTGGGCCTTGAGACCAGCGCTCAGAGACAGGTCCGGCCCCGGGGGTCCCAGTGCCGACTCCAGATCGAGGGCCAGCGCGTCCCCCTAGCCCATGATGCAGGCGCGCTCCAGGGCGTGGTGCAGTTCGCGCACATTGCCCGGCCAGGGGTAACGCAGCAGCCGGTCGCGGTCGGCGCCGTGCAGGGTGCGGCGCTCCTGCGGGAACCGCCGGCCATGCTCGGCAACGAAGCGCTCCGCGAGCCACAGGACGTCCTCCGGGCGCTCGCGCAGTGGCGGCAGGCGCAGATCCAGGACCCTGATCCGGTAATACAGGTCCTCCCGGAAGCGGCCGGCCCGTACCAGGGCGCCCAGATCCTGGTGCGTCGCGCAGACCACACGGGCCGGGACGCTCACGCTCTGGGTGCCGCCGATCCGGGTCAGGCTGCGCGATTGCAGCACCCGCAGCAGTCGCGATTGCAGGGCGAGCGGCATGTCGCCGATCTCGTCCAGGAACAGGATGCCCATCCCCGCGCGCTCGAAGACCCCGGCGCGGCGGCGCTCCGCGCCGGTGTAGGCGCCCTTCTCATGGCCGGCGAGATCCCCAGCGATGCCCCGCGCGCGCCCGCATCCGGCGCCGGCCCCGCCGCCGCGTCGGGCGTCTCCCGGGACCGCGCCTGATCCGTCTCCCGGACCAGGATGCGCAGCTTGTCCACCAGCGCCGTCGGGTCCAGCGGTTTGGTCAGGTAGTCCGCGGCGCCGAGCTTCAGCAGCCGCACCGTGTCCTCGATGTTCCCGCAGCCGGTGATGAAGACGCACGGCGGGGTCCGGTGCGCCTCCCGGCCGATGCGCTCGAAGAGCGTCATCCCGGAGCAGTCGGGCAGGTGGATGTCATAGCCGGAATTCGAGTCCGGGTCGGACCAGGCGAAGAGCCCGCCTTTCAGGTCTGCCAGGGGGGTGAGGCCCAAGCGCAGGGGGGGCGCTTGCCCCCGTGCCCTTGGCGGGCGCGGGCTCCACACGGACAGCCCGACCGGCACCCAAGGCGAAGAGGGCGCCGAGCAGTTCGCGACGGGAGATCATGGTCAGGCGTGTCCCTGTGTAGCGGTGAACCCCGCCCTGGAAGACAGGTTCAGGGTTTGGTGTTACCCTTTTGTAACATGGCGCCCACTCGCGTGGCTAGGAGCCCAAGCCCTATGACGCAACATTCTCCCAACGACACCGCGGGTCGGAGAAGGTGCGATCAGAACTGATGTGGTGACCGAGATCCCGGGTACGCTGTCGTTGTCGTTGTCGTAATCGAATAATCCGACCACGATTACGACAACGACAACGACAACGACGCCCGGTCCGTGAGAGCGTCCGGTAGCTGTAGGGTACGCATCGAGTACCCGGCTCCGGCGGTCGTGGCAGCTTGGCGGGTACGCGATGCGTACCCTACGACTAAGGATAGGCGGACTGTCATGGGCGGGGGTGAGCGAGCCGATCATGACCGTTGGGGTGAAGAACGAACCCCAACAGTCTCGTGGTCGTGTCTCATCTCAACCATAGACTACCAAGCTGATTTGATCGGAACGCCGGGAGTATCGCCATGCATATTCATGTTCAAGTCCCCCCCAATCTGCCGGACGCCTTGCAGTGTACGCCCGAGGCGTTCGCTCAGGAAGCCAAGATGGCTATGGCCGTCAAGCTCTATGAAATGAAGCGGCTCTCATCCGGCATGGCGGCAACGCTGGTCGGTGTCAGCCGGGTCGCCTTTCTCATGCAGTTGCACCGCTATGGTGTTGCGGTGATCGACCTGAGTCCGGAAGACCTGGCATCGGATATTGCCAATGCCTGATATAGTACATTCACTCGTCACCAATACTACGCCATTGATTGCCTTAGCGGTCGGTGTTGGCAATCTCGATATCCTGCGCACGCTTTATGACCGGGTGGTCGTGCCTCTGGAGGTCTGTGAAGAGATCGTCGGTGTCCTGATCAAGGCCCGGCAGAGTGGCTACGATGTTTCTGTTCCCGAGGCCATCGAGCGGATGCGTGAACACGGGATCTGGCTGAGTAATGAGGTCGTACGCTACGCCTTGGCTCAGCAAGTCTGACTGTCGATCCGGCCAGCAGGCCAAAGCCTCGTTACCGTTCGGTAACGCACGAAGGGACTGTCATCGACCCGCGGCGGGCAGATGGCGAGCGTCATGTACAGCGGCGAGGGGTCCTCCCGCCAGCGCCTCTCCTATCCCAAGCTCTTTACCGGCGACGACTGGGTGGAGACCAATTCGGATCATGCCCTCAAGGATGAGGATTCCGAGGTCGCCGACACCCTGTTTCGGTGCCAACGGCTACGAGACCCAGACCAACTACTTCCTCGCCCACGCCATGCCCAACATGACCGGGCTCAGTATCAAGAAGAAACAGGAATCGCGGCCCACACCAGCGGCTTCGACACGGCCCTGGCCGCCAACCGTTTGAGCCTGAAGGATTGCAGCAAGATCACCGGGGTGCCGGTCGCCGGTCTTCAGAAGGCCGCCGACTGGGCCTATGCCCCCAAGGCCGATGGCACGCGCAAGCGCACCATGCACGGAGCACCGCGGCGGGCTCTTCGTGGTCAACATCGATCTCTACCACCAAGCGGCGGCGGTTCCTGACGACCTGAGTCATCGGACCCGGCCGCCGGTCGCGGCCGGGGGTCGCCCCTACGGCGTAGGAGCGGCCCCCCGGCCGCGACGGGTTGTCGCACGGGCGCGTGGCCGCAGTTATGATCGAGGCCGGGCCGCCGCCCCGTCCGCAACGTTCAACCAGCGAGAGGCAAGTCGATGAAAAGACCAGCGCCATGACGACCGAGCCGATGACCGAACCCTTGACCGACCCCTTCGGCCGCCGGATCGCCTATCTGCGCCTCTCCGTCACCGACCGCTGCGACCTGCGCTGCGGTTACTGCCTGCCCAAAGGCTTCAAGGGCTTCGAGGAGCCCGAACACTGGCTCGATTTCGCCGAGATCACGCGCGTGGTGGGCGTCTTCACCCGGCTCGGCGTCCGCCATGTCCGCCTGACCGGCGGCGAACCCCTGGTGCGGCGCGACCTGCCGCGGCTCGCCGCGCGCCTGGCCGCCCTGCCGGGCCTGGACGATCTGTCCCTGTCCAGCAACTGCACCCGGATGGAGGCCTTGGCCGAACCCCTCTATCAGGCCGGCGTGCGGCGCCTGAATGCCAGCCTCGACAGCCTGCGGCCCGAGGTCTTTGCCCAGGTGACCGGGGGGCGGCTCGACCAGGTATTGCGCGGTCTTGCCGCCGCCCGCCGGGCGGGATTCAAGCCGATCCGCATCAACACCGTCGTCATGGCGGGGGTCAACGACGGGGAGGTCGAGCAGCTCCTAGAGTTCTGCGCCCAGCATGGCTTCACCCTGCGTCTCATCGAGACCATGCCCATGGGCAGTACCGGCCAGGCCGCCCAAAACCAGTATGTCGACCTGCGCCGGATCAAGGAACGCCTGGAGCGTCGCTACCCACTGATCCCGGACCTGCTGCCCGGCGGCGGCCCGGCACGCTATTACCGCCTCGGTGCGAGCGACACCCGCGTCGGCTTCATCACCCCGCTGTCCCAACATTTCTGCGCGACCTGCAACCGGGTCCGACTCACCGTGGACGGCACCCTGCATCTGTGCCTGGGCCAGGAGAACAGCTATCCCTTGCGGGCCCTGCTGCGCGCCGGCGTCACGGACGAGGACCTGGCCGCGCACCTGCGCGAAGCGATCACGCGCAAACCCGAGCGCCACGAATTCAATGAACGGCCCGCGCAGGTTGTTCGCTTTATGGCCCAGACCGGGGGTTGACCAATGTCGGCGGGTCGTCCCGGCGGACGGGATGCCCGGCCTCGGTCATAATCCCGACCGATCAGCCAACGGCGAGGTCTGCGGTCCGCACAGCGGACCCTACGGCCCCGCCCCCGTAGGGTCCGCTGTGCGGACCAGAGCACTCATGTACGAAGGATCGGGGCTTGTGTTTAATCGGGGAAAATCCCAAGAGAAGGTAAGCCATGAGCGAAGAGAAAGCCTCTCTATCCGACGGCTCCGACTACTCCTGCGGGTGGTGGCAAGGCGCGTCGCAGCCAGTCTTGGTCAGTGCGACGATCGATTTTGGCCAGGTCGCGGATGCTGCACGGGACGAAACCGCGTTGAAGACCTGTCGCACGCTCATCGAGCGGGCGGCTCGGCTCGCCGAGCAGGGCGATCCGGAGTCGCTCGCCGCCGCGGTGGCGGCCTACGACGAGGTGATTGTGCTGGGTGCTGTGCTCGACTTGTCGGCGCCTGAGGAGCGGCGGGAACTGGCGGTGGCCCACAACGGAAAAGGCATCGCACTCGGGAAGCTTGCGACCCCGGCCACGCTGGGGGTGGCGGTAGACGCCTATGACGAGGCGATCAGGCTGCTCCGGAGGCTCGACCTCTCGGTGGCCCAGTACCGCAACGACCTGGCCACGGCCTGCTCGAACAAGGGCACCGTGCTCGCAGCCCAGGGCACTCCGGCTGCGTTGGCGGCGGCGGTGGACGCCCATGACGAGGCGATCGGGCTGCGCCGGGGGCTTGACCTCTCGGTGGCCAAGTACCGCAACGCCCTGGCCGCGGCCTGCTCAAACAAAGGCAACGCGCTCGCAGCCCAGGGTACTCCGGCCGCGCTGGCGGCGGCGGTGGCCGCCCATGACGAGGCGATCGGGCTGCGCCGGGGGCTCGACCTCTCGGTGGCCGAGTACCGCAGCGACCTGGCCGGGGCCCACACGAACAAGGGCATCGCGCTCGCAGCCCAGGGCACCCCGGCTGCGCTGGCGGCGGCGGTGGCCGCCCATGACGAGGCGATCGGGCTCTTCCAGGGACTCGATCTCTCGGTGGCCGAGTACCGCAACGCCCTGGCCGCGGCCTACACCAACAAGGGCATCGCGCTCGCAGCCCAGGGCACCCCGGCTGCGCTGGCGGCGGCGGTGGACGCCCATAACGAGGCGATCGGCCTGCGTCGGGGGCTCGACCCGTCGGTGGCCGAGTACCACAACGCCCTGGCCACGGCCTGCTCGAACAAGGGCAACGCGCTCGCAGCCCAGGGCAGCCCGGCCGCGCTGGCGGCGGCGGTGGACGCCTATGACGAGTCGATCGGGCTGCGCCGGGGGCTCGACCTCTCGGTGGCGGAGTACCGCAACGACCTGGCCAAGGCCTGCTCGAACAAGGGCAACGCGCTCCAAGCCCAAGGCACCCCGGCCGCGCTGGCGGCGGCGGTGGACGCCCATGACGAGGCGATCGGGCTGCGCCGGGGGCTCGACCTCTCGGTGGCCGAGTACCGCAGCGACCTGGCCGCGGCCTGCTTGAACAAGGGCAACGCGCTTCGAGCCCAGGGCACCCCGGCCGCGCTGGCGGCGGCGGTGGACGTCTATGACGAGGCGATCGGGCTTGCAGCCGTTCCGGAAGATCGCCCGGAAGATGCGCTACGGATCGACCGCGCCGAGGCTGAAGCAAAGGCTTTCAACAACAAGGCCATCGCCTTGCTCCATCTCGACGACCCGATGGCCGCCCAGGACTCGGCCGACGAGGGACTGAGCCGTCTGCGTGAGCTGGAATCCCATGGGCTCTATACGCTGAGACCACTGCGCGAAATCCTGTTCGGAGTGACCCTCACCTGCTCCCTCGCCGCCCGCCAACCCCAGTTCCTCCCCGAGATCATCCTGGAGCACCTGGACCCCGACCAGCCCGGCAGCGCCCCCGCCTCGGCCGCCATGCACCGCTCCGCCGTGAACGCGCTGCAACAGGGCATGGCCCAGTATCTCCAAACCCCGCGCCAATCGCACCGCGCCGCCGAGTTGGTCCCGGCCGCCCAACGCCTCGCCGAGATCCGCGCGCTCTATTTCGGCGGCACCGCCGAGAGCGCGCGCATGCAAGCCGAGGACCTGGAGCGGCGCGGCGACCCGGACGGGGCCCGGCGCGTGCTCCAGGACTATCTCGCCGCCCGCCCGCTGGACCCCGAGGGCCGGCTTGCGTTCGCGCAGTTCCATGCCCGCCGCCGCGACTGGACTGCGGCCGGGCTCTGCCGGCAGGACGCCGCCGCGCTCCTGGTGCAGCAGGCGCCAACGGATGCCGACCGCGCTGGGATCGCCACCCGGGTCGGCTGGATCGCCGGCCTGCTGCTCGACCGCAAGCTCATGACCCTCGCGTTCGACTCGCCGCGGGGGGCGGCCGACACCCGGGGGCTGCTGGCGCAGAGCGATGCACTGCACGCCTGGCTGATGCGCGACTTCCGCGACCGGCTCTTCGCACCGATCCCGGGCGCGCCGGCCGATCCTCCCGACCGGGACGGCTGGCTTCCGGTGCTGGACGCTGAGCTTGACGCGGTCTGGGTGCCCTTCGCCGAGCACCGCCAGGGGACCCTGGACGCCTGGCTCGCCCGGGCCGACCGGCAGGCGCGCGAGCAGGCCGGGCAAGACCTCGAGTCGATGACACTCGCGATGCAGCGCACCCTGGTCGCGGGTCTGCCGGTCCGCTGGTCGGGGTTCGCCGAAGCGCTCGCCCATACCTGGACCGAGATCTGGTCTGCGCGCAGCCAAGCCTGGCGCGCGGCCGACCCCGCCGGGCGCGAGCGCATCGAGTCCGAGATCGGCACCGCGCTCGCCTACCGGGTGGCCGAGGAGAGCGGCAAGGTCGCCGACGGCGAGCTGGCCGAGGCCTGCGGCCGGCTGCGCGACCTGCTCGGGCGGGTCTGGGACCAGGCGCTCGCGGACCCGGAGCGGCGCTTCCTGGCCATGGCCCTGCGCTGTCTGGGCGAGGACGGGCTCGCGCGCTATGCCGGGCTGGAACTGGGGCTCGCGGTGGAGTGGAGCCTGGGCCACCGGCTCTTCGCGCCGCTGCGGGCGCACTGGCGGGCGGGCGCACCCGAGCGCGGCGCGGTCAAGGCCGCCGAGTATTTCGGACTGGCGCAGGCCAAGCGCGACATCGCGGTCCCGCTCCTGGGCTTTCTCGACGGCCAGCGGGGCCAGCTCGACCTGGGGCCCATGGTCGCCTGGCTCCAGAAGGCGATCACGGGCCTGTCACCGGGTGAAACCCCAGCCGAACGGCAACTGCGCGAATTCGTCCGCGGGGTCATGGCCGCGCTGCTTCCCAACCCCGCGCCCCTGCTCGCGCCCGCGCCCTTGGTCCGGGTGCCCCGCGCCCAGGCACTGGAGGATCTCAGAAAGCTGCGCAACGACTGCGCTCACCCCAACGAGGTGCCGACCCGTGAGCGGCTCGACGGTGCCTGGGCGAGCGTGGTCGCGGACGAGGCGGATGCCTTCTACCGCTATTTCGGTCTGGCACTGCTGGCCCCGGACGCCTGGGGGTAGTGCCGCCGTACCGAGGCCCTGAACCCGCTGCCATTGAGTCAAGCCGCACGCGCGGACCGCGTTCCGGCCTCGATCATAATCCCGGCCACTGGGAGCACCGCACCCCAGTGCGGCGCGATCTCGCTGGCGACCGCTGCGTTGCATGCTGCGGACAGGCCGGGCCGCACTGGGGTGCGGCGCTCCCAGTCGGTCGGCCTGAAGGCCGACCGACACACCGCGGTGGCCGGAACGCTGATCGAGGCCCGCGTTCCCGGCGACTGGAGTCCAAGGCTTCAGCCTTGGCGCCCCTCCAAGGCTGAAGCCTTGGACTCCAGGAGGTAGCGTGCGTTGCGTGCTCGAACCGCATCTGAGTGCGAACGCTGCGGTTCATTCGTCACCGCGTCCCGCGGACTCCCGTCAGGCCGCCAGTTCGATGCGAATATGCCGCCCCAACGCCTTGGCGGCCTTCTCCAGCGTCAGCAGGGTCACGGAGGTATTGTCCGGGTCCAGTAGGCGATCCAGGGCGCTGCGGCTGGTACCCATGCGCCGCGCCAGGTCGGCCTTGGTCAACTGCTGTTGCGCCATTTCCTGCTCCAGCCGGAAGGCGATGACGCGCTTGATGGCGATGGCTTCGGATTGTGCAAGCAGTTGTTCCTCGCCAAGAAAGGAATCGAGGCTGCTACCCATGTGCTCGTTCATTGATGCACCGCTTGTTCAGGGGTCAAGCGCCGCTCTGCGGTGCCTGGCCAGGTCGAGGTCACTGGCCGGGGTCTTCTGGGATTTCTTGATGAATCCATGCAGCAGAACCATGCGGCGGTCGGACACGGTAAAGATGATGCGTGCGATTCGCTGATCCAGTCGCGAACGCACCTCCCACAACCCCGGCTCAAGCTTGCGGACGACCGGCATTCCGACCGGCCAACCGAACTGGACGGTCTTCAGGTCCGCACCGATGGCACCCTTGTCGTTCCTGGATAAGCTCTTGAGCCAGTCACGCACGGGTTCCGTGCCGACGTCGGCCCGGAAAAAGACGACATCAAGGATCGGCTCAAGCGGCATGGTTGCTAGCGTACCATTTTTGGTGCGCCGTGCAAATCGGCGGCACAAGGGGCCAGGGTCGGCCGCTTTGCCTGGTTCCAGATCCGTTTCTGGAAGAGGAGGATATCTTTGCGGCCCTGGAATATGCTGCCGTTCAGACTCAACACCCGATCCTGATCGCGGCATGAGAGTGTTATCGAGATTCGCTGACTCAGGAGACGCACGCCCATGGCGGGCTAGAGGTCGCGTCGCGGCTGAAGCCGCTCCCACCGGGTCCCGGACTGACTTTCACGGTAATGCCTCGACTCCCTGTCTCCTTGCAGCCGAAACGATGCGACCGGTCGAGCTTGCGTTGCCGTCAATATTTCGATAATGTTGGAAACATGGAAAGCAACACCGCCGTCTCCGCCCTCGCCGCCCTGGCCCAGGACAGCCGCCTGGCCGTCTTCCGCCTATTGGTTCAGAACGGCCCCGAGGGACTGACCGCCGGTGTCATCGGCGAGCAACTCGGCCTGCCGGCGCCGACCCTGTCCTTTCACCTCAAGACCTTGGCGCAGGCAGGACTGGTGAGCGCGGTCCAGGAGGGCCGGTTCGTGCGCTACCGGGCCGAGGTCACCGCGATCCACGCCCTGGTCGCCTTCCTGACCGAAAACTGCTGCGGCGGCGATCTCAACCGCTGCCTCCCGAAGGAGTAATCGATGACTGACCCCGTTGCGCTCAATCTCCTGGTGCTCTGCACCGGCAATTCCGCCCGCTCGATCCTGGGCGAGGCCCTGTTCAACCACTTGGGGGCGGGGCGGGTGCGCGCCTGGTCCGCCGGCAGCCAGCCGTCCGGGCGGGTCAATCCGGTCGCCCTGGAGACGCTCGCGGCCCACGGCGTACCGCTACCGGAGGCGCGCAGCAAGTCCTGGGACGAGTTCGCCGCCCCCGATGCGCCGCAGTTCGACCTGATCATCACCGTCTGCGGCAGTGCCGCGGGCGAGACCTGCCCGGTGTGGCCCGGTCACCCGGTAACCGCCCATTGGGGCATTGACGACCCGGCCCATGTGGAGCCCATGGAGGCGCGCCGCGCCGCCTTCGAGGTCGCCTACAGCGAATTGGAATGCCGTATCCGCGCCCTGCTTGCCGAGCCATTGGAAGCCATGACCCCGGATGACCGGCGGTCCGCGGCGCGGCGCATCCATGCGGAGTGCGCCCAGTGAGCGCGCAATGTGACGGCCAGGCCCGCGCCGCGGCCGGCAAGCGGCTGAGCGTCTTCGAGCGCTATCTGACGGTCTGGGTCGCGCTCTGCATCCTGGTCGGCATCGGGCTGGGCCAGGTGTTTCCGGGCGTCTTTCAGGCCATCGGGCGTCTGGAAGTCGCTCAGGTCAATCTGCCGGTGGGCCTGCTCATCTGGGTGATGATCATCCCGATGCTGATGAAGATCGACTTCGGGGCCTTGCATCAGGTCAAGTCCCATTGGAAGGGCATCGGTGTCACCCTGTTCGTGAACTGGGCGGTCAAGCCCTTCTCCATGGCGCTGCTGGCGTGGCTCCTGATCCGCGGGGTCTTCGCCCAATGGCTGCCGGCGGAGCAACTCGACAGCTACGTGGCCGGACTCATCCTGCTGGCCGCGGCGCCCTGCACCGCGATGGTCTTCGTCTGGAGTCGGCTGTGCGATGGCGATCCCTACTTCACGCTGTCTCAGGTCGCGCTCAACGACAGCATCATGATCTTCGCCTTCGCGCCGATCGTGGCGCTGCTGCTCGGGCTCTCGGCCATCGTCGTGCCCTGGGATACCTTACTCACCTCGGTCGTGCTCTATATCGTGATCCCCGTGGCACTGGCCCAGGCGTGGCGCTGGTTTCTGCTCAAACAGGGACAGGAGCGGTTCGACCTGACCCTGGCCACCCTCGGGCACGCCTCCATCCTCGCCCTGCTCGCCACCCTGGTGCTGCTGTTCGCCTTCCAGGGCCAGGCGATTATCGAGCAACCGCTGGTGATCGCCATCCTGGCGGTGCCCATCCTGATCCAGGTCTTCTTCAATTCCGGGCTGGCCTACGGGCTCAACCGGCTGGTCGGCGAGAAGCACTCGGTCGCCGGCCCCTCGGCCCTGATCGGTGCCTCCAACTTCTTTGAATTGGCAGTGGCGGCGGCGATCAGCCTGTTCGGCTTCAAGTCCGGCGCCGCGCTGGCGACCGTGGTCGGCGTGCTGATCGAAGTGCCGGTGATGCTGCTGGTGGTCCGGGTGGTCAATGCCAGCAAGGGGTGGTACGAGGCTGACACACGAGGAAATGTTGCCGCAAATTAACGCAAATGAACGCGAATAAGAAGCCGCAACGATGATTGCGGCCGCGATGCACTTGTCGGCATCCGGATTATTTGCGTTTATTAGCGTTCATTTGCGGCTAAATTCTTAATCTGTTGAACCAGAGTGAGTTTCATGAAAAAGCTCGAAATCTACGATCCCGCCATGTGTTGTTCCACCGGCGTCTGCGGTGTCGAGGTCGATCCCGTCCTGGTCGCCTTCAATGCCGACCTGCAATGGCTGGCAGGGCAGGGGGTCGCGGTCAGCCGCCACAACCTGTCGCAGGAACCCCAGGCGTTCGCTGCGAACCCGGCGGTACTCAAGGAACTGGAGGCGGGGATGGAGCGCCTGCCGGTGACCCTGGTCGACGGCCGCGTGGTCGCCACCGGGGCCTACCTCTCGCGCGCCCAGTTGGTGCAGAAGTTGGCGCTGGACACGGCGGCCACCCAGGCGCCGACGGACCCGTTGCGCGTCCAGGTTGGCGGCGGTTGCTGCACGCCCAGCGGCGGGTGCTGCTGATGGCCCTCCCCGCGCTTGCGACCCGCCACCTGTTCTTTACCGGCAAGGGCGGGGTGGGCAAGACCTCGCTTGCCTGCGCCACCGGTCTCGCATTGGCCGACAGCGGGCGGCGCGTGCTGATCGTCAGCACCGACCCCGCGTCCAATCTCGATGAGGTCCTGGGGGTCGCGCTGGGGCAGACGCCGACGGCGGTCCCAGGTGCCGCGGGGCTCTGCGCGCTCAACATCGACCCCGAGGCGGCGGCCCACGACTACCGGGAACGCATGGTCGCCCCCTACCGCGGCCTCCTGCCGGCGGCGGCCATCGCCAGCATGGAGGAGCAATTCTCCGGCGCCTGCACGGTCGAGATCGCCGCCTTCGACGAGTTCTCGAAGCTCCTGGGTGAGCCCGCCGCGACGGTCCAGTTCGATCATGTGATCTTCGACACCGCCCCCACCGGCCATACCCTGCGCCTGCTGACCCTGCCCTCGGCTTGGAGTGAGTTCATCGACTCCTCCACCGGCGGGGCCTCCTGTCTCGGCCCGCTGGCCGGGCTGGAGAAACAGAAGGCGCTCTATGCCGCGACCGTCGCGCGCCTGGCCGACCCCGCGGAGACGACGGTGGTGCTGGTCAGCCGGCCGGATGTCTCCGCCCTGCGCGAGGCCGAACGCACCCGCGAGGAACTGGCGGCGCTCGGCGTGCGCAACCTGCAACTCGCGCTCAACGGCGTCCTGGCCGTCGCCGCGACCGATGACCCGATCGCGCGGGCGATGATGGCGCGCGGGGCCGCGGCCCTGGCCGGGATGCCGGTCGACCTGGCGGCGTTGCCGGTCAGCAGCACGCCGCTGCTCGCACTGGGGACCGTCGGGCTCAAGGCCCTGCGCCTGATGGCAGACCCCGCGCGGGCCGCGCCGCCCGCGTTGACGATCGAAACCGAAACCGCCTTGCCGGCCGGGCTCTCGACCCTGGTGGACGAGTTGGCCCAAGCCGGCCGCGGCGTCATCCTGACCATGGGCAAGGGCGGGGTGGGCAAGACCACCGTGGCGGCGGCCATCGCCGTCGCGCTCGCCCGGCGCGGGCACGCGGTGCAGTTGTCCACCACCGATCCGGCCGCCCATGTCGCCGCGGCGATCCAAGCGTCGGTCCCGGGCTTGAGCGTCGGCCGGATCGACCCGGCGGCCGAGGTCGCCCGCTACCAGGCCGAGGTGCTCGCCAAGGCCGGCCCCACCCTGGACGCCAACGGCCGGGCCATGCTGGAGGAGGACCTGCGCTCCCCCTGCACGGAGGAGATCGCCGTCTTCCGCGCCTTCGCCCGCGCCGTGGACGCCGGCCAGGACAGCTTCGTCGTGCTCGACACCGCCCCCACCGGGCACACCATCCTGCTGCTCGACGCCGCCGAGGCCTACCATCGGGAGGTCTCGCGCACCCAGGGCGAGATGCCCGAAGCGGTGCGGCAACTGCTCCCGCGGCTGCGCGACCCGGCGCTCACGCGCGTGCTCATCGTCACCCTGGCGGAGGCCACGCCGGTACACGAGGCCGAACGCCTGCAGGCCGACCTGGCGCGCGCCGGCATCGCGCCCTTCGCCTGGGTGATCAACCAGAGCCTGCTGGCCAGCGGTACCCGGCACCCGCTGTTGCGCGAACGCGGCGCCGCGGAGATCCCCTTCATCCGCCGGGTCGCCGACCAACTCAGCCCGCGTTGCGCCCTGGTCCCGTGGCTGCCCGAGGCGCCGGTGGGTGTCGACGGACTGTCGCAGTTGACACGGTGATCGCGTGTCCTGCCTGATGACCGCCTGGGGCCGGCACGAGTGCGCAACGCAAGGGCCTGACCCTGCCCGGCGCCAAGTCGCGGGTGCAGCGGGCGCGCAAACGTCTGCGCGAACACCTGTCCACCGCCTGCCAGGTGCGCCTGGACGAGACCGGGCGGGTGTGCTGCTTCGTACCGCGGCCACCGGCGGTTATCCCGCCTTGATACGGCGGGATGGCCTCGCTCCCTGCCCGAACCGCCCACCCCCGACCTCGCACCAAGACACAAAGAACACCAAAAAAACCAGATCGATGAAAGTGCAGGGCCAGCCTTGATCATCATCCCGGCCAAGCCGCACCGGCGAGCGCACGCGCTCAAGCCCGCTGGGACGCTGGGAGCGCCGCACCCCAGTGCGGCCCGGTCTCGCGAGCGACCGCCGGCCGTAGGGTGGATAAGGCGCGCCGCGCGGTGCCCCAGACTGGGCACTGCCCCCGCGCGCGCCGCATCCACCGACTCCAGCGCCGCGGTGGATGCGGCTCGCGCTTATCCACCCGCCGGTTTGGAGACCACATCCGAGAACTGGTATCGTCAGGGTATTGCGCATAACGTCCCCCCGCCGAGCCACCCGCAGGGACCCCGGAGCCGACCCGCCATGTCCAAGGTTTTTCTCTCGCACAGTTCGCACGACGACCCGACGGTGCGCGCGCTCCAGCAGGCGTTGGCCGATCTGGGCCAGGAACTGTGGATCGATTCGCGCGAGCTGCGCGGCGGCGACCCGCTGGGGCCTTCGATCCGCACCGCCATCGACTCGGCCGCCGGGTTCGCGGTGCTGGTCAGTCCCAAGGCCCTGGAATCGAAATGGGTGCTGGCCGAACTGCGCCACGCCATCCAGGTGCAGCGCGGTCGTCGGGGCGCCAAGGCCCCGGGCTGGCTGGACCGGCTGACCGCCGGTCTCGTCAAGCGCCGCGCCCAGGACCGCCCGCCGCCCGCACCCGACCCTTATCCAATAGTCCCGCTCGCACTCGACGGCACCCGGCTCGGCGCGCTGGAGACCGAACTCGGCCACGAGCCGATCTATATCCTCCTCGACAGCCGCCCGGGCGGGATCGAATCGGCCCTGAACGCGATCCTGGTCGCGCTGCACAAGCGCGCACCGGCCGACCGTCTTCCCGCGCCCCGACTCGAGACCGGCCCGCTCGAAGAACTGGTCCTGGAACTGACCGACCTGGGGTTCGACGAGTCCGAGCCGGGCGTGCGCCGGGCCAGCGCGACCGCCCGGTTGATCTACGAGCCCGCTGGGCTTGATGCTCGGGCGGATGCGCGCGAGGCCGCTGGTGGGAAGGTCCGCATAGCGGACCCTACGGCGGCACGGGCCGCGACGGCGACGCCTATGGTCCGCACAGCGGACCCTACCGGCGCGGGGCCATCCCGTAGGGTCCGCTGTGCGGACCAAACGCCGCCCGACCAAACGCCAATCGCGGCCCCAGTCACCTGGCGCCTGGTCGCCCCATTAGGCCCCATCGAGACCGAGGAACTGCGTTGGTATCTGGAGAAATACGCCGTCTGGCCGAGCACCTATTTCCAGGACCGGGCACGCCGGGTCGAGCAAAGCCTGGTCGAATGGGGCCAAGCACTCCACCAGGCCGCATTGCCGCCCGCGCAGACCCGGGAGGTCTTGCGCGCCTGGTCCGCCGCTGACCCCCATGCCGGGCGACGCTTTTCGGTAGAGGAGCGCGGGCGTCCCGCCCGCGAGGCCCCGGGGCGGGACGCCCCGGCTCCTTATACCGCCCTGCTGGCCCTCCCCTGGGAACTGCTCCACGACGGCCAAGGATTCCTCTTCCAAGGCGCCCGCCCGACCCGGGTCCGCCGCCGCCTGCCGGGCCCGCAAGACCAAGACCCGGCACCGACTGAAGGCCAGCCCCTCGCCGCCGCCCCCATCCGCATCCTGCTGATCGTCGCCCGCCCGGAAGACGAGGCCTGCGGCTATATCGACCACCGCGCGAGCAGCCTACCGCTGGTCGAGACCATGGAGCACCTGGGCGGCCTGGTCGATCTGCGCCTCCTTGAGCCCCCGACCTTCCCGGCCCTGAGCGCGGAACTCAAACGCGCCTTCGATGCGGGCACCCCCTACCACTGCGTCCATTTCGACGGCCACGGGATCTACGACCGCCGGGTGGGCCTGGGCGGTCTCTGCTTCGAGGACCCGCGCGACCGCGACCGCCCGGACGGGCGCCGGCATCTCTTGGTGCACACCGACACCCTGGGTCCGATGCTGCGCGACCACCGCATCCCGCTGGTCTTTCTGGATGCCTGCCAGAGCGCCCAGGCCCAGGACGCCTCCGAATCCGTCGCCGCGGGGCTGCTCAAGGTCGGGGTCGGCTCGGTGGTCGCCATGAGCCACTCGGTGCTGGTCGAGACCGCCAGGCGCTTCGTACACGCCTTCTACGGGGCGCTCGCCGCGGGCCGCCGGGTCGGCGACGCCATGCTGGAGGGCCAGCGCGGGCTCAAGGACGACGACTTCCGCGGCCAGGTCTTGGGCACCGGTGACCTGCGCCTCGCCGACTGGTTCGTCCCGGTCCTCTACCAGGGCCAGGCCGACCCGCCGCTCTTCGCGCCTGCCGACCTCTCGCGGCTCGCCCCCCAGGTGCGCGAGGACCTGCGGACCATCCTCAAGTCCCGACTCGGCGCGCTCCCCGAGCCGCCCGAGACCGGCTTCGTCGGGCGCAGCAGGGATCTGCTGGCCCTGGAGCGGATGCTCCGCCCGCGGGCCGCCGGCGCCTCCAAGCCGGAGCGCTGGGCCCTGATCCGCGGCCAGGGCGGGGAGGGCAAGACCGCGCTCGCCTGCGAACTCGCCCGCTGGCTGGTGCGCTCCGGCCAGATCCGCCGCACCGCCTTCGTCTCGGTCGAGACCCATAGCCACGCCGCCGCCGTGCTCGACGCCCTCGGCCGCCAACTGGCCGGCCAAGGCTATTCCGTCGCCGCCCTGGGGCCGCCGCACCCCAGTGCGGCAACCGCCCGCGACCCGCTACCGGACCTCGAGCAAGCCATCCTCCCCCTCGAACGCGCCCTGGCCGAGCAGCCGACCCCTGGTCATCGACAACCTGGAGACCATCCTGCCCCCGCCCTATCTGGCGGAGCAGACCCCGGAGGCCCTGCGCGACGACGCCCGCGACGCGCTCGCGGCCATCCTCGCCCTCTGCGACCGGCTGCTCGGGACCGGCGACACCCGGCTGATCTTCACCAGCCGCGAGACCCTGCCCGCACCCTTCGCGGCCGAGCGGCGCTGCCGGGAACTGGAGCGGCTCGCGCCCGAGGACGCGGTGCGGCTGGTCGAGCGGGCGCTGGAGGGCGCCCGCGACCACCGCCCGGGTGCCGCGGACGCAGCGACCCGCGAGTCGATCGACGCGCTGGTCGAGGCGGTCCACGGACATGCCCGCACGCTCGCCCTGCTCGCGCCCTCGCTGCGCGCGCTCGGGGTCGAGCGCACCCGCGCGCGCCTGACAGAGCTGATGGCCGAGATGGACCGCCGTTACCCGGGCAGCCGCGAGCGCTCGGTCTATGCGAGCGTCGAGCTGTCCTTGGAGCGGCTGGCGCCGGTCAACCGGGAGCGGGCGGCGGTGCTGGGCGTCTTTCATGGCGGCCTCCATCCGGCCGTGTTGCAAGTCATGACCGGCTGGGAGATGAACGACTGCCAGGCGCTCGCCGAGGACCTGTCCCGCACCGGGCTCGCCACCGCCGATCCCTACAACTATCTGACCCTGAACCCGGCGCTCTGCCCCTATCTGCGCGGACGGTTGGCGCCGGACGAGCGGGAGACGCTCGCCGGGCGCTGGGCGGAGTCGATGGGGCAGTATGTCGAGTTTCTGGTCCAGCAGAGCAGTCGGCAGGCCGCGATGGCCGCGACCCTGACGGTGATGGAGATCCCCAACCTGTTCGCGCTGCTTGATTGGGTGCAGGGGGCCGGGGATGCCGAGGCGACCATCGACCTCACCACGTCACTGTATCAATTGCTGCAATTCACCGGCCGACCGCGGCTACTCGAGCGGGTCGGGCAGGCGCGCGATGCCGCGGCGCAGGCGCTCGCGCGGCAACCAGGCGACGACTGGACCCATGCCCGGTTTCTTGCGGAGGGGCCCCGTATCGAGCAACAACGGGCCGGCGGACGGCTGCGCGAGGCGCTCGCCGGGGCCGAGGCCCTGCTGCGGCGCGCCCGGGCGGCGGGCGAGTCGGCCTATCCGGACGCCGATTACGATCTGGCCATGGCCCGCATGTTGCTGGCCCAGGTACACAACACTGATGGCGGATCTGAGCGGGCGCTGCCGCTGCTGGACGAGGCGCGGCAGCGGTTCAGGACCATCGTGCGAAATCGCCAGAGCCGCGCGGCCGATTGGATGGCGTCCGTCTGCCTCTCCGAGCGGGGCGGCTGCCTTCTGCACCTGGGTCGGCTCGACGAGTCGGCGGCGACCTACGAGGAATCCATCGCACTCGACGAGCGGCGCGGCGACGAGCGCGCTGTCGCGCTCGGTAAGTGCCAACTCGGTACGGTCCGGTTGCAGCAGCGCTGTTACCCGGAGGCGGTCGCGGCCTACGCCGTGGCCCGCGAGCGCTTCGTCCGGTTGGACGAGCCGGGCAGCGTCGCAACGAGCTGGCATCGGACCGGCATGGCCTATCAGGCGTCGGGCAATCCGGAGTCGGCCGAGGATGCCTACCGGCGATCACTGGCGCTCAACGTGCGGATCGGCGATACCGCCGCGCAAGCGGACACGTTGAATAACCAAGGTAATCTGTACCAAGATGTCCTGAGCCGCCCCGAGGACGCGGCGGCCTTCTACCGGCAGTCCGCGGACCTCTATGTCCGAACCGGCAATACGGCGGGCGAGGGCCGCGCCAGGAGCAATCTCGGCGCGACGTTGCGCTGGCTGCGGCGACTCGACGAGGCGCGCGGGGAGATCCAACGGGCGATCGAGTGCAAGGCCCAGTTCGGCGATGCCGCGGAGCCCTGGAAGACCTGGGCCATCCTCGCCGCTATCGAGACCGACGCCAACAACCCCGATGCCGCCGCCTCGGCCAGGTCCAAGGCACTCTCCGCCTATCTCGACTACCGCCGCGCCGGCGGCGAGAACCACTTTACCGACGGCCGCATCGTGCTCGCCGTCGCGGAGCGGCTGCGCGCCCGCGACCCGGCCCAGGCCCACGCACTGCTCACCGAGCTTGCCCAGGCCCCGAACCTGCCGGAGCAGTTCGGCCCATTTCTCGATGCGCTCAATGCCATCTGCACCGGCAGCCGCGACCCCGCCCTCGCCCAGACCCCGGGGCTCGACTACGCCATGTCCGGCGAGCTCCTGCTCCTGATCGAGACCCTGCCGCCTTAGGTCGGCCGCCGCGCGCGCCACGCCTTGCCGTGAAAGTCCGCCCCCGCCCCGGTGGGAGCGGCTTCAGCCGCGACAAGCCCGCGCAGATTCCCCGAGCGCCGCGGATGACCGCCGCCTGGCATCGCGGCTGACGGCCACGGCAGGAACCCCAGCCACCCCGCAAGAAAAAAGTCGCCCGTGAGAGCGGCCTCCGGCCGCGCTGCGACGCCGCGGCAACCCTCGACGCCGCGGCATTTTGCACGGCCTAGTCTCGTTCCCACGCTCCAGCGTGGGAATGCCGTGCGGGCGCTCCCGCGTCCGGTGTTGGGACTGGGCGCAGAGCGCCCGCACTTGCTCCCACGCTGGAGCGCGGGAGCCAGGAGCAAAGTCCGCCCCCACCCCGGTGGGGTGATCTGCGAGATCGCGCCGCACTGGGGTGCGGCGCGGCACTGGTTCAGTATAATTCCTGTTTACAAGACATTGAAATATATGTAATATATCTAGTTCGGCGCGGGTTTCCGTCACTTTTTGAATAAGTGAGAACTTCTTGAACGGACAATGGACATGCCCTCATTGCAATTCACAGAATTGTCGGCATCACAAGACGTATCAAACCGGTCATAACGGTACGCGTTTGCTGTGGCGATGTCAAAGTTGCAATAGGCTCTTTTCCGAGACCAAAGCCACCCTTATCGAGGGGCTCAGGAAACCGACCAGCTTCATCATTCAAGTGCTCAAAACGCGCACTGAGGGGATCGGCTTGAACGCCGCCTGCCGGGCCTTCGCGATTGCGAAGAATACGTTGCTCCTATGGGAGCGTCGCCTGGCCGATTGCAAGGATGTGCTGGTCATATATGCCCTGACGCACACCTTTATTGAGCAACTGATCGAAGGTGATGAGCTTTATACGAAAGTGAATAGGAATGTCCCCCCGGAGGATTGTGAAGGCTGGACGATCGTACTGATGGAAAGGGCAAGTCGATTTATCTGGGCGCTTCAGTGCGGGAAAAAGGATCGCAGTCTATTTTCATATGCAATACAAATACTTAGAGATGTCATTCTGCGTACTGGCGATGTCACTCTAGTCACCGACGGGGAACGTCGGTATGGCAATCTCCTGTTTGAAATTTGCCACGAAGTATTGCGAACCGGAAAACGCGGCCGCCCACCGAAAGTGCTTCGTCGCGGTGTGAAGGTGCGCCTTAAGAATAAAGGGAAAGGAACTGATAGAACGGGGCACTCGCGTCCCAAATACGAAACCCCTCATCCGGAGCATCCAGAAACCGATCAAGATGTGACGCCAGCCGATATTCATGCTAATCATTTGGAAGCATCGAACGCTTCATTTCGGCGAAAGAATTCTGCTTATCGCCGCCGAACGAATACGTACGCGAAGAGCATTTCTGGTTTGCAAAGAACATTGGATATGTTGTGGATTGTCCATAACTTTATTCGCAGCCACTTCACGACGAAACAGGTTCCTGCGGTGGCTCTGGGGATTCTCCAGCAGGGACTCTCGTGGGAGGAGGTCCTTAGAGTTCGACAGCCCAGGTTATAAAAATACTACAAAAACATAAGGATAAGGAAGAACCAAACTGAACCAGTGCCCGACAAGCCGATCCTGGACAATCTCACCCGCCCGGAGGCGGCCCGGGAGATGCGTGACGGGCTGCGCAATCTCTATTCGGTGCTCAAGGACAACGATGCCCATCTGCGTTTTGTCTTCCTGACCGGGGTCAGTAAGCCCAGCTTGGTCAGCATCTTCTCCGGGCTCAACAACCTCAACGACATTACAGTCGATGCCCGCTACTCGGCCCTGTGCGGCTACACGCAAGCCGATGTGGATCAGGTCTTCGCGCCGGAACTCCCGGGGCTCGACCGCGCCGAGGTGCGCCGCTGGTACAACGGCTACAACTGGACCGGCGAGGTGGTCTACAACCCCTTCGACCTGCTGTTGCTCTTTCAGGATCGGGTCTTCCGGTCGTACTGGTTCGAGACCGGCACCCCGACCTTCCTGGTCGACCTGCTCACCGCGCGCGGCTTCTTCACCCCGGACCTGGCCCGGCTGCACAGTTCCGAGGCACTGCTCTCGGCCTTCGACGTGGAGCACATCGCCCCCGAGGCCCTGCTGTGGCAGACCGGCTACCTGACCTTCCACGGCTCGCGGCGCACCGGGGCGCGCATCGAGCACACCCTGGGCTACCCGAACCTGGAGGTGCAGACCGCGCTCAACGACGCGCTGCTCAAGGGCCTGATGGGCGATCCCATGGCGGCCGAGCGGGCGCAGAGCCGACTCTACGACACCCTGGTCGGCGGCGATTTCGCGGCCCTGCGCGCCCATGTGCAGGCCCTGTTCGAAGCGATCCCCCACCACTGGCACGACAACAACCCCATCGCCCGGTATGAGGGCTTTTACGCGAGTGTCTTCTACAGCCACATCGCCGCGCTGGGCCTGGACCTGACGCCGGAGGACGCCACCGCGCACGGGCGCATCGACCTGACGCTGCGCTTCGAGGCCCAGGTCTGGCTGTTCGAGTTCAAGGTGGTGGAACTCGCCCCCGCGGGTCGGGCCTTGCAGCAACTCAAGGACCGCGGCTATGCCGACAAATACCGCGCCCTGAGCCAGCCGATTCATCTCATCGGCATCGAGTTCAGCCGCGAGCAACGGACCCTGGTCGGCTTCGAGGTCGAAACCCTGGCGCCGGCCTGAGTCGGCGCGGGGCGGGCTGCCCCCCGGTGGGAGCGGCTTTACCGTGACAGTGCGTAGTCAGGCCATCCTGGCCTGACGGTGTCGGGGCTGGAACAGTCAGGGCTGGAAGCCCTGACTACGCCGCCCCGCACGCTGGCCATCGAGCTAGCGGTCGAGAGGACGTTCAGGTTCCGGGGCGACGGACAGGCCTTCATGCCCGTCAGCCGCGACGCGAGGCCGCGGTGACCGGCGACGCTCGGGCAACCCGCGACGCCCCGTCGCGGCTGAAGCCGCTCCCACAGCGTCGCGGCGCGACGCGACTTGCAAAGCGCCGTCGCAACGGCTACAACCGCAAGCGCCACGCCCACCAAGGAAACCGCCATGCCCGGTCCGGATCACGCGCGCCCGTTCGAGCTCTTCATCAGCTATTCGCACCAGAGCGAAGCGGTCAAGGACCGGCTGCTGACCAACCTGCGCGTGCTGGAGCGGCTGGGGCTGGTCTCTACCTGGACCGACCGCGCCATCCCGCCCGGCGCGGCCTGGCGCGCGGAGATCGCGGCGGCCATCGAACGGGCCGACGCCGCGCTCTTCGTGGTCTGCGAGCATTTCCTCGCGTCCGGGTTCTGCATGGACACTGAGCTTGCCGCCTTCCTGCGCCGCCGGCGTGAGGACGGCGTGCTGATCCTCTTCGTGCTCGCCGACCACTGCTACTGGAAGGCGATCCCCGCCATCGCCGAGCATCAACTGGTCCCGCGCGACGCCAAGCCCATTGTCGCCCACAACCCGCGCTCCCGGGCCTATACCGCCGTGGTGCAGGAGATCCACGCAGTCCTGGACGAGCACCGCGAGAAGCACGGCCTGCGCGCCCGCGCCCCTGATCCTGATCAGGCCCAGACCCCGGACCCGTCGGACCCGTCGGTCGCGCCGCCCGACCGCACCCAGGACGCGCTCGCCGCCCTGCTCGCCGAACTCCCCGGCGCCACGCCCCGGCTCTTCGGCCGCGAGACGGAACTCGCCCGCATGGACACCCAACTCGGCGACGGCCCGGCCGGCGGCCCGGGCGGCGTCCTGCTCTGGGTCGCCCCCGGCGGTGTCGGCAAGTCCGCGCTCACCCGCCAGTGGCTCGCCGGCCGCGACTGGCCGCCCGGCACCCGCTTCATCGGCCATTCGTTCTATTCCCAGGGCAGCCGCGACCAGAGCGTCAGCGCCCGCGCCTTTCTGCTGCGCGCACTCGCGGCGCTCGGCGAGCACCCGGAGCCGACCACCGCGGACGCCGACCTGGGCCGCCTGCTCGCCCGGTGCGCGGCCGGCGCCCCCACCGTGCTCGCCCTCGACGGGCTGGAGCCGCTCCAGCAGGCCGCCGACGACCCCAAGCTCGACGGCCGGCTCAAGGACCTGGGCCTGGCCGCCCTGCTCGAAGGGCTCGGGCGCGCCCCGGGCCAGGCGGTGTGTCTCGCCAGTTCCCGACTGCCGATCCCGGACCCGCTCATCGAGTCCCAGCCGCACTATCGCCGCGTCCGGCTCGACGTGCTGCCGCGTGCGGGGTCGGTCGCGTTGCTCGAGGCCCGCGGGCTCGCCGGCACCCCGGCCGAGTTGGACGTGATGGCCGGGCGCTGCGCCGACCACCCGCTGGCCCTGGTCCTGGCCGCGGAACTGACCCATAGCTTTCTCGACAACCGGGCGGCGGTCTTCCTCGCCCGCGACTGGCCGGTGCTTGCGGGCGAGGGCCCCGACCGGCACGCGCGGACCGTCATGGGCTGGCTGGACGCGGCCCTGCGCGACGAGCACGCGGCCCTGGATCGCGCCCTGGTGCGGGTGCTCGGGCTCTTCGACCGCCCGGCGCCCTGGGCAGCCGTCCTGGCGCTCAAGGACCAGGACCCGCCGCTCGCCGGGCTCACCGAGCCGCTGCACGCGGCGGGCGAGGCGGAGCTTGAGGAATCGCTGGCGCGGCTGCGGCAGTGGGGGTTGGCGGCGCCGGTCGGGGGTGGTGGCGGCGGCTGGGCGGAGGGGGATTGCGGGCGGGACGCCCGCGCTCCTTTGGACGTCCACCCGCTGGTGCGCGAGCACTTCGGCCGCGCGCTGGAGCAGGAGTCGCCCGCGGCCTGGCGCGCGGCCCATGGTGTGCTGTTCGACTGGTTCCGGGCACAGCCCGGGGAGGCGCGGCCGGAGACGCTGGAGGGGCTGGAGCCGCTCTACCGGGCGGTCGGGCATGGGTGTCGGGCGGGGCGGTATGCGCAGGCGAAGCGCGAGGTCTACCAGGACCGCATCCTGCGCGGCGACCAGCACTACAGCCTGTTCCAACTCGGCGCCATTTCCGCGGACCTCTCGGCCCTGGCGGGCTTCTTCCCCGAGGGCTGGTCGCGGCCGCCCGTGACCGGGGACCTGAGCGAGTCCGACCGCTCCTGGCTGATCTCCGTGGTCGCCTTCTGTCTCATGTCGCTCGGCCGACTCGACGAGGCGCTCGGGCCGCGGCGGATGGAGCGCGAACGGTGGCGCGAGGCCGCAGATTGGAACAACTTCTGTATCTCCTCGAACAACCTCGTCGACCTGCTGACCCCGCTCGGGTACTGGGGCGAGGCCGAGTCCGTGGCGCGCGAGGCGGCGGAGGCAGCAGGGCGTGTCGCGGACCAGGACAAGGCCCGGCAGCGCCGACTCGCGGCCTTGGTTAGACTCGGCCGCGCGCTGCACGGGCAGGGCCGATCCGGCGATGCCGCACAGGCATTTGCCGAGGCCGAGTCCGTGTGGGCGGACCTCGCCCCGCACGTGCCGACGCTCGTGAGTCTACGCGGCTTCGACTACGCCTAACTCCTGCTGGAGCAGGCCCTGACCCGGGACGCGCGGCGCGCGGTGCTGGAGCGGGCGCGGGCGTCGTTGGCGGTGGTCGAGCCGGCAGGCCACCTGCTGTCCATCGCACTCGACCACTGCACCATCGGCCAGGCACTCGCCGAACCGGACGGAGCGGCGGCCGGGCCCGACGGCGAGGCCCGGGAGGCCGGCGCCGCGCTGGACCTGGCCATCGAGACCATGCACCGGGCCAACGGCATGGACGACCTGCCGAAGCTGTACCTCGCCCGCGCCCGCCACCGCCGCACCCGGGGCGACCCGAGCGGCGCCCGCGCCGACCTGGAGTCCGCGGAGTGCCTGGCCACCCCGTCCGGCATGAGGACTTATCTTGCCGAGTGCGCCTTGCTGGCCGGGCAACTGGATCTGGACGGGGCCCCGGCCGGGACCGGAGCCGGCCCCGCCGCGGCGCCCGGTACGCTGGACGCCATCCCCCGGGCCGCCGCCCACTGGACCCAGGCCGACGGCCTGATCCGCGAGACCGGCTACCAACGTCGCGAGGCCGAACTGCACCTGCTGGAGGCGCGCCTGCAGCACCACCAGGCCCGCCCCGCGCAGGCCCGCGCCGCCCGCGCCCGCGCCGAGTCGGCCCTACGCGCCCGCGGCCAGTGGGGCCTGTGGCCGACGCTCCGCCAGGTCGCCGCCGAGCTTGGCCTGCCCGCGCCGGACCTGGACCCCTGAGGCCGTGCCTCCGACCGGAGTCCAAGGCTTCAGCCTTGGCGCCCCTCCAAGGCTGAAGCCTTGAACTCCAGGAGGTGCTGCGGCGCTAAAGGCGAACGCCGGACAACGTTGTACCCAGCCCACAAACCGGAGGTCGAGGCTTCAGCCGGACGCGGCGCCGCCCGCGCGGCATTCCCCTGCCTGCGCGTCACTGCCATTAGGTAAAGCCTGATTTGCAGTCCGGCCCGGCCCTGGGAGCGCCGCACCCCAGTGCGGCGCGATCTCGCAGATCACCCCGCCGGTGTGGGTTGAGCAGAGGACGCGCCGCACTGGGGTGCGGCGCTCCCAGTAGCCGTTGCGGCCTAACTTAGCGGCAGTGCTGCCTCCGCGTGGGAACGAGAAGCCCCGCGGTCGGCGCTACGAATCCCGCGTCGCCGCGGCGGTGTTCGGTCCGCACAGCGGACCCTACGGCTCCCAGGGGCCAGCCGCTTTCGGTCCCGCTATTTCTTCGTTTGGTCCTTGTTGAACAAGCCCATCTCATATTCCAGGTCGTACCGGCCGAACACCAGGTTGGCCTCGCGCAGGAGCTCCTCGAAGAGACTCTGCGGGTCCTCCCCGTCGGCAATCCGCTGACCGACCAAGGTTTCGAGCGCCTCTTTGAAGCTGGTAGCCATAAATACCTCCACAGGTTTTGTCGTGCACCCACAGTATAGTCGGCCGGGTAGGCAGGACAACGCTGGCCGGCCCCTTTGTTCGCTGTCCGCAGGTCGGCGCCTTCGCCCGGTCGGGTCAGGCGCGCGCGGTACCGACGAGGTCGCGTTTTAGCTCAGCGGCTTATCGCGCGCCGTAACCCGACGACGCCGCCTGTCGGGTTACGGCGCGCGCCGACACCGCGCTCTGACGCGATACCATCGGGGCGCGCCTGACCCGACCTACCCGGCTATGGTGGCGGCATTTCGGTGCGACAACCAACAGACATGCGCACCGCTGCGCACCGAACATGAGGGATCGCTGAGCAAGCCCGGCGGATTGGCCAAGGGACGGCCGCGCCCAGCGGCTGACCTACCGGGGCCGCCCCGCAACGCACCCGCGGTTCGCCGGGGTGCATCCTTTTGCCGTCGCCTGCGTCTCCTTCCATGTCGCGGGCCATCCGCCGCTTTCCATGACCCGTGTCGAGGATGTCTCACCCATGACCGTGCTCGTCATCGCCGGGCTGCTGACCTTCGCCCTGACCACGCTCTTCAGCATGGCCGGGGTGGGTGCGGCCCTGATCCTGATCCCGGTCTTTCTGGCCTTCGGGATCGAACTGCAGACGGCCATGGCGACGGCCTTGCTGCTCAACGCGGTGGGGATGACGGTCGCCTCCGTCACCTTCGTGCGCAAGGGACTGGTGGAGTGGCGACTGGTCCTGCCGATGCTGGTGCTGGCGGTCGGGCTGTCGCCGGTCGGGGTCTGGGCCGCCCACGGCATGGACCGCAACCTGCTGCTGTGGCTGTTCGTGGGCTTTCTGGTCTTTGCCGCGGCGATGATGGTGTGGTACCAGCCCACACCGCGCGCGTCCCGCGCGTCGCTCGCGGCGACCCTGGCGCTGGGCCTGCCGGTGGGTGGGGCGGCCGGCTTCATCGGCGGTCTGCTCGGGGTGGGCGGCGGCAACATCATACTGCCGGCCCTGGTGGCGTCCGGTATGGAGCCGAAACGGGCCTCGGCCAGCGCCTCATTCGTCGTGATCTTTGCCTCCATCAGCGGCTTTCTGGCCCATGTCCAGGTCGCCCGGATCGACACGGCACTGCTCGTCGTCACCGCGCTGGCGACGATGGCCGGCGCGGCCTTGGGCGCGTGGCTGGCGACCGAACACCTGTCGGCCGCGCAGTTGAAGCGCGCCATTGCCCTGGTCCTGATCGCGGTCGCCCTCAAGACGGCGTGGGACCTGCTGCGGCCCTGATACGGCCCTGGTGCGATAGGGCATATTGACCCTTGCTCTGAACGATTCACCCCTGAATCAGGAACCCGAACATGAACGATGACCGTCAGAAGCAGATCGGCGCCTCCGCCTTCATGACCAAGCGCGGCCAGGGCAGCGAGCCGGACGACATCCCGGAGGCCGAGCAATTGGAACTGGTGGACCCGATATCGATTCGCTTGACATGACCGACAACACCGCACGTACGACCGCGCCCGCGGCGCTAACCCCCTGGCTCTGGGGCCTGCCCCTGGCCGCCGCCCTCTGGGTAGCCATCTATTGGCATCTCTCCGACCTGGCCGACCTGCTGGTGTCGGCCGTGGGCCTGTCGCGCGCCACGCACTGGGGCGAGGCGGCGCATTTCTTCCTCTACGACACCCCCAAGGTCCTGCTCCTGCTGACCGGCATCGTCTTCCTGATGGGGGTGATCCAGACCTTCTTCGCCCCGGAGCGCACCCGGGCGCTGTTGGCCGGGCGGCGGCTGGGGACCGGCAACGCCATGGCGGCGACTCTGGGTATCGTCACGCCCTTCTGCTCCTGCTCGGCGGTGCCGCTGTTCATCGGCTTTCTCTCGGCCGGGGTCCCGCTGGGAATCACCTTTTCCTTTCTGATCGCCGCGCCGATGATCAACGAGATTGCGCTCGCCCTGCTGCTGGGCCTGTTCGGCTGGAAGGTGGCGGCGTTCTATCTGGGGATGGGGCTCCTGATCGCGATCGTGGCCGGGCTCATCATCGGCCGGCTCAAGATGGAGCGCTATCTGGAGGACTGGGTGCGCGCCATTCACCAGGGTACGGCGGCGGCCCCCAGCGGCACGGCTTACACCTGGGTCGAGCGCTTCGAGGCAGGTTGGCGCCATGTGCGCGAGATCGTCGGCAAGGTCTGGCCCTATGTGCTGGTGGGCATCGGGCTCGGCGCGGCCATCCACGGCTTCGTGCCGCAAGACTTCATGGCGAGCTTCATGGGCCGCGATGTCTGGTGGGCGGTGCCGGCGGCGGTGGTGCTCGGGGTGCCCATGTACACCAATGCCGCCGGCATCCTGCCGATCGTCGAGGCCCTGATCGGCAAGGGGGCGGCGCTCGGCACCACGCTCGCCTTCATGATGAGCGTCATCGCGCTCTCGGCGCCGGAGATGCTGATCCTGCGCAAGGTGCTCAAATGGCCGCTGATCGCCACCTTCGCCGGGGTGGTGGCAGCGGGTATCCTGTTGGTCGGTTATGTCTTCAATCTCGTTCTGTGAGGGGTTCCACCATGAAAATCATCAAGGTCCTGGGTTCCGGCTGCCGCAACTGCCAGACCACGGCGCAATTGATCGCGGAGATCGCCAAGGCCAAGGGGGTCGACATCGCGTTGGAGAAGATCGAGTCGATGGCCGAGATTGCGGGCTTTGGGGTCATGTCCACCCCTGGCGTGGTGATCGATGGGCAGGTGGTCCATGCGGGCGGCGTGCCCGACCGCAAGAAGATCGAGAGTTGGCTCGGCTGATGCCCGTTGCCAACCTTTATCCACCACGCCCTTTCCACCTATCACTTTCGCGAAGCCCTGGTAGATACCGTTGTCGTAATCGGCATGATGGCCTCGACAACGACAGTGTCAGGTCATCTCGACCTCATCATGAAGTTTTCCCAGCAACCGCCCTCTGTACGATGCCGCACGGAGTGCACCCGCGCTTGTGCTTAGAGTGTCGTGGCAGTGCTGGAAGACTGCTTCTTCGCCGTGCCGCCGCCAGCCACCTTGGCGGCGCGCGGTCGCTATAACTGACCATGGCACGACCATGGCAAGACCCCGGAGTTAGACGATGACACACCCTATCCGTACCCTTTCACTCGGCGCGACCCTGGTCATGGCGTGTGCCACCTGGTCCATGGGCGGGGCGGCGCAGCCTGCGCCGCCGGGCCCCATGAGTTTCTCCGCGATGGACAAGAACGGCGACGGCGCCGTGACCGCGCCGGAGTTCGCCACCGCCCACGGCGAGCAGATGGCGGCCCGCGCGGCCCAAGGCGCCCCGATGCGCGGCGCGGCCAACGCCCCGGGCTTCGCCGACTTCGACCAGAATGGTGACGGCAAGATGACCCCGGCCGAGTTCGACGCCGGGCGTCAGACACGGATGCAGGGCCGCCCGGGGATGGGCATGGGGTCCGGCATGGGCGCTGGTCCTGGTTCAGGTAACGGCCCCGGTCGGGGTAACTAGGTCGCCCATCCGGTGCTTTGATGACCGACTCGACGAATGACACTACGCAAGGTTTGACGGCCGCCACCGCCGCCGACCGCCTCACTGCGGATGGCCCCAATGCCCTGCCCGGGGGCCAGCGGCGCAGCCTGTTGACCATCGTCTGGGAGACGGCGCGGGAGCCGATGTTTCTGCTGCTGCTCACCGCCGGTACGCTGTACCTCATCTTCGGCGAGTTGCAGGAAGGCTTGATCCTGTTCGGCTTCGTCCTGGTCACGCTCAGCCTCACCCTGTACCAGGAAGGCAAGACCGAACGGGCGATCGAGGCCTTGCGCGACCTCACCAGCCCCGCGCCTTGGTCCTACGCGATGGTACGGCCCAACGCATCGCCGGGCGTGAGGTGGTCCGCGACGATCTGGTGATGCTCGCCGAGGGCGACCGGGTGCCGGCCGACGCGGTGCTGGTCGCGGGCAGCGGGGCTACAGGTGGACGAGTCCCTGCTCACCGGCGAGGCGGTGCCGGTGACCAAGGTCATCGCCACCGGGGAGACCCCGGCCGCCCGGCCCGGCGGCGACGACACGCCCTTCGTCTATTCCGGGACGCTGGTCGTGGCGGGGCAGGGCACGGCCCGGGTCACGGCCACCGGCCCCCGCAGCGAGATCGGCCGCATCGGCACTGCCCTGGGAACGCTGAAGCCCGAGCGCTCGCCGCTGCAAAAGCAAACCGCCCGCCTGATCACCACACTGGCGCTGCTGGCGCTCGGCATGAGCCTGCTGTTGATCCTGGTCCACGGTATGATGCGCAGGGACTGGTTACAGGCGGTGTTGGCCGGCATCGCCCTGGCGATGGCCATGCTGCCGGAAGAATACCCGGTGGTCCTGACAGTGTTTCCGGCCCTGGGCGCCTGGCGGCTCTCCAAAGAGAAGGTGCTGACGCGGCGCGTCACGGCGATCGAGACCCTGGGCGCCACCTCGGTGTTGTGCGTGGACAAGACCGGCACCCTCACCGAGAACCGGATGACGGTGACCCGGCTCCTGGTCGGGGCGGACGCCTTTACGGTGGACGAGGCCGCGCCAGACGCGCCGCCCGACGCGCTGCCCGAGGTGTTTCATCTGCTGGTGGAGTTCTCGATCCTCGCCAGTGCGATCGACCCCTTCGACCCGATGGAGCAGGCCTTCCAGCGCCTGGGCCAGCGCTTTCTCGCCAATACCGAACATCTGCATCATGACTGGACTCTGGTGCAGGAATACGGCCTGACGCCCGAGCTGCGCGCCATGTCGCAGGTCTGGAAGGCCGTCGATGGCGCCGCCCACGTGGTCGCCGCCAAGGGTGCGCCGGAGGCGATCATCGATCTGTGCCATCTCGACCCGGACGCCAAGGCGCGGATCGCGGCCGATGTGGAGACCCTGGCCGCCGAGGGCCTGCGGGTGCTCGGGGTGGCCCAGGCGCAGTTTGTCGGCGAGGATTGGCCAGCGCTCGAGCACGCATTCGACTTCACCTTCATTGGCTTGCTGGGCCTCTCCGACCCCCTGCGCGCGGAGATCCCCGCGGCCGTCGCCCAATGCCGTGAGGCCGGCATCCGGGTGGTGATGATCACCGGCGATTACCCCGCCACCGCCCGCACCATCGCCCGCCAGGCCGGACTGGCGGCGGATGACCTGCTCTCCGGCGACGACCTCACGGCGCTGAGTGACGCGCAGTTGCAGGCGCGCATGAAGACGGTGAGCGTCTGCGCCCGGATTGCGCCGGAACAGAAACTGCGCATCGTCCAGGCGCTCAAGGCCGACGGTGAGATCACCGCCATGACCGGCGACGGCGTCAACGACGCCCCCGCGCTCAAGGCCGCCCACGTCGGCATCGCCATGGGCGGACGCGGCACGGACGTGGCCCGTGAGGCCGCCTCGCTGGTGCTGCTGGACGACAACTTTGCCTCCATCGTGCGCGCGGTGCGCCTGGGTCGGCGCATCTTCGAGAACATGCGCAAGTCCATGTCCTACATCCTGGCGGTCCATGTGCCGATCGCCGGCATGGCCCTGTTCCCGGTCCTGCTGGGCTATCCCGCCATGCTGTTTCCGATGCACATCGCCTTTCTCGAACCTGTGGATCGTCACCGGGCTGGCGCTGGGGTTGCTGGCCTTGGCGCTCTACCTGCCGGGTCTGTCCGGCGTCTTTCGCTTCGCGCCCTTGCCGCCGGCTGAACTGGCGATGCCCGTTGGGTTGGGACTGGCCAGCGTGCTCTGGTTCCAGTTGCTCAAGCTCGGCCCGCTCACCCCGCGCCTGGTGTGGGGCGGCGTGGCCTTCGTCGGCGCGGCGGCGGTGGTTGCGAGCCTCGCCCTGACCCCTTGGCTCAACCTGGTGCCCTGCCACCTGTGCGTCTTCCAGCGCCTGCTGTTCATGGTTATCGCCGTGTTGGCCCTCATCGCGGTCGTCCCGGCCAACGTGCGGGGGCGCTGGCTCCCGGCCGTCCTGACCCTGGCGGTCGCGGCCCTGGGTCTGGCCGTCGCCGGCTACCAGAGCTGGCTCCAGTTCCAGCCCGCGAACACCCTCTCCTGCAGCGCCGGCCAACTCTCCCGGATCGATGACCTGGTGGAATGGCTCGGCCAGCAGGTCCCGACCCTGTTCCTCGCCGGCGGTTCCAGCGACGAAACGCAATGGCTCGTCCTTGGCCTGTCGCTGGCCAATTGGGCGATGATCGCCTTCGCGGGCGGCCTGGCAGTTGGTGGCTGGGCACTGGTGCATGAGTACCGGGCGCAGCGGCTGCCCAGCGTCGGACCCCGCGACCGTCGGATCGCTGAGCGCCGCACCCATGACCGGCGGGCCCACACCGGATAGATACCACCCGCGATGGCCACGATCCTTCTGCAGGGCCGGATGCGCACGCGCACAACTCCATCGGGCTACCCGCGGAACAGGCTTGCAGGTCGGGTTAGGCGCGCGATATGCCTCTAAGCGAAAACGCGAAATCCTGGCGAACTCGCCTAACCCGACCGACCGGGTTGCGAGGCGTCGTCGCGGCTGAAGCCGCTCCCACAGCGTCGCTGCGCGACTTGCACGGTAACCCGACCGGCACCGCAGGCCTGGCCCGAGCCCTGCCAGGTACCGACGTTGGCGTGCGCCGACCGCTATACTGCGCTCGCGCGCAGTGCAACACCGGACCGCCAGGCACCGGCAATCGACCGCCGCTCGGAGTCGTCCCATGAAAACCGACTGCGAGATCTATACCCTGCTCGGTGCCGACGCCGAGACCCTGGCGATCCTCACCGACGGCATCCGGGTGCGCGGACCCTATCGTTTCGAGGCGCTGGAGGTCAAAGGTCTCGACCGGCGCACCGACGGCGTCCTGCTGCCGGAGGCGCCCGGGGAACCGATGTGGGTGATCGAGTCGCCGATCGGGAGCGTCTGCGCCGGGAGGGACCGCAAGCCCACGAGCGGATCGCCACCGCGGCGCTGCCGCAACCCGTGCGCGAGAGCCTGACTGACGTCTTTTTTTCCTGGCTGACGGTCCGCTTCAGCCACATGAGCTATCGGGAGATAGTGACCATGTTCGGCATCCAGACACCGTTCGAGCAGACCCGGGCCTGCAAGGAACTGGTAGCCATCGGCCACGGGAAAGGGCTCGAGGAGGGCCGCGAGGAGGGCCGCGAGGAGGGTCGGCAGGAGGAAGCCGCCGCCTTGCTGCTACGCCAAGCCAGGCGCCGCTTCGGTCCGCTGGCCTCGGAGCTCGAGGTCCGCCTCGATCGGTTGCCGCTTGCGCGCCTCGAAGCCCTGTCCGAGGCCATCTTCGACCTGGACAGCCAGTCGGACCTGCGGGACTGGCTGGGCCGGCCCTGAGCCTTGTCGGTCGGCGTGGGAGCGGCCTGCGGCTGCGGCCGGACGGCGTCCGCAGGTCGGGTGTCCCCCTGAAGGCCATTTTTTCTCTCTCAGGCTGCATCCTTTTGGCCGGGTCTTCGTCTCCACCTGCGAGCAACGCATTTCCAAACGGAGCAACCTATGAAAAACGTCAAGATCCTCGGCCCCGGCTGCCGCAACTGCCAGACCACGCTGACCCTGGTCGGTGAGGTCGCCCGCGCCAAGGGTGTCGAGATCCAGTTGGAAAAGGTGGATCAGATCGCGGAGATCGCGCGCTACGGAATCATGTCCACCCCCGGCGTGGTGATCGATGAGCAGGTCGTCCACGCCGGGGGCATACCGGATCGCAAGAAGGTGGAAAGCTGGTTCGCCCCGGCCGCCTGAACGCGGCGGTTCACGCCCGGCCGTTTACCGTGAAGGCCGCGCAGCGGCACTGTGGGAGCGGCTTCAGCCGCGACCGGGCCTCGCAAGCGCCCGCAACATCGCAGGTTAGCGCGGCCTCGCAGCGCCGCCGCCAGCCGCCCCCAGGCAAGCCTTGCATCGCTCGGGGTGGCTGATGTTCCTTGCCACGGCCGGCAGCCGCGACCCGAGGCCGCCGAAACCCGTGATGTTCGGACCACCCGCGACGTCCCGTCGCGGCTGAAGCCGCTCCCACAGCGTCGGTGCAGGAGATCCACAGGGTGCTGAAGGAGCACAGTCCTTCGCCGAGGCCGAGTCCGTGATGGCGGAGCGAACCCTGCACCGGCCGGTGCTCTTAGGTCTGCCCGGCTTCGATCACGCCCAACTCCTGCTGGAGCAGGCCCGCGCCCGCCACCGCCGCACCCCGGGGCGACCCGACCGGCGCCCGCGGCGACCTGGAGGCCGCGGAGTGCCTGGCCACCCTATCCGGCATGAGGACTTCTCTCGCCGAGTGCGCCTTGCTGGCCGGGCAGCTTGATTCGGACCTGGCCTTGGGGCAGTCGGCCATGGCGGATCGCTTGGCGGGGGGTGCAATGGCGGATCGCTTTGGGGGCATTCAGTGCGCGCCTGACCCGACCGACGCCACTGACAATCCAGGGTCGCCGTGTAGCCCTCTCGTTCCCACGCTCCCGCGTCACTGTCATTAAGTCAAGCCGCAGCGGCTGCTGGGAGCGCCGCACCCCAGTGCGGCGCGGCCTCTGCTAAACCCACACCGGCGGGGTGATCTGCGAGATCGCGCCGCACTGGGGTGCGGCGCTCCCAGGCCGGGCCGGACTGGACGCCCGGTCGATCGGGTTAGGCACGCACCGCACGATCTCGCGTTCTGGTTCAGAGGCTTATCGCGCGCCGTAACCCGATGGCGGTACTGACCCGACCTACCCGACTGCACTCTCAAGGTTGAGCGAAGGGACAGGGCACCGGCCCTGATCGGGCGGTCCCCCGGGAATACCCCGGAGGCCTTGATCATCGTCCCGGCCCCCCCGGGCGGGACCGTCAGGCGGACTGAAGTGGGCAGGTGCCCACCGGAAAGTTGACGGCCGCGGGTGTCCGTCTGGAACTCCTGGCGCCGCGGACGAAACAGGCAGAAGATCCGGGACACCGGTTTGGATATGGGAAGTACCTGGTCGGAAAACGATGAACGCGGCATCGAATCCTGTCTTTGGGGCGGGTGGTCGGCAGCTCGGGCTCTTTGACGTGTTCGCGGCCATCCAGTCCGGCGAGTCGTTGGAACTCACCCGCCTGCAACCACACCAGCGCGGCCCGGCGGTCATGGTCCTGGCGATCATGATGGTCGCGCTGCGGCGCTATGCCGTTGCCCCACCCCAATCGGCGGCGGACTGGGAAGGGGAATGGCTGCGGCAGGTTGGCGCCGACGCCCTGCGGCTCATTGCCCCCGAGGACGAGGTCGGGTTCTTTCAGCCCCCGCTCGACCCCGGCAAGAACCGCTCGGCGATGACCCTGAGCGACATCGATTTAACCTTTGCGAAGCTCGCCCATGCGGCCAAGCCGGTCGCCGACGGCACGGCGGAGGAGGCGGTCTTTGCACTCTGGGGCGGCCTGTGGGGATTGTCGGTCGCCAACTGGAGGCCCGGCCCTGCCACCTGGTGTCCGCCGGTCCCGGCCGCTTCGCCGGGGTCGGCCAGCACTCGGTGCCGTCCCGCCTGGCCGGCAAGGGGCACGCGGATGATCCGCAGGTCCCATCGTCGACGGCAAAGCGTTCCGCCTCTGGGCCGGGCGGGTCTGGTCGATGCGCACGCGCCACGCCATGTTGTTCGGTTCAGCAGACGTCACCCGGCCGCCGAGCATGGGGATGCCGGGCTATCGGGTCGTGCGCGTTTGCGGGCTCGGCGTCGACCAGGGCAAGACCCGCGGCTACTGGGAGGCGCTCGAAGCCGCGGGCGGCATCGGCCACAGCTACCGGACCGCGCTGGTCGGGGAGCGACTGCTGCGGCCCGCGCTGGAACAGGCGCAGCTTCCCGAGGCCGCGGCCTGGGCCGATGCCGTGATGGCCCTGTGGCGCAAGGAGGTGACGGATGCGCGCGCCGCCGACGCGGACGAGACCGCCGCACCCCTGATCGTCGGGGAGCAGGAGGTGCGTCTCTTCGTCGCCGTCGCCACGACCTGTGCCGCCGCGGGCATCGCCCCCGGCGGACTGCGTGCCCTGGTGGAGCGGAGGCCGCCGAGCGACACAGCTCCCGCGGTCGTGCAGGCGATCGAGGCACTGTGCACCACGCGCGGCTCGGTCGGCTTCGACGGCGCACTCTTCGGCCGGATGGCGACGGGAATCGCGGTGGCGACCGTGGACCGCGCGGTGCGGTTCGGCGATGCCCTGACCACCCATGCCATCACGCCGGTCGTCGACTTCTTCCTGGTCACCGATGACCTCAAGGACCGCGCGGCGGGCGAGGCCGGCGGGTCGCATATCAACACCCGGGAGGAGGCGGCCGGGCTCTTCTACCGCCATGTCCTCATCGACACCGCCCAACTGCAAAGCAACGGGGTCGCGCCGGCCGCGGTCATAGCGCCGCTGCTCGCCGTCCTGCTCACCGTCTCGCCCATCGGCAACCGGTCACCGGCGCGGGTGATCGAGACATTGGTCGAGGTCGGCGGGCAGGTCCGTTCGCTGATGGACGCCTATGCCGCGCCGGTTTCCCGGCAGGACCAGGCGGTGACGCGCCTGCGCGAGACCGCCGCGGCGGACGCGGAGACCTACGGCAGACCGGCGGCGGCACTGTGCCTCTCCGAGCAGTCGGCGCAGCCGGTATCGCGTGTGCAGTCGCTGGCCGCTGCCGCCCTGGCCGCATGGGTGAAGTGATGCAAGCCCAGGTGATGCGCTGGCGCGGACCCCTGATGTCGCTCGGCGGGTCGCGGATCGACGGCTATGCGCAGCAGATGCCGATCCCCTCGCTGACCATGGTCGCCGGGATGCTCGGCGCCGCGCTCGGGTACCGGCGCGGCGACGAGCGGTTGGGCGCGCTGGCCGAGGCCCTGCGCTATGGCGTCGTGGTCCACCGGCCGGGGACGCCGCTCGTGGACTTCCAGACCGCGGACCTGGCGGCCATCGGCATGAAGTGCGCGGTGGTGGATCGGCACGGCGCGTTACAGGTGATCAGGCGCGAGGGCAGCGGCGGCGCCAAGGAGCGTCAGATGCAGTATCGCCCGCTGCTCGCCGACGCCGATATGAGCGTGGTCGCGGCGGTCGATCCGCCCTGGACCGCGCCGCAACTCATCGAGGCACTGCGCGACCCGGTCTTTCCGCTGTGTCTCGGTCGCCAGTCGTGCCCGCCCGGCGGCCAGGTGGGTGAGCGTGTCCTTGAAGCCTCGTCGCTCGGTGATGCCTTGGACTTGGTGAAGTCGGAGCGCGGTGGAACCCTCTACCGGCCGGTGGCGGGGCTGGTCGATGGGCTGGTGGTGTCGGTGCCGTCGCGGGGGCGAGGGGCGATGCTGTTTGCGGTGGGGTGATGGTTTTGGCCGTTTTGCGATGGAGATTAAGTTGTTATGTGCGAGGTCTCTTCCCCGTGCGCGGGGGTTCACCGGCCAACATCGCACGCTGGAACGCGATGCTTACGTCGCTTCCCCGTGTGCGAGGGTTCACCCGCCAACGAGCTCGCGAAGGTCGACCAGGCCGAGTCTCTTCCCCGTCCGCGGGGGTTTACGCCCAATTGCGGCATCGTTGCGGAGAAAGCCAATGGCGAATCTCGAACACTACCGCTTCGTCCTGCTCGATTCGGTCGAGCGTTTGCGTCGCGACGCCAAGGCGCCAAGAGGACAGGGAGTCCAAGGCTTCAGCCTTGGCGCTGCCCATCCAAGGCTGAAGCCTTGGACTCCAGGTCGCGCGGCGCTCGCGAATCGATGGCGGAAACTCGCCTTGAGCGGGGTTTCTGGCTCCTACGCTCCAGCGTGGGAGCAAGTGCCGACGCTCCAGCGTCGCGTGCCTGGACGGGCCGCTGGAGCAGCCTTGATCATTATTCCGGCCACCTCGAGGGTAACATCCGTCGCGGCCTGGGGGCCGCTCCTACGGCGTAGGAGCGGCCCCCAGGCCGCGACGGGTTGCCGCAAGGGCCGCTGGCCGGGTTATCATCAAGGCCGCCGGAGCGGCCGGACCGTATTGCCACACCGCTCCTTGCTAACGAGCGAACGAGAGGAATGACCAAATGATCTGGACACTGCAAATCAAACTCCTGTCAGGGCATTGGGCGGAAAAGGACTGGGCGGCGACCATCGCCCTCGACGCCGCGACGACGCTGGAGGACCTGCACTACATCATCCAGCGAGCCGTCGCTTTCGGTGACGACCACCTCTATAGCTTCTTTATTGCCCGGACGCAGCGGAGCCGGGACCGCGTCCGCTATGATAACGACCCCGACAACGAGGCGGACGATCGTCTGTATACCACGACGCTGGAGAGCCTGTTCCCCCTGCCGAAGGGTCGAAAGCTGTTCTACCTGTTCGATTACGGTGACTACTGGATCTTCCAGATCAGCCGGACCAGGAGCAAACCATTCGCGGCGCAGCCCGGTGTCGCTTACCCCAGCCTGATCGATGAGAGCGGCGAGAAGCCCGAGCAATTCCCAGCGTTCGAGTAACGCATCCGCCACAAAAAATCTTGGCGCCTCGGCGTCTTGGCGTGAGCATTCTTCTTGCAGTGTACAGGGCTTCCCGTGACCGCTATCGCCAAGACTGACCGTAAGACCGGCGCGCGCCGTTCCCTGATCGGGCACTCGCTCGATATCGCGCTGGCGGCCGCGCGCCTGCTCGCCGCGCCGGTCCTGCGCAGTCGTCTGGAGACGACGTGCGGGCATAGGCTTACCGAGGTCCAACTCGCCAGGCTCACCTGTCTCGCCGGGCTGCACGACTGCGGCAAGGCACTGGTCGGTTTCCAGGCAAACATCTCGGTCGCGCTGGCACAGGTCAGGACGCAGGTCGCGGCCACGTCGGCCTATGACCCGATCGCCGAGATGGACGAACTGGCCGCCGAGTTGCTGCGGCGCTTTCCGACGGCGCTCGGGGAGGCGGCGCCGATCCAGTGGACCTGCTCCTTGGACCATCTCTTTGCGGGGCTCACGATGCTGGCCGACTGGCTCGGCTCCAGTCTGCCGGTGGCGGGTGACGACTGGCGGCCGTCGCGTCGCTGCTTGACTCGCTGCCCTGGTCCGGTTGGCACTCGGGGGCGCCCGCGGTCCACGGGCGCATCGCGCGGCTGGCGCGCACCCATTCGCCCGCGCTCGCGAGCCGGGTGGTGCGGGCATTGGCCGGGAATCTCGGCACGGACGGCGTCGCACGGGCAGTCTCCGGCGTGCCCGACCCGGACCAGTGGCAGCAGACCGGGTCCTGGGCCATCGCCTGCCCCAAGCGGGTGATGGCCGCGCCCATCGCGGTCGGCACCATCGATCAGGCGATGCTGTCGGTGCTGCGCACCCGGCACGCCTATCGTGAACTGCTGGCGGCCGGTGTGCCGACGATGCTGCACCACTCGCGCTACGTGGACCTGGACCGGCAGACGCTCGACGCGCTGCTGGTCGGCGTCATCGGCAAGGGCGGCACCCGGATGCCGCTCGCCATCGTCGCCACCCAGACCGCGGAGCAGTCGTTGGACATCGACGCCGACCTGCTGGTGTCCGATCCGGCGCCCGCGGACGTGCTGCTGCAACGGCGCGGGCGCTTGGGCCGGCATCGGCCGACCGAGGTCCTGCCGATGCTGGTGCTCGAACCGCAGGCGGTGGAGGAGACCGCCGCGGTCGCGCTGCGGCGGGCTCTGGGGCAACACGGCCAGATGCCGGCCGGCAGCGAGTGGGCCTATGTCTATGACGTCCTGGCGACGCTCGCGACACTGGAGGCGTTGCGCGGGAGGGACTGCATCGCGGTCCCAGACGATGTGCGGCAGTTGGTGGAGACGGCGACGCATCCCGATGCGCTTGCGGCGTTCGCCGGTCTACGAGGCTGGTCGCCGTTGTGGCAGGAGACTTGGGGCCGCCGGCTGGCCCAGCGGCAACTGGCCCAGGGCGGGTTGCTGGACTGGTCGCGACCCTATGCGGAGCAGCCGATGACCGAGGCCGTGCCGACCCGGCTGGGTGAGGGCACGGTGACGGTCGAACTGAGCGTGGCGATGGCGTCGCCATTCACAGGCTCGGCTATCCAGGCGCTGCCGGTACCGGCGCGTTGGCTGCGCGATGTCGCACCCGGGACGATTGGCGTCCCGACACCGGATGGCGCGGGCGGCTACCGGGTCGATGTCGGCGCGTGCCGACTCCGCTATGACTCGATCGGACTGCGCCGCCTTTGACGTTCTTCGCCCAAGCCGACGCTGGGCGGAACGCGATAGCGGTTCCGCTATCTCGGTGCATGGGACGATAGCAGACCGCCCTGCGGGCATCCGCCTGACCACGCTGACGGCGCTTGCCGCGAGAGAAATCTCTGTGTGATGCCGCACGGAGTGTGCCCGCGTTTGTGATTAGTGTGTCGTGGCAGTGCTGCAAGACTGCCCCTTGGCCGCGCCGCCGACTACCCTGGCGGGGCACGGTCGTCATGACTGACCATGGCTCGACCATGGCACAACCCTGGAGTTAGACGATGACATACCACATCCGTACCCTTTCACTCGGCGCAACCCTGGTCATCGCGTGTACCGCCTGGGCCGGGGTCGTGGCGGCGCAGCCCGCGCCGCCGCCGGGCCCAATGAGCTTCTCCGCGATGGACAAGAACGGCGACGGCGCCGTGACCGCGCAGGAGTTCGCCACCGGCCACGGTGAGCAGATGGCGGCCCGCGCGGCCCAGGGCGCCGCCATGCGCGGCGCGGCCACGGCCCCGAGCTTCGCCGACTTCGATCAGAATGGTGACGGCAAGATGACCCCGGCCGAATTCGACGCCGGGCGTCAGGCACGGATGCAGGACCGCCCGGGGATGGGTATGGGACCCGGCATGGGCGCGGGTCCCGGGGCGGGTCCTGGTCCCGGCAAGGGGCCAGGCGCGGGCAACTAGGGGGCAAACCATTCTGCTGGACGGAAGATCGCTGGTCCGCACAGCGGACCCTACGGGCGCGGCGCCGTAGGGTCCGCTGTGCGGACCATAGACCTCGCTGTTGGCTATGACGGTTTTCATGACCCGCCGGTACACCCACTCCACCGGCTCGGAAACAGGCTCTCGATGATGCCGGAGCGGTGCAGTATGGCGACCCCCAGGACGGCGCCGCGATAGCTCACCACCACCTGGCCCGGCGGGTTGGCGGCGGCCTGCGCGGGGGTGGGGTCGAATTGCTCCCGGCGCAGATAGCGTTCGCGCTGGTCCTGCGTCAGGGCCAGGTGGAAGCGGGTCGCGGCGGGGCCGAAGAGCAGCGCCGCGCTGGTGGTGGGCTTGGGCGGGCGGACATTGGTGCGGTGGAAGAAGAGCCCGCTGCCCTCGGCCCGGGGCAGGGCGGGGGGGCAGTGGTCGGCGGCCATCAGGTGCAGCCCGCGGCGGGTCTGACGGTGGGCGCGCAGGTGGCGGAACCAGTCGGTGGGCAGGCCGTAGTGGTCGCTCAGGTCGGGCAGCCAGTCGGCGCCGTCGGAGGGGTCCAGGGGCGCGGGCAGCGGGTCCGGCTCGGCGGCCGTGCGGGCGTCTTTTTCCAGCACGGCGATGAAGAAGCCGCCGCTGTCGTTGTGGTGGGGCCAGATGCGCAGGGCCAGGGCCAACTCGGCGGGCAGGTCGCGCCCCTCCCAGTGGGTGATGCCGGGCGTGCCGATGAGACCGGGCAGGGCGATCGGTACCAGGCGCAACTGCCCCGGGTACTCGGCCATGACCGCGGCCACCGTACACTCGTTCTCCTCCGGGGCGAAGGTACAGGTGGAATAGACGAGGCGCCCGCCGGGTTTGAGACGCTGCACCGCCTTGCGCAGCAGGGCACGCTGACGGGGCGCCAGGCGCGCCGGGCTGCCGGGGTCCAGGCGCTCCAACAGCGGCGGGCTGCGGCGTAGCGTGCCCTCGCTGGAGCAGGGGGCGTCGACCAGGATGCGGTCGAACTGGCCGGCGGCGGCGGGCCAGTTGGCCCCGTCGGTGCAGGTGGTGGAGCAGTTGAGGATGCCGAGCCGGTCCAGGTTGCCTTGCAGGGCCTTGATACGGGCGGCGGCGATGTCATTGGCGATCAAGGTGCCGCGGTTGCCCAGGGCCAGCGCGATCTGGGCGGTCTTGCCGCCGGGGGCGGCGCACAGGTCCAGCACCCGCTGACCCGGGACCAGGTCCAGCAGCAGGGCCGGGAGCTGGGACACCTCCTCCTGGGCATGGGCGAGCCCGGCGCAGTACCACCAGTGCTGGCCGGCGCGCGTCTCGACCGGCAGGCGCAGGGCCCCCGGCAGCCAGGGGATGGTCACGGCCGCGATCCCTTCCGCCGCCAGCAGTTCGATGAGGTCGGCGACCGCGATGCGGCTGGGATTGGCCCAGATGCAGGGGGCCAGCGGGCGGCACAGGGCCGCGGCGAAGGCGTCCCAGTCGTCCAGGAGGTCGCGGTAACGCCCGAGCGGCGAGGCCGCCACCTGCTGCGGGGTCGGCAAAGAGGCGGCGCTGCCGCGGGATGCGCGTGGGTTCATAGGGTCCGGTCCATTAGGCAATGCCTCTAACTCCGTCGTCGTTGTCGTTGTCGTAATCGAAAAAGCGATGCACTTTGGGGTACGAGAGAATCCGGGACACTCGAATAACCTCGATTACGACAACGACAACGACAACGACCCGCTGCGGCGACGGCTTCACCGAGTGCCGCCCAGTTCATCGATGAAGGCCGCCGCCTGGGCGCGCATCCGGTCCAATGCCTGGTCGTCCAGCGGCGGGGCGGTCAGGGCGCGGTGATCGACCTCAAGGCCGTTGAGCAGGTCATCCAGCCAGCGGGCCGCCCGCGTTGCCGCCGGGCGGTCGCCGCCGCGGGCGATGGCCGTCTCCAGGGCCTGGAGGTAGCGGTAGTCGTCGATCGCCTCGCCGAAGCGCGCCAGGTCCTGGGTCGGGATCAGGACGCCGGGTTGATCCGTGGGGAAGGCGGCGGCGAAGTCGTCCTCGCGCCCGTCCAGTGCATAGTAGGGGTCGACGTGGGTGGCGTTGAAGGCGAACTGAAAATAGCCGGCGCGGCAGCCCAGGCGGTGCAGCCGATACTGGTAGAGCCCGCGGGCATAGCGCCCGCCCAGGTTGTAGGTGCCGCACTGGCCGTCGGCCGCACGGATCTGCCCCAGGGCCCAGGCGTTGTGGTGGGTGAGAAAGACCTGATCCACCCGGCCCACCAGGGCCGCGGCGGGCGATTTCGCGTCGGTGATGCTGGTGAAGACCGAACTGCGGGCGCCGGCCGCGCGCAGCGCGTCGGCCAGGGCGGCGCTCTGGGCGATGCCGGCGCCGCTGGGCTCGTCGCCGACGGTGTAGATGGGCTCCAAACGGTCGGCGCCGGCCAGATGGGCGCGGGTGGCCGCCAGGACGCGCGCCAGGACCTCCGGGTAGGGGGCGCCGAAGGCGTGTTGGGTGTCGCCGACCTGGTAGCGCTCGAAACCGATGCCGCGCGGGGCCAGGCCGCCATAGCTGTGGGGCGGGAAGGGGAAGGGGGCGCCCTGGGTCAGTACCGCGTCCAGGGTGGAGAAGTCGATGGCGAGTCCCGACGCGCCCTTGGTCGGCAGGACGCCGCCGATGCCACCGGTGAAGGCGGTCATGCCGTGGCGGCGGACCAGTTCCAGGGCCGGGGCTATGTCGGCCGCCCGCTTGGCGGCCAGGGCGGCGGGGAAGGCGCTCTCGGTGTAGACCGGGACACTGCCGAGCCAGCCGAAGGGCTGGTTGGCGACGGGCAGGGGCCAGGGCCGCACCGTGGCGGCGACCGGCAGGCTCAGGCGGCGGCCGTCGCCAAGGGTCAGTCGCAGCGTTCCCTCATGGGTCCCGGCCGGGCAGTCCGCCTGCGGGCTGACGCTGAACCAGAGGCGCCGACTCTGTCCGGCGGGGAGTTGCAGCGGCAGGGTCAGGGGGTCGAGCAGGCGCGGGAGCATGGCATAGCGGGCGCCGTCGTCGGTGGTGCGGGTGAGCTTGTGGCGGACCTGGTAGGGGTCGGCACGCAGCCCCGGCAGGTCCAGTTCGGCGGCAGTCAGGGTCAGCCCGGCCAGGGCGTACAGGTCGAGCGTCAGGGGCTCCAACTCGCCCTGGGCGAGTGTGATCTCGATGCGCGCGACCGATTCGTCCGGGCGCGGGCGGTCGGCGGCCTTGAGGTCCTGGCCCCAATGGCGATGGAAGACGCGCAGTTCCGGGATCGGCCCCGGCGCGGGCGCCACCGTGGCGCCGGCCGCGGCGGGTGACGGCTCGCGGTCCTCCGCATACTCGTTGCGGTACTGCTCATGCAGCCGCTCCCATAGCTCCTCGATGAAGGCGCGCGCCTGCCGATCCTCCGTCATCGGCCAGATCAACAGTGCGGACAGGGTGTTGGCGAAGGTCTTGGCGGCGCCGGCGGTGAAGTCCAGGCGCAGTTGGCCGTCGGTGACGCGGACCTGGAACTCGATCGGCCGGTAGCGGCCGCGGATGTAGCGGGTCCAGATGTCGTTCCCGGGCAGGTCCTCGGTGTGCTGGTGGGCGAAGATGCGCGCGAGCAGGGACTCGGGCGTCATCCGGTCGGTGTAGACCTCGGTGCCCTGGGCCAGCACGGCGCGTCGGTCGTAGTTCTGCACATACTCCCAATAGCCTGGGTCCTCCAGCATCAGCCAGACGCCGTAGTCTCCGTCCGGCAGGTCGAAGCGCAGGCCCCCGGAGGCGATGGAGAGCCAGTCGCGCAGCAGGTTGTCCGGGTGGCGGCGGTCCTCGCTCTTGGGGATGCGCGTGGCCGGGTCGAAGCCGTAGCCGCGCCCGGGGCGATAGCCCAGGTCGGCGGTCAGGGGGCTGAAGCCGCCCATGACCGGGCTGGTCTCGGTACCGCCGTCGAGCTTGAGCAGGCGCGCGAAGTCATTGCGGTACGGCGGGTCCGAGGTCAATCGGGCGTCCATGACCTGGACCTGGCCGGCGCCGCTCACACTGATGAAGAGCCGGGTGATGGCGTCGAGTGCCAGGCGGCGGCGCTCCTTGATCACCGACTTTTCGCCGACGAAGACCTGGAGCGGGATGCGCAGCCGCTGCTCGCCCGGCAGGAAGCGGGTGTACCAGTTGACCCGGGACCAGTAGTTGGCGGTGCGCGCGTCGCGGATCTCCACCAGGCCGTCGACGGGCCGCGCGCCCGGGTTCCTGATCTGGAGGTCCAGATAGTCATAACCGGACCAGTCCGTCGGCAGGCCCTTGCCGGGGGTCAGATCCACATGACCGGCACCGTCGCCGATCGAGCGCGGCGGGTCGAAGGCGGCCAGCACCCGCGGCCCTGGGTGACGCGGCGGGATCAGGGCCGCCCGATCCGCCGCGGCCAGGCGGCGGCAGTGGGGGCGCGCGGCCTGCTCCGGGTCGGCGCAGTAGCCCGCGAGCAGCAAGTCCGCCGCGACCAGGGGCGGGGTGAAGCGCAGGGGTTCGCGGCTCGCCGCGGCCGGCTGCACGCCCGTGGGACTGGGGTCGTCGGGGGCGAGCGCGGTCAGCCGCACCTCGTCGAGCCACAGGTCCCCGGGGCCGTAGAGGAAGCAGTAGAGGGTGCTGTCGGTCTCCTTGGTTACCTCGAAGACCAGGTCCACCGGGGTCCAATCCTGATCCCCCTGGGGCAGCTTCACCATCGCCGGGCGGCTGCCCGGCAGTTCCAGGAGCAGGCGGCCGCCCAGATTGTCGCGGCCGGGGCGCAGCCCCCAGGAGGCCGCGAGCGCGCTCAGCCGGTAGCGGCCGGGCACCAGATGGAGGCGCTGATGGATGGCCGCCTTGCCCGGGGCCGTGCCGTGCAGGTGGACCGTGGTGCCCCCGGACGGGCGCGCCTCCCGATCCGGCGCCGCCTGCGCGGCGCCGTCCCAGGAGAAGAAGGTCCAGCCGGGGAAGGGGGCGCTCGCGCTGCCGCCGGCCTGCTCAAAGTCCCCGTTGACCACCAGGTCGGGGCCTTGGATAGATGCGGGGGCGGACGCGGGCGCCGCGGCGGGGCAGGGTTGGCCCAGGGCCAGCGCGATGAGGCACAGGGGGCCGAAGACCAATCGCAGGACCGGTCGTGGGACGGGGCTTGGGGCGGGCGGGGTGGGGCGCATGGGCTGGTTGCTCCTGGGGCCGCACGGCGGCGGCCAAATGGGTATCGGAACCTTAACAATTTGCGGCGCGCCAGCGTAGAATTTTGCGCGTCAACCCATCAGGTCTGATTGCACCCAAAGATAGCCCCTGGAGTAATCCCATGACCATCCTTGCGGGCATCTTCTCGCCCGGCGGCTGGACGGCGCAAGACCAGCAACTCGCCGACGAGATCCGCACCCATATCTCGCGCACCGACAGCGATGTGCGCGAGCAGTTTTTCGACGGGACCCTGTTCGCGTGCAAGGTGGACATCGGGGCCTATGGCGAACCCGCCTGGCATGACGACGAGGCCTGGTTCGCCACCCTCACCGGGCGCCCCCTGCTGGGCGGGGCCGATCGCCGGTCCGATCTCAGGTCACTGTGCGGCCCGGACCCCGGGCGGGTGATCGCCGCGGGTGGTCACGGCGTCTTCTGCGCCCTGGTCTACGACAAGGCGGCGCGGCAGTTGCGGCTCCTGACCGATCCCCTGGGACTGCGCCCCTTCTATGTGTGCGAACAGGCCGGGCGCTGGCTCTTCAGCACCAGTCTGCGCGTCATCGCGGCCCTGTCCATCGACCTCACCCTGGACCTGGACGGGGTCAGCGAGGTGGCCACACTCGGCTATTTCCTGCTCGACCACACCCCCTATGGCGAGGTCCGGGGGGCCGCGCCGGGCGCCTGCTGGACCCTGGACAGCAGCGGTCTGCAGCGGGCCTCCTACCTGCCGTGGCAGGACCTGAACGGCGAGCCGCTGGGGCTGGAGGAGGGCGCGGCGGCGGTCCACGCGGCCTTCGAGGCGGCCCTGACCGCCGGCCTTGCCGGGGGTGACGGGCGGGCCTTGATCATAAATCCGGCCAAGACCTAGCGTAGGGCTTGGTTAACCCCCACTGGAGAGCGGCAGGACCCGCGAAATTGTGTACCCTTGGAAGTGCAAACAAACCGAGGGAGAAGCACGATGTTCGAAGGTCCTGCCGGGATCGACTTTAGCGCAGACATCGGGTCGACGCCATCGGGCGTGGTCCGGCGGTCGGCCGGCGGTGGGTCGTGAAGCACCGCTCGCGCCTGGAGCGAGCCGAACAGCGCGGGGCGGCCGTGGCCCGCTTGGCGACGGGGCAGCCGCAACGCCACGTCGCCGCCGAACTGGGCGTGGCGCGCAGCACCTTGCAGGACTGGTGCAAGCCGACCCCGGTCGGCGCGGCCCCGGCGGTGTTGGCAGCCTTCGTGGCGACCCCTGAGGGCGTGCAGTGGCTGCACCAAGTGGTGGTGGCGGCGCACTTCGTCATCACGCTGCACGGCGGTGCCGGGGTGCGGATGGTGTGTGAATTCTTGAAGTTGAGTGGGTTGTCGGCGTTCGTCGGCGCGAGCTATGGCACCCACCAGGCCCTCAATGCGGCCTTGGAGGAGATGGTGGTCGCCGTGGCGCGTGAGCAACGGGCGGCGTTGGCGGTGGGCATGCCGCACCGCGCGATCACGGCGTGCGAGGATGAGACCTTTCATCCGCAGATTTTGTTGGTCATGTTGGAGCCGGTGTCGAACTTTCTGCTGCGCGAACAGTACGCCGCCGATCGCACGGCGGCCACCTGGACGCAGGCGTTGCGCGCGGGTCTGGACGGCTTGAACGTGACCGTGATCCAGGGCACCAGCGACGAGGCCACAGCGTTGCGCCGCCATATCCAGACGGATTGTGCGGCCCATCATTCCCCGGACCTGTTTCATGTGCAACAGGAGGTGTCCAAGGGCACCAGCCTACACTTGGTCCGCCACGTGAAACAGGCGGGCGCCAGCGTCGCGGCCGCCCAGACGTCGCTGGACGCTGAGCGGGCGACCGCGCAGGCCTATGACGCCCAATCCCCGCGTCCGCGCGGGCGCCCACCGGCGTTCGCGCCCCGCATTGAAGCCGCCCTGGCGGTCGTGGTGCAGGCCGAAGCCGATCAGGTACAGGCGCAAGCGCGTCAGGCCGAGGCCCGTGAACTGGTGCGTGAGTTGGGGACCCTCTATCACCCCTATGAGTTGGAGCAGGGACAGGCGCAGCCCGTGGCGCGCATCGCGCAACGCTTTGCCGACGTGTGGACGCGGCTGCAACAGCTGGCCGACGCGGCCGATCTGCCAACGCGCGCCCGTGAGCGCCTGGCCAAGGCGCAGCGCCTGACGATTCAGTTCCTTGCCACCATTACCTTTTTCTTTGCGACCGTGCAGGCCAAGGTCGAGGCGCTGAATCTGCCGCCCGCCGTGGAACTGGCGTTGCTCACGCAGCTGATTCCGGCGCTCTACCTCGAGCGCGTCGCCAATCGCAGCACGCTCGCTGAACCGCGCCACCGTCTGCACGCCCTGAGCCGGCAGTTGCTCGAACCGCTGCGCCAACGCGATCATCCGCTCCAGGCCCTCCCAGAGGCCGAGCGCGCGCGCCTCGAACAGGTGGCCGGTGACTGCGCCGACCTGTTCCAGCGCAGCAGTTCCAGCGTGGAGGGGCGCAACGGCCAACTGTCCCTACATCACCATGGCCGACATCGCCTGAGCGACCGCAAGCTCGAGGCACTGACCGCCGTACATAACTTCCACCTCCGTCGCCCCGACGGGACCACTGCCGCTGAGCGCTTCTTCGGCCGGGCCCACGAAACGCTGTTCGCGCAGGTGCTCCAGCGCATGCCGTTGCCCCCGCCGCCAGCGCGCCGACGACCGCGCCCGCCCAAGCCGCCCGCGCTCCTGCCGGTAGCGGCGTAACGGGGGTGGCCGGAACGATGATCAAGGCCAACCGGCGCGAGGCGGTCAGTCTCAGCGGGTCGCTGAACTCGCGCCTGATCGCCGTGGCGCTCAAGCAACGCGGGGTGCAGGTGGAGGGACTCGCCATCGCCGCGGCGGACCCGGTGAGCCGCTATTGCACGAGCACCTTCGCCCGCGAACAGGGTATCGCCCTGTCCCTGGTGGACGTGGAAGGCCACACCATGAGCCTGGAAGAGCGTGTCGGTCACCACTGGCGCCACGCCGGGGCCGACCTCTGCGGGGAACTGGCGCGCCCCCGGGTGGTGTGGACCGGCAAGGGCGGCAGCGTCGGCATGGGCGTGCTCCCCATCGACGAGACCGACGTGGAACTGGCGCGCTGGGGGGACGCGACCAGGCTCGCGGACCGCTTCATCCGCCGCACGGCGGTCGCCCTGCCGCCGCGGATCATCTGCAACTACCGGGTCCTGGAACAGAATCTGCGTACCAGCCTGATCGCCAGCCTGGGCGCCTTCCCGGGGCTGTCGCAGGAGCGCGCCCTGATGCTCTTTCTGACGATCCAGCACCAGCGCCGCCACTTCATCCTCCAGCGCGAGGAGGTCGACCGGCACCGGGTGGAACTGCACCTGCCCTTCTGCTCACCCCTGGTCGCCTGGGCGGCCCTGGCCCTGGCCATCGAGGATATGCGCGACTACCAGGCCTATCGGCACCTGATCGAGCGCTACTACCCGGAGGTCATGGCGAGCCCCTGGCGCAGTTCGCCCGGCCACCTGCCGTGCCCGCTGCCCATCCCGGTCAAGCTCAAGGGACGCCTGTTTCGCCGCAAGCCGGACCCCGCGCGCCGCGCCACCTTGAAGCGCGCCTGGCGCCTGGTGCGCGAGTGGCAGCTACCGGCGGGCGTGTTGGATCGCCAGGGTCTCGCCCTGACCTGTGCCCTGACCCAGGCCCGTCTGCGCGAGGGCATCTACAGCCTGCGACTGGCCGCGACCTTCGCCCGGTGGTTGCAGCGCGAATGAACCGCTCCTGAGTTTCACCAGATACCCGTCACCCCGAGGCCCGGCATGACCGCTACCCTGCTCGTGTGTACCGCTGCCGCCATCCTCGTGCTGGCCCTGCTGACGCTGGCCGCCCGCGCGCCTTGGTGGCTATCGCTGCCCGCGCTGATCCTGGGCGTGCCGAGTCTGCTGGTGATCGTTGCCGAGGGACCCCATGCCGCCGCCGAGGTCTGGGGCGAGCGGCTCGTCGGCGTGGTGGCCGCCACCCAGGAATCCGTCCGGGTCGAGTCGGCACGGGCCGGCGGCGCGCGCGCCAGTCACACGGTGGTGCGTCATCGCTTCGGGGCCATCGTCTGCTACCGCGCACCGCAGGCGCCGGGGTTGGGGGCGGGTGCCCCGATCGACCCGGCGATCCTGGCCGCGGTCGGCGAGACCGAGACGGCGGCCGACCGGCGCTGCCGCCAGGCGCCCGGCAGCGGCATCCTGCGACAGACGCAGGTGCGGCTCGATGAGGCGTCGTTCGACGCGGCGCAGCCCGGCCAGACCCTGATGCTGCGGCGGCTGCGTCCGTTCGGGCTCTTGGAATGGACCTGGCCGGTCGACGCCCCCCTGCTGCCCATGTTGCCCCGCCCCCGACTCGGCGGCGGCGGGCCGCGGGTCGCGATCCCGGCCCAGGTCACCGCCATCACCGTCGATCGGCGCGGCCGCGGCTTGCTGAGCCGCCGGGCCTATGACTATGCCGTGCCGGTCGCCTATGTCCGGCTGCGTTACGCGCCCCCCGGCTACCCCACGGGCGTGGAAGGCGTGGATACGGCCGACGCGCCCTCGGTGAGCGCGCTGGCGGTGGGCAGCCCGGCGCTCGTCTCGGTCGCGGCCCAGGCGCCGCGTCAACCGCGGCTGCTGGGCGTGGAGCGGACCTATTGGTGGCGCAACGTCCTGGTGGAGGCACTGACGCTCGTCGGGCTCATCGTGACCGTCCTGATCATCCTCGGCGTTCGGCAGCGCCGTCGTCGCGACGCGCGGCCGGGGTCGCGTTGAGGCGATGTCGGTCGACCCGGGTCAGGGGTTGGATTCTTCTGCCGAGCCGCCCGCCAGCGGCATCAGTTCCAAGGTCAGCCACTGCTCCCGCGGCGGCAACTGCGCCCGCGCCACCGCGGCGATGTGCCCGGGGGCGGGGATGCAGTGCATGACCTGCGGTACCTGGGCGCCGGGTTCGCGCGGGCGAAACAGGCCGCGTCCGTCGGCCTTGGCGTCGGCCTCCAGGGCGGTCCAGGCGCGGTAGAAGAACGCCAGCCGCTCGGCCTGGGGGGTCGCCAGCAGGGCGCGTACCTGCGCTGGGCTGAACATGCGCCGGGCAATGGCCTCGAGGTCGCGGCGCGGGCGCAGCCATTCGCAATCGATGCCGACCTCGCCCCCGCGCGAGATCGCCACCAGGGCCAGGTCCGCGGTGGTAGTGAGATTGAATTCGAGCGCACCCAGGGCCTGGGCGGCGGCCGGCTTGCCGGCGGGGCCATAGGTGAAGCCCACGGCCCGCGGCGGCAGGCCCAGATACAGCCCCAGGACCCGGCGCAGGCCGGCCTGGGCGCGGATATAGCGCTCCCGGTAGCCCTGGTGGGTCATGCCCAGGGCGCGGCGGCGCTGGCGCTCACCGAGCAGCGCCAGGGCGCTCTCAAGGTCATCGCCGCGCGCGTCCGCGTGCAGGTGCCACAGATGCAACCCGCCAGGGGCGATGGCGGGGGCGGCCGCGGCCGGGTGCCAGTGGAGCGGGGCGTCCGTCATCTGGCTGGCGCAGCCAAGGCGCAAGCCTTGCGCGCCCGCGCGCTGCCCCGGCGCTCATGCCGGCCGGCTCGCTGCGCCCCCCGGGCGAGAAATTGGTAAGCTGTACCGCTGATTTTTCACTCCTCCGCGTCTTTTTCGTTCAGTTCCAGAACGCCAATCCAAGCAGGACCGCTCGCCCCATGCAGACCATCACCCAGACCATCAGCCAGGAAATCCAGGCCCGCGCCGACCAGGTGGAGGCGGCCGTCCGGCTGTTGGACGAGGGCGCTACGGTGCCCTTTATCGCCCGCTACCGCAAGGAGGTCACCGGCGGCCTCGACGATATCCAACTGCGCCACCTGGAGGAACGCCTGGTCTATCTGCGCGACCTCAACGAGCGGCGCGCGGCGGTACTGGCGAGCATCGAGGAACAGGGCAAGCTGACCCCGGACCTGCGCGCCGCGCTGGAAGGTGCGGACACCAAGCAGCGTTTGGAAGACCTGTATCTGCCCTACAAGCCCAAGCGCCGCACCAAGGCGCAGATCGCCCGTGAGGCAGGGCTCGAACCCCTGGCCGACGGGCTGCTGGCCGATCCCACCCAGGACCCGGGCCTGCTGGCCGCGGCCTATGTCGATGCCGGCAAGGGTGTGGCCGATGTCGCCGCCGCCCTGGAGGGCGCGCGCCAGATCCTCATGGAGCGCTTCGCGGAGGACCCGGAACTCACCGGACGGCTGCGCGACCGACTCTGGGAGGAGGGCGTCCTGGCGGCCAAGGTCGTCGATGGCAAGGAGCAGGAGGGCAACAAATTCTCCGACTATTTCGACTACCGCGAGGCCATTGCGAAGGTTCCCTCGCACCGCGCCCTGGCGCTCTTTCGTGGGCGCAATGTCGGGGTCCTGAACCTGGACCTGATCCCCGGTGAGGGGGAGGAGCCGGACCTGCCCTATCGCGCCCTGATCGCGGCGCGCTTCGGCCTGCGCCATCAGGGCCGGGCGGCCGACGACTGGCTGGCCGAGACGGTGCGCAAGACCTGGCGCATCAAGCTCCTGACCCGGCTCGACCTGGATCTCAAGGGGCGGGTGATGGAGGCGGCCGAGGCCGAGGCGATCCGGGTCTTCGGGCTCAATCTCAAGGCCCTGCTGCTCGCCGCCCCCGCCGGGCGCCTGCCCACCCTGGGGCTGGACCCGGGTCTGCGCACCGGGGTCAAGGTCGCCATCGTCGATGCCACCGGGCGGGTCGCCGCCACCGATACCATCTATCCGCATCAACCCAAGAACCAGTGGGACGCATCCATCGCCCGGCTGGCGCTGCTCTGTGCCGCCCATCAGGTGCGCCTCATCAGTATCGGCAACGGCACCGCCTCGCGCGAGACCGACAAGCTCGCCCGGGAACTGATCAAACGCCATCCGGACCTGGGCCTGCGCTCACTGGTGGTGAGCGAGGCCGGGGCCTCGGTCTATTCGGCCTCCGAATTCGCCTCCAAGGAACTGCCGGATCTCGACGTATCGCTGCGCGGTGCGGTCTCTATTGCGCGCCGGCTCCAGGACCCCCTGGCGGAACTGGTCAAGATCGAGCCCAAGGCGATCGGTGTCGGTCAATACCAGCACGACGTGAACCAGGGCCGGCTCGCCCGCACCCTGGAGGCGGTGGTGGAGGACTGCGTGAACGCCGTCGGGGTCGATCTCAATACCGCCTCGGTGCCGTTGCTGACCCAGGTTTCGGGGCTCAATCGCGGTCTCGCCGAGCATATCGTCGCCTTCCGCGAGGCCAATGGCGCCTTCACCAACCGCAAGCGACTCATGGCCGTGCCGCGCTTCGGCGACAAGGCCTTCCAATTGAGCGCCGGCTTCCTGCGCGTGCCGGACGGGGACGAACCGCTGGACGCCTCCGCCGTCCATCCGGAGGCCTATCCGGTGGTGCGCCGTATCTGTGAGCGGGCGGGCAAGGGCATCCGCGACCTGATCGGCGATGTCGCCACCCTGCGTCGTCTGGAGCCCAAGGACTTCATCGATGAGTCCTTCGGGCTGCCGACCGTCCAGGATATCCTGAGTGAACTGCAGAAGCCCGGTCGCGACCCCCGCCCCGAATTCAAGGCGGCCGAGTTCAAAGAGGGCGTGGAGACGCTCAAAGACCTGGAACCCGGGATGATCCTGGAGGGCGCCGTGACCAACGTCACCAACTTCGGCGCCTTCGTCGACATCGGCGTCCACCAGGACGGCCTGGTGCACATCTCCATGCTCGCCGATCGCTTCGTAAAAGACCCCCACGAGGTGGTCAAGTCCGGCGACCTGGTCAAGGTCAAGGTGCTGGAGGTCGATTTGCCGCGCAAGCGGATTGCGCTCTCCATGCGCCTGTCGGAGCCCACGCCGCAGCGTGCCGAGGCCGGCGCCGGGGAGCGCCCGGAGCGCACCGCACCACGGCGTGATCAGCCGCGGCAGGGGGAGCAGGCGCGCCGCCCGCGCGACGACCGGCGTGCGCCGACTCAGCGTCAGCCGTTAGAGCAACAGCAGCCGCCCGCCAACAGTGCTTTCGCGGCGGCCTTTGAGAAGGCGAAGAAGGGGTGAGATTGAGGCTAACGGCGATGTGGGGTTGTCAGTCACCCCCGAAACATGAAAGCCCCCGGCGGGAGCGGCTTTCACGGTAACCCGACTTACGCGATTCTTCTCTGCGTCTCCGCGTCTCTACGTCGCGACCAGAAGCCCTGAAGGGGCGTAACATACCAGCCCAGGGCAACGCCCTGGGTTGGTCGGTTAAGGACGATCAGCCCTGAAAGGGCGTGACATTCAATGTTAATGCAGGAGTACCGTTCACCCATGCAAGTCACCACTGGTACGGTCGTAGCCGGGAAAATCGTCGTCGAGGGCCTTTGCCTTGCAGAGGGTTCCGTCGTCGCCGTCATCTCCCGAGAACCCGATGAGTCCTTTAACCTATCGGCTGAGGACGAAAATGAACTGCTCGCTGCCATGGCGGAGATTGAGCGGGGTGAATTCATTTCGCAAGACCAACTTCTTGATAGCCTGCGTAATGATCATTGATCGCGAGTTGGCGACCAAGTCCTCAAGGGAGGGCTTTCGGAATTGATCGCGGTTGCCTACGACGATGCGGTCCTTCTGGCGGCGCGCGAGACGGGGCTTGCCGAGGCCGCGTTTCCGGCCTCCTGCCCCTGGACATTTCAGGAAATGATGGACGACGGATTCCGGCCCGACCCGTCGGCTTGACTCCACCGGACCCTTAAGGCAGGTTCAGCGGTTTGACGTCGCACCCTTAAGCCATGGACCCGACCCCCCCCGATCTCCCGGCCCTCCCGCGCCCCCTGCCCGCCCTGCGTCACGATAGCGCGCGTCGGCGCCGCGTGGACCTGCGCGCCGTCGTGGCACTGGCCGCCCCGCTGTTCCTGAACAGCGGCATCCAGGCGGTGCTCAATCTGACCGACACCTGGTTCCTGGGCCGCATCTCCACCGACGCTATCGCCGCGGTTGGCGGGGTCTACTGGTTCGTCATCGTACTGATCCTGCTGTTCGGCGGGGTGGCCATCGCGGTCCAGACCCTGGTCGCCCAGGCCTACGGCGCCGGTGACCGCCTGGGGGTGGCGCAGACGGTCTGGAGCGGGCTCTGGGTCGTGCTGGCCACCAGTCCGCTCTTCGTGCTCGCGGGGTTGGCGGGCGGCTGGCTCCTGGCCCCGGTGCAACTCCCGCCGGCGGTCGAGACCCTGGCCCTGGACTTCTGGTTTCCGCGCGTCGCCGGGGCCATGGGCGGGGTGGCACTCTGGTGCATCACCAGTTTCTTCAACGGGATCGGGCGCACCGGGGTCACCCTGGCCCTGATGGTCTTAGTCGGTGTGACCAATGCCGTATTGAATCAGGTCCTGGCGCTCGGCCTCGGGTTCGGGGTGGCTGGGGTCGCCTGGGCCACCACCACGGCCCAGGTGGTCGGCTTTATCGCCGGACTCTGGATCTTCCTGGGTCCGCGTGTGCGCCGCGAATTCGCGAGCCATCGTTGCTGGCGGCCCCGGTGGGTCCCCATGGGTCGCGCCCTGGCGCTGGGGCTGCCCATGGGCCTGCTGCCGGCCGCCGACCTGATCGCCACCGGGTGCTTCCAACTCATGATGGTCGAACTGGGCTCGGTCGCCGGGGCGGCGACCCAGATCACCATCATGATGACCTCCATCGCCTACATGCCGGCGATCGGTATCGCCAGCGCGGGCACCACCCTGGTCGCCCAGTCCATCGGGGCCGGGGATCGGGACTGGGCGCGGCGCGTCGGCAACACGGCGATCGGGCTCACGGTGGCCTACATGGGCCTGATCAGCCTGGTGCTGGCCCTCGCCGGACCCTGGTCCATGCCGCTCTTCGTCAACCCGGCGGACGCCGATGCCGCGGCCGTGGTGCAGACCGCCGCCCTCCTGATCTGGCTCGGGGCCGCCTACCAGGTCTTCGACGGGCTGAACCTCGGCTGCGGCTTTGCGCTGCGCGGGGCCGGGGACGTGCGGGTGCCGGCCCTGCTGACGGTGCTCCTGTCCTGGCTCGGCTTCCTGCCGCTCGTGCATATGCTGGCCTTCGCCCCCGGCGCGGGCTGGGTGCCGGGCCTGCCCCAATTCGGCCTCGGCGCCCTGGGCGGCTGGATCGGCCTCCTGGCCTATGTCGCTGTGCTGGGCAGCATGATGGCGTGGCGCTGGCGTTCGGGGGCCTGGCGGCGCATCGAGCTGCGGTAGGTTGTGCCGCAACACAAGGGGCGAAGCCATCAAGGCGGGACGGGGCTCGAGCCGGACGGGGTATGCCCCATCCACCGCGGCGGGACGGGGCATTCGCCCCGTCCCGAACGTTTGATCCGTGGCCGACCGTTGATTGGAACCGGCAGGTTCGGAGAAAACGTTTCGGACGGGGCGAATGCCCCGTCCGGCCCATGATTGAACGTCCGTCGCCCAAGCCGGAATCCGTCCCGCCATGTGTCCAACCATCTGGCGTATCATCCCCCAAGACGTGGGCTGATACCGGGGACCTTGATCATCGTTCCGGCCTTCAGCCTCGCCGACGTTGCCCGCCGAGCCCGCCCGTGCAACACTTCGGACCAGCCCGTCCCGTCAATTCATCGGCCTGTGCGCCCCACCGCCATGCCCCGCCCCCCACGCCGACGTCCACGCCCGCGCCCCTCCGCCCGGCGGGCGCGGGCGCCGCAGGACGGCTCCTACAAACACCTGTTCTCCCACCCCGAGATGGTCGAGGGCCTGCTGCGCGACTTCGTGCAAGAGGACTGGCTGGCGCTGATCGACTTCAGCACCCTGGAGAAACAGGGCGGCAGCTATGTCACCGACGACCCGCGCGAGCGCGAGGATGACATCATCTGGCGGGTGCGCGTGGCCGGGGAATGGCTCTATGTGTACCTGCTGATCGAATTCCAGAGCCAGGTGGACCCCTGGATGGCGGTGCGGGTGATGGTCTACACCGGGTTGCTGTATCAGGACCTGATCAAGAGCGGGGCTGTGGCGGCGGGCCAACACCTGCCCCCGGTGTTCCCGCTGACGGTCTGGTTCGCGCGGGTCTTGCTGAGGCGCCTGCTGCCGGGCGAGAATTTGCCGCAACTGCACGATTTAAGGGAGGTCGAGACGATGCTTTCCGAACACGTTGATGAGTGGACGCAGAAGTGGAAGCGGGAAGGCTTGCGGGAAGGCAAGCGGGAAGGTGAGCTGACGGGCAAGCTGGAAGGCAAGCGCGATGCGCTGAAACGCCTGCTCCGGGTCCGTTTTGGTGATCTGCCGCCCTGGGCGCAGGCGCGTATCGACGCGGCGACCTTGGGCCAGTTGGACGCCTGGCTGGACGGCCTCTTCCAGGCCGCGACCCTGGATGTCCTGCTCGGCGCCCAGCCGCCGCAGTCGCGCCCACCCGCGGGTTGAGTGGTATCGGCGCGGTCTGGTCCGGTGCTTCGGGCCGGACGGGGCGAATGCCCAATGCCGTTAAGTTCAGCGCTGCCGGCTCCCAGGCTCCGGCGTCACTGCTATTGAGTTAAGCCGCAATGGCTACTGGGGGCGCCGCACCCTAGTGCGGCGCCGCCTCTGCTCAACCCACACTGGCGGGGCTGTCGGCGAGAGCGCGCCGCACTGGGGTGCGGCGCTCCCAGGCCGGGCCGCCCCGCGGGGCGGGCGGCCGGTCGGACATCACCCGTCTACCGACTCGGTCCCTGAACCATCCGGCGCCGCGGCGCGGCGCAGGCAATGGATGGTGACCTCCGGCGGGCAGTTGAAGCGTGCCGCGATGATGCTGCTGCCGGCCCCGCGGGAGGTGTAGCCCTGCATCCGGCGCCAGCGCCAGGCGCCGGCACGCACGCGCTGCGGGGCGCGGGAGTGGCTGATCAGGGCGAAACCGCCGGGCAGACAGATCTGGCCGCCGTGGGTGTGGCCGCAGAGCATGAGGGCGAACCCCAGGCTGGCCGCCGCGCGAAAGGGCTCCGGGGCATGGGCCAGCAGGATCGCGGGGGCGTCGGGCGGGATGGCGGCGGCGGCGGCCTCCAGGTTGTGGGTGCGGTAGCGGTTGGGGTCGTCGATCCCGGCGAGGAAGACCCGCTCGCCGCCGCGCTCGATGGGCAGGGACTCGTTGATCAGCAGGCGGATGCCCAGGGCCTCGATCGGCGGAACCATCTCGATGCTGTCGTTGTTGCCCAGGACGGCATAAATGGGTCCGTGCAGGTGGGGGCGCAACTGGGCCAGGGCGGCGAGGGCCGGCTCGCAGGGGCCGGCGGCCGAGGCGCAATAGTCGCCGGTCACGACGCACAGGTCATAGCTGAGGGGGCGCACGCGCGCGATGATGGCCTGGAGGATCGCCGCGTCCAGGTCGAGGTGCAGATCGGAGAGGTGCAGGATACGCAGGCCGTCAAAGGGGCCGGGCAGGGCGGCGATGGGCACCGTGCGTTCGACCAAGGCAAGCGTGGTGGCGTTACGCCGGCCGCGGGCGGACAGGCCGCTGCCGCGCACGCCCAACTCGATCAGGAGGTGGGTCAGGCGGTAGCGCTCCAGACCCAGGAAGCGGTAGCGATGCGCCCCGATGCTGTCGCGATAGTCCTGCTCCAGGCCCCGGCGCATCCTCACCAGGCAGGCGCCGAGGCGTCCGGCCAACGGGTCGGGGGCCCGGTTCGGGCCGGTCGGGGCCGGCGGATCGACCGGCGCGGCCGGCTCCGACGGATGGTGGACGGTGGCGATCGGCCCCCCCGGGGTCGTGGCCGCGGATGCTGCTCGGTTCATGGCGTGGGTCCTGTCATGGGGTCATGCACATCATTTCCCGGGCCTGCCCCAATTCGGCCTCGGCGCCCTGGGCGGCTGGATCGGTTTGCTCGCCTATGTCGCGGTGCTCGGCAGTATGATGGCATGGCGCTGGCGTTCGGGGGCCTGGCGGCGTATTGAACTGCGGTAAGTCGCGCATCGACACCCTTACCGAACGTTCCCACGGACCGAGCGTCGTTGTCGTGGTCGTGGTCGTGGTCGGATTGTTCGATAACGACAACGACAACGACAACGTACCCGGGATCTCGGTCACCACATCAGTTCTGATCGCACCCCACGAGGTGGCTACGATTGTCCAAGCAAGTTCACCGCACTACACTCTACAGGGCCTTGCCATCAGCGGTAGAGGGTGCAGCATGAAAGAAAACGGTTTCGCGGCGATGTCTTCTCCCGGCTCAGCGACCGACGTCCCCCCCCGCAACCCGCAATGAACCAGGGGCGTGCGCAGTGGGTCGTCGGCATCGGCTCATCGGCCGGCGGGCTGGAGGCGATGCGGCCGCTGGTGCGCGAACTGCGGCCGGCCGGCCTGGCGACCTACATCGTCGCCCAGCACTTTCCGCGCGCCAGCGCGGACAACCTGACCGAGATCCTCGGTCGCGACTGTCCGCTGCGGGTCAAACGGATCGAGGACGGGGAGCCGCTGCGGCCGGACCAGGTGTTCGTGACGCCCCCGGGGCGTCATGTCGAGGTTCGGGACGGACGGCTGCGTCTGTTGGAGCCGGGCGCCGACGCCGGCGTGGTGCCCTCGATCGACACCCTGTTCGAGTCTCTGGCACAAGGCTACGGTGTCCACGCGGTCGGGGTGCTCCTCTCCGGCACCGGCCATGACGGGACGCGCGGCGCCGAGGCCATTCGCCGCGCCGGGGGCCGGGTCCTGGTGCAGCGCCCGGATAGCGCCGCCCAGGGCGGCATGGCCCAATCCGCGCTCACCGCGGGCCTCGCCAACGATTCACTGGCCCCGCAAGACCTCGCCGCCTGGCTCAATACCATCGACGAGGAACCGGCGGGGGACCAACCCGCGGCGACGGCCCTGACCGAGATCGATGACCAGACCCTGAAGGAACTGCTGACGCTGGTCGCCGCGGCGAGCCAGACCGACTTCAGCCGTTACAAGGAGGCCACGCTGCGGCGACAAGTCCTGCGCCGCATGGGCGCCCTGCGTCTCGCCTGCCCGTCGGACTATCTGAGGTTCATGCGCGCCAATCCGGACGAGGCGCTGGTCCTGCGGCAGCACTTCATGATCTCGGTCAGCGCCTTCTTTCGCGACCCCGGGGTCTTTGCCGCCTTGCGCGGCGTCCTTGGTGCCCTGGTCGCGGCCGCCCGGCCGCCGGGGCCGATCCGCGTCTGGGTGCCCGGCTGCGCGGGCGGCGAGGAGGCCTATTCCATCGCGGCCATCCTGGCCGATCTGCTGGGGGAGCGTCTACCGCAGGTGGGGGCCCAGGTCTTTGCGACCGATCTCGATGCGCAGGCGATTGCGGCGGCGCGCGCCGGGGTCTATCCGCGGACCCGCCTCGAGGGCCTGGACGCCGGGCTGTGCGAGCGGTTCTTTGTCGAGGGACGCGATGCGCTGCGGGTGTCCAAGACGCTGCGCGAACTGTGTGTGTTCGCCGAGCACGACCTGCTGCGTCACCCGCCCTTCACCCACATGGACCTGGTGAGTTGCCGTAATGTACTGATCTATTTCAGTGCCGCGCTTCAGGAGGAGTTGTATGCCAAGTTTCACTATGCCCTGAACCCGGGCGGGCTGTTGCTGCTGGGCAAAGCCGAGTGCGGCGAGACCGTCAGCCGGCTGTTTGAGCCGGTGGACCTGGAGAGTCGCATCTACCGCCGGCGCGACCTACCCACGCCGCCCCTGGCGCACCGACACTGGGGCGGCGCGGCGTCCCGGTTCGCGGAGCCGTCCCGGCCCCCTGCGGAGGTGCGAACCAGGGACACCGAGGGCACGATGCACGCGCTGCTGGTGCAGCACTACGCCCCCCCCAGCGTGCTGGTCAATGAGCGCTTGCAGGCCTTGCACTTCCACGGCCAGGTCCAGCGGTATCTGAACCTGGTCCAGGGGCAGGCCGATCTATCCGTAGTAGCGCTCAGTCTGCCGGCCCTGCGCAGTGAGGTGCGCACGACGGCGCACCTTGCCCTCCTGCAGGGCGAGGGCGAGGTGCGTGGCCGACCCACGCCGGTAACAATCGACGGACAGACGGTGATGGTGCAGGTGGTGGTGCGTCGCACTGAGCCGCGGGCAGCGGTACTCACCTTGAGTTTCGAGGAGCAACCGGTACCGGGGGTCCCGGCGGCGGAGCCGAATGGGACCGGGCCGTCCATCGCCGATGAATTACTCCTCGAACTGCAGGCGACGCGCGGCCATCTGCACGCCATCATCGGCGAGTTGGAGTCGTCCAACACCGACCTGCAATCACTGAACGAGGAGCTGCAGGTCTCCACCGAGGAACTCCAGTCGACCAATGAGGAGTTGCAGGCCGGCAACGAGGAGCTCAGCACCCTCAACGACGAACTGCAGTTCAAGACCAACGAGTTGGCCAGTGTCAACGACCTCCTGGACAGCATCCAGAACTCGATTCAACTCGCGTTGGTGGTGGTGGACGAGCAGTTCCGGGTCCGACGCTTCAATGCCCTGGCCGTGCGTATCTTCGGGTTGGTGCCCGACGACCTGGGTCATAGTCTGGCCGGGATTCCGTGCACCCTCACCCTGCCGAGGCTGCGCCAACAGGTGGAGACCGTGGTCGCCGGCGGGTCGCCGCTGGTGCAGCGGGTCAGCCAGCAGGGGCGGGACTACCTGATGCAGATCGCACCCCATCTCGATGCGGCCGGTCAACGTATCGGTGCCGTCCTCACCTTCGCGGACATCTCCGAGCTGACCCGCGCCGAGGCCCAGCGGATCGAGGCCGAGGAGCGCTTCCGGCTCTTCATGGACCACAGCCCGGCGATCGCCTGGATCAAGGACGCCGACGGGCGTCACATCTATCTCAGCCGGACCTTCGAGCAGCGTTTCGGCGTCCGGTTGGAGAACTGGCGCGGCAAGACGGATGCCGAGCTCGGGACGGCGTCCGCGGCAGACACCTTGTGGCGGGCGGATCGGGAGGCGCTGGCGGCCGGTCTGCCGGTCGAGCGGGAAGACGAAACCCTGGACCCGGATGGTCGGGTCCGCATCTGGCACAGCATCAGCATCCCCTTCTGCGATGCGGCCGGGCGCTCTTACGTGGGTGGTATCGGCATCGATATGACCGAGCGCAAGCGTGCCGAGTTGGCGCTCGCCGCCAGTGAGGCCCGCTACCGTGCCCTGGTGGAGACCAGTTTCGACTGGATGTGGGAGGTCGACACGCAGGGGGTCTATACCTTTGCCAGCGGCCAGGTCGAGGAGATCCTGGGCTATGGGCCGGATGAGATCATCGGCCGCACGCCCTTCGATCTGATGCCGCCGCAAGAGGTGGCGCGCGTGCGGGAGGGCTTCGCCGGGATTGCCGCGCAGCGGGGTGCCTTCCAACGTCTGGAGAACCGCAATCTGCGCAAGGACGGCCGCGAGGTCATCATGGAATCCAGCGGGGGACCTATCTATGCCCCGGACGGCACCTGGAGCGGCTACCGCGGCTTTGACCGGGACGTGACGGCCTTGAAGGCGGCGCGCGAGGTATTGGAGCGCAGCCAACGTCAGTTGGAGGAACTGGTCGCCGCGCGCACCGCCGACCTGGCGGCAAGCGAGGACAAGCTGCGCCTGATCCTCGAATCCAGTGGGGATGGACTCATCGGCCTGGACGCCCGCGGTGCCGTGACCTTCACCAATCCCGCGGCGGAGGCGATGCTGGGTTACGCGGCCGGGGCCTTGATCGGGCAGGACCTGCACGCCGCCATTCACCAGTTCCGCGCCGACGCTACCCCAGAGCCCGCGGACCTTTGCCCGATCCTCGCGGCCCTGCGGACGGGGCTCCCCGCGCGCGTGGAAAACGACACCTTCCGGCGTGCCGACGGGACCGACCTCGCGGTCGCCTTCTCGACCCACCCCATGCGGCGCGACGCGGCCATCGTCGGGGCCGTCGTGGTCTTCTCCGATGCCACGCTACGCCGGCAGGCGGAGCAGGCCCGTGAGCAGGCGCGGGCCGAGGCGGAGCGGCTGGCGCGCATCAAGAGCGAGTTCCTGGCCAATATGAGCCATGAGATCCGCACCCCGCTCAATGGCGTGCTGGGCATGGCCCAGGTCGGCTACCGCGCGAGTCACGCCGACCCGAAGCTGCATGAGACCTTCGCGCGCATCCTCGAATCCGGCCGGCTCTTGCTCTGCGTCGTCAATGACATCCTCGACTTCTCGAGGATCGAGGCCGGGAAGCTGCGGATTGAATCGGTTCCGATCGCCCCTGGCGCCATCGCCGATGAGGTCGCAGCGACCTTCCAGGAGTCGGCCCGGACCAAGGGCATCGCCTTGCATGTGGTCAAGTCCTCGGCGCTGCCGACGACCTGCCTGGGTGACCCGGTGCGACTGTCCCAGATCCTGCATAACCTGCTTGGTAATGGAATCAAATTCACCCACCGGGGCGCCGTGACCTTGAGCGCCGGCCACGTCGGCGAGAAACTGCTGTTTACGGTCGATGACACCGGCATCGGCATGACCGAGGATCAATTGACGCGCCTGTTTACGCCCTTCGAGCAGGCCGATGCGAGTACGGTGCGCAACTTCGGCGGCACCGGGCTCGGGTTGGCCATCACCCGCCGCCTCGTGGAGCTGATGTCCGGTGACATCCGGGTAACCAGCCAGCCGGGGCAGGGCACAAGCGTCCGGGTTTGCCTCCCCGGCGCGGCAACCGGCGACGCACCCACGGTGGGCGCCGCGGCTTGGACCGCCCCGACCGGTCGGCCGCGCCTTGCCGGCCTGCGCATCCTGGTCGCGGAAGACAATGAGATCAATCGCCTGGTGTTGGAACAGATGCTGACGGCCGAGGGCGCCCAGGTCGGCCTGGCGGAAAATGGCCGCGGTGCCCTGGAGGCGGTCGGCGCCGACGGTGTCGCCTGGGATGCGGTCTTGATGGATGTGCAGATGCCGGAGATGGACGGACTGGAGGCCAGCCGACGGATCCTGGAACGGGCACCAGAGCTGCCGATCATCGGCCAAACCGCCCATGCGATGGCGGAGGAACTCGATCAATGCCGCGCTGCCGGGATGGTGGGTCAGGTGTCGAAACCGATCGCGTATGAGGACCTGGTGGCCACGGTGCTGCTCCATGCGCGGCACCGCGGCCGGGAGCCGGGAGCCCAGGCTGACACCGACGCAACCCACGGTGACTTCGGCCGGAGTGGGGCGCCGGGTGACAGTGTGGATTGGGCGGGGCTCGCGGAGCGCTATCAGGGAAGAACCGCCTTTGTCGATCGTCTCGCGGCACTTGCCATCACCAACTATAGCGGGATGCCGGCGAGCCTGCGCCAATGGGCCGCCGCCGGCAACCTGGCGGAGATCGGCGCCGCCGCGCACACCCTCAAATCCGTGGCCGGGAACCTGCGGGCAGACGCCACCGCCGCACTGGCCGAGTCGACGCAGCGGGCCGCCCGGACCGGAAATCCCGATGCCGCACTGTTGGCCCTGCAACTCGCCGACTCACTGGACTGGTTTATCGGGTCACTCGTGGCTCATCGCGCTGATCCCAAGCGGCCTTGATTTCAAGGATGCGCGGCAGACAGGTCTCCAAAGCCGCGATCAAGGCCGGATCGAACTGCTTGCCGGCACCCGCGCGCAGGGTGGCGAGCGCCCGCTCGACCGGCCAGGCCGCCTGGTCGGGCTCGGTCATGGTGAGCGCGGCCAAGGCATCGGCGATGGCGACGATGCGTGCCGCTTGCGGAATGGCCTCCCCGGCCAGCCCCATCAGGTACCCGCTGCCATCCCATCTTTCGTGATGATAGAGGGCAATCTCGGCCGCCAACTGAAAGAGGGGCGCGGCGCTGCCGGATAGGATCTCAAACCCGGCAGCACTGTGCTCCTGCATGACGGCCCACTGCCGGGCATCCAAGGCGCCGGGTTTGCGCAAGATGGTTCCGGGGATACCGATCTTGCCGGTATCGCGCATCGCCGCCGCCAGTTCGAGCAGTTCGCAACGCGCCGTTGACCAATGCCGCGCCACGGCCAGTTGGCGGGCAAAGGCGGCCATCCGCCAGATATGGGTACCGGTATCGGCATCATTGTAATGTGCGGCCCTGGCGAGCATGACCACCGCATCCCGCCAACTCGCCTCCAACGCCGTAGCCTGCACCAGCGACAGGTGATTGCGCACCCGCGCCCGCACGATCTCCGCCGACACCGGCTTGCTCAGATAATCGACACAGCCGGCCGCGAAGCCGATTCCCTCATCAGCCAGGTCCGACAGCGAGGCGATGAGAATGGGGTCGGGCATCATGGCGTCACTCCTCAATCGCAGTTGTCCGGACAGACAGCGGCGCTGTTGTCAATGACTCGGCGGCGGGAAGATCAAAATCGGTCAAAGGGTGCAGGGGCATACCCGGTGCGGCCCCATCAGGGTCATCGCCCCGCACGACGGTCCCGGTTGGGACCTGGGGTCCACGCGCACGCGCTCTGGCGCGCGCCGGCTTGAGTGTAACACCAGACCCGCCGGGCCCGCCGTCGCGTACCCAGGGTGAGGCCCTGGCTGGACGGCCTCTTCCAGGCCGCGACCCTGGATGTCCTGCTCGGCGGCCAGCCGCCGCAGTCGCGCCCACCCGCGGGTTGAGTGGTATCGGCGCGGCCTGGCCCAGTGCCGCGGGCTGGACGGGGCGAATGCTCAATGCCGTTGGGTTGAGCGCTGCCGGCTCCCAGGCTCCGCCGTCACTGCCACTAAGTTGAGCCGCAATGGCTACTGGGAGCGCCGCACCCCAGTGCGGCGCGGCCTCTGCTCAACCCACACCGGCGAGATTGTTTGCGAGAGCGCGCCGCACTGGGGTGCGGCGCTCCCAGGCCGGGCCGCCCCGCGGGGCGGGCGGCGGCCGGTCGGACATCACCCGTCTACCGACTCGGTCCCTGAACCATCCGGCGCCGCGGCGCGGCGCAGGCAATGGATGGTGACCTCCGGCGGGCAGTTGAAGCGTGCCGCGATGATGCTGCTGCCGGCCCCGCGGGAGGTGTAGCCCTGCATCCGGCGCCAGCGCCAGGCGCCGGCACGCACGCGCTGCGGGGCGCGGGAGTGGCTGATCAGGGCGAAACCGCCGGGCAGACAGATCTGGCCGCCGTGGGTGTGGCCGCAGAGCATGAGGGCGAACCCCAGGCTGGCCGCCGCGCGAAAGGGCTCCGGGGCATGGGCCAGCAGGATCGCGGGGGCGTCGGGCGGGATGGCGGCGGCGGCGGCCTCCAGGTTGTGGGTGCGGTAGCGGTTGGGGTCGTCGATCCCGGCGAGGAAGACCCGCTCGCCGCCGCGCTCGATGGGCAGGGACTCGTTGATCAGCAGGCGGATGCCCAGGGCCTCGATCGGCGGGACCATCTCGATGCTGTCGTTGTTGCCCAGGACGGCATAGACGGGTCCGTGCAGGTGGGGGCGCAACTGGGCCAGGGCGGCGAGGGCCGGCTCGCAGGGGCCGACGGCCGAGGCGCAATAGTCGCCGGTCAGGACGCACAGGTCATAGCTGAGGGGGCGCACGCGCGCGATGATGGCCTGGAGGATCGCCGCGTCCAGGTCGAGGTGCAGATCGGAGAGGTGCAGGATACGCAGGCCGTCAAAGGGGCCGGGCAGGGCGGCGATGGGCACCGTCCGTTCGACCAAGGCAAGCGTGGTGGCGTTACGCCGGCCGCGGGCGGACAGACCGCTGGCGCGCACGCCCAGTTCGATCAGGAGGTGGGTCAGGCGGCCGCGCTCCAGACCCAGGAAGCGGTAGCGATGCGCCTCAATGCTGTCGCGATAGTCCTGCTCCAGGCCCCGGCGCATCCGCACCAGGGCGGCCCCGAGGCGGCCGGCCAACGGGTCGGGCGCCCGGTCCGGGCCGGTCGGGGCCGGCGGCGCAACCGGCGCGGCCGGCTCCGACGGATGGTGGACGGTGGCGATCGGCCCCCCCGGGGTCGTGGCCGCGGATGCTGCTCGGTTCATGGCGTGGGTCCTATGATGGGGTCGGGACCCGGCCGCGCCCCGTCCGGCTCAGGACGGCGGACCTCCTGGGCCGCGACCGTCTCAGCGGCCCCGGGGTCCGCCCGGTCATCAGGGCGCCGGTCCTGCCGGTGTCACGGCCGGCGGTGCGGGCTCATGGGTCGCGGCGTCCTGATGGCGCCGTGCAATGGCGGCAAAGGCGTCGAACCCGGCGACGAAGGCATCCACCGCGTCCGGATCGAAGTGGGTGCCGCGGCCCTTGGCGATGATCTCGCGGGCCTCCGCGAAGGGCAGGGCACTCTTGTAGACCCGTGCCGAGACCAGCGCGTCGAAGACGTCGGCGAGCGCCATGAGTCGGGCCGCCAGCGGGATCTGCTCACCGCTCAGACCGTCGGGATAGCCCTGGCCGTCCCACCGCTCGTGGTGCCAGCGGGCGATCTCCCGGGCCAGGGTGAGAAACTCCAACTGCCTGGGGATACTGCGCTCGGCCCAGGCAATCGCCTCGGCACCCAGGGCGGCGTGGGTCTTCATCACCGCCCACTCCTGCGGGTCGAGCGGGCCGGGTTTGAGCAGGATCTGGTCCGGGATGCCGACCTTGCCGATGTCGTGCAGGGGCGCGGAGCGGACCAGGACCTCGATGAAGTGGTTGGTCAGCACCGCGCTGAAGCGCGGATGGTGACGCAGCCGGCCCGCCAACTCCAGCACATAGCCCTGGGTCCGCAGGATGTGGTTGCCGGTTTCCAGATCGCGAATCTCGGCCAGGTGCGCCAGGGCGCGGATGCTGACCTCCTGGATCATGGTGTTCTCCTCCATGCGCCGACTGACCTCCTGCTCCAGCCAGGTATTCTGGTCGCGCAGGCGGTCGCGCGCCCACTTCAACTCCAGGTGGGTCCGCACCCGTGCCTGCACCACCGCCGGGATGAAGGGCTTGCTGATATAGTCCACCGCCCCGGCCGTCAAGCCCTGGACCTCGGAGCGGGTGTCGTCCAGGGCGGTGACGAAGATGACCGGGATCGCCCGCGTGAGGGGGTTCGCGCGCAGGCGCTCCAGGACCTCGAAGCCGTCCATCCCGGGCATCATGATATCCAACAGCACCAGGTCCGGGCGCGGTGGCGAGGCGGCGACCCGCAGGGCCTGGAGGCCGGAGCGCGCCGCCCGCACCCGATGGTGGTCACTGAGGATCTCCGCCAACACCGCCAGGTTTTCCGGCTGGTCATCGACGATCAGCAGCGTCGCCCCCGGGGCGTCGTCGCTGCGGCGAACGGTTGCCGGGGGCGGCGGCGTGGGGTCACTCATCTGGGGTCACTCATTGAGATCGCCGCTGCCGGCGGGGCGCGCAAGGGGCCGCGTCGCGCGGCTTGATGGTCTTGATGACATGCTCCAGGGTGGTCCCGGGTGTGTGACGATGTACCATGCTGCGGGTTTTGCGTCGGCAGTTCAACGCCAGGGTGCGCGACTTGACAAGTCGCGCCGCCGCCGGTCCTGTCCCCGGGGGCGGTTGTGCACACCCGGGACCCTCGGTGAAAAACGCACCAGGCGCGGCGGTCTTTCCCGTCAAGCAATTGAAATAGGATCATAACAGATTATTATATAAGAACTTTTGCTGCCGGTTGCGGCTGCGCCCCAAGGAAAATGACGTCTGAAATGAGCGACTTGCCCGCCTGCCGCGGGCCTTCGTCCACAGAGTTATCCACAGGTTTGCCGGGCGCGCCCGGCGCTGCCGGCCACGGCCGCCGCGCAGGCTGGCGATGGCGGCCAGCCCATGGTCTAATCCGCCAGCCTTCGCGTCAGTTGCGTTGCGCGCGGACTCATTGTCGTTTCAGGCCAAGCCGAGGTGCCCGATGCCGATGGCCCTGTTCGCCACCCCCCTGGGTCCCATCGGCCTGCGCTGGACGGGGGAGACCTTGCTCGCGGTCGACCTGGAGCCGCCGTCCGCAGTGGCCGATGCGGCGGCGGTGCCGCCCGCGCTCGGCCGCCAACTCAGCGCCTACTTTGCGGACGGCGCGGCGCGCTTCGAGGTGCCCCTGCAACTGTGCGGTACGTCCTTCCAGCGGCGGGTCTGGGCGGCCATCCGGGCCATCCCGGCCGGGACGACCCGCACCTACGCCGACCTGGCGCGCGACCTGGGCAGCGCCCCGCGGGCCGTGGGTCAGGCCTGCCGGGCCAACCCTTGCCCCATCGTCGTGCCGTGCCACCGGGTGGTGGCGGTGCGCGGTCTGGGCGGCTTCGCCGGGGAGCGTGCGGGACACAAGCTCGCGCTCAAGCGTCAGTTGCTCCGGCATGAGGGGGTGGCGGTGGACGCCGGGGGTGACTGATGGCGGATGACCGCGCCGTCATCGAGGGCTTCGCCGACATCCTGTGGATGGAACGGGGCCTGAGTCAGAACACGCTGGCGGCCTATCAGTCGGACCTGCGGGCCTTCGCCGTCTGGATCGAACGCGAGCGCGGGCGCTGTCTGCTCGAGGCGCAGCGGCTCGATTTGCTCGACTACCTGGCGGTCCTGTCGGTGGCGGGGCGCAAGCCGCGTTCCGCGGCGCGCCTGCTGTCCTGTCTGCGTCAGTTCTATCAGCACCAGGTGCGACAGGGCGAGATCCAGGCGGACCCGAGCGCCCGGGTGGACGCCCCCAAGCTGGGCCGGCCCTTGCCGAAGAGCCTGACCGAGGCGGAGGTCGAGGCCCTGTTGGGGGCCCCTGACCCCACGGACGCGCGCGGCCATCGTGACCGCACCATGCTGGAGGTCCTTTATGCCGGGGGGCTGCGCGTGACCGAGCTCGTCACCCTCGGTTCCGGCCAGGTGAGCCTGACCCAAGGGGTGGTGCGGGTCGCGGGCAAGGGGGGCAAGGAGCGGTTGGTGCCGCTCGGTGAGGACGCCGTGGACTGGCTCGCGCAGTTCGTGCGTGGGCCCCGCCAGGACCTGCTGGGCGGGCGCACGAGCGACTTCCTGTTTCCTACCAGCCGCAGCGACTGCATGACCCGCCAGGCCTTTTGGCAACTGATCAAGCGTTATGCGATCCAGGCCGGGGTTGTGAAGCCACTCTCGCCCCACACCTTACGCCATGCCTTCGCGACGCACCTGTTGAACCACGGCGCGGACCTGCGCGTGGTGCAGATGTTGCTGGGCCACAGCAGCCTCTCGACCACCCAGATCTACACGCACGTCGCGCGCGAGCGCCTGAAACAACTGCACGCGCGGCATCATCCTAGGGGTTGAGCTGGCGTGACCCGGCGCCGCCCGCCGCCGGGCCGCGGCGCAGCCCTGAAGCATAACCGCGCCACCCCAGTCACGGCGCGGGCTGGCGGGGGTTAGAGAAAGTTAATGTTCGCACAAGGGGGTAGACACCGCGCGGCGACTCTGGCAGGATTAATGGCAGGGTAATCGGTCTGCCGTTCCGCCGGGGGGTGGCGATGGGTGCGATGAGTCCAGGACCGTGGGTGCACTGTGGTCGCGTCTTCAGCGTCGAGGAGATCGCCGGTATCCGCCAGACGGTGGCGTGGCTGCCGCGGTTGGGGCGGCGCGAGTTGGCGGCGACGCTGTGCGAGCATTTGCAGTGGTATACCGTGACGGGGGCGGCGAAGGTTCACGCCTGTCGGGAGTTTCTGGAACGTCTGGAGGCGGCCGGGTTGGTGGCGCTGCCCCCGTTGCAGGTCGCGCGGCGTCCCCGCCCGGTCCCCCCGGCGCCGGTGGTGGCGGCGCCGATGCCGATTCACGGCCCCTTGGCCGCGCTCGGCCCGGTGCGCCTGGCGCCGGTGCGCGCCGACGCCGCGGCGGTGGCGCAATGGAATGCGGCGGTCGCGCGTTGGCACCCCTTGGGCTACAAGGGTGCCTTCGGCTACCGGCTGCGCTACTTCATCACCGCGGGCGAGCAGCACCTGGGCTGCCTCCTGCTGGCGGGCGCGGCGCGCGCGCTGGCGGTGCGTGACCACTGGATCGGGTGGGACGCCCAGACGCGCCGGGCCAACCAGGTGCGGGTGCTCAACAACAGCCGCTTTCTGATCTTTCCCCACGTCCAGGTGCCGCACCTGGCCAGCCATGTGCTGGGACAACTGGCGCGGCGGGTGCGCGCCGATTGGCTCGAACACTGGGGGTTTGCGCCGCTGTTGCTGGAGACCTTCGTCGACCCGCGCCACTACGCCGGCACCTGTTACCGTGCCGCCGGGTGGGAACTGCTGGGGGAGACCAGCGGGAGCGGGCTGGCGCGACCGGGCCGGACCTATCACAGCGCCCCGCGCCAAGTCTGGGTCAAGCCCTTGAGTGCACAGTGGCGCGAGCGCTTGTGCGCCGCGTCCGGGGGGACGACGCCATGAGCAAACCCTGCCGCCGCCTGTCACGCGCGGCCATCAAGGAGCAACGCGCGCACAAGAAACAGCAGGAACAGGCGCTACGCCAACAGCAGCGCCAGGACGGACTGATCCCCCGCGTACCCGCGCCGTTACCCAATCGCTGCTCGGCGTACGCCACGCTCGCCGAGGAACAGCAGGCCCGCGAGGCGGCGGTCAGCGGCCAGGTGCGCGTCCTGCGCCGGGAACTGCCCGCGTTGCTCGCCGCCCTGGGACAGATTCCCGAGCCCCGCAACCCCAAGAAGTGTCGGCATCGGCTCACCGTGCTGCTGCTCTACGGGCTGCTGATGTTCGTCTTTCAGTTCGCCTCCCGGCGCGCGGTCAACCGCGAACTGACGCACCCCCAGTTCGAGGCCAACCTACGGCTCCTGTTCCCCGAACTGGAGACCCTCCCGCACGCCGACACCCTGTTTCGGCTGCTGCGCGACATCGACGTGACCCACCTCGAACAGGCGCACATCGACCTGGTACGCCGCCTGATCCGCGCCAAGACCTTCCGCCGCTACCTGATCAACCACGCCTATCCCATCGCCATCGACGGCTCCCAGAAATTCACCCGTGACCACCTCTGGGATGAGAATCTCCTGGAACGTCAGGTCGGGGCCGAGGACGCGCGCCACACCCAGTACTTCGTCTACGTCCTGGAGGCCAGTCTGGCCTTTCACAACGGGCTGGTGATCCCCTTGCTGAGCGAATTCCTCGAATATGCCAAGGGCGATACCAAGGCCGACAAACAAGACTGCGAACGGCGCGCCTTCACGCGGCTCAGCGCCCGGATCAAGACGCTGTTCCCGCGCCTGCCGATCTTGCTGTTGCTCGACGGTCTCTATGCCGACGGACCGGTGATGCAGTGCTGCCATCAGTACCACTGGCAGTTCATGATCGTTTTCAAGGACAAGGACTTGCCTACGGTCTGGGAGGAATTCCACGCGCTGCACGCGGTGCAGCCAGCGGGTTGTCAGCGCGACTGGGGGGAGCGCCACCAGCGCTTTTCCTGGGTCAACGCGATCGACTATGCCTTCTCAAACAACACGCGCCGCCACCTCAGTCTGCATGTGGTGGTCTGTGAGGAGACCTGGGAGACGATCGATGAACAAGGCGCGCGCCTGACCAAGACCGCGCGCCATGCCTGGCTCTCCAGCCAACCACTCAGCCGCGCTAATGCGCATGAGCGCTGCAACCTAGGGGCCCGTTACCGCTGGGGCATCGAGGCCGGCTTCCTGGTGGAGAAACATCAGGGTTACCACTACGAGCACGCCTTTGCCCTGAACTGGAACGCCATGAAGGGCTATCACTACCTGATGCGCCTGGCGCACCTGTTCAACACCCTGGCACGCTTTGCCCGCCATCTGCGCGAGCTTTATCGCACCCTGGGCGTGCGTGGCGCCATCGCCTTCATCCGCGCGTCCTGTGCCGGCCCCTGGCTCGACCCCGCGCGGATGCGCCGCCTGCTCGCCCAGCCGCTGCAGCTTCAGCTCGAATAACCGCCGCCGGGAACGGCGCCCGACCCCGGCACGCCGGCGACCACCGGTGCTGGCAACCGCTGGCCTGGCGAGCGTGACGCATGCCCGAGTACCGGTCCGACAACCCTCCCGGCACCTGCCAAACCTTCTGCCGCAACCCCCGGTCAGGGCCAACGCACCCCGCAGCGGCCAACGCCAGCGCCCAACGGCGCCGACGCCGCCCAATGTCAGCCGGCGGCAGGGTTATGCTTCAGGGCTGGCCGCGGCGCGTAGTCCTGGCAGCCGGGCTCGGCTTGCTTTATCGTATGCGGTTGGACGAGGTGGCTCGAGGCGCCTCGCCGGTCAGTGTCCATGCGTTCTCGAAAAATCTATTTCAAGTTCTTAATTAAGGTTTTAAGTGAATGCCTTCGTTTGACATCGTATCCGAGATCGACCTTCAGGAGGTCCGTAACGCGGTCGATCAAGCCAACCGGGAGATTGCGACCCGGTTCGACTTCAAGGGCGTCAAGGCGCATTTCGAGCTATCCGACGAACAGATCATGATGACTGCCGAGCAGGAGTTCCAACTCCAGCAGATGATGGATATTCTGCGTCAGAAGCTGGTCAAGCGCGCGGTCGACCTCAAGGCCCTGGACCCCCAGGACCCTGCGGTGACACTCAGTACCGCGCGCCAGGAGGTCCGCCTCAAACAGGGCGTGGACACTGAAACCGCCAAGTCGATGGTCAAGCGTGTCAAGGGCAGCAAACTCAAGGTCCAGGCGCAGATCCAAGGGGACCAGGTGCGGATCACCGGAAAAAACCGCGATGACCTCCAGGAGGCTATCGCCCTGTTGCGTGCAGAGGACTGGGGGTTGCCGATAAAAGTCAGCAATTTTAGAGACTGAAAGCGCGTCCCCCACGGCGACCGGCGCGACGCGGCAGCGTCCCCGGCGTCCACCGATTCCGCAGACCCGAGGAACCACCATGCACAGCCCCCGCTTGATCGTCGCCGCCGTCCTGTGGCTTGCCGCCGGCAGCCTGCTCGCCGCGCCTGAAGACAATATTCGCGCCGCCCTGACCAAGGTCATCCCCGGTATCAAGATCACGAGTATCGCGCCGTCGCCGGTGAAGGGTCTCTTCGAGGTCCTGGTCGGAACCCAGATGATGTATGTCACGGCAGACGGCCGCTATTTCGTGGACGGGCGCATCGTCGACCTCACCAGCCGGGAGGACCTAACCGAGCCCCGCCTGTCCGGCGCGCGCAAGCAACTGGTGGACGGCCTGGGCGAGTCCCAGATGGTGATCTTCGAGCCCGCGGGCGAGGCCAAGCACACGGTCACGGTCTTCACGGACATCGAGTGCGGCTACTGCCGCAAACTCCACGGTCAGATCGCGGAGTACGGCAAGGAGGGCATCCGCGTGCGCTATCTCTTCTTCCCGCGCGCCGGTAAGGGCAGCCCGGCCTACCAGGAGGCCGTCTCGGTGTGGTGTGCGGGCGATGCGGCGGCGCGCCGCGCCGCCCTGACGGACGCCAAGGCCGGCAAGAGCGTCGAAGAAAAGACCTGTGACAACCCGGTGGATGCCCACATGGCGGCGGGCGAGGAACTCGGCCTGCGCGGTACCCCGGCCATCCTCACCGACACCGGCGAATTGATTCCGGGCTATGTGGAGCCCAAGCGGCTGGCCGCGCAGTTGGCTGCCGGGCCCGCGAGCGGCGCCGGCACGGCAAGCGGCAACGTCCGCTGAGCGGGAACGGGGGCCTGGCCCACCGCACCCTGGTCTGAGGTCGACACGGAGGCGGTCGCGATGTGGGCCTATAAGCTGGAATATGCCTGGCGAACTGATCGCGGGCGCGTGCGCACGCGCAATGAAGACGCGGTCACCGTCCACGCCGACATGGGTCTGGTGGTGGTGGCCGACGGGGTCGGCGGGGCCAGCGCCGGGGAGGTCGCGAGCCGGCTCGCCGCCGACACGATTCGCGAGCGTTTCAAACGCCAGGCCCTGCCGCGGACCGATGCCGACAAGGCGCGGTTGCTGACCGAGGCGGCGGTGGAGGAGGCCAATCGGGCCGTCTGGCAATTGTCCCAGACCAAGACCGATTGTGTCGGCATGGGGACCACCGTGGTCTTGGGCTTTGCCGGTGCGGACTGGCTGGCCTATGCCAACGTGGGCGATTCGCGCCTGTACCGCCTGCGCGGTGAACGCCTGGAGCAACTCTCCCATGACCACTCGTTCATTCAGGAGGTGGTCGACCAAGGTTTCTTCCGCACCCTGGAGGACGCCCGGCACTACGGCATCGGGGACAACATCCTGACCCGCGCCCTGGGTTCGTCCGCCGAGGTCCGTGTGTACTCGGGCGTCTCGGATCTGCAGACCGGCGACATCTACCTCTTCTGCACCGACGGACTCACCGGCATGGTGCCGGTGGATTGGCTTCGGCAGATCCTGGTCGCCGCCGGCAAGAGCGAACTGGGTCCCGCCGCCGAGGCCTTGGTCCGACTCGCCAACGAGCGTGGCGGGACCGACAACATCACGCTGGCCCTGTTGCGGGTCGGCGAGCGGCCTGCTGAAGATGCGCCGGATGGCCCGGTACCGGTGGGGGCGCCTTAGAGCGAACCATTGCGCGCGGATGAGGCTTTTCCTCGATCAACATTGGTACCAAGCCGACCGTCTTGTTTGATCCCCCCAGTTAAGATTTCAGGTGCCAGATAATACGGCAATCGGGGGCTGACGAAAGGAAGGCCAAAGCGTTACCCTGGTTTCACGGCGCTGCCGCGTCCACTGACGCACCATTGCTCAACCGGTCGAAATAGTCGATACACAAATCAACTGACCGCTCCGCATCGGCCGCCGCCAACAAGGCCTGTAGCGCGGCCTCCCGCTCGTGCGTTTCCGCAAGCGCTTTGCGCTCCCAGATATTCACTTCGATATCGTGAATCAAGCGCCCGACGTACCTGAGCTTCGGGTCAGTAAGCCGGTGATGTTCAAGCAGCGTCTCGAATGTCGATTTGTTATGGTAACGCCGAAATTTCGCGTCGGGCGTGTCGAACGCAATGCCTTCGTCGATCGTCACACCGTGCGGATAAAAGCGAAAGATGGCACGCGCATCGATATGCCGCTTGATGAGCCAGATGGATGCGCACTTGTCAGGCTCCAAGGTATCCCAGGTGCTATAGACCTGGCCCGCGGCGCGCAGCGGCGCCGCAGCGGTGCACCAGACCACCAGAGCGCAGGTCAAGAATACACTTCGGCTGCAACGCACGCTTCGTACCATTTGAGCAAGTCCGGCTGAGTGAGAGAGGCAACCTGTTCCTGATTCAATGCACCCACCGCGCGACCCCGACTCATGAGCAGGATCCGATCCCCCAGTGCAAGCGCCTCGTCCAGGTTGTGTGTCACGTAGAGCACACCCAGCCCAAGGCTCGCCCGCAGGTCCTTCAATAAGCTGATCATCTGCCGCTTCAGCAAGGGATCAAGGCTGCTGAACGGCTCGTCCATCAACAGGTAAGGCGGACTCCCCGCCAGTGCCCGCGCAATGGCAAGGCGCTGGCGCTCGCCCCCCGACAGTTGGTGGGGATAACGCTTCCGGTGCCCGGACAGAGCCACCCGGTCCAGCGCCTCTGACACCGTTGCGCAGACCGCCGCACGCGACTGCCCGTGACCCTGCAGACCAAAGGCGACGTTGCCGAAGGCACTCAGGTGAGGCCATAGCGCCAGGTCCTGAAAAATCATGCTTAGGCCCCTGCGGTGGGGCTCCACCAGATGGCAGGAGGAACTCACACGGGCCCCGTTGATCGCAATCTCCCCCTCATCCGGCGCCTCCAGCCCCGCGATGAGCCGCAGCAGCGTCGACTTACCGCCGCCGGAAGGCCCCAACACAACGAGCGTCTCGGACCGGTCGAGCACGAGCGATATGCCGTCGGCCGCCGGCACTTGCCCGAACCGCTTCGTAACCGCCGCAACCCGGATCATCGGCTAGCCCCGCGCTTCCAGCCCACGACGGCAAGTGCGAGCAGACACAGGACCAGTTGCGTCGCCAGCAGGATGAGGCTCAGCGCGGCTACCGCATCTTCCGCCCCATAGTGCATCAGGTTGTAGATACGCACGGGCAAGGTCTCGACACCCGGGGGAACGACCAGCAAGGTCACGCCCAACTCCCCCATCGCCAGCACGAACACAATGAGAAAGCCCGCCGCCAGACCGCCACGGACCAAAGGCAGTATGATAAGCCGCGTAATCCGCATCCGACCGGGGATCGCCAGCCAGGCAGCCTCCTCCAGGCGCTGGTCAAACTGTTGCAGACCGGCATGGACCACGCAGATCGCAAAAGGGAGGAAGTGGGCCACATAACCCAGGACAACCATCGCGACGCTGTCATACAGCCACCCGGTTGCCGGACGATTCCACAACCCGATGAGTGCAATACCGAGCAGGATTGGCGGCACCGCAAAGGGCACCTGCGTCAGGTAGTGTAACCCTGCGCGCGGTCCCTGCCGCGCCCGCAGCAGCGAGTGGGCGATGACGAAAGCGAGCAAGGCCGTGAGACCCGCCGCCGTCAAGGCGAGGAGCAGGCTCATCCCCAGCGAACCCAGCGCCGGTTCCAGGACGCGCGCATACGTTCCCGGCGCCCCCGCGGCAATGGCCAGGGTCACAACCGGCACCAACACCGACAGGGCCAGGATCAGCCAGCAGCACAGCAGCGCCGGAAATCGGGCCTGGCCGAGTGCATAGCGCCGCACCCCGGCAACACCATGGGAAAGGCTCACGTAGGCGCGTCCCCGCATGAGCCGTGCCTGCACGCCGACGAGCACCAGGGTCGCAACCAGAAGGGGCAGCGCCAACACCACAGCGCCCCGCTGGTCGTAAAGGGCACTGAACTGGATGAAGATTTCCACCGCATAGACCCTGACACGGAGGATGTCCGGTACGCCGAAGTCGATGATCGCAAAGACGAAGACCAGGATCGCACCGGCCAAGACATGCGGTGCCACCAAGGGCAGAGTGACCCCGGCGATAGCCCGTCGCGGACCCTGACGTAGCAGAGCGGCTTCCTCCAGAGACGGGTCGACCGCCCTCAGTCCGGCCTTGGTCAGCAGGGCAACCAACGGAAACCAGGCAAGCCCGAGCACGCAGACCACGCCGGTGATGTTGAACATGCTCAAAGGCGCCGATCCCAGCCCGAGCGTCGCCTGCACCAACCGATTGACCGACCCGTTCTGCGCGAGCAGCCGCGACCACACGATAGCGTGCAGGTACGGCGGGATCAGGAGCGGGACCAGGTAGGCAAGGCCGAGGAGTCGGCGTCCCGGCAAATCCGTGCGTTCGCTGACGAACGCGAAGGGTACGCCGATGGCCACCGCCAAGCCGCTGGCACCGCCCGCGACCAGCAGGCTGTTAGCGAACAACCGTTGCTGGCTCTCGGTGAGCAACAGAGCCTGAACCGGCGCCAAGTCCCAGCTACCATCCCCACGCAGGCCGTCCCACGCGAGTTGCCCCAGCGGCAGCAGCGCCGTGAGGGCGAACGTCATCCAGGCCGCCGCAACGACCCACCGTGGCAGACGCATTCCTACCGGGCGAACAGCGCACGGCTGAAGCGAGTGGCTCGCTCCAGATTATCGGCGATCGCCCGGTAGTCCACCTCCATCGCTCGAATGGAATCGAAACCCGGCACCTGCGCAGGCTTATCAACCCCGTTGCGCACCGGAATCTGCATCGAATCCGAGAAGGCGAGCTTACTCTCGACCTCGCGCGAGAGCAGGAAGTCGATCAGGCGCCTGGCCTCCTGTGGGTGCGGCGCCCCCGCTACCAAAGCGACGGTGTTAGGGATCATCAAGGTCCCCAGTCCTTCGCGGTCCGGGAAGATCATGCCCACGGGCTTGCCTGCCTGGATGGCGACATATACGTCATCGGTGTCCGTGAACCCCAGCGGGACCTCGCCCTGTACGACGACATCCCGCGTCATCGCGTTGCCATCGACAAGGCGCACATCATTGTCCTTGAGTGCCCGCAGATAAGCCTCGGCCTGCTCCGCCCCCATGACCGCATACCAGGCTGCGACCTGCGTCGCAGTGGTCCCGAAGAGCGGATAGCCCATCGTGACCCGGCCGCGCCACGCCGGTGCCGTCAGCTCGAAGACGGACTGCGGAAGCTCGGCGGACGCCAGCAGGTCCTTGTTGTAGATAAGCACCCGCGCGCGAGCCGCAAAACCTGTCCAGTAGCCTTCCGCATCCTTGAAGCGGACCGGAATGTCCTCGGCCGACGGGGACCGGTAGGGCGCGAGTACCCCCTTATCCTTTAGTACCAGGGTCCGGCCAACCTCTGAATTCCAGAAAACATCGGCCCGCGGCCGGTCCCGCTCCGCAATGAGCCGGTTTACAAGCCCCGTCGTCTTGGATACTTCCACGTCGAAAACAGCCTTGACCTCGATGCCGGTGCGGGCCTGGAAATCCCGCAGGATCGGCTCCGAAAAGACCTGATCAAGAGACGTATAGATCACGACGTCCGCAGCCCCAGCCGCAACGCACAGCGAGAGTAGGGCGCCGAGAGCGAACAATAACTGTTGTTTCATAGATTTACCTGTCAGCCTCGCGTTATCGGTCTTGCGAAACGGTCTTGTGGCGGGGACCGATGTCCACTCGCTGTCGATCGTCATCCAACCCACCGACCGCAGGTCCACCCCACCCAGTCGTCACCTTGCGGCCCGGTTGGACTGCCCCCGACGAGCCGCCACCCGGAACCCGGGCCCCCTACGGCTGCGGCAGCATGGACTCCAGTGCTCCTCGGGCACCGCCGCGCGACTGGTGGGAAAGGTTAGCAAACTTTCTACGGCCTGCGAACCCCATCGCAACGCATCACACGCCGGATTGATCTGGATCAATATTTCGATCGAAATTTTCGGACAACGTCGATCCGGTCTGCTAGCCTAACTAAAACTGAAATTTTCCCGATTCTCCGAACGCGCCAGCGGCACCGGCGGTACGCCGCGCGTTTGCACAACATCGAGAAACCTGACTTGATCGAGCAACCGAGCTTCGGCATAACGCGCGGAAAATCGCGTCGACAGTCACTGAACGGCAGGCGCAGCCGGAGTTTGCTTTGCGTCCAGGTTATTGCATTCATGTTATCGGCTTCTGCAAGGCGGGGGAGTGATCATGAGAGCGCCGAAGGTCCGGCCGAACGTCCGATGGTTGACGATTCTATCTTTTTTATGGCTGTTCGCCGATGCTCGCCTATCGCTTGCGCAGATCGATTTCTCCAGCCTGACATCGCTCAGCGAACAACAGGTAAGCGCTGAATTTTCTAGGGCTTTTTTTGATCGTCGAACTGGGGAGCAAAGCTACACCGTAACACTGCGGAACAGGTCGGGCGCCCCGATTGGGAGCAGGGATGGCCTCATCTACCTTGCCGTTGAAGGTATCAACCCCGCGTCGATCCCCTTGGTCAACGCGCTCGATCTGAGCGTCCAGGGCATACCCTATCTCACGGCGAACGCAAACGCGCTGTCCCCCGGGACCGCGGTCGACCTGACACTGCGCTTCAGCAATCCGACCCGTGGCCGCTTCACGTTCACGGCCCGCACATACATCGCAGCGGCGCCCGCGAACAACCCACCGATCGCGAACGCGGGCCCGGATGTCAACGCCGTTTCTGCTACCCTCTTCAGGCTCAACGGCAGCGCCAGTTACGACCCTGATGCCGATCTCATTACCTACGCCTGGTCCACGCAGTCGATCCCCTCCGGCAGTGTTGCGGCACTGGCTCAAACAGACCAGTACAACCCGAGCTTTACACCAGACCAGCCCGGCAACTACATCTTTCAACTGATCACCAACGATGGCTTGCAGAATAGCTCGCCAGATTACGTCACCGTCCTGGTAACCACACCCACTGCACCTCCGAGTGCCAATGCCGGTCCGGATCGGGAAGCTCGGGTGAGCGTCCCGATCTCCTTGGACGGCAAAGCAAGCTCAGACCCCCAGGGCTCCACTCTCGCCTATCATTGGACCTTCGCGCAAAAGCCGCCCGGCAGTGTTCTCGGCGATGGAGCCATTTCCAACAGTGCGGGCGCTGTCGCCACCTTCACGCCCGACGTCGCCGGTACCTTCCTGCTGCTTCTTACGGTGAACAACGGAGTGTCCAACGGAACCGACACGACTCAGGTCGTTGTCGTCCCAAGCAATGCGAAACCGATCGCGGACGCCGGCGCCGACCAAGCCACGAGGGTGAATGTCGCCATCACTCTCGACGGAAGCCGAAGCAGCGACCCGGACACCCCAACAGGCGCACTCGTCTATCAGTGGGCATTGGTGAGCAGGCCGACCGCGAGCAACCTGACCACGGCGAATATCACCAGTGCATCAGCCGCGGTTGCCGGGCTTGCCCCGGATGCGCTCGGTCGCTACGTTTTACGGCTGACCGTGGGCGACGGCAGCCACACCGACAGCGATAACACCGTTATCCATGTGGAGAACACCCCGCCACAAGTCACCATCACCAAGCCAATCAACGGCGGCTCCGTCAATACCGCCAGGCCGGAGATAGGCGTCGTCTTCAGCGATAACGAATCGGGCATCGACACATCATCCTTCCGCGCCACCATCAATGGCGTCGATCGGACCACGGCCTTTGCCATAGACGATACCGGTGCGCTATCACAACCGACCTTCGATCTGCCCGCTGGAAATAACCGCGTCTTCGCATCCGTGAAAGACCGTGCCGGCAACCAGGGCGAACACCAGTCGAGTTTTACTGTCGGGTTTCTGAGAGCCATTGCCAGTGCCACGCCTGCCGTCGGCACCGCACCCCTGACCGTGAGGTTCACCACCGCAGGTGATGACCCCGTGGGGACCATCCAATGGTACCGTTGGGACTTCGACGGCAACGGCACCTATGACAGCAACGACACTGTTGCCAATGATTACTCGCGCACCTACACAGCCCCTGGGGTCTATAATGCGAAGCTGCATGTCGACAGCAGCACCGGAAATTCCGCGGAGACCATAGTCCCAATCACCGTCCGCAACAACCCGCCTACCGCTTCCGCCGACGTGACGCCGTCGAACGGGCCGGTCCCCCTCATCGTCACACTGAGAGGTTCGGGGTCCGACACCGATGGCAGTATTGTAAAGTACGAATGGGATTTCGAGGGCGACGGAACCTATGATTACGCGAGCACGACCACCGGCAACACCAACCACGAATACGCGTCAGTCGCGACCTACACCGCGGTCTTTCGCGTAACGGACAACTCCGGAAACACCGCAACCGCCGTCGCGACCACGACCACAGTGCGCACCGGGCCCCCAGGGTCACCGACCGCTGTCGCGACGGTCTCACCCGCCAGCGGCAACTCGCCGCTCACCGTCACACTCACCGGAGCCGCGACCGATCCGAACAACGATATCGCCCTATATGAGTGGGACTTTGAGAACGACGGGGTCTTTGATTTCTCGTCCTCAAACGGCGGCAACACCAGCCATGTGTACAGTCAAGGCGGAACCCATATCGCCACCCTGCGGGTCACCGACGCCACCGGGCTGACGGGAATCGACCAGGTATTGGTGAGGGTGAACCTGACCGCGGGCCTTGCAGTCTCACCGAATACGATCGGATTCTTTGGCGGCGTCACGGCTGCGGCGAACGCGAGCAGCGTTTACAGTGCCGGTTATCCGGCAACGCTTCTGTTTGACGGCAACACCGGCGGAACGCCCTGGTACACCGCAGCCAACCAGACCGCCGCGTCCTGGTTTGAGGTTATCTATTCCGGCCCGCGAATAGTCACAGCTGTAACAGTCTTTTGGAACAGCTATTATTATATGCAAAGCGCCACCATCGAGTTATTCGATCAAGATGGCTTACGCCTGTATCAGCAGAATGCAACCTTTACCGGGGGAGCCAGCAGGGTCCCATTGCCCAATGTCGAGAATGTCTATCGCTTGCGGGTGACGAGCATCACGGCGAATTCCGCCAGCTATGTGTCAGCTTTCGAGGTCGTCACCGAGAGCATTCCCTTCGGACCGCCAGTGCCCAGGGGTGCTAACATTCTGACCACCCTTTCTGCCGGCGCGGCAGTGACCTTGACGATCAAGGACGCTGCTGATCAGGTCGTTCGCACCCTCGTGGCGAACCAATACCGCGCGGGCGGCAGTTATGCGGACTACTGGAATGCCGCCGACGACCGTGGCGTTCCGGTCCCCGACGGCTCATATTTCGCTATCCTCGAGTACCTTGAGGACGGACAGCGAAAAGTGATCGATTACACCGATTCAACCGGCGGTACCCGCTATAGCGTGCCGACCGGGACTGCCTGCGATCAGCGCGAGACCGTACGCAGCAGCTTCAGCCCATACGCCGATGATTTACTGCCGATGGTATTCCGAAGCTGCAAGGCCTCTGAGTGGACCGTCTTTATCGGCCCTCTGAACGCAGGCGGTAGTGAGGGGCGCACACGCACCATCGTGAACCGAAAGGTTTTTCCCGCCGGGACGAACACTGTTTACTGGGATGGACTGGACGACCAAGGCAACCTAGCCCATCCGCCCGCTGGAGATGCGCTGATCACAGGCTTCTGGCGTTATGACCTTCCGACCAACGCCATGGTCATGACCGGGAGTGCCCCGACGCTCACCGGCGTCACTGCGACCCCGAACTATTTCAATCCCTTATCCAAGGTCTGCCGACCAAGCGAGTTGTCCGTCGATGTCACTTACACCGTAAATGAAGACGTCGCCGCGGTTGAACTCCGGGTGATCGACTTGAAGACCAAAGAGACTATTCACATCGTGCGGACGACCAATGTCGTGGCAGGCGCGAATGTTATCCGCTGGCGCGGCACCAATTCGGTCGGCGACTACGTGGACGCGGGTGACTATCAGTTGCAACTGTCGGCCGCCGACTCCGCGGGCAACGCGACTCCGTTAGTCTCTGCAACCCTCGTGCGAGTCTACCAGTGATCCGCACGACGCTGCAGCGGTCCTTCGGGGGCTCCGGGTACCGGCGCGGCAGGCCGTGCCTTGCCTTGCCTGATCTGATGACCTGGAGCGCACTGGGTGATCATTCGCTATTTTGTCACCACGCCGCCATATCAATCGGTCATTACCATCATCTCTGAAACGGCTGAAGGAAGAGCGAAGATGCGCAACGCTGAAACTGCAAGATACCCATTAAGTGCATTGGCCGACCTGTTAGTGGTGGGTGCATTATTGGTGTCGGCCTCCTTGTATGCCTACAACAAACCCTGGGATCAGGGACACGACGGCACCAACCCGAGCAACCCCAACAATCCCAACAATCCCCCGAATCCGCCGAACAATCCACATGGCGGCTCCGGATCCCCGGTCTATATCAAGTCCGGCAGTTTCATGCAGGTTCACATTGATCTGACTGTTCAGGCGTGCGGCAAGCCGATGAAGATCACCCGTTTCTACAACAGTGCTGACGAAAGCAGCGGCATCTTCGGTAATGGTTGGACCCTGGGCTACGGCATGCGACTCCTGCCGACTCAGGAATCAGATGGCACCGAGTATGTGCTGGCACTCATGTCCAATGGACAACGCTACCGCTTTACGCGGAACTCCGACGGCACCTTCACCCCCCCCCCGGGCACGATCTTCACCCTGACAATGGACCGTGGGGACTATGTTCTTAAAGATAACCTTGAATTGAGCTATCGCTTCGGCAGCGATGGCTTTCTAACCCACATGAGCGATCGGGGCGGCAGCACTTTGTCGTTCTCTTATCAGCTCTTTGGCGGCTGTTTCGACAAGATCAGTGACGAATCCAATCGTGTATTCCAGTTCACGTTCGGAGCGAACGGTAAGGTGGCGAGTATCTCCGATCCCGTCGGCAACAGTGTCATCTACGAATATGACCAAAGCGGAAATCTGATTGTATTCACCGACTCCGAAGGTGGACGCTGGCAATATGGATACGACGCGACGAATAAGTTGACGTCGGTCAAGAATCCCAACAATGAGACCGTTACTACGGTTACCTACGAGGCCGGGGAATTGCATCGCGTGCTGACCTACTCAGATCGCGGCGAGACCTTCAGGCTGACCTATCAGTCGGCCAACCAGACTAACAAGCAAAACAGTCTGAATCGCACCGTTCAGTACCAATTTCTTGACAACGGCCTGATCACTAAGAAGACTTCCCCATTGGGGTTCGCCATTCAGCACGGCTATGACGCGAGTTACAACTACACATCCTTTACCGATCAGAACAATCACGTCACTGCGTTCTCGTATGACGCTGCCAAGAATCTGACGGGCGTGCGGGACGCCTCTTCGGCTGCGACGACGCTGATATATGACAGCGACGGCAACGTCCTCAGCATCTCTGATCCACTAGGCCGAACAGCACAGTTTGTCTACTCTTCAACTTCCTCCGATCTGACCCAGATCGCGCGGGCCGGATCAGGCGATATCGCTATTACCTATGATGGCAAGGGGTACCTGCAGTCCATCAATTATCCGGGGGGGGAGAGCCTGGCGTTTGAGCGCGATATGATATGCAATCTCAAGCGTATCCTGTCATCCTCGGGTAAGGAGATAGCAATCGCCTATGATGGTCTCGGCAATCCGACCTCGATTACATCGCCATCCGGGACTCAGTTGATCGGATACAATAAGACCAGTCATATCACATCGGTCACAGATGGGACCGGTACGACCCACATCGGCTACGATGCGACCGGGCGTATTACCCAGGTGGTCGAACCTGATGGCACCACGTTCCAGATGAGTCACAACGGTACACTGCAAAAGATTACCCAGACCAAGTATCCCGATAACAGCACATTTTCGTATGACTATTATTCGTTTGATCGGCTCAAGACGCTTACATTCGCACCCGGTAGCGGTCCCGGCACGAGTTGGGCGAAGCAGTTTGGGTATGATGCCGATGAGCGGTTGACCACCGTTACCCTACCCTCGGCGGCAACCATTACCTATTCCTACGATCCAGCCGGCAATGTCACGGGCATCCAGGATTCCAGTCTGGGCGTCGCTATTACTCTCGGGTATAACGCGGCAAATCGGGTTTCAAGCATCGACAGCGCCAACTACACGGACTCGTTTTTTTATAACGAGATCGGTAACCGGATTAAGAAGCGCGATAACGCGGGAGTCGAGACAGTATATAACTATGACGCTCGGGATGGTTTGACCGGCGTGAGCACGCTGGGAGTCACCACAACCTTCCCGGCACCCGTGCGGAAACTGCCATCGACGATCATGCTCAGTGACGTCATCGGCTTGTACAACTCGCGTCAGAACCTGCGCCTCCTGTCTTATCTGGTTGCCTTTACGCCGGACGAATTGATCGCGATGTTGCGCTACGATCTTCAGTACCATCGTCTGGCGCTTAACGGCATTGAAGAGCGGCAGTTGACGGGCTTCCGCCACGCGGTGCTGCCCCAGGCTGACACCTTCGCAGTTCCACAGATTCTGACGATCTTCAATTTCGTCGATCAGTATCGACGCCTGGGTGCGGTTTGGCAACCATAGCGGATGAGGAGCCTACGATGATCAAACGACACCACTGGGAATTGATTGCGGTACTGGTGTTGGCAGCCGTACCGACGTCGTCACCCCTGGCCTTTGAACTCAAATACCTCGATCAAACGGGGACGGTATTGGATTATTCGCTGAAGATAACGCGAGACAATGAGGCAACGTCCGTCGATGTCCAGCGTAGAGTAGACAGTAACCAAGGTGGCGTGTTGACGATCACGACGGCGTTCGCGAATGGCCAAAGCAGTCGTGGCGGAATTGTGACGCTGATCCCGGGCATGGATGGGACGAATCTGCGAACCGTCATGGATGAGCATGGCGTGGTCAGTTCAGTTACGCCCTTGGGTGACTTCGCGGCAACCTTGAATTCGTTGAATCTGGCGGTCGATCGCGACCTCTGGCATTCGCTGGGGATCTCCAGCTTTCCGGCGGGTGATCGGGCGGTCGGTGATTCCTGGACCAAGTCGGCCAGCGGCGGCAATCTGTTTACCTATCGTATCGCGGAGGAGGGACTGAGTTTGTCCGGCTACAGTTCGGTCGTACGCATTCATATCACCTCGACCATCGAACTGGACAACCGCCAAGAGGTGTTCAAGGCGCGCAAGAGCTTTTATTCCCGTGGACGCATTGGGTTCACCGGGGACATCTATTTCGATGTCGATGTCGGGCGCATCGTTCGACAGGCGGTGTCGCTGAACACGCATGTGCTTACGGTCGTCGTCGATCTGGACGGTACCCCGCAGATATCCCACGACGAAGGTGTCACGAACGTCGAGTTAACGATTCAATAGACGGCACCCATGACGACTCCGGTGTTTACTGACAGGGCCTTGCTGCGAAAGCGGATAGGTCAACTCTTCGCGATTCACCGCTACCTTATCCCTTTTTGGGGTAAGCAGGGACTGATGCTCCTGTGCTCCCTCGGTTTTATTTCCTTCGGCCTGATCACGCCCTTCCTCTCAAAGGTCGCTATCGACTACGGGCTGAATCGGGGCGATGCGGTGGTCTTCCACGCAGTTCTCGCCGCCGGCGCTATCTCTTTTCTGTTTTCTGCGCTGATTGGAATCATTCAGAAATACCTCGGATTCCACGTCAGTGTCTTGCTCGGGCTTGCCGTGCGCATGGACTATTATGAACGACTATGTCGCCAGCCGCTCTCTTTTTTTGATTCCCATTCGCCCGGCGAATTATTTCATCGCTTGACCAACGACACTGCGTCCGTAGTAGGGTTGGTTACCGGCACGATTCCGAACGTGCTGCTGACGCTTTTCCGGCTGGTCCTCGTTGGTGTCATATGCGTAATGTTGAGCTGGCAGGTCACACTGTTCGTCGCGGGGGGCGCTTGCCTGCATTACGCGCTGAATCACTATTTCGGATTGCGCGGGCTGCGCATCACCACGGCGCTCGCGGAGAAGGGGCAGCGCATCAGTGGGCTGTGGCAGGACACGCTGTCGAGGATTGTGCTGTTCAAGGCATTCTATCGGGAGCGGCAGGGGCTCAATGCCTATCGGCGAGAGGCCCTCGCGCAGTCCCGCATCCTGGCCGAGTCCTTTTGGCTGACGGCTGCAAGTGGCGGAACGCAGCAGGCCTTGAGCAGCGGGTTCGCACTGTTGCTTTCCTTATACCTGGGAACCCTTGTAATCAGTGGGCAACTCACGCTGGGTGCGTTCGTAGCACTTGCGATGTACCTGAGCCAGCTTTCCGGACTGCTACGCTCTCTCGGCGGGGTCTATCAGGGGTTGATTTCTCAGTTCGTCTATGTGGACAGGTTTTTCGAGGTCTACGGACCGGGGGAAGGGGCGCGCGCGCAGTCCAGGCCGGGGTCGCAACCGGGGTTAAGTGACTTTTCAGAGACAAGTAGTTCAGGTCCAGCGAGGCTCCGGCCAAGAACCAACTGTCGGCACGCCGAGGAGGTACCGGTAGTGCCTGAACCTTTACCAAGTGACGTACCTGCCATTGCGTTTGAAGACGTTTCGTACAGCTACCCAAACGGCCACTTGGTACTTGAGGGCCTCAATTTGTCGGTGTGGCCTGGTGAAACACTCTTAGTCCTGGGCAACAGCGGTGTGGGTAAGAGCACCTTTGCGAAGCTGCTGATGGGACTACTGGGGCCTGCAACCGGGCGAATCGTGATTTTCGGTAGAGCCCTGGACGGGCTGAGCGACCGGGAGCGGCGTCGTACCCTGGGGATTGCCTTACAGGATAGTCCCCTGCTCAACGCGAGCATGAGGGAGAACGTCACCTTCGGTCGGCGCAGCATCGCGGAGGAAGATTATCGACAGGTCCTATCGATTTGCGGCTTGGAAGGGGTTTTCGCTGGGTCGGCATCGCGTGCGGACGCACGACTTGGAGACGCCGGTGGAACTGTATCCGTGGGTCAGCGCCAGCGAATCGCCATCGCCATGGCATTGTTGAAACAGCCGAGGATTCTCGTGTTGGACGAGGCCACCAATCAAGTGGAGACGCAACTGGAGGAGCAGATCGTCGCAAGGATTCATCGGTTTTATCCAAAGATGACGGTAATCGTTCTTTCCTGCAGGCATAGGTCTGGGTTTAGATCTGATCGTGTGCTTGAGCTTGTTGGCCTGGATCATGACCGGACCTTGGCGCCATCAACGGCCGCACCGCGATTGGCGTCGCGAATGTCGGCAGCGCTCGCGTCTGCTGCGGCGTGACAGAGGAGAGCGAAATGAACAGCGTTAGCGCCGCGAATCGCATTCACACTTGGGAATGGTGGTTTCTGCGCGTCATGCGTGACAGTCGGCTGGTCGCGCTGACCATGGTTATCTTGTTCGCCGGGCTCGGGGCCAGTCTGTGGATGCTGGCGGTCAGTACCCGGGTCGCCGAGGACTTTCCGCTCGTTGGCCGATTTGTGCTTGACGCATTTCCCGTCGAGCCAGAGGGAACTTCCAGCGATTCGCGAGACTCCTTAGTTGCAGTGCTGTCGTTCGTCCGCGATGACGCGGCTCGCGCTGCCTTGGAGCGGGTGGACCGTGCCGAGATCCGTGTGACCTCGGGCGGTCTCACCCAATCCCTTCCGCTGTCGCTCCGGGGGCCGGTGGAAATGACCGGCGACGGGACCGGGTTTCTCGGCTATCGCGTGGCGGTAGATGGGATCGGGACCGCGCCTGCGGTAGTTGCCCATGGCCAGGTCGGTCTCATGAGTTTCGTGCTGCGTGTTCGCCGGAAGACACTTTGGCAGGTCTTGCGGGGCGGGGAAGCCCGCTGATATGAACACGCCGCGACAGTGGTTAACAGGCACGCTGCCGGTCCGCGGGCTCCTTCTTCGGATCACAGCGTGTTGGTTGGGGGTAGGCATTGCAGCGGCGGGCGAGGGCGCGGCCCCCTATATGACCCGCTGCGAAGGACTTACCCGCACGTCCTTTGACTTCATCACGGCCTATGCTGATGGGGCACTTCGCGGTGATTTCCGTTACGGGCACTTGCGGTTCCGCTTTCCACCGGGGCTCGTCGCAACAGCCGACCTCCGCCAGTTGGCGCAGGAGTGTGAGTCGGCATATCAGGACATCAATCGTCGCTTTGACATGGCCTATCAGAAGGTCATCGAGATTTTCCTTTACCCGCTTGAGCATGAGGGGCGGGTCTGGTACGCACTACCCTGCCTGGGGCGCGCACACCGCGACCAGATCCATGTGGCGTATCGTAACCGGTTAGAGCACGGGCATATCCAGCACGAGATGGTGCATCTCATGGTCGAACCGTTACATCAGTTTGCGCCGCCCGACAGCATTCCCGCACTGCTCATTGAAGGCCTGGCTGAATATGTGGTCGATGCCCCCTGGGGAATCGATCTGGATGCCTGGGTCACTGGCAGCATCGCGCTCGGGCGGTTCGTCGGGTTGGACTCGCTGCTGCGGGACTCCTCCTTCCGATCGGCCAATCCGATCGTGGCTTACACGGAGGCGGGGTCATTCGTACGCTACCTCGTCACGCGCTACGGTCTCGAAGCCTTAAAGGGTCTCATGGCCAAGCCCTCTTTCTCGGCGACCTATGGGAAGACACTCGGAACGCTTGAAGCGGATTGGCTTAACGTCATCAGCGGCGCCGTTGCAAAGGGGGACCAGCAGGGTCTGATTGAGTACCGCATCGCACTGGGCGATCGAGTGCTGTCACCTGAAGCACTTGCCCGAACGCCTTGGATTGGTCTGGAATTGGCGGACGCGACAGATCATCTCGTCGTTGAGCGCGTCGCGCCGGGAAGCCCCGCGGCCGACGTCGACGTGCGGTCTGGCGACGCGGTTCTTGCCGTGAACGAAGAGCCGCTGTCCGCTGGCGACGCGTGGAAGATCGGCCGGGCTCTCGAAGACCGCGCGCCCGGAGAACGACTGTCACTTTTGGTCGGCCGGGAAGATGACATATGGCGTCTGCAACTGGTCGTGAGGACCAATCCGACTTGGGTAATACACTAATGCAAAGGCAAACAGTCCATCAGTTTCTGACCGCCCAGACCCTTTCGCTGTTTGGGCCTGGGTCTGATTCCGGAGCACCCGATCAGCCTGGTTGTCCTCTGCCCCATGGGGAACTCCGCCAGACCCTGTTTGAACGCATCGAGCGTCAGTACGGCATTTGCCTGGCCGATGCGGTCGGTGATCGAGACCTCAGCCTCGGCGAACTCAATGGTCTTGTGATCTCCGAGATCAAGCGGCGGTCGCGTCTTACGGTAGACTCCAAGACCGTGTTTGAGAATTTCATTTTTGCAGGCCGCTGCAGGAAACTGTCAAGTCCATACGAGATCAATCTCGATCTGACCTTCAGATGCAATTATAGATGCGTCTTCTGTTATGCCTCGGCAGTGGATAGCGACGACCAACACAAGGAGTTGTCCACTGACGAGGTATTTGATATTCTCGATTCCTTCGCGAGTATGAACGGAGCCTTTGTGCTGTTCGGCGGCGGTGAGCCTTTTCTGCGCGACGACTTCCTGGAGATCCTCCGGTATACCAAGAGCAAGGGACTGTGGACCTATATCATCACCAACGGCTCACTAATCACTGCGCAGGTCGCTGAGCAATATGCCCGGCTGACTGACTCGCGCCATGACAAGATTCAAGTGAGTCTCGATGGGTCCTGTGCCGCGATACATGACAAGCAGAGGGGTGTCAAAGGGGCCTTTGATATGACCCTAAAGGGGATTCGCAACCTTACCGGAAACGGCATTCGTCCATTGATCAACACGGTTGCGACCCAACTCAATTTCAGCGACATTCCCGAAATCCTGGATCTCGCAGCCCGCGAGAACGCGCTCACCTATCGCTGCCTCATGCTCCACAAGATCGGACGCGGGGCCAAGGATAAGCTTTATGCCCGCCTTGAACTCAATCAGGAGCAGAACGACTGGCTATATGGCTTTCTCGATGCCAAGCGTGATGAGCTGATGGGTCTGATCGGCATCGCCAGCGATAACGCCTGTGTGTTTCCAATGAGCACAGCGGCCATTCGCGTGCAGATTCCTCCGATGCCCGGTGCCGTCCCGAGCAGCTATTCCTGCGCTGCCGGAACCACCAAGCTGGCTATTTCGCCGGAGGGCGGAGTCGTCCCGTGTTCCTATTTCTACGATTTCCCAGGTTTCTATCTCGCGTCTCTCAGAGAGCGCAGTCTTAAGGAAATTTGGGAAGACGATACCTTGTGGCGGGATTTCCGGGAACCACTCGAACCAGAGGGAAAGTGCCGCGATTGCGATTACCTCTACACCTGCAAGACCGGATGCCGGATCATGTCCTATGTTGGATGCGGCTCCTTTGGTGGTCCGGACATCGGCTGTACCTATGATCCCAGGGAAACCATCTCGGTTGGGGACCCAAGCACCGGAGGACCAGACCGTGAACACGTTTGAACGCTGCGATCTCGAAAAGATCGATTTTGCGGGCTGCCCCTGTGCCCCTTGCGGCGCAGCCGCCTGCGCGGCTGACGCCTGTGGGGGCGCCGCCTGTGGGGGGGATGCCTGCGGCGGCGCTGCCTGCGGCGGGGATGCCTGCGCGGGCGCCGCCTGCGGACTCGCCGGATGCGGAGGCGCTGCCTGTGGCGGCGCTGCCTGCGGCGGAGCCGGCTGCGCCGTGGACGCCTGCGGCGAGGCGATTTGTGGCGGTGACGCCTGCGGCGGTGCCGCGTGCGGTCTCGACGCGTGCGGCGCCGCCGCCTGCGGCGGCGCGGCCTGTGCGGCGAACGCCACGGTTGATGGCAAGCCCTGTGGCGCTGACGCCTGTCTGGTAAACTGCCCGGTAGTGGACGCCTGCTTGGCCGACGCCTGCTTAGTCGACCTCCTCCCGATCGTCCCGGGTATCTCGACGCCGGGCTCCGGCGGCATTCCGTACTCGTTCAGTTCGACGGCGGAGAGCGGCGCGATCATTTACGGTGACGCGCTTGCAGGGACCTTTGCGCTTCTTCGCGATACGATCGAGGATTGATGCGTGGCCATTCACACCAAACAGGATGTCATAGAACGTATTGTTTATGTGAAAAAAGAAATGCCGGAGGTGCTGTTTCGTGAAGAGATCCTCAATGGCGAGTCCGTCGCGATCATTTACGATTCCATCACGAAGACGATGTTCCATGTCAAGGGAAATGGCGGCGCGATCTGGAAGCTCCTAGACGGCCGGCGCACCATACGCATGGTCAGCGAGGATCTTGCGCGCGCCAGCCCCGGCCTCGACGAGAGCGATGCCCTTGCTGACGTCACGCGGTTCGTCGTCCAGCTTGGCGAGCAACGGCTGATTCGCTTTGCCTACGAGGTTTGACAAAGGCAAGGTCGCCCATTTCTTCTACAACCTTATCCGGTGGAGAAAGACATGCCCCGCGCTACTTCTACATCCGCACTGGCAACTCTGCTGGCGCTTGTCGTGCTTACGCTTGCGGCAGTGTCGGCGTTCGGCGATGGAAAGCGTTTCTCTGAAATAGCTGAGATCAAGCTCACAGGACAAAACCTCCCGGCAGGCTGGGCGCTGGTGGAAGAGGTCATTGCAGACGAAGCGGCCCTCGCCAAGTTCAAGACGATCTATGGCGTCAAGGCCGAATCCATTGTCAACCAGATTTTCAACGCTGCGGGCCAGCGGGTGCAGCTCAACTATTGCCTGTTTTCGGATGCGCCGCTCGCCGAGTTGGCGGCGGCGAAGATCTCGGTATTCACGCGCTCGCAGAATCCCATCGTTCAATCCGGCAACAGTGTCGTAGAGATTATTACGGGTGACCCTTGGAAGAAACAATCCGTTCTGACAGCTCTCGGCCTTCCCGGATTAGAGGGGGTGCTGCTTACCGAACAAAGCACGCCTAAGGATTGGGCGCTGAGCGCCGTCGTACTCGTCGATCGCGCGCAGTTGCCGATCTTTCGCACCAAACTTGATGCCCCTGTCGAGATATTGTTCAACCAGGTGTTCAAAGTGAATGGGACCATAGTTAAAATCAATTATATCGGAATGCCGGACGAAGCGGCGGCGGAGCGTCTGCGTTCGGTTATGGCAGGCACCGCCACCGAAGGCCGCGTCGTGCTCCGGCGGGGCCAGGTAGTCATCGAGATTCTCTCAACGGATCCGGATTTGGTGAGCAGAGCTGCCGCCGCATTGGGCTGAAGCACAGATTTCCGGATCAGGGCACCCGCGGACGGGTCACGCTGGAACGAGTCTGCGGGTTATATAGGCGAACACATTGCCGCGTCTTCGCGCTGGGGGTGAAGTATGGGTGCATTGCATTGACGGACTATCGCCTGGCGTTTCGGTTACTCAACGAAGACCTGTTTGGGCTTGCCGAGCAGAAGATGGATCTGATCACTGAACTGCGGATGAACGACTCCGTGATCGATGGAAATCGCAAGATCATCTGCTTCGTTGGGCCACGTGGGGCGGGTAAGAGATCACTTGCTGCCACGCTTGCCCGCGCCTTGGGCCAGAAATTCCTCACCATAAGAATCGGCCAGGACGATGATTGCGGAGCGCCGAGATATGGCAGGAGCAAGGCGGGTGAACTTGCGGGAAATCTGCTTCACCTGATGGACCGGAACCGCGGGCAACGGCTTTTGATTCTGCTTGATGGTATTGAATACATCAACCCGATCTTTCAGAATAGGACAGTTACCAGCTTTCGTGAAGTTCTGACGATCTCTCACGAACATTCCTTGCGCCTTGGGCATATCGACCAACCGCTGAATTTCGCTGACGTGGTCTTCGTGGCGACGGCACGGGAGGCGCGGGGGATTACCCGAGAGATGCTGGACGAGCTAAAGTTGATTCAGTTCACGGGATATTGTGATGACGAAAAGGTCGAGATCGTCAAGCGCTGGATGATCCAGCCGAATCACTCAAGCAACGCGTGTTGCGGCGCGGCGCAGATCGACGATGACGGTATCTTTGATCTGATCCGGTGCTACACGAACGAACTCGGCGTTTTTGAGCTCAGGGCGGTCTTCGATCGCCTTCAGCGGCAGTTGGTCTTTGAGTCTACGGTCGCAGGAGCGGCCCCGCAACAGCGTTTGGGGCGACAGGACCTGAGTCGCTATCTGGGGCCTCCACTGTATGACGCGGCCAGCGTGCGCAACGGTCTTCAGGTCGGCGCTGTTGCTATGCTTGGCCGTTGCGACGGACGGGGAGTGATTTCAGAGATCGAAGTGCTCACTATCCCGGATCCCCGGGCGAATCTGGTCCTCACCGGCAATCTCGACGCACTGTTCAGGGAGGTCGTCATGGTGGCCCTTTCATGCCTGAGAAAGCGGAGCGCTGAGTATGGGATCTCCCCGGAGTTCCTGTCCCGGCATACGGTTCATGTTAATGCAATTCCCGGCGGCGTCCTCAAGTCCGGCGTATCGTCCGGGCTTGCGGTTCTGCTCGCCCTGTTCTCGGAGATCAAGGGTCTGCCGCTGCGCGCCGATCTCAGTGCGATCGGCGAGGTCACCCTCCGGGGCGGCATACGCAGGGTCATTGGCGTACCTGAGAAGATCCTTGGCGCTCACCGCCTCGGTATTAGGACGCTGTGCTACCCAAACGAGAACCAGGGCGATATCGATCGCTTGCCAAGGGAGTTGGTTGGGGGATTGGAACTGATCGGTGTGGATTCGGTCGATCAGGCGCTGATGGCCGTGTTCGGGGATAAGTTTCATTCTCCGACAGCGCCTCGGGCCCGATCATGAGTACCCTATCTCTCATCTGGCTTCTTATTGGACTCTCGGTTGCTGTCTTCGCCGGGGTCTTATGGGCGATTCGGCGTCAGCGGTTTCTGGTGCCGAATGACGCAGTTAATGCTGTGCAGACGCTCGCCTTCAGCACGCGCGATGTCGGTGCATGTGGCGCGACTTGTGCGCCACTCGCTATCTGGGAAGAAGTCGCGCTCCTGGATGATGACGATGGACAGCATCTTACGCTCACCTTCGGTCGGACTCCGGCGGAGGTCGTAGCGATCCGATGGTCGGATTCCGCTCGCGCTGCTGCTCAATGGAGCAACTATTACCGGCGAACTTACTATGATAAAGTTCGGCAACTGGCCCTCAGCAACACCGTGTTCAAACCCTATTTCATCGTTGGCCGATTTGGTTTGAAACCGGCGTGGGATTTAGCGGCTTGGTCGCAAGGCCGGTGGTTTTTCGCGGTCATCGTCCCAACGACAATCCCTGCTGCACATCGGGTCAGGCTGGAGATCGAGCGTCGTCTGCTGACCCACCTCGCTCATCTTGGTTGCGTGCGAGATTGACGCCGGAGGAGACTCGGATGCAAAGCGCGCTTGTCTTTCCGCCGTTCCTGGTCAGTTACCAACCTTATTCCAGCCTGCCCGCGCTTGCTGGTTTCCTCCGGGGGCAGGGCTTTACTGTCGCCCTGCTCGATGAGAATATCGAGTACCAAGCGCAGAGGCTGAGGCGGATTCATTTCGACGCCATTGAGGCCGGCGTTCAAACCCTGCGAGCGGATTGTGCGAGGCTCGACTCCGACGATGGCAGGAGCCTGGGCCGCTATCTTGACAGTTGTTTCAGGCCAGAGTACTTTGCCGCCGTCGCTGCCGGACTGGAAGATGCAATTGCGGGTTTACGTAATTCACATATCCTTGCCGATGTGTGCAAGGCCGATCAGGCACGGAGCGTCTTGAATCGCGCGCAAAATCTCGTCCACCAATTCAACAAAGTATTTGAACTCTCGGTATTGGGCTATGGAAAGAGGCAAGGCGGTCTCACCTGGCAAGACATCGCACTGCTAAGCGCACATCGCGCTAATCCCTACACATCTTTTCTGCGCAGCGAGACGATTCCCCGCCTGTCCTTGGCTCGACCTGCTCTGATCGGGATTTCGTTGGTGTTTGAAGACCAACTGGTTGCCGCCTTTACGCTTGTCCGGGAGATCAGGAGAGAGCCTGCACTTGCCGACGTTCACATTGTGATTGGCGGGCCGGTGGTCACCATCTTACAGGACGAGATCCGCAACTCGCCTGAACTCTTCGATGCGGTCGACTCATTCGTTGTATACGAGGGGGAGTGGGCCTTGGTGAATTTGCTTAGAGCGGTCGAGTCGGGCGCTCCGCTGGACGCCGTGCCGAATTTGATCTATCGCGTCGCTGACGTTGTCAAGAGTAACGACATTGCGGTCATTCCGGACCTCGATGTGCTGCCAACGCCGGATTACCACGGACTTCCACTTGAAAAGTACTTTTCGCCGCGCATGGTTCCGGTATTGCAGACAACACGCGGCTGCTATTGGGGAAAATGCACGTTCTGTAACAGCAGCTTCCTCAACGCCGGACCCCGCTATCGCAGCAGGTCGGCCGCGAAAATTTATGAGGATTTCGTAGGATTGCATGAGCGCTTCGGGCTGTCTGAATTTGCACTCTGGGAAGAGGCGGCCGTACCCAGAGTTCTGCGGGATCTTGCCGTATTGATCGCGGGCGGCGCTTATCGCTTCAAGTGGTTCGCGGAAGTGCGCCTGGACAAAGTGTTTTCTTACGATCTGCTTTCAACCCTCTATCGTGGGGGCTGTCGGGCCTTTGTCTTCGGCTTCGAGTCCGGCAGCGTCCGGGTTCAGGGTCTGATGAACAAGGGTTATGATCTGGCTGTCAGTAGCCAGGTGATCCGCGACTGCAGAAAGGTCGGGATCCGCGTCTATCTCACAAACATGGTTGGCTTCCCGTCGGAGGCTTCGCGGGATGTTTTCGATACGCTCGCGTTTCTCAAGGCCAACGCGCGCTATATTTATCACGCCGGCGTTTCGCACTTTGGTTTACGCAGGTACACCGATACCTGGCGGTTCCCCGAACGCTTCGGCATTTGCGTGGATTCGTCGGCGCCGACGCTCTCTGCGGGCGGAGATCTCTCTTATCAGGTTGACCCTGAACGCTGTATGTCGCTCAACCATTCGTTGGCCTTTTATGATCTCGTTCGCAGAGAAATCAAGCGGATGGGGCTCGAGGGGGGGGAGCCGGAGGCGCATTATCTGATCCGTTGTCATTGACGGTATCACGGGCTGCATAATCGCCGACAAGGTCGTTGGCAAGGGGTTTTATGTCAAACTCTATGGCCAGGAGATCGAGATGAAAGCAAATGATATCAGGGCTTGCGTCGGGGCGCGAAAATCCCAGGTGGTGGCGGCTATCATGGGGTTATTTTTCAGTACGGCAGTATTGGCACTTACCCCCTTCGCGTATATTCAACTAACCGCCGAGATGATGCAGCATCGCGCCCAGGAGTACGAGCGCTTTGCCGTACTTGCGGTTAGGTTTCGGGACTCTCCCGCGGGCTGGCGGACAATGGAGACTGACCTCCACAGGCAGTCGGACGCGGAGATTGGGAAGCTCTATAGCCGTTACGGAGTCGACGAGAGGGAGTTCCTCTCTTATTACTCGGCGAATCCGCAGATTGTCGGAGCCTATCTGGACGCGAATCCGGACCAGCAAGAGCGTCTCCATGGCCTCCAGGAGCGCATGGAAAAGGCTTTGGCGGATTTCGAAGCGCAGAAAGCCAAGATCGGACCCGAGGCATTGCGTTGATGGGATTCTCCGGCGCGATCGGCAACGCGATGGTCGTCCGTAAGCCATTTGCTGCAGGTCCCGGGTCCAGACCTTGGGAGGCCCACGGGTTGGCTGCGCGCCGTTGGCGGGTGCTTTGCCGGTTCTTGATCGCTTCGTTGCTCGTCGGTTCAGTTGACTGTGCCACGGCTCAGGGTCTCAGCGTCGAGCCGAACCCGGTGGATATGGGTCCGGTAGCCGCAGGATCCCGGCTTCAGGCGCGCCTTTCGGTGCGCAATGAGAGTGATCGGGTGCTCACTATCCTCGATTTGGAAAAAGGCTGCCACGTCATGGTCGATCTGCCGGACAGTGCAAAGCTCGCACCCGGAGCCGCGATGGTGCTGACCGTGACATGGGACGCGGATATGTCACTCGGGGTGAAGCAAACGCGCCTGTTCCTTCGGACTGACAGTCTCAGCGACCCGGAAGTCCCGGTGAATATAGTACACGATGTGCGAGACAGCGCTGCGCTGTTCCCGGCATCAGCGGTCCTGCGCGGCGGCGCCTGTCAGCGGGGAGAGCCCGTCTTTGTAGAACTCAGGCTGATAGGAGAAGCAGAGACGGACCTGAAAGAGATCAACGTCAGTGGGGTAGGGCTGCGGGCCTGGAGTGAGCCGTTGGACTCGCCAGGTAGACGGGGTTACCGCATCGGTGTGGCGCTTGAGAAGCTACGGTCTTTTGATGTGTCGATGGAGGTGGTCACTCTGGAGATTGTTACGGCGGCGCACCGGCACTCTCTTGACCTGCCGGTTCTGGTGCTCTGCGAATCCCGTGAGCCCAGGCGCCCCGCTATTCTGCCAGAGCGGGAGAGAGTGCCCGCTGCGAATCGAGCACTCACGGATGGCGCCGTGTCTGCCGGCCGGGGGATCACGCCATGAGTTTACCGTTGGGGGCGATGTTTCAAGCGGTTCAACATAGGTCGAGTCAGGTTCGCAAGAACGTTTTCGCAGCGGGTATGCGACGGATTGCGTTTATTCTCTTGCTCGTCTCAGGCGCGATGGCGCACGGCGAGACCAGTCAAATGCCGCTGGCCGGGCTGTTTGCGTTTACGGCCTACCCGGTGGACAACTGGGAACTGTTCGTCTGGGAACCGGCGTCACGGAAACCCCCTCGACAACTGACACACACACCGTTCGACGAGAAGTCCCCGGCGATTTCGGTTGATCGTAAACATATTGCTTTTGCAACCACGGAAGGTGAAATTTTGGTCCATGCACTGGATACCGGGGACACAGTGCGCATCTCACCACGGATGCCCGGGGCCTGGGATTCCCCGAGCTACGCCCCGGATGGCCGGCGACTGGCCGCGGTCTATCTTCCGCCCGGCAGCGCGGATCGGGCGGAGTTGGCCATTCTGTCCCTCGGGGGGGAACCGCCGCAATTTCCGCTGAAGCAGTTCGGTCCTCAGTACGCGCCGTCCTGGTCTCCCGACGGTCGACAACTCGCTTTTGGCTACGGGCACTGCTCCAATGCGTGCGGGCGTGTCATTCAAGAGCCCTGGACTTTGGACATGGTTCGCGGCAATGCCCGGCAGGTACTGCTGGGCGGGGCCTACGCTTATGATTTTAACTGGAGTCCTGACAGCAACCGGCTCGTTTTTGCCCGCAACGAAGAGCTTAGTCATATCCTGATGTACTACGATTTCACTGCTCAGAGGGTAACGCCTCTTGCCGCCGGTGATGAGCTGAGCGATTCGCCCTGCTTTAGCCCGGACGGGCGAAGCATTGCCTTTCTGTCCAGCCGTGATGGTTCCCGTGCGCTATGGGTATTCGATCTGACTTCCGGCGTCAGCGTGCGTATCACCCCCCCTCTGAACACACAGTACGGCTTTCAAGACTTCGCTTGGCGTTGATTAAGAGAGGAGACCCGATTATGTCTGCCGGCTTTACTATCTCACTGTTCGCGTCGCTGGTGTTATCAGGCTGGATGCTGAGTGCACCCGCGCCCGCCGCGTCGCAATCACTTCCTGCCGGGGATGCTGGGCAGATCTTTGGTTCCCTCAGCATCGGGAAGCCTGTTTTTAATCCCGCGGCGGGAGAGGCGATGGACCTGTCCCTAGGGCTAAAGAGATCGGGCAGAGTGACGCTGCGTGTCTTCGATGCGCAATGGCGCGAGGTTGCGGTCCCCGTCCAGGACGCTGACTTGGGGGCAGGACCACACAAGTTGTCCTGGGACGGGCACGACGCCGATGCCGCCATCGTGCCCAACGAAGCTTACTTTTTTACAGTTGAGGTTGTCGGTGCCGATGGAAGCACCGAGATCTACGACCCGACGGCCTTCTCGGGGGGGATAGAGAGCGATATCTCAGAGGCGGAGTTGGACCGCCTTCAAGGCACATTTCACTATCGGCTTCCTGGACCCGCGCGGGTCAATATCCGGATTGGGCTTGAATCTGGCCCCCTTCTACTCACTCTCGTTGACTGGGAGCCCCGGACCTCCGGGCAGATCAGCGAATATTGGGATGGGCGAGATCGAGACGGGCTGCTTGACCTGTACGAACATCCAAAACGCAAGATCATCATCACCTGTTTTACCTTGCCCGACAACAGCGTCATTACGATTGGCAACGCCGATCGCGCCGTCGTGAACGATGTCCCGGCCAGCCCCCGGGCGCTGAAGCCCGACCGGACAATCATCAATGCGCGTTCCGGAAAGGAATCGCCTCATTATCGTCTGAGTCGACAGCTCGACCGGTCCCCGAACCTGCGGGTAGAGTTCAAGAGCCTTGAGGAAGTGATAAACGGGGTGTCGGTCATCACGGGCCGCACGATCGTGAATCTGGATATGGACGAACGTAGCAAACGCGATTTCGTTAATTCAAAATTCGAGATTGTGTTCTTCTTGGACGGTCAATTCCTGGCGGAAGAAGAGGCCGGCTTTATACCCTATAATTGGACTTGGGACACGACGCAGCACGCGCCTGGCGATCACCATCTTACCGTGAACCTGTCAACCGTCACCGACCAGATCGGCGTGGCCAGCAAACGCATACGCATCGTTCGCTGATCGAAGCCGTGACGCGCGGCCTTGCTCGTACCCGGGCGTCGCCATCCGGATGCGGCGAACCCGTCGGTGCGCCGCGGTCGTGCCTGGCGGCCCCGCATTCACGGCCTTGATCATTATTCCGGCCACCTCGAGCAAGGGCCGGTGGCCGGAGTTATGATCAAGGTCGCATTCACCTCCTGGATATCCCAGTGATTTCCAGGAGTGTCGTGTCGCCGGCACGGCGCAGCTGTATACCGCGAGCATCGATACCAGTAACACGCCAGCCGGCGACCCAATCGCTCAACTCCACAGTCCAATCGCGCCCAGTCTCGGCATCATGCAGGCGCGCCTGAGCGATACCTGGAGCAACGACCACATAACGCAGCGTGATCGCCGTGGGGAAGTTCTTCAACCGAGCGTCCATGGCGCGTGTTGCAGACGCGGGCGAAGCCTCGGGGCGACGCGAGGGTGCGAACAGCGGCTTTGCTGCAACCTGTTCAAACAACTCGGCGGGAGGCATTTTCGGGAGGGACACAATGTTCGTCGCACGCGGGGGGGGCAGAAGGGTCGCCGGCATCACACAAGGCTCCGTCATCATGCGACAGGGCCATAGCCAGCATTCCGCTGCAACCAGAAGCGCCAACCATCCACAGGTGATGACGAGGGCGCGGCGGGTCATGGCTTTATCCAATAGCCGACGAGATCCATCTGGATGGCGAGCATGCGTCTTGGTTGTTCTGTCCCCGTTCCCGGTCGGCTGTCGGCAGCACTTACGATCAGGTTCTCGACCGTTACCGGGGGACTGCCCCACTCGATGCTCCTTAATATCGAGACAAGTGCCTGCTCGTCACCCCTGACGTCTGCACGCAGTACGAGCCGAAGTTGCTCCCCCTCTGCAACACTCGGAAGTGACTGGGTTCTCGTCAGCTCAGCCTGAGCGCGCAGGACAGATTGCTTCAGTGCCTCGACCAGCCAGAGCGCAGCCCCGTCCGACGTATCCGCATCAAGGAAGAGACCGCTTGCCTGCAGTCGCTTCTGTGTCTCCTGCCAGCGTTGCTCCAGATACGGCCGTTCTGCATTTATCTGCACGGCGCATGCCAATTCACTTCCCTTACTCAGGATAGCTGCACGCAACGCTGCCATTTCATCCAACCACAATAGCATCAGCCCAGCAGCAATCATCAGCGTCAAGGTGACACCGATTCGCAACATATACACCGACGGCGTAGTCCTACTCGCCCCCATGGTACTCGAAGTCGGCAATAAAATGGATACTTGAATAGGGGGAGTCACGGGTCGGTAGTAACGGCGCATATAATGATACGCGGGCGAACATTGCTGAATATTCCAAGCGGTCGCGTAGACCAAGAGGATTCCGAGCCCGCCCCTGAAGGACCAATGTGTCTCGCTGGATCGTCAGCGTCTGGAGCCAGGCATCGTCGGGAAACAGGTCAGTGAGTTCCAGCAGGGTCTCAGCGCGGGTTCGCATGGCGGAGCGCTCGATAAGCCGATTCGTAATCAGTTGTTCGCGCTCGCCGAGGCGCTTGGCGAGAGTCTGCACAGTTTGTGTCTCGGGGGCTAAGATCGCCGCCCGGGCGGATAACGCGTGGAGAGTCGACTGTAGCCGGATCAGCGGAAGCACCAAGGCGAGAACGAACAGGGAGGTGGCCAGCAACCCAAAAACGAGGTTGATTGCCCAGTCTCGGGATCGCCGCTGCGATGCACCCGGAGGTTCGGACACGCAAGGACGATTCATCAAGAACAGTGCAAACTGGTGCCGCTCAAGCCATCGCGTTACACAAGTCTGTAACGTATTGATCTAACGAGGAGATCATTACCTGGCGTGTCGTAGACAATGCTAACGGCTTACGGACTTGTGTGGCGCGATGCGTTCAAGCGGTTCGTGGTGCGCGGGCTATCAATGTCAGCGGCGGCGTGGATGACGCAGGCCGAATATCAGCCAGGGAGCAATAAGTAACCAAGGCAGTGGTGCGGGGATGGCTCGTTCTTCGGTTCGTACGTTGGCCACGGTGACGACGGAGGTGACGTCGCTATCAGCGGGTAGAGCCGCAAGTTGAAACTGCAGACCCAAGGTCAAGCCGGACAGCGAGGTTAAGTCAAACGCAATAGTACCGGACCCGGCATTCCCGGTGTAGAACTCGAAGGGTGCGCTGCTCAAACCCGTTACGGCATTAAAGACGAAGGCGCCGAATTCATCGTCGTTGCCTGAAGGCTCCGTGAACTGGTAATCGAAGACCAAGAACACCTGGTTGCCGGGGACGATCAAGTCAGGACCGCCCGTTACTGGGTCGTTGTACAGTAGAACAGGGGACAGCGACGGGTCTTCTCTCATCACGGCTGAGACTCCGCCACTTAGGATATCCACCGATGCGTCTTTGGTGAAATCGGACAGCGAGATCGGCCCAGCCACCACGCTTGGGACCAACACGAAAAGTGACGCAGCGCACACGCAACCAAGGACGGCGTCAACACCAACATTCCTTCTAGACATCACTTTGATCTCCGAAAAAATAGGCTATGTCCGCGTTGGCTATTGGTCACCAACAGCAAGTTTGAACGCTCCCAACCGGCGCCCAGCTTACGATACTCGTCAAACTCGTCGATGGCAATACTCGGCTAGGTGGAGTCGCCCCCAGGCGGGACCGGTTCACCCTGCAGCGCCGCGAGGCTCTTCAGGCGCAGGTGCAGGGCCGCCTTCGCCAGCAGGTGCGCGCTGACCGGGGCGGTGATGAAGAGGAACAGGGTAACCAACACTTCGTGCAGGCTCAGTCCCGTACCGCGGGTGCTGAACCAGAGGGCGGAGGCCAGGAGCAGGCTGCCCACACCCAGGGTAGTGGCCTTGGTGGGTGCGTGCAGGCGCGTATAGAAGTCCGGGAGACGCAGCAGCCCCAGGGCGCCGATGAAGGTGAAGAGGGCGCCGGCGAGGATCAGGATGGAGACCAGGAGTTCAATCACGTCTTGCGCACCTATTCGATGATGTCGCCGCGCAGCAGGTATTTGCACAGGGCGACGGTCCCGACGAAGCCCATCAGGGCAATCAGGATAGCGGCCTCGAAATACAATGCGCTGCCCTGCTGGATACCGAACAGCACCAGCATCGCGATGGCCGTCACGGCGAGGGTATCGAGTGCCAGGATGCGGTCCGGGGCACTGGGGCCGATCAGCAGCCGCCACAGGGTGAGGGCGAAGGCACCGCCGACCAGTGCGAAGGCGATGGGGATGGCGATGGCGATGCTCAGCATGGGTCGAATACCTGTCGCAACGGGGCCTCGTAACGGGCCTTGATGGTGGCGATCAGCGCGGCCGGGTCGTCCAGGTCCAGGGCGTGGACCAGCAGGGTGCGCCGGTCCGGGCTGAGCAGGGCGGAAACCGTGCCCGGGGTCAAGCAGATGGTGTTGGCCAACAGGCTGATGGCCAGCTCGGAGCTGAGATCGAGTGGAATTGCGACGAATCCGGGCCTCAAGCGCGTCGGCCCGCGCAGGATCAGCCAGGCCACCACCAGGTTGGCGGCGAGGATGTCATAGAGCACCAGGGCGCCGAAGCGCAGCAGGGTCAGCGGGCGGCGCATCGGCGAGCGCTCCGGCCAGAAGCGCCGACTGAAGAGCGGGATCGTAAAGCCCAGGAAGATCCCCAGCAGGACCTGACCCGGGGCCAGGCCGTTCACCAGCAGGAGCCAGACCGCGGTCAGGGTGAGGGTCAGGATGGGGTGGGGCAGGAGTCGGGGTATCACGTCAATAGACCCGCGGCTGAAACCCATCGGGGACATCGAGCGTGAAGACCTGATCCTGAATGCGTGCGACATAGAAGCCCTCGCGCAGGACCCGCTCGCGCAGCGCGGGCGTCAGGTCCACCGCCGCCAGGATGCCGTATAGCCGCTTGTCGCGATGCTCGGGAAAGAACTCGCGAAACCGCCGTAACAGGTCCCGTAACTGCGTAATCGCCTCCTCGCGCAAATGGCTCTTCACCTCGACCACATAGGCGGCATTGACGGGACCGTTGGCGTAGGCCAGGACGTCGAGTTCCAGATGTCGGCCCTCTTTGGTGACGCGCACACTCGGGCTTACGACCTCCATGCCGAAGCGTTCGTGCAGCAGCCGCTCCATCGAGGGTAACGCCAGCCCCTCGGTGAAGCTGCCGAATTTCTCGCCCAGGCCGCCGATCTGTTTGCCCAGTTCCTTGATCTGCTTGTCGGTCTTGCGCCGCTCGCGGGCGGCCTCCTGAAACAGGCGCGCCGTCTCCTGAGACCGTCGCTCGGTCTCCTGAGACCGTCGCTCGGCCTCCTGGGACCGTCGCTCGGCCTCCTGGGACCATCGCTCGGCCTCCTGGGACCTTCGTTCGGCTTCTTCTTGTGCCTTCTTTTGGGCCTCCTTTTGTGCCGCGACCAGTTCGTGCAACAAGGCCCATACGTCGTCGGGAGTCGTGACCATGGGTTGGTCCCTCCGGTGATGTCGATGACGAGAGTATAGAGGCTGCGCAACCATTGCGATGATCAAGACCGCGGTCCCATGACCGCCTGCACATAGTCAGCCGGTTGCAGCAATTGCCTGGCCACGGCGGTGGTGTAATCGCTGAGCGGCCCCGCCCAGACCGTCATGGCCACCCCCAGGGCCAGCAATCCGGCGACCAGGCCCAGGGCCGCCCCCGAGGGCGGCGGTGTCTGAGCACCGGGGTCGAACTCCTGTTCGGTCGCCCGGTAGAACAGCAGGCTGCCCCCGCGCGCGAGCGTCATCAGCGCCAGGAGCCCGCCGGCCAGCACCACCGCCAACAGGCACCAGGGTACCCAGGCGGCGAGCCCCGGGTCCAGGGCCGCCCGCAGGATGAGGAACTTGCCGATGAAGCCCGACAGCGGCGGCAGTCCGCTGATGGCGATAGCGCACAGAAAGAACAGCACCCCCAGCACCCAGTGACGCCCCATCACCGGCCCCGGCGCCAGCCGGTCGGCCAGGTCCCCGCGGCCCCGGGCGATCAGGTCCGCGAGCAGGAACAGGGCCGCCGCCGCAAAGCAACTGTGGGGCAGGTACCAGAGCCCGGCGCCGATCCCGGCGGCGGTCCCCAGTCCAAAGGCGGCGAGCAGGGTACCGACCGAGGCCAGCACCAGATAGGCGGTCTGAACCCGCAGCCGGTCGCTCCCCGCCGCCCCCAGCATCCCCAGGGCCAGGGTCAGCAGGGCGAGCGGCAGCAGCCAGTCCGCCATCAGGTCCGCCGCCGGTCCGGCCCCGGGCCCGAACACCAGGGTCGATACCCGCAGGATGGCGTAGGCCCCGACCTTGGTCATGATGGCGAAGAGCGCCGCCACTGGCGCGCTGGTGTTGGCATAGGCGGCGGGCAGCCAGAGGTAGAGCGGTACCAGGGCCGCCTTCAGGGCGAAGACGCCGAACAGCAGCAGCCCCGCCGCACGCACCAGCGGGAGGTTCTCGGGCCGGATGGCCGCCACCTTTACCGCCAGGTCCGCCAGGTTGAGGGTGCCGAGCACGCCGTAGAAGATGCCGGCCGCGATCAGGAACAGCGCCGAGCCGGCCAGATTGATGACCACATAGTGCAGCCCGGCACGGGTGCGCCGCCGCCCGCCGCCGTGCAGCAGCAGGCCATAGGAGGCGATCAGCAGGACCTCGAAGAAGACGAACAGGTTGAACAGGTCCCCGGTCAGGAAGGCCCCGCTGAGACCGAACAGTTCCAGTTGAAAGAGGACATGGAAGTGCCGCCCCTCGCGGTCCGTTCCCAGGCAGGCATAGGCAAGGGCGAAGAGTGCGAGGACGGCCGTGGCAACTAGCATCCAGGCGGCCAGCCGGTCCGCTGCCAGGACGATGCCGAAGGGCGCCGGCCAGTGCCCCAGCGCATAGACCAGGATGGTCCCGTCCGCCACCGCCCGGGTCAGCACCAGGGCCAGCGCGATCTGCCCGACCACCGAGACCAATGCCAGACCCCGCCGCCACCGGAGATCCAGGCCGCGGAACAAGAGCAGGACAATGCCCGTCAGCAGGGGCACCAGGACCGGGGCAATCACCAGCTCATTCATCCACATTTGCGTTTACTTGCCGACCGCTCCAGGTCATCGTTACCCATAGGAAGAGTCTCACGCAAAGACGCAAAGACGCAAAGGGGATAAGCACTTGGTCTTCTTTGCGTCTTTGCGTCTTTGCGTGAAATCTCTTCAAGACATGGTTCAAGGCTCATGGGTACCGTCCACATGGTCGTTACCCAATTCCGCCCTGGCCTTGAGCGCCAGCATGATGACGAACGCGGTCATGGCGAAGCCGATGACGATGGCGGTGAGCACCAGGGCCTGGGGCAGGGGATCGGTATAGCCCGCCGCGCCCGGGGTGATGATCGGTGCGCGACCGATCGCGAGCCGCCCCATGGCGAACAGAAAGAGATTGACCGCGTAGGACAGCAGGCTCAGGCCCAGCACCACCGGGAAGGTCCGGGCGCGCAGCAGCAGATAGATACCGCAGGCGGTGAGCAGGCCGATGATCAGGCTGAGCAGGGCCTCCATCAGCCGTGTTCCCGCTCGCGCGTGGGTTCGGCGTCGTCGCTCACGTCATGAACCAATCCCAGGTGGATCAGGATCAGGAGTGTCGCGCCCACCACCACCAGATAGACCCCCAGGTCGAAGGCCATCGCCGAGGCCAGTTCAATGTCGCCCACCAGCGGCCAATGGAAATGGCCGAAGGCGGAGGTCAGGAAGGGGAAGCCGAAGGCCAGGCTGCCCAGGCCCGTCAGGGTGGCGATCAGCAGCCCCGCGCCGATCAGCGGGTGCAGGTCCCGGGGCAGTCGCGCCTGGGTCCAGGCGACCCCGTTGGCCAGGTATTGCATGATGAGCGCGACCGCCGTGACCAGCCCGGCGATGAAGCCGCCGCCGGGCAGTTGATGACCGCGCAGCAGCAGATAGACCGCCACCAGCAGGGCCAGCGGCAGCAGCAGCCGCACCAGGGAGGCCATGATCAGCGGGTGGCTGTCCGGGTCCCAGGCCCGCCCCTCCGCCCGGGGCGCGGTGAGCCGAAGCCCCTCGAGCATGGCATAGATGCCCAGGGCCGCCAGGGCCAGCACCGTGATCTCGCCCAGGGTGTCGTAGCCGCGAAAATCCACCAGGATCACGTTCACCACATTGGCCCCGCCGCCGCCCGGCAGGCTCTGCGTCAGAAACCAGTCGGCGATGGACTCATAGGGCCGGGTCAGCACCGCCCAGGCCAGGGTCCCGACCCCACCGCCGGCCGCCGCCGCCAGGCTGAGATCCCGGATTTGGCGCCCGCGGCTCGACTCGGCCGGGGTCGTCTGGGGCAGGAAAAAGAGCGCCAGGAGCAGCAGGACGATGGTCACCACCTCCACCGACAACTGGGTGAGCGCCAAATCCGGGGCGGAGAACTTGACGAAGATCAGTGCGACGATCAGCCCGACCGCCCCCAGCAGCATCACTGCGGTGAGACGCTGGCGGTGCATCACGACCACGAACACCGCGCAGACCATCAGCCCCAGCGCGGCCAGCCCGCTCATCGGGTCCACCGGCAGCAAGGCACGCGGACCGGTCAGCGGCACCTGCTCCGACCAGAGCCCGGCCACCCCAAGCACCAGGGTCCAGAGGACGAAGAGCGCCAGCATCCGCTGGAGCGAGCCCCGATCCAGCCCCGCCGTGACCCAGCGCGCCGCGGCAAAGACCATGGCCGCCAGCCGGTCGTAGACCCGGCGCGCCTCCCAGCGGCCCTCCCAGCGCGCCGCCAGAGCGAACAGCGGCCGCCGCCCCAGATAGATGAGCCCGCCCCCGGTGAGCGCGCCCAGGCTCATCCACAAGGCCGGGGTGACACCGTGCCAGATGGCGATACTGTGTTCCGGCAGCGGCCCTTGCAGGACCCCGGTCGCCGCCGCGGCCAGCAGCGGCTCCACCGTCAGGGCCGGCAGCATCCCCACCAGCAGGCACAGGGCCACCAGGACCTCGACCGGGACCTTCATCCAGCGCGGCGGCTCGTGCGGGGTGCGCGGCAGGTCGACCGCTTCCCCGTTGAAGAAGACGTCGTGGATGAAACGAATCGAATAGGCGACCGCGAAGGCACCCGCCACCGTGACCGCGAACGGCACCAGCCAGCCGAAGCGATAGCGCGTGACCAGTTCCACCGTCTCGGCAAAGAACAGCTCCTTGGACAGGAAGCCGTTGAACAGCGGCACCCCCGCCATGGCCGCCGCCGCCACCATGGCGAGCGTGGCCGTATAGGGCATGGCACCGAAGAGCCCGTTGATGCGGCGCATGTCGCGGGTGCCGGTCTCGTGGTCGATGATGCCCGCGGCCATGAAGAGCGAGGCCTTGAAGGTGGCGTGATTGATGATGTGGAAGACCCCCGCCAGCGCGGCCAAGGGGGTGCCGATGCCGAACAGCAGGGTGATCAGCCCCAGGTGGCTGATGGTCGAATAGGCCAGCAGCCCCTTGAGATCGTGCTTGAAAAGCGCAAAGACGGCGCCGATCAGGAGCGTCGTGAGCCCGGTCAGGCCCACCAGCCAGGACCATTCCGGGGTCCCGGACAGGGCCGGGAAGAGCCGCGCCAGGAGAAAGACCCCGGCCTTCACCATGGTCGCCGAGTGCAGATAGGCCGACACCGGGGTGGGCGCCGCCATGGCATTGGGCAGCCAGAAATGAAAGGGAAACTGCGCCGACTTGGTGAAGGCCCCGAGCAGGATCAGGATCAGCGTCGGCAGATAGAGCGGGTGGGCGCGGATCGCATCCCCGGCGGCCAGGACCACATTCAGGTCATAACTGCCGGTGATCTCACCGAGCAGCAGGATACCCCCGAGCAGCGCCAGCCCCCCCATCCCGGTCACGGTCAGGGCCATCCGCGCCCCCAGGCGCGCCTCCTCGCGCTGCTGCCAATAGCTGATGAGCAGAAAGGACGACAGGCTGGTCAGTTCCCAGAAGATCAGCAGTTGGATCAGGTTCTGCGACAGCACCACCCCCAGCATCGAGCCCATGAAGAGCATCATGCAGGAGTAAAAACGCCCCAGCGGGTCGCGCTCGGAGAAATACCAGCGGGCATAAAGGACCACCAGGAGCCCGATCCCCAGGATCATCAACGCGAACAGCAGGCCCAGGCCGTCCAGCCGGAAGCTGAGATCCAGCCCCTGATGCGGCATCCAGGCGTGCCGCTCGAGCGCCGTCGCCCCGCCGAAGGTCGCCCCGACCAGCGGCGCCAGCCAGCCGCCGGCCGCGAGCGTCACCGCGCCCGCCGCCCAGGCCGAGGCCCGGGTCCCCAGGCGCGGGGCCCAGGCGACCAGGGCGGCGCCCAGGAAGGGCGTGATGACGCACAGCAGCAGATTCATGGGCGACCAGGGTTCGGGACCGAGCCCGCATTGTGCGCGATGATCCCGGCGCGGTCACTAGCCGCTGCCCCCGGTCGCGCGGCGACGCTGTGGGAGCGGCTTCAGCCGCGACGAGGCCGCGCCGGCGCCCCGGCCTCGTCGCGGCTGACGGCTATGAAGCAAAATCCGGCAATTGCTCTCACAAAGACACAGAGACACAAAAAAATTGCTCTCACAAAGACACAAAGACACAAAGAAAAACAGATCATTCAAGCCGTTGGGCCGATCAGCGCCCAGGTGACCTCCGCGACCGACATATCGCTTTGAAAATCTTTGTGATCTTTGTGTCTCTGTGAGAGAACTGTCTTTTCGAGGGTTAGCCGGTCCCGCACCGGGCGCGATCGAAACTGATCAGAAATAACAATCTTTGCTACTATCTGTTACCAGTAACCGCTGCAGAGGCCCCAAGACCATGAATATCTCCCTGACCCCCCATCTCGAAAACCTGGTGAAGGGCAAGGTCGAGAGCGGACGCTACAATTCCGCGAGCGAGGTGATGCGCGACGCGCTGCGTCTCCTGGAGGAACGCGACCAGTTGCGCGACCTGCGGCTTGAGGAACTGAGGCGCGAGATTCAGCAAGGAATCGACAGCGGTGCGGCAACCCCCCTGGATATCCGGGAAATCAAGGCGCGCGGCCGTCGGCGGCTTGCCGCCCAAGACGGGCAGGGATGATCGAGCGATGGCGCTGGTACTGAAACGGTCGGCGGCCGAAGGCGACCTCGACGACATCTGGTGGTATATCGCGCAGGACAGTCCGCAGAATGCCGACCGGTTTCTCGATCGTATCGAGCGACTCTTTTAGTCTCGACCTCCGGTTCGGGCGAGTGCAGTCCGCGGCCTGCCCCATCCAAGGCACAAGCCCGGGACCGCTTCCGCCGCCGCCGGTCTTCGGTTAACCTGTACCGAAGCAACACCGGGAATCAGGGATATGCCGTCCACCACCGCGCCCGTCGGCCACCCGCCGCCGCCCCATCCGTTCCGGATCTTCCTCGCCTCGCCCGGCGACGTAGGCCATGAGCGCACGATCGTGCGCGAGGTCGTCGAGCAGGTGCGCGCCTATGGCCGCTTCCGCGGCCGGCTGGCCCTGGAATTGATCGGCTGGGACCAGCCGGGCGCCGCCGTCGCCATGCAGGCTGGCCTGACCCCGCAGGAGGCGATCGACCGCGGGCTGCCGCGGCCCTGCGACTGCGACCTGGTCATCGCCGTCTTCTGGGGGCGGATGGGCACGCCCCTGCCGCCCGAGTATCACAAACCCGACGGTTCGCCCTATGCCTCCGGCAGCGAATGGGAGTACCGCAACGCGCTGGACGGCTTCCACGCGAACGGTCGGCCCGCGGTGTGGCTGTTCCGCCGGACTGAGCAGCCGAGCGTCCCACTCGGCGACCCCAACCTGGAGCGGCACCTGGACCAGTGGCGCGCGGTCGAGCGCTTCCTTGCCGCGGAATGCGACAACCCGGACGGCTCCATCGCCAGCGGCATCAACCAGTACCGCGCCCCCGACGACTTTCGGGTCCAACTCGAAGGGTTGCTGCGCGAGCACCTGGAACGCCTGGTCATCAGGCTCGATCAGGCCGCGCCGGCCGTCCGGGAGGACCCGCCCGCCCCCGACGCACCGGCCGCACCGCCCGCGCAACCGGCCTACCGCGGCGACCCCTACCCGGGCCTGGCCGCCTTCACCCCGGAGCAGGCGCCCATCTACTTCGGCCGCGGCCCGGAGATCGACCAACTCCTCGCCCTGTTCACGGACCCGCGGACCCGCTTCGCCGCCGTCGTCGGGCTGTCCGGGGCCGGCAAGTCGTCCCTGGTCGCGGCGGGCCTGATCCCGCGGCTGCGCGAGGGGCTGATCGGCGGCGCGCCCTGGCTGGACTGCCGCTGCACCCCGGCGGAGCGCGGACCCGACCCCTTCCTCGCGCTCGCCACCGTGCTCAAGGGGCTGCTGCCGGGCGACGGCGGCACCGTCGCCGACCTGGCGCGCGACCTGCAAACCGACCCGAACCGCTTCGGCGCCGCCGCTGCCGCCCTGCTCGCGGGCCGCCCGGCGGGGGCCGAACTGCTGCTTTATATCGACCAGTTGGAAGAGCTGTTCGTCCAGACCGACCCCGCACTCACCCCGGGGTTCGTCGCCCTCCTGGCCCGCGCCGCGGACACCCCGCGGGTGCGCTGCCTGGCGACCCTGCGCGGGGACTTCTACGCCGCCGCCTGTGAGCAACCCGGACTGGCCTTCCTGCTGCGCCGCGACCGCGGCACCCTGCCGCTCGACCCACCGGGCCGCCCGGCCATGGCGCGGATGATCGCGGGCCCCGCCCGCGCGGTCGGGCTCGACCTGGAGGAGGGCTTGAGCGATCGCATCCTGGAGGACGCCGGCGGGTCCGCGGCCGGTCCCGGGACCCTGGCCCTGACCGCCTTCGCACTCAATGAGCTGTATCGACTGGGCGGGGCCGCCGGGCGCCTGACCCTGGCCGACTACCGCGCCATTGGCGGCATCGACGGCGCCGTCTGTCGGCGCGCGGAGGAGACCCTCAGGCGCCTGGGCCCGGGTCCGGGCCAGTCCCCGGACGCGGCCCTGGGCGATCTCTTCGAGCGCCTGGTGGAGGTCGATGAACAAGAGGTCGCCGCCCGCCGCCGCGCCGCCTGGTCCGACCTGCCGCCCGGCTCCCGGCCCCTGGCCGCTGAACTGACCAAGGCGCGCCTGCTCACCGCCGGTCATGGCGCGGATGAGGCACCGACGCTGGAACTCGCCCACGAGAGCCTGCTGCGCGCCTGGCCGCGCCTCGCCGACTGGGTGCGGGACCACGCCGAGGCCCTGCGCGCCCGCCGTGATCTCCAGCGCGCCGCCGCCGAGTGGCAGGCCGCCGGCCGCCCCGCCGCCGCCCTGCGGGTCGGTCCCTTACTCAAACGCTACCGGGCCGCCCCGCCGCCGCGCTCCGACCTGGCCGCGGACTATCTGCGCGCCTGCGGCCGGCGGGTCTGGCGCGGCCGGGCGCTCGGGGCCATGGGGCTCATGCTGCTCGCCCTGGTGGGCTGGGTCTGGAACCGCATCAACCAGCCTACCGGCTATCCGCCCGTCCTGATGGCGAAGGGCCTGGCCGTCGAACTCGGACTGGGGCGCCTGCCCGGGCCCCTGCGCCTCCTGCACGAGCCGGACCTGGTGCCCATCCCAGGGGGGCGCTTTCAGATGGGCGACAGCGTCGGCGACGGCTACGACGATGAACGGCCGGTCCACGAGCGTACCATCGCCCCCTTCGAACTCGGCCGCACCGAGGTCACCTTCGACGACTACGACCTGTTCGCCGCCGCCACCGGCCGCCCCCGGCCGGGCGACGAGGGCTGGGGCCGCGGTCAACGGCCGGTGATCAACGTCTCCTGGGAGGAGGCGAGCGCCTATGCCGCCTGGCTCGCCAGGATCACCGACCGCCCCTGGCGGCTGCCGAGCGAGGCCGAGTGGGAGTATGCCGCCCGGGCCGGGACCACGACGGCCCGCTGGTATGAGGAGACCGAAGGGGCGGATATGGAACCTTGTCGGTACATGAACGGGCAGGATCAAAGCCTCGATCGCTCGAGCTATTTCACCGAGGGCACCAAGAAGGCATACGCGAGTCAGGGTCTGTGGAAGCCGTTTGAGTGCGACGACCATTTCGTCTACACCGCCCCGGTCGGCAGCTTCCCGCCCAATCCCTGGGGGCTGCACGACATGCTGGGCAATGTCTGGGAATGGGTGGCCGACTGCCAGTACGGGTACGCGGAGGCCCCCAAAGACGGCACGGCGGTTACGGAGGATAGCGTTTCTATTAGCAAGAAATGTGCCACCCGGGTGTTGCGCGGCGGGTCTTGGCTCAACGACGGCCGTTTCCTGCGCGCCGCGGTCCGTTTCAGGCCCGCGCCGGCCTACCGGCTCAACAATCTCGGTCTGCGTCTCGCCAGATCACTTTGACTTTTTTCTCTTGACTTTTTTCACTTTTCATCTTTCTCTTTTTTCTTCGTTTCCACGCTCTGACACTCTTAATTCCCGGCGCGCCTTCGGAGCCGGTCCGGCTGAAGCCTCGACCTCCAGTTTGGGCGTAATCGCCCACGAGATCGAGGCTTACCGTGACGGTCGCGCAGCGACGCTGTGGGAGCGGCTTCAGCCGCGACGGGACCGCGCAAGCCGTCGTGGCCTCGTCGCGGCTGAAGCCGCTCCCACGGGGGACTTGCCCGCACCGCCCCTGCGGCGCAAGGCCCCACTGCCCAGCGCCGCGCGCCCGCGCCATGAGCTAAGCTGCAAGGCACGGACATCGATCCGCGCGCTGTCGTCCCTGCCCCCCCAGGAGCCACCATGGCCCAGCCCACCAACACCCTCCCATCCGCCGTCCAGCGCTGCCACGAACTGCTCGCCTGGTTGATCCCACTGCTCGATCAATTTCCCCGCAGCCGCCGCTTCACCCTGGGTGAACGGTTGGAAAGCGGGCTGCTGTTCGTGCTCGAAAACCTGGTGGACGCGACCTATTCCCGCGACAAGCGCGAGGCCCTGGCCCGCGCCAACCGGCGCTTGGCCGTTACGCGGCACCTGTGGCGTCTGTGTCTGGAACTGGAGGTCATCGGGCTCAAGCGCTACGAGTACGGGGCCAAGCTGATGTTGGCGCTGGGCGGGGAGATCGGCGCCTGGCTGCGCGCGCGCAGCGCGCCGCCGCCGCCCGCGGAGTCCGGTCCGGCCGGCGCACCGACGGCACCGGCATGAAGCGTCTCGGGGACCTGTGGCCGCGGCTCGTGGCCTTCGAGAACCTCTGGTTCGCCTGGCGGCGCGCCCGCCGCGGCAAGTCGCGCTCCCAGGGCACCGCGCTCTTCGAACTGGATCTGGAGCACAACCTGGTCGGGCTGCAGCGCGAACTCACGCAGGGCACCTGGACCCCGGGTCCCTTTCGGCTCTTCACCATCTACGAGCAGAAGGCGCGGCTGATCGCGGCGGCGCCCTTCCGCGACCGCGTGGTCCATCACGCGGTGATGCGGGTCATCGAGCCGCCGCTGGACGCCCGCTTCATCTCCGACAGCTATGCCTGCCGCCGCGGCAAGGGTACCCATCGGGCGGTGGCGCGCTACCAGGAATGGGCGCGCCGCTACCGCTACGCGATGAAGCTCGATGTCCGGCGCTACTTTCCGTCCATCGACCGGCTACTGCTGCGGGATTGTCTGGCGCGCCGAATCAAGGATCGGCGGGTCCTGGCCCTGCTCGAGCAGATCATCGATTCGGGACCTGACTACAGCGAGCGGCCCGCGCCCTTTCCCGGCGATGACCTGTTGACCCCGCTGGAGCGCCCGCTCGGCATCCCGATCGGGAATCTCACCAGCCAGTTTTTCGCCAACCTGTACCTGGATGATTTCGACCACTGGGTCAAGGAGTCCCTGCGCTGTCCCGCCTATCTGCGCTATGTCGATGACATGGTGCTGCTGGCCGATGACAAGCAGCAACTGGCGGACTGGCGCGCGGCCATCGGTGAGCGGATGGCGGCGCTGCGCCTGCGTCTGCATCCCGAGCGCGGGCAGATCGAGCGCACCGCCGACGGCTTCACCCTCTTGGGTTACCGGGTGTTCCCCGGCTTTTGCCGACTGCGCAGCGAAAACCCCATTCGCTGCGGGCGCCGCCTGCGGGGTCTGGCCGCGGCCCTGGCCGCGGGGCGGATCGGCTGGGAGCCGATCGACGCCTCGATCCACGCCTGGGTCGGTCATGCCTGCCAGGCCGATACGCTCGGACTGCGCACGGCGGTGCTGGGTAGGCTAGTATTCAGTCGTGGGGGCGGCGCCTGAGCGCACCCGGGTGTTGCGCGGCGGGTCTTGGAACAACGACGGCCGTAACCTGCGCGCCGCGGTCCGTAACAGGAACGCGCCGGACAACCGGAACAACAATCTCGGTCTGCGTCTCGCCAGCCCGCCCGTGCGTCCCAGGGCCGCCATGTCTCAGTCGAGGGAGCGCGGATATGGCGGGTGCGGCGACGGGTGATCATGAGCGCCGTTCCGGGTTCGGCAGGGTCGCCGGGCCGAACAGCTTGCCAAGGTCGGCGGAAACGGGGGTGAGTAGCCCACGCGCGAAAGTCCCCGTTTCACTTCTGCAACCGGTCGCTCGCCGACTCCCGCGACTGCCGTGCCCGGGACCGGGCTGGTGTCCATTCACCCCGCGTCCGCTGTAAGCCTCGACCGCCGGTCGCGCAGCGACGCTGTGGGAGCGGCTTCAGCCGCGACGAGTCCGCGGGAACTTGCGCGGTCCCGCGCTAACCCGCGCGTGGCCTTCACGCGAAGGGCACGGCAGTGTGCGAGGTCGCGTCGCGGCTGAAGCCGCTCCCACGGGGGGTCAAACGGCCGGAGTCCAAGGCTTCAGCCTTGGCGCCCGCTCCAAGGCGTAAGCCTGGGACTCCGGCAAGGAACCCGAGCGGCGCGGCCTCAGCCGGTCATGCCGAAGAACCAGGCCCGATGGTCCATGCGGGCGGTCTGCTTGGCACGGCTGTGGGCGATGCGGCCCCGGTCGAGTGCGTGCAGGCAGGGGCCTACCGGGTGCTTGAGTGAGCGGAAACCGCGCAGATCCGCGCTGGTGCGGATACCGGCTGAGGTCTGTACCCTGATCATGTTGTGATACCTCTAACGATGAAGAACGGCCTTGGATACGGCCGGGACCGGGGGAGGGCATACCACACCCCGCGGCGTCCGACCACACCCGATAGCATACGCCATCGGGGCGCGAATGCTGTGATCCGATGCCGGGCAGGGGTGCGATCAGAACTGATGCCGTGACCGAGATCCCGGGCACGCCGTCCGGGTCGTTGTCGTTGTCGTTGTCGTTGTCGTGATCGGATTGTTCGATTTCGACAACGACAACGACAACGATGCCCGGTTCCTGAGAAGCTCCGGTCGCTGTAGGGTACGCATCGCGTGCCCGGCCCCAGAGGCTGCCGTGGCTCGGTGGGTAAGCGTCGCTGCGCGACCTTTACCGTAGCGGCTCAGTCCCCATCCGCCGCCTGGTCACGAAATTGCAGCGAGGCGAGCCGCGCATAGAGCCCACCCTGGCCCATCAGGTCCTCGTGGGTGCCGCTCGCGACCAGGTGCCCGTGTTCCAGGACCAGGATGCGGTCGACCTTGCGCACCGTGGCCAGGCGGTGGGCGATGACGATGCTGGTGCGGCCCTTCATCAATTCCTCCAGGGCGAGTTGCACCAGCCGCTCGCTCTCGGCGTCCAGGGCGCTGGTCGCCTCGTCCAGCAGCAGCAGGGCGGGGTCGCGCAGGATGGCGCGGGCGATGGCGATGCGCTGGCGCTGGCCGCCCGACAGCCGTACCCCGCGCTCGCCCAGGAAGGTATCGAACCCCTGCGGCAGGCGGTCCAGGAACTCGGTGGCGTGGGCGGCCTGCGCGGCGTCGCGCACCTGTGCATCGGTCACCCCGGTCAGGCCATAGCGGATGTTCTCCCAGGCGTCGGCACCGAAGATCACCGGGTCTTGCGGAACCACGGCGATGTTCCCGCGCAGTTGCCGCGGGTCCAGGTCGCGCAGGTCGATGCCGTCGAAACGGATGGCGCCCCGTTGCGGGTCATAGAAGCGCAGCAGCAGTTGGAACAGGGTGGTCTTGCCGGCACCCGAGGGGCCGACCAGTGCGACCTTCTCGCCCGGTTCGATCACCAGCGCCAGGTCACTGAGGACCGGGATCTCGGGATGGGCGGGGTAGGCGAAGCCGAGGTCCTGGAATTGGATCTGACCGCGTACCGGCTCGGGCAGGGGCAGCGGGTGCGCGGGCGGGCTGATCAGGGTCGGCGTGGCGAGCAGTTCCATCAGCCGCTCGCTGGCCCCGGCCCCGCGCAGCAGTTCGCCGACGATCTCGCTTAAGCTGCCCACGGAACTGGCGACCAGCACCGCATAGAACAGAAAGGCGGACAGCTCCCCGCCGGTGAGACGCCCCGCCAGCACCTCGCGGCCCCCGACCCACAGGACCACGCCGATGGCGCCGAAGGTCAGGGCCGTGGCGATGGACCCCAGGGCCGCGCTCAGCCGGGCGCGGCGCCGCGCGGTCTCGAAGGCGGCCTCCACCCGCTCCCCGTAGCGCGCCCGGTCGATCGCCTCGTGGCAGAACGACTGGACGGTGCGGATGGCGTGCAGCACCTCGTCCACATAGGCCCCGACATCGGCGATGCGGTCCTGGCTGGCGCGCGCCAGGCGCCGCAGCCGGTAGCCGATCAGCCACAGCGGCAGGACCACGACCGGCACGCCCAGCAGCACCAGGCCGGTCAGGTGGGGGCTGGTCAGGGCCAGCATGATGAGGCCCCCGAGCACCAGCAGCGAGGTGCGCAGGGCCATCGCCAGGGTCGAGCCCACCACCGTCTGGAGCAGCGTCGTGTCCGAGGTCAGGCGCGAGATGATTTCACCGGTGCGGGTGGTCTCGAAGAAGCCCACGTCCAGGCCCAGGACCCGGCTGAAGACCGCCGTACGCACGTCGGCGACGACCCGCTCACCGATCCAGGCGAGCAGATAGGAGCGCATCAGGATGGCCCCGGCCATCGCCAGGACCACCACCAGGAACAGCAGGAGCGAGCGGTTGAGCGCGGCCTCCGACCCGGTCTTGAGCCCGGAGTCGACCACCTCCCGGATCACCTGCCCGAAGGCGAGCACTGCCCCCGCCGCGACCATCAGGGCCAGGGCGGCGAGCAGCACACGCCCCAGGTAGGGCCGCACGAACCCGAGCAGCCGCAGCAGCGGTCCCAGGTTGCGGGTGGTCGGGCGTTGGGAGGGTGGAGGCGGGGTAGGGCGCATTAAGTTCTCGGCTTAACCTCAGGAAAAGAATCTGTCCGCAAATGAACGCAAATAAGAAATAAATCTGAAATCCACAGATGAACACAGATGAACACAGATGTTCTTCAAATTGTCATACGCTTATCGCTGATGCCGCAATCACCGGCAAGATGAGTTCCGGCCACGCGTAAGTCAATGAATAATTTGTTTTCATCTGTGTTCATCTGTGTTCATCTGTGGACAAATCTTCTTTATCTGCCTCAGATATCCGACGCCGCCGCGGGCTCCCGCGGTACCGCCTTACGCCGCACCTTGCGGGGCTTGAGATCCGCCGGCGGCCCGCCCGCAGCGCGGCCCCGCGGCGGCTTGGCGGGACGCCCCGGCGCGCCGTCCGAGATCGCCAGCAACAGCCCGCTGGCCGCAAAGGCGGTGAGCAGGCTGGCGCCGCCGTGGCTGATGAAGGGCAGGGTGGTGCCGGTCAACGGGATCGACTTGGTGACGCCGCCGATATTGAGCAGCGTCTGCACGGCCAGCACGGTGGTGAGCCCGGCCGCGAGCAGCCGGCCGAAGAGGGGGCGCCCCGGACCGGCGAGCGCGATCCCGCGGCTCAACAGGATCAGGAAGAAGAGCACCAGCACCACGCAGCCGAGAAACCCCAGTTCCTCCCCGATCACCGAATAGATGAAGTCGGCGGCGGCGATCGGCGTGTACTCGGGGCTGCCGATGCCGAAGCCCTCGCCCCAGAGCCCCCCGGCGTACATGCCGGAGAGGCCCTGGAGGATCTGCCAGCCCTCGCCGGTCGGGTCCTGGAAGGGGTCCAGCCAGGCGTCGAGGCGGCGCTGTCCGTGCTCGAAGACGGTCAGCAGCAGGGCCCCCAGCCCGGCCCCGGCCAGGAGTCCGTACACCAGATAGCCGATCCGCCCGGTGCCGCTCGCCAGCACCACCAGGCCGGCCAGGCCCAGGATCAGCATCATCCCCAGGTCCCGTTGCAGCGCCAGGAGCCCGATCAGCACCGCAAAGAAGGCGAGCAGCGGCCAGAGGGCGCGCCAGGGCGGCAGCGGCAGGCGCGGGTGCCAGCGCGCCAGCGCCTGTCCCTGACGTTCCAGGTAGGCGGCCAGGGCCAGGGGGATCGTGACCTTCAGCACCTCGGTCGGTGTCGTGAAGCCCAGGGCGTAGACGGCGCCGCGAAAGCGCTGTCCGGTCAGGAGCAACACGACGACCAGGACCAGCGAGAGCCCGGCCCAGACCCACAGGCCCCGGGCCAGCACCCGGTAACGCCCGTTGGCGAAGGCCAGGGCGCCGACCGTCATGACGAGGAATCCCGCCGGTACCAGTCCCAAGGTCAGGGCCCCGGGGCCATTATGAAAGTCCCCCATCCGATATTGGGCCAGCAGGCCGAAGCCGGAGAGGAAGGCGACCGTCGCCGTCAGGACCTGGTCGCCGCGAAAACCAGCGGCGACCAGGGACAGATGCACCCCGGCCAGCGCGAGCGCGTAGAGCGCCAGCGGCAGCAGGTCCAGGGCGCCGAGTTGCCGCCCCGACGCCGCGTCCGCCCCCAGGATCAGCACGAACCCCAGGGCCATGCAGCCCAGACAGCCCAGCAGCAGTTCACGCTCGGCCCGGCGCCGGAGCCAGGCCGCGGCGAAGCCGGTGTCGGCGGACGCGGCGCTCAAGGTCCCGCCCCCAGTTCCAGGGCCTTCACCAGCAGGTCGCGGGCGATGGGCGCCGCCACGCTCGACCCGAAGCCGCCGTGCTCCACCAGCACCGCCACCGCGAGCTTGGGGTCCGCGGCCGGCGCAAAACCGATGAACCAGCTATGGGCCGCCCCGCGCGGGTTCTCCGCGGTGCCGGTCTTGCCGGCGATGGCCAGTCCCGCGTCATTGATGCCGCGGCCGGTCCCCTGCGTGACCACCTTGCGCATCATTCCCGCCAGACGGGCGGCGGTCGGCGCTGTCATGTATTGGCCCAGGGGTGCGGCGGGTTCCTGCACGAGCAGGCGCGGGCGCATGGCGAGCCCCCGGTTGGCCACCGCCGCGGCGATGGTCGCCAGGTGCGTGGGGGAGGCGAGCACCCGCCCCTGGCCGATGGACGCCTGGGCCAGCCCGTACTGATCCGAGGCGGCCAGGCGCGGCAGGCGTCCGGTACTCAGGCTCCCGTACCGGTCGGTCCCCGGATAGAGCCGCACCTGGCGGTCGAAGGCGAAGCGCTCCCCGGTGCGGGCAAAGGCGTCCCGGCCGTAGCGCACCCCGAGTTGGGCGAAGAACACATTGGACGACTCGGCAAAGGCGGTCGTCAGGTCCAGATTGCCGAAGCCGGCCCAGGCACGCCCGGCCTTCTGGGCGCTGTAATAGTCGTGGTCGCGGATCGGCGGGTAGCGGCGCGAGGTGGTAAAGCCCCCCGCCGGGCAGTGCAGGGTGCCGCTGAAGCCGGCCTCGATCGCCTGCGCGGCCATCACTATCTTGAACACCGAGCCGGGCGGATAGAGCCCCTGGGTCGCCCGGTTCAGGAGCGGCGTGCCCGGCGCCGGCCCGCGGAACAGCTCCGGCCCCAGGCGGTTGGGGTCGAAGGCCGGGCTGGTCGCCAGCACCAGCACCGCGCCGTCCTGGGGCCGCAGCAGCACCACGGCCCCCCGGCGCTCGCCCAACTGCTGCAAGGCCAGCAGTTGCAGGTCGCTGTCGAGCGTCAGCGTCAGGTCCTGACCGCGCGGCTGCTTGGTCTTGGTCAGCAGTTGCCGGCCCAGTTCACCCCAGGACGCCAGCGTCTGCGGTGTGGCCCCGTTGAGCTGGGCGTTGGCCGCCGCCTCGGCCCCGATCGCCCCGAACCGCGGATCACTGTAGCCCACCGTGTGGGCGAAGGCCGGACCGAAGGGATAGACCCGCCGGACCCGCCCCTCGATCTCCCGGCTCTGCGCCAGCACCCGGCCGCGCCGGTCGAGGATGCGCCCGCGCAGGATGCGGTGGGCCGGGTTGAACTCGCGCCGGTCGTGCGACTGCATGAAGGCGACGAACCGCGGCCGAAAGAGCCCGGTCAACTGCCAACTCGCCTGGTAGCCCAGCACCGCCAGGAAGGCCGCCGCCAGGACCAGCAGCGGCCACGGGAACCAGCCGCCCGCGCCCACCGCCGACCGTGGCTCGGTGAGGCGCAGCCAGGCCCAGGCGCGCCACAGGACCACACAGGCGGCGAGAAAAAAGGCCAGGTGCAGGACCAGGCGCAGCGCCGGCCAGGCGGCGGAACCGACCAGGGAACCGAAGAGGTGCAGCGGATCGACAGCGGTCACCCTGGGGGCGGTCCTGGTTGGGGAGGAGACGGCCATTATCCAGGAAAATGCGGCGGGGCGTCCCGTTCCGACAGGTCGGCGGTCCGCGCGGCCCCCGCGCCCGTAGGGTCCGCTGTGCGGACCAGCGACCTACCGCCCAGCAGGTGGCCGGAGTTATGATCGAGACCGCCGCTTGACGTCCGGGGCGCGCCCGACTCCGGCCCACGATATCCAGCACCTTCGCCAACTGGCGGCCCGACCCTGAGACCAGCCGATGCACGCACCCGCACGTCCCTGCCCCAGCCTCTACGACCAGCTCGAAGCCTTACCCCAAGGGTTGACGGGGGAGATCCTCGACGGCCGACTCTATGTCCATCCGCGCCCGAGCGGGCCCCATGGGTTTACCTCCTCGGCGCTCGGCTACGACTTGATCGGACCCTTCCAACGGGGGCGCGACGGCCCCGGCGGCTGGTGGATCATCGACGAACCGGAACTGCACTTCATCCGCAACGCCGAGGTCGATGTCCCCGACCTGGCCGGTTGGCGACGCGAACGGATGCCGCTTATTCCGCAGGAACACCGCTATACCGTGGTCCCCGATTGGGTGTGCGAGGTCCTGTCGAAGTCGAGCGCGGACACCGACCGGAATGTGAAGATGCCGATCTACGCGCGCTTCGGCGTGGCCTATGCCTGGTTGATCGATCCGCAGGCGCACACCCTGGAGGCCTATGCCCTGGAAGCCGGCGCCTGGCGCGCGCTCGGGCGCTTCGCCGGCGCCGCGCCGGTCTGCGTCGCACCCTTCAATGCCGTGACCATCCAATTGGACGATCTGTGGGCGCCGACGGCATAGCGACTGGGAGTGAGTTTTCACTCAACCTCAAGGGTGGGAGCGGCTTTAGCCGCGACCAGCCTCGATCAGAATCCCGGCCTATCAGCCAACGGTGAGGTCTGCGGTCCGCACAGCGGACCCTAGGGCCCCGCGCCCGTAGGGTCCGCTGTGCGGACCAGCGACCTCCCGTTTAGCAGGATGGCCAGCGAGCTTAATGCATGTGGCAATTCGGATGAACAATCTTTACGAGGCCGATTTCGCGCAATGGGCACAAGAACAGGCCGAGCTGTGCCGCCAAGGCCGCTATAGCGAATTGGATGTCGAGCATCTGTCGGAGGAACTGGAAGGCATGAGCGCGCGTGAACGCCGCGAACTCGTCAGCCGCCTGGGCATTCTGCTGGCGCATCTGCTGAAATGGCAGTACCAGCCGCAGCGACGCGGCAACCGTTGGCGTCTGACCATCAAGATTCAGCGGTTCGATGTTGCAGCGCTGCTACACCAGAACCCCAGTCTGCGGGCACGCTTTGAAGAGTTCCTGAGCGATGCCTATGCGCGAGCCATCCTGCAGGCCGCTGGTGAAACCGGCCTGGACGAAAACGTATTTCCTGAGGCTTGTCCCTTTTCCGCCGGGCAGGTGCTTGGCGATCATTGGCCGGACGCGGTTTCCTAGAAGAATCATCGCTTGGGGTTGGATCACCGCCGCCGCGGGGTCGCGGCGGCGGCTGGGCCTTACTCGCAGAGGCCGTGGGGGTTGGAGGCGGTGGCGCCGACCATCAGGCCGACGGGGTTGCCACTGATGTCGGTGCTGGACTGCCAGAAGGTCGCATTGCCCGGCGACGGTGTGGTGGCGCTCGTGTCGATGGCGGGGCCGCCCAGGTAGTTCGGGATGCAGGCGCAGCCGATGTCGAACTCCGCCCCGTTGCCGTCGTCGCTCGCGGGTGCCTTGGTCAGCGCGACGATCACGCCGCCGGTGGCCTCAAGGTCGTTGGTACACAGGGAGTAGGGCATCGCGGGCGGCCCTTGCTCACATCCGAGCACGCCGACGGCCTTCTCGGCGGTCTGCCCCCCCATCGGATACAGGTACAGGTTCGCGGCGGAGCCCTCGGCACAGGTCGTAAGATCGAGACTGAGCCCGCTAACGGCATTGCTGAACGTCCGGTTGGTTGGGGCCGCGCTGGTGCCCGAGGAGTTGTCGTAACCCTGGTAGCCGGTCACCGTGAGCAAGCCCGTGCTGGCGTCGTAGCCGATATGCTCGGCGGCCGGTGGCGCAAAGCCGATACCGTGGTTCGGCGGGATCGCACTCGCCAGCACAAGGTTCACCGCTGGTCTGGCCGCCGGGGCGATGCCGCCAGCGCCGCCGACCAGCCTGCCGCCGCCCGTATCGCAGGATAGGGCGCCTTCCATCGTGTCGAAGCCGGTGGGGGTGGCGGTGATCACTACCGTAGCCCCGGCTAAACACTGCTTGGTGTCAAGGGTTTGCGGGCCATTGTCGAACGCCTGGCCGTAGGCTCCCCAAGTACCTCCGTTTGGAGACGGTCCTGACCCGATCCAGATGCCGTTGACGGTGACGACCCCCGTTGTGGCGTTGTAGGCCCATTGGCCGACTGTAGCAGTGCCGCCCGTAACGTACTGTGGGACTTGGACCGGCGGCTTCGCCCATTCGGTTACGCTCCAGTCACCCGCCTGCTCCAGGTCCAGGTTTGGTGCATAGAGGGACGGCGTCGATACCCCAGTGCCACTCACTGAATAGCCCGCGACGGCTATCATCCCGGTGTCCTGCGCAAAGCCGGGGTTGACCTGGCCCACGTGGTTTACGCCGACCCGGTTTATGATCTGTGTGGGTGGTAGGAAGGCGGAGACCGGGGAGCCTACCTGCGGGTAACCACTCTGTGCGCTGACGTCGGCTCCAGTCAGGATCGCGCTCCAGATGTTGAGTTGGGAGTTGCTGTAGGATTGCGGATACAGGCTCAGCACGTTGTCGTAGGTCGGTGCCGTCCCGGATTTCGGGCCGCAGCCCAGATCCTTGGCGAACAGATTGCTGCTGAGGGTGATGTTGCTGCAGGTGGTTGCAGTGTGGAGCGAGTAGTTCGAGTACAGCGCAAGGCCGCTCGGATTACCCAGGCCCATTTGGTTGTTGATCTCGGCCTGCAGGAAGCTGTTGTTCAGGAGCATTCCGAACAGGTTCGACGCCGTATAGGTCATGTTGCTCGACGGGGGAGCGTTCTGGGAGACGGGCGCGGGCTCGCTTACCGTGTTTGTGAAGCCTGTGTCGATGGCAGATACCGCCATCTTGGCGAGGCCGCCAAACGCTTCGTTGGAAACGGTGCCGGTAACCACCTTGGCCGCTGCGCCTGTTACGCCATACAAACCTGGGACGGCCATGCCAATTGCCTTGAGCATCGTTCTGTCGATAACGTCAAACACGTGGCCCCAAATAGATTCCTTCTCGATCGGCTTGCTCGCCGCTTCGTTCATCGCGTTGATGGCAGTGACCGCATTGGCCGGCGAGTCCATGAGCCAGCGCGCGTACTTGCTGGAGGTGGAGGAGGCAACGAAGACGCCGTCCGCGCCGGCTGGTGCGATGCGGTCCCTGATGTCATCGAGGTCCTGGGTGCTCAGGCTGTCGTTGCTCAGGCCGTAACCGATGTCGGTGACCAGATGCCAGAGCATCTTGGCGGCGTAACTGTTGATCAGGAAGGGGTCGCCGATGGCGAGCGTGAAGTGGCCGCCATAGATCGGCGCCGCGGTCTGACTGCCGGACTTGGGGTTGCTCACGACATACGCGGACAGGTTCACCGGATACATCGGAAGGTTCACGGTGTCGACTGCGAGTCCTTGGGGGTTGAGGTTATTCAACCCCATCCAAAGTCCCCCGGTCGCGACATAGCCGGAATCAGTATGGCTGATGTTGAAGTTGAGAGAGTTGGCGGTAAAACCGGGTGCCAGGGGGTTCTTGTCCTGGGTGCTCACACCGCTGACGGGGCTTGTCACCTGATCGCTTGAGACCAATCCCGTCGGCTCGATGTCGGCGTTGAACCAGAGTCCTTTCTTTGTCCCGCAGTACGGGTAGGCTTCGGCACTGCTGCCATCGCCGTTTACGCCCGAGATGAACATGTTCGACGCCGAGGCGAGCGCAGAAAGCACGATTAGGTTTCCGCTGTCCGACGAGTAGAGTTGCCAACTGTCGCCCAGCGCCGCCGGGTTCAAGTGCGAGCTGAATGAGCTGCTGTACTCGATCTGAGTGCCGGAGTTGCTGGTGCCAGGTGGCAACGTAAACGCGCTGTTGGGAATGACCGGGTCACCATCCTCGTTGTAGAAGACGTAGTTGTCCTTCACCTGGTCGGATGGCTTGTTGCAGCTCCCCCCCGAGATGTTTACGTTGTTGAAGAACCCAACGTAACCGCTTGCGTTTCCCCAACCGGTAACCTCGGACGGATTCCAGTGCCCGGCAGGATTGGCGTCGCCACCAAAGGGTATCATCTCGTACGAGCTGTCGCTGAGGTTAAAGAATTGATAAGACAGGGCGCCGGTCTTCGGCTGATACTCGTAGCCCCAGGCGACCGGGGCCGCGGCGAGCAGGACGAGGGCGGTGATGGTGCGGTTCATCGTTACTTACCCCGCAGGTTGAAGCTGGCGTTGCGGACGACGACGGGGCTGTTGATGGCGTGCCCCGCCATGCCGGTCTTGGTGTGGAGGTTGTCGAGCCCGAAGTAGGTGCCGGCGTTGAGGCGGAAGCCGGTCAGGGTGCCGGCTGGGTCGAATTGACACTGCGACAGCAACAGCCGCGGCGGGATGCCTTCAACGTGGAGCGAGACGCCGCAGTCGGCGCCGCTGCCGACCTTGAACGGGAACACGAAATGGAAGCCGGGCGGCCCTGAGAGCACCAGCCCGCTGACGCGCGCAGAGCTTGGCATGTGGATGCCCTGGTAGGACTGGAAGCGCGGCAAGATGCCGATGGAGGTGACGTTGAAGAGTTGCGGGTCCACGGAGGTCAGCGCGGCCCCGCCGGAGCGATAGGTGTAGGTGTTGGCGGGGGTCAGTGGGCTTTCGACCGCGGTGCCGGTGCGTAGCGTGAGCCCCTCGCCCGGGCCGGCGAAGAACGCCACGCCGCCGCGCTCGCAGGTGGGTGGGTCTTCCTCAGCGGAGGCGACCAGGGTGGCCTGGTAGAGGCCGGGCAGCAGGGCATGCACGCCGGCGTTGCCGATCTCGGCCTCGCAGCCGGCGCCGTCGATGCCATCGGTACTCTGCCAGTGTTGGAGCTTGATCAAGCGACCGGGGCCATTCTGAAACTTGACCGTCGTGGTCTGGACGGTCGTGATCTTGCCCGCGGTGACGGTGAAATAGTGGGGGCGATAGCGGTCCAGGCCACTCTGCTGGTAGAGGATGTAGTCGCCGGGCGCCAGCGCGATGTTGGTGTTGAGCGGCACCGGGGGGTCATCCTCGGCGGGGGCGCCGGCACCGACCCGGAAGTCGCCAATGGCCGCGGGCCGGGTGGCGCCGAGCAGGCACAGGCCGGTGACGGCCGCGCCCGCGCAGGCGGTCGGATAGGTGGCGAGGAACTGGTCGGCGAAGACGCGGGACTCGGCCGCGGCGCCCGGCGCGAAGCCGGCCAGACCGAGCGCGACCAGCAACGCGCCGGCGGCCGGCGCGGTTGTCAACGCGGTGTTCGGTTTCATCGGATGATTCTCTTGGCTGAGGTTGCGAGTGTTCATGCGGAGCCCCCTACCCGCTGCCGACGGAGCCCGAGCAGGCCCGCGGCCAGTAGCGCAAGGGTCGCGGGGACGGGCACGTCGCCGTGGTGCACGGCCCAGGCGACGAAGAGCGAATCGTCCTGATAGGCGAGCTGGCTGCCGTCGTAGAAGTCGAAGCTCCAGGCGTAGCCGGGGTTGGCGTCGTCGGGCGTGGCGGTCCAGTAAAGGACGTCGCCGAGGTTCAGGAACAGGTCGAAGGAGGCGTTGTGGCTGGCGGTGATGGGGGTACCATAGGTGCCGCCCAGGCCGGTGTAGAACAGGCTGCCCAGCTCCGCGGTCGGGCACGCGTCGCCGGCGCAGGTCGGGTCCGCCGTCGGCAGGCGCCAGCCCTCGGCACCGGCAAAGATCAGGGCCTCGGCCCAGGCCTTGGCGTCGGCCCAGTCGAACAGGCCGCCGTCGGCGCCCGCGCTGCCGCCGCCGGCGCTGTACTGGGTGGCCGCGTAGTTGGCATCGGCGAGCCAGGTGAGGTTCTGGTCGCTGTCGTAGACGAGGCCGCCGGGGCGGGCGAACAGGCCGGCCTCGGCGGCGCCGGTGAAGCTCAGCGCCGCGAGCAGCACCGCCGGGAGAACAGGTTTGTGCATCGAATACCTCCGCTGGTGAACGCGGCGGGCCACGGACCGGGCCGAACCCGCGACAGACCGCAGGTTTGAGGATAGGGGAGAAGCCCGCGGGCGATGCTCTCAAATGCTCTCAAAACGAGAGCAAAGGAGCGGCGGGTGCGCACCGGCGCGGTGGGTGGCAGCCTGAGACCGGTCGCGGCGGCGGCCGGCGGGTCAGGGTGCCGTGGCGTCGGGGTCGGCGGGGGGCGGCACGAGGGGCAGGCGCAGCAGGAACACCGCGCCCTGTGGCTGATGGTCCTGCACCAGCAGATCGCCGCCGTGCAGACGCGCGATGCGCCGGGCGATGGACAGCCCGAGGCCGCTGCTGCGGCTGCCTGCGCCGTGTTCGAAGCGCTCGAAGATGCGCGCCTTGTCGGCGTCCGCGACGCCGACGCCGGTATCGGCCACGGCCAGCTCCAGCAGGGCGCCGTCCCGGCGCAGCCGCAGTTGCGGCGGCTGCTCGCCGGCACCGTGGACCAGGGCGTTGTCGATCAGGTTCTGCAGCAGGATGCGCAGCAGGTCGGTGTCTGCCGGCAGCGGCGGCAGCCCTGACGGGACCACGCAGGGCACCGGCGGGGTGTAGGCGCCGGCGACCTCGGCGGCGAGGGCGCCCAGGTCCAGCGGCAGGCAGCGCAGCGTAAGACTCGGGGCGCTGAGCCGATCCCGACAGAGCAACACCGTGGCCAGGCGCGACAGGCGGCGGGCGGCCAGCGCGATGTTGTCGAGGCGGGTGGCGACCGCCGGGGGAATGTCGTCGCGCAGATAGCGCAGCGAGTCGAGCGAGGCCTGGATCATCGCCGCCGGGGTGCGGAACTCGTGCGAGGCCATCGACAGCAGATTGCGCTGCTCGGCCTCGGCGGCGGCGGTGCGGGCGTGGGCACGCGCCAGGCGCACGTCCTCCTGCTGCAAGGCGATCAGCAGGAAGCCATAGCCATTGAGCACGACGATGACGACGGCGGTGAGCCACAGCGCGGTGGTCGGCAGCGTCGGCGAGACCGGATCGAGCCCGCCGACCAGGGCGCCCCAGACGGCGCGGGCCAGGAACACCGCGGCGAGGATCAGGTTGGTCGTGCCGACCAGCCGCAGCAACAGGCTGGGATGGGGCTGGCGCAGCAGCACACCCCCCATCGCCGCGTACAGGCCGCCCATCGCGGACGAAAAGTACACCGGTGCCAGGCCCGGCGGCAGCCCGAGCGGGTGCCACGCCAGGCGGATCAGCAACAACAGGGCGGTGACCAGTGCCAGTGGGCGGCGCCAGCCCTGCGTCCCGAGCAACGCGGCGAAGGCGGCGAGTTCCAGCGCGCTGCCGGCGAGCATCAGCAGGTGGGACAGCGTCGGCAGCCCGGTGACCGGCAGCAGCGAACGCGCCCAGATCAGCAACAGCCCGATGCCGACCAGGGCGCGGCCCCACCACCAGAACGCCAGCGCCGGGTTGGGCTTGGGCGCGGTGGTGAAATACACTGTGGCCGCCGCGGCCAGCGCCAGGTCGGTCAACCCTAAAACCAGCGCAACCGTTGGGATGTCAATCATGCACGAACCTTCCACCGACATGTCGCGGGACCCGACCGCGACGATTGCGATCGTCGAGGACGAGCCCGTGCTGCGTACCGAGCTGGCGTTCCAGCTCGAACGCCAGGGCTTTGCCGTTGCGACGTTCGAGAACGCGGAGCAATTCTACCGGCACCTCGCGGTGCAGCCGGTGCAGATCGCGTTGCTCGATATCGGCCTTACCGGCGAGGATGGGTTGTCGATCTGCCGGCACCTGCGGTCGCACGATCCGCGCTTCGGCATTGTCTTTATGACCGCCCGCGCGATGCGCGATGATCGGCTCGCGGGACTGCAGGCCGGCGGCGACGCCTATCTGGTCAAACCGGTGGACCTGGACGAGCTGGTGCTGATCCTAAACCGATTGATCGAGCGCATCATGCCGCCGCCGCAGGCGCGCGTGGAGACCCGCAACGACTGGCGCCTGGAGCCGGACCGCGGCTTGCTGCTGAGCCCGGCGGGGCAGCGCCTGCACCTGTCCGCCGGTGAAATCCAGGTCCTGGGGGTGTTGCTGCGCGAAGGCGACCGGGCCTGTTCTCACGGCACGCTGGCCGTGGCCATGGGGCTGATGCCCCAGGAGTACAACAGGCACCGCGTGGAGGTGATCCTGAGTCGGTTGCGGGCGCGGGTGCTGCGCGAGACCGGACAGGCACTGCCGATCGTCGCGGTGCGTGGTTACGGCTACCGGTTCGGGTGTTGATGCCGCGTCGGCGTGGGCGCGTGAGCCGGATCAGACCGGGCGGAAGCCGTCCGCCGTGGAAGTCACCCGCGCGGTGATCGGCCCAACACCGTGCCTACTTGAAGGCACGGGCTCGATCGTCGTGATTGTCGCCGGCGGGTCACTGCCATTAAGTCAAACCGCAACGACTACTGGGAGCGCCGCACCCCAGTGCGGCGCGGCCTCCGCTCAACCCATGAAACCCAAATCGTCCGCGGCAAAGCGGGCGATGTTGGGGGCGACATAGTCGAGGCCGTCGGTACCGACGCCGAACCACAGGGCCAGGGTCGCGGCGACCTGGTCCACCGCGGTGGTGGGGATGAAGCGGCCCTGGTTGCCCATGTCGTCCGGGCCGCCGAGGGTCTGGTCCGGCATGGTTCCGTAGAGACCGCCCGCGACGGCCCCGCCGAGCACGAACTGGACGCCGCCCCAGGCGTGGTCGGTCCCCTGGTTGCCGTTCATGGCGAAGGTCCGGGCGAACTCCGAGGCGGTGAAGGTGGTGACCTGTTCGGCCATCCCGGCCGCCCCGGCGTGCTGGTGGAAGCTGGCCATGGCCTCGGCCAGGGTGCGCAGCAGGCCGGGGTGGCTGTCGTTCTGGTCGGAGTGGGTGTCGAAGCCGCCCATGGAGCAGAAGAAGGTCTGGCGCCGGATGCCGAGCGTCGGGGCCACCGCCATGACCTGGGCCACGGTCTGGAGCTGGCGCCCCAGATCGCTGTTCGGGAAACCGGGCGGCGGGGCCGTCCCGGCCAGGGCCTCGGCCAGCGCGGCGTTGCCGGCCAGGGCGCGCTCCTTGGTCTCGCCGTAGGCGCGGGCCAGGACGTGGGGGGAGGCATAGAGCGCGCGCAGGACCCCGCGGCGCAGCCGGGCCTCCAGATCGCCGCCCGCGTAGCGGCTGACGGGCAGGTCCAGGTTGCCCTGGTTGTCGACGGTGTAGGGCCGCACGCTTTGGCCGACCTGGATGAAGTTGCCGCCCGCGAGCGAGACGTTGGCGAAGGTGGAGAGCCCGCCGTTAGCGGCCTCGAAGAGGTCGGCGGCGCGGCCGTGCCAGCCGGTGTAGCCGGGCTCCTGCTCGAAGATGCCGCAGGTCTGGGTCTGGAACTGCTGATCGGAGTGCGACTCCAGGCTCGGCGGGCGCGGGACCGAGCCGTCGCGCAACTGCGCCTTGGTCAGGGGGGCGACCAGGGGGCCGACGTTGAAGGTGACGGCGAGTCGCCGTTCGGTCTCGAAGATGCCGTGCAGCGCGGACATTGCCGGATTGAGGCCGAAGCCCCGGCCCAGGGGGTCCTGGTGGGCCGGGTCGGTCAAGGGCAACAGGGCCGCCCGCGGGACCGCGAGCCCGCGGCGTGCCAGTGCATAGGTGTCGTAGCCGGCCGTATCGGCAGGGATCACACAGTTGTAGGAGTCGTTGCCGCCGAACAGGAAGATGCACACCATCGCCTTGTAGTCGGACGGCAGTTCGGCGGCGGCCGCGACCCGGCTCCAGTCGAGCAACCCCAGGGTGTAGCCGGCGCCGCCGAGACCGGCGACACCCCCGATGCTGCCCAGTTGCTCGAGGAAGCGACGCCGCGAGGCATTGATGAGGCTGGTCATGGCGCTTTACCTCTGGGTCTGGAATTCGGGTGAGGTGAGGATCAGATAGACCGCGCCCAGGGCGCGCTCCGTCTGCCGCTGGTCGCCGACCGCGCAGGTCCCGCCGCCGCCGCTGCCGAGGAGTTCGTCCTTGAGGGTCTGACGCAGGATTTCGCTCATGCGCCCGCCGAGGAACAGGAGATTCAGGTGGTCGGCCGCCTTGTCGCCGCCGGCGGCGGTGAAGGCGAGTTCCATGGTCAGGTCATAGTGCGCGGCGGCGCCCAGGGTCCAGTCGTCGATGACGGTGGCGGCCCCGATCACCTGCTTCTCGTCGATCGCCTCGAACTCCGGTGAATAGAGCCCCAGGTCCGCGATCTCGCCCGGGTGCTGATGATCGGGCTTGAAGAAGTTGAAGACCGAGGGCGCGGACAGGGGCACCTGGCCGAGCGGGGTGAGCTGGTCGAGCCGCAGCCGGATGGCGGCAGGATCAATCCCGAGCCCGCGCCAGAGCGCGGTGAGTGCGAGCAGCGGCTCGCGCACCTTGCCGTAGGCGGGGCCGGGCGAGGCCAGTTCGGGGTTGGCGGCGGCCAGGCCGTCGAGCGGGTCCGGCGTGCCGTCGCGGGCCTCCGGGTCCAGCAGCAGGGTCCGGAGCGTCTCGCCCAGGTTGCCGCCGCTGTCCGCGAAGGCCGCGGCCACCCGTCCGACATAGGCCGGGCTCGGGTTGCTGGTCACCAGCCGCTGGATCAGTTGGCGGGCGATGAAGGGCGGCAGGTTGGGGTGGGCGGCGATGTTGTCGAGCGCCTGTTCCAGGTCCGCGGCCCCGCCCTGCGCCGCCGGCAGCGACTCGCCGCCGAGCAGGGTCTTGGGCCCGTCCTCGTGCTGCGCCGGGTCGAGGACCAAGGGCCGCCGGTACTTATCGGCACCAGACTGGACGGCGAAGTCCCACCCGGTGAAGACCCGGGCGAACTGCATCACCTCGGCCTGGGTGTAGCTCGGGACCGGGTTGCCCTCGGCGTCCAGGACCCGGGTGCCGTCCGGCCCCAGTTGCCAGAGCCCGAGGGCGAAGAGCTGGAGGATCTCGCGGGCGAAGTTTTCGTCCGGGACCGTGCCCAGGACCGGATCGGCCTTGCGGTTGCCGGCCATGTTGAGGTACTGGCCCATGACCGGGTGCAGGGTGACCGCACCCAGCAGGTCGCGGTAGGTCCCGAAGGCCCCGCGCACCAGGAGGTCGTAATAATCGACCAGGCCGAGCTCGCCCTCGTTGGTGGCGAGCGCGGGCTGGGTGTCGGAGACCACGAGGATCTCCGAGAGCGCGAAGGCGACCCGCTGGCGGAGCTGGTCGGGCGCCGTCACCGCCCGGTCGAGCCAGGCGCGCACACGCAGTTCGCGGTTGCCGGGGGTTCCAGAGGCACCGCGCACGGTCGCGAGCGCGTCCGCATGGGTGGTCGGCGCGGCCCCGAGCTGGGCGTCGATCCAGGCCGTCTGGCCTTGCAGCATCACCTGGGCCAGGTCCGGCTTGGTCGGCCCGAAGGTCGCCTGGGTCAGCAGCCGCACGGCCTCGGCCGCACTGGTCCGCGGGGCGGCACCGGCGCCCACCTGCACCACCAACTCGCCCTGGCCGACACCGCCGCGGCGGTCGCTCAGGCTGTAGGTCACCCGGTCCTCGCCGACGAAGCCGAGCGGCGGGACATAGACCAGACGCCCGCCGGCCGCATCCGTGAGCACGGCACCCGTGGCACCGGCCGCGCCGGCGCCGGCGAGCACCAGGATGTCTCCATCCGGGTCGGTATCGTTACCCAGGACCGCGACCGCGACCGACTGACCGGCGCCGATGCCGGTGCCGGCCGTGTCGGTGCCGGCCACCGGGGCCCGATTGGCGGCCGGGTCGGTCGGCCCCTCCGGTGCCCCCGGGTCGCCGGGGTCGCCGTTGCCGGCGGGATCGAGCCGGAACAGGACCGCGGGCGTGACCGGGGTGCGGCCGAAGCGCGGACCGGCGTAGTGCACGCTGAGGGTGTCATCGCCGTCGCGCTCGAAGAAGTCCACCTGGATCTGATGCCGGCCGCGCTCCAGCCCGATGCGCCCGGAACGCTCGCGGGCACTGTGCAGGCCGTCGTTGTCGACCACCACCCGGCCGCCGATCGAGAGCCGGCTGCCGTCGTCCGAGGTGGTGTAGAAGCTGTAGTAACCGTACTCGGGGATGTCGATGTAGCCGCTGAAGCGGAAGGCGTAGCGGTCGTTGCGCCGCCGCGGCTCCAGGGTGAAGCCGGGGAGGGTGCCGGTCGCGACCGGGGTCAGGGACCCGAAGTCAGGCAGCACCTTGAAGGCACCCTCGTAATAGGCGTACTGGATACCGCCGACCAGGGCGCCGCGGGCGGCATCGGCGGGCTCCAGGGTCGGCAGGACGGCCGGGTCATAGACCAGGGCCGCGGCCGGGACCGGGACCCGTAGCCCGTCGGGGCCGCGCCAGGTAAGTTCCAGGACGGCGTCGCCCCAGCGTTCAAAATAGTCCACCCGCAGCGGGTGCCAGCCGGCGGCGAGCCCGATATTGCCGGCCCTGTCCTCGGCGCCGTGCAGCCCGTCGTGGTCCGTCACCAGCCGGTCGCCGATCCAGAGCCGACTGCCGTCGTCCGAACGCAGCCCCAGGTCGTAGAAGCCGTCGGCCGGGACCTGGACATACCCCTGGAAGGAGAAACCGAAGTTGTCGGCGGCGGCGGCGCGCTCCAGCCCGAGGGCGGTGACGGCCCCGAGTCCGACCGGGGTCAGGGCAGGGAAGTCCGGGAGTCGCGACCAGGCGCCCTCGTAGTAGCGGTAGGCGAGCCCGGAGCGGGCCCCGGCGGGCGGGGTCACGGCGGGCTCCAGGGCCGGCAACTGGCCGGCGGTGTGACTGAGATCGCCCGCCGCGAGCGGGGTACGCCGGCCCTGCGGGTCCTCGATCAGGAGTTCGAACGGCTGGTCGCCCCAGCCCTGGAAGTACTCGATGCGGATCGGCTGGGGTCCGGCCGCGAGCCCGAGCGCGCCGAAATAGGTCTGCCAGGAGCGGCCGGGGTTCTCGACCACCAGGGTGTCGCCGATGTAGAGCCGGGTCGCGCCGCCGGTGCGCAACTGGACGCGGTAGAAGCCGGGCTCACGGATATTCAGATAGCCGTCCAGGCGCAGGGCGAACTTGTAGTTGCGCCGGGCCGGGGCCAGGCTGGCCTGCGGCGTCACGCCGTGGGCGAGGGCCGTCAGGGCCCCGAAGTCCGGGAAGGCGCTGAAGGACCCTTCGTAATAGGCATAGGCGAGCCCCGGGAGCGTCGGCGCACCCGGGTCGGCGGGCGCGGCGAGCGGCGGCAACTGGTCCTGGGTATGGTGCAGGGCCGCGCTCTGGACCTCGACCTGAGCCCCATCCGGAGAGCGGTAGCCGACGCGCAGGATCTGGTCGCTGCCGCGGTCGAAATAGGCGACCCGGATGGGGTGCAGACCGGCCTTGAGACCAATGCTCCCGTAGGCGGTCCGCAGGGCGTGCTGGCCGTCGTTATCGACCACCAGGGTGTCGCCGATCCAGAGGCGGCTGCCGTCGTCCGAGGCGCTCTGGAAGCGGTAGAGACCGTCCTCGAAGACCTCGATGTAACCGCGATAGTCGAAGCCGAAGCGGTCCTCGCGCGCCCGCGGGGCCAGGTCGAAGCCGGCCGTCTCGCCATGGGCGCGCGGGGCCGTCGCCAGCATGGCGTCGAGGGTGCCGAAGTCGCCCTCGTGATAGGCATAGGCGAGCCCGCCTTTGAGCGGGGCCGCGGGCGCCGTCGGCGCACGCAGGGCCGGGAGCTGGTCGGCGGTGTGGAAGAGATCCGCGACCGGGACGGCGCCGGTCTCACCCGTCGGGGTGCGGTACTCGAGCGCGAGCACCGGGCTGCCCCAGCGCAGGAAATAGTCCGCGCGCACCGCGTGGAGCCCGGCCTTGAGTGCCACCGCCCCCATGGCCCGCCGCACCCCGCGCTCGCCGTCGTTGTCCACCACCAGGGTATCCCCGATCCACAGGCGGCTGCCGTCGTCCGAAGTGGTGTAGAAGCGGTAGATGCCGTCGGTCGGGACGCGCAGATACCCCTTGAAGCTGAACCCGAAGCGGTCTCCGCGGATCGCCTGCGTCAGATCGAATCCCGCTGCAACGCCTTGCGTCGCCGGGGTCAGGGTGTCGAAGTCCGGCAGGGCGCGCCAGTCGCCAAGGTAGTGACGGAAGGCGAGCCCGGGATTGGTCGCACCCGCGGGGAGGTCCGGCTCCTTGAGCGGCGGGAGCAGGTCGAGCGTATGGGTCAGGCGCTCCGCGGGGATCGCGGTGCGTGCGAGGTCCGGGCCGGACCAGTCGAGCACCAGCCGGTCCTCGCCGGTCTTCTGGAAGAAGGTCAGCGTGACGCGATGAGTCCCGGCGCGCAGCGCGGCCATGCCGGCGCGCTCACGCATGGCGTGCAGGCCGTCGTTGTCCACGACCTTGCGGTCACCGATGAAGAGCGCGGCACCGTCGTCCGAGCCCAGATGGAAGGTATAGACCCCGTCCTGCGGGACCTCCAGATAGCCCTGGAAGCGGAAGGCGTAGCGGTCATCGCGCAGGCGCTCGGTGAGCGTGAAGCCATCCGCGACCCCCTCGAAGAGCGGCGTCAGGCCGTCGAAGGCGGGGAGGGCGGACCAGTCGCCCTGGTGGTATTCGTAGGCGAGGCCGGCGTAGACGGCCCCGGTGGGTTGGTCCGGGTCGCGCGGCTCCGGGAGCAGGTCGGGGTCATAGGCGAGCGCGGCGGGCGCAATCGGCCTCAGGGTGCCGGCCGGGTCCCGATACCCGACGTCCAGCAGCCGCGAGCCGCCGCGCTGGAAGAACTCCACCCGCAGCGCATGGGTCCCGGGCGTCAGGGTGACATTACCCCAGCGGGTGGCGGCGCCGTGCAGCCCGTCGTTCGCCACGACCCGCTGGTCGTCGACGTAGAGCGCGCTGCCGTCGTCCGAGCGGGTGTAGAACCGGTACTGGCCGCCGACGGGGACCTCGATCCAACCCCGATAGCGCACCGCGAAGTCCTGCTGCGCGGGCACCGGGTCCAGGACCGGACCGGGGGCGATCCCGGTCCCGGCCGGGATCAGGGTCTCGAAGTCGGGGAGTTGGTTCCACTCACCCGTGTAAAGATCGAAGACCAGGCCCCCGGGTACCGCCGCCCGTGCGCCGGCCGCCGAGAGCGCCAGGACCAGGGCGAAGCCCAGGCCGCCCAACCACCGAGTCGATCCGGATCGCCGCACTGCCAGCCCTCCCCAAGAGTCTGGATGGAACCTATCGGCGGATTATGACTGAAATCGCGATCCATCGCCTGGCGCACAACTGCCTTGATCTGGAGCGCAGGCTCAAGGGCCAGGATCCGGACCATCGGCTCCGAGAGCCCCGCGACCTTTCCCAGCGGTCCGGCCAGGGTCGCCACCCGCTCCATCGGTCCCGCTAGCGCCCCGAGGCTGACCATCGGTACCTCGAGACTCGCGACCTGCGCCAAGGGCCCTGACAGGTCCGCGACCCGCACCAGCGGACCCGAGAGCTCCGCGACCTTCGCACGAATCCTTCGCTGCGCAACATGGCCGAGAGCCGACGGCGCTGTCCACGCCGCCGCTTGCAGGTTCTTCCCGGCGCCCGCCGACGGCCCCTCCCGCGGCGATGCCCCATCCGTATGCGTATCGGCAGGAAACCGAAGAGCGTATAGACCACAACGCGCCCACGCCACTCCCCGGCCTTCTTCAACACGACGATCAGGTCGACGGGGATCGCCAGACACAGGATCAGCAGGATCAGCAGGATCAGGAGGGCGGCAATGAGCACCAACATGCCGCCCCGGTCACTTGTCGGCGTTACTGAGCTTGCTCTCGACCAAGCGTGTATTCACCCAGGGTCACCGGATCGCCGACGACGCTCTTCGCGTGCAGCAGTGTCTCGATCCCGTCCAGTGCCGACTTGATCATGGCGTCGAGGTCTTGGGTCATAGTCCTGAACCGGTTGTTTACGATCGATGGAAAATTAAGTTCGCAGGGTGGATAAGCGTAGCGCATCCACCGGAAATTCGCTGCCTTCTCACGACCTCTCAGACGGCCCGCCGTCACCGCGGATCAGGCCGCATCGGCAACCCCGCGAGCCCGCGCGCATTGAAGCTCCGGGCCGCGAGCACGCCGCAATAGACGAAGCCCAGGTCATGGTCCATGGTCTGCAAGGGCATACCCGGCAGACCGGTAACGGCACCATCGAAGCCGAGCCAGGCGACCTGCCGGCGGTCGAGCCCGCGCGCACGCATCCGCCGCACCAGGTTCTCGGCATTGCCCGCGCCATAGGGTGGGGGGACGGTGCCATAGCCGGCGGGGAGCGGGTAGCCGCGTGAAGCGAAGGGCACCACGGCATCCTGGATGACCCCCAGCACATAGATCGGGGCCTTCGGCGTCCAGTCCAGGTTGTCGTTGTCGGCCCACAGGCGGATGGTCGGATCGCTGCGGTCGCCGGTCGTGAGCGCGTCGAGGAACGCCGGCTGCATCAGCCGCCGCGGTTGCGGGGCCAGGTCGGGCAGGCGCAGGTAGTCCATGTCGAGGATGGCCGCACCGAGCAGCTGGGCCTCGACGGCTTCGTCGGAGTCCGGGTTGGCCAGGGCGGCGGTGGTCTCGTGGGCGAACTCGGGCCGCAGCATGGTCGCGAGCGGCCGGCCGGTGACCCCGGCGGCGCCCACCGCCGCGAAGCCGATGAAGAAGGGTTTGTCGATCAGGTTGTCGACATAGGCCGGCTGGGGTTCCAGGAAGGAGTGCGCGGTGGCCCCGGTGATGTCGTAGGGGCCGGACATGGCGGTGATGAGGGTCGGGCGCAGGGTCGGGTCGCCGGTCTCCTCCAGGAAGCGACCGAGCCAGAGTGCATTGCCGCCGCCCTCGCTGTAGCCGGTCACGTACAGGGCCGGTCCTGCGGTGCGTCCGAGCCGGGTCAGCAGTTCACGGGTGGCGAGGATCAGGTCCCGCCCCGCCGGGGCATTCAGCCGGCCCAGGGCGAAGGGGTGGGTGTCGCGGTTCACGCCGTAGCCGAGATAGTCCGGCATCGCCAGGACCCGGTTGCCGCCCGCGAAGAGGGTCAGGGCGCCCTGGGCCTCGAGCGAGCCGTTGGCACTCGGGGGGTTGCGGCGCTCCGCGGTGGTCGCGTGCATGTAAACGACGAGGCCACCGGCGGCGTCGGACGCCGGCACCGCCACCAGCCCGCTGACCTGGGTGGGCCGCCCGGCCGCGTTCACCGAGCGGTAGACGACCCGGTAGAGGTCCGCCCCCTGGGTAGGCGCCGGCAACCCCGCGAGGGTCGACCCGTCCGGCAGGCGAGTGGGGCTCGCCAGCAGAACGGCGTTGACCAGGTCCCGGGAGGAGGCAAAGCGGTCGCGGTCGACACCCTCGATGAGCGCACTCGATACGAGCACGTGCGTGTCCGCGTAGGCCTGCGCCGGCTCGGCGTGAACGCGCGCCGCACCGTGCCAGGCCGGCGCCCAAGGGCTTGAGCGCTCCTTCGCCGTGGCGGCGTTGCCGGCCGCGAGCCCGAGACCGATGACGATGAGACCGAAGAGGAGGGTGTTGGTGCGCGTCAGGACCATGGCGTTCTCTCCACGAACAGGCCGGGTGTGCTCGACCGAAGGCCGCGGGGCGGCGGGACTCTGGGGGGCGCCGATCCACCCGCGGCAGGATCATTGTAGACCGCGCGCTCGGTGCCGTATGCCATCGCCTTAGTCCCCGACCCTGCACGGGCTGCCGGTGGGCAAGGATAGGGACGGGCGGGCCTTGGTGCAGGCGCCGGCGGCCCCCCATGTGTCGGCGCCGATCCCGTCCTGGGACCAGGAACCCGGCGAGGATGGGCGCCACCCCAAGGATGTGCGCATCGCCCCGGTGGATGAAGTGAATCCGCGACCGCGGTTCACGGCAGTGCAGGGCGGCGTTGATGAACAGCACGTCATCGGGCTTCTTGCATTTCTTCAGCACCAGGATGCACACCGGGATGCCGGTGGAGAAAAACAGGTTCGCGGGCAGGCCGATGACGGTGTCGATGTTCCCGTCTTTCAGCAGCTTGGTGCGGATGCGCTCCTCCGCGCCGCCGCGGAACAGCACGCCGTGGGGCAGGATGATGGCCATCACGCCCTCGGACTTCAGGTAATGAAAGCCGTGCAGCAGAAAGGCGAAGTCGGCGGCGGACTTGGGCGCCAAGCCATAGTTCTTGAAGCGCATGTCCTGGCTTAAGCTTTCGGTCGGCTCCCAGCGGTAGCTGAACGGCGGGTTGGCCACCACGGCATCGAACCTGGGGCTGCGGGCCGGGTTCATCTCGCGCAGCATGTCCCAGTCGTTGGTCAGGGTGTCGCCGTGATGAATCGCGAACTCGGAGTCCTTCACCCCGTGCAGCAGCATATTCATGCGCGCCAGGTTGTAGGTGGTGATGTTCTTTTCCTGGCCGTAGATCTTGCCGATGCCGTGCGAACCCATGCGCTGGCGCACATTGAGCAGCAGCGAGCCCGAGCCGCAGGCAAAGTCGAGCACGCTTTCCAGTTGCCTCTTCCTGCCGGTGGCGGGTTCCTGACTGTCCAGCGTGACCAGACCTGACAAGATGCTGGAAATCTGTTGCGGCGTGTAGAACTCGCCCGCCTTCTTGCCGCTGCCCGCCGCGAACTGGCCGATCAGGTATTCATAGGCGTCGCCCAGCGTGTCCTTGTCGGTGGAGAACTTCTCCAGTCCCTCGGCAATCGCCTTGATTACGGTGCAGAGCTTGGCATTGCGCGCCCGGTAGTCCTTGCCCAGTTTGTCCGAATTCAGGTTGATCTCGGAGAAGAGCCCGCCGAAGGTGCTGGCGAATGATTCATTCTCGATGTAGTCGAAGCCTTTTTGCAGGGTGTGCAGCAATCCCCCGTTCTGGGTCCGCGCCAGCTCCGCGATGCTGCCCCAGAGATAGTCCGGCTCGATCACGTAATGCGTCTTGCGGCGCATCTGCTGTTCAAATTCGACAGTGTCGTTCGGGTTCTGCGCGTACCACACCGCCAGCGGCGTGCGACGGTCGCCCGCGGCCAGCTTCGGGTAATCCGGCCCCAGTTCCTTGTGCGCGGCCGTCTCGTAGTTGTCCGACAGATAGCGCAGGAACAGGAAGGACAGCATGTAATCGCGGAAGTCGTCCGCGTTCATCGCCCCGCGCAGTTGGTCGGCAATGCCCCAGAGGGTGGTGCCCAGTTGTTTTTGATCTTGTTCGGTCATTTTTGTCTTATTTGCTTACATGAACTGCCGAGTGCGCATGATCAGACGCAAGTGGCTCCAGCTTAAATCTCTACACGCTGTGTAGAGAATCGCCTGGTCGGGGAAGGTCAAGTAGAACTGGCGGCAGTTGTACAGATTGGCATAAGAAAAGCCCTTGCCGAGATCAACCGTCAATGCTGTAGAAAGGTCTTCAATCAGGCGGACGCCGTATTCCGCTTTGTGCTTCCCGCGCTGCTCTTCTTCAACAATCCGCCGACCAATCAACCAGTAGGCTTCGACCATGGCGGAATTCACCGCTGAACGCGCTTTGCTGCGTGCCTGTTCGAGAATGTCTTTAATGTCCGCGTGAAATGAGGTCAATGCGCTCATGCCGACACCTCATCCAGCACGGGGAAAAGCTGCTGCATCAAGCCTTTCTTTTGGGTTCTTAGGACGGCGAGTTGCTGGGTTTGGGCGGTAATGAGGTTATCAAGGGAAGTGACGCAATCGGCGATGCGCTGTTGTTCCTCTCTTTTCTGAGGAACGTAAAGTAAACATTCCAGAACACTCCCTTTGCTAAGGTGCGTCTGACTGAGGCCGTCATCAAATGCTAAAAGATGGGGATTACGGTTGAGTATGTAGAAGAGAAACTTTGCATCGACTCTATCTGCTTTGAGTCTGCAAACCCGCTGATTTACCCCATATCTCTCATTAACTTCAACAAAGTAGCATTTCGCCAGAGCTTTGCCTTTCGGCAGGTCACTCAGGACCATTAAAACATCCCCAGCTTCCGCAATAAGATATTCAGCATTTGTATATTTCCGTACAGAACCATCGGTGGAAATGAATCGCGAATTCACGACAATATATTTTCCGTTATCCGTGATGTCCTGTTCGTAAGCTTTGCCGTTTTCGTAACTGGAGAGTTTTCCTAAAGGTTCCTCCACCCACTCCCCCGCATCCCGAAACTCGGGGAAGCGCAGTTTGGGCAGGGTTTCGCCTTCGGCGGGGAAAAGCTGCTGCATCAGCCCTTTTTTATGGGTCTTGAGCGTGTCGAGCTTTTGCGACTCCAGGGCGATCAGTTCATCAAGGGAAGCAAGGCAGTCGGCAATTTTATGTTGTTCAGCGGAATTTGGGATGGCAATTGGTATATCAGCCAAGTCTGACGAGTTGATTGCGGGGTAGTTTGAACCCGTGCACTTTGCAATGACGCGCTCGACAAAATCGTCAGTGTGAACTATTTGAAACAGAAAATCCGCTGATTCATTTGCTCTAAGTTGCGCATAGCCGGTCGATGCGACGTAGTAAACGTCCCCGTCGATTTTGAAGTGAAAATTATTGCGTTGGTATGGACGAACAATCTGAAAAATCACGTCACCATGACGCAATAACCTTTGCGCTCTACTCGGCGCCTCGTCTCGATTGATGATCTTGCGCGCCTTTAGCTCCCCAGCTTCGACTGACTCCAAATCGATATACGCAAATTTCTCCGGGAGCTCAGAGTTCAATGGATTTACGTCGCAACCATCATTCAGCTTCATCGCAATCCACTCGCCCGCCTCCCGAAACTCAGGAAAGCGCAGCTTGGGCGCCAACTTCTGCTTTTCCCTCATTTCAACAAGCTCCTTCCCTTGTCAGTCAGCCGGTATTGCTGCAAGCGGCTGTTGGGTTTATCGGGGATAGTTGGCTCAATCCATCCTTGCTCCAAGGCGGGCAGCAAGTAGGCTTTGCGGAAGTGCTCGCGATCGGCAAGACCCAGCAGGGCTTGCAGCTCTTGCCGTGCGTGCTCCCCTGACATGGCGCGCAGCAGTTGCCTAACTTGCGGGGTAACTTGCGGGATGACTTGCGGGGTGACTTGCGGGGTGACTTGCCCTGTGACTGGCGCCTCGACTTGCCCTGTGACCGGATCGGTGACACCTTCCCACTGCGGCGCTGGCCGCCACACCTGGGCGGTAAACTGATTGCCGCGAACGTCGTCGATAAATTCAATCTGCGGCCATTCCTCCAGCGCACGCGGTATGCCGCTGCCAAGCCCACGGTAGGGCAGCACCTTGAAAGCGTGCTCGGTCAACGTGGGGTTGCGTCGGTTGGTCTTGCCCTGCCGCACATCCTCGACGCTCAGGCTGTCCGGCAGATGGCCGGGGCTGATGATCTCGATGCGGTCGGTAAAAATCAGGATGCGAATGGAGGCGCTGGTGAAGTAATCGCGGTGTATCAGGGCGTTGACCAGCAACTCCTGCAAGACCACTTCGGGCACTTCCAGCACGCCGAGCGAGTTGAACCCCTGGTCGCCCTGCACCCGGTGCAGGTTGCGCTTGAGAAAGGCCAGCGCTTCGGTGTATTGGCTGGGCAGGGGGCCGCTGATGTCCTGACTGTCCAGATAGCGGCTGTCGGCAATGCTGGTGCCGGGAAAGGCCACGGCCTTGATCGAAAACGCGGGCCGCCAGCGCTGCGGGTTACGGCCAAAGAGCATGAGACCGGCAAGATTAAGTTCGCGCCCGTCACCTAGCCCCAGGTTTTGCAAAATCGCGTCCAAAGGACGCTCGGCATAGGGACTGTCGGCGCCGTAACGCTGCTCGAAGTAGCGGCGAAATGCGGCTTCATCCAGATCGTCGCTGGTGGTATCGGCAACCGGAACGACATCGGCATAGACCAGCCCCGCGCGCTGGAACATGCGCTGCATTTCTTCGCGGGCCGTGACATGGCGCTTGTCGGCTCCCTGCTTGACCCAGATGCGACCCTGATGATCCAGATAGGGTTTGGAGAGTCCATCCGGAATGCTGACCACGATCACCAACCCATGTTGGGTATGAACATTTTCGGTGAGCGGATGCACTGGCGGGCGCAGATGCTGGGAGGCGGCGTTGCTCAGCAGTTGGTTGATGCGGCGCACTTCGATGGCATTGAGCCCGGCGATCGAGCCATCGTCATTGACGCCAATCAAGAGGGTGCCGCCGCCGCTGTTGGAAAAGGCCACCAATTCGGCGGCCAAGGCATCCGGGTGGTTGACGGTGCGCTTGAATTGGTGGCGGCTGTCTTCGCCCAGGGCAATTTGCTGCAAAAGCTCCGATTCCGTCATGCCTTTATTGCTCATACGCCCCCAGCCCCGAAATCTCCCGCCCCTGGGCGAGTTTGTGCAGCAGCGGAATCAGGTCTTCCATCAGCGCCAGTTCCGCCTTGGTACGCGCCTTCCAGCCCAGTTGCAGCGGGGCCAACAGGTCATTGAGCAGCTCGCCGTCGAAGATCATGCGGCGCAGGATGGCGTCCACAAAGCCCTGCAGGGCGGCGGCGGACAGGCCGTGCCTCTTGGCCAGGTCAGCGATGGCCTGGGCGGTCTTGGCGACCTTGTATTGGGCGTATTGCTCACGCACACCTTCGACGGTGTGGGGCTTGCCGGTGTCGAGGCTATCGATGTAGTCGGTGAGGGCGTCCCGATCATCGATGAGTTTGGCATCGGAGTGAATCAGGCCTATCAACTCGGCACGGCTCATCCTCTGCTTGCCCGGCGCCTGGCCGGCGTAGCGGGTAATCAGCGCCATGATGTAGTCGTAGTCGATGAGGCTCGATGCGAACAGCACGAACTCGAAATCGAGCTGTTGGACTGCGGGATCGATCTTCTCGCCGCCCTTGTCCTGTTTCGCCTTCAGGCGCTGGGCGGTGTCCAGATAGACGCCCTTGAAGCCCAGCAACTGGTCCTTGGGCAGGATCTGTTCGATGGCTTGGCGGTTGTCGTCGGTGAGGTCGGTGTATTGGTCGAGCTGGGTCTTGAGGCGTTGTACCTCCTTGAACAGGTTGATGAACTGGCCGCGCGCGGCGTCGCCCTTGAGGTTGGGCACCGCGTCGGGGGTGTTGGCCAGGCCTTGCGACTGCATGAAGTCGCTTAAGTTTTGGACGGCGGCTTGCAGCTTGTCGATGACCACTGGGGCCTTGTCCACCAGCCAGATTTCGCGGGCCTGCTTGCCGGTCTGGCCGGAGAAGAGGCCGATGGCGGTGTCCACGGCGTCTTGTTGCTGGCGAAAGTCGAGGATGTTGCCGTAGGGCTTGGTGTCGTTGAGCACGTGGTTGGTGCGCGAAAACGCCTGGATCAGGCCGTGGTGTTTGAGGTTCTTATCGACGTAGAGGGTGTTCAGATACTTGGAATCGAAGCCGGTGAGCAGCATGTCCACCACCAGGGTGATGTCGATCTTCTGCGCGTGGGGGACGTCGGCATTGGGGTATTGCTGGTCCTTGATGCGCTTTTGGATGTCCTGATAGTAGAGATCGAACTCGCCGATGCTATGATTGCTGCCGTACTGGGCGTTGTAGTCGGCGATGATAAACTTGAGGGCCTCCTTCTTCTTGTCGGGTTCCTGTTGATTGTCGGCCTTTTCCTGCGGCAGGTCCTCCTGAATCTGCTGCACGTCCTTGTTGCCCTCGGCTGGCGGGGAGAAGACGCAGGCGATGTTGAGCGGCTGGAAGTCGGCGTCCGCTGCCTGTTGCTCGCTCAGCTTTTGGGCCTGAACGGCTTTGAACAGCGCGTGGTATTCGATGGCGTCGTTGATGGAGGCGGTGGCCAGCAGGGCATTGAACTTGCGCCCGTTGGTCGCGGCCTCGTGTTTGGCCAGAATCGCCTCGATGATGGCCCTTTTCGCCAGCGCCTCACCCGGCTTGGGCTGCTTCTGGCCATCGGCCTTGTAGTAGTCCACATGGAAGCGCAGCACGTTGCGGTCTTCGATGGCGTGGGTGATGGTGTAGGCGTGCAATTGCTGCTGGAAGATGTCGGCCGTGGTGCGGTAGGACGCCTGTTGGCCTTGGATCTGCTGGTAGCCGGCGTTCTGCTCGAAGATGGGCGTGCCGGTGAAGCCGAATAGTTGCGCCTTGGGGAAGAACTCCTTGATGGCCTGGTGGTTCTCACCGAATTGCGAGCGGTGGCATTCGTCGAAGATGAAGACCATGCGTTGGCGGCGCAGCGGTTCAAGACGTTCTTTGTAGTTACGTTTGTTCGTTCCATCCAGCGCCAGGCCGAGCTTCTGGATGGTGGTGACGATGACCTTGTCGGCGTAGTCGTCGGAGAGCAGCCGGCGCACCAGGGTTTCGGTGTTGGTGTTCTCCTCGACGCAGCCTTCCTGGAACTTGTTGAATTCCTCCCGCGTCTGCCGGTCCAGGTCTTTTCGATCCACCACGAACAGGCACTTGTCGATATCCGGATTGTCCTTGAGCAGGGTGGCTGCCTTGAATGAGGTGAGCGTCTTGCCGCTGCCGGTGGTATGCCAGACGTAGCCGTTGCCGCAGTGCTGGTGGATGGAATCGACGATCGCCTTGACGGCGTAGATTTGATAGGGCTGCATCATCAGGAGCTTCTGCTCGCCGGCGACCAGCACCATGTAACGGCTGATCATCTCGGCAAGCTGGCACTTGGCGAGGAAGGCGTCGGCGAAGCTGTCCAGATGGGTGATCTTGGTGTTGTCGACGTCCGCGAACTGGTACAGCGGCAGGAAGCGCTCGTCGGCGTTGAAGCTGAAGTGGCGGCTGTTGTTGTTGGCGAAGTACCAGGTGTCGCTGCGGTTGCTGACGATGAAGATCTGCAGGAAACAGAGCAGCGTCCTGGTGTAGCCGTTGCCGGGGTCGTTCTTGTAATCGACGATCTGCTGCATGGCCCGGCGTGGGCTTAGGCCCAAGGTCTTCAGCTCGATCTGGACGGCTGGGATGCCGTTGATGACCAGGATCGTGTCGTAACGGTGATGGCTGTAATCAGTGCTGATCCGCAACTGATTGACCACCTCGAAACTGTTCTTGCACCAGTCGTTGAGGTTGACCAGGGTGTAGTAGAGCGGGGTGCCGTCATCGCGTTCGAAGCTGTTACGGCTGCGCAGGTGGCGGGCGGCGGCGAAGACGTCGGAGGTAATAATCGAGTCCAGCAGGCGGTGGAACTCGCCGTCGGTCAGATGGACGCGGTTCAGGGTCTCGAACTTCTCGCGGAAGTTCTGCTCCAGTGCGGCACGGTCGCGGATGTCGGGGCGGTAGCTGTATTTCAGATCGCCCAGTTTCTCGATCAGGGCCTGCTCGATTTCTTTTTCTGTCATCGATGATGCTCGTGCGATTCTGAACTAAGGCTAACTCATCAATGCGGCTCGCCGAAGATATCGTCGAGCCTGTCGGCGGTCAGGACGCGCCCGCACCAATGCGACAGGGTCTCGATGTCGGCGGATTCCATCCGCGCGCGCAGTGCCGCGGAAGGTGGGCCGAGTTTGGCGGAAAGAAGTTGAGCGAGGATCTCGATCGAGGCTTGCCGACGGCCTTCCTCCCGTCCCTCCTCTCGCCCTTCCTCTCGCCCCTCGCCGAAGACCTCCTGATAAAAGCGGGTCTTCGTAAGCTCTGTTTCGGGCAGGTGCAACATAACTCTAACCTCCTCGCGGGTGAGGGCCGGAAATTTGTAGACCAAGATGGTCTCGACCAGGTCCAGGATCTCCAGCCGGTCCTCGGCCGGATCGGGATTGCACACCAGGTCGCGCGCCTCGGCAGGTGTCGCCGCAGGCTCCATGACGATCAGGCGCAACAGCCTCAGATCGAGGCTTAGTCCCTTCAAATGCCTTCATCCGGTAGTCCGCGGTCTCGGGCTCTCCGACCCCGGCGAGCGCGAGCGCGAGCCGCGGGCGCTCTTGGAAGAGCCGATACATCAGGGTATCGGTCTGCATGGATTGGACTCCCGGAGCCGGGGCGACGGCTCCAGTGTAGCGAGGAAACCTGAGGAGTTCCGGAGACAGTTCTGGCGATGCTCGAACAGTAGCGGTCGTGGAGGGTAGCCGAGCTCGTCCATGACTGGGCAGGCTAATGCGTCTGCGTTCGTGGGGCAAGTGCCTCAGGCATCGGCTGCGCGATGCCCGCAGCGTACCGGTGGCCAGTCGCCGCGGCCCGACGCCCTCCGAACCCATGGCCGTATTTGCCGATAATGTATATTATGTAAAGTCATGCCAGGCGGGACACCTGGTGCACTGGGATTCTTGTTCGTTCGGACACTTTGCACTATCCGAACTGGCCTTCTGGGGTCAGTCACTCCAAGGGACCCGGCGACGCGCCGCGGACGGCCGCAGTTGCGGACACCAGGTCGCGGACACTGTCCGGTTGGGCTAAGCTACCTGACCGACCACCGACCACCGATGCGGGTCTTGATGATAATTCCGGCCATCGGGAGCGCCGCACCCCAGTGCGGCGCGGCGTATCCGCAGAACGCAACGCTGCGGTCGCTCGCGAGGCCGCGCCGCACTGGGGTGCGGCGCTCCCATCGTCCGAGCGGGCTTAAGCGCGTGCGCTCGCCGGTGCGGCTTGGCCGGAGTTATGATCAAGGCCCGCCAAGTCAACCAAGTCCATTCGCGAACGCTGTTGCGCCGTTGTCGTGGTCGTGGTCGTAATCGAGGTTATCGTAGTGCCCCGGATTCTCTCGCACCCCGGATTGCATCGCTTTTTCGATTACGACAACGACAACGACAACGATTAGGTTTTTGAGCGACCCCGGGAAACAGGACATGGCAAAGGCGGACACCATGAGGCTCACCGGTCGGCGGGACCCCTGGCGGGCACACCGGCCCGCGGCCGCGGCCTTGGTCCTGGGCCTGCTGGTCAGCATCACGGCCTGGTGGCTGGTCCGCGGCTGGGAGGCCCGGCAGCGGGCGCCGCAGGTCAGTGAGCAGGTCGCGGTGAGCGCGCACGCGCTGGCGAAGACGCTTGCGCACCTGGTGGACGATGTGCAGGTGCTGGCCCAGTTCTGTGACGCCGCGGACGCGGTGAGCGCGGACGCCTTCGCCCGTTTCACCCATCCGTTTCTGGCACGGCATCCGGGCCTGCAGGCACTGGAATGGGTGCCGCGGGTGCAGGAGCGCGAGCGCGACGCCTTCGAGGCCCAGGTGCGGGCCGAGGGGCTCGCGGGGTTCAGGATACTGGAACGGGTCGGCGGGGAACCGCGGCCGGCGGGCGCGCGCCCCGAGTGGTTCCCGGTGTTGCGGGTCGCACCCCTGCCCGGCAATGCCGCGGCGCTGGGACTCGACCAGGGCGCGGACCCGCTGCGGCGGCCGGCCTTAGAGCAGGCGCGTGACACCGGGCAGCCGGCGGCCAGCGCGCCCTTGATCCTGGCGCGGGAGACCGCCGGTCAGCACAGCCTGCTCGTCTATGTGCCCCAGGGTCCGGCGCGCGTCCCGGGCGAGACCCCACAGGCCCGGCGGGACCGGGTGCGCGGCTTTGCCGTAGGCGTGCTGCGCCTGGGCGACCTCATGGGCGGGGTGATCGCCCAACTGCCGCCGAACACCGTCGATCTGGTCCTGTTGGACCCGCACACCCCCGGCGTCGCCGGGGTGCTGGAGACCCATCCCGCCCGCGCGCGGCCGGCCGGGGCGCCCACCCTGGACCCGGCGGCCGTCATCCGCGACCCCCTGGGCCAGGAGGTCCCGATCAGCGTCGCCGGACGCACCCTGGTGCTGCGCGGCGCTCCCGCGCCCGGGACCACACCCACTCCCCTGCTGTCACTCACCCTGCTGGGCGGCGGACTGATCATCAGTCTCGGCCTGGCCTGGCTCGTCGGCTACCGGCGGACGGCGCAGACCCGGTTGCGCAAGAGCGAGAAGCGGCTGCGCTTGGCCCTGGAGGCCGGCCATCTGGGCATCTATGACTGGGATACCACGGACAACCGTATCGTCTGGACCCGCGAACACGAGCGCCTCTGGGGCTTCGCGCCCGGCGAATTCGACGGCACCTATGCGTCCTTTCAAAGCCGCGTCCATCCGGACGATCTGGCGCAGATCGATGCCGGGCTGGCGCGTGCCATGGCACGACGTGACCCTTATGCCGCTGAATTTCGGGTGGTCTGGCCCGACGGCAGCGTCCATTGGGTGGCCGGCCGCGGTGAGTTCATCTTCGACGCAACGGATCGCCAGGCGCGTATGTACGGTACCGTTACTGAAATCACCGAACGCAAACGGACCGAGGCCGCACTGCGGGAGAGCGAGGCCCGCCTGCGCCTGGTGATCGAACACGCCCCGGCAGCACTGGCCGTGTTCGACCGGGAGCTGCGCTATATCGCCGCCAGCCGCCGTTGGCTCGCGGACTACGGACTGAGCGGGCGCGAGCTGACCGGCCTGTCCCACTATGCCGTCTTCCCCGAGATCACGGATGCCTTGAAGGCTGTCCACCGCCGCGCACTGGCCGGCGAGTCGGTGCGCGCGGAGGAGGACCGCTTCGAGCGCGCGGACGGTTCGGTACAGTGGTTGCGCTGGGAGGTCTGTCCGTGGCACGACGACCAGGACCAGGTGGGCGGCATCGGCATCTTTTCCGAGGACATCACCGCCTACAAAGAGGCGGAACTCGCCCTGCGCGCCCAGCACGCCCGGCTCGAGGCCGTTTTTGCGGCCATCCCCGATGTCGTCATCGAATACGACGCGCAGTTGCGGCTGGTGCGCTGTAACGCCGCCGCGCTGCGGATTCTCGGGCAGACGAGCACGGACTTCACCCGGGATCAGGCGAGCAGCGGGTTGAACTTCAGGCCCCTGGAAGGGGGCGCGCTGCCGACTGAACGCCTGCCGACCAGCCGGGCCCTGCGGGGTGAGCTGGTCACCGGTGAGCTCTTCGTGATGACGACGGCCGCGGGTGAGGAGCGCGTGGTCTCGGCCTATGCCGTCCCCCTCTGCCACGGCGAGCGGATCGATGGGGTGCTCGCCCTCTCGCACGACATGACGGAACGCTACCGGGCGGAGCGGGCACTGCGCCGCTATCGGCAGATCGTCGAGACCTCCAGCGAAATGCTGATCTTTCTGGACCGCGAACTGTGCCTGCAGGTGGTCAATCCGGCCTATGCCGCCTTCTACGGTAAGACCCCCGAGGAACTGCAAGGCCGGCGTGTTCAGGATGTGGTAGGTCCGGCAGTCTGGTCGCGGATCGCCGCGCACCTGCATGCGAGTCTGGCGGGTGAGATACAGCGCTTGACGCTTGACGGGACCAATCCGCAGGGCCGGCGGTGGTGGCTCGCGGCCGAGCAGCGGCCATTCCACGAGGGCGGCGCCGTGCAGGGCATCGTGGTGAGTCTCCATGACCTCACCGGCATTCGCGAGGCGCAGGCGGCCCTGGAGGCCGAGCGGGCGCTCCTGGAGGAGCGGGTCATGGCACGGACCGCCGATCTGCACGCCTCGCAGGCGAAGCTGCGCACCATCTACGACCTGGTGCCGGTCGGCATCTCCATCACTGACCCCGCGGGCCGCCTGATCGACTGCAACCGGGCCTCCGAAAGCCTCCTGGGCCTGACGCGGGACGCGCAACTGCAGCGGACCTATGACGACCCGCAATGGCCGCTGGTGCGCCCGGACGGGACACCCATGCCGCCGGACGAATTCGCCAGCGTGCGCGCCATGCGCGAAGGCCAGCCGGTGCAGGAGGTGGAAATGGGCGTGGTGCGCCCCGACGGGACCACCTGGCTCTCGGTCAGTGCCATGCCGGCGCGGCACCCCGATTACGGTGTGGTCATCGCCTTTGTGGACATCACCGAGCGCCGACGGGCCGCGCAGGCCTTACAGACCCTCACCGACCGGCTGCAACTGGCCACCGAGGCCGGCGGTATCGGGGTCTGGGAGTGGGACTTGGCCGACAGCCGGCTCACCTGGGACGAACGGATGTATCGCCTGTATGGGCAGCCGCCACGCGCCGGCGCCCTCTCTTACGCGGATTGGACCGCGGCGATCGCTCCTGCGGACCTGCCCAGGATTCAGGCGGTCCTCGCAGCGATCATGACCGGGCATGAAACGACTTTTCGCGACAGCTTCCAGGTACTCTGGCCGGGCGGCTCACTGCACTATATCGCCTCTTCCGGCAGGGTTATCCGGGATGCCGCCGGGGCGGCCCAGCGCCTGATCGGGGTCAATTGGGACATCACGGCCGAACGTCAGGCGCACTTGGCCCTGGAGGCCAGCGAGGCCCGCGCCCGGGCGGTGATCGACGCCTCGCCGGTACCCCTGGTGCTCGCACATGAAACCGGCACCGTGACCTATATCAATGCCGCCTTTACCGAGGCCTTCGGCTACACCCTGGCCGATATCCCCACCTGGACGGACTTGGGACTGAAGGCCGCACCGGACCCCGCGTATCGGCAATGGGTGCTGGAGACCCGCCGGGAACGCCTGGACCAGGCCAGACGCGACGGTGGACTGTTCGAGCCCATGGAGGTCAACATCTGCTGCAAGGACGGCACGACTCGCACCGTCATGGCACGCGCTACGCCCCTGGCGGGGGATGAGTGCCTCAACACCGTCTACGACATCACCGACCTCAAGCAGGCGCGGGAACAGGCAGAACAGGCGGCACGCAGCAAGGCCGAGTTTCTCGCCCACATGAGCCACGAGATCCGCACGCCGATGAACGGGATCATCGGTCTGTCCGAACTGGCGCTGCGGCTAGGATGTTCAATCTGACCCAAAAAGGCGCTGAAAAGCCCATGCAAGAAGCGTGTTGCCGGGAAGGCCCGGCTGTCGGTTCTGTGCTCGGGTGGGTACGATGACGGTGCGACACTAGCTCATGCCCAGCCCTTGACAAACGGCGAACGGTTGGCCAGCCTACTGGCGCGGTGATCTGACCGCCTTGCCGGAGCGCGCACGACGTGATGAACGCATTCAAGAGCCCAGTGAGCCGTCTGGCCAACCTGTTCCAGCGGTCACGTGATGCCTGGAAGGCGAAAGCGTTGGAGCGGCAGCAGCGCCTGCGGGCCGCGGAGGTCAAGATTCGGGATCTGGAGCACAGCCGCGCGCAGTGGAAGGCGCGTGCGCTAAAGGCGGAGCGTGGGCGAACGGGCGCCGAAGAGGCCGCGGCGCCGGCGGCTGACGAACCAGTGGATGAGCCACCACAGCTTGCGCTGTCCCCGCCGGTCGGCCATCACTATTCGGTCATGGTCATGCAGTTGACCATGCGGCTGTATCTGCACGCGGGGCTTGGCAGTCGCGGCGTGGCGCGGGTCTTGAATCTGTTCGGCGCGACATTCCCGGTGGCGGCGCCAGCCCACACCACGGTGCTGAACTGGATCTATCGCTGCGGTCTCGCGATCCTCAATCGCCAACCGGAATGGCGCACGGATTGGATCTACGTCGCTGATCATACCATCGCCTTGGGGGCATCCAAGTGCCTGGTAATCCTGGGTATTCCGGTGAATGCACTGGCTCGGAGCGGTTACAGTCCGGGTCACGGCGCCATGCAGGTGCTGGCCGTGGAGATCACCACACACAGCACGGGGGCGTGGGTCGCGAACGTGCTCAGGCGCGTTGCGCAACGCACCGGTCCCCCGGTCCAGATCGTTGCCGACCACGGCAGCGACCTGCGCAAGGGCATCGCCTTGTTTCAGGAGCACGCCACTGCCTGCGTCTATACTTATGATATTTCTCATCTGATCGCGACGCTGCTCAAGGCCGAGATGGGCCGGGACGCGCGCTGGGAGTCCTTGCTGGCGCACTGTCGCAACGCCTGGTCAGCCTTGCAGCAGACCGATCTGGCCTTCTTGCTGCCGCCTCGGCAGCGCCTCAAGGCGCGTTTCATGAATCTGGATGTCCAGGTGCGGTGGGCACAACGGCTCCTCGCCTACCATGATCGCGGCGACTTCAGCGCGATCCGCGCGCAATACGTCCTGAAGTGGCCGGCATGGGAGCACCTGTGCGCGCGGTTCGGCGCCGCCCGGGCGCACCCATTGCGGGCCATCGTCGGCATTCGCTATCCCGACCGGGCGGCTTTTTGCCAGGCACTGCAGACACACTCAGACCTCGAGAGTGATACGCTCGACGATGTGTTCTGGCAGCAAGCGGACGCTGGGTACAGCCGCTTCCTTGACGGCTTTGCCTGGCTACTGTCCTACCGGGATGACCTGGTGGATTACGCGCAAATGATGGCGCAATCCAAGCTGATTCAGTCGCACCTCAAATCCAAGGGCCTCCAGCGGGGCTCCCAGGAATCACTCCAGGCCACGCTGCCACCGCAGTCAACGCTCACCCCACGCACGGCGGCCTTTACCCAACAGATGCTCGCGAAGGTGGCAGTGGAAGCCGCCAAGATCCCGACTGATAATGTCTGGCTGGCATCCTCCGATATCATCGAATCGGTCTTCGGGAAATACAAATGCTTCACCGCCAGGGGGCCACTCAAGGAGATCGGCAAGCTGCTGCTTGCGATTCCTGCCTTCATCGCCGACCTGGCGACTCCGTTGATTCGGGAGGCGATGGAATCGGTGCGTACGATTGATGTCGAGCACTGGGCGCAAGCGCATATCGGTGCGTCGATGCTGGCCCGGCGTCGGCATGCTCTCATTGATTCGTTATCAAACACTAAAACTGTATGAAGATAATTTGTGAAATAGGTCCGATATTGAACACCCTACGCTGCGGCAATCCCTGGACCCGCAGTCGCGCGATTACCTGGAGAAGCTCAATCAGTCCGGCCGCAGCCTGCTGCGGATATTGAACGACATCCTGGACCACTCCCGGATCGAAGCGGGACACCTGAGCCTCAACATCGCCCCCTTTGAACTGGCCGACCTGCTGGCGACCATGCACACCCTGTTCGCCCACGCCGCGCAGATCCAGGGGCTCGGGTTTACGATCGAGACCGGCGCGCAGGTGCCCCGCTACCTGCTGGGGGATGCGCTGCGGCTGCAGCAGGTCTTGTCCAACCTGCTGGGCAACGCACTCAAATTCACCCACCAGGGCCAGGTCCGGCTGCAAGTCGATTGTCTCGGGTACGAAGGGTCCTGGGCACGGCTGCGCTGGACGGTGCAGGACACCGGGATCGGGATGGATGCGGCGACCCGCGCCCGCCTGTTCGAGCCCTTCGTCCAGGGTGACGCCTCGATTGCCCGGCGCTATGGGGGCTCGGGGCTGGGGCTGGCCATCAGCCGGAACCTGGCGCAGTTGATGGGCGGGCACCTGGACGTGGAGAGCACCGCGGGGGCGGGGAGCACCTTCACCCTCGACCTGCGCCTGCAGGTGGCGGCAACCGCGCCCGAGGCGAGCGGGACGGCCCCGCGGCCCGGCGCCCGCCTGGTTGGGGCCCGGGTCCTGGTCGCGGAGGACCAGCCGATCAACCGGCAGGTGATCGGCGACATGCTGCGCCTGCTGGGGGTGCGCGTCACCTTGGCAGCCGACGGCCGCGAGGCACTGGGGCACCTGGCCGAGGCGGACTTCGACGCCGTGCTGATGGATATCCAGATGCCCGAGATGGACGGCCTGACCGCCACCCGGCTGATCCGCGAAAACCCGGCCTGGGTGGACCTGCCGGTCATCGCCCTGACCGCCGGGGTGACCGTGGACGAGCGCGCCCGGATCACGGACAGCGGGATGACCGACCTGCTGCCCAAGCCGGTGACCCTGGAGACCCTCGGGGCCACGTTGGGGCGCTGGATCGACCTGCCGGGCGCGGATACCCTGCCCGCCCCGCCGGGGCCGGCCCCCGATAACTGGGAGCGCGGCGCCGCGCCGGTGGAGTCCCTGACGGTCCCCGGTTTCGACTTGGGTTCGCTCCTGCAAACCGGGGGCGGCCAGGCCGAGGTGATCGAACTGCTGCACCGGTTCGCCGTCGCGGTCCGCAACGATGCCCAGGTCATCGCCGCCGCCCTGGCCGGCGGCGACCGCGCCCAGGCGGACCGGGCGATCCACCGCCTTAAAGGGATTGCGGGTAATCTCGGGGCCGTCGACCTGCACCGGGCCGCCGCCCGGCTGGAGGCCGAGCTGCGGGCCGGACATGATCCGGCACCGGCCCTGGAGTTGTTGTCGGAGGCCCACGGCCGCGCCCTGGACCGGATCGCGGAACTCCCGCCGACTGCCGCCGCGCGGCCCGTGACCGCCGCCGACCCCGCGGCCGTGCGCGAGCTGCTGACCGAGATCCAGGCCCTGCTCGTCAAGGGACTGGTGGTTCCGCGCAGCCTGTCGGACGACTTGCAGGCGGCGCTGTCCGCCGCCGATCAGGCACTGTATCTCGCCCTGAAAGACCGGCTCGACCGCTTCGACTACCCGGCCGCCGCACGTTTGCTGGAACCGTACCTGTCCGCATCCCCTGCCCCTCCCCTACTCCCACCACCCACCCAGGTATCTGACGATGAACGATGATCGCCCTGTCGTATTGATCGTGGACGATGAGCCGCTCAATCTCCAGGTCCTGGCCGACGCCCTGCAGGCCGACTACCGGATCAAGGTGGCCACCAAGGGGCCGGCCGCGCTGGAACTGGCGCGCCGGGACCCCTATCCCGACCTGATTCTGCTCGACGTCATGATGCCGGGCATGGACGGCTATGCGGTCTGTGCCGCCCTGAAGCGCGAGGCACTCACGGCCGCGATCCCGGTCATCTTCATCACCGCGCGCACCGACCCGGAGAGCGAGGCACTGGCCCTGACCGGCGGCGCGGTGGATTTCATCCACAAGCCGGTCAATCCGCCGGTGGTCCGCTCCCGGGTGCGCCTGCACCACGAACTGGCGCAGCACCGCAACCGCCTGGAAGACCTGGTGCAGTCCCGGACGCTGGAACTGGCCCAGGCGCGCGATGCGGCGGAGAGCGCCAACCGCGCCAAGGACGCCTTTCTAGCCAATATCAGCCACGAATTTCGCACCCCGCTCAACGGCATCACGGGGATGGCCTATCTGCTGCACAAGGAGGTCCAAGGTGAGCGGGGCCGCGGTTTTCTCGCCAGGATCGACGAGTCGGCGCGGCGCCTGCTGGACCTCGTCAACGATGTCATCGACCTCTCCCGGCTGGAGGCGGGTTCAATCGAGATCGCGATGCAGGAGTTCGACCTGGGGCAGATGCTCCAGCAGTTCGTGCAGGACAGTGGAAGCCTCGCCACCGCCAAGGGGCTGACCCTGGTCCCGGAGATCGCCGCGGGTCTGCCCGCCGTCGTCGCCGCAGACCCCGCCCGCCTGCGCCAGGTCCTGGGCCAACTCCTGAGCAATGCGCTCAAGTTCTCCGAGCGGGGGTCAGTGACGCTGCGGGTCCAACCCGTCGCGACTCAGGGCGGGCAACGCTGGGTGCGCTTCGAGGTGCAGGACCAGGGGATCGGTATCACCCCCGAGGTCCAGTCCGGGCTCTTTGCCTTGTTCAACCAGGGCGACAACTCGCCCGCCCGCCGCTACGGCGGCACCGGCCTGGGGCTGGCGCTCTGCCTCCGCCTGGTGGCCGCGATGGGAGGCGAGATCGATCTCAAAAGCACCCCGGGCCAGGGCACCACCATCGGCTTCCAGGTGCCCATGAGCGTTCGCCCGGCACCGCAGACCGGCGCTTTACCCTGAGAGTCGCGCAGCGACGCTGCCTGGAGTCCAAGGCTTCAGCCTGGCACGCTCCAAGGCTGAAGCCTTGGACTCCAGGCGCTTGGGCTGCCGCGCTTAACCTCACGGCAGTAACCTCCGGGCTGCGGCGACGTGACAGGTGCGAACGGCGCACCAGAAGCGCCAGAGCCCCGAAGGGGCGTGACATACCAGCCCAGGGCAACGCCCTGGGACAGGTCCGTTCAACCGGTTAGCCCTGAAAGGGCGTGACATGAGGTGCCCCGCGATATGTCATGCCCTTTCAGGGCCGGGCTATACTAACCCAAGGCGTTGCCCTGGGCTGGTCTGTCCGACCCCGTTGGGGTCAGAATGCATGACCAAGGCGGAACTGGGGGGCGGAATGACACCCGGGCGCGGCGGTACGCGACGGGTGCGATCCAGACCGATGTGGTCACGCGCACGCCGTGGATGGGCAAAGCCCGCGCGCAATGGTCCGGATCTGTCGTCGCGTCGCTCGGGCGTGCCCATCCGGGCCGCGTCGAGGTCTGGGGGGTGGGCACGCTGTGCTTTGCCGATCCTACGCTCGACGATCACGTCTGGAGGATGGGCACGCTGCGCTTTGCCCATCCTACCCTCTGCTCAGCGCACGTTTCGACACCGCCCTGGCGTCAGGCGCGGGCCTGTCGGCCTACTGCAAAAATGGCCAAAGTCGAATGTTACTGATATCCTCATTATTTCGCTATGGTGTGACCTCATGACAACTCGCCTCAGCACCCTGGCTCTGACCTCCTGCCTCGTGTCGATGTTATTCGCTCCAGGCGCGAATGCATCCCGCTTCGGCATGATGCATATGAGCGACGCTCAGGAGCGGGAACTCGCCACCTGGGTGGAAAGCCTGGAGCTTTACGCTGCCCCGACTGCCTATGCTCCGGTTACTGGTTCGGTCTCGGTGCTCGATCATTTTCATTACACGCCGGAGCTGCGCGATCAGACCCCGACCGGCACCTGTTGGATCTGGGCCAGTACTGCCATAATGTCGATGTATTTCGACAAGCAGTTCAGCGGCAACCCGGTACTGCAAGACGGCCTGTCGGTTCAATTCCTGGCATCAAACGCCTGGATGGTCGGTTCGAACCTGAACGCCGGCGGTCATTTCGGAATGACCAAGGCATTTTACGACATGATCGGGTATGCCATTCCTTACTCGAATATCGGCGCGGCCTGGGATACGACCTTCAGCGTCGGCGAGGTACGCCCATCGCTGATTGCATCCGGAACCTCGTGGAGCGCCTCCGGCAACACGGCATTTCCTATCGCCGGCATTGACATATCCAAGGTAGACACATGGGACATCAGTCAGGCCGATGCAATCCGTAACCTCAAGAGCGTGCTCGATGCCGGGTATCCAGTCGGCCTGCTCTACTTCCTGCCGACAACAGCGGACTGGGATATCTTCGACGCCTTTTGGGCGAATGAACCGGCGACCAGCATCATCAACATGGACTATGCCAAGGACCATACCTGGGATAAAGGCGGATGCGGTCACTGGACAGTACTCGTGGGTTACAACGATACGGACAGCGATCCGGCCAAGCATTATTGGACCATGCTCAATACCCACGGCACGGTGGACGGCACGCGGCCGGACGTCACGTTCCGGATGGCGATGAATATCGACTACAGCGCCCAGTTCACGGGAAACCCCGATCCGATTCCCTACCTGTATTCTTGGTTCGTCATGGACACCACCTTCGCCCCGAAGAACAGTCCACTTCCAGCCAAGGGACTGGAGAGTGTGGCGCTGACCGTCGATAACTCGCTGTCCTCGGCCATGAGCAGCGCAGTCGTCAGCGGCGTGGGTTTCTCCGCGGTGCCTGCCGCGATTGTGTTGGGTAAGCTCACGCTGAATCTCCTTGAGATACCTGTTAATGCAGACACCGGGTCCTGGGGCCAGACCTCATCCGAGTTCCGCTTCGTCTCAAAGAGCGGGGCGGACCCCTACGTCACCCTCTCGATCAACAGGCTCACCAGGAAGTGGTCGGCATCGGTGCGGGGCACAACCCTTGCACGCAAGATCAACTCCTCCGACGGATTGGTCGCCAAGTTCGAGTATGCGGTCGCCCCTGGGGGCGACTTTACCCTGCTCAGCCAGAGCGCGGCTGTCGCCGATCAGGTGAAGACCAAGGCGAGCGCCGCCGTCAAGGGTCCCTAGAGGCTCTCAGGCCCTCTACGAATTATCGCGAAGGCCGGGCGACCCCCACGACCCCTGATATCCCGAGCATTGCCGATCCATGAGCAAGACGCACTATTACCTCCTCGCCTCGGTGCTCGCCATCGCACCGGGCGTCCGCGCCGCGCAAACCACCTGGCAGGGCGACGTGTTTGCCACCGACTGGAGCACGCCGGCAAATTGGTCGAACGGCGTGCCCGACAGCACCACGGATGTGATCATCCCAGATGTTCCCAGCGGCATCCTGGTGATCGGGTCAGATACAAATGCACTTTCGATCACGGTGCAGCCTGACGCCTCACCACTTTCGATTATGGCATCCAGCGACGCGCTGAATCTCTACGGAGACTTCACCAACTCCGCCACAACTGGCATCGATGTTTCAGCAGACGTGAACTTCAAGCACTCGATGACGCTTAATGGGCAGGGGGCACCAATCACTTTCCGCGGGGTCTCAAGTACGGTACTCAACACCGTTATCATCCAAGGATTGATCAATTTCGGAAACACGATCGTCTTGGGATTGGACTCCGCCGCCGCTTACGGCCGCTTTCTTGTGGATTCCGCCGCGTCATTGGACCTGTCCGGAGTCACCACGATTGCCTTCTCGGCCTCACCTTATACTGGGGCAAACAACAATCGATTCCAGCTTTTTGACCTCACCGACGGCTTCTGGACCGGCGCATCGGTATTGAGTATCGACCAGAACACCCTGCCAACCCTCACCGGAGGGCTTGCCTGGGACCTGACGCGGTTTGAAATCGACGGTTCGATTTCCGTAGTCCCCGGACCTTCGACGATCACCTTACTTTCGATAGGTGCCGCGCTGGCTAGCCTGGTCCGGCGCAGAAACAGACGCGGTACGCTCCCCGTCGCGCCTTGAGCGTGTAGCCAGACATGTGTACGACAAGTTTCTGAAAAGATGACGAGAATTCATTGTCGGTCGCTATCGCCCACCTCCGCCAACGACGGACCTTCAGTCCCGCACCCCCCGCGCCATCGACCCGAAGAACAACACCGTCAGGACCAGCAAGGCCGCGAGCGCGGTCGTGACACTGCTGCGATAGACCAGGCGCCAGCCGGTGTTGGCCTTGCGCGTGATCTCGAAGGCCTCAAGGTAGACGGTCTCGCAGGCGCCGTTGCCCTGATCGGTGCGGCTGGTGCTGGTGCCGCGCTGGAAGCCGCCGGCATGGGAGTAGCGCGCCAGTTTGCCGCGCAAGCGCACCTGGTCGCCGAGCTCGGCGGACTTGAGCGCCCGCCGGATCAGTGGGTCCTGCGTCAGCAGGTGGTTGTTGGAGAGTTGATCCGTGGCGAAGGCCGCCGCGGACCCGGTGCCGCGGCTCGCGACCCAGCAGGTCCAGGTGGTGTTGTGGTAGGACATGGCACGGAAGGCCCCGGCCTGCGCCTCGGACAGCTTGAGTGCCGCGGCCAGCGCCGCAACTGCGGCCGTCCGCTCGGCGCCCGGCAGCAGGTCACCGGTGAGCGTCAGGCAGTAATGCTTCATCGGACCTGGCGTCCATCTGCCCCATGATGCGGTCCAATAGATAGGGAAAGAACGGATTGGACGACATCCGGATCAGCGCGTCGAGGCTGACGATCAGGATGCCCCGCTCGCCGCGCACCGCCATAGCGCCCAGGTGAACGCCGAAGTCTTCGGAGCGGTCAGGCTCCATCCCGTAGAGCGAATCGGTCACGGGGAATGGCAGCGCCACATGGGAGAGTGAAAACACATCGCTGGGATAGGTCAATCCCAGGGGGCGCACCACCTCGGTCGTCGCCCCCGCCGCGATCGTGCGTTCCACCACGTCCGCGGAGCGGTCATCGCGGTTGGTGATGATCGTGGTGCGATAGTTGCGCGGGGGCTGCGGCAGCAGCCGGGCGAGCATGGTCTCGGTACTGGGGCGCAGCAAGGGACCGAATTCGGTGTGACGATTGAGGTCGAAGAGGACCAGTTCGCTGCCGTTCGCCGGCAACCGGGCATAGAGGGCGTTGACGATCGCCGCGGTGCTGACGGTGAAATCGGTGAGCGATTGGAAGGTGAGGATGGGCGGCAGGGTGCCCAGCCGACCCTCGCGCGCAAAGCGGGCCAGCCGCGGCTGCAGGGCGCGGGTCAAGAGCGAGGATTGGCGCGCGGCGTTGACGGGGAAGGAATTGTACTTGAATGGATTGAATTCCGGCAGAATCGAGAGCCAGGCGGCCTTGGCGAAACGGGGGAAGAGGGCCGGCAGACCGGCGAACCCGGCGAAGCGCGCCAAATCCGTGACGCCGATCATGGGCGAGATCAGGATGATCCGTTCGGCGCGCGGCAGCCCGGGGTCGTCGATGGCATCCAGGGCATATTTCATCGCGAGTGCCCCGCCGTTGGAGTATCCCACGATGTGCAGGGGCAGGTCCGGGCCGACCCGCCGCCGCGCCTCGCGCACCGCCAGGCGGGTGGCGGCGGTCCAGTCCTCCCAATGGACCGCCGCGAGCCCGGCGGGCACGCTGCCGTGACCCGGCAACCGCGGTGCGACGGCCACAAAGCCGCGCTCCTGATAGCGTTGGGCGATATGGCGCATGCTATAGGGTGAATCGGTCAGGCCGTGGAGCAGGACGACGACGCCGACCGGGGGGCCGGCGGGCTCCAGGGTATAGGAACGATTCCAGTCCTTGACGAAGCGCCCGGGGTAGACCGGGCTGCCCTCGAAATAGCGGTTGGCGGGGATTCGCTCATCCGCGTCCAGGCGCCGCGTGACGTGCTCGCGGATCTCCTCGAAGATGGCCTTTTCCGCCTCGAGATACCGGCCCCAGTCGGCGCGCTCCAGTTCATCGGCCGACAATTCATGGGGAACGAAGGTATGCCAGGGCTCCAGCGGCGCACCGCGTTGCGACTCGAAGGCCCGTACGCCGAGGAAGGTCACGGCGCCGCCCAGGATCAGCAGGGCGGCGACTTTCAATAACTTGATCAATTTGGAACCCATTGCACCGCCCTCCCCTGTTGCCCTGGTCTACAGTCACCGCTACCGACACAATCGTTGTCGTTGTCGTGGTCGTAATCGAGGTTATCGTCGCGCCCCGGAGTCTCTCGCACCCCACAGTGCATCGCTGCTCCGACTACGATCACGACAACGATAACGACAACGAGGTGGACCGGCGTAGCCCAGTCCTTTCTACGCGGCTACGCGGACTCGGGGAACTCGCCCGCGCACTGCGAGGTACGGAACATGAGCCAGAGACCGAGCACCAGGGTGATCACCTCGGCGGCGAGCGTCAGCAGCAGGGCCATCAGGCTGACCAGATCGACCGCGGAGACCCAACTGGCGGTGGTGCCGACGGTCGTCGTCTGCAGGGTCGGGATGCCCGCCTGGGGCGCGGAGAGGAAATAGAACAGGAGTTGCGCCACGTCCAACAGCATGACCAGCATAGCAAACAGGATGCCCAGACTGCTTGCGACCAGACCGGTCCAGACGGTCGCGATGACCGCCGACTCGGTCGGGCGCGTCTGGGGGTCGGCGATCCGCTTGCCGAGACCGACGTAGCGATAAAACCAGACGATGGTGAACAGGAGCACCAGCAGATTGGCCGTGCTCAGGAACTCCACGATCGGCAGGCCGTTGCGCGGGCCTGATAAACTGCCAGAAAAGACAAAGATATAGAACATCAGCACGACCGGAATCGACCCCAGCAGCAACTGGAGCCAAAAACCGCTCCACCCCAGGCGGGTGAAGGTCCTGGCCAGCCCCTCGATCTTGGACCCATGCAGGCCGTCAACAATATTCTTTAGTATACTCATCTACTTAACCTCTATAGCACGGTGCGGTCAGGCGGGCGGGGTGGGCGCAGCGGGGCCGGGAGGCACCGCTGCGGGTGACGGCAGGGCCATGGTCGAGCGCTCGTCGCGCGGGCAACAACCATGATATGACATGGGGTTAAGGATAGCCCAGTCACCGGCCGACGGCAAGGACTCCCGCAGTCGCCATCGGCATGGTGATCGGCAGCCTGCTCGCACTGCCGGCGGTCATCGGCCTGGGGTTCGCCTTCGGGTCCTTCCAGACAACGAGTACCATCGTTGTCGTTGTCGTTGTCGTTGTCGTAATCGGATACGATAATCTCGACAACGACAACGACCACGACGCTGACACCAGTCCCCGATGGACTTGCTTAACCTATTAGCGAACCCGCGTTTATGTGCGGCCGAACTGCCCTTTCCGGAATACCGGCATCTCAGATGGCATACCGCAGAATCGCGGCCAGCGGCTGGCCCCGGGGGATGTCCCCCTGGCGCACGCTCAGCACCTGGCCGCCGGACAGGAGCACCCGGCGGGCGATCTCGTCCACTACGCCATAGGTGCTCGCGCCGGCACCATCTGCCAGGGTAAGGGTCCCGTCGGTCTCGTCGATCGTGCCGGGTATCACCTGGTCCATGTCCACCAGCAGGCTCTGCACGGCGCCGAAGGTCGCCGCCCGCGCCACCTGGGCGAGGTCGGTGCCGGCGCGGCCCTCGTTGGCGCGTTGGTTGAAGAGCGCGGTCCACTTGGCGATCTGATCGCGGTAGAGACCATCGAGCACCGTGCGTGCGGCCGTCGCCAGTTCCGCCTCGCTCTGTTCCTCCGGACTGCCGGTGATCCCCTGGTCGGCCAGGTGCGGATAGGTGTTGACCGAGCGGTAGATGGCGGCCAGGCCCTGGACCGCGGCCAGCACCAGCGGGATATCGCTGCCCGCGAGCAGACCGCGCAGGGCGCTGTCGACCTGGCGGGCATACTGCCGCAGCAGGACCTTCTGCCCCTCGCTGCCGACCAGCCGCCCGCTGTGGGAGCGATCCGCGATGCTCGCCTTGCCGACCGCGGAGGCGACATCCTTCGGCATCCCGATCACCTTCACCTCGCCCGCCGGCAGATCGGCCGAGACCTCGATCAGACGCACGCCGCCCTCGGCCAGCGCCAGCACATAGCAGGCGTTGCAGAAGGTGATCGAGCGCAGCAGGGGCTTGAGATGAAAGCGGTCGGACACCTCCACCAACGGCTCCAGGGCGTTGGGCACCCGGAAGGTCCGCAGGTTGTCCGGGGTGGCGTAGATGGCCAGACCATGGGCCTGATAGCGCCAGAACTCGCCGTCGTCGATCAGGTCGTCCAGTTCCTCGGCCAGGGCGCCGATCCGGCGCTTGTCCGCACCCGCCGCCTCCAACTGCGCCACGGCCTCCTTGGCCAGGTTTTTCAGCGCAATCCGGTCTGCATCGGTCTCGGTGCTGATGGGCGTCGTCGGCAGAAAAATCGATACGGCGATGTCCGTGCGCGCGGTGGCGAGGTCGAGGAGTTCGGCGCTGGTGGGGAGGTCGAGATGGAGCATGGATGGACTCGCTGCGATGGTTGTGGGGTGCGATCGGAACTGATGTAGTGACCGGGATCCCGGGTACGCTGTCGTTGTCGTTGTCGCTGTCGTTGTCGTAATCGAATAATCCGACCACGATTACGACAACCACAACGACGCCCGGTCCGTGAGAACTTCCGGTAGCTGTCGCTGGTGGAAACCGGGTTCTGCGGCCCGGACGATCAGGCGCGGGGTGCCACGATTGTAGCGGACCCGGCCGGCGCAGAGCCGCAAGAGATGGGGTTCAGGCTCGAGAAATACCAAACCGGCCGTCGCCGTGACGCGGAATTCGGGTGCGTTTGCGAACAAGATATCTTCTGCGGATGGTCCAAAGAGGAGTATTTGGCCGCAAATGAACGCTAATAAGCGCAAATAATTCTCTGGTTAACGTCGTCGCGAACGTCACCCGGACGGTGAACATGCAGGAAAGGCCAGGTCTCTGATTATTTGCGTTAATTTGCGTTCATTTGCGGCTAAACTTCTGTTTCCAGATGATCGGTTGACGCCATGCCCACACTGAAGATTACGCGGATCGAAGCGATCCGCCAACGCCTGCGTGACCACGGCGCCAAGCCCTGTCACGAACAGCGCGTGCTGCAGGCTTGGGCGCGGGTGCAGTCCGTGGACACGCGCCGCCGCCGGGCCGAGGACTTCCTGCCCCTGCGGGTGCGCGCACTGCTGCCGGCCCTGACCGCGGAGCTTGGCGCACTGGCGCGCCTGCGCGCCGAACACCCCGGCGCGGATGGCTCCGCGCGCCTCCTGGTCGAGCTGGCCGACGGCCAGACGGTGGAGAGCGTGCTGCTGCCCCAAGGCGGACTCTGCGTCTCCACCCAGGTCGGCTGCGCGGTGGGCTGCGTCTTCTGCATGACCGGGCGCACCGGCCTGCGGCGCCAACTCGGCAGCGCCGAGATCGTCGCCCAGGTGGTGTTGGCCCGTGGCCTGCGCGCCGTCGCGCGGGTGGTGTTCATGGGAATGGGCGAGCCGGCCCATAATCTAACAAACGTGCTCGCGGCCATCGAACTGCTCGGCACCAGCGGCGCCATCGGGCACAAGGACCTGGTCGTCTCCACCGTCGGCGACCGCCGGGTCTTCGAGCGCCTGCCGCTCGGCCCCGTCAAGCCGGCGCTCGCCATCTCCCTGCACAGCACCAGGGCGCAACTGCGCGCCCAGTTGCTGCCCCGGGCGCCGCGCATCGACCCCGCGGAACTGGTCGAACTGGGCGAGCGCTACGCCCGCGCCACCGGCTATCCGATCCAATACCAATGGACCCTGCTGGCCGGCATCAACGACACCGATGCCGAATTGGACGGCATCGCGAGCCTCCTTGCCGGCAAATACGCGATGATGAATTTCATCCCCTACAACAGCAATGACGGGCTCCCCTTCACCCGCACCGCCCGGGAGCGCGCCGCCGCGCTGGCCGGCGCCTTGCAGCGGCGCGGCATCGTCACCCGGCTGCGCAACTCCGCCGGGCAGGACATCGACGGCGGCTGCGGTCAGTTGCGGGCGCGCGCGCTGCCGCCGGACGCCGCTTGAGTCCGTCGGCCCACCGCGGCGCTTTACAGTCGCGTCGCCACGGGGTAGTTTTCCATCGCCCCGGGGCTGCGTTACGGCCGCACGCGGGCAGTTCACCGACTGCGCTGCCCACGCTGGGCAGACACCGGTGCCGGGGGCCCGCCGCGGCGTTCCGGTGCGCTGAGGTCGACCCGCGGCCGCTGCGCTACTTCAACACCCATTACCGAGGTCACCCCATGGCTGTCCTGCGTAACAAACCGATCCTGCAAGGCTTAGGGTCCGCCGTGGCCTCGGCCCTGGCCGTGTTGGTCCTCACCGCCGGGTCCGCTGCCGCCGCCGATGCGGCGCTCGAGCAGGCGCGTGCGGATTGGCAGGCGGGGCGCCTTATTCCCGCCGCCACGGCACTCAAGGGCCTGCTCCAGCGGGACCCGTCCGCGGGCGAGGCGCGCGCCTTGCTCGCCCAGGTCTATCTGGACGGCAACGACCCTGTCGCGGCCGAGCAGGAGGCCGATCGGGCGCTCCGGCAGGGCGTGGCGCGGCTGGCGCTGCTGGAGGTCCGGGGACGGGCGCTGGTGGCTGAAGGCAAGTTCGATCGGGTCATCGCCGAACTGATCCCGGACGCCGACCAGCCGGCCGAGCTCCGGGCCGAGGTGCTGGCCCTGCGCGGGGACGCCTACCTGGGGCGCGATGAGCCGCAGGCCGCCGATGAGGCTTACACCCAAGCCCTGGAGGCGAGCCCAACCAACAGCCGCGCCCTGATCGGCCAGGCCAGGCGCGCGACGGCGCGCGGCGATCTTGCTGCCGCGCGGCAACTCCTGACCAGCGCCGCCACTGCGGGCAGCGACCCGGGCGCAGCCTGGCTGGCCTTGGGGTTCCTGGAGTACCGGCAACACCGCTATGCCGAGGCGCAGGCCGCGTATACGCGCGCGGCCGAGTCCTCCGCGGGCCGCTGGCAGGCCTACCTGCGGCGTGCCGAGGCCCGGCTCGACGGCGGCGACCCGCAGGGCGCCCGGGCCGACGTCGCGGCTGCCCGCGAGCTGTTTCCCGCGAGTGCGGAACTCGACTATCTGGAGGGCCTCATCGCCTTCCAGGCCGGCGACTACCCTAAGGCCAAGGACCTCCTGGAGGCCTATGTGCACCGCCAGCCCACCCAGGGCCGGGCGCTGTACTGCCTGGGGGCCATCTCCTACCAGTTGGGCGAGTACCAACGGGCCGAGGAGTACCTCGACGCCTATCTCAAATCCGATCCGCAGGCCTTGATGGCGGTCAAGGTCCTGGCCGCGGCCCGGCTCGCGCGCGGCAGTAACCAGGCGGCCGCGGACCTGCTGGCGCCCTGGGTGGGGCCCGAGCAGCAGGACCGCGAGGTGCTCGAGCTGCAGGCCCGCGCCCTCATCGGGCTGGATCAGCAGGCCGCCGCCCTCGAGCAGTTGCGCATCGCCGCGCGGCTCGCGGGGACGGACGTGCCGACGGCGATGCGGTTGGCCGCGCTGATGATCCAGGCACAGGGGCCGGCGGCGGCACAGGAGACCCTGCGCCAGACCCTGGCCGCCGCGCCCGACCGGCTGGAGGTCCGGTTGCAGCTGATCGACGCCTATCTCACCGATGGGCAGGCCGCGGCCGCACTGCGCGAGGCGCAGGAGGCGGTGACCCAGGCCCCGCGGGACCCGCGGGCCGCCGCGGCGCAGGGGCTCGCACACCTGGCGGCCAAGCAGCCGGAGGCGGCCCAGGCCGCCTTCCGCAAGGCACTGGAGTTGCAGCCCGGGTTCCCGGGCGCTGCCCTGAACCTCGGCCGGTTGATCGCGGCGGGAGGCGATCCGGCGGGGGCGCGTCGGCTGTATGAGCAGGCGCTCGTGGCCGAGCCCGGCAACACCCAGGCGCTTCTGCTCCTGGCCCAACTCGACGCCGATGCCGGTGCGACCGCGGCGGCGCTTGAGCGCCTGCGGGCGGGGCTGGCCGCCGCCCCGGCCAATGCGGCGCTGCGCGCGGCACTGGCGCGGCTCCTGATCCTCACCAAAGACCCCGGTGCGGCGCTCCACCTGTTGCAGGAGGCCCCGCCGGGGGGCAACGCGGACCCCAACCTGCTCTTGGTCCGCGGCCAGGCGGAGCTGGCCTCCGGGCAGGCCTATACCGCCGTGGAGACGCTCCAGGACCTGGTCGCTGCGCAACCCCAGTCCGCGGCGGCGCACCTACTGTTGGCGCAGGCGGCACTGGCGGCGAAGGACACCAGCACCATGGTGGAACATGCGGCGCGGGGCCTGGAGCTCGAGCCTGGGCGTCCGCAGGCCCTGGCGACCGCCCTGCTGGTCCTGGCGGCCGTCTCGGACCCAACCACCAAAGCGACCCTCGTGGCCAGGCTCCAGGCGGTGGCGCCGGACAACGTGGAACTCGCCGTGGCCGCGGCGCAGACCCTGGGTGTCGGCGGCGATCCGGAGGCCGAACGGCGGCGCCTGGTGGACCTGCATCGGGACCTCCCGACCAACCAAGCCGCCTACCGTGCCCTCGTGTTGGCCGAAGAGAAGGTGGGGAACCTGCCGGAGGCGACGCGCATCATCCGGGAATGGTTGGTCGCACACCCGGACGAGGTCGAGTCGATGATGATGCTGGCGCAGCTCTACCGGCAAGCGTCACGCCCGGACGAGGAGCGCCAAGCCTACGTCGAGGTCCTCGCCAGGCAGCCACAGCACCGCGCGGCGCTCAACAATCTGGCCTGGCTGCTGCGCCAGAGCGACCCGGCGACGGCGCTGCGCTATGCGGAGCAGGCGCTTGCCCTGGACCCGCAGGATGCGGCGGCAACCGACACCCTGGGCGTCTTGCTGCTCGCCAAGGGCGAGCGCGCACGGGCACTGGAACTGCTCGGTAAGGCAAGCGCCGCCCTGCCGGACGACGCGAGCATCGCCTTCCACTACGCCTCGGCCCAGGCCGCCGCCGGGGACCGGGGCGCGGCGCGGGGCACGCTACGCCCGCTCCTGCAGCGATCCTTCCCCGAGCAAAACGAGGCGTGGGCGTTGTTCCAGTCCCTTGCGCCCTGAAGCGGGAGGCGGCGGATCAGTCGCCGCCCCGACCCACGCTCACCCCATCAGCGCCCGCATCTTCTCCAGCGTCGGCGCCAGCACCACCCCCCGCTCGGTGACGATGGCATCGACCAGGGCGGCGGGGGTCACGTCGAACACCGGGTTACGGGCGGCGCAGCCGGCCGGGGCCAGGCGCCGGCCGCCGCAGGACAGCAGTTCCTCCGGGTCGCGCTCCTCGATGGGGATGTCGCCACCGCAGCTCAGGTCCATGTCCACCGTCGAGGTGGGTGCGGCGACCATCACCTTGACCCCGTGATAGCGGGCCAGGATCGCGAGCCCATAGGTACCGATCTTGTTGGCCACGTCCCCGTTGGCGGCGATGCGGTCCGAGCCGACGATCACCCACCCTACCCCGCCGCCCGCCATCAGGCTGGCCGCGGCGCCGTCCGCCTGCAGGGTCACAGGAATCCCTGAGTCCATCAGCTCCCAGGCGGTGAGGCGCGCACCCTGCATCCAGGGGCGGGTCTCGTCGGCGTAGACGCGGCGGACCTTCCCGACGGCGTAGGCACTGCGGATCACCCCCAGGGCGGTCCCGTAGCCGCCGGTCGCGATGGCGCCGGCGTTACAGTGGGTAATGACATCGGTCGGCCCGGTGATCAACCCGGCGCCGAGATCGCCCATGCGGCGGTTGGCGGCCCGATCTTCCGCGTGGATCGACAGGGCCTCTGCCAGCAGGGCCGGTTCCGGGTCGGCGGCGTCCAGACGCGCGATGAGCCCCGCCATCCGCCGCACCGCCCAGGCCAGATTGACGGCGGTGGGCCGCGCCTGGGCGAGCAGGTCCAGGTCGGGGGTGATCGCGTCGTGCCAGGCCGGGCCGGCCGCACGGTAGGCGGTCCGGGCGGCCAAGACCACCCCGTAGGCGGCGGCGACCCCGATGGCCGGGGCCCCGCGTACCACCATGGCGCGGATCGCCTCGGCCACTCCCGGCGCGTCATCCAGGGCCAGGAACTCGGCCCGGTCGGGCAGCAGCCGTTGATCGGCCAGATAGAGTCGGCCACCGTGCCACAGGGCGGCGTCGTCCGGGGTAGGGACAGCGGGAAGCGTGGTTTGCATGGGGGGCTCCGGGTGGGAAAATGGCCATCCAATGATATCATTTTATGATACCATTTTCCTTGATGAAAGCGAAGCACACGAAAACCTTGCACGCCATCTTTGCCTTGCCGACAGGGGCATCCATCCCTTTTGGCGAGATCGAAGCCCTGCTGACTGCGCTGGGCGTGGACAGGACCGAGCGCGAGGGTTCGCGAGTGAAGTTCACCCTGCGCGGCGTGGAGTGGCACGCCCATCGTCCGCACCCTGCCAAGGAGGCGAAAAAGTATCAAGTCGAACAGGTGCGCGAGTTCCTGCTCAAGCTGGAGATCAAGCCATGAACATCATGACCTACAAAGGCTATACGGCCCGTATCGAATTCGACGAGCGCGACAATCTCTTTGTGGGGCGCGTACTGGGGGTAAAGGCCATTATCGGCTTTCACGGCGAAACCGTGGCCGAATTGCGCACCGACTTTGAAGCCGCCATCGACTTCATGATCGAGGATTGCAGAATCCGTGGCGAAACGCCCGCCAGACCCTATTCCGGAAAGCTGATGTTGCGCCTGCCGCCGGACGTCCATGCCCATGCCGCGATGATGGCCGAAGTCCATGGCAAGAGTTTGAACCAGTGGGCGGCAGAGGTGCTGGAAAGTGCCCGTTGACAGCGTGGCCCTACCCTGGCCGTGAGCGGGACGGCCTGGACGATGATCTTAACCGTTCGGCCGTCCGCCCAACCTCATGAAACGCGCAGATGGCGGAGACTATGATCGACGCCGATCACTTCCGGCACCACCCACGACCGGTTGCTCCATCTCTGTCAGGCGCGTGATCGATTGTTCCAATCGCTGGTCTTCATGCTGCAGCGCGTTGAGGGTCTGTTCGTATTGCGCCCGCTGCGGCGCGGCCAGCTTGCCCGCAAGCTCCCGGCGATCCGCCATGGCGCGCTGTACCGCCTGACGGTTCTGTCTGGCCTCCTTCAACTTGGCGCTCGCGATCTGTCCACGCATGGCCTTATCCTTGCTTTTCAAACCCGCAATCTCCCGCTCGAGCTGCTGGTTGTATTGAGCCACCGCCTGGTTGCGTTGCTGGGCAGTCTGCAACAGGGCCGCGAGGCGCCGATTGTCCATCTGGTAGTCATGGAGAGTCCGGACCTGCGCCTCGGCCGTCATCCGCCCAATGATAGCCCCAGCAACTGCACCGGCGAGCCCACCAACCAGCGCCCCCGTCGCACGACGCCCTTTTCCAGCCACGGCGTATCCGGCGGCAGCACCGACCCCGGCACCCACCGCAGCCCCGGCCATCATTGCCTGAATAAAGATCTCGCGCTCCGGGTTGTTTCTACCTCCCGCCGGTAGCGTAGCGCAACCCGTGAGGATCGCGGCAACCAGGACGGCAGTGACGACAGGACGAATGCGATTCATCATCATGTTCCCCTCCTCAAAGCTTCTCGTTAAGATATTTCAGGCGATTCTCCTTCTCGTCGATCTGGCGTCGCGCCTGGTCGATCTTGGATTGAATCCGTGTCAACTTCACTTGCTCGCCGGAGGTGCGGTGAGCCGCCGGAACCATGGCGATTTTCGCGCGCCTCACCTCCAGCGAGGACAGCGTCCGCTTGTGCGCTGCGAGCGTGCGGCGCAGACCGTCCCGCTCATCCTGCAAAGCGGGCGTCTTGCTCTGTTCACTTTGTACCGCGGCGTTCGTCAACGCCAACTCTTGGTTCATCGCCGAACGATTTGCCTCGGCCTTCGCCATTTCCCTGGTATAGGCACAACCGTTGACATTGATGGCGGCGACCAGCACACTGGTCGCGATGTTTAGCAGAGAACCTGGGGTGCGCATGGCTTGAGCCTCCAAGGCTTAGGTCGAAAAAATGGCGGGTCTAATTCATCTCGGGAGCGTTGGAAAAGGACTTGACCAGCTCCTCCAGGCGCAGCGGGCGGCCGGTGCGGAGCTCATGCAGATGACGCTCCAAAAGGTCCAGGGTCTTGCGCTGCTGGGGCTTGTCGCGAGCTAGGAGCCAGGCGGATAATTCTGCCTTCACTTCCGGAAAGAGCTCGGGCATCGTCTCGTCGGCGAGCTGTTGGACCAGCGTCAGATAATCGGCGACATAGCGTTCCCCGGCGTCGAAAACCTGCCGCTTCAGTACGGGATCACGGCGGTCGCTCGCGGTATATTCATGATTCCAGCGAGCAAGCCTTTCCCAACCAAAGGACGCGTTCGCGCTGGCCTGACGCATCAGGGCCTCGATATAGCGCTTCTCGACAGCCCGGACCCGTCCCGCGTTTTTCGCGAGCTCGTGGTCGAATTGCAGGATGCGCCGCCGCAGATCGGCGATTTCTTCCTCCTTGCGGTTGGCATCACCCTCGGAAACCGGGCACTTGGCGGGTGGGATGTCCCGGGCTTCAAGCACCGCGACCCGCGCCATAAGCGTCTGTCGTTCGGCCGTGGCGCGATCCAGATCGAGGCGCGCGTTGCGCTCACGATCATTGATACTCGTCAAGTCGAGCTGACAGCGCGTCAGACCCTCTGCGCATTGGCGACCGGTCGCACTGCTATCAACAAACCTTTTCTGGTCGGAAACACAGCGGTCGGTCTCGGCCCGCAGTTCCTTCGCTCTGACCGCGAGCGCAATCCCGCTGACTTCCAACTCACGGTTACGTGCCTCCAGCCCCGCGAGGCGCTGCGCCGACTCGGTGCTGACCCGGGTATCGTCGGCCGCGAGTGATTTCAGTTCAGCCGTGCAGCGCTCAAAGTCCGATTCCAGGCGACGGCCCTGGTCGCTCAGAAATTGGCACTTGTCCTGCTCGGCCTGGGTCGCTGGACTGTTCTGTCCGACGAGGCCGGGGCGGGTCAAGGCGCTGCGCCCCTGATAGTCGCTGAACTCCCGGTCCAACTCATCCGGGGTCGCCCGCACCGAGGAGATGCGCGTGGTCAAGGCGAGTCGTAGCCCAACCTTCGCGGGACGCACCAGGTGCCCCTGATCATCGTGGGAGATGGCCTCGGTGCGCAGTGCGGCGGAGAGATCGGACGCTTTGACGCTGAAATTGCCGCCGCAGATAGCCAACTGTCCGAAGCGCCCCTGTTGGTACTCCGGACCGAACAGGCTCAAGGTGAGTTCCTCGGCATTGCCGATGAGGTCATAGAGCCCTAAGGCGTTCGGCTTAAGGCTGCCGGCGTCCTGCAGGCGATTGCCCGCGGTCTCGCGGTACCATTCATGATTGCTCAGGGTGTCGGCATAGGGGTGGGGGCGGTCGAAGACATCAGGGTTGTTCTCCAGGGTGGGCAGACCGCCCCTGGCCGCAAAGACCCACTCCGCCTCGGTGGGGAGGCGGGCGAATGCGTCAGCGCCGCGCCAGCGTGGCAGTTGCGCCCGCTCATTGGTCAGCATCCAGGTGTTGAGGGCCTCAATGAACTGCTGGACCTCGGCCAGGGTGACGGCGGTCTTGGGCAGCTTGGATATCACCGCGGGTCGCGGGGGCCTTTGCTCCTGCTGATCCAGCCAGCGCATCACGACGCTCCACTGCCCTTCGGTCACCTCGGTTTCGGCCAGATAATAGAACCAATCCGGCTTAGCGTTCCGGCTGCCGACGAACCCCCCGGAGAGCAGGGTCTCGACCAGACGCTCCTTGTATTTCGGACTCGGCTCCCGCGAACCGAGTTTGATCGTGCGAGCGGCGAACAGATGGCCGCCGTCAATCCCGAGCCAAACGGCGCGAAACGCCATCGCCTGACCCTCGGGCAGGCGCAGTTCAAACCGTTCCGGGACCTGGTCTGGTGCGGGCGCGGCAGCGACTGCACCGCCGCAGATGGCCGCCAGGCAAAGCAGGCACCGCGACAACCATCCCGCACGCCGGCTCGCGCGCGGCAATGAAGACTTGGCAACGCTGGGGATTTTCATTCGCGCAGGTACTCCGCCGGATCAATCCGGGCAATCGCCGCCGCCGCGAGCACGGAGGCCGCCGCGGCGGCACCAAGGATGCCGGACACCAGCCACAGGGCGTCGTAAACGCCAAGCCGGGTGAGCGCACCAGCGGTGCCCCCCCCCAGACCAGCGAACAGAGACCCTGAGGCAAAGGCGAAGGCGGCATAGGCGCACAGCGCCGCGACCAAGCCGCCGGCCACCAGGATCAGACTCTTGAGCGTGGTAATGAACAACAGGGTCCCGCGGCGCAGACCAAGGAGTTGGAGATAGGCAAGGTCGCGGCGCTTGCGCTGCACGCCGGCATAGACATTCGCGGCGATGGCGAAGAAGCCTGATACCCCGGTGACGGCAACGATCAGGACATACAGGGTCTGCATGTGCCGGCTCAAGGTGCGAACTTGACGGACCTCGGCCTCCCGCGACACCGGTTCCTTCAGGCCCGGATCGCCGGTGGCCTCCCCGCGCTGCCGCAGCCAGGTCGCAAGCCCCTCGACGGCGTCGATCGAGGGGGCATAGGCGCGGAAGAAGCGGTCGCCGTCGGGGGCGGGGAAGACCTCGCCGGTTGCGGGATCGAAGACCGCGGCCTGTCGGCGGGCGGCGTTCATCTTCCCTGCCAGGACTTTGGGAACCGCTGCAAATCCGGCGTGCAACGCCTTCGTGGGGACCGGCCTCACGGGAATCTCGATCGCGCTGCCGCTGACTGAAGTGAAGCTGAGCTTCGCAGGTTCCGCGGTGGAGACTGCCTCGTCGGTGGATACCCAGACCGGCGGCAGGCCATCCGACCCGGCCTCGCCGGGGCCTGCAATCGGCTCCTCGGGCAGCACCACGAGGTTGAGCGCCACAGAGTGTTGCCCGGACTCCAGGCTCAAGCGGAAGCGGTCGAGGTAGGGGATGACCTCGGCTTCGTATCCGCGTTCGAGGTGACGATTACGCAGCTTGGGTCGATCGTCCTCAAAGACCCTGCTGTTGACGGGCGACCAGAGCCGCGCCCTCAGGCCAGTTGGCAAGTCCCAGCCGAGGGCGTCGATTGCTTGAGGCATTTGGCTGAAGCCGCCTCTGCCGGTCAGCATCCGGCGATAATCCCCATCCGACGGAACCCGCGCGAGAAGGGTCACGAACCCGTCGTATTCCGGCACGAGGCCGCCCCCCGCCCCGGCCAACCCCAGCGCCGGGACCGGCAGGCCCCGCCGCCAATCGCTGAACCACCGGAAGACGCTGTCGGGTATCCAGAGCTTCGGCTCGACACCGATCGACTGCGGCAGGACCCCGGCGACCGGCAATCCCACCGCAACCTCCTGCCCTTGAGGCGTCGAGCGCTTGAGCACGACCGACAGGACATCCCCCGGGCCCTTGCCGGTGTCCTGTGCCAGGCGCGCAGAGAGCACGACCCAAGGCCCCGCGGTTGGCAGGGTCAAGCCGTGACCGCGCAGCAGTGGGTCCGCAACGGCGGTGGGAAGCGCGTTGAGCGGCTCTTTCAGGCCCTCGATGTCCAAGAGCAAGAAGGGGACCGGCGATTGGATCAAGACCTCTGATCGCGCCTTGAGCGCGGCCACAAATGCATGGTCGAGGGGCGCCTGTAAGGGGTATTTGGGCATGATCAAACGGCTCAAGGGGTCCTGGTCGAGCCGATCGAGCATGGTCCCGATGATCCCCACCCGCAGTCCGAGCAGGATGAAGAGGGGGGCGAAGACGGCCCCCAACGCCAAGACCATGCACAGGGACAGGATCCATTCATAGCGCAGATCCGCCCAGGCCAGGTCCACCGTATGCCGCCAGTCGCCGATCGGCATCAGGGGGCTCTACCATCAGCTCAGAACGGACGCGAACCCAGGATGGGGTATCATCGCCGCTACGTCGTACTGTGGTACAGGCTCCTGATGAACCGCAATGCCTGTGGTAATGTCGGTCGCAGACCGCTTGGGCGTGCGGTCCGCATGGGGCGATCTCGACTCCAGCGTGGAAACGGAAACCCCATGACCAGCTGGTCGGCTTACAAAGCGATAAATCGCATCCGCCCGGCCATGCACCAATGCCTCGTCATGGGTCACCATGAGTACACTGGTGGCATAGCTCCGCGCCAGTTCCCGAAAGGCATCCAGCACAATGCGAGCGCTTGCGGAATCGAGGTCCGCGGTAGGCTCGTCGGCGAGTAGAATCCGTGGCTCCTGTACCAGTGCCCGGGCCAGGGCGGCGCGCCGCCGCTGCCCACCGGAGACCTGTCCCGGATGCATGGCGAGCAGGCCCTGGAGGCCCAGGCTGGCCGTCACCTCGTCAATCCGGCGCGGCGACTTGCCGCTCAAACGGGCGGCGAAGCGGATGTTCTCGCCAACGGTGAGAAAGTCCAGGAGACCGCCGGTCTGCAGGACATAGGCAAAGTAACGCCGCCGGATCAGTGCCCCCTGCTGGCGGGAAACCGCGCACAGATTGAGCGTACGCTCGCCGTCATAGAGGTCGAAGCGGTCCACGCGATCCGATGACAGGATCAGCGCCAGCATGTCGAACAGGGTGCTCTTGCCGCTGCCGTTGGGACCAAGAACGACCGCCAGGCTGCCGTGCTGGAGACGAAGCTCCGGGACCCGGATCTGGACCTCCTGCCCGAGCCCCTTACGTCGCAGATGCATTTCCTGCACCCACAGCCGCAGACCACCAGTCCCCAATCCATTCGCAATGCCCTCGGTTGTCATGGGAGGTGATTGAGTTCAACGCCGACCACGCGCTCCTTGGCGCCAGTGCTCAAGCGCCGCCAGACCTGCGGATCGCCGCGGGCGCGGCGCAAGTCTTCATAGGTGGCGAGCTTGGTCTTCAGTGATGCCACGAAGCCTTGGACCCGGTCCGGGTTCTGGAACTCGTCCCGGGTCATGGACATGATGTCACTGTCGTAGGGGAGTTGGTCGATGCCGAGGGGAATGGCAAAGGCATCGCGGAAGTTGACCGCCGTCGGGTCGACCATGGTGATACGGGTGTTGCGCGCCACCAAGTCGAAAAAGTCCAGGGTCGTGCCACTCTCGCCGCGCAGGGCGATCTCCCCGACGTCCTTTAACTCCCGCACCCGCGCTTCGAGTTCGTCGAGTTCGGCCTCGGTGAATAGCACCATCGGTGCCAGTGCCTCCTGACCCGGATTCGTGAGCACCTTGTCCGAAACCCAGCCGCGTACTTCGTTACGAGGCATGTTCGGACCCGCGAGGGTTAGGGCTGCATGCTGAAAAATCAGTTCAGACAGGGTGCCGGACTGAACGCTCTGGAGGCATTCGGACCCCTGACCACCCGCGGCGCAACGCCGGGCCTGCGCAATGGCCGTCTCCCCCTCATGTAAGCGATCAAGGACGAGTTGTTTGAATCCCTTGGACTCCGCATCGACGGCGTAGACATAGCTGGTCTCGCCGCTCGTCCCAAAGGAGCCCTGGTAGGCCGAGGCGAGTTCGCGGTACTGCCGTTCCGTGACCTGATCTAATCCCTTGGATATTTTTGAGTTCTTGATGGGGAAGGCAACCAGTTTCACCCGAGCGACATCGGCCTTGCGGCGCAGCGCCTCGATCGTATACAGGGTGTCCTTGCCCGGGGCATCCCCCACCAGAAATAGCAGCTTCAGGGCCTCGGGGCGCCACTGCTCGCTCTTGATCGCGAGTTGCAGACCCTCGAACACGGACTCAGGGATGTCGTCGCCGCTCACCGCGACCGGCTGTGCTCGGATTCCCTTAAGCGTGCGGACGAAGTCCCTCGCCGACTGCATTGCGCTGGTAAACTCGCGCGCCTGATACTCGAAGCGCGGGTCCAGGTCCCGATAACCGACGAAGCCAAACCGCAGGCTGTCGTCGGGACTGGAGACGGCGAACGCTTCCACTGCCGCCAGGACCTCGCGCAGATAGGGCCCCATCGACTCGGTCGTATCCATGACGAACAGGATATCGACGGGCGCAACGGTACCCCCGGCCGCCCCATCTGTTCCGGTGCGGGCAGCGACCTCAAGGACCCGTGCCGTCTTGCCGTCGATACGCAGGTCGGCATTGCGACCACGGCCGTAGAAGTCCAAGACCGGATACATCACGGCACGATCCTGGTTTGGGTTCACCCGCGGCTCGACGGCAATCACGTCGCCGCCACCCGTGCGGCGTTCGACCGCGGCACTCAGGTCCGCGACCCGGTTCCGGCGTTGCGCCGGGTCCAAGTCCATGAGGGCCAGGAGGGGCTCCGGCTTGGCGAACAAGAGTGACTGTTCGCGCTGTAGCGGATTGGTGAAGCGCATGACCACGGCACGTCGCCACGGGATACACTCGTCCTGCGCAATCCAGCCCAGGCCCTTGGGCGACCAGTCCGGCGGCTTGACCTTGGGAACATGGTCCTCGGTGATCTGATACCACAAGCGTCCTTGGCCGTCTTTGGTGCTATCAACCACGCCGAAGGACTCATATTGTTGGACATTATCCCGGGTGACCGCGCTTAGCGGGTCCGCTCGTTCGTGGATCCGCGCGCCCTGAAGGGCCAGGACGCGGGCGACTGGGGTCTTGCGCGGATCCGGCGGGCGGCCATCCCACCAAGTGGTCTCATCCTCTGAGAGACGCACCTCGCGCAGCACCCCCGGGCGATAGCGCTCCACGTAACGCACGGCGCGCTGCCGCCCGATCTCATCCGGCGCGAGATTCAGATCCCGTCCCATCAGCCCGTGCAAAGCCGTGCGGTTGCGGTTCTCGTCCTCCGCCAATGCGCGTGCCTCGGGTGGGCAGTTGTGATTGATCTCCAAGAGCCCATCCAGGCGCTCACCGAGACAATGGCGCGGCTGACCCAGTTCGGACTCCAGGCCGGTCTGACGCCCCTGCATGGAGACCAGGATACTCTGATAGTCGTCCGGCCCCGGGGACGGGGCGGCACCGGCGAGTGAAGACCACAGCAGCAAGCCGACGGCCCCGGCGATGGCAACTGGCAATATCGCGCGAGATCCGATCATGGCTTCTTCGACAGGATGGTCGAGGTGGATTCCAGGCGATCATAGACCCACCAGGGATCGCGGCTCACCATCAGCAGAACCTTCCTGGGGGAGTTTGAATCATTACTGCGTAGTGTCAGGGTCCCCTCGCCGGGGCTCGCTGGGCCGGCGGCATAGTGGATGGTCACATCAGTTGATTCCCCCGGAGGGATGCGCGAAGTCGGCAGCGGGGCGGTAAAGCTCGCCGGACTTAGGTCGATCCCCGCGATGTTCAAATCCCCGCTCCCGTCATTGCGGATACGCAGGGTACCAATGGTTTCTTCCGAACCACCCTGGGAGAAAACAACGGGCTCGCTGACGATGACCAACCGCGGCTCGTCAGCCGTGAATAGCCAAATCGCCGCGGCCCCCAAGGCGAGGACCCCGAGTGCGGCGCCGCCGAATATAGCGATCCGCGCCCAGGGCCAGCCCTGCTTCAATGGGAAGGGACCGACCAGCGGTTTGCCGCAGGTGGCCCCGGACAAGGTCTTCCCCGGGCACTTGGGAATCCCACCGTCCAATGCTGGTGGGAGATCTTGCTCGGCAATAACTCGGTTGCCCCGCGCAAATTCGCAGGGGTCCGATCCGAACTCGTTCTCGCAACGGTAGCAGCGCTTGGCCATGGCTTAGACCGACGACCGATCCGCCAAGCGCCGGGCCAACTCCCCGGCCTCCTTCGCCTTCTGGTCGAAGAACTTGTAGGTCGCGTCGTCCTCCCGGCGGCCGGAAAGCAAAAAGCACTGTCCGCTCATATCGCCGAAGCGCGCCAGGACCCGGGTCAGGTCGAGCCCGCGGTCTTGTTGGACCTTGTCGGTAACGAGCTTGGAAACCGCCGCCAGACTGTCTTCGGTGAAACGATCCAGATACAAGAGATAGAGCACAATCACGTCCACCGGGATGGCGTGACCGAACCGGCTTTCGCTCTCGGCCGCGGTTTCGCGGACGGCGGCGGTCATGACCATGCCGGTCTCGACCTTCTGCTGAACACGCCCAAAGGTATCGACGACCCCAAACAGGACTTGCTCCCCGTCTTGCTTTGGGACGACCATCAGATCCAGCGCCGTGGCGAGCAGGATGGGCGCAAGGTGCTGTCGGCGTACTTCCCGCACGTCCGACTTCATCAGATCCGGCAGGGGCGGTTCGTGACTCTCCGTATGAACCTCGAAACAGGCGCGCCGCGATTCACGATCATCCTTATGGGTCAGCCGCTTGCGGTATTCTGTCCGCAGCCCGTGGGCGACCCGGGTGGTACGGGCCGAGAAAAAGAAGGCGACCGAGATGACGACGATCTCCCCGGGGTTGCGATCCTCGGGTACGTCAAGATAGAGGGTTTCCGCCGTCTTACAGCCGCCCCGCGCACCGGTGATGGACTCGATCCTGTTGCGCAATTGCTGGGCGAACTCAGCGGGGACCGCCTTGCAGCGGGGAACGAAGACACAGCGCCTGAGGACAGGTCCGCTTACGCCCGGCAGGTCCATGGGCTCTTCGTTGGGATCGAAGGAGATCATCGGCATGGACTTGTCGATGAGCTCACGAAGCCAGATCTCGAGGTCGCCATCGGCACGCCCGCCATAATCCGTATAGAGCTTGCGAACGATATTGTGCCCCAGGATGCCCTCGAAATTGGCATCGTCCTCGCCCATCTTTCGGTGGGCCTCCACGGCGTTATGCTCGGCGACCCGGCGCAATTCGTCCAAGAGGCCCCCACCCACCCGATCGGTTTCTCCGACCGGCATCCGCTCATTGTAGGCTGAAAATTCGATACGATCACCGCGTAACGGCACCAGTGCGGCGATAGCGGCATTGGCCTGACGATCTTGAATCGACTTGTCGCTCTCAAAGCGTTTGGCAATGCTCTCGTTCACGTAGCGAGCATCAACCAGGTATAGCGTATCCTCGGCCCCGTCCTTCGGAGCGACCTCCTGGATGCGGGCGGCGATCTCCTCGTCGAAACTCTTGGCGAGGAGTTTGAGACGGGTATCGAAGAGGCTGACCTCCTGTTGGAGACCCTTGAGTTCGGCGATCAGGACGGCACAGAGGTCCTGGCCATATTCCGCCGCCAACTGGATCGTTCGCCAGTAATAGGTCCGGACGCAGGCATCGCGATAATTCTGGAAGATCCGGTCCTGTTTGCGCTTCGCCAACCATCCGCATTTCGCATACTCATTGCGCATCTCATCGCGCAGGTGATCCGTCTCTTCGATCTGCTGCACCGCTTCCGGGGCCTGCCTGCCGAACGCGATCCGATCGTCTTCGATGCGTGCGATGAGAAACTCGACCGCGGCCGGCAGATAGTGCAGCGGGTAGTCGAGGTTCAATCGTTCAAGGTTCGTCAGCAGATCCCGCTCGACATTGGCACGGATCGCCTTGGCCCGCTGGCGGATCTCCACCGGCTCGCGGCGTATGCGGAAATAGTCGCTGCCGCCCCCACCCTCGCCGCGGGAGCGAAAACCGCTCTCCCAGTAGCGTGCAACCCGTCGGTCAAGATCCGCCAGCCACTCCTTCCGCCCGGCGACTTCATCTCCGAGCTGCTGGCGGACGCGATCCGCCTGGCGCCGGACCTCCTCGCGCCAATCAGTCTCGTAATTCGCAAATCCCGGCTGTCCGCTCGCGTCATCGACGAGGTCCAGGCACAGATGGTCACGGGTGATATGCCACAGGCCCCGGCGGCTATCGACAAAGCCATCACGGGCGAACGACCGCGGGCTCTCCCGGTAGCGACTGTCCCAGTTATGATAGAGGACCTTCAGAACGAATTGGCGCGCGAAGGAGTAGGATAGCTTCTCCCGGATCTCACGCTCCGGAATCGCCACCCGCTGCACACCGTAGCCGATGAAGGCAGTCGATCGGCTCCCGCCGTTGACATCAGCAGGATGAGGACGGTCTTCCAGCGTAAGGGCGTCGCGTAGCGGCTTCGGCACATCGCCCAGCTGCCGCACCGCGAGTTGGAACAGAAACTCAGCGGCATTCTCGACCTGCTGCGACAATGGGACGTCACGCCCGCCCTCAGTGGTATCCGAAATCAAGGCCACTGATTTAAAGGTTCCCTGCAGGTCTCCGGTGGGTTCCCCGGTGCGCGGTACCGCCAGGCGCCGCGCACCGCCTCCCGCGGTCGGAGCAATATCCCAGGGGGAGTAAATTGCCAGGCGGAAGGCATTCAGTTCCAACAGTGCCGCGTATTGATTGGCGTAAAAGTTACCGGCATTGACACTCCCGACGTCCTTGGCGGTGACGAAGCCGTGAATAAAGAGGTTGAAGGTGCCTGGTTGACTGCGCAAATGGCGCTGGACCTGGCTGACGACATCAATGAGTGAACCGCTGCCGGTACCCGCGGCGAGGGTGCATGCCAAGTGGATCTCGGCGCCGACCTGCCCGCCCCGGCTCAGTTCCTGTAGGCGATTGGCCACTGCCGCGACGACATTGGTGATCCCGTTGCCGTTGGCCAGGGCGAGCCGACCCATACGGCGGATCTGATTGCACCCCTTGGGCTCGGTGCTGCCGCGGGTGATGTCAGTGACGAAGTCGAGTTCATGGCGAATCCATGGCTCGATGCCGGGGTAGCGCTCCACGCTGGAGAGGATGCGACCGATCCCGCTGGGATCAAGGAGTACCTTTTCCCGATCCCCCAGGCGCAACGTATCGCCAAACACCCGCCAGCCGCGCAGTCTCTCCCCGGCACCCTCCAGGTCATCTCTATTAGAGTCGATGCTGAGGGTGGCAATCCTGGACTCGATACGCTCCCCGGCCACGGTGTCCATAAAGGGGTAGATTTCGGGATAGGGGCCGCTATTTCCCCGGGAGCGCCACTCGATATAGAGGCGCTTCTTCAACTCCCGAACGACGGCACAACCAGTGCCGCCCAGCCCAATGAGCAGATAGTTGTGCTGGGACATGTCAGCGACCTCCGCGGGGTGGTGCCGCCCGCCGGACCTTGATATCGGCAAGCGCGGCGTGGATCAGCAGGAAGAAGGTGATTCCCTGGACAATCAGGAAGGCGATCACCAAGGCGATGCGGGACAACAGGACGATCCTTGGAACCTGCTGCTCGAGGCCTCGGCGTATCTCCCCGCCGGCCAGGCGAGCCGCATCCTTTGCGTCATAATTCGGACTGCCGGCGCCGAAGACGCGATGCATGTCGGCGTAAATCTCATCCTGCGCAATCTTTGGCCGCGCCCACAAGATCTTGCTCAGCACCGGGTGCTGGATGCGGAAATGGGTGACAGCGGCCTCGGCATAGATATCGGCGGCCTTGAGCTTCGAGGCTTCCTGAGTTGTGGGAATCGAGGTCGGCAGCCCGGTTTTCGGGTCCGGCCGCTTGGAAAAGTCCTCCAATGGTTTGCCCATTGGAGTGTGCAGCGCGCGGACGCCCTCGTAGGCGCGCTGGAAGGTGTCGTCGGCCCATGGCTGGTCGACCTGGATGCCGACTTCCCAAGCGGACACCATTACCTTAGCCACGTCTGCGGTATAGTGCAGAGCAAAAAAGACGATGGAAAAAAAGAAGGTAACTGTCGCAGCTACGCCACAGTAGAAATAGTGCTCGGGGCGAAAGGAAAACTGGCGATTGAAACTGAAGGAGACAAAATACGCGAGCCACCACGAAAAGGCAGCCAGGATGATGCCGACCGCAGCGGCGGCGAAGAATTCGCCACGACTGTTCAGCCAGAGTTCGGTTATGAGCCCGGCGAGCAGCGATACGAGATCAAGCAATGCGTCCATAACAAGCAACCCGCCTGAAGATTTTTTTATTTAGTGCGAGCACAACGTCCGCAGCCCGGTGGAGACCAAATCCAAAGGGGCCAGGAACCCGGAAAGGCCTAGTCCCAGCGGTTGAGAAAACCGCCACGGCCCTCGCTCAAGGATATTGAACGACAGCGATGTCGGCGGCGACGTTTTGTGCAAAATGGCGAGCCGGACGGCCTGCCGATCCGCCTACGTGCGACTGCCGAAGGTCTCCTGCAACTCCATAAACTTGCGGCGAAACTCAATGGGATTCGAGATGCCGGGCACCGGCGCCTGCGGATTCCCCGCGCCGGCGACAATGACTGAGCCATAGTCGAGCATACGGCCGACAAGGGATTGATTGACCTGAATACTCTCGACCTTCGGCAGCAGCAATTCAATGGTGTGGCGCGAGATGAATCCGAACTTTGCCACGATTTTCTTATTTGTAATGACCAGCTCGGTGCTGATGTAGCGCAGATAGGCGACAACCCAGAAGAGTACGCCGATACCATACAGGGGTAGCAGGACGAGGCCGAGGACGAACAGCGGCAGCATCGCCCAGAGGCTCACGCTGGCAGTGTATTCAACCTTTTCATTGGCACTCAGAACACTTTCGACATAGGATGACATTCTTATCTATCTCCGATCATCTGTGCTTCGGGAAGGCAATGCCGGCAACTGGCATTACCCGACAATCCAGCGGACTTGCGGTCAGGTCGGCGCCGTGGCGGCGCTCACAATGGCCCATACCCATACGATGAAAACAATTGGCACCCCGATAATACCCCCAATGCCGGTCCATGCCAGGATGACCCCGATCGCCCCGAGCACGATCTGAAAAAATGCCTGCCACCACTTCTTAACCAGCAGGGTACCGATGCCGGGAAAGAAGACGTTGACGATGATTGCGAGTGCCTTCATGTGAGTATTCTTCTCTTCCATTAATTCAAGATGGCCACCGTGGCACGCGATTGATAGTGCAGTTGCTATATCGTCACGGACGTCCGTCCCGGTGCGGAAAACGAGCCAACCTCACGGCCGCTCACATAGATTTTCGCTGTGCCTTTTGATGAGTGCGAGATCTCCGCGCACCCAGAACTGTCGGTAACCGCGTCGGCCATTCCACCACCCGATATTGAGATCGCGACCCGCTTGTGCTGCACGGGTTTCCCATCTCGATTATACAGGCATACAGTGCTGTTCATTCATTTCACCGTTGAGTTCAATGCAGACAGCGCATGCGGAAAAACCCACGCCGACTGAAAGGCGATAAAGAATATAACTTTTTTCCTCTGTGCTTGAAATGTAGCCGTTCAGAGACCCAGCATTGGAGCCGGCAGCGGAGCGGCGGCGCGACCGGCGCGGCGCTCAGCGATCACGCCGGCCAGATAGGACCACGGCACATGGCCGCGCTGGCGACAGGTTTCAATCACGCTGGCGAGCAGGGTGAAGGTGCGCGACCCGGCATCACAACGCGTGCCCATCATGATCCGCCGCGCGATTACCCAATGGCGCAGCGCCCGCTCGGCGGCGTTGTTGGTGAGCGGCCACTGGGGATTCTCCAGCACCCGAAAGATGGCGTCCCAGTCGTTCCACAACTCGACGGCCAAGGCGCGCGTCTTGACGTGCCGGTGCCCGAGCAGCTGCACGCAGGCCGCATGCAACTCGGCCAGCAACTTGGCGTGGATGTGCGGCAGCTCGGCCGGCGGCCCCGCGCGCGCCGCATGGATGGCGCCAATCAGGGTGTCGAAAGTGGTTTGGACTTGGTGCCCAAAGGCTTGCCCCTCGCGATCGAAACTCTCGATCAACCCCTGCGCCTTGCGCGTGAGGTGTGCCCAACAGCGCAGCCGTTGCGGCAGGTGGCGATACGCCTGCCAGCCGTCGCTCATCAGCCAGCCGGCGAAGCCCGGCAGGAGGCGATCAAGCACCTCACGCCCGCGCTTGGCCACCACGAACAAGGTGACGGTGGCACTGGTGAACACCCACAGCCACAGCAAGTCGGCGCCTTGCGGCCAGGAGGTTTCATCGGCGTGCAGCAGGTCGCTGGCCACCACCGCCGCGATCAATTCTTGTTCCAGCGGGAGCGCCGCGGCGGCGGCCTCGCGTAGGGTGCGATCCAGGGTGCCGACGCTCAGGCTCAACCCCAGCCAGTCGTGCAGAAACTCCCGTATCCGTCGGTACGACATCCGAAAGCGCAGATGCAGCGCCACGATCAGGGTCGCCAGCCCCGCCCCGACCACCCGCCATTCGCTCAAGGCCACCGGATCTAACGTTGAGTCATCCACCAGACCTTCGCCGGGACGCGCGCGCGTGTGATGACCGCAGCCGCACAGACTGTCATAAAAACGATGGTCGGTGACCCGCAGGTGCAGGCCCGGTTGCGCGGGATCACCCCACACCAGATCGACCGACTGGAAGCCGGCGTAGGCGACACTGGGCGCGTCTCCCGCCAGCGCTTGGGCGCAGGCCGCACAGGCGCTGGGACGGTGGTGGAGCGTCTCCTGCGCCTTGAACACCTGGGTGCGCCCGCAGCCTGGCGCGCCGGGTTGCTTGCCGGCGTTGCGTTTAGGCTTCTCGGTCGCGCGCCCAGCGCGCGCTGGCGCGGGCGTCTCGGGGGTGCCGGGCGAATCTTCCGGGGGCGTGCTCGCCTCGTCCGGCGACTCGTCGTCCTGCCTCGCCGTGAGCGCGTCGGCGTCCGCCGCCTCGATCGCCTCCGCGTCCCCCGCCGACGGGCGCTCCCAGGGCGCACGGCTGCTGGGCGGACGAGAACTGTTGGTCGGATTCTGCCGCAACCGCTCGCGCGCTTCCTTCAGATCCTCCAACAGCCGCAGCGACAGACCACGCAACGCACCCTCGTCCAGGGTCTGGACATAGGCTTCGTCAAGCTGGTCAAGGCTGTGGTCGCTCAGGTGCATCGGTCAGTGGCGCGGTATCATCGGGCAACGTAGGGGGACATCCTGATCGGGCTGGAGGCAGCGGTCAAGGGGTCTCTGAACGGCTACCTTGAAATTTAGTTTCGCAAAAAAAAAAAAAGATAAATCAAGGACAATTTTCGTTGATTTTGCGAGGATCATCACAACTCTTGTCGGACGGTTTCCCTATGGAAGGCAGATACTTTGGGCGTCGACCGGACCCGGCCGTTAGGGCGAGGTTGTCGGCCCGCGTTGGAGACCCCGTGATCTTGGGGCCACGGCGTCGCGGCCGGGGCGTGGCGGGTTACCGCGGCCTCGCAGTGCGGCTGCGAGCCGCTCCTGCGCAGCCGTTCATTGTCCGGGTGACTGACGGTCCCACCATGGCCGTTAGCCTTGTGCGACCTGCGCCAAGGCTGAAGCCTTGGACTCCAGGAACGACTCAGAGATTGCGGAACTCGAAGTACAGGGTCCCGGCGGCGTTCTTGTAGAGGGTCGAGAAGCGGACCCGGGTTTCCTGCTCGGTGCTCAGCGGCTCCCATTGATTGTCGGCATCCAGATAGAGCACGGTGTTGCCCGCCAAGGCCTGGATGAAGACCCCGAGCCGGTCGGCGCGCAGCCGGGCCAGGGCGCCGCCGGCGGCGCGGCGTAACTGGAAGTCGCTGGTGATATGGATGCGGGCGTCGCGGTAGAAGCCGCTGCGTGCGCCCTTTTGGGAGCGGATGTTGAATGGATAGCCCTCGTCCATGTCGGCCTCCGGGGAGAGGATCACGGCCAGGGGACGCGGGAAGCGGGCCGGTCGCAGGATGCCGTAGAGGATGAATGCGCCCAGCAGTGCCAGCAGGATGGCGACGATGACCGGCCACCAGCAGCGCAGCCAGTGGTCCGGAATGATCTCCACCCGGATCGGGACCGCGGCCCGCAGCGTCTGGCCGTGACCGTCCAGTGTCTCTACTACCAGGGACCCGGCCTGGTCCGGGCGGCAGGCCGCCGGACAGGCAGCGACCCGCAGCCGCACCGGATAGCGCTGCTGCCCGCTGCCGTCGAAGCCAAGGACCAGCGGGCGCCCGCCCAGTTGCTTGTAGCCTTCCCCCAGGTCGATTTCCAGTACGGCGCCGGACTGTGCGAAGTCGCTCGTGAGCTTCAGATCGAAGCGGCCCCGGGCCTGGATGAAACCCAGATCGAGCGGTGCCTCGCCCTGGGAGCGGCCGGTGAGTCGCCCATAGTCCAGCACCCCGGGCGGTCCAAAGGCGATGGTGCCCTTGACGTCCACCGGCCCCTGGGCGGTGGCGGAGTCGGTGCCCCCCTCGGCCCGGTACTCGACCATCAGGACCCCGACCTGCCCCGGCGTCCAGTCACGGGCATAGACACCGTCCCCGGCCGTTCGATCGCCATCGCGGCCGTCGTCGCGCAGCGCCAGGGTGCGGCCGTCGGGGAGTTTTGCACTCACCCGCTCCGGCGTGCGCAGCGCCTGGCGCGCGCCCAGGGCCTTGAGCCGGACGGCGACGGCGATGGTATCGCCGATGAAGGCCTGGCTCGGGGTCTGTACCTCGAGCACCCAGGCGGCCGGCGCGACCTGGATCTGTTGGCGCTGCTCGTCCTGGAGATAGCGGCTCGCCAGCCGCACCGGGAAGGTTACGGGCCCGGTCCCCATGAAGCGCACCCGGGCGGTCATGAGCCCGTCGTCGGCACTCTGGTCGCCCTCCTGGCCGTCATCGCGAAAGGCGATCTCCTTGCCATCCACCAGGGCCGTCACCGCGAGCCCCGGGATCTCCCCGGGCCGCTCGATGCGTTGCCCGGTCCGGTCGTCGATCAACTGCGCCGTCACCAGGGTGTCCTCCCCTTGCGCCGCCTTGGCGGGTGTGACGACCCGCAGACTGATCGAGAAGTCCTGGATCAGGTACCAGCCGGCCTCCCCCGTCAGGCCGGTCACCTCGAAGCGCCAGGTGCCGGCCTGCGGTCGGCGCAGGCGCAGGATGCGATAGCCGCGCGTCAGGTCGTCGATACCGCGGGTCTCGCCGGCGCGATAGTCGGGCTCGAGCGCCTCCGCGGCCGGGTTGCCCGCGGCGGGCGCGATGCCGCCTACCGGACCCTGCGCCGCGACCAGCAGGAAGGCCTCGTCCACGAAGGGGGCGAGCCTGGTCTCGATCAGGGTGGAGGTCGGCGACAGTTGACCGGAGTCCGGGGCCTTGGCGCCCAGGAAGCGCTGGTAGATCTCGCCGATGGCGGACAGCAGTTCGGTGGGGTTCTGTGCCGCGGTGTGGATGTCGTATTCGCTGTGGACCGGCCGCCCCCGATTGCCAAGGCCAACGATCGCGGTATGGACCCCGGCGGCGCGCAACTCGCCCAGGACCCGGTTGCTGTCCCCCCGGCACAGGTCACGGCCGGCATCGGAGATGACGATCAGCAGCCGCTCCTTCCCCGTGGCGCCGTCCAGCGCCTCCTTGACGGTCAAGAGGGGTACGATGAAATTGGTCGGTGCGCCATAGAGCGCCCGCTGATCCACCGCCTGTTTGAAGCCGGCGAGATCCCCCGCGTCGCGGTCCAGGCGCCGCCCCGGGTCCGGCTGCAGGACGCACTCCGGACTGTCCGGCATCCAGGCCAGCGTCAGGTCATCCGCGGGGCCGAGCAGGTCGGCCAGGATCTTGATGGCCTGGATGGCGAGGCGCGGCTGATCGTTCTCGGGGGCCCGCATCGAGGTGGAGGTGTCCAGGACTACCGCGACGTGGCGCGGGGGGCGTGCCAGGGGGGCGGACTGGGGCTCGGGCGCGGCTTGAATGGGGAGCGACACCAGGATCGCCAGGTAGAGCAACGTCGGCGGCAGGGGATGAAAGGCCTGTGCCAGGGGTGCGAGCGCCTTGACGAATGCGCGGGCGGCGGTCCGCGCAGCGGCCTCGATCATAATCCCGGCCACTGGGAGCGCCGCACCCCAGTGCGGCGCGATCTCGCGAGCGACCGCGGCGTTGCGTGCTGCGGACAGGGCGGGCCGCACTGGGGTGCGGCGCTCCCAGTAGGTCGGCCTGAAGGCCGACCGACACACCGCGATGGCCGGAACGATGATCCAGGCCCGCGCAGCGGACCCGACGTTCGGGTTGATGTTCATAGGAATTGCATCCGCAACCAGAGGTGGTCCTCGCCGCTGCTCAGGCGATAGGGTTTGTGGACTTCGAGCAGCAACAAGCCGGCGGCGGTGGGCTCGATCTCGCCCCCGTCACGGTCGCACAGTGTGACACCGCGCGCCAGCCGCAGGGCATAGAGGGTCTCCCCTTGCGGCCGGACCCAGCCCAGCAGGGCGCCCTGGTTATCGACCACCTGGCGCTCCGCCCGGCGCGAGAAGAGCCGCCGCAGGGGTGAGGCGGGCGGCAGGGCCCGGGCGGTGAAGCGATGCGGCTGGGCGCTGCCCGCCACGCCATAGCCCAGGTCGCGCGGCAAGGCGGCGCGGGCGCGCAGCAGCAGCAGCGCCAGGGGCAGCCCCAGCAGTAACAGGACCAGGGGCAGCAACGACCACCAACGCAGGCCCGGGGCGCGGGCCACCAGCACCTCCGCCTGGAGGGATTTGACCACGTCGAAGTGGTCGTAGGGCGGGTGATCGAGGATGAACTTCACCCGCAGGGCCGGCGGTGTGAGCGGGTCCCCGTCCGCATAGGGGCCGAGGGTCACGCAGAGTTCATGCCGGCCGCCGGTCCCGTTGCGCTGCACCAACTCGTCAAGCCGCCGCTGCTTGCCCTTGGACCACTCCGGCCCCGGTTGAGAGGCCGGTTGCGATGGGTCGGACTGGAAACCGATGCTCTCACCATCCAGGCGGAAGCGGGCGTCGCGCAAAGGTCCGGCGAGCGCCTGACGATCCGCGATCAGGAAGGCCCTGACATTGATGCCCGCGCCGCCCTGGCTCCCCTGCGCACTCTCCAACCGGGTCCCGAAGTCCTCGGTCAGGGTGAAGGCGGTGCAGGCCTCCTGTCGGCGCCCCAGTGCCCCGCTGGTGGGATTCATGATCTTGACGGCCGGCGGCTGCGGCGACAGGCCGAGCCGTGGATAGACCAGGGCCACGAATGGATCGTCGGCGCCGCGCACCGCGACGGTCCGGTTCTCCAGATCGACCTTCACCGTCACATGCGCCTGATAGGGGGTATCCGCACCATCGGGCAACTGGTTTTTGGTGAACTGCGTTTGCGAGTAATAGCGCCGCCCGCCCGCGGCCAGGTCCTCCCAATTGTGCGTATCGGCAATACCGGCGCCATCGGCATCATTGATGTTCCAATAGCCGGCGGCGCCCGGCCGCGGCTGTTTGATCCAATAGCGCAGCGTCAACTTGGGCGGTATGCCGGCGGTACCGGCGGCCGAGGCCACGAGAAAATCCAGCCGACAGGGCCGATCCGCCATGGTCACCAGTGATCCCGGGGCGAAACAGGACGGCACCGCGTCCTGCCGCGTACCCCCGCCGGGCGGCTCCTGATGCTCACGCAGGGCGACCGTGAGGTTGGTCGGGCGCAGGACGAAGACCGACTCGTCGCTCCCCTGGTCGATGCGCAATGAATAGTCGCCGGGCGAGGGTTTCAGTTCCCAGCGCAGCGAAAAGCTTCCGCCCGGCTCGCGCCCCTCCAGCAGGTGTTGGAGGTTGACACTGCCGCCGGCGGGCGGGGAGAGTGTCAGCTTGGGCGCCGCGGGGGTGGAGCGCCGCCCCGGGTCCAGCCGCAGGGCCACGATCGCCGCCTCCGTCGGGCCCACGCCCCGGTGCAGATCGAGCCCGAGCGCGCCGGTGCCGACCCGGTCCTTGCGGTCGTCGGGCAGGTGCAGATACCCGAAGCCCTGCGAGAACAGCCGGATCATGGTGGCGGGCAGTTCCTCGCCGGTACGCACGATGAAGAAATCGGGAAAGACGTGCTGCGCATACCTGCCGGCGCGCACATTGGCCGCGTCGGCCGCCTTGATGTCGGCAAAGAAGGCCTCGCCGCGGCTCGTTGCATCCGGACCGAACAGGATCGCATAGAGGCGCGTCTGTTTGGCCGCGAGCGCGGGCAGGAGTTGCGTCTCGATATAGGCCTGGTCGGCCTGCGGATTGACCGAGAGCCCGTCGGTAATGAGGACGATGGTTCTGGTCATCGCCGCGCTGTCCGTGCCCGACAAGGGGGGCAGGTCCGCCAGGGCCTGGATGATGCCCGGTGAATAATAGGTATTCATCACATCCAGGGGCAGTTGCGCCGGGCTCAACGCGGTGATGAACTGTGCCCGCGCGGCCATCCCCTTGGCCCGCCGGGGCGTCACCGTGGCGGGCGGCGGCAGCTCGGCGGTCCATTTCGCGTGGTCGAACGGGATCACCGCGAAGCTGTCCGGATTCTCCGCCTTGTTGGGGTCTGGCTTGAGCAGATCGTGCAGCAGCAGCGTCGACAGGACCGCCAGTCGGCCCGGATCATTCGGCGGGTCCTGCCAGCCGCAGGCGGCGCCGCACATGGACTTGGAGGTATCCAGGATCACGCGCACATGGTCCCCGGTGGAGCCCAGATCCAGCGCGGCCGGGCGGGCGGCGCCGGCCGCGAGCAGGAGGGCGCAGATGAGGGCCCCCCGGGTCCGCAGCGCGTTCCGACTGAGGAGACGCTCAGGCAAAGACGTAACTGCCAACTGTCTTACCGCTGGACCGGGTCAGGCACCGGCACTGACTCGACCTGCACCGTCAACACCACTGGGGTGCCCACCGGCGGACAGACCGCGGGATCTCCCCCAACCGCTCCCCAGTGTCCAAGCCCCAGCCCGGTGCGGTGCTCGATGATGCTCGCCGGGGAGTGGACGAAGCCGATCAGGGTCCCGTCGAGCGCGGCCAGATAGCGGCGGTCCGGCAAGAAGACCGAACCCGTATAGACCCATTCCGGGGCCTCGACGGGTTGCCCCTCCAGCCGCAACAGGCGCGAGGCCTCGACCTCCTGGTCCTTGCCGTCGACCTGCCAACGAACCCGCACCCCCACCCGATCGCCCCCGACCGGGGATTTCTCCGATTGGAAGGCCGGATGGGTCGCCTGGTTTTGGGTCAGGCCGATGAGGATGCACGCCGTATTGAACTCGACCGCGGTGGCGTCCAACTCGATCAGGCTCTCGTAGCCCTTGTCGCCGTTGCGCTTGATGGCCAGGAACTCGAGCGGGGGGTCCAGGCGGATCACCTTACCCGGGACTTCGAGCCGGTGCGCCCGGCGGTCCACCAGAACCCGGCCGATGCGCGCCTCATGCTCGCTGATCCGCTCGACCGTCGGCGCCGCCTCCGCATACTCACTGTTCCGGACCCCCGCCGGCGGCGCCGGCTGCGACGGCGGACCCTCGGCGGTGGTGGGCAGGGCGATGAGCGTCAGCAGCAGGGCCAGCCAGACGCCCGGCCCGGTGGGACTGGTCTCGGTCAACGTTGTCAATTGAACCTCCGAAGGTGTCATTCACCGCTCTGGTCGGCCAGCCAACGCTCCCCACGCGCTCCCCCGACCTGTGCCAGGGCGCGCGCATAGGCCGCGAGCTGGTCGGGCGCCTGGGCCTTGGCACAGGCGGCGATGATCTCGTCGGCGGTCCCAGACTGCAAGTCGAGAGGAATCCTGTTGATCGTGTCTATTTTTGAAGCGCACGGCCATGCTCGATATGGTATCAGGATCTGCGATACTAGCCCCCCTAAGGGGTCGGGTCAGACTCCCGCGGTCAGCCTCCCCGAGGCGGCGCCGCACCCGCGCAATCTTCCGGTTACCCCAGGACAATGAGTATCCAGCGCCGCTTTCTCGCCCCCCTGCTCGTGGTCGTCGCCGCCACCGCCCTGTGCGCCTGGGCGCTGGGCAATGGCCTCTACTCGGGCATCCTGGAGCAGCGCCTGCAGGCGCAGCTTGGACGCGCCGTGTACTGGCGGCTCCCGGAGCCGGCCCCGGGACGCCGCGACCGGGCACTGGTCCTGATCGCCGACCTGTCCGACCTGACCGCCGCCTCGCGTCGCGCCGCGGTCTCGCTCGCCAGGGTCGCGACCCTGGGCAGTCTGTAAATTATATTAATCTCGTCATCTGTCCCGATCTTAACGCCTTGGCATGACCAGTGCTCTATACTATCCAGCACCGCCCCCTCCCGGTGCCCCGGGGAGCGCCCCCTCAGCGACTCCCCACGGCGGATCGAGTGCCCGCTTGGCACCGGTCCAGACTCCCGACGCGTCCGCGGTGTGATCCAATGGCCGACCCCGATTACCCATGACACCCACTGAGGCCGCGCCCATCGGCGTCTGGATCATCGGCGCCCGCGGCGACATTGCCGCAACCCTGATGGTGGGTGCACGCGCCCTGACCCGCGCTCTGGTGTCGGACACCGGGCTGATCACGGCGCGCGCGCCGCTCGCGCGCTTGCCGCTGGCGGCCCCCGCCGCGCTGCGCTTCGGCGGCATCGACACCGGTACCCGCCGCCTGACCGAGGCGGCCCTGTCGCTCTACCGGGTTTCCCGGACGATCAGTCGCGAGACGCTGGACGCCGTCAGTGCGGACCTCGACGCCATCGACGAGGACATCGCCCTGGGGTCGGATATGGCTTGGGACCCGGGCGAGCCTGATGCCGCCCTACCCCCCCTGGACCTGCTGGTGGAGCGATTGCGCGGCCATTTGCGAGGCTTTCGCCAACGCCACGACCTGAGTCGCGTCGTGGTGGTGAATCTCATGTCCTGCCTGCCGGGGCCAGCCCCGTCCCCGTTGCGCGACGACCTGGCCGGCCTGGAGCGGATGATCGCCGACGACCGCAAGGACCTGATGAGCCCCGCCGCCTGCTACGCCTGGGCGGCCATCTCAGAGGGCTGCCCCTACATCAATTTCACGCCCAACGCGGGCTGTGATTGGGGCGGGATCGGCGCGCTCGCCGCCGCCCGCCAGGTGCCCTTTTACGGCGATGACGGCAAGACCGGAGAGACCCTGCTCAAGACGGCACTCGCCCACCTGTTCGCCTACCGCAACCTGCAAGTCCTCAGCTGGGAAGGCGTCAACCTGCTCGGCAACAATGACGGGCGCGCACTCGCTGACCCGCGCAACCGCGCGGCCAAGCTCGGCAACAAGGAACGGGTGCTCACTGACATCCTGGGCTATGCACCCCACGCGGGGGTGACCATCAACTATGTCCCCTCGCTCGGGGACTGGAAGACCGCCTGGGACCTGATCCACTTCACGGGCTTTCTGGATGTCCCCATGACCATGCAGTTCACCTGGCAGGGCTGTGACTCCATCCTTGCGGCCCCGCTGGTGCTGGACCTGGTGAGGCTTGCCGACCTCGCCCAGCGCCGCGGCGAGAGCGGGCCCATGACCCACCTTGCGGGTTTCTTCAAGAACCCGCTCGGGGTGCGGGAGATGGATTTCCACCGTCAGTTCGAGGCCTTGCTCGGCTATGCCGAAGCCTGTCTGACAGACCTGGGGCAGGCCGACGCGCGATGAGACGGGGCAGGCAACGATCGGCAGTGGGCCGGGTGAACCGGCACCAGCCCAACCCATCCATCATCACCGCTGCCGGCGGCCGCGGCGCGCGCGGGCCTCGTGGCTAGTCCGCAAGACCCGCGGGCGCGCCTGGTCCGCCCGCCCGCGCCTTGGCGAGGCCCGGCCCTGGCGGCGGTCCTGAGCCTGCCGCTGGCCTACCTGATTGCCGGACGCCTCGAATCGCTCGCGAGCCGCGGTCTGGTGCCGCTGACCGATCGCGCGGCGGCCCTGATCGCCGTCTGCCTGCTGGTGCTGCCGACGGCTCTGGCCGCGGGCCCGCGCCCCTTGCGCGGGGTGGTCCTGGCGACGGCGGCGGCCGGGCTCGCGGCCCTGGCGCTGCCGGTTCTCCTGGGCCGGCCCGCCCCGATCGCCCAGGGCCTGCTGGCCGGGGCCCTGATGGTGGCGGTCTCGACCTTCGTGATCGGCGCGTGCGCCGGGCTCCTGATGCGGTTTACCCGGGACCCGTCAAGCGCCCTGGGTTGGGTACTCGCGGTGGTCCTGGTGCTGGCCGCCGCCCCCCTGTGGCTGGCCGGCCCCCTGGACCGGGGGGCGCCGCTTGCCGGGTGGCTGGTCGCGGTGAACCCGCTGACCGCCCTGGGGCTCGCCGGGGCCGTCGACTATCCGCGCGACGACTGGCTCTATCGGCAGTCGCCCCTGGGCAGCATCCGCTACACGTACCCCTCACTGGCGGTCCTGTGCCTGGCCTACCTGTCCATCGGCAGCGCCGCGCTCGCCGCCGCCCACCGGCTGGGTGATCGCGCGCGCCGGGCGGCGACCGGGCCGGATTCATCCCTTGCCAACCAATTGGAGTCCCCCGCATGAGCCCTGTCTCCGGCCCAGTCCGTCATCGTTCCCGCCGCCTCCTGGTAGTGGCGGCGCTCGCGGCCCTGATGGTCGCAAGCCCTCTGACACGCGGGGCCGATCAACCGGCCGCCGCGGTCCCGGCTGCGCTACCGACAGCCGACGCCGCGCAGCCCCCCGCGGCGGCGCCGACGGCGCAGACACCGGCCAAGCCCGTCGCCGCGACCGGGCTCGATCCCGCCCTGGTCGAGCCCGCCAGGCGCGCCGTCGACGAGGGACTCCACTACCTGCGCGGCACCCAGGCACAGGACGGCTCCTGGTCCAAGTCGGTGGGGATCACCGCGCTGGCCGTGCGCGCCTATCTCGAGAGCTATCGCCACTACACCGAGGCCGACGGGGCCTTCATCACCCGCCCGATCAAGTTCCTGCTCGATCACGTCAATGCCGATGGATCGATCAGCGAGAGCAACCAAAACCGCGCCTACAACACCGCGGTCGCCATGCAGGCGCTCAAGGCGACCGGGGAGCCGGCCCACGCCAGGATCATCGCCAACGCCCAACAGTTCCTCAAGGGTCATCAGATCGATGCGGGTGAGGGCTACGACCCCGGCCATCCCTACTACGGCGGCATCGGTTACGGCGGGGACGAGCGCCCGGACCTCTCCAACCTCTATATGTCGGTGGAGGCCCTGCACGCCACCGATTTCGACCCCAAGGACCCGCTGTGGGACAAGGCCCTGACCTTCATCTCGCGCTGCCAGAACAACAGCGAGACCAATGACCAGACCTGGGCGGCCAATGACGGCGGCTTCGCCTACATGCCCGGGTCCAGTCCCCACGGGGGCGCGGTGTCCTACGGCAGTATGACCAGCGCCGGGCTCCTGAGCCTGCTGTTCTCCGGCGCCGATAAGAACGACCCGCGGGTCCAGGCTGCCCACGACTGGATCCGTGCCAATTACTCGGTGGAGAAGAACCCCGGGGCCAAGGACAATCAGGGGCTCTTCTATTATTACGACGTCTTCGCCAAGGCCATGGCGGCCTATGGCGAGCCCACCCTGACCGACACCCAAGGTACCCCCCACAACTGGCGCGACGACCTGACGCGTCAGCTCATCAGCCTGAAGCGGCCGGACGGCTCCTGGATCAACACCGAGTCCAGCCGCTGGTGGGAGGGCGACCCCAATCTGGTCACCGCCTGGAGCGTCATCGCCCTGGATCGGGTCCTGCGCAAGGACTGACGACAAGCCCCTGACACGTGGTGCGTTTGAGCCGGACCCGGCCCGCGGCGCCGGGAGCAGTGAGCCGGGTGCAGAGTGAAATGAAAAGGGGGCATCGTCACGGCTTACCCTTCACCCTTCACCCTTCACCCTGGCGATCCCCGGCGCTGTCCGCCCTATGCCTGATGCTGATGTCGGCACTGGGCTGGCCGGGCGGGGCGGCGGTGGCCGGTCTCCCGGACGCGCCTGCGTTCACCGCCCGGCCACTCTGGGGGGGGCTGTTCGTCCCCGGCGGGACCACCGAGATCCGCATCGCGCTGCGCAGCGAGACGGGCGGCGGCGCTCAGGTGAGTATCCACAGCGGGACTTTCAGCCTGACCGCCGAGGTCGAGGTCCCGGCTGAGCGGACCCGCACCCTCGCCCTGCCCCTGCGCCCCGCCCCCGACGGCCGAGTGACCCTGTCCGCCCGGTGGCCGGACGGCACATCGGTGCGGGCGTCTCTGACACTGCGCCCGGTTCCCGCTCGGGCGCCCCTGATGGCATCGTCCCGACCGGACCGGTCAGACCTGGGGCCAACGACAGCGATCTTTGATACTGCAGACCTGCCGCGGACAACCGACGGTTACGGCCCGATCGGCGCCCTGAGACTCTCGCCGGGGGACTTGGCGAGCCTCGACCCGGCGCAGACCCAGGCCCTGGCCCTGTATCTGGGCGAATGCCGCCCACTTCACCTGTTCGAGGCCGTGGAGCGGGACCGCGACCGTATCCGCGCCGCCAGCGGGTGCGGCGGACGAGGCGTAACCGCCGACCCGGATCAGGTGGGTAGTCCGCGCGACGCACCCTCAGTCGATTGGCCCGATGCTGCACTCCAGATCGGGCGGGTCTGGCCCCTCAGGGACGGCCAAGACAGCGAGCGAGGCCGGGCGGGACTGCTCCTGCTGCCTTACGCGATGCTGCTGACTGGCCTGCTCCTGATGCGCCGCCCCGGTTCCTGGGTGCTCGCCGTTCCCGGCGCCGCCACGGTCCTGGTGTGGCTCACCCTGCCCCAAGTCCTGGGCCCCGCCCGGTCGCTGACCTGGGTGGAATCGGAGTCGGGGGACCCGGTCGCGCGGTTCGTGACCCTCATCCAGACCCGCGGGCAGGGCCGCACGCCTGAGCCGATCCGGCTGTCGGCAGGCGCTGCCATCCCAACGGCCCTGGATGAGGGGCCGATGCAATTGCACCTGACCGAGGCCGGGACTACCCTGCCGGGCTCCGGCCCTCTGTTTCAACGCCGGCGTTACCTCCTGCGCGGGGTCGCCCGAGCACCGCTGGACCTGGGACTGCGCGTCACCGAGCGCGGCTACGCAATCCGCAAGCCCGGCGACGTGACGCCGACCGGGGTCTGGCTGCTCGACCGCGGCTGTGCCTGGCCCGTGAGGGGTCTCCCAATCGGCGAGGCCCACTGGGACGCGCCGACCGGGACCCCACCGAACCCCAGGCGGCCAGGCGATCCGGTCCCATTCTGCCCGGCGCCACCGTCGTTCTCCCCCCCGGCGGGCTCGACCCCCGCCCTGTTGGTCAACCTGACACCCGACCTCTGGCCCGCCCTGGTGGCGAGCGCGCCGGGTCCAGCCTGGTTGGTGATCCGTCCTGCCGCGAGGGCGCCATGACCGGCCCGCGGGTCGGGATCGCCGCCGGATTGCTGTATGGCATCCCGTTCACGTTCTGGCTGCTCGGACAGGCACAACCCGGCACCCTGGCCCCGGACCTGTCCGCCGTGGTGCCGGTGCTGGCCGGTTGTCAAGCGCTGATCCTCCTGGTCCTCATGCCCATGGGCGGGTGCGCGGACACCCCTGGGTATCGTCTGAGTCAGGCACTCGCCGCCGCGGCCATGCTGATCATGGTGCCCTGGCCCGTCCCGCTCCTGGCCCTGGGTACCGGCACCGTCAACTTGACCGAGTTGGGCTGGACGCAGGCGGCAGTCGCCCTGTGGGCGCTGCTGTTGGAGGGGACCGGTCGGCTGACCCGGCGCCTCCCCGACTCCCTGAGTCCAAGCGCGGTCGCGACCTTGCGGGGGCTGGCCCTACTGGTCCTGCTCGCCCTGTTCGACCTGTACCGAACCCTCCCGGGCGACGCGTCCCCACCATTCGCGTCGGGGTCCTGACCATGGACGGACCCGTGCGCATCCTGGGACTGGTAGCGCGGGTGCGTGCCCGTCTGTGGCGCCAGGAGTCGGTGCGCCTGCTGCGGCTTGGGCTCTATGGGTCGGCCGCAGTGCTGTCCGTCGGTGGCGGGCTGCGCCTCTGGCTGGGCAGCCCTGTTGCCGGCTATGGTCTGGGGGCCATCATGCCCTGGCTGCCGGGGCTGCTCGGCACCGCTGCGGTGCTCGCGGCGGGGGCACTGGCCGCGCGCCGCCGCCCGAGTGCCGCGATGGCCGCCCGCACCGCGGACGCCTGGGCGCACGCCGCGCAACTCTTGATCACCGCTTGGGAGATCGTCCACCGGGGGGAGCCAGCGACCGCGGCCGGGCTGATCGTGGTCCGCCAGGCCGAACGGGCGCTGCCGCAATGGGAGGCCCGGGTGCGCGCCCGGCACCCCCAACCGACCCCCGTCGGTCTGCTGCCGCCCCTGCTGCTCTGCGGGGCGACCATCCTCTGGTGCATCCTGTCTGCGTCCGCGGGACAGGCCCCCCGAGCCGCCAACACCGCGTCGCCCCCGCCCATCGAAGCCGCGCCGGGAGTCGGGCTGGCCGCGGCCATTGCTGACCTGAGCCCACCGGCCGACTCCGCCACGGCCCCCGTGGCGCCCGTGGCGCCAGGTTCCAAGTTCCCGCGAGGCGATCAGACCGGGCACGGGCGATTAGAGTCGATCCGGGATGAGGACCGCGACGGGGGACCGACAAGCGCCGCTGACCTGGGACCCGGGGCCGTCGTCCCCAACCACCCCGCGTCCGTGCAACCAACCGGGAGCGCCCAGGCCGGGGCACCGCAGGGTCGGCCGGTCACGCCGGTGACAGACGCCGGGACCAGCCCAAGCACCCAGGCGGGCGGGGCGGCCGGCGCCCAGGGTGCCGGGACCCAGGTCGCCCCCCGCCACGAGGACCATGCGGCAGCGGATCAAGGGGTAGCCCCGGCGATACCGTCAGTTGCCTTCGGTCGCCAGCCCCTGGATCGGACCGGCGCCCCCAGCGCCGATCCCAGGCGGGCGGGACACCCATTCGACCCGGTAGCCCCCGGCCTGGCCGCTGCTCCCGCACCAAGCCCGGCACGGACGGCACCGGCCGCCGCACCGGCACCCCGGCTCGACGCGGGTCTGGGGGCCGCCCAACGCGCCCTGCTCGCCCGCTATCGAACTGAACTCTCTTCGCGCTCAATGACGGGTGAATAGCCATTACACGATGACCACCTTGACATCCCTATCCACTGAGCAGGCCTTAGCCGACGCCGCCGCCCTGCTCGGCCAACTGGATCGCTCGATTCAGTCGGCCATCGTGGGCCAGCCGACCCTGGTCGGCGAGGTCTTGTGGGCCCTGCTGGCGGGCGGGCATGTCCTGCTGGAGGGCCTGCCGGGGCTCGGCAAGACCCATCTGGTCAAGGCACTGGCCCGGGTCCTGGGGGTGGACCTCTCACGCGTACAATGCACACCGGACCTGATGCCGTCGGACATCACCGGCAGCGAGATCCTGCTGCATGAGGACACCGGCGGCGATCACCCCGGTGCCCAGCGGGGCCGACTGGTCTTCATGCCTGGCCCCGTCTTCGGCAACCTGGTGCTGGTCGACGAGCTCAACCGCGCTACCCCCAAGACCCAGTCGGCCCTGCTCGAAGCGATGCAGGAGCGCCAGGTGACCCAGGGGGGGCGCACCCACCCCTTGCCACGGCCATTCTGGGTGATCGCTACCCAAAATCCCATCGAGGTGGAGGGAACTTACCCGCTCCCCGAGGCCCAACTCGACCGGTTCTCAATGAAGCTCCGCGTGGGATTTCCGGACGCGGCCGGGCTGCTCGCCATGGTCGACCTGACCCTGGACGGCGAGCCGTCCGAGCATTTGCAGCCCCTGCTGGACGCAACCGGGGTCGAGCGGTTGATGCACCTCGCCGGCCAGGTGGTGATCGCCGATCATCTGAAGCGCGCAGCGGTGGACCTGGTGCTCGCCACCCACCCGGATCATGCTGATCCGCAGACCCGCGGGTTGGTCCGGTACGGCGCCAGCCCGCGAGCCCTCCAGGCCCTGTTGCGGACCGCCCGGGTCCGTGCCCTGGCCCGGACCCGCGCCCATGTGACGCTGGACGACCTGGCGGCGGTCGCCCCCGGCTGCCTGCGACATCGCGTCCTCTTGAGTATGGACGCTGAACTGGCGGGCGAGGACCCGGAGGCATTGATCGGCCGCATCCTGACCGGTTGGCGGAAACGCTGGTGACGGAGCGCCACCAGCCTGATCGCTCCACCGGGCCGATTCCGGGCCTCGACCTCGGGCGTCTGGAGCGACTCACGCGGGCGGTAGCTGCCATCCGGGGCGGTAAGCCGCTGGCCCATGGGGGGGGGCTGCACCATCCGCGGGCGGTGGCCGATGGGCTGGAATTTCAGGAGCACCGCCCCTTGCTGCCGGGGGACGACCCGCGTCGGGTGGACTGGCGTGCCAGCGCCCGCTCCCGTCACCCGCTGGTGCGGCGCTACCGTGACGAGCGCGCCGGCGAGTGGGTGATTTGCCTGGACCGCAGCGCTTCCATGGCGCTGGTACCCGACCTGTGGCCGCGGGCGCTCCAACTCGCAGCGGGTCTCGCCTACCTGATCATGCACTTTGAGCATCGGGTGGGGCTCGCCCTGTTCAGCGCGCGGCTGGACCACCTGGTCCAGCCCGGACGCGGCCAACACGCGTTTCTGGCCTTGGTCCGGGCCCTGGGTCAGGCCCAACCGGAGGGTGCAGGTGGCGCCTCTGAACCGGAGCGCTGTCGGCCGCTCCTGGACCCTGGGCGGCGGGCCATCCTGATCAGCGATTACCTGCGTCCGGACGGGATGATCCCCGCCCTGAACCAGTTGAGCGCCACCAGCGGCGGGGTAGAGGTACTGCACCTGGCGCCCGCCCCGCCGACCTTGCCACTGGGGGAGCAGGTCATCGCCGACGTGGAGGACGGCGGGCGACGGCCCCTGATCGTCACCGTCGAGTCCAGGGCGGCAGCGCTCGCTCGGTGGCAAGCGCTCAACCGGGACCTGGAGCGCCACTGCCGGGCTCGCCACATCCCTTATACCCGGTGGAACCTCGGCACGGGGCTCGTTGGGAACCGTGCGAATGGGGCGAATGGGACCGCTGAGGGTTGGGAGCGGACACTGCTGCGGCACCTGACCGGGCGGGCGGAAGCGCTTGATTGAGATCGTCTCACCCGCCTGGCTCGCGGGGCTGACCCTGGTCCCGCTGATCCGCGTTCTGCACCAGTGGCGCGGCGCCGGCCCATTGCGGGTCGTACCCGCGGCCTTTCTGTGGCGGGATACACCGATACGCGGTGAGACCGGGGCGCGGTTTGGCCCGCCGGACCCGGCCTGGCGCCGGCGCGCCCTGGCCGCCGCACTCCTGATCTTGACCCTGGCCGACCCGGGGTGGCGGACGCGCGACCTGAGGCCCGTAGAGGTCGTGGTGGACAACCGCCCCAGTCTGCTGACCCAGGAGGCTAACGGTCAACGGCGGGTCGACCAGGCGGCACTGGCGCTACACCAGGCATTGGTTCTCGAGCAAGACCCCCGGATGCGGTTGATCCCAGCCGCCGGGCACGACCCGCCGCCGGACCTGGACGCCAGGGACCTGGCTGGTTTGACCCGCGCATTGGAGCAATTGGCGGTCGAGGCGCTGGACGCGGGGGCGGCCCTGGCGCCATTGCCGGGGTCCTCCGGCCCCCGACGCTGGTTGGTCAGCGATGGCAGCGCGGATTCGGCCGGACTTGCGGGTTTGGGTCCATTCGAGCGGGTCTTCCGACTCGGCCGCGTCACCGAAAACCAGGGGATCACGCGGCTCGCGGCGCGCCCGGCCCTGGATGCGTTGGCGAGTCTGGACACCCTGGTGACGGTCGTCAACCGCGGAGAACAGGCCGCCGAGCGCACCCTCACGCTGATCGCGGGGGGACGCACCCTGGGACAGGCAGTGCTGCAAGTCCCAGCCGGGGCGACGGTCAGCCGCACCTGGCGAGTCCCGTGGAGCGGACCAGGTACACTGGCGGCGAACCTGACACCGGCGGATGCCCTGGCTTCCGACGACCGGCTCCTGGTTGACCTGGACCCACTGGTACCGCTCCGGGTCCAGGTCGCGGGGCCGTGCGCGACCACCGTCATGGCCTTGCTCGTCGCCCACCCGGCACTGCGACCAGACCCCGCCCAAGACCCTCAGGAACCCGCCGCGTTGCGGGCCTGGTGCCGGGCGGAGGAGCCTCCGACACCAGGCCCACCAACCCTTTGGTTGCCGCCGGGCCAGTTGATCGAGGCCCCGGCCGGGTCGGTTCGCTGGTCGGTCCCCGGTCCCCATCCCCAACTTCCGGCGGCGGAGCCTTGGTCCCCGCTGGTCCTGGACCCTGGCCCGGCCGGGACCATCCTGCTCGCCGCGGGCGGATACCCGCTGATCATCGAACAGCCCGCGGCGCACCGCCTGGTCGGCCTGTTCGACACCCGGCCAGACGCCGTCGGGGCGGGTGGGCTACCCCTGCTACTCGACTGGATGCTGGCGCGGTTGAGTGGGCGCGACCTCCTTGATCCGGTCGCCAGCGTCGTCCGACCGCCGGCGGCGGTGCGGGTCGCGCCGGGTCCGCTCCCGCCGGCCACCCCGGTGGTCCACCGGGACTCCAGCCAGGCCCCGCCCAGGCCCCTGTGGCCCTTAGCCCTGATCGCCGCCATCGCCCTGCTGGGGCTCGATGTGCCGCGCCTGGGGTCCCGGCGCCCAGGGGCCCGGGAACTGGCAGTAGCCCCGCATATGAACGCCAATAGACCAGGATGAAGCACTGGTCTGCACCATTGCCGGTCCGGTCCGGGGTCTGGTTTCGGCTCGCCGCCATCGCGTTGGCCATAGGGGCCTTGATCACCGCCTATCTGCCTGCGATCAGGGGGCCGGTCCACCTGCTGGTACTACTCGACGAGTCGGCGAGTATGCCGCGTGCCTGGATGGATGAGGCCTGGTCGGACCTCATCCCCAGGCTCGCCGAACTGCCCCCGGACAGCCGCCTGTCGGTCGTCCGCATCGGCTCCAGGCCGGTGGTGGAGATCCGGGGGCGGGCGCTCGATCGGGTGGGGCCGCTGTCCGGCGATCACACCGAACGGTTGCCGCGCCATCTCCCGCTGAACGACACGGGCACGGCCATTGCCGCGGCACTGACCCAGGCCCGGGAACTGCTGGGCCGCGGGGAGTCGGGGTTGGTACTCCTGATCTCCGACGGACGTGAGACCCTGGGCCATGCCGCGCCGGTCCTGCGCCGGTTTGTGCCAGCGGGGATCCCGGTCTTATGGTGGGACCCCAGCCGCGGCCGGACGCTTACCGACGCCGGCGTCACCTCACTGGAGGTCAAATCGGGAACCGACGGGGTCATCGTCGCTACAGTCGGCATCTCGGCTGGCACCCTGCAGGACGCCCAGGTCCTTGTAATGCGCGACGGTCGCCCTGCGCTGCAACGCCAGGTCGCGCTGGAGCAGGATCAGATTCGTCTCGTTGAGCTGGGTCTGGGGCACGACCGACTAGCCCCCGGGTTCCATCAGGTGACGGCGCAGGTGCGCGCCACCGGGGACCTGCTTGCCGGCAACGACCGCCGTGGCCTGATCTTGAACGTGGCGGGCCCGCCGCGCCTGGGGTTGGTGGCACGACGCCCCGCGGAGTCCCCCGTCACGCGCTCATTGACGGCCGGCGGCTGGGCGGTCGAGGTGACTGACGCGGCCGGGTTCGACCCCAAGCGCCTGGACTCGCTCGGCGTCCTGATCCTGGAGGGCATCAGTCCCGCCGAACTGAGCCCCGCGGCCTGGACGAGCATTGAACGGGCGGTCACCCGCGGCGGCACCGGCCTGATCCTGCTTGGCGGACCCGGCACCTTCGGCGCCGGCGGTTACCGGCACTCGACCCTGGAGGCGCTGCTCCCGGTCACCGCGCAGGCCCCGGATCGGACCCCCGCCGCCGCGGTGATCTACGCGGTCGACACGTCCGGCAGTATGGCCCAGCCGACCCGGCTTGGGACCACCCGTCTGGAGTTGGCACGCGCGGCCGTGGCTGCCTCCGTTGGCGAGTTGGGGAGCAAGGACCAGAGCGCCGTCCTGGTCTTCGATGTCCAGGCCAGAGTCGTGTTGCCACTCGCCGTCCGCGGGGCGGGCACGCGGGACGTGGCCGAGGCTTGGCACCCCAGCCCTGGGGGCGGCACCCGGCTCGCCCCGGTGATCGACCGGACCCTGGGCCTGCTCGCCGCGCCGGTCCCGGATCAACGGCTCCTGGTGCTGGTGAGCGACGGCCAGGTCACCGATCCAGAGCGCGCCGTTGACCTCGGCGGTCGGATCAAGACGGCCGGGGTCAAACTCAGCGTCCTGGCGGTGGGAGATGCGGCGGCGGGCGCGAACCTGCGCGCACTGGCCCAGGCCGCGGGGGGGCGCTACCAGGAGGTGGCCGATCTCCTGGAACTGCCGCGCCTCATGGAGGCCGAGGTGGAGCGGCGACGCGACCCGATCGAGTCAGGCCCGATCCGGCCGCAGGCCCTGGAGCCCCTGCCGTTCGCCGCCGCGCCGGTGGCCCCCTGGCCGGAGCTCGCGGCCTATCCCGTGACCCGCGCGCGGGAGGGGGCGCGGGTCTATCTGGCAGCGCCCAATGGCGACCCCCTGCTCGCCGCCCATCGCGCCGGGGCTGGCTGGGTCCTGGCCCTACCGGCCGGGCTCGGCGACTGGGCGCCCGATTGGCCAACCTGGTCACATTGGGGGACCGTCCTGGGCGGTCTGGTCGACTGGGCGGCCGGCGGCGGTGAGCCCATGGCGGCCCGGCTGGACCTGCAACCGGATGGCAGTCGTCGGCTCCAGATCGACCGGGTTGAACCGGCGGGCACTTGGTCCCCGGCCACACCCCTGGCACTGCGGGTCCAGGACCCGGAAGGACGTGAGATCCAGGTCCAGGCTGAGCCCGCGGCCCCTGGTCGTTACACCGCCCGGCTGCCCGATGGGCCGGTCGGACACTATCGCATCCTGGCGACCGAGGCCGGGGCTGGGGCCGCGGACCTGTGGTATCAGCCAGACCTGGAATTCACCCCCGGTCACGGCCTGGGTGAAGGACCGGGGGGCGCCGTCGCGGCCGGGCTCCTGGTACCCTGGTCGGCCCAGGACGGGGGCCTTCCCCTGCCCCGCCTGACCGGCCGCCTGCCGCGCGCACTGGTGCTCGCCGCACTCCTGGTGTTCCTCGCTGGGCTGTTCTGCGAGCGATTCCCCTTCTCCCGTATCGCTGCCACCGATAGGCCGACAGCGCCGACGTGCATCGGTCGGGGACCGGGATGCCGCCGTGAACGACGGTTCCGCCGCGGCTGGGGCAGCGCCATACCGCTGCGATGAACGTCGGCACGACAGCTGAAATTCGATGGAAAGCTGTCCTGGACATGGGGTTCACTTTATGTCAGGCTAATGCGCGTGAAAAAAATCAACCTTCGATCCTGTGGGGCTGAGACCGACTAACACCGCGGTGCGTTTTTGATCAGCGGGCAACTGTGCCCGGAAGCTGTCAGCTTTTTTTACACTTGCTCTCCGTCATCTATCCGTCGTGTTGTGCAACTATTTGAGAAATAATAGAAATATCTAATCTTCGAGTAAGGGTACGAGATTTGCTTAGCTCCTAGATAAAGCGTATAGACCTGGGGTTGACGTGATGAAGGCGAAGGCTAGATGCGTGGTGGCGGCGATCACCCTGTTGCTCGCGAGCCGATGGGCGACGGCAGCCACGGTCGATCTGGCCGACTGGGCGCTGAAGAAAGATGCCGATCTCTACGGCATCGGCGGTACCCTCCCCGCCAACGTTATGACCACTGGGTTCGATTTCGGAACCGGGCTCGGAACCTTGACAACCATCATAACCGGCGCCGGTGACCATTTTGTTGGCTGGTTTCTGGACCACGAGATCGATGAGTTGGCAAATCTTTGGTACAACGAAACGGGCAGTGCCTCCGGCAGTCCCTCAGTCGGCCAGACCTGGGAGATCGATGAACCGGGCTTCGGCCAAAGTGGCGGCTCCGGACCTTACGTTGGCGATATCTACAACCATTTGGAGCTATCGGACCCCCACGATAGCCTACTCGACAACCTTGTATTCACGAGTGGGAACGACACCATCACCGGCCCGGACGACGTTTCGATGGCCTTGGGCTGGCGTTTCCTCCTCGGCACTGGGGATGAGGCGTCGATCAGCCTGACGGTCAGCGCGGTGCGGCCAGCGGATGGATTCTATCTGACCCAAACTGACCCGGACTCGAACGCAAGTATCTTCATGTACGGGATTTTGAGCAGTCGTGGCGTCACGGTGCCCACCCCGGCGCCCCTGCTGCTGATCGCCCCGGTATTACTTGGTTTCAGCAGGATCGCGCGGCAGACGCAGCGGATGCGCGTTGCTAAAGACGATGCCGATCTGCGGCAGATCTTTGCCAAAAGATGACTTGACGCGCGGTATGTGGGTGCCTGTGTTTTAGACTCTCGGAAGCGAATATACTTCGGTGGTCTGCCGTGAGCCTTCACGGGTATTTTCGCAACCGTTCAAGCACGGGTACAGGTTGATAGTCTAGGGTAATAGTCAGGGTGAGAGGCCCGTTGCAATTCCTGGAGGTGGCCGCGTGCAGTTCGGTTCACGATGCCGATTTGTGCGCAGCCCCCCGGATGCCGGATCCTCCCACCCACGTCAAGTGGAGGGGGTGGAACGTGGATACGCGACTGAGAAGCTGCTGGCGCCGTCTTTCCTACCCTGCACTGGCCATCCTGTTTTTGGCTGTCCCTTTATCGGTTGCCGCATTCGAGGACCAAAGCCCGACACGACTCCCCGCTGCCATCGACGACAGTTACGTCCTGGCTCAAGGCGATGTCGATCATGACGGCGATGCGGACCTCATCGTCGGCAACGGCGGATCGCCCCTCATGCTGCTTAACGATGCCGCGAACGGCGGCGACGGCGCCTTTACCGCAAGCGCCGGTCTGCCTGCTTTGGATTCCAGGACCCTGGGCGTCGTGCTGGCCGACCTGGATGGAGACGGGGATCTCGACCTCTTCCTTGCGAACGCATCGGGGCAGGACCGCCTCCTTATCAATAATGGCACCGGCGCCTACCTGGACGCCACCGCCTCCCGCCTGCCACCGGATGCCGATATCGGCACGGCCGCCGTCGCCGCCGACCTCGACGACGATGACGACCTCGATCTTGTCGTCGCCAACCGGGGCACGCGCAACCGCCTCCTGTTCAATGACGGCAGCGGCCATTTCACCGACCTGAGCGACGGGCGCCTGGCCGCCGATACCGATCCCACCACGTCGGTGGCCGTGGCCGATATCAACGGCGACGGCGCGGTCGATCTCTTCTTCGCCAACGACGACGCCCAAAATCGCCTGCATCGTAACAACGGTCTGGGCTTTTTCTCCGACGCGACCGCGGGCAGCCTGCCGACAGTCATCAGCGAGAGTTTGGGTGCGTTCTTCGCGGACCTGGACGGCGACGGGGATGCGGACCTGGTGCTGGCCAACGGTTCCGCGGGTCCGGCCGTCCTGCTGAACAACGGCGGCCTGTTCACGAACGAGAGCGCAGCACGGCTCCCGGCCGGTGCGCAATACGCCATCGGCGTCGCCGTCGGCGACATCGATTTCAATGGTTCTATCGACCTGGTCATCGCCAATGCCGGCCAGGACGACCTGTTGCTGAACAACGGCAGTGGCACCTTCTCTGCCTCCACACTCCCGGCGGACCTGAGACGCAGCTTCGCGGCGCTCCTGGTGGACGCCGACCGCGATTTCGACCTGGACCTGGTCCTGGCCACCCCGGCCGGGCAAAACCGGTTTTTAGTCAACGACCTCGCGTTCCCCCGCATCCGCCTGAGCTGGGCGCCTACCTACGTTGAGGTCACCGACCCGGTGACCTTTGCCGTCGAGGTCTTCGACGAGGACGGGGTGGCGGCTACCGAGATGAAGATCCGCAAACCGGACACATCTGAAGAAACGCTCAGCCTATCCGGTGGCTCAGCCAGCTTCGTACCCACGTTGGCCGGTGTCCATCTGGCGACGGTAACGGCACAGGACTCGCTCGGCAATGTCGGGACGCGCAGTGTTCCTTTCACGGTGCTGGTGCAGGACACCACGGCCCCATCGGTGACGACGACCGTCACCCCCACCGCGATCCTGGTCGGGCAGTCCGTGCAGATCCAGGTTGCGGCGACAGACAATCGCGGCGTCATGGACCGGCGGCTCGAGGTCGGCGGGGTTCCGGTCCCGCTGGACACGACCGGACGGGCCACCTATGTCGCGGTCGCAACGGGTCTACAGACGGCCATCGGCTATGCTGCCGACGCCGCCGGCAACGAGGGTACTGCCTCGGCTACGTTCACGGTCTCGCCTGATACGGTGGCGCCGACCGTCGCCCTCTCCCTCTCGGCAGGCACCGTCGATCTCCTCAACCCAGTCACCATCACCGCCAGTGCGACCGACAACGTGGCCGTTTCCGGCCTCACCCTGACAGTCACCGGCCCGACCGACCCGGGCGGCACCGTCCTGAGGCTGGACGCCGCCGGTCAGGCGTCCTACACGCCTTATGTGCCCGGCACCCATACCGTCACGGCGCGGGCGACCGACCCCGCCGGCAATCTGACTACCCGGACTGCCTCATTCGAGGCGGTCGGCACACCGGATACGACTCCGCCTACGGTGACGCTCACGGTCGCACCCCGCACGGTGGTCATTGGCAATACGGTGACCATCACCGTGGCGGCGACGGATGCCGTGGCCGTGGCGACGCGCGGCCTGACCGTCAATGGCACGCCGCTGCCCTTGAACGCGGCCGGCACGGCGACCTATCTGCCACCGCTCATCGGCACCTATACAGCCGTGGCCCGGGTCACTGATCCCACCGGGAACGAGACCGTCGAGACCACCAGCTTCCGCGCCATCGACCCCGCGAGCGACAACACCCCGCCGACGGTGTCGATCACCGCCCCCACGGACAGCGCCGAGGTCTCCGGTACCGTCACCATCACGGGTACGGCAGACGACCCGACGCTGGTGCAGTACAGCCTGGCCTTCGCCCCGCTGGAATCCAGCACCTTCACGACCTTCGCAACCGGCGATGCCGCGGTCGTCGGCGCTACTCTGGGTACACTCGACACCAGCCTGTTGCAGAACGGCTACTACCAGGTCCGGCTGGCGGCGTCGGATGCCAATGGCCGCACCGCCAGCGTGACCACCCTGATCAACGTGGTCGGCCAACTCAAACTTGGGGTATTCACGGTGTCCTTCCAGGACAAGACGATCCCCGTCGGCAAGCTGCCGGTCTCGGTGACCCGCACCTATGACAGTCGCAAGCGCGGTACGGTTGGCGACTTCGGCTATGGTTGGAGCGTTGAACTGAGCCGGGCCGAGTTGGTCGCCAACCGGATCGGCGGCACGGCTTGGGAGCAAGTCTCCTTAGGCGGCTTCATCCCCAGTTATCAGTTGGTGCCAACTCAACCTCATTTCGTAACCATCCGGCTTGGGGATAACAAAGAGGTCAAGTTCAGCGCCAGACCGGACCCGCAGACCCGGCAACTCTACCCGTTTACCACCTACGGACCGACTGGCATGCGCTACGAGCCGGTGGGCGACTCCGATGTCGGCACCTTGACCCCGAGCGGCAAGGACCCCCTCTGGTTCCTCGGGGACGAGATCCTGGATGAAGACTTCGATGTCTATAACCCGTCTGGCTTTAGCTATCGGGCGCCCGATGGCTATCAGTACAACTTCACCAGCACCCAGCAGGCGTCGGTGCGCTACAAGCTCACCAGTGTGATCGATCCCTCGGGGCTGCGAATCGATATCACCCCCAGCGGCTTCACCCGCTCCGATGGGCTTGGCGTGACCTTCGTCCGCGACGGCCAGAACCGGATCACGTCGATCACCGACGCCGCCGGGCGCACCGTCACCTACCAGTATGACTCGGCAGGGAATCTCGCCGCCGTGATCGACGCGGAGAACAACCGCGCCGAGATCGCCTATAACGCCCAGCATTACCTCACCGAGATCCGCGATCCGGCAGGGAACCCCGTTCAGCGCAACGAGTACGACGACGACGGTCGTTTGACCGCGATCACCGATGCGGCCGGGAACCGGATTGCGATGGAGTATGATCTCGACGCCAATACGCAAATTACCCGCGATCGGCGTAACAACCCGACGATCCACCGTTACGACAATGCGGGTAATGTGGTCGCCGAGACCCGTTTCCCGAGCGTCAACGGCGTGGTGCAGGCCGCGGTGACCCTACGCCAGTTCGATGCCAACCAACAGGTCACGCGCGAGACGCTGCCAGATGGGACCGTCAATACGTTCGAGTATGACCGTTTCGGCAATGTCACCCGGGAGGTCAAGGATCTCGGCGGCCTGAATCTGACCACGACCTCGACCTACAATACCAGCGGCAAACTGCTGACCCAACAGGATGCCCGCGGGAATACCGCGAGTTTCACCTACGACCTCCAGGGTCACCGCGACTCCGCCACCGATCATGAAGGCAAGATCACGCTGTATGCCTACAGCGCTGGCCGGCTGGCAAAACAGACCGACCCAACGGGCGATTACACCCTCTTTGAGTACGATGGCGTCGGTAATCTGGTCGCCGAGGCGCGCTGGAACGGCAACCAGACCGTCAACACGTCGGACGACACCCTGGTGCGGCGCACCGAGTATGACTACGACACGGTCGGCAACAAGCTCGCCGAGACGGTCCTGGTCGATGTCGGTGGGGCCTTCGAGGACGCAACCACCAGCTTCACCTATGACAAGAACGCCCGCGTGCTGACCGAGACCGACCCCGTCGGCAACGTCAAACGCTTCGTCTACGACCGGGTCGGCCAACGGACGGCCGAGATCGACGCGCTGGGCAATCGTACCGCCTATACGCATGACGCGCTCGGCAACCTGATCCGCGTCGATTATCCCGACGGCGGCTTCAAACTCATCGGTTACGATGCGGATGGCAACCGCAACGCGGTTACCGATGAAAACGGACACACGGTCCGCTATACCTTCGACGCGCTCAACCGGGCAATCGCCATCCAGTTCCCCGACGCGACACTCCCCGACGGGGGCACCCAGACCAGCAGTCGGGTGAACCTCTATGACGCGGTCGGCAACCTGATCGGCGAGATCGACGAGCTCGGCAACCGCACCGACCACCAATATGACCGCGTCGGCCGCCGCATCGCCACGCAGCAGCCAGAGGTCTTCAATGCGGCCACCGGCGCCATGGTTCGGCCGATGACGGCCTACGGCTACGACGGTAACGGTAACCGGACCACGGTCATGGATGCCAATGGGCATCGAACCGATTACGTCTTCGACAAGGAAAACCGCCCGGTCCAGACGCAGTTTGCAGACGGCCGGTCAACCAGTCGCGGCTATGATGCACTGGGGCGGGAGACTTCGCGGACCGATGCCGCCGGTCAGACCACCCGCTTCAGCTACGACGCACTCGGCCGTCAGACCAAGGTCTCGTTACCACCAACCACGGTTGGCAACCCACGCCCGGAGACCCTGTTCACCTATAACGAACTGGGCAAGGTGCTGACGCAGACCGATGCCAACGGCCACCAGACCAGTTTCACCTATGATCTGGCGGGTAACCGGTTGTCGCACACCTTGCCGGGGCTGGAGACCGAGACCTTCGGGTACGACGCGGCCAACCGCATGGTGAGCCACACCGACTTCAACGGCGTCACCACTGGATTCGTCTATGACGCCATGGGCCGCCGCGTGCGGGAGAACTATCCCGGCGGCACCCATACCGACACCGCCTGGTTCCCCGGTGGTCAGCGCTTGAGCGTCACCGATGCCACGGGCACCACCAGCTTCGTCTATGACGAGCGTGATCGGTTGGTCCGCCGCACTGACGCCGACGGGCTTACAATCACTTACGGTTACACGGCAACCGGCAAGGTAGGCACGGTGACGACCGCCTCAGGTGCGACCACCTACACCTACGATGCGCTTGACCGGCTGTCCAGTGTGACCGACCCCGATGGCAATGCCGCGACCCACGGCTACGACCTGGTGGGCAACCTGGCCGATGTGGATCACGCCAACGGCACCCGCACCCACTATAGCTATAACAGCCGCAACCAGTTGACGGCCGTCGAGCAGTTTGAGATCGGCGGGAACCGGTTTGCCATGCAGGCCTATACGCTCGACGCGAATGGCCTGCGCACCCGGATCGACGAACTGTCGATGGGCAATGCAGTCAACTTCGTCTATGACGGCAACGCCCGCCTGGTGCGCGAGACGCGCCTGGGGTCCACACCCTATGACATTCAATATGCCTATGACCCGGTGGGGAACCGGATTCGGATGGATCGCAATGGTGTCGTCACCACCTATGTCTACGACAGCAACGACCGTCTGAACAGTTCCGGTGCCGGCGTTTACAGCTACGACGACAATGGGAACCTCACCCGCGTCGCGGCCGGTACCCAAGTGACCACGCTCGCCTACGACGCCAATAACCGCCTGGTGCGTAGTGTCGGGCCCGCGGGCACCAACAACTACGGCTACGACGCGGACGGCAACCGGATACTCAAGTCCGGGGCGGGCGGTCAAGTCCGCTACTTGCTCGATATCCGCAACAACACCGGCCTGGTCCAGGTACTGGAGGAACGTGGCGACAGCGGTTTGCTGGCCCGCTATACCTATGGCCTGAGCCGCCTGACGCAGGACCGGGCCGGCGCACTCAGTCACTACCACCCCGACGGCCTGGGCAGCATCCGCGCCCTGACCGACGCCTACGGGGCGCTGACCGATACCTATGTCTACGATGGCTACGGTAACGAGATCGCCAGTACGGGCTCGACCGAGAACCCCTACCGTTTCGCGGGCGAGCCGTTTGATCCGAATCTGGGCTTCTACTACCTGCGTGCGCGCTATTATGACCCGGCGACCGGGCGGTTCATCTCGATGGACCCGGCGGCCGGCGATCCACAGAGCCCGCAGAGCCTGCACCGGTATCTGTACGCCAACGACAACCCGATCAACTTCGTTGACCCGACCGGGCAGTTCACCCTGATCGAGATCAATATCAGCATTTCCATCCAGAGTACGATCCAGTCCGCCTACACCAGCAACCTGGTGAAGTTCTTCTTCACCGCGGCCAAGATCGCCTTCTGTACGATTGAACCGGCATACCGGATGCAGGACATCGGGCTGGATATGATGTTCAAGGGGCTGCCCGGCGGGGAGTTGCTGATCGAGCAATCGCGAGACCAGATTGCCGCGGGATACAAGGCGATCGGCCAGGCAGCGCAACAGGTCTATATCGACACCTTTAACGATGTCGTCGACTTCAAGATCGAGTTCAAGGGCGTCCTGAAAGATGTCTACGACTGGGCCAGCGGGGACGGCGACATCTCCTCCTTGGTGCCGATTCCCGATGAGGTCGCTAAGGTAATGGAGTTCTACGATGAACTGTCCGGTTGGTTCGACAAGTTCGAGAATGCCTACCGGAAGGTAAAGGATGGCTACGGTGCAGCAACGAGCGGCGATCCCTGCCAGCAATTCACCTTCCTGGAGGAGAATGCCGACACCATCCTGGGCCTCATGCCGGACTTCTGATCGGGGTGCGCAGAGATGAACATCCGCAGGCACGTAAGCCAACTGATCGCCCCAACAACGGCATCGGACGGTTCTGGCAGGCACGACGGGGGTGGCCAAATGATTCGGCAGACGGAATCGCGGCAGGCGCGGGGTTTTACTAAACCGGTAGATCCGTCTCCAGCGTCGGACCGGCGCGCACCGGTCTGGCGGGCGCTGGGATTGCTGGCATTCGGCTGGTTGGGCGCGGTGAGCGGCGGGGGGGCACTGGCAGCCACCTCCACCATCGGTGGCGCCGACGGCAGTTTCGAGACCGGACTGACCGGCACCGTGACTGCCGGTGTGGTCAGGCTGGTGCCGCGCGTCGGTGTCTTGACCCCGACCCAGGGCGTCCAGGCCTTGCTGATGACCACGGAGCCGGATTCGGGCTCGCAACCCGCGGATGCGAATCAGGCCAGCCTGCGGATCGAGAATTTCGCGATCCCGGCCGGCACCGGGAGCCTGCGGCTCGATTACAGCTTTCTCACCGACGAGACAGTCCCCAGCCGCACGAATGATCGGTTCACCGTCACACTGGTACTGATCAGCGCCGGGGGTCAGGAAACCCTGCTCGCCCAGGACACCTTTGATTCCTTCTACCCTGCACCCTGGACCGGCTACACGCAGCAGACCGGCTTGCGCAAACTGGTTGCTGACGTCTCGGCCCATGCCGGTACAACGGGCCGCTTCACCCTGGAACTTCGCGTCAAGGACACCGGTGACGGCCGCGCCGATTCGGCGGTCTTCGTGGACAATCTGCTCTTCGCCAATGCCGGAGAGCCCGTCGCCAAGGTCGCTACGCCCTATCTGCACGTCCCGCTCGGCCAAGAGGTCGGACTGGATGGATCGGGTTCGAGCGATAACGGCAGCATCACCGAGTACCGGTGGGACCTGGGGAATGGTTGGTCCGGTATCGGACCGATCATCCCATACACCTACACGGAAGAAGGCGTCCATCGGGCGCGACTGCAAGTCAAGGACGATGCAGGAAACACCAGTACCCAGGACGTGACCATCATCGTCGGGGACCTGAACCACGGCCCCACCATCGTCACCGCCCCCGTCACCGCCGCCGCCCAGAACGTCGCTTACCGCTATCAGGTCCGCGCCGATGACCCCGAGTTGGTCTATGGCGATGTGCTGTCCTACGCATTGGTCGCGGGACCGGCCAGTATGACCATCGACCCCGCGTCGGGACTCATCGCCTGGGTGCCGACCGAGACCGATCCGCGCAAATCCGCTGTCACCGTGCGCGTCACGGACAGCGAGGGGCTGTTCACCACCCAGAATTTCTCCGTAACCATCGGTCCGGAGAGCTATGTCATCGCGACCCAGGACAACGGCTGGGTCTACTATTCGCGCAGTTTCGGCGACGGCACCTGGACCCCGCCCAAGCTGATCGATGACCTGGGCGAAAATACCCGCGGTGTGGCCATTGCGGACTTCGACGGCGATGGCGACTTCGACTTCGTGTCCGGCCACTACATCTCCAGCACCGTGCTTGGACTCGATTATTACGAGCGCCAAGGCAATCTGTTCCAGCCCCCGGTCACCATCGGTACCATCGGTGATTCCGCATTCAGCGCGGGTAGTTGGCTGGAAGACCTGGCGGCGGAGGACTTCGACAATGACGGTGCCATGGACTTCGCGGTCAATGGCGACAGCGCCCATACCTGGGTCTTCATGAACCGGGGTCGCCTGCAGTTTGAGGCGACACGGCTGCTCCGGACAGACTTCGAGGACGGCGCTGCTGACGGCTGGGCCTCAGCGGTGGGCGGTACCACCGTGTCCGTTGACGCAGGCACATCCAATCCGGTCTCGGGCAGTACCAAATCACTCAGGATTGCCGCGACCGTCAATAACAACCGGCTCTCTGCGCGCTTGAACGCCAGCGGGTGGGACCTGGCTGCCGGACCGACCCTGCGCTTCGCTTACAAGGTCCCCGCGGGCGTGCCGGTCGGAGTCTATGTCTATGTCAACGGCAAGGGCTGGCTCTACCTTGGCGGCAGCCCCACGGCTATCCCGGACGCATCGACCCCCAACGACGTCATCGATCTGATCGCCGACGGCACCTGGCGCACGCTGGAACTGGATCTCTACCATGCGGTGAAAGACATCTGGGCGGATGCGCGCGGACCCATTACCCAAGTCCTGTTCTGGACCAAAGATAATGCCCAGAATGGCCAAGCCTTCTGGATCGACGACTTTGAGACCGTGGGGCGTCAGTATATCTCCGGCTTCGAGATGCGCCGGTTGCCCAGCACCGGCGGCAACGGGCGAGGGATGGATGCGGGCGACGTGAACGGCGACGGTGACCAGGATTTGGTGCGGGCACGCTACAGCGACGGCTTGATCTATCTCTACACCAACGACGGGAAGGCTAACTTCACCCCGTCGAGCGCCGGTGTCGCCGACCCGGGGAACGATCCCTACGGTGTACTTATGGCGGACTTCGACAACGACGCTGCGACCGATATCATCGCCAACTACGCCAGCAATGGCGACAGCTCTTTCTTTAAGGGCAACCGCAGCGGCAGTTTCCTGTCCGGGATCGCGATCCCCTCGCTGGACACCGGTACCTACGCATCGTTCGGCGCCTACGACTTCAATAACGACGGCAACCAGGATGTCGTTGCCGCCAATTATACGTCGCGCCAGATGCTCTACTACCCGGGCAATGGCAACGCCACCTTCGCCTCGCCGGTCGTCATCGGCAACACGGCAAGCAACGCTCTGGCAATTGCCGCGCCCGCCGGTCGTGTGATCGGCCAGCCCTTCGCGGCTGTGCAGGCCGACACCGAGGCCATTGCCGTCGACGGAACCGTCAACTTCGATGCCTCGGCATCTTTTGACGATGGTGTGATCGCAGAGTACCGATGGGACTTCGGTGACGGCACCACGGCAACCGGCGTGGCGCCCAGTCACACCTACACCCGGGAAGGCGACTTCACGGTGATCGTCACTGCCGTCGATAACGAGGCCAAGATCGACCGCCGCCCCATCCACGTCAAGGTCACCGGTGCCCCCCCGGTCGCGGTAGCGGGCGACTACGCGCTTGAAGAGGGCAGCGCCCTGAACGGCAAGTGGCATGGGTTCCTGAATGGCGGCGGATCGACCGACGACAGCGTGATCGTGCTCTACGAGTGGGATCTCGACGCATCCGACGGTTTGGACCCGCAGCCAATGGGCCAGACCCCGTCGGTTTCATACACCGCACCAGGCCACTACACTGTCACCCTAAGGGTCACCGACAGCGTCGGCCAAACAGCAACCGGCACGGGCACGGTGACTGTCAGTGCCGCTGGCCAGCCCAGGGCCGCCCTGACCGGACCGGGGGCGCTCGACGAGACCGCGGCCAGCCAGGGCGATTGGACCGGATGGTATGACGCGGCCGGCTCCTCCGACGATCTGAGCATTGCCGCCTATACCGTTGCCTGGGGCGACGGCACGACCTTCAGCATTGCGCCACTGGCGGACGACTTCGATGACGGTAATTTTACCGGCTGGACCGTCAATGGCGGCAGTTGGAGTGTCGTCAATGGGGTGGTTCAGCAGTCTGACCTGGGGGAGAATTGGCGCTGGCTGCAAGACCTGACCCGAAGCTACCGTGACTTCATGCTGGAAGTGGATTTCCGGGGCATCGAGGGCCCGAGCGACGGCTATGTCGGCATCGCGTTCCGCAATGCCAACGGTGCCGGCAGCACCGATAGCTTCCTGCTCTATTCCCGCGCCAGTTGGAATCTTTGGAGCTTCTACGATTGGAGCACCAATACCACGCTCGGCCAAGGTGGTTCGGGGTGGGACTTCAATACCTGGTATCACCTGAAGCTCGTCGTCGTCGGCGACCGGGTGCGCCTGTGGGTCACGCCCCAAGGGCAGCCGGAGTCGGTCAATCCGATACTGGATATGTCCAACGCCGCGCATCCGCGGGGCGGCATCGGACTGCTCTCCTGGGGCCAGCAAACCTATTTCGATAACGTCAAGGTTACGCCGCTGGACGCAAACTGGACCTGGAGCGGCGCCGGACTACACGACCTGGCGCATACCTTTGGCACGGTTGGTGAGTACGGTATCGGCCTGACCACCACCGACCATGCGGGCCAGCAAGCCCTGTTCACCCTGCCCGTCTCGGTCAGCTCCGGCGCGGCGCCAGTTGCCAGCGCGGGCGGCCCCTATGTGCTCGGCGAGCGCGACGCCTGGGACGGCCGCTGGGATTTCATCGCCAATTTCACGGCGTCCACGGATGACACCGCCATCGAACGCTTCCGCATCGACTTCGGCGATGGCACCAGCTATACGACGAGTGCCGCAAGCGGTGCCGCGACCGGCTATTTTATGACCGGCACGGACCTGTACGGCTACGCTGTGCCAAACGCCACATTGCAACGGATCATCGCGACTGAGGATGGTACCAAGGTCGATCTCGTCAATCTCGCCACCATGCAGATCATCGCGTCCACCACACTCAATCGCCTGCAGAGTTGGAATGGCGTGTCCCCCGGCGACGGGGTCTTTTTCAAGGTCAAGGCCAGCAAGCCGGTGGTTGCCTATCTGACCAACCTCGCAAACCATTCCGCCTTCATGCCGTCGCTCGATGGCCAACCGGTCGGCAAGGAGTTTGTCATCCATCGGGATGTCAACCAGGGATTCTATGTCTTCGCCTATGAAGACGCCCGGGTGAGTTTCTATGCGACCAACGGCACCTTGGCGGCCGAGCGCTATGTCCATGCCGGAACCTACTGGTCGACCGGCAGCCCGCTCGGCGACACCACCTACCGGGTGCTCTCCACCGGCCGTATCGCCATGCAGACCGACGGCGCCAACGGCTACACGACGGTACCGTCGGACAACGGCAGTCCGGTGGGTCGGCTCTTTTATGGCGCGACCTATACCCACTCCACTGCGGCCTTTGCCGTGTTTGCCTATGACCTCCCCGCCAATGTGCAGGTGTATGACCTGGACAGCGGTGCGCTGCTGTATAACAAGTTGCTCACGGAGGAGATGTGGTACCAGAACGAGGTCGGCACCCGCCGCATCCGCGTGGTCAGCGACGCCGATATGGAGCTATGGGCGGGCGGCACCGAGTACAGCACCGGCATCGTCGATCTGGGCGACGATATCTCGGAGACGACGGGCCGCAATGGTACCGAGTTTGTGCTCCATGAACTGCGCGACGGCATCGTCATCTTCTCGCCGAACGAGGGGACGACCATCGACATCGATGGCGGACTGTTGAACCGCACGCTGCACCGCGATGGCTACCTGCTGCTCACACCGAGCGACCTGCAGCCGCTCGACGTGCATCGCATCACCGCGAGCAAACCGGTCGTGATCCAGACGCTGGGCCGTGCCAATGCATTCAACGACCTGGGCACCTATCTGGGCGGGGTCTCGGCACGCAACTGGTACAAGGCACCGGGAACCTATACCCTCAGCCTTACCGCGATCGACCGCGCCGGGCAAGAGAGTGCGCCCGCGACCACGACGGTGCAGGTCACCCAGGGCGATCCGCCGGTGCCCGTCATCGTGGCCCCGCCCGAGGCCGGCGAGGCAGTCGCCCATGGCGGACGCTGGCCCGTCCACTTCGACGCCACCGCGTCGACCGACGATTCCGAGATCATCCGCTACGAGTGGACCTTTGGCGACGGCGACAGCGCGACCGGTGCGGTGGTGGACCATGACTATGACGCCGTTGGCGAGTATGAGGTCACGCTGACCACGACCGACCGCGCCGGCCAGCGCACAAGCACGACTTGGACCGTGAATGTCACGCAAGGATCGCCGCCGGTCGCGGATACGGGCGGACCCTATACCTTCGGAGAAGAATCGGCCAGCTATGGGGTCTGGACGGCCCCCATCGACGCGACCGGCTCAACCGATGACGCGGCGATCTACGACTATCTCTGGACGCTCGATCCGATCACACTTGGTGGTCTCGGGGGCGCCGAGATCGATAGCGCCATCTGGCAATACCAAAACGTCACCGTCAGTGGCGGTGTTGCAACCGTGTCACCCACCAGCAGTTGGGGCAGCACCTATCTGGTGACCAATCAGGCCTATCGCCGTGGACCCGGAACCCGCTTTACCGCGGTTATCAGGTCGAACAACACCGGCGAGAACCTGATGTGGGGCCTGAAGAACCTTGGCGCCAACGCCTCCTATACCCAATTCCCCTATGCGATCTATTTCGCTGGCGGCACCTTCCACATCTATGAAAATGGCACGAGCCGCGGCTCCTTCGGTAGCTATAACAGGAACCAGGACTACGAGGTCCGGATCGATCTCAAGCAGCCCGCGGGCGCCATCTATTACGTCCGGGTGCTCGGCGCGGCGGACTGGACCAAGTTGTACGAGTCGTCGAACGCCTCCGACCCCTACCTGCGGGTTGGACTGACCGGCTACAGCGGAATCTTTCAAGCCAGTCGGTTCGTGGTTCAACAGACCGACGAGCGGCCCATCACCAGCCTCTCCTTCAAACAGCCGGGGGTCTATAACCTGACGCTGCGGGTGCGCGACAACGCGCTGCAAGAGGGTATCGAGACCACCACGCTGACGATCAGCGACGGCGCCGCTCCAGTCGCCAAGGCCGGCGGCAGCTACCAGACCGAGGTGGGGTCTATGCTCACCCTCAACGGCAGCGCCTCCACTGACGACGTTGCGATCCAATCCTTTGACTGGGTATTCGGCGACAGCACCGTCGGTCCAGCCGTCCTGCCCTACACCGGCAAGGGGGCGCGGACACAGCACGTCTACCGTGAGGAAGGGACCTACACCGCAGAGCTCACCGTGACGGACAACACGGGCAAGCGCGCGACCGATACGGCTGAGGTAACGGTCGTCACCGGCGCTGCTCCGGTCGCCGACGCGGGTGGCCCCTATGTGGGCGGCGTCAACGGACCGCCCGTCTATTTCGACGGCACGGCATCGACCGATGACTTCGGCATCGTCGAGTACCGTTGGGACCTCGATTCGTCCGTTGACCGGGACGGCGATGGCAATCCGACGAACGACATCGACGCGGTGGGACCGCGGCCCATCTACAGCTATCCCTACGCAACTGGCTTGGTCGGTTTGTTGGATGATTTCCAGGCGGCGCAAATCAATTCCGGACTGTGGACGGTCGCGCGGGCGGTGCAGCAAAACGGGGTATTGACCGTGTCCGGCACCAACTCTTGGGCCAGCGGCTATGCCTTTGCGGTTCCCATCAAACGCGACGGGCAGTCCATTCAGGGCCGCTTCCGGGTGCCCGCCGGGCAGGGCGAGAATGCGATGTGGGGGGTCAAGAATACCAGTACCGACTTCAGCTACACCCAGATGCCCCATGCGATCTACTTGGCCAACGGGCGCTTCAATGTCTATGAGGGGGGAAGCTACCGCGGGCAATTCCAGACATATTCCGAGGGTGTCTGGTACGATCTGCGCATCGACCTGAAGGGCACCGGTGCAACCTACTATTACCGGCAAACGGGGGCCGCGGGTTGGACGCAGATGTACGATTCTGCCTATTCCTCCGAGGCCGCCTTGCGTATTGGCATGAGCCTCAACTCCGGCTCGGTGGAATTTGACGATGTGACGATCATTGGCGGCTCGGCTGACCCGATTCTCACGACCTTGACCGTCGAGGATGGCGCTGGCCAGACGGCGACGGCGACGGTACCCGTCTCGGTGGCGGTCAATCTGGCCCCGGACGTGATTACTGTACCCTGGGTTGCCGGCGACCTGCTGACCCCCCACGAGACCTACAACGGCAAGCAGATCCATCTGAAGGGTATCGTGCGCGACGGCAACCCGACGGAGTTCGAGTGGGACTTCGGCGACGGGACCAAATCCGGGCGCCTGCCGGTCACGAACCCCTATGACCTGTCGGTCACCCATACCTATCCGGACTCACCGGACAAGACGCCCTTCACGGCGACCCTGACCGTCTGGGATTCGGCGGGACTGAGCGGACAGGACCTCTACCGTGTCATCGTCAAGCGCAAGAACCTGACCGTCGAGATCAATGTCGCCATCGACGAGGGCCTGTGGTTCCTGCACCAGCGCCAGACCCGCACCACCAGCGACGGCTACCCGTCCGGTTGGTGGCAAACCACCACCTATGCCGGCTACTATGCCAGCCCGACCGCCTCGGCGCTCCAAGCGTTTGAGATTAACGGCCATTTCGAACATGGCGACAACAGTACCAATCCCTACGCGGAAACGGTGGGCCGAGGTTTGAAATACCTGTTTACGCAAGTCAACAAGAACACGATCACCGCCCAGACCTATGGCGAGCCCGACACGAACGGCAATGGCATCGGTATTACGGTAAGCAGCGGTAGACCAATTTACGAGGGCGGACCGGTGATGGATGCGATCGCCTCCAGCCGCACCCCCTTGGCCCGAACACTGACCGGCAGCGACCAAATCAAGCGCCGTAGCTATTACGACATCCTCACCGATATGGCCGACCAGTATGCCTGGGGTCAGTACGATAACGCATCGGTCGGCGGCGGATGGCGGTACAACTGGAACGAGCATCCGGATAACTCGGCCGCCCAATGGGGCGCCATCGGGCTGCAAGCGGCGGAGGAGACCTTCGGCATCCCCTTACCGCCTTGGGTCAAGGAGCGCAATAACCTCTGGCTCAACTACAGCCACGATGGAACCGGCTTTGGCTATTCCGGCGCGGGCAACGGACCGGCGACGACGCCATCGGGGATGGTCCAACTCGCCTTCGACGACAAGTTGATGGATGATCCACGCTGGCAGATGGCCGAGGCCTACATCGCTGGCCAGTGGTCACGCACCGACACCGACAGCGTGATCTACGAGTGGTCTTGCAGCGTACCCAATGCCGGCACCGAAACCTGCCGCGACTACTATTCCATGTACGCACTCACCAAGGCGATGCGCCTGGCGCTGCCGAGCCAGGTGGTCACCTTCCAGTCGACCGGTCTGGACTGGTTCGATGATCCGGAGAATGGCATCGCGCGGGTGCTGATCGGCGACCAACTCGCGACCGGACGCTTCCAGGGAGCCAATTGGACGAGTTGGGATATGCGCTCCGCCTGGGCGGTCATCATGCTCTCGCGCACGCTGTTCGTGGAGCGGCCGGTGGCCGACGCGGGCGATGGTGGTGTTTGGGCCGTGAACGTGCCCTACACCTTCGATGGCTCCAACTCCTACCACCCGGACCCGTTCCGCAGCATTGTTCGTTATGAGTGGGACTTCGACGGTGACGGTGCCTTCGACTACTCCAGCAGCGAACCGACGGCGCAGCACACCTTTGCGGACCCGGTGGACCAACTGCCCAAGACCTATACGGCCACCCTGCGCGTGACGGATAACAACATTCCGTCCATGACGGCCACCGATACGGTCCAGTTGACGCTGAGTATCCCGCCGCGCCCGCCCATCGCCGATGCCGGCGGACCCTATGTGTGTACTCAAGGGGTCCCCTGTCGGCTGGATGGGTCCCGCTCCCATGACTTGGACGAACCCTTCGACCAGATCACCACCTACGGCTGGGAGTTGGATTTCGCGGAGTTCCCGCGCGACTTCAACGATGCCGTCGGGGCGCAACCGACCTATATCTTCTCCGCGCTCGGCTCCTTCGATGTGGGCCTCACGGTCTGGGACAACGGTTTCCTCAACGATCTCAACGGCGACGGCGTGGCGGACGCGGACGAGCGCAAGACCGGGCAGGACTTTTCCCGGGTGCGCGTCGTACAGAATGGGCCGCCCGGCGCATCGGTCAACGGCCCCTTCACCATCAACGAGGGCGACCAGGTCACTGTCGATGGCTCCGGCTCGTCGGACCCGAACGGCGATGGGCTCACCCTCCTGTGGGACCTGAATGGCGATGGCATCTATGACGATGGTACCGGTCCAACCGTCAGTTTCACCGGCGCCGACAACGGGCTCTATCGCATCAGCCTCAAGGCGACCGACAGTGTGCTGGAAGGAACGGCAGGCACCACGGTCACCGTCAGTAATGTCGCACCGGCGGTCAACGCCGGCGCCGACCAGGGTGTGGTCGAGGGCGGGACCTTCAGCGGCCTCGGCGGCTTCACCGATCCGGGTGCGGACACCTGGGGCGCGACGGTCGACTACGGGGACGGCAGCGGCGTGCGGCCCCTGGTTCTCAACGCCGACAAGAGCTTCGCGCTCAGCCACGCCTTCACGGCGAACGGCAGCTATACCGTCAAGGTCACCGTGACCGACGACGACGGTGGCGTGGGCCTCGATACCCTGCGGGTTATCGTCACCGACGGCGCGCCCACCGCCCGCCTGAGTGGTGATGCGAGCCGCACCGAGGGCCAAACCGGGGCCTATGACGCCAGTGCGTCCACCTCCAGCCCCGATGCCATCGCCGGCTACGAATGGGATTGGGGCTACGACGGCAGCTTCGACCCGTCGGGCGACACCGGTGCCGCCGCAAGCCATACCTGGGTCCAGAACGGCACCGCTACCGTGGCGGTCCGCGTCACCGACAGCGACGGCAGCGCGGCCATCGCCACTCTCCAGGTGACGGTCGCCAACCTCGCCCCGGTGGTTGCGGCCGGACCCGACCAGAGTGCGGGTACCGGCCAGACCGTCGCCTTGGCCCCCGCGACCTTCAGCGATGCCGGCATTGCGGACCGCCACAGTGCCGGCATCGACTGGGGCGACGGCAGTCCAGTCCAGACGGGAATAGTCAGTGAGGCCAACGGGAGCGGCAGCGTGGCCGGCAGTCACGGGTACGCCGTGCCTGGGTCCTACACCGTCACTATCACGGTCACGGACGATGCGGGTGGCAGCGGACAAGACAGCCTCCAGGTCCAGGTGACCGCGGGCAACCTCGCCCCCATCGCCGACCCTGGCGGGCCCTACAGCGTCGCTGAAGGCACGCCGCTCACGCTGGACGGCAGTGGCTCCCGTGACCCGGATAGCGCGCCCTCACCGCTCAGCTACGCCTGGGACCTCGATCAGGATGGCGCGTACGACGATGCCACCGGCGCCACGGTCAATTTCCCGACCGCCGATGATCGTCAATTGAGTGTCGGGTTGAGGGTCAGCGATGGAGTGCTTGCCAACAGCGCCGCCACGACGGTCACCGTCAGCAATGTCGCGCCCGTAGTCGAGGCTGGATCCAACCAGACCACCGACCTGGGTCAGAGTGTTGCCCTGACCCCAGCGACCTTCAGCGACGCCGGAACCGGGGATACCCACGGTGCCATTATCGACTGGGGCGATGGGACCGTTGCCGCGGGCACCGTCAGTGAGGCCAACGGCAGCGGTAGCGTGGCCGGCAGCCATGCTTACGCCGCCGCCGGCACCTACACCGTCACTGTCACGCTCACCGACGACGATGGCGGGATCGGCAGCGACAGCCTGACCGTGCAGGTCCAGGCAACGGCGCCGGAGCAGACCATCTTCGACCTCAGTGCTGCCGTCAAGAGCGGCAAGGTGGGGCTGAGCTGGCACTCGGTAGTGGGCGTCAGTAGCTACACGATCTACCGTGCCACCGTCGCAGGAGGCCCCTACGACCGCCTTGCCACGGGCCATCGCTGCGCCGCCAACCCCTGCGTCTACCTCGACGGGGCAATCACCAATGGCCGAACCTACTATTATGTGGTGACCTCGGTCAACGGCGGGGTGGAGTCGCTACGCTCTAACGAGGTGCGCTCCACCCCAACCGTGAGGCGCTAGATGGGTCACAGCAACCAGGGGCGATTGGCTTGTGTCGGCGGGGTGCGATCAGCAGTGATGAGGCTTATTGGGAGCCGACTGATCAGGTGGATGGGCACAGCGAGGGCGATGCCCATCCCCAAGCGTCGCGGTGGCCGGATGGGCATCACCCCTCGGCCCTGCCAATTCTGCGTACTGCTGGTGACGCTCACCTGCGCCCTGTTCAGCGCCGGTTGTGGGCAGGGATCGCCGACTGATCCCAAGGGCCAAGCGGCGGGGGGTCGGGAGCGATCAGCCGGCCCGACCACGGCTGATCAGTTCGCCGGTATCGACGCCGCAAAAGTCCCCGCGATCCGCCGGGTCGAGGACCCCGCGATGGCAGGCGCAGCGTCCGGACAAGTGCTCGCGGACGGGGTGGCTCGCGAAGGCGTCCCGGAGCCGCGGACGGCCCCGCCGGGGGAGGTGTTGGTGGCCGTCCCGGTGCCCGAGCCCTCGACCTTTACCATCGACGCCACCACCCAGCGGGTCTTTCTCCCTGGGCGTGGTTGGAAGACGGCAGCGGAGTTCTGGGACCTTTACTATAACCGCCCCCAGGAACTCCCCGGGAATATCGATCATCACGCATTGGCGACGCTCAAGCAGGGGCCGAGGTAGCCCCGGTTCGGCACCTGCCGCACGGACCCTGAACGACCAGGTTGCACTGCCATGCCGCTCGCCTACAGCACCAACGCCTATACCCGCCACGGTCTCGCGGAGGCGATCGAGAGCATCGCCGCACTGGGTTTCGACGGTGTAGAGATCCTCTGCGACCAACCCCACTGGTTCCTGGATCGTGACCTGGGGGAGGAGGCGCGGCACCTGCGTGCCCGATTGGACCGGCTGGGCCTGGCGGTCAGCAACCTCAACTGCAATACCGCTAACGGCTTTTTCGACCCCCGGCCCCCGGAGAACGTCTTCGAGCCGTCCCTCGCCAGCGCGAACCCCGATTGGCGGCGCTGGCGCCTGGACTACAGCCGCCGCGCCCTGGACCTGGCCCGCATCCTGGGCGCCGGCAACATCAGCGTGACCTCCGGGCGCCCCGACACGGGCGGCACCCCGCAACAGAGTCAGGACCTGCTGGTGGACAGCCTGTGCCGCCTGTGCGAGTCGGCGCAGCGGTATGGGGTGCGGGTGGGGGTGGAGTATGAGCCGGGCCTGCTGGTGGAGCGGGCGGACGAATTGGCGGAGGTCATCACCCGCGTCGGGTCCCCGCTGCTCGGCGCGAACCTGGACCTCGGGCACTCCTGGCTGGACGGCGAGTCGCCGGAACACGCGGTCTCGCGGCTCGCCGGGCGGATCTGGAACACCCATGTCGAGGACATCCAGGGGCGCAAGCACTACCATTTGATCCCGGGCGAGGGCGAGTTGCCGTTTCAGCGCTATTTCGACGCCCTGACGGCATCCGGCTACAGCGGCTTCCACACCGTCGAACTCTATACCTATCCGCACATGGCGCAGGAGGCGGGGCGCCGCTCGCTCACCTACCTGCGTGACCTGATCGGGGGGCCGCGGTGAGGAGCGCTTCGTGCGTCAGGGACTATCTGCAACTGGTGCGGCTGCCGGCAACCTTCTCGGCCTGGTCCAATATCATCGCCGCCCACCTGATCGCGACCGGGGCCCAGCCCCAGTGGCGGGTGCTGTGGCTGCAACTCGCCGCGAGCACGGCGCTCTACTGGTCCGGTATGATCCTCAATGACTGCTTCGACCTGGCCCTGGATCGCCGGGAACGACCGCACCGCCCACTGCCCGCGGGACGGATCCCGGTGCGGCGCGCCTGGGTCTTGGGCGGCGGGCTCATGGTTGCGGGCCTCGGGCTCGCCGCCCGCATCGGCGCGCCGGCCTTCCTGGTCGCGCTGGCCCTGGCGCTGGCCATCCTGGCCTACGACGGACTGCTCAAGGGCGGCGGCCTCGGACCCCTCACCATGGGCACCTGCCGGGCGCTGAACTGGCTGCTGGGGCTGTCCGTGGTGCCGATGGCGGCGGGCAGCGCCGCGTTGGTGCTGCCGGTCTTGCTCTACACGATGGCGGTGACCGTCCTGTCGGGCAGCGAGGCGCGCGGCGCCGATGCGCGGACCAACGGGATCACAGCCGCGCTGCTGGGGTTGGTGGCCCTCTCGTTCATCGCGCTGGTGGGCGCCGGGCGCCTGGGCGAGCCGCTGGTTCTGGCCGCACTCGCCCTTGCTGTGGTCCCGCTGGCCGGGCGGCTGCGGCGGATGGCCGAGGACGGCAGCCCGGCGGCGGTGCAGCGCATGATGCGGTTCCTGCTGCTCGGTATGATCCCCCTGGACGCCCTGTTGCTGCTGGGCAGCGGGCATTGGCCGCTGGCCGCGGCCCTGCTGTTGTTGCTGGTACCCGGGCGCCTGCTGGCGCGCCGACTCTATGTCACCTGAGGCCGTCGGCCCGTCATTCTCACCCCCGGAGTCCAGGCGACCATGAGCGAACCCTCCACGGCCACCGCGGCACTCCTCGCCCTGGGTGCGCTCCTGCGCATCCGCTGCCCCGGCGCCCCCGTCGCCTGGCTCGACCAGGCGATCGAGCGCATCCAGACCGCCGCACGGCCCCAGGCGCCGCTGGCGCAGTCCTTCGCCGCCGCCGCCCGCCACCTGGGCATGGACCCCCTGGGTGCAGCAGCCGCCCGGTTCGACACCCCCTGCGGACCGCTGGACGCCAGCCGTTGGCAACCGGGCGACGCGGGTCGGGCCCTGCTGTTGGCGGCGGCGATCCGGCAGGTTGGGGACGCCTGGGTCGACCTGATCGAGGCCCTGTATCGCGACGGCGACGAGGGGGAGCGGGCCTCCCTGGTCCGTGCCCTGTGTCTGACGCCGCAGCCGTGCCGCCTGCTGGAGCTGGCCCGCGCGGCCGGGCGCATCACCAGCCTGCGCCTCTATGCCGCACTCGCCCTGGACAACCCCTTTCCCGCCGCCTGTTACCCGGAGCACGACTTCAACGGGATGGTCGTCAAGTGCCTGTTCAACGGCCTGCCAGTCGGGCGGATCAGCGGACTCGCCGGGCGCGCCAATCCGGACCTCTCGCGGATGTGCGAGGATTATCGTGAGGAGCGTCGGCTGGCCGCACGCGCAATCCCCGCGGATATCTGGCTGCCCCTGGTCCCCTACGCGAGCCCCGGCGGACTCGTCCTGGCCCTGGAGCAGACCGGCTGCGCCGACCCGGAGCACCGCTACTACGCGGTCCTGGCCCTGTCGGCCCGGCGCTCCGAGCCGCGGATCGCGCAGGCCCTGGCGGCCCGACGCGGGGTCGAACCCGACCCGCGGGTCGCCGCGCTGCTGCACCCGGCTTAGACGATGGCGACGAGTTCCCGGGTCCGCAGGACCTTATGGAACGGTTCACCAATTCTTGATTCGCTACCGAACCCCTTGGAGACCGATTCCCCATGCGCCTCTTCGACTCCCACATCCACATGCTGTCGCGTACCACGGACGACTACGAACGCATGGCCGCGGCCGGCATCGTCGGCGTCGTGGAACCCTCCTTCTGGCAGGGACAACCACGTACCCAGGTCGGCAGCTTCATCGACTATTTCAATAGTATGATCGGCTGGGAGCGCTTCCGCGCCAGCCAGTTCGGCATCCGTCACTACTGCACCATCGGCCTGGACCCCAAGGAGGCCAACGACGTACCCATGGCCGAGGAGGTCATGCAACTGCTCCCGCGCTTTCTGGAAAAGGACGGGGTGGTGGCGGTCGGGGAGATGGGCTACGACGACATCACCCCGGCCGAGGAGCGCTTCTTCGCCGCTCAACTGGAACTCGCCAAGGCGCTGCAACTGCCGGCCCTGGTCCACACCCCCCACCGGGACAAGCTGTCCGGCACCAAACGCACCTTGGCACTGGTGAAGGAGGTGGGGATCGATGAGGGTCTGGTGGTGGTGGACCACTTGAACGAGCAGACCCTGCCCCTGGTGATGGAGACCGGCTGCTGGCGCGGCCACTCGATCTATCCCGACACCAAGATGACTGAAGAGCGGATGGTCGCCCTGCTGCGTCAATACGGCACCGAGCGCATGATCGTCAACAGTGCGGCGGACTGGGGCCGCAGCGACCCCCTCAAGGTGCCCAAGACCGCGGCGGCAATGCTGGCGGGGGGCTTCTCCGCGGCCGATGTGGATCTGGTCCTGTTCGTCAACCCGATCACGTACTACGCGCAGAGCGGGCGCATTTCCCTGGACGAGATGACCCGCCCGCGCGTCGACCAGACCCGGTTGTGGGAAGACAACTCGGTGCTGCGTGGACAGACCCCCGTCGTCGAGGGCTGACGGGAGCGGGCCGTCCCGCTGGGCGCGCGCCGACCTGGCCTATTGCAGCAACGTCCACCCCGGCGCCGACCTGGAGTCGGTCCTCGGCCACCTGGCGGGACCAGTACGGGCGGTGCGGGAGCGGCGCGGGATCGACCGGATGGGCGCCGGGCTCTGGCTCAGCGCCCAGGCCGCCGCCCGCCTGGACGGGGCCTGCCGACCCTTGGCCGCGGCACTCGCCGCCGCCGGCATCGAACTCTTCACACTCAACGGCTTCCCCCACGGGGACTTCCACCATGCACGGGTCAAGGAGGGGGTCTACGCCCCCGCCTGGGACGCCCCGGAGCGCCTGCGCTATACGCTCAGCCTCGCGCGCATCCTCACCGATTGCCTGGCGCCGGGGGCCGCGTGCGGGACCATCTCCACCCTGCCGCTGGGCTTCGCACCCACTTGGAATGCCGTGCGCCAGGCGCGCGCACTGACCCAATTGTGTTTGCTGGCCGAGGGGTTGGCGCGGCTCGCCGCGCACAGCGGGCGCGCGATCCGCGTCTGTCTCGAGCCGGAACCCGGGTGCGTGCTGGAGTCCACCACGGACGCCCTGACCCTGTTCGAGCGCGACCTGCCCGCGGCTGCCCGTGCGGCCGGCGTCGCGCGCGAGGCGATCGGCAACCACCTGGGTCTGTGCTACGACATCTGTCATCAGGCGGTACAATTCGAGGATTGCGCAGGGTCACTGGCGCGGCTGGCGGACGCGGGGGTGAAGGTGGGCAAGATCCAGGTCTCCTGCGCCCTCCAGATCGACCACCCGAGTCCGGCGGTCCTGGCCGGGGTCGCGCGTGACTTTTCCGAGCCGCGTTATCTGCACCAGGTGCGCACGCTGGTCCCGGCCGGGTCCGGACCCGCGGCCCTGACCGGCCGGATGGACCTGCCGGAGGCCCTGGGGGACCCTGGCTTCCCGCGCACCCACCCGTGGCGGGTCCATTTCCATGTGCCGATCAACACCCGGGCCCTGGCCCAGCCCGGCCTCTCCACCACCCAGGCCGCCATCGGCGCCGCACTCGACTGGTTGGCCGGGACCACTGGACCAGGACCCCACCTGGAGGTGGAGACCTATACCTGGCAGGTCCTGCCCGCGGGGCTGCGCCCGAGCGACCCCGCGGCCCTGACCGGGGGCCTCGTCGCGGAGCTGCAATGGCTGGAGGCGCAATTGCACCGGCGCGGGATGCTCTCCTGACACTTGAGGTCGGCCTTCGGGCCGATCCGACCGGCAACCACTCCAACCAGGACGCCCCATGACTGCAACGCCAACCAGACCCCTGGTGATCATCGACGTGGTGGGCCTGACCCCGGCCCTGCTCGGTGTCCACACCCCCAACCTCAACCGGCTCGCTGCGGATGGATTCCTGGCCACCATGGACGGCGTCTTTCCGGCGCTCACCACCACCGCCCAGGCCTCCATGCTCACCGGCACCCAACCGACCCGGCACGGCATCGTCGGCAATGGCTGGTATTTCCGTGACTTCGCCGAGGTCTTTTTCTGGCGCCAGTCCAACCAACTGGTGCTGGGCGAGAAGGTCTGGGAGGGGTTGCGGCGCGAGCGCCCCGGCTTCACCTGCGCCAAGCTCTTCTGGTGGTACAACATGTACTCCAGCGCGGATTGGTCGGTCACCCCCAGGCCCATCTATCCCGCCGACGGGCGCAAGATCCCCGCCCTCTACTCCCATCCGCTGGACCTGGACCGCGAACTGGAAGAGACGCTGGGCAAGTTCCCCTTTTTCAACTTCTGGGGACCCAAGGCGGATCTGCGTTCCTCCGCCTGGATCGGCCGCGCCGCGGCCGAGGTCTTTCGCCGCCGGCGACCGGACCTGAGCCTGGTCTATCTCCCGCACCTGGATTACAACCTGCAACGGCTGGGACCGGACGCCCCGGCCATCTGGACGGATGTCGCCGCCATCGACCGGGTGGCGGGCACCCTGATCGATCAGGTACGGGGGGCGGGGGCCGAGGTCCTGGTGGTGTCCGAATATGGCGTTACCCAAGCCCGGCACCCGGTCCATATCAACCGGGTCCTGCGCGAGCAGGGGCTGCTCGCGGTCCGCGAAACGCTGGGCTGGGAGCTCCTGGACCCGGGCGCCAGCCGCGCCTTCGCGGTCGCCGACCATCAGGTCGCCCATGTCTATGTGGCGGACCCGGCGGACCTGGCCATGGTGGCGCGCCTGTTGGGCAGGACGCAGGGGGTCGGCGAGGTATTGGACCAGGCGGGCAAGGCCGCCTGGGGGGTCGACCACCCCCGCAGCGGTGACCTGGTGGCCGTGGCCGAGCCCGGCGCCTGGTTCACCTACTATTACTGGTTGGACGAGGCCCGGGCGCCGGACTTCGCCCGCACCGTCGATATCCACCGCAAGCCTGGCTATGACCCGGTCGAACTCTTTATCGACCCGCGCCTGCGCCTGCCGCAACTCAAGGTCGCCTGGCGGCTGCTGCAAAAGCATCTGGGCCAGCGGATGCTGATGGACCTGATCCCCTTGCGGCCCGACCTGGTGCGCGGGACCCATGGGCGCCCCGCAGCCAACCCGGAGCAAGGCCCGCTGGTCATCGGCTCAAACCGGGCGCTCGCCCGTGATCGCCTGGCCATGACCGACCTCGCCGAATTGATCCGGCGCCACTGCGGTGGCGCGGCGGCTTGAATTGCGCAGTCCGGCGAAGGCCGCGCTGCTACGGCTGGAAGTTCCCCGAGGTCGTGACCGCGCCGCCGGCGGGGGTCACCAGGATGTTGTTGTTCCCCGGCTGCCAGACGACCGGCTGGGCCCCGCCCTCCGGACGCTTCAGACACTTCCAGGCGAGTTGCTTGCCCGCGGGCAGGTTGGCGAGGGTGCCGGTCCAGCGCGGGTAGGTCGTGGGGCTGAGCTTGACCGCCTTGCTCGGGTCCCAGTTGCCGAGGCGGTCGCCGGCGCCCGCGACATAGACCGACTGGCCCCAGGTGGTGGTGCCGTTGTCGCACACGAAGTTGGCCGCTACCGGGCTCGGACCGCCCTTGAAGTCGCCGCTGGTCACCCCGGCATCGCCGACCGCCGGGGTCTGGAGCGTATTGTTGTCACCCGGTTGCCAGAGGTCGACCTGGCTGATGTCGCCGGTCTCGGCGCGCTTGATACATTTCCATTCGACGTTGGTGCCGGGCGGCAGCGTGACCTTACCGCTGGTCCAGACCGGATAGGGGCCGTTGGGGGTGAGCGCCAGGGCCTGGGCGGCATTCCAGTTGCCCAGGGCCGGGACATTGCCGACCGCATAGACCGACTGGCGCCAGACGGTGGTGCCGTTGCGGCACTGGAAGGCGGCCGTGACCTCCTCCGGCGCGGGCTTGAGGGCGAAGACGAAGGTCCTGGCCGCCGTGACCGGGCCGGACCCGGACTTGGCGAGGATCAGGTTGCCGCCGGCATTGACCCAACCGCTCGCGGCCGTGTCCAGCGCGGCGGGTGTAGCCAGGGCCGGCAGCGGGCTGCCGTTGAGGCTGACACCGGTGGCCTGCTGCCCGTGGGTCACCAGTTCCACGACCGCGGCGCGCGCCTCCGGGGCGCCCTGGTAGTTGCCCTCAGCGGCGGCGATGGTCACCGCGGCGCTGCTGCCGTCGGCGGCGAGCTGCTGCGACAGCCTGGTGGTGCGCACCGCCCCGCCGAGATAGGCCTGGGTCTGCCCGTCGTCCTCGTAGAGCGTGAAGCCGCTCGGCAGGGGCGCCGCATAGGCGCGCAGGATCAGCTCGTCACGGGTCGAGCCGTCACTGCGTTTGCCGAAGACGTTCATGGTCTTCTCGTCCACGTACATCTTCGGGATCAGGGCCCCGGCGCGGGCGAAGACGGGCAGGCTGAAGACCCCGTTGTGCATCAGCGGGCGTTTGGTGAAGGTCTCGCCGGTGCTGTGGAGCCACTCGTTGGTCCGGTAGTCGACCCAGTCCCCGGCCGGCAGATAGACATCGCGGGTCTGGGGCGCGCTGCGGTCGGCCACCAGCGCGACCAGCAGGTCGCGCCCGAGCATCTTCTCGCTGCCCAGACGCCGCACGTTCGGGTCCGCCTGGTAGTAGTAGACGAGCGGCGGGACCACCGGCTCACCGGCCAGCCAGGCGCGGTGCGCCAGCGAATACAGGTAGGGGCTCATCGCATAGCGCTGGCGCAGGTTCGCGAGGTTGCTCGCCCGGTCCCCGACCCGGTCGGGCACCGTCTCATGGCAGTTGCCGGACGGCTGGCCCTGGCCATAGGGGCAAGCGCTGTTGTTGGCATGGGGCCGGGCCGGGATATCGGTCAGCAGGCCGTCGGCGAACCACTGGGTATAGACCATGCCCAGGTCCTCGCCGTTGAGTGCGCTGCGATGAAAGCCGCCGATGTCCGAACCGAAATAGTCGAGCCCCGAGAGCGACATGTGCAGTTGGGCGTTCATGTGGGCGGCGAGGTTCTCCAGATTCGAGCCGATGTCGGCGGACCACATGCTGGTGCCGAAGCGCTGGATACCGGAGGCCCCGGAGCGGGCCATCATGAAGGGCCGGCGGACCACATTGTTGCGCTCATAGCCGCGGGCGATGCTCTGCGCCCACTTGAAGTTATAGAGGTTGTGATACTCGGCATGGGCGTGCTTGCCCGGCACCACCCCGGCGGTCCAATCGGGCTGGCCGAACTGAAGGCTATATTGCTCCGGCTCGCCCAAGTCGATCCAGTGGCCGATGACCCCGTCCGCGATCAGGGGTTGACGCTTCTCGTCGTGCCAGTAGTCGCCGGCCAGGTCCTGGGTCCAGTCGAGCATACCGCCGGTGCCCCACCAGGGGTTCTGGCTCAGGAAGACCGGCGGGCACACCGCCGCCGGGCAGGGCTGGGTCGCCTCGCAGGCCCCGCCCACGCCGTTCTTGCACTGCTTGACCAGGAACTCGCGCGTCGCCAGGTCCGTGTGCTCCGGCAGGCTCTTGTCGATATAGGACTCCTCGATCGTCATGACACCGAGGCCCTGGTCCGCATACTGCGCGAGCTTCTTGGCGGGGTCCGGGAACTTGCCCAGGTCCCAGGTCAGGCTCCCCATGCGGCTGGGGTTGGTGCCGATGGCCGGGACCCCGCCGAACCACTGAAGGTCCAGCACGAAGCCGTCCACCGGAAAGCCGCCGCCGCGCAGGGCCGCGAGTTTGTCGTCGATCTCCTGCCAGTTGTCGAAGCCGTATTCCGAGACCCAGAGACCGAACATCTTCTTCGGCGGCACCGGCGGGCGGCCGGTCAGTTCCATATAGTCCTGGCGCAGATTGGGCAGGTCGGCACCGGTCATGAGATAGCCGCGGAGCTGGTCGCCCCAGGTCTCGACCTGCCAGGGGTTGCCGGAGAAGTCCCAGCGCTGTTTGTAGACCTGGTCCAGGAACAGCGCATAGTTCGCACTCCCGGCCCCCAGGGCATAGAGGATCGGGAACTGGGCATTGCCGGCCGCGCCGCCGTTGAAGCCGATCATCTGATTGCCGTAGTTGTCCCCCGGCTGGCGGACCTGATGATTGGCCGTGGTCCAATTACCGTCGGGATTGCCGGGGGTGATCAACTGCTCACCCAGGCCGTAGGCATCCTGCATACTGCCGGGGGCCAGCGTCAGCCCCTTCCAGTCCTGGGCGAGATTGAGCGGGCACAGGGTGGTCAGGGCCAGCCCCCGGACCTTGTCGGTCACGGCCAGACAGAGGTTGCCCGGGTCCACGACGACCTTCATCTCGGCCGTGTTGAGGGTCGTGCCGCCGGGCCCCGACTTGGTGAAGCTCGCGGGACCCGCGTAATTGGTCTTGGCGACCTGGGGCGAGGTCGCGAGCGCCGTCGCGGCGTCGGGTCCCGGTCCCTTGGCCGAGACCTCGAAGTGGACCAGGTCATCGCGCAGGAACTCCAGGATCAGATACTGGTTCCCGGACTGGAACTTGACCCGCTCGACCGCCGCAAGGGCGCTCGAGGGCAGGCACCAGGCCAGGGCCAGCAGGGCGGTGCCGGCGGCGGCCTGGGGCAGTTTGAAACGCTCGGGTCGCCGGTTGGTCGGCCGGGTTTGCGTGGCGGATGGTTGCGGGCGCGGCGCGGGCCGCGGCCGATGGCGCCGGTCGGGCCGGTCGCCGGGGGCAGGAATTTTCATGTCGTCAGCTCCTCGTCGGGCGCACGGGCGCCCCGTCTTGGGTCGATGGCAAGACCACGCGGGATGCGTCGTCTGCGGGTTCCGTGCGGCCAGCAACCGCGTCCATGACTGCAATCGCGGCGCCCTCATGGCGGGCGCCGGTTCTTTGACTTCCCTGGGCGGGGGCGGCGTCCCGGCACCGGATACCGGAGCGGGACGGCGCGCCCTGGGGGTGACTATCGCAGCCTCGGTTGCGCCTGAAAATACGCTGAGGCACCCGGGCGTCTGTCGGATTTTTCTCAAGCTGTTGCCGGGGGTGCTGATCGTTGTCCACGGGCCAAGGCGGCGCAGGGCCTCGATCATTATTCCGGCCGCCTCTGAGGGCGATATCCGTCGCGGCCTGGGGGCCGCTCCTACGCCGTAGGAGCGGCCCCCAGGCCGCGACGGGTTGCCGCAAGGCCGTGTGGCCGGCGTTATGATCAAGGCCGCGGCGCAGTGCAGACGGGCCTATAGGTAGTAGAGCCTTTCGTCTTCTTTTGTGCGATCCCCAAGCCCCGAAGGGGCGCGACATACCAGCCCAGGGCAACGCCCTGGGATAGCGTTGTTTATTCGGCCTGGCCCTGAAAGGGCGTGACATCAGGAGCCATGCCGTTATGTCACGCCCTTTCAGGGCTAAGCTCCGCGGATAACCCATACCCAGGGCGTTGCCCTGGGCTGGTATGTCCGACCCCGTTGGGGTCAGTCGCCAAGAAGCTGGAGGCGGCCGGGCTTCCGACACCCCAGGCCGAGGCCATCGCCGACGCCTTCCGCGAGGCCACCAGTGAGGAAGTGGTGACGCGCGACTACCTCGACGCCCGCCTGGAGGCCGCCAAGGGGGACCTCATCAAATGGGTGGCCGGGCTACTGATGGCCCAGGCGGTCTTGATTGCGGCCCTGGTCAAGCTGCTCTGAGGCTTGACTTACAGGCAGGGAGGCGGCGTGTGGGACCGGTGAAAGCCTCGCGCGCCCATGCAGAGGACTCCCGCTACGCGCCCCTTGACCTTCACGCCAAGCGGTCGGACCATGCCGGAAAGCGTTATTGGAGCCCACCATGCCGCCGCTCGCCGAACCGATCCCCGCGGGACGCGACTCCCGCACCGCGCGCGTGCCTGCAATTGAAGCCGCGATGATCCGCGAAGTGACGGGTCGGCTGGTCGCCGCCCTGGCGCCGGAACGGGTGCTGCTGTTTGGCTCCTACGCCTGGGGCTCGCCCGATGCGGACAGCGACCTGGACCTGTACCTGATCGTTGCCGACGATGCGGAACCCGCCCACCGGATCGCCCGGCGCGGGCATCTGGCGCTACGCGGCCTGAAGGTACCGGTTGACCTGATCGTGCGCACGCACTCGGAATCGGCGCGCAACGCACTGGCCGTCTCCAGTCTCGACTACGAGGTGTTGCAGCGCGGAGTTCCGCTCTATGGTTGACCCGGGGGCAGATCGGGGGGCTGAACCGGCCGCGTTGTTGTCCGTGCAGTGGATGGAGAAGGCGCGGCGCGACCTGGCGTCCGCCATTCGATTGCTCGACGGTGAGCCCCCTTACCTCGATACCGCCGTTTACCACTGTCAGCAGGCCGCCGAGAAGGCGCTCAAGGGCTACCTGGCCGGGCGGGGCCAGCCGCTGCGCCGGGTGCATGATTTGATCCTTCTGCTGGACGAATGCACGGGGCTCGATCCGTCGTTCGATCGACTGGCCGATGGGGCGGCCATGCTCACCCCGTACGGGACCGCATTTCGGTATCCAGGCAATGTTAAGGAGCCGACCCTGTCCGAGGCGCGAGAGGCGGTGGAGGCGGCGCGATCGATCCTCGATCTGGCTGCGCTGCGGATGGTCCGGTAGACGACCTAAACCGTCCCGCGGATTGCCGCGGTGTTACCCCCTCGTGACACCGTTGTGCGGTGTCACGAGAGGACGAGAGGAAGGTGGTCGGCGCTCCTCAGTGCGCATAGCTGAACACGCGGAACGCCAAGGCGACGGCGAGCCCCGCGTACAGCAGGCCAATCAAGGTATCTCGCGTCTGGCGGGACAGCACCAGCGCCGGCCACAGGTGCAGCAAGTGCATCAGGGCCAGAAGGGCGTGACAAACGATCTCGTAGGCGATCAGAATAAGGGTTAGCGACAACATGGTAGACCTCGGCGGTTGGGGTTGGATGCGTCTCCAGTGTGGACGTCTGCGGTCGCTAAGATCACGGCACATATAGAGTTTTCTGGAAGGCCGAATAGCTGCGGCCGGGGGCATTTTCGGGGCGTTTTGGCGGCGCCGTGCCGCCGACCGGGCAGTCCGGGGGCAACGGCAGGGCATTGGCCCGACAGTCCCGCTTTCTGCGGCATTCCGGAATCCGTTCGGTCGCGATGACCGATGCACGACGGCCAACCGCGAGGCCCATTGGTGCCGCGAGTCCGCCAGTCCGCGCAGCGGACCCTACGGGCGGCCCGCGCAGGGTCCGGCGTGCGGACCGGGGTCCGGGGGTTGGCCGCGTAGGTCCGCGCAGCGGACCCTACGGGCGGCCTGCACAGGGTCCGGTGTACGGACCGGGGTCCAGGGGCTGGCCGCGTAGGGTCCGCTGCGCGGACCGGCGTCGGCTCAGGTTCGCGGCTTAGCCGCTCATTAGGGAAGGCACATGACCCACGAGGCGCGGTTCAATCTCGACTTGTTCAAGCGCCTGCTGAAGCGTAAGGGCTGGTCTATGGACCAATTCGTCCAAGCGTTCCCTTCTGACGAAAAGTTCGATCGACGCAATCTCGGCCGCATTTGCAGCGGCAAGCAACGGCCGCACCCGTCCACGTTCGCGCGCATGGTCAAAGTCTTAGCCATTGATGGGCTCCGGGCCGACGATCTCTGGGAGTTCCCCGACGCCCCGACCGGCGTCCTGGCCCAGCCGGACCCGACGCTCCCATCGACCGGGACCCTAGCCAATCTGCTCGATCCGGAGGCCACCCACCCCTTCGACCCCTGGGCCATCGCCCTGCCGCCGGTCTTTGTCGGGCGCACCGCCGCCCTGCGCGACCTGGAGCGGGCGGCCTGGGACGGGCGCGGGGTGTCGCTGCTCGGGGAGTGGCGGATCGGCAAGACCTCGCTCCTGCACACTTGGGGCCAGCGGGCGCGGGAACTGGGGTTTGCGGTGCGGCTGCTGTCCGGTCAGGGGCGGGAGCGGCAGGGGCATCGGGCCTTGGTCGACGCGGTGATCGACGCGGCGCCGGCGGACTCCCGGACGGCGGCGACCGGGACCGCGACGGGTGCGGCCGGCGAGTCGGCGGCGCCCGAATCCCCCGACGCCGCCGCGGATCGGCTCGGCGACTGGTGCAGGGCGCAGCGCCAGACGTGCGGCGGGCTGCCGCCGCTCCTGCTGCTCGATGAGGCCGAGGGCCTACTCGAACACTGCGAGCCGGGCTTTCTGGAGCGGCTGCGGGGCTTGCTGACCCAGCGCCGGCTGTCGCTGGTCTTCGCCACCCGCCGCACCCTGCCCGAGGTCTACGCCGACCTGGGCCGCGTCTCGCCCTTCGCGAACATGCTGGAATCGGTGCGGATCGGGCTCCTGGAGCCCGGCGCTGCGGCGGCCCTGCTCGCCCGCGGCGCGGCGGGGCTGGCGCCGGACGACCCGGCGTGGCTCTTGGACCAGGCCGGCCGGCACCCGTTCTTTCTCACTCTGCTCGCGCAGCGCCTGTTCGATGCCCGCGCGGACGGGCTGGACCCGGACGGGGGCGACCCCCGCGCCCAGGCGCTCGCGCGGTTTCGCGACGAGGCCGGGCAGCAGTTTGAACTCTGGTGGGCGGGGCTCGCCGAGCGCGACCGCCAACGGCTGCGCCGCGCCGTCGCCGGGGGGACGGCGACCGACGCGGACCACGACGATGACAACCTGTGCCGACGCGGGCTGCTCACCGACGACCACCAACCCTTTGCGCGGGTGCTGAGCGAATGGCTGAACCGGAAGGATTGACGGGCGGTACGCCTGGCCCGGGGCAGGAGCCGACGCCGGGTGCCGCACCGGACCCGGCATCGGGGACGGTGGCGGAGCGGCTGGCTCAACTGCCTGGGACCTGGGAACTGGGCTGGCGGATGCTGATGCGGCCGATCAGTCTGCATCGTCGGCTGTGCGCGATCGGTATCGACACCCGCGCGCCCGGATGGCGACTGTGGCGGGGCGATGCGGTAAACAGGGCCTGTCTGTCGCGGATGGCGCTGCTGTTACTGATGGCGGCGCCCGCCATCGCGGCCGCGGTCGGGTTGGTGCTCGCGATGGTTGGTGCTAATGTCGATTGGATGCACTTGGCCGTCGGTGTTGCCCTCGGTATGGCCTGGGGCGTTGCCGTTGGCGTGGCCGGGATAGTTGCCCTCGGCGCGGCCGTCTGCGTGGCAAGCGGCGCGACCTGGGGCGTTCTCTGGGACCTGGCATTCGGCGCCGCTGCCGGCATGGCCAGCGCTGTGGCCGTGGGCACTGTCTGCGGCGCTGTCTATGGCGCTGCCATTAGCTCGTTCCTCAGCGCGGTTGTCGGGGTGACCCTCAGCGTGGTCGTCAGCGTGGTCTTCAGCGTCACTTTCGGCGCAACTCTCGGCCTGGTCGTCGGCGTGATAAGTGGCGTGAGCAACGGCGTGGCTATGGGGGCGGCGCTCATCGCGGTTAGCGGCGCGACGTTCTTGAGGGTCCCGCTCTACCTATTCGAGTACCCCTGGCAGATTATCGCGTTCACCATCCAACGCAGCACCGCCCGCATCACACTCGCCGCCAGCCCGGTCCTGCACCACGAACTGAGCTATCTCCCGCTGCCGACCCTTGCTGCGCACATCCACGACACCGCCGCCCGCGACCCAGCCCTGGCCCGCCGCGCCCTGGCCGCCTGCGCCATCGCCCCCGGTCAGCGCCGCGCCGGCCGTCGCGCACTGGCCCTGCTGCGTGCCGACGAGCTGGCGACCCTCGCCCACACCCGCCGCTTCCAAGCCCTGCGCGACCTGAGCGGCGAATGGCTCCCGGACCCGGCCAGCGCCGACGGCACCTTCGCCGCCCTGCAACAGATCGGCCGCTATCTGCGCGCCGCCGAACTGACCCTGATCGCCCGCCAGCGCCAGGAGCTATTGACCGCCGCCGCGGACCGCCTGCGCGGGCTCGACAACGCCTTGCTCGGCAGCCGCGACCTGGAGGCGCCCATCTATCGCGCCGCCCTCCCCGACTGGCAGCGCCTGGTCGCCGACTGGCTCGCCCAGACCAAAACCGCAGCGGCGCAGGAGGTCCCGAACCCCTTCCGCCCGCTGGTCCCGCTGGAGCCCGAATTCGGCCGCGAGGTCTTCCGCGGGCGCGAGCCCTTGGTGGCGGAGATCGAGTCCATCCTGGGCGACCCGGGCCAGGGGGCGGCGCTCGCCCTGATCGGGCCGCGGCGCTGCGGCAAGACCTCGCTGCTCAACATGCTGCCGCTGAAGCTGCCGGATGCGCTGGTGGTCTTCTTCGACACCCAGAACAATCCGATCGACTCCACCGGGTCGCTGGTCAAGGCGCTGGTCGGGCAGGCGCAGGAACAGGCACGGCGGGAGCGCCGACTGACCCTGCCGGACGCCCCGCCGGGGCCGCCGATGGAGGCCCTGGCTGCCTGGTTCGAGCGGTTGGAGCGGGTGACGGAGGTCGGGCGGATTTTGTTGTGCATCGACGAGTTCGAGCGCTGGGAGGGGCTCTTCCCCGGCGACCGGCGGGCGCTGCTGCAACTCTTGGGGCTCTTGCGCGCCACCATCCAGCACCGCCGCCGGCTGCGGGTGCTGATCGCCGGGGCCGCCTATATGGACGAGTTGGACCCGATGTGGGCCGACCATCTGGTGAACCTGCGGGAACTGGCCATCGGTCCGCTGACCCGACCGGTGACGCTCGATCTGCTGATGCGCCCGAGCGACGACTTCCCGCCCGACGCCATCCCGCCCGCGGTGGCGGAGGCGGTCTGGTCCCGCACCCTGGGCCAGCCCTATCTGACCCAACTGTACGGCTCGCTGCTGGTGACACATCTCAACGATGGCCTGATTGATACGGGGCGGCGCCAGGCGACAGTGGCGGACTGCGCGGCGCTCGACCCGGCGGTGCTGGACAAGGCCAACACCTATCTGACCAACCTGGTGCAGGCGACCCCGGCCGCGGCGCTGGCGGTCCTGGAGCGGCTTGCCCGCGGCGAGGCGGTGGACCTGACCGCCCAGGACCGCGCGACGCGGCGCTATCTGCGCCGCCGGGGCCTGGTGAGCGCGGACGGGGGCTTAGGCGTTCCGGTGCTTGGGGGCTTTTTGCGGCGGGAGGCCTAGGGTGCGGTCAGGAACGAACCGCACCGCGCGCGGATGACATTGAGATTGCTCGTTCCGACGCTCCGGCGTCACTGCCGTTAAGTTTAGCCGCAACGGCTACTGGGAGCGCCGCACCCCAGTGCGGCGCGGCCTCTGCTCAACCCGCACCGTCGGGGTTGTCGGCGAGACCGCGCCGCACTGGGGTGCGGCGCTCCCAGGCGCGCTTGGCGCCTTGGCGTGATCATTCCTTGTCTTCTTTTCTTCTCCGTGTCTTTGTGCCTTTGTGAGAGCATTCTTATACTTCCTCGCGTCTTGGTGTGATCGTGACCGCGATCGTGGTGGGCGCCGGCCGTCACCCCGGGCCGCACATCGGCCAACACAGGGGTGACACCGCCGCAGCGGTGTCACCAGCGGGTCCTCTGCGTGGGAGCCGGAAGATCGCGGGACCGACGCCCAAAGGGGCGATCGAGCGGCATTGAGTGCCGGCGGTTTTCGGCGTATCGTGTCTACAAAGTAGATACCAGAGGGACTGCCATGCGCGTCGTAGTGAAGAAATGGGGCAACAGCGCGGCCGTGCGCATCCCGGTCGGGGTCATGGCCGCCGCGCGGGTGAGCCTGGATGAGGAGGTGGACATTCGCGAGGAAGGCGGGCGGATCCTGATCGAGCCGATCCGGTCGCACGCCTACGACCTGGCGGAACTGCTGTCCGGGATCACGCCGGAGAATCGGCACGCCGAGGTGGATTTCGGTACCCCGGTCGGGCGTGAGGCGCTGTGACCGTGCCGCGGTATGTGCCGGACGCCGGCGACATCGTGTGGCTGCATTTCGACCCTCAGGCCGGTCATGAGCAGGCCGGTCACCGACCAGCCCTGGTCATCAGCCCGGCGGCCTACAACGGTAAGACCGATTTGATGCTGTGTTGTCCGATGACGACGCACATCAAAGGCTATCCGTTCGAGGTCCCCATTGTCGGCGACCGCCCCGGCGCGGTGCTCGCCGATCAGGTGAAGAGCCTGGATTGGGTGGCCCGCAAGGCGCTCCGCAAGGGTCGCGTCACCACCGCTGAATTGGCGCAAGTGCAGGGAAAGATCCTGGCCCTGATCGGCCCCTGACGGCCTGCCGCACCCTACCTGGCCGAGCGCGGATAGACCCAACCGGCAATCCGACCGCCGTCCGCGTTCTTGACCTGCGTCGGCGAGACATCGATGAGCGTATAACGGCCGCCGACCTCGAACAGGCGAATCCGGCGTGCATGATCGGTGGGGTCTTCCCAAGGGGCATTGCTGTAGTTCTGCTCGGCGAGCGAGACGCTGCCGCGTTCCTGATCGACGCCGATCACCACGGCGACATGCCCCCAGCGCCACTCGGGGTCCTGGCGGTCCGGATAATAGACGACCAGATCGCCCCGCCGCGGCGGGCGTTGCGCCGCGCCATTGATCGAGCGGGCCAGCGCAATGGACTGGTGGGTGCGGATATCCTCTGCGGTGGTCAGATAGATGATATCGACGGCGCCGGGGACGTCACCGAAGGCGATACCCAGGTTCTTCATCCACCACCGGCGCGCGTATTCGACACACTGATAGATGAGGCCGACATAGCGCAGATTCGGTTGTTGCGGGTCCCGGGCCTGGACTGAGATCGCCCCGGTATCCAAATCGAGATACGAATACTCCGGGTGAATACAGGTGGGAGTACAATTGGACTGAGCAGGGACGCCATCCGCTGCGCCGAGCACAGTCCCGAAGCTGGTCGCACAACCGACGGTACAGGCATCCTTGCCGATGGAAAAATAGTGCTTGATATCCGCCAGCTCGAAGGCCGGCGGTTGGCGCAGCAGGCCGTCGCCGTCGGTATCGGGCAGGGGCCTGGCCAAGGCGGGCGCCGGCGCCTGAGACGGCGGTTCGGTCGCCGTGGCCCTGTCCTGCGCAGTCCAGGCGAGGCCGACGGCCGTTTGGCACAGCAGCCCTATCAGCACCAATATCGGGACCCATGAATGGCGGACCCGGCGTGAAACGGCAAGAGCAGCCGAAAACATCAGGGTTAGGGAGACTGCCAGGACCGGGCGAGTACCCTGCTGCTCGTGCCCCGCCGTCGGGTCGAGCGACACGAGCCGGAGATCGCCGCGCTCCATTACAATCACTCGCGGCCGACCGGGCGGTCGTCGAGCCAGGCGCGATCCTCGTCGCCGGCCTCGGCCGATGGGTTGCATTGGGCCAACAACTGGTCCAGGCTGGAGCGCGGGGTCCGGGTCGGCTCGATCACCAGAGGACCGCCATCGACGGTCACGCCGACGGTCTCGCCGGCCCGCAGGTGCAGCAGCCCCAGGATGGCGGGGGGCACGGTCGACATGACCGAACCGCCGACCTTGCGCAGCGTCGTCGTCAGCATGGTGTCTCTCGATGGGGCTTGGGTCATACCGAAGTATAACGTCGGCGGCCCGCCATTGTCCTGATCGCCAAGCCTCTGGATGCCGCGTGAGCGTTGCGCCTGCCCTACGCTGTTCGATGGAGTCCGGCATTGCGGTGACACTTGGAGTCCAAGGCTTCAGCCTTGGAATGCGCCAAGGCTGAAGCCTTGGACTCCAGGCAGAGGCGACGCGGTCGGCGAGTGCGCCTTGACTTAATGGCAGTGAGGCTCGGGCGTGGGAGTGCCGTGCGGGCGCTCCGCGTCCGGTCTTGGCGCCGGACGCAGAGCGCCCGCACTTGCTCCGACGCGGAAGCGTGGGAGCCAGAAAAGCGTGGGGGCCGGAAGAGCCGGAGGAGTGGCGGCGAGTGCCGGGCACGGCGCGCCGAGCGGTCCATCAGGGCCTGGCGGGCGCCTTTGCCCATTTTACCCACTTGGCAATTGGAGTGATGCATTGGCAACGATGAACACGGCACCCACCGTCTCGCTCGTCCTCGGCAGCGGCGGCGCCCGCGGCTTCGCACATATCGGTGTCATTCGCTGGCTGGAGTCGCACGGATTCGCGATCCGCTCCGTGGCCGGGTCCTCCGTGGGCGCACTGATCGGCGGAGTCTATGCCGCCGGCGAATTGGACGCCTTCGAGAACTGGGTGCGGGCGCTGACTCAGACCGACGTGCTGCGGCTATTGGATGTCGCCTGGAGCCCGTCCGGGCTATTCAAGGGCGAGCGCGTCATGGAGACCCTCAAGGAGCTGATCGGCAACCGCAATATCGAGGATCTACCCATCACCTTCACCGCGGTGGCGTCCGACGTGGAGGCGCAGAAAGAGGTCTGGCTCAACCGCGGCCCGCTGTTCGACGCGATTCGCGCCTCCATCGCCGTACCCACCGTCTTCACCCCATTCGCGATCGCTGGCCGGCGGCTGCTGGACGGCGGCCTGGTCAATCCGATCCCCATTGCCCCGACCCTGGGTGACGGCACGGATCTGACCATTGCGGTCGATGTGGCCGGCCCGCGGGGTCAGGCGCCGGCTCCGGCAGTGGCGGCCACGGCCGCCGTGACACCCCCGCCTGCCTCGACGGAGCCGGCGGGCGCGCTCGCCGGCTACCAGAGCCGCATCATTGCCTTCATCGACGAGGTGCAGGCCAAGCTCGGGGGTGAGCCCCAGCCGGCGGAGCAATGGGGCCTGGGGGACGTGCTTCAGGGGTCATTCGAGACCATGCAGGGCATCATCTCGCGCTTCAAACTCGCCGCCTATTCGCCCGACGCCATCGTCACCATCCCGCGCGACGCCGCCCGCAGCTTTGAGTTCTACCGTGCCGATGAGCTGATCGAGCGCGGTCGGCGGGAGGCGGAGCTGGCGCTCGCCCGTCTGATCGAACCGCCGCCGGGTGCGGGCTAGACGGGGCCTTGGTTGCCCGGCAGCGCCGAGGGTCGCGGAGACGGCGGCGCGGCCCCGCGCGGTCACTGCGCTTGGCCTAGGCCCACAGCTCGGCCACCTGGATGCGCATTTCAGGCAGCAGCACCGGGGCGATGAACTGCGCCCGGTCAGGCAGCAGGACCTGGCGATAGCCGTCCGGTCCCGGGTCCCGGTGCAGCTCGATCCGGCGCCGCTTGAGGTCGATGAGCCAGGTCTCCGGAACTCCATGTGCGGCATAGAGCGGGAGCTTGGTATTGCGGTCGTACCGCAACGAGGTGTCCGCAATCTCGACGACCAGCAGGGTATCGGCCGGGGTGGGGTTGGTGCCTTCGTAGAAGTCGTCGCGGGGACGCAGCAACATCAGGTCCGGCTCGGGCTCCGAGTGCTCCGGCAGTGTCAAGGGGTCCTGGACGGCGACGATGGCCAGGTCCTGGGCACGGCGTGAAAAGAGTTGGTTCAGGCGCTTGTTCTTGCCGGCGTGGCCGGCATTGATGGGCGGCATGGCGCGCAGTTCCCCCTCGATCAGCTCGACGCGGTCGTCCTCGGCGAAGATGCCGGCCTCGATCATGCGGTGATAGGCAGCGACCGTCAGGCGGTAGGCGGCCGGCTCGAGAGCTTGCTCGCGGTTTGGTTGGATGGCGTTCATCTGCGTTGGTCTGCCCACGGGAATTCGGAACCCCGGCTCAGATTACTTCACTTCAGGGTTGTGCGTCATCCGCTGCGTTGTCGAGGCCTTGTTTCACCGCCCCGTGAGCCCCTCCTGGCGGTACTTCACATCGCACAGCAGCCGTGCCAGTTCGGTCTTCACCACGTCGTAGCACTCGCAGGCGCGGGTCGCGAGCCCCTCGCGATCGAGCACGGTGATGTGGCCGCGGCGATAGCGGATGTAGCCCAACTGTTGCAGCTTGCTAGCGGCGGCGGTGACGCTTTCGCGGCGCACGCCCAACATGCTGGCGACCAGCTCCTGGGTCATGACCAGTTCGCGGCCCGGCGCCCGGTCGAGCGTCAGCAGCAGCCAGCGGCTCAATTGCTGCTCCACGCAATGGTGACGGTTGCAGGCCGCGGTCTGCGCCAACTGTGTGATCAGGGCCTGGGTATAGCGCAGCAGCAGGCGCGGCAGCAGGCCGGGGCCGTCGAAGGCCTGCTTGAGGCGGCGGCGCTCCAGGCGGTAGGCGTGGCCCGCGATCTGCACGACGGCGGAACTGGGCGTGGGGTCCCCGCCCATGAAGAGCGACACGCCGACCATGCCCTCGTTACCCACCCCGGCGGTTTCGGCCGCCGCGCCGCTCTCGGTGACATAGTGCAGCGAGACGACCGCGCTGGTGGGGAAGTAGGCGTGATGCAACTGCCGGCCCGGCTCGTAGAGCATCTCCCCCAGGGGCAGCGGGAAGAGCTCGAGGTGCGGAGACAGGGCCGCGAACTCGGCGTCCGGCAGGGCCGCGAGCAGGTGGTTCTGGTTCGGACTGTGGCACACCTGATGCATCGGACGTCAGCCCTCCGGGGCCGGGAGCGACGGCGGCCCGGGCGTGGTTTCAACGCCGATGCCGCGATAGCCGATGAAACGGCACGCCGGGGTGAAGATCGGCTCGCCGCTGACCCGGTACTGCTGCCGCGAACCGTCGGCATTGACACGACTGAAGGGGAGGTCGATGAACGGCTGGCGGGCCGCGATGGCGGCGCGTATCACGGCGCGCTCGGTTTCGTTCCAACTGCCTGAGCGTTCTTCTTCGGCGAGGTCCGCGGCCCCATCGCCCTGGAGGCCGAGCATCTCGCTCACCGGACCTGAGACTCTGGTGAAGCGGCCGTGCTCGTCCTCTTCCCAGTACCAGTCCGACGCCAGTTCAGTCAGGCGGCGGTAGCGGGCCTCGCTTTCGCGCAGTTGCGTGGTGCGCTCCTGCACGGCCTGCTCCAGCAGCAGGTTGTGTACTTCGAGCCGGCGGTACAGCAGCCGCACCTCCAGCATGTTATGGATGCGCGTCTTGACCTCCAGCAGGTCGAAGGGTTTGCTGATGAAGTCCTTGGCGCCGGCCTGCAAGGCGCGCAGTTTGTGCGCCGGCTGTGCGGTGAGCACCAGGACGGGCTGGTAGCCCGCGGCGTTCTGCGCCTGCAGCGCGGCCAGCACCTGGAAGCCGTCCATGCCGGGCATCTGCAGGTCGAGCAGGATCAGGTCATAGTCGTGGTCGCGATGCAGCGCGCACACGCCCACCGGGTCCATGGTCGCGGTCACGCCGGTATAGCCCGCGTCGCCCAGCAGGCGCTGCAGCAGGCGCACATTGGCCTCCTGGTCATCGACGATCAGGATGCGGGCGGCGAGGATCTCCTCTTCTGGTAATTTCATCTGATTTTTATAGGCTTGCGGGTTGACTGGCGGCCAGGGCGTGCTTGAACGCCAGGTCCAGGGTGTCCATGAACTCACCCACCTTGATGGGCTTGGTCAGGTAATGAAAAAAGCCGGCCTGTTTGCCCTTCTCGATGTCGCGCGGCATGGCATTGGCGCTCAACGCGATCACCGGGATCAGGGCGGTCGCCGGGTCCTCGGCCAGGATGTGCAGGGCCGTGATGCCGCTGATGCCGGGCAGGTTGATGTCCATCAGGATGACCTCGGGCCTGAAGGCGCGCGCCATCTCCACGCCGCGCCGGCCGTCGCGCGCCGAGAGCAGCCGGATGTCGGGGCGGCGCTCCAGCAGCCGTTGCACCAGCATCAGGTTGGCCGGGTTGTCCTCCACGCACAGGAGCGTCCGCAGGGTGCTGCCCGGGACCGCCGGGGCCGGCGCGGCCAACTGGGTATCGGCCGGTTCGGCCGTCAGGTGCGGCGCGGCCGTCGCGTCCAGTTCGATCCAGAAGGTGCTGCCCACGCCGACCGTGCTGTCGACCCCGATGCTGCCGTTCATCAACTCCACCAGGCGCTTGCAGACCACGAGCCCGATGCCGGTGCCCTCCTGGGCCCCGGCCTCCTGCCCCAGGCGGTTGAAGGGCTGGAACAGTTGCACCAGCTTGTCGGCCGCCAGGCCCTCGCCCGTGTCCTGCAGGCTGATGCGGGTGCGCCCGTCGGCCGCCGCGCCAACCCGCAGGTCCACACGGCCCCCGACCCGATTGTACTTGATGGCGTTGGACAGCAGGTTGACCAGCACCTGCTTGACGCGGGTGCGGTCGGCGCGCACCAGCCAGGGTCCGTCCAGGTCCGGGAAATAGACCCGGATGCCGCCCTTCTGCGCCTGCGGCTCGATCATCGCCTGGCAGTCGGCCAGGACCTCGGCGAGCGACATGGGCTCGGGCGACAGCGACAGCCTGCCCGATTCGATCAGCGACAGGTCCAGGATCTCGTTGATCAGGTCCAACAGGTACCAGCCGGCCTGCAGGATCTGGTCGATCGAGTCCTTCTGCCCGGGCGTGGGCGGCGGGGCGCCGGTCTCCATCAATTGGGCGAAGCCGAGGATGGCGTTCAGCGGTGAGCGCAACTCGTGGCTCATGCTGGAGAGGAAGTCCGACTTCGCGAGATTCGCCTCCTCGGCCGCCACCTTGGCCTTCTTCAGTTCCACGTGACTCTCCTTCAACACCGCGTCCAGGCGCAGGCGCTCGGCCTCCACCTGCTGACGGGCGGTGTTGTCGGTGCCGATCAGCAGGTAACCGATGATGGCGTCGGCCGCGTCCTGCAGCGCCGTCACCGACACCACGGCCGGCAGGCGGCTGCCGTCCTTGCGGATGTAGGTCAGCTCATAGACGTCCTCGATGCGGCGCCGCGCCTTGAACACCATGGCCTCGAAGCCCGCCGTGATGGGCGTGCCCAGTTCGATGCTCAGCGCCAGGGCGCGCGCCTGCAGTTCCTGGGGGTCGGAGATGTCCGCGGGGGTGATGCGATCGACCACGTCGGCGGCGGCGTAACCCAGCATGCGCTCGGCACCCACGTTGAAGATCTGGATGATGCCGTGCTCGTCCGTGGCGATGCTGGAGAAGTTGGCACTGTTCAGGATCGCGGTCTGCAGCGCACCGGTCTTGAGCAGCCCCCGCTGGCGCTGATCCTCGCTGACGGCCTTCGCAGTACCGCCCGCGCCCACGTCGGGCGCACCGTTTCCGTCTTCACGCATGAGCAATGTCCGATTCGATGCAAGTTGGGCCGCGCGGCGCGGGGTACACAAGGGGCCAGAAGGGAGGGTACCACCCCGGGCGGCGGGCATCGGTGCGGTAGCGCACGCCGGGCGACGCCCCTGACGCAAGATCCGGCGGTTGCTCACGCGAAGCTCGCCAAGAATACAGTAGGGCAGCTCCACCATCCAGAGCATCCGCCTCCTGAATCGCCCCAGGTCGAGAAGGCACTGAAAATGCCGGATAGCCAATGCGCGTCACCGTACAGATAAACGCCTCCGTTTGGGTGATACTGACAATCAGACATCGCGATGAGATGTCGGGTACCGTACAGACAGGCGGCGCCGTGCGGGTGATGCTGGCAGTCAAGCAGCGACAGCGCCACCGTGCTTTCAGTAGGCTGAACTCCTGAAACCAACTTCAAACAGGTAACGACAAATGAAGAACATATCTACCATTGCCCTTCTCTGCACCATTACTTTGGTGCTGGTGCTCGCGGCTTGCAGCACCGCCTCGAAGCATGAGCCGGCGCCGGCCGCCGCCGCTCCGTCGTATCAGCAGCCGAAAGCGGATCGCAATTGATAACTGCCCGGTCTCGATAGTATTTGCCGTCAACTTTGAATAAGTCCGCTCACCCCACCCTCGTGACACCGCTCCAGCGGTGTCACGCGTGTGTCGGGCGCTCTGCGCCCCGAGGCCAATGGGCGGAATTATGATCAAGGCCAACCGGCACCATTGTAGTGACTCTTATGCCTTTGCGGTCCGCTGTGATCGGTTTCTTCGCGATATTCGTCAGCCATGCCGGTGTGGTCGGTGCCGCCTCGTCAGAGCCGATTTTTTATGACACGCCGGGACCATCGGTGTCGCGGCCGCTGCCGCCGGAGTACGTGATCCACCGGGACGGGTCCGTAACGCTGCGCATCTGCTTTAACTGGTCGTGTGCGCGCAGACAGACCATGACCTTTACTCCCAACGATATGGCCCTGCTGAAAAACCATCTTGCACTTTGTCTGGGCCCAAGTGTCGACGATAGATTACAGCATGTGCGTATCGGCATCTGGCAAATGCAATTGCTGGCACAAAAGTATCAGCCGTTGTTGGCCAACGACCTTGCCATCAACGAGTTAGAGACGGGAATTGCGGGACGGATGGATTGCGTCGACAGCGCCAGCAACACCACTACCTATCTGCATATTCTTCGGGATATCAGAGAACTGGCCGGGTGGACGGTGTCAGCGCCCAAGGTGCGCAGTCGTTTCGATCTCACCGCGGTTCACTGGACGGCCGTCATCAGCGATACGGAAACGGGACAGCCCTGGAGCGTCGACTCGTGGTTTCGCCCGAACGGCCATCTGCCGTTGGTCATGCCATTGCAGAGCTGGAGCGACAGGAAGAAGGCCTGGGAACCGCCCTTTGCACGTATCAATTCCGCCCCGCACTCGATCGCCGAGCTATGTGATACGCGGCCGCTCGGCGTCTTGGGGGCGGCGGCGCTTTCTTTTCAGTAAGGCAGTTGGCGTCGGTTCTTCACGCCCGCATCCGGTGACTCGCGCGATCGAGTCTTACATGTCGGCAGGTTGGTCGCGTATTCCGGATCATGATTATCTGACTCGTCTGGCTTCCGGCAATACATAAACAATGCCGGCCGTGCCGGAAAAGATGCGATGTATCATGTTCTTGAAGAAGTTCACTGGAACATTGATGCAGCCATACGAAATACGGTTATCAAGCGGCGATGGAGTGTCCAGACGTTGCGCCCGGCGCTCTGCGGGTCGACCCGCAACGACCGGATGCATGGAGATGGCATTTTCGTAGTCCACCCAGAGCACTTCCTTGCCATGGGCATTGCGGCCCATTGCCGCCACGAAACGACCCGCCGGCGTCGTACGCTCCGCGGGGGAGATATGCGACATCCGCATGTTACCCACGCCGGGGGTGGAGTGATCACCTTGCGCCAGTCCCAGCAGCACCGGCGCAGCCCCGTGCAGCCGTCCGTCCATGCCAAATACATAGACCTTGGTGTTTACTTTATCGACAATCGCGAACGGCAGGTTGAGATTGTCTCTTGAACCGACAACCCAATCGACCATGTCCCGGGTCCTGCGCGATGCGCTCTCCGACGCGAAGTTGGCTGGCCTGGAAACATCAGTCATGGCCGTTTTCAGCGCTATGACGAACGGGACCTCTGCGTCTTCGGAATAATCTGCATTATGCATCGGGTTTGGCATCTGAGCGGCATGGTCCGCCTTCGTTGCCAGGCGCGTCCCGCAACCGGCGCCCGACAGACCGAGGCAAATGGCTAGCGCCATGCCGGTCAGATTCGGCTTGATCCGGCCGCGGGCGCTCACCGGGTGCCGCTGCGGGTGGCTGTCTGCGCTTGCAGTGTGGCTTTCGTCATTTTCTACTCGTAGCGCCTGGGCTGCCTGACTAATTGGTCAGACAGTATAGGTTCGGCCTCGCGCGCCGGTCTGTTCGCTGGACCACTCAGATGGTAGGTTATTGGCGTGAAAAATGCGTTTCTTGGGCCTTGATCATCATTCCGGCCGCCCCGGGCCGGAGTCCAAGGCTTCAGCCTTGGATTAACAGGAGCAAGGCTGAAGCCTTGGACTCCAGAAGGTGGAAGCAGCGGACGCCGGGGGCGAAAAATTGGTCTTCTGTGCGTTGGCGTACAGCGTTGGGCGGCTCGGCGGCATACCTTAGGAGCGAATCCTTGACGACCCCTGCCCGGACGCCCGACCGGACCGGCATGGTCGAGCCGCGAATGCACGCAACCGGACGCAGACAACATGATGACTCCAGCAATCAAGAAGGGCCTGATCGCGGCCGGGGTGCTCGCCGCCGCCGTGGGCGCGGTACTGGCCTGGACGGCACTGCGACCGGCCGGCCTCGGGGCCGGCTTCGTCAGCGGCAACGGGCGGATCGAGGCGACCGAGATCGACGTCGCCACCCGACTCGCCGGGCGCGTGCAGGACATCATGGTCAACGAGGGCGACTTCGTCGCGATCGGCCAGCCCCTGGCACAGATGCAGGTCGACGTGCTCGACGCGCAGCGTGACGAGGCGCGCGCCCAGTCCGAGCAGGCCGTCACCGCGGTCGCCAGCGCGACCGCCCAGGTCGCGGTGCGCCGCAGCGACACGGCCGCGGCCGAGGCCCTGGTGGCGCAGCGCGAGAGTGAGCTGGACGCGGCACGGCGGCGCTTGGCGCGCTCCGAGACCCTCGCCAAGAAGGGGATGACGTCGCGCCAGACGCTCGACGACGACCGCGCCGCCGTGCACGGTGCCCGGGCGACCCTGGCCGGAGCCGAGGCCCAGGTAGCCGCCGCGTCCGCGGCGATCACGGCCGCGCAGGCGCAGGTCGTCGGGGCCGACTCCGCGGTGACGGCGAGCGAGGCGACCATTGCCCGGGTCGCGGCCGACATCGCGGACAGCCGGCTCAAGTCCCCGCGCGACGGGCGCGTGCAATACCGCATCGCGCAGCCGGGAGAGGTCCTGGCGGCCGGCGGCCGGGTCCTCAACCTGGTGGATCTCGGTGATGTCTATATGACCTTTTTCCTGCCCGAGACCGTCGTCGGGCGGGTCGCGCTGGGCAGCGAGGTCCACCTCGTGCTCGACGCGGCCCCGCAGTATGTGATCCCGGCGCGGGTGTCCTATGTCGCCAGCACCGCCCAGTTCACCCCCAAGACCGTGGAGACGGCCAGCGAGCGACAGAAGCTGATGTTCCGGGTCAAGGCGCAGATCGACCGTGAGCTGCTGCACAAGCATCTGAAGATGGTCAAGACCGGGCTGCCGGGCATGGCCTGGCTCAAGCTCGATGGGTCGGTACCCTGGCCGGACAAGCTGGCGATCAGGCTGCCGGAATGACCGCGGTGCCTGCCCAAAGGAGCCCGGGCGTCCCGCCCGGGCGTGCCGGCTATCCCGGGCGGGACGCCCAGGCTCCCGTGGCGAGCCTGGCGAACGTCAGTCTGCACTACGGCAAGGTCGTGGCCCTGGACGACGTGACGTTAGACATCCCGGCCGGGCTCATGGTCGGACTGCTGGGCCCCGACGGTGTGGGCAAGTCCAGCCTGCTGGCGCTGCTCGCGGGCGCCCGCGCCGTGCAGCAGGGAGACGTGCAGGCCCTGGGCGGCGACATGGCCCGCGCCCGCCATCGCACCAAGGTCTGCCCCCATATCGCCTATATGCCCCAGGGGCTGGGCAAGAACCTCTATCCGACCCTGTCGGTGGAGGAGAACCTCCAGTTCTTCGGCCGCCTGTTCGGCCATGAGGCCGGCGAGCGCCGCCGCCGCATCGACGAGCTGACCGGCGGTACCGGACTCACCCCCTTCCTGGCGCGCCCGGCCGGCAAGCTGTCCGGCGGGATGAAACAGAAGCTGGGCCTGTGCTGCGCCCTGATCCACGACCCGGACCTGCTGATCCTCGATGAGCCCACCACCGGGGTCGATCCGCTGGCGCGCGCCCAGTTCTGGGACCTGATCAGCCACATCCGCACCGAGCGCACCGGCATGAGCGTGATCGTCGCGACCGCCTACATGGACGAGGCGCAGCGCTTCGACTGGCTGGTGGCCATGGACGCCGGCCGCGTGCTCGCCACCGGCACCCCGGCCGAGTTGCTCGAGCGCACCGGCACCGACTCGCTCGACGCCGCCTTTATCGCGCTCCTGCCGGAGGCGCAGCGGCGCGGCTACCAGGCCGTGACCATACCGCCGTTGGTCGACAGCGGCGAGATCGCCATCGAGGCCACGGGGCTCACCATGCGCTTCGGTGACTTCGTCGCCGTCGACCATGTCGATCTCTCCATCCGCCGCGGCGAGATCTTCGGCTTCATCGGCTCCAACGGTTGCGGCAAGTCCACCACCATGAAGATGCTGACCGGCCTGCTGCCGGCCAGCGAAGGTCAGGCCTCCCTGCTCGGGCAGGCCGTCGACCCCAAGGACATCGCCACCCGGCGCCGCGTCGGCTATATGTCGCAGGCGTTCTCGCTCTATTCGGAACTGACGGTGCACCAGAACCTGGTGCTGCACGCCCGCCTGTTCCAGTGGCCCGCGGCGGACATCCCGGCGCGGGTGGACGAGATGGTTCGGCGCTTCGGGCTGGCTGAGGTCCTCGATGCCCTGCCGGACACCCTGCCGCTGGGTATCCGCCAGCGCCTGTCGCTGGCCGTGGCGATGGTGCACAAGCCGGAACTGCTGATCCTGGACGAGCCGACCTCGGGCGTGGACCCGATCGCGCGCGACCGCCTGTGGCAGTTGATGATCGACCTGGCGCGCAATGATCAGGTGACCATCTTCATCTCCACCCACTTCATGAACGAGGCGGCGCGCTGCGACCGCATCTCGCTGATGCACGCCGGGCGGGTGCTGGTGACCGAGGCGCCGGCCGAACTGGTGCGCCAACGCGGGGCGGCCACCCTGGAGGAGGCCTTCATCGGGTACTTGAAGGACGCCGGGGCGGGGGGCGAGGGGGTGGGGCCGGCGTCGGTGCTTGAAGCGGTTCCGGCGGCGGGGTCGAGGCTTCCCGTGACGCCTCGCGGGCGGGACGCCCACGCTCCTTTTAGCCCCGCCCGCGCCTGGAGCTACTGCCTGCGCGAGACCCTGGAACTGCAACGCGACCCGGTACGCGCCACCATGGCCCTCCTGGGCAGCGCCATCCTGATGTTCGTCTTCGGGTATGGCATCAGCCTGGACGTGGAGAACCTGACCTTCGCGGTGCTCGACCGCGACCAGACCACGCGCAGCCTCGACTATTCCCTGAACCTGTCCGGCTCGCGCTATTTCGTCGAACGCCCGCCGATCACGGACTACGCCGAGCTCGACCGGCGGATGCGCGGCGGCGAGCTGGCGCTCGCCATCGAGATCCCCTCGGGCTTCGCGCGCGACCTCGCGCGCGGCCATCAGGTCCAGATCGGCGCCTGGGTGGACGGCGCCATGCCGGTACGGGCCGAAACGGTGCGGGGCTATGTGCAGGGGATGCACCAGGGCTGGCTGCTCGACCAGGCGCAGCGCCAACTCGGCCAGGATGGCGCGACCGGTGCCGCCGCCATCGCGACCCGCTTTCGCTACAACCCCGATGTGCGCAGCCTGCCGGCCATGGTGCCGGCGGTCATCCCGATGCTGCTCCTGATGATCCCGGCGATGCTGACCGCGCTGTCGGTGGTGCGCGAAAAGGAACTGGGCTCGATCATCAATCTCTATGTCACCCCGGTCACCCGCAGCGAATTCCTGCTCGGCAAGCAGTTACCCTATATCGTACTCGCGATGCTCAACTTCGTGGTGCTCACCCTGCTCGCCGTCACCGTCTTCGGCGTCCCGGTCAAGGGCAGCCTGCTGACCCTGACGGCCGGGGCACTGCTCTTTGTCATCTTCTCCACCGGCTTCGGGCTCTTCGCCTCGACCTTCACCCGCAGCCAGATCGCGGCGATGTTCGTCGCGATGATCGGCACCATGATCCCGGCCATCCAATTCGCGGGCATGTTGAACCCGGTATCCTCACTGGAAGGTCTGGGGTATGTCATCGGCCGTATCTACCCGGCCTCGCATTTTCTTACCATCAGCCGCGGTGTGTTCAACAAGGGCCTGGGATTCGCGCAACTGCAGGACTCCTTCTGGCCGCTTGCGCTGGCAGTGCCGGTGATCCTCATCCTGTCGATCGTCTTGTTGAAGAAGCAGGAGAAATGAGGATGCCGCACCTCGCCACCATCTACCGCCTGGGCCTCAAGGAACTGTGGAGCCTGGCGCGTGACCCGACGATGCTGGTCCTGATCGCCTATACCTTCACGGTATCGATCTATGTCGCGGCCACGGCCATGCCGGAAACCCTGCACAAGGCGCCGATCGCCATCGTGGATGAGGACGGCTCCCCGCTCTCGGCGCGGATCGGCACGGCCTTCTACCCACCGCACTTCCTGCCCCCCGTGATGATCGGGCTGCCCGCTATCGACACCGGGATGGATGCCGGGGACTATACCTTCGTACTGGACATACCGCCTAACTTTCAACGCGATGTCCTGGCCGGACGCACGCCCGCGATCCAACTCAACGTCGACGCTACGCGCATGAGCCAGGCCTTTACCGGCAGCAGCTATGTCCAGCAGATCGTAATGGGCGAGGTTACCGAATTCGTTACGCGTTACCGCGCCGCCGCCGCCCTGCCGGTGGACCTGGCCCTGCGCGCGCGCTTCAACCCCAACCTGGAGCAGTCCTGGTTCGGCTCACTGATGGAGATCATCAACAACGTCACGCTGCTGTCGATCATCCTGACCGGGGCCGCCCTGATCCGCGAGCGCGAGCACGGCACCATCGAGCACCTGCTGGCCATGCCGGTCACGCCCGCCGAGATCATGCTCTCCAAGGTCTGGTCCATGGGCCTGGTGGTCCTGCTGGCCGCCGCGGTGGCCCTGGTGTTCGTGGTACAGGGAGTGCTGCGGGTGCCGATCGAGGGCCTGGTGAGCCTGTTTCTGGCCGGTGCCGCGCTGCACCTGTTCGCCACCACCTCATTGGGCATCTTCATGGCGACGCTGGCGCGCTCGATGCCGCAGTTCGGGATGCTCGCGGTGCTGATCCTGCTGCCGCTGCAACTGCTCTCGGGCAACTCCACGCCGCGCGAGAGTATGCCGGAGCTGGTCCAATATGTCATGCTGGCCGCGCCGACCACCCATTTCGTCGCACTCGGTCAGGCCATCCTGTACCGCGGGGCCGACATCCGGGTGGTCTGGCCGCAGTTCCTCGCCCTGGCCGCCATCGGCGCGGTGTTCTTCACGATCGCGCTCAATCGCTTCCGCAGGACCATCAGTCAGATGGCATAAGAGAAGACCTCTCACGGAGACACGGATGTCGTCGTTGTCGTTGTCGTTGTCGTAATCGAGGTTATCGAAGAACCCCGGATTCTCTCGCACCCTAATTGCCTCGCTTCTCCGATTACGACAACGATTACGACAACGACAACGACAACGATTGCGACAACGACAACGACAACGACAATGACTACGATACCGACAGAAATCAGCGATTCCGACGTACCCGCCCCCGCGGCGGAGTCCATCGTCGAGGTCAAACGCCAGGATGCCCTGCTGAAGACCGGGGCCTTGCAGGCCGCGATCTTCAACAGCGCCAACTTCTCGATCATCGCGACCGATGCGCACGGCGTCATTCAGATCTTCAATGTCGGCGCGGAGCGGATGCTGGGTTACGCGGCCGCTGACGTGATCAATAAGATCACACCGGCCGACATCTCCGATCCGGAAGAAGTCATCACCCGTGCGCAGGGGTTGAGCGTGGAGCTTGCCACCCCCATCACACCGGGCTTCGAGGCCTTGGTGTTCAAAGCGTCACGCGGCATCGAGGACATCTATGAACTGACCTATATCCGCAAAGATGGCAGCCGGTTCCCGGCGGTCGTTTCGGTAACTGCACTGCGTGACGATCACAATGACATCATCGGTTACCTCCTGATCGGTACTGACAATACCGCCCGCCAGGAAGCCGAGGATGCCCTGCTGCGGGCCGGCGCCCTGCAGACCGCGATTTTCAACAGCGCCAACTTCTCGAGCATCGCCACTGACGCGAAGGGCGTCATTCAGATCTTCAATGTCGGCGCGGAACGGATGCTGGGCTACGCGGCCGCTGACCTGGTCAACCAGATTACCCCGGCCGACATCTCCGATCCCGGGGAAGTGATTGCGCGCGCCGAGGCGCTGAGTCTGGAACTCGATACCCCGATCACGCCGGGTTTCGAGGCCTTGGTCTTCAAGGCCTCACGCGGCATCGAGGACATCTATGAACTGACCTACATCCGCAAGGATGGCAGCCGCTTCCCGGCGGTCGTCTCAGTCACCGCGTTGCGCGACACTTCCCATGATATCATCGGTTATCTGCTGATCGGCACTGACAATACCGCGCGCAAAGAGATCGAGGCCGAGCAACGCCTGCTGGGTCAGCGCCTGCGCGACCATCAGTTCTACACGAGGTCGCTCTTTGAATCCAACATCGACGCCCTGATGATTACCGACCCGTCAGGGATTATCACCGATGTCAACAACCAGATGGAGGCGCTCAGCGGGTGCACACGCGACGAACTGATCGGCGCGCCGTTCAAGAACTATTTTACTGAACCGCAGCGCGCCGAGGCGGCCATGAAGGTGGTGCTGCTGAAGAAAAAGGTAACCAACTTCGAGCTGACCGCGCGCGACCGGGACGGCAAGGAAACCGCGGTGTCCTACAATGCGACGACCCTCTATGACCGGGACCGCAAGCTACAGGGGGTGTTCGCCGCGGCGCGTGACATCACGCAACATAAGGAGGCACAGGCGCAAATTCTCAGTCTGGCCTTGCATGACTCACTGACCCAGCTCCCCAATCGCCGCCTGACCAACGAGCGCCTGCGGCAAGCGATGGCGAGCAGCACGCGCAATCATCGCTATGCCGCGCTGATGTTCATGGATCTCGACAATTTCAAGTCGCTCAATGACACCCAAGGGCATCACGTCGGCGATCTACTGTTGATCGAGGCGTCACGACGTATCTCCAATTGCGTGCGGGAGGAGGACCTGGTCGCGCGCTTCGGCGGCGATGAGTTCGTGGTGATACTCACGGAACTCAGTGCCGATAAACAGCAATGCATGGCCGAGTCCGGCATGGTCGCAGAAAAGATCCGCGCCGCTCTGGCCAAACCCTATGCGCTGACATTCACCCAGGAGGGAAAGGCTGAAACCACCGTCGAGCATCGCTGCACCGCCAGCATCGGCGTGGTCCTGTTCGTAGACCACGACGGCAGCCCGGATGACATCCTGAGGTGGGCCGACGCGGCGATGTACGAGGCCAAAGGGGCCGGACGCAATCTGATCAGGTTCTATGATTCCGGCCCCGGATCGACTGTGCCGGGATTGTAAGCGGCCGGCCTTGATCATCACTCCGGCCACACATACCCTTGCGGCTACCCGTCGCGGCCTGGGGGCCGCTCCTACGCCGGCAGGAGCGGCCCCCAGGCCGCGACGCATGTCACCCTGTTAAGCTGGTTGGAATAATGATCAAGGCCGCACGGCTTCTGCTCGACACCATCGCCTGTTTGCCGGTACTTATTTGCTTCCATTCACCCATTTTCCGTTCAGACGAACTATACTTGCCTTAGGCTCAGCCGAATCATTGTTGCGACCCTGAGATCGCGGCAGCGGGACCGGACCAGCCGCGTCGGCAGATGGCGTCGGCTCTGCACCTACCGACCACGATGAATTGGAGCCGGTTCTTTCCCTCCCGTTTTTGGAGAATAGCATGTCGATCGAAACAGATGCCGCCAGAAGATCCGCTGAAGTGGCTGAAAGTGATGCCCGTGCCGCTGAGGCCCATGCCCATGAGGCGGAGTTCAACGCGCTCGAGGCGGAGGCCCGCGCCAGGGAGGAAACCGCACTGCGAGGTATCGACGGCGAGGAAGTCGTGGTCCTGGTAGCGAGCAGCTAGTACCCGGTTGCAGGCTATCTCGCATAGCGACCCCAACGGGGTCGAACATACCAGCCCAGGGCAAGGCCCTGGGTATGGGTTATCCGCAGCGCTTAGCCCTGAAAGGGCGTGACATAACGCCGTGGCGCCTTATGTCACGCCCTTTCAGGGCTGGGCCGAATAAACAACGCTATCCCAGGGCGTTGCCCTGGGCTGGTATATCGCGCCCCTTCGGGGCTTGAGACAAGAGATGGGTTTCGCTGCGCTCTACCCATGCTACGACTCACTGCCATTAAGTTGCGGCGCACTCGCCGACCGCGTCGGCTCTGCCTGGAGTCCAAGGCTTCAGCCTTGGCGCGCTCCAAGGCTGAAGCCTTGGACTCCAAAGGCCCGGCCGCCAAGCCCACCGGCCGCGCCGGGCGGCGCGGTCGGTGGACGGCCCGGCGGCCTACTTGACCACCGGGGTCACGTCCTTGTTGGTGCTGAAATCAAAGAGCCCGTAGGCCGGGCAGAAGCGGAAATAGGCGGTCGCGATCAGGACCGCGCCGATAATGGCCGCCACCCAGCTGCCGCCGCGCACCGCGCCGAGGAGCAGGAGGACGGCAACGCCGATGCGGATCATGCGGTCGGTGGTGCCGATGTTGTTTTTGCTGATGTCGAAGTTCATAGCGAATGCTCCAGTTGAGGATGATAGACCTTGGCCTCCGTGCCGGAGCGGTCCGCGGCGTTCCCGGATGGGACGGCGCCGCGGTACCGGTCCTTCCCGTCCGCGTCATTACGGATGGGAAGCCTTGAGATAATTCAATTCATGGCGACTCGACGCCTCGCCGGTACCATTACCGGGCAGGCGGGTGATAAAGCGGGCCGTCGGCGGCGGGCTGGGGGCCAGCCACCGGGCCAGCGCCTTCTCCACCTCGACCAGCAGGAAGATCGCGAGGCCGACGCCGATCGGCAGCAGCCACTCGCGCGCGGCCAGCGGGGCGGTATGGAACCAGAGGTTCATGACCGGCACATAGACGAAGAGCCCCTGCAGCACGATGAGCAGCCCGACCGACAGCCAGACCGCCGGATTGGTAAACCACAGGCGCGGCCGCAGGCTCGACTCAGTCAGTGAACGGCAATTGAACAGGAAGCCGGCCTGCGCCAGCACCAGGGTCGTGACGGCCATGGTCTGCGCCGAGGCCATCGCGAGGCCTTGGCCGCGCTCGAACAGGAAGACGGCAATGGTCGCCCCGCCGATCAGGAGCGACACCAGCGCGATGCGCCAGAGGAGCCGGGCCCCGAGGATGGGCGCATCCGGGCGGCGCGGGGGGCGCTGCATCAGGCCGGTCTCGGCGGGCTCGAAGGCGAGCGCGAGCGACAGGGTCACCGCGACCACCATATTCACCCACAGGATCTGCACCGGCGCGAGCGGCAGGGCCAGGCCGAACAGGACCGCCACCAGGATGACCAGCGCCTGGGCGCCGTTGGTCGGCAGCAGGAACACGATCGATTTGCGCAGGTTGTCGTAGATGGTGCGACCCTGTTCCACCGCGTGCTCGATCGAGGCGAAGTTGTCGTCGGCCAGCACGATCGCCGCCGCCTCCTTGGTCGCCTCGGTGCCCTTGATGCCCATGGCCACGCCGACGTCGGCACGCTTGAGCGCCGGGGCATCGTTCACCCCGTCGCCGGTCATGGCGACGACCTCGCCGTTGGCCTGCAGCGCCTGCACCAGGCGCAGCTTGTGCTCGGGGCTGGTGCGGGCGAAGACGTCGTAGTTCTGCACGATCTGGCGCAAGGCCGCGTCGTCGGCCGCCTCCAGTTCGGCCCCGGTCACGGCGCGGCTGCCATCCCCGATACCCATTTCGCGCCCGATGGCGATGGCGGTGCCGGGATGGTCGCCGGTGATCATCTTGACGCGGATGCCGGCCTGCCGGAAGGCGGCGATGGCCGCCACCGCCTCCGGGCGCGGCGGGTCGACGATGCCGACCAGACCCAGGAACACCAGACCCCCGTCGAGATCGGCGGGGCTGAGATCCGTTTTGCCGTCCGGGGGCGTGCCGGCGGCGGCGGCCAGCACCCGCAGCCCCTGGGCGCCGAGCGCGTCGACCTGACCCACCCAGTAGGCGGTGTCCAGCGGCTCGTCGCGGCCGTCGGCGGCACGCTGGCTGGTGCAGCGCTCAAGCACGGGGCCGGGCGCCCCCTTCACGAGCAGCCGCAACCCAGTGCGCGGTATCTGATGGAGCGTGGCCATGATCTTGGCCGTCGAATCGAATGGAATGACCGCCAGCCGCCTGGCCTTGCCGGGCGTGAAACCGGCCTTGCGCGCCAGGGTGCACAGCGCCCCCTCCGTCGGCTCACCGATGACCTTCCAGTGGCCGTCGTCCTCGGCGATTCCCGCGTCGTTGCACAGGGCCGCCACCTCGATCAAGGCCAGGAGGTCCGGGGTTTCGGCGAGCGTGATGGTTTGGCCCGCGTGCCGCACCAGACCGTCCGGGGCATACCCGATCCCGGACACCTGGTACTGGCGGACGCGGGTGACGACGTGGCGCACCGTCATCTCGTTGCGGGTCAGGGTGCCGGTCTTGTCCGTGCAGATGACGGTCACCGACCCCAGGGTCTCGACCGCCGGGAGGCGACGGGTGATGGCATTGCGTTGCGCCATCCGCTGCACCCCGAGCGCCAGGGTGATGGTCAGAATGGCCGGCAGGCCCTCCGGGATGGCGGCGACGGCGAAGGCGATCGCGGCCATGGCCAGGTCGCCCAGCGGGAACTCGTGTAACTGCCAGCCGATCAGGAACATCCCTGCCGCCATGGCGACGATCACGAGCGCCAGCACCCGGCCGAAGGCGGCCATCTGCCGGGTGAGCGGGGTGTCGAGCGTCTGCACCTGCGCGATCAGTTGGCCGATGCGTCCCAACTCGGTGCGCGCCCCGGTGCCGGTGACAACCCCCAACCCGGAGCCGCCGGCGACAAGGGTGCCGGCATAGGCCACGCCGCCGCGGTCGCCGATTCCCGCCGACTGGTCCACCGGGTCGGTGCCCTTGTCGGCGGGTATCGACTCGCCGGTCAGCGCGGACTCGTCGATGCGAAGACTGGCGGCCTCACTCAGGCGCAGATCGGCGGGCACCCGGTCGCCGGCAACCAGCCGCACGGTGTCACCCGGCACCAGGTCGGCCGCGTCGAGCCGTACCCATTGGCCGTCGCGCCGACAGTGGGTGCGCAACGCGAGCATGGTGCGGATGCCCGCCAACGCCTGCTCGGCCTTGCCCTCCTGGATGAAGCCGATGACGGCATTGATGAGGGTGACGGCGAGGATCACCCCGGTATCGACCCATTGCCCCAACAGTGCCGTCACGAGTGCGCCGGCGAGCAGGATATAGATGAGGCTATCATTGAAATGCTTGAAGAAGCGCAGGATCGGCCCGGTCTTGGGGGCGGCCTGCAGCCGATTGGGGCCGACGGCTGCCAGGCGCTTGGCGGCCTCCGCAGTGGCGAGCCCCGCGGGCCCACTGTGCAGGGCTGCGAAGACCTCGGCAACGGGCAGCGCGTGCGGGGCGCCGACGCCGAGTCCGGCGAGCGGGACTGCCGGCGCACGCCTCGGCGCGCGCTCGTCGTGGAAATCGAAGCGATAGAGCAGCAGCAGTGCGATCGACACCCCGCCCAAGAACCAGTCCGGTCCGATCAGCCACAATACGAAGGGCAGGGCCAGGATAAATACCCGCGTGCCGCTGTTATAGTAGCCGCCGGCACGATCCAGCGTATCGGCAATGGGTTGGGCCGGGGGACCGCTGAAGAACCCGTCCGGCAGATTGATGACGAAGCCGCCTTGGTTGTAGTAGCGCAACGCCAGCAGGAACAGCATGAATCCGGAAAAAAAGACTGCCGCGAGCAGCAACAGCTTGACGCGCACGGCGTCCGCCTGGCTCGGCACCCAGCTCAGCGCCTGCGACAGATCGGCCAGATCGAGCCCCCCGAAGGTCAGGCCCATGATACCCAGGCCGATCAGGATACAGGTCGACGCAAACATGGTTGTGGACATCACCCAGTTGCGCAGCGTCGCGATCGCCAGCATGTCCTTGCCGTCGGCCCGCACACTCTCGACCCAGGCCCGGCGCAGCCGGTTGGAACGGCCCCGGTGGGTGCATTCGGGGTGGCGGCGAAAGACGCCGCTCGCATAGAGCTGGTAGCCGACCAGGAGCGCCAGGCCCAGGGCATCCAGACCCCAGACCCAGTGTAGCCGGGCGAATTCCAGGAGCGGCGTCACATCTCGCTCTTGACATGATTGGCCGTATTGGTCACGGCCTGGCCGCCGCGTTGGATATCCCTGCCGGCGCCCGCCATGGTATTGCAGCCGAGCAACCCGCCGACCGCGATCAGCAACATCAGCATCAGGAGCTTGTTCATAACCATTACCTCTTTCTTGCAGTCAGTGGCCGGGAGGGAGCGGGAAGGCCATCCGGGCCCCTCAATGAAGCGCCGGATGGTCCGACCTCGCGCCGACGCCGGTCGGCGATGACGGCTCTAACCCCCCACCCATTAACGGGTGTAGTAGGTGGAGTCTCGCGACACGGTGGTCGTTCTGGTCGCGCGCCCCGGCGCGCTCGTCACGGTTTCGGTGGTCCTGGTTACCGGACGGGCCGCGGGCATGATCAGGGTTTCAGTGGTCCCCGAACGGGCCGGGGTCACGATCACCTGATCGACGCTGGTCCGCCCGGTCTGTCCGGTCGGACCCTGAACCCCCGAGGGCCCTTGCGGTCCGGTACAGGCGCACACACCGAGTGCCGCCACTAACGCGACCGACAATGTTTGATAGTTCATGATTTAACTCTTCTTGTGGCAGAAAGTTCGGCGCGCCGTTGCAGGCGGACCGGAGCAGGGTCACCGACGCCGACGGTTACCCGCGGCACAGGCCTCGCCGGGCGCTGCATCGTGATATCAGCAAGCATAGGCCGCAGCCCCCCTGGCGTCGGTGCGCCAGCGTACAAAGGCGGCGGGCGCGACCTGACGGACCCTTACTTGGCTGCCTTGAGGTCTTCCTTCAGGTCGGCAGCGCCGGCCCCGACCTTGCCCTTGTTCTTTTGGATATTTCCCTCGACTTCCAGGTCCTTGTTGCCGACCACGTGGCCGGCGACTTCCTTGATCTTGCCCTTCGCCTCTTCGACGCGGCCTTTCACTTGCTCTTTGTTCATGACAATCTCCTGCTGGGACGTTTAAGCCATGACCACGCTGGTCATGACCCGGGCGAGGAATGATCGATTCCATCGCTACAGCGGCACTCTAGGGCTCATTGCGAATACCGTCGGTGCGGTGGCGAACCCTGGTGACTGCCCGCGGTGGCCTTGGTCCCATACCCGGCCACGCGGCATCTTAGGCGGCGTCCGGTCCGCGTAGCGGACCCTACGGCGTTCATCCGTGTGCCAACGTACCGACGGCGACGCGCGCGGGCCTTATCGTACTCATCAGGGTTGCGATTCGGCCTGTTCTGCCTTGCGTGCCATCAGCGCAGCAGCGCGACACGGCCTGGACGCCCGGCATCCCGATATTGTCGGGCAACCCTTCATCTCCTCACCCACCACCGACCGGTACCGCATATGAAAAATCTTCAAATGTCCGCCATCGCGCTTGCCATCGGCTTTGTCGTCAGCGCCGGCGTGTCGGCGCAAGCACTGACGAAGGACCAGTACAAGGCCGGCGAGGCCCGCATCGCGGAGCAATACACGGCCGACAAGGTCAAGTGTGAAGCCCTGTCGGGGAACGCCAAGGACATCTGCTTCGCCCAGGCCAAGGGCAAAGAAAAGGTCGCGGAGGCCGAGCTCGAGGCCAGTTATGAACCCACCGCCAAGCACCGCTACGACCTGCTGGTGACCAAGGCGAAGGCCGACTACGCGATCGCCAATCAAAAGTGCGATGACCGGACCGGCAATGACCAGGAGGTCTGCGTGAAGGAGGCCAAGGCGGTCGAAACCCGTATCCGGGCCGACGCCGAGGCGCAATTGAAGATCTGGGAGGCGGACCAGACGGCGATCGAAAAGACTGCCGCAACGGAAACCAAGGCGAAGGAGGAAGGCACCGCGGCCCGCCAGAATGCAACGGCGGAAAAGCGTGAGGCGAATTACGCGGTGGCTCAGGCCAAGTGCGGCGCCTTGACGGGTGCCGACAGCGATCGTTGCCTGCAGGATGCCAAGACGAAATACGGCATGTAATCAGGCCCGGCGGGCAGGGAAGGCCCAGTTCAATCGCGTCGCTGCACGGGCACCCCGGTGCCGCCGCCGCGACGACCTTTCAAACCTGGAGAATATCTCATGAATCGTTCGATACTGTTGGCCGCGCTACTTGCCGGCTTGACCCTGGCCGCCTGTGAAAAGACCCCCACCGTGGTCAATGTCCCCGCCGCGGCGCCCGGCCCCGCCGGCCCGCAGGGCGCCACCGGCGATCAAGGCGCCAAGGGTACGGCCGGCCGCCAGGGCGAGACCGGCAAGTCCGGTGAAAGCGCCCCGGCCGAGCCTGCCAAGTAATTGTCTGGAAGGCGCGGACCGATGGTCGCCGGGAAGTAGCCGGCAACCAGGGACCGCGCTGCGACCCCGCACGAGGCCTGGTTCGGCTTCGTCGCGGGGCCCTTCACCGCCGATATCGCCCAAGCAAACGGGCGTCCGGCTGATCGGTTCGATGCTGCACAGACCGCAACGGCCCCCGACGCTACCCTTACTACTTCGGGTCGCGCCATGCCGCGACCGTCGGCAGCTTCAAAATCAATGAATTGTAGGCGAACCATCATGCGTTCAGGAACCTCCAAGGCCCCACTCGTGCGGGGAAATCTCCTGCCGCACAGCCCGCTTGGTGCGGCAGTGGCGCAGCGTGCCCTGCAGGTTGGCGAGCTGGTCGTCAGACGCAGACGCACCGCGCTGGACTACCGGCGGGAGCAAAGCGAGGACCTGCGCATTGCGCTCGCGCACCTCGATGATGAATTGGCCCGGTACAATATCAATATCCCCGCTATTCAAAGACTAACCAAGCGGCAGTCGCAGGCAGCGTCGACCAGGCATGGGCAAGGAACGGTTAACTAATAAGTTCAAGAAGTCCTTTAGCGCACGCTTTTCGCGTCGTTGTCGCTGTCGTTGTCGTTGTCGTTGTCGTTGTCGTAATCGAGGTTATCGTAATGGACCGGATTCTCTCGCACCCTAAATCGCATCGGTTCTCCGATTTCGACAACGATTACGACAACGACAACGACAACGACGCCGATTAGATTTGCGTTCTTGACTCGATACTGAGCGCCGCCAGGACCCGATGCATCCAATCGTAAACCCCGGCCTCGCGGGCGCCCTGCTGCTCGCACTATGCGGTTGCGCGACGGTTGGGGTACCGCCCGGCGCCGCGGTCGCGGTACCGGCCGCCTGGTCCGGCGACCCGGCCGCGGTTCGGACCGGCGGAACATCGCTCGCGCACTGGTGGTCGCGCTTCGACGACCCGCTGCTTAGCACCCTCGTGACGGACGCCCTGCGGGCGAACACCGATGTCCAAGGGGCCCAGGCGGCGCTGCGGCAGGCCCGGGCGCTGCGCGATGTCGCGGCGGGCGCGCTGTGGCCCACGGTGGACGGCGCGGCCTCGGCCCAGCACGGCAATGTCGGCGGCAAGAGTACCGGCGAGCGATTCCAGGTCGGACTGGACGCGAGTTGGGAGCTCGACATCTTCGGCGTCAACCGCAGTGCCCTGGCGGCCGCCGCGGCGACTGCCCGCGCCAGTGCCGCGAGCCTGGGCGACGTGCAGGTGTCGATCGCCGCGGAGGTGGCGCTCGCCTACATCCAACTGCGTAACGCCCAAGCCCTGCTCGCGATTGCGGATGACAACCTGGCGACCCAACGCGAGACCCTGCAGATCACGCGCTGGCGCCTGCAGGCCGGTTTGACCACCTCGCTGGAGGCCGAGCAGGCGCTCACCCAGACCGAGCAGACCAGCGCCCTCGTGCCGACCATCCAGACCGGCATCGCACAGTCCCGGTACGCTCTGGCGGTGCTGACCGGCCGCCCGCCCGCGGCCTTGGCAGCGGTGCTGGCCGCGGTGGGTCCGGTGCCGCAGGCCGCGCCGGGCCTGGTCCTGAGCTTTCCGGCCGAAACCCTGCGGCAAAGGCCCGATGTCCGGGCCGCGGAGGAGGCGATGCGCTCGGCCATGGCGCGGGTGGCGCAGGCCAACGCGGCGCGCGCGCCCAACTTCACGATCAGCGGCTCGCTGGGGCTCGACGCCCTGACCCTGGCCGGGCTGACCCATGGCGCCTCGGTGGTCAGCGTACTGCTGGCCGCCGTGACCCTGCCGATCTTCGACGGCGGGACCCTGCGCGCCCAGGTGCGGGCCCAGCAGGCGGCGCTGGATCAGGCGGGTTCGACCTACAAGGCGGCGGTGCTCAACGCACTCAAGGACGTGGAGGACGCGCTGGTCGCGCTCGCTGGTGATCGCGAGCGCCTGACCCACCTGCAACTCGCCGCGGCGGCGGCCGGCAACGCCGCGCTGCTGGCGCGCCAGCGCTATAGCGGCGGGGTGGTCGACTTCCAGACCGTACTCGACACCCAGCGCACCCAGCTCACGGCCCAGGAAGGCCTGGCCGCAGGCGGGGCGGATCTCAGCGCCGACCATGTTCGCCTGTACAAGGCGCTCGGCGGCGGTTGGCAGCCAGACTGACGGTCAGAGAGACAAGCGAAACACAGGCACAATCGTTGTCGTTGTCGTAATCGTTGTCGCAATCGGAAAAGCGAAGCGATTTGGGGTGCGAGAGAATCCGGGGCACGACGATAAGCTCGATTACGACAACGACAACGACAACGGCGCAAGCCGGACCCCAGGCCCCGATCATGAACACCCCTCCCCCATCCACCAGCGTCATGCCGCCGCTCGGCCCGGACCGCGAAAGCGAATCCGCGATCGACCTCGCCACCCTGCTCGACGAGCCCGCGGCGCCGCCCTGGTACCGCCGCCGCGCGCTTTGGGCCGGCGTCCTGTTGCTCGCCCTGGCGGGCGCCGGGGTCTGGTATTGGCAGGCGCACAAGGAGGCGAGCGCGGCCCCCGGTTACACCACTGAGCCGGTCACGCGCGGTAACCTGACGCTGACCGTCACCGCCAACGGCACCCTGCAGCCGACCCGCTCGATCAACATCGGCAGCGAACTCTCGGGCACCGTTCTCAAGGTCAATGTCGATGTCAATGACCAGGTCAAGAAGGGCCAGGTGCTGGTCGAACTGGACACCGCCAAGGCCCGGGACCAGGTCCTGCGCGCGCGGGCCGCGCTGGCCGTGACGATTGCGAAGGTCGCGCAGACGGCGGCGACAGTGAAGGAGGCACAGGCGAGCCTGACCCGACTTCAGGAGGTCGCCCGGCTGTCCGGCGGCAAGGTGCCGTCCAAGACCGAACTGGAGGTCGCCCAGGCGACCCTGGAGCGGGCGCTCGCCGACGCCGCCAGCGCCCGCGCCAGTGTCGATGACGCCCAGGCGGCCCTGTCTACCGACGGCATCAATCTGTCGAAGGCATCCATCAGAGCCCCGACCGACGGCGTGGTGCTGACGCGCAACGTCGACCCCGGCAACGCCGTGGCCGCCTCGCTCCAGGCCGTCACCCTGTTCACCCTGGCCGAGGACCTGGCGCAACTGCGCCTTCAGGTCTATGTCGACGAGGCCGACGTGGGTTCGGTCAAGGTGAACCAGGACGCCACCTTCACCGTCAGTGCCTACCCGACGCGCAAGTATCCGGCGCGGATCACCCGCGTCGCCTTCGGCTCGACCATCACCGACAATGTCGTCACCTATCTCACCTATCTGGCGGTGGACAACGCCGATCTCAGCCTGCGCCCGGGCATGACGGCCACCGCCACCATCACCGCGACCGAGCGTAACGACGTGCTGCTGGTACCCAACAGCGCGCTGCGCTTCACCCCGACCGCCGCGGGTGCCGGCCGGGCCGCGCCTGCTACCGGCATTGTCGCCAGCCTGATCCCGCGCGGACCGGCCAGGACCGCCCGCAAGTCCGCGGCGCTCGGCGCCAGCACCGCCGCGGCCCGCCAGGTCTGGGTGCTGCCGTCCGGCGGCGACGGCACCGCCGTGGCGGTGGCGGTGACGCCGGGCATCAGCAACGGCCGCCTGACCGAGATCACCGGGGGTGACCTGCAGGCCGGGATGCAGGTAATCACCGACCAGAAGGCGGTGACCGCGAAATGAGCGCGTCACCAGGACCGGCACGCACCGCGGCCCCGATCGCCGCCGGCGCCCCGCTGATCCACCTGCGCGGCGTGACCAAGGTCTACGGGACCGGCGCGGTCGCGCTGCTGGCGCTCAAGGGCATCACACTCGACATCCGGGCCGGCGAGTTCGTCGCGATCATGGGGCCCAGCGGGTCGGGCAAGTCGACCGCGATGAACATCCTGGGTTGTCTGGACACCCCCAGTTCCGGCCAATACCTGTTCCTGGGCGCCCATGTCGAGGACCTGTCGCGCGACCAGCGGGCGCGGCTGCGCCGCCGCTACCTGGGCTTCGTGTTCCAGGGCTTCAACCTGCTGGCGCGCACCTCGGCGCAGGAGAACGTGGAACTGCCGCTGGTCTATCGCGGCGACAGCGCCGCGGTGCGCCACGCGGCCGCCGCCCGGGCCCTGCGCTCCGTCGGCCTGGGCGGCTGGGAGCACCACACCCCGGCGGAACTCTCCGGCGGGCAGCAGCAGCGCGTCGCCATCGCCCGCGCCATCGTCACCGAACCGGCCGTGCTCCTGGCCGACGAACCCACCGGCAACCTCGACACCCAGCGCAGCCAGGAGATCATGGACCTGCTGCGCGCCCTGAACACGGACCACGGCATCACGGTCCTGATGGTCACGCACGAGCCCGACATGGCCGCCTATGCGCGGCGCCTGGTGCACTTCGTCGATGGGCGGATCGACAGTGATGCACCCAACCCGCACCCGGTCGCACCGAACCCATCACCCCGGAAAGAGCAGTCATCCACAGATGAACACAGATGAACACCGATTCTTCGGTGACTTAGAGATAAGCGCATGACAGTTCAAACGACATCTGTGTTCATCTGTGTCCATCTGTGGATCTTGGAATCACCGCAGGCGCGCCGCTGATGCTGCTGTCCAACACCCTGGGGCTCGCCCTGCGCTCGATCCGCCGCAACCTGCTGCGCTCCTTCCTGACCATCCTGGGGATCGTCATCGGGGTCGCCGCCGTCATCACCATGGTCACACTCGGCAACGGCGCCACTCAGGCGGTACAGACCCAGATCGCGGGACTGGGCAGCAACCTGCTGATGATCCGGCTCGGCCAGCGCCAGGGGCCCGGCGGCGGCGGCGGCGCCGGTATCCCTGGATTCAAGGAGGGCGATGCGCAGGCGATCATGGCGGAGCTCGGCGGCATCGCCGCGGCGGCCCCGGAGGGCCGCGCCGGCGTCACCGTGATCGGCAACGGACGCAACTGGGCCACCAACGTCACCGGCAGCACCAACGCCTGGTTCACCACCGGCAATTGGAAGCTCGCGAGCGGGCGCACCTTCACGGACGAGGACCAGAGCGCGGGCTCCGCCGTCTGCATCATCGGCGAGACGGTCAGGCGCGAGATCTTCGGCGGGGCGGTCGGCGCCGGCGGCCTGGGCGAGCAACTGCGTATCAAGCAGTTCTCCTGCGAGGTCATCGGTGTGCTCGCCTCCAAGGGCCAGGCGGCGATGGGCAACGACCAGGACGACACGGTGCTGGTGCCGCTGCACACGCTTCAGCGGCGCGTCACCGGCAGCCTCAAGGTCTCCACCCTGCTGGTGTCGATGCAGGACGGCACCGACAGCACGCGGCTCAAGGCGAGCCTCACCCAACTGCTGCGCGAGCGCCGCAAACTCACCGCGGGTGACGACGACAACTTCAACGTGCTCGACACCCAGCAGCTCGCCGAGACCCTGTCCGGCACCACCCGGGTCATGACCACCCTGCTGGGCGCCGTCGCCGCGGTGAGCCTGCTGGTGGGCGGCATCGGCATCATGAACATCATGCTGGTCAGCGTCACCGAGCGCACCCGCGAGATCGGTCTGCGCCTGGCCATCGGCGCCCTGGAGCGCGAGGTCCTCCTGCAATTCCTGATCGAGGCGGTGGTCCTGGCCGCACTCGGCGGGCTCATCGGCATCGTCATCGCCACCGGCGCCTCCATCGCCCTGGCCGGCGCGATGGGCGTCCCCTATCTGTTCAATCCCACCATCAATGTGCTCTCATTCGTCTTCGCCGCCGCCATCGGCGTGCTGTTCGGCTATTTCCCGGCCCGACGCGCGGCGCGGATGGACCCGATCGAGGCGCTGCGGCACGAATAAACCTCTCGGCTGATCACGCTTCCGGTCACTCCAGGGTGCCATCCGTCGCGACGGGTTGCCGCCTTGGGTTCGTAACCAGGCGCCTGGAAGTATAGGAATTCTCTCACAAAGGCGCAAAGACACGAAGAAGAATAGGAGATGCTATGCGTGCAACCGTACCGACCACCGCCCGTCCCGCGCGATAAGCTGTCTTTCAGGCCAAGCGACGGCCCACTGCATCGTCACCCTTGATGAGCCGCCGTATCTTGAGAACGCCTGCCGGGGCGCCTTGAATCGCCGATTCAATCGGCCTGCCCCGGCAGTCCGATCCCCCGCACGCAATAAGAGCACATCACATGAGAGCGCAACAGAGATTCGTCCGCGGCCTGGCAGCCGTCGCCGCACTGATCGGTTTGGCCGGCTGTGCCGGTATGTCCCAGCAGGACCAGAACACCCTGGCGGGCGCCGGCATCGGCGGCGTCGCCGGCGCGGCGCTCACGAATGGGGGTCTGGGCGGCACCCTGGGCGGGGCCGCGGCCGGCGGGCTCATCGGGCGGATCATCACCCCGAACAATGACAACAATGGCAACCGTTACTACAACGACAACGGCCGCAACAACAGCAACGGCTATTACAACAATAATCGCCAAAACTACGATAACGGTTACTACAACAGCAACCGACAGAATAACGGCAACGGCTACTACAACAGCAACCGCCGTAGCGACTACAACAACGCCAACCGCTGGAGCAACAACGTCGGCTGGTTCGGAAATTAGTACACCCGGATGGAAATACGCGGCCCTTTGGCAAAAGCGTGTACCCGTAGGGTGCGCCGCGCGCACCGGGGCGTCGGCCCAGGCTCGAGACGTTTCGCTCAACCGCAGCGTTGGAAGGTGCGCACAGCGCACCCTACGGGCGCGCTGCGCCCAATGGTCGGAGCATTTTCATCTTGCGGTACCAGGCCCGCCGCGGGCGGGCCGGCCGCAGGGTTGACAAGCGACAGCGCAGCCGGCCAACCGGGGCGACATCCCCCGCGCAATCCTGGAATACGCACGCCCGGGGCACCGTGTCGCACCCCGGACGCGAACCACGGGGTTACCGGCAGTCAGGCATAGGCGCATCGACGATCGAGGCGTAACGCCCGTTGGTGGTGCGAACGATGACGCACTGGGAGCCCTTGCGCCAGTTGGTGTAGGAACTGCCGCCGCCCTTTTCGCCCTTGACATATTTGTAGCCGCGCTGCCCCAACTCCGTCTCGCCGCTGCTCCCGCGCGCCCCGACCAGGTCCTGCAGCGATTTGGCGCCGCCCGCCCCAGCGGTGGTCTGACTGGAAGCCCCGTGCTTGTTCATCTCGTTGACGGCGACCCCGCCGGCGACCACCGCGGCGGCGCCGATGGCGAGCTTCTCGGCCGTCCCCAGGCCCTTGGGTCTAGGCCCGCTGTACTCGGCGGCGGTCACATGGCGGTTCTTGACCTCGCAGGTCCAGGGGTGTTTGTCCCCGTCGACCTTGGTGAGCCCCCGCACCTTGAAGTGCAGCGCGGTGTCGCTCAGACGTTCCGCGCTGGCGTCGCGCAGGTCGCTCAACTTGTATTCGCTGCGGATGCGGCTCTCGCAGTCGCGGATCGCGTCCTTCTCACCGTAGGCGAAGGCCGCCCCGGGCAGCGCGAGCGCCACGGCGAGCAGCAGATGGGAAGAGGCTCGGGGGGCATGGGTCCGATGCATATCAATGGGCTCCGGTTGTGGATGGGCGTGAGGGAGGACTGGACAAGGCCCCCGAAGCTGGGGGCAGCCCCGCGCACCTCAAGCGCCAGGGTCCAGGTGCCCCCGTCCCCTCCATGATCAAGCCCAGGACCGCGACAGTCGCCCAGCGACCCTGTGGGAGCGGCTTCAGCCGCGACGGGTCGCGCGGGGACCTGAACATGGTCCGCACAGCGGACCCTACGACCCCAGCACCGCGGTTGCTCCCGTAGGGTCCGCTGTGCGGACCGATGCACCCACCGACCCCGCGCGGGCACGAGCGCACGACCAGTCAGGGCCGGGCCGAACCGTACTGCTCGCTGAGACAGGCGATGATGCGGTCGGATTCGTAGATGAAACGGGTCGGTCCGGGCTCATCGATACGCAAACAGGTTGGTTGCGCAATGCCGTGACCGGACGGCGCGCCAATACCGTGCCCGCGCCGGAAGGGTCACTTCGGAGCGTTCGCCCGGCACCGGCCGCTCCTGATTGCGGTCGCTCAGGCCTCGTTCGGCTTGGGCGGAAACAGCGGCGCGAGCGACTTGACGATCATCTCCGAGAGAATCTTGCCGGGGCAGATCCGCGTGATGACGGCAAAGGTGAACGAGATCGGGGGAATATACAGCACCCAATGCACCACACCGAACCCGGTGAGCCAGATGCCCGTCCACAAGATGGTCCCGGACACGGCAAAAAAGAGGCGCAGGCCGGGACCCAGCCGTTCAACGCCTCTGAAATAGTTGACGATCGCGCTGAAAAACCCGTTCATATCGATGGCTCCTGTTAACGATGATCATCAAGGCCCTTCGATCAACCCGTCCCCGTTCCGACCGCCGGCGGCGCCAGCAGGTGGCGCACCAGCGGCGGCTGGGGACCGCGATGCAGGGCCCAGATACGCCCCTGGAGCAGTCGGTCCGCCCCACTGACCCGCTCGTGGTGGCGCAGGTGGCTGAGCCAGGTGCCCTCGACGAAATACTCGACGTAAAGACCGGGCGCGGTGACGTCCTCCATGATCCACCAGTGGACGGCCCCGAGACGGCGCCGCGCCTGGGCCTGCTCCGCCATCAGGGTCAGGAAGGTCGCAACGGCCGCGGGCTCGATATGGTATTGGATCATCGTCATGACCGGGCCGCGCTCCTGCGGCGTGTCCAGCCGGACCAGGGGCGCGGGCCAATGCATCGATGGCGCCAGGTCCAAGGCTTCACCCTGCCCCACCCTGACCCGCCAGGTGGCGGCCAGCGTCAGCAGGGCCAGTCCGGCGGCGATCAGCAGGGCCTCGTCGACCCCGTGCTCCGAGGCAATCAGGCCCCAGATCACCGAGCCCAGGGCCATGGTGCCGAAGAACAGGGTCAGGAACAGCGACAAACCGCGCGCCCGCACCCAGTTGGGTAGCGCCAGTTGGGCCGCGACCTGGAGGCTCGACAGCACGAAGATCCAGGAGACGCCCGCGAGCAGGGACGCGGCCGCCGCCGCATAGGGATTGGCGATCAGCGAAAAGGCGGCCAGCACCAGGGCGGTCCCCAGGCTGCCGGCGGTGACGGTGCCGTCGGGGCCCAGGCGCGGCTGCACCCGCGGCAGCAGCAGGGCACCGAGCACTGCCCCGGCCCCCACGCAGCCCATCAGCACACCATAGAGGCTGGCGCCGCCCCCAAGTGAGGTCTTGGCGATGACCGGCAGGAGCGCCCAATAGGCGCTGGCGGAGAGAAAAAAGGCGACCCCGCGCACCAGGGCCGCCCGCAGCGGCGCGCTGTGCAGGGCGTAGCGCAGGCCGTTACGCAGGGCCTCCCCCAGGCCCTCGGCCGGCAGGGCCGAGCCGGCCGCGGCGGCCGGCCGCCACCAGGCCAGGGCCGCGACGATCACCAGGAAGCTCAGGGCATTGCCGGTGAAGGGTGCGGCAAAGCCCAGCCAGACGATCAGGGCCCCCGCCACGGCCGGACCGATGGCGCGGCTGACATTGACCCCCATGGAATTGAGTGCGATGGCCGGACCCAGGATCGCCCGCGGCACCAGTTGCGGGACTATGGCCAGCCAGGCCGGGGTGATGAAGGCCGCGCCCGCGCCCAGCAGGAAGGTGAAGCACAGGAGCAGCACGGCGTTCATCCGCCCGAGCCCGACCAGGACCGCCAGGACGGCCGCCACCAGGGCCATGGCGGCGTTGACCGCGAGCAAGAGCTTGCGGCGGTCGAAGATGTCCGCCAGGGCCCCGGAGGGCAGCGCCAGCAGAAAGGCCGGGGCCGTGGTCGCCACCTGCACCAGGGCCACCGTCAAGGGGTCCGGGGCCAGGGTCGTCATCAGCCAGCCGGCGCCCACGGTGTTCATCCCGGTGCCGATGTTGGAGACCACCGTGGCGGCCCAGAGCAGGGTAAAGGCGCGGTGCCTGAAGGGGTCCCAGGCCGCGGGGCCGGGACTGGGTCGGATTGCCATGGATGGGTCTGCCGGTCAGGTCGCGTCGCGCCGGGCGTGCCGCGGAAATACCGGGCCCCAGGGCCCGGTCAGGGCGCGAGTCTCCCCGGTCCGGCGCCGTGCGGCAAGTGTTTTCAGGGTATGACGGGTGCCCGTCAACGGGGCGGATCGGCCTCTGAGCCATGATCGCGCGGCTGCTCGTGGGCTATGCCGAGGGCCATGGCATCGACCACATCGTCGGCCACCGCGGACGCACCCTGTTCTAGCGCTGGCTGGTCGGCTCCATCGCCCGCCGGGTACTCGCCTATGCCCCCTGCGCGGTGACCGTGGTGCGCCCGCGGGCCTGATCGCGGCCGACCGACGCCTTGGCCTGCTGATACTGTCCGGCAGCCCCTGGCCTGCGAATCAAGTGCACTGTCCCCGGAACCGCGTGGACCACCCGTAGGGTCCGCTGCGCGGACCATAGAACTTGCAAATCCGGCATCGCACTCCACAATTGCAACCATGATCCCCCGCATACTTCAGAACCGCCTGGAACAGCGCCTGTGCCAATTCCCCGCGGTTGCCCTGCTCGGACCCCGCCAGGTCGGCAAGACCACCCTGGCCCGCGCCTGCCCGGCCGCCGCGGGCGCACTCTAGGTCTATGTCCGCGACAGCGGCCTGGTCCACACCCTCCTGCGCCTGGACGACCTGGACGACCTGCTTGGCCACCCGGTGTGCGGGGCCAGTTGGGAAGGCTTCGTCATCGAGACCCTGCTGCGCGCCGCCCCCGAGCGCTCCCAACCGAGCTTCTATCGGACCGCCACCGGCGCCGAGGTCGACCTGGTACTGGAACTGCCCGGCAACCGCCTCTGGGCCATCGAGATCAAACGCGGCCTGGCCCCCAAGGTCGAACCCGGCCTGCGCACCGCCCTGGCCGATCTGAATCCGGACCGCGCCTTCCTGGTCTACGCCGGGCAGGAGCGCTACCCCAAGGGCGACGGGATCGAGGCCATCGGGGTGGGGGAACTGGCGCAGGAACTCACTGCCCTGGATGACTGAGCCGGCGGCACGGGGGCGACGTCCAGCGCAGTCGAATTCGGGTTATTATGGAGACTGATACACAGGGTAGTTCCCGCCATCGCATGTGTCAGCCGCATGGGGGTGATGGACACCTGGACGCGCAGCAGTGGACTTGACGGATCGAGGACCGACATGAGCGAAGACGATCATCGGGGTCGAGTAGCCCCCGCCGGCTTTCCGGCAATAGCGCGCTTGCGCTTCCGGTTGCGTGCCCTGGACCCCATCGAACTGCCGGAGTACGCGGGCTCCGCCTGGCGCGGGCTACTCGGCCACGGGCTGCGCCGCACCGTCTGTGTCACCCGCCAGCCGACCTGTGCCGGGTGCCTCCTGACCCATGCCTGCTGCTACTCCCTCCTGTTCGAGACCCCGCCCCCGCCCGGTCATGACAGCGCCGGATTCAGCGCCCTGCCCCACCCCTATGTGCTCGACATCGACCCCCGGGCGCCCCGGCACCACGCGACGGGCGACCACCTCGACCTCGGCATCACCCTGCTCGGCACGGCCATCGACCAGGCCCCCTACCTGATTCACGCCCTGGCGAACGCCGGTCAGCTTGGGATCGGCCGGGATCATGGCCGCTTCGCGGTGGCCGCCCTGCACCGGGAGTCTGCCCCCGGGTCGGACACCTGGGTCCAGGTCTACGACCCCGGAACCGGTCAGTACCAGCAGCAACCAGCGGCCCCCCTCACCCCCCCAGCGCCGCCGGCCCCGGGTGCGGTCCGAATGCACATCAGCACCCCCCTGCGCATCAAACGCGACGGCCATTTCATCGCACCCCGCGACTTCACCCTGACCGACCTGTGCCACCCGCTCCACATTCGCTTGCAGCGTCTCGCGGCCCTCTATGGCGGCCAGCCGCAGCCCTTCGAGTGGTCGCGGGCCGCACCCCTCATGGACGGCCTGGCCCTGCACGACTGCCGCCTGCGCTGGCACGACTGGACCCGCTACTCCTCCCGCCAGGGCAGCCTGATGCAACTGGGCGGCCTGCTCGGGGAACTGACCATCCAAGGCCCCGCCCTGGCCGAGGTCTGGCCCGTGCTCTGGGCCGGCCAATGGACCCATGTCGGCAAGGGCACTGCGTTTGGGCTTGGGGCCTATCGGCTCGCGGCGGTGGACGACGCCGCGTGAGGACCCGGCCCGCCGAAAAGCTTTCCGATCGCCCACCCGCCGGCGGGCCATGCCATCATGCGGCCCGCACCCGGCGACCACTCGCCCCCGGTAGGAGCGGCCCCCCGGCCGCGACGAGCCCCGCAACGATCCCGTCGGCCGCGTCCGCACATCCCGTCCGTCTCGGCCGGGGCCGCCCCTATCCGACACGCCCGTGGGGCACGACCAGCACAGTTGAGGAACCCGTGTCATGAACCGACTCGCCTATCGCATCCGCTTCCAACGCCGGCCTTCCTCGGCAACGCCGAGCAGGCGGGACAGTGGCGCACCCCGCCGATCAAGGCACTGTTGCGGCAATGGTGGCGGGCGGTGTACGCGGCGGGACGGCATGGCGAGTCTGGCCTCGTGGCGACGATGCGGGCCGACGAGGGTCAGCTCTTCGGGGCCGCGGCCGATGGTGGAGATTCTTGCCGCAGTCTGCTGCGACTGCGCCTGGATCAATGGACAGAAGGAAAGCTGAGATCCTGGCAAGGGCTTGAGCAGCAGCCGGTAAACCACCCGGAAGTGAAACAGACTGGCTTTCAAGTCGGTCCCCACGCCTATCTGGGATTCGGGCCTCTGGATGGCAGGGGCGGAACCAAGCTGGCCGGAAAGCGAACCGCGATTGCGGCAGGCGATTTTACCGTCCTGAGGATGGCGTTAGACGGACAGCGGAACGCCGGCCTTGCCGAGCGTGAGGCTCCACGCCTCGCAACGGCGCTCGTCCTGATGAACCATTACGGCACCCTCGGTGGCCGCAGCCGTAACGGCTGGGGCTCTTTCTCGCTGGTGCCTGCCGACGACGCGACACCTATCATTGATGCCGCGCTGGATCCGAGCCTGGTCCGCCCCTGGCGTGAAGCACTCGCGCTCGACTGGCCCCACGCCATCGGCCGGGATGCGTCCGGTCCGCTCATTTGGCAGACGGAAGCCTGCCAAGACTGGAAGACGGTCATGCGGCACTTGGCGGAGATCAAGATCGGCCTGCGCACCCTGTTCAAGTTCACCACCGGCAAGGGCGCCCGGCAGCCCGAGTCTCGCCATTGGCTGAGCTACCCGGTCACCAACCACTCGGTTTCCAGTTGGGGCAACGCCCGTCTCCCCAACAGCCTGCGCTTCAAGGTCCGCCCCTGCGCAGATGGCAAACTGCGCGGCCTGATCTTCCATGTGCCCTGTCTCCCGCCGGATACCGCGACGGCCCGCTTCCGCCCCGACCGGGCGGCTATCGAAGATGTCTGGCAGCGCGTCCACACCTTTCTGGACCAGCAGCCGGCCACAACCCTCACCCGCACCTCAGTCTGAGAGCGAACCCATGGACGACAATACCTTCTGGCAACTGAAACTCCACGCCCGTCTGCATGACCCGGCGGAGAAGTCTCTCGTGCTCCTGCGTGATCCGGCCGGGCACGAGGGCGGTACCTGCCGCGCCCTGCAACGATTCCTCAGCCGGGCCCCCCTCGCCGCCGAGGCCATCGGCTCCGCGGACAGCCCGGCGCTGCACGGCGCGGTCTTTACCCAGGGCGTCCCGCGAGAGCAATACGAAACCCTGCGCCGCGCGGACTGGTGGGCCGCGGCGGCGGATCGTCCCCAGTGGCCCTTGGAAGAAATCAGCGTGACGACCCGCTCCGGCGTCCAGAAAACGCTCAAGGTCGCTGATTGGGCTCAGGTGAATTGGGCCAAGTATCCGGTGTTGATCCATCCGCTGACCGGCGCCGAATTCGACCTCGGGCGACACGGCGGCCTTAAGGACACGGACCTCAAAGACATCAAGTCGCGCAGTCTCCAGCACTTCGCCAGCCTGGTGCTGCGGCACGGCGATCAGGTGGACTGGCAACGCACCCTGCTCGCCTGCTGGCGCTTCGGCCCGGAACTGCGGGAGGAGGAGGACTTCGGCAAGCTGGGCGAGTTGTGGAAGGTGCTCCCGGCCGACACCCGGGTGCCCGACCACAGCATCTGGGACCACCTGGACCTCACCTCGGCCTTCGCCGGCGCCTTTGGTGCCGACCCGGACGGTGAGGCGGCACTCCTCACCCTGTCGATCGGTCCGGTCCAGCCCTTCATCGCCGCCGCGCGTTCGACCTCCGACCTGTGGGCTGGCTCGCACCTGCTCGCGCGCCTGGCCTGGGAGGCGATGCGGCCCCTGTGTGAGGAACTGGGACCCGATGCCATCCTGTTCCCGCGACTGCGCGGTGTGCCCCAGGTAGACCTGTGGCTACGCGATGACTGTGGCCTGCCGCCGGCCCTTTTTACCGATTGCGACTGGACCCGCGGCGCCACCGACGGCAACCCGCTCTTCACCGCCGCCCTGCCCAATCGCTTCGTGGCGGTGGTGCCGCGCGCCCGGGCCGAGGCCCTGGCGCGGCAGGTGGAGGAACGGGTGCGGAGTTGGCTGCTCGGATGCGGCAAGACTGTTGTGGATCGGCTGCTGACAGAGGCCGGACTTGAAACACCCGGCGAGGCCCATTGCCATCGGCAACTGCGGGATCAACTTGCGGGCTTCCCGGAAGTCCATTGGGCCGTGGTGCCATTCTCCCTGATCCGCCCCCGCAACCCGGCGCGCCAGACCGACCTGGACACGACGGCCCTCTCCGCGGCCATGGCACCCTTTTTCGGTGTCGAGCCGGGCCAACCCTGCGGCTTCCTGGCCAGCCCCGCCTGGCAGGTGCTTCAGCGGGAAACCGTCTGGGCGGACAACACCACCTTCTTTTCACCGAATCCGGGGGTCCTCTACCCGGCCGTCTATGACCTGGCCGAACGGGTGCTGGCAGCGGCCAAGTCCGTCCGTTCATTCGACCAGACCGAGCAGACGGGATGGCGCTGCTCGCTTACCGGTGAGACCGAGTGGCTCACCACTGAGCCGGCTCAGTTGTGCCAGTCCTACCGGCGTCAGACCGACACCTTGTGGGCGAAGATCGCCGAGCGGCAGCCGGCCTGGGCGAAAAAGGGTGAGCATCTCGGTGCCTTGTCCGCGATCAAGCGCCTCTGGCCGACCCTGTTCGCCGAGGAAGTGGCGCGGGCCCTGGGTGGGAAGGGTTTCCGGCGCTTCGTGGTTTCCACCCACACCATGGCGCTCAGCCATCAACTCGACCGGTGGCTGCACAACGGCGCCTGTCTGGCAGACGGCTGCGCCGACGCGCTCGCCAGGTATGACCCGGAACCGGTCGCGCTGCCGCGCCGGCTCTTGCGCGACCACCAGGGAAAGCCGGCACTCGCCATCGCCAGGCGGCTGGCCGGGCTGCTGGAGCGGGCCGCAGACCTGGATGAGCCGCAGGAGGCCGAACGGCTGCGCCGTCTGGTGAAAGACACGTTACTGGGCCGGAGCGGCCGGCTGGAGACCTACTATTCCTTGCTGCTCCTGGACGGCGACCGCATGGGCGCCTGGCTGTCGGGGGACGGACCGAAGGGTCTTGATCCCGATTCCGGACAGCCGCCTTTGCCAGGCCCCGTCGCGGCCGGGGGCCGCTCCTACCGGGACGGCTTCCACCCCCGGGTGCGCGCCGGGTTCGACGCGCACGCCAGCCGCCAACCGCTCCTGCAAGCCTATGCTGGAGCCCCGCGCGCCCTTTCGCCCAACCGTCACCTGGCGATCTCGGGGGCGCTGAACGACTTCTCGCTCACTTTGGTGCCCCAGGTCATCGAGACGGAATTTCGCGGCCGGGTGATCTATGCCGGCGGGGACGACGTGCTGGCTATGCTGCCGGTGGCCGACCTGTTTCCGGCCATGCAGCGTCTGCGGTGGGCCTACTCCGGCAACGATCCCGATCAAGTCTCCGGTGATCGGACCGGATTGGTATTGCGCGATGGTTTCGCCTTGCTGCGCGGCCGGCTGATGCGCCTGATGGGCACGGCGGCCACGGCCAGTGCCGGTGCGGTCATCGCACACCACCAGGCACCGCTGGGCGCCGTCCTGCGGGAACTGCGATTGGCCGAGTCCCGGGCGAAGAACGAGGGCGGACGCGATGCCTTCTGTCTCTCCCTGATCAAGCGTTCCGGCGGGACGCGCCAGTTCACAGCCAAATGGGGCGAGGGCGAGCCGGTCGCGCTGCTGTGTGCACTACGGGACTTCCTGGCCGACCCGGCGGTTTCGCGCCGCGCCGTCTACAACAGCCTGGAATGGCTCAAGGACCTGCCGGAGCCGGACGGCAACGGCGCCATGCTGGAGCAACTCTTGGCCTACCAACTGACGCGCCAAAGCGAGGGCAAGACCGCAACCAACCACGATGTTCCCGACCTGGCGCGACGGCTCACGGCGCTCGCCCTGCTGCAACCCAAGGACCGCATCGACTGGTTGGAAAACGCGCTCGCCGTCGCGGAATTCCTGGCGCGGCAGGGACGTACCGCAGGCGAATGAATCCGGGAGAAACACCATGAACCCTCTGATTGAAAGCCACCGTGAACAACTAAGGTCGATTGCCGCTCGCTACGGCATCGAGCGGGTCAGGGTCTTCGGCTCTATGGCACGCGACGATGCCGATACCGACAGCGACATCGACCTCCTGGTCTCGCTGCCCCCGGGAACGAGCGGCCTTGCGCTCGGCAGCCTGCTGATGGACGTCCAGGACCTGATGCAGCGCAAGGTCGACGTCGTCACCGAGGCCGGACTGCATCCCGCCGTGCGTGAGGGGATCTTACGGGAGGCAACGCTGCTATGAAGCCCGCCCGCGACGCGGACCGCGTGCTGCTTGCCCACATCCGCGAGTGCATTGAGCGGATCGTGGAATATACCGGCGGTGACCGGTCCATCTTTATCGCCTCCCGGCTGGTGCAGGACGCGGTTGTCCGCAACCTGCAAACGCTCGCAGAGTCGACGCAACGCCTGAGCGATTCGCTCAAGACAGCGGAACCGGGGGTGCCCTGGCGCGCCATCGCCGGCTTCCGAAACGTACTCACCCACGGATACCTGGGGCCTGACTATTACCCACATCTCGGCTGGCCGGCGCGCGGCGCCGGTGCTGGACACAGAGCAGCAAAGCTGGTGAAATTCGTTCCCATCGCGAGCGATGGGGCAAAGGTAGATGACCGAGGCACGTGTTGGCAAGCTGTGCGGACGGCCGCTGAGTGCGGCGGACCTGGAGACGATTCGGCGGGCCATCGACGCCGCCGCCCCGCCGTTGCGCGCCGAGGTGGCGCGACGGGTCTGTGCGGCGCTGGGGTGGCATGACACCCTGGGCCGCCCGAAGCTGATGAGTTGCCGGGTGGGACTGCTGCGCCTGCACCGTGCGGGGCTGATCGAACTGCCGGCGGCGCGCAACGGCAACGGTAACGGTCGCGGCCTGGTGAAGCAACCGAGTGCCTGGCCGAGCGAGCAGCCGCTGGCGGGATCGGTCGGGCAACTGAGCGGTCTGCGCCTGGCGCCGGTCGCCGATCGGAGCGCCTCGCGGCTGTGGAACGGGCTGATCGAGCGCTGGCACTACCTGGGCTACACGCCGCTGCCCGGTGCGCAACTGCGCTATCTGATCCAGTCGGATCACGGGCTCTTGGGTGCGCTCGGCTTCGGGGCGGCGGCCTGGAAGGTCGCGGCGCGCGACCGCTGGATCGGCTGGGAGCGCCCCGCCCGTGAGGCCCATCTGGGACGCGTGCTCAACAACGCCCGCTTTCTCATCCTGCCCTGGGTGCAGGTGAAGAACCTCGCCTCCAAGGTCTTGGCACTGGCCGCCGCGCGGGTCGGCGAGGACTTCGCCGCGCGCTATGGCGAGCGCCCGGTCCTGTTGGAGACCTTTGTGGAGACGCCCCGGTTTCGTGGTACCTGCTACCGCGCGGCCAACTGGCGCTATCTTGGCGAGACCGCGGGGCGCGGCAAATGCGACCGCACCCACCAGGCGGCGCTGCCGCGCAAGGCGCTCTATGTCTATCCGCTGGCGGCGGATTTCCGCGCCCTGCTGGGGGTCGCATGAGCGCCCTGGCCGCCGAGCTCGACGGCATCGACTTGGGCGATCAACGTCTGAACCGGCGCGCGCGCCGGGTGTTGGCCAAGCTCGGGGAGAAACCCACGGTGAGCATTCCCGCCGCCTGCGGTGGCTGGCGCGAAACCCGCGCGGCCTATCGCCTGTTCGACCATGATGCGGTCACCGCCGAGGCCGTACTCGCCCCGCACATCGCCTGCACCGTCGCGCGGATGGGCGCGCACCCGCGGGTGCTATGTATCGAGGACACCAGCGAGCTCGACTATACCGGCAGACCTTCCATGCAGGGCCTGGGGCCGCTCAACCTGGAGACCCGCCAGGGCCTGTATCTGCATCCGACGTTGGCGGTGACTCCCGAGCGGCTGTGCCTCGGGCTGCTCAATGTCCACCGGTGGGTCCGTGAGCCCGGCAGCCTGGGGCAGGACAAAGATCCCAAGCGCGCCCTGGAAGAGAAGGAAAGTGTGCGCTGGGTGGACGGTTACCGGCAGGTCGACGAACTGGCCGAGCAACTTCCGAACACCCGCCTGACCTATGTGGCCGACCGTGAGGCCGACATCTATGACCTGTTTGTCGAGGCCCCCTGTCCCGACACCGCCGCCGACTGGCTGGTCCGCGGCCAGCACGACCGGGTACTGGCCGATGGCAAGACCCTGCGTCAACAGGTGGCCGAAGCGCCGGTGCTGGCCGCAACCACCTTCGAGCGACCCGCCAGCCATGGGTGCACGGCCCGCACGGTCCATCAAGAACTGCGGGCTGTGCGGATCACGCTCCCGGCCCCGCGCCGCCCCGATCGCACCCTGCCCGCGGTGGAAATCACCGCGCTCCTGGCCAGCGAGCCGGCGCCGCCGACGGGCGAGGAGCCGGTGGTGTGGCTGTTGCTCACCAACCTGCCCGTGGATACCCCCGCGCAGGCCCTGGAGAAGCTGCAATGGTACCTGTGCCGGTGGCAAATCGAGGTCTATTTCCGCATCCTGAAGAGCGGCTGCCGGATCGAGAAGCTGCAACTGGAAAAACGCGAACGTCTGGAACCGGCGCTCGCCTGCTACATGATCGTCGCCTGGCGAGTACTGTTCCTCACGATGCTCGGACGTGAATGCCCCGACATGCCTTGCGACGTGGTCTTCGAGACCGCCGAGTGGCACGCCGTCTACATCGTCACCGAGCGCAAGCCCCCGCCCGACACCCCACCCACGCTGGATCGAATGGTGCGCATGATCGCCGGCCTCGGCGGCTTCCTCAACCGCAAGTCCGACGGTTTCCCCGGCCCGCAAACCCTCTGGATCGGACTCCAGCGCGCGGCCGACTTCGTGCTGGCGATGGAGGCCCAGCGCGGCGTCGGGGATGGGAGATATGGTTAATAGTCAGGGCCGAGGCGGCGCGCCTGGACATCCGGGAGGTTACCGCCGTGGGCGCGCGGGCCGTCGGTGCCATGACCAATGCCTTTTTTCACCAGCGCATGACGAGTATCCGTGAGCAATTGGAGGAGTCCCTGGGGCCGCTGGCCGAGGTCTATGCCATCCAGGCGGTGAGCCCGGGCCGTCCCGCCGGTTATGGCCTGGCGCTGGAGCCGGAGCATATTCGTATTCTGGCGGAAGGCTGCCGCCAGGGGCCGAACGGCTTGCCATAACGGGCCTTGATCATCACTGCGGCCACGCGCCCTTGCGGCTACCCGTCGCGGCCTGGGGGCCGCTCCTACGGCGAACGCTATCGCCGTCATCCACCACTGGCATGGGGGAGAGACGGTGTCTCATCTATCCGAAGGGTTGATTATGATGTGGGATTGGTTCGACAAGACAGCGACGCTCCTGGGCTTCATCAGCCTGATCCCGATCTTCTGGACCTGGTATGAAATCGCCTGGGGCAGCAAGCGTCGTTATAAGGCGTGGTTCGAGGCGGTGCGGCAAACGCCGGGGCGGCGTCCCGGGGTACTGATCGTGGACCTGCTGCCGGCCAAGGAGATGCGGGCTCAGGTTGAGAACTTTTTGAAGGGGTCGCCGGACCTGAAGGCGATCCCGGCAGAGCGCATCCTGTCTGTCAATCACCTCAAACGCACCAAGGCGGAGGACCTGCCGTCGCTGGTCCTGGAGGTGCGGCAACAGATCGCACTGCTGATGCGCCAAGGCGTCGATGCCATCCACCTCTTCTATGGCGGACCCTGTGCCGTGGCAGCGATCATCGGGGCGGAGTTGCGCAATGGCTGCCGCGTTCAGTTGTATAACCACGAACAGGGCACCTATGTGACCTTCGGCCCGCTGTTGCATCTCGAGGGTTGAGGCGATGACCATCTATCTGCTCAATACGCCCATTCTCACCGCCTACGGCGACTATCGCTTTTCCGGTCCCATCACACCCGCGCAGGCGCGGGAACGGCTGGCCGGCGGCTTTGTGTCGGCGGTCGGGCATGGTGCCGCGGCGGTCTTTCTCAGTCGACTTCTAGGGCTTGAGGTAGCGACCAACCGTATCACGATCGCCATGCAGCCGGGCGATACGGCCTTGGTGCTGCGTCTCACGACACGGCTGGCAGAGGGGATGATGCTGACGCCGGAGGAGATGGCGGAGGTGGAGTTTGAACTGGGCTGGCTGGAGCGACTGGCCTGAGGAGAACGGGCGCACCCGCATGCTTGGCGGCGGCGCTCGGGCTGCTCTGGAAGCCCTGGGTGAGTATTCAGCCCGGACCCGCTCCAGGCCCGATCTGTAGGCCGATGCCGTTGAGTTAAATGCTGCCGGTTCCCCACGCGCAAGCAGGGGAGCAAGAGCGGGCGCTCCGAGTTCAGTAACCAGACCGGACGCGGAGCGCCCGCACTGCATTCCCACGCTGGAGCGTGGGAACGAGAGAATCGACCAGAACCGACGCCGTCATACTCCCCATTCCGTGGCTCGGAGGTCGCGCACCCACGCGGTGCTATCGGCCATGTCTTTGCGGTCCTGCCACATTCCGACGAAAGGATCGTCACGCAGGGGTCCGAACGGCCGCGCGCGCGCCTGCCCGGAATGACGAGCACCGAGAAACTCGATAAAATTCCGGACCTCCACCTGCTGTTCCGGGGGAAGGGCTGTCAGCTTGTCGATCGTCTCTTGGATATTCATTTCTCAAACCGGCCGGGATCCCAACGGCCGCAACGGCACGACTTCATGGAGACGGTGAGCTCGTCGCCGGCCTGGATGGGGTCGGGGTAGTCGCGGTCCATGGCCGGGGGCTCGGGGGTGTGGTGGGTACGGCTATGCTATCCGGCGGGGGGAGCGGGCTGCAATGCGGGCGGCGCGCCTATTGCCTGCCGCAGCACGATCGGCCGCGATTGTTCGTTCGGCCACCTCCAGTACCACCTGACGCCATTGCGCGGACCAGTGGCGTAGGGTGCGCCGTGCGCACCTTGAGAGGCCGCGTTTGATCGCCGCGGCAAGGGTTTCGGTTGGCGCCGTGGTGCGCGCGGCGCACCCTACGGTCGCGGTGCGGTCGGTGGTCCGCGCCTTTCCATCGTGCGGAACCAGGGTGATATCCGTCGCAGCGCGGGCTTCGGTGGACGTCGCCCGCGCTCGTCCATCCGACCGACTCCGCTGCACTAGCGATAGGCGCGCATCTGCCCCACCAGCACGCCCTGGATCTCGACCTCCTGCGGCGTGAAGTGCAGCGGTTGGAGGGCGGCGTTGGCCGGGAACAGGGTGACCTGCCCGGGTTCTTGGAGGATGCGCTTGAGGGTGGTGTCCTCGCCGCGGATCAGCGCGACCACGATGGCGCCGTTGTCGGCGCTGCGGCGATGCTCGATGACGACATAGTCGCCGTCCAGGATGCCGGCCTCGCACATGGAATCGCCCGTGACCTGCAGGACGTAGCAGGGCGCGGCGGTGCGCAGGTGGGGCGGGACCTGGATGGTTTCGGCCTGCGGCAGGGCGTCGATCGGGCGGCCGGCGGCGATCCGCCCGAGAAAGGGCAGCGTGTCGGCGGGGGGCTCTTGCGCGATCAGGCGGATGCCGGGGTGACGCGGGTCGAGCGGCTCCACCAGGCCCGCCGCGATCAGGGCCCGGATGTGCTTGTGCAGCGATCCGGGCGAGCGCAGGCCGAGCAGCGCGCAGAGTCCGACCAGGGTCGGCGGCCGGGCCTGGGCGGCGGCCTCGGCCCGCAGGGCGTCCAGGACCGCCTGTTGGCGTGGGGTGAGTCGCATGGGGCTGAAGTTCTCTTGCTGTTCTCTGAATCTCTGCTAGTCTGACGGAGAACAGATCGAGAACGACCGCCCCCACACCGAGCCCCCGCACCGAGGTAGCCGCCCATGCATCCGAATGTTGCCTACATCCTGCCGAAGCCCCGCCACGCGACCTGGAACCCCGCCCTGGAGCCGCTGGTGCTGGCCTGCGAGCCTGGCGTCGAGATCCCGCTCCTGGGCTATGTCGCCGCCGGGCAGCCGGTGGATGTCCCGCAGGATTGTGCAACGGTCACGGTGCCGCGCCACATGGTGCGCAAGAACAGCTACGCCTTGCGGGTGCGCGGCCACTCGATGATCGACGACCATATCCAGGACGGGGATATTATCATCATCGAGAAGCGCGAGACCGCTGAGAACGGGGAGTCCGTGGTCGCTATGATCAACGGTGAGCGCGTGACCCTCAAGCGCTTTTATGTGGAGGCGGACGGGATCAGGCTGCAGCCGGCCAATCCGGCCATGAAGCCGATCTATCTGCGGCACGAGGAGTTGCAGATCCTGGGGATCGTCTCGGGGGTCATCCGGCGCGGGGGCTGACGCGGCCCGGTCGGGGCGTGCACCCATGGGTGATGCGCCCGGCGCGGCATCGCTGTCCCGGAGATGGCGCGGGCCGCGGCGGGGCAACGGGAAATGGACAGGATTAACAGGACTTCGCAGGATTCACCGGGTCTGCCGTTACTGCAATGCCCCGGCCGAACATCCGATGAATCCTAAAAAATCCTGTTAATCCTGTCCAATTCGCGGACGGGTTGTGCTGATCAGGCGCCCTTGGGCGCCCTCCCCGCTCCCTTGACCGGCGCTTTGTGTTGGGTCGGGGGCTGGTGCCAGGTCTTGGGTGCCGTGTCGCTCTTCGCCCGGGCTGGGGGCGGGGCGGCGGAGGTCGAGGCCGCGCCGCGCCAGGCTTGGCGGCCTGCACTGCGCTCCCCGGCGAGGTCGTTCACCAGCGTGACCGTCTGGCGCTGGAGGTCGGCGACGGTGCCGCCGAGTTGGGCCAGGAAGGCGTTGCGATCGGCCCGTGCGGCCTGTGCCATGTCGGCATGGGTCGCGCGGAAATTGGTCTGCAGGGTCTCGACACTGCTCTTCAAATCACTGATGAAGGCGTGTGCGGCGTCCGTCACTTCTTGGCGGGTGTCGGCGATCAGGGTTTGGCGGGCCATGCGCTCGGATTCGATCTCGTCGCGCAGCCGCCCCATGTCTTCGGTAAAGCGGCCCATTGTCTACACCTCGTGTCAGGTTGCGAAAGCGCACCGGGCGCGGGTGGTCCGCGTCCAGCCGCTACCGCGGGTTCGGCGCGGTACGCCACCGCAACCGGCACCGGATGCCGCCGTGCGAGGCTGGTCAGCGCAGCGCGGCGGCATCCATCGGGGCGAAGGGTTCGCCCAAGACCTCGATCAGGCAGGGGATCAGGCCGGGGCCGCCGCCGGGGCGGTGAGGCCGATCGCTTCGGCATACTTCAGGTAGGTCTCGACGGAGGCGATCACCACGCGGGCCTCAACGGCGAGCAGCTCGATACCGACCAGGGAGACCTTCAACCACGCATCGATCACGATGCCCTTGTCCAGGATGCGGTCAACGACTTCGGCCAGGCTGGAGGAATCGGTGGAGTTGGCGACTTTTGCCATTTTCTTAACCCTCTGAACGTCTAAACGAATGCACATGACGTGCGTTTGAAGCGTACCTACCGGACCTGCATGACGGTGCGCGTGGTTGCGCATCCGGCCCCGCCACCCGTGTCACCCGACCCGCGCACCAGGACTGGTGCTTGGGGGGCTTCCCGGTGCGGCGTCCTGCCGGCTCGGTCGCTTGACTGAGATAGAGCATGGGGCGTGCCAGTTGTGAGCACCGCCGACCGCCATTATAGCATCGCTATAAATCAGTGACTTGGCGCTTCGCGCCCGCTCCGGCGCCAGCGTTTACCAGGCAAGTGCGATTTTTTCCTATGGAATGGTTTCCATGTCTGTGGTGTCGGCGCCCTAGTACCTTACTGCCGTTAAGTTAAGCGCCGCGGCCCAAGCCCCTGGAGTCCAAGGCTTCAGCCTTGGAGCGCGCCAAGGCTGAAGCCTTGGACTCCAGGCCGCGACGAGGCCACGGCGGCTTGCGCGGGCTCGTCGCGGCGCAAGCCACTCCCACAGCGCCGCTGCGCGACTTTCGCGGTGAAGCCGCGAACTGCGGTGTACTGCTTCGCAGAATCGGGGGCATTCCTGGAATGCATCTGCCCAAATGGGCACATCGATAATCCAACTAACTGTTATATAACTAGTTACAACTATGGCACGGGCATTGCTTTTACTGTTGCAAGCCAAGTCCCGGCGAATCTGCAAAGAGCACACATCATGGGCCCCAAATACCTTCTCTGGATCGCCTTCAGCGTCGTCTCCTCCACCTGGTATGCACTGGACCCCGCCGCCCATCCGTTGGGCGATACGTTTGCGCAGAAGGCGCCGGTCGAGATTCAGCAACTCGCCCAGGGGCCGCTCCAGGAGGTCGGGCCGCGGACCGCGATGCGCTAGTGGAGGCGATCGAGTTCAAGGCGATAGCCCCCGCGGCCGACGCCGACTGGAACGCTGTCCGGGCGCTCGGCCTGGCGGCCCTGGCGCCCCGGGCCGCCGCGGCACTATGAAGACCCGCCCCCCGCTCCTCGCCCGGCTGTCCTTTCGCGTCAAGACGGTGCTGGGCATCGCCCTGATCGAGCTGGTGCTGCTCGCGGTGCTGGTGGGCTTGAGCCTGGATTACCTCGCCTCCACCAAGGCGCAGGCGCTGGCGGAGCGGGCGCACTCGACCGCCGATCTGTTCGCCACCCTGGCCAAAGACGCGGTCCTGGCCGACGACCTGGCCTCACTGGAGACCTTCGCCGACGCCGTGATGCGCAACCCGGACGTGGTCTATCTGCGGGTCACCGGCAACGGACGGCTGCTGGTCGCACGCGGTGAGGGCACGGCGGCGCCGGCCGGGGCCGCTGGCGTGCTCCATGCCCATGCCGAGATCCGCGAGGCCGGCGCAGGCTTCGGCCGCATCGCGATCGGCCTCTCCACCGCCGGGCAGGTCCAACTCGTCGGCCAGGCGCGCGGGCGTCTGCTGGGCATCGCGCTCCTGGAGATCGGGCTGGTCGCCCTGTTCTCGCTGCTGCTCGGCAGCTATCTCACCCGTTCGTTGCGCGCGCTGAAAATGGCCGCCCAGGAGATCGCCGCCACCGGGATCGCCGGCGGGGGGCTGGATCATCGGGTCCCGGTTGCGGGCGGCGATGAACTGGCCGAGACGGCGCGCGCCTTCAACCGCATGGCCGAGCGCCTCAAGGCCAGCTACGAGGCCTTGGACCAGGCGCGCCAGGCCGCCGAAACCGCCGCCGCCCAGGCGCGCGCCGCGTCCGCGGCGGCCGAGGCGGCCAACGCCGCCAAGTCGCGCTTCCTCGCGCACATGAGCCATGAACTGCGCACACCGCTCAACGCCGTCCTGGGCTCCCTGGACCTGACGCGCGACTGGACCCTGTTGCCCGACCAGCGCGACCAACTCGCCATGGCGGACGAGGCGGGCCAGGCCCTGCTGCAACTGATCGACAATGTGCTCGATCTCTCCCGCATCGAGGCGGGCGAGCTGACCCTGCATCCGGAGCCCACGGCGCTGAGCGAAGTGGCCGCCCGGGCGGTCGCCGTGGTGCGCCCGCTCGCCCGCGCCAAGGGGCTCGATCTCCAGATCGAACTGGGGGCCGAGATCCCCGACCGGGTACTGCTCGACCCCCTGCGGCTGCGCCAGGTGCTGGTCAATCTGGCCGGCAACGCGGTCAAGTTCACCGACAGCGGCCAGGTGCGCCTGCGGGTGGAGGCCCTGTCCCCAGGCGCGGCGTGCCGACGGTTGCGCTTCTCGGTCGAGGACACCGGCATCGGCATTGCCAAGGACCGCCAGGCCCGGCTCTTCGACGAGTTCAGTCAGGTCCAGGACCAGGCCGCCTGCCGCCACGGGGGTGCCGGGCTCGGGCTCGCCATCTCCCAGCGCATTGTCCACCTGCTCGGGGGTCGGATCACAATCGACAGCGAGCCGGGGCGCGGCAGCCGCTTCTCGTTTGAACTTGAGGTCCAGGCGGGAGCACCCAGACTTGCGCCGGTCGCTGCGGCACAGGTGCGCCCGACGCGGCTGCCGGGGGCGGCGGCCCGCCGCGACCTGCCCGTCCTGCTGGTCGATGATGTCAAGACCAACCGGCTGGTGGCCGCCGCCGCGCTCGCCAAGGCCGGTTACTCGGTCCGCAACGCCGCCAACGGCCTGGAGGCACTGGAGGCGGTGCGCCGCGAGCCGATCGGCAGCGTGCTCATGGACGTCTCCATGCCGGTCATGTGCGGGCTGGAGGCGTCACGCCGTATCCGCGCCCTGGCCGGGTCCGTGGGCGAGGTGCCGATCATTGCCTTGACCGCCCATGCGCTCAAAGAGGAAGAGGAGCGCTGCCGCGCCGCAGGCATGGACGACTTCATCACCAAGCCCTTCGCCCGCGAGCACCTGTTGTCCGTGGTGGGGTTTTGGCACGGGGGCAGCCATGGGGATGACGCAGTCGCGCCGACCCCGATATCACTGTAGGAGCGGCCCCCAGGCCGCGACGGGTTGCCGCAAGGGCCTGTGGTCTGAGATATGATCGGGGCCGAGCCGGGCCTCGATCAGGATCCCAGCCACTCCCGGCCACTCTAAGCCGCGACGCCCTCGCGACACCGCTCCCCGGCCTGAAGCGAGCGCCGACACTGGGAGCGCCGCACCCCAGTGCGGCCAGCCTCTCCGCCATACGCGACGCCGCAGTCGTTTGCGAGATCGCGCGGTATCACTTATCACTACCGGACAAGGTAAAAAGTCAGAGCCACCATGCCAAACGTCGAAAAAATCAGCATTGCCCTACCGCCGGAAATAACCGCGCTGGTGCGCAAAGTCGTGATGGCCGGCGAGTATGCTTCAACCAGTCGATAGCGTGAGCATCGAGCGCAACGCACTCAAGCGCTACTTTCCCGACTTCCTCGCCTTCTTCTTTCCCGCCGCCCACGTCGGCGTCGACTGGACCCAGGGCTACACGATGCTGGACAAGGAGTTGCAGAAGGCCGTCCGGGACGCGACCCTGGGCCGTCGGTGGACCGACTCCCTGGTGCGGGTCACCGCCCGGGATGGCAAGGAAGACTGGATTCTGGCCCATGTCGAGATCCAGGGTCAGAACCAGCCGGACTTCCCCAAGCGGATGTTCGTGTACAACTACCCCAAAATAGTGGACCCCCGCACCTGACCTCAGCGCCCCATGAGCCAACCGATCCCAAGCGAACCATCCCCGTCCGCCATCTCACGCGACGACTACGACTCGCCTTGGAAAGACGTGCTCGACCGCTGGCACCGGCAGTTTCTCGTGTTGATCCACACCGAGGTCCAAGGCGAGCGGGAGACGCACTTCGAGCGGCGCCTCTACACCTACCACTCGCGGCTGACAGACCGGTGGTGCTCACCGATGACCGGCCCGACTGGCGACCCGCGCGTTACGAGCAAGCCCTGTGGGGATGCCGGGCGCTCTTGGAGTTTCCCAGTGTCAAGCTGCTGGACTACCGGGACCGGGTGGCAGCGCTGGAGGCCAGCGACAATCCCTTCGCGCTGGTCGTCTTGGCCCAGTTGGCCGCGACCGCAACCCGCCGCGATCCGGCCACCCGGCTCGAGCACAAGATCGGCCTGACACGCCGGCTGTATCGCCGGGGGCTGGAGCGCGAGGACATCCTGAGCCTCTACGCCTCTATCGACTGGGTGCTGGCGTTGCCGGACGCCCTGGAAGAAGACTACCATCGCTGTATCCAAACCATCGAGGAGGCAGAGCACATGCAATACGTGACCACTGCTGAGCGCATCGGAATGAAAAAAGGTCGGCAAGAGGGCCGCCAAGAAACGCAACGTGAACTGCTGGAGCAACTGCTCGCGGTGCGGTTTGGACCCTTGCCGGACCTGGTGGAGACGCGGTTGGCGGAAGCCGAGTCGGTCCAGTTGGCCGCTTGGTTCCAGCGGGGGTTGACCGCATCGACGCTGGAGGCGGTGTTCGAGCCGACCTGAACCGGGGCTCATCCCTTCCCTGCACGACCTGGTCGAGCCGCGGCCCGACTGATTTCCTGGTGCCGCACGGTAGCGCAACACAGCCTCGGTCGTCGTTCCGGCAGGCGAGGCCGTAGGGTGCGCCGCGCGCACCCGTGCCGACGCGATGCCATTGCGTCCCTGCGCACCCTACGCCGATCGCCGAACGCGGCCGGAACGACGATCGAGGCCCGCAACACCGGCGACTCGAGGGTAACATCCGTCGCGGCCTGGGGGCCGCTCCTACGCCGTAGGAGCGGACCCCAAGGCCGCGACGGGTTGCCGCAAGGGCGCGTGGCCGGAGTTAAGATCAAGGCCCTCGTCAACCTCACGGCGGATCGCCCGGCTGGCATCCGCCTGTTGCAGTACAACCAGTTCCCGGCGAAGATCGCGTCGGCGTCCAAGGAAACCTTGGCGGGTTTCAAGGCGACCGCGGAAGCCACTCGGAGGCGCCATGACCGACTACGACTCCCCCTGGAAAAACGCGCTCAAGCGCTACTTCCCCGACTTTCTCGCCTTTTTCTTCCCCTCCGCCCACGCCGGAATCGACTGGGCGAAGGGTTACACGATGCTGGACAAGGAGTTGCAGAAGGCGGTCCGGGACGCGACCCTGGGCCGTCGGCTGGCCGACTCCCTGGTGCGGGTCACCGCCCGGAATGGCAAGGAAGACTGGATTCTGGCCCATGTCGAGATCCAGGGTCAGAACCAGCCGGATTTTCCCAAGCGGATGTTCGTGTACAACTACCGGATCTACGATGTCCACGACCGGCCGGTGGTCAGCCTGGCCGTGCTCGCCGAGCCGTTTTCCGCCGACTTCGGTGAGTTTGCCTACGAGCGCTGGGGGTGCCGTATGGGCCTGCGCTATCCGGTGGTCAGCCTTGCCGCCTATCGGGGAAACCTGGCGGCGCTCGAGGCCTCGCCCAACCCCTTCGCGGTTATCACCCAGGCACACCTCCAGGCCCAAGAAACTGCCGACTCTGCCACCGCGCGTTACCGGGTCAAACTGGCCCTGATCCGCAGCCTGTATCGGCGCGGATACCAACGGACGGATATACTTGAGTTGCTGCGGTTCATCGACTGGGTCCTGACCCTGCCGCCCGGTCTGGAAGACCAGTTGTGGACGGAAATACAGAATTTTGAGGAGGAAAAGCGTATGCGCTATCTTGCCAGCTTCGAGCGGGTCGCTCAAAAAAAGGGGATCACGCAAGGGATCAAACAGGGGATCAAACGCGGCATCGGTCAAGGCCAGGCACGACTGCTGATGCGACTGCTTGAAGAACGCTTCGGTCCCATGCCCGAACCACAGGCGAAGCGCGTCCAGTCAGCCACCCCGGAACAACTGGAAACCTGGGCCCTGCGCCTGCTCGACGCCGCGAGCCTGGACGACGTGTTCGGACGCGACGGCCAGCACTGAACGCGAAAAAGACACCCGCGCGTCGGCGTCCGGCGGCCATGGAGCACCGGATAGTAATCACCGTCCCCGACGAAGATCGCGCAAGCGTTCAAGGAGACCTTGGCAGGGTTCAAGGCGACCGCGCAAGCCACGGGGAAGGCGGCGGCGGAACCGCCTGCGGCGTTCTCCCACCGCGGCTTTGGGAATTAAGTATACTGTCCCCGGAATTGTCCACGGAATTCCCAGCTTTTCAAACCCGGAAACGTCAGTTATTTGGTCAGCCTCGGCGAGTATTTGTGTCATCTAACCTCGCCCACTTTCACTTCCGGATTACGCCACAACCAAAATCAGGAAATATGCACGATGGCATTGCTGGACTTATGGAATACGTCGCCTCATCAAGTGCGCGACAAGCAACTACAGCAACTGATCGCGTTCGCCGGTCTCGGTAAACTGATAGACGGAAGCGACTGTTCCCACGAACTAAGAGCATTCCTAATCTGACGCAATCGCTCGGACCATTGCCGTAGGGTGCGCCGAGCGCACCTTGAGAGGCTGCGGTTGATCGCCGCGGCCAGGGTTTCGGTCGGCGCCATGGTGCGCACGGCGCACCCTACGGTCGCGGTGCGGTCAATGGTCCGAGACAATCGCTCCGCACAGCGGACGGGCGCCAAGAAATCTCACGCGGAGACGCAGAGATGGAGGCAGGATTCTCTGCGTCTCTGCGTCTCTGCGTGAGAAAAGCCGGTCCATGTGCGTACCTTGCCGGGGCTGTGTGCCCGCAACGATGATCGAGGCCGGCGGCGCGGGTCCTGTCCCCGTCGCCGCGCGGTAACCTTCTTCTTCGGCCCAGGGGCCCGCTCCAATGCCAGTTCGGGCGTCGCCTCCACGGGTGGCCGCGGCGGTCTGCGACGCGCGCCCGCAAGGCCGCAACGATGGCGCGCAGATCCGCGACCTGGGGCGCCCGCGCAGCCAGCCACCCGCCGCCGGGCAGGGACCGACACCGCCCAGGGTCCGCACCGACCCACCAGGCCCGCCCGTAGCCCCAGCATAACAGTCTGATATTAAACCGCTTGCCCGCTCGCCACCCACCCTGGGTGGGTTCCGCTTGACCCACCCAAGGTCCGTCAGCCGCCGATGAATATCTTATAAATCAATCGCCTGGATAAGTGTGCCCGGCTGGCACGCCGCATGCTCCCTCGTCTCCCATGAGACCCCGTCCACCCAGCGAAGACCTGTGCACCTGCGGCGCGACCGATGTCGATGCCTTGGCGGATGAAATTCTTCGCTATCTGCGCGGGCATGGTCACGCGGCCGATACGCCGGAGGGGATCGCACGGTGGTGGATCAAGCGCCAGCGGCTGGAGGACTCGCTGGTGCGGGTGCAGCGCGCGCTGGATCTGCTGGTGTCGCGCTCCCTGGTGGACGTGCGCCGGACCCCGGCGGGCGTCACGCTCTATTCCCGGCACCCGGACGCCGACCCCCGGACTGACCCCGCGGCCGTGACCGATCCGGCCGACGGTGCCGGGACCCACGACGACGCCGGGGCGGGCATCTGACGCCATGGCCGGTTTTGCCTCCATCGCCGCGGCCGGCCAGAGCATCGTGCGGGTGCTCAATCTGGGCTTCGAGACCGAGCCGCCGATCGAGGGTCGGCGCACCCAGGCGGTCCTGGTCCGCACCAACGACTTCCAGGACTCCCAGGTCGCCGTCGTCATGGGGGCCAATGCGCTGTCGGTCTTCCTCTACCGGGTCGATTTCAACAAGGCGATGCGCGCCGCCTGGTCGGCCGCCGCGGCGGTGGACGGGCGCGCCCGCCTGGCCCTGGACCTGCATTATCTGCTGACCCCCTGGTCGGACAACGCGGCGCACGAGCACCGCATCCTGGGCCGGGCCATGCAGTGCCTGGAGGAGACCCCGGTCCTGGCCGGGCCCCTGCTGGACGCGGGGGGCGGCTGGGCGCTCAACGAGGGGCTGCAACTGGTCATGGAGGAGGTGCCGACCGAGGCCCTGATGCGCACCTTCGACTCGCTGCCCACGGATTACCGGCTCTCGGTGCCCTACATCGCCCGCGTCTTGCGGGTCGATGGGCGCGAGCCCCACCCGGAGCCCCCGGTGCGCACCGCGGTGCGCGGTCTGGTCCCGGAGCCGAGGCCATGAGCAACCTGTTCCTTCCGGCCCGCTTCTCGGAGCGCATCCACCGCCTGGCCCTGGGGGTGGAGCCGCTGGACGCTGCCGGCGGTGCCCGGCTGGGTCACCCCATCCAGATCCTGGTCGAACCGCCCGCCCCCGGCCTGCCCCGCCCACGGCTGGTGCGGCACCTCTCCGGGCTCTTCGTGATGGTCCAGGACCCCGGGGTCCCGACGACCTTGACCCTGCGCCTCTGCGACCTGGGCGCACCGAAGGATGTCCCCGGCTTCCAGGCCCGGACCAACCGCCGCCGGCTGGTCCCGCGTCGGCTGCGCGTTACGATCCCGGCGGCGGACCTGGCCGATACCCTGCCGCTCGCGCAACGGGCGCGCCGCCCCGCGCTCTTCCCCGGCGCTGCCTATGCGGTGACGGACTCGGTGACCGGCCTGCGCGGGCGCGTGGAGCGCGCCGGGGTGCCGGTGCGCTGGGCGCGGGTGGAGGCCAGACGCCCCGGCGCGGGCCCGGCGGACCCGCCGGTGGGCCGCGCCCATGGCGACGACCGCGGCGAGTTCCTGCTGCTGGTGGAGTCCAATGCCGCGCCCATGACCACCCTGGAGCGTCCCTTTGAACTGGACCTGGTGGCCTACCCGCCCATCCCCCCGGCCCCCTGCCGCCGCGGCCCGTGCGCGACACGGACGGGCTCTGGGACCTGCCGGTGGAGACCCTGTCCGCGCCCGGTGCCCCGGACCCGGTGGCCGCGGGCGCCTTTCCACCCGCGGGCTGGGGCGCCGCCGCGCCCCCGGTGCGCGTCGTGCTGGTCTACGGCCGGCTGCTGACCGGCCTGGCACCACTCACCCTATGAATACCGCCTTGATCACCGCCTTGATCACCGCCCGGATCACCCAAGAGGACCGACCAATGGAGGCCACCGATGCCTGAATATCTCGCCCCCGGCGTCTACGTCGAGGAAGTCAGCTTCCGCTCCAAATCGATCGAGGGCGTGCCCACCAGCACGACCGGTATGGTCGGCCTGGCCCACTTCGGCCCGACCTGGTTCGCCGGCGGACCGCTCGCCGTGGAGCCGCGTCTGGTGACGAGCTACACCGAGTTCGAGCGCATCTACGGCGGACTGGAGCGGCTTCAGGTGTCCGACTCCCGCGACCGGGAGTGCTACCTGGCCCACGCGGTGCGCGCCTTCTTTGCCAACGGCGGCAAGCGGGTCTATGTCGCGCGCGTCTTCAGCGCCAACGCCGTCAACGACTCGGGGGTCGCCTCCGTTACCGTCAACGTGCCCGGCAGCGACCCCGCCACCTGGCGGGCGCGCTGGCCGGGCGCCATGGGCAACGTGCACGTACAGACCCTGGTGCGGCGCAGCAAGAATCTGGCCGTCAACTTTCCCGACCTTTACCCCGCGCCCGACCCGCGTCAGACCTGGGGCATCCAGGCGCCCCGGGTACGTGCCGGGGCGCTGGTGGAGGTCATCCCCAACGGCGATCCCATCCCGCTGGGCAATGCACCGCTGGCGCTCGGCCGGCTCGCGGTGGTGGAGGTGGACCAGGACGGGCGCCAGACCTTCCGCGGCGACGGGGCCGCTGTAAACCCCGCGGCCGGGGACACCATCGCACTCATCGAACTCCAGGTGCAGGTGCGGGTGAGCGCGGACCGGATCGATGTCTACGACGAGCTGGCCACGGACCCGGGGCAGAAGCGCTACATCGGCCGCATCCTGCACCCGGCGGACCCCGAGGACGAAAACGCCGTGGTGTGGCTGGACTGGGATCCGGCGCCGGCTGCGGCCACCGTGGATCAACGCCGCTTCCTGCCCGCCCGCCTGGCCGTGGCGCTGCAGGCCAACCAGACCCCGCGCCTCACCAACGGCAACGACGGACGCATGCCCGGGGTCGACGGGGGCCGCGACAGCCTGGAGGGGATGGAGGCCCACCCCGACCATGTGGAACTCAAGGCCACCGGCATCTTCGCCCTGGACGAGATCGACGACATCGCCATCGTCGCCATGCCGGACGGGGCCACCCTGGAGGACCCGGACGCGCGCTTCGTCGCCATGTCGCGCCTGATCCAGCACTGCGAGCAGCTGCACTACCGCATCGCCGTGGTGGACGGCCCGCTCAACAGCTCCATGACCGAGATCCGCGAGTTCCGCGGCAAGTTCGACAGCAAATACGGGGCCCTCTACCACCCCTGGATCGAGATCCTGGACCCCAACGAGCGGGCCGCCCAGGGCGCCCCCCAGCGGCGCATCCTGCTCCCGCCCTCGGGCTTCGTCGCCGGTATCTATGCCCGCAGCGATATCGAGCGCGGCGTCCACAAGGCCCCCGCCAACGAGGTGGTCCAGGGGCTCACCCGGTTCGAGATCAACATCAACAAGGGCCGCCAGGACGTGCTGAACCCGGAGGGGATCAATGCCCTGCGCTTCTTCGAGGGGCGCGGCAACCGGGTCTGGGGCGCCCGCTGCATGACCTCGGACCCGGAATGGAAGTATGTCAACGTCCGCCGGCTCTTCATCTTCGTGGGGCACTCCATCGACAAGGGCTCCCAGTGGGCGGTCTTCGAGCCCAACGGACCCCGGCTCTGGGCCAACATCCGGCGCATGGTCGAGGACTTCCTGCTGGTGCTGTGGCGCGACGGCGCCCTCCTGGGCGACAAGCCGGAGGACGCCTATTTCGTGCGCTGCGACCGCACCACCATGACCCAGAACGACCTGGACAACGGCCGGATGATCTGCCTGATCGGCATGGCACCGGTGAAGCCCGCTGAGTTCGTGATCTTCCGCGTCGGTCAGTGGACCGCGGATTCCAAGGCGTAACCGGAGGCAGCAATGGCAACTTACCGCGACAACCCCTACGGCGCCTTCAATTTCCTGGTCTCCCTGGGCGGCCGGCAGGGGTCCGGGGACCCCGGCGTCATCATCGGCGGCTTCTCGGACGCCAGCGGGCTCGGCTTCGATATCAGCTATTCCGAGTACCGCAACGGTAACGAGAAGTTCAACACCGTGCGCAAGGTCCCCAACACCCACAAGGTGGACGACGTGACGCTCAAGCGCGGGCTGGTCGGCTCCACCGACATCTTCGAGTGGATCAAAGGGGTGCGCGACGGTGTCGCCGACCCCCGGCAGGTCACCATCACCCTGCTCGACGAGGCGCGCCAAGAGGTGGCGACCTTCGCCTTGCGTAATGCCCAGCCCAAGAAATACACCGGCCCCACCCTGGCGGCCAAGGGCGGGGGCGAGGTCGCCATGGAAGAACTGCACCTGGTCCACGAAGGCATCGAGTACCAGTAGGCGGACCACGGCCATGTCGGCACTCGCCCGCCTCCCGCTCGGTGCCCCCGGGGTCTACCCCTACCCGGGGCCCGCCCTGCGCAGCCTCACCGGGGTGCGCCTGGATCTGTGCGCCTTCGCCGGCGTCGCCCCGCGGGGGCCGGCGCGGGTGCCGGTGGTGGAGGACGAGGCCGACGGGCACTTCTGGCGCGGCGATGTCCCCTGGGTGGAGCCGCAGCGCCCGCGGCGGCGCACCGTCGCGGTCCCCATCGAGAGCTTCGAGGATTATCGGCGCATCTTCGGCGGTTTCGAGGGACCGGGGCGGCTCCCCTATGCGGTGGCCGCCTATTTCGACAACGGCGGGCGGCGCGCCCTGGTGGCGCGCATCGTCCACGACTACGGACCCGGGGACCCGCGCAACGACCAGGGCGTGGCCCGCGCCCTGCTCGCCGGGGTCAAGCCCGCCATCGGTCTGCGGGCGCGCAGCGAGGGGACCTGGGGGGCGGCCATGACGGCGAGCCTGGTCTTCAGCGCCAGCCCCGTCGAGCTGACCCCGGAGGCGGGCGGCCTGCGGCTCGGACCCGGGGCGACGCTGGCCGCCGGGGCCCTGCTGCGGGTCGCCAACGGCGACGGGACCCGGGTGCTGCGCTTCGTCTCCCAACTGATCGAGGTCCCCGACGGGGACCGCCCGGTCCACAAGACCCTGGCCCTGACCGACTCGCCCCTGCCGCCCGCCGCCGTCGGGTCGGTGCCCAGTTTCGAGCAAGTAGAGGCGGACCTGACCCTGGACGACGGCGACGGGCGCATCGAGCGGCACACCGGCCTGGGGCTCGCCTTCGGTCACCCCCGCTGGCTGGCCCAGGTGCTGTGCGACGCCTCGAGCCTCGCCTGGCCGGAGCCGGACTGGGCGCGCGCCCAGGTCGAGCCGCTCGACGCGGACCTGCGCCCGCCCCCAATGGTGCGCTTCGACGCGGGCGGCGACCTCAGCGACCGCTGGGCGGACATCGACCACGAGGACTTTTTCGACCCCAGTTGGGCCCCCGAGTCCGGTGAGCCCGGCAGCGGCGTCTGCTGCTTCGCCGGAGCACGGGAAGCGGCGGGCCACGCGGGGCTGCGGCCCGCCTCGCTGGTGGTGCCGGACCTCTATTCGCATCGGCCCTTGATCGTTGCCGAGCCGGTCGCGCCGGTGGTGACCCTCGCCGGCGCCGGCTTCGCCCGTTGCGTGCGGGTCGACGCACCCGCGAGCCAGGAGCCGGCCGCCAACGACCTGCCCGGGCTGCACCTGGACCCGCTCCTGGACCTGGATCAGATCCTGGGGCTGCAGCAGCGCCTGATCGGATTCGCCGAGTCGCTGCGCGACCTGGTCGTCCTGCTCGACGTGCCCCCCGGGCTCGACCCCGCGCGCACCCGCCGTTGGCGCGGTGCGCTGGCGTCGTCCTACGCCGCCGCCTATCACCCCTGGCTTGCGGTCGCCCGCCTGGACGACGCGCGCGACGCCCTGATCGAGGTGCCGCCCGCGGCCCTGGCGGCCGGCATCCTGGCCGGCCGGGAGCTGACCTTCGGCGTCCCCCACGGACCGGCCAATCAACTGGCCGTCGGGGCTGTGAGCGCGCTGGCCGCCCTCTCCCCGGATTTGCACGGGCAACTGCACCAGGCCGGGATCAACTGCTATGTGCGCGACCGCGACGGCCTGCGGCTCACCGGGGCGCGCACCCTGTCCGCGGACCCGGCCTACCGCCAGTTGAGCGTCCGGCGGCTCATGATCCTGCTGCGCCGGGTGCTGCTCGAACAGATGCAGTGGGCGGTCTTCGAGCCCAACGGCCCGGCCCTGTGGCGTGAGGTCCGGCTGCTGCTCGACGCCTATCTGCGCCAGCTCTACCAGCACGGTGCCTTCCGGGGCGCGACCGAGGAGGAGGCCTGGTTCGTGCGCTGCGACGAGGGGCTGAACCCGGCCTTTGAGCGCGACCAGGGCCGCATGACGGCGCAGGTCGGCGTGGCCCCGGCGGAGCCCCTGGAGTTCATCGTGCTGCACCTTACCCGCACGGGCGACGGCGTACTGAGCATCAGCGAATGACGGACCAACCCTCACCGTTGCTGCGCGCCTTCCGCTTCCGGGTGCAACTGCGCCTGGCGCCCCAGGCGGTCTCCGGGGCGCCGGCACCGGCGGGGGCCCCGGCCGGGGCCGCCTTGGGCGACGGGGGCTTTCAGGAGTGCAGCGGGCTGGAGGTGGACATGGACGTGCAGGAATACCTGGAGGGCGGGCGCAACGACGGGGTCATCCGCCGGGTCGGGCGCGGCAAATACAGCAACCTCGTGCTCAGGCGGGGCATGTTCTACGGTGACGGCCGGGTCAACCGGGAACTGTGGACCTGGCTCCAGTCGGTCATCTCCGGGGAGCGGCCGGTGCGCCGCTACAACGGGTCAGTGGAGGTGATGAGCGTGCGCGACGAGGTGGTCGCCGTCTGGACCTTCGATCGGGGCCTGCCGGCCAAGATCAAGGGACCCGAACTCAACGCCAAGACCGGGGAGATCGCCATTGAGGAATTGACCATCGCCCACGAGGGCCTGCGCTTAGTCAATCCATGACCGTAAAAAGGGCAATTGTCCACAGATGAACACAGATGAACACAGATAATTCATTGACTTACGCCTGGCCGGGGATTCACCTTGGCGGTGATCGTGAGAATAGCGATAAGCGTATGACAACTGAAAGAAAATCTGCATTTATCTGTGTTCATCTGTGTTCATCTGTGGATTCTTTTTCTGTGTTCATCTGTGTTCATCCGTGGATTCTTTCATCTGTGTTCATCTGTGTTCATCTGTGGATTCTTTCTCTGTATTCCTCTGCAGATCTTAGGATAAGCGCATGACAATAATCACAGACTCTTCTTTCATTCATGTTCATCTGTGGATTCTTGGATGACAAGCCGGAGCACCTGATATGCCCACGCTGGAAAAGGCCAAGCTTACCGAGATCAGCGCCGATCCCAAGAATCCGCGCGATCTCTCCGCGCCCATGGACGTGCAGTTCAATCCCACCACCATGAAGCTCGCACTCTCCAATCAGGCCGAGGGCGGCAGCGCCCAGACGCGGCCCCAGCGCCAATACCTGGGTTCGGGCTCGCGCACCCTGTCGCTCGACCTGGTGTTCGACACTGCCGACGAGGGCGAGACCGGGGCCCCCCGCTCGGTGCGCGAGCGCACGGCGCTGGTGGAGCGCTTCGCCCTGCCGCGCAAGCTCGGCGACAACAAACAGGCCCCGCCCAAGGCGCGCTTCGAGTGGGGACCGCTGGTGGTGGAGGGGATCATCGAGGGTGTCAACATCGACCTCGACCACTTCGCCGCGGACGGCACCCCCCTGCGCGCCAAGGTCTCGCTGACGCTCAAGGAGCAGGACGCCAGCTTCGAGCTGCTGGAGTCCGGGGCCGGGGCCAACCCGGCGGGCAGCGCGCCCACCCCGACCGCCGCCGCGAGCGGGGCGCCCGGCACCTCCGGCAGCGGCACCGAGCGGGTGGGCGTGGCGCTCGCCGGGGAGAGTGCGGCGGACTTCGCCGTGCGCATGGGGCTGGACCCGGGGGCCTGGCGGGGGCTCGCGGCGGGGCTCGATGCCACCCTGTCCCTGGAGGCAGGACTTCAGATCGGGTTCAGCGCCTCGCTGGGGGCGGGCCTGGGGGTCGGACTCACGGCCGGTCTGGCGGCCGGGGTCGGCGCCTCGCTCGGCGCGAGCTTCGGGCTCACGGCGGATCTGAATCTGGGGCTCGAACTCGCGGCCGGCGGCCAGTTCGGCGCCCAGGTCGGGACCGACCTGGGCGGCGGTCGCGCCGCGGCCGGTCAACCCGGGACCGCGGCGGCGGTCGCGAATGGTGGGCGCCCGCCCGCCGCCGGGTTCAGCCTGGCCGCCGCCGGCGGACTGGGAGCGGCCATCGAGTCGGTCAAGTCGGCCCAGGCGGACGCCGGCCAGCGGGCCGCCCGGGCCGCCTTCGCGGACCCGGCGGGCAGCGGCGGCGCCTCGGCTACGACTGCCGCGGCCGGGACCACTACCGGCAGTGCCGGGCGCGGCCCGGGGACCGGACTCGCCCGCGGCATGACCGGCACCGGCCAGTCCGCCAGCCCGCTCGCCACCAGCGCCGCCCCGGGTACCGCGCCCGCGCCGGTGCGCCCCGGGATGCCCCAACAACCCCGTCCGCCCCTGACCCAGACCGGGTTCCCGACCCCCGGGACCCGGGCGGGCGCCGCCCCGCCCGCGCCCCAGGCGGACCCCCGCGCAGCCGGCTTCGGCCGCGGGGTGCCGCTGCGGCCCACCTACGGGGAGGCGGCGCGCCGCCGCGCCCAGGGCGACCTGGGCCTGCCCCCGACCACGGACGACCCGCAGGTGCCGCGCTGGCGCGCGCTGGCCGTCGTCGGCAGCGCCCCAGGGTTCGCGCCCGGCGGCGCCGGGACGGGCGGCTGCGCCTGTGCCTGCCGGCCGCGCGTTTCCCGAACCGGACGCTAAGACCATGGGCACCCATGTGGACGAGTTGACCAGCGAGGTCTCGGTCGAGCCCGCACCCGACCAGGGTCCGGCCGCCGGTCCGCTGCCGGAATGGGAGGCCCTGGCGCGCCTGCGCGAGCAGCGCCGCCGCCTGGATCAGGATCAGTGGCGCACGGCGGCGGAGGGGTTCGATGACTGAGTCGCTCTTCACCGCCACGGTCCCGGTCTTCAAGGTCGACGGCCAGGTCCACGGGGAACTGGCCCGGGACCTGCTGCGCCTGGAGATCGCCGAGGACAGCAGCGGGCTCAAGACCTGCGCGGCGCGGTTCATCGCCCAGGGTCCGATCCCCGGCGGGGAGGACCAGGGCCTGCTGTATCTGGACGGCAAGGTGCTGGACTTCGGCAAGGGATTCGAGGTCTCCATCGGCCCGGCGTCGAATGACCGCACGGTCTTCACGGGGTCGGTGAGCGCCATCGAGGCCTGCTTCCGCGAGGAGGGCGAGCCGCAGGTGCTGGTCCTGGCGGAGGACCGGCTCATGGACCTGCGCATGACCCGGCGCATGAAGACCTACGAGGAGCAGAGCGACGCGGACATCGCCCGGGCCATCGCCGCCGAGCACGGTATCCCGGTCGAGGCGCAGGCCCAGGGTCCGACCTACGACCGGGTCCAGCAATGGAACCAGAGCGATCTGGCCTTCCTGCGCGAGCGCGCCCGGCTGATCCGGGCGGAGGTCTGGATCGCGGACGGCACCCTGCACTTCAAGACCCGCGACCAGCGCACCGGCACCGAGCTCACCCTGGTGCGCGGCAACCGGCTGCTGTCGCTGGACGCCCGCGCCGACCTGGCCCATCAGCGCACCAAGGTCAAGGTCAGCGGCTACGACGCCGCCGCCCGCGACACGATCGACGAAGAGGCCACCGGCGACGCCATCCAGGCCGAGATCGCCGGGGGCCGCACCGGCCCCGAGATCCTGGCCCAGGCCTTCGGGGAGCGGGTCTCCTACCGGGTGCGCGAGGCGCCGCTCAAGAGCGCGGAGGCGACCGACTGGGCGCGCGCCGAACTGCTGCGGCGTGCCCGCGGATTCGTCCAGGTACGGGGGGTCACGGACGGCGCCGCGGACCTGATCGTGGGTTCCAGGCTGTGCCTGGAGCGGGTGGGCAATCCCTTCGAGGGGGGCGGCTATTACGTGACCCAGGTCTGTCACACCTACGACCTGACCGAGGGCTTTCGCACCCGGTTCGCCGCCGAGCGCCCCACCGTCGGCAACGCGGTGGCCAGGCCATGAGCAACGATTTTCGCCCGGACGGGGACGCCCCGCGCTATTTCGGCCTCTACCCGGCCATCGTCACCAACCTGGTGGACCAGGACGGTCTGGGCCGTATCGAGGTCAGCTTCCCCTGGCTGGGGGCGGACGGCGCCACGGTGCGCGCCTGGGCCACGCTGCTCTCACCCTACGCCGACCAGGATCAGGGGTTCCAGGTGCTGCCGGAGCGCGACACCCAGGTGGTGGTGGGCTTCGAGGCCGGGAGCCTGCGCCGTCCCTATATCGTCGGCAGCGCCTGGAACGGCAAGGAGTCCCTGCCGGTGAGCCCGGAGAAGGCCAACAACAAGCGCATCATCAAGACCCGCTCCGGCTCCATCCTGGAGTTCGACGACACCGGCGGCGCGGTCAAGGTGACCCTGTCCACCAAGAGCGGGCACAAGCTGATCCTGAAGGACAGTCCCCAGGAGGTCAGCCTGGAACATCAGAACGGCTGCAAGATCACCATGAACGCCGCGGGCCAGGTGAAGATCGATGCCACCAGCACGGTGGATATCACCGCCTCCGTCATGAACGTGCACGCGCCCATGGCGCTCTTCGACGGCACCATCAAGTGCACCACACTGATCACGACCTCGGTCGTGTCGTCCTCCTATACACCCGGCGCGGGGAACATCTGGTGAGCGCACATCCCTGGGTATTGGTCGCCCCCTGGTACCGCTGGGACCGCCCCGCGGTGCCCGGCGCCGGGCGCGGCACCGCGCCGGCCTTCCAGAAGTTCTCCTCGGACACCTATGTCCTGGATTTCTTGGCCAACCCCCAGCGCTCACTGCGCTTCGAGCCCGGGGTGGACGAAGTCCAGGAACTGCACTACACGGCGGCGCCCAAGATCCTGCCGCCCGCGGCCCTGGCCGGGAAGATCACCAGCCTCTTCCCCACCGGCAAGAAGGGGCAGCCCGGCCCTTTCCTGACCAGTCTGCGCCCCACCGGTCTGCGCAAGATTTATCTCGACACCCACAGCCGTCACTATCTGGTGGTGTGCGAGCTGCACTGCGATCTCGCCGGATTCCCCTCCCCGGACGCCCGCGAGGTCTGCCAGGCGGGCCTGGTGGTGCGCCGCCGACACCTGTCCTATCCGGATTCGGCCCGGGCCGAGGCCCAGGCGATCGTCAAGGACCTGGTGGCAGTGGACCGCGCCATCGCCGCACTGCGCGGCGCGGCCCCGGGCGCGGACTGCGGCTGCGGCCCCAGTCGCAATCAGACCTTGGCGACGCGGCTGCGCTCACTGTTCAAGACCGCGGCGCCGGGGCTCCCGGCCTTGGAGGAGACGCGCGCCGGGCTCAATGCCAGGCTCGCCGCCTGGCGGGGCCGCGCCGGCGCCCACTGGCTGCTCGAGGGCTGGATCCCCGGGGACCGGGACCGGATCGGGGCCTGGGGCCTGGTGGAGGACGAGCCGCAGGACCTGGTGGAGGCCTGGTCGCCCATGTGGGCACTGTTCGCGGACCCGGCCCGGCCCGACCACGATGCCGCCGGGCGGACCATCTTCTACGGGGTCCTGCCGAGCGCGAGCTTCGACACCGACCTGGCCGGCAAGGCGCGCTTCGACGACCACACCACCTACGAGGTCCGCTGCTTCGTGCGCCGGCACGACCCCCGCTGCCCGCGGGGCGCGGCCCCGGACTGCCGCGGCGAGCTGGTGTGGAGCCGCGCAAGCGAACGCTACCGGCTGGCCGCCCCGTTCGACCTGCTGGGGACCTCCAACAGGCCCGTCACCATCCAACTGCCGAACCTGGCCGAGCTGGCCGCCCAGGCGACCCAACTGCCCATCGGCAAGTTCTCGCCGGTCAAGATCATCCAGCCCCAGAGCCTGAGCCCGAAGGTGAAGGATGGGGTCTGCACGTCCGGCACCATGGGCGGCCCGGCCATCTGTTTCATCTCCATCCCCCTGATCACCATCGTCGCCTATTTCGTCTTCAGCATCTTTCTGCCGATCGTGGTGTTCGTCTTCGGGCTCTGGTTCCTGCTCGCATTCAAGTTCTGCATCCCCCCGCAAATCGATTTCGACGTCGGTCTGGAGCTCAAGCTCGAGGCCGTGGGTGAGTTGGGGCTGGATCTGGATGCGGACTTCAGTATCAACGTCGAGGTCGCGGGGGTGCTGACACCGGTGAGCGCCGCCTCCCTCAACGCGGAACTCAAGACGACGCTCGCCGGCGGCTTCGCCGACGCCTACGGGTTCGACCCCGGGGACGTCGGGGACGGGCTCGCCGACTTCTCCAGCACACCGCTCAAGGGGCTGGCGGACCTGGGCCTGGAGATCGAGGCCCTGCCGGGCGACGTCGCCGCCGACCCCCCGGTGCGCGGCAACATCGAGGCGGATGTGCACTTCGAGACCCCGGTGACACGCATGGGTACACCCGCATGATCGACACCCGCAAACTCCTGGGGCGCGGCTGGTCCCTGCCCCTGGCCCCGGATCGCACCGGCCGGCTCGTTTATGAGGATGGTCCGGAGAAGGTCCGTCAGGCGATCGGCATCGTCCTGCAGACCGAGCCCGGGGAGCGCCTGATGCGCCCGGACTTCGGCTGCGGGCTGCGCCGCTTCCTGATGAAGCCCAACACCACCGCCACCCGCGCCCTGATCCAGCGTGAGGTGGAGCGCGCCCTGGCCAACTGGGAGCCGCGCATCCGGCTCGAGTCCGTGGGCGTGACCCCCGGGGAGGACCCGGCCCTGGTCCTGGTAACCATCGCCTATGTCCAGGTCCTGGACGGGCGTCGCGACAACCTCGTCTATCCCTTCTACCTGGAGTGATGTCATGCCGTTGCCCAGCCCCATCCTGGATGACCGCTCCTATGCGCAGTTGCGCGACGAACTGGTCCGGCGCATCCCGGTCTATACGCCGGAGTGGACGGACCACAACGCGAGCGACCCCGGCATCACGCTCCTGGAGCTCTTCGCCTTCCTGGGCGAGAACCTGCTCTATCGGTTCAACCAGATCCCCGAGGCGACCAAGCTCGAGTTTCTGCGCCGACTGGACGTCCCGCTGCGCCCGGCACTGCCCGCCCAGGGGCTGCTGCGCCTGAGCACCGAGCGCCCCGCCGGGGTCCTGGCCCCCATCGGCACCGAGGCGCGCGCCGGCGACCTCGCCTTCGAGACCCTGACCGAGACCCTGGTCTGGCCGCTGTCCGCCATCGGCGCCGGCCGGGTGCGCACTGCGGCGCCGGACCAGGCCAGCGAGCCCGAGGTCTACGACCTGGCCGTGCGGGCCGCCCAGGCCCTGGACGACCTGCCGGCGGGGGCCAGGCTCGACTATTACCGCACCGAGTTGATCCCCACCGCGGCCGACGGGGTCCCCGCGGACCTGCCGGGTACGGTTGACAGCACCCTGTGGATCGCGCTGGTCAGGGAGAAGGGGTTCGACGCCGCCAGACTCGGGGGCGCCGTCCTCAACCTGGCCTTTGTCCCGGCGACCGACTATCCGTCCGCGCAGTCGGTCCCGGCCTGTCCCGGTGAGGGCCCGGTACCCCGCGGGCCCGCGATCGAGTGGCAGATATCGCAGACCGCACTGCTTGGCGGCGAGCCCGACTACCGGCCCGTCCAGGTGGTTGGCGACAGCAGCTCCGGACTCTCCCGGGAGGGCGTGGTGCGCCTGCGCCTGCCCAAAGACCTGGCCCCCGTGGGTCCGCCGCAACTCCCCGACCCGGACCGCGCCGGGACCGGGTCGCGCCCCCCCACCCTGGATGAGGAGACCCAGGCGCGGGTCTTCTGTTGGCTGCGCGCCTTCCGCGTCGACCAGGGCGACCTGCCGCGCTGCGCCCTCCTGGTCGCCAACGCCGCCCAGGCGCGCCAGTGCGTGCGCGCCCGACCCGAATATCTGGGCACCGGGACCGGCCAGGCGGGGCAGCGCTATGCGTTGGTCAAGCGGCCGGTGCTGGCCGGCAGCGCCCGGATCGAGGTGGAGGAGCCCGCGGGCTGGACCGCCTGGACCGAGATCGACGGATTTCACTTGAGCGGCCCGGACGACCGCCACTTCCGCTGCGACCCGGAGACCGGCGAGGTCCGTTTCGGCAACGGGGAACAGGGTCGGCCGCCCCAGATCGGGGAGCGCATCCGCGCCCTGGAGTACCGCTACGGCGGCGGCACCCGCGGCAACCTGCCGCCCGGGAGCCTCTCCAAGGTCCTGCTGGACGGACTCAAGGTGGACAATCCGCTGCGCACCCGCGGCGGCGCCGACCCCGAGCCCATCGAGCGCGCCCTGGAGCGCATCCCCGGCGAACTGCGCCGCCGTGACCGGGCGGTCACCGCCGCCGACTTCAAGGAACTGGCCCTGGCCACCCCGGGCGCCGGGGTGGGCCGCGCCGAGTGTCTGCCCCGTTTCCATGCACCCAGCCTGACCCCGGGGCGGGCCGGGGTGGTCACGGTGGTGGTGTGGCCGACCGAGGACCCCCGGCAACCGGAGGCCCCGCTGCCGGATCGCTATCTCGTGGCGCAGGTCTGCGCCTGGCTCGACGAGCGTCGGCTGGTGACCACCGAGCTCTATGTCGTCCCGCCCACCTATCATCAGGTCGCGGTCTCGGTCGCCCTGGCGGTCAAACCCGGCTACGGGATCGAGGCGGTGCGCCGCTGGGTGGAACTGTTGCTGCGCCAATATCTGGCCCCCCTGCCCCCCTACGGCCCCACCGGCGAGGGCTGGCCGCTCGGTCGGCGCGTGCACGGACCCGAGTTGGAGGCGGCGGCGCTCCAGGTCGAGGGGGTGGAATACCTGGAGGGCCTAGCCCTGGCCGGTCGCGACCCCAAGACTGGGCTCTGGTCCGCCACGGTAACCACGGTCACGCTGGAACCCTATGAGGTCCCCTGGCTGACCGATATCCTGGTGGTCGCGGACCTGCCCCTGCCGCCCCCGCGGACGGCCTTGACGCCGGCGCCCGGCGGCACGCCGGAGGGGCCGGGTGGGCCCGAAACGCCGGAAGTGCCAGTGCCGGTGCCGCTGCCCATCGAGCGGGAGCGCTGCTGATGGCCATCCTGCCCGCCGCCGCGGCCCTGGACCCCGGCTTCGCGCTGGTGCGCGGCGCGGATCAATGGGTGCGGGCATCCTTCGCCGACTGCGCCCTGGTCGCGGGCGCCGTCCAACTCGCCTGGGAGGACGTGCCGGAGGGGGGCCAGGTGCCGGGCGCGGCGCCGCCGCGCGGGGCCGGTCTCGCTTTCGACGGGCAGTGCCGGCTCTACCACAGCCGGCCGGACGCGGGCAGCGTGGAGCGCCTGCCCTGGGCCGCCCAGGACGCGCTGCGCCCCGCCCAGCCCGGGCCGGCCCCCACCCCGCTCTTCGCCGCCGTCGCGCAGACCTTCGGCGACTTCGCGCCACGGCAGGCCGCCCTGCCCCTGGCCGCCCCGCGCGGACTCGCGGTGGACGCCGAGGACCGGCTCTTCATCGCGGCTCACGGCTCCCGCACCTTGCTGGTCCTCGAGGGCCAGGGTGAGCGGCGCGGCCGGCGTATCCTGCGCCGGGCGGTCTTCCCCGGCCGTCCGCTGGATCTCGCGACGGACCCGAGCGGCCAGGGTCGCGAGGTCCTGGTGGTCACCGAGTCCCCCCTGGCGCTCTACCGCATGACCGCGCGCGGGACCCCGAGGCCGCTGGAACTGCCGGCCGGGGTCCAGGCCCCAGCCCGGCTGGCGGTCAGCCCCGCCGGGGCGTGCGTGCTGCTGAGCGCGGCCGGCAGTGCCGCCGCCCGGGTGCTTGAACTCGCGGCGCCCCAGCGGGACCGCGCCGTTCCCTGGGCGACCGACATCGCCTTCTACAGCCCCACTGCGACCGTCCACGGCGACCAGAACCCCGATCCAGGCGCCGCGGGCGGGGACGAGGGTGCGGTCCTGGCCGTGGCCCGCCGGCCGGGGGAACTGTTCCTGCGCCTGCGCCTCACCGCGGTCGGTCTCGAAGAACTGCCCGGGCTCGCGGCCCCCGGCTATGACGGGCTGGGCATCGTCGCCACGCCCGACCAGCGCATCGCCTTCTGGAGCGCCCGCGGCCTGCGCTATGCCGTGGCGGCGCGCCGCACCTACCGCCGCACCGGGCAGGTGGTCGGCTTCCGGCTCGACAGCGGTGACTTCCAGACCCAGTGGGGCCGGCTCTTCGTGGACGCCTGCATCCCCCGGGAGACGGACCTGCGGGTCTACTGCATCGCCGCGGACGAACTGCCCGAGGTCCCGCTGGTCCCGCGCCTGGCACCGGTCAACCTGCGCGACCCGGGCGCCCCGCCGGCACCCCCACACGACACGCTGTCCCCGCCCTTGCCGGCCCAGGCCTGGGTGCCGGACCCCGGGACCGCGGCCAGTCGCCTGCACCGGCGCGCCGAGGGCCTCGAACTGCCCTGGGCGCGGCGTGCGCCAAATGATGCCTTCGCCACCTACGAGACGCCGACCACGGACCGCCGCGGGCGCTATCTCTGGGTCATCCTGGAACTCGCCGGGAACGGCCGCAACAGCCCCCGGGTGCGGGCCTTGCGCGCCGGGTATCCGGCCCATGACCTGCTCCAGCGGCTGCCGCGGGTACTCGGCGCGGACGCGGACGCCGAGCGCTTCCTGGGTCGCTTCCTCGCCCCCCTGGCCGGGCTCACCGGCGACCTGGACGCCCGCGCCCGCTTGCGTCACGCTCTCCTGGACCCGCGCTCGGCCCCGGACGAGGCGCTCCCCTGGCTCGCCGACTTCTTCGGCTTGGTGTTGGACGAGCGCTGGTCGGCCGCGGTGCGGCGGGCGCTGATTGCCGAGGTCATGGAACTGTTCCGCTACCGCGGGACCCTACGCGGGCTCAAGCGCTTTCTGCGCATCGTGACCGGGGTGGAACCCATCATCATCGAGCGTTACCGCATGCGCGGCGGGGCTGTGATCGGCGAGCCGACGGCGCGCGGCTCCCGGGCCGTCCTGGGGGCCGGGATGCGGGTCGGCGGACAGGTGGGGACCAGCGCGCAGACGCCCCTGGGGGCGGGGTCCGCGGCGGACGCCTTCGAGACCCACGCCCACCGCTTCACGGTCATGCTGCCCGCCCTGCTGTCGGAGGAGACCCTGGCCCTGGCCGCCCGGGTCCTGGAAGTCCACCGCCCGGCGCACACCCTCTACGACCTCTGCACCGTGACCGCCGGCAGCCGGGTGGGGCGCGGGCTCCATGTCGGTCTGAGCGCGGTCATCGGCCGCGGAAGCGGCTGGGAGCCGCTGCGGATCGGCTCCAGTACCCTGGGCCGCGGGGGACTCCTGGGTCGACCCGCACCCGGTACCCGCACCGATGGGGCGCGGGTCGGATTGGATACGCGGGTGGGCTAAGGGGCGGATCACTACAGTGGAAAACGTGACGATAAAGCGGATGCACATGCGCTACCGACTGCCGGCCCGGGCGGCCGACGGCCTGCTGCGGGCGCGCCTCACCGCGGTCCAGTCGCTGCTGCTGGACGAGGCCCTGGCGGCGGCCCTGGAGCAGGCCGGCGCCCGCCCCGAGGAGGAGATCTGTGTCCGCCGGCTGCGGGTGCCGGTGCGGCTGCGCGGCGTACGCGGCGACGCGGCCCTGGCGGCGGACTGGGCGCAGGCGATCGCCGCCGCCCTGACCGAGACCTTGGCCCGGGACGGACCTGAGCAGGCAGTGCGCTATGGGTCGCGGATGCACGCCTGGATCGATTGCGCCCTGGGTGTCGCCCGCGGCGATCTGGGCCGCGCCTGGGCCTGGCGCCGGCTGGGCCTGTGGCGGGCCGCCGGGGATCTGGCCCCCGCGGATGGCGCCGCCGAGCTGGTGCGGGGCCTGGCCTTCGCCCCGGACGCGGTGGTGCCGGTGCTGCTGGGGCTCGCCGCGCAGGGGGCCCTGAGCCCGTTGGCCCGGCGGCTGGATCTACCCTCCTGGACCCTGCTGGCGGCCGCCGCCCTGGACGCCCATGCGGCACCGCGGGAGCTCCTGGAGCGGCCCGCACCACCCGACGGGGCTGTCCCGGCGACGGCCCCTGGCGCGACCGCGGCGCCGACGGCCCTTACCCACGCGGAGGCGCCCGGCGGCCCAACTGCAACGGCCCCCTGGGACGACTCACCCCTGCTGCCCCTGCGCGAGGTCGCGGCACCCGGCAACGCCCGCGCGCTCGCCGTGCTGATCCTGCTCGCGGCCGACCCGGCCCTGGGCCGCCGGGGACTCCCGGGGGCCGGCCGCCAGGTCGATGGCCTGGTCCAAGACCTGCTGGATGCGGCATCCGCCGATCCGGGGCGATCGGAGCGGCCCGCGACCCCCAGGGTCCAAGGGCCGGACTCACCCGGCTCACCCGCGGCGGCCGATCGGCCGCGGCCGACGGCGGACCCGGCGCCCACACCCGCGACCACGGACCCCCGGGGTTCCGAACCCAACCCGGGGCCCGTCGGCGGCGAGCCGCCCGTGCCCGCGGCAGACGACGCCGCGACGCCCGCGGCCCCGTCCGGGGCCCGGCCGGAGGAGCGCCACGCGCACGCAGAGCCGGCCGCCGCCCGGCCCCCGAGCGGCCCGGACCCATGGCGCGAGAAGGCCGATCGGTCCCGCGGCACCAACCAGACCTTGCCCGGGACCGGCCCCGCCGGGGCCGCTCGCCCGCCCGACCCGGGGTCGACGCCAGCGGAGCCTGCGCCCGGGTCCGGTCTGCGCCAAGCCACCCCGACGCGGCCGACCGAGCCGGTCGCGGGGGACGACCCACGGGCCGCGAGTGCGCCGGGCCGGGAGCCGGATCGGGAGCCGGACCGGCAGCCCGCTTCCCCGCTGGTCCTGCGACGGGAGGGCCGCACCGATTGGGGCGGTCTGCTGCTCCTGCTCAACGTTCTGGAGCCGGCGGGCCTGCTGGACCCGCAGGCGCCCCTGCCCCCCGGGCGGACTTTGCGCTGGACCCTGCACCACCTGGCCCAGGCACTGGCCCCGGTGACGGCGGACGACCCGGCGGCGCTGGCCTTCGCCGGGCTGGCCCCGGGCACCCGCCCGCCGTCGCTGCACGGCCCCGCGGCGAGCGGTCCGGAGTGCTACGCCATCGCCGAACTGCGCGCCCGGGTCGTGCGCTGCCTGCACCGGGTCCTGGAGGCCGACACGGAGCACCCGGAGGCGGTCCTCACCCGGATCTGCCGTCGACCCGCCATGATCCTGGCGGACCCGGGCTGGATCGAGGTGCGCTTCGCGCTCGCCTCCCTGTCCACGCAACTGCGCCGCGCCCGGCTGGATCTGAACCCAAATTGGCTCCCCTGGTTGGGCACGGTGGTGAGGTTCAGCTATGAATAGCGCAGCCGAGCGGATGTCGCGCGAGACCGGCATCCTGGCGGGGCGGCTGGCCGCCCTGCTGGAGACGCTCCTGCCGGGTACCGGCGGCGCCGGTCCCCTGGCCGCGGGTCAGGCCTTCCTGGAGTCGTCCTTCACCGCCGTAGCGCAGGACCAGGACCTGGCCCAGTTCCCGGGCTCGGCCCTGACCCGCCCGGCGGCTGACGGTCCCCACCCCATCGACCGCCTGGCCCTGGCACTGGGCCTGCACGCCCCCGCGGACGACCGGATGGTGGACTTGATCCTGCTCGCCGGGCTGCCTGAGCAGCACGAGGGCTACGCCTCGGTGCTGCGCGCCCTGCACCCCCGGGGTGAGCCCTGGCTCCCGGTGGGGCTGGCCGCCCAGCTCCTGTTTCCCGCCGACACGCAGCGGCTCGACCTGCGCGCGGCGCTGGAGACCGGTCCCCTGGTCCGCCACGGGGTGCTGCGTCTCCTCGGGGAGGGCCCCTTCGGCGAGCGCTCGATCGGTCTCGGGGAAGGCCTGTGGTCCTGCCTGCTGGGACTGGACACGACCCCGGCGCGCCTGGAGCGCTTCGACGTGAGGCCGGACCCGGGCGTCCCCCTGGCGTGCCTGGCCGAATGGCTGGCGCAGCCCCCGACCCAGCGCGCGGCCGCCACCCTGGCGGCCCGCACCCCCTGCACCCTCATGGTCTGCGGCGACGCGGACGAGACCCTGCACTGGCGCGGCTGCGCCCTGGTGCGGTCCGCCGGACGGGATGCCTTCGGTCTGCTGCTGCCGGCCGGGGCGGATGCGGACCTCCAGCGGCTCGCCCAGGCGCACGCGCTGGTGCGCGGGGCCGTCCCGGTGGTGCGGGTGCTGGAGTCCGTCCGGGAGCCCGACCCCGCCGGCGCGCCGCCGACCCTGCTCCCGGACTTTCCGGACACCCTGGTCCTGTGCGCCCGACCGGGGTCCGCGCCGGCGCGTCCGGACCTGCCCCTGATCGGGGTCCCGGTCCCGGCCCTGAGCGCGGCGGCCCGGCGCGCGATGTGGCAGGCGGCCCTGCCGGCCCTGTCCGCGGACGCCGCCGAGCTGGCCGCCCGCTTCCCGGTGGAGCCCCCAGTGGCCGCCCAGGTCGCCCGCGATCTCAAGGCGCTGGAGGACGCCGGGGCCGCGGCGCCGACCCCCGACGACCTGGCGAGCAGTCTGCGCGCCCGGGCCGGGCTCAACCTCAGCAGCGCGGTCAAACTCCTGCGCCCGACCGCCACCTGGTCCGACCTGGTGCTGCCCCCCGATCGCCGCGAGCAACTGCGCGAGGCAGTGGATCGACTCAGGCTCCAGTCCCGGGTGTTGGACGACTGGGGCTTCCTGCCCGGCCGGGCCGGAGTGCGCGGGGTGCGCCTGCTCTTCAGCGGTCCGCCCGGGACCGGCAAGACCCTGTCCGCGGAGGCGATGGCGAGCGCACTGAGCACCGATCTGCTGGTGGTGGACCTGTCGCGGGTCATGTCCAAGTGGATCGGCGAGACCGAGAAGAACCTGGCGGCGGTCTTCGACAGCGCCGAGCGCGCCCAGGCCGTGCTCTTTTTCGACGAGGCGGACGCGCTCTTCGGGCGCCGCACCGAGGTCTCCGACGCCCACGACCGCTACGCCAACCTGGAGACCGCCTATCTGCTGCAGCGCCTGGAGCGCTTCGACGGACTGGCCGTGCTCGCCACCAACCTGCGCCAGAACATCGATGCCGCCTTCAGCCGCCGACTGGAGTTCGCCATCGAGTTCGAGGAGCCGGACCGGGAGAGTCGGGAGGCGATCTGGCGCGCCCACATCCCGGCCGCCGCCCCGCTGGCGCCCGAGGTCAACCTCTACGAGCTGGCGGCCCTGTACCCGGTCGTCGGCGGGCTGATCCGCAACGCCGCGGTGGCGGCCGCCTTCCTGGCCGCGGCCGACGGCACCCCGATCGGCCGCGAGCATCTGGTGCGCGCCATGCGGCGCGAGTACGACAAGGCGGGGCGCGCCTTCCCGGGCCTGCCCCTGGGACTCACCCTCTGACCCAACCCAGCCACTGTAACCGAACGCCCAACCACGCGACCCAGGAGCCCATCACCATGGCCGACCCAACCACCCTCAAGGACCTCGCGCATGCCAACCTGACCGCCTGGCAGGACCGGGCCGCCGCTGCCCGTGCCGACGCGACCACCGCGCAGGCCGCGGTGAGCACCGCCGTCACCCGCCTGGCCGACGCCACCCAGGCACTCGCCACCGCCAGGTCCGAAGGTCAGCGCATCCGCACCGCGCTGGCGGCCGTCCCCACCACCGCGGACGCGGACCCGCTCCTGCGGCAGCTCGACACGGCCACCATCGCCCAACGGGCGGCGGAGGCGGGCATCCTCGCGCAGGAGCGGCAACTGGCCCGGGCCCGCGCCCAGCTGGACCGCGCGGCGCTCACCCTGCGCTCCACCGAGACCGCCCGGCTGCGCGCCCAGGCCGAGTCGAATGCCGCCGACCTGGAGGCGGCGCGGGTCGCGGCCCTGGTCGCCGCCCTGGCCCAACCGCCCCTGCACACCTTGGACCAGGACGCGAGCGATCTGCTCGGCTCGACCCTCACCGCCGCGGCCCAGACCGCGGCGGAAAAGGACATCCCGGCCCCCCTGCTGCAGCGGGCCACGGAGCGCCGGGACCTCGCCCGCGAGCGCATCGAGGGTGCCGCGGCTGACCGCAAGACCCTCGCCGACCTGATCCAGGCCCAGGTCCTGGCCACCGGCAACACCGAGGACCGGCTCCTGGTGCCCCGGACCGCCTATGCCGCCGCCCTTGGCGCGCTGGAGTCCTATGTCAGCGGCGCCAAACAGCGACTGGATCGCGCCCAGGGTGCACTGACCCGGCTCGCCGACCCGGCCCGCAAGACGCTGCTCACCGAGGCCCAGAAGAAGCGCCTCAACACGCCCACCCCGGCCACTCTGACCACGGAACGGGAGACTGCAGCCGGTCACGAGAAGGCGCTGGACGAGGCGCGATGGGCGCTGGAGCAGGCCGAACAGAAACGCGATCTGGCGCAGGTCAAGGAGACGGTCGGGGCCGGGGCGCCCGGCGGCTTGGCCGCAGCCGCGGCGGCCCTGGTTACCGCGGCCGGCAAGGAGACGGCGGCGGACACGGCTTATCCGCCGAGCGAGCGCACCCTGTTGAGCGAATGGGAGGCGGCGCTACCGGACGCGATCTGGGCGGACCTGGCCGACTACCTGGACGCCAAGACCAGCCTGACCGACCTGGCGGGGACCCCGACCGGCACCCTGGAGACGACCCTGGACACGGCCGAGGAAACGCTGGTGCACGACCTGGTCGCACTGGGCAAGGAGCAGGCGGCCCGCGACCTCTACGCCGCCGAACTCGCCGGTCGCACCGCCGCCGCCGAGTTCGCCGCCGGGGCCGCGGGACGCATCGTCTTTTCCGCGTTGCGCGGCGACGCCTAGGACGGCGCCCACGGGAGCCGCGATCACCACGAACCCACCTTAAGGAGTCCCCATGGCCGACACCCCCACCCTGGCAAACTGCGCCGGCGTAACCGCTGACCAGGCCGGTTGCGCCGCCGACGCCCTGCTGCCGGTCAGCCCCTTCTATGCGCTGAATTACCACTTCGGCATGCTCCTCGGGGTCGAGGACTTCGACACCGAGCAGGCCTACCACCGGGGCAAGTCCAGGCTGCACAACGCCTGGCTGCATCGTGAGGGGGTCCTGTGGGGCCTGGCGGTGGTCGTGGACCCCGAACACGACGAGATCCGCGTGACCCGCGGCCTGGCCCTGGACCCGGCCGGGCGGGAGCTGCACCTGGACGAGGACCTGTGCCTGAGCCTGCCGGCCTGGCTCGCCGCGCTCCCGGCGGAAGAGCGTGTGCGTCTGGCCGGGGCGGACGGCACCACGCCCTTCGCGGCCCATTGCACGATCCGCCACCGCGCCTGTCTGAGCCGCCAGGTACCGGCCCTGATGGAGCCGTGCGACGGGTCCGGGCGCGATACCGCCTATTCCCGGGTCTTCGAGACGGTGGAGATCCGGCTCCTGCCCGGGTTGGCCCCGGCGCCCCCGGTCCCACCCTATCACCGGGTGCGCCTGCTCCTGGGGCTGGCGGCCGCCCGCACCGAGGCCGCCGACGGCAAGCCGGCCGCGCAGGAGGACGCCGCGATCCTCAAGGCGCGCGACGACCTGCTCGCCAAACCCCGGCCGGAGCGCCTGACCCTGGCCTTGGAGCGGCTGCGCGATTGCGCCGCCTGGGACACGGCGGAGCTTACACCCCCCAAGACCGCCGCCGGCGAGGACTGGCTGCTCTTCCCCGGTCCGGACGCTGCCGGCCTGGTGCTGGCGAACCTGGAGGGACTGACCTTGACCCGGTCCGGCGAGGCGCTGCACCTGAGGTCCGGGACCCCGAACTACGCCCCCCGCCCCTCCCACCTGGCGACCCGTACCATCCAGGAACTGGCCGCGGCGGCCTTCTTCTGCTGCACCGCACCCGCCGCCGCGTCCGGCCCGGAATCCGCCACCAGCGTGGCGGCTGCGTCGGCGCCGGCCACGCCGGGCGGACCCCAGGCCGACCCGCGACAAGTCATCTTCGACGGCCAGCAGGTGCGCTTGCAGGTCACCGCCGACCTGCACCCGGACAGCGTCAAACCCGCGGCCTTCACCGTCTCGGGTTTCACCGCCGGGTTCGGCTGGAAGGTCCACAAGGTGTCCGATGCGCTCTTCGAGCCATCGGACCGCTCCGTCACCCTGTCGCTGTCGACCAAGGTCACCGGCGAGCTCTTGCGCTTGGTCGCACTGGGTACGGGTCCAACCCCGCTCCTGGGGGCGGACCTGAAGCCCTTTGCGGGCGCCGTCGGCGACCCGCCGGCGCCCACCGGGCGTGACTTTGTCCACATGCAGAAGGGGAGCTGACCATGGCCGTGCCCACTAACTCCACGAGCCCCCTGGTGCTGATCACCGGCGCCGACGGCATCAACCTGATCCCGGCCGCGACCCCACTCACCCGGCTCAACTATTTCGACGGCAAGTTCCTGCGTGCCCAGGACCTGGAGTCCGAGCAGCGCTACCTGCGCCAGTTGACGGCGCTGGGCAACCAGGCCGGCGGGGCCGGGGTGGTGCATGGCCTGGAACTGCGCCTCATCGGCGGGGACCAGCTCCAGGTCCTGCCCGGGCTCGCCATCGACCCGGCCGGCCGGGTGCTGCTGCTGCCCCAGGACTATGCCCTGTCGGTCTCCGCCCTGATCGAGGCCTCGCGCGGCCTGGCGGCGACCGGGGCGGCGACGGCCGCCGGGAGCGCCGCTTTCAATCCCTGCGCCAAGACGGCCGTCGGCACCGCGACCGTGGTCCCCGAGCGGTCCTGGTACCTGATAACCATCGGCTTCGCCGAGGCCCTGTGCGGGGAGGAGGACGTCTACGGCGCCCTGTGCGAACAGGCCTGCGTCACCACGACCGACCGACCCTACAAGGTCGAGGGCGTGGTCCTGCGGGCACGTCCGCTGACCCTGTCCACCCCGCTGCCGACCGCCGCGGCGCTCGCCCTGACCGGTGTCCACCTGCGCTCACGGCTCGCCAGCGCCTGGTTTGCGGACGAGGCCCTGGGGCTCGGCGAGCCGATCTCCGCCGATCGCCTGCGCGCCGCCCTGTGGTGCGGGGGCGCGGTGGGGTCCGGCGCGGGCGAGGTCCCGCTCGGCATCCTGGTGCGCGAGGGCACCGTAAGCCGCTTCGTGGACCAGTGGACGGCGCGGCGCGAGCGCATGGAGACCCCGCCCAAGCGCTACTGGCAGTGGCAACTGGCCATGCGCCCCTGGGCCGTCTTCATGGCCCAGATCCTCCAGTTCCAGTGCCAGCTCCGGGACAGCGTGAGCGGCATCCCGGCCGGCGGCGGGGCGACGGACGACCCCTGCAGTCAGGCCAAGGCCCTGATGGCGGAGGCGGTGGATCAGGTGGAGCGGATCGCGGTCTTCTACAAAGAGACCACGGCAGGCCTTGCCGCCCTGACGGCCGAGACCCGCAAGTCGATTTTGACCGCCAAGCCGGATTTGGCCGAACTCACCCGCTTCCAGGACCGGCTCAAGACGGCGCAGGCGGTCTTCTCCCTCCTGCCCCAGGAGCGTCAACTCATCCATTGGGGCCTGGTCGAGCTGCCGAGCGCCGGTTATCTCCCGGTGGTCCCGGGCGACAGCCTCTCGGTCAACGCCCAGGTGCGCCGACTCTTGGGCGAGGGGCTGGACCTGCGCTTCTGCATCGTGCGCCCGGACTTCGTGCCCCATGCACTGGAGGAGGCCCAGCACATGGAGCGGATCTCGCTCCTGGAGGGGCTGGATCACCCGGAGCGCAAACCGCGGGTCGATATCCTGGTGCCCAACGGGCGCGTCGCCCCCGGCCGCGATGAGACCGGGCGCTATTACGAGATGCGTGTCAACCTGATCCCGGACAACTTCACCGCGCTCGCGGTCTCCGCCGCCCTGGGCGAGCGGTTGGAGCAATCCAAATTGGCTCTGCTGGACGCGGGCAAGGGGCAGACCAAGGCGACCCTGGCCAACCAGCTCGACCCCGCGATCTTCGAGCGGACGGGCGAGACCTACCACTATCAGGGCGTGGGGCGCGGCGAGGCGATCCCCGGCCGGGGCCTCGCCTTCCACTACGCGGGCCTCACCGACACCTTTGAATTGGAGCCGGTCAAGCCCGCGGCGGCGACCGCAGTCGCCAACGTGGCCGCGGAAGACGCGCAGGCCAACCTCCACCTGCTGCGCGACACCCCGGCGGCCGAGACCGCCGACCCCGCGGCGACCCCGAAGGCCGAGCTGTCCGGCGCGGTGGGTATCGAGACCGGGGGCGTGCGGCTCGATGACACCCTCTACACCATGGACCCACGGCGTTACTGGATCGGCGAGCGGGAGCGGGTCACGGGGCTGCGCTCCTCACTGTGGGTGTCGCTGACCCTGGCGGAGGACCCGACCGGGCTTGCCCGCGGCGCCCAGACGCGGGCCACTGGGGAGGTCTATCTGCTGGTGGTGCGGCCGGAGAAGGTCGCGGCCACCCGGCCGACCAAGGCCGAGACCCTCGGCACCAGCCGCCTGCTGCTGCGCGCCACCTTCACCGGGGACCTGCGGGTGGACAAGGTCCTGGCGCGGGGCGCCGGGTCCGAGACCATCCAGGTGGACGGGGAGCTCGCCGGCGAGGTCTCGATCACCATGCAGGTGGGGACCAGCGAGCAAGTGGGTAAGGTCTCGGAGGTGGTGAGCCTGCACCTCTCGGAGGCGGTCAGCATCCTGCGGTCCCCCACGGCGTTGGGGCCGACCTACCTGATCGAACTGAAATCACCCGCGGCCCTGGGACCGCTGGTCGCCGAGGTCCAGGTGCAACGGGAATGGACCGCAGCCGACACCGCCGAGGTGCGCGGCACCGTCGCCCTGCGGATGCCGACCGGCCGCAGCGCGGGGCAGACCAAGGCGGAGGCCTTGGACCTCGCGCGCGCCATGAACATCAACACCAATGTCGGCGCGGCAGCGGCCACCAAAGTTCAGGATCGCCAACTCTGGCGCGCCTGGCAGACCGTCAATGCCGCGGTGGCGCAGCCCGCCCACCCGGCGCACGAGCGCGCCATCCGCGCCATTCGGGCGATCGGCACCGCGCTCGGCGGTACCCGCTTCGCGGACCTGAAGGCCGCCGCGCTCTTCCCGCCGCCGCCGCCCACGACCGACGGGCTCACCGTGCTCGGGTCCCTGGACTGGGTGCTGTTCCACCGGCGGCGCGACAAGACCTGCCGGGACGACACCCCGGCCGCCCCGGTGGCGACCCGCGGTTACGCCCTCTACCAGGTCACCCTGGAGAACGCGGAGCAGGTCAACGAGGTTCAGCGGGCCATGGCGGCCAACGCGACGGCGACCCTTGAGCGGCTGAAACCCGACTTTCTCCAGGTGGTGGAGTTCGCGGCCGGGGTCCAGAGCCTGCTCACGCCCCAGACGCAGGTCCGCGCCACCTGGCGCCAGGACGTAGGCGCGGCGGCCGGCCCTATCGTCGGCGGTGCCATCGCAAGCAGCGGGCCAGCCGTCGCTGAAGGTGAGGCGCTGGCCCTGGAGCGCCTGGAGTCCCTGGTCGACGTGGTGCGACCCGAGTCCGGGCTCACTGCGGCCCCCGATTATGTCGCCCTGGAGCGGGTGCCCGACCTGTTCGGCAGCGCGCGGCAGGATGGGGCCATCCTGCTGATGACGGTCCCGGTCAAGGTAGAGACGACCTGCCATCGGGTCTATTGGCTGACGCCGATCCCCAGCAAGAACCTCGACGGGCAACTCGCTGCCGGCAACCTGGCAGGGCTGCCTGGGATCGATGGCTGGGTCCCGCCGGTGACCCATGTAGTGCAACTGGTGGTCAAACCACTCGGCACCCTGAGCTTCCAGGGCGAGGACCCACAGGTCATTGTCGGCACGGAGTCGGCGACGGTCCTGACCAACTGGATGGCCCTGGCCCCGGACTGCCCGCCGGCCCAGGTCTGGAGCTTCCGGCGCGCGGACGCGAGCGCGACGGGAGACGCCTTGATCGGTCAACGTGGCCTTGCCATTGCCGGGCTCCTGGGCACCGATGATCTTGAATCCAAGGTGGCCATCAGCAGCGATATCCCAGGAATCTGCCCGGTCATCACCCTCGTGCGACCGCTCGCGGTCTGCCTCCAGGCACGCCGGCTGCTGGGCAACCTGGAGCAGATCCTCGAGATGATCCGCAAGCCGGACATCGGCGGCCTGGTGCTGGGGCCGGACTCCACCCGGCTCGGGAACCTGATGGTTTGCCTGAAATCCGGCAAGGTCTTCGGCGAATCAGTCGAGGCACTTGGCCCGAACGCCTTGCCCGCGGGCATCTGGTTCGCGGTCAAACCAGGCGACAAGCGGGTCCCGGCGGGGCTGGCCGAGGCCGTCATCAAGGACGCACTGATCGATAGGCTGGGCCCCGCGGCCGCGGGGATCGACGTGACTGAACTGCATCCGGAAACCGCCGCGGACTGGCCGAGTGACTGCCCCATCCTGGCATTTGTCGTGCTCCGGGAGGGTTGACCGGTGTGAGACGCATTGACCGGTCCGGCAAACGAGCGGTTCACGCGATTGAGACACCCGGTTGCCCCCCAAGGCCGCCGATGGCGAAGGAGGCAAGACCAATGAGCGTGAGACAGGCAGCGAAGGCGGCCCCGGCCGTCGACGGGCCAGAGCCGGAGTTCAGGCCATGAAGGCCGTCGCCGGCCAGGTTGCCGTTGCGCCCAAGTCCGTCGCGCCCGTCGACCAGCGCAGCCGCTCGGCCGGGCACACGGTGTCGGCGGCACCGCTCAATCCGCTCTGGCAGCGACTGGCCACGCGCGTGGGCGAGCGCCCCGGCCCGGCCCGGCCCCCGGCGGCCCGTCCGGTCGCGTCCCTGACCCAAGGGTTTGGCATTCAGCGCCGGTGCGAGGCCTGCGCGCAGGAGTCGGCCGACGACGAACGACTGAGGGTTCAGGCGAAGCTCAGCATCGGCCCGGCCGACGATCTGTTCGAGCGCGAGGCCGACGCGGTCGCCGAACGGGTGATGGGGATTCCTGAGGGGCCGCAGACCGCGGCGCCCCCCGAGGGAGGCGGGACCCGGTCGGCACGAATGGGCCTGGACTTGAGCCGCCGCCCGGTCGCGTCGATCGCGGCCGGCCGCGTCCAACGCGATCCGCAGGCCGACACCGAGGAGGAGCAAGCGCAGGACGCCGAGCGCGAGAGCGTCGTGCAGCGTGCGCCCGTCATGACGGCCGCGGACGCCGGGGCCGACGAAGACGACGCGGATGAGTTGGACGCGACGGTGCAGCCTAAGGCGGAAAACGGCCGCGCCGGCGCAGATGCAAGCGGCATCGAGTCGCGGATACTGGGCCTGCGGGGCACCGGCCAGCCGCTCCCGGACGCCTCCCGGTCCTTCTTCGAGACCCGCTTTGGTCATGACTTCGGCCAGGTGCGGGTCCACCACGGGGACACCGCGGCACAGACCGCGCACGCACTCGGCGCACGCGCCTACACCCTCGGCCACGACGTCGTCTTCGGCGCGGGTCAGTATGCGCCGGACCGCGCGGAGGGCAGACGGCTCATCGCCCACGAACTGACCCACGTCGTCCAACAGGGCGCGGCACCCCCGGCAAGGACGGCCGGCGGATCACTCCAGGCCCAATTCCTACCCCGGATCGGTGCCCGCGGCGCCCCCGGTCTGGTGCAGCGTGCCCCCCTCAAGGAGGGCGGGACCTACCTCATCCAAACGCCCAAGGGCGGCAATCTGCGCCTGCGGGTGCAGCCGTCGCACGCGCTGGACCTCAAGGGCCGCGACACCTGCGGCGGTCAGGCCGACACCTGCCCGAACAGCGTCGGCAACGTGGCCTCCGGCACCAAGGTCGTCATCAAGGAGGTCCGGCTCTTCGATTGGTACGTGGTCGAGGCCCCGATGGTGGAAGGCGGCACCCGGATCGGCTTCGTCCACCAGGATCATCTCAAGGAGGTACCGCCGCCCCCCGCCGGGTCGGCGGCGGCGCCGTCGGCGGCCGTGCCCGCGGCGCCGGAGCCGCCGATCCCGGTCGAGGAGCCGGACACCCCGGTCTTTGAGACCGGCACCGCGACAATCGAGACCATGGAGGAAGGTGCCCCGGTCGAGCAGCTCGGCGTCGTCCAGACCGAGGACGGGACCAAGCTATGGCCCGCGGCCAACCGCGACCAGCCGGAACTGGGCCTGTTGCCGCTCAACACCCGCGTCTTTGTCGATCGCAATCTGACCGGCGGTTGGTCATCGGTCTATGTGGACCGCCACCAGCAGGGAAGCTCGCTTCCGGTCGGCGAGGGCACCCACGGCTATGTCGCCACGGGCCGCGTCAGCACCGATATGCCGGACCCGGATGCCCGGCTGCACCGGATCACGCAGGAGGGACAGGGTGCCCTGGCGTTGGCCGGCGAGCTCTATCCCAACTACAACGTACAGTGCGCCGCCGTTGCCTTTGCCTGCCGGGACTATCGCTATCTGGTGAACGTGCTCGTCGCCGTCAATGAGGCGAAGGGCCGTAAGTTCATCTACAAGGAGCACCCTGACGACGCCTGGGACAAGGCGAAGACGATGAAGGCATCCAAGTCCGGGGCGGGCGCGGTCGGCGGCCAGATCTGGGTACCGGGCATGGCCCTGGTCAAGGCCCTGGAGGGTCAGGTCAGCTCCGGCTCCATCAGCCTGGCGATTCTGTCGACGCTCGCGGATGTCACGATCGGCGTCGCCGCCTTCATCGTCGGTCTGCTGCACGGCGCCGTGATGTCGGTCGTCGATGTGCTGATCGGTCTGGTGGACCTGGTCAAGCTCGTCGTCTCACTGGTCGAGAAACTGATCAATGGGACACTGCTTGCGGATGCCAAGGCGTTCTGGGAGGACATCAGCAACATCAAGCTGAGCGACATCAAGGAGATGATCAGCGCCAAATGGAACCATGCGAACACCTGGGACCGCTGGCACTTTCGCGGCTATGCGATCGGCTACGCGATCGTCGAGATCCTGATGCTGATCTTCTCCGGGGGGGCCGCGACCGCGGTCAAGTGGGCGGGCAAGGTCGGCAAGTTCGGTAAGCTCGGTGAGTACCTGGGTAAGCTGCCCAAGGTCGCCAAGCTGATCGAGTCCGCCAAGGCGCTCAAGGGCGAGGGCGTCGCCAAGCTGAGGACGGCCCTGAAGGGCGCCCTGGCACTCTCCGAGAGTCATGTCTGGGCGGCCCAGGTGCTGCGTATCCCGCTCGGGATATTGAAGCTGCTGGAGAAGGCCCAGATCGACGAGTTGAAGAAGCTGCCGCAATGGCTGAAGGAGCGCTTCGCGCGCCTGTCCGAGGCGGTGATGAAGCGGTTGCTGCGGTGCAGCTCGCCGTGCCAGGTCGACGTCCACAAGATCGCCGAGGCCCTGAAGCTCGCCGGGAAGGGCGGTACCGTGCTCAACGACGCAGCGGACGTGCTGCGGGTCCTCAAGGTCCTGGCTCCCAACCTGAAGACCGCCAAGATCTCGCGCAAGCTGCGCAAGGCCGACTCGGCCCTGATGACGGTGATCAAGGAGGCCAAGCTGACCGATACCGACTTCGCGAAGCTCGCCGATTACTTGGAAAACGTGGAGAGCCCAGCCCAGGCCTACAAGACCTTCGTGCGCTACCTGTCGAGCGTCGTGCCGGCAAAAACGGGACCGGACATCAAGTCGCTCAACGCGATCCTGAGCAAGATGATGGCCGCCGAGCGGGGGCGCGGCGCGGCCCTCAAGGGGCCGATGTTCGAGCAATGGGCCGCCTTGCATGTCCCGCAGCTCTCCTCGCGCACCTTCAGCCGGACCACCTTCGACGTGAAGAAGCTGCTGGGCAAGAAGAGCCCGCCGTTCAAACGCCAGGTCGACACCTGGGTCCCGGACAAGGGCGAGATCTGGGACATGAAGCACCGCTTCGGCAAGGTCGACCCGGACCAGGCCGCCGACTACAGCAAGCTGATCGGCCAAGCGGCACCCGACGGCAAGGCGGTGCAGACGATCAACTATCTGTTCCCCAACCAGACCGCGGCGGAGCTCAACCGGCACCTGCGGACGACCTATAAGTTCGGCGTCTACTACATCGACGAAGCAACCAATACGATGAAGCTGCTGCCTTAATGAACTTGTTTGACTTACTGAACCGCTCCCTAAGTACGTAAGAACGATGGTGGCACCTATGAACCTCCTCTGGAGTGCGGCGACCCGTCACCACGATTGGCTTGCCGAGGATCGGGCCGTCGCCCGCCGTCTGGTCGCGCAGGTCAAGGCGGCGGGACTGATCGGCGAGGCGTCCTGGTACTCGATCGGCGATGCCGACCGCCGGGTGCCCAAGCCCGGCATGGACGTACTGCGGCACCTCCTGGACCAACCGATCAAGCGCCGCTTGCCGTTGGTGTTGGGTGCCGGCGGCGACTCGCCCTTTGCGTGGGAGCTGGCGATGCTCCTGTCCCCGCCGGACGACGATGGCGAGGTGCGCGGTCACAACCGGCTGAACCTCTGGACGCCCATTGAGCCATTTGCCGGTCGGTCGGGCTCGGACCGGTTGGTCGCCCTGTTTCGCGGGATTCATGGCCCGGCCGAGACCGAGTTCGCCTACCTGCATCCCCACCCGCGCAGTTCGCAGCTCGAAGACGTGATCGACGGCGCCTATGGTGCGCCCTTGACCTACGGGACCATGTTCACGGGGGTCTTCTGGGCGACCCTCCTGGGCAAGGATCACCTCGCCCTGTTCGATCTCGCCCGACTCCAGGGGCTCGACGCCTATCGGGTCGAATGGACTGGGGACGAGGCCCTCTTGCTGCAGGTGTCCGCGGATGTGGCGGACGCGACGACCGCCGCGGTGGAGTCCCGGATGCTCCGGCTGACCGAGGTCTTTCGCGCGGCGCGGCTGCCGCCCTGAAGACCCGGTGAACCCCCCCGCCGCCCAGTCGCCGGCCAAGGCCAAGTCGAACGGGTCCGTTCCCACGCGGCCCGGTGCCGCAGAGCCCCCTGAGCGGGCCAGGCCCAATCCGGTCTGGACCCAACTCGCGCTCGCGGGCATCCGCCCCAAGCTCGCGGTCGGTGCGCCGGATGACCCCTTGGAGCGGGAGGCCGACCAGGTGGCGGAGGCCCTGGCGAGGCCCCCCGCCAAGGCCGGGGTCAGGGTGACGCCGGTCACCGACCGGGCCCTGCGTCGCGTCGGCACCGGGGACGCCGTCGGCGGTGTCGCGGACGGGGGGCCGCTCGAGGAACGCATCCGCTCCCCGCACGGCGGCACGCCGCTGCCGCCGGGGTTACGGGCGGACATGGAGGCTGGACTCGGTGCCGATCTCTCGCCGGTGCGGGTGCATGACTCCGGTGCCGACCAGCAGACCGCCGCCGACCTGAATGCGCGGGCCTTCACCCATGGGGCGCACATCTGGCTCGGGTCCGGCTCTTCGGTCGCGGACCGCAGGCTGATGGCCCATGAACTCACCCATGTGGTCCAGCAGGGGGGCGTCGCACGGACCGACGGGGAGGCCGTGGATGACCCGGAGCGCACGCGCCCCGCCAATGACCTGCTCCAGCGATCCCCCACTCAGGACCAGGCAGCCGACCAGCCGACCCAAACACAGGACCACCCAGGACAGCGCCATCCCGCCCCGGCGGGGTCGGCGCCCGCCGCCGGCCGGGACCCGGACCCGGGCCCGGACCAGGCCACCAAGGGTGCTGCCGAACCGGCGCTGCCGTTCGCCACGGCGATCACACTGTCGCCCGAACCCCAGGGTGATGACACCCAGGGGCAGGGCCTGACCGCACCGGAGCCGCTCCCGGAAGCGGACCCGGGAGATCACGCCGCGGCCGCGTCTGCGGGAACCGCCGACGACACCGAACCCGGCGGGTCCGCCGACGGGGAGGACCAAGCGCTGCCGGACCAGGCAGCGCCCGACACCGAGCCCGCCGCGACCGCAGACCTGGGACCGCCGGCGGGGGGACCCGCGGGCAGCACTCAGCGGGGTTCAGGTCCGCCCACCCTGGTACAACGCGAGGCAGACGGCTCCCCGGGGCTCCTGGAGCGAGCGGGTGGTTTCGTGCGCGGCCTGGGCGCTCGCGTCGTCGATGCCGGTACTGACCTGGTCGCGGGGGCACGCGAGCGGATTCACGGGCTGGTTGCGGGTCTGAGCGCCGGGTGGACTGGCCTGACCAGTCAGGCCCAGGCCGCATTCGCCTCGCTGCGCGCTGGATTCGGCGGATTCATGAACGGCCTGAGCAGGACGGCGCGCGGCGTCGCGGCGGCCGTGCAAGGCGGCTGGACCGCCCTGAGTCAGGTCACCCGGCGTCTCACCTCCGGACTGACAGGCCGTCTGACGGGGGTGGTCGGCACCGTGTTCGGCTCGGCCCGCGCCGTGGCGGCTGCCATCGCACGCCTGGACGCCGAGGGCGCACGGGCCGCCTGGCAACGGCTCATCGGGTCCATTGGCGGGGTGGACCGCTGGCTGCGTGCCGCGGCCCAGGGGATCGCCGCGCGGCTCGCCGGGCTGTGGCGGCGCCTGGGCGAGCGCTTCGCCAGCCTGTCCGCCCGTCTGGCGGGCCAGGCGCGCGGGCTCTTCAACCGGCTGCAAAGTGCCGCCGCCGGGTTGCGCAACCGTTTGGCGTCGGCCTGGGATGCACTGCAGCGTCGGGCCTCCGGATTGAGCACGCTCGTTGCCGGCCTGCCGGGTCCCATCCGGTCCCTGCTTGCCACGCTGGCCTCGTGGGGCCAAGGGATCTGGAACGGGATACGGCAGGGTTGGCTGCGTCTGTCAGAGACCATCGGCACGGTCGTCGCCGCCATCCGTCAACGGCTCTCCGCGCTGTGGCAACGAGTGCAACAACAGGCAGCCGCCTGGTGGGGCCGCATCCGCCGATTGTGGGGCGATCTGCAACGCTGGTCGCAGCGGTTGGTGCAACGCCTGACGGATGGCGTGCGTTCGATCTGGGGCCGTCTGCGCAATCTGTCGATCGCGACCTTGCTCAGGGGCCTCGCGGCCCTGGCGCAGGTCATCCACTTCGGACGCCGGATCGTCGACGGCTTGCGGGAGTTCCTGTCGCCCATTGCCGCCGCGGCTACGAACAGGGTCTACGCGGCCATGCCGAACCGCGCCCTGGGCTACGTCGGGGAGCAGATCGAACGGCTGGGGGGCGCGCGCGCCGTGGTGGGTCCGCTGCCCGCGGCCGGGGTAGCCGGCACGGCGGCGCCGGTCATCCAGCGCCTGCCGCGCGACACGGTCGGTTGGGCGGACATCAAGACCGGCGTCTGGGGCGCCTTGAAGGGGATTTGGGAGCGCCTGAGCTGGTCGAGCGTCTTCTCCATGGTCCTGGATGCCCTGCTGGAGCAAGTCGTGCCGGTGGTGGCCATCTACCGCCAGGGGCGGGACTTCGTGACCCAGGACATTCCGATGATCATCGCCGGCCTGTTCCGGCCGCGCAATCTCCTGACCCATCCGCTTGATGCGCTGCACGACATCTACAGCAACATACTCAACCTTTTCAACAATTTTTTATTGGCGGTACTGCGCCGGATCGTCAACATCCTCATGGCCTTCATGCTGTGGATCACCATCATCCTGACGGTGATTGGCCTCGTCGGCGGCAGTGTGGCGGTCGGTATACTGGCGGGCGTCCTGGGCGGCCTGGCCACCTTGGGGATCGGTGCCGGGCCGGCCGCCGCGGCCGGGGCGGGCGCCGGCGGTGCCGCCGGGGCCGGCGTGGGCTTCGGGGTGGCCGCCCTGGTCAACGAGGCCATCTTCTTCGCCTTCCTCGCGGTCAATGGCGCGACGATCCTGGCGCTCTTGCTCGGCCTCGCCACCGCCCGTCAAACCGATGAGGAGCGGCGGCATCAGTACGCGCAGGTGGCCGAGAGTGGTATCGCGGTAGGCGTCGGCCTCGCGCTCCTGGCCCTGGCCTGGCTGGCCGGGGTGGTCGCCAAGGGGGTGGCGGCACTGCTGCGGCGCCTGCGCTTAGTGCCGCCGATCGCCCTGCCCCCCCGGTTGTCACGATTCCTGCGCGGCGCGGGCTCAGTGCGCAAGCCAAGACCCGGCGCCGAACCGGTGGAGTCGGTCGCCGAGCGCCTGGTGGCGGAGCAGCGCCTGGCGCCCCAGGTCGGCGGTGCCCTGGCCGCCCGACTGGTGGCGGAACTGGGCCCGCGCGCCGCCCTGGAACTCGTCGAGCACTTGGGCGCGAACAACGTCAGGCGGCTGGGCGCGGAGCTCGGACCGCGGGCCATTCAGACCATTGGCCGAAGCCTCGAAGCGGCCCTGGTGGAACGCCTGCTGGATGCGGGTCTGCGGCCCAGCGCCATCGACACCGCCGTCAGCGCCGGACAGTCCGCCCGGCTGGCGGCGCTCCGCACCCCCCAGGCGGTCGCCCTGGCCAGTCTCTCCGAGGGCGGCTTCCGCCGCATCATCGGGCTGGCGGAGCCGCAGTATCAGCGCTTCATCGCGTTGGGGCCAGAGCAGTTGCGCACCTTTGCCGGTATGGATCGGGGCGCCTTCGAGCGCTTCGCCGCCTTGAGCGATACCAGCTTCGAGCGCTTCCGCCCCCTGTCCGCCGACAAGCTGCGGGCCTTGGCCGGGGTCAGCGACCAGGCATTCAATCGCTATGCGGTCCTCGCCCCCGCCGATTTCACCAAGTTCGAGGCGTTGGGGGCCGCGGCATTGGAGCGCTTCGCGGGTCTGGGCGATGCCGCGTTCAACCGCTTCGCCGCGCTGGCCCCCGCGGAGCTTCAGAAATTTGCCACCCTGCCCGGGACGGCATTGGAGCGGTTCGGCGTCATGGATCAGGCGCGTTTCGACGTCTTTGCCCGCGAGGCCCAACCCGCCACGATCGCGCGCTTTGCCGCCTTGAGCGACGCGGCCTTCAACCGCTATGCGGCCATTCGCTATACCGGTGCAGAACTCAACAAGCTCGGTCTGGTCGACGTCGGCGCCCTGCAAAACCTGGCGACCGTGACGAGCGACGGTCACTTGACCTTCCTCACCAAGCGCCTGGACGCCACGACGCTCGGCAACCTGGGGGGCCTCTCGGGTCCCGAGATCGATGGCCTGGTGACCCGGGTCGGTACCGATCCGCAGCGCTTGACCACCCTGGGCTCCCTTAGCGCCGGCGAGGTCCGCGGTTTTCTGGCCATTGCCGATGATCCGCTCCTGCAGCGCTTTGCCGGACTCCCGGCGGGTGAGATTGCCGCATTCCGCGGACTCGCGACGCCGGAGTTGGAGCGTTTCGCGCAGGTGGCGGGCGGCGACCTGCGCAAATTCGGGCGACTCGACCCGGCCGCGGTGCGTCGGCTCGCGAGCCTTTCGCCCGACCGACTGGCCAGGTTCGGCACCCTGACCGAGGCGCAACTGGCCGTGTGGGGCGGCGTTCCACCGGGGACCCTGGCGCGGTTCGCGGCCGAGGACGCACTCACCCTCGGCAAGCTCGCCGACGGGGCCGGCAGCGCGGGTTTGAACCGCCTGGCGCTGCTGCCCGGTCGTTTCGTCGCCGAATTCGCCCTGCTCGAGGTCGCGGCCATGGACCGTTATCTGCGCCTGCCCGGTGCCCGGTTGGCCAAGTTCGAGGGGATGACCGCATTCAATATGCAGCAGTTGGCGAATCGCCCGCCGGGCGAGTTGGAGCGGTTGGCGGCGACCCGCAGTCCGGCCGAACTGCTGGCAGACGCCGGCGACACCGCCGCGGATCGGGCGGCCAATGCCGCCCGCGTTGCCGCCCTCGACGACCCGGCCCGGAACCCACACACCGGCCGGCCCCTGGGACATGCCTCGGAGCACTCGGCCGCGATGGCGAGGAGTCCGGCGCCGGGGGTCATGTCCCCGGTGGAGCGGCGGCTGCGCACCGGGGCAGTACCCGCGGCCGGCGGCGGGGTCATCATCGGGCCGCGCCCGCCGGAGGTCAGCGTCTTTGCCTCCGACGCCGCGCAACTCGAGGCGGTCCGGCTCGGACGGGCGCAATTGCAGACGGAGATCGCCGCGGGCCGGGCCATCGGTCCCGGGCCGGGCGGGCGCCACAGCTTCGCCACGGCCGACGGCACGGCACCGGCCTTGAGTGGGGCGGGCTACAGTTACCGCATCGAGGGGGGTACGCTGGATGCCCATGGCAACCTGACGGGGGGCACCCTGGTGCGGCGCCAGGTGGCAGGCTTTAGAATCATCTTCGATCCGACGACCGCGCACCCCGGCACCCCGGCGGATTATCGTGTCGTGACCACGTTCCCGGAGTAGCCGACGATGAGCCCGAGCGACGAACTGGCCGACCTGTTTACGGCGCTGACCGGCGCGCCCCCCGGCGCCCGGACGCGGGCGGCGTTCGCCGACCTGTGCGTCCTTGCGGGGCGCGAGGACGAGGCCTTCCCGCCGTACCTCAGGGCCATGGTGCAGGCCTTGCGCGCCGGGCAGCCGCATGGCCCCCGCCCGGTGCCGGAGCGTGATCGCGGCTATTCCTGGCTGTTGCGGGAGCTTCAGCCCGCCCTGCCGGACAGCGAGTTCATCGCCGCGGGTCACCGTGAGTATCTGGTGCTGCACCGGATCGCGCTGGCGGGGGTGGTCGATCTGCGCGACCCCGAGACTTACGCGATCGTGCCCTGGCCCGAACCCTCCGAAGCGGCCACCCGCGTGCTTGGCACCTTCGACCCCACCGACGAGCAGATTCGCCGATGGGCCTATGCACCGGACCTGCGGCTCACCGATCAGGACGAGCACGCCGCGCTCAGCCAGCCGCGCCTGCTGCCCTTGCTGATCACGCTGGCCGCCGACCCGCGGTGCCCCAAGCGGGACTATCTGATCGCCATTGTCGACGAGTACGTCAGCGCGGCGCAGCGCGGACGCTACGATCGACAACTCCTGGAACAGGTCCGCGCCCAGGCCGCCGCCGCGGGCCCGGCGGATCTGCGCGCCTGGGCCAATGATCTTGCGTATCTGCTCGATTATCTGGACGGCCAGGGTCCGGTCTGCCTGGCCGCCGCCCGCGAGATCGCGCGACTCACCATGTCAGGCCGCTACCGCCCGGGCATCGCGTTGCTTGAAGGCCAGGTCGGCGATTGGTGGGCCTTCACGGCCGCGTTCACGGCCGACGGTTGGGAGATCGACCACCTTTATATCTATCCGGCAACCGGCGCCCTGCGATGGTCCGGCAAACGTCAATCTGCCAACGAGCTTGCTGCCTACACGCATCCCGTCAGCCGCGACGACGCGCTGCGCGGCGAGACGCCGGATAGAGGGCCTGCACAATGATCGCTCCGGCTCGCAAAGAGACAACCAGCGTCAAGACGGGAGGCACCCGCGCCCCGGTCGCCGCGCCGCGCCCTGCCGTTGGTGTTGGCGTCCGGTCCAGGTCGGCCGTGCTCCCGACCCGGAATCCCCAGTGGGAGCGGTTGGCGCTGCGCCCGGCGACGACTGGGGTACCCGCGATTCAGGCGCGCCTCGCGGTGGGGCGCACCGACGACCCCCTGGAGCGGGAGGCGGACGCGGCCGCGCAGCGGCTGCTGCGGATGCCGGACCCGGCAACGCCGGTCGCCGCCCCGGCGCCCTCCCCGCCCATTGTGCGCCGGGTCTGCGACGACTGCGCCCGGGAGGACGAGACGGTGCGGCGCCGGACCCCGGACGGCGACGCGCCAGGGGTCGACTCACGGGAGGCCCCGCCGGGCGTCCACGCCGTCCTGAACGCGCCCGGACAGCCCTTGGACCGCGGGGCCCGGGCCTTCTTCGAGTCCCGGCTCGACCGCGACCTGGGCGAGGTGCGCATCCACACGGACGGTGCGGCCGGTCGGTCGGCCCTGGCGGTCGGCGCCCAGGCCTATGCCGTCGGGCGGCATATCGCCTTCGCCCCCGGCCGCTATGCCCCGAACACCCAGGCCGGCCGGTACCTCCTGGGCCATGAACTGCCCCACACCATCCAGCAGGGGACCAACCCCCGGACCCTGCGCCGCGCCCCGCCGCCGACACCAGCGACCCAGCCGGCGACGGTCCCGACCCCGGGGCCGACGGACTGTCGGTGCGCGCAGTGTGGAGGTCCTGGTCGGCGCCGCGGCACCGAGCACGGTGAACTGTGCGGCCACCAATGGGCTGGGCGCCCTGGTCAACCCGCCCACCCAGCCCTGCCCGACGATGGACCCGGCCACCGAGACCGCCTTCCAGGATGGGCTCACGGTCGCCAAGGACGCCATGGCCCGTATCGAGACGGCCGTCACCGGCACGCCGAACGCCACCGATGCCCCCGTCATCGACCGCTTTTTCGGCAACCATTCGGCCGCGACCCTGACCACCCTGCGCACCAACATCGGCAACCTCAAGGCCCATGTCGACGGCCTCGCGGCCGTGACCCAGTGCGGGGGCCAGTGCGACGTCGGCGGCTGTGCAGAAGGTCCCATCGCCTACAACTCGGGGGTTGGTCTGGCCGCCCCCATGACCCTGTGCGTCCCGGTCTTCCGCGGGCTGCACCTCAACGACCGCGCCCGCAACCTGATCCATGAGAGCGCCCACGGCACCTCCCCCCTGGGCGGTGCCGCCGGGACCGGGACCCGCGACCTGGCCTACCGCCATGAGCGCATGCTCTTTCACCTGTCGACCGCGGACCGCCTGCGTAACTCCGACAACTATGCCCTCTTCGCCCTGTTCCTGCGGGAGGTCCAGACCAGCGGCAATGCGGCGGCGGTGCCCGCCGGTATCTCCACGCCGGCCACCGATACCCTCACCGGCTTCTCCGCCACCGAGCGACCCGTCCTGGAGTTGGCCCTGGCCAAGCTGGAAAAGCGGCTCACCTGGGCCAACGACTGGGTCGGGCAGCTCTATGGCGAGGCCCAGGGGGTACGCAGCGGCACCACCACTTGGGCCGCCTCCTGGGCCGAGGACCTGATGAAGGTGGCCGCCAAGGGCTTCCCGCTGACCGCTCCGCCCGCGGCGCCGACCCTGACCGACCAGGCCAAAACCCATGAGTACCCTGGCACCGCTCGCCATGCACGCCGTCCTGGCGTCCGCGACCCCCTGGCTGGTCCCGGCCGGGGTCATTCCACTCCCCGCGGCCGTGGAGAGTGCCGCGTTCACGGTGGCGGACCCAGAGGATCTGCGCGTGTTCATCAATCGGCCGGGGACGGGGCGCACCCTCCAGTTGCGTATCGGGTCCGACCGGTTGCCGCGGGAGTTGCCGAGCCTGCCGCTGGTGGCCGCGGGGGCGACGACCTGCGGGCCCCTGGTGCTGGTGACCGGCGCCGACCCCGCCGGCGCCCCGTTGGCGGTGGCGCTGGATGCGCAGGGGGCCATCGCCTGGCAAACCCCCATCAGCGGTCCGCCGCCCAGCCGCTGGCCGTTGCCGGGCTGCCTGGACGGGCCCATGGCGCTCTGGCAGACGCGGCCCGGCACGCTGGAGGTCGCCGACCTGGGACCCGCGGGCCTGACCGGACAACGGTCCTTCCCGGTCGGCGGACCGCCCCTGGAGCTGGCCGTCGGGGGGGGCGCCGCCTGGGCGCTCTGGACCGCTTCCGGGGCCCCGCACGGGCTCGCCGTGCGGGGTGCCCAGGCGGCGCCCTTCGCCCTGCCGGTCGGCCGCGCCGATTCAGTGGCGATCGGGGCCTGGACCGGGGGGGCGGCGGTGGCCTGGGTCCTGGGGTCCACCGCCGCCCTGGCACCGCTGGACCCGGCGACCGGCCGGGTGGGGGCGGTCGAGGAGACCGACCTGGGCGATACGGCCGGGGGCACCCTCGCGCTGGTACCCGGTCCGCGACCCCTGCTGTGGGCCCAGCGGCGGCGGGGGGACGAGGGCGAGGCGGTATCCTGGACCTCCCGCCTGAGCGGCCCGGCGGGCAGGACCATCACCATCGACGGCCTGGTGTACGACATCACCTGGTGGGAGGACCTCCTGGCGGTGCTGGGGACCAGCGAGCTGTGGCTGCTCCGAGCGGCCGGGGGCGGCGGCAGCAGTCCCTAGTACCACATCATCGCCCTGTTCAAGGAGAACGAGCAGTTTCGCCAGACCCGTGGCCTGATCGAACGCGTCGCACAACACGAATCAAACCAAGTAAACGTCAAGCCTGACGGGGCTGTCACGCCGAGAGCGCAAAGGTGTGATCACGGTCAGGTCCATGCAATGCCGAAACTACCGGCATCTTTCGCCCTGGTGTACCCTGACCATCCCGCGTTTGCCGGGACCGCACCGGATGCCAAGCCCTGACACCGACCGCCCCATCCGCCTGTTGCACCTGTCGGATATCCACTTCCGTGCCGGTCAGGCGTGGGACTCAGACCCCGTCTTGCGCGCCTTGGTGCGGTTCATCGGCGAGGAAGTCCAAGGCGGGCTCAGTCCTGACTTGGTGGTCATCACCGGTGACCTAGCCTTCGCCGGCAAGGCCGATGAGTACCAACTCGCGCGTACCTGGCTGTTGGATCGGCTGTGGCCCGCCCTGTCGCCGGCCGCACCCCGAGCACTGCCGCGGGACGCGTTGCTGTTGGTACCCGGCAACCATGACGTGGACCGCGGCGAGGTCGATGATGTGGCCAGCATGGTTCAGGAGGGTCTACTGACCAAGGCTGATCAGAACCGAATCGCCGCCGTCCTCAGCCACCCTGGCCAGCGCGCGGCCCTGACCAAGCGCCACGTCCCCTTTCTGGCCTTCTATGGGGACTGGCTCGGCGAGGCACCGCCCCTACCCTGGTGGCAGCGTAGCATCTCGATTAACGGCCAGCGACTACACATCGCCGGGCTCGATTCCGCTTGGATAGCTTGCGGCGATCATGACCGCGGTAACCTCCTGCTCGGTAGCTACCAGCTCAGTCAGACGGTGCTTCACCCGGACGCCGACGGCGCCGACTGGCGCCTCGCCCTGCTGCACCACCCCTGGGACTACCTGGCGGAGTTCGACTGCGCCGAGGCGCGCCAGAGCATCCACCTGCACCGGGACCTGGTCCTGCGCGGCCACCTGCACGCGGGTGAGGCCGCCTTCATCCGGCCCCCGGACCCGGCCCGCGCCTGCCTGGAACTGGCCGCCGGCTGCGTCTACGACGGTAGCCGCCATCCCAACGCCTTCCAGTGGATCGAGTTGTGGCCCGACCCCAAGCGGGTGCGGGTGCAGTTGCGCGCCTGGGTCAAGGGCGCCTGGCAGATCGATCGGAACCAACCGGGCTGTGAAGATGGCGGGGCGGAGTTTCTCCTCGCCCCGCCCGATTCCGGGACCGCAGCGGGTGCAGCGCTGCCGCCCCCCGTCGATCCCCGCAAGTACCTGGCCGACCTCTGGACCGAGACCGCCCACCTCGCTATCCGCGGGCTGGTCACGGGCGGCGCCAAAGCCCACCGCTTTCCCATCGCCGACCTCTACATTGAACTCCAGGCAACCGGCGCGGCAACCGGGCCAGACCGCGAGCGCCAAGACCCACACCTTAGCGCCCGTGCCGACCACCCCCTGCGCGCCGCCCTGGTCAACCCGCGGCTCGTCATCGTCGGCGACCCCGGCTGCGGCAAGACCACCTTCCTGCGTTGGGTCGCCCACTGCCTGGCCGCCGACCGGCTCGGCCGCGACCCGGGCGCCGCCGCCCAGCGCCTGGGCCTGGCACCCGGTCCGACCGGGGTTCGCCTGCCGCTCTTGGTCCCCATCGTCGACTGGCTCGACTTCATGGAGCGGGCCAAGGCCCGGCACCAGGGACCGCCGCTGGCCGAGTGCGCCGACTGGCTCCCGGAGTACCTGGGTTCCCGCGCCGAACACGCCAACCAGGGTCTGACGGCGGACGCCTTCCGCCGCCTGCTGACCGACGGTGAGGCCCTGATCCTACTCGACGGACTCGACGAGGCCCCCGACCGACTCCAGCGCCAACAGGCGGCGACCCTGATCGAGCACCTGGCCCTGGCCTACCCGGACTGCCCCCTGGTCGTCACCAGCCGCCCCGCCGCCCTCCAAGACACCCCCGTCCTGACCGGCTTCGCCCAGACCACGATCGAGGCCTTGGACCCCGGCGCCATCGACGGCTTCCTCGGGCGCTGGAGCCGCGCCCTCTTCGCGGACCATCCAGAACGCGCCCAGGCCCATCACGCTGAGCTGACCGCGGCGCTCGCCTCCCGCCCCGAGATCCGCCGCCTCGCCCGCAACACCGTCATGCTGACCGCGCTCGCCGTGGTGCACTGGAACGACAAGCGCCTGCCCGAGCAGCGCGCCGAGCTCTATGAATCCATCATCCGGTGGCTGAGCGAGGCCCGCGAGCGGCGCCCCGGGCGGGAAAAGCCGCAGCGCTGCCGCCAACTCCTGGCGGACCTGGCGCTCGCCATGCAGACCGAGGCCCGGGGCCGCCAGGTCCAGGTCAGCCGCCACTGGGCGGCCGAGCGCCTCGCCCACCGCTTCGGTCTGGCCGACGACGCCGAGGCCCGCGAGCGCGCCGACGCCTTCCTGGCGGAGGAGGAGATCGACAGTGGCCTCATCGTGCGCCGCGGCCACCAGCTCAAATTCTGGCACCTGACCTTTCAGGAATACCTGGCCGCCCAGGCCCTGGGCGGGCGCGGGGATGCCGAGCGGACCACGCTGCTCCTGAGCCCCGGCGTTACCGAGGTCCCCGCGCTCTATCGGCCGGAGTGGCGGGAGACGGTCCTGCTGCTGGGCGGCGTGCTCTGGTTGCAGGGTCAGGACCGGGTCGACGACCTGGTCGCCGCCGTCCTCCAGTCCTTGGGCGAGACCCCCACCCGGGCCGAACAGGCGCGCGCTGCTGGGCTCCTGGGCGCCCTGGTGCGGGATCTGGCCCCCTTCAGCTACCGCCCGGCGGACCCACGCTACGGCCAGTGCCTGAATGCCGCAGTGGCCGTCTTCGACCCGGCACAGGCCGGCGCCATCCCGCTCGCCGATCGCATCGCCGCCGCCGACGCGCTCGCCCAGGCGGGCGACCCGCGACTGGGCTGGACCCAACCCGGGCGCTGGGTGGCACTGCCCGGCGGGCGCTTCGCGATGGGTGCGCAGAGGCAGGACCAGGCGGTGCCGGGCTACGACCCCGAGGCCGACGACCACGAGGCCCCGGTTCACAGCGTGACCCTCGCCGACTTCCGGATCAGCCGCTTCCCGGTCACCGTTGCCGAGTTTGCCGGGTTTCTGGACGACGAGGACAGCGCCGACCCCCGCTGGTGGCAGGCCGGCGGGGCGGACCAGCCCCCGGAGCCGAACGACTGGGAGTCCCAGCAGGCCTACCCCAGCCGGCCAGTCGTCAATCTTTCCTGGTATCAGGCCATGGCCTTCTGCGCCTGGCTGACCGGTAAGCTGGCCCGGCCCCAAGGCGCCGAGGGCACCCTCTGGTTGCCCCCGGGCCTCGCGGTGCGGCTGCCGACCGAGGCGGAGTGGGAATACGCCGCCCGCGGCGAGTCCGGTCGACGCTATCCCTGGGGCGACGCGCCGCCCGACGCACAGCGCGCCAATTACGGCGAAACCAAGGTCGGGCACGAGACCCCGGTCGGCATCTTCCCCGGCGATTGCACCCCGGACGGCGTGCTGGACCTGGCCGGCAATGTCCTGGAGTGGTGCCTTGATGTCTACCGTAAGGAGTTCTATGCCGAGTGTCAGGGCCAAGGCACGGCGGTCGACCCCTGCGCCACTGGCGACGGCGGGTCGTCGCGCGTGCTGCGCGGCGGTGCTTTCGACGTCAGGGCCGGGGTCCTGCGCTCCTCGTTCCGGAACTGGTTCGAGTCCTGGGGCCGGGTCCAGGGCGTCGGGTTCCGCTGCGTCCTGGCCGCGCCCCGCCAGCCTTGACCCATGAATCCATTGACCCTTTCTTCACACGGACCGCGCAGCGGTCCGTTCGCGATTGACAATGCAATGACACTTTGTCAGTGTAAGTGTCACTGTCAATCACACTGACACGGCCTGTCAGTCCTGCCATGCAACTCACCCTCGAACAAGCCGCGGAACGTCTGGGCAAGTCCGTCCGCCAGGTACGCTACCTGATCCAGAGCGGTGTCCTGCCCGCCGCCAAGACCGGCGGGCGCTGGCTGATCGCCGCCGCGGCCTTCTCGTTCCCACGCGCAAGCAGCACTGCCGTCAAGTCAAGCCTCACTTCCAGTCCGGCCTGGGGGCGCCGCACCCCAGTGCGGCCCGGCCTATCCGCAACACGCAACGCCGCGGTCGCTTGCGAGGTCGCGCCGCACTGGGGTGCGGCGCCCCCAGTGCCGGCTCCCGCCTCAGCGTGTGCGCTGTCGCGAGTGCATCTGCCTCGTGAACGGCTCCAGCGATGTCACGCAGGTGTCGGGCGCTTCGCGCCCCGCAGCCCGCGGGCGCAGTTGGATCCAAGGCTTCAGCCTTGGCCTGCCGATCCAAGGCTGAAGCCTTGGACTCCAACTGGCCGGTGCCTCGGCTGGCCGGAACCATGAACACGGCCGCTGCGACGATCGGAGGCCTTCGGTGAACGCCGGATGACCTTGTACCCGTGCAAAAAACCGGAGGTCGAGGCTTCAGCCGGATGCGGCGCCACGTCCCCCTGACGGCCATGAGGGGTTAGCCGTCGCCCCGGACATGGAAGCCCGCGGAGGGCGGAACTCCGCAGGAGGTTCCGCCGATGTCGCTTGGCGCGCAGCCTGTTGGCGTTTCGCGGCATCTGGGGCGCCTTGGGCGGCTGACCGTAGGGTCCGCTGTGCGGACCGCCGCCCGCAGCGCCGCAGCGCCACGGCGGATTCCGCGGCTCGGGTTGGTCGCGCGGGTCCCCGGTCCGCACAGCGGACCCTACGCCGGGTGCACAGCGGCGGGAGGCGTTGTCAGTGTCATTCACACTGACAGTGACAGTGACACTGACAGTGACACTGACAAAATGTCAGTCAGTGTCAAACGCAAACGGACCGCTCCGCGGTCCGTTGGAAGAAGAAAGGGTCGAAGGATCGAAGGGTCAAGGCTGGCGGGACGCGGCCAGGACGCAGCGGAACCCGACGCCCGGGTCCCGGTCCCCGGGCCCGACCCCGCCCCGGACCGAGGAGCGCAGGAACCCGGCCCCGCCGCCGAAAGCACCGCCGCGCAGGAACCGCGGCGACCCGACCGCCCCCTGGTCCTCAGAATGGACGTCGTCGCACCACTCCCAACAGTTGCCGGCCAGGTCCTCCAGCCCAAGCTGCGCCTGCGCCGGGTGCAGAACGGTCTGGTTGACCTGGTAGCGGCCAAGCAGCAGGTGCCCGCGGTCCGTGTCGCCGCAGGCCATCCAGGCGGAGTCGAGCCCGGCGACGTGCAGGCGTTGACCGCGGATCTCGATCGAGCGCTGCCACCAGGGGAGCTTCTGGGGCTTACCCAGCCAGTCGGCATAGAACTTGAGATAGGCGGCAAGGCGCTTGAGCAAGACCTTGCGTTGTGCCGGTGCGGCGAGGACCTTGGCCACCTGGTCCTGGTCGGCACCGCGTCCGATCTCGGCGGCGATGAAACGGGCCAGATCCCGTAACACCGGGTCCGCGTCCCACGCCGTGCCGGCACGGAAGTGGATATCCGAGAGTTTGATGCGGACCCTGATCCTGCAACGCATCTGTTCCAGCTCGGGACCCTGATCAACGTGGACCTGCCCTGGAACCCCTCCCGGCTGGAACAGCGCCTCGGCCGGATCAAGCGCTTCGGTCAGGCCCGGCGCAACGTCGACATGCTGAACCTCGTCTATGCCGAGACCCACGAGAAGGTCTACCGGGTCCTGTCCCGCCGGATGAAAGACAAGTTCGACATCTTCGGCGGACTCCCTGACACGATCGAAGATGACTGGATCGACAGCGTCGAGAAGCTCGAGGCCATGATGGACGAGTACATCCACCTGCGCCGCAAGGCCCGCGATGTCTTTGAACTGCGCTACCAGGCGACGATCGACCCGGACCGCGACCGCTGGGAGCTATGCTCAAGGGTCTTGGCACGACGCGATGTTGTCGAGCGGCTTTCGGTGCCGTGGTGATCCGCCTTCGGCTAACGGCGATGGCGCCCGCGCCACCCCGAAAGATGAAAGTTGCGGGCGCCATGGCCGTTCCCTCACCCGCCCTCTCCCAGAGGGAGAGGGGGAATTGGAGCGCGCTCCCGGCGCGACTTTCACGGTAAACCCGCCCACAAAAAAGGCGGCTCACGCCGCCTTGTTCAGTCCCACAGAGTCCATGGTCAGCCGCCGCCAAAGCCCCCCAGGGCGTAGGGCACGAGGGGCACCAGGCAGATGGCGACAGCCATCCAAAGGGCAGTGTTGGTCTTGGAGCGCAGGGTTGCATCACTCATGGCAGTAACCTCAAGTCAGATGTCTGGGCCGTATCTCTGGTTCGTGTAGCAAGCTGGACAAGGGATTAGTGGTCGCTCCGGGAGGATCAGGACCCCGAAGCCTTGTCGCCTGCCTACGGTTCAAACTATAGGTTGCGCCAGCGGAAAGCTGAAATCGTTATTTCCTACCGTAACGATCAGATATTGACGAGGCCGAACCGGATGCAGTAGCCCTTACAGATCTATCGCGGTGCCTGAGCGTGCTGCGGAACACCGGGCGCCGCCTCAGGTGCCCTGCCACCGCACCCAACGCCGCACCCTCAGCTTGACCGCCCGCCCGGTCCGCCACGCCCAGGACGCCCGCACCCGCGCGAACAACGCCTCCTTCCAGCCGTACCAGCGCCGGTAACCCGCGGCGAACCACGGCATCCGCATCAGCGCCGGCTGAGTCAGCGCGAACAGCCACGCCAGCACCGCGGTGCCGATCACCTTTGCCACCACGATCACCATCAGTCCGGCCAACGCCGCGCCCTGGGCGATCAGCCACAGCGCGAGCAGCTTGACCGGCACCAGCCCCAGGGTGGGCAGCAGCAACACGACCAGCGCGGCGGGCGGCGACAGCCGCGCGACCGCGGCCTCGATCCGGCGCATGATCGGGATGCGGCCCAACCAGATCAGCGCACGACGCAGCGGCTCCCAGCCCCATTCCTCGAACAGGATCAGCAGCGCCAGCAGCCCGACGGCCAGGTGACGGAGCCCGCGGCCGACGACGCGCAGCAGGTCGAGCGCGGCCTGAACGCCTGGGCTTCTCACTCGAACGAGCACTCGATCAACTGCGCGACCTCCTGCGAGACGCGCTGATGCATCGTCAGGGGTAGGTGGAGTCGCTCGTACATCTGGTTCATGTGGCGCGACAGGAGTTCAACCTGACGGACGATCTCGGCCGGGTCCTCGAACCGCCAGCCGATCATCCCGCCCTGGACCGCCTCGCGGTGGCCGCGGCACAGCAACCGCAGCACATGCCAGAAGGTGTCGCCGACCTTCTCCACGAAGTGAAACCAGTAGGGAAACTCGGCCGTCACGTCCAGGAAGTAGGCGCGGATCTCCGGGATCTCGGCGGTCTCGCGCGGGTCCTGGTCCCAGCCGTCGAAGAAGAAGGTCACCTTGCCCTCCCAGGCGACGGCCGCCTCTCGGGTGGCAGCCAGCGGCAGGAGCTTGTCTAGCAGGGGCCGGATGTCGTGCGTCACCACCGACTCGCGCATGATGGCGATGGCGAGGATCTCGTCCTTGGCCGGGGACAGGCGGGCGTGAGGGTACTTGGGCTTGGGCATGGCGTCGGTGGTCCACGGCTGTCGAGGTCTCGGATTATCCGCCAACCCATCCGCGGGTGCCTACCCGATGCTGAACCAGAATGAAAAATAAACTGACTATCGCGATCGGGCTTCTGGCGGCACTTGCGGCTTCAGCGGCGTTCGCCCTGAAAAAGCAGGTTCAGTACCAGTCTGGCCACCTTCTACCGGTATCTGCGCGCAGACGACCAGCGAGTGCGTGCCTGATCAGTCCGTTCGCGGTGGTGTCATAGCATATTTCTTCAGCAGCTTGCCCAGGGCCCGCCGCTCCTTGTCCGCCAGCCGTGCCGCCTGGGAGACGTTGCCCTTGGACTCTTGCATCAACCGGGTCAGGTAGGCGCGCTCGAAGGACTCTATGGCATGCGCCTTGGCGTCGGCAAAGTTCCCGGATCCCGGCCCGCCCGCCGCCTCGGGCAGCGCCGCGTCGGCCCCCGCGCTCGCCGCACCCGGCCTCAGGAACAGCCGGGGGCCGTCCGCCAGCAAGACCTCGCGATGGACCAGGTTCTCCAACTCCCGGACGTTTCCGGGCCACGGATAGTCGCGCAGCAGCGGCAGGCAGCGCGGCTCCAGGGATCGGCGGGGCAGCCCGTATTGGCGCGCGTAGAGGTCCGCGAAGTGCGCGGCGAGGACCTCGATGTCCGCCCCGCGGGTACGCAGCGGGGGGAGTGTGACCCGCAGGATATCCAGGCGAAAATACAGATCCGACCGGAATTCGCGCCGCTCGCCCAGTGCCCGCAGGTCCGCATTGCTGGCGGCGACCACCCGGGTATCGGCACGGCGCGCCTGGCGGGCCCCCAGCGGTCGGTATTCCCGATCCTGAAGAAAGCGCAGCAGCGCCGCCTGGGCCTTGGGCGAGAGTGCCTCCACCTCGTCCAGAAACAGGGTGCCGCCGGCGGCCTCGCCGATCGCCCCGAGCGCGCTGGACTTGGCGTCCGTATAGGCGCCCCGCTCGTGGCCGAACAGCTCGTTCTCGACCAGGTGATCGGGCAGTGCACCGCAGTTGACCGGGACGAAGGGACCGGCGGAACGGGCGCCCAGGTAGTGAACGGCGCGTGCCGCCAACTCCTTCCCGGTCCCGGTCTCGCCCACGATCAACACTGGGGCGTCGCAGCGCACCAGTCGGCGCAGGTCGGCCATCGCCGCAAGGAAGGCCGGGGCGCGACCGATCAGATTGAGTTCCTCCAGGGTGCGGGCCAGTTCCGGATCAGTCGCGAGCGGCGGGGCGGGCGCCGCCGGGGCACAGAGTCGGCCGAGCCGGAAACCCAACTCCGCGGGACCGCAGGGCCACTGGGCACAGTCCCCGCACTGGGCCAGCAGGTCCCGATCCCAACCCGAGTCCCCACCGACGACCAGGGCCAGGCTGGGCAGCGTCCGCGCGCAATCGATCGCGCTGAGCACCTGTTCGCGCCGGCTCCGCGGCCCGCCCAACAGAAAGACCACCGCCCGCGGCCAGCCGTCCATGACACCGGTGCAGACCTGGGCGGACGACAGGACCCGCGGCGTATAGCCGAGCCCGGTCAGGACTGAACCGAGCGCCGCATGGTGATCGGCAGCGTCGAAAGAAACCAGTGCTAAGGGCGCGACGTTCACGCGAGCCTCCCCGTGATCACAATTTGGACTGCCGCCCGGCCTGACCTCCGGGATCGGAGGGCCGGGCACCGCCGACGGTCAGGGGACCGCCGTGCCCTGGGGTACGTCCGCGCTCTCCAGCCTGGCGGGGCTGCGAGGCGCTGGTTTCGGGTCCGCGCCTTCTGCGGGCGGGTTCAAGGACGGCGATGGAGGCAGATCCTGCCTGGGGCACCTTGTTGTTGAGCGCCACGGTAGGGCAAAGATAGCAGAACCGGCGGCAACCGGTACCGGGTCAATTGGGAGGATGAGGGTAGGAAAACTCTGACGAACATGTGCGCGCGATCCGCGCCAAACAGGACCACCAGGGTGAGCGCCTGGACCGCATCGAGCTGCGCCCGCGCGTCATCGAGCAAACCGGCGTAGAAGCGGCCCCCTGGCCGCGACGGGTTGCCGCAAGGGCGCCTGGCCTACCGAAGGCGCTTGAGTCTGCGCAACTCGAGGATGCCCTCGGGCGTGATCTCGTAGCGCTCGTCACGCATCACCACATACAGGTTCCACACGAGGATACGCAGTGCCTCGCGCAGGGCGGCTGGCCAGGTGGCCGTCTCACTGACGGTGGTATCGCCGCCGTCGGTCAGCTTCTGCAGGATGACAGATTGATTGTGCTCCAACATTGAACACCTCGTTTCCTTCGTTTGTGGCTGGAACGGCTAGCTGTCGGCGGTTGCGACGCCATCGGCCCGGCGCTTGACCCGGTGCCACACCTGGGCTAGCGTTTCTCGGGAAACCACCAGGAGCGACGCCAATGACCGCCATCCCCTTCGATACCCTCAAGTATGCCGATCGCCTGGAAGCCGCGGGCGTGCCGCGCGCCCAAGCCAGGATTCAGGCCGAGGCCCTCTCGGAGGTGTTCGATCTGTCTGAACTGGTCACGCGCGACGACCCACGCGCGACTACATGGACCTGCGCCTGGAGGCGGTGAAGGCTGCCACCACCATCATTGTCGAGACGGCCAAGGCCGACACCATCAAGTGGGTGGCGGGGCTGCTGATCGCGCAGGCGGCCCTGATCGCGGCCCTGGTCAAGCTACTCTGAGAGCTGGAAGAACGACTTGATAATGATTGAGGCGACCCCCGCCAGCAACAGCCCGAGCATCCATTGCAGCAGGGTGAACTTGCCCGTCAGGTCGCTGCGCAGCAGGTCGATCTGCTCCTTGAGGCGCTGTTCGGTCTCCTGCAAGGCGTGCCGCAGGTCGGTGCCGTGGGCGGCGAGGTCGGTCCTGGTGACCGGGTCGGCCTCGACCTGGGCCGCCCGGAAGGCCTCGGCGATCGCCTCCGCCTGGTTCTCCGGCACACCGGACTCCTTGATGGTGCGGAGGAACTTGTGGGTGTCAAAGGCGATGGTGGTCATGGGGTGCTCCGCCTAGCTGCCCGGGAGACTGGACCCGGGCAGGCGCCGCGGTCAAGGCCAGTTTCACGCCCGCCGTAAACACAAAAAGAAGCCGCTCGTAAGCGGCTCTCAACAGTACGTTTTTTGGTGGGCGCGGGAGGGATCGAACCTCCTACCCTCCCCGTGTGAAGGGGATGCTCTACCGGTGAGCTACGCGCCCGTCGAGATGAGAGATAGTAGCCGCAGGGCCCTTGTCCGTCAAATCGGGGCGCACGGCGGGTGCGATCTACATAGCGACGGTAAGCCCGCCCCGGGGCGTCCGCAGCGGGCGCCGTGCGCCGTCGAGCTCCAGGATCACACGACACTGCGCCTCGGCCGACGGCCCGGCGCGGTGCAATTGCGTGATCACGATCACGATCGCGATCAGGATCAGGATTAGCATTGCGATTACGATCACGGCCGACTTGGCCGCACGCCGGGGGCGTCCGCCCCCCTGGCGCCTTGCCATGCGCGGGGCAGCGGGGGTGCGCAAGCTGCTTAACTGCAATCGGAGTCACAATGAAAACTGGACTGAGGCTGTTGCTGAGCCGTCGCGGCAGGTCGGCGGTGGTCCTGGGGTTCCTCGCCGTCATCGGTCTTGGGACCTGTGTCACGCCGGCGTCGGCGGCGCCCGCGAGTCGTCGGCCGGCCATCGCCGAACAGCCGGACGGCCGCCAGTTCGTCATCAGGGGCCAAGGTGACGAATGGAACAACTGGATCGAGACCGAGGCCGGTTACACCATCGCCCGGGATGCGCAGGGCGTCTGGCAGTACGTCACCGGCTTCGAGCGGTCGCTCGTTGCGGACGGCCTCGGTGCCGAGCCGTTCCCGGTCGAGCGGCCGGTGCTGAGCGGCGTCGCTGCGACCGCGCCCCCGCCGTCCGGAATCCTGCCGCACCTGCATGCGACAACCACGCGACCGGTCTCGCCAGCCGGCAGCCTGGGCGCCACCACGGCAGTACCCGGCGCACTCCCGGTTGCCGCCGATGCCGTCGCCACCCGCAAGCTGCTGTTCATTCTCGCCGAGTTCAGCGATCGGAAGGGGACCACCGCACAGACGGCCTGGGCCTCAGTAAGAGCAGATATCACCGTCTGGTGGCCAGGGCGGCGATGATCGAGGCCACTCCCTATATCGACTGGGCGCAGTACGACTATGACAACGACGGTTCGGTGACCGCCGACGAACTGGCGGTGTTGGTGGTCGTTGCCGGCTTTGAAGCCGCGGTAACCGGTGCGCCGGAGCCGTCGATCTATGCCAACGTGGGGGATATCCTGAGCGAGGATGGGGGGGTGCGGCCTTGACATGATGTGCCTTTGAGGAGTATTTCGTAACCTTCTGTGACTAGACGAGAAGGTGCAGTCGTGGCGAAGGTAGTCAGGATCTCGGGTGACGAGGTGACGGTCGAGGTAACGGTGCGGCTCAGCGGTAGCCTGCTGGACATGGAAGGAGCCATCCAGGAGGCCACCAACGCGGTGGGGCGCTGCGCCACCGAGGAGGCGCTGCAGCGTTTCGACACCGACGGCAGTGCGATCCGTGTCGGCGCGATCAAGCTGACCGCGCGCGGGCGCGATCCGAAGGAGTACCAGACGCCTTACGGGCCGGTCGAGGTCGAGCGTTATGTCTACCAAAGCTCGCGCGGCGGGCGGATCTACTGTCCGCTCGAGCACCAGGCGCGGATCGTGCGCGGGGCGACCCCCCGATTCGCCAGTCAACTCAGCCACAAGTATGCGCAGCTCAACGTGCGCGCGGTGCAGACTGACCTTGAGCAGAACCACGGTCGGACGATCGCTACCTCGTATATTCAAAATGTTGCGGAGTGGGTAGGCACCATCGCCACGGCCAAAGAGGAGGACTGGGAGTACGCGATGCCGGCGCTTGAGACGCCCATCGCGACCGTCGTGGTCAGCCTCGACGGCGCCATGATCCCCATGGCCGACAGTGCGGGCTGGCGCGAAGCCATGGTCGGAACCCTCTCGCTTTACGACGGCGAGGGCGAGCGCCAGCACACCATCTACCTCGCTGCGGCACCCGAGTACGGCAAGCAGGAGTTCCGGCAACGCATGGAGCGCGAGATCCAACGCGTCAAGCGGCACCTCCCCGAGGCACTGTACCTGGGCATCGCCGACGGGGCGGCAAGCAACTGGCGGTTCCTCGAGCAACACACCGACCGCCAGTTGATCGATTTTTTCCATGCAACGGAATACGTGGGCAAAATCGCCCAAGCGACCCATCCGCAGCGCCACGCCGAGGGCCCGCGCGCGCAGTGGCAGAGCGCGCACTGCACGACGCTCAAGCACGACCCCGCCGCCCTTGACCTGCTCATCGGCGAGGCCGCGCGCCTGTCGCAGCGGCACACCCTCTCGCAGACGCTGCGCGACGACGTTCTCAGCGCTTGGACCTACTTCACCAACCATCGCCATCAAATGGACTACCCGGGCTTCGTCGCCGCGGGACTGCCGATCGGATCGGGCGTCACCGAGGCCGCCTGCAAGACCTTGGTCAAGCAACGGCTATGTGCCTCCGGGATGCGCTGGAAGAACAAAGGGGCCAAGATTGTGCTCAGCCTACGCGCACTGACGCAGACCACCGGACGATGGGCACAGTTCTGGCAGAAGATCGACCAGTTTGGGGCTGAGTGCTACGGTTAGGCACATTATTCGGAGGCCGCACCCGGATGGGGGGGAGTTGCTGCTGAAGGGCAAGCGACTCGGCGTCGGGGCGGCACGGACCGGACTGGTGCTGGGGCCCATGCAGGCCACCGGTGGTTATGGAATGTTCGGCGAGCAAGGTCAGGAGAAAACTACACCCTACCAACTTCCTATCGGGACCCCGCTCCACGAGTTGGGGCATTCGGTGTTCGCCCTGCCCGATCTCTATGAAGTCAATGCGTCCACCACCTGTCCGGACGACTATCCCAATCGCGGTATCGGGGCCTGGAGCCTGATGGCCGCGGGGTCCGATGGTTACCGGGTGACGCCCGAAGAGTACCCCGGGACCACCCCGGTGCCATTGGATGCCTGGTCCAAACTGATGCTCGGCTGGGTCAATCCGATTGTATCGCGCGAGCGGGCCGAGCTGACGGCCGGGGGTGATGCGGGGGCGACGGCCGACAACACGGTCTACAAGGTCGTGGTGAACGACACTGGAACCGAATATTTCCTGATCGAGAACCGGCAGAACTCCGGCTTCGACCAGGGGCTACAGTGGCCGCTCGGCGCTGATTTCGCCGGTGGCATCCTCGTCTATCATATCGACGACAGCATCGATTGCGCCGAAAACAAATGCAATACGAGGGCCGTGGGCCGCCATCCGCGTGTCCATCTGGAGACGGGCGGCCGGGCCTGCATCTCGAAGGAGACCGGCTGGGCGCTGGGCAGTGATGCCTACCGTAAAGGTTCCAAGGGGTCTGCGGTTACCGTCTTTCTGAACGCCACCAGCACCCCGAGCAACAGTCGCCGCTGGCTTTTAAAGACCCAGGATAAGGGATTGTCGAGCGGTGTCACGATCAAGGATATCAGCGCCGCGGGACCGGTCATGCGGGTGCGGGTGATCAAACCGTGACCAAGCGGTGGTGAGTGTCGGGTGCAACCAGGGGGCGGAAGGTGCCGGGTGATGCCGGTCCGTCCCGCGGGGAGCCCGGTCGGCAGGTAACCCTTTACTCCTCCTCACATGATGTCGTCAATAACGACGAGGAGAGTTCGGGTGACAGTGCCTATATGGAGGTCTTCGGGCCCGGCGGCCTGTTGGCGACTATCGACAGCACGGAGATTGGGTTTCCCGGTTTTCAGACCTTATCCTACCGCCTCGCGACTCCCGGGATCAGTTCTATCAGGGTGTCGAGCGAGGAGACTGGGGACTACGGTCTCGATCGGTTGCAATACGAGGTCCCGCTGCCGACGACCCTGACCCTGCTCGTGCCTGGCCTGGTGGGCCTCGGTCTGCGGGGGCGCCGGGCGGCGCGAGGCCGGGCCGCGCCTTGCTGAGCGACTTTCCTGCTCGCTGAAGCCTGCTGGGCCACATCAGTACCGCTCGCACCCCCGCGCGGCCGGGTGCGATCCGGACTGATGGGGTCACGCGAATGCCGCAGGATGGGCGAAGCCCGCGCGCGATGATTCGCACCTGTCGTGGCGTCGCTCGGGCGTGCCTATCCGGGCCGCGTCGGGGTCTCGGGGATGGGCACGCTGCGCTTTGCCCATCCTACAATCGACGATCAAGCCGACCCACATCAGTCAGGCGGCCCGCCGTAGTCGATGCTGAGTTCCTCCCCGACCGCGATCGGGCGGCGGGCGTAGAGGTCGAAGCCGTCGAATTCGGCATTGGGGTCCGCGCTATGGTTGAGCCAGCGCAGCAGATTGTCCCCGCGGCGGGCGCAGAGCACCCCGCCCGCGGCATCGTAGACCCACAGGACATGGGGCCCGTCGGCCGTGACCGCCGGCCCCTCGAAGGTGCCGATGCGCTCCCCGGTCGCGAAGGGGACCCGCGCGAAGCAGCCGCTGCCGTGGATCGGCGAGCGGTCCTTGCGGACCCGCGCCGCGAGCGGCAAGGGTCGCACCGGCACCGCGCTCAGCCGGCGTAGGGTCCGAGCCGCGACAGGTCGGCCGCCGCCTTCAGGGCGGCCGCCGCGGGGTGGGCGGGCGTCGATCCCTGGCCGCCGCCGCCGAGCTGCAGCAGCACCGGGCAATCGCGCGGCAGCACGTCCACCTCCGCCCCGGAGGCGATCAGTTGCTCGTTCTCCAGGATGTCGAGCACGGCGTTCAGGACCTCCGGGTCCTGCCGGGCGATGGCGTTGAGGGCCTCGCCCACCACCGCGGGACGGGCGGCGGCCGCCTCGGCCATCCGCTGCGAGACCTTGAAGGCGGTCTGGCTGCGGATCAGGCCGACCCGGTTCTCGCCGTCCTGCTTCATCGCGCTGGTGACCTGGACCAGACGCTTGACGACCTTCTCGGTGATGTTGTCCACCATCTGCCGGTCCGTGAAGGCGACCTTGCGGATGTAGACCGACCCGAGCTGGTAGCCCCACTTCTCCGACAGGGGCGAGACGGTGGCCCGCACCTCGCGGCTCAACTGGTGGCGGTCCTCCAGCATCTTGTCCATCTCCAGGTTGCTGAGGGTCGAGATGGTGGAACTGGCGACATTGGCCTGGAGCGAACCGTCCGGGTTGGCGTTGCGGAACAGAAAGGCCTCGGGGTTACTCACCCGCATCTCGTACCAGATGCCCACCCCCATGGGCGTGCCCTCCTCCGAGTTGACCATCTGGTCGCGCAGATAGTATTGACGCAGCGCCGTGTCCACCAGATAGCGCTTGCCGAAGAAGGGCGTCAAGAGCGCCGGGAACCCGAAGTGCAGGAGCGGAAAGCGCAGCCCGGCCTCGTCCAGGACCCCCAGGACCCGGCCGAACAGGGTGTAGACCTGGGCCTCACGCTCCTTGACGATGGTGTAGAGCCCGAGTCGGCTGGTGGCCGCGAGCACCAGCGGGATGAAGATCAGGCCCATGATGAGGGCGATGACGGGGGCGATGGCTTCGTCGATGGGCATGGCGGGTCTCCTTCAGGTCCGGTTGGGCGTCGGGTTGCCGGTGGTCTGCACGATGCGCCGGGCGCGCCTGAGCAGCGGGATGCGCATGTTGCGCACATAGGCGGCGAGCGCCGCGCTGCCCCCCTCCCCCTTGATGCCGACCAGGGTCTGCGCCAGTTCCTTGAGCGGCGCCACCTCCGCCTGCGCGGTATTGGTGGCGATGTCGACCGCCCGCTTGCTCATGGTGATCTGCTGTTCGGCATCGGCGCGTGCCGTGCTGATGTCCGCGGCGACCTGGTTGCGGGTGCTGTTGATGGCGGACAGGGCCCGGTCCACCTCCAGCGGCGGGTCGATCTGGGTGATCAGGGCCGCCTCCAACTCGATCCCGTAGCGGCTGCCGGTGGTCAGGCACTGCTGCTCCATGAACGCGTTCAACAGCGGCAGGTTCTTGCGCAGGTCATTGATGGAGACCCCCTCCGAGAGGTCCGGTCCGGCGCCGTCGCCCAGGGCCTCGGAGGCCGGCGCGGCCGCCGTCTGGGCGTCGGCCGGAGCCAGCGTAAGCAGCCCCTGGCCCTTGGGGTCCGAAAAGTTGGCGATGCGCTCGCGCAGCACCGAGATGAAATAGCCCATGACGTGCTGGAGCGGGTCCGCGACCCCGAAGACGAAGGGGTAGAGGTTGTCCTCCGCCACCCGAAAGCGGACCTGGCCGTTGACCCCGGTGGTCAGATTGTCCTTGGTCACGGCCTCGATCGTGTCCTGGCGCTTGGTCGGGTCCCAGGTCAGGTCGAGCGCCTGGGTGGCCACATCGACCTTGTGGACATCCTGCCAGGGCCACTTGAAGTAGGGTCCGCCGGGGCCGATGACGTGCAGGCGCGGGAAGCGGTAGCGCGCCCGCTCCTCCTCGGTCATGCGCGGGTCCTCCACCCGCTGGTCGCCGAAGCGCTGGGCGCGCCCGAAGGAGGTCAGCACCGCCCGTTCATTGGGCTTGACGGTGTAAAAGGCGCGGATCACGACCCGATAGATCGAATAGAGGGCAAGGCCGGACAGGAAGGCGGTGAGCAACATGGGGCACTCCGATCGCGTTGGTGCAGCGCCCGGGCGGGACTCGAGGCCCCGCGCCCGGGCTGCCGGGGGTGGCACGCTAACCATAGCACCAAGACGGCCATCCGGGGGGGTTCCGGTCGATTTTGGGAACGCGGCTGGCCGAAATCCGGCCGGCGCCCGAACACCCCTGGGCCACCGCAGGGCGACGCTTTAGCGGGCCGTCATCCCGCTGAAGCCGCGCCCCCGGTCGTCCGCGGCGCCGACCGCCGCGTGCCTGACCTTGCGGTAACAGGGCAGCCGCCTGGCCCCAACAGCATCCTCGGGCGGTGGTGCCAGCGCCGTGTGGCGGCGGCTTGCAGCCGCGCTGCGGCACCGCGCTAACCTGCGACGGCAGGAAGGTCTCATGGCCTAGGCCACCGCCGACACACTGCCCGGTGTCGCGGTCTTGTAGACCCGATCCTGGAGCGCGGGCGGCAAGGGTTCGCTCTCCAGCCGCGGAATCATGACCTCGATATAGGCGGCATCGGCGTGCGACTGGGCGTCGGCGATGGCCCGCTCGAGTTCGGCGACCGTGGCGGCCTTGACCGTCAACCAGTGATCGCAGCCCATGGCCGACGGGACCTGATGATAATTCCAGGCCGCCAGGTCGTCATAGGTATGACCACGCGCATTGAGCACGTCCTCAGCCCCGTAGATGCCGTTATTCAGGACGAAGATGATGGGCGCGATGCCGTAGCGGCCCATGACGCCGAGCTCGTTGGCCGTCAATTGATGGGCGCCGTCACCCGTCACGAGGATGGTCCGGCCGCCGTGCCTGGCCATGCACACCCCCATGGCGGCGGGGGTGGCCCAGCCGATGGAGCCCCACAGGGTTTGCGATTCGTATCCGACCCCATCCGGCAATAGCATCCCCGCGGCGTGCATCATGCAGGTGCCGGTTTCGATGACCAGACAATCCCCGCCGCGCAGCATCCGCTGCAGGCGTGGATAGAAGGATGCGGAGGACAGCATCTCGTCGCCGCTCCCAAGCAGCGGCAGGGGTGCGAGCGCGGTTGCCGGCGACGGGGGACTGAATTGGGGTGTCACCGGCGTCAGACCGGTCAGCATATCGCGCAACATGACATTGGCGAAAATGGTTTCACCCATCCTGACGAAACGATCGCCCAGCGTCAGCAGCCGCCGCGGGTCGATCCCCTGGGACCACAGGGAGGTGTTGAAATCTTCGAACAAGACGCCGCCGATATCCAGAATCAGATCGGCCTCTTCGACGATTTGCTGCACCCCGACGGGACTCGATCCCTGACCGCTGTAGCAACCGCGATAATTGGGGTGGGCCTCGCTGACCACCGCTTTGTCCATCGGTGTGACGGCAAACGCCATCCCGGACCTGTCCAGGAACGCCAGCAACGGCTCCACCAGGCCGTAACGCGCCACCAGCTGGCTCGACAGGGCCACCGGATGCTGCGCCGCTCGCAGCTGTTCGAGGACAAACGCGAGGGCAGCCGCGAGTTCTTGTTCGCTGCTCGCACTTCTCTTGATGCTGGATAAATGAACTCCGGTGACCGGGGACCCGACGATCGGCATCTTGGCCAGATCCATGGGCACCGTGATATAGGCGGGGGCGCTCAACCGGAAGGCCTCGCGAATGACCCGTTCCAGTTCGTCGACCACATTGTCCGGGGTCAGCTCAGCGCTTACGCAGGCCGCCGCGGCCGACAAGGCCTGAAAATTGCCGAAGACACCGTCACCCAGGGTGTGGTGAGTGGATAGACGCTGCCGTTGAATGCGGGTGCTGGGCCCCCCGACGAGGTGGAAAACCGGCAGGCGCTGCGCCTTCGCTCCCATCACCCCATTGAGGGCGCTCAATTCTCCCACGCCATAGGTGGTCGACAGGATGGCGGCGCCCTTGATCCGCGCATAGCCGTCCGCGGCATAGGCGGCGTTCAGCTCGTTGGCACAGAGGATCCACGCCAGACGCTCGCTCGCGTCGATGGCGTCATCGCAGGGGAAGGCGTAATCACCGGGGACCCCAAAGACGCGGTCGATACCCAGGTCGGCGAGACGGGCGAGGACATAGTCGGCAACGGTAGGCGGCATGTTCTTGGTCCTTTTGATTCAGAGAGTAGCATTTCACGTTCCTAAGTACCGGCAACGCGGGGCTCAGGCAACGTAGGTCGGCTTGCCGCCCATCCAGGTCTGCGCCACGGCGATGTGGATGATCTCCATCGGCGCGACCTGGGTGGGGTCCTGATCCAGGATCACGAAATCGGCGCACTTGCCCGGTTCGATCGAGCCCACGATGTCGTCCATATGACATTGCCAGGCCGCGTCCAGGGTCACGGCCCGGATCGCCTCCAGCGGGGTAATCGCCTCGGCCGGGTTCAATTGCTTGTCGGTGCCGCGCAGATTGCGCGTGACGGCGTTGTGGATGTAGCGGATGGGCTCCAGCGGCTCGCAGTTGTAATCGCTGTGCAGGGAAATGCGCAAGCCCTTGGCCAGGGCCGAGCGGCAGGGATCGATCAGGTTGGCGCGCCCCTCGCCGAAGATCGTGTCACAAAACACGCTGCCATAAAAATAGACATGGCCGATCAGGAAGCTGGGCGACACCCCGAGTTTCTTCATGCGCTCGAGTTGCTCCTGGTGGCAGGCCGAGGAGTGCTCCACGCGGTGACGCAGGTGGTGCTTGGGATGCTTCTCTGCGGCTAATTCGAAGGCAGTGAGCGCCATGTCGATCGCGGCATCCCCGTTGACATGAACGCCGACCTGCCACCCGGCGTCTTGCGCCCTCCGGACGACCGCGTTCAGTGCCTCCTGGCTGTAATTGGGCGTACCCTTACCCCAGGCCGCGATCAGATAGGGTTCGCGCTGATAGCCCGAACCACCCTGGTTGCTGCCGTCGACCCAGGCCTTGACGCCGTTGATGCGCAGCAATTCGCCGGTGTTGCCGGGCTTCAGGCCCAATTCCTGCCAAGTGTCCATTGCCGTGGACGCGAGGTAGGCGGCGACGCGGACCGGCGGCTGGTTTGCAACCGCAGCCTGCAAGACCGCCAGATCCCCCTTGGGGTCAATCATGCCGATGCCGCAATCGTGCACCGCGGTGCAGCCCTTTGATGCCGCCATGGCAAACAGCTTGCCGACGTTGGTCACATATTGCTCGTCGCTGATATGCGGCGCCTTAAGGGCGAACGGGACGATGGCCGGCGGTTCCTGGATCTCGCCCGTCAGATTGTCGGCGGCGTCGCGGACATAGCGTCCATGAGGCGGGTCCGCGGTGTCCTTGGTGACCCCGGCCGCGGCGAAGGCCGCGGAGTTCGCATGGGCCACATGCGCATTGGCCTCCAAAATAAACAAGGGAATGGTCGGCGACAGCGCGTCCAGTGCCTGGATCGACAAATCCAATCGACCAGGGGTGATGGTGGGATCCAAGAGCTGACCCAGCACCCAATCGCCCGGCTGCGCCGCGACGACCGCCATGATGAGCTTTGCCTTCACCTCGTCCATCGACTGGTTGACGAAGGGGCCGAGATCCAGCCAACTGTCGAAAAAGGCCGCGGTGAAATGCATGTGCGGCTCGACAAAGCCCGGGAGCATCGTCTTGCCCGCCAGATCGACGACCTTGGTGTCCGGTCCTCGGTGCCGCTCCAGGTCCTTGAGCGTACCGAGCGCCAGGATCCGGCCGCTGTGCACGGCCACCGCCTCGACCCGCGGGTGCTGGTCATCCATCGTGATGATGGTGCCGTTGGTGAACAGGGTGTCGGCGGGCCCGCTGGCTTGCTCGGCCCCCCTGACTGAATCCGGCAGCAGGGCAATGGCGGCAAGGGCGCCGCCCAGTTTAAGGAACTCACGGCGCGATGCCGCGCCGCGTTCCAGGAACGGCACCAGGCCGGGTTGGCAAGCGATACACATGAAGCGATCCTCCTGAATGGAAGTCGATGGTTGGCGGGACCGGCCCTGGTCGGCAGCACCGCGTCCCCGGAAGCAGTCGGGCGCAATTGCGGATATTCCCCATCCCGCCCGGATGCCTATTGCGTCGCCGTCGGCGTCACGTCCTTGACCTCCATCACCGTCGGCATCGCAACGTGCTGGATCGCCTTGCCGTCGAAGTCGACGCGCTTTAGTTCCACCTTGCGGAGGTCGAGATTACCGTAGGTTCGGAAATAGCTGATCCGGTTCTTGAGATCATGGACCGTCGCCCACTGGGTCTGCTCATAAGCCAGCGTCGGCGCACCGCCGGTCTTTGACGGCACCTTCTCGGCTACCGCGCCAATGGGGATGTCGACCGCGTTCAGGATATGAAACGCAAGATTGACCCCCTCGCTGGCCGTCGCCACGGGGACCGCCGAGTAGGCGAGCGCGACGGCTTTCAGGAACCGGCTGGGCGGGGTGTAATCGCCGGGCAGCCCGAGCAGGCCCGTGCCTTGACCGAGCGGCGGGACTTCCACTGTCCCAAGTTTGAGCCCATCGACGTTGATATTCGTCAGGTTGATATGCGCGCGCAGATTCGTCAGGTGCCAGTCGAACGGTGGGGCATTGGTCATGACGCCGATCGGATTGTCATGGACGCTCAGCTTGCCGCCGACGTACTCGACCACGATCGCGCCCCCCTGCGCATCGGCGATGGCCCAGTGCAGGGCCTGCGGGCCGAGCGGCGGCAGGGTGAGATCGTAGACCACGATGCGGGAGAGCGCCGCGCGCACCTCCTCCACCGTAGCGAACTGGCTGAGCGCCCAGTTCGAGAAGTCCAGGTTCGAAACCGCGTGCTTCCCGTCGGCCGGAAACGGCTGGTACCCCGCGAATCCGGGGAAGTAGAGCGTGCCCACCGACAGCCCCGCCTCACTCATCCCATCGGTCGAGAGGTCCTCGACTTTGGCCATTTTAGGCGCATCCGCTCATCGTGCCAGCCGCGACCGGCAATCGCGGGGCCAGGGTCCGCACGGCGGACCCTGGGGGACCACGGAGCCAACCCGTCAGGCCCGCTCCGCGGCGGCGCGGCGGCGCGGCACGCCGCGCGACGCGGCTCAGGCGGTCGCGGCCAGTTGCGCGAGCACGCGCTCCCAGGCGGGGCGGGAAATTACCACCTGATCCTGATCCGCAAGCGAGTTGACGTAATTCCCCTCGGCCCAGATGGTGCGGCGCACCAGCGCCAGGCAATCGGAAAAGGTGGCCTGCGGCTTGAAGTACCAAGCGGTCGAGCGCGGCAAGGACGCCCAGTGCTCACGCAGCCGATGCACCATCAAGCAGACGATGGAAAACAGCGCCAGCAATGCCGGCGTGGTGCGGGCGATGGCCTTGGCGGCCCATTGGCGCTGGGTCTCGACGCCCAGGTGGCGACGGACCTCGGCGAAGGTGACTTCGATCGACCAGCGCAAGACGAACCATTCGATGACGCGTACCGACGGCACGGTCAGGTCAGTGGTGAAGAACGCCTCGGCGGCCAGCGGGTCGGCCGGATCGACGACCAATACCCAGCGGATCGGCAGGGGCGGCCACCCCGGGGTATGCCAGAGACAGACCCCGCTGAGCAGACGCAGCGTCTTGGTCTCGCCGCGATACCACTGAACCGTGGTCTCGGTGCCGTGCGTACGCGCCTCCTCCAGGCGTGTGGCCAACTTGGCCAGGGGTGGGCCTTTCTTCGGCTTGGGGCCACGCCGTCCCGGCGGCACCGGTGCGGGCGGCCCGAACAAGCGTGCATCCAGGCGCAGGCGCGAAATCAGGGCCGCCTGCGCGCTGAGGCACTCCCAGCCCAGGCGCACACAGGAGTAGCTGCCGTCCCCAACGAGGACCCAGCGGCGGCGCGTGAGCCCGCGCGCCACCAGCCGGACCATGACGAGGGTCCAGTCGATCACGGTCCGATGGGCCTTGCCAGCCGCGACGTTGGCCCGTTGCGAGGGCGCCAGCAACGTCAGGAACGGCAATGCCCAGGGCCGCCGACTCCACGGCAAGGGGACGATCAACGCCATGCAGATCCATTGCAGGCCCAGACAGGTCACCACGCGACTTTTGCTCGAGCGCACGGCATCGCGGTACATCCCCTTGGCAGCAATGCGCGCGCCCTTGCGCCGCTCCAGGGTCTCGTCCACGACGATCAGCAACGGCCAGCCGGGCGGCAGCAGCGCGATCAGCAGCCCCAGCAGGATCTGCGACCCCTGCACCCCCGACCAGCGCCCGCGACTCAGCACCCGGTGGTAACGCTCGAACCGGGGCGCGTGCCCCAGCCCCATGACCCGCAGGGCCGCGGCCACCGTGCGCGGGCCTTGGGCCAGCAACGTGCCGGTCAACAAGACCTGCACATGGCGCCAGGTCGGCGCGGTGAACAGCGGCGCAAAGGGCAGCAAAGTCGGTACAATCGAGGCGGGCAGGTGGGGCATCAGGAGGTACGTCCGGTGTCTTGGTCGACCTCGGAACATACACTGTTGGTGCCCCGCCTGCCTTCCCCCTGCGTGTCCCCGCGTGCCACGGCCACGGGCGGATGCTGGCTGGCCGCGACGATCGGCCGCCGCAGCCCCCGCTCAGCACACGCTTCGCCACCACCGCGGCGTCACGCGCGGGGCCGTCGCCCAACTGCAAAAATGGCCAAAGTCGAGAGGTCCTTACCCAGTGCATTGATGCCGGCGAAGCCGTGCTTCACGGTCCAGTCCATGCCGGGCTTGAGATCCGGGCGCGTCGAGGTAAGTCGGTAGCCGCGCGGGACCAGCATCACCTGGCTGTCGAGCGACATCCCGAATTCCATCGAGCGGCCGATGAGCCAGGCCCCATCCTGCGACTGGATGCGGAAGGTCGTGCAGGCCGGCGCGGGCGCGCAAACCAAGCCGAGGGCACCGGCAGCGAACACGGCAAGCGCGGCGCGGCCGATCAACTGAAAGGTCATAAGGGTTTCTCCGGATTAAAGGGTAAACGTTTGGCGGTCGCCCGGCATCGCTTGCGCAACACCCGGGATCAGACCGGCGACCAATCGTAAGGGATGCAGCAGGGTCCGGGTTCAGAACCAGCCGGAGCCGTCCGCTGCCGTCCCGTCGAGCTTCTGCATAGGGATGGACTTGACTTCCTTCACCCGCGCCAGCCGCTGCAGATCGAACGTGGTGTAATTCATCGCACCCTGTGGGCGGATAGAGAAACGGCCGCGGTTGAGGTCGCTCAATGAGGTCCATTTGGTAGACTCGCTCCTCGGCCAGTGATCTAAATGAGCCGCGGAATCGTTGATCTGTTGGAATTTCAGCGAGATAGAGTTAAAATGGCGCATTCTTGAGACTCACTCCGCAGGTGACATGGTGCGACGGCTCATCATTGCGAAATCCGAGGCTGATTTTACTTCCCACGCGGGATTGGGACTGATCGGGATGGCGATTAGTCAGCACACCGACCTAGCGAAAGATGCGACCGCAGCGGCGCCGGCCCGGAGCGATGCCATACCGCATGTGAAGATCCTGACTAGCTACATCGGGCTGCTGTGTTTGGGCAAGAGCGACTTTGAAGCGATCACGGCGTTCCGGCAGGACCCGTATTTCGCTGAGGCGTTGGGTGTCGACCAGGTTCCCTCGGCCGTCACGTTGCGCCAGCGCCTTGATGCCCACGCGGCGGTGTTCATGGCGCCGATACTCGATGCATCCATCGCGTTTCTGCAGCGTATCGCGGCACCGATTACGCCGCTGGCCAATGGGCTGGTCGCGCTGGATGCGGATGTCACCCCGCTGAACAACGCCAAGACCAAGAAAGAGGGTGTCTCGCGCACCTACAAGGGTGACGACGGGTTCGCCCCAATGGCGGCCTATCTTGGCCAAGAGGGGTACTGTTTGGAGTGGGAGTTGCGGGCGGGTAGCCAGCACTGCCAGAAGGACACCCCCGCGTTGCTGGAGCGGGTGCTGACGCGGGCCCGCCGACTGACCGCGCTGCCGTTGCTGCTGCGCCTGGACAGCGGCAATGACGCGCTCGACAACATCGCCACGGTCATTGCGCACAATGAGGCGCACCCGGACGCCGCCCCGGTGCACTACCTGATCAAGTGGAACCCGCGCCAAGAAAGTCCAACGCAGTGGCTGACTTACGCCGAGGAGTACGGCGACTGGAGCACGCCGCGCCCGGGTAAGCGCGTGGCCCTGTTCGAGGTGCGCGACACCCGCTTTTTGGACGGGTACGAGTACCCTCTGCGCCGCGTCATGCGCGTTATCGAGCGCACCATCGACAAGCATGGTCAGCACCTCCTGATTCCCGACATTGAAATCGAAGGCTGGTGGAGCAGCCTGGAATTCGATGAAGAAACCATCATTGCGCTCTATGCCGACCATGCCACCTCCGAACAATTCCACAGCGAATTTAAGACCGACCTGGACATTGAGCGACTCCCCTCAGGAAAGTTTGTGACCAACGCACTGGTATTGGCCTGTGCCGCATTCGCCTACAACGTCCTGCGCTGGATCGGCCAGACCGGTCTCTTTGGGCCGGATGCCCCGCCCCGCCACCCGGCGAAGCGGCGACGCCTGCGCACCGTGATGCAGGAACTGATGTACGTTGCCGCCCGCCTGATCGTCACCGGCCGCCGCCTCAAACTGGCCTTCGGCTATGGTTGCCGGATCGTCCCTGTCTTCCGTCGCTTGTACGCCCAATTGGCCGGTCCCTGATCCCTGCGACGAATGCAGTGCGGTCCGCTCGCCGCCGTGCTATGCGCACGGTGGACCCACCCTATTGGCTGGCGTATGCGGTCGGCCCCTGACATGCGTCTCCCCAGCTCAAAATTGCCGCACCGGCGACCTTGTCGCGACCGCTAGCGCAGTTCTGCGCCACAAATCTCGACTCCAACCCCTTTGATAGCCGTGTGCCTGAGTACGGCACCGTATTAGTTCACGGATTCAGGTCGCTGGTAAAGACCGGCGCATCCTTGCCGGTGGTGCGCATCGCCCCGGCAACCCCCTCGTTAGCCAGGGGCGAAGTGGACGCATCAATGGTAATCGCGACGGGCCGGTCGAAGTTATTCATCACATGCGCCAAGGTACGGACGGCGGCATCCGGGTCCGCCACCCTTTCCGCAAATTGCGAATAATAGGCGGCGCGCACGAAGCGGGCCACCGAGGTATTGGCCGCGGGCAATCCGGCCGTGGCGATCCCGCTGTCGGCCGGGATTGCCTTGAAGTGGCCGAATGTTCCCTGCGAGTTGTCCACATTGGTGAGGAAGCTGTAGTTGCCCAGGTTGGTCAGGTGCCAGGGGAAGCGCGGGCCGTTGGTCATGACGTTGACGGGATTGTCATAGATGGTCTGCTTTGCGTCCGCGTATTCAATCACGATCCCCGCCCCGGTCCGGTCATGCAGGACATAGTGAAGGGGGGTCCGGGCATTACCCAGCGTCGACAGCGGCGTGAGGATCACCGGCTGCGATTCCAGGGCCGTCTTCACCTCGGCGACGGTGGCAAATTGGCCCAAGGCCCAAGCGCCGAGGTCGACGGCGGCAAGCGCCTTGCGCAGGCCCTCCGCGTCGCCCTCCGGGCCGACGGCCGGGAAGGCCAGTGCGCTGAAGGTCAGTCCCTCCGCATTCAAACCGTCTACGACCTTGAGATCGGTCCGGGAGGCCAAAGGCATGGTCACCGCCATCATCCGGTACTTGGTCCGGTAGGCAAGCCCCGGCGTGCCGTCGGCGAGTTTGGAGGTGTATTCCCGTCCCGCCGGAAAGTAGGTGACCTGCCAGGGGAGGTCGAGCGCAAACTCCATGGTGCGGCCCAAGTAGACGCCGCCGTTGGTGTCGGTGATCGTCAGCGTCGTGCAGGCGTCTGCCGCCGTGCCCCAGAGCAGGGCGCCCGCCAAGGCGGCGGCCAATAGGATAGGCAGCGGGGCTGCCGACGATCTCATCTTCTCGAACATACCAGTCTCCAATAAGAACGCGTCCACCGCCTTGGCGGTGAGTGGGAGGCCAAGAATCCCGGCAGCGCCACTATGCGCTGCCTGGTCCGGCAATTCAAGCTCCGGCCTTCGCCTCGTTACCCTTCCATTATCGCCGACCTAATCGCACTGGGCATTGGGATAGGCCGCGCGGGCACCGACCAGGACGCCGCCGAGCAGGCTGGAGCCGTTGGTGGGGTCGGGGGCCGCGGGCCCGCCGAGGTAGGACGGTATGCACACGCAGCCCAGGTCGAAGGTCGCGCCGCTGCCGTCGGCAGCCGGTTGGGTCATGAGCGCGGCCACCACCCCGCCAGTCGCCTGCGGGTCGCCGACGCACAGTCCATAGGGCAGGGTCGGCTGGCCCTGGCAGGAGAGAAAACCCTGCGCCTGGGTCGCGTTGTCGCCGATGGGATAGACCGACAGCAGGACCGCGGTGCCGGTCGGGCACGCGGTGGTATTCAGCGTCTGGGTCCCATTCTGAAATGAATAGAAGGTAGCGGCGTGCAGGTAGCCGTTGACCGTCAAGAGCCCGGTGGACGCGTCATAGCCGACTTGCGCGGCGTCCTGAACATTCGGCGCGCCGATCTGGTAGGTGTTGCCCCCGGGCATCGGCACGACGACGGTCAATGGGGGCGGGGTGGACGCTGCCGTGTAGCTGCCATCGCTGCCGACGGGAAAGCTCGGCTGGCAGGACAGGCTGCCGGCGCTGGTCCCGGGGTTGACCGAAAGCTCAACCGAGGCGTCCGCTACACATTCGGTCAAGTCGATCGTTTGGGTCCCGTTGGAGAACGGATAAACACCGCTCAAAATGGAGCCACCCTCCCCATCAATAAAGCAAGAGGAAAAGAGGTCATATTGCGTAGCGGTCAGGACCCCGGTGGTACTGTCATAACTGACGCCGGCGATCGAGCAGGAGTTTCCGTTCTCCGGCGACGGGATGAAGTTACAGTATATGTACGGCAAGTTGGTGGGCGGCGAGGTCGGCCCTTGCCCGGTTGGGTCGCCGGTTGCCGTAGTGCCATAACTCACCAGCGACAGCAGGCCCGAGTTGTTATTGAAGGTGACATTGACGCTATTAGTGATCGAGGTCGTCTGCCCGGTGTTGTTCACCAGTTGCACCGGCGGCGAGAATGCGGCGCTGGCCGGATTGGCCACTTGCAGCCAGCCATTGGTGGCGGTGATGTCCGCCCCGGTCAGGATCGCGTCCCAGATGCTCAATTGCGTCGTGCTGACCGAGTTGGGATAGGTACTCAACACGTTGATATAGCCCTGGGTGCCGCTCTGACTCCCACAGTTGCCGGCGCTCAGCAGGTTGCTGGTCAGCGTGATGCCGCTGCACAACCCGTCGCTGCTGATGGCATAGTTCGACCACAGCGGTGATACGCTGGGTGTCCGCCCCATGGTATTGTCGATCTGGGCCTGCACGAAGCTGTTGGCGAGCAACATGCCGAGCAGATTGGATGACGAGTAGGTGGCGTTGATGACCGGCGGGGCGGTCGCCGCCACCGGCGGCGGCTGGCTCACCGTGCTGGTGAAATCGGCGTCGATGGCAGAGGTGGCCATCGGCATCAAGGCACCGTCGGCGTCGGTGGCGGCGCCCGTGGCGGCGGCGACGCCGACCTGGAGCGCGACCGAGGCCTCGGGCCCGGCAACGAAGGCGATCCCGGCGACCAGTGCGTCGGTAGTGACCTGGAGCAGACTGGAAAAGATCTTGCCCCAGATCGAGGTCTTGGTGATGGGCGTATCGGCGGCGGTGTCGAGCGTCTGGATGGTCGTCGCGGCCTGCCCCGGGGAGGCCAGCAGCCATTGCAGATAGTCGTTGCTGGGCGAGGCATTCGTGAACACGGCCTGGTCGCTTTGGCCGCCGGCCACCAGATAATCCGCCATGTCGTTCAGACCGTTCGTGTCCAAGCTGCTGTTCTGCAGGGCCTGGCCGGGGGCGATGATCAGATACCAGAGCGTTTTCGCGGCATAACTGCTGACGAGGAACGGGTCACCGACGGCGAGCGTGAAATGGCCGCCCCACAGGGGGGCGGCGGTCTTGCCGATGGAGTCCGCGACCGGGTTCTCGACATAGGCCGCCAGATTGAGCGGATACATCGCGGCATTGACCGCATTGGCGGCGAAAGCATTGGGATTGTTCACGCCGCTCCACAGGCCGCCGACGGTGCCGTTCGCCTGGTTGAAGTTCATCGTGCCGGGGGTGAAGCCCATCCCGTTGGGATTGGTGGTGCTTGCTGCATAACCGGGCGATGGGGGATTGAGGCTCGCATTGTAGAAAGAGCCGTTCCACGAATTGCTGTAGGGGTAGGTACTGCTGTTGCCCGACTCCAGCAGATTGGACGCCGAGGCGACGTTGGCGATCACGATGGCACTGCCATCAGGGAGGCTGGTGCCCGTGGCGCCGGTGCAGGTCAGGGTCCAACTGTCGGCGATGGCGGGCGGATTCTCGCTGGAGCCGAATGAACTGCTGAACTCCACGGTCGTCGCCGCTTCCCCGGTATCGAGGGCGGATACCGCCGGCGAGGCACTGGTTACCGGGTCCTCCTGGTCCCAGAAGATATAGTAATCCAAAGTATCACTGTGGCTGCCCCCAAGCGCCGAGTTGAAAAAGCCCACCCAGCCCGCGCCCGCATTCCAGCCGTCGGTCTGTCCCAGATAGCCGTTCAGGGCCGCCGGGTTGGCCGCGCTGCCATAGGGCACGAACGAACAGTTGGTGTAGGGGCTGAGGTTGAAGAAGGTATAGGACAGGGCGCCGGTGTTGGCGTTGTAGACATAGTCGCCGGCCGCGCCCGCCGCATAGCCCGCGAGCCCCAGTGCGAAGAGCAGATTTCTGGTCATGTCAATTCCCCTTCAGGTTGAACTGGACGGCGCCGACGATGAACGGGCTGTTGATCGTGACGGCGGCCACCGCGGTCTTGGCGGCGAGGTTGTGCAGGCCGTAATAGGACCCGGCATTGACCCGGAAGCGGGTCAGTCGGCTGGCGGCGTCGAACACACAATTGGTCATCAGGTTGTGCCGCGGCAGGCCGCCGACGGCGAGCGAGACGCCGCAGGAGGCGCTCGCGTTCATCGTCACCGGGATGATGAAGTGAAAGTGCGGGGCACCGGAGAGCACCAGCGCGTCGGGGGCGCTCGCACTGGGGTTCTGGATGCCCTGATAGGCGCGGAACCTGGACAGGAAGCCGACCTGACTCACGTCCTGGCGCAGCGGGCCGATATTGGTGAGCGAGACCGCCCCGCTCGCGCGCCGATAGCTGTTGACGGCGGCCAGGGTCTGCTCGGTGACGGTGCCGGGGCGCAGGGTCACGCCCTGTCCGGCCATCAGGTTAAAGGTCACGACCCGGCTCACGAAGCGGCTGGGTTCACAGCGCGGGGCGGCGTTCTCACGGGTGGGGACCAGGGTGACCTGGTAATTGTCCGGCAGATAGGCCATGACGCCGGTGTTGCCGATCTCGGCGTTGCAGCCGGCGGCCCCGACGGTGTTGCGGGCCTGGAAGTGTTGCAGTTTGTTGTAGCTGCCGGCCGTGTCCTGGAACTTGATGGCGGCGGTCTTGAGGGTGGTGATCTGGCCGGCGGTGACGGTGAAGGGGCGCTCGTGGCGGCTGTCGAGCCCGGTATTGCGGTAGAGCAGGTAGTTGCCGGGCGGCAGTTCCAGGCGGGTGTTGAGGGTCACGGGGTATGGGGTCCCGAGCGCGATGTTGCCGGGGACGACCTGGGCGGCGATGAAGTTGCCGGTCGCCAGGGGCCTGGTGCTCGCGAGCAGGCACAGGCCAGCCGGGACTGCCGGGCCGCCGCAGTCGGCCGGGAGGCTGGCGTAGAAGGGATCGGCGGTCACGGTCCTGGTGTCGGCGGCGCCGACGGCCGGGGCGGCCAGGGCGGCGGCGAGTCCGACGCAGCAGACGAGCCGGGCCGGCAGATGACGGGACTGGTGCGTAGTGATGGGGTTGTGCATGGTCATGGGGTTGCTCCGGGTAATGGATGCCGTGGGTGGTCGGGCCTTGATGTCTATTCCTCGCGGCCGCGTTGCCGTCTTGCTCGTGATACCGCTCCGGAGACTGGTCCGGTATTCGGTGCCAAGCCAATCCGCGATCGATTTCCAGGCTGGGTAGAGCGCGGCGCAGCGCGGTATTCAACGCTTGACCTGAGCGAAGAGGATGGGTTTCGCTGCGCTCTACCCATCCTACGGGGCTAAGAACGCGGGTCCCGCACGGGTGATTCAGCGGCGGCGTCGATGGCTGCCGGCCCAGCCGATCAGGCCGGCTGCCAGGAGCAGTGCCGTGGTCGGCTCTGGGATGTCGCCGTCGTGCACCGCCCAGGCGAGGAACTGGACATCCTTGGCGTAGGGGAGTTGGCTGCCGTCGAAGTAGTCGAAGGTCCAGGCATAGTCCTGGTCCTCGGCCAGCACCGCGTTGGTCCAATAGCCGGCGTCGGCGATGTTGGTGAACAGGGTGAAGTTGGCGTTGTGCGACTCGGTAATCGGTGTCCCCGCCATCCCGCCCAGGCCGAGGGCGAGGTCGCCGTAGAACAGGTGACCCAACTCGGCGCCGGTGCAGTCGGAGCCGTCGGGGGAGGGGCAGCCAGGGTCCGGTGTGGGCAGGCGCCACCCGTCGTGTCCGGCGTAGACCAGGCTGGCCGCCCAGGCATTGGCGCCGGCCCAGTCCATCGCGCCGCCGGTATAATTTGAATCCATTAGCCAGGTGAGGTCCTGGGCGCTGTCGTAGACCAGGCCGCCGGGGCGACTGATGAGGGCCGCGTCGGCGGGCAGCACGCACAGCGCCCCGGCCAGGATCGACAGCAGTTGCAGGCGGGTAGCGGGTGCTTTCATGGGGATGGTCTCGTGGTGGGGATGCGTTGCGGGCGCTCAGTCGTCAGTCAGGCGTCCGCGCTGGCCGATCGACCCCCGGCTGAGGCGGCGCACCGACGGGGGTCGTCGCCGTCCCGAATAACGGTAGGAGTGGCCTGGTCCGTTGTCCACAAACGGATTCAAACCAATTCTGACGAATTCTTACCTGGCTCAGGGCCGACCCGCGGCGGCTGCGCAGCGGCCGGGCGTTGGACCCAGACATAGCCGGTGCCGTAGACGCTGGTGAAAGGCGCGGGCTGGTCGGCGACGGCGGCGATCTTGTGACGCAGACGTGAGATCGCGGTGTCCAGGCGGGCCCGGGTGTACAGATTCTCCGGGCGGCCGAGGGTGCGGATGATGGCATCGCGAGCGACCGTCGCCGGGGCCTCGTCATGCAGTAAGGTCAGGAACCGCAACTCGATATCGCTCAGGGGGATACGCAGTGTGCCGTCGAGCTTCAGGCAACGCTCGTGCGTCAAGACCTGCCAGCGCTCGGCCGTCCGCTCGGCCTGGGGGGCGGCGAGCCGCGCCTCCATGAGTCGGCGCCGCCGCAGGACCGCCGCCAGCAGGGCCTCGAGTTCCAGCGGCTCGAACGGCTTGGGCAGATAGTGGTCGAAGCCGGCCTTCAGTCCCTCGACGCGGGCGCTGAGCTCGCACCGGCCGGTGGTACAGATGGTCGGCAGACACGGGTCTTGCAGATGCAGGGCATCCAGCACCCCATAGCCATCGCCATCGGTCAGGGTGAGGTCGATGATCACGCCCTGGAACGACTGGCGGGCAAGCTGCTCCAACGCCGCCGCCTGGCCGCCGACCAGGGTGACCTGATAGCCGAAGCTGCGCAGGAAGCGCGCTAACTGGCGGCCGCCGATGGGGTCGTCCTCCACCACCAGGATGTGATCGGCAGGGGTCATCGGCTCGTCGTTCATGGCTGGTCTCAAGGCGCGGTCGGAGGCAGCGTGGGGCGGCGCTCCACGCTGATATGGAAGCCGGCCCCGGCGGGGGATTGGGGACGGTAGACGATGGTCCCGCCGAGCGATTCGACGGCATTGCGGCAGGCCCAGAGGCCGAGGCCCCAGCCGGTGATGTGACGGGAGCGGGCGCCGCGCCAGAACTGCTCGAAGACCGCCGCCTCCTCGCCCGCCGCGAGCCCGGGGCCCTGATCCGTGCAGTCGATGCGAAAGCATCCGGGGGTGCTGATCAGCGCCAGCCGGACGCGGCCCGGCCCGCCGTACTTGAAGGCGTTGTCCAGGAGGTTGCCTAAGATCAGCACCAGGCGCGGGGCATCGATGAGGTGGCACCCGGGGTCGGGTGCGGCGGCGATGGCCAGGTCCAGACGGGCAAGGTCCAGGTGTCCGCCCAGGGCGCCCTGCACCTGTTCGACCTTGGCGTGCAGGTCGTAGTGGAAGTCTGCCGCGTGGCCCGTCGCGAAGGCGGCGCGTTGGGCCTGGAGACTCTGGACGATGTCGACGAGGTGGTTGGAGAGGTGGGTCAGGTCGTCGGCCGCCTCGGTGTTGGAGAGCAGACCGCGGCGCAGATTGCCGGCGAGCAGGCGCAGGGAGGACGCGGGGTTGCGGACCTCGTGGGACACCACCTGCAGCAGGCCGCTGAACTTGTCGGCGACGGCCGCCAGTCTGACGCGCTCGTGTTCCGCCTGCTGCATGCGGCGGGTCTGCTCCGGGACCTCACGCAGGATGCGCCCGCCCACGATCAGGACCGCGACCAGCATGAGCGACTGGAGCAGCAGGTTGAATTGCCAGAACCAGGCCACCGCGAGGCTCGCCAACTGCGGCAGCCAGGGGCGGGCCACGATCGGGATCGCACTCAGGCAGGTCGTGATCAGATAGGCCAGGGCGATGCGTCCCAGGGTGGAGGTGCGGCGCCACTGCCAGGGTCCATAGACCAGCAGAAAGGCAATAAACCCAAGCTGGACGGCGCGGTTGATCGGCGCGAGCCAGGGATGAATGTCGAGCAGACCGGTCGGTGCGAGCAGCAGCAGCAGCCAGGCCGCTCCGCGCCAGAAGCGGCGGATGCGGCGGTGCGCCGGAGGCGGGCGCACGATCAGATCGAAGGCGAAGATGCTCGCGGCGGTCAGGATGTAGTTGAGCACGCTGGCCGCCCGGCCGAGGACCCCGGGGTCGACAAAGGGCAGGAAATAGGGCAGTTGCCCGGTGACGGCGAGCCCCATCAGATTGAAGGGCACGCTGAGCAGGACGAAGGCGAGGAAGCGGACCTCCCGGCTGGCGGCCCAGGCCGCCAGCATGATCAGGCTGAACAGGGTCGCCAGGGCCAGCAGCATCCCGCCGGTGAGGAAGGCGCGCGCCTGCTCGGTCGCGAAGGCGGTGGCGTCCAGCAGCCGGGGGACCAGGCTGAGGTTGCCGGTGGTGGTCACGCGCAGCAGCAGGGCATGGTCGGTGATGAGGCGGGGATCGAGGCGAAACGCCTGCATGGTGGTCCCCAGGTCGCGCTCGGACAGGGGCAGAGTGTCGCCGGTGCGTTGACGCGGTGCCGCCAGGATGCCGTCCGCGGCCAGATAGACCAGTTCGACCAGGTCCAGATTGGCCGCGGTGAGCTTCAGGATCGGGCCCTGCCCGGCCATGGGTGCCGGGCGGTCCGGTTCGGGACGGCCGGGCGGCGGGGCGGCGAAATAGCGCGGTTGGGGTTGGAAGCCCAGGTGGATGTCGTTCTGGGCCGGCGGCAGGCCGCCGCCGCGCCAGCGGCGGGCGGCCTCCTCCCAGGAGTGGACCGGTGCCGGCAGCGTCTGCAAGGCCAGGGGCAGGACGGCCGGGGTGTCTGCCCCCGACCGGGCCGGGACCAGCAGCAGAGCGCCGATGATGAGGTACAAGAACGCGGGCAAGGGCGCGATGATCCGGCGGATGCGTGGCACTAGGGGATGCTTGTCGCGTCGTTGTCGTTGTCGTTGTCGTAATCGAGGTTATCGTAGCACCCCCTGATTCTCTCGCACCCCAAGTTGCATCGCCTCTTCGATTACGATCACGACAACGACAACGACAACGATGGTGTTGTGTTTAACGTGTTCTTGACTCGTTGCCTAGCCCCACCCCGCACTATCTTCGCCGCCGGGGCCGCTCCCGCCCGCCGGCGGGTCCATCGACCGACCGGGGCCGCTCGGGTTACCCTAGGCCCAGGCCCGGAGCACTCGCAAGACCACACCTACGGCAGTCAACCCCATGCAGCGCCGCCCCCCGTCCATCCCCTGCCCTCCCAGACTGCCGCTATGCCTGTTCCTGGTCTGGGCGCTGGCGGGGACCCTTGAGGTCCGGGCGGCTGACCCGGAAGTGCCCGCGCGCGACCTGCCGAGCCCCGCGCCGCGCACGGTCATCGCCGCCCTCGGCCGCGTGGAGCCGCTCTCGGAGGAGATCCGCATCGCCGCGGCCATGACCGGGCGGCTGGCGGAGGTGCTGCTGGACGAGGGGCAGCCGGTCACTCGATCCCGTAGCGGCTGCCGGTGGTCAGGCACTGCTGTTCCATGAAGGCGTTCAACAGCGGCAGGTTCTTGCGCAGGTATTGGGCTTGACGGTGTAGAAGGCGCGGATCACGACCCGATAGATCGAATACAGGACAAGGCCAGACAGGAAGGCGGTGAGCAACATGGGGCACTCCGATCGCGTTAGGGCAGCGCCCGGGCGGGACTCAAGGCCCGCGCCCGGGCACTTGGGGGTGGCGCACTGACCATAGCACCAAGACGGCCATCCGGGGGCCGCCGGTCGACAGGGGTCGACAGGGGTCGACAAATCCTGGTGCGGGTGGGCGACGTTTGGTCCGCACAGCGGACCCTACGGGCTGGCTCGGTGCCCGTCGGGTCCGCTGCACGGACCGAACACCGCGCCGCCATCCCTGGCCGGCGCCGACCCTGGCGCCCCGCCACGCCCATATCATATCCGACAAACGGCAACCCGGATGTCGGTGCAGGTTCTCGTTCCCGCGGGCAGCGCCCCCCGGGAAAGGCGGCGCCCGCGGGCGCCGCCGCTCAGGAGCGGACCATCCTCGCAGGACGTTGCGCTGCCGTTCGGAGGCCGCCACCGGTGCATGGCGGTCAAAGGATGCTTGGTTCGCACACCCGGGGCGCGCTGGGGCCGGATACAATGGCCGATCCCCCAGCCGTGGAGACCCGGTTCATGTCCTTGTGTCCCTCGATCCGGCGGCGGCCTGCACTCGCCGCCGTCATCGCCCTCGCCCTCGCCCTCGCCCTGTCGCTACTGGCCCCGGTCCTGATGCCCGTTGCGTCCTGGGCTGCGGCCGGCGATGCAGGCCGCCTGCTCTTCATCCTCGACGCCTCCGCGAGCATGGCCACGAAGGCCCAGGGCAAGCCCCGGATGGAGATCGCCAGGACGGTGCTCAGCGACCTCATCGCGGACCTCCCGGCCGGGATCGAGGTCGGACTGCTGGCCTATGGGCACCGGAAAAAAGACGATTGCCGCGACGTGGAGCAACTGGTAGCCCTGGGTCCGCTCGACCGCAAAGCCTTGACTGAAAAGCTCTCGAACCTGACCCCAAGGGGCAAGGCGCCGCTTGCGGGGGCCCTGCGGGCGGCCGCCGAGGGGCTGCGCGAGCACGCCGGTGAAACCACGATCGTCCTGGTGAGCGACAGTGCCGAGCGCTGCGGCGGCGATCCCTGTGCCCTGGTCAAGGAACTGAAGGCCTCGGGCCTCCGGTTCACGCTGCAGGTCGTCGGTTTCGGTGTCGCGGCGAAGGAGCGCACCCGGCTCGAATGCATCGCGGCGGCCGGCGGTGGGGCCTACTTCCCCGCCAAGAACGCCGCGGACCTTGCGGGCGCCATCAGGAAGGCCGTCGCGCCCACCGCCGAGGCCGTCGGCCGACTCACCGTCAGGGCGCTGCGCGATGGCCAACCGCTCGGGGCCTGGTACGACCTCTACGCGGGGGAGACCCCGCGCGGCCCGGGGCAGCCGCCACTGGCGTCGCATCCGATCGCCGATCAGGGCGAGGTCATCAGGCTCGTGCCCGGGACCTATGACCTGGTGGTCAGGGAACGGGAGGAGACCGCGACCCCGACCCTGACCTTCACGGGACTGCGGGTCGCGGCCGGCGAGACCATCGAGCAGGTTGCCGACTTCTCCGGCGGTGACCTCATGGTCAAGGCCCTGCGCAACCGCCGGCCCTTCAATGCCTGGTACCAGGTCTTGCGGGCCGGCGAGGCGACCGCTGGGACGGACGAACCGGTAGCCAGCGGTCCGATCGGGATCGAGGGCGCGACCATCGAGCTCCTGCCCGGGACCTACGACCTGGTGATCCAGAACCAGGAGGACCTCGGCGAGGCGGTGCGCCGATTCACGGACATCCCGATCGAGGCCGGAAAGAGCGTGCAGAAGACCGGCGAATTTGCGGGCGGCACCCTCAGGGTCATCGCCCGCAAGGGCGGACTGCCGGTCAAGGCCCGGTTCGAGATCTCAAGCCCCGGTGCCGCGGGTGCAGAGCCGCAACGCATCGGCGCCGACTCGATCGCAGATGCGGGCGAACGCATCGGGCTCCCGCCCGGCACCTATGACCTTCGCATCCGCAATATGGAAGACCCCGGCGATGCGGTCATCGACTTCCCGGGGGTCGTCGTCGAGGCGGCCAGGACGGTCGAGCGGCGCGCAGATTTCTAGCCCGCCCGGCGGTGGTCGGAAACCGCTTGCGCCGAGGCCCCGGCGTTGACCCCCTCCAGGTCCAGCCAGACATTGACCCCGGGCGGGAAACCGACGCTGCCGACGTTATTGGCGGCGTTTTCACCATAGTTGGTTCCCAATGGCCCCGTCGGCGACCATCCGGGCTCATCGACATGCTGTCGGGATGGCTCGTTGCCCGTAGGGTCCGCTGTGCGGACCGAACGCCGCGCCGCCATCCCCCTGGCCCGCGCCGTCCCGGTCGCGCCGCCGCGCTCACATCATATTGCGGACCGTATCGGGCAAGATGATGTTGAGCTCCAGGACCTCGTGGGACTCCTCTTGCTCGTAGTTGACGGACACGGAGTTCATGTCGACGTCCACGTACTTGCGGATCACGTCCAGGATCTCGCGCTGGAGCTTGGGCAGATAGGAGGGGCGATGGCGCTCGGCCCGGTCATGGGCGACCAGGATCTGCAGCCGCTCCTTGGCCACGTTCGCCGTCCCCTTGGGCTGGGAGTTGCGGAAGTAGTCGAGTAGGCCCATGGCTTATCCTCCGAACAGGCGGTTGAAGAAGCCCTTTTTCTCCACCTGGATGAAACGGTGCGGCAGGTCTTCGCCCAGGAACCGGCACACCGCATCGGCGTAGGCCTGGCCGGCGTCACTCTCCCGGTCGAGGATCACCGGCACCCCGGAATTGGATGCGGTGAGCACCGCCTTGGACTCAGGGATCACCCCCAGCAGGTTGAGCGACAGGATGTCCTGCACGTCCTTCACACTCAGCATCTCCCCGGTCTCTACCCGCAGCGGGTCATAGCGGGTCAGGAGCAGGAATTCCCGGATCGGCTCGGCATTGGTCTCGGCGCGGCGCGACTTGCTGGCGAGGATGCCGAGCATACGGTCGGAGTCCCGCACCGAGGACACCTCCGGATTGGTCACGACCACCGCGTCGTCCGCGAAGTACATGGCCATGGTGGCGCCGTGCTCGATGCCCGCCGGGGAGTCGCAGACGATGAAGTCGTAGCCCTGGGACAGTTCCTCCAGCACCCGTCCGACGCCCTCTTTGGTCAGGGCCTCCTTGTCGCGGGTTTGGGAGGCGGGCAGCACGTAGAGGTTGTCGCAGCGCTTGTCGCGGATCAGGGCCTGGTTGAGGTTGGCCTCGTGGTTGATGACATTGACGAAGTCATACACCACGCGCCGCTCGCAGCCCATGATCAGGTCAAGGTTGCGCAGTCCCACGTCGAAGTCGATGACGACGGTCCGGTGGCCCCGCTGCGCGAGCCCCATGGACAGGGCGGCGGACGTGGTGGTCTTGCCGACACCACCCTTGCCCGACGTGATTACGATGATTCTCGCCAAGTTACGACCCTCCTCTTGGGTATGCCGGCATCGGCGGGACACGCTGGACCCGCCGCTAATGCATCAAATTTTCTCGATCCGCAGGATCTTCTGGTCCAGATAGACCTGCACCGGCACCCCCCGCAGGTCTGCCGGGATGTTCTCGGCGACCCGGTAGTGCCCGGCTACCGAGACCAGTTCGGCCTGCAGGTCTTGACAGAAGATGCGCGCCTCGACGTTACCCCGATGGCCCGCTTGGGCGCGTCCGCGCAGGACGCCGTAGACGTGGATGTTGCCGTCGGCCTTGAGCTCCGCACCGGAACTCACGGGCGCGATCACCGACAGGTCACCGCCCGCCGCGTAGATCGATTGTCCGGAGCGCACCGGCCGGGTCACCAGGGTAAAGGTCGGCGCCGCGCCGTGGCCCGCCTCGGGCGCCGCCGCGCCGGCCGACGCCGCGGCCGGTGCGGCCTTGGCGGAACGCGAATAGGCCTCCCCCAGGACGGCCAGGTCCATCGCCTCCGCCGCGGCGTGCTGCGACTTGCTCCCGCCGCGCACGCCGAAGGGGATCATCCCGTAGCCGCGCAGCAGGCCCACCAGCAGCGGGAACTCGACCTCCCCCGCCCACTCCGGGAAGGCCCCGAGGTCGATCACCACCGGGGTGTTGTGAAAAAAGTCCGGCGCCTGCTCCACCTTGGCCCCGATCTGCTCGGCTACGGCCTCCATGTCACCGTTCAACAGGCGGATGACGGGCAGGGTGAAACCGGCCGCCTTGAGCTCGAATGCGGGGGGCGCCTCGCCCGCCGGGGGTCTGGAATTCACTGCCATTGGTCTTGGCGCGGGGGTCGGCGACCCCCTGGCCCTCCTGTCTGGTTGGCTGCTGTCAGGTCCCGCGTCCGGCACTGCCGAACTCGCGACCGCGGGTCCGGTGCGACGCCGCGGCCCACCGGTGCGATTCGATGCCCGGCGCCGGCGTGGGTCATAGGTGTCCCCAGCGGCCGTTGCGGCAGTGGCGCCCCTGCCCGCTCGGCGCCCGGGCGCACCACCCAACCGGATCGACCGGATGCCAATGCTACCCGTTGCCACCCGGGCGGCATAGTCCCGCGGGCCTTGATCATGATTCCGCCCTACGACGCGGTGTGGCCGGAACCATGACCCCGGCCGTGCCGCGACCCGCGTCGGCGATGGGCGGCACCACGGTCAGCCCGGCGGCCACGTGAAGGGCCGTCCGCCCAGGACGTGCAGGTGCAGGTGAAACACGACCTGCCCTCCGCCCGCGTTGCAATTCAACACCGCGCGATAGCCGCTCTCGGCGATCCCGGCCGCCCGCGCCACCTTGGCCGCGGCCAGCAGCAGCCGACCGAGCAATTGCGCGTCCTCGGGCTGGGCGTCATCGAGCGTCGGGATGGGCTTGCGCGGGATCACCAGCAGGTGGACCGGCGCCTGGGGGCTCAAGTCACGGAAGGCGACCACGTCCTCGTCCTCGTAGACCAGGTCCGCCGGGATCTCGCCGCGGGCAATCTTGCCGAAAATGGTATCAGTCATGGGCTGGTCGTCAGTGGTCGGTCATTAGTGGATAGCATCGAAAAGCGTGCCTGCTGGTCACAGTGCGCGCCGGCCGGTGAAGGCCAGGGCCAGGGTGCCGCCGTCGACGTATTCCAGTTCGCCGCCCAAGGGGACGCCGTGGGCGATGCGGGTCACCTTGACGTTGCCCTGCGCGGCGCACTCGGCAATGTATTGCGCCGTGACGCTGCCCTCCACAGTCGGGCTGATGGCGAGGATCACCTCACTGACCAGACCCTCGCGCAGGCGCTCTTCCAGGAGCCCCAGCCCCAGGTCCTCGGGACCGATGCCGTCCAGGGGGGAGAGCCGCCCACCGAGGACGAAATACTGCCCGCGGTAGTCGGTGGCCTGCTCGATGGCCACGATCTCCGAGGGCTGCTCCACGACGCACAGCAGGCCGGGGTCGCGGTTGGGATTGGCGCAGAGTCCGCACAGCTCATGCTCACTCAGGGTCCGGCAGCGGCGACAGCGACCGATGCGGGTCATGGCCTCGGCCATCACCCGCGCCAACCGACTGCCGCCCTCGCGGTCCCGCTCCAGCAGGTGGAAGGCGATGCGCTGCGCGGACTTGGGGCCCACCCCCGGCAGACAGCGCAGGGCCTCGATCAACTGATTGAGCAGGGTGCGCTGGGCCATGGGTGACGCCGATCCGCAAACCGTCAGTTAAAAAGGGAGCTTGAAGCCGGGGGGCAAGGGCAGACCCGCGGTCAGCTCGGCCATGTTTTCCTTCGCCTTCTCGGCTACGCGCTGGCTCGCGCCATTGAAGGCGGCGGCCAGCAGGTCCTCCAGCATGTCCTTGTCGTCCCCCAGGAGGGTGGGGTCGATCTCTACCCGCTTGACCAGGTGCTGGCCGTTCATGGTGATCTTCACCATGCCACCGCCGGACTCACCCACGACCTCCTCCTGGGCGAGCCGCTCCTGGGCGTTCTTCATCTCCTCCTGCATCCGCTGCGCCTTCTTCAACAGATCGCCGATTCCGCCTTTCACAATACACTGCCTCCAGGTAGGCCACGGCGGCCGCACGGCCGCGTCGCCGGGTTGACGAGATAGGGCACGGTCAGTCCAGGGGCTCGATACTGCCCGGGACCCACTGGCCGTCGAATTGATCACGCAGGCGCCGGGCCACCGGGTCGGCCGCCAGGGTGTCCTGCGCGGCCTGAGCGCGGGCGTCCTGCTCCCGGGTGCGCCGTTGCGCCGGGGTCTCCTGCTGCGGGCGGGCGATGCGGATCTCCAGGCGCAGGGGGCCGCCCAGGGCACCCTCCAGGGCGGCGCGCAGGCGCTCCTCGGTCCCCGCGGAGCGCAACTGCTCCGCCCCCGGGTCCAGGCTCAGGGTCAAGCGACCCTCGCCAAGCGCGATGAAGCCGCAGTGGTGGGCGAGTTGGCTGGCGATTCCGCCGACCCCCAGCCGGTCCACCAACCGATGCCAGTCGGCCGTGTCGGTCAAGGGTGCCGGTGCAGGGGACCGATCCAACGGCGGGGGCGGCTCGGATCGGTCCGGCCCCCGCGTCTCGGCCGGGACCGGCCCTGCACCCGACTCGCTGCCCCCGCCGGCCGCAGCAGCGGCAGCGGCCAGGGCGGCAGCGGCCGGGTGCGCGCCCCTGGCTGGCGCCCCCGGCGTCTCGCCCGTGCGGGGCCCCCCGGCCGCTGCAGGCCTCCCCGCACCCACGAGGCCCTCCCCGGGCCGAAAGGCCAGGGCGCGCAGCAGGACCATCTCCAGCCCGGCGCGCGGGTCCGGGGCCAGGGCCAGATCCGCCTGGCCGGTGAGTGCGATCTGGTAATAGAGTTGGAGGTCCGCCGCGCCGATCCGCCCGGCCAGGGCCGTGAGGCGCGCGTGCTCCGGGTCGTCGGCCGCGAGCGTCTCGGGGACCTGCTGAAACAGGGCCAGGCGGTGCAGCAGGCCGATCAGCTCGCGCAGCAGTTCGCCGAAGTCGGGGGTGAAGGCGCCGGCCCGCTCGACCTCGGCCAGCAGCCGTGTGCCGTCGGCGTCGGCCAGGGCCTCCACCAGGTTGAAGGTCAGGTCCGCGCCCACGGTGCCGAGCATGGCCCGCACCTCGGACTCGACCACCTGGCCGGCGCCGTAGGCGATTGCCTGATCGAGCAGACTGAGCCCATCGCGCATACTCCCGTCCGCCGCCCGGGCGAGCAGGGCCAGGGCGGCGGGCTCAGCCGGCAGGCCCTCCGTCTCCAGCACGAAGCGCAGGCGTTCGCGGATCTCCTCGGGCAGCAGGCGCCGCAGGTTGAACTGGAGGCAGCGCGACAGGACTGTCACCGGCACCTTCTGCGGGTCAGTCGTGGCGAGCAGGAACTTCACATGCGGCGGCGGCTCCTCCAGGGTCTTCAGCAACGCATTAAAGCTGTTGTTGGAGAACATGTGCACCTCGTCGATGAGATACACCTTGAAGCGACCGCAGGCGGGGGCATAGGGGACGTTGTCCAACAGTTCCCGGGTCTGATCGACCTTGGTGCGGGAGGCCGCGTCCACCTCCAACAGGTCGACGAAACGCCCGGCATCGATCTCCCGGCAGGCGGAACAGACCCCGCAGGGGGTGGAACTCACGCCCTGCTCGCAGTTCAGGGCCTTGGACAGGATGCGCGCCAGCGTCGTCTTACCGACCCCGCGGGTACCGGTGAAGAGATAGGCGTGATGCAGTTGATCCCGGTCCAGTGCATTGCTGAGCGCGCGCACCACATGCTGCTGTCCCACCATGTCGGCGAACGACTTGGGGCGCCATTTGCGGGCGAGCACCTGATAGGTCATGCGCGGGGATGCCAGGCTAGGGGTGGGGCCGCGGTGCGGCGCGATGGTGGCGCGCAGTGTAACCGATGCGGGCCCGGCAGGTATCGCGCGGGCCGCGAGCCGACGCGATTGGAGGCCACGGGGACCTGAACTTACGAGATGGACGGGTAGGGCGTATGGATAGGCGCCGCCGCCCGTCAAAGGGGGTGGCGGCCTGCGCCAGCCACACCCCGGCGCCCGCTTCCACCGCTGCGGCTGCTCCCTTCCGGGCCTGACCGGGTTCACGGCTTTGCGTCGCGGGGGGACCGACGCCGACCACCATTGAGATCGGGCCAACGGCATCGACTTGTTGGGTCAGGGCCGCAACCCGACGTGCAGAGTAACAAAATGGACCCATCATGACAAACCCCGAGGCCCCGGTGCGATCAGAACTGATTGTGGTGACGGAGATCCCGGGTACGCTCGATCCGTGAGAACTGCCCGCCGTTGTCAAGACATTTCGGGCCGGATGAACGCGACGGGGTCCCGCGGGGCGCGGAACAATCGCCCCCGCGACTTGCAGCCGGCCCCCCGCGGCCTGACATTCTCCCGACTGCACCGGGGGCACAGCAGCGCCCCTGCCACTCACGACCATGACACCCCCTCAGCAACCCGGGGGCCGGAGCAAACACAGATGACCGAGCGCGTGGATGTCGGCGGACTCAAAATCGCCAAGCCCCTGTATGACCTGGTAAACAATGAGATCGCCCCGGGTACGGGGATCGACCCCGACGGCCTCTGGCGGTCCTTCGCCGCCATGCTGGCCGAACTGGCCCCGCGTAATCGAGCACTGCTCGCGCGCCGTGACGCCATCCAGTCTCAGATCGACGACTGGTATCGGGCGCGCCAGGGTCACGCCATCGACCCGGGCGCCTACCGCGCCTTCCTCGCCGACATCGGCTATCTGGTGCCGGAGGGCCCGGACTTCGCCGTGACCACCGCCAACCTGGATCCGGAGATCACCCGCATCGCCGGCCCCCAACTGGTGGTCCCGGTCAGCATCCCGCGCTATGCCCTGAACGCCGCCAATGCCCGCTGGGGCAGCCTCTACGACGCACTCTACGGCACCGATGTGATCCCCGACGAGGGCAGTCTGGCGCGCGGCAAGGGCTACAACCCGGCGCGCGGGGCCGAGGTCATCACCCGGGCGGCCGCCTTCCTGGATCAGGCCGCACCGCTCGCGCAGGGCTCCCACCAGGATGCGCGCGGCTATCGGGTGGAGCAGGGCCGGTTGGTCATCGACCTGGCGGACAACGGCCGTACCGCATTGAAGGATGAGGCCCGCTTCGCCGGTTACCGCGGCGACGCGGCCGCCCCCACCGCCATCCTGCTGGTCAATCACGGCCTGCACCTGGAACTGAAACTCGACCGCGCGCACCCGGTCGGCCAGGCGAGCCCGGCCGGGGTCGCCGATGTCCTGGTCGAGTCCGCCGTCACCACCATCCAGGACTGCGAGGACTCGGTCGCCGCCGTGGACGCCGCGGACAAGGTCGGTGTCTACCGCAACTGGCTGGGCCTGATGAAGGGCACCCTGACCGCCCGCTTTGACAAGGGCGGCCGGCAGTTGGAGCGCGCCCTGGAGCCCGACCGGACCTACACCACCCCGACCGGCGGCACCCTCACCCTGCCCGGGCGCTCGCTCATGCTGGTGCGCAACGTCGGCCACCTGATGACCAATGACGCCGTCCTGCTGCCGGACGGTTCCGAGGTCCCGGAGGGGGTGCTCGATTGTCTGATGACGTCCCTGTGCGCCGTCCATGATCTCAAGGGCACGGGAACGCTGCGCAACTCCCGCGCCGGGAGCATCTATATCGTCAAGCCCAAGATGCACGGACCCGAGGAGGTCCAGTTCACCGTCGACCTCTTCGCCCGGGTGGAGGACGCCTTGGGGCTGCCCCGCAATACGATCAAGATCGGCATCATGGACGAGGAGCGGCGCACCACCGTCAACCTCAAGGAGTGTATCCGGATCGCCCGCGAGCGCCTCATCTTCATCAACACCGGCTTCCTGGACCGCACCGGCGACGAGATCCACACCGCGATGGAGGCCGGCCCGGTCCTGCGCAAGGGCGACATGAAGAGCGCCCCCTGGCTCCTGGCCTACGAGGACTGGAACGTCGACACCGGGCTCGCCTGCGGTCTGCCCGGCCACGCCCAGATCGGCAAGGGCATGTGGACCATGCCCGACGAGATGCGCGCCATGGTCGAGACCAAGGCCGTCCACCCGCGCGCCGGCGCCAACTGCGCCTGGGTCCCCTCCCCCACCGCCGCCACCCTGCACGCCCTGCACTACCACCAGGTCGACGTCGCCGCCCGCCAGGCGGAGATCGCCGCCGGCGGCCGCCGCGCCAGCCTCGACACCATCCTGCAGATCCCGCTCGACCCGCACCGCGCCTGGATGCCGGACGAAATCCAGCAGGAGTGTGACCTCAACTGCCAGGCGATCCTGGGCTATGTGGTGCGCTGGATCGACCAGGGCGTGGGCTGCTCCAAGGTCCCGGATCTCAACAACGTCGGCCTGATGGAGGACCGCGCCACCCTGCGCATCGCCAGCCAGATCATGGCCAACTGGCTGCACCACGGCGTCGTCAGCCGCGAGCAGCTGATGGCGACGATGAAGCGGATGGCGGTCGTCGTGGACGGCCAGAATGCCGGTGACCCGCTCTACCGGCCGCTGGCCCCCGCCTTCGACGGCACCGCCTTCGAGGCCGCCTGCGAGCTGATCTTCAAGGGCCGCGAGGTCCCCAACGGCTACACCGAGCCCACCCTGCACGCCATGCGCAAGCGGCTCAAGGCCGCCGCCTGAGCGGACCGGGGGCGTCGACTGACGGGTCGGCGCGCCCCGGACCAGATCAGATGTCCGTGGTCCGCACAGCGGACCCTACGGCCCCGCGCCCGTAGGGTCCGCTGTGCGGACCAACGGCTCCCGTCCAGCAGCGTGGCCGTAGTTATGCTCAAGGCCAACAGGTCGAGCGGTCGTATGCGGGACGAAGACGAGAAATTGGCGGTGCTGCGGTCCGCGGTGGCGGTCGGTGACGAGCAACTGGAGCGCGGCGAGGGCGCGGCCTACACCCCGGAGCTATTGAATCAGATCACTCAAAAGGCACTCGCGAACGCGCGCAATGGCAAGACAGTGAGTGCTGATGTCACGTCTTGAGCGATTGCTGATCCTCTCCCCCAAGGCGGCGGACGACTTTGCCGACATCGTCCAGTACAGCCTGGAAACTTGGGGCGAAGCGCAGGCCGAGGCTTATCGCGACATCCTCGACAAGGCGCCGTTGGCCATCCAAGACAACCCGCAGATCGGTCGCGGCCGCCCGGAATTGTCCGCCCAGCATCTGATATTCCCCGGAGAGCCCGTCCTGACCGGCGGGATCGACCTCGTCGGCGAGTACCGTTTCTGTTCGTTGACGGTCAAGGTGCGGACCAACCCTTGAGGCCGATCCGGCAGCTGGGAATCAGGGCCGGAGCGCGATTCAGCGGATGGCGACGCCGCCGGGGTCTGGGTGCCGCAGCGGCGGCTCGGGGCTAATGGGCATGGCAGCTTGCCCGGTCGCGTCGCGGCCCAAGCCGCTCCCACGGGGGCCTGTACCCTGGATGGGCGTGGCGGATGCCGCCGCGTCAGGGGATGACGCGGCGGCCTGGCGGCTACTGCGGGGCCGTGCCGTCCTGGTTGCGGAAGAAGCGGAAGAACTCGGAGTCGGGCTGCAGGACCATCATGTCGCCGCCGGGGCCGAAGGCGCCGCGGTAGGCGTTGAGGCTGCGGTAGAAGGCGTAGAAGTCCGGGTTGGCGCTGAAGGCGGCGGCATAGATGTCGGTCGCCTTGGCGTCGCCCTCGCCGCGGGCCTCCTCGGACTCCTTGTAGGCCTCGGCCAGGATGACGGTGCGCTGGCGATCGGCATCGGCGCGGATGCGCTCCCCCGCCTCCTTGCCCTTGGCGCGCAGGTCGCTCGCGACCCGCTCACGCTCGGCGCGCATCCGCATGTAGACCGATTCGCTGACCTCCGGCGGCAGGTCGATCTTCTTGACCCGCACGTCGATCACCTCCACCCCCAGGGTATTGGCCTGGAGGTCGGCCTTCTTGGTCAACTCCGCCATCAGCTCAGTACGCTCCTCGGACACGACCTCCTGGATGGTCCGTCGGCCGAATTCCTCGCGCAGACTGCCGCCGATGCGCTCGCCCAAGAGCTTGGCGGTGCGGCTGGAACTGCCGCTGGTGGAGCGGAAGAACTGCGCGGGGTTGCTGATCCGCCACTTGACGTAGTAGTCGACGATAACCGCCTTCTGCTCCACCGTGAGATAGCGCTGGGGGGACGAGTCCAGGGTCTGGATGCGGCGATCGAAGAGCTTGATCTCGTTCAGCAACGGCACCTTGAAGTGCAGTCCGGGCGTATAGTCGCTGCCGGTGATCTCACCCAGGCGCAGCTTGATGGCGGTCTGCCATTCGTTGACGATGAAGGTCGATGACCAGATCAACAGCAGCAGACCGACCAGGACGGCCGGCAGGAAGTTCTTGTATTTGCTTATCATATCCATCAACGCGCCCTCCGGTCACGATCAACGGGGCGGGCGACCGCCGGGCGGGGCTCGGCTTCCGCCGGCACTGCGGGCGGCGGGGGCGCCGTCACGCCGGTCGTCTGACGGTGCCGCATCAGTTGATCGAGCGGCAGGTACAGATTGCTGGCGCCCTCCTTCACGTCGAGCACCACCTTGTTGGTCGCACTCAAGACCTCCTGCATGGTGTCGAGGTACAGCCGCTCGCGCGTCACCTCGGGCGCCTTGAGATAGGCGGCCAGCACCGAGGTGAAGCGCGACGCCTCACCCTCGGATTCCGCGACCACCTTGTCCCGATAGGCCTTGGCATCGGCGATGATACGGGCGGCCTCGCCGCGCGCCTGGGGCAGGACCTGGTTGGAGTAGGCTTCGGCCTGGTTCTCCGAGCGCTGCTTGTCCTCACGCGCCTTGATGGCGTCGTCGAAGGCCTCCTTGACCTGCTCCGGCGGTTTGGCTGGCTGCATGTTGACGGAGGTGACCTTCAGACCGGTCTTGTAGAGGTCCATGAGCTCCTGCACGCGCTCCCTGATGATCGTCTCGATGGCCTCGCGGCCATCGGTCAGGATGAAGTCCAGCTTGCTGCCGCCGATGGTCTTGCGCACCACGGTCTCGGTCGCGTCCTTGATGGAGCGCTCCGGGTTCTGGTCCTGGAACAGGAACTGGGCGGGGTCCTGCACCAGTGATTGGACCGTCAACTCCACGTCGACAATGTTCTCGTCCTTGGTCAGCATGGCCGCCTGGTGGCTGAACGTCGATACCTCGTCCACGTTGACCTTCTCGACCGTCTCGAAGGGATAGGGGATCAGCCAGTGCGGCCCCGGGTCCGTGGTGTCCAGATACTTGCCGAAACGCATCACCACGCCGCGCTCCGCCGGCGCCACGATGTAGAGACCGGTGGCGAGCCACACCAGGACCAAGACGCCGATGATGATGGCGACGGTACGCGCCGCCAGGGCCCCACCGGGCAGATTGAATCCCCCGCCGCCACCGGCGCCGCCGTTACCGCCGGGTTTGTTCCCGCCGAACAGTCCGCCGAGCTTTTCCTGGAGCTTGCGCACGACCTCGTCGAGGTCCGGCGGCCCTTGGTCGCCGCCGCTCTTGCCGCTCCAGGGGTCTTTGTTGCCGCCACCTGGCTCATTCCAGGCCATAGAAACTCCGTCTGTCGTAAGTCAGCATCAGTGATTGGGGAGGCCCCGAGCGACGCGCGCGCCGGACTGAGGCCGTTGGACAATACCGCGATCGGGATCGCCGAGCGCCAGTCAGCAAGATGCCGACGATAGCGGCCGAATCAAGCATCGGGCACCGGGCCGCACCGCGACACCGGACCGCCGATTGTAGGCAGCGGACCGCCGCGGCGCAAACCCGGCACGCGTGAGTCACTCCGGAGTCTCAGGTTCTTCGTCGCCCCCGCCCTCCTGGTCCAGCCCGAGTTGGTCTGCCAGACCCGGCGCCTGCGCCGCCAGGCGCCGCAAGTCGCCCGGGGCGATCAGGATCTCCAGGCGCGAACCCCCAAGATCGTCGGGCTCATCGGCCAGAACGGCGGCATGGGCAAAGATCCAGGCACGCAGACGGGCGTCCTGCGGGCCCAGGCGCAGGACGCGGGGCGCGCGGGCGCCGTCGATCAGTTCCGCCACGGCCGCCAACAGCAGGTCGATCCCGGCCCCGGTGGCGGCGGACAGCCAGACCCGCACCGGCGTCCCGGCCGCATCGCGCTCCAGCCGCGGGGGTTCGTCGTCCAGCAGATCGATCTTGTTCCAGACCTCCAGACGCGGTAGTTCCAGACTCCCGATCTCCGCCAGGACCGTCTCCACATCGGCGATCAGACGCGCCCGATGGGCAGCCGAGGCATCCACCACATGCAGCAGCAGGGCGGCGTTGCGGGTCTCCTCCAGCGTGGCGCGGAAGGCCGCCACCAACTCATGGGGCAGTTCGCTCACGAATCCCACGGTATCCGCCAGCAGCGCCCGCCCCCCGTCCGGCAGGGCGAGCCGCCGCAGCGTGGGGTCCAGGGTGGCGAAGAGTTGATCGGCCTCGTACACGCCCGCCTCGGTCAGGCGATTGAACAGGGTCGACTTGCCGGCGTTGGTGTAGCCGACGAGCGAGATCACCGCGAGTTCAGCCTTGTCGCGGGCGCGCCGCCCTTGGGCGCGTTGCGTCTGGATCTGGTCGAGCCGTTGATTGAGTAGCGCGATGCGCTTGGCGAGCAGCCGCCGGTCGGTCTCGAGCTGGGTCTCGCCGGGACCGCGCAGGCCGATGCCGCCCTTCTGCCGCTCCAGGTGGGTCCAGCCGCGCACCAGGCGGGTCGAGAGGTGGCGCAACTGGGCCAGTTCCACCTGGAGCTTGCCCTCGAAGGAGCGCGCCCGCTGGGCGAAGATATCCAGGATCAGACCGGTGCGGTCCACCACCCGGCACTCGAGCAGACGCTCCAGGTTGCGCTCCTGGGCCGGGGAGAGCGGGTGGGCGAAGACCGCGAGCTCGGCCCCGGTCGCAGCCACCAGGTCCTTCAACTCCACGGCCTTACCGCTGCCGATGAAGAGCCGCGCGTCGGGCACCTTGCGGCTGCCCCCCAGGGCGCCGACCACCAGGGCGCCGGCGGAGCTGGCCAGCAGCGCGAATTCCTCACGCTCGTCGGCTTCGGCCGTGCCGCCCAGGTCCAGGTGGACCAGGATGGCGCGCTCGCCGGAACTCGGCCGGTCGATCACGACAGACCTGGTGCCCTAGGCATTCCCGGTCTCGTCGAGTTCATCCCCGGTCGGCGGCAGCTTGACGTTGCGGGCCGGCACCACGGTGGAGATCGCGTGCTTGTAGATCATCTGGCTGACGTTGTTCTTGAGCAGCACGACGAACTGGTCGAAGGACTCGATCTGACCCTGGAGCTTGATCCCGTTGACCAGAAAGATCGAGACCGGGATGCGCTCCTTGCGCAGGGCGTTGAGGAAGGGGTCTTGCAGGCTTTGGCCCTTGGACATGGCTTTGGCTCCTTGTTGTAGTCGTTACCGAGAAGATTTGCCCGGCTTGAATGCCTGACCGGCCGCGACTGGCGCGGGCGTCGGCGTGCGTGGTCTGCAGCCGGGACATGCCGAGCCACGCAATCGATGAGTCTTAAGTGTATCGCCTTTACGGTCTCTCGGGGCGCCCGATCATCCTCACGATGCTTCGCCGCAAACCGACGAGTCGGAGGCCGCACACAGCATCGAAAACCGCGCCTGCTGGTGATAAATAGACAGGATTAAAAGGATTTTTCAGGATTTACAGGATTTCCGGAAGTGCCGATGACTGACGTCACGGTGTTCTTGATCCTGTTAATCCTGCAGAATCCTGTTAATCCTGTCCATATATTCTCTGGTTGCTTCCGGCCTCGCGGCGTGATTCGCGGGGTTGCCGGCTTCCAGGTCCGCTAGAAACGCGGCTCTAGCGCGCGAGCGTTCAAACGACCCTCAAGGCCGGTCGCGCCGGGCCGCGATCAACGCAAGTGCCCGCGCCAGCGGCTCTCCCTCGTCGGCCAGCCAATGACAATCGGCCTCGGCACGCAACCAGGTGAACTGGCGTTTTGCCAGTTGTCGGGTCGCGATGATGCCGCGGTGCAGCATTTCGTCGAAACTGTACTCCCCTAAGAGAAATTTCAAGACCTGCCGATAGCCCACGCAGCGCATGGACGGCAGTTCCGTCGTCAGGTCGCCGCGCGCCCAGAGGCCCTGCACCTCCGCGACCAGGCCCTGCTCCAGCATCGCACGGAAGCGCCGCTCGATGCGCCCGTGCAGGGTCTGGCGGTCCGTCGGCGACCGCACCAGCTTGAGCAACCGATAGGGCAAGTCGCCGCCCTCCGCGTTACCGCGCCCGATCAGGGTGCTCATGGGCTCGCCGGTGACCGCGTAGACTTCCAGGGCACGCTGGATGCGCTGGGGGTCGTTGGGGTGGACCAGGGCGGCCGTGGGCGGGTCAACCAGGGACAGCCGCCGGTGCAGCGCCGCCCACCCGAGCCGCTCGCCCTCCGCGAGCAGGGCCGCACGGATCGGCGCGTCCGCGTCCGGCAACCGCGCCAACCCCTGCTGGAGTCCGCGAAAATAGAGCATGGTGCCGCCCACCAGCAAGGGGATACCGCCTCCGGCGCTGATCTCGCCCATCGCCGCCAGGGCCTCGGTGCGGAAGCGTGCGGTGGAATAGGACTCGCACGGGTCCAGGATATCGATCAACCGGTGGGGCGCCGCCGCCAGTACCGCCGGCCCCGGCTTGGCGGTCCCGATGTCCAGGCCCCGGTAGATCATGGCCGAGTCCACGCTGACGATCGCGCACGGCAGGCGCCGTACCAACTCCACCGCCAGTTCGGTCTTGCCGGCGGCGGTGGGGCCCATCAGCAGGATAGCGAGCGGGCGGGGGTCCGGGGCTGGTGAAGAGTCCATGGGCTGGTCGGGTGAGGTGAGCGGGGAAGCGGCGGGCCGTCGCGGTTGCGGTCCGCTGACCGCGCTGCACGGACCCACAGGTTAGCGCAACCGGACCAACGCCGCGAACCGCTGCGCGACCCTGTTAACCCAAAGTAGTAGTGTCCCCTCCGTGCAATGTGGAGATGCCCCCTTTGGGCGACCTTGGGGGGCGCGATGCCGGAGAAGGCAATCGGGGTGACCACTTGGCATCCGCTTAGTAAAAATGATATGTCAGAATGCCCTTAGCCCCTAAAGAAAAGCTTTTCTTCCAAGGTCTTGCCGTGGCTTAACTGCCGATATTGCCAGTGCTGACTATTGATACACTGCATCAGTTGCAGATCCATATGCGGTTGCAGGTCAGGGTCATAGGCCACGATAAACTCATTCTTCTGCGGGTTGGTGATCTGCAGCACACCTTCTAAAGCCTGGAGTTGCGCTATCACTTCCCGCGCCGGGCCTGTTTCCATTTGCAGAGTAATATAGCGAATGGCGGCCTGTTCTTCGTTCAGGCCACTGGTCTGCGGCTGTAACATCCCGTTCTCCAGCAGCAAAATGTGCTTGCACAACCGGTCAAGTTCAGCCAAATTGTGGGAACTGATGATAAAGGTTGTCGCCGGCGACCGTTCGGCAATGATCGAACGCACCGTTCGGACATTGACAGGATCGAGCCCCGCGGTCGGTTCATCCAGTAAGATCAGCGCCGGTTTACCGATCAGCGCCTGGGCAATCGCCACCCGCTTGGCCATGCCATGGCTGAGCGCCGGCGGTTTTTCATGGGTCGCCTCTGTCAGTGATACCTCTTCCAACACCCGGCCTGCTTCCAGGGCTGCTTGTTGCGTTGTTAATCCCTGTAGCCGGGCATAAAAGACCAGTTGTTCGATGATGGTAAAGCCGGGGTCCAGTCTTGCAACCTGGGGCAGCGCTGAGACCTTGCCGATGAGTTGGGTTGCACCCGGCGGCTGACCAAACAACCTGACGGCGCCCGACGTGGGACGCAAGAAACCGGACAGGATACTGAGCAAGGTGGTCTTACCGGCCCCATTGGGACCGACCAGGCCGACCGGTTCACCCGCGTCCAGTTCAAAGCTGACATTGGAGAGGGCGACTTTGCCGGAATAGACGTGGGTCAGCTCTTGACAGAGAATAAGCGGTGATTTCATAGCGTTTGCCTTGCCATTATCCAGCGCCCCACAGCCAATAAAACAAGGCTTTGCAACAGGGGAACATACGCCAATTGCAGCGTGTGCCAGCCTGACAGTTCCGCCAGGTTGGATAATTGATAGCCGGGGACCAGCAATGTCAGAAAAGCAAGTGTCGGCAGATAGTAAGCAAGACCGCCGATAATGGCGGCCAGAAATGTCCAGATCAAAATCGCCCAGACAGTTGCCTGCCGCGCCGATTTAACCTTGGCGGATAACGCCGCCATCATGGCGGTGAAGGGAAGAACGGCCAAAATTACATTGACGGTGACGACGAGCAGGGCAGGCAATGCAGAAGAAAAGAGCGCGGCATCACGATACAGCACCAACGCCAGGGTGCTTAATGCGGCGGCACCGATCAACAGCACCTGAATCACCATAATGCCGGCAAAGCGGCCGAAGAATACACGGTCGCGGCTGCTACGCACGACGATAAACCGCAAGGTACCGCGATCACGATCAGAACAGGTTTGATCGGCGGCAAGCATAATGCTCAACAGCGGGAAGATAACCAGCGCAAAATGCCAAAACAGGCCGAATTCAGGAACGAGCCATTGCTGTAGCGAACCAAAACCAATGACGTCAAAAAAGCTGAAGCCTTGCATCAAGCCCTTTTCCTGCACCAACAGTTCGGCAGCAAGGCGCAGCGGATAAAGCAGAATCACACACCACACCACGGCAAAGGTCACTATCGACAGCAGACCACTGCGGGTTACAAAACTCCTCTTGAGTTCAAACTTGCCGATGAGCAAGAGGTGATTAAAAAAACCAGGATGCATTGGCGTTACCTTTTCCTGTGTTATACAGCGTCGCCGAGCAATCCGGCGATGAAATTCCAAAACCCAATCCTGCGCGGGCATTCGCCGGACATTGACGCGCCCGCGCAAGATCGGAATCGGGCCGCGCATCCCCCCGCGCCCCGCGAAGCTTTGACAGAATGACGCGGTTCGCGGCTGCCACGAAGGGTGTGTACCAAAAGATGCGCTGGCTCTGAAATGGACAGACGCGCCTGCTATCCCCGCAAGGCCCATAAGAGTTCGGCGCGCCGCGTTGCGGGATTGGCACCAGGAGGCCGCTATCCCTGGCCCATTGTGTCCCGGATGTTCGGCATAGGCAAGGTGATGAATGCCGGCGGCGCGGGTTGGGTCAAGTGGCTTGATTTCCGCAACGGACGGCGCTTTTTCCTGCCAAAGGTCAGTCCTTGGAGTCTGAAGGCCGGGCCGCCCAGGCACGACGGTTCGGCCAGGCCAACAGCCCGATCGCCAGCAGCACGAGCAGGCCCAACACCAGGGCGAACTGCCGAGAACCGCCAGCCGCCAGCAGCCCGGGCACGACCCAGGCCCACCAGTTCACCGCGGTGTGCAGTACCAGCGCCGGCAGCACACTGCCGCGGCTGCGGTTGTACAGCCATGCGAACACGACCGACAGGGCGACGGTGGACAGCAGGAATGGCAGGAGCGGAATCCGGCCCTGCAGCGTGTCGGCAGTGAAGAACAACGGCAGGTGCCACAGTCCCCACACCGCGCCCAGGATCAGGCTCGCGACGCGCCAGCCGTGCCGCGTTTGCAGCGTGGGCAAGGCGTAGCCCCGCCAGCCGAACTCTTCGCCCAGCGGGCCGCCCAGCAGCAGAATCAGCACCAGGTTCGCCGCCGCGAGCGGCAGGTGTCCGGCGACCGGCGAGGCCCCCAGCGCGCCGCCCAGCGCGGTGTGCATGAGTGCTGCCGACGCCATCAATGCCAGGGGCAGGAAGAAGGCCAGCGCGAACCACTGCCAACCGATGCGCCATTGCAGACAGCGCCCGAGCCATGCGCGCAACGCCGCGCGACCGCCTCCGTATCCGACCATGGCCACCGCCGCGACGCCGGGTCCGAAGCCGCCGAGACCGGACAGCACTCCGGCCGCCAGGGCAGACCGGGCCTTGATGGCGGGCGCCAGAAGCCAGCATGTCCAGGACCACGCGAAGGCCAAGGCGAAGAATGCCGGAAGACGGGACCGGTCCCCGTCATTGGCGTCCATCGGGTGGCTACAGTTCAGTTCCGCTATGACATCTTGCGGGGGTTGCGAATCAGTCTTCACGGTCACTGTTCCGGTGTGTTGAGGGGTGCGACGTTGTTCCTGATACATTTTCCCATTGCGCTGCTGATCAAATTCCGGCTTCGCCCGCTGGGGTGGCACACAACCGGCCTTACACCTGGGCGGTCTGATCGTCGCCTGGATCGGCTGCAACATTGCCGGTATGGCCTTCTACCACCTGGTCGAACATCCAGTGCGCGCCTGGCCGGAGCGCATCGCTCAGCCGCTCTCGCGTTCCCCTGCGCCGAGATGGTGAAAGACGGCCTTGATCATATCTCCAGCCAGGTACTCTTGCCGCAACGGATACGAGCCTCGAGGTGGCCGGGTTGGAACACCGGGACATTTGGCTGCTTCTGCGGTAACCTCAAGGCTTGATCGTGCCGGCGGGCGCACTATCGACGAACAAGCCCGGGATGTTGACGGGTCCCCGTGGGGGGCACGGGGAGTAAGGCCGCCGGGCGCCGCGCTGAATTCGGTGCCCCTACCAACCGGGGACAAGAGACGCACCCACTGCCGTCGCTCGCGGGGTGGGCGGCAGCCCCTTCTCCCCCCACTCCGCGGCAGACACCCTCATGCGTATGGCCCTGAGATTCATCGTCCCCCTGCTCCTCGTCCTGGGGGGCATCGCCTGGGCAGCCACCCCGGTGCTCAGCGAGTTGCTCCAGCGCTGGTTCCGCGCCGACGTGGAGTCGCGCTCCCAACTGGTCTTCGACTCCATCAACGACACCGTCGCACGCCTGGTCAAGGACGCGGCCGGTCCCCGGATCGACTTGCTGTTTCAGCACATTACGCGGGACGAGCGGCTGCTGGCGGTCGGTCTGTGCGCCCCCGACGGCCGCCTGTCCCACCGCTCCACCACCTGGCCCAAGACCCTTGGATGCCCGCGGCGGGCGGGCGGCGCGCCCGCCTTCACCGTGGCACCGCGTAGCGACGGGGCGGTGCTCACCGCGGTTTTTCCACTCAGCCACGATAAGATCGATCTGGGGGACCTGATCATCGTCCATGATCTGAGCTTTATCGAGCGGCGCGGCGCGAAGCTTGAGCGCTACCTGGCCGTCTTTATCGCCGCGCTCGGGCTGGTGATCGCGGCGGTCACGGTCGCGGTTGCCCTCGCGGTGCGCCGGGGTTGGGTGCGGGCCGTACGCAAGGGCCTGGCCCCGATCGTCTCCGGGAGGGCGCCCGAGCCTGAACCCGAACCGGAAATCGCCCGGTTGGTCGCAGAGATGCGCGAGATGCTGCGCGACCTGGACGTGCCGCGCGGGATCTCGGAGGCGATCCGGGTCGACTGGAACCCCGATACGCTGCGCCACCTGCTCAAGTCCGAACTGCCGGGGGCCGAGGTCATCGTGGTCTCCAACCGCGAGCCCTATATCCACAACCGGGAGGGCGACACCATCCGCGTCCAGCGCCCGGCCAGCGGGCTGGTGACGGCACTGGAGCCGATCACCCGCGCCTGCGGCGGGACCTGGATCGCCCATGGCAGCGGCTCGGCAGACGAACAGACCGTGGACCGCCAGGACCACCTCCAGGTCCCCCCGGAGGCCCCCGCCTATACCCTGCGGCGGGTCTGGCTCTCCGAGGAGGAGCAGGAGGGTTATTACTATGGCCTGGCCAACGAGGGGCTCTGGCCACTGTGTCATATCGTCTTCGTGCGGCCGACCTTCCGCGCCTCGGACTGGGCCCAGTATGTCGCGGTGAACCGCAAGTTCGCCGAGGCGGTGGTCGCCGAGGCGCAATCACCCAACCCGCTGGTCCTGGTCCAGGATTATCACTTCGCCCTGTTGCCTCAGATGGTGCGGGAACGCCTGCCCGGCGCCACCATCATCACCTTCTGGCACATCCCCTGGCCCAACCCCGAGGTCTTCGGCATTTGCCCCTGGCGGGAGGAGATCCTGCAAGGGCTGCTGGGCAGCAGCATCCTGGGTTTCCACACCCAGTTCCACTGCCTGAATTTCCTGGATTCGGTCGACCGCTTCCTGGAGTGCCACATCGACCGTGAGCAGAGCACCGCGCGCACCGGCGGCCGGACCACCCTGGTGCGTCCCTACCCGATCTCGATCGAGTGGCCGCCCACCGCGCTGGTCGGCCAGCCGCCGGTGGCCGAGTGCCGCGTCCAGGTGCGCCGGTCCTATGACCTCGATCCCGCGGTGCTGCTGGCCGTGGGCGTCGAGCGCTTCGATTACACCAAGGGAATCGCCGACCGCTTCCGCGCCGTGGAGAACCTGCTCGAGCACCATCCGGAATGGATCGGCCGCTTCACCCTGTTGCAGATCGCGGCCCCGACCCGCAGCAAACTGCCGGCCTATCGCCAGACCCAGGCCGAGGCCGAGGCGGTCGCCACCGGGGTCAATCAGCGTTTCGGCCGGCCCGGCTGGTGGCCCATTGCCCTGGTCGCCCGGCACCACGAGCCCGAGCAGGTCTTCACCCTGTTCCGCGCGGCCGACCTGTGCCTGGTCTCCAGCCTGCACGACGGCATGAACCTGGTGGCCAAGGAGTTCGTCGCCGCCCGCGACGACGACGACGGGGTGCTGGTGTTGAGCAGCTTCGCCGGGGTCTCGCGGGAACTGCTGGAGGCCCTGATCGTCAATCCCTACGACAGCGGCGCCATGGCCGAGGCGATCCATCGCGCCCTCCTGATGCCGCGCGAGCAGCGACGCGAACGGATGCACCTGATGCGCGCCCTGGTCAGCGAGCACAATATCTATTTCTGGGCCGGGCGGATGCTCCTGGAGGCCGCCCGTCTGCGCAAGCGCCAGCGGATCGAGGACCAGATCGTGGAGGTCACCGCCCCCTTCAACTGGCGGCGGCGCGGGGGTCGCCGATGAGCGGCCCGCCCGTGCCGGGACCACCGGGCCATCCCCCCAGTCCGCGGGAGTATCCCGACTGGGCACGCGAGTGGGCGCTCTTTCTGGATATCGACGGGACCCTACTCGAGCTGGCGCCCGAACCCCAGGCGGTGCGGGTGCCGCCCGGGCTGGCGGCCCGGATCGCGACCCTGGCCCAGGGTCTGGGCGGGGCCCTGGCCCTGGTGAGCGGCCGACCCTTGAGCGACATCGACCGGTTCTTTCCCGGCCGCTTCGATGCGGCCGGGACCCACGGCGCGCAGTGGCGCCTGGGCGGGACCGAGACCGCGCCAGCGCCGCCGGTCGATGAGGCCCTGGCCGGGATTGTCGCGCTCCTGCGGGAAGGGACGAACCGCCTGCCCGGTGTCATCCTGGAGCCTAAGCCCCATGCGCTTGCGATGCACTACCGGCTGGCCCCGCAGTGGGAGGCGCAGGTCCGGTCCCTGGCGGGACGCGCGGCCGAGCGACTGGGCCCGGCCTTTCGCCTCCAGGCCGGCAAGCTGGTCGTCGAGCTGCTGCCGGCCGCGGCCGGCAAGGGTGCGGCCATCCGGCGTTTCATGGGGCAGCCCCCCTATGCCGGGCGCACCCCGGTCTTCGTCGGCGACGACCTGACCGACGAGGACGGCTTCGCCGTGGTCAACGCGCTCGGCGGCCTCTCCATCCGCGTCGGGGAACGGGAACCGACCCTGGCGCAGTCGCGGCTGCCATCACCGGCCGCCGTGCGCGACTGGCTTGAAGGCCTGGCGGCGCATTCAATGAGACAGACATGATGAGACAAGAGACCAGCGACCTGGACCTCGGGGTCATCGGCAACGGGACCCTGGCCGCCCTGATCGACCGTTACGCCACCGTGGTCTGGTGCGGCTACCCGCGCCTGGACGGCGACCCGGTGTTTTGCAGCCTGCTCAACGGCCCCCGGTCCTATCGGCCGGAGGAGCCCGACAATGGCGGCTATTTCGCCTGCGAGCTGGTCGGGCCCCTGGCCGAGACCCGGCAGTGGTACCAGATCAATTCGGCGGTCCTGGTCACCCGGCTCGAGGACCAGGCGGGTAACGCCATCGAGGTCACCGATTTCGTCCCCCGTTTCGTGCAGTTCGAGCGGATGTTCCGTCCCCCGACCCTGATCCGGCGGCTGGTGGCCGTGAAGGGCCGACCGCACCTGCGGGTGCGGGTGCGTCCGCGCTTCGCCTACGGCGAGGTATCGCCGCAGATCACGCTCGGCTCCAACCATGTCCGCTACCAGAGTCAGGCCGGTACCCTGCGTCTCACCACCGATGCGCCGCTGTCCTATGTGGTCGAGGAGACGCCCTTCCTGCTCGAGGGCCCGCTCACCTTCATCCTGGGCGGCGACGAATCGCTGACCGCGGGCATCGCCGACACCGCCCGGCGCTTCCTGGAGCGCACCCTCGACCACTGGCATAACTGGGTCCGCGCCCTGTCCATCCCCTTCGAGTGGCAGGAGGCGGTGATCCGCGCGGCCATCACCCTGAAGCTGTGCAATTTCGAGGAAACCGGGGCCATCGTCGCGGCCCTGACCACCTCGATCCCGGAGGCCCCCGGCAGCCAACGCAATTGGGACTACCGTTTCTGCTGGCTGCGCGATGCCTACTTCGTGGTCAGCGCGCTCAACCGCCTGGGCACCACGCGCGCCATGGAGGCCTATCTCGGCTATATCGCCAATATCGTCGCCGAGAGCGAGGACCGGATGCTCAAACCCTGCTATGGGATCACCCGCCGGGTCGACCTCGATGAGCGCATCGCCCCGGCCCTGCCGGGATACCGCGGGATGGGGCCGGTGCGGATCGGCAACCAGGCCCATCTCCAGGTTCAGAACGATGTCTACGGCAGTGTCATCCTGGCCGCGACCCACGCCTTCTTCGACCGCCGCCTGCCGCTCGCCGGTCACCCGGCCCTGTTCGAGCGGCTGGAGCATTTGGGTCAGTTGGCCATTGCCGTCTTCGACCAGCCGGACGCCGGCCCCTGGGAACTGCGCAACCGCCCGGCCGTTCACACCTTCTCCGCCGTGATGTGCTGGGCCGGCTGCGACCGCCTGGCGCGGATTGCGAGCGTGCTAGAGCTGCCCGAGCGCACCGCGCAGTGGCGGCAGGCGGCCGATCGCCTGCACGCCGAGATCGCCGCGCGGGCCTGGAACCCGACGTTGGGCAGCTTTGTTGCCACCTTCGATGGCGACACCCTGGATGCGAGCCTGCTGCTCCTGCACGAACTGGATTTCGTCGCTGCCGAGGACCCCCGCTTCATCGGCACCGTCGAGGCGATCGGGCGGACCCTGAGACGCGGCGATCTACTCTTGCGCTACGGGGTGGAGGACGACTTCGGCCGGCCCGAGACCGCCTTCACCATCTGCACCTTCTGGTACATCGACGCCCTGGCCGCCCTGGGCCGACGCGCGGAGGCGCGCCGGCTGTTCGAGTCCATCCTCGACCGGCGCAATGCACTGGGGCTGCTCTCCGAGGATATCCATCCCGAGACCGGCGAACTCTGGGGCAACTACCCCCAGACCTATTCCATGGTGGGGCTCATACACTGTGCCGCGCGGCTCTCGCGCAGTTGGGAGGAGGCGCTGTGACATCCCCTGCGCCGCGTTCAGTCGGCGGGTGAGAGACCTGAAGTGGGCTATACTGCCGCCGATCCTCGTACCGTCGCGGTTGCTCAGTCGGAGAGAATACGAAGCCTATGTATCCAAATGTTGTCGGCCTACTCGTCGGGACTCTGTTCTTCGCCTTTTCTCTGACCCCCTCGCTGCTGCCAAGGCCGTTTTTAATTCAGGGCATTCTTTCCGGCCTGTCATTTTCGGCCGGCTATGGCCTTGGCGTCGCGACGCTAGCCCTGTGGGACTATCTGCAGTTGCCGGTATGGCGCCGGCGCACCGCGATCGTCATCAAGTCCGGCGCGGCGCTGCTCTGCCTGGTGGTCGCGGTCAGTTTTCTGTGGCAGGCGACCCATTGGCAAAACGCGCTCCGCGAGCTGATGGGCATGGAGGAGTCAACCGGCCTGCAACCGTTGCTGCTCGGCCCGATCGCCGTGTTGGTGTTCGTCGTCGTGCTGGCGCTGGCCCGCGCGTTCCGCTGGGTGTTTCGGGTTCTTTCGGTCCAACTGCGGCGTTTCGTGCCGCCGAGAATTTCACATCTCCTCGGTATCGTTGCCGCGGTCGCGCTGTTCTGGTCCGTGATCGACGGGGTTTTGCTGAGCGGCCTGCTGCATGTCGCCGATCGTTCGTTTCAGCAACTCGATGCGCTGATTCAGCCCGATTTGCCGCAGCCGACCCATTCCGACCAGACCGGCAGCCTGGCGTCCCTGATCAATTGGGAAGACCTCGGCCGCCAGGGCCGCAGTTTCGTGGCGGGCGGACCCGACGCCAAAGCCCTGAGCGATTTTTTTTCGGCCCCGCTGCCGGCGCCGATCCGCGTCTATGTCGGCTTGAATTCAGCCGACAGTCCCGAACGCAGAGCGCGTCTGGCACTGGAAGAATTAAAGCGCGTGGGCGGCTTCAAACGCTCGGTACTGCTGCTGGTGACACCGACCGGCACCGGCTGGATCGATGCAGCGTCGCAGGACCCGGTCGAGTACCTGCATCGTGGCGACATTGCCACGGTGGCGGCCCAGTATTCGTATCTGAACAGCCCGCTCGCACTGCTGACCGAGGGCGCGTATGGCGCCGAAATGGCCCGCGTCCTGTTCTCGGAGGTCTATGGCTACTGGCGCAGCCTGCCCCGCGACGCGCGGCCGAGGCTTTACCTCAACGGATTGAGCCTGGGTTCATTGAACTCCGATCGCTCGTTCGATCTTTATGACATCATCGATGACCCGTTCAACGGCGCACTCTGGAGCGGCCCACCCTTCCGCAACGACACCTGGCGGCGCATGACCGATCAGCGCGATCCCGGATCGCCCGCCTGGCTGCCCCGCTTTCGCGGCGGGTCGGTGGTGCGATTCATGAACCAGGACGGCGGACTGGACCGCGGCGACCAACCCTGGGGGGCCTTTCGGATCGCCTTCCTCCAGTACGCGAGCGACCCGATCACCTTCTTCAGTCCACAGTCGGCGTGGCGAGAGCCGCAATGGCTGCAGGCACCCCGCGGCCCCGACGTGTCGCCCGACCTGCGCTGGTTTCCGCTCGTGACAATGCTGCAACTGGCTGCCGACATGGTGGTCGGCGAGACCCCGAAGGGCTTCGGACACGAATTCGCGTCGGCACACTACATCGACGCATGGCTGGCGCTGACCGAACCGCAAGGCTGGAGCGACGCCGAGGTGGCGCGGCTAAAGGCGATCTTCAAATGATCGGCGAACCACGCACAAGAGCTGCCGCCGCGCGCTCGCCTTGGCCGACCACGCGGCGGGCGAGCGGGAATTGCTGAGTCCTGCCCGGATTCCTTGCGCCCTTCCATCGCCCTGATGTCACGTTTCAGTTGTTTCGGCAGACCCCCAGGGCCCCGCCCCGACGCGGACCCGGGCAGCACGGCCCGGGTCGGCCCGCGGGACGCGGCTGGCCGTCCGGTGACCGCGGGGGCGCCCCTGTCCGTCGTCAACGGCAACAGCACGCCCGCCATCAGCCTCGCCCAGGCGGGGAGCGGGAGCAGCGGCTTCCTGTCCGCCGCCGACTGGGCCAGTTTCAACGCCAAGGGCAACGGAACCGTGACCCAGGTCTCGGGCCTGGGTGCAATCTCGGTCGCCAACGGCACCAGCACCCCGGTGGTCAGCCTGGGCCTGGTCCCGGTCGCGAACGGGGGCACCGGGGCCACGACCCTGTCCGGGTTCCTGGTGGGCAACGGCACCGGCGCCGTGACCGGTCAGGCGTCGATCCCGACCACGGCACTCTCGGGCACACTCAACGCGGCCCGGCTGCCGGCCCTGGGGGGCGACATCAGCTCGACGGCGGGGAGTGCGAGCGCCACCGTGATCCGGCTCCAGGGCCGCGCGGTCGCGGCCACGGCCCCGTCCGAGGGCCAGGTGTTGACCTACAGCACCGCCACCTCGTCTTGGGCACCCGCGACACCGAGCACGGGGGGCGGCGGACGCAATATTCTGATCAGCCGGTTCGTCGTGCTCCCCGGCACCAGCTTGCCGTCCTATACGACCGTATTCGGACCCCAGGCGCTCAGCACCACCGAGTCGTTCGTCCAGCAGGTGATGCCGGTCGCCTGCACCGCCGGCAGTATGATCGGAAGGGTACCGTCGGGGTCCCTGTCCATCACCGCCACCCTGTTCCGGAACGGGGCCGCTACCGGTGTCAGTTGCAATCTCGCGGGCGGGTCCCAATGCACGGGATCGGGAACGGCGGCCATCGCGGGCCGAGCTCGTCGGTGACCTCCTGTCATTGCGAGATGGTCGTCGTCGATCTGCTCGGCGAGAAGCGCAAGCCGACCTGCAAACCGAGTGGGATGGAAGAGGAGACGGCGCCCGAGGCGCCGCCGCCAGAGGACGGGAAGACGGGCGCCGACGGCGCGCGGTCCCGCGAAACGCCCCGGCTTGAACAAGCGTAGCAAGACCCACCAGTTGACGATCCACCAAGAGATTCCGGTTCCCCCAGTATAGCTTCTGCCGGCGGGATCACGCATAAAGGGCTATTCGGCGCTCCGGCGGCACCGGGCCGCGACGACCCGCCGGGCAGGGTCGCCAAGGGCCGGTCGGACCCGGCCGGACCCGGGCGACGCAGGGCCAGGCTTGGAATAGGGGCAGCAGGGGCCCACTCTCTGCCCCACGCACCTTCGTGCCCAACGACAGAGGACCTCAGCCATGCCCCCTCCCCTGACCGCCGTCATCACCGGCGCCTATCGCGGCCTCGGCCTGGAGACCGCCCGCCAGCTCGCAGAGCGCGGCTACCGGGTGATCCTGACTGCCCGGCGCGAGGCCGAGGGCCGGACTGCGGTCGCGGAACTGGCGGCGGACGGACACGACGTGCTTTTTGTGTCACTGGATGTGACGGCGCCGGCCTCCGCGCTGGCCCTGCGCGATGAGCTGGCGGCGCGGTTCGGACGCATCGACGTGCTGGTCAACAACGCCGGCATCTTCCCAGACCCGGGCCCCGGCAGCCCCGCCGCCGGCATCTTCGAGGCCGAGCTCGACACCATCCGCCTGGCCCTGGAGACCAACACCCTGGCTGCGCTTCGCCTATGCCAATTGTTGATCCCGCTGATGCAGGGCCGGGGGCGCGTGGTCAACGTCTCCTCCGGCATGGGCCAGCTCAGCGAGATGAACGGCGGCTGTCCCGCCTACCGGCTCTCCAAGGTGGCGCTCAACGCCGTCACCCGCATCTTCGCCGACGAACTGCGCGACACCGGGGTCAAGGTGAACTCGGTCTGCCCCGGCTGGGTGCGCACCCAGATGGGCGGGCCGGACGCGCCCCTGACCCTGGCCGAGGGCGCCGCGGGCATCATCTGGGCCGCGACCCTGCCGGACGACGGCCCGAGCGGCGGCTTCTTCCGGCACGGGAAGGCGATCGCATGGTAGACGCGGGGGATGTAAGCGGATGGGGTCAAGCGGATGGGGTCAGGTCTTGACTTATGCCTTTCTGAGGAGTGAACGGATGAATGGATGGGGTCAGGTCTTGAGTTCTCCCTGTGGCACAAGTCAAGACCTGATCCTGCCGTTTCTTGACCCTGCGATTTCTGCACCGCCGTCACGGCGAGGCATAAGTCAAGACCTGACCCCATCCTCACTTGACCCCATCCTCACTCATCCTCACTAGACTTGATCCCATCCTCACTCAACCCAACACAACAACCGAGGTACCTGTGCAGTCATCATCCCTAATCTTTACCGCAACACTTTGTGTCCAATTATTTCTCGCACCTCAAGCCATGTCCGAGGACACTCCACCTATTAACTGCAAGTCTCCAAAGGCCACAACAGAGGTCAACTATTGCGCTGAAAAGGCCAATGAAAAAGCCGATCTTGAGCTTAATGCGTTATACAAAAGGCTTCGCGATAAGCTGAACCAAAATGACAAAGACGCGCTCGCCCAAACAGAGCGAAAGTGGGTCGCTTTACGTGACGAGATTTGTGATTTTGAAACTCAGCCCGCGGAAAACGGCACAGGGTGGTCAGGCTTTAATTCAGATTGTCTAACGCGCCTAACAAAGAACCGGCTTATTGATTTGAAAAGCGCCCTTGATTTTAGACAATGATCACGGAAAAGGCACGGAAAGAAAATCGGGGATGGGGTCACGGGGATGGAGGATTACGGTGACAGTTTACTAAATGCACTAAATATGTCAGTCTCTTGGCATGGGAAAAGGCGCCACGCTCAATTATGAATTCAAGAAACGCCTCCGGCGTAGGGACTCCGGTTGCCCGGAGCCCCCGCCAGAGACCCGGACGTGCAGTTTTCCCGCATCCGGTTCCTCGGTTGTACGCGCTCATCAAGCAAGCGCGAGGTTTCACGCAAACACCAGTTCGTGTTGCAGGCAGCGCGACTCGGTGATACGGGGTTTGGCGACAGTCAGCCGTATTCTTGATTCTCTACTGGTCACCAGAGGATCTATGAAATTATTCATCCGCCGAAATCTGGTCAGGCGGCACAAAGTTACTCCCTGTCTAGGGTGTTCAATATTTCACCTATATCGCAAATTAAATTCATGCAGTTTTCGTGTTTGACACAAAATCAATGAGAGCACGCCGACGCCGGGCCAGCATCGACGCACCGAGGTGCGTTGTCGCCCACTGCTCGACATCAATAGTACGCACCGATTCCATCGCCTCCTGAATCAACGGAGTCGCCAGGTCGGCGATGAAGGCAGGAATCGCAAGCACCAGCTTACCGATCTCCTTGAGCGGCCCCCTGGTGGTGAAGCATTTGTATTTCCCGAAGACCGATTCGATGATATCGGAGGAGGCCAGCCAGACACTATCAGTCGGGATCTTGGCGGATTCCAATGCGACCTTCGCGAGAATCTGTTGGGTAAAGGCCGCCGCCCGTGGGGTGAGCGTTGACGGCGGTGGCAGCGTGGCCTGGAGTGATTCTTGGGAGCCCTGCTGAAGACCCGTGGATTTGAGATGCGACTGAATCAGCTTGGATTGCGCCATCATTTGCGCGTAATCCACCAGGTCATCCCGGTAGGACAGTAGCCAGGCAAAGCCGTCAAGGAAGCGACTGTACCCGGCGTCCGCTTGCTGCCAGAACACATCGTCGAGCGTATCACTCTCGAGGTCTGAGTGTGTCTGCAGTGCCTGGCAAAAAGCCGCCCGGTCGGGATAGCGAATGCCGACGATGGCCCGCAATGGGTGCGCCCGGGCGGCGCCGAACCGCGCGCACAGGTGCTCCCATGCCGGCCACTTCAGGACGTATTGCGCGCGGATCGCGCTGAAGTCGCCGCGATCATGGTAGGCGAGGACGCGTTGTGCCCACCGCACATGGACATCCAGATTCATAAAACGCGCCTTGATGCGCTGCCGAGGCGGCAGCAAGAAGGCGAGATCGGTCTGCTGCAAGGACGACCACGCGCGGCGACAGTGCGCCAGCAAGGACTCCCAGCGCGCATCTCGGCCCATCTCGGCCTTGAGCCGCGTCGCAATAAGATGCGATATATCATAAGTATAGACGCAGGCAGTGGCGTGCTCCTGAAACAAGGCGATGCCCTTGTGCAGGTCGCTGCCGTGGTCGGCAACGATCTGGACTGGTGGACCGGTGCGTTGCGCAACGCGCCTGAGCACTTGTGCGACCCACGCTCCCGTGCTGTGTGTTGTGATCTCCACGGCCAGCACCTGCATGGCGCCGTGACACGGGCTGTAACCGCTCTGGGCCAGTGCACTCACCGGAATACCCAGGATGACGAGGCACTTGGACGCCCCCAAGGCGATCGTATGGTCGGCGACGTAGATCCAATCCGTGCGCCATTGCGGTTGGCGATTGAGAATCGCGAGACCGCAGCGATAGACCCAGTTGAGCACGGTGGTGTGGGCTGGCGCCGCCACCGGGAGTGACGCGCCGAACAGATTCAATACCCGCGCCACCCCGCGGCTGCCGAGCCCCGCGTGCAGATACAGCCGCATGGTTAACTGCATGACCATGACCGAATAGTGATGGCCGACCGGCGGGGACAGCGCAAGGTGTGGTGGCTCATCCGCTGGTTCGTCATCCGCCGGCGCCGCGGCCTCTTCGGCTCCCGTTCGCGCACGCTCCGCCTTTAGCGCACGCGCCTTCCACTGCGCGCGGCTGTGCTCCAGATCCCGAATCTTGACCTCCGCGGCCCGCAGGCGCTGCTGCCGCTCCAACGCTTTCGCCTTCCAGGCATCACGTGATCGCTGGAACAGGTTGGCCAGACGGCTCGCTGGGCTCTTGAATGCATTCATCACGTCGTGCGTGCTCCGGCAAGGCGGTCAGATCACCGCGCCAGTAGACTGATCAAGCGTTCGTCGTTTGTCAACGGCTTGGCATGAGAAAGTGGCGCACGCGTCATCGTACTCCCCCAAGCACAGAACCGACCGCCGGGCCTTCCAGGCAACACGCTTCTTGCATCGACTTTTCGGCGCCTTTTTAGGTCAGATTGAACACCCTACTCCCTGTCATGCGGTATCGCGAAGCCAAACCGGAAGAACTTGAGCGGGTGCTCCAGGTGCATGCGCTCGCCTTCAGCCGCCAAGACGAGTCCCTTCTCGTCGCCAAGCTCCTGCAAGACGAGACCGCGCTGCCGGTGCTCTCTTGCGTCGCCGAAGAAGACGGTGCCGTTATAGGTCATGCGCTGTTCACGGCACTGGGCCTGGTCGGCACCAAGGTCCCCGTTGAGTGCGCTATCCTGGCTCCGTTGGCGGTACTGCCAGGGCGCCGGAACGCAGGTGTCGGGCGCAATCTCATCGAGTACGGGTGCCGGGAGCTACGCCGGAGAAGAACCAGGCTCTTGTTCGTGCTCGGCGACCCGGGTTACTACACCCGTTGCGGGTTTCAACCCGCTATCCCGCACGGGCTCCGTGCCCCGTACACGATCACGCCGGAGGAGGCCTGGATGGTTCGGCCCCTGGGTCCGCACATTCTGGGTACCGTCGAAGGCACCGTGGTCTGCGCCCGGTCGCTTCAGCCCGAGCCGTACTGGAGAGAATAGTCGGCGAAAACGGGTAACACAGTGGTAAAGTGGGGTAAAGAACGGATGGGGTCACCATTTAGCTGACCCCGGTGCGGGCACGACCCAACTCCTCGTGCCCGGACACGTTTTTGATCATACCGCGAAGCGCCGCATTGTCACCGCAAACGCGCCGTCAGTTCTCATTGCGCAAGTGACGGATAAACTCCGATCCGCACCAGTCACCCTTCTGGATCAAGGCGATGGGGCTGCTCCTCTGGGGAGTAGACACCCGGCCCCTGGTTCTTACGAACCCCAGAAAATCGTCGGTGCCCTCCCCGGGTCCAAGTGGGCCGCGCAGGCCGGGGTGGGGGCGGGCCGGGTGCGCGGACCCCAAAAAGTCCGGCGCATCCGGCCCGCCCCCACCCCGGCCCAACCGCGGGTTCACAGAACTGTGGCTCGGCACCCGACAGGCGCCGTCCAACCTCTTCGTGGCTCGCGGGCAGGGGCGTTTCGGTCACAGGCAGTCCTCCGTGGCGTTGGCGGGGAGGCGTCGGTGTCCAATCAGATCTGGCGGCTTATGGCCAACCCCGTGTCCTGGATCGCCGACGACTCCCTACGCATAAGTTTAGCCAAAGGCGCGACTGACCGCGAAGTCGGTGCCGTCGCGCAGGATGTAATAGCAGGCTCGCGCCAGCTTGTGCGCGACCGTCTTGATCGCGACGACGCCGTTGGTCTTGGCCCGCTTGCGCTGGTAGTAGCGCTTGACCGTGGCGTTGTAGCGCACCGCGAAGTTGGCCGCTTCCAGATAGGCCCATGCGAGGTACTTGTTGCCGCTCTTGGTATTGCCGTGACCCTTGCGCTTGCCGTTGGACAGGTGTTCGCTGCCGACGCAGCGGCAGTAGGAAGCGTAGTGGCCAACTTGGCTGAAGCGCGCCACCGGCCCGGTTTCCAGCATGATGGTCAACCCCAGCACGGTGCCGATCCCGTTGACAGTGAGCAGGTGCCGGTAGGCTGGACGCAGTTTGACCTGCGCCAGCGCCTCGCGCTCCAGCAGATCGATGGCCACGTCTTGAGCCCGCATCACCAGCAGGTTGCTCTGCACCGCCAGGGCTTGGTTGGGGTCAGGCAGCAAGCCACTCACCGCCTCCGGCGTGAGGCGCCTGACCTCATTGGCGCTCAGTGATTTGCCACGATTGCGCGCAAACAGGTTCTGCACCGCCAGCAGGTTCGCCGTATGCTGTTGCACCAGGCGCATGCGTCGCCGCAGCAGGTCGCGGACCGCGCGATCTTCCTTGGGATAGATGTAGCCCTCGGGCAACAGTCCCAGGCGCAGCAACTTCGCCAGCCAGCGGGCGTCCGAATCGTCGTCGCTGTACTTGAGCCCACTGTACTGCACGATGGCGGCCGTGTTGGCCAGGTGGACCCGGTAGCCGGCTTCCATCAGGGCATCGACAAGCCAGTACCAGTTGTAGGTGGACTCCACCACCAGGCCTACGATGGCCTCACGGTAGGGCGCCAGGGCCGCCAAAACGCCCGCCGCCTCGTTGGCCAGGCGGGCGCGCAGCACCACCCGGTCTTCTTCGTCCAACAGGGCCACGACGTTGTTGTTTGAGTGCAGGTCGATTCCGCCGTAAAGTTTCATGGTCGACTCCTCCTGTCCGGTCTTCAGTTCGGGTTGATCCCTACCTAAACTGTAGGCCAACGGGCGGGGTCGGCTAGATGATCATCAGGTCTTGCAATCAAGCAGTTCTGAGCTATGCCTGGGACCATGTCCAGACCTCTGCGCATCGAGCTTGCCGCTGGACTCTACCACGTCACCTCACGCGGTGACCGGCGGGAGGCAATTTATAGCGACGATCAGGAGCACACCGATTGGCTCGGGGTGCTGGGCGAGGTGTGCAGTCGGTTCAACTGGCGCTGCCACGCCTGGTGCCAAATGACCAACCACTATCACATCGTCGTGGAGACTCCCGAGACGAATCTCTCCAAAGTGATGCGACAACTCAACGGCGTCTACACGCAGGCGAGCAATCACCGCCACGGGCTGGTGGGACACCTTTTTCAGGGGCGCTTCAAGGCCATTCTGGTCGAACGCGACGCCTACCTCGTGGAACTGGCGCGCTATGTGGTGCTCAACCCCGTGCGCGCCGCGATGGTTGCCCAGGCGGGCGACTGGCCGTGGAGCAGCTATCGGGCGATGGTTGGCGCGGAACCCGCGCCGGTGTGGCTGGAGATCGACTGGGTGCTCGGGCAGTTTGGCGAAAAGCGTGTTCAAGCCCAGGCCGGTTACGCTGCTTTCGTTGGCCAGGGAATCGGGCAGCCCGGCGTCTGGGACGGCCTGCGTCATCAGGTCTTTCTTCGCAGCGAGCGGTTTGTGGAACAACACTGTGGTGCTGCGACGCCGGAGCGCCTGCGCGAAGTGCCACGCGCCCAGCGTCGGCCGCTGGCCAAGCCCCTGGCAGACTTCATGCACCGCTACCCCGACCGGGGCGAGGCCATGGCTCGGGCCTTTCAGACCGGCGTCTTCTCTAGTTTCTCCGTCGCGCGCGTGGCGTCGCGCACCAACTCGGGCTCAGTGCCGCGCGCACGCCGGATAAACGCTTTTTCGTTAGAGCGCAACAACCGAGGTACCTGTGCAGTCATCATCCCTGATCTTTACCGCAACACTTTGTGTCCAATTGTTTCTCGCACCTCAAGCCATGTCCGAGGACACTCCGCCTATTAACTGCAAGTCTCAAAAGGCCACAACAGAGGTCAACTATTGCGCTGAAAAGGCCAATGAAAAAGCCGATCTTGAGCTTAATGCCTTATACAAAAAGCTTCGCGATAAGCTGAACCAAAATGACAGAGACGCGCTCGCCCAAATAGAGCGAAAGTGGGTCGCTTTACGTGACGAGATTTGTGATTTTGAAACTCAGCCCGCGGAAAACGGCACAGGGTGGTCAGGCTTTAATTCAGGATGACTTCTGGGCCGACGTTGACCGCTTCTGAGGAGACCGCCATGACCACGCTGACCATTGATGTTGCTGACGTTAACACCGTGAAGGCGAGCATGAAGGCCGCGTTCCGCGGCGTGCCGCAGGGCTGCTCCTTCTCCTTCCCCAACGAAGCACAACTGCTGGCGACTCTGAACGCGAACCGCTGGGCTATCCTCAAGGCCTTGACCGGTGCCGGGCCGCTAGGCGTGCGCGAACTGGCGCGGCGCGTCGGCCGCGACGTGAAGGGCGTGCACACGGACGCCCAGGCGCTGGTCAACTGCGGGCTGATCGACAAGACCAACACGGGCAAGTTGAGCCTGCCGTATGACGAGGTGCGCCTGGAACTGATCGTCCGCGCGGCGGCGGCGTAGGCTGCGGTTCATAGGCATGAAACACTCTTGGCGAAGAATCGCCCGACTGCTCGCCCTCGGCCTGTTCGCCTTGGCAACCGCTGCTTGGGCCTACATGCTCCATGCCTCAAGTTGTGCAGGGGACATTAAAGGGGGGCACTGGGGCGACCCGGTATTGGCCCTGGAGATGGAATCGCAGGCCTTCGCATTTGGAATTGTGGCCTCCTGCATGCTGGGCGCGGTGCTTGCCCTGTCCCCGAAGCCACGCTCGGCTATCAGCCGCTCCCTGAGCTTCCTGGCAGCTACGGTCCTTTGCTTTATCGCCATTGTGGTTTCGGGGTTCTTCATCGATGGTCAAAGCGTTGCGTCATGCTCTCCATCCACATCTCGCAACGGAGACCCGCTGGTTAAAGTGGTGAATTCCGGGGACGGTGAATTCCGGGGACAGTATACTCAACTCCCCAAGATACCAGGAAGCGATGCGGTCTCTTCATCCCCGAGAGCTGCGGTATCCAGGACCCAGGGTCGGTAGTCCAGCAGCGCGGTCGCTTGAGTGGAAGCGGCATTTTCCGGGATGTTTGCTCGCTCCGGCCTGGTCCGCAACGGCTTTTCGCTCTTTTCGCCGCATCGCAACCGATTGTTTCTGCGATGCTTGCGGCTTAAGTCAGTGCTATTCGAGCCTGGCCCCTTGTCTGGACCCCTTATCTGGTCGGCAGACCATCCACCGAGAGGAAACGACGATGAACTGGAAAGAACAACTCGACAAAGCGGTTGCGGCTGTCAAAGAGGCCGCCACCAGCGAAAACGCACGGGAGATCGCCGGCAAGGCGCAAACGGCGGCCCTGGGTCTGATCGAGAAGGTCAAGACCGGAGCGCTCGACGCGGCGGATGCGTTCGTCGAGGCCAATCGCGATGCCTCGTCGCTGTCGGTACGCTTCCTGAACGCGGATCTCACCATCCTTTCGCCGGCGGCGGGCATCTCGGTGACCAGGCCGGATGCGGCGACGCTCGTGGTCGACGACGGGTCGGGCAATGGTCTGGTCATCAACGCCGGGGCCGATCCCGCCTTTGTTGCCGAGACGATCGGCACGGTCGCCAAACTCAGCCACAACACCTTCGATCTGGGTCAGGAAGACGGCGTGAACGTCGTCGTCATCAAACTCTGACCGGTGCGGGTCACGAGGCGCCTCGGCGCCTCGCTATCATGCGCGGCGTCGGGCTTGGTCTGCGACCGCCGTTCGGTTATGGTGCCGCGTCCCTTCCGCCCCGCCATCCGTCCCGGAGTATCCGCATATGCCCAAGGTGCCAAGCGCCTGGCTCGGCGCATTCGCCCTGCTGTCACTGTCACCCGCGACGGCACTGGCCGGCGACGCCGCACCGGCCCTCGATCTCACCGCCCACCCGGTCGGACTGGCGGCACTCCTGATCTTTATCCTGGCCTATGTGGCGGTGATGGCGGAGGAGTTCCTGCACCTGCGCAAGTCCAAGCCGGTGGTGCTCGCCGCCGGTCTGATCTGGGCCATGCTCGCCTATGTCTCAGCCCAACAGGGGGCGCCCCTGGCGGCGGAGCAGGCGGTGCGCCACGCCTTGCTGGACGTCGCCGGCCTGATCCTGTTCCTGCTGGTGGCGATGACCTATATCAACGCCCTGGCTGAGCGGCAGGTCTTCGAGGCCCTGCGCGCCTGGCTGATCCGCTTGGGCGTAGGCTTTCGCGCCCTGTTCTGGATGACCGGGGCCTTGGCCTTCATCATCTCCCCGATCGCCGACAATCTCACGACCGCGCTCCTGATGTGCGCCGTGGTAATGGCGGTGGGCGCCGGGAACCGCGCCTTCGTCATCTTGGCCTGTATCAATATCGTGGTGGCGGCCAATGCCGGCGGCGCCTTCAGCCCCTTCGGCGACATCACCACCCTGATGGTCTGGCAGAAGGGGATCATCGACTTCTTCGGGTTCTTCGTCCTGTTCGTGCCGGCCTTGGTGAACTGGCTCATTCCCGCGGCCCTGATGCACTTTGCGGTGCCCGATCTCAAGCCCGCGGCCGAGTCCGTCGCGGTACCGATGAAGCGCGGCGCCCGCCGCATCCTCGCCCTGTTCCTGCTCACCATCGCCACCGCCGTGGGCTTCCATCAGTTTCTGCACCTGCCGCCCGTCATCGGCATGCTGACCGGCCTGGGTTATCTCCAGTTTTTCGGTTACTACCTGCGTATGACCCATGGCCGTTGGCAACATCGCAATGGCGACCGCGCCACCGTAGTCGGCGACATGACGCCCTTCGATGTCTTCAATCCGGTGGCGCGCGCCGAGTGGGATACCCTGCTGTTCTTCTATGGTGTGGTGATGTGTGTGGCCGGATTGGGCTATGTCGGCTATCTGTCACTGGCCTCGGAGGTCATGTATCTGCAATGGGGGCCAACCGCGGCCAATATCGGGGTCGGGCTGGTCTCGGCCGTGGTGGACAACATCCCGGTGATGTTCGCGGTGCTCTCCATGAACCCGCAGATGGATCAGACCCAGTGGCTGCTGGTGACCCTGACCGCGGGGGTCGGCGGCTCACTCCTGTCCATCGGTTCCGCGGCCGGCGTCGGCCTGATGGGTCAGGCGCGCGGCATCTACACCTTTTTCGGGCACCTGAAGTGGACCCCGGCGATTGCGCTCGGATATTTCGCCAGTATCTGGGTGCATCTGTTGATCAATGGCTAATAACGAGTCAAGAACAAGCTAGACACAAACACAATCGTTGTCGTTGTCGTTGTCGTAATCGGAGAAGCGATGCGATTTGAAGTGCGAGAAAATCCGGGGCGCCACGATAGCCTCGACAACGACAACGACAAGGCAATGACGCTGACGGCATTCTCCAATGGACCTGTTTAACGTAGTCAGTGAGCCGTTCCTTAACGGCCGCGTTTCTATGGAAATGTCGGCAGGCTATGTCACAACGGTCACGGGATGGCAGTCTCCACCATATCTTCACTATTCAACGAACAATGACATTTCACGACCTATTGCACCACGAGTGCGGAACCGGCTGGCAGCGCTGGAGTCTGTGGTGCGTCTGCATCATGGCGCTGACGGTCTTGGGAGTCATCCAGACCGTCACGGAAGCGAATTTCGCCTTGGCCTCAGCCGCGCTGCTGCCGGTGCTCACGATTGCCTGGTTCTGCGAGCGCGAGGCGCAACGGTCGCGGCGCCACCGGCATTCCATGGCCGTCATTTTTCTCGATCTGGACCACTTCAAACAGCTCAACGACACCCAGGGACACGGCACCGGCGACCTCGCCCTGCAGGAAACCGCCAAGGTGTTGCTGAGTCATTTGCGTTCGATCGACTGCGTCGCACGACTTGGCCGTGATGAATTCGCGATCCTGCTGCCCGCCGTCGGCTGGGATGTCGCATTGCAGACTGCATTCCAGGTCGCCGCCGTACTCAGGACGCGGCTCGCCCGGTTTCCACCCGTTACCGCAAGCCTTGGTCAGGCGTGGTTCTCCGAAGCGGATCGCCCTTTTCCCGCCATGCTCAGGGCCGCGGAAGAATTGCTGTATCAAGCGAAGAAAACCGGCAGCGATACGGTACGTTCTCAACGCTTCGATACATGAATAGTCCTTGCGGGAGTGGCCTCCGTCCGCGATGCGGCGCCGCGGTAACCTGCGACCTTGGAGCGCGGCGGTGCTCGGGCTCGCTGACCTCAGGACGGCCGACCCCGGTCAGGGGTGCGCGCCCCAGAGGGCCGGCGCCGAGCGTTGGGCCGACGAGGCCCGGCCGCTCGGCGCGCCGCCCGCTACCCCCGGAGTCGCGACGCCCCCGTCATGACCCCCGGACCTCAGGCCGCGACCGCCGCGCGCCGACGCCGCAACCCCGCCATGGCCAGCAGGCCGGGGATCGCGAGCGCGGCGGTGGCCGGGACCGGGGCGGCGGCCGGCTGGCCGTTCACGTCGGCCAGCAGCCCCGGTACTGGCTCGGGATCGCCCCCGTTGAGGCTGTACTGGGCGGTCACGCTGAAGGGGGTGATGTAGTTGATCTGGAAGTTGCCGGTGGTCCCCGTCATGCTGACCCGCCCGGTCGGGATATTGGCCAGTGAGACGTCCACCGACATGCCATCGACCGTGCCTGAGAAGCTCGCCATCTGCAGAATCATGTCGAAAGTCCCCCCGGCGGACGGGTCGGTACGGTCCGTGAACTGGACAACGAAGTTGTTGGTGCCGGTCAGGTTTGCGGTGCGCACGACAGGTCCGCCGCTAGTGTCGGACAGATAAGACAGGAAAGAGGCGCTGTAGCGGTAGACATCGTCAGTCGGAGTGGGGCCGGTGAAACCGCTGATCTGGAAACTTTGAGTGTAACCGAGGCCGGGCAGTGCCAACCAGGTACCGGGCGGAGTGGCCTGCAGGTCGACGATCTGACCCAGGAACGGGTCGGGGACGGGGCTGGGGAAGGCGTAGGCACCGGTCGAGACGGTGGCGAGTGCGAGCGCGGCGAGCGCGGCGCGGGCCGGGGTGGACAGGTAGGGGGTCAGCATCAATATCTCCGCGTGCGTGTGTGACTGTCGGGGTTAACTTTACGTCTGGAACCTGTGGTCGTTCCCGCCGGGGCGGGTACCGCTGCTGATCCGCTCCGTGCGGGGCGCCGTAACGAGCGGGCGCCGGGGCCACGAGGGGACGCGATGCGGCAGTCCCCGGTGGCGGAACTTTGCAGTCTCGCTCCGTGACGGCAGCGCCACCAAGATAAAAGCAAAGTTCATGCCAAATATATTCAATCAGGAGTTCTACCCTTTTTTCACAGATAGTTAAGTGGTTCCTGACCGGTCGGCCGCGGTCCCCGGGCCGTCCTGCGGAGCACCGAAAACGCGAAAGTGTAAAAATTACTGACAAATGTAGCCATTTATCCGACGGTCGGGCGGGCGCCTCCCTGTGTCGGTGACCCGGTGTCGGTGATTCGGCCGGTCCGGGGGCGCATCGCCGACGCCCCCGGCCGCCGCCCTCAGGGCCTGGTCTGGAGCCGCGTCAGCAGGGCCGCCGCGGCGTCACGCTCGGGGAAGTCCTCCCCGGCCAATGCCTTGAGCAGGCCCTGGGCGCGCTCCCGGGCCCCGGTGGCGGCCAGGGCCGCGGCCAGGTGATAGGCGAGGCCCGGATCGGTGCTGCCGCTGGCCGCCGCCCGCTCCAGTATCGGCAAGGCGCGCGCCGGCTCCTTCAGGGCGAGCAGCACGGCCCCCAGGGTATCGGACACGTCCGCCCGGTCCGGGAACGCGGCATAGGCCGCCTCGGCCAGGGGCAAGGCGGCCTTGGGGTCCGTGGGCAGCAGCAGCATGGCGAGGTTGTTCTGGGCCAGCGGGTTTTTTGGCTGGTCCTTGAGGATGGTCCGGTATTGCTCGATCGCGGCCGCGGTATCGCCCTGGCCGAGCGCGACCTGGGCCAGCACGGCGCGGGTCTCCAGATCACGCGGGTGGGCGGCGATCCATTCGTCGGCCGAGGCGCGCGCCGCCGCCGCCTCGCCGGCACCGTACAGGGCCTGGATCAGGGCGCGCCGATAGACAGGGTCGGCGGGCGCCTGCGCGGCCGCGGCCCGCGCAAACTCCAGCACCGCCTGTCGATCCCCCCGCGCGGCGGCCAGCCGGGCCTGTTCGAGGGCGAGCGCGGGCGCCTGGGGGGCGACCTTGGTAAGGCGTGAGGCGAGCGACGTGCGCGCCGCGTCGTGCGGCTGGCCGGCAAAGGCGGCGCGGATGGCCTGTGCGCTCAGGGGATGCGCCGGGTCGAGGGACAGGGCCTGGGAGAGGGCCTCGGCCATGGCGTCCGGCGCATCGGGTCCGCCCCGCACGCCCCTGGCCAGGACCATCAGATAGAGCGGCTCGGCGGACTTCGGCAACAGTGTCGTCAGTTGTGCGAAGGTCTCCAGGGCCGCTGCGGGCCGCTGGGCGGCCAGTTCCACGAGTCCGCGGGCGCGCAGCAGCGGGGCGCCCGCCGCCTGATCCTCCGGCGCCGCGGCCAGGACGGCCAGGGCCTCGGCGGGGTCCTGGCGCTCGACCAGCAGGCGGATCAGGGCCAGGCGCAGTTGCAGGTCTTGGGGTGCGGCGGCCAGCCCCTGACGCAGCCGCGTGGTGGCGGCCTCGGGTTTGCCGTCCTGGACGTCCAGGGCCGCCAGGAGGACCAGGGCGGTGCTCTCCGTGGCGTTGGCGCGCAGCAGGGTCTCCAGGGGCGCGCGGGCGGCCTTGAGGTCCCCGGCCTGCAGCGCGAGCCGGGCCAGGGTCAGGGCCGCGCCGGCGGCACTTGGGTCATCGGCCAGGGCGCGCTCGGCGGCGGCGCGGGCCCCCGGGAGATCGCCGGTGGCGGCCAGTGCGTTCGCCAGGAGTGTCTGGACCCGGGCGTCGCGCGGCTGGGCCTGCGCCAGGGCCTGGGCCCGGGTCAGGGCCGCCGCGCCCGCGCCCTCCAGCAGATCCAACTGCGCCAGGGTCAGCCCCGCCTCCAGGTTCCCGGGGGCGGCCGCCAGCAGCCGTTCCAGTTGCGCCCGCGCGCCGGCCCGGTCCCCGCCGCCGGCCAGGTCACGGGCCAGGGTCAGCGCGGCGGCGGGCTGCTCCGGCGTCTGCTGCGCCAGTTGCGCCAGCACCTCCCCGGCCTCCGCCTGGCGGCCCTGGGCGACCAGTGCGCGGTAGATGAGCTGGTCCAGCGCGGGCGGGTGCGCCGTCGCGGTGAACGGCAGCAGGGCCTCCTCCGCCTCCCGCGCCCGGCCCTGCGCGAGCAGGATCTCGGCCTGGAGTATGGCGACCTCGGCGGTCGTCTCCTTGGCTTCCAGCAGGGGTCTCAGGTGGCGCAGGGCCTCCGCGTGGCGCCCGGTCTGGGCCAGGGCCAGGCTCGCGAGATAGATCCCCTGCGGATTGCTGGGGGCGGATTTCAGGAATGCCTCCAGGTGGGGAACGGCCGCCTGCGGGTCACCGCGGCGCAGGGCGAGCATCCCCTCCGCCAGGTCCAGCCCCAGGAAATCGGGGACTTGCGCGCGCGCCTCGCGCAGATCGGCGGCGGCTCCCGGGAACGCGTTCAGATCGATGCGCACCATGGCGCGCTTGTAGTACAGGGTCCCGGGGTTGGGCCGGTGCGTGATCGCCTGACCGAACGCCTCTTCGGCGGTCTCGCGCTCCCCGGCGAGAAAGGCGAGATCCCCTTTCAATTCGAGGCCCTTGGGGTCCGTGGGGGTCGCCGCCAGGGCTTGCTCCACCAGGGCCGCGGCCCCCGCCCGGTCCTTGTCCGTCAGGGCGAGCCGCGCGAGGCCATAGAGGGCGCGGGTGTTCTCCGGGTCCAGGGTCCGGGCCTCGGCGAGCCGCACCCGGGCGGCCTTGAGCTCGCCCAGATTCAGGTGCGCCTCGCCCACCAGGGCGCTCAATTCGGCCCGCGGTCGCGTGTCCTTCCCCTTTGCCGCCCCCGGATCGATGGACCCGATCAGGCGCAGGAACTGACCTTGCAGGAGCAGGGCCTGCCCCAGGTCCGCCAGGTCCGCGGGCGCAAGCACCGGTGCGGCCCCCGCGGCGGCACCGGGACCGCGCAGGGGCTCGAGGGCCTGCTCCGCCGCGGGCCCTTGGCCCAGGTCCAGGTAGGTGCGCACCAGCAGGCGCCGCGCCCCCTGGTCCCCGGGTTCTTCCCGGAGTCGCCCCTGGAGCAGGTCCAGGGCCCGGGGGTGTTCCCGCCGCTCCAAGGCCGCACGCGCCGCGGTAACGGCGGGGGCCTCCTCCGGCGGGGGCGCGTCGGCGGCCCCGGCCGGGGTCAGCAGGTTCAATGCCAGGACGAGGGCGGCGTAGGCGGCGGGGCGGCGCATGGAATGGCTCCGGTGGTGGCTGGGCTAAGGTGTCGGGGGAGGACCGGGGGGAGCGCCGTGCGCGACGGTGCCGCGGCCGGCAAAGGGATCTGATGATAGCCGCGCGCGGCGGCGCGGTGGGAGTGGGTCGTTGTCGTTGTCGTTGTCGTAATCGTGGTCGGATTATTCGATTACGACAACGACAACGACGCCCGGTCCGTAGGAACGTCCGGTCGCTGTCGCTGCAGGGTACGCATCGCGGCAGGCGCGGGCGTCCGTGCTACCATTTGCCCCTATGCTGACCTATCCCGACCTCGACCCCATCGCCGTTGCCATCGGACCACTGCGGGTCCACTGGTACGGGCTCATGTATCTCGCCGGTTTCGCCTGCTCCTGGGGACTGGGGCGCTGGCGCGCCGCGCGCCCGGGCTCGGGCTGGACGGCCGACATGGTGGACGACCTGATCTTTTACTGCATCATCGGCGTCATCGCCGGCGGCCGGCTGGGCTACATGCTCTTCTACGGGTTCGACCAGATCCTGGCCAATCCGCTGAACCTGTTCAAGGTCTGGGAGGGGGGCATGTCCTTCCACGGGGGCCTGATCGGGGTCATCGCGGCGATGGCCCTGTTCGCGCGCCGGCAGGGGCTGCACTTCTTCCAGGTGGCCGACTTCATAGTCCCGCTGGTTCCCACGGGGCTGCTGTTCGGGCGCATCGGCAACTTCATCAACGGGGAGCTCTGGGGGCACCGCACGGACCTGCCCTGGGGGGTGCAACTGCCCTGTGCCGTGTTCCCGGGTCAGTGCGCGGACCAGGGCCCGGACGCACTCCTGAGCCCGGCGGTGCACCCGTCCCAGCTCTACGAGGCGGGGCTGGAGGGCTTGGTCCTGTTCCTGATCCTGTGGACCTACTCCAGCCGCCCGCGGCCGATGATGGCGGTATCCGGGCTCTTCCTGCTGTTGTATGGGTGTTTTCGGTTCCTGATCGAGTTTGTCCGCACCCCGGACGCCCAGTTGGGCTATCTCGCCTTTGGGTGGCTCACGATGGGGCAGATCCTCTCCATCCCCATGATCGCGTTCGGCGGCCTGTTTCTGGTTATCGCTTACCGCCGCCGTTAAAGGAGCAGGGGCGTCCCGCCCCGGTAACCAAAGAACTCGGGGCGGGACGCCCCGGCTCCTTTTTTTACCAGGGGCGGTAGACCATCCCCGGGATCAGTTGCGAATCGAACAGCGCGGGCATCTTGGCGACGAAGGCGCGCAGTTGCTCCAGGTTCATGTAGGTCCCGTAGGAGGCCTTGGCCGCCTCCACCGGCAGTTCGACCCAGTAGCGGTCGGCCTCGCGTTCGCACAGGATCTGGAGCGTGTGCTCCGCCGGGTCCATGATCCCGAGGAAGTCGTCCTCCGACTGGAGGCGCGGCAGCAACTGTTCGCAGATCGTGCGCGCGCTCATCTCCACGGCACTGGCCGAGGAGATGGACTCACCGAAGCGGGAGAAGAGGTAGTAGACGCGATAGTGCATGATCGGCGCCCTAGAGTCCGAACCCACCCGGGGGCATACCACCACCCGGGAAGCCGCCGGGGAAGCCCCCGGGCATCCGCGAGCCCAGGGCCCGCATCATCTTCGCCATGCCGCCGCCCTTCATTTTTTTCATGACCTTCTGCATCTGGGTGAATTGTTTGAGCAGCTTGTTCACGTCCTGCACCTGGGTCCCCGAGCCCAAGGCGATGCGCCGTCGGCGCGACCCCTTGATGATGGCGGGGAACTGCCGCTCCTGGCGCGTCATGGAGTCGATGATCGCGGCCAGCTTGCCCATCTCCTTGTCGTTGACCTGACTCTTCATGTGCTCGGGCACCTGGCTCATGCCCGGGAGCTTGTCCATCAGGCTCGCCATGCCGCCCATCTTGGTCATCTGGACCAACTGCTCCCGGAAGTCCGCCAGATCGAAGTCCTTGCCCTTCTTGAGCTTCTTGACCAGGCGCTCGGCCTGCTCGCGGTCGACCTTGGACTGGACCTCCTCCACCAGGGAGAGCACGTCGCCCATCCCCAGGATGCGCGAGGCGACCCGCTCCGGGTGGAAGGGCTCCAGGGCCGTGACCTTCTCACCGGTACCCAAGAATTTGATCGGCTTGCCGGTGATCTGACGGATCGACAGGGCGGCCCCGCCGCGGGCGTCGCCGTCGGTCTTGGTGAGGATGATGCCGGTCAGCGGCAGGGCCTCGTCGAAGGCGCGGGCGGTGTTGGCCGCGTCCTGGCCGGTCATGGCGTCGACCACGAACAGGGTCTCGACCGGGCGGATGGCGGCGTGGATGGCCTTGATCTCATCCATCATGGCCGCGTCCACGTGCAGTCGGCCGGCGGTATCCACGATCAGCACGTCCTTGAACTGCTTGCGCGCGGTGTCGAGCGCGTTGCGGGCGATGTCGACCGGGTTCTGGTCGCTGCTGCTCGGGATGAACCCGGCGCCCACCTCCGCCGCCACGGTGCGCAACTGCTCGATGGCAGCCGGACGGTAGACGTCGCAGCTCACCACCAGCACCGTCTTCTTCTGCTTCTCCTGGAGCCAACGGGCGAGCTTCGCCACGCTGGTGGTCTTGCCCGAGCCCTGGAGCCCCGCCATCAACACCACCGCGGGGGGTTGGGCCGAGAGGTCCAGGCGCTCATTGGCCGCCCCCATCAGGGCCACCAGTTCGTCGTTGACGATCTTGATCAGCACCTGGCCGGGTGTGAGGCTCTTCATCACCTCCTCGCCCAGGGCCTTCTCGCGCACCTGGTCGACGAAGGCCCGCACCACCGGCAGGGCCACGTCCGCCTCCAGCAGCGCCATGCGCACCTCGCGCATCGTGTCCTTGATGTTGTCCTCGGTCAGGCGTCCCTGACCACGCAGGTCTTTGAGGACGCGCCCGAAACGCTCCTGGAGATTCTCAAACATACTTGCCCCCTGATGATCGCCCCGGTGATCGCCGCCCGGCACGCGGGCCGCACCCGCCCTGCGGCGACCGCCACCCGCGGCCCGGCCGGCGGCCCGGCCCGGCACCGAATCCGTGAGTATAACGCCGCCGCGGCGTTTTCCCGATCGGCCGTTTATGAGATTATGCCTGACTATGAAACACACCCTGCTCGCCGTCGCCGCCATCCTCTTCTACCTGTCCGCCACCGGCGCGATCGGGTTGCGCCTGTTCCGCCGGGGGGAGTCCTGGGCGCCGAACCGGGATCTGGGGCTCTCGCTCGGTTTTGCCGGGCTGATCCTGCACACCTGGCTCCTGTGGGACAGCATTTTCAGCCACACCGGCCTGAACCTGGCCTTTTTCAACGCCCTGGCGCTGACCTCCTGGACCGTGATCACCCTGCTGCTAGTCTCCAGCCTGACCAAGCCGGTGGAGAACCTGGGCCTGATCCTGCTCCCGGTGGCCGCCCTCACCGTGGGGCTGGAGGCGCGCTTCGGTGAGATCGCCTTCATGAGCCCGGCGGCCGGCTGGCCGCTCAAGGTCCATGTCCTGCTGTCCATGCTCGCCTACAGCCTGCTCACCCTGGGCGCGGTCCAGGCCGTGCTGCTGGCGATCCAGGACCACCACCTGCGCAGCCGCCAGCCGGGCGGGTTCGTCCGGGGTCTGCCGCCGCTCCAGACCATGGAGAGCCTCCTGTTCGAGATGATCGCGGCCGGCTTCGTGCTGCTGACCCTGGCCCTGGCCTCCGGATTCGCCTTCTTCGAGGACATGTTCGCCCAGCACCTGGTGCACAAGACCGTGCTGTCGGTGCTCGCCTGGTTGGTCTTCGGCGGTCTCCTGCTCGGGCGCTTCCGCTACGGCTGGCGCGGCCGGACCGCCATCATCTGGACCCTGAGCGGTTTTGTGATCCTGATCCTCGCCTACTTCGGCAGCAAGGCGGTGCTGGAACTCATGCTGCACCGCACCGCGGGCTGAAACCCACTGTGGGGCTTGCCTGGAACCCGGTAAATAGTGCAAAATTCGCGTTCCGCTGACGGGGCTCAACACCGCGTCGGCAGGACCCCCGCTCAACCGGGGTCCCATCCGGGCATCGTTCCGGGGCAGTAGCTCAGCTGGGAGAGCGCCGCGTTCGCAATGCGGAGGTCAGGGGTTCGATCCCCCTCTGCTCCACCAATCAATGAACCCCAACCGATTTTGGTTGGGGTTTTTTTGTGCTCGATGTGAGCCATGATCGGCAAACGTGACCAACTCATCCAGCACATTGCGGCGAGCCCGTCGCCGGTGAGAACGACCGACGCCGCTCTTGCAGTTGGTTTGCCCCCCTCCCCCGAGACCTTTGCCGCCTTGGACCTGTTGCTCGCCCTGTCACCGGAAGTGAGCGCATTCTCGGATGGCTGGGTGGCATCTGCGGACACCAGTGACCGGCGCATCCTCGGCGCACTGCGGGCCTATGCTCAAGCCCACCCTGAAAGGCAGATTTTCCGCGTTGCCGCGGCACTCGGGCACCTGTCGGCGCAGGACCAGATGACCGAGCAACAGCTCCGCGAATTGTTGTCCCGGACCAGTGAGTTCCAGCTCCTGGCGAACGCAATGATCAAACGAGGATCCTAGTGGCAAAGAAGCTCAACGGATATGACCGCACCGCGGCCCTGCAAGCGGCCAGGAGTCACCTCTCGACGGCGCTCGGCTATGTCGATATCGGACCGATCCGGATCACCGATCAAGACTGCATCGTCGCGATGGCAAATGATAGACCGGTCATCCTGGTCTCAGGGTCCCGTCAAAGTCCGGGGGCTTGACGTAGCGGCGGGGGCCTCGGGCGATGCGAAGCGCGCGGGTGACGGTCGGGCGGTAGATCTGGCGAAGACGATCGCGGGGTTGGGCGAGGCGCGCGAAGGGGAAGTGCGCGGGCGCAGGCGAGCGCCAGCCTCCGCCGGAGCGGCCGTGCGTCAGCGTCAGCGGCGTCGGGTGTCAGACGCCGATGGCGGCCAGGGCCCGGCGCGGTTGGTGAGCGAAGGCGCGCAGGGCGCTGGCGATATTGGTAAAGCCGTGCAGACGAGCCAAGGCGATGGCGAAGTTGCGCAGGCTGGCCATGATGGCCGGTCCGTGGCCGACGCGCACGCGCGAGCGATCCTCGTCGAAGGTGACGTCGCGGACATAATGGGAGCGGTTCTCGATGCCCCAGTGGCCGCGGTTGAGTTGCAGGAGTCGCGGCGGGTCGGCCAACTGCGGTGGCAGGCTGGTCACGGCGAACACCGTCTCGTCGCGTTGCTTGCCCGACGTGAGTTCGGTGACGGCGCGTTCGATGCGACAGACCTGGGCGACGTGGGGGAAGTTGACGTAGTCGTTGAGGGCCGTGGAGGCCATCAAGCGGCGCTGCTCCAGGCGCCCATGGCCCTTATCGAGGGTCGTGGTGCAGAGGGGGGAAATGCGCCTCGGTCAGGGCGCTGAGGTCGGCATAGAGGGTGGGCTGATTTTCTTTGACCGTGAAAAAATAGTGGGCCTGTTTCTCCTCGACCAGGAAGCGCGCGGTCTCGCGTTGGGTATGCAGCGCATCGGCGGTGACCACCCGTCCCGTGAGGTCCAAGGGTGCGAGCAGCGGTTTGAGCTCCGGGATCTCGTTGGTCTTGGCCGGGATCTCGCGCTGCGCCACGGTCACGCCCTGATCTTGGAGGAACGCGCTGAGCAGATGCACCTGGGTGCCGTCGGGGCGCACCGCCCCGCGCAGGGCCTTACCATCGACGGCCACGGCATCGTCGGCAGCGACGAGGCCGAGCAGCCAGTCACTCAAGGTGGCATCAATGGCGGCAACGTCGCTGGCTTGCAGGACGCGGCGCAAGGTCGGCTCGGAGGGTGGCTCGAAGCGCTCGGTGCGGGGATTGTAGCGGGCGTGTAGACGCTTGAGTTGGGCCTGGGTCAGGCGCGCTGCCCACTCGGCGAGCGCGGTATAGCCGCGGTTGCCGGCGAGTACGGCGGCGAGGCCGATGCTCAACACCGTGGCCTGGGGATGGCGTTTACCGCGCGGACGGCGCCGATCGGGCAGCGCGCGCAGACGCTGCTGCAGGTCCTGCATCTGGGCCGTGGTCAGGGTGACGGATTGCATTGGCGTGCTCCAAGGGGCGGGTAGCACGGGGGCGCACAACAGCGCCCGGGCGCGTGGGTGCAACGGATAGACGAGTGCCTGCTTGGGTTCGCCATGGGGGGTATAGCGGCCGTTGCAGCGCGCAAAGCCGCGCGTGGTGCCGACCACCTGCCAGTTGGCGGCGCGGTAACAGGCACCGGTAAAACGCGTTGGATCGACGAAGGTCTCGGCCAGCAACAGGCGGTGACCATGGACGCGCAGCCAATCGTCGGACAGGCGCCGCAGGTTCAGCGCCAGGATGCGCGAGGCCAGATTAGGGACGCGCCCGGTGGCGGGGAGGATCAAGAACCGGGCGTTGTTGGCCAGCAGATGCAGGCGTTGATAGTGCAGCACCCGCGGCCAACCGATCCAGGCATCGCGGGCCGCGCACTTGAGCGCCGCCGCCTGCCAGCCGAGCAGCGCCAGCCAGCACCCATCAAGCGTGGCAACGTAGCGTAAGGTCTTGCCGAATAACGAGCGTAGGCCCAGGTAATGATGCGCCTCGACCAGCGCATCCCACGCGTCCCGCTCCCCGGGCAGGATCAGGCGGACCTCCAGACGCCGGAGTAACTCCGACGCGGGGCGGCAGGACTGGCAAGGAATTTCGGCCATGCCGACTGTTGTAAGACATTTCGGGCCGAAAATCCAGTTCTGCGAACATCGGTCACAAGCTCAAGGGGCTACGGGTGAACTCGACGGAGCCCTGTCCTGGTCTGGGCACCAGAGGACGAGGGACCGATCAACCCGGCTGACCAGGCGTATGCACAAGAACTCGCGGCCTCGATCGATGTTGGGCCCGCCGACTACATCTGGGCGACCAGCACCGGCATCCCTGGTGACGGGTATATTTTCTCGTGGCTGCCGGACAAGGAGTGCCAGGTCAGCGAGTTGCCCACGGCCGAGGCCGCCCCGGCGGGCGAGAAGGGCCGGCGGACACGTGCCGATGCGGCCGGTTTCAAGCATCTCCAGTCGGAGTTCGACCAACTCCATGAGCAGATCTACGCCGCCCGTGAGCCGATCGACAGCTCGAACGATCTGACGGCCCAGCTCTGCAAGTGCATCTTCCTCAAGATGCACATGGAGCGGCATCCGGACTTTCGGGCAGAGGCGGATGCGCCGCCGCTGATCGACATCTTCCAGCCGCACTACGTCACGGCCCATGGAGAGAAGGCCGTCGACGAGATCAAGAAGGCCTTCGCCCAAGCGCGCAGCCTGCCCGAATACAACGTCGTCGATGACCGAGGCAACACGTTCGAGATCTTCGACCGGGACGATTACATCAAATTTCGCCGCCCCGAGACCTACGCCGCCATCGCCGGCTTCCTGAATCGCCACGAACTGACCCGGCCCGATGCCTCTGGGATCGAGGACGACATGGTGGGGCGCGCCTTCGACGTGATGTTGCGCGGGCGATTCGAGGGGAAAGGCGGGATGGGGGTGTACCTGACCCCTCAGCAGGTTCGCGACGCCATGGTCCACATGGTCTTCCACGACCTGCTCACCGAGGACCCCGGCCTGCTGACGCGCGTCGACCCCAAGACCGGGCGTCCGGAATTGCGGATTTGCGACCCCTGCTGCGGGTCCGCCGGCTTTCTGATTACGAGCATGCGCGAGGTGCGCAAACACGTCGACAAGCTCGTCGGCATGTCACTGGAACAACGGGCAAAGCTGCTGCAAGGTATCTTCCACCATGGGTTCGAGGGTGCCGACAACGCCCCCAACATGGTCCTCCTGGCGCGCATCAACATGGCACTCCACGGTGACGCGCGCCCGCGGGTCTTTCGCGTATCGAGCTCGCTCACCTCCGACATCTTCGAGGCGGAGAGCTTCGACCTCATTCTCACCAACCCCCCGTTCAAGAAGGGTGGCATTACGGACGAGGCGCAGCCGGAGGTGCTGAAGGCCTACCAGTCCGCCATCGACCAACGTGGCCTGGTGATTGCGGACGGAAGCCTACTGGCGCTCGGTGCCAAGCCCGACGCCAAAGGGCGCTGGAAGCCGGTCAACAGTGTCGATCCCGCGGTACTCTTCATCGACCGCTGTCTCCAACTCCTTAAGCCCGGCGGCCGGCTCCTCATCGTCCTCCCCGATGGTATCCTCTGCAACAGCGGCGACCGCTATGTGCGTGAGTACCTCATGGGCACGAAGGACGAGGCCACCGGCCAGTTCATTGGCGGCAAGGCGGTGGTCAAGGCGGTCGTGAGCCTGCCCCCCGTCACCTTCCGGCTGTCTGGCGCCGGCGCCAAGACCAGCTTCCTCTATCTCCAGAAGAAGCGCCCCGGCGATGAACAAGGGCCAGTGTTCATGGCGGTGGCGGACGGCGTAGGCTTCGACGTGAAGCAGAACAAGGAGGTCGTCACCGGCGAAAACGACCTCGTGCGCATCGTCGAGGCCTACAAGGCCGGACCCCAAGCAGACCAGGCGGTCGGATGATGGGCCCCACCACCGGCCTGGTTCCCCCGGTGGACCTGAACGCGCTCCAGGCCGAGCTGGTCGAACTCGCCCTCGGCGGCGTCGTTGAGCCGCGACCCGGTACGCAAAGCTGGCTCGCGGCCACCGGCATCACGCGAACGACCGCTGATGGTCGCCTGGTCGCTGACGATGATTGGCTGATCTGCTCACTGCCCGCCCCATCGGACAAGGAACTGCTGGTCCGCTCCCTGCTGCGCGATCCGCTCTATCGGCTGCATCTGGATCTGCGCTTGGCGCAGATCGTCACGGCGGTCGGGGTGTCCGGCCGCTGGTCACGGCTGGAGGACCTTCTGTTCGGCGAACTGTCCCCCCTGGCCCCACGCCTGGCCGCCCTGGTCGAGCTCGCCAGACCCGCAGACGGCGTGTGGGAACATGCAGATTGGGACGGCCTCGATGCACTCCAGCCTGACACCGCGGCGCAACTTGACGAGCGGTGCTGGGGGATCAGCGCGAGCGCGGAGGCGATGTTCCCGGTGCTGCGCGCGCGTTATCCCGCGTTTGCCTTGGTACCCGTGTTCCACGCCGCCGCCGATGACTTCGTTGCGTCCGTCGTTGCGGCTGCCGCGCTCGGAGAGTCCGTACAGGTCCCAGCCGAGCACCGGGCCGACCTAACTGCACTGGCCCGACGGGGGCTCCCTCTGTGGTACCGGGCGCTCGGGGACCAGACACTGGAGGTTACCCTGAGCGCGCCCTGTCGCGTGCGAGGTAAGCAGCCAGACCTTGCAAGCCGCCCCTCTACCCGAGGTGTCCCAGCCCATGCGCGGGCCGGGTCTGCGCTGCTTCCTCCCCCACCTCGCGGCCTGCGCGCGTCCTTCTGGGAGATCGCCGAGACCGCGACCTCTGGGTTGGCCTTCGTCGGCACCGCGCACCGGGAACTGTGGCCCGCCGACCAGGACGCCATACGGCGCGGCCTGCCCCGCGGCGAGGACCTTGCAGGTCTCGCCCGTCCACGTCGCTGCGGGCATGGCGCCCAAGACCCCGCAGATGCGGCGCTGCGGTTGCTTTGCGATCATCCGCTGTTCGGTTTCTGGCTTCAGATCCTGCTCGTCGAGGCACTCGACCGCGAGCTCGGCGCGGAGACCCTGCTGTTGGCGCCGCCGACACCGCCGCTCGTCGATGACATTGAGGCCGCGACCCATCTGTATTACCGGCCGCGTGTCGAGTCGCAGCAGCAGGCCCCGCCCTTGCGGGATCTGGGGGCGCTGGACGACGCCATGACGCCGGTTGCCGTCGCGCTCGGGGTAAGTCCCGTCGGTGTGCTGGGACCCGCGGCCGGCCCCTGGTCGCTGAGCCTGGCACTGCTCGCGCACATCGGCGTCGCGCAGCATCGCCACGATCGTTGGACCCTCTCGGCTCACGCGCTCGATCGGCTCCACGGCGGCGGACTCATGACCGGGGTCATTCGCCGCGGCCGGGGGGTTCGCGAACACCTTCACGATCTGCTCGAGGCCCTCTGGCGCAAGCGTGCCGACGCCGATCAGGGGGCATCCGGTGTCTGAGCCCCGATCCATCGCCCTGACCCGACTCGCCCTGTGGTGCGACCCCACCCGCATCCAGACGTGGCCGAAGTTTCTCGCCTCGCTCCCAGAAGACGCGCTCGCCCCGACGCCCACCGACCTGGGGCGAGCCTTCGTGACGACGCGCATGACCTCCACTGGACATGCGGCCGCATTCGACCTGGTTCGCAATCTGGCCGGCCTGGAGTGCAAGGCCGGGCGGCTGCAACTGCGCGGCCTGGGCCTGCTCCGGCGCTCACCCGCGGGCTACGCGGTGAGCGCCGACGGCCGGGCACTCGCCGCCGCCTACCGCGCAAACCCCGCGGGCCCCGAATGGCCGCGTCTGTTCGCCGATGCGCTCCTGGGCCTTGAGCCGCGCACGCGGGCGCTCATCAAGCGCCTGTCCGAAGAAGGTGCGGTCCTCAAGTTCGAGCGCGACGCCTGGTTCGCCGGGAGCTACCGCCGGGCCCGCCTGGTGCGTACCGGCGAACCGGACATGTTTCCCCTCGACGCGGCCAGGGAGCGGCGGACGCTGCGTGAATCGCTCAACGACGACGCCTGGTGGTGCCTGGGAGAATGGCGTTCGGACCCATGCCTCGAAGGTGCGACGCATTGCCGTTTCCGCGGCACGCGCAGTGAGGCTTTCTCGCTGCACGGCATCGGCCCGGCGCTGCGCGCCGCCTGTGAGGTGCTGCTCGTCGGCGGGCTGCTGCACCGCAACGGCGGCGAGCTGCGCCTGGACAGGGCCGCGGCCATCCGTCTGCTGCCCGGGCGTGCCGCCGATTTCGGCTGGCTCGCCGGTGAGAGCGAATCAGGCAACCTGATGATCACGCTGGCGCAAGTCCTGCCGGGGCTCTGCTCTGCGACGGGTCACGTGGTGGCCTCGGAGCTACGCAACCTACTGCGCGCCCGGGGTGTCGCCGATCCGGACCGCGCCATCGCCGCGGCGCAAAGCGAGGGGCGCCTGCTCGTCTACGCGGAGGACTATGGCCAGTCCCGCCACGGCGAGGGCCTGTTCGGAGACCCAAGAAAGCAGCTTGTGAAGCTGCATCTCGTCGGCATCGGCCCAGGGGCTTAAGGTATGACCCACAGCAACCAGAACCCCTGGCAACGTGAAGGTGTCTCGATCCTTCCCGCCCGCCTGTCAGAGATTGCACCCATCGTGGGTCAGAAGCGGCTCTTCGAGAAGCTCTCCACCTTCAAGACCGAGATCGAGCGTCCCACTGGTCAGGACCTGAGCGGTTTCTTCATGATCATCGGCGGCTGGGGCCTCGGCAAGAGCCGGGTCGGTCACGAGATCTGCCTGGAAGCCGTGTCGGACGAGGTGGAGTGGATCCTCGACGGCGCACCCCGGCGTGTCTTCGACCCCGGCTTCCCGCGGGGAACCTTGCCGCTCTTCCTTCGCTACATCCAGGTGACCGCGGGACCGCTCGGCGCCAACCTGGAGGCCGACAACTGGATCCCCAGTGTCACCTGTGAGGCACTGGCCCAGCTCGCCGGCCTGCGGACCCATGACACGGCCAACAAGCTGGCGCGCAACCAGGACCAAATCCTCGAGCGCGTCCGCACGGCGCTGAAGCCCCGCGGCTGGGAACGGATCCTGCCGGACCTCGCGGCCGCGCTCGCCGCGTCCGATCCGCACACCACGGCGCGCGCGGCGCTGGGCGTCCTGCGCACGATCGGCATCGAGCGGCTCTTGCTCGTCATGGACGAGATCGAGGACATCACCGATGTGCAGCGCGACGGGCTGCCGTCGCACGAGCGCCAGGGCATCGACCAGGGCCTGCTGACCGTCATCCCCCGTGTCATCAAGGCCGAAGAGACACGGCAGGAATTCCCCGAGGTCAATTTTCTGCTGCTGTGTTCGCTCGCGGTCGGCGACCTGCTGCGCCAGATCCCGGCCAATGAGCGGCGCACCGGCTGGCACGAACTCACCAGCAACAGCTTCGGCGACGTCAGCGCCTTCTTCGACTATCTGCGAGGGCACCGCCCGGGCGTTGCCGCGGCCATCGCCACCTACCCCCAGGGCCTCAAGGAGGCCGCCTTCTTCGCCGCGAACCGCAACTTCGGCTGGTTCAACGTCCTGATGCACCATGCGCACGAGAACCACCGGGGCGGCACCATCTCCACCCCCGACCTGCTGTGCAAGTTCGCGCAGAGCGCCACCCGGGGCGGCCAGGACTCGGTCTTCGACACGGCCGCGCTGGGCCCGACGCGCCTCGAGCGCGATGGCGATTACGACGCCATCGTGCGCGCCCTCTACTCACTGCTGCCGCTGGAGATCGGCACCCGGGACGGTCTCGACCAGGCCACCGCGGAGCGCTTCCTTGCGAAGGTGGATCACGGGCACAGTGGCCGCCCGCTCTTCACGCGGGTCCTGGAGATCACCCCGCCCGCGCAGCACCGCGTGATGGCCCACATGGTCGCCTCGGGCTTCCGCAATGCGCGCGGCGCCGAGCTCGTGCTCGTGGGCGAGGTGCAATTCGACCTCGCACTCGTACTCGCGGGCCTGGAAGCCTACTCTATCGGGCTGCCCGCGGAGCGCCGCGGCCACTGGCTGATCTGCACGGATGAAACCGAGTTCACCCACCAGTTGGCGGGCCTGTCCCCCTACCCGGAGCAGGCCCAGCAGTTCGCCCCCTACCTGCACGGCCTGCTCCTCGACCCGGCCTACCGGGTCAAGGACGCACAGGGCGCGGACCTGATGCTCGTCGCCCCGGCCTTTTCGTTTCTGCGCGATTTCAACCGGCTCAACAAGACCCGGCTCGATGACCAGGGTTACCTGCGCGACGCGGCCAGGAACACCCGGCTCGAGGAGTCCTTCCGCGCGGCCGACCAGGACCCCGCCCGGCGTTCCCGGTGTCTGCTGCAAGGGCTCGCCAATTGCTGGGAGGGCGACTCCGCGGCGCCGCCCCTGACCTGGCTCACCAGCGACCTGGGCCTGCCCGCGGCCCGTTGGTCGCCCGCGGCCGGGCCCTTGGACCTGGCGGCCTCGGGTCAGGCCACAGTGCTCTACGCGACCGGTGCGACGGACGCGACGCTGGAGAGCGCACTCGCGCACCTGGCCAGCCGGCGCAACCAGGCGGGGGCCGAGCCGATCGTACTCGTCCTCCAGGAACAGCCGGAGCGTGCGGGCGCACTTGCAGCGCACCTCCCCCGCTTGGTCCCCAGCCTGGCGCCGCTGGTCGTCGTGCACAACCTGGTGCGCCGAAGCGCCGAGGATCTGGTGCGGCTCGGCCTGCTGGGCGAGGCCTTCGAGCCCACCGACCTGCGTACCAGCCACTTCCACGCGGTCATCGGTCGGGCCCGGGAGCACTTCAAGCAGGTCCTCGACCAGTGGGTCATCGAGGGCCCGGAGCACCAGGGCCTGCTCCTGCGTCCGCTCTTTTACGGCACCAAGGCGAGCGACGCCGACCTCCGGCTGTTCGCCCGCGGCTACACGGCCCTGCGCGCCGGCCGCAGCTTCCACGAAATCACCCAGCCCGGCTGCGATGTGTTCGCCACCGACGCGGAGCGCGACCGCTTCAAGAAGGTGCTGGGCAAACACGCCGAGCCTGGACCCAGGTTCGCCGGCGCGCCGCACGAACCGCTGGTGCAGGCGGTCGGCGGCGACTACCAGGTGCGCGTCGCCCGGCCCTTCATCAGCTTCATGCAGCGTTGCGGCGACGTGCCCAAGACCCAGGCCGACCTGGAGCGGTGGTTCCTCTTCGACCGGCGCGGCGAGAAACGTGAGGAACTCGAACAGCCCCGCGAGGTGGTACGCACCTGGGTCCTGTTCCTGGAGGCGATCGGCCTGCTGCAGGGAGAGACCAACAGCTTCGCCCGGGTATCGCGGCACGAGCTCGACAGCCGGCTGCGCGGCGCCGACGCCTGGCTCGGCGGCCCCTTCAAGACGGCCGCCGAGCGCATCGGGCGCATCGACCAGGACGCGGGCGCCCAACTCACCGGCGTCGCGGCCAAGAGCGCCCAGCACAAGCTCAAGGACGCCGGCAAGAAGCTCGCCGCGCTCGACCTGGACTACCTGCGCCTGCCTTGGGACGAGCTGAACCGCGCGACCGGCGAGGCCCCCCCGGTCTGGGAGCAGAGGCTGTGCACCACGCTCGCTACCGTGCGGGGCGTGCGCGATGACATCCACTGGGTCTACGATCCCGCGCAGTTGGTGACCTTCCGCTATAACGCCGACGCCCTGCACCACTTCGAGGCCCACCAGGGCGCACCGGACTTCCCGCTCTGGCGCCGCCTGGAGGTGTTGCGCGGCTTCTACGACCAGCTCGACGAGGAGCGCCGGACCCTCCTGCACCGGATCAGCACGGTGCGCGCCGAGGTCGAGGCCCGCGTGCCCCTGGTCACCGAGGGACCGGACGCGGGCGAGCAGTCGTTTCCGACCCAGCCCCTGACACTCGCGCTCGCCCTCTTCGAGCAGGAGCTGGACTTCGCCCCGGACCACCCGAACAAGACCGTCGTGGCGCTCGGCACCACGCTCGGGATCAGCACCATCGGCTATCAGTTGGTGAGCGGCAAGCTGATCGAGGTGCTCGACCGCCTCGTCGCCATCCGCGGCGATCTGCACGACGGCGGTAAGCTGGTGGACAGCTTCAACCAGGCGCTGAATCGCTTCCTCGCGCTGCGTACCGACGCGCAGGAGGCCGCCCGCCGGCTCGGCGAGCTGACCGACTTCCTCGCCGACGCCCCGACCGACATCACCGAAGCGCTCGGGCTCGCGGGCCTGCGGGCCGCCGTCGCGGCCATCCTTGGGGTCTTCTTCCAGGGCGACATCCGCCAGAAGACCGACGAGCGCGAGGCCGCCCGGCACCGGGTCCCGACCCTGCTCCCCAAGCTGATCGAGGACCTGGAGGGGGAGGCCGACCGGCCGCGCCAGGTCAGGGAGTCCATCGACAGCGCTTGGCAGAGTCTGCTGCCCTCGCTGGTCGCCCGCTACCAGGGGCTCTATGGGGGGCGGCTCAACGCCCTCTACCGGATCCGCCGGGCCCAGGGCGGACCCGTGCCCAACTGGCCCGACCGACTGGCGGCGACCTGGGGCCAGACCGTCGCGGACCTCGAGGCGGTCGTGCAGGCCATCACCGCCGAGGGCGAGGCCTGCTTCGCCGGCGAGGCAGACACCACCTTCGAGGTCTTCGTCGGCCTGTGCGAGCTGGACCTGGCGCGGCAGCCCATCGACTGGCAGGCGCCCGAGTACGAGCGCCACGCCCGGGTCCTGATGAAGAAGCGCCTGCTGCGCCTGGAACTCCTGTCATGAGGCCCCCCTGTGTCGGGCTCGCGGAGCAACGGACCTGGCGCGACCTGCGCCGGCTCGGTCAGGACCCCAGCCGGACCCTGCGCTGGCTGGACGCCGGGGAGGTGGCCACCGCCCCCGAACCGCTCGTCGCCTGCGGGCTCTGGGCCGCGCGCACGCCCGAGGCCGCTTTGGTGCTGCGCCGCCGTGCCGAGGCGGGCCTGGTGACGCTTCTGGTGGCGCGCTTCGAGCCGGTGGATCTCGGTCCCGTCATCGGTGCGCCGGTCAGCGTCCGCCTCTGCCCCGGCGAGTCGGACGGGCTCGTCTGGGACGACGGCCGCCGCTATGCCGTGCCCGGCGTCACCGTGATCGAGACCGCACTCCCGCAGGGGCACTGGGCACGCTCGGCGGCCGGGACCAGCGTCCTGGCCTACCGTCCCCACACCCAGGCCGGACTCATCTGTCTGTGCACCGCCACCGTCGCGGGCCCCGCACTCGGCGCCGACCCGGCCGAGCAACAGGCGCTGTTCGACCGTCTGCTGGACGAACTGGCCCGGCGGGCGCCCGAGCGGCCCCCGGCCGACCCGATCGCGCCCTCACCGGCACTCTGCGCGAGCGTCTGCGAGTATCTTGAGCGCCACGGCGCCGAGGGTGCGCTGGTCCTGCTCGCCGCGCTGAACGCGCCGGACGGCCGGGCGGATGCCGCGGGCCTCGAGTCCATCGGCGCCACGCTGGCCGCGGACCGGCTCGCCGAACTGGTCGCCGCCCAGCCGGCCGCGACGGCGCAGGCGATCGAACAGGCCCTGAATGCCGCCGGCTGGGGCGCGCACCTGCGCGCCCTGGTGCGCCGCCGAATGGGGGGGCCGTAAGTGCTCAGTCCACCCACCCCTGCGCGGGACGGGGTATTCACCCCGTCCCGAACGTTTGACCAGCGCGCCTGGCCGGCACCAACCGGCCGACACTGGAAAACGTTCCGGACGGGGCGAATGCCCCGTCCGGCCTTGCGCGGGACGGGGTATTCACCCCGTCCCGAACGTTTGACCAGCGCGCCTGGCCGGCACCAACCGGCCGACACTGGAAAACATTCCGGACGGGGCGAATGAGATTGTGAAAGTATTCATGGTGTGTCCGCCAGGGGGCGTGCCACCGCGTACCTGGCGGCGCCTGGCGCCGCCCGGTTTCGTCGCGGGCGAGCGGCGCGGACGCGAGCGACTGGCCGTCAAAATCCGTCTCCGAGGCTGCTATTTGATAGAAAACATAAGCCTATCGATGCGCTCGCCATTGCTGCCTAGGCGGGCAGCAGGCGCCTGGACAAACGCTGGGCGCAGTAATCCCGAAACGCCTGCACACCGAGAATGTGGATCACCCGCGTGAGATTGTAGCCGAGCACCATCAGGCTCATCTCACCCCAGACTTTCTCAAAGCCGCGCACCAGGAAGTGGTCCCAGCCGAACCAGCGCTTGAGCGTACCAAAGGGGTGTTCGACCAAACCGGCGCGTTGACGCATGCGCGCGGGTCCCTGGTCGGCCATGCGCTGGCGCAGGGCCTCCACGACCGGCGCATGCTCGGAGCGCTCGATCTGGCGCCGGCCGCTCGCGGGCAGGCAGGAGGCCTTGAGCGGACAGTCTTGGCACGCGCCGGGCGGGCGGCTGTAACGGGTGTAGAGGGTGCCGGTGCCGGCGCGACGGTGCGGCTCGCCGTACCGGTGCAGTTCTTGGTTGCCGGGGCAGCGATAGACATCGGTGTCCGGCAGGTACTGGAAACTCGCCCCGCTCAAGCGCCCTTCCGCGGTCAGGCGCTTCTCGTAATCGGGAACCGGGACGTAGACGGTGATGTTGGCCTGCGCACACGCGGCCAACTGCGCCTCGTTGAAATAGCCGGCATCCGCCGCGGCGGTCAGTTTCGGGACCGCCAACACCGCTTTGGCCGCGAGGGCTTGCGGGGCCAACTGCTGGGTGTCGTTGCCGGCGTTGGTCACCTCGTAATGGACGATCAGCCGGTGCTTGCCATCGACGGAGTTCTGGACGTTGTAGCCGACCAGCTGCTGGCCGCCCTTGCGCAAGGCGCGGGCATCGGGGTCGGTACGCGAGATCTGGGTGTCCCCGCTGTCCGCCAACTGCTTGAGCAGGGCAGCGTGCTGCGCTTGGCGCGCCTGGAGCGTCACGATCTTGGCGGCCAACTCCGGGGTCTTGCTCAGGTCCTCAGGCAACCCCCGTTCTTGGGCATCCTGGGTCTCCAGGTCTTGATGGTAGGCCGCGATGTCGCACTCGATCTGCTTGAGTCGCTTCTCCAGTGTGGTCTTGGTGATGACGCTGGCGTCGCTGGCACTGGCGTTGAAGAAGGCGCCGTCGATGCCGATCTCCTCCCCGCCGAGCAGGTCCAGGTCCTTGCACAGGAGGATGAAGTCCTTGCACACCGCCCGCAGCGCCGGGCCGTTGAACTGGCGGAAGGCGGCGATCGTGCGGTAGCCCGGGGTGAGGCCCTCCAGCAACCACATGAACTCCAGATTGCGGCGGCACTCGCGCGCCAGGCGCCGCGAACTGTGCACCCGATCCAGGTAGCCGGCGATGTAGAGCTTGAGCAAGGCCGCCGGGGCGAACGCCGGTTGCCCGCAGCGCCGCGCCCCGCCCGCGTTCACGAACCCGAGCACCGCCAGGTCCAAGGTGTCCACGAAGGCGTCGATCGCGCGCACCGGATTGTCCGTGCCCACAAAGTCTTCGATGCGCCGCGGCAACCGTGCCTCGTACCCGCGTGCCGTGCCCTGCTTGTAGCGTCTGCCGATCATCCCCCTGACCCCTTGGTTCCGACTTGGCTGACAGTCTACGCCAGGCACCGGGCACGATCCGAATACTTGCCCAATCTCGAATGCCCCGTCCGGCTGCCGAGACAACCTCGATTACGACAACGACAACGACAACGACAACGACAACGGTGCTTTGAGGTCATGAACCACCACAACCCCCTGGCCCAGGAGATCACCGCCCAGATCCAACTCGGCCTGCCCGGCACGGTCGGCAAGCTGGCGCGGCAACTGCGCTCCATCGACCGCATCGCCCCGCGGCTCAAGGCCGGCGGCCTGGTGCGGCGCCTCACGGTCGACCGCGAGCGGCCCCGCCGGGCGGTCGGCGTCGCCGTCGCCCACCGCAAGATCGGTGCCTTCGGCGGTCTGCTCTACGGCGCCGCGGCCCTGGGTCATGAACTCACCGCCGCCGGCGGCGACATCGCCCACAGCCGCCAGTTGAGCCGCATGGACGTGGGCGACATGAGCCTGCTGGAGTCAGACCGGCGCCTGAAATGGAAATGCTACGCCCTGGTCTATGACCTGCTGGACGAACTCTTCGCTGCCGACACCCTGCCGGAACTGGTCATCCTCGACGTACCGCTGGTGATGGGCAAGGCCGTCTACGCCCAGGTGCTCGAAGACCCCGCGACCGACGCCCGGCTCAAGCGCGACATCGGCGCGCTCAAGGAGCGCCTCGACGGCTTCTGGGACCGCTGGATCGAACGCTGCTACCCCTTCGACGCCGCCGGTCCCAAGGTCGTGAGCCTGCACCGCGGGCGCTTCGGCAGCCTGCTCAAGCTGGTGGAGCGGCGCGGCACCGAGGTCTCGCCGGACCCCATCGACCCGGAGGTGGAGGACCTGGTCCGCACCCAGTGGGTCGAGGTCCTCTCGGTCGGCATCGACCGCGTACTGCGCGGCATCCTGGTCCCCGAGCACCGCACCGCCGCCTTCGAGCAGGACCAGGACCGGCTCGACAAGGACGCCTTCCCCCGCGCCATCGTCGACCGGGGGCGGCTCGGCTTCCACTACCTGACCGGGCTGCGCGGCCAGCCGGTCTATTGCGAGACCCTGGGCTCCGCCGCCGCCTGGGTCGACCGCAGCGGGTCCGCGGCCCTGGACGCACTGGCCGGGGACCTGCTGGCACTCACCTACTTCGACGCCCGTCAGGCGGTGCCGCTGCCGCTGTGGTATGCCCAGTCGGGGGTCGAGATCGTCAAGCGCAAGGAGAAGGGGCGCGGGATACTGGAGTTCTACAAGGCGGAGGCGCTGCGGGCGATGCGGGAGGAGCAGGTGGATTTGGCTTGGTTAGCGGGGTGGGAGGAGGAGTAACCATGGAGACCGCTTGGATCAAGGCTCGGGCGCTGGAGCAACGCATCGACGCCACTTTCTACGGCACTCAGTTCGTCGAGAATCAGCGACGGATCGAAGCAGCAGCACCATGTGTGCGCTTGGACGACCTTCGGCAAGCGGAACGGCCTATTACGAACGGCATCCGCGGACCGGAGTTTGCTGATACCGACTATCGAATGCTGCGTCTCCAGGATATAGACCAGTTGTGGTTTGACTCGCATACAGCGTTGCGTGTTTCAGCCGCTCAGTTTCACAATAATCGACGTGCCCATTGTCGTCCAGGCGACATCCTGCTGGCTATCGGCGGCTATATTGGCGTTGTTGGCAAGATTGTAGATTCGGCGCCGCAGACGATGGGCCAACATTCAGCGCTGCTTGCCTTTGATGCTACGAAGCTGGACGGCGACTACGCGCTCGCATTCTTCTCTTCCAAGTCAGGGACCATGCTTTGCCAGCGGCACGTTTCTGGAGGAGTGCAAGCGGGGATCAACCTGGAGGATGTGCGAGAAATCAGGATACCCGTCCCTTGTTCAACTATCCAAAGTGCAATCGGCAACAAGGTCCGCAAGGCGGAGCGGCTGCGGGCCTTGGCAGCAAGCTCACTTGCGACCGCCAAAACGTTAGTCGGGACCTTCATCGCAAGTCTCAGCCTGACGACCACCAACCATGCTACGAGCCTAACCTCGTGGGTTCGGCCGAAGTGGCTGGAACACAGAATTGATCCCTCATACTACGACGGCGAAGTCATGAACCTAACGCAAGCCATTGAGAACGCACCGAGACATGCGACGCTTGGGAAGTTGGCTCCCGACATGTGCAACGGTCCGCACGGCGGCATCGAGTATGTAACGGCAGCCGAGGGCATTCGGTATCTGCGCGCCAAGAACCTGGAAGATTTGTCGGTCAACGACAACGATCCGGTCTACATCCCCCGCTCGACCCACGAACTGAACCTTCGGGCAGAGGTTGTCCCGGGCGACCTGGTAATCACGATTACCGGCGCGAACATCGGCGCAGTGGGCGTCATTCCGCAGAGCATCCCCAGGGCCAATATTATCCAGTCACTGGGCAAGCTGCGCATTGTGACGGATGACGACCCGGCCTACATCGCGGCCTTCCTCGGCAGTTCCTACGGAGCAATGCTGATCTCCCGAGAGGCCGTCAACACGGCACGCGAGGGGATCAACTTCGAATACCTGGCCCGCGTTCCGATTCCCCTGCCGTCGAAAGACCTGCAGACCACGGTCGGCAATGCGGTAAGGGGCAGCACCGCCTCAAGAGCCGAGGCGCGTTTGTTGCTTTCTGAAGCCCGCGCCGCCGTCGAATCCCTCATCAATGGCACCCTGGACGAACCGGCCCTACTCGCCGAGGGCGAGGCCATCGAGCAGTGGCTCGCCGCCAACCCGAGCCCCCAGGACGCGGAGCCGGTCTGACGATGGGCGTCGGCACCGACCTTGATGATCCCGGAAAGATGAGTTCTCACACAGAGACACAAAGATCACAAAGATATTCAGCGCCGGCTGTAGGTCGACGACTCGCACGGCGATCGGCCCAACGCCTTCAATAGTTGGTTTTTCTTTGTGTTCTTTGTGTCTTTGTGTGAGGAATTCCCGGATCTAGGATTATCGAGTTGCCAACCCCAGGCGAGCGGTCCGCACAGCGGACCCTACGGGTTGGCACCGCGCCCGTAGGGTCCGCTGTGCGGACCAGCGGCCTCGCGGTTGGCAAGGTGGCCGGATGCTGATCGAGGCCCCGACAGCGACTCCGACCCAAGCTTTCCAAGATCGCAGGCGAGAGAGTACCCTTGGGACAAGCGGACCGGCCTCCATACGGGAATCGCCTTCACGCGCGACCCGCAGGACCGGCTAACGGCCATGGCGGCAAGACCAGCCACCCCGGGCGATGAAAGCCCCCCGTGGGAGCGGCTTTAGCCGCGACGAGCCCCCGACGACTTAGGAGGTCGCGTCGCGGCTAAAGCCGCTCCCACCGGGTCACGGCCGGACTTTCACGGTAACAGCCTGAGAGGATCGAAGAGATGGCTCAATCGACTCACGACATTACCAATCAGCTTCACGCCGAGATCGAGCGTACCTCGGCGCGCTACCGGCCGCTCCTGCTGCGCCTGGTGCATTCCTTCCGTCAGGGCATCGAGGAGGACGAGCCTTGGCCGAGTGCGGCCGAGTCATTCCGCGATGGCTGGCGCGACATCAGGGCTGGGCGGGTGCAGCCGGTCGCTACCCTGTGGGATGGGATCGACAGGGAATAGTCCGATGCCGGTCAGCTACTCCGACGCCTTCAAACGACAGATCAGACGCTTGAGCCAGCGGTTATCGAGGACGAGGCATGACCACCGAGATAGACTTCACCAGGCGGCTGGCCTCGGTCACCGCGCAGGCGATCGACACCCTGGGTTCGCGGGAAGACGCCGAGCGTTGGCTGGCGTCCGCGGCCATCGGCCTGGATCGGTACCGACCGATCGATTTGCTGCAAACCTCGGAGGGCACTGAGCTGGTCAAGACGCTCCTCACGCGGATGGACTATGGGGTCTACGCCTGACGCGGTTGCCGGCGCCGCCGGCCAGCCCCCATCCATCGTGACCTTCACGTCATGCTAGACTTCCCTACAGTTTTGTAGAAAGCAAGTCGAGCACGCTTGAAATGACCCGGATTTCCGCGAACATTTCTCCCGAAACCCGTGATCGTCTCGAACGTTATGCCCGGGCGCACGGCTTGAAGCATGCCGCGTGTCGGCGCAGACATAGAGGTTCCAGGACGTTCTTATGAGTACCATCTCGCCAACGGCAGAAGCAGTAATACCCGATTCGATCCCAGAGGCCGTCGAAGGTCTCGATACCCCGCAATCCGAGGGTTGGGGCGGGGACTATCCGTTGGACGCGGTTTTCGTGCGGACCGAGACCCGCACCGTGCAGGAGGTGGTCCGCCGGATCGAAGCAAGCCGTTATCAGCTCGACCCGGATTTTCAGCGTGATTTCGTGTGGCCGCTCGACAAGCAGTCCCGTCTGATCGAGTCCTGTATCATGCGAATACCGCTGCCGGTATTTTATGTCGCCGAGGCCAAGGACGGGCGCATTATCGTGGTCGATGGTTTGCAGCGCCTGACGACATTCTATCGTTTCCTGGCCGACGACTTCGGGCTGGTACTGAAATCAGGGGAAGATCAACCCATACACCCGCTCGATGGCAAGACCTATTCGGAGCTTCCGTTGCAACTGAAAGAGCGGATCGAGGACACCCAACTGACGCTCTATATCCTCGATGCCAAGGCGCCCGAGCGGGCCAAGCTCGATATCTTCGAGCGTGTCAACAGCGGCGTGACACTGACGCGGCAACAGATGCGCAATTGTCTTTTCAACGGCCCCGCAACCCAATGGCTGAAGAAGGCCAGCCGGAGCCCGGAGTTTCTTGCCGCGAGCGGACGCTCACTCGACAGCAAGTCGATGCGCGACCGCGAGGCGATCAACCGCTTCTGTGCCTACTCAACCAACAGCACACGTCAGGTGCGCAAACGGTTTGAAATGGCACGCGCGGTCCTGGCCGAGGTCCTGTCGTGAGGGACTATCTCTACCTTCAGAATTTCAAATGCTTCAAGGCGCGTCCCGGATTTTCAAGCCAACGCTATGATGATGACCCCCGCCAGCGGCGCGCGTGAGCCTGAAGTCAGCACCAGCCGCTCGCGCCGGGGCGGCAAGTGTCCTATGATATAGCGACACGTGTCGCCAACGAGGCATGTAGACATGACCACCAAGACCATCCCCGCCAAGCCCGACGCCAAACTCACAGGCCGAAAGGTCGAGCGCGCCGCGGGCCAAGTCGATGCCGTGACCCTGACGGAGGGCGGCAGGCCCGCCCGCAAGCCGGCCAGGTATCTGCGCCTGCCGGGCGGCCAGACGACCGGGAAGTCGATGTTTCAGTTCGCCAAGGGTCTGAGCCCGCTGCAGGCGCACGATCTGATCACCGAGGGCCTGCCGGTTGACAGTGCGCGCGAGCTGATGGCGTCCTTCCTGATCATCGACCGCGATGCGGTCCTCAAGGCGATGGGCATCAGCGAGCGCACCTTGCAGCGGGCCAAGACCGCGGACCGACCGCTCGACAGCAACGCCAGCGATCGGACGCTGCGGCTGGCCGCGGTCGCCGAGCAGGCGATCGAGGTCCTGGGCTCGCAGGAGGCCGCCGAACGCTGGCTGGCGGCCCCGGCCATGGGACTGGATCAGCGCCGGCCGATCGACCTGCTGCAAAGCTCGGAGGGCACAGAGCTGGTCAAGACGCTGCTGACCCGCATGGATTACGGGGTCTACGCGTGACACCCTTGCCCGCGGCGCTGGGCGGCAGCACGCTGGTGGTCTGGCGGCTGGAGCGTGACAAGCATCTGCCGACCTGGGACGCGGCCGAGGGCGCCTTCCTCGTGGGCGGCCGCTGGTCATCGGCGGGACGGCGCGTGCTCTATACGTCCCTGGACCCGGCTACGACGATCCTCGAGGTGGCGGTCCACACTGGCTTCAACGTGCTCGATACGGTGCCGCATACGCTGCTGGGGCTGCGCGTCGACCCGGCCGACGTCCACCTCGTGACCCCAGCCGACATACCGAATCCGCATTGGCTGCGCCCCGGCACCGTGAGTCCCAACCAGCAGAAGTTCGGCGACGCCTTGCTCGACCAGCATCCTCTGGTCGTATTGCCCAGCGTGGTCAGCACGCACTCCTGGAACCTGATGATCGATGTATCCAAGGCGGCCGGGCTGTTCGCCCTTCAGGACCAGGAGTCGTTTGCACTCGACCCGCGGTTGACCCCGGGCATCCATCCCTGAAGCCGCCCCTGTCGGCAATTCCGGAGTCACCCCCATGCCCACCGCCCCCGACTATCTCGGCAAACTCATCGGCAACACCGGCAGCCCGACCAACCTGCGGGTGGCCTTGCGCGGCTCCTTCTCCGCCCGCCGCGGCGAGTTCGTGCGCGTCCCGCATAGCGAGCGCGAGCGCCAGCCGGCAACCGACTGCCTGGGGCGCATCGTCGGCATCTCCCGCAGCAACATCCTCTACTCGGACGCCCTGGGCGAGGGCATCGCCGAGGTCAATGTGCTGCCCGGGTCACTCGCGAGCGGCGAGACGCTCTATGCGACGGTCGAACTCATCGGCTTCAAGGACCCGGCAACCGGCGAGATCCGGCTGCCGCGCCGACCGCTCGACCCCGGGGCCAAGGTCTACGGGGTGGACTACGCCTTCCTGCGCGACTTCTACCAGTTCAGCGAGGCGACCTCGATCCACCTCGGCAATCTGGTGGGCTACGAGACCGGCGCCCAGGCTGTACCGATCTTCCTCGATGTCAACACGCTGGCCACCGAGCACCTGGCCGTGCTGGCCATGACCGGCTCCGGCAAGTCCTACACGGTCGGTAGGATCATCGAGCGGCTGGTCGCCCAGATGAATGGCACCGTGGTCGTCTTCGACCCCCACGGCGAGTACGGCCGCGCCTTCGAGGGCGGGCAGTTGCGCACCAACCCCGGGATGGCAGAGGTGGATGACCCGCGTGACCAGGAGGCCCTGCCCAAGATCGTCGAGCGCCTGCAACGGCTCGCGGCCCTGGGCGGCGGTATCCAGGTCTACACGCCCCAGGACGAGGGTTTCGACCTCAAGTACGCCGGCACCAACCGGCGGCTGGCCCTGCAGTTCGACAACTTCGACCTCGACTCCATCGGCGGCATCCTGCCCGGCCTGACCGAGCCCCAGATGCGGGTGCTCGACGCGGCGATCCGCAAGTGGAAGCGAGACCAGCCGAGCCAGCCGCGCGACGTGCAGGTGCTCATCGATCTCCTGTCACGGCGCCTCGACGAGGTCCGCGACGACGCCGGGCTCAACCTTACCGACGAGGAGAAGAAGGCGCTCGGCGCCCGCAGTGCCGCCATCGCCGGGATGCGCCTGCGCCAACTCCTGCAGGAGGCCCGGGCCTTCTACGATGCCCGCAGCCGGTCGGTGACCGATATCAAGGAGTTGATCGGCCGCTCGTCGCTCTGCGGTGAACGGGTGGCCGGCCGGCTGGTCATCGTGGACCTGCAGGGGCTGTCCGACGACGCCCGGCAGATCATCGTCGCGCTGCTCTCCTCCGAGATCCTGGCGGCCGCAGCCGGCAAGACCGAGCGGACCCGGCCCTGCTTCCTGGTCTATGAGGAGGGCCACAACTTCGCCCCGGCCAAGGGCCCGTCGCTGTCACGCGACATCATCAAGAAGATCGCCGCCGAGGGCCGCAAGTTCGGCGTGGGCTTCGCGATCATCTCCCAGCGCCCGTCCAAGCTGGACCCGGACGTGACCAGCCAGTGCAACACGCTGATCACCATGCGGATCAAGAATCCGGACGACCAGCGCTTCATCATGAAGTCCACCGAGCAGCTCTCACAGGCGGATGTGGACGAACTGCCGGCACTCTCGACCGGCGAGGCGCTGGTGTCCGGGCGCTCCATCCCGGCGCCCCTGCTGGTGAAGGTCGGCTACAAGGCGCTCAAGCACGGCGGCGAGTCGCCGCGCATCCTCGACGAGTGGGGGCCGGGGCGCTTGTGAGCGATCAGGTCCAGGACGGCGCGCACCCACACTACCTGGATGCGGTCCGGCGGGCGGAGCAGGCGCTGCGCTCGGAGTTCCGCTCGCTCGCGGTCGCGCACGCGGCCTTTCCGATGCTCACCGCCTGGGGTGTGGAGGACTTCAGCCACACCATCCATTCTCTGGGCTGCAACTATCTCGCCGCGGTGGGGCGCGAGGCCGGTTTCTGGGCCATGTCCGAGTACCCGGTGCGGGTGCCCTCGCGCAGCGCTGCGCACTCGGTGCGGCCCGATGTCGCCTGGTGGGAGCGGGTCAGCGGGGAGGCGGTCGTGCTGGGCGAGTTCGAGCGCGCCGAGGCCCGCAAGCCGGTCAAGCTGGCCGACAAGGCCAGGAACCTCTTGCAGGCCCACCAAGCCCTCGGGGAACGGCCGCGGTTGTTGCTGTTGGTGGGCTGGGCGCTGGCGGGGACGGACCTGGGTGATCGCGACGCGGTGCGCGGCGTGATGGCGAGCGGCTTCCGCGCGGCGGACGGTACGCCGGTGCGCGGCCTCGGACGGAGTTCCGCGTTCCTGCTCGCGACCGCGGTCTTCGGGGATGTAGGCGGCGGCCGCAAGCTGCTAGCGGTGCTGACATGAAGGTGGCGGACCTGGCCACGGGGGTCGCGCTCGGGGGGCGTTTTCGCCTGGTGCGCCTGCTCGGGCGCGGCAGCTACGGCGACGTCTGGCTCGCGGACAGCCTGGCCGATCCGGGCTTGCCGCCCAAGGTCGCCGTCAAGGTCTATTTGCAGAACCAGCAGAACCGCGCGCTGCGGGTGCTGCTGGAGGAAGCGGCCATCGCGAAGGGCTTCGACCACGACCGTCTGGTGCGCGTCTTCGGCGCCGAGCGCATCGACGGACTCGTGGTCATGTGGATGGAATACGTCGAGGGGCCGACCCTGCTTGAGCGCCTCGGCAACGAGGACCAGCCGCGGCTCGTGACGCTGGAAGACTCCTTGGCGTGGCTCCGGGACATCGCCGAAGGTCTGGCCTACCTCCACGTTCTGGAACCGCCAGTGGCCCATGGCGACCTCAAGCTCGACAACGTGCTGCTCCCGCCCGGCGGCGGTGCCCGCCTGCTCGACTTCGGCCAGACCCGTCCCATCGAGGACCGCTTCGTGGAGACCGACGGCACGGGCGCCCTGCCCTACATGGCGCCGGAGATCCTGGGCACCGCGGTCGACGGCCAGGGGCGGCGCTATGTCGCCAGCGACATCTATGCCTGCGGTGTCATTGCCTATCGGTTCCTGACGGGGCGTTTCCCGCGCCGGACCTTGGCGGAGGTGATGAACCTCACGCCCTTCCCGCGTCCGATGGAAATCAACCCGTCCGTCCCCGCGCCGCTGGACGCCTTGGTGATGCGCTGCCTGGAGAAGCGCCCCGACCGGCGTTACGCCACCGGTGCCGAGCTACTGGCCGCGGTGGAAGGTCTGCAGGCGCGGCTCATGGAGCAGACCCTGCCGGTCACGGCCCCGGCTCGGCCGCCCGCGGCCACCGTGTCGCTCGCCACTGACCTGGAGCGCCTCGCCAAGGACCTCATCGCCCAGGGTCGGGGTGAGGAGGCGGTCGACCGGCTGGAGGAGGCCCTGCGGCGCATGTCGACCACGCCTAATCTGCTATTCATCTACGCCGCCGCGGCGCGCGCCGTGAACAAGCTGGACGTCGCGCACCTGGTCTACCAGCGGATCATCCAGTGGCTTCGCGCACAAGGAGCCGAACCCGTGGCGTTGCAGGGTGCCATGGAAGGCCGCAGCGAGTTGGACGTCCGACTCAAGCACTACGAGGAGGCGGCCGACGGCTACGCCTGGCTGGCCGAACAGTGGCCCGAGAAGCGGTGGTACCGCTTCCGCGCGGGCGTCACGTTGGGGCTGGCAGGCCGCTATCCTGAGGCCGCGACGGTGTTGCAGGCGTTGCACGAGTCCGCGCCCCCTTCAGCGGTCGTCTGCGCCAAGCTCGGCTTCGTCCATCGTCAACTGGGAATGTTCGACCTGGCGATCCAGTTCTTCAACGAAGCCCTCATGCTCGAGGCGCACGAACCCGTGGCCCTCTCCCAGATGGCCGAGATCCGCGCCATCCAAGGCCGCATGGACAAGGCCGAAGAGTATCTGGGGCGCTTGGAGCAGGTGGATGGGGCGGAAGAAGAAGTGCGCCGGCTGCGCCGGAAACTGGGGCGCTAGTCCATCGTGGGCACACCGACGCATGAATCGAACGGAAAGCCAATTGTCGTGAGGAAGGCGAATGACCTTTATTGGCGATTTCCGGCCCGCGCCGCCCGGTCCTTGGCCGCGTTCGCCCGGTCCTGGGCGGCGTGCGCCCGACTGATGGCCGCCCCGGCCTCGGCCTCCGCCTGGTCGCGCGCAATCATGTTGGCCTGGGTGCGATTGGCATGGAATTTGTCGTCCGCGGCGGTGGCCTCGTCCATCTTGATGCGTTTGTACTCCTGGGCGGTAGCGGCATCATCCTCGGCCACTTGGACGTCGGTCGCCGGCCCGGTGACCGGGGCAGCGTCGGCGTCGACTGCGGCGCCGGGCTGCGCCTCGGCCTCATCCGCCACGGCGGCCTCGCCTTCAGTGCCCGGGGGTGCCGGGTCCTCGGCGACCGGGGCGGGGGCGGCGCCTTCGACGACCGGGGCGGCCTGGTTAGCGTAGGTTCCAGCCTCGACGACCGGGGCGGGCTGGGCGCCGGCGCAAAGCGCGCCGGACAGGCAGATCGACATGGCGGCGCCGGCGGCGACGATGACATGCTTCAGTGACACTTGCTGTTGCTCCAGGATTGCGGGTTGGTATTGGGCACCACGATTGCTTAGGTCTATTGACCCCGTAGCACCTTGCCGGCCCGCTCGATGAATTCACGTCCCTGCTTCTGCATCGCCCGCTTCACCAGTTGGGCCAGTTCCGGATTAGTGATGGTGCGGCCGTCGAGGATCATCTGCGACGGCGAGGTGGAATAGGCCTCGATCGGATTGACCAGCATCAGCGCCGTATCTTCGACCGCGTCGTACCGATAGTCACAGCGCGCCTGCCCCTCGCCGTCCGCGCTCGCAAAGCGCACCGTCACCGTCGCGCCCTGATGGCCCCGGGTCCGGACCTCGCTGCCCTGCCAGGACGGCACCGAGCCGAGTTCCAGCGTGATCATGTCCTTGCACAGGGTCAGCCGCACGTCCTCTCGTGGGTTGTCGGAGCAGCCCAGGACGGCGACCGCGGCCATCAGGATGGCGCAGACTGGCGTCCAACGGGGGGGCTTGGGCATGGCAATCTCCTCATCTGGTCGCTGCAACGGGCACCCGCTCGCGTCGGCGCATCCGCGGATCGGCCCTCGCCGCAGGCATCCGCCCGCGGGGTTGCGGGCGCACGTCCACCGCGACTATAGCTGAATTTTTCGTTCCTGACCCGCCGGCCAGGCGCCGCAAGGATGATCGCCCTGGTCGGCAACGGCAATCCGTCGCAACGCCGATCGAGGCCCCAGGGTGCCGGCCGGCGGGACCATGGCCGGCGGCAACCCCACCGTCCGGCCGCGTCGGAGAGCGACTCATTACCGACATCCGGCGCGTCGGTATCTGTAGAATAGCGTGGACGGCGCGAGCGCCATCCTCAACCCTTCAGCCCTGACGGGGGTCCGATGACGACAGGCGGCACCGGTTTTTACGGCAAGGTCCCGAGCCTGGGCGACTTCGTCAGTCGTCGCCTGCCGACCGAACTGATCGCGCCCTGGGACCAATGGCTGCAGGAGTGTCTGGCCGCCAGCCGCGAGCAACTGGGCGACGGCTGGCTGGAGCGCTATCTCACGAGTCCGCTGTGGCGCTTCGTCCTGAGCCCCGGGGTGGCCGGCCGGGGCGTCTGGGCCGGGGTCCTGATGCCAAGCGTGGATCGCGTCGGCCGCTATTTCCCCCTCACGCTGGCCTGTGCTCTGCCGGCCGGCACCAACCCGATCGCGGTCCTGGACGCCGCGCACTGGTTCGAGCAGGCCGAAGAGCTGGCCCTGGCGGCGCTCGCGGAGCCCTTCTCACTGGAGCGTTTCGACGGCCAGGTCCTGGCCCTGGGTGCCCCCGACGCCGCCGTGCCGAGACCAAGCCCACCGCGACCGGCGGCCTTGGGCCGGCCCAATGCCTGGCACCTGAGTGCCGCCACCCCGGCGGACCTGCCGGGTGCCTGCAACCGGCTCCTGGCGCAGGCGCTGGAGGTCATCTTCCTCGGGTACAGTCTGTGGTGGACCCAGGGCTCCGAGCGCGTGGCCCCGTCGCTTCTGGCGTGCCAGGGATTGCCGCCGGCCGCCGGGTTCAGTGCCCTGTTGAGCGGCGACTGGGCGGGCCGCGACTGGCGCCTGCTCGACACCCCACCCGCGGACCCCGCGCAGAGCGCCTGAGATGGATAGCATGACCACCGATTTCCGCTGGACCTCGGGCGGCGCCACCGATCAGGGCCGCCGCCGCACCATCAATCAAGACGCCTATCTCGACCGCCCCGACCTGGGTCTCTGGGCCGTCGCCGACGGCATGGGCGGCCACCGCGACGGGGAGCGGGCGAGCCGGATGCTGATGGAGGCGCTGGCGCTCCTGCCGCGCCCGCGCCTCCTGGGCGCCGCGGCCGACGCGGTGCGCGGTGCACTCACCGAGGTCAACCGCGAGCTCGCCGCCGAGTCCGCCGCCCAGGGCAGCGACGTGATCGGCAGCACCATCGTGACCCTGATCGCGCTGGGCGATCACTGCGGCATCCTGTGGGTCGGCGACAGCCGCGCCTATCGGCTGCGCGCGGGCACCATCGCCCGCCTCACCCGTGACCACACCCAAGTCCAGACCCTGGTCGAGGCGGGGCTCCTGACCCCCGAGCAGGCCGATCACCACCCCTATTCCAACGTCCTGGCACGGGCGATCGGCGCCGAGGCCCGGGTGGAGATCGACCTGCGCGTCGAACCCCTGCGCGCCGGTGACCGTTACCTACTGTGCAGCGACGGCCTGGACAAGGAACTGAGCGACCCGCAGATCGCCGCCCTGCTCGGCGGCGCGGACCCCGCGCAGGTCGCGCGCGCGCTGGTCGAGCATGCCTGCACCGCCGGCGGGCGCGACAACGTCACCGCGGTCGTTGTCCGCTTCGATGCACCCGCTGACTGATACCGGCAGGCGCGAGGGCGCGGACCATCAGGCGTCCGGGGCGCTGGGCGCACCTTGAACCCAGAAAGAGCAGTTCTCTCACAGAGACACAAAGATCACAAAGATTCGCAAAACGATATGTCGCGACGGGGTCACCTGCGTGGTGATCGGCTCAACGCCTTCAATGATCTGTTTTTCTTTGTGTTCTTTGTGTCTTCGTGTCTTTGTGAGAGCAATTTTCGGATTTAGGCCGAGCGGCTGCGCGCGGGCACTGTGGTCAGGGTCGCGGGCGGCGCCATGGTGCGCACGGCGCACCCTACGGCTGCGGTGCGGCCACTGATCCGGGCACTGCCGTTACGCGATCCCGGCCCTGGTCTTGCCAGGCGCCGAAGGCCGCGGCCAATACGGCCTGCGCCTGGGCCTGAATGCCAGGGCGCTCGGACTCACGCGGACCGGCGCAGTTGAGTACCCGTACCTGATTGATGCGCAGCCAGGCCGCCAGCTCGGCCACCGCGACCGGGTGGTCCAGGTCGCGCAGCAGCAGCGGGCGGCCCAGGCGGCGGGCGATCTGGGCGGTGAGCCGGGTGCCGCCGGCCAGTTCGCCCTGGTGCAGGATCAGGGTGGCATCGCTGTCGCGGACGTTCCACTCGGTGCGCGACTCATCGTCCGCGCCCGGGGTCGGCGTCAGTGGGTACGCGTCCGGGATGGGTCCGTCCTCCGCCCGACGGCCGGCGGGGCACCAGCCGCCGACCGGCAGACCCAGCGCCAGGGCCGCGTCCAGGGCCGCCCGGTCGACCCCGGTCTGACCGCCCGCGATCACCCGCCGGACGGCGCTGTCCGCGCCGTCGCGGTGGTGCAGCGCGGCCAGCAGGGCGCGGTCCTGGCGGGCGAAATACTGATCCTCCTCGGCCCGCTCTTTGAGTTTGAGTTTATCCACGAAGCCGCTCATGGGTGCCTCCGCTGACAGGTGGACCGAAACGCCGCGCCCGCCCGGTCCCGGCAAGGGCAGATCCCGGGGGCGCTCCCTCAGTGTAGATGCCCGGTTGACGGTGCGCACGCGAGGGTCGCGATGCGGCGGCCGTCGACTTCGCCTATCTTGCGCGAGCGCATGTTGTTCAACCGCCTGGCCGAGGGCTCCATCGACCTGCCGCCCTTCGCAGTGCAGGCGCGCATCAGCAAGGCCCTGGCGGAGTTGCGCCGCCTGCGCGCCCAGGCCCTCGCGCGGGCGAGGGAGGTTGGAGGAGCTGTCGGCCCTGCTCCTCGAGCGGGCGTTCTCCTCCTGAAACGTTCGCGGTAATCCGAACAACCAACGCGGCAGACCAACTGGCTCCTTACACTATGAACACCCTGCGCCGCTTCTGCGCCTCTGACACAACCGTCCCAGCCGGGACCTCCTGGTATCTCGCCGACCTGGGCGAGGCCCGCGGTCAGCAGGCGCTGTTCACGCGCCAATCGCCGCAGCGCTTGAAGGCCCTGCGGGAGCACGCCTTGATCGAGAGTGCGGTATCGAGTAATCGCATCGAGGGCGTGACGGTAGAGCACGGCCGGGTACGCGAACTGATCCTGGGCCAGCCGTTATTGCGTGACCGCGACGAAGAGGAGGTACGGGGGTACCGCGATGCCTTGACTCTGATTCACGAGGGTGCCGCGGGGCTGGACCTCAGTGATGCGACAATTCGCAAGCTGCATCGGCTGACCCGGGGCGAGATTTGGGACGCCGGCAAGTATAAGGAAAAGGATGTCGACATCATCGAGCGCTATCCGGATGGCGACGAGCGGATTCGCTTCCGCACGGTACCCGCGGCTGAAACCCTGGGCGCCATGAGCGAGCTGCTAGCCGACTGGCAATGTTGCTTGGATGAACGCTGGATTCACCCGCTGATCGCGTTAGCGGCATTCAACCTGGACTTTCTTTGCATCCATCCGTTCCGCGATGGCAACGGGCGCGTGTCGCGCCTGCTGTTGCTGCTCCAGTCTTACCAACTGGGCTACGAGGTGGGACGATATATCAGCCTGGAACGACTCATCGAACAGAACAAGGCGCGCTACTACGAAACCCTGGAGCAAAGCTCCCAGGGGTGGCACGCGGGCAAGCACGACTCATGGCCTTACATCAATTATCTGTTCTACATCCTCAAGACGGCCTACCGTGAATTTTCCGAACAGCTGGGAGAGATCAAGTCGCCGCGCGGGGCCAAGACCGATCAGGTTGTTATGGCGATCAGGGGGTTGTCTGTCGAGTTCACCCTGAGTCAATTGGAGCATGCCTGCCCGGGCGTCAGCCGGGACATGATTCGGCGCGTCCTGCGCGACCAGCAGGCGGCCGGCGTCATCGCGTGCCGCGGGCGCGGGCCGGCGGCCCGGTGGCAGAAGAAGGGGTAATAACGGCTAGTGAGGGTAATAGAGGGGGTAATGACTCGATGCAACGGCTCAGAAGCCGCCCGCGTCTGGCCCCAAAGCTGGTATGTCACGCCCCTTCGGGGCTCTTGCGCTCCATTTTTGTTCACATTTTCAGCGCCTTCACGTAATAAAGCTTCCGGACTGGATACCCACCATGCCCCGCCCTCCCCAGAAAAAGACCGCGCCCAAGTCCATTGCCTCCCTGGGCTCCCTGTCCGCCTTCGTAAAGGGCGTCTGCGACGTGATGCGCCGCTCCAATTGCGCGAGCGCACTGCAATATGTCCCGGAGCTGACCTGGATACTGTTCCTGCGCATCCTGGACGCCCAGGAGTCGCGGGAGGAGGCGGCGGCGGCGATCCAGGGTCGGGACTTCAGCCCCGCACTGCGCACGCCCTACCGGTGGCAGGACTGGGCGGCGCCCTACTCCGACGCCCCGGACCACCCGCGCACCAGCGACGGCAAGGCCCAGGGCTGGAAGCGCCACGAGTTGTTCGCCTTGGGCGACGAACACCTGATCGGGTTCATCAACAAGGCCCTGCTGCCCCAACTGCGCCGGCTTGACCTGCTGCCGGACGGGCGCCCCAATCCGCAGGCGAGCCGCAAGCAGCGCATCGTGGGGCGCATCATGACGGCGGTCGAGCGGGTGCGGGTGGACTCCGAGACCAATCTGGGCGAGATCCTGGACCGGGTGCACCGATTGAGCATCGACCATATCGAGGACACCCATTTCTTCACCCTGTCGCAGGTCTATGAAGACCTGCTGCTCAAAATGGGCGAGAAGAATTCCGACGGCGGCCAGTTCTTCACCCCGCGTGAGGTGATCCGGGCCATGGTCCATACCCTGGACCCCCAGCCCGGCGAGACGGTCTATGACCCCTGTTGCGGCACCGGCGGCTTCCTGGCGGAGGCCTATGAGCACCTGGCCCGGCGGCTCGGCGAGGCACCGGCGGCCACCGCGCTCGAACGCCTCAAGCACGACACGTTCTGTGGTGCGTCCTGAGCCTGCCGGGCGGGGTCTTCACCACCGCGGGGGCGGGCGTGAAGACCAACCTGCTCTTTTTCACCAAGGGCCGGCCGACCCGCCGGACCTGGTATTACGACCTCTCTGGGGTGCGGGTGGGCAAGAAGCAGCCGCTCACCCTGGCCCATTTCGGTTTCGGCCGCGACGGAGAGGTCCTGGACGACGCGGCCCTACCGGCGAGCCTGCTCCAACTGCTCGCCGAAGAGGCGATCGAGCCGCACGCGGACCCCGGCCCCCTGCCCGGGACCACCGACCAGGAGGTCGGTGCGCCCTTCCCCAGCTTCGCCCGCCTGCTGCCGACGCGCGGCACCCCGGCGGCCGACAGCGGCCTGTCCTGGACCCTGGACATCGAGACCAGGAGGGACCAGGCGCGCGCGGCGATGGCCCCCCACCTGGCCGAGGCCGAGCGCCGGCGCGCCCAGGCAATCCACTGGCGGGCCAAGGCCGCGGCGCTGCGGCGGGACAAGACCCAGGGGTTGGAACTCGCCGCGACCCTCGCCCACTTGGCTGACGCGGAGCGGGAGGCGCGCGAGGCCCAGACGCGGGCGGATGCCATCGATGCGGCGGTCTTCGACCTGAAGGCAGTCAACCCCCGCGCCCGCGGCGGGCAGGACAGCCGCTCGCCGGAAGCGGTCTTGACCGTGATCGCGGCGCATCAGCGTACGATCGACTCGGCATTGACTCGGCTCGCTGGTTTATTGACAGACTCCGACTTGACCGGTGCTGCCGAAGGCCCGATCGATCAATTCTAAGGATCAAGCGGAAAACCGGTCAATGAGGACACCGTGGCGCAGCCCCCGGTCGCTGACCTCGAGCTGGTCCTGCCTGAACTTGTCGAGCAGCGTGCGCACGATCAGTGCACCGGCCAGGATGACGTCGGCGCGACCGGGCTGCAGGCCGGGGACGGCGGTCCGCCCGGCGCGGTCCAGGCCGGCATAGAGTGCAATCTGGCGCTCGATCTCGCCGCGGGTGAGGATGGCGCCCTGGATCAGGTCCGGGTCATAGCGGGTCATGCCCAGGCTCACCGACGCCAGGTTGGTGACGGCACCGCCCATGCCGACCAGGGCGTCGGGCGGCGCGCTCTGGTCGAGCCGGGAGAGTTCGCGGGCGATGGCGGCCAGGGCCGCGTCCAGGTGGTCGCGCTCGACCGGGGCGGCCAGCCCGAACTGCTCGGTGATGCGCACGGCGCCCAGGTCCAGGCTGAAACGCTCAAGCACCCGCCCTCCCCGCCCGATGGTGACCTGGGTGCTGCCGCCGCCGGTGTCGAAGACGGCGACCGCGCCGTCCGGCAGGCCGACCCCGGCCTGCACCGCGAGGTAGGCGAGCCGGGCCTCCTCGGCGCCGTCGATGACCTCGATCGTCAGGCCGCACTGCTCCCGCACGGCGGCGATGAAGGCGTCGCTGTTGCCGGCGTTGCGCAGGCCCATGGTGCCCAGGGCGAGGGTCTGCGCGACCCCGGCGGCGCGCGCCTGCGCGGCCATGGCACAGACGGCGGCGAGGGTCCGGTCCCAGGCGGCGGGGGCGATGAAGCCGGATTCGCGCAGGCCCTCGCCCAGGCGGGTGACCTCGCCGCGGTCCAGGACGCGCTGCCAGCGGCCGGCGGGGTCACGCTCGCCGATATGGAACTTGACCGAGTTGGTGCCCAGGTCGAGGACGGCGATGCGCAACGGGAGCGCTGCCGCGCCCAGGCCAGGCGCTGTGGCCACCAGGGACTTGAGGCCGCGGGGGTAGCTCTGGTTGGGCAGGTCCGCGAGCCCGAGCCGTTGCACCAGGGCGAGCACCGCCGCGGGGTCCTCGGACTCCACGGCCAGGGTCTGTGTCTGCGCCCCGCCGGCCGCGACCCGGGTCAGTTCGCTCATGCAGCCGTCCACCCGGTAGCGCGTGCGCTCCTTGTGGACGGCGAGCACCCGCAACTGAGGCTCCGGCGCGATCAGCTCCCGGGTCAATTCGTCCAGACTGTAGGCGGCGCGTGCGAGGGTCGGCACGGGCAGCCCCAGGGCCGCGAAGACCTGGCCCAGGGTCGCCGCGGGCAACGGGAAGCCGGCCTTGAGGACCGGGCGCCACTGCTCCAGACCGGCCCGGTCGGTCTGCTCCAATTGCTTGATGTCCATCAGGTCGTCCCGGACTTTGACGTTGGCATCGCCGTGGCTTGAGAGCAGATAGACCTCGTCGCTCGACTGGACCGGGGGCGCCGCCGCGTCGGCCAGGGCGGCGAGGCGGGCGCCGGGCGCGCCGAGCCCGGCGCCGAAGGTCCGCCACTCCCATCGGGGGACTGGGGTACTCATGGCTGGTTCGCGAGCGCGCGCTCGGCGTCCGGTACCAGCGTCTGCGCCGCCGCCGCCGCGCGCAGGGCCGCGGCGTGGTGCTCCAGGGCCCAGCGGGTCTTGGTCTGCTGGGCCGCATCCCGCTCGGCGCCGACCTCGGCGAGCAGGGCCATGAAGCCGCCGATGGCCACCGCCGCCTGGACCGCCGGGGCCTTGATCGACAGCTCCATGAGGCGCGCGCCATCGGAGCGCTTCCAGAGTTCCGCGGTGATGGGCCAGGGACAGGCCGGCGCCGTGAACTTCCAGCGGTGCGCCGCCAAGGGGCCGAGGATGGACAGTGAGTCGTAGTCGATGGGTTGCCGCCCCATGGCAGCCAGAAACTCATCCTGCCCCTTGGTGAACAGCTTGCCGATCCCCTTATTGCCCGCGATCACTTGCTTGATCAAGCCCTTGGCCACCGGTTCAGTGAGCGACGCCGATTTGGTCACGCCGGTCTCGCTGGCGTCCGCCTCCAGCTTGAAGCCCTCATGGGCGCGCCAGGTCGCCGACACCTCGCTCGGATTCACCGGGCGGAACTTGACCGTGCTGTCGTGCTGGTCCCCGATGATGCGCCGTGCCCGGGCGATGACCCCCGCCTCGAACAGGGCGAGATCGGGGGTGTCGAAGAAATAGATGAAGCGCTCCTCGTCATTGTCGATGCTCAGGGCGTAGCGGTTCAGCGCCTCCTCGATCTGAGCGTCCGGGATCGTGACCTTGATCTCGATGGCATCGACACCGGCAATCTCGCGGGCGACCTGCTCGCGGGTGGCAGCGCCTCTTTCGGCAGTGGCTTTCATCGTGTTTAGTCTCCGTGGTGGCAGGTGGGGTAGCGTGCGAACTGGTACCGGGAAGCCCAGCCCCCGATCCCATTGAAGGATAACCGTGGCCGGGAAAAATGGACAGGATTGACAGGATTTCTCAGGATTAGCAGGATGTCTTGTTGCGGCACGTCGTACCCGATTCATCCTGTTAATCCAGCAGAATCCTGTTAATCCTGTCTAATTTCCTGGCTCGTGCTCGCTCGCCGAACGGGTGTCGGCAATCTTGCTTTGCGGTACTCGAGACGGGCGGCGCCCGCCGATGGGTACTGGGCCACGGGACGGAACATGGCCGCTCAGCCAGGGGGCTGCTCCCGGCAGTCCATGCCGGCAGCGGCGAGCCCGGCGCGCAGTGCGGCCATGGCCGGCCCCAGGTCGCACCGCCCGCGCAGCCCCAGCAGGATGTGGGGATCGGCCCCGATATGGGGCAGGCTGAAGGGCTTGACCCCGGGAAAACGGCTACCCAGGGCCAGCATCAATGGAATCAACTCGCTCTCCGGCACCCCCAGGACCTCCAGCGCCGCCTCCCGCAGGGGCTCGGCGCGGTCCTGATAGTGCCCAAGCACCCATTGCGCCATCGGCCAGGCCATCTGTGGGAAACCCGGCAGAAACCAGTGTTGACGCAGTGAAAAGCCGGGGATCTGGTTGTACGAATTGGGGATCAGGTCACAGCCCGCAGGCAGGTCTGCCATTAAAATGCGGTGAGGGTAGGCGGTAGCACCGAAGCGCCCCTCGATCAGGGCGCGCGCCCCCGGGTGACGCACCAGGTCCAGGCCGGCCGCCGCGGCGGCGCAGGCACGGGTATGGTCGTCCGGGGTGGCGCCGATGCCGCCGCAGACGAACACCGGCACCCCCAGGCCGAGCGAGATGCGCAACTGCCCGGTCAGTACCTCGGGGTCGTCCGGCAACAGCCAGTGCCAGGCCAGACAGTGCCCGCGCGCGGCGAGCAGTTGCTTGAAGAACGGCAGGTGCGCATCCGTGCGCAGACCGTTCAATACCTCGTCGCCGATGACGATGAGGCCGAAACCGGGCGCACCAACGCCGGATTCTGCTTCCTTATCCATTGGTTATCTTGCCTCTATTGGTGGTCCGAAATGTCCTAATATTACTCGCTGGACGCACGTTGCGATGCAGTCTGCGATGCCGTTTTGCGATGTCGAGCGGTGCCGGCCGGGGCGGCGAGCCACTCCCGCGGGTCTCCAAACCCTCTCAAGGGGCCGACGCACGCCACAGTACAATCCGCAAGCCCCTAAAAGGGAAGGATAATAGCGATGAAAGACGCACGTCTCCGGGTCTGGTCCTACTGCCTTGCCTGGTCGCTGCTGTGCGCTCCGGCACAGTCGGCCACCTTGAGCATCGGCACCGGTGCGGCCTACGACACCCTCGCCGCCGCCTACGCCGCGGCCCGGCCGGGCGACGTGCTGGAGATAGCGGACGACCGCACCTATAACGAAAGCCTCTCGATCCTCAAGGCCGATCTGACCCTGCGCGCCGCCCCGGGGGCCTCCCCCACCATCCGCGGCAAGGGCGCCGGCCAGGGGGCGGCAGTCTTCGTGGCCGCGGACGGCGTCACCATCGAGGGGCTGACCCTGGACGGAATCGACCGCACCGGGCGGGTCATCGCCACCCTGGCGCCCACGCGCCTCACCATCCGCGACAACCGCATCCGCAACGGCGACTACGGCATCTTCGCCCTCTACACCGCGGGCGACGCCCCAGGCCTGCGCATCGAGCGCAACGACCTGTCCGCCAACAACACGGACATCTGGCTGCACAACGTCAGCGGCGGCCGGGTGGCTGACAACCGGGTCCACTCCAACTCGGGCACCGGGATCGGGCTCGGCGGCTACAGCGCCGGGGTCCAGGTGGTCGGCAATGAGGCCTATGCGGACCTGCCCCCGACGCAACTGCGCTCACGCTCCGGCATCCTCGTCAGCGGTGACGACAATCTGGTCGAACACAATGAGGTCCACGGCAACGTCCAGGGCATCGTCCTGAGCGCGAGCACCGGCAACCGGGTGGCCCACAACCGCGTCTCCGACAACAGCGCGCAGAACTTCAGCCTGAGCGGGGCACACGACAACAGACTCGACGGCAACCTGGACTTTTTCACCGGGGTCCCCTTCAAGGGCGGGCTCTCCATCCTGCTGGCCAATGCCAGCCGCAACCTGATCCTCCAGCACTCCTCGATCGGCGCCGGGCGCGGGGTCTGGTTCACCCAGACCGGGGGCGCGAGCCGCGACAACAACGTGCGCGACTCGCTGTTCAGGGGCGACCCGGTCACCGGCAAGTACGGGCTCGACGCCACCACCGGGGCACTCACCCAGACCGAACTCGACCACCTTGCGATCTCGGGCTTTCGCATCGCGGTCGGCGCCGGCCTGGCCGCCACCCACTTGAACGGCGCCGACCCACGCCTGACCGCGGATTACCACCTGGCCGGCGATAGCTGGGCCCTGAGCGCCGGGAGCGCGGGCCAGCCGGTGGGCGCCACCGGCACCGGCCCTCAGGTCCCGAGCAACCGCGAACTGGACAGCGTCGCCGACCTCAACGCCTTCACCGCCGTCAACACGCCCGCCGCGGCCCTGACCGGGGGCCTGCTCACCCTGTCCGATCCGCAGGACCAGACCCTGCGCGACGCCGGCCTCATCGACCGCGCGGACCTGCCCGGGGACCTGGACGTAATCCTGGAATACCGCGATCAGGCTCTGCCCAATCCCGGCTATCAGGCCACGCTGGCCCTGATGCTGGTGGGACCCGACTACCAGTGGGCGAGCGACCAGCCGGTGGCGCGTCTCACCCATCGCATCCACGACACCAGCGACTGGTCCTGGCACGACTTCACCCAACCCGGCGGTCCCAACTGGTACTACAACCACAGTGGGCGCTTGCAGAGTGGGCTGTTGCGCCTGACCCGGCAGTCCGGGCTGATCCGCGCCTATGCCTGGAACACGGACCATTGGCAGGCACTGGCGGGCAGCGCTCTGGGGGTCGCAAGCGGGGCGCGGCTGCGCGTCGGGGTGCGGATGCTCAACAACTGGAATGACGACTACGCAGTCCAGATCGAGCGCATCCAGGTCCAGTCGGACGCGGACGGCGACGGGCTCCTGGACGCGGAGGAAGAGGCCATCGGCACCTTCCCGGACCTGGCGGACAGCGATGCAGACGGGACCCCGGACGGCGCGGATCTCAGCCCCCGGGATGCCCGCACCGGGGTCGCCACCCCGGCCCCGCTGGTGGGCACCGCCGCGGTGCGGCTGGACTGGTACCGGGCACCGACCCAGGACCTGTTCATCGTGGCGCGGAATCTGACCGGGGCGGACGCCACGCTCGACGTCACCTTGGACGGCCTCGGCGCGACCGGCGAGGTCGTGGTGCCGCTGGAGGCGACCAGCCTGCCGCTCACCGCCGGGCACCTCACCGACACCCTGCCGTCCTTCGGCCGGCGTCTGTATCGGCTCCCGGCGGGTGTCTCGCACCTGTACCCGGCACCGCCCGCGGCGCCCTTGGTGCAGCCCCGCCAGGGACCCTGGACCCTGGATCTCAGCCGCTATGTCTTGGATCTTTACGGCGCCGAGGTCCTGCGTTACAGCCTCATGTCCAGCGACGCGGGCCTGAGCGCCAGCCTCAGCGGGTCGCAACTCACGCTGACGCCGACCGGCGAGGCCTGCGGCACCACGACCCTGCGCTTTACCGTGGTCAATGGCCTGGACGAGCAGACGCTCGTTGACCTGCCGCTGCGCACGCTCGGCAGCGCCGGACCCAATCTGATCACGAACGGCGGATTCGAGCAGGTCGGCAACACGGCGGGCCAGATCCCGGGTTGGACTTACGGCATCTGGAGCGGGGCCTCGCAACTGGACCAGGATACCCTGGCGCTCGAAGGGCAGCACGCCGCGCGCCTGCAAGGTCTGGGCACCAACAAGGCGGCCATCCGCCAGACCCTGACACTGCCGCCCGGGCGCTACCGGCTGAGCGCGCGGGTCGCCTCCTGGGATCTCAAGCCCGGTGAGTACAACCAGACGAGCCTGCTCTATCTGACCGGCGTGGGCGCCTCCGACCTGTCGCTCAAGCTGGTCTCCGGCGACCGCGACTGGAGCGTCGCGCAGCAGGTCTTCACGCTCACGCAGACGCGCAGCGTCACGCTCTATTTCTTTATCTACGGCCCCGGCTACCTGTGGGTCGACGATGTGCGGCTCCAGACCCTGGAGCCCTGCGCGAGCGACCCCGACGGGGGGACGCTGCTCGGCCCCACCGGCGACGCACTGGGCTTCCTGCCCCCGGTCACGGTCGCGGATCGCGTGCTCCAGGGCTATTGCGGCGACCCGGGGATGGCCGCGACCCGCCTGTGCCAACGCCTCGCCGGGATCGACCCGGCGAGCCTGGCCCCACCGCGCGCCGCCGCCCCCCTCACCCTGGCCGCCTTCGCCGCGCTGGCCCCGGTCGGCGACACCGCCCGCTATCTGGACCTGACCCCCGAGGTCGCGGCGGCGCCCGACTGGAGCGGCTACGACTATCTGGAGATCCGTCTCACCAACCCGGGCGCGAGCACGCTCAAGGGCATCGTCGAGATCCGCGACCGGCAGACCACGGACTATTGGTCGCGGGTGAACTGGTACACCGAGTTCGTCCCCGGCGAGCAGGTCATCCGTATCCCGCTCCAGGTCTTCGTCGGCGAGAAGTCGGTGATCAAACAGCGCCGCCGCCTGGATGTCACCGCCATCACGCGGCTCTTCGTGGACGTGCTGGAGCCCGGGCAGGTCTTTGTCCAAGACGTGCGGCTGACGCTGGAGCCGCCCTACCGGCACGACTTCGCACGCCTCATCAAGCTCGACCCAGGTACCGACACCAGCCCCGTGATGTTCGGGTTCACTGCCCTGACCACGGCCTCCGGCTATCGACCCGAATACGGCTTCGGGCTGCGCAATACCCCGGCGGCACTGCGCGCCGAGGACCGCCGCCACCCCGACGACCTGCTGCGTGACTGGATCTCGATCCCATCCGGGGAGCTCGCCGTCGACCTGCCCAACGGGCGCTATCACGTCTGGCTGATGCTGGAGGACCCCGGTTACTGGGAGTATGTGCAGAACTATGACTGGCGCTCGGTCTCCGCCGAGGGCGCCGTCAAGTATCAGCACGTCATGAGCGCGGACAACCTGTGGGCGCGCATCTTCGCCAACGCCGCCACGCAGGACCTGCCCGGCGACGACGCCTGGCAGCGCTATATCCCGACGCGCTACCAACCCGTGGAGTTCACGGTCGAGGTCGCCGACGGCCAACTCAACCTGGGTTTCGCCGCCGGGTCCTCTTTCACCTATGCCAACACCCTGTCCGCCCTGCTGATCTGGCCCGCCGCCCAAGAGGCCCAGGGCCAGGCCTTCGTGGCGGAGCTGTGGGAGCGGCTGCGGGCACACTTCGACACCGAGTATGTCCAGACCCTGCCCGCGACCGCCCCGCACCCGGTACCGGGCCCGGAGTCCGCCCCCGGCCTCCTGGTGTTCCAGCGCCACTTCGACCAGGATATCCAGGCGACCGACATCCCGCAGAGCCCGGAACTGGTCGACATCCTGGCGCTCGATCTCGCCCGCGGCGAGTTCGAGCCCCTGACGGTCGGTCTCTACGCCAAGACGAACCTCACCCTGACCCGGGCCGAGCTGACCCTGCCGGGGCTCGCCACCCAATCACTGAGCGTCCGGACCAAGTTCCGCCGCACCGCCCCCGGCGGGGTGCGCTACACGGCGCTGCCCCATCTGCTGGACGACCTGGCACTACCGCTGGAACTGCCGGCCAACCAGTCCCGGCGGCTCTGGTTTGTGGTTCAGGCACCGGCAGACGCCCAGGAGACGGAGATCCAAGGCAGCCTGCTGCTGGGCTTTGCCAACGGCAGCCAGGTGACCCTGCCGGTCATCGCGCGGGTCGCGCCCTTCGTCCTGCCACCGGCCGACATCCCCTTCGGTTGGCTGGGCGCCCTGCCCAACTACCCGTCCAGCGCCTTCCCGGGCGCGGTGGACGCCCGCGCCGTCGCAGACCTGGGCCCGTCCCTGCAACTGGCCCAGGACCACGCCATGACCTCCTTCAGCGGCGGGCGCGGCGGTCCGGCCGTCAGCGGCTCTGGCGCCGGGGGCCTGCTGCTCGACTTCAGCCGCTTCGACTCGGTGATGGGCGCGGCGGCCGGCGCCTTCCCCTTTGCCCCGCTCAGCTATGGCGGGCTGGCCCCCAGTGGTGGGCTCGGCTTCGAGGGCTATGCCGTCACGGACACCCAAAGCCGCTACGGCAAGCCCTACGCGATGGTGCTGGCGGAGGTCCTGGGCGCCGTGCGCGCCCATGTCGCCGCCCGCGGCTGGGCGGAACCGGTCTATACGGTGGGCGACGAACCGGGCGAGGCCGGTATCCCCCAGGTCATTGCCTTCGCGGACGCCATCCGCACCGCCGGGTCCAAGACCTCGGTCTTCACCAGTTTCACCAGCACGACCGAACCCAAGGCCGCGCTGGGCGCCCATGTCGATCAGGTCTATCTGTCACACCACAGCGCCGCCGCGCTGCAGGCCATCCTCGATCAGGGCCACGACTGCGGCACCTACAACCTGGGCGGACGCTATGCGCGCGGGATCTACCAATTCCTGCTGCGCAGCCTGGGCTGCCGCGCCGGCTTCTACCAATTCGCCTTCAACTCCACCCACGGTGACCTGTATTATCCGCTGGACGGCCGCGAGGACGACCTGGTGGCCGCCCTGCCCACGGCCACGGCCGGCAGGCTCCTCCCCACCCTGGACGCCGAGCGCTTGCGTGAATCGATCGACGACTTCCGTTACCTCCTGGCCCTGGAACAGGCCCTGGAAGACCCGCGCGACGCCCAGGCGGCGGCCGAGGCCCGCGCCTGGCTCGACGGCACCCTGGAGGACCTGCGGATCGGCCACCTCGAACTGGCCGACCCGCCCCTGGACGACGCCGGCCTGGACGCGCTGCGTGCCGTCGCCCGTCACTACATTCTGGCCATCCGTGGGCTTGCCGCGCCCTAGTATCGATTCCCATGACACACAACGAACAAAGGCGCCGACAAACCCTGGAACAAATCGCCGAGGTCAAACGGATATTGAGCGCGACCGAGTATGCCTTGAACCACAAAACGCCTGCCACGCTCTTGGTCACCAGCGGCGCGCGGGGAGAAGGCAAGAGTCTGTTTGCGGCAGCGCTTGCGGCAGCCGCCGCGCAGAGCGGGCGATATCGCGTGGCCGCCCTCGATCTGAATTGGTATCAACCGACGCTGCACCGGTTTTTCGGTCTTGCGCAAACCCACACCACGCAGCAGATCGGCGAGGCCGACCTGCGCGATCTGGTCTGTCAGTCCGGCGAGGATTCGCTGGACATCCTGACCGCGCCAAGCGACTTTGCCGATCAGTCGCGGCGCCATGGCCCGGCGCTCACGAGCCCAGCACGCCTGATCAGGCAGGCCAGGGACGCCTATGACCTGGTGGTGATCGACAGCGCGGCCGTGTTTCCGACCAATCGCATCATGCTGGACCCCGTGATGCTGGCGGGCATCGCCGATGGCGTCGTGCTGGTGATCCTGACTGCGGCGACCCCCAGGCAACAGGTCAGAAAGGCACAGAAAATCATGGAGGCCGCCGGCGCGAATATCCTCGGCGCCGTCGCCAACCACTGGCCGCCGGCGGCCCAGGGATAACCGCAGACAGGCGGATCGGAGTACGACAATGGGTTTTTTCCTTAAACGTTACGGCACGGCGCTACGCAGTCACAAGCAGTGGGCACTGCTGGCACTGCTGCCGCTCGCCCTCTACCTGATCGTGGCGGCCATCGCCGGTGTGACCTACCGCGTGTCACAGGATTTCGCGCCCTATTCCGCAGACCTCCCGCTCGCTGCATCCACCAGTCCAATCGCCACCATCAAACTGAACAAGGTGGTCACGGAACCGGACCTCCTGTTCCTCGACGCGGTCGCGTTGACGCAACTGCAAAAGACCCTGGGTCGCCAAACCGACGACCGCCTGCCGGTGGATGACGGCGAGTTGCGGCGCGTGGCACGCCGCGCCCTGTCACTGTCCACGACAGGCGACTCCGGGATCCGGTTGAGCTATGCGGGGAGGGACCTGGCGCTCGGACGCCTGCTCGTCGCATTCTATAGCGACCGGCTCATGAAAAGGATCGCCGACGGCGCCACCCGCGCCAGGTCGGGCCTGGCCGCGGCGCCGCCCGAGTTCCAGCCGACGGGCGCGATCGTCGTGGTCGGCGAGCGCTCAGTGTGGAGCGCCGAGCGGCGGTGGCCGGCAGCCGGCGTGCTGCTCCTTTCGTCCCTGGGCGTGCTGGCACTGATTGCCGTTTTCGAACTGGCCGACCCGTCATTCAAGTCCGAACGGCAAATCGCACGCTACCTGGGGGTACCGGTCCTGGGTGCGCTGCCGGATGCCGATCCGCTGGTCCGCACGCTCCCCGGGGTAACTGACGATTCACGAATAGTTTAGACGCAAACACAGTCGTCGTTGTCGTTGTCGTTGTCGTAATCGGAAAAGCGATGCAATTCGGAATGCGAGAGAATTCACGGCGGAGCAAAGCCATTGGTCCCACAGCCCGCCGCACCCAGGATGCCGCCTGCCAGCAGTGCGGCCTCGATCATAATCCCGGCCACTGCACCGAGTGCGAGGCCGCTGGTCCGCACAGCGGACCCTACGGGCGCGGGGCCGTAGGGTCCGCTGTGCGGACCAGCGACCTCACTCATGGCTCTGGGGCGGATTGCCCTTGAGCCGATAAACCAGCCCGGTCTTGGTCGTGCCGAGCGCCAGCCAGTTTCGCCCAGCCTGCTGTAAGGCAATGAAGAACTGCCGACAGCGTTCAATCGCCTTGTCGTGCAAGTCGTCCCGGCGCTTGAACTTGGCCTGAAATGCGAACTCGCCGCACAGGGTGTGATGGTCGCCGCGCTCACGCCAGACGGCAATATTCGACGCGGCCGTCACCCCCTTGCCGAAATCCAGCGTACCCAGGTCCTGCAAGACCTCCTCGACGATGGTCCGGTTCACCAGTTCGACCCGCTCGGCAACGGATGCCTGCACGAGCGCTAAGGCGGGGAACACCTGCACCAGGGTCCCCATCGCGGTGCGGTCGCCCTCGGGTGCCTGGCTCAAGGGAAACTGCGCGTTGTGCGAATACAGCACCCGGTACCCGCCCACCTGGTCGCGCAGCGGCAGGGCCTCGGCCTTGAACTTGATCCGGTAATTGCCGGCGATCTGCGGCCGCACGTCCAAGGCAGCGGCCGTTTGCAGATCGGGGTGGCGGAACTTGAGGACGATCTCCGGATCACCTACGCGGAAGCCGTGCTCGTAGAGGGTGCGCTTGCGCAGGATAAAGGCGTTGTTGTAGAGGCGGAAGTCGACCGTGTCCAGGAACACGACCTCGCGCAGTTCGGGGTTGAGCACCAGGCCCTGGTTCAGCACGCCGATCCCGAATTGCCGCGCCGTCTGCGCCACCAACTCGCCGTACTCCAGGAAGACCTGGGCCGATGTGAAGCGCTCCGGCTTCAGGATCAGCTTGCACTCGAGATAATGCACCTCATCGAGCGGACTCCCGTCGCTGTATTGACCCGGCTGCACGCGGTCGTCCACCCCGAGCCGCCCCGGCGTCGCTACCATTTCTGTCATTGCCGAACCTCCCCAAAAAAACTGAAAGCCGTGCCCCAGGATGCCGTATCACACTCAAATCAATGATGACAAAATCCAGTTTCCCAACCAAATTGAAAAATCGCCCAGCGGGCGATTTTTCAATAGAGGTAGATGAGGGCCACCAGTGCGATGGTCACGACCATCGTCAGCAGCAGCAGCGGCAGGCCGACCTTGACATAGTCGCCGAAACGGTAGCCGCCGGGCTCCATCACCAACATGTTGACCGGCGACGACACGGGTGTGACGAAGGCGGCACAGCAGGCGATCGACACCGTCATGGCGAAGGCCTGGGGCGACACATGCAGTGACTGGGCGGCCTGAATCGCAATCGGCGCAATCAGGACGGCAGTCGCGGAGTTGGAGATGAAGAGCCCCACCACCGCGGTCACCAGGAACAGCACCGCCAGCATCGCAATCGGCCCCAGTGACCCGAGCGTGGCGACCAGTTGGTTTGCCATCAACACCGTCGCCCCGGTCTTGGTCAGCGCGGTTGCCAAGGGCAGCATACCGGCAATCAGCACCACCGTCTTCCAACTGATGACGCGGTAGATGCTGTCCAGTTTGACGCAGCCGGTGGCGACCATCAGGAGCGCGGCGATCAGCACGGTCGCCGTGTTCGGCAGCAGTTCCAGGGCCATCACCGTGATCATCAGCGCCACAATGCCCACGGCGGCCGGCGCGCGGCCGCGCGCGGGCAGCCGCTCCTGGTATTCCGCCGGCAGCGCCAGGACCACAAAGTTCTGCCGGTCCTCCCCCAGCCGCCGGATATCGTCCCACTCACCCAAGACCAACAGGGTGTCACCGAAGTCCAGCGGCTCATCCACCAGATTCATGGTGAGCGGCTCACCGCGATGACGAACGGCGAGCACGGTGACCCGATATCGCCCGCGGAATTCGATCTCACGCAGGGTCTTGCCGATCAACTTGGATTCCGGCGCGAGCATGATCTCGGCCACCCCCAACTCCTGCAGGACCTCATAGCGCTGCCGCTCGCTCAGCGGGGGCAGTCGGATCAGGCGGTGCGCCGCAATCAGGGACTCCACCTGTGGGGCATCCGCGACGACGGTGATCGCGTCCTCGGGCTCGAAGACCGTCTCCGGCAGGGCCGGCACACCCTGCATCTTACCGTCGCGTTGCCGCTCCAAACCCACGATGACACAACCGAAGCGACTGCGCAGCCGGGCCGCGGCCACCGATTGCGCGAGCAGGGGGGAACCCGCGGGAACGCGCAGGCGGTGCCACCAAGCGGCCAGCCCATAGGCCGTGATCAGATCGACCACGCTTGCCTGACGCCCGCCGTCGGCCGCGGCGCTGCGGCTGCGACTGAGCCAGTTGCGCGCCGCCAGCATGAAGAGCATGCCCACGGCGAGCACGGCCAGACCAAAGGGCGCCCAACTGAAGAAGCCGAGCGGGGCCAGATGCTGCGCGCGCAAGGCGGCATCGACGATCAAATTGGGGGAGGACGCGATCAGGGTCATCATCCCGCTGGTCAGGGCCGCGACGGACAACGGCATCAGCATCCGCTTGCGGTTCAATCCGGTCTTGTCGGCAATCGCCAGCACCACCGGAATCAGCATGGCAGTAATCGCCGACGAACTCATGAAGGCCCCGACCCCTCCCGCCAGCGCCATCACCAGCGCGATCAGGCGCACCTCGCTGCCGGCGCCCGCCTTCAGTACCGCCTCCCCCAGGCGATGCGCGACCCCGGTGGTCACCAAGGCCTCGCTGACGATGAACATCCCGGCAATCAGGACCACCACCGGGTCACCGAACCCGGCCAGCGACTCCTGGGGCGTCAGCACCCCGCTGAGCATCAGCGCCAGCACCACGAGGATCGCCACCATATCGGCGCGCAGACGTCCCCAGGCGAACAGCGCGATGGCGCCCGCCAGGATGCCGAACACGATCATCATGTGGTCGGTCATGCCCGTCCCCGCGCCTGAAGCCGGGCCGCAGGGGCCCCGTGCTGCCTACAGCTTCTTTTCAAGCTTCTTGATCTCGGCCTTCAGCTTGTGCCGGAAGGACCCCAAATACGCAATACCTGGTATGCATGAGTCACTCCGTCAACAGTTTTCGTTCGGGATGACGCTCGGGTACGCGAACTCTGGCTGGCCTTGGTTCGACGACACCGCCCGCTGATTATATCCTGCCTGCGACTGCGCCGGCGTGGTGTGTTGGACCCCAACACCAGTTTCGTTGTCGTTGTCGTTGTCGTAATCGAGGCTTTCGTAGCGCCCCGAATTCTCTCGCCCCCCCAAAGCACGTCGCTTCTCCGATTACGATTACGACAACGACAACGATTGTGCTTAACTTGTTCTTAACTCGTTACCTAATGGAGTTTCAGCACCTGCGGGGCAATCGATTGAACGATGACATTCGTCACCCCGGTGACCACGAACTGCATGCCGATCGAGGCCACGAGCAACCCCAGGACACGGGTCATGATGCTCAGGCCCACATCCCCGAGCAGGCGACGCAGCAGCCGCCCCGCCAGCAGAATCACGAAGGTCAGCGCGCAAATCCCGACGCTGACCAGCACCATCCCGATCAGCAGGGTATCGCTCTTGATGGCTCGGGCCTGGCCGGCATGGAGGATCAGATTGGCGATGACGCCTGGCCCGACCAGTAGCGGCATCGCGAATGGAACGACGATTCGCCGATAGACGGACTTGGCCTCCGCGACAGCGCCCAGCTCGGTCATCGCGACCAGGTCCTTGGCCGCCTTCCCCGGCTCAGCCGTGACGATCCTGATGCCGATCGACAGCAGCAGGATGCCCCCCGCCAGGCGAAACGAATCCAGCGTGATACCGAAAAAATCGATGATGGACGTGCCGGCCAGCAGAAACACCAGGATCAGCCCCAACACCGTCAATGCCACGAACAGCGCCAACCAGCGCTGGACCCCTGGACCCAGGCCCTCGGTATAGCCCATAAAGACCGGCAGCATACCCAATGGGTTGAGCAGCGCAAACAAGGTGGCGCCGAAGGTGGTGAGGATGGCGGTTTCGCCCATGGTCTGGATTACCTTTAGATCGCGCTGACCCCTGGACCTGGAAAGGGCCGCGCGGCTCGGCTGATGGTCTTTCTCGGGTCGCGCCGAGTCGGCGCCTCACTCACCGCCGCGCCACCAGGGATTGTCGCATGACGGCCGGGGGGCGTGGTGCGTCAGTGCAGCAGTTTGGCCCGCGGCAGGTGCAAGCGCAAATCCGCGCGCAGTCACCCACGCCCCTCCAAGTGCGCAGGACCCGCCGGCCTGCCATCGACCAGGCGCAGGCACAGGCCTGTCCCCAACCCCAAGGCGTTATCCAGGTGCATCATCGCCCCACCGTCTGAACAGTTCATGCTCGATCGCGAACTGGTCGAGGACCTTGCCTAGCGTCTGGTCCACCAGGTCCATGATCGTCGTGGGGCTGTGGTAGAAGGACGGCGCCGGGGGCAGGATGACGGCCCCCATCTCGGTGACCGCCGTCATGTGGCGCAGATGGCCCAGATGCAGCGGAGACTCTCGGGGGACCAGGACCAGTTTGCGACGCTCGCGCCCGTCAGGCCGACGATGAGCCGCTTCATGAGACCTGACTCCCCTGACGATTCATAAGTTGGACCCTCCCGGCAGTGTCATGCCGCACCGCCCCAGCCGCAGAGGTGGCGGCGATCAGCGCGCGGCAGCCGCCGATGTTGCGCCGCTTGCGCGCCTGGCGCGACGGCCACACTGCGGCCCGCTCGGCCGGTCGAGCCGACGCCAGGCCTCACAGGGTGTAACGCCGCACCGACCGCGACCACCTTAACCGCTACGCTTGCCTCTAAGCCACCTCGTCTGCGCAATACCGTGATACCCCTATGGACAATTCAGCCATGACCGCCAAGATCAGAGATGCAACTGAGCCGGCGCGTTGCAAGCGATGACAATTGTGAGACCGAAGTATGTCCTGTGGCTACTGGTTACGGTTGTGTTCGCGGCCTGGTACCTGGTCGATCCGCAGGCCAAGGGCAGCGACGACCAGGCCCCCTACCTGGCCGGGCTGGTCGCGGTCTGGCCGCTGCCAGCCCTCGACGCGCACCGGTCTCAGGCACGACGGTGATGGGTGCGCCCGGCTTGGTGCGCGGTCACCGCCCCCCGGCCGGGATCGCGCAGGCCCGCGTCACTAGATTATTGTTTATAAACTACTTTCCAGAACACTTGGGGCGCTGCCAAAAAATGTAAGGCTCCCACCCCACTTTCACGCTTGACTGAAGGCGCCGATCCGTCTTAAATACGGGGCTCGCAGCGCTGCATGGCTGGCTCCCAGCCTTCAGGATGCAACGCACGCTCGGCAGGCAGTTTTCCGCGCCCACGCCCAGGTAGCTCAGTTGGTAGAGCAGGGGACTGAAAATCCCCGTGTCGGTGGTTCGATTCCGCCCCTGGGCACCATAAGATGATAAAGATACGCCAACCCGAAAGGTTGGCGTTTTTTTTGCGTGTGTGCCCGGGTGAACTCGGGACTGAAGATCGAAGCCTGGGCGCGCGCCTCAGCCGCCGCCCCGGCTCCCCGGACCTTGCGCCAGGCGCATGCCGACGAGTTGTGCCACCACGACGGCGATATAGAACTGGCCGAACACCGTTTCGAGCATGGCGATGGCCGTCATGGGACCCCGTAACGGGGCTATGTCCCCATAGCCGACCGAGGTGATGGTGGCGAGACTAAAATAGAGGAACAGGCAGGTGCGCCCCCGCGGGTCGGCAAACTGACCCGCCAGGTCGGGACTGACGGCGAAGGAGTCCGCGATCAGGCCGCAGACCAAGAGCAACAGCAAGATCAGATAGCGGTGATCACGCAGGGTCTTGGTCCAGGCAGCGGCCGGGGCGCCGCCGGCCCGCGAGGGATGGCTCGCGCGGCGGGTTGATCCCGGCGTGACCAGCGGCGACCGGCGGCCCCGCAGGCACCGCGGTTTGCGATTCGCCGGCGCTCGCACCTGGTTCAGGCGGTCCCGAACAACCGCACGTAGTTCTCGTCCGGGTGCGTGAGGAACAACTGAAGGAGCGACTGGGCGAGCGCTTCCGCGAACTGGATATCCCCTTGCTCGTCGAGTGGCCCGACGGCCGCCGGGCAGCGCTGGTCTTCGTCGTCGAAGAAGAGACCGATCCGAAGCGCTTCTCCGTCCTGCGTCTGGCCCACTACTGCCTGGACATCGCCGAGTTACTCGATACTCGGCGCGTGGTTCCCGTCGTCGTCTTCCTGCGGGGCGGCCCGGCGGAGCGAAAGCTCGATCTCGGGGGCGACGAACAAACCTATCTGCGCTTCCGCTTTCTGTCGATCGAATTGTCGACCCTGCCCTACCGCGAGCATCGCGACAGCCGGAACATCGTCGTGCGGCTCAACCTACCCAATATGAACTACGCGCCGCAGGAAAGGGTGGAGGTCTATGCCGCGGCGGTGCGTGGGCTCGCCAGCCTGGAGCCGGACCCGGAGCGGCAACGCAAATACCTGGATTTCGTGGACATCTACGCCGACCTTGATGACCAGGAACGCAAGCGTTATGAACGTGAATACCCTGATGAGGTGCAAACGATGACGAGTTTCTCCGAACGCTTTGAGGCAAAGGGGCGGCAGCAAGGCGAGGCCGTGGCGCTGATGCGCGTCATGCGCCGCAAATTCGGTGAGTTGCCGGAACCGGCCCGGCAACGGATCGAAGCGGCCGACGCGCAAACCCTGCTCGAATGGATTGATCGGATATTTACGGCCGAAAGCATCGACGAGGTAATCCACTGATAAAGAAGCGGGGGCGTCCCGCCCCCGCGGGCGCGCCGGGGCGGGACGCCCCGGCTCCTCTTGCTCACCGCCCCGCCGCACCGGTCAGTGCGCCGCCAGCCGAATCGATGGCCGCGAGCAGTGCGTCGCGCCCCTCCCCGGCCGCCCGGATCAGGGCGAGCAGGGCCGCGCGACTGGGGGCAAAGGCGGGGGCCGTCTCGATGTAATGGCCGGTCCCGGCGAAGGTCCAACCCGGCTTGAAGTCGGCCGGCTGGGCGGCGACCAGGGCGCGCAGGTCGGCGAGGCGCCCGGGTAGCGCGGCGCTGGACTGGGGATCGGCGAGTCCGGCGAGTGCGGCGATCTCCAGCAGGCGCAAGGCGGATTCGGTCGCCGGCTCCGGCCGCTGGGCCGGGTCTGCGAGGGCGATCAGGGCGGCGAGCCGGTCTCGGGCCTCGGGGAGGCGGCCGGTGGTCAGGTGGGTCTCGGCGAAGTTCATCCGCGCGGACAGTTTGTCCGGGTGGCGTTGCAGCCAGGCGGCGGTGAGGTGGTAGGCGGCGGCGAAGTCGAACAATTTCTCGTGATACAGGGTCTGCGCGGCGTTATAGAGATCCGCATCATCCGGGTCCGCCCGCAACAAGTCCTTCAGGACACCGGCCATGCCGCGGGCATCCTCCAAGGTGGCGCAGGCCCTGAGCAGATTCTGCTGGGTCAGAGCCCATTGGGGCGCCATGTGCTCCAGGGTGAAGACGGTCAGCGCCTCCCGGTAGGCGGCGATCGCCACGGCGAGCAGCCGCCGGCCCTCCTCACCACCGGTGCGGGAGCCCTGCTGCTGGAGCGCGCGGCCGAGGTTGTTCTGAGTCATGGCCCAATCCTGGGGCAACGCCGCGCGGGCGTAGACACCCAGGGCCTCCCGGTAGGAAGCGACCGCCTCGGCGAGCAGCCGCCGACCCTCCTCGCCGTCGGTGCGGGTGCAGACGCCCAGTGCCTCCCGGGAGGTAGCGACCGACTCGGCGAGCAACCGCCAGCCCTCCTCGCCGTCGGTGCGAGTGCCCTGCGCCAGGAGCGCGACGCCGAGGTTGTTCTGGGTCGCGGCCCATTGCTGGGGCAGCTCCGCACGGCTTTGGACGCCTAGGGCCTCCCGGAAGGCGGCGACCGCCGCGGCGAGCAGCCGCCGCCCCGCGTCGCCGTCGGCGCGGATGCCCTGCTCCTTGAGCGCGACGCCGAGGTTGTTCTGGGTCATGGCCCACTCCAGGGGCAGTTCCGCACGGGTGTAGACGCCCAGGGCCTCCTGGTAGGCGACGACCGCCGCGGCCAGATGGCGCCTGGACTCGGTGCCCCCGAGCCGGATTCCGAGTTCCTGGTGGGCATCCGCGACCAGGACTGTCATCTCGGCCCAGGACCGCGGCGACTCCTCCTTGCGCACCGCCGCCAGCCCCTTTCCATAGGCATCCAGCGCCTCGTCGAAGCGGTACCCGGTGCCCGCGGCATCCCCGGCCAGCCGATAACCACGCAGGGTCTTCTCCAGCAGGTCCTGTTCGCGCGTGCGGTTGGCGGCCAGGCGCCCGGCATAGGCGTCGCCCGATTCCATGCCGCGGCTGAAGGCGTCCGCGAAGTTCTTACGGGCATAGGCGGCGAGTCCCAGCCGCCAGGGGTCGTCGGCGCGCGCCTCGGTCTGCGCGACCCAGCGGTCGATCTGCCCCTGGACCTCCGCGGGACCGAAGCCGTAGCGCCCGGACCAGTCGGCGATCAGGGCGGCGACGTCCGGGGGCGGACTCGGTGTCTTCCCGACGCCGGCCCCCTGTTCGGGCAGCCGGTCCTTGATCGCGGCGGCCGCCTTCTCGTGCAGTTCGGTGATCAGGGACTCGATGCGCTCGTCGGTCCGGAGCCGCTTGGACCCCTTGGGCAGCAGGCGCAACTCCACCACCCGGGCGGCCAGGTCGTCCGGGATGTCGACGCGGCCCTCCAGTGGATGGTCGATCACCCAGCCGTCCTTGCGCACCAAGAGTTGCACCTGCCGGCCGGCGACCTGGGCGGCGGTCAGTTCCAACAGGAAGACACCCAGGCTGTCGGTCGTGGCCGTGCGCCCGGTCTGGACTAGGGCCACGTCCACCGCGGGCGCGGGGTTCAAGTCACCCTGGGTTCCGACCGTCTGAACCAGTCCGTGGAGCAGCCGCTCCGCGGCCGGCACCGGCCAGGGGGCGAGCAGAATCAGCAGGACGAGCGTCAGGGCGAGCGGCGGGCGGGGGATGGCGTCCAAGAGTGTCTCCGCTGGTCGTGGGGTCGGGGAACCTGGTGCCAAAAAATACCGTCATTCTCGTTCCCGCGCTCCGCGTCACTGCCGTTGAGGCAAGCCGCGCTCGTCGACCGTGCGCCCTCCGACTGGAGTCCAAGGCTTCAGCCTTGGCGCCCTCCTCCAAGGCTGAAGCCTTGGACTCCAGGGGCTTCGGCCGACAGCGGCGACTTGGCCAGCCGCTGCGCCTGGAAACGAGAGCTAGTTGCATTACGGGAACTGCCAACGGGGATTCACTCCGGCCGCATGATGAAACTCAGGCGTCGGCTGCCGGTCAGGACATATTGACGGTGGGGCGCGAGCCCCGGGCCGGTGGCGATGAGTTGGACCTGCTGCTCTCCGCGGCCCGGCACCTCCAGGGTGAAGCGACCCAGCGCGTCGGTCTGGGTATGCAAGCCCTGTTCGGGCAGGGCGACAGTGACGCCGGGGATGGGCCGACCGGCGCCGTCCAGGATGGTCCCGGCCAACTCCGGATGAGGCCCGGCGCCAAACCAGACCCCGAGGCCGCCCAGGGCCAAGAGGATCGCCAGGGTCGCGATCAGCCGGAACCGCCAAGCCCGGAACCAAGGTCCCAACCTCGCCGGCCAGCCGCGGGCCGACGCCGGGGTCCCGGCCCCTCCGGGTGGCGCTGCGCCCGGCGCCCGCCCCTGGTCCAAGAGGCGCAGGCGCTCCAGAATGACCTCGGCGATCTCGGCCGACGAGCGCTTGCCGATCCAGACGGACCCATCAATAGAAAAGAGCCCGGGGATCGCCGTGTCATCCAGGCGCAACGGCATGACCGAGTCCGCCCGGCGGAGCTTGATCAGATCGCGCACGGCGCGCCACTCCAGCCCGCACCACTCCTTGCGCTCGTAGTCCGCGCAGAGCAAGACGGCGATCAGCTCGCAGTGGTCGTGGTAGAGGGACTGGAGATAGGTGTCCAGGTCCGAGCGGGCGAACTCGGCCTCGCACCAGGCGTCGTAGAGGACCGCCTGGCGTCCCAGGTCCGTGGCCAGCCGCTCCGCGACGCGGGCGACAAAGGGGCGCTGCTCGCCGGGGAAGGAGAGTGCAACGCGGAAGCGCTTGGACGACTCCAGGGTCAAGCGGCCCCGAACAATCGAAGGTAGTTCTCGCTGGTGGCCCGCGCCAAATCCTCCACCGCCATCCCCCGCTCCGCGGCGATGCAGGCGGCGACCAGCGGCACGAAGCGGGGCTGGTTGGACTTGCCGCGATGGGGCACCGGGGCGAGATAGGGCGCGTCGGTCTCGATCAGGAGTCGGTCCAGGGGGACCTGGCGCGCGGCCTCGCGCAGGGCGACGGCCGTCTTGAAGGTAACGATGCCGGAGAAGGAGACATAGAGGCCCAGGTCGAGCCCCCGGCGGGCCGTCTCCCAGTCCTCGGTGAAGCAGTGCAGCACGCCGCCCACGGCGTCCGCGCCCTCCTCACGCAGGATGCGGATACAGTCCTCGCGGGCATCGCGCATATGGATGATCAGTGGCTTGGCGCAGGTGCGGGCGGCGGCGATGTGGGTGCGCAAGCGCTCACGCTGCCATTCCAGGTCCCCCTCGCTGCGGAAATAGTCGAGCCCGGTCTCCCCGATGCCCACCACGCGCGGGTCCGCGGCCAAGGCGACCAGGTCCGCGACGCTCGGCTCGGGGCCACCCGTCTCGTTGGGGTGGACGCCCACGGACACCGCCACCCAGGAGTAGGGCTCCACCAGGGCCCGCATGGCGGGGTAGGCGACCAGATCGATGCAGGCACAGAGGATGCGGTCGACCCCGGCCTCCCGGGTCGCGGTCATCAGGCGGGCGAAGTCACCCTGGTAAGGGGTCAGGTCGACGCGATCGAGGTGGCAGTGGGAGTCGGTGAACATGTGGTCGGTGGCCAGTGGTGAGTGGGTTGTTGCTTCGCATTGAAGCGCCATTGTCGTTGTCGTTGTCGTTGTCGTTGTCGAGTTTATCGTAGCGCCCCGGATTCTCTCGCACCCCAAAGTGCATCGCTTCTCCGATTACGATTACGACAACGACAACGACAACGATACTGACCACTCCCTACATGGTATGCGTCGGCCGCTCGGAACTCAGGACACCGACCAGATACTCCTCGATCTTGCGGCGGGCCACGCCCTTGTCCTGCTCGCTGAACTGGACCCCGACCCCAACCGCCCGGTTGCCCTCGGCGCCGGGTGGGGTGACCCAGATCACCTTGCCGGCCACCGGGATACGGTCGGGTTCGTCCATCAACTGCAGCAGCAGGAAGATCTCATCGCCCAATTGGTAGCGCTTGGTGGTCGGGATGAAGAGTCCGCCGTTGCGGATAAAGGGCATGAAGGAGGCATAGAGGGCGGCCTTGTCCTTGATCGCGAAGCTCAGTATGCGCTGCTGGCCGCCGATCGCGCCGCCCGGGACGCCCGTCGCGATCCCGCTCGGAGTAAGGGGGGTACTCATCACTTAGTCTCCTTAAGGTTTAATCGACGCTGACCGACCCGCGCCCATTCGATCAGGAGCGACTCCAACTGCATCAGCGCATTGATGGTGCTCTCCAGCAGCCCCCTGGCCGCGAAGACCCGCCGCAGCAGCCGCTGGGCCGCACCGGGGTCGACGTAGGCGGCGAATGCGGCAAGCGCAGGCGCCAACCCCGGGTCCGCGAGGCGCGGCGGCGCGGGTGAGGCCATCAGGCGCAGCAGGTCACAGAGACAATCCGCCAGGCAGTCCAATGATAGCCGCGCGCCCGCCGCGCTCCAAGCCACGGCGGCGGCCACCGGGTCCAGTTCACCCCGGCCGATGCCGATGAAGCTGCGCACCAGGGTATCGCGGCTATCGAGGGTCGCCTGATCGAACTCCTCCAGGGCCCGCAGGGGGGCGCCATAGGCCAGGCGCAGACGGGGTGCCGCGGCCTCGCCAAGCAAAGGAGTCAGCCAGGCAAGGGCCTGGTCGGACGGCGGTACCGCCAGCTTGAGCAATTGGCAGCGGCTGCGGATCGTCGCCGGGAGCCGACCGGGCTGTTCAGCGATCAGCATCAGCAGGGTGTTGCCCGCGGGCTCCTCCAGGGTCTTCAAGAGCGCATTGGCGGCGGCGGCGTTCATCCGGTCCGCCGGGTCGATCAGGATCACCTTGCGCGCCCCGCGCACCGGGGTGAGGACCGCGCGTTCGGTCAGCTCACGGATGGCATCGATGGGTATCTCCCCGGACTTGGACTCGGGATCGGGCGCCACGCGCGCCAGATCGGGGTGACTCCCGGCGGCGCTGAGGCGGCAGTCCGCGCAGACGCCGCAGGCCAGACCGTCCGGGCGCGGCGTCGGACACAGGAGCGCGCGGGCGAACAGGGTGGCCAGGCGCCGCTTGCCCAAGCCCCGCGCACCGACCACCAACAGCGCATGGGGCAGCCGATCCGCCGCCTGCGCCTGCCGCAGCCGCGCCCAGGCCGGTTCCAGCCAGGGCAGCAGTTCGCCATCGGCAGAGACTTTGGTAAGGGGGTCAGTCATCATTTGCGGACAAATAATCTTCTCTCGACTCCACGAACTCGCCGATGATTCGAGTCACGGCGGCAGTCACCTCGCCTAAGGGCCGGGTCGCGTCCAGCACCCGATAGCGCTGCGGGCAGGCGGCGGCGCGCCCGCGATAGACGGCGCGGGCGGCCGCGAAAAAGCCCAGCCGCTCGGCCTCGAAACGGTCCGGCTCACCCCGCCTCCGCGCCCGCGCCAGGCCGAGTTCCGGGGGCAGATCGAAGAGGAGCGTGAGATCCGGGCGCAGGTCTCCCTGGACCAGGTCCTCGAGCGCCGCGATGCGCGCCTGGGCGATCCCGCGGCCCCCGCCCTGATAGGCGTAGGTGGCATCGGTGAAGCGGTCGCACAGTACCCAGGTGCCCGCGGCCAGGGCGGGCTCGATGACCTGGGCCAGGTGCTCGGCGCGGGCGGCGAAGACCAGCAACAGTTCCGTCGTCCCGCCCATGCCCGTATTGGCCCGATCCAGCAGCAGGGCGCGGATGCGCTCGGCGATCGGCGAGCCCCCGGGCTCACGGGTCGTGACGACGCCGCGCCCGCGCGCCCGCAGCCAGTCCGCCAGGGGGGCAATCTGGGAGGACTTGCCGGCCCCCTCGATCCCCTCGAAGGTGATGAATCGTCCGCGCTCGGTCATCCTAATACATTTTCATAAATAATGTTTTTCGCGTAACGACCCCAACGGGGTCGCACATACCAGCCCAGGGCAACGCCCTGGGGATGGGGTATTGTAGAGTTCAGCCCTGAAAGGGCGTGACATAACGGCGTGGCTCCTTATGTCACGCCCTTTCAGGGCTAGGCCGAATAAACAACGCTATCCCAGGGCGTTGCCCTGGGCTGGTATATCGCGCCCCTGCGGGGCTTGAGCAGCCTTTTCGCGCCATTGTCGTTGTCGTTGTCGTTGTCGTTGTCGTAATCGAGGTTATCGTAACGCCCCGGATTCTTTCGCACCCATATTTTCTTCGCGTCTCCGATTACGATTACGACAACGGCAACGACTGCGTTTGTGCTTAACTCGTTCTCGACTCGTTACTTATGGAGTTGAAACTCACTCACGGCCCGGTTGTGGCCCTCCAGGGTCGCGGAGAAGACATGCCCGCCGTCGCCCCGCGCCACGAAATAGAGACTGTCGCCGTCTGCCGGATGCAGGGCGGCGTTGATCGCCGCCCGCCCGGGGAGCGCAATCGGGGTCGGCGGCAGCCCGGCGATGACATAGGTGTTGTAGGGGGTCGCCTCGCGCAGATCGGCGCGGCGCAGATTGCCGTCGAAGCGCGCACCCATCCCATAGATCACGGTGGGGTCGGTCTGGAGCCGCATCCCGGCGCGCAGCCGCCGCACGAAGACCCCGGCGATCTGCGGGCGTTCGGCGGCGAGACCGGTCTCCTTCTCGATGATCGAGGCCAGGATCAGGGCCTCGTCGGGGGACTTCAGCGGCAGGCCCGCGGCCCGCTCCTGCCACTCCTGCGCCAGCACCGCCTCCATGCGCCCGTAGGCGCGCCGCAGGACCTCGAGCCCGGTGGTGTGCCGCGGGAAGTTGTAGGTGTCCGGGAAGAAGCGCCCTTCCGGGTGCTCCCCGGGGTGGCCCAGGGCGGCCATCAGGGACTCGTCGGACCGATCGGCCAGATCGGTGCCGAAGCGGCCATTGGCGAGGATCGCCGCCACCGCCTGGCGGAAGGTCCAACCCTCCACCAGGACGATGGGATATTGGATCACCCGCCCGGAGACGAATCGATCGAGGACCTCTCCCGGACTCAGGCCCCGCGTCAGCTCGAACTCACCGGCCTTGAGGCGGGCGCCGTCGCCGCGCTGATAGGCGAGCAGCAACAGATAGTAGGGGTGGCGGATCAGACCGCGGGCGGTCAGGGTCGCGGCGACCTGACGCAAGCCGCTGCCGCGCTCGACCGCGACGACCATGGTCGGTTCGGCCATCCGCACCGGGGTCGCGGTGAAGCGCTGATAGTCCAGCCAAACGCCCCCCGCCAGGGTTCCCAGGCCGAGCAGGAGCAACAACAGTACACGGACGATCATGGCGTCGGCCACTCCGCGGTCTGCGCCGCCTGGGCGACGGCCTTGAGCAAGCCCCAGGGCAGGAGCCCCGGGTCGTAGTCACGTCCGTCCAACCGGCGAACCGGCCAGACCCCGATCAGGGCGTTGGTAAGAAACAGACCGCGGGCCGCGTTCAGGTCCGCGGGCCTGAGATCCCGCTCCCGGCAAGCGATCCCCAGACCGGCCGCCAGTTCCAGGGTCAGTGCGCGTACGGTACCCGCGATCCCGGCACGGTCCAGGAGTGGCGTGTCCAGGGTCGTGCCGGTCCAGAGGAAGAGGTTGCTCATGGTCCCGCCGACGACCTGCCCGTCGTCGCGCAGCATCAGCCCCTCCGCAATCTCCGGGTCGGTCCATTCGGCGCGCGCGAGTACGTTATCCAGGCGGTTGAGATGCTTGATCCCGGCCAGTGAGCGGTTCTCGGAGGCGCGGGTCAGACAATAGCGCACCGACAGGCCCCGCGTATAGCAGTCCGGCGGCCAGACGGGCAAGGGATAGACGAGCAAGGCACGGCGAGGTTGTGGCTGCGCGGGTGGACGATAGCCGCGCCCGCCCGTCCCCCGGGTGATCAGGACCTTGAGGACTCCCGCGTCGAGCCCCTCGATCAGGGGGCGGGCTTCTCCCTCCAGGCACCGGGCCGACGGGACCGGGATCCCCAGACGGCCGCAGCCCAGTGCCAATCGCGCGAGGTGCCTGGACCACTGACAGGGCGCCCCGTTCCTGATCAGGACGGTCTCGAACAGACCGTCACCGTAGCCGATCCCGCGATCCCAGACCGGCACCAGGCCCGTCTGCACGCCATCGATCAGGACCCGCAGCGGCGCTGCTTCACCCGCAGCGCCGACGACAGCCCCAGCGCCGCGGAGCGCGGTTCCCGATACCATGTCGAGCATCACCCTGGGCTTGAGAAATGGACAGGATTAACAGGATTTCTCAGGATTAACAGGATCTGTTGTTGATGCGCGTCGCACCCGATCTATCCTGTCAATCCTGCAAAATCCTGTTAATCCTGTCTAATCTTGGCTCTTGCTCGATCTCCAGCCCGGTATCGCAAGTTCCGCTTCGCGGTACCACCCCTGAGCGCGGGACCACCTGCGACCCAGGCCTGATTCCGGCTGCGCGCTAGGGACGACGGAAGATCAGGGTCCCGTTGGTCCCGCCGAAGCCGAAGGAGTTGGTCAGGGCCACGTCGATGCGCATCTCGCGCGCCGTGTTCGGGACGTAGTCGAGATCGCAGTCCGGATCGGGGGTCTCGTAGTTGATGGTCGGCGGGGCCACCTGATCGCGCAGCGCCAGGATGGTGAAGATGGCCTCGGCCCCCCCGGCAGCGCCCAGCATGTGCCCGGTCATGGACTTGGTCGAACTGACCGGGACCTTGTAGGCCAAGTCGCCGAAGGTCCGCTTGATCGCCATGGTCTCGGCCGCGTCACCCGCGGGGGTGGAGGTGCCGTGGGCGTTGATGTAACCGATCTGATCCAGGTTGACGCCGGCATCGCTCATGGCGAGCAACATGCAGTCGGAGGCGCCGGCGCCGTCCTCCGAGGGGGCAGTCATGTGATAGGCATCGGAATTCATGCCGACCCCGATCAACTCCGCGTAGATCGGCGCCCCCCGGGCCACCGCCCGCTCGTACTCCTCCAGCACGACCACGCCGGCCCCGTCGCTGAGCACGAAACCGTCCCGGTCCTTATCGAACGGCCGGCTGGCGCGCTCCGGGTCCTCGTTGCGCGTGGACAGCGCCCGGGCCGCGGCGAAACCGCCCAAGCCGACCGGGGAGGTTGCCATCTCGGCCCCGCCCGCGATCATCACGTCCACATAGCCGTGGCGGATCATGATCGCCGCCTCACCGATGTTGTGGCTGCCGGTACTGCACGCGGACACGATCGAGTAGTTCGGCCCCTTGAGCCCGAACTTGATCGAGATGTCCCCTGCAACCATGTTGATGATGTTGGCCGGCACGAAGAACGGCGAGATGCGGCGCGGCCCCTTGGTGCGATACGCCTCGTAGTTGTTCTCGATCCCGGTGATGCCGCCGATGCCGGAGCCGATCGCCACCCCGATGCGCCGACAGTTGGACTCATCGATCTCAAGACCCGAGTCGGCGATGGCCTGGCAACCTGCCGCCATCCCGTAGTGGATGAACTTGTCCATCTTGCGGGAGTCCTTCTCCGAGACATAGATGGTCGGATCGAAACCGTAGATCGGACCGCCGAAGCGGGTACTGAACGGCCCCACGTCGAAGTGGGTGATCGACTTGATTCCGCTCCTGCCGGCCAGGATGCTTTCCCAGGACGATTTTACGTCCAAACCTACCGGCGCCACCAAACCCAGTCCGGTGACCACGACCCTTCTGACTGTCATTACCTACCCCTCTCGCTCGGAATGACCCGACGGGCAAGCGCCGCACGTGACGTCCGTATCGCCGGGCGGCGGCCGTTCCGTCCTCGAAGCAGCGCGCCTCAGCCTAGGTGCTCGTTGATGTAGTTGATCGCCTGCTGGACGGTGGTTATCTTCTCGGCATCCTCGTCGGGAATTTCGGTCTCGAACTCCTCCTCCAGCGCCATCACCAGTTCGACGGTGTCGAGGGAATCCGCGCCGAGGTCATCGACGAAGGAGGCCTCCAGGGTCACCTCATCTTCCTTGACGCCCAACTGCTCGACGACGATCTTCTTAACTCGTTCTTCAACGCTGCTCATGAGTCTGCAACCTCCAGATGAAAAAGCGACCCGGGCTGGGCCAGGCGGTATTCTAGTGACAATCGAGGGGCGATGAAAGCCGTTAACGGGGGTTATGCCCCTCGATTAACAAAATGATTTTGCTTGCGTTTGCCCGCAAGCAAGCGAGTTTACGCCATATACATGCCGCCGTTGACCTGCAAGGTCTCCCCGGTGATGTAGGCGGCGCCGCGCGAGGCGAGGAAGACGACCGCCGCGGCGACCTCCTCCGGCAGGCCGAAACGCCCCAGCGGCACGGCCCCCAGCACGGTATCACGCTGGGCCTCGGTCATGGCCCTGGTCATGTCGGTGTCGATCAGACCCGGGGCGATGCAGTTGACCGTGATGGCGCGCGAGCCGAGCTCCCGGGCCAGCGCCCGGGTGAACCCCATCATGCCCGCCTTGGCGGCACAATAGTTGGTCTGCCCGGCGTTGCCCATGCTGCCGACCACGGAGGCGATGTTGATGATCCGCCCGCGACGCGCCTTGGTCATACTGCGCAGGCACGCCTTGGACATGCGGTAGACGGACCCGAGATTGGTGTCGATGACCGACTGCCACTCCTCGTCCTTCATGCGCATCAGCAGGTTGTCCCGGGTGATGCCGGCATTGTTGACCAGGATACCGGGCGGGCCGACGCGTTGCGTGACCTGCTCCATGGCGGCCTCGACCGAAGCGGGATCGGCGACATCGAGCACCACGCCTACCCCTTCATGTCCGGCGTCGCGCAACGCCTGCCCGATGCCGTCGGCACCGGCCTGGGTGGTCGCGGTGCCGGCGACGACGGCGCCCTGCTGCGCCAGCGCGAGCAGGATGGCGCGGCCGATCCCGCGCGAGGCCCCGGTCACCAGGGCGATTTCACCGTTGAGCATGGGCCGTCGTCTCCAGTGCCGCCGCCAGTGCCTGATCCAGGGTCTCGGGATCGCAGACCGGCAGCGTGATCATGGTCTTGTCGATACGCTTGTTGAGCCCGGTGAGCACCTTGCCCGGGCCGAATTCGATCGCCAGGCGGACCCCGCCGGCCGCCATGGCCTGGACGGTCTCCACCCAGCGGACCGGCTGGTAGAGTTGCCGACACAGACGCGTCGTCAATGCCGCGACCGAATCCGCGGCAGTGACGTCCACATTGTGCAGCACCGGCACCCGGGGCACCCGCAGGTCCAGCGCGGACAGGGCCTCCGCCAGGTCGATCGCGGCCGGGCGCATCAGGGCGCAGTGGGAGGGCACGCTGACCGGCAGCAGCAGCGCGCGCTTGGCGCCCGCGGCCTTGGCGGCGGTCGTGGCGCGCGCCACCGCGGCGCTCTCCCCGGCGATCACCACCTGCCCGGGGCCATTGAAATTCACCGCCTCCAGCACCGCCCCCTGGGCCTGCCCGGCACACAGTGCAATGACCTGCGCGTCGGTCAGGCCGAGCACCGCGGCCATGGCCCCCTGCCCCGCCGGCACCGCCGCTTGCATGAAACGCGCGCGCGCGGCCGCCAGCCGGACCCCGTCGGCAAGACTCAGGGCATCCGCCGCCACCAGGGCGGCGTATTCACCCAGGCTGTGCCCGGCCATGATGGTCGCGTCCGGTCCCCCCTGCGCCCGCCAGACCCGCCAGGCGGCGACCCCGGCGACCAGCATGGCGGGCTGGGTGTTCTCGGTCTGGTCCAGGGTCTCCTTGGGCCCGTCACTGACCAGGGTCCAGAGGTCCCGGCCCAGGGCCTGCGACGCCTCCGCAAAGGTGTCGCGCACCAGCGGAAAGGCGGCGGCCAGGCCATCGAGCATCCCGACGGACTGGGAGCCCTGACCGGGGAAACAGGCAGCGAGTGGAGTAGTCATCCGGGATAAAAACCAGGGCTCAAATCAACCTGAAAGGAGTTTTTTGCCGCAAATGAACGCAAATAGACGCAAATAAATCTGCTGGTCAGCGGTGTCCCGGGGCACCCCCGAATGACCGGGAGGACCAGGATCACCCTGAGATTATTTGCGTCTATTTGCGTCATTTGCGGCTAAACTATTTATTTCCGGAGCTAAATTTGGATCAGAGGTCAGTAGCGTACCAGGGCCGAGCCCCAGGTAAAGCCGCCGCCGATGGCCTCCATCAGCACCAGGTGACCACGCTGGATGCGCCCATCGCGTACCGCCTGATCCAGTGCCAAGGGGACCGAGGCGGCGGAGGTATTGGCGTGGTCGGCCACCGTGACCACCACCCGCTCCATCGGCAGGCGGATCTTACGTGTGATCGCCTGGATGATGCGCAGGTTGGCCTGATGGGGGATAAACCAGTCGATGTCGGCCATCGTCAAGTCATTGGCCGCCAGCGTCTCGGCGACCAGCTTGCTCAAGACCATGACAGCGAATCGAAAGACCTCATTGCCCTTCATCGTTACCCGGTTGTTGGCATAGTCCCCGTTGCCGATGCCACCCGGAACCTGGAGCATCTCCTTGTAGGCACCGTCGGCATGCAGACTGGTCGCGATGATCCCGGGTTCATCGGCGGCGCCCAAGACCACCGCCCCGGCACCGTCGCCGAACAGAACACAGGTCCCCCGGTCCTCCCAATTGAGGAGGCGGGAGAAGGTCTCGGCCCCGACCACCAGGACCCGCCGGGCGGACCCGGTGCGCACGAACTTGTCGGCGATGGTCAGGGCGTAGACGAAGCCGGCGCAGACCGCCTGGACATCGAAGGCGGGGCAGCCGTGGATGTCCAGACGGCGTTGCAGGATGGTCGCCGTGCTCGGGAAGTACTGGTCGGGGGTGGTCGTGGCGACGATGATCAGGTCCACTTCCTGGGCACTGACCCCGGCCGCCTCCAGCGCGCGGCGCGCAGCCCGCTCCGCCAGATCGCAACAGGTTTCGCCGTCCACTACGAGGTGACGCCGCTCAATTCCGGTGCGTTCGCGGATCCAGGCGTCGGTGGTATCGACAAAGGCTTCGAGATCGGCATTGGTCACCACCCGCTCCGGGAGATAGCCGCCGGTCCCGAGGATTCGGGAATAGATCATCAGGCGGTCGCCCTGCGTTGGTCCTGGTCATCGACGTCTCGAGCGGGCGGCGCCTCACCCAGGTGGCGCCCCACCTGCTCGGCGATGCGGCGCGGGATATCGCAGTGGATCTCCTTCTCGGCGATGCCGATCGCATTTTCGAAGGCGATCTCATCGGCCCCGCCGTGGCTCTTGACCACGATGCCGCGCAGGCCGAGCAGGCTCGCGCCGTTGTAGCGCCGCGGGTCCATGGTGCGGCGAAAGGCGTTGAGGATCGGCATCGCCGCCAGGCCCGCCAGGCGGGTGAACAGGTTGCGCTTGAACTGCGCGCTCAGGGTATGGCGCACGAACTTGGCGACCCCCTCGCTGCTCTTTAAGGCGACATTGCCGACGAACCCGTCCGTCACCACCAGATCCACGTCTTCCAGATAGATGCCGTCGCCTTCGACATAGCCCACATAGTTGAGTGCGCTGCGCGACAGGAGTTCGTGGGCCTTCTTGACCTGCTCGTTGCCCTTCATCTCTTCCTGGCCGATGTTGAGCAGGGCGACCTTGGGCCTGGCCACGCCATCCACGGCCTTGACCAGTTCGCTGCCCATCGCGGCGAACTGCATCAGGTGCGCCGCGGTGCAGTCCACATTGGCGCCCAGATCGAGCATGTGGGTATGACCATGCAGGGAGGGGACCGCCGTGATGATTGCGGGGCGATCCACGTTGGGCAGCATCTTGAGCACGAAGCGTGCAGTGGCCATCAGGGCCCCGGTGTTGCCGGCGCTCACGCAAGCGTGGGCCTCACCGCTCTTGACCAGATCAATGGCCACGCGCATCGAGGAATCCTTCTTGCCGCGCAGCGCCTTGGCCGGCGACTCGTCCATCTCCACCGTCTCGGTGGTGTGCCTGACCCGGATGCGATCTCGCAGCTTCGCGGCCGCCTTGCCGGCGAGTTGGGTCTCGATCCGCGCCTGATCCCCGACCAGGATCAGGTCCACCGCGGTCCGGTGGGCCAGGAAGCGCAGGGCCGCCGGCACCACGACCTGGGGGCCGTGGTCGCCGCCCATCGCATCCAGGGCAATGGTGTGGCGCCGGTTCAGGAACAACCCCGGCGACCACTGGGGCGCGTCCGCGGGGGACTCCTGTGGAATGTCCTGTGACATGGCAGGGCCGGGACGCGGTACCAATTTCGCACGAACGGCAACGGCCGGGTCCTGACTCACTCGGCCTTGTCCAGCACCTTGCGGCCCCGATAGAAGCCGTCCGCGGAGATGTGGTGACGCCGATGGACCTCGCCGGTCGTGGAGTCGACCGACAGGGTCGGACCGCTCAGGGCATCGTGGGAGCGGCGCATGTCGCGCCGCGAGCGGGTCTTGCGGTTCTGGGGAACAGCCATGGTCTACTCCTGATAGGGCGGTCAGTAGACCGTCCTATTGATTAAAATAAATCAAAGGCTTTTAGCCTTTGGACTTCAGTGTGGCGAGCACTGCGAACGGGTTTACCCGCGCGGCTGCTTCCGTAGCCGGCGCGTTCTCGGTCAGGCCTGACGAGAGCGCCGCCTGGCACTCACCGACCCCGTGCATGGGTACCAGCGGGAGGGCGAGCAGCAATTCGTCCTCGATCAGGTCCAGGGGGTTGATCGGCTCCTCGCCGAGCGGCAGCGTGTCCAGATGATCCGCCACCTCCGGAGTCTGGACCAGGCCCAGGCCGTCCGCACCCGTCGTCGCGCGGACCAAAGCCAAGGCGATCGGCGCCTCCAGCCGGTACACCACGTCCTTGAGACAACGCTGGCAGATGAGCCTCACCGCCATCGAAACCTGGCCCAGCGCAACCGCCTGTCGCGCCTCATCCCGCTCGAACCGCAACGCGTACTGCGCCGGTCCGTCGGCCCCCGCGACCGCCGCGGCCAGCCGCGGCAACTGCGCAAGGGTCGCGCTGCCGGCGAAGGCGGCACCCAGGTGCACCGCCCGCCAGGGATCGAGTTTCTGAGGCAATGGGGCCGACATAAGCCGGGTAAAATAACCGATCTTTGGTCAGTGAGTCAATCACACATCAAGTCCCCGGGTGCGATCGGAACTGATGTTGTGGCCGACGAATCCGCTTGCGGACGTTCACGTCTCGGGGAAGCGACCGACGGCTGGCCCACTTAATCCCGGAGTTCCAAGGGACTCGACTCGGCCTCGCGTCCTGGATCGCCCTGCGCCAGGCCGGCACCCAGCCCCAGGCCCATTCCTCCCCCGGCGGCACCACCCCCGCCGGCCCCCGCACCCTTGCCGTCCTGCTTCGTGCCGGCCCGGTCACCACCGCCCGTGTCCCCCTTGCCTTTGCCGCCGCCTCCGCCGCCGGGGCGAGTTGGACCCTGCTTCGGGATCGCCACCTTCGTTGGCACGGGCTCCAGGTCGAGCACCTTGCGAATGAAGTCGCGCAGCGAGACCACCAGTTCATCGGTGTGGACCGGGCGTCCCGCGACGAGATCGGTCGCCGCCCGCGCCGCCAGCAGCACCTGCCGCTCGGTGCCGAGCAGGATCACGTCCGACAGCGCCCCTTCAACGACATCGCGGATGCGGCGCGCACGATCAAAGGAGACGGAGACCGAGAGGTCCTCGCCCGCCGCTGTGTCTGCGCCCCCGGCCGACGCCCGGAGATCGCGCAGGTGCGTCGGATCGACCGCCAGGTCGCCGGTGAAGGAACCGCCCAGCGTCTTGTAGGCGGCGATCAAGGTGCGCAGCCGTTCGTTGATCTGACGGTTCTCGCGATTGCGGCGCTGCTGCACCGTCTCCATCACCAGCAGGCGGATACCCACCATCAGCACGGTCACGACGACCAACCCGAGCAATGTCGTGATCACCGCCTGCCAGGAACTGAAATCCATCAGATTGCGCATTTTGGAAGCCGATCTCCGGGCGGATGAACCTCATTTATGGGGATACCTCGGGGTCTGTCACCTGCTTCGCCCCTGATTCGCCCGGCTTATGCCGCCGCGGCCCTGGTCAGCCCTGCATCGATCTCGATCGCTTCCCAGGGCACGAAGACCCGGCCTGCCGTGTCCTGCTCCACCAGCCCCAGGTCCAAGAACTTGGCGGTATCCGTCTGTACCAGCGCGGGGATACACCCCAACTGCTTGGCGAGTCCCTTGATGCTGAGCGGCCCGAGTGGCTTGAGCACGTCCAGCAGCTTCAGCCGGGCCGGCGTCAACTCGCTGGCGAGGTGTTCCGCGCTGCTGAAGTTGAGGTAATAGTCCGCCTCCGGGACATCTTGGCCGGCATCCACCCGGCGGGCGATGGCGAGGGCGCGCTCCTGCATGGTGGTCCAGGTCTCCACCCCGATACATGCCTTCATCTATCTGCCTCCACCCATCGTGCGACCGGGAGCCAATTCCTTGCGATCTCTGACAAGTTGCCTGGACTAGACTACGCGACTTTGCCAAGCCGCACTGGCCCCTTATTCGCACCATATTTGCAAGTCAGTAGTTGCGTGGCACAAGAATTTCAATGTAGCTGTTCGGCTTGATACTTGCAAGAACATTGGCAATATGGTGCGCGAAAGTTCTAATTCGTGGCCAACTCGTCGTGCTCAGGACAACGATAGCAATAGTTCTGCCGGCAAGATTCTGCTGATATCGGAGATTTTGATCGGTTGTGACCAAAACTTCAAAACCAGAGAACTCTGCCTGTTGTAGTAATTCGCCGTTCTTAAGGTTATTCCAGCCCAACTCGTGGGCGGTGGAGACATGATGATCCGGCAGATGGTTACGTAGCGGGGCAGGTGTGCCTTGATCGAAAAGCACTCGCACTACGCAGCCTCCAACGTGTGTGCCGCGTGCTCCAACACGGCGCGCGCCTGTTGAAGTGTAACGCCTGGAAACCAGTTAACGAAATCAGATAGTTGCGCCCCATCTTCGAGGTTTTCAAACAGGGCCGAAACCGGGACACGGGTGCCTCGGAAGACCCATGCTCCGCTGACTTTTTCAGGGTCGCGCTCGACGGCAGGACAAGAGGACCAGTCGTTCATGTAGTAACTGTAGACCTTAGAGAAAGCTCTTTCAACTTGTTGGAAGAGCAGTTGCTCACGGCTTGCTGGAGCAGAAACCGTGGTCTGTCCCCAGTATCCGCCAAGCGCAATCGGATACGGCCCCTATCTTAGCCGCGCCAAGGACACCGGGCAAATGGGTTTGCAGATCAGGCGGGCGGGCTGGGTGGGGCTCGGCAGCGTGACTAAGCGTGATTGCCGCTGGGTCGGTTCCAGGCGATCTTGGGCTTGACGCCAAAAGTGCGGGCGGGACGCCCGCGCCCCTTTCAGTTCCCCTCGCTCGGCGCCGCCGCTCGGCGCCCCAGTCGGCGGTGAGTGCCGGGGCCGGGGTTGTGGTCCTCGGGCCAGACCCGCCACAGGACCACCGCAATTCCGGGGACAGTTTACTCAGTTCGGTCTCTGTAGCCGGCGGAGAGATAAGTAAACTGTCCCCGGAACTCGCGAACTCGCCGCTCCGCTGGGTTAAGCCAGCCGATAGCCGACGCCATAGCGATTGAGGATCGCGTCCGTCCCGATCTTGTGGCGCAGCCGCAGGAGCAGGTTCTTCAGGCTCGCCTCGCTGCCGGTGTCGGTCTCGGCGTAGAGCCCGGCCAGCAGGCGCTCCTTGCTCAGCCACTGGCCGCGATGCGCCGCCAGCAGGTCGAGTACGTCCCGTTCGCGGGAGGTCAGCGCGATCCGCTCCGTCAGACGGCAGAGAGTGCCGTCGGCGGCACAATAAGTGGTGTCGGCATCCAACCGGACGAACACCCGGCCCTCGGCGAGCAGCCCCAAGGCCGCACGTTCGAGCGCCGCCTTGATCCGCTCCCGGGACAGTGGTTTGACTAGATAATCCACGAGCTGGAGCTGGTTCGCCGCCAGCAGATCGGCGGTCTCGGTAGATACGCTGGTGATGATAATCGGCACCGTGCGGTCGCGTTCCCGAATGGCCGCGGCCAACTCCAGACCGTTCATCCTAGGGGCCTTGATCATCGTTCCGGCCACCCCCGTTACGCCGCTACCGGCAGGAGCGCGGGCGGCTTGGGCGGGCGCGGTCGTCGGCGCGCTGGCGGCGGGGGCAACGGCATGCGCTGGAGCACCTGCGCGAACAGCGTTTCGTGGGCCCGGCCGAAGAAGCGCTCAGCGGCAGTGGTCCCGTCGGGGCGACGGAGGTGGAAGTTATGTACGGCGGTCAGTGCCTCGAGCTTGCGGTCGCTCAGGCGATGTCGGCCATGGTGATGTAGGGACAGTTGGCCGTTGCGCCCCTCCACGCTGGAACTGCTGCGCTGGAACAGGTCGGCGCAGTCACCGGCCACCTGTTCGAGGCGCGCGCGCTCGGCCTCTGGGAGGGCCTGGAGCGGATGATCGCGTTGGCGCAGCGGTTCGAGCAACTGCCGGCTCAGGGCGTGCAGACGGTGGCGCGGTTCAGCGAGCGTGCTGCGATTGGCGACGCGCTCGAGGTAGAGCGCCGGAATCAGCTGCGTGAGCAACGCCAGTTCCACGGCGGGCGGCAGATTCAGCGCCTCGACCTTGGCCTGCACGGTCGCAAAGAAAAAGGTAATGGTGGCAAGGAACTGAATCGTCAGGCGCTGCGCCTTGGCCAGGCGCTCACGGGCGCGCGTTGGCAGATCGGCCGCGTCGGCCAGCTGTTGCAGCCGCGTCCACACGTCGGCAAAGCGTTGCGCGATGCGCGCCACGGGCTGCGCCTGTCCCTGCTCCAACTCATAGGGGTGATAGAGGGTCCCCAACTCACGCACCAGTTCACGGGCCTCGGCCTGACGCGCTTGCGCCTGTACCTGATCGGCTTCGGCCTGCACCACGACCGCCAGGGCGGCTTCAATGCGGGGCGCGAACGCCGGTGGGCGCCCGCGCGGACGCGGGGATTGGGCGTCATAGGCCTGCGCGGTCGCCCGCTCAGCGTCCAGCGACGTCTGGGCGGCCGCGACGCTGGCGCCCGCCTGTTTCACGTGGCGGACCAAGTGTAGGCTGGTGCCCTTGGACACCTCCTGTTGCACATGAAACAGGTCCGGGGAATGATGGGCCGCACAATCCGTCTGGATATGGCGGCGCAACGCTGTGGCCTCGTCGCTGGTGCCCTGGATCACGGTCACGTTCAAGCCGTCCAGACCCGCGCGCAACGCCTGCGTCCAGGTGGCCGCCGTGCGATCGGCGGCGTACTGTTCGCGCAGCAGAAAGTTCGACACCGGCTCCAACATGACCAACAAAATCTGCGGATGAAAGGTCTCATCCTCGCACGCCGTGATCGCGCGGTGCGGCATGCCCACCGCCAACGCCGCCCGTTGCTCACGCGCCACGGCGACCACCATCTCCTCCAAGGCCGCATTGAGGGCCTGGTGGGTGCCATAGCTCGCGCCGACGAACGCCGACAACCCACTCAACTTCAAGAATTCACACACCATCCGCACCCCGGCACCGCCGTGCAGCGTGATGACGAAGTGCGCCGCCACCACCACTTGGTGCAGCCACTGCACGCCCTCAGGGGTCGCCACGAAGGCTGCCAACACCGCCGGGGCCGCGCCGACCGGGGTCGGCTTGCACCAGTCCTGCAAGGTGCTGCGCGCCACGCCCAGTTCGGCGGCGACGTGGCGTTGCGGCTGCCCCGTCGCCAAGCGGGCCACGGCCGCCCCGCGCTGTTCGGCTCGCTCCAGGCGCGAGCGGTGCTTCACGACCCACCGCCGGCCGACCGCCGGACCACGCCCGATGGCGTCGACCCGATGTCTGCGCTAAAGTCGATCCCGGCAGGACCTTCGAACATCGTGCTTCTCCCTCGGTTTGTTTGCACTTCCAAGGGTACACAATTTCGCGGGTCCTGCCGCTCTCCAGTGGGGGTTAACCAAGCCCTACGCTAGGTCTTGGCCGGATTTATGATCAAGGCCATCCTAGGCATCTTCAGGTCCGTGATCACCAGTTGGATTGGCCTCTGCCCGAACAGCCGCAACCCCTCCTCGCCGCTCTCCGCCATCAGCAATTCGTTAAAGAAACTTAACAGTAATTGACTGGCCACCTTACGCTGGCCGCGATCGTCCTCGACACAGAGGGCGGTCAGATGGCGGAGCAGGACGAGCGGTTTCATGGCGGCACCAAAAAAATGAACGCATTGGCGGGTAATAGTCTCACAAGAGTCTCAGGTCATTGTGTCCTTTTTTGAGACTTTCCTTTGTTAGACTGTTGCGTAGTGGATCACCGCCCGCGCCGCCGCCGTGCAGCGGCCATGGTCGGCGTTGCTCCGTATCGTCGAGGCTTACCGAATAAAGCCGCGGCGGGGGCGCGCTCCACATTCAGATGAACACGCCCGCGCTGGTCGCCTTGCCGGTGGCACTGCCACCGTCTGGCGAGAGGTAAACCACCATGCCCCCCCGCCTGATCTATGTCGCCGGCCTGCCGCGCGCCGGCTCCACCCTGCTGTGCCAGTTGCTCAGCCTGCATCCGCAGATTGAGAGCAGCGGTCACAGCTCCCCCCTGTGCCAGATCCTGATCCAGTTGCGCCACCAGTGGAGTGACAACGAGTTCCTGCTGGCGCAACTGGACGTGGACTTCGCGCGCGCCTATGCCCGCCTGCCGCGCGCCTGGCACGGCTTTGTCGACGGCTGGTTCGCCGATGCCGAGCGGCCCTGGGTGGTGGACAAAAATCGCGGCTGGCTGGCGCAGATCGAGACCGTGCAGGCGGTCGACCCGGGGTTCCGGATGCTGGTGTGCGTGCGCGAGCTCGGCCAGGTCCTGGGCTCGATCGAGGCGCAGCACGCCCGTACCCGGCTGCTCGACTTCCCCGACCACTTGGCGCACCTCTCGCACTATGCCCGCGCCGACAAGCTGCTGGCGGCCGACGGGCTGATCGGCGGACCGCTCAAGTCGATCGAGGCCCTGCAAGAGGTCCCGGAGGCGGTGCAGCGGCAGGTCTATTACGTCGTCTTCGAGCACCTGGTGAGCGAGCCGGTGGCCGCGATGCAGGACATCCACCGCTGGCTGGGGCTCCCGGCGACCCCCTTCGACCCGCTCGCGCTCCCGGTCAAGCCCGGCGAGAGCGACAGCCATTACCGCTACAAATACCCGCATCGCACCTTCACCGCCATCCGCCCGCCGGCCCCGCACCCGGTCCCACCGCGCATCGCCCGGGAGTTGCGCGACCATTTCGGCGATTTTTATCGCACCTTTTTCCCCGGCCGACTCACCGATTGAAAGGAATTCCTGATGCACGCACCAAGTTTCTCCCGTCCTGACCGGCTCGCGCTGGCCGTCGCGCTGGCCTTGGCCGGTCCCGCGGCCCAGGCGGCCGTCGATTGTTCAGTCACGCAGCCCACGGACGACGGCACCGGCGGCACGATCGGCAGCCTCAGTTGGGCGATCATGACTGCGAACAAGGGCACGGCGCCGGATACCCCTTACTCCTCCGGTCATCCCGGCGGCGGCTGCGTCAACGACACCATCACCCTGACGACCGACGTCACCATTCAAGGGGTGATGAAGCGGTTGATCGACGCCAATGTCAGCCTGCAAAGCGACAGTACCACCCGGACCCTGAGCGGCGGCGAGAGCTACCGCCCGCTGTTCGTGAAATCCGGCACGGTCACGATCAGGAACCTGAACCTCGCCAACGGCATGGCGCGCGGCGGTGCTGGCCACAAAGGCGGTGGCGGGGCCGGACTGGGTGGCGCCCTCTTCATCTATGGCGGGACCGTCACGGTCGAGAACGTCGCCCTCACCGGCAACGCGGCGGCAGGTGGAAACGCTTTCTGGGCTGGCGGTTTCGTGGGCGGTGGGGGGATGTTTGGACGCAGCCATTGGGGTGGCGGCGGTCTCTTCGGTGCCAGCACGGATCCCGATGGCGGCCGCGCCGGCTACGGCGGCCTGGGTGCTTACGGGGGCAGTGCCGGTAGCAACTATGACTCGCCCAACGGTGGCTTCGGAGGTGGCGGCTACAATGGCGACGGCGGCTTCGGCGGCGGCGGTGGCGGCTCCTACGGCGGCACAAGCGGCGGCGGCGGCTTCGGCGGCGGCGGCGGCTTCGGCTCCGTCTTTGGGATGTCCGGCATGGACCCCATCGGCACCGGCGGCGCCGCTGGCGGCTTCGGCGGTGGCGGTGGCGGCAGCACTTACGAGAACTGGGACACGGGGGCAAGCTCTGGCCTTGGCACCAACGGCGGCTTCGGGGGCGGCCGCGGCCTTGGCCTCTACGGCGGTGGCGGTGCTGGCCTCGGCGGCGCCATCTTCGTCAAACGCGGCAGCCTGGTCCTGAGGAACGTGAGCTTCGCCGGCAGCAGTGCCTTCCAGGGCACATCCAGTGGTGCTGCCGCCACTGCAGGTCAGGGCCTGGGCGGCGCCATCTTCATCTGTACCAGCACCCAGGACGTCGGCTGTTCCGCCGGCATCGACGAGGCCAATTCATCCGGCGTGACCTTTAGCGGCGGGTCGGCGACCACGGCCCAGCCCGACCTGTTCTGGACCGAGGCCAGCGGCGGGGAGAACAGCACCGCGGGGATCACCGATGCCGCCGCCCCCTGCGGTCCAGGCATCGCCCTCCCCATAGGCCAATGGCAGATGCTGGCCCTGCCCTGCCAGCCTGTTGCCGGCCCGGCCAACGTCGCCAACGTACTGGGCAACGGCCCCACGGCCAACCTGGTCGGCGCCAATTACGGTTCCAGCGGTTGGCTGATGTATGACCTGCCGCTCACCGCGAGCGCCTATCGGGTGCTGACCAAACCGAGTGCGCTCAGGTCCGGCGCCGGCTACTGGATCAAGACCCTGGCGGCGCCGGTCGGGGGCAAGCTCGCCGTCACGGGCAGCGCCACCCCGGTGACCACCGGCCTCACCGGCTGCCAGTCGGCCAACGGCTGCGTGGTGGTGCCGGTGCGTGCCGGCAGCGATCCGACCGGCTATAAGCTGATCGGCAATCCCTTTCCCTATGATGTGGACTGGTCCAAGGTGCGGGTGCGGGTCAATGGCAGCACCATCTATACCCCTAGTGAGGCGGCCGCTGCCAACGTCCTGTCCAATCAGATCTGGATCTGGAATGGCAACACCTTCGAGTACTGGAGCGATGCCTTGTCCAGCCCGGGCAACCTGCAATATTTCAAGGCGTTCTGGGTCAAGGTGCTGCCCGGGGCAACGGACCAGACCATCGAGCTGCTGATCCCCGCCGAGGCATCCACGCTGCAACTGGGCGCGCTGCCGACGGGGTTCGCGGCACCGCTGGCCGCCGCGCCGGCGCGGCCCTGGTATCTGGCCTGGCTGGATGCGCTGATCCCGAGCGCCGCCGCCGCCGACCTGCCGGCGGGTGCCTGGGTGGTCCAGCTCAAGGTCGATGCCCCCAAGACCGGCTGGAAGGCCCAGGCCAGACTCGGTCAATGGCCGGATGCCGAACCGGGCTATGACCCCGCGGACCTCAGCGCCATGGCGCCCTTCGCCACGCCCTATCTGACCCTGGTCTATCCGCAACCCGCGTGGGGGCCGCGCAAGGGCGACTATGGCACCGACTTCCGCCCCGCCGACGGCTGGCCGGGCACCTGGAACCTGGAGTTGCGCACCGCTCCGGTGGGTTCGCAGGTGGTGCTGCACTGGACGGGCGACCCCGCCATCCTGGCACGCTCGCGTCTGACCGACCGGCAGACCGGCAAGGTGATCAATGCGAACGATCCCGCGTACGCCAACGGTTACCCCCTCACCCTCACCACCAAGGTGCGCTCACTGACCTGGGACTATCTGGGTAACTGAGCCGGGCCGGGCGCGCCGGGCGCTTCGGCGCGCCCGCGCTCCTCTGTCCGCGACTGACCCCTTCACCGACGAGAACCATAGCGATGTACACACCCGTTGACGACGCCACCCCGGACGCCGCCGCGCCCACCGATGCCGAGCGCCGCGCGGCCTTGCGCACACTCGGCGCCCTGGCGGCCCTGACCCCGCCGGCGGTGCTCACCCTGCTGCTATCGCCGCGCGCCTCGGCGGCGTCCATCACCGATCTGCCAGAGATGCCTGGCTAGGGCGAGGGCCGGGCATCATGCTCCATACCACACTTGGCACGAGCCGTTTGCTGGCGCGCCCGGGCGACCGCCGGCTCTGGTTGCTGGATGCCGCGACCGCTGCACTGTGGGACCTGCACGCGGCGGGCTGGGCGCCGGCGCCGCTGGCCGCGCTGCTGGTAGAGCGCTTCGGGCTGAACACGGGCGAGGCCCGCGACTATCTCGACAATTTGCGCGGACATTGGCGCGCCGCCGGTTTGCTCGCGGACGCGCCCGCCGGGCTGGCGGTGCCGGTGCAGTCCTTACCGACCCTGTCCCCGCCCGACGGCGCGCCGCCACTGCCCGGGGCCTGGCGGCTGCGGGTGGCGCAACGGACACTGACGCTCGCAATCACCGATGACGCCTTGGGCGCCTGCCTCGCCCCGCTGCTTGCTCCCTTGATGGTGCCGCTGCCGATCCCGGACCAGCCCGATCGGGGGCGGCCCAGCGATGGCCTTATTCTGGATGGTACGGTCTCGCACTGGTCCTTCACCGCCAACGGCCGGGTCTGGGAGACGGGGCACGGCCGCGACGGCGCACTGGTGGCCATGCTGCACGGCCTGACCGAGTTCGGCTGCCGCACCAGCGAGCGCCTGCTGGTGGTGCATGGCGGCGGACTGGTCGCGCCCGACGGGCGTGCGTTCCTGTTGGTCGCGCCCGGCGGCTCCGGCAAGAGCACCCTGACCGCGGCACTCAATGCCGCGGGCTACGGGCTGCTCAGCGACGACGTGGTCCCGGTGACCCCGGACGGCGAATTGGTGGGACTGGGGTTGCCGCTGTGTCTGAAGCCCGGCAGTTGGCCGGTGTTGGCGGGGTGCCGACCGGACCTGGCCCAGGCGCCGACCGTGCAGCGCCTGGGCCAGTCGGTGCGTTTCCTGCCGCCCTGCGGGCGGGCGGCGACCGGTCTGCGGGCGCCGGCCCTGTTTCTGTTTCCGCGCTTTCGACCCGGCCGGGCGCCCCGCTGCGAGCCGCTGACGCCCGCGCGGGCACTGCAAGGCATCATCGAGGCCGAGGCGGTGATCCGCGATCTGACCCAGATCAAGCTCGAGGCCCTGGCACGCTGGGTGAGTAAGGTGCCGGCCTATGCCGTCAGCTATCCGGACCTCGACCAGGGTCTGGCGCTGGTACGCGACCTCCTCAATGACCGTGACTCACGCGAGTACGACGCCCATGGCACATCGGCTTAGGATCACCCGCTGGTCCGATCTCGCCGCCCTGCTCGATCCGGTCGGGCATTGCGCGGACCCGCTGACGGAGGGGCGTGCCCTCGACTGGGAGGGGATTTACGGGCTGGCCGCCGCCCGCTTGGTGGCCCCCACCCTCTATGCCGTACTGGCGGCACGAGAGCGGCTGGACGCGGTGCCGACCCCGGTGCGCGCCGCCCTGGCGGAACTTCATCGGCTCAATGACGCGCGCAATGCGCGGCTGCGTGCGGTCCTGCGTGACACGGTGCGCTACCTGAACGCGGCCGGGATCGAGCCGCTCCTGCTCAAGGGGTCGATCGCCCTGCTGCCCGATCAATACCCGCAGGCGGCGGCGCGCATGATGAGCGATCTGGACCTGGCGCTGGTCAACGCGCCGGCCGAGCACGGCGAGGCCGTGTTGCGGGCGGGCGGCTATTTCGATGCACCCAATGTCGATCCGGCGGATTATGCCGCATTTCATCATGTCGCCCCCCTGTTTCATCCCAGCGGCGACGGTTATGTGGAACTGCATCGCGGGATGCTGCCCGCGTCAGTGCCTGCGCAAGCGCTCCCGCTGGCGCGGGTGTGCGGCGCAGCGCAGCCGCTTGACTGGGACGGGCTGCGGTTGTGGGTGCCATCCCTGGAGCATCGGCTGCTGCATAATGCGTTGCACCATCAGGTGGCTGATGGGGGCTTACGCGCTGGGCATCGCGCCTTGCGCCAACTGTTGGAGTTTGCGCAACTGCGGGCGCTGCCGGGCGCCGCGGGGATCGCTTGGCCGGGCCTGCTCGCCGCGCTCGATCGGGTGGGGCACGGCGTTGCGGTGCGCGCCTATCTGCTCGCGGTGCAACGGTTGTTCGGCCAACCGTTGCCGGCCGGCGTCAGGCCCGGTGTCAGGGCCCATTGGTCGCAGTGCCTTGCTTGGCTGCGCATCGCGCTGCCGCGCCTGGCGCCGCAATTCGATCTGGTCGGCCGCCTGCACAACCTGCCCCAGCGCCTGATCACGCCGAGTTGGTATCCGCAGAAGATTCGTTCCCTGTGTCAGCGGTGATTGCCCGGGCGGTGGGCCGACGGCCTCCCGGGTGCGCGGCCTCAGGCGCGGATCACCTTTCAGATCGAATTCCTGGGGAATCGGGGGGGGGGAATCGGGGGGGAATCGGGGACGCACCACGATTATTCGCGGCCTCCTCCCCGATGAACCGCTCAAGCGCAAGCGCACGCAGCACCGGGCCCGAATTGCGATCCGGGCGGGGGGCGGATCGGCGAAGCGGCGCCGTGCGGCATGGCTGACTCGGCAGCGGTTCACGGCGGACGGATCCGCGACCGGCGCCCTGCCGGCCGATCGGGTGGTTCATGGTTCGACTGGTTCGAGAAACGGGTTGACGACGGTCAATCCGGGGCCCACAACCTGGCCGTGCTGCAAGTCTTCGGAATAAACGATAGCGCAGCCGGCTTCTTGGGCTGCGGCGACAATCAGGCTGTCGTAGTACGAGAAGCCGAAACGCTGTGCGACATCGAGCGCGCGCAGGACCGTCGAGGGTGCCAACGGATGGAGTGGGCAGTCGCCGATGAGCCGTAGCAGGACATCGCGGATCGCTGGGACCTCGTAGCCGAGCTTGCGGCGCATCACGTTGGCCACCTCCCCAAGGACCTGGGTGGAGATCAGACCACCGCTGGCCAGCAGTTCCAGTGCTCTGCGCTGCTTGGATTCGTCCTTGCTCAGACTGTAGAGGACGACATTGGAGTCGATGAAGCTACCGGGCATTGGCTTCGTCCCGATCGAAGACGAAGTTACCGAAGTCCTTTCGATAGGGCGCAAAAAACGCCATTAATTCTGATAACCCAGCGTCGCTGGAGGCAACCGCAGGGGCCCTGGGGTGGCGAGTCTTGAGATAGCCGATGAAGTCCAGGACCTCGGCCTGCAGGGCCTCGGGCAGCTCGGTTGCTTCATGGGCGATCAGATCGACGGCGTTCATAGATGGGCTCCGGGGACGGGGTATCGGGGTCAGAACGATTTTACGATATCGGGTCCAGACTTCATTTCAGTGATTATGCCTCGTCCGCCAGCCCACCGTAGCGGCGAATACCGAAGCTACCCCTCCCGCTCACCCGCGACGCGGCATGTTGAGAGCAATTGGATTTCCTCGATGCCTAATAGGCGAAGCAGTCCCCGAAATTGAGGGCCGCGGGGTTTATGCCTTTTCCCCACCGCTCATAAGCCCGCGCAATGCGCCGGGCCGAGGTTGCGGTCACAGGCACCACTTCGAGGCCAAGGCCATCGTCACCGTAGAGAAAATCCTGGCTGCGCGCAACGCTCGGCCCGGCCGTGGGGGACGCGGACGCCCGTAATGCCTCTAACAGCGTCCGCCGGGTTTTCTTGTCCGGCGCTGTCTTGATGGGGACCAGACGAACGGTTGCATGACCGTTGCGGGTCAGAATGACCTCATCTCCAGCGTCGGCGCGTCGCACCAGGTCCGGTAGTTGCCCCTTGGCCTCGGTTACTGAAACTTGCATCGGTATCTCCATGGGCAATTCCGACGACAGTCTACTCAATTCAACTCTTAGCCGGAACATAGGGTCAAGCAAGACCCGACCCAGAATCTCCGACTGGCCCGCCGCTCGCCATTCAGCCCTGACTCAGATCGTCGCGAACCAGCGGTTGCGCCACCAGCTTTACCCCCAGGGCCTGGCATACGCGGCTCACGGTCTCGAAGCGCGGCTGCGCATTCGGGCGCAACGCCTTGTACAGCGCCTCGCGCGTAAGGCCGGAGGCCTTCGCGATCTCGGTCATTCCGCGCGCGCGGGCGACGATCCCCAAGGCATGCGCCAACTCGGCCGGATCGCCCTCCTCGATCACCAGGGTCAGGTAAGCGGCCATGTCCTCGTCGTCCTTCAGATGCTCGGCCGGATCGAAGTCGGGCAGGTCGGCAATGCGGATCTTATCAGTCATGGCTTATTCCTCGATCACCGTTTGATCGCGAACATAGGCACTACTGTAATCGAGCGATGATAGGCGATCAAGCCTGATGGTCCGCCGCACTTCGGCGTCCGGGCCAAGCAGGCGCGGGAGGCCGAGCGGGGGCTCCGGGCGCTGCTGGAAGCGGTTCGCACCGGCGGCCTTGATCATCGTGCCGGCCGGCGGCCACCTGCTGGAGTCCAAGGCTTCAGCCTTGGTCTTGCCCATCCAAGGCGGAAGCCTTGAACTAGGTCCGGGGGTGGCCGGAACGATGATCAAGGCGAACCAGGGCCTCGATCATCATTCCGGCCACTAGGAGCGCCGCACCCCAGTGCGGCGCGGCCTATCCGCAGAACGCAACGCCGCGGTCGCTCGCGAGGCCGCGCCGCACTGGGGTGCGGCGCTCCCATCGTCCGCGCGGGCTTAAGCGCGTGCGCTCGCCGGTGCGGCTTGGCCGGGGTTATGATCAAGGCTAATTCACCACATCACTGTGGCTCGCCCTCGAACGGATTGCGCAGCACCAGGGTCTCCGCCCGATCGGGCCCGGTCGAGAGCAGGTCGATGGGCAGGCCGCACAGGTCCTCGATGGTCTTGAGATAGGCGCGCGCATTGGGCGGCAGGGACGCCAGTGAGTCGGTGCCCACGGTGGACTCCGACCAACCCGGCAACTCCAGATAGCGCGGGGTACAGCGGGCCACGGCATCGGCACCCACCGGCAGGGTGTCGATCGTCTGACCATCCAGCTCGTAGGCAGTACAGATCTTGAGCGTCGGCATCCCGTCGAGCACGTCGAGCTTGGTGATGCACAGACCGGTGACGCTGTTGATGGCGAAGGAGCGCTTGAGGGCAACCATATCGAGCCAACCGCAGCGACGCTTGCGCCCGGTGGTGGCACCGAACTCGTGCCCGCGCTCGCTCAGCCGATCCCCCTGGGCATCGAACAACTCGGTCGGGAAGGGCCCGCCGCCGACCCGCGTCGTATAGGCCTTGACGATCCCCAGGATGTAGTCCAAGTCCCGCGGCCCCACGCCGCTGCCGCAGGCGGCACCGCCGGCCGTGGTGTTGGATGACGTCACATAGGGGTAGGTGCCGTGATCGATGTCGAGCATGGACCCCTGGGCGCCCTCGAACAGCAGGTCCGCACCCTGGGCGCGCAGGGTGTGCAGCACCCCGGGCACGTCGGCCACCAGGGGCCGCAGTTGCTCCGCGTGCGCCAGGGCCTCGTCCAGCACTGCGGCATAGTCGACCGGCGCGGCCTTGAACCAGTGTTCCAGGGTGAAGTTGTGATACTCCATCACCTCGCGCAGGCGCTCCTTGAAGTGCTCGGGCTCCAGCAGTTCGCCCAAGCGAAGCCCGCGGCGCGCCGCCTTGTCCTCGTAGGCCGGGCCGATGCCGCGGCCGGTGGTGCCGATCGCCTTGACGCCGCGGGCCACCTCACGCGCCTGATCCAGCGCCACATGGTAGGGCAGGATCAGGGCGCAGGCGGCGCTGATGCCGAGCCGCTCGCGCACCGGGATCCCGGTCTGCTCCAGGGCCGCAATCTCCGCCAACAGGGCCGCGGGCGAGAGCACGACGCCGTTGCCGATCAGGCAGCGCACCCCCGCCCTCAGGACGCCCGAGGGTATCAGGTGCAGCACGGTCTTGACCCCGTCGATCACCAGCGTATGGCCCGCATTGTGTCCGCCCTGAAAGCGCACCACGGCGGCCACCCGGTCGGTGAGCAGGTCCACGACCTTGCCCTTACCCTCGTCACCCCATTGGGTGCCAATCACTACGACGCTATTGCCCATCTGAGCGATTCCTAAGTCTTAGCCAATGCCTGAATTTCCCAACCGGACGCACCCTCGACCAGGCGCCGGTCGCACCCTTGGGCGCGGGCCTCCTGGTCCGGGGTCAGAACGATCGATTCGCCCCCCCCGGGAGCGCGGGCGTCCCGCCCGCGGGTTCCCGGCGTGGCAGACGAGACCCCCGCGCGCCCAGCGGCGCAACCCGGCAGCGCGGTGACGACCCGCTCCCCCGCCTGGCGCAGTCGTTGTATCTGCGCGAGCAGCGCCGGGGCCGCGGACCAGGGCGCATAGATCGCCGCCCGCTCCTGATCGGGGGCCGCGCGCCCCGCGCCCAGCCGCAGCAGTCCCTTCAGATCGGTGCTGAAGCCCACCGCCGGGCGCGCCCGCCCGAAGACCCGACCGATGTCGTCATAGCGCCCGCCGCGGGCGATCTCCAGCCCCCAACCCGGGACAAAGGCGGCGAACACCGCCCCGGTCTTGTAGCGATAACCGCGCAGTTCGGCCAGGTCGTAATGGATCGAGACCTGCGGCAGCCACTGGTTCAGCGCTGCGGCCAGCCGCCGCAGGTCAGCGAGCGCCTCCTGCACCGGCGCGTCGGCCGCGCGCAGGACCGTCGCTGCCCGCGTCAGGGCGTCATCCCCGTTCAGCTCGGCCAGGGCCGCCAGCATGTCGGCGGACGCGCCGGCGAGACCGAAACCGGCCACCAGGGTCTCGATTTCCGGGATCGCCTTGCGTTGCAGCGCGTCGAAGAGGGCGTGCTCCTGGGCCGCGGTCAGACCCGCCTGGCGGGCCAGACCGCGGAAGATCCCCACATGCCCCAGGTCCAGGTAGCAGCCCGCGATTCCGGCGGTGCCCAGGGTCTCGATGATCAGGCGCAGGATCTCGACCTCGCTCTCGATCCCCGCGTGACCGTAGATCTCCGCGCCGATCTGGTAGGGGCTGCGGGTCCCGGCGAAACCGTCCGCCCGGGTGTGCAGCACCGTGCCCAGATAGCACAGGCGCGTGGGGGTGTCGCGGCGCAGGTGGTGGGCGTCGATGCGCGCCACCTGGGGCGTCATGTCCGCCCGCACCCCGAGCATCCGGCCGCTCAGTTGATCGGTCAGCTTGAAGGTCTGCAGATCGAGATCCTGCCCGGTCCCGGTCAGCAGGGACTCCAGGTAATCGATGAAGGGTGGGATCACCAGTTCGTAACCCCAGCCCCGATACAGGTCCAACAAATCCCGGCGCAACGACTCCAGCACCTGCGCCTGGGGCGGCAGGACCTCGTCGATCCCGGTCGGCAGCAGCCAGCGTTCCTCGTCCATCGACACCACTTCAGTAGGGTCCGCTGTGCGGACCGATAGAGACACGAGCCCCCAACCCCCCGCCCCCCTGGTGCAGAAGTTGGGGTACGGGGGTCTGAACCGCGACGCCGAACCCGCGCCGCTCAGTTGACCAGATATAAGAGTCCCACCCCGACGACCATGCTGATGAGCCCGGTCAACCGCAGGGGGCCGTCGCGCTCCCCGGCCACCGCCAGCAGGGCGCGCCGAAAGCTCACGGGGCTCAGGAAGGGCCAGACGCCCTCCAGGACGAAGAGCAGCGCCATCGCGATCAGAAGTTCATGCACCAGAGTCAGGCATCGCGCCGGTTGGACAGGGACCCCAGACCGCCGACCCGTGCCGCACGGCCCCCGGGAGTCCCCGAAGAGCGTTTCAAGCCCGGCAGTGTTCCAGACCTGGGGGCGTTTGTCCAACGCGGAACCGCTGCCGCCCCTGGCCGCCGGCCCGGCAGCAGCGGCAACCGGGGTCGCGCGCGACGACGTGGGTCCGCGCCGACAACCCCAGAATATTTGTCTTGCCGCAAAACGCCTTGTCCGTCACCCTCAGCGCCCTAAGATCGCTACACGGCCCGCATTCGGATAGCTCGATTTCCTGCCCCCCAACCCCGGAGCCGCCCCATGCCACCCTTGCGCTACGCCCTCTCCGCACTACTGATCGCCGCCCTGACCCCGCCGGTCGCCGCCATGCCGGCCTACTCCACCATGTACGTCTTCGGTGACAGCCTGTCCGACAACGGCAACCTGTTCGCCGCGACCCAGGGTACAGTTCCGACCCCGGACTACTATGATAACGGCCGCTTCCTGAACGGCCGCAGCTACTCCGAACTGCTCTGGGACAAACTCGCCCTGCCTGGGGACCTCACACCCGTCTACCTGGGGGGAACCAACTATGCGGTGGGCGGGGCGCGCTCCCGGTATCACGCCAGCAATGTCGTAGACGGTCTGCCGCCCGCGGTTGGCACCGCCACGAAGCCCTTCAGCCTGCTCGACCAGATCACCAAGTATGAGGCCGATACGCCTGGCGTGTTCGACTCCAACGCACTGTATCTACTCTGGCTCGGCTCCAACGACCTGTTCGACATCCTCTCCGTGGCGGCCGCACCGTCCGGCGGCCCCGCCGCGGCCGCCGCACTCATGGGTCAATCGTTAGCGGACATACAGTCGTCCCTGAACACCCTGATCAACAACGGCGCCCGCCGCTTTCTACTGCCATCGATCCCCGACATCGGCCTGACGCCGGAGATTCGGGCGCTCGAAGCACTCTTTCCCGGTACTGCAGCCGACGCCACCACGTTGACCCAGTCATACAACGCCCAACTTGATTTGATCTTCAACACTTTTCTGGGCGTGTCGGGGATCGACCTCGTCCGCTTCGACGGCTTCGGCTTTCTCCAGGACGCCGTCGCCAACGCGACCGAAATGGGTTTCAGCAACGTGACCGACGCCTGTCTGATTGGGGTCTTTGTCGTCAAGCCGACCGGAGCCGTCAGCGAATGCGCGACCCCGCAGAGCTATCTCTTCTGGGACCAGATCCACCCGAGCGCGCTCGCCCACCAGTACCTGGCCGCAGGGATGTACGACGCCGTCCCGGAGCCCGCACCCATGCTCTTGCTTGGCGCGGGGCTGATTCTGCTGCTGCTCGGACCCGGGCGGCAGCGGGCCGCGGCAGCGGGGCTGCGCCGCGCCTGAGGGCGCGACCGGCGATCAACCGCCAGCACCTGGCGTATCCGTTGCGCGCTGGCCCAGGCCTCACCGCTCGCCCTTGATTGACGTTATCGCGCAAGACGACTGGCTGAATGTCCCGGCAGTCCCGGATGGGTAGAGCGCAGCGAAACCCATCGTTTGCGCCAGCGAGTTGCGCCAACAGCTCAAGTCACGCCCCTGCACCGTGCTCGCCCGCGACATGCGTCTACGTGTCGCGACCGCCGACGCCTGCGCCTACCCCGATATCGTGGTCCTGTGCGATCGGCCGGTCTTTCACGACAGCCGCCGCGACGTCCTGACCAACGCCACCCTGGTGGCCGAGGTCCTCTCCCCCTCCACCGAGGGCTACGACCGCGGCGGCAAGTTCGCCATCTACCGCGGCCTGCCGAGCCTGCACCAGTATGTGCTGATCGCCCAGGACCGGCCCGCCATCGACGTCTTCACCCGTCAACCGGACGGCCGCTGGATACTCGATGCCTGTACGGCCATATCTTTGGTCCGCACAGCGGACCCTACGGCCCCGCGCCCGTAGGGTCCGCTGTGCGGACCAGCGACCTCCCGTCCAGCAGGGTCGCCGGAGCTATGATCAAGGCCGCCAGGCGCTTCGCGCCCGGGGCGAGCCGACGCCCCGGCATTTCCGTCCCGGAGTCGCTTCGTTGAGGGCCAAGGTATACTTCTCACTCGACGGTTGCACTTCTCGAAGGGTTTCCAATGAACGCATCGCACCCCAGCGCACCCGACTTGTCGGCGGACCAAGCTCAACCCGTATCGCAGGCCAAGCCGCGCGCCACCGCCTTCGACGCACTGGGCTTCCGCAAGACCGTCGCCGAACTCCAGGAGGAGATTCGCGCACCCTACACCGCGGACAACCTGCCCTGGATCATCGGTTACTCCGGCGGAAAGGACTCGACCACCACCCTGCAACTGATCTGGACCGCCATCGCTGCCCTGCCCCCCGACAGCACGCGCAAGACTGTCCATATCATTTCCACCGATACGCTGGTCGAGAACCCGATCGTCTCCGCCTGGGTGGGAAACTCCATCGAGGTCATGCGCAAGGCGGCTGCTGGGATCAGCAAGCGCATTGACTCCTCCATGCATGGACGAGCGCCGGTTCTTGGCGGATAGATGCGCCTGCCGTTCCATGCCCTGGGCGGGCACCGGGATCGCATCTGGGAACGCTTCACCGAGGACCGGGAACCGTCCCGCTCCAGGGAAACGACGAGGCTGTGCCATATAGACGAGTCGCTCTGGGATGCACTGCAAGACGCGGCCTTCCGACGCAGCGCCCGCATCCAACTGGTCGCCGTGTACTTCGAGGCGGCCGAGCAAATTGCCCTCTGCGCCAACCTCAAGATCCCCGAGCCGACCACGGAAGCCATCGCGACCATCAAGCGCAACGCCGCCGAGTACAAGAAGAGCCTCGCGAAGGGCCGAAGCGCCAGGTTCCGCAGCGATGTACTGACTGGCTACAAGTTCACCTGCGCTTTGACAGATTATCGGATGAATACCGACAGCGAGCACCTTGTCGAAGCGGCACACATCCACAAGCATTCGGAAAGCGGAGACAACGATCCGCGCAATGGCCTCGCGCTGACGCGAGACGCCCATTGGATGTTTGATCGGGGGCTATGGACGGTCGATTGTCAGGACGGGGTCTATGTGGTTCGCGTCGCGGAGGGAAGGTTTGAAGATGAATCGCCGATTGGCCGCAGTCTGATGCAGCACCAAGGTGGACTGCTCTACCTCCCCGAGACCCAGGGTTTGCGGCCAGACCCGAAGCGGCTGAGTTGGCACCGGAGCAGCGTATTTGTGGGTTTACGATGACTCGATTCGGAGGTACCTGAGCCTTGGGGCGTCTCCCGAAAGGTGAAGTTGCACGCCCGCAGCCCCCCGTGTCGTACACAAGCACTCGGAAAGCGGTGAAACGACCCGCGCGATTGCCTCGCGCTGACTGGATGTTCGATCCGCGCATTTGGGCAGTTGATTATCAGGGCGGCATCTACGGCGAGATCTTTACCCAAGGGCGAATCTTCTCGAGCATTTTCTCGCCAATGCCCCTTACCCGCAAGAGATCTTCGACGGTCTGGTATGGGCGCCCCTCAATGATGGCATTGGCAGTCGCTTCGCCGACCCTGGGGATGCCCATCAGTTCATCTCTGGCCGCAGAGTTGACATCCACCATCTGCGTGGGCTGCTTCGGGTGCTTGTGCCCAGTCGCGATGCGGGCTTCCGAATCCTCCACTCGCTCGGCGCGACGCTCTTCCGCCAAGGCATCCCAATCGGTGTAGGCCCAGACCCCTTTGCGCTTATTGGCCGCCAGCAGTTCGCTGTCTCGCAGGACGTCCCGATAGTCTTCCTTGCTCAATCCCTTCGGAGTCGCTCGATACACGCCAAAGGCGCGGGCATGCCCCGCGGATACCAGTGACGTGGCAAGGTCCTCGCCTTGGGCTGTGGTAACGAATGCAAAAATGCGCCTGTACCTGCCGTCGCCTTTGGCATCGGAAAACGCGGTGTGCACAGTGAATGGTTCCGCCAACAGTGAACGCGTCGCGACGGCTGCGGCCTCCCCCAGGGATTTTGCCAGTTCGATAGAAGCGGTCGGCGTTCCGCCGTAACCGGAAATACCGAAGTACCGTCGCTGGGCACGTAGGCGCCTGGCGTCGGCGCCATCCGTAACATGCCACTCCAGGCAATCCGCACCATACAGGCGCAGCGTGTGTTCCGATCCGTCCGGGAAACGCACCAGAAAGCTGTCGCCATCCGCCCATTCGGCCGGCACCAAGCGAACGTTCTCAATGGCTTGCAGATCCGCGGCAAGAGCAAGTCCGTTCAGAAAGACAAGGACACAGAGCAGTGTTGATCGGATTACAGCGGAGAACATGATGTGAATCGAATGAGTTGATCCGGTCTGAGAGGGTGTTCATCTCGAAGATGGCAGCGGTGACGACAGAAACGCCCATCGGCAATGGCCTGCGCAAGGTTGTATTGGTACACGATCGAGCCGAAGTAGTCCAGCACCGCGGCAGTCCCAACGGGGTCGAAATGGCGTTCCGGGGTGGCGGAGAGTCCCAGGCGCAGGGTGATGCCGTCGGGCAGTGCCGCACGGGCGTTCTCGGCGCCCAGGTCGTGGACCTCGTCGGCGATCAGCAGGTGGTGGACGTTGCCGGCCGCGACCCGCGGGCGCAGGCGGGTCTGGAAGGCGTCGCTTTGAAAGGTCGCATTGGTGGTGACAATGGCCTGGACCTGGTCGAGCCCGGCGGTGAGGCGTTGGTATCCCTCTTCCAGTTGCGCCTGCCAGCGGTGGCGGCCCTCGAAGCAGGCGATGGCGTCGAGGCCGAAGGCGGCGATTTCTCTGATCCACTGGCGACAGAGATTGATGAAGGGACAGACGATGATCACGACCAGGGGCCGGTTGCGCTCGGCGACCTTGCTGGCGAGAACGAGCGCGGTGACGGTCTTGCCGGAGCCGGTCGCGATGGCGAAGACGCCGCGCCCGCCGGCCTTGCTCCAGGCGCGGATGGCGTCCTTCTGGTAGGGACGCAGTTCGAGCCCGGCGGGCGGGGTCAAGGTGGCGCCGGGGCCGGGCTCGCGGACCTGGTTGGGGTCGATGCCGGGCGGGGGTTGGTCGGGGTTGCGGTAGCGTTCCAGGAGGACGCGGCTGGCCTGGCTGAAGTCGATGATGGAGAGGCCCGGGACCTGGCCGGTCCACAGTGACTCGAAGTCGTCGATGGCGGCCTGGACCCGGCCTTCCGGGTCCTGCCAGGAGCGGAACACGTCCAGGTGCTCGAAATTCTCGACCAGGCCACCGGCGGTCTCGTTGGCGGAGCCGGAGAAGCTGACGTGGTGGCCGCGGTCGTCGGAGAAGACGCCGGTCTTGGCGTGGAAGAGGCCGCGGGCGTAGCTGCCCTGCGGGGTGACGCGTAGCGCCAGCTTGATCTCCAAGAGACCGGCGGCGGCGAGCCAGGCGAGCGCGTTGAGCCGGTCCTTGATCAGGGCGTCTTCGATCTCGGCCAGGCTGCGGGCGGCGATGGTGCGCAGCACCGCAGCCGGGGTGTCACGGGCACGTTCCAGGGCGGCGCAGTCGTCCGGTTCCAGGTGCGGGGAGACGATGAGTCGCATCCGCCCGCGCCGCAGCGCCAGGCTCGCGACCCCGCGGGCGGCGAGCGCGAGGCCGCTGCTGGTGAAATAGCCGGCGGCGCGGCGGTAGAGGACGGCTGACTGGAGACAGGGGACGAAGAAGCCGCGCACCAGGTCGTCCCGGCCGGTGCGGTAGGTGAGTTGCAGCGGGAGGTCGGTCAGGTTGGGCACTGGGTGTTCGGGTTCTGGGGCAGTGGCGGGCTGGGCGTCCGGTTACTGCTGCCAGGCGGCGGCTCAGTGTTGGCGGAGCCAGGCTTCGAGGTCGGTGACCGCGGTGAAGTCCAGCAGCGCCTCACCCAGGTCTTCGCTTCGTTCCAGCGGCAGATCGGCGATGCGCTCGGCGGTCTCCGCAGCCAGTACGCCGAAGCGGCGCCGCAGCAGTTTTTGCACCAGGGCCGAGGCTTCTGCGCGGCGGCCTTCCTCATGGCCTTCAAGATGACCCCGTTGGTAGGGTGTTCAATATCGGACCTATTTCACAAATTATCTTCATACAGTTTTAGTGTTTGATAACGAATCAATGAGAGCATGCCGACGCCGGGCCAGCATCGACGCACCGATATGCGCTTGCGCCCAGTGCTCGACATCAATCGTACGCACCGATTCCATCGCCTCCCGAATCAACGGAGTCGCCAGGTCGGCGATGAAGGCAGGAATCGCAAGCAGCAGCTTGCCGATCTCCTTGAGTGGCCCCCTGGCGGTGAAGCATTTGTATTTCCCGAAGACCGATTCGATGATATCGGAGGATGCCAGCCAGACATTATCAGTCGGGATCTTGGCGGCTTCCACTGCCACCTTCGCGAGCATCTGTTGGGTAAAGGCCGCCGTGCGTGGGGTGAGCGTTGACTGCGGTGGCAGCGTGGCCTGGAGTGATTCCTGGGAGCCCCGCTGGAGGCCCTTGGATTTGAGGTGCGACTGAATCAGCTTGGATTGCGCCATCATTTGCGCGTAATCCACCAGGTCATCCCGGTAGGACAGTAGCCAGGCAAAGCCGTCAAGGAAGCGGCTGTACCCAGCGTCCGCTTGCTGCCAGAACACATCGTCGAGCGTATCACTCTCGAGGTCTGAGTGTGTCTGCAGTGCCTGGCAAAAAGCCGCCCGGTCGGGATAGCGAATGCCGACGATGGCCCGCAATGGGTGCGCCCGGGCGGCGCCGAACCGCGCGCACAGGTGCTCCCATGCCGGCCACTTCAGGACGTATTGCGCGCGGATCGCGCTGAAGTCGCCGCGATCATGGTAGGCGAGGAGCCGTTGTGCCCACCGCACCTGGACATCCAGATTCATGAAACGCGCCTTGAGGCGCTGCCGAGGCGGCAGCAAGAAGGCCAGATCGGTCTGCTGCAAGGCTGACCAGGCGTTGCGACAGTGCGCCAGCAAGGACTCCCAGCGCGCGTCCCGGCCCATCTCGGCCTTGAGCAGCGTCGCGATCAGATGAGAAATATCATAAGTATAGACGCAGGCAGTGGCGTGCTCCTGAAACAAGGCGATGCCCTTGCGCAGGTCGCTGCCGTGGTCGGCAACGATCTGGACCGGGGGACCGGTGCGTTGCGCAACGCGCCTGAGCACGTTCGCGACCCACGCCCCCGTGCTGTGTGTGGTGATCTCCACGGCCAGCACCTGCATGGCGCCGTGACCCGGACTGTAACCGCTCCGAGCCAGTGCATTCACCGGAATACCCAGGATTACCAGGCACTTGGATGCCCCCAAGGCGATGGTATGATCAGCGACGTAGATCCAATCCGTGCGCCATTCCGGTTGGCGATTGAGGATCGCGAGACCGCAGCGATAGATCCAGTTCAGCACCGTGGTGTGGGCTGGCGCCGCCACCGGGAATGTCGCGCCGAACAGATTCAAGACCCGCGCCACGCCGCGACTGCCAAGCCCCGCGTGCAGATACAGCCGCATGGTCAACTGCATGACCATGACCGAATAGTGATGGCCGACCGGCGGGGACAGCGCAAGCTGTGGTGGCTCATCCACTGGTTCGTCAGCCGCCGGCGCCGCGGCCTCTTCGGCGCCCGTTCGCCCACGCTCCGCCTTTAGCGCACGCGCCTTCCACTGCGCGCGGCTGTGCTCCAGATCCCGAATCTTGACCTCCGCGGCCCGCAGGCGCTGCTGCCGCTCCAACGCTTTCGCCTTCCAGGCATCACGTGACCGCTGGAACAGGTTGGCCAGACGGCTCACTGGGCTCTTGAATGCGTTCATCACGTCGTGCGCGCTCCGGCAAGGCGGTCAGATCACCGCGCCAGTAGGCTGGCCAACCGTTCGCCGTTTGTCAAGGGCTGGGCATGAGCTAGTGTCGCACCGTCATCGTACCCACCCGAGCACAGAACCGACAGCCGGGCCTTCCCGGCAACACGCTTCTTGCATGGGCTTTTCAGCGCCTTTTTGGGTCAGATTGAACATCCTACCCCGTTGGTATCCGATGCGTTCGACAGAGGTGACGTAAGGCATGGTCTTGTTGCACTCCAGGATAGTGAGTTCCTGCCAGAGCTTGTTCTCCAACTCGGGAGGCAGGCGCCTCATCCAGTCGATGACGGCGAACAGGTCGATGATCCACTGGCGATCCCAGTCGCGCTCGTAGAGCAGCCGGGCGAGGCGCCATTTTGCCGCATAGCGGCGTTCGGTGTCGCCGCGGGTCTCGCGGGTGAGCAGATGCGCGGCGGTGACCAAGGCGAGGGGGTTGGGGATTTCACGGGTAGAGGCGCTTGGTCTTGATCCCGGCCAGCGTGCCGAGCGCGCGGTCGCCGGTCCGCGCAGCGGACCCTACGGGCGCGCAGCCGCAAGGCGTCCGGTACGGACCGCACAGTGTCGGGTGTCGTGTTGCTTCGGTGGAAACCCGAGGTTGCCGGATTCAGTGCCGACGCAGCCAGATGTCCAGGTCCACGAGGGAGTTGAAGTCCAGAAGGTCTTCGCCAAGTGCTTCGACTCGCTCCAGCGGCAGGGCCACGATTTGATCCTCGGTTTCCTGAGCAAGCGGGCCAAACCGGCGCCGAAGCAATTTTTGCACGAGGGCACCGGCCTCCTCTTGGCGCCCCCGCTGATACCCGATGCGTTCGACAGAGGTGACGTAAGGCATGGTCTTGTTACACTCCAGGGTGGTGAGTTCCTGCCAGAGCTTGGTTTCCAACTCGGGAGGCAGGCGCATCATCCAGTCGATGACGGCGAAGAGGTCGATGATCCGCTGGCGATCCCAATCCCGTTCATAGAGTAGTCGGGCGAGGCGCCATTTTGCCGCATATCTGCGCTCGGCGTCGCCGCGGGTCTCGCGGGTGAGCAGATGCGCGGCGGTGACCAGGGCGAAGGGGTTGGGGTCTGCCAACAGGCCTTCCAGGCGGGGCGCGTAATCGAGGAGCTTGACCAGCGGGTACTCCAGGACGTGCCGACAGCCGAACAGGTCCCAGCCGAAGGCGCCCGGACGCCAGTTGGGACTGTCGTCCGCGAGCACGGCGAGACTGGCGACGGGGCGGTCGTAGCGTTGGAAGATCCGGCAGTTGTAGGTGAACATCCGCTAGGCGAGGAACTCCGGAAAGTGGTGCTCCAGGGCGTTCTTCCAGGGGGTGTCGTTGTCGGTTGCGGGGGTGGGCTGGTCGGGGCGCTCGGCCATGGTTGAATCTCGGGTTCGTCGATGCCTTGTGATCATGGTGCCGGACGCTGCGTTGACGGCGAGGGCGATGGTCCGCACAGCGGACCCTACGCGGCGCCGCGCCCGTAGGGTCCGCTGTGCGGACCACTCAGGCATCCGCCGGCACCATGGCCAGAACGGGCTTGGGACCGGACCCCAGGCGGCTGCTGCCCGGGCGCACGAAGCGCCAGCTTGACCTCCAGCAGGCCGGGGGCGGCGAGCCAGGCAAGCGCATTGAGCCGGTCCTTGATCAGGGCGTCCTCGATCTCGGCTATGTCGCGGGCCAGGTCTTCGTCATGACCGGGGCCGCACACGCAGAGCGGCGCGGATCGCCCCCGGGTCCACTGCTCCGCCCTCGCCCGCCGACGCCCAGCCATTGCGTCGCTGCGCAAGGTGCGCAAGGTGCGCACGGCGCACCCTACCCCGATCGTCGGCCGCGGGCGCAACGACGATCGAGGCCGCGGTGCCCAGGGCCCGTCCTGCCGCCGGTCGCGCACAAAAAAGCGGGACCGGGCAAAGGCCCAGTCCCGCTTTGAATTCCCCGGCCTTCCCTGGCCGGCACCGATCAGATCAGTGGAATTGCTCTTCTTCAGTCGACCCGGTAAGCGCGGTGACCGAGGAGTGACCGCCCTGGATGACGGTGGTCACGTCGTCGAAATAGCCGACACCGACCTCCTGTTGATGGGAGACGAAGGTGTAGCCGCGCTCGCGGGCTTCAAACTCGCGTTCCTGAACCTTCTCGACGTAGTGCTTCATGCCCTGGCCGCGGGCATAGTCATAGGCCAGGTCGAACATGTTGTACCACATGTTGTGGATACCGGCCAGGGTGATGAACTGGTACTTGTAACCCAGATCGGCCAGCCCTTCCTGGAAGCTCGCGATGTCCTTGTCGTTCAGGTTCTTCTTCCAGTTGAAGGAGGGCGAGCAGTTATAGGCCAGGAGCTTGTTGGGATTGGCCTTGAGCAGCTCGTCGGCGAACTCCTTGGCAAAGCCCAGGTCCGGGGTCTCGGTCTCGCACCACACCAGATCAGCATAGGGGGCATAGGCCAGGCCGCGGCTGATCGCCTGCTCACCGCCGTTGCGCACCACATAGAAGCCCTCGTCGGAGCGGGCGCCGGTGAGGAAGGGCTTGTCGTTGGGGTCGACATCGTTGGTCAGGAGGTTGGCGGCCTTGGCGTCGGTGCGGGCCAGGAGCAGCGTGGGCACGCCCATGACATCGGAGGCCAGGCGCGCGGCGATCAGCTTCTCGACCGCCTCGCGGGTGGGCACCAGGACCTTGCCGCCCATGTGGCCGCACTTCTTGACGGCGGCGAGCTGGTCCTCGAAGTGGACCCCGGCGGCGCCGGCGACGATCATGTTCTTCATCAACTCGAAGGCGTTGAGCACGCCGCCGAAACCGGCCTCGGCATCCGCCACGATGGGCAGGAAGTAATCGATGAAATCCTTGTCGCCGGGGCCGATGCCGCGCGACCACTGGATCTCGTCGGCCCGCTTGAAGGTGTTGTTGATGCGACGCACCATGGTCGGGACCGAGTCATAGGCATAGAGCGACTGGTCAGGGTACATGGTCTCGGAGGTGTTGCCGTCGGCGGCCACCTGCCAGCCGGAGAGATAGATGGCCTCGATCCCGGCCTTGGCCTGCTGCATGGCCTGACCGGCGGTGATGGCGCCCATGCAGTTGACATAGCCCTTCTTGGAGCCGCCGCGTACCAGTTCCCACAACCGCTCCGCACCGCGCTGGGCGAGCGTGTGCTCGGGTTGAACACTGCCGCGCAGACGCACCACGTCGGCGGCCTTGTAGCCGCGCTTCACATCCGTCCAACGCGGGTTCTCTGCCCAGTCCATTTCCAGAGCCTTGATTTGTTCGTCGCGGGTCATGTGGTAACTCTCTTGAAGTGGTGGAAAAACCGGAAACTGCCTGCCTCGCCTCGCCCCCGGCGGGTCCCGCTGCCTGTTCGCGCGGGCCTTGTTCTTATTTACCGACCAAATATGTCGGTCTTAATCACGCAAATTACCGGGCTGGAGCGGATTTGACGAACCAATTCTACTAATAGTCAGTATTGGTGTTGCCAAGGGTCGGTGCGAGCGTCGATGATTAGCGGCTGAACACCACGGCGGCACCGTCGTCGACCGCCCGGGAGCCCCCGCGACTCCCCGCCCCCAGCCACAGGAACCCCAGCGATGAATGTGAACCCGGAAGCCTTCCGCACCGCCGCCATGGCCCAGGGGCTGGGCGAGGCGGACCTGAACCCGGACCCGGTGCTCCAGTTCCAGCACTGGTACGAAGACGCCATCGCCCAGGACCTGCCGGAGCCCAACGCCATGAGCCTGGCGACGGTCGATGCCGACGGCCAGCCCTACCTGCGCACCGTGCTGCTCAAGCTCTACGACCGGGCGGGCTTCGTCTTCTTCACCAACTACGACAGCCGCAAGTCGCACCAGATCGGGACCAACCCGCGGGTCGCCCTGCTGTTCCCCTGGGTCGCCCTGGCCCGTCAGGTGCACATCACCGGCAGCGCCCGGCGCATCTCCACCACGGATTCGCTGCGTTACTTCGCCACCCGCCCGCGCGGCAGCCAGATCGGGGCCTGGGCCTCGCCCCAGAGCCGGGTCATCAGCTCGCGCTCCCTGCTGGAGCTGGAGGTGGCGGCGATGCAGCGGCGCTTTGCCGAGGGGGAGATCCCGCTGCCGGACTTCTGGGGCGGCTACCGGGTGGAGCCCACCGAGATCGAGTTCTGGCAGGGGCGCGACTGCCGGCTGCACGACCGCTTCCGCTACCGGCGTGCCGCGGGCGCGGACTGGACGGTGGAGCGCCTGGCGCCCTGAGCGCACCCCGCGGCTTGCCCGAGCGCGCGGACTCCGGGAGAATCCGGGGCCAGTAGAAGCCGATCGCGATCACCAGCACCGGGAGACAGCACGATGCGTTTGAACCACCCCTGGCGCACCGGCGCCCTGTCACTCCTTGCGCTCGGCGCCCTGGGCCTGATGCCGGGGGCGGCCCGGGCCGGTCTCACCGACTTCCAGACCTGGACCCAGGTGCAGGACCCGCCACACGTGAGTTTCACCGGCCTTGCGACCGCGACCGAGGTGACCCTGAGTGCCGACGGCGGACCAGTCCCCGGCGGGACCGATATCGGCTACCAGAGCGTCGACGGCAAGACCCCCGGCGTCTCCAGCCTGGGCTATGCCTTCAGCCCCGGCGCCGACTTTGCCTTGGCGATCGATTTCGCCATCACCTTCGGCAACAGTCCGGTCGGGTATCTGGGGCTCGGCTTCGGCATCGGGGAGGACAGCGACGGGACCGACTCAGCCGGGGCGGCGCTCCTGTTCAATAACGGCAATGCCCTGGGGATCTTCGGCGCCGCCGCGCGGGTCGACGACGTCAACCAGACCCCGCTGGCGCTTCCGGTACTGGCTTCTGCCAGCGGCAGCATGTTCGTAAGCTACCAGGCAACGAGCGGCAACGTGACCTTGGGCGCGTCCCGCACCCAGGGTGTGTCCAATCCCACGGGCACCGGCACCTTCACCGGCATCCAGAACAACTGGGACGGCGGCAACCTCCTGGTCTCGTTCTTCCTGCGCAGCGACGGGTCCTTGGGCACACCCTGGCAGAGCGGCACGGCGCACGCGGTCTTCTCCAATCTGCGGGTGCTCTCCGGCACGCCCCTGGCCGTGCCCGCCCCGCCCCCGCTCGCGCTCCTCGCGCTCGGCCTCGCGGCGCTGGCCGTGCGGCGGCGGCCGGCGTCGAGCGCCGGGCAGCGGCGCCGGAGGGAGTAGGTCAGGTTGAACTGCGGCGGCTAGGACTGATGTTGTGTACTTCAAAGGCGCGCGATCGATCCCTGCCATGCGGGGCCCGGTCGCCTGCCGCCAGGCCGCGGCGCACGATGGCGCTGTCGCCAACCAGGACGACCAACCCAAAATGATCAAGACACCACCGCGACCGGTCCTCTTCTACGATGGCGGCTGCCCCCTGTGCCGACGCGAGATCGCCCATTACCGCCGACTCGACCGGGACGGCGCGCTCGAGTGGGTGGACCTGCTGGCCGCGCCGGAGCGCCTGCGTCAGGTCGGACTCGACACCCGACAGGCCATGGCCCGGCTGCATGTCATCGATGTCGATGGCCGCTTGATCAGCGGCGTGGCCGGATTCGTCGCGATCTGGCGGCGGCTCCCCTACTATCGGCACCTGGCCCGGGTCGTGACCGGCCTGGGGCTGCTGCGCCCCCTGGACTGGGCCTACAGTCACTTCGCCGCCCGGCGTTTTCGCAGCCGGTGCAAGGCGGGCGTCTGCGGGGTCGGTTGAGGGCGCCCGCTCATCCGGAGCAGTTCTCACGCAGAGGCGCAGAGGCGTTGCCCCGCGAGGTCCCCTCCGGACTTTCACGGTCAATCGGGGAATTGCTCTCACAAAGACACAAAGACACAAAGAAAAACAGATCATTGGAGGTGTTGGGCCGATCGCCGCCCAGGTGACTTCATCGACCGACATATCGCTTTGACGTTCTTTCTGATCTTTGTGTCTTTGTGTCTTTGTGAGAGAACTACTCTTTCTTCGTTCAGCCGCGACGAGACCGCGACGGCTTGCGCGGTCCGACCCCAACGGGGTCAGACATACCAGCCCAGGGCAACGCCCTGGGAGAGCGTCGTCTATTCGGGCCAGCCCTGAAAGGGCGTGACATAACGGCACAGACCCTGATGTCAGGCCCTTTCAGGGCTGGGCCCCGTCCCAGGGCCTTGCCCTCACTGCCATTAAGTTAAGCCGCACGGCTACTGGGAGCGCCGCACCCCAGTGCGGCGCGGCCTCCGGCGAACCCACACCGGCGGGGTTTTCTGCGAGATCGCGCCGCACTGGGGTGCGGCGCTCCCAGGCCTGGCCGGACTGGAAGTGGACCGGGGGTCAGGCCCCCGGCGGGCCCGCCTGCCGGTGGGCGCGCCCTTGGTCGAGCTCCTGCCCGAGCATCCGCGCCGGCTCCTGCGCCAGCACCAGGTCCCGCCACAGGGGGACCTGCCAGCGATAGCCGTCCCCCTCGCGCCCCACCAGGAAGGCGAGTTCCAGCCGGGTCAGTGACTCCTTGATCGACTCCGGCGCCACCTGGAGCCCGCCCAGCAGGTCCAGCACGTCCGCCAGCCGGAACCGCTCCCGCCCGATCAGCCCATAGACGATCACCCGGTCCAGCCGTGCCGCCGCCGGGTCCGCGGTCAGTTCCCCCCAGCCCTCCAGCGCGCTGCGCAGCGACCCGCTGGTCAGGGCACGTTCCAGGTCCGAGTCATCGAGCACCCGCTGCGCGAGCCCGAGCCCCTGGAGCATCTGGTCGCACAGGATGGCGATCAGGTTGGCCCGCCCGCCGGTCCGCTCCAGGATGCGCTCCACCATCCCCGTGTCGGCATAGGTCAGCCCCAGGGCCGCCATCGGCTTGGTCACCAGGTCCCGGCACGCCTCCGGCTCCAGTGCACCGATCTGGATGGTCTCGGCGAAGTTCTTGATCGGCGACTGATAGTCGAAGCTGGCGGAGCGGTACAGGCTCCAGAACCCGGCCAGGATGAAGTGGCAGCGGCCCTCGTCGCTCAGTGACCGGAAGCCGTTCAGACAGGCATAGCCGCGGGCGGCGTCCGCGGCCACGAAGGCGTCCGCCTCGTCCAGCAGCAGCACCCGCCGGGTGCCGGGCGGTACCTGCGCCAACTGCCGCAGCAGGTCCTGCAGGGGTGTCGCCATCGGCAGCCCCAGGGCGGCGGCGAGCCGGGACTCCATGCTTGCCTGGCCCACGGACAGATAGCGGCAGTCGACGCCCTTGCGCCCATCAAAGCGGCGTTGCAGGGCCAGCAGCAGGCTCGACTTGCCGAGCTGGCGCCCGCCCACCAACAGATAATTGGCCAGGTCCCCGCGGTTGAGGATGTCCGACAGGATGCGGGTACGGCCGAAGAAGCCGGACTCCTTACGCACGCCGAGGCTCGTCTGGTACGGCGAGATGCGCGCTACCTTCACATAGCGTGCGATCAGGCGGGCGAAGGTGTCCACCGGCTCCGCGGCCAGCAGCAGGGCGGAGAGTTCGCCGTCCTGCGGCGCCACCCACCAGGTCTCGGGGGAGCGGCAGCGGCGGCTGAGATCCGCGCACTGGTCGGGGTCGCGCCCGAGCACCAGACAGGGCCGGTCGCCGCCGGTGCCCAGCAGCGTCAGCACGTCCTGCGCCGGCCAGTCCGCGGGCGGGAAGGCCACCCGGCAGGCGTTCAGGTTCAGCGGAAAGCCGTCCCCGAGCGTCAACTCGAAGTGCTCCATGGCCCCACCGTCCCCCAGCCCTTCGAGCCGTTGCCAGCCCGCCCCCAGCCGCTCGGCCAGCCAGCGTACCTGCCCCTCCGGCGACTCGCCGCGGAACCGGATCGCCCGGTCCAGCCAGCGCCCCTGCACCCCGCCGGCCGCGAGCACAGCGCCGAGCCGGCGGGTGCGCCGCAGCAGGGTGCGCGCCCGCTCCAACTGACCGAGCCCGAGCCCGGCCAGGGCGGCCGGGTCCGCGGCCAACCGGCGGGTCAGCGGGTGGGTGTATTGGCGCAGCGACCAGAGCAGCGCGGACAGGGTCAGGACCAGCGCGGCGAGTCCGGCATAGAGCTGCCAGGGCGGGGTGGGCAGGCGGATCGGCCGGTCGGCGAAGGTCCAGTCGTGGGGCGGATAGGAGCGCTCATCGACGACCAGGGTCAGGCGGCTGTCCTTGTCCACCCGGGCGCCCTTGGGCAGCGCGAAGGAGAGCGGTAGATCGGCGCCCGCCTTGACCAGGGGCTGGCTCTGACGCGGGAGGTCCGCGGCGAGGCCGGTCAGATGGGCGCGCACCTCCGCCTGCTCCAGGTCCTGACCGCCGCCGTTGCGCAGCCTCACCGAGACGGCCGGGGCGTCTCCCGGGACCAGTTCGGGCTCCGCCGCGACGACGATCCCCGGGGCCGTGGCGCGTATCGGGACTTCGACGGCTCCCGCGGTCCCGTGGGCGTGGTCCAGTTGGAGCCGCAGCCGGCCCGTGTGGGCTTGCGGGTCGGTCCAGGCGGCGAGATAGGAGACCTGGCCGGTGAGGTCGACCGACTGACCGGGGTCGAGACGCGGATGGACCGGCGGCGGAATATAGAGCAAGGGGTCGCCCAGGTCGCGCGCTTGGCGGATGCGCAGCCAATAGGCAGGGACCGAGCCCTGGTTGACGATGCGGACGCTGACCTCGGTGGAGCGGCCGTCGCCGGTGGCTAGGTCCGAAACGGGCCTTCCCCTTTCGAGTGCGTAGAACTCCAGGCGGGCGGGCTCGGCGCCGGCTGGCGGGGGCACCGGGGTCAGGAGACCGTTGGCCCCCTTGCGAACCAACAGCGAGCCGTTGTCATGCCGCCAACAGCGCCCCTCGGCGGGTCGGCAGGCGACCCATGCCCCATCGCGACCGCTGGCCAGGATCGCATTGCAGACTCCCGATTTCGGGTCCCACAGGCGCACCGTCTTGTCGCCCGAGGTGCTGGCGAGCAGGCGCCCGTCGGGGCTGAAGGCGACCCAATCCCCGTGCCCCTCCAGGGTGCGCACCGCCGCCCCCGTGGCCAGGTCCCAGAGGCGCACCGTGTTGTCCGAGGCGCTGGCGAGTAGGCGCCCGTCAGGGCTGAAGGCGACCATCTCCCCTTGCTTCTTCAGGGTGCGCACCACCGCCCCGGTGGCAGGGTCCCATAGACGCACCGTCTCGTCCCACGAGGCGCTGGCGAGCAGACGCCCGTGGGGGCTGAAAGCGATCGCTTTAACCTCGTCCTTCCCCCGTTCCCGCAGATGCGGGTCACCATAATATGGGGAGCCCTCCAGGATGCGCACGGCCCCCCCCGTAGCCGGGTCCCACAGGCGCACCGTGTTGTCATCCGAGGCGCTGGCGAGTCGGCGTCCGTCGGGGCTGAAGGCGACCGCGTTGACCACATCCCCGTGACCCTCCAGGGTGCGCACCGCCACCCCCGTGGCCGGGTCCCACAGGCGCACCGTGTTATCCTCCGAGGCGCTGGCGAGCCGGCGTCCGTCGGGACTGAAGGCGACCGCGGTGACCTGATTCCCGTGCCCCTCCAGGCTGCGCACGGCCGCCCCCGTGGCCGAGTCCCACAGGCGCACAGCGTTGTCATACGAGGCACTACTAGCGAGTAGCCGTCCGTCGGGGCTGAACGCGACCCCGGTGACCCAATCCCCGTGCCCCTCCAGGGTGCGCACGACCGCCGCGGTGGCCGGATCCCACAGGCACACCGGATTGACTCCCGAGGCGCTGGCAAGCAAGCGCCCATCGGGGCTGAAGGCGACCGCGTTGACCCAATCCCCGTGCCCCTCCAGGGTGCGCACCACCGCCCCCGTGGCCGGGTCCCACAGGCTCACCATATCCCTCGAGGCGCTGGCGATCAGGCGCCCGTCGGGGCTGAAGGCCACCACGGTGACCGAACTCCCGTGCCCCTCCAGGGTGCGCACTGCTGCGCCCGTGGCCGGGTCCCACAGGCGCACGGTGTTGTCGCGCGAGGCGCCAGCGAGCAGGCGCCCATCGGGGCTGAAGGCGATAGCACCGACCGGCGCGTTATCTCCCGCGAGATTTCTTACTGTCGGGCCCGTGGTCAGTTCCCACTGGCGGACGCTCGTACCCGCGGAGGTGCTCGCGAGGAGGCGCCCATCGGGGCTGAAGGCGACCGCGGTGACCTCTCGCTGCCACACCGCGCCTTTAGGCGCCCCAGTGGCCGGGCTCCAGAGCCACACGGTGCCGTCGTCCGACACGCTTACCAACTGGTCCCCGTCGGGGCTGAAGGCGACCTTGACCTCGACATAAACGACGCGAAGAACGTCAAACCCTATAGGTCCCTCCGTGGGCTCGGTATACACCGTGCAGTCCTGCCCGAGGCACGCCCCCGTGGCCGGGTCCCAGAGGCGCACGGTGCCGTCTCGCGAGGCGCCTGCGAGCACGCGCCCGTCGGGGCTGAAGGTGATCGCTTCGTCCGTTTCCTGATACCGCTCTAGGGCACGCACGAGCGCGCCGGTGGCCGGGTCCCACAGGCGCACGCGATCCCGGGACGCGCTCGCCAGCAGCCGTCCGTCGGGGCTGAAGGCGACCGCAGTGACCGAATACCCGTCCCCTTCCAGGGTGCGCACGGCCGCGCCCGTGGCCGGGTCCCAGAGGTAAACCACGTCACCCGAACCACTGGCGAGCAGACGCCCGTCGGGGCTGAAGGCAACCGCGCTGACCACCTCTTGCGGCATAATCCCAGCAATGACCCCTTCCGGATCATCGATCACCTCCCCCTCCGCCACCAGCGGCAGAAAATCCCCAGCCGCCAGGCCGCGCGCCAGGCACAAGAGCAAGAGCCCCCACCACCCAAGCCCCAGCCGCCGCCAAAGCCCCCCCGCCCGGCTCATGCGAGCACCCGCAGCCCCGCCCCAACCACCGCCGGGCAGCGCCAGACCAGCCGCTCCTGACCCGCCGGGCCCTCGGCGCGCAGCAGGTTCAGCCAGTAGAGCCGGCGGAGCCCCGGGTTGCCGATCCAGGTCCGAAAGGCCCCCAGGTCGGACCGGGCCAGCCACTCCTTGAGGTCCCGGCGCTGGTCCGGGTCCTGGGCGATGGCGCTGAACTGGGCCTCGATCTGGCTGGAGCGCTCAAGCGCCTGGGTACACTCGGGCAGCGGCCGACCCTTGGCCCGGAGCCGCAGGGCGTCCAGGATCAGGCGCGGGTGTCCGCCGCTCGCCGTCAGGATCGCCAGGGCGTCCTCCGCGGACAGGTCCAGGGGCGGGGTGCAGTGCCGGGCCTGATCCATCAGATCGCCGGTGTTCCACTCGGGCCAGTGCCTGGGCTCGGCGTGGCTCAGAAAGGACAGGTCGCCCTGGGCGTATTTGAGCCCGGCGAGCCCCTCGCCGCCCACGAGCACGACGCGCAGGGCCTCACCGTGGAAATCGGAGAGTCCGCGCAGGCAGGCCGCGAGCCGCGAGCGACCGGCCTCGGAGCAGGAGTCCAGGCCGCTGACCAGCAGGAACAGCCGCTCACCGGCGGCGAGCCGATCCTCCAGGCGGGACTCGAAGGCGCCGGCATCCTGGGGCGGCGGCTGCATCCCGGCGCGCCGGCCCAGGGTGGCGAAGAATTCGGCCTCGGTGGCCTCCGGACCCTGGGGCGGGGCCAGGCGCAGCGCCCGTTCGGAGCCGCAAACTTCCTTCGACCGCTCGTGCAGCGCCGCCAGTGAGCCGTTGAGTTCCCGATCCTTCTGGGCGAGCAGGATCAGGGTCGGGTAGCTGTAGAGAAGCTCGAAGACCTCGTCCAGGAAGACGCTGTCGCTGGGCAGCGGCGGCGGGTCGGCCGCCAGGCCGTCGGCGGGAGCGGTCGTCGGGGCGGCGCCGGTCCCTGACGCGGGGGGCCGGCCGGTGATGCCCCAGACCAGGCGCGCAAGGTCCTCGCCATCGAGCCCGCCGCGCAGGTCAACCCAGGTGCGGTTAGCCAGGAACAGCGGCAGTTCCGGCTGCACCGGCGCCCCCGGCAGGACCACCGGGATGACCGGCCGGCCATCGCGCACGGCCAAGGTCAGTGCCCCCCGCATCTCCTCGTCCTCCCAAGGCCCGATACCGTCCGCGGCCACACAGACCGCGACGCTCGCGGCGCCCTTGATCCCCTGCTCCAACAGGCTCTGCCAGGGCAGACCTGGGCGCAACTGCTCCTCGTCCAGCCAGCAGCGCACACCCTGCCCCTCCAGGGCCAGTTTGAGCGCCCGCACGGCGGGCTTGTCCTTGCTGTTGTGGGAGAGGAAGCAATCGAAGCTGGGCATGGCCGGTTCCTTTGTCGGATCATCCGCCGATTATGCCCGCCCGCGGCGGGCCTGTCCCGTGCCGCCCTTCGTCACCATTCCCGGCGGCGGTCTTCGCGGCAGCCCGTCGCGGCCGGGGGCCGCTCCTACGGCGTAGGAGCGGCCCCCAGGCCGCGACGGGTAGCAAACAGACACAGCGCGGCGGCCAGGACGCTAAGCGGCGTCCATCACCCGCATGTTCGACCGCCCAGGCATGATGCCGCTCGCGGCGATCAAGAAAGGCCACCAAGGGTCCGGTATCAGCGATGGCCCAGCGCGTCACGACCGAACCCTTCCAGGTGCCGCGGATGACTGGCCAGGTCATCGACGCCCGAATCGATGATGCCCGCGCCATCCGCCATCAACGCCGATAGGTCCGCCGCCATCGCCCCCGGCTCAAGCTGCATTTGCTTGGAGTCCAACCGCTGCGCCGGGGGCAGCAAGCGGCGCAGTGCCTCTGCCAGCAGGTCGGCCAGACGCAGGCCGCGCCGGGCCGCTTCAGTATTGGCCTGACGCAGCAGTTCGTCCGGTAGATCGACGGTGGTCTTCATGGCTCGATACTCGGCAGAAGGACGGATACGGATAGGAACTTCAACGACCAGAGACTGGATATAGCCCCGATCCCAGCCACGCGAAGGGCGCCGGTCAAGGCGGTTCGCGAGTTGCCGTCAGCCGGTGTCGGAGCACGAGCACGAGTCCAGTCCGATGCCGTCCACGGCGACACAGACCGCGACGCTGCCGGCGCTCTTGATCCCCTGCTCCAACAGCGTCTGCCAGGGCAGCCCGGGCCGCAACTGCTCCTCGTCCAGCCAGCAGCGCACCCCCTGCCCTTCCAGGGCCAGTTTGAGCGCCCGCACGGCGGGCTTGTCCTTGCTGTTGTGGGAGAGGAAGCAATCGAAGCTGGGCATGGCCGGTTCCTTTGTCGGATCGCCCGCCGATTATGCCCGCCCGCGGCGGCCCTGTCCCGTGCCGTGCTTCGTCACCATTCCAGGCGGCGGTCTTCGCGGCTGCACGTCGCGGCCTGGCGGCTGCTCCTACGGCGTATACGCGGCCTCCAGCACCCGCATTTCAACCTGTCAACCGGCCGCCGACGCGATGTTGACCAGGCAATCCAGGCCGAACAGGTTGATCTTGCCGCGCATGAGGTCGCAGACCCGCGGTTGCGTGACGCCGAGCAGCTTGGCGGCTCGCGACTGACTCCGACCTGGAGCCGGGTCTCTCGCTACCGGCGGGGTTGCGGGTGAATGCGTATATCGCGATCCCGCCGCCAGGCTGAGCCGGGAACATTGTCGTTGTCGTTGTCGTTGTCGTAATCGGAAAAGCGATGCACGTTGGGTGCAAGAGAATCCGGAACGCAACATCGATTACGACTACGACTACGACAACGACAACGACGCTACAGGCAGTCCCTGATGAAATTATTTTACTTACTGGTTAGCCGTCCCCAAGTTCTCTTCTTAGAGTGAAGACGGGACCCTCGCACTGAGGCGCGGGGATGGCCGGGCTGCTCGCCTGGCGCAACCTCGCCCATGACCGCTCCCGCTTTGCCGTGACCCTGATCGGGATCATCTTCGCGGTGGTGCTGATCGCCATGCAGATCGGGCTCTTCCTGGGCTTCTCCGACAGCACCACCAATGTCATCCGCCACACCCGTGCGGACTTCTGGATCGTCGCCAAGTCGGGGTCAGCCGGATCGGCACCCGCGTGGAGATCAACAACCGGCGCGCGCTGGTGGTCGGGTTCACCCAGGGCATCCGCTCCTTCACTACCTCCCCCTGGGTCTTCGCCTCCACCCGCAATGCCCAGCGTCTGAGCGGCTTCGCCGAGGACCAGACCAACTATGTCATCGGGCGGCTGCGCCCCGGTGCGGACCAGCAGCGGGTACGCGACGACCTGGTCCGCACCCTGCCGCGGACCGACGTCTATCTCAGCGAAACATTTGCCGCCCGCACGCGCGACTACTGGATGTTCACCACCGGCGCCGGGGCCTCGGTGCTGGTCTCCGCCGTCCTCGGCCTCCTGGTCGGCGTGGTGATCGTCGCCCAGGTGCTCTATGCCACCACCGTCGACCACCTCCCGGAGTTCGGCACCCTGCGCGCCATGGGGGCACCGCGCGCCTTCATCTATAAGGTCATCATGGGGCAGGCGGTGATCAGCGCAACCCTGGGCGGACTGCCCGGCATCGCCCTGTCGCTGCTGTTCGCCCGGGGCAGCGAGGCCGGCGCCGCCGTGATCCTGGTTCCGCCGGGGTTGGCCGTGGCGCTCTATGGCGTGACGCTCGTGATGTGCGTTCTGGCCTCGGTCGTCTCCATCCGCAAGGCGATGAGCATCGACCCGGCGATGGTCTTCCAACGATGAGTTCGCCGGCCTTGGAAACCCGCGGTCTGTCCATGGTCTACGGCACCGGGGACACGGCCGTGCGCGCCTTGGACGGGGTGGACTTCCAGGTCGCCGCCGGACAGGTCATGGCCCTGATGGGGCCATCCGGGAGCGGCAAGACCACGCTGCTGATGATCCTGGGCTGTCTGCTGCACCCCACCGCGGGCTCCGTCCGGGTGGAGGGCCAGGCACTCGCCGGGCTCTCCACCCAGGCGCTGACCCGGCTGCGCCTGCGGCGCATGGGCTTCATCTTCCAGAGTTACAACCTGTTCCCGGCCCTCACCGCGGCGGAGAACGTGCAGGTCGCACTGGAACTCAAAGGCCGGGACCTGGGTGAGGCGTCCGCACTCCTGGACCTGGTGGGCCTGGCCGGACGGCGGCGCAACTTCCCCGCCCAGCTTTCCGGCGGCGAGAAGCAGCGCGTCGCCATCGCCCGCGCCCTGGCCGGCGACCCGCCCATCCTGCTCGCCGACGAGCCCACCGCCGCCCTGGACTCGGTCAACGGGCGCGCCGTCGTGCGCCTGCTCGGGGACCTGGCCCATGCGCAGGGCCGGGCGGTGGTGATCGTGACCCACGACCCGCGCATCGGTGAACTGGCCGACCGGGTGGTGCACATCGAGGACGGCCGAATTCAGGGCTAGCGGCGCGAACCGAATCCGCGATGCAAGTCGGGCGAGCGCGCCAGAAGCAAGAAATTGGACAGGATTAGCAGGATCGACAGAGTGCGACGTTCAGCAACAGACCATCCTGTAAATCCTGAGAAATCCTGTTAATCCTGTCTATTTTTCGCGCTCGCTGTTGGTCACGAATGGTGTCGGGATCTGCGCTTCGTGTTACTAAGGGTTTGGTTCCCCTGCTTCGGTATAATTGGGGGCTTTCCCGATCCTCCCCCTGACCCCCGCGGACCTCTCTTAAGCCATGCTGGACAAGAACTACGACCCCCAAACCCTGGAACAGGCCTGGTACGAGCGCTGGGAGGGCCGCGGCTGGTTCGCCCCGGGACCGGCCGGGGGCGCCGGGGCCGGGACCGGCGCCGGGACCTATTGCATCATGATCCCGCCGCCCAATGTGACCGGCAGTCTGCACATGGGCCACGGGTTCAACAACACGGTGATGGATGCGCTGATCCGCTACCGCCGGATGTGCGGGGACCGGACCCTGTGGCAGCCCGGCACCGACCATGCCGGCATCGCCACTCAGATGGTGGTGGAGCGGCAACTGGAGGCACAGGGCAAGACGCGGCATGATCTCGGCCGGGACGCCTTCATCGCGCGGGTCTGGGAGTGGAAGGCGCAGTCGGGCGGGGCCATCACGGGCCAGTTGCGGCGGCTCGGGTCCTCGCTCGACTGGGGCAATGAGCGCTTCACCATGGACGAGGGTCTCTCGGCGGCCGTGCGCGAGGTCTTCGTGCGCCTGCACCAAGAGGGTCTGATTTACCGGCGCAAGCGCCTGGTGAACTGGGACCCGGTGCTGCACACGGCGGTGTCGGACCTGGAGGTGCTCTCAGAGGAGGAGTCCGGGTATCTGTGGGACATGCGTTATCCGCTGACCAACGGGACCGGCCACCTGGTGGTCTCCACCACCCGCCCCGAGACCCTGCTCGGCGACTGCGCGGTGGCCGTGAACCCGCACGACGAGCGTTACCAACACCTGATCGGCGAGTTCGTGGAACTGCCGCTGACCGGCCGGCGCATCCCCATCATCGCCGACGACTACGCGGACCCGGCGTTCGGCACCGGCTGCGTCAAGATCACCCCGGCCCACGACTTCAACGACTACGCGGTCTGGGAGCGCCACCGCGACGAGCTCGCCATCGCCGGCCAGCCCCACGGCGGCCTGATCAACATCTTCAGCCCGGACGCGGCGGTGCGTGACAACCTGCCCGAGGAGGGCGACCTGATCCCCGCCGCCTATGTCGGCCTGGACCGCTTCGCGGCGCGCAAGCGCATCGTCGTCGACCTGGAGGCCCTGGGCCTCCTGGCCCTGGTCAAGGACCACAAGTTGCAGCAACCCCGCGGCGACCGCTCCGGGGCCCTGATCGAGCCCTATCTCACCGATCAGTGGTATGTGCGCATCGCCCCGCTCGCCGAGCCGGCCATCGCGGCGGTGGAGGACGGGCGCATCCGCTTCGTCCCGGACAACTGGAAGAACACCTATTTCGAGTGGATGCGCAACATCCAGGACTGGTGCATCAGCCGCCAGATCTGGTGGGGGCACCGCATCCCCGCCTGGTATGACGCCGAAGGCAACGTCTATGTCGGCCGCGACGAACAGGAGGTGCGCGCGACCCACCAACTCCCGCCGGAACTCGCCCTGGAGCAGGACCCGGACGTGCTGGACACCTGGTTCAGCTCCGCACTCTGGCCCTTCAGCACCCTGGGCTGGCCGGACGACACCGAGCGGCTGCGCGACTTCTACCCGACCTCGGTCCTGATCACCGGCTTCGACATCATCTTCTTCTGGGTCGCCCGGATGATCATGATGGGGCTCAAATTCATGGGGGATGTCCCCTTTCGGGATGTCTATATCCACGGCCTGGTGCGCGACGCCCACGGCGACAAGATGTCCAAGTCCAAGGGCAATGTGCTGGACCCCATCGATCTGATCGACGGGATCGGGCTGGATGCCCTGGTCGAGAAGCGCACCCAGGGGATGATGCAGCCGCACCTGCGCGAGAAGATCGCCCGCCAGACCCGCGCCGACTTCCCCGGCGGCATCCCCGGCTTCGGCACCGATGCACTGCGCTTTACCTTCGCGGCGCTGGCCACCACCGGGCGCGACGTGAAGTTCGACCTGGGCCGCATCGAGGGCTACCGCAACTTCTGCAACAAGCTCTGGAATGCCTCGCGCTACGTATTGATGAACACGGAAGGTCAGGATTGCGGTCTGGGGTCGGACCCGCTCGAATTCTCCCCTGCGGACCGCTGGATCGCCGCGCGGCTGGCAGCCACCACCAATACAGTGCGCGAGGCCATGGACGCTTACCGCTTCGACCTGGCCGCCCAGGCGCTCTACGACTTCACCTGGAACGAGTTCTGCGACTGGTATCTGGAACTGTGCAAGCCGGTCCTGACCGGGGCGGGCGCGAGCGACGCCGCCCGCCGCGGCACCCGCCGCACCCTGGTCACGACGCTTGAGACCCTGCTGCGCCTCATCCACCCGCTCATGCCCTTCATCACGGAGGAGATCTGGCAGAAGGTCGCCCCCTTGGCCGGGGTCGCGGGCGAAACCATCATGCTCGCCCCCTACCCCGCCGCGCCCGCCGTCGCGGCGGACCCCGCGGGCGAGCGCGAAGTGACGGCGGAGATCGACTGGGTGCGCCAGTTCATCCTCGGGATGCGGCGCATCAAGGGCGAGATGAACATCCCCCCGGGCAAGCCGTTGCCGGTGCTGATCGCCAATGCATCGGAGCAGGACCGCCGCTGGCTGACCGCCGCCCGCCCCTATCTCGACTTCCTGGCCCGTACCGAGTCCATCACGGTGCTCGAGGACGAGTCGCAGGCGCCGGAATCCGCCATCGCCCTGGTCGGCGCCATGAAGGTCCTGATCCCAATGGCGGGGCTGATCGACAAGGACGCCGAACTCAAGCGCCTCGACAAGGAGATCGGCCGCCTTGCCGACGACGTGGCGCGGACCCAGGCCAAGCTCACCAACCCCGCCTTCGTCGACAAGGCCCCGGCGACGGTGGTGCAAAAGGAGCGCGACAAACTCGCCGAGCACGCCACAGCGATCGGGAACCTCAGGACGCAGCGGGAGCGGATTGCGGCGCTCTGACGTGACAGGCTTGACCCGGTGCGGGACCGGGGCTAGCGTTTCGCGGGAAGCCACCAGGAGCGCCCCATGACCACCACCAAGTCAGACCTGCAGGCGCTGGAACTGGCCCTCAAGTCGGAGATCCGCGAGTTCGAGTACCGCCTGATCATCAAGCTTGGGGCCATGCTGGTGGGCGCGGTGGCCGCGGTCGCCGCCTTGGTCAAGTTGCTGTGACCAGATGAGTCACGCCTGCGGGTCTGAAAATAACTTGTTGCAGCACACGCCAGTCATACAGCAATACCTGGGCTTCAAGGCGCAGCACCCAGGGATGCTGCTGTTCTTCCGCATGGGCGACTTCTACGAGTTGTTTTTCGAGGATGCCGAGCGCGCCGCCGCGCTCCTGGACATCACGCTGACCAAGCGGGGCACCTCCGCCGGGCAGCCGATCCCGATGGCCGGGGTTCCCTATCACGCCGCCGAGGGCTACCTGGCCCGGCTGGTGCGCAAGGGGGTCTCGGTCGCCATCTGCGAGCAGATCGGGGACCCGGCCACGACCAAGGGGCCGGTGGAGCGGCGGGTGCTGCGGATCGTCACCCCGGGGACCCTGACCGACGATGCCCTGCTCGATGAACGCCAGGAGAACCTGCTGGTCGCCATCGCAGAGAGCGCCGCCGGCGCGCCGCCGGGCTTCGGTCTGGCCGTCCTGGAGTTGTCGAGCGGGCGCTTCTCGGTCCTGGAGTTGGAGTCGATGGAGGCCCTGGCGAGTGAACTGGCGCGCCTGCGCCCGGCCGAGGTCCTGTTGGCGGAGGACAGCCAACTCCCCGCGGCGCTCGGCCTGGAGCGGGGCCTGACCCGCCGCCCCGCCTGGCACCTGGACGCGGACAGCGGGGAGCGGCTGTTGTGCGAGCAGTTCGGCACCCGTGACCTGACCGGGTTCGGGTGCGCCGGGCTGCGCCTGGCGGTCGGGGCGGCTGGCTGTCTCCTTCAGTATGTCCGCGACACTCAGCGCGCCGCCCTGCCCCACCTGCGCGGCCTGACCACGGAGAGCCGGGACGCGGCGGTGATCCTGGACGCCGCCACCCGCCGTAACCTGGAGCTGACCGAGAGCCTGTCCGGCCGCGCCGAGCACACCCTGGCCGGGGTGCTGGACCACACCGCCACCGCCATGGGCAGCCGGCTCCTGCGCCGCCGCCTGGCCCGACCCTTGCGCGATCAGGCGGCGGTGCGCGCCCGTCATCAGGCACTCGCGGCCCTGATCGACGCGGCCGCGGGGGCGCCCCTGCGGGACCTGCTGACCGGCATCGGCGACCTGGAGCGCATCCTCGCGCGGGTCGCCCTGGGCACGGCGCGTCCGCGGGACCTCGCGGTCCTGCGCGATTCGTTCGCCCTCTGTCCGGACCTGGGCACCCTGTTGGCCGCCATCGACGACCCGCTGCTGGCGGACCTGCACGCGCAGCTCGGCGAGCACCCCGACCTGGTCGCCTTGCTCAATCGCGCCATCCTGCCCCAGCCGCCGCTCCTGATCCGCGACGGCGGGGTCATCGCCCCCGGCTATGACAGTGACCTGGACCAGCTGCGGGCGCTTTCCACCAACGCGGACCAGTTCCTGCTGGACCTGGAACTGCGCGAGCGCGAGCGCACCGGGATTGCGACGCTCAAGGTCGGCTACAACCGCGTCCACGGCTATTACATCGAATTGGGCCGGGCGCGCGCCGATCAGGTCCCCCCGGACTATGTGCGCCGCCAGACCCTCAAGGGCGCGGAGCGCTATATCACCCCGGAACTCAAACGCTTCGAGGACGAGGTGCTGGGCGCCCGGGAGCGTTCGCTGGCGCGGGAGAAGGCGCTCTACGAGGCCCTGCTCGCCACCCTGCGCGACGCGATCGATGCGCTGCAAGTCAGCGCCGCGGCCATCGCCCAGATCGATGTCATGGTCAATCTGGCGCTGCGGGCCCAGGCCCTGGACTGGTCCCGGCCCAGCCTCACAGACGAGGCCATCATCGAGATCACCGACGGTCGCCACCCGGTCGTGGAACGGGTCCTGGACCGCCCCTTCGTGCCCAATGGGCTGCGCCTGGACGGACGGCGGCGCATGTTGGTGATCACCGGTCCCAACATGGGCGGCAAGTCGACCTATATGCGCCAGTGCGCCCTGATCGTGCTGCTCGCCTATGCCGGCAGCTTCGTGCCGGCACGCGCCGCCACCCTGGGGCCGGTCGACCGGGTCTTCTCGCGCATCGGCGCCGCCGATGACCTGGCCGGGGGGCGCTCGACCTTCATGGTGGAGATGGAAGAGACGGCCAACATCCTGAACAACGCCACGGCCCAGAGCCTGGTGCTGATGGACGAGGTGGGCCGCGGCACCAGCACCTTCGACGGACTCTCGCTCGCCTGGTCCTGCGGCGTGGAACTGGCCACCCGCATCCGCGCCTACACCCTGTTCGCCACCCACTATTTCGAGCTGACCACCCTGCCGGACGAATACCCGGGCATCGCCAACGTCCACCTGGACGCCGTGGAGCACGGTGCGAGCATCGTCTTTCTGCACGCCCTGCTGGAGGGGCCGGCCAATCAGAGCTATGGGCTCGCGGTCGCCGCCCTGGCCGGGGTGCCGCCGGGGGTCATCACGCGCGCCCGCGGGCGCCTGCGGGAGTTGGAAGACGCCGCCCGCCGCCATGCGGAGCAGGGATCGCGGCAGTTGTCGCTGTTCCTGCCCGAACCCCAGCGCGCCCCTGACCCGCCGCCGGAGCCCCCCGCCTGCGCGGCCCTGCGCGCCATCGAGCCGGACGAACTGACCCCAAAGGCCGCGCTGGACGCCCTGTATCGGTTGAAAGGACTACTGTAGGGTCCGCTGTGCGGACCGCCACCCGCAGACCGCCGCCCGCAGACCGCCGCCCGCAACCAACTGACTAGCCGGGCGACATCGGCGCCCCGGCACTAGCGCGCGCCGGCCCTTCCCCCATCCACCGACCCCGCCGCGCCCGGACCGGCCTGACCGCACCACAACGAGTCACCGCTCACACGATAGACCGTCGCCACCGCGGGTTCCACCAACTGCCGCAGCGGCCGATCCAGCCTGCCCGCCAGGCCCCCGGGCAGCAACGCGACGCCGGCCCGCACCCCCTGCAGGAGGCGCACCCCCAGGCCCATTCCGCGCGGATTCAGGTCCTGCAACTTAGTCCAGCAGGCCGGCACGGTATCGATCACCACCGCCCCGTTGCCCCAGGACTGGTTCTCCCGGTCGATGATCGCCAGGGTCTGCGCCGGCGCACCCTCGCCCGCGGCGGGCAGCGGCTGCCGCCCGGCCTGGTCGAAGGTCAGGACCCGCTGTGCCAGCCCCGGATCGCTATCGAGAACCGAGCGCACACCGGCCATCCGGACGTTATTGACCGAACCGACCACCAGGGCCTGCGGATGCGCCAACGCCAATTCCACCGCCGCCTTGCTGTTCGCGGTGAACACCTGATAGGCGGCCTGCTCCATGACCCCGAGCCCCAGGCCCCCGACCACCGCCGCGCTGAGGAGGCCGATACGCAGACCAGCGCGTGACAATTGCGCGAGCCAGGCACCGCCGAGGATTGCCATGGGCGCCAGGAACAGGTTCAGATAGTTCGACTGTTTCTGCACCAATATGAACGGATCGAGTGATACCGGCAAAAAGGAGAGCACGGCCAGCAAACCCAGCAGCCACCAGGCGGTATAGGCCGGCACCGACAGCGTCGGGGCAGCGCAGTTACGACCGGTGCCGCCGGTGCCGCGCCGTCGCCGCAGCAGCTGAACCAAGGCCGCGAGACTCAGCCAGGCCAGCAGAAAGGTGTGCTTGACATCGAACAGGAGATAGCCGAAATAATACCAGGGTGACTGCGACGCCGCCCCATCCGCATTAACGGCCCGCCCGACCTGACCCAGGACGACCCGAAACGCGTGCAGCGGATCGCCCGCAATAGCCTGCATCAAGAGCAGGTGCGCCGCGAGCATGAGCGCCCCCCCCGCAATGGTCCACAGCCACTTGCGGTCCACCCGGCGCGCCGCCAGCGGATAGGTGAGGAAGACCAGCAGCGCCACCACGGCCAATTCCTTCACCCAAAACACCATCCCCATGGCGACGCCGGCGAGCAAATACAGGCGGCGGCGACCACTGCGCTCCGCCGCAAAAAAAAACATAAAACTCAAGACCAGGGCGCAGGCGAGCACCGAATCGGAATGGATGCGGGTCGCCAACGCGAGATGCAGCGGCGCGCTCGCCAGCAGCAGCGACCCATAGAGTGCAGCCCGGCGCCCGCGATAGGCATTCAGAAAAACATAGACGGCGGCGACTTCCACCAGCGAGCAGACAAAGGGCCACAGGGTCGCCGCCAGCGTGCTCGGACCGAACAGCCACAGCGGTAGCGCCGCCGGAATATTGTAGCCATAGCGCAAGGCCCCGTTGTAGTCAGCGCTGCTCCAGATGCCGTTTGCGATCTGCAGCGAGCGGTCCAGATAGACCAGATCGTCCGAGCCGAAAAACCCATTGAAAAGCAGCAGTTGCAGGACTGCAGCGGCAACCAGCAGCGAGCCCAGGACCAACCAATCAAGGCCCTGCCCGGCAAGCGCGGCGGCAGGCGTGGGCGACTCTTGCGTCATCATCAGCCGGTGAACCTCAAATAACCTTTTCGACAAAATAGCGGGGGCGCTGCTTCGCTTCGAGATAGATCTTCGCCACGTACTCACCGAGGATCCCGATGGACAGCAACTGGATCCCGCCCAGGAAATAGATCGGCACCACCGAGGAGGCCCAGCCGGGGACGACCGCCTGCAACACCAGGGTGCCGTAGACGATATACAGAATCATCACAAAGCTGAAACACGAAACCAGAAAACCCAGCAGCGTGATCAGCCGCAACGGCACGACACTGAACGAGGTGATGCCCTCGATCGCGAAGTTCAGCATCTTGCGCAGCGGATATTTCGACACGCCGGCGAAACGCGCGGCGCGGTCGTATTTGACGGTCGCGGCGCGGTAGCCGATCAGCGGGACTATGCCGCGCAGGAACAGGTTGACTTCACCGTACTGGCGCAGCGCCTCCACCACCCGGCGGCCGAGCAGACGGAAATCGGCGTGATTGTACACCAATTCCACGCCCATCATCTTCATCACCCGGTAATACAGCAGTGCACTGCCGCGCTTGAACGCGCCGTCGGTCTGCCGCGAATCGCGCACCCCGTAAACGACCTCGGCCCCGGCGAGATGTTCCCGCACCATGGCCTCGATCACCGATACATCGTCCTGCAGGTCGGCGTCGATGCTGACCAGGGCATCGCCCTCCACGGCCAGCAGTCCGGCCATCAGCGCCCACTGGTGGCCGCGGTTGCGTGACAGTTTCAGACCGTGCACCCGCGAATCCGCCGCGGCGAGCGACTCGATCAGCCCCCAAGTGTTGTCCTTACTCCCATCATCGACATAGAAGAGCGTGCTGTCATCGGTCGTCAACCCCAGTTCCTGCAGGCGCGTGAGTTGCGCAAGCAGCCGGCGGTTGGTCTCCGGCAGCACCGCCTCTTCGTTGTAGCAGGGTACGACAATTGCGAGGCGGATGGTCATGATTAGCCTTCGGCGGTTGAGCGGCGAGAAAGGGGGCTATTCACTTGCGGCGCGGAGGGGCTGCCGCTCAGGGCGAGGGCAACGGCTCGGGTTTCTGAGCCACGACCCGCCAGCCAAACGGATGGTCCTTCTTGGTATCGAAACGATCGAGCCACAGCAGCACCACTTGCACGGGCAACAGCAGTACTCGCAACAGCAGTTTAAACGGATAGAGAATGACACCTGACACCCCCAACTCGGCCAGTTTGGGGCGCTTCAGCAGCGAAGGTAACAGGACGACCGGAAGATCGTGCGCCCAGCGCACGTAGGAGCCGCCGAAAGGCTTTACATCCACCTGCGCAAAGCCCGCGTGTGTACAGATCGAACGCAGGCCGTAGGAGGTGTAACGAAAGAAATCATAGGGAACCTGATGTTCCCCATGTGACATCGGCACCGTGATGAAAAGCCGACCTCCCGGTTTCAGTACCCGATACATTTCGGCGACGCTCTCCCGTGGCCATTCGAGATGTTCGAGCACCTCGGTGCAAAGCACAGCGTCGAACATCTCGCTGTCGATCGGCATATCGTCCAATTGGCCGATATAGTCGAGGTTGCGATAATCCCATTTGCTGTCACCGACACCGAGATCGATTGCCTGGTATTGGCATCGTGCAAACAATGGCCGATATGCGGACTCACCGGCCCCGGCGTCCAACACCAGTGACCCGTCCGGCAGCGACGCGGCGACCTCCTTGACAAAATTGTTGACGTGGTACCGCGCCAGATCGAGCAGTTTCGGTTTCGACAGAAAATCTTCACTACCCATGCTCGTCAGGACACCTCTACCATTTCGCTGTTCCGGGAAACCCGGACTCGCAAGCGCCGCGCCCGCCTGGGCACAGCGATTCCAGCCTATTGCGATCCTGGGGAAACCGCCGGGCACTGGTCGCGTTCGCCGTCTTCACCCGACCCCCGATAAACGTCGCCAAACACAGGTCGGGTCCGGCAATCTCGCCGAATCTTACCAGCGAAATCGCCAGGCTGCACCCGGCGTTTGCAATTTCACCGGTGATGCCGCGCCCTGACCGCCAAGGCCACCGCCATGAGGTCCACCACTGCCTGCCGCCAACCGAGACCGTAGTGTATGTAGTCCCCGCGGCGAAGCGCCCGCCACAGCAAGCCGGGGGCGCTCAGCGGCTCGATGCGCATCCGTGCACGCTGGATGATGAAACGGCACTTGTCGTCGAGGGCCGCCGGCAGCGGATCTGTCGGGGCCAAGCCGCGAGTGGCCAAGCGCGCGCGCAGCGTCTGGAAATTCTGCGCCTCCCGGCGGCAATAGTCTGCAGTCTGCTTGCGGGCATAGGCCAGGGCCTGCGCGAGTCCCTGGCGGGCCACGCCCACCTGCTGATTGCGGTGGCAGCGGTACCGGATAAGCGGCTCCGCGATGCATACCCCTCGCCCCCGTGCCTCCAGCAGGAATGCGATGAAGTAATCGTGGATCCACCCCGGCTCGAAGGGGAGCGTTCGGATCAGGTCCGCACGCCTCACCGCTAACGCGGCGCCGGTGACAACGTTATGCCGGAGCAAGACCCTCAACCCCTCGCCACTGCGATAGGCGGCTTGTTCGGCCGACGTGAAGCCCACGCTCGAAAACAGGGTCCCGGTTACTGCATCGCCATCCTCGTCGATGAGCAGACCATCGGAGAACACATAGGATGCATCGGAATTTGCAGCGAAGGTCTCGACCACACGGGCGAGACGCTGGGGCAGCCAGAGGTCGTCCTGATCGGCAAAGACCACCAGGTTACCGCGGCAACGCCGCGCCACCTGTTCAAAGTTACGGGTCGAACCCAGTCGCTCGCGATTGCGTTCAAAGCGCACCGCCATGCCGGGATGGCGCTCGGCAAACGCGCCCACTACGGCCGCAGTATCATCGCGCGATTGATCGTCGCCTATGACGAGCTCGTCGGGCCGACACGTCTGTGCCGCGATCGATTCCAGTTGAGCATCCACGTAGCGGGCGCCATTGTAGGTCGTCATGGCCACCGAGATGCTGACTGGTGCAGCAGCGCCACGCGACTCGGGAACGCTCAGAGTGGGGGACATCGGGGTGCATGCTCCGCCAGGTAACGATAAAGAACCAAGGTGCCCAAGGGGACTGCGCAGCACAACAGGGCCAGCGCCTGGGCCAGGGCCACCCCCACCGGACCCAACCAGGTGCCGGAGAGAAACGCCAACGGCAGAAATATCAGGGTCGTCACCCCGGCGACCACGACCAGTTTGCGCTGCATGGACAGCGCGCCAAGTAGCACCAGCAACCAGGAAAAAAGGCCAAGACCCAATGCCTGGAGACAGGCAGCGGCAAGAAGACCGGGAGTGGAAAAACCGGCGGCCCCCATCCACACCTCCACGAACAGAGCGCCCAACAAGCCGATCCCTGCGGCAGCCGCGGCCCATAGCCCTAATACCAACATCAGGGTGTATCTTGCCGTGCGCGCAATCCACTCATAGTCCCGCCGCTGCGCCGCTTCCCCGAGGGCCGGCCAAAACGGCAGCAATACCGCCTGAAATACGGCGACCAGCAACAACGGCAGGCGGCCGACGGACGCAAAGGGACCCACCGCGTCCACCCCATCGACGGAGGCCACGATCACGTCGGGTGAGCGCAGCAGCAGGATGGCGGCGGCATCGGTCAGGAAAAAGAGAAGCCCAGTCTTCATGAGGTTCGTCAGGGTCTTGCCGTCCACCAGCGCCCACCGCGGGCGTGGCATCAGTCCGGTCGCGAGCCCCAGCCACCAGAGCGTCAGGCCGCCTAGCAAGGGAGCCGCCAGACTGAGTCCACCGACCACCCACAGCGGCTGTTGCAGCCGCATCGCTATTGCCATCGCCGCGAGCCCGACCAGACTCGCGGCACTCATGATCATATGAACCAGGTCGCCGCGCTGATGGGCGAAGATGGCGAATCCGGCGAGCATGGCAGGCAACGCCAGAACCGACACGGTGAGCGCCGCCGTGGCAGTAGCCTGCGCCAGCCTGAGGGAGGCGTCACCGTCGGGAAGCCCACTCCAGGAGACGAGGGGAACGAAAAGCACGATGATCAGCAGCAGCCCCGCCGCCGCGCAGGCCACCAGCAGGGCACTGGCGGAAAACACCCGACAGGCGGCCGGTCGGTCAGTGTGCGCCAGTGCACCCAGTCTGGTGAGAAGAACCGCGGTCTGCCCCATATTGGCGACTGGGACCCAGGTCGTCACCGCAAGTATGGTCATCCACAACCCATACTGCTCCCTCCCCACATAGCGAACCAACATCCCGAGCGCGACGAGTTGGGTGGCAGCGTATACGCCTTGATAGATCACCCCCCACACGCCGGTCCGTCTGGCCTTGGATCCGCGATCTTTGCGTAGACGAGTAAGGTCATCCACTGGCCGGGAGTCTAACGCAGGGCCATAAGCACGAGTTCGCTGCCTTGGTCACGCCCGACGCCGATCCGCTGGTAGAGCGATTCCAGCACCTGCTTGACCTGCGCGCGCGTCCACAGCGAAAGGCCCGGCCACTGCCCCCAGTGATAGGTCCCCTCCTCGTGTAGTTTGCTGCTGGCGATCTCCGTCAGGGCCACTGCCCGTGCGGTGCTGATTACGCGGATCTCGCGGAAACCGACCGAGGCCGCTAGAGCGGCCAAGCTCTGCGGGGTGAACAGGACCAGATGGCGAGGCGAGTCCAGGTTCAGCCAGTCGGCGCCATGGTGTCGGTGACACCGTGCCCGGGCATTGGGAGTGACCGCGACCAGCGTCCCACCGCCGCGCAGCACGCGTCGCGACTCTGCCAGAAATGCTCGCGGATCATGCACATGTTCGATGACATGGCTCGATGTCACGGCGTCGAAGGTCTCGTCCGGAAAGCCCGCCGCGGCGAGGGTGCCTTGCTTCACGTCCAGATCGCGCCGACGGGCCGCCGTGACCGCCTGGGCGTCGACCTCCACCCCGCAGACCTGCCAACCCAGGTCGCGGAGAATCTCCAACGCCTCGCCGTCCCCGCACCCAACGTCCAAGAGCCGGCCGCCCCCATATGCACTGGCCGGCAGATAGCGCACCAGCAGGTCCAGATGAGCCGCGAGTCCCGGATAGAGCATCGCCAGCGCGGTCGCCAGGTGTTTACCCGGCCAGGGCAGGCGGCTTGCGGAAAACCCGTAGCGCGACGCCGCAAGTTCCCTTGCCAATGCGCGCACGGTCCTCTTCACGAAGGTACGCTGCTGCGCGTCGCCGTGGGTGTAATAGTCACCGTAGGCCTTGCCGATGTCAGCCAAGGTGGGTCGCGGGTCCAGCCACAGGGTACCGCACGCGGGGGCGTCACACTCCCTGATCGTCCATGAACCTGGGGCGCCGAACAGCCGATCGGTCAGGTCCCGATACTTGGGTGTACCGCTACCCCCACAAACCACACAGGTAGGATGGGGCTCGGTCTGAATGTGATCGTTGCTGGTCATGTTGATCCTGGGAGTGGCAGGGTGCCCCATTCGGCAGGCGCCGACATAGACGCTGATGCAGCGCTTCGGGCCCCCCGCGCGAGCGTGGTGCACTCGATCATGCCCCTCAGCGCAGGTACAGCCGGTAGAATGCCAGGCGCAACAGGTTATTCAGCGAGGCCATGACGTGCGCCGCCATGCGATCGGCAAAACCGGGCGCACTGCTGAGGCGCGGACCCACGCGACTGATGAAGGCCAGGAACTCCTTGCTCTGCGAGCGGCCGATCGCCACGCTCCACTGCTGGGCGGAGACGCGGAATCCGGCCAGCGGCTGTGGACAATACCAGGCATCGCCATGGGCGAGCAACCGGAACCAGTAGTCCAGGTCGATGACATAGGGATAGGTCGCATCGAAGGCGCCGATCCGTGCGGTCAGCGCGCGGCGCATCAGGACCGCGCCCGGCTCGCCGAGCAGGTTGGTGCCGCGGCGGATGCAGGAGCTCATCACCGCGGCGGCGGCGATGCGGCCCTCCCGGCCGCCCGGGTAGCCGCGCCGGGTGAGTCGGCGGCCGTCGGGACCAAGCACGTCGCGTGCACTGAAGGCCAGCGCGAGGCGCTCGTCAGGGTCCGCTTCGAGTACCGCGACCTGGCGCTCGAGACACTGCGGCGCCAGCACGTCATCGTGGGGCAGCAACTTGAAATACTGTCCACGGGCCTCGTTGAGGCAGCGGTTCCAGTTGCCTGCGGGCCCCAGGTTGACGGGGTTGCGCAGGCAGATCAGGCGCGGGTCCGAATAGCCGGCCAGCACCTGCGCAGTCTCATCGGGCGAGTGGTCGTCGATTACGATCAACTCGAAATCGGCGAGGCTTTGTGCCAATACTGAATCGATTGCGGCCGCCAGATGCGCGGCCCCGCGGTAGGTCGGTATCGCGACCGACACCAGCGGTACGCCATCACCGTTCAGGCTCACTAGGCGACGCTCTGATAGTAGAGGTTCTGGGGGTGGCGGGCGTCGGCAAAGAAGTACCAGCGCTCGGCGAGGAGCCCGATGAACTGGGCGCCGAAGGCAATAATCGGCAGGGTTGCGGAACCGATGAGATAGGCGGCCGCCAGCAGCAGCAGCGGCACGGGGAAGACCAGGACCAGGAAGCCCAGGCGCACCAGGCGCAGCGTGGCCGGGCTGCGGCCGTGGAAGAACTCCCGGGTGTTGAAGGACCCGCCGGTGGCCCCTTGCGCCTTCTGGACCACGGTCTGATGGCGCACGCCAATGGCGGTCTGGACCGTGCTCTTGGGTTTCAAATGGTCGTTGCGGTAGAGTGACGACCAGCGGGTCACCAGTGCCATCAGGGTAAAGATCACCCCCCAGACGCCATAGACGGCCACCAGCGCATTGCCGCTGTAGGCGGCATAGGCGCTCGCCAGCAGGAACCCCGAACTGAGCCCGAAGAGGGTAAAGTTCGCCACCGTGAGCGGGGAGCGCCACTCCGCGAGAAAGGGTACCCCGGCGTAGACCATGGCGGTGCAGACGAACAGGGCGAAGACCGCCAGGGTGGCCGCCAGGCCGAGTACGAGACTCGGGTCCACCCGCAGCCAGTTACCCAGGGTGAAGAAGGGCGTCGTGAAGCCCAGCGCGTGGGCGAGCCCGTAGGCAGCGATGAGGCCCATCGCCACGGGCAGGATCACGACCTCCCGGGACAGCCAGGACGCATGCCAGCGGGCGGGCGCCCGCCAGGCGCGCAGCGGCCGGCCCAGATGGAAGAAGGAGGCGATGAGCCCGGCCGCCAGCAACAGCAGGGCCAGCAGGCTGCCGACGGCATAGAAGGCCGCCCCCTGGGTCGGCAGAAAGTTGGCCAGGGCATGGACCTGGCCGGTGAACAGGGCGAGGAACAGCCCCTGGCCGGCGCCGATCAGGGTGGTAAGGAAAATGACTGAGAAGGCGGGGTGCATGGGGATTCAGTGACCAGTGGAAGTGGGTAGTGGCCAGGCCGTAGGGTGGACAAGCGATAGCGCAGTCCACCGAGCCCCGCGCCGCCGCTGGTGGACTGCGCTGCGCTTGTCCACCCTACGATGCCTAACGATGGCGCGTGGCCGCAAATGCGACCAAGGCCCATGTGGCATACCGACCCCAACGGGGTCGTACATACCAGCCCAGGGCAACGCCCTGGGACGGTGTCGTTTAATCGGCCCAGCCCTGTAAGGGCGTGACATAAGGACCTGCATACTCCGTCATCCTACCAAGTGACGTCGTCCAAGGTCTCCTCACCCTGATAGGTCGTGAGGTCCTCCTTGTGCAAGGGGTTGTCGGCGCGCAGGAGTTCCTCCGGGTCGATGTAGATCCGGGTCTTGCGCCGCGGCAGGTAGTGGTTCGCCGGATGGGTGCCGCACTCGGGCAATAACTGGTAACCGCCGCGCTCGCGGATGGCAATGGAGACCTCCGAATCCGGGTCGTGCACGTCGCCGAAGAGCCGGGCACTGGCCGGGCAGGCCAGAACACAGGCGGGCCGTCGCTCCCGCTCGGGCAAGGTCAGGTCGGTAATGCGGTCGATGCACAGGGTACACTTCTTCATTACCCGTTGCTGCTCGTCCACTTCCCGGGCGCCATAGGGGCAGGCCCAGGAGCAATATTTGCAGCCGATGCACTTGTCGTAATCCACCAGAACGACGCCGTTGTCCGCCCGCTTGTAGGAGGCGCCGGTGGGGCAGACCTGCACACAGGGCGGCTCTTCGCAGTGCAGACAGCTCTTGGGGAAGTGCACCGTCTCGGTGTCCGGGAAGGTACCGACCTCGAAGGTCTGAACGCGATTGAAAAAGGTCCCGGTGGGGTCCGCGTCATAGGGATTCTCATCGACCAGCGGTCCCGCCCAGCCGGAGGTATTCCACTGCTTGCAGGAGGTCACGCAGGCGTGGCAACCGACGCAGACGTTGAGGTCGATGACCAAGGCCAGTTGGGTCATGGGCGGTTCCTTCTCATTTGGTGTTGCGCGCCGCGATCGGTATTCGACTCACGGCTGCTTAAGGGCGGTCCCGATCGTCGTCTTGCGGACCATCGTCGTCCTCTTCTTCGTACTCATCGATCAGCAACTCCTCGGCCAGGTCGGACGGCTCGACCTCCAGGCCCTCGAGCTCCGCGTCCCAGTTGGTCCCGACCAGGACCCCGTCCTCGCTCATTCCGGCGAGCCAGGTATCAATGAAGAGGTCGAGCTTCAAGCTGGCGGGGGTATAGCCCGCCCAGTCGTCCGTGCAGTGGATGGCGGCCTGCTCCGCGGTGGACCAGAAGACATAGACGTCCGTCTCCTCATACTCGACGGACTCGCACACGGCCCAGCCGTGGTCGGACTGCAGGCCCCACACCAGGCCGCTGGCACGGACTTCGCGCACGAAGCAGTCGTGGTTCGCTTGAGGATCGACGGAGGAGTCTGTCATGGTGCCACCTGGTTGGGGAAGTACGTCAGTACGGGAGTTCGGAAGTACGTTGGTAACGCGTCAAGAAAAGGTTAAACACAAACACCATCGTCGTTGTCGTTGTCGTAATCGTAATCGGAGAAGCGATGCAATCCGGGGTGCGAGAGAATCCAGGGCGCTGCGATAACCTCGATTACGACAACGACAACGACAGGACCGGACGGGGCATCCGCCCCGTCCGGAACGTTTTCGCGCCATCCCCGAAAGCGCCAACGATGCGACTTGCCGAGGTTCCTTAAACGTTCGGGACGGGGCGCATGCCCCGTCCCGCCAGAGTCACGCTCGCCCTCCGCCCGCACTAACGCACTTTCTTAGCGAACAACCCCGCGACATACGCCTGCCACCTGCCGCGGCGGGGCTCCTGACCGGGCAGTATGGGCATGGGCGGAAACTGGGGGGAGGTCTCTTTGGGTTCGTCGGCACCGGCCTTGTAGACCCGCACCCGCACATCGAACCAGGCCGCCTGTCCGGTCACCGGGTCGGCATTGGAATAGTGACCGCCGCTCGCGTCGGCGGGGAGTTCCTCGCTGATCAGGTGATTGAGCAGGAAACCCTTGCGGGATTCGTCCGCCTGCTGGCCCAGACTCCAGGCGCCGGCGGCCTTGCCGATGGCGTTCCAGGTCCAGACGGTGCCGGGTTCCACGGCCTCGGAGAAGCGGCACATGCAGCGCACCTTGCCATGGGCGGACTCCACCCAGATCCAGTCCCCGTCGCCGAACCCGTTGGCCGCCCCGACCCGCGGGCTGACAAAGAGGTAGTTGTGGCTGTGGATCTGGCGCAGCCAGGCGTTCTGGCTGTCCCAGGAGTGGTACATGGCCATGGGCCTCTGGGTCAGGGCGTTGAGCGGATAGCGCTCGGTGTCCACGCACCCATTCTCCAGGGGCTCGTAGTAGAAGGGCAAGGGGTCGAAATAGGTCTCGACGCGCCGCGCCAGCCGCTCCGGGGGCCGCCGGCCGGGCCGCTTGCCCTGGGCAGCCAGGCGGAAGCGCTGCAGCACCTCGGAATAGATATGGATCAGGATGGGGTCCGAGTACCGGGTGATGCCGTGGACGTGCGACCAGTGCAGATAGCCCTGGTTCCAGTTGCGCATGTATTGGTAGGAGCGCGGCAACTCGTGGTGGTAGAAACAGCCGTGCTCGGCGTAGCGCTCCCACTGCAGCGGATTGGGTTCACCCTTGAGGAACTTGTCGCCGTCCTTGCCCCGCCAACCGGCCAGGAAGCCGATGCCCGAGCCCGGGGAGGTCTCGTAGTTGACGATGAAGTCGGGGTAATCGCGGAACTTGCGGCTGCCGTCCTCGCGCACGAAGGCGGGCAGCTTGAGCCGCGAGCCCAGTTCGATCAGCACGTCCTGAAAGGGCCGACACTCGCCCTTGGGGGGCAGCACCGGGATGCGCACCGAGTCCACCGGGCCGTCGAACTCGGAGATCGGGCGGTCCAGCATGGAGAGACAATCGTGGCGTTCCAGGTAGCTGGTGTCGGGCAGCACCAGGTCCGCGAAGGCGACGGTCTCCGAGGAGAAGGTGTCGCAGACCACCAGGAAGGGGATCTTGTACTGTCCCTCCACGCCCTTGTCGGTCAGCATCCGGCGGACCTCGACCGTATTCATGGTCGAATTCCAGGCCATGTTGGCCATGAACAGGAACAGGGTGTCGATCGGATAGGGGTCACCGCGCCAGGCGTTGGTGATGACGTTGTGCATCAACCCATGAACGGCGAGCGGATACTCCCAGGAGAAGGCCTTGTCGAGGCGCACCGCCTCCCCCTGCGCGTCCACGAACAGGTCCTCCGGTCGGGCGGGCCAGCCGAGCGGCATCCCGTCGAGCGGGGTGTTGGGCTTGACGCACTCGGGACCGGTCGGGGGCTTGGGACAGGGCGGGATGGGCCGCGGATAGGGGGCCTTGTGGCGAAAACCGCCGGGCCGGTCGATGGTCCCCAGGATGCTCATCAGGATGGCGAGCGTGCGGGTGCTGTGGAAACCGTTAGAGTGGGCGGCCAGACCGCGCATGGCGTGGAAGGCGACCGGGTTGCCGGTCACGGTGGCGTGCTCGTTGTCCCAGCAGTCGGTCCAGGGGATCGGCAGCTCGATCTTCTGATCGCGCGCCGTCACGCCCATCTCGTGCGCCAGGCGCCGGATGGTCGCGGCCGGGATGCCGGTGATGGTCTGGGCCCACTCCGGCGTGCACTCGGCCACCCGCTCCTTCAAGAGTTGAAAGGCAGGCTTGACCGGGGTGCCGTCCTCCAGGATATAGCTGCCCATCAGGTGCGGATCGGCGCCCTGGGTGTGGGTGAGGACGGCGCCGGTGCGGCGATCCCACCAGAGCTTGTTCTCGGGGTCGACACAGGCCCGGTCCACGTCGGCGTCGACCCGCCGGAAGAGCCCGTGGTCGGCCCGTGCGGGGTCGTCCACCACCAGCTCCGCGGCGTTGCTGTACTGGATCAGGAAGTCCCGGTCATAGAGCCCGAGCACGATCAGCTCGTGGATGAGGGCGAGCAGCAGGGCGCCGTCGGTCCCCGGTTTGATCGGCACCCACTCGTCGGCGATGGCCGAGTAACCGGTGCGGATGGGGTTGATCGAGATGAAGCGACCGCCCTGCCGCTTGAACTTGGAGATGGCGATCTTGAGCGGATTGCTGTGGTGGTCCTCGGCGGTGCCGATCATCACGAACAGTTTGGCGCGGTCGAGATCCGGTCCGCCGAACTCCCAGAAGGAGCCGCCGATGGTGTAGATCATCCCCGCGGCCATGTTCACGGAGCAGAAGCCCCCGTGGGCGGCGTAGTTGGGGGTGCCGAACTGCTTGGCGAAGAGGCCGGTCAAGGCCTGCATCTGGTCGCGCCCGGTGAAGAGCGCGAAGCGTTTGGGGTCCTCCGCCCGGAGTTTGCCCAGTCGCCGCGTCAGCAGTTCAAAGGCCTCCTCCCAGGAAATCTCCTCGAACTGCGAGGTACCCCGCTCCGCCCCGGGCTTGCGCCGCAGCGGCCGGGTAAGACGCGCCGGGGAATATTGTTTCATGATGCCCGACGAGCCCTTGGCGCAGATCACCCCGTGGTTCAGCGGGTGGTCGGGGTTACCCTCGATGTAGCGGATCTCCCCGTCGCGCAGGTGCACCCGGATGCCGCAGCGGCAGGCGCACATGTAGCATGTGGTCTCTTTGACCTCGACCCGGCCGACGCTGGCGTCCGAGTGGGTGGTGGGGTCTTGCATGGAGCGACCTTGCGGCAGGGAAACAATTCAGGGGATTCTAATATTCTTCCGCGACCCGGCGCAAACCCGCTCACCGGCCCGGCCGGTTCGCGCCCCCGCTCACCCCGCCGCTGCGACCCCGCCGCGCACGGGGAGTGGACGCACCCGACCCTACCGGCCCAGTGCCCGCCGCGGTCTTTCACCCGCGCCACCCGCCACCGCCGCGTCCGGTCTTGCCGGCCCTTCCACCCCAGCCCCGGGCCGACGGCCGGCGCCACCAATCGCCTTGCCCGCCGCCCGTCGCGCGACGTAAGATAAGCAGTATAAGTACATCAACAGGTACTTAATCCGGTTTACGGATGGTTGAATTTTCCGTCCATCGATGCGTGTTCGATGACCTGGACCTGGAGGTCTCAGCCATTCCTGCAACCAGGGATTCTGACAATCACAAGTAGTCGACACCTCCGATCGTGTCGGCGCGGGTTCGAAAAAGGGGGGACAAGGCCGATGAAACTGGTTGATCCACATGGTGGGGGCGATTTGCTGCCACTGCTGCTCGAGGGCGAGGAACTCGCGCAGGAGCGTCGGCACGCGGCCACGCTGCCCAGTCTGCGCGTGAGTCAACGTGAGAAAGGCGACCTCATCATGCTGGGCATCGGCGGCTTCACGCCGCTGACCGGCTTCATGTCGCACACCGACTGGCAGGGCGTCTGCGATGGGATGAGAATGGCCTCCGGCCTGTTCTGGCCCATCCCGATCACCCTCTCGGCCGCCGCGGCGGCGGCCGATACCATCATGATCGGCGGCGAAATCGCCCTCACCGACCCGGATGACGACAGCATCCTGGCGACCATGCGTGTCACCGAAAAATACGCCATCGACAAGTTGCACGAATGCGCCACCGTGTTCCAGACCACCGACCCGGCGCACCCCGGCGTCACGCTGGTGATGCAACAAGGCGAGGTCAACCTCGCCGGCCCGGTCAAGGTGCTGTCCACCGGCGGCTTCCCCGAAAAATACGGCGACCTGTTCAAGACCCCGAAAGAGACCCGCGCGCTGTTCACCGCCCTGGGCTGGTCGCGGGTCGCGGCCTTCCAGACCCGCAATCCGATGCACCGCTCGCACGAGTATCTGGCCAAGGTCGCCATCGAGACCTGCGACGGCGTGCTGATTCACTCGCTGCTGGGCAACCTCAAACCCGGCGATATCCCGGCCGAGGTGCGCACCAAGGCCATCGGCACCCTGGTCGAAAACTACTTCGTCAAGAATACGGTCGTGCAGGCCGGCTACCCCCTCGACATGCGCTATGCCGGCCCGCGCGAAGCCCTGCTGCACGCGCTGTTTCGCCAGAACTACGGCTGCTCGCACCAGATCATCGGGCGCGACCATGCCGGCGTGGGCACCTATTATGGCCCGTTCGACGCCCAGCATATCTTCGACCGCCTGCCCGTCGGCGCCTTGCAGACCCAGCCCATGAAGATCGATATGACCTTCTGGTGCTACAAGTGCGGCGGCATGGCCACCGGGCGCACCTGCCCCCATGCCGATGCCGACCGGCTGCAGGTGTCCGGTACCCAGTTGCGCAAGTCGCTGTCCGCCGGACTCGACGTGCCGCCCGAGTTCAGCCGTGCGGAGGTGCTCACGATTCTGCGTGAATACTACGCCAGCCTTGACAGCCAGTGATCTCGTGTACACTCCCAAACCTTGAACGAGGAGAGACAGCAATGCCGACCTATGTAAGAACCGACAAATGCGATGGGTGCAAGGGTCAGGACAAGACCGCCTGCATGTATATCTGCCCGCACGACCTGATGGCCCTGGACAAGGACGGCTCGGCCACCGGGCACGCCATGAAGGCCTGGAACCAGGAACCCGAGCAGTGTTGGGAGTGTTATTCCTGCGTCAAGATCTGTCCGCAAAACGCGATCGAGGTGCGCCATTACGCCGACATCGTGCCGCTGGGCGGTTCGGTCCAGCCGCTGCGCGGCTCCGACTCGATCATGTGGACCATCAAGTTCCGCAACGGCACCATGAAGCGCTTCAAATTCCCGATCCGCACCACCGCCGAAGGCTCGATTGATCCCTACGGCAACAAGCCCATGCCCAAGATCGCCGACCTCGGCGCCCCCGGCGTCTTCACCAAGGAAATGATGGGCGGCTATCGTGCCGGCCGGCCGGACGAACTGATCCGCCGCTGAGCGGGCGTTCCAACCATCAACCATCCTGACTCGTTGCGGGACAGAGCGCGGCCCACGCGGTGGGTAGCCGCTGTCCCCAAACACTCCAAACGGTGAATGCGAATGTCACAAGGTACCTTTGAAGATCCCACCGTCGTCCAGGAAGAGCTGGACATCCTGCTGATCGGCGGCGGCATGGCCTGCTGCGGCGCGGCCTATGAGATGATGCGGTGGGCCGAGGCCCTCAAGGCCGAAACCGGCACTGAACTCAAGATCAAGCTGGTGGACAAGGCCGCGATGGACCGCTCCGGGGCCGTGGCCCAGGGACTGTCCGCGATCAACACCTACATCGGCTCCGAGCAGGACCCGGCCGACTATGCCCGCATGGTCTCCAACGACCTGATGGGCATCACCCGCGACGACCTGGCCTATGACCTGGGCCGCAATGTCGATGATTCGGTGCACCTGTTCGAGGAGTGGGGCCTGCCGATCTGGAAGACCGACGCCGACGGGGTGCGCCATGACGGTGCCGAGTCGCTCAAGGAAGGCCTGCCGCTGCTCAAAGACGGCGGCAAACCGGTGCGCTCGGGCAAATGGCAGATCATGATCAACGGCGAATCCTACAAGTGGATCGTCGCCGAGGCCGCCAAGAAGGCACTGGGCCTGTCACGCATCGAAGAACGCATCTTCATCGTCAAGCTGATCAACGACAAGAACGACCCCTCGCGCATTGCCGGCGCGGTCGGCTTCTCGGTGCGTACCAACACCATCCACGTCTATAAGGCCAAGGCCGTGCTGCTGGCGGCCGGCGGCTGCGTCAACCTGTTCCGCCCGCGCTCGGTGGGCGAAGGCACGGGGCGCGCCTGGTACCCGGTCTGGAACGCAGGCTCCACCTACGCCATGGCCGCCGAGGCCGGCGCCGAGATGACGATGATGGAAAACCGCTTCGTCCCCGCCCGCTTCAAGGACGGTTACGGCCCGGTCGGCGCCTGGTTCCTGCTCTTCAAGGCCAAGGCCACCAATGCCTACGGCGAAGACTATATGGTCAAGAACAAGGAGATGCTCAACGACTATCCGCCCTACGGCCAGGCCGCCGTACCCGCCTCCTGCCTGCGCAATCATCTGATGCTCAAGGAGATGAAGGAAGGGCGCGGCCCCATCTACATGGACACCGTCAGCGCCCTGGCCAAGCTGCGCGAGACCCTGACGCCCAAAGAGGTCAAGCACCTGGAAGCGGAGGCCTGGGAAGACTTCCTGGATATGTGTATCGGCCAGTGCGGCATCTGGGTCGGCGAGAACATCGAGCCCGAGAAGAAGAATTCCGAGCTGATCCCGACCGAACCCTACCTGCTCGGCTCGCACTCCGGCTGCTGCGGCATCTGGGTCTCGGGTCCGACCGACGTCGGTGCCCCCACCGCCGATGAAGGCGACTACGACGGCGTGCCGGCCCACCTGCCGCGCGGCTGGAACTGGGGCTATCGCTCCATGACCACGGTCAAGGGCCTGTTCACCGCCGGCGACGGCGTGGGCGCCTCCGGCCACAAGTTCTCCTCCGGTTCGCACACCGAGGGCCGGCTGGCCTCCAAGGCCATGATCCAGTACGCGCTGGACAACAAGGACTGGACGCCCGAGCTCGACACCCCGGTGGAACAGTTGGCGACCGAGATCTACCAACCGGTGCGCAACTACCTGGCAAACAAGGATTACAGTACCGCCATCGACATCAACCCCAACTACATCACGCCCAAGATGCTGCAGTTCCGCCTGCAGAAGATCATGGACGAGTATGTGGCCGGCACCTCCACCTACTACAACACCAACGACAAGATGCTGGAGGTGGCTGAATACAAGCTGGGGATGCTCAAGGAAGATTCGCTCAAGATGCGCGCCAAGGACCTGCACGAACTGCTGCGCGCCTGGGAGAACTACCACCGCATCATCACGGCGGAGGCCCACATGAAGCACATCCAGTTCCGCGAAGAGTCCCGCTATCCGGGCTTCTACTACCGCACCGACAAGAACTTTGTCGATGAGGAGAACTGGCATTGCTTCGTCAATTCCATCTACGACAAGAACACCAAGCAATGGACCTGCTTCAAGCGCAAGCACGTCGACCTGGTGGACAAGTCCAAGCTGTTCAAGGCCGCGGCCCACTAGGCCCCTGAGGCCCAGCGCGTAACGGACCCGGGGCCGGGCGCCGCAAGGCGTCCCGGCCCTTTGCTTGGCAAGGGGCCATTAGCGAGTGCCGATAGCATCGTTGTCGTTGTCGTAATCGCGGTTATTGTAGCCCCGTAGGATGGGTAGAGCGCAGCGAAACCCATCGTCTTCGCCAGCGCAAACCGCTGATCCTCTCGCCCCCTCAGCCGTAACCAAAGTCAAGCCCCACCAACGCCTTCAGCCACTTATTCCGTGGACCGACCACCAGGTAACCGCCATGCAAGATGCCCAGCCCCTCCCCTTCCCCGGCAGCCCGGTGGTCCCGCAAACCTTTGACGACGGCAAGGTCATCCAATTCCAGTGCCGCCCCGGCATTTCCTGCTGGAATGCCTGCTGCAGCAATATCGACATCTCCCTGACCCCCTACGACATCCTGCGCCTGAAGCACCGCTTCGCCATCAGTTCCGGCGAATTCCTGCGGGACTATACGGTCCCCTACGAGATGGAGCAGGACAGCATCGCCGGCGTCAAACTGCGCCCCGTCGCCGATGGCACGGCCTGCCGCTTCATGACCCCCGCGGGCTGCAGCGTCTACGCAGACCGCCCGACCGCCTGCCGCTATTACCCGGTCGCGCTGCTGTCGCTGCGCCGCCAGGACGAATACACCGACCGCTCCTCCTACGCCCTGGTCGAAGAGCCGCACTGTCTCGGTCACCAGGAGCCGCGCCCCATCAGCGTCGCCGACTACCGCAAGGAACAGGGGCTGGAAGACTATGACGATGCGGCGCGCGGCTGGCGCCAATTGATCCTGAAGAAGAAATCGTCCGGCCCCAGCATCGGCAAACCATCCAAGCGCAGCCTGGAACTCTTCTTCATGGTCTGCTACGACCTCGACCGCTTCAGCCAATTCGTCGCCAGCGACGGCTTCAGCGACATCTACGACCTGCCGGCCGAGGAGTTGAAGAACATCCTCTGCGACGATCTGGAGTTGATGCAGTTCGGCTTCCGCTTTCTGCGCCAGGTCCTGTTCGGCGAAGAGACCATCCCATTGCGGCGCGAAGCGGCCGAACAGCGCCGTCTGCGGCACATGGAGCGACAGCAGCGCCTCGCGACCGAGGCGGCGGCGCGCCGGGCCATGGAGCAGGACGAGATGTATGAGGACCCGGCTGAGTAACGAGTCAGGCACAAGTGAAACACAATCGTTGTCGTTGTCGTTGTCGTTGTCGTAATCGAAATCGGAGCAGCGAAGCACCTTGGGGTGCGAGAAAGTCCGGGGCACCACGATAACCTCGATTACGATTACGACAACGACAACGACACCCGTCGCGGCCGGGGGCCGCTCCTAAGTCGTAGGAGCGGCCCCCGGCCGCGACGGGTTGGGCCAAGGACCCGTGGCCGGAGTTATGATCGAGGCCAAAATAGTGGACCCCCGCACCTGACCCCAGCGCCCCATGACCCAACCGATCCCACAGGAACCACCCCCACCCGCGATCTCACGCGACGACTACGACTCGCCGTGGAAAGCCCTGCTCGACCGTTGGCACCGGCAGTTTCTCGAGTTCTTTTTTCCCGTGGCCGCCGCCGATATCGACTGGTCGCGTGGACATGAATTCCTCGACAAAGAACTGCAAAAAGTCACCCGCCGGGCGGTCGTGGATCGCCGCTATGTGGACAAGCTGATCAAAGTGTGGAGGCGCAGCGGCGATGAGACCTGGGTGTTGATCCACACCGAGGTCCAGGGCGAGCGGGACACGCACTTCGAGAAGACTACCATCGCTGTATCCAAACCATCGAGGAGGCAGAGCACATGCAATACGTGACCACTGCTGAGCGCATCGGGATCAAGAAGGGCCGGCAAGAGGGCCGGCGAGAGGGCCAACGTGAGTTGTTGGAGCAACTGCTGGCGGTGCGGTTTGGACCCTTGCCGGACCTGGTGGAGGCGCGGTTGGCGGGAGCCGAGTCGGTCCAGTTGGCCGCCTGGTTTCAGCGGGGGTTGACCGCGCCGACGTTGGATGCGGTGTTCGAGCCGACGTGAACCGGGGGGCCTTGATCATCGTTGCGGCCATCGCTGCTAACCCCTGGTCCAGGAATTTCTCTCACGGAGACACTTAAGACACGGAGAAAGACAGGTCCGGATCTCCGTGTCTTTGTGTCTCCGTGAGAGATTTCTTCTAACCTGCGTCGCTGCAGGGGCTTGAGCTTGCTGCCAACCCCCACTGCGCGACGCTGGGTACGCATCAGCCACCGGCCGGAACCATGATCAAGCCCAGGGGCTCCTACCGCCCCTGCATGACCTGATCGACCGGCGGCGGCCCGACTGATTCCCTCGGCGAGACGACACGCCTCGCCCGCCGATCAGGCAGCAGGCAAGCAGTCATATCAGCGCCCAGTCGCCAGATGGGCCGCTTCCGGGGCCTTGCCGGCAGGTTTCCGGCAACCATAACCAACATTTATTTGTGTCTACCTGACCTGGATCAACGAACAGCCGTTGCAAGCCATCAACCCTTTGGCGGTACTAGCGTCCGCCAGGTGGGAACGTTAGGCTAGGAACTCATGTCAAAACTTCTGGGCTTCATCGAATTAAAATTGCGCTTTCTTCCGAAATCTATGGCCAGCAAGATCGCGGCCGAAGTGCTAGCCTTTGCTCTAGACAAGAATAATGATGAGTCCGAAAGAGTACGTGCAATTGCAGTTCTCGGTGTCACCCGTTACGCATCTGAGTTCTTGAGCGCGTTTATCCGGATTGCTACTGATCTCGAGGACTTCAGGCACCCCCGCCGTATGGCCTTGTCGAATTTAAAGCGCGAGGCTTCGGATGCAAGAAAGAACAGCGAGGACGAAGAGCATAAGACTGATGCCTTAATATTGGTGATATCCGGAAATTACTTTGACAAAGAACGTGCGCAAAGGGCGATTGACTTTGACATTATTGAAGAAGAGTTTCGGCGCTGGGCTATAGAGTTTAGTGATTGCCGAGATGATAGAATTGTCTCTGCCATTGCAACTGTTCTTCGCGACAAGTCCGAAAGCTTCAGTTTCCGGTCAAGTATCCTCCCGCTGGTTAAGTTGACACCCCAAGATCGCACATATCTAACCTTCACTAATGCGCTCATCGATATTGCCCTAGATACCACGCAGAATAGTACTCTAAGGTGGTACGCTGAGGGACGCTTAGATCCGGAGATTCACAAAGACGTACTATTGCGTCTGATGAACGATGCGGACGATGACGTCAGAAAAGGCGCCATTTGGATGCTGAATAACGCATCGATAAAACGAGCGGCAGGAAAGGGACAATAGGCCAAACAGAGTAAAGGGGTCTGTACCGAATGGCACTGACTTAAGCTGCAAGCATCGCAGAAATAACTGGTTGCGATGCGGCGAAGCACGCGAAAAATCGCTCCGGACCGGGCAGAAGCCGGGAAACACGGCGGAAAAAGCCGCTTCCACTCAAGTGACTGCTAGCCGACCCTCCCGTAACTAGCTGATTTGTCGATGCTGCGGCTTAAGTCAGTGCTATTCAGGTCAGTACCCTTTAAGGAAGAAATGGGAAGAAATGGCGCCAGACCACGGCTTCAACGCCGCCGCTGGCTGTCGGTTGCTGTAACATGATCGTGGAGAAAGACCGTGGGTACGCCATACGAGACCGATATCATTGTTTGGGCCGACGAGCAGGCGGCATTACTGAGAGCGGGCAGATTTTCCGACATTGATATCGCGTGAATCGCCGAGGAGATAGAAGACGTGGGCAAGAGCGAGCGGCGAGAGTTGGGAAGCCGGATGGCAGTTCTCTTGGCTCACCTGCTCAAGTGGCAGTTCCAACCTGGCCGCCGCGGCTCAAGCCGGCGGCGGACGATCAAGGAACAGCGCCGGAGTATCGCGGCGCACTTGCGCGAGACGCCGAGCCTCAAGACCGCGCTTGCCGATCCAAACTGGCAAGAGGGGGTCTGGGCGGACGCAACCGCTAAGGCGATCGATGACACCGGCCTTGATCTATTCCCCGAGGACTTTCCATGGGAGATCGAGAAGGTTCTTTCAACGGATTTTTATCCGGGGTGACGCCGGGGGTAAAGGGGGGTGAAGGGGTCGGTAAGGTCTTAACCTCGACAAACGGCCCTGATCATCACTCCGGCCACGCGCCTTTGCGGCAACCCGTCGCGGCCGGGGGGCCGCTCCTCCACCGCAGGAGCGGCCCCCCGGCCGCGACGGAGATCACCCCCTCGGTGGTCCTTGATCGTCGCTCCGGCAAGCGGCTACCTGCTGGAGTCCAAGGCCGGCGATGTCACGAGGACCGAGCGCTCAAGGCCTGCCGACCGGTCTTACAACTTACTTCTTGGCCGCAATCTCTTTCAACTTGGTCGGCGCAATGATATGCCCATCGAGCCCGGCCTCCTTGACGGAGCCGCCGTAGGCCACGGTCAGCAGTTGCGAGTAATAGAGCACCGGCAGGTTGAACTTGGTGCCGTGCTTGCGGTTGATCTCGGACTGGTAGACCTCGACATTGGCCTGGCACAGGGGACAGGGCGTGACGATCATCTCGGCGCCGTGGTCGTAGGCGGATTGGACGACGTCGCGCATCTGCTTCTGGCTCTTGTCCGGTTCCGAGAAGGCCAGCGCGCCGCCGCAACAGGTGACCTTCTGGTCGTAGGCCGTCAGTGCCTCAGCGCCGACGGCCTCCATCAGGTGGTCGAGGTACAGGGGGTTCTCGAAGGATTCCCCGGCGATCCCGAAGGGGCGGTTGGTCTGGCAGCCGACATAACCGGCACACTTGATGCCGCCGAGCGGCTTGACCACCCGCCGCTTGAGGTCCTCGTAGCCGAAGTCCTCGATCAATACCTCGACCATATGGCGCACCGGACCGCTGCCCTGGTAGTTCAACCCGGCCTCTTTCAGCGCCTCGTTGGCCTCGGCCTTGAGTTGCTCGCTGCCGTCGATCTTCTCCTTCGACTCGCGGGCATTGAGCCAGCAGGCGGCGCAGGTGGCCACGATGTCCTGCCCGGGCAGGTGCTTGGCCGCCAGGGTGAAGTTGCGCGCGTTCAGGACCAGGCGCTCCAGTTCACCGCCGCCGGCATAGGCGATCGAGGCGCTGCAGCAGTTCCAGTCCGGGATCTCGGTCAGCGTGATGTCCAGGGCCTTGCACAGCGAGGCGACCGAGGTCTGGAGGTTGGCCGCGGAGGCCTTGCGCTGCGAGGAGCAGCCGGGGTAGAACGCGTATTCCTTCTTGGCCATAATCATTGCCTCAGTGGTTTGGGGACTGACGCTGCGCTTGGAGGTCGCGGGCCTTTTTCAGCATCGCGGCGATACCCTTGTGGTCCTTGGAACCGTGGCCGCCGAACAGCTCGAACGGGTTGAGCCGCCCGGCCTTGACCAGCCCCAGCGCGATCTTGCGCATGGTCCAGCCTTGCTTGAAGCCCGCCACCAGTCCGTCCTTGAAGTACAGGCCCATGGTCAATTTGAGTTCGTTGACCCGGCCGGTCGTGGTGCAGTTGTTCCAGAACTGGATGGAAAAGTCGCGCGTCGGCTGCATCTTGGGCGCCATGCCCAGTTCTTGGGCATAGCTCGCGATGCCGTGCATGATCTGGGTGATCGGCAGCTTACGCGGGCAGCGCACCACGCAGTTGTAGCAGGAGGTGCACATCCACATCGCGTCGGACCCGAGCACCTCCGCGCGCTTACCCGCGCGGATCATCATAAAGATCTTCTGCGGCGTGTGCTCCCAGTAAGGGCCGAATGGGCAGGAGCCGGCACAGACGCCGCACTGCATGCACATCTTGACCCATTCGCCGTCTTCGACCCGCGCCTCGACTTCCTTGAGGAAGTCGTTGCGGTAGGGTGCCGCCGCGGCGGCGCTCTGGTTACCGGTCGTACGCAGTGCGTTCATCAGTTGAACCCCTTCAACGGCGACATGCCGATGGTCTTGATCGTCTCCGCATAGTCGTTGATCAGGGTCGCGACGCGCCGGCTGTCGGTGATCGCAACCTCAAAGCTGACCACCCGCTCCTTCTCCAGGCTCAACTGCTGGAGGGTGTCGTCGATCTTGCTCATGCGGTAATACGCCAGTTCCGACCCCTTGACGAAGTGGCACTGGTAATCATCGCCGCGCTTGCAGCCCATCAGCATCACGCCGTCCCAACCGCTGTTGAGGGCGTCGGTGAGCCAGATGGTATTGACCGAGCCCAGGCAGCGCACCGGAATGGCCCGCACGAAGGCGGAATAGACGATGCGTGACACGCCGGCCATGTCCAAGGCCGGATAGGCGTCGTTCTCGCAGGCCAGCAGCAGGATACGCGGCTTTTCGGAAAACTCGTCGGGCATGTCGAGCGACTTGATCTGGCTGCCCACCGTATCAACCGAATAGTTCTCGAACGAGATCACGCGCACCGGGCAGGCCCCCATGCAGGTGCCGCAGCGCCGGCAACGCGATTCGTTGAAGACCGGGAAGCGCCGCTCGTCCTCATCAATGGCACCGAACGGGCACTCCACCGTACAGCGCTTGCACTGGGTGCAGCCCTCCAGGCGGACGATCGGGTAAGACAGATCGCCCGAACGCGGATGGGCGGCACGGCCCTGCGCCGCGTTCTCCACCGCCTGGATGGCCTTGAGTGCCGCGCCGGTGGCGTCCTCGGTGGCCTGCAGCATGTCCATGGGACGGCGCACCGGGCCGGCCGCGTAGATGCCGGTGCGGCGCGTCTCGTAGGGGAAGCAGATGAAGTGCGAGTCGGCCAGCCCGGCCTTGAGCTGCGGCAGGTCGGGACCCTGGCGATAGGTCAGATTCAGGATGGAGGGCGGCAGGATGACGGGCGGCAGGTCCACCGGGGTCTGGTCTGCGCTCTGCTGGCCCTGCGGCGTCTGGCCCTCGGGCGCCGGCTCGACGAGGAGGTCGATGTCGACACCCGAGTTCGGCACCTGGCCGGTGGCCAACACCACCAGATCGGCGCCGAGCGTCACCTCCTCGTCCAGGATCAGGTCGCGGAAGTTCACGCTGCAACCCGTGCCCGCCGCCGTGACCGTGCTGACCTTGCCCTTGGTGAAGAGCACGCCCTTGTTCTGTGCGCTGCGGTAAAAATCCTCCCCCATGCCGGGCAGGCGCAGGTCCGTATACAGGACCACCGTATCGACATCCGGATTGACGTCCTTGAAATACATCGCCTGCTTGACGCTGGTGGCGCAGCAGTGACCCGAACAATAGGGCAGATGGGTGCCGCCCTCGTCGCGCTGGCCCGCACACTGAACGAAGACCACACTGCGTATCGCCTGACCATCGGCGCGCTGGATGGCGCCGCCGTTGGCGACCTTGGCCAGGTGCTCCAGACCGGCCTGATCGACCACCCCGGGCAGCCCGGCGCCCAGTTCGGGCAGCTTCGCCAGGTCATAGGTCGAGAAGCCGCTGGCCTGGACGATGGCGCCGACGGTCTCCTGCGTGATGGCGCCGTCCTGCGCTGCGATTTTCACCGCAAAGCGGCCCGGCGCCCCGGCCGTCTCGGCCAGGGTGGAGGCCAGATACACGCGGATCCTGGGGTGCGCGGTGACGCGCGCGACCAGCTCGGCCAGGCCCGTGTCCTGCGGCTCGGCATAGGGCGCGCGGAAGGGCACGCGCTTGTACAGCTTGGCCGCCCAGCCGCCGAGTGCCGGTTCCTTTTCGACCAGCAGCACCTCGTAGCCGGTCTCCGCCGCCTCGATGGCGGCCGTCAGACCCGACATGCCGCCACCGACCACCAGGATGCGCTTGTTCGAGGCGCAGTCCGGGTTGCCGGCCGGCACCGCCATCTTCTTGAGCTCGGCGCAACCCATGCGCACATAGTCGTCGGCCATCTCCTGGCGGACCTCATCATGCTCCGCGCCCGGCGCCAGGACCCACACCACGCCTTCGCGCAGATTGGCGCGCGCCATGGCGACCTCCGGAAACGCGAAGGCCTCGGTCTTGGCGCGGCGCGAGCAGGCCGCAATCATGACATGGGTGACGCCCTCATTGGCGATGTCATCGCGAATGCTCTGCACGCCCTCGGCGCTGCACAGGAAGCCGTGGCGTCTGACCACCTGCATCTTGCCTTCGCGCTGCGCCACCTTCTCCAGCGTGCCGAAATCGAGCACCTCGCCCAGGCCGCAGCCGGTACACAGATACGCCCCAAATTTTTTATCTGCCACCTTATGCCTCCTCGCTGGCCGTCTGGTGAATGACTTTCATCGCGCGCAGCGCCGCGGCGGTCGCGCTTTGCGCCGAGCGGTTCACGTCGAGCGGGCTGGCGGCGGAGCCGGCGCCGCACATACCGCCATCGGCCGAGCCCTCGATGAAGCCGCAGGCATCGGTGATCAGGTCGTCCGGCAGGATGATGCCGTTGGACTCGGGCTCCATGCCGATCGCCAGCACCACCAGGTCGTGCGGGGTGGCGTAGCGGTGGTAGCCCTCGGTGTCCACCCCGTGCAGGATCGGGTCGCCGTTGTCGGCCTGCGCGATGCGCGCGACCTTGGACTTGACGAAGCGCACGGTCGCATCGCGCTGCACCATCCGGTAAAAATCCTCCAGGCGATCGATGGAGCGGATGTCGATGTAATAGACCGTCGACTGCCCCGCGTCGCCCAGTGCCTCGCGCACATACTGGGTCTGCTTCAGGGTGGCCATGCAACAGATCCGCGAGCAGTGGCGCAGGTGGTTCTCGTCACGCGAGCCGGCACACTGGATGAAGGCGATGTTCTTCGCCTCCTTGCCGTCGGATGGCCGCAGCAGCTTGCCGCCGGTCGGCCCGGACGGGTCGGCCAACCGCTCGAACTCGACGCTGGTGATGACATTGGGGAAACGCCCGTAACCGTAGGGCTGGATCTTCTCGGCCGCGTAGGGCCGCCAGCCGGTCGCCCAGACCACGGCGCCGACGTCGAGTTGGACTGTCTCTTCCTGCATCTCCAGATCGATGGCGCCGATCTTGCAAGCCGCCTTCGCCAGGTCCGCATCGGCGGTGCCGATGATGGACGGGTCGAGCACATAACGCTGCGGATACGCCATCGCGTGCGGCAGGTACGCGGCCTTGAGCCGATCCATGCCATAGTTGTAGGGATTGGGGATCGTCGCGCTGACCGCGGCCGTACAATCGCCGCAGGCGGTACAGCGATCATCGACGTAGCGCGGACGGATCTTCAGCGTGGCCTGGTAGGCCCCACGCCGGCCGCTGATGCCCACCACCTCGGTCATGGTCAGCACGCGCACGCGCCGGCTGGCCTTGAGCCGCCGCAGATTGATCTCCAGCCCGCAGGTCGGATGGCACATCTTCGGAAAATAGCGGTACAGCAGCGCGGTGCGTCCACCCAGGGTCGGACTGCGTTCGACCAGGACCACGTCACGGCCGCATTCCGCCGCTTCGAGCGCCGTCGTCATGCCGCTGATGCCACCGCCGACCACGAGAATCGTCTGGCTAGTCGCGATTGGTGCCGTCATGGAATCTCCATTGCACAGGTTACGAAACGGTCAGGTACTTTGGTCCCGGCAGTCCGTCGGGGGCCGCGTTGGGGGTGCCGGATTGCTTGGCGAAGAGCAGGATCAGGGCCGGCATCCGGTCGCGCCCGGCGACGAGGCACGCCGCGTGTCTGGGGTCCTCGACACGCGGCCGGCCCAGCCACAGTGTCAGTCGCCCGAAGGGTGCCTCCCGGGAAATCCCCGACCCGGTCGAGGTCTGCGTCCGGGTGGAGACTGGGGTCCTGCATGGGGCGACCTGAACCTGAAGTGGCGGAGTGACAATTTAGAGGATTCTAATATTCTTCCGCGATCCGGTGCAAACCCGCGTTGCGGTGCTTGGCCGCCCACGGCCGGTTCCAGACCTTGAGCGCCGCCGCCGTCGCGAGCGATTTCGACGAGTCCGACCAGCCGGTCCTGGCCGGCGTGCGTCCCGGGCACCGGCTGCCGAAACGATCATCAAGGCGCTTGACCCTTGCTCGCACCGGCACCTAAGATCAAAACCAAGTTCTTTAGATAATGAGGTTTTCCGCGCAGGCGGGGGGATACAACGATGCACATCACCGGGATGCTGTGGGGGGCAAAGCTCCTTGAGTATGTGGACTATCCGACCGCGCAGGTGCTGGGTCCGGACGCGAGTGGCGCGCAGGTCAAGGACCTGATCGACCGCTGGGGTAGTGTGCTGATCAAGCCCATCTTCAAGGGCGGCATCGGCAAGAAGGGCAAGTCCGGGTTGATCGGGCGGGCGACCGACCTGGCCACTGCAATGCGCGAGAAGGAGCGGCTGTTCTTCGTCGAGCACCGGGTCGGCAATCAGGTGGCCAAGGCAGAGGGCGTCACCTTCGAGGGTGCCGTCCCGGCCGAGCACGAGATCTATGTGTCGATCGCGGACGCGACCCGCTACCGGGCCCCGACGCTGACCATCACCCACCACGGCGGCGTCGATATCGAAGGCCTGGCGCCCGACCAGATCGCGACCATCCCATTCGATGCCCTGACCGGCTTCAAGGGGTTCATCGTCGCCAATGCGCTGGACAGCATCGACGCGCCGCGCGAGATCATCAGCCCGCTGGTGCAGCACCTGCCGAAGCTGTGGGACCTCTTCAATAACTACGGCATGAGTATGCTGGAGCTCAATCCCATCCGCATGATGCCGACGGGTCAGGGGCGGTTGAGCCCCGTCGCCTGTGACTTCAAATGCGCCTTCGACGGCGACGACCCGACCTGGCATCGGCTGAGTCTGCCCGACAACCTGGAATCCGCGAGCGACTCGGCCTTCGAGATCGAGGTCAACGCGCTGCGGACCTACCAGGGCCAGTCGGACGTGTTCGTGATCAACGACCAGGGCACCATCACGGCCATGACCTTCGGCGGCGGTGCCAACGCGCTGGTCACCGAGTTGCTGGGCGACGCCGGCAACATCTCCTCGGACTTCGGCGGCAACCCGCCGTACGAGAAGATGTACGACATCAGCCGCATCGTCTACAAGTACTGGCTCGCGCAGAGCAACGTGCTGTTCATCATCGGCGGCAAGGCCAACAACACGGACATCTACACCACCTTCCGGGCCATGGCCGATGCCTTGCGGGACTATTTCAACACCCAGGGCCGGCGGCCGCTGTTCGTCGTCGTCGGGCGCGGCGGACCGAACCTGATCCGCGGTATGGCGTATCTCAGGGACACCCTCGACGGGCTCGGGCTGCCGTATCGGATGTTCGGCCACGACTCGGCCATGAGCGGCGTGGTCAATTACGCCCGCGACATCGACTCCTGGATGCGCAATGGGGGCCGTGCCGAGATCGGCCGCCAGATGGGCCTCTCAAGTAACGAGTCAGAAAGCGGTTAGACAACCAGCGTTCGTTGTCGTTGTCGTTGTCGTTGTCGTAATCGGATAAGCGATTCGCTTCGGGCATGAGCAGGCCGAAAGTAAAACGACGAGGTACGAGAAAATCCTCGCGGGTATCGTAATCTCGATTACGACAACGACAACGACAACGACTAAGCACAGCGATTGTATCAGTGGTTAACTTGTTCTTGACTCGTTACTTAACACAAGCCCGACCAACCCGCCCGCAACACGAGATTCGCTATGTCTGCCAACGACTCCCAGTTCCTCGGCGCCATGCGCCGCAAGGGTATCCCCGAGTTCCCCCATTATTTTGTCGGCAACGGTAACCTGGCCCAGCTCGCGACCCGCGACGACCGGGTGTGCGTACTGAACATCCTCGGCAACGAGAGCCGCACGGTGACCCCGATCAGCCATACCTACTCCGGCGGCAACGTGGTCTGCGGCGTGCAGCCGGGGCGCTCCGGCTCAGTGCTGAAGACCGAACTCAACGACATCCCGGTCTACAATACGGTCTCCGAGGCCCTGGAGGCCGGCCACCGCTTCAATGTCGCGGTCGTCTATGTACCGCCGGCCTTGATCATCGTTCCGGCCACCCCCGTTACGCCGCTACCGGCAGGAGCGCGGGCGGCTTGGGCGGGCGCGGTCGTCGGCGCGCTGGCGGCGGGGGCAACGGCATGCGCTGGAGCACCTGCGCGAACAGCGTTTCGTGGGCCCGGCCGAAGAAGCGCTCAGCGGCAGTGGTCCCGTCGGGGCGACGGAGGTGGAAGTTATGTACGGCGGTCAGTGCCTCGAGCTTGCGGTCGCTCAGGCGATGTCGGCCATGGTGATGTAGGGACAGTTGGCCGTTGCGCCCCTCCACGCTGGAACTGCTGCGCTGGAACAGGTCGGCGCAGTCACCGGCCACCTGTTCGAGGCGCGCGCGCTCGGCCTCTGGGAGGGCCTGGAGCGGATGATCGCGTTGGCGCAGCGGTTCGAGCAACTGCCGGCTCAGGGCGTGCAGACGGTGGCGCGGTTCAGCGAGCGTGCTGCGATTGGCGACGCGCTCGAGGTAGAGCGCCGGAATCAGCTGCGTGAGCAACGCCAGTTCCACGGCGGGCGGCAGATTCAGCGCCTCGACCTTGGCCTGCACGGTCGCAAAGAAAAAGGTAATGGTGGCAAGGAACTGAATCGTCAGGCGCTGCGCCTTGGCCAGGCGCTCACGGGCGCGCGTTGGCAGATCGGCCGCGTCGGCCAGCTGTTGCAGCCGCGTCCACACGTCGGCAAAGCGTTGCGCGATGCGCGCCACGGGCTGCGCCTGTCCCTGCTCCAACTCATAGGGGTGATAGAGGGTCCCCAACTCACGCACCAGTTCACGGGCCTCGGCCTGACGCGCTTGCGCCTGTACCTGATCGGCTTCGGCCTGCACCACGACCGCCAGGGCGGCTTCAATGCGGGGCGCGAACGCCGGTGGGCGCCCGCGCGGACGCGGGGATTGGGCGTCATAGGCCTGCGCGGTCGCCCGCTCAGCGTCCAGCGACGTCTGGGCGGCCGCGACGCTGGCGCCCGCCTGTTTCACGTGGCGGACCAAGTGTAGGCTGGTGCCCTTGGACACCTCCTGTTGCACATGAAACAGGTCCGGGGAATGATGGGCCGCACAATCCGTCTGGATATGGCGGCGCAACGCTGTGGCCTCGTCGCTGGTGCCCTGGATCACGGTCACGTTCAAGCCGTCCAGACCCGCGCGCAACGCCTGCGTCCAGGTGGCCGCCGTGCGATCGGCGGCGTACTGTTCGCGCAGCAGAAAGTTCGACACCGGCTCCAACATGACCAACAAAATCTGCGGATGAAAGGTCTCATCCTCGCACGCCGTGATCGCGCGGTGCGGCATGCCCACCGCCAACGCCGCCCGTTGCTCACGCGCCACGGCGACCACCATCTCCTCCAAGGCCGCATTGAGGGCCTGGTGGGTGCCATAGCTCGCGCCGACGAACGCCGACAACCCACTCAACTTCAAGAATTCACACACCATCCGCACCCCGGCACCGCCGTGCAGCGTGATGACGAAGTGCGCCGCCACCACCACTTGGTGCAGCCACTGCACGCCCTCAGGGGTCGCCACGAAGGCTGCCAACACCGCCGGGGCCGCGCCGACCGGGGTCGGCTTGCACCAGTCCTGCAAGGTGCTGCGCGCCACGCCCAGTTCGGCGGCGACGTGGCGTTGCGGCTGCCCCGTCGCCAAGCGGGCCACGGCCGCCCCGCGCTGTTCGGCTCGCTCCAGGCGCGAGCGGTGCTTCACGACCCACCGCCGGCCGACCGCCGGACCACGCCCGATGGCGTCGACCCGATGTCTGCGCTAAAGTCGATCCCGGCAGGACCTTCGAACATCGTGCTTCTCCCTCGGTTTGTTTGCACTTCCAAGGGTACACAATTTCGCGGGTCCTGCCGCTCTCCAGTGGGGGTTAACCAAGCCCTACGCTAGGTCTTGGCCGGATTTATGATCAAGGCCGTACCGCCGGCCGGGGTCAGTGACGCGGTCATCGAGGCGGTGCGGGTCAACCCCCTGCTCACCCGCGTGGTCATCCTGACCGAGAAGGTCCCGCTCAGCGATGCCCGGATCATCCGCCAGTACTGTCAACTGCAGGGTGTCGACGTCTTCGGCGGCAACTGTCTCGGCATCGCCGATGCCCACCACCATGTGCGCATCGGCGGGGCGCTGGGCGGCACCCATCCGGCCGAGTCGCTGGTGCCGGGTACGGTCGCGATCTACTCGAACTCCGGCAACTTCACGACCACGATCGCCGTCTACCTGCTGACCGCCGGCTGGGGGACCACCGTGTCGCTGTCGTCCGGCAAGGACGTCTATATCCACTTCGCAGCCGCCGAGTTCACGAACGCCTTCCACAACGACCGCCGCAGCCATGCCGCCGTGATGTACATCGAGCCTGGCGGTTACTACGAACGGGACCTGGTGTTCGAGAAGCCGGTGATCGCCTGCATCGTCGGGCGCTGGAAGGACCGGTTGACCAAGGCCTGCGGCCACGCCGGTGCCATCGCCGGCAGCGGCGACAATGCCGCCGCCAAGGAGCGCTGGTTCATGGAGAAGTTCGGCGTCGATGCCATCTATACCGCCGATCACCCGGTCTTCTCGGCCAAGGGTGCGGTCGTCACCAACATCGCCGACATCCCGTCGGCCATGACCGCCGTGATGGCGCTCAATCGCCGGCAACCGGACTTCGCTCCGATCGGCGACCTGTCGATGAAGTGCTGGTTCGCCGATGACACCGGGCTCGCGTTGCCCGCGGCGCTCGACGTCAAATCGGTGCCGGCCGTCGAGCCCTTCAAGGAGCAGATCGACGCAGTCAACCGCCAGGTCGGCGTCATCCCACCGCGGGAGGTGATGAAAGACGCCTCCGGGGCCTCCATGATGGACCCGGAGACTCAGATCACGCGGCTGCACGGCCTCAGCATCCTGGATCTCGCGACCCGTGCCTACGAGGAAAACCTGGTCCTGGCCCTGGTGCGCGAGTAGCCCGACGACACCGGTCGCGCGCTCGCCAATGTCGCGCTGAACGCCTATGTCGACCTGCATGGCACGCCGATGCTCGCCGCGGCGCACGCCGCCCGCGAGGCCGGAAGCAGCCCGAACACAGCGCTGTGCGCGGCGGTCGCGCTGATCGGGCCCAAGATGGTGGAGGGTGCCCGCACGGCCGTGCAGACGCTGCTGGAGGTCTTTCGGCAGTCAGGCATCACGGACTTGGCTGATCCGCACGTCGCCGTCGCTGCCCGCATCGCCGCCACCTCTGCGGAGCAGGCCGGCACGCTGTTGGCCGCCGAGCTGGACCCCTTGGCCGAGGCAATGCTCGCGGGAGCGAGTGCCCGCGGCGCGCTCGAGACTGCCATCCTGCGCTACCTGACCGGCCTGGCCGCCGCACGGGGCGGCCACCCGAGCGCGGACGCCGTGCTCGCCGCCATCTGTTTCCACGTCGCCTGGCGCCCGCTGCTGCACAAGCGGATCTCGGTGACGACCCTGACCAACCTGCCCTGGCACCTGCGCGTCGCGGCGACGATCGTCGGCGCATCGGTGAACCCGTCCCGCCAGGGCGCGGATCAGTTCGGCGGCGTCCCGGTGCAATCCCTGATCGACGACTGGAGCTTCACCGAGACCGCCTACCTGGCCTTGCTGGGGTGCCGACCCGATGCCGATGGGCGCTTCGCCTTCTCGGTGCTGCTCGGGCTGACCGCATCCAACGGCCCCGGCACCATCTCGGCCCAGGGCGCGAAGGGTGCGGTCAGCGGGGACGGGCCGGAGATGCCCGAGCGGGTCCAGGTCAACAAGGGCTATCTCGGCTTCCTCAGTCACACCGGCTTTGCCCACGGCGACAACGGCTTCGAGGCCATGCAGTTCTTGATCGAGCGTGCTGGCGCGCATCCGCGACATCCGCGCCTCGGAAAAGCGGTTCTATCAAAAAGTGCGCGACCTGTTCGCACTGGCCGCCGATTACGACAAGACCGATCAGACCACCCAGCAATTTTTCGCCACGGTGCAAAACCTGCTGCAGTATGAAGTGACGCGGCAGACCGCCGCTGAAATCATCCTCGCCCGGGCCAACTCTGCCGATGCCCATTTTGGCTACGCCAACGAGGCGGCCTATCGCGAGGACACCCGGCGCTGGTCCAACGGGGGAGATCTTCTCCGACATCCTCACCAAGTGTGCCCGCGCCGCGTCCTTGCCGGTCAGGCGCCGCAGCATCGCCAGGCTCGTCTTGTGGAGCGCCGCCAGGACCTCGGGGCGCTCCTGCAAGCCTTTGCGCACCGCAACGGCCTCCGCCACACCCTGGTCCGACAAAGGCCCGTCGGCATCGCGCAGGACTTCCAATACCAGCCGCTGGCATTCCCCCGGCGCGAACCAACGCTGGCCGCGGCGCCGTTTGCGCGCCCGAATCGCGCCGAGGTCGTACGCCGGGGCGAACAGCCGGATCATCGCGTCCAGATGCCCCAACTCCGCCGCCAGCCGCTGCAATTCCTGGTGACACAGCTGCGCCTGCCCGGCCAACTCGCCCCGCTTCGCCACCAATGCGCTCATTACGTGTAACTCCGCCATGAATCCGACTCCTCGCTATCAGGTGAGGGGAGATTCTCCCGGTTCGGCCGGGTTGGATCATGTGCGGCTGCTACATAATGGCGCAGTTTTCCCGCATCCGGTTCCTCGGTCGTACTCGCTCATCAAGCGCGCGACAAGTTTCACGCAAACACCAGTTCGTATTGCAGGCAGCGCGACTCGGTGATGCGGGGTTTGGCGATACCAAGCTTTATCGATGGCGCGACCGAAGGCCGCCCAGGTGAAACACGGATCATGGAGGTCCTGGAATCGGAGTCGCACCGCGACGCGGCCGACGACCGCTGCAACCGCCTGGATCTGAAGGTGCGCAACCACCGCGGCGAGTTGGTGCTGATCGAGGTCCAATATGGGTCGACCGGTTCGACGACATCGCCCGCGACCCCCTCGACGAGAGTTCCTCGATTGGGCGGCATCCGGTCGCGATGCGGCGCCGCGGCGGGGACGGCGATGCCGCATCTCCCGCGCTGGGCTCGTCGCGGCTGAAGCCGCTCCCACGGGGTCGCTGCGCGACGCTTACGGTGACGCCCCTCCGGGCGGGCGGGGGGAATGGTCCGCGCAGCGGACCCTACGGCGGGGCGCTCGGGTGGTTGCCGAACCCGGGTCGGCGCAGCACAATGACCGGTCTTCGCGCGCCGCGAGCGACCCCCTCGGGCGACCCCCTCCACGAGAACCACTATGTCCGACGATCTGAGACAGGACGCCCTCGCGTACCACTTGTACCCCCGCCCCGGCAAGCTGGAGATCAAGGCGACCAAGCCGCTCGCCAATCAGCGCGATCTGGCGCTCGCCTACTCCCCCGGGGTGGCGGTCGCCTGCGAGGAGATCGTGCGCGATCCGCAGACCGCCGCCCTCTATACCGCCCGCTCCAACCTGGTCGGGGTCATCACCAACGGCACCGCGGTGCTGGGCCTGGGCCCCATCGGCAGTCTCGCGAGCAAGCCGGTGATGGAAGGCAAGGCGGTGCTGTTCAAGAAATTTGCCGATATCGACGTGTTCGATATCGAGATCGAGGAGCGCGACCCGCAGCAGTTCATCGAGACCGTGGCGCGCCTGGAGCCCACCTTCGGCGCCATCAATCTGGAGGACATCAAGGCCCCGGACTGCTTCATCATCGAGCAGGCGCTCCAGGAGCGCATGGGCATCCCGGTCTTCCACGACGACCAGCACGGCACCGCCATCGTGGTCTGCGCGGCGATCCTGAACGGCCTGCGGGTGGTTGGCAAGGACATCGGGTCGGTGCGCCTGGTGACGGCCGGGGCCGGCGCGGCGGCGCTCGCCTGCCTGGACCTCTTAGTGGAACTGGGGCTTAGACCTGAGAACATCATGGTCACGGACATCGCGGGTGTGGTCTACCGCGGGCGCCCGGAGGTGATGGACCCCTACAAGGACCGCTATGCGGTGGACACCGACCTGCGCACCCTGGAGCAGGCGATCGTCGGCGCCGACCTGTTCCTGGGGCTGTCCGCGGCGGGGGTGCTGAAACCCGAGTGGCTGGCCCGGATGGCGCAGCGCCCCATCATCATGGCGCTCGCCAACCCGAACCCGGAGATCATGCCGGATCTGGCCCGCGCCGCCCGCCCGGACGCCATCATCGCCACCGGTCGCTCGGACTTTCCCAATCAGGTCAACAACGTCCTGTGCTTCCCCTTCATCTTCCGCGGCGCTCTGGACTGCGGTGCGACCCGGATCAACAAGGCGATGGAGATCGCCTGTGTTCATGCCATCGCCGATCTGGCGATGGCGGAGCCGTCCGACATCGTGCGCGCGGCCTATGGCGGCCAGGGCCTGAGCTTCGGCCCCGAGTACCTGATCCCGCGGCCCTTCGACCCGCGGCTCATGGCCCACCTGGCCCCCGCGGTCGCCCGCGCAGCCATGGAGTCGGGCGTGGCCAGCCGCCCTATCGCGGATCTGGACGCCTATCGTAATACCCTGTCGCTGCGCGCCTTCCGCAGCGGCATGACCATGAAGCCGGTCTTCGACCACGCCCGCGCCGCGCCGCGGCGGCGGGTGGTGTTCGCCGAGGGCGAGCAGGAGAAGGTGCTGCAGGTCGCGCAGCAGGCGGTGAGCGAGGGGATCGCCCGGCCCCTGCTCATCGGCCGGCCGGAACAGATCCGCCAGGGGTTGCAGGACCTGGGGCTCTCCATCCGCCCCGGGGAGGACTTCGACCTGATCATCCCGTCGGAGAACCCGCGCTTCGACACCCACTGCACGACCGTCTACGAGCGCGTCAAGCGCCGCGGCTATACCCTCACGGAGGTGCGCGAGTATGTGCGCAAATCCCCGACCGTGCTCGCCGCGGCCGTGCTGCGCTCGGGCGATGCGGACGCCATGATCTGCGGCGTGGTCGGGCGTTACCTGCGCCACCTGGAGCACGTCCAGGCGATCATCGGCTGCGCCCCCGGGGTCCATCGGCTTACGGCCATGAACGCGGTCATCCTGTCGCAGGGGCCGCTCTTCATCGCCGACACCTATGTGCAGGAGGACCCGAGCGCCGCGGACCTGGCGGAGATCGCGCGCCTGTGCGCGGCGCAGGTCGCCCGCTTCGGGCTCGAGCCCAAGATCGCGCTGTGCTCACACTCCAACTTCGGCACCCGCCACACCCCCTCCGCGGAGAAGATGTGCGAGGCCCTGCGACTGCTGCGCGCGAGCGACCCGGCGCTCGAGGTGGAGGGCGAGATGCAGCCCAACCTGGCCCTGGACCCGGAACTGCGCGCGCGGCGCTTCCCGGACTCCCGGCTCACCGGACGCGCCAACCTGCTCATCATGCCCAACCAGGCCGCCGCCAATATCGCGCTCAACCTGCTGCGCTCCACGGCCGGGGGCAGCAGTTCCATCAACGTCGGACCCATGCTGCTGGGCGCCGACCGCCCGGCACACATCGTGAGCACCAGCACCTCGGTGCGCGGCCTGCTCAACATGACCGCGCTGGCGGCGGTGCAGGCGGGCTGAGGACGCAAGCGATGATCATGCAATCCCATCCGCATCACCACCACGTCGCCGTCTGGGGCACCGCCCTCCTGCTGCTCGGCCTGACCGGAGCCCAGCTCGCGGCCGCGGCGCGGGAGCACAAGTGCTGGACCGGCGCGGACGGGGTGCGGGAATGCGGCGACCTTGTACCGCCGGGCCAGGGCGGCGACGGCGTCAGCGTCTATGGGTCCGGCGGGGGCAAGCCGATTCGCCAGGAGGCCCCCACCCCGACCGCCGAGGATCTGGAACGGGTGAGGCTGGAAGGCCAAGCGCAAGCGCAGGCCCGGACCCAGCACGAGGCCGACGATGCGCTGCGGGCGAAATACCGCTCGGAGGCCGAACTGAACGCGGCGCTTGGCGACGAACTGGCGACCCTCGACCGGCTGAGCGAAATCGACCGCAGTAACATGCGCCAGCAAGAGCTGCGGCTGGACGGCCTGCGGGCCAAGGCCGCCGACCTGGAGCGCGCCGGGCAGATGATCCCGCCTGACCTGGGCGCCGACATCGACAAGGCCGATCGCTCCATCCGCAACAGCCAGGCCGCGATCCAGGAAAAGGAGGCCAGGAAGGCGCAAATCCGGCACCAATACGCGCAGAAAATCGAGCGGCTGCGCCAACTCTCGGAGGCCACCCAGACCACCGGGCAGGCGGCGCCGCGCTGAGCGGGCGCCCCGCCAGGCACCCCCTGAACGCCGCGGCCCGCCACACGCTGCCTTAGCGTAGCGCCCTGGATTCTCTCGCACCGCAAATTGCATCGTTGCTCCGATTACGACAACGATTACGACAACGACAACGATCATGCCCCGGGGTCTGTCTGCAATCGAACGGTACCCAGGCGGCAGACAGTGCAATAATTCATGGCCCCCGTAACCCACAGATACCGGACCAACCCATGAGCGACGACACCCACAGCGACCTCTTTCAGCCCTACCAACTCGGCAGCCTGACACTCGCCAACCGCATCGTGATGGCCCCGCTGACGCGCAGCCGCGCCGCGGCCGGGGATGTGCCCACGCCCTTGATGGCCACCTATTACGCCCAGCGCGCCGGCGCCGGCCTGATCATCAGTGAGGCGTCGCAGATCTCGCCCCAGGGCAAGGGCTACATCCAGACCCCGGGCATCTACAACGAGGCCCAGGTCGCGGGTTGGCGGCAGGTCACCGCGGCGGTCCACGCCAAGGGGGGCAAGATCGTCATCCAACTCTGGCACGTCGGGCGCATCTCGCACCCCGAGCTGCAGGAAGGCGGCGCCCTGCCGGTAGCCCCCTCGGCGGTGAAGGCGCAGGGGCAGGTGTTCACCGGCCGGGAAATGGTGGACATGGTGACGCCGCGCGCCCTGGAACTCTCGGAACTGCCCGGCATCATCGACGACTACCGGCACGCGGCGGAAAACGCACAAGCGGCCGGCTTCGACGGGGTCGAGATCCACTCGGCCAACGGCTACCTGCTCGATCAGTTCCTGCGTGACCAGACCAATCGGCGCACCGACGCCTATGGCGGCAGCATCGAAAACCGCGCCCGTCTGCTGCTGGAGGTTACCGAGGCCGTGCTCGGGGTCTGGCCGCAGGATCGGGTCGGCGTGCGCCTCGCCCCGCTCTCCCCCGCCAACGACATCGCCGACAGCAACCCGGAGCCGCTCTTCACCCAGGTGGTACGGGAACTCTCGGCGCGCGGTATCGGTTTCCTGCATGTCGTGGAGGGGGTGACCGGCGGCCCGCGCGAGACCGGCTCCAGTTTCAAGCTCGACACCCTGCGCCCACTCTTCCGCGGTACCTATATCGCCAACAACGGCTACACCCGCGCGCTGGCCCTGGCCGCGCGCGCCGCGAACACCGCCGACCTGATCGCCTTCGGCCGGCCCTTCATCGCCAACCCGGACCTGGTGGAGCGCCTGCGGCGCAATGCCCCGCTCACCGAGCCCGATCAGGCCACCTTTTACGGTGGCGATCAACACGGCTATACCGATTATCCCTTTCTGGAGGGGAGCGCCTGAGCGGCGGACCAACTTGAGAAAGTGCCGGAAACCAGATCGGCATCGCTACGCGCTGCCCATCCTATGGGAATACTCTCGGTGCAGCTCGGGCCTCGGTTGCCGGGGATCACGCCGACTGCGCCGGGGCGCTCGGACGAGGGCCGGTTGATGCGGCACGCCGAACGGCGCAAGTCGGCGCGGGCCTGCCATCAACCCAACACCAGTTTGCGCCCGAACGGCGCCGCGGCATCCTGGTAGGCGACCGGCACGGCCCAGATGACCGGCCAGGCAGGGCGCCAGTCGGCCGGACCCTGCAGGTCGGTGAGGAAGAGACCGAGATCCGGTCGATGGCGGTCGGCTTCGCGCAGCAGGGGGGTGAAGTCGGTCCCGCCGCCGCCGTTGAAGACGATCTCGCGCAGGTTGGAGCGGCCGGGCTCGAAGGTCTGCACCGCGGTGACCCGTTCATCGCCGATGATGACGATGATGCGCGCCTCCAGGCGGCGGCTGGCGGCCTCGACCTCTTGGGCGAAGCGGTCCAGGAGCGGGTCCTCGATGGAGCCGGAGCAGTCCACCATCACCACCAGCCGGGCAACCGCCCGGGCGGCGGTGCGGCCGGGTTCCCAGGGCAGGCGCCCATGGGCGCCGACGCGGCCCTTGTTGGCCTGATAGGAGCGCGCCGGGCGCGACCAGGAGAGCCCGGGCTGCAGCGAGAGTCCACGGGTCAGGTGGGTACGCAGCAGGTGCTCCCAGGGGGTGCGGACCCGCGGCAGGTCGGCCAGCAGGGTGCGCAGCAGGGAGAATTGACCGTCGCCGGTGTGGGCGCGCAGCAGGCGCTCGCCCCAGGCGCGGGCCTGCTCCGGGGCATCCTCGGGGCGGTCCTCGTCCGGGCCGGGCCACAGGTCATCGAGGACGTCGCCGCCCAGACGCCTGACGAGCGCGGCGCGCGGACCATCGGGGCGCCAGGTCCCGGCACTTGCCCCGTCCTCTTGCGCGTCGCCAGCCTGCTCCCCGGCGCTTCCCTGCGCGCCCTCGCGGCGGGAACTGGAGCCGCGGCGCCCCAGGGCCGGAACGCTCGGTCCGCGGTCGTCGATGGCGCGGTAGAGCCGCTCCAGGTCCCATGCGAGCAGGGCCTGCTCCGGGGTCTCGCGCCGGTTCAAGGCCTCGAGCAGGACCTGTTCCAGCGTGACGGCCGACGCGGGCAGTTCCAGCCAGGTCAGGTGCCCCAGGGCGCTGTTGACGATGGCGTCGGCGCAGCGGTTGAAGAGTTGCAGATCGACATCCCCCAGTACGCCGCGCAGGGCCGCGTAACGCGGGCGGTGGCGCAGGGCGACGTGCAGGACCTCATGGGCGACCAGGGCGGCCTGCGCGGGGAGCGACAGGGACTCGAACCCGGGGCCATAGAAGATGGTGCAGCCGTCGTTGGCGGCGGTGACGGCGGCGGGAGCCTCGCACAGGTCGCGATGGTTGATCCAGAGGGCCAGCCCGCCGCTGGAGGGGGCGTACTCGACCAGCCGCTGGATAGCGCGGGTGCCGCGGTGGGTGTGGACAATCGTCGATAAGTTAAACACGTCCATTAGCGAATGCTTTTACCGCCATTGTGGTTGTGGTTATCGTTGTCGTTGTCGTTGTCGTAATCGAGGTTATCGTAGCGCCGCGGATTCTCTCGCCCCCCAAAGTGGGCCTTGATCATAACTCCGGCCACCGGTCGCCGCGACGAGTGCCGGCCGGGATCGCGCCGGATTCATGATCGAGGCCCCACAGTGCATCGCTTCTCCGATTACGACCACGACAACGACAACGATTGAGGCTGACTTGTCCTTGACTCGTCACCTAGGCCTCCAACCCATCGACCTTGCGCTGCGCGACATAGCGTCGATAGGGGTCGCTTCCGTAAATCGCCGCCTCCAGGCCGCTCTCCAGAGCGCGCTGGAACAGCAGTTCCATAGCGAGCGTCTGGGCCTCGCGGATGGGCAGCGGGGTCTGGCCCCGGGCATCCGGCAGTTGCTCGATGATCTCCAGGGCGCGCGCCAGGCTCACCTCATCCCGGGTGGCGGCGAGCAGGCCGTAGAGCATGCCGTAGAGCCCGTCGAGGCTCGTGGGGAGCAGGGCCGCGGTCGCGGCGCCGGGGGCGGCGGCCAGGAGGCGCAGCACGTCGACCCCGGCCTGGATCTCTTTGAGCACGCCGAAGAACTCGGCCGCGTTGGCGGCGCCGATCCGGCCCTGCACGAAGACCCGCTTGGCCGGCTCCGAGAGGCGCGACTGCAGGACGTTGGAGATGTCCTCCCAGCCCCGGGGGCTCGCCCCCACCAGGTGGTCGCCCGCGAGCTGGGCCGCCGTATCGTCCAGCTTGTCCGGGCGCACCTTGAGATAGGCCAGCACCTCCGGGGCGAAGCCCATGGTCAGGGCGTGGGCGAGGAAGGCGTCGATCACCGTTTGGACATTGAAGTGGAACATCCGATCCGACAGCGCCGTGCCCATGTCGTGCGCCACGGCCCCGTGGAAGCTGGCATTGCCGGCGGCGATGACCTGCCAGCCGTCGGGGAGTTCGTAGTGTCCGACCCGCCGGTCCAGAATCAGCGAATAGGCGGAGATCTGTAGCCGCTGGTCCGCCGCGGTCAGTTCATCCAAGAACAGGATGCCGTTGGGCTGGTCCGGCCCGGGGAGGAACTCGGGCGGAAACCACACGGTCTTGGCCTGGCGCTCGTCGACCCAGATGGCGCCGCGGATATCCACCGGCTCGATGGTGGTGAGGCGCAGATCGACCAGCGGCACCCCGAAATGCGCCGCCACCTGGCGGACGATGGACGACTTGCCCACCCCCCGGCTGCCCCACAGCATGGAGGCGCGATGGCGCAGCCGCGGCTCCGCGTACTGTTCGATCAGTGCCGCCTTGACGGCGGCGATGGAGACGGCGGGGATATTCATTGTTTGCGTTCATTGGCGTTCATTTGCGGACGAATATTCTTTCTTCCCCGGTCGCAGAACCCCGACCAGCCACCGGACGGCGCGCCGCCGGCGGGCCGGCGATGCCGCCGCGGCGGGCGCGGCGTCCGGCCGCGGAAGGGGCCTGGGCCGCGGGGGCGCGAGCGGCTCCCAGGCGCTCGCCGGCAGGGGCGCCGGGATGCGCGGCGGCCGGACACTGGGGATGTCGCGCATGAGGAACCAGGCGAAGAGGAGAAAGTTCGGGCTGTTGAAGGCCAGCATACGCAGCACCGAATCGCTCTGCGGATCGACCCACAGGATCAGGGGCCCGGCGGCGAGCGCCCCCAGCACCGCCAGCATCCCGGCCACCCGCCGCCCGACGAAGACCCAGCGGGCACGCCGAAAACGCGCGTGAAAGCGCGCCGGGGGCGCCCCCAGGACCAGCACCAGGTGATCCAGGGTACGGACCAGTTTGCGCTCGCAGTCGGGGGTGCGTGCGGGCTCGCGCTTGGCGACCCGCAGGTCCGCGCGCCACCCCTGGGTGAAGCGTTTGATCGACCTCCAACTCCACCCGAGCACCGCCAGCAGGTCTTCCGGCGGGTCGAAGGCGCGGTCCGCGGCGGGGACCAGGCGGATCTCCACCGGCCAGCCGGGGCCGGTCATGGCGTCGAAGGTCATCACGACGCCGCCCAGGTCAGCAACGGCCTGCGCCAGGACCGGGGGCGGCGCCTCAGCGGGCGCCTGCGTACCCTCGTGTGCAGCGGCGGCCAGCCGATAACTGCGCGCCACCATGACCCCGTGGCGCACCTCGAACTGCCCCTGCGGATCGATCCGCTCCAAGCCCTCGACCAATCCCTGCGGCCCCTGCCCCTCCACCCGCAGTGTCGCCGCCAGCCCGGTCTGCGTCGTCAAGGTCCGGGTCAGCCGATACAGGTCGGGGCGCGGGTTCTCCAGGACCAGTTCCTCCCGCAGCGGCTCCCCCAGGGGCGGCGCGGCCGCAAGTTCCCGGGCCTTGAACACCAGGCGCCGCTCCGGCCGGTCGGTGGCGGCCAGGTCCACCTGGCGCCCGCCCCGGGAGAAGGGCTCGGCGAGGGTCAGGATCTCGTGATGGGTCAGTGGATTGTTCGACATGTCATCCGCTACTCATGGGCGTTGATTGGCGTTCATTGGCGGACAAGACACCTCGGCCGGGACTTCTCCGCAGACCGATAAGCCAGAGGCTACAAGCCAGTCGTCGAAGACCGTGGCAACCGGATGCAAATAGACAGGATTAACAGGATGCAGTCGCAGTCAATCCAGTTATCGGCAATCCTGTAAATCCTGCGAAATCCTGTTAATCCTGTCCAATTTTCCTGCCCCAACTTCAATCGTCTGAGGGGTACCGGCTTTATGTGCTGCGGCCCTCGGCGGCATCGCCGTCGGCAGGCTCATAGCGCAGCGGCACCCGGCCGGTCACCCCGGTGAAGAGCGTATAGGCAATGGTGTCGCTGGCCGCGGCCACGGCGTTGGCGCTGACCTGTCCGCCCCAGAGTTCCACCCGATCCCCGATATGGGCCTGCGGCAGTTCGGTCAGGTCCACCGTCAGCATGTCCATGGAGACCCGGCCGATGAGGCGCGTCGGGCGGCCGGCGACCGCCACCGGGGTGCCGTCGCGGGCGTGGCGGGGATAGCCGTCGGCATAACCGGCCGCGACCACCCCCACCCGGGTCGGGCGCGCGCAGACGAAGCGCCCGCCGTAGCCGATCGCCTCCCCGGGCCCCAGGTCGCGCACCGCGATCAGGGCGGACTCCAGGGTCATGACCGGGCGCAGCCGGGCGGCCGACGGGTGCCCATCGCCCAGGGGCGAGGCCCCGTAGAGCATGATGCCGGGGCGCACCCAGTCGGCGATGCCCGCGGGCCAGGCGATGAGGCCGGGGGAACTGACCAGGCTGCGGGGTGCCGCGAGCCCCTCCCAGACCTCGGCGCACAGCGCCAGTTGCTGCCTGGTATAGGGGTGCTGCGGCTCATCGGCGCGGGCCAGGTGGGTCATCAGCACCAGGTCGCCGACCGCGGGGCAGGCGGCCAGTTGCGCGTAGGCGGCGGCGAAGGCCTCCGGTGTCAGGCCGAGGCGGTGCATCCCGGAGTCCAGCTTGAGCCAGCAGGCGAGCGGCCGCGCCGGGCGGGCCGCCTGGACCCACTCCAGTTGCTCCCGCTGGTGGACCACCATGGCGAGACGGTGCCGATCGACCAGCGCGAGTTCGTCCGGGGTCACGACCCCCTCCAGCAGGAGGATGGGGGCACTGATCCCGGATTCGCGCAACTCCAGGGCCTCCTCCACGCACGCGACCCCGAAGGCATCGGCCGCCCCGACCAGGGCGCGGGCCACCGGCACCGCCCCGTGGCCGTAGCCGTTGGCCTTGACCACCGCGACCAGGCGCGCCGACCCGGCCAGTTCCCTGGCGACGAGAAAGTTGTGGCGCAGGGCATCAAGGTCGATGCGGGCACGGGTGGGACGGGCCATCGTGGTCTCCAAGCGACGGGCATTCTCTGCCGGGTAATGCGGGTCAGGACGATGACCGCGGGTGCTTCGGCGCTACCCTGAGCCTGCTCGAACAGGCCGCGCCGATCGTCGTCGCGCGTCTGCGTCGGTCGCGCGGCGATTGGGCAGTTCAACCGACGCTCAGGGCGATCCCGCAGCGTGCGGCCTTGGGGGAAGGTGCGGCCGACCGCAAGTCGAACCAAGGCGGCGACTCGGTTGACGCCGATCCTTCTCACGGACCGGGCGTCGTTGTCGTTGTCGTAATAGAACAATCCGATCACCACAACGACAACGACAACGACCAGGACCAGGACAGCGCACCCCGACGACTCGCCATGGATGCAGGCGCATACCCGATCAGATATCCTGTCAGGGCTATGCCATCTTCCAAATCCACTCGGAACCTCGCCCCGCGGGCGATCTTCCGAGCACCGCAGCCCCGAGCCCGATGACCCCCCCTGCCCTACTTGCGTCGACCGCCGAAGCCCTGTTCTCACCCCTGACCCCGCCCCTGCCGACGCGCCCCGGCGAGCGCCTGCTGTGGGGCCGCCTCCAGGGCGCGGCCACGGCGCTCGCCATCGCCGCGGCGGCGCGCGCCCACCCCGGGCTGGTGCTGGCCCTGGTGGAGGATGTCCAGGCGGCGGGGCGCCTGCGCGACGCCCTGACCTTCTTCCTGGGCGAGGGGTCGGAGCAGGGCGCCATCCCGCTCCTCGGCTTCCCGGACTGGGAGACCCTGCCCTACGACTGCTTCTCGCCCCTGCCGGAACTGGTCTCGGAGCGGCTGCTGACCCTGCACCGGCTGCCGGGGCTCAAGCGCGGGGTGCTGGTGGTGCCGGTGGCGACCCTGCTCCAGCGCCTGCCGCCGCGCGACTATGTGGACGGCCAGTCCTTGGTGCTCGCGGTCGGCGACCAACTGGATCTCGACGCCACCCGCCGCCGCCTGGAGCGCGCCGGCTATTCCTGCGTCTCCCAGGTGATGGGCCATGGCGAGTTCGCGGTGCGCGGCTCCATCCTCGACTGCTTCCCCATGGGAAGCACTGAGCCCCTGCGCATCGATCTCTTGGACGACGAGGTCGATACCATCCGCACCTTCGATCCGGAGACCCAGCGCACGCGCGAACGCCTGACCCGGGTGCGGATGCTCCCGGCGCGCGAGTTCCCCCTGAGCGAGGAGGCGATCTCGGGCTTCCGCCAGCGCTACCGGGTGCTCTTCGAGGGCGACCCCACGGTCAGCCTGATCTACCGGGAGGTCTCCGAGGGCCGCACCCCCGGCGGGCTGGAATACTACCTGCCGCTCTTCTTCGAGGAGACCGCGACCCTCTTCGACTACCTGCCCGAGGGCGTCCTGGCCCTGGAGTCCGACCGCTGCCGGGACGCGGCGACCGCCTTTCTGGACGGGGTCGAGGCGCGCTACGAGCAGCGCCGTCACGATGTCGAGCGGCCCCTGCTGCCGCCCGCCCGGATCTATCTCGCGGCGGACGAACTCGCGCATCGGCTCAAGGGCCTGTCCGGGGTCCTCTACCAGCGCGGCGAGCAGGACGAGCGCCGCAAGGGCTACGCCGAGGCGCACAACTTCGCCACCCGCGCCCTGCCGCCCATGAACATCCAGGCGCGCGCCGCCCACCCGGCCCAGGCGCTCCAGGAGTTCCTGGCCGCCCCGGGCCGCCGTGTGCTCTTCATCGCCGAGGGCCTGGGCCGGCGCGAGATGCTCAACGACCACCTGCACGGCTTCGGCGTCAACCCCCGCCCGGTCGAGGGCTGGGCCGCCTTCCTGGCCGGCAAGGACCCGATCGGACTGACCGTCGCCCCCCTGGAGCAGGGCCTGTGGCTGGCGGACCCGGATCTCGCCATCGTCACCGAGACCCAACTCTACGGCGAGCGCGTGCGCCAGGAGCGCCGCCGCCGGGCGCGCGAGCGCGACGGCGACGCCATCGTGCGCAATCTGACCGAGCTGACGGCCGGCTCCCCGGTCGTCCACGAGGACCACGGGGTCGGTCGCTATCTGGGTCTGGAGACGCTGACCGTCGGGGGTCTGACCACCGAGTTCCTGACGCTCGAATATGCCAAGGGCGACAAACTCTATGTCCCGGTCAGCTCGCTGCATCTGATCTCGCGCTACACCGGCGCCTCCCCGGAGAACGCCCCCCTGCACCGCCTGGGCGGCGACCAGTGGGACAAGGTCAAGCGCAAGGCGGCCGAGAAGGCGTGCGACGTGGCCGCGGAACTGTTGGACATCTACGCCCGGCGCGCCGCCCGGCCCGGCATCGCCTTCCCGGAGCCGGGCGAGGAGTACGCCGCCTTCGCCGACGCCTTCGCCTTCGAGGAGACCCCGGACCAGGCGCGCGCCATCGAGGGGGTGCTGGCCGACATGGAGGACACCAAGCCCATGGACCGCGTGGTGTGCGGCGATGTCGGCTTCGGCAAGACCGAGGTCGCCATGCGCGCCGCCTTCGTGGCTGCCAACGGCGGGCGTCAGGTGGCCGTGCTGGTGCCCACCACGCTGCTGGCCCAACAGCACTTCGAGAACTTCTCCGACCGCTTCGCCGACTGGCCGATCAAGGTCGAGAGCCTGTCGCGCTTTCGCAATGCCAAGGAACAGAAGGTCATCCTGGACGGCCTGGCCAAGGGTACGCTCGACATCGTGGTCGGCACCCACAAGCTCCTGCAGGCATCGGTCAAGTTCAAGAACTTAGGGTTAGTCATCATCGACGAGGAACACCGCTTCGGCGTGCGCCACAAGGAGCAGATGAAGTCACTGCGTGCCGAGGTCGATGTCTTGACCCTCACCGCCACCCCCATCCCGCGTACGCTCAATATGGCGATGTCCGGCCTGCGCGACCTCTCCATCATCGCCACGCCGCCGGTCGAGCGCCATCCCATCAAGACCTTCGTCAGCCCCTGGAACGATGCACTGATCCAGGAGGCCGTGCTGCGCGAATTGAAACGCGGCGGCCAGGTCTATTTCCTCCACAATGAGGTGGAGACCATCGAGAACCAGGCCCAGAAACTCGAGGCCCTGATCCCGGAGGCCCGCATCCAGGTCGCCCACGGCCAACTGCGCGAACGCGACCTGGAGCGCATCATGCGCGACTTCTATCACCAGCGTTTCAATGTCCTGGTGTGCACCACCATCATCGAGAGCGGCATCGACGTGCCCAGCGCCAATACCATCGTCATCAACCGTGCGGACAAGCTCGGCCTGGCGCAACTGCACCAATTGCGCGGCCGGGTCGGGCGCTCGCACCATCGCGCCTATGCCTACCTGATCACCCCGCCCCCCAAACAGATGACCGAGGACGCCAAGAAGCGCCTGGAGGCGATCGAGTCCATGGAAGACCTGGGCGCCGGCTTCACACTCGCCACCCATGACCTGGAGATCCGCGGCGCCGGTGAACTCCTGGGCGATGAGCAGTCCGGCCAGATCCACGAGATCGGCTTCTCGCTCTATATGGATCTGCTGGAGCGGGCGGTCCAGGCGCTCAAGGCCGGGCGCACTCCGGAACTCGATCGTCCCCTGGACCACGGCGCCGAGATCGACCTGGGCCTACCCGCGCTGCTGCCCAGCGACTACCTGCCCGATGTCCATACGCGGCTCGTCATGTACAAACGGATCGCCAGCGCCAAGGACCAGGAGGCCTTGCGCGAGATTCAAGTGGAAATGATCGACCGCTTCGGCCTGCTGCCCGACCCGGCCAAGAACCTGATGGCGATCACGGAGATCAAGCTCACCGTCCAGCCCTACGGCATCAAGAAGATCGAGGCCGGCCCCGCGGGCGGGCGGGTCATCTTCGGCAGCGATACCAAGGTCGATCCCACGCGGCTCATCAAGCTCATTCAGACCCGGCCGAAGGAATACAAGCTCGACGGGGGGGATAAGCTGCGGTTCTTTCGGGACCTGTCCGATCCGACCCAGCGGATCGAGCAGGTCGGGCGGGTGGTAGAACAGTTGCTGGGCTGACCCCCAACACCGGAAGTCGAGCCTTTCCCGCGAACGTCGCGCAGCGACACTGTGGGAGCGGCTTCAGCCGGTCGACGCCCGACACAGACGGGGTACAATCGCGCAGTCAATCCATCCCTAAGCGAGTCAGACACATGAATCCCTTGCAGATCGAGGATCGTGGCTTACTGATCCCGCCGGAGTACCTGGCCGGCCTGGCCCGCCAAGTGCGCGTGCGTCCGATCAAAGGCGGTATCGTCGTCGAATCCGCCGATCAGGCCGACGCCAGGGACGCGCTGCAATCCATGGTCGAGCGGCTGCGCGCGGTCGCCGCTGAAGACCCGCTCGATCCGTCCGAGATCGCCCGCATCGTCGACGATATCCCCGAGGACGCGCTACTCGCGCCGAAGGTGTCCGACGCCACCGCCGCCGCGGAGATCCGTCTCGCCGCCGCGGTGAAACTCTACGAACTTGGCCGTTTGTCTTCCGGCGCGGCAGCACGGCGGGCAGGATTACCGCGGGTGCAGTTCCTGAGCAAGCTGGCCGATTACAGTGTCGACACCTTCTGCCTCTCCGACGATGAACTGAAGCGACAGACTCACCTTGCCTGAGGTCATCTGTAACACCTCGCCGCTCCAGTATTTGCACCAACTGGGGCGTCTGGACCTGCTGCCGAGCCTGGTGTCGCGGGTCCTGGTGCCGACCGCGGTAGCCGCCGAACTGGCCGAAGGCCGGCGGCTTGGCCTGGATCTGCCGATCCCTGAGAACCTGCCCTGGGTGGATCTGCGTGAGGCCCCTCAGGGCCGCCCCGGAGGCATCAAGCGCGGATGACCTGGATGCGCCGCCCCTCCGGGTTTGGCTCTTCGGCCGCAGCCGTGCGCTCGGTGATCGGCGGCTGGTCGCGGCGGCGGTCGAAGATCGTTGTTGGCGTTGCCCAGCGACACCCGGCGGAAAGCCGATCCCAGGGGTGCCCCTCAGTTCGTTGAGGTTAGGGTGAACTGGCTAGACATACAGCACTACTGGGGCTATGCTCCCTCGAAGACAAAACTTTCCCCTTTAATCCAATGCAAGCACTGCAGTTGCGTGAGCGAGTCGGTTGCACCGAGCCGGACCGCAAAGCCTGGGAGCGGACCGGGGTCCTGGTGGCCCTGCGCGCGGGCTCGGGCGCCGGGGTCCACGCGCAGTACGACGATGCGAATCTGGTGGCTGCAATGATCGCCAAGGAAATGAAGCGGATGCGCGTTCCCGCGTCCCGCTATGCCACCGCCTTCGGCGAGTTACACAACTGGCTGCGCCGCCGTTCCAGCCTGGATTGGCCGCGCTACCGGGTCTTTCTGACCCCGGAAACCGCCCAGTTCCAACGCGCTGGCGACCCCGCAGTGCCGACACTCGCCGGATTCTCCCTGGACTTGGGCCAACTCTGCACCCGCCTCTTCCCGGACGGGGTGATGGCTGATCCTCAGTTGTCGCTACCTTTCGCGCTGGGGTCGGTACGATGAGACGGCATGCCAACGTCGCTGCCACGCGCCGTAGCGCCGATTGGTCGGGATGCACACGGTGTGGCTCGTCCGGTCCACTGACTCCAATCTGCGGTAGACCATGAGCGCCCTGGACGACCTGGTCGAGCGTTACGGCGCCAATCCCGCCGGGCTCTTGGCGTTCGATCAGGACGTTCCGGCGCTGCTGCCCTATGCGACCCTGGTAGCCACCCGCCGAGCCGGTTGCCCTGACCTGAGCGCCCTGCACGCCGTCTATGAGTGGCAGGACAGCCCCCTGGTATTCCTGGTCGACGGCGATCGGCTAGAGGATGACAACCACCTGCGTCGCATCCGTCGCCGGATCGCACTCAGCGGTGACGCGCCCTATCTGGGCGTCGTGCAACCGGGGCGGCTGACCATTCACGCGATCGGACTAGACAGTGCCTCGGCGGGACTTAGCAGAATTCCTCTTGCGGTCGAAGCACCCATCACCTTCGCCTACCTGGCCTCTCAGCGACCCCAAGCGCGGGGCGTGCGGCGGCAGTGGATTACGGACTTGATTCTGCGATTGCTGCAAGGCTCCCTGGGCGATCTGCGACGCGCTGGGATTGCTGAGCCAGACGCCATCTCGCTGGCTGGCCGCGCGCTGTTCACCCGCTTCCTGGCCGACCGCGAGTTACTCCCGCAGACCCTCGCGCTAACGGAAGTGGTGCGTGCCTTGTTCGACGACCCGGACCAAACAGCACGAACCTCTCGCTGGCTCGATAAGACCTTCAACGGCGACTTCCTGCCACTCAGTCCCGGCTTGCTGACCCGTTTGCCCACCGCGGCCTGCCTGACTTTGGGTCATATCATGCGCCGCGCGGAGCCTGGCGGGCAGCTCTACCTGGGGTGGGAGCAGAAGTGGGACTTCCTGGATTTCGCCCAGATTCCGGTGGGTGTCTTAAGCCAGGCCTATGAGGGCTACCTGCGCGAGCATGACCCGAAGCGCCAGCGCGACCAAGGCGGTTTCTACACACCGCGCCCAATTGCCGAACTGCTGGTGCGCGGTGCTTTTCATGCCCTGGGTCGCGAGGGTTCGGCCCATACCGCCAGAGTGTTGGACCCGGCCGTCGGGGCGGGCGTCTTTCTGATCACGGCGTTTCGCCAACTGGTGGCCGAGCGTTGGAAGCACACGGGTATCCGGCCCGATTCGGCGACCCTGCGTGACATTCTCTACCACCAGCTCACCGGCTTCGACATCGACGAGGCGGCCCTGCGCTTTGCCGCCCTTGGACTCTACCTCATCGCCATCGAGTTGGACCCGCAGCCGGAGCCAGTTGAGAAGCTGCGCTTTGAGGACCTGCGCGAGCGGGTGCTCTGGAAGGTCGGTCAGGTTGATGACACGGGCGGGAACGGCCGGCTAGGCAGCCTCGGCAATGCGGTCGGCGAAGTCCACGCGGGCTTTTACGACTTGGTGGTCGGCAATCCGCCCTGGACCGGAGCGCGACGTATCCCCGACTGGAAGCAGGTCACGGATCACGTCACTCGTATCGCCTGCGCACGATTGGGACCCGACACCGCACCCCCGCCGATCCCCAACGAGGTGCCGGACCTGCCATTCCTCTGGCGGGCCATGGAGTGGGCGCGGTCCGGCGGCCAAATCGCCGTTGCACTGCACGCCCGGCTCTTGTTCCAGCAGGGAGACGGGATGCCCGAGGCGCGTAGCGCAATCTTTTCGGCGCTCGACGTAACCGCCGTCGTCAACGGCACCGAATTGCGCAAGACCAAGGTCTGGCCGCAAATTACAGCACCATTCTGCCTCTTGTTCGCGAGGAACCGGCTGCCCTCGCCAGGGGCGGGATTTCGCATGTTGAGTCCGCGGCTGGAACCAGCGCTCAATGGCGCGGGAAGCATGCGTCTCGACCCGGCCAATGCCGACGAGGTGACTGCACAGCAAGTGGCGGCGCGGCCCACGATCCTAAAGACGCTATTCAGCGGCACGCGACTCGATTTGGAGTTACTTGAGCGAATCGAGGCTCGAGGACTGCCTACGCTGGACCAGTATTGGCGACGGCTGTTTGGGCAATCAAAGAATCGAGCGCGGCCGGTTGGCGGCAATGGATACCAGCGACTACGCGAAAGCACCGAGCATCCGCAATCAGCAAGAGATATAGTCGGTTTGCCCGAGCTTGTGATACATGGGCGGCTGCCTCTTTTGCTGGGTGTTGATGGTCTCCCGGCGTTCGATCAACCTCTCGTTCATCGCGCGAGAAGCCGTGAGACCTATCGAGCACCTTTGGCAATCGTCCCTGAGTCCCCGCGAGCGGACTCCGGTCGCATTCGGACAACCGTATCAGATTTCGATGTCGTCTTTAACGAAAGCTATTACGGCTACAGTTCGGTCGGACATCCCGACGCTCAAACACTGACCCGCTATTTGGCCTTAGTGCTGGGCAGCCGCTTCTCCCTTTGGCATGCGCTGCTAACGAGCGGGAAGCTGGGTTTTGAACGGGACACGATCGAAAAAGCAACCATCGACTCCGTTCCGCTGGTTCCACTGGAGGATCTGAGTCCATCGGACCGCAAGCGAATTGCTCCGCTATTCAACTCGATCGTGTCAAGCGAGACCGATGAGCACTGGGGCGAAATCGATAACTGGGTCGCATCACTCATCGGACTACGGGAGCGGGACCGTCAACTCATAACTGATACCCTGGCCTATAATCTGCCGTTTGCGGCAAACAAGAATGCGGCTCAAAGCGCACCCGCCCAAGCAGCGATGGAGGCCTTCTGCCGCTGCCTCGCGGCGGACCTAATGCCTTGGGCCAATAGATTCGGAGCAGTGATCGTTGTCGCTGTTGCTGATACGCTGCCCGCGAACTGCCCCTGGCAGGTCCTGTGGTTGGGCGTCACTGAATCGGGCGCCCAACCGGCATCCGCCCGGGGGACCGATGATTGGTTGGAGATCGTGCATATCGCGGATCAACTCGCCGTTGCAGAGATCGTGCGTCCAGACCCTGCCCGCAGAGGTCTCTGGATCGCCCGGCTGCGCCAGGCACGGTATTGGAGTCTCAGCCAGGCACGGCTGTTGGCCCAGCGTATCCTCTGGGAGCATATGGACAGCCTGCTCAGCGGGGGAGATGCGTGATTAATGCCCCAGCCCCGGCTGGCCGAGCGGTCTACGAGCAACTCACGGCGGGTGTGCAATTGCCCTTGCCACCAATACCCCGGTTTATGCTGGAAGTCATTGCGGAGAGTATCCTTGCGGCTTGGTTGAATATCCCCCAGGATCAAATCGGGATCGCTGACGAGGCGGGGTTGAACGCCATGATGGAGACGCAACTGAACCAGCTCGCCGACCAGGACGAGCAGTTCCAAATGTTGGTGGCGGCTGCAGTCCGCGGCAAAGAGACAATCAATTTCGATGGCACCTGGCTGGAGAAGCGCCCCGACCTCTCACTGATCCTGACCAACGGCGTCAGGGCGCGCGATTTCCCACTCACCATTGAATGCAAGCTGATCCACAAAGCGACGAAGAAAGGCGTAAGTCTTTACTGCAATAAGGGTATGAAGCGATTCATCGACGGGGATTACGGTTGGGCCAGGCAGGAAAGTTTGATGCTCGCCTACGTCCGTGACGGCTCCAGCATCAAGACACATCTTGAACCCTATCTCGGCCGCCATTTCGGAAAGGCCCACGACATCTTCTGCACCACGACCCTACCCGTACCGACCGGGTCAAGCGCCGCGCAGGCGATATCGAAGCATCGCCGCCGTTTCCGCTATATCGATCGGGCAGCGCAGGACGATCCAGGCCCAATCGCGATCGAACATATCTGGCTGGATGCCCGCGGTTCAAACTGACCGTTACGCACCACGTCGATGCGCTGCATCGCAAGCAGTCGCTTGGCCCGCTCGACCCCGACATCGCCCAGCCACGACTGGATGACCAGCAGGAATTCGGTGCGGTTGGATGCACACAGACCGATCCTGGCAGCAACAGCCAGCGCGTTCAGAAGGTCCGCGGCCTCCGGTTCCCAGAGCAGGATCGCGGTCAGGGCGCTGGTATAGACAGCCAGATCAATCCCAGTGGCCATCGGCGTTGTAGCCCAGAATCTCATCCTCACTGCGCCGATCGAGTACCGGCAAGGTCCAGACCTCGGCCTTCAGCCAGTCGAGGCTTTCCTCTACCGTGAGTCTGCGCGGGACGTCGAGCGGCTCAGCCAGTCCCGACGCAAGGGTGACGATAGCCTCCTGCGCCATCGAGCAGCGGTGGTCGGCGGCGGCTTGCTTGAGCCTGCCGTACAGGTCATCCGGGACGTTTCGCAAGACCAGGGTGGGCATATCACACTCCTCGCAACGGCGATGCTGGCGTCATGCTAGGGCCGATCCGCGGGGCACGCAACCAGTCTTGATCATGACCGCGGCCGGCGGCGCTCGGTCCGCACAGCGGACCCCACGGCGAGGCCGCGTTCCGTAGGGTCCGCTGTGCGGACCAACGACCTCGCGGCTCATGCGGCGGCTGCAATCTTGACCAAGACCACCCACGCCCGACAACCGGAGGTCGAGGCTTGCGCCGGTCGACGCCGGACACAGACGCGGTACAATCGGGCAGTCAACCCATCCCTAAGCGGGTCAGACACATCGCCGGAGCCGTGCCCATGCCCGCTGACACCTTCGCCTGGCTGCATCTGACCGACCTGCACTTCGGCCTCAAGGGCCAGGGCTGGCTGTGGCCGACCCTGCGCCAGCCCTTCCTCGCCGACCTGGCCCTGCTGCATGACCTCTGCGGCCCCTGGGATGCGGTGCTCTTCACCGGCGACCTGGTCCAGTCCGGCCAGTCGGCCCAGTTCCAGGGGCTGCAAGAGCAGGTGCTGGGGCCGCTCTGGGAGCAACTGACCCGTCTCGGCTCCGGCGACGCGGTGCTGGTCGCGGTGCCGGGCAACCATGACCTGTTCCGGCCCAATGCCGCCGAGGACAACGCGGCCATCGACGCCCTGCTGGAGCCGGACCGGTTCCCCGGCATCGCCGCCAAGTTCTGGGACCAGCCGGACGGCGGCTATCGGCGGGTCATCAACCACGCCTTCGCCGCCTGGCGCGACTGGTGGGACAGTGCCCCGCACCGCCCGGCGCGGATCGCCACCGGCGCACTCCCCGGCGACCTGGCCCTGACCCTCACCAAGGGCGGGCGGCGCATCGGGCTCATGGGCCTCAACACCGCCTTCCTGCAACTTCGAGCCGGCAACTATCAGGGCAAGCTGGTCTGGGACCCGCGCCAGGTCCAGGCACTCTGTCCGGACGGCATCGACCGCTGGCACGCGGACCACGACCTCTGCCTGCTGCTCACCCACCAGGGCCCGGACTGGCTGACCCCGGAGGCGCGCGCCTTGGGCGACAGCGAGATCGCCCCCGCCGGGCGTTTTGCGCTGCACCTGTTCGGGCACCTGCACGAGGCGCGGCTGGAGACGACCCGCCGCGGCGCCAACCCGGAGGCGGTGCGGCTGTGGCAGGGCTGTTCGCTCTTCGGCATGGAGCACTTTGGTGAGCCGCCCCAGTTGCACCGCGCCCACGGCTACAGCGCCGGTCAGGTCCGCTTCACCGCAGACGGGCCGCAACTGCGTCTGTGGCCGCGCGTCGCGACCAACAAGACCGGCCCCTGGCGCCTGATCCCGGACCATGACCACTTCCATTTGGAACCGGATCAGGGCACCCCACCCGAACCGCTGACCCAGCGCCGCCGGCCCAATCCGGCCGCAACCGCCCCGACCGCCCCCGCCGACGGACCAACGACCCAGGCGACCCCGCCGCCCCGGCCCGCCCCGCACTCGACCCTGCCGCGGCGCCAGCCCTTCTTCGGCCGGGTGGATGAACTCGCCCGTATCGCCGCCGCGCTGGAGCCCAGGGACCGCTCCTGGGGCCTGGGGCTCGCCGGCCCCGGCGGCATCGGCAAGACCGCGCTGGCACTGGAGGCCGCCCACCGCGCCCCGGCCGAGCGCTTCCCGCTCAAGCTCTGGGTCACCGCCAAAGGCCGCGAACTGGACCCGGACGGCGAGCGCCCGCTGCCGGACCAGCCGGTGCATGACTTCGACAGCCTGCTCGCCGAATTGGGTCGTGCCCTGGCGCGCGAGGACATCCCCCGCAGCGACCCCGCCGAGCGCGCGACCCTGGTGCGCCATGCCCTGGCCGGGCAGCGGGCGCTGCTGGTCATCGACAACCTGGAGACCCTGAACACCGCCGAACGGCAGCGGGTCTTCGACCTGCTGCGCAATCTCCCCGACGACTGCCGCGCCCTGGTCACCAGCCGCCGCGCCAGCGGCGCCAGCCCCGGCAACTGGCTCGCGCTCGACCGGCTGGACCGCGGCGCCGCCGACGCACTGCTGGCGGAACTGGCCCGGCGCTGGCCGCCGGTCGGGCGGCTCGATGACGCCGACCGCGCCCGGCTCTATGCCGAGACCGGCGGCAACCCGCTGCTGCTCACCTGGACCGCCGGCCAACTGGGGCTGGACCGGGGCCGCTGCCACACCGTCGACGACGCCATCGACCGGCTGCAACAGGCCCACCGGCACAACGACCCGCTGGCGTTCATCTTCGGCGACCTGGTGGACGGCTTCACCGCGGACGAGACCGCGGTGCTGGCCGCACTGGTCCACTTCAGCGAACCCGCACCGCTGCCCTGGCTGCTGCCCCTGACCACGCTCAGCCCGACCGCCGCCCGCACGGCGCTGGACGACCTGCGCGACCGCTCACTGCTGCTCACCGACGACGACCGCGGCACCTGGCTGCTGCCGGCCCTGGCCGCCCGCTATCTGCGCCGGGTGCGCCCGGAGGTGGTCGCCGCCACCGGCGAGCGCCTGGCCGAGCGCGCCTATGCCCTGGCCCAGGAGAATGGCTACGACAAGCACGACCGCTTCCCGACCCTTGAGGCCGCCTGGCCCGAGCTGGCCGCCGCGCTGCCGGTGCTGATCGGCGGGGCCAACCGGCGGTTGCAGGGGTTCTGCGGCGCGCTGGGGCAGTTTCTCACCTTCTCCGGCCGCTGGGACGACTGGCTGGCGCTGAGCCTGGCCGCGGAGTCCCAGGCCTTGGCGGCCGGCGACCACGACAGGGCGGGTCGGCGGGCCTATAACGCTGGCTGGTGCCATCTGCTGCGCGGCAACGCCGAGGGCGTGCTCGACTGTGCCGGACGCGCCGCAGCCGACTGGCAACAGTCCAACGCCGGTTCCCGCGAACGGGCGACCGCGATCCAACTGCGCGGCCAGGGCCATCGGCTCGCCAAGGACTACCCGGCCGCCATCGCCGCCCTGCACGAGGCCCTGGCACTGGATCGTGGCGTGTCGGCCCGCAGCGGCGACGTTGCCGCTGATCTAAACTCACTCGCCTCCGCGCTGCGGGACGCCGGGCAATACGACGAGGCCGAGGGATATTACCGCGAGGCCCTGGCTATCGCCCTCGACCTCCCCGCTCCCGAGGGCGTCGCAACCTTGACCGGGAACCTCGCCGTACTGGCCCTGGACCGCGAGGACTGGCCCGCGGCCGAGCGCCTGGCCCGGGAGGCCCTGACCCTGGCCGAGCCGGTCGGGCGCAAGGAACTTATCGGGGCGCACTGTCAGGTGCTCGCGAAGGCCCTGGCCCGCCAGGGCCGCGGTGCCGAGGGCCGCTGTCACGCCGAGCGCGCCGTCGCACTCTTCACCGAGCTGCGCTCCCCGCACCTGGCCGAGGCCCAGGCCACCCTGGCCGAGTGCCGGGCCTAGCCCCCGGCGGGCGCGGACTGCCGGCCGCGACCAGCGGGCCTTCGCCCTAGTCCCATGACCGGCGGCAGTGCAGTCCCGTAGGGTCCGCTGCGCGGACCATTCGCCAGTTGAGTCTGCGCGCGGTTCGGTCCGCACAGCGGACCCTACCAGTGGCGGACGACCCCAACGGGGTCGAACCTACCAGCCCAGCCCGATCGGCCTACCCCGCGCCAATGGGCCACCATCGGCGGACGACCCCAACGGGGTCGAACATACCAGCCCAGGGCAACGCCCTGGGTTAGTCCCGTCGGGTCCGCTGCGCGGACCATTCGCCAGTTGAGTCTGCGCGCGGTTCGGTCCGCACAGCGGACCCTACCAGGCTGACCGTAGCGGACGACCCCAACGGGGTCGAACATATCAGCTTAAGGCGCAGCCCTGGGTTAGCGTTGTTATTCGGCTTAGCCCTGAAAGGGCGTGACATGACGGTGGGCTCCCCATGTCACGCCCTTTCAGGGCTGATCCCTGGTGTCCGCCGACCCCAGGGCGTTGCCCTGGGCTGGTATGTCCCGCCCCTTCGGGGCTCAAGGTCGTGGCGATGACAGGGTAACCTTCCGCCACGAAACCAAGGCGCATGGGCACCCGGATTGACCCCAGCGCGCCGAATAAGGAACCCGCCGCAGCATTCCAGGGACAGGGCATTCCAGGGACGGGATACTTAATTCGCGCCCTGGCTGATTCGATGAGGTTGTACCGCAATCAGGGCATAGGATAAGCCGCAACCCGCACATCAGTCTGCGAAAAGTCATTCCCCTTGAAGAGCAGCGGAACCTGTTCGCGGATCGCCAGGGCATAAGAGAAACAGTCGCCGAAGTTGAGCCCAGCCGGATGCCGACCCTTGCCGAAGCGCCGGAAACGCAGGGCCGCGGCATCGGCCAGGGCCTCGTCCAAGGGGACCGTTTCGATGCGCTGCATGGCAAGCAGTCGCTTGGCGCGCTCGACCCCGACATCGCCCAGCCGCGACTGGATGACCAGCAGGAATTCGGTGCGGTTCGGGGCACACAGACCGATCGTGGCAGCGGCAGCCAGCGCGGTCAGGAGGTCCGCGGCCTCCGGTTCCCCGAGCAGGATCGCGGTCAGGGCGCTGGTATCGACGACCAGATCAATCGCAGTGGCCATCGGCGTTGTAGCCCAGAATCTCATCCTCACTGCGCCGATCGAGTACCGGCAAGGTCCAGACCTCGGCCTTGAGCCATGCGAGGCTTTCCGCTACCGAGGGCCAGCGCGGTCGGTCGCGTGCGCCGCCCAGTCCCGACTGAAGGGCGACGATGGCCTCCTGTGCTATGGAGCAGCGGTGGTCGGCGGCGGCTTGCTTGAGCCTGCCGTACAGCTCATCCGGAACATTTCGCAAGACCAGGGTCGGCATGTCTATCCTCGCAATGGGGGTACTGGCGCAATGCTAGGGCCGATCGACGGGGCCCGCAACCAGGTTTGATCGTTACGCCGTCAGGCTGCGGCGGCGGCCTTGATCAAGACTCCGGCCACGCGCCCTTGCGGCAACCCGTCGCAGCCGGGGGGCCGCTCCTACCGCGTAGGAGCGGCCCCCCGGCCGCGACGGATGTCAGGCGCGAGCTGGCCGGAATAACGATCAGGGCCGATGCACCCGGCAGCCGTCGCACGCCTCTGACCCGCCGGATGGTCAACCGGGATCTCGATGATGGCATCGGTCCACCGCCGCACCACCAGGACGAACGGGCGCGGCGGGGTCCGCGGGCAACGCCGCGGGATTGCGGGCGCAGAGGCTACCGCCTGCCCGGGCGACCGGCTATCCTGCGCGGACCCCCACTCAAGCCCGATCGCCGCCCGACACCCATGACGCCCCAGCCCGCAGCCGTTCCGCAGATCGACCCGAGTCGTTTCGCAGCCCTCCCCGGCGGAAAGCGCAAGTTCAATTGGTTCGCCTTCGAGCTGGCGTGCGAGATCCGGCAGGCGATTGCGCCGCCGCTCGTGCGCACCCTCGCCAAACGCGGCTACGATCACGCGCGCATCAAGCGCTCCTGCATCGCGCTCGCGATCGGACTGCAAGGGGTTGTGCGCAAGCAGCTCAGGGGCGAGATCCCGCAGATGGAGATCGGTTGGGACCAGGTCGAGGCCGCCTTTCCGGGCCTGACCGACAAGATGGTCGACCGGTTGTTGGATTGTACGGGAACGGCCTGGGAGCGACTCCTGAGCTATTGCGTGGCCTGTCCGTCCGCGTGTGTGACGAATAAGGACGACTACTGTCCGATGTTTGACGATCCGCTCTATTCCGACGGCTGATGCCCGCAATGAAGCACTACCGCAACGACACCTGGACCCTGGACGACGGCCTCGGGCTCGGGCGCGCCGGGGACCAGGTGGCGCGCATGGTCCTGGAGGTGGAGCCGCCCTTCACCGTCGGCGTTACCGGCAAATGGGGCTTGGAAAGCCCGGCACCGTCGTCTCGACTTCATCGCCCGCTTCCTGCGCCGGCGCCAGGAATGGCAGGTGGAGGCCCGTCGGCTCCTGGATGAGTTCGAGTCTGCGCTCCAGGACCCGCGCCGCCCGCACCTGCTGAACCTCGCCCGCCGGCCCATCTTCCTCACCCTGGATGGCCCTGGTGCAAGTCAACGAGCGGGAGCCGGGGGGAAGCGATCGAAACCGTGGCGGCCGCCCCGCGCCGACGGCCAGCGTAGGATGGGTAGAGCGCAGCGAAACCCATCACGGATCGACAAACCGGACGCGGCTTAGCCCCGTCCGCAAGGCTCTCCGCGACGCCGCGTCCAAGCTGGGTCCGGCCGGGAGAGCGGGAGGTCTTTGGCGATAGTCTGCGCTTAGAGGCTTATCGCGCGCCGTAACCCGACAGCGATGGCGCCTGGCGGGTTAAGGCGCGCACGGGCTCCGCGCTCCGACGCGATTCCATCAGGGCGCGCCTAATTCGTTGTCCCCGGAGTCCTGGACGCGGGCGACCGCTCGGAGACCGGCCGGCACGACCGGGCGCCGCACCCCTGGCAACGGTGACGGGGCGGCGCAGAGGGCTCCGCGGGCGGGGCAACAAGGCGCTTCTCGACGACGAAGCCGCAGCTTGTAAAGGTCCCCTGCTCGACGCTGCTCGCGCTTACGACGATGTACTTGCTCGCACTTGCGAATCGTCTTTATTAGCTCTTCGCTTGGTTTTCCGCTTGATCTTGCACTCCCTGGTGTTGTTTCGCTTTCGTAAGCAAGAGCAAAGAATCGTTCGAATCTGTTCCCGGTTCTCGCGACAAAATCCCCGATGGTAGTGGCGGTTTCGCAGATTACGACAACGTCGACATATTTGAATGTTTCTCGGACTAAATCAATGAACACTGCGGCATCATCGAATGAGTGAGCCGTTGGCGAAGCGGGATCGATCAAGACGACGTTTATGTTCGCATCGTTGCGGTATTTTTCACAGTTCCCGACATACCGCTCGACGGCAATCCGGTCAGTGGGCTGCCGGAGAACTGCACTGAGGCTCTGAAGGAACGAAGTCTCGTCGTAATAGTGCGCATCGGGAACGATGAGAATCCCGGGTGGCGGCGCCGGCCGAAGACACAAGACGGGCGTCAGGTATTCCGGGATGCTCTCCAACTCGATCGCGTTGCAACCCAATTCGAATGCGAAATCGACGGGTTTTCCTGCAGCGATCACACGGTAGAAGCCGACCGCGAATTTCATCGCTGCCCGGTCCCCGATCGAGTGGCTGGTTCCAATGACATAATCAATGTGTGCTGCGATCGCTTCCGCCTGCGGTTTCGAGCTGCAGGCGTTGAGAACAACACACCCGACTTGACCCGCAAAGAGCCGGAACAGATCCGCCAGAGCAGTTGTGCCGACCAACCGGGAGTGTCCCGCCTCATCTTGAAAAAACAAGCCGTCTTGGCCCGCGCCGTGGCCGCTGAAGTGGACGACTTGCGGTTTCACATTTAGTATTGATGCACCGGGGCCGCGGATTGCCGGGCCTGCGCCGGCGCGTCGCGCAGGAGCAATGGACGAAGCGGCCGGGATAATGTTAAAGGCTATCGAGTGAGGCCGTTCCGGCCCCCCCGCCCCCCCGGCCGACCCTATCCCCTATTTGGGCCCGTCGGCGGCCTGCAACTCGGCACACAGGGCAGAATAGTTATCGAGCCAGTTCTCGATGGTGCCGCTGCCGCCATTGGCGGAGCCGCAGCCACTCATCTGGTTGCCGTCGATATCGAAGAAAAAGCTGAGCTGCCTGCCCTTCAACTGAAGATGCCTGCCGTCGGCTGACAGCGTGCCCACCAACGCGCTGGTGTGTAATGGTGTCGTCAACGAGACTTCCAGATGGCGCCCCTGCCGGCGCGCGATCTTGATGGTCACGGGGTTTTCGTGAAACCCGAATCCCTTCACTGCATCAGCCTTGCCGACATTATCGCTGTGTTGGGGATGGTGCGGGATGGGGGCCCCGATTCGAGGTCACGGTGATCTTGCCGACCCAGTTGGTGGGTAGCCGCGGGCTGTCCTGAGCCAAGTTGGGTTGCAGTGAGCTCAGGATCATGCCGCCGGTGATCACCAGCACTTTACTTGCTCTCATCACGAGTTCCTCAATATCCGGAAAGGAAGTATAGATACTACCATCGCGCAGGGTTCAGGCCAGCCGGTCGGTCGGGGTGACGGCGACCGTGAGCTGGTCGGTGCCGATCCACACCTGGCCGCCCTCGATGGTGCAATTGAGGTCCATGGAGCGCTCGGCCAGGGCGGCCAGGGCGCGGACCTCGGGGGTGGCGATCGACCAGACCCGCAGGTTGCGCTGGCGGCGCAGCGACTCGCCGTTCTGCTCCCACCAGAGATCCGCCGCCCGGCCGCCGTAGTTGATGACGATGACCTCTCGGGCGCGTCCGCACGCCTGGCGGATGCGGCGCTCGTCGGGGTGACCCAGTTCGATCCAGCGCTCGATCTCCCCGGTCAGGCTGTGTTGCCACAGGTCGGGCTCGTCATCGGCACTCACGCCCTTGGTGAAGGTGAGGCGCGGGTCGGCATAGAGACAGAAGGCGAGCAGGCGCACCATCATCCGCTCGTCGGTCTCGGAGGGGTGGCGGGCGATGGTGAGCGCGTGGCTCTCATAATAGTGACGGTCCATGTCGCTGATCTGCACCTGGGCCCTGAAGACCGTCGCCTTGAGGGCCATCAGCGTGCGAACCCATGCTCAGCGAGGAAGTCCACGGTCAGGCCACGGGCGCTGGGTGCGGCGGCGCGCTCGCCCAGCAGCAGGCGCTCCAGGTAGCGGGCGATGAGGTCCACCTCCAGGTTGACCCGGGTGCCGGTCTGATAGCGGGCGATGATGGTCTGCGCGATGGTGTGGGGGACTATGTTGAGGTCGAAGCAGGCGCCGTCGACCGCATTGACGGTGAGACTCACCCCGTCCACGCAGATCGATCCTTTGTGGGCGATGTAGCGGGCCAGTTCCGCCGGGGCGGCGATGCTCAGGCGCCAGGAGCGGGCGTCTTCACTGCGATCAAGGACCTGACCTACCCCATCGACATGGCCGCTCACCAGGTGGCCGCCCAGCGGCGTGGACAGCGTCAGCGCCGGCTCCAGATTCACCGGGCTGCCGGGGCCGAGATCGCCGAGCGTGGTATGCGACAGCGTCTCACGGGACACGTCGGCCACGAAGGCGTCGGCGGCCAGACTCACGGCGGTCAAACAGACCCCGTTGACCGCGATACTGTCGCCCAAGGCGGCACCCGTCAGCGGGAGCTTGCCGGTGCCGATGGTGAGTCGGACGTCCCCGCCGCGGGGTTCCAGGCGGCGGATCTCGCCGACTGATTGGATGATACCGGTGAACATGCTGGGATTCCGATGCAGCGGTGAGGCCCTTTCAGGGCGAAGTTGGGTGTCAGGTTGCGCCGTTGTCGTTGTCGTTGTCGTTGTCGTTGTCGTTGTCGTTGTCGTTGTCGTAATCGAGATTATCGTAGCGCCCAGGATTCTCTCGCACGCCAAATTGCAGCGCTTCTCCGATTTCGATTACGACAACGACAACGAGACGACAACGATGGTACTCGTGGTTTAACTTATTTCTGACTCGTTACTGACCCTCGCCAGGCGACAATACACCCGGACGCAGGATCAGCCGCAGGTCAGGCCCGATGCGCCGCACCTCGGCGATCCGCAACGGGATGCGGTGCTCCATGTGCTCCAGGCCCGGGAGCCGGAACAGCCCCCGTGCCCCGTCGCCCATCAGGTGGGGGGCGATGTAGAGGATGATTTCGTCGATCAGTCCGGCGGTCAGCGCCGCCCCGGCCAGCGTGGGGCCGGTCTCCAACAGGACCTCGTTCATCTCCTGCGTGGCGAGCCAGGCCAACAGGGCGCGCAGGTCGACCTGGGCGTAGTGCTCCGCAAACTGCATCACCCGCGCCCCGGCGGCCGCCAGGGCGGCCCCGCGCGACGAATCGGCCCGGGCACAAGCGGCAATGACGGTGATCCCGGGCAGCCCGAGCAGACGCGCCCCCGGGGGGGTGCGCAGGCGACTATCCACCACGACCCGCCAGGGTTGACGCACCGCCTCACCCGGTTGGAGCCCGGGCAGGTCCGCGGGCGTGAGGCGGACGTTGAGCGACGGGTCATCGGCGAGCACGGTCGCCACGCCGGTGAGGATGGCGGAGTGGCGCGCCCGCAGGCGCTGCACGTCCCGGCGCGACGCCTCCGAACTGATCCAGCGGCTCTCGCCGCTGGCCATGGCGGTGCGCCCATCCAGGCTGGCGGCGAGCTTGCAGCGGCAGTAGGGCAGGCCCTGGGTCATGCGCTTGATGAAACCAGGGTTCAGGGCCCGTGCCTGCGCCGCCAGCGGCCCGACCTCGACCGCGATACCCGCCGCCCGCAGCAGCCGCACACCGCGGCCCGACACCCGCGGATCGGGGTCCACCATGGCGCAGACCACCCGCGCGACGCCGGCCTGGACCAGCGCGTCCGTGCAGGGCGGGGTGCGGCCCTGGTGGCAGCAGGGCTCCAGCGAGACATAGGCCGTGGCGCCGCGCGCCCGGTCACCGGCCGCGGTCAGGGCGATGCGCTCCGCGTGGGCCTCGCCGGCGCGCCGGTGCCAGCCCTCCCCCACCACGACCCCGTCGCGGACCAGAACACAGCCGACCCGCGGGTTGGGGTCCGTGGTGTAGAGCCCACGGCGGGCGAGCCGGATGGCCTGGGCCATGGGGCCGACGTCGGCCGCGCTGGGTTGGGGGGCGCTCACTTGGGTTTGATCTCCAGTGCGTCCAGCAGGTCGAGTTGTTTACGCCGGACCTCCGGGGTGGGTTGGCGCTCGAGGCGGTCGATCTCCTCGCGAAAGGCGGCCACGTCCTCGAACTTGCGGTAGACCGAGGCAAAACGGACATAAGCGACCTGGTCGAGACCGCGCAGTTCGTCCATCACGAGTTCCCCCACCCGCCGGGCCTGGACCTCCGATTCACCGCTCGACATCAGACGGCGCTGGATGCGCGCCTGGGCGGCATCGATCTGCTCGGTGCTCACCGGGCGTTTTTCCAGGGCCCGCATCATGCCGGAGCGCAGCTTGCGCCCGTCGAAGGGCACCCGGCTGCCGTCGCGCTTCACCACCCGCGGCAGGTTCAGTTCGGCCGTCTCGTAGGTGGTGAAGCGCTCCTTGCAAACCTCGCACTTGCGCCGACGGCGCACCTGATCGCCCTCCCCGGCCAGCCGGGAATCCACGACCTTGGTGTCCTCGGCGCCACAGAATGGACAGCGCATCAGGTAAGCGAGGCTAGCGGGCGTAGACCGGGAAGCGCTTGCAAAGCTCCAGCACCCGCGCCTTGGCGGCGGCGATCACGGCCGGATCGCCGCGCCCGTCGATCACATCGCACATCCAACCGGCCAGGTCGCCGGCCTCCTTGAGACCGCAGCCGCGGGTGGTCATCGCCGGGGTGCCGACGCGGATGCCGCTGGTCACGAAGGGCGACTGAGGGTCATTGGGGACCGCATTCTTGTTGACCGTGATATTGGCCGCGCCCAGCCAGGCGTCCACGTCCTTGCCGGTTAAGCCCTGGTCGATGAAGCTGACCAGGAACAGGTGGTCGTCGGTCCCGCCCGAGACCACGTCGTAGCCCCGGGACAGAAAGACCTCCGCCATGGTCTGGGCATTGAGGACCACCTGGCGCTGGTACTCCTTGAAGGCCGGCTCCAGGGCCTCCTTGAAGGCCACCGCCTTGGCGGCGATCACATGCATCAGGGGACCGCCCTGGATGCCGGGGAAGACCAGCGAGGCAAGCTTCTTCTCAACCTCCGGGTTGGCGCGCGCCAGAATCAGCCCGCCGCGGGGGCCGCGCAGCGTCTTGTGGGTGGTGGTGGTGGTCACGTCGGCGATGGCCACCGGGCTCGGGTAGACCCCGGCCGCCACCAGCCCCGCCACATGGGCCATGTCGACGAAGAACCAGGCGCCGACCGCATCGGCAATCGCCCGGAAGCGCGCCCAGTCGATCACGCGCGAGTAGGCGGAGAAGCCGGCGATGATCATGCGCGGCCGGTGCTCGTGCGCCAGGCGTTCGACCTGCCCATAGTCGATCTCACCGGTGGCCGGGTCCAGGCCGTACTGCACGGCCTGGTAGAGCTTGCCGGAGAAGTTGGGCTTGGCCCCGTGGGTCAGGTGCCCGCCGTGCGCCAAGCTCATACCGAGCACGGTATCGCCCGGCTCGCACAGGGCCATGTAGACGGCGGCATTGGCCTGGGAACCGGAGTGGGGCTGGACGTTGGCGTAGGCGGCGCCGAAGAGCTGCTTGGCCCGCTCGATGGCCAACCGCTCGGCCACGTCCACGAACTCGCAACCGCCATAGTAGCGCTTGCCGGGGTAGCCCTCGGCATACTTGTTGGTCATGACCCCGCCCTGGGCCTCCAGGACCCGCGGGCTGACATAGTTCTCGGAGGCGATCAGCTCGATGTGCTCCTCCTGGCGGCGCTCCTCGCCCTGGATCGCCGCCCAGAGTTCCGGGTCGTAGTCGCGGATCGTCATGGTCTGGTCAAACATGGGAGCTCTCCCCAGCGTGAAAAGCCGTGTAGTTTAATCGGTTTCGATCCGGACCGCCCGTTATAGAATGTAGGGCCTTGACCACGGGAGCCGGGGCGTCCCGCCCCGGCCCGACCACCAGTCACGCAGGTCCGCGCACCCATGACCGCCACCGTCCACCCCGGCGACTATCACGCCAATGTCGACCCCGATGAGATCAGTAAGTTCGAGGCCCTGGCCGCCCGCTGGTGGGACCCGCTGAGCGAGTTCAAGACCCTGCACGACATCAACCCCCTGCGGCTCGATTATGTGGAGCGCGCGGCGGGGCTCGTGGGCCGCGAGGTGCTGGACGTCGGCTGCGGGGGTGGACTGCTCGCCGAGGGCATGGCACTGCGCGGCGCCCGGGTCCTGGGGATCGACATGGGGGCGATGCCCTTGCGGGTGGCCGAGTTGCACACCCTGGAGACGGGGGTGGTGGTGGACTACCGGCGTATCACGGTGGAGGCCCTGGCGGCGGAGCGCCCGGCGGGCTTCGATCTCGTGACCTGCATGGAACTGCTGGAGCACGTCCCCGATCCGGCCTCGGTGATCGACGCCTGCGCCCGCCTGGTGCGCCCGGGGGGCAAGGTGATCTTCTCCACCCTCAACCGCAACCCCAAGGCCTATGCGCTGGCGATCCTCGGCGCCGAGTATCTCCTGGGGATGCTGCCCAAGGGCACCCACGACTACAACCGTTTCATCCGTCCCGCGGAATTGGATCGCTGGGTCCGCACCGCCGGGCTGCGCACCCGCGACCTGACCGGCCTGATCTACAACCCGCTGACCCGCACCTATCGGCTGGAACCAGCGAATGTGGATGTCAATTATCTGGTCACCTGCGAGCGCGACCTCTGATGGATACCCACGCGACCGAAAAACCACTGCTGGAGCGCATCGTCCTGGTCACCGGGGCGGCCGAGGGCCTCGGCCGCGCGGTCGCCCTGGCCGCCGCCGCCGCCGGGGCCACGCTCGTCCTGAGCGATCTGCCCGAGGCCGATCTGAATACCGTCTATGACCGCATCGAGACCGGCGGCGGGGCCTTGCCCGCCATCCTGCCGCTCAACCTCGACACCACGGACGAGAAGGGCTGCCGTAGTGCAGCCGAGCTGGTCGGCGAGACCTTCGGGCGCCTCGACGCCCTGGTGCACTGCGCCGCCTTCGCCCCCTATCTCTCCCGCATCGACGACTACGAGCACGCCGAGTGGGAGCGGGTGCTGCGGATCAATCTGACCTCACCCTTTCTGCTCACCCAGGCCTGTCTGCCGCTGTTGCACGCCTCCCGGGACCCGGTGGTGATCTTCACCTCCGACCGCGTCGCCCGTGCCGGGCTCGCCTATTGGGGCGCCTATGCGGCGGCCAAGTTCGGCCTCGAAGGGCTGGCGCAGGTGCTCGCGCAGGAGTCCGGGGGCCGCCACCCGATCCGCGTCGCCAGTGTGGACCCGGGGACCCTGCGCACCGGACTGCGCGCCCGCCTCTACCCCGGGGAGGACCCCTTCACCCTGCCCGCGCCCGAGACCGCCGCGCCGCGTTATCTGCAGCTGCTGGCGGGGTGCGATCAGAAGTGATGTGGTGACCGAGATCCCGGGTACGTTGTCGTTGTCGTTGTCGTAGTCGAACAATCCGACCACGATCACGACAACGACAACGACGCCCGTTGCGCGGGCGTGAACCGTTGCGCTCAGTCGCTCTTGAACCCGGCCGCACGGTGGCTGCCGTCGCAGAAGGGCTTGTTCTGGGAGGCCCCGCAGCGGCACAGCGCCGTCTCGGTGCCCTCCCAGGCAAGGCGCCCACTGGCGGCGCGGATGCTCAAATTACCCTTGACCAGGAGCGGACCGTCCGCCAAGGGCTTGATGGCCAATGGGCCGCCCAGCGCGTGCAGCGGCGCCCCGCGCTCACCGACGGCCCCGAAATCCTCAAACCCCGCGGCCAGGTGGCTGTTGTCGCAAAACGGCTTGTTGGCGGACGCCCCGCAGCGGCACAGCGCGGCCCGGTGGCTGACCCCCGGCAGGTCCTCCGGTATCCCGTCGATGACCAGTTCCCCGTGCGCGTACAGCGGACCGTTGTAGGCCAGGGTGACGATATTCTCGGCCGGCGCGACCTCCGGCCCGCCATCCTTGTCCCGGTACGTCAGGGCACCGCTGGGGCACCGTTCGATGATCTCGCGCACCTCGGCCTTGCTGCAACCGTCCGGGACGCACCAGGGCTCCCGGCCGCCGACGAACAGTTCCCCGGCCGCGGTGCCGCACTCGCCGATATGGATACACAGCCGCCCGTCCCACTGGACATCGATCTCGGCCCCGGGATACTCGACCACCTGCTTGTCGCTCATCTGCCCGACCTCTGGTAACGGTTGAAAGACTTGTCGCTAAATGCCTACCCCGACGGCGGATTCAAGCCCGAGGCGCAGCGTCGCCAGGTGCCGGCGGACCCGGAAGGTCGAACAGCAACACCTGCGCCTCGTCCGGCCCGCTGCCGCTGATCCGGACCGCCTCCTCGGCGACCAGATGGACCCCGTCGCCCGCCTCCAACTCCAGACCGTTCACCAGCGCCCGCCCCGTCGCCAGATGCACATAGGCCTCATGGCCCGCAATCAGGGGATGGGTAACCGACGAACCGGCGCACAGCAGGGTCGCATAGAGCAGCGCGTCCTGGTGGGTCGGGAGAGAGCCCTCGCGCCCATCCGGAGAGACCAACAGGGCCAGACGGTTGCGCCGCTCATCGGCGCAGAACTGGCGTTGATGATAGTCCGGCTCGCCCCCCAGGCGGTTGGGTGTCAACCAGATCTGCAGCAAATGCACCGGCACCGCGGCGTCGGCGTTGTACTCGCTGTGGCGCACCCCGCGGCCGGCGCTCATGTGCTGGACCTCCCCCGGGCGGATCACCGACCCGTTGCCCATGCTGTCGCGGTGCTGCAAGGCGCCGGCCAGGACATAGGTGACGATCTCCATGTCCTGGTGGCCGTGCATGGGAAAACCGCCGCCGGGGGCGATGCGGTCGTCATTGATCACGCGCAGGTTCGCGACCCCCATGTGGCGGGGGTCATAATAGTCGCCAAAGGAGAAACTGTGGCGGCTGTCAAGCCACGTCAGCTGCGCCTGGCCGCGCTCGCTGGACGGTCGCAAGGTCATCATGGCTGCTCCGGGATTGGTATTTGGTGACCCCAAACTGGCGCCGGACCTGGATCGATTCCAGACCCGTCGGCAGGCAGACACCCTTGATCGGGGCGCACGGCGGTCGGGACGACGCCGGGTCCCCGTGCGCCGGTCAGACCGGGCGAGATCGCGGCTGGAGGCACCCAAGGCGAAGAGCGAGCGGATCAGCAGATCCAGCGAGATGCGCGCGACCGCGAAGAACGGCGGGGTCTTGACCTCGCCATGTAGCCAGACGAGCGGCCGGTCGCGGAGGCCCAGACGACCGAGGCATATGTCGGACTCGACATAGCGTCAACTGCGGGTAGCGGTCCGGGAATTTCGGTGGCAGTTTACTCAATTCGGTCTCTACGACGGACGCAGATAAGTAAACGGTCACCGGAACTCGCCGAGCTAAGCCCCGCAGGGGCGTGACATACCAGCCCAGGGCAACGCCCTGGGAAAGGGTCGTTTTCTCGGTACAGCCCTGAAAGGGCGTGACATAGCGGCGGGGCTCAAGGTGTCACGCCCTTTCAGGGCCAGGCTGGTGAAACGACGCGACCCCGGGGCGCTGCCCCGGGCTGGTATGGGTCATCTCGGCGCCGTAGGCGATGCACACGAGGACATCCGCGTCGTCGAGACCCGGATAATTATCGAGGATTTCGCGATGGCTCCAACCGGCGGCGAGCAGATCGAGGACCAAGGAGACCCAAATCCTGTGCCCCGTGATACAAGGCTTGCCGAAGCAGACGCCCGGATCGACCGAAATGCGCGCCAACAACTCGTCTTTGGACATCGTTTTACCCTCAAGTCGGAATGGTTAAACAGCCGGAATCGCATTCAATTCCAGAAAAATAGCCTCCTTGTGCGGTGCCGAGAGGGGCTCGCGCGACACCAGCAGATGAGTCGTTCCATCTATTTATCTAGGCAATGGCGGCGTTCATGTCGAGCAGGTACGGCATTCGTCGAGGGCCTGGCGCGGCGCGTCGAGACCTAAGTCATCGTCCGCGATGTCGTCGGGAAAGTCGTCGCTGAGCCCGCCGAAGACCGCCGCGAGAAAGCGATCGGTGTCCTGCGGGTCCGCAACGGCGGGCAGGGCCACACCGTAGCGATCCTCCAAACCCTCAATGTAGGCAAGCGCCTCACGGGCCACCGGCTCCGGCAGGCGAAGGCTGTGTGCGTAGATGACCTCGGCGAGTGACATGGTGGGGGCTCCGCGGATTCCGGGACTTTGGCGTCGTCGAATGTCGGCAGTATAGGGGTTTGTTCTCGTGCCGGGGCTGTCGGCCCGGCAGGCGGGTGCGAGCAATACTAATTGTGGGCTTGCGGGGCGACGTAGGGTGGACAAGCGCAGCGCAGTCCACCAGCACCGCCGATCCCTTGGCTTGATCATTCGGTCTTGCGTCCTTGCAGAAGCACGCGAAATGCCTGCTTGTGGGTCCGCGCCAGTTCCGCGGGTCCGCCCTCGCCAACCCCCACCAAATCGCCGATCAAGTCGAACGCGCTAAGCCCGGTCGATGCGCCGGATTGCGCTTTCTCAAGCACGATCAGCGCGTCGCGCACGAGGTCCGACTTGGAGCGCCCGGTCGACGACGACAAACGGTCGAGACGGGCATCCGTCTCGCGTTCCACGGAAATGGTTGCTTGCATAGCCTACCTCGCTTCGTCTTCAATGGTCTGGGGTCGCTCACGGTTACCGATCAAGCGGACCGGACGCGACTGCTGCTCGGAGGGCGATCGTTCCGGCGAACAACGTATCGTCTGGATAAGCAGGATAAGAGATCAGGATAAGGGGTCACAATCAAAACCGTAATCCCCAAGTTGACGCTTGTCGAAGGCATCCAAGAACCAGCGGTGATATCGCGGGTCTAACTCCCCGGTCTTGGCGAAATGGGCTCCAAAGGCGCCGATTGCTCCACTGTGCTTGGAGAAATGCAATCCTTTCTCGGCCGGCAATGCCTGCACGCAGTAGAACATCGCGTAATAGGCACGGCTGGCCCCGAAATCTATGTCGGCATCCGCCGGTAATCGAGTCGCCGCACGGATGGCGCGACCGGCCTTTGCCAATAGCTTGACGCTGTCTTCGGTCATGCCGCGACGGCCTCAGCGGGCCTTGGTCATAATCCCGGCCACCCGGCACCGGCGAGAGCACACGCGGAACCCGGGTCGAACGCTGGGAGCGCCGCACCCCAGTGCGGCGCGGCCTCGCGGGCGACCGCGACGTTGCGTGCTGCGGATAGCCCGCGCCGCACTGGGGTGCGGCGCTCCCAGTGGCCGGAGTGATGACCAAGGCCCCTCAGCGCGCGCATTGACCAAGAATGGGGTTGTCCGCTCCTTCCGATTCAGCGCATCGCAACCGATTGTTTCCGCGATGCTTGCGGCTTAAGTCAGTGCTATTCTACCCTGGCCTTTTTTCCTTAGAATTTCGGTGGCAGCTTACTCAATTCGGTCTCTAACGACGGGCGCAGATAAGTAAACGGTCACCGGAACTCGCCGAGCTAAGCCCCGAAGGGGCGTGACATACCCGCCCAGGGCAACGCCCTGGGAAAGGGTCATTTTTCGGTACAGCCCTGAAAGGGCGTGACATAGCTGTTAGCGGCTTCCAAGAAGCGCGGAAAAATGGCGAACTCACCTGCGGTAGGAGCGGGGGGCCGGGGCGCCCACGGAGGAGCGCCGACCGGGCGGGGATCAGAACGGCATGGGGTCGCCGGGGTCGAAGAGGTCGCCTTGGTCGGTATGCTCCAGGGTGACGTAGTGTTCGGCTTGGAACTCCTGGATGCGCAGGCCATAGCGGGCCCAGATGTGCTCGCGTAGTTGGTCGAGGAAGTCAACGACGGCGAGCGCCTCTTCGGTTGACCAGTAATGGGGGATCAGTGAGGTCGTCATGATGTTGCTCCGGTGGGTTGGCGCGCGTGCCGCGGGGACGCGGCCGGGTGTGTCTGGTGGCGCTGTTCGGCGCGTTCTTTGGCCTCCTTCAGGCGGTAGGATTCGCCCTGGATGGTGATGATTTCGGCATGATGGACCAGGCGATCGACCAGGGAGACGACGCAGGCAGCGTTGGGAAAGACCTCGCCCCATTCGGCAAACGGGCGATTGGTGGTAATCAGGGTCGATTTGGCCTCATAGCGGCGCGAGACGATCTCAAAGAGCAGATCGGCGTGGCGATTGGAGTAGGACAGATAGCCGACCTCGTCAATGACCAACAGGCGCGGGCGGGCATAGACGGTGAGGCGATGACGTAAGGCATGATCGCCATCGGCGCCGGCCAGTTCGTTGAGCAGGTGCCCGGCACTGGTGAACAGCACGGTGTGGCCGGCGAGCAGCGCCTGATGGGCGATGTTGCGGGCGATCATGGATTTGCCAACGCCATTGGGGCCGACCAAGATAATGTTGGCGGTCTCGGCGAGGAAGCGCAGGCCCATCAGGTCGTCAATGGCGGGGCGGTCGCAGTGGGTGGGCCACTGCCAATCGAAGTCGGCCAGCGGTTTGAAGCGCCCCAGGTGGGCATTGCCTAGGGTGTTCAATATCTCACCTATATCGCAAATTAAATTCATGCAGTTTTCGTGTTTGACACAAAATCAATGAGAGCACGCCGACGCCGGGCCAGCATCGACGCACCGAGGTGCGTTGTCGCCCACTGCTCGACATCAATAGTACGCACCGATTCCATCGCCTCCTGAATCAACGGAGTCGCCAGGTCGGCGATGAAGGCAGGAATCGCAAGCACCAGCTTACCGATCTCCTTGAGCGGCCCCCTGGTGGTGAAGCATTTGTATTTCCCGAAGACCGATTCGATGATATCGGAGGAGGCCAGCCAGACACTATCAGTCGGGATCTTGGCGGATTCCAATGCGACCTTCGCGAGAATCTGTTGGGTAAAGGCCGCCGCCCGTGGGGTGAGCGTTGACGGCGGTGGCAGCGTGGCCTGGAGTGATTCTTGGGAGCCCTGCTGAAGACCCGTGGATTTGAGATGCGACTGAATCAGCTTGGATTGCGCCATCATTTGCGCGTAATCCACCAGGTCATCCCGGTAGGACAGTAGCCAGGCAAAGCCGTCAAGGAAGCGGCTGTACCCGGCGTCCGCTTGCTGCCAGAACACATCGTCGAGCGTATCACTCTCGAGGTCTGAGTGTGTCTGCAGTGCCTGGCAAAAAGCCGCCCGGTCGGGATAGCGAATGCCGACGATGGCCCGCAATGGGTGCGCCCGGGCGGCGCCGAACCGCGCGCACAGGTGCTCCCATGCCGGCCACTTCAGGACGTATTGCGCGCGGATCGCGCTGAAGTCGCCGCGATCATGGTAGGCGAGGACGCGTTGTGCCCACCGCACATGGACATCCAGATTCATAAAACGCGCCTTGATGCGCTGCCGAGGCGGCAGCAAGAAGGCGAGATCGGTCTGCTGCAAGGACGACCACGCGCGGCGACAGTGCGCCAGCAAGGACTCCCAGCGCGCATCTCGGCCCATCTCGGCCTTGAGCCGCGTCGCAATAAGATGCGATATATCATAAGTATAGACGCAGGCAGTGGCGTGCTCCTGAAACAAGGCGATGCCCTTGTGCAGGTCGCTGCCGTGGTCGGCAACGATCTGGACTGGTGGACCGGTGCGTTGCGCAACGCGCCTGAGCACTTGTGCGACCCACGCTCCCGTGCTGTGTGTTGTGATCTCCACGGCCAGCACCTGCATGGCGCCGTGACACGGGCTGTAACCGCTCTGGGCCAGTGCACTCACCGGAATACCCAGGATGACGAGGCACTTGGACGCCCCCAAGGCGATCGTATGGTCGGCGACGTAGATCCAATCCGTGCGCCATTGCGGTTGGCGATTGAGAATCGCGAGACCGCAGCGATAGACCCAGTTGAGCACGGTGGTGTGGGCTGGCGCCGCCACCGGGAGTGACGCGCCGAACAGATTCAATACCCGCGCCACCCCGCGGCTGCCGAGCCCCGCGTGCAGATACAGCCGCATGGTTAACTGCATGACCATGACCGAATAGTGATGGCCGACCGGCGGGGACAGCGCAAGGTGTGGTGGCTCATCCGCTGGTTCGTCATCCGCCGGCGCCGCGGCCTCTTCGGCTCCCGTTCGCGCACGCTCCGCCTTTAGCGCACGCGCCTTCCACTGCGCGCGGCTGTGCTCCAGATCCCGAATCTTGACCTCCGCGGCCCGCAGGCGCTGCTGCCGCTCCAACGCTTTCGCCTTCCAGGCATCACGTGATCGCTGGAACAGGTTGGCCAGACGGCTCGCTGGGCTCTTGAATGCATTCATCACGTCGTGCGTGCTCCGGCAAGGCGGTCAGATCACCGCGCCAGTAGACTGATCAAGCGTTCGTCGTTTGTCAACGGCTTGGCATGAGAAAGTGTCGCACGCGTCATCGTACTCCCCCAAGCACAGAACCGACCGCCGGGCCTTCCAGGCAACACGCTTCTTGCATCGACTTTTCGGCGCCTTTTTAGGTCAGATTGAACACCCTAGGCATTGCCCAGGCGTCGCTCCAGGCCGCGGCGGGCGCGCTCATCCTCTTCCCAGGTGATCAGCGGCGCGACCCAATCCGCCGACGCGACGTCCTCCCAATGGGCCAGCAGCCCATGGAGCTTCAGCGCCTTGGCGCGCGCCATCAGGGCCTCAGGCGTGGTCGTCATCGTGGGGCTCCGGGCTGAGTTGGTCGTAGTCGGCCAGGGCATGGGGACGGACGGCCTGATCGCGTACCCGGGGGTCATCGGGCAGGCTCAGGGGCACGGGTGGCGGCTGGTCACGCTGTTCGCGCCGCCGCTCCAGACTCAAGCGGACCGCGTTGGGATGGGGCACCCCGCGCTGCAGCGCCTCGGTGATCGCCGCCTGCAGCTCACTGCTCCCATACGTGTCGAGCAGCCGCAGCAGGGCGGCCGTGAGGGAGCCCAGGTTCTCCCCGCGCGCGGCGGCGGCCAGCAGCAGGTCACGGCTGTTAGGCGCGGCCTGGGCCAGGCGATCCTGACCGCGGTGGTGGCGCGCCGCGCGTTTGCGCGCTACCAGTTCCGCCAGATGGGCCGGGTCCTCGATTTGCGCGCCCTGATCGTAACTGCGCGGATGGCAGGCAATGACCGCGGCGCCATCGAGCACCCGCACCTGCTGGGGGCTGGCCACCACCGTGACCAGGCGTTGGACATGGGTCGACGGCAGCGAGTAATCGTTCAGGTCGAAACGCACATAGGGAGTCTTACCGACCTTGGCTTCCAGGCGCTCGTCGGTCGGGAACGGGTTGTCGGGCAGTGCCAGCAGGCGCGGTTGTTCCTGGGCAAAGGCCTGGCGCACCGTCAGGGTGCGCTCCTCAGGACAGGGGCGATCCGCCGCCTGACCGGCGCACCAGGCGTCGGCCTGGGCGTTCAGATCATCCAGGTCGCGCCAGGTGCGGGCGGCAAAGAAGCCTTCGCGTACATAGCGAATGGCCCGCTCCACGCGCCCTTTCTCGTTCCCGCGCGCGACCGCCACCGGGCGCGGCTCAAAGCGATAGTGGGCGGCCAAGGCCAGCAAGGTGGGATGAAAACGAATGGCGTCGCCCTGGCGTTCGAGCACGGCGCTTTTCAGATTGTCATAGAGCAGCACCCGCGGCAGCCCGCCCCAGGACTGGAAGGCCGCCTCATGGCCGCGCAGAAAACTGGCCATGCGGGCATCGGGAAAGAAGCGCAGCAGGATCTGGCGCGACCAACTCAGCACCATGACGAAGGCCATCAGGGGGCGCGTGGCCCGGCCGATGGTGAGGGTCCCGAAGTGACCCCAATCGACTTGCGCCTGCTCCCCCGGCAGGGTCTTCAGGCGCAGATAGGCTTCGGGTTGCGCCCGTGGCCGGTAATGCTGCATCAGGTGACGAAAGTGGTCGGCACCGCCTGGGTACCCGCGCTCGCGCACCATGGCGTAGAGCCGGCTGGCGCACAGGCGCGGGTACTGCTCCAAGGTCGCCCGCACGAAGGGCAGAAACGGATCGAGCATGGCGGCCCGATGAGGCCGCTCCAACTTCGGCAAACCGGCCTGGGACAGCACCCAATCCACGGTGCCATGGTGCAGGCCCAAGTGCCGGGCAATGGTACCCACCGGCCACTTCTCCACATGGAAGTAGCGCAGGATTTTCGCTTCGAATTCTGTCGAGATGGTCACCGTCGACTCCCCGTCCGGGCCACCCCGGCGACGCTCAAGGGCTCTGCGCCCGCGCGCGGGGTGGCCGTGGCATCACTGGCCCATCGCAGCGTTGGCGCAAGAACCCCAGACGGACAAACTCCGAACAGCAGCGCCCGCAGAAATGGCAGCGTAGACCCTCAGGGGCAGGCGCGGGAGCAGGCTCGGTCGGGGGCGGTGCCGCGGCACGCGACTCGGCGGGCAGTGAAACACCGGGGGGCGGGGCGAGTGAACCCTGATGCGTCACTTTCCGCCGCCGGGTCCGGTAGCGACGCTGGCGGCGGGCGTGGTTCATGCGACCTGGACGGCTGTGTTGATAGCGCGCCCCGGCCGCGCGACCCGCGGCCCGCCGTGCGGCCTGGGCGCAGTCGGGGCCGCAATAGCGATGGCCGCGGTCGCAGTGGCGACAGATCGCCACCTGACGACCGCAGCGGGCGCAGTTGAACAGACGGGCAGTATCGTGCATCGGCAACTCCTGCCGATGAGCCCTGGATCACCGCCCACCAGCGGGCGATACTTACCCACGGTACGTGCGAGGCACGCTCCGGGGTACGGCACTGGGGAAGACTGTGGCGGTCGCGACCAGTGCCGTACCTGTCTCAACGGCACTGATCCTGTAGACCATGGCGCGGCCCTTGTCACCGCCCTCACGGGTCACCCGCCAGCGCGGGTTGCCGTTGGCACTTGCGCGCCGTGCCCGACGGCTACCAGGCGCGTGGGCCGCCTCGGCGCTGCGCCGGGTCCCGTCCCCGGCTGCGCTACGCTCCGCCGGGGACGGGACCCGGCGCAGCGCCGCAGCCATGCCGCTGCAGGACCCGACACCCGGCCTTTCCCCCTGACTACCAGCCCCCCCAACGTCCCCCAGCGACCCGACCGGTCTTCACCACCCTCGTTGGCGACTGCCCGCGCTATCCGCCAGCTATCCGCAGGTTTTCGCAGCCATCGACACATAGCGGCCGGGCTCCAGATGTGACGTCCTTTCAGGTGCGGGAAACCGCGGGGAGGCCTTGGTCATCATTCCGGCCACCGGGCCCACCGCGAGGCCGTTGGTCCGCACAGCGGACCCTACGAAGCGCAGGCTTACCGTAGGGTCCGCTGTGCGGACCGATCGCCGCCGGCCGGGCTGATGATCAAGGCCCGCGGGGACAATCGCGAGAGACCTCAGCCGGAGTCTTTCGATCTATTCGTAGGTTGTCCCTGACTACAATAAAGCCGCTTTCACCGGGTCCCGGCCGGAGTGGGTCCGCTCTATTCTTAGGCTGCCTCGCGGTGAAACCGAACAACCTCTACGTCGAGCGTTTTCTCAACAACATGTTGCTTTAACAGCAGTTCGTCGATCGCATCCAACGTCTTGGCATGAAAATACCTTTCCCCGCACGCGGTGCATACCTCTGCTTCGACATTCTCGACGATGTAGAGCTTGCCGTTCAACCAATGCTGCCGTTTCACAGCCTTCAGTTTCGTTTGCCCATCACAAAATTCGCATTGCATAACGCGCACCTCACAGGGCATAGACGGTAATGATAATGAGACGATCGCCATCGCGGAACCGACAGAGCACCTGGATCGACCTTCCATCGCGCGCGGGACCTTCGATGCGGTAGCGGATACCTCGCGAGTCGTGTGTCAGCTTGCTTTCGATTCGCCCGTTGAGAATCGCATACTCGACATCTTTTCGCTCCAAGTCATCGTCAAGCATCTCTTCTTCGGCGTGCGAGGACAAAAAGTAATCGCGGGACGATATGCGTTGTCGGATTTGGTGCAGCGTATTCATTGGTTGCCGTGGGCTCGCGCTGCCAGGCGGAATTCTTCACCTGCGCCTCCGGTTCCGCGACCCATTGTGTACCCCCAGCGTACGGCGGATGCCCGCAGGGCGGTCCGCCATAATGCCTCGCACCATCATGCGAGGCCGAAATGGCGGAACCACTATCGGGTTTCCCCGACGCGGGCTGCTCAGTTACCGCAAACGCAGCAACTTCCTCCATAATCTCGGCCATTCACAAGTCCCGAACTGCCGGAACATGAACCGGTAGGCCTTGATCATAAATCCGGCCAAGACCTAGCGTAGGGCTTGGTTAACCCCCACTGGAGAGCGGCAGGACCCGCGAAATTGTGTACCCTTGGAAGTGCAAACAAACCGAGGGAGAAGCACGATGTTCGAAGGTCCTGCCGGGATCGACTTTAGCGCAGACATCGGGTCGACGCCATCGGGCGTGGTCCGGCGGTCGGCCGGCGGTGGGTCGTGAAGCACCGCTCGCGCCTGGAGCGAGCCGAACAGCGCGGGGCGGCCGTGGCCCGCTTGGCGACGGGGCAGCCGCAACGCCACGTCGCCGCCGAACTGGGCGTGGCGCGCAGCACCTTGCAGGACTGGTGCAAGCCGACCCCGGTCGGCGCGGCCCCGGCGGTGTTGGCAGCCTTCGTGGCGACCCCTGAGGGCGTGCAGTGGCTGCACCAAGTGGTGGTGGCGGCGCACTTCGTCATCACGCTGCACGGCGGTGCCGGGGTGCGGATGGTGTGTGAATTCTTGAAGTTGAGTGGGTTGTCGGCGTTCGTCGGCGCGAGCTATGGCACCCACCAGGCCCTCAATGCGGCCTTGGAGGAGATGGTGGTCGCCGTGGCGCGTGAGCAACGGGCGGCGTTGGCGGTGGGCATGCCGCACCGCGCGATCACGGCGTGCGAGGATGAGACCTTTCATCCGCAGATTTTGTTGGTCATGTTGGAGCCGGTGTCGAACTTTCTGCTGCGCGAACAGTACGCCGCCGATCGCACGGCGGCCACCTGGACGCAGGCGTTGCGCGCGGGTCTGGACGGCTTGAACGTGACCGTGATCCAGGGCACCAGCGACGAGGCCACAGCGTTGCGCCGCCATATCCAGACGGATTGTGCGGCCCATCATTCCCCGGACCTGTTTCATGTGCAACAGGAGGTGTCCAAGGGCACCAGCCTACACTTGGTCCGCCACGTGAAACAGGCGGGCGCCAGCGTCGCGGCCGCCCAGACGTCGCTGGACGCTGAGCGGGCGACCGCGCAGGCCTATGACGCCCAATCCCCGCGTCCGCGCGGGCGCCCACCGGCGTTCGCGCCCCGCATTGAAGCCGCCCTGGCGGTCGTGGTGCAGGCCGAAGCCGATCAGGTACAGGCGCAAGCGCGTCAGGCCGAGGCCCGTGAACTGGTGCGTGAGTTGGGGACCCTCTATCACCCCTATGAGTTGGAGCAGGGACAGGCGCAGCCCGTGGCGCGCATCGCGCAACGCTTTGCCGACGTGTGGACGCGGCTGCAACAGCTGGCCGACGCGGCCGATCTGCCAACGCGCGCCCGTGAGCGCCTGGCCAAGGCGCAGCGCCTGACGATTCAGTTCCTTGCCACCATTACCTTTTTCTTTGCGACCGTGCAGGCCAAGGTCGAGGCGCTGAATCTGCCGCCCGCCGTGGAACTGGCGTTGCTCACGCAGCTGATTCCGGCGCTCTACCTCGAGCGCGTCGCCAATCGCAGCACGCTCGCTGAACCGCGCCACCGTCTGCACGCCCTGAGCCGGCAGTTGCTCGAACCGCTGCGCCAACGCGATCATCCGCTCCAGGCCCTCCCAGAGGCCGAGCGCGCGCGCCTCGAACAGGTGGCCGGTGACTGCGCCGACCTGTTCCAGCGCAGCAGTTCCAGCGTGGAGGGGCGCAACGGCCAACTGTCCCTACATCACCATGGCCGACATCGCCTGAGCGACCGCAAGCTCGAGGCACTGACCGCCGTACATAACTTCCACCTCCGTCGCCCCGACGGGACCACTGCCGCTGAGCGCTTCTTCGGCCGGGCCCACGAAACGCTGTTCGCGCAGGTGCTCCAGCGCATGCCGTTGCCCCCGCCGCCAGCGCGCCGACGACCGCGCCCGCCCAAGCCGCCCGCGCTCCTGCCGGTAGCGGCGTAACGGGGGTGGCCGGAACGATGATCAAGGCCAACCGGTAGTAGATGACACATGACAAAACCCATTGATTGGACCAAGGATTGGACCAACTACTGTTGTTTTCGCACAGGTGCACGGTGACACGTTGGGTCCACCAGTAATACACACGGCGCTCGTTGCCGTTGATGCGAAAGGAGGGGTTCCAGATACAGAAAACCAATTTAAGTCCTCATTTCCGTAAGAAACAGTGCAAGTTCCCATTCCTTCAGCGTGAACAGAAAGGTTGGCATTTATTTGCAGCGATGATTCCATCCTTAACAGCCCGGCCTCCGTCGTTTGAAAGCAGGATAGCATATCGCTTGGCGCCGTCACACGCGGGCGGTGTCTTCTTGGTGCCGGCAATCGAAAAAACGAAAATATCGCTTCTGCCAAGGGAGTATTCACTGACCACGCCGGTGGAACTGCCGGCTCCCAAAGCCGAGCCGGAAAAAACGATCGAGAGAGACATGCAGATCAGTAGCCAATACCTATTCATTGTAAATCTCCACTGTAAGTTACCTCAGACGTTCCAGAGTGCATCAGGATGCCTGCGCATTCGATTGCACGCAATCCAGTACGCAAACATGCTAACGCTGCGGGTCGCCCATCGCGGGCGTCTGTCCCCGCTGCCAAAGGGACAGCGCGTTGGCGGATCGGTCCGGATGCAACCGCCAGACGTGCAAGATGAGCTTGGTCAACAAACCTCGGTTTGTCAAGGACGATTGGTTGATCTCGGTCAGTCCCGTAGAATGGGCAGAGCGAGAGCGATGCCCATCCTCAACCATCACGGCCCGCAGTCCCAATACTCCCCGACTCCCCGGCCCGCCGCGCATCGCCCCGCACCCGCTCGACCGGGTAACGCCCCTCATGGATGGCGATCTTGCGGTAGGCGGCGGCGATGGGGTCTATGCCCAAGCGCTCGGCGGGCCGGATGAGGTTGCGACGCGTCGTCGCGGCTAAAGCCGCTCCCACAGCGTCGCTGCGCGACTTGCACGGTAACCCGACCGGCACCGCAGGCCTGGCCCGAGCCCTGTCAGGTGCCGACGTCGGTGGCCACCGACCGCTATACTGCGCTCGCGCGCCGTGCAACGCCGGACCGCCAGGCGCCGGCAATCGACCGCCACTCGGAGTCGCCCATGAAAACCGACCGCGAGATCTATACCCTGCTCGGTGCCGACGCCGAGACCCTGGCGATCCTCACCGACGGCATCCGGGTGCGCGGGCCCTATCATTTCGAGGCCCTGGAGGTCAAAGGGCTCGACCGGCGCACCGACGGGGTCCTGCTGCCGGAGGCGCCCGGGGAACCGATGTGGGTGATCGAGTTTCAGGCGCAGGCTGATCCCGGCATCTACCACCGTCTGGTAGTGGAGTTGGGGTTGGTCGGTGAGCGCCATCTGGGGCGCGTCGAGCGCGGGCTGATCATGTTCGCCACCCCGGCGCTCGATCCCCGGACCGAGCCCTGGTACGGTGCTTCCCAGCAGCCGGACCCGCCGTTGCGCGTGGTCTACCTGAAACCGATCCTTGCGGACCTGGAGCGGCGCGAGCCCGGGCACCCGCTGCTGGCGGTGTTTCTGCCCTATCGGGTCGCCGATCGGGAGCGGCTGCGCCGGGAGGGACCGCAAGCCCTCGAGCGGATCGCGACGGCGGCGCTGCCGCAGCCCGTGCGCGAGCGTCTGACCGACGTCTTTTTTTCCTGGCTGACGGTCCGCTTCAGCCACATGAGCTATCGGGAGATATTGACCATGTTCGGTATCCAGACACCGTTCGAGCAGACCCGTGCCTACAAGGAGCTGGTGGCTATCGGCCACGGGAAAGGGCTCGAGGAGGGCCGAGAGGAGGGCCGCGAGAAGGGCCGCGAGGAGGGTCGGCAGGAGGGCCGACAGGAGGAAGCCGCCGCCTTGCTGCTGCGCCAAGCCAGGCATCGCTTCGGTCCGCTGCCACCGGAACTCGAGGTCCGCCTCGATGCACTGCCGCTTGCGCGCCTCGAAGCCCTGTCCGAGGCCATCTTCGATCTCGACAGCCAGTCGGACCTGCGGGACTGGCTGGGTCGGCCCTGAGCCTTGTGGGTCGCTGACAGTCTACGCCAGGCACCGGGCACGATCCGAATACTTGCCCAATCTCGAGAGCGATGCCCATCCTCAACCATCACGGCCCTCAGTCCCCATACTCCCCCGCCCGCCGGGCATCGCCCCGCACCCGCTCAACCGGGTAACGCCCCTCATTGATGGCGATCTTGCGATAGGCGGCGGCGATCGGGTCCACGCCCAAGCGCTCGGCGAGCCGGATGAGATAGATCAGGCAGTCCGCCAACTCCAGGGCCACCTGCTCTTTCTTCTCCGGGGTCAGGTCCCGGCTCTGGGCCTCGGTGAGCCACTGGAAGTGCTCCAGCAGTTCGCCGACCTCCCCGGCCAGGGCCATGGACAGGTTCTTGGGCGAGTGGAACTGCTCCCAGTCGCGCTCGCGGGCGAAGCGGATGAGGCGGGTGTTGAGGTCGTCCAGGCTGTCCATGGCGGTCAGGCGGCCGACCGCGCCCGTGCCCGGGCGATGGCGGCGCGCACCTGGGCCGGGGCCGTGCCCCCCAGGTGGTCACGGGCGGCCACCGAACCGTCCAGGGTGAGGACGGTGTAGACGTCGGGCTCGATGCGCTCGGAGAACCCGCGCAGTTCCTCGATGCTCAGTTGCGCGAGGTCACGCCCCTCCCGGACCCCCAGGGCCACCGCCTGGCCGACGATCTCGTGGGCGTCGCGGAAGGCGATCCCCTTGCGCACCAGATAGTCCGCCAGGTCCGTAGCGGTGCTGAACCCCTGGGCGGCGGCGGCACGCATCCGCTCGCGGCGGCAGGTCACATGCACCATCATGTCGGCATAGACCTTGAGGCAGCCCTTGACGTTATCCACGGTGTCGAAGAGTGGCTCCTTGTCCTCCTGATTGTCCTTGTTGTAGGCGAGCGGCTGGCCCTTCATGAGCGTCAGGAGGCCCATCAGGTGGCCGAAGATCCGCCCGCTCTTGCCGCGCACCAGTTCCGGCACGTCCGGGTTCTTCTTTTGCGGCATGATGGAGGACCCGGTACAGAAGCTGTCGGACAGTTCCACGAAGCCGAACTGGGCCGATGACCACAGGATCAACTCCTCGGAGAAGCGTGACAGGTGCATCATCAGGATCGCCGCGGCGGCGGTAAACTCGATGGCGAAGTCCCGATCGGAAACCGCGTCCAGGGAATTCTCCGCGGGGCGCGCGAAGCCCAGGAGGTCGGCGGTGAAGGCGCGGTCGATGGGGTAGGTGGTCCCGGCCAGGGCGGCGGCCCCGAGCGGCATCACGTTGACGCGGCCGCGGCAATCGGCCAGGCGGGCCCGGTCGCGCTCCAGCATCTCGAACCAGGCCATCATGTGGTGGCCGAAGGTGATCGGCTGCGCGACCTGGAGGTGGGTGAAACCGGGCATCACGGTGTCGGCCTCCCGTTCGGCGAGGTCCAGCAGGGCGTCCTGGAAGCGGGTGATCGCATCGCGGATGGTGTCGATCTCCTCGCGCAGCCACAGCCGCACATCGGTGGCCACCTGGTCGTTGCGCGAGCGCCCGGTATGCAGGCGCTTGCCGGCCTCCCCGATCGCCTCGGTCAGCGCGGTCTCGACGTTCATGTGGACGTCTTCGAGCGGGATGGACCAGACGAAGTCGCCGGCCTCGATGCGGGCGCGCACCGCCATGAGACCGGCGCAGATCTGCTCGCCCTCGGCCTGACTCAGGATACCCTGGCGGGCGAGCATCGTCGCATGGGCGATGGAACCCTGGATATCATAGCGGTAAAGTCGACGGTCGAAGTCCACCGAGGCGGTGAAGGCCTCGACGAAGGCGTCCGTCGGGGCGCTGAAGCGCCCGGCCCAGGGTTTGCCGACGACGGCGAACGTGGTTTGACTAGGCTGGTGCATCATGAGGTCCGACCGGTGACAAAGTGGTCATTCTACATGCGCCCCCAGCGGGGTTGGACCTGAACCAATGCAACATCTCCTGGACGTTCCGGAGCCGACCCCGCGCCGCAAGGCCTTCCTGCCGAATTTCTGCCGCGTGCCCATGGTCCTGGGCGTCGTGCTGACCGCCCAGTTGCTGGGGATCAGCCTCACCCTGGCGTCGCGCCGCCCGCTCGCCGAGTTCTGGGAGCATCTGGGTCCCATGGCCTTGTTCGTCCTGACCATCTCGCTCACGGCGAGCGCCGTGCTCTGTGCCATGCGCCCGGCGTTGCTGCGGGTCGGCGATCGGGCGGCCGCGCTGCTCGCCTGGCTGCTGCTGCTCGCCACCACCGGACTGGTGACCTGGGGGGCCTACAGCGCGACGCCGGACCCGATCCACGCCCAGCTCTTCCCGGGCGATGGACTCCCCGGGATTCTGGTCCGCAGCCTGGGGATCGGCGCCATCCTGGGGGGCATGCTGCTGCGCTATCTGTATCTGCACCACATGTGGCGACTGCAGGTGGAGGCCGAGGCGGAGGCCCGCTTCCAGAAGCTCCAGGCCCGGATTCGGCCCCATTTCCTGTTCAACAGCATGAACACCATCGCCAACCTGACCCAGACCAACCCGCGGGTGGCCGAGGAGGTGGTGCAGGACTTGGCGGATCTGTTTCGCGCCACCCTGGCGAACCCGGACGAGACCTCGACCCTGTCCAAGGAGTTGGAATTGGCCTACCGCTACCTGAATATCGAGAAACAGCGGCTCGGCGAGCGCCTGCAGGTCCTCTGGGATGTCGAGGATCTGCCGGGCGATGCTATGCTGCCCCCGTTGATCCTGCAACCGCTGGTCGAGAACGCGGTCTATCATGGTATTGCGCCGTCGCGTCGTCCCGGGCTGATCCGCATCAGTGGGCGTTACCGTCGGGCGCAGGTGAACTTGAGCGTGCGCAACACCCTGCCCGCGGACAGCGAGCCGGGCGAGCGCCACACCAACGGCAACCACATGGCGCTCGACAACGTAAAGCAACGCATGGCGGGCCTGTTCGACGGCGCTGCGCGGGTGATCATCTCGCGGATCGAGGGCGATTATCAGGTCCGGCTGGTGTTCCCTTACCCCTGGAAACAGCAATGAAAATTCTTGTCGTCGACGATGAATCCCCGGCCCGGCAACGGTTGGTCCGCCTGCTGTCCGAGATCCAGGGCAATTACGAACTGGCCGGCGAGGCGAGCGACGGGATCGAGGCGGTGCAACTGTGCCGCTCCACACCCGTGGACCTGGTGTTGATGGACGTGCAGATGCCCGGCCTCAACGGGCTGGATGCGGCCCGCCAGATCTCGCACATCGAGCCGCCGCCGGCGGTGATCCTGGTCACCGCCTACGAGCAGTACGCCCTGGCCGCCTTCGAGCGCAAGGTGGAGGACTATCTGGTCAAGCCGGTGCGGCGCGAGCGCCTCCAGGAGGCCCTGGAGCGGGCCCGCATCCCGACCCGCCCGCAACGCGCCGCACTCGCCACCCGCGACGAGGCGCACCCCGGGCGGCGGCTCTCGCTCAGTGCCCACTACCGGGGCGGGCTGCAGACCGTCCCCATCGAGGACATCATCTTTCTCCAGGCCGAGCACAAGTACGTCACGGTCCGCCACACCGGCGGTGAACTCCTGGTGGACGAGTCCCTGAAGGCCCTGGAGGACGAGTTCGAAGACCTCTTCCTGCGCATCCACCGCAATGCACTGGTGGCGCGCTCGCGCCTCTTCGCGCTGGAGAAGGGCACCGACGGCGGCACCGAGGTGCGGCTGCGTGACTGCCCGGAGCGCCTTCCGGTCAGCCGCCGCCACCTGGCCGACATCCGCCGCTGGCTGCGGGCCGGCACGCCCTAGCCATCCCCGGTGCAGACACCCGCAAGCCCCAGCCGCGACTGGCGCCCCCAACTCCTGGCCCTGGCGCTGCTCGCCCTGATCGGCACCCTGCCCTTCTGGCTCAGCGACCTGGATCTGCGCGTGGCCGCGCTCTTCTATCATCCGCAGGCCGCGGACCCCTGGTGGGAGTCCAGCCGCGACCTCTGGGCCTTCCTCTATCAGGCCTCGCCGCTGCTCGGGGGCCTGATCCTGATCGGCAGCCTGCTCACCATCGCCGCGACCCGGATCTGGCGCTCCCAGCGGCGCCGCCGCCGCTACGCGATCTTTGTCCTGGCCGTGACCCTGCTTGGCCCCGGTCTGATCATCAACGGGGTCATCAAGGACTACTGGGGACGCCCCAGGCCCCATCAGACGGTCGCGCTCGGCGGCACCCAGCCCTATGTCCCGCCGCTCAAGCGCACCCCCGGGGGCCTGGGCAAGTCCTTCCCCAGCGGCCACAGCGCCATCGGCTTCGCCCTGGGGGTCTTCTATTTCATCTGGGCGCGCCGCCGCCCGCGGCTCGCCCTGACCGCGGCGCTCGCCTCCGTCGCCCTGGGCACCCTGCTCGGGGTCGGGCGCATGACCGCCGGGGATCACTTCCTCTCGGACATCATCTGGTCGGCGGTGCTGACCTATGGGGTGGCCTTCGTGCTCTATTGGCTGGTCCTGCGCATCCCCCACTGGGAGGACGCGACGGCCCTACGGCCGCCGCCGGCCCCGCGGCCCCTGCGTCACCCCACACTGACCCTGGGGGCCTACCTGCTCGCCGCGGCGGGCCTGCTGTTCGCCGTCCTGCTCGCCACCCCGGTGCAGGAGACCCGCAACCTCGCCATCGCGCCATTGCCCGCCGCGCCCGGGCCGCGCACACTGCGCCTGGCGGCAGACGCGGCGACGCTGACCCTGTTCCAACTGGGCACCCCGGCGGTCGCCGCGGGCGAGGCGGCCTCCATCCGGCTGAAGGGGCGCGGCTTCGGCCTGCCCGGCAGCCGGGTGCAGGGCCGTCTGGAGCGAGCGGACGACGCCCTGACCTCTTCGGTGACCTATACGGTGACGCACACCGGCGTCTTTACCGAGCGCGACAGCACGGTCACCGTCGGCATCGACCCAACCGCCTGGGAGCGGATCGAACTGGTCACCGGCAGCGGCGACATCCGCATCTACCCGCTGGGCAACCGGCGACCCCAACTGACGCTGACGGCCGACCGCGGCCTGGTGCTGGACGAGAACCCCGCCCCCGCCAGCGCCGCCACGGACCCCGCGGGGGCCTCCCGGTGACGCCGCCCAACCAGCAACGCGCAAGAACCACGGAGCAACGCCGATGTGCGGTATCGCCGGTGTCCTGATGCGCGCGGGCCGCTACCCGGACCCGGAGCAACTGCGCGTCATGGCCGCCGCCCTCGCCCACCGCGGGCCGGACGACCGCGGCGCCTACTGCGGCGGGACTGTCGGTCTGGCCCAGACGCGGCTCGCCATCATCGGGCTGGCCACCGGCCACCAGCCCATGGTCGCGGTGGAAGACAAACTCGCCCTGGCCGCCAACGGCGAGGTCTACAACTATCTCGAGCTGAACGAGGAACTGCGCGCGGCCGGCCGCGTGCTGCGCACCGACTCCGACTCCGAGACCATCCTGCACGCCTATGCGGTCCACGGCCTGGGCTGCCTCACCCGGCTGCGCGGCATGTATGCCTTCGCCCTGCACGACGCCCGGTCCGGCCAACTGATCCTTGCCCGCGACCGGCTCGGCATCAAGCCCCTGTTCTATGTCAAGCTGCCGGACCGGATCGCCTTCGCATCCGAGATCAAGGCCCTGCTTCCCTGCCTGCCGGGCCGGCCGGAGGTCGAGCCGGGGGCCCTGCGCCGCTTCCTGCAGAACCAGTTCGCCGGGGGGGAGGAGACGGTGCTCCATGGCATCCGCCGGGTACTGCCCGGCGAGGCCCTGGTCCTGCAGCCGGACCTGAGCATCGAGCGGCACCGCTACTGGTCGGCCCTGGCGGTCGCGCCCCGGACTATCGGGGTCGCGCAGGCCCGGGAGGAGTTGGACCGGCTCATGGACACGGCCATGCAGGAACACATGCGCTCTGAGGTCCCCTTCGGGCTCTTCCTCTCCGGCGGGGTGGACTCGGCGGTGCTCGCCGCGCAGCTCCACGCCCACGGGGCTGGGCGCATCCGTTCCTTTTCCGTCGGCTACCGTGGGACCACCATGGCCGATGAACTGGACGAGGCGGCGCGGGTCGCGGCCCACTTCGGCTTCGACCACCAGCCGCTGGAACTGACCCTGGACCAGGTCTTCGCCCGCATCCCCCACACGGTGTGGGCGGCGGATGAGCTGATGCGCGACTATGCGAGCCTGCCCACCTCCATCCTCGCCCAGGCGGCCGGGGATGAACTCAAGGTGGTCTTCTCCGGGGAGGGCGGCGACGAGGCCTTCGCCGGCTACCGCCGCTACCACCCGCGCCCCCTGGAACGCTGGTTCAAGACCCTGCGCCACCCCGGCAGCGGGGGCTTTCGCACCCGCGGCCAGTGGTCGCGCCACTGGTCACAACGGCTCTTCGGCCCGCGGCTGGGCGCCGCCCCCGGGCTGGACCGCGCCCCCTTCCTCGCCGCCTGGGCCGCGACCCCCGCCGCCTGGTCGGCGATGCAGCGGCGCCAGTACACCGATCTCGTGACCGCCCTGCCGGACAACCTGCTGGTCAAGACCGACCGGATGCTCATGGCCTTCGGCGTCGAGGGGCGGGTGCCCTTCCTCGACCACCGCGTCGTCGAGTTCGGCCTCTCCCTGCCGGACCAGCTTAAGGTCCGTGGCCACCGCGGCAAGTGGCTGCTGCGGCACTGGGCCGAACCGCTGCTGCCCCCCGGGCACCTGGAGCGCCCCAAGCGCGGCTTCCACGTGCCGGTGGGTGACTGGCTGACCGGCGACCTGGTGGGGCGCCTGGGCGAGCGGCTGGCCGCCAACCGAGGCATCCGCGAGTGGTTCAAACCGGCCGCGCTGCCCGCCCTGGTCGCGGCGCGCCAGGCTGGCCGCGGCGGCGAGCGGGAACTGTTCGGACTCATGCAGTTCGCCATCTGGCACCGGATCTTCATCGAAGAGCCGGGGCTGATACCGGCGCCGGATGAGGACCCGCTGGAATGGGTCTAAACCGCATCGCCTGTTTCTTCTCCACCTCCGGTCACAGTGGTGTCGACCGGGCGGCGGGACACCTGATCCCGGCCCTGGCGCGCCGGGGCTATGCGGTGGATCTCCTCAAGGTCCGTCGGCACGGACCTGACCTGCCGGAAATCCCGCCGGGGGTGCGAGTCATTGATCTCGGCTCACGCCATACCTATGCCTGTCTGCCGATGGTGGCTGCGTATCTGCGCCGCGCACGCCCGGCCGTGCTGCTCTCCGACAAGGACCGGGTCAACCGCACCGCGCTCTTCGCCCGGACCCTGGCGCGGGTCCCGACCCGCCTGGTCTTCAGTTCCGGCACGACGATCTCCATCGATCTGGCGACCCGCGGCCCCCTGGAGCGCTGGGTGCAACGCAACTCCATGGGCCGACTCTATCCCTTCGCCGATCAGGTCATCGTCACCAGCAGCGGCGTCGCCGATGACATGGCCGCCTATACGGGACTTGCCCGCGGCTTGATTCGGGTGGCGCCCTCACCGGTGATACCGGAGGCATTGTTCACGACAAAGCCGCCCCGCCCGGACCACCCCTGGCTCGGCGACCCGGCGGCACCCCTGATCCTGAGTGTCGGTGAACTCTGTCATCGCAAGGGCTTCGACACCCTGCTGCGCGCCTTCGCCCGGGTGCGTGCGCAGCGCCCCTGCCGACTCATGATCCTGGGCCGGGGCGGGGCGCGCGAGGCCCTGCTCGCCCTGGCCGCGGAACTGGGGGTGGCGGCCGATTTCGCCCTGCCGGGCTATTGCACCGAGCCCTACGCCTACATGGCCCACGCGGACCTCTTCGCCTTCACGTCCCGCTGGGAGGGGCTCGGCTTCGTGCTGATCGAGGCCCTGGCGGTCGGCACCCCGGTGGTCTCCACCGACTGCCCGAGCGGCCCCCGGGAGGTCCTGGCCGACGGGCGTTACGGCCCCCTGGTCCCGGTGGACGACGATGCCGCCCTGGCCGCGGCCCTGACCGCGACCCTGGATCACCCCCTGCCCGCCGCCCGCCTGCGCGAGGCCGCCCGCCCCTATGGGATCGAGGCCAGCACCGACGCCTACCTGAACGCGATGGGACTACCGCCATGCCCCGAGTAACCGCCATCATCCCAGCCCACAACGGCGCGGCCTTCATCGGGCACGCCATCCGCAGCGTCCTGGCCCAATCCTACCCCGACCTCGAGGTCTTGGTTGCGGACGACGGCAGCAGCGACGACACCGCCGCCATCGTCGCGGGCTTCGGCCCACCGGTGCGCCTGATCCAGGTGCGGCACGGCAACACCCAGGCGACGCGCAATGCCGCCATCGCAGCGAGCGACAGCGAATTCGTCGGCCTGCTGGACCAGGACGACGCCTGGTGGCCGGAGAAGATCGAGCGCCAACTGGCCCGGATGGACGCTGACCCGGCGCTCGGCCTGTGCTACACCGACACCCGCGGCGTGACCCCGGCCGGGCGCGAGATCCCGGAGCGACACAACCCCTTGCAGGTCCCGCTGGACCAGACCGAGGCCCTGGGGCGGCTGCTGCGGGTCAACATCATGGCCGCCTCCAGCGTGCTCCTGCGTCGCCGCGTGCTGGAGCAGGTCGGCACCTTCGACCCCGCCTATCACCTGGCCGGGGACTGGGACCTGTGGCTGCGGGTCGCCGCCGAGACCCCCATCGCCGCGGTCCCGGAGGTCCTGATCGACTATTGCTGGCACGGCGGCAACCTCTCCCACGGGCGCCTCGCCCTGCACGCCGAGGGGATCGCGGTCCAGGAGGCGGCCCTGGCGCGGATCGGCGCGCACCCGCGCTGGTCCACCGACAAGCGCCTGCGCACCTACCTGCCCGCCGCGCGCCGCAAGCTCGCCGCGCGCTGTTCCGAGCTTGGCCTGCTGTACGCCCGCGCCGGTCGCCGTGCCGAGGCCCTGGCCTGGCACGCCCGCGCGCTGCGTTTGCGCCCTTGGACCCCGCGCGCCTGGTCGCGCTGGGCCCGCGCCCTGCTGCCGACGCGGCGCCCGCGCCCGGGGACGGGAGAAGGGATTCATCCCTGAGTGAACACGAGTAAACGCGATCCTCGGGATGCCCCGCTACGCTTGTTTACCCTACGACGTTGCGTGGCCGCAAATGTGACCAAGCCCAGAGATCTCTGCCAGGTCTTGATGCTTTCTCTTTCGTCGAAAAGGTCGCTTGGAATCGTGCTGTCAAGGTAAAGCGACCTAATTCATATCGCGAAAGCTATCCAGTAGGCTGGGCCATTATTGATGGGCGCAAGGCGTTCTCTACCAAGAGCGCAGGTCAGGCCGATGCGCGAGATTGCGTAAGCCTCCGGCGTAGGGACTCCGGTTGCCCGGAGCCCGTGCCACAGACCCGGACGTGCAGCTTTCCCGCATCCGGTTCCCCGGTCTTACTCGCTCCGCGGGGCGGGCGCAACCCCCGTTTCGAGGGTTAAGATTGCGCCCTCCCCCACCGATCATCGGCACCCGCCCCCGCCGCCCATGCGTATCCCCCGCGTCTATCTCGACCACCCGCTCGACCCGCAGACCGAACTGCGCCTGCCGCAGGGGCCGGCGCGCCACCTGACGCAGGTCTTGCGGCTCGGTCCCGGGGACGGGCTGGCGTGCTTCAATGGGGACGGGCGGGACCGCGCCGCGCAGGTGGCGGCGGTCGGACGGGCGGGGGTGGTCCTTGCGATCGGTGCGGCCGGTGCCGTGGAGCCCGCGCCCGTCCTGCGGATCGTCCTGGGCCTGGGGATCTCGCGGGGGGAGCGCATGGATTACGCGATCCAGAAGGCGGTGGAATTGGGCGTGGCCGGGCTCTGGCCGCTGTTTACCGAGCGCAGTATGGTGCAGCTCCAGGGGGAGCGGCTCCAGCGGCGCCTGGAGCACTGGCGGGGCGTCTCGATCGGCGCCTGCGAGCAGTCGGGGCGCCGCCGCCTGCCGGCCCTGGCAGACGCCCTGCCCTTGGCGGAGTGGCTCGCCGCGGCGGCGCCGGGGACGCTGCTGCTGGACCCGCGGGCGCCCCAGGCGCTGGCGCAATGGGCGCCGCCGGGGCCCGAGGTGACCCTGTTGGTGGGGCCCGAGGGGGGGCTGAGCCCGCGGGAACTGGACCTGGCGCATCGCCATGGGGTGGTCGGGGTGCGGCTGGGACCCCGGATCCTGCGCGCGGAGACCGCACCGCTCGCCGCGATTGCCGTGCTTCAGGCGTTGTGGGGGGATTTGCGGGATTAGGGATGGCGGGCGGCACGGGGCAGCGGTCCGCGCAGCGGACCCTACGGCAGCGGGGCGCGCCGGGGGACTGGGCGCGCGGGGGCGGCAATCGGCCGAGGCGCCGATAGCGGGCGGGTATAATGGCGCCGGTTTCAGACCTCAGCCCCCCGCCGCCGGACCCGCGACGACCCAATAACCACGACAGGATCAGCACCGATGACGCACCGCTTTACACCGCGCAGCCGCCCCCCGTCCCGGGGCGGCCGGCTGATCACCGGGCTGACCGCCGCACTGATCCTGCTGCTGCTGGCCGCCTGTGACGACGCCACACCGCCCGCTGCGGCCCCGGCGGCGCCCGCGACGGCGCGCCCGCGCATCGCGCTCGTCATGAAGACGCTGACCAACCCCTTTTTCATCGAGATGGAGCGGGGCGCGCGCCGGGCGGAACAGGAGCTCGGGGTGGAACTGCTGGTGCGCACCGCCGCCCAGGAGACCTCCATCGAGCAGCAGATCGGCATCGTGGATCAGTTGATCCGGGACCGGGTGGCGGCCATCGTGATCGCCCCGGGGGACTCGGTCGAGTTGATCCCGGTCCTCAAGAAGGCGCAGGACGCGGGCCTGCTGGTGGTCAACATCGATAACCGCCTGAGTCCCGAATTCTCCCGCAAGATGGGCCTGCTCGGGGTGCCCTTCATCAGCGTGGACAACGAGGCGGGCGCCTACGCGGCGGTGCGCGCCGTGACCGCCGGGGTGGACCGGCCGACGCAGGCGGCGCTCATCGAGGGCATCCGCGGGGCGGCGAACGCGGATGAGCGCAAGCGCGGGGCACTGCGGGCCCTGGCGGAAAACCCGCAGATCCGGGTGGTCGCCCAGGAGTCGGCCCAGTGGAAGATCGATGAGGCGCTGACCGTCGCCCGGGGCATCTTCGAGCAGCATCCGGACGTACAGATCCTGTTTTGCGCCAATGACATGATGGCGATCGGGGCGATGAAATACCTGGCCGGCACGGGGCGCTCGCAGGTGCGCGTGATCGGCTTCGACGCCCTGGAGCAGGCGCGCGAGGCGGTCCGCGCCGGGCGGCTGGCTGCCACGGTCGACCAACAGGCGGCCGAGCAGGGCTATCTGGGGGTGGTCTACGCGATCAAGGCCCTGCGCGGGGATCAGGTGCCGCCGGAAACCATGGTGGAGACCCGTGTCATCACGACCGATACCCTGGCCGGCGCCGCGCCGCCCGGGCCGCCGGTGCCGCGGCAACCGGGGCCGGCTCAGCCGGCGCCCGCGGCGCCTTAGGGTCCCGGGAACCGCCATGGCCCTGTTGCGCGCCACCCCGCGGATCACCCGCAAGTTCATCGTCTATCTGATGATGGTGAGCGTGCTGCCGCTGCTGGCGGTGAGCTATGCCTCATATCAGAGCGCGCGCGACACGGTCATGGCCCAGGCACGGCAGACTGTCGCGGCCCTGGTGGACGGCCAGGTGCGGCTCCTGGACCGCACCCTGGACCAGGTGGAGGGCCTGATTGCCAACCTCTCCGGAATCGAGGACATCGGCCGGGGGTTCGCCCGCGATGCGCCGCAGGATGACTATGGCCGTCTCGCCACCCAGGCGCGCATCGGCTATATCCTGAACGGCTATCTGAACCTGGACGGACTGGTCTCGATCGACCTGTTCGCCGCCGACGGGCAACACTTTCACGTCGGCGACACCCTGGACGGGAGCCGGCTGGATCAGGCCGCCCGCGACCGCCTCTATGCCCAGGCCCAGGCGTCCGGACGGACCGTCCACTGGGCCGGGGTCAGCGCCAACGTCAACGAGGCCTCCCGTCACCCCCAGGTGCTGGCCGCGGCCCGGGTGCTCATGCATACGGACCGCGCCACCCTCAACACCAAACCCATCGGGCTCATCGTCGTCAATCTGGACCCCGGGTCCCTGGGGCGCCAGTTCGGCACAGCGCGGCTGCGCACCGGGGCCTTCCTGACCCTGATCGACCAGCAGGGCCGCCTGCTCTATGACCCGGACCCGCAACGGGTGGGCCAGGACGCGGACCCCGGGTTCCTCACCGCCGCGGCCCGCGCGGTGAACCGCTCCGGCGCCGTCCGGCTCCAATGGCGGGCCAGCCCCTACCTGCTGAACTGCGAGCCGGTAGCGCGCGCCGACTGGACCCTCTGCCACGCCATCCCGGAACGCACCCTGTTCGCGGAGATTCGGGTCATCCGCCAGACCGCGTTCGTGGCCCTGGTGCTGAGCTTCCTGGTGGTGGCAGGCGCCACCTGGGTCTATTCCCAGGACCTGGTGCGGCCGATCCTGGAGGTCATCACGAGCTTCAAGCGGCTCCAATCCAACAGCCTGGACCCCAGTACCCGGCTGCCGGTGCGCACCCGTGACGAGATCGGCGAACTGGTCAGTGGGTTCAACGCCTTCATGGACACCCTGTCGGCGCGCGCCGCGGCGGACCGGGCCCTGCGCGCCAGCGAGGAGCGCTACGCCCTGGCGGTCAGGGCCACCAACGATATCCTGTGGGACTGGGACCTGCAGACCCAGGCGCTGTACCTCTCGCCCCGTTTCCAGGACCTGCTGGGCCTCGGCGGCACCCGCCTGGAGCGTACCCCGGACGATTGGCTGGAGCGCATCCACCCGGACGACAACGAGGCGGTGCACCTGGAGATCGGCCGCCATCTGGACGGCACCACGGACTTCTTCTGCCACGAGTATCGGCTGCGCCACCACAACGGCGGCTATCTGTGGTTTCTGTCGCGGGGGCTGGCGGAGCGCGATGGCGACGGCCTGCCGATCCGCATGGCGGGCTCCCACACCGACATCAGCGACCGCAAACGGGCCGAGGAGCAACTGCGCCACGATGCCCTCTACGACCACCTGACCGGGCTGCACAACCGCACCTGGCTCCAGGCCCGCCTGGAGCGGCTGTTGCGGGGCGGCGGGCGCACGCAACGCCTCAGTCTGGCCGTGTTGTTCATCGACCTGGACCGCTTCAAGGCCGTCAACGACACCCTGGGACACGAGGCCGGGGACGCCCTGTTGATCGCGGTCGCCGCCCGGCTGCGCGCCGAACTGCGCGCGGAGGACGGGCTGGTGCGCCTGGGGGGCGACGAGTTCGTCGTGCTGGTCACCGAGGGGCGGCGCGCCGCGGACCTGGCCGCCCGGCTCATCAGCGCCCTGGGCCGGCCCTTCATGCTGGGGGACCAGGAGGTCCAGACCGGCGCCAGCATCGGCATCGCCCACACCGGCCCCGACTACCGCAGCGCCGACGAGGTCCTGCGCGATGCGGATATCGCCATGTACCAGGCCAAGGACCAGGGCAAGGGGCGCTTCCAGGTCTTCGACCACGGCATGCGCGAGCGCATCGTCAACCGCCTGGAGATGGAAAAGGCCCTGGGGCACGCCCTGAGCACCGATCAACTGACCCTGGTCTATCAGCCGATCGTCTCCATGGAAGGCTATCGGCTGGAGGGGTTCGAGGCCCTGGCGCGCTGGGTCCACCCCCGCTTGGGCCCGGTCCCCCCGGACCAGTTCGTCACCATGGCGGAGGAGAGCAACCTCATCATCCCCCTGGGTCGCTGGGCCTTCAGTAAGGTCTGTCGACGGCTGCGCGCCTGGCAGTCACTGATCGCGCCGGGCGCACCACTGCGCATCGCGGTGAACTTCTCGCCCCGCCAACTCTTCGACGAGGACCTGATCGACGCCATCCCGCGCATCCTGGACGATCACGGGGTGAGCGGCGAGCGCCTGGTCATCGAGGTCACCGAGACCGCCATCCTGGATGAGACCCAGGCCGCCGCCCGGGTCCTGGAGCGCCTGCGCGCACTGGGGATCCGGGTGCACCTGGACGACTTCGGCACCGGCTACTCCTCCCTGAGCCACCTGGCGGGACTGCCCATCGACGCGATCAAGATCGACCGCTCCTTCGTCAGCGAGATCGAGACCAGCGAGCGCAAGCGGGTTATGCTGCACGGGATCATCCTGCTTGCCCATCAGCTCGGCATCGCGACCATCGCCGAGGGGGTGGAGACCGCGGGCCAGGCCGGCATCCTGCTGGCCGAGGGCTGCGACTATTGCCAGGGCTACCTCGTGTCCTACCCGCTCACCGCCGCGGACGCCGCCGGGCTCTTGAGCGCCCGGGGCGAGGCGGGGGGCACCCTCACCGGGTTGGGCATGGTGCCCGCGGTCGGGGGCTGAGGAACGAACGGCAAGGTTGCGGGGTTGGCGCCGCGGCGTTACCGCGACAGTCGCGCAGCGGCGCTGTGGGAGCGACTTGCGCCGCGACGGGCCGCGCGGGGAACGCGATTTCTCTTGGTTATGTCGGCAACCGCCGTCGGCTAAAGCCTCGACCTCCGGTTGCGGACGGACCGCTACCGGCCGCAACGATGATCGAGGCCGAGCGGGACCGTCCCGGCGGCTGGTGCGCGCCGACCGGTCGCCCGACCCGCGAGGGGATTTACCGGGACGCCTTAAACCGGGAGAATCCGACCCTCAGGTTCCCGGGGCGGGGGGTGCAATGGCAGCCCCGGCCGGGTCGAGTCCGTCCCCAGCCTTCAGCCCGAGACCTCACCGTGGCCCCACTGACCGTCTTCGAGCACCCCTTGAACGAACGCGTCCGGACCTTCCTGCGTCTGGAACACCTGTTCGAGAAGGTGGACTACTTCATGCCCCAGTACGACCCCTGGGCAACCCGGGTGGCGGTGGAGGCGCTGATCGACATCACCGCCGTCACCGCGCGCTCGGATCTCAGGACCGAGATCGCCAAGGAACTGGACCGCAACCTCGCCGCCGTGGAGCGGATCGCGAGTCAGCCGGGGGTGGACCCCAACGCCCTGGAGCGGGTCTTGAAGGACCTGGAGGGGGCGCTCGCGGGCATCGTCTCGCTCACCAGCCCGATCGGCCAGACCGCACGGGAGGATGAGTTCCTCAAGGGCGTGGCCCAGCGCAGCACCATCCCCGGCGGCGCCTGCTCCTTCGACCTGCCCCAGTATCACCACTGGCTGGTCCAGTCCCCGGAGCGGCGCCAGTCGCGCCTGGACCACTGGTTGCAGGACCTGCGGCCGGCGGACGCGGCCATCCGGCTCATGCTGTCGCTCGCGCGCAGCAGCGCCACGCCGCGCCAGGTGACGGCCGTCGGGGGCTTTTTCCAAGAGGCGCTGGACCTTCAGGCGCCGGCCCAGATGGTGCGCGTGGCCCTGCCGGGGGGCAGCAGCCGCTACCCCGAGATCAGCGGGCACAAGAACCGTTTCAGCATCCGCTTCATGACCATCGAGCCGCGCCTGCGACCGACCCCGACCCCGGACGATGTCGAGTTCCGTCTCACCTGCTGCGTCTTTTGAGAGACTCTATGCCAGCCCCCACGCCCGCCCCTACGCCCACCCAGGTCCCCTGCCCCCATTGCGGACGCCCCGTCGAGTGGTCGGCCGCGTCGCCGTTTCGGCCCTTTTGCTGCAAGCGCTGCAAGCTGATCGACCTGGGCGATTGGTTGGCCGAAAACCACCGCATTCCGGACGCCGGCGAGCCCTTGGAGGAGGATCAGCCGCCCGCGGATCAGGTCTGGCCGACGCATTGAACCGCGGTCGCCGTGCGGGCGTAATCGGTCCGCATAGCGGACCCTACGGGGCGGCCCCGTAGGGTCCGCTGTGCGGACCAATGCCGTGCGGACCAGCCGGCTTTCCAGAAAACACCAACCCATCGCGCACCTTTAAGGAACTGCCCATGACCGACCTGCCCCTGCTGGTGAAGGCCTTGATCCTCGGCATCGTCGAGGGACTCACCGAGTTTCTCCCGATCTCCTCCACCGGTCACATGATCATCGTCGGCGACCTGCTCGACTACACCAATGAGCAGAGCAAGGTGTTCGAGATCGTGATCCAGTTCGCCGCCATCCTCGCGGTTTGCTGGCTCTATCGCGAACGCATCCTGCAGGTGGCCGCGGGCATGTGGCGACCGGGCCCGCAGCAGCGTTTCGCACTCAACATCCTGGTCGCCTTCATGCCGGCGGCGGTGCTCGGATTCCTGCTCCACGGGGTCATCAAGGAGTATCTCTTCAACCCGCTCAGCGTCGCCGCCGCACTGATCGTCGGCGGCCTGGTGATCCTCTGGGTGGAGCGCCGCAACCTCCCGGAAGGCTGCGCCTCAGTGGATGACATCACCTGGCAGACGGCCCTGAAGGTGGGCTTTGCACAGGCGGTGGCGATGTTCCCCGGGGTCTCGCGCGCCGGCGCCACCATCATCGGCGGGATGCTCTTCGGCCTGTCGCGCAAGACCGCGACCGAGTTGTCGTTCTTTCTCGCCATCCCCACTATGACCGCCGCCACGGTGCTCGACATCTATAAGGCGCGCGACATTCTTTCATTCGACGACGCCCCCGTCTTCGCCGTCGGCTTCGTCTCCTCATTCATCTTCGCCATGCTCGCCATCAAGGGCCTGCTGCGCTATATCTCCCACCACAACTTCAATGCCTTCGCCTGGTACCGCATCGTCTTCGGCCTGATCGTGCTCGGCACCGCCTATACCGGGCTGGTCGACTGGCACGCCTGATGCCGTGACAGGCCGGCGTCGTGCAGTGACCACGCACACGCCGCTCAACTTGTCGGCACCGCGCCCCGGGGCATACTGCCGACGATGGCGCGGCGCCTGCCCTCGCCCCATCGCCTGCCGGGTTGACGGGGGCGCCGGGGGCGGTTTCACATCGCCCATGAGCGCGGTCCCACCGGTCCGCGATAGGGTCCGCTGTGCGGACCGACGGCCTCGCAGTTATGGGTGATGACCAGCATCGACGTCCAACTGCGCAATGTCGAGCCCGAGCGCAGCGCCGCACTCACGGCCGGGGTCCGGCTCAACCTGAGTAGAATCGAGGGGGAGATCACGGCATGAACCAGCAACCGGGAACGACACCGCCCATGGAACCTATAGTCCGCGACACCCTGCGTCAACTGATCGTGCGCTACGGCCATAGCCTCTGCGACGACCCGTGCCGCTGCGAGGCGATGCTGCGCGACCTGTGCGGGCAGCACAAGCGCGAGGTCTTCATCCTCGTCAGCGCCCTGAGACAGCGAGTCGCGGCTGATCTGCTCGGCGGCAGCGGCGGGTTGCCGACGCCGCTCCTGCTCGGGCGGCTGGGCAAGCGGCTGGAGGACGAGCTGGCGTTGACCGGCGAGGCGGCGCGGTGGGCGGTGGAGACCTGGGCGCTGGCCCTCGGGGTCATCGCCGGCCCGGTGATCGTTCCCACGCCAACCCCGACGCCTGCCGCCGCACCTCAGCCCGCCAACAAGACCAAGCCGCCGCCCCCGCCACCCGCCCCCGCGACGCCCTTCCGCGACCGCCTCAAGGACGGTAGCGACGGACCCGAGATGGTCTGGCTCCCGCCCGGGCGCTTCTTCATGGGCTCCGCGGATGGCGACGCGCTGGCCTTCGTCGACGAGCAGCCCCGGCACGAGGTCCGTATCGCGCGGCCCTTCGCCATCGGCCGCTTCCCCGTCACCTTCGATGACTATGACCGATTCGTCGTCGCCACCAAGCGTCCACCGGCGGCCAAGCGCGGGGTGCTGGGGCGTCTCTTTGGCGCGGCAGAAGACAGGCAACGCGAGCTGCCGAGCGACCAGGGTTGGGGCCGCGGCCGGCGCCCGGTGATCGAGGTCTCCTGGGAGGACGCCGCGGCCTACTGCGTCTGGCTCACCGAACAGACCGGCTGGACCTATCGGCTGCCGAGCGAGGCGCAGTGGGAGTATGCCTGCCGGGCCGGGACCCAGACACGCTGGTCATTCGGCGATGACGAGCGGGCACTTGGGAACCACGCCTGGTTCAAAGACAATTCAGACGGCAAGACCCACCCGGTGGGCGAGAAGCAACCGAACCCCTGGGGGCTCCACGACCTGCACGGAAACGTCTGGGAGTGGGTCCAAGATCATTGGCACTATCATTACCAAGGTGCCCCCACGGATGGCAGCGCATGGGAAGATGCCGCGGGCGGGTCGCGCGTCCTGCGCGGCGGTGACTGGTTCGACGACGCCAGGTACTGCCGCTCCGCGCGGCGCTACCAGGTGGGGCCGGCCGGCCTCGGCGTCAGGCTGGGCTTCCGCCTGGCTCGAGGTCCCTAGCACGGTCCGGAGGAGGCAAGCGGCTAGGGAGCGGGACCGGACTGCCCGCGCAAGGAGCGAGCGTGAGCGAGCGGGAGTCGCGGGCGGTCAGGCCCCGCGGGAGCTACGCACTCACTTTTTTCTAGCTCCCACGCTCCAGCGTGGGAGCAAGTGCGGACGCTCCAGCGTCCCGTCGGCCGACGCGCCGCTGGAGCGGCGGAACGGCATTCCCACGCTGGAGCGTGGGAACGAGAAGGCGTTGGAACGAGAAGACAATAGGTTCGCTGAGCACTGCCCATGACCGAAAACCCCGCCGCCAATCCCGAGGAGCCCGGTACGCCGGACTACGATTCCCCCTGGAAAGAGGCCATCGACGCCTGGCTACCGCCGTTCATGGCGCTGTTCTTCCCGACCGTCCACGCCCTGATCGACTGGGACCGCCCCTATGAATTCCTGGATGCCGAGTTGCAGCGCATCACCGGCGATTCCACCATCGGCCGCCGGTATGCCGACCGCCTGGTCAAGGTCTACAGCCGCGAGGGCTTGGAGGTCTGGCTGCTGCTGCATATCGAGATCCAGGGTCAGGCCGAGGCCGGGTTCCCGGAACGGATGTTCCAGTATTGGTATCGCATCTACGACCGCTTCGGCGGGATCGAGACCATCAGCCTGGCGCTCCTGACCAACGACCGGGCCGACGGCGAGACCACGGAATATCGCCGCGAGCGCGACGGCTGCGGGGTCCGTTTCCGCTTTCGCGTCCACACGCTGCTGTCCTGGGATGAAGCGGACTTGGCCAAGCGCGCGGCGGACAACCCCTTCGCGGTGGTCGCCCTGGCCCAGTTGGCGGCCCACCGGCGCTCCAGCAACCCCGAGCGCAAGGCGCGCAAGGGCGAGATCATCGCGCTATTGTATCGTTATCGGTACGGCCGCGATGATGCGATCAAGTTGCTGCGCTTTATCGATTGGCTGATCCGCCTGCCGCGCGGGCTCGAACTGGCACTGCGGCAAGAACTGGCTGAACTGGAGGAGCAAACCAAGATGTCATACGTTACGAGTTGGGAGCGCTTTGCCCGCGAGGAAGGACTCGAACAGGGCCGGCGGGAGGGTTGGCAGGCGGGCCGACAGGAGGGCTGGCAGGCAGGCCAACAGGAGGGCTGGCAGGCAGGCCAACAGGAAGGCGAGGCCAAGGCCCTGCTCCGACTGCTGCAAGCCAAATTCGGCCCGCCGACGCCGGACCTTGTGGCCCGCGTGCAGGCGGGCGAACCCGATCAGATCGAGGCCTGGCTCACCCGTATCCTGACCGCAGACAGCCCGCATGAGGTTTTCGACACGCACTGAGCGGCACCCTTTAAGTGCGCTGCGTGTATAGTCCCGCTTCCAAGGCTGAAGCCTTGGACTCCAGGCGCACCAGCTGCGATGGTTTGGCCGCTCGCGGCGCTCGGGGGCGCGGGCCTTGATCATAACTCCGGGCCACGCGCCCTTGCGGTAACCCGTCGCGGCCTGGGGGCCGCTCCTACGGCGTAGGAGCGGCCCCCAGGCCGCGACGGATATCACCCTCAGAGGTTGCCGTTCCCCTCGCACCCTGCCACGATTGGACCCGCGCCCCACCGATGCGGTCGGTCTGCCGCTCAGGGCACCCGTTCGGTGGCGGGAACAAGAACCACAGAGGGTGCCCGGCAGGGCTCCCCGCACGAGGACCGATGTGTTGCGACCCGGCACCGTCATCGACACCGCCCGGCCCGCGGGCCCTGCGCCCGTGTCACCCACCAGTCCCGCGCCCGTCCCGGCGGCCGCCGCCTTGCCCGCGGCCGGTGCTGCCACTCCAAACCACTCGCCATAGAGGAGATCACGGTGCAAACCATCGAGCTGAAGGCGCCCCTGGATGGCGTCATCCTGCCACTGGAGCAGGTCCCGGACCCGGTCTTTGCCCAGAAGATGGTGGGCGACGGGGTGTCCATCGATCCGCTGTCACAGGTCCTGGTCGCGCCCTGTGCGGGGGTGGTGACCAACCTCCATCGGGCTGGCCACGCGGTGACCCTGACCACGCCCTCGGGCATTGAGTTGATGATGCACATCGGCCTGGACACGGTGAATCTGAAGGGCGAGGGGTTCACCCCCAAGGTCGTCACCGGCCAGACGGTGGCCGCGGGCGACGCCCTGATCGCCTTCGACGCGGACTTTCTGGCGACCCATGCCAAGAGCCTGCTGACCCAGATCGTGGTGACCAACGGGGAGCGGGTCGCCGCCTACCATCCGGCCAGCGGGCTGGTGCGGGCGGGCATCGACACCGTGCTGAGCCTTGACCTGGCCGAAGGGGGCGCGGCCGAGGCGCAGACCTCCGGCAAGCGGGTGATCTCCGAGGCGGTGTTGATCCCCAACCCGACCGGGCTGCACGCCCGCCCGGCGGCGGTGCTCGCCAATCTGGCCAAGCGCTTCCAGTCGCGGGTCCTGATCCAGCGCGGCGACGATCAGGCCAACGCCAAGAGCCTGGTCTCGATCATGGGCCTGGCGATCGAGCAGGGCGACAAGGTGGTGCTGATCGCCGAGGGGCCGGACGCGGAGGAGGTGATCGCCCGGCTGGTCCCGGAGTTGGCCTCCGGTCTGGGCGACGAGGGCAGCACCCCGGCCCCGGCACCGGCCACCACCGAGATCAGCGCGGATTCCGCCCCGGCCCCGCGCCCCCGCTCCGATGACCCCAACCTGCTGCTCGGCGTGGCCGCCTCACCGGGGCTCGCGGTGGGCAAGGTGTGGCGCCTGCGGCGCGAGGAGATCGCGGTCCAGGAGGTCGGCGAGGCCCCCAACCAGGAGCGCCGCCGCCTGGAGGACGCGCTGGATCTGGCCCGCAACCAGCTCGAGGCCCTGCAGGCGGAACTGCGCGGCCAGGCCGATCCGGCCAAGGCGGCGATCTTCGCCGCCCATCAGGAGTTGCTGGGCGACCCGGGCCTGCTCGACATCGCCGAGAGCGCCATCGCCAAGGGCAAGAGCGCCGCCTTCGCCTGGCGGGCCGCCTTCACCACCCATGCCGAAGGCCTGGCACGGCTGCGCAACGAGCTGCTGGCCGGGCGCGCCAATGACCTGCGCGACGTGGGCCGGCGGGTGCTCGCCATCATCACGGGGACGCCACTGGAGGAGCCCCAGGCACCGCCGGACACCATCCTGATCGCCGAGGACCTGACCCCCTCGGACACCGCCCGGCTCGACCGCGGGCGGGTGCTGGGCTTTGCGACCGTCGGCGGCGGTTCGACCTCCCACGTCGCCATCATCGCCCGCTCGCTCGATATCCCCGCGGTGGCCGGGATCGAGCCGCGCGCCATGGATCTCCCGGACGGCACGCCGGTCATCCTGGACGGCAGCAAGGGCAGCCTGCGGCTGAACCCGGACCCGCTGGAGATCGCCCGCATCAAGACCCTGAAGGAACGCCAGGCGACCCGGCGCGCCAACGACCTGGCGACCGCCCTGGACCCGGCGGTGACGAGCGACGGCCACCGGATCGAGGTGGTCGCCAACATCGGCGGCCTGGAGGACGCGGCCCGCTCCGTGACCCTGGGCGGTGAGGGCGTGGGCCTGCTGCGCTCAGAGTTCCTCTACATGGACCGCACCTCCGCCCCCACCGAGGAGGATCAGTTCGCCATCTACTCGGCCATCGCGAAGGCCCTGGACGGGCGGCCACTGATCATCCGCACGCTCGATGTGGGCGGGGACAAGCCGCTGGCCTATCTGCCGATGCCGCGCGAGGAGAACCCGATGCTCGGCATCCGCGGAGTGCGCATCGGGCTCGATCGCCCGGAGATCCTGCGCACCCAGGTGCGCGCCATCCTGCGCGCCGGCCAGGGCAACCGCCTGCGCATGATGTTCCCGATGATTGCGACGCTCGATGAGATCCGCTCGGTGAAGGGCCTGGTGGAGGAGGAGCGCGCCCGTCTGGGGGTCGCCGATGTGGTGGAGTTGGGCATCATGGTGGAGGTGCCCGCGGCGGCCGTGCTGGCCCGCCAGTTCGCCCGTGAGGTGGACTTCTTCTCCATCGGCACCAATGACCTGACCCAATACACGCTCGCCATGGACCGCGGCCATCCCAAGCTCGCCGCCAAGGCCGACGCCATGAACCCGGCGATCCTGCAACTGATCGCCCAGACGGTCGAGGGGGCCGCCGCCGAGGGCAAATGGGTGGGGGTCTGCGGCGGTCTGGCCAGCGATCCCCAGGCGGTCCCCATCCTGGTGGGCCTGGGGGTGGCGGAGCTGTCGGTCAGTGTCCCGTCCATCCCGGCGGTCAAGGCGCAGGTGCGGGCCCGCTCGCTGCCGCAATGCCAGGACCTGGCGGAGCAGGCACTCGCCCAGGACAGCGCCGCCGCGGTGCGCGCCCTGGTGCCCCTGGACTACTGAGCCGGACACGCAACTCGCAAAGGCACTAGGGTGCGGGCGGCGGGGAATTGCTCTCACAAAGACACAGAGACACAAAGAAAGATGTTCGTCAGTAACGATTCAGAAACAAGTGGCGCAGGTCCCGCGAGGCTCGGGCCAAGAACCGGCCGCCCGCCGGCCGACGATGTGCCGTTTGTTGTTCAACCGTTACCGGGTCTTTCTTCTCTGTGCCTTGGTGTCTCCGTGAGAGGATCAAGCAGCCTTCGCGCCTTTGCGGTGCCCATTTTTGGAACTTAAGTGATAGCGGAATCCTGGAGAATGACATGAGTCTTCAAACCGTTTGGGGCAGCACCTTCGGTGGTCTGCAAAAGATCGGCAAGGCCTTGATGCTGCCGGTCTCCGTCTTGCCGGTCGCCGGTATCCTGTTGGGTGTCGGCGCCTCCATCGCCCGCGAGGCGAATACTCCCTGGATCGCCGAGATCGGGCGCATCATGTCCGCCTCGGGCGATGCGATCTTCATGATCCTGCCCCTGATCTTCGCCATCGGCGTGGTGCTCGGCTTCACCAAGAACGACGGCGTGGCGGCCATGGCGGCCACCGTCGGCTATTTCGTCCTGCTGGCCGCGCTCGGGGTCATCGGACTCCTGTTCATCGGCTGGGTGGCGCCCGTGGAGCCGCTCAGGATGGTGGCCGAGGACGGCAAGGCCATCCCGGTCAACGTGGAATACGACGTGGAACGCGGGCGCTTCCTGTGTCTCGACAAGGACGGGCGAACGCTGGAGAAGCTGCGCGCCGCGGAACTCAAGGACAACAGCGTCACCTGCGACAAGGTCACGGTGCCGTTCACCATCCGGGCCGGTGAGACCGGGGGGGGTGCCATTGCACTCTACGACGCCGGCAAGGGCGAGCTGACCCCCTTCCCGGCCGCCAAGAGCCGGGCCGAGATCAAGAAGATCTTCGGCATCGAGTCCATCGACACCGGGGTCTTCGGCGGCATCCTGATCGGGCTCCTGTCCGCCTTCCTGTTCAACAAGTATTACCGCATCTCGCTGCCCTCCTATCTCGGGTTCTTTGCCGGCAAGCGCTTCGTCCCGATCGCGGTCGCCTTCGCGGCCATTGGCCTGGCCGCCATCCTCGCCGTCATCTGGCCACCCATCGGGGCCGGTATCCGCGACTTCGGCGACTGGGCGGCCTACGGCAACCCGGCGGCGGCGGTCACCATCTATGGCGTGGTGGAGCGTATGCTCCTGCCCTTCGGCCTGCACCACATCTGGAACGTGCCCTTCTTCTTCGAGGTCGGCACCTATGTGGACCCGACCACCGGCAAGACGGTGCACGGCGTCATCAGCCGCTTCTTCGCCGGTGACTATGAGGCGGCCATCCTGGGCGGCGGCTTCGTCTTCAAGATGTTCGGCCTGCCCGCGGCGGCACTCGCCATCTATCACTGCGCCAAGCCCGAGAACAAGGCGCGCATCGCCGGCATCATGGGCTCCGCGGCCCTGACCGCCTTCCTCACCGGCATCACCGAGCCGCTGGAGTTCTCCTTCCTGTTCGTCGCTCCGCTCCTCTATGCCGTGCACGCGGTACTGGTCGGTGCGGCCTATCTCAGCACCTACCTGCTCGATGCGCGCCTGGGCTACAGCTTCAGCCACGGCTTCATCGACTATGCGCTCTATTACGTCAACGACATCAAGCCCTGGATCGTCCTGGTGCTGGGACCCATCTTCGCGGTCGTCTATTACGTCGTGTTCCGCGTCCTGATCCAGTGGCTCGACCTCAAGACCCCCGGGCGCGAGACCGAAACCGTCGATGAGGTCGAGGTCAAGGCCGCGGGCGGGGACGACTTCGCCCGGCAACTGGTGCTGGCCTTCGGCGGCAAGAGCAATATCCTGGGCCTGGACGCCTGTATCACCCGCCTGCGGGTCGAGGTGGCGGACATGAGCAAGGCCAACCCGGACAAGCTCAAGGCCCTGGGCGCGGCCGGCGTGGTCACCGTCGGCAAGAACCTCCAGGCGATCTTCGGCCCCCGCTCCGATAATCTCAAGACCGACATGGAGGAATACCTGGACACCGCCGGCCCCGAGGCCGAACTGCCGAGCGGCGCCGAGGCCCCCCAGGTCCAGTACAAGGCCGATACCTTAAAGCCCCGCGCCCGCGACGCCGAGGCCCCGGCCAAGGCCCGCGCGATCCTCGCGAGCCTGGGCGGCACGGCCAACGTCCGCCAGGCCGAGGCCGCCGCCGAGACCCGACTGCGGGTGACCTTGACCGATGCTAACGGACTGGATGAAGCGGCGCTCAAAGCGGCCGGGGTGCAGGGCATCCTGCGGCTGCCCGACAATGTGCTGCATCTGTTGGTCGGGCTCAATGCCGACCAATACGCGGCGGAGATGAAGGCGGCGATGGCGGGGTGAGCAAGCGCACCGGTCGGTGACGTTGGAGCGGGACGGGGCATTCGCCCCGTCCCTAACATTTGTCTGAGCGAGTTCGTATAGCGAAACCTATTTGACAATCCGCTTAATTGTGCCTGGCCTGGTTCCGCTGACTCCCACGGTCCAACGTTGGGTAAGTCGCGACGCTCAGCGGCATGTAGGCGCTCGGACCGCTGGAGCGGCCAAGACTGCAACACGAGAAGATATAACACCATGCAAAATTCCACCAGTCTACTATTGCGTCAGGTCATTTCACTTCCGCCACAGGAGCGCGCAGCCTTGGTCGAAGGCATCATTGCCAGCCTCGATCGGCCGGACCCGTCTCTGGACGCCCTGTGGCTCAAGGAGGCGCAAGATCGTCTGGCCGCCTACGACGCCGGAGAATTGGAGGCAATTGACGCAGATGAGGTCTTTGCCGAACTGGGTGGCAGCACCAGCGAGCCCTTGCGCCGTGCTATACGGTCCGCCTAAGCCCCGAAGGGGCGCGACATACCAGCCCAGGGCAACGCCCTGGGTACGAGATATACGGGAGCCCAGCCCTGAAAGGGCGTGACATAAGTCTGCGCCGTTATGTCACGCCCTTTCAGGGCTAGGCCGATGGTACGACCCTATCCCAGGGCGTTGCCCTGGGCTGGTATGTGCGACCCCGTTGGGGTCAGTACGTAATTCCAGGCGCATCGGGTACCAAACGTCATCGCGGGAGCAAATGGCAAGGGCTTGGCGTCACGGAGGATTGCAGCCCGCTGGAGCGGCCAAGAATACACTCCCACGCGAAGAGACCGCGCAGGTGTTCAGGAGGATGGGTAGAGCGCAGCGAAACCCATCGTTGGCACGGTCCTCAAACGTTGATTGCTGGGTTTCGCTGCGCTCTACCCAGCCTACAGCCTACGGATCGGGCGTGAAGCGGGTCCCGGGTGAATACTTGCCCAGCCTCGGAGCGTGGGAACCACAGTAAACGAGAATATTCTGAGGAAAGACCTATGAGAATCCTGCACACCATGCTGCGCGTCGGTGACCTCGACCGGGCCATCGACTTCTATACCAAGGTCCTGGGGATGACGCTGCTGCGCCGCCAGGACTACCCGGAGGGCCGCTTTACGCTGGCCTTCGTGGGCTACGGCGCCGAGCCCGAACAGGCGGTCATCGAGTTGACCTATAACTGGGATACCAGCGCCTATGACCTGGGAACCGGGTATGGTCATATCGCTTTGGAGGTCGACGATGTCTACCAGGCGTGCGCCCAGATCCGGGAGCGCGGCGGGCGGGTCATGCGTGAGGCCGGACCAATGAACGCCGGCACCACCATCATTGCCTTTGTGGCGGACCCGGACGGCTACCCGATCGAGCTGATCGGGCGCAAGGCATGAGGCAATCGGCAGTGAATCCTGAATTGAACGAGGGTCCGGCGACGGACCGCTATTTGAGCTTCGTGGGCCTGGACTGCGACGCCAAGGCGCGCCAAATGGTCGACGCTCTGCGGCTGGCGATGACCGGTCACGGGCGAACGGACCCCTTCTGGGACTATTTCGAGGCCAAATTGAACGGCACCAAGGGGCCGGCCCACGATGAACTCTATCACCTGCACTGCCACCTGAACGACCTGCGCGACCTGCTGGAGCGCTGGGACGAGCCGGACCTGGCGGCGCTGCTGGAAACCCTGGAAGTCGAATGCTGTTAGGTGTCCCCCCATGCCGATAGAACCAACGATCTCCGGCGTTTCGCACCTGATCCAGGTCTCAGTCGCACCGGTCTTTCTGCTCGCCGGGATCGGGTCCGTCCTCGGGGTCATGGCCAACCGGTTGTCACGCATCGTCGACCGCGCCCGGGTGGTCGAGGGTATTCTGGCGAACGAGCCCGACAGCGCCGAGCCCATCCGCGAGGAGATGCTGACGCTGGAACGGCGCGCCCGCATCATCAGCCTCTCCATCGGGCTTTGCACCCTTACCGCGCTCCTGGTGTGCGCGGTGATCGCGGTGATGTTTCTCAGCGCCTTTTTCTCGTTCGATACCTCATTGGCGGTCGCGGCCCTGTTTATCGCGGCAATGCTGTTCTTCATCGCGGCGCTGACCATGCTTCTGCGCGAGATCCTGCTGGCCACCGCGACGCTACGCTTCGGCCCCCGCCCCCCCTGAGGCCGGGCGGCGCAGTCATCGCAGCACTGCTTGCGCGCGAATCAAGTCTTCGAGTTTATCCCCCGGCCCGCACGGGATCGCGGCGGGTAGCTGATCTCCACCCGGAGCGGCCAGTCGCAATGGGTGCGAAGCAGCGCCGTCACCTCGGCGGCATTGAGGGTCCGGCCGCACACCAGCCGCACCTCCACCCGATCGGGCGCAGACGGCGCCCGTTGCGCCTGCCGCACGCTGGGATTCAAGGCCAACTCGGCGCGCAGCGGAGCATGGGCCGCCCGCAGCCCGTGGTAACGGTGGCGATGACGAAGCGGCGGCGGGATCAGGGTGGCGAGCCGGTCGAGCAGTCCCGGCCTTTGCCGGAGAAGGCGACCAGAAAGTCCTGACGGCCCGTGATCATCGTTCCGGTCGCTCCGGGCCGGAGTCCAAGGCTTCAGCCTTGGATCTACAGGACCAAGGCTGAAGCCTTGGACTCCAGAAGGTGGCCGCTGGCCGGAACGATGATCAAGGCCGTTCGACCCGCGGGGCGGGGGCCTGTCCGGTACCGCGTCGGGCCGCGGCCGTCGCGCCGCTGACGCCCCATGGCGCGCGGGCCAGTCGAGAGCACAACCGCGCCGCGGTCCGGCCGGAAGTGGCCCGCATCACAGGCTCAGTCCGCTGCGACACGCCCCAGCAGCGGTGCGAGCATCGCCTCGTAACGGCGCCAGCGCTCCACCGAGCGGCGGTACACGGGCTCGCGCACCTGGGTCACGCTGGCCGTGCGTACCAGGCGTTCGCCTTGGTGGAACTCCAGACAGGCCGGGTCCCAGGGCAGGCCCAGGAAGTCCAGCAGACGGCGGGTCTGGCCGACCTGGTCGGCGACCGTCTCCTCGTAGTCGATCTCCAGCATGGGCACCGGCAGGACCGCCCGCCAGTGCGCCATCAGCCGCTGGTAGGCGATGATCCGCTCGGCCAGGTGCCCCAGGTCGAAGGCCCAGCGGATCTCCTTGAACTGGGTCATCCAGCAGGACAAGGCCACATCGCGCACATCGCGCCGACAGTGGATGATGCGGGCCCGCGGGAAGGCGGTGATGATCCAGCCGAGCAGGCTGTAGTTGTCCGGCATCTTATCGACGATGTGCAGGACCTCGGCGTCCGCCCGCCCGGCCTTGCGCGCGAGCCCATGCAGGGCCCCCAGATGGGCGGCGGCCAGGCGCCGCGTGACCTCCGGGGTCAGGTCCGGCAGGCAGGCGACCGGCCCGGTCGCGGCGGGCCGCCCGAGCGCCCGCGGCAGGGCGGCGAAGGCGCGGGCGGCGAAGTTGCGCTCGCCCACCCCATGGACCCGGGCATGGCTCGCCAGGATCTGCTCGGTCAGGGTGGTGCCGCTGCGCGGCATCCCGACGATGAAGACCGGCACCTCGCTTAAGTCCCCGTGGCCGCGGGTCTGGGCGAAGAACTCGGGTGTGAAGGCGGCCATCAGGGCATCGCAATGGGCGGCATACTCGACCGGGTCATAGTGCCAGCCGCGCTCCGCCTTGTAGGTCCAGTGGCGGGCGTTGGCGGCCAGGGCGTGCTCGGCCGCCCGCCCGTAGTCCTTGAGGCCATCGTAATAGTGGGCAAGCCCGAAGTGCAGGGTCGCCTGGGCCCCGTCGCGCGCCCAGCGGGCGCCGAGCAACTGCTCCATCCGCTCGGCGTCCGCGACCGGCAGTTGGCCGCGCAGGTTCTGCGCCAGGTTGGACAGGGCCGGGACACACTGCGGATTGACCTCCAGGGCCTCGCGGTTCATGGCGTTCGCGGCCGTCACGTCCCCGGCGGAGGCCAGGATGCCGGCCAGCCGCGCCCGCGCACCGGCGTCCTCGGGGCGCAGGGCCACCGCCTCCCGGCAGGCGGCGATGGCCCCCGCGGCGTCACCGTCCTCCCACAGGGCCGCGCCCAGACCCAGGTGGCCGGTCGGGTGCTCGGGGTGGTCGGCCAGCAGGGCGCGGAATTGTTCGATGGCGGTCGGCACCTCGCCCGCCTCCAGGGTCGCCTCGGCCAGGGCGCAGCGGGTCTCGATCCGCTCGGGCTCCAGGGCCAGGGCCTGCCCGTACCAGGCGAGCGCCTGCGGCAGGTCCCCCACCTCGGCCCAGACCCCGCCGATCAGGGTCTTCAACTGCGCCGAGTCCGGGTCCAGTTCATGGGCCTGCGCATAGGCCGCCATCGCCGGTTCCAGGAGCCCCTCCAGACGGCGGGCGGTGCCCAGGCTCATCCAGGCGCGCGCGGCCTGCTGGCCGACGGTCGGGGACAGGGCGCAGGCCCGCTCGCACAGCTCGAGCGCCCGCTCATGCTCGCCCAAGCCAAGCAGGGTGAGGCCCAGATTGCCCAGCGCGTGGGCCAGGTCCGGCGCCAGGGCGAGCGCCTGTTCGTAGGCGGCCACCGCGGCCCGCACCCGTCCCAACTCGCGCAGCGCATCGCCGCGATAGGCGTGCAGCAGGGCTTCGGCCGGGGGTGTCGCCAGGGCCTGGTCATAGGCGGCCAGGGCCCCGGCATAGTCCTCGGAAGCGAACAGTGCCGCGCCCAGGGTGACCAGGGCCGCCCGATAGCCGGGTTTCAGCGCCAGGGCGCGTCGGCAGGCCGCCGCAGCCTCGCCGTGGCGATGGGCGGCGCGCAGGGCGGCACCCAGGTTGGCCTGGTAGATCGGCTCGCCCGGCGCCAGGGTCGCCGCCCGCTCCAACCGCGCCACCGCCGTCGCGGTGTCGCCCTGCTGCAAGGCCGCGAGCCCGGCCAGGTTGAGCGCCCCATGGTGGTCCGGGGCCCGGGCCAGGACCCGCCCGGCCAGGTCCGCGGCGCGCGCGGCGCGACCGTCGCGCAGGGCGGCGAAGCCTGGTTCGAGCAGGGCGCGGGGGTTGGGGGCGGCGCCCCGCGGGGGGGAGCCGCGGCGGGTGGGTTTGCTCATCGTAATGCTCCGGTGCGGTGGTCGGTCGCGAAACCTCCGGCGTGGTGCGCTAGTATGTAAGGAAGTAAGGCGTCCTTTCATCCGCGGGGGTGATCTTCATGCATGCCGAAGCCGGCGACATCTTGTCCATCATCACTGGGAGGATCACCAGTAAAGGCCAGACGACCGTGCCGAAGGAGGTCCGCGACGCACTCAGCGCCGGGCCAGGCGATCTTTTGGCTTGGGAGATCGCAGGGGACGGACGGGTCCGCGTCCGGCGCGCGGCACCGCTCGACCTGGACTATCTCCAGGCGCTGGAAGCGACCCTGAGAGAGTGGTCGTCGCCCGAGGACGACGAGGCCTTCCGTGAGCTATGACACGCTGGACGTGATCCGTGTCCCGTTTCCGTTGATCCTTGGTAAGTCGGGCAGATTCTCGGCGGCTGATGCGGCGCGGCTGCGCCAACGCCTGGCCACCCTGTTCGGGTGACGCACCAACCCTAATCGTTCAGCGCCTTGTTCTCGGTGGCTCGTTGGGCTTCGTTCCTTGGCCCAACGGCCATGTTCGGCGTGCCCACCCCTGTCCATGAAAAGGGCTCGCGGCAGCCGGGACGCAGAGCGTCCTCGGATGCATTCCCACGCGGAGCGTGGGAACGAGCGGGCACGATCCGGCACCGGTCGGTGCCGGTCGCGGCGGCAGGCCGCTCCCACCCCGCTCCGGGCGGGGCTGGCGCTAGACCCGACGGCGGCGATAGACCCCCATGCCGAAGAGCCCGATGCCGAGCAGCGGCAGCACGCCCGGGACCGGAACCTCGGTCGGCGCCCAGTTGACGATGTTGGCGGTATCGATCTTGCCGCCGCCCACCGCGGCCAGAAGCCCGGCGCCGTCGAGATCCTCCAGATCGTCGAAGACCCCGGTCCCGCCCTGGGCCGTCGCCACATCCGGGCTGAACTGCACGAACCACATCAGGCTCTGGGTCTCGCCGACACCGAGGTCGAGCGACCAGACGTCGGTGAAATAGTCGACAGAGTCATTGCCGGAATCCGTCCCCGGGACCGCCAGGGTATCCGACGCCGCCTGCACCGTCCCCTCGCCATAGCGCACCAAGGTCAGCACCGGATCGGGGCCGTCGCCGCCGTCGCTGCTGATCAGCCAGCGGTCCGCCTGCTGGAAGTCGGCATCGCCACTGCTGGTGTCCTCGATTTGGGTATCGTCGTCGGAGCCCAGGGCGCCGCCGTAGAGGACCTCGACGGTCTGGTCGCTGTTGCCGGTATTGGTGAAGCTGGCCAAGACCCGCAGGGTGGGGCTGGCACCATCCATGAAGTAATCGAGCCGGGTGCCGATGTCGCCGATCGCCACCTGCGTGGTGTTGACGAAGGCCCCGGCACCGGTGGTGGTCAGGTCCACCTGGGTCCCGGGCTGCTGGAAGAAGGTGCCGTTGACGCGGATGCCGGCGAAGGAGTCGAAGGCGTCGGTCATGGTGCTGCCGGCCGTCTTCAGGGCCGCCTCGCCGATGCGAAAGGCCTCGGTACCACCCGTACCCGTGGCCCCGCCGACGGTGACGACCATGGACATGAAGGAGTTGTTGAGACCCGAGTAGTCGTTTGGGCGGGCGGCGGTGTTCACATGGCCATAGATCACCTGTCCGACGGTCAGGGTGAGTGGCAGATTGACATTGGCCGCCTGGGCGGCACCGACCGCGACGGTGGCGGCGAGGCCTGCGGCCGGAAGGGCCAGACGCAGGCGGTCGAAGGGGTTGGACTGAGTGGCGGCGGACATCGGCTGTGGTCTCCGGTTTGGTTGGCGCGGACGGGGCGGGAATGAGGTCGCGGGGGTGATCCGCAACCCGTTTTCCGGGCATTTTGAGCAATTCTCGTGCCTGCGTATTTTTTTCATATTCTTTCATAAGGTTGTAAATCGCCCCCCCCCCGGCACACACCTGACCGACGTAAGTGTAAAATTTTCTGACAGCCGGGCATCCCGGCCGCCGTCGTCCGGGGATTGCGCCGGGCGGCGCACCTTGGTGCAATGGCGTGCCGCCCGTTCCACCCGGAGAACCCCATGTCCCTGCGCCCGCTCATCTTCTACTGCCTCTGCCTGCTTGCGACGGCACCCGCCGAGACCGCCGCCGAGCACCCGTCCGACCCCCTGGCCGAGGCGCGGGCCGCCTGGGCGGCCGGCGACCCGGCGGCGGCGCGCATCCACCTGAACACCCTGCTGCAAGGCCACCCCGATGACCCCGCGGCCCGGCTGCTGCAAGCGCGCCTGGCCCTGGACCTGGCGCAGCCGGCCCTGGCGGCGGAGGCGGTGGCGCGGGCGCGGGCGGCCGGGGCGGTGCGCGCCGATTGGCTGATCCCCTGGGGCGATGCGCTGCTGCGCCAGGGACGCTTCGCCGACGTGCTGGCGGAGGTGACGGCGGAGCCCGCCGACCCGGCCCCGCTGGCGGCGCAGATCGCCCGGGTACGGGCCGAGGCACTGTACGGACTCGGCCGGGCGGACGAGGCGGCGGCGGCCATCGACGCGGCCCTGGCCCTGGACCCGGCGAGTGCCCGCCCCCTGGCGGCGCGGGCCGGCTGGGCGCTGGCGCGGGGTGATCAGGCGGCGGCGCGCGCCGACCTGGAACGTGCGACAGCGTTGGAGCCGACGGCGGGTCTGGCCTGGGAGATGCTGGGTGCGCTGGAGCACCGCAGCGGTAATCTCAAGGGCGCCGCGGCCGCCTATGACCGCGCCATCGCGTCCCAGGCGGCCCCCTGGCCGGTCTATCAGAAGCGCGCCCTGCTGCGCATCGAGACCGGGAAGCTCGCCGAGGCGGCGGCGGATGTGGAGCAGACGGCGCGCTGGCGGCCCGATGTCGCCGGTCTCGCCTATGCCCGCGGCCGGCTCGCCCTGGCCCGCGGGCAGCTCGCACCGGCCCTGGACGAGTTCGAGGGTTATCTGCGCGCCCAGCCCCAGGACCATGAGGCGGCCTATTACGCGGCCGTCGCCCTGATCGGGCTCGGCCGGTTGCCGGCGGCGGAGGAGTCGCTGGTGCGCGTGACCAAGGCCGCACCCACATTGGCACAGCCGGCCCTGCTGCTGGCGCGGCTGCGGCTGGAGCGCGGCGACCCGGCCGGCGCGGCGGCGCTGCTGCGGCCGCTGGCCGGTCCCGGCGCCCCGCCGGCCCTGCGCCGCACCCTGCTGCAAGCACTGCTGGCCCAGGGCCAGGACGCCGCGGCCGATGCCCTGCTGGCTGAACTGGCCGCCGCCGCGCCGGACGATGTCGCGCTCGGCGTCGCCCAGGCCGCGCGTCTCCTGGCGACCGGGGACACCGCCGCGGGGCTGACGGCGGCGCGTGCGGTCGTCGCCCGCCACCCGGCCGACGGGGAGGCGCGGCTGCTGCTGATCCGCGCCCTGACCGCCGCCAAGGAGCCCCAGGAGGCATTGGCAGAGGCCCAGTTCCTGGCCCAGGCGGCCCCCAAGGACGCGCGGGCGCTCAATGCCTTAGGAACCGCCCAGGCGCAGAACGGCGACCCCGCGGGGGCGCGCGCCACCCTGGAACGGGCGGCCACGGCCGGGGGGCCGGGCGCGGCGGACGCGGCCCTGAGCCTGGCGCGGCTCGAACTGGCGGGGGGCGCGACTGAGGCGGCGACCGCCGCCCTGGAAGGGGCGCTGGCGGCCGACCCCGACGATCCGCGCCTGGTGACGGCCCTGGCCGGGCTCGAGACCGCGACCACGGGCAAGGGCAGCACTGCGGCGATCACACGCCTGCGCGCGGCCCAGGCGACGCACCCGGCCGACCTGACCCTGCGGTTGCGCCTGGCCCGCACCCTGCTCCAGGCCAAACAGCCGGGCGAGGCCCTGGCCCTGCTCACCGCGGCCCCGGCCGACCAGGCCGGACGCCCGGCCGTGCTGCGGCTTAAGGGTGCGGCGGCCCTGGCCGCCGGGCAGGCGGGCGCGGCGGTGACGGCCTTCGAGCGCCTCGCCGCCCAGCGCCCCGGCGCGGCTGGCCCCCGCTGCCTGCTGGCGCGGGCCCAGACCCAGGGGGGCCAGCCCGCGGCGGCCCGGGCGACGCTGCTGGCGGCCTGGCGGCTGGCGCCGGAGGCCCCGTGCCTGCTCCCGGCCTTGAACCAGTTGGCCCGGTCGCTGCCGGACGCCGCGGCGCGGCAGGACCTGTTCGACCGTCTGGAGCGGGACACCGGCGACGACCGGCAGATACGCCTGGCGCGGCGAATCGGTACGGCCGCCGAGGGTGACCCGGACGGGGTGGCGGCGCTCCTCACGGAGGCCCTGCGGCGGTCGCCCGAGCGCCGTGGGGTGCTGTTGGCCCTGATCGCACACGAACAGGGCCGCGGCCAGGGGCCCCAGGCCAGCCGCCTGGCCGCGGACTGGCTGGCCCGCCACCCGGACGACACCGGGGTCCGCTTGCAGTTGGCGGAGGGCCTGGCCGCGCAGGGCGATGCCACGGGCGCCATTGCCGCCTACGACAGTGCCCTGGCGGCACTGCCGGAGACCGCGCCCGCCGCCGCTGGGGCGGCCGCCCGGCTGGCCCTGCTGGTGCAAACCCAAGACCCGCGGCGGGCGCTCGCGTTGGCCGAGCGCGCCCACCGGCTGGCGCCCACGGATGGCGACGTCGCGGACACTTTGGGACGGCTGCTGCTCGACGGCGGGGAGCCGGCGCGGGCGCTGGCCCCGCTCGCCGCGGCGCGGCGCCAGCGCCCGGACGACCCCGGGATCAGCTACCGCTATGCCCGCGCCCTGGCCGCGACCGGCGACCCGGGGCAGGCCCGGCGTCTGTTGCTCGGGATCCTGGACCGGCAGTTCGCCGAGCACGCGCAAGCCATCGCCTTGCTGGGGCAATTGGGGGACTGATGCGCCCGAGCCGTCCGGCGCGGGCGGGTCATGCCGGTCTCAGGTGGAGAAGAGCAGCCGGAAGCAACTGCCCGCGCCGACCGGTCCCACTGCAGGCCGACCGCCGCGTCGGCGCGGCGACCAGCCGCGCGGGCCGCCCGCTCAGTCCACGCGGACGAGCGCACGAAAGGTGCCCCGCTTGCGCCCTGAAATGGCACCATAGGAGAGCCCCGAACGCCCGCGAGCCCCGTCCCCATGCCGAGTGACCCGAACCAACCGCATCCCCATGAGCGCATCCGCCTGCGCGGGGTGCGCCAGAACAATCTCAAGAACCTGGATCTGGACCTGCCGCTCGGTCAGTTGATCGTGGTCACCGGGGTCTCGGGCTCCGGCAAGTCGTCGCTCGCCTTCGATACGGTCTACGCCGAGGGCCAGCGGCGCTATGTGGAGACCTTCTCACCCTATGCCCGGCAGTTCCTGGACCGCATGGACAGGCCCGCGGCGGACCGGATCGAGGGCATCCCGCCGGCCATTGCCATCGACCAGACCAATACGGTGCGCAACTCCCGCTCGACCGTCGGGACCATGACTGAACTGGCGGATTACCTGAAGCTGCTGTTCGCCCGCGCGGCGCGGCTCTTCTGCCGAGGCTGTGGGCGGGAGGTCCGGCGTGACACACCGGAGTCCGTCTGGGAACAACTGACGCGCGACGCGGAGCGCCCGCGGGTACAGGTCTGCTTCCCAGTGGCCGTGCCGGAGTCGCTGGGTGCCGAGGAGGTCCGGCAGATGCTCGCCCAACAGGGCTATGTGCGGCTCTTGGACGGGGACGGTCCGGCGCTGACCGTGGTCCAGGACCGGCTGCGGCTCACCGACGAGCACCGGGGCCGCGCCCTGGAGGCGATCGAGACCGCGCTGGAGCGCGGCCATGGGCGGCTGCTGGTCTATCCGGTCGGACCGGGGCAGGAAACCGGTGCGCCCTGGCGCTTCTCCGCCGACCTGCACTGCCCGGACTGTGACCTGACCTATCGGGAACCCCTGCCCAATCTCTTCTCCTTCAACTCGCCCATCGGTGCCTGCGAGACCTGTCGGGGCTTCGGCCGGACCATCGGGATCGACTGGGGGCTGGTGGTCCCGGACCCGGGCAAATCGCTGATCGAAGGGGCCATCAAGCCTATCCAGTCGGACAGCTATGCGGAAGTCCAAGAGGAGCTGATGGGCTTTGCCCACCGCCGCGGCCTCCCGACCGACGTGCCCTGGCGCGACCTACCCCAGGCGGACCGAGACTGGGTGATCGAGGGCGAGGGCGAGTGGGACGCCGGGGTCTGGTTCGGCATCCGCCGCTTTTTCGCCTGGCTGGAGGCGCGCGCGTACAAGATGCATGTGCGGGTGCTGCTGTCGCGCTACCGGTCCTATGAGACCTGTCACAGTTGCAATGGGGCCAGGCTGAAGGACGAGGCCCTGGGGTGGCGCCTGGGAGCGCGGGCGTCCCGCCCGCCCGCGGGCGGGACGCCCGCGCTCCTCAACCTGCCCGAGCTGATGGCCCTGCCCGCGGAGCGCTGCCGGGACTTCTTCGCCGCGCTGGTGCTCCCGCCGGCCCTGGACCAAGCGATGGACTTGGTGCTGACCGAGATCCGCTCGCGCCTCACCTATCTGTGCGCCGTGGGCCTGCCCTACCTGACGCTCGACCGTCAGTCGCGCACCCTCTCGGGCGGGGAGGTGCAGCGGATCAATCTGACCACCGCTCTCGGCACCTCGCTCGTCAACACGCTGTTCGTGCTCGACGAGCCGAGCATCGGCCTGCACCCCCGCGACCTGGATCGGGTGCTGGGCGTCCTGCGCCGCCTGCGCGACCAGGGCAATTCGCTCCTGGTGGTGGAGCACGACCCGCAGTTGATGCGGGCGGCGGATCGCATCATCGACATCGGTCCCGGCCCCGGGGAGCACGGCGGCCAGGTCTGCTTCCAGGGGACGCCCACAGAGCTATTGGCGGCGGACGGCTCGCTGACCGGGGACTATCTGGCCGGCCGCCGCCGGGTGGCCGCGCCCCGCGCCCCCAACCCGCCCGCGCCGGACGGACCCTGCATCCGCATCCGCGGGGCGCGCGCCCACAACCTCAAGGGCCTTGATGTTGCGATCCCGCTGCACCGGCTGGTGGTAGTAACCGGGGTCTCGGGCTCCGGCAAGTCCACCCTGATCGGGGATGTACTCTACCGGGCGCTGTGCCAGCGCAAGGGTCACCCGGAGGAGGCCCCGGGGGAGTTCGACGGCATCGACGGGGACGAACTGATCGCGGACGTGACCCTGCTGGACCAGTCCCCGATCGGCCGGACCTCGCGCTCCAACCCGGCAAGCTTCGTCGGCGCCCTGGACGTGCTGCGCAAGCGCTTCGCCGCGCTGCCGCTGGCCAAGGAGCGCGGCTACACGGCCGGCACCTTCAGCTTCAACGCCGGCACCGGGCGCTGCCCCACCTGCGGGGGCAACGGCTTCGAGCACCTGGAGATGCAGTTCCTCTCCGACGTCTATCTGCGCTGCCCGGACTGCGACGGGCGCCGCTACCGGGCGGAGGTCCTGGAGCTCCGGCTCCCGGACCCGGCGGACGGGGGCGCCGAGTTGTCCATCGCCGACGTGCTCGACCTCACGGCGACTGAGGCCCTGGTCCGGTTCGCCGACGACCGGGAACTGGCGCGGGCACTGGAGCCGCTGACCGCCGTGGGGCTCGGTTACCTGCGCCTGGGCCAGCCGGTCCCGACCCTGTCCGGCGGCGAGGCGCAACGCTTGAAGCTGGCCGGACACCTGTGCAAGACGGGACGGAGCAAGGGCCGCGGCGGTCTCGGGTCCACGACCCAGGGGCTCTTGTTCCTGATGGACGAGCCGACCACCGGGCTGCACCCGGCGGACGTCGCCGTGCTGCTGGCGGCGCTGCGGCGGCTGCTCGACCAGGGTCACTCGCTGGTGGTGATCGAGCACAACCTGGACCTGATCGCGGCGGCCGACTGGCTGATCGACCTGGGCCCCGAGGGCGGCGACGGCGGCGGCGAGCTGGTCGCCGTCGGCACTCCGGCGGACCTGGCAAGGGAGCCCGGGCGTCCCGCCCGGGCTTTGCTGAGCCATACGGCACTGGCCCTGCGCGACTATCTGGAGCAAGCAGCCGCCGGCCCGATGACGCCAAGCTTAGGCGACGCACTAGCCGATGGGTCCGATCGCGGCGAAGACGCCGCTCCCACAAGGATCGGCGCCATCGCCGAGGCCCCGCCGCCCGCCTATTTGCAGGTCCTCCCAACCGCCCCCCCTATCCCCTATCCCCTAACCCCTAACCCCTCTCCCCTATCCCCTAACCCCTCAATCGACATCCTCCACGCCCGCGAGCACAACCTCAAAGACCTGAGCGTCGCCATCCCCCGCGGCCGCTTCACCGTCATCACCGGCGTCTCCGGCAGCGGCAAGAGCACGCTCGCCTTCGACATCCTCTTCAACGAGGGCCAGCGGCGCTATCTGGAGTCGCTCAATGCCTATGCCCGCCAGTTCGTCCAGCCCGCCGCCCGCGCCGACGTGGAGGCGGTCCGCGGCATCCCGCCCACCGTCGCCATCGAACAGCGGGTAAGCCGCGGCGGGGCCAAGAGCACGCTCGGCACCCAGACCGAAATCCATCACTTCCTGCGCCTGCTCTATGTGAAGCTCGGCACCCAGCACTGCCCGGGGTGCGACCTGCCGATCGAGCCGCTGGGCCTCGAGGCGATCCTCGCGCGCATCCTGCGCGACCAGGGGGGCCGCCAGGTCGCCGTGATGGCCCCGCTGGTCGTCGCCCGCAAGGGCCTCTACAACGAACTGGCCGCCTGGGCCGCGCGCAAGGGGTGGTTCGTCCTGCGGGTGGACGGCGAGCCCATTGAGACCCGGACCTGGCCCCGCCTGGACCGCTTCCGCGAGCACTCCATCGACCTGCCGGTGGGTGAGGTCAGGGTCGGCCCCAAGACCGAGGGCGAGTTGCGCGCCCTGCTCGATGTGGCCCTGGACTTAGGAAAAGGCCTGGTGCGGGTGGTGCAGGTCACCCGCGGGACCTGGGGTCCGGAGACCCCCTACTCCACGGCCCGCTCCTGCCCCGGCTGCGGGCGCGCCTTCCCGGAGCCGGACCCGCGGCTCTTCAGCTACAACTCCAAGCACGGCTGGTGCCCGGCCTGCTTCGGCTCCGGGCTTGCGATGGCCGGGTTCGATGGGGAGCAGACCGGGGAGGAGGACCAGTGGCTGGACTCAGGGACCGAACACCAAGGCTGCACCAGTTGCCGGGGCGCCCGCCTGAACCCAGAGGCCCTGTCGGTGCGTTTTCGCGGGCGCTCCATCGCCGAACTCTCTGCCCTCACCGTCACCGCGACCACCGTGGCCCTGGCCGGCTGGGAGCTGACCGAACGGGAGTCCGCCATTGCGCGGGACCTGCTCGCGGAGGTCCGGGAACGGCTCGCCTTCCTCGCCCAGGTGGGCCTGGGTTATCTGACCCTGGACCGCGGCGCCCCCACCCTCTCCGGCGGCGAGGCCCAGCGCATCCGGCTCGCCGCCCAGCTCGGCTCCAACCTGCAAGGCGTCTGCTATGTGCTGGACGAGCCCAGCATCGGGCTGCACCCCCGGGACAACCGGCTGCTGCTCAATACACTCACGAGGCTGCGCGACCGGGGCAACACCGTGGTGGTGGTGGAGCACGACGAGGAGACCATCCGCCGCGCCGAGCACGTCATCGACCTGGGGCCGGGGGCCGGGGTCCAGGGCGGCCGGGTGGTCGCCCAGGGGACGGCCGCGGACCTGATCGCTGCCCCCGATTCGGTTACCGGCCGCTATCTGGCGCGCCGACGCGGTCACGGACTGGGCGAGCCGCGGGCGCGGCGCCCGCTGCCCGGCAAGGGCGAGTGGCTTGCCATTCGCGGGGCCAGGCTGCACAACCTCAAGGGGATGGACGTGCGGGTGCCGTTGCGGCGGCTGACCTGCGTCACGGGGGTTTCGGGGTCGGGGAAGTCCTCGCTGGTGCGCGATGTGCTGGTGCGCAGCCTTCAGGGGTTGTTGGGGGCGGCGGATGAGGCAGTGCGCGTCGGGCGGCGCGGTATCAGCCCTCAAGGGACGGGGTCGGCCGCGGACTCGTCGCGGCGGGACGCCGCTCCCACCGGGATGGTGCATGGGTGCGACGGTCTCTCGGGCTGGCACGCGCTGAGCCGGGTGCTGGAAGTGGACCAGACCCCCATCGGCAAGACGCCCCGCTCCTGCCCCGCCACCTATGTCGGCTTCTGGGACCGCATCCGCAAGCTCTTCGCCGCGAGCCCGGAGGCGCGCATCCAGGGCTGGGGGGCCGCGCGCTTCTCCTTCAACACCGCGGGCGGGCGCTGCCCCGCCTGCGAGGGCCAGGGCGTGCAGCGTATCGAGATGAGCTTCCTGCCGGACGTGCGCGTCCCCTGCGAGGTCTGCGGCGGCAGCCGTTTCGACCGCGAGACCCGCGAGGTCCGCTATCTGGGGCTCGACATCGGCCAGATCCTGGCGCTCGACGTGGACCGCGCGGTCGAGGTCTTCGCCGCCCACCCCGCCATCCGCCACCCGCTGACCCTGCTGCAGGAGGTCGGACTCGGCTATCTGAGCCTGGGCCAGCCGAGCCCGACCTTGAGCGGCGGCGAGGCCCAGCGCCTCAAGCTGGTCACCGAACTCACCAAGGCCCGCCCCAGCGCCGACGGTACCCATCCGCGGCCGACCCTCTATGTCCTGGATGAACCCACGGTCGGCCTGCACATGGCCGATGTCGAGCGCCTGATCGCCGTCCTGCACCGGCTGGTCGATGCCGGCCATACGGTGATTGCCATCGAGCATGATCTCGACCTCATTGCCGCGGCCGATTGGGTCATCGACCTGGGGCCTGAGGGTGGTGAGGCGGGCGGGCAGGTAGTGGCGGAGGGGACGCCGGAGCAGATCGCGGCGGGCGGGGACCTGCCGACGGCGGCGGCTTTGCGGGAGTGGTTGGGCGGCACCTGAAGGCCGACCCCTGGCGGCTTAGGACCATGGGATGGTCGAGACGCCAGAGTGACAGAACCGATGGACGGGTTGATCAACATGGGCTAATCTCCGCGGAAACTGTCAAACTCGTCGCACCCCCAAGAAAGCCGATGGCTTTTCCATTTTGGCTAACGAGTTGGAACAATGAATGTTAATGAATCCAAAAGTCTGCTGCACTGGAACTACTTTCTGGCACTCGAATCAGACGTGGAACGTCTAGCGAGGTTTGTAGAATTCGCTGGCAACAATTTTGACACCTACTCGATTGAAATAGCACACCTCTTTTTGGCCGCAGCATCGGAGGTGGATGTAGTCACCAAACAGCTCTGCTTGTTGGTGGACACAGCCGCCAATCCGAAGAATATAGAACAGTATCGTGCAGTGCTTCGGCGCTGCCTGCCAGAAATAGAGAACTCGCTTATCACCATCCCACGCTATGGCTTGGACTTCCGACCCTGGGGTAGTTGGGAGAACGGAGAGACACCCGATTGGTGGTCGGCCCATAACAAAGTGAAACACCAACGAGGTGAGCACTTCGCTCTAGCCAATCTGAAGAATGTGCTCAATGCGATGGCTGGTCTGTTCGTTGTTGTTCTGTACTACTATCGACACGTCATAGATGATCGAAGGATCGAGCCACCCCCAAACTTGTTCACTCCGCCGGCTGACTTGGCTATGGTCTGCCCGACCTTAGGGGGGCCCATGGCCCTGTATTTCACGGAAGACGAACGCTGAAGAGGGAAAAGGGGTCGGAGAGGAAGGTGGGGAAGGAGGCAAGGGTTCAGAACTCTTTATCTCGATGGCAGCGGCGAATCAGCAGAGACTCACCATGACAACACTCAAGTATCGATATTGGCAGGATGAGGACATGTGGCTTGGGTACCTCGAAGACTACCCTGATTACATGACGCAGGGAGAAACCCTGGAAGAACTCCAGGACAATCTGCGCGATATCTATCATGAATTGACCAGCGGTGCCATTCCGGCGGTACGACATGTCGGCGAACTGCTGGTCGCATGAAGAGACGTGAGCTTATCGCCAGGCTGCAACAACTGGGCTGCGTCTTGATCCGGCACGGTGGGAGACACGACTGGTATCAGAATCCACGAACCAGAGAATCGCAACCCGTACCGAGGCATGTCGAGATCAAGGACCATCTGGCGGATCACATTCTCAAGAAATTGAGCTAGCGCGTGACCTAGGCTTCCCTCACTTACAATCGCCATGAGGTAACAGACGCATGTCCACCGTCCTCAATAAAGCGGACGCCCATCGGCTCATCGACCAACTGCCGACGGACGCGACTTGGAACGACTTGATGCAAGAGATCTTTGTGCGCGAGGCCATCGAGCGAGGCCTGGATGACAGCAGAGCAGGCAGAACCATGGACGTAGCTGACGTCAGAAGAAAATACGGCCTTCCGGAATGAGGGTTCACTGGACGAAAGCAGCGGTTGAGCAGCTCGATGCGATCTCCGCTTACCTCTCATCGGCCTCGCCGAGCTTCTCAGGAAATTGAGCTGACCCGTGACGTGGGCTGCCTGGCCTCGTTCATCATCGCGGCCACCGCGCCAACTGCGAGGCCGGTGGTCCGCGCAGCGGACCCTACGGCGCCACGCCGGTAGGGTCCGCTGTGCGGACCGGCGACCTCCCGCCCGGCGGGGTGGCTGGGGTTATGATCAAGGCCGGCTTCCTTCACCGCGCTGGAAGGCGGCCGTGGTTGCTAGCACTACGAAGACTTCTTCGTGACCTGGACCTCCAGGCGCGCCGGGATCAGCCCGCGGCGACCAGGTCCGCCTGGTAGCCGGCATCCACCACGGCGTGGATCAGGTCCGCCGCCGCGGCCTCGCCCTCGACCCGCGCCGTGCCGCCGTCGAGATCCACCAGGGCCGCGGTAACGCCGGGGACGGCCGCCAGGGCCTCCCGGACGGCACGCACGCAGTGCTGGCAGGTCATGCCGGTAACCTTGATTGTGGTGGTCATCTCGTCTCCGGTTTCAGGTGGGCGGCGCCGGTGCTCAACGCAGGCCCATGTAGCGGGCCGCCCCGAGGAGCGGCGTTTCTGCGCGCAGGATGACGCGCACCGGCATCCGCCGCATGTGCGGCTCCATCCGGCCCTTGGCGAAGAAGCCGTCCAGGAAGCGGCTGGCGCGCAGGGCCTCCAGGTTCTTCGGGGCGATGCCGCCGCCCAGATAGACGCCGCCCAGGGCCAGGTGCTTCAAGGCCAGGTTCCCGGACTCGCGCCCGAAGAGGCTGAAGAACAGATCCATGGTCTCACGACAGATCGGGCAGCGGCCCGCGGCGGCGGCGACGGCGGCGGCGGTGTCACCGGCGGCGATCTCCGCGGCCAGCCAGTCCGGCGTCGCCGCCTGGTGCCAGGTCAGCAGAAAGTCATAGAGGTTGCCGATTCCCATCCCGGAGGCGACCCGCTCCCAACTCACCCGGCCGAAGCGTTTCTGCAGAAATCCGAGCAGCGCGAACTCACGTTCGTCCAGGGGCGCGAAGTCGGTGTGACCGCCCTCGGTCGCAAAGGGGTGGTGGCGGGTGCCGTCCCAGTAGAGACCGGCCTCACCCAGACCGGTGCCGGCAGCCACCACGCAGGCATTGCCGACCGCCGGCTGCTGGGGCGCCCCGCCGGGGTGGATCTCCGCCACGTCGTCGGGACCCAGGGCGGCCACCCCCCAGGCGACGGCCTCAAGGTCGTTGAGCAGTCCGACGGCACGGAACTCCAGGATGTGCTCGATCAGGTCCGCGTCGATCTCCCAGGGCAGGTTGGTGGTCCGGCAGTGCCGGCCCTCCACCGGACCGGCGACGGCGAAAGCACCCAGATGACAATCGCGCGCCGGGACCTGCCCGGTCTCCTGCAGATACTGGATGATGAGCGACTCCAGCGAGTCGAAGGCGGCGCTCGGATAGCGCCGCACCTCCCGCAGGGTCACCGCCAAACCATCGGTCTCGGCGACGCCGATTCCGGTCTTGGTGCCGCCGATATCGCCGACCAATACGCGCATAGCTTAGGGCCTCCGGTTCTAAATTGGGGGAGCGGTCTGGTGACAGCCCAGAAAGAATATTAGCCGCAAATGAACGCAAATAGACGCAAATGAAGAAAACTATTCATCTGCTTGGCAATTACGATTCCGAAGGTGAACGCCGCCGCCCGCTCCGGTCCAATTTGAATTTATTCGCGTTCATTTGCGTTCATTTGCGGCTGAATCTTCTTCAGGATCACCGCCAGGTCGTAAAGCGGAACGGCGCGGCCAGGAGCCCGGCGGGCGTGGTCAACAGCACCCGCGCCTCCCAGGTCATGCGCGTTCGCACACAGACCGGCAGCATCCCCTCACCCCGGAAGCGCCCCGGGCCGTCCGCCTCCAGAATGCGGCGATTGTAGCCCATGTCCATGTCGGTGCCGGTCAGGTCGAGCGCGACCGCACTGACCACCAGATCGCGGATCAGGACGCGCAGGACCAGCGGCCGGGCGGGCGGAATACCGCGCGGTTCAAGGTCCAGCGTGACCTCTCCTCCCCCCGCGAAACGTCCGGTGCAGGGGCCGGCGCGCAGGTCGCAATCCGGATCTGGGACCGCCAGCAGAACCGGCTCCGGGGTCAGCAGCGGCCTGAGCTTGACCGCGACGACCACCAGTACGGCAACGGCCAGCGCAATGAGCAGCGCCCACAGTAGACGATTAACCATCAGTCTTACCGAAGCGCGTGCTTTAAGAAACGGTTTACCGAAAAGTTAAACAAGTTCATTGGGGAATGCCAGTCGCGTCCTTGTCCTTGTCCTTGTCGTTGTCGTTGTCGTTGTCGTTGTCGTTGTCGTTGTCGTTGTCGTTGTCGAGGTTATCGTAGCGTCCCGGATTCGCTCGCACGCCAAAGTGCGTCGCTTCCCGATTACGACAACGATTACGACAACGACAACGATCGTGGTTACTAAGCCCCCTCCGTCTGCCACGCCTGGCGCTTGCGGTAGATGGTGGAGGGGCTGACCTCCAGTAGCGCGGCGGCGCGCGGGATATTGCCCTCACAGAATTCGATGGCGCGCTCGATCGCCTCCTTCTCGACCACATGCAGGGGCCTGATCCCCTGGGGGCCGAGCTCGGCCGGACGGGGCAGCTTGGGTGTGGCGAGCGGTGCAGCCCCGCGCTTGGCGATCCCGTTGAGCGGCGGCGGCAGCATGTCGACCGTGACCTGCTCGGCGTCGTACAGGACCACGACGTTGCGCAACACGTTCTGCAACTGACGGATGTTGCCCGGCCACTCGTAGTCCATGAAGACGGCCTCCACCTCGGGGGCGAACTCGCGGAAGGCCTTGTGCTCCTCGGCCGCGAACTTGCGTAGGAAGTGATTGGCCAACATCAGGATGTCGTCGACCCGCTCACGCAGCGACGGGATGTGGATCGGGATGACGTGCAGACGATAGAAGAGGTCCTCGCGGAAGCGCCCCTCGGCCACCTCCAGTTCGGGGTCGCGATTGGTGGCGCAGATGAAGCGCACGTCGACCTTGATCAGTTGGGTCGAGCCGACCCGCTGAAAGGTCCCGGTCTGGACGAAGCGCAGGAGCTTGGTCTGGAGGTCCAGGTCCATCTCGCCGATCTCGTCCAGGAACAGGGTCCCGCCGTCCGCCATCTCGGCCGCCCCCTCCCGGTCCCGGCTGGCGCCGGTGAAGGCCCCGCGGACATGGCCGAAGATCTCGCTCTCCATGAGGTCCCGGGGGATGGCGCCGCAGTTCAACGGGATGAAGGGTTTGTCGCGGCGCGTGCTCTGCCGGTGGATGGCCTCGGCGCACACCTCCTTGCCGCTGCCGCTCTCCCCGGTGATGAAGACCGTCGCCTTGCTGGGGGCGGCGCTGTCGATGATGCGGTAGACCGCCTGCAGGGCGAGCGAGGAGCCGATGAAGCCGTGATAGTGGTCGCGCTGGAAGTCGTCGCGGATGCGCTCGACCAGGGTATTCAAGTTCTGGCGGTCCACCGCGTTGCGTAGCGTGACCTTGACCCGCTTGGCGCTGAAGGGCTTCTCGATGAAGTCGAAGGCACCATAGCGCATGGCGTCGATCGCCACGTCCACCGAGGCATGGCCGGTGATGATGACCACCGAGGTGGGGATCTGGCGGTCATGGATATGCTTTAGGATCTCCATGCCGTCCATGTCCGGGAGCTTGAGATCCAGGAGCAGGGCCTCGGGCGGGTCCTTCTCCAACTCGGCCATGCCGCTACGTCCGTCGCCGACGTGCTTGACCTGATAGGGTTCGCCACGCAGGTAACTGCGATAGACCTCGGCCAGGGCCGGACTGTCCTCGATAATCAACACTCTGGGCTTGTTGCTGGACATGGATATCGCTTGCTTCGACGGGTCTTGCGGGCCGAATCGGAAAGTGGGCCCCGACGGGTCACGGGGAACTGGGTTCGAGGATGATCAGGGTCGCGTCGTCCCTGGGGGTGTCCCCGGCCGCCGCGTAGAAGGTCGCCATCAAGGCGTCGGCCAGGTCCGCAAGCGGCGCAGCGAGCCCCTGTTTGGCCGTTGCCAACAGGTCCAGTTCCAGGGCGTTGCGGCCCGGGGCCGTGAAGGCCCCCTCGAACAACCCATCGGTGAACAGCAAGAGCCGTTCCCCTGGCTTCAACGTGAGCGAGAGAGTGTCGTAAACCGGCTCTGACTGCAACCCCGGCAGGGCCCCGCCGATATCGAGTTGGTGGGCACCCAGCGCATCGAGGAGCAGCGGCGCCGGATGACCGGCGCACGCGATCTCCACCCCGCCGCCGTGCGTAAGGCGAACTGCCACACAGGTCAGCAGGCTGTATTGGTTGAGTTTGTCGTCGAAGACACGCTGCGAAATGGCGCGGCACAGGCTCGCCGGCTCCCACGCATCCGGGCGCGAGTGCAGCAGGCCGCCGATATAGCCGGCATGGGCATGGGCAAAAAACTTGGCCGCCACCCCGTGGCCCATCACGTCCACCAGAACCAGGGCGGCACAGTCGGGGCCCTGGGTGAAGGAGACGAAGTCCCCGCCCCCGGCCTCCGCCGCGACCGAGCGCACCACCGCCCGCCAAGACCCCAGCTCAGCGGGGAGTTTGGGCTTGAGCGCCTCGGTGATGGCCGCGTCGATACGATGCCCGAGCCGGGCGCGCAGGCTGCGGCTGCGAAACAGGGTGCGCTGGACGGCGGCGATCAACTGCCGCTTGCGCACCGGTTTCAGCAGGAAGTCGTCGATCCCCAGCAGATCGGCCTGTTCGCGCACCACCTCGTCCCGACTCTCGGTCATGAAGATGAAGGGCACCAATTCGGTGGCCGGGTCCTCGGCCAGGCGGCGGCGCAGTTCCAAGCCGTCGAGTTCCGGCATCCGGATGTCCGCCAGCACCAGGTCCGGCGGCGCGCGGCGCAGGCGCTCCACCGCCACCAGGGGTGCCGAGAAGGAGATGACCTGATAGGAGTCCGCGAGGTAGGCAGCGATCACCCGCAACTGCAACGGATCATCGTCGATCACCGCGACCACCACGCTGCTCTCCCCAAGCCCCAGACGCCACCGATTGAACTCCCGGGCGGACTCACCCGGTTCGTAGCGCGCGTCGGGGAACATGGCGGCGACCAGGGCCAGACCGCGACCGTGGTCCTCGGCCAGGCAGTCCGCCCCGTCGATGGCCCCGGTCGTGAGGCGCGCGCGCCAGTCCAGCAGGGGAGCGCCGTTGTCGGCCAGTTCCAGACGCCAATCCCCGCGCTCGCGCGAGAGCAGCACGCGGATCCAGCGCGGCGGCGGCGCACTATGCTGGACCAGGTTGGTGGCCAGCTCCGAGACGGCCACCAGGGTCTCGTTCTGGCGCGCCTCCGGCAGCCCGGTGCAACCCAACCCCAGGGCGACCTTGCGCCGCAGTTCACGCACGCCCTCCAGATTTGCGCGGACTTCAAAGGTTTGCAGGTTGGTACGGATCATGGGCGCGGCGTATCGGCGACCACCGACGAATACTCCGCGGCCAAGAGGGCGCAGGTCGCCGTCACCAGGCGCCTGACCTCCGGCAACAGGGCCGCAAGGCGTGCCGCGTCCCCGCCGCGGCCGCTGCGCTCCATCTCGTCGACCGCCTGGCGCAGGGCCATGGCGCCGAAGGTGCCGGCGCTGCCCTTGAGTGCATGCGCCTCGTCGGCGGCGCCGGCCGCATCGCCGGCGCCGACCCGCGCCTCCAGGAGGCCCAGTCGACGGGCGGTCTCCGTGAGAAAGGTGGAGAGGACCTCCGGCAAGAGTTCAGCCCCCAGGTCTTCCTCCAGTTGGGCCAGGGTGCGTCGGTTCAGCAGCGGCGCCGTCACCCCGGGGCGCGCATCCAGGCCCCAAGTGGGGTCGTCGGCCGCCTCGACCCAATGGGCCACGGCCTCCAACAGCGTCTCCTGCTCACCCGACCTGGTCAGAAAACCGTCCATGCCGACGGCGCGGCAGCGCTCCCGGTCAGTCTCGCCCAGGGCCCCGGTCAGCACCAGGATCGGCACGTCGCCCCGCGGGTAGGGCAGTCGGCGGATGCACCGGGCGGCCTCGATCACCCCATCGAGGTCCGCCGCCTCCAGGGCCATCAGGATCAGTGCATAGGGGTGCTGCGCCGCGGCCGCGCACGCCTCCAGGCCGTCCAGCGCATCCACGACGTATCCCGCCTGGGCGAGAATCGCGGCGTCCGGCAGCCCGCCGGTGCGGCGGTCCTCGATCAGCAGGATGCGCCGGCGCGCGTCCGAAGGGTTCATTCGTCAGGCCCTGTAGTCAGGCCCCGGATGCGGCCCGGAGTGCCGATGGCACCTCAGGTCTCCAGGTTCAGGAGTTGGGAGTCGCGGATACGGCGACGCAATTTTTCGGTGCGACCGGGGAAGTACCGATCGAAGCGCTGGGTCTCGCGCCGCAGTTCCTCCGCCAGTGACGGATTGTGAAAATCATTGAGCACGGTTCCCACCAGGGTGACCTCCGCGGACTTGAGCCGGTCGAGCGCGGCCCGCACGGCCGAGGCGGGCGTGACGCCGGCCAGTACCACCAGGATGGTCCCCTCGCAACCGTGTGCGATCCGCTCCGCCGGAATATTCCCCATGTTACCGCCATTGAGCGGTGTCGTATCGAAAATGACAACCTCGTATCGCTCGAGCCAGGCGTCGAGATAGTCTTTGAAGTGGTCCGCGTTGCGCAGCAGGATCGGCAGCGCACGGTTGGTGGGCACCGGCATGACGGTGAGTCCGTCGGCCAGTTCCACCCGCGGCAGGTCCCCCGGCCCGTGGGGGCCCTCCGGCGCCGCCGGGGTGAAGCTCAGGCCGAAGCGCCGATGCAGCGCGGGCCGATGCAGATTCAGATCCACCACCAGGGTGGAGCGCCGGGAGTGGCGGTTGCGCTTGGCCAGGGCGACGACCAGCGTGGTGACGCCCTCCTCTTGATCCGCCGACGTCACGACCAGCGACCGCAACCCGGCACCGATGGTGCGGGAGTAGATGCGATCGAGTTCGACGTAGTCTTCTGGAAATTCGACAAATTCGGCAGTCATGACGGTTCCCGGTACGGGCGGCCGGTGCGCGTGGTACGATGGTCATTCGCCCTGCCCTAAGGCATCGAGCAGGCTGTAGAGTGAGATTACGCGAATCACGTCGGTAATTCCTTGACGCACTTCCGCCAATGTACTCTGGGTCTTGTCGGGAACATACACGGTATCGCCGGCACGCACCACCGGCAGCAGGGAGAAATCCGGCTTGCGCACAAATTTTTCCAGGTTGAAGACCCGCGCCTGGTCTTTGCAACAGGATAGATTCACCACCGTGACCCGCTCGGTCCAGGCGTTGGTGGTGGGGCCGCCGGCCTGGGCCAGCAGGTCCAGGAGGGTCAGGGAATCGTCAAAGCGGTAGCGCCCGGGCTTGCCCACGGCCCCCAGGACCCGCACCGTCGCCTCCTTGGTTTCCTGCCGCCAGTCCGGGGTGCGGTCGGGAAAAAAGATGGTATCCCCGGCCCTGATCTTCGGCAGCAGGGAGTCGTCACCCGTCTCGAAATAGCGCGCCAGGTTAAGGGTTGTGACCTGCACCCGCTTACCGTTGCGGTGATTGACCCGGATGTTGTAGAGGTCGGCACTCGCACTCGGGCCATTGGCCGCGCCCAGCAGGTCCAGGAACCCCATGCTGTCGTTGAAGGCATAACGCCCCGGGGCATTGACCTGTCCCATGATGTAGATGCTGTCCTTGGCGGGCTGAAGCAGCCACTGCGCCTTGTTGTCGCGCGGATCATCGGGCAGCGCGGGCACCACGATGGTGCTCCCGGCGACGATCTTGGGCAAATCCTTGGTGTCTCCGCCCTTCAACAGGAAGCCCTCCAGGTCGAAGGTCAGGACCCGGCTGCGGCCGGCGGCATCGGTGCTCACCACCCGCAGATGGGCGGTATCCCCCTTCATCGTCGGGCCGCCCACATGGGAGAGGAGGTCAAGCAGGTTCATCTCGTCCGACCACTCGTAGCGGCCGGGCCGCACCACCTCGCCGATGATGCGCACGGCGCGGCTGGGCGTGATCTTGAGCCAGGACTTCTCGTTCTGGTCCGTCTTCTCCGGGACGAAGATGGCGTCACCCGAATTCATCTTGGGCGGCCGCGTCTTGCTCAACCCCTCGGTGAAGGCGTGCAGATCGAAGCGTTCCACGCTCCCGTCGGCACGCAGGATGGTGATATTTTTCGTCTCCGCATACCGGGTGGGACCGCCGGCGTTGGCCAGGATGTCCATGAAGGTCGCCTTGTCGCTGTTCTCGAAGGCGCCATTGCGACTGACCTCGCCCATGACATAGACGGTGTTGCGTCCGACCTTGATCTCCTCCTGCTGGCGCGGCACAAAGACGGTCGCTCCGGGCTGGAGTGCCAGCAGAAGTGACTTGTCGCCGCGGTCGAGGTATTCGGAGAGATTGAACTTCTGGGGTGCTCCGTCGGAAATCAGCCGGATCTGATCCACGGCAGCAAACTGGGTGACGCCCTGGGCGCGCATCAGGGCGTCCACGATGGTCATCGCGGGCTTGAATGAAAACATACCCGGTGAGCGGACCTCCCCGAACACCTTGACGCCGGCCGTCTCGTCCGCCGCATCGCCGGTCTTCTCCAGCTTGGTGTCGCTGAACGAGCCCTGGACATTGCCCACGAAGGGCGAGGCCGGCACAAAGAGCTCGTCCAGGGACTTGAGCCTGGGCATCAGCGCCGGGTCGCCGGTATCGAGATAGCGCTTGTAGTCGAAGGTAATGACCTCGCCCTGGCGGCGCACCTGCATCCGGTCGAGTTGGGCGCCGGCGCGCAGGCCCCCGGCCGCCTCCAGGGCGGCCTGCACCCCGGCATCCGCCGGCAGGGTGACCTGCCCCGGTTTGGTAACGAAACCCAGGACCTTGACCAGGACCGTCGGCTCCTCGCGCGTGACGGAGAGCCGCGAGAGGTCGCGCAGGACCTGGGCCAGGGCGAGCCGAATGCGCTGCTGCGCCTCCTCCAGGCGATAGCCCTCGACCTTGAGATAACCGACCTCCGGCAGGCGGATGCGGCCCTGACGATCCACCGGAAATTCCGCATTGAGGGTGTCCTCGCCGGGCAGATCGATGCGCAGGACGTCCCCGACGGTCAACACCTCATCCGCGTCGTCGGCCGCGTCGCCCGGGGCCTCGGTCCCGTCGCCCGGGGCCTGCGCCGCGTCGCCCGGGGCGGCGGCCGTCGCCGCGGCGCTGACCGCAACCGGCGGTGCCGGGTCGGCGGCGCCCACCACGGCGGCGACGGCCAGCCACCAGAGCGCCAGGAACAGCCGAACGCACAAGGCAGGCCAGGTCCGGATCATGATCGCGAATGGATGACCGTGACCGTGCCCCGCTAGGAGCCGGTCGGACTTTCGGTGCGACACCCTTGAATTGGTCGCAAAGTAATCGATTTCTGTGATCCTGCGCAACATTTCGGGCACCTATGCAGAGCGAACTGCTGAGAAACAGATCGTGGTCTACTCCCTATCTTAGAGTAGTCATGGAGTTACGTCGTGCGTCTTGTCTGGCCAAAGGTACAGAGGCAAGAAGCAAGACCTGACTCCTACCATTCGGATTCCGCTCCAGCGATTATGTTCTCTATTGCCGCCTGGTTTCCCGGCGGTGCCACGCTATCTCTGCCATACGACTATTCGTTCCCGGCTCCTCGCAGAACCGGACTTGAGCCGATCCCGCTGCTATCAGGCTGGCGTTGGCATGTCCAATAATTGTAACGTCCACAATAGCGCGATAACTCGTCAGCGCGCTATTCATCTCAGCTACACTTGTTTCACCCACTCTAGCAATACCAAGCCTCTCGTATTTGCCGCCGAAATTGGATTGCGCTTGCTCCATCGCATAGTGAGCCGCGTTCTCCCAACAATTGGGAGCTTCCCTTGCCGAATAGAAGATGTGCCTTTCACGATTCTGTTCTTGCGTTTTGCCTAGCCAACGGAACAGAGGCGAAGCGCAAGAATTGTTCCCGCCCCTGCTCTCAGACCAAAAGCTGCCGAAGTCGAGCACTATGGCATCGTATAAGAATCAAGCACTTCGATCTTGACGAGCCTTCGTGCCTCATCCAGGAAAATATAGACGGAAATAGCTTGATACGCGCCACAATGCGCTTCATCACGTATGGTGGTGTTGTAGCGCTTCAGGAAATCAGTGTATCTCCAACCGAAGCCAATATTGCCCAGCACTGTTTCGATTTCTCGCTGAGTATCCCCGACCTTGAGACTGCTATTGAGCATCGTTCTCAAGTCATTTGTCTTCAGGCAGCCGCCGCCGCAACCCTGAAGCAGATGCAGAGATTAGACTGCTGCGACTATCGCCTTGGCGGAGATCATCACCAAGTCTGACATCCGTTTCCCGCCGAAGTGGATACTCGATTCGATCATAATTTCAACGATGGCGATGGTATTATACGACAACTGACAAGAAGGCAGCCGATAATCTCCGCCAGGTGCCGTAACTATCGGCTCCGGACGACGACCGGTCAAGATTTCCACGAAGGTAGTTGCGCAATTCTTGCCGGTCGGGTTACGCTTCCCTAACCTGAACACGCTGCCCCCTGCCGCCTCAGGAGAATGAACCGTGGTCGGGGAGTAAGCCGGGTCCTTGCCGACGTTTAGGCAGACGATACTGGGCTCGCGGCTCACGATTATCCAGGCGGGGCTTCCACCCGCTAGAACCCGCGGCCTTGCCAGGCCGCACTGTCCCCGATTTCCTGTGTCCCCGAATTTCCTGCCGATTTCCTGCCCGATTTCCTGCAGCTGAGGGAAAAACACTGCATCCACAATGGCTGTGCCGTGGTATATTTATTCTATGGGGTTCGTAGACGTCTACATATCGGCATGCCAGCTATTAGACCAAAGGTTATAGCAACAGAAACGCTTGCAAATGCAACTGCGAGGCCGTTTGCGACAACGACACCTAGCGGCTCGTGCTGATCGCGCACCGGATGAGAAATGACGAATATTACTCCACCCAATAGTCCCGCTATGGCCGAAAAGAACGCCCCGTAACGAATAAGCGTTTATCCGTCGTGCGCGCCCAACTGACCCCGAGTCGGAGCGCGACGCCGCGCGCGCACGACGGATAAACGTTTGTTGGACTAATCCGCTCCTGGCACGACGCCTGCTGCGGCCGCGGTCCTCTTTAAGAGAGGGAATTGTATCCCTGAGGCCGGGGCGCCGGTCGGTCCCGGACCACGTTGCAGCACCCGGATGCCGCTCGGTGCGGCACCAAGCGGGCCTCCGCAGGGCTCCGCGGGGCTGGACAACGGGCTATTGAGGACGAAGTGTAGCCCATTTCCCGGATGTTGGGCGAGCGCGAACGCAGGCCGCGGGCGGCCTGTCCCGGACGGCCGGCGGGCGCTGAGGCTTAGCAGGTGGCGGGCATCAGCGAAACCCCCTGACCACGCCGTAGCGGGGCCAGGTGCGCGGTGACGTGCAAGCGCCCAGTGCGGCACTTGGGACAGGGATAGCCGTCAAAGGGCGCCGTCGCCGCCGGTGCCGTGGCGGGTTCCGGCGTCGGCGGCGGGGCCGCCAGCGCCGCACGGATCAGCGCCAGACAGCGCGCCCGGCAGCGGTTGGCCAGGAAACCGAAATGACGAACGCGCATGAACCCTTTGGGTAAGACGTGCAGCAGGAAGCGCCGGATCAGTTCCTCGCCGGTCAGGGTCATGACCTTGTTGCGACTGCCGTCGCGGTAGTCCTTGTAGCGGACGTCCACCGTGTCGTCCTCTTCATCGAAGGCCAGCAGCCGCCGGTCCGACAGGGCGATGCGATGGCTGTAGCGGCCCAAGTACTCGATCACGGTGTCGGTGCGCGCCAGACAAGGCTTGGAATAGACCACCCACTCGGGCTGCATCAGGGCGTTGAGGACGCGGTCAACCTCCGCGGCCGTGAGGCGCGACAGTCGCCCGTCTTTGAAGGCCCGGCGCAACCGGCTGACCAAACCGCCGCGGAAGTGCCGCGACAGCGCCCGCACCGGGAACAGATAGGTACTCTTGGCCGGATGCCAGGTCCCGTCGGCGCCAAAGGCCCCGCCCGGCACCAGACAGTGCAGGTGGACATGGCGTACCAGCGTCTGCCCCCAGGTGTGCAGCATCGCCGTCATCCCCAACTGCCCGTCCAGGCGCTTGGGGTCCTCAGCGAAGGCGGACAGGGTCGCCCACACCGTCTCGAACAGCAAGGCGTAGATCACCTCGGGGTGGACCTCGACCCAGCCGTTGAGGGTGTCGGGTAGCGTGAAGACCAGATGGTGATAGGTCACCGGCAGCACCGCCGCACGCTGGCGTTCGACCCATTCCTCGGAGGCCCGGCGTTGGCAGCGCGGGCAATGGCGATCACGGCAGGCGTGATAGAGGAAGGGGCAATCCCCACACTGGTCGCATTCCAGGGCGAAGCCGCCCAGCGCGGCGGTACGACAGTCCAGGATGTGATGACAGACCTGCCATTGGTGCGGGCTCAACGGGTGATGTTCGGCATAACCGGACAGGCACGCCGCCATGACCGCTTGCAGGGAGGTATTAGCCATGGCCGGCCTCCAATTGGGCAAGCAGGTCCAGGGTCCCTTCGCCCTCGCTGGCACTGGGCAGCCAATGCACATAGCGCAGGGTGGTCTGGATGCTGCGGTGGCCCATCAACCGTTGCAGGCGCTCCACCGACAACCCGCCCGCCAATTGATGGGTGGCGTAGGCGTGGCGCAGCCCATGGATCCCGCCGACCGTGGTTACGCCGGCCTGGCGCTTGGCGTCGGTGAAGGCCTTCTGCAAGCCGGTCGGCGACAGCGGCGTCCCGGCGCGCCCGGCGAACAGCCAATCCGCTGGCCGATAGAGGCGCCAATAGTCCCGCAACGCCTCCAGCAGGGTCGGTGAGAGTGGGACCAGGCGGTCCTTCGCCCCCTTGCCCTGGGTGATCCGCAGCAGTCGGCGCTCGCCGTCGATGTCCTGCACCCGCAGGGCCAGGACTTCGCTCAGGCGCAGTCCGCAGCCATAGCAGACCGTCAACATCATGCGGTAACGCGGATTGTCGCAGGCGGCCAGGATGGCGGCGACCGCGCCGCGGGTGAGCAGCTCCGGGATGCGCTGCGGGCGCTTGGGTAAGGTGACCTCCAGGTCGACCGTCGGCCAGCCGAGCACCCGCAGATAGAAGAAGCGGATGCCGTTGTACATCAGCCGCACGCTGGCCGGGGCCAAACTGCGCTGCACCACCAGATGCTCGAAGTAGCGCGTGAGATCGGCGTGCTCCAGGGTGTCCGGGGAGCGCCGGGTGAATTTGGCGAGGTCACGCACCGCGTCGAGATAGCTTTCGTGGGTGCGCGGCGAGAAGCCATGCATCTGCATGGCCGTGATCATCTGCTGACGCAGGGGTGTCATCGTCTGGTTCTCGGTCAACGACCCGGAGTGGGCCGTTACGAGTGTGGACGATGGGGGACGGGGCGGGGCCGCGGGTAACCGTGGGACGGCTGGGCTTATCCGCGCTTCATTCGCTATTCAATGGCGCTGCGGGATGGCCGCGGAAGGCCCCGCGGAGCGGATTAGTTCAACAAATAGTTAGTCTGCGCGATCTATTTAGAATTAGGATGATTGGAACACCACCCAAAAAACTGAAAACGTAGCTAACGATCCCAATGCTCAACGTGACGGGTATTAGTTTCGCCGCGTATCCGGGACCCTGGTCTGTATACCCAGACACGAGAAGCATCGCAGAAAGAAAAAGCACAGGGACGATTAATGGCGCAAGGATCGCCGCGAAGATCGTTCTGCGTCGATGCGAAACGCTGGACATATGCATAGGAGGTTGACAATTATCTATTTTGAAGGTCTGCCGATATTATTAGTTGCGGCTGTTTGCTGAGGCATATCTCCCTGAAAGCGGCGCACAGTCGACGCTTGGCCTTGCCTAAAGCCCCAATCGATATTCAGGGGCATCGGGGTCACGTCTTGCGTTTTTCCTAGCCGAAGGCACCGAGGCAAAAAGATCACGGTAGGACGGCCAGTTACCCGGCCGCCCCCGTACAGATCCCGGCGTGCGGAACTACCGCACCGGGCTCTTCGAAGTTACTCGCTTCGCACATGGCGACATAGGCTGATACTCAGAAGCTGTGGCAGATGCGTGGACGTTGGAGCTTGAAGACCGTGATCAGCTTGGCGAAGCCCTCCCAATTGTAGCTCCGGCGCTGACTGCGGCTGTTCAACAGGCGGTAGAACATCCGTGTGACCTGATAGAAGAAGTCAGCGATGCTGTCGAAGTTACCCCGGATACCGTAGTAGTTGTAGTACCCACGCAGCTTCGCATTGAGCGCCGCGAAGAACTTGTCCTTGCGCATCCGGCAGTGTTCACGACACCATGCCTGGAAGTTCGCCAGGGCGGCCCGGTATTTCGTCCGTGCCGTGCGGAGCTTGAGCGCGGGTTTCCCCCAGCGACCACGCCCCCAACGGAACTCGAATCCCAGGAATTCAAAGCTGCCGCTCTTCTGCCAGTCCTGACGAGAGAACCTGATCAGGTGCGTCTTCTCCTCCGCGACCTCTAAGCCGAACGACTTCATCCTTTCGCCAAGCGCTCGATAAAAGCGCTCGGCATCGGACTCGCACTCAAAAGCACACACGAAGTCATCCGCGTACCGACACAGGTATGCCTTTCCTTTACAACACACCTTGACGGTTTCCTCAAACCACACATCCAATGCATAGTGAAGATAGATGTTCGCCAACATCGGTGAAACGATTCCGCCTTGCGGCGATCCCGTCTGCGGGTGTATTACGCGTCCATCCGTCTCCAATATGCCTGCCTTCAGCCACTTGCGGATGAGGCGCAGAAAGGGCTCGTCGTCTATCCGCTTCTTCAACAGATCAATCAATTTGTCGTGATCGATCCGGTCGAAAAAGCTGCGAATATCCGCCTCAACCAGGAAGTGATAACGCCCGCTTCTCAGCTCGGCGCTCAGGTCCCGGACCGCATCCAGAGCACCGACGTTGGGCCGGTAACCATAGCTGCAAGCCAGGAAATCCTCCTCATAGATCTCTTCCAGAATCTTGGTCACTCCCATCTGCAACACTTTGTCCGCGATGGCCGGTATCCCCAAGGGCCGCAACTTCCCATTGAGCTTGGGGATGTATCTCCTGAGCACCAGCTTGGCCCGATACCAACCCCCTCTGACTGCTTCCACGAGCGCTCCTACATGCTCCTCCAAGTGCTGCTCATACGTCCGCGCGTCTTGACGGTCGACACCGCAGGCCGCACGTTTGTTGATCAGCCTCCAGCAGGCCAGTAGGTACCCTACGCTCAGCAGACCAATCAGATTCTGGAAGCGATGGGCCTTGTCCGATGCCGCCTTCTTCGCTAGTCCCAACAGGGAGGTTTGCTTCATGGATCGGCTCGACTTGTCCGGGTGAAGTTTCCTTTGTTGGCTGCGTAACTTCGCCGACCCCTTCCCCTGGTACGTGGCTTTCCCACGCGCGGAGTACTATGAGTCGGTCTGACTCCCCACCAACTTCCGGCTGCCCTCCCTTCGCGGTCGGTACAGCTTCCCCGACAGGCCGGCTCCAGGCTTCGGTCTAACTCTGTATCAGGGTTTCCCCTTGCGTGTCTCACGAACCGCATGCCCTACCTTTGCCTCCGGGAGCCGATGGGGCCTCCCAAGTTCTCAACGTTTCTCTTCTTGCATGCCAGGCATTCACAACCCCGACAGGCCCTCCGAATCTCACCATGACGTGACCTTAGGAGCAATGTTTGTTTTCTCTGTTGTCTGCCTGGTTTCCCGGCAGTGCCACACGATCATGCCCATCGTCCGCCTAACGATTCTTCTGTGTTGGCTTCCAGTGTCTTGACGCTGTCGCCGCCTGCTTTGTCGTCATTAACGAGGCTAAAATTGCTTCAGGGTGGCGCGGACACCCCTCTGGCCTACAAGATTCGCTGTGTACGCTTCACCTCAGTCTTGCCACAGATTCCTTCCCATAACAGCGCTATCCGCCCTGGGCGCAACACTCGCTACGGGTGGGTGGTTAGCCCTTACGAGGAATCACTTCCGATCCCTCTCCCGACCGGGACTTGCACCCGGCAAGAAACGCCAAGCTTCGCTTGGCGCACCAAGACCTGACCCCACTCCCCGTGACCCCACTCCCCCGCGTGAATGAACGCGGCGACGGACGCGAGGTCTTCCGCCTTGCTCAGCAAGAGATGCTGCGAGAATATACAATGCCTGACCCCGCTCTCTACTTCGGGACATCGCCTCCGTCTCTCTTTGCCCTGCGCTTCTCGTCAATATGCCATGAGCCCATAAGAATCACATGATCGCTCACATACCACGCCTGGTCTTGTATTAGCCAGGTATCCGGTATGCCCGCATCGAATAACCTGAATAGGGAAGGCAAGAGAGAAATAACTGCATCGATCTCGAAATCAATTCTTCGTCTTGGCGCCCATGATAACCACGTATAGCCAAAGGTCCCGTTAGCACCCGCACGCTCACCCTTGGATAACCTGAAATAGGCTGGCGCATAGGCCACAATCGCCTGCTCGCGCGGTATTTCTTCGGTACCAAATTGCCGACGGCAAATAATCGGCAGTGCAGCGAAATCAATCATGAAGAATGGACGGCCCCTCTTGTCGAAACGTATCTGTACGGTTGCCCATTGCGGGCCGCGGCGCCGCTGGAGTGGGATTTCGTTATGGGAAACCTCTTTCGGGTCCCCCGCGGCAAAATCGTCAAACCACTCAAAGCCATTCATCTCGAATTGCGGTACAATACGATTGATCACCTGTTCAGCGAGGTAGCGAGTGTGTTCCGCTTGTTTCGCGCGCCAACGGTCGAATCGTCCACGTTGTCCACTCATAACAGTTGCCAATACTATTTTAGCGCGGCAGCCGGCCCTGCCGCGGCAATTCCGGAGACCGTAGGATAGTTCCAGTAATGAACGTTCAGATCATCGCCCAAGTTCCCGGCCGCTGTCCGCTGCGGACTGGACAAGTTAGAAGTGCCGAACTTGGACTCAACGAACGTGCCGTTGGAAAGCCTGAAATCAAAGGTTGACTTCCCGACGCCGTTCTCGGCGTGACGGACATACGATTGCCCAGTCGCTCTTAGACCGAGCGCACTCAACCCTTCCCCAATAGCACCTTTCGTCTGATTCGAGAGATAGCTCTTGGCAGCAGTCGGAAGAACTGCGCCGACAACCTTGCCACCAACAGCACCGATAGCTGAGTCGATAGCTAAACCAGCAGGGTGAAAGCCATCGCCGTTGATCGCATGGGCCGTTAAATTGCTTGCTGCACTTGCGACAGCACCCGCACATGCGGGACCGCAAGTCGTCGCGGCAACGCCTCCCGCTGCACCACCGACGACTGAACCGGCATAGTCCGAAAAGGAGCTAACTTGTCCATGAATCAAATCTGACCCAGCCTGGAACACCAGACCGCCGACTCCGCCAACAATTGCTGCAGCGGCCTGCATTGCAAACTCACCTGACGGATCGGTGGAGTTGACCGGATCATTCCCGACATAGGCATACAGATTGAGATCATCCGCATACCCGATCGGGTCGGTCTGCAGGAACCGCCCCAGCGTCGGCGAGTAGAATCTGGCCTTGTAGTGATAAAGCCCAAGCTGAGCGATGAGCTGCTGGCCGGTGTAGCGGAAGCGGACCCCGGACGACGCGTTGGGCTCGCCGAACGGTCCGTAGCTGTAGGCGGCGGTAGATGTCCCGGCGCCGTTGGCGGTGGCGACGACACTGCCCAAGTGGTCGGCATAGAGCCAGGACTTGTTGGCGGTGGTCACACCCTCATAGGCGACCACGGGTTCATCGAGACCGGGACCATGGACGTAGCGGCGCAGCAGGTTACCGGCGCTGTCGTACTCGGCGACCAGGTCGGTACCGTCGTAGAGCAGGTTGGTGACGGCGCTGCCGATGGCGCTCTGACGTAACCGTCCCAGGGCGTCGTAGCTAAGGGTAGCAGCCAGACCCGTCTTGGTGGCGGTCTTGAGCCGATTGTCGAGGTCGTAACCGTAGCTCCAGGTGCCGTCGCTGGTCAGGTTGGCATTGGCGTCGTAGCCTGGGGTCGCGGCCCCGGCCTTGGTGTACTGGTTGAGGCCATTGGCGATGTAGGCAGCCGTGCCGTTGACCGCGCCGCCCCACTGGTAGGCGTCGTTGTTCCAACTGTGGCCCGTCAACTCGCCAGCCTGATTGCGGGTGTAGGTATAGGTCAGGTCCTGGGCCGTGCCGGTCAGGTTGTGGGCGATGGTGGCCAGGGCCGACTGGGGGTTGTAGCTGTAGCTGGTGGCCGTGCCATTGCCCAAGGTCGCCGTGGTGCGCCGTGAGAGGTCGTCGTAGGCGTAGGTCACCAGGGCGAGGCTGCCCGACTCCTTGATGACGGTCGGACGGTTGAGGGCATCGTAGGCGGTGGTCACATAGAAGGCGGTGGCCTCCGGCCAGGTGGTGCGGGTGCGGTTGCCGGCCGCATCGTATTGGAAGCCGAGCGTCTTGCCCCCGGCGGTGGTACTGGTGAGACGCCCGGCGTTGTCAAAAGCGTCAGTGATGCTGTAGCTGCCGTTGGCGAAGCTGGCGGCGGTCCGCCGGCCAAGCAGGTCATAGGCGAAGCCGACGTTGTCCGCAATTGCGGGGTAGGTGCGGCTCACCAGCCGATCGAGGTTGTCGTAGGCCAGGGTAACGGTCTGGCCGCTGCGTTTGCGCAGGCTCGTGACATTGCCCGCGGCGTCATAGCCGTATTGCTCGAAGTCGGTCGCCGCGGAGGTCCCGCCGCCCGCCGGGTTGGGGAACAGGGTCTTGACCTTGCGGTCGTGTCCGTCGTATTCGTCGGTAGTCAGGTTACCCTTGGCATCCTGCACCGTGGCCTGCCGGCCGTTTGCCGTATAGGTATAGGTGGCATAGGTCTGGGCGAGTGCGGTGCCCACCGCTCGCCTGATCGCCTGCACGCTCCCGTCGAGGTTGTAGAGGGTCTCGGTGACCCGTGGGCCGCCCTGCGCGGGCGTCAGGCTCAGGGTCACGCGGACCTGGCGGTCGAGCGCATCGTACCCATAGGTCGCTACTGCCACCGGGGCAGCGGCGGTGGGACAGGTGGTAGCGCCCGCGGTTTGACCCGGCCCCCACACCTGGGTGAGCTTGCCGCTGGGGCTGTAGGTGCGGCAGGAGACCGCCCATTGGGTGCCGATTTGCGCCGCGGCGCGTACCAGGCGACCGTCCGCGTCATGGGCGTGGCGGGTCTGCTTGCGCAGTGCGTCAGTAGTTTGGACGAGTCGGCGCTCGGCGTCGTAGGCCATGGCGGCGGTGTCAGGGACATCGGTCCGCGGCCCGTTGACCCCGGTGAGGTTGCCACTGGCGTCGTATGTAAAGGCGGTGACCAGATTGAGCTTGCCGGTGCCGGCATCGACCGTAACCGTCTTGGGGACGAACCGGTTGGCGGCGTCATAGGCGGTGGCTGTGACCACCGAGTTGGCCGCGCTGGTCTTCTGCGTCACCGTGGTCGGCAGGTAGAAGGTCGGGTACCCGGCAGCGGAGAAGCTGCTGTAGGCGTAGGTCGTCGCTGGGGCCACGCCCGCGGCGTCGGTTGGTTGAGTCACGCTGAGCGGTAGACCCTGGGGCGTATAGGTATAAGTGGTCCGCTGACCACGGGGATCGGTCAGGCTCGCCGGCTGGTTGAAACTGGCCTCGTAGGTCGTGCTGGTGGTGAGTGCGGCCAGGCCGGAACCAGGTTTGGCGATCTGAGTCAGGGTCTTGCGGTTGTGGGTGCAGCGCTTCTGACTGGCGCAGGGGGCGTCGTCATAGGTGTATTCGAGGCTGTTGCCCTCGGGCAGGACCGTCTTGATCACACGTCCCTGGCCGTCATAGCGGTTGGTGGTGACGCGCCCCAGGGGATCGATGGCCCTCAGCACCTTGCCAAAGCCGTCGGGGTAACTGACGAGGCTGCGCCCCAGCGGCCCCAACTCCTCGGACCGGGAGCCGGCGAAGTAATAGGTATAGGCCTGGCCGTTGGCGTCGCTCTGGGTCTGCACCCGGCCCAGGCTATCATAGACGTTGGTCACGAAGGCGACCGTCGGGTTGCTGGGATAGTACAGCTTGGTCAGGCGCCCGGGCAGGTCGTACTGGAAGCTGGTGGTCTTGGCCGCGGCATCGGTGTAGGTGACCAGATTGCCGCTGGTGTCGTAGGCGTACTTGACGGTGCGGGTGCCGTCAGAGACCTGCGTCACGCGGCCCGCTGCATTCGTCAGGGTGAGGGTCCGTCCCAGGCTGTTCTGCACCCTGGTCAGGTCGTTACCGGTGTAAGTGAATTTGACCTGGAGGCCGCTCGGATCAACGAAGCTCGCGAGACGGCCGGCGGTATTGAAATTGAGGTTCGCCTTATGGCGCGTCTCATAGCTGTAAGTGCCGTCGGGATTCTTGATCAGGCGCGCCGGATTGCCGGGCGGCGCATTGTAGGTGCCGTCGGGGAGTCGGACGAAGACCTCACCGTTCAAACCCTGGCGCACGGTGACCGTGTTGTCGAGTAACTGGTCGCCAAACCAGCGCTGGCCGAGGGTTGCAATGACCAGCTTGTCCAGCGGCTTGGCGGGGTCGGCGAGCAGATCGAGCGCGACCCGCTGCTCGACGATGCTGGTGACCGCATCCAGGGCCGAGTCCTCACCCAGGCCCTGGAAACCGTCCGAGCCCAGGCCTGCATCCAGCGCGAAATTGTGGGTCCAACCCCGACCCAGTGGCCCCGGCTGAGTCCGCAGGCCGGAGCTGTAGAGGCGCTCGAAGCCGAGCGATCGCGGAAACTCCCCCAGGCCAAGGGTGATGTCTTGGTGGGTATAGAGGTAGTGACCCTTGGTCATGTCGATGGGCTCGCCGAAGGCGTGGCCCGTCGACTGCAGGTAGTTGCCGAGCGGGCTGCTGGTGTTGTCGAGCACATTGGGGGCGAACACGACTGGCAGTTGCGGCAGCGTCGAGAACCCCCCGGCGAGGCCGCCGCCGATGATCGCGCCGATGCTGGAGCCGCCGGCACCGATCAGGAGGTCGAAATAGCCGGCCCCGGACCAGGTGCCCTCCGTGAGGTCGCAACGTTTCGGCAAGATCAGCCGGTGACCCGCATTCACCGCGGCCTGGAAGGCCCCGAGCCGGGACGTGCAGGCGACCAGATTGGGTTTGACGGCAGTGGCGTAGTTGCTCGCGGTCGCGTCGTAGATCGGCTGGTTGCCGGCGGCGGCGAGGTCGATCAGCTTGACGGTGGAGACCGCGCTCACCCCGGCGGTCTGCTGCACCGTGGTCGACTCGAAGATGCTCAGGTGCATCGCCATGCTGAAAAAGGCCGTCGTTTCCTTGGCGGGGTCGGCACTCTGACTGACGACGCTGACCATGTTCCCGGGCAGGTCGACATACGAGGCAGTGTTGAACCCGGCGATGCCGACCTGGTGGTGGAGCAGGGTGGTAGTCCTGGCCAACTGGTCGCCGATGGCGTCCGAACGATTGACCTGGGCGATCCAGGTCGCGGAGAGCGCCGCGAGGCTTGAGCCCAGGACCGCCTCCGAGCTATCCGTATTGCCTGCGGCCCTGGCCTCATCGAGTTGGTTTCGATACCGCTCGACCAAGCCGCGCCCGGCCGGTCCCCAGCCATTGCCGATCAGGAAGGTCCCGCCGGCCTGGATCTGCTGACTGAAAGTCTGGTTCGTACCGGTAGAGGCATAGGCACCGTGGGCGATGGTAAAGGTGACGCTACCGACGGTGCCGCGTGTCACCGCCGTGCCGGTCCCCTGCACCACGCCGTCGAGTTTCAGCACCGGCCGATTGGCGCTGTCATAGCTGATGGTCAGACGCTTGCCGTAGATCGCATCGGAGCTAAAGGTGGCGTCGAGGCCTTGATACTGCAGGCGCAGGGTGGGCTTGTGGCCGGCCGGGATCTCCGTCCACTCGGTGACGGCGACCACGGTGTCCTGGTATGGCAGGCTGGTCTGGCGCAACGTCCTGCCGTCGTGGGGGACGATGCTGGTACCGCCGACGACATCCTCCAGCGCTGCGGTCGGCAGATTGGCCCGCAGGTAGTTCGTCAGGGTGGTGGCATAGGCGGTCAGATTGGCGCGGATGACGTTACGGTTGAGCGCCTGGACCGACGACGCGGTCACGGTCGCGCCGCTCTTGGCCTGGGTCAGGTAGGTGGCGGCGTTGTAGCCGCTGGCCGCTGCCAGATCGATCCCGGCCTTGCTCGTGTGGGGTTTGAAGCTGGGGTCGAAATAGTAATTGGTGCCCCCGATGTTCGCCTTGACCCAGAGGTGATCGATCTTGATGCTGACCAGCGCCGCGGCCGAGCCTGGACAGCTACCCGCGGCGGTGGCCGTCACGGCTGCGATCGGCACCTGACCCTGGGCCAACAGGTTGATGACGGCGCAGACCTTGGCGGTATCGACCCCCAGCCAATCACGGACCTGGGCCGCGGTCAGGTTGATCCGCCCCTTGACATAGTTGGCGGTATAGCCCGCCTGGCGCAGCAGCGACACCATCAGGGCCGCCTGGTCGAAGGCGGTGCCCCGGTTGTCGAGCACCGCCCCCAAGGCGCCCTTCTGGGCGCCCCAGATGGGGTAGTAGTCGATCCCGTTGCGCACGTACTCGTAGATCAGGTCGGGGTCGTTGCGCAGTGCCCGCGCCAACTCGACGATGGACGCGGGGCCGGCGGGCGCCTCCTGGCCTGCCAGGCCCATCGGTCCCACGGCGGTCGCGGCACCTGGCACGGACCTTGCCGTGGGCACCGTGAGGTTCAGGTCAGCGGGGATCAGGCGGGCGGCGATAGCCTGCTCGGACTCAAAGGGCGTCACCGGCGCCAGGATGGCCCGGTTGACGCCCGGCACCGCCGCGACCGGGGACGTGAGGCCGCGCATCGCCTGGAGTGCGGCTGGACTCGCGGACGGACTGACGGACGACCCCGAGGTCACCACCGGCGTATCAGACCAAAAGGCGACATTGCCTTCCGCCCGGACGGTGGCCGAGAACCATGCGATGAGCAGCCCCAGGGCCGCACCAACCCACCCACGCTTTGAAGACATCGCTATCCCTTCCTCGAAATTAAGATGGGGACATCCAAGACCACCCGCACTGGCAGGTGGTCCGGCAGACCGCTCGCTTGCGCTTAGCGCCGGCCCTCGATACGCAAACCCCAGACATTGCGATTCGTCGAATTCCCGGCGTGTTCAACGGAGAGCACGGCGGGTAATCCGGCCGGCAATGGGATGGCCCAGGGCAGGCCCCAAGCGCCCGCGCCGGTAAGGGCGACCGGTGCCTGGAGGGCGCCGTCGAGCCGCACCCGGAGTTCATTGCCGTAGGTCACATCGAAAAAGCGCAAGTCCAACTCCGTCGGCACCTTGGTCGGCGGCAGCAGCACGCTCAGGGCATCGTGGCGCTGCCGAGCGGTCGCCTGGTCGGGCAGCCCATCGCCCAGGGCCGTGTCCCCGGGGAGCACCCGGTCGATCCGCAGGCCCCAGGGCTCCAGCGGGCCGAACCGATTGCCAATCAGCAAACGGTTGTCACCGGGCGCCAGTCGTTCCGGGGCGAGCCAGAGGTGGTAGGGCGCGCCCCAACTGCGATCACCGCCGCGCGGCAGGTCGACCAAAGGCTCATCATCAAGGGTGATGGCGATTTCCCCGTCACTATTGGCGTCCCAGCCCGCCAGTTCGATCAGGTACCCGGCCGCCTGGCCCCGTCCGTCACTGCCGAGGTGCAGTTCGATGCCATCGGGATGGGTCAGGTCGCCGCCGGGCAGTCCGTATTGATTGCCCCAGACGCTGCCAAAGGCGTAAAGCCCGAGGCGGGTAACGCCCCAGACGGCGCTCGCGTCGCGGGGCGCGAGCGTGACGGCGTTCTCCGCGGGAATCTGCAACGCGGCCGGGAGCAGCCACAGGCTCGGGGTGCCCCAGGTCCCATCGCGGGCTTCACTGAGATAGCCGAGCAGCGTGCCATTGAGCCAGAGGCCGACCTCGTCGGCCGCGTCAATGGCATAGCCCTGGACATGCAGCAGACGGTCGTGACCGTCACCGATAAAGGTCGCGGTGAGCGCGCGCTCCAAGTGCTCGCTGCGGTCGTTCCAGCCGTAGATGCCGGGGTCTTCGCCGACGGCGGGAAGGCGCACGGTGCCGGTCGCCGCCTCGACGATGCCCGTTGCCGTGGCGGTTGCGCTCGGGCTCGCCCGCTGAGTAGTCGCGGGTGCGGGCACTGCCGCCTTCATCGCGACGGCCGCCGCACCGGTCACCGCCATGCTGGAACGATTACCCGCGGCGTCATACACATACGCGATGACGGCACCGTTGGTATAGGCGACCCTGGTCAGGCGCCCCAGGGTGTCGTAGGTGTAGGCGGCAGACCCGGCCGACACCGGACCGGCGAGGGACACGAGGATCAACCCCATGGAGCGAAGCCCCCTGTTGCGCAAGGCGCCCGATGGAACCTGCTTTCGTTGCGTGTGCGGGGACAGCGAAGTTGATAAGCCCATTGTCATCCTCCGCTCGGTGCAGGCGTGCGCTTCGTCAGGTGCCGAGATCAGGGTCGGACTTGGGTGGCAGGCAAATGCGCCACAGCCGACGGACTTGCCGACGCTGCCGCAAGGAGGCCAGTCGCACTTTCACGACCTTTGAGGGATGTTATCGCGAGTCAACAGGCGTTGTAAAGTTCCCGCAGGTCTGGATAACGTTGATTGACGATTGTTTTTCCACCCCTTGGCGGAGTCCGACCGAATCCGGGCAGCGCGCGGCGGCGTGCGAGACCGGCAAGCAGAAAGCGATCCCGGCAGCCTGTCGGACCTTCCCGCTGCCGGGTGGCGCGGGTCCCGGTACAATTGGGCCATCACTCTTGAGGGCCGGTGCCGATGAGCCACGTCCGAGCGATCGACCGCGACCTGGACCTCCTGCGGCCGCCTTCGGTATAGGACTACTCCGCAACCGGGTAGGGTGCGCCGGCCGTCCCGGCCGTCATACAGGCGCCGCTGCCTTGAATGTAGTCCAGGCGCCGCTCCAATTCCGCCAGGCGCGCCCGCGCCACGATGAGATCGTTGGCAGCGTCCAGCGGGAGCCCCCCGAAGAGTTCCCGCACGATACGGGTCTGCAGGTCGCGCGCCGCGGCCACCTGACCGGGCAGACACCACTGCGCGCCCCGCAGTACCAGGGTCTCCAGGTGCCCCTGGGCCAGTTGGCGCTGGGTGTCGAGTTCCTGCCAGGTCGGGTCCGGGGGTCGCAGACACCCGGTGCATTTCGGCCGGTCGGGACGGTGCCGTTCCGCCATGCCGCCGCTGCCGGGCGGGGGCCACCAGGTGCAGCCCGACAGGATGCAGGCGGTCAGGGTCCAGGACAGCAGCACCTGGATCGGGACCCGCGCCCGGACCCGGACGCGGCCCCTCAAGCACGCTCCTCCGGCGGCTCCGGCCGGACCACCACCCGCTGGTTGACCGGTATGACATTGGTGATGCGCAGCAGCGCCAACAGGTCATGGGGTTGACCGGTCACGCCGATCAGCTCCAGCGTCCGCTTCAGGCCCACCAGCCGTTTGTGCAGGAACACCAGGGCCCCGGCGCCGGAGGAGTCCATGAAGGTCACGCCGCTCAAGTCGACGACCACGTCCCCGCCGCCTTCCGTCAGGACCCTCTCGAATTCAGTGCGGGTGACGGGGGCGCTTACCGCGTCGAACTCGCCCTCCAGCACCACCACCGCGACATCACCGGGTTGTTTGTATATGTTGATTTTCAATTCACTACTCCAAGTCGACCAGGGGCGGGGCCAGGGCCCCGGATCACCGAACGGGTCTCACCCAAGGACAGGCCCCGGATGACCCGACGCCGCCGCCCGGCGCACGCGCGCGGCCGCTTCGCACCCATCAGGCCCGCGTCCCGCACCTCAGGTCCCCGGCGTCTCGGGGGCCGGGGTGGCGAGCGCCAGGTTGGCCCGGCGCCAGCGCCCGCGCTCCAACCCCAACAGATAACGGACCGAGCCCACCAACCCCACCAGGTGGCCCTGTACGAGATAATGCAGCGCCTGCAGCGGCCAGACGACCCGGGCCGGGCCGATCCGTTGTACCACGAAGGCCGTCAGATAGACGACGGCCTGGACCAAAAACAACGCCAGGAAGACCCGCGAATGGACGGCCAGCACGGCACTGCCGCCCAGCAGCAGCAGCAGCAGGAAGGGCATCAGCGCGCGCAGGGCCTTGCCGGAGGCGAAGACGAAGGCCACCCCGCGCAGCGAGGGGCGCAGCAGGGCACCCAAGCGCACCAACTGCTGCATGTTGCCCGCCGCGATCCGGCGGCGGCGCGAACGATCGAGATCCAAGCCGGCGGACTCCAGTTCCAGGGCCAGGATGCGCGGCTCATAGAGGGCCCGATAGCCGCGGGCGACGATCCGCATGGGCAACATGAAGTCGTCATTGATGACATCCAGATCCAAGGGCTCGAACAGGTCCCGCCGGATCATATAGAAGGCCCCATGCACACCCATGGTGGAACCGAGTGCCCCCTCCTTCCGCTTGATCTCGCTCTGGTACTGCCAGTACAGGCTCTCCCCGCTCTGGTGCCCCACTTGCGGGTGATAGGAGCCGAACAGCCGGTAGGACCCGGTGATCACACCGACCTTGGGGTCCTGAAAACAGTCGGCGGCGACCAGGAGGGCATCGACCGAGACCAGGGCCGAGACATCGCTCAAGGCCAGCAGGTCGCAATCGATGTTGGGGATGACGTGGTTGAGCACCGCCACCTTGCCGCGATTCTGACGAAACTCCAGAATCTGCAGGGACAGGTCCCGGCACTCGGGCTCGCGGGCCACCCGCCAGGCGCGCTCCGCCGTGGCGTCGGTGCAGCCGTCGCAGGCCAGGACCACGCGCAGCCGATCGCTCGGGTAATCCAGCATCGCCAGATTACGCAGCTTGTCTGCCACATGATCTTCCTCGTTGTAGGCCGGTATCACGATGGCGACCACCGGGCGCTCGGCATCCGCCGCCGCCGGCCGGTAGGCCCGCTGGGGCAGTGCGACCGGCGGGGTCTCCTTCCGCCGGTCGGCGAGCCACTTGAGCAGGAGCGGATAGCCCAGGTGGTGATAGACCACCAGGACGCCGGCCAGCAGGGTCAGGATTGTAAGGATGGTGTGCGACATCGCGGATAGTTCTTCGGTCTGGGCGGTGCGGATGCGGGTGCGGAGTCATGACCGGCCCCCGCGGGTCTTAATTAACGCAACTTTACACAGATTCCGGCGCAACATCACTCATAGAGCGCAGTGTAGGCGTCGACCATGGCGCGCGCATCGCCGTGTTCCAGCACGAAGCGCCGCGGGTCCCCCCGGCCGCCCTGACCGAGTTGCCCGGCGAGCGCGGCGGCGAGCGCGGCGGCGTCCGCGGGCGGGACCAGGCGTCCGGTACGCGGGCACACCGTCTCCGGCGCCCCGCCCACCTCGGTCACCACCACCGGAACCCCGCAGGACTGGGCCTCCAGGGGCGACAAGGGCATCCCCTCGGCCAGCGAGGGCAGGCAGAAGAGATCCAGCGCCCGGTAGAAACCGATCATGTCATCGACCCGCCCCAGAAAATGGACCCGCGCCGCCAGCCCCAGGCCCTGCGCCTGGGCGCGCAGGGCCGCCTCCTCCTCGCCGCCGCCGGCCAGGACCAACGCGACCCCCGGGGGGAGCCGCGCCAGGGCCTCGAGCAGGAAGCGATGCCCCTTGACCGGATGCAGGCGGGCGGCGCAGCCGATGAGCGGCGCGGCGGGCGGCAGGGCCGACCCACACCCCAAGGCCGCCCGGGCGGCCGCCCGGTCACCGGGGGTGAAGCGGGTGGTATCGATCCCGTTGCGGATGACCTGGACCGGCCAGCCGGGCAGGTGTCCGCGCACCGCAACCGCCACCTGCGCCGAGTCGGCGACCAACCGGGGTCGCACCAGGGTCAGGATCAGCCGCTGGAGGCGTCGCCGCCGCGGGTCGCGCAGGTGCCAGGCGTCATGCTCGGTATGGACGATGCGCGGCACCCCGGCCAGCCGGGCCGCCAGGCCGCCGTAGATCAGCGGCCCCACATGGTGGGTGTGCACCGCGTGCGGCCGCACCCGGCGCAGGTACCGCCACAGGGCCCACCAGACCCCGACCCGCCACCCCGGACCCTTGGCGAAAAACTCCAGTGGCGCAGCGGTCTCGGCCAGTCGCGGCCAGGCGGCGCGGGACACCGCCGCACTGCCCTCCAGACTCAGGATGCGGGTATCCTGACCCGCCGGCGCCAGGCGCGCCAACTCCAGGACCAGCGTCTCGATACCGCCGGGCCGCAAATGCTGTACCACCTGACAGACCCGGGTCATGCGCTGGCCCTCCGCTTGAGTACCGGCACCGGTTTCAAGACCGGCGGCGCCGGTGTCTCCACCGCCGCCGGGGGCTTCAGGGGCGGGATCCGGGCCAGCATCGGGACGCCGTCCCCGGTCAAGGCCTCCAACGCGCGGCGACTGCGGATGGTGGAGTCCAGGAGCTCGAGCACGGTCGCCAGACTCACGCCCAAGGCCAGGCCGGCAAAGACACCGCCCAGCACGAACACGATGGTCGGCAGATTGGCCGACGCTTGGGGGGTGAAGGGCGCATCGACGACCTTGATGCGTTCGGACTGCTCGAACTGCCCGAGCTGGCTGGTCACGTTCGCCCGCTCCCGGCGCGCCTGAAGGTCCTCGTAGACATCGCGCTGGACCTTGATGTCGCGTTCCATCTCCTTCATTTTCTGCGCCACGGTCCCGGTGTCGCGGGACTTCAGCTCCCCCGCCTTCAAGTCCGAGCGCAGCCGGTCGAGCTCGCGCTCCAGCGTCTCGACCTGGGTCTTGGCGGTCGAGTAGCGGTCCAACTGGGAGACCAGCAGATTGTTGACCGAGCGGGCGTCATCCACCCCGGAGGTACCGACCGGGGTGTTGAGCATCCGCTCGATGTCGGCCGTCTGGTCGTTCTCCGCCATCAAACGCAGCCGTTCCGCCTCCAGCCGCTCCAACTGGCGCGTCACCCCCTGCACCTTGGAGTGCTTGGCGGTGTAGCGGGCACTGAGCAGGGCCAGTTCGCCGCGTAATTCGATGATCTGTTTCTCCAGTTGACCCACCACCGGGTTGTTGCGCGCGAGCTGCCGGCCGATGCTCGCCATGGTTTCCTGCGCGCCCGCCAGTTCCAACTCCTTCTTGGAGATGTCGAGCCGCAGTTGCGCCAGGCGCGCCATGTTTTGCGAGAAAAACTCGGGCAGCCCATCGCTGTTGGCGTCCCGGAACTGGGCCATCTTGCGCTCCAGGACCTCCAGCACGTCGCGTTGCCGTTTGATCTGCGCCTCCAGAAAGTCCACCGACGACTTCAGTGCGGAGCGTTCCGGGGCCATGATCTGTTCGACGAACTGGTCGCTGATCCCTTGCAGGATGGCCTTCATGTTCGTGGCGGCGCGGGCGTCGAAATTGATGCGCAGCATGTCTTTGCCGATGAACGACACCCCCAGGCCCCGATTCAGCTCACCGATCTTGCTCTCCCGTTTGCGTTCGTAGTCGGGACCCGGCTTGACCAACCCGAGTTTATCGACCACGGTGCCGATCACCTGACGGCTCTTGAGCAACTCGGCGAGACCCGCCTTGCGGTCCGACAGGGACACCGGTACCCCCAGGTCCTTCATGATCGGATTCTGCAAGGCGGTCTCCACGATGAGGAGCGAGGTGTGGCTCTGGAACTTGGGCGGCGTCTTGTAGCCGACGACGCCGCCCAGCATCGGCATCAACAACATCGGCACTATCACAACATAGCGCTGCCGCCAACCGGCCGCCAGGATATCGTAGAGCTTATGAGAGAGATCGGCTGCCACTTGAAGTCTTCGCCGACGGTTGATCGCTGATCCCGGCCAGGGTCCCGCGCGGCGCCTGGTGCCGCGGCCCGACCGGCACCGGGTTGTTTTCGCCCGCCGCCGCGACGGTCCCATAGAGTAACCGCCGCGACTCGACACGACACGACACCCATAGTATCGGACCCCGTGCGCGCCCTGTCCGTTCCCGCGGTCAGGTTTCCGGTGAATGATATCGTTTTTTTTTCGCGGATTGATGCCGACATCAGCCTAGGGCCGCGAGCAGCGCCGCCGCCTCGGCCGCGCGCGCCGCCCAGGACTCACCCGCCACCCGGGCGCGGCGCGGCGCCGCGCTCGCCGCGGGCTCCCGGTGGGCAGCCTCCAGGGCGGCGGCAAAGGCCGCCGGTCCGGCGGCCACGCCCACCAGGTCCCGGTAGCCGTCCAGCCACGGGAAGTCGGTGCTTACCACCGGCCGACCGGCCGCCAGATATTCCCTCAACTTAAGCGGATTGGCCGCACGCATCGTCTCGCCGTCACGAAATGGCAGGAGCGACACACTCCAATGCTGACAATAGCCCGGCAGGTCCCGATAGGGGCGCGGTCCGGCCAGGGTGACATTCCCCAGGGCCTTCAAGGCGGAGACCTCGGTCTTCACGGTCCCGATCAGGAAGAAGTGCCAGGCGGGCAGGAGCCGCGCCACCGCGGCGAGCAGGTCCGTATCCACCCAGTCCTCCAGCATGCCGAAAAAGCCCGCCACCGGACCGGCCCGCGGGAGATCGGGGGCCGGCGCGACCGGGGTACTGAACAGGTCGAAGTCCACCCCCTGGAGCAGCAGCCGCGTCTTGGCCGGGGGAAAGCGCGCGGCCAGGGGACCGCTCACGACGAACACCAGGTCCGCGAGCCCGACCAGTTCGCGCTCCATGGCCAGGACCGGGGCATGGTCGACCCCCGCCAGGGCACCGAAGTCGTCCCCGCAGAAATACACCACCGCGTGCTCGCCCAGCGTGCCCACCACCTCCACCGCGGTCGGCAGCGAGGTCCACAGGAGCGGCTCGCGCAGCCCATGGGCGGCGGCGGCACGCGCCACCTGGGACCCGAGCACACGGCGATTGAAGGCCCGGGCCAACGGGTTGCCCGGCCACGGCAGGGCGCGCGGCGCCAGGACCGGGAAGGGCGGCGGCTCGCCCGTCGTCCCCGGCGGCCGGGCACCGCCCCCCGCGCCGGCCAGCATGGCGCGGACCTTGCGCCACAGACGCCCCAGGTCATGGGCGCAGAGGCGCGGCCGGCGCATACCGATGGAGTTGACCCACAGCACCCGGCGATCCCGGGCCAGGTGGCGCACCAGGTGCTGGGTACTGCTGGGCAAACCGCCCCAGTCCTCGCCGAAGACGATCAGGTCACGCATCACGCTGCTTGGCTCCGGTGGAAAGTCCGTCGGGATTGTCAGTGATCGCCGACGGGCAAGCAACCACAACCGGCCGGGGCGCGCCTGGCGGGCGCCGGACGGGCGGGCCGCCCAGTTGTCGTTGTCGTCGTCGTTGTCGTTGTCGAAATCGAGGTTATCGTAGCCCCCGGATTCTCTCGATCGGTCCGATTACGATTACGACAACGACAACGACAACGATCGTGTTTGACTTGTTCCTGATCTGTTACTTAACAGGACAAATCCGGGACGACCCGGTTAATCCTGTCTACGTACTCGATCTCCCGCCGGTTCTCGCATCGTGTCGGGCCTTGCGCCCCGCGGCACCAGGACCGAGCGCCCGGTGACATAGGCCAGCGCGGTCATCAGGGCCAGCACCGCCGCGGCGGCCCCCACCAGCGCGACCGGGCCGACCCCCGTCAAGCGGGTCGCGAAGCCATAGGACGCCGCCAGATAGACCGCGAACAGGACCGCAACGGCGGACACCGGATAGGGCAAGGGCCGGCGGCGCTGGCTCAGGCGGTAGCTCAGCACCAGACGCAGGGCGGCCCCGGCCGTGAGGGCCAGGATCAGGCCGGGGAAGCCGAAGCGGGGGATCAGGGTGAAGAGCCCCGTCACCGTCACCGCGGCGGCGGCATACTGGATGATCATCTGCTCATGGCTGCGCTCCCCCAGGAACAGGCCCATGGACGTCAGGTCCGCGACGCTGCGCATCAAGAGGACCAGCAGCAGCGCGCTGGTCCACCAGGCCGGGACCGCGAAGGCCGCACCGAAGAGCACATCGAGCAGCAGCGGATTGAGCAGCGACACCGTGGTGCAGAGCAGAAACTGGAGCAGGATCCCCAGGGTCGCGTAGTAGACCAGCCGCCGCTCCCCGTCCGGGCCCGCCAGCAACCGGTAGCGCTGGGCGCCCCACCACAGGCCGAAGGGCTGGAAGGCGATCACGCACAGCACGAACAGCTTCACCGCCGCCGCATAGTGACCATAGTCCAGCGGGTCCAGGTGCGCGGCCAGCACCCAGCGCTCCATCCCGTTCATCATGAAGGCGGCCACCCCGCTGCCCAGGATGGGCAGGCCGAAGAGCAGCAGCGGGCGCACCGCCCGCGGCTCCAGGGCGATGCCGCTGTCGCGAATCTGCTGCACCACCGCCACGCAGGCCATCAGGCAGGCCGACCCGGCGCTCACCGCCATGATGCCGAAGATGCCGTAGCCCAGATAGACGGCGATGACGTTCCCGCCCGCCTGCAGGAGTGCGTAGACGACCATAAAGCTCGCATAGGCCGCCGCCCGGTCCTGCATCCGCAGGATCACGTTGGGCAGGGCGATCCAGGCCGAGGCCACCCCCGCGAGCATCGCCAGGCGGAGCAGGTCCGCCTCCTGAGCGCCCGGCAGCACCCGCGCGAGCCAGGGCGCCACGGCCAACAGGGCACCCAGGAACAGCAGACCACAGAGCAGGGTAAGCCCGAGCCCGTTGGCCTTGGCCGCCCGCGCGTCCAGCGGCGCCCCGGGGGCGGACCGCTCGTCGGTGCTGGCGTAGCGCAGCACCGCCTCCATGATCCCGAAACCGGCCAGCAGACCCACCGCCTGGGTGGCGGTCACCAGGAGATCGAGCCGCCCGAACTCCACGGGACCCAGGACCCGCGCCACATAGGGCAGGGTCAGGAAGGAGACGCTGCGCATCAGCACATAGCTGCCGGCGTAGATCAGGGTCGACTTGATCACGGGCGGCAGCGGCAGGGCGCGGTGGAGTTGCGGCCCATCATCCGGCGTTCAGTGCCGCGCCCGGGCATTGTTCGTCGGCGCCTTCATGCGCGGTGTGCGTCGCCTGATCCGCCCGGCGGGGGTGCGGCGGGCGCGAGCGGGCGAATCACCCGCGCCGGCACCCCGCCCGCCAGCACCAGCGGCGGCAGGTCCTTGGTGACCACGCTCCCGGCGGCCACCACCGTACCCCGGCCGATGCGCACCCCCGCCATGACCGTCACACCGGTCGTCAGCCACACGTCGTCCTCCAGGATGATGTCGCCGACCTGATCCTCGGTCTCCGCCAGGCCTTGGGCCCGCGCCGCGGGGTCCAGCGGATGGCCCGGATAGCCGGCCAGGAAGCACTGCCCGGCCAGGCGCACATTGTCACCCAGGACCACCCGGCGACCCACCGCGATCGTGTTCTGCCAGCCGATATCCACGTTCGACCCCACCTCCAGGCTGGGCGTGGCCGTCCCGCTGGTCCGCCCGGACAGGGTGGTGATGCCCGACACCCGGCAGTCCGCACCCAGACGGATGCGCAGAGCGCCGGTCACCAGCGGCATCCCGCTGTAGAGATAGAGCCGCGGTGCCGGCCCCTCCAGTTGGCTCTTGAACAGCGGCGTGTAATAGAACACGCGCAACAGATTGGCGAGCGCCGCGAGGCTGCCGCGATGCAAGTGATAGAGGGCGCGGTGCAGCCCGGGGATCACGGGGACCTCGAAGGTCCGCGCCGCCCTGGCGAGCCGATACAGCAGGCGCGAGACCGGATGGTCCCGGCGCTTGACCCAATGTTTGAGGGTTCCGACGGCCATGGGGTAGGGGTAGCGGGGCTCCGGTGGCGGCAAGACGGCGGGGATTGTCAGTGATTGTCGGCGGGCAAGCAACCGGCACGGGAGTCGGGGCGTCCCGACACGGGAGCCGGGGCGTCCCGGCACGGGAGCCGGGGCGTCCCGCCCCGGGCGGGCGCCATCAGAACTGATGTGGCGAGCGAGATCCCGGGTACCCTGTCGTTGTCGTAATCGAATAATCCGACCACGACAACGACAACGACGCCCGGTCCGTCAGGCATAATCTCGAATGGTCGCTTAAGCCAAAGGACTCGATCCACGACGGGGGCATTGCATGCGTATCCTCTATGTACTCTTCAACGCCCCGCCCCTGCACTCGGGTCGGGCGCGCCAGGCCCTGATGCTCGCGGCCGAGTTGAACACCCGCCCCGGGGTCCGGGTCCAGGCAATCTCACTGGACCAGGGACCGACGATCCCCCCGCCCTACCCGCCGCCCCTGCGCCGACGCCTGGACGTGTGGCAGGCCAAGCGGGTATGGCGGGCCGTGCTGCTCTGCTGCCTGCGCGAACGCATCCAGGCCGTACACTTCCATGGGCACAACTATGTCGTCCACCTGACCCCGCTACTGCGCCTCTTGGGCATCCGGGTCTTCCTGCACATGACGCAGAAGGGCCACGACGACCCGGCCACCCTGCTCGACGGGCGGGGCAGCCGGCTGCAGCGCCTGGCGCTGCGGCAACTCTCCGCCTGGATCGTCCAGAACCCGGACGACCTGGTGGCGCCCGCCCGCCCGCGCCTGGTCAACATCCCCAATGCCGTCGCCCCGCCCCGGCCCCGCCCGCCGGACACCGGGGGCCGGACCCTGGTCCTCTCCGGCGTGGTCTGTCCGCGCAAGGGCCAATTGGAGGTCCTGCGCCTCTTTGCCGCCTTACCGGAGGTGGTGCGTGCCGGCCTGCGCCTGCGTTTAGCGGGTTCGCTCACCGACGACTACTGGGAATACGACGCCGACTATGTGGCCCAGTGCCAGGCGGTCGCGGCGACCATTCCCCAGGCGGCGCTGCTCGGCCACCTCACTAAAGAACAACTGCTGGACGAACTGTCCGCGGCCCACTATTTCTTCGCCATCTCCGGCGTCGAGGGCCTCTCCAACGCCTATCTCGAGTGCCTGAACCAGGGGCTCCTGCCCATCGTCTACGCCCATCGGCACGACCCCCTGTTCGACACCCTGGGCCTGACCGGCGACCTGATCCGGATCCCCGCCGATGACCCGGCCGCCGGGGCCGCGGCCTTGGCCGCGGCACTCGCCCAAGGCCCCTGGTCGGAGCGGCTCGCGCTGGACCTGCAGGCGCGGGTGGCGGCCGGTTTCGGGCTCACGCGGATCGCCGATCGACTCTTGGCACTGTATCGGGACCCGGGGACGGCGCTCATGACGAGTCCCGGCTGAGCGCGCCCGCGCTTGCAGCCACAAGCCGCAAGGCACCAGTACCGCACGCTGGAAATGCTCGGACCATTGACCGCACCGCGACCCTGGGGTGCGCCGTGCGCCCCATGGTGCCAACCGAAACCCTGGCCGCGGCGATCGACCGCAGCCGCTCAAGGTGCGCACGGCGCACCCTGCGCCACTGGTCCGGGCACTTCCATCATGCGCGACTAATCACTGTCTCGTCGCCCGGTCTTGCCGCCGCGTTACCGCTTGGCACGGCCCGCCTTGAGCCGCGCCCGGAGCCGCTCCAGGCGACTGGGTTTCTTCGGCGCCGCCGGCACCGCCTTGCCGTCCTGCGCGCCGTAACTGTCCTCCAGGAACTGGGCGATGGAGATCACGAAGGCGGCGGCGATATAGATGGGCCAGGTAAAGCCCATGGTCAGGAAGGAACCCGAGACCGCGGTCCCCACCAGCCCCATCAGTGCCCCCTGGGTCGCCACGCTCACCGCCGGCGAGATGGTCGCGGCGTGACGGTCTACGGTCTTCATATTCCTGATGCCGGAGCGGATCAGGCCGACGAAAAGGGTGATGAAGAAGATGAATCCGATATAGCCGCTCTCGGCCAGGACGCCGAACCAGGTGCTGTGCACGGCATGGTTGAGGCCGTCCCACTTCGGGGTGAAGGCATAATAGTTGCTGTAATAGCTGTGCAGGCCGACGCCGAAGATGGGATAGGCGGTGGCCATGCCGATGGCCGCCTCCCAGGCGTGCAGACGCTGCTCCGAGGAGGTATCGAGGCCGCCGTCCGAGGACTGGGCGGTCTTGCGGCTCCCCACTCCCGCGGCCACGTACAGCACCATGGCCGCCAGCCCCCCGCCGCCGACGAACAAGAGCTTGTTCTTGACATAGCGCCAGCCGTAGAGCCCGAACACCGACATCACCCCCAACAAGGCCCCGCGGCTCTGGGTGGCGAGGATCGCGTACATCAGCATCACGATCCCCACGAGCCCCAGCAACCGGTTGAAGAACCCGGTACGCGCGGTGAGCACGAAGGCGACGGCAAAGCTCAAGGGGAACTGGAGCACCGAGGACAGGTCGTTCGGGTCGCCGAGCGAGGAGTCGATCTCGCGGCCGATCGTCACGCGCGTCTCCTCCACCAGCCCGATCCCGTTGAGTTTGTTGTAGATCGCGACATAGGCAATGGCGATACCGGAGATCACTATCATGCGCACCCCAAGCAGAAAGTCCTTTTCCTCACGCAGCAGCCAGGCGACGATGAAAAGCATCAGCACGATCTTGGAATAGACCTGGGTATAGTAGTTCTGGGCCTCCGCGACATTGGTTGCCAGGGGCACGCCGACGGTGATGAGGACGATGAAGATCGTCAGTGGGGTGAACTCGAAGCGCCAATAGGGCTTGATGGTCTCGGCGATGAAAATGTTCCAGAACAGAACGCTGATGGCCGCGAGCGACAGCAGCTTGGGGATCTTGAGCTGATAGAGCAGCGGGAAGGCCTCGTGCAGCCGGAAGAAGGAGAAGCACACGAACAGCAGCACCACCAGCACCGGGGCGCGAAAGACGCCGATGACCGCGAGCGGGACTATGGCGATGATAAAGGCCACCGCCGGGTTCGGCAGCCCCCGCCAGGCCAGCCAGACCAGCAGACAGGCCGCCACGGCGATGATGATCTGGCGCCACTTGGTGTCGGTCGGGATACGCATGGACGCCTCAGGCCGGGACGACAGGGATTGCTTTAAGCGCCATGGTCGTTGTCGTTGTCGTTGTCGTTGTCGTTGTCGTTGTCGTTGTCGTTGTCGAGATTATCGTAGAACCCTGGATTCTCTCGCACCCTAAATTGCATCGCTTGTCCGATTACGACTACGACAACGATTGCATTTGTGTTTTACTTGACCTGGACTCACTACTCAGCCACCGGCAGGCCGCCAGCCGGCCTCCCGATAGACCTCCAGGAGGCGCGGCAGGACCGCCTCCGGGGTATAGCGGGCAGCAATCGTGGCCTGCGCCGCGCGGCTGCACGCGACCCGGCCCGCCGCGTCCAGGTCCGCCCAGGCGCGGACCGCCGCGGCGAAGGCCGGCAGGTCGAGCGGCGGCACCAGCCAGCCGTTGCGCCCCGCGTCGATCAGGCCCGGCAGGCCGCCGACCGCGAAGGCGGCCACCGGCACCCCGTGGGCCATCGCCTCCAGCGCGGCCATCGGCAGGCCCTCGTGACGCGACGTCATGCACAGGAGCCCGATCTCATCCCAGACCCCTGCCATCGAAGGCTGCTGGCCGGCGAAGCGCACCCGCGGGTAGGCGGCCCGCAGCTCGGCACCCAGGGGACCGTCCCCGTAGAGCACGAACTCGACCCCCGGCACCTGCCCGCTCAGGCGACAGAAGAGATCCGGGCCCTTCTCATGGCTGAGGCGCCCGACGAAGGCGGCCGCCCGCGGCCACCGCGTCGGCCCCGCCGCCAGGGGTACGAAGTTGTCGATCACCCGGGTCCGGCGGGGCAGCCGGTCGGCGATCGGCCGACTCACCGCCACGATGCCGCCGGCAAGCCCGGCGGTCGCCCGGTCCAGGATGTTGTAGTAACGCACCATCCCCGGACCCGGCTCGCCGGCATGGTAGGTACTCACGCAGGGGAACCCCCCCAGGCGGGCCGCGACCCGGCCGAAGACCCCCACCTTATAGCCATGGGTGTGCAGCAGCCCGGGCGGCACCGCGGCCAGGGCGGCGCGCAGACCCCGCCAGCCGCCCGCGAGTACATCGCAGGCGATCCCCTGCCCGGCCAGGGCCGCCGCCATGGGGTGGGGGCCGTGGTCCTTGAGAAAGACCACCCGCACCGGCATATTGCGGGCGTGCAGGGCGGCGGCCAGGGTCAGCACATGGGACTCGACCCCGCCGAAACTGCGGCTGTCCAGCAGCAGCCAGATGGCCCCCGGGGCGGCCGGGCTCATGGCCGCACCAGCGCCGTCCGGTCGGACCGGTCGCTGCCCGCCGGGGCCATTGATAGGTTTAGGCGATCGTAACGATATTTATAATCCATTTTCCGAATCATTCCCCCTTCCGTATAGTGCACCACATGGGCGGGGTCATCCCGCGCCGAGACTTGACGAGCCGCGGCTCAGCAACCCCTTATCAACCCAGGAGACCTCAGAAATGTTAGAAGATCGTACCGGAAAGCGCGTCCCGCAGGTAGTGTTCCACACCCGTCAGGGGACCGAGTGGGTGGACGTGACCACCGACCAGGTGTTCGCCGGCAAGACCGTCGTGGTCTTCTCCCTGCCGGGGGCCTACACCCCCACCTGCTCCTCGTCCCATGTGCCGCGCTACAACCAGTTGGTCCCGGCCTTCAAGGCGGCGGGGGTCGACACGGTGGTCTGCCTCTCGGTCAATGACACCTTCGTGATGAACGAGTGGCAGAAGGCCCAGCACGCGAACGCCATCACCTTCCTCCCGGACGGCAACGGCGAATTTACCGCCGGCATGGGGCTCCTGGTCGACAAGGCGGACCTGGGCTTCGGCAAGCGCTCCTGGCGCTACTCCATGCTGGTGCGCGACGGGGTGGTCGAGCGCATGTTCATCGAGCCGGACCTGCCGGGCGACCCCTTCCAGGTCTCCGACGCCGACACCATGCTCGCCTATGTGGCACCCAAGGCACCCAAGCCCTTGGACGTGACGGTCTTCAGCCGCAACGGCTGCCCCTTCTGCGCCAAGGCCAAGGCCGCTCTGCAGGAGGCCGGCATCGTCTACGAGGAGCTGGTGCTCAACCGCGACTACACCGACGAGACCCTGCGCGCGGTCGCCGGGGCGTCCAGCGTGCCCCAGGTCTACATCAACGGCGAGTTGATCGGCGGGTCCGACAAGCTGGCCGAGTGGCTGGCCAAGCGCGCGGCCTGACGGAAGCAGGTTTCTCACCAAGACACAAAGACGCCAAGGGCATTGGGTTCGCTGTCAGCGGTGCGCCGTTCACCCCCGGGATCGACTGGCCCGCACCGCGACTTCGTTCTTGATGCTCCGCGTCTTTGCGTCTGCGCGTGAGCAAATCCCCAAATACCCCGGAGCACCACGCAATGAGCCAACACTTCGATCTGATCGCCATCGGCGGCGGCAGCGGCGGCCTGGCGGCGGCTGAGCAGGCCGCCCAACTGGGGCGGCGGGTCGCGGTCATCGACCCGGGCCCCCTGGGCGGGACCTGTGTCAACCGCGGCTGCGTGCCCAAGAAGGTCATGTGGTACGCGGCGCAATTGGCCCAGGCGGTGCGCGACGGCGCTGGTTTCGGCGTGCGCACCAAGGACCAGTATTTCGACTGGTCGACCCTGGTCGGCGGGCGCAACCAGTTCGTCGAGCGCATCAACGACTACTGGGACGGCTATGTGAAGCAGGAAGGCATCACCGACATCAGCGGTCATGCGCGCCTGGTCGATGCCCGCACCATCGAGGTCGAGGGCAACCGCTACAGCGCCGACCACATCGTGATCGCCACCGGCAGCCGCCCCCTGGTCCCGCGGATGCCCGGGGCCGAGCTTGGCATCACCTCGGACGGTTTTTTTGAACTCGCGCAGCAGCCGCGCCGCGTCGCGATCATCGGCGGCGGCTATGTCGGCGTCGAATTGGCCGGCGTGCTGCGCGCGCTGGGCTCGGAGGTGACCGTGGTCGCCCTGGAGGAGCGCGTGCTGTGGCTCTTCGACCCGATGGTCGGTGAGGCCCTGGCCCAGACCATGAGCCGGGACGGCATCCGCCTGGGTCTCCAGTTCGAGGTCTCGGCGCTGGAGCGGCGGGCCGACGGGCTGGCGCTGATCCCGCGCACCGGCGAGCCGCTGACCGGTTTCGACACCATCATCTGGGCCGTGGGCCGGGCGCCCAACAGCGCCGACCTGGGCCTGGAGGCGGCCGGGGTCGAGGTCGCGCCCAACCGACTGATCAAGGTCGACGCCTTCCAGAACACCAACGTGGCAGGCGTCTATGCCATCGGCGACGTCACCGGCCGCGAGCCGCTGACCCCGGTCGCCATCGCCGCCGGCCGCCGCCTGGCGCGGCGCCTGTTCAACGGCGAGACCGAGCTGAAACTCGACTACGACAACGTCCCCACCGTGGTCTTCTCCCACCCGCCGGTCGGCCGGGTCGGTCTCACCGAGCCGGAGGCCCGCGCCCGCTACGGCGACACCCTGACCGTCTACGAGACCCGCTTCACCCCCATGCGCTATGCGCTCAACGAGCACGGCCCCGAGACCGCCATGAAGCTCGTCTGCACCGGTCCCGAAGAGCGCGTGGTCGGCATCCATCTCATCGGCGACGGGGTCGACGAGATGCTCCAGGGCTTCGCCGTGGCGCTCAAGATGGGCGCCACCAAGGCGGATCTGGACGACACCGTCGCCATCCACCCGACCAGCGCGGAGGAACTGGTGACGCTGAAGGTCCCGGTGCGGCGGCCCGGCGATGCCTTACCCTGAGGGAGGCGAGGCGTCCCGCCCGTCGTTGTCGTTGTCGTAATCGTGGTCGGATTATTCGATTACGACAACGACAACGACAACGAAAGCGTACCCGGGCCCTCAGTCGCCACATCAGTTCCGATCGAACCCCCTGCCCGCATCCTTGACGAAATGAAAATCCAATTTTATTCTCGTCAGGATGTACATCCAACGCACCCTGAGCCCCACCCTGCGCGAGGCACTCGCCGCCTTCCCGGCGGTCCTTCTGACCGGTCCGCGCCAGTCCGGCAAGACCACCTTCCTGCGCCAGGAATACGGTGATCGGTGCGACTATGTCACCTTTGATGACCCCCTGGAGCGTGACTTCGCCCGCGGCGACCCGCTGGGCTTCCTGAACCGCTTCAAGGACCGGCCCCTGATCCTGGACGAGATCCAGTACCTGCCGGAGCTTCTTCCCTATCTCAAGATGCGCATCGACGCCGGGGCCTCACCAGACAGCCAGGCGCTCGGCCGCTGGCTGCTGACCGGCTCCCAGCAGTTCGAGCTGATGCGCCCTATTTCCGCAACTTCGGCAAGCGGCTGATCAAGAGCCCCAAACTCTACTTCCTGGACGCGGCGCTCGTGACCACCCTGACCCGCCAGCCCGACGGCGCGGCGGCCCTGGCCGGTCCCCTGGGCGGCGCCTTGTTCGAGGGCTGGGTGGTGACCGAGGCGATCAAGGCCTTCGCCGCCCGCGGGCGCAAGCCGGACCTCTTCTACTGGCGCACCCACGACGGACTGGAGGTCGACCTGCTGATCCAGGTCGGCACCCGACTGCACCCCGTCGAGATCAAGCTCACCGCGACCCCGACCGCGCGGCATCTGGACCCGCTGAACCGGCTCAAGGCCCTGATGGGCGCCGAGTCCGCGCCGGAGGGCCTGCTGGTCTGCACCACCGAGGAGGAACGCGCGCTGCCGGGCGGCAACCGGGCGATTCCCTGGCAGCGGTTCCCGGAGTGGATCGCGGGGTTGCTTGGCTGACCCAAAATCCGGGAATTGCTCACACAAAGACACAAAGAACACAAAGAAAAACAAATCATTGAAGGCGTTGGGCCGATCACCGCACGGGTGATCTCCTCGACCTACATATCGCGTTGAAGATCTTTGTGATCTTTGTGTCTCTGTGTGAGAAATGCTCTTCCTGGGCTGACTGGTTACTGCATCTGGCAAACGCGGTCGAAGATCGCCATCGCGACTTGAGCACAGACGGCCCTGACCGCCCCCCAATGGTGCCAGCGCGGATCGAGGTTCTTATATTCCGCAAGTGTGGGCTCGACCTCGTCCAGGTCATAGGGCAGCGGTCGGCATCGCGTGAAAAACGGTGCCCGACGTGGATGGCCGCGGCCGTGCCGCCGACCAGCACCGCATCCGGCAGGATACGCTGCAAGCGGGCGGCGGACGACAGCACGGTCTCCCACTCAGGCAAGGTGCGCGTCGGCATAGTGCATCCAGAAGTGATAACGCTGGGCATAGGGGTCAGCGGGCCTTGATCATAAATCCGCCCACCCCGTTCAGCCCCGAGGCATCCGACCCCTTGCAGAACATGGCCTTGTGCGCGAATACCCACATCAAGAGGACAGTCTTGGGCGGATTTATGATCAAGGCCGGGTCAGCGACCCGGGCCAGGCAGATGCGCCGGATTTGTTCCAGCACGTGCCGATCAGCGAGCGCGGCGCGGCGCAGTTCGGCCCAATCGTCCCAGCGCCCGCGGGCAATCACATCGTCGATCGCGGCGAGGGTCAGTGGCTCATGGGTCAGGTGGCGGTGGAGCATACTGATTGCCAGGTTGAGGTGGAGCACGGCACCGGCCTTGATCCAGGTTCCGGCCGCCGACGCCCACCGGAGGTCGAGGCTTCAGCCGGTGGGCGCGCAATTACAGACCTGTGCCGGGGTCGGGCACGGGTCCGGCTGAAGCCTCGACCTCCGATTGACTGGGCTGGCGCTATGTTGAGCGCAAGCATAGCGCGGCCGGGCGGGTCAGCCCAGGAGTCCAAGGCTTCAGCCTTGGAGGACCGGCAAGGCTGAAGCCTTGGACTCCTGGGGGCGCGGCCTGGGGCACCGCGGGGCCGGACCGCCCGCGCCTTGCGCTCGCCCTGCTCGCTCCCTGCGCGGGCAGTCAGGCCCCGCTCCCTAGCCGGCTGGCCTGGCCTGCCTTAGCTCGGGACCTAGGGCAAGCCGGAAACCGTCGAAGAGGTGGCGGAGGCCGGGGGCGAAGTGGGAGCGGTACGCGGAGCGCAGGTCCCGCGCCCCGTAGAACCAACTGCCGCCGCGCAGGACACGACACCCGCCTGAGGCAGGACCGCCAGGGTCGGCGATTGGCCCCGCCTCATAGTGCCCAAACCACCAATCCTGACACCACTCGCAGACGTTGCCGTGCATCTCGCACAGGCCCCAGGGGTTAGGCGGGAGGCTGCCTACCGGAACTGTCTTGTCAACGTAGTTGGCCTGGCCGGTCGAGAGGGTCTCGCCGAAGTGGAAGGGGGACGCAGTCCCGGCCCGGCAGGCGTATTCCCACTCTGCCTCCGTGGGCAAGCGATAGGGCCGACCGGTCTGCGCAAACAGCCATTGGCAGTAGGCCAGCGCGTCGTCCCAGGTCACATCGACGACGGGACGGCGACCGCGACCCCAGCCCTCATCGCCCTTGTCCCGCCCGGTGGCGGCACAAAAGGCGTCGTAATCGTCGAAGGTGACGGCATAGCGCCCGATGGCAAAGGGGCGGGAGATGGTCACCGGATGCTGGGGGCCTTCAAAGTCAAAGCGCTGCGCCTCCCCCGCCGGCGAACCCATGAGGAAGCGGCCGGCGGGGATGATAACCATCTCGGGACCCTGGTCGATCACCATCGCGGCCTTTCCTAAGACCCCGGCAAAGAAACTTCGTGGCAGTTTCACTGGCGAATTAAGGGGATCACGGAAGACGACGGGCCGCCCCAGGGCCTGGGCGACGGACCGTTGCAGCTCCTGGACCTTGGCGGCGGGCCAGCCGTGGATGTCCGGTAACTCGGGCGCCACCGGCGGGGGCGGTGTCTCCACCCGCCGCACCGGACCCGCACCCAGCATCTCCGCGGCGAATCGCTGTGCGGCGCGCAGATCGTCCGGCACCAGGATCGGGTAGACCTCAATGATCTGCGCGTCCGACTCGCCGGCCGCCTGGCGCTCCAGGATCGAGCGCACGGTGATCCGCGTCCCGGCGACAATCGGCTCGCCTTTCATAATGTTGGGGTCAGATACGATCTTCCGGCCAGTCATCGTGGGTCTCCCATGTTGCGTTCAAGTCGCGGGATGAAATGGTCCTTGAGGCATTTCACGGCCCCCGGCCATCGGTGAGCCCAGTGCCGATGATCCGCCTGACCGTCATGCCGATGTTCCCCTGCGCCTGCGGTTTTCGCGCGGCGATTTTACCGCCCCGGGGCAGGGCCGCGGCAAGTCATCCGCCTCGCGGGCGGTCAGGCGGCGACGCGCGTCGGCCTTGATCATAATCCCGGCCACTGCGCTGACCGCGAGGCCGCTGGTCCGCTATGCGGACCGATCACGGCCGGCCGGAACGATGATCCAGGCCGCCGCGTCCGGCTAACGGCCATGGCGCCCGCGCCACCCCGAAAGATGAAAGTTGCGGGCGCCATGGCCGTTCCCTCACCCCGCCCTCTCCCAGAGGGAGAGGGGGAATTGGAGCGCGCTCCCGGCGCGACTTTCACGGTAAAGCCTCGACCTCCGGTCCGTGGTATGTCCGCACTCAATTCCCCTCCCGCAACTCCTTGACCTGCGCCTCGCTCAAGCCGGTCTTCTCGGCCAGCAGCCGGTCATCGGTGATCAGCCCCAGGAGGCTGCGGGCAATGCGCAGTCGCTCCTGCTGCTGCCCTTCCTCTCGGCCCTCCTCCCGGCCCTCCTCCCGCCCCAATTTCAGCCCCTGGTGCATCCCCCAGCCATAGGATGACTGCACCATGCTCGCCTGCTGGTGCAGATCGTCCTGATAACGCTCATAGGCCTGCCGTTCGGCCTCCGGGAGCCGCAGGATATCCAACTGCTCCTTGGCCTCTTGCAGTCCCCGCGCCCGGAAGCCGTCCGGCACCTCCTCGTGCTTGAGGAAATAGATCCACTCGTCCAGGGAGTCGCGGGCCACGTCGTCGAACTGGTTGACCTTGATCAGATAGTATTCCGGGAACAGCGCATGGGGTTCCTGGCGCCGGTAAAGGTCCTGCTGCGCCTCGCTCAGTTGCAATTCATCGTGGCGATGCATCCCGATAAAGCGGGTGGCGCCGTGATAGACATAATCTTCGCCCTGCCCCAGGTCGAAATACAGAATACTGACCGAGATGACCTTGACGACCTCGCCATAGGGCTGGCCCTCCTGGAGGTTTTCCACCAAGGTGCGCGCCGTACTGTGCAGAATCCGCTGCAAATAGTCGAACTGCCGCTGGTACTGCACCTCAATGAGGATGATCTCGCCGCCGGCATTGCGCGCCTTCAGGTCCACCCGGTTCTGTTTGTCGAGCGCCGTATCCTTGTTGCTTTCGCCCTCCAGGACTTCGAGGATCTGAATGTCCTCGCGCAGCAGCTCGCTCAAGAACCCTTCAAGGATGCCGAAGTGGGCCTTGCTGCGCAGGAGGCGCTTCATCGCCCAGTCGAAGCTGATCAGGCGGCGGGGGCGGGTCATGGGCGTGGGCCCGCGTATGGCGCCGGCTGGTCGCGGCGGCGTCGTTGCGTGATAGTTGATGTCATCGTCGCTGCTGCCTTGGGTTGATGCTTGGGATCAAGAGGGGTGGGCGGACGGTAGGGTGTTCATTCTGCGCCTCTGGGAGCACAAGTCCGTCATGCGTTTTCTGTCGCGCCAAGAGGCATAAGTACCATTTGTAATCAGTTGCTTACGCCCAATGTGCGCACCGGAAGGCGGGGGACGAAAAACTGCATGAAATGGCTCAGATTGAACAGCCTAGGCGGACGGGGCCTTTGAATACCCAGGAAGATCAGTTTAGCCGCAAATTAACAAAAATAATCGAAGACTTAGCGTTTACAGCATGTTAACCGTCCGGATGACGCCCGCGATGATGCTAACCAGCAGATTTATTTGCGCCGCCGTGGAATCTCCGGCGGTGCCGCGGGCTCGTAGCCCTTCAAGCCCAGGTCACCAGTCAGAATCTCCACTCGGCAACTGGGTGCATGGTATTCCGCCACATCCTTGATGGTGATGTCCCCCATGGATATTTGCTTGGCGGCCAGCGCCGGCCAGGTATCAGCCAGGGTCTTGAGCCTTGCGGACGACCAAAGCTCCGACTGATGGGCGAAGGCGGCCCAGGGTGTCTCTTCATCCGCACTCTTGCGGATCAGATCAGCCAAGGCGTCCGCCCGCTCCTTGCGGCTACGGGGCGCTTGGGCGATGTGATTGCCGGTTTCGATGATCGAGGCCAAGGGCAGGACAAAAGTGGTGCCCGCTCGCGCCTCGGCGTGAATCTTCTCATCCACTCGCGGGCGGTCCCAGCGATCGTGGTCTGGACCGCAGGTCTCTTTCCCAGGGACATCCAGCCAGACGCAGAGAATGCTGGTATCGATGATCAGGACTTTGCGCATCAATCACCGCCCTGTTCAATAGCCGATTCAATACGCCCTGCCGTGGCCAGTTGGCCCAACGCTCCCCCGGCCATTAGTTTCGGCAACTGTTTGATATCTTCCAGTTGAGTCAGGCGGCTGGCCCCGGTGACGCTATCGCGGTGGGCTACGGTGATGAAGGGCAACATCCGGACTCCGGCGGCGTCCAACAGCGCCGGGTTGTGGGTCGTGACGATGACGTCGATGCCACGCTCCTTGCCCAGGGTCCGCAGCATCTCGATCAAGAGACCGGCGCGGGAGGGGTGAAGCCCGTTGTCCACGTCCTCGATGACCAGCAGGCTGCCGGGGGGGCGGATCAACATTGCCGTGACGATGGCAAGATAGCGCAGGGTGCCGTCGGACATGCCGCGGGCATCGATTTCGTGACTGGCGGCGCCTTCCCAGCCTTCCTCGCAATAGAGCATGGCGTCGGTACTGAGCCTGCCGACGGGCTCGGCCCAGACGCGTTTGATATCCCGCTCTGGAAGGGTCTTGAGATAGCGGGTCAGGGTTTGCTCAACCGCGGTATGGCGCTGCGGATCGAGGGCGGCGACGACACCCGCGAGGTTGGCACCGTCAGCCATCAAGCGCTCCGACAACGCCGAATAGTTCCGCATCTGACTTGGGATGGGATCGAAAACGAAGATCTGATTCAAGTGTTGCGCAACGAGCCTTGCCGCGTCAGCCGCTTCCATTTCTCGGATCAAACCGTCCACCACTGGCAGGATACTGGAGACACGGCCCAAAATAGCGAGTTGCGTCGGTGGACGAGCGCTACCCGCGTGGATCGCGTAACCTCCGACGGTAATCCCTTGCTCGCGCGCGGTCACTGCGGCTTTCGTTGGTTGCCGCCAAATCAGCGGCTTCTCGGCGGCCGCTGCCGCGCCCGACGCATACGCGATCTCGGTCAGCTCCTCGTCGACCGTTTCCGTCGTCACGCCCTCCGTTCGGACCCTGATCCGATAACGAAGGTCCTGGCGTTCGGAAACGCCGATCAGCACCTCCAGCGTGAACTCCAGCGCCGGCCTGCGGCAGATCCACTCCGCTCCACCCCGGAGCGGAGACAGGGCATCGTTGCCTTTGATCGCTTGATCGACGTCGATACCCGACGCGATCCGCTGCAGGAACGACAGCGCTTCCAACAGATTGGACTTACCACTGGCATTGGTGCCGATGACGATCGTAAGCGGGTCGATATAGAGGGTCGCGTGATCGAAACTCTTCCACTGTGCGACCCGAAGTTCTTTGATCATCGGCTTCTACCTTTGACAGGGGGCGAATGCGGTGGGCCTGACCACCCGCGCCTTAGGTTCCGGCATCCACGCCGGGACGCTGCTCGCCAAGCATCCGCAAGGCCGTCGGGAGCGGGGACTGGCCGGGCAGCGCCTCGTCCGCCCGCCCCCGCTGCCCCCGCGGCACCAGCCGCCGCAGCAGGCGCAGCAGGTCATCGACATAGGTGAAGACGACCGGGATGACCAGCAGGCTCAGGAAGGTCGAGGTAATGAGCCCGCCGATGACTGCAATCGCCATCGGGGAGCGGAAGCTCGGTTCGGCGCCGAGCCCGAGCGCCACCGGCAACATGCCGGCGCCCATGGCGATGGTGGTCATGACGATGGGGCGGGCGCGTTTGTGGCAGGCGTCCAGGATGGCGGGGCGGCGCTCCATCCCGCGTTCGCGCCGCGCCACGATGGCGTATTCCACCAACAGGATGGAGTTCTTGGTGACGATGCCCATCAGCATCAGGACGCCAATGATGGACGGCATGGAGAAGCTGTTGTGGGTCAGCAGCAGGGCGATGAAGGCCCCGCCCAATGAGAGCGGGAGCGCGGTCAGGATAGTGACGGGTTGCAGGAAGTCATGGAAGAGCAGGACCAGCACCACATAGATACAGAGCACGCCGATCAGCATGGCGGTGCCGAAGGAGGCGAAGAGCTCATTCATGCGCTGGGCGTCGCCCTGCGCGATCCGGGTCACGGCGGGCGGCAGGTCCTGGAGCGCGGGCAGGGCCTCGGCCTCGTCCAGGACTGAACCGAAGAGGCGCCCGCCGAGTTCCACATCAATGGTGACGGTCCGCATCCGGTCCACCCGGTCGATCTGGGCCGACCCGCTGCCGAGCGCGAGCGCCGCCACCGCGGAGAGCGGCACCGAACCGGTCGTGGCCGGGACGCGCAACTGGGCGATGGCGTCAAGGTCCGTACGCAGCGACCGGTCCAGGCGCACGCGGATGGGGATCTGGCGCTGCGGCAGGTTGAGCTTGGGCAGGTTGACCTTGAAGTCACCGGAGGTCGCGACCCGCACCGCGCCGGCCAGGGCGGAGGTGGTCACACCCAGGTCCGCGGCGCGGGCGAAATCGGGCCGGATCTGGATCTCCGGGCGCTGCAGGCTGGCCCCGGAGGTCACGTTGCCGATCCCCTGCAGGGTACGCAGGTCCCGCACCACCGCCTGCGCGGCGGTGGCGAGCGCGTTGGGGTCGTCGCTCGCCAGCGTAATCTGGAGCTTCTCCCCGCTCTGGCCGGCGCCGATGGAGACCCGGGTGCCGGGGAGTACCCGCAGGCGCTCGCGGACCTCGCGCTCGATCTGCGGCTGGGTACGGGCGCGGTCGTGCCGATAGATGAGCTTCAGGCTCAGGTTCGCCAGGCGCACGTCCTTGGCCGCGCCGTCCCCCATCGGACCGGCACCGGAGGCGCTGCCCACCGCTGTGAAGATGCCGGTGACCTCCGGGACGGGCGCGATCAGCCGCCGCGCCTGCTGCGCCGCGCGTCGCGTGTCGTCCAGTGAACTGCCGGGCGGCAACTCCAGCTTGACGCTGAAGAGTCCGCGGTCCGCCGCCGGTACGAAGCCCTTGGGCAGCAGCGGGATCAGTTGCATGGACCCGACGAAGAACGCGATGGCGACCAGCGCGGTCGTCTTGCGATGGTCCAGGCACCAGCCGGCGGCGGCCAGATAGCGGGTCATGATAAAGCTGTCGGTATTGCCCTCCGGATGGGGCTTCAGGAAATAGGCGGCCATCATGGGGGTCAGCAGGCGCGCCACCATGAGCGAGGCAACCACCGCCACCGCGGCGGTGATCCCGAACTGGACGAAGAACTTGCCCGGCACCCCGCCCATGAAGGCGGTCGGCAGAAAGACCGCGACCAGGGTGAAGGTGGTCGCGATGACCGCAAGCCCGATCTCGTCCGCCGCCTCCATCGCCGCCTGGAAGGGCGGTTTGCCCATGCGCAGGTGACGCACGATGTTCTCGATCTCGACGATGGCATCGTCCACCAGGATGCCGACCACCAGCGCCAGGGCGAGCAGGGTCAGGACGTTCAGGCTGAACCCCAGCACCAGCATGACGGCGAACGTAGGGATGATCGAGAGCGGCAGGGCGACGGCCGCGATCAGGGTGGCGCGCCAGTCACGCAGGAACCACCAGACCACCAGGATCGCCAGCAGCGCGCCCTCGTAGAGCAGTTCCATGGACCCCAGGTAGTTGTCATACACCGGGTCGACGGTGTTGTAGGCCTCCCGGATCTGTACCTGGGGGAACAGGACGCCCAGGTGATCCAGGGCCGCCTTGACCGCCCGCGCGACCGCCACCTCGCCGGCCCCCTTGATCCGGGTCACCTCGAAGGCGACCACCGGGGCCTCGTCCAGCAGGGCGTAGGAGCCGCGCTCGGCAAAGCTGTCGCTGATGGTGCCCAAGTCCTGCAGGCGCACCCGGCGACCGTCCGGCAGCGGAATCGTCAACTCCGCGATCCCGGCCACGGTGTCCACGGCGCCTAAGCTGCGCACCGACTGCACGGCCCCGCCGATGTCCCCGCGCCCGCCGGAGGCGTCCTGCTGGACGCGCTTCAACTGGGCGGAGATGGCCTCGGCCGTCACCCCCAGCGACTGCATCCTGGCGCTGTCGAGATCCACATGGACCTCCCGATCCACGCCCCCCACCCGTGCCACCCGGCCCACTCCCTTGACCGCCAGCAGCGCCTTGGCGACCTCGTTGTCGACGAACCAGGACAGGGCCGACTCGTCCATCCGCGGGGAGGCCACGGTATAGGTCGCGATGGGCGAGCCGGCGGTGGTGACCTTGGAGACGATCGGGTCCGTCATGTCCTGCGGCAGGTCGGCGCGCACACTGTCGACCGCGTTGCGCACCTCGTTCAGGGCCACCTCGGTGTCCTTGTCGATCTGGAACTCGACCCGGATGGTGGCGGAGCCGTCGGCAACGGTGGTGCGGATATGCTCGATGCCGCCCAGCGAGGCGATCTGGTCCTCGATCTTACGCGCGACCTCGGTCTCCAGTTGGGTCGGGTCCGACCCCTCCAGGCTCGCGTTGATGGTGATGGTGGGGAGTTCGACGTCCGGGAAGTTCTGAATCGGCAGGGCCCGGAACCCCATGATCCCGAAGATCGTCAGGAGCCCGAACAGGAGGATGGCGGGGACCGGGTGACGGATGGACCAGGCGGAGACGTTCATAGAAACCTATACGCCGCAAAGAGAGTGAAGAAAAGTATTAGCCGCAAATGAACGCAAATGGACGCAAATCAAGAAAAGAATTCGGCGGCATCGTTGATAGGACCACCCCTGCTCATTTTATTCCTCTTCATTTGCGTCCATTTGCGTTCATTCGCGGCTAACCTTCTTCTCTTCGACGCCCGCCGGCGCCGCAGCGGACTCCACCCGCACTAGGTCCCCATCGGCCAGGAAGGCCCCGCCGCTCTCCACCACCCGCGCCGCCGCGTCCAGGCCGGACAGGATCTCGACCTGGCCGGCGCTGCGGCGTCCGGTTTCGACCTTGCGCTGGGCGACCCGGTCGTCGGGCAGGACCTCGAAGACAAAGCTCGTGCCGTCGCGCAGGACCACCGCGGATTCGGGCAGGGTCAGGGCCGGGCTGGCCCCGAGCCGGATGGTCCCCTGGGCGAACATCCCGGGACGCGCCGGACCCGCGGCCGGCAGGTCGACATAGACCAGGCCGTAGCGGGTATTGGCGTCCAGGGTGGGGGCGGCGATACGCACCTTGCCGGTGACAGTCTCCCCGCCCGGCAACTGGATCAGGGCCTCCTGGCCGGGACGGACCTGGGCGAGTTGCTGAGCGGTGAGCTCGGCGCGCCACTCCACCCGCCCCTGGCGGACGATGCGGAAGAGTTCGGTCCCGGCCTGCACCACGGTCCCCAGGGTCGCGGCGCGGGCCGCGATGACCCCGTCGTCCACCGCCAGGACGCGCGTCTGACTAAGGCGAATCCGCTCCATCTCGAGGGCCGCCTCCGCCGCCGCCAGGTTGGCCTTGGCCGCCTCCTCCGCGATCAGGTATTGGGTCATCTGCTGCTCGGACATGGCCCCCTTGTCCTTGACGCTGCGCGCCCGATCGCCATTGGCCCGCGCCTCCGCCAGCGCCGCCCGCACCTGGGCCACGCGCGCCTCCTGTTGCGCCAGCGACGCCTTCACCGTGTCCTGATCCAGGCGCGCCAACACCTGACCGTGCCGGACCCGGTCGCCCACGTCCACCGCCACCTCCACCACGCGCAGGCCCCCGGTCTCGGCGGCGATCACGCCCTCCTGCCAGGCAAAGAGCCCGCCGCTCGCCTCGATCAGTCGCGGCCAATCCGCGGTGCGGGGCGCGACCAAGGTCACGGCCAGGGCCGGATGGGGCAGCGGCTTGGGCGCGGCCTTGGCGCCCGCGTGGTCGGCCCCGACCTTTCCGTAGGACACCAGGGCGGCCAGCAGGCCGATGGCGCCCACCGCGAGCAGGATCAAACCGGTCTTCGCCTTCATAGGGATACTCCAGTGTCGCGGCGTGGGACCCGCAACCGGTCCAGCCCGTCAGCACGGCAGTTAGGGGCGCCGGGCGGCGGCCCGGCACGGTCGGGGATCGTGAGGCCAATGGCGCGGCAGATGAGGTCGGTCACAGTGCCGGTGAGTTGGTCCAGACGCTCCGGCGTCGCCTGGTCCCACCCCAATTGGCGCCCGAGGATGGGGCGCGTGAACGCCAGGCTCACCATGTGTCCGTGCAGCACATTGGCCGTGAGCCGGACCAACTCGGACGCCGGTGCCAGCCCCCAGGCGGAGCCCACCACCTGCGCCAGGAGTTGCAGCACCGGCTCGACGCGACGGCGGTAGAGCAGGTCGAAGAGTTCGCCGGGAAAGGCAAGCTCCCGCGCCACCAGGACGCTGAACCAGCGCAGGTGCTCGAAGGCCGAGAGGCGCCCCAAGACCCCGCGGGCCAAGGACTCCACCGCCGCCGCCAGCAGGACCGGATCGGACCCGGCGCGCCCCAGCAGGGCGGTCACCTCCTCGATCTGCCGCGCGAAACACCCCTCGTCCTCGTCCAGCACGGTGGCGAAGATGGTGTGATAGAGCCCCTGCTTGCTGCCGAAGTGATAGTTGACGGCGGCGACGTTCACCTGCGCCGCGGCGCTCAGGTCGCGCACCGAAACACCCCGGAAGCCGTGCTCCGCGAAGAGCTTGAGCGCGGTCTCGATGATGCGGCGGCGGGTTTCGCCGGTGCGCGGGTCCAGGGGGCGACTGGCGAGGGCCTGTTCGAGTGGGGGCATGGACGGCGGCAGGTGCTGGATCAGCCGCTAAGTCTACTCCATCGCTGCGGTATTTCAAACGTTTGTTTGGTTACAGCGTGGAGGCCGGACCCCGGGCGGCCCTGATCAATCCTTGACCGCCTTCGCCAAGCCCCTGTTCGTCAAGCCACCTGACAGCTTCGGCACAGGTTATCCACAGAAGCGGCCACTGCACATGTGGACGACCTCGCGGCGAAGCCGTCTCCCCGCCCCAATCGTGGTCACCCGCTCAGGCGCGCGGTCGCCGGTCCGCACAGCGGACCCTACGGGGACGGAGCCACCGTAGGGTCCGCTGTGCGGACCATCCCCGCCGCCTGGAACGAAGATCAAGGGCCGCGCAGTTCTGCCAGCACCGCGGCGATCTCCCGCCCCTTCTGTTCGATGAAATCCAAGAGCTCGTCAGGTGTGCGCGCATCACTGGCGTCCGACCGATTGGGATTGACCGCCTTGAGGTCGTAGAGCTGGTTCTCGATGTCGTCGGCCTTGCCCTCCAGGGTGCGTGCCTCCTTGGTCAGGGCGCCAAACCGCGCCTGCGCCGCGGTGATGGCGGCCTCGTCCTGGTCCTTGCGCGCCGTCGCCTTGAGCTGTTGCAGGCGCTCACCGAACGGCGCCGCCTCGCGTCGTTTGACCTGTGCCTGGTCGCGGTAGGGCTGCGCCTGCGCCTTGAGCTGGTCGCGCCGGGCGGCGAGATCGAGCGTCCAACTGAAGGGGCTGTCGGCACGGGTTGCGAGCAGCTTCAGAAAGCCGCAATCGTCCTCGATCGCCGCTCCCTGGTCGTCCGTGACCGGCAGCCCCGCGCTGTCCAGGCGGGGCACCGGCCGGTGCTCGAAGGTCGCCCGGGTCAGGGGCCTGGTCTTCGACACCTTGATATCCGACAGGTCGTAGTACCAGATCCGCTCGCTCGGGCGCCCGCTCCGAAAGAATAGCAAATTGGTCTTGACCCCGGCGCCGGCCTGGGTGAAGACCCCGCCGGGCAGGCTCAGGATGCACCAGAGGTCGAACTCATCGAGCAGCTTGCGCTTGGTCTTGATGAAGGCGTCCTCGTTGGTACGGAACAGCAGTCCCTCGTCGACCACGATGCCGCAGCGCCCGTCCCGCGGGTCCAGGCTGTTCATCAGAAGGTCTGTTCCTTGAGTTGCTCGCGCTCATCGGGGCTGCCGGTGCCGGCATCCAAGGCGCGCAGCATGTATTGATAGGCCTCCGCCAGAAAGCCGCCGGTACCGCAGCCGGGGTCGTAGACGGTCTCGCCGATTTGCGGGTCCAGGACTTCGATCACCACCCGCACCACCACGCGCGGGGTGAAGAACTGACCGCCGTCGTTGTTCTTCTCCCCCATCTTGAGCAGCAGGCCCTCATAGACCTGTGACAGGGCGAAGACCTGGGTCTGATCGATGCGCTCGTTGCGCAGTTCATGGACCTTGTCGAGCACGTCGCGGAAGTTCTTCTCGGTGTCGATGCGGGTGCGTTCCACACCGCGCATGATCTCGCTGATCAGCTTTTGCCGCACGCTGGCCTCGGGTTGGGTTTCGAGGGCCTTGAGGTGCGGCAAAAGCTCCTGATTAACGAAAGCAAAGAAGGCACCTTGTGGCTTGTCCTGCAGTGCGCGACGCTGGGTGCCGTCCGGAGCGCCCCAATCGCGCCAGCGGTACGGCGCCGTGAGTGACGGCAGGAAGCTGCGCCCGAGGATGGCGCTCTCGCGCTGCTCGCGCTGCTCGGTCTCGTCCAGGACGCGCAGGAACAGGATCCAGGTCAGTTCCGGGACATACTGCACGGCGCTGGTGACATTGCCGCGGCGCATGATGTCACAGATGGCCTTGACCGCTTGGTCGACTGATTGACGGCTCGCCAGGGGCTTGCCGTTGGGGGCCTGCTTGGCCATGTCATTACCTATATCGCTTAAGATGTCTCACGCCAAGGCGCCGTAGGATGGGTAGAGCGCAGCGAAACCCATCGTTTGCGCTGGTCAACAGCAAGATCACACCAAGACGCGAGGAAGTATAAGAATTCTCTCACAAAGACACAAAGACGCAAAGAAGAAAAGGAATGATCACGCCAAGGCGCCAAGCTCGCCAAGAACGAGAAGGTGATCGCCGCTCCGGGGAACGAGAAGAACGGTGTCACGCGGAGGCGCGGAGACGCAGAGAGAATCAAGACACTCTCTTCTTTGCGTCTTTGCGTCTTTGCGTGAGACTCTTCTCTCTTGCAAAGTTGCGGATACCGCGAGGGTCACAGGGCACCGGAGAAGGCTTGGCGAAGGAGTACGGAGGGAATATCAGCGAACCCCAAGACCTCCTCGCTGACCAACTTCCGTAACGAGGCCGCGGAATCGATGCGCGCATCCAACAGGAGGCTGATTTGCTTTTGGCGGTTGATGTCGGGTAAGCGAACTTTCAGATTCCGCAAGTCGCTCGAGTTGATAGAAACCTGTCCAATCGCACGCTTGGCGACGCCCCGCAAGGCTTCTCTGACGCGGCGCGTCGCCAATTGCTGCACCATAAACAGCGGATCGACCTCCGGCACAAAGCGGAGCCGTATCAGCATATTCTCGAAGAAGTAGCTGCTTTCTGCATCCGACACGATCCCTGATTTACCGACTTGTTCGTAGCTGTTGACTCGACTTACCAGGAGATCGCGAGCCTGCAATCGGAACTTCTCCTTTTCGTCATCAGCGAGTATCACACTCGCCAGTTCCTTATGGTTGAGGCGCCAAGTCCCGTTATCGACGTTATACATCCGGATCAATGGCTCTCCTGAACCATAGAATTCAGCCTTCTTGTACAGGCCGTTCTGTACTATTAGTGCCAAGTCTCCGAGGCTGAACTCCTGCCACTCATCCGCCTCCTCAGTCTCAAACACCTCGCGCAGATAGGCGGCCGTCAGGGCACTGGCGGCCTGAAGACGTTCGGCGCTGACTTGCCGTCCTCGCTCGACCACCGCGAGTCGCGTCTTCAGGGCTTGGGCGATCCGCTGCTGCTGCGGCAGCGGGGGTAGCGGAATCTCAAAGGCTTCAAACTCTGGTTTGTTGATATGCTTCATCGTAGCGCCATGAGTTTGCTTCCTGATTTCCCCCATCACTTCCCGGAGAGCATAGTAGAGATATTGACGGTCGACTGACGACGTTTTTTCGACTACCTTGAATATATGCTGGTTCAAGATTGCTTCGCCCCTGTGCCAAATGAAGGCATCCAAAGAGGCGGACCAGGAAACAAGGAGATCTCCAGCGCGGATTAAATTTCTTTCGTCGACCGATCCCGTATAGAAATTGAAAGGCGCTGATGGGTCCGTCAGATTCTGTATTCTTATGATTGGCCGGCCGGTCGTTCCCCAATCGCTTGGCTTAAATGGTCTTCCGTTAATGTAGGTCGCCAGGTCTCCAAGCCGCGCCATGGGCCAATCACCCATAAGGTCTCTCCCAATATCAGGCACTGGTTCAGTTTAATTCCTGTTTACAAGACATTGAAATATATGTAATATATCTAGTTCGGCGCGGGTTTCCGTCACTTTTTGAATAAGTGAGAACTTCTTGAACGGACAATGGACATGCCCTCATTGCAATTCACAGAATTGTCGGCATCACAAGACGTATCAAACCGGTCATAACGGTACGCGTTTGCTGTGGCGATGTCAAAGTTGCAATAGGCTCTTTTCCGAGACCAAAGCCACCCTTATCGAGGGGCTCAGGAAACCGACCAGCTTCATCATTCAAGTGCTCAAAACGCGCACTGAGGGGATCGGCTTGAACGCCGCCTGCCGGGCCTTCGCGATTGCGAAGAATACGTTGCTCCTATGGGAGCGTCGCCTGGCCGATTGCAAGGATGTGCTGGTCATATATGCCCTGACGCACACCTTTATTGAGCAACTGATCGAAGGTGATGAGCTTTATACGAAAGTGAATAGGAATGTCCCCCCGGAGGATTGTGAAGGCTGGACGATCGTACTGATGGAAAGGGCAAGTCGATTTATCTGGGCGCTTCAGTGCGGGAAAAAGGATCGCAGCCTATTTTCATATGCCATACAAATACTTAGAGATGTCATCCTGCGTACTGGCGATGTCACTCTAGTCACCGACGGGGAACGTCGGTATGGCAATCTCCTGTTTGAAATTTGCCACGAAGTATTGCGAACCGGAAAACGCGGCCGCCCACCGAAAGTGCTTCGTCGCGGTGTGAAGGTGCGCCTTAAGAATAAAGGGAAAGGAACTGATAGAACGGGGCACTCGCGTCCCAAATACGAAACCCCTCATCCGGAGCATCCAGAAACCGATCAAGATGTGACGCCAGCCGATATTCATGCTAATCATTTGGAAGCATCGAACGCTTCATTTCGGCGAAAGAATTCTGCTTATCGCCGCCGAACGAATACGTACGCGAAGAGCATTTCTGGTTTGCAAAGAACATTGGATATGTTGTGGATTGTCCATAACTTTATTCGCAGCCACTTCACGACAAAACAGGTTCCTGCGGTGGCTCTGGGGATTCTCCAGCAGGGACTCTCGTGGGATGAGGTCCTTAGAGTTCGACAGCCCAGGTTATAAAAATACTACAAAAACATAAGGATAAGGAAGAACCAAACTGAACCAGTGCCCAATATCAACGCTCATGCCGAAAACATCCTCTCTTTCGCCTCCCGCACCAAAGCCGCCGGATCTCCCCCAGCCTCCAGCGCCGCAAACCCGCCCGCCGCCACGAAGGCCGGCGAGGCGAATACATGGGTCGATTCCAGCCCCTCGGTGCCGCTGTGCTCGAACTGCGCGACGATGGCGCGCACGGCCGCCGCGGTCTGGGGCGGCAGGCCGTCGAGCCAGTCCTCGTTCTTGATCAGGAAGGCCTGGACCCGGTTCTGGCGGGTGCGGGGCCTGATGTGGAAGCCGAGATCGCCCAGGACATCGTAAAGGTCATAGTCGGCCATCTGCTCGACGGCCCGCAGCGTGGCGGGGGGATGGCCGCCGCGGACCAGTTTGTCGATCAGGGCGCGGCGCTCCTGCGGTTCGGCCCAGCGGGCGCGGAAGTCGGCCAGGGTCGGGGCCTGCGCAAGCAATTGAGTCGCCAGGCGCTGCTTGTAGACCGTCAGCAGTATCGGCTGATCGCGGCCGTCCTCCTGCCCGAGCACGTAGCGGTTCTTGCCATCGACGCTGACGTCAAAGCCGTCGACCACGATCACCGGCTCTGGATCGGCCCCGCCATCCCCATCGCCATCGCCGGGCTCGCGCGGGTCGGTGAAGAACTCGGCGCCGAACAGGTCGGTGGCGTCGGTGTAGTCGTAGACATGGAACATGAGCTTGCCGCTCGCCTCATCGATGCGAGTGCCGCGGCCGACCATCTGATAGAAGCTGATGGGTGAGCGCACATAGCGGAAGAAGACGACATTGCGCAGCCGGGGCACGTCGACCCCGGTGCTGAGCAGGTCCACCGTGGCGGCGATGAAATAGCGGCTGTTGGCGCCGCGGAAGTCGGCCAGGAGCTTGCTGCCCTGGCTGGCGGCGGTGCACTTGAAGGCGTAGTCCTCGACCGGTTTACGGCCCAGCTCCTTGCACCACTGCACATAGCGGTTGCCGATCGCGGCCACTACGGCATCGGCATGGCTGTCGCGGGCGCAGAAGATGACGGTCTTTTGCTCGGGGCCGCCGGTGGCGAGCAGGTAATCGAACAGGTCCGCGCACATGGCGGTGACCCGGTCCGGGAGCATGACAAGGTCCTCGAAGCTGGGGGCCGCGTAGCGCTCGCGGACCTGGGCCTCGGAGACCCGCTGCCCCGTGAGTGCGTCACGGGGGTTGCGTGCCATGACCTCGGCGATGGTGAGGCCGGTCTGGTCCAGGTTGACCCGGCCTTTGTCGATCTGGCACACGGCCAGATAGCCGTCCTCCATGGCCTGGGCCATGTCGTACTCGTAGACCGGTTCGCCGAAGTACCTGCGGTTGTCGGCGGTGATCTGTTCGGCCTCGTCGATCTCGGCCGCGACGGCGGGCTCGATGGCATCGCGGGGCTTGCCGAGCCGCAGGCGGCGCGGGGTGGCGGTGAGGCCGATGTGCACGGCGTTGGGGTAGACGGCGATGAAGGTCTTGCCCACCCCGGTGGCCATGGTGAGCAGGGCGCGTATGGCATCATTGGTGTTGGCGCAGTGGGCGATCTTCTCCAGGATGGCGCGAATGGCCGCGTCCTGGTAGTAGCGGCGGCCGTCCTCACCACCCGGGTAGGGTTGCAGCAGGGGCTGGGCGGCGGCATCCGTCAAGGCGAAGCCCATGCCGGCCTCGTAGCGCTCGCGCAGTTCCTCTGGGGTGGGGAACTCGGCCATTGGCCGCGGCTGGCTGATCCGGCCGGTGAAGCGGTCGAACTCGACGAACAGGTGTCCGTTGGTCGCGTAGACGAAGGGGACGTTCAGGCGTTTGGCGCGGCTGTAGCCGCGGCTCTGCTGCATCCCGTGACCGGGGGGCAGTCCCTCGTGTTTGGCCTCGACCAGCGCCAGGGCCAGCGGTTGACCGGCGCCGCCGGCCAGGATGCGCAGCGTGTAGTCGACCCGGCCCTGGGCCCGGCGGCGGGGCTTGCCGGCGATGATCTCGATGGTGCCGGCGCAGACCTCGCGCTTGATCATGCCCTGCTCTTGCAGCCAGCCGCGCCGACGCAGGGCGGGATTGATGAGTTCGATGCGGGTGTCGGCCTCGCTGCGGCGGTTGGCGGGTGGGACCATGGCGTGAGGCGTCCTGCTGGGTGAGGTCGGTGGCGGGGTGACGACGGGGGTCGCGGTTCTTCGGTCAATATATCGCACGCGGCGGCAGACCGACATGGGATCGCACCGGGGTGCGGCGCTGACGGGCTCACGCGGCCTGCGCCGGCGGCCGTCCCGCCCGGTCTGCGGCCGCTACGTCCTTGGCAATGCCTGGCCAACTGTGCCATTGTTGGCACCCGGCGGAGACGACCATGACCACGATGAACCCATCGGAGATCATTGTAAGGTGGATCAAACACATGAAGACCAGTTGAGCGAGATCGTTCGCCGCATTGTGGCGGTCAGCGACCCGCGACGGATCATCTTGTTCGGTTCGCAGGCGCGCGGTGATGCCGCACCGGATAGCGATTTCGACCTCTTGGTCGTCAAGGACGAGGTTGAGTCGCCGCGGGCCGAGTCCGGACGGATTTATCGCGCACTGGCGGGCTTGAGCATCCCCGTGGATATCGTGGTAACGCGCTCGGACTATGTTCTGGCTCATCGCGATGTCGTCGGGACCGTCGTGCGCCCGGCGTTGCGTGAGGGTAAGGTGCTGTATGCCAGATGAACCTGACGAAGTCGTCGGCAATCTTGTAGCCGAGTGGCTGCGACGGGCACAGGCCGACATGTCCGTCGCGTCGCTGACCGATGACGAGCGTATCGCACCGGAAATCGTGGCATTTCATGCACAACAAGCCGTGGAAAAATTGCTCAAGGCGCTGTTGGTCCTGCGGCAGATAGATTTCCCGCACACACACGCGATCGGCGCCCTCCTGGCGCTCTGCGAAAAGGCCGGATTCTCCGATACGCAAGACGTGATCGAAGCCAGCAGCTTGACCCGCTATGCAGTCGCTGCCCGCTATCCAGGCGAGGACGAACCTGTAAGCCGTCAGGAGGCGAGAGAGGCGGCGACCCTGGCGGGTCGGGTCGTCGCTTGGGGTTTGGCGCAGATTCCGGCAGACGTCAAGGAGCGATAGGCTGATGCTGAGGTCGGGATCTGCGCCGGGATCATCAGGCGAAGACGCCGTGCTCGATGCGCCCCAGCGTATCCATCACACCCTCGGCGCCGATGTCTGTATCCAGCAAGCTCAGCGGGGTGACTCCGCCGAGCGAGGCATTAATCGACTTGAGCCACGCGATGTTCGCGTCCAGGTTCGCGAAGACCTCTTCACCGCGCGCCACCACGCGTGCCAGACGCAGCAGCCGGGACGACTCCTCGCTGTTGAGCCTGCCCTCGCGCTTGCGCCGCGCCAGGGTACGCTCGGGAATGCCCACGGCATTCGCCAACTCGGCCTGGGACAGGTGGGTCAGTCTGGTCAGGGCATCCACGGCGCCGGTGGGGATGCCGCGGCGAATGACCGCCACCCAGTCGAGCGCCGAGCGGGGGATGGCGGCCAGGACGCGCTGACCGCCGAGCAGGTCATCGACCGCGAGGGAAGGCGTAGCCGATAGTGCAACCGCGGGGGACATGGATCATCTCCGAAAAAGGCCAGATGGCAGCTAGTATAGTCATCAATAGCCGCGCGGGGAGCGCGGTATCGGAGTTGGCCGCGGCGCCGCATCGCGGCCGGAGGCCGCTCCCACAGGGTCCTTATACATGTTCCGGGGTAACGGACGAGTCTTCCTGGCCGTTAGCCGGTCGGGCGCGGGCACCGCGGATTCCAGTCGGACCGGTCGGGAACCCCCACCGGCTGAAGCCTCGACCTCCGGTTGCCGCTCGCCGGCTGCCGCTTGCCGGGCGACACCGCACTCACAGGTGCCATGACGGCGCAGGTCGGTTATGCTATCTGTCATTGAAAATTAACATGGAACCGGTCCGGCAACGGCACCGGCCTGACCACCGAACATGGCAACGGTACCGACCCCTGATCCCGTCTCCCCCGCCCTGATCACCACGCTGGGACCGAGCGCCCGCCGCCGGCTGCGGATCGGCGCCCGGGTCGCCCTGGCGGCGCCGCTGCTGGTGGCGCTCGGCGCCTGCACCCAGATGGCGGGCTTCGTCGCCAAGCCCGAGCCCAGACCCAAGGACGCCGCCGCGGCCGGACCCCAGGTCGCGGCCAAGCCCGCCGCGCCCGCGGAGGTGGAACCGGGACCGATCCCGCAGCCCCAGGAGAAGCCCAAACCCGGCAAGCTCTACGAGTGGGACGGCGGGGGCCGCAAGCTCACCCGGATCATCGTCAATACCGACGAGCAGAAGGCGCGCTTCTATGTCGGGGACGAGCAGGTCGGCTGGACCACGGTCGCCTCCGGGCTCAGCTCGCATCCGACCCCGGTGGGTCACTTCGAGGTCCTGGAGAAGTCCGCCAACAAGCGCTCCAACCTCTACGGCAAGGTGTTGGGCAAGGGCGGCCGGGTACTGAGCACCAATGCCAAGGCGGGCCGCGGTCAGTTCCCCTCGGGGGCACGCTTCGAGGGCGCCAGCATGCCCTACTACCTGCGCATCACCTACGACGGCGTGGGCCTGCACGCGGGTCCGATCCCGCGCCCGGGCCACCCCGCGTCCCACGGCTGCATCCGCCTGCCGGCCAAGTTGGCCCCGGTGCTCTTCGAGCACGTCGGCGTCGGCACCCAGGTGAGTGTGGTCGGCAGCGGTCCGGATTACGGCAATTACGCCGCCAAGCAACGCGCCTACGCCGCCGAACGGCTTGCCCAGGCGCAGGAGCGCAAGGAGGTCGAGGCGCGTGTGCGCGCCCAGGCCGCCGCGAGCGACGCGACGCTCCCCGCGCCCGGCCCCGCCGAACCGGTCATCGCCATGGCCGAGCCCGCCGAGCGCCCCGCGCTAAGCCCCATCGCCAAGCCCGAACCCGCCGCCGCGCCCCGCCCGGAACCGGCCAGCCCAGCACTGGAGACGCCGCGCGAGCGTGCACCCGCCGCCGCGCCGCGCCGCACCGCCGAGGCCACCGTCTCCCGGCCGCGACCGGTCGCGACCCGCATGCGGCCGGCGCGCGCCGCCCGCCCGGCGGTCGCCCTGGCCGCGAACACCCCGAGCCAGGCCAGCCCCGCCGTAGTCGCACCGGATCAGGACCAGCCGCAGGCCGCGGCGTCCGACGCCGCCCCGCCCCCGGTCGCCGCGGTCCCCGCAGCGACGGCGCCGACCGCGCAACCGGCCGCAGCCCCGGCCCCGGCCGAACCGCCGCCCACCAGTCCGCCCGCGGTCGCCCCAGTCGCCGCGGCCACCCCGCCCAGTCCCCCGCCGACCCCGGCGCCCGCGCCCGCCGCCCCCGCCCCCAAGGCACCGGAGCCGGTCGCCAAGGCACCGCAGGTCGCGGCCGAGCCGCCCGCCGCGCCCGCGGCGGCACCGGAACCCGCCCAGCCGTCGGCCGCAACCGCAGACAAGGCCGCCGGGGGTTGAGGCTGGCCGGCGGCGATCGGTGTCCATGACCAGTTCGCCCCAGACAAACCCGCACTGCCATTAGATCAAGCCGCACGGCTACCGGGAGCGCCGCACCCCAGTGCGGCGCGGCCTCTGCTCGATCCACACCGGCGGGATTAACCGCGAGATCGCGCCGCACTGGGGTGCGGCGCTCCCAGGGCCGGACCGGCAGTGAGGCTTAGCGCGATAGCAGTGACGCGGGAGCCTGGGAACGAGAAGATCGGTTCAATCGCCCTCGAACTCACAGAGTGCGAACACCTTCTGTCCGTGCTTTTCGAGCCGCGCGCGCCCGCCGAGATCGGGCAGATCGATGACGAAACAACACTCCACGAGCGTGCCGCCCATGTTCTCGATCAGCTTGCAGGCGGCCTCGGCCGTGCCGCCGGTGGCAATCAGGTCATCGACCAGCAGCACCCGCTCGCCTTGGGACACCGCATCGACATGCATCTCGATGCGGTCGGTGCCGTATTCGAGGTCATAGTCGTGGCCGACGGTCTCGGCCGGCAGCTTGCCCTTCTTGCGAATCGGCACGAAGCCGACCCCCAGTTGATAGGCCAGGGCCGCGCCGATGATGAACCCGCGCGCCTCGATACCGGCCACGCGGTCGATCTTCGCGCCGGTATAGCGGTTGACCAATTCATTGATGGTGACGCGAAAGCCGACGGGGTCCTTGAGCAAGGTCGTGATGTCGCGAAACATGACGCCCGGCTTGGGATAATGGGGAACGGTGCGAATACGCGACTTGATGGGCATAGGGGTCTTCCGGCAACGGTTGGGAACGGTTACTTAGCGAGGTGCAGCACCCGCCCGGCCACCGCCTCCAGGCGCCCGACCAGCTCGGGGTCGCGTGCCTCCGGCGGCGTGATCAGGGCGTGCTCCAGCGCGCTGCGGCAACCGCAGGCGGGCGCAGCGGCATCGTTGTGCAGCAGCGGGGCGACCTGCTTCACCAGGCCGCGGGCATTGTCGGCATTGGCCAGCAGGACCCGGACGATGGCCTCGACCGTGACGTCGTCATGGTTGGGGTGCCAGCAATCGAAATCGGTGACCATGGCCACCGTCGCGTAGCACAGCTCCGCCTCGCGCGCCAGCTTGGCCTCGGGCATGTTGGTCATGCCGATGACGTCGCAGTTCCAACTGCGGTAGAGCTCGGACTCGGCCAGGCTGGAGAACTGCGGACCCTCCATGACCAGATAGGTACCGCCGCGCGCCGCCTCGATCCCCGCCGCGCGCGCCGCGGTCTCGAGATGGTCGCCGAGCCGGCGGCACACCGGGTGCGCCATCGACACGTGCGCCACCAGCCCGGTGCCGAAAAAGCTCTTGACGCGGTCGAAGGTGCGGTCGATGAACTGATCCACGATGACGAACATGCCGGGACGCAGATGCTCGCGCAGCGAGCCCACGGCGCTGACCGAGATCACGTCGGTGGCCCCGGCGCGCTTGAGTGCGTCGATGTTGGCGCGGAAGTTGATTTCGGAGGGCGGGATCCGGTGGCCGCGGCCATGGCGCGGCAGGAACACCATCTGCTGTCCGTTCAGTTCGCCGCACAGCAGCTCGTCGGAGGGTGCACCGAAGGGCGAGTCGATGCGCCGCCAGCGCTTGTTGCTCAAGCCCTCGATGTCATAGACACCGCTGCCGCCGATGATCCCGAGCACCGGGGCGCTACTGTTGCCTGCCATTGACTCCTCCGAAACGTGATTGCCAACCGGCCCGAGAGGGTACACCATTTCGCCGATCCCGGTCATCAGCCGGGGGAGTCGCGGCACCGCGGGCCGCCGCCGGGGGTCCTGGACTCCCCCACCTTAAAGGACACTGGCGTTAAGTTGAGCGCCGCGGCCCAAGCGCCTGGAGTCCAAGGCTTCAGCCTTGGAGGGCGCCAAGGCTGAAGCCTTGGACTCCAGGCAGAGGCGCCGGGCTGGCGCCCCGGCGGGCGCGGTGGGCCGCCAAGCCCACGGCAGCGCCGAGGCAGCGGTACGATCCGCCGGCGATCGACACGAATTTTCGCGGAGAAATTGACCTGTATGAGCCCGGTCTGATATACATTCACGGTTTTTTCGGCCCTCAGCTGGCCGCGCCCGGGCGCGGCCGCGAACAACCTAGGCAGGCATTGGCAATGACGAACAACTGGCTCAAGGCGATTTCGGCGGCGGTCCTGGTGGCGGGCGGGGTCTCGGGGGCGGTCGCGTCGACCGCCGAGCCGACGCAGCCGGTCGGTGATCCCACGGCGGGCGAGGCCAAGGCGGGCGTGATCTGCGTCGCCTGCCACGGCCCCATGGGCAACAGCATCAACCCGGAGTGGCCCAAGCTGGCGGGTCAGCACCCGGAGTACATTTACAAGCAAATCATGGATTTCAAGGGCGGTAGGCGCGAGAACGTCCTGATGACGGCACAGGCCGCCGCGCTGAGCGAGCAGGACGCGCGCGACATGGCCGCCTACTATGCCAAGCAGACCCAGAGCGGCGGCGTCGCCGATCCCGCCGCGGCCGTGCTGGGCGAGCGCATCTACCGCGGCGGCAACCCGGAGTCCGGGGTACCGGCCTGCAGCGGCTGTCACGGCCCGGCCGGCCTGGGCGAGGGGCTCTCGAAGTTCCCGCGCATCTCCGGCCAGCAGGCCGCCTATGTGAAGCTGACCCTGGGCTATTTCCGCGCCGGTACCCGGGCCAACGACCCCAACGGGATGATGCGCGGGGTGGCCGCCCGGATGACGGAGCCGGAGATCGCCGCCGTGTCGCAGTACATTCAGGGACTCGGGCAATAACCCGGGAGCAATTCAGGCCGCGGTCGTCGGGGGGTGCCGGAGCGGCCCTGCGGTGGACCGCGCACGGGGGCGCCCGCGGGTCTTCGGGGGCCGTCGTTTCCCGCGCGTGGGAGGCCAGGCTCGCGCCGGGGCGGGAGGCCCCCGCGGGCCCGGCCCCCGGGCGGGGGCCGTGTTAGCCGGCCGCCCCGACCATGCACCGCCCGCACCGCCGGCCGCCATGCAGCAAATCAAACTGCTGAGCTACAACGTCCAGGGCGGGATCTACTCGCGCAAGTACAGCGACTATGTGACCAACAGTTGGAAGCACCTGCTGCCCCACCCGGAACGCCTGGTCAACCTGACCCGGATCGCCCAACTGATCCAGCAGTTCGACGTAGTCGGCGTCCAGGAGGTGGACGCTGGCAGCCTGCGCAGCGCCAATGTCGACCAGATCCAGTACCTGGCCCGTCAGGCGGCCTTCCCCTACTGGTACCACCAGGTCAACCGCGACCTGGGACCCTTTGCCCAGCACAGCAACGGGCTCCTGAGTCGGCTGCGCCCGGGTCCGGTGACCGAGCACAAGCTCCCCGGGCTCCCGGGGCGCGGTGCCGTGGTGGCCGAACTCCCGCTGGCCGACGGCGGCCACTTGGGTGTGGGCATCGTCCATCTGGCGCTCGGCTGGCGCGCCCGCAAGCGCCAGCTCGACTACCTGGCCGAGGTGGCGCAGGCGCATCCGCTGCTGGTCCTGATGGGCGATTTCAATTGCGATTGCGACTCCCGCAGCCTGCGCGCCATGGTCCGGCGCACCGGGATGCAGGGATTGAACCGCGAACTCAAGACCTTCCCGAGCTGGCGCCCGCGCCGCACCCTGGACCACATCCTGGTCTCGGCCCCGCTGCGCATCGTCAGCGCCCATGTGATCGACTACCCCCTGTCCGACCACCTCCCGCGCAGCATGACGCTCGCCCTGCCGGCCGGCCGCCACTTCGCGGAACCGGCGCAACTGCGCGGACAGGCGTTCAATCCTGTACGAAAAAGTGACGCCAGCCCGAGCCGCACGCGTCGGTGAGCAGGTCCAACAGCCGGCCGGTCGGCACCGCCTCCCCGGGGAAGACCTCCTCGACCATGACGAACAGGCGCCCGTAACCGCCCTGCTCCTTCCAATCCCAGCGCCAGGGCGGGCGGGTCTCGCCACAGGTGGTGCAGGTCAGCCCGGGCAGGGGGCGCTCCGGCGACTCCAGGATGCGCCGCCGCCACTCCAGCAGACGGGAGCGGCAGCCCGGGCAGCGCGGCGGCCGGGTATTGCGGCCCCAGCGCAGGCGCGGGGCCGCGGTGAGTGCCGAGAAATGCACATGGCAGAAGGCGGCGCCCGGGTCCGGCCCCGGGGCGGCGGCGATGGCCACCGCGCACCCGCTGAAGGCGAGCAGGCTCAGGAAATTGCGCCCGACGCTGAAGGCCCCGCGCCGGCCCGGCAGGGGCTCGCCGATAAAGCCGGACTGCGACAGGGCCGCCGCCAGCAGGGCCGCATCGGGACCGGCGACGGGATCGCTGGTCGTCAGGACCAGCCGTCCGGTATGGTTGGGCATGACTGCGTTCCCGTGTCGAATGGCATCAGGTATGCTAACAGATCGCTGCCCGGACGAACCCAACGCGGACCATCGCCATGCGCCTGCGCACCCATCGGCATCTCACCGGCCGCATCTTAAGCGGCTGCGCGCTCACCCTTGCGGCACTCGCCCTGGTGTCACTGGAGGCCGCCGCGGATGCGGCCTTCACCAAGGCCTATGCGACCGCGGACAAGCGCCAACTGACCGAGTGGGGGCGCCGCTTCCAGCACGGCGAGGGCGTCGCCGCCAGCCTCGACAACGCCATCCGGCTCTACTGCAAGGCCGCCAAACAGGGCGACATCAACGCCCAGTATTATCTGGGCTACCTCTATGCCAACGGCACCGGGGTGCAGCGCGACGAGGAACTGGCGGCGGCCTGGCTGCACCTGGCCGCGGCCCAAAACGACCCCCAGTCCAAGCGCATCCTGACCATGCTGGGCTATGCCAAGCGGCCCAAGCGCCAACCGATCTGTGCCCTGACCGACGGCCGCGACGCCCTGCGCCCGCCGTCGCCGCCCCTGGGGCCGCGGCCGGGCATGGGCCCCACGCGCACCCAACCGGCCACGGGGCCGATCGCCGACCTGGTCCGGGGACTGGCGCGGGAATACCAGCTCGACCCCAACCTGGTGCTCGCCGTGATCGAGACCGAGTCCAACTTCAACCCCCGCGCCCAGTCCCCCAAGAACGCCCAGGGCCTGATGCAACTGATCCCCGCCACCGCGCAGCGCTTCGGCGTGCGCGATGTCTGGGACCCGGAGCAGAACCTGCGCGGCGGCATGGCCTACCTGCGCTGGCTGCTCGCCCACTTCAACGGCGACGTGCGCCTGGCGCTCGCCGGCTACAACGCCGGCGAGGGGGCCGTGGCGCAGCACGGCGGCGTGCCGCCCTTCACCGAGACCCGCGACTATGTGGCGCGCATCATGCGCAAGCTCGGGCCCTGACCCGGTGCGCGGCCCCGGGCCCGGCAGGCGTCTCCTCACTGCCATTAAGTTAAGCGCCCCGCCACCCATGGAGTCCAAGGCTTCAGCCTTGGAGGAGAGCGCCAAGGCTGAAGCCTTGGACTCCAGTTGCAGGGAGCCGGCTCCGCGCGTGCGGCTTAACCTGATGGCAGTGAAGTTTCTCCTGGGGTGGGGGGGCCTGGCCCTGGTCGGCCTGGCGGCACCGGTCAGCGGCGCGCCCGAGGCCCCCGCGGCAATGCCGGCCCCCGCCGGCCCCGCCCTGGACGACCCAACCGCCAGCCCCCTGCTCGACCGCCACTACCAGGCCGGCGACCCGGGCCAGCCCCCCCGCCCACCCCGCCGCCCGGCCGCGAGGTCTTCACCCGGCGCTTCGAGATCGTCCACGCCGCCGCCGTCACGCCCGGCATGCGGGTCGCCGCCATCGGGGACGGCGACGGACTCATCGCCGCCCTGTTCGCCCGCGCGGTCGGCCCCGAGGGGGTGGTCTATGGAGTCGTCCAGGCGGGGGACGGCGCCGTGGAGCGCATCGCCGGGCTCAACCGGGTCGTGCGCGACTACCGGGTCCCCAACCTGATCCCCACCCTCGCCACCGCGGCCGACACCGGGCTGCCGGCCGCCGGCATCGACCTCGCCTTCATCGCCACCGACGGGCAGCGGTCCGCCGACCCGCGCCCACTGCTCGACTCCATCCACACGGCGCTCGTCCCCTACGGCACCCTGATCCTCGTCGCCGCCCGCCCCGCGGCCGGGTCCAGGCGCACCGGACCGCCCGCCGCCGCCGCCCGGGAGGCACTCATCGCCGCCGTGCGGGCCGCCGGGTTCCGCCTGGTGGAAGAACCCGGATTCCTGCGCGAGAACGAGTTCCTGCGCTTCGAGAGGATCGGGGAGGAGCCCGCCGCGGAGGCTGGCAGCAGTCCGGCGGCGGCCGGCACGCCAACAGGTCAGGTGCAACCGCACATGGAAAGATAAAGGCCGGAAGAATGGTTATCCACAGATGAACACAGATGAACACAGATGATCCAAGAAAGGACAGTCATCCACGGATGAACACAGATTAACACAGAGAATTCATTGACTTACGCTTGGTCTGCGGCTCGCCTCGCCGGCGATGACGACATCAGCGATAGGCGCACGACAATTCAAAGAAAAGCTGTGTTCATCTGTGGATTGTTCTTCTCGTTCCCACGCTCCCGCGTGGGAATGCCGTGCGGGCGCTCCGCGTCCGGTCTTCGCACTGGACGCGGAGCGCCCGCACTTGCTCCCACGCGGGAGCGCAGGAGCGTGGGAGCCAGCGGCCAGCAGCGAGGCCGCGGCGGCTTGCGCGGTCGCGTCGCTGCGCGACCGGCACGGTCTCGCCGCGGGCGGCGGTGTGACCGCAGTCGAACCGGAGGTCGAGGCTTCAGCCGGACGGGCGGCCGACGTGGAGCGCGCCACCCAGGGCCTCAGGCCGCCAGGTCCCGCACGGCCGCCTCCAGCACCTCCTGCGCAACCCCCCGCGCGCGCAGGGCCTCGAGCAAGCGTGCCGTCGGGTCCGCACCATAGAGCGCCTCGTCGCGGCGCAGCCCTTCGCTCAAATAGGACTTCAACAGCGTCTGGTACCCGGAAAACCCCTTGTGCGGGGCCAGGGCCTTCAGCGACTCCACCACGTCCACCGGGATGCGCAGCGTAATCGTGGTCATCGGCCGCTCTTTCGTCAGCCGTTTCTGCAAGCGTTCAGAGAGCATAGAGCGCCTCCTCTTCAGGTTCCGCGCGCCGCGCGGAGATGATGCGGATGTGCGAGGCGGTGACTTCGATGTGCACCACATACAGTAACCGACCGGTCGCGCCGAACCCGATGGCCGCGTCCCGCGCCTCATCGTTGCGGGCGGCATCCACCAGCACGAAGAGCGGATCGGCAAACACCGCCGCGGCGTCCTCGAAGCGCACCCGATGGGTTCGCCAGTTCGTCGCGGCCTTGGCCCGATTCCAGACGAACAGGTCGCCGTTGCGCTCGAACGCGATGTCCATTGATGGGAATCTAGCAGACGTATTTACTTTGTCAATATAAACCCCCGTGGGAGCCAGCGTATTCCTGATAACGCATCAGGGGATCAAGTCCTTTAGAGTCCATAAGGGGTCTCCGAGGTCGTCGTCAAGGTGGCAAGGATATCACCCTGCCCGCCCAGACTTAGCAATGCGCCTCGTCGCGCCCCGCGGGACCTTCTCGTTCCCACGCTCCCGCGTCACTGCCATCAAGTTAAGGCGCAGTGGCCACTGGGAGCGCCGCACCCCAGTGCGGCGCGGCCTCTGCTCAAGCCACACCGGCGGGGTTATCCGCGAGATCGCGCCGCACTGGGGTGCGGCGCTCCCAGGCCATGCCGCACCGGAGGTCGAGGCTTCAGCCGGACGGGGCGACGGCGGGGCCTGGGGTTGGGGTGGGACCGGCGCCTCCTCACGCCCCGCGGGACCTGACCGCCCGCGCCTTCCGCTCGCTACCGCTCGCTCCCTGCGCGGGCAGTCCGGCCCCGCTCCCTGCCTGGCTGCCCGGCCTGCCCTGCCGGCCTGGGCTCGGGACCTAGGGCAAGCCGGAAACCGTAGTCGCGGTTGCGGTTGCCGGGGCCGAGGCGGCCGCGGTACGCAGAGCGCAGGCCCTGCGCCACGTTGGCCCAACTGCCGCCGCGCAGCACACGCCACTCGCCAGAGTCAGGCCCAACCGGATCGGTAGCCGGACCGGACGGATAGTCGCCATACCAGTCACTGCACCACTCCCAGACGTTGCCGTGCATCTCATACAGACCCCAGGGGTTGGGGGGCAGGGAGGCGACGTCCAGGGTCTCTTCCCGATACAGCCCCTTGCGGTCGCCGCGGTAGGGGTAGTTGCCGTTGTAGTTGGCCTGCTCCGGGCTGAGGTCGTCGCCGAAGGAGAAGGGGCCGGTGGTGCCGGCGCGGCAGGCGTATTCCCACTGCGCCTCGGTCGGCAGTCGCAGGTGCTGGTCGGACGCTTGGTCAGCATCGACCCCGCCCAGGCGTCGGGTCGCACGCCGGCCCGCAAAGGCCGCAAGCTCGGCATCGAGCCGCTCGATGAAGCCCTGCACGTCATCCCAGGAGACGTTCTCCACCGGCCGCCGCTCGCCCTTGAAGTCGCTCGGATTCCCGCCCATCACCGCCTGCCAGAGGGCCTGGGTGCAGGCGGTGTCCGCCAGCCAGAAGCCGCGGGTCAGCAGCACCGGGTGCCGGCGCTCGTCACTGGAGCGCCCGTGCTCGCCTTCGGGCGAGCCCATCAGAAAGGGCTCAGGCGTCGGCGGTATCCACCGGAAACCCTGGCGCGCGCCCTTGTAGGTGAAGGCCTGCCAGAGGCCGAAGGGGTCCTCGCCCCAGTCGCTCGCCCAGGGGGCGGGGAACTGGTCGGGGGGCGGACCCGGGGGTGGCGAGGGGGGCGGACCGGTCACTGATCGGGCACCCGGCGCGCGGCGCGGCGCGGCCGCAGGCCGCTCCCACAGGGATCGGTGAGGCGGCGGCAACCCGCGCACCAACAAGAGGGCGGCCGGACGGCGAGCCTTCGGGGGGCATCCGCTACCCCTACCAACACACCGCCGGCCCTTTGCTTTTCGCCTGCGCCCCCCGCAATGGCAGGGCGGCAGGACCGGATGGCGGTCTGGTCCATGGGGCGGCATCCGCCGCCCGGTAGGGTCCGCTGTGCGGACCGGACACCCTCGCGGCCAACCGCAACGGCGGCGGTTCCGCGTTGCTGGTCCGCGCAGCGGACTACGGCAGCCGGAGCGACGGGCCACCCGTAGGGTCCGCTGTGCGGACCGAACACCTCCGCGGCCAACTGCAACGTCGGCGGTTTCGCGTTGCGGCTGGTCCGCGCAGCGGACCCTACGGGACCCGCCCGGACCGACGGGCCATCCGTAGGGTCCGCTGTGCGGACCGAAGACCGCATCAGGTCCCTCACCCCGGCTCCCCGAACTCATCCGCCAAGTCGCCGAATTCCAGCGCCGAGCAACCCCAATCCGCCGGATAGACACCGGCCCGCAGATACCGGTGAAACGAGGACCAGGGCCATTGCACCGCACGGGCCGCGTACCCGTGCTTCACCGGGTTGTAATGGAGGTAATCCAGGTGGTTGGCGAGGTCCTGCTCGCCCCGGATGCAGTGCTCCCAGCATTTGCGTTGCAACACCCCGCGGCGCCGATGGCGCCGCCGCGAGGCGGACACGGGCTGTTCCGCCCCGCCGCCGGCCAGCCACGCCTTGGTGAATTCCTTCTTGATCCAACCGATACGCCGCGGATAGGCGCAATCGCCCGCCGGCAGTCGCCACAGCGTATGCAGATGGTCCGGCAACAACACCATGGCGATGATCTCAAAGGGCCAGGTCTGCCGACAGTCGCGCAGCACCGGGCGCAGGATGGCCCGGCCCAACGGCGACGCCAGGATCGGCGCCCGCCCTTCGGTGACCAGGGTAAAGGCATAGGTCCCGCCGGGCACGAAGACACGCCGCCAATTGGACATCCGCGGGACCCTCGGGTGGGAGGATAGGTGCCATTAGTTTAGCCGCCCGGGGCTGCGTTGCGTGGGGCGATGCCGTCGATCGGCGGTTGCGGGGTGCTTTGCTCCCTGGGTCGGCCCACCGTAGGGTCCGCTGCGCGGACCGCTGCATCCAAGACGCCCGATAGCCGCCCTGGAGATGGTCCATACGGCGCAATCAAGGGCGGGGGCACCGCGAGGGGCGGTCCGCACAGCGGACCCTACGGCGCTGCACCCGCGATGCCCGATGACCGCCCTGGCGATGGTCCAGACGGCGCAATCAGGGGCGGGGGCACCGCGAGGGGGCGGTCCGCGCAGCGGACCCTACGGCGCTGCACCCACGACGGCGGATGACCGCCCTGGCGATGGTCCAGACGGCGCAATCAGGGGCGGGGGCGCCGCGAGGGGCGGTCCGCATAGCGGACCCTACGGGGCTGCACCCGCGACGCCGGATGACCGCCCTGGAGATGGTCCGCACGGCGCAATCAAGGGCGGGGGCACTGCGAGGGGTGGTCCGCACAGCGGACCCTACGGCCCGTAGGGTCCGCTGTGCGGACCGCTGCACCCGCCACGCCCGATGACCACCCGCGAAGATGGTCCGCGCGGCACCAGCAAAGGCGGGGCAGCGCGGGGGTGGTCCGCGCAGCGGACCCTACGGCGACCAGCGACCAGATGCCGGTCGACCGACAGGGTGCGGTATTGACCGAGCAGGCGATTGAGGTCCTCGGTCTGGGCATCCGGCTCCTGGACCGGGATCTGAAAGAATCGGTATTTCATGTCCGCGTGCCTCCTGAGGTCCCGCGTGGCCTGACCGCCCGCGCCTTCCGCTCGCTCGCGCTCGCTCCCTGCGCGGGCAGTCCGGCCCCGCTCCCTGCCTTTGTCCCATTTCCTGCCTGGCCGGGCTCGGGACCTAGGGCAAGCCGGAAACCGCAGTAATGGCCGCGGTCGCCGGGGACGCAGTGGAAGCGGGACGCGGAGCGCAGGCGCCGCGCCTCGTCGGCCCAACCGCCGCCGCGCAGCACACGCCCCTCGCCTGAATCAGCACCCTCAGGATCGACCACCGGACCGGTCGGGTAGTCCCCGAACCAGTCCTGACACCACTCATCGACATTACCGTGCATTTCGTAGAATCCCAAAGGGTTGGGAGGAAGGGAGCGGACAGCGACCGTTTCGCTGCCATTGTTTGCCAGCTTCGGATCGAAGTCGTCGCCGAATGAGTAGGCGGTCATCGTGCCCGCCCGGCAGGCATATTCCCACTCGGCCTCGGTCGGAAGGCGAAACCGTAGGGTCCGCTGTGCGGACCTTTCTGCGGCATCCGGCAACGCCGGATCGACCGGCGCACCCAGCGAGGCGGCCAGTTCGGCATTCAGGCGCTCGATGAAACCCTGGACTTGCTCCCAACTGACCTGCTCGACCGGCCGTTGCGGTCCCTTGGCATGGCTGGGATTCTCGCCCATCACCGCCTCCCACAGGGCCTGGGTGCAGGCGGTTTCGGCCAGCCAGAAGCCGCGGGTGAGGATCACCTCGTGCTGAGTTTCATCGTCGAATCGGCCCTTCTCGGTCGGCGGCGAGCCCATCTGAAAGACGCCGGGCCAGACCCGCCGCAGGCCGATGGGAACGCCCTTGATCGCGATCTCCAACCGCAGCCCATACCGATCGCGGGTCAGGGTCCGCCCAGTGCCCGCCGGGACCAGTCCAACCGACCGCAACGCCCTGAATTGCTGCACGTCGATAAAGGTGCCGTGGCGATTCAAGGGCAGGCCGTCATGATCGTTGCGGCCGACACGTCGGCGTCGCGCACCGGAGGTCGAGGCTTTAGCCGGACCAGGGCCGCGCAGACGCGCCGTCGACCGGCTAAAGCCTCGACCTCCGGTCTTCTTCTGGTGGCCGGAACGGCGATCAAGGTCCCAGGGCGCATCCAGCGCCGCGCGAACCGGCAATCCGGGCCAGCGCAGCCACTCCAGGGGCGCGCACCAGTAGGCGCGCCGCTCGCCGTGGCCGTCGGTGAACCCGACGAAGAGCCCGTCGCCGTCGCGCCCCAGGGTGTGGGCCCAGGCGGGCCTGTCCATGGGCGCGATCAGCAGTTCCTCGAAGTCGGTGCGCAGGCGCCAGCCGGCCGCGTTCAGCGGCAGTGCGCTGGCGCCCCCGTTGGCCGGGTCCAGCCCCAGACTCTGCCAGGGGGCGCCGCCGCGGTTCTCCTGCGCATCGACCACGGGCCAGCCGGTAGGCATCTGGGAAACCACCGGGCTGCCGCTGCCGAAGGTCTCGGCGGGCGCCGCCGTGGACTCCCATTCCAGCCAGTCGCCGCGCTGGACCAGGCGCCAGGAGTGGGGTCGCTTGGGGCGGCCCGCGGCGGCCTGCGCACGGTAGATGTCGAAACCGGCGGGGTTCACGGAGCCTGAACGTTCGGCCTCGGGGTGGGCCAACAGCCAGAGCCGATGGGAACTGGGGCTATGGTCCCAGGCGGCCCGGTCCAGGTGTCCGGCATGACTGGTGATCCAGGCCCCGAGCCAACGGGCGTGCTCGCCCTCGGCAGCGGCCTCGGTCAGGGCCGCCGCCACCTCCTGGTAGAAGGCCTCGGCCTCGGGGTCGGTGCGGCCGTGCGCCGCCGCCTGGAGCGCTCGCTCCTCCATGCGTTGTGAGCGCGTGCTGCCCTGTCCCTGCTGGGCGCGGATCAGGGCCCAGGCGAGGCGGCGCTCGTCCTCGTCGCCGGTAGTGGGAAAGGCCGCGCGCAGGCGCCCGAGTTCGGTGAGGTCGCCGGGGAGTAACGCGAAATCACCGGCGGTGAAGGCCGGATGCTGCCAGGCGGCGGCCTCACTGCCGGCGTCGGCCAGGTGCGCGGGCAGGCGGTGGCGCAGGTGCCGGAGCAGCGCCGGGCGGATGGCGACGCAGGCGCTGAGCAGGGTGAGCAGCAGGCGCGCCCCCGGGTCCTCTTGGATGGCCGCCGCCAGGTCCAGGGTTTGCGCAGGCCAGGGCCGCGGTCCGCCGGGCCGGGCGGGGATGCGGCTGCCCCGGTCCAGTGCCACCGGAAAGTAGAGCCCGGCCAGTTCCGGGTCCCACCAGCGGGGCGGACAGGGGGTCAGCACGACGGGGCGCCGACCGGTCCCGGCCAGTCGCCGGCCGAGCCGAACCCAGGCCTGGCGCTGGGCGGCGGTGCCCAGGCAGCCCAGGTCACCGGCGATCAGCACCGGGATGTCGGCGGCGGGCGGCACATAGGGGCGCGGCGGACCCCAGGCCCCGGCCTCCCAAGGTTGAACGGGGCCGTCCGGCCCCTGGTCCATCCGCAGAATCTCCAGGCCAGTCCCGCCGCGCAGTCGCGGCAGGGCGGTCTTGAGTGCGTTGAAGTCGCCCCAGAAGGGGTAGAGCCGCGGGTGCAGGTCGAGGATGAGCTGACCCGCGGGGGCCCAGCGTTGACCCTTGAGGCGCGGTAGCCGCCGCAGGGGTTGGATGCGGCAGCAGGCCGCCACCAGCCGCGGCAGGTCGATACGGTTGCGCTCGGCCAGGTCGCCCAGGGCGGCGCGCAGGAAGGGCCAGAGACGCGGCCAGGGGATCAGGGGGGGCGGCGGACCCAGGGGCGCGACCGGCGGCTCTGGTTCGAGTTCAGGCTGCGGATCGGGTACTGCCAGTGGCGGCGCGAGCGTGCGACACTCGACAACGCGGTACTGGCGGTGGCATGGCGCGGCGGTTGCGGTTAGCGTCTCGCCTACGTGTGCCATGGCACGCACTTCACCGATTGCCGCAGGACACGTTGCCATGCCTCGAGCGGGCGGCTGCTCCTGGTAGCCCAGCGTTTCAGCCAATCGCCCCAGACGGGCATCGTCCAGACCCAAGGCCCAGCAGATCAGATCGGCCCGACCCAGGGCGCCGCGTTTCATGGGTCCGGCCGCCGTGTCGGTCGCGGCAATGGGCTCACCCGCTCCGCGCCCCGGTCTTGTCGAGCGCGAAGCGGGCGATCCGCAAGAACAGGGCCTTCTGCTTGGCCTCGCTCGACCCGCGGGCATTCACCAGGGCGCGCAGGATGTCCAGGTACTCGGCCTGGCCCGGCGCCGGGCGGCCCAGGTCCAGGGCGCGGGCGCGGTCCTCGACGAGTTGCTCGGCCACCAGGGTGCGGACGGCCTTGGTGCACTGCGTGCCGAAGTGCTCACCGCCACGCTTGACCAAGCAGTCGATCAGGTCGCTCGGCTTGGTGGGCAGGTCGAGCCGCAGGACCATGCAGCGGCGCAGGAAGGCGGCGGGGAGTTCGCGTTCCTCGTTGGTGGTGATGACCACCAGCGGTGCCGGAACCCCGGGGCTGAGCCCCACCGGGGCCTCCAGCCAGGGCACCGGGAAGGCGCCGTTGCCAAGCGTCTCCAGCAGGCTGTTGGGCAGGTCCGCCTCGGCCTTGTCGATCTCGTCGATGAGGAGCACGGCCCCCTGCTCCGGGGTCCAGCCGGCGAGCCCCGCCGGGGGACTCGCCTTGCACAGGCAGTAGTCGCGGAGTTGGTCCTGGGCGGAGGTCCAGTTGAAGACCCACCACAGGGGGCCGGGGCTCAGATAGCGGCGGGGGTCGAGCCGTTCCCGATGGTCCAGGTCCGAGTGGACGGCGGCCAGGACCTGGGCCTCGCCCAGACGGGCGACGGCATCGTATTCCCACTGGAGGTCCTGGGCCTCGCTGCGCGCGTGGACTACGCTGGAGACGAAGACCCGTCCCAGCACCCGGGCGGCGGCCCGGGCCAGTTGGCTCTTGCCCGCGCCCGGTTCGCCGCGCACCAGGAGCGGGCGCTCGGCGGCCAGGGCGGCCAGGATGGCATCGGCGCTCGCCTCGTCGAACAGGTGGACGGATGCGGGCCAGGTACCGCAGGGCGGCAGTTCCACGCGGGTATCGACCGGGATGTCGGGGATCATGTCATCGCCTCGATGTCTTCCAGGCACTCCTTGATCTGACCGGAGAGCTTGGCGGCGGGCAGGAGGAAGACCTCCGGGTGGTCGGCGCCGGGGCCGACCAGCACGATCAGGTGGACCTCCGGGATGTCGGCGTGGATGGCCTTCAGGACGGCGGCGTAGTCAAAGGCGTTGGTCGCACCGCGGCCGTCGAGGACGATTCGCCGCTGCTCCCCCTTTTCATCGCGCCGGATTGTCACCCGTTCACGAAGCTCCTGCCAGGTATCGGGGTCGAGAACGGGCGGCGGCTCCTTGCCTTCGATGTGCTGATAGACCAGACGGCGCACATAGTTCAAGGCCGGTTCGAGGTCCATGTGCAGCAGCTCGTTCACCCCCGGGTCGGCCTTCGGGTGGGGCGAGATATCGTAGCGGCCATAGTCCCAGCGGTCGCGACCGGACTCGAAGTCGGCCGGGCGACCGGCCCAGCGCGCCGCGAGCACCTCGATACAGGCGTTGCGGCCCAGTGGGATGCGGAAGGCGGCGCCATCGAACCACCGGGCTGTGACCTTGGGCGCGTACGGCCAGGCGTAGTCGTCGAGGACGGTCAGCACCGACAGCCAGCCGAGGATGGCGCGGGCGCGCTCGCGCAGGGGCGTGAGATCGCCTTGGGCACGGCGCACCGCCAGGGTGGCGTCCCGGACCGCCTGGCGCAAGGCGCCCATGGCCGCGCGGACCCCGTCGGCGTCGCGGCGGCAGAGCCAGGCGGCCACTTCTTGAGCACCGGCGGGCGGCGCCACTTTGACGTGCGCCGCCAGGGCCGTCACCAGGGCGGGGACGGCGTCCAGGTTCGCGGCAATCTCCCGCGGCGCCGTCTGGTGGACAGGGTTCGGCGGGACGGGCTGCGCATCAGGCTGCACGCGGTCGGGGCGCGAGGGGTCGCCATTGAGTCTTCCGGCCTTGGAGCCGGCCCCCGGGGCCCCGGGCCTCCTGCCGGTGATCCCCCAGATCAACCGGTCAAGACCACCAGCGTCTCCAGTGTCTGGACTCGCGCGCAGGTCCACCCAGGTGCGATTGGCGAGGAACATGGGCAATTGCGGCACCCGTGGGGCATCGGACAGCAAGACCGGGATAACGGGGCGCTGGTCGCGGACCGCAAGCGCGAGTGCTGCCTGCTGCTCCTCGACCTCCCAGGGGCCGAGCCCGTCGGCACCCACCAGGACGGCAACGCTGCTGGAAGCGACGATGCCGAGCTCCAACTGGGGCTGCCAGGGGAGCCCCGGGCGCAATTCGTCCTCGTCGAGCCAAACCGAGACGCCGGCCGCGCGCAACGCCGCCGCCAGTGCACGCACTGCCGACTTGTCTTTGGTGTTGTGGCTCAGGAAGCAATCAAAGGCCGGGGAGTCTTCCTGGTTCCTCTGCGGTTGCGCTGGTGATGTGACCCTGGGTCCGTCGGGCGGCGCGACCTGATCGCCAACAATCGCCGGAACCTGCGTCGGTTGCGCAGACGCCGCCTGCGCATTCGCCGACCCCGTTGACCGGGTACCATGCCCGGCGTCCGCGGGTCCGACTTGGTTTACCCCGGCGGCAGCGACCCGATTGGCAATGGACGCCGAAGACTGTGTGGGTTGGGTATCTTCGGGCTGGTTGGGCACCGGCCCCGGTGACTCTGCGGCACGCCCCACATCGCCAGGCGTTCGCGGCCCCTTCCCGGCACCGCGCTCCACGGGCACCAGAATACTGTGGGTCCCTTCCGGACACCCATGCTGGTTGCGGTCCACCTGCCAATCGTCCTGATTCCAGCAGCGGAAATGGAACTCGACCCGGCGCGGCCGGGTAGAGAGTTCGATCCACTGGAAGGCGTTGGGATAGGGCTTGCCGGAGTAGCAGCAGCCGGCGGCGGCCTCGATGCAGGCGTAGCGGGGGTCGGCGGGGACGATGCGAAAGTGGTCGGGCTGGTGCAGATGGCCGCGCAGGATCAGGTCCCGGTGGCGGTGCAGCGTCCGCTGGGCGTCGTTGCGGTCGAACTCGGCGAGCGAGGCCCAGGGGTGGTGCAGCAGGGCGAGGCGCCAATCCCAGTCGCCCTCGCCGTCCGGGTGGAGCACGGTCTGGTTGATCTGGTAGGTGCTGAGCAGGAGGCGGCTGTCGTCGTCGCCGCCGGCCAGCCAGGCGGAGTCGAGCCCGGCGACGTGCAGGCGCTGGTCGCGAATGACAATGCTGCGCTGCCACCAGGGCCGGGCCTGGCGCGGGCCCAGCCAGTCGCTGTAGAACCTGAGGTAGGCGGCGTGGCGCTTGAGAAGCAGTTCGCGCGTCGCCTTGGTCTTCAGGCGGTCGGTGATCGCGTCCTGGGTCCGCGCCGCGAGCATGGCCCGGTGGGCATCGCGGGCGCCGGGCTCGATCAGGCCCCAGTCGACATCGTGATTCCCGGGTACCAACAGCAGGCGGTCCCGGGCCAGGGGCGTGGCCGGATCGCTGGTGAGACAGGACCAGAGTCCGTCCAGCCACTGCCGGGCGAGTTGGTACTCCTCGCGCCGGCCGGCGTTGGCGAGGTCGCCGGTGATGACCACCAGGTCCGGATAGAGCTGGTGCGCGGCGATATCCGCGGCGATGAACCGGGCCAGGGCGCGCAGGATCGGGTCGGCGTCCCACTGCGAGCGGGTGCTGAAGTGGAGATCCGACAGGTGCAGGAGACGAACGGGAAGATCGGTCGTGGGTGCGTCCACCGGACAGGCGCTCCATCGTCGTTGGCGTCTGCGTAGGCTAACCTTCAACATCCGTGGGTTGCAACCGCCTTTCCGGACCGGCAGCCCCCGGGACTATACTCACGCGCGTGACACCAGGAGCAAACCCATGTCGATTCAGCCGCAACCCTATTACAGCTTCGAGGACTATCTGGCCACCGAGCGGGCGTGCAGCGACGCGAAGCACGAATATGTCGCGGGCGAGGTCTTCGCCATGGCCGGGGCCTCGTACAACCACAACCTGATCAGCACTAACCTGGCCAGCGAGTTGCGCCAACAGCTCAAACCGCGCCCCTGCACGGTGCTGGCCAACGACATGCGCCTGCGCGTGGAGGTCGCCGACGCCTGCGCCTATCCGGATGTCGTGGTCCTGTGCGAACGGCCGATGTTTCACGACCGCCGCCGTGACGTGCTGACCGATGCGACGCTGGTGGCTGAGGTCCTGTCTCCTTCCACGGAGGGCTACGACCGCGGCGGCAAGTTCGCCCTCTACCGCGACCTGCCGAGCCTGCGTCAGTATGTCCTGATCGCCCAGGACCGGCCCGCCGTCGATCTGTTCACGCGTCAGGCCGATGGCCGCTGGCTGCTCGAGGCCTATACGGACCCCGCGGTGCCGATCCGCTTCGAGTCCATCGGCTGCACCCTGACCCTGGGTGAGGTCTATGACAAGGTGGAGTTTGAGGCCTGACCCGGACTTTGGGGTAAGGCCGCGGGCCAGGGGTCGAGGTCTGTAGGCTGGGTAGAGCGCAGCGAAACCCAGCATTCGGTGCCGTCGGTGGGCGCAATGGATGGGTTTCGCTGCGCTCTACCCATCCTACGGGGACACCGGAGACGCCGGGGACACCGGGGACACGGAGGGTCAGAGCAGGTCGCTCAAGGCCCGCGTCAGGTCGGGGTTGCCGGTGGCGGCAAGCCAGCGCCGCATCCAGGTGCGCAGATCGCTGACCAAGGACGCATCCGGGCAGGCGCGACTGTGTTCCAGGAGCCGGCGCAGGACCGGGGCACCGTGGGCGGCGAGGTGGCCGCCAACCGCGGCGGGGTCGGCGGCGAGGGCGGCGAGCAGGGCGGGAACGCGCTGGTCTTGGGGCAGGCCCACCAGGTCCAGGGTGTCGGGGTGCGGCAGGACGAAGAGCGCGGCGGCGCGCAGTTGATCGATCTTGAAGGCCCAGTCGGCGGCATCGGCGCCGGCGGGGCGGCGCTCTTGCAGGACAGCGATCCAGCGGATCAGTGGGTGCCCGGCGGGGTCTTCGTTAGGGGCCATGGGAGGCCAGGCGGCGGGGGCCGCCAGGTCCGCGGCCAGGCGCGCGAGGTCCAGGCGGCGCAGGTTGATGCTGTCCGCGAATTCATGCAGATAGCGCAGGGCGGGACGCTCGGGCGCGGTGGGCTCCAGGTGCAGCCGGGGGTGCGGGTGGAGGCCGGGCGCCTCTGGGAGCGCGGGCGTCCCGCCCGCGCGCGGGCGGGACGCCCGCGCTCCTGGCCCTTGCGCCGTGAGCAATCCCGGATCGCGCGCATAGAGGGCGGCGGCCAAGAGGGCGCCGAGCTCCTGGTGTTCGGGCGCGGGGTCCGGACCGGGACCGGCGTCTTGGGTGCCCGCCAGGTCCCAGTTGCGGCCCAGGTCGCGCGGGTCGATCAGGGTCGCGGGCACCCAGGCACACAGGGAGCGGCGCTCGGCCTGCGCCGGGGACAGGGGCAGCAGCAGCGCGGCCAGCGCGCCCGGCGGCAGGGGCCGTTGCAGACCGCGCGGCAGCACCGGGCGCGACCCGGCGAGCAGGCCGGCGTAAACGGCGGCCAGGCGCGGCTGGTCCAGGGCCGCCAGCAGGGACTCGATGCCGGCCGCGATGACCCTTTCCAGCCCGGCGCGATCGAGTCTGACGGGCGGGTAGAGGTCCAGCCCGAGCGCGTAGTCCGGCCGCTGCCAGTCGCCCTCCCCTACCCGGTCCCACCAGGGCCCATCATCGCCTTGGGCCACGACCGGCAGCAGCGCGGCGGCGGCCAGGGCGACCGGGAACCCGGGCTGGGGCCGCCGCCAGTGCAGCACCCACTTTTCCAGGACGGCGCCGCGCCCCGCGGCATCCAGGGCGCGGCTGGGATAGGTGCCGATGGCGAAATAGTCCGGTGCCGCCGCCCAGGGCACGCGCCAGGCGGTGGTGCGGACCGCCCGATCCTCGGCGCCGATGCGCAGGTACCGGTGCAGGTCCGGGCACCCGGCGCCGAAGCCGGGGCTGCGGGCGATCCAGCGGTAATCGGACGCCGCGCCGTGGACCTTGCCCCAGATACCCAGCGCGCAATGCAGGTCCTCACCCGCGAGGGCCGCGGCCCCGGCCAGCGCGGGCCAGCGCCATAGGCCATTCAACGAGTCGTCCGCAGCGTCGTCCAGGGAATCGCTCATCGCAAGATCCACAGATGAACACAGATGAACACAGATGTTCTTCGCATTGTCATACGGTTATCGCCACTGTCACAATCACCCGCACGGTGAGCCTCGGACCAAACGTAAGCCAGCAAATCATCTGTGTTCATCTGTGTTCATCTGTGGATGACTCCTCTTTCTGGGCTCATACCGCCACCTGCCTGATCAGCCAATCGATCGGTGCGAGCAGGTTGAATGGCTGGCCGCAGTTGATCCGCGGGCGCAGCAGTTCGTCGTAGAAGACCACCGGCTCGATGGCCCCGAAGCGCATCCGCACCCCGGCGGCGGAGACCGGGAACAGGGCGAAGCGGGCGAAGCGGGTCTCCAGATAATGGTGCAGGCGTTGGTCGATGTGCGCGGCGGCAAAGCCCGCGGGGTCGGTCAGGGCGCAGCGATAGTCGTCCGGGGTCTCGATCAGCTCATCGGCCTTGGTCACGCAGACGGCGACCGGCCGGGGGTCCTGCTGTGCCACCCGCCCGGCGGCGAGCAGCAGGCGCTCGAAGGTGTGCGAGACCTCGTTGAAGACCCGATCGTCCTGCCGCTTGGGGTCCAGCAGCAGGATGATGCCGTCGGCCGCCAGCAGCCGCTCCTGGACCTCCTGGTGCAGCCCCTCGTAGTCCGCGCCGGCGCGGTCCTCCAAGGCCAGCGTCACCCGCTCCCCGGTGTGGCGGTGGACCAGGTGGCAGACGATGGCGAGCGCACTGCCGAGCGTGGTGCCGGGCGGAAAGGCATTGCGCGAATACATGGTGTCGCGCATCAGTTCCAGGAAATCGAGCCCGGTCTCGCCCGGATAGACCACCCAGTCGTCCTGCCGGGAACCGCTCAACTGCCAGTAGAGTTGGCCGAGGAATACGGTCTTGCCGGAGCCGGAGGGACCCCACAGGGTCAACTTGGTCGGGATCGGAGTCGGGGCGCGGGCCGGCGCCGCCTGGGGCAAGGCGCGCGGGTCATTCCCGAGGATCGCCTGGGCCATGGACAGGGCGCGCGCCCGCAGCGCCGCGCCCGGCGCCGGCTCGCCCGAGGGCGGCGGCGCGGCGGCGTCGCCGCCGAGGATCAGGTCCCATTGGCGATCCAGTGGCCCCGGGTCCTGGGTGGTCGAGGGCAGCCAGCCGAGCAGCGAGAGGCGGTCGGCCAGGTCGCGCGGCAGGGGCAGCAGCAGGGCGGCCAGGGCGGCGGGGCCCAGCGGCTCGAGCTCGCGCGCCGGGTAGACCCCGCGGTGTCCGGCCAGCAGCCGGGCGTAGAGGTCCGCCAGCACGCCCTCCTCGCAGCGGCGGCGCAGTTCCGCGGTGCCCGTGCGGATGGTCTGTGCCAGTGCCGCCGGCGTCAGGGCCGCGGGCGGGATGGCCGTGGGCGCCAGAGTGAAGAACAGGCGCCCGGCGAAGGGGTCGAGCACGCCGTCCCGCCACGCCGAATCGTCGCGGTCCGCCGCCAGCGGCAGCAGGACCAGGGCGCCCAGGGCGGCGGGCAGGTCGGCCGGGCGCGCCCACTCCAGCACCTGCTTTTCCCGCTCCAGCACGGGGGGGCGCCCCTGGTGCTGCGGCGCCCAACAGCGCACGGCCTGGTGCAGCCCGGCGCGACTGTGCCACAGCAGGGTGTCGCGGACCACGTCCTCGGCCCCCAGCGCCAGCTCCCGGGCCAGGTCCGAGGTCGGGCCGGAGCAGCCGGGGCTGGCGGCGAGCCACTGGAACGCCGGCGCGCCCCCGGACTCCCTGCCGAGGACACCGTGCTCGCAGGTGAGCGGAGGGGGCCTGCGCGGCAGGCCGGCCAGGGCGGGCCAGGACCAAAGTTGTTCCAGATCAGTCATGATGCCTTGGACTCCTGGGGGCCGGTCATGGGCGCTCCAGGCCGAGCGTGCGCAGTTGCTCGGCCAACTGGCGGCGCAGGCGCGCCGGGGGTGGTTGCTCCAGTGGCAGCCCCTGGACCGTGGCGACCAGGGCCCGGACCTGCGGGTCCGCGCCGCGCCGGGCCTGCCGCTCCAGGACCTGCAGGGTCTCGCCGATCTCGCGCGCGGCCAGGCGTTGCGCCTGGCGCTCCAGCAATCGCAACAGCCGCTCGGCCTCCTGCAACTGCCCCGCCTCGGCGCCGCGCGGCCAGCGGGTCTGCGCCGGCGGGTGGACCAGGGCCTCGACCCGGCCATAGAGGTCCGGACAGTAGCCCTGGAGAAAGAGCCCATTGAAGCGGCGCAGCCGCTCGCCCAGGGCCTCGCGGCGCGCCTGCAATTGCCGGGCGGCGGCGGCGATCCGCTGCTCGATATGCCGCGCGTTCTCGATCAGTTCGCGCAGCGCGGTGAGTCGCTCCACCGGGTCGGCCGGGGCGTCCGGGCGCCACTGCTGCAACTGCCGCAGCATGGCCTCGCGGTCGTCGCGGTCGTGGCGGCCGAGCGGTGCGGCGGGGATCAGCTCCAGCACCTGCCGCAACTGCGCGGCACTGGCCGTCAGGGACTGCTCCTCGTCGGCCGCCAGCGACTCGAGTGCGACGAGCCGGGTGCGGACCTGCCCCAGGGTGTCGTCGATCCGGCCCAGGCCCTCGTCCGGCGCCGCGGGGATCGCCGCCAGGTCCAGTCCCGCCGCGGCGATACGCTCCGGGGTCAGCACCGCCAGCAGTTGGTCGATTCGCCGGTTGGCTGCCTCGATCGCCTCCCGACCGACCTGGGCGAAGCGGGCCTCGGCGCCGCTCAGCAGCCGCTCCTGCTGCGCCAGTTGGGCGTCGGCGGCGCCTGACGCCTGGTTGCCCACCGTCATCGTCGGAACCACGATCCCCAACCCGGGCGCGCGCTCCGCCAGCCAGCACCGACGCCGTTCCAGGTCCGCGTGTGCCGCTGCAAGCGCGGCGTCGTCCTCATGGAGCGCCGCCTCCAATGCCTCCAGGTCCGCCCGCAACCCGCGCGCCCCTTCCACTTGGTTGAGCAGGCTCAGCGGGTCGGCACCCGGGCCGGTGCGCGCGAGGCGCGCGAAGTCATCGCGCAGCCGGGCCAGCTCCGCGTCGCGCGCCGGCTGGCGCGGGGTCGCACCCAGGGCCTCCAGGCGCGTCCGGCAGTCCCCCAGGTCGGCGCTGAAGGTCGCCAACAGGGCCGTCTCGGAGCGCTTCACGCGGTTGCGGAAGGCCTCGTCGGCGTCCCGCAACTGCTCGCACCAGTCCTCGTGGTCGCGGGGATTGTCCGGTGTCTCGGCGCTGAGATCCTGGACCAGTTCGTCGAGGTCCGGATCGGCCCCCACCAATTGCGCAAACAGGGCGCAGCGCGCCCCCAGGTCCGCGAGCCCGGCGCGGCGGCGCTCGGCGGCGCGCCCCACCAGGTCCTGCTCCAGGGCGCGCGCCTGCTCGAACAGTTCCTCGAAGGTCCGATCATCCTCCCCGGGCCAGTCCTTGCGCCTGGCCGTGAAGCGCTCGGCCAGGGCGTCGCCGGCGTCGCAGTCCTCGCCCAGGGCCCGGGCCCAGCGCGGCAGGGCCTTGATGATCAACTGCGTTTGGGTGATCTCGCGCGGTTGCTCGCGGCTCGCCAACTGCTCCAGCGGGTCCACCAGGGCCTTGACCTCGGCCTGCCACTCCGGGGTCGGCCCGGTGCGGCAGAGCCGCTCGCCAAGCTCCGGCAGGGCCGCCTCCAGGGCCGCGGTGCGGCTGGAGGCGCGAATCCGGGTCAGCACTGTCTCGGCGCTGAGCCACAGGGCCAGGGCCTGCGTGAGCCGCGCGCTCGCGACCCCCGTCGTCTCGCAACGACGCTGATCGACCATCAGGTCGTCGTCGGTCCGCACCTGCCGGCCCAGGCGGCGCGTCTCCGCACCCAGGTGCCCCAGCATCGCGGGGATGCAGTCCGGCTCGCGCAGCCCCGGGGCCGCGATCCGCTCCAGGGATTGCGCGGCCGCGGCCAACTGCCCCTCGATCCGGGCGAGCCGGTCGAAGAGCCCGTGCAGCGCCTCGCCGCGCGCCGCCAGCGCCGCCACCCGGGGGGCCAGCCGTGGCGTGCTCTGACCCCGGCCCAGGACCCCGCGCCATGACAGGGCACCCTCGACCTCGGCCAGCAGCGCCGTGAGTTCACGGTGAAAGGACTCGGCGCGCGGCGGCACCGCCGCGGCGCAGGCCAGCAGGCGGTCGCGCAGGTCGATCAGAAGGGCTCGGTTGTTTGTTGCCACGCTGGTTACGTCGGTTGCCCACGAAGATGATTTGGCCGCAAATGAACGCAAATGGACGCAAATAAGAAAAAAACGATTGTAGGGTGGATAAGCGTAGCGCATCCACCACCAACACCGCTGACGGCACTCCGGCTTACTCGTCCCAGGGATTGACGACCCGTAGCGAGGGCAGCGTGAAGTCGGCCAGGTTGCGGGTCATCAGGGTGAGGCCATGCACCAGTGCGCTTTTCAACTCGGATAAGGCGTTGGTATCGATGAGCCAACTCACAGTTCGACCTCGCGCGTGAGGCTCTGATCGCGCACCAACTCCAGGTCATCCGCCCCGTATAGAGGAGAGCGCCGCATGAACTCCACCAGCGATTCGCGCGGTTTGGTCAACCGGTCGAACTCGACGCGAGACAACACCACCACCGCGGGCTCACCGCGTAAGGTGATCTCCTGCGGCTCATGCTCGCACGCCAGCCGTACCACCTCGCTGAAGCGGGCCTTGGCATCTTGTAACGCCCATTGACGCATGGAAAATCCTCCGGGACTGGTCAGTCTGATCAGTATACGGCAGGAACCAGGCAGCAGGGTCTGAGTCGCCGTCGGACAGGTGCGCAACCGGTGGGTGGAGGCGCCGCCCTCAACCCCCCAACACCCGCCGCAGGACCTCCACCGCCTCGCCGCGGCTCAGCCGGCGCTCGACCGAATGGCGGGTGGCGGCGATCGCGGGCGGGGATTGCAGGCACAGGGGACAACCGGCCGCGGCGGCACAGGGGCATTCGGCCAGCCAGTCGCGGGTGTACGCGAGCAGCCGGCGCAGCAGGTCGTCGTCGTCATTGAGCGCATCGATCAGCCCGAGGCCCTGGGGATGGAGGTCCAGGATCACCAGGCCGGACTCGCGGCGTCGGCCAACCTTGAGCCCCTGCGCGGCCATGACCAGGACCGCGTCTTCCTCCACCCCGACATGGACCGCCAACACCTGACCCAGGGCCGCGGCGATGGAGTGCAGGGCGGCGGGGGCCTCGTCCAGGTCCTCGGCGAGGAAGCGCAGCAGCAGCCCCTGGGTGGGGAAGGCCAGGCTCTCGATGGGCTCGCCCCACAGGGGCTCGCTGCGGCGCAAGGCACCGTGGCGCTCGGGCCGGACCTCGATGATGCCGGTCACCTCCTCCTCGTACCAGGTCTGGATCACGACCTTGTTCAGGCCGCCCTGGTCGAGGAAGACCTGGTTGTGGCGGGTGTCGACCTGGGTGCGGCGCAGGCGCGGCTCACTCACCCGCCAGGTCAGTGCCGGGTCATCGGTGCGGGTGCAATAGAGAACGCCTGCGCGCCTGATGGCCGCTGCGCTGGTCGCGGGCCAGGGGTTCATGCGGTAGGACTGACCCGCGACCTGGAAGACGCGCCGGGGATAGGCAACGATGGTGGCGCGTTCCGGGTCGATGCGCTGGAGCAGGGCCAGGGCCCCCCCGGCCTCGCGCAGGACCACCGAGACCAACTGATCGCCCACGGTGTCCAGGGGCCCCGGGCGATACTGCGCCGCCGAACTGCGATAGCCGGTATCGACCTTGAGAACAAGGTTGTCGTCCAGAAAACGGACGTCGCGCCGCGCGATCTCGTGGCGGTTGGCGAGTTCCTCCAAGACCGGGTCGAGGATCGCGTCGCGCCACTGGAAGGTATCGAGCAGCCCGCTCGCCACGGCCTCCATCTCGCGCAGGGCAAGCAGCAGATGGCGGCGCACGATCGCCGGCTGCGGCACCCCGGGGACCAACCGCCGCACGCGCCGGAAGAAGGCCTCGGGGTCCTGCGCCAACTGCGCCAGGAGGTGCCGCACATAGGGGTTGCCGGGCGCCGCGAGCAGGCCCACCTGGTGGGTCGGCAAGGCGGTCAGGGCGCGCCCGCCCTGGGCCAGCAGGTCGGCCAGCGCCAGCACCTGCGCGGCGCCGACCTCCAGGATCCGCGCCGCGGCGTCCGCCGGGTCGGGCGCCAGACGCTCGGCCAGGCGGTGCCCGCCGACCTGCTGCTGCAGGAAGTCGCCGGCCCGCACCAGGTCCAGGGTGGGCGGCGGGTCGAACCGGGTGCGCCACCCCGCCGCCACGCTGGCCCGCAGGGCCGCCAGGCTGGGGTCGCCAGGGTCCGGATTGGCGGGGTCTGGGGGCCTTGAGTCCGCGCCCGGTTCCAGCAGGTGGATCGCGATGGGATGGGGGCGCCGCCGGGCAACCAGCACCCGCTCCTCGGGCTGATAGTCGTAGGGCAGCAGTTGCGACCAAAAGGCGGCAAAGTTGGCCTCATGGCCGCGGTGATCGCGCGCGAAGGTGAGTGAGCGCGCCTCCTGGGCGCCGCGGGCACGCAGCAGCCGATCCAGACGGTGGGACAGGGCCCAGAAGTTGGCGGCCCGGACCCCGGAATAGGCGTCCAGGTCGAACCACACGGTCAGACCGATGCGCCCGAGCAGCACGGGGTTGTCGCCCAGGTCCGCCAGTTGCTCCGACAGGGTGCCGACATCCAGCACCCAGGCCATGGCGGTGCTGTCGATGGGCACAGCCGCCCGCGGCAGGTGGATCGCCTCGGGGCCTGGCAGCCAGGGCGCGAGCCGCGCGGCGAAGGCCGCGGGGGCTTGCGGGACCACGACCAGGGTCACCAGTTCCAGACGCAGGTGGGTCAGTTGGATCGCGACCGCCAGGGCCTCCAACTGACCGGCGTCGTCCGCCGCCAGGATCAGCCGGTTGCGCCCGCCGCGCCGCGTCGCGTCCGGACCGAACAGGTCGGCGACGGCCTCGATCAGTTCCGGGGCGACGCGGCGCTCCCGCAGGAAGGGCCACTGGTCGAGCAGGGCGCGTGCCCCGGGCTCGCGGCTTTCCGGCGCCGCCTCGGTGGCCGGGAGCCGACACAGGGTCTGGACGGCGAAGCCGGCACCGCGCAGCGCCGCCGCCCAGTCGCCGGGGGCCGCGGGCGGCGCCGCGCCCGCCTGGTCGGTCGCCGCCGCGGCGTCCGGGCCGCGGCTGAATGCGATGGCGATGAGGGTGATCGCAACGACCGCAAGCAGGCCCCAGGGCGCGGCCCGCTCCTGCGCCAGCCCCTCCCCCAGGTCGGGGGCGCTCCACAGGAGCAGCAGCAGCAACGGCGGGACCAGGGCCCACAGCACCCAGCGGCGGGAATTCTCGAAGCCCGCGGAGCCGGCCAGCCAGGCCCCGGGGCGCGCCTGATCGGGGGCACGCACCGGGGCCGGCAGTACGAGCCGCGTCAGGAGGACGGCCAGCCAGACCACGAAGGGGATGGCGAGCGCCCACCACTCGGGATGGGCCAGGCGCAGTCCATCCGGACCCACCGGCGAGGGGACCCGCAGGTCCAGGGGCGGCAGCCAGGGCAGCGCCAGCCGCAGGCCGGTCGCGTCGAACAGCGGGTGCCAGCCCCGGTGCCACCAGGCGGCATCCACCAGTTGCAGGGTCCAGGCATAGAGCACCAGCGCGGCCAGGGGGCCGGCGGTCCAGACCAGCACCGCGGTCCACAGGGCGGCGCTGTCGCGGGTCGGGCGCCGCGCGATGACCGCGGCATTGATCCCGAGCGCCAGCGCCAGGGCGACGGCGAAGACCACCAAGGGGACCAGCCAGGGGGCGGCGGCGATCACGCGTGCTCCAGGTCGACTTTGTCATAGATCTCAGCCACCGACAGGGTGCCGGCGTTGGCCGAACGGATACGGACCTTCATGTCGTTGGCATAGACGCGGCAGGGGCGACCCTTCATTTGCATCCACAATTGTCCGCTGATATTGGTTACCACCGCATTGTGCTGCTCCAGCGCCCCGGTCATGGCAAAGACCTCGCCGTCGCGGTACTCGCTGCGCGACTCGAGCGCGGCACGCTCGCCCGCCAGCCAGTCGTCGAAGGTCAGGATGGACTTGGGTTGCAGTGACATGGGGTACTCTCTTACGCAGAAAATGCAGTTTAGCCGCAAATGAACGCAAATTAACGGAAATAATCAGAAACTTGGTCTTTACTCCATGCTCACCGTCCGGATGACGCCCGCGACGCTGCTAACCAGCAGATTTATTTGCGCCTATTTGCGTTCATTTGCGGCCAAATACTCTTTCTTGAGTCTTAGCGTCATGCCTCGAACATGCCGACCGGCGCGCCCTCGTGCCTTAATGATATGGTGCCCGGCCTAGTCACGGTCGAGGGCGCTTGGGGTCCCGATCGCTGGCCCCTCAGAACCCGGCCCAGCCCTCCCCCCGCTCCAGATTGACCGCCGCCACCCCGGTCTGCAACACCAGCAGATAGACCCGCGAGCGGTCGGCGGCAGGCACGATATCCTCGTCGATGATACCGAGCCGGTTGTTGAGTTCATCGACCATCCCCGGGATGGCGCGCCAGCGCGGCGCGGCGATGCACCAGCGGCGCTCCTGCGCGACGCCGGTATCCTGCAGGAAGCGGCAGGCGGGGGCCAGCTTGCTGTCGTCGATGAAGTCGATCAACTCACGGCGGCGCTGCGGCCAGTCATCGGCCGCGGTGCGCCGCGCCTGCTCCTCCTCCTCGGCATCCGCGTAGCGCTTGCTCAGGATATCGATGAAGCGCAGCGGATCGAGAAAGGCGTCGCAGTAGTGCTCGCTCCAGCCCGCGAAGGGACGGGGCAGGTCGTCCTGCGGGTAGCAAATCCGCTCGAGCGGCCGCACCGCCATGATGGTCTCGAGGCCCGCCGCGCCCCGCACCCAGTGGCGTACCGCCATGGCCGGCTGACTGCTCAGGCGCAGGAATTCGGCTAGCTGGCGCCGCAGCCAGACCATCTCGCGCCCGCGCTCGGCCAGGCGCTCGCCGATGCGGGTGAGGGTCTTCTGCACCTCGTTGGTCAGGCTGGCGCGCAGGTTTCGGCGCACCCGCGCCAACAGCGACTCCCGCAAGGGGTCCACCAGGTCACGCAGGTGGTCGTGGAAGCGGCCCCGCTGGGCACTGCTGTAAAAGCGCTGGGCGCGCGCGATGCGCCCGGTGATCAGCGGCTGGACCCGCAGTGCCAGGACGGCCCAGAGCAGCACAAACCAGACCAGGGTCCAGGACAGTGGATGATTCATGGTGCGCAGCGCCTGCACCAACGCATCCAGCCAGTCCCGACCCGGCGGGTTGATCTCGTAGACGAGCCGCACCGAGAGAGCGGCCAGCCCCAGGGCGAGCACCAGGGCGAACAGGGGCCAGAACCATTGCAGGGCCCGGCCCTGGCTGGTCAACCACTCATCGAGTTGGGCGCGATACTGTCGGTGCAGCACCCCCAGGCGCTGCAGCGGGTCGGTGCTCTGCGCGACCGGCAGCCGACCGCGGTCCGCCCCGTCCGCAAGTCCCCGGCGAACCTCGTCCAGCGCGGCGCGCACCAGGGTCAGCGAGGCCGGCGCCCGGTCGTCGTGCAGGTCGGCGTCCACCGCGTCCACCACCCGCTGGTCCAGGTCCTTGAGGTGGGCCTCCTTGATGGCGGTGACGATCTCCCAGCCGGCCCGGTCCAGTGCCTGCCCCAGGGCCTGGCGCTCACGGGCGAAGACCTCCTGGACGCGCTCGGGCCAGTCGGCGGTCTGCGGCTCCGGCACGGCCGTCAGGGCGCTCACCAACTGCTCGGCACGGACGTCGAACAGGTCCTCCAGGCGGCCGTCATCGATGCGCCGCTCGATGGCCTCCCAGCGCAACGGCGCCAGGGTCTCGCGCACCCGCCGTGCCTGGCGGTCCGGGCACTGCTCCTGGTCGCCGATCAGGGCGTCGAGCCAGCGGCGCCCGAAGGTCGCCGCCGCCTCGCGGCTGCGCACCAGGGTGCTCTCCTCCAGCAGGCGGATGCCGAAGGTGGCGGTGACCGGCTGGGCGAGCGACGCCTGTTGATAGAGCGCCTGCCGGGTGGTGCGCAGACCCTCGAACAGCAGCAGTTCAAGAAACAGCACGGCCTCGTCGAGACGCACATGGGGCGGGCGGTAACCGACCGCGGTACGCCCATCCACCAGATAACAGCGCTCCACGCCCGCCTGGCGCTCCGAGCGCCGACGCTCCCAGCCCTGCATGGAGTTGCGCAGCGCCGCGCGCAGCGACCGCGCCGTCGCGACCGCCGCCGGGGCGCCGGCGCCCTGCCAGTAGTCGTCGAAGTCCAGGATCAGGATACAGTTGAGATTCGCGGCCCCCTGCACCGCGACCTTGAAGAAGCTGGAGTCGGCCAGGGACTCCAGACAGTGCTGGAGGAGGATATCGAGGTGCGGGATCGCGTCCGGCACGCCGGGGCGGGCCAGGACGATGAGGTCAAGCCCGACGGGGTCACGCCGATCGAAGCTGGTCTGGGCGACCAACGCATCGGCGATGCGCCGCACCAGCGCCGCCGCGGCCCCCGGCTCGGTCCTTTGGTCCGCCGCCGGCGCCTTGATCTGGCGATAGAGGTCGGTCAGGAATTGCGGCGCACCGGCGCCGCCCACCGCGGTGCCGACGGCCGAGCGCTCGAACGGGTCCGGGAGCGCCAGCAGGGCCAGGTCGCGCAAGTGACGCTGGGCCGAGGCGACCCCGCCGCTCTGGGTCTCCTGCCAGCGCAGCACGCCGCGCAGGGCCGATTGATGCAGTAGCCGCTGCAAGGCATCCAGGCCGTAGGCGCCGAAGCCGATCAGGAGGGTGGGTCTGGGCATGGTTCCTGAGCTGGAGTCCTTAAACCTAGAAAGAGAATTTGGCCGCAAATAAACGCAAATAAGCGCAAATAACCCTGCTGGTTAGCATCGTCGCGGGCGTCACCCGGACGGCGAACATTCAGTAGAGGCCAAGTCTTCCGATTATTTGCGTCAATTTGCGTTCATTTGCGGCTAAACTTCTTTTCCTGGGTTAATACCGCTTCTGCTCCCGCCGAACCTCCCGCGCGCCCTCCGGGTCGCGCGGCAGTTCTTTCAACCCGTGCAGCAGGGCGCGCATGACCGGGCCGTTGAGATAGTCGTAGGCGGAGCCCTCGATCCCCTGGACGCGCTTGACACTGATCTGGTCCAGGTCGGCCGTCAACTGGGCGATCAACTCCTGACGGCGCTCCTCCCGCGCCTCCCCCGACATCGCCGCCAACTGCTGCCGGACCTGGTCCTCCAGGGAGGCGCGCAGGTGCAGGTCGTCGTGGATGGCGCCGATCTTGGCCAGTGCCAGGACGAACTCGGCCCCGAGCACGAAGGGGGCGCCGCTCTGGCGCCGCCAGACGAAGAGGTCCAGATCCGTCCCCTCGACCGCCACCGCATCGATTCCGATCACCCGCGCGATCAGCCCCGTCGTCAGCGTCTTTAGCGCCCAGCCGGCGGACACCTCGGCGCGGCGCGGGTTGAGGTTCGGCAGGGCGTCCTCCCAATGACGGTCCGTGTGCAGGCGAAAGCCGCGCCGCTCGTCCCCGGCGAGCTTGAGATAGGACGGCTCGATCTCCTCGACCAAGGCCTCGAAATAATACAGCGGGATCGGCATCACCACGTCATGGACCACGATCAGACGCGGGTCGTGCCAGCGCGTGGTCTTGACCTGCCGGCCCCCGTCGCTCAGCACATCGATGAGCCCATCCTGGAACGCCTGGGCACCGCGCCCCGCTGACTCGGTATCCACGCCCAGGACCACCAGCCGGGTACGGTTGGTCACCACCCCGTCGGCGAGTGCGGCGGACTCGGCCGCGCTGACCCGTGCCATCACCCCCGCCAGTTGCCCGAGCGCCAGGACCTTGCGCTTGCGATAGGCCGCCACCTCGTCATCGGTCACCGGCTCGCCGGGTGCCTTACCGGGTTCCAGGATCAGTCGGGCCTCAAGGTCCAGACCGGAGATCACGTCGAGCCCCGACTGCCCGTCGCCGCCCCCGAAGATGCGCCCGCGCAGCCGCTCGCGCCCGAGTTGGGTCATGGCACGGCGCAGATCGGCGACGGTCTGGTCCACCCCCTTGGCGACCACGCGGCCGCCGTCCTGCACCACCGGTTTCAATTCCGTCGCAATGGCCTGGGCGAGCAACTGCCGATCGAAGGTGCTGACGAAGTGACCGTCTTCGATGAAGAGCCGGCTGTAGACACGCTGCCAGATACGACGACGCGGCTCGTCCAGGGTCTCGAAGACCTCCACGCGCATGCTGTAGGTTGGGAACACGGCCGTTTCACCGGCCATCAGCCGGGCCGCCTCCTTCTCCAATTCCTTGACCAGACCGTCCATGCGGGTCGCCAGGCGGACGTATTGGCGCGAGCGCCCCTGCAGGAATTCCAGCAGACCGCGCAATTGCATCAGGCGCACCCGTGCATCCAGATAGCGCAGGGCCGCGCCCTTGGCCTGGGTATAGACCGCCTGCGCCTCCTCCTTGGCCTGGATGAAGTCCTGATCGCGATTGAAGAGCCGCCGGCTAGCCGCCGCCTTGCGCAGGTTCTCATAGGTGAGATCGCGCAGTTCGGCGCGCTTCTTCTGGGACTTGACGATATCCTTCGCCTCGGTCGCCTGCTCCTCCTGGCGCGCCGCGGTGAGCCAGGTCTTGCCGCAGACCTCCAGCAGGCGCACGACCAGATAGCGCTCCTGGATCGGGTCGAGCTTGAGCCCGGTGACGGCCTCGCCCTCACGCGCGGCCGTCACCAGACCCGGCGCCTCGTTATCGACCAGTTGGTGCCCCTTGCGGACCTCCTCCTCCAGCTTCGAGACCATGTCGATATAGGCATTGGCCTGCTCCTTCTGGAAGAACATGGTGCGATCCTTGATCGTGATCCGGTTGATCAGCACCTCGCGCTGCTCCGCCAGCCGCCGCTCCACCTTCTGCACCAGGGTATCGGCCCGGACCTCCTCACCCTTCTCAGTGGTCCCGGTGACGGCGCCCGCGTCGGTGCCCTCCACCAGTCGGTACCAATAGCCGTCGAACAGTTCCTCGTTGGCATCCTGGCGCGCCAGTTCGCGCACGGAGGCGACGAAGGACGCATTGATCAGTTCCTCGCGGCCCTCGTCGGACATCTGCGCGAAGCGCGGACTGTTGTAATCCACCGCGAGCTTCGCCAGGGCGCGGGCGCGATCGTCGCCCGCGTCCGTATCCTCGACACCGAAGGTGATCTGGGACCGCAGTGCCTGGGCGGCGAAGCGCAGGGCACAGTATTCCAGCAGGTCGTGACCCGGCAGGACCAGGGCCACCGCCCCGTAGGTACCGTAGTTCTTCGCAAAGCCCTCGCCGACATCGCTCAGGTCACCGGGGAAGCGCGTCAGTGACTCCAGGTGCTGCTCATAGTTGTCGTATTCGCCTGCAAGCTCGTTGATGACCGGGGTGAAGACCTGCAGGAAGGCGGCATCGGCGATGACCTTCTCGGGGTCCCGGGTGCCGACATGGGGCGGGCGGTCGAGGATGAAGGAGACAAAGAAGGGCCGGGCCCCGACGCTGAGCGTCTCGTGCGAGCCCTCATTGCGAAAATACTGGAAGGGCTCTGCCGTGCGCCCGGACTGTTTGACCTGGGCATAATCGAGCTTGGTGAGGTTCTCCAGTTCCTTCAGCGCCGCATAGGTGTTGGCATGGATGTTGGTGTGCAGCTCGGGGCCAACCTTATCCGTCACCAGCGAGGACAGCAGCAGGTTCGCGATCACCCGCGGCTGCCAATTGGCGCGCTTGATGACATCATCGACCAGATAGGCCAGCGACAGGAAGCTGCCGGAACCGGTGCCGCCGGCCAGGGTGCAAAAGAGATAGACGTTGAACTTGCCCTGCTTACGCCAGGTCACGCCTGGGGTCAGGGCCTGATTCACCAGGTCCTTCAGCCGTTGCCGGATCATCGGTGAATGAAAGAAAAAGCCCAGCCGGGACTCGATCCGGATCTGTCCGGCCCCCGGCTTGACACCCTCCCGCGGGCTATAGGTGGACGGCAGCCATTGTTCCGTCTGGGGGTCATTGGAGCGGCGCAGATACTCGACCACCTTCTGCTTGTCGAAGGCGGCGATATTGATCCGGTTGCCCTTGGGGATGGATTTGAGCGAATCCTGATCCAGGTCATTGGTATCGATGGAGATGAAGGACGTCAGCGGGCGCAGTTGCGTCTCCCAATTCGGCAGGCTGGCCGCCCGCGCCGCGATGCGATCCACAATCCGCGAGCCCACCCCGCCGGCCCCGATGAAAAAGGTCGGGATGATGGTGCCCTGGTCGGCGCGATAGTCGTTATCAGCCATGATTGCTCCTCTGGATGTCGCATCAGGGGCGCGGCGCCGACCGTCGGCGCGCTGCCGCTGTCAGTTAAAGACCCATGCCGACACCGATCCGGCACCGGCGGCCTCGATCATCATCCCCGCCGCTGGGAGCGCCGCACCCGAGTCGCGGCGCGATCTCTCAAACGACTGTGATGGCACCGGTTACGGATCGGCCGGATCGCAACTTGGGTGCGGCACTCCCAGTCGGTCGGTCTGAAGGCCGACCTAAAGTGTCGGCCAACGACCGCTCGCGCCGCAGGTCCGATCCGTAGGCTGGGTAGAGCGCAGCGAAACCCAGCAATCAACGCCTTAGCCGCACGGTAACGATGGGTTTCGCTGCGCTCTACCCATCCTACAGCGACGCTTCCCCGGTCTGCACGCAGGGGCGGGCAGGCTTCTGCCAACGATGGCACAGTTTCCCGGTCGTTGCCAAGTCTGGACATGGAACATTTTGGATCGCGTGGAGTTTATGCCACGGCGACGACAAGCGCTGACGCGACAGCAACGCCGTCAAGCGGCTGACACAGGCAGCGGACGACTATTCCGGCCGCCCCCAGGCCGCGACGGGTTGCCGCAAGGGCGCGTGGCCGGAGTTATGATCAAGGCTGGCAGGCCGAGCCCGATACCTTGCTAAAATGGTCGGACCCCATCATCACCGCGTACAAGATCGATGCTGTCTTGCCCTGAGCGGGTGACAGGACCACGAACCAGTTCCGCACGGACAAATGCATGGACCACCGCCACCTGACCACCCTGTCCACCCGGCTCGCGGCCTTCCTCGCCGAGGTCTTGCCGCGCCTGTCCGATCACTGGTGGCAGACCCACGTCCTGGAAGAACTGACCTTCCAGCAGCGCAGCTACGTCGACACCGCGGGCTACACCCGGCTCGACCAACTCGACCTGGCCGCCCTGCTGCGGATCGCCGACCGCAACTGGTCCGAGATCGCCCACGCCGCCTCCTTGCCGCCGACCACAAGAAACTGGCTCAAAGAGGCCCAGACCATCCGCAACCGCTGGGCGCACGCCCCGGTCAGCGGTATCCCGGACGACGAGCGCTTCCGCGACCTCGACACCATCGAGCGGCTGATGCAGGCGATCGGCGCCGACCAGCCCACGCTGGCCGACATCCACGCCGAGCGAACCGCGCTCCTCGCGCAACTGGCCGGGTCCGCCAAACCTGCCGATCAACCGTCCGCAACGACATCGCAAGGGGCCTTCGACCCCGGCCAACTCGTCCGGCTCAAGGCCCAGCCCACCGTCACCGGCGCCGTGGTCTCCCGTGCCCCGGCCGACCCCGAGGACCGCTACCAGGTCTTCCACGACGGCGCGGTCACGACCTATTACGCCTCCCAGATCGAACCGGCCGCCGTTCCGGCCGCACGCCCCAGCGTCACCCCGGCCGCACTGCACGCCGCACTCACCGCCGCCCAACTGCGCCACCCGAGCATCGGCAACCTCTACTCGCTCTTCGCCTCGCGCATCCAGTTCGTCCCCTACCAGTTCCGGCCCGTGCTCAAGCTCATCCAGGCCGACCGGCCGCGGCTGCTCATCGCCGATGAGGTCGGTGTCGGCAAGACCATCGAGGCCGGGTTGATCCTCAAGGAGCTTCAGGCCCGCCGCGAACTGCGGACCGTGCTCGTCATCTGTCCCAAGCCCTTGGTCGCCGAACGCAAATGGCTCGAAGAGATGAAACGCTTCGACGAGCGTTTCGACCACCTGGACGGCCCGGCCCTGCGCTACTGCATCGAAGAGACCCACCTGGACGGCGTCTGGCCGCAGAAATACGCCCGCGCCATCCTGCCCTATTCGCTGCTGGACGAGGCCCTGCTCATGGGCGACACCGAGCGGCGGCGCCCCCGGCGCGGCTTGCTCGGTCTGGACCCACCGCCCGCCTTCGACCTGGTCATCGTCGACGAGGCCCACCACATCCGCAACACCGAGACCTGGGCCTACCGTGCGGTCCGCTGGTTCTGCGACAACGCCGAGGCCGTCGTCCTGCTCTCGGCCACCCCCATCCAACTCGGCGACCCCGATCTCTACACCTTGCTCCACCTCCTGCGCCCGGACCTGCTGCCCAGCCGCCGCGAGTACGAGCAAATGGCCGAGCCCAACCCGCACATCAACGCCGCCATCGAATCTGTCCGCGGCGCCGGCCCGGACTGGCGCGGGAACGCCCGCGCCGCCATCCAAGCCGCCATCGCCACCCCCTGGGGCCGCAACGTGCTCACCGCCGACCCGCGCACCCAAACCGCCCATGACCTGCTCGACGCCGCGGACCCCACCCCGGATGACCGCCTGAGTCTGGTCGGCCTACTCGAAGGGCTCTACACCTTCTCGCCGCTCATCAACCGCACCCGCCGCCGCGACATCGGCAGCTTCACCACCCGCAAGCCGGAGACCGTCGCGGTCGACTACACCCCGGAACAGCAGGCGCTGCACGCCGACCTGATCCAACTCATCGGCGCCATGCTCGCCCGCCGCCACGGCGACCGGAACCTTCGGTTCATGCTCACCACCGTGCACCGCCAACTCGCAAGCTGCGTCTTCGGCCTCGCGCCCTACCTGGAGGCCATCCTCGACCGCCACCTGTCCCAACTGGAACTGTGCGAAATGGGCGACGACGACAGCCCCGACGTACTCAGCGACACCTTCGACCAGTTCCGGGCCGAGGTTCAATCCATCGTCCAGCGCGCCCGCGCCCTGAACGGCCCGGACCCCAAGCTCGCCGCCTTCCTCAAGGTCATCCACGACAAGCAGGCGCTACTCAACAACAAGCTCCTGGTCTTCAGCAGCTTCCGGCACACCCTCGCCTATCTGATCGCCAAGCTCGCCGACCAGCCCGTCCGCACCGGCCTGATCCACGGCGACATCCCGGAAGAAGACCGCCGCGATCTGCGCAACCGCTTCAGCCTCCCCAAAGAGGATCCCGCGGCCCTCGACCTGCTCCTGTCCTCCGAGGTCGGCTGCGAGGGACTGGACTACCAATTCTGCGACGGCCTGGTGAACTACGATCTGCCCTGGAACCCCATGCGCGTCGAGCAGCGCATCGGCCGTATCGACCGCTACGGCCAGAAGAGCGAGACCGTCGCCATCTACAACTTCATCACCCCCGGCACCGTCGATGCCGAGATCTACGAACGCTGCCTGCTGCGCATCGGCGTCTTCCGCCAGGCACTCGGCGGCAGCGAAGAGATCCTCGGCCGACTGACCCGCGAGATCCGCGAGATCGCCGAGAACCTTACCCTGACCCCTGCCGAGCAGTCCGCCCGGCTGCAACAGATCTCGGACAACGAGATCCGTGTCATCCAGGAGCAGACCCGGCTCGAAGAGCACCAAGCCAAGCTCTTCGGCCTGGCACTGCCCAAGCGGGACGAGGAAATGGTCCGTCAGGCCGCGAGCTTCTGGCTGCGCCCGGCCATGCTCGCCAATCTGATCGCCCGCTACCTGGAATCGCGTGGGGCCGCCAGCCTGCCTAAGTCGCTCGGCTCAAAGGCCGTCACCACCCTGCAACTCGGACAAGAGGTCCGCGACAAGCTCCTTGCGGACTTCAAGGCGCTCAAACTCACCGGCACCGTCGCCCAGGCATGGGAACGCTGGCTCAAGGGTAACGATCCCCGCCTTGCCATCACCTTCGACCAGGCGACCGCGGACGAGCAGCGATTGATCGCTTTTATCACCCCGATGCACCCGCTTGCACGCCAGGCCGCGGAGGCGGAAGAGCCCGCTGCCGTCTTGACCTGTAACCTCACTGCCCAAACCAATGCGGTACCGCCGGGCCGATATCCCTTTGCCATCTACAAATGGCGCAGGATCGGGCTCAAGGATGACTTCACGTTTCAACCGGTTTGCCTCCATCCGCACATTGCCAAGTACCTTTTGGAATTGCTTGAATTCGCGACGCCCCGAGATTGCGATGTTGATCTGCTTGCGGCGGATGAGGAAGCCAGACTGGAACAAGTTCACTACCGACTATGGCTCGACGCCCGCGCTGCCCACATGGAACAGGTGCAAAGCGCCGCTGTGACACGCGTCGCCTCGCTTAGTACAACTCATGCGGCACGTCTCGCATTACTTGAAGAGCAACGCATCACCATAACGGAGTCACGCATAGTTCGGATGCGCGAGGCACAAATCACGGCCGCCCACCGGGATTATGAGCAGCGAGCAACAGACCTGCGACGGGCATGTCAGCAAAGCGATGTCATCGCCGCGTCTATAGCAATGGGGATGATTACTGTAACGGGAGACGGTGTACAATGAGCATTATCGCACAGGTCCGCTCCAAACGAGAGAGCCTCGCACAGACGTTTAGGGAATACCCGCGACTGAGAAGTCTGATCGTAGAGGATCTATATCCCGATGATGTTCACTTCATTTACGAATTACTGCAAAATGCCGAAGACGTCGGGGCGACTTACGCCAAATTCACTCTGTCCGAACATACGCTGACGTTTGAGCACGATGGCACACCCTTTGACGCTGATAACTTATTTGGCATCACCAATATCGGGGATGGTACAAAAGCGAGGGATTTAGACAAGATCGGCCAATTTGGAGTTGGATTCAAGGCCGTCTTTGCTTACACGGACACGCCGCATATTTGGTCTCCAACATTCTCATTTAAGATTTGCGACCTAGTGTTGCCTTACGAGATCCCCTCATCGCCAGCACTCGGAAAACTGACCCGTTTCGACTTTCCGTTTAACAACCTTAAGAAGCCACCTGCGGCAGCACACGCTGAGATCGCAAGGGGACTCAGTGATCTCTCGGAGACAAGCCTTCTGTTCTTAGTTGACCTACAATCGATTTCCTGGTCAGTGTCATCCGCGGACCCGGTGGAACTCAAAAGAATAAAGCACTCTGAACACCACGTCGAAACACTAAGAATAGTGAACGGACAGGTGGTGGCAACATCGCATTTTCTGGTATTCGATGAGGTGGTATCGGGATTACAGAAACAACGTGTCGCAGTTGCTTTTCAACTCTCACTGCTTCCGAACGTCGAAGCGTTCGACTCTAAGCAGCCTCTCGCAAAGCAAGCAAGAATAGAGTCGGCAGAGCCGGGACGAGTTGCTATATCCTTCCCCGCCGAGAAAGAACAATCGGGCCTTCGGTTTCACCTGCACGCACCCTTCGTGCCGGAGTTGAGCCGGGCGAGCGTCAAGGACACCACCGCGAACCAACCGCTGTTTGACCAACTCGCCGCGCGCGCAGCGAGCGCGCTTTATACCATTCGCGACGAAGGTTTACTGACAGCCGACTTCTTGTCCGTCCTTCCGAATCCGCAAGACGTGATACCTGTGCGGTACCAGGGTATTCGTGGTGCGATCATTCATGAGATGAATGCGTTTCCTCTAACGCCGACTTATGCGAAGACACACGCTCCCGCTATACATCTTTTACGAGCCCGTGCGCCTATCAAAGGATTTCTGACCGAGGAAGATCTTGAGTTCTTGGTTGACTATGAAGGCGAGCCACCCATTTGGGCCATCGGGGCGACTCAGAGGAATTCCAACGTAGACCGTTTCTTAACTGGACTCGCCGCGAAAGATTGGGATACCCAACAGTTTGTTGAGACACTCTGGAACAAATTGAGCAATAGGCAAGGTGACTTCGCACCCCCGGCAAACATAGAGCCTGGCGACGTTGAAAAATGGCTTGCCAACAAGTCGGCAGCATGGCATCGGCAGCTATACCGCTTGCTCTGGGAGTACTTGAACGGATCTGCCGCAAACAAAACCAAGGAACTCGAAAAGTTAAAGAATGTTCGGATCGTAAGGCTGGTGGACGGAACCTACACTATTGGCGGCAAGTGTTATTACCCTGAAACCAGCGCCCAAGACGATGTGGACTTCCCTCAGATCGACTCCGCTCTGTATCAGACAGAAGGAAATTCGATCGATGATCAGGCGCCTAGAAAGTTCCTTGACGAAATTGGTGTTCGCAGAATCGGCGAAAAAGAACGCGTCGAGAGAATCCTGAATCGCCGGTACGAACGTAACGCCTTCGCACCGGATATTTCTGACATTGATCTCTTTGTTTCCCTAGTCGAGAAGCAGCCAGAAGCTGCCGCCATCTTTCGAGACTTCCTTATCCTCAAGCGATCAGATGACAAATGGGGAAAACCGAGTCAGTGCTTTCTCGACACCCCATATTTGGAAACCGGAATCAAGGCATTTTATGACTCCTTCGGAGAAAAGGCCGCACGCTTTCCCTTGGCGGATGAGTACCAGAATGCCGGCATTGAGTCTGGTAGGCTCGCCAAGTTCTGTAAGGGAGTGGGTGTACAAACCGCTTTAGAGGTAGTCAAGATCTCCTGCGGGAGTAATCCGGAATGGGCATATCTACGATTGGCTAGCGGTCAATCGACTTATTCGGGGACTGATTGTGATTATATGATCCAAGGACTAAGGCAAGCCCTGAAACACCCGTCGCACGCATTAGCTATGCTGATTTGGGAGACCATGTGTAGCCTTCCCCGTAGTCCGGATTATCTGAGTGCCACGTACCGAATGAATAAGAGTAATGATCCTCGCTACGCACGTTCTCAGCTTGTTCACGACTTGATGGCTGCGGAATGGGTGCCGCAGGAAAATGACCGTCTCGTTAGGCCGTCAGCCGCGACCCGCGATCTTCTACCGGCGGGGTTTCCTTTCGATCCGGGTTCGGCGTGGCTGAAAGCGGTTGAATTCGGTCAGGACTCGGTAAGAAACTCACAATCTCATCAACAGAGGGAAGCCGATGCACGGAAAATGGGATTCGGATCGGCGGAGGAAGCAGAGAAATGGAAAATGATCCGAGACCTCGGGATATCTCCCGATGAGATTCTGGCTAACATAAATAGGAATAAGCCGGTTGCCAAGCCCAAGCAATCTGTTCCGAATCCATCGCGGCGGAAACAGGGTGTGCTGGACGAGGCCGAGGATGCCCCTGATGTCGAGAGCGTCCGCCGGGAACGCTCGATCCAGCAAGGAGTCTCGGAAGTGACGGCGCGAGCCAAGGCCTATCTGCGAGCAAAATACCTCAATTCTGATGAGCAACTCGTTTGTCAGTGTTGCCACGATGAAATGCCCTTCAAATTGCCATCCGGTGATCATTATTTCGGGGCGATCCAGTGCATTGCTGACCATGAGACGGAGGCGCGCCATTATCAGAATCGCCTGGCACTCTGCCCGACCTGTGCTGCGATGTATCAGTATGCGCGGGAAGTCGACGACGCGGAACTGCGCCGCAGTATAGTTGATCTCGGTGCTGACGACCAAATTTCAGCCGTGGAGATTCCGCTTCGTCTGGCCGGTCGCGACGTTGCCCTGTACTTCGTCGGCACCCACTGGTTCGACCTAAAGACTCTGCTTCACCCGTAGAGGGCTGATGAACGCCGAGCGCATCGTCATCATCGCCGGCCCCAACGGCGCGGGCAAGACCTCTTTCGCCCGCAAGTTCCTGCCAAACGAGGCGGACTGCCCGATTTTCGTTAATGCCAGGAAGCATCTACAATCACTTTCTGCTGATACTCTCTGACAGCGATACTCTAACTCAATTCCGGATCGCATCTATGCAATGGCAAGAAATCCGCGCCCATTATCCGCAACAGTGGCTTCTGCTGGAGGCAGTCAAGGCCCATTCCGAAAACGACCAACGTATTCTTGACCAATTGGCGGTGCTTGACGCCTTCCCCGATTCGGCGACAGCCCTGAGCGCCTACGCCAGGATTCATCGCGAAGTCCCGCATCGGGAGCTTTACGTCTTCCACACCAGCCGGGATACGCTGGACATCCGGGAGCGGCAGTGGCTTGGCATTCGGAGCGCGTGATGAATATCGAGCTGCGTCATGGCTTGCCTTATATCAGCGCAGAGATTGAATATCGCGGACAGCAGGTCAAGATCGAGAATGTCTTGCTGGATACGGGCTCGGCCGGATGCATTTTTGACGCAGACAGATTGTCGGCTATCGGGCTGCACTACGAGCCGTTTGATCTTGTACATATGTGACAGTTTTACGACAATGCCAGCGCGCCACCTGCCCTGATCGCCGAAGGAGGCAACCCATGAAGACCCCGGTTTCCCGACTCAATGACCCCGACATGCAGGCCGCACCGGTGGCGCTGATGCGTGCCTCCGAGAGGGCGCGTCGCCTGGCGGAGCAAACCGGTACGCGATTCGTGTTCCGCCCGCCCGCCACCTTGCTCAACGACGGGCTCGGCTCCGCTAGTGCAACCGAGCCTGACCGCGAAGGCAGCGCATCATGACGCCTGGTGGATCACTTCGGGAGAATGAATGATGACTGTTGCAGAGTTGGCCTACGAACAGATCAAGACACTCCCCGAGACCCAGGCTCGGGAGGTGCTGGATTTCATCGGCTATCTAAAGGAAAAGAGCGAGCGAGCGGAATGGGAGGATCTGATGGGTGCCCAAGCGGCTTCGCTCGCTGCCGTCGGGGATAACCCGGAAGATGAGGTGTGGAATGATCTATAGGCGCAGCATGTTCGTAGACCGAGTGGTAGGCGGCGTTTGCTCAACCGTTGGGATTAGCGCCGCCCCCGACGCTCCGAACGAACTGGCGTAGAGCGCAATCATATTCCGATTCAACCGCCTGCAACTCGAAAATTTTCGCTGCTTCGAGCAGTTGGACCTGGCGATCGAGCCTGATCTCACCGTGCTCTTCGCCGAAAACGGAGGTGGGAAGTCGGCGACCCTCGCCGCGCTGGCAATGGGCATCGCGGTGTTCCAACCTCAGAGCCCCAAGTCGCTCAAGTTCGACGCGATGCGGGACCTCCGCCGGATCCCGGTCGGCAAGGGCAGTCAGCGTGAGCCGGCAGGCCCCTGCTCCATGACCTGGACGGCGGGTGGACGCGGGACGCGAAGTCCAATGGGCGTTGGCGCGCAATCCGGCATCCAGTCGCCTGACCGACCGCACCGGCGAGATATTTGACGCCATTGAGGCGATTCGGGTGCCCGGTGCCCGGTGGCCGCTGTTCGCGTGGTACGGAACCGACCGCTTGCGTAGCCCCCGGCGCCCGGCAAGGTCCGCGCTCGACATCCGGGACCGCAGGGCTGGCTATGCGTCATCGCTCGACCCCACCGTCAACGAGACCCTGCTGCTCGATACGCTCCTGGCCTGGGGGATAGCGGGTTTTCCCATTCGTCCCACGGCCGTGAAGCGGGACTCACCGTTTTCCAACGCGGTCTGCGCGGCGATGGCGCGTGCGGCACCCGGCGTTACGAAGATCTGGCCCGGGCATCCGGGTATGGGCGGCCCAGTGGTCTGGTTCGAGAACGGGCAGGTCACACCCTGGGCCGAACTCTCCGACGGGTACCACGTCTTTCTGGCGCTGATCGGCGACATCGCCCGGCGCGCGGTCCTGCTCAACGAGACCGACGGACTGGAAGCGCCCGAGCGCATTGAGGGTGTGGTCCTGATCGACGAGATTGATCTACACCTCCACCCCCGCTGGCAACGCGTGGTCATCGATGGACTCCGCAACGCCTTTCCACGGCTTCAATTCGTGCTCACCACCCATTCGCCGCAGGTCTTGAGCAGCGTCGAGAATCGCCAGGTACGCCGACTCGCGGGCTGGGGACTGGCAGAGCAAGATGTCTTGGTCGAGGGTAGGGACAGTAACGCGATCCTGCGCGAACTGATGAACACTGACGACCGCGATGACGCTGGTGTCGTGGCCTTACGCGAACTCTACAACGCCATTGACAGCGGACGACGCGATGACGCCGCGCGGATCTACCGGGACCTGCACGGGCGCTGGGGAGACCTGGACCCCGAGCTGATTCGGGCGCAAGGTTTAATGATGGAGCAGGACTAAATGCGCGGGGTCTCGAAGCCATGGCCACCGGCGGATATTTCGCCGGACGGCCAGACTCCGCGCCGCCTCGCCGATGCGGAGCGCGCTTTGCTCGCGGACTTACCAGCGGCAACCAACCGAGCGGTCTTTGCTCGCAGCACATTCGATGGGTTGGAAAAGAGCAAACTGCGCGCGGTGTTGTACCGTGAGCAGCGCGCCCTCTGCGTTTATTGCGAGCGACGGGTCCAGGAGCGCTATCCGTTTCCTCCTATTGATCTTCGCAAGGCGATCCTGAATTTGAATCATCCGGCATTGGTCGCCGCACGCAAGGCGGCGATAGACGCCGAACGAGCCAGGATGGAGCGGGAGTTCAAGGGAAAGACTGCAACTCGCGAGGCGCGTGAGGCTCGGGCCGAGGCGCTGTTGGCGCGCAACCCCTTCGAGTCATTCGTGAGTGTCCGGACTTGCTGGATTCGCAAAGAGCTCGGGAAGGGACGATGCGAGCCCCTTACAACCAAAGGCCATTCGCCGAGGCAGTAGCCGGTGACTCAATGAAGACCCGCGAAGTGGAAGCAAAACCAACGAGCACCGCGCGGAATCGGCACCGCCCCCCGGCGTCGGCAGCGCCGCCCCGCCCCAAAGGCGAACGCGGCCGGAGGGAGACTGCACCGGTGTCGGCCTACCAGCGCGCTCGCCTCAGGCCCGATCGGTCGGCTGGCACGGCGCAACGACACTCAGCAATCAACGCCTTACCGAGGCGCAGACCATGGGCTTCGCGGCCGGGCCGCGGCATGATTGGTTTCCACGGGGGCAACGGGTAGGATGATGACGGTTACCGTCGCCGATTCGCACCCGCTGCCATAGGCCCCGACCCATGCATGCCGACTTCCTGATCTTCCCCCAGTGGCTGCTCCCCGTGGACGCGCAGGACCGCGAGTTGCGGGACCATGCGGTGGCAGTGGCGGACGGTCGTATCCTCGCCGTCCTGCCCGCCCCGGAGGCCCGCCGGTCGATCACCGCCGCACGGGTGCACGAGCTGCCCGGTCATGTGCTGATCCCGGGCCTGGTCAATGCCCACACCCATGCGGCCATGACCCTGATGCGCGGGCTGGCCGATGACCTGCCCCTCATGACCTGGCTCCACGACTATATCTGGCCCACCGAGACGCGCCGGGTGGACCCGCGCTTCGTGGGTGACGGCAGTCGGCTGGCGGTGTTGGAGATGCTGCGCGGCGGCGTCACCTGCTTCAACGACATGTACTTTTACCCGGAGGTGACCGCACAGGTGGCGGCGGACGCCGGGATGCGGGCGCTGATCGGCATGATCGTAGTGGATCTGCCCACCGGCTATGCGGACGGCGCCGACGCCTATATCGCCAAGGGTCTGGCCCTGCACGCACACTACCGCGGCCACCCCCTGATCCGCATCGGCTTCGCCCCCCACTCGCCCTATGCGGTGTCCGACGCGCCCCTGGAGCGGATCCGCACCCTGGCCGACGAGTTGGAGGTGCCGGTCCATATCCACCTGCACGAGACCCGCGACGAGGTGGTCGCGTCGCTGCGCGACCACGGGGCGCGCCCGCTGGCGCGCCTGGAGGCCCTGGGCCTGGTCGGACCCGGGCTGGTGGCGGCGCATATGACCCAACTGGACGACGCGGAGATCGAGCGTCTGGCCGCCGCCGGGGCCCATGTGGTGCACTGCCCGGAGTCCAACCTCAAGCTCGCCAGCGGGTTCTGCCCGGTCGCCCGGCTGCTCGCGGCCGGCGTGAACGTGGCCTTGGGCACCGATGGGGCCGCCAGCAACAACGACCTCGATCTGCTCGCTGAGATGCGCACCGCGGCCCTGCTCGCCAAGGGGGTCGCGGGCTCGGCCGCGGCGCTCCCGGCGGCGGCGGCCCTGCGCATGGCGACCCTCAATGGCGCGCACGCCCTGGGCCTGGAGCGCGAGATCGGGTCCATCGAGCCCGGCAAGGCGGCCGACCTGGTGGCGCTCGATCTGCGTGACGCCAACACCCAGCCGCTCTATCGCGCCGTCTCGCACCTGGTCTATGCGGCCGGGCGCCATCAGGTCCGCCAGGTGTGGGTGCAGGGGCGTCAGGTGATCCGCGACGGCGCACCAACCAGTCTCGACCAGGACGCCGTCATCGCCGCGGCCCAGGGCTGGGCGCAACGACTCGCCCCGGCGTAGCGGCCCGCATTCCAGAAAATCCTCTCACGGAGACACGGAAGAACCAATAAGAAACAATTACTTACCTAGGTTCTAGGTGTCACCGTGAGGTGACGTGGATTTTCGGGCCAGCGGTCAGGGCATGGCCTGAGAACCGCCTCACCGCGGCCGCGATTAGGGACCGTCGTCGCTGCCGGCGACTACCCGCCGACCGTTCTCCTCGACGCTCGGAAGGGTCCCGGCAAGGGGCACGCGCTGCACATGGACAGCATAGAAATTCATGGAGATGTCGATCACCTTGCGGTCATCGCGCTCACAGACATTGCGCACCACCCCGTCGGCCGGTAAGCCGCCGGCCTGCATCGCCGCCCGCGCGCCCCGCGTATCGTTTACCCGATCGACCCAGAGGACCGGTGCGACCGTCGGCGTCATTTGCCCGATCGGCCGACCCACCAAGTCCAGGTAGGCGGCATAGGGGATATTGAGCCCATTCGCCAGCGCTGCCCCGGGATCAAGGGGCGCAGGTTGCCCGGCCGGCACCCGATCTCCAGCAGTCGATCCAGGATTGCCTCGCTGCACTCGTCGGGGGTCAGCAGGACGCGGCAAAACCGCGAACGGGCGGTGGGTTTCCGCGGCGCGGATGTCAGACCCAGCACCGGTACCCCGGCTCGGCCCAGGGCTCGAACCACCCCCAATCCGTTGGTCTCGAGGCCAACGACAACGGCCTCGGTGTTCACAGAACAGTCAATCTCCTGCTCGACGCTGATAGACTCTGGCCCGACGAAGGGCCGATTTGCCGGATTTCCGGGGGGGCACTGCCTGCCGCCAGGTACCATTGTACGGGAATTGTCGGACGCCCGGCCGGGGTTCGCTAGGTGGCTCCGGCGCTGGCTCGACCCGCGCGGCCGCCGGTACCCTGACTGGCAGCGCCTCGCACCGCGCGCATGACGATAGACGCCACGCTGGACGTTGCCAGTCAGGAGGGTCAATATATCGCCGTCGTGCCCACCGGCGCCGGCCGCACCGCCTGCCGCAGCAGCGCGGTGCGGCCGCAGAGGATGCGGGGACGGCGTCGCCAACCGACCCGCGAGAATGACGATAAAGAATCCTTCATTATGCCGCGCAAGCCCCGCAAAGACTCTCAGATCGTCTTGCACTACCTTGAGGATGCCACCGTCGTCGGCGGCCCGGTCCGTCCGCCGTTGCGGGCCGGCCCGGGGCGGTAGCTGACGATGAAGTGTCTCATGTTCGCAAGCATCTTTCCGCCGATCAATGGCGGTTCAGCGGTCGTTTATGAGGGCCTGTGTCAATTCAGCCCAAAGGACAGCGTCCATGTCCTGGCGCCGTGGCGCCACTATGTCACCGGCGAAGAGATCGAGGGCTGGCGCGAGTATGACGCCAAGGCCGGGTTTCCGATCACCCGTATCGAATTGCTGCGCGCACCGGTAGTCAGTTCGCGCTCCCTGCCGCAGTCCCTGTGGCTGCATCTGGCCGTCGACCTGCCGCTCAAGCTGCGCGTACTATGGACCGCCGTGAAGCTGGTGCGCAAGGAAAAAATCGACTGCGTCTGTATCTGTGAACTAAACTCCGGCACCTGGCTGGGACTCGCCCTGCGCCGCCTGCTCGGTATTCCCTTCATCATCTACATCCACGGTGAGGAGATCACCACCGAATCCTCCTACCGTATCTTCGGACGCCGCCGCCGCCATTACCTGCACTGGGCCGACGCGCTGGTCGCGGTCAGCCAGTTCACGAGCCGCCAACTCATCGACCTGTACGGCATCGCCCGCGAGAAGATTACCCTGATAATCAATGGTGTCGATGTGTCTTACTTCCGCCCGGGACCCACCGACCCAGCCCTCATCGAGCGCTACGGGCTCACCGGAAAGCGGATCATTCTCACCGTCGGGCGGCTGGTCGAGCGCAAGGGGATCGACATGACCCTGCGCGCCCTGCCGTCCATCCTGGAACGGGTCCCCAATGCCCACTACCTCATCGTGGGCACCGGTGAATTCGAGCCCGAGCTGCGGCGCCTGGTCGAGGACCTGAGCCTCACACCCCATGTCACCTTTACCGGCCGTATCCCGGTGACCGAATTGGTCGCCCACTATCGGCTCTGTGATCTGTTTGTGATGCCCAATCGCGAGCTTGACAATCACGATACCGAAGGCTTCGGCCTGGTCTTCCTGGAGGCCAACGCCTGCGCCAAGGCCGTCATTGCGGGCGTAGCCGGGGGCGCCGTGGAGGCGGTACGTCATGGCGAGACCGGACTGAGCGTCGATGGCACCAGGGTACCGGCAATCGCGGCCGCCATCGTCGATCTGCTCACTGATGACGCAAAACGCGAGGCGATGGGGCAGCGCGGCTTGGAGGTGGCACAGCAGTGCAAGTCCGCCGACCGGGCGCCGGTTTTCCATGCACTGTGCGCGCGGGTTGCGAAGACCCGCAGGAGACGTTGGTGGTGAGCCCGCATCCGGCCGACAAGACGGTGTTGTTGGTCGCCGACGAGTTCCCGCCGATCAAGACCATTGGGCGTCTGCGTGCAACCAGGTTGATCGAGCATCTGCGCGATGACGGCTGGAGCCCCAGCGTTCTCACCATTGAGGCAGATAGAGGCAGATAGCGTTTCGTCCCCTCGCCCGCAAGCGGGGAGAGACGGGGGCGGCCTGCCGCCGGCCCCGGAACCGCGATCCCGGCGAGACCGAAGCGAGCGGCAGTCCAGCGACGAGGCCGCTCACCCCGGGAAAAATCCGGGTCGCCGACCCACGCAAGTTGGTCGATTCGACCGGGCCGACAGCGGTACCGGCCCGCTGGTCGGAAAATTCCGACAGGCTTCCGGGAAATTTCGCCGGGTGCCACGAGAAGCTCTTCCCTATCGGGCAGGCGCGCTGGCGCCTATCCTTACTCTCGAAAGGACAGATACAGGGTCGGAAACTGGACGCCGGGCGCCGCATGGGAGCAACGGGAGGTGCTGGACAGGGACAGGGAGCTTGGTCCGGGGCAGTTCCAGGGATGCGAGGCCCCAGGATTGGCGCAGGGACCAAAGGGATTGGACGGGGTGGACCGAATTCACTGCAGGGACGCGGTTTGGATAAGGATTTCAGCCAGGGAGGGCATTCTTGCGACCCGTCGACAGTCGGACCAGCGCCGACCGTCGGCGGGTTTTTGGGCCTGCAGAGGGGGCCTTGGACGCGGCCACCAAGGGTCGAGAATGCGCTTGATCTTGGCGCGGCCAGCCACCCTAAATCACCGCCAGCACCAGGATCAGCAGGGCCTCGGTCAATTCCACCAAGGCGCCCGCGGTGTCCCCGGTGAACCCGCCCAGACGCCTCATCAGGGCCCGTCGCAGCAGCCAGTACAGGAGCGCCGCCACGCCCACGAGCAGCAGGCCCACCCACCCCAGGACCACCACCCCGGCACCGGCGCTCAGCGCAACGATCAGGCGCACGGCCCCCGCGGGGGCGTGGCGCGCCGGGTCGGCGGCCATGCCGCCTGGGCGGGCGTAGGGCGTGGTCAGCAGGAGCAGGGGCAACTGCGCACGCGCCAGCACGGGCACCCACAGGAGCGGCCATGCGTCCCCCGCCCCGATCAGGGCCTCCAGGGCGGCGAACTTGGCGATCAGGATCAGGATCAGGGCACTGACCCCGGCGGGTCCGCTGCTGGGGTCCTTCATAATGGCGAGCGTGCGCTCGCGATTGCCCAGCCCGCCGACCCAGGCGTCCACGGTGTCCGCCAGACCATCGAGGTGGAGCCCGCCGGTCGACCAGACCCACAGGCCCAGCACCAGGGCCGCCGCGACCCCGGCCGGCCGCGCCAGGACCGTCGGCCCCAGCAGGAAGGCGACGGCTGCGAGCACGAGCCCCAGTACCAGCCCAATCACCGGATACCAGGGGACCGCCAGACCGCGTTCGGCCGGTGTAACCGCGCCCGGATCCGGAAAGGAGTAGCGGGTCAGGAAGCGGCCGGCGATCCAGAGCGGGCGAAGGCTCGGCTGATCCGCGAGCCGCTCGGTAATCCCTCTTCTCATCACGGCTCAGGACGCTGACGCGGCGTGGGAGACGAGGCTCGGCCGACCCGGCGGCGCGGGCAGTCGCAACCGGGTCACGCAGGCGGGCGGGACTTCAACCTGGATGCCTGAGCCGTCGCCCATCCCCAACACCTGCGCGAGGATGACCCGCAAAGTACCGCCATGGGTCAGGACCAGGGTGTGCGCCGCGCCGGCCGCGAGGAGCGCCTGCCAGCCATCGAGCACCCGTTGCCGGAAGGCGGCGAAGGGCTCGGCCCCGGGCGGGGTGTAGCCCACCGGGTCGTCCCAGAAACGGGTGAGTTCAGCGGCGGGGATCTGGTCGGCGGCGAGCCCCTCCCAGTCTCCGAAGCGGCGTTCACTGAAGGCCGCGGACAGGTCCACGGACAGGCCCCGTTCGGCGGCCAGGGCGCGGGCAAAGTCCGCACAACGGCGCGCCGGGGAACTGACGATGTGACCGATGGCCGGCTCCCGAGTCGCGGCCCGGCGCAACTGCGCCCAGCCCGCGGCGCTCAGGGCATCGTCGCAAGCCCCGCGAAACCGTGGTCCACCGGCGACCTCGCCATGCCGCATCAGAACGATAAAGCGATCAGACATCTGCGGTCATCCGCAACATCAGGCGGCGACCCCGGGCGGTGCAGCGACGACTCGCCCGCCGGCAAAACAATGTTCTTGATCAGGATTAGAGGGCTCAGTGCTTCGCATCGGTCCCGTCATCCTCGCGATGGCTGGCAAAGGCGATGCGATCCAGCACCCCCATCAACAGCGCCGATACGACGAAGGTCAGGTGTAGGATCACGTACCACATAAGCTTGTCGTTGGGGGTATTTTCGATATTGACGAACTTCTGCAACAGGTGGATGGAGGAGATCGCCACGATGGACGCCGCCACCTTGAGCTTCAGGGTCCCTGCATCGAGCTTGCCCAGCCACCCGAGCTTGTCGTCCCCCTCCCCGATATCCAGGCGCGAGACGAAATTCTCGTAGCCCGAGAACATCACCATCACCACCAGGCTGGCGACCAGGGACAGGTCGATCAGGGCGAGTACACCCAGGATCATGTCGGACTCGCTCACCTGCCAGACATGGGCCAGGTGCCAGACCTCCTCAAAAAACTTGATGCCGAGCAACAAGAGGGTCAGAGAGAGACCAAGATAGACAGGGGCCAGCAGCCAGCGGCTCGCAAACAACAGGCGTTCGATCAGACGTTCCACAACCAATCACTCCACAGGCATCTCCAGGGCCACTAGTGTCGGCGCACCCGTCAGCGCCGTCAACGCGAACCGCACCGCCAACCTCACCGCACCTTGCGGATCAGCGGTGACAAACCCACCGCCTTCGTGCAGAATCGGGCGCCGGACCGGGACTGGTCCTGACCCACGACCCCCAAAAAAAACCGGACATAAGCCCTGCAACCCCGGAGGACAACAACCATGCGTACCCTGCTCGGCATCGTGCTTGCCCTGGCACTGATACCACTCACCCCCGCCCAGGCGCGGAGCAACTGGCCGACCCCGCCGATCGAGGGCGATGCCGCCGCCCAGGTCTCAGGCCCCCTGACCGGCGGCAGCGCCGACCATAGCAAGTTCAAGGTCTTAAAGGGGCCTTTCGCCTCGGGTCCGGAGGTCACCCAGGCCTGTCTCACCTGCCACACCGAGACCGGCCGGCACTTCATGAAGAATATCCACTGGACCTGGGACTTCACCGACCCCGACTCCCACCAGCAACTCGGCAAGAAGCACCTGGTCAACAACTTCTGCACCAATGCCCGGGGCAATGAGGGGATGTGCGCCCAGTGTCACGCCGGCTATGGCTGGAAGGACGAGACCTTCGATTTCACCAACCAGGACAACATCGATTGCCTGGTCTGTCACGACCACACCGGCACCTATTACAAGACCCCCAACAGCGGCGGCAGCAAGGCCTGCGCCGTGATGTTCGAGGGACTGCCCGCCATGAATCTGGTCGAGATCGCCCAGAGCGTCGGCCTGCCGCAGCGCGCCAACTGCGGCGCCTGTCACTTCAACGGCGGCGGCGGGGACAACGTCAAGCATGGCGACCTGTCCTCGGCCCTCAAGCACCCGCCCCGGGATCTCGACGTGCACATGTCCCCGAACGGGCAGAATTTCTCCTGCACCGCCTGCCATGTCACGCGCGACCACGTCTGGGCCGGCAGCCGCTATGCCATCATCGCCAAGGACAAGGTCGGCGCCGGCCGGCCCGGTCAGCGCCGCGACGTGGCCACCTGCGAGTCGTGCCACGGCACGGCGCCCCACCAGTCCGGCTCGGTCGAGCACCGCAAGCTCAACCATCACGTCGCCTCAGTCGCCTGCCAGACCTGCCATATCCCCGCGCTCGCCCGCGGCGGGGTCGCCACCGTGATGGATTGGGACTGGCGCACCGCCGGCAAGACCAAGAACGGCGAGGGCTACCACGAACACGGGTACACCCAGGGCAATGGGGAGGAGCGTTATACCTATAAGTCCATCAAGGGCACCTTCACCTACGGTGAGAACGTCATCCCCCAATACGGCTGGTTCGACGGCCAGATGCGCTATACCACCGTCGACACCCATTTCGACATCGAGCAGCAGCCCATCGCCATCAACGCCTACGAGGGCTCGCGCGAAGACGGGCGCTCGCGCATCTGGCCCTTCAAGCGGATGCGGACCTGGCAGCCCTTCGACACCGGCAACGGCACCCTGGTCTATACCCATCTATGGGGCGAGGACACCGACGCCTACTGGGGCAACTACGACATGGGCAAGGCCATTGCGCACGGCATGAAACAGTTCGACCTCCCCTACTCCGGCTCCTGGGGCTTCCTGGAGACCGTCTCCTACTGGCCCATCACCCACATGGTCGCCCCCAAGGAGGGCGCCTTGGGCTGCCGCGAGTGCCACAGCAAGGACGGACGCCTGGGCCAGATCACGGGCGTCTACCTGCCCGGGCGGGACCGCAGCCGCTGGCTGGATCTCGCGGGGATCTTCCTTGTCTCCGGCACCCTCGGCGGGGCCCTGGCCCACGGCCTGCTCCGCCGGATTCTGCGCCGCAAGAACCGCCCCGAGGGGAGTCAGTGATGAGTACGCGTGAGGTCCTGATCTATTCGCACTTCGAACGCTTCTGGCACTGGACCCAGATGGCCCTGATTGTTACCATGTTAATTACAGGGTTCGCCATCCACGGGCTCCATGACTGGATCAGCTTCGATCGGGCCGTGACCCTGCACACCCTGGCCGCCCTGGCGCTCCTGGGCCTGTGGGTCCTCGCCACCTTCTGGCTCTTCACCACCGGCAACTGGAAGCACTACCTGCCCACCGCCCGCGGGCTTGGACAGGTGGTGCGCTTCTATTCCTACGGGATCTTCCTGGGCGAACGCCACCCCTACCGCAAGGCATTCTGGCGCAAGCACAATCCGCTCCAGGCCATCGCCTACCTGGCGCTCAAGGGCGTGCTCTTCCCGCTCATCTGGGCCTCCGGGATCGCCTATCTGCTGTACTTCGCCTGGGGCGACAACCCCGGCGCCGCCGCCTGGCTGCAATGGGTCGCCCTGGTCCACACCGCCACCGCCTATGCGATCCTCGCCTTCGTCGTCATGCATGTGTACATGCTGACCATCGGTGGCTCCTTCGCACACCACGTCAAGCCCATGCTCACCGGATTCGACAAGGTCGAACTCAGTCCGGAGGAAGAGGCCTATCTGATCCAGGACGAACCGAGCCACATCCGCTGACCCCCCCGGTGCGCCCCCCGGGGCGCACCGAGACTGTCGAACCCGCCGCGGTCCCCCACCGCAACGCGAGTGCCGACGACCGCACCGGCGATCGGACCGCGCGCCGGTCACTAGCCCTGAGCGCCGCGGCGTGCGATCCTGTCGGCCCCGGCCCCGCGCAACCCGCGTCGGCGGGCCGCCGCCCCGAGCCCCCTCGCCCATGCACATTTCGACCTTCACCAAGATCGCTGTCGGCTACTGCCTGATGGAAATCGCGACCTATATGGTCTTTCTGTCGACCAACCGCCTGCCCTCCCTGAGCGCGATGTTCACCGAATCGCCGATCCTGTTCTGGATCTACGTCACCACGGTGATCATGGCGGCCACCTACGGTCGGCGGGCGCACCATCGGATCGCGCGCGTGGCCCGCCGTGCGCTGCCCGACACCCCCGGGAGCGACCGCCTGGCGGTCATGTTTCCGGCCATCCGCGTTTTCTCCGATCCGATCCGCTATACCAATCGCCACCCGCACTACCTGAACCGGCTCGCCTGGCTGATGATTGGGTTCGCGTCGCTGATCCTGCTCCGGACGCTGTTCTTTCCCGCGACCATCCCCGCCGATGGCGGTCACGCCATGGAGTTGCTGACCCTGCTCACCATCCCGGCCTTCTGCTCGATCGTGCTGGGCGAGGAGTATTACCGCGGCTATCTGTTTCAACTGCGGTATCTGCGCCGCCTGCACGCCAAGACCGAGTTGGCCGAACGTGCCATCTATGACGCCGAGGTGCTGCGCGTCAAGAACAAGGAGCAGGAGGACGTGATGGCCCTGGTGGCCCACAAATTCCGCGGGTCGCTCGATCGCATCATCTATAACACCGAGCATGAGAACAGCCCCTGGGTGCACCGCGAGGCGGTCAACACCATGCGCGGCCTGCTTGATATTTTCGGCCTGATCTCCACCGATACGCAGGTCCTGCGCCATAAATTGCAGGACGATCAGGCCGGCCCCGCGACCCTGGAGCAGGTCGTCGTCCGCTCCCTGGGGCTCGCCCTGGGGCAACTCCTGTCCCAGCGCGGCAGCGAGCGCATTCAGCAGCATTTTCTGTGCTACGCCCGCCGCACCGGATTGGTCCCGAGCGCGTTGCGGCTGCGCGCCTGGCATGAGCAGCACGGAGCGCTGGCCGAACGCCTGCGCGGCGAATGGGAGGAGTCGCTCATGGCACTGCTCCCGCAGGCGGGGCTCGGCACCCTGTGCGACTGGGTCGGCGAGCGCTTCTTCCCGTTTCAGACCATCGGCTTTGCGCAGTCCCCCATCTGCTTCACACCCTTTGGGACGACCGGCTCTTTCCTCACGATCCTGTGCACCGAGTCCTTTACCAACCTCTTCAAGTACTACGCCGCCGACGACTGCACCCCGGCCCGCGCCTGGTGGCACGCCGCAGGCCCTCAGGTCGAGTTCGGGGTATGCAACCCCACGACCCCGAGCGCGGCGGCCATGGTCAAGGGCAGCGGCCGCGGCCATGATTTTCTGCATCTGCTGATCGAGAAACTCGCGGGCCGCGTCAGCACCGTCGCCGACGGGCGAACTTTCACGTTAGCCATGCAATTGCCCGCGAACCTGTTTCTGGAGTACCCCCAATGAGCGATTTTCTGTGGATCGAGGACTTTGAAGGCGACCTCCGGGCGACCGTGGACCAGGTCTTCGGGCTGGCCGGGTGTCCGACTGCCATGCCCGACCTCAAAGCCTGGCTGGGCGCGCACGGAATCACGCTCAAGACCACCTTCTTCGATGCCTACCGCCTGGTGCGCGACCCCTCGCAGTTGGCTGCCATCGATTATGTGGTGATCGATATCGACCTCAAGCCCTATGAGGATTACGACCTGGACGACCCGCAAGCGGTGGCGGAGATCGATCGGTTCCTGCGCGAGAAGCGGTATCTCAAGGACAGCGCCGGCCACACCGAGCCCCTGGGTCCCGCCTGGCGCGCCGCGGTCAGCGAGCTCAAGAAGGTCGCCGGCTATCACATCTTCACCGAACTGCTGATCGAGGCCGGGTTTCCGAAGCGGCATATCCTCTTCTGCTCCAATCACGGCGATCAACTGACATCCATCGCCAGCGCCTTCGAGGCGGCCAAGCTCGCCGCGCCCGTCATCTATACCAAGCGCGACGAGACAGTGCGCCGCTGGATCGCCGACAAGCAGGCCGACGCCTACTCAGTCCTGCGCCGCGGCATCCTGATGGGCTGCGCCGCGGCCGAGGACCTGATGGATCGGCGGGGCGATGACGGGCTGGTGTTCTCGCTCTTCTTTAAGCGCGAAGATGAACCGGAGTGGCCCCCGGGGCCGGCCTCTCCGGACTATGTGCGGGACTATCTGGCAAGCATGACCGCGCTCCTGCCACTGTGTGCCCCGACCTCCACGGAGCAGCGCAAACAGCGCTACCGCATCCTCCTGCACGCGCTCAGCCGCGAATGGGACAACCGCGCCAAGGTCAACCACCTGCCCGACAAGTCAACCTATATGGCGAGCTACGGAACCATCCTGAAAGAGGTGCGTAACTGGGCCTCCCACACCCAATTGCTCGATGATCTGAGCGAGGCCGACGTCGCCTTCATCTTCATGGCCGACCTGCGCGCCATGTTCGCCTTCCCGCGTGAGTGCCAGCCCCACGAACGCCTGCTGCTGGGGCTGCTCGGGCGCACCTTTGGGGAGTTGGCCGAGGGCGTGACCGCCGACCTCATCGGCGCCGATGCCGAGGGGCGCCGCCTGCCGCTGGATCGGATCTATTTCGAGACCAAACGTATGCTCGGGGAACGCCGTAGCGCGGACGACAACGACCCCTACTACGATCAACTGATCCGGGAATTGGAAAAGGACACCCCGAACCGGGTCGACGAGCGCGACCGGCAATTCTTCCTGCAAAGCCTCTATCGCATGTTCTGGTTCTACCCGAGCCGCATGCGCCGGGTAAAGTACGGCTGGACGCCGGTCAGCGACACCGGTGAGGCGACGCTCTTTCGCCATTGTGACTTCTCCCGCACCCAGCGCGAGAGCTTCGCCTTCCAACTGGCCCGGCGTATCCTGATCCGCGCCTTTCCCGAGTCGTTCGCATCCCTGGCCAACCCTGCTTAGATCCTCTCACGGAGACACAGAGACACCAAGAAGAAAAATGCCGGACTGGACGGGATATGCCGCGGGCCGGACGGGGCATGCGCCCCGTCCGGAACGTTTCGGACGGCGCCGCAGACCGCTGGCGATGCGCTCGGCGTAAGGCCGTAAACAGTCGGGTCGGGGTGAATACCCCGTCCCGCCGAAAGCATGCGCCCCGTCCGGAAATACCACGTCCCGCCAGGAAATCTCTTTCTTTGTGTCTCCGTGTCTCCGTGAGAGAAAACCTTCTTTCCGAGAATGATCACCACACGCCGCATCCTCATCGACCTCGCGACCCAGACGCTCACCCTGTTCGAGGGCGAGCGCATGCGCGCGCGCTATCGCGTCTCCACCGGCTTGAACGGCGCGGGCGAGTTCAACGGGAGCGGTTGCACCCCCCGCGGGCAGCACCGGGTGCGCCTGCGCATCGGTGCCGGCTGCCCGGCCAACACCGTGTTTCGCGCCCGGCGCCCGACCGGCGAGGTCTACGGCCCCGAACTGGCCGCCGCCTACCCGGACCGGGACTGGGTCCTGACCCGCATCCTCTGGCTCACCGGCTGCGAGCCCGGCCGCAATCGCGGCGGCCCGCTCGACACCCTGCGCCGCTTCATCTACATCCACGGCTGCCCGGACCATGTGCCCCTGGGCGAACCCCGCTCCCACGGCTGTGTGCGGATGCACAACGCGGACCTGGTGGAACTGTTCGACCTCACCCCGGTGGGGACCCCGGTCGCGATCCTGGAGGGAGACGAAGGCGTGGGTGACAGGCCCCGCACACCGTCAGCCCGCTCCGATGACCCTGCGTATCGGGCACCGCAGCAACCTGGGTCAAGGCCCCGGACCCCAGACGACAGCGGACCAGCGGGCGCCGTCATATGAGTCGCGTTTCCCGTTTGGTTCCATCATCGCTCAGGTCCCGGGCAGGATCGGCGTCGTTGCCCCCTGGTGCGGGTCCGTGAAGGTGCGGAACCAGGACAGCTTGTCACGCAGGCGCACGACTTCGCCGACGATGACGAGCGTCGGCGGCTGGGGCGGGTTGGCCGCGATGAGGTCCAGGATGGTCGCCAGGGTGCCGACCAGGACCCGCTGCATGTGGGTGGTGCCCTGCTGGATCAGGGCCACCGGCATCGTCGCCGGGACCCCGTGGCCGATCAACTCCCGCACGATGATCGGCAGCCCGATCAGGCCCATGTAGAAAACTACAGTTTGACCGGGGTAGGCGAGTTGGGGCCAGTTGAGGTTGATGGTGCCGTCCTTGAGGTGCCCGGTGACGAAGGTGACGGACTGGGCATAGTCGCGATGGGTCAACGGAATGCCGGCATAGGCGGCGCACCCGGAGGCGGCAGTGATCCCGGGGATCACCTGAAAGGGGATGCCCTGCGCCGCCAGGGTATCGATCTCCTCGCCGCCGCGCCCGAAGATGAAGGGGTCTCCGCCCTTCAGGCGCAGCACCCGGTGCCCGTCGCGGGCCAGGTCCGCGAGCAGACGGTTGATCTCCTCCTGGCGCACGGTATGGTGGTTGCGCTCCTTGCCGACATAGATGCGGCGGGCGTCGCGCCTGGTCATGTTCAGGATCGGCTCGGCCACCAGCCGGTCATAGACCACCACGTCCGCCTGCTGCATCAGGCGCAGCGCCCGGAAGGTCAGCAGATCCGGGTCGCCGGGCCCGGCACCGACCAGATAGACCTCGCCCAAATCGCGGTCCAGGGCCCCCGGGGCCAGTTCGCGCTCGATGGCCGCCTGCGCCTCGTCGAGCTGGCCCGCGAAGATGCGCTCGGCGACGGCACCTTGCAGGACCCGGTCCCAGAAGCGGCGGCGGTCGCGTTGGTCGCTGAAGCGTTCCTTGACCCGGTCGCGGTAGCGGGCGCACAGGGCCGCCAGGCGCCCGTAACCCGCGGGGATCAGGGACTCGAGCCGGGTGCGCAGCAGGCGCGCCAGCACCGGCGAGGCGCGGCCGGTGGAGATGGCCACCACCACCGGGTCGCGGTCGATGATGGACGGCAGGAGGAAGGTGCAGGCGTCCGGATCATCGACGACGTTGACCGGGATGTCCGCGGCACCCGCCAAGGCCGCGACCCGCCGGTTCACCAGCCGGTCGTCGGTGGAGGCGATCACCAGCTTCATGCCGGTGAGGTCCGTCGACTCGAAGCCGCGGGCCAGGTGACGGAATTCACCCGCCGCCGCCATCCGCGCCAGGTCCTCCGTGAGCCGGGGAGCGACCAGGGTCACCGCCGCACCGGCGCGCAACAGGCTGCCGATCTTGCGGCGGGCCGTGGTGCCGCCGCCGACCACCAGGCAGGGGCGGCCCCTGACGGATTGAAAGATCGGTAAAAATTCCATAGATGTCCGGTTGGATCGGGCGTTGAGTTAAGATGCAAAACATCTTAATATACTTAATTACTAAAGCGTTTGGAAGGCGGACAGCGTGGTCAACGAGATCGATTCGGAGTCCCTGCATGGGCGGCTGACGGCCGGCGAGGACCTTCTGCTGGTGGATATCCGCACCGCGGGGGAGATCGCCGGGGGGGCGCTGCCCGCGGCGCTGGTCCTGCCCATGCACCTGCTGCCGCTGCGTCTGGACGAACTGCCCAGGGACCGGGACCTGGTGCTCTACTGTCGCAGCGGCGCCCGCTCCTACCAGGCCTGCGCCTACCTGATGCAGCAGGGTTTTGCACGGGCCTTGAACCTGCGCGGCGGGATCATCGCCTGGGCCAGGCACGGCTACGCGATCAGCTTCCCGGGGCACTGACGCGAAAGTCCGGGGACAGGGCCCGGTCGCGGCCTTTCCTGCCTTGCCTTTTTAGCGGATTTGGCCTAAAAATAGCCACTCGCGTATTTTCACATATTCTAAAACAGCGAAACTCCGGAGGTACCCCATGGCCCATGACCAAGAACTCGACGCGAGCGGTCTGAACTGTCCCCTGCCGATCCTGCGTGCCAAGAAGACCCTGAACGCGATGGCCGCCGGGCAGGTGCTGCACGTCATCGCCACCGATCCGGGCTCGGTCCGGGACTTCGACGCCTTCGCCAAGCAGACCGGCAACGAACTGACCGAGTCGCGGGAGGAAGGCGGCAAGTTCCATTTTCTGATCACGAAAGGCTGAACCCGGCGACTCACCCCGCCGCCCCCATCATCGTTTGAACCACAGACACGCCGGAGGACCCGATGGCCCAGAAAAAGCTTGCCATCATTGCTACCAAGGGCTCACTGGATTGGGCCTATCCGCCCTTCATCCTTGCCTCGACCGCCGCCGCGCTCGGCTATGAAGTCCAGATCTTCTTTACCTTCTACGGGCTGCAGCTCCTGAAGAAAGACCCGGATCTGAAGGTCACCCCACTGGGCAACCCCGGCATGCCGATGCCCGGCGGCATGGAACGCTTCATGCCGGTGCTGCTCACCACCCTGCCCTTCATGCAGCGCATCATGACCATCATGATGAAGGCCAAGATGAAGAAAAAGGGCGTGGCCAGCATCGAGGAATTGCGCGAGCTGTGCCAGGAGGCCGAGGTCAAGTTGATCGCCTGCCAGATGACCGTGGACCTTTTCGATATGGACCCCACCGCCTTCATTCCCGGGGTGGAGTTCGCGGGCGCCGCCGCCTTCTTTGAGTTCGCCGGCACCAGCGACATTTGTCTGTACATCTGAACGCCGGCCTCGCGGCAACCCGGCGCGGCCGGGGGGCCGCTCCTACGGCGTAGGAGCGGCCCCCGGCCGCGACGGCTATCACCCGCGGCGGTGGCCGGAAAAAACGGGCCGCGCCGCGGACCCGTCCTTAGAAGGTCATCACGAGTTCGATGCCGATCAGGTTGGCGCTCATCTCATATTGGCCGTTGAGCGCATTGGTGCCGTTGACACCGCTGGTGCTGGTGTAGGGCACGGCGCTGCGAACGTTGCGCTTCTCGCCCATGACATACATGTAGCCGGCCTCCACCGAGAAGCCGCGGCCTAAGTCTTGGGCGACGCCGATCCCGAAGGTCTGGCGGTTGTTGTCCGGCACCCGGGCACTGAAGTAGTTGTCGCCCTGGCCGGTCTCGTCGTAGGCATAGCCCAGGCGCAACTGGGTCGTCGGGCGCACCTGCCAGGTCAGGCCCAAGCGATAGGCACCGGAGTTCTTCCAGGCGTTGGTCTCGGTCGAGATCCGGGCGCCGGTGCGATCACCGGTCACGACCAACTGCTGGAATTTGCTCCAACCGGTGTAGCTCCAATCGAATTCGGCCGCCAGTTCCTTGGTGAATTCATAACGGGCGCCGAGTTGCAGGCGCCAGGGCAGGTCCAGATCCAGGCTGGCCGATTGGCCTTGCGGCAAGCGCCCGAGCGCCACCAAGGTCGTGTTGGAGGGGGTGAAATTGCCGCTCAGACCCAGCGTCGAGGCCGAATGGAAGCTGGCACCCAGGCCTAGGGCCCCGACGCGATACAGCAGGCCAAGATTGAAGCCGACCCCGGTCCCGTCCCCGCTCATGGAGCCCAGGTTGGAGTTCAGTTCGGCGGACTTGGCCCAATAGATGTCCAGTCCCGCCGCCAGGCTCAGATCCTCGTTGACCCGAAAGGCCACCGACGGCGCCAAGTCCAGGATCTCGAGCTTGCTGTTGGTCGGGTGACTAGCGGTGGGGATGCTGACGCGCCCGACCGGGGCCGGTAACCGCACCGTCGCGCTCTGACTCAGCGCCGGGAAGGTGCCGTAGGGCCAGCGGGTCTCCAGGCCGAAGGGCGCGGTCAGCCCGAGACCCACCCGCCAGCGGTCGGCGACCTTGATCGCCGCCTGGATCATGGGGACGCCGACCCAATCCGCCCCGTTGCTGTCGTGGCTGCCGCTCGCCGTGGTGACCGAGAACGAGGGGCCGATCATGAGCGCGCCCAGGGCGACACTGGACTTATCGTGGAACCCCATGGCCGCCGCGTTATAGGGGATGGCGCCGAGGTCCTTGGGGTTGGCGACCATGGCATTGGCGGTGCCGATGCCCGCGGTCGAGGCCTCGGGCAGCGAGAACCCGGCGGCGCGCGCGCTGCCGACAGCGGCGAGCGTGCCGATGGCGCCGACGGCCAGGGCCGCGGCCACCGAGCGGGCGATTCTTGAGTACATTACTGGTCCCCCCATGATGATGTCGTTGTCTGTTGTCGATATGCAGCGATCGTCGCATCCACCGGTCCGCGTGAGCCCAGGCTCGCACTGCAGGTTGCTCGCCGAACACAATGAGATAGGTCCCGACGAAGCCCCTGCCGGACCCGGGCCGCAGCCTGGAATCCTTAGTTAATCCGTATATTTAAGAGGAGCGTCTGCGATTCACAACTGTAGGCGAAGCGACGGGGGATTTCCACCATCTTGTTGCGATCAGATGTCAGTAGCAAAAAAACGACAGCAGTCCCGGGGGTCGGAACCGTCGCAAATCACGAAAAGGCCCTTGAAATCACAGTAACACGCGCTCTGGATCAGGTTTTGTTGTGCTATGATGGTCGTCTATCGTCGGAAACCCGCAAACGGGACCATGCCCACCTCCAACCCCGCGCCCACCCCAGCACCCGAGCAACGCCTGGCACAGATCTTCGCCCAACTCGGCACCCCGCAGCAGCGAAGCCTGCTCGCCTTTGCCGAGTTCCTCGCCGCGGGCGGGGCGCCCGCTCCTGATCAGGTCCCACCTCAGGCCCAGTCCCGGACCCAAATTCAGGAACCGACCCCCTTGCCCCGCCCGGACCGAGAGACGGTCATCGCCGCCATCCGCCGCCTTGGCCTGACCTACGCGATGCTCGATCGCGAGCCGATGCTCCACGAGACCGCCGGCCTGATGTCCGCCCATGTCCTGCATGGCCGGACGGCGGCGGCGGTCATCGACGACCTGGAGGCGCTGTTCCGGCGCCGCTACCAGGACTATCGCACGCACCAGGGCCACGCGTCTGGGGAACTGGAAGCCGACGCGCCGGAGGGCGACTGACCGACCATCATGGGCATCGTCACCGACTGGTTCCGCCGCTACCTCTCCGATCCCCAACTGGTCTTCCTGACGCTGCTCCTGCTGATCCTGTTCGCGGTGGTCCTGACCATGGGCAACATGCTGGCCCCGGTGCTGGCGAGCATGGTCATCGCCTACCTGCTGGAGGGTCCGGTGGGTTTCTGCGAGCGCCGGGACCTGGGGCGCACGGCCAGCGTCCTGGTGGTCTATCTGGGCTTCCTGCTGTTCGTCGCCCTGTTCCTGTTCGGGGTATTACCGCTCGTCTCGCGGCAGGTGACCGACCTGGTCCAACAGCTCCCGACCATGATCAACGAGGGGACCCGGGCCCTGGCGGAACTGCCCGGCCGTCACCCCGACCTGGTGACCGCCGAACAGATCGACGAGGTCATCGGCTCACTGCGCGCCGAGACCGTGGCCTTCGGGCAGCGGGTACTGTCCTGGTCCCTCGCCGGCGTGGTCGGGTTCATCACCGTTCTGGTCTATCTGGTCCTGATGCCGCTCCTGGTGTTTTTCTTCCTCAAAGACAAGGACCTGATCCTGGGTTGGTTCAGGCAATACCTGCCCGAATACCGCCGCATCGCGGACTGCGTCTGGGCGGAGGTGGACCGCCAGGTCTCCAACTATATCCGCGGCAAATTCTGGGAAATCCTGATCGTCTGGGCGGCCAACTACATCACCTTTCTGGTCTTCGGTCTGGACTATGCGATGCTGCTGGCCCTGCTGGTAGGGCTCTCGGTCATCGTGCCCTATATCGGGGCCGTGGTGGTCACGGTCCCGGTCGTCCTGATCGCCTGGTTTCAGTGGGGCTGGTCCGGGGAGTTCATCTGGTTCGGTGCGGTCTACACCGTGGTCCAGGCCCTGGACGCCAATATCCTGGTGCCCCTGCTGTTTTCGGAGGTAGTGGACCTGCACCCGGTGGCGATCATCGTCGCCATCCTGGTCTTCGGCGGCCTCTGGGGGTTCTGGGGCGTGTTCTTCGCCATCCCGCTCGCGACCCTGGTCCACGCGATCCTGACCGCCTGGCCCCGCTGGCCCGCGGGGGGAGGTCAAGACCCGTCCTGAGCCCAAACCAGGTGAGTTCGCGCACAGCGCGGACCGCCTTGTGGCCGCCAGTCGACCGGAGGTCGAGGCTTTACCGTGAAAGTCGCGCAGCGACGCTGCGGGAGCGGCTTCCGCCGCGACGAGATTTCGCGGGTTACCCGAGCGTCGTGGGTCACCGCCCCTGCGTCTCTGCGCCTCTGCGTGAGACCTCTTAAAGAATCTCACGCAGAGACGCGGAGACGCAGAGAAGAATCGCGTCAGTCGGGTTACCGTGAAAGCCGCTCCCGCCCGGGGCTTTCATGTTTCGGGGGTGACGGACAACCCCTCATGGCCGTTAGCCGGTCGACCTCGCATCGCAACGGCCCGATCCGGCTAAAGCCTCGACCTCCAGTGCGCAATTGCGGGTTCCGGGATGGACATCAATGACGCAGCGGCACACTTGCGGGTGCCCGCAGCAAGACGTGTCTAAGCTATGATCGGTTTCTACACACCTTCGGACCCCTACCATGCACCTGCACCTGCACCGTCTTGCCTTTGCCCGACCCCGACACCGCCAGTGCCTGAGCGCCGCCGCCCTGCTGACCCTCTCGCTGTCGGCCGCGTCCGCCGGCCTGCCGGAGACGGCGGCCACCGTCAAACGCAGCGTGGTCGCGGTCGGGACCTTCCAGGTAGTGCGCGCCCAACAGCACGAATTGCGTGGGACCGGCTTTGCGGTGGCCGGCAACCACATCGTGACCAATGCCCATGTGGTGTCCGCCAAGCTGGATGCGGACCGGCGCGAGACCTATGCCATCTTCATACCGGCCGGTCGCGATCGGGCCGAGGTGCGCGAGGCCACCCTGGTGCGCAGCGACGGCGCCCATGATCTGGCCCTGCTGCGCTTCAGCGGCGCCCCCCTGCCGGCCCTGCGCCTGGGCAAGAGCACCGAGGCGCGCGAGGGGGAGCCGATCGCCTTCACCGGGTACCCGATCCTCAATGCCCTGGGGCTCTTTCCCGCAACCCATCAGGGGATCATCTCCGCCATCACCCCGGTGGTCATCCCGGTGGGCTCAGGCCGGGACCTGACCACCGAGGTCTTGAAGCGCCTGGACAAGCCTTTCGACATCTTTCAGTTGGATGCCACCGCCTACCCGGGCAATTCCGGCAGCCCACTCTACGCGGTCGGCAGCGCCCGGGTGCTGGGGGTGATCAACAGCGTCTTCGTCAAGGGTACCAAGGAGGTCGCCCTGACCAACCCGAGCGGCATCACCTACGCGATCCCGGTGGACCATGTACGCACCCTGCTTGAGGAGGCCGGGGTCAAGCTCTCGCCCTGACGAGCCGGCCAGCCGACGCCGGACCGGACCGACGCCGCTTCAAGCGGAGGCTCGCGGCGCAGGCGCAGGCGCGCGCGGGCCTCGCCGCCTGCCGGCAGGAGGCCGCCGCCCTGCTCGTCGCCGCTCAGGAGGGCGCGCACGGCATCACGCAGCGCACGGACCGGCGCCTGCGCCGCGCCCACGACAAGGCCGAAGCCTTGGACTCCGGCCCGGGGTTGCCCGGCGGCGGGTGCCTCATCCTGTGCGCCGCTTGCGTCGGCGCTGACTGTAGGCATTTTCTGATTCATTTTCTGATTGTGAGTAAGTACGTCGGATTATTTGATCTGGATCACATTCCAACCGGGCTCGTTAACTACACTCTCTTTGCAGTCGAGGGTTGTGACCCAACCACAACCAGGACGGTTTAGGGGGTTGCGCTTCCGCAATTTCAGGACAATTCAACCAGCAGGCACCCACGTGCCGCGACCCATCGACAACCAGACTTGTCAGCTGAAGAAACAGCGTGCGGACCGACGCTGGGACACCACAGCCGGAACACCTTGGATTACCCACTGCCATGCCGTACTCACGCACCGGGCGCGTGCCGCTTGTTGATGGCCTGTTGTTAACGGCGCTCCTCGTCCTGTTGGTCGGCCCCTGCGCCGCAGCGCCGCAGGCCGCGTCGCCGGTGACGCCCGGTGAACAAGGCAAGACCATGACAATCGATGAGATTTATGCCCGGTGCGGGGTGCCCGGCGACTGCTCGACGCCCGGCCCGTGCGAGCAGACGCGGTGTCGCATTCAGGGGGTGGTCAGCCGTATCAACATCTGGGATCAGCGGCTGCACCCGTGGCTGCCGGAAAGCAAATTCCTGCTTTACAACGCCGCCCAAACACTCAACCTCGAGGTGCGTGTCGTACCCGCCGCGGCCCCGCGCATCCTCGACACGCTGGCCGCGCAGAGCGCGGACTGGGATGGCACGGTCACCCTCAGCGGTACGCTCGTCGGCATTGACCTGCCGATCATGACCGGCTGTCGTCGCGCGCTGATCGTCCTGCTGTCGCCGACCGATTCGCTCGTCATCGGGCAAGGAGGTGCAACGGCCGTCGCTACAGATTAGCCGGGGAGCGGTCGTCCCCTTCTGCCTGCAGCGAACCGATCACGTCAGTCGGGCAGCAGCATCGTCCTTGAGTCCTTTCCCATATGGAGAAGCGCAATGAAATCGCGTATGAATACTCGATCACGGATTATCGCAGGTCTCGCTGTCATTGCCTGCCTGCAATTGACTGCCGTCAGTACCCTGGCCGCGCCGGTCGCACCAGAGCGTGCGCAGATCGTGGCCACCAATTGGATGTTGGATCAAACCGGCATCGCGCATGAAGCATTGCCGGATTTTGACCGCAGCGTCGCAGTCGCCGCCGCGGCTCAGGTCCCGGCCTACTATGTCCTGAACATGAATCCGGGTGGCTGGGCGATCGTCGCGGCCGACGATGCCGCTTATCCGATCATTGCGTACTCGCCAGACGGCACGGCGCAGCGCGACGATGCGCCGCCCGCTTACCTCGAATGGATGAGTAAAGTCAATGATAGTATCCGTGCGGCGGCCCAAGCCGGCGCCCGCCGAACCTCGTCAGGCAGCCTCGCGTCGGACGGCGTAACCGCGGTGATTGCCGACGCCTGGCAGCGCCTGGATGATCCAAGCTTGCAGCCCCAGATACGGACCGGGAATGCCCTGGGCAGCACGGTACTCACAGCGGTCGCACCGCTCCTGGCTACCACCTGGTCACAGGGTACCTACTACAACCAGTTTTGTCCCGCCGATAATGCGGGGCCGGACCGCCACGCACTGGTCGGGTGCTGTGCGACGGCCTTCGGGCAGATCCTGAGATATCACAGCCACCCGGCGACCGGTAATGGCTCACACGCCTATACTCACGCAACCTACGGCACCCTGTCGGCAAATTTCGGCGCCACCACCTACAATTGGGCGGCCATCCCGACAACGGGCAGCCTGTCGACCTACAACAGCGCCGCGGCGACGGTGTTGAGCCAGGCCGGGATCGCACTCGATATGGATTATGGGCCAAGTGGTTCGGGCTGCTACCCGTCAGCCGTCGCACCGGCATTCAGAAATTACTTCCGCTACCTGGCGGACAACATCGTCAATCGCTCAGCCTACAGCGACACCGCGTGGATCGCGAAGATCAAGACGGACCTCGATGCGAGACGACCGGTTTTTTATGTCGGATATGGCAGCGGGGGTCACGCCTTCGTGCTGGATGGCTACGACGCCTCCGACTATTTCCACTTCAATTGGGGCTGGAATGGTGCATACGACGGATACTTCCTGATCAGCAACCTGAACCCGGCCGGCTACAACTTCAACAGCAGCCAGGCGGCCGTGTTCAACATTCGCCCCGCGACTGCGCCGCCCACGGCGCCCACGGCGCTGACCGCGACGGCATCGTCAACCTCACAGATCAACCTGACCTGGACGGACAACAGCAGCAACGAAACCGGGTTCAGGATCGAACGCAAGACGGGGGTGTCCGGGACCTATGCGGAAATCGCCCTGCCGGCCACCAATGTCTCCAGCTTCAGCAACACCGGGCTGACCGCGGGCACCACCTATTACTATCGGGTGCGGGCCTACAACGCCGGCGGGGACTCGGTCAACTCGAACGAGGCGCCCGCCGTGACCTTCACGACAGCCTGCACGTCCGCGAAGACGGCGATCAGCGCGGGCAGCACCTTGGGCGGGACCCTGGCGACGACCGACTGTCGGTCAACGGTGCGCTCGCCGAGCTATTACGATAACTTCACCTTCGCGGTAGCGGCCGGCACGACCTACACGATCACCATGAACTCGAAGTCCTTCGACGCCTTCCTGTACCTGCTCAACGGCGCTTCCGTGCTTGCCGACAATGACAGCGGCAATGGCTCGTGGAATTCCAAGATCGTCTACACCGCAACGACCTCCGGGACCCTGACGATCCACGCGACGTCCCTTAGTGGCGGCGCGACGGGCGCCTACACGGTATCCCTCGCCGGCGGTGCCGGCTGCACGACGACACCGATCAGTGTGGGAAGCACCAGCGGGACCTTGGCGACGACCGATTGTCGCTCCACGGTGCGCGCGGGCAGCTACTACGACAACACCACCTTCGCCGCGACAGCGGGCACGACCTACACGATCACGTTGAGTTCGGCGGCCTTTGACGCCTATCTGTTCCTGCTCAACAGCGCCGGGGGCGTGCTGGCGTCCAACGATGATTACAGTGGGTTCAACTCCCGGATCGTCTACCGAGCGACGACCTCGGGGACCCTGACGATCCACGCGACGGCCTATCATGTCGGCGCGACCGGGGCCTACCTGGTGACGAGAAACTAGCGCCGACAGGGGGCAACGGCGCACCGTCACGCGCGGCGGCGCGCCGCCAAGCCCCTGTGGCGCATCCGATCCCGGCGGCGCAGACCTGGTCTCCCGGTCTTCGCCGCCGCTTTGTTTGCCGTTGCCCTTCATCATGCTGCACTCCGCTTCGACCCGCTGGTTCGAGGTCTTGAGCCCCAAGACCGAGACCGTGCGGGTCGGGGCGCAGGCCTGCTCGGGGAGGTAGGTCATGCACATCGCACGCGACCGTATCAGGGTCCAGATCTGCAAGGACATCAGCGGGCTGCGCCCGGGGGTCGCGGTGCTGGGCAGCGGCCGCTTGCGGTCCATTTCGGCCGCTTCGTCGAGGCGACCGAGCGGCTCCTGAAGGCCGGTCCGCGCAGCGGACCCTACCTAGCCGCCCCGCGGTTGGTTATGCTGCACGCCTGCACCACCCCGCAGGAGGACCTGAGGCGATGAATCCACTGCCGCACTACGACCCCGACGACCCCTACCCGGAGAGCGACGGTCAGCCCATGGCGGAGAACACCGAACAGTATGAATGGCTGGTCAAGATCAAGGAGAACCTGGAGATCCTGTTTACCCAAAACCCGGATGTCTTTGTTGCCGGCGATCTCTTCTGGTATCCGACCAAGGATCGGCAGATCACCGGCCCGGTGGCCCCGGACGTGATGGTCGCCATCGGCCGACCCAAGGGCCGCCGCGGCTGCTACAAGCAGTGGGAAGAGGGTGGCATAGCCCCGCAGGTCGTCTTCGAGATCCTGTCGCCGGCCAACAGCCTCAAAGAGATGGCCGACAAGCGCTCCTTCTATGACAGCTTCGGGGTGGAGGAATACTACGTCTACGACCCCGCGGCCAACCGGCTCGAGGTGTGGCTGCGCCAACAGGGGCGGCTGCACCGGATGTCGCATCTGAAGGGCTGGACCAGCCCGCGGCTCGGTATCCGCTTCGCCCTGAGCGGGGCGACCCTGGAGATCTTCGACCCCGCGGGCCAGCCCTTCCTGACCTCCGTGGAACTGGCCGAGCGCCTCCAGCGTGCGGATGAGCGGGCGGAGTATGAGGCCGCTCGGGCCGAGCACGAGGCCGCGCAAGCGCGACAGGAGCGTGAACGCGCCGCGCGCGAGGGCCTGCGTGCACAGGAGGAGCACGCCCGCGCCGAGCGGCTGGCCGAGCGGCTGCGCGCACTGGGGATCGAGCCCTGAGCCCAGGTCCGCGCGGCAAGCCTCAGAAGTCCCCGAAGGTAGCGAAGTCCCCGCCGTCGTCGAGCAGCGTGTCGTCCTGCGGGTCCGCCTGATCGGGCGCGGCCGGCTCCGGCTCGTTCGCCGGCGGCTCGGCGGCCTTCGCCTCCTGGCCGCCGAAGAGACCGCCCAAGGCGCTGGCGAGCATGACACCGCCCGCCACCCCGGCCGCGGTCGTCAGGGCCGAGGACATGAAACCGCCGCCGCCCGGCTGGCCCTGCCCGAAGGGGCCGCGGCCGGCGGCTGCCGGCACCGCCGGATTGCCCCAGCCCCGACTCTGGGGGGGCTGGGTCCCGTAAGGGGTGCCGGGCGCCATGACCGGCGCGCGCTCAGCCCCCGGCAGCACCGTGCCGACCGACTGGCCCGAACCGCCGCCGAAGAGTCCGCCCAGGAAGCTCCCGCCGCCGGCCGCCGGCGCCGGGCGCTCGGCCAGTTCCTGCTCCAGCTCCTGAATGCGCTGGTACTGCGCCTGCATCGCGTGATCCTGGACGAGGATTACCTGCGCCATGTAATAGGGTGCCGCCGGCTGGGCCCGCAGGGCCTCCGCGATCACTTGCTCCGCGCCGGGATCGCGGGGACCGGACTGCTGCTGCGCCTGCTTCAGCTTGGCGAAGAGCCCGTCGATCAGTTGGCGTTCGTTTTGTTCCATCGTGTCACCTTGAGTGTTGGTTGAAAGTGTTCGCAAGACAGACGCCATATGGGTCCGCCGGCCCGCATTCCCACGCTGCCGGAGCGTGCAAATCGTCGCCGCGGCGAGGCCCCGCGGGCGGGTGCGGGACCAACTGAAGCCTCGACCGCGGTTGCGGACGGACCGCTACCGGCCGTAACGAGGTAAACTGGGGAGATGGATCACCGCTCCGACCCGAATGAGCCAACACCGAGAACCGCCGGATGCACCCGTCGCGCCCACTGCTCCCACTGCTCCCACTGCTCCTGTGTCTCTGGCCGCTGGCCGCGGCGGCGGAGCCCTTCGCGGGCAGCCTGATCGCGGAGAAGGACTGTCCGGCGGGCACCTCGACCAAGCATCAGAAGAATCCGGGGCAGATCCGTCTGGTGCCGGGGCAAAGCTATAGGGTCGTCGCCCGCAACCAGCCGCAGCCGACGCATTACCAAGTGCGCATCGAGTCCGCAGAGCCCAAGGACCGGTGGGTGGAGGCCTCCTGCGGCCGGTTCGCTGCGCCCCTGGCGGCCGCACCCCAGGCGCCGGACCAACCGTCGGCGCCACCCGCGGTAACCCGGGCGGCAACCCCGACCACGGCCCCTGCTGCCGCCGCGCCGGGCGGGATGGACGCCCAGTACGTCCTCGCCGCCACTTGGCAGCCGGCCTTCTGCGAGCCGCGCCCACATCGCCCGGAGTGCCAGGGTCTGACCCCGGAACGGGCCGACGCCCGCCGGTTCTCGCTCCACGGGCTCTGGCCGCAACCGATCGGGCGTGCCTACTGCGGGATCGCACAGCCGGACCGCACCGCCGCCGAGTCGGGTGACTGGAAGCGCCTGCCGCGGCCTGACCTCAGCACAGCCACCCGCGCACAGCTCGAGCAGCAGATGCCTGGGACGGCCGGCAACCTGGAGCGCCACGAGTGGGCCAAGCACGGGAGCTGTTACGGCACGGATGCGGAGACCTACTTCCGGCACGCGCTGGCGCTGCTCGCGCAACTCAACGACTCGCAGGTGCAGCGGCTGTTTGAGTCCAACATCGGCAAACGGCTGCGCGCGGAGGAGGTACGGGCCGCCGTCGCGCGCACCTTCGGTCCGGGCAGCGGGGAGCGGGTGCGGCTGGAGTGCGACCAGGACGGCCTGATCACTGAACTGCGCATCGGGCTCAAGGGGGCGATCACGGACCAGTCGCCCCTGGCCGAGCTGATCCGGGCGGCACCGACGCGCACGGTCGGCTGCCGCGGCGGCTGGGTGGATCGGGCCGGCCCCGGTCGCTAGATCGGAGCGCCAACGCAGGCCCCAGGGGCCCCGGCCACGGCCGGGGCCGCGACTCGATCAGAAATCAACCACCTGCCACCCGTCCGCGGTCTTGGTCAACGCGATTTTTTCGTTCCGGGTAAACAGTTTGACGGCAACGGTAGCGTGCCGATCGTCCTTGATTTGCTCATCGGTGACAGTCGCGCCCTGGAACAGGGTTGCCAGGTCGTCCAGATCTTTCTGCGACGCGGTCTGGCTTCGCAGCGAAGTGAATTCCTCCGCCGCGCTGTCGGCGAAACAGTGGCTCAGCAGTTCACCATTGCGCGCGGTCGCGGCGGCGATCAAAGTTTGCACCGCGGCCCCGGGGGTCGAGAAATTGCCCGCGGCCGGCGCTACGCCGGGGCTGCTCGACGCCGCGGCTGGCGCGCCCGCTCCGCTATCCGGAATCATCGCCACTTTATTGCGGAAAAAAAAGTGCCAACCCGCGCCGCCATTTCTTGTTGTGATCGCAGCCAGTTGCCAGCCGTCGTTCTCCAACTTGATCAGACCGTCGGCGAAGCTGTTGAGGCCCAGATCAGTAATGCCCTGATCGTCGATCAGTTTATATTCAATCGGCGGCTGCGGCAGCGGCCGGTGCCATGGCGATTGCCTGAAATACAGCCAACCAGCAGCACCTTGATCGTTCGCCGTGGTGACGATGAACAGCTCAAATCCCACCTCGCCGAGCTTGTTCATCCCCGCGACCATGTCGCCACCGCCAAGCCGCGCAAGGCTGTCGGGGTCGTGGCGCAAGAATCGCCAATGTGATGAAGGCCCCGCGTCGGTCGGCGTCGCGGCCGGCGGCTGGGCGAGCGCGACCTCAGCACCGCACGCAAGCAGATTGATCAGAATGACAACTGCAACGTAATGACGGACGTTCATTGCGCTATTGCCTCTTGTAGACTGCCTTCGTCTGCTCGTCGCGGAGCCGGTCGGCGTCGAGGAAGGTGAACTGGGTCGCGGCGGCGGGATAATTCAGCTGCGTGCACACGTTGTCGCGGACGCACCACTCCTGGGGCTCCCACCCGGTCGGCTTCTGGCTGAGTTGAAACAGCGTCGAGGAGATGGGCGAGACGGTATAGGTACCCCACACCTGCACGGTCAAACCGAAGTCCCAGCGCTCGAATCGGTTGAAGTTCCCGTTAGCCTCGAGGATCGCAATGCCCTCGACCCGGGCGCCGCCCAGGACCAGGCTGGTATGCCAGGTGCCGACGACCGGCGCGATCAGCGTTGCCGACGGTGGCTGGGGCGATGGCGGTCCGACCCCCGGCGCGGGGGCTGGAGTGGCGAAGGTCGGCGGCAACGGCCTCGGGCCGGGCGGGGGAGCAGGCGATGGCACGGGCCTCAGGTCACCGAACGCGGGGGGCTGCGGACCGGGCGCCGGGGCGGGCGGCGGCGCAACAGGCCGTGGCTCGGCAACGGGCGGCGAGGGCTGAGGGGCCGGCGGCGCTGCGACAGGCAAGGCCGCAACGAGCGATGCCGGGTCAGCGATGCCTTTCAAGGTTCCCTTGAAGGTGCGGTTGGCGATCACGACCTTGGTTTCGCCCGTGGTCGGGTGCTTGAGGATCGACACGTCCGCCATGAACTCGGCCGAAATCGCGCCATCGTCCTCGCAGACAAAGGTCTGGCCGTTGGCGAGCGGGATCTCCTTTCCGGTCTCACAGCCCTCAAACAAGATAAAATCATAGCCTTCAGCCACTTCGACCTCAGTCGTGCTGACCAGGACGAAACCCTTCCCTTGATAGAACGCGACGGTGTCGTCCTCGACTCGGTCGGAGTCCTCGGCGTCGGCAGGGCTGGCACCGGCGACGACGAGTAGTACGGACAGCCAGAGTACATGCCGGGCAGCGACGCAATGGGTATTCATAGGGGGAGCGCCATGACGCAATGGAAAATCGGCTCGCAGGGGCGATTCATACGCATGAGTGTAGCCAAGGCAGGGGAGGTCGGCAAGGGACCCGCGGTGCCGGACCAGGGTCCCGTCAAAGTCCGGGGGCTTGACGTAGCGGCGGGGGCCTCGGGCGATGCGAAGCGCGCGGGTGACGGTCGGGCGGTAGATCTGGCGAAGACGATCGCGGGGTTGGGCGAGGCGCGCGAAGGGGAAGTGCGCGGGCGCAGGCGAGCGCCAGCCTCCGCCGGAGCGGCCGTGCGTCAGCGTCAGCGGCGTCGGGTGTCAGACGCCGATGGCGGCCAGGGCCCGGCGCGGTTGGTGAGCGAAGGCGCGCAGGGCGCTGGCGATATTGGTAAAGCCGTGCAGACGAGCCAAGGCGATGGCGAAGTTGCGCAGGCTGGCCATGATGGCCGGTCCGTGGCCGACGCGCACGCGCGAGCGATCCTCGTCGAAGGTGACGTCGCGGACATAATGGGAGCGGTTCTCGATGCCCCAGTGGCCGCGGTTGAGTTGCAGGAGTCGCGGCGGGTCGGCCAACTGCGGTGGCAGGCTGGTCACGGCGAACACCGTCTCGTCGCGTTGCTTGCCCGACGTGAGTTCGGTGACGGCGCGTTCGATGCGACAGACCTGGGCGACGTGGGGGAAGTTGACGTAGTCGTTGAGGGCCGTGGAGGCCATCAAGCGGCGCTGCTCCAGGCGCCCATGGCCCTTATCGAGGGTCGTGGTGCAGAGGGGGGAAATGCGCCTCGGTCAGGGCGCTGAGGTCGGCATAGAGGGTGGGCTGATTTTCTTTGACCGTGAAAAAATAGTGGGCCTGTTTCTCCTCGACCAGGAAGCGCGCGGTCTCGCGTTGGGTATGCAGCGCATCGGCGGTGACCACCCGTCCCGTGAGGTCCAAGGGTGCGAGCAGCGGTTTGAGCTCCGGGATCTCGTTGGTCTTGGCCGGGATCTCGCGCTGCGCCACGGTCACGCCCTGATCTTGGAGGAACGCGCTGAGCAGATGCACCTGGGTGCCGTCGGGGCGCACCGCCCCGCGCAGGGCCTTACCATCGACGGCCACGGCATCGTCGGCAGCGACGAGGCCGAGCAGCCAGTCACTCAAGGTGGCATCAATGGCGGCAACGTCGCTGGCTTGCAGGACGCGGCGCAAGGTCGGCTCGGAGGGTGGCTCGAAGCGCTCGGTGCGGGGATTGTAGCGGGCGTGTAGACGCTTGAGTTGGGCCTGGGTCAGGCGCGCTGCCCACTCGGCGAGCGCGGTATAGCCGCGGTTGCCGGCGAGTACGGCGGCGAGGCCGATGCTCAACACCGTGGCCTGGGGATGGCGTTTACCGCGCGGACGGCGCCGATCGGGCAGCGCGCGCAGACGCTGCTGCAGGTCCTGCATCTGGGCCGTGGTCAGGGTGACGGATTGCATTGGCGTGCTCCAAGGGGCGGGTAGCACGGGGGCGCACAACAGCGCCCGGGCGCGTGGGTGCAACGGATAGACGAGTGCCTGCTTGGGTTCGCCATGGGGGGTATAGCGGCCGTTGCAGCGCGCAAAGCCGCGCGTGGTGCCGACCACCTGCCAGTTGGCGGCGCGGTAACAGGCACCGGTAAAACGCGTTGGATCGACGAAGGTCTCGGCCAGCAACAGGCGGTGACCATGGACGCGCAGCCAATCGTCGGACAGGCGCCGCAGGTTCAGCGCCAGGATGCGCGAGGCCAGATTAGGGACGCGCCCGGTGGCGGGGAGGATCAAGAACCGGGCGTTGTTGGCCAGCAGATGCAGGCGTTGATAGTGCAGCACCCGCGGCCAACCGATCCAGGCATCGCGGGCCGCGCACTTGAGCGCCGCCGCCTGCCAGCCGAGCAGCGCCAGCCAGCACCCATCAAGCGTGGCAACGTAGCGTAAGGTCTTGCCGAATAACGAGCGTAGGCCCAGGTAATGATGCGCCTCGACCAGCGCATCCCACGCGTCCCGCTCCCCGGGCAGGATCAGGCGGACCTCCAGACGCCGGAGTAACTCCGACGCGGGGCGGCAGGACTGGCAAGGAATTTCGGCCATGCCGACTGTTGTAAGACATTTCGGGCCGAAAATCCAGTTCTGCGAACATCGGTCACAAGCTCAAGGGGCTACGGGTGAACTCGACGGAGCCCTGGGTGCCGGACAGCACGCGCCCCTGGTCCCGGCCAGCACCCCATCCGCCAGTGGACTGCACTAGTGTCGCAGGCCAAGGTCCTCCACCGGCTTGCCGGTGCGTGCGGCGATCAGCGCCATGATCTGCCGCGGCCTGGAGCAGAGGTTCCGGGTGAGCATAAAATCGCCCTGCACCGTATGCAGTGTGTATTCATCGACGACCATGGGCAGCAGCATCGGATAGTAGCAGCGGTACGCGTGAGTCAGCCGCTCGATCTCACTCCAGCCCAGTTGCACCGCCCGCTCGCCACGCAGCCAGCCACCAGCCCAAACCGGTAGCCGCAAGGTGATCCCGAATTCGTCTACGACAACGCGGGTGCGCAGCAGGCGCGGCACGCGGGTCAGCAGCCAGAGACCGGTCCCGCCCGCCGGGACGCTGACGCAAGCAAGGGCGCAGAGTGTGTCCTTTGCCACCACGGCAAACACCATCGCCAGGGCCAGCAACGCCGCACCGAGCAGGCCGAAGATCAGGATGACCCAACGGCTGGTTCGGAAGTGGTGGCAGTCGGCCATCTGCTGCGCCGCGGTCCTTGCGGCCTTGCCTGAGACAGTGGGGCTAGACCCGCCGCGCGGCCATCATCCGCTCGATGATGGGCTGGAGGATGATCTCCATCGCCATCCCCATCTTGCCGCCGGGCACTACCATGCTGTTGCGCCGGGACATGAAGGAGTCCTTGATCATGGACAGCAGGTAGGGGAAATCGATTTCCAGCTTATCGGGCTCGCGGAAGCGGATGATGACGAAGCTCTCGTCCGGGGTGGGGATGTCCCGGGCGATGAAGGGGTTGGAGGTGTCCACCGTCGGCACCCGCTGGAAGTTGATGTCGGTCAGCGAGAACTGGGGCGTGATATGCAGGATATAGTCCGGCATCCGCCGCATGATGGTGTCGACGATGGCCTCGGCCGAGTAGCCGCGCTCCAGGTTGTCCCGGTGGATCTTCTGGATCCACTCCAGGTTGACGATCGGCACCACACCCACGCCCAGGTCCACATGTTGGGCGACGTTGTCCTCGTCGGTGACGACCAGTCCGTGCAGACCCTCGTAGAACAGCAGATCGGTGCCCTCCGACAGGCCCTCCCAGGGAGTGAACTGACCGGCCTTCAGCGTCGTGCCAAGCCGGGCGTTCTGCTCCGTCGCCTCCTCGTCGCTGTGGATGTAGTAGCGTTTCTTGCCGGTGCCGGTCTCCCCGTAGGCGTGGAACAGTTCCGCCAACAGCTTGAAGTGATTGGCGTCCGGTCCGAAATGGCTGAGATTGCGGCCTTCCGCCGCGAACGTGGCCATCGCGGTCTTCATGGCCACACGGTCGTAGCGGTGGAAGCTGTCACCCTCGACGACGGCGGCACTGATGCCGTCGCGGTAAAAGATGTGCTCGAAGGCGCGCTTGACGGTAGTAGTACCGGCCCCGGAGGACCCGGTAACGGCGACGATCGGGTGCTTTCTTGACATTGCGGTCTCCCCTCTTCTCTCTCTCTGCGGTCCGGCACTTCGCAGCGCCCAGGGGCCCGGCGCGGCCGGCTTCCGGGGTGGAGGCCATGGGCGGCACGCACAAGCGCTTCATGATTGGCTAATATACCATGGGTCGCGGGACGGGGCGCCAGCGGAGATTGCCCGGCTGGGCGGCTTCGGGATCGCCGGTGGTCTTCTTCGATGACGGCAAAGCGGGGGTTGAACTGTCGCGTTGAAAGCTCTATATTACATATTTAAGTGGTCAATAATCTACACATGTTCCGAATCGGAGAAGCTGCCAGGCGTTTGGCGTCTCGTCGGAAACCGTGCGCCGCTGGGAGATCAGCGGCAAGATTAGCTCGAACGCACCCCCGGCGGACAACGGCGGTGGAGGTTGTCGTTCTCAACCAAGGCCAGGACACCACATGTGAGGAGGACCTTGCGACCGACGTGCTTGAACTCATCACTGTCTTTTCCGCCCGCTGATATAGCAGTCGTTCGCCCAAGAATAGAAAACTGCTTGATGACATCACACAGGCCGTAGCGGATTCCCAACCATGATCCTGTCGCACAAGATCGCGCTTGATCCCAACAACACCCAGCGCACCTATTTGGCGCGGGCCGCCGGGACCGCGAGCTTCGCCTACAACTGGGCGCTGGCGCAATGGCAGGAGCAGTACCAGGCGTGCCAGGACAACCCGCTGTTAGCCAAGCCCAGTGAGGGCGCCTTGCGCCGACAGTTGAACGCCATCAAGCGCGAGCAATTCCCCTGGATGCTCGAAGTAACCAAGTGCGCGCCCCAGCACGCCATCATGCAGTTGGGCGAGGCCTTCAAGAACTTCTTTGCCGGGCGCGCCAAGTACCCGCGCTTCCACAAGAAAGGTCGCAACGACAGCTTCGCCCTGGACAATGGGCAATTCGTTCTCGACCGTTCGCGTATCCGCCTCCCCCATCTGGGTTGGGTGCGGGTACGCGAGACGTTGCGTTTTCCCGGCAAGATTTTGTCGGCAACGATTTCTCGCACGGCTCACCGCTGGTTCGTCGCCGTCGTCGTGGATACCGATCAGACCCTCACCCGTCCCGCCGAAAACCAAGGCGTGGTGGGTGTCGATCTGGGTGTCACGACCCTGGTGACCCTTTCCAACGGCGAGCAAGTCATCGGCCCCAAGGCCCACAAGGCCGTTTTGAAGCGGATGGCGAGGCTCAATCGCCGTCTCGCGCGCAAGGTGAAATTTTCGCGCAACTGGCGCCAGGCCAAAGCCAGGCTGGCCCGTCTTCATGCCCGCATCGCCAACGTGCGTCTGGACGCCCTGCACAAACTCACCTCTGATCTGGCGCGGCGCTTCCATACCATCGGCATCGAAGACCTGAACGTCAGCGGCATGGTGCAGAATCGGCACCTGGCGCGCGCCGTCTCGGACATGAGCTTCTTCGAGTTCCGGCGGCAGTTGGACTACAAGATCGCCATGCGCGGCGGTGTCGTGGTGTCCGCTGATCGCTGGTATCCCAGCAGCAAGATCTGCTCGGGATGCGGTCATAAGATGGATTCCCTGCCGTTGTCCATACGGCACTGGGACTGCCCGGCCTGTGGCGCCCGCCACGACCGGGATCTGAATGCGGCGATTAACCTCGCCAAGTACGCCGCGAGTTCCGCGGTGTCTGCCTGTGGAGGGGAAGGCGCTGGCGCGGGCCGCAAGGCGCGCACGAAACCGGCCCCGGTGAAGCAGGAAGTCAACTTTGTTCATGTTTGCGCATGAATGTGTCAGTTTGACAGAACGGCAACGATGACATCCAAGCGGGGGTTTGCGGGACTGCCGAAGGACCTGACGGCGAACGCCGAGTTCCAGTCCACGGTGGTCCGGCTGGGGGTCTGGTGCTTCGGCACCCTGTATATCTCGCTCGCGGCCTGGAACAACTATTACAAGGTCGATGTCCCCTACTTCCTCACCCTGTTCGCGATCCTCCTGGCCGTCATCCTGGGGATCTTCGTCAGCGTCCTGATCCGCCCTGACTGGCCGGCCCGGCGCTATCTGTCCCTGAGTGTGGATATCGTGGCCATCAGCCTGGCGATCTTCATCACGCGGGAGGCGATCAGCCCCTTTTACCTGCTTTACATCTGGATCTTCATCTCCGCGGGGACCCGCTACAGCGCCCGCCATCTGCTGGTGGCGTCAGCGGAGGCGGTGATCGCCTACAGCCTGGTACTGAGCGCCCTGGACGTGTGGTCCAGACACACCTATGAGGCGGTGTTCTTTCTCCTGCTCCTGGTGCTCCTGCCGCTCTACCAGTATGCCCTGCTGCGGCGGGTACAACGGGCCAAGGACGAGGCGGAGCGGGCCAACAAGGCCAAGGGCGACTTTCTCGCCTTCATGACCCACGAGCTGCGCACCCCGCTGACCGGCGTGATCGGCATGATCGAGTTGCTCAAGACGACGCCACTGGACGCCGAGCAGCGCGACTATGTGGCCGCGGTCGCCAACTCCACCCAGGTGTTGAGCGCCCTGATCGGCGACATCCTGGACTTCTCCAAGATCGATGCCGCCAAGCTCAGGCTGGAGCAGTTGCCCTTCAACCCGCGCTTGCTGGTACGCGAGGTCTGCGGGGTGCTGGAGGGTCTGGCCCTGGCCGCGGAGGTGGAGTTGATCTGCGACGTGGCGGCGCAGGTACCCCGGACCATCATCGGCGACCCGCTGCGGGTGCGCCAGATCCTGTTCAATCTGGTCGGCAACGCGGTCAAGTTCACCACGCAGGGCGAGGTCCGGGTACGAATGACCGTGCGGCCCCCGGAGGCGGAAATCGGTGCACCCCACCTGCTGCTGGAGGTGGAGGATACCGGGGTCGGCATCCCGACCGATAAGATCGCGCATATCTTCGAGAGCTTCAGCCAGGCGGACACCTCCACCACCCGCCGCTTCGGCGGCTCCGGCCTGGGCACCACCATCGCGTTGGAACTGTCGCGCCTGATGGGCGGCACCATCGGCGTGGTCAGCGAGGAGGGCCAAGGCAGCCGCTTCTGGGTGCGGCTGCCGCTGCTGGACGGCGCGGCGGCGGCGCCCTCCCCCTGCGCTGACCTGACCGGGCGGCGCGCCCTGGTGCTGGAGGCCAACCAGACCCAGCGCGAACTGGTCTGCGCGGCCTTGCGCGGCGCGGGGGCGACCTGTCACGCGGTCGCCGAGCCCGACGCGGTTGCAAGGCTCGGAATCGGCCCCGGGGACCTGGACTTGCTGGTGATTGCCGATCGTCTGGAGGGGCGCAACCTGGCGGCGACCCGCGCCCAGGTGAGCGAGTCCCTGGGCTGCGGCAGGGGGGGCGGCGAACTGCCCTGCCTCTTCCTTACCTACGCGGCACGGCGGCCCGCGGGGCGCGCCGAGGGGACCTGCTGCCTGGGCAAGCCCTTCCTCGCCGAGGACCTGGTCGGCGCAGTCGCGGGACTGCTGGGCCTCCTGCCCGAGTCCGCACCCTGCTGCGAGCCGCAGCAACCGGGCTTTGCCGGCGCCACCGCGGCCTCGGTCGCCGGCATTCGGGTCCTGGTCGCCGAGGACAACGAGATCGCCGCCCGCGTGGTCACGACCTTCCTGACCAAGATGGGCATCGCCTTCACCCGCGTGGTGGACGGCGAGCAGGCCCTGCGCGAGGCCCTCGCCGGGACCTACGGCATCGCCATCGTCGATCTGCGGATGCCCAAGCTCGACGGCATCACCTTCGCACGCCGCTACCGCATCCTGGCCCCGGAGCGACCACTGCCCATCGTCGCCCTCACCGCCAACGCCTCGCAGGAGATCAGGCAGGACTGTCTGGACGCCGGCATGGTCGACTTCCTGGCCAAGCCGGTCAGCCCGGAACTGCTGCGCGAGACTATCGAGCGGCTGGCGGTGCGCAGTTAGCCCGGATATCTCACCCTCGCTTCACGCCGTCGTTATCCAGCCCTTCTCTTGACTGGCGGTCGAGTATTTAGTTTGCAGCAGGCGCGTCAATTCTTCGGCGGGCATCGGGCGCCCGAACCAATAACCCTGGGCCTGATCGCAACCCGCGGCCAGCAGAAAATCGCGTTGCGCCTCGGTTTCCACGCCCTCAGCCAGCACCGCAAACCGCATGGTGGCGCCCAAGGCGATGATCGAGCGGGCGATAGCGGCACCGTTCTCGTCATCCGGCAGGTACTGCACAAAGCTCTGGTCGATCTTCAACTTGTCCGCGGGCAGACCCTGGAGACGCGCCAATGAGGAATAGCCCGTGCCGAAATCATCGATACTGATCATCACGCCCCGCCGGCGCAATGTATTGAGCAACTGGACGATCTCCGGATCCACCTGCATCAACGCCGTTTCGGTGATTTCCAGTTCCAGGCACCCCGCCGGGAGGCCCGTCTCCGCGAGCGCCCGGTCTACCTGCGCCGGCAGGTCCCCACGCTGCAATTGCAGGCCGGAGACATTGACTGCAATCCGATCGATCGCGTAACCGGCATCCAGCCAGGCGCGCCCCTGCCGACAGGCCACCTGCAGTACCCAGGCGCCCACTTCGTCAATCAGCCCGGTGTCCTCGGCGACGGGAATGAATCGCGCCGGTGGGATCATACCTTGTTCGGGGTGCCGCCAGCGTGCCAGCGCCTCGACCCCGGCGATCCGGCCCGTGCGCAGGTCGATTTGCGGTTGGTAATGCAACAGCAACTGGCCTTGTTCGATCGCCTTTCTCAGTTGGACTTCCAGCGTCATGCGCTCGACCGCGACAGCGGTCAGATCATCGGAATAGAATTGATAGTTGTGGCGCCCCTTCTCCTTGGCGCGGTACATGGCGGTATCGGCGTTCTGCAACAGCGTGTCGACCGCTTGGCCATCGCGTGGATAAACGCTCACGCCGATACTGGCGGAGAGCTGCAACTCATGCGTGCCCAGCGCAATCGGGGCGTCGAGCGTCGTGATCAAGCGATGCGCGAACACGGCGGCTTCCTCCCAGGAATCCAGGTGCTCGGCCAAGACCACGAACTCGTCGCCGCCCAGTCGGGCGAGCGTGTCTTCGGCGCGGATCGCCGTCTGAAAACGTTCGGCCGCCGACCGCAGCAAGGCGTCGCCCAGGGCGTGGCCGAGGCTATCATTGATCCGCTTAAAGCGGTCCAGATCGATGAACAACACCGCCACGAGCGCAGACTGGCGTGCGGCGATTTGCAGGGCATGTTCCAGCCGCGCACACAACAGCAGACGGTTGGATAAGCCGGTCAGGGAATCGTGATGGGCCAGAAACTCCAGTTGCGTCTGGTAATCCTTTATCTGGGCAATGTCGGTAAACACCCCGACGCATTGGGTCAAACGCCCGGCGGCATCCCGTACCGCGCTGAGCGTCAGCCACACCGGATAGAGTTCCCCGTTGTACCGGCGATTCCACACCTCACCCCGCCAGGTGCCCGTCGCGATCATGGCCTCCCAGCTGCTACGATAGAAGGCCGGGGTCTGGCGTTCGGAGCCCAGTTGATCGAATGGTTGACCGATGATTTCCTGATCCGGGTAGCCGGTGATGTCGGTGAAGGCCCGGTTGACCGCCTGAATCCGGCCCCCGGCGTCGGTGATCATCACGCCCTCCTGGGCATTGTCGAATACCACATCACGCACCCGAAGAGCGCGTAACAGCCGGGAGCGATCATTCTGAACCTTAAGTAGTACGCCTAACAGCAGGGTTGTAAATAACTGCAGCAGGCCCAGCGCCGGACCGGCCTCCCGGAACAATTGCAAGCCCACTGCCGGGGGCGGGATCAGCAGCAACGACCAGGGCTCCAGGATCGTAACCACCACGCTACCGGCCAGCAGCGACCGATACGACTGAAGCGGCAGGAAGCGGGCCAGGGGTGGCGCGCTCAGCGCCAGCAATGCACCATACTCAAGCGCCAGTCCGATGGCGCCGGGCAGGGCGCCGCTACCGCCCAGCCACAGGCGATAACCGATCATCGCCAGGGTAGTTGTCATGCCCACGACCCATCCCCCGAACAGGGTCGCACAGACCACGATAGCGCCCCGGGGATCAGCGATGACCCCTGCCATCAGGATAACAGGAGCGTACAGCGTATAGAGACCGACCAGGGCGAACAGGAACGACTTGGCGACCAGATTAAGCCGGGGTCGGTCGCCGCCGGAGAGATAACCGTCAATGAAACTGTAGGCCGCGAAAATAATAAATATTTTGCCGCTCAGCGTCGCCGCGTTAAATAGGAGATCGGACACTCGTATACTCGATGACCATGGATCGGAATCCGCACCTGGTAGCCGAAACGTCAGTCAGGCCGGGACCTCCCGGACCTGATCCGACTCGGACGGGACGGGCACCGCGAACGGCGGCGCAGGCCCGGTCCGAGCAAGCATGACCAACAGGGCGCCGAGGTCGGCGTCCAGGCGGCGATGCCGGCCTTGATGTCGGCCCCTGGAACCTGCGCACCGCGGGCCGTTGCAAGCCCCTGCGCCCGCAGACGCACAGTCCCGCCCCCGAGCGTGGCGGCCGAATCCTGTGTCAGCTAACCGCCGCGCTTCGGTGAGCGCGGGCCGCCGGGGAGTCGCGGCAGTCGGGCCAGGTCGACAGCAGGCCCCTGCGCGAACAGGATCGGCAGTCTAAGAGGCTGTCAAGGAATCTGCAAATGACCGAACTAGACCGTCATCATGGTGCGGCTGGGGGCGCTCGGGCTGACGCGCCGCCGCTGGGTCTTGATCGGCAACGGCAGCTATTCCTGCGTGCGCCTGGGCTGGGAATGCCTCAGCGCCCAGGCGAGCTTGATCTCGTGCCTGCACCTGTATGCACGCCTGTTCGCACCCCCGTCGCCGGTGCCTCCGGGACGGCGCGGCCCCAAACCGCAGAAGGGCCAAAGTCAAGATAAGGCCGGATGCCCTTCAGAATCGATGATCCAGGGACTGACTGCGGTCATGGGCCCGACAGCGATGCCCCCCGCAAGAGTTCCGCCATGGCGTCGACCGCAAGGGGTTTGCTGTACAGGTAACCCTGCATCTCATCGCAGTGCCGGTCGCGCAGGAAGGCCAATTGCTCCTGCGTCTCCACGCCCTCGGCGATGACCTTGAGGTTCAGCGCGTGGGCCAGTCCGATGATGGCGGTGACGATCTTGTCACCATCGTCGTCGGGTATATCGTGGATGAAGGACTGATCGATCTTCAGCTTGTCGATGGCAAAACGCTTGAGATAGGACAGTGACGAATAGCCGGTACCGAAGTCGTCGATGGCCAAGCTCGTGCCGATCTCTTTCAAGCCGTGCAGACTCGCGATGGTATACTCGGCATCCTGCATGATCACGCTCTCGGTCAGCTCCAGTTCCAGCCACCGTGCCGCCAGCCCACTCGCCTGCAGGGCGCTTCGCACGATTTCCGGCAGATTGCTCTGCCCGAACTGAAGCGCCGACAGATTGACCGCGACCACCACCGCCGGGAGCCCTTGCCGCTGCCATTGCGCGTTTTGCCGACAGGCCTCGTGCAGTGCCCATTCGCCGATCGCAATGATCAGGCCGGTCGCCTCCGCGAGCGGGATAAAGGTCCCCGGCGCCACCGGCCCCAGTTCCGCGCATTTCCAGCGCAGCAGGGCCTCCATGCCGATGATGCGCCCGCTCCCGATGGCCACCTGCGGTTGATAATGCAGCATAAATTCATTGAGCTTCAGGGCCCGGCGCAGCGCGTGTTCCAGCTCCCGTTCGCGTGCCATACCGCTGTTCATACTCGCCGCGAAGAACATGAAGCGGTCACGCCCGGCCTTTTTGGCGCTGTACATGGCGGCATCGGCATTCTTCAGCAGGGTTTCGTAGTCGACGCCATCACTGGGATACAGACTGATGCCGATGCTGGCAGTGACGGTCAGCAAATGCCCCGCCACCGGTATCGGATCGTCCAGCACGGCGATCAGCCGGCGTGCCGCGGCATGGACGTCAGGGGGCCCGCCGACATCGTGCAGCACGCAGACGAATTCGTCCCCACCCAGCCGCGCCAGGCAATCCACCTCACGCGCCGTCGCCCGCAGGCGTTGCGCCACGGTCTCCAGGACCAGGTCGCCCGCGGCGTGGCCCAGCGAATCGTTGACCACCTTGAAGCGGTCCAGGTCGATGAACAGCAGGGCCAACTGCTTCTTATTCCGCGCGGCCAGCGCGATCAGGTAGTCCACCTGCTGTTCGAGCAGGCGGCGATTGGCCAACCGGGTCAGGTGATCGTAATGGGCCAGGAACTCGATTTGCTGCGTCGCCGCCTTGGCCTCCGAGATGTCGGAAAAGATGGCGATATAGTTGAGTACCTGACCCTGGGTGTCGCGTACCACGGTGATCGACAGCCATTCCGGGTAGATCTCGCCGGTCTTGCGGCGATTCCAGATCTCGCCTTGCCAGTGTCCGGTGCCCAGCAGACGGTCCCACATCTGCTGATAAAACGCCGGCTCATGCCGACCGGACTTCAGTAGCCTCGGGTTCTGGCCGATCGCCTCGTCCTGACTGTAACCGGTGAGCTTGGAGAAGGCGCGATTGACGGACAGGATGCTATTGTCTTGATCGGTGATGACGATCGCCTCGCCGCTGCTCTCGAACACGCGCGCGGCCAACCGCAAGGAGTGCTCCGCACGACGCTGTTCGGAAATATCACGCATCACCGCCCAGGTCTCGGTCGCCCGTCCGTCGGCGTCGCGGCGCAGGATCAGTTGGGCGATGACCGGGACCGCGTGCCCGTCGCGATGCCGCAGTTCCACTTCACATTCAGATGTGAAGCCGCGGACGAGCAACTCGTCGCGGATCAGTCGATTGATGGGATCGAGCCACTCCGGCACCAACAGATCACTGAACCGAAAAGACTGCACCTCGTCCTGGCGGGCATAGCCGAGCAGGTCGGTGAAGGCCGTGTTGCAGTCCACGATGTGCCCGTCCGTCATCAGCACGCTGGGTCGTTGCGCGGCACCGTCGGCCGCGGCGACCGAGATGGCGATATGGGAGAGTTGGAATAACAGACGGTAACGCTCATCCACCTCGCGCAGCGCCGCCTCCGCGCGGATCAGGCGCGCACACTTGTCCAGCGCCGCGGCGAGGATATCCAGATTGAGCGGCTTGGTAACGTACTTGTCCACCCCGATGTCGATCGCCTTCTTGAAGTAGCTGGTCTCCTCGAAAGCGGTGGTAATGATGATCGGGGTCGCCGGGTTCACGGCACGGATGCGCTCGGCCATCTCCAGACCATTCATCACCGGCATGCGGATGTCGGTGATCACGAGATCCGGCTGGTATTGGGTAAAGGCATCCAGTCCCGCCTGACCATTCGCCGCAAGATGCACCATCGCCACGCGCCGACGCAAGAACACGGCCAGTTCCTCGCGGATCTCGTCCTCGTCTTCGACATACAGGACCGACAGGGTCCGCAGATGGGCTTGATCGTCTTGGTCGCGATGACTGTTCATCACTGCTCCGGCGGCGCCAGCGGCGTCGCTATGGTGAATTCCGCCCCGGTCTCCCGATTGCACGCGCAGAGCCGCCCGCCCATCCCCTTTTCGATGATCATCCTGGACATGTACAGGCCGATCCCCGTACCATCCGGTTTGGTGGAAAAATAGGGTTCGAACAGCCGCTCTCGCGCCGCTTCGGCAATCCCGCCGCCATTATCGCTGATCCTGACCCGCGCCCGATCGTCGGCGCGGTCCACCCGCACGAGGATCTGCCCGCCGTCCGGGTGGTGGGCAAGGATCGCGTCCTTGGCATTGCTGAGCAGGTTCAGGATCACCTGTGAATATTCGTTCAGGCGGCCCCTGGTGCGCGCCTCCTCGCAGAAGTCCGTCACGACCGCGATGCCGTGCGTCTTGAGGCTCGCCTCCATCAGGGTCAGGGCGGCGCCGACGGCTTGGCTCAGGTCGAAGGTCTCGGGTGGCTTGTCGGGACGGAAGAAGTCGCGGAAATCGCTGATGGTGGTCGACATCTTGTCGATCAGGCGGTGGGCGTCGGCGATCTTTCGCGCCAGGTATTGCGGCGTCAACTCCTGATGGCGCTCGGCATCCTGGAGGTTGCCCAGCACCAGGGCCAGGGCGCTCAAGGGTTGGCGCCACTGATGGGCGATGTTGCCGAGCATCTCGCCCATCGCCGCGAGGCGCGCCTGATGGATAAGCAGATGTTCCTGTTCACGCACCCGCGCCAGTTGCTCGTTCAGCGCCTGGGTCCGGGTTTCCACCAGGACTTCGAGACGATCGCGATAGCTCGCCAGCTCGTCCTCGGCCACCTTGCGCGCGGTGATATCCTGGAAGACGCCGGTGAGCGCGACGATTCGCTCGTGCTCCCGCACCGCCCGGCCGATGGTATGTATCCAACGGCGATTACCCTTGGCGGTGACGAACTCCACCTCCAGGTCGAATGGCTCGCCCAGGTTGACGGCACGCTCGACGGCTTGCATGACGATCGGCGCCGCGCTTGGCGGATAGAACCCGATGGCATTGTCCAGGTTCGGCTCAAAGGTCGTGTCGAGTTCATGGACCAAGTACACCGCCTCCGTCCAGACCTGTTTACCCGTGGCGAGGTCGAGCTGCCAGCCGCCGATCCTGGCCATCCGCCCCATCTCGTTGAGCAATGCCTCGCTTTTCTTGAGCGAGTCGACGGCGCGCTGTCGCTCGGTGATATCGAAGAAGGTCACCACGATCTGCTGGAGCTGCCCCTGGTCGTCGTGGACTGGATGTGCCTCACATTGCACCCGGTCGGGGCGTCGCGGTCGGACCTGAGTATCCCCAGGATCAGGTTCTGCAGCGGCGCGCCGGACGCGGCGACGCGCTCGACCGGGAACTCCACCTGCGGCATCGGGGTACCGTCTTCCCGGATGAACCGCCAGGCCGGATCGACGGCCGCAATGCCTCGCAACTGCTGCGCGCCGAGCCCCAGGAGTTGCGACGCCATGGGATTGGCGAAGCGGATCCGGGTGTCAGGTGCGTGCACCACCACCCCGGCGTGCAGGTTGTCCATCAGGCCCCGGTAATTGCGCTCGCTGTCGCGCAGGGCCGCCTGGGTCTCCAGGCGCTCAATGGCATCGGCCGCGGTATCGGCGACGGTGCGCAGCAGTTCGACCGCCCAGGCGGCATCCGGCCGACGGCGCGTATCCGCCAGCGCCAGGGTCCCCAGCACCCGGGTCCTGATCGTCATCGGCGCACATACGAAGGTGACGACGCCGAGCGCCCGCAGGGCCGCGAACGCATATTCGGGCCGCGCGTCGGCGGCGGTCTCGACCAGCGCCTCGCCGCTGGTGGCGACCTGGCCGGACAGGGTCTCCCCGATGGGGACGCGCAGACGGCCGTCGGCGGCGGCGGGGATGCCCACGGCGCCGGCAAAGGTCATGTCGCCACGCACCGCGTCATAGGTCTCCACGGCGACCATCGGGTAGCCGAGCCGGGTCGACAGGAGCGCGGGGAGTGCCTGGCGGAACCCATCGGCCGAATCCGACAAGACCGCCAAGCGTGCCACGGCACTCACCGTGTCGCGCGCCAGGGTGCCGCGCACCCGCTCGGTGATGTCGGTCATGGCCCCTTGGTAGACGACGATGATCCCGTCGGTGTCCCGCACGGCGTTCACGTCGGCGGAGATCCAGACGGGCAGTCCGTCCCGCCGCTTGGCCTCGCTCTCGAAGCCCGCGACCTGCCCGCGCTCGGCCAGCAGTCCGGCGAGGACCTCCCGCTCCCGGGGATGCGCATAGAGTTGGGTGGCGATGTCGGAGACATCCGCAATCAGCTCGTGCGCAGTCTCGTAGCCGAGGATGCGGGCGAAGGCCGCATTGACATCCAGGTAGCGCCCCTGGGGAGTCGACCGATAGAGGCCCACCGGGGATGACTCGAACAGGTCCCGGTACCGGCGTTCCGCCTCGCGCAGCATCCCCTCGGCGGCCCTGCGCTCGGAGATATCCCGGGTGACCCCGAGCACCGTGACCTCCCCGTCCGCGTTCCAGAGATAGCGGGAGTCGACCTCGGTCCAGACGGTCGACCCGTCGCGCCGAAGCTGCTCGATTTCGTCGCGGTAGGCATGGGCTCCGGGCTCCCCGCGCCGGAACCGTTGGGTACGCTCCGCGACCCGCGGCTGCAGGGCGTCCCAGGATTGCGCCGTCATGACGTCCTCGACCCGCTGCTCCATGACCTGCGCAACGCTAAAGCCCCGCAGCCGCTCCACCGATGGGCTCACGTAGAGCCACTTGCCCGTATCCTGATTCAAGTGCCAGAGTACATCGGTGGTGTTGTCCGCCAGCAGGCGCGCGCTCGCTTTTGAGACAAAGGTTAGGCTCTTGTTCATTTGCCGGAAAAAACCACGAGCCTGGCCCAGTATCCTCTTATCCTTGGCCCCTTATCCTTCTTTACTTGGGGATAATTATCACGACTATCATTGCGGGTGCGGCGGCAGCGGCAGGGCCGAGGGCCGCAGCAACTAATCCTAATGTGAGCCACAGAACCACATAGGCGGGGGTACAAGGTTGAAATAACAGAGCGAAGTACGTGAATACAAGTGCGACGACAAGGATAATCACGGACAACGGAACAAGGATCGCTGCAAGGACGCCGGAAATAAGGTGACTCCAGTTTGCTGTAAAAATCCCACTAAACAACGCAACAACAGCCAGAATAGCTACAACAATTGGTACCAAAACACCCATCGCAAATACTGAAAAAATAAAGAAAACATTTCGGAAAGCATGAGTTCCATCGGTCTGCTCAACGCGGATTGGCCCAAAGTCGCTTATTCCTGGCAAATTCCAGGTGATGACTTCTTTATAGAAGTCCCAAAGCGGAAATCCATCCGTATCTTCAAGTATAGATGACAGCCCTCCAGAAACGTAGACATGACTGCCGCCGAGTACAATCAAATACACTAAGAGCGCAAATGCGCTCAGGACTAACGCGATGGCTGCGGTTGTAGCTAAGAGTCTGATAAATCCGTGGCTGCGCAAGCTGGTCTCCTTAGAAGACCCAGAGATCTTCCGCTTCATTCCGCAGGTTGTTTAGTCCGAGCCTAACGTGGAGCCCAAGGCGACGCGCGCCACCCACGAACCCTGCAAACCAATTCAAACCCCGATGGCGCGCGCTCGCTCTTTGGGCGTTCGTTAGGCAACTTTGTTCGTCGGGGCTGCGCGAATTAAGTAAACTGTCACAGGAATCCCAATATATTCTTCATGGTCGAGCGGAACTCGCCATTTATCTTTCATACAACACTCGTTTCCATTCAGGGTTGTTAGATAAATTGAGGCGAAGAACTCTGGCTGTTTGGCCATCCTTTATTCTGGAAGCGCTGGGCAGTTCTGCATGCTTATAGATCCACTCATTGTCCTGGTAAGAAAAATAAAGTATTACGTCTCCGATACACCGCTCCTCTTCGTCGTATTCAGGACTACCAGCGCATGATGAGAAACGTCTTACTTTGAGGGCATCAAGAGGTTTCTGAAAGCCATAATGTTCATATTCCTTAAGAATATCAGTAGAACTGAAAGAATGAAGCACCCTATATTTTCTTACAGGGTTTTCAATATCTCCATATTGCGCATTTGACCAAGCCCTTAGTCTTAATAAAATACTCCCTATATATGGACTTACCAATGAGTTTGATTTAATGACATCGAAAGATACTCCAGCACTCTTAAATTGTAGCAGATAGTTTATTTTACCTGAAGGTGAGTACGAGGCACTGGTTCAGTTTGGTTCTTCCTTATCCTTATGTTTTTGTAGTATTTTTATAACCTGGGCTGTCGAACTCTAAGGACCTCATCCCACGAGAGTCCCTGCTGGAGAATCCCCAGAGCCACCGCAGGAACCTGTTTTGTCGTGAAGTGGCTGCGAATAAAGTTATGGACAATCCACAACATATCCAATGTTCTTTGCAAACCAGAAATGCTCTTCGCGTACGTATTCGTTCGGCGGCGATAAGCGGCACTGGTTCAGTTTAATTTCTGTTTACAAGACATTGAAATATATGTAATATATCTAGTTCGGCGCGGGTTTCCGTCACTTTTTGAATAAGTGAGAACTTCTTGAACGGACAATGGACATGCCCTCATTGCAATTCACAGAATTGTCGGCATCACAAGACGTATCAAACCGGTCATAACGGTACGCGTTTGCTGTGGCGATGTCAAAGTTGCAATAGGCTCTTTTCCGAGACCAAAGCCACCCTTATCGAGGGGCTCAGGAAACCGACCAGCTTCATCATTCAAGTGCTCAAAACGCGCACTGAGGGGATCGGCTTGAACGCCGCCTGCCGGGCCTTCGCGATTGCGAAGAATACGTTGCTCCTATGGGAGCGTCGCCTGGCCGATTGCAAGGATGTGCTGGTCATATATGCCCTGACGCACACCTTTATTGAGCAACTGATCGAAGGTGATGAGCTTTATACGAAAGTGAATAGGAATGTCCCCCCGGAGGATTGTGAAGGCTGGACGATCGTACTGATGGAAAGGGCAAGTCGATTTATCTGGGCGCTTCAGTGCGGGAAAAAGGATCGCAGCCTATTTTCATATGCCATACAAATACTTAGAGATGTCATCCTGCGTACTGGCGATGTCACTCTAGTCACCGACGGGGAACGTCGGTATGGCAATCTCCTGTTTGAAATTTGCCACGAAGTATTGCGAACCGGAAAACGCGGCCGCCCACCGAAAGTGCTTCGTCGCGGTGTGAAGGTGCGCCTTAAGAATAAAGGGAAAGGAACTGATAGAACGGGGCACTCGCGTCCCAAATACGAAACCCCTCATCCGGAGCATCCAGAAACCGATCAAGATGTGACGCCAGCCGATATTCATGCTAATCATTTGGAAGCATCGAACGCTTCATTTCGGCGAAAGAATTCTGCTTATCGCCGCCGAACGAATACGTACGCGAAGAGCATTTCTGGTTTGCAAAGAACATTGGATATGTTGTGGATTGTCCATAACTTTATTCGCAGCCACTTCACGACAAAACAGGTTCCTGCGGTGGCTCTGGGGATTCTCCAGCAGGGACTCTCGTGGGATGAGGTCCTTAGAGTTCGACAGCCCAGGTTATAAAAATACTACAAAAACATAAGGATAAGGAAGAACCAAACTGAACCAGTGCCGCATGGTCACCGCAAACGCGCCGTCAGTTCTCATTGCGCAAGTGACGGATAAACTCCGATCCGCACCAGTCACCCTTCTGGATCAAGGCGATGGGGCTGCTCCTCTGGGGAGTAGACACCCGGCCCCTGGTTCTTACGAACCCCAGAAAATCGTCGGTGCCCTCCCCGGGTCCAAGTGGGCCGCGCAGGCCGGGGTGGGGGCGGGCCGGGTGCGCGGACCCCAAAAAGTCCGGCGCATCCGGCCCGCCCCCACCCCGGCCCAACCGCGGGTTCACAGAACTGTGGCTCGGCACCCGACAGGCGCCGTCCAACCTCTTCGTGGCTCGCGGGCAGGGGCGTTTCGGTCACAGGCAGTCCTCCGTGGCGTTGGCGGGGAGGCGTCGGTGTCCAATCAGATCTGGCGGCTTATGGCCAACCCCGTGTCCTGGATCGCCGACGACTCCCTACGCATAAGTTTAGCCAAAGGCGCGACTGACCGCGAAGTCGGTGCCGTCGCGCAGGATGTAATAGCAGGCTCGCGCCAGCTTGTGCGCGACCGTCTTGATCGCGACGACGCCGTTGGTCTTGGCCCGCTTGCGCTGGTAGTAGCGCTTGACCGTGGCGTTGTAGCGCACCGCGAAGTTGGCCGCTTCCAGATAGGCCCATGCGAGGTACTTGTTGCCGCTCTTGGTATTGCCGTGACCCTTGCGCTTGCCGTTGGACAGGTGTTCGCTGCCGACGCAGCGGCAGTAGGAAGCGTAGTGGCCAACTTGGCTGAAGCGCGCCACCGGCCCGGTTTCCAGCATGATGGTCAACCCCAGCACGGTGCCGATCCCGTTGACAGTGAGCAGGTGCCGGTAGGCTAGACGCAGTTTGACCTGCGCCAGCGCCTCGCGCTCCAGCAGATCGATGGCCACGTCTTGAGCCCGCATCACCAGCAGGTTGCTCTGCACCGCCAGGGCTTGGTTGGGGTCAGGCAGCAAGCCACTCACCGCCTCCGGCGTGAGGCGCCTGACCTCATTGGCGCTCAGTGATTTGCCACGATTGCGCGCAAACAGGTTCTGCACCGCCAGCAGGTTCGCCGTATGCTGTTGCACCAGGCGCATGCGTCGCCGCAGCAGGTCGCGGACCGCGCGATCTTCCTTGGGATAGATGTAGCCCTCGGGCAACAGTCCCAGGCGCAGCAACTTCGCCAGCCAGCGGGCGTCCGAATCGTCGTCGCTGTACTTGAGCCCACTGTACTGCACGATGGCGGCCGTGTTGGCCAGGTGGACCCGGTAGCCGGCTTCCATCAGGGCATCGACAAGCCAGTACCAGTTGTAGGTGGACTCCACCACCAGGCCTACGATGGCCTCACGGTAGGGCGCCAGGGCCGCCAAAACGCCCGCCGCCTCGTTGGCCAGGCGGGCGCGCAGCACCACCCGGTCTTCTTCGTCCAACAGGGCCACGACGTTGTTGTTTGAGTGCAGGTCGATTCCGCCGTAAAGTTTCATGGTCGACTCCTCCTGTCCGGTCTTCAGTTCGGGTTGATCCCTACCTAAACTGTAGGCCAACGGGCGGGGTCGGCTAGATGATCATCAGGTCTTGCAATCATGCATTCTCAGCCCCTTAAGGCGCATGCTTGATTGCAAGACCTGACCCCATAACCTGACCCCGTAACCCCATGATCGAGTTCCTTTTCAATCGCAATGTAGTTTGGATCCGTACGAATTGCATATGTCATTGCCTAGCCTTCCTCTCATGATTGGTTGGTACTTATCCGACTTGTTTGGCGCTAAGCTATAGCCTAACGTACCTACAAGCTGCGGAGGCGCGCTAACTCTCTTTCCAACTCAACTTCAATTGTCAAATTTCGGATGAGAAATCCATTTCCTGGACCGCCTGTTGTTGGTCGCATACGGACTAAGGCGGTAGAAGGAAATCTCCCTGTTGCGAGCATTTCCAAAAATTTGTTCGGACTCACCCCCTCAAGCTCGGCGCTTTTCCCGGACATGGAAACATCAAAACACTTCTCTAGGATATTTTTCTTCTTTACCAGGCTGGGATAGATCTTCTTTGGAGGTGAATCATTATTCCATTGCCACGCTCCCAGCAGGAATCCGTTTGGAGAGATAAAACTACTCATTTATTGCCTCAAACCATGCTCTCTATGACTGTGTAGCCTCCGCCGTAGGAACGCCGGTTACCCGGCGCCCCCGGCGCAATCCCGGACGTGCAGTTTTCCCGCATCCGGTTCCTCGGTTGTACTCACATTCGCGCGGACCTTCACAGTTACCCGTTACAAGGCCCAGTTGTTATTGCCCTACAGTGAGGTTGGCTCGTGTGCTCCGATCCTGCATGTCCGGCACGAGTTTCCTTTGTGGGCTGCGTACTTCCGTCGGGTCCTTCGCAATGTGGCTGGCTTTCCCAACCTCCGACTACTATGCCCGATAAGACACCTCGTCAGCATACGGCTGTAGCCAGCCTGCCTGGATGCTCCATGTACGATGACTCCACCCGTGCCCACGCCGTTTCCGGGCTCATCACCCTCCCGTGTCCCAACACTGACGGCTTCATCATCTTATTTCATCCAGGAGCCTACGGGGCTTCCCGAGTTCTCGAACGTCTCTCTTCTTAGGTTAGGCATTTATTTGCCCGCTGCGAAGTATGCGCGACAATGTTCGCAACGCCTCATTAACCGCCCTCGCGTCTGGAAATACTTCAGCTACATCAGCGTCTAGAAGTATTGTAGTAACAGTTCCTTCAAACGCCTTTGCATATTTCCCGCGAACTCCGCCTTTCATATTTTCAAAATCATATTCTTCGCGCATTTCTTCGGGGTCTTTAATTTCTCGCTTGATTCTCATAGAATGAACGCTCTCTTTTTGTGGCTTTCCGGGCGCTGATTATCCGAACGACCTCGCGACGGAAGGTATGAGCGACGACTAAAATTCGACCTAATGCTGACTGGCCGATTATAAGAAAACGATTCTCGTCGGTTGAATGATCAGAATCAGGGTAAGTAACAGACAGAGTATCGCTAAATACGGTAACCGCGTCACTAAATGTGACCTTGTGGTCCTTTTCGTTGCTGGCGGCTTTCTGTATGTTCCACTCAAAATTCATGTGTGGGTCCGGTTCTCTTTTTTCTTCGCCTGATGCGTCCCTGGTACCTGCGCCGGGTCGAGGCGTTCCTGAAGGCCCTAAGCCGACAGTCCCCTGTCGCGGCTGACGGTCGCGCCGGTCACGGGCTAACTGCAAGTGCTGTCAAGCCAATCGTAACCCGCCAACGGGCAGTTTCGTCAACTGGTTTTCGTTTTCCAATCGCTGTTATGTGATGTCGATCACGTTTCAGGCGGAAAAAGGGGTCGCTAAGAAAGGGCTCAACGACAGCGCCGCTGCGGGCGAAGGCCGGGTCGTACTGAAAGGCGGCATAGTCGCGCCCTGCCTCCAGCGACACGGCCCCGATGGTCCGTCCCCACAGCAGCACCCGCGCGATCACTCGGGTTCACCCCAGGTCCAGGTCCCGGGCCTATCGGCCGCGCCCCGCGTGCCCGCGGCCCGCTTGCCCGAGGCCCGTTGGCGCTGTCGCCCTTGAAGCTTCATCTGCGCCAGCGGACTGGGTACCGGCTCCGGGACCAGCAGGTCCAGCCGTTCGGTCAGGCCCAGTGCCCGACACACCCGCACGAAGCCCGACGACTGGGTCGCCACCTCGCCGGATTCGAGTCGTTCCAAGGTGCGCTTGGAGACCCCGGCCTGGCCCGCCAGGGCGGCCTGGGTCAGGTTGCGCTCCAACCGGGTCGCCGCCAGGCGGGCGCCCAACTCCCGCAAGATGGCAGTGTCCGTCAACTGTGCTGTGATGTTCATAAAACGCCTTTTATGGCGATTTATCACCCCTGACGCGAGTTTTTCGCCGGATATGACGAGTTTACCCCACCTTGCCGAACGCGGCGAGTTGCCGCGAAGACTTGCAGTTTGTGCAGCTTAGACCCAGTCCGTTCTGAACGGCGTCGGCCTGCCGCAGGCATCCCGGTTCCGCCGGGTCGGCTTGATCGTCGGTGGTAGTCAGTTATGGACAAAGGCAAAGGCGTGCCGTGAGTGCTTCCCCGGCGCCGGAATCCCGACATTGGGGGCGGGAAAAACAAAGGGGACCCTCATGATTCGGCCCGCGAGTGCTTGACTTGCAGGTACAACCCGAAGTGTCGGAGGTGTCCCCATGAGTAAGGGTAGATATCGTACGGTGGAGGTCAAGAGGGTGAACTGGGAGGCATGGGCCAGCCAGGCGGCCGGCGAGGTCGTGGTCTTTGCCGTGGACGTGGCGAAGGAGGACTTCGTGGGCCGCGTGGACCTGCGCGACGGAGCGCACTTGGGACGCGTGAAGTGGCGCCATCCCGAGCAGAGCGCAGAGTTGCTCGCCGGGATCGGGCGCTTGGCGGCGGTGGCGCCGGTTGAGGCTGTCATGGAGTCCAGCGGCACCTACGGCGACGCGTTGCGCTGGCAGTTGCGGAGGCTGGGCGTGACGGTGTACCAGGTGAGCGCCAAGCGGGTGCACGATGAGGCGGAGGTCTACGACGGCGTACCGAGTTCGCACGACGCCAAGGCCACCGACATCATCGCCGAGTTGCATGGCAACGGGCACACCCAGGTCTGGGTGGAGAACGACGCGCAGCGGCGTGGGCTCAACGCTCAATTGCAGATGCTGTACCAGTGCAAGGGGCTCTACCAACAGCAACTCAACCGCTTGGAGGCGTTGTTGGCGCGGCACTGGCCGGAGGCAATGGCGCTGCTGGGGCTCGACAGCGCGACGCTGCATCGTTTGATCGCCGACTTCGGCGGACCCGCCCAGGTGCACGAGTTGGAGCGTCAGGCCCGTGCGCTGATGTGTAAGACCGGACGCGGCGGGTTGCGCGCGGAGAAGATCGAGGCGGTGTTACAGAGCGCTGCCACCACGCTGGGGCTGCCGTGTGTGCTCGAAGAGCGCCAACTGCTGCGGTGGGAGGCCAAACGCTTGATCGCCACGGGCGAGGAACTGCGCCGCATTGAGCGACTGGTCGAACAGGCGGTGGGTAGGGTGTTCAATCTGACCTAAAAAGGCGCCGAAAAGTCGATGCAAGAAGCGTGTTGCCTGGAAGGCCCGGCGGTCGGTTCTGTGCTTGGGGGAGTACGATGACGCGTGCGACACTTTCTCATGCCAAGCCGTTGACAAACGACGAACGCTTGATCAGTCTACTGGCGCGGTGATCTGACCGCCTTGCCGGAGCACGCACGACGTGATGAATGCATTCAAGAGCCCAGCGAGCCGTCTGGCCAACCTGTTCCAGCGATCACGTGATGCCTGGAAGGCGAAAGCGTTGGAGCGGCAGCAGCGCCTGCGGGCCGCGGAGGTCAAGATTCGGGATCTGGAGCACAGCCGCGCGCAGTGGAAGGCGCGTGCGCTAAAGGCGGAGCGTGCGCGAACGGGAGCCGAAGAGGCCGCGGCGCCGGCGGATGACGAACCAGCGGATGAGCCACCACACCTTGCGCTGTCCCCGCCGGTCGGCCATCACTATTCGGTCATGGTCATGCAGTTAACCATGCGGCTGTATCTGCACGCGGGGCTCGGCAGCCGCGGGGTGGCGCGGGTATTGAATCTGTTCGGCGCGTCACTCCCGGTGGCGGCGCCAGCCCACACCACCGTGCTCAACTGGGTCTATCGCTGCGGTCTCGCGATTCTCAATCGCCAACCGCAATGGCGCACGGATTGGATCTACGTCGCCGACCATACGATCGCCTTGGGGGCGTCCAAGTGCCTCGTCATCCTGGGTATTCCGGTGAGTGCACTGGCCCAGAGCGGTTACAGCCCGTGTCACGGCGCCATGCAGGTGCTGGCCGTGGAGATCACAACACACAGCACGGGAGCGTGGGTCGCACAAGTGCTCAGGCGCGTTGCGCAACGCACCGGTCCACCAGTCCAGATCGTTGCCGACCACGGCAGCGACCTGCACAAGGGCATCGCCTTGTTTCAGGAGCACGCCACTGCCTGCGTCTATACTTATGATATATCGCATCTTATTGCGACGCGGCTCAAGGCCGAGATGGGCCGAGATGCGCGCTGGGAGTCCTTGCTGGCGCACTGTCGCCGCGCGTGGTCGTCCTTGCAGCAGACCGATCTCGCCTTCTTGCTGCCGCCTCGGCAGCGCATCAAGGCGCGTTTTATGAATCTGGATGTCCATGTGCGGTGGGCACAACGCGTCCTCGCCTACCATGATCGCGGCGACTTCAGCGCGATCCGCGCGCAATACATCCTGAAGTGGCCGGCATGGGAGCACCTGTGCGCGCGGTTCGGCGCCGCCCGGGCGCACCCATTGCGGGCCATCGTCGGCATTCGCTATCCCGACCGGGCGGCTTTTTGCCAGGCACTGCAGACACACTCAGACCTCGAGAGTGATACGCTCGACGATGTGTTCTGGCAGCAAGCGGACGCCGGGTACAGCCGCTTCCTTGACGGCTTTGCCTGGCTACTGTCCTACCGGGATGACCTGGTGGATTACGCGCAAATGATGGCGCAATCCAAGCTGATTCAGTCGCATCTCAAATCCACGGGTCTTCAGCAGGGCTCCCAAGAATCACTCCAGGCCACGCTGCCACCGCCGTCAACGCTCACCCCACGGGCGGCGGCCTTTACCCAACAGACTCTCGCGAAGGTCGCATTGGAATCCGCCAAGATCCCGACTGATAGTGTCTGGCTGGCCTCCTCCGATATCATCGAATCGGTCTTCGGGAAATACAAATGCTTCACCACCAGGGGGCCGCTCAAGGAGATCGGTAAGCTGGTGCTTGCGATTCCTGCCTTCATCGCCGACCTGGCGACTCCGTTGATTCAGGAGGCGATGGAATCGGTGCGTACTATTGATGTCGAGCAGTGGGCGACAACGCACCTCGGTGCGTCGATGCTGGCCCGGCGTCGGCGTGCTCTCATTGATTTTGTGTCAAACACGAAAACTGCATGAATTTAATTTGCGATATAGGTGAGATATTGAACACCCTAGGCGGTGGGTGAGGACGCGCTGCTCAAGGTCATGGCCCCGGTGGTCGGACAGGTCACCAGCGCCGTGTTGGTCGCCGCCGTCGGCAGTCCGTTGAGCTACCCCGATACGGCGAGCTACTGCAAGGCGTTTGGACTCAACCTCAAAGAGCGCAGCAGCGGCAAGCACAAGGGTAAGCTCAAGATCACCAAGCGCGGCCCGTCGGTGGCGCGTTTCTACCTCTACTTCGCCGCGTTACGCCTGATCGGCCACGAGCCGAGCGTCGCGCGCTGGTTCGCGGCCAAGACCGAGCGCCCCGGCGCGATGGCCGGTAAACAGGTGGTCGAACTCATGCGCAAGCTTGCCAGAGCCCTCTGGCACCACGCCCACGGCCGCACCTTCCAGGCCGAGAAACTGTTTAACTTAAGTGCGGTCGCCGGCGCCTGAGGGTACCTGCGACCACCGCTGCGGAGCGTGCCGTGATGATTTGATCATGCAGCGAAAACGGGCCATGACGATGGTTCCCCGGCGTCGACCTCCAACCCATCCTCGGGCTGCTTGCAGGTCCCATCGTAGTCATGAGGCGACGCCCGGGACGGCCCATGGGCTGGCATACCCAATGAAACTGATCTGATGCTGCACACGGCCCCAGTGGCCCTTTGCGGACATCCCATGCGAGAGGTTTGGCCGACCCCATGGCGGACCGTCCGCGAGCACCGCCCTGGCCCGCGATGATTGCCGCGCGAGTGCCAAAGGCGCTTTGCGATAGCGGGAGTCTATCGGAATCGGCCGAAGGTTTTCGCGCGGACCTAAGGTGCTGAAAGACCAATTTTTTTATGCTTGAATAGCCTATGAGAGGATGGGCAAAGCGCAGCGTGCCCATCCTCCAGACCTTGACGCGCCCCCGGATGGGCACGCCCGATCGACGCCGCGACAGGTCCGGACCTTCGCGCGCGGGGACGGCAACGAGGCTAGCGACGCGCCTCACGGAACATGCCGATCTCGACCATCTTGGGGAAGAGGACCTGTTCCTCGCCATCCAGGCGGTGCGCGACCAGGTCGAAGACTTTGTCGGTGTCGACCAGAAATTGATCGGTGACGTTGATGTCGCAGTTCTGGAGCCAGCGCGCGCGATAATCAGCGAAGATCTTGCGCATGGGCATCTCCCCGATGATGAAGCCCCAGGCAATGGAGTTGACCCTGGGGTCCTCATGAATCAGCAGGCTGGGGTACAGGTCGTGATCCTCCTGCGCCAGATGCCGGTCGACCCGCTCGCCCAGGTCACACAGCAGTTCGTACGCGGTCCTGGCGTTGGGGCGGATACTCAGTTGCTCCATGGTGAGGAGCTCGCGCAGGTCATCGATCATCCGGCGCAGGTCCGAGTGGATACCGCGGTACTCTCCCAAGGTTTGCATGAATTGTCCCCCTTCATTGTGAATGTGTCGGCAACGGCGGCAGCGATCACGTCGTTGCAGAAATGGCGATCGCGTGTCATGGATGTCCCCCTCGTCCCGCTCTTCGCCCTGTCTGCCGCGCTGCACCAACACTCAAGGATCCTACCCCTTGGGTCGGGTCCCGGCGTCCGGGAAAATACCTAGTACCCGGTTCCACCTTATGTTACGTACCGACCCCAACGGGGTCGAACATACCAGCCCAGGGCAACGCCCTGGGATAGCGTGGTTTATCCGGCCCAGCCCTGAAAGGGCGTGACATAATGGTGGGGCTCCTTATGTCACGCCCTTTCAGGGCTGGGGGGATCCTTATATCTCATACCCAGGGCGTTGCCCTGGGCTGGTATGTCACGCCCCTTCGGGGCTTGAGCGGCGCAAGATTAGGCGAAATAGGGTACTAAACCGCGTCCAGAGCGGAACGTGTAGTTTTTGTGCTAAGGTTGAGCCCCGCACCAGGAATTTCGTCAGGCGGTGAGGCCACCTACAAAGCCAGGCGTTAAGTGTATGCTGAAATTGGATCTCGCCAAGTGGAATCAAACCCCTGAGGACCTGCGGGTTGAAGCGTTGATGGCGGCCCATGCGCGCACCCGTGAACGGTTCCTGGCCTTGTACGAACTGACCCAGCAGGGACATGGCATCACGGCAGTTGCGCGGGGCACGACGCACCATGCGCAAACGCTGATGCGTTGGGTGCACTGGTATAACGACGCCGGTCCCGAAGGGCTGGTCTTTCAACACACGGGTGGTCTCACCCCCTTTTTTTGCCAGGTGAAAGAGCAGGCGCTTGACGCGCTGCTCCGGGCGGGGCTCGCCGCCGCCGCCGCGCCCACGGTGGACAAGGACCTGGAGACCGGGCGACTGGCACCAAGCCGCGCGCTTGATCAACACACGGCGCCGCCGCGCTGGACCCTCAAGCGACTGGTGACGTGGATCGGGACGCAGTTTGGGCATCAAATCAGTCGGGAAACGCTCCGCCAGGCGCTCAAACGCCTCGGATTTTCCTGGAAAAAGGCCAAGGCGCTGCTCAACCGTGCCACGACCGCCGCGCGCGAGGCTTTCGTCGTGCAACTGCAAGCGCTGTTGGCACGCACCCTGAAGGACGAACCGCCGTTAATCGTCTATGTGGATGAAGCCCACATCCATCAAGAAGCCGATCTGGGGTATGGCTGGGCGCCGGTCGGGGAGCGTCTGTGGGTCGGCTCCCACACCCCTGGCCTGTCGGCCAAGGTGAGCTTCTACGGCCTGTATTTCTACAACCACGGCCAGGTGGCGATCTGGGATTTCCCCCGCGGCAACACCGATCACACGCTGACGGTCTTGCACCGGCTGCGTGAATGCGAGCCGACCCGCGAGATCGTCCTGAGCTGGGATGGGGCGTCTTATCACCGCGCTGGCGCCGTGGTGGCGCTGGCCGCGGAACTGGCCATCACGCTGCTGCCGCTACCCAGTTATAGCCCTGATTTCATGCCGGTCGAAGCCCTGTGGCGCTGGTTGCGCGAGGATGTCACCTATCATCACTGTCACGCCACCGCCGAGGAACTGATCACGCGCGTGCGCGACTTTGCGAAGACGATCAACCTCGAGCCGTTTGCGATCGCCGACCGGCTTTGGACCCGAACGAGCCTCGATCCGGAAGAGGAAAAACTACGCATCCCATGCTAGGCGGGGTTTAGGGGCGCGAAGAAATCTCACGCCAAGACGCTGCGGCCGCAGAGAAGAAGATTCTCTGCGCCTCTGCGGCTCTGCGTGAGTAAGATGCACCGACACGCAATATCCTACCGATTGGGTCGGGTCCCGACGTCCGTGGAAATACCTAGCGCGGGCCTCTGGCTAAAACTGCAACGCCGGTCAAGGCTCCTTGGGTGCCGGTGGGTCCTGCGCGTCGCCGACCGCGGTGAGCGCCCGCGCCAGCAGCTGTGCGGCACGCTCGACCTGCGCGTCGATCCGGCCCAGTACCTGCACCAACTCGTGCGTCGGCAACGCGCCGGACGCGACGAGGTGGGCAGCGGCATTGCTGTACATGGCGATGGCGGCCAGTGGTTGGCGCAGCTCGTGGGTCAGGGTCTGGACCAAGGCCGCGTGCGGCGGCGCCGGCTGGGGGGAGGCAGGTACCGGCCAGGGCTCTGGCGGTACCGCTGCTGCACCGGCGTACGACGCGCTGCCGGACGGCGGCAGGGTCGGCTCGAGCGCCGCGATCCGGCGCAGCAGGTCCCGACAGGTCTGCGGGTCGTCCGCCTCCGCCAGGGCACGGCCCAGGTCGCGAAATTGCTGGATCGACGGGGGTGTCGTCATGCTAAGAAGACTGCCGTGCGACGCCAAGGCGGCGTCTGCATCCCTAAGGACAACGCCCGAGCACGGCGATCAGGGTCTTCAAATCGACCGGCTTGCGCAAGTGTTCGTCGAACCCGGCCTCCAAGGCGCGCTGCCGGTCACCTTCCTGGCCGTACCCGGTGAGTGCGACCAGGCGCGCGGCGCGCCCCGCCACGGTGGCGCGCAGCCGGTGTGCCACCTCATAGCCGAGCATGTCGGGCAGCCCGATATCCAACAGGATCAGATCGGGCTGGAACCGCTCGACGGCCTCCAGCCCGGTCAGGCCATCGTGCGCGGTGTGCACCTGCTGCCCTACGCAGCCCAGCAGCATGGCGCAGGCCGCCGCCACATCCCGATCGTCATCGATCACCAGGATGACGCGCCCCTTGATGGGCCGCTCGGGATGAGCCGCCGCCAGGGCCGGCACGCTCGGCGCAAGCGGCAGTTGCACGGTGAAGGTACTGCCCGCGCCCAGACCCGGGCTCGCCGCACGCACCCGTCCGGCGTGCAGTTCCACCAGACCCTTGACGAGCGCCAGCCCCAGGCCCAGACCGCCGCGGGGCCGGTCCAGGGTCTGTTCGCCCTGGGTGAAGGCGGTGAACACCTGTGGCAGCAGGGACGCCGCCAGGCCGGCGCCCTGGTCGCGCACGACGATGCGCGCCTCGCCGTTCACAGTGTCCAGGGCCAGGAAGACCGTCATCTCCCGTGCGCTGAACTTGGCGGCGTTACCGAGCAGGTTGACGACGACCTGGGTCAGACGTTCCGGATCGCCGTCCACGGTGACGGGCGTGGGCACCAGCGCGACATCCAGGTGCTGACCATGGGCGTCGAGCATCGGACGCACTTGCTCGATGGCATGCTCCACCGCCTCGCGCAGATCGAAGCGTTTGCGATGAAGTGTCAACTTCCCCCGGTTGATACGGGCGACATCGAGCAGATCGTCCACCAGCCGGACGAGGTGGCTGACCTGCCGCGTGAGGATGCTGGCCGCCCAGGGCAACTGTTCCGGCATCGGATGCAGCGTCAGCACATCGGCCACATGACGGATGGGGGCGAGCGGATTACGCAGTTCGTGCCCCAGCATGGCCAGGAATTCGTCCTTGCGCTGGTCGGCATCACGCAAGACCTGCTCGGAGCGCTTCCGAGCGGTGATGTCCTCATGCGCGATCAACACCCCCGCCCGGGATTCGCGCAGCGGCAGGACGCGCATCTCAAACCATCGCTCCTCGCTCGGGGAATCACAGGGGTATTGCAGCGTGAAGGCGCTTTGCAGTCCGCGGAGCACCTGTTGGATACCATGCAGTGCCGCCTGTGCCTGCGCACCATCACCATCCTCACCCGCTGCCGCCCGCTCGCACACCGCGAGATAGTCCGTTCCAGGCAGACAGGCCGCCCCGCCGCCATTCTGTTCGGCAAAGCGCCGCCACGCGGCGTTGACCAGGGCAATCCCCCCGCGCCCGTCCAGCACGGCGAGATGGGCCGTCAGGGAGTCCAGGACGTCGCTCAAGAGGGCTTCGCTGGCACGCAAGGCGTCCTCGGCGACTTTGCGCCACTCGATCTCGATCAGCACGCCGAGTTTTCGGACCGATTCCAACTCGTCCGGGGCCCAGCGTTTGCTGCGCAGCCGCACGTTCTGGGTCCAGGCGGCGAAGGACTGGCGCGGACTCAAGCGGACATTCGCCGCGACCTCCACCGGTTTTTCGGGATTGCCGCCCCAGGTGACGGTCCGCACGTATTCGCCGCGAAACCAGATCAGCTTGATCGACTGCGCCTGATCGAGCGGGATCAGGGTCACCCCCGCTGCGGTGGCGGCCAGGTCGGCCGTCCCGGCCAAATGATCGCTCAAACACTCGGTGGCAAAGAGGTGGTAAGGGTCCTTGGCGTGCAGGGCGCTCAAGCCGGCGACGAGGTCGCCGATGCGCGCGGGCGCGGGCGTCACGCCGCCGGTGGTGATCTCGGCACCGGCAATCAGCGCCACGCCGTCAGCGCCGATCGCGCCGAGGACATCGGCCAGTTCCGGCCCCTGCAGCAGGGACGCCAGCCGTGCACCCTGACGCATGGCGGTCATGATGCGCCCGCGGCACGCCTCCAGCGCCGTGGCGGCGTGCCGGCGACTGATCTCTTCCTTGAGCCCGATCTGGGTTGCCAGGTCCTGCCCCAGCCAGTCCGCAATCTGGCGAATCGCATTGGAGACCCGGCGTGGGCTGTCGTGATGGCAGGCAATCAGACCCCAGAGCCGGCCCTCCCGGCACAGCGAGGTGGTAAGCGTGGCCCGGACCCCCATGTTGCGGAGATACTCCAGATGTACCGGCGAGACGCTGCGCAACAGGCTGCGGGACAGGTCGAGGGCAAGCCCGGTAACCGGATCGAGCGTCGGCACCAGCGGGGACGGGCAATAGTCGACATCGACGATGACCCGCGTGGGGTTGATCAGATACAGGCGGCGGGCCTGGACCGGGATGTCCGAGGCGGGAAAGTGCAGGCCGAGATAGGGCTCCAGATCGTCCCGGCGGGCCTCGGCGACCACCTCACCGTGCCAGTCCGGGTCGAAGCGATAGATCATCACCCGGTCGTAACCGGTCAGGCGCCGGAACAGCGCCGCGGCGATCCGCAGCTTCTCGAGCAAGACGGGCTCGTCGTGCACCGCACTGAAACCCAGTACGGCCTGGGTCAAGGCATCGCTCGCGTCGGCGGGGGCCGCCTCCAACTCCAGGATGGTGAATGGATCGCTGCGGTGGACATAACCGACGAAGGCCTGGCCGCCCAGCGGCGGCTGCCAGTCGAACGAGGACGGGGCGTGCGGCAACTCCCGGTAGCGCTCGAGCGCCTGACCAACCGCGTCGGCGAGCGCCGGACCAAGCACCGTCGCCAGGTCACGCCCCAGCAGCTCGGCCGCGGCGATCCCAAGTAGGCTCTGACAGGTCGGGCTGGTCTGGGTAATGCGCAGTCGCGGGCCCTGCAACACCAGCAGGACGCCGTGCGGCTGAATCGAACCGGGGATATGAATCGGTTCGGCATCGCACTGACTGAGGTCTGCAAGCGGGGCCGCGGTGTCGCTGGTTGGTGTCATGCGGTTGACCGATAGTTTGAACAGGTCCATTGGAGAATGCTTTTGGCGTCGTTGTCGTTGTCGTTGTCGTAATCGAAGTTATCGTCGTACCCCGGATTCGCTCGCAGCCCACGTTGCATCGCTTTTACGATTACGAATGCGAATACGATTACGACAACGACAACGACAACGACAACGACAACGATGGTGGTTGTGTTTAACTTGTTCCTGACTCGTTACCAAGCGGAGGCCTCGCCCAGTGAGCGAACAAGCAACAGTCTTTATTGTGGATGACGACGAGGGGATGCGCGAGGCACTGGACTGGTCACTGCGCAAAGAGGGATTGCGCGTCGAGTCATTCCCATCGGCCGAGGCCTTCCTGGGGGCTGGCCGCGCGGCACGTCCGGGTTGTCTGGTCCTCGATGTCCGGATGCAGGGCATGAGCGGCCTGGACCTGCAGGAGGCATTGACGGCGCAAGGCTGTGAAATCCCGATCATCTTCATTACCGGTCACGCGGATATCCCCACCTCGGTCAAGGCCATCAAGGCCGGGGCGGTGGACTTCGTGGAAAAGCCCGTCATCCGAGCGGTTCTGATCGAGCGCATTTATGAGGCATTCAGCAAGGATGAAATAGGCCGCCGGCAGCGCGCCGTGCGTGCCGCCACCCTCGCCCGCTACCAGACACTGACCGCGCGGGAGCGTCAGGTGCTGGAGTTGGTGACCAAGGGATTGTCCAACAAAGAAACCGCCCGGGCGCTTGCCATCAGTCCGCGCACGGTCGAGAATCATCGCGCCCGCATCATGACCGCCATGCAGGCGGACAGCCTCGTCGATCTCTGTCAAATGACCAGTCTAATCCTTAATTGACGCGCGGGGGCGAAATATCTGAACGTTGGCGGGCGCGCGGGACGGCCGGGGTCTGACCCGCGGCAAGGCCGGACACTTGGACGGCGCCCGCCGCACCATTTCCCTACTACGGATGCGCCGATCGCTCCTGACTGAGTAGATCCCCGGATAGACCTTTGGCGCCTGAGGCGCGTACAGTGGATTCCTGACCAAGATGCTTGGTCAGGGGTGTGGATTGCAACCGGCGGCCGAGCGGCCGTCGGCGACGCGGTGCACGCCAATCCCACTCACCAACTCCACTCACAGAGGAATACTCCAATGGGTTCATTGCAGATGGTCGAGCGGACGCCACGGCGCCGCGGCAACAGCGGGCATGTGCCTTTGCGGACAATCCAAGAGCCGCATGCGGCTTCCCAGCGGCCGCCGATGGATGAACTGTTGCCGGTCATCAGCCAAGCTGCCTATTTTCGGGCGCAGCGGCGCGGCTTCGCGCCGGGACATGAGGTCGACGACTGGATCGCGGCCGAGCAGGAGGTCATTGCGTGGCACCACTCGGCAGGCGCCGCCGCCCGCGTGTGACATCACAGGTTCGGACGTTGCCTGGTCGGTTCCCCATCCGTTTGCACCGGCGGCGGCCCGGCCAACCGGACCTCAGGGCCGAGACGACGATACGACTTCACGCTCACCACCCCTTGGGAGCTGATGCGCGACCCGCAAGCGGATTCGGCCACCGCATTGCGGGTGTGCGCCTTCGTGCGCGTCCAGTTGCGACACCGGATGACCCGCTTCCAGCCTGCGCCCGCCAAAGACGTTAGCAAAGATCTTCATCTAAAGATTTTCATCTGTGTGCCAACGGACAGACGAGCCTGTCGCCCGCCCTTAGACTGCTGATTGGGAAGGCACTATGGCGCTTGTCCTGGTCGGCCTTAATCGTGATGCTTCAACTGTATCGCGCCGCCGCGGCGCCTTGCGCCCTGCCCGGCCTTGATCATAACTCCGGCCATAGGCCCTTGCGGCAACCCGTCGCGGCCTGGGGGCCGCTCCTACGCCGTAGCCCCCAGGCCGCGACGGATGTCACCCTCAGAGGTGGCCGGAATAATGATCAAGGCCGCCCTGCCCTGATCCCCGCCGCCGGCCTTAGTCTGGCGCCCCCACTCCCATACCCGCAATGAGGAACGACCCGCGATGTACGGATTTTCCACGACCCTGCATATTCCCTTCGACCAAGCCGTCTCCCGCGTCACCGAGGCGCTGAAAGGCGAGGGTTTCGGCATCCTGACCGACATCGACATCCAGGCCACACTCAAGGCCAAGCTGGGGGTCGAGCGGCGGCCCTACCGCATCCTCGGCGCCTGCAATCCGCCGCTGGCCAACCGGGCCCTGGAGGCGGAACCCGACATCGGGTTGCTGTTGCCCTGCAACGTCATCGTGCGGGAAGCGCCGGACGGCACCATCGTCGTCGCCTTCATGGACCCGCAAGCGGTCTTGCAACTCGTGGACAAGCCGGAGATTACCGAACTCGCCTCCGAGGTGCGCGGGCGGTTGGAGCGGGTGCGCGACCTCCTCACGGTCGTTTGAGGCAATGGCTACCGGGCCTCGATCATAACACCGGCCACGTTGTCGACTGAGATGCCGCTGGTCCGCACAGCGGACCCTACGACGCGGGGCCGTAGGGTCCGCTGTGCGGACCAGTGACCTCAACCCCAGCACGGTGGCCGGAATAATGATGAAGGCCGACTCCCGCGTACGTTCGCGCAGATCGCACCATGACCAACCCAAGCACTGCCGTCGCCCAACGCGGCGCCGTCGCGCCCCACCCGGCAGTCGATAGCCCCGAGCCGGTGCGGGTCTGGGACCCCTTCGTGCGGTTTTTCCACTGGAGTCTGACCATCGCCGTGCTGATCGCCTTCCTGACAGAACGCTGACGATTGCGTATAGGCTTTCGTCAGGCACACTCCGTTACCCTGGTCCCCGGTCGCACACGCGACCCATCCAAACCCAGCCGCCTCGCCTGCCGGGTCCTGAGCCGCAAGCACCGCGGACGGGTGGCGGCGACGGCGCTGGGTTCGCCAACCAAGCCGTCGGCAGAACTGAATCGGGGTGCAAGCCCCGCGGGACACACATCATGTCAAACACCACCCTCGTGCTCCTGATCACCGCGGCGATCCTGGCCCAGGTGGCCGTCCTTGGGCTGTTCGGGTGGCGGCGCAAGCGCGCGCAACTGCGGCTGCTGGAACGGCCGATCTGACCCTGGCGTTGTAGAGGTCCCGATGAATCGCTCAATCGTTCGTAGAGAAGTCGTTCCGTTCCTGGTGCTGTTCGGGTCCCTGATCGTCGCGACCGCGATCACCGATGCCCTGCTGCACGCCTTCGGTCTCTATTGGATCGCAACGGCAAGGCCGAGGAAGACGGGCATGAGGGTCGGGGCGGGGACGGCCGGCACGGGTCCGCCGCGCAACCCGACGGCGAGGGTGACAAGGAGTCCGAAGAGCACGATGATTAGCGCGGCGGCGCCGGCGACCGCCGCCGGCGGCGGTCATTCGCACTGACGCGGTGACGCCCACCGCCGCGTCAGCGACAGGTCCCAGGGCGCCCCCGGTTCGCCCCGGAGCCTTCCATCCTTATCCAACCGGATTGAGTCATCAGGAGTTTCGTCACGATGAGATCCAAAGCGACCCTACTGCTCGGCAGCGCCCTGACCCTTGGCGTCGCCTTGCCGTCGCTGGCGGCGGACTGGCAGGCCCTGCCCGATCAGGCCCCGTCCCCGGCAGACAACCCGACGACCAAGGCCAAGGTCCAACTCGGCAAGACCCTCTTTTTCGACCCGCGCTTCTCGGAGCACGGGACCCTGTCCTGCAATTCCTGCCACAACGTCATGGCCGGGGGCGACGACAACCGTCCCAACTCCATCGGGATGCATGACGCCCGCGGCGGGCGCAGTGCCCCGACGGTGTGGAATGCCGCCTTCTACTCAGTGCAGTTCTGGGATGGACGCGCCGCAACCCTGGAAGACCAGGCCAAGGGGCCGCTGGTCAACCCCATCGAGATGGGCATGGGGAGCCTGCAGGACGTGCTGGGGCGGATCGACAAAATTCCGGGATATAAGCCGCTGTTCGAGGCGGCCTTCCCGGGCGAGGCCCAGCCGATCAGCGCCGACAATGCCGCCAAAGCGGTCGCCGCCTTCGAGCGGACCCTGATCACCCCCAACTCACCCTATGACCGCTATGTCAAGGGCAATAAAAAGGCCCTCACCGAGCAGCAGGTGCGTGGGATGAAAACCTTCGACTCGTTAGGCTGTACCTCCTGCCACTCCGGCGCCAACTTCAGCGGCCCGACGCTTCCGATCGGCACCGGCTTTTACATGAAGTTCCCCACCTACCCGGGCAGCGACTATGACGCCAAGTATCAGCTGACCGCGGACCAGGGCCGTTTCGAGGCGACCAAGCAGGAGGCCGATCGGAATCTGTGGCGGGTCCCCACCCTGCGCAACATCGCGCTGACCGCGCCCTATATCAGCAACGGCCAGGTGCCGACCCTGGACGAGGCGGTGCGGGTCATGGCCAAGACCCAGTTGAACAAGGACCTGACCGACGCCCAGGCGGCGGACCTGGTGGCCTTCCTCAACGCCCTGACCGGTGAGTTCCCCGTAATTACGATGCCGCGTCTGCCGGCCAGCCCCAATATGAGCGTGATCCCGCCCGTCGATCCGCATCTGAAGGAAAAGCCGCACGGCTGATCGCCATCGGCCTTGATCATCACTCCGGCCACGCGCCCTTGCGGCAACCCGTCGCGGCCGGGGGGCCGCTCCTACGCCGTAGGAGCGGCCCCCCGGCCGCGACGGCTGTCACCCTCGAGGTGGCCGGAGTTATGATCGAGGCCCCCGTCATCCGCAGCGCCGAGGATGGGTAGAGCGAAGCGAAACCCATCCAACCACGCCCGGGGAGGAGTTGAACGGTCACTTGTCGCACCGTTGTCGTTGTCGTTGTCGAAATCGGAGGAGCGATGCAATAGCCCCGATTACGACAACGACAACGATAGTATTCGTGTTCAGCTTGTCCTTGACTCGTTACTCCGGCGCATGATCACCCCCCGGCAACCGCCCGATAAAGACGTAATAGGGCACCCGCAACCCGGGCAGATAGGGAACCGGGGCCCGGTGCTGCGTCAATCGATGCGCCGGCAGCAACCGGCGCAGCAGGCGCAGGTGGGCCGGGTCGGGGCGCACCCCGTCATGGGCGAACCAGCGCGGCCAGAACCAGCGGGTCAGGGCCCCGTGGTAGACCAACCCCGGCACGGGGATGGGGTCTGACACATAAAAGTCCACCACACCCAGTGCGCCGCCCGGCTTGAGCATGGTCAAGGCATTGCGCAGCGCGCCCTCCCAGTCCGGGATCATGGTGAGCGAGTAGGAGAAATAGACCAGATCCACCGGGCGGGCCGGACTGTAGGTCACCGCATCGGCCTCCACCACCCGGACATTGGGCAACCGGCGGGTCCGTCGCCGCGCCTGCTCCAACAGGGCCGGGCACAGGTCGACCAGCTCGACCGACTCCAGGGTGCTCAGGCGCTCCCCCAGAAACCCCAGGTTGCGCCCGGTGCCGGCGCCCAGTTCGACCACGCTGGCCCCGGGGCGCGGGGCCAACTGCCACAGCAGTTCCGCGCGACCGTGCAGCAATCGCTCGCGGAAGGCGTCGTAGTGCTCGGCCTGGGGACCGTAGAAGGCCTGCAGGCGCGCGGCCAGGGCGCCGTGCCGGGGCTGCCCGCGCATCAGGCTCAGCAGGACCTGGGCATCGCTGCGGCCCATGGTCAGGCCCCCGCCAGGTCGGCGACATGAAAGCCGGCATAGGTGTGGACCCGGTCCCGCCGCTGGAGGTCATGCGCCAGCCGCGGGTGGAAGACGAGGCGTTCGCGCAGACGCTCGCGGCCGGCCCCGACCTCGATGGCGTCGAGATAGGCGGGGGCGGCGTGGGCACTGCGGAAGATGACCCGGGCCCGTGGGGTCGCCCGCGCCAGAATGGCCGTCCACTCCTCCGCCAGTGCCTCGGGATAGTAGGAGCTCATCCAGTCCATGTGATCGAGCAGCACGAACTTGGAGATGCGCTCCTGCGTCTGTTGCAGGAAGGCGGTCACGGTGCAGGTGTACGGCACCACGCGGTCCGCCAGCCCCGCCTTGAGGGCCGCGAAGTTCTTTGGCTTCAGATACTCGGGGCAGCAGGCCGGGGTATAGCGCCCGTTGAGATAGACCATCCAGAAATAGTTGGTCCAGACCGGCAGTTCGCGGAAGACGTACTCGACCGCCTCGCGGATGAAGCCCGCCACCCCGCGGTGGTGCTGCGCCTGGACCTGGCGGCGCTGGGCATAGGGCACGCCGAGCAGGCTCATGGTGAGTTGGCGCGACAGGGTCCAGTTCATGCCCGCGCCCCACATCAGGGGCGCGACCTGGGTATCGTAGACGGCCCGCTGGCCCCTGAGCGAGTCCGCCTGGAGCAACTCATCGATGCCGGCCGCCAGACGCGGGCGGACCCGCAGGTAGGCGCGGAAGGCGCGCGCCACGGTCCCGGCGAGCCCCTGAAAGTAGAAGCTGCCGTGCCCCGGGTCGAACCAGTGCAGCCGCTCGTCCCAGAAGCGCTGCGCGAAGGGCGAGAGGTCGGCGCGCAGGGCCTCGTGATAGAGGGCGCGGTGGTGCTGATGAACACCGCCGCCGAACAGGGCGAAGAAGTCCTCGAAGGCGAGGTGCCGGATGCCGGCCAGCTTCAGTTCCAGGAGCGCCGTCTGGCGCGGATTGGCGTCCACCGCGTGGATACGCCGCGGCCCGGCCAGCGCATAGTCCAGCACGTTACACCCGGCGCTCGTGATGACCAGCAGGGTATCGTCCGGCCTCAGGGCCAGGGCCAGGCGGTCGACCGCCGGGTCCTCCCAGCAGGTGTTGTAGACCAGTGAGCGGGAATAGATGGCGTTGAAGACGGCGTGGTCGATGCGGTCGCGCAGGGTCAGGGCAGCTTTCACGGCAGGGCTCTTGAGGCTCGTGGCGATGACAGATCCGCGAGTCTAGGGGCCGATCATGACCTCACGGTGACCGGCGTGCGACCGCCGTGTTGCGGACCGGCGCCGTTCGACCTCGATCCAGACCTTCGCCGGACGCTGGACCCGCAGGACCGCCTCCTGCGGGTCACTGCCGTCAAGCCAAGCGCCGCGGCCCAGGCGTCTGGAGTCCAAGGCTTCAGCCTTGGAGCCCGCCAAGGCTGAAGCCTTGGACTCCATGCAGAGGCGACGCGCTCGGCGGGTGGGTGCGTTGCGGCGGCGGCCGGACCTGGCGCGGCGGGGGCTCGACCTGTTTCACATCCATAGCCCCTGAGTCGCCCACGACCGCGGGCCGCTGCCCGGTGTCGGATCGCCGATCAGCAAACCGTCAACTTTTTCGCTAAGGTAGAGACTAATGTCCGTCCGTTCTCAGGCGGACGATCCCTGACACAGAACCGGAGGAAGCACCTTGCCCCAGTCACCGCTGTTGGTCGAAAAGAAGCGCGAGGCGTTGAAAGAGGCGCTGTTGGTCATGGGTGGCCAAGTGGAACAGGCCCTTCGCAAGTCACTGGAGGCCTTGCGTGGGCAGGACCTCGGCCTGGCCCGGGAGATCGTTTCCGGCGACGCGGCCATCAACCGGCAGCGCCGTCTGCTGGAGCAAGAGGCCCTGCTGGTGCTCGCCGCCTACAAGCCCGCGGGCCTGGATCTGCGCCTGATCGGCGCCTCCATGGAACTGGTTGCGGAATTGGAGCGGATCGGGGACTACGCGGCCGACGTGGCCCGGATTCTGCTGCGCCACGCGCAGCCGCCGCTGCCGGCGCCGCTCCTCGCTCGGGTCGCGGACATGGGCGACGCGGCCGTGGACATGCTGCGCGATGCGCTGGTGGCCTACGGCCAGGCGGGCGGCGACGCGCCGCTGGCGCGACTGGTGGCCAGCCGCGACGATCAGATTGACGCCCTCCAGTCGGAACTGATCGACGCCATCGCCGTGCTGATTGGCGATGATCCGCGGCAGGCGGCGCCGGGGATCGCCCTGTCTTGGGTGACGCACCTCTACGAGCGCGTCGCCGACCGGGCGACGAACATCGCCGAGCGGGTGGTCTACATCGCCACCGGCGAGACCCCCGATCTGGATTGAGGGGCGCCCGGCGCGCACCGACCGGGGTCACTCGGCGACGATCGGCCCCTTGGTTCCGGCATCGAAATCCGTCCAGGAGTCCTCGCCCTGCAAACGCCGGTCCCCCTGGATGGTATAGGTGATCTTGCCGTCGCGGAATACCAGCGCGCCGTCGCTGCGTTTGGCCTTCACGCGCTTGCCGCTCACCCAGACCTGCTCTTTGGCGTTGATGCGGATGGTCGCCACCGTCGCTCCCGACGCGGCCTTGGCAACCCATTGCCCGGCATAAGGGGTCTGGCCGGCGGCTGCCGCCTTGTTGGCGGGGGCGTCCGCCACGAAACCGGCCTTGGCGTTTTCCTTCCTGGTCTTGTTGATGTCGCAGCCCTGCGCTTCGGAGACTTGCGTGCAGCCGGAGCGTTCGAGCAGCCGGCGGTAGTGCGCGTCGATGGCCTGGGCGGAGCTTGATGCCAGGAGCACAATGCCGGCGGCGAGGAGCGATGGCGTCTTCATAGGTATTGACCTCATTCGGAGCGGTTGGATGAGCGCAGCGGAGTGAATGGGAGTGGTCGGCCGCCGGGTGGCCGCGATGATGACGAAGGCCGCGCCCCACTGCCGGCCATGACCGGCGCGGCGGCGGTTATCGGGAGTCCTCGCCGGCCTGGGCGCCGACCGGCTGCGGGGGCAGCGCAAAGGTCGGGGTCAAACCGGCCACGCAGGACTTGTCCAGCGGCACCGTGGGATTCTCGATGAAGGCCACGCCCAGGTCCCGGGCGCATTGGGAGAAGGCCAGCGCGCCGTGCCCGGCCTCGGGGAAGACGATGGCCTGGCCGCGGGGCAGGTGGCGCGCCGTCTCCGGTCCCCAGCTCGTGGCGGTCTGGGTGTCCATCTTGCCGGAGAAGACCAGGGTCGGGATGTCCGCGGTCACCGGGTCGTGGAAGCCGGGCCGGTAGTGCTTGGGGAATAGTTCGCAACTGGCGTAGAAGCCACCGATCAAGTCATCCGCCGCCTGCGTGGCCTCTGCTGGCCAGAGATAGTCCTGGTGCAGCCGTGCGCTCATGGCCGCGGCCCCGGCGGGGGAGTTGAAGTCCATGTCCTCCTGACAGGCGTACATCAGGGTCTGGAAGCCGTTCTCTTAGACTTACACAAACCTACACATAGGCAGATTCAGTGCTAAGTTCCTGCTTCAACGAGGCTTGTGCCGAACCCGGTAGTCGCCGACGCAATCACAACGGGACCTGCTTTTCTTTGCCTTTACATGACCCGTGCCCGTGACCCCTTCCCGCGCGCCCCCAGACCTGACCCGATCCGCTCCATCGCTCGCTAATGCGACCCCGCCGCTTCAGGCAAAAACGCATCGTCGAATAATTGCTGACAGGTAAACGGAGGCACTGGTTCAGTTTAATTCCTGTTTACAAGACATTGAAATATATGTAATATATCTAGTTCGGCGCGGGTTTCCGTCACTTTTTGAATAAGTGAGAACTTCTTGAACGGACAATGGACATGCCCTCATTGCAATTCACAGAATTGTCGGCATCACAAGACGTATCAAACCGGTCATAACGGTACGCGTTTGCTGTGGCGATGTCAAAGTTGCAATAGGCTCTTTTCCGAGACCAAAGCCACCCTTATCGAGGGGCTCAGGAAACCGACCAGCTTCATCATTCAAGTGCTCAAAACGCGCACTGAGGGGATCGGCTTGAACGCCGCCTGCCGGGCCTTCGCGATTGCGAAGAATACGTTGCTCCTATGGGAGCGTCGCCTGGCCGATTGCAAGGATGTGCTGGTCATATATGCCCTGACGCACACCTTTATTGAGCAACTGATCGAAGGTGATGAGCTTTATACGAAAGTGAATAGGAATGTCCCCCCGGAGGATTGTGAAGGCTGGACGATCGTACTGATGGAAAGGGCAAGTCGATTTATCTGGGCGCTTCAGTGCGGGAAAAAGGATCGCAGCCTATTTTCATATGCCATACAAATACTTAGAGATGTCATCCTGCGTACTGGCGATGTCACTCTAGTCACCGACGGGGAACGTCGGTATGGCAATCTCCTGTTTGAAATTTGCCACGAAGTATTGCGAACCGGAAAACGCGGCCGCCCACCGAAAGTGCTTCGTCGCGGTGTGAAGGTGCGCCTTAAGAATAAAGGGAAAGGAACTGATAGAACGGGGCACTCGCGTCCCAAATACGAAACCCCTCATCCGGAGCATCCAGAAACCGATCAAGATGTGACGCCAGCCGATATTCATGCTAATCATTTGGAAGCATCGAACGCTTCATTTCGGCGAAAGAATTCTGCTTATCGCCGCCGAACGAATACGTACGCGAAGAGCATTTCTGGTTTGCAAAGAACATTGGATATGTTGTGGATTGTCCATAACTTTATTCGCAGCCACTTCACGACAAAACAGGTTCCTGCGGTGGCTCTGGGGATTCTCCAGCAGGGACTCTCGTGGGATGAGGTCCTTAGAGTTCGACAGCCCAGGTTATAAAAATACTACAAAAACATAAGGATAAGGAAGAACCAAACTGAACCAGTGCCTAAACGGACAGATGACGGGAAAAGTTGACTCTGGCAGACCGGTTTCGCGCTCCGCCTCAATCACCGCCAACTGATAGGCTTGGGTGATCGCCCAATCAAGATGCGATTTCAGACTTGGATTGTCTTCGAGGTGCAACTTCAAACGAATTCGCTGCTCCTTGATCGACAGCCGCCAGGAGTTCCCCTGGCGACCGGTCTGGAAACGCCATTTCAGCAGATGCGGAAGTAACACGACCAGGCGGTTAACGAGCTCTCGTCGTTCACTGCGGCCCATACTCTCGATCTCCTCGGCGACGTGGGCAAGATCGACCGCAGCCAGTTGCCCGGCTCGCAACAGGCCGGCCTGTTCGCTTGCCCAAGCGTAAAAGTCGCGCTCGTATAGATCCGCTACCGATCGTTCAATCATATCAGCGCCCATTGTTAATGGAGTTCCCACCCAGGCTTCACTTTCTCCAAGACCGCGTTGACGCCGTTGATAGCCTGTATCGCCGGGCCCGTCGCGCGATGCAGTGTGACGGTCAGCGTCAGCGACAGTTCATGGCCGGCGGTCGCGGCGATCAACTCGTCGATGGCGTCGGCAAGATCGACGATCTGGTGCGTCTCCAACACCGCGGTTGCGACCTTGCTCCCGTCAGCTGGTGGTGGCGGCGGCGGCAGCACCACGTCCTTAACCGTGCTTACCTTCACCGCGGCGGCGCCGCCCAAGTCGCAGGGCCAGGGACCGCAATCGAGCGTGCGCTCGAAGAGGCCCAACCGGAACCCCAGTTCCAAGGCCTTGCGCAGGGTCGCCCAGGGCAAGGGCCGGCCAAGACCGGCGGACAGCACAGCGCGCATGTGCTCGGCCGTTGCTATATCGCCGTTCCAGGCGGCCGGGAGTTGCTCCGGCAGCAGGTCCGTGGCGGCGAGCGGTGCGGGCGGCGGTAACAGCAGCGCGTGCTCGTTCACGAAGCCGGCCGGCACCTCCTCTTCGAGCAGGCTCGCGGTGCCGTTGATGAGCCAAACCGTGCCCTTCTTCACCGCCGCCGCAACGGCCGCCTTGAGCGCGTCCGGCGCGGCGGCCGGCACGAGCAGACTCTCGGTCCAGCCCCCTTTGTCCTCACGGACCAGATGCGTGGCGGAGAAGTAGTCGGTCAAGGCCTGCCAGGGGACTTCGTTGCTGTCCCAGAGTCCAGGCAGGACCTTGGGCGCCAGCGTGGCCGGGTCGATGTCGGTCAGGAGCGCCGCCTCCGGCAGTACCACTTCGAGCGTCGGCTCCGCGGTCGCGGTCGCATCCGGCCGCGCCCGCCAGAAGGTGCGCTGCGAGTGGTCCGCACGGGTGATGCGCAGGACGAACTGCCCCGCCGCGCAGCCCGCCAGCAGCGTCTCCAGGATCGCCTCGCGGTTGAGCATCTTGGGCAGGCTCGCCGTGGCCGCAAAGGCGCCGACCAGGTCCTTGACGAAACGCGCCGTGTCACCGGCGGCCCACAGGTCATAGGGACCACCAGGCAGCAGAGCCTCGGCGTTGACGGCGCTGGTCTCGATCCGCAGCCGCCTGTCCGCGAGCAACTTGATGAACAGCGGTTCGTTATCGACGTTGATGCGGTAGGCGGCGACGGTGTTGGTGTCGGTGACTGTCACCGCAATGCAGTAGGCCAGCACCACCGCCGACACCACCTCCGCACGCGCGCTCTTGAGATTGGCGCCAAGCCGCGTCGTGGTGACCGTGTCGAGGTCATCGCGCTCCTTGAGCAGGCGCTGAACCTCCTCCCAGCCGAACAGATCGCGCACCTTGTCGCGGGCCGCCGCCAAGGCGTCGCGCGCCGGTACCGCGAGCACGACCGCATTGCGGTTCTGTGCGCGCGGCTTGTCCGGCCCGGTGGTCTCGTCGAGGAAGCGCCGCGCATAGGCGCTCGGCTTGCCGGCATCCGACGCCGCCGCCGGACCCAGCACGGCGTAGTGAAACAGCCCGTCGTCGTCGATGTCGGCGGGCTTCGCGGGCAGCTTGTGCACCTTCGCCCCGGCCGCGCGCGCCCCGTCCGTGAGCTTGGCAGCGTCCTGGATCGTCTTCTCCAGCACCACGTCCACCAGGGAGTCGCTGACGCCGGCCCGCGCCGCCGCGTGCATCTGCTTCAGATTCGGCTTGGAGCCCAAGCGCCAAACCTTGGGCAACCCGCCCTCGCGCTCGCCGGTGAAGAGGTCGTCTAAGTACCAGGAGTTGTCGGCCCAGGCGGCGAGCCCCTGATCGAGATTGATCGGGTCGGGCGCAGCGAGACCGACCAGGAGCTTCACCTCGCGCGTCTTCGCCTGCTGGCCGATCGGCTGGGAATGCAGGAAGGTCGCCATCACCGCCTGCTCGATCTCACGTCCCGCCACCCCCAGTAGTCCCTCCTGCGCCTTGGCCGCGTGCGCCAGTTCCGCGCTCAGGATGGCCGGCCAGTTCTGCTTGCGGCCGTCGTACTGCTCCACTTGGGCGATGTTGGCGAGTTCGTTCGCCGCAGTGCTCAACCCCTCGGCCCCGACGGCGCCCAGGAAGACCTGTGCGCCGATGAGCGGCTGCTTGTCCCAGGCCGCCGCATCACGCAGCGCCGAGGCCAGGGTCTTTAAGATACCGCGGGTTTGCTGGAAGCCCTCCAACTGAGTCCACTTCCCGTAGAGCGCCTCCAGCAGGTCCGGGTGGAAGGGGTAGGTGGCGAGATAGCGCTGCTCTTCGGTCGAGCGGTGCTGCTTGGTTTGGGCATCGACGGCCTCGAGGCTATTGAGCGCCGCATAGACCTGGGACGGCCAGGCCGAGCGATCTTGGTAGCTGGCCAGGGTGAACAGCCTCCGGCGCAGGATCTCCGGCACGTCGTGGCTCTCCACCGGCCGCACGCCCTCGTCCGATACGCGTTTGATCTCGTCGAAGAGTTCCTTGCTGATCTGCCGGCCGAGCGCGTCCATCTTGTTGGTGTCCGAGGCCAAGAGCGACACCACCAGGGCGCACTGCGGCACCTTGGCGACGGCTTGGGTCAGGCTGTGCAGGAAGTCCTTCAGGCGCCCGGTCCAGGCCGCGTCCTTATCCACCATGGTGCGGGCGAACCACAGCACCTCGTCGAACAGGATCAGCACCGCCGGGATCTCGGTGCGGGCCAGCTCCAGCAATTGGGTCATCACGTTGGTCGCCGGCGGGCTCACCCGCTCGCTGCCGTCCGCCTTCAGCACCTTGAGCCCGGCGTCGCCGGCCAATTGCCAGGCGAGCACGCTCCATGGCATCAGCAGACGGCGCCGACTGCCGTCCGGCGCGCACACCTCCATGCCCTGTTCCGCATCGAGATGGTCGAACACGACCGCCGCCACCCGCGCCCGCGGCAGTCCCTCGGGGAGCCCGCAATGGCTGCGAAACTGCTGCACCGACGGGATGTCGGGCAGGGACTCGGGGGCACGCACCAACTGGACCAGGGTCACCAACGCGTGCGTCTTGCCGCCGCCGAAGGTCAGGTACAACTGCCGGACCGCCTTCTCGGACTTGCCGGCCAGCCGCCAGAGCACATCGCGCACCAGATCGCGCAGCCGCGCGGTCGGATAGGTGAGCGCGAAGAACTCCTGCGGATCATGATAGATGCCGGGGTTGTCCCCCAGCATCACGTCGTGCAGATCGGCGGCGAACTGCTTCTGCGACAGTTCGGCGCTCAAGATCTCGGCGCGGAGCGCCATCACCTGGTGCCAAGCGTGCGTCGTCGTTTTTGCCATGTTATCCCCCAGACAACTCAAATCCTAAATCCGGCAATTGCTCTCACCAAGACACAAAGACACGAAGGCTTTCCTTTCTTCTCCGTGCCTTCGTGTCTCCGTGAGAGAACAAGTCTCTGCGTACGCCCTGCCGGTTGTGGCCGGAACCATGATCGAGGCCACCTCGCCTCTCGTTCCCACGCTCCAGCGTGGGAATGCCGTGCGGGCGCTCCGCGTCCGGTCTGGGCACTGGACGCGGAGCGCCCGCACGTGCTCCCACGCAGGAGCGTGGGAGCCAGACCACAGAGTATCTGCGACGCTAACGTCATTCGGTCAGTCCCCCAGCGCCAAGGCCCCTTGCGCCGCGCTGCCGGAGCCCCTCACGTGATTGGTCAGGCGCTCCAGGGCCGCGCACTCGTCCGCGACCCCCTCGGCGCGGCTCTGCTCGATCAAGGCCTGGAGCAACTGGGCGAACAACGGGCTGCGCCGCAGCCCGTGGCCGTCGAGGTGGGCGTTCACCTTCACCACGTCGGCCGCGTCCCACAGCTGCAGCAGCCGATGCACGTGGTCAATCAGCGGGATGGCCCGGCCGCGCAGCGGCTCCTCACCCAACCCCCGCTGGGTGCGCGTCTTCCACGGCTTCAACTTCAGCTTGCCGCCGCCGCCCCCGGTGTCCGTCGGTTCGTCGTCGGCGTCTGCATCGTCCTGCGCATCGGCCGCCCCGCCTGACTTGCCGCGCGCCAACAGGCCGCATTGGTCCACCAGCTCCCGCTCCGAGAGCCCGCACGAAACCGCGTAGAGGATGCAAGGTCCGGCCGGCGCCTCCTTCAGACCGAAGTCGCTGCGGTGCAGCAGGTAGTAGGTCGTGATGTCATCGAGCGGATGCTCGCCGACCGCGGGCGCCCCCGCGCCGTGGGTCAGCACCCGCCCGACCACGAAGTCCACCACCATGCGCCGGACATGGCCCAGGAACTCACCGACCTCCATCAGGCCACCGCTCGCCGCGGCCTTCTTCACCACCGGATAGCGGCTGTAGGCTTCGAGCGCCGGCCCGGTGGCCGCCCACACGAAGTCCGGCCCGCGGATGCCGGCGTCCCAGAAGTCCCGCAGCCGCAGAATGATGTTCGCCTCCATCTCCTTGAGCACCGCCGAATCCCAACCAGGGCGCGCGGCCGGGTCGCGCTTGCGGCAGACGAGCCAGACGGAGGAGGACAAGGCCGCAGACGCTAAGGCGCGGGTCCGGTTGCCCATCTCGGTCTGGATCGGCCAACTGCCGTCTACCACGAAGCCGGCCTTGATGATCGCGGCGACCAGGGTCTCCCAAGCGTCCGGGTGCTTGTGCGCGAACACGACCACCAGGCGCCCGTCGGGCTTGAGCGCCGCATGGCAGGCACCGAAGGCCCGCGCCATGCCGGCCTCGTAGTTCTGCTTGGAGGCGGCCTTATTGCCATCGAAGCGTGATGCGTCGTCGATCAGCTCGCCATCGTTGGCCGCGTGGTTCCACTTGGGAGACAGGGGCTCAGTAAAGGCTCGGTCCAACTCCGGAGTCAGGCCATGTAAGGTGCGCCGCAGCCACACATAAAAAAAGTCCATCAGGTCTGAGTACGGAATGGCATCATAATATGGTGGGTCCGTGAGAATGAGATCATATTCTTCGCTCGGAGCAGATATCGCACTTTGCCGTTCAATAGACGGTCGGGACGTATGCTGAAAGGCGGAGAGCGCATGGGCGACGAACATCGCGATCCATTCTAGTTGGCCTGTCAGCGAGCCGGTGCTGTCACCGGTTGCGCTCGACTCGGAAAAATCCCAACTAATGGGAAGGCGGAAACCTGAGAAGGTGTTTGCAATCTTCTCGTAACCCATGTCCCAGTGGCAGATCGAACTACCTCTATCGGCAATTCGATCAAACATGATTGCCAAATACGAGGCCACGGCTTCAGTCCATAGGCTAGGATATCCGCCACGCTCTAGTGCGCCAAAGGCGTTTCGCGTCTCGATGAGAAGTTTTCCAAGGCAGAATATCTGTCTTCCCGTATACAGTTTCCACCATTTATCAAGACCGTAAAGTGGCGTCGTGAACGGCGACCCGCCGCCGCTTCGGCTCGCACCTACCGGGACCGCCTCATCTGGCAAACCAAACGGCACTCCAGCGAACAGATGTTTCGTTTCATCAGTCGCAGCAATGGCCATCTTGCTTTCCAACGCCATCGGCAGACGGTACTCCTTGCTCTCGGGGCTGACGACCACCACTGCGGTGATGACCTCACCTAAACGGCCAGCCTGGCCTTCAAGGCGCAAGTCTTGCGAAGTCATGATGGTTGGGCAGCACGGGCAATGGGCGCCAGCCCGGCTCATGGTGCCGGCACCAATCTGCTTGTCGTACTCGCGCCGCTGGGCGGCATTGCCGCGGTGTGCGGGGACCTTGGCGTCGATGCCGAACACCACGCCGGTGCGGTCGTCGTTCGGTCGGATCGTCAGAAGTACGCGCTTGTTGTCCTTTTTCGCCAACCAGCGGGTTTTGAGCAACGGCATGGTGGCCCGGCAGGACTTACACCGCACCGTGCGCGCCCAGAGATAGGCGACGGTCGGCTTGGCGATCCAGCGCGGTTGGGTCGGGTTGTCCAGGTAGTCGGCGGCGAAGCCGGCGTTGAGCAGGTCGATCTGCGGTTCGCCAGCGTCGTTGAGCGGCACCAGTCGCAGCGGTTCGTCGCAGTCGAGCGGCACCACGCGATAGGGCTTGAGCGCGCAGTATTCGGCGTAGGTGGGATAGAAGCGGGCGAGGTCGCGGCGCGCCTCCTTCAGCACCCACTGGCCCCAGGCGCGCACATGCCAGGCGAGATCGGCATCGAGCAGCGCCGGATCGACTTCCGGGTCCCGGAACAGCGAGAGGTTCTCGCCCACCGCGATGCCGGCGGTTCCCGCGGCGCGCGGCGCCCCGGCCGCCGTGAGGGCGCGGACCTGGCGCTTCACCTCGCCCGGCGTCAGGCCCTTGGCCTTCAGATACGCGGCCATGAACACCGGGTCGTGCAGCGCGAAGTCCGGCAGCCGCCGCGTCTGCCCGGCGAGCCGCTGGGGGTACTCCAGCGTGCACTTGAGGATGAACCAGGCCACCGGGTTGATGTCCGCGGCGGTCACCTCGCAGCCGAGCCGCATCGCCTCCAGCGGGATGGCCCCGCCGCCGGCAAAGGGGTCGAGCACGCGCGGCGCCCGGCCGCCATAAGCCTTGCGGATCTCGGCACGGAACCAATCCATGTCCGGCCCGGACTCGCGGCCCCAGTGCAACACGCCGCCCTCGGTTTCCCACGCCTTGATGTCCTCGACGCGGCCGTTCGGCATCGTCTTCTTCTTCGTGGTCCGGCGCAGCGTGCCGCCGAGCCGCTTCAACAGCGCCTTGCGCGCCTCATCGTCGCCGGGGTCCGGCAGCAGGGTGGCAATCAGGGCCGCCCGACAAGCGGCCAGCGGCCGACGCGCCGGCCAGATGTGCAGCGTGGAGATGTGGCCATGGCGGACGTTCTTCTCGTGCACCGAGTCGAGCGAGGTCTCGCGCAGGGGGAAGGCGACCTCGATCAGGCGTTTGTCGGTCATGGGCAAAGACTCCGCAGGGCCGCGCGCAGGTCGTCGAGGAAGTGCTTCAGGGAGGCATCGTCGCGGGCCGCACGCTCCAGGTCCATCGCGCGGACGATGTCCTCGGCGAATTCGATGCCGCCGAGACTTGGCGTGATGCCGGCATCCAGCACGGCCCGCATCAGGGCTTCCTTGTAGCGGTCGCGCGCGCACTTGCGGTCGGGCGCCCGGCAGCCCTGGCCCAGTGCGGCCTTGAAGGCGGCGATCCGCCGCGGCGGCGCCTCAGTCATCGAAATCTCCCCGCAACAGACGCTCCGAGACCGACAGCCCCGCGTCGTCTCCATCCATCAGCGCATCATCGATGTGTCCGCGGCGCGCCAGTGGGCCCCAGGTCGAGAACGGTTCGATCTGGGTGCCGGCGTTGGTCTTGCGCGTGATGTAGAGCGCGGTGTCCGCAATGAGGTCAGGCAGGATCGGCGAGTGGGTGGTGACGATGTACTGCGTATTGCCGCAGCCCGCGCGCGTCTTCAGCAACTCCGCGATCAATTGAATGCGGCGGGGGTGAATGCCGTTCTCGGGCTCTTCGAATCCGATCAGCGACGGCGGTTCCCGGGCGCCGGTGAGGGCGAGCATGCCGAGGATGCGCAGCGTGCCCTCGGACAGCACGCGCGCCGGCACCAGGATGCCGTTCTCGCGCAACCGCAATTCCACTTCGCCTAAGTCGCTGACACCGACATCGATGCCGTCGATCTGCGGCAGGATGGTCTTGAGTGCCTTCTCGACCGCGGCGAATTGCCGCGGCTCCAAGGCCCGCAAGGTATTGAGATAGGCGGGCAGTTCCTCACCCATCAGGCCGATGTGGCGGACCTCCTTGACGGGATTCGCGGCGCGCATGCGCTCGCGGGGCTCGAAGTAGAAGAAGAGCCAACTACCGAGTTCCATCCGCGCTGCAACCACGTGCGGATGATGGGCTGGGTAGTTGGGAAACGACAGGATGCTGTGGTCGAGATACAGATCCCGATAGGACGGAGATTCCTGGCCTTCCAGACGCAACTGCAACCGGTCGTCATGCCGGACTAGATAGGGCTTGCAGGCACCGCTGGGCTCGCCGTTGTGGTCCAGGGCCGCGAGATATTCGTCGCTGACCCGCAGGATGCCGGAACGCGGCAGCATCTCGATTGCGATGCGGTAGCGCAGGTTGCGCTCTTGAATCACGCTGGGCGCCGGCTCGTCATCGGATGACTCAGCTTTGGGATCGAGCGCACTCTTCAGCTCCCGTACCCCGCGATTGACCGTCTCAACCACTGCGTCCGAGAGGGTGAAATCGACCTCGATTGCGAATGACAGCGAATCCTGGGCCAGCAGACCTTTGAGCCCGTCGGCGCCGAACGAGAAGGACTCCAGCGGCTTGCCCCGGTACGGGGGCTCGAAGGCGTCCCTCAGCGTGCGGCTCCCGACGATCTTGGACAGCAGTTGCAGCGCATCGAGGAAGTTGCTCTTGCCGGCCGCGTTGGGTCCCAACAGCACCGACAGCGGCTCCAGCCGCACCTCGACGTCGCGCAACGACTTGTAGCCCTTGATCCTGATGCGGTTCAGCATAGCGATGACCTGTTGTTGGAATCTCGCCGGGCGCTCTTGCTAGAGCGCCTCGGCAACCCGCGCGATATCGCCATAGCCGAGCACCACGGTGCCCTTGGCGTTGGCGATGAGTTTCTGAAACGGGTCCTGAACCCGCAATAGCCGCGGCTGCGGCGTGCCGCAGTCGAAGACGACATACAACCAGTAGCGCCCGCGTAGGTTGCACGCCTTCGCCCATTCGTTTTCAGTCATTTCGATCTCGCCGGTGCCGACGCGCCCCTTCACCTCGATACCGCGTTCATCACCCGGCCGCTTGGAGAACAGATCAAAGCCGGGGTAATCGTTCAGACCGGCCAGGCGCGCCTTCGCCGGGGTCGAGACATCGCGCACGTCGGCGCCCTGGGCGGCCTCGGCGGCGGTAGCGATCTCCATCGCGATGCGCTCGACTTCGAGGTCGCGCGCCTGGATGTCCGCGGGGTCCTGCGACGGCTGCACCAAGGCGGTGGCGAGGATCTCCACCGTACCGGGTTGGATCAGTGCAACCTCGCGCCGGGCCTGGGTGAGGGTCTGCCGGCGGCGCTCCTTGAGCGCCCCTTGCCGGGCGCGGATGCGCTCGACCTCGGGCTCGGCCTTACGGTCACCGGCGCGGGCCTTCCTGGTGTACTCCTTGCGGGCGACCGCCAGTTCCAATTCCTGGTAGTCGTAGGCGAGGCCGAGCAGCGTTTCGGTTTCGCCCAGGCGCGCCTGGGCGGCAAGTTCCTGCACCTGTGCCAGCCGTCGGAGTACCTCCGTCTGCAGGTACTGCGCGGCGGCCAGGCGCCAGGTGTCGCTGTGGACCAAGAAGGCGACGCTGGTCGGGGCGTGCTTGCGGCCCGGCCGCAGCAGCAGCAACTGCTCGACTGGCGCCTCCTCACAGCGGTTGTCGGCGAACTGCTTGATGCCGACCAGACGCTGCTCGATGACCTCGGCGCGGCCCAAGCCCGGCACGCCTGGATCGGCCGCCCGCACCACGGACAGCCGGGCGACGTGGAACAGATAGGGGGCATGGCTTCCCGGGTCGGTGAAGATGGCCCCGCGGCGGCCTGCCACGCTCGCCTGTTCGGCGGCGAGCGCGGTCAGGCGCTCGAAGACCGGCTCGCCGGGGTGCAGGTAGATGGCCTCGTGCTCGTCGGCGGTCGGGTAGACGCTGAAGCGATTGCGCGCGGCGGCCGGGTAGCTGTCGAGCACCGGCAACAGCCGTTCGAGTACGCCGGGGCGGCGCGTCCGCAGCATGAAGTCGGCCTCCAGGTCGCCGACCAGGTCGACGCCGATCAGCGGTGCCGCATGCTCCAGATAGCGGCGCACATAACCGGGCAGCAGCCGGCGCAGTTCCTCGATGGCGAGTGCTTCGCGCAGGCGCGGCAGCTCGGCGGTGATCTCCCCGCCGCGGCCGTAGAGGCTTTCCTCGCGCGCGGCGAGCGCCCGGATCTGCTCGGCGGTGAGCTTGCCGGCAACCGCCATCGCCTCGCGATCGGCGGTCTCGTCCGAGTCCACCGCGCGGCGCACATAGTCGGCCAGCGAGACGTCCTCAAACATCCGCCCGACCACGTCGAAGACCTTGTCCGAGCCGAGCTCGTTGCGGATCTCCTCCAGCTTGTCGAGCAGGGTCTTGACGACCCGGCCCTCGCGGGTCGCGCCGGCCACCAGGTTGAGGATGGCGACGCGATCGCGCTTCTGGCCGTAGCGATGAATGCGGCCCATGCGCTGTTCCAGTCGCGCCGGGTTCCAGGGAATATCGTAGTTGATCAGGATCCAGCAGAACTGGAGGTTGATGCCTTCGGCCGCGGCATCGGTGCCGACGAAGAAGCGCGCGCCTTCACCCCCGTGCTGGTGCGGGGCGCGGAAGCGCTCGACCTCGGCATCGCGGCTCACGAAGCCCATGCCGCCGTGGACGCAGGCGACCTGGCCGGCGAAGCCCAGCCCTTCGAGGCCGCGCTTTAGGAAATCCAGCGTGTCCTTGTGCTCGGTGTAGATGATGACTTTTTCATCCCGGTACTCGGGGTCGGCGAGCAGCTCGCGCAGGCGCTGAAACTTGGAGTCCTGCCCTTGCGCGTGGACCGCCTCGGCCAGCCCGAGAAGCCCGCGCACCTCGTCGCGCTCGGTCTGCAACTCGGCGAGGTTGGTCGCGAGGAATGCCCCGAGCGCTTCGTCCTCATTCGCTTCGTGCGTTTCCTGCCCGTGCACGGTGCCTTCTTCGTCGGCGGTCTGGTCGGCGAGCGCGTCGACCAGCTTGCCCTTGGCGGCCTTCTGTTCAAGCAGCATCTGCTGCGCGCGCCATTCGTCCTCGGGGATGCGGCCGGAGCGGATGGCCTCGATCATGGCCTCGAGCTTCGCCAGCCGCTTGCGCAACGAGCACAACAGTGCCCAGGTGCTGCTCGCCAGCCGACGCTGGAAGATCATGACCGCGAAGCGTGCCGCCTGGCGGTTGAGGACGCGCGCCAGGTTGTAGTAGTTGTTGATGTAGGCAGTGGTGCGGTTGTAGAGCGTCTGCTCGCTGATCTCGCCCTGGCCGAGGTCGTAGCTGTGGGTGTCGCACCAACGCGCCGGGTACAGCGGGTCGCCGTGCAGGTTGACCATCTCCTCTTTGACCCGACGGATGAAGCAGCGCTGCCGGGACGCGGCCGGAAAGTGCTCGAAGGCGGTTGGTGTGCTGAGTAATTCGGGCTCCAGCAGCCGCCACAGCGCGTAGTACGGGTAGGGCTTGCCCATGTGCGGGGTCGCCGTCAGCAACAGCAGGTGTTGCGCGGACCAGGGGAGACGGTAGGCGTCCGGGAGGTCGCGCACGCCGGCCAGCGCCTCGGCCAGGCGGTAGCGTTCGGTAGGGCGAATCGTGCCGTCGGGATCACGGTGGCACGCGAGTTTGTGCGCCTCGTCGAAGACCACCAGGTCGTAGGCGGTCACCGCCGGGTCGCGCAGGGCGGCGAACAGCCGGGGACTGCGCAGGCTGTCGATGCTGACCACGACCAGGTCACTATCATCGCCGACGAAGGGGTTGCCCTGTTTGGCATCGGCGCTGGCCACGATGCGCAGCTCAAGGCGAAAGAGCCGATGCAACTCGCGCTGCCAGTTACCGACCAGGCCGGCCGGCGCCACGATCAGCACGCGCCGCAAGGTGCGACGGGTCAGGCACTCGCGCACGTACAGGCCGGTCATGATGGTCTTGCCGGCACCGGCATCGTCGGCCAGCAGGAAGCGCAGCCGCGGTTGCGGCAGCATCCGGTCGTAAACCGCGATCCGTTGGTGCGGGAGGGGATCGATGCGACTGACCTCAGTCGCGAAGGCCGGGTTGAACAGGTGCCCGTAGGACAACCGCTCGCCCTCGACCAGTACGCGCAACGCGTTGGCGTCCCCAAGGAAGTCCAGGGACTCCTGTCCCGCAGGGGCGGGCGCTGTGGTGCGATCCGGCGTGGCAGCGTCGGTGGCGCCGGCCAACGCTTCCGCCGCTGCTTGACGCAGCTTCTCCAGCCCCAAGGCTGACGGGCGCGTCTGCCCGTTCTCCCAGCGGTTCAGGGTGACGAACGAAACTCCGAGCCGATCAGCGAACTGCTGTTGCGTGAGGTGCAACGACTGGCGCAATTTGAGGATGTCGCCGGGGCTCATAATCGGTGTCGCGTGAGTGCCTGAGCGCTTTATAACAGATGATATAAAGCGATTCAAGAACCACACACCAGGTAAGGCACTCCAGGAACCCTAAACCGCAGACACCACAGGCGCTTGTGGTTCGTGTTGAGCGACGGGGCGTGCGCGTTGTCGCCCTCGCCAAGTGCGTTTGCTTCCGGCACTGGCCGCGGACGGGCGTCGCGCACGACGGCGTCGATCATCGTTCCGGCCACCGCGGTGTGTCGGTCGGCCTTCAGGCCGACCGACTGGGAGCGCCGCACCCCAGTGCGGCCCGGCCTGTCCGCAGCACGCAACGCAGCGGTCGCCAGCGAGATCGCGCCGCACTGGGGTGCGGCGCTCCCAGTGGCCGGGATTATGATCGAGGCCCGCACGACCTTGCCGCCCTCATGCCGACGCAATGATCCGAAACCAGCCGCGCACGGGTGCCGCACAGCGGGACCGGCGGGCCGCACGGGAGCAAGCGCCCGACCTTAGAAGGACGCAACACCTGGGCTGGCGAGAATGTACCCACCCATTCGGGGCTCAACACCTGCCAGCCAAGAATGCTACTCCCTTTTCGCCAATTTCATTACCGACACAATAGAATTATCGCTGGTAACATGATGGTAGTGAAAAACGATCTCGTCCTTTCCGACCAATTGACCGTCAAACATCCCGTTTTCATCGGTGCAGTATAACCATTTATTATCGTAGTCGATGACGCAAACCAGTCTTTCAGACCACTTCTCAGTTGTCTTAGTGCCCTTCAGCAGCCTGCCCTTTTGCGTTGTGAACTCGACGTCAACATTTACCTTACCAAATTCCTCATGCGGCGTGTGGCTCCTGCCAACGGGACTTTCCGTCTTCAGAATTTTTGCGAATTCTTTTTCGCCGGTCCACTTCCCAACGAGGTTGGGAATATCGGATTCGGCAAGACAGTTCGTCGCTGCGAAAGCAATCAGGGCAAAAGAGGTACGGAGCAGCATTTTGTTCATGGTTGCGGCCTGTTGTCGGTTCAGGTGAAGATCTTAATTTTCGGCTTCTTGGGTCCAAGCATATGTCTGTGGTGGACGCGCTACACGGACTCCGCGTCCACGCCACTCGACCAATCCAGTCCGGTATCTTTGTCCGTTGCCACATGCCGCGCTTCCCGGCAATACCGGGGCGCTGGAAAATAGCACTGACAGAAATTAAAGTAGACGCTCGGTGATCGCTCGGTACTTGTTAAGATCAATGTTTTGCATTGTGGCGCGCCAGCCACACCTGATTTCGGAAATTTCCGACAGGCGCGGACGGCAATGTCTGACGCGCCGCCACCGTCGGCCCATTCACCAGCCTGCCAGGATTCCTGCCAGCCGACCAGCAGCGGGCGCGTGCTTGCGGAACGCAGGGCCAGCCAAGAATAGGGGTCCGCGGGCCCCAGACGACGCCCGGCTGATGACTCGGCTGGTCTACTCCAGGTAGGTGGTGGCCGCGTCGCTCGACAAGTCGCGCACGGTGCGCCGCGACACTTCGCGCTCGGCCAAGGCCCCGGCCAGCATCTGCTCGACCGCGGCCGGGAGGCCGCCGGCATCGCGCAGCACCGCGGCGATGAAGGCGTCGCGAATCCGCGGGCTCTCGAATTCCGCCGGTGTGGTGGCGAGCCAGGCGTCGAGCCAGGCGCGCACCCCGGCGCGGACAGAGTGCAACGACGCGTGGCGCGGAACCGGTTATTCGCCGCCGAGCAGCTCGCGACGGTGGGCGAAGGCGCGCTCTAATGCCGGAGAGGGTGGCGGCGGGGACAGGAGTGCCTCGGCGAAGCGCTCCGAGCACGGCGCCGTCGCGGGATGGCAAAGGCACCGAGGCCGAGCAGCAGCAAGGTCGCGGGCTCCGGGACCGCGGCATCCGCCGCAATGACATTGCCGGACGAGACCAGATCCGTATCAGGATCGAAGTCGGCAGCATCGATGCTGCGCGAATAAAGGTCGAAGGTGAGCAGGAGACGCCCCGACACCACGGTGCCGGACGAGGCGAAGGACGGGATCGCATAGCTCCCGATACCCAATTGATTACCCAGGTCGAAGGCCTGGACCACGGTTGTCAGGGGGGCGACCTCGAGGGACTGAAGCCCCAAAAAATCGCTGAAGGTTCCGGATGCCGCGGAATCGGTCTGAAAGGTGGCGCTGCTCACGAGCAGATAGTTCAGCGGGTCGTCGTTGTGTAAACTGAACCCCCAGCCCACGATGGTTCCGGGAGCGCCGACGAGTGCCCCGTTGGCCGGATCGGGCGTCAGTATGGAGGCCTGGGCCGCCGGGGCGCTGAGCATCGTCAGCGCCAGCGCAAGGCCCGCAAAGGGCTTGATGATTTTATTCATGATATGGTCTTCCTGCCGCTGCGGCTAACGAAACTGGTTATACAGGGTCTTGGTCCCGCTCACCCCGCCATCGGCGCTGTAATCGATGGTGGCGGTGAAACGTGCCGTGGCGGCGCAGGTGCTGAAATCGAGCTGGACCGAGTTCAGCGCCGAGTCGCTCGGTCCGATGTCGCCGACCGGACGAACATAGGGCGTGAGGACCTCGACACTGCTGCTGGCAGTGGGCCTGCCGAGCACCGGTGTGCAGGCGGTGCCGCGGGTCTGGGTGAGGGTCAGGTCGTCGATCCTGGCACCCCTGACCGGCTCACGCCCATTGACGAGTTTCAGGGTCCAGACGCGGGCGCCGGCCGGACCGGCTTTGCTTGCGATCAGGGCATAGAGTTGCGGCGAGCCCTTGGCAAAATCGGCCACCGCAAAGGGGTGCGGCCTCCGAATAATGTGCCTAACCGTAGCACTCAGCCCCAAACTGGTCGATCTTCTGCCAGAACTGTGCCCATCGTCCGGTGGTCTGCGTCAGTGCGCGTAGGCTGAGCACAATCTTGGCCCCTTTGTTCTTCCAGCGCATCCCGGAGGCACATAGCCGTTGCTTGACCAAGGTCTTGCAGGCGGCCTCGGTGACGCCCGATCCGATCGGCAGTCCCGCGGCGACGAAGCCCGGGTAGTCCATTTGATGGCGATGGTTGGTGAAGTAGGTCCAAGCGCTGAGAACGTCGTCGCGCAGCGTCTGCGAGAGGGTGTGCCGCTGCGACAGGCGCGCGGCCTCGCCGATGAGCAGGTCAAGGGCGGCGGGGTCGTGCTTGAGCGTCGTGCAGTGCGCGCTCTGCCACTGCGCGCGCGGGCCCTCGGCGTGGCGCTGCGGATGGGTCGCTTGGGCGATTTTGCCCACGTATTCCGTTGCATGGAAAAAATCGATCAACTGGCGGTCGGTGTGTTGCTCGAGGAACCGCCAGTTGCTTGCCGCCCCGTCGGCGATGCCCAGGTACAGTGCCTCGGGGAGGTGCCGCTTGACGCGTTGGATCTCGCGCTCCATGCGTTGCCGGAACTCCTGCTTGCCGTACTCGGGTGCCGCAGCGAGGTAGATGGTGTGCTGGCGCTCGCCCTCGCCGTCGTAAAGCGAGAGGGTTCCGACCATGGCTTCGCGCCAGCCCGCACTGTCGGCCATGGGGATCATGGCGCCGTCGAGGCTGACCACGACGGTCGCGATGGGCGTCTCAAGCGCCGGCATCGCGTACTCCCAGTCCTCCTCTTTGGCCGTGGCGATGGTGCCTACCCACTCCGCAACATTTTGAATATACGAGGTAGCGATCGTCCGACCGTGGTTCTGCTCAAGGTCAGTCTGCACCGCGCGCACGTTGAGCTGCGCATACTTGTGGCTGAGTTGACTGGCGAATCGGGGGGTCGCCCCGCGCACGATCCGCGCCTGGTGCTCGAGCGGACAGTAGATCCGCCCGCCGCGCGAGCTTTGGTAGACATAACGCTCGACCTCGACCGGCCCGTAAGGCGTCTGGTACTCCTTCGGATCGCGCCCGCGCGCGGTCAGCTTGATCGCGCCGACACGGATCGCACTGCCGTCGGTGTCGAAACGCTGCAGCGCCTCCTCGGTGGCGCAGCGCCCCACCGCGTTGGTGGCCTCCTGGATGGCTCCTTCCATGTCCAGCAGGCTACCGCTGAGCCGCACCGTTACCTCGACCGTCACCTCGTCACCCGAGATCCTGACTACCTTCGCCACGACTGCACCTTCTCGTCTAGTCACAGAAGGTTACGAAATACTCCTCAAAGGCACATCATGTCAAGGCCGCACCCCCGCAAAGTCGCCTTGGTGATTGACCACCGCCCAGGCGGTCTGCGTGGCGGTGTCGATGCCGTAGGTCCCGAGCGTATCGCCGTGGACATAGGGCCCCTGAACGAAGCTCCCCGCGCCGCCGTCGTTCGCCGCCACCGCGTTGACCCAATTGCCCTCGGCGTCGCGGGTGGCGAGACCGAACAGACCGCTCGCGAACTGCTGGGCGCTGATGCCCGTTGGTTGGTAGCTCAGCGAGAGCACGTAGGTGTCGGTCCGATCGCTCTTCAGTTTGAACTGATATCCGGAAGGCGCGGCCGTCGCGGTCGCGGGGACCGCGAAGTCAGTGGCTAGACTGTCGTGCAGGCCCCAGAGGGTCAGGATATCGCTGGCCGTGCCGCCGGCCCGCGGCGCCCAGCCGGTATCCACGGTCTTCGCCAGGGCACGGTTGCTGTAGTCCTTGCCCGTGGCGGCGTTGGTGCCCTCCACAATGGCCATCCGAGTCCCGACGTAACCGGTTTCGCCATTGCGGACGGCCGTGGTGGTGTCGTCGGTCAGCGCGAGGCTCGCGCCCTGCTCAACGACGACCTCCTTGCCGTTCAGGCTGTACCCGAAGCTTTCCCGCTTGGTGAAGGTATAGGGGATGACATCGTCCGTCAGGTTGCAGTCACCGTCGCAGCCATTAGGGGAGGCATAGGCGTCGACGTTGACCCGCGGACCATCCACGGTGACGATGTAGTAACCGACGGTGAAGAGTTCCTGGGCGATCTGCCGCTCACGCGAACGCCACGCCTGGGCCGCAAGCCCGGTCGCGATGGGTGGGATGTAGAACTTGTAGCTGTTGGAGGCGGCAATGATGTTCTGCACCTTCGAGAGGCCGTCCGGGCTGGTGACGATGGCCCGGTTGTGCAGGTGGTCGTGGCCCCCAGTGTGATAGCGTACCCCGTTATTCTGGAGATAGGCCATGTAACTGTTGGTCAAGGGCCAAGTGGTCGCGGCAGCGGCATCGGGATTGGTGCTGTTGAACAGGTTATCGTTGTGGTTCGCGGTGATCAGCCCCTTGTGGGCAAACACAAAGGCATGAGACAGACGCGGCTGGGCGGCGAGCCGCGCGCCGACCCAGTCGACGTCCGTTTGGTTCAGATTCGAGTGCGCCGTGCCGCTGGGTTTGGTGAACTGGTCGACCAGGACGAACCGCGCGTTGTTGTAGTCGAAGGAATAGGTGAGCCCTTCGAGGGTCGGTTCGGTGGCGAAATTCGACCCGACGGTGAAGTTCGTCCCGGTATTGACCGGTGCCGCACCGTAATAGGTCGTCGCGATGCGCGCGTTATCCGGCGTCTGATTATTCACGCCGGTCTGGGTCTGGGGAAAGACCCGCTGGAACTCGCCGGCCGCGCTCGCCGAACTCTCGTGGTTGCCGCGCAACGGATAGAAGCCGATGCCGGCGTTGTACAGGGCCTGGGCAAAGGCGGCCCGGACATCCAGGTTGACGTTGTTGGTACCGGGGGTGTCGGTCAGGTCCCCGACCTGCACCACGAACTTCACGCCGTGTCCGATAAACTGCTGATTCAAGTGATTGATCACATTGACCGCGACGTTCGGGTTCTTGACGGGCGCGGGCGAGTTCGGCCACTGGGTGTCGCCCATGATGCCGAAGCTCCAGGGCGCCGCCGGGACTGTCGGTGCCCAGACGATGATGACCAGCGCCGCCGCGCCGGCCGTGTTGAACCACGTCGGTGTCTTCATTTCTTCTGCTCGGTGGGTGACATTCAAGGATTGCGCCCGCTCACCGGACACCTTTGCGGGCCCTGGGGGCTGCCACGGACCCGGCGTTACTCAAGCCGCAGCAGCCTAAGCGCCCAACGTTACACGGTGGTTCCGGAATGGTGACAGGATGGTGACAACCACTGCCCCCAGGTTGGTTGAGAGCCCGGCCGCGCACGACGCCGATGGTAACCAAGGTGTCATCAAGATCATCGATAATGCCGTTAGTCCTGTCCGTTGGCTCCCAGTCATTTGGAACCTCGCTTTGTGACTCCTCTGGTAACTCTTCGCGCCCCTGCTGCACACGAACGCCCGTGGCGCCCGCCGGCGCCGCGTGCGACGACGCCGGCCATAAGAACCGTCGATTTGATCTGGTTCAACGCCGGCGGCGGACACCGTGCTGCGGCGCAGGCGCTGGAGCAGGCGATCCGTGATCAGCGGCGGCCCTGGCAGGTGCGCAAGATCAACCTGATGCAGGTGCTGGACCCGAACAAGCGCTTTCTACGTGTGACCGGGATGGAGCCCGAGGACCTCTACAACATGCGCCTGGCGACCGGCTTCACGCTGGGTCTGGCCCAGGAACTCAAGCTGTTTCAAGGTCTGATCCGCTTGGGCCATGCCCGCCTGGTGCGGCGCCTGGCGCGCCATTGGCAGACGACCAGGCCCGATCTGGTCGTGTCCCTGATCCCCAACTTCAACCGCGCCTTGCACGACAGCCTGGCGCTCGCGTGCCCGGGCGTACCCTTCGTGACGGTGCTCACCGACATGGCCGATCATCCGCCCCACTTCTGGATCGAGCCGGACCTGGCGCAGCACCTGGTGTGCGGTACCGACCATGCAGTCGCGCAGGCGCTGGCCGCCGGCTGCAAGCCGCAGCGCGTGCATCGCAGCAGCGGCATGATCCTACGCCCCGACTTCTATGCCCAGAGGCCCATCGAGCGGACCGCCGAGCGGCGGCGACTGGGGCTCGACGCGGACACGCCGACCGGCCTGGTGTTGTTCGGCGGCACCGGTTCCGGGGCAATGTTGGCGATCGCCAGGCGCCTGCCCGACACCCCCTTGATCCTGCTGTGCGGTCGCAATACCAAGCTCGCCAAGGCGTTGCGGGACCAGCCGGCCCGGGCGCCGCGCGTCGTGGTCGGTTTTACGACCGAGGTGGCACGCTGGATGCGTCTGGCCGATTTCTTCATCGGCAAGCCCGGGCCGGGCAGCCTGAGCGAGGCGGTGCAGCAAGGGCTACCGGTGATCGTGACCCGCAACCCCTGGACCATGCCGCAGGAGCGCTGGAACACGCAGTGGGTGCGCGAGCATGGCCTGGGCGTGGTTCATCGCAGTTTCTGGACCGTGCAGGCGGCGGTCGAGGAAATCACGCGGCACCTGCCCGACTACCAGGCGCGCGTGCGCCGGATCGACAATAGCGCCGTCTTCGAGGTGCCGCGGATTCTCGCCGGCATCCTTGCGCAAGCCCCGACCGCAACCCGCGGCGAGCGTCCGGTCGCGATGCGGGCGGCGAGCGGGTGAGCAAATCGATACCCTGTTCGCCGCCTCCGGCGCGAAGGCACAAGGCCCCATCCGGCGCGGCCGCCTCACCCTCATCAAGCATGGAGCGCGCCCATTACGTGCCCGCCGCCGGCCTCCCGCGGGTCAGCCGCCACCAGACCAGGGCGATCACCCCGACGACCAGGGCGGCCAGGGTCGCCGCGGCCGTCCAGGGGCTGATCCTGCGGATCAAGCCGATCATGGCATACAGGTGCTCGTCCAGGTAGTAGACCCCGAACCCCCAGACACCCACCCACAGGGCCGCCCCCACCAGGGTGAAGAGGGCGAAGCGCGGCCAGGGCATCTCAAGGACCCCGGCGGCGATGCTGAGCAACTGCCGCGGCCCGTCGATGAAGCGGCCGAAGACGACCAGCCAGCCGCCCCAGCGGGCGAAGCCGGCATCGACCCGTGCCAGCCGCTCCGCGTTGAACCCCCAGCGAGCCAGCAGCACCCGCCCGCCCCGGCGGCCAATCACATAGCCCAGGGCATTGCCGAGCACCGAGGCCAGATAGGTGACCAGCAGCAGCCACCCGATCCGCAGCCGCGGGTGCGCGGCTGCATCCAGGGCCGCGACCACCAGCAGCGTCTGTCCGGGCGTCGGCACCCCGGCCCCCTCTGCGCCCACGACCAGCGCGACCGCCGCGTAGCCGTAACGGTCGAGCCACGGCTGGACGCGGGCGATATCGTGTTGCAGGTCCCGCTCGAGGCGGCGGTGGAACGTCGCGTCCGCTGCCGTGCCCGCGGGGGGCGCGGCGGCAGGGGCTGGCGCCGTGTCGGCCGCCTGGTCCGCCAGGGCCGCCGGGCTCAGCCAGGACCCCAGCAGCAGGGGTAACAGCAAGGCCAGGCGGATCGGGAGTCGCTGATTACGCGTCATTGGGGTCACCTTGGGGCGGGGCCGCCGGGCTGAGCGCGGCTGGGGTCGGGGTCCGATCGTGAAACAGGATCTTACCCCGGCGGCTGGTTAAGATGCCGAAGTCATCGGGCAGGTAGCCCATCCACCATGAGAATAAGGGGTCCCGCAACCCCGGCAGGTACCGCGCGCGGTGCTTGATGCGCAGGAGGGCGGCGCGGATCTCCGGTTCCTCGACCGCGGCCGTATCCACCCAGCGCTTCACCAGTCCCGACGTACCGCAGGTGATGACTCCGACGGATGATGCGACCGTGATCGCCTTGCGGTCATCGGTGGCAAGCGTCCAGCCGCGCGACTGGGCGATGGCCAGGGCCATGGCCTCGCCGTCATCGAGTTGTCGGGCATGGGCCACGAATGCGCCGATCTCCTGCGCACCAACCGGCGCAACGACGTCAAACAGCCGGCTCGCGATGTGCGGCTTGAGGTCAATGGCTTCATAGGGAGAGTTGCTCCGGAATCTGCACGGCGCACGCCTGTCCCTGGGCGTCCAGGTCCCGCGAGGTCAGGGTCGCCTCCACGATCTCCCGTGCCGTTACCCGATCGGTGCGAAGAAATCGAGCCAGGACGCCCTCGCTGATCAACTCCCGAACGCAGGCCTGGACCGCCAGATGGCGATAACGCTCGGGGTAGGCGTCCTCATGGCTCGGTGGGGGCGCCAGACCCAATAGTCGGCGCGCGGCACCCGCCTTGAACCCGCGCTCGGCCAGGGCCTCCCAGGTACCGTCCGGAAGCAGTCCGAGTTGCTCCAGACGCAAGGCCGCCGCCTGGGCGGAGACATGGAACTGGTGCGCCAGTCGGCTGAGGTCAGCGGTCTGAAAATCACCGGTCTGTTCGGTGACCGCGAGGAAGCCCCGTCGAATTGCGGTCTCCGGCATCAGGAAGCCGGCGGCAAAGGCATCCGCAAACCGCTCCGACAGCGGCTTGCGTCGTGCATCGTCGATGTAATCCACGCCCGGCTGGTGCCGGTCGGCGAGGAAGTGGGCATACTCGTGGGCCAGGGTCCAACGGCGCCGCTCCGGCGGATGTTTGCGGTTGATCACCATGCAATAGCCCAAGCGCGGCACGAAGGCATAGAGCCCGGCGATGGCCGAGGCAAGGTCGCCAAAGAAGCAATGGACCCCGGCCTGCTCAACCAGCACCCGCAGGTCGAAGATGGGTTGATCCCCCAGATGCAGCCGGGCGCGCTCGCGGATGGCCACATCCTCCGCGAAGGTGCGCAGCGCCATGCGGCGCGGCAGCCGCACCTCCGGCGGAAAGTCACGGAAGGGCTCCGCCTGCACCAGTTCTTCGAGCGCCTGGTAATCGTTTGCGAAGGCTTGCAGGGTCGCAATGGCCGCCTCGACCCCGGGCGCGCTTCCGGCCGCAAGGGCCGCGCGCAGATGGGGTTCCAGCGGGGGTGCATCATTGCCGGCCCGCATCAGGTCATGGACCGGGCGCCGGTAAAGCCCCGCCAGGGCGACGATCTCCTCGGGCTTGGCCTTGCGGGTACCTTTCTCGACCCCGATCAGGGTCGGGCGACTGACACCGAGTTGTTCGGCGGCCTGCTGCTGGGTCAATCCCGACGCCTTGCGCGCCTCGGTCAGGCGTTGGCCCAGCGCTACGGGGTCGAGGTCAACAGCCTGAGGCATAAGGTGCAAAGTCTCGTTTTCGGCCACGTTGAGGAGATCCCCTCCAGATTCCGCCTGTGTCAGGAGCATTCCACGCTAGAATTTTCGCAAGAAATTTTACTGTGCCGTTCGAATCAGCGGTCAGGCTGCCTCACCGAGCATCCGATCTCCCAGGTCGGCTTCCCCGCGGATGGCCTCGGTGAGGAGCCCTTGCAGGTAAGGGTCGCCGGGGTCGATGCGGCCGTCCTGATCCCGGTGGGCCTTGAGCCGGGCACGCAGGTAGTCATCGCCCTGGCCGCCATTGATCCAGTGTTCAATCCGTCCTGCCGCAGCCTCGTCGGCGCCGGTGCGCAGTAGTCGGGTGAGATCAATGAGTCCCATCCGCTCTGGGAAGGTCTCACCCAGCAGTTCCCAATGGGCGGCAGGCGTCGCCTGATCCGCCGCGGCCAAGTGGGGGGACAGCGTACCCAGGGCCTCGCGGTAGCGTTCGGCCAAGAGGGGCCGACGGTGCGGGACATGCAGGGCCCAGACGACCTGGGGATAGAGGTCGTCGGGATCATCGGCGAGCAGGTTCGACAGGTTAAGCTCAGCAGACGCGGGGTCATTGACGCAAAACAGGAGATCGGCGTGGCTCGCGTCCGCGGCGCGGCGTAGCGGTGCAGCCGTTGCCTGCTCGTGGGCGAGCGCGCGGCTTGCGGGCTCGGCATCGGCCGCGATTGGGGGCTCGGCGGGCTCGCCATGCAGGTCACGGTCGGCGAGGCGGTCCCGGGCCTCCGCCATGCCCTCGGTACCGGTCGCGATCAGGCGGTCCAGGGTGGCACTTCTCCAATCCGCGCCGAACCTGTGCTCGTAACGATTGCGCAGTCTGCCCGCCTCGTCAGGTTGACCACAGGCAATCAGCAGCAGGGAGAGGGTGTAGGGGGCGACTTGGTTATCCGGAAGATCCTCCAATGTCCTGCGCAGCAGTTTCTCTGCCTCCGCCTCACGGCGGGTGCGCGCCAGCAGGCGGGCCAATTCAGCGCGTGCATGCCCGCTACTGGGGTCTCGTTTGTGCGCCTCGCGCAACAGGGACTCTGCCTCAGCGTCGCGGTGCTGGTCTATCAGGAGCACGGCAAGCTGGGTGCGGACCACGGCGTTGTCTGGCAGACGGCGTGCCGCCTCCCAATAGACGGCTTGGGCTAAGTCGGGACGGCCGAAGCGGTTCAAGGCGCGGGCACGCAGGTCCCAGGCATGTCCATTGCCGGGGGACCAGCGTAGGGCGTCTCTCGCCCAGCCGAGGACGTGGCCGGGCGCCCAACTCAGGACATCCTTGCCCAGGTTACAGGCCGACCGGACGAAAAACTCATCGGCATCACCGGTGTTCTCGGCATACCGCTCCAGGGTGTCGAGCAGGTTCTCCGCCTCCATGAGCACCATTGACCGTTCCTCCGGCTGCTGGGCGCGGAAAATCAGTCCATCGACGACTTTCTGCACGCTTGATGGAAGGGCGACTTGGTTGCGCCCATTCCATTCAGTTCTCAGAACTGGCTCTGTCTGAGTCAACCAACCGACGAAGGGCCGGTCCCGGAACTGCCGATCCTTCAGAACCCCGTGCCACAATCGGTGCCAGGTGTTGCCGGTCCGCGGAAAGCGGGCCTTGAGCGCCCGCCAGCGCCGCAGAAAATCGCGCTGGTCCCTGGGGTTCGGCTCCAACTCCGCACCGAACCGGGCGAGACCGGCAATCAACTGCGGGCTCACACCCTGCCCGGCCGTGTTCGGAAGGCGACTCAGGCCATTGAGGGCCGGATCAATCATGGCCCGCCGCGACGGCTGCGCCGCCTCCTTGCAGAGCCGCAGCCAGTAAAACTGCAAGCGCTGGTCGACTTGCGTGAGCGCCCCCGCCTGGGCCAGGGCGCGGGGCAGGTCCCAAGCCTCGGAAAGCCGCAACGGGGCCGCCCACTGGTCCAGTTCAAGGTAATGGTCCTGAACCCAGGCCCCGCTCTGGGGCAGACGCAGGAACCAGACCGCGGACAGTGCGTCCATGGTCTCGGTAACGAAGCGCGACAGCCCGTAGGCGGCACGCTCATCCGGGGTCATACAGGTGCGGCGGGCGGCGAGCCAGTCGCGCAGGGTCACGTCGAGCCGTTGTCGGTCGGGATCGTCCGCGGGCAGGGTGCCGAAGAGCCGGTCCAAGATGTCCGGCGGGGTGGCACGCTCATAAGGCGGCATCCGGACCAAACCGCGCAGCAGGTCATCCAGGGCCGCCTGGGGCGCGCCGCGGAAGCGCTCCAGCCAGTCGTAAGTAATTGGTCTCGCTGTGGATGTGCTCATGGGTTCGACCATCCTGGGGGCAATACGCCGAAGTCGTTGCGGTCACTCTCGTACTGTAGACAAAAGATGTGGTCCGCGCGCAGCCGCTCGAGCCCCGGAGCGGCCAGCGTCTCGACGGGTTTCGTGATGGCGCCGACCCGGAAAATGTGCTCCACACGATAGCTCAGCCGCAGATGCAGGACCTCGGCGATTTTGTACTCGCAGTCCTGGTCGCCCGCAAGCTGAAGCGTGCGGCCATAGGGCAATTGCCGCGGCGCAGGGACAAAATAAGACGTGAATTCATGATCCAAGACGGTCGGCACGCAGATGGGATGCACCGCATCCGTCGCCTTGCGCGCCGCCGCCAACACGTCTCGCACCGGATAGCGCATCAGGGCCACCAGGATGGTCTCCCCGGGCGCAGGGTTCAAGTGCGCCTAGTCCGAACCGATCACGGACCAGATCCGGCCAATCCGTGGCCGCCAGGGTATCCTCCAACCCTTGGTAGAAGCCGGCGAAACGTGGCCGGATCGAATGGGGGTTGCTGTTCAAATAATCGCAGACATCCTCCAGGACCGCCTCCGCGTCGAGGACATCGTACTTGGGGTCCGGGCGCCCACCCTGCACGACGGCCAGGAGTTCGTGGAGCCGCGCGATGGCCAGACCGATCTCACGCACGGCATACCGCAGGTCTTCGACCCGCACCAGCCACTGATCGTCACCGAGTGCCGCAGAGTGCGCTGCTTCCACGTTCAGGGCCGTGAAGGTCTCGGGCACGGCGCGGCGGATCGCACGGGGGAGATACTGGTCTCGATGCCAGCGGTCCCAGGCAGCGAAATCGGCGGAGTTGCCCTGCTGGGCCGACTCATAGGCCGCCTGCCGTAGTCCGGAGACGTGTTCTTCAAATGGGTAGTTTTCGCCGTAGGCTCCGAGGTTTGGATCGCTGCTGCGGCAGGTAGAGCGGAGCAGTTCTTCCAGGTCCTTGAACGCGGGTGTCACAACTTCCTCTGCAGGGGTGGGGCCAAGGCTGACTCAATGTTCAGGGTAGCCGTGACATGAGGCGTCCGCAAGCGGTCAGACGATTGACGGCACAGGGCTCAGCGAAGGCGCCTGGCTCGAAGCTGCCAGCCGGGCTTCCGGCCCCGGATCCCTACAACCCCAACTCCCGCCACCTGGCCTCGACCCGCTTGACCGAGACCGGATAGGCGGTCCCCAGCGACTGGGCGAAGAATGAAACTCGCAGTTCCTCCAGCATCCAGCGGATCTCATCGAGCCGCGGGTCTTCGCGGCCGGCGCGCTCAGCGGCCGTGGTGCGTTCGCGCCAGCGGGTCTCGATGGGGGCGAGTTCGGCCAGGCGCTGCTGGTCGCGGGCGGCGGCGTGCAGGAGGCGCTCGCAGCGCTGGTCGGCGGCCTTCAGATAGCGCGGGTAGTCCTTCAGGTGGGCATAGGGGATGGCCTGCAGGAAGCCGCGGAAGACCAGGCGGTCGAGTTGAGCGCGCAGGTCGTCGGTCGAGGGCTTCCAGTTGATCTGGGTGATGGCGGCGAGGCGTTGGCGCAGGGCCTGGTAGGCGTCCAGGATGGCGGCGGCCAGGGTGCAGACCTCTTGGGCGGTCTTGGCCAGGCCGGGCTTGCGGCTGCCCAGGCGCGCCTCGAAGGCGGCCTGGGTGCGGATGGGGTCCAGGCCTTCGAGGAAGGTCAGGTCCAGGATCAGGGCGAGGAGTTCGTCGGCCAGGTCGGGGGGCAAGGGCTGCTTGGCGGCGGGGGCCTTGGTCGACGCGGGCCTCACGGGGGCGGCGGGGCCGGGCCGCACTGGGGTGCGGCGCTCCCAGGTGGGGGCCTTGGCGTACTGCAGGGACAATCGCGGGAGGCCGGGGAGGCCTTTCTTGAGGGGACGCAGGTCCGCGGCCAGGTGGAGCATGAAGAGTCGGCGCAGGCCCGCGCGCATGGCCTGCCCGGCGCCCTCGGCGGAGTCGAGCACGCGGATGGCGACGGCGTCACCGGCGTCCACCAGGGCGGGGAAGCCGCGCAGGCGGATGCCGGCGCGGGTGAGATCCACCTGTTCGGGCAGGTCGCCGAAGGTCCAGCGGGTCAGGCCCTCGCGCTCCAGGCCGCTTGCCGGGATCTGGGCGAAGCTCTGCTGGCCCTGGCCGCCGTGCTCGCGCTTGAGTTCGGCCGGGTCGGCGCCGGTGGCGATCTCCCGGCCCGTGTCGTCGACCAGCCGGACCTTGATGCGCAGGTGTTCGGGGATGGCGGCCGGGTCCCAGGCGCCTTCCGGGACCGCCACGCCGGTCAGTTCGCGGATCGCCTCGCCCAGGGCCTGGACCAGGGGCCGGTCGCTGGGCTTGAGATAGGCGGCGAGGCGCGCGGCGGTGTCCGGGATCGGTACCAGGGTCTTGCGCAGCGCCTTGGGCAGGCCGCGCAGGAGTTCGGTGATGCGCTCGGTCAGGAGCCCCGGGACCAGCCATTCCAGGCGCTCGCCGGAGACCTGGTTGATGAGCGGGAGCGGGACCACCAGGGTGAGACCGTCGGCGGTGGTGCCGGGGTCGAAATGGTATTCGAGCGGCAGGCGGGTGGCGCCGACCTGCAGGCCGTCCGGGAAGGCCTCGGCGGTGACGGCCGCGGCCTCGTGGCGCATGAGGTCGGCCATGCGCAAGTGCAGCACCTTGGGGTCCCGGCGGGTCGCCTCGCGCAGCCATTTCTCGAACTGGGCGGTGGAGTAGATGCCGGGGGGGACGCGCTGGTCGTAGAAGGCGACGATGGCCTCCTCATCGACCAGGATGTCACGGCGGCGCGACTTGGCCTCCAGGTGCTCGACGTATTCGATCAGTTCCCGGTTGTGACGCCAGAAGGGGGCGCGGGTCTCGAAGTCGCCCCCGGCGAGCGCGAAACGGATGAAGATCTCGCGCGCCTCGGCCGGGTTGATGGGGCCGTAGTTGACCCGGCGGTGCGGCACCAGGGTGACGCCGAACAGCGTCACCTTCTCGTGGGCGGCGACCTGGCCCGAGTCCGCCTGCCAGTGGGGCTCGGCGTAGGTGCGCTGCAACAGGTGGGCGCCGGCCGCCTCGATCCAGGCGGGCTGGACGCGGGCGACGATGCGCCCGTAGTGGCGGGTGGTCTCGATCCGCTCGGCGGCGACGATCCACTTGGGGCCCTCTTTGTGCAGGCCGCTGCTGGGGTGGATGAGGAAGCGGCTGTTGCGGGCGCCCTGGTATTCGCGGTTGTCGTCCTTGAAGCCGATGTTGGCGAGCAGGCCGGTCAGGAGCGCGCGGTGGATCTCCTCGGGGGTGCCGGGGGCTTCGATCGCGGTTACCGCGAGGTCGCTGGTCCGCATAGCGGACCCTACGGGGTCGCCGCGGGGGGCGGTCCGCGTAGCGGACCCTACGGGGGCGGCGCCATCGCGTAGGGTCCGCTGTGCGGACCGCTCACCGCGCCACTCGGGCGATGGCTTCCCCGTCCCGCGGGACTGCTTCAGCGCCTGGATCTCGTGCAGTTGCTCGTGCAACTGGGCGTGGATGTCGTGCCACTCCAGGACGCGGTTCCAGTTCAGGAAATGCTGTTGGCAGAGCTTGCGGAACTGGTTCTTGGACAGGGCCTTGCGCTCCTTCTCGACGAAGCGCCAGAGGTTGAGGAGGGTGAGAAAGTCCGAGTCCGGGTGGCTGAAGGTGGCGTGGATCTGGTCCGCCGCCTGCTGCCGGTCGAGCGGGCGCTCGCGCGGGTCCTGGATGCTGAGCGCGCTGGCGATGACCAGGATCTCGGCCAGGCAGTGGTGGTCGGCGGCGGCGAGCAGCAGGCGCCCGATGCGCGGGTCCACCGGCAGGCGCGCGAGTTCCAGCCCGAGCGGAGTCAGTTCGCCGTGCGGGTCGATGGCGCAGAGTTCCTCCAGGGTGCGGTAGCCGTCGGCGATGAGGCGCCCGTCCGGCGGGTCCAGGAAGGGAAAGGACTCGATACCGCCGAAACCCAGGAGCTTCATCTGCAGGATGACGGCGGCCAGATTGGTGCGCTGGATCTCGGGTTCGGTGTAGGCGGCACGGGCCGCGAAGTTGTCCGGCGTGTAGAGGCGGATACAGACACCGGCGGCGACCCGCCCGCAGCGCCCCTGGCGCTGGTTGGCCGAGGCCTGGGAGATGCGCTCCACCGGCAGGCGCTGGACCCGGGCGCGATGGCTGTAGCGGCTGATGCGGGCGAACCCCGGGTCCACCACATAGTGGATGCCGGGGACCGTGAGCGAGGTCTCGGCCACGTTGGTGGCCAACACCACCCGCCGGGTGCCGTGGGGCTTGAAGACCCGCGCCTGCTCCTCGTAGCCCTGGCGGGCGAAGAGCGGCAGGACCTCGGTCGATGGCGGGTGCTGCTTGCGCAGGGTCTCGGCGGTCTCGCGGATCTCGCGTTCGCCGGACAGGAAGACCAGCACGTCCCCCCTGCCCTCCCGGGCCAGCTCGGCCACGGCGTCCGAGATCGCCTGCTGCATGGCGTCGTCGCGCTCGCCGGCGCTCTCGTCGTCCGCGGGCGGGCGGTAGCGGACCTCCACCGGATAGGTGCGGCCGGAGACCTCGATGATGGGCGCCGGGGTGCCGTCGGGCCCGGCAAAGTGCCGCGCGAAGCGCCCGGGATCGATGGTGGCGGACGTGACGATCAGCTTCAATTCCGGGCGGCGCGGCAGCAGGCCCTTGAGATAGCCCAGCAGAAAGTCGATGTTGAGGCTGCGCTCGTGAGCCTCGTCGATGATCAGGGTGTCGTATTCGCGCAGGTCCCGATCGTGCTGGACCTCGGCCAGCAACATGCCGTCGGTCATGAGCTTGATGCAGGTCTGGGGGCTTACCCGGTCGTGGAAGCGCACCTTGTAACCGACCAGAGCGCCCAGCTCCGCGCCCAACTCCTGGGCGACGCGGCTCGCCAGGCTGCGGGCGGCGATACGCCGCGGCTGGGTGTGGCCGATGCGCCCGAAGACACCGCGCCCCAGTTCCAGACAGAGCTTGGGCAACTGGGTCGACTTGCCGGAACCGGTCTCACCGCAGAGCACCAGCACCTGATGGGCCTGGATCAGTTCGGCGATCTCGGCGCGTCGCTCGCTCACCGGCAGTTCCGGAGGATAGGCGATGACCGGTACCAGGGCGCCGCGACGCTGCGCGAGCGCCTGGGAGGCGTGCACCGCCTGCCAGAGTTTGATGGGGCCCGCCCCGAGCGGCTGCCCCGCGCGGGCCCGGCGCCGTAAACCCTGCCGACGCGCCCGCAGGGTCGGGCGGTCGGCGATCAGACAGCGATCGAGGTCTTGGTCGGTGGGCAGCGGATCGGCATTTGAACTGGGGGGAACGGGCAAGGCTGGCTCTGGCGACATTCGGCGGCCATGGTCGGCGAATGGATGTCAGCATTCGCGCTGGAAAGCGGGTATGTTACCGCGCCAACGGCAACCGCGAGAACGGCCCGCCCGGCAACCAAGAAGCAAAGAGGATACGGATTCGTGAATGTGCACCCGCTGCCGCACGCCCGGTGGCCCCTGGCTACCCCACCCAAGCACCCGCGCGGCCTGATGACGCGCGCCGTCGGCTGCGCCGCCCTGCTCCTGGCGGTGCTCGCGGCGGGGCCGTCCCCGGCCGTTGCCGCCGAGCCGGCCGCCGGCCAGTCGGCGGCGGGGACGGCCCCCGCCAAGTCCAAGCCGAAGGCCGCGGCCGCCAAGCCCAAGCCCAAGGCGGACGCGGCCAAGACCAAGACCAAGACCGAGACCGCCAAGTCGAAGGCAAGATCCAAGACCAAGTCCGAGAACGGTAAGTCCAAAGCGCCGGCGGAGCCCGCCAAGACCACGACGACCGAAGCCGCCAAACGCCGGGCGCGGCGCCCGAGCGTCGGCCACGCCGCCAACCCCACGCCGGTGGCACCCGTGCTGCCCGCACCGGCCGCGGGCCAGCCCGCTGCGGCCGCCCCCCCGACCGTCTTCGAGCACGGGCCGGGCGTGCTGGGCATCAGCCTGCGCACCCTGCGGCAACAACAGATTAAAGAATATGTGACCGAGCCGGTCGCCCTGGTCGCCCTGGCCCTGGACGACCTGCGCCTGGCGCCCATCAACAAGGGCACCCATGTCGAGATCAACCTGGGCCAGCGTATCCCCTTCGAGGGCAAGTCTGACAAGGTCCCGCCCAAGTCGCGGCGCCTGCTCGACGTCATCGCCCGCATACTCAACGACAACCCCCAGACCCACCTCCAGGTCCTGGTCCACACGGACAACAGCGGCGACGCAGTCTCCAACCTGCAGCAGTCACAGCGGGCCGCGGAGGCCGTCAGGGCCTACCTGATGACCAAAGGCGTCGTCGGCGAGCGGATCACCGCCATCGGCCGCGGTGGTGAGGCACCCCTGCCCGCCGCCGCGGGCAAGCGTAAGCAGGCACGGCCGGAGCGCAATCGGCGGGTCGAGCTGATCGTCGAGCCCTTGCGACCCGCACCAACGACCCCGATCGACACCTTCCCGCCACCCGGACCGGCGAACCCGACCGACCAGCCACCGCCGCCCGGATCGACGAGCCCGACCGACCAGCCGCCGCCAGGACCGACAAACCCGACCGATCAGCCCCCGCCGCTCGCACCGGCCACGTCGACCGCAGGACCGGTCGGCGAGTTCAGGCCCACGGAGGGCCCACGCTGACGACCGCAGCGGCCGCGACTGAGGAAAGGCCCCGGGCGCCGCGATACCCTGTAACCCAACCCTCTGAGACACTGCAATGAAACGCCTCACCATCACCACGTCGGTACTCGTCATCACCCTGGCCGCCGTGTCGGCTTGCAGCACCACCGGGCAGCGCGTCGGCACCGGCGCCGCCATCGGCGCCGCCTCTGGGGCCGCGATCGGCTCCCTGAGCGGCAACGCGGGCAAGGGTGCCGCGATCGGCGCCGGTGTCGGCGCCGTCGGCGGCGCGATCTACGACCAGAACCAGCGCAACAACAATCGCAACCGGTACTACAACAACCGCAATTACAACAACCGCAATTACAACAACTATTGAGCACCGACCAGATCGCCGGTCGTCAGGCGTGCCGGCGCCTCCGACCCGGCCGCCACCCAGGCGTCCCACACGGGAGGTCGAGGCTCTAGCGTAAACGTCGCGCAGCGACGCGGTGGGAGCGGCTTCAGCCGCGACGGGCCACGCGGGGGAACGCGGCTTGTGATCGCGCTTCCTCGGCTGCCCGCACGCCGCGCAGGCAGCGTTTGCGACGCACCGGCGGTCGGATCTTGAAAGAAATTGCGCATCTTGCGTCATGCGCCCCACAGCCCTGCTCCATGGTACGCAGGCACAAAAAAACCGCCCGAGCCGGTCCCGATAGTCGGAAAAGCTTCGGACGGTTGGCGCGGTCGCTGGGAAATCCCGAGCTAACCGACTGATCTAATTGGCGCTCCCTAGGGGTTTTGAACCCCTGTTACCGACGTGAGAGGCCGGTGTCCTAGGCCACTAGACGAAGGGAGCGGTACGGGCGTCAAGGAAGGGCGTATTATACGGAGACTTCGCCGCACGACAAGCGGCGGTTACACTATTGCGATCCCCGGCCGCCTCAAGGGGCGGCCCAAGCCCTCAAGGAACCTCCCGGTCACGTGATGCAGGCAACCCACCCCGAGGCACCGCGCAACGCGCCGGTCCCGTTGATCGTGCCCCGCGCCGAGCACAGTATCTCGCGCGCCAACATCAGCGAGTACGCCCTCAAGGTCCTCTACAAGCTGAAACAGGAGGGCTTCGCGGCCCATCTGGTGGGGGGCGGGGTGCGCGACCTGCTGCTCGGCCACGAGCCCAAGGACTTCGACGTCGCCACCGATGCCACGCCGGAACAGGTGCGCGGGGTGTTCCGCAACTGCCGCCTGATCGGTCGGCGCTTTCGTCTCGCCCATGTCCACTTCGGCCGCGAGATCATCGAGGTTGCCACCTTCCGCGGGACCGGGGCGGACGACGACGACGCGGACCGCCACGTCGAGAACGGCATGATCGTGCGCGACAATTCCTACGGCAGCATCGCCGAGGATGCCCTGCGCCGGGACTTCACGATCAACGCGCTCTACTACGACATCAGCAATTTCTCGCTGATCGACTACACCGGCGGGCTCGACGATATCCGCACCGGGCAACTGCGCCTGATCGGCGACCCCGAGCAGCGCTATCGGGAGGACCCGGTGCGGATGCTGCGAGCGATACGCTTCGCCTGCAAGCTCGGCTTCCGGGTGGAGCCGCGGACCGAGCGGCCCCTGTTTGAGTTGGGCGCGCTACTCGGCGACATCGCCGCCGCCCGCCTGTTCGACGAGCTGATCAAGATGTTCCACGCGGGCTATGGGCTCGACACCTTCGAGAAGCTGCGCCACTACGGGCTCTTCGGTCACCTGTTCCCCGACACCGAGGCCTGTCTGGCGCAGGAGGAGCAGTCCTTTCCCATCACCTTCGTGAGCCGCGGTCTGGCCAACACCGACCAGCGCATCCTGGGGGACAAGCCGGTCGCGCCCTTCTTCCTGTATGCGGTCCTGCTGTGGGAACCGGTGCGCCGCCGCTACGAGCAACTCCTGGCCAAGGGGGTCGAGGAGGCGGACGCCATGGAACAGGCCGCCAGCGAGGTCTGCGCGCGCGAGCAGCCCCTGGTCTGCATCCCCAAGCGCTATTCACTGCCGATGCGCGAGATCTGGGCGCTCCAGCCGCGCCTGCTCCAGTGCGACGGCAAGCGCCCGGCACGCCTGATCGGCCACCCCCGGTTTCGCGCCGCCTATGACTTCCTGGTGCTGCGGGCCGAGGCGGGCGAGGCGGACCAGGATCTGGCCGACTGGTGGACACGTTTCCAGGAGGCCGACGGGACCCAGCGCACGACCATGGCCGAGGGCGGGACCAAGCGGCGGCGTCCCCGGCGACGGCGGCGTGGGCCCGGTGCCGGGTCGGGGTCGGACGCCGGCGACCGCAGCGGTGTCAGTGCCGCCGAGGTGTTCGATGACGGCGCCTGAGCAACCGGCATCGGTCGTGGCCTATATCGGGCTCGGCAGCAACCTGGCCGACCCGCGCGCCCAGGTCCGCCGCGCCATGGACGAACTCGCCGCGCTCCCCGGCTGCACCCTGTGTCTGCGCTCATCGCTCTATGCGACGCCCCCCCTGGGTCCGGTGGCGCAGCCGGAGTTCGTGAATGCCGTGGTGTCGCTCGCCACCACCCTGACGCCGCTCGAACTGCTCGCGGCCTTGCAGGGGCTCGAGCGCGAGCACGGCCGGGTGCGCGACGGGACCCGCTGGGGACCCCGGACCCTGGATCTGGACCTGTTGATCTTCGATGAGTTGCAGCTTCAGTTGCCGGGGCTGATCGTCCCCCACCCGGAGTTGGCCAAGCGCTCCTTCGTCCTGGTGCCCCTAGCCGAGATTGCGCCCGCGCGGCTCCTGATCCCCGGTCACGGGCATCTGCAAGACCTCCTTGCCGCCCTGGTGGACCGGGACGCGCCCCGGCGCCTGCCTGAGAGCGCGGGGACGGCCGCCGCGGTGTCGGGGCCTCAGGCTCCCGCCTAGACCTGTAACTGCCTACGTTGAAACAAGAAAGAGTATAGGTCCGCAAAATGAACGCAAAGAGGAAAAGAGCTTTGATGGCTTGGTCATCATCCTGAGGACAGCGTGATCAAGGCCCTGATCCACCAGGTCCCTGTCTTATTCGCGTTCATTTGCGTTCATTTGCGGACGAATCCTCTTTTTGCGTTCACCAACCTCCGGAGTATCCATGTCCGCCGCGCCGATCTCAGTCGCGACCCTCGCCGCCATGAAGGCCCGGGGGGAGCGTATCACCTGCCTGACCTGTTACGACGCCAGTTTCGCGCGGCTGCTGGAGGCCGCCGGGGTGGACATGATGCTGGTGGGCGACTCACTCGGTATGGTCGTGCAGGGGCATGACACCACGGTGCCGGTCACGCTCGAGCAGATGGCCTATCACTGCGCCTGCGTCGCCCGCGGTCGCAGTCGCGCGCTGTTGATCGCAGACTTCCCATTCCTGGTCGGCGCCACCCCCGAGCGGGCACTCGTCGGGGCCGCCCGTCTGATGCAGGAGGGCGGTGCCCAGGTGGTCAAACTGGAGGGCGGGGCCGGCGTGCTGGAGACGGTGCGGTGCCTGACGACACAGGGCGTACCGGTCTGCGGCCACCTGGGGCTGATGCCCCAATCGGTCAACCTCATCGGCGGCTACCGGTTTCAGGGACGCGATACGGACTCCGCCGAGACCATCGCCCGCGACGCACTGGCACTCCAGGAGGCCGGCGCCAGCCTGCTGGTACTGGAATGCGTGCCGGCGGCCCTGGCGCAGCAGATCAGCCGGTCATTGCGGATCCCGGTTATCGGCATCGGCGCCGGGGCCGGGTGCGACGGCCAGGTGTTGGTCGTCTACGACATGCTGGGCCTCAACCGCGGGCGGCCGCCGCGCTTCAGCCGTGACTTCCTGGCTGGCCGCGACTCGGTGCCCGCGGCCCTGGCCGCTTATGTCGCAGCGGTCAGGGACGGGAGTTTCCCCGGTCCGGCGGAAACTGCTTACTGAGCAAGGACCCTTACCGAGAAATCAAGATGCATATCGTCGAAGATCTCAACGGGCTGCGCGGCCAGGTCCGCACCTGGCGCGCGGCCGGCGAGCGCATCGGCTGCGTGCCCACCATGGGGAACCTCCATGAGGGACACCTCACCCTGGTGCGCGAGGCGCGGCGTCTGGCCCCCCGGGTGGTGGCGACCATCTTCGTCAATCCACTGCAATTCGGCCCCACCGAGGACCTGGCCGCCTATCCCCGCACCCCGGAGCAGGATCAGGCGGGCCTCGCCGCGGCCGGCTGCGACCTGCTGTTCGCCCCGACGGTCGCGACCATGTACCCCGGTGGACAGCAGACCCAGACGCGGGTGGAGGTGCCGGGGGTTTCCGACATCCTGTGCGGGGCCAGCCGCCCGGGACACTTCATCGGCGTGGCGACGGTGGTGTGCAAGCTGTTCAACATGGTCCAGCCGGATCTCGCCCTGTTCGGGGAAAAGGACTTCCAGCAACTCCTCATCATCCGCCGGATGGCCGCCGACCTGGCCATGCCGGTCGAGGTCATCGGGGTCCCTACCGTCCGTGAGCCGGATGGGTTGGCAATGAGTTCGCGCAATGGTTACCTGACCAGCGGCGAGCGGGGCCAGGCGCCGGCACTCTACCGCGCCCTGAGCGTCGTCGCCCAGGCGCTGGCGGCGGGACTACCGGTGGCCCAGGTCGAAACCGAGGCCGCCGCGGCCCTTGCCGTGGCCGGGTTGCGACCCGATTATGTGAGCGTGCGCCGGGCCGCGGACCTGGGCGAGCCGACGGCGGCAGACCGGGAACTGGTGGTCCTGGCAGCCGCCTATCTCGGGCGGGCGCGGCTGATCGACAACCTGCGCGTCAGCCGGCCGGTCGGCTGATCGGAGACGCCCCGCGGCACCAGCAAAATCTTTGATGCAGCGCAGCAATGTCTGCGCTAGAATCCGCAACCAACCAAAATCATACGGGTTTTCTCGAGGTTTCCCAGACCCGAGCGACCCCAGGCCCAAGCGGCCATTTAGAGGATTGACCTGATGCAACTGACCTTGTTGAAGTGCAAGCTGCACCGTGCCTGCGTGACGCATGCCGAGGTGGACTACGAGGGCTCCTGCGCCATCGACGAGGAATTGCTGCGGCGCTCCGGGATCCGCGAGTACGAGCAGATCCAGATCTACAACGTAACCAATGGCGAGCGCTTCACCACCTACGCCATCCGCGCCCAGGCGGGCTCACGGGTGATCTCGGTCAACGGCGCTGCCGCGCACAAGGCGGCCCCGGGGGATCGGGTCATCATCTGTGCCTATGCCGGCATGAGCGAGGCCGAGGCGCGGGTCTTCCGACCCAGCCTGGTCTATCTGGACGAGTGCAACCACATTGTGCGCACCGGCGAGTCCATTCCGGCACAGGCTGCCTGAGGAACGCGCCGACGGCTTCGCCCCCAGGCGGCGCGGGTCGATCAAGCCTCCAGACGCCAGAAACGATCACTGGGGTTTGAGGTCGGCCCGCGCAGAGGAAGATGGTGGCGGTGGATGCCCTGCGCTTATCCACCCTAGGTTTGGGCCTGACCCGAATGGCACTGACTTAAGGCGTAAATATCAGAAAAAAGGGGAAACAGGGGGCGACCGCCGCAGGTGGTAGGCTGTCGGTTGCGATCGAACAACCCGCCACCCGTGGGACAGCCACGATGCATTGCGGACCACAGACCGGCGCCGTTCAACGGCATGTCCAGAACTGCAGGCAGCAAGCCGATGGCGACGTGTTCTTCAACCTGCTGACCGGTCAGCGGTTGCTGGAGCGCGCCGCCGCGTTGGCGCCACCGCACCGCAACCGATTGTTTCCGCCTATCAAGGTATGTTGTTAGGCTCACTGGCCATGAAGCAAGCGATCATATTCTTCGTGGGTACCAATCCAGACCCAAACGTAGCCGCCTTCGTCTTCCATAGCGAGCGCCCGATGATCGCGGCCGACCCGAGCTGACCAAAGTTTTCCAACTTTCTTGAAGCGTAATGAAGGGTGACGCGGGTTCTCTCTGAGAATCCGATAGTTCTTGCGAGCGGTTTCCTGGACTGGTGCCGGTAACGCATGAAAGTGATTCCAGAAGCGCGCCGTCGTCTTGTGCTTCACAGGTTGCGAAGACTCCCGGCCCTTTTCTCATCAAGGGCTTCTTCGATCAAGAAATCAAGTCTTCCTGCGGCGGAATCTCTTTCGATTTCTTCATCCCAAGCTTGCCAATCCCGCTCGGATAACCAGTGCGTTAGCTTCATATACTCGCGGTGCGGCAGGGCCTCAATATCTGATTTCAGTTCTTCAAATGTTTTCATGCGTGAGACCTCTTTTCCTGTGCATTAACGACTGGCAGCAACGCTGATTGGGTTACACCAGATCTTTTCTTTGCTACCGGGGCAGGAGAATTTGGGATACTGTGGTCTGTCCTCCATTCTCGCCAACTTACGGCCCTGCGTATCTCCGAAGCGCATTATTCACCGGTTCAGCGTCCGGAAACAGTCTATGCAACTCGGGCTCTATCGGAGCTGCATTCGTCCCTTCACGATACCGAGCAGCATATTTTCCGCGTTCTCCAGACTTGATCAGATCGGCGGGGTATTCTGGTCGCAACGTGTCATCGTTGTTCATAGGCTTTGCGCTCTGGAGGCGTCATGTGGCGGGCCGAAACTATTCGGATTGCGTCTTCTGTCTCGGTGAACGAGATAACGAGGAATCTCCCTGATTCCTTTCCACCTATTTCTGCGCCGTTGCTTCCTTGTTTGCGAGGTCCAGCAGTAAACGCAAGGCTCTGTTCACAGAATTTGAGTCGCGAAATACACGAGCTACGTCAGAGTCCAGCAACACGACGTTTGTGCCTTCGCGATACGCCTCATAATGTTTGCCGCGCACGCCTGCCGAAAAATCATACTCGGGTCTCATGTCGGATTTTTCAAATTCGTGGAACCATTCCCGCAGGCAGGCAAAGTCCTGAGGTGGTAGATCACGAATACGCGCTTCAATAGATTCGACTTCGCTCATAACAGCACATCTAATTAAGCCAGGCCCCTTTCCCGCTGTATTTCCTTTGTCTTGGATTCCGGACGAGAATTCGACAGTTGCTCTTCCATCACAAGAGCATAAGCATCCCTGATATTATCTTCCAGTTCATCAAGTGTCTCGCCCTGACTGAAAACGCCAGGCACTTCCTGCAACTTGCCGACATACCAGTCGACATCAATCCAATACTCAAGCGTGAACTGCTGCTGCATTGTACTCACCATTTTGTGGTGGCTACGTAATCGGATCTCTGGCTTACGAAGGGGTATAGGGGGCAGCACCCTTAATCAGCAGGTTTCGTCGTAAAGGGTACTGACCAAAATGGCGGACCCGACCCTATTGCCCCGACGGCGAGGTTCTTTCAGGCTGCCCGCTTCAAAGTCGCAGAATTTTGAATCAGAATTGTAGGGTCGAGGTTTGTTGGAGGTACCGGCCGATTGGTCTCGCGCAAAAGATCCAATAGCCGAACCAACTCGCCGAATTTCATGGGAGGTAAAGGGGCCAGGAGGAAAAGGGGCTTTGACCCTTTTTCCCTTAGGCTTTTTTCAATTGCTTAAGTAAGCCGCTATATTCCGCATGAGTTCCCGCCCAGAACCAAACGATTTTCTCACCGTTCAGAGTTCCGACTGCTCTGTAATCTTTGGTGATTCGCACGGAGTAAACTGGTAGGCTTGAATGGACTCTCTTGAAGTTCAAACTTGGGTACCAGGGATCGTCACGAAATAAAGTATAGGCATCCTTCGCTTTGTCTTGAATATCCCGCGGCAATGCATGAAAGCATTTCCAGAACTTTTCGGTGGCTCTTGAAATCACAGCTTATTCGGGTCGAGTTCGGTTGTCATACCTTGCGCTTCCTCCCGCAAAGCCTCGGCAGCCATCTGGGCCAAAACGTCCTCTGATTCAGAGAAAAGTTCATCCCATTTTCTTTCTGATTCGAACTCGTCAAGAAGTGTTCTGGCAAGAATGTTTTGCTCTAAGGCAGGGAGCTTTGAGGCGACTTCAAAAGCTTTCTCAAGCAAGCTAGTCATGGCACTCTTCTCTTACTTCACATTTCGATGATGAAAGAAAAGGGCTCTGACCCGAATGGCACTGACTTAAGCCGCAAGCATCGCAGAAACAATCGGTTACGACGCGGCGAAGCGAGCGAAAAACCGTTGCGGACCAGGCAGGAGCCAGGAAACACCCAGGAAAATGCCGCTTCCACTCAGGTGACTGCTTGTCGATCCGCCTGTAAGTCATTGCTTTATAGATGCCGCACCTTAAGTCAGTGCCATTCGGCTCTGACCCCTTTTTCTCTTAGACGGATGGCGGTGTTGGGCGTGCCAGACAGATTCTGTCTACCTCAAGATCTCCCGGCCTCCCCGAGCCCGATCTCCCCCCGCTCCCCGCCTCAGTCCCCAAGAGCCTAGCGCACGCCCCCCAACCCGTCAACCCACGCGGAAAAATTCGTGTCTCTCCGTAACAATAGCTTAACAAATCAAGTATAAAGGCACCCGCTGTCCACGACGCCGCAGGCCCTCCGGGCGGCCCGCAATCGTCGTTCGGGCAGGATCGAACCGGCACCTGCCGCAGGCCGACGCATGACGGGGGGCCGGCGCTCGAAAAGGAAACAATCGGTTGCGATGCCGGGAATCGCGCGAAAAACCGTTCCGGACCGGCCAAGAGCCGGGAAACACGGCACTGGTTCAGTTTGGTTCTTCCTTATCCTTATGTTTTTGTAGTATTTTTATAACCTGGGCTGTCGAACTCTAAGGACCTCATCCCACGAGAGTCCCTGCTGGAGAATCCCCAGAGCCACCGCAGGAACCTGTTTTGTCGTGAAGTGGCTGCGAATAAAGTTATGGACAATCCACAACATATCCAATGTTCTTTGCAAACCAGAAATGCTCTTCGCGTACGTATTCGTTCGGCGGCGATAAGCAGAATTCTTTCGCCGAAATGAAGCGTTCGATGCTTCCAAATGATTAGCATGAATATCGGCTGGCGTCACATCTTGATCGGTTTCTGGATGCTCCGGATGAGGGGTTTCGTATTTGGGACGCGAGTGCCCCGTTCTATCAGTTCCTTTCCCTTTATTCTTAAGGCGCACCTTCACACCGCGACGAAGCACTTTCGGTGGGCGGCCGCGTTTTCCGGTTCGCAATACTTCGTGGCAAATTTCAAACAGGAGATTGCCATACCGACGTTCCCCGTCGGTGACTAGAGTGACATCGCCAGTACGCAGGATGACATCTCTAAGTATTTGTATGGCATATGAAAATAGGCTGCGATCCTTTTTCCCGCACTGAAGCGCCCAGATAAATCGACTTGCCCTTTCCATCAGTACGATCGTCCAGCCTTCACAATCCTCCGGGGGGACATTCCTATTCACTTTCGTATAAAGCTCATCACCTTCGATCAGTTGCTCAATAAAGGTGTGCGTCAGGGCATATATGACCAGCACATCCTTGCAATCGGCCAGGCGACGCTCCCATAGGAGCAACGTATTCTTCGCAATCGCGAAGGCCCGGCAGGCGGCGTTCAAGCCGATCCCCTCAGTGCGCGTTTTGAGCACTTGAATGATGAAGCTGGTCGGTTTCCTGAGCCCCTCGATAAGGGTGGCTTTGGTCTCGGAAAAGAGCCTATTGCAACTTTGACATCGCCACAGCAAACGCGTACCGTTATGACCGGTTTGATACGTCTTGTGATGCCGACAATTCTGTGAATTGCAATGAGGGCATGTCCATTGTCCGTTCAAGAAGTTCTCACTTATTCAAAAAGTGACGGAAACCCGCGCCGAACTAGATATATTACATATATTTCAATGTCTTGTAAACAGGAATTAAACTGAACCAGTGCCGGAAACACCGCGGAAAATGTCGCATCCACTCAACTGACTGCTTGTCGATCCGCCTGTAACTGGCTGATTCGTCAGTGCCGCGGCTTAAGTCAGTGCCATTCGGGCCTGATCCCAAGACTGGAAGTGATGGACCCAACATTCGACAACGAATCTCTCCATACCAGGAGGGATCACGGGCTGGTTCCATTGTGCGCCGGCAAATGCAATCAATGCCGCCTCGTCCTCCCACTGAGAAATCATTGCATACTCATCGGGCGTCCATTTCGATGGCTGAAGAATAGCGACCGAAATAAAGCCCGGAGCCGCATCAACCGCGTGAACGGAAATCGACGAAAACTTTTCCTCGAACTCCCGGCGGAGATTTGCATCGATGCGAACGCGAAATACTCTTGTGATAGGCACAGCCGTTGAACCCTTGAGCGTTGGGCTTCACAAGCGCCCGAGCGAGCGGCCTCGATCATCGTTCCGGCCACTTCGGTCACGACGAGGTCGCTGGTCCGCACAGCGGACCCTACGGGCGCGACGCCTTCCCGTAGGGTCCGCTGTGCGGACCGCGTACGCGCCGGCCGGAACGCCGATCAAGGCCGAGCGAGCAACAACACTAATCCGGCGTGCGCGCGCACAAACGCCGATCACCGCACTGCGGTCGACGCGCACGCCGGATAGAGATCAACCCTCGCGCGCCTTGACCGTCTTGCGCTCGATCTTGGCCCGCTGCAGCATATCCTTGATCACGGCATCGTAGGCCTGGCGGCCCATCAACTGACCAAGCATGGCGGCCGGGTCGGGGGTGCCGGGCTTGGGGGCGGGCTCGACCTTTCCATCCTCAACCTTGGTAATGCGCACGATGGCGGCGTCGCCGTCCTCCAGGGTGGCGGTCCCGACGCTGGCCCCGCCCGCGGGCGGGACCGGGAGTGTGAAGGCGAGGGTGCGCACCTGGGCTGGGACCTTGGGGTCGGTCCGGCCGATCAGCCCGCCCTCCTCCACCTTGGTATCGCCCGCCACTGCCGCCCAGTCCGCACCGCCGCGCAGTTTCTCCGCCCCGCTGGCCGCCTCGGCCGCCGCGGCCTTTTTCGCACGCTCTTTGCGCAAATCGGCCGCGATCTCGTCGCGCACCTCCGCCAGCGGGCGGGCGGACGCCTCGCGGTGGTCCACCACCCGCAGTACCACGGTCTGCAAGACCTCCTTTTCGGGCTCGATCAGGTCGCTGTTGCGGCGTTCGGTCAGAACCTCTTCGCTGAAGGCGGCGGCGGTCACCTTCGGGTGTCCGAGGATACCCTCGCCACCCTTGCGCCCCACCCAGTCGCTCTGCTGAACCTCCAGACCCAGTTCCTTGGCGGCCGGTGCCAGGCTGTCGGACGTTTCATAGACCAGATTCGGCAGGCGCTCCCCCAGGTCGTAGAAGAGTGCCTCGGCCTTCTGTTTTGCCACTTCGCCGCGCAGTTGCTCCTGGACCTCGGCGAAGGGTTTGACTGCCGCGGGCGTGATGGATTCCACCTCGATCAGGTGGTAGCCGAAGCGCGAGCGCACCGGTTCGCTGACCTCACCGACCGGCAGGGCAAAGGCGGACTGCTCGAAGGCGGGGTCCATGATGCCCTTTTCGATCTCGCCCAGAGACCCGCCTTGGCTCGCGCTCCCCGGGTCCTTGGAGACGGCCTTGGCGACCACGTCGAAGGCCTCCCCGTCCGCGAGGCGTTTGCGCACCCCCTCAATCTCCGCCAGCACCGCCGCGGCGGCCGCCGCATCGGCGTCCGGGGGCACCGTGAGCAGGATGTGCCTGACGCGGCGCCGCTCGGGCTGACCGAAACGGGCCTGATTGGCGTCGTAGACCCGGCGGATGTCCTCCTCGGCGACCGTGGTCCGACCCGCGAGGGCGGCGGCGTCAAGGACCAGATAGTCGAGCTTGACCTGTTCCGGGACCTCGAAGCGCGCGGCGTTGGCCTCGTAGTAGGCGCTGATCGCCTGATCGTCGATGGGCTCATCGGTCAGAAAGCGGCTGACCGGGACCCGCAGCCAGGCCAGTTCGCGTTGTTGCCCGACGAGGCGCTGATACTGTTCCCGCTCCGTCTGAGTGACCAGCTCACTGCCGGCGACGGCCCGTATGAGCTGCGTGCCGACGATCTCCCGGCGCTGTTGCGCCTCGAACATCGCGGGCGAAAGCCCTTGATATTTAAGGACCTGCTCATAGGACGCGGCGTCGAAGCGTCCGTCGCGCTGGAACGCCGGTTCGGCCAAGATGCGCCCGCGCAGTTCCTGGTCCGAGACCCGCAGACCCATGCGCGCGGCGACATCGGTGAGCAAGGTCTCACGAATCATCTCGTCCAGGACCTCCAGGCGCAGGCGCTTGTCATCGAACTGGGCCGGGTCATAGGTGGCCCCCAGGCGTTCGCGCAGTTGGATGCGCGCGTTCTGGACGCGCTGATCCAGGTCCCGCTCGGTGATCTCCTGCCCGTTGACCAGGGCCGCCACCGGTTCGGCCCCACCCCCCACATAGGATTGAATCCCCCAGAGGGCGAACGGAATACTGATCAGGATGATGATGACCCAGGCGAACCAGCCCTTGGCGCGATCATGGATTTGCTGCAGCATGTCTCGATACTCGAACGGGGCCAGGAAGGAACGACTTGGGCACAAATGAAAACGGGGTATCCGTGACGGATACCCCGCTTTTTCGGGTTGGCGGAGCGGACGGGGCTCGAACCCGCGACCCCCGGCGTGACAGGCCGGTATTCTAACCAACTGAACTACCGCTCCAAAACTATCCGTCACACGACGCCTCCCGCTTGGGTGACGCAGGGCTTGGTGGGTGCTGCAGGGATCGAACCTGCGACCCTCGCCTTGTAAGGGCGATGCTCTCCCAGCTGAGCTAAGCACCCCGCATGGGTACCCTGAGAGTGACCTGGTGAGAGCTACCTGGTGGGGCACCTCAACAACGGAAGACTATTGTATCGCATCCTTGAGGGCCTTTCCAGCCTTGAAACCTGGGGTCTTGGAGGCCGCGATCTCGATGGCTGCGCCGGTCTGGGGATTGCGCCCCGTGCGCGCCGCCCGCTCCTTGACGGAGAAGGTGCCGAAACCGATCAGGGACACCGTGTCTCCGTTCTTCAGGGCCAGCGCAATTTCTTCAGTCAAGGCATCCAAGGCCCGGCCGGCGGCCGCCTTCGGGATATCACCCGCCTCAGCCATCTTCTCGATCAGATCCGACTTATTCATTTTTCCCCCAATCTCATGGCTACTGTTCCGCAATTACACATTGCCCACGGCTGCTGTCCGTTACCCCGGCCCCTGCCGGGACGCTCCGGTAACCGCAACCGGGGGCGCTGTGCCCACCCCCGAATGCTAAGGCGGAAGTCCGTGGCGGAGCAACCGGGTTTTGACCGACAGCAGCGAAAATGGGCAAAAAAACCCTCAATGACGCGTACGCACCGGTTGCTCGCGGGTCGCATCGGACACCGTCTCCGGTGGCTCATCCTTAGGACTGGCACCGTCGCCGCCCTCCGCGGCAACATCGATCAGTTCAGGCCTGCGGGTCAGGGCGATGTCCAGGACCTCGTCGATCCACCGCACCGGACGAATGTCCAGATGCTGCTGGATGTTTTTCGGGATCTCGGTGAGGTCGCGCTCGTTCTCCCGCGGGATGATAACCGTATCGATGCCGCCCCGGTGGGCCGCCAGCAACTTTTCCTTGAGGCCCCCGATCGGCAACACCTCGCCGCGCAGGGTAATCTCACCGGTCATGGCAACGTTGGACCGGACCGGGATCTTGGTCAGGGCCGACACCAGGGCCGTGCACATCGCAACGCCGGCACTGGGACCGTCCTTGGGTGTCGCCCCCTCCGGGACATGGATATGCACATCGAAGACGTTGTGGAAATCGGGGGCGATACCCAGGGCGTCGGCGCGCGCCCGCACGACGGTCATGGCGGCCTGGATGGACTCCTGCATCACGTCCCCGAGCTGCCCGGTGTAGGTGAACTTGCCCTTGCCGGGGACCAGGGCGGACTCGATGCGCAGGAGTTCCCCGCCCACCTCGGTCCACGCGAGCCCGGTCACCTGCCCGACCTGGTCGAACTCGTCCGCGCGGCCGAACCGGAAGCGCTGCACGCCCAGGTACTTTTCCAGCGACTTGGCCGTGACGACGGTCGCCGTGTCGCGCTTCTTCAGAAGGACCTCTTTGACCACCTTGCGGCAGATCTTGGACAGTTCGCGCTCCAGATTGCGGACCCCGGCCTCGCGGGTGTAGTAGCGGACGATGTCGCGCACGGCCGACTCCCGAATGACCAGCTCCCCGGACTTCAGCCCGTTGTGCCTGGTCTGCTTGGGGATCAGGTAACGCTCGGCGATGGCGATCTTCTCGTCCTCCGTATAGCCGGAGAGGCGGATCACCTCCATGCGGTCCAGGAGCGCCGGGGGGATATTGAGCGTGTTGGCGGTCGCGACGAACATCACCTCGGAGAGGTCGAAGTCCACCTCCAGATAATGATCGTTGAAGGTATGGTTCTGTTCCGGGTCCAGCACCTCCAACAGGGCAGAGGCCGGATCACCCCGGAAGTCCATCGCCATCTTGTCGATCTCATCGAGCAGGAAGAAGGCGTTGCGCGACGCGACCTTGGAGAGGTTCTGAATGATCTTGCCCGGCAGCGCGCCGATGTAGGTACGCCGGTGCCCGCGGATCTCGGCCTCGTCGCGCACCCCGCCCAGGGACATGCGCACGAACTTGCGGTTGGTGGCGCGCGCGATGGATTGCCCGAGCGAGGTCTTACCCACGCCCGGCGGGCCGACCAGACACAGGATGGGCCCCTTGAGCTTACGCACCCGCTGCTGCACGGCCAGGTATTCCAGGATTCGTTCCTTCACCCGCTCCAACCCGTAGTGGTCCTTGTCGAGCACCTGCTCGGCGACCCGGATATCATTACGGATGCGCGTGCGCGCCTTCCAGGGCACGCTGACCAGGGTGTCGACATAGTTGCGCACCACCGTCGCCTCGGCCGACATGGGCGACATCAGCTTCAACTTGGCCAGTTCCGCCAGGGCCTTGGTTTTGACCTCCTTGGGCATCCCGGCCTGTTCGATCCGCTTGGCCAACTCCTCGATCTCGTTGGGCGCCTCGTCGAGTTCCCCCAATTCCTTCTGGATCGCCTTCATCTGTTCGTTGAGGTAATACTCGCGCTGGTTCTTCTCCATCTGGCGCTTGACCCGGCCGCGGATGCGCTTCTCCATCTGCAGGACGTCGTTCTCCGCCTCCATGAGGCCCATCAGGTGCTCGATCCGCGCCTGGATATCGGTCATCTCCAGGACCCGCTGCTTCTCGTCGAGCTTCAGCGACATGTGCGCCGCCATGGTGTCGGCCAGTCGTCCGGCCTCGTCGATGCCGGCGAGCGAGGTCAAGACCTCGGGCGGGACCTTCTTGTTGAGCTTTACATACTGGTCGAACAGCGCGACCGCGGAACGGATCAGTACCTCCTGTTCGCGCTCATCGGCATCCAGGGTCTCCGGCAAGGGCTCGAACAGGGCCGAGAAGGACTTGTCGGTGGTCAGAAAACGCGTGATGCGCGCCCGCCGGTTACCCTCCACCAGGACCTTGACCGTGCCATCCGGGAGCTTCAGGAGCTGCAGGATATTGGCCAGGGTACCGATTTGCTGGAGGTCATTAGGCCCCGGGTCATCCACGTCCGCGCTCTTTTGTGCGACCAGCAGGATCTGCTTGTCGTTGGCCATGGCCCCATCGAGCGCCCGAATCGACTTGTCGCGGCCGACGAACAAGGGGATGACCATGTGCGGATAGACCACGACATCGCGCAGCGGCAGGACCGGTACCTCCGGGGAGGCGAGGGAGGGGGATCGCGAAGATTCTTGCTGTGCCATTGACACTCTCGGTGCTGATGCGCTCGTGGGACGGCGGCTGACCGGTGCGGCGGCCTGAAACCGGACCCTGATGATGAGGTCCGGAGCGAGGCGCCGCCGGTGCGACCGACTTATGACGTGATGGTTAAAGAATCAGGGCAAACCGGGCCCAGTTCAACACGGTGGCGTCAAAGGCGTCAGGGCGTCCCGCCCCGCGACCTTGGTCAGCGGGAGCGGCAGGCCCCGCCCGCGACTGGCGGGCACTAAGGATCAATCTCCGGAAGCGGCCTGCTTTTCGACCAGGCCTTCATAGATCAGATAGGGCTTGTTCTCGCCCATGATGACCGAGCCGTCCAGGACCACCTTGCACACGCTTTTCATCGACGGCAGGTCATACATGGTGTCGAGCAACACCTGCTCCATGATGGTCCGCAGGCCCCGGGCGCCGGTCTTGCGGTCCATGGCCTTCTTGGCGATGCAGCGCATGGCGTCATCGCGCAGTTCCAGTTCCACCCCTTCCATCTCGAACAGACGCGCATACTGCTTGACCAAGGCGTTCTTGGGCTCGGTGAGGATGCGCATCAGGGCCGCCTCATCGAGTTCCTCCAGGGTCGCCATGACCGGCAGACGGCCGACGAATTCCGGGATCAGCCCGTAGCGGATCAGGTCCTCGGGCTCCACCGCGGCCAGCAGTTCACCGATCTGGCGCTTGTCGTCCTTGCTGTGGACGTCGGCATTGAAGCCGATACCGCCCTTGCGGGAGCGTTGCTGTATGACCTTATCCAGACCCGCGAAGGCCCCGCCGACGATGAACAGGATGTTGGAGGTATCGACCTGGAGGAACTCCTGCTGCGGGTGCTTGCGACCGCCTTGGGGCGGCACCGAGGCGACGGTCCCCTCGATCAGCTTGAGCAGGGCCTGCTGGACACCCTCACCGGAGACATCGCGGGTGATCGACGGGTTGTCGGACTTGCGCGAGATCTTGTCGATCTCGTCGATATAGACGATGCCGGTCTGGGCCTTCTCAACGTCGTAGTCGCACTTCTGGAGCAGCTTCTGAATGATGTTCTCGACGTCCTCCCCCACGTACCCGGCCTCGGTCAGCGTGGTCGCGTCGGCGATCGTGAAGGGGACATTGAGCAGCCGCGCCAGGGTCTCCGCCAGGAGGGTCTTGCCCGACCCCGTGGGACCGATCAGCAGGATGTTGCTCTTGGCGATCTCGATCTCTTCCTTGGCCTCCGAGACCTCTAAGCGCTTGTAATGGTTGTACACGGCGACCGAGAGCACCCGCTTGGCATACTCCTGGCCGATGACGAACTCGTCCAGGCTCTCCTTGATTTCGCGCGGCTTGGGCAGTTTGCTGGTGGCGTCCCCGACACCCTCCTGCATCTCCTCGCGGATGATGTCGTTGCACAGCTCGACACATTCGTCGCAGATGAACACGGAGGGGCCGGCGATGAGCTTACGAACTTCGTGCTGACTCTTGCCGCAGAACGAACAGTAGAGGAGTTTGCCCTCGTCGCTCTTACCGTGGTTGCTTCCACTCATCGGGGATGACACTCCGTCAGTCGGTTGGCGATCGGACCCCGGGGGGGCCAATCGATGCTGCGTCAATCATAACGCTTTGAGTCCGTATGGCAAGACGGTAATATGGCCGGGATTGTGGGCGGGTTGGCGAAAACCGCACAAGCGACCCGCGACCCCGCGCGCGCCGGGCAGGCAAGCCGACGCGCTCAGAGCTTGCCGAGCGACGGACCCCGCTCGGTCAGTACCTTGTCGATCAGACCATAGGCCTGGGCCTCGTCGCCGCCCAGGAAGCGGTCGCGCTCCGTGTCGTCGGCGATCTTCTCGATCGGCTGGCCGGTGTGGTGGGCAAGGATGCCGTTGAGCCGATCGCGCAGCAGGAGGATCTCGCGGGCATGGATGTCGATGTCGGTCGCCTGGCCCTGAAAACCGCCCAGCGGCTGATGGATCATCATCCGCGAGTTGGGCAGGCAGTAGCGTTTGCCCGCGGCCCCGCCGGCCAACAGGAGCGCGCCCATGCTCGCCGCCTGACCGACACACAGGGTGCTGACGTCCGGGCGGACGAAACACATGGTGTCGTAGATGGCCAGTCCCGCGGTCACCGAACCGCCGGGGGAGTTGATGTAGATATGGATATCCTTATCCGGATTCTCCGACTCCAGAAAGAGCATCTGGGCGACCACCAGGTTGGCCATGTAGTCCTCCACCGGCCCGACCAGAAAGATGACCCGCTCCTTGAGCAGTCGCGAATAGATGTCGAACGAACGCTCGCCGCGCGCCGTCTGCTCGATGACGATCGGCACCAGCCCCAGGCCTTCCGGCCTCCACTGCGTGCGACTCACGGGCTTGATCATGCTGTTACTCGTCTCTCATCTACGCAATCGATCCGTCCACGCGGCGTCTGGACGGGGATCGTCCGCGCCGCCGCGGGGAGCGGGCTAGGTCCCCGCGGTGCCGACCGACGCCGGGTCGGTCAACTGCGCGAAGCTCATTTCTTCGTCCTCGACCGTCACCTGACTCAGGACCCACTCCACCACCTGATCCTCCAGGACCAGGGACTCCACGGGGGCCAGGCGCTTGCGATCGGCATAGTAATAGTCCACCACCTCCTTGGGGTCTTCGTAGGTGGACGCGAGTTCCTCGATCGCGGCACGGACCCGGCTCGGTTCGGCCCTGATCCCGTTGTGCTTGATCAATTCGCCGATGAGCAGCCCCAGGACGACCCGGCGCCGTGCCGGCTCCTCGAACAGATTATCGGGCAGGTCCATCGTGGGCGCACCGATGGTCTCACGCATCTGCCCCTTGAGGGCGCGGACCTCCTCGGCCAACAGGACCTTGGGGATCTCCACCTGGTGTGACGCCACCAGCAGGTTCATCACCCCCTCCTTGGTGCGGGCCTGGATGCGGGTCTTCAATTCGCGCGCCATGTTGGCGCGCACATCGGCGCGGAACCGCTCGACCTCACCGTCCGCCACCCCGAAGGCGCGTGCGAAGGCCTCGTCCACCGCGGGCAGTTCCGGGGCCGCGACGGCATCGACGGTGACCTCGAAGCGCACCGCCCGGCCGGACAGCTCGGCACGCTGGTAGCCGTCCGGAAAGCGCAGGTCGAGGGTGCGCGTCTCACCCGTGCCGGCCCCGATGAGCCCGTCCTCGAAGCCGGGGAGCATGCGTGCGGAACCGATCTCCACCGGCACCGCGGCGGCCGTGCCGCCCGCGAAGGGCTCGGACTCACCCTCCAGGGTCCCGGTAAAGGAGACGGTCAGCCGGTCCCCGCTCTGCGCCGGACGCTCGACCGGGACCCAGGTCTTGCGCTGCACGCGCAGCCGCTCGATCATCGCCTCCAGGTCCGCGTCGGTGATCTCGCTCACCGGCCGCTTGACGACCTGCCCCGTCAGGGGCGCCAGTTCAACCTGGGGCAGGACCTCGAAGGTCGCGGTGAATCCGTAGCGCTGCGCGGCCGGATGCACCTCGGGCTCGATATGGGGCGCTCCGGCGAGGCGCAGCGAGCGCTCGGCGACCGCCGAGGCGAAGCTCGACTGCATCAGGTCACCAAAGACCTCGCGCTCCACCTGGTTCGCAAACCGTTGGCGCAGCAGCTTCAGCGGCACCTTGCCCGGGCGGAATCCCGGAAGACGAACGCTGCGGACGAGCTCGTGAAGCCGCTTTTCGACCTGCTCCTGAATCGCTTCGCTTGGGAGGTCGACGCGCATCCGCCGCTCCAGACCCTCTCCCGTCTCCACCGTTACTTGCATACGTCTCGTCTCCCACCGTCACGGCCATCGTCGGCAAAACCGGCTGGAACCCAGCGCCTGTCCCACGCACCATGGGCCATGCGGGCGACTGACCGACCGGCTTCAAAAGCCCGATAGTATAGCCCGGCCAGCGCCCAGGGTCCAAACTCCGTGCTATACCAGGGTGCCATCAGAACTGATGTGTTAACGCACATGCCGTAGGGTACGCATCGCGTACCCTACGGCTGCCGGGCGTTCTCACGAACCGGGCGTCGTTGTCGTTGTCGTTGTCGTTGTCGTAATCGTGTTCGGATTATTCGATTTACGACAACGACAACGACAGCGTACCCGGGATCTCGGTCACCACGTCAGTTCTGGTCGCACCCGCTGTGCCAAGCCCTAGATAACCTTGGAGAACCCAATGGGGCCGGATTTGTTCGCCAGATAGGCATCGAAGGCCATACAGATGTTGCGCACCAGGAGGCGTCCGCGCGGCAGGATGCGGATGGTGCCGTCCTCGATCTGGAGCAGTCCATCGCCGACCATGACCTCCAGGCGTTTCAAGGCATCCGCGAAATAGTCCGCGAACACGATGTCCCAGGCGGTCTCCACGGCCGGCATGGAGAGTTGGAAGTTGCAGATCAGCCGGGTGATGACATCGCGGCGGATCAGGTCGTCGCGATTGAGCGTCAGTCCGCGGAAGACCGGCAGGCGGTCGGCGTCGAGGTCGGCGTAATACTCGTCGAGTTCGCGCCGGTTCTGCCCGTAGGTGTTGTCCACCTTGCCGATGGAGGTGACCCCGAGCCCGATGAGGTCGCAGTCGGCGTGGGTGGAGTAGCCCTGGAAGTTGCGATAGAGGGTACCGGCGCGCTGGGCCTGGGCCAACTCGTCGTCCGGGCGGGCGAAGTGGTCCATGCCGATATAGACATAGCCGGCCTCACCCAGGCGCGCGATGGTGCTCTGAAGGATCTCAAGCTTCACCTCCGGGGCCGGCAGGTCGGTCTCGTTGATGCGGCGCTGGGCCTTGAAGCGCGTCGGCAGGTGGGCGTAGTTGAAGACCGAGATACGGTCCGGGGTCAGCTCGATGATGCGGTCCAGGGTGCTAAGAAAGCTCGCCGCGGTCTGCAGCGGCAGGCCGTAGATCAGGTCGAGGCTGATGGAGCGGAAGCCCTGGGCGCGCGCCGCATCCAGGACCTCGAGCGTCTCCGCCTCGGTCTGGATGCGGTTGACCGCCGCCTGGACACGCGGGTCGAAGTCCTGCACCCCCAGGCTCATGCGATTGAAGCCGATGCGCCGCAACAGGGCGACGGTCGCGGCATCCGCCTCGCGCGGGTCGATCTCGATGGAGAATTCGCCGACGGCATCGTCCGCCAGGGTGAAGTGGCGGCGGGTCTGATCCATCAGCCCCTGCATCTGGTCGTGGCTCAGGAAGGTCGGGGTGCCGCCGCCCCAGTGGAGTTGCTCGACGACCCGATGGCGGTCGAAGAGCGCCGACTGCATCGCGATCTCCTTGTGCAAGCGCTCCAGATAGGGCGGGGCCAGGCTGCGGTCCTTGGTGGCGATCTTGTTGCAGGCACAGTAAAAGCAGACCGTATCGCAAAACGGCAGGTGAAAATACAGCGACAAGGGCCGCCCGCTCAGGTTACTGCGCGCACAGGCAGCCTTATAGGCGGCTTCGTCGAAGCGCTCGTCGAACTCCACCGCCGTCGGGTAGGAGGTGTAACGGGGGCCGCTCTGGTCATAGCGGCGGATCAGGCCCAGGTCAAAGGAGATACCCTGTTCCATCGATTCTACCCTCAAGTGTCTGAAATGGTTGCGAGGCCCGCGGATCGAGCGGACGCGGCGGCGGGGCCCGGGACCGCCGGATCGCACCGATCGGCCGGGGCACTGAAGTGACCACGCTGCTGTGCATGATCAGGTTGTGGTGCAATGGTGGCGGACTGCGGCCTGGCCACGGCGTCCCTGGGGGCCCTTCGTGGACTCAAGGCCTGGACTCAAGCCTCCTCGAACGCGCTCTGGTGCAGGGTAAGTTGCTCGCGGGTCAACAATAAGACGCCCTCCCCGCCGCGCTCGAACTCGAGCCAGGTCCAGGGCACCCGCGGCAGGCGCCGTTCCAGTTCCTGGGCCGCGTTGCCGACCTCCAGGATCAGGATGCCCCCCTCGCTCAAGTGGCGGCCGGCCTCCTGCAGGATCAGCAGCACCAGGTCCAGTCCGTCCTCACCCCCCAGCAGGCCCAGTGCCGGCTCGCGGTGATATTCGGGGGGGAGCGCCGCGAGTTCCGCACGCGCGACATAGGGCGGATTGGAGACGATGACGTCATAGCGCTGACCCGCCAGCGCGTCGAACAGGTTCGACTCCAGGACCCGCACCCGATCCCCTACCCCGTGGCGCGCCACGTTGCGGCGGGCGACCTCCAGGGCCGCGGGCGAGATATCGACCAGATCGACGTCCGCATCCGGCAGAAAGAGCGCCGCGGCGATCCCGATACAACCGCTGCCGGCACAGAGATCCAGCACCCGCCCCACCCGTGCCGAGTCGATCCAGGGATCGAAGCCGGCCTCGACCAGTTCGGCGATCGGGGAGCGGGGCACCAGCACCTGGTCGTTGACCTCGAACGCCAGCCCGGCAAACCAGGCGCGCCCGGTGAGATAGGCGGCCGGCACCCGCTCGGTGATCCGCCGCTCGATCAGGTCGGCCACGCTCACGCGCTCAGCCGGGGTCAGGCGGCACTCCCGAAAGGCGGTCGGCAGCCCGGGCTCAAGTTCCAGGCAACTCAAAACCAGTTGCGCCGCTTCGTCCAGGGCATTGTCCGTCCCGTGTCCGAACCAGAGCCCGGCCCGGTTGAACCGGGTCGCCCCCCAGCGGATGTAGTCTTGGATCGTAATCAACCCGTCAGGCTGTTCGGCCATCGCGATGCGCTTCCCGGTAAGTGCGGTTACCCGGCTGGCTGGCCGGTCCCGCGACGCCCGCGGGAAGCCGTCAAGCATATCACCGCAGCGCGCTCGGCACCCGCCCGGCTGCAGGTGCGGGGTGCGATCAGAACTGATGTGTTAACGCACATGTCGTAGGGTACTGCGACCGGACGTTCTCACCGATCGGGCGTCGTTGTCGTTGTCGTAATCGTGGTCGGATTATTCGATTACGACAACGACAACGACAACGGACCCGCGATCTCGGTCACCACATCAATTCTGATCGCACCCGCCCTTTGGCCGGACGGTGCGGGAGGCGCTGACCCGGCCGGGCGCAATCCCCCAGCGGCGCGACCACGTCAGGCGGCGCGACGCTTCCCGGGGGGCGCCTCGGCCACTTCGGGGCGCGCCGCCTTGGCGCGTTCGATACGTCCCCGCTCGACCAGGTCCGCCAGGGTGATACCACTCAGAAAATGAAAGATTTCATCGCTGAGCTGGTCCCACAGCTGGTGGGTCAGGCACGGCTGCCCCGCCCGGCAGTTCTCACGCCCGCCGCAGCGGGTGAACTCAACCCACTCGTCGACGGCACAGATGATGTCGGCGATGGACACCTCGGTGGCGGGCCGCCCGAGGTAGTAGCCGCCGCCGGGACCGCGGACCCCGCGTACCAACTGCTTGGCGCGCAAGGCGGCAAACAGTTGCTCGAGGTAGGACAGGGAGATCCCTTGATTGACCGAAATATCCGCCAGGGTCACCGGGCCGTTGCCGGAATGCAGCGCCAGGTCGAGCATGGCGGTCACCGCGTATCTACCTTTCGTCGAAAGTCTCATCGTTGCGTACCTGTCAAGTGTGGGTTAAGCCCAGGGGTCGCGGCGAGGGCGGACGCGACTCTGAGTAAAGTAGTCAACAAAGCCGGAATTTCAATATGCCGTCAGTGTAAATCCGCCTAACGGTCCTTCGCACCGGCGCGGCGCGGCCGCCTAACGTACCGGGAAGGGGGTGGACACCACGTCCGCCCGGTGGTCGCAGGCGCGAAAAAAGGCCGACTGCTCCGCCTGGCCGGCATAGACCCAGGGCCGCAGCCGATGGGCGGCGGCGAACTCGACCGCCTGACCCAGCAGCCGTCGGCCGAGCCCACGGCGCCGCCAGTCCGGGTCCACAAAGACGCTGATATGGGCATTACGCGGCGCCTGCGCAAAGGGCGCGAACCAGCGCGCCAGGCTCCAGGCGACGATCTCCTCGCCCTCCCAGGCCAGGAAACACCGGGCACAGGCGGGACGCTCGCGCAGTACCGCCAATAGATGTGACTGCTTGCCCCCCGCGGTCAGGACCCGCAGCCGTCTGAGTTCGGGCAGGCTCAGACGCCGCAACAGCTTGGATTCAAATCGGATGGCGGACTGGTCGGTCATGGCGCGTCCGGCCGCGACGACCGGGGTTGCGGGCCCTCGGCCCTAATCTGAGTCAGGTATTTTGCCACAGTGAACGCTTGGGTTCACCCCTTAATGGTGCACTGGGGGTGCGATCAGAACTGATGTGTTAACGCATATTTCATATGGTAAGCATCGCGTACCCGCCAAGCTGCCACGACCGCCGGAACCTTGTACACGATACGCACCCTAACAGCTACAGCTACCCGACGTTCTCTCGGACCGGGCGTCGTTGTCGTTGTCGTAATCGTGGTCGGATTATTCGATTACGACAACGACAACGACAACGACAGCGTACCCGGGATCTCGGTCACCACATCAGTTCTGATCGCACCCGTTCACCGACCCAGCCGTGCCAGCGGGTCCTGCCGATAGAAGGCGCGCAGTTGGGCGTAGACCGCCGGGTACTGCGCGTCCAACAGGGCCGGAGTCTCGAAAAAGGCCTCGCTGGCGACCGCAAAAAACTCACCCGGCGACTCGGCGCCGTAGGGGTCGAGCGGGGTGTCCCCCCCCGTATCCAGGCGCCGCCCCAGGTCCGCGAAGGCGGCGGACAGGGCCTGCGACCAGGCCCCGCCCGACATGTCGGCGTGCAGCGGCGGGCGGCCATTGGCGACCCCGTCGCGCAGGTCGAGCTTGTGGGCCATCTCATGCACCACGACGTTGTAGCCGTCCAGTTCCAGGCCCGCCGCCACGTCCGCCCAGGACAGGATGACCGGCCCCCGCTCCCAGGCCTCCCCGCTCTTGACCTGATCGTCCACCCAGACCAGCCCGTCGGCGTCCATGTATTCTTGACCGGACACGAACTGCTCCGGATAGACGATCACCGCATACCAGCCGCGATACCAGTCGAGCCCCAACTCCAGGATCGGCAGACAGGCCTGCAGGGCGATGATCAGGCGCATCCGCGCGGTCAGGACCAGCCCTTGCACCGGCTCGAAGGTCTTGTCGCGCAGGAACAGCAGCGCCAGTTCGGCCAGCCGGGCGGCCTGCTCCGGGGGCAGCCCGGCCAGCAGCGGGAGCGCCGCCCAGGCCGCCGCCCGCTCGGCCGGGGCATAGCGCCGCCGCTGCCGCGCCAGGATGCGCCGCCGCCACCAGCCGCTCAGACAACCCATGACAGCCTCCGTCCTCTACAGGAACCTGGAAGCGGAGAATACACAATTACGCGGCCAAGCCCGCTCAGGTATGATCCGCACACGATGAAACGCACCCTGCTCACCCTGGCCGTCCTCGCCCTCGCGGCGGGCCTCGCCTGGCTCCTGTGGTTCTGGGAGCCGGTCCCCGCGCCCGGCTACCAACATCGCCCCCTGGCACTGGCCGCCCCGCCCACCGGCGGCGATTTCCGGCTCACGGCCGGCGGCGAAACCCTGGATCTGAAAGACCTGCGCGGCCAGGTGGTACTGATCTATTTCGGCTACACCTGGTGCCCGGACATCTGCCCCACCAATCTGGCCTTCATTGCCGCCGCTCTCAAGGCCCTGACCCCCGAAGAACTGGCCCGCGTCCAGGTCCTGTTCATCAGTGTCGACCCGCAACGCGACGACCCCCGGCGGCTGGCCCAGTACGCCGGCTATTTCCACCCCAGGATCCGCGGCGTCACCGGCAGCGCGGACCAGGTCGCTGCTGCCGCGCGGCGCTACGGGGCGGCCTACCGGCGGGTCGAACAATCCGACTCGGCGATGGGGTATCTGGTCGACCACTCGGCCTACACCTATCTGGTCGACCCCCGCGGCACCCTGGTGCAGACCCTCGACCACGCCACCCCGCCCCCGGTCATCACCGCGGCTATCCGTAAACTACTCGACGCCGGCTAGGAACCGTTGTCGTTGTCGAGGTTATCGTAGCGTCCCCGATTACGATTACGACAACGACAACGACAACGCTCGTGTTTGTGTCTAACCTGTTCTTGACTCTCTGCTTAGCGTCACTCACCCGACAGGAGCCCAGTGCCATGTCCCGTTCCCGCGTCCGTTCCCTGTTCACCGTCGCCCTGCTCGCCCTGGCCCCCGTGGTCTGGGCCGCGGGCCCCGCCGCCGTCACCGTCAGCGACCCCTATGCCCGCGCCGTCCCGCCCGGCCAGCCCAACAGCGGCGTGTTCATGACACTACGCAATGCCTCCGACCAGCCCCGCGCCCTGGTCGCGGCCAAGAGCCCGGCGGCCAAGACGGTGGAGTTGCATACCCACACCAACGACGGCGGCGTCATGCGCATGCGCAAGATCGAGCGCATCGAGATCCCCGCCGGGGCGAGCGTGCAACTCAAACCGGGCGGCCTGCACGTCATGCTGATCGGCCTGAACGGCGACCTCACACCCGGCGGCACCGTGGCGCTCGACCTGTCATTCGACGACGGCAGCCAGGCCCAGGTCCAGGCCCCGGTACGCACCATCGAGACCGCGCCGATGGCGCCCATGGCCCACTGAGCCGGACGCGGACTCATTGTGGGAGCGGCTTCAGCCGCGACCGGCCTCGCCAACAGCCGCGGCGTCGCAGGTCACCGCGGCGTCGCGGCGCGACCACCGAAAACCCTCCGGGCGAGGCGAATGCCCCGCCCGGCACGGGAGATTCAAGCGCGGATGACCTCCGCTACGGGAACGTGTTGACCACGGTCGCGCTGGTCCCGCCGCCGGGGTGCCCCATCCAGAAGGGCGGGTAATCGCCGGGGAAGGGGCGAGCCAGGGTGCTGGAGGGCGGTTCGCCGAAGACACTGCGATAGTGGGCAGCCAGGCGCCCAAGCTGGGTGAACCCGAGGTGATAGGCGAGCTCGGTGACCGTCGATTCCCCCGCGGCGCTTGCGAGCAGGGCTCGGCGCAGGGCATGCAGGCGCAGTTGCCGGATGAAGGTCCCCGGGGAGACGCCCAGATTCTCGCGAAAGGCATACTCCAGAGCGCGGGCGCCCACCCCCGCCGCGGCGCACAAACCGCCCAGGTCCAAAGTCGTCAGGTCCGCGTAGCGAATCGCCTCGATTGCGCGGTCGTAGCCGCGCCGCCGGCGGGACTTCCGTCTAGGCAAGGCACGGCACTCCGGCGGCAGGACGCGCGCCGCAAATCCCAGCACCAGTTCCCGCTCCAGGGCCACCACGGCTGCGGGGTATCGGAGCATCTCCGGCGACCCATGAACGCGAGCCAGGATCCCGTTCAGCCAACGACCCAGGCCCCGGACGGTCTCGGCACAGGCGGGCAGCACGCGTGCCGCAGCCCCGGCCTCCAGCAGTTCTACCTGCTCCGGGGGCAGGTGCCGGCACAGCAGCGACCGCTGCACCAGGAACAGCAGATGCTCTTGGCCCTGGTCAAGCATCGCCTCCAGCCCCGTGGGCAGGGTGGCGGGCAACCCGCGCTCGTGCAAGGGCCGTCTGAAGTACGAGGTCTGACTGCCCGGCTTGACGGGTACCGCGCAGGCGAGCATCCCCTCGGGCGAGAGCGCCTGAACCCGAAACCGGGTCGCGCACGACTCGCGGTAAAGCATGCAGTTGGGCGTGGCGAGGAAGACCTTGCGGATCCGAAAGGACCCGCTGCCGAGCGGGGTGCCGATGACCTCCCAGGGCTGGCCGCTGCGCTCCCAGCAGCAGGGATCGTCGGTGTCCTGGATGCCGGCCAACGCCAACGGGGTGCCCCGCCCGCCCGTCGAATCGATCCCGGTCGAAGCTGCGCCCGAAAACACTGTGCCCACCTCCGTCTCTTTTCGCAAACTGAATAGCACCCTAGTGAAACGATAGGTATTCTCCGCCTCGGTGTCCTGCGGCGGCTACCCGGTGCCGCGTCGGACGGGTAAGACGCGCCCGCAACCGCAACCCTGGCGCACGCTGCCCAGCAGGCCCCGACAGCCGAGATGGAACAAGACGATGCCGAAACCGACGGCATCGCAGCCCCGGCATCGGCACCGGTGTCAACGCTGAGCGGAAAGCGCGCCTGGCCCAGGCGTGACCGCACCTGTTCTCAACCTGAACCTAGAGAGGACTCACATGATGCAACAAGAAGATTCGCGGCGACACCGCCGTCGCCGCTTACTCGGCGCCCTCGGCCTGACCCTGACCGCGCTGGGAGCCCTGTCCGGCGCCGTGGCGGCCGACAAACCCAACATCCTGGTCGTCTGGGGCGACGACGTCGGCCAGTCGAACATCAGCACCTACACCCATGGGCTGATGGGCTATCAGACCCCCAACATCGACCGCATCGCCTCTGAAGGCATGACCTTCACCGACTACTACGGCGAGCAGTCCTGCACCGCCGGCCGCTCCTCCTTCATCACGGGTCAGAGCGTCTTCCGCACGGGGCTCTCCAAGGTCGGCATGCCCGGGGCTGACGAGGGGATGCAGATCCAGGACCCGACCATCGCCGGCCTCTTGAAGGCACAAGGCTATGCGACCGGGCAGTTCGGCAAGAATCACCTGGGCGACAAGGACCCAATGCTGCCGACCAACAACGGCTTCGACGAGTTCTTCGGCAATCTCTATCACCTCAACGCCGAGGAGGAGCCGGAGAACGCGGACTATCCGAAGGACCCCGAGTTCCGCAAACGCTTCGGCCCGCGCGGCGTCATCCATTCCTGGGCACTGCCGGACGGCACCCAGAAGATCGAGGACACCGGCCCCCTGACCAGGAAGCGCATGGAGACGGTGGACGACGAGACCTCGGAGCGCGCGCTCGGCTTCATCGAGGAACAGACCAAGGCCGGCAAGCCCTGGTTCGTCTGGTGGAACGGCACCCGCATGCACTTCCGTACGCACGTCAAGCAGGAGCTGCGCGGCATCTCGGGGCAGGACGAATACTCTGACGGCATGGTCGAGCATGACCTGCACATCGGCAAGTTCCTCAAAAAACTCGACGCGCTGGGGATCGCCGACAACACCATCGTCTTCTACTCCACCGATAACGGCCCGCACATGAACACCTGGCCGGATGCGGCCATGACGCCCTTCCGCGGCGAGAAGAACACCAACTGGGAAGGCGGCTGGCGCGTCCCCGCGATGGTGCGTTGGCCGGGGCACATCAAGGCCGGGACCTGGAGCAACCAGATCGTCCATCACATGGACTGGCTGCCGACCTTCCTGGCCATCGCCGGCGCGCCCGACGTAAAGGCGAAGCTCCTCACCGGCTATCAGGCGAACGGCCGCGACTACCGGGTCCACCTCGACGGCTACAACATCCTGCCGATGTTGACCGGTGCGGTGAAGGACAGCCCGCGCAAGGAGATTTTCTACTTCTCCGACGACGGCGATATGACCGCCCTGCGCTACAACGACTGGAAGGCGATCTTCCTGGAGCAGCGCGCGGAGGCAACCTTCCAGTCCTGGCGCGAGCCCTTCGTGCATCTGCGCGTACCGCTGCTCGTGAACCTGCGCCGCGACCCCTACGAGCGCGGCATGGTGACCTCCAACACCTATGACGACTGGTTCCTGGAACGGTCCTTCCTGCTGATCGCGGCAAAGGATTACGTCGGCAAGTTCATGATGACCTTCAAGGAGTACCCGCCCAGGCAGAAGGCCGGGAGCTTCAATCTGGACAAGGTGATGGAGCAGTTGACCCGTCCACGCGCGGACTGATCCCGGGTGCAAGCTGACCCCGGGCTGGATCGGCAGACAGGGATGTCGCACGATCCGGCGACGGGATCGCCAACGGTCTTCGCCACCCGTGACCGGTTCGGTAGCCGACCAACGACTTCACCCAAGGAGCCACCATGCGCCATCTTCTGACCCTCGTCGCCCTGCTGGCCTTCAGTGCACTCGCGAGCGCCGAGCCGCTCCCATCCTGGACGGACGGACCGACCAGGACCACGATCACCGCATTCGTCGAAGACGTGACGACCGCAAGCAGCCCAAGCTTCGTGCCCCCGGCCGAGCGCATTGCCGTCTTCGACAACGACGGCACCCTCTGGGTCGAGCAGCCCATGTACACCCAACTCGCCTTCATCATCGACCGCGTCAAGGCACTCGCCCCCGAACATCCGGAGTGGAAGCAAGAACAGCCGTTCAAGGCGCTGCTGGAGGGTGATCTGAAGGCACTGCAGGCAAGCGGCATGAATGGCGTGACGAAGCTGCTGGCCGCCACCCACGCGAACATGACCACCACGGAATTCGAGCGGATCGTCAGCGACTGGATCGCCTCCGCGCGCCACCCCCGCTTCGACCGGCTCTACACCCAGGTCGTCTACCAGCCCATGCTGGAACTGCTGGACTACCTGCGCGCCAACGGCTTCAAGACCTTCATCGTCTCCGGCGGCGGGATCGATTTCATGCGGGCCTGGACCGAGCCGGTCTACGGCATCCCGCCGGAACAGGTTGTCGGGTCGCAGATCGCCATGCAATACAAGGTGCAAGACGGCATGCCCGTGCTGATGCGTCAGCCGGAGGTCGCCTTCATCGACGATAACGCGGGCAAGCCCGTCGGCATCCAGCGCCACATTGGACGCCGGCCCATTCTGGCCTTCGGTAACTCGGACGGCGATTACCAAATGCTCGAGTGGACGACTGCCGGTGCCGGCAAGCGGCTGGGACTCATCCTCCACCACGACGACGGCGAGCGGGAGTACGCCTACGACCGCGAAAGCCATGTCGGACGCCTCTCTAAAGGCCTCGACGACGCCGTTTCCAAGGGCTGGACCCTGGTCTCTATGAAACGCGACTGGAGCCGGGTCTTCCCGGTCGCACCCGAGGTCTCGCCGAGCACACCTGGCGGTGGTCATGAGTGAGATTTCGTCTTGAATTACTCGAAACTCGTCCGTCGGCACTGGCACCTGCCCGGAATGACTCCGCAGGTGGGTCGGATGGCTCGGAATCTGTGATCTAAAGAGGTACCAAATGAGACCGATACAAACGCGGATCGCCTTGGCCACCGGTCTCCTGCTGGGACTTCCTGCTGCCGACGCCGACGATGCGGCGGCCCTCGCCAAGGAGCTATCCAATCCCGTGGCTGCGCTGATCAGCGTGCCCTTGCAGTCGAATTGGGAGCAGAACATCGGGCCGGACGACCGGGGCAGCCATTACACGCTCAACCTCCAACCGGTGATTCCGATCTCGATCGGCGAGGATTGGAACCTGATCTCCCGCACCATCCTGCCGGTCGTCGATCAGTGGGGCATCGTTCCGGGCGCCGACAGTCAGTTCGGCCTCTCGGATACGGTGCAGAGCCTCTTCTTCTCGCCCAAGGCGCCGACCGCCAGCGGGCTGATCTGGGGTGCCGGTCCGGTATTCCTGCTGCCAACCGCCACCGATGAACTGTTGGGAAGCGAGAAATGGGGCGCCGGCCCGACCGCCGTCGGACTGGTCCAGAAAGGCCCCTGGACCTTGGGCCTGTTGGCAAATCACATCTGGTCTTTCGCCGGGCCGCGCGACCGCGCCGACATCAACGCGACTTTCATCCAGCCCTTTGTCACCTACACCACACCCACCGCCTGGACCTTCACGCTCCAGAGCGAGTCCACCTACGACTGGGAGGGCGAGCAATGGAGCGTGCCCATCGCCGCCCAGGTCGCCAAGTTGACCAAGATCGGCGGGCAACTGGTGCAGTTCCAGGGCGGCCCGCGCTATTACGCGGCAAGTACGGACACGGGACCCGCGGGCTGGGCCTTGCGATTCAATGTCGTGCTGTTGTTTCCGAAATAGGGATGCTTAGGCGACTGTTCATGCCGAGTGGCGCCCGAGGGCCTTGATCATCGTTCCGGCCCCGAGCGCCGCCGCCAACTGCGAGCCGCTGCCGCTTGCGCCGAGCAGGGTCGAAGTTCCTGCCGGTGGCCGGAACGATGATCGACGCCCGCCCGAGGACCGGGCGCTCTTGCCACCCCACTTTGCCACCCCCTTTGCCAACCATAGAGGCGCTTCCCCATGAGATGGCTGATCGGAGCCCGCACGATTCAAAGAAGCACGTTCCTCGGCCATGCGGCAGGCGGCCTCGGCCTCGTCTTCTGCGCGCTCGTCCCCTTGAGCGGGGCAGCCACGGAAGGCGGTACCAGCCACTACCTGCCCGGGGGGTGGCAACGCTGATCGACTTGGCGCCGACCCAGCCTGGCTGGGTGGTCGAGCCGGTCTACCTCCATTACCAGGGCGACGCTGGGACCAAGAGAACCCTTCCGGTCGCCGGCCTCGACGCCCTCGGCCTCAAGGCGACCCTCGACGCCCTGTTGATCGGCGGCTTCTATACCCTCGATCACAAGGTTCTGGGTGCGTATTACAGCGTCGGCGCCATGCTGCCCTACACCTGGATCACGGCTCAACTACTGGAGCATCAATCCCATCGTCGGCGCCGCCTACAGCAACCCCAAGACCGGCTTCAACGCGGCCCTGCATGGCGGAGTCTTGTTCAACACGCAGAACCCGGACACCGACTACCGAAGCGGCACGCTGGTGCATCTGGAGGGCAGCGTCCAGCAGCTCTTCCCCGCGGGGAAAGGCTTTCTCAGCCTGGGCCTCGAAGGCTTCTGGGTGGAGCAGGTGACCGCAGACAGCGGACAGCGGACAGCGTCCGATCCTCGGCGACTTCAAGGGCCGCACGGCCGGCCTCGGGCCAGTGCTTGGATATGTGCTCCCTTTGGGTAAGCAGAATTTCGTCACCGAACTGCGATGGCTCCGGGAGTTGGATACCAGGAACCGGCTCGCGGGGGACTACGTCTGGCTCAAGCTCGTCTATCAGTCTTAGCCCGTAGGCACACCCCTAACCCGCTGATTACTTGGTTTCACCACGCCCTGCCCAACCTATGAATCGCGCGCGGGGCGCCGCCCCGGGCTGGCAGGTCGCGCCCCTGCGGAGTTCAGTCGGGTCGCAAGGCAATAAGCAGAACGGCCTGCCGACCCGCCCCGCCCACCCCTGGCGGTCGTCATGAGTGAGATTTCGGTTGCTTGGCTGCTCGCCCTCGGACTCTTAATCGGCATCCTGACCCTGCTACGGCATGGCCGGGGGTGCAAACCCGTCAATGCGATCAAGTCGCGAAAGCGTTGCTCGGCCTGGAGCGCGCGGATCGCGCGGGCGGCGGGCCGCGGCGGGTGGTCGGAGACCAGAAAGGGCTTAACCCACTCGGGCGTGGTCGACTGACAGGTACCGCCATAGTTGTTGATCGTGACCGGCGAGAGCACGACGGGCACCGCCGACGAGGCGGCCGCGGCGCGGGAGAGCCGGACCGCATTAAGATCCGAGCACAGGACGTCGAAGACGCGCTGGCTGAAGACGAAACGGGAGCCGGTGGAGATGTCGGTAGCGGACGCAACGATCAGAGGGCCTTGGCCACGGTCGAGATCGCCGAAGGTGGCACCGTTGAACAGGACCTCGTCGTAAAGCTCGGCCGCCAATTCGGAACGACCCCAAGCGGTCGACCCGAGCCGGGCCCAATTCGACGGACTGAGCGTGCGTGCGACGATCTCGCCCTGCACATCGCGCTTGAGGAAGCGTTGCTCGTAGTCATCGAACAGCCGGTCGCCGTAGAGACCATAGGCGAGCGCCGTGAAGCTCCCACCCGAAACGCCGGTAATGGCGTCCACCGCGTCGAGCAGGCGGACCTTGTTGCCCTGCGGTCCGACCACCTCGGTCCGCCGCAGGGACTCCAGGACGCCGTACGAGAAGGCGGCGGCGCGGGTACCCCCTCCCGAAAAGGCGAGGATGACCAGATTCTCTTTGTTCCTGTCCCGCGGCTGGCGCGTCTCCCAGCGGTAGCCGGCGCTCGAGTCCGTCTGGGTGATCGGCGGATTGATCGGGCGGGTTGCGCAACCGCCAAGCAGCAACAGCGACACCAGCAGCCACAATGATGGCATTCTTGAGCCAGACATGATTTCTTCCGACCAGACCGCGCGCGGCTGGATCATTTGACGGTGTTCGCGCAACCCTCAAGGCACAGGTCGCGCACCTTACTGAAGGCATCCTGTTGTTGCTAGCCGTACGGGGCGGACGCTGCGTTCTGCCGTCGGCGTGGCGAGCGTGGGGCAAACGTGGGATTACCCCCAGGCAACGTTCACTCGGCCAAATCTTGAGAACGGGCCAACGCGCGCAGAATACTCCGGTTTGATATCAGATCGGGCATCGACGGTCCGGTCTTGGGTCATCGGAGTCCTTGGCGCGCCGACATGTCATTCTGATTATACCCCAGCCTGACGTTAGGCTCGCGGCCGAAAATGCGCCAGGTTAGGGTCGATTTTCCCCTCTATCTGACAGGTGCGACATGCCCTCTCAGACTTCAACCGGTAGATGCCAAGGCAGTTGTCGCATTGGTCATCTTCATGGGCGAACCGTGGCGCAACGGCCTACCCGCCCGCCCCTGACACCAAACCGCCGCACGCCGCCAACCCCGCCTTGCGCAACCCGTCGGCAAAGACCTCCGCGAGGTCCCCGAGCGGAAACCAGAACCCGAGAATCGCGTCGATGCGCCCCGCGGATTCGGGCCACAGCGCCATCATCCGCTCCCACGCCAGGCGCGCCGGCGCCCGCTGACCGAGCTGGCCATGGATGACCGCAAGGTTGATCTGAAACGGAAAAAAACCCAACTGCGCGAAGCGCCCGAGCACCGCCAGGGCCTCGCGATACCGGCCCTGGTGCAGGTGGGCGAGCGAGAAGACCAGGTGATACCAGGCGGTCGGTGTCGGTGTCCTGCGTGGTCTTCATAGCGATCGAGCCTTCTGATCCCGAACCAATCAGCGCCAGTGTAACGGCATTTAACGGTCAAGTCCGACAGGGCGGGGCCTTCGTCGGCTATTCTGCCACCGATTATCACCCGAGCGGCCATCGTCGGCCGCGGGCCGCAACGTCCCTGTCCCCGTTCGCCGAAGGCCGTCGCCAGCCGCGCTGAGCGCGGCATCCCGGACCCCTCCCCATCCACACCGCCGGCCTGTTGCTGAAGGTCATCCGGTGCGCGCCCAACGATGGTCTCTGGTGCCAGGTGCAGGCCGACCCTGACCCCAGCCCTGATCAGGGCGCGGCACCGCGCGGCTGGGTCCTGGCGAAGGACCTGCGGGCGCAGTGAATCGCCGTGCGCCTGGCTTGGCGATACCGGCGGCGGCGGATGGGCAGGCGGCGGGTGGCCCATGCGAGGAACCCGGGGCGCACGGCGCCCAACACCCGCGCTACACCGCTGGAGCGGTATCGCGCGGCACGAGACGAACCCTTTTCTTCACATATCGACGTCCTTGCCCCGGGCTGGTATGCCGCGCCCCCGCGGGGCTCAGCGACTCATACGGGGTGCCTGGACCAGCGCCCCCGCTTCGCTTACCCTCCGACAGGGGCGGACCCGCCTCCTTCGACACTGGAGACCCACCATGCACACGCGCGCACCGCAACTGCTCACCGCCGGCCTCCTGGCCGTCGCCGCGACCTCGGCCCAGGCCGCGAGCCTGACCCAACGATCCGAACAACCGGATCGCATCCATCACCTTCAGCGAGACGCCGGGCTCGCAAAGCGCATTTGAGAGCGACAATCACACCGTGGTCGCCAGCTATATCGATTCCGGCGATCACACCGGCCAGGATATCCCGCTCCCCGGCACCGCGCTGCTGTTCGGCCCGGGCCTTGCGCTCCTGGGCTGGGCGCGGGCCCGCCGGTCCAAGGCACGGACCTGAACGCGGCCCCGGGACCATCGCGACCATGACACAGCTTCCAGCGACCCCTTGGCGCCCGTCCATCGCGGCACTCATCCTGGCCGTCCTGCTGAGCCCGCCGCCGCTGGCGGCGCAGACCGGTGCGGCGGCGCCCGACCCTAAGGGTGCCGCGCCTGCTGTCGGCGCCGCGGACGCAGACCTGGATGACGAGGATGCAGAGCCCGCCAAGGACAGCAGTCGGCTGCTCGGCGAGACGCGCGCGCTCCTCGCCCAGGGCAATGTCACCGGGGCCAAGGTTGCCCTGAAGCTGCTGTTGCGCAATGCGCCGAACAACCCCGAGGCCCTGTCGCTCCTGGCGGACATCGACCTGCTGCTGCGCCGCGGCGGACCCGCCGAGGTGGTCCTGCAACGGGCCATCACCCTGGGCCTGCCGCGGGAGGAGGCACTCGCCCGACTCGGCCAGGCCTATCTGCAGCAACGCCAGCCCCAGCAAGTTCTCGCTGAACTCGCGCCGCCCGGCGATGACCCGGCGGTCGCCGCCGCGGTATTGGCTGTGCAGGCGCAGGCCCAGGTACAGCTCGGCAACCGGGCGGCGGCAGCGGCCCTGCTCGCCGAGGCCCTGGGGCGCGACCCCGACAACCTCGCGGCACTGACCGGCACCGGGCTGCTTGCGCTCGCCAATGGCGAGCGCGACGGCGCCCGCGCCGCCCTGGAGCGCGCCGTCGCCGCCCACGCCGACGCCCACGAGGCGCTGGCCGTGCTCGCCGAGATGGACCAGCAGGACGGCCGCCTGGCGGAGGCGCAATGCCGCTACACGGCCGCCCTGCAGCTTTCCGGGCGGCAGTGGCTCTATCGCTTCAAGCGGGCCCTGGTGCGCATCGATCTGGGCGATCTCGAGGGCGCCGGCACGGATCTCGATGGGGTCGAGAGCGCCTTCCCGGAGTTCGTCGGCTTGAACCTGGGGCGCGGCAGTCTGGCCCTGGCCCAGGGGCGGCCCGACGCGGCACTCGACGCGCTGGAGTCGTACCTCACGATCGTCCCCCGGGATCAGACGGCCTTCCGCCTGGCGATCCGCGCCGCGGGGCAGTCGGGCAACCGCCCGCGCATCTACGCGCTGGCCAAACGCCTCCAGCGTGAGGCGCCGGGGAGCGCCGGTCCCGCGCTGGTTACCGCGGAGGCCCTGCTGGCGGCCGGTGACGGCCCGGGGGCATTGGAGGTGCTGGCACCGGTGGCGGCCATGGCCCAGCAGGACCCGGATGTGGCCCTGCTGCGGGTGCGCGTCCTGCTCGCCGCGAACCAGGGCGACGAAGCGCAACGGGCGCTCCAGGACGCCGTCGGCCGATTCCCGGGACATTCCGGGCTGGCGGTGCAGCGGGCGCGCGGGTTGTACGGACAGGGCTCGAAGGCGCCTGCCCTGGCGGCCGTCGACACCGTGCTGAAACAGGCCCCCGCCGACCTGGATGCACGCGCACTGCGGGCCCAGGTCCTGCTGGACTTGAAGCGTCCCCAAGAGGCGCTGGCGGACGGCCAGGCCTTGGTGGACGCCGCCCCCAACCGCAGTCTGGGCTACCGGGTGGTCGCGGCGGCGAGTCTCGCCGTCGGCGACCAGCAGGGGGCTCGTACGGCCCTGACTCAGGCCGTGCAGCGGGCCCCCGACGAGGCCGACCTGCGGGTTTCGCTGGCGCGCCTGGAGATCGAGGCGGGCAATCTGGAGCAGGGGGTCGCGCGCTACCGCGAGGCCCTGGCGCTGGACCCCAACGAGCGGGACGCCCTGGCGGGTCTGGCACGCTGGGATAAGAGCGCGGGCGAGGACCCGCTGGCGCCTTTGCAGCAAACACTGGCGCGGGAACCGAACAATCCCGCGCTGCGGGCCGACCTGATCGCCGGCCTGCTGGCACGCGGCCAGGTGGATGAGGCGCAGCGGCTCGCCGATGCCACGCCCACCGACCTGACCCAGGGCGGGCCGCCCCGCCTCGCCCGCGTGCGGGCGGTCGCCTACCTGGACGCGAAACGCCCGGCGGACGCCCTGGACCTGCTGCTGCCCCTGCTCGCCGCTGCCCCCCAGGACGCGGAGCTCGCCTATCTCGTGGCCCGCGGCTATGCCGCCCAGGGCGACAGCCGGGCCCGCCGGTATTTCCTCGACGGCTGGCGACTCGACCCGCGCACCCCGCTCGCGGGCGCCGTGCTCACCCAGGTGCTCACCACCCTGCCGGACCAGACCCAGCAGGAGGCGCTGGCCAAAGATCTCGCGCGGCTTCAACCCGACAGCACGACCCCGGAGCGGCTGCGGGCCCTGATCGCCGCCGACCGCGGCGACCTGAAACAGGCCGTCACGCGCTGGCGCGGGCTCCACACCAAGGCGCCGGATGATCCGCAGACCTTTCAGGCCTATCTGCGGGCGCTCCTGGCCGCGGATCAGGGCGCCGAAGCGCAGGCCTTGGCCACGAACTGGAGCGAGCGGCACCCGCAGGACTGGGGCGTCAGTCTGTTGGTCGCAAACTTCCTGGCCGGGAAGAACCGCCCCGCCGACGCGGCGCTCTGGTATCGGCGCGTGCTTGCGGCTGCACCGGACAACGTCTACGCGCTGAACAACCTGGCCCTGCACCTGGCGTCCAGCGATCCGCAGACCGCCCTGGGCTATGCGGAGCAGGCCCTGCGGCGCTATCCGGACCGGCCGCCGATCATGGACACCGTCGGCACAGTGCGCCGCGCGGCCGGCGACGCCACCGGTGCCGTCGAGATACTGACCCGCGCCCACGAGGCCGCCCCCACCGACCCGGGCATCGCCTTTCATCTCGCCCAGGCCCTGGCCGCGACGGGCGAGACGCAGCGGGCCGCCGGGCTGCTGCGCGAGGTCGTCTCAGTGCGCTTCGCCGAGCAGTCGGAGGCGCAGGGGCTGCTGGCGCGCTTGGGAAACCATTAAGCAGGGCCAATGATGGGTTTCGCCGATGGGTTTCGCTGCGCTCTACCCATCCTACGGGGGGACCCGCGCCGCCTGGGAGCGAGTCGCTCGAGCAGGCGCAACCGCCGAGGGTGCGAGCATGGCTTGGTCATTATTCCGGCCACTTCCGAGGGTGACGGGTTGCCGCAAGGGCGTGTGGCCGGAGTTTTGATCAAGGCTGGCGAACACCTGCCATCGTGCATCCATTCCAATCAATAATCTCACCGCGGAGTCAATCGAAGTTGAACCAGATCAAACCTCTCCATGTCCAGATTGGTGCCCTGCTGGCCTTGGCGCTCGCTGCCCCCACCGCCGCCCTTGCCTACGGCGAACGCGATGCCATCCGCGACTGCGAGAGGCGTCTCCGCAGCGATTATCAGATCAGCGACCTGCGCGATGCCACGGCCGAGCGTCTGCAAGACCGGCTGCATCATTACAAGGTCCAGGGGCTCGCCAAGGTCGATGGGGAAAAGTACCCCTGGACCTGTGAGATCGTGAACCGGCGCGTCGCCGCTATCCAGTACCAGGGACGCCGGTCCTCCCAGGGCGGGGGCGGGACGCCCGAGGTGGTGCCGCGTCGTTCCGGCGAGATCGAGGTACGGATGCCGAGCGGCTGTACCGCGCTGTACGATCGCGACGGCCAACTGATCAACCGCGGCAGCAGTTGCAGCCACAGCGACCGTCGCCGCGCCGCCGATGCCGCGGATTCTTACTTCCGTGAGCAGGGACGCGATCACGGCCGCGGCCGCTACGAAGGGGGCGGCGCGCCGCCCCAGCTCATCGCCGGCAGCAATGGCGAGGCCGAGGTCGTGTTCAAGAACGATTGTGTCGTCTACTACGATCGTCGCGGCCGGCGGACGAACGTATCGCCGAAATGCCAAGGCAGCCAGGTAACCAAGGCCGATCAGGCGCTGCGCGCCTATCGCCGCGAGCAGGGTCTGTAGCCGCTATGAAATACGTGCTTTCTATCACCGCCCTGCTGCTCGTTTCGACCACCGCGGTCGCCATGACGCCCGGCAACATGCCCGCCTATTGCCGCGGCCAAGCCGCGAGCGCCTTCGCCACCCCTGATCCCAACCGAGGCCTGAGTTCCACTATGAAATCACTCCCTTTCATCTTTCTCGTCTGGCTCGTTGCGGCGGTGCCGGTCCTGGCCGCCGATGGCATCCGCGAGGAGGCGGTGCACTTCAAGGCCGGGACCTCGGGCACCACGCTCAAGGGCCGCCTGCACGGCGACCAGGATGTCGACTATGTGCTCGGGGCCAAGGCCGGGCAGCGGATGACGGTGGACCTGCACACCGACAATCCGCAAGCCTATTTCAATGTTCTGCCCCCGGGGACCGACGAGGCCATCTTCGTCGGCAGCAGCGCCGGCAATCGCTTCGTCGGCACCCTGCCCGCCGACGGCAACTACCGCATCCGGGTCTATCTGATGCGGCCCGCCGCCCGCCGTGGCGAGACGGCGAACTATCGGCTCGGTATCAAGATCGGCGGCGGCGCCCACGCGGGTGCGCCCGCCCCGAAGGGCGACTTCGCGGACGGCCTGGCCGGCGGCCCGGACTTCTGGCAGGTCACCGGCGTCGCCGCGAATGACCAACTCAAGGTCCGGCGCAGCCCCTCGGCGAAGGCCGCGACCATCGTCGGTCTGCCCAACGGCGCCGTCCTGCGCAATCACGGCTGCGCGATCCACGGCGGCCAGCGGTGGTGTCAGGTCTCCATGCAGGACGACCCCGGCCGCCGCGGCTGGGTCGCCGGCCGCTATCTGCGCGAGTCGTCCAACTAGTACCACCAGACGCAATTGCTCGGACCATTGGCGTCGGGTGTGCCGTGCGCACCTTGAGAGGCTGCGGTTGATCGCGGGGCCAGGGTCTCGGTTGGCGCCATGGTGCGCACGGCGCACCCTACGGGTCGCGGTGCGGTCAATGGTCCGAGCATTTGTGCGGTACTAGTTGCCCCCCGGAGAGCCTCACTGCCATTAAGTTAAGCGCCGCAGCCCAACCGCCTGGAGTCCAAGGCTTCAGCCTTGGAGCGCGCCAAGGCTGAAGCCTTGGACTCCAGGCGGAGGCCACGCGGTCGGCGAGTGAGCCGTAACTGAATGGCAGTGCCCTGAAAGCCTGCGTAGGCGTGCGCCGGACCTGCCGCCTTGGCCCAGGTCCAACCGTCGCGGCAGTGCGCCGCGACGCCGTGAAAGTCGCGGGGCGACGTTGCAAGCCGCCCACCACGCATGCCTTTCACCTTGCGGGGTGGCTGCTGTTGCTCACGAACATGCCTTCGTCGAGATGATCTGCTGCACGGGGCGGGTATCCACATCGACCCGGCCATCGCGTTCAGGGCTGAAACCCCCGCAGCCGCAGGCTGTTGCTGACGACGAACAGGCTGGAGACGCTCATCGCCGCCGCCGCGATCATGGGGCTTAAGAGCCACCCGGTCAGCGGGTAGAAGACGCCGGCCGCCAATGGAATGAGGGCGACGTTATAGGCATAGGCCCAGAAGAAGTTGAGCCGGATGGTGCGCAGTGTGCGCCGTGCCAGGGCGACGGCCGCGGCGACCGCGGTCAGGTCGCCGGTCATCAGGATGACCTCGCCGGCCTCCACGGCGATCTCGGTGCCGGTACCGATGGCGATGCCGACATCCGACTGCACGAGGGCCGGGGCGTCGTTGATACCGTCGCCGACGAAGGCGACCCGGTGGCCCTGCGCCTGGAGACGCTTGACCTCGGCCGCCTTGTCGCCCGGCAGGACCTCACTGATGACGCGCGCGATGCCGACCTGCCGGGCGACCGCCTCGGCGGTGCGGCGACCGTCGCCGGTCAGCATGGTCAGGGTCAGTCCCAGCGCGTGCAGTCGGGCGAGCGCCATGCGGCTGCTCGCCTTGATGGGATCGGCCACCGCCAGCACCGCCAGCAGTTGCCCGTCGGCCGCGAGATAGATCGGGGTCTTGCCGTCGGCGGCCAGGTGCCCCGCCAGGTCGGCTGCGGTTGCGCATTCGACCCCCAGTCGCTCCATGAAGCGGCCGGCCCCGACCGCGACCCGACGGCCCGCGACCTGTGCCTGGATGCCGAACCCGGGGACGGCTTCCAGGTCGGTCGCCGGTGCCGGCACCAGCCCCCGCGCCCGTGCGGCCGCAACGATAGCCGCGCCGATCGGGTGCTCGCTGTGGACTTCCACGGCGGCGGCCAGGCCCAGGGCGGCGTCCTCGCCCATACCGAAGGCGGTGAGATCGGTCAGGGCCGGTCGCCCCTCGGTCAGGGTCCCGGTCTTGTCCAGCGCCACCTGGTCCACCCGCGCCAGGGTCTCCAGGGCGGCACCGCGTCGGAACAGAATCCCCAGGGCCGCGCCGCGGCCCGTGCCGACCAGGATGGCCGTGGGCGTGGCGAGCCCCATGGCGCAGGGGCAGGCGATCAGCAGGACGCTCACGGCGGTGACGAAGGCGTAGCTCAGGGCGGGCGCCGGCCCCAGCCACAGCCAGCCCAGGAAGGTCAGCAGGGCCGCCCCCATGACCAGGGGGACGAAGACCGCCGCGATGCGGTCGGCCACCCGCTGGATCGGCAGCTTGCCGGCCTGCGCCTCCTCCACCAGCCGCACGATCTGGGCCAGCACCATGTCCGCGCCCACGCGGGTGGCACGGTAGCGGAAGGCCCCGGTCTGGTTCACCGTCGCACCCAGCACCACGTCCCCGGGGCCCTTGCGCACCGGCAACGGCTCGCCGCTGATCATGGATTCATCGACATAGCTCCCGCCCTCGGTCAAGGTCCCGTCCACCGGGATACGCTCGCCGGGCCGCACCGCCAACAGGTCCCCGGGGACCACCGCCGCGGCCGGGATCTCCGCCTCCCCGTCCGGGCGTACCACGCGGGCGGTCTGGGGTTGCAGGCGCACCAGACGGCGGATGGCCTCGGAGGTGCGACCCTTGGCAAGGGCCTCCAGGGTCCGCCCCAGCAGGATCAGGGTGACGATGACCGCCGCCGCCTCGAAATAGAGGTTGGCGGTACCGGCAGGGAAGGACCCGGGCAGCGTCAGCGCGGCGACCGAGTAGAGATAGGCGGCCAGGCTGCCGATCATCACCAGGGCGTTCATGCCGGGGGCCAGGTGCCGCAGTTCGGTCCAGCCGGCGCGCAGGAAGCGCCGCCCCGCCCACAGCAGGACCGGGGTCGCCAGGGCGAATTGCACCCAATCCCAGAGGGGCGCGGGCTGCGGCGCGTGCGGGGCCCAGCCGAGCCAAGGCCCAAGCCCATGCAGCAGCATGGGGCCCATGCTAAGGAGCAGCAGCGGGAGCGTGAAGACGGCGGCCACGCCGAGGTCGCGTTGCAACCCGGCGAGCGCCGCCGCCTGCCGCGACTGTAGGTTAGGGGCCGCGTCCCCATCCGACTCCGGGGCGGGGGCGATCGGCGCATAGCCCGCCGCGCGGATGGCCGCGACGATGCCCGCTGAACTCAGCGTGTCCGGGAGATACCGGACCGTCGCGGCCTCGGTGCTCAGATTGACGGTGGCGTCGATCACCCCCGGCAGGGCCCGGACGGCGCGCTCCACCCGCCCCACACAGGCCGCACAGGTCATGTCGGAGACCCCGATCGTGGCGGTTGCCGACACCGGTTCGTAACCGGCACCCCGGATGGCCTCAAGCAACCGCGGGACATCCACCCGGTCGCCCTGCACCACGGCCGTCTCCGCCGCCAGGTTGACCGCGGCGGCCGTGACCCCGGGCTCTCGGGCCAGCACCCGCTCCACCCGCGCTACGCAGGAGGCGCAGGTCATACCGTTGACGCCGAAACGGATTTCCTGGCTCATGTCAAACTCCTCGCGAGCTGCCGACGACCCGCGCCAGGTCGCCGTTGCGCCGCATTCGCGGCAAGACTGTTTTCCTAGTAAATCACTTTTCTCGGCTCAGTGGAGCGCCTAAAGTAGAGGCACCCTGATGACGACCCGGCCCCCCGAGGCCGGAACACCCCCGGGCGCAACCCAATGACCCCGATGACACGCTACACCTGGCCCGCGATGACGGCCCACTGGACGATCGCCGCCCTGATCCTGGTCGCCCTGCCGCTCGGCTGGTACATGCACGACCTGCCGCTCTCCCCCACCAAGCTGCGGCTCTTTTCCTATCACAAGTGGATCGGCGTGACCGTACTCCTGCTGTTCGTGCCGCGCCTGCTGATCCGGCTGCGGTATCCGCCGCCCGCGCCCTTGCCGGCCCCCGCCTGGCAGCGGCGCATGGCCGCCCTGACCCACGGCATACTCTATCTGCTGATGGCGGCCGTACCGCTGTCCGGCTGGCTGATGAGTTCGGCCAAGGGCTTCCCGGTGGTCTATCTGGGCGTGCTGCCCTTGCCGGACCTGGTGTCAAAGGACTCCGCGCTCGGCGATTGGTTGAAAGCGGCGCACGAGACCCTGAGCTTTGCCCTGCTGGGGCTGATCCTGCTGCATGTCGCCGCCGCCCTCAAGCACCAATTGATCGAGCGCGACGGGACCCTGTGGCGGATGTTGCCGTTGGGCAAGTTGAGGAGGGCGCAAGCCGGGAAGGCGCAGTTTCGCCGCAAGTGAACGCCAACAGACGCAAATGATCCATCACTCGCCGGGGCGGGACGCCCCGGCTCCCACTGCTGAGGACCACCAGATGCTTGCCTTACCACGAAACCGCCGCGCCGGCCTGGCATCCGCCCTGCCCGGCCTGCTGCTCGCCCTGGGCCTGGGCAGCGCCCAGGCCCTGGAGTTCAACCAGGTCCAGGCCGATCAGAGCAAGGTCAGCTTCGTCTCCCGGCAGATGGGCGTGCCGGTCGCGGGGACCTTCGCCAAGTTCAGCGGCACCCTCGCCTTCGACCCCGCCCAACCGACCCAGGCCCGCGCCCGCGTCGAGATCGATCTGGCCGGCATCGACGCCGGTTCACAGGAGGCAAACGACGAGGTCGTCGGCAAGCAATGGCTCAATGTAAAGGCCTTCCCGCGCGCCCAGTTCGTTGCGACCAGCGTCGAGGCACGCGGCGATAAAGGCTATACGGCCGCCGGCAAGCTCACGATCAAGGGCCAGACCCGGGAGGTCAGGGCCCCGTTCAGCTTCCGACAGGAGGGCAACACCGGCGTCTTTGACGGCGGCTTCGTCCTCAAGCGTCTGGACTTCGGGATCGGCGAGGGTCCGTGGTCCGATGTGAGCACGGTTGCCGACGAGATCGAGATAAAGTTCCACGTCGTCGCTACCGCGGCCAAGCAGTAAATCAAAAAAGAATATTCAGCCGCAAATGAACGCAAATAAGCGCAAATAAATCTGCTGGTTAGAATCGTCGCGGGCGTCACCCGCACGATGAACATGCAGTAAAGGCCAAGTCTCTGATTATTTGCGTCCATTTGCGTTCATTTGCGGCTAAACTGCATTTTCTGGGTATGCCCCGCCGCCGGGCGATTGACCCGATTATTCACAGATCCGCAAGCCCATCCAGAGCGCAACCACCATGAAAAAGATCGCCGCCGCCGTTGTCCTTGCCACCCTCTCGGCCGGCACCCTGGCCGCACCGGAGACCTATGTCATCGAGGGCAGCCACACCCTGCCGCGGTTCGAGTACAACCACCTGGGCTTCTCCACCCAGGTCAGCCGCTTTGACAAGACCAGCGGCAAGATCGTCATCGACTTCGCCGCCAAGACCGGTTCCGCCGATGTCGTCATCGACGCCACCTCCGTCAACACCGGCAGCGCGAAATTCGACGAACACATCCAGAACGAGGACTTCCTGGATACCGCGAAATACCCCACCATCACCTTCAAGGCCGATCGCTTCAAATTCCAGGGCGACCGGCCGGCGAAGGTCGAAGGCCAACTCACCATCAAGGGCGTGACCAAACCGGCCACCCTCACCGTCACCACCTTCCACTGCGGGCTCCACCCCATGGTCAAGAAGCAGGCCTGCGGCGCCAATGCCTTCACGAGCATCAAGCGCTCCGACTTCAACGCCGGCAAATATGCCCCCATGGTCAGCGATCAGGTGACCCTGACCATCCCCGTCGAGGCGATCAGGGAGTAGCCGCTCGCGACAGCGGCGCGCCGGCCCCGACCATCATTGCGGCCACCTCGTCGGGCGCTATCCGTCGCGGCCGGGGGGCCGCTCCTACGACGTAGGAGCGGCCCCCCGGCCGCGACGGGTTGCCTCCAAGGGTCCATCTCGGCGGTCTTTCAGCGCCAAGACAAGGTGTTTAACCGATCTTTGTTGACTTTTATCTGCTAAGCATCGGATAACAGGGCGATTGCCTGACTAAGGATGCAGTGGTAAAGTCTGGTTGTTCAAACTCTCGGAGGTTGACGACCGGGTAGGTTCAGGTGGTGCCGTCGACCAGGCGTCCGAAGAGTCCAGCGGGGAGGATCGTACGTGACGCAGACCTTATCCCACATCGATTTCGAGCGGCTGCTCAAACTCCGGCTGGCGGTCGCTCGCCACGGGGAGATGGACGCGGCCGGCTGGTGGAACACCAAGGGCATCCTCGGCCGCCATGGCGCGCTGGCGCTCAAGCGCGGCTTCCCGTCGACTCACCATTTTGCGCAGGCCCGGATCGCCTTCGCGGTCGCGCGCAGCCGTTGCCGGGAGATCTTTGATCCGCCGGGGTGCATGACGCTCTGGCATCTCCCGGCGGAGGTTGAAGATCAGTTTGAAGCGCACTGGCAGGACTGGTTGGACCAGGGAGAGCGCTGGGGCGCCTTCTTCGAGACGCTGGCGGCGGCGGGCGGGAAAGACCTTCTTGCGGAACTCGTCGAGTTTGGTCTCATCGATCAAAACCACCTCGACGCGGTCGCTAAGCTGCGCCGGTCGGCCGAGGGCAGGTCGGTCCCCTTATCCGGAACCTACCGGCCGAGCGACGAAGTCATCACGCTACTGGCGGCCGGCTTCGCCAGAGGCGAGCGCGGTAACCCGGCGATCCCCTATGCGCGGCTCGAGGACTGAGCATGGAGGCTCGCTCCAAGGTCTCTTCCTGCCTGGCCATCAAAGGATCCCTGATCGATGAGACCTATGCGGTGTTTCGCGGCTGGGACTACGCCGCCTCGAAAACCGACAATCTCAAACGCGCTCGCGACGAAAACACCATCGGCGCCAAGAGTGCCAATTGGGCGCAAAATGTGTCCTGGGCGGTCAGCCGCCGCTTCGATCCTGCGGGTCGCGACCGCCCGCTCGTGGAGCTTGCCAAATCGGGGTGTGACCGGGAGGTCTGGCAACCGCTGCTCCTCTACCACCTGACCCGCGACGAGGTGCTCGTCCGCGATTTCCTCGTCAACTGGCTCTACCCCCAGTTGCGCGCCGGTGCCTACCGTCTGCGTGCCGAGGACGTGCTCCCGTACCTGCACGCGCTGATTAAGCGTTCGGAGTTCGGGGTTCGGGGTTCGGGGTTCGGGGTTCAGCAGACCGAACTCCAAACTCCTGACGCCGAACTCCGAACCCTGAACCCCGACCCCCGACCCCCGAACCCCGAACCCGCCAACTGGAGCGAGTCTACGACACAACGCGTTGCCTCCGGCCTGTTGCGGCTCGCCGTCGACTTCGGGCTCCTCACGGGCACGCAGTCGAGGGAGTTTGCCTCCTACCACCTGCCGGAACAGAGCTTCCTCTACCTCCTGCACGCCATGACGGACCGCGAGGCGAACGCCCGGCGCGTCATCGACGCCGAGGACTGGCGCATGTACCTGATGGACGCCGCCGACGTGGAGCGCGAGCTGCTGCGCTTGCACCAGTTCCGCAAGCTGTACTACGAGGTCGCCGGAAGCCTCGCCCAAATCAAGCTGCCGGCGGCATCCGCGGCCGATTACGTGAGGGAGATCGGCTGATGCCCGACTGGCAGGAGCGCCTGACCCAGCAGCTCGAACCGGTGCTGAGGCAGCCGGACCCCCGGCAGCAGCTCAGTGCCTACCACGACATGCCCTATGCCATCTTCCACTATCCGCCGGGGGAAGAGTTTGGCGTCCGCCAGCAGATCTCGCTGTTGCGCACGCGGCTGGAACAGTTGGGCAAACGGGTCACGGTCATCTCGCTGGCCGAATGCCTCGACGCGGCCCTGGAAGCGGAAGGCATGGGGCCCGCGGCACTCATCGACGCCGAAAAATCGGTGGGCCTGGAGGTCACGGTCGACACCATCTTCCAGATCCTGAGCGAGTACCAACCCCTGGACGAGCTGGTCGCTCGCCGCATCCCCAGTGACGCCGACCCCCTGCGCGACCTAGTGTTCATCGTGCGCGCCGGTGCGCTCTTCCCCATGTACCGCACGTCCGCGCTGCTGGAACAGCTCAAGGGCAAGGTCCAGGTCCCCGCCGTCCTGTTCTACCCGGGCGAACTGGACGGCGCCGCGGGTCTGCGGTTCATGGGTGTGTTGGATGCCGAGCACAACTACCGGCCGAAGATTTTTTAGGGTTCGGGGTTCGGGGTTCGGGGTGCGGGGTTCGGTCTGCTGCCCCCTGAACCCTGAACCCTGAACCCTGAACCCTGAACCCTGAACCCTGAACCCTGAACCCTGAACCCTGAACCCTGAACCCTGAACCCTGAACCCTGAACCCTGAACCTGAACCCCGTTCACCGCGCCGATCAGTGATAACCTTTGGGTTGGTTGAATCTTGGGGGCATCTTGCCGTGACTGATCGTGGCCATCGGGGTCTGCGGGTTTGGCATCTGGCGATGGATTTGGCGGGCGCGGTATATCAGACCACGACCTCGTTTCCACGCGACGAGGTTTATGGCCTCGTTTCCCAGATGCGGCGTGCGGCGGTATCAATTCCCTCGAACATCGCCGAGGGCTATGGACGTGGCGGCAAGGATTATGCGCGCTTTGTGGCAATTGCCTACGGCTCGCTCCTGGAATTGGAGACCCAGACAGAGCTTGCCCGGCGCTTCGGTTTTCTGAACATCGATCAGGAAGGGCATATCCTGTCCGCGACGGCCGAAATCGGTCGGATGCTGAACGCCCTCCGAGCATCCTTGAGAAAGACCAACCCGGCACCTTGAACAGGGTGCGGGGTGCAGGGTGCAGGGTGCAGGGTGCGGGGTGCAGGGTGCAGGGTGCAGGGTGCAGGGTGCAGGGTTCAGCAGACCGGACCCTGAACCCGCACCCCGACCCCTGAACCCTGAACCCCGACCCCCGAACCCCGACCCCCGACCCCCGACCCCCGAACCCCGACCCCCGAACCCTGAACCCCGAACCCCGACCCCCGAACCCCGAACCCCGACCCCCGAACCCTGAACCCTGAACCCTGAACCCAGATGACCATCAAAGACCTCTTCGCCAACAACATCGACCGTCGTATCGAGGAGGTCATCAAGGTCGATCAGGCCGACGAGACGATCATCCGCGACGAGCTGGCCGAATACATCGTCACCGACTCGATCCGCGCGCATTTTCTGAAGATCTTCGACCACTACCTGACCACCTGGCAGAAGCCCAACGAAGGGATCGCCATCTGGACCTCCGGCTTCTTCGGCTCGGGCAAGTCCGGCTTCGCCAAGTACCTCGGTCTTGCGCTGGCCAACCGCGACATCCTCGGACAGGGCGCCGGGGACTTGCTCGCCCAGCGCTGCAAGGACACCAAGGCCCAGGTCCTGCTGACCAGCATCGCCGAGAAGATCCCCACCGAGGCGGTGATCTTCGACGTCTCCACCGACCGCGGTATCCGCACCGGCAACCAGAGCATCACCGAGATCATGTACCGGCTCTTCCTGCAGAGCCTGGGCTATGCACGGGATCTGGATTTGTCCGAGTTGGAGATCACCCTGGAGGACGAAGGCCGCCTCGACGCCTTCAAGGCCAACTACCGGGAGGTCTTCGACAAGGACTGGGACTACGAGAAGGGCAAGATCGCCACCGCCGTCCAACAGGCGAGCCGCGTCATGCACGTCATGGACCCGGCCACCTACACGACGGCCGACAGTTGGCGCGAATCGGCCATGAAACGCGCCGACATCACCCCCGGGGACCTGGCCGCGCGCTGCCTGGAACTGATGTCCCGCCGCCGGCCCGGCAAGAACCTCCTGTTCGTCATCGACGAGGTCGGCCAGTTCGTCGCCCGCGACGTGCAGAAGATGCTCGATCTCCAGGCGGTCGTGCAAAGCCTCGGGCGGGTCGGGCGCGGCAAACTATGGATACTCGTCACCTCCCAGGAAAAGCTGACCGAATTGGTGGGCGGCCTGGACGACCGCCGTGTCGAGCTGGCGCGCTTGATGGACCGCTTTCCGTCCGAGCTTCAGGTCCACCTGGAGCCTTCAGACATCTCGGAAGTCACCAGCAAGCGCGTACTCTCGAAGAACGCCGAGGCCGAAAAGACCCTGCGGGAGCGCTTCACCGACCACCGCGGCCGGCTGACTGACAATACCCGCCTCACCGCGGACATCACGCTGCCGGAACTGACGGCCGACGCCTTCATCGACCTCTACCCGCTGCTGCCCTACCAGATTGACCTCATCATCCAGATCGTCTCCGGCCTGCGGACCCAGGGTGGGGCGAGCAAGCACGTCGGCGGCGCCAATCGCACCATCATCAAGCTCGCCCAGCAATTGCTCATCCACCCGGACGTGGATCTGGCCAGCCAACCCATCGGCGCACTGGCACGCGTGGATCAGATCTACGACCTCGTCTCCGGCAACATCGGCAGCGAGATTCGCGCCAAGATCGCGGACATCGGCACCAAGATCGCCCACCCGTCCGCCCAACCGGTTGCCAAGGTGATCTGCCTGTTGCAGTACGTGCGTAGCGTTCACCGCACGGCCGAGAACATCGCCGCCGCGCTGCACCCGGCCATCGATGCCGATTCACGCCTGGCCGAGGTCCGACAGGCCCTGGATGCCCTGGAGAAGGGCCTGATGGTCCGCCGCGGCGACGATGGCTACCGGATTCCCTCGCCGGCCGAGGATGACTGGGAACGGCAACGCGCCGCGCTGGTCCCCAAGCCCGGCGACACCGCCCGCCTGCACGCCGAGGCCGTCACCGCCCTCTGGCAGCCGCAACCGTCCCACAACCTGCTGGACGTGAAGCCCTTCAAGGCGGGGCTCTACCTGGGTGAGCGCCTGGCGGTAGAAGGGGACATCCCGTTCCACTTGGCCCTGGCCGAGACCGGGGCTGAGTTCGACCAACAGGTAGAGGACTTCCGCCGTCGCAGCCAGACCGAGACCCAGGCCGTCTTCTGGGTCGCTGCCATCCATGAGGCCATCGACCGCGAGACCGTCGAACTCCATCGCTCCAAGGAGATCCTGTCCCGCAAGGAGCGGGGCGCCCAGACCAAGGACGAGTCCGCCCTGGTGGCGGAGGAGAAGATCCGCCAGCGTCGCCATCAGGACGAACTCCGGCGCCTCATCAAACAGTCCCTGCTCACCGGCACCATCTTCTTCCGCGGCAACGACCGCAGCCCGGACGAGAATGCCGGCGAGGTCTCCCGAACCGCCGCCAAGGTTCTCTCCCAGGCCCTGCCGGAGGTCTTCGACCGCTTCACGGAGGCCGCTGCACGGGTCACCAAGAATGACCTGGATTCCCTGCTGACCACCGAAAACCTGCGAGGACTGACACCCGTCTACTCGGACCTCGGACTGGTCCGGGACCAGGGCGGCAAGCCTGTCTTCGACGTGGAGACCGGGGTACTCGCGGAGGTCCTGGCCCGCATCGAGAACCGCACCAGCTACGGCGAGACCGCCAGCGGGCGCTGGCTGACCGACGAGTTTGCCAAGGAACCCTTCGGCTGGGAGTTCGACACCGTTCGGCTCCTGGTCATCGCGCTGTTGCGTGCCGGCAAGATCGAGTCGACCAGCAAGGGGCAGGTCATCGATTCCGCCCTGTCACTCGACGCGCGCACCACCTTCACCAACAACAACCTGTTCCGCCAGGCATCCTTTCGCCCGCGCACCACCGACTGCGAGTTCACGGACTACATCGAGGCCGGGGAGGCCTACAAGACCTGCTTCGGGAAAGAGATCCAGGAGTACGAGGAAAACCTCATCGCGGCGGCCATCCGCGAGACCACGGAGGGCTTCGAGGAAACGCTGCGGGAGGTCCTCGCCCAACTCGACAAGCATGAACTCCCCGGGGGCGAGGTGATTGCCGGGGCACTGAACAACAGCGTGGGCTTTCGCCGCCAGCGCGACTGCCAGACGCTCAAGGCCTTCACCGCCTGCCACCAGGCGCTGAAAGAGGCCATCAAGCGGGGGGCCGAACTCGCCAAGGCCCTGACGGAGCCCGCGCTTCACGACCTGGGCCGGGCGCGCAAGGCGCTCGATAGTCTCTGGCCCTTCCTGGAGCACGAGCCGGACTTGAGCGACGGCGACCGGGACCATGCCGAGCAGCTCAAAGACCTGCTGGCGCGGGAGTCCTTCTTCCGCGAGCTACCGGCCATCGATCAGCACGCCAAGGCCCTGGAGAACGCCCACCAGGCCCGCCTGCAACAGGCGCTCAACGCCCGGACTCAGGCTTACGCGGACGCCCTCCAACAACTGCGCGGCACCCCCGGCTGGGAGGAGGTCGGCGACGAGCAGCGCGACCGCATCGCTGAGCCGCTGGCGACATACACTGTCGCGAAGTCAGCCGCCGCGTCGATACCCCAGCTCCGAGCGGACCTCGACGCCTGCCCCGTCCGGCGCGACAAGGCCGTCGAAGACCTGATGCGTCTGCTCGACGGCAACCGGGTCGTCAAGATCAGCGCCGCCGGCTTCTTCTCCGGGGGAATCGAGAACGAGGAACAGCTTGATCAGGCGCTCGACGGTCTCAAGGAACAGTGCCTGGAGCTCATCGGCGCCGGCAAAAAGGTCTTAGTCCAATAGGCTTCGCCATGCTCGACTCGGACATCCCCACCGCCGAAGCGCTGACCGTCGAGTTCAAGAGCGACCAGAAGCGGCTGCCCGACAAGGATCTGGTGCTCGCGGCGGTCTGTCTGGCCAATACCGACGGCGGCGCCATCTACCTTGGCGTCGAGGATGACGGACAACCGACCGGGCTGCACCAGGACCACCATGATCTGAACGGGTTGGCCGCCTTGATCGCCAACCGCACGATTCCACCGCTGAGCGTTCGCACCGTCATGATGGAGTCCGCGGGACTGAAGATCGCGCGGATCGAGATTCCCCGCTCGACCCGATTGGTCGCCACCAGTGACGGCACGCTCCAGCGCCGGCGACTGTTGGCCGACGGTAAACCGCAGTGCGTGCCGTTTCTTCCGCACGAGTTCGCCTCGCGCGAATCCGATCTGCGGCTTTCGGATTACTCCGCGCTACCGGTCGCCGGCGCCGACCTCGACACGCTCGACCCCGCGGAGCGCCATCGGCTGCGCCAGGCCATCGAGCGTTACCGGGGTGACCGGTCCCTGCTCGGTCTCGACGATGCTGAACTCGACGGTGCGCTTGGGTTGACCCGAACCGAGTCCGGGCAGCGCGTCCCAACGGTCGCAGGTCTGCTGCTGATCGGCCGCGAATCGGCCATTCGGGCGCACCTACCCACCCACGAGGCGGCATTCCAGGTCCTGGACGGAACCGAGGTGCGCGTCAATGACTTCTACCGCTGGCCTTTGGTGCGGCTGTTCGAGCGCGTCGAGGAACAGTTTCTGGCGCGGGTCAGCGAGCGCGAACTCCAGGTCGGCCTGTTCCGGGTGCCGGTGCCGAACGTGGAACCGCGCGCCTTCCGCGAAGCCCTCGTCAATGCCCTGACGCATCGTGACTACAGTCGTCTGGGCGCGGTGCAGACCCGCTGGCAAACCGAGACCCTGTCGATCAGCAGCCCCGGCGGCTTTGTCGAGGGCGTCTCCCTGGACAATCTACTGGTGGTCGAACCCCGCCCCCGCAATCCGCTGCTGGCCGATGCCTTCAAGCGCATCGGGCTGGCCGAACGTACCGGCCGCGGCGTCGACCTGATTTACCAGGGCCTCCTGCGCTACGGACGCCCGCCGCCAAGTTACCTGCGTAGCGACCCATCGAGCGTCAGCGTCGACCTCAACTGCGCCGAGGCGGACCTCAACTTCCTGAAGCTCGTCTTGGAGCAGGAAAACCAGCTCGGTACAGGGCTCCCAATCGAGAGCTTGCTGGTTCTAGCGGAACTGCGCCATGCGCGCCGTCTCGATACACCTGAGACCGCCAAGCTGCTGCAACGCGACAGCGCTTATGGGCGCGCGGTCTTGGAGCGACTCGTCGAAGCGGGCCTCCTGCAGGCCCATGGGGTACGCAAAGGGCGGACCTACACCCTGAGCGCAGCCGTCTACCGTCAACTGGGTAGCCCCCTTGACTACGTTCGCCAAGCGGGGTTCGATCCCCTCCAGCAGGAGGAGATGGTCAAACGCTACGTCCGCGAACACGGCAACATCCGACGCAGTGATGTGATACGACTGTGTGGCCTCAGTCCTCAGCAGGCGACGCGCCTACTTAAGAGATTAAATAATAATGGTTTTTTGGAGCCGCATGGCGAGGGCAAAGGCACCCTCTACGCCCGTGGTCGGAATTTATGATCGCGAGCGAAAAATTTACGCTCGCGAGCGTATTTTTGCGCATCACGATTCACGTATTTGTTTTTACTAGCGTATTTACGATTCAGCCTGGAGCCGGAAAGTTCGGAGTTCGGAGTTTGGGGTGCGGGACTCCAGGTGGGGCCTTTGTCTTGAGGGTGATGACCGCTCGGAGCACACTGGGGCACCGGGAGCAAACCGGAATTTGGAGCGAAGTTTTCTGGCATGACAACGCGTGTTGAAGGCATTTGTGAACACGGTCAGGTGCGCCTGCGGGGCTGCTGCCGGGGGTGGCGTGCGGGCGGATCGCGGTGACCGTTCTCCCGGATACCCCGCCCCCATGGTCATCGCGAGCGCTCCCTCCCGCGGTGCATCCGCCGACGGCAACGGCGCCAGACGAAGCGACGACGGCGACGCCAGTCGCACCATTGACCGGTGATGCCGTAGTCGACCAGTACCAGCCGCGCACTGAGCTTGGCCACGAACTCCTCGAATTGCGGCGTGCCTATATCCTGGGCGGAGGCAAACTGCTGAGCTGGGATGAACTCGATGAAGAAATGCGTGCACGTCGTGGCCATGTTTCGCGTCGGCAAGAGCCCGATGCGATCACTGCGGGCGACGACGACATGATCGCCCACCTGGATGGGGTGTCTCACCTGCCGGACCCTGCGCCATGATGCTCTCGTGCGTGGAACGGCATAGGCCGCCGCGAATATGAGCGCGCGTATCTTTTTCACGCGCGCGTTTATTTATACGCATCCTTTAACAAGAACAATGTCTTAGCGAAACTCTACCGCCCAAGTCTCAAGTCACCCGAACCCCGAACCCCGAACCCCGAACCCCGAACTCCGAACTCCCAAAACATGGACAAAGACACCCGCAACCGCATCCAACGCGCCACCCAGGCCGCGCGCGGACTGCTTGAACAGGATTTCGAGGACCAGTTGGCGGGTGTGTTCGACATCCGGCTGGACGGCACTATCGCGGGCGAGCCAGGGAGTCATCTGGACGCGGCGCAACGGATTGTGAGGATCAAGCTGATCGCCGCGGTCGAGCACTGGGTGTCGTCAGTCGTCGGTCGTCAGTCTTCGGCCGACGACCGACGACCGACGACCGACGACTACGCCGAAGCGGTTGCGAGTTACCGGCGGGAGGCGGCGTTCACGACCCTGAACCGGTTCGTGGCGCTCAAGATGCTGGAGGCCCGTGGGCTGGTGCAGGAGTGCATCTCGCGAGGCGAGCAGTCGTCGGGGTTCAAGGAGTTCTGCGGGCTTGCGCCGGGGCTGGTTCAGCTTCCGGACCGCGGCTACCGGCTCTACATCGAGAGTCTGTTCGACGAGATCGGTCGCGAGGTGCGAGTGCTGTTCGACCGGCGCGACCCGGCGAGCTTGCTGTGGCCCGCGCGTGCGACCCTCTTCGGCTCTCAGCAGCCGGGCTTGCTGGAGATCCTCAACGACCCCGAACTGGCCGGCGTCTGGGAGCAGGACGAGACCATCGGCTGGGTCTATCAGTATTTCAACGGCGACGACGAGCGCCGGCAGATGCGCGCTGAGAGTCAGGCGCCGCGCAACAGCCGCGAGCTGGCTGTCCGTAATCAGTTCTTCACCCCGCTCTATGTCGTCCAGTTCCTCACGGATAACAGCCTCGGCCGCATCTGGTACGAAATGCGCGAGGGCGACACCCGCCTCCAGAACCTCGACTATCTGGTGCGAAAGGGGGCGTCGGTCGTCGGTCGTCGGTCATCGGCGAAAGACTCTCCGGCTGACGACCGGCGACTGACGACTGACGACTCTCCGACCGACGACGCAGCCCCTACCCGCACCAAAAAAGACCCGCGGGATCTCAGGATTCTGGACCCCGCGTGCGGCTCCGGGCACTTCCTGCTTTATGCCTTCACCCTGTTGCTAACGATCTACCAGGAGGCCTGGGAGGACCCGGATGCTCCCGCCGCCGAGGTCACTGGCCGCACCCTGCGCGACGACTATCCGGACCGGGACGCCATGCACCGGGCACTGCCCGGCCTCGTCCTGCGCCACAACCTGTACGGCATCGACATTGACCCCCGCGCCGCCCAGATCGCCGCCCTGGCCCTGTGGCTGCGCGCCCAGCGGGGCTATCTGGAGCTAGGTGTCCCACGCGGGGAGCGCCCGCCCATCCAGCGCACCAACATCGTCGTCGCCGAGCCCATGCCAGGCGAGCCCGAGCTGCGGCGGGAGCTGCTGACGACCCTGGACCCGGACCTGGCCCGGCTGATCGAGCAAGTCTTCCAGCGGATGGAACTGGCGGGGGAGGTCGGCTCCCTGCTGCGCATTGAGGAGGACATCCGCACCGCCGTGCGGGAGGTCTACGGCGAGCAGGGACCCCTGTTCCGCGCCCTGGACGAGGCGCGCTGGCAGCAGGCGGAGGCGGCCGTCCTGCACGCCCTGCGACACTATGCCGAGCAGTCGGTCAACGGCCAGGCCTATCGGCGTCGCCTGTTCAGCGAGGACGCCGCCCGCGGTTTCGGATTCATCGACCTCTGCGGGTTGCGCTTCGACGTCACCCTGATGAATCCGCCCTTCGGCGCCCCCTGCGCCCGCGCCGGTCCCTACCTCGCGAGCGCCTATCCCCGTTCCAAGGGCGACCTGCTCGCCGCCTGCGTCGAGCGTGGGGTACAGTGGCTGCACCCCGCCGGTATCCTGGGTGCCATCACCTCCCGCACCCCGCTGTTTCTGACCAGCTACCGGCACTGGCGCCAGGGCGTGCTGCTCGGCGAGGCCAGACCCACGGTGCTGGCGGATCTGGGCCACGGGGTCATGGACGCGGCGATGGTCGAGGCCGCGGCCTATTGTCTGATCAAACAGTGAAACGGATGGGTACGGCCATGCTGACAAGCATCGAAGGTATTTACGAGAACGGCCAGGTGCGGCTGCTGGAGCCGCTGCCCGGCGTGGCGCGGGCGCGGGTGGTGGTGACCCTGCTGCCCGAACCACCGGCACCACTGCCGCCGCCCGCGCCAGACACTAGCGATCAAACCGGGAGCCTGGCCCCGGACGGGGCCGCAGTGGCGCTCAGTGCGTTGGGGCGCGATCTACTGGCCATACGCCAACGCGCCCTGGCATGCGGGTTGGCACTCGCCCCCGTGGACGCCATCCTGGAGGAGGTCAGGCAAGGGCGCGCGGAGGCCGGCGATGACCACGACCTACGTTGACGCCAACGCCCTGATCGTCGCCTATCGCGGCGACCAACCGGCGGCCCAGGTGGCCCTCGCCCTCCTGGGCGATCCGGTCCGGCGCTTCGTCGCCAGCCCCTATCTGCGGCTGGAGACCCTGCGCAAACCGCTGTTCTACCGGCGTGAAGACGAGATCACCTTCATGGAACGGTACTTCGCCACGGTCAGCCTGTGGATCCCCACCAGTGACCAACTGGTCGCGCGGGCGCTGAGCCTTGCGGCCCACTGGGACCTGGGGGCGATGGACGCCTTGCACGCCGCCGCCGCATTGCAGGCCGGGGCCGAGGTCTTCGTGACCATGGAGCGTCCCACCAAGCCCTTGTTCCTGGTTCCGGGACTCAACGCCGTCTCACTTCACCCCCAGGAGTCCCCTCTGTGAGCCTGTTCCTGCGACTGCTGGAGGACGACGACAAGGCCCTGGCCCTGCGGACCGCCCTGCGCGCCGTCGCCGCCGGCGAGCCCGATCCGCGGGTGTTCGAGGCCGATCCCGATGCCTTCGCGCTGGTGCCTGGGGCGCCGTTTGCGTATTGGATTAGCCCGAGTGCCCAAAGCGCATTCAGTCGCCTTCCGAATTTCGAGGGGGAACGACGGACCGCCAAGTGCGGAGCTGGGACGCTGGATGATTTTCGCTTCCTGCGATTGGACTGGGAAGTGCCGGTTTCAGTCGCCGAGTGGGTCTCATTTGCGAAAGGAGGAGCCTTCGGACGTTATTATGCGGACTTGTATCTGCGCCTCGCTTGGGCCAATGCAGGCAGAGAGATCCAATGTTTTGTTGAAGCCAAGGTCGGCAGCGCTACCCGGAAGATCCAAGCCCAACCCTGGTACTTCCGCCCCGGCCTCACCTGGCCGCGGAGAACCAACGGGCTGAGCTTCCGTGCCATGCCGGCAGGCTGCATCTTCGCCGACAAAGGCCCAGCCGCCTTCGTCGACGGCGACGACCCCGAGTCCCTGCTCGCGCTCTGTGCCCTGGTCAACTCGGCGCCCTTCGGCGCCTTGGTCGCGCTTCAATTGGCGAGAACCGAGCTCGCCCAATCCTATGAGGTCGGCCTGATCCAGCAGACCCCGGTCCCCCCGCTGACGACCGACGACGGACGACCGACGACCCACGCCCAAACCCTGTCCACCCTGGCCCACCGCGCCTGGTCCCTAAAACACGCCCTAGACACCGCCACCGAGACCTCCCACGCCTTCCGGCTGCCGGCCCTGCTCCAGGTTCCCGGCGAGGACCTGGCCGCCCGCGCCGCGGCCTGGTCCGCTCGGGTGCAGGCCACGGAGGCGGCGCTTGCCGACATCCAGGCGGACATCGACGACTGCTGCTTCGCGCTCTACGGGATCGACGGTGAGGATCGGCGGCGGATCGAGGTCGGCCCCGGCGGTACGCCCGATGCGGCGCCCACCGACCCAGGCGAGGATGGGGGCGAGGACGACGAGGGTCCCGGCGCGGTCGCCGACCCGGCCCCGCTGACCGCCTTGCTGGTCTCCTGGGCCCTCGGTGTCGCCTGCGGACGCTTCGACCTGCGGCTCGCGACCGGCCAGCGCGCCGCGCCCGCTGCGCCGGGACCCTTCGACCCCCTGCCAGTCTGCCCGCCCGGCCAATTGCAAAACGCCCAGGCTCTGCCGGCAGGAGCCGATGACCTGCCCGCCGCGTATCCCGTCGACATCCCTTGGGATGGCATCCTGGTGGACGATCCGGGGCATGAGCGCGATCTTGCCGCGCGTAGCCGCGCTGTCTTCGATATCGTCTTCGCCGATGGCGCGGACGGCGCCTGGCGCGAGGCCGCCGAGATACTCGCAGGCCGAGGGAATGATCTCCGGGCCTGGTTCGCGCGGTCATTCTTCGCGGACCACATCAAGCGCTGCTCGAAGAGCCGCCGCAAGGCCCCGATCTACTGGCAGCTCGCCACCCCCTCGGCGGGCTACTCGGTCTGGCTCAATTACCATCGCTTCACTCGGGACACCCTGTACAAGGTCCTCAACGACTCTATGACCCCCAAGCTCCAACACGAGGAGCGCAAGCTGATGGGGCTGGTCCAGGGCGCCGGTGGCACCCCGACCGCCAACCAGCGCAAGGAGATCGCCGAGCAGGAACGCTTTGTCGAGGAACTCCGAACCTTCCGAGAAGAGGTCGGTCTGGTTGCCCCATTGTGGAATCCGGACCTCAACGACGGCGTCATTATCAACTTCGCGCCCCTGTGGCGCCTGGTTCCCCAGCACCGAGCCTGGCAGAAGGAGTGCAAGGACTGCTGGGGCAGACTCACGGTCGGCGACTACGACTGGGCGCACCTGGCGATGCATCTCTGGCCCGAGCGGGTCGTCCCTAAGTGCGCCATGGACCGCAGCCTCGCCATCGCCCACGGGCTGGAAGCGGTCTTCTGGGAAGAGTCGTCGGTCGTCAGTCGTCGGTCGTCGGCGCAAGACTCTCTTGCTGACGACCGAAGACTGACGACTGACGACGTACCACCCGGGAAGTGGCTGCCCCTCACGGTTGCGCAGGCAGAGGTCGACCGCCTCATCGCGGAACGCACCTCCGCCGCGGTCAAGGACGCACTGACCAGCCTGCTGGAGGCCCCCGCGCCGGCCACTGGCAGTGGCGGTGGCCGCAAGTCGTCGGGACGGGGCCCGGTTCGGCGCGTTCCTACTGCCCCGAAGACAGATAATGCCGGCGCCGGCTCCGGACCTGCAACGGGTTCCGCTGCCCCTGATCCGGTCATGCTGGACGCCGTCAAGCAGGCCATCGCCGCGGCCCAGGGTGCGACCAGCAAGTCCGAGGTCCTCGCCGCCACCGGCCTCACCGACGCCCAGTGGAATGCCGCCATCAACGCCTTGCTCGCCGCGGGCACAGTCACCAAGACCGGCGCCGGCCGTGGCACACGCTACCAACTCTCAGCCCCCGACTGACGACCCAAACCGGAGCCCCGACCATGACCCATCAGATGATCATCGACTACGACGACGACGTGCTGGCCAATGTCGCGCTCTCGCCTGCCGAGTTTGCCGAGGAGGCGCGTCTCCTGCTTGCGGCCAAGCTCTACGAGCAGGGCAAGTTGTCTTCCGGGCAGGCCGCGAAGCTGTGCGGCAAGGGTCGCGTCGATTTCTTGTTTTCGCTCGCACGGGTTGGCGTGCCGATGAGCAATCTACGGCCGGACGATGCCGAACTGGAAATCGACTTTACCCTCCATGGATAAGCGCATCGTCATCAATACGGGGCCGCTGATCGCGCTGATGCGCATGAAGGCCCTGGAGATCCCGGGCAAGCTGGACCTCACCTTCATTACGCCGGAGGAGGTCCGTCGTGAGCTCGATGATGGGGCTAGCGTGGGCTATCCCCCCGTCCGCCCGGTCTGGCTCTCCTACCAGCGGTTGCAGTCGCCGCTGCCTACCCTGGTGACCTCAGTACTGGATGCAGGTGAGGCGGCAGTCATTCAGCTCGCGATCGACGAAGGCATCGCACAGGTCTGCATCGATGAATTGAAAGGGCGACGCATGGCGCGCGCGGTTGGTCTCAAAGTCACCGGAGCCCTTGGACTCTTGGGCAAAGCAAAACGGGAAGGGATCATTTCAGAGGTGAGGCCGTACCTCGACCGCGCCCTTCAGACGGGTATCCGCTATCACCCGGACCTGGTGCAGCGCTTCCTGGAAGCCTTGGGCGAGTGATCCTTTCCCGAACTCCGAACTCCGAACTCCGAACCCCGAACTCCGAACCCAGAGTCCCCGATGAACCTAGCCTTCGACATCGATCCCAGCGTTCTGGCCAGCGTCCGCCGAGACCCCGAGGAATTCGTTCGCGAGCTGCGCTTGGCGGCGGCGGTGAAGTGGTACGAACTGGAACGTGTCAGTCAGGGCCGTGCCGCGGAGATCGCCGGCGTTTCCCGCGCCGAGTTCATCGATACCCTCGGCAAATACGGCGTGACACCGTTCCAGCAGACCGGGGAGGAGATAGTGGCCGACCTGGATGCGCTGAAACGCGTTTGCGGTCGCGACGTTGCAGGCTGCGCGTGATGGGCGCGTTGAATCGCCGGCGATGCTGGTGCAGGCACTGCGTGATGTTGGTCTGCGCCTTGATGAGCAAGCGGTCGCCCATGCCTTTCACGCCATCTTGGGTGAGCCCTGGTCATGACCCCGAAGCCTAAACTGAAACTCCGAACTCCGAACTCCAAACTCCCCACACTCACGGACGATCCGATGACCGGGGACTATCAGCCGCGCACCGAAATCGGTCGATTGGCGCTAGCTGCCCGCAAGGCGTACATTGCGGGCGGGGGCGAATTGCTAAATGCGGATGAGATTAGCGCCGAGGTCCGCCGCCGTCGCGGTGGTTTGGCTGATGAGTAAACGGCGTACTGCCATATGGGAGCATTCATCGTGATCAGCGATCGGCTCGAACTAGCTGGAGCGGAGTCGGACCTGGTTCCGGTTGGTGACAGCGTGCCACCTAGAACCGCGTTGTGGGCTCGTCTGAACGCCTTGCGCGACCAAGCCGCTCAGGAAGGTGAACGGCCTGCGCCCATGTCCTGGGACCAAATTCTCGGGGAAGTGCAGCAGCGCCGTGGCGAACAGGACCGTTGACTCCGAACTCTGAACCCCGAACTCCTAACTCCGAACCCCAAACTCCGATCTGGCCAACATCGACAACCAGTAGGTTCGATTCTCATGCTCCAATACCTGCAATTTCAGGACGTCGGTCCCGCTCCACACATGGAAATCGCATTCCAGGAGCGCATGAATTTCCTGGTGGGCGATAACGGATTGGGGAAGACATTCCTGCTGGACGCGGCCTGGTGGGCCTTGACCCGGACCTGGGCGCGGCAAAAGCTCATGCCCCATCGCCCCCCCACCAAGCCGCAGATCACCTTCCGCTACACGAAGAAGAGTGGGGGGCCTTACGCGTATACGAGCAGGTTCGATCGAGAATCGGAACACTGGCCCCGTGCCCGGGGGCGCCCGTCGATCCCGGGATTGGTGCTCTACGCCCAAGTCGATGGGGGCTTTTCGGTGTGGGACGAGGCGCGCAACTACTGGAAGGGTGAGAACCCCGACCGGCAGACCGCCTATCTGTTTTCCCCGCAATCGGTTTGGGACGGGTTGCCGCTTAACGAGCCGGTCAAGTACTGCAATGGCCTGATCGCAGACTGGGCAAGCTGGCAGCTTGAAAACGGTAAGGCATTCGAGCAGTTGCAAAGCGTCCTAGGGGCGCTTTCCCCCGGGGACGAGGAGCCGTTAGAGTCCGGCGCCTTGGTCAAGGTCTCTCTGGGCGACGCGCGCAAACACCCCTGCATCAAGATGCCCTATGGCTTGCAGGTCCCGCTGATCCATGCCTCGGCGGGAATACGTCGCATCGTGTCCCTCGGCTATCTGCTGGTTTGGGCCTGGCAGGAACACCTCGCCTCGGCTGAGCTTCAGGGGATTACGCCCGCTCGGGAGATCGTTTTTTTGATCGACGAAGTCGAGGCCCATTTGCATCCCCAGTGGCAGCGCCGCATCGTCCCCGCACTTCTGGATGTCATGGAGGCCCTCACTGGAGAGCACACGATCCCGGTTCAGTTGATCACAGCAACGCATTCGCCTTTGGTGCTGGCATCGTCGGAGCCACGCTTCGACGATCGCAGGGATGCAATCTGGGAGCTTGATCTGACCCACGGCGAGGTGCAGCTCCGAGCCTTCCCATGGAGTCGCCAGGGCGATGCCAATGCGTGGTTGACTTCGTCAGCCTTCGACTTGAAGGAGCCCAGGTCCTTGGAGGCGGAACTGGCAATTACTCAGGCACTGGCGTTGCTGCGACAGGAGTCCCCGTCTCTCGCGGATATCGATAAGGTCGACGCAGCGTTGCGCGAAGTGTTAAGTGACATCGACCGGTTTTGGGTCCGCTGGTCCCGCTATCGGGAATCGCAGAAGGGGCACGCCAGTTGATCAGGGTTACGCCGGCCCCTGAGCCACCCGATTTCGATGCAAAGGTACGTCAACCCGGATTGCGTGCCATTGCCGAGATGACGGGGCAGATGCCAACCTATCCGCGCAAGTCGGGAAAGGCATTCAAGCCACGAACCCGCAAGGAAGTCCAGTCCGACGGCACCAGTATTGCCGTCCGGATCGACCGTCCGGAAGACCTGCCGCCGTCTGAGATCGAACCCTACTGGACCGCGGCGATTGATGATCTGATGCAAGCCTACGACGAAGTCTGTGCCTACTCGTGCTTTCGCATTCACCCGGTGACGGGCGCTGGCTCGGTCGATCACATGGCGCCGAAGTCGCGCGCCTGGAATCGCGTCTATGAGTGGGATAACTATCGCCTAGCCGCTGCGCGATTGAACGCGCGCAAGAACGCTTTCGGGGACGTGCTCGATCCGTTCGAGGTGCAAAACGGCTGGTTCGAGTTAGAACTCGTGGGATTCCAGGTTCTTCCGGCGCATGGGCTGACGCAGGATATTCACGAACAGGTCCAGAACACGATCGATAGGCTCGGGCTGAACGACTTCCGATCTTACCGCGAGGAGGACGCCGTGTGCTATTGGGAGGAACAGGTTTCATTTGCCCGGTTGATTAAGGAGTCGCCATTCGTCGCGCTGGAACTACGCCGTCAAGGACGGTTGCTCGCTGGAGACGTCTGATGCACGCTTTCTACGACTATCTCTGCGAGCACCTGGACGATCTGCTGCGCAAGCACTCGGTGGTCGTCTTCTACGATCCGCGCAGTGAGTTCAGGCCCTTTTTTGACCGGGAGTTGGAGCCGTTTGACGGCGATCCGCTGCCGCGGGTGACGATTGGTTCCAGTTCCGCCTTGCTCGCTCGCTACCAGGGCAGCTTCTTCGGCCTGCGTGCGGCAGTCGAGCCGATCGTGGCGGCCGACCAGCCGGAACCGCTGCTCCTGTATCTGCCGGGCATAGCCAAGGACCGCCTGGGCTCGGTGCTGATGGAACTGGAGCGGGCGGGGACCTGCTACGAGCCGCGCCTCAGGGGGCTTGCGCTGCACATGCTGCGCAGGCGGTTCACCGATGGGCAGATCGACGAGATGCTCCGGCCGGCGACCCTGACCTACGACGACATTGTCGCCTTCATGGGTCAGGGCGGACAGGTGACCTCGGTGCTGCACACCCTGTTCAGCGGTGTCCAAGGCGAGGTGCTGCTGACCCAGTGGCTGGCGTCTGACGCCAAGGATGCAGTGCTGGTCGAGAAGGAGGCGGTTCCCGAGTTGCTCAAGCTGATCAAGGTCCGCTTGGGACTGGATCTCCCGGCGGACACGACCCTCTCCCAGGCGCGGGAGAAGACCTGCCGCTATGTTCTGGTCAATGAGTTCCGTGCCGACCTCTCTTGTGCCCCGCCCCCGTCGGTCGGAATGGTACCGGGTCCATCGACCAAGGAGCACGCCGAGCGTGTTCGCGATGTGGCGGAGGGCCTGCGGCAGCGCTATCCGCACGCGTACCTGGGCCTGGCGGATACCGTGGAGCAGCAGTTGGGGCTCGCGGGGGCCGGCGTACCGGCCGCTCATCTGGGGTGCATCGACACCTTCCGGTTCGAGGAGGGGCGGCTGCTCGCCCACGCCACGCAACTGATTGCCGGGAAGGACTTCGACGCGGCCTTGGGTATCGTCACCGCGCGCGGCCGCAGCTTCTGGGTCGATCGTGATCTGCGCCGCCAGGCCCAGTGGGAGGCGTGCCGGCTGATGGCGGAGCTCGGGCTTGGGCTTGAGCGGGTCCGCGTGGCACTGGGCAAGATGGCAAATGATCCCGCCAAGTGGCTCACCGCCTATACGGCCGAAGACGGTTGGCATCGCGCCGACAGCCTGCAGCGACGGCTGGAGGCCTGGGTCGCCAGGATGGACGACGAGCCGGAAGCGGAGCAGGCCCTGGCGGTCATCCGCAAGGAGCATGAATACCTGCTGCGGACGATGGCGGATGGATTCGCCAAGGCGTTCGCCGCATCCGCCTGGACGGTGCCCGGCGCGCTTCACCAGACCCGCATCTTCCCGGAGGTAGTGCAGGCCATGGGCGGGCGCGTTGCCTATTTCCTCGTCGATGCCATGCGCTACGAGATGGGAGTGGACCTGGCGTGCCAGATCGAAGGTGCCAAAGACCTGAGGGTCCAGGCGGCCGTTGCGGCGCTGCCATCGATCACCCCCGTCGGCATGGCAGCGCTGCTGCCTGGGGCCTCGGCCAGCTTCGACCTGATCGACGCGAAGGGCAAGCTGGCGGTGCGCATCGATGGCACGGAGATGGCCGTTCTCAACGAACGGTTGAAATTCCTCAAGGCCAAGGTGCCGGATGTGGTGGAGATGACCCTGGGCAGGCTGCTCGGCAGCTCCCCGGCAAGGATCCGCAATAAGATCGGCAGCGCCTCGCTGGTCGTGATCCGCTCCCAGGAGATCGATTTCGCCGGCGAGACCGACAGCGACCTGCTCGCCCGGCAGGTGATGGACACCGTCATCGGCAACCTCGCACGGGCGGTGCGCAAACTCGCCGCCGCCGGTATCGAGCACTTCGTCATCACCGCCGACCACGGTCACCAGTTCGCCATCCGTAAGGACGATGACATGAAGACGGACAGCCCCGGGGGCGTCACCCTGGACCTGCACCGCCGCTGCTGGATCGGGCACGGGGGCAGCACACCGGCCGGGACCGTGCGGGTCGCCGGGGCTGAGTTGGGTTACCACACGGATCTCGACTATGTCTTTCCGACCGGGCTCGGGGTGTTCAAGGCGGGCGGCAGCCTGAGCTTCCACCACGGTGGATTCAGCCTGCAGGAGTTGGCGATCCCGGTCGTCAGTCTGCGCATGACAGCCGGCACGCCGGCGAAGATTCCCTGCGTGCAGGTCCGGATCGACGGCTGTCCAGCGGCGGTGACCAACCGTACCTTCGGGCTCAAGGTGGGCGATCTGCTCGCGACTGAGCAGCTCGTTCTGCGGGTCGTGCTGATGGCCGGCGCAGAAGAGGTGGGTCACATGGGGATGGCGGTCGGCGGGGAACTCGACCGCGGTAAAGGCACGCTGACACTGGCGCCGGGGACCGAGGCGAGCCTGGGCATGATGTTGACCAACGATACCTGCCAGTCCCTGCGGGTGGTGGTGCTGGATGCGCACACAGACAGCGTGCTGGCCGAGTCAGAGGATTTGCCGGTGAAGCTGGGGATTTAGGGTGCGGGGTGCAGGGTGCAGGGTGCAGGGTGCGGGGTGCAGGGTGCAGCAGAACCAGTCACCGGACCCTGACCCCTGAACCCCGAACCCTGAACCCCGAACCCCGAACCCCGAACCCCGAACCCTGAACCCTGAACCCTGAACCCTGAACCCCGAACCCTGAACCCTGAACCCTGAACCCTGAACCCCGAACCCCGAACCCTGAACCCCGAACCCTGAACCCCGAACCCCGAACCCCGAACCCCAAACCCCGAACCCCGAACCCCGAACCCCGAACCCCGAACCCCGAACCCCGAACCCCGAACCCTCATGACTGACTCCCCCCCTCCCGCAACCCCCTCGACGACAAGGTCAACCGGGTATTCGCCGGCAAGGTGGTCCGCAAGGACCTGGTCCGTAAGGTCAAGGTCGGCGCCAACGTCCCGGTCTTCGTCCTGGAGTACCTGCTCGGCAAATACTGCGCCTCGTCCGACGAGATGGCGATCCAGATGGGGCTGCAGGTCGTCAATGACACCCTGGCTGACAACTACATTCGCCCGGACGAAAGCACGAAGGCCCAGAGTAAGGTAAAGGAGAACGGTCGCCACACCTTCATCGACAAGGTCAAGGTCCGCCTGGTGGACTCCCAATACTGGGCGGAGGTCACCAACTTCGGGCACACCTATGTGCACATCCCCGACCGCTACGTGCGGGACTTCGACCGGCTCCTGACCGGCGGCATCTGGGCGCAGGTGGACATGCGCTTCGAGTACGACGAGGATACCAAGGGCAAGAATCCATTCTGGATCGACAAGCTCACGCCCATCCAGCTCGCGAGCTTCGACCTGGAGGAATTCCGTCGGCTGCGCGCCGAATTCAGCACCGATGAGTGGCTGGACCTCATCATGCGCAGCATGGGGTACGAGCCGACGGTGATGGAACGGCGGGTCAAGCTCCTGTTCCTCTGCCGGCTGATCCCGCTGTGCGAGCGCAACTACAACCTGGTGGAGCTGGGTCCGCGCGGCACCGGCAAGAGTTATGCGGTGCAGGAGCTTTCGCCCTACGCGGCCCTGCTCACCGGCCCGACGACGGTGGCGAATCTGTTCGGCCACATGAACGGCAAGCAGAAAGGGATGCTGATGATCTGGGACGTGGTCGGTTTCGACGAGGTGGCCGACCTGCAAAAGATGCCCAAGGAGGTCATCACGACGCTCAAGACCTTCTGCGAGTCCGGCCAGTTCCAGCGCGGCCAGGAGGCCATGGCGGGGTATGCCAGTATCGCCATGTTTGGCAACACCCAGCAGCCGATCGACGTGATGGTCCAGACGGGACACCTGTTCGCGCCCATGCCGGATGTGATCCGCGACGACATGGCCTTCATCGACCGGCTGCATTTCTACCTGCCGGGCTGGGAAGTGCCGAAGATGCGCAACGAGCACTTCACCGACCACTACGGGTTCGTCATCGACTACCTGGCCGAGGCCCTGCGGGAGCTGCGCAAGCACAACTTCACCGAGATCATCGACCACTATTTCTCGCTGGGCGCCCACCTGAACGCCCGTGACCGTAAAGCCGTCCGTCGCACCGTGTCTGGTCTGGTAAAGATCCTGCACCCCCATGGACAGGTTTCTCAGGAGGACCTTGCCGAGCTGTTGGAGCTGGCATTGGAAGGACGGCGCCGGGTGAAGGAGCAGCTCAAGAAAATGGGCTCCTTCGAGTACTACCAGACCTCCTTCAGCTATCTGGTCAACGACACCGGTGAGGAGACCTTTGTCGGTGTGCCTGAGCAAGGCGGTCGGGGCCTTATCTCAGCAGACCCGCTGCCGCCCGGTACCGTCTATGCCGCCGCCGTGAGCGGTGACGGGACCGTTGGTCTCTACCGCGTCGAGGTCACATTATCGTCCGGCACCGGTAAGCTCAAGCTCGCCGGTGGTGTGAGCGGGGCGATGAAAGAGTCCGTGAGCCGAGCCTTCAGTTACCTGTCCGCGAACAAGACCGCCTTCGGTGTGCCGCGGGAGCTCGATACCTCGGATTTCCATGTCGAGGTCATCGACCTGCTCGGCAACAAGGTCGAGGCCGAGATTGGCGTCGCCTTCTTCGTCGCCGCCTACTCGGCGCTTCGCAAGTCGCCGTCTCAGCCCGCGCTGCTGGTGCTGGGTGACCTGAGCATCCAGGGCAACATCAAGCCCGTGCGCTCCCTCACCGAGCCCCTCCAGGTCGCCATGGACAACGGCGGCAAGCGGGCGCTGATCCCGATCGAGAACAAGCGGCAGTTCCTGGACGTGAACCCGGACGTGCTGGAGCAGGTCGACCCGGTGTTTTTCGGCGATATGCGCCAGGCGGCGTTCAAGGCACTTGGCTTGACCTGATCGAGTGCCCCCTCCTAATCGGGAAGAGAGACGCTCGGCGAGGCAGTCAATGCAAACATTTGCGAATTCACTGTCGCAGGTCCGCGACGGTGCGGAGCCCCAACCGCTTGAGGATGTCGTGCCTCACCACCGACTCGCGCATGGTAGATCCTCAAGTGTGTTGGTGTGCCGCTCGCCTTGCCGGCGGTCTGGATGCGCTTGGAGCCGCCACCGAGCCAGGATGGCTGCGGTGTCGCACCCTGCGCCTGACAGCACGCGAATCAGTCAGTCCCCTTGGGCGTCTGGTAGAGGAAGGCATAAATCGTCGCCGCCATCTGTTGATAGCCCTCGGCATTTGGGTGGATGTTGTCGGCACACAGCTCCGGTCGGCTCAAGATCTCCGAAAATACCTTTTCGACGAGCGGCACACCGTCTTCCAGGGCCAACTCCCGATAGATCGGCGCGTCGTTCTTGGCGCCGGACAGGATCCCAAGCAGCGAGACTTGCGGCACCGCCACGAGCACCGCTTGCGCGCCGCTCTGCCTCACGGACTGGACGATGCGGCGTATATCGTCTTTGACGGCGGCTTGTGGTCGCCGTCGCAGGAAGTCGTTGCCGCCGATTTCGATGACGACCAGGGCCGGTTGGTACTGGGTCAGCACCGCTTCGATGCGATCCCTGGCGTGCTCGGCCGTATCGCCGGGGACCCCGGCATTGACGACCGTCCAGCCGCTGAGCTCGGCCAGCCGACCGGGCCAATCCTCCCCCGAAGCAGCGCCGGTGCCAAACGTGACGCTGTCGCCGAACGCAACCACGGTCGCCCTTGGCGGGATGGGCGTCGGCGTCGGCATCCGGTCGCAGGCATTCAGCAACCAGGCGCAGAGCAGGACGGCAAACAACGCTCGCAGGCGCATCAGTCGCCCTCCTTCGACACGTCCAGCGGCTCAATGAGGTCGCGGCCGCCGCCTGGAAATCGGGGACGTACCTTGGGATTCGATGCGAGGAAGCCAATAACCTGGCTACTCGAAGGAAAAGATCGTCTTCCAGTCGTCCTTCATGCTGACGACCACCCAGCCCTGCTTCTTCGCCTGGTCGTACAGCGCCTGGGGGAAGGTGCCGATCTTGGTAGCGGGCAGCCCTTGCGCCGGGCCATAGGCGTACTCCCGCCGCGCGTCGTCGTGCAGTACGATCATCGACAAACGCGCACCCTCGCCGGCCTTGGTGTATTCAAGCATCTGAGCATCGCCCCCGGAGTTGCCGAAGGCGGCCCGCGGACGCCGGCCGATCATCAAATGAATCGCCTCCGGCTTGCCGGGCCCGTCGTCGTGCAGGAGCAGCTTCGGCTCCTTGATGAGCACCGGCTCGCCATCCTTCGCATAGCCGTACTTGGTCGCCCCCGCGGACCCGACCACCTGCGCGGGCGGGATGCCGTAAGTGCCATCACTGTAGGCCCGGACGAAGTCCTGACCACCGCCGGTGACGATGTAGGTCTGGTAGCCGCTGCTACGCAGAAACCGCAACACCTCCTGCATGGGCAGATAGGTCAGCTCGGTGTAGGGGCGTTTCCACCGCGGGTCGCGGGCCGCGCTGATCCAACGCTTCACGTCGGCATTGAACGCCTCGACCGACATGCCGGTCAGGGTCGCTGCCGCAATCTTCGCCAGGTCCTTCTCATCGAGCGTCGCGATGGCCGCCCGGTCGCCCGCCAGGAACCTCATCACGGTCTTGAACGGCTCCTCCTGGGCAAGCGCCGGGTTCGCCTCGACGAGTGCCGGAACCCGCTCCAGAGAGTACATCATCTGGGTGTAGACTGGATGCGAGACCCACAGGGTGCCGTCCTGGTCGAAGGTGGCGATACGCTCCGACGGCGGCACGAAGGTCGGGCTCGCCGGGTCGGTGGTCGCCTGCACGAAGGAAAGGATGGCCTGCTTGGCCGGCCCCTCGTTCCAGGAAGGCAATGGATCGGCCTGGGCGCGCACGCCGGTGCCGAGGGTAAAGAGCACCCCCAGGGCGAGGATGCGGGCAGCCGTTAAGAGACGACGAATGAGCGTCATGATGGCCTCTTGCTCCTAATCGATGAGACTGCGGTTTGTGAACCGCCCCTTAACCGCCGCCGAGCCCCGTCGGCACCTTGCCCTGCAGGTCCTTCAGCAGCGGCGCCGGGTTCTGCGGATGCTGCAGGTCGGGAACGATGTCGTTCGAGGCGCCGCCCGGGAACCGCTCGATGCTCGGGTACTTCATGATCGACTGATTGAAGTCCATGATCACCGGAAACACGAGCGCCCCGACCCAGCCGTTGTCCTGCCCCGCGTAACGCCCCGGCGAGGAGGTCATCACGCGCGTCGCGGCCGCGCCGTTGAAGATCATGTCGTACTTCTCGTAGGGGTCCATCGTGAGGTTATAGAGGCCGCCGATGGCGCCCAGGTTCGCCTCCACCCCGAGCCAGGAGTCCTTGGCCGTGAAGAGATACTTCCAGGCGATGTTCACCCAGGGTTCCTTGGGGTCCCCGCCGATGTCGGCCCGCACGCCCTGGAAGGTCTCCCCGTCGATATAGACCCAAGAGGTACGCGCCGAGTGCGGCGCCTTGCCCAGCACATAGGCGCTGTTGTCGATGCTGTCGAAGTAGATCCCCTTGCCGTCGTTGCCGACCCAGTCGTGGGGCGGGGGGGTGAGCCCGACCATGCCCGCCAGGGTCGCCCAGGCATCGATGTGTGACATCATCCCGCTATATTGGACGCCGGCCTGGACGTGTCCCGGCCACCACAGGAGGCCCGGCACGCGCCAACCGCCCTCGAAGGCCGTCCCCTTGGAACCGCGGAACGGCGTGGTCCCGGCATCCGGATAGGCATCCTGCCAGGCGCCGTTGTCGGCGGTGACGATAACGATGGTGTCGGGCGCGTGGGTGCGGATGGCATCCATGATCCGCCCGATGTCGGCGTCGAGCTCCATGAGCGAATCGGAGTAGTTGCCCAGGTGCGAGCGACCCCGGAAGGCCGGCGCGGGGTTGGTCGGGTTGTGCATCTTGATGAAGTTCACGTTCATGAAGAAGGGCTTGCCGTCCTTGGCGTGCTTCTCGATGTAGGCCACGGCCGAATCGGTCTGGCGGATATCGAAGGTCGCGAGCGCCGCGTAGTCGATCGTGCCCACCTTGGTGGCGGGCTGCCCCGCGACCCCTTCCCACTCACCCAGATTCACGCTCCCGTCATAGGCTTTCGCGAAGTCCGGATTGAACGAGGGAAACCAGGGGTGGAACCAACTCGAGGTATCGTTGTAGGCGTAGACGCCGGCATAGTAGGCGGCGAAGTGCTTCATCTCGTCGAAGCCGTGCTCGATCGGATAGGACTCCGGGATGTCACCCATATGCCACTTGCCGGAGAAATAGGTCGAGTAGCCGTTCTTCCGGAAGAACTCGGCAATCGTCGGGGTCTCCTTGCGCAGATAGTTCCGGTCCCCCGGGGCGACCACGATGGAGAGGGCCGAGCGGATGGGAATACGCCCGGTCATGAACGACGCGCGGCCGGCGGTGCAACTCGCCTGTCCGTACCAATTCGTAAAGACCGCCCCCTCCTTGGCGATCCGATCGACGCTCGGTGTCGGGTGACCCAGGGCGGCGCCCCCGCCCGAGTAGGCGCCGAAGTCTGACCAACCGGTATCGTCGGTCATGAGCATGACGATGTTCGGCCTCTGGCCGGCGGCCAGCGCCGGGGCGCTCGCCAGCACAAGGATGATCGCAGCGATTTGCAGAGAAAAGGGTCGGGGCATGGCAGGTCCCTCGGGTCGGAAACAGTTTGAACCAGTCTCACGGGCTTGGAAGGCCCCGGAAGGGTCCTCGATCCAAGCGGGGGCGCATCAGTATTCGACCATCTTCGCGCTTCGTCAAGACCGGCCGGGCCTCGTCGGCGGTCAGGAAGGCGTCACGCCGACCATCTTGAAGGCGCGTTGCGCGCCGCCGACCTGATTGCCGCTGGCCGCGCCCTGCTACCCCAGGAACTCCTCCAGCACCGCGAACTGCTCGGGCGTATTGAGCGCCGGGGCATGGCCGCAGCCGGGGATGGTGACCAGGCGCGCCTTGGGGCCGCGCCCCGTCATTTCCTCGGCGACGTGCGGCTCGACCAGGTCCGAGACCTCGCCGCGCAGGGCCAGGACCGGACAGGTGATGGCATCGAAGATGGCCCACATATCGAAGTCCGCGGCCTGCTCGGCGAACACCCGCATCACCGCCGGGTCATAGTGCGAGGAGATGCGCCCGTTTTCACGCCGCCGCATCGAGGTCTCGGCCAGCAGGCGCCATTCGTCGTCGCTCAGGCGGCCGAAAGGGGCATAGACGGCGCGCAAAAAGGTCTCGAATTCGATCATTGTGGCGAATTCGGGGACCAGGGTGACATAGGCCAGGATGCGGTCGATGGCCACCTGATTGAGCCGCGGGGCAATGTCATTGAGCACCAGCCGCTCGATGCGCGGCGCGGTTTCCGGGGTGCCGGCCAGGGCCATGCCGATCAGACCGCCCATGGAGGTACCGACCCAGCGGCACGCGGCGATGCCCAGCCGGTCCAGCAGCTCGAGCGCATGCCCGCAATAGGCCGGGATGGTGTAATCCTCGGCCGGCGCCGCCGACCAGCTCGACAGGCCCCGGCCGATGGTGTCGGGGCACAGCACATGGAAGCGGTCGGCGAAGCGGCGCGCCAGCGTATCGAAGTCCCGACCGGTGCGGGCCACCCCGTGCCACAGCACCAGGGCGGGGGCGGCGGGGTCGCCCCAGGCGGTCAGATGGACCTCGTGGCCGACGATGGGGAGATAGGACGAGCGCGGGGAAGTCATCGGTATCGATCTCCTAAGTTGTTACTCATGTCCCAACCTTCGCGTAACGGCACGGTGCCAGGTTAGCCAACGTTTTCTCCAGTTCAGGAACCAATGGCAGCAGATGCGAAAGCTCGTTGGATCGCGCGTCGAGCACCGCCACCGAAACCGGCAGCGTTTTGAGATTCTGCTGAGAGGCAAGGTTCTTGTCAGCGGTCAGGAAGACGTCGAACTGCTGGGCGGCGAGCCCCAACAGCTTCCCGTTCTTAACTCCTCCCCAGCCCATTTCGACTACAGTCCAGACCTCGTGGTCAGGAAGATAGCGCCGCAGGCGGCGGGGCAGCGACTCGTCAAGCAGCAACCGCGTCGGCGAACAGTCGGGCGCGTGCCGACTCCAGAACCGCTATGGCCGTTTCCCGACTGACGGACGGGAAATCCTCCAAAAAATCTTCCAGAGAAGACCGACCTTCAAGGTAGTCAAAGAGGTTCTGCACGGGGACTCGAGTACCTGTGAAACACAGGGCTCCGCTCATAATCTCAGGATCACGGTTGATCAAGGCTGGCTTCATTGAAACCTCCAACGCTTGCGCAAAATCAGGATCAGGCTCTCCATGGCGGCCCCCCCGTCGTCGCCGGGAGCGGATGGCAAGCCGCGCCGGGGCAGGCGATGGACGCCCCGGGCGCGCCGGCCACGCTGCCCGAGGGCCAGCACGACGCCCGACGGACCGATCCTATCGAACGCGCCCGGCCGGGCGGCAGAGCGACACCAGACAGCGCCGACTGACGCGTCCCCCGCGCTTCACCAGAAGGCTCCGACCGCGGAGGGGTCCAGGTACCCCGGTTCCTCCTCGATCACATAGACTTCCTGGACATTGCCTCCGAGCAGCATGTCCGCCGGGGAGGTGCCGTAGCCGGCGTAGACCCGCCAGCCCGTGCGCTTCTTGTCACGGTAGTCGAAGTTGACGAAGACGCCATCGAAGGTCCGGTTCGCTAGGGCCCCGCTGGCGGCCGGGAGCAGCGAGCCGCGCGGGACCTGCTTCCAACCGTACTTGGCGCCGGTCCAGTTCCAATAGCGCTTCTCCAAATCCACGGCATAGATGTAATAGTTGCCGCTCTTTCCCAGATCGGCGGCAGCGACCGAGACCGTGACCGAGATGTTGGCAGGCCAGGGAAGGGGACGGTGCGGGTAGATGACCCGCGGTGCCGTGAGCTTGGCCGAGACATCGACCCCCTGGGTATAGCGGGAGGACTTGGCGGGCAGGACATCGGCCGGGATCGAGGGGCCGACCACGCCGCCGGCGATCCCGGTGAAGTCGACCTTGGCGAACTCGATCCGCTGCAGGGTCTGATAATGGAGCCCCTTGAAATAGATCACTCTGTTTGTGTGGTCGCGCACCAGGGTGACGCCGGTCTCCTGGTACACGCCGAACATGGGCACACCCGGCATCAGCGGATCGTTGTCGACGCCGTGGCCCAAGTCCACGTTGTTGATCGCGTGCAGGGCTTGGGGGACGGCCCCGACCTGGTTGTACAGGTCGACCTCGCCACCATCGACGACCTCACCCAGGAACTGACGGATCTTGGCCAGGCGAACGAAACGGCTGGGTGAGTCGAATCCCCCGGGGGTACCGGCCATGGCCCCGTCGCCGGCACCCTCGGCGGAATCCTTGTTGCGGATACCCGAATAGAGGGCGAGATTCGTGAGCTGGTCGGGATAGACGGGGTCGTTGGCGAGGACGCCGACAGAGTCCACCTGCGACCCAATATGGAGATGCATGGTGGGCTTGCCGCTGCCGGCCGTGGGATACCATTCGGCGATCAGCGAGTGACCGAAGCGATCGTGCACCACCAGGTGCATGGGCAACTTGAAGAGGGGCACCCAACCGCTGGTGACATTGGTCCCGACAATCCAAGCCTTGTTCGCATCGAGCGCATCCGCCACATCCTCCACCTTCGCGAATTGCCCCAGGACCCAGGCCACCAGGTCCAGATAGTGCAGATCGTCCGCCTGAGCGGCCCGATTGTCCCCCGTGCGGTCGACGAACTGCCCGACCTCCAGCCAGAGCAAGGCGGCCGAGAGGCCCTCCTCGTTCATCCCGTCATTGTAGACGCGCTGGTGAATGGCGAAGGTCCCTTCCTGCACCCGGAAATCCATGCCGATGAACCCGTACTGGTTGGTCCACTGACGGCCCGGGACTCCGGAGAAGTCGAAGGAGCGCCAGGTGACGCCCCGGGTGACCCGGGACAGTTGGCTCTGCCAGTAGTCCATGCCCGGAAAATCCATGGTCCGGGCCGAGACGACCTGTTTGTTCAGGGTCTTGGCAGGGTCCAGGATGATATCGGAACAGGCGTTGGCCGGCAGGGCGGCCACCGCGAGGCCGGCGCCGAACAACGGCGCTGCGAGCAGTGATACAAGGCGTTGCATGTGCGTGTGTCTCCGTTCGTTGGCGGACAGATGCCGTCGCCGCTTGCGCAGGCCGCTCGGCCGAGGGTCACTCGCCGCACGCGGCCCGCGGCGGGCCGGACCGGCTGCCCGCGGGACCGGTCCCGGGTCGATCGTCTTAGGGGGATCAGAGGCCGCGACGGCGCAGCCGCGCCCGCGACGGTACCCCCGCCAATCCGGACACCAGGCCGGCCGCGATGAGCGCCCAGACCGGGGGCTCAGGCGCCTCGGCGATACCCCAGGTGTCCAAGCCGCTGGTAAGGGTATCCCCCTCGTGTGCGGCCAGGGTGATGCTGAAGACGCCGGACGCTGTCAACTCCCGCGTGCCGATGTCCGGGTCCGCGTAGGCGCTGAGGCTGATGGATTGCGCACCGCCGGTGCCCGGATCGACGACTCCCAGCAGGTCATCGATGACCCAGTTCACATCGACCCGCGCCTGGATGCCGAGCGGATCTGCAGCCGCCGTGAGTACGGCTTGGATTGCGTAGGAGAAACTGAAGGTCACCTGATCGTTGGTATCGTTGGTCAGGAAGATCAACCCGTTGGTCAGCATCCGCGCATCGGCATAGCCGTCCCCGGCCCAGCCGTCGACCGAGTGCCCCTGGCTTAGCGGTTGGCTGAATGGCATCTCGATGGGCTCCGGGGCAGGATCGGGGTTGAGCACCGATTCCGCACTGACGGTCGCGCCGCGGCCAAAGCTGAAGGCGCGCACATCGCCGACGGCCGTCGCGTACAAGACGCTGACCCCGGTCGGCAGCGTCTGCCCGCCGCCAACGCCGGTGAGGGTCAGATTCGTCAATGCGGTGCCGCCGAACTGGGCGAAGGCGTGGACCGGGCCCGGGAGCAGGGCGGCGAGCAGGAGGCCGGCGAGCGCGGTGGAAACGGATCTGTGCATCTCTGGTGGCCTCCGAACCTGGCGTAGGTCTCGGCTTGGTGAATTTAGAGTCAATCTAAGCAGGGCGGCGCGCGGTCTGTTGTGACGAGACGCAATGAATGCGTCGACAACCGCGATGCGACCGACGCGGCCGCGCGGAACGCGCACCGCGGCGCATATCGTTTCAGGCAGCCGTGCCCCTGGCCCGAGCCGGATTGTGACACAAAGATGGGGCGCAATCCTTGACGCGGATTAAAAAAACGGCGGCGCGGGCGCCCGGCTTCGCAGGCGATCCTGGGACTGGGAACGAGAAGGCCGGCGCGCCATCCGACCGCCGGACCGACCAGGCTTGAGCCCTGCCTTCCTAACCAAGACGGATCGCCTTGGACTTTGGCTCGGTGGGCTGCGCAAATACCGGACAACGTTGACGGGGCGCGTGGGGGCGCAGAACCGGGGCTGCGCCCCCCCGCGGGGGCTAGCGCGGACCGTCCGTGGCGAGGGTGGGATGGGCGTGTGGCTCGGCACCAGGACGCGCCCGCAGATCGGCCCCCCGCAACGATTCCCAGGTCACATAGAGCGTCGGCACGAAGATCAGGGTAAGCAGTGAACCGACCAGGAGCCCGCCCATGATGGCAAAGGCCATGGGCCCCCAGAAGACCGTCGGGGCAATGGGGATGAGTCCGAGCACGGTGGACATGGCGGTCAGCATGATGGGGCGAAAACGCGAACTGCTGGCCTCGACCACGGCGTCCCAGATGGGCATGCCGGCGGCCCGGTCCTGCTCGATCTGGGTGATCAGGATCACCGAGTTCTTGGCGATCATGCCGACCAGGGCCAGGACGCCCAGGATGGCGACGAAGCCCAATGGCTTGTTCGCCAGGAGCAGTGCCGCGACCACGCCGATCAAGCCCAGGGGCACCACGCTGATGACCATGATCAGGAGCGGGAAGCTGCGCAGTTGGAACATGAGAACGGTGAGCATGATGAGGATCATCAACGGGACCACCGCCATCACCGACGCCTGCGACTGGGCACTCTCCTCCACCGTGCCGCCCAATTCGATCGTATAGCCCACCGGCAGCCCGGCGGTCAGGTCCGCGATCTTGGGGGCGAGCGCCTCGACCACCGTATCGGGCAGCACGCCCTGGCTTACGTCGGCCTGCACGGTGAGGGTTGGCACCCGGTCGCGCCGCCAGATGAGCGGGAAGTCCTGGCCGAAGTCAAAGCTCGCGATCTGATTGAGCGGGATGCTGCGGCCATCGGGCAGCGCGACCGGCAGCGTCTGGAGGCTGGCGAACGAGAGGCGCTGGCCCTCCTGCTCGCGCATGACCACGTCGATCAGGAAGATGTCGTCGCGCACCTGGGTGACGGTGGTGCCGGAGATGTTGGTATTGAGCACCGCGGCGATGGCCTGTGAGCTGAGGCCCACCCGCCGCGCCTGGTCCTGGTCGATGCGGATATAGAGTTGGCGGGCCGGCTCCATCCAGTCGAAATTGACATCCCGGGTGGCGGGCTCGGCGGCCACGATCCCGGCGAGTTGGAGCGCGATCTCGCGCAGTTGCACCGGGTCCGGACCGATCACCCGGTATTGGACGGGCCACCCCACCGGCGGCCCCAATTCCAGCGGCGCGACCCGCCCGACCGCGGCCGGGAACTCCTCTTTCAGCACTGTCTCCAGCTTGGTCTGCAGCCGCTCACGCGCGGCCACGTCCTTGGCGACGATGACCACCTGGGCAAAGAAGGGCTGCGCCAGTTGCACATCGAGCGGCAGATAGAAGCGCACCGCCCCCTGCCCCACATAGGTGCTCCAGTGGTCGACGTCCGCATCCTTGCCCAGGATGGCGTCCAGGCGCTCGGCCGCACGCTGGGAGGCGTGGATGGAGGCGTTCTGCGGCAGGGTCAGATTCACCAGCAGGTCGGGCCGGTCCGAACTCGGGAAGAACTGCCGGGGCACCAGGCGCATCCCATAGATGGACACGGCGAAGAGCGCGATGGTCACGAGGATGGTCAGCCAGCGCACCCGCATGGCCCCATTCAGGAAGGCGCGATAGCCGCGCATGACCGGACCCGGGCGTTGCGGCTCGGCGCCGCCCTTGGGCGGGACCAGCAGGGCCATGCCCAGGAGCGGTGCGAAGACGACCGCGACCAGCCAGGAGACCACCAGCGCGATGGCGACCACCGCGAAGATGGAGAAGGTGTATTCACCCGCCGTGCTCTGGGCGAAGCCGATGGGGATGAAGCCGGCGATGGTGACCAGGGTACCGGTCAGCATGGCGAAGGCGAGTGTCCGATAGGCGAAGGTCGCGGCGGTGAACTTGTCCTCCCCCAGGGCGAGCCGCCGGGTCATGGCGTCCACCGTGGTCATGGCGTCGTCCACCAGCAGCGCCAGGGCGATGATCAGGGCGCCCAGTGAGATCCGGTGCAGGTCGATATGCACCAGGCCCATGATGGCGAACACCAGGGCCAGGGTCAGCGGAATCGACAGGGCCACCACGGTCCCGGCGCGCACCCCCAGGCTCAGGAAGCTCACCGCCAGGATGATGCCGATCGCCTGCCACAGCGAGGTGGTGAAGTCGTTGATCGCCTCATCGACCGTGACCGGCTGGTCGGCCACCCGCGTCACCTCGATGCCGATCGGCAGGTTGGCGACGATGCCCCGCATCGCCTTGGCGATGTTCGCCCCGAGCGCCAGGATGTCCCCGCCCTCGCGCATCACGACGGCGAGCCCGAGCGCCGGCTGGCCGTCGACCCGGAACATGGGCTGGGGCGGATCGGCATAGCCGCGGCGCACGGAGGCGATGTCGCCCAGGCGCAGCATCCGCTCGCCGATGGCGAAGTTGACGGCCAACAGGTCCGCCTCGGAGCGGAAGGCCCCGGAGACCCGCAGCGACATGGCCTCGTCCCCGGTCTGGATGACCCCGGTGGGGCGGACCACATTCTGGGCCTGGAGCGCGGCCGTCAACGCGGCCGGGTCGAAGCCCATGCCGGCGAGCTTGGCCATGTCGAATTCGACGAAGATCCGCTCGTCCTGGGCGCCGAGCACGTCGACCTTGGCGACGTCCTGCACCCGCAGCAGTTGGGAACGTACGTCCTCCACATAGTCGCGCAGTTCCCGATGGCTGAAGCCGTCCGCGGTAAAGCCGTAGATGATGCCGAAGGTGTCGCCGAACTCGTCGTTGAAGCCGGGGCCGATGATCCCGGGCGGCAGGGTGTGGCGCATATCGGCCACCTTCTTGCGCACCTGATACCAGGTGTCCGGGACCTCAGAGGGCGAGGTGCTGCCCTTGAGATCCACGAAGATGGTCGTGGTCCCGGCATTGGTGAAGCTGCGCAGGTGGTCGAGGTTGGGGACCTCCTGCAGGGTCCGCTCCAGGCGCTCGGTGACCTGGTCGAGCGTGTCCTCCAGGGTCGCCCCCGGCCAGGCGGCGCGCACCACCATGGTCCTGAAGGTGAAGGCCGGGTCCTCCGCACGGCCCAGGCTGAAGAAGGCCCCCACCCCCGCGGCGACCGCCACGATCATCACAAAGACCATCAGCGAGCGGTTGCTGATGGCCCAGCCGGACAGATTGAAGCCGCTCATGGTCTGGCCCCGGCCCGCGCCGCCGGCCTGGTCGCGGCCGGCGGCGCCGGCGCGGGCTCGGACACCGGCTGGACCTCGGCCTTGATCTCGACGGGAACCTCGGGCAGGGGCTTATCCTGGGCCGCCGGCGCCATCACACCCCCCTGCCCCAGCAGCCGCACCTCCTGCCCGGGCCGCAGTGTCTGGACCCCGGCGGTGACCACCAGTTCGCCGACATCCAGTCCCTGGGCGACCAGCACCCGGTCCAGTTCGTAGCGCGCCACGTCGACGTTGCGCAGCGCCACCCGGTTGTCCGCGGGATTCAAGACCCACACGGCCGGCTGGCCCTGGGAGGCGGTCAGCGCCGCGGCCGGGATGGCGATGCCGCTGCTGCCGCCCAGATGGACCGAGCCGGTGACGGTGGAGCCGAGCCGCATGGCGTCCGGCGGGCTCGCCAGGCCCACCCGGACCCGGAAGGTGCGGGTCACCGGGTCCGCCTGGGGCGAGACCTCGCGCACCCGGCCGGTCGCCTGGACCCTGGGGTCGGAACTCAAGACCACCGCCACCGGGTCGTCCGCGGCGGCCGTGTCCTTGACCCGCGCCGGCACGTCGAACACGGCGTCGCGTCCGCCCTGCCGCGCCAGTTGCACGACCATGCGCCCGGCCGCGACCACCTCCCCGGGCTCGGCCCCGCGGGCGGTGACGGTCCCCGGGCCGTCCGCCACCAGGTTGGTGTAGGACAGATTGTTCTCGGCCGTGGCGACCTGCGCCCTGACCGCGTCGACCTGGGCCTGGGCCGCCGTGCGCGCCTCCACCGCGCGGTCGAACTGGACCCGCGGGACGAAGCCCCGGGGCATCAGCGGCTCGTAGCGTGCCACCGTGTTGCGCGCCTCCGTCAGGCGCGCCATGGCGCTCGCCAGGTTGGCGCGGGCGGCATTGAGCGCGTTGCGTGCGTCGGCCGCATCGAGCCGCGCCACCACCTGGCCGGCGCGCACCCGATCGCCGACATTCACCGAGCGCTCGATCAGTTGCCCACTGACCCGAAAGGCCAGATTGGCCTCGTTCTGGGCCTGGATGTTGCCGGTGAGGGTGACGGTCTCGCCCCCGGGGAGTTCCTCCACCGTGACCACGCGCACCGGGCGGATCGGCTCGGGGACCGCCTGCGACTCCTCAGGCGGCCGACAGGCGCAGAGCAGGACGGCAAGGACCAAGGCGCCGGGCACGGACACCCGGACCCGCGAGGTCGCGCGCACCGGGGCGGCGCGCCTGGAGAGGACTGATGGTTCCAAGAGAACACCTCCGACGCTTGATCTGCGCGCCGATGCTGAGCCGAAAAGGGGCATTTTATCAGCGATTGCGAACTTGGCCCCGCCCGGTGTTCGCTCCGCGTTGCCGTAAAGGTCGCACAGCGACTGGGAGCGCCGCACCCCAGTGCGGCGAGAGCTCTCAGACGCCCGCGGCGTCGCGTGCCGCCGATGGACCGGGCCGCACTGGGGTGCGGCGCTCCCAGTCGGTCGGCCTGGCCGCCGACCGACCCGCCTCAATGGCCGGAACGATGATCGAGGCCCGTCGCGGCCTCGATCATACCTGCGGCCATGCGCCCTTGCGGCAACCCGTCGCGGCCGGGGGGCCGCTCCTACGTCGTAGGAGCGGCCCCCCGGCCGCGACGGGCATCACCCTGAAGGTAGCTGGAATAATGACCATCGCCTGGGGCGCCCTAACGGCTACTCAGAGGCGGCCGACCGGGGTCAATAGAGCGGCAATAACCAAGGCACCAACAGAACGCTCACGACCATGACGATCAGGGTCAAAGGCAACCCGATGCGGATGAAGTCGGCAAAGCTGTAATTGCCGGCAGTAGCCACCAGGGTATTGACCGGTGAGATGGGGGTCATGAAGGCGCAGGAGGCGGCCAGGGCGATGATCATGGCAAAGGGATAGGGCGAGGCGTTCAGCGCGTCCGCCATCGCCAACCCGATGGGGATCAACAGGACGGCATTGGCGGTATTGACGATGAAGAGCCCGAGCACCACCGTGAGCCCAAAGAGCAGGGCCAGGATGGCATAGGGACCGGCGCCCCCGGCCAGGCCGACCAGGGCCTGGGCCGCCAGGTCCACGCCCCCGGTGCGGTCCAGGGCCAGGGCAAAGGGCAGCATGCCCACGATCATGATCAGGCCCTTCCATTGAATCGCCCGATAGGCCTGGTCGAGGTCGATACAGCGAAAGAGCCCCATGAGCAGCCCGCCGATCAGGGCCGCCTGGACGTTCGGGACCAGGCCGGTTGCCATCAGGATGATCACCACCCCGAGCGTGAAGAGCGCGTAGGGGGCCTTGCGTGCCGCCGGCAGCACCTCGTCGAACTCCTTGGGGAGATTCAGCACCACCAAGTCCTGGCCATTGCTGCGCAGACCCCGGATCACCTTCCAGGGGCCGGCGAGCAACAGGGTATCGCCGACCTTGAGTTGGGTCTCGCGCACGCCATGGGGGGCGATCGCCTGCCGACCCCGGCGCACCCCCACCAATGACAGTTCCGATTGCGCCAGCAACTCGGCCTCTGCGACCGTCTTGCCGACGAAGGCCGCGCCGTCCGGGAGCATGACCTCAACCAGGCCGACCTCTTGAGACTGGTCGGCAAAGTAGAATCCGGTCCGGGGCAGCAGTTCGACGGCATAGCGTTCACAGAGGTCCGGCACGTCGGTAACCTCGGTATCGACATCGAGCAGCAGCACATCGCCCGCCTGGAGACGGGTTTCGGGGGTGCGGGACAGGAGCCGCCTCGCCCGCCCGCGGCCCCGCTCGATCAGGATGATCCGTGCGCCGATCTTGCTCCGCAGGTCCTGCACGCCGAGTGCCTTACCCAGGAGCGGTGACTGGGGCTTGACCCGCACCCGGTATTCCCGCTCTGCGAGTTGATAGCGCTCCACCCAGTGCCGCAGGCTGGGGCGGCGCGTCACCTGGACCCCGGCGTCGGCGCTCGCCGTCAGCCAGCGCCGGGCGCCGAGCATATACAGGACACCGAGCAGGAGGATGGGCAGTCCGAAGGGGGTAAAGGAGAAGAAATTGAAGCCCGCGCCCCCGGCGCGCGTCAGCTCATAGTTGATGACCAGATTGGACGAGGTGGCGACCAGGGTCATGGTCCCGCTGATCAGGGCGGCATAGGCCATCGGCATCATGAGCTGACTCGGGGCGATGCCGGTCCGACTGGCGATGCGCAACACCACCGGGATGAAGATGGCGACCACCCCGGTGGAACTCATGACCGAGCCCAGTACGCCGACCGCCACCATCAGCAGCGTCAGCAGCAGCCAGGCGCGGGTGCCGCCCCAGACGATGAGCCGATCGCCCACGCGTCGGGCCACCCCGGTCCGCGCCAGGGCCTCGCCGACCACAAACATAGCGCCGATCAGCACGATGTTGGGGTTGCTGAACCCCGCGATCGCCTCGTTCATAGTGATCACGCCGGTGAACGGCAGCGCCACGATCATGATGAGTGCCACCGCATCCACCCGCGGCCGGTTGAGCGCAAACATCAGGATCGCGGCGCCCAGCAGGAGCAGGACACGCAGCAGGTCTGGATTCATGTGGCCTCCGGGGCGCGGGCTGGGCGTGACTGCGGAGCCTTGAGCGTCGTTCCGGCCACTGGAGGTCGAGGCTTCAGCCGGTCCGGCGTGCAGGCACCATTGATTTCTCGTGGACAGGTCGGCAACCGCCACCGGCTAACGCACCACGGCCTTCTCCAACTCTACCACCAGGAAGACGGCGCCGCCGATGCCGACCGGCAACAGCCGGTCGCGCGCGGCCAGGGGCGCCGGGCGCGAAACCGGGGGCAGACCACGGAGTCCCTGAATTCGTGCCGATAAATCAGGGCCTTTCCCCGGTTACCGCGGGAAACCGTGGTCCGTTTTCGGTTTCTCCTGGTTACTCCGCGGGGTATGCTTCACACGAAGGTCAAGATGCCGATCTACGCACAGTATGGGGTTCCCTACGCCTGGCTGCTCGATCCGGTTGCCCACATCCTGGAAGCCTACGCCTTGGAAGGCGGTGCCTGGCGGGAGATCGGACGCTTCGCCGGCGCTGCACCGGTGTCGGTCGCGCCTTTTGCAGCGGTGACGATCAGACTTGATGACCTGTGGGCACCGACCGAGTAGCGATCGGGCTTGGGGCGGACCGATGTAGCCCCGGGAGCACCAGCCGGTTTCCGCTGGGGCCCCGAAAACGCTTCGGACAGGGCAAATGCCAGCCCGCCCCGGCGATTGATGCCTCAGACTCGCCGGCCGCCGGCGCGTTGCGAGTGCTCTCGTCTGCGCTTGCCGACGGGGCTGCATCAGGCCCACGAAATGGGTATCCTTGTAACACCGGACCCCGCGGGCCAAACCCCTATGGCGACGCACGACCCTTCCTATAAGCTGTTGTTCTCCCATCGCAAGATGGTTTCCGACCTGCTCCGCGGCTTCGTGCACGAGGAGTGGGCGGAGCGACTGGATTTCAACACATTGGAGCGTGTGCGCGAGGTCGGCATCAGCCAGAACCTCCGCCAGCGCATCGACGATGTCATCTGGCGTCTGCGGATCATCGAGGACGGACGGGCGCGCTGGCTCTATGTCTACATCCTGTTGGAGTTTCAGTCCACCGTCGACCGCATCATGGCCGCTCGGCTCCTCACCTACATCGGCCTCCTCTACGAGGACCTGCACCGGTCGAAAGAGATCGGGCCGGATGACCCGCTCCCGCCGGTGCTCCCGATCGTGCTCTACAACGGCGCCGAGCCTTGGACCGCCAAGACCGACCTGGCGGACCTGATCGACCCGAGCCTGCCGCCGCAACTGCGCCGCTGGCAGCCCCAACTGCGCTATCTTCTCCTGGAAGAACGCCGCTACCCCGAGACCGACCTCGCGCGTCTTCCCAACGTCGTCGCCGCCTTGTTCCGCCTGGAGAATGCCCAGGCGCCGGAGAACATCCAGCGGGTCATCGCATGCCTGGTCGAATGGCTGGCCGGGGCGGAGAATGCGAGCCTGCGCCGTGCCTTCGTCGTCTGGCTCAAGCGCGTGTTGCTTCCGGCGCGCGTCCCGGGCGTCGAGATACCGAATTTCAGCGAGCTACAGGAGATTCATGACATGCTGGCCGAACGCGTCAAGACTTGGACCCAGGAATGGAAGGATGAGGGCTTGCGGGAAGGCAGGCGGGAAGGCCGGCAGGAGGGCGAAACTAAGGTGCTGCGCCGACAACTCACTCGCCGCTTCGGCCCCCTGCCGTCATGGGCTGAGGAGCGCCTGGGTCAAGCCGGCGAGGCCGAGCTTGAGGAGTGGGCTGACCGCGTGCTGGAGTGCCGGAGCCTGAAGGAGGTCTTTGGCGGGTCGGATTGAGCGGGTGGGCGATCGGGTGAGGGGAGCTAACGACGAGCTTTTTTCGTGGTATGTGCCCTATTTTTCCCAGGATGGCGAACCATGCCCTCAGGCCCTTTTTGTGGCGCGGAATATTTCAGTGTCTCCTTAAGTGTGGTAGACGCATACTGACTCTTTGCTCGGATTTACTAATGGTGTCCCCATGCTTCGCGTTCTAATAATTTTCTCTGATCCGCCTAGCCCTGATCGAAAAAGACTCCGTTTGGACAAGGAAGACAGAACTATTTCAGATATTGCTAGGCGATTCTCCGCCAGCGTTGCCCTCGAAAAACAGCAAGCGTCACGGATTGAAGATATTCACACTCTTCTTATCGAAAAGACTTACGACGTTATACAGTTTTCTGGGCATGGGGACCCGCGCGGTTTATATTTGGAAAAATCCGACCTGGAAAGCGATGGAGATCTCGTTAGCTCCAAGAGACTACAAAGCCTGATGTCTATTCCAGAGTTCCCCCCACGCTTGGTTGTATTGCTGTCGTGCTATTCAAATGAAAGTTTGATTCAACTGTCGCAGACCGCGCCCTTTGTAATATCGGCTGTAGACAACGTGGATGACGCATGCTGCGTGGAATTTGTCGGCGCGTTCTACGAGCGTCTTTTTGCTGGCTTCTCCATCAAGAACTCATTTCAGCATTCGCTGTATGTTATGAAGGCGAAAGGCATCCCCTGCGAATCATTCCGGCTAGATAGGCGCGTGCTTCTCCATAAGGATGGCCGCCAAATGGTGGAGACTTTTCCAGATCCGCACAGAGATAGTATTTGGGTGGATTTGTCGCAAGTATCCCACCTATTGAATAAACTTGGATACCCAGAAGAAGAGATACTACATTTGATTTCAAAAAAACTCAGTATTCATAGATGGATATTTGACATTCCTCGCGAGCGGTGCATTATTCCTATCGGTCGCCTACTATTTGGAGAATTTGCATGGGAAGATCCGCACGACTTAGTATTTTGCACGCGAATCATGAAACTCAAGGCGGACGTTTCGGCGAAACACTGGGAGGTTTGGCACAGGCTCTTGGTCGCCTACAACGACCTCGCGTCTAGTGAATATAGAGCCGTCCCGAACCCAGCCGGGGAGGAATCTCGAGCAACCCTAAATCGCGCCGTTAATTTGTTCGCTCACTATAATAAGCGCTACATATTGCCAGCGAGAGAAGATGTTGCTGCATTGGGGTTTGCTGACTGTCTACCGTATATCGAATTCGTGATTACTCATTGCGAACAGGCCGTTGATCAGTTTTCGCTGGAAAGATATCCGCAAGTAGTTAAGGCATTAGAAGAGGCATTGACAAACTTTCATGAGCTTGTTGACGGCTTGTTGCCGCCAGAGGCTGTCAAAATTGTCGATTGACCGATTGGAGGCTGCGATGGAATTTGAAGAATATTTGGTAAATCACTCAATTCGAGATTTTTCCCTGTACGCACCAAGCCGCCTTGAGTTTCTTAAGAGAGCCCTGAATCCGTGAACTAATACGGTGCCGTACTCAGGCACACGGCTATCAAAGGGGTTGGAGTCGAGATTTGTGGCGCAGAACTGCGCTAGCGGTCGCGACAAGGTCGCCGGTGCGGCAATTTTGAGCTGGGGAGACGCATGTCAGGGGCCGACCGCATACGCCAGCCAATAGGGTGGGTCCACCGTGCGCATAGCACGGCGGCGAGCGGACCGCACTGCATTCGTCGCAGGGATCAGGGACCGGCCAATTGGGCGTACAAGCGACGGAAGACAGGGACGATCCGGCAACCATAGCCGAAGGCCAGTTTGAGGCGGCGGCCGGTGACGATCAGGCGGGCGGCAACGTACATCAGTTCCTGCATCACGGTGCGCAGGCGTCGCCGCTTCGCCGGGTGGCGGGGCGGGGCATCCGGCCCAAAGAGACCGGTCTGGCCGATCCAGCGCAGGACGTTGTAGGCGAATGCGGCACAGGCCAATACCAGTGCGTTGGTCACAAACTTTCCTGAGGGGAGTCGCTCAATGTCCAGGTCGGTCTTAAATTCGCTGTGGAATTGTTCGGAGGTGGCATGGTCGGCATAGAGCGCAATGATGGTTTCTTCATCGAATTCCAGGCTGCTCCACCAGCCTTCGATTTCAATGTCGGGAATCAGGAGGTGCTGACCATGCTTGTCGATGGTGCGCTCGATAACGCGCATGACGCGGCGCAGAGGGTACTCGTACCCGTCCAAAAAGCGGGTGTCGCGCACCTCGAACAGGGCCACGCGCTTACCCGGGCGCGGCGTGCTCCAGTCGCCGTACTCCTCGGCGTAAGTCAGCCACTGCGTTGGACTTTCTTGGCGCGGGTTCCACTTGATCAGGTAGTGCACCGGGGCGGCGTCCGGGTGCGCCTCATTGTGCGCAATGACCGTGGCGATGTTGTCGAGCGCGTCATTGCCGCTGTCCAGGCGCAGCAGCAACGGCAGCGCGGTCAGTCGGCGGGCCCGCGTCAGCACCCGCTCCAGCAACGCGGGGGTGTCCTTCTGGCAGTGCTGGCTACCCGCCCGCAACTCCCACTCCAAACAGTACCCCTCTTGGCCAAGATAGGCCGCCATTGGGGCGAACCCGTCGTCACCCTTGTAGGTGCGCGAGACACCCTCTTTCTTGGTCTTGGCGTTGTTCAGCGGGGTGACATCCGCATCCAGCGCGACCAGCCCATTGGCCAGCGGCGTAATCGGTGCCGCGATACGCTGCAGAAACGCGATGGATGCATCGAGTATCGGCGCCATGAACACCGCCGCGTGGGCATCAAGGCGCTGGCGCAACGTGACGGCCGAGGGAACCTGGTCGACACCCAACGCCTCAGCGAAATACGGGTCCTGCCGGAACGCCGTGATCGCTTCAAAGTCGCTCTTGCCCAAACACAGCAGCCCGATGTAGCTAGTCAGGATCTTCACATGCGGTATGGCATCGCTCCGGGCCGGCGCCGCTGCGGTCGCATCTTTCGCTAGGTCGGTGTGCTGACTAATCGCCATCCCGATCAGTCCCAATCCCGCGTGGGAAGTAAAATCAGCCTCGGATTTCGCAATGATGAGCCGTCGCACCATGTCACCTGCGGAGTGAGTCTCAAGAATGCGCCATTTTAACTCTATCTCGCTGAAATTCCAACAGATCAACGATTCCGCGGCTCATTTAGATCACTGGCCGAGGAGAGCGGTAATGATTTTAATGCGTAACACCAAATACACTGTTGAAGACGGCAAGATCCTTGCCAGTCGAATAATTGCTGCTCACCGGACAAGCACGTTCTTTATCGGCGGCCTTTATTTACCCCATATGGTCTGCGAGCCTGAGTACCCGGGGGTTGATCAAGCAGGATGGTTTGTATGGAGAAATGAAGACCGGATTCAGTCGCTCGAACAGGGGTGCGAACTATGTCTCCTCATACTCGGCTCTACTCAGTTTGTTGAAGAACTGACGCGTATCGGTGTCGCTCTGGCTGGTCAGACGAACGTAGTCAATTCGCTAATTCTTGCGGAAAGTGAGAGGTGCTTCCGCAAGCAGCTTTGCAGCGTGGTTCGAAAAATTCATGGGCGGGCGTCGTCCGATGATGAAGGCGTTTCCGCCGATCCTACCCAAGAGTACACGGCAGACGGCTGGTTATTTACAACCGTTACTCTACCTAACAAGCTCGGCTTACACGCTCGGGCTAGTGCGAAGCTCGTATCTCTCGCTCAGCAGTTCTCTTGCGAGATACGTTTTTCGAGGCGCGGACAGGTGGCCAACGGAAAGAGAATTGTAGACGTAATGATGTTGGCCGCTAGTAGGGGTACCAGTTTAGAGATCTGCGCTAGGGGGGATGACGCGGAAGAAGCCATTAGAGAACTAACGGCAATGATCCAGCGTGGTTTTTGCGAAGACGGGATCTGCACTAAGGTATTTGCGAAATGTGATTGTCAGCCAGGGGCAAGATTGTTTATTAGAGGAAGCGTAGCCCCGTTGAGTTGGCACAGAGGAATGGTAATGTATCCGAGTTGTCCTTATGAAAACGAAGTGCGGTGGACCTGGGATACAGATGAAATTCCCGCGGGCGTCGAGATTGAATTTAAACTTCTTATTAATGATGAAGAGTGGGAAGATAGCAACCTGGGCCCAGAGTCAAATCATCGGATCAAGTCTAAATCCACGATTAATGTGGTTCCTCGATTTAGCTAGTGCCTGGAAGGGAACTAGGAAGCAAACTCTGCGTCAGGAGCCAATTAAGGACAGACCACGATATTCTGTTTCAGCAACTTACCGCCTGCTAAGGAAAACACCTCATTGGGAAAATGAGGAGAAAGCCCTAAGATCCGTATTGAATGGCACGGCTGATGCGAATATTGCATTCAAGGATCTGTGCAATTTGCTCAAGCGGCTTGGGTTTGTTGAGCGCATCCGCGAAGACATTTCATATTCACGAGATTAGAGATTGAAGAAATCCTGAATCTGCAACCGCTTGGTTCAAAAGCCAAAGCCTATCAGGTCAAGCAAGTTCGCGGAAGATTAAGGGAAGATAAGGGGCCAGACTCAAATGGCACTGTCTTAAGCCCAACCAACCGAGAAAAACGAAAATCGTTCATCCGGTCGTTGTCTCTCGGTCAGCTATAACATTAGCGGCCATGACTAAGAGGGCCTAAACGCAACTTGTGACCACGATCAGCATCTTTCGCGAGCTGATTCGCTCAAAGAACTACCTCGTCTCACATCCCGCAGCAGATGAACTCGAAGACGATGACCTGACAATCCTTGACCTGGAAAGCATCGTCCTCACTGGCCGGATTGTCGAACGACAACATGACGGAGAAACAGATGAAACGAAGCACGTCGTCAACGGAAGAAGCATCGCAGACTATGAAGCGAAAGCTGTCGTCAAGATCGGCTTCAGTGGCGAACTCATCTTCATCACAGTCTACGTCATCTGAGAATTGCGCTTACTGCGGAAGTTTAAATCTCCATCGCCGCCTCGTGACGCGGAGTTTTGGAAAAGGTGACAAGTTACTTGTTATTGAAGGCATTCCATCGATTTCTTGCGGCAGTTGCGGGGAGTCATATTTTACCGCAGCGACCATGCATGAGATCGAGCGGGTGAAGGCGCATCGTAAGGCGTTAGCAGTTACTCGCCCAATTCCGGTAGCGACCTTTGCGTAAAAAGCGGAAATTGGGCGGCACAATACCGGACAACAGGGGACAGTGCGGCCTGGGAGTTCCGGGGACAGTTTACTTATTTGATACGCTGCCGCAGACGCAATTGAGTAAACCTAAAATCCACAGATGAACACAGATGAACACAGATTTTCTTCAAATTGTCATGCGCTTATCGCTACTGTCACAATCACCCGCAAGGTAAGCCCCAGACCAAGCGTAAGCCAATGAATAATCTGTGCTCATCTGTGTTCATCTGTGGACGGCTGCTCTTTCTAAGGTAAACTGTCCCCGGAACTGGCGCTAGACGAACGGCGCCACCCGCAGGGGCAACCGGTCGCACAGGAGGTCGAACAGCGCCGGCGGCACGATGCAGCCCGACCGCTCGTATTGGTCGGCAGGGTGATCGAGCATCACCGAATAGTAAGCGGAGTGATTCGGCGATACCGCCCGGGTACGCACATAGGTGCCGCGGACCTCGACGACCACGACCTGGAAATAGATGCCCTCCAGGGCGTCCACATAGAAGGCGGTAGCGCCCGGACGCGGCTGCCAGTCCCGGTAGGCGGGGACGACGAAGCCCGCCAGGAGCCGCGCCGTGTCTTGGTCGAGCCGTTCCAGGCGCCGCGCCAGTTCCTCGATCTGCTGCCGCAACTCTGTCGCCTGCCGGCGATTGCTCCCCAGGCGCTCGAAACGCTCCTGGTCCTGCATCGTGGGTGGTCCGTCAGTCGTTGCCATCGCGTGCTGTGGTCTTTGCCATTGATGATTGCATATCCGGACCGCGACCCTCGTGCCGAGGCGATCGGGTAACCGTTTAGCCCCCCCTGGGTGCTGGGTGCCAAGGAGTCCCGGCGGGTCGCGGCGGCCTTGATCATAAATCCGGCCATCAGCCCTTGCGGCGGCCCGTCGCGGCCGGGAACCGCTCCGACGCCGTAGGAGCGACCCCGGCTGCGACGCGTGCCAGCCGCGGCCGGGCCGCAATTATGATCACGGCCGGTCGCGGCGATCGGTCAGATGGCAGGTAAGGGCAACGGCGGGGCCTGAAGCCCTTGGCGGCGCTGGCGGACTACCTCGGCCAGATACGGCCAGGGCGAGACGGCGCGTTTGCGACAGGTCTCGATGACGCTGGCCAGGTGGGCGAAGGCGCGGGTGCCCTGCGCGGTGCGGGTCCCCATGCCGATGCGGCGGGCGATGACCCAGTGGCGCAGGGCGCGCTCGGCTTCGTTGTTGGTCAACGGCAACTCCGGATGGTCGAGTACCACCCAGAAGGTGTCCCAGTCGTTGAACAACTCGCGCGCCAGCGCGCGCATCTTCTCATGCGGCGCATCGACCTGACGCAGGCACTCGTCGAGCAGGGCGTTGAGCATCCGCGCATGCCGTGCGCGCAACACCCCGACGGGGGGCGGGGCGCCGCGGGCGTCGTAAACGGCGGCCATCACCGTCGCGATGACCGTCAGGATCTCGCTGCCAAAGCGCTGGGCCGCCGGTTCCAAGCCATCTTCCAGCGCCTGGGCCTTGCGGATCAGGTGGGCCAGGCAGCGCAGCCGTTGGTCCAGGTCGCGATAGGCCCAGAAGCCGTCGCTCATCAACCAGCCGTTGAAGGTCTCGCCGAGCACCTGGCGCACGACCTCCACCGAGCGCTTGCCAACGACGAACAGCGTGGCGGTGGCACAGGTGAACACCCACAGCCACCGCAGCCGACCATGCTCCTTCCAACTGGTTTCATCGGCATAGCGCAGTTCGACATTGCGCACCGCCGCGTAGAGTTCCGCCTCGACCACCGGGGCCACCGCCCGTCCGGCTTCGTGAAGGCACTGGTTGATGGTCGCGCTCGACAACTCCAGACCCAGCCAATCGGACAGAAACTCACGGACCCGCGCCCGCGACAACCGCATGCGCTGGCTCAAGGCGCAGATGAAGGACACTAGCAACGGTCCGGCCAAATGCCACTCGGTCAGGGCCACCGTCCACTCGACCTCGCCCGCCGCGCGCCCCGGCTGCGCCTGCGTCCAGTGGCCGCAATCGCAGCAGCATTCAAAATAGATGTGCTTGGTCTGGCGCAGGAGCAGTCCGGTCGCGCCGGCACCGGGCTGGATCAGCTCGATTTCGTAGCGGGCGTTGTGTGCCCGCGCCACATGAGCATCCGTCAACGCCTGGCCGCACCCCGCACAGCAGGTTGGCCGGTGAGGCTGCTCGGCGTCCACCGGCAGGTGCTGGGTGCGGCTGTGCCCCGGGCTGCCCGGGCGCCGACCGGGGGGCTGGCCGGTGACCGTCCGGTGCGAGCCCTGACGGCGCGGCCGGGGCGCCGCCGGCCCCGCCGGCTCAGCGTCGCCGGGGGTGTCTGCCGCAGCGGCCCCGTCCTGCGACCCCGCGGGGACGTCGGGCTGGCCAGCGGGCGTGTCCTGACCGCCCGTGCCCTCCCACGGCAGCCGCGTGCTCGGTGGCCGCGAACTGTTGGAGGGGTTCTGCCCCAGCCGCTCGCGCGCCGCCTTCAGGTCCGCCAGCGCCTTGCCCAACAGCACCCGCGCCTGCGCCGACGTGAGCGTCTGCAGGTAGGCGTCGTCGAATTGTCTGAGGTCGTGATCGCTCAGGTGCATGGCGGGGGCGTGGCGGCGCTGGCGCACTCTCGTATAGAAGCTTGGGCCATAGTTTGCCAGGACCGTCGAGCTTTGTCGCGTAGGCTTATGATCGTCGGCGAGGCATTCATCCGACTCCCGGCCATCCCGCTGGCCGCGCGGTCGCTGGTCCGCACAGCGGACCCTACGGGCGCGCAGCCTCCCCGTAGGGTCCGCTGTGCGGACCGGGCGTGGCTGGCCGAAACTACGTCACGCCGTCCGCGAGGGGGCTAAGAACAGGGGGGGCTAAACGGTTACGGCGATCGGTCAGTCCCTGCATTCCGGGGACCATTTACCTATTCCAAACTCTGCGGCAGACGTAATTGAGTAAACTGTCCCGGGAACTGGCACCCGCATCCGGCTGAAGCCTCGACCTCCGGTTGCCGGGTACCGAACCCGTCCCGCTACCGAGGATTATCCCGCCTGATCCACCCCCCGGGCAAGCGCCCGACCTCGGCGGGCAATTCGCCCGCCTAGCAGCGGCACTGGCCGTGGCTGAGCAGGCTCTGGTCGTGGGCGAGACACAGTTCACCAGTGCGGCCCGGTCTGGGGGCGCCGCACCCCAATGCGGCGCGATCTCGCGGATAACCTCGGCGGTGCGGGTTGACCAGAGGCCGCGCCGCACTGGGGTGCGGCGCTCCCAGTCGCCGTTGCGGCTTAAGATGAACTCCGGATGACTTTGTATCCGCAAAAGAAACCGGAGGTCGAGGCTTCAGCCGGATGCGGCGCCGCTGCCCGCTGAAGCGTCGGCCTCCGGTGGCGGACGGACCGCTCCGGCGGCAACGATGAGCAAGCCCACCGCGGGCGCCACGGCGCCGGTTCTCAGGCACTAGGCCGCGGCCCTCCCGGGGTCGCCACCCACCGCACCACGGCCTTCTCCAACTCGACCACCAGGAAGATGGCGACGCCGATGCCGACCGGCAGCAGCCAGTCGCGCGGGGCCAGGGGCGCGGTGTGGAACCAGCGATTCAGGAAGGGGGCATAGACGAACAGGAGTTGCAACAGGACCAGTACGCCGACGGCCAGCCAGACCACGCGGTTGGTGAACCACAGACCGACCCGCAGGCTGGAGGCGTGCAGGAACCGGCTGTTGAACAGGAAGAACAACTGCCCGAACGCAAGCGTATTGACGGCCATGGTCTGAGCCGCGGCCACCGAATAGCCGCGCCCCTCCTCGAAGAGAAAGACGGCGGTGGTGGCGACGCCGATCAGCACCGAGACGAGCGCGATGCGCCAGATGAAATACCAGCCCAGGATGGGCGCACCCGGGCGCCGCGGCGGTCGGCTCATGACCCCGGGTTCGGCGGGCTCGAAGGCAAGGGCCAGGGACAGGGTCACGGCGGTCACCATATTGACCCAGAGGATCTGCACCGGGGCCAGCGGCAGGGTGAAGCCGAACAGGATCGCGGCCAGGATGACCAGGGCCTGGGCGCCGTTGGTCGGCAGCAGGAACAGGATCGACTTCTGCAGGTTGTCGTAGATGGTGCGGCCTTCCTCGATCGCGCGTTCGATCGAGGCGAAGTTGTCGTCCGCCAGCACGATCTCGGCCGCCTCCTTGGTCGCCTCGGTGCCCTTGATGCCCATGGCGATGCCGACATCGGCACGCTTGAGCGCGGGGGCGTCGTTGACCCCATCGCCGGTCATCGCCACCACCTCGCCATTGGCCTGCAGGGCCTGGACCAGCCGCAGCTTATGCTCGGGGCTGGTGCGGGCGAAGATGGCGTAGTCGGCGACGATGGTCTGCAGTTGTGCGTCGCTGGCGGCCTCCAGTTCGGCCCCGGTGACGGCGCGATCGTCCGTGGTGATGCCCATCTCGCGGCCGATGGCACTGGCGGTGCCGGCGTGGTCGCCGGTGATCATCTTCACCGCGATGCCGGCCTGGCGGCAGGCGGCGATGGCCGTGATCGCCTCGGGTCGCGGCGGATCGATGATGCCGACCAGACCCAGCAACACCATCCCCTGCGCCACATCGGCGACGCCCAGGTCGTCCTGGTCCGCCTCGACCTCGCGGCTCGCGGCGGCCAGCACCCGCAGCCCCTGGGCGCTGAGTCGGTCGATCCAGTCCTCCCAGAAGGCGCGGTCCAGCGGCTTCACGGACCCGTCGGCACCGCGTTGGCCGGCGCAGCGATCGAGCAGCCGGTCGGGCGCGCCCTTCATCAGGATGCGCCGCCCGCCCCCGGGCAGGCGGTTCAGCGTGGCCATGAACTTCAGATCGGAGTCGAAGGGCACGACCGCCAGGCGCGGGTAGTCCGCGGCGGCGAAGTCGGCTTTATGGGCCAGGGTGCGCAGTGCGCCCTCGGTCGGCTCGCCGATGACCCGCCAGTGACCGTCCTCCTCGGCGATCTCGGCGTCGTTGCAGACCGCCATGACCTCGATCAAGGCCCGCAGGTCCGGGTGGGCCGCGACCGCGATCGGCTGACCGTGGAGCGACAGGTGCCCTTCCGGGGCATAGCCGATCCCGGCCGCGTCGTACTGGTCCACCGGGGTGACGACATGGCGGGCCGTCATCTCGTTGCGGGTGAGGGTGCCGGTCTTGTCCGAGCACACCACGGTGACCGACCCCAGGGTCTCGACCGCCGGGAGTTTGCGGGTGATGGCGTTGCGTCGCACCATCTCCTGGACGCCGAGCGCGAGCGTAATGGTCATGATCGCCGGCAGTCCCTCCGGGATGGCGGCCACGGCGAACCCGATGGTCGCCATCATCAGCTCCTCGACCCCGAAGCTGTGCAGGAACCAGCCGATCAGGACCATCGCCACCGCCATCCCCAGGATGATCACCGAGAGCACCCGGCCGAAGGCGGTCATCTGCCGGGTCAGCGGGGTGTCCAGGGTCTCCACCTCCGCGATCATCCGGTTGATCCGGCCCAACTCGGTATGGGGTCCGGTGGCGGTCACCACCCCGGTGCCCTGCCCGGCCGCCACCAGCGTGCCCGAGTAGGCCATACCGTGCCGATCGCCGATGCCGGCCGCGTCGTCCACCGGCTCGCTGCCCTTGGTGCTCGGCACCGACTCGCCGGTGAGGGCCGATTCCTCGATGCGCAGATTGACCACCTCGAGCAGGCGCAGGTCCGCCGGCACCCGGTCGCCGGCGCGCAGGCGCACGATGTCGCCGGGCACCAGGTCGGCCGACTCGACCTCCACCCAGTGCCCGCCGCGGCGGCTGTGGGCGTGCAGCGAGAGCATCTTGCGGATGCCCTCCAGAGCGTCCTCCGCCCTACCCTCCTGAATGAACCCGATGATGGCGTTGATGACCACGACCGCGAGGATCACCCAGGTGTCGATCCAGTAACCCTTGAGCGCCGTCGCGGCGGCGGCGGCGATCAGGATATAGATCAAAATATCGTTAAAATGCTTCAGGAACCGCTTGATCGGCCCGTCCTTCGGCGGGCTCGGGAGCCGATTCGGACCGACGGCCGCGAGCCGCTTGGCCGCCTCGGCGGTACTCAGGCCGTCCACCGTGCTGTGCAGGGCGTGCAGGACCGCGTCGCCCTGCAGGGCGAAGGGGTCGCCGAGGTCGAAGGCACCGGGGGCCGCGACCGCCCGCGCGGGCTCACCGTCGACCAGAAAGTCGAAGCGATACAATAGCACCAGGCAGACGGCGACACCGCCCAGAAACCAGTCCGGCCCGATCAGCCAGAGCACGAACGGGATCGCCAGCAAAAAGCCGCGGGTACCGAGGTGGTAGTGGCCGCCGGCACGATTGAGGGTGTCGGCAACCTGGTCGACACCGGAGCCGGTGAAGTGCTCCGGTGCCAGGTTGATCAGAAAGCCGGTGTGGTTGTAATAGCGCAGCGCCAGGGCGAAATGCAGGAAGGCGCCGGCGAAGATGGCCGCGAGCACCAGCAGTTTGAAGCGCACCAGGTCCGGACCGCTCGGCGCCAGGCTCAGCGACTGCGACAGGCCGCCCAGGTCGAGCCGGTCGAAGGCCACCCCGACGACACCGAGCGCGATCACGATGGCGGTGGAGGCGAAAAGGGTCGCGGACATCACCCAATTGCGCAGGGTCTGGACGGCCAGGATATCCCGGTCGCCGGCGCGCACCGTCGCGACCCAGGCCCGGCGCAGCCGGTTGGAGCGACCGCGATAGGTCCGCTCCGGCTCCAGGCGAAAGACGCGCCGCAGATACAGGTGGTAGGCGATCAGCAGCGTGAGGCCCAGGCCATCGACGGCCCAGGCCAGGGCCAGCCGATCGAGCCCGGCGAGCAGGGTGGCGAATTGCATCGGTTTCTCCTTATCAATCCCGCCGGATTGACGGTTGGCGCAACGATAGTCTCAGCGGACACTGATCCGCCTGGTGCAACACCGCAGAAGTCGTGAAGCCATCGCCGATCGTTGTCGTTAACGACGATCAAGGCCGCCCCTGCGTTCCCGACTGCCCGCAATGGTTCTACGATTCCTGCGTGCCGGTACTAGGTTGGGCCAAGCTATCCCCTTGCCAAGCGGGTTGCAAGAGCCTTTCCCGATAGGTAAAGTCAGGCGGAATACACCGTCATGCGATCGGTTTTACGCCACATGTCAATAGCAAATGAGAGGTTATGTGATGAAGATTCCACTGTTCGCGCTCGCCGGGATGCTCGTCGCCGCGCCGGCCTTTGCCTGGCGTGATGTGACGCCGCAGGAACGCACGTCAATCGAGACTGCCCTCACCGCCCAGGGTTGCTCCGGTGGCGAGATGAAGTTCGATGATGACGACAAGACCTTCGAGATCGACGACGCCCGCTGCAACGGCAGAAAGACCGACATCTACCTCAATCAAGCCTTCCAGGTGGTCAGGATGACGCCGGACCGCTAGCGAATCCCTTTCCGACCCGGAAAATATGGCGTGGATGGCGGGCCGGAACCGCGACGGCCCCTGATCGCTTCGTCGCGCGGACGCTCAGGTAAGGCCGCGATCTGTAGGGTCCGCTGTGCGGACCGGCGCCCCCACAGATCGCGAGGTGGCCGGGCCCAGGATCAAGGCCCGACGCACGAGGTCCCTCAGTCATCCGAGCCGCGAGCGTCCGGCTCCGCTGCCGAGGCTTCCGCAAGCTCCTCGGTAATCGCCGGCCCCATCAGGATCGCGAGCGGGCGGGTATGGGGGCTCGCATCGAGCGCGATGATCAGGGCCGTGGTCAGCGGTACGGCCAGGAACATGCCGACGGTGCCGAACAGCCAGCCCCAGACCAGCAGGGCGATGAAGACCGCCAGCGTCGAGATGCCGAGCCCCTTACCCATGATCCGCGGCTCGATGACATTGCCGATCGCGGTGTTGATCACCAGGTATCCGGCCGCGACCATCAGTGCCGTGGCCAGGTCGACCTGCACCAGTGCCAGCAGGACCGGCGGGATCATCATCAGGATGTTGCCGACGACCGGCAGGAAGTTCAGAAAGAAGGCCAGCACCGCCCACAGGATGGCGAAGTCGATCCCGAAAAACCACAGCATGAGCCAGACACAGACGGCGGTGGCGAGGCTGGTCAGGGCCTTGATCTGCATGTAGCGATTGATGTTGTCCAACATCCGCTGGAGGCGTTCTTCACCGTCCGGCGTGATGTGAAAGGCCGCCTTCAGCTTGGGCATCATGGTCGGCACTTCGAGCAGGATGAAGATGACGGTGAGCAGCACCAGGAGCCCGGTCGCGAAGACGCTGCCGGCGCTGGACAACATTCGCGGGACCAGGGCCGTGAGTCTGGCCGGGTCCATCAGGTCCGTCGCCGCCGCGGCCGGGTTGTCGACGCCGGTTCCCGCCATCAGGCCGCCGAAGTGCTCGGCCAGTGCCGTGAAGCGTTCCTGATAGCCCGGCAGGCTGTCCTTGAAGCCCTCGAGCGACCCGGTCGTCACCAGCGCCAACAGGCTGCCGACATCGAGCAGCACAAACGCGATCACGAACAGGGCGCCCCACTTCGGCACGCCTTTGCGGCGCATCCAGGCGAGCGCCGGGGTGGCGACGATCGCGATGAAGATGGCGAGCAGGAGCGGCGTCAGCAGCGGCGCCGCGGTCTTCATCAAGGTCACGACGAGCGCGACGGCCCCGGCGATGATCAGGCCGCGGGCGGGCGCACTGAAGGTGGATAGGACATTCATGGTCGAACTCCCCGGGTCAAATTTAAGCGGCCTTAGGGAACTGGCCGGCCGCCTGGGTGGTACGGAACATCAGGAGCCAACAACCGATCCGCCCCAGGCGGGTGAAGGTCTTGGCCAGACCCTCGATCTTCGCGACGTGGAGACCCTCAACGATTTGCTGCAACAAACTCATGACTGACACCTCGGCCGCGTGATGCGGTCCGTCTGGGGGAGTGATCGAAGCGGAGCCGGGAGGCCCGGCCGCGGATTCAGCGACCGGCCTCGGCGGAGATAGGGTCAAAAGAAAGGCAATAAAGCGACCTGCCAAGACTGCTGCAGGAGTACGGGTCTGATCAGGATAGGTGCGGACGAGTCGGCGCTCAGGTAATAGGACATGAACACAGAAGACCTCGGTTAGGGCAGCTTCGCCCTGCTCGGCTCGCACTGCGCCCTTGCAGAGCACCTTCCTTCGATGCTAAGTTCCCTGCTTCCAGAGCCGTCGTGCCCGTGCAGTTGGATTTCCTATCCCTTCCCTTATCCCTATGTCGCATCTGTTCGCACGTCTGCGCATTCGTGCGCTCGGCGTCGCGGCTCGCCTCGCGCCGGCGCCGACGCCGTTCATGCTGACGGGGCCGGGCTCATCGATCGAGCTCGCCCGATTGATCGCCGACCGCGGCGCTCGGTCCGTCCTCGTCGTGACCGACCAGGTGCTCGTGGAGCTCAAGGTCGTCGCCCCGGTGTTGAACGCGTTGAAGGCGGCCGGCCTCGCGGTGACGGTGTTCTCGGAGGTCGAGCCCGATCCGACCATCGCCATCGTCATGGCAGGGATCGAGCAGCTCCGGGCGTCGGGGGCGACAGCGGTGCTTGCGGTCGGTGGCGGCTCGCCGATCGACGCCGCGAAGGCCATGATCGCATGTCACGCGAGCGGTCGTCGTCCGCAGGACCTTGATGGCTACTTCAAGGTCCGCGCCCCCGTCGTGCCGTTCTTCGCGATTCCGACGACGGCGGGCAGCGGCTCGGAGGTGACGGTCGTTTCCGTCGTCTCCGATCCGGGGGCCGGGCGGAAATTCGCCATCGTCGACAACAAGCTCGTGCCGGCGGCGATTGCGCTCGATCCGAACCTCATGGTCGGCCTTCCGCCGCAGGTGACCGCGGCCACGGGCATGGACGCGCTCACGCATGCGATCGAGTCCTACCTCTCGACGCTCGCAACACCGAAGACGCGAGCCCTGTCCGTGGCCGCGACGCGCGCGATCTTTCGCGATCTGCCCCGGGCTTGCGAGGACGGTCGCGACATCGCCGCCCGGCAGAGCCTTGCGGTCGCGTCCTGCCTCGCCGGTCTCGCCTTCACCAAAGCGAGCGTCGGCTATGTCCACGCGATTGCCCACCAACTCGGTCCGCTCTATCACCTCCCGCACGGGTACCTGAACGCGATCTTGCTCCCGTACGTGCTCGACTTCTACGTGGATGGCGCCGCCTCGCGGATGTCGGAGTTCGCGCGTGCCTGCGGGCTCGGGCGGGACGGCGAAGACCCCCGGTCGCTCGCGACGAGTCTCATCGCCGCCATCCGACGGCTGAACGCGTCCATCGGCATCCCTACAGCGATCGAGCAGATCGCCGACGCCGACGTCCCCGCCATCGTGCAGCGTGCGCTGGCGGAGGCGCACGGGACCTACCCGGTGCCGATATACCTGTCGGCCGCCGACTGCGCGACCATCGTGCGGCGCGCGGCTGGCCGAGTCATGGTCGCGGCGACGGAACATCGCTCACGCGCGATCGGAGCAAGTCCCGAGAAGAAAGAGATCTAAGCCATGGAATCGTCTGCGCTCACCCTTGCCCAGTGCCTCGAACTGCAACGCGCCGCCCACCGGGCCAATCCGTACCCTGACCTTGAGCAGCGCAAGGGCGACCTCGCGGCGCTGCACAGGTTCCTCAAAGAGAACGAGGCGGCGATCATCGAGGCCATCGACGCCGACTTCGGCGTGCGACCGGCAACCGAGACACGCCTGAGCGAGCTCTTCCCGGTGCGCCAAGGCATCCGCGACACCATCGGGCATATCGCCAAATGGATGCGTCCGCAGCGCCGAGCGGTCGACCACCTCGCCTTCCCCGGCGCAAGTAACCGCGTCGTTCCCCAGCCTCTCGGGGTGGTGGGCGTGATGGTTCCCTGGAACTTCCCGATCTTTCTCTCGTTCGGTCCGCTCGTCGACATCCTTGCCGCCGGCAATCACGCCATGGTGAAGATGTCGGATCGATCCGTACACCTCGCGCGCCTCCTGATCGAGGTCTTCCCGCGCTACTTGCCGACCGGGAAGGTCGCGTTTTTCGAAGACCTTGGACGCGGCCCGGAGTTTTCGAAACTTCCGTTCGACCACCTGCTTTTCACCGGCTCGAGCGGCGTCGGGCGCGCTGTCATGGCGTCTGCGGCGGCGAACCTTTGTCCGGTTACCCTGGAGCTGGGCGGCAAGGCCCCGGCGGTGGTCGCGCCCGACTTTCCGCTCGCGACGGCCGCCGAGCGCATCCTCTGGGCCAAGTGCATGAACGCCGGCCAGGTGTGCGTGAACGTGGACTACCTGTTCCTGCCCGAAGCCAGCATCGAGGCATTCGTCGCGCATGCCAGGCGGCTCGTCGCCGAGCGCTTTCCCGACCTGAACGGCCCGGACTACACCACGATCATCGATCAGCCGGCCTTTGATCGGCTGGTCGCGACGCTCGAGGACGCCAAGGCGCGCGGGGCGACCGTCATCAACCTGGCGCCGGACCAGCAGCCCGATGCCAGTCGCCGCAAGCTCGCCCCGCACATTGTGCTCGGGGTGAGCGACGAGATGACGATCATGAAGGAGGAGATCTTCGGGCCGCTCCTGCCGGTCAAGCCGTACCGCGAGGCCGAAGAGGTCATCGCTTACGTCAACGCTCACGACCGCCCGCTCGCGTTCTATCCGTTCACCAACGACAAGCGACTCGCCGAGCGGTACATCACCGAGGTTCTCTCGGGCAGCGTCGGCGTCAATGAGGCCATCGTGCAGGTGGGGCAACACGACCTGCCGTTCGGCGGCGTCGGCGCGAGCGGCATGGGGCACTACCATGGCTATGAGGGCTTCCTGACCTTCTCGAAGCTCCGGCCGGTCTTTCGCCAGGCGCGCATCTCGTCGATCCAGGCGGTGCTGCAGCCGCCCTACGGAAGGCTCGCGAAGTTTGCCTTGGACTGGATGTTCCGATTGCGAGGCTAGGCGCTGGGGGGGCGGCTCCATCTAATGGTGGAGACCGTCGTCAGCCAACGGGTCAGCGGCGAGGTCTTGCCGCAACTGTCGGCGTCAGGGCCTCACGATGCAGTCGTTGGGCAGATCCATCCTGTGACATTAACCAGCGATCGGTAGTCAGCCTCAAGATGCCTGGTGAAGATGGGCTCGTGGTGCGCAATGCGGTTGCGCAGGGTCCTCTTGGCTTGATCGATCCGATCGAGCGCCCCGGCATCCATGCCGCAGGCAGGGTTATCGAACCAAGCCAATCCGTAGACACCGGTAAGCTGGCCATGCATGGCGTTGCGTAAAGCAACTTCGAGGCCCTGTAGGGGTCCGTAGAAGGCCGCGCTGACAGCCGTGTTCCAAGTGTAGAGCCGGACGGCTTGCTCGCGGTCCCCGCCTGCCGCGTTGACGTATGTCGCTAATCTTTGTCGGGAAAGAGAAGTCTCGAGCGCATCGAGCACGCCTCCTTCAAGGCCGAAAATCTTGACACTTGTGGGCTGCGCCATATACTCTTTACCCGTAATCCCCGGACCCGCCTCTGCTTCGGCATGCAACCGGGGCTCAGCTTTTTTTGGATGCCTGATTTTACAGGCTTTCGCCCGACCACGGCCCTGTCCGAGCGACATCCTGTCGCCAAGATCTACCCCCGGCTCCAGGAATCATCGTAGATCTGAACGTCCGCGGGTCGCGGACGCACCAACCCGGCATCCCCGACTCGGAGCATTTCTCCGATGCACTCCTGGCCGCGCAATCACCCAGTTGAGCGTGCACGGATGTATTAACCGTCATCCGTGCACGCGATCCTCACTTTGTCGGCGGCATTCGATCACCCTGGCCCGGCGGATCGGCGAGAAGCTCCCTCTGGCACTCGCCATCGGAAAAGAAGCTGTCTACCGGGAGAACTAGCGGAGCACCGACCTCGCAGATTGCTCAGGGATAGCGATTTCGTAGTACGCCCCCTATTTCCCTGACCGCAGACGCCAAGGACGAGACCGCATCGACGTTCTACTTTCACCACGGGTTCATCCCCCTGCCCGACTTGCCGATGACGCTGTTTCTGCCATTGGCGACGGTATCACCTTAGCTCGGCGCTCTCTCGCGTCGCTCGCTATTCCGCCGAAATATCCGTGGTGCGTCCCCTATTTCCTCGAGGCCATCTCCGACGCCAAGACCACGTAAACTTGCGGAAATCCACCGCGGACGCCCCGGACAAAGCCGATGCACCAACGCCCCGAGCCCCCCCCACTGCGACTGAGATCCGTTCAGGTTCGCAATTTCAAGGCGATCGCCAACAGCGGTTACGTCCGGCTTGGCCCAGTCACCGTCTTCGTGGGCCACAACGGGAGTGGAAAATCCAGTCTCATTGAGGCATTGGAGACCTACCAATCGATCGTGCTGGACGGCTTGGACACGGCCATGCAGCGCTGGCTGGGTATCGAGCACGTTCGCCACTTCGCAGCATCTCAGGACGAGCCGAAAGGGCAGTCGCGAGCGCTGATGTCGTTCGATCTCAATCTCGGGCCTGACGTGTTTGCGCCGAAGACGGGTACCTCTCTGCATATGGAGATCGAAAGCGACCCGGATGCGAGCCAGATCCGGATCTCCGAGGAGACCGCGAGACATGCCAACGGCAAGCTTTTCGACCGCTCCGGCGTGCGGGACCCCGGACGGTCGATTCTGACGTTCCCTGGAACCCAGGGACTCGAGAAGATCGCCAACCACATCCGCGACTGGCAGTTTCTCAGCCTTCAACCGGAAAGGATGGGGCTTCCCGTGCCTCAGCGGCGCACGCCAGGGCGGGTCCGGCTAGCGAGGGACGGCAGCAATATCGCGGATTTTCTGCTCGATATTCAGCGTCGCGATCCGAGTGCGCTGGAGGGGATCGTTCAGGCGATCGGCTACGTCCTGCCCTACGCCTCGGACCTGCAGCCGCTGTTGACCTCGGAGATCGAGCGCAAGGCATACATCCAGCTATCCGAAGCCGGACACCCGGTTCCGGGCTGGATGCTCTCCACCGGCACATTGCGGGTCCTTGCGCTGCTCGCCCTCCTTCGCCATCCCGAGCCACCCCCGCTGATTCTCATCGAGGAGATCGAGAACGGACTGGATCCGCGCAGTATCCATATGCTGGTGGAAGAGATCCGGTCTGCGACCTTGGATGGCGCGACCCAGGTCGTGCTCACCACCCATTCGCCTTACCTTCTGGACTTGTTCGAGCTCCGGCATCTGGTACTGGTCGCTCGCGACTCCAAGGGCGAACCGAGGTTTCATCGTCCCTCGGATGACGCGTCCCTGCGCGAGTGGTCGCAGGAGTTTGCGCCAGGACGCCTCTACACCATGGGGTCGCTGCACGAGGCGGTGAAGTGACCGCCCCCTCGCTTGGCCTGATCCTCGAATGCGGTCCCCAGGGCGCCGACAAACAGGTCTGCGAATACCTGATCGAGCGTATCAGGCCCGGGATGCGAGTGCGCAGCGAAACACTGGATAACAAAGCGAACCTCTTGCGAGACTCCGGAAAGGTCGCGGCCAGATTGCTCAAGGACGGGTGCGAGTGCGTGCTGATCGTTTGGGACTTGCGCCCAGCCTGGCCGGATCGAACCGACAAACCTTGTCGGCACACCGAGCGTATCGAGCTCCTGAGCCTGCTGGCGGAGGCCGGCGTACCCGAGGATGCGCCGGTGTATCTGGTCTGTGTCGAGCAGGAGTTGGAAAGCTGGCTGCTTGCCAACGAAAGAGCGCTGAGCGCCTTCTTGTCTACCCCCGCTCATCCGTTCCCGGTACAGCGAGTCAGGAACCCGGATCGACATCCGCAACCGAAGGCCGAGGTCAAAGGGCTATTCAAACAGGCCAGAGGTTGGCTCTATAACGACACTGTTCACGCCATCCAGGTCCTGAAGAAAGTCCAGTTGGATTTTGGGCGCTTGCGGTGCTCCGAGAGCTTTTGCCGGTTTGAGAAGATGGTGTTGGCCTGTCGCGGTCGCTGATACGGCGGCGATCGAGTAGACCTTCAAGAGTAGGAAAAGAGGCCAAGCTTGATCTATTAAATCCTCATCCGCCCGACGGATTCAGTTGAGCTTGGCCCCTTATTCATTCCAAGGGTCTGTCCCCGATCGGCTTTGTCCCTGATTGACTTCTGATCGGCTCATTTCGCCCACTTATCCCTGGTACGCCCCTATTTTCCCATGGCACTCCTTGTTACTCCGGATATTCTTCTTAATCAGCTGCGAAGGGATTCCTTAGCTATTGCGAGTAGCTTTGACTCTTTATGTGGAGGCGATTTAGATGAAATAAGATCACTACTTGCCAAGGGTATGAAAATAGTTCTAAAAGCACTTCATGATCCGGATGTGATCGAAAATGAGTTGCGCTGTTGGTCCGTCGAAATCTTGATAAATATCGCGAACTCGTTATCTGCCGCAGCTTATGTCTTAAGGGCAGGGCAATCGCATCACGCTACACTAATATTCGGAGAATCTGATACACGTGTTTTTGGCTTGGCATCCGGTGCTTCAAAAAGCAGCTTCGTCAAGTAGCGTTCATCCCAACCGGCCTTCAAGCGTTTGTTCTTGATGCCGAGCTTGGTGTTGTCGTTCTTCAGCCGCGTCAGCGCGATGTGGCGCAGTACGGCCAGGTTCTCGCGGGCGCCCGGTTCGCGCACGCGGCAGTCATCCTCGCGGAAGGCCACATCGAGACTCCAATGCAGATCGTTCTCCACGCCCCAGTGATCACGCACGGCACGGGCGAAGCGGGCCACGTCGGTGGCGATACTGCCGATGTAGAAGCGAGTTTCGCGGGTGATCTTGCCAGCGACTTCGCGCTGCGACTCGACCATGCCGATCATGTTCATGCCCTTCCACAGGGCGCTGCGCGGTACGCCGGAGAGATCACCCAAGGTCCGGTAGCGGCGGGTCTCCACCCGTCCATGGCCATGCTCGTGGGTTTCGTGCATCTGCGTGTCGACCCCCGCGTAATCCCGCGCGTCGGCATCGATAAACGCCTCCTCGACTTCGGTGGCCAGCGTGCCCTGGTTGCCCTTGAGCGCCAGCACGTAGTCGGCCCCCTGCTCGATGATCTGCTCGGCGATCTTGGTCTGACAGCCCATTGCATCAATGGTGACGATGCAGCCTTGGAGACGCAGCAACGCCAGCAACTGCGGGATCGCCGTGATCTCGTTGGACTTCGCGTCGGTGGCGACTTGCCCAAGGACGACGCGGTTGGCCGTCGCCCACGCGCTGACCACGTGCAGCGCGGCCAGACCCTTGGCCCGATCGTGGGAGCGGCGCAGCGTCTTGCCGTCGATGGCGATGATCTCGCCGGGGATCACTTCACGAATCGACGCCACCCAAGCGCGAAAGCACGTCTCGAATGCTTCCGGCGCCAGCAACCCGAACACCCGCCCGAACGTGTCGTGGGCCGGGATGCCCTTGGGCAACTCCAGAAACTGCGCAAACCACGGCCGTTTCGTGCGTCCGAACTGCGCGATGGCCACCCAGCCGTCCGCGCCGCAGAGCGTTGCCGCAATGGCGATGACGATCATGTCGATCAGGTTGTGGTGGCGCTTGATCGGGCAGCGCGGGTCTTCCAGCGCGGAAAAATGCCCGGCCAGCGACCGATCCAGGGTTGTTTCGCACATCGTCGCCACTCCACAAGACAGAAAAGTCAGTGGATTGTCACGTGATCCTCGTGTTTCGTCTAACAGTAATTGCTAATTATCTGATGCGATTGCCCTGGTCTTAAGGGCGGGCTACTGCTCACCCCAGGGGTTGTTCTTCGCAATGCGGTTGAAGCCATGGCGGTTACTCTTCACGGATTGCAACGCCCATCCGACCTGGGGAACATTAAAAGCGGAACATTTAATACGCCGTCAGCGGCCTTGATCATAAATCCGGCCAAGACCTAGCGTAGGGCTTGGTTAACCCCCACTGGAGAGCGGCAGGACCCGCGAAATTGTGTACCCTTGGAAGTGCAAACAAACCGAGGGAGAAGCACGATGTTCGAAGGTCCTGCCGGGATCGACTTTAGCGCAGACATCGGGTCGACGCCATCGGGCGTGGTCCGGCGGTCGGCCGGCGGTGGGTCGTGAAGCACCGCTCGCGCCTGGAGCGAGCCGAACAGCGCGGGGCGGCCGTGGCCCGCTTGGCGACGGGGCAGCCGCAACGCCACGTCGCCGCCGAACTGGGCGTGGCGCGCAGCACCTTGCAGGACTGGTGCAAGCCGACCCCGGTCGGCGCGGCCCCGGCGGTGTTGGCAGCCTTCGTGGCGACCCCTGAGGGCGTGCAGTGGCTGCACCAAGTGGTGGTGGCGGCGCACTTCGTCATCACGCTGCACGGCGGTGCCGGGGTGCGGATGGTGTGTGAATTCTTGAAGTTGAGTGGGTTGTCGGCGTTCGTCGGCGCGAGCTATGGCACCCACCAGGCCCTCAATGCGGCCTTGGAGGAGATGGTGGTCGCCGTGGCGCGTGAGCAACGGGCGGCGTTGGCGGTGGGCATGCCGCACCGCGCGATCACGGCGTGCGAGGATGAGACCTTTCATCCGCAGATTTTGTTGGTCATGTTGGAGCCGGTGTCGAACTTTCTGCTGCGCGAACAGTACGCCGCCGATCGCACGGCGGCCGTGTCCTTCCGGCAAGGCTGCATGAATGCCGAGCGCGGTTCCGGTAGCGTGGGAGCCCCGCGTCATTGGCGAACCCAAGGCCCGCCGTTGTCGCTGTTGGCGGAGCGGGCGAGCCGCCAGTAGCAAGCTGGGATGACGTCTGCCTGCCCGTGCGCGCCCACGCCCCAGCGCGGTGACGGGTCGGGACCTTGGGCGGTGTGGGGAGGAGGCCCGCACGGGCGGCACGGGGCCGCCGCGGGATCAGTCCGGCGCGGGTTCGGCGGCCAGGCGCGCCAGCGCCGTGGTGTAATTCCAGGGCATCCAGGCCGGCGGGTCGAGTGCCACCGCGGCGGGATGGCGCTGCAGCGCGACCAGGTAATCAAACGGCGCCACTTGGTGCAGTTCCGCGGTATGGATCAGACTCATGAACAGATCGCCGACCTTGGCGCCGTTCAAGGTGCGATAAAACAGCGAATTGTTGCGATGCAGGATGGCCTTCTTGAGCGCCCGCTCGCAGATGTTGTTGCTCAGCGGGGCGCCGGGTACGCGCAGAAACAGGGTCATTTTTTGCCAATGATTCTGCATGTAGCGGATCGCCTGACCGAGCCCCGAGTTGGGCTCCACGGCGTGCGTCTCCAACTGCGTGGCCATCCAGTCGTGGAGCGCCTGCATCCGCGGGCCGCTTTCCTGTTGGTGCAGGAGTAAGCGCGCGTGCGGGTCGAGTCCCTGGTGCTGGGCCTGGTGGTCAGTGTGGAACACGGGACGCAGGGTTTCCAGCACGAAGGCGACCTCGTCGGGAAAGGCGTCATGGACCTCGACGAACTTGCGGCGCCCATGGGGAATACAGGACGCGGCCTGCGTGGGATGATCCCCCGGGGTGTTGCGCGCCAGGGCGTCGGACATCTGGATCGGGGGCACGGGGTCGTGGCGCCGGTTGAGGACCTCGGCGAGGTGCTCCCCGGCATGACAAGGTCCGGTTTTGAACAGGGCGATCGGGCCATTGACGGTCTCGGCGACGACGCCGCTGGTGAACACCCCGGTGCGCTCGGCGTTAGCTCCCGGGGGCAGCGCCTCGGCCCGCGCCTCGGCGGTGAATTTCAGGATGCGCATGGTGGTGTCGTCGTTATAGAGCACCGTGCCCTGCGCCGCCTGCTGGGCCAGCTCCTCCACCGCGGGGGCGAGGCACGGCGCGGCCGCCGCGACCACATCCCATTGGGTAGTGGCCGGCAGGGGGATGGCCAGCGCCTGCTCCAGGCGTTGGATGCGATGAAACGGCAGCCCGCAGCCGTATTTCAGCAAGGCGATCATGGCGGCGGCGGTCGCGTCGTATTTCGCCGCGCCCACGCCCGCGGGGGGGTCGGCCGTAAACACCGTGCCGCACAGCCCACAGCGCAGCCGCTCCAGGGTGTAGACCTGCGCCTGCAGGGGCGCCACGCCGGTGACGCGCACCAGGACGGCGGGCTCCTGGCGTTGGACATAGACCCGGCCGGTGCAACCGGGCTCGGGACAGGGGTCGCCCTGCTTCAAGGTGGCGTGGGCAACCGGGATGCGCGGGGCGCGGGGATACTTGTCGGCCCCGTTGCGGCCGTGGCCAGTGCGTGTCTTTTGGTGGGGCGGCAGCGTGGCATCGCCGTCGCTGGCGCCCGGCGCCGCCGGGTCGGCGTCGGCCGGCGGCGCCGGGGCATCGCGCGGCGCTGGCTGGTCCTTGCCCAGGACCGTGTCCGTGGTCTCGGTGCGGGGTCCGAAAATCAGCCGACGCACCCGCTCCAGGGTGGTGGTCGTGGTCTCCAGTTCCTCGGTCAGGCGCGCCAAGGTGTCGACCGCCGCCTTGAGGGTGGCGTGGTCATCCACCGGCAGCGCTTGGGTACGGGTGCGCTCGACAATGGCATCGAGTCGCGCGATGGGGACCGACACCCGCGGGGTGCGCGGGTTCTTACGCCAGCTCATGCCGCGACTGGCCGGTGGTGCAGGAGCGTCGTGTTCATACACGGCGTTATACCGCATCGTACACCGCCACGTCACGCCCCCGGCGTCAACGCCCGCCACACCGGCGCCCCCGCCGCGGCGCGCCAATCCCCACCGGCGAGCAATACCGCCAGTTCCTGGGGGGCCAGCACCTGCCCCGGCGGGCCGCTCGGCCAGTGCCGAAAGCGGCCTTCGGACAGGCGCTTCTGACACAGCCAGAAACCCTGGCCGTCGTAGACCAGGAGCTTGATCGCGGTACCGCGGCGGTTGCGGAAGACGAAGAGTGCTCCACTCATGGGCTCGTCCGCCAACACCTGGCGCACCCGCCGGGCAAGACCATCAATGCCTTGGCGAAAGTCCGCCGGGTCCGTCGCGACCAAGACCCGCAACTGCGGGGTCAGGGCAAGCACGGCGCCGCCTCCCACAGGCGACACGCCACCGTCGCGACCTCGCCGGTCGCCGCCCCGGTCCACTCGATGCGCAACGAACGACCACGGGCGTCGGACAGGGTCAGCACGCAGCCCGGCCCCGACGGTGGTAAGCCCAGCATCATTTCCACAAAGGCCGGCGGCGCCGTGGTGGGCACCGGCAGGGGCGCTGTCCGCGCCGTCAGCCGCCGCTTCAAACCGGCGTAGTCCAGTCGCAGCGTCGTGGCGACCTTGCTTACCCCATGGCGGGCGGCCAGTTCAACCGCCCGCGACCACAGTTCCGCGGGAATGCGCGCGCCCTGGGACGTGGTGTTGCGCCAGTGGGCAAAGGCCGCGGCCGTCTGTGCCAGATCGGCCGCGGCGGCAAGTGACAGTGACATCGTGGAGCCTCCGGATCACCAAAAACGGGGCTCCTACGCTACCGGGCTAGGGACGGGATTTCATGCAGCCTTACCGGAAGGACACCGGCGGCCACCTGGACGCAGGCGTTGCGCGCGGGTCTGGACGGCTTGAACGTGACCGTGATCCAGGGCACCAGCGACGAGGCCACAGCGTTGCGCCGCCATATCCAGACGGATTGTGCGGCCCATCATTCCCCGGACCTGTTTCATGTGCAACAGGAGGTGTCCAAGGGCACCAGCCTACACTTGGTCCGCCACGTGAAACAGGCGGGCGCCAGCGTCGCGGCCGCCCAGACGTCGCTGGACGCTGAGCGGGCGACCGCGCAGGCCTATGACGCCCAATCCCCGCGTCCGCGCGGGCGCCCACCGGCGTTCGCGCCCCGCATTGAAGCCGCCCTGGCGGTCGTGGTGCAGGCCGAAGCCGATCAGGTACAGGCGCAAGCGCGTCAGGCCGAGGCCCGTGAACTGGTGCGTGAGTTGGGGACCCTCTATCACCCCTATGAGTTGGAGCAGGGACAGGCGCAGCCCGTGGCGCGCATCGCGCAACGCTTTGCCGACGTGTGGACGCGGCTGCAACAGCTGGCCGACGCGGCCGATCTGCCAACGCGCGCCCGTGAGCGCCTGGCCAAGGCGCAGCGCCTGACGATTCAGTTCCTTGCCACCATTACCTTTTTCTTTGCGACCGTGCAGGCCAAGGTCGAGGCGCTGAATCTGCCGCCCGCCGTGGAACTGGCGTTGCTCACGCAGCTGATTCCGGCGCTCTACCTCGAGCGCGTCGCCAATCGCAGCACGCTCGCTGAACCGCGCCACCGTCTGCACGCCCTGAGCCGGCAGTTGCTCGAACCGCTGCGCCAACGCGATCATCCGCTCCAGGCCCTCCCAGAGGCCGAGCGCGCGCGCCTCGAACAGGTGGCCGGTGACTGCGCCGACCTGTTCCAGCGCAGCAGTTCCAGCGTGGAGGGGCGCAACGGCCAACTGTCCCTACATCACCATGGCCGACATCGCCTGAGCGACCGCAAGCTCGAGGCACTGACCGCCGTACATAACTTCCACCTCCGTCGCCCCGACGGGACCACTGCCGCTGAGCGCTTCTTCGGCCGGGCCCACGAAACGCTGTTCGCGCAGGTGCTCCAGCGCATGCCGTTGCCCCCGCCGCCAGCGCGCCGACGACCGCGCCCGCCCAAGCCGCCCGCGCTCCTGCCGGTAGCGGCGTAACGGGGGTGGCCGGAACGATGATCAAGGCCTGGCAGACCACGATTTCTTGAATTTCCCCAAGAAAAACAGGAAACCGCGGTCATGTCGCAGGTATTCCTCAGAACACTACCGAACACTATCGTGGCAAGTCCCCTATTTTCTCTTCATAGTCTGGCGAATTTAAGTAAATTGTCCCCAAGGATGCGCGGTATCCGGAGGCGTGAGGGAGACGCTGATCAATTCAAAAATCGCCGGAGTAGACTCAACGCAAACAATGCCTTGCCAGCCCGCTGACGCTCGAATTCGGAATTAATCAGCGCTTCCTTAGACTGGGGTTTCGCGAAAATAAGCGACCAAGCCTTCCTCAAAGCTCAACAGCATCATGGGCATCCTGAGCGCCGTGTAAATTTGGCTTCTTGTGGCCAAGATGAATTGTTGATCCTGACATATTAAGAACCAGTTCCGCTTCATGAACGAACTTGCTTCTCGTGTCATAGAGAAATTGTGCTAGTTTCTTTATATCTTGGATTGGCTCGTTGTCAATTCTGATCGACTTGCAGAGTTCTTCCTGCCTGTTCGGGGAGAGTCTTGAGAAGAAGTTGACGCATCGTCGTATAGACCCACAGGTGGCTTTGTATTTCGCGTGCAGATCATTCAGCTCGCCGTAATCATTTATGGGAAACGAGATATTCGCTTTGTTGCCGAGCCAGGCGTGAAAGTCCTCGTGCGTCTCATCCGAAAGAGATTCAATGAGCGCAAACAGACCAACTATTTTGTACGAATTAGTTAGGTAGTCGATAATGGGGTTGCAATCGGGTGCCGTAACCACCCAGTCGCCGTACTTAATCAAGACATAGTAGAATGCCGCTGTCCGAAGGAACAGGTTCTTACGTTTTTGGCCTCCGATATTTTGATAGAAAACCTCAACGGCGGCGCCGGACGAAAACTGGTCTGCGACTGCTGCCTTAGCGATCGGCAGGTAAGCGTCTTCATTCGCTAGGTATCGATTTTCTGCAGCCATGCCTAGCTCGTTGAGACCTAAAGCCCGCGATGTGTGAGGCAAACCCTTATTTGGCTTTCCAGAAAGCACCTCGTCCATCGCCTTTTGTTCTTCATAATTATCGCAGTCTTCTTTGTCGTCAGGGTTGCAGAGTGCAGGGTCGTAATCCATTTCAATAATCTCTTATTGGCAGCCAGTTTGACGAAGAAGCGCCTGCGCGTTCATGACACGGTCGGCGCCGCCAATGAAAAGGGTCGACCAGAGATTGGCCGCATATATGCGTGCTATCCAAACACGTTCACGGATTCCTTGCCGAATATTCTGATTTAGAGATTCAAGGAGCTTTTCGGAATTATGGTCAGTGGCGGCTAGTCTTTTCAGACATCCTCAAGTTGTTCTCAAAAAATGCAGAGGTTGGTTGTAGCCTTTTGTCAATATCAATGTCAATGTAGCAATGGGTACGGTCGAGATCTTGAGCGATGGGGCTGCAATCGTTTCATTTGCGCAACCTTAGGACGAGCAAATATAGGGCGGAGATCAAAAAAATCACTTTGTTAATTCTACTTTGTCACCTTAATTCGGTGGCGCTGAGTGCAAGGATACGGATATTTCGACCAATCCAGCATAAGGCGTTATAAATCATATATTTGCAATTAATGCAGCGAGTCGAGCGCCAGATTCTATTTTGAATAGGGGATATTTTCCCCGTCGATAATATTAATATAATCAAAGCGTTGGACAAGGTGACAAAGTAGAATTAACCTGAAACCAGAGGTCGGGGTCTGTCGCCATCCAAGCAGCGTCGCCCATCAGGGCGGCAGGAAGAAGTCCGTACACAAGTAGAGATGAAACCCAAGAGCGAACTTTATCCTGTGACGTCGACTGATTTCGGACAGGGGTCGGGCGGGGAGTCGTTACCGGTACCGGCGGCGCGGGTTTGACCGTCGGCCGCGGCTGGACCGGCTGCGACCGGGGCTCGACGGGCGGCTGGTGCGGCCGGACCTTCCCAACCGCCGGCCTCGCCTTTGCGCTTGCTGCACGCCGACAGAGGTGGCATTCCCCGCCCTCCGGGTAACGCCAATGTCGCCCGCTCGCACAGCGCTCCAGGCGCACGCGAGCACGGTCGAGCGCGTCTATCCATTCGCTCGGCATGGGCCGCGCCGCCGATGCACTGTGGCCGGAGACGAAGCACCGGACGAAGAGGGCGGCCAATCTGGGGGCGAGGCTATCGAGCGCACGCGCCGCCGGGGCTTGCGGAAATGCGCGTTGGCCGACCAGGGGAAGATGCCGCTCTTGATGCACCACTCATCGACCTTGCCGTAGGAGCGTTGCAGGTCGGTCGGTACCCCGGCGAAGGGGTGGCGTCCGTCCATCAGCAGCTTAAAGACCAGGACAGCGAGCCCGAAACGGTCGTGCTCGGGGCTGCGGTCAATCCGGTCGAAACGCTGGCCGTGCAGTTCTGGCGGGGTGTATTCCGGCATGCCGACGGTGCAGCGGTGGACGACCGGGCCGGCACGGACCTGGTAGGAGTCGGTATCGACCAGGGTCACCAGTCCTTGCGCGTTGACCAGGATGTTGCGCTCGTTGATGTCGCCCATGACATAGCCCTTGGCGTGCAGGGCGTTGAGGGCGATGCACAGGTTCTTGGCGACCTGATGCCGGGCGCGCCAATCGAGATCGAGCGCCCCACGAGGGGGAAGAAGATAGGCGTTGAACAGCGCGTGCCCGCCGTGGATGCGCGGCATGACAAAACCGGCGAAGCGCCTGCCCTCGTTCAAGCCGGCAAGCGGCCAAGCGATGGATGGGTGCTTGAATTCGCTGAGCCGCATCTCGTCGCGCGGCGGGTCGGCGAGCATGGCACGGAGCTTGGCGAAGCGTTCGGCGCTCGCCTGGCCTGGCAGGTAGAGCTTGGCGAGCAGGTCGGGTCGGCCGCGGCTCTCGACAATGACCCTCGCCGCCCCGGGCAAGCTCCCGATTCGTCTCATAGACCGAGCCGTCTGAACCGCGTAGCGTCGGCATGGGTCAGGCCCGCTCGGCGAGCCCCGCCGCGAGCAGGGTCTTGTCGTCGCCGGTACGAGCGCAGACCCGCTCGGAATCGAGGAAGGCGGCGAGTCGCGCGCTGGTCGCGTCGGAGTCGAAGGGGTCGGCGAGGGCTTGCAGGAAAGGCGCGAAAAAGGGCGCGAATGGGCTGCCGCTCGCGAGGTTCAGCGCAAGCGACTGCAATCCGTCGCTGAACAGAACCAACGACTGGACCGGCGCCGGCCAGACCCGGATTTGAACCCGATCGAGCGCGTCCGCTGCGGTGAGCGGAACCGTTTCGTTGGCATATTCGCAACGCTGGGGGAGGCTTAAGGTCTCCAACCGTCCGTCCGGCCAACTGCCGACCGCCGCGCCGTCGCCGATCTGTCCGACCGCGGTCCAGCCGGGAGCGGCGGCGGCGAGGATCAAGGTCGTCGCGAGGTCGCGCAACGGGGCGTCCCCGGCGGCGGCTTCGAGCGCGACGCGGGCAGCGGCGAAGGCGGCACGCACCGTCTCGGCGACCGCGGTCTCTCCGGTCGGCGGCGGGTCGGCGGCAAGCGCCCATTTCAGCGCATCCAGCGCGGCGTCGACCGCGCACCGGGCACCGGTCTCGGCCCGGGCAGCGGAGCCCAGGCCGTCGGCGACCGCGCACAGGATGCCGGCATCGCCCGGGAGGCTGCGCCAGCCATGGGCGTCCTGGCAGGGCAGAGCGGTGCGGCGGTGGCTACTGCCGCACACCGACGCGCCGTAGGCCCGCCAGGTCATGCCCCGGTGCCGGTGCTGGCCCAGCCGATCGGTGTCTGGAGCGGTACGTCGGCACCCGGCTCGGCGCGCGACACGCTTTGCATGCTGGCCGACAGCCATTGGAACATCTCGCGGAACTTGAGCCCCTGGAGCAGAAGCGGCGCGCGCGCCGGGTTGATCTGCCCGAGTATGTCGAGGTTCGCCGCGCCGACGCCGACCGCGAAAAAGGAGACCTTGCGGCCGGACTCGGCCGACTGGACCCGCCGCGCGGCCTCTTGCCAGCGATTGCCGTCGGTGGGCTCGCCGTCGGTGACGAGGAAGATCCAGGGGCGGAAATAGGGCGCGCCGTTGGCCTTATAGGTCTGCTTGCGGGACTCGATGAGGTCCAGCGCCAAGTCGATGGCGCTGCCCATGGGGGTATCCCCGGCGGTGCCCAGGACCGGCGGGGAAAAGCGGTCGGCGGTAACGAAATCCGCGGCCAGCTCGGCGCGACCGCCGAAGCTCACGATGGCGATCTCGACTCGCACCCGGGCCAACTCGTCCTGGGTCAGTTCCTCGGCGAAGGAAACCAGGCCCGCGTTCAGCGCCGCGATGCGCTCGCCGGCCATGGAGCCTGAGGTATCGAGCAGCAGAACGCAGGGGCAGCGGGGCTCAGGGTTGCTGTCGTCGAATTCGGCGGCGTCGAACAATTCGGTGGCCATCGTTGGCTCCTTGAGGCTCAAGCGGTCGCGACGGAAGGGATTCGGGGACGGCGGACGGGATCGACAAGACCTTCCGGTGATTTGATCGAGGTGGACGCTATCGGCTCAACAGCCGCAGGGCGGGAAAAAAGGTCGGTCGGCTGACCGCCTTGAATACTGAATGATCGGGGAATTTTTCTCAATCCTGTCGTTGTTGCGATGCAGGTGTGTGCGTCGACAACGCTCGCCCGGTCTCCCACTTCACATAAACGATCTTGTCGGCCACGCCACATCGAAGACCCTGCGGTCGATCTCGCTGGGCGCGAGCGGCGCCAGGACCTCGGTCCTCGATGTCCCCCGCAGCTCGCCGCGGCGCGGTGGACCGACGACTGGATCGCCGGTCGCCTGCGCGACACCGACTCTGTGACGATGAGGCACCCGGGCCCCGCAAGCGCGGGCAAGGGGGCACCGGCAGGCCGCTTGCGCGCGAGCGGTGAGCGGCTCGAGGTGCGGATGGACTGAGGCCGCCGGGGTGGTCCGCCGGATCGAGGCGGCTTCGCCGCCCTGCAGGTGCCCGCGCCGGCGCCCACTGCGCTACAATGTATCTCATCTCGCTGAGCAGAGGACCCCATGACGACCACATCCATGATCCACGTGCGGATCGACGAGCAGGTCAAGGCCCAGGCGAACGCGACGCTGGCAGCGATGGGCCTGACCATGTCCGATGCCGTTCGCGTATTCCTGACGCGCGTCGCCGCCGAACAGCGGCTTCCCTTCGCCCTGGAGGCGCCGAACGCCGAGACCCGCGCGGCGATGGCCGAGGCCGATACGATCGCCCGTCAGCACCACGCCCGTTTCACCACCGCGGCCGTTCTGTTCGATGACCTCGACAAGGCCAGCCGCGAGTAAGCGTGCGGTGCCGCCGCGTGCGGCGGACTATATGAAGTCGTTCCTCAAGGACTGGCAGCGACTGTCGCGATCCGGGCGGTTCGACATGCGGAGGCTGAAGGAAGCGAAATTTGAAGCCCTGGCCCAACGCGAGAGCCGCAGATTTCGCCTGGGACAACCGAAAACGATCAATCGGTGGCCGAATTTGGGGCCCGGCCCCGAAAGTCCGACAGCCTGCTAGCGCCGGCGGTCGCTCGATGTTCGGACATGACGCCGGTTGCGTCCGCAGCGTCCGTGCAACAGCGCAGCGCCGCCTTGGCAGCCTGGGAGTTGCCGCAACCGGCCATCAGGACGCGGCCCCATCGGGGCGGCCGATGGGGCGCGCAGGTCAATGGTTGCGGCCGCTGCCCGCCTCTTCCAGATCGCGCATCACGGCGTCAAGATTGAACGAGGCCGGCTTCTGCCGCGGCGGGAACTTCACGAAGTTCTCGATTTGGCTGGCGACCACGGCCTGCATCATGTAGACGACGTAGGTATGTGAAATGAACCAGTCCCAATAGCTGTTCGAGTTCTCGTCGGCACGCTCGAATGGGTCGCGCCGCAGGTTGAACAGCTTCGGCGCGCGCAGCTTCACGAAAGGTTCGATCCAGCACGCCAGTTGCTTGGCGCGCTGCTCCATCAGCACCACCTTCCAATCCTGCATCCGAATCGCCAGGATGTCGCCGTCGTCGCTGATGTAGAAGAAGAAATTTCGCGGGCTCTCCTGCACCTCGCCCTTGAGATAGGGCAGCATGTTGAAACCGTCGAGGTGGACCTTGTAGGTCTTCTCGCCGACGGTGTGGCCGTTGAGCAGCTTCTCCTTGATGTCCGGCTCACCGGCGGCGGCGAGGAAGGTCGCCAGCCAGTCCTGGTGGGTGACGATGCCGTTGAGCACCGTGCCGGCCTTGAACTGGCTGGGCCAGCGCACGAAGCACGGCACCCGCCAGCCGCCCTCCCAGTTGGTGTTCTTCTCGGAGCGGAACGGCGTGATGCCGGCATCCGGCCAGGTGTTGAAGTGTACGCCGTTGTCGGTGGAATACATGACGATGGTGTCCTCGGCAATGCCCAGCGCATCGAGCTTGTCCAGCATCATGCCGACGTTCTCGTCGTGCGCCACCATCACGTCGTTGTAGTCGCCCTGGCCGCTCTTGCCCTTGTGCTTTTCGGCGCAGTGGGTGCGGAAGTGCATCGCCGTGGTGTTGTACCAGAGGAAGAAGGGCGTGCCCGCCTGGTGCGTCTCGTCGATGAAACGCAGCGCGCGCTCGGTCACCTCGTCGTCGATGGTCTCCATGCGTTTCCTGGTCAGCGGGCCGGTGTCGACGACCGTCTGCCCGCCCTTACCGTCGGCCTTGCAGTGCAGCACACCGCGCGGCCCGAACTTCTTCTTGAACTCAGGGTTCTTTGGGTAGTCCGGGTCCTCGGGCTCTTCCTCGGCGTTCAGGTGGTACAGGTTGCCGAAGAACTCGTCGAAGCCGTGCATCGTCGGCAGGTGTTCGTCGCGGTCGCCGAAGTGGTTCTTGCCGAACTGGCCGGTGGCGTAGCCCAGCGGCTTGAGCAACTCGGCAATGGTCGGGTCTTCGGCTTGCAGGCCGTTGGTGCCGCCGGGCATGCCCACCTTGGTCAGCCCGGTGCGGATCGGGTTCTGGCCGGTCATGAACGCGGCGCGTCCCGCGGTGCAACTTTGCTGCGCGTAGTAGTCGGTGAAGGCCACGCCTTCATTGGCCACACGGTCGATGTTGGGCGTACGGTAGCCCATCTGGCCGCGGCTGTTGTAGCTGATGTTCCACCAGCCCACGTCGTCGCCCCAGAGGATCAGGATGTTCGGTTTCTTAGCAGCCATGGTCTCTTCCGGTTAGTGATGACACAAACTCCGGATCGCTTCGAAGCAACCCGGTTCTGGAAACAACGCGCCCTCACGGCGTCGTCAGGTCGCGACTGACCCCGCTGAAGGGCGAGTTTGGCGCTTTGTCGCCGTGGCAGAAGCGGAATTTCTTGCCGCTGCCGCACGGGCAAGGCCGATAAGCGCCTTGCCTTGCATCCTGCTCGGCAACCCACGCCATCACGTCGGCGGGAGGGCGGTTCTGCCGCAGCAGTTGCACCATGACGTTGAAGGTCGGCCCGGTGTGGGTGAAGAAGCGCTCAAGCCCTGGGCACAGGTAGTTCTGGCCGGGTTCCCCGTCGCGGGACAGCGCGAACCGGTCCTTGGGGCAGCCGCCATTGCACCAGTTGCGAACCTTGCAGTCCCGGCACTGTGCCGTCAGCGTATCGCGCTTGTCCTGGCCGAACTTGCGTTGCTCGGGCGAGGCCACCAGCTCAAGCAGGTGCGTCTGGTGGATGTTGCCGAGCTTGTACTTTGGCTCGACGAAGTGATCGCAGGAATAGAGATCGCCGTTGTGCTCCAGTGCCGGGCCATAGCCGCAGGTGGGCGCGTGGATACACAACAGATGGCGGCCGAAGAATGCCTCCAGCGTGACGTCGAAGAGCTGCACGTAGACTTGGCCCACGTCATTGCGCACCCACTCCTCGAAGATGTCGATGAGGAATCGGCCGTAGTGTTCAGCGCCCACCGTACGATCAGTCACCAGATTGCCGGTTTGCGTATAGAGCAGGCGCTTCGTGCCGGCCTGCTCGGTCCAGCCCTGGTTGGCGATGCGGATGGTTTGCTCGGTGGCGCGCTCGATGATCGGGATGAACTGCACCCACTTCGCACCCAGTTCGTCGCGGAAGAAGCGATAGACCGTGCGGCCGTGCTGCTGATTGGCGGCGTTCACGGTGCACAGGATGTTGAAGTCGACCTCGTGCTTGCGCAAGTACCGCCAGCCGCGCATCACCAGGTCGAAGGTGCCCTGGCGGCGGCGGTCGACGCGGTAGGTGTCGTGCAGCTCGCGCGGGCCGTCGACGCTTAAGCCCACCAGGAAGTGGTGCTGCTTGAAGAACAGGCACCAGTCGTCGTCGAGCAGCAGGCCGTTGGTCTGGAAGGTGTGCTGCACCGCCTGGCCGGGCCGGCGGTAGTGTTCGACCAGCTTGACCGCGCGGCGAAAAAAGTCGAGCTTCATCAGCGTGGGCTCGCCGCCCTGCCACGCCACGGTGACCTGCGGCGTGCGGTGCGACTCGAGCAACTGCCGCAGATAGGCCTCGAGCGTGGCCTCGGACATGCGGTGTTTGTCGTTCGGGTACAGCGATTCCTTGGACAGGAAGAAGCAATAGGTGCAATCGATGTTGCAGGTGGAGCCGCTGGGCTTGGCCAATAGATGGAAGCCCGGCGGGGCGTGCGCGGGCAGCGGCGGGGGCGTCACGCTGGGGGCATCTACGGCAGGCACTGTTGTTTTCCCTAAAATCGTTGGGGGTCGCATGGCTTGCTAAGCCTTGCCCGGCGCGGCGACCAAATCGGCCGCGAGATGGCTGCGATCAGGCTTCAGGTGGCGGGCCGCCGCCCGAAGCCGCTCCATGCGCGTCATCTTCGTCATAGGTCCAAGTATCTTCGCCAAATCACCGGATATCGCTTGAAGACCCATCGCCGACCCACCGGCGCGCGATTCGCGTGACCAGGCCGCGCACCACCAGGTAGGGCACAAAGGCGAGCAAGAGCGCAATCATCACCACCTCAGCGGGACGGAAGGTCTCGAATTCGATGAATTGGTAGATCGTGTCCATGGCGAAGCCCAGGAGAATGATACGTGCCGTGGCGATCAGTGCCTCATCCAGCCGACCGCCGCGCTGCGCCGGATCGGTGAGGACGGTCCAAAGAAAAGGAGAGCGCCCGGTGCGGGCGTCGTTCACGCCATCGCGCAGCGCGGCAATCGTCGCCATGATGGGCTGGAGGACGAAGCGAAAGACCATCGGCCCACCCGGACGATCGAGCAGGTTCTGCCAGACGCGCGTGCGAACTTCGTCCGAGAAGCCGCACAACGCGAGGCCGACGATGACCGAAGCGATCGACAGCGCGACCACCAGTCGAGCCAGAAAGACCTGTGCATTCGATGGTGTCTTGTCCATTGCCCAAGCCCCCCTCTGTGTTACAGGCTTATGATCGACCGAAAACAAAGGCCGCCCGTGGGGGCGGACGGGCGGGGTGTCTTTGCCGGCACCGCACGCCAGGCCGCTACTCGGCAACCGTCGGCGAGGCGTCGGCTTTATGACCGTAACGCGACGCGCGAGGCCCCTCAGTTATCCGTTCCGGCCGTGTCCGGCTCCGCTGCCAAGGCTTCCGCGGGCTCCTCGCTGATCGCCGGCCCCATGAGGATCGCGAGCGGGCGGGTATGCGGGCTCGCATCGAGCGCGATGATCAGGGCCGTGGTCAGCGGCACGGCCAGGAACATGCCGACGGTGCCGAACAGCCAGCCCCAGACCAGCAGGGCGATGAAGACCGCCAGCGTCGAGATGCCGAGCCCCTTGCCCATGATCCGCGGCTCGATGACATTGCCGATCGCGGTGTTGATCACAAGGTATCCGGCCGCGACCATCAGTGCCGTGCTCAGGTCGACCTGCACCAGTGCCAGCAGGACCGGCGGGATCATCATCACGATATTGCCGACCACCGGCAGGAAGTTCAGAAAGAAGGCCAGCACCGCCCACAGGATGGCGAAGTCGATCCCGAAAAACCACAGCAGGAGCCAGACACAGACGGCGGTGGCGAGGCTGGTCAGGGCCTTGATCTGCATGTAGCGATTGATGTTGTCCAGCATCCGCTGCAGGCGCGCCTCGCCGTCCGGCGTGATATGAAAGGCCGCCTTCAGCTTGGGCATCATGGTCGGCACTTCGAGCAGGATGAAGATGACGGTGAGCAGCACCAGGAGCCCGGTCGCGAAGACGCTGCCGGCGCTGGACAACATCCGCGGCACCAGGGCCTTGAGCTTGGCCGGGTCCATCAGGTCAGTCGCCGCCGCGGCCGGGTTGTCGACCCCGGTCCCCGCCATCATGCCGCCGAAGTGCTCGGCCAGTGCCGCGAAGCGTTCCTGATAGCCCGGCAGGCTGTCCTTGAAGCCCTCGAGCGACCCGGTCGTCATCAGCGCGAGCAGGCTGCCGACATCGAGCAGCACAAACGCGATCACGAACAGGGCGCCCCATTTCGGCACGCCTTTGCGGCGCATCCAGGCGAGCGCCGGGGTGGCGACGATTGCGATGAAGATGGCGAGCAGGAGCGGCGTCAGCAGCGGCGCCGCGGTCTTCATCAAGGTCACGACGAGCGCGACGGCCCCGGCGATGATCAGGCCGCGGGCGGGCGCAGAGAAGGTGGCTAAGACATTCATGGTGGCGATGGCTCCTGCACTGGGTTGAGGATGGGTACGGCCGAGTCTGCGCGCCGCGACTCGGCGGCCAGGCGGCTAGGCGAGCGCCTTTTGCTTGAGCCGGTCGAACTCGCCCTGGCTGATGGTGCCGACATCGAGCAAGGCCTTGGCATCGCCGATTTGCTCGGCGGGGGACTTTGCCGCGACCTCCCGAATGTAGGCCTCGGTATCCGACCTGGCCCGTTGCAGCGCCGCCTGTTGCCGGTGCGCCATGCCGCGGCCGCGGGCGAGGACGTAGCCGAGTGCCGTCAGGAACGGCAGGAACACGAGGCCGATCAGCCACAGGACCTTGTAGCCCCCGGCCAGCTCGGGGTCGCGAAACAGGTCGAAAACAATATGAAAGAGAATGATCAAATAGGCAACGAACAGGAAGGTCGATGCCATCAGATAGAGAATGTCCCAGAAATTCGTCATTGAAACGGCCCTCATGGATGCAGTGAGTCAGTGAACCGGCGGCCACGGGGGCCGCCGGTCCTTGTGTCAACGCCGACCCGGCCGCCGCCGACCGGGGTCGGGGCAGCAGGCCAAGGGCGCCGAGTCAGGCTAAGCGGCCTTGGGGAATTGGCCGGCCGCTTGGGTGGTACGGAACATCAGCCAGAGACCCAACACCAGGGCGATCACCTCGGCGGCGAGCATCTGCACCAGGGCCAACAGGCTCACCAGATCGACCGCGGAGACCCAACTGGAGGCCCCGCCGCCCGCTGTCTGGATGGTCGCGATCCCCGCCTGGGGGGCGGCGAGGAAGTAAAAGAGGAGCTGCCCCACTTCCAGCAGCATCACCACCATGGAGAACAGGATGCCCAGGCTGCTCGCGACCAGGCCGGTCCACACGGTCGCGAGCACCGTCGACTCGGTCGGACGCGTTTGCGGATCGGCAATCCGCCGGCCCAGACCGGGGTAACGATAGAACCAGACGATCGTAAACAGGAGCACCAGCATATTTGCCAGGCTCAGCAGCCCGACGATCGGCAGGCCGCTGCGCGGGCCTGAGATGCTGCCTGAAAACACAAAGACATAGAACATGACGACCAGGGGGACAGAGCCCAGCACCACCTGGAGCCAAAAACCGATCCGCCCCAGGCGGGTAAAGGTCTTGGCCAGACCCTCGATCTTCGCGACGTGGAGACCCTCAACGAATTGCTGCAATAAACTCATGACTGACACCTCGGCCGCGTGGTGCGGTCCGTCTGGGGGAGTGATCGAAGCGGAGCCGGGAGGCCCAGCCGCGGATTCAGCGACCGGCCTCGGCGAAGATTGTGTCAAGAGAAAGGAAAAAAAGCGAACTGCCGGTACCACGAAGCCGAGCGTCCGATCACGATCCGCCGCCGCTCGCGCAAGCGCGAGGTGGTGCCCAAAAGGTGATGCTCAAATGGAAGCGGCGGCCGCGTTTCGCGGCACCAGTCGCGGCCCGACCCGTCCGCAGCACGCGACACCAAGGCCGCTTGCGAGATCGCGCCGCACTGGGGTGCGGCGCTCCCAGTGGCCGGGGCAATCATCAGGGCCGTTTTGCTAAGCGCGGCGTATCATTAGACAGCCTTGATCATGACTCCGGCCACGCGCCCTTGCGGCAACCCGTCGTGGCCTGGGGGCCGCTCCTACGGCGTAGGAGCGGCCCCCAGGCCGCGACCGATGCCACCCCTCGAGGTGACCGGAGTGATGACCAAGGCCCATTAGAGCGTCGGCGCTTGAGTTGGAACGCCAGGGCCTTGCGCATGGGAGTGCCCCGCGTCGTCCGGGCCGGCGCTGCTGTTTCCTGATGCATGCGAGTGACACCGTGAAAGGTCCCATCAAATCCGCCCCCGCGGCACTGAGACTCGCAGGACTCCTCCTGTGCCTCCTCCTCGCCGCCTGCCAATCCGTGCCGCCGACGAGCGGCCCGACGCTGTGCGCCCGTCTGGATGAGTCAGTGCGGGTGCTCGCCTCGCCCCAGAGCAGCGCGCGGCAGCGCGCCCAGGCGGGGGCCGACTATCGCGCGCTGGCGGCGGACCACCTGCCGGAACTGCTGCAGGACGCCGCCCGGCCCGACCCCCTCGGGGGGTTGCTCCGCCAAGACCAGCCCGGCGTCTACGCACCCGCCGGCTTCGCCGACATCGCGCCCGTCGGGCGTCCCCGCGTGACGCAGCCCGGTCTGCACCGCGCCGGACTGGGGCTCCCGAGCATCGGCCGGGTCTTCCCCGGGGGCGCCAATGCCCCGTCTGCCGGCTATCAGGTCCCGGTCACCCTGCTGGCCCTGCCGACCGGCACGGCGCCCGGGTCCTGCGGCGCGGCACTCGTCGACCCCGAGCGCGTGAGCCGCGTGCCCGGCAAGCACGGCGCGGTGCCGGTCGCGATGGACCTGGAGGCCCCGCTGGACGCCACCCGGGCGATCGGCCTGCGGCGCGGTGAGGGTCTGACCAACCTGCTGCGCTCCGACCGCTTTCGCGGGCGGCCCCGGATCGTCTTCCTGCAGCCCTTCGACCCGGACAAGACCCCGGTGGTCCTGATCCACGGCCTGATGTCGACCCCGCGGATGTGGGCGCCCCTGGTCAAGCCCCTGCTGGCGGACCCGCGCATCCGTGCCCGTTTCCAGTTCTGGTTCTTCTACTACCCCACCAGCCAGCCGGTGCCCCTGTCCGCACTGCAACTGCGCGAGGCACTGGACGACACCACGCGCACGCACGGCCCCCACCGGCCGCTGGTCCTGATCGGCCACAGCATGGGCGGCATCCTCGCCCGCGCCCAGGTGTCGCGGATCGACCTGGCCCAGGCGAAGACCATCAGCCCGCAACTCGCCTCCTTCCCCGCCGACAACCCGGTCCGACGCGCCCTGGTCTTCGCCCCGCGCACCGACGTGAGCCGCGCGGTCTTCATGTTCACGCCCCATCGGGGCAGCGCGCTCGCCGTCACCAGCCTGGGCGCCTGGGGCATCCGGCTGATTCGCTTCCCCGAGTGGTTGCTCAGCGAGTTTGCCCACTACGCCCATCTGGTGCCGGACACCATCGCCGGACGCCTGCCGACCAGCATCCATGGCCTGTCGCCGCAGTCCCGGTTTCTGCGCCTGCTCGATCAGACCCGGCCCAAGGTCCCGTCCCACTCGATCATCGGCGACCGCGGGCGCGGCCCCCTGGCGACCAGTTCCGACGGCGTGGTCCCCTACCGCAGCGCGCACCTGGAGTTTGCCGAGTCCGAGGTCATAGTCCCCACCGGGCACAGCGGCTTCGCCCACCCCTTGGCGGTCGCGGAATTGCGGCGCATCCTGCGTGCGCAGGCCGCAGCGACGCCCCACCCACCCACACGCGAGGTAACGACACCATGACCGGAAACACCAGCGACGAGGGCATCATCACCGTCCTGCTCGAGCGCCTGACCACCCAGCGCCTACCCCGGGTCCTCGACCTCCACGCCAGGGTCGAGCGCGGCGAGCGGCTCAGCGACTATGACATCGGCTTCCTGTCCCAGGTCATGGAGGACGCCGAGCGGGCCAAGCCCCTGTGCGACCGCAACCCGCAGTTGGCCGAAATCTGCACCAAGATGGTCAGCCTTTACGGCGCCATCACCTCGCGGGCCTTGGCGAATGAGGGTGGTGACGCGGATCGGTAGGGCGCCGCACCCGCCAGCGCGCGCCCACTGGGAGCGCCGCATCCCAGTGCGGCGAAACGCCGCGGACGACCGCCGCCTTGCGCGTCGCGGACAGGCCGCGCCCCATTGGGGTGCGGCGCTCCCAGGAAGGCTCAGCGTTCTCGTTCCCACGCGCCGCGTGGGTCTCGGACGCTGAGGATCAGAAGGTCGAGAACTTGAAGTTCATGAAGCCCATGATCTGTTCCACCTCGCGCGAGACCTCCTCGACGATGCGCCCGACCTCGCCGCCGAACAATTTCCCCATCACCAGGCCGTTGCTCATTGCGATCAGGACCTCGCCCCGGCTGTTCTCGTAGACGGCGATCCCTTTCGGCATCATGGCGGCGAGCTGTTTGCGGTCATCGGCCTTGAGCATGTCCGAAGCGTAGCGTCCGCTACAGTATTTGATGATGGCCATGCGCCCGATGGGTGCGCCGCCATGCGCTGTGACCTCGGCGTTCTGGTCGTAGACCTCCACGAGATGCCAGTTGGGGCTGGCCGCGATGCGTTCGCGGATCACGCGCACGGTCTTCTCGAAGTCGTAGGGGCTGTGCGCCTCCTTGATCAGCAGGCGGGGCGCGGCCAGATTGACGCTGACGCCGGTGAACAGGATGCCCAGCAGAAAACCGAAGACCAGCAGGATTACGGTGGTTGGCGCTTTCATTCTTCTCATGCCTCTGGTACGCAAATTGCGCCACGGCGAACTTGCTTTAGGGTTTCGACGGAGACGATCCCGATCACGACGACGGTGATCGTCAAGAGCAGAATGGAGACGACCGCATAGAACGGCTCGCGCGTGGCCTGATAGGCCGCCAGCGAGGCGATCGTGATTGCATCGAGCGGGAAGGTAAAGGCCCACCAGGAGACGAAAAACTTGAGCCGCCAGAAGCTGTTCGCCATTAAGAACACCAGGATGGTGAAGAAGTAGCCGATGAAGAGCAAGGCCAGTGCGATGACATCGACATTCTGCGTGATGCGCAGATAGGAAATGAAGCCCACCGCCGGCGGGGCGATGAGAATAAAGAGGGTCGGCACGAACTTATCGGGAAGCTGATGATGAAAGATGATGCGGTACAGGACGATCGCAAAGAGGATGACCCAGAAAAACAGGCCAACGACGAAAAAGAACATCGCCACCTGGTTCCCGACGATGTCCACGCCGACGATCGGGATGATGATGTTACCGACGATCGGGATGAACCAGGCGGGATTGGCGTGCTGGATCTCGAAGTTGTGCCTGATCCAGTAGCTGAAGATGAAAAAGGTCAGGCCCGCCTGCAGCCCGGCGCCCAGGAACCAGAGCGGCACGGCCAGCACCGGGAGATAGCTGTAATAGCCAATGCTCAGGATCAGCAGCGAGATGGAGACGGTGGGAAAGAAATGCATCCGCACCGGATGGAAAAAATCCGCGGCGACGACCTCGGGATACCGCATCCACTTGCGCCCATAGAAATAGACCAGCACGCCGAAGAGGCCGGTCGAGAAAATCAGGGGCGCGCGAAACCACAGCGGCGAACCGCCGAACAGGTGATAGGCCTTTTCCAGGGCGATGGCCAGCCCGCTCAACCCCATGACGATGGCGAAGAGCGTGATGGGAAGGTGTTTAAAGCGCGCCTCCGCGTCATTGTCGTTCCCGCCGCCCGGGCCGGCGCCGGATCGGGCAGAACTGGATTCAGCCGTGGTGGTTGCATTAGGCATCTGCGGATCGGTCCCCCGAAGGTTGGGCATGAATCAGTGTAGCGATCGGAGCCCTGACCCCGCATTGAAAAACGTCAGACATCGCCGCGGATCGCCGCATGTCCAACCCGACCTACCCGCCGGGAGCCCCCCGGGAGCGCCGCACCCCATTGAGACTGCACAAGAATTCGCCGCGGTCGCGGCGAAGCCGCGGGCCGGAGCGTCGGCAACTTGCCGGCCCGCCGCCCCAAGCCGGCGAATCGGAGCCGCGCGTGGCGCATAACCCATTCTCGTTCCCAGGCTACGTGTGGGTCTCGTTCCCACGCTCCGCGTGGGAATGCCGGGCGGGCGCTCCGCCTCCGGTCTTGGCAATGGACGCGGAGCGCCCGCACTTGCTCCCACGCTGGAGCGTGGGAGCCAGAAGGGCCTTGATCATCAATGCGGCCGGCGGCGATCGGTCCGCACAGCGGACCCTACGGTAAGCCCGCGTTCCGTACGATCACGCGCGCGCGTCGCGGACTCGCTACAGCGTTCCCGCCTCCAGGAAGCTTTAATACCCGGTCCGATTGAAAATGATGTGGTCCAGCAGTTCGATGCCGAGGATGGCGCCGGCGGCCTTGAGTTGCGCGGTAACGGCAGTATCGCCCGGTGACGGTTCAAGCCCGCCGCTCGGGTGATTGTGGGCGACGATGACCGCGGACGCGCGGTCGGCGAGTGCATCGGCGAAGACCTCGCGCGGATGCACGGGACTGCGGTCGATCAGCCCGATCGACACCACCCGGATATTCAGGATCTCATTCGCGCCGTTGATGCTCGCACAGAGGAAATGCTCCTGCTTGCGGTCGGCATACTGGTGGATGTGCGGCAACAGGTCGGCCGGGGTTTCGATCCTGGAACCCTCCGGTTTGATGCGCCGCCGGGCGAACTCGATGGCCGCGAGGATCAGGGTCGCCTTGGCATCACCCACACCCGCGAACTGCTGCAAGTCCTCTGCCCTTACGTCCAGTCCCTTCTGGTCGATGAGCCGCGCCAGCTTGGCGGCCAGCGCCATCACGTCCAGGCCCGGCGTGCCCTGGCCGAGGAGCACGGCGAGTAGTTCCTGGTCACTCAATGCCCTGGCCCCCTTGCGTAGCAGTTTCTCGCGTGGACGCTCGGCCGGCGGGATCTCGTGGATGGTCTTGCCCATGGCCTCAGGCCGCCAGGGACAAATGGGTCTGAATGACCGTCATCGCCATGATATCGAAGATACCGCCGGTGTCGGTGTACTTTTGGTCGGTGAGTTCTTCGTAACGTCCGTGGGCGTTGTAGGCCGACTGGATCTCGCCGTTAACCTGACCGCGATAGGCGCCTTCGAGATAGATGACATTCCCGCGGTGCGCCTGGACCGTGGTGCGGATCACCGGGTCGGCGATTTTTTCCTCCGTCACCTGTTTGATATAGAGCGCCTCCTCGTCCGTGATATCGAAGGTCGCGCGGATCTGCGCAATCACGTCCTGCACCGATACCTTGACCGGCACCGGGCCTGCACCACCCGCCCCTTTGCCCGACTTCAGCCTGACCGGCCCGCCGCTGGTCGTCACACCCTGATACTGCACCGCCGCCTTGGTGACCAGGGTGGCGCGAATCTGTTTCATCAGTTCCGAGACGGCCCCCGCCTTCACGAGTTGCGGGCCGACATACTCGGCAAAGGTGGCGAACTCACCCACCGCCGCCGGATAGCTGAAAAAGCAGGTGAGGAAATGGAAGTTCTTCACGAAGCGGGCCAGCAGGGCGACGAACGCCTTGCGCCCCTCCCACTCGGTGAGCCTCGCCTGGAAGCGGGTACGAAGGGAATTCACCTGGAATTGCACCTGCGCATCGGTCCCGCGCTCGATCAGGCTCAGCAGGTCGCCCGCGTCCTTCTGGGTGAAGACCCCCGCCGCGAGGATCTCAGCGTGCAGAATGAGGCAGGTTTGCTGATCCGGCTCCTGCGGCTCGAACGGCGTGCCGGTCCGATAACTGGCGAACACCGTCAGGATTTGCCTGGCGTTGTTGGTAAAATCCACGACCACCACGTCCCGCTTGCCCGGATGGCAGCGGTTCAGTCGCGAGACCGTCTGCACCGCGGTGCGCCCCAGCACCGGCTTGTCGAGGAACATGCCGGCGAGCAGCGGCTGATCGAAACCGGTCTGGAACTTGCTCGCCACCACCATGAGCCGGTAGTCGTCACCCTCGAAGCGGTCCTCGATCAGCTCACCCGTCTGCAACCCATTCACCGCGTGCTCGCTGATGGCCGCGTTCGTCTCCGGGTGGACGAAGTCAGAGAAGGCATAGAGCACCTGGTAGCCGGCGCCGCGCTCCTTGAGCTTCTCTTTGATGATAGTGAAATACCGCAGCCCCGCCACCCTTGAGGCGGTGACGATCATCGCCTTGGCGCGTCCGCCGATGAGCGGCGCCACGTCCTTCTCGAAGAGGCGCAGCATCACCTCCGCCTTGTATTGGATCAGCCCGTCGTCCTGAAAGGCCAGGTTCTGCAGCGCCTTCAACACCACGCCCTTGGGGTAGAGCCGCTCCTCGTCCGGCGGCACCACGGGGCAATGCAGGTGATAGAGCGTCTTGTAGGAGATGATGCCGGCGGCCACGTCCACGATGTAGCCCTCGGCGATGGCCTCCGCCTCGGTGTAGCGGTCGAAGGGCTTGCCGAACATGGAGACGGTCGCCGGTGCCGGCGTGGCGGTGAAGGCGACGAACAACTGATTGCAGTCGTGCTCGCGGATCACCCGGGCAATCCGCTCCTCGGGGTCCTCCTCGGGCGCCTCGCCGTCCGGCGCCCCCGGCGTGCGGAACGGCAGGCGGATGGCCGCGCCCAGTTGGCCCTCCTGCGAGCGGTGCGCCTCGTCGATCAGAAAGGCGACCCGCAGCGTCTTCAATGCCGGGTTGTTCTGGATCTCATCCAAGACCCAGGCAAACTTCTGCTGGGTGGTGACGATGATGGATTTACGCTCCTTGAGGAAGCGCGGCAGGTCATCGGCCTTCCGCACGATGCCCACCACCGCCTGCAGGTGGGTGAACTTGTCCATGTCCTCGCGGATATTCGTATCGAGCGACTTGCGGTCCGTGAGGATGAAGGTGATATCCACCAACTTCTCGTTGGTGCCGGCCTTGAACAGGCTGTGCAGCCGGTCGGCCAGCCAGCAGATGGAGACCGTCTTGCCGCCGCCGGCCGAATGCTCAGCCAGATACTTCTTGCCGATATCGCCGGTCGCGGCGAAGTGGGCGCCGATGTCCTGCGCCACCCGCCGCACCAGACGGCTTTGGTGATAGCGCGGGAAGATGGTGCAGGCCGGCCGCGCCGGCCTGTCGTCCTCGGCTTCCCGCTCGGGGACGCGGATGAGGGAGAACGAAAGCGCCTCCAGCAGGTGCTCCTGCGACAGGACCTCGCGGTAGAGGTACGCGACCGGATACTCGTCGGCATCCGTCGGCGTATTGGTCAGCCCCATGTTGTGCCAGCGGAAGTTCTCTTCCTTGCGCGGGTCGGTGGCGGCCATCACGTCGCTGGTGTCGGCAGCGAGATAGAGGAAGGGATGCCGGAAGATCCTGTGACTGTGGTCGCGCTTGGTGAACTGGGCTACCGCGTCATGCACGTTCTCATTGCGCTCATGCTTCAGCTCCAGCGCGACAATGGGCAGGCCGTTGAGGTAGATGACGAAATCGATTTCCTGGGTCGCGTCGCCGAAATAGAAGTGCGGGCGGAAGCTGATGCGGCTCTTGGCGTACTGGTCGGCGGCGGCGCTCGCCGCGGAGCGCGGCTTCGGATAGTAGAGGTGGAAATCCAGGCCGCGCACCTTGAGGCCCTGGCGGAAGAGCAACCACAGCGGCCGGTGCTTAGGGTGTTCAATATCTCACCTATATCGCAAATTAAATTCATGCAGTTTTCGTGTTTGACACAAAATCAATGAGAGCACGCCGACGCCGGGCCAGCATCGACGCACCGAGGTGCGTTGTCGCCCACTGCTCGACATCAATAGTACGCACCGATTCCATCGCCTCCTGAATCAACGGAGTCGCCAGGTCGGCGATGAAGGCAGGAATCGCAAGCACCAGCTTACCGATCTCCTTGAGCGGCCCCCTGGTGGTGAAGCATTTGTATTTCCCGAAGACCGATTCGATGATATCGGAGGAGGCCAGCCAGACACTATCAGTCGGGATCTTGGCGGATTCCAATGCGACCTTCGCGAGAATCTGTTGGGTAAAGGCCGCCGCCCGTGGGGTGAGCGTTGACGGCGGTGGCAGCGTGGCCTGGAGTGATTCTTGGGAGCCCTGCTGAAGACCCGTGGATTTGAGATGCGACTGAATCAGCTTGGATTGCGCCATCATTTGCGCGTAATCCACCAGGTCATCCCGGTAGGACAGTAGCCAGGCAAAGCCGTCAAGGAAGCGACTGTACCCGGCGTCCGCTTGCTGCCAGAACACATCGTCGAGCGTATCACTCTCGAGGTCTGAGTGTGTCTGCAGTGCCTGGCAAAAAGCCGCCCGGTCGGGATAGCGAATGCCGACGATGGCCCGCAATGGGTGCGCCCGGGCGGCGCCGAACCGCGCGCACAGGTGCTCCCATGCCGGCCACTTCAGGACGTATTGCGCGCGGATCGCGCTGAAGTCGCCGCGATCATGGTAGGCGAGGACGCGTTGTGCCCACCGCACATGGACATCCAGATTCATAAAACGCGCCTTGATGCGCTGCCGAGGCGGCAGCAAGAAGGCGAGATCGGTCTGCTGCAAGGACGACCACGCGCGGCGACAGTGCGCCAGCAAGGACTCCCAGCGCGCATCTCGGCCCATCTCGGCCTTGAGCCGCGTCGCAATAAGATGCGATATATCATAAGTATAGACGCAGGCAGTGGCGTGCTCCTGAAACAAGGCGATGCCCTTGTGCAGGTCGCTGCCGTGGTCGGCAACGATCTGGACTGGTGGACCGGTGCGTTGCGCAACGCGCCTGAGCACTTGTGCGACCCACGCTCCCGTGCTGTGTGTTGTGATCTCCACGGCCAGCACCTGCATGGCGCCGTGACACGGGCTGTAACCGCTCTGGGCCAGTGCACTCACCGGAATACCCAGGATGACGAGGCACTTGGACGCCCCCAAGGCGATCGTATGGTCGGCGACGTAGATCCAATCCGTGCGCCATTGCGGTTGGCGATTGAGAATCGCGAGACCGCAGCGATAGACCCAGTTGAGCACGGTGGTGTGGGCTGGCGCCGCCACCGGGAGTGACGCGCCGAACAGATTCAATACCCGCGCCACCCCGCGGCTGCCGAGCCCCGCGTGCAGATACAGCCGCATGGTTAACTGCATGACCATGACCGAATAGTGATGGCCGACCGGCGGGGACAGCGCAAGGTGTGGTGGCTCATCCGCTGGTTCGTCATCCGCCGGCGCCGCGGCCTCTTCGGCTCCCGTTCGCGCACGCTCCGCCTTTAGCGCACGCGCCTTCCACTGCGCGCGGCTGTGCTCCAGATCCCGAATCTTGACCTCCGCGGCCCGCAGGCGCTGCTGCCGCTCCAACGCTTTCGCCTTCCAGGCATCACGTGATCGCTGGAACAGGTTGGCCAGACGGCTCGCTGGGCTCTTGAATGCATTCATCACGTCGTGCGTGCTCCGGCAAGGCGGTCAGATCACCGCGCCAGTAGACTGATCAAGCGTTCGTCGTTTGTCAACGGCTTGGCATGAGAAAGTGGCGCACGCGTCATCGTACTCCCCCAAGCACAGAACCGACCGCCGGGCCTTCCAGGCAACACGCTTCTTGCATCGACTTTTCGGCGCCTTTTTAGGTCAGATTGAACACCCTAGCCGGTGCTCCAGTTCCTTGCGCAGCGCCTTGAAGACCTCCTCCCGCGCGTCCGTGCCGTAATCATCCGTTAGCTTTTTGAGTTGGTCGGCCTGGGTGGCTTCGAGGAAGGCCCAGAGCTCGGCCTCGGCGATGAAGTGCTCGGTGTCCGTGATGTCCGACTGGTCCAGCACGGCATAGCGGTGCTCGCGGACCAGGTAATCGGCGATGTGCTGCTGAAAGGTCAGCTCCGGAGGCTTCCTCTTTCTAGCCATGGGCTTGGACCCGGTTGAGGTCGGCGTCCGTGATCCGCCGCTGGCCGGTGAAGCATTCGTGGATGAGGGACTTGCGGTAGGCGGTTAGGGTGGCGATTTGGGTTTCGATGCCGGTGACAATACGCTTTACCTCACCGAGATTTTTCTTCAGGTAGGAGCAGATCGCCTCTTGTTCCGCCAGACAGGGTAACGGGATTGGAAACTCCCCAACCTTGGTCGCGTTCGTGGACGCCAGATTGGTTGTCTTCTTGCCCGTCGCCTCGAAGTAATCGCGCCCATAGCCCGAGGCGGTGAGATACGCGAGGAACATCGGCTTCAATTTATGCGGGAAACAGCGCACTGCGAAGATGTGGTTTTGGTGCAGACATCCCGGAATCTCTCCGTTCCATACATGGCCCCGGCCAAGTTTATCCAGGTCACCGCCTTCCGTCATCAAGACATCACCGGCGCGAAGCTCCACACCCGAGGTCACACTGGCTGGAAGTTCGATTACGGAAACGTCGTTCAAGTCAAGATATCCATCCTGAACGTTCCCGACACGCAAGTATGGCCGCTCAATCAGCGGACCTTCGTATTGCTTGCCAAGGGTGAGGCCGCCCTGAATTGCAGCGATACGTTTGAGGCACACGAGTTTCCATCCGCTGGGAACCTGTGCCATCCAGGCGTTGCCGGTTGGTTCCAGCCCGACACCCTCGAAGATGCCTCGTGTCACCGCCCGTTGGATGATGGATTTGCGAAGAGCGTTGAGGGTTTCGAATTGGCGGCACTTGGCGGCGACCGCCGCGTCAATCGCCGCGCAACTCGCATCCAGATAGGCGGCGATACGCTGTTGCTCCGGCAGCGGCGGAAGCGAAACGATGAAGCACTGAAAATCCTTGTCGTCAACGGCTGGATAACCGACGCCTTTCGCGGTCGCCTCGAAGTATTGCCGTGCGCCGTCCGCCAGGAGTGAATAATAAGCAAATTTCGGTAAGAGCTTGTGCGCAACCGGTTGAACGACATTGAAGCCAGTGGAACAAACTAAGTCGCCCGGTGCATTTGCGATGAACGCGACCGCTTGCAGATTTGGCCTGACGGATGAAATCGTCGTGCACCCTTCACGTAAACGCCGCCGTGCCCGCGAGGGCGCATCCTCATAGCGAAGTCGTTAGATGGCCGACGGATCGACGATGCCGTGGTAATTCACATTCGAGATTTCGAGATAATCAAACTCGTAGTCCGCGTCCGTGTCGGCAGGTAACGAAGCCATATTGACAGCCGACACATCCTTGAGTCGATCGAAGATCCAGTCTTTGGGTACCGCGTTCACTTGCTGCCCTCCATTTCCACCCGTACCACGTCAGCGAGTTGTTTGGCAGTGGGCAACTTGCCATCCAATTCGCCCGGCAGCTTCGACTGCAATTCATAGACAGCGACACCGATGGGATTGCCCTTAGTACGCAGTGCATACTCGACCTCCACATCGTCCTTTTCCGCGCAGAGGATGATCCCGATCGAGGGCTGATCCCCAGGGCCGCGCTCCTTGTCGTTGAGCAGGTTGAGGTAGAAATCCATCTTCCCCGCGTGCTCCGGCTCAAAGGCGCCGACCTTGAGATCGAAGGCGACGAGCGATTTGAGGAAGCGATGGTAGAACAGCAAGTCGATGAAATACTCTTTCGTGCCCAGTGCGATGCGGTGTTGGCGCCCGATGAAGCAGAAGCCGTAACCGAGTTCGAGGAGGAAGGATTGCAGTCGGGAGATGAGGCGGTCCTCGAGTTCGCGCTCCTTCACGACGCGGCGCAGGCCAAGGAAATCGAGGCTGTAGGAACTCTTGAGCATCTCATCGGCCTGTTCCGCGAAGTGTTCCGGTAGGGCGAGCTCGAAATTGTGGGTCTTCTTCTCGGTCACTGCGCGCTCGAAGGCGCTGGCCTTGATCTGATTGAGCAGCACATTGCGCGACCACCCGAAGCGGGCGGTGGCGCGCAGATACCAAAGGCGGGCGGCGGGGGCCTTGACCTTCTTGACGATCTCGACGTGGTGGCCCCAGGGGACCGCGGGCAGAACTTCTTGAACAAGCTGTTCAAGAACTTCGGACGGCTGGAGCGGCACGCCGGAGCGGTCGCTCGGCAACCTGTTTGGAGTCGGCTGTCCGGGACCCACGCGCGTCGCTTCCGCAGTTTCTTGCACAAGCTGTTCAAGAAATCCAGCGGCAGAATATTCCGAATAGAACTGGCGCATCAGCCACAGATTATTGGCCGAGAAGCCTCTGATCCCGGGGAAGGCCCGCCGCAGATCCGCGGCGACCACTTCAACGACTGAGTCGCCCCAGCCGTGCGTCCTCTGCTTCTCCACGATCCCCCGGCCGATGTCCCAATAGAGCAGGATGGCGTTATGGGTCACGGCACGCGCGGCGGAAATGCGGGCACCGATGACCCGGGCCTTCAGTTCCTCGACAAACTGACGGTAGTCGGCGCTGATGGCTAGGGTAGTGGCGGCAGACTCTTTCATCGGGCAAGTCCCTCCAACATTTTCTCAGCCTCCTTCTCCAGCCGCCAGAACTCGGCCAGCAGGTCCTGCGCGGGCCTGGGCGGCTGATAGCGGTAGAAATATTTGTTCGGCAGGATCTCGTAGCCGAGGATGGGCTTGCCGTCCTTCCTCGTCTCCTCCCAGCGGATGATCGGCTTGGCGATCTCGCGCGTGAGAAAGGCGGCGATGTCCTCGCCGTGCGGGATGTATTCGTCGTCCTGCACATAGTGCCGGTGGGTCCACTCTACGGCCAGGGTCTCGTCGGCGCCGGCCAGGGCCTCCTTGAGCTTCCTGGCGGCGTTGTCCTTGGGCGTGACGGTGAACGCGACCGTCTTCTCCTCGCCCTGCACCTTCAACTGCACGCGAAAGCTCAGGTCGCTGGCGTGGAACTCCTGTTCCTTCTTGAGGTTCGCGGCACTGAAGGTCTTCAGGTAAGGCTCGGTGAGGACGGCCGGCTGGTCCCGCTCATCGGTCTGCCAGAAGACGACACTGACCTTATGATAGGCGAAGGCCTCGCGCGCGAAGACCTTGACCTGCTCATCGGCATAGCCCTCGGCCCAGCCGTCGCGATAGCGCGTCTCGATCCAGGCGCGGTGGGCATCCGTGATGCGGTTGCGTTTGTTGCCGAATGACTTGGGCTCCTTCTCGCACTGGCCGCGGGCGTCGATCAGCATCACGCGCCCCTGGTGGCTGGCCGGCTTGTCGTTGCGCAGCAGCCAGACGTAGGTGAAGATCCCCGTGTTGTAGAAGAGTTGGTCGGGCAGCATGACGATCGCGTCGAGCCAGTCGTGCTCCAGGATCCAGCGGCGGATATCACTCTCCCCGCTGCCGCAGTCGCCATTGGACAGCGGCGAGCCATTGAAGATGATCGCGATGCGGCTGCCGCCCTGCGCGACGGGCGCCATCTTGGCCAGCATGGTTTGCAGAAAGAGCAGGGCGCCGTCGTTCACACGCGGCATCCCGGCCTTATAGCGGGTCCGCTCCAACCTGCGGGCCTCCTTCTCATAACCGTCCTTCCCGCCCCAGGTAACGCCGAAGGGCGGATTGCTCAGCATCCGGTGGAAGCGCCACTTGGTCTCCGGCCACTGGTCGCCCGGCTCCCTGCTGTAGGGGTCGTCCGGGATCAGCGAGTTGCCGAGGCGGACCGTTGCCTGCCGGTCGTTCTTGATGAGCAGGTCGGCCTGGCAGACGGCGTAGTTGGTGGGTGAGAGTTCCTGCCCGTGAACGGTGACGAATTGCTCGACCCGTGCCCTTTCATCCGGCGTCGCGGCGCGCTCCAACAGGTGCTCCTTCGCCACCGACAACATACCGCCCGTTCCGCTGGCGGGGTCGTAGATCGAGAGGTGCCGGTCCGGGATGGGGATATCGAGCAACTCGACCATCAGGCGGATGACCTCGCGCGGCGTGAAGTGCTCCCCGGCCTCGTCACCGCTCTGCTCCGAGAAGCGCCGCAGCAGTTCCTCGTAGATGTAGCCCATCTCTAGCCCGGAGAGTTCGCCGGGGCCCAGCGCAAGTTCCTTGTACTGGTTGAGGATCGGCGCCAACCGGTTGTACTTCACCATCAGGCCGATGGTGGCGCGATAATTGAAGTGCTCGATGATATCCTCGACGTTACGCGAGAAGCCGTTGATGTAGGCACGGAAGTTGTCCTCCAGCAGCGCGTGATCCTCCTCGTAGACCGAGCGTAGCGTCCAGTCGGTGCGATTGGAGAACGGGCATTGCTGGGGGTTCAGTTCCAACCCCTTGACCCACTTGGCAACCTCTTTCTCGGTCAGGGTGGGGCGATTCTTCAGCACCTCGGCGGCCTTCTGCGCCCGCCAGTCGATCAGCACGCACTCCAGCCGGCGGATGACGATGATGGGCAGGATGACGCTCTGGTATTCGTAGGATCTGAACTTGCCGCGCAGGCGCTCGGCGGATTTCCAGATGTCGGAGGCGAGATTGTCGAGCTTGGGTTTGTTGAGAGACAGGGTCATGTGGATCGGGAATCAGTGACGGATAACGACGGATCGGACGACTATCCCAAAAAGAGTATTTGGCCGCAAATGAACGCAAATAAGCGCAAATAAGCCCGCTGGTTTAGCATCATCACCGTCGTCACCCGGACGGCGAACATGCAGAAAAGGCCAAGTCTCTGATTATTTGCGTCCATTTGCGTTCATTTGCGGCTAAACCGCTTTTTGTGGACCATCGGCCGGACTGATGATCTAAGGCCCGCATTGACCTGCCTGGCACGGCCGTGAGGCAAACAGATTCAGGCCCAGTTGTTCGGATAGGAATCGAGCCGTCAGTTGGCCCTTTATGCTGTTGCCGGCGGCATCGAGCAGGGGTGCGAAGGTCGCCAGGCCGCCCTTGCCGGGGGCGACCGTGATCAGTCCGCCGCTCACCCCGCTCTTGCCGGGCAACCCGGTGTCATAGAGCCAGTCGCCGGAATGCTCATAGAGCCCGGCGGTGACCATGACGGCGAGGATGCGGCGGCAGAGGTCGGGCGCGATCACCGGCTCGCCGGTCACCGGGTTCACCCCGCCGTTGGCCAAGGTGGCCGCCATGACGGCCAGATCGCGGGTGGTCACGCGCAACGAGCACTGCCGGGTATAGATGTCCGTGGCCTCGACCGGGTCGGAATAGATCCGATCGTAGCTCTGCAACAGCTTGGCGATGCCCGTGTTACGCTGGTTGGCGGCGGCCTCCGATTGGTAGACCGCGTCATCGATCAGCAGCGCCCGCCCGGCGAAGCGCGACAAGCCGTCCTGAATGAACTGCCACTGGGCCTCGGCCGTCGCGCCGGGCGCCAGGCTGGTGGTCGCGATGGCGCCGGCATTCACCATGGGATTGGTCATCCCGTCGTCGCCGCGCTCCACGGCGATGACCGAGTTGAATGGCAGACCGGTACTGTTGACACCCAGGCGCTGCCGTGCCTCTTCATCGCCGATGGCCTGACAGATCAGGGCGAAGACGAAGGGCTTGGAGATGCTCTGAAGCGTGAACCCGTAGTCTGCATCGCCGGCCGTGAAGCAGTTGCCGGAGACCCCGGCGAGACAAATCCCAAAGAGCTGGCCCGGGACCTGCGCGAGCGCCGGGATATAATCGGCGACCCGCCCCTCGTCATTCGACTTGAAGCGGGCCTGAGCCGCGGCTACCAGGCGCGCGACCTCGGCGGGGGCGGCCAGGCGGCCGGTGGAGATACAGTCAGACATTGGCATAAGGTAAAGCGTCAAAGATAACTCAGATACAATCGTTGTCGTTGTCGTTGTCGTAATCGGAGAATCGCTGCAATTGGGGGTGCAAGAGAATCCGGGGCGCCACGATTACGACAACGACAACGACGCCAACAGCATTCCTTGATGGACTGTGGCTAGGACTGGGGATTACCCGGTTCCCAACTGAAGCGCGGGAGCGCGAAGAAGGCTTGGGACAGGCTCTCGTCCCAACTCCGGCTGAGTGCCGCCAGATCCGGCGATCCCGCCGGCAGCTTGAGCAGATGGGAGGGCGCGAGCTGATCGCGCGGACAGATCGCCACCTCGAACGGCGGCCCGACCGACAGATTGGAGCGCGCGGTCCCGACCAGCGAAACCAGACAGATGCGCGCCCCATCGGCGAGCGAGAGCCCCGGGTGGACGATACGATCCAGCGCGGGCTTTCCGTACTTGCTCTCGCCGATCTGCAGATAGGGTGTCTCGGGCGTGGCGGCGATGGCATTGCCCTGGGGATAGATCAGGAACAACCCGTGGGCCTGACCCGCAATCTGGCCGCCCAGGATAAAGCTCGCCTCGGCACTGACACCCGCCTGACGCAGGGCCGGACCGTGCTCGTTTTGCACCGCCTGACTCACCTGGCCGATGTAGGTCGCCGCCTCGAAGAGATAATTGACATTGAGGAGCGTCACCAGGGGCGCCTGTTGGAAGGGACTGGGCCGGGGATTGATGGCCTGATCCAGATCCCGGCCGATACGGTCCAGGACCTCCCGCGTGGTCGCCAGGCTCCCGGCGACCATCAGCACGAACAGCCGGTCGGGCGCGGGCTGCAAGACGTGCAGCTTGCTGTAGGTCGAGATGTAGTCGACCCCCGCGTTGGTGCGGGAGTCGGCCGCCATCACCATGCCCTCGTCGAGCAGGAGTCCCACACAATAGGTCATTTCAGATAGGTCCTCTTTAGGTTTTTTAGGTGGTCGTTACCGGCAGTCGTCCAGCCTGGCCGCCGTCGCAGGTCTTGATCATCGCTCCGGCCAGTGGCGGCTCGTCCAGAAACCGGAGGTCGAGGCTTTTGCCGGTGGCGGCTCCCGAGATATCCATGGGAAATCAGTGGCGCCTTCACGCCGGAGCGGCTGACGGCCGTGACGGCTCGTCCGTCACCCCGGAACCTGAAAATTCCTTGTGGGAGCGGACTGCGGCCGCGATGCTTCACCGCGGCGAACGCCGACGCCGCGTTCCCCGCGCGGCCCGTTGCGGCTGAGACAGCTCCCACAGCGTCGCTGCGCGACTCTTTCGGTAAGCCTCGACCTCCAGTGGCCGGTAGGACGATCAAGGCCTCGTCGCGCACCAGGTGCCAACTACCGGCCGTGGTCATCATTCCGGCCACCGGGCTCACCGCGAGGCCGCTGGTCCGCACAGCGGACCCTACGGAGCGCGGGCTTACCGTAGGGTCCGCTGTGCGGACCGAGCGCCGCTGGCCGGAGTCATGATCAAGGCCCAACTACCGGTGCCCGCGTAGTATAGCGCCCGGGGCCGCGCCCCTGGGACCCCGGACACCCCCTGCCGATCATCCCGCAAACCAGGTATCCTGGCTCCCACGCAACCCAGGCAACATTGCCGCCGTGCCGCCGGGCGGACCCCGGCGCCATTCGCCCATCCTCATCAGGAGTTCTCATGGAGTTTCAAGACGGCGTTCTGCGCATCGCATCATTCCTCGCCGTGACCATCGGCATCATTGTGCTGTTCATCGGCAAACGCCTGAACGACAAGGTGGGGATCCTGCGCGAGTTCAGCATACCGGAACCGGTCACCGGCGGCCTGCTGTTCTCCGTCCTGTTCGGGGTGTTCTATTTCGCCTCCGGGGTCGCGGTGACGTTCGACCTGCAGGCGCGCGACATCCTGCTCGTCTATTTCTTCACCACCATCGGCATCAATGCCAGCGCGCGCGACCTGCTCGCCGGCGGCCGGCCGCTCTTGATCCTGCTGACCGTCACCATCGCCTTCATGTTTGCGCAGAACTTCACCGGCATCGGGGTGGCGGCCCTGTTTGGCCTGCCGGCGGCGGTCGGGATCACCGGCGGGACCGTGTCACTGATCGGCGGCCACGGGACCACGATCGCCTGGGCGCCCTTAATCGCCGCCCAATACGGCATCAGCAACGCGATGGAGATCGGTATCGCCAGCGCCACCCTGGGCCTGATCCTGGCCAGCGTCATGGGCGGCCCGATCGCCAAGTTCCTGATCAAACGCCACGGGCTGACGCCCGCCCCACAATTGGTCGAGGAGGTCCAGGACATCGGCCTGTCCGAGACCCAGAAAAAGACCGGCCTCGATCACCTGGACTTTCTGGGTGCCATCCTGGCGATCCACATCTGTGTCATCGTGGGGTTCCTGCTCAATGGCGTCGTCGCCGACCTGGGGCTCAAACTGCCGCTCTTTGTCACCTGCCTCTTCGCCGGCATCCTCATCACCAATCTGACCCCGAAGAACCTGCCGACCCTGAGCGGGATGCCCTGGCCCACCCGGACCCCGGCGATTGCCCTGATCGCCGATGTGGCCCTCGGCACCTTTCTGGCGATGTCCCTGATGAGCATGCAGCTCTGGACCCTGATCGACCTGGCCTGGCCCGTCCTCACCATCCTGGCCGCCCAATTCGTACTGGCGGTGACCGTCACGCTCTTCATCCTGTTCCCGGTCATGGGCCGCGACTATGACGCGGCAGTCGTCTGCGCCGGCTTCGGCGGCGTCTCGCTCGGCTCGACCCCGACGGCCATGGCGAATATGGCGGCGGTGGCCCAATGCTTCGGCCCCTCCCACCGCGCCTTCATCATCGTACCCCTGGTCTCCGCCTTCTTCATCGACCTGGTGAATGCGCTGGTGATTCCTTTTTTCCTGCGGACCTTTTAGATCGCCGTCGCGGCCGGGGGGCCGCTCCTACGCCGTAGGAGCGGCCCCCCGGCCGCGACGGGTTACCGCAAGGGCGCCTGGCCGGAGTACGGTCTGGATCGCACCCTCCGCGCAGTGACACTGAGCTTCGCCCCGGGGATAATGCCGACCAGACAGCCCTAAGGCACCTTGGCCCCGACCCGCGGAGAAGGCCGCCCGGCGTCGGTTCAGGGCTCAAGGCATCCCATCGCAGACCAAACCCTTAAAGGACCCACCCGCGATGACCAACGACCTGAGGTCTCCTGACAGCACCCGCGGCACCACCCTCGCCCACGCCCGCTGGGCCGACCCAATCTGTGTCGCCGAGAAATACCGCACCCGTAAGATAACGTCGTCTGGTCGTTCGTTCATCCAGCCCTGCCCGAGGTGCTTGAAGTGATTCCTAACATCCACGGCTGGCCCGCCGATAAGGTTCGGGCACTGCAACAGGCCGCCGCCGCGGCCTTGGGGCGGACTGAAGGTCGAGTTCCTATTGCAAGCGGCATAGGTGCCGGTCGATCTTCACTGGTAGCGCGGACACTGAGGCAAAGGTGAGCCTCGATATGGGGCGTTTTCTCCGTCGCGCCGCCAGCGCTTCGGGAGACGAGAATTCGGGAGTCGAAAAATGGTGCGAACGCGCCCTTGGCCGGACTGGTGGGAGTGGGATATCGACCTCACGCCTCACCTGCTCAAGCGTATGGAGGACCGGGATTTCAGCGAGGTCGACCTCCGGGAGATGCTGCAACGCGCCAAAGCGTACCGGAAAGACGTGGTGGAAGAACGCTGGGTCATCCTGACCCGCCACCGCCTGCAACGCTGGGAGGTCATCGTCGAGCCGGATCCGATCGAGCGACTGCTTGTTGTGATTACAGCGTATCCAATCTCAGGGTGAATTACATGAAATGGCCCTATCTCGAAGTGACCTTTCGCCACGGCCGCCCCTTGGCGGCCTATCTGTATCTGTCCCGCTCTCCCGGCGACCGCAGCCGGCGCACGGCAAAGGCCGGGGTTGGAATGATCGTCGATTATACGGAAGCGGGAAAGCCGATCGGTATTGAAATAACGGCGCCGGCAAAGGTCACGATCGCGGACCTCAACGCAGTCCTCGCGAGTATCGATGCGCCCGCACTGGCCGCCGAGGACATTGCCCCGCTGCGGGCGGCCTGATGCGGGCAGGCAACCCCAAGCCGGACGGGTGAATAAGCGCGGCGACGGTGTGGGAGCGGCTTCAGCCGCGGCGAGGCGCGGCAGCGTGCGAGGTCAGGTCGCGGCTGAAGCCGCTCCCACCGGGTCCCGGCCTGACTTTCACGGTAAAGCCTCGAACGCCAGTCCCGTAGGGTCCGCTGTGCGGACCAAACGCCGCCGACCCGCAAAGGTTGACCAAGACCCCGCTACGCCCAAAGTCCGAGCCGCCAGGCCAAGCATCAGGGAAATCCGACCAAACCGCCCCGCCCGACCGTCACCAACTCGAACGAGGACGCCGGCACCAGCCCGAGCACCAAGGCGCCCAAAGCGAGCGCCAGCACCGCCAGCTCCTGATAGCGCCGCGGGCGCTTGAGCAGCGTCGGCGGCGCCCGGAAGCCCACGAGCGCATTGAACAGCACCCACAGCAGATAAGCGCCCGTCAGCACCCCGCCGACCTGCAGCGCGAACGCCGACCACCATTGCCCGGTCGCATCCGCCGCCGCCGTGAGCAGGGTCTTGGCGACATAGCCGCCGCTCGGCTGCAACCCCGCGAGCGACAGCCCGGCCAGGGCGAAGGCGAAGACCGTAAGCGGCAGGGCACGCGCGCTGCCGCCGAGTTCGCGGATGCGGTCGTGACCCAGGGCCACCGCGATCAGGCCGGCGGCCATGAACATGGCGGCCTTGGCCAGCGCGTGGGAGACCAGTTGCAGCATCCCGCCGGTCAGCGCACCGGCGGCCTGGGCCGCGCCCCCGGCCGGCAGTGCGGCGGCGCCGAGCGCCAGCGGGAAGACCAGGAACAGATAGCCGATCTGGGCCACCGTGGAGTAGGCGACCAGCATCTTGAGCCGGACCTGCCGCAGGGCCTGGACGCCGCCGAACAGGATCGCCGCCACCCCCAGACCGGCGAGGACCGGCGCTGCCGGCTGGGTCACGCCGGCGGGCAGGCAATCGAACCAGAGCCGCAGGATGACGAAGAAGGACGCCTTCACGACCAGCGCCGAGAGCACCGCGCTGCCCGCGGCCGGCGCGCCCGCATGGGCCGGCGGCAGCCAGACCTGCAGCGGGAAGAGTGCCGTCTTGGCGAGCAGCCCCAGGGTCATCAGGACGGCGGCGGCGAGCACGGCCGGCGGGACCGGGTCCGCACCCGCCAGGTGCCGCGCCAGCAGGCCGATATCGAGCGTGCCATAGGTACCGTAGAACAGGGCCGCGGCGAGCACGAAGAGGACGGCGCCGAAGAGGGCAAAGAGCAGATAGCGCAGGGCCGCGGCCAGGGTCTCCGGGCGTCCGCTCAGACACACGAGGGGCACCGCGGAGAAGCTCACCAACTCCAGGGCGACATAGAGGCTGAAGAGATCCTGACCCAGAAAGACCCCGTTCAACCCCGTCCAGACCCCGAGCAGCAGGGTCCAGAAGACGAGCGGCGAGCGGGTCTCCCGGCTCCCGGCGGGGACCTTGAAGTCCGCCCGCGCAAAGAGGCCCACGGCGCACAGGACCACCGCGGTGGTGAGCAGCAGGGTGGCCGAGAGCCCGTCCGCGCGCAGGGCCACGCCCAGCGGCGGCGCCCAGCCCCCCAGGTGATACGCGATGGGCACGCCGCCGTGTTGCACGGCGGCGGCGATGGCGACCGCGACCCCGAGCCCCAGCGGCAAGGTCAGCAGGGCGATACGCCCGGCCCACCGACCGCCCAGGGCAAAGGCCGGCAGGAGCGCCAGGGCCGGCAGCGCCAGCGCGAGCACCAGCAGGTCGCCCCCGTGCGCCGCCGCGAGGGCAGCCAGGTCCGACAGGATCACGGCGGTCTGCATCAGCGATCCCCCGTCGGGGCGGGCGGCGGCGCGGGGGTATCCAGCGTAGTCTGACCGGTCGCCTGCGCCAGCCGCAACAGGAGCGCGACCGCGAGGACCGTGGCCGCGAAGGCGACCACCAGCCCGGTGATGACGATGGCCTGGGGAACCGGATCGGCGGTGGGGCCGGCCCCCGCAACCACCAGACCGCCGCGCCGCGCGATGACCCCAAACAACAGAAAGACCCCGCTGCCCATCACATTGAAGGCGATGATCTTGCGCAGCACGCCGCGATGACAGATGAGCCCGTACAGGCCGAGCCCCACCAGGGCGGCGGCGCAGACCCCGAAGATGGTCGTCGCACTCATGCTTGGCCCCCCGGGCCGGGTTCGGACGCAGGCGGACCTGCCAGCAGCAGCCCCAGGGCCGCAGCGATCGACAGGGTGAGCGCGGCCTCAATGACCAGGATCAGCGGCTTGGCCCAGTCCGCCGGGTACCCCAGGAAGGCGTCCGCCCACCAGATCCCGGCAAGCCCGATGGCAAAGAAGAGTGCCGGCCCGACCACCAGGACCAGGCGCAGCCGGCGCCCGTCCACCCGCGGTGCCGCGGCGAGCCCGGCGACCAGGACGATGGCCCACATGGCAGCCAGGACGGCGCCGCCCTGGAAGGCCCCGCCGGGGTGATTGGCCCCGGTCCAGAACAGATGAATACCCACCAGGATGCCCACCGGGGGCAGGAGTTGCGCCAGCAGGACCAGGGCCGCCCCCGGCTCCCGGGTCCGCAGTGCCCCCGGCCGCCCGCCCCAGGCGCCATCCGCGGCCAGGGACCAGAGTCCGATCAGGGCCAGCACCAGGACCACCGCCTCCAGCAGGGTGTCGATGGCACGATAGGCGATCAGCACGCCGGTGACCGGATTGCCGAGCCCGGTCGTCGGCAGCGCCTGCGCCGCCGCGGCGGCGAGCGACGGGGCGGGTTCGGGCAGTTGCAGCACGACGGCGGCCAGCACGGCCGTCAACCCGGCACACAGGACGCCGACGACCACCCGCAGCGCCACCCGCCCAACCCGGCCGGACGCGGGGGCGGGGGCGTCCGGCGGCAGGCACGCGACGGCCCGCAGCAGCAGCAGGCCCATGAGTCCGCTGCCCAGCGCGGCCTCGGTCAGGGCCACGTCCACGGCGGCCAGACGCACCCAGATCAGGGCGACCAGGAGCCCATAGGCGACGAAGCCGACCACCGCGGCGTAGGTCCCCCGCACGGCGATGGTCCAGACGGCCAGGCCCAGGATGAGCAGGGCAAGAAAACTGTCGGCGACCAGTCCCAGGCTCATGCTCATGGCGTCGACTCCCCGGCGCCGGACACCGGCGGCGGCCGCACGGCGCCGCCCAGCACCTGCCCGACCGTCGCCCCGGCCAGCAGCGCGAGCAGCCAGACCGCGATCAGCTTGAGCGCGCCCAGCGGCCAGTCCACCTGGGGCAGCAGCCCCAGCACCACCAGACCCAGGCCCAGGTTGTCCGCCTTGGTCAGGGCGTGCAGGCGCGTCAGGGTATCGGGAAAGCGCAGCAGCCCCAGGGTGCCGGCGAGGAAGAAGACGGCGCCCAGGAACACGCAAACGATGGTGAAAACGCTCAGCGCGAGGCTCATGCCTGGTCCCCCCGCGGCAGCGGGTCCGGGTCCCTGACCGGCTTCGGCTGGTGCTGCGGCCGGGCGACCCCGGTCACGAAGGCGACCGAAGCGAAGGCCGCCAGCAGGGCCAGCATCAGGGCCAGATCGCCGACCGCGCCCAGCCCGCTCGCCACCCCCAGCAACAGCAGCACCGCCACCCCGCCGGTGCCGAGCAACTGGGCCGCCAGCATCCGGTCGGCGTCGTTCGGGCCGCGCAGGATGCGGATCAGGCCCAGGGCCACGGTCCCCAGCACGAACAGGGCGGCGCCCAGCAGAAACTCAGTCATCGGTCTCGTCCTCGCCATAGGCCTCGATCATGAGCGCCTGGTCCCGGGCCAGACCCGCGGCCACCGGCTGGCGCAGATCGAGACAGTGATAGACCAGGGCCGCGCGCCCGTCGGCCGTCAGCCCGGCCCCGACCGGCAAGGTGCCCGGCACCAGGCTGGTGAAGGCCCCGAAGAGTGCGCGCCCCGGCCCTTGCGGAATCCGCACCGGAAAGACCAGATAGCCCGGTTGCAGCGATAGGCGCGGGGCGAAGGCGCGCCGCGCCACATCGATCCCGGCGACGATGGACTGCCACAGGAAGCGCCAGAGGAGCCGGCCCAGGGCACCGTAGCGCACCCGCCCCGGCGCCGACGGCAGCAGGCGCAGGCTCACCCAGGCCGCCGCGGCGGCGGACGCGAGGCCCACCAGAAGATCGGCGGCCAGGTCGGCGCCGGTGCCGAAATGGGTGAGCAGGAGCCAGCAGCCGAAGAAGGCGGTACCCCGAACCAGCGCAGAAGCGGTCATTTTCGTTTAACCTTATCCACTGTTTCAGCCAAAAAAGAGCGACTATGATACGCCGACTACTCGCCGCGACCCGCTACATCGTCCTGCTCCCCATCATCGGCACCTTCATTGCCGCGGTCGGGCTCATGATCTACGAGACGCTCGCCCTGGTCACGACCCTGCTCGACCTCATTCATAAGGGCACCATCTCCCCCAAGGATGCCAAGACCCTGGCCGTGGGGCTCATTGAGGTGGTCGATATCTTTCTGATCGGCATCGCCATCTACATGATCAGCATCAGTCTCTACGCCCTGTTCATCGACGATACCCTGCCCTTTCCGCGCTGGTTAACGGTCGCGGACCTGGAGGCGGTCAAGGCCAACCTGGTCAGTGTCGTCATCGCCGTGCTGGCGGTCCTGTTCCTGCGCGAGGCGGTGGCCTGGGACGGGGAGCAGAACATCCTTGCCTTCGGCTCCGCACTTGCCCTGATCATCGCCGCGCTCAGCCTCTACCTGGGGGTAAAGGCCAAGCACAAGGAGTAGCTCAAAACGACCCGAACAGGGTCCCCAACACGATAACCCCCACCAACGCGACGATGGCCCCGACGATGGCGACCATCACCATATCGAAATAGCTCTCCTTGTGAGTCGCGCCGCAGACCGCCAACAGGGTGACCACGGCGCCGTTGTGCGGCAGGCTGTCCAGGGTGCCGGCGCCGATCACCGCCACCCGGTGCATCAGGGCCGGGTCGATGCCCAGTTCCGCGGCGAGCTGCATATAGGTCGAGCCGAGCGCCTCCAGGGCGATGGTGAGACCGCCCGAGGCGGAACCGGTGAGGGCCGCCAGCACATTGGTGGAGACCGCCAGCGACACCAGGGGTCCACCCTCGATCCCCAGCACCCAGGTGCGCACCATCTCGAAGGCCGGCAGGGCCGCGACCACGGTGCCGAAGCCGACCAGGCAGGCGACGCTCACCACCGGCAGGACCGAGGCATTGAGGCCCGCATCCACACTTTCGCGCAGCCGCGGCAGACGCTTCCAGTTGAGCGCGCGCAGGACCAGGATGGCGCTCGCGAGCGCCACGATCACCGACCAGATCCCGCTGACCGCCGCCGGGGATGAATTGCCCCACTGATCCAGGGCCAGGTAGCTCAGATCCAGGTTGGGCAGGATCAGGAGACTCATCGCCAGATTGACCGCGATCACCACCAGGAGCGGCAGGAAGGCGACGAAGGCCGAGGGCGGCCGCGGGGTGACCTCACCCTGGTGGATCTCCGCCGGATCGAAGGTGCCGGCGACCGTGGCGCGCCCGCGCACCAGCGGGTCCTCGGCCGCCTCGTCCGCGGTGCGGTCGGGGACCAGGCCCAGGGTGCCGCCGTAACCGATGCCGGCGCGCCGCGCACGCCGCTCGACCAGGCCCAGCCACCAGAGCCCGAACAGGAGTATGATCGCCGCCGCGATCAGGCCCAGACCGGGGGCGGCGAAGGGCGTGGTGCCGAAGAAGGGCATGGGGATCGCGTTCTGCACCGCGGGCGTACCCGGGAGCGCGGTCATCGTGAAGGTCGAGGTCCCGAGCGCGATCGCCGCCGGCATCAGGGTGCGGGGGATGTTGGCATCCCGGAACAGTGATTGGGCCATCGGTACCAATACGAAAAAGGCGACGAAGAGACTGACCCCGCCATAGGTCACCAGGGCCCCGGCCAGCACCACCGCCAGGATGGCGCGGCGCGGCCCCAGGCTATCGCCGATAAAGCGCGCGACGGATTGGACCGAGCCGCTGTCCTCCATCAGCTTGCCGAACAGTGCGCCCAGCAGAAAGATCGGGAAGAACTGCGCCACAAAGGCGGCCGTGCCGACCATGAAGGTCTGGGTCCAGTGCGCCAGGGGCGACTCGCCCGCGAACAGGGCCGCGACCATGGCCGCGGCCGGCGCCAGCAGCAGCACGCTCCAGCCGCGGTAGGCAAACCCGATGAGGAGGGCGAGCCCGAGCAGAATACCGATCAGGCCCATGGCTCAGACCCCTTCCAGCAGGTAATCCAGGTCAAAGGTGGCGTGGTGTCCCACGGCCTCACCGTGCTCTGCGAGGAAGCCCTCGGCGCAGCGCCGGCCCTCGTCGCGCAACATGCACAGGAAGGCCCATTCGGCATTGAGCTTGGAGGAATAGCCCAGATCGATCATGGCCGGGCTCGCAATCCGGTGCAGGCGCATGGAGGCCCAGAGCGCACCCTCGCTCTGGCCCGGGTCGGCCACCTTGCGCAGCAGCGCGATCATGCGCAGTTCCTTCAGCAGCGGTGCGTTGAAGGCGATCTCATTCTCGCGGTTGAGGATATCGCGGGCCGAGCGCGGGGTGCCGGGGCGCTCGACCGGATTGATCTGGATCAGGATGGTATCGTCGGCGCTCGATTCACGCACCAGCGGGGAGATGGTGGGATTACCGGAGAAGCCGCCGTCCCAATAGGCCTCGCCGTCGATCTCGATGGCCTGAAACATCATGGGCAGACAGGCCGAGGCGAGCAGCGCATCGGCGGTGAGATCGGCATTGCGAAAGACCCGCGGGCGACCGGTGCGCACATTGGTGGCAGTGACAAACACCTTGACCGGCGACGTGGCCAGACGGGCGAAGTCGATGGACTTGGCCAGGATGTCCTGGAGCGGATTGAATCCGCCGGGATTCAGATCATAGGGGGAGAACAGCCGCGCGGCCAAATCCATGGCGACGAACATCGGGGAGTTGTCCATGGTCCACTGGCCCATCAGGATATCGAGCGGGCTGCGGCGCAGCGGACTCATCAGGGCCCCGTCGGAGACCCGCTTCCAGAAGCGCTCCAGCGCGACCCGGGCGCCCTCCGGCCCGCCCTCGGCATAGCCGTCGCTCAAGACCGCCGCGTTCATGGCCCCGGCCGAGGTGCCGGAGAGCCCGTCGATCAGCAGCCAGGGCTCTTGCAGGAGCCGGTCCAGCACCCCCCAGGCGAAGGCCCCATGGGCGCCGCCGCCCTGCAGGGCAAAGTCCACCGACACCGGTTCGCGGTGCTTGCCGGAGACGGGTTCAGTGAGTGGTGTGGAAGTGGTCATCGATCCCCCTGTGATGAGTGACAAAACCCTGGTCGGCGAACGTGCCCACCGCATCCTGGGTCCCGAAACCGGGAACCCACCGCCCTGGGCGCCCATCTATTTTGCCAGAAAAGCACAGATCGGGCCTTCCGGAAGCGACACGTCAGGATGCCCGGGCCCGGGTTGGTAGCCAGGATGGTCCAGTTCTTCGGGCGGCCCCGAGTACACCGCCCCTGTCCCCCGCCGGCCGGACGGACGCCCCGGGGCGCCGCGCCGCTGCGAGCGTCCCGGCAAGAGCGACATCGGCAGATCGCGAACCCCAAGCCGACGGAGTCCGGCCGCCCGTGTCTCGGTACCCGCTCGAGGTAGACTGGCGCGACGATCTCGAATCATTCGGCGGATGCCGCCCGCTCCTGGACGCCTGGGACCGCTTGGCCGACATCGCCGACTCAGGACCATGGGGGCCTACCTGTGCTGACACATCTGCAAGTCCAGGGCTTCAAGGCCTGGCGCGACACCGGCCCCATGCGGCTGGCCCCGCTGACCGTGATCTTCGGTGCCAACAGTTCCGGTAAGTCAAGCCTTGGTCATTTGTTGCTCGCACTCAAGCAGACAGCGCTGCTCGCGGACCGTAAGCGCGCCTTGCACCTCGGCAATGAAAACTCGCTCATCGACCTCGGTACCTTTGCCGATTGTATCTATCGTCACGAAATTGGAAGGCCATTGACCTTTCTATTGCGTTGGCAACTGCCGAGACCACTGACCGTCCGGGACGCGCTCGACTGGCAGCGGAGTTTTTCCGGCGATGAGCTGCAGCTTGCGTCGACCCTGACTGCCGACAAGGCGGGCCAACCACAAACGACGGCCTTTACCTACCGACTCTTCGATAAGGGAGAGGAACGTCTGCGCGCTGAGCACACGCGCACCGGATCGGCAGTCACGCTGCAGTGCATACCCCTTGATCTCGTCCATGCTCCAGGCCGCAAGTGGCCCCTGGAGCCGCCGGAGAAATTCTACCGGTTCGCTGACCGTACCTTATCGCGCTATCAGAATGCCGACTTTCTGGCCGAGTTCGCCTTGGAAACCGAGCGCTTACTACAGCATGTGTTTTATCTCGGCCCCTTGCGCAGTCACCCGAAGCGGGTCTATCAGTGGTCCGGCGACACCCCACCGGACGTTGGGCCTCAGGGCGAGTACGCCATCGCGGCCTTGTTGGCCGCCACGGAAGACGGCAGAAAACTGAACCGCGGACGTCGGCAAAAGTTGCACGGCTTTTCCGCCTTTATTGCCGCCTGGCTCAAGGACCTCGGGGTCATCAATAAGGTTTCGATCAAACCCCTCGCCAAAGGACGCAAGGAGTATGAGGTACTGATCCGCACCCATCCCGGGGCCCCTGAGGTCAAGCTCACCGATGTCGGCTTCGGCATCTCGCAGGTCCTGCCCGCGCTAGTGCAGGCATTCTATGCACCATGCGATTCGGTCATCTGGATGGAGCAGCCCGAGATTCACCTCCATCCCATGGTACAGGCCAATCTCGCGGACGCCTTTATCAGTGCGATACAGGCCTATGAGGGAGGCAAGCCGCGGCATGTCCAACTCATTATCGAGAGCCATTCTGAGCATTTCCTGACGCGGCTCCAGCGCCGCGTAGCGGAGGGCGTCATCAGCCCCGCTGACTTGGCAATCTATTTCGTCAACCGCCGCTCGAACGGCGCCGAGATCGAGCCGCTGCACCTGAACTACTATGGCGAGATAGATAATTGGCCGGAGAATTTCTTCGGCGACGAGATGGCGGACATTGCCGCCCGCACCATGGCGGCGATGCAGCGCAGGGCAGCGCAACGCCAAGGAGGCGGGGAGTGACGCCCACCGTAATCGACACAAATGTCCTGCTCGTGGCCAACGCCCGACATCCGGAGGTCTCGCCCGAATGCGTGATGGCCTGCGTCGAGCGACTGACGGAGATCCAAAAACAGGGCGTAGTGGTAGTGGACGACGCCTGGCGTATCGTCGGCGAATATCGTCACAAGACGAGCCCCAACCAACCTAAAGGGGTCGGCGATGTATTTCTGAAGTGGTTGATGCAGAATCTAAGCAATCAGCAACGCGTTCACCTGGTGGCGCTGACCGAGACTACGCCGGATTGCTTCCGGGAATTCCCTGCCCCCGCGCTGGAAGCCGCATTTGATCCCCCCGATCGCAAGTTTGCCGCGGTGTCCCATGCGCATCCGGATAAACATAAGCCCCCAGTGTTGCAAGCAGCCGACTGCAAATGGCTAGACTGGTGGCCTGAGTTGCACGCGGCGGGAGTTCATGTTGAGTTTGTTTGTCGGGATGATGTCCGCCGATTTTATCGCGGCAAGTTCCCCGACAGGAAGCCACCCGAACTGCCTGACTAAAGTCATGACAGATTTCTTTCGCTTTCCCCATACGCCCCACATCGCCTGGCTGGGTGAAGGTCTGCCGCGCGACGACAAGCTGCTGACGCCCCGCGAGGCGGATGAACTGCTAGCCGCCGAGTTGGTGGTGGAAGAAAAGCTCGACGGGGCCAACCTGGGGCTGTCGCTGGGTCCTGACGGCGAGGTGCGCGCCCAGAACCGGGGCCAGTATCTGCTTGCGCCCCTGACCGGCCAGTTTTCCCGTCTCACCCCCTGGCTGGCGGCCCATCGTTACGCGCTCGCCGATACGCTTGACAGCCATCTGATGCTCTTCGGCGAATGGTGTGCTGCCCGGCATTCGCTGGATTACGCGACCCTCCCGGATTGGTTTCTGCTGTTCGATGTCTATGATCGGGAACGACGGCGGTTCTGGAGCAGCCCCCGCCGCAATCAGCTGGCGGTGTCCCTGGGGCTGGCCCCGGTGCCGGAGATCGCGCACGGACGTTTTACCCTGACCGGGCTCAGAACACTGCTCGCTACCCGCCCCAGCCGCTACCGCCAAGGGCCGCTTGAAGGCATCGTGATCCGGCGGGAATCGGCCGACTGTTGCGAGGCCCGTGCCAAGCTGGTACAGGCGGATTTTACGCAGTCCATCGGCGATCATTGGCGGCGCCGCGCAATTGAATGGAACCAACTGGGACGGCCACTCACCGGCGCTCAGTGAAGCCATACCAACCTTCTTTCAGTCAATCCCGCAAGAATGCTGCACCCATGATGAAACGCCTCGCCCTGCTGATCCCGCTCGCCGCCCTGATCCTGGCCTTCTTTGCCCTGGGTCTGCACCACCACCTGACGCTCGAGGCCTTCCATGCGAGCCACGACCGCTTCGACGCCTGGTATGCGCAACAGCCGCTGCTGGTCATCGGCGGCTATGTCGCGGTCTTCGCGGTGATCACCCTGTTCCTGCCCATCGCGGCACTCATGACCGTGATCGGCGGCGCCCTGTTCGGGTTCTGGAAGGGGGTCCTGATCGCGTCCTTCGCCGCCGCGCTGGGCGGTACCCTCGCCTTCTGGCTGTCGCGCTTCGTCCTGCACGATACCGTGCAGCGCCACTTCGGCGAGCGGCTGGCGGCCGTCAATGCCGGCGTTGCCAAGGATGGGGCCTTCTATCTCTTCTCGATGCGCCTGGTGCCGGTCATCCCCTTCTTCATGATCAATATGGTGATGGGCCTGACGCCGATGCGGACCCTCACCTTCTATTGGGTGACTCAACTCGGGATGCTGGCCGGCATCCTGGTCTATGTCACCGCCGGCACCCAGTTGGCCGAGGTGGAACACCTCTCGGACATCTTATCGCCGGGATTGATCGGCTCACTCGTCCTCTTGGGCCTCTTCCCGCTCCTGGCCAAGAAGGCCCTGGGGCTCATCCGCCGCCGCCTGGGTCCCGCCGCCTGAGTCGCGCCCAGCGCAGCGCAGCGAAGCGCCCGCTTGCAGTCGGGAACCAGAGTAACCCAAAGACATAGACAGGATTAACAGGATTTTTCAGGATTTACAGTATCTGTAATAGACGCTTGGCTCAGTCTGAAATCCTGTTAATGCTGCGAAATCCGGTTAATCCTGTCCAATTTCCTGCCGCTTGCGCCATCATCAGAGTGGTATCCGGCCCGGTGCGTTCATCGGTCAGGAGCACGAGGCGCTCCTGCCAGGTCGGCAGTCGGTCGGTGAACCTCGCGACCTGACTTTCACGGTAAACTGCCGCCCTTGAGATTCAACCCCTCGGAGAGAACAATGCGTGTCCTGATCACGGGCGGTGCCGGCTATATCGGCAGCCACACCTGCGTGGAGATGTTGGCCGCCGGCCACGAGTTGGTCGTGGTGGACAACCTCTGCAACAGCAAGGAGGAGTCCCTGCGGCGGGTGCGTGAGATCGCCGGGCGCGGGTTCGACTTCGTGCGGGCGGATCTGCGCGACCGCACCGCCCTGGATGCGATCTTCAGCGCCCAGCCGATCGACGCGGTGATCCACTTCGCCGGGCTCAAGGCCGTCGGTGAGTCGGTCCAGATGCCCCTGGAATACTACGACAACAACATCGGCGGGACCCTGACCCTGTGCCGGGCGATGGCGGCGGCGGGGGTCAAGGCGATCGTCTTCAGCTCCTCCGCCACCGTCTACGGGGACCCGGCCTCGGTGCCGATCCGCGAACAGTTCCCACTCTCCGCCACCAACCCCTATGGCCGCTCCAAGCTCTTCATCGAGGAGATCCTGCGCGACCTGCAGGTCTCGGACCCGGCCTGGAGTTGCATCCTGCTGCGCTACTTCAACCCGGTGGGCGCCCACCCCAGCGGGCGCATCGGCGAGGACCCCAACGGCATCCCCAATAACCTCATGCCCTATGTCGCCCAGGTCGCGGTCGGCAAGCACCCGCGGCTGCGGGTCTTCGGCAACGACTACCCCACCCCCGACGGCACCGGGGTGCGGGACTATATCCATGTGGTGGACCTGGCGCGCGGCCACGTCGCGGCCCTCGACAAGCTCACGCAGCACCCGGGGGCGCTGGTCTACAACCTGGGCACCGGGCGCGGTTACAGCGTGCTGGAGATGGTCGCCGCCTTCGAGCAGGCAAGCGGTCGGCCGGTCCCCTATGAGATCGTCGCGCGCCGCCCGGGCGACATCGCCACCTGCTACGCCGACCCGGCCAAGGCCCGGGAAGAACTCGGCTGGCAGACCCAATTCGGCCTCGAGGCGATGGTCACCGACGCCTGGCGTTGGCAGTCGCAGAACCCCGACGGCTTCGGGTGAGACGCAAGACCGCCGGTCCCGTAGGGTCCGCTGTGCGGACCTAATTCATTAAAACTCGCGTAGTTTTCAAAACGATCATCAAAACCAAAGCCAGCAGGGCTCAAAGTCCCCCGACCGGGGCTAAGCAAGTCCGCCCCATGCTTCCTGGGTCCAGCCGACCGACGCTCAGAGTCAGAACGGTGCCGACGGTCGGGTGAGTCCGTCGAGCGCCTGTTGAATCGCTACCCACGGGGTCCAATGTGCTGTATTATTTATTGCGTTCTTCTAAATCAGTAAGTTGCCGCTGGTTTGCAAATCAACATCTAGTATGGACACGCGGCGGAAATACTACATCTTGTGCCTACTGGTCTTACACCATGACAAAACAACTCAAGCACTTCCTTAAGGGCATGGGGAGTGTCGTGGACTTAGCGCCTCAGTCACGCGCAAGACGCTTTATACCGGAAGACTCAGACGCTGATCGGCTCCGCGGCGACTTAGAGCGAATCGGACACGACATGAAGCGTGCCCTGAAAACGCAATGCCGGGACGATGGCAAGACCCCCCCGCCACCAGGACGCCTAATCGCCCTGGCGATAGGACGGCGGCGCAGAACGGCGAACGCCGTTTAGAGCAGCGCACTGAAATCTTCTCAGGGCCGCTTCCGCCGCCCGCAATCCTTCGGCAGTACGACGAAATCCAACCGGGCTTCGCTGAGCGGCTACTGCGCCTGACCGAAGACGAAGCCAACCACCGCCGACAAGTGACGGCACGGGCTCAGCGCTATGAACTCTTTGAGACGACCCTGGGGCAGGTCTTTGGCTTACTGGTAGCGCTGGCAGCCCTTGGGGCCACGGTCTGGCTTGGGGTCCTTGGCCTTGAAGCCGCAGCATCTATCGTTGGCGGAACTACGATTGTCGGGCTGGTGGGCGCATTCATCGCTGGCCGTCAGCGCTCCGATAAATAGGACAAGCCGACCACCCGCGACCGGAATTCCAGGGATCCCCGGAGCATCTTCGCCTACTCTGACGCCGCGTCTTCCCTCATTATCTCCATACAATTGTAGAGTCAGCAGGTTCATGCCATCGCCGATGGCATGGAGCAAGACGCTCGGGTCCCTGAGGCGCGGCAGGTAGAGGTTGAGATCCTTCTGTTCGGTCAGGGTCGACACCCACGCGAGATACTTGCGCGCCGCCTCGTCCAGGTCCTGCAAGCGGGTCTTGTCCGCCGCCAGAAAGACCAGGGTGTTGCGGTAGAGCCGCGGCGTGTTGCCGCGACTCTCCAGGCGAAGTCCCAAACCATTGGCAATGCCTGCCTACCAGATGTCGCTACAATCCGGTCCATTCGGTGTTCCCATAAACATAAGCTTGAATTCCGATTACATGCCTTGCTTTGAGCAAACGCCAAATATACTCCGATCGCCCGAGCATACGCCGTCGCACCAAAACCGCATGTCTCCAAGGAGTGGTGTACCCGGCCGATTGCGCCCGTCGCAGAAATCCCCAGGGCCAAGGCGCGCACCGTTTGACCCGCCGCGCCTGGCGTCAAATAATCCGCTGGATTAGAATTTGCCCATGCCGAACGAAACGAACTGGCCGGCCTGGTCGATACACTGGTGTCGCCTACACTTTTCTTGGTTATTTATGCGTTAGCGTTTGATTGATCTATGAGCTGAAGTTTACGAGTAGCCGCTCGCCGGTGGCCTTTCTTAGGGCGATCTTGGATTCGGTCATAGCGTTCTGGCTGTTACGGACGGCAAAGGGGTTTGAAGATCGTCAAGGAACTCTGACGCCGGCTCGACACCGCTGACCAGCAGATGATCCCGCGCCCGCGTGCACGCGACGTACAGCAGGTGGCGCTCGGTGTTGTAGACCTCTTCCAGATCGCTGTCGTCGGTCACAGTCTCGATGCGTGCCTGCAAGGGAATGATCTCGTCGTCGCAGGCCATGACGGCCACGGCCCGAAACTCCAGACCCTTGGCCAGGTGCATGGTACCGACGCAGAGGTGCCCGTGGCTGGTTTCGACTTGCTCGTCCAGCATCTTGAACGGGAGACCAGCCCCGGCGACGGCCTGGCGGGCGCGGTCGAGTTCCGCCGCGGAGCGCACGAAGACGCCGATCTCGTGCGGGGCGACACCCGCTTGGACACATTCGGCGATCCAGGCACCGACGGCGGCGATCTCCCCTTGCGGGCTGTCGAAGGCCATCACCCGGGGTGTCGGCCCGTTGAACGCGGAGACGGTGCCGCGCCGGTCTTGCGCATTGCCATCGACATCAGACACCTCAGGCCCCAGCAACCGATCGGCCTGGGTCCTGATCTGGTGGGAGGTGCGGTAGTTGACATGCAGGGTGCGTGCGCGGCCCCGGATGTCGACGCCGAGCGACCGCCAGGAGAACGGCGGATGGAAGATGCGCTGACCCAGGTCGCCCGCGAAGAAGAGGCCGCTCGGGCGATCGGCGCCCAAGGCGGCGAGGAACCGCAATTGCGGCACACTGACGTCCTGCGCTTCATCGACGACCACGAAGTCGAAGGGCCGCTGCCGGCGGTTCGCCAGGTCGCTCGCGAGCTGGCTGAACAGCGCCGCGCGCGTCATCAGGCCGGCGTCCCGCAGACCCGCCCGCACGGACTCGAAGATCGCCCAGAGTGCGGCGCGCTGCGCCTCCGGCAAACGGGTCTTGCGACCCAGCCGCTTGACATCGCGATAGGACTCCCAGCGCTCCAGTTGCCAGGCATCAACCAGTTCTTCCCACTCCGTGCGCAGGAAGCCCAGGCTGAACTTGTGGCTCGCCGCGGCCTCACTCGCCTTGGCGAGCAGGCCGGTCGTCAGATCACGCGTGGCGAGGTGCGGGGGGCCGAGGTGGCGCTCATAGAGCCGCTCGCCGATGGCATCCAGGGCCTGGACCTCAAGGCGTTCGGCCAGGCGCGGCTCGTTGCTGATCAGGCGCCGTAGCTTGGTCCGCAGCGCGTTCGCCAGCGTCTCGGAAAAGGTGGTCAGCAGGATGCGGCTGTCCGGGTGTTTGCGGGCGAGGAATACCGCGCGGTGCAGCGCGACGATGGTCTTCCCCGTACCGGCCGAGCCGCAGACACGCGCCGGTCCCGCGAAGTCGCGCTCCACCCATTGGCGCTGGGCCGGATGGAGGAAGACGGTCCACTTGTCCCAGGGGTATTCCAAGGCACGCTCAAGCTCCTCCAGATCGCCCATGAGGCGGAAGCGCCGCTGGGCGTCCGGATGGGCGAAGGGATCGCTGCCAGGAGCGACCAGCGGTCGGGGTGTGGCCGGCTGACCGCCGGTCGCCAGTTGGAGCAGCGCCTCTGCCGCCTCGGCCGGGAGATGGCCGACCAACTCCAGCAGGCTCTCCTCAGTGGCCTGGCGCACGTCGGCAAGCCATTCGGTCGGGACGCCGTAGCCCAACAACTGCGCGTCGGAACGCTGCGCAAACAAGGCGGGCTTGGGCGGTGCCGATGGAGCGACCTCGACATAGCGCGGGACCGCGATCTCTTCGACACGCTCGCGAATCTCCACCAACTGCGCAGCGCCAGTCTGGGGATGGGTCTCAAGCCGGCGCCGCTCGCCCCAACTGTAGGCACGGTCGTGGTGGTCCACGTAGCAGAGCAACAGGCTCGCGGATGACCGGTGCACGATCAGCCGGATGTCACCGCTGGCTCGTACAGACCAGAAGTTCTTGTCCCGCGCGTCATCCAGCTTGTGGAAGCTCAGTCCGGGATTGGCCGGATTGACCTGGAGGTCGAACGCCGTGGTCTTGACAGCCTTTTGCTCCTCGCCGGTCAGGCGGGCGAGACTGTCAGTGAAGGTGTCGGCGATGCGGAAGTCCATCAATGAGTCCCAATCAGTGAGACCAACTTACCAAAGAACTGATGAACGTCTTCGTGAATTTCGTCTGCCAGCATCACCATGGCGACCTCCTCCCGTATCAACTGGACGGGCTCCGCCGCCTTCTTAAGCTGCTGAAAAAGCGAATCATCGTTTTCAAACAATATCCGCTTTCCATCCACAACATTGAACACGTTTGCAGCGACACTGCGCCAAGATTTCCCCGGCGGAAGGGTTAAATTCTCGCCAGCGAAGAAGGCGTCGATAGCTTGTATGGTCGGCAGCGCGAACAATTCGTCGTCAGCGTATCGAAGTTGCGCCAATGCTGCGCGCTTCCAGGCATCAGGCACAAGCAAATAGTTCTCGATGTTCTTGCGCTTCCACTCGAGCACTGATGGGTTGTCAGCTGACGGGTGCCAAGTCGCGTGGTCATCGTAATCGAATATCATCATCCGCGAGACGCCTGGAATGATCTGCTTTAGTGCGGCATAATGTTCATCCGCTTGTCTTTTCATGTTGTCTTTGCCGCCACCGCCCATGCTCTTGAAGCAGATACGATCCATGGCGGCCTGACCATTGCACTGAGCCGCCCACGCCCGCAACATCCGTTCGTCACTCTCGCCCTCCAGATAAAGAATGTAGGGCGATTCCATCAGACGGGTTATTTCCTCATTTGAAACTTCCGCCATTGCGCGCAGCACTTCAGGCGTAGACTGAATTCGGCGGGGAACCTGGCTCAGGAGCGATACAATCTGAGCGGCATCGACTCCGCGTGCAAACTCCTCGGCGTGGGTGGCGATCAGAAACTGCGTGCCCATCTGACTCGCTTTACGCTTGAAGTAATCGAGAATCTCGCGTTGCAGATTGACATGCAGATGCGCGTCCGGCTCGTCGAGCAGCATGGTTGTCGGGTGATAACCATAAAGGAAGGCCAGTAGCGTCAGCGTTTGGTGAAATCCGCTGCCGCCGGCTATAATGTCGTAGTTCTTGCCGTGCTGGCGGTATTCGACGGTAATATAGACATCCTTCGCCGATTCGTATCTTGGCTCGCGAATCTTGACCGAGAACCAACGATCGATAACGGCAGCGACTTCCTGCCAGTCGGCCGGCGGACCCATGTGCTTTTTGCCTTTGTCTTCTCCCGGTTGATCTGAGGATGGGGAGCAAACCCGCAAGAGCAGATTTCGCAGCACGCTGCCGGGCTGCCCCTTGCCTATCTGTTGACGGATGGGCGAAACATCCAGCCACTTCTCCGCCGGCTCTAAACCTGAGAAGGGCGGCACATAGGCGATTCTGGGGAGATGCCCGGATCTCTCGCACTCGCGGAATTTCGACCAGCCATCTCTGGGAATCGCATAAATTGTTTGCGGCGAGTGGTAGCGTAACTCGACACTGAAGGAACCCCCTCCCCCGGGGTCGGTTCGCCACTCGACATCAATGTGAATCAGAATGTACTCCTGCTTCTTCTTTCCATTCACCAATGGCCAACGACGATCTGTACGATCTTTCCATAGCAAATTGAATTCCGGCAATGGCAGCGCCGTAAAGTTGGGGAGTACGACCTGAATGCCCTTGGTTCCACTGCGTTGAGAGCGATGGAACTCATCTACGCAGAACTGCCAGATGGCGAGTGCCTGAAGTACCGTGCTCTTACCGCTGTTGTTGCGTCCGACCAGCAAATCGAACTGAGTGAACTCATAAACTTCCTCCACGACGCTCTTGAAGTTTCGCAGGGTCAATCTTGTGATCATGTAGGCGTCTTCTGGTAGTCGGGCCGCAGCACACGGGATAAGTCGGCATTCATGTCATCCCACCCGAAACACTTTCATCACCTCATCCCCCAGATGGTTGATGATCTTCACCGCGATGCGCCCGGAGGCGGGTTTGGGGAAGGGGCGCGAGGTGTCGCTGTTGAGGGTGGCCCAAGCATCCTCGTTGATTTCCGCCTTGAGGGTGATCTTCAACGCCTTGTAGGGGTCGGCGGCGCCCAGGAAGTAGGCGTGGCGGACGAAGAAGCTCTCCTCGTTGTAGTCGGTGTCGATGAACCAGCAGGCGATGCCCTCGGGGCCGTCGCTGCGGACCTCTCCGGTACTGGGGTGGAAGACATCAACGCCGTTGATCTTGATCCGGACCTGGCCGTCCGCGGCGGGCAGGATCGCGATGTCCGGCTCGCCGAAGATCACGAACAGGTTGCCCTTGCCGGTGTTCTTGAGGTCCTCGGCCATGTGCAGGTCGGCGTTCATCCGCGCCTTGAGCACCGGGATGCGGCCGAGGGTACTGAACTCGGTGGCGTGCGCCTCGTAGTTGAAGGCGCAGGCGATCAGACAGTCGAAATCGGCATCGCCGGCCTCGCGCGCGGCGGCGACCAGATCGGCGCGGGTGACGGTGCCGAATTCGGGGCCGATGAAGATGGCGGCACGCTTCTCGGTACCGATCTCTCCGCCGCCTTCGATATAGCGGCCATCGGCACAGACCAGACCACCGGGCCAAGGTGTCAGCGAGGTGAAGGTGATGCGGTCCTCCTTGTGGGCCTGCTGCACACCGGCTACCTTGAGGTTCTCCAGGATCATCTGCGGGAAGGTCTGCTTCGCCTCGTAGGAGGAACCCGGATCGGCGACCTTTTCCTCGTTGGGATCGATCAGCTCGTCGTTCTCATCCACGCCAAGCACGCGGTGGGGGGACAGACTCTCGACGGTGAAGGGGCCGGCGACGCGGACCTTCTTGTTGTCGGTGTAGGGCTTGTCGTAGAGATATTCGGAATCGGCCTTGGCGGCGATGGAGGCGTCGATCGCTTTCTGGCGGTCGATGCGGGCCTGCCACCAGTCCGCGTGCAGCTTGGCGGGGACTTCCGGCCAGGGATCGACCGGGCGTTCCGGCAAGGTCTCGATACTGTAGTCCCGCTTGAGGACCTTGTTGATCGCGCGCAGGCCGTCTTCGATCTTGCTTGCCCTGGCGTTCACTCCTTTCGCCTGCTCGGCCCTCACCTCGTCGAAGAGTCGCCGGGGCTCGGTCGGCCAAGGGTCTTCGGCCGCGCGCGGTATCTCCCACTCCTGCCACTGCTTCTTCATCGCGGCATTCAGGTCTTCGCGCAGCGGCTCCAGGATGGCCTGCCACTTATCCCAGATGGTATCGATCTCGGTGTTGTTCGCGATGGACTTGAGCGTGATGTGCGGCACACGTTCATAGACGAAGCCATGGCGGATATCGCCGCGGGTCGGCTGGGAGGATGGTGCGGTGCGGGCGACTTCGGCCTCCTTGATCTGGCCGTCGTGGGAATCGGCGAGCAGGTAATAGGGATAGCGGGCGCCCATGATGCGGGCGCGGGCGAGCGCAAGTGCGACGCGCGAGGTGTCGATGGTGATCCAGCGGCGGCCCCATTGCTCGGCGACATAGGCGGTGGTGCCGGAGCCGCAGGTAGGGTCGAGGACCAAGTCGCCGGGGTCGGTTGAAATTAGAAAGGCCCTTTGTACGACAGCCGCGTTTGTCTGAACGACGTATACTTTGTCAAGGGAAAAGCTGCTTGCGGTATCCATCCAGTAAGCCGTTGTCTCAATGACCGGATAGTCTTCGTGCATTCGCACATACATTATTCCGTTTTTCAATACTTGGTAGCGGTTAGCTTTTACAATCCGCTCGATTCCATCCTTCGTTGTTGACCACCCTCGATTGCCTCCTGGAAAGAATTCACGTCCATTAGCAACCACCGGAAAATACATTGCGCTTCCCGGCCCCGCTGCACGCCCTTGGCGTTGGGAACTCAAATCGCCAAGTGCGAAAACTTTGCAGTCAGTCTCCTTACACCATCGCGAGATCCAGTCTTCGCGGCTCATCGCGAAGCGTTCTCCGTTTTGTAGCTGAATGCGGCTATAAATGGTCGCCCCCTGCTCAAACGGTTCTTTTCGCAAAAACGTCTTTCTGAATTTTACATGAGGTTTGCTCTTTGCAAACCAGACCAGGAAGTCGTGAGGCACAGAAAGCAATTCGGAGGTTTGACTACTTGTTGTCGCGAAAGCAATTAAACCACAAAAATTATCATCACCGAAAACCTCATCCATTAACGCCCTAACACGATGCACATTCTCATCTCCAATCTGCACAAAGATCGACCCCGAATCTGTCAGCAAGTCTCGCGCCACGGTCAGCCGATCCCGCAGATAGGTCAGATAGGAATGGATACCATCCCGCCAGGTATCCCGAAACGCCTTCACCTGTTCCGGCTCGCGGGTGATGTGGCCCACATTGCCGTCCTTCACATCCCGGCTGGTGGTGCTCCACTGGAAATTGCTGTTGAACTTGATGCCATAGGGCGGATCGAGATAGATGCACTGGACCTTGCCGCGCAGCCCCTCGCGCTCGGCGAGTGATGCCATCACCTGGAGCGAGTCGCCCAGGATCATGCGATTGGACCAGTTCTGATCGTGCCGGTAGAACTCGGTCTTGTCCACGCCCTTGGGTACGCCGTTGAAGTCGGCGAAGAGGTCGAACTGTTCCCCCTCGCCCCCGGACGGGTCGGGGAGACTGGAGTGGCGCAGCAGGTCGTCGATCAGGACCTTGGGGTGGACCTTCTCCTGGATGTAGAGGGGCGGCGCCTGGACGATGAGATCACTCCAATCCTGCTGATCCTTACCGCGCCAGACGAGTTGCGGGTCCAGGTCGCGGTTGCGCTGCTCCTTCTCCTCTTCAAGTCCGGGCGTGCCGCGGGCATAGGTTACCGGCACCGGGTCCTGCTCGTCCTTCTGCATCACCGACTGATATTCGGCGGTCGGGATGTTCCTGCGGGTGGCCTCGTCGTGGGTGAGGGTTGCGACGGTGACTGACGGGGTCTTTGATTTCGGGGCCATCGTAAGAACCTTATTTCAAGAGACGGCCGGTCAGTTCCGGGTAATGGACAAAGAGACCGTCGATGCTGGCGAGCATGGCGCCATGCTCCAAGGCTGTTGCAATAATCATCCGGTCGAATGGATCGCGATGGGCTGGAGTCAGGTGGACTGCTCGTGTTGCTATCGCGGGTGTCAGCGGGAACAGCTCAACTCCGGCAGGCTCCAGTGCGTCTGAAAACCACTCATCCACCGGACACTTTAAGCTGATTCGTCCGCGCCTTTCCGCCAAAGCGATTTCAAAACAGGAGACGGGCGAAACGGCTACGCGTCTGGCCGTAGCGATACGCCCGACCCAGGATTTGGGATATTGGTCCGTATTGCCGTTGACGTACCAGAGCCAAACATGGGTATCCAAGATAATTATTTCAGGCATTCCCAGTCCTCCTCATCGACCAGCGGAGCCACAATGTCACCAAGAATCTCCACCTTCCCGGCCAGCGATGCGGGGGGAGAACGGCGCTCCGGCTTGCCAGCGTTTTCGATTTGGGGCTCGCTGCCGCCCGAGAGAGCCAAACGTCTGGCACTCTCCCGTGCGATCAATGCCTTCAATCCCTCTTGGATCAAGGCCGCGCGTTGAGTAAGGCCCGTAAGCCGCTGTGCCTCGTTTAGTAAGCCTTCGTCAAGATTAACGGTGGTTCGCATGGTGACCTCTATTGCGCTGGCCCTCGCGCGATGCCGGCTCGCACGGGCGTTCCGGCCGCTGAGCGGCCAAGACTGCATTCCCACGCGGAGCGTGGAAACGAGAAGAAGACCCTGGGGTCGGGGAAATCATCGCTCATTCATCGCTTCCCGCGTGACTGTTCGTCCGCCGGTATCGATCTTTCCGCTCAATACCTCGATAGCGGCCATGGCATCATCGACTAGCCGCTGGCGTTGCGCATAGTCTGCCGGGGTCGGCGCGACTGTCTCGATCATCTTGTTGAACTCGCTCTCGACCTTGGCCTTGAAATCGGCCTCGATCTGATAGACCTCGGTGAACTCCGCAAAGGCCCAGCGGCCATGGCTTCCGAGGTTGTTCACGCCGGGCACCCAGTAGGTGTCCATGGTCGCCTTCTTTTCCTTGGCGTCCTCGCGCCGGTAGCCCTTGATCTCGACGGTCAGATGCAGCAGGTCATCGTCGCCGTGGCCGTCTTCGACCAGGCAGATGAAGTCCGGCAGGTATTTGCGCTGCTCCGATCCGTAGCGGTAGGGCACCTCGAACCCCAGGTTGTGATTCTTCACATAGGCGCGTACCCGCGGGTGGGCCTCCGCCACGCGGCAGAACTCGGCCTCCCAGTCGCTATCCAGGATCACCCAATTGAGGTGGCAGCGACGCGCGTCGGTCTCCCAGCGCTCGGTCTTGCTGGTGTTGAAGCGGACATGGGCGGTGGAACCGACCGGGTTGTAGGGGTCGAGCAGGGCCAGGATCGGGCGTTTGCCGATGAAGGCGCGGGTGATGCCGGCCGTGATCCGCTCGCAGGCCATGTCTGCCAGCATCTTGTACTTGAGCTGCGCCGGGAAGGTGCCGCCCTTACATACCAGATAGCCGTCGAGCCACTGACGGGCGATGCGCTTGAGTTGGCCGAACAGGTTGAGCCGGGGATCGCCGTTGGCATCGCGCCATTTGTTCAGCACCAGATAGGAGGTCAGCTCGTAGACCAGTTGGGATGGGCGGACGTCCCCGGTATGGACAAGGTCGAGGTCGACCATCTCGCCGATGATCCCCGCATTCTGGGTCCTGGTGGCGCCGATCAGGTCGGGCGTGAGTTCGAGCACGGAGTCGTCGTTGAACTCGGCGGTCAGACGCTCCTGCGGCAGCTCGGTGCGGTAGCCGGCGACGCGGGGAAAGCGGATTTCGAGCGCATCGCGGTCGGGGCGCACGGCGCGGACCTGGATCGTCTCGCGCGGCGGCTGAGGCGGCGCAACGACGGGCTTGGCGTTGAAGTCGAAGGGGATGCCGAGGACATCGGCGTATTCCACGTTGAAGAGTCCGTCCTCGTTCAGGTCGTAGGACTGGCGGCGCAGTGCCCGGCCGATGACCTGCTCGCACAGGAGTTGGGTGCCGAAGGCGCGGACCCCCAGAACGTGGGTGACGGTGTTGGCGTCCCAACCCTCGGTGAGCATGGAGACGGAGACGACGCAACGGATATCGGCCCCGAGTCGGCCGGGCTTGCCCACGGTGTTCATGACCTCGCGCAGGAGGTCCTGGTCGGTGAGGTTCTCGGCCTGACGCGGATCGCCGGTGCGCTCGATGATCTCGCGGCGGAAGCGCTCGATCTCATCCGCGGCCATGGCGCGGAAGTTGTCATCCAGGGCCTCGCCGGACTCCAGTTGCTCACTGTCGATCAGGAGGGTGCGGGGACGCGGGAGTGCGTTTCCGTGCTCGTCGTCGTGGTTGCGAAACAGGGGCAGCCGACCGGGCACCAATTCGGTGGTGCCATCCTGCTTCGTGCGGTCGAAACCGGCGATGTAGTCGTAGACCAGCTTGGAGGCGGAGGTGTTGTTGCAGACGACGATGAAGCAGGGCGGTGACGCAACCCCCGCCTGCTGCCAGAGGGCGAAGGTCTTCTCATAGTGCCCGTAAAGGGCTTCCAGCGCGGTTTGCAGTTGTGTCGGCAGGTCCAGAGGGTTGAGCGCTTCCGACTTGCCGCGACCCTTCTTGGGCATCTTGGCGCGGATATGCTCCCACAGGTTGCGGAACATGGGCATCTCGCCGCCGGGAATGTTGTCGGCAACCGGCACACGCGGCAGCTTGACGATGCCGCACTCGATGGCGTCCATCAGCGAGAAGTCGCTGAGCGTCCAGGGGAAGAGGGTCCCTTCGGCATAGCCGGAGCCGCGCAGGAAGAAGGGGGTAGCCGAGAGGTCGAAAACGCGAGCCAGGCCCAGGTTGCGGTTGACGGCCTCCAAGCCGGAAATCCACTGGCGGGCGGCCTCGTTGTTCTTCTCGGCCTCCTTCTTCTCGTCCCCCTTCAGGTCCCCTTCCAGTTCGTGGTCGGGCTTCTCGCGGTAGCAGTGGTGGGCCTCGTCGTTGATGGCGAGAATATTCTTCAGGCCCATCAGGTCGGGCATGACGCGCTGGAGCATCTGACCCTCGGTCTCCAGGGTGTCCAGAGCCTCGCCGCCGCGCCCCTGGAGTAACAGCCGTCCACCCTTGGACAGTTCGATGCGCTCGCGCCGCCGGAAGGCATGGTAGTTGGTGATGACGATCTTGGCACGTCTGAGGTCATCCAGGAGGTCGCCCGGCACCAGTTCGCGGTCGGCGTAGTAGCTGTCCGGATCGTTGGGCTGGAGCACGCGCAGGCGGTCCTTGATCGTGAGCCCCGGGGCGACGATGAGGAAACCGCGAGTGAACTTCCTGGACCCGGGTCGGCGCACGGCGTTGACGGTCTGCCAGGCGATCAGCATGGCCATGACGGTGGTCTTACCCGCGCCGGTGGCCAACTTCAATGCCAGGCGCATCAGCGCAGGGTTGGCGTCGTGGTTGGCGCTCTCCAGGTGCTCAAGAAATCGCTGCCCCGCCTTGCCGAGCTGGGGCGCAACCTCGGTCAACCAGATAGCGGTTTCAACGGCTTCGATCTGGCAGAAGAAGGGGCGCAGGCCGCTGAACGGGTGATGTCGCCAGTGCGTGAGGAGGCGCGCGGTCTCAGGGGTGACACGCCAAGCGCCGGGGTCGGGGATCAAACGCCACTTGTCGACCTCGCGGCGCACGGCGTTGATGATGGCTGTGTGGTCGTAGCGCTGGGCCTCGGTGCTCAGGCCCTTGCCCTCATCGAACAGGAACTCGCCCTGCTTGGGGGCGTCTTTGCGCTTTTTCGGCTTGGGGATCGGGGTGATAAACTCCGCCAGGCGCCGGGCCTCGATGATCGCTTGGGTTGGCTGGCCCGTGTCATCCAACTCCCAGTGGCGCCCCGGGTAGGCGTACGGGGAGTTGAGGATCGGCCGGTCGAAAAACGGGTTGCTCACGGCGGTTCCCTTGCGGTTGGTGAAATTAAGCGACCAAGATCGGCTTCCCGTCGACGTCAGGGCCGCTTGCGTCCCGCACGCAGCGGTCGCGAAGCTGCGCGAGACGAGCGCATCGCACAGGAATCCCCGTCAGACATCGCTCGGGTTGCTCAGGAGGATGCAAGGCTAGAGCATTCAAGCGGACTTGACAAACCCGCCCGCTCTACAGGGGACGAGCACGCCGGCCAAGGGCCGCGGCCTGAACTGTGACGTTTCGCGCCGCCGAGGCGCCACGCAGTAAGCGCACGGAAGCCGCACGGCATCATCCAGGCGCCGACGAGCGCCCGAACCGATCGCGGCTACTCGAAACGAAGACCAGGATTGGACCAGAGAGCACAGAAAAAGGGCCTAGTCTTGCGGCTAAGCCCTTGTCTTTTTGATGAAATGGCGGAGAGGGTGTCCTTAAATCCTTTGTCCAGCTTGGTCCCAAAGCGTGCAGCACGGACATTTTTGCTATTAAATAACAGTAAGTTAGTGCATCTTACGTCCGCGTTTGTCCGGATTTGATCAGCTACATCCGGGAAAAAAATGTAGGCTGGAGTGTAACCAGGATACCGCCCTCCCACAACACCCGCTTCGCCCGGTCCCGCTCGCTCGTCCCCGTCGCTGATAGCCTACCATTTCTGTCTGTTTCGGCGGAACAGAACAGATGCGTTGCAATACCTTATTCGTCTATACGAATGAAAATCTATTGAACTGATGCAGGGCGCCTGTAAACAGTAATTGCTGTCGCGTAGTCGCTGAGAAAGCTGCACATCTGAATATTCGATAGCGTCACTTAAAATGAAGTGAAAGCAAAAATCGTATCGAAAAAAATCCCGTTTGACGTTTGGCGGAAAAGAATGTAACATTACCACACAATTTAAGAAACAATAAGGGGAGCTACATTGAAATTAACAGCCACATTTTGCAAGAACACCAAGGAAAAAGGGATGCATCTGGATGGACACGGTTTGTATTTACGGGTTCAGGCGTCAAAAAAGGACACACTCCAAGTGAGCAAGTCCTGGCTTCTGCGTTGGGGCTCTGGCGGCAGGAATACGATGGGTTTTGGACGTTTCCCGGAGATTGGCTTGGCTGATGCTCGCGCTCTTGCGGCTGATGCCATGCAGAAGGTTGCACTCGGCATTGATCCACGGGCGCAACGAGACGACGCGAGAAGGAAAGTACAGATTCAACAGGACACTTTGACTTTCCGGGAAGCCTGTAAGCAATATATTGAAAAGGAGTCTCCCGCCTGGAAGAACGTCAAACATGAACAGCAATGGAATTCCACATTAGAAACTTATGCCTTGCCGATCCTCGGAGACAAGACTGTTGAAGTTATTTCCCTAAAAGATGTATTGTCCGTTTTGGAACCTATTTGGAACATAAAAAACGAGACTGCTACGCGGGTTCGTTCTCGATTGGAAAATATTCTTGACTGGGCGATTACACATGGTCATCGAACTTCGGATAATCCTGCACGATGGAAAGGAAGATTGGAACATGCACTTCCGGCAATCAACAAGCGACAAAGAGTAAAGCATCATCCAGCTCTTTCATATCGTGATTTGCCCGATTTCTTAAACCAAATCAAAATGATGAATTCGCTTTCCGCAAGAGCGCTAGAATTCACTATACTGACGGCTTGCAGAACGAATGAGGTCATCGGCGCACGATGGGAAGAAATAGACCTTGAAAAAGATGTCTGGACAATTCCAAAAGAGCGAATGAAAGCCGGTGTAGAACAACTTGTTCCAATCTCCAAGCCAGCAAATAAGTTACTGAAAAAGCTGAAAGAATTCTCGGGAAGCAAATATGTTTTCCAAAGCGATTTCATTAGGAAAGAGCAACATATATCCAATATGGCGATGCTTCTTCTTCTAAAAAGAATGAATCGCCAGGACATTACCGTTCACGGTTTCCGATCAACCTTTCGAGATTGGGGTGCTGAGCAAACGGAATTTGCAAGAGAGGTTCTGGAGCACGCGCTGTCGCACAGGCTTGCTGATGGCGCTGAGGCGGCTTATCAGCGGGGGACCATGCTTGATAAGAGAAGAGAATTGATGAATGCCTGGGGTGGTTATTGCTTTAGCAAATAGCTATTGACTGGTGGCAGCCATCAAGTCATCAGCTTATAGGTGAATATCAGGATTTCCCTGGTGAAATGCCGGGGTTGTTGCATATAAAACGGAAGATGAAAAGCCCGTGCTGTCGGGGCATTATAGACATAACGTAAGGACATTTTTAGCAAATACAATAAGAGAGTTTAATTATGAATATCATTCGGATTGGAAAAGTAACTGAGCTGACTAGCCTTGGGCGTTCAACCATTTACGAGATGATCAAGAAGGGTCACTTTCCGGCTCAAAAGAAGATTTCAACAAGAAGAGTCGGATGGCTATTGGAGGACGTAGAAAATTGGATCAGAGATCTTTCAAGCGGTGGAAAATAAAAAAAGGAAGCTAATGAGGAGATCATAATAATGGGTAAAAAATATCATAAAAATCAGCTTATTGAATTCTGCGATGACTGCAAGCGTGGATTTTTCATAACGATCAACAGCAGCATAAGAAAGCCGATAGCTGAGTTAAGCGAAAATCAGTTCAACCAATTTCGCAATGACGTATTGGATATCAGAAAAGCGCTAAACATCTATTGCTATGGAAAACACTTCAAAGAACGACAGAGGAGCTTTAAAGGTTTTACAGCAATAGAAGTCGGTTGGGAAGGTGATTTGCTACATGCGCACTTACTTTTGCTTAATCACTTGGCCACAAACCGAACGACAGAGGATATTGAGCGAAGACTAAAAGATAAGATTCGTCCTTACTGCACTATTGCAGAAAGTAACAACTCAATTCAAGTAAAAAAGTACGACCCGGGAAAGCTGGAAAAATGTGTTGATTATTGTATAAAGCAACAATATTTGTTTATCGAGCGATTTCGCGAAAGTAATATTACATAAATAACAACAGGGATGCCGAAGCGTGGGGTTCGTAAATGAAGACCGCGCTTTTCCCTGTAACGGACAGAATAATAGATGTCAGTTCGGCTGGTCTGGTTAGAAGATACAATGGAAATTTCTTGTCGAAAGCGGTTATCGGAAATTTTATCTTTTTGAATTTGCAATTTTTGAATTTTAAAAATGCGCTGATCCAGGGTGTAGAATTTAGTATTGCCTAAAGATTGATAAATCAATATTAAGAATACAGATCAAAGACGATAGCAAAATGATCAAGATGCACAATTTAGTATTACCTGAAGATCAATAGTACAGATAAATTGATTAGACAGATCAGATAAGGATTTAGACTCGATATCAGAGGGAATAGGAATGTAGACACTACATTATCGAGAACGACATCGACACGACGTTACCGTATCGGGATGGAATTAAGTTTTGTTTGTTCCAGACAAAACTTGAACCAAAAACTGCCATTGGAGTCAGTTCGTAATCGACAACACGAAAACCTCGCAAGATAATGATTTAGCTCTTCACGACGGGATTTTCATTTCTTGTGTTAGTAGCAGTGTCTTGGGTGGTTGAATGGCGATCAACCACCCAAGCAGCGCATAACGCGGCGACACCAGCAGGAAACTCTCGGACGTGGGCAAAGCTAGGCTGCCCCACCTGCACTCCTGCAATCACGCTTAAGTTGCGACTTAACGGCAATACAGTTATCCGTGTTCATTTTACTGAGACACGGTGACATAGATTCCATTATCATCTGTGTACTGTGCCGTGTAATCGATGTCGCTCTCTGTCGCCTCAGACAACAATTTCGCGCTACACTCGCATTTTTTTGCCACATCGTCTTTGCCGTCAGTTCTTATTAAATCCAGCGTAAAGTTCTTACTCGCAGCCGCTTTGGATGCTTCCTGCAAGATACTTTTGATATCTTCATTATTCAATTTCTTATTAAGCGCGCTTAGCGATTTATAGGTTGTCGCACCACTTTTCATCGCCTCCGTTAGCACTGATTCAAGCTTCTCTTGTACCTCTGTAGGCTCGCTATCGTTCTGAGCAAACTTGGCGAGGATTGCAAATTCAGCAAGTGCTACCGTGCCATCTCTATCTCGGTCTTGAAGCAATTTAATCACCAATTCTTTCACCGCGCGATCGGAGCATTGTGGTGCATTCGAGGTATTTGTCGCATTCGAGGTATTTGTCGCATTTGAAGCATTCGTCGCATTTGAAGTTTTTGGCTTGCCATCAGACAGATGGCCAATAAGTATGAGGATAAGAAGCAGTAGCAGCAGTATTGACGCTGCAATTCCCAGAGGTCTTAGCCAAGGCTTTCGGTTATAGTTGTTATTGAGCCTTTCTTTAACATATTTTACCTGAGGTCTCGCATACACAAAATTCCATACCAAAAGATACAAAAGAACAATTACACCCCCCTTATCTAAAAAAAGTGATATGAATGAAACGGCTATCCCGCCGTAAGCCCAATACATTGATAATTTTGCTTTTTCTTCATCGCCAATCTCTGTCCAATTCTTAGAATGTATCCATGCGCCAAATATAGGAGAAAACAATAGACTCCACCACGAAGCAGCATTTGGATTCCAAAGAGATAAGGGGCTTTGGTTTTCGTTGTTCATTGTTTAGCTCCGAAATTCGTTCCTGATGGGGTGCATATGACTTCGGGTCACTTGCACGATTGTTCTTGAATCCGCTACGTTGCCTGTGTTAATCCCATGACGTGACGCCTTGGACAACAGCGAGAAATCAAGTCCACACAGCGTAAGCATCAGAAACTTCCCTGTCAACGTTAGCAAATTAGAAATTCGCCGTTCCGTGAGCGCGGTCACGAAGGCTTTTCATGAGTAACTGCGGAGACGCGCTCCAGAGTCGACCAGAATGGCCCAGGTCGCGTTAGGAGGGTTGGGCTGGGGTTTGCAACCGCTGGGCTGCCACGGACGCATTGTGGAGGCACTGGGCGCCGTTTGGAGCGGTTCAACCAGGACGGGAAGCAAGGACCGCGAAAACCGCGCTCAGTGTAGGTTACCAGAGCGCACACTTTCTGAGTAGAGTGTCTTTGGGTTGCGCAACAGCCCGTCGAGTCCACTGGTGTCCAGGGACAGCCAGCCATTTAGTGTATGCTGGAGTGTATCCTGGAAATTTCAGTCAACAAAAAATACAATGTAAATCAATTACATGGGGCTGTTATTTGGCGGAGAGGGTGGGATTCGAACCCACGGTACGCTCACGCGTACACCTGATTTCGAGTCAGGCCCGATCGGCCACTCTGGCACCTCTCCGGGACTCGCCGCCAGGGCGGCAGCAAGCGACGTAGTTTAGGTCCGGAGCCGGCCTTTGTCCATGTCGAGCAAGTGCGCTTCTAAGGAGTGCGTCGCGTTCGCCCCCAGTGCCGCCACCCGCGATGACTCGAACGTCTGGCGTAGGGTGCGCCGTGCGCACCTTCAAAGGCAGCGGTTGAACGAAGCGACGCGGGTCTTGGCGGCGCCGCGGTGCGCACGGCGCACCCTACGGGTACCGACGATGTTCGCGGGACGGGCGTGACGGCCCGGACCAGGACCGGCTCAACTCAGCGCGGCTCGCCCGGTGCCTGATTCGCCTGCCCGGACAGGCTGGGCCAGGCGGCGCGCAGATACATGACCATCGACCAGAGGGTGAGCACCGCCGCCAGGTACAGGAGCACCAGGCCGAGCCCGTAGACCCAGGGGCCCAGGGCCGAGTCGTGCAGCAGCATCAGGATGATGGAGACCATCTGCGCGGTGGTCTTGAACTTGCCGATCTGCGACACCGCCACCTCGGCGCGGGCGCCGATCTCGGCCATCCATTCGCGCAGCGCCGAGACGGTGATCTCGCGCCCGATGATGACGATGGAGGGCAGGGCCACCAGGGTCCGGTGGTCCTCCTGCACCATCAGGACCAGGGCCGCGGCGACCATCAGCTTGTCGGCGACCGGGTCGAGGAAGGCCCCCAGCGGCGAGGTCTGGTCCCAGCGCCGGGCCAGGTGGCCGTCGAGCCAGTCGGTGGCCGCGGCCAGACCGAAGATGGCGGCGGAGGCATAGGGCGCCCAGGGCGCCTCCACATAGAAGACGCCGACGAACACGGGGATCAGGCCGATCCGCAGCATCGTCAACAGGTTAGGTGTATTCCACATAGCTTCGGGCGACGGTTCAGGGGGCGGGCGCATCTGGATGAAAGGAGTCGTGGACGCGCTGCGCCAGGTCGCGACTGATACCCGCGACCCGGGCGATGTCCTCCACCCCGGCGCTGGTCAGTCCGCGCATACCCCCGAAGGCCTGGAGGAGTTGCTGCCGCCGCTTGGGACCGATACCGCCGATCTCCTCCAGGACCGAGGCGGTGCGCGCCTTGGCCCGGCGGCTGCGGTGGCCGGTAATGGCGAAGCGGTGGGCCTCGTCGCGGATCTGCGCGATCAGGTGCAAGGCCGGCGAGTCGGCGGGCAGTATAACGGGCGTCCCCTGCCCCAACAACCAAAGCTGTTCGGTGCCGGGGCGCCGATCCGGACCCTTGGCGACCCCGACCAGGGTGAGGGTGCCCAGTCCCAGTTCCTGGAGCGCCCCCGCCACCGCGCCGAGCTGGCCCCGACCGCCGTCGATGAAGACCAGGTCCGGCACCGGATACTCGCCCTGCTGCACCCGGGTATAGCGCCGGGTCAGGGCCTGGTGCATGGCGGCATAGTCGTCGCCCGGGGTGATGCCCTCGATATTGAAGCGCCGATAGTCTGACTTGCGCGGACCGGCGTCGTCGAACACCACGCAGGAGGCGACGGTGCGCTCGCCCATGGTGTGACTGATGTCGAAGCACTCCATGCGGGTGGGCGGTTCCGGCAGGGCCAGGGCCTCTTGCAGCGCGGTGAGGCGCAGGCTGTAACCGGCCTGACTGCCGAGCCGGGACTTGAGTGCCACCGCGGCGTTGCCGCGCGCCATCTCCAGCCAGCGGGCGCGCTCGGCGCGGACCCGCGAGCGGATCTGCACGCGGTGACCGGCGTGCTCCGCCAGGGCGGCCTCCAGCAGGTCCAGGTCGTCGGGTTCCGCCGAGCAGATCAGTTCACCCGGCACCTCCTTGTCCGCATAGAACTGGGTGAGGAACTCGGCCAGCAGCGTGCCCTCCTGCGTGTCCGCCGGGGCGAGTGGAAAAAAGGCCTTGTTGCCCAGGTTGCGGCCGCCGCGGATGAAGAAGACCTGGACACAGCACTGGCCGCCCTCCTGGGCGCAGCCGATGATGTCCAGATCGCCGCCCTCCCCGCTCACATATTGACGCTCCTGGATACGGCGCAGGGTCGCGACCTGGTCGCGCAGCACGGCGGCGCGCTCGAACTCCAGGGCGGCGGCCGCCCGCTCCATGGCGACGCCCAACTCGGTGATCACCTCGTCCGTGCGGCCCTCCAGGAACTTGGTGGTGTGGGCCACGTCCTGCGCATAGACCGCCTCGCTCACCAGCCCGACACAGGGTCCGGTGCAGCGCTTGATCTGGTACTGGAGACAGGCACGCGAGCGGGTGCGATAGAAGCTGTCCTCACACTGGCGCACGGGGAAGAGTCGTTGCAGCAGTTGCAGCGTCTCGCGCACCGCCCAGGCGCTGGGATAGGGCCCGAAGAAGCGCCCGGGCCCCTTGCGCGGACCGCGATAGAAGGCGAGCCGCGGGAAGGCATCCTGCGTGCTCAGGCGGATGAAGGGATAGCTCTTGTCGTCGCGCAGCAGGACGTTGAAGCGCGGCTTCAGTGACTTGATAAGGTTGCTCTCCAGGAGCAGGGCCTCGCCCTCGCCGCGGGTCACCGTCACCTCGATGTCCGCCACCTGGCCCACCATCACCAGCAGGCGTTGGTTCAGTGCACGGCTGAAATAGCTCGCCACCCGGCGCTTGAGGTTCTTCGCCTTGCCGACATAGAGCACCGTCCCCTGCGCGTCCAGCAAGCGGTAGACCCCAGGTCCCTCGGGCAGTTGCGCGAGGCGTTCGCGGGGGTCGGAGCCCGGCGCCGGCGCGCCCTCAGAGACTCCCGGGGTCTTCACGGATCAGGCCGTGGCGCATGGCCAGGCGGGTCAGATCGACGTCGGTGTGCACGCCGAGTTTTTCGTAGATCCGCTGCCGATAGGTACTGACCGTCTTGGGGCTCAGGGAGAGGGTGCTGGAGATGTCCTGGGTGCGCTGACCGTCCAGGATCATCACCGCCACCTGCAGCTCACGCGCCGACAACTCCTTGAAGGGGCTGCCCGCCCCGCCATCCCAGTCGGCCAGCATCCGCGCCTGGGCGACCGATGAATCCACATAGGGCCGGCCGCTCGCCACCGTCCGCACCGCCTTCACCAGTTCCTCGGCGGGGCAGCCCTTGGTCAGGTAGCCCATGGCCCCCGCGTCCCGCAGTTGGCCCGGAAAGGGATCATCGCCGAGCACGGTGAGCGCGATGATCCGACAGTTGGGGACCAGGCGCAGCAGCCTGCGGGTCGCCTCGATACCGCCCATCCCGCCCGGCATTTGCAGGTCCATGAGACAAATGTCCGGCTCCAACCGCTTGGCCACCCGCAGCGCCTCCTCGCCGCTCGGCGCCTCACCGACCACCTCGATCTGGTCCTGCTGGGCCAGGATGAGCCGCAGCCCGGCCCGGAACAGGGCGTGGTCGTCGACGATGATGACCTTGATCATGTTTGATTTTCTACTCCGCGGCAGGCGCCCTCGGGGGGGCACCCAGGGGTTGCTGAAACCGGGTCCGGGTCCGGGTCCGCGCCGACCGACCGACACCCGAACTGCCCGCCCCGGACGCCTTCCAGGACGCCGCGCGAGCCCCGCACCTTGGCACGGTCGGCCACTGATCAACACCGGGTCCGCACCCGCCGGTACCGGTTGAGCAGGTCGGCAGGAACCAGCCATTCCCGATAAGGTTTGTCTTCCTCGACAAACTCAAAGTCGGCGATGTCCGGTGCCGAACCTCGCTACCGGTTAGGTGGTGATCAGGGCCCGGGGCGGTGCCGGCCGTCCCCGTGGACCTGGCTGCTTTTCGCTGCGGCAAGGCGTCGCGGCTCGCCCGGTCCAGCGCGACCGACGCCAGTCCTGGACTCACGTCGACAGGCTGGAATTTAACCTGGATAGCCGCACCTTTTTCCCCGCTCCCCGGGCCTGCACTCGCTCTGCTACGGATCGCACAGTCTAGCATTTCTGTCTGTTACGGCGGCAACAGTCCGCCCCCCGGGGTGCGATCAGAACCGTTGTCGTTGTCGTTGTCGTAATCGTGGTCGGATTATTCGATTACGATTACGATTACGATTACGACAACGACAACGACAGCGTACCCGGGATCTCCCGACCGCGCGCAGCGGCCGCGGGATGCCGACACCCCCGCCGCGACACCCCGGGAAAATTTTCCGCGGGCGATCCGCGAATCTGCCGACGGCGCATAATGCACGCCAGCCTGAGAAACTTCCGAGGTCATTGCTCGCTCGGCACTCACTTGAATCCTGCACCAAAACAACCGCCCGCCATGTCCGATCCAGCCGCCATCGCCCCCTCCGCCGCGCCCCTGCCCGCGACCGAACTCGACCATTGGACCGGGCGCTATGCCCAGGCGCTCGACCCCGTGGAAAGTTCTACGGATCGTGTGTTCGTCATCGTGCGGGTCGCGGGTGAACGCTTCGCCCTGCCGATGCAGGCCTTGGATGAGGTAGCGAGTGTCACCACCGGGATCGCGCTGCCGCACGTCAGCGCCCTGGTGCTCGGACTGGCCAATGTCCGTGGCGAGTTGTTGCCCCTGCTCGATACCGGCGCCTTGCTCGGGATCAGTGCCGGCTACCGGCTGGGGCCGGCCAATCGGACCCTGGTGGTCCGCGATCGGCGCGGTCGCCGCACCGGGTTGCCGGTCGACGCGGTAGAGTCGGTGGAGGCGCTGGACCCGGACACCTTCCAGCCCCAGGCAGCGGCGGCCGCGGGTGCGCCGATCCGCCGCGTCGGCGTGGGTGAGCACAAGGGCCGGTCGCTGACCCTGCTGGACCTGGGCCCCCTGCTGGCCGCCGGCTTCAGTCATTTTTGAGTCCCTGGGGCGCGGACCCCGGACCACACCCACATTCACCACGAGGACCACTCATGAGTGCCGACCAGAAGGGCGACCACGCCCGCGACCCGAGCCAGGCCCAGCAGTCCGAGCACGCCGGGGATTTCGTCGTTCCCGAGCCCGACGGGGTCCAGAGCGGGATGCCCTTCCATGGGTCGGACGACGCCGACCCGGGGTCGCGCGCAACGAGCGGCCGGCCGTCTTCCGGGGGCCTGATGAAGGGGTCCGCCGCAGGCGGGCGCGCCGCCGTCCGCGGCCTGAGCCTCAAGCGGAAGCTGAACCTGGCGCTCGGGCTGCTGACCCTGGTGATCCTGGTCCTGGGGGCGGTGTCGGTGCGGACCCTGCACGGGTTGACCGCGGACGGGATCCCGGAACTGGGACACCATGCGGACCTGGCGCGGGTCAGCGAGGAGATCAAGACCGCGGTCTATCGCACGATGCTCGCCCAGAGCGACTATCTGCTGCTCGGCGACCAGGGCGCCCAGGATCAGGTGCTGCGGCTCATGGCCCGGGCGCGGGAGCGGGTGGAGCAGTTGAAGCCCCTGGCCGGGCAGATCACCAGCTCCGCGGGGACCAACGTGACCACCCAGCACCGCGCCCTGACCGAGGCCTTGGACGAGTTCGAGACCCGCTTCACCTCCCAAATCAAAGAGATCGATGTCTTGCGCAAGGCCCTGGCGGAGCAGGACGCGGCGCTGCAAGGCAGCGAGCGGCAATTGGCCGGTCACCTGGATGCGGTCATCGCCGGCGCCCGGGACCTGACCGCCGCCGCCTGGCCGGAGCAAGGCACCGCCAGTCCCGGCCAGGTGGCCTTGGGGCGGACCCTGGATCGACTGACCCGGGAACTGCTCACGGAGCGCGTCCAGCTCGAGACCTTTTTCGCCTCCCACAGCCCGGCGCTCAATGACGCCGCCCGCACCAGCGCGGCGGAACTGGCGGCCCAACTCGAGGCCTTGCGGGCGGATGCTGCTGCCGCCGGACTGGCCTCGGGTTTGGCCGACCTGCGCAAGGCGCTGGGCCTCTACACCGCGCAACTGCGTGAGATCGGGACCAGACTGACCCAGGACACCAGCGCCGGGGCCAACACCCAGGCGCAGATCGCCACCCAGAAACAGGCCTTGGTCGCCGCCGCCGACCGCATCCTGACGCTGGCCGAAGAACTGACCACGAGCGCCTGGCACGACATCGACCTGGAGAGCACCGGTCTGCAGGACACCGGCGCCCAGGCCCTGTGGCTGGTGGGCGGCACCGCCCTGGTGGGGTTCGCGGTGGGGCTCCTGGTGCTGGTCACGGTGCCCAGGCCCATCGTCGCCGCGATCGAGGCCCTGATGACCGGGGCCCATCAGATCGCCCGCGGCAACCTGACCTACATGGTGGAGGTCGCGAGCCGCGACGAACTGGGCGCCCTGGCCGACTCCTTCAACCAGATGCGCGAGAACCTGCTCGGCCTGGTCCAGCGGATCCAGCGGGCGAGTGTGCAACTGTCGTCCTCGATCAACGAGATTCAGGCCGCGTCCACCGAGCAGGCCGCGTCCTCCGCGCAGCAGGCGAGCGCGGTCAACGAACTCTCCGCCTCGCTGAACGAGATGTCCCAGAGTGCCGCCACCCTGGTCGCCTCCTCCGAGACCGTGGGGCGCAACGTGGGCGAGATCGCCGGCATCGTCACCGACAGCAACCACAAGTCCACCCAGATGATGTCCTCCATGGACGCCATCGGGCTCTCGACCCGCCAGACCGCCGAGCGGATCAAGGCCCTGAACGACAAGATGGACGACATCAACGAGGCGGTGGCCACCATCTCCATGGTCGCTGACCAGACCACGCTGCTCTCCCTCAACGCCTCCATTGAGGCCAACAAGGCGGGGGAGATGGGCAAGGGGTTTTCGGTGGTGGCCCAGGAGATCCGGCGCCTGTCGGACCGCTCCATCGACTCCGCCGGCAACATCAGCGGCATGGTGCGCGACATCCAGCGCGCCACCGAGTCCTCCGCGCTCGCCATGGACAAGTCGTCCGAGGAGATTCACCACGGGGTCGCCCTGGTCGGGGAGACCAGCCAGGCGCTGGTCGCAATCAACGCCGCCATGGACCGTATCCAGGAGCAGATGACCATGATCCTGGAGTCGGTGCGCGCCCAGGCGGACGCCGCCCGGATGGTCCAGACCACCTCCACTGAAATGCTCTCGTCGGCCAACATGGTCGCCAAGGCGGCGAGCCAGACCCGCTCGGTCACCTATGAGCTCAATGCCATGGCGACCCAACTCGCCAGCGCCGTCGCCGTCTTCCGGGTCTGAGTCAAGCCGATGGAGGCCCTGCTCTTCACGGCCGCCGGCGGGCGGTTCCTGACCCGGCTCGCCGCGCTGGACGAGATCCTGATGCCGGTGCGCCTAAGCCCGCTGCCCGGCGCCCCGGGCTTCATCACCGGGGTGCTCAACCTGCGCGGCGAGGTCCTGCCGGTGCTGGCCCTGGCCGAACGCCTGGGCGGCGTCCACCCGGCGGGTTGGCAGCGCGGCAACCGCATCCTGCGCTTCGCCGCCGCCGGACACCCGCTGGGGCTGATCGTGGACACCGTGGCGGGGATCAGGACCCTGGGCGATGACCAGCGACGGCCGCCGATCCTGGGCGCGCGGGTCGGCGGCTGTACCGACCTGTGGCTGATCGAGGGGGTCATGACCCAGGAGATCTGCCTGTCGGAGCTGCTCGCGCCGACGCAGTTGGGCCTGCTGCGGGACCTGGCGCCCGGGGCGCCGACATGAACGATCTGATCGAGATCTTCCGCGAGGAGGTGGCGGCCAACCTCAAAGAGGCGACCCGCCTCGCCCTCGAGTTCGAGCAGGGCCCCCCGGATCGGGCCGGCATCGAGGCCCTGATGCGGGTCTTCCACACCCTCAAGGGGGCGGCCCGGGCGGTGCAGTGTGATCAGGAGCGCGACCTCGCGCACCGTCTGGAGGACGTCCTGCACGACCAGCTCGACGGCAAGCTGCCGTGGCGAGCGGCGACCGTGGACCTGTGCCTGATGGCCGTGGACCTGATCCGCGAGACCCTGGCCGCCCGGCTGGCCGGCGCCCCCTGGCCGGACCTGGCGGAATTCACCGCGCGGGTCGAGGCGGAGCGGGCGGCCCCCCCGGCGCCCTCAACGGCACCGCCAGAACCCCCGGAGCCCCTGGACCGCGCCACCGATGGGGACGGCGGATTGGACCTCTTGGGCATCTTCGCGCAGGAGGTCACCACCCAGGTCGCCGCGGCCCGCATCCTGCTGGCGGGGGCGAGCGGGACCAGCGGCGATGATGACCTGCCGCGGGTCTTCCACACGCTCAAGGGCGCGGCCCGGGCCGTCGGTTGCGACGCCATCCGCACGGTGGCCGGGACCCTGGAGGACCTGCTGCACGGGCCACTGGACGGTCAGGCCCAGGACCTGTCCGCCGGCCTCCCGTCGGCCCTGGACTGCGGCCTGCGCTGGATCGAGTCGCTGCTGGCCGGCCTGCGGCAAGGGGCCGCGACGCCGCCGCTCGAACCCCTGCTGGAACAGTTGGCCCGCCTGCGTGAGAGCGGTCAGTTCGCGCCCTGTGCGCCGCCGGCGTTGACCGCCGACCCGCTGCCCGCGTCCGCCGACCCGGCGGTCGAACCACCACCCGCCCCGCTCCACCCGGCACCCTTTGATGCCCCAGCCGGTGCGCCGCCGACGGTCGCGACCGCGCCGAGCGCCAGTCTTCCCGCCAACCTCCCCGCCGACCTGCCCGCCGGCGGCCAACGCACCCGGCTCGCCTACGAGCAACTCGACCGCCTGCATCGCCTCTCCGGGGAGTTGACGGTAGCCGTGGCCTCGTTCGCCGGGCAGCGCAATCAACTGCGCGGCCTGACCCGGGAGCTGACCCGCGCCGGTCAGCGCCTCAACCGGCTGCTGGCGGGCGCGCTCGGCGATGACCTGGACCGGGAGGCCCTGCACGAGGCGTTGCGCCAGGTGACCCAGCGGTTGGCCGCCACCACCGGCGGACTCGATGGACTCACACAAACCCACGATCGGATGGAGAGTCGCTTCCATTACCTGGCCGACGGCCTGGCCGATGAGGTCACCCAGGCGCGCCTGCTGCCCTTGTCTGACCTGTTCGACGACTACCCGCGCATGGTCCGGGACCTGGCCCAGGAGTTGGGCAAACGGGTGGAACTGCACCTGGAGGGCCAGGACAACCGCATCGATCGGGCCGTGCTGGAGCAGTTGCGCAACCCCCTGCTGCACCTGCTGCGCAACGCCCTGGACCACGGCATCGAGCCGCCCGCCGTGCGGGAGTCGCAGGGCAAGCCCGCCGCCGGGCGCCTGACGCTCACGGCGCACCGCGTGGGGGCACTGATGCGCCTGCGGGTCGGCGATGACGGGGCCGGCATCGATCTGGAGCGACTGGAGGCCGCGGTAGTCGCCGCCGGGCATGCGACCCCGGCCCTGTGGGCGCAACTGGGGAGCGAGGAGCGCACACAGTTCCTGTTCCTGCCGGGATTGAGTACCGCGCGCAGCCTCTCCACCACCTCGGGGCGCGGCTTCGGGCTCGACATCGTCAAGGCGGGGATCGAGTCCAGCGGCGGCACCGTGGCGGTCCGCAGTGAACCCGGCCGCGGCACCTGCTTCGAGCTGCACGTACCGCTGAGCCTGTCGCTCACCCGCTGCCTGCTGGTGGTCGGCGGCCGTCACCCGCTGTTCGGCGACCAGCGCTACGCCTTCCCGATGACGGAGGTGACCCGGATCAGACGCCTCGCCCAGAGCGAACTGCGTGAGTTGGAAGGCCGCCTGGCGGTCCATCTGGACGGCGAGACCCTGCCGCTGTTCCAACTCCACGGCATCCTGGGCCTGGCGCCGATCCAGCAGGAGGTGGGACGCAAGCACCTGCTGGTGCTGGAGGAAGGGGGGGGCCGCTTCGGGCTCCTGGTGGAGGCGGTGATCGATGAACTGGACATGGTGGCGCGCCCGCTGGACGAGCGACTGGGCAAGGTCGCGGAGGTCTCCGGGCTGACGCTCCTGGACGACGGCGGGGTGGCCCTGATTATGGATGTCACCGATCTGCTGCAGCACCTGCGCGAGGGGGTCGGCTATCTGGCGCCCGCGGGGCTGCAGGCCGCGGCGGCGCTGGACCCGGGCCAGGAGGCCGCGACGGCGGCCCAGGTCCTGGTGGTCGAGGACTCGGTGACCGTGCGTGAGGTCGAGCGGCATTTTCTGGAACAGGCCGGCTACCAGGTGACCACCGCGGTGAACGGGGTGGACGGGCTCAACAAGGCCAAGGCGGGTGACTACCGCATCCTGATCACCGACATCGACATGCCGCGCATGAACGGCATCGAGCTGATCCGCACCCTGCGCGGCCTGGACCGCTTCCGGCAGTTGCCCATCATCGTGGTGTCCTACAAGGATCGGGCCGAGGACCGGGACAAGGCGCTCGATGCCGGGGCCGACCGCTATGTCACCAAGTCCGAGTTCGACACCGACGCCATGTTGGCCCTGGTCGCCCAACTGCTGGCGAGCGCCCCGGCGCGCCCCGCCGCCCCCGGGACGGCCCGTGATGCCTGAGCGCGCCGCCGCCCCCGGCGTCCTGATCGTCAACGACTCGGCCGTCGCCCGGGCGGTCACCAGCGCCGTGATCCAGGCGGACGGGGGCTTCCGGCTGCTCGGTCAGGCGCTTTGCGGGGCCGACGGCGTAGCGGCCGCGCAGCGGCTGCGCCCGCAACTGGTGCTGCTGGACATGCACATGCCTGATATCAATGGGGTTGAGGTGACGCGGCGCATCATGGCAACTTGCCCCACGCGCATCCTGATCAGCAGCGCGACCATCCGGCGCAACACCACCTATGTCTTCGACGCACTCAAGGCCGGCGCCCTGGACTACACCCGGACCCCCGCGCTGCAGGCGCGCCCCGGGGAGCGGGTCACCCGTGAGGCCCTGCTCGCCGCCGGTGAGGGGCTGCTGGCCAAGATGCGTACCGTCCTGACCCTGAATCCCGCGGCCGCCGGGAGCGGCGGCGGTTTGGGGGCGCAGCAGGCGTCGGCGGCGCCCGCCGCCAGACCGGCGCCGCCCCCGTCCATGCACCCGGCCGGGACTCGCGTCGTCGCCGTGGGCAGTTCCACCGGCGGACCCACCGCGCTCGCCAACCTGTTCGCCCGGGTGACCCGGGGGCTCGATGCGTCCTATCTGATCAGTCAGCATATCGACCGGGAGTTCAGCGACGGCCTGGCCCTGTGGCTCAGCCAGGAGACCGGGCACCCGGTGGCCGTGGCCAGGCATGGGGAGGTGCCGGCGGCGGGCCGGGTCTATCTGGCGGAAGGCGGGCGGCGTAATCTGGTGCTGACCCCGGGCGGCCGGCTGCACTGCGAGCCCGCCGGCGAATCGGTCTATGCCCCGAACATCAATCGCATGTTCGCGAGCGTCGCCGCCGCGGCCGGGGTGCGCGCCTGCGGGGTGGTCCTGACCGGCCTGGGGGACGACGGCGCCGAGGGCCTGGGCCTGATCAAGGCCGCGGGGGGTAAGGTCCTGGTCCAGGACCCGGCCACCGCGGCGGTCGACGGGATGCCGGGGGCACCCATCCGGCGCGGCATCGTCACCCAGGGCCAGCCGCTCCCGGAACTGGCGCGGCTGATCGTGCGCTGGGTGGGAGAAGGACGATGACGCCAGCGATGAGTCTTGTCCGGGATGAACGCACATGACCGACGCCAGCAACGGCCGCGTGGTCGGCGAGACCCTGCGGGCCTGGATCCGCGGCCGCACCGGTATCAGTATCACCGAGCAGAATCAGGCCCCGGTGGAATTGGCGGTGCGCCTGGAGGCCGAGCGCCACGGACTGGACCCGGTCATCTATCTGGACCGGCTCCAAGGCGGGGTCCTGCCGCCGCAGGCCTTCATCGATGCCATCACCACCAACGAATCCTATTTCTTTCGCGCCCAAGACCAGATGCGGGTCACCATCACGCGCCTGATCCCGGAGCTGATGCGTTGCCGTCCCGGCCAACCGGCGCGTATCCTGTCGCTACCCTGCGCCAGGGGGGAGGAGCCGTACAGCCTGGCCATCCTGTGCGAGGAGCACCGCATCCCGCCGCGGGCGGTGGAACTCGTGGCGGGTGACATCTCCGCGACCTGCCTGGCCGATGCGCGCCGCGGCGACTACGGACCGCTCGCGTTGCGCCGTACCGACCCGACCACGGCCCAGCGCTGGTTCACCCCGTGGGGTCCGCGCACCTATCGCCTGGAGCCGGCCCTGTTGGGGCGGGTGAGCTTTCATCAGGTCAACCTGCTGGAGGACGCGGCGACGGTCCTGGCCCGGCGCTTCGACGTGATCTTCTGCGAAAACCTGCTGATCTATTTCGATCCCGAGACCACCAGCCGCGCGCTGGCCGTGCTCGGGCGTCTGTTGGAGCCGGACGGCTGGCTGTTCGTTGACCATGCGGAGTGGAACATCCCCCGGGAGCAGTTCCGGATGCAGGAACTCGACGGCTGCGTCGGTTTCCGCCCCCTGGGCCCGGCCCACCCGGCCCCGGCCGGGCATTCCCGCCGGGACCCGGCCCCCGGCGCCGCGGTCCCGCTGCCAGGCCCACGGTGGACGGCCGACGGCGACCGCCCGCCCCCCCCGGTCACCCCGACCCCGACCGCACCAGCGCGTGCGGCCCAGCGGCCGGCCGCGCCCGCCGCGGCCCGGCCCGCCCCGCCGTCGCCCCCGCCCGCCGGTCAGCCACGCCTGGCGCACGCGCAGGCCCACTATCAGGCCAAGCGGTTCGCCGAGGCCCTGCTCGCCTTCAATGCGATCCTCGCCGGCCATCCCGCGGACGCCCGCGCCCGGCTCGGCAAGGCGCTCGTCCTGGCCGACTGCGGTGAGGACTTCGAGGCCCTGGAGGTGACCGAGACCCTGCTCCACGCGGTGGACGAGGGCGAACTGGACTTGAGCCCCCCCGACTATGTGGAGGCCCTGGCCCTGATCGCCCTGCTGCTGCACAAGAAGGGCCTCAAGGACCTGGCCCAGGGCTACCTGCGGGAGATCGCGCGGCGCGCCCCGGGGCACCCGAGCCTGGGACTGCTGCGCCCGGGTTCCGACCATGCCTGAACAGACCCGCTTCCGCGTCCTGATCGTCGATGACTCGCCGACCATGCGCGCGGTCTGTACCCAGTCGCTCAGCGCCGCCGGGATGGCCTGCAGCGCCGCCGGCAACGCGCAGGACGGCTACCAGTTGTTGCTCGCGGCCCTGGATGGGGGCCAGCCGTTCGACGGGCTCCTGCTGGACTGGCTGATGCCCGGCATGAACGGCTGGGAATTGCTGGAGCGCATCGGCGCCGAACGGCGCCTGGACCAACTGGCGGTGATGATCTTCACCGAGCAGCCGGATGATCGCGCCTATCAACTCGCCAGCCACCGCCCCAACAACGATATCCAGCTCAAGGAGGACCTGCGGCTGTTGCCCTACCGGATGCGTAAGTTTCTCACGACTTACAGCGAGGCCGGCGGCCTGGGCGACTGGCGCGCCCGCCAGCTCCTGCGCAACCGCGAGCAACTGGGCGGGTCCATCCTGTTCGTCGACGATTCCCCGACGGTCTGTGCCAAGTATGGGGACCTGCTGCGCAACAACGGCTACGCGGTGGTGATCGCCAATTCCATGGATGAGGCGGTCGCGGTGGCCCAGCACCATAAGCCTCAACTCGCGGTGGTGGACTATTTCATGCCGGGGGGCAATGGCGATGAGTTGTGCCGCGCCCTGCTCGCCGACGACCGCACCCGCGACATCACGGTGGTGATGCACTCCCAGCGCAAGGACGTGATCGAGCATGCCCTGGACGCCGGGGCCATCGACCTGATCTGGAAGGACGACCCGATCAACATCTTTCTGATGCGCATCGCCTCCATCATGCGCACCCTGCGCGCCAACCGCCAGGCGCGGGACCTGGACATCCTGTTTACCGCCACCCAGGCCCTGGATATCGGGGTCATGTCCGCCACCCCCGAGGGCTTCAAGGCCTTCAACGCCACCATGGACCGCTTTGCCCGGGAGTGCGGCGGCCTCACGCGCTTCGACCCGCAAAGTCTGGGCGCCCTGCCCCACCGGTGTGAGGATCAGGACGGTCGCCGCCGCGCCTTCAATGTTCAGAGCGTGGATGGGGAGTCCGGGGACCGGGTGGTGCTGGTGCAGGACGTGACCGCGAGCGCCGACCAGGCGGAGATCCTGGAGCAGGCGCGGGACCGGGCGGTGGAACTGGCCAACGTCAAGAGCCAGTTCCTGGCCAGCATGAGCCACGAGATCCGCACCCCTTTGAATGGCGTCCTGGGGATGCTGGAGCTGCTCAAGGGCACCGAGCTGACCCAGGAGCAGGACCACTACGTGGACACCGGGATCAGCTCCGCCGAGGGCCTGCTGGGGGTCATCGGCGACATCCTGGACTTCTCCAAGATCGACGCCGGCCGGCTGGAACTGGAACGGACCCCCTTCAACCTCCCGGAACTGGCCGAGGAGACCATGCAGATGTTCGCCGGCAAGGCCATCGGCAAGGGCCTGGAGGTCATCTGCCACGTCGAGCCCGAGGTCCCGACCAATGTCATCGGCGACCCGACCCGACTGCGCCAGGTCTTGATCAACCTGATCGGCAACGCCATCAAGTTCACCGAGCGCGGGGAGGTGGGGCTGCGGGTGTGGCTCGATGAGCCCGAGGCCGCGCGCCCGGCGGTCGGTTTCGCGGTCTGCGACACCGGTATGGGGGTCAGCCCCGCGGCGCGTGACCATATCTTTGAGGCCTTCCGCCAGGCCGACAACACCACCACCCGGCGCTTCGGCGGCACCGGCCTGGGGCTTGCCATCAGCAACCAGTTGGTGCAGATGATGGGCGGCACCCTGGACCTGGAGAGCGCCCCCGGCGCGGGCAGCAGCTTCAGCTTCGTCGTCACCTTGGAGACCAGCGCAGAGCCCGCCGCGCCCCCCTGGCGGATGAGCGACCTGGGGGTGCTGGCGGGCCGCACCGTCCTGATCGTGGACGACAACGCCACCAACCGGCTCTACCTGCAGCGCATGTGCAGTGCCTGGTCCATGGGCTGTACCGAGGCGCCCGACGGGCCCACCGCGGTCCGGCTGATCGAGGAGGCCAAGGCCGCGGGGCGGGCCTTCGATCTGGTCCTGCTCGACCGCATGATGCCGGGGATGGACGGCTTCGCGGTGCTCGCTTACCTGCGGGCCGACCCGGCCCTGCGCGCCGTCCGGGTGGTCCTGCAGACCTCGATGGACGAGGTGGGAGAGGGCCGCAAGGCGCGTGAGCAGGGCGCCGACGACGCCCTGGTCAAGCCCATCCGCCGCACCCAATTGCTCGAGGCCCTGTCGCTGCTGTTCGGGGGCGGCCATGCCGATCCGGCCGAGGTGGAGCGGACCCCGACGCGCCTGCGACTGGACGGCTGCCGGGTGCTGGCGGTCGAGGACAATCACGTCAATCAGATGGTCTTGAACGGCATCCTGCGGCGCGCCGGGTGCGCCATCCGCATCGCCAGCGACGGCCAGGAGGCGCTCGACACCCTGGCCGCCGAATCGTTCGACGTGGTGCTGATGGACTGCGAAATGCCCGTGCTCGACGGCCTCACCGCCACCCGGGCCTTGCGCGAGCGCGAGGGCGCGACCGACGGCCGCCACCAGATCGTGATCGCACTGACCGCGCACGCCTACCCGGCCGAGCGCGACCGCTGCCTCGCCGCCGGCATGGACGCCTACCTGCCCAAACCCATCCGCGCCCCGGACCTGCTCGCCACCCTGGACCGCTGGTGGCGCCGCCCCCAACCCCCGGCCGCGGCGGCGCCGTACGCGGACGCGGTGACCGCGAGCGGGTCTGAGCTTGAGACGGCGAGCGAGCCCCCCGCCGTCAGCCCGATCGACCAGCGGGCGATCGGGGCACTGCGCGAGGCCATCGGCGACCTCAGTGTGGTGATCGAGGCCGCGCTGGCGGACATCCCAGAGCGCGTGGCCGAGTTGCGGCTGGGGGTCGAGACGGCCGATGGGGAACGCATCCGCATTGCCGCCCACACCCTGGTCGGGTCCGTCGCCAACCTGGGCGGCCGCGAGTTGGTCCGCGTGGCGCGCGCCCTGGAGGCACTGGGCAAGTCCGGGGAACTGGGCGCGGCACCGCCCCTGCTGGCGGCGCTGGAGGCTGAGACACAGCGGTTCCTGGCGGCGCTCGCCGCCTTGCCGGGGGCGGACAGCGGGGCCTGCGCCTGATCCTGGAAAGATCTTTTATCCACAGATGAACACAGATGAACACAGATGAACACAGATTATCCCAATAAGAGTATTTGGCCGCAAATGAACGCAAATAAGCGCAAATAAATCCGCGCATGACGCTTCAGAGAAAATCTGTGTTCATCTGTGTCCATCTGTGGATTTTAGGGTTATGTTGATCGCCGATCGAGGCGGGCCTTACCGCGCGCTGGTGGTGGATGACGATGGCGTGCTGCGCGCCGCCATGCAGCAGTTCATCTCCCAGCTCGGATTCGAGGTCCAGACCACGGACAATGGCCAGCGCGCGCTCGAGCGATTCCAGGCACAAGGGGCCGACATCGTCCTGCTCGATGCGGCCATGCCGGTGCTGGACGGCTTCGCCGCCTGCGAGGCGATCCGGGCGCTCCCCGCCGGGCGCCATGTCCCGATCATCATGATCACCAGCTACGAGGACGAGGAGTCAGTGGATCGGGCCTTCAAGTCCGGGGCCACCGAATACGTCACCAAACCCATCCACTGGGCCGTACTGCGCAACCGGGTGCGGCAATTGGTGGAAGCGGCCGAGGCCGCGCGCCGCCTGCGTCAGGACCGCGCCTTCTTCCAATCCCTGGTCGATGCGATCCCCGATCCGACCCTGGTCTGTGACCGTGACGGGGTGGTGCGCTGGATCAACCAGGATGCCGCCCGCCATCCCCTGGTGGCGGAAGCGGCGCTGGACGCCCCGCTGCGGCTGGCCCCGGGGGTGACCGAGCCCGATTCCGGGGAGTCGGACCCGTCGGCGATCCTCGCGCGCATCCGCGCCGGCGCGGCGGCCGCCGACACCCCGCTCGAGCTGCTGCTGCACCGCGTCGACCCCCTGGCCGGTGAGTTCTATGCGGAGGCCCACGCGCGGGCCCTGCGCGGGGTGGACGGCGCCAACTTCGGCCTGATCCTGCGGCTTCAGGACGTGACCGCGCGGGAACTGGAGGACCAGCGCCTGCGCCGCCAGGTGACCCGCTACGGGGAGCTGGCCCATCGCGACAGCCTGACCGGACTCGCCAACCGCCGCCGGTTCGAAGACCTCCTGCACGAGGCGGTCGCCACGGCCGGCCGCACCGGCGAGCGTCTGGCGGTGATCTTCCTGGATCTCGACGGGTTCAAGGCAGTCAACGACACCCGGGGTCATGCCGCCGGCGATCAGGTGCTGTGCCAGGTGGCCGCGCGCCTGCAGTTGGTGGTGCGGCGGCCGGACACCGTGTCCCGGCTCGGCGGCGACGAGTTCGCCGTCCTGTTGCGCGACGTGCCCGGGAGTTCCGCGGTGCTGGATCTGGGTGGGCGCCTGCTCGCGGCGATCTGCGCGCCCATCGAGCTTGCCGAGGGACCGGCCGCGCTCGGCGCCAGTATCGGCGTCAGCCTGTTCCCGGACCACGGGCCGGACGGCGCCACCCTGTTGCGCTGTGCCGATGAGGCAATGTACGCGGTCAAGAGTCGCGGCAAGCGCGGCGTGGCAATGGCGCCGTTACCCGCCGGTCGGTGAGCGAGGCGGTGCGTCAGCCCCCTGCGGGTGGCGCAGCTTCCAAGCCGAAGCGCCGACCGGTGCGTCCGCCGCGAGCGGCCGGGCATGCGCCCGGCGCACGCGACGCAACCGACAGCCGCTGAGGCATCCGGTAGGGTCCGCTGTGCGGACCACACCCCTCACCGTCGGCTGATGGGCCGGGATTAAGACCAAGGCCCATCACGTCGAACCGCCGCATCATCCCAGAAAGGTTAGTTCTCACACAGAGACACAAAGATCACAAAGATTTTCAACGCGATCTGTAGGTCGAGGAGGTCACCCGCGCGGTGATTGGCCCAACGCCTTCAATAATTTGTTTTTCTTGGTGTTCTTTGTGTCTTTGTGTAAGTGATCCCCGGACTTGGGTGTTCCAGCGGAGACTGTGTCCTTCCGGTAAGGCTGCATGAAATCCCGTCCCTAGCCCGGTAGCGTAGGAGCCCCGTTTTTGGTGATCCGGAGGCTCCACGATGTCACTGTCACTTCCCGCCGCGGCCGATCTGGCACAGACGGCCGCGGCCTTTGCCCACTGGCGCAACACCACGTCCCAGGGCGCGCGCATTCCCGCGGAACTGTGGTCGCGGGCGGTTGAACTGGCCGCCCGCCATGGGGTAAGCAAGGTCGCCACGACGCTGCGACTGGACTACGCCGGTTTGAAGCGGCGGCTGACGGCGCGGACAGCGCCCCTGCCGGTGCCCACCACGGCGCCGCCGGCCTTTGTGGAAATGATGCTGGGCTTACCACCGTCGGGGCCGGGCTGCGTGCTGACCCTGTCCGACGCCCGTGGTCGTTCGTTGCGCATCGAGTGGACCGGGGCGGCGACCGGCGAGGTCGCGACGGTGGCGTGTCGCCTGTGGGAGGCGGCGCCGTGCTTGCCCTGACCCCGCAGTTGCGGGTCTTGGTCGCGACGGACCCGGCGGACTTTCGCCAAGGCATTGATGGTCTTGCCCGGCGGGTGCGCCAGGTGTTGGCGGACGAGCCCATGAGTGGAGCACTCTTCGTCTTCCGCAACCGCCGCGGTACCGCGATCAAGCTCCTGGTCTACGACGGCCAGGGTTTCTGGCTGTGTCAGAAGCGCCTGTCCGAAGGCCGCTTTCGGCACTGGCCGAGCGGCCCGCCGGGGCAGGTGCTGGCCCCCCAGGAACTGGCGGTATTGCTCGCCGGTGGGGATTGGCGCGCCGCGGCGGGGGCGCCGGTGTGGCGGGCGTTGACGCCGGGGGCGTGACGTGGCGGTGTACGATGCGGTATAACGCCGTGTATGAACACGACGCTCCTGCACCACCGGCCAGTCGCGGCATGAGCCGGCGTAAGAACCCGCGCACCCCGCGGGTGTCGGTCCCCATCGCGCGACTCGATGCCATTGTCGAGCGCACCCGTACCCAAGCGCTGCCGGTGGATGACCACGCCACCCTCAAGGCGGCGGTCGACACCTTGGCGCGCCTGACCGAGGAACTGGAGACCACGACCACCACCCTGGAGCGGGTGCGTCGGCTGATTTTCGGACCCCGCACCGAGACCACGGACACGGTCCTGGGCAAGGACCAGCCAGCGCCGCGCGATGCCCCGGCGCCGCCGGCCGACGCCGACCCGGCGGCGCCGGGCGCCAGCGACGGCGATGCCACGCTGCCGCCCCACCAAAAGACACGCACTGGCCACGGCCGCAACGGGGCCGACAAGTATCCCCGCGCCCCGCGCATCCCGGTTGCCCACGCCACCTTGAAGCAGGGCGACCCCTGTCCCGAGCCCGGTTGCACCGGCCGGGTCTATGTCCAACGCCAGGAGCCCGCCGTCCTGGTGCGCGTCACCGGCGTGGCGCCCCTGCAGGCGCAGGTCTACACCCTGGAGCGGCTGCGCTGTGGGCTGTGCGGCACGGTGTTTACGGCCGACCCCCCCGCGGGGGCACTGGTTCAGTTTAATTCCTGTTTACAAGACATTGAAATATATGTAATATATCTAGTTCGGCGCGGGTTTCCGTCACTTTTTGAATAAGTGAGAACTTCTTGAACGGACAATGGACATGCCCTCATTGCAATTCACAGAATTGTCGGCATCACAAGACGTATCAAACCGGTCATAACGGTACGCGTTTGCTGTGGCGATGTCAAAGTTGCAATAGGCTCTTTTCCGAGACCAAAGCCACCCTTATCGAGGGGCTCAGGAAACCGACCAGCTTCATCATTCAAGTGCTCAAAACGCGCACTGAGGGGATCGGCTTGAACGCCGCCTGCCGGGCCTTCGCGATTGCGAAGAATACGTTGCTCCTATGGGAGCGTCGCCTGGCCGATTGCAAGGATGTGCTGGTCATATATGCCCTGACGCACACCTTTATTGAGCAACTGATCGAAGGTGATGAGCTTTATACGAAAGTGAATAGGAATGTCCCCCCGGAGGATTGTGAAGGCTGGACGATCGTACTGATGGAAAGGGCAAGTCGATTTATCTGGGCGCTTCAGTGCGGGAAAAAGGATCGCAGCCTATTTTCATATGCCATACAAATACTTAGAGATGTCATCCTGCGTACTGGCGATGTCACTCTAGTCACCGACGGGGAACGTCGGTATGGCAATCTCCTGTTTGAAATTTGCCACGAAGTATTGCGAACCGGAAAACGCGGCCGCCCACCGAAAGTGCTTCGTCGCGGTGTGAAGGTGCGCCTTAAGAATAAAGGGAAAGGAACTGATAGAACGGGGCACTCGCGTCCCAAATACGAAACCCCTCATCCGGAGCATCCAGAAACCGATCAAGATGTGACGCCAGCCGATATTCATGCTAATCATTTGGAAGCATCGAACGCTTCATTTCGGCGAAAGAATTCTGCTTATCGCCGCCGAACGAATACGTACGCGAAGAGCATTTCTGGTTTGCAAAGAACATTGGATATGTTGTGGATTGTCCATAACTTTATTCGCAGCCACTTCACGACAAAACAGGTTCCTGCGGTGGCTCTGGGGATTCTCCAGCAGGGACTCTCGTGGGATGAGGTCCTTAGAGTTCGACAGCCCAGGTTATAAAAATACTACAAAAACATAAGGATAAGGAAGAACCAAACTGAACCAGTGCCCCCGCGGGCGTGGGCGCGGCGAAATACGACGCGACCGCCGCCGCCATGATCGCCTTGCTGAAATACGGCTGCGGGCTGCCGTTTCATCGCATCCAACGCCTGGAGCAGGCGCTGGCCATCCCCCTGCCGGCCACTACCCAATGGGATGTGGTCGCGGCGGCCGCGCCGTGCCTCGCCCCCGCGGTGGAGGAGCTGGCCCAGCAGGCGGCGCAGGGCACGGTGCTCTATAACGACGACACCACCATGCGCATCCTGAAATTCACCGCCGAGGCGCGGGCCGAGGCGCTGCCCCCGGGAGCTAACGCCGAGCGCACCGGGGTGTTCACCAGCGGCGTCGTCGCCGAGACCGTCAATGGCCCGATCGCCCTGTTCAAAACCGGACCTTGTCATGCCGGGGAGCACCTCGCCGAGGTCCTCAACCGGCGCCACGACCCCGTGCCCCCGATCCAGATGTCCGACGCCCTGGCGCGCAACACCCCGGGGGATCATCCCACGCAGGCCGCGTCCTGTATTCCCCATGGGCGCCGCAAGTTCGTCGAGGTCCATGACGCCTTTCCCGACGAGGTCGCCTTCGTGCTGGAAACCCTGCGTCCCGTGTTCCACACTGACCACCAGGCCCAGCACCAGGGACTCGACCCGCACGCGCGCTTACTCCTGCACCAACAGGAAAGCGGCCCGCGGATGCAGGCGCTCCACGACTGGATGGCCACGCAGTTGGAGACGCACGCCGTGGAGCCCAACTCGGGGCTCGGTCAGGCGATCCGCTACATGCAGAATCATTGGCAAAAAATGACCCTGTTTCTGCGCGTACCCGGCGCCCCGCTGAGCAACAACATCTGCGAGCGGGCGCTCAAGAAGGCCATCCTGCATCGCAACAATTCGCTGTTTTATCGCACCTTGAACGGCGCCAAGGTCGGCGATCTGTTCATGAGTCTGATCCATACCGCGGAACTGCACCAAGTGGCGCCGTTTGATTACCTGGTCGCGCTGCAGCGCCATCCCGCCGCGGTGGCACTCGACCCGCCGGCCTGGATGCCCTGGAATTACACCACGGCGCTGGCGCGCCTGGCCGCCGAACCCGCGCCGGACTGATCCCGCGGCGGCCCCGTGCCGCCCGTGCGGGCCTCCTCCCCACACCGCCCAAGGTCCCGACCCGTCACCGCGCTGGGGCGTGGGCGCGCACGGGCAGGCAGACGTCATCCCAGCTTGCTACTGGCGGCTCGCCCGCTCCGCCAACAGCGACAACGGCGGGCCTTGGGTTCGCCAATGACGCGGGGCTCCCACGCTACCGGAACCGCGCTCGGCATTCATGCAGCCTTGCCGGAAGGACACAGCGGAGACTTGACTTAGATCAATTGACACTAGTTGCAACGAGTCAGCCGTTTGACGATACTACCATCCACTAGGCCGGGATTGCCTCGACACCTCTTGGCGGCAGCCCGTCAACTGCGCAGACATCAGCCGGGACAGGGACTTCGGGCGCAACGCCTTCAGAAACGCCGCGACCCGGCGCCGGAACCAAGCGGGCATCGTCCGCGGCACGACGCGGCAGATCAGCGCATCCAGGTTGCGGTCCCGGTTGGAGCGGTGTCTTGGCGGCGCGGCGGTGTCGGCAGGGCGGATTAGGATACTGATTCGCTCGACTGCACCCAGTCTAGCGCACTAGTTTACTGGTCCGATCTAGCCCACTAGTATCCTGATGCAGGGTTTAGCATGGCGATCCTCGTCCAAGCTAGAACACTTTAGGCGATAAGAATAACTATGGAAATTATAAGTGCCTTTGTCGGAGCAATCATCGGGGCGTTAGTTTCTTTCGCTCTGGCTGAATTCTCGAACTCTCGCAATGAGAAAAAGAAAATAATTACGGCAATAAAATCCGAGATCAAGCTTAATATTGATATTGCGAAAGATATATTGGAGGTGAACCGGAAAATTGAATTCGACGCCAAAGATGAAAGACGATGGGAATGGTGCGACATCATTACCATGTCAGATTTGGCATGGGCCGCAATGTTGAGTACAGGTACTCTTTCTCATTTAACACAAATTCAGATTGATCCTCTTTCGTCTGCATACGGCATGGTTCGCAGAGCAAACTTCGCAGCAGAGAAAATTAAGGCCGGGAAATACCAGCCTAGAGAAGGAAAAGAATACAATAAGCGTGTAGAGTATGCTCTAGAGTCATTAGAAAAGGCACTGGCCGTTTTGGGATAGGTTTGTGCGGTTCCGGTGGCGGTTCCGGTGACAGTTTACTTAATGCGCGCATCGGCGAAGAACCACATTGCCTCCGGCGTAGGGACTCCGGTTGCCAGGAGCCCCCGCCACAGACCCGGACGTGCAGTTTTCCCGCATCCGGTTCCTCGGTCGTACTCGCTTTCGCGCGAGCGCGAGGTTTTACGCAAACACCAGTTCGTATTGCAAGCAGCGCGACTCGGTGATGCGGGGTTTGGCGATACCAAGCTTTTCGATGGCGCGACCGAAGGCCGCCCATGTGAAGCTCTTACGCTTACCCCCGCGCCGGTTCAGCCACTTGAACGCGCAGACGACGGCCGTTCGGTAGAAGCGCCACAGGTCCGCCGAGTTGCCCCGTAGACCATAGTAATTGTAATGCCCTACCAGCCGCCGATTGAGTCCTGTGACAAACTCCATGCCCGGCAGGTGCCGGTGGCTCTTGATCCATTCCTTCACGCGCCGAATCGCCCCTTGCAAGCGCTTGCGGGCGGTGCGACGCTTCACCCGTGGAATGCCTTCGCGGTCGATAAACCAGAACAGCTCGAAACCCAGAAAGGTCACGCGCCGTTGCATACTCGGATGGATGCGGCTAAAACGCAAAACCTGCGTCTTCTCGGGCGCCAGCGCCAGGCCGAATTTCTCCAGCCGTTGCGCCAACACCCGATAGAACCGCCGCGCATCCGCCTCGAAGCGGAAGGCGCAGACGAAATCGTCCGCATACCGGCACAGCAGCACCTCACCCCGACAGCGGGGCTTCACCACCCGCTCGACCCAAAGATCGAGCGCATAGTGCAGATAGAGGTTCGCGAGCACGGGCGAAACGATTCCGCCTTGGGGAGTCCCTGTTTCGGGATGGAGCACCGTTCCGTCGGTGTCCAGAATGCCCGCTTTGAGCCATTTGCAGATGAGATTGAGAAAGGCCCGGTCGTCGATCCGTAACGAGAGCATCTTCAGCAACCAGTCGTGGTCCATATGCTCGAAAAATCCTCGGATATCGGCTTCAACCAAATAGCCGAACTTGGCCGTAGTGAGCGCAAGGCTCAGATCGCGCACCGCGTCCTTGGCGCTGCGACCGGGGCGGTAGCCGTAGGAGCAGTCGAGGAAATCAGCCTCGTAGATCGCCCCCAGGAGTTTCGCCACGGCCAGTTGGACGAGCTTGTCTTCGCTCGATTTGCTATTCCCCGCAGGGAGGTTGGCTCGCGGCATCCCGATCCTGCTTGTCCGGCGCGAGTTGCCTGTACGGGCTGCGTACTTCCGTCCGGTCCTTCGCCATGTGGCTGGCTTTCCCAGCCTCCGACTACTATGCCCGATAAGACACCCCAGGGGCATGCGGCCGTCTCCGGCCTGCCCGGACGCTCCATGCTCCACGCCTCCACCCGTGCCCACGCTGTTTCAGGGCTCATCGCCTTCTCGTGTCCCAACACTGACGGTTTCATCGTTTCACCTCGTCCGGGAGCCCTCGGGGCTTCCCGAGTTCTCCAGCGTCTCTGTTCCTGCATGCCACGGCCTGAGGACTCCCTTGCCATTGCGGGTGGTTCGTGTTGCCTTCCAGCAAGTTAACCCGGATTATTCACAAAGAGGGGCGACACTCGTTCAACCAATTGATATAATTGGTGTTACGCCAATAACGCTTCGGAAGAAGCTAAACGAGGTCGCCCCATGGCAGAGTCTACCCCAGTCCAGTTGCGTTTTCCTCCCATCGACGGCTTGACCGTGCGCGGGGACTTCGATGGCGGAGCGCTGTCGTCGGATTTCGGCCCCCTGATCCTGCGCGGTGTCGACCGCCAGATCGGGCTGACCGAGCGCCTGGCCGCCGCCTTTGACGACCAGCGTCACCCCAGCTACATCACGCATCCAGCGCGTGACCTCATCGCCCAACGCGTGTATCAGATCGCCTGCGCCTATGAGGATGGCAACGACGCCAACGCGCTGCGGAGTGATCCGATGTTCAAGCTCGCACTGGAGCGTCGGCCCCTGGACCGCGAGAACGATCTGGCCAGCGCCCCGACGATCTCACGCCTGGAGAATGCGGCCACCACCAAAGACATCTACCGCATGGCCCAGGGCTACGTCGATCAATTCATCGCCAGTTATGCCACGCCGCCGAGCATCATCGTGATCGACATGGATCACTCTGAGGACGCCACGCACGGTCAGCAGGAGTTCAGTTTCTACAACCACCACTACGGCAGTCATTGCTACCTGCCGTTGTTTCTCTTCGAGGGACTCTCCGGGAACTTCATCACCGCCGCCCTGCGTCCCGGCAAGCGCCCGACGGGGGCCGAAAACGCCATGATCATCCGGCGCGTGCTCAAACGCTTGCGGGCGGCCTGGCCGCAGACCCACATCGTGCTGCGCGGCGATGGGCATTTCTCCAACCCGGAGCTGATGCAGCTGGCGCTTGACGACCCGCACGCCGACTTCATCTTCGGCCTCAGTAATAACAAGGTGTTAGCGCGCTTCGCACAGCCGTATCTGGAGGCCAATCGCCGCACGCATGCCATCCGGTGTCAGAATGCCGAACGCCTGGGCCAGTCGGAGCCGGTGCATACCCGCACCTACCATGAACTGGACTATGCGGCCGGCTCCTGGCCGCAACCCTTCCGGGTCGTGCTCAAGGCCGAGGTCATGGGTTTCGACGACAATCCCCGCTTCGTCGTCACCTCCCTGCGCCTGCCCACCCCGGAGAACCTCTATCGCGATCTCTATTGCGCGCGCGGCCAGGATGAGAATTTCATCAAGAAGATGAAAAACGACTTGGCCAGCGACCGCACCTCCGACCACAGCTTTCTGGCCAATCATATGCGCCTGTTCTTCTCCTGCGGCGCCTATGTGTTGCACCAAGCGCTACGCACCGAGGTCCTGGTCCATACCGAACTGGCCCAGGCCCAGCCCGCCACGGTCATCATCAAATTGTTCAAGATCGCCGTGCGCGTGGTGCAATACAAAGACCGCATCCGCCTCCAGCTGCCGACCCACTGCCCGGTCAAGGATCTGTTGCATCGGGTGACCGAACTCTTGTTCTTGGCCCGGCCGCCGGGACCGCTCATCTCCTGACCCCACCGATCCATTCGGTCTTCGTATTGCTGATGCTCACCCGGGCAGGATGACCTGTGCGCGTCGGTCCACTTTGGGCGGAAATGATGGACCGAACGGCAGCGAAACGCCTTCGCCTGCGATTCCCGCTGATCTCCTGCGCGCCGTTTTGGTGGCTGCCGGGCTCGTCGCTAGGGTTATTCTCCAAGTTCCGCACTCGGGTACTGGGGCTCGCGGCGCCCTTATGAAACATTCGGGTTAAGACTGTCGGCTTCCGCATCTTGGCCTGTCGAAGCTGCCCCGATCTGAACCAGGTCACTTCAGGGAGCGCGACCTCCCCTGCGGCCTACAGGATTCTCTATGTACGCTTGCCCCGTCTGTTGTTCGCAGGTTACCCTACTCCGCAATGGGACCAACACTCGATACGGGCGGGCGGCTAACCCTTACCCGACCGGGACTTTCACCCGGCAAGAGACGCCGAGCTTTGCTCGGCGCGATAACCTACGCCTAAAAAGCGAGCGCGCGCCACAGGCGTCTTGCTAATTCGCAAGCTCATCAGGGCCGCGCGCCGCTTTAGGCTTTACGTTAGGCTACCCAAAGGGGCCGCAACAAGTGAACACTACGGCGAATATGAACATGATACCGAAACCGAGACTCTCGATTAATCGCAAAGCTGCGTTCCGCCCCTTGTTGATAATCGGTTTACTGCTTTTCTGTAACGCAACATCTGCTTCGCTATTGGCCTCGATAACTAACATTTCAAACGATAGCTCAGGTATTGCGGTCGTCACAAATGTAACGCCAGTAATTGCATTTGCACCTTCCGCCCTCTACGTTTTTCCTCTATTCGATGAGCTATTCTTAACGGAATCGGATGTGGGCAAGACCTTCTACATCAGCTCAAACTCTGAAGACCCCGACTTTTCTTCTTTCGTCGATATCTTGACTAACGGCAATGACGACATTATAGGCATTGGTTACATGACTGGTACGACATCATATAACAATGAGTCCGTCTGGTTTAGCACTACGCCTGACTTTGCCGATCACACAATTACAAGCATTGCCATCACGCTCGACAGACTTACCTTGGATAGCAATGGTGTCGGGACTGACGTGTCGTCTAGCTACTCTGTTGGCATTTGGGGTAATGCTGTTCCGGAACCCCCGACAATTGCCCTCTTAGCATACTTTGCAGTCTTGCTATTGTTTGCGATCAGGGTAAAAAGTGCAATAACAAGTAATAGGGAATAGTCCACGGTTTCCCGGTGAGTTCCCTGCCCCAGCAGCGAAGAAGACAAAGAACGCCTCCGGCGTAGGGACTCCGGTTGCCCGGAGCCCCCGCCACAGACCCGGACGTGCAGTTTTCCCGCATCCGGTTCCTCGGTCGTACTCGCTTTCGCGCGAGCGCGAGGTTTTACGCAAACACCAGTTCGTATTGCAACGTTACGGTGACAGTTTACTAAATGCATTAATTACGGTGACAGTTTACTAAATGCACCGAATACGGAAACGCAAGGGGAAGCGGAGACCGGACTTGCCTCTTGCCGTGGCAGGCCCAATCATGAATCCTACGCGTGCCTAACGGGCGGCCAAAGAGCGAGCGCGCGCCATCAGGGTCGGAGTTAACTGGCCGGTGTCGTGCAGGCGCGCGCCTGCCTTGGCCTTTGACGTTAGGCGCTTCGTCTCCATAGCTAATTTGCGAAACAATGGGTTGTTTGATGCGAATATATTTGGACGTATGCGCTTTTAATCGGCCGTTCGATGATCAGAAGCACATCCGCGTACGCCTCGAGGCGGAAGCCAAATTGTATGTTCAAGGAAAGGTAAAGGCGGGCGAAGTTGAGTTGGTGTGGTCATATATACTTGACCTTGAAAATGATCAGAATCCATTTAAAGAAAAGAGGTTGGCGATTGAAGAGTGGCGTAAATACTCGATCACTTACATTGATGAGTCAGACGAAATTATAGATAAGGCAAATGAGTTGGTAAGAATAGGAGTAAAGCCGAAAGATGCATTGCATGTTGCATCAGCAATCGCAGGGGAAGCCGGTTATTTTATGGCAACTGATGATAAGTTGCTCAAAAAAATGGCACCCGAATCGCAGATTTCGGCAATCAACCCCGTAGCTTTAGCGGCAATCATTGATGAACACACTAACTGATACAGAGCTTAGGGTCCAGGGAGTCAAAGCGCTGATTGATGCGCTAGGCGAGGTAATGGCTGAGAAATTCATTGCCCTGCTAAGTAGAGAACCGTTTGATTACACGGAGTGGCAGCGCGATTTGTGGCCTCAGATGAGCGTTGAAGAACTTAGCAAGTTAGCGATGGCAAGGCGCGGTCAGGCTAAGATCTCTGGCAGTTAAGGGAGGATAGGGTCAAGTCTTGCCGTTTTCCCCAGCAATAAAGAGCCTCCGGCGTAGAAAAGGCTGGGGTCAGGTCTTGCAATCATGCAATTTTTGAGTATGATTGATTGCAAGATCTGCCCCTCGTCACCTGAGCCTCGTTCCTCGATCTATTGAAGGTAAATGTCTACCCTTCAGAAAATTCGACAGCGCGTTATTGATCGCGACTAATTCCTGTCGTCACACGCGGAAGAAGAGATGCTTGATGACGACCTTGACAGGAATGACGTAGAGAACGCGATTCTGAAAGGAAGGATAGAGAAACAGCTTACGCATGATTCCAGGGGCACAAGATATCGAATCAAAGGGCCGTGCTTGGACGGGCGTATAGTTCACGTTATTTGCCGGTTCCGAGAGGAATCAAGTATACTGTTAATTACTGTGTATGCGTTATAGGTACCATCATGCAATGTGAATTTTGTGGTGGCGAAACCAAGAAAAGGAACGTCAAGCGGCAGCATTGGTTCCAACGGCAACTTTACATCGTTGAGAACGTAGAAGCTGAGGTTTGTACTGAGTGTGGAGAGCGGTATTTTCATGCCAAGACATTAGACGCTGTGGATGCGCTCTTGTTGAAACAACACGCGGTCAAAGAAAAGCTCTGCGTTGAAGTCGTGGAATTCACTAAGGCGGCAGCCTAGAAAGCCTCCGGCGTAGGGACTCCGGTTGCCCGGAGCCCCCGCCACAGACCCGGACGTGCAGTTTTCCCGCATCCGTTTCCTCGGTCGTACTCGCTAGGCGTGCTCTTTCTCGGAGAATGCCTTCAGTGTGTTCATGGCTCGCCTCATCTCTCGACCGCCGTACCGCCCCGCGCCCCCATCCGCCGCCCCAGCCGATCAAAGGCAAGATAAATGACCGGGGTGGTAAAGAGCGTCAGCACCTGGCTCAGCAGCAGCCCCCCCACCAGGGTGATCCCCAGCGGCTGGCGCAATTCGGCCCCCATGCCGCCGCCGAGCATCAACGGCAGCGCGCTCAGGAGCGCGGCGAAGGTGGTCATGAGGATCGGGCGCAGGCGCAGCAGGCAGGCCTGGTGGATCGCCTCGCGCGGGGTCTTGCCCTCGCGGCGCTCGGCGTCCAAGGCGAAGTCGATCATCATGATCGCGTTCTTCTTCACGATGCCGATCAGGAGCACGATGCCGATAACGGCGACCACCCCCAGGTCCTGGCCCGCGACCATGAGTGCGAGCAGTGCCCCGACCCCGGCGGACGGCAGGGTCGAGAGGATGGTGATGGGGTGGATATAGCTCTCGTAGAGCACCCCGAGCACGATATACATAGTCACGATAGCCGCCAGCAACAGGAAGACCTGATGACCGAGCGAGGCGCGGAAGGCGAGCGCCGTGCCCTGGAAGCTCAACTGCACACTCGCCGGCAGCGCCAGTTCGCGCTGTGCGGCCTCGATCGCTGCCACCGCCCCCCCCAGCGAGGCCCCCGGGGCCAGGTTGAAGGAGATGGTCGCGGCCGGGAACTGGTCCAGGCGGTTCAGGATCAGAGGCGCGGTGCGCTCTTCCACCCGGGCGAGCGCCGACAGCGGCACCTGAACGCCGTTCGCCGCCGGGACATGGAGGTTCGCGAGCGCCGCGAGCCCCGGCGCCAGCCCCGGGTCGACCTCCAGCACCACGCGATATTGGTTCGCCTGGGTGAAGATGGTGGAGACCAGCCGCTGGCCGAAGGCGTCATAGAGCGCATTGTCGATGGCCGCGACCGTGACCCCGAGCCGGCCGGCGGTCGCCCGGTCGATGTCGACATAGGCGGCCAGTCCCTGCTCCGCCAGATCGCTCGCCACGTCCGCCAACTCCGGCAGGGCGGCGAAGCGTTCCACCAGGCGCGGCACCCAGAGGCCCAGTTCGCGCGCGTCCGCGTCCTGGACGGCGAGTTGATACTGGGTCCGGCTCACCCGGCTCTCGATGCTGAGATCCTGGACCGGCTGCAGAAAGAGCCTGATCCCCGGTACCGCAGCCAGCCCCGGCTGGAGCCGGCGGATGACCTCTTGGGCCCCGGCGCGCTCGTCGCGCGGCACGAGGTTGACCAGGAACCGGCCGCTGTTGAGCGTCGCGTTGGCGCCGTCCACCCCGATGAAGGAGGACAGGCTCGCGACCGCGGGGTCGGCGAGCAGGACCGCGGCCAGCGCCTGCTGGCGCTGCGCCATGGCGGCGAAGGAGACCGACTCGGGGGCCTGGGAGACGCCCTGGAGCAGGCCGGTGTCCTGGACCGGAAAGAACCCCTTGGGGATCATCACATAGAGGACCAGGGTCAGGACCAGGGTCGCGGCGGCGACCAGCAGGGTCGCCGGCTGGTGGTCCAGGACCCGGTCGAGCAGCCGGCCGTAGCCGGCGATCACCCGCTCGAAGAACCGGCCGCTCGCCCGGTAGAGTCGCCCCTCCTGCTCCGGCGGGCGATGGCGCAGCATCCGGGCGCAGAGCATCGGTGTCAGGGTCAGAGAGACGACCGCGGAGATCAGAATCGCCACCGCGAGCGTCACCGCAAACTCCTGGAACAGCCGGCCCACGACCTCGCGCATGAAGAGCAGCGGGATCAGCACGGCGATCAGCGAGAGGGTCAGCGAGACGATGGTGAAGCCGATCTGACCCGCCCCCTTGAGCGCCGCCTGCAGCGGCGACTCGCCCTCCTCGATATAGCGTGAGCAGTTCTCGATCATCACGATGGCGTCGTCCACCACGAAACCGGTGGCGATGGTCAGTGCCATCAGGGTCAGATTGTTGATACTGAAGCCTGCCAGGTGCATGACCCCGAAGGTGCCGATCAGGGACAGCGGCACCGCCACGCTGGGAATGATGGTCGCGGGGATACTGCGCAGGAAGAGAAAGATCACCATCACGACCAGGGCGGCGGCCAGCACCAGTTCGTGCTGCACGTCCTTGATCGAGGCACGGATGGTGACGGTGCGATCGGTCAGGGGCCTGACCTCCAGGCTCCCCGGCAGGCCCGCCTGGAGTTCAGGCAGCAGTTGCTTGATACGGTCGACCACCTGGATGACATTGGCGCCGGGCTGGCGGCGGATGTTCAGGATCACCGCGGGGGTCTCATCCGCCCAGGCGGCCAGATAGACGTTCTCCGCCGCCTCGTCCACCGCCGCGAGGTCGGACAGGCGGATCGGGGCACCGTTGCGGTAGGCGATGATCAGCGGCCGATATTCCGCAGCCGAGGTGAGCTGGTCGTTGGCGTCGATGGTCGAGGCGCGGGACGGCCCATCGAAGCTGCCCTTGGGCGCGTTCACGTTGGCATTGCCGAGCGCGGTGCGCACGTCCTCCAGGCTCAACCCATAGGACGCGAGCGTCAGCGGGTTCACCCGCACCCGCACCGCCGGGCGCTGGCCGCCGCTGATACTGACCAGCCCCACCCCCGGCAGTTGTGAGATCCGTTGTGCCAGGCGGGTATCGGCCAGGTCCTGGACCTGATACAGGGGCAGGGTCCGCGAGGTCAGGGCGAGCGTCAGGATGGGCGCGTCGGCCGGATTGACCTTGCTGTAGATAGGCGGGCTCGGCAGGTCCGCCGGCAGGAAGGTGCCGGCCGCGTTGATCGCCGCCTGGACCTGCTGCTCGGCGATATCGAGGCTGAGATCGAGCCCGAACTGCAGGGTGATGACCGAGGCCCCGCCCGAACTGGTCGAGGACATCTGGTTTAAGCCCGGCATCTGACCGAACTGGCGCTCCAGCGGCGCGGTCACGGTCGAGCCCATCACCTCCGGGCTCGCCCCCGGGTACAGGGTCACGACCTGGATGGTCGGATAATCGACCTCCGGCAGGGCCGACAGGGGCATCAGGCGGTAGGCCAGCAACCCCGACAGCAGGAGCGCGACCATCAGCAGCGAGGTCGCCACCGGGCGCAGGATGAAGGGGCGCGACAGGTTCATCCGCGACCCCGGAACATGGAAGTTCCTTGTGGGAGCGGCTTCAGCCGCGACGAGGCTGCGGTAACCTGCGACGTTGCGGGAGCTTGCGAGGCCTCGTCGCGGCTAAAGCCGCTCCCACAGCGTCGCTGCGCGACTTTCACGGTGGCCGGAGCGACGGTCAAGACCGCACGGTGCAGGCGCCGCGGCGGCGTCCCCGCGCCCCGGCTCATGGCACGCCGGGGCGCCGACGGCGGCCCTCGGCGGGGGCCGGCTCCGGCGCGGCCCCCATGGGCGTGCCCTGCCCCGCGGGCTTGGCGGCGTCACGCTCCTCGACCGCGACCTTGGCCCCCTCCCGCAGCTTGTCGGTCCCGTCGACCACGACCAACTCGCCGGGCGCGAGGCCCTCGCTGACCGCGACCTCATCGCCCTCAGCGGCGCCGAGCGTCACGGGCCGCACACTCACGGACTGCTGCGGCCCCACGACATAGACATAGGTCCCCTGGACCCCGCGCTGGACCGCGGCCGTGGGGATCAGGGTCGCGTCGTGCAGGGTATCGACCAGCAGGTGCGCATTCACGAACTGGTTCGGAAACAGCCGTCCGTCCTCGTTCGGGAATTCCGCCTTGAGGCGGATGGTCCCCGTCGTCGGATCGATTTGGTTGTCCATGGTCAGCAGGACACCGCTGGCAAGCTTCGTCTTCTGGGCCTTGTCATAGGCGTCCACGGTGAGCCGGGTGCCGGCGCGGACCTGCTTGAGCACCGTCTGCAGGTCATCCTCCGGCAGGGTAAAGATCACCAGGATCGGCTCCACCTCGGTGATCACCGCAAGCCCCGTCGCATCTGCGGCCCGCACGATGTTGCCGGCATCCACCAGCCGCAGGCCCACCCGCCCCCCGATCGGGGCCTTGATGCGGGCATAGGTAAGTTGCAGCTTCGCACTCTCGATCTGTGCCAGGTCGGTCTTGATCGCGCCCTCGTATTGGGCCGCCAGCGCCTTCTGGGTGTCCCACTGCTGCTTGGAGCCGGAATCCTGTTGATAGAGGGTGCGGTAGCGTTCCAGGTCGACCCGCGCATTGTCGAGCAGCGCCTGATCGCGGGCGAGCGCCCCCTGGGCCTGCAGGAGCAGGACCTGGAACGGACGGGGGTCGATCTCGGCCAGCAGGTCGCCGGCCTTGACGGTCTGGCCCTCAGTGAAGGCGAGACGCATGAGCTGACCGTCGACCTGGGTCCGCACGGTCACGGTGTTGCGGGCCGTCACCGTCCCCAGGCCCCGCAGATAGACCTTGATTGCGCCGGTACGCGCAGCCGCGGCGACCACGGGGACCGGCCGTGTTTGCGCGCCGCCCCGGCCGCCGGGGTTGCCCGCGCCGCGGCCAGGGTTGCCGCCTTCGGCGCTGCCCTGGCCGGCAGGCCCCCCGCCGAACCAGTGCCAGTAAGCGAACGCGGCGGCCAGCCCGGCCAGGACCAGGCCCAGCAGCGGCAGATAGCGGCGGCGCTTGGCGCCGGTTTCCTCCGAGGTCATCGATGGTTACCTGCTGGGACCCTGACGGGGCGGGGGCGGCGCGCCGGTGGGCAATGTTCATGGACCCCAAGACGCGGCGGCGGCGCGGCGGCGATCCGGCCGACCGACCCGCGGGCGGACTGTCTTGGCCCGGGGCACAGATTAACCGCGTGAGGTGCAAAAATGGAGAATTCTGCAGCGGGCGGCGGGCGCTGCGTCCCGGCGGCCAGTCGGCATGGTTTGCTGCCGACGCTCGATCCGGGACGGCGCGGTCCGCTGGTCGTGCGTGCCCGCACCGAGTCCGGACGCAATGCGGGGCAGCTGTCGAGGTTACCGTGAACGTCGCGCAGCGACCCTGTGGGAGCGGCTTCAGCCGCGACGGGCCGCGCCGGGAACGCGTTATGATCAAGGCCGAGAATCTCTACAACCCAAGGATGATTGCGGTCGATACCTCGGCCCTGATGGCGACCCTCTTGGACGAGCAGGAAGCGGATGCCTGGATCGCCGCACTTGAAACCGCAGACGAGATACTGATTTCCGCCGGCACGGTGACGGAGGCACTGATCGTCTCGGCACGACTTCGCGGGAACCGATATCGAAGGCGTGCTTTGAGGTTGAGTTCTGTATACTGTTCCCGGAAATCGAATTATCATGCAACAATCAGAGGTCCCGCTATGTCCAGTCAGCAGACTCTAAAGCAGTTCTTTGCGGTAAAGGTACTGGAGATCCCGAGGTATCAGCGCAGCTATGCGTGGGAGAACCAGAATGTTCGCGAGTTGTTTGAGGACATAAAGGAGGCAATCGAGACGAAATCTCAACACTATCTTGGCACGGTGGTCCTCTCGAAAACGCACAATCCGGGTGTCTACACCGTGGTGGACGGTCAGCAGCGACTAACCACTCTCCTCATGTTTATCGCCTCCATCATCCGCAAGTTACCGAAGGTTAATGATCAGGAGTTTTATCACCGCCTGTACATTAATGATGGAGAGACATTCAAGCTGACCCCGCTGGAGCGCGACCGGGATTTCTATTTTCAGTTGCTGGATCTTAAGCCGGCTGTGGCGCATCAACTGGAGCCCCGGAATAAGAGCCAGCGATTGCTGTTGAATGCGTTTGAGGAAATCGAGAATCTCACCCAGCACCATATCCCGGACCCGCGGGTTTTCCTGGCGTCGGTCGAAGCCCTGTCGCTCCTCGAGTTCATTGAAAAAGACGAATCTGACGCCATTCGGATTTTTCAGACGGTAAACGATAGAGGCAGGGAGTTGTCGCGCATGGATAAGATGAAGAGCCTCCTGTTCTACTTTTCTGACAAGTACCTCGACCGCAAGTATGATGATGAGATCAATCGCGGCTTCGCCGAGATCTTTGAGTTGTATGACGAGATCAAGCTGATCGCTGAGCGTCAATCCGTCAACGTGCTCAGTTCAAAACAGTTTGCCGAAGACGATCTGCTTCGCCACCATCACATCTGCTTTTCCGAAGAAAGCTACGATCCTACCGGCCAAGAGGTTCTGGATAACGTCAAGCGTGGGCTATATGAGTTGAGAAAGGGCAAGAACGCCAAGGCGCAACTCGACGAATATATATCCGCGTATTTGGAGAGCCTCGTGGGCTATGTCAAGGCGTTCAGCCAGGTAGTTCGAGGAGTCGAACAGCACGGCGAGTATTACAAGCTGTTTTCCATCCAGGGCCTCTCAGCCGTCCTGTATCCGGTCATTGCGCAATTGGAAAAATGCGGATTCCTTGATCAGTTGTTACCAAAGCGTGGAGTCAGCGTGCTCCGGATGCTGGAAGTCATCGACCTGAGGGTTTTCAAGGTCAGAGAGTATGCGGGAAGAAAGCATGTCGCGGAGTTTTCATTTCGCCTCAATAACGAGGCTTGGTCCATCCAGGAAATCGAGGACCATCTGGTGTGGTTCAACGCATTTGAAATCGGCGATGCCCGCTTCAAGGACTATCTGACGAACTTCGACTACTATAAGCAGACGGGGCTGCTGCGGGCCTTGTTCGTCGATTATTGCGAAAGCTTGCGCGGACAGGACTACTCGTTGACCGAACTACAGAGCCTCATGGAAAAAAATCCGACGATCGAGCATATCTTGTCACAGTCGCCCAGGTTTAAGCCTAAGTCTTTCGGATTCAGTAATGACCAGGATTTCGAGGAACATCTGAATCTCTTAGGAAATTTGACGCTCTTGGAGAAAAAGCTGAATAGCTCCGCGCAAAACGCGGATCTCGGTGCAAAAGCAAGCGTCTATGCGAAAAGCACTTTAAAAATGACGTCGTCGCTCGGAACCGACCTTGCGACCCTGAAAGTATTTGGGAAAAAGGAGTTAGCGGCTAGAGGCAGGGACTTGGCAGACGATCTTGCGAAGCGTTGGCCGGCATGACCGAACAGCGCGATCGACGACGGTAAGCTTGTCATGATTCGGGTCGGTCCGCGAGCAATCGTTTCAGCCGTTCGTTCTCGGCCAGGGCTTCTTCCTTGGCTGCCCGCTCCTGCTCTTTGGCCTCCCGCTCTTGCTCCTTGGCCTCCCGCTCTTGCTCCTTGGCCGCTCGCTCTTGCTCCTTGGCCGCCCGCTCTTGCTCTTTGGCCGCCCGCTCTTGCTCCTTGGCCGCCCGCTCCCGCTCCACGGCCTCCCGCTCCCGCTCCACGGCCTCCCGGGCCTGCTCCACCTCCGCGCGCAGGTCGGCAAATTCGAGCTGGATGCTCTGCTGTTCGCGCAGATAGTCCTGCCGCGCCTGGTACGCATAATAGGCGTGCTCTTTCTCGGAGAAAGCCTTCAGTGTGTTCATGGCTCGCCTCATCTCTGGGGTCTGCATCCACGCGGGCAGGGCGTCCTCGTCCAGGCGCTCCGCCTCGTTGAAGAATTTCAGCCAGCGCTGTTGCTCGGTTTCGACCGCGTCGGCGGCGAATTTACTCAGTTCCAGCAGCCAGATACCGCCATGGTCCAGAAAGACGCGACCGTGTTGGTCGCGCAACCGGAACTCGTGGGCATACTCCGGGGTATCCGGCAGCAGCGTCTGGCCCAGCAGCCAGATCGCGTAAGTGGGGCGCAGCTTGCGGTAGCTCTCGCCTTCCTTGATCTGGCTGCGATAGAGGTTCGCCCAGCCGTAGAGGATACGCGCCGGCAGGTCGCGGTGATTGAGCAGTTGGATCTCGACCTGGAACATCTGGCCGGTCGCGTCGCGGGCCTTGACATCGACGACGGTGAGCTTGTCATCAAGGAATTCCTTCTCGTTATAAGGGTTCTGGATCTCTACCGCGACGATCGGTCGGGGGAGGTCCGCGCCCAGGACGGCGTTGAGGAAATGGATCAACAGGTCGCGATTGGACTCCGCCCCCAGCAGGGCCTTGAAGACGCAGTCAACCTTGGGATCGATGGGATGGCGCATGTCGGCAGTGTAGACAAGCGTCACCGGGGCGACAAGCGCAGGCGTCGGTTACGCTTCGCTAACCCGACCTACCCGATTTCACGCAAATCACCCTCGCGGATGACCATCGCGCTGGAGATCAGCGGGGTCCCGGTCGCTCCGCGAGTTGCGCCCCCAGGCGGGCAAGGGCTTCTTCGGCGTCCCGCGCCCGCCCCTCGGCCGCGCGGCGGGCCTCGGCCGCGGCGTCCGCTCCTCGCCAACACCGCGCGGCCCCAGCCTCAAGAGGGCTGGAGAACATCATGCGAACGGGGCACGACACGCCGACGGCGTCCGCGCCCCGCCCGGCGCCCATTACACCATTGCAGCGGTTGGGCAGGTGTTCACCACCAAACCGAAGCGCCCGCGCCCCGCCGGTCGTCCGGGGAGGCGCGGCGGCGGCCGGCGAGGACCAAGGCCCCCAGCACAATCAGGAACAGCGGTGCCGGAGCGGGAACCCAGACCAGCCCGGCCAGGTGCTCGGCATCGTCGTAGTACACTTCATAGCCGGTGGGCAACCCGACTGGTGTGAAGCGGCCGGCCCCGGCCCATTGGCCCCACCGCGCGAAGACATAGGTGCCGTCGTCCGGGATCTGATCCCAGTTGAACGTCAGAAGCACCTCAGAGTCCAATAGCAAGGTCCCCGTGACCTCCAGGAGGCTGATGGCGCCGGTATCGGTCGGGTCGATCATCACGGAGAGCATACTGCCCGCGCGCATCGTCAGGCTGCCCTCGACCGTCAAATCGGCCGGGGAATACCTGCCGAGCCGAAACAGGCCGCCGGACTCCAGGATGACATCGCCCCGCAAGGTGCCGTCGCCCCACGCGGTGACCTCCTGTCCGGCCAGGACTGAAAAGCCGCCGACCACACCGGACGCGTCGATGATCCCGCCCCCGTCCAGGTCAAGCCAATGGACGCTGGAGATATCCGCGGCAGCGCCCACCACCAGGGTGCCTGAATAGGCCCCCAACGCATCGACACCCGCGACCCCGCCCGCGATCAGCGTGCTGCCGCTGCCGGCGTTGAAGACGTCGTGGTAGTCGTCAGTGTTGATCGGCGACATGTCGATATCGCCATGGATCTGGAGCCTGCCGGAGCCCCAATTCGCCATGCTCGAATTCCCCACCGAGTTGGCCATATCCACCTTACCGTTGACGATCAGGTCGCCGCCGTAGACGTCCAGCGCCGCGAAGGACCCGACGCCGGTGTGGGTCAGCGTCACCTTGCCGTCGATGGTCGTCGTCGCCGGTCCGAGCGCGAGCACCCGCGCCTGGGCAGCGGGCGCGCTGAGCGCGATGGAAATGTCGCCTTGGACCAGCACATCGCCGGGGCCGCCCACCCCCAGGATGGCCTGGGTGGCGCTCGTGTCCGCGGTGACGCCGCCGGTGACCTTGAGGGTCCCACCCAGCGAGACGAGCCCGAACTGGTTGAAGGCCGGGTCCGGCCCCGACGAGAGCCCGATCGGCCCGGCCAGGGTATTGTCACCTTGGCTGATGACCTGCGGCCTCTTGGTCGGGTCTTGCAGGGTCCGGTCGATGTCCCGACCGAGGAGGTTCAGGGCCTCGGGGACCGCGATATCGCCGGTGAGCCAGAGTGCCCCGGTCCCGGCCACGGTCGTGCCGACCGCGGGCGCCCCGAGTGCGTGGCCGCTCTGGACCTCGACCACCCCGGAACTGATGAGGGTGCTGCCGGTGTAGGTGCTGGCACCATTGGTCAGCACGATGGTGCCCTCCAGACCAGTGCCCCCGAAGGTGACCCCACCCGGGGTACCGGCGGCCGGATCGACCAGCGCGGCGTCGATGGCGAGCACCGTGCTGCTATCGGCGGCCTGAAAGGTGCCGCCGCCCTGCGCCAACGCCACGGCGCCCGCGAGCCTGACCGTGGTCGCACCGAGCGACGCATCGGCATCGACGATGCCGCCATTGAGCCTGAGGTCGGTGATGGTGGTCGTCGCGGCGGGGTTGAGCAGCTCGAGCCAAGCCCCGTTCGCAATCGTCAGGGACCGGCCGGCAAAGGTAACGTCGCCGCTCGTCGGGGTGCGCGTCAGGCTATCCTGCTGATCGTTCACATAGTCGTATCCGGCGGTCGGTGCGGTGCCCGCGGGCGGGGCGCCGCCGGGGACGCCGGCGCCCCAGTGTTGACCTTCGACCAAGGCGCTTTGGTCGGCCGCGTCGGACTGCGTCTGGGTCACGACATCGGCCGCGGCCCAGGTGCCGACGAGCAGCAAGCCCATCACCATGACCCACAGCGCGGTCGTTGCCCAGCGCGGGCCGGGAATACCGAGACGCGGGTTCATTGCGTCGCAGATCATCTTGATTACCTCACAGCACGATAGCAAGAAAGCGCGCCCGGATGCCGCGGGCACTGCCGACCCGGACACACGCAACGCCGACGCCGCCCGGGCCCGGCCTGGCCGCGATCAGCGCAGGACATCGATGCGCGACACGAAGCAATAGCCGTTGTGCTGCTGCTCGTTGGTGATCACCACCTGCACGCGCTTGCCGTTGGCCAGCGCGAGTTGCGCCTGGTCGAGCATGCGATAGGCACGCAACTCAGTGGTCAGTTCGCCGCTGCAACTGAAGGTCACCCAGTTGGCGCCGCAGCCGGGCAACCGCGTCGCCGGGTCGATGGACAGGGACGCCATACAGCCGCCATCGGTGTCGTCCGCGGTCACCATCACCGCATTGACGTAGGCGTTTTGAATGGTGACCGGCTCGGCGCCCGCCGGTGGGCCGACGAGCAACAGGGCGGTGGCGAGCGAAAGCGAAAACTTGGTCATAGTGGTTACTCCAGGTAAAGACGAAGCCGAGAGCGGGCACCGCTGGGGACTGCCCATCCACCGCGGTGGCCAGTCGGTCCAGCTCGGCGGCAGTTCGTTCTCTGATGCGTACGCCATTGCGTTGCCTGCATTCGCGGTCGGGACCGGCGCGCCGACCCTACCGCTTGATCGAGCGCCAGCCGCCGGATTGCGGCAGGCAGCCCCAGCAAAATGCCTTCTTGCCGATCGGGACCGCGGCTTGCGGCTGGTTCGGATCGGCGTCCGACGCCGCCTGGGTGCCGTCGTCGCCCTGAACAGGACCAGCGTGCAGCCCGGCCTCGGCGGGGGCCGCCGCCGCGCTCAACAGCAATGGCGGCACGTAGTGCGTGATGCTCTGGATACGCCAAGTGATGATCCAGGGGAGCGACGTCTTAGGCCGGAACGGCATCGGCAGGCCGATCTGATTCTCACCCTTACCGAGCGTCGGGTCGGCCAGCAAATAGGGCTCCGAGTACAGGTCCATCTGGTCGACGATCAGGCGATCGACCCTGGCCACCTCCGTGTGACCGAAGGTCCGGTGACTGAAAGGGTAGTTGATAATGGTCGGCTTGGCGACGATCAGTATGCCATAGGCCCCGTCGAAATTATCGCTGACATTGTCAAGCGTCTTCTGTAACGTAAGCGTATTTTCCGTCTTGGACGACCGAGCCAGATCGAGGCCATAGGAAAGATCGGCGGTCACCGGAAAGGACGGCACCTGGGACCCTGGCGACAACGAAACCTCCGACTTAAAGGAGTTGACGACCTTGACCTCAGTTGATTTCGAGTCCTTCTGTTGGAACGAAACGCTCGCTTTCGGGACGCTCCCGGTCGTGCCGTTGCGGGTAAAGGGTGGAACGCCCTCGATGACCCCCACGATGCTCCAGGCCGAGGGTACCTGCGTGGCGTCGCGAGCGGTATCGACGGCAGCGCTTTTGTCCAGCGCGATGTAACGGTCAGATGGGTAGGTGATCACCTGCAAAGTCAGCACCCGCGGATCGAATAATCTCGTCTGGGCGCTGCCGGTGACGGTAATGTATTGCCGCAAGTTGCCCGCCGAGTCCTTCTCATAGCCGGGGACGGCGGCGAAGGCACGCGACGGGTGGACCCAGCCAACGTCCGCGGGAAACAGGGTGCTCCCGACACAGTTCTGGTCGGCGCCGCCGTCTTGGCAGTCCCCCCCGTGACCCAATCCGTGAACTGCCCTTCGCCGTAACGGCCCACGAGTTGCCATTCCCCACGCCTGACGTCGGCGGCCAGATTGGAGGCATCGCTGAGAAATAGCTGCACGGTGCGGCGCCCTTGCTCCGTCCGCGCGTTATTTCGGCTCTCGATGCTCCCCGCGACCAGGGCGATCTCCGTCTGCGGGTGGACGCGCAAGGGCACATGGGGCTGTTGTGCCCAAGTCAATTTGCCATGGTCGTTCTGGTAGAGGGTCTGCATCGTGAGATAGCCTTGGTGGGTTGCCAGGGCCACCAGAATGGCGGGGCCGCTATCCGTCACAATGGGTATGGTGGCGCATTGCGTCACCCAGCCTCGCGGGGACTGGAAGGCGGCCTCCGGCACATCGATGAGCGTCATGGAGAAATCCTTGGTGTACCGGACATTGAGGGCACCGTCTTCCCCGCGAGTGAAGAACACCAGCCATTCCTCGCCGGCGCTGCCGACCGGGAGCGCACTGACGGCGAGACAGCTTCCCGTGCCGCCAATCACCTGGCTTGGCGGAGAACTGTTTTTCGGGAACCAGCCGTCCAGTACCGGGTCGTCCCCGAAGGGATTGAGCGTGTACATCCAGTACAATCGAGCGCCCCCCCCCGTATAGTCCGTTCAGGGTGAACAGGTAGAGGCGATCCCGCCAGGTCGCCATTGCCGGTATGCCAGACGGAGGGTACGCATTGGGTGACTCCTGGTGACGAGCGGGTTGGCGGGCGCAATCCGCACCCCGGGCGAACCCACCGCGGTGGGCTCGCCCCGGGGCCGCGCGCGTCCGGGCCGACCAACTAAGCGTACCCCGACATTCGTAGCGTTGCTTTCCTCGGGGTCCAGGATCTTTGTGCTGGCCGTCTCGGGTTTGTGGCGCGCCCGCAACACCCCATCTCCGCGGTTTGCACGGCGGCCGGGCCGCACGCGGTGCGCCGGTCCTGATCCCGGCGATCGTTCAGAGGCTCAAGAGCCAATCGTGGTAGGCGGGCAGGTCCGGCCGCGGGTCGGCGCCGAGCGCTGTGACGCCGCGTGCCTGGTCCGCGCCGCCCAGGGCGTCGCGCGGCGCGACGCCGAAGACCTCACGGAACAGGCGGGAAAAATGGCTGGCATTGACGAACCCCCAACGGCCGGCGATTTCGCCTACGCGCGGCCGGTGATTGCCCGGCCGCGTCAATTCACGGTAGCAGCGCAGCAGGCGCCGTTGCTGGATGTGGCGGGCGACGCCGCCTTCGCTCGCAAAGAGCCGGTAGAGGTAGGCACGGGAACAGTGAAACGTCCGGCACAGGTGCTCGGGATCGAGATCGACGCGCTCCAGATGATGCTCGATGTAGTCGCGTATCGCCACCGCCGTCGCCGCGGGCAGATAAGGGTCGGTCCGATCCGTGGTGCCGCTGCATTGGGAATCGATACAGGCGGCCAGGACGCCCAGCAGCGCCTGCGCGACATAGGGGGCCTCGCGACCGGGGAGCCCGGGCAGATTGCGCCAGGTGGCGGTGAGATGGCTGTTGAGGATGCGGCCCAACGCGGTGCTGCCGGCGATCACCGTCCCCCCGCAATCGAGGTGCTTGACGAAGGGGCGCAGCGTATCGCGGGGCACGACGAGCGTGAGGCACCGGAATTCAAGGTCGTTGGTGTGCGTCTCCGCGCCCAGGTCCAAGACCCCGACATCGCCCGCGCCGACGCGGACCGCGAGCCCCGCATGTTCTCCGCGATAGCCGCCCTCCAGATAGAACTGGACGAGGAAGTGGTCGACGCCGTCACGGTTGCGCATCCGCCGGTCGCGTCGAAACACCTGGGCGGCAGCCCGCGACTGTGCGAGCACGATCCCGTTGAACAGGCAGGCATCCACGGCACCATAGAAGTCACCCGGCCCCACCGGACGCGCATCGAACAGCGGGGCAATGCTGTCACGCCAGACCTCAATGGCCTCTTGCGGCGGCAGACCCATGGTATTGAAACTGCTGAAAACAATCGGTGAAATATCCTCGCCCGTGCCGGCGCTGGCCTGTTCGGTCATGTTGTCACCTGCGCTTGTGCTCCCGTCTGGCTTTCAGACTCAAGGTTGGTCTTGTAATGGTAGCGGGATCGGTGGTTTTGGGCCTTGATCATCGTTGCGGCCGCCGCCGGGGGGACGCGCCGGCGGCGAGGCGTTTGCCGTGAAAGTCGCGCAGCGACGCGGTGGGAGCGGCTTCAGCCGCGACGGGCCTCGCCGGCCGCCGCGCCGTTACAGGTGATCGCGACTTCACAGCGCGGCTGAAGCCGCTCCCACGGAGGATTCTCATGGATCACGGTGACGAACCACCGGTCACGGCCCTGAGCCGGACCAGGGCCGCGCTGACGCGGGGATCGACCGTGTCACCGTCAGCGCACATGCAACATCGCACCGCCCCCGTTCAGGCGGTAAACTCTGCGCCCTTTTTCCACTCCGACCGGCCCCGACCCGACACAGGACACCATGAGCGACATCATCATCGGCATCGACCTCGGCACCACCAACTCGGAGGTGGCGGTGGTTCAGGACGGCGTCTCGCGCGTCATCGAGGTGGACGGGGCCAGGCTCCTGCCCTCGGTCGTCGGTCTGGCGGACGACGGCACCCTGCTGGTGGGCCAGGCGGCCCGCAACCAGTTCGCCCTCTACCCGGAGCGCACCGTCCGCTCGATCAAGCGGCGCATGGGCGAGGACACCAAGGTCGCCATGGGGCCCGAGTCCTACACTCCGCAAGAGATCTCGGCCCTGATCCTGAAGCGCCTGAAGCAGGCGGCGGAGGTCGACCTGGGCCAACCGGTGACCAGGGCGGTGATCACGGTCCCGGCCTATTTCTCCGACGCCCAGCGCCAGGCGACCCGCGACGCCGGCGGACTGGCGGGGCTCGAGGTGGTGCGCATCATCAATGAGCCCACCGCCGCCGCGCTGGCCTACGAGGTGGACCACCCCCAGGGCAAGACCATCCTGGTCTATGACCTGGGCGGCGGGACCTTCGACGTGTCGGTGGTGCGGGTCGCCCGGGACGTGACCGAGGTCCTGGCGAGCCACGGCAACAATCACCTGGGCGGCGACGACTTCGATGACCGCATCATCGACCACCTGGTGGAGCACCTGCGCGCCCAGGGCCATGACCCGCGCGCCGAGCGCTCCGCCATGGCGCGCCTGACCCGTGCCGCGGAGGCCGCCAAGATCACCCTGTCCGACGCCCCCTTCGCCCTGATCCAGGAGGAATATCTGCTGGAGCGCGACGGGGCGCCGGTCCATCTGTCGCTGGAGCTGGCGCGCGAAGACTATGAGGCGATGATCGAGCCCTATCTCCGGGAGACCCTGGAGGCCGTGCATATCGCCGTCAACGGGGCCGGGCTTACCGTCTCCGACTTAGACGAGGTACTGCTGGTGGGCGGGGCGACCCGCACGCCGCTGGTGCAGCAGCGCCTGGAGGCGGCCCTGCGGATGCAGCCGCGCGCCGAGGTGGACCCGGATCTGTGCGTCGCCACCGGGGCGGCGATCCAGGCGGCGGTGATTGCCGGGGTCCAGGTGGCCAGCGTGCTGGTGGATGTGACGCCCTATACCTTCGGCACCAGCGCCCTGTCCATCCTCAATGGGGAGCCCTATCCGTATACCTATTGCCCCCTGATCCGCAAGAACACCCCGATCCCGGTGACCAAGAGCGACGTCTTCGAGACCATGCACGACGGCCAGCGCTCCATCATCGTCCAGGTCTACCAGGGCGAGGACCCGGACGCACTCAACAACACCGAGATCGGCTCCTTCCGCATCGACGGACTCTCCGACGTGCCGGCCGGCAACCTGATCATCACCACCTTCTCCCTGGACGTGAACGGCATCCTGCATGTGAGCTCGCGCGAGAAGCGCACCGGGCTGGAGGCGCAGATCACCATCGACAACGCCACCGCCCGCTTCACCGGTGACGCCTTGACCGCCGCCCGCGACCGTCTGTCCGCACTCATCGACGGGTATGAGTACGAGGGCGCGACGGACGCGGACCAGGACGGCGCCACGGACGCGGATGGCACCGCGGCAGGGGACGTCGCGGGTGAGCGGCGCGAGGCGGTCGCCGCTCGCGCCCTGGTGGAGAAGGCCGAGCGCCTGCTGGGCGAGGCCAACGCGCAGGACCGCGACGACCTGGTAGACGGCATCGAGGCGGTGCGCGACGCGCTGGCGCAGGACGACCCGCGGACACTGGAGTCGGCGGTCGCCCAACTCGCCGATCTGATCTTTTACCTGGAGTCCTGACCGGAATGGACCGCTGCCCGAACTGCCGGGCCCGCCGCGAGGACGGGGAGACCTGTCGCCGCTGCGGCATGGAGCTGGCGCCCCTGCTCGCGCTGGAGCAGGCCGGCGATGAACTGATCAGGCGCGCCCTGGGCCAAGTCGCCGGGGGCGAGGTGCCCGCGGCGGTCCGGGCCCTGGAGGAGGCCCGCACACTCCACCCGGACCCCTTCATCGACCGCCTGTTGGGGTTTGCGCAGACAGTCCAGGACCAGCCGCCGCGCGCCGACGCGGACCGCGGCCGGTGGGCGCAGGTCAATGGCCACCCGCTCTATTACCTGCGCGCCGGGACCGGCGCGCCGGTGCTGCTCCTGCACGGGGGGGGCGACTCGGGCGAGCACGCCTTCGCCAATCAGATCGAGGCACTGATCGCCGCCGGTCACGAGGTCATAGCCCCCGACCAGGTCGGCCAGGGCCGCACCCCGGACCTGCCGGGGCCGCTCTCCTACACGGCGATGATGCAGGACACCGCCGCCCTGCTGGAGCAGTTGCGTCTCCCGCCCAGCGCCGTCGTGGGCTTCAGCGACGGCGGCATCCTGGGCCTGATGCTCGCCGCCCGCTATCCGGAACTGGTCGAGCGCCTGGCCGTGAGCGGCGTCAACCTCTCACCCGCCGGCCTGCCACAGGACCACCTGGACGCACTCCAGGCCGACAGCGACGCGGCCGGTCCCGCGGCGCGCGAAGAGTTGGGGGCCAAGCTGCGCAAACTCTGGCTGCACTCCCCCACCGCGGACGAATTGAGCCCCGCCCTGCTCGCCGCGATCCGCCACCCGGTGCTGGTGATGGCCGGCGACCAGGACCTGGTCCGGCTCGAGCACACCCTGGTCATCTACCAGACCCTGCCCAGAGCGCAGCTCTTCATCCTGCCGGATACCGGGCACGGGACCTTCGACACCCGGGCGGGCCTGGTCAATCCGGTGTTACTCCAATTCCTGGCGCGGTCGTAGGGTCCGCTGTGCGGACCGGCGGCGGCCGTAGGAACTCCGGATAACTTTGCACCCACACAACAGACCGGAGGTCGAGGCTTCAGCCAGATGCGGCGCCGCTGTCCGCTAAAGCGTCGGCCTCCGGTCGAATCGCCCCGGCCATCGTCGGTCGAGCCTCCCGGGCCGGATGGGGCATGCGCCCCGTCCGAAACCGGGCTGGACGGGGCATTCGCCCCGTCCGAAACGTTTTCTCGCTCCCAAGCAAAACGGCCTGGTGTTACTTGACGCCCTTGACGACCAGCTCGCTGGTGACGGATTTCACCTGGTTGACGCGAGCGGCGAGCGCAGTAGCCCGCTCGATGCTCTGCGGTGAATCCACCTCGCCGCTGAGCCGGACCACACCGTCGGTGGTGGTCACATGGATCTGCAAGACCTTAAGCAGTGGATCACCCAGTATCTCCGCCTTGATCTTGGCGGTGATCGCGGCGTCGTCCAGATAGTCTCCGGTCTTGGCGGCCTTCTCGCCGAGCGCCTCCTTGGCCTCCTGCATCTTCGTTCCGGTCTTTTCAATCATCTGATCGATTGATTTCCCCGCATCCTCGGCGGTTGCCGCCTGTACCAATCCAGCCACTGCCAACATCAGGGCCGGGAAGCCGACGCTCGCAAGCCGTCTGTGAAATAGATTCATCTTCAATCTCCTCTCGTGTTGTGTGTTTGCCTGTCAGAAAATCCGAATCACCCATCAGCAACGGCGCTTGATTCGGTGGACTGCGCCAGCGCTTGTCCACCCTAGGGCTGCAATCTCAATCAAGGCGCAGGAGTACGACGGGCGAGGGCCGGTGCGTGCAGCTACCTCATGAACAGCGCGATCAGAATGATGATCGGAATGGGGACGCCAAGGAACCACAGGAGCAACGAGCGCATGATAATCTCCGCGGGTTAAATTGCAGGCGGCGGTGAGAAGTCACGCTGCCGTCCGCCGTAGATGGCCACCAGGCTGGCACAGAAGGCCCCGGCGAGCAGCGAGACGAAGAGCCACAGTGAGGCATCGGCGGTCGCTTTGCGCGCCGTATCGGCAGCCTCTGTTGCCGTGGTTTGCGCCTCCCGCAACGTCGCCTGCAGGCGCGCGAAGGCTTCGGTGACCCGCTGCTCGGCGGCGGCTTGCGTCAGGCCGGTGCGCAGCGCGACGACCTGACCGACATAGCGAGTGTCTTGCTCCGGCATAGTCCCCGCCCGGATGTCATTGATGAAGATGCGGGCCACTTCCGCCGCGGGTTGCTCCGCGGCACTGGCTGCCAGGGCATCACGTCGGTCGGGCACAGCGGCGGCAGGCGCTGCGTTCAGGTCCTTGCGGAACAGGGAATCGACGAAATAGCCCATTGGACCACCCTCGCGGTCGGACTCTGCCATCGTGGTCGCTGCGACTGCCGTACCGGCGTCCTGCGCGGCGCCGACTTGAATGCCACTGCCGACGATGGACGTAATGACGGAAGCCAGTAGCGCGGCGGTCGCCAGCGAGGCGATGGCCCAGGCCAGAAAGCCATGCGCGGTGTCGCGGAAATAGACCTCGTCCGCCGGGACCGCGATCCAGCGCGTTCTCAGCCGGCCGGCAAGATAGCCGCCCAGCGCGGAAGCAAGGATCTGCGTGAAGATCACCCACAGGATGGTGGAGACACCGAAGGTATTCGCGCTGATCCCCCGATTCATCCAGGGCGACACCGCGGACAAACCCAGACCGGTTCCCAAGATCAACAGGATCAGCGACAGCGCGGCGGCCGCCGCGGCACCGGCCAGGATGGCGCCCCAGGCCACGGCGCTGGCGCCGGCTTGCAGGGCATCCGGTTCGACACCGGGCGCGAGGCGTCCATTTTCAAATCGATTGAGGACGACGGCTTGCGAGCTGGGCATGGTGAATCCTCGTGGTGATGACTATCGCAAGTGGAGAGCATGGAACCGGGGCCGCCGCGCATCTGTACGCCAGGGCACATAGCGGCAAGGATCTTCTGTTCGCTGCACAGTGTCGGCGCTTCCAGACCTAACGGTGCCCGGCCGCTGCTGCAAACGGTGCCTGTGCCCCTCTCCTACCACTGTCGGTAGTGCTAAAAGGCAACGCAAACACCTACCTGCCCCGACTCACCCGCATCTACCCGCACGACTCGCCCATCCACGACCCGCCCCTCGCGCCAGGCATCGGGCTTGGCGGCAGCGTCGGCTGGAGCAGCGGGTAACACGAGGGCAAAGCTGATTGGTTGATCCACCACCATCCGGCGATTCGTCTCGAAATACGCGCCCGAACCACTGATGTTGCGCGTGATGGCGTCGCAGTCAGCCAGCAGGACCGGATAGCGCAGCGGGCGGCGCACGGCGCAACGACGGTTATCGACGGCAAGCAGGGTCTTGGAAGTGGTGGGTATCATGACTTGGCGCTCGGGAATTCATGGATCAGGTACGGTAGGCCGGGCAGCGTGCGGCGGTCTGTTCGCTGAGCCACGCAGGGCAGTGGGTCGCCGCGCAGTGCCTTGAGATACCACTTATCGATGGAAGCCGGCGGCTCGCGCCGGCTTGGAGGGGGATCGGAACTGATGTGGTGACCGCGATCCCGGGTACGCTGTCGTTGTCGTTGTCGTAATCGAATAATCCGACCACGATTACGACAACGACAACGACGCCCGGTCCGTGAGAACGTCCGGTAGGGCCGTAGGGTCCGCTGTGCGGACCAGCAACCTCGCGGCAAGCAAGTCGGCAGAGTCACCAATGCCCCGCCCGCCCAGACCCCACTCAGCGCCGCCGATGTAACTCAACCGCCCTGGACGCCGCCCCCCAGGGTCTCCTCCAGGTCCTTGTGGTCTTTCAGCAAGGCGCCGAGATAGGGCATCCGCGTCAGGTCCTGGTCCTTCAGCGCCTGCTCCAGGCGGCTGCGCTCCACCCCCATGGCGAGCGCCAGCACGCGCAGCCACAGCAGCAGCTCGCCGGTCGCCGGACGCTTGCGCAGGCTGCGCCGGCGGATGGCGAGAAAGGCGCGGATGGCAAGCTCCGTCAGCTCGGGGCCGAGCGGGTCGAACTGCCCGGCGCGCACGGCCATCGCCTTCCGGACGACCTCGGGGTCGAAGGCGATGTGGTGATAGACACAGCGGCGCAGGAAGGGCTCCGGCAGGCGCCGTTCGCTGTTGGAGGTAATGAAGAGGATGGGCGCCAAGGTGCGCTCCGGGCGGATGCGCTCGCCGGTCTCGACCACCAGGAACTCCATCTGGTCCAGTTCGTGGAGCAGGTCATTCGGAAAGTCCCGGGGCGCCTTGTCGATCTCGTCGATCAGGAGCACCGCCGGGCGGCCCTGCTCACGGCCGTCGTCGAAGGCCTGCCACAGGGCACGGGGCTCCACATACTTGCTCTTGTCCAGCGGCGTCCGGTCCGCCCGGATATTGCTCAGATGGGCATCGTGGAAATAGCGCACCGTGTCGAAGTGGTAGAGCAGTTCGCCGGCGGTAGTCTCGGACTTGACCTGGAAGTGGAAGACCCGGGTACCGAGCCGGTGCGCCGCGTAATAGGCGGCCTGGGTCTTGCCGGTGCCGGGCTCGCCGGTGATCAGCAGCGGCTCCGCGACCGCGATGGCCGCGTTCATCGCCGTCACCAGGGCCTCGCCGGGGATGAAGAAGGGCGCCTCGGCGGCGAGCGAGCGGTCGGTGGTCACCCCCGGGCGACGGCTGAGCACGGCCGGGTCCGGCAGCGGCCCATCGGTGTCCGGGCGGATCAGGTTGAATGGATAATCCGGGTTCAATAGTCGTCCTCCTCTTCGGCGGTCGCGGGGGGGCCCGGCTCCGGCTCGGTCCAGGCGCGGTCCATCAGGGACCGCAGCTTCTCCACGGTCTGATCGTAGTTGCCTTCGGTGGCAACCAGTATCTGCCCCAGGACCTTCTCGGTCAGCCGCCGGGCGTGGGGAATGCGGTGGGTCTGCACAAAGGTCAGCAGGTGGTGCGGGGCCAGGCGCTCCAGTTCGTCCAGCAGTTGAAACACGGTCTCCTCCAGACGCAGTTCCAACAGGCCCTGTCGGCGCACCGACTCGCGAAACCCGGGCGGTTTCTCCACCACGAAGGAGATACCGACCAACAGGAACTGGCCCTCGTCCAGCAGGCCCGCAAGGCGGTGGTCGAGCCATTGGAGATACTGGCGCAGACGCCCCGGATCGATCAGGCGCTTGCCCAGGACCGGCTGATGGCGCAGATAGACCAGCACCCGCGCGCCATAGCCGCCCTCCGCGCGCTGCCGGATGCGCGCCGGGACCTCGTCCAGCCCCTGGACACCGAAGGCCTCACAGAGCATATCCTCAAAAGAACGTGCCGGGTCCGCCAGGTCATCGGGCCAGCGCGGCGCGATCTCCAGCAGTCGGGCGCTGTCCAGGTCCTCACGCAGTTGCACGTTCAGCCGGGTGTGGAACAGGTCCACGCCCTCCCCCGCCCGCCCGTACCAGACGAAGGCATGACAGCGCGGACGCCCCTCGCGCACCATGCGGCGCGCCTCGCCGGCCACCGTGTGGTATTGGCTCACGCGGTCGATCTTCAGATGCCAATAGGGGTCGTGGTCGGCCGCCAGGCGGACCCCGGGGGGCTCCGAATGCCAGGTGCCGTAGCCCGCGTGCAGCACCGGGGTCATCCAGCGGGCATCCGCCAGCGACAGGTCCGGGCCGCTGCGCCGGGCATAGAGGGTCGCGAGCGCGCGGTGCGGGGACTCGCCCTTGAGCAGCAGGGCGTCCCAGAGGGCCAGGGCCTGACCGCGGGCGGCGGCGATCATCGCCACGGTGCGATTGGTGACCACGGCCGGGATGCAGCGGGCGAGTTGGCGCCCGGCCCCCAGCAGGCCGCCCGCGTCCCCCTGGCAGCAGTTGATATAGGCCAGGAGCGGCGGGGTCTCCAGGTTGCCGAGTACCTGCGCCAGATCGGCCACCGGGCGGTCGTCCCGGCGGCCTTGCGCATCGGCGAACACCAGCCGGGTGCTCTCCAGGCCAGTGGCCAATCCATGGCCGTAGTAGTAGACCAGTTCGGGGCGGAAGTCGCGGCACTGCGTCAGAAACGCCTCCCAGGTCCGCGCCACCTGCAACTGACGGCCCTGCCGCAGGGTCGGCAGCCCGGCGCTGAGCAGCGTCTCCAGTTCATCCAGATGGGCCGCCGCCTGGGTCGGCGAGACACCGCCGGGCTCGGGCATCACGAGCAGCAGCCGCGGCTGGGGCGGCAGCCGGACCTCCGCGCGGCGCGCGCCGGAGCCCAAGGCCACCGACCAGCCGTTGGCGCAGCAGAAGACCCCGTCCCGGTACAGCAGCGGCCAGGGGAGGCGCGTGATGTGCTCGTCGTCGGTGTCGATCTGCAGGCGCGCCTCGTCGGCGTCGATGCGCTGGTCGCCGAAGACCTCCCGGTAGAGCCAGGAACCGATCTCCAATTGGCCGCGCTCGTCGAAAAACAGAGCCAGATCGGCGGGCTCGTAGTCCACCAGCGCCCGGACTAGGTCGCCCAGGGAGCGGGTCACGCCTTTGAGCGAAAGCAGTTGGGCTGAACCCAGGCGCATGTTGCCCAGGGTGCGGCTGAAAGGCTCGTCCGAACGGCGGACCAGTCCGGTCCAGCCGCCGTTGCGGGCGCGGATCTCCACGGTGATGTCCATCGGTTCCCCTCGGTGTTGGTTTCCGTCGCTCAGGCAGGGTAATACAAGAGCGCGCGGCGCGCGTCAACCAGCGGTTTCCCCTGCTGCCCGCGCGGCGCGCGGCAACCCGGGCCGGGCGCGTTGTCCTCTGGCTCCCACGCTCCTGCGTCCAGTTGGCCGACCGGACGCGGGGACGCCCGCTCGACACTCCCCTGCTTCCGCGTGGGAGCGAGAAGAGAGTTGCCGGTAGAGCCAGGAACCGATCTCCAATTGGCCGCGCTCGTCGAAGGCTTGGGCCAGGTCGTCGGTTTCGTAGTCCACCAGCACCCTCACCAGGTTGCCCAGGGTGCGGGCCCCACCTTTGAGCGGAATCGCCTCGACAGGCCCGAGGCGCGGGGCGTCCAGGCTGCGCGTGAATGGCTCATCCGAGCGGCGAACCAGACCGGTCCAGGCGCCGTCGCCGGTGCGAATCTCGACAGTGATCTCCATTGGTCTCCCGGGGTTTAGTTGCGGTCGCGGAGGCAGGGTGATACAGGGGCGGCGGGTGCGCGTCAACCCGCGACTGAGGCCAATCCTGGCCGGAATGCCGCGTTCCCAGTCCGAAACGTCTTCTCCAGAGGCAACCGGCTCGCGGCACGAATCCGCAACGGAATAAAGGTTCGGGACCGGGCGAATGCCCCATCCCGCTCGAGCAGGAATCGACCACCAGGGTGAGATTGATCGGGCAATTATCATGCCTAGAATTATGTAAATACCAGTACAATAAGAAAAAAGAGGGGCGAAAAGGGAAAAATAGAAGAGGGAAAAGGGTTATAAGTCCTGGGCGAGGCGGAAACCAAGATTGTCGAACCGGTACGACGGCGAGTACCCGCTCCGGTTGGCGGAACGCACCCACGCGGGCCTGCTGCTCCACGAGCCGCCGCGGAACACCCGGGGCAGTCCAGACTTGACATCATTATTGCTTATACAAACCTGCTCCTTCCCGTCATAGGAGGCGACATAGGCCGAGCAGGTCCATTCCCAGGCATTGCCCGCCAGATCGCAGAGCCCCCAGGCGTTGGCCTTGAAACTGCCGACCGGCAGCGTCTTGACAGAATAGACGCCGGTCTTGGCACTGCAGTTGTTGTAATCGCCAGTGCCGTTGTAGTTCGCCTGCTTGGTCGAGATGCAGTCGCCGGTGAAGAAGGGCTTGGTCGTCAGGGCACGGGCGGCATACTCCCACTGCGCCTCGGTAGGCAGCCGATAGGTCTTGCCGGTCTGCTCACTGAGCCATGTGGTATAGGCCCGGGCGTCGTTCCAACTCACGCAGACCACCGGGGAATCATCCCCCTGCGCGAAACCGACCGCGCGCCAGGAGAACGCCTTGACTTGCTGCCAGGTGCCGTTCTTCCAACCATAGCAGCCGTCACCCCGCTCCGCCTCGGTGCGATAGCCCTTGCCCGCCTCGGCGAAGCGCCGGAACTCGGCCACCGTCACCTCATACTTGCCGATGGCGAACGGCTGCTTGATCTGCACCTGATGCTGCTCCTCGTCATCGTCGCGCTCGGGCTCGGGCTCGTCCTTTGGTGAGCCCATCAGGAAGCCCCCGTCCGGAATTCGGACCATCGCGGGTCCCTCGCCGCCGGATTTCAGGGGATCGCGAAAGACTGCGAAGTCCACAACGACCGGCTCGAGCGCCACTTCAATGGGCTTGGATGACGTCTCCGGCCCCACGTCAAGCGCAAAGGACTGGGGCCGGCGATCGGCAGCCTCGACCCGCACCTGCCAGGCGCCGGAGTCCAGCATCACCGGCTCACCATGGCGGGCGGCGATAACCCGCCCCCCACGCGCCAGCGCGATACGCGCGTCCTCGGGGTTGGTGTGGAAGACCACGGCGATCACCCACTGGGCGGGACGGATCAACACCACCGGTGCGCCACCGCCCCGTAGCGCCGTCTCGGCCCCAACGGCGGCGAGCAGGTCCGACTCGAGCACCGGCCCCGCCTCGTCGGGCTCCAGCAGCCGCAGGACAGGCGCATACGCCAGATCCCAGGCGCCGGGCGCACCGGGCAGGATCAGCCAGGCCTGGAAACCCCGGTCGCCGGCGGAACGCCGCAGCGCCGCCCGGCCCGCGCCGTCGAGCATCGCGGCATCGCCGTAGATCAGCAGTTGGGCGTGACCCAGCCCGGGCCCCAGGTCCGCGGCGACTTGCCCCAGCGCGCCGTCCAGGGCCCGCGGGTCACGCGGGTCCGCGGTCAGCCGATAGACCCGGTCCACCGAGCCGCTGGCCAGCAGGCGGGACCCCAGCGCGTCGGCGGCGTCCGGCCTGCCCGGCGCCTGCACGGCCAGGGCGATGCTGAGCACCCGCCCCTCCGGGGCCAGGCTGCCGAGACGTTGGCGCCAGCCGGCGCGCGGGGGCGCGTCCGGCGCGATGTCATCGGGACAGTCCCGGCGCTCCAGCTCCAGCCCCGGGGCGCCCGCGGGTTCCCGGCAGGGCCGGGGGCGCTCGCCCCAACCGAGGGCCACCGTGAGTCGCTCGGTGGGGTCCGAAAGCTCCGCGACCGGATGGACGGTGCCGTTGGCGACCAGGGCCAGGCGGTATTCGCGCTCCGCATCCCAGGGGGCGGCGTCGATGTCGACCGGCAGACCCGGCGCGGCGGCTCGCTCCCGCCAGGGCTCCCCGGGCAGTCGCTCCTCGATCAGGGTGTAGAGGTTGCCCGGCGGCTCCCCCTGGGCCTGCCAGTCCAGCGCGATCCGGTCCGGGCCGACCGGGTCCCGCGCCTTGAAGTACCCCAGTCCACCGGCACCCAGGGCCACCGCGGACAGGAGTCCGACGACCGCCCAGCGCCCTGGCCCCAAAGGTTGGCGCCGCACCCGCCCCAGCCGCAGCCGCAGCGGGTCGCCGGCGATGCCGGACAGCCAGGCGCGGGCGCGGGGGTCGCTGGGCTGGCCCAGGAGCGGCAGCCGGCGTTCGCCGAAGGGCGCGAGCGCGTCGCGCAGCCCGTCCCCCAGGCTGGTCTGCGCCAGCGCGGCCAGGCGCCGGGCGTGGGCGGGATTCTCCGGCTCGCCCTCCAGTGCCAGGCGTTCCCGGGCCAGTTCCCAGGCGAGGAGGCGCAGGCTGTCCGGGTCCGCGTCCGGGCGCGCCTGGTCGATCTGTGCGAGCAGGAACTCGATGACCGCCCGGCGCCGCGCCGGGTCCCAGCGTGCGGCGAGCCCCCGGCGCAGTGCCCCCTGGACCTCCAGCGAGAAGTGCAGACCGGCCACCGAGCGGCCGGTGCCGGGCAGCGTATGGAGCCGCTCGATGGCCGCCGCGGGCAGGTCCGGAAAGAACCGCTCGCGCAGCCGCTCGGCCAGGCCCGGGGGGATGGGCTGCACCAGGGCGCAGGTCTGGGCCCAGGGGAGCGCGTCGCCCAGAGACTGCTCCAGGTAGGCGGCGAGGCCGGGCGCGTCGAGGCCCAACTCGGCGCGGCGCGGCGGGCTCGGCAGCCCGGCGCGCACGCGCGGCCCCTGGTCCTGTTCCGCAAGCGCCCCGGCACCCTGCTCGCCGACCAGGGCCAGGACCGCCCCCAGCACCCCGCGCGGGGTCGCCGGGTACAGCGGGATGCCGGCGGCGGCCGGGACCTGCGTGAAGGCGTCCCAGGCGCGGGGTTCGCGCGGGTCCAGCCAGGCGAGCAGGGGCCAGTGGCGCAGGCGCTCCAGGACCAGCCGGCGCCGGGCCGGGTCGAGCCCGCGCGCGTCGCTGACGATCAGCAGCAGGTGGCTGGTGCGGCGGTCCTCCCAGTCCTCCAAGTGGTGCGCCCGGCCCTCGGGGGTGGTGAATCGCTCCGGGTCGCCGCGGAAGCGGCCCAGGGTGCAGGCAACCCCGCGCGGCCCCAGGCCGGCGGCCAACTCCTCAGCCACCGGGTTCCACTGGACGGCCTGCGCGTACTCGTCCAGCAGCAGCAGGACCCCGCGGGGCCGGCGGCGCCGCGCGAAGACCAGGTGCGGGATGCCGTGGTGGGCCAGGGTCGCGCGCACCGTGGCGGCGACCGCCAGGCGCCCGCCGGGGGCCGGACCCAGGGTATGGCCCAGGGTGTCGGCCACCGCGTCCAGGGTCGCGGCGTCGAAGCGCGGTGCCGGTGCGCCGCCGACCTCGGCGATGGAGAAGAGGCGCGGCTTTTTGGGGTCTTCCTCCGGCTTCACAATGCGCGGGATGCGCACCCGGCGCCAGACCCAGACGCCGTAGAACAACAGGGCGAGCAGGGCGGCGGCGGCCGTGGCCGCGGGGGCGTGCCAGGCCTGGTCGGGCACGAAGGGGACCCGGGCCAGGGTCATCTCCGGGTGGTGGAACCTGGCCGTGGGGATGGGCGCGGGCGCGGGCTCGGGCTCGGGTTCGGGCTCGGGCTGGGACGGCGGCGGCGCTTCGGGTGCCGGCTTGGGTGTGTCCGGGAGCACGGGCGTCACCGGACCTGGCTGCGGCGGGACTGGGATGGGCACGGAGACCGAAGGCGGTGCCGGGCGGAGCAGGACCGCGATCCACAGGACGCCAACCAGTGCAATCAGGCCCAGCAACACCGCCAGTGGTCGCGGGAAGCGGTTGGGGTCCTTGGGCTTCGGGGTCGGCGCCGCGGACGGCACGGGCCGCGCGGGTGCCGGGCTCGGAGGGGCCTCGACCAGCGCGCGCAACTCGCTCAGGAGCAGTTCGAGGTCCAACGGCTCCCCGGCGGGCGGCGGCCGCTGCGCGAAGAAGCGGTCGAAACGCCCCGGCAGCGCCAGGGCCTGCTCCCGGTCCCGCGCCAAGAGCGCGGTGAGCAGGTCACGCAGGCGCGCGAGGGTCCAGTCCTGACGTGCCTGAAGGGCGGTGGCGATGCGCCGGTAGTCGGCGACCCCGACCCGGATGCCGTGGGTCGCGAGCGAGGCGAGGAAGGGCTCGAGGAACGGCGGCTCCTCAGCGGCCATGGGTGCGCTCCGCGACCCGCGGCCGCCGCACCGCGACGGGGTTCATTGCCGGCACGCGCATCACCGCATCCTCTGCGCCTGCTGGACCTGCGCCTGCTTGACCAACGCGCGGGTCGCCGCATAGGCGTCCCGGCAGAAGTCCCGGAACGGTGCTTCCAACTCAGGCCTGGGCCAGACACCACCCGGCGGGCGCAAGGGCCCGGCGGCGAGCTGATACTCGGCGATGCGGTCGATATAGCGCTTGCGGTCCTTCACATCGATCACCAGGGGCAGATAGCCGGAACGCAGGACCGGCACATTGGCGAGCAGCCGCGCCAGGCGCCCATTACCGTCCCAGAACGGATGGATGTGCACGAAACCCAGGTGCAGCCGCGCGTAGGCGTCGATCGCCGCGGGCTCGCCCAGACCGCCTTGGGACAGCCGATTCAGTTCCGCGAGCCACTGGGTCATCAGTGCCGGGACGTCCCCCGGAGCGGCGTACTCGATGAAGGTCTGGCGCCCGTCGGCGGTCACCGCGTAGGCCCCGTTGGGCTCCAGCTTCCAGGCCCCGAAGGGCTTGAAGATGTCCAGGATCACCTCGGTCTGAACGGCCCGGTGCAGGTCGAATAGCCGGTCCTGCGTATAGCCGGTATCCAGCCAGCGGTAGATCAGCTCGATCGCACGCGCATGACCCATCACCTCCTGATGGTCCTTGAGCGGCTTGCCCGAAACCGTGAGACCCTCTTCGATGACGAACTTGGTCTCACCGAGCGTCAGCGTATTGCCCTCGAGGGCCGTGGAACCGTGGGTCCAGAGGTCCCGGACCTGGGCCAGAAGGGCGCGCCGCAGGTCCGGGTCCAGTCCGGCGAAGGCCTTGAGGTCATTGATGTGCATCGTCACAAATCCGGCCCGATCACAAAATGCAGCCGCGCCGGCGGCAGGCCCCAGGTGCTGGGGCCCTGGTCCTTGGTCAGGGCAAAGGCCAGGTCCAGGCGGACCTGACCGATAGGGGTGCGATACCGTACGCCGAAGCCGACACTCTGGTTGTATTGCAGTTCATAGTCGGGGTCGAAGGCATTGCCGAAGTCGGTAAAGACGGCCGCGCTCCAGTTGCCGATGACCTTACGCTCCAGTTCCAGGCTGCCCACGGCCAGGAAGCGCCCGCCGATGGTCTCGTCGTTGATCGGGTCATTGGGACCCAGGGCGTCGAAGCCCCAGCCGCGGATGGAGCTGTCGCCGCCCGCATAAAAACGCCGGCTGGCCGGCAGGTCGTTCACGTTGCCGGCCCAGGTGGCGCCCAGATCGGCACGGGTGAGGAAGCGATAATTGCGCGTCAGGCGCTTGATCCATTTGAAGTCGATGACACCGGTCAGGTAGGAGGTCGGCGACACCACCCCCGCCACCGTCCCCAACACGCTGAATTTGATGCGATACCCCTTGTTGGTGTAGATCGGGTCGTCCGAGACCGTCTTGGACCAGGAGGCGATCGGGACCAGCTCATTGACCGCATCCTGCTCGACGTCATTGATCCGGTAATCCTCATAGCGGTAATCGATACCCAGATCCTGCCGCCAGCCGCCCGGGGTCACGATGGAGTGACCGAAATGGATCAGGGCGATCCAGCCCGACCGGGTGGTGGTGTCATAATAGCTGGCATCGGGATTGATGCGCAGATAGTCCCGCAGGGGGTCGCGGATCGGGATGCGATAGTCGAAATTAAAGCGTGAGAAGCCCTGGGACAGGGTCAGAAAGGTGCGGAAATTATCACCCCACCGGGTGATGTAGCGGCGCCGCCAGTCCAGGCTGACGCGCGGGCCTACATCAGTGGCAAAACCCGCGCCGACCCGAAACTTATTGGCCTTGTTGCGCGTTGCGATGACCTCGATGGGCACCACCAGGCTCTGACCCGTGAGGTCCTTGTGGGGCAGGATCTCCACCTGGCTGTAATACTCGGAGCCGAGCAGGCGCGCTTGCAGGCCCACCAGTTTATCCGGGTTGAAGACGTCTCCCGGCTTGAAGCGCAGGAAGCGCCGCAGCAGGGCGTCTGCCAAGAGATCCTGGGTGAAGGTGACCGGGCCGAAGAAATACAGCGGCCCGGTCTCAAGCGCGAAGTTCACCACCGCGGTGTCGCGCACGGGATCGACCAGGACCTGGTGCTGCACCAGTTGGTAGTCCAGATAGCCCTGGGAGGAGGCGGCGAAGCGCAGGTCGGACTTGGCCTGCTCATAGCGGCTGTGCAGCAGCACGTCCCCCACCTTCATGGGGAACTCCTTGGGGAAGGCCGGGTTCTCCGCCCCGGGGCCGGTCACCCGGTAGTTGATCGCGGTGATCCTGACCGGCTGACCGGGGTCGACCCGGTAGTCGGCGACCCAGGCCCCGTCGCGCCCGGCGGGCGCCGTCAGACTGTCCTTGACCTGCACCCGGTAGAGGCCGAAGGGGGTCAGGGCCTCGCGGATCTGATCGGCGGCCAGGCGGTGCAGGGCCAACAGGCGGGGCTCGGTCAGGCCCGGCTCATTGCGCTCCTGATAGATGGCGAGCAGGGCCAGCACGTTCGCCTGCTGGGCCCCGGCCAGGCCCGTGACGCGCACCTCGAGCCGCAGGGCCGCGGCCTCGCCCGCCCCCAGCAGCAGCCCGAGCAGCAACAGGTGCCACGGCCACCGCGGCAGGATGCGCCGACGCGGCACAGACCAGGGGCGGGACCCCGCGGCACCCGGACATTCGCACGGTCCGACCCCAATCAGTTTCACGAGTCCGGCACTGTTTTCCGAATGTGACAGGAGTTCTATCGTAGCAGAAACGGCCGCGCGTCCAGCAGGTCCGCGCGGCACCCAACCACCTGCCCGGGACCAGGCCGTCGAGTCGGCGCCGGGCGCGTCAGGGTCCCCCGCGAGGCGGCCATTTCTTGTACGATCAACCCCTGCGCAACCCAACCGGAGCCCCCCCGCCATGAACCCAGTGGTCGTGTCCGCCGCCCTCGCCGGCGGGCTCTTCGTCGCCCTGCTCTTGGCCCAATATCTGGGGCGGGCCTTGGGGAAACACCGCCAGGAGCGTTACGGTGACGCGGACGAGGCCGGCGCCGGGGCCGTGGCGGGGGCGGTCTTCGCCCTGCTCGGGCTGCTGCTCGCCTTCACCTTCACCGGCGCCGACTCCCGCTTCGAGCATCGCCGTGACCTGGTGGTCCAGCAGGTCAATGCACTGGGGACCGCCTGGATGCGCATCGACCTGCTGCCCGCCGCCGACCAGCCGCCGATCCGCGACCTGTTTCGGCGCTATGTGGACGGTCTGCGGCAGGCCACCACCCACGCCGACGACCCCAGGACCGTCGGCAGCATCGGCACCGGGCTGCAATCGCTCCAGAACCAGCTCTGGCGCCGCTGCGTCGACTCGGCCAACCGCGACGGCCGGCCCCAGGTCGCAACCCTGCTCCTGCCGCCCCTGAACGACAGCTTCGACCTCACCACCACCCGGCTGGCGGCGGTCCGCATCCATGTCCACCCGGGGGTCATCCTCCTGCTGATCGCGCTGGCGGTCCTCGCCGGCCTCCTGGCCGGCCACGCCCAGGCGATCACCAAGAGGCCCGACTGGCTGCACATGGTGGTATTCGCCGCCCTGATCTCGGCCACGCTCTATTTTATCCTGGACTTCGAATACCCGCGTCTGGGGCTCATTACCCTCGATTCGGTCGATACCTTCATGAACGAATTGCGGGCAAGTCTGAATAACTGAGCCGATGACCACCCAAGACCGCCCACTGACCCTGAGCGGTGAGCGCTTCGCCGCCGTCTACCACCTCGCCGGCGCCCCCACGGCGGCGCAGGCGCGGCAGCGGGCGTGCGACATCTGTTTCGAGCAAACGGTGGAATTCCCCGATGAGCTGATCCCGAGCGCGGCCATCCGCGAGCAGATCGTCGGTCAGGTGGCCGCCCTGGAGCCCCTGGGCGCGGACCGCTGGGAGGCGGTCATCCGCTATCCGGTCGAGGTCGCCGGCCGGGAACTGACCCAGCTCGTCAATTGCCTGTTCGGCAATATCAGCATCAAGCCCGGCATCCGGCTGATGGGCCTGGACCTGGGGGAGTCACTGGGACGACTCTACCGCGGGCCGCGCTTCGGTCAGGCGGGGCTGCGCGACCTGCTCGGGGTCCGGGACCGGCCGCTGCTGTGCACCGCGCTCAAGCCCATGGGCCTGAACCCAAGCGAGCTGGCGGGGCTCGCGTATCGCCTGGCCCTGGGCGGGATCGACCTGATCAAGGACGACCACGGGCTGACCGATCAGGGCTTCTGCCCCTTCGAGGAGCGCGTCGCACGCTGTGGCGAGGCAGTGGCGCGCGCCAATCGCGAGACCGGCGGGCGCTCGCTCTATCTGCCCAATGTCACGGCCCCGGCGGCGGAGATCGCCCGGCGCGCCCGCCGCGCGCAGGGGTGCGGCGCCGGGGGCCTGCTGTTCTGCCCGGGGCTGGCCGGACTCGACGCCATGCGCGCCCTGGCCGACGATGACACCCTGGCCCTGCCGATCCTGAGCCACCCGGCCTTTCAGGGCAGTTTCACCCTGCACCCGGACGCCGGCCTGGGCCACGGGGTGCTCTACGGACAGCTCAACCGGTTGGCCGGGGCGGACGCGACCATCTTCCCGAGCTACGGCGGGCGCTTCGCCTTCACCCCGCGGGAGTGCCGGGACATCGTGGACGCGGCCACCAGGCCCATGGGGGCCTGGCGGGCCATCTTCCCGGTGCCGGCGGGGGGGATGGGGCTCAAGCGGGTCCCGGAACTGATCGGCTTCTACGGGCGCGACTGTTGCCTGCTGATCGGCGGGGACCTGCATGCGCAGGGACAGGACCTGACGGCGACCTGCCGGGGTTTTCTGGAGGCGGCGAAGGCTGCTGCCAGTGCCGCACGATGGAAATGACCGCAGCGCGACCCTAGGGTGCGCCGTGCGCACCATAGCGCCATCCGAAACCCTGGCTTCGGCGATGAACCGCAGCCCCTTAAGGTGCGCACGGCGCACCCTACGCCAATGGTCCGAGCAATCGAGTCAAGGTGGTACGAGTGACTCGCAGGAGCGGGCGTGACGGGCCGCTAATCGGCTTGCCGCCCCAGGCCGGCGCCGGCCCGGTCGTCGGCCGCGACCGCGAAGCACCAGTCCAGACCGTCACCGAGACATTGGCCGACCGGGGACACCGCCGCCCGCGCCGAGCGGCCCGGCCAGTTGATCAAGCGACGCACCGCTGGGGGGTTTACCGAGGTGGGGCCGAGCCGCAGGACCAACTCACTGATGGTCCAACGCCGACCAGGCACAGCCGACCCGGGCGATGGTGGGTTCGCAGTAGACCACGCCCAGGCCGGCCTTGGCCTTGCACCCGATAGGTGTGCGGTGGCAGGCGTTGTAGCCCGCCACCCGCCCCTGCTGCGCGGCGCGCAGCAGCCCGCCCTCACCGCCGACGGCATCGCCCGCGATATAGATGGGCAGGCGCACCAGGCGCAGGTGTTCCGGGTGATGGAGCGGAACGCCCTGCCCGTCCAGGGCACAGCCGACCTGGAGCAGATTCAGACGCCCCAGGTCCGCGTGGCAGCCGACGGCGACCAGGACCCGATCGACCAGGGCCTGGTGCGAACCCGCCCGCACCAGCACCGCGGCCGGGGCGCCGCGCCACAGTGGAAACTCACGACGATGGCATCCGCCTGGATGGTCTCACCGCCGGCCCGCAGCGTCGTGGGGCCGATGAAGCGGGCCTCCCCCTGAATCAGCGCGGCAGGCGGAACCTCAGTGTGTCGTCCGGCGACCGGGAGTCCACGGCGACCTCGCGTGTTTCCCACGGCAGCGCCGGACACCGCATCTGATCCATCCAGGGCCCGGCCCCGATGGTACCGCAACAGTGCCACTAGCCGCGCGGACCGGCATCGTCTGCACCGGATCTACGCAACCCGGGGTAGAAATATTCCAATTGACAAGGCGAGTGCAGCGCCTAGAATACCATCCACTTGGATGATATACGGATGGTCAAGCGCCCAATGAGCGTACACGATATTCGTCAGAAAGTCAGCGAGACCGAGAAGATCACGATCAATCTGGGGCTCGTCGACCTTGGTCAGATCGACCTGCTGGTGCAGGAGGGTTTTTACTCCAATCGCACCGACCTGATTCGCACCGCGATCCGCAACCAACTGAGCACCCACGCCGAGGTCGTGCGCCAGACGATCGCCCGCAAGAGCCTGGTGCTCGGACTGCAGCACTACTCGCGCGCCGATCTGGAGGCGGTGCAGCGGGCCGGAGAGCGACTCCAAATCCAGGTCCTGGGCCTGGCCAGCATCGGCGCCGATGTCTCACCGGAACTGGCGCTCGCCACCATCGAATCGGTGGTGGTGCTGGGCGCCCTGCACGCCAGCCCCGCCGTCAAGGGCGCGCTTTCCGGACGCATCCGCTAACCACCAAACACGCAAGGCTGAACCACAATGAACGAACAAATGCTGGCTGGAATGCGCGAGGCGATGTCGCTGCTGCAACGCGACGGCCCCGTCGCCGCGACCGACAAGATCCAACAAACGCTGCTGCGCCTGATGCCGGCCGCTACCCCGGGGGGCCAAGCGGCCTGGCGCGGCGATGGCGCCGCGGCTCGCCCCGCGAGGCTGCCGCCGGTGGTCGAACCCGTGGGGTTCCTGCCGGACTTGCTGGCCAGGTTGCGCACTGAGGCCCCTGGGATCGGGACGCGCTTGGAACTGCCGACCGCGCCGCGGACCGACCGGCAGGAGCCCGACAGCACCCAGGCACCGGGCCGGTTCCTGACCGGCTCATTCACCAATCAGGCCGGCACCCGGGCCTACAAACTCTATGTCCCCACCGCCTGCCATGGCCAACCGCTGCCCCTGGTGGTCATGCTGCACGGCGGCGGCCAGAGCGCGGATGACTTCGCCGCCGGCACCCGCTTCAATGAGATCGCCGAGGCCCAGCCCTGTCTGGTCCTGTATCCGACCCAGTCGGCGGCGGCGAACGCGACGCGGTGCTGGAACTGGTTCAAGGCCCCCGATCAGCAGCGCGACCAGGGCGAACCCTCGCTCATCGCGGGGATGACCAGGGCGGTCATCGAGCAGTATCACGTCGATCCGGCCAGGGTCTACTGCGCCGGCCTGTCGGCGGGCGGCGCCATGGCCGTGATCATGGGCGCCACCTATCCCGAGGTCTATGCCGCGGTCGGCGCCCACTCCGGAATGCCCTATGCGGTGGCGAGCGATTTCACGTCGGCCTTCGCCGCGATGAACGGTGCCGCCGCACCGGCGGCCGGCGCGTGCCTGAAGGGGGTCCCGCTCATCGTGTTCCACGGCGAGCGTGACGAGACGGTCCATCCGCGCAACAGCGATCACATCGTCGCCCAGGCGATCGGGCAACCCGCGGCGGCCCGGATCACGCAGGGTCGCGCCGGGACTGGCCACAACTACACGCACAGCACACACCAGGGACCCGACGGCAAGGTCCTGGCCGAACAGTGGCTGGTGCATGGCGCTGGTCACGCCTGGTCGGGCGGCAGCCGCCGCGGCAGCTTCACCGACGAGCAGGGACCCGACGCCTCACGGGAAATGATGCGCTTCTTTGCCGCTCAGTCGCGGCCGGTCGGCTGATCCCAAAAAGAGTATTTAGCCGCAAATGAACGCAAATGAACGCAAATAAACGCAAATAAGCGCAAATAAATCTGCTGGTTAGCATCGTCGCGGGCGTCACCCGGCCGGTGAACATGCAGCAAAGGCCAAGTCTCTGATTATTTGCGTCAATTTGCGTTATTTGCGGCTAAACTGCTTTTTCTGGGTTGATTGGCGTGCTGCGCCGCGGCGCCAGGCGGGCGCCGGACTGCCTTGATCAGCCTCGTACCGCGAAGCTGAATTCACGATTAAAGCCGGATATCCATCTCCACGAAGTTGTGGGGCGCCCAAGGGCCGTTGAAATCGAAGGCGTAGTTGTCGTCGAAGGGGTGCGCCGCCTGCTGCACCGCCTGCTCGAACCGCTCCAGGTCCGCCCGCGGCACCAGGCAGGCCAGGTTCATGATCTCGGTTTCGACCCGGCACTTGTTGCGCTTGATCTCACGGCAACAGGTACGCAGCACCGTCTCGACCTGCTCGGTGTAGTTCTCCCGGTCCTCGTCGAGCAGGCGCTCGAAGCGGCTGCCCAGGGTGATCATTTCATCCTGGGTCAGCTTGCCGCCGTCGCGGAAGAAATTGTCGCGCAGTTCCCGCAACTCGCCGTGGGTACCGACGAAGAACTCGAAGATGTTGGGCACATCCCAGGTCATGCGCAGACCCATCTCGACACTGCCCTCGACCCGTTTCAACTGCTCCAGGAAGACCTTGCTGTTGTCTTTCAGGATGCGCGCGATCGCCGCGTCATCGTCCGCCACCAGTCCGAAGGCGGCGGGCAGCGGCGTCACCTGTTGCAGCAGTTGCTTCAGCACCTCCTGGTGCGCCGCCATGTTGCGGCGCTGCGGGCGGATACGCGCGGCCTTCACGGCACTGACGACCGCGGCCACCTGCCCATCCCCGATGCTGTAGGCCGGCGCCTCCTCCAGCCCGATCGGCCCCAGGGTCAGGGGGCCCTGATCGGGGATGATCGCGTAGATATAACGTCCGGCCGCGGTGGCCTCTTTGTTTGCCTCTGGCATGGGTGAATCTCTCGCTGGGGGCCGGCGATCGCGACTTTCGGTCTACCGCGGCCCGCCTGGGGATGGGACTAAGGCCGCCGGCCCCGCACCCAACGGGGCCGGGTCCGGGTTCGGGGCGGCCTGGGGGCACGGCGCCATGGCGCGCAGTAGTCCGCGCTCGACGCGGACCATCATCACATTCTTGCACACCCGGCAGCGCACGGGGCCATGAAAGGTGTCGCCGCCCTGGTCGAGCGGGAGGCAATGACCACAGTAGAAACAGCGCAGGCTCATCAGTCTAGCCCCCGTCGCCCGCGGCTCAGTAGCGGATCTTTACCGGTTCGTAGTAGGGGGTCTCGGTCTGTTGCACCGACACCTCACCGCGGGCCCGGGCGTGCCGGGGGTCGGGGCGCGGCACCGCGCGCAACGCCCGGGGGGCGGCAGTCGGCCCGCCGTCCGCCAGGGACTCGATGGATTCGACCCCCAGGAGGGTCAGCAGTTGCTCCTTTTCCCGGTCGATCTCCGCGCAGCGCGCGTCGATGTTGGTCACCCGCTGCATGGCACTGGCGCGCTCCTGCTGGCGGCGATGGCGCTCCGTCTCCAAGGCGAAGAGCCGCATGTACATCTTGTGGGGGGTGTGCAGGTCATCGGCCCGGCCGGCGTGGGTCTTGATGTCGCGGACGGTACGTGACGGCTGACTGGATTTTGCCATGTCAAACCCCCTTCTCGACGGCCTTGGGTCGGCGTGATCGGCCACTGATGCGCGCGATCACCTCGTCGGCCGGTGATTCGGTCAGACTGTTGCCGTCGCGCCGGACCTTGGCGGAGTCCATGTCCAGGATGTCGCGGCAGATATCGCGGAAGAAGGTGTTGTCGGCCCGGGCGCTGAGCTTGCGGGCGGCCATCACGCGCGCGATGGCGATACAGGCGCGCAGGGTCGGGCGATGGTGGTTGACACTTTGCTCGCGCAGTTCGCGCACGATGTCGACCACGATGGCGACCTCGCTCAGGGGTAGGCCTGACTTGGCCTGGGTGACGCGGATCTCGGTCTCCCGGTCATAGTGACCGATCTTCATGGTGATCATGCGGTCCATCAGGGCGTCCTGCGTCTTGTGGGTGCCCGCGTATTCCTCCGGATTGGAGGTGAAGATCACCCGGAACTCGGGGTGGACCTGGAGATAGCCCGCGCCCTGGTGGCGCCGGTTGGGGAGATTTAAGATGCCCTCGCCCAGGATGCTCAGGAAGAGGTTGTTGACCTCCGGGCGGGAGCGGTTGAATTCGTCATAGATCAGGGTCTCACCGTTGATACAGGCGGTGGTGACCCGGTTGTCGATCCAGAAGGTGCGGACCTCTTCCTCGGTCTTGACCACGGAGTGGATGTAGTTGTCCACCAGGGTGTTGCGCCGGTAGCCGTTGTCCTGGCCGACCAGATCGGCGACCCCGAACTCGTCGTTGCCGTGGATCAGCTTGACCGGGCGCCCGCGCTTGGCGGCGGCATGAAAGGCCAGGGTGGTCTTGCCGGTGCCGGCGGGACCGGCCAGGTGCACCGGGTAGCCGGCGTCGAGATAGGCCGAGGCACGGTCGGCCAGGGATTCGACCAATGGCGTGCAGACGAACTCCGTGCTCGCCTCGGGCTGCACGTTGTCACTGTTCACCGTGAGGACCTCGGACGCCGGTTGAAGATTCTGCACGCTCATCGATTCTTATCCTGGCTCAAAGTGCGCGCGGCCCTGCCACTCGGCGGCTGACCCCACGCGGGTGTTTGGATTCTGGTTCGTTCGGGTTGGATGACGGCCCCGTCGCGGGCACCGTCTGCGGCACCGGTCCGGCGACGCGCAACGGGCGCACCGGACCGGCAATCGCTACTGCCAATCGCTATGGCATGGACTCGTCGCCCGCCCCATGGGTGGGACGCGCCTCGTCCATCATCGGCCGCTCCGCCGGCTTCTCCATCGGCTTCTCGGCTGGTTTCTCCATCGGCTTCATGACCGCCTCAGCCGGCGCCGCCGCCTTGTGCCGCGGCTTGGCCGCCGCCGGCTTGGCCGCTTCCGGTGCTGCCTGCTGGGGCTTGGCCCGTGCCGGGGCCGCGGCCTTGGGGGCCGCACCGCGCCAGGCCGCCCGACCCGCACTGCGCTCACCGGCGAAGTCACCGACCAGTTGCATGGTGTCGCGCTGGATGTCGGCCACGGCACCGACGATGCCGGAGACGAAGGACTGACCGGCGGCCCGCACCTCCATCGCCATCACGCCGCGCGCGTGCTTGAAACCGTCCTGCAGCGCGGCGACCTCGTCACGCATCTGCGCATTCGACTGGGCACGCTCGTCGCGCGCCTGCGCCGCGGACTCGGCCAGTGCCTCGCGCACGCTCGCCTGACGCTCGGCCGCGGCGACCCGGATGTCGGCGACGGCGCCGCCCAGACGGGCCAGAAAGGCGTTGCGGTCCGAGCGGGCGGACTCTGCCATGTCGGCATGTTCGGCCCGGAAATCGGCCTGCAGGGTTCCGACCGTGTTCTTCAAGTCACTGATGAAGGCGTGTGCGGCCTCCGTGACTTCTTGGCGGGTGTCGGCGATCAGGGTTTGACGGGCGATGCGCTCGGACTCGATCTCGTCGCGCAGCCGCCCCATATCTTCAGTAAAACGGCCCATGGCTTGCTCCTCGTACTAATTGCGAATCTCGGACCCGGAGCAGGCGGGTTCCCGCGCAGCCGTAAAACCGGGTTCGGCGCGGCTTGCCACCTGACCCGGCACAAGGTGCCGCTCAGGGTCGATGCCTAAGGCATCGGAGCGGCACCCCATTGGCGCGAGAGCGCGATCAGGCCGGCGCCGCCGCCGGGGCGGTGAGGCCAATCGCTTCGGCATACTTCAGGTAGGTCTCAACCGAGGCGATGACCACACGGGCTTCCACGGCGAGCAGCTCGATACCGACGAGCGAGACCTTCAACCACGCATCAATCACGATGCCCTTGTCCAGAATGCGGTCAACAACTTCGGCCAGGCTGGAGGAATCGGTGGAGTTGGCGACTTTTGCCATTTTCTTTACCCTCTGAGAGTGATTTGACATGCACGTGATGTGCGCCGAAAGCGAACCTACCGGGCCTGGGTCACATTGCGCCTCCCTGCGCCCCCACCCCGCCGGGGGAGTCCCCTGATCCGCTTGATACTGCCGGCGGGCTCAGGGCTTCCCGGTGTGGCATCCTGCCGACTCGGTCGCTTGATGGGTATAGAGCATGGCGCGTGCCAGCGGCGGATAGTGCCGACGACTTCTTTGAAATTACTTTAATATCAATGCCACCGATCGTCACGTCGCACTTTGGGGCGAGGCGATTCAGGGGGAACGCGCGGCATTTGCTATGGAATCCTTTCCATAACTCTGGCGCTGGACCCCTAGCCGCATCGCTGACCGACCACAGGTGCAGCGCGAGAGCGAAACCCATCCCCGCCGCGCTCGGCAAGCACGCACCGGCCTTGATCAGAACGCGTCTGTTCGTCTCCACCGTCAGCACCGAGCTCGCCAGTGCCCGCCGTCTGGTCGCGGACACCCTGCGCAGGCTCGGCTTCGACACCGTGACGCAGGACGACTTTCCCACCGGCCACGGCGAGCTGCGGGCTTGGCTGGAGCAGCAGATCGCGGGCTGCGAGGGCGTCTTCCAAATGGTCGGCAGCGCCTACGGCCGCGAACCGCCCCTGAGCGACGCCCCCGGGCGCCCCTGGCCTGACCCCGCCTTCGGGCGCTGTTCCTACACCCAGTTCGAGTTGCTCTACGCCCAGCGTCTGCGCAAGCGCACCTGGGTCATCGAGGTCGGCCCCGGCTGCCGGCGCGACCGCGAACCGGCGCAACTCGACCTGCCGCCGGTGCGCGACGGCGCGCCCCCGCACCCGGACCCCGCCGGCTACCAGGCCGAGCGCCGCGCCCTGCAACTGGCCTATGTCGAGCGCCTGCGCGCCGCCAACCACCTGCGCCATCGCGTCGACAGCGATGCCGAACTCGAAAACCGCGTGCTCCGGCTCAAGGACGAACTGGCGCAACTGCGCGCGCGGCAGGAGCGCCACCAGCGCCGGCTCGGCTGGGGTCTGGGCGGCGTCTTCGCCACGCTGCTGCTGGTCGGGGGCGGCCTGCTGTGGTCCAACCACTGGAACACGACGACCATCGTCGCACAGACCGCGGCCCAGCAGCAGATCACCACCGAGCGCATCCGCGCCCACCTCCTGACCGCGGTCGAAGACGCCTACCGCCGCGACCTCCAAGCGGCCGAGACCGTCGCCGACTGGCAGGCGCGCGAGCAACAACGCCAGGCCGCCGCGGCCCAGCGGGCGGCCCAGGTCGCCCGCATCGAGGACCTGGCCGCCTCCTTCGCCGCGATCGAGGCGCGCGGCGAGGCGAGCGGCGTGTTCACCGAACTCACCCGCATCCTGAAGGAACAGGGCGTCGATCCGGCCCTCGCCTATGTCGCCGCCAAGCGCGTCGGCATCCTCGACCAGGTCCGCAACCGCCAGGCCGCGGCACGGCAGCGCAACCGCGACGATTTGCAACCACTGCTCACCAGCGCCGGGCTCTATGCCGCCAAGGGCGAGGCCGAACCCGCGCGGGCGCTGTACCAGGAGGTGCTGGAACTGGAGCCGGAGTGGCCGACGGCACTCGATGGCAACCTGCGGTTCCTGATCGCGCAGGGCGACCTTGCGGTGGTCCGCGGTCGTCTGCCCGATGCGGGGCGGGACTTTGCGCAGGCCAAGGCCCTGGCCGAGCGGCTGGCCGGGCTGGAGCCGGACAATCGCGAGTGGCAGCATAACCTTGGGATGTGTCTGGAGCGCATCGGCAACACCAAGACCGCGCAGGGCGACCTCGCGGGCGCGCTGGCGGACTACGGGCAGTCCCTCGCTACCGCTGAGCGCCTGGCCGCCGCGGACCCGAGCAACGCCGACTGGCAGCGCGACCTGGCCGTGTCCCACTACAGGCTCGGCAAGATTGCCGACCGGCAGGGGTGCGAAGACCTGCTGCGGCAGCATTGGGGTGAGGTGCTCACGATCTTCGCGGCGATGCAGCAGCGGGGGCTGCATGTGTCGCCTGAGGACCTGGCGGGGTTGGAAAAGATTCGGGCGCGGGTGCAGGGTGCGGCGCGGTGAGCGGCGCCGCGCCGGGTCTCCCCGCGGCCACCCGGCACCCCCGGATGAGGGGGCTTACCGGTTCCCAAGTCACGCGACCGGGCAAGTCGCCGCCGCCGCGGTCTGCGCCCGCTCCGGGAGGTCTCGTGCGGCCCTTCCGGCTGAAGCCTCGACCTCCGGTTGGGGCGCGGGCCGCGACCGGAGGTCGGGGCCTTGCCGTGAACGTCCGGGACCCGGTGGGAGCGGCTTCAGCCGCGACGCGACCGCGCAAGCGGCCAGGGCCTCGTCGCGGCTGAAGCCGCTCCCACACGGGACTTTCATTGTCTTGCCGCCACACCTCGGCGCGACTACCATCCAGTCGTGCGTTACGGTGCCGTCACCCCGATGCGGGACGCCCCGGACTGTCGGCGATCCCAGGGCCGACACTGCACCACCACAGCTCACCGGCACGACCCAAGCGTCGCCTGATCGACCCGGCGGATCGTCTCAACGAGGGCGCGCAGGCTCCAACAGAGGTTTCAACCATGTCCCGCGTCGCCTTCGATATCCCCGCGGAAATCGCCCTGCAGCTGGGTGCCGATGACCGTCAGGCCGGCATCGCGTTGCGCATGATGGCCGCCATCAAGCTCTTTGAACTGGGACGGCTGTCCTGCGGGGCCGCGGCGGAACTGGCGGGCGTGCCGCAACCGCTGTTCCTCGCGAGGCTGGGCGATTACGGCGTTGCGGCGTTCGATCTCACCGCGGATGAACTGGCGCACGATATCGCCAATGCCTGAGGTCATCGCCGACACCTCGCCGATCCAATACCTGTTCCAGCTTGACCTGCTGGACCTGTTGCCCTGTCTCTACGGGGGTATCTTGCTGCCGCCCGCGGTGCGCGACGCGTTGGAGCGGGGTCGGGCGCTGGGTGTCCATCTGCCGACGGTGGCGGACTTGCCGTGGATACGGATCGTCGAGCCCCAGACCCGGGTTCTGTTGCCGCTGGCCAGCGGGCTCGGCGCGGGGGAGATCCAGGTGATGGCCCTGGCCAAGGAAACGGCCGGGCACCTCGCGCTTCTCGACGACCGCCGTGCACGACGCTTCGCCGACCTGCTTGGGGTGGTCTACACGGGAACACTGGGCGTGCTGCTCAAGGCAAAGCGGGCGCGTATGCTGGACGACTTGGCGCCGATCTGCGACACACTAGAGGACCGGGGCTTTCGATTGTCACCTGCGGCGCGGCGCGCCCTGTTGTCGCTGGCTGGGGAGCCTGAATCGCCGGGGCCCTGATGGATCGGTCAGGGCCGACGCGACCCGATATGTTTGTGAAGCCACGTGCGGGATAATCCCCGCCAGTGCCACCGACCCACAGGATGAGCGTCATGCCGCACCCCGCACCCGCGAACTCCCTCCCACCCCGCCCGCGGGCCCTGCTGCGCCTGGGCTTTGCCGGACGGCGGGTGCTGTCGGCCGCGCAAGAAGAGACCCTGGACACCACCCTGGCACAGGTGTTTGCCGTCATCGGCCGCCAGTTGGCGGCCCTGACCCCCGGGGTGCCGGTACAGGTCGGGCGAAAGCCGCCGGTATCGGCCTTCTACGCCCGCCGCCCGCCCCTGCTGCGCCTGGTGACGGGGCTGTGCGAGGGGGCGGATACGGTGGCGGCGCGGGTGCTGGACCGACTGCACATAGCCCCGGACGGTGCGGGGCCGGACGGGGCGGGCGACGACTGCATCGAGACCGAGTTGGCGGCGGTGCTGCCCTTCGATCTGCCCAGTTACCGCGCCAGCCGCGCGCCGGACTTCCACCCCGAGTTCGACCGCCAGGTGGCCCGCTGCGCCTACGTGGTCGTGGCGGACGGCATCTACGACAAGCCGGACCCGGACGCCGCAGCCAGTGAGCGCCTGGCGCTGGCCAGCCAACGCCGCGGCCGTGCCTATCGCGCCCAGTCGGCCCTGCTGCTGCGACACGCGGACCTCCTGGTAGCCGCCGCGGACCCCAACGCCCCGGCGAAGCCCGGCGGCACCTTAGAGACGGTGCCGGCCGCGCTGGCCTGCGACCTGCCCGTGCTGTTCATCAATACGGTGCGCGGCGGGGTCTGGCTGATCCGCCCGGCGGAGGATCTGGCCGGCGCACTGGCCGGTCCCCCCTGCACCGATGCCGACCTGGCGGACCTGGTCACCGCCATCCTGGTCGGCCCGGATGTGGGGCTCGCGGGCGCCGACCAGGCCGAGCGGCAGGCGCACCGTGAGGGGCTGCGCCTGCTCGAGGAGTATTTCGACGGCGCCGCCGCCCCGCCCAGATGGCGCCACACCGGTGAGCGCCGACGCACCTTGCGCGAGTGGGTGTGGGAGCAGGTGACACGCCGCTTCGCCGACCCCAAGACCCAGCCGCCAACGCCACCCAGACCCCGGGCCGCCTGGTGGGCGCGCGCCTGGCGCCGGCTCGCGGGCCGGTTTGCGGCGCCGGTCGCGCCCCCACCCGTGCCCCGGCCACCGGCCTTCAAGGACTATCGCACCCGCGCCACCGCGCTCAACTATCACTACAGTGGCCTCTACCGCGGTGCCTTTGTGCTCAACTACGGCCTGGCGGTCGCCGCCGTGGCCCTGGCCACGGCCGGCCTCGCCCTGCTCGCCGTTCACCATGGCGCCCACTGGCTGGCTTGGAGCCTGCTGGGCCTGGCAGCGGCCAAGCTCTGGCTGCTCATCATCATCTCCCGCAACACCCACCGTGCCCGGGATGAGCACTGGAACGACCGTGCCGTGGACTACCGCTATCTGGCTGAACGCCTGCGCGCACTGCTCTTCCTGCCGGCGTGCGGCGCCTATCGGCCCCCCGCCGCCGCCCCGCCCCGACACGCCGAGCGCTGTATCCACCAGAGCGCGGTGGACTGGCTGTGCGATGCCATCGCCCGCGGCGTCTCGCCGACCGACCCCACCGACCCCGCGCCCCAGATCCTGACCCTCGCCCCCGCCGCCGCGCTGGACCTGGTGCGCGGCGGATGGATCGCCGAGCAGATCACCTACCATGACCGCACCCAGGGCCTCATGCATCGCCTGGACCGCTTTGCCGAACAGGCCGGCGCCCGGCTCAGCCAGGCCGTGATCTGGGTCGTCGCGTTCGACCTCCTGCTGCTCGTCCTCTATCTCACCCACCGGCTGCCCTGGGCCGACTGGATCAAGCACGACCTGGCCCCCTGGCTGATCTTCCTCGCCGCCGTCCTGCCCGCCGCCGTCGCCTCCTGCAACGGCCTGCGCTTCCAGGGCGAGACCCGGCGCCTGGCCGAGCGCTCCAAGCGCCTGGCGCGCGTCCTGGGCGGGCGCGCCGCCGCGGCCCAGGGCCTGGCAGGACGCCTGGCGCAGGCGCGCGCCCAGCCCGCCACCGACCCCGGCGCCTGGTCGCTCGACATCCTGCGCCTGGCCGAGCGGGTGGCCGAGGACTGCCTGCACGAGGTGGCCGACTGGTCCGTGCTCTATGCCAAGGAATTGCCGGAGACCTGAGGGGGTATCCGCCAGGCGCGACGCCGACACCGCGTTCGCGGCGCGGCCCGGCGCGGCTGAAGCCGCCCCCACCGCGTCGCCGCGCAGCTTTCACGCAGTCCGGCACTGATGTTCGCGCCGCTGCAATCCGATATACTAAACGGTTACCAAGCCGATTCATTCTGATCTGTTCACCCGAGACCCTTGCCGATGACCATCAAGCTCGCCGCCCGCGTCCAGGCCGTCAAGCCCTCCGCCACCCTCGCCGTCGACGCCCGCGCCAAGGCCCTCAAAGCGGCGGGCAAGGACGTCGTCGGCCTGGGCGCCGGTGAGCCGGACTTCGACACCCCGGACCACATCAAGGAGGCGGCCGTGGCCGCGATCCACCAGGGGTTCACCAAATACACCGCGGTCGACGGGATGCCCAGCCTCAAGGCCGCGGTCGTCGCCAAGTTCAAGCGCGAAAACGCCCTGGACTATGCCCCGGAGCAGGTGCTGGTCTCCTGCGGCGGCAAGCAGAGCTTCTTCAACCTGGCGCTCGCGGTCGTCGACCCGGGCGACGAGGTGGTGATCCCGGCGCCCTACTGGGTCTCCTATCCGGATATCGTGCTGTTGGCCGGCGGGGCCCCGGTGCTGGTACACGCGCCGGCCGAGCAACACTTCAAGATCTCCCCGGCCCAGCTCAAGGCGGCGATGAACGACAAGACCCGGTTGGTGGTCATCAACAGCCCGTCCAACCCCACTGGGATGTCCTACAGCGCGGACGAATTGAAGGCCCTGGGCGCGGTGCTGCGCAACTTCCCGCGAGCCCTGATCGCCACCGACGACATGTACGAGCACATCCGCTGGGACTCGGCCCCCTTCGTCAACATCCTCAATGTGTGCCCGGACCTCGCCCCCCGCACCCTGGTGCTCAACGGCGTCTCGAAGGCCTATGCCATGACCGGCTGGCGCATCGGCTATGCCGGGGGCCCGGTCGAGGTCATCAAGGCCATGACCAAGATCCAGTCCCAGAGCACCTCCAACCCGACGTCCATCGCCCAGGTGGCGGCGCAGGCCGCGCTGGAAGGCCCCCAGGACTGCATCGGCGTGATGACCCGCGCCTTCAAGGAACGCCATGACCATGTGGTCGAGCAATTGAACCTGATCCCCGGCATCGAGTGCCTGCCCACGGACGGGACCTTCTATGTCTTCCCGCGGGTCCAGCAGGCCATCGAGCGGCTGGCCGGAGTCAACAACGACCTGGAGTTTGCCGAATATCTGCTGGAGAAGGTCGGGGTGGCCCTGGTGCCGGGCTCCGCCTTCGGGCTGGCCGGGCATGTGCGCATCTCGATTGCGACCAGCCCGAGCAACCTGGACCAGGCCCTGGAGCGGATCGGCAGGGCGATCGGGTAGCGCCGGCCGGCCGACTCGCGCGGCGCACGCGGCGCGACGCGCGACTTTCACGGTAAACCCGCACGGCAGCGACTAGACTTGCGCCAGGTCACAAGGAGCGAAATCCCATGACAGCAACGCATCGCCGCCGCCGCGGATTCACCCTGATCGAACTGATGGTCACCTTGCTGGTGCTGATCATCCTCCTGGCACTTGGGGTTCCGGCCTTCGCCGACCTCCTCTCCCGCACCAAACTGACCAGTACCGCCAACACCCTGTTGGCCCATCTCCAGTATGCCCGCTCCAGCGCGGTCAAACGCGGGGTTGGCCGGGTCGCCGTGGGACCCTGCAACGTTGCCGCACAATGCACGGACAACGCCAACTGGCCAGCGGATCAACTGTGGCAGGGCGGGTACATGGTCGCGACCGTCGACACCGCGTCGCCGCCCAATATTCTGCAAGTGCTACGGCGCGTGGACGCGGCCGAACTGGCCGCCGTGACGATCGACAAGAACGGCACCTCGCCGCGCTTTTTCTTCCATCCCGATGGTTCGGCAGGCGGTGCGGCAACCATCACGCTCTGCGATCGACGTACTCCCAGCTTCGGGCGTGCCGTGATCGTCGATGCCGTGGGGCGTGCCCGGGTCGCACAGTATGCGCCCGGCGGTGTGGCACTCCAGTGCCCCCCGTAATACCGCGTGATGCAAATGCCCGGACGACCGCGCCGCTGCCGTAGGGTGCGCCGTCCGCGACCCTCTGACCGCTGCGCTCGGGCGCAGCCTCTTGCGGTGCGCGCGGCGCACCCTAAGCCTATTGGTCCGGACAAGTGCGCCTGGTGGTGCCCGTCACCAGCGAACCGGCAAGGACAAGCCGACCGAATCTAGCGGTTGACCACAGGGCCTCGAGTGGCTAAAATAATGGGCTGTCGACATTCCCCGGTAGCTCAGTCGGTAGAGCGGATGACTGTTAATCATTAGGTCGGCGGTTCGAGCCCGTCCCGGGGAGCCAAAAAAATAAGGGGTTAGGTGAAAGCCTAACCCCTTTTTTTGTGCCCATGGCGCACTCATCGCCCAGTCGCCGATGATGATGGTCGTTTGCAGGACTCCCGCGCCGATGACCCAGCGGGTCAGGTCGGCCTTGGTTTCCGCAATGCGGGCGTTCGTCTCCGACAGTCTGGCCTCAAGTTCCAGTTTCGTTTCACGAATACGCGCATCTAACCGCAACTCGAGCGCGCGGATATCGCGGTCCTGCCGCGCGGCTTGCCCGGCGCCGACCGCGGCGGTCGGGGTGTCGGCCCGGTCCTGCGGCCCTGTCTCGTGGCGGAACATACCCTATCCTAGCACATTCACCGACCTTCACAGCGCAGGCGGCTTATTTACGATTCAATGACTTGGCGTTTTCGTTGACGACAGGGGAAGGCCGCTCGGCGGGGCCTCATGTGACTGTCGATCCTTAGGATCAGCGGTGCGAGCCCGCCCCGGGACATCGAATAGCAATGGGGTGGCGGCCGACGGCTTATGTACGTCAGCGCACCGACCCGGCAAGCGACCAAGCCTATAAGGAGAGGGTCCCGAAAGGACTTGAGTGTCGGCGCCAGGCGTCTGAGGCGATCCCTGAGTCCTGTCACGCCCCCCTCACGTCACAAGGCCCTCGTCAGGTTGCGTCCTTCCGACCAAGCCCCTTATTGCAGGTCTTGGTCGCGCCACGGTACCGGACGGCACGCCAACCCAACTTTTTTTCACAGAGAGTCATGATGAACCACAAGACCCGGATGCTTGTCCTTAGCCTGGCGATAACCGCCGCTTGCGCGGTCCAGCCCGCGCTGGCCGAGTCGGAGAACGTCATCGTCGGCGGCCCGCTGCCGTTCACCGCCTACGACCGGGATGGTAACGGCAGTATCAGTGCGCAAGAGTTCAACCGCGTTCACGAGCAGCAGACCAGTGAGCGTGCGGCGGCCGGCGCGCCCATGGGCGGCGTCGCCAACACGACGACCTTCGCGGTCTTTGACCGCAATAGCGATGGCCAGGTGACGGCCGCCGAATTCACCACGGTTCAGCCGCCCGCGCCGGCGAGTGGTCCCGGGACCCAGGGGTCCGGCCCGCAGATGGGGCTCAGTGATGGCGGCGGGGTCGGCATGGCAGGGGCACTGCCCGCCTTCGCCGATCTCGATGAGAATCACGACGGCGGCCTCAGTGCGTCTGAATTCAATGACGCACGGGCCAACCGCGTCGTGGAGAAGTCACAACAGGGCTTGCCGATCGGGAGTCTGCGCAATGCCCCGACCTTCGAGGCGATCGATCTCAATGGCGACGGACGGATCAGCGCGGAGGAATTCGCCGTGGTCCAGACCCAGCATTCGCAGCCGCAGCCCCAACGCTGAAACCAGGGTCGCGCATGACGCATCGCCCCCCGCGGCGGGGGCGACGCCTTAGTAACTAGTCAACAACAAATTAAACACAACACAACCGTTGTCGTTGTCGTTGTCGTTGTCGTTGTCGTTGTCGAGGTTAGCGTAGCCCCCCGGGCTTTCTCGCACGCCAGATTGCATCGCTTCTCCGAGTACGATTACGACAACGACTACGACAACGACGCGACAAGCATTCCCTGATCCGGGAGCACTTGGAAGAAATCGCGGTAACACAATACCGGCAGGTCGGACCTTGCGGTCCGACCTGCCGGTATTGCACATGCGTTGATCAGGACGGCGTACTGACCGCTAGTACGTGGCTGGCAGCACGCTATCCGACCCGCAGCCCCGATAGGGAGCCCAAGAGTCCAAAGAGCGACAACAGCCACAGTACCACGACGATGACGACGACCACATTCAAGATCGTCTTGATCTTCCCGTCCATCGGGATATAGTTGTTGATCAGCCATAGGGCGACGCTAGGGTGTTCAATATCTCACCTATATCGCAAATTAAATTCATGCAGTTTTCGTGTTTGACACAAAATCAATGAGAGCACGCCGACGCCGGGCCAGCATCGACGCACCGAGGTGCGTTGTCGCCCACTGCTCGACATCAATAGTACGCACCGATTCCATCGCCTCCTGAATCAACGGAGTCGCTAGGTCGGCGATGAAGGCAGGAATCGCAAGCACCAGCTTACCGATCTCCTTGAGCGGCCCCCTGGTGGTGAAGCATTTGTATTTCCCGAAGACCGATTCGATGATATCGGAGGAGGCCAGCCAGACACTATCAGTCGGGATCTTGGCGGATTCCAATGCGACCTTCGCGAGAATCTGTTGGGTAAAGGCCGCCGCCCGTGGGGTGAGCGTTGACGGCGGTGGCAGCGTGGCCTGGAGTGATTCTTGGGAGCCCTGCTGAAGACCCGTGGATTTGAGATGCGACTGAATCAGCTTGGATTGCGCCATCATTTGCGCGTAATCCACCAGGTCATCCCGGTAGGACAGTAGCCAGGCAAAGCCGTCAAGGAAGCGGCTGTACCCGGCGTCCGCTTGCTGCCAGAACACATCGTCGAGCGTATCACTCTCGAGGTCTGAGTGTGTCTGCAGTGCCTGGCAAAAAGCCGCCCGGTCGGGATAGCGAATGCCGACGATGGCCCGCAATGGGTGCGCCCGGGCGGCGCCGAACCGCGCGCACAGGTGCTCCCATGCCGACCACTTCAGGACGTATTGCGCGCGGATCGCGCTGAAGTCGCCGCGATCATGGTAGGCGAGGACGCGTTGTGCCCACCGCACATGGACATCCAGATTCATAAAACGCGCCTTGATGCGCTGCCGAGGCGGCAGCAAGAAGGCGAGATCGGTCTGCTGCAAGGACGACCACGCGCGGCGACAGTGCGCCAGCAAGGACTCCCAGCGCGCATCTCGGCCCATCTCGGCCTTGAGCCGCGTCGCAATAAGATGCGATATATCATAAGTATAGACGCAGGCAGTGGCGTGCTCCTGAAACAAGGCGATGCCCTTGTGCAGGTCGCTGCCGTGGTCGGCAACGATCTGGACTGGTGGACCGGTGCGTTGCGCAACGCGCCTGAGCACTTGTGCGACCCACGCTCCCGTGCTGTGTGTTGTGATCTCCACGGCCAGCACCTGCATGGCGCCGTGACACGGGCTGTAACCGCTCTGGGCCAGTGCACTCACCGGAATACCCAGGATGACGAGGCACTTGGACGCCCCCAAGGCGATCGTATGGTCGGCGACGTAGATCCAATCCGTGCGCCATTGCGGTTGGCGATTGAGAATCGCGAGACCGCAGCGATAGACCCAGTTGAGCACGGTGGTGTGGGCTGGCGCCGCCACCGGGAGTGACGCGCCGAACAGATTCAATACCCGCGCCACCCCGCGGCTGCCGAGCCCCGCGTGCAGATACAGCCGCATGGTTAACTGCATGACCATGACCGAATAGTGATGGCCGACCGGCGGGGACAGCGCAAGGTGTGGTGGCTCATCCGCTGGTTCGTCATCCGCCGGCGCCGCGGCCTCTTCGGCTCCCGTTCGCGCACGCTCCGCCTTTAGCGCACGCGCCTTCCACTGCGCGCGGCTGTGCTCCAGATCCCGAATCTTGACCTCCGCGGCCCGCAGGCGCTGCTGCCGCTCCAACGCTTTCGCCTTCCAGGCATCACGTGATCGCTGGAACAGGTTGGCCAGACGGCTCGCTGGGCTCTTGAATGCATTCATCACGTCGTGCGTGCTCCGGCAAGGCGGTCAGATCACCGCGCCAGTAGACTGATCAAGCGTTCGTCGTTTGTCAACGGCTTGGCATGAGAAAGTGTCGCACGCGTCATCGTACTCCCCCAAGCACAGAACCGACCGCCGGGCCTTCCAGGCAACACGCTTCTTGCATCGACTTTTCGGCGCCTTTTTAGGTCAGATTGAACACCCTAGGGCGACGCCTACGACGACGAGGGTAACAATCAAGGAAACCAATGGCATGACAATTCTCCAATCAGGTTGCAGCAGCAGGTATTCTGCGGTTGTCTTCGGTGCGATCGGCAGCGGCTTTGGTCGGCTCGCACCCTGCCTCGGCAATGGCTGAGGAGAGAGTCCGCTGCGATGTTCCCCACTATAGGCCCACGGATGGGCTCAGTCGGTGCGCCGCAGAACATAGCGCGCAGACCGCAACCAGGCCCGGAAACCGGAACACAACCCAGGGCGCTGCGTCTTAAACCCGGAAAAAGCAGTTTTAGGTTAAATGGCCAGATCAGGCCCCTGGAGGGCTCAGCATTGAGGGAGTTTCAGCGGCCTGTGGGGCTGCATCACTCCCCTCGCCCCCCGCCCGACGCCCCACTGCTATGGGCCGCGCTCGCGCGGGCCTGCCGCGCCGCGGCGCCCGCCAGGTGGCCGAACAGGGCCTGATAGAGGGCGCAATGGGGGTCCTTCTCAAACAGGGTCCCATGCACCGAGAAGGCCCGCACCGGGCAGCCGCCGTGGCACAGGGCCAGGTAGTCGCAGGCGATGCAGTCACGCGCGACCAGTGCCATGGGGCGTTGGTGAAAGCGCTCCACGACCGCACTGGCGGCGAGCAACTCGCTCAGGCTTGCGCACTCGAAGATGTTGCCGAACCGGTAGTCCGGGTAGCTCGTGACCCAACAGTCGCACTGGGCGACATGACCGCGGGCGTCGATACAGAGAATGTGATTGGCACAGTCGTCGGTCCAGATGCAGGGCAGGACCGTCGGCGTTCCGCTGAAATAGGCCAATAGCTCATCGAAGGGGCCGACCCGGACCCCATCGCGTTCGCCGCGCGCCAGCCAGACCTCGGCCAGGTCGATATAGAAGCCGATGAGCGCCGCGCTGCCCGTCGGCAACAGGCCCTTCGCCTGGTTGGACTCACCCCCGGGAAAAGGCGTATTGACCTGAAAGCTGCGAATACCGAGTTCATCGACGAAATGGCGGTAGAAGCGCTCGGCGCCGAGTTCCAGAGTCGCCGCGTTGGGCACCGCGATAACCCCCACCTCGATGCCCGCGGCGCGTGCCAGGCGCACCTTGCGCGTCCAGACCGCGTTGTAGTCGGCGGCGTCCTGCCCCCGGCGGCGCCGGTAGAGGTTGGGATAGTCCAGTGAGGTGCTGACGTTGTTGTCGAACATCTCGCGGATCACCGGATTCCACTTCGGGCTGTAACCAATCATGTTGGTCTGCAATCCGTGGGTCACGCTACGCCCGCGCGCCGCGGCGGCCGCCGCGATCAGGGCCTGGGCCCGGGCGAACCAGGACGGCGGCAGGGTCATGGCCTCACCGCCCTGCCAGTGGATCATGAGCCCGGCGATGTCCTGTTCGACGAGATGATCCAATACCTTGTCGATCAGTTCCTGTAGGCGCTCCAGGGACAGCCGGTCGTTGGTCTTGACCTCGAAGCAGTAGTCACAGTCAGCATTGCATTGGAGCGTCGGGAGGAGGATCAGTGAAAAGACCTTGGTACTCATGGCGCGGTCAACCCCGCGACGCGGCGAAAGCGGCGAGCCCGGCGCGCAGTTCGGCCGCCGCCGCGTGCAGTTCGGCGAACAGCGACTTCACACCGGTGCAGTCGGCGTCGGACCGGGGCCATTTGAAATAGGCGCCGCAGGGGGCGAGCCAGGGGCAGTCGCGACACTCGGCCCCGGCGGCGACCAGCCCCGCGCGCCACGCCGTCACGCACGCGGGACCTTGGTCGGGCGCTACCTGGCCCTGGTCGTCCAGGATGAGGACCTCGGCCTGGTCACGCTCCAGCAATGCCCAGAGATCGACCGGGGTGTCGTGCAGGAAGGCCAGCAACAGGCCGTGAAAGGGCTCCACCGGCTGGGCGACCGTGGGATTGTAGAGGTATCCTGCGAGTGCCTCCTGCAGTTCCGCGACCACCGCGGGAGACGCCTGATGCCCCGCCAGACGGACCGCAAAGCCGAGTGAGACCGCCAGCTTGACGGCCCGCGCCACCCCCGGGAGCAGCGCGATCGTCACGCGCACCGGATGGCGGTCCAGCAATCCGGTACATCGGTAAAGCAGGGGGAGTTGGGTTGCCGGGTCGGCCATCAGCAGGTCGATGGCCAGCCCCTCACCCCAGTGGACCAAGGGCCCCAGGTCCGCCGTCAGGTCCGTGACCTGCAGGAACAACACCCTTGATGGCACGGCGGGCCCGAGCAGGGTCCGGGCCGCCGCGGGATCGGCGGTGCGCAGGATCACGCGACGGTCGGGGCAGGCCTGAAACAGGGTCGCGGGAATGCTGAAAACGGTCTGCTCCGGATGATCCCCGGACGGGATCGGTGTCTGGTGTGACACGGTGGCCTGCTCCCCGCGGCGTCGGGGCGCCGCCTTGATGACTGGCCAGCCCCGGCGCTATCGCCCCGGGGCCGGGTGACAACCGGGCCTCGCTCAGCGCCGGTTGATCCAACTGCCGCCGCGGCCGCCGCCGTTGCGGTTGACCCAACCGCCGCCGCCACGGCGATTGACCCAGCCGCCGCCGCGGCGGTTGATCCAGCCGCCGCGGCGGTTGAGCCAGCCCGCCTCGGCGTCCGACTGCGGCACCGCCAGGCCGCCGAAGATGGCGGCGCCGATCACGATCTTCGACCAGCGGCCCATGCCGATCAGGAAACCCCGACGGCTTTGCAGTTCGTCGTCGGTCAGTTCGGCCTCTGAGCCGGAGTCAGTAACGGATTTGTCGCTCATAGTGATTCTCGTTAGGTGTATTGCCAAAGGGCCTCATCGCTCGTCTTGTGGTTCTGCGGCACCTCCACCCGGGCCAACGGCCGGGGGGATAAGGAACGGTTCACTAACAGGCAAACAGGTCTATTTAGAGAATGCCTTACTAAGCACTCACTGACGGCGCGGCGCCGCCCTTCAGTCCGGACGCCGGTGGACCCCGTCCAGCCAGCGGCGCAGATCCCCCGCCCAGCCGTCGAAGGCCTGGCGCGCATAGGCCCAGGTGGAATAGGACTTCACATAGTCCCCAACCCCGGTCGTGACGGCGCCGGTGAGACCCCCGCTGGTATCGACCACATATTTGCGCCCAACCCGGTTGTCCGCGTACTCCGCGACCACCTGCTGGTTCTGGGCGTCGATCAGCATCCCGGCGATGCCGGTGCGACCCAGGTAGGCGGTGGAACCCGCGGGGCGGCCGGCCACCGGACCGGACGCCAGGTCGGCGACCGTGGCATAGGGGACCACCAGTGCGGCCACACTATAGGCGGGCTTGGTCGGTACCAGGTCGGTGATGGCAATGCGCAGCTTCAGCACCCCGGGGCCGGGTTTGCTGACCACCTGGTAGGTGGGGCCCAGGGCCTTGGTGATCGCCTGCTGCAGGTAATCGGCCAGGGCCTTCAACTCAGCGGGATCGACCGTCTTGTAGGCGGCGTCGTCAGCCAGCCGGACCTGGATGGGCTCGATCAGGAACCGCTGGTAGCGCGCCAACTCCGCCCCGGGGTCGATCCACACCAGCGCCCCGCTCGCATTGGGTGCGGGGCGCAACCGCTCCGGCTGGCTCAGAAAGTCCGCGTAGGCCGCCCGGTGGCCGCCGCCGTGGGTGGTCGCGCAGCCCCCCGTCAGCAGCAGGGCCGCCAGCGCGATCGGGGTCAGCAAGGTCTTCAAGGGCATGTTCCGCTCAAGGTTCCGGGACGCCGCGGACCGCGGCAGTGCCGCCTCTGGCGTAGCCGACGCACGTACGTGGCACGCCGATCACGAGGCACGCCGCTCATTTTACGCCAGTTTGCCGCCGCACCGGGGCTGGGATGTGGCCGCCCGCGGCTGGGCACCGGCACGCGGCGGCGGCCGTGCACAGCGGCCCGCTGCCGTTAAGTTAAGCGCCGCCGCCCAATCGCCTGGAGTCCAAGGCTTCAGCTTTGGAGCGCGCCAAGGCTGAAGCCTTGGACTCCAGGCCGAGGCGACGCGGTCGGCGAGTACGCCTTAGCCTAATGGCAGTGGCACACCGCCCGCTACGTTACTGAATTGGCTTTTCGTTTCTCGCCTTTTCGTAACGCCTTATTTGCCAGCCCCCTCGAAAAACGAGGAACCGAAAATAAAAAACCGTTACGGCTATCCCAGGGCGCCGGCCGCGGCCGGGACTCCCGATCAGGATATCAGGGTTGCGACATCATTTGCCCGCGATGCGCGGCCTGGCTGGCGGCGAATTCGTCTGGCGTCACCTGGCCATTGCCGTCGGTGTCGATAGCACTGAAAGCAGGTGCCTTGCCGGCATTGCGCATCGCATACCCCTGGGCCGCACGCTCGGCCATGCGCTTGGCCCGCGCCTCATAGAATTCCGTTTCGGTCAGAGTGCCATCTCCGTTGAGGTCGAACTCGGCGAAGACCGGCATGTTGCGGCCCATACCCATTCCGCGACCACCAGGCCCCATACCACCGCCGGGGCCAGCCCCGGGTCCCGCGCCCATCCCCGGACGGCCCTGCATGAGCGCCTGGCGTCCGGCCTGGAACTCCTCGCTGGTCAAGCGGCCGTCGCCGTTGCGATCGAAGTCGGCGAAGGTCGGCGCCGTGGCCGCACCACGCATGGGTGCGCCTTGGGCCGCGCGCGCGGCCATGTGCGCCCCGTGAGCGGTCGTGAACTCCTGCTCGGTAACGGCCCCATCGCCGTTCTTGTCCAGTTCGGAGAAGGTCATGGGACCGGGTGGCGCCGGGGCCTGCGCCGCCAGGGTGCCGGGTAGTAACAGGCAGGCGATGGCCAGGATCAAGCCGCGGGTGATCGTTTCGGTTTGGTGTTTCATCTAGGTTATCCTCCAACGATCGCGTCGAAAAGCGCCTCGTCGATGTATTGTGGCTGGTATTGCACGCCGGCTGCCCGCAGCAGCTTGACAAAGGCACGCAGGTGGTTCTTCGACCCCTCCATGAGGTTCTGGTAGGTGGTCTTGAGCGCCGCCTGGTCGGTATCGGCGATGGCCGTCTGCAGGTCGCTGATGTCCATATCCTCGATGGTCGCACCCACCGTCAGCGCCTGAACCGGGGACGTCAACCCGCTGGCCGACAGTTCGTCATAGGCGTTCTGCAAGTCGGTGTTGGTGAAGTCGCCCTCTCCCGGCAGGGCGGGATCGGTCAATCCGTAGGTCCGGATCTTAGCACCGAGCGCATCGAAGTGGATCTGCTCCGAGGCGGCGATCTGCGAGAACACTGGTGTCTTCCAGCGCGCGTAGAGCTTGAAGTAGACATCGCGGGCGACCTTTTCCTCTTCGCGCATCTTGAGCAAGTCGTCAGCGGCAACAGTGCTGAGGCTGGGGACCGTCACCGGGATTTGCGACGCGCCTGGGCTGTTGGGTCCCTTGGCCATGACCGGACCGGCGCCAACGCAGGCGAGAATGACCAGGGAGCTTAGTATACGAGTTTTCATGATGGTTACCTTCCAAGAGTAGATTCTAGGGTGTCAACGCTCAGCGTCCCCGTCCCATGCCGCCCCCACGCCCGCCCCCGCCCCCGCCATGACCGTGCCTGGCCTCGTAGCCGGTGCCGTAGGGCAAGTCAGCGCGGTGACTGCCACTGCGCCCGACACCGCCGCCCCCCCCGACCGCGCCGGGACCGCCGGGTTGCTCACCCAGGGCCGGCAACCGTGCGGCATCCGCGCCAGTGGGCGAACCCCAGGTCCTGGTCAGGGAGCCGCTCGGCAAGCTGAGGTCCAGCGGTCTGCCTGGCGCCGCGGTCGGATCCTGGCCCCAGGTCGCAGCGGCGAAGACGCAGAGCAGCACGGAGAGGGTCAGGCGGTTGATGATCGGAACTGCCTCGATGATGACGGTACCGATTCTCGCCGGATCCTGTAGCACCGTCTTGTCAGCGCCGTAACGGCTTGTATCGGTGTGTAACGGCGTGTATCTGTGCGGCCGGCGACGGCTGGTTTGGGGCGCTGCGGCCAGGTTGGAGGTGCTGGTCCAACAGACCATGCCGAACGGGCCCCAGGCCCCCAGTCAGCCTTGGACCGAGAGGTGACGGCCGCTCACCTGTTGACGTCGGGGTGACCCGGATTACCTGACGCGGCTACTGTGTTGGATTCTGCATTTCCAACCGCTTGCGGTCGTCACTGCCGCGAGATGGGCCAGAGGCGTTACAATATTCAGCTATACTTATGGAGAGATGGTGTAAGTGGGTAGGTTCGCTGCTGCCTGATCGGCGTCGCGGCTACCCGGTGATTGGCGTCAACAGATCGTTCATGTTTGGAGAATCATGATGTTATCCAGCCGGCTTTCCCGAGCTTCACTCCTGGTAGCAGGGTTAATGCTCTGCGCATCAGCCTGGCAGGCCCAGGCGTTTGAAACCGTCATCCAGGTTTCGCCAAGCGCTTTGAATATTGGCAGCGCAGGCAATGTTGTGACGGTGCATACCGAAGTTCCCTATGGCGACGTGGAGGTCCACTCGGTCTATCTGAACGGTGTTCTGATCGCCAGCTCGAAAGCCGATGATCGGGGTAATTTCGTCGCCAAGTTCGACATCGATGCGATCAAGACACTGAATGGCTTGATTATCGGCGGCGATAATAAACTGACACTGACCGGTTTGACCACCTACGGGGAAGCCTTCTCGGGCACTGATTGGGTGCGAGTAATCAATATCTTGCCGCGCAGTCGTTGATCTTCTGCGAGCGCGGCTGCACTGCCCCCGGTGACGGGGGCGGTGCATCAACCACGGCTTACGGCCTATTTCTTGCCGTATTTCGGACCGGTGCCGTCAAGCTTCGGGATACCGGTGCCGGTGCAGACGCCGGTGCCGGGGCCCTTGCCACCGGCCACGACCTGGTCCATCTGTGCGGCGCTGAGCTGAATCGGGGCTGGCTGGCTGCTTTGCCCCTGAGCGACCTGGGTCGCAGTGGTCTGATCCGCCGCGGCTGCCGTGCAAGCGGCGCTGGCCAGCAGGGCGATCAACAAGGCTTTTGCGTTCATTTGAATTTCCTCAAGCGACTGTTGTGGAGCACATGGTTCGGCTATCAACCCATACTGACAGCCGCGTCCGCAAACGGCCCCTCGTGAACCGCGTGTCACTTGGGGCGTTTCTCCGTGTGGCGGTAGAGACATTATTCACTGAGGGTGTTTCGGCACCATGACCAGGGAGTATCGCTTGGTTTCCCATCGTGTCAGACTGTATCAGTGCCACTAAAAGCGGTACGGCAGTGACACCGAGACGATGAAGTCGTTGGCGTCGTCCGTGACCCCGGCCGCCGTCGAGAGGTTCAGAAACAGGTTCTTGCCCAGTGTAAAGTCGGCGCCCAGGTTGATGTAACCGGCCGTGGCGGCCGCGCTGCGGTAGGCCTCGCCGTCCAGCGGTTCAACCTTATCATTGCCTGGAAAGTCAAAGGACAGCCCCGCATCGAGTGAAATAGCGGGGGTCGCGGCCAGGGTGACGCCCAGGGTCAGGCCAAAGCGATCGGCCGGCGTGAGACGGCCGGTCTGATAGCCCGCACCGTCCCAAAAGGTCGCGGTTCTGGACCAGGCGTAGCCATAGGATACCGTGCCATACAGCGCCACCGGCTCGCTGCGCTTGACGGCTGACAGTGACAGCGTGAGCGAGCGCAAGCCGTCGCCAATCGGTACGGGGGCGAACGGGGCGCTGCCGTTGTCATGGGTGTAGGCAAGTCGCGCCACCAGTGACGGCCAGGATGCGGTTTCCTGCGTGAGCCGCTTGCCAAGACTGACCGATACATCACCCGTGCCGTCGGCTCGCCCCAACGGGTAGTCGCGTTGGATATAAGGCAGATACAGCGCGGCGGCCATGCCCCAGGGGAGGCCGGCCTCCAGACCCAGGCCATAGGCGATGGACTCATAATGGTCATCGCCCTGTCCGTCGTGGAACCAGGTCAGGCTCGGGGTAAGGCGGAAGGTGCCGCTAGGCAGCAGCACCAGCCCCTTGGTGACCAAGGCCTCTTCCATCGCGCTGTTCGCGGCTTGCGCCTCCACCGGGGGCTTGGCGGCGTTGGCATCGAGGCCGATGAGCGGCGACCCGCCGCCCCGTTTGCCGGCGGCCAGTTGTCCTTCCAGGGCCTTGACGCGCGTATGCAACTGCTGGTTGATCGCCCGCTGGGCCGCCAGTTGTTGCCGTAACGATTCGACGGTTGCGGTGGCGGAATCAGCGCCAGGCGCCCGGGAGGCCGCCGCGTCTTGCGGCGTTTGTGACAACGCAAGCGTGGGCACGGGTGTTGCGCAGCAGGCCAGCAAAAGGCGCAGGGCGGTGTTCTTCATGGTGATACTCAGGGAGACGGCGGGCGGGTAACGACAAAGGCCATTCCCTCCATCCAGACGGCAGTGAAGCCGGCGATGGACAGGGTGCGGTTCCCAAAGGCCGGGTCGGCGAGTAAGACCCGATCGCCCGTGACCCCGTTGAACACCACATAATGGTTGTAGCCGTGCTGATTGATGGGCACGATGGGGGCGTGAAAGACGCGCAGGTCATCGAATCCGAGGTGCTGGTAGGCACTGCCCCGATAACCGCGACCCGTGACGAAGTGCTGCAAGTCCAGCAAGGAGAACCCGCCGCGCGCCTTGACCTTGGCCGGGGCGGTCAGCTCCAGCATGCGCGCGGCGGCGAGGCGCTCGCTGACCGGATCGTTGAAGCCGTAGGTGAGCACCGTGGCCACCGCTGCCGCGGCACAACTGCTTTCCCACTGCTGCATGACGACACCGCGCTCTCGGATTTCCTTGAGGCTGCGAAACGGTTGCGGTGTCTGCGCCGGCGCCGGCGCCGCGGCCAGGCACAGGGTGGCGGTGAAAATACTCAGAACGGCCTTGGTGATCATGGTGCCCATGCTCGACCCGCCCTGTAGCAACACCTTGTCAGCGCCGTAGCGGCCTGTATCGGTGTGTAACGGCGTGTATCCGTGCGGTCAGCGACGCCGCGTTCTCGGCTAAGATGACGGCATGAACCCCAGCGCCCGCATCCTGGTGGTAGACGATGATCCCGCACTGCGGGACCTCCTCTGCGCCTATCTCACCGACACCGGCTTCGTCGTCGACCTGGCCGGCGACGGGGACGCGATGCGCCGCGCCATGCAACAGGCCATGCCGGATGCCATCGTCCTGGACCTGATGCTGCCCAACGAAGACGGCCTGGTCCTCACCCGCGCGTTGCGGACGCACTCCAGCGTGCCGATCCTGATGCTGTCGGCCCGCGGCGAGGAGATCGACCGGGTGGTAGGCCTGGAACTCGGCGCCGACGACTACCTGGCCAAGCCCTTCAGCCCACGGGAGTTACTGGCCCGCCTGCGCGCCCTGCTGCGGCGAGCCCAAGGCCCGGCACCGACGCCGACACCGCACCCGCAGGGGGAGCGCTTCGGCCCCTACCGGCTCGACCAGGGGGCCCGTCGGCTGCTGCGCGGGGACCAGGACCTCGGCCTGTCCGGCGCCGAGTACGACCTGCTCAAGGTCTTCATCGAGCGGCCCAATCGGGTGCTGTCCCGGGACCTGCTCCTGGATCTCCTCAAGGGCTACGAGCGCGATCCCTATGACCGCACCGTGGACATCCGGGTAGCACGCCTGCGGCGCAAGATCGAGCCCGACCCTGCCAATCCGGTCTATGTCCGCACCCTGCGCGGCGCGGGCTATCTGTTCAATCCGCGCGGCGCCGAATCCTAGGGCCGGTCGCATGTCCTGGAATCTGACGCTGCGCCAGCAGAACGCGCTGCGGCTCGCCCTGGTCTTCGTGTTGTTCGAGGTGCTGACGACGCTCGCCGTGGTCTTCCTGCTCATGCAGCCCCTGGCCCGGCGGGCGACCAGCGATCTGGCCGGCCTGATGGTGCTTGCCGCCCAGACCTGGGCCGAACTGCCGCCCGAGACCCGCCCGGCCTTCGAGCGGGAACTGACGGCGTCCCACGGGCTGACGCTGGCCGCCGCGCCGCCGCCGGGGGCGGTGTGGACGGCTTGGCACGGCATCTATGTGCGCGAACTGGAGGCGCAACTGACACAACGCACCGGGGCGCCCCTGGACTTGGCGAGCGTCGCCGCGGGGGCCGAGCCCTGGTTGTGGGCTGGGGTGCCGACGGCCGGCCGGACGCTATGGCTGGGCTTTGCGCGCAGCCGCGTCGGCCCCCAGCCGCTGGCCGCCGCCCTGCTGACCCTGTCGGCCGCCCTGCTCCTGGCTGGCCTTGCCGCCTGGTGGCTCGGTCACAGCACGGTGGCGCCGCTCAAGCGTTTTGACGCCGCCGCCGCCGTCCTCGGCCGCGGCGCGACCCCGGAGCTCCTGCCGGAGACGGGTCCACGCGAACTGGCGTGCCTGGCGCGCCGCTTCAACCAATTGGCCCGCCAGGTCCATGACCTGCTGGAGGCGCGGACCACCCTGCTGGCGGGCCTGTCCCACGACCTGCGCACCCCGCTGGCACGGATGCGCCTGGCGCTCGCGATGCTCCAGCGGCGCCCCGATCCGACCTGGATCGAGCGGCTGGAAACCGATGTGGAGGAGATGAACCGGCTGGTGGGGGACGTCCTGGAACTGGCCCGCGGCCTGGACGGCGAGGCCGCGGTACCGGTGGACCTGACCGCCATGCTGGAGGCCTTGGCCGGGCGCGCCTGGGAGGCCGGCGCCGAGGTCACAGTGCAGTGTCCGGACCTGTGCCTCAGCGCCCCGCCCGCGGCCTTGCGGCGGGTGCTCGGCAACCTCCTGGCCAACGCACAGCGCTATGCCGGCGCCGCACCGATCGAACTGCGCGCGCAATTGAGCGACGGCGCCTGCCTTATCGGCATCATCGACCAGGGTCCGGGCATCCCGGAGGACCAACTGGAGGCGGTCTTCCGGCCCTTCCACCGGGTCGACGCCTCCCGCAGCCCGGTCACTGGGGGCACCGGGCTGGGGCTGGCCATCGTGCGCCAGTTGGCCCAGGCCAACGGCTGGCAGGTCTGGTTGGAGAATCGCCGCGGCGGCGGCTTGGCAGCCTGGGTGAGGGTGCCGACACCCATTGGCGAGCCGATGGCGCAGTAAACTACCACGATCGGCGAAGGATCACCCCAAAGGTTCAGACACAACCGGTCGGCTTGGGCAGACCACCCCATTTGCAGATGAGCTTCATGGGTCCCTTCTTGAAGATCTCGTAGAGGTCCTTGGTGGTGACACCCTGCTTCTTGGCGAAGATGCGCAGCGGCGGTACCACGCCGTCTTGTTCGTACATCGCACGGGCCTCGTTGATGAAGTCGCGCACCTGCTGGGTCAGTTCAAAGCCGTCGCCGCGGGCAAGCGCCGCGGCAATCTCCTCGCTCCAGTCGTCGCGGTCAACCAGGAAGCCCTCACCATCCACAGGGACCTTCAGCACAGCCGTTGACATGATTTTCGCTCCTCATGATCGGGGGTACGGTTCGATGTTGTAGGAAACTGGAGGCGGACCCTGGGGAATCAATGCGCGGCGGTTTGGTGTGAGCGCGCGCGGGCGTGCCGGGCGGGGATGATGAGTCGGCCTGGCGCCCGCGGCGACGAACCGGCGAACGCCTACCGACCCCCCGGGTAGCCGTTCAGCCGCCCGCCCCAGCCCTCCCCCACAAGGGGAGAGGGCGTTAGAAGATCAGTCGGTTGCGTTGACCTGGCAGGTGGCGGCCGAGGGGCACTAGACGGCTGCCGCGCGGTGCGCTCAATAGACGCCGTGGGACTGGGTGATGTACTTGGTGAGCTCCACGTACTCGGCGTTCATCCGGCGCAGGATACCATGCCCTACCTGAACGATGTTCTGCATCACCCGATAGATCATCCAGGGTTCGTCGGTCACCAGGTCCTCGAACGCGGCGCGCTCGAAACTGCACACCTGGGTGCAACCCAGGGATCGCAGGGTCGCGGAGTGCGGCCGACCGGTGACGAAGCCCATCTCCCCGGCCATGTCGCCCGTGCGCAGGACGTGGATCGTGGTGTAGTCTCCCTTGCCCAGGTTCCGGGTCACGGCCAGGGCCCCCTCGGTAATGACGTGCAGACTGTTGTCGATCTTGCCCTCTTCGATCAAGACCTCGTGGTCCTGGAGGCGCCGGCAGCAGGTAATGCCGGTCAAGGCCCGCAGTTGATCATCCGTCAGGCCCTCACTGAGTGGGGAGCGGCGCAGACAGGAGAAATTGTCGATTGCGTTCATCGAATGATCCTCGTTGGTTGGGTTGGTCAGGTTTGCGCGCCGGCACACTTGCTGCCCTGGCGCGGCGACCGGGTCAAGGCGCACCCCCCACCCGGCCAGAACCGATTGCACGGCCGCGATGACCACGGGGATGGCCGCGGTGATGGCGGGCGACAGTTCGAGGTCCAGGGCCATGCGTTGCGGCGCCACGCCGATCAATACCAGTTCGGCGGGCATCTCATCGAGCAGAGCGAGCAGCGCCAACACCTCGGCGAGGCCCAGATGATGCAGGGTGAGTTTGACCTCCAGGGCGCGCCGGATGTCCTGATCGCGGATCAGGCTGACCGTGCCCGGCGGCCGGTCGCTGTCCAGGGCATCGATCAGCAGAATCCGGGCATGGTCCCGAAACAGCGGCAACAATTCCAAACCGGCCGTGCCGCCATCGATCAGGGTGATCGGCGGCTCGCAGTGGTATCCGGCGACGAGCCGCCGCAGCACATGGACACCCAGGCCCTCGTCGCCCAAGAGCAGATTGCCCAATCCCAGCAGCAAGATACCGCTGGTGCCTTGCGGTCCCGCCGATTCAGACAGTGCTGACACGGATCACCCGTTGCCGCTCGTTATCGTGCAAATGGATCGCGCAGGCCAGGCAGGGATCGAACGAGTGCACGGTGCGCAACACCTCCAACGGGCGTTCCTCGTCGAGGACGGGATTGCCGATCAGGGCCGCCTCGTAGGGTCCGCGCGCGTCGTCCTGGTTGCGCGGCCCGGCGTTCCAGGTCGAGGGCACCACGGCCTGGTAGTTCTTGATCTTGCCGTTCTCGATCACGATCCAGTGCGACAGGATGCCGCGCGGGGCCTCGTGGAACCCGAAGCCCATCTGTTCGCCCTTGGGAAAGATCGGCGGATTGAAACTGGTGTAGTCGCCGCCGGCGATGTTGGCGATCAGGGCCTCGTAGTTTTCCAGCAGCATGTCATAGAGCACCTGGGTGCGCACGCAGCGTGCCGCGTGCCGGCCCAGGGTCGAGTGCAGCGCCGTGACCGGCACCGCGGAGCCGGTCACGGCGGCGATGCGCGCAAGCGCCAGATCCAGATAGCGCTTGGTGCCTTCATGGCCCGCGGCCACCATCGCCAGGACATTGGCGAGCGGGCCGACCTGCGCCGGCAGGCCGGCGAACGAGGGCGACTTGACCCAGGAATAGGCGCCTTCCTGGTTGAAGTCGGTATAGTGGGGAACGGTGTCCTCCTCATAGGGCGAACGGGTCCAGTCCCCCTGATACCAACTGTGCTTGATGCTCTCCTTGACATTCTGCTCGAAATAGGGGTCGCCGAAGTGGGTGAGCGGGTGAAACCGGGCGAGATCGGCATTCGGGATATAGCCGCCCGGCATGCCGAAGTCGGTACCCTTGGCATCGCGCGGAAAATCGGGTGCGGAAAGATAATGGGTGACGCCCTCGCCATAGGGCAGCCAGGCCGCGTAGAGCCCCGCGATGGCGGTGACATCGGGCAGATACACCTCCCGCACGAAACCGCCTAACTCGTCCATGAGCGTTCGGACATAGGCGAGCCGCTCCATGTTCAAGGCGGACTGCTCATCCGGGTTGATCGCGTTGGCGACCCCGCCGACCGCCAGGTTCTGGATGTGCGGGGTCTTGCCGCCCAGGATGGCGACGATCTGGTTGGCCCGGCGCTGATAGTCGAGCGCCTCCAGATAATGGGCGACTGCCATCAGATTGGCCGCGGGCGGCAGCTTCATCGCCGGGTGTCCCCAATAGCCGTGGGCGAAGATCCCGAGCTGCCCGCCGGCGACGAATTTCCTGACCCGCCCCTGGACCTCGGCGAAGTGTGCGGCGCTGTTGTTGGGCCAGTTCGACAGACCTTGCGCCAGCGTTGCGGTGGCCTGTGGATCGGCGTCCAGCGCGGAGACGACATCCACCCAGTCCAGCGCGGAGAGTTGATAGAAATGCACGATATGATCATGAATGCCATGGGCGGCCATGATCAGGTTACGAAGCAACTGGGCGTTGAGTGGAATCTCCAGCCCCAGGGCGTTTTCCACGGCGCGCACCGAGCAGATCGCATGGACCGTGGTGCAGACCCCGCAGATACGTTGCGTATAGAGCCAGGCGTCGCGGGGATCGCGCCCGCTCAGGATGGTCTCGATCCCGCGCCACATCTGACCGCTGGACCAGGCATCGACGACCTTGCCGTCCCGGATGTCACAATCGATCCGCAGGTGTCCCTCGATACGGGTCACCGGATCGATAGAAATGCGTTTGGTGCTCACGGTCGGGGTCTCCAATTGGTTTGCGGGTGGCGCCCAGGCGCCGCGCATTGGGGAATACTCGTCGCGTCGTTACTAAGGCTTCGCGGACAACACCGGCGTCTTCTTGACGAAGAACAGATAAGCCATGATCCCGAAAGCGAAAAAGCCCAGGGTGATCATCATCTCGCCGACCGCCGGAAAATAGTGCCAACCGGGACCCGGATCATAGGCGATCAGGAAGGCATTGAAGCGATAGAGCGCACCGCCCAGTACCACCGCCAGAGCGCTCCAGAAGAGGGCGCTGGGTCGGATGCGTCGGTGCGGGTCGAGCAGGATGAAGCCAGCATAGATGAACAGGGCCGTTTCCGCCGCGAACAGGATCGGCTCAGGTCCGGGCTGTAACAGCAATCCGAGCTTGCCGGCGAGGCCGAGATCCCCGATCCGCAGCACCAGCCAGACGATCAGCAGCCAGGGGATGATCGCGCCGATGCGCGCGAGCATGGCGGTTTCGAGCCGACGCCCCAGATTGACCGCGGCGTAGAGCGACTCGAACACCACCATGCCATAACCCATGGCCACGGCCGTGATCAGAAACAGCAGCGGGATCAGATTGCTCTGCCAGAGGGGATGGACCTTGTACCCGGCGATGATCAGCAGCGATCCCAGCGACGACTGGTGCATGGTCGGCAGCAGGATGCCGACCCCGATGAACAGGAACAACAGGTGGCGCATCAGCCGCAGCAGGCGGTTGGCCTTCATGGCCTCCAGGATCGTGGGTGAAAATTCGATCCACAGCACCAGGGTATAGGTGGTCACGCACAGGGCCACCTCCAGCATCACCGAGCGGAGATTGATGTATTGCGGCAGGAAGACATTATAGAGATTCCAGTAGCGCCCGACATCCACCACGATCGAGGCCCCCGCCAGGGTATAACCGAAGACACTGGTCAGGAGTGCCGCCCGAATCATCGGATGGAATTGGCAGCGGTGGAAGACATAGACCAGGATCGCCATCGCATACCCGCCGCACGCCAAGGCGGTGCCGACGACCACGTCATAGGTAATCCACAGCCCCCAGGGGAAGCCGTCACTGAGATTGGCGACGTCGCCGATCCCAAAGACGAAGCGGCGCACCAGGAAGTAACCCGCGATCAGTGCCAGGGTCCCCATGAAATAGAACTGCGGGGTCAGTAGCCGACCGCCGACGGGACGATAGACCTCAGTCATGGTGATCCTCCTGCGGCTCAGTGTTTGCATCGGCCGGGGGCGCCGGGTCCTCGCAGCCCTCGCGGGCGTTGCGGAAGACCGTATAGACCAGTCCGCCGAACAGCAGCGCGGGTGCGACCATGCCCTGATACAGGGTGTGCTGAATGGTCTCGGAGAGCCGGGCGCGCGAGTCGTTGCCGAGCGGCGGCAGTCCCAACTGAGCGAAGGGCACGCCCGCCATCAGCAATTGCTGGGTGCCGCCGGTCTCGGTCTCGCCATAGATGCTCGGCACATAGCCGGTCACCCTGGCCGTGCGCTGGTCACCGCTCCCCAGTCGGTGCAGTGGATAGTCCTGGGACTCGCCGGGCTGGAAGGCCAGCCGCCGATGTCCCTCACCCAAGAGATCAGTGACCGGCCCGAACAGACAGGCGCCGGTCGGACAGGCCGCGCAACAGGCCGGGATGTCGCCGTCCGCGACCCGCTCGGCACACAGTTGACACTTGACGATCTTCGGGAAGGGCTTGTCATACTCGAACTTCGGGACGTTGAACGGACAGGCCAATTGGCAATAGCGGCAGCCGATGCACGCATCGGGGTTATACCGGACGATACCGGTCGTGGGGTCTTTGGTCAGGGCACTGACCGGACAGGCCGACACGCAGTTGGGATCGACACAGTGCATGCAGGCACGCTTGATGAAGCTGAACCCGCCTTGGCCCCCGTCACCCGTAGCAAGGAGCTTGATCTTGCTCATGGTCTGGCTGTTCAGGTCATCCGGGGCATCCCAGACCCCGCGCACGCCATGGACCTGCTCGAGGCCCGAGTCGTGATCCATCGGCATCTGGTTGGCGGACTTACAGGCGACCTCGCAGGCCTTGCAGCCGATACAGAGCGTGGCGTCGTAGAGGATGCCCACCGCCCCCGGCGCCAGGGCTTTCGGGGGGCGCGCCTGGGCCGGGACTGGGGCGAGCGCGGTCGCGGCCCCCGCGGCCATGAGCTTGAGAAAATCGCGACGATTGGTGTTCATTGGCTGCCTCCGGTCCGTTCAAGCCTCGTCATCCGTGGCCGGTATGGATTGGCGCTCCGCCTGTTTGAGTTTGTTGCCGGCCTCCAAGGCATAGACCAAGGCCCCGCCGCCGATCGCGCCCGCGACCGCCGCCGCGGCCAGCGTGACGCCGCCGGGGTGCTCGGTGAAAACCCCGGGGAAGAGCGAGGTCGGGGTGACCGACAGGACCTTGGCCTGCTCATGCAGGGCCTTGTGAAAACCCACCCCCTGTTCCGCGCAGCCGAAACAGGGATGACCGATCCCGACCGGCCAGGCGTTGGCGCCGACATCGCCGAACTGGATCGCCGGACAGTTGGCATAGGTCTCGGGACCCTTGCAGCCCAGCTTGTAGAGACACCAGCCTTGACGATGGCCGGCGTCGCCGAACTGCTCGGCGAAGCGCCCGGCATCGAAATGTGGCCGGCGCTCACAGTTCTCGTGGATCAGGCGCGCGTAGGCGAACTTGGGCCGGCCCTTGGCGTCGAGTTCGGGCAGGCGGTGCAGGGTCAGGTAATAGAGCAGGGTCGCCAGCAGGTTGTAGGGCGAGGCCGGACAACCCGGCAGATTGACGACGGGCAGGACGCTGCCATCCGCCTTGAGGATGCCTTCCAGTCCCAGTGCCTCACGCAATCCGACCGCGCCGGTCGGATTCGGCGCGGCGCTCTGCACCCCACCCCAGGAGGCGCAGGACCCGATGGCGACCGCCGCGACCGCCTGCGGGGCAATCGCGTGCAGCATGTCCTGGGGCGTCCGGCCGGCGACCTTGCAGAAATTGCCATGGTCCGCGGTCGGCACCGAGCCCTCGACGACCAGGATGAACCGGCCCTGGTTCTGCTCCATGGCGTCGTGCAGCGCCCGTTCGGCCTGATGGCCGGCCGCCGCCAGCAGGGTCTCCGAGTAATCGAGCGAGATCAGGTCGAGGATCAGGCCCTCGACGGTCGGATGGGTCGCCCGCAGCAGGGATTCGGTGCAGCCGGTGCACTCCTGAAAATGCAGCCAGATCACCGAAGGCCGTGCGGAAGGCCGCTCCAGCGCCGCCATCACCCGCGCGGTCATGCCAAACGGCAGACCCATGGCGGCGGTGATGCCGAGCACAAACTTCACGAAACCGCGGCGACTGATCCCGCGGACCTCCAGTTGATCGGCCAGAAAGGGGCCGATTGCCTGCTCGTCTGCCCGTGGTTCGGTGTTCATGCGTGCTGTCCCACCTTGCGCCTCGACAAAGTTACAACCGCCGGTCAGCGCATCCTCCGACACGCCGACCCGAAATCACGTTGTCATTGACAACTGTCAAGCTTATGTGAATATAATTATATTCTGATGTTCTGCTAGACTAGTTATAGACCGGATCTTCCAACTTGTCCAATTTTTGATTGCTGACCGCGACAGCCCGCTGATCGAAGGGGTCTGAATCCAAGGGAGCCGCGGGGCCGCGGGGCAGCAGGTGAATCGCCGTGTGCTAGTCTTGGTCTGACCCCATGGCGTCGACTGCCCGGCCGGTCCGGTCCGCGACCGCTTTTCGCCGCGAGGAGCACTCGAGGAACACTCAATGAACGACACGAGCCCTGGACCTCGACGCGGCCGACGTTTGGCCGCCCTGATGTCCCTGATGTGTTTCGCCCTGGCCGCGCCGCTGATCGCCCAGGGTGCGGCTGCCGGCTCCGCACCGCTGAGCCCTCCCGCGCGTCCGGACAATCGCGCCTGTCTGCGCTGTCATGCCATGGCAACCCTGGCCTACCGGGATGGCGATACGGGCAAACTGGTCGATCTGTTTATCGATCCGCGCGATTTGGCGGAATCGGTCCATGGCCAACTGCCGTGCGTCAAGTGTCACGCGCAGGACTACCGGTACTATCCCCACCCGCAAACCGCCACCAGTGAGCAACTCGATTGCGTCGGTTGCCACACGCAGGACCCCACACGCAGCGACTACCCGTTTCAGGCCATCGCCGCACAATACGCCAAGAGCATCCACGCCAACTCGGACGACCCACAGGCGCGCGGCTTCGGCTGTTACTCCTGTCACGACCCGCACGGTTTTCGCGTCTCCACGGTCGGCAAACCGCTCAGCGAGATCGTCCAGGACGATAACCGGGTCTGCCTGTCCTGTCACGAGCAGGTCCGCGATCCGTTGAGCGATCTCCACCGCTGGCTGCCCAACCGCGAGGCCCATTGGCTGGCCGTGCGCTGTGTCGAGTGCCATACGCCGCCGGCGGTGGGCGCGGATGAGACGCAACGGGTGTCGCACCAGATCCTGCCGGCCAAGGAGAGCAATCTGACCTGCGTCAACTGTCATTCCGGGAATCAGCGTCTGCTCAGTCGGCTCTACGCCTATCGTTCCAGGGAGGACCTGGCCCGCGACGGGCTGTTCGCCAAGGCGGTGTTCAACGAGGCCTATGTGGTCGGCCTGAGCCGCAGTCCGCTGATCGACGCACTGGGCCTGGTCGTTATCGGCTTGACCGCGCTGGGGCTGATGGCCCATGGCGTCGGTCGTTATCGCGCCCATCAACGCTCAGGGGAGAGGCAACCATGAGTGCCGTTTATCTGTATCCGCGCTGGCTGCGACTCTGGCACTGGCTCAGCGCCCTGCTGTTTCTGGTGCTGATCGTCTCCGGTGCCAGTATGCACTATGCCGGCACCCCCTGGCTGCTGAGCTTCAAACGGGCGGTGCCGATCCACAATGCCGCCGGCATCGCACTGACGCTCGGCTGGATCGGCTTCGTCGTCGGTAATCTGGTGACCGCTAACGGCCGCCACTATCGCGTGCAGTGGCGCGGTCTGGCGGGACGGCTCAGCGCGCAGGTCCGCTACTATGGTTACGGCATCTTCCACGGTGCGCCGCATCCCTTCGCGGTGACTGCCGCGATGAAGTTCAACGTCCTGCAGCAACTGAGCTATCTGGGTGTGATGTATCTGCTGATGCCCTTGCTGATCCTCAGCGGCTGGGCCTTCCTGTTTGCAGCCTACCTGCCCGAGACACTGTTCGGAATCGGCGCCGTCTGGATCATTGCCATGACCCACCTGACGGTCGCCTATGGCCTGGTACTCTTTCTGATGGTGCATGTCTATATCATCACCACCGGGGAGACGCCCCTCACCAATCCGCGGGCGATGTTGACCGGTTGGCACCGTGAGACCGAGGCGCCGACGCACCGATGATCCGTCCGTCACCAGCCGCGGCCTTGCCGAAGGGGCCGCCGGGGATCGCACCATGACTACCTCCATGTACCGCTTGCGCCATTTCGCGACCAGCCGCCGCCTGCGCTTCGCCATCATCGCGTTGATCGGGCTGGCGCTGGCCTACCAGTTCATCTATCCGCCGCTGTTCGATGCCTATGTCGGCAAGACCAATGCCCTCCTGACCTATGCGAGCAGTCAGACGCTGACTGAACCGCAGTTCGAGGCCCTGGCCCGCGACCTCAGCCGGAAGGCGCGCTACGCCAGGGCCGCGGCCATCGTCGACGCCGATCAGGCGCCGCTCGCCCGCCAGGTCAAGATCGAGATGCTGATGAATACGCAGTCGCTCATCCGGGACACCCAGCCCCGGCATATCGACTATTTTCGCGATGCCGGCATCCGCCGTTACGAGGGGCCGCGCACCTGTCTGGGCTGCCACGCCACCATGACGGTGCGCGGGCCTGATGGCCGCCGGCGTACGGTCGACACCCTCGATAACCTGGTCAATACCGTCCATTTCAAGTTCCAGAGCGATTCCGGCGGCTTCTCGACCTATGGCTATGATGGACGCCAGGTCAACGCCGGGGGCTCGCGCAAGATCCCGGTCGGCAAGATCGACCGCGCCTGCGGTATCCCCGGCAGTTTCACCTGGACCGGCTGGGCCGCGCTGGTCGCCAGCCGTCCCGCGGCGGCGGGCGGCGCGGTCGAACTGCGCAGCGAGGGCTGCGGTCAATGCCATATCGGCGGCAATTATCAACCAGCCACCGAGAAGATGATGCCGATCGGCGACGTGCCGGACGACGCCAAGGACGGGATCGACTGTCTGATCTGTCATTCGACCGAGTACGACATGAATCAGCGCCATGTCATCCGCGACGCGCATGGTCAGCGGTGGAACCAGGATCGCAGTCTGCGCGCGGCGCTGGCGGTGGGACCGATTCGCAACGACCACTGTCTGCGCTGTCATCAGCACAACATGGGCGGCGATGCCTATCTGCACAATCAGGCCGCCCAGGCGCTCGGCACTGAGCATCAGCGGATCGTGCACCGCGGCGCCAAGCGCGGCAATCCCTTCAGCCCCCAGGATGATGTCCATGCCGCGGCACAGGTCCAGTGCACGGATTGTCATGTGCCCGAGGGGCACCGGATTCCCCGCGGGCGACTGGGCGTGGATCTGGTCGCCAACGACCTGCCCGACCGGGAGGTATCCTGTCGGACCTGTCACAGCCGCGCCCCGCACAACAGCTCGAAAGACAAGGCATTACTCAATGGCCATGTGGCCCGCCTGGCCTGCGAGACCTGTCATATCCAGGAGCTGCAGGCGAGCAATGTGGTGTTGCGTGATTGGGTTCATCCGACCTGGAACGCCGATGAGGGGATCTTCGAACCAACCGATATCTATCGCTCCGGGGCGGTCGGCAAGGGCTTCACCTTCCTCTGGTTCAACGGCAATGGGACCTTCCTGGCCAATGCGCTCGGCAACAATCCGAACGGGACGACCAACTACGATCCACTGATGCAGCAGATGGCACGCATTACGGACCCTGAGGTCATCGCCGCGGTGCGTGCGGCGGCGCTGACACTCAAGCAGACCTATCCCGATATCGAGGTCGAGTCGTACGTCAGGACCGCAACCGATCCACTGTCGCAACTGTCCCCGGCGATGCTTGAGCGGCGCCGCCAGATGATCGACCGGAATCTGCGCACGGCGATGACGACGGGGGACAGTCGGATCTATCCCTTCAAACTCTTCAACGCCATGATGTACGAGGACATGGGTAATCAGGGGCCGTTCGGCGCCATGATCCTGCCGTTCGACTATCCGGTGTATTATGAAACCGGCGACCCCCGGGCGGCGGTCGCGCAGGCGGTGCGTGATCCCATCATCCAGCGCATGTACCAGACGCCCTTCAAGCTGTACATGATGGACGAGTTCATGTCCTATTTCGGGGTGACCGGAGGCTGGCAGACCAAGTATCCGCTGGTGGACGGCAAGCTGGTGAACGTCGAGCCGCACTGGATGCGCCAGATGGGGACCCTCATGGTCAACCACGGCATCCAGCGCCGCGGCCGCGCCTGCCGGGACTGTCATGCGCGCGACGGCATCATGGACTTCAAAGGGCTGGGATATCCGCCCGAGCGGGTCGCCGAGTTGGAGACGTTGGAACAACTCGAAGCCCCGCCGCCGGCTGATGCGGGTGAGACGGGACCCGCCATGGCCCCATCGGTCTCACGCGCAGACCCATAGCGCGGGTGAAAGAACGCTCATCCATGAAGAGGAACGACCAATGACCAGGATAACCAACTACCTGGATTTCAAGAACCGCCTCGGTGCCCTACCGCTGCGGGCCCAGCGTCAACTGGCGGCGACATTTATCGGTGAGGTGCTGGATCTCGCGAAAGATCCGCGTATCCGCCACGCGGTGGAGGTAGCGGCCAAGGGTGACGCCACGGCGGAGGAACTGGCCGCGACCCATCACGCCGTTCATGCCATCTATGTGGAGAGCAATCCGCAGTCGGACCTGCTGGAGATGGACTTCGCGCGCCAGGCCGCCCACTTCGTGACGGCGGCCTGTCTGGTCAGCCTGTCCCCCGCCGACAGCAAGGCCGCGCCCGCCCACCTGGCGCAAAAGGTCGCCATGTACTGCCGCATGGCGAGGACCTGTTCGAGCATGCGCCACGACGACGACACGCCGGACTTTTCCGCCCTTGGGTCGGTCGTGGAGCGACTCGTGGAGGGGCAATATCGGCAGGCCGAGGCGTTTGAAGCGGCTCAGAACCTGGGCTTGGGCGTGTCCTTGGTCTCCACCGGAAGGATCGGGTAAGGCACCTGGGGCTGCTGGCCGGTGAGCGCGGTCAGGAAGGTGGCGATCAGCCCGGTGTCCTGCGCCGACATCTCGCTGCCGAGTTGGGCGGTGGACATGATGGCGACCGCCTGCTGCAGGTCCCAGACCTGACCCGAATGAAAGTAGGGAGCGGTGAGCGCGATGTTGCGCAGTGGGGCGGCGCGGAAGACGTATTCATCGGAGGCGGTCTTGGTCACGGCAAAGCGCCCCTTGTCGCCGGGCGGCAGGATGTCGGCGCCAGGCTTCTTGATCAGACCGAACGGGAAATAGGCCTGACCGCCGACGTTCACCCCGCTATGGCAGGCGGTGCAGCCCTTGCCGATGAAGAGCGCCAGGCCTTGCTTCTGTTCGTCGCTCAGGGCGGCATCGTCACCTTCGAGCCAGGTGTCGAAGGGCGCGGACGGGGTCACCAGGGTCGCCTCGAAGGCCTCGACGGCCTTGGCCACATTGTCGAAGGTCACGGGGTCCGGCTCACCGGGGAAGGAGCGGTGGAAGCGCTCCACATACTCCGGCATGCTCTTCAGCGTCTTGACCACCGCCTCCGGCTGGTTGGCCATTTCAACCCCCGCCTGGATCGGCCCCTTGGCCTGGGCCTTGAGGTCCGCGGCGCGACCATCCCAGAACTGGGCCTTGTTGTAGACCGCGTTCAGCACCGTGGGGGCATTGCGCGGACCCTTCTGCCAGCCGTGCCCGACGGAGGTCGGCAGATTGTCGTCGCCGCCGGTGCCCAGGTTGTGACAGGTGTTGCAACTGATCAGACCGCTGGCGGACAGGCGGGGATCGAAGAACAGCATGGCACCCAGGTCGATCTTCTCATGAATCAAGGGATTGTTCTCCACCTTACCGGCCCCGAAGGGTAAGGCCGCGAGTCCCGCCCCCTTGGCCTGGTCGCGCAGGGTGGTATCGTCGGCCAAGGCCGGGGCCACGGCAAGCAGCGCGGCGGAACAAGCGACGGCGATGAGGCGCAGTTTCATGGATCGACTCCCCAAGAGGTGTGAACGGGCGGGGGCAGATTAGCGGGCCGGGCGGGGAAGGTAAATGCGCTTTGGCAAGCCCTGAGGCAGACGGGGGGCCTGAACGATTACAGACGCTTACCAGGTGCTTACCCTTTCAGTCGCCAACCGAGAGCGTAACGCACTAATACTTAAGCGTTGTCGTCCGACTCGGGAAAGCCCTGAGGGGTGTGGGAGTGTGACCGGGTCGGCACTTTCCGAAACCCAGATTGACGTTTATTTGGTTATATACTAATATATTAACAATTCCCGTGACCGACCCATCGAGGGTCCCGAAGTCGGGTTTAAGACAGACCGCGCCCGTCGGGCGTCATCCTCCACAACATACAGGCAAGCCGCAATGAGATATCTGCTTAAGATGAAGGAACTGACGATCAGCGAGCTGCTGTCGATCGCCATCGTGTTTACCGCACCGTTCCTGATCCTCTACAACATCGTGACCTGAGACCGCGCCGCGGAGCCCCCGGCTTCCAGCATCAGGTCCCGCTCCACCAGCCCCCTCGGTCCCCTGACGACCGATCCCGAGGCGCCCCGTCGCCGACATGCCGTCGGCCGGGGACCTCGTCGGCGATCCTCCCGCACCGCCCTGTTACCAGACAACGGCCATCCTGCGCGTCCAGACCCCAAGGCTGAGGTCGCCCCCCCGAAAATCCGGTCGGCCAAGGTGCGAGAGCAGTTGGTCAGTCGCTTGCCACCGACAATTCCGCTCGCTGCCATTCCGGCCAGCCGTCGCGCAAACGACGCGCGGAGAATCCCGCCTCACGCAGCCGCGCCACCGCCTCGAACGAGAGCACGCACCAGGGACCGCGGCAGTAGGCAACGACCTCGCGATCCGGCGGCAGGTCTTGGAGCCGCGCCTGCAATTGATCCAGCGGAATGTTCAACGCACCGGCCACATGGCCTTGGGCGTACTCCTCGGGCGGGCGCACATCGAGCACCGTCACGAGCCCGTCGCGCACCGATGTCACCTGGAACGCACTGCGCCTGGCCGACACCCTGGTCGACGACGGACAGGCGGTGCGCTGCTTCTTGATGAACGATGCGGTCGACCTGGCCCGCGATGCCTGCCGTCCGCCTGAGGGCTACGACCAGGATCTTTCGCAGATGCTCAAGTCCTTGATCGGACGCGGCGTGGTAGTGAAGGTTTGCGGCACTTGCATGACGCGCTGCGGCCTTTACAGGAACCATCCCTATTTCGACGGCGCCGAGCACTCGACCATGAAGGCGCTGGCGCAGTGGGTCATCGACAGCGACAGGGTTCTGACCTTCTGAACCCATCCCTGGGCAGGGCCGCAAGCCTGGTGACCCGGCCCTGCCCCTCACAGCCACCAACGCGACGGTGCGCGATGCCATCGCTGTCGTTGCTGCCCCCCTCCCCTCCCCTCCCCTCCCCTGCCACGCGTTCGACTCACGGATCGACGCGCACTCCACCATATATAAGTAATTTATCATTTAGCTAGATAATTAATTAAGTTAATGATTCATTACTTGCATAAGATCCACTCGTTTTTCCAATAGCTCGTGCGCGCACTATGAGAAATAGCCGATGGCGCCGTATTTGGCCATTCACCTGACCTGGCTCAACCCAATCCGGCAATTTTTTCTGCTAGTATCGACCCGCAACGGCACCGTAACGAAACGATCCACCGAACTGACCGCCGGACACCCGTCCGGGCGACCACCAACCACGAACGCGGAGGCGCCTATTGCCAACGATTGCGAATTGTCAATTACTGTGACTTTGGCCGGTCACCACTCACCGGGCACGGCGCCGACGGCGCCGCGAGCGCAGGCCCCGCCTGCCGACGCCCGGTGAGAACATACTAATATAAGACGAGGAGGAACTCCTATGGCCCACAACTCCACCCTTGGCGAACTGCTGCGCAGCCAAGGGGTCAGTCGTCGTGCCTTTCTCAAATTCTGCACCACCACCGCCTCGGTGATGGCCCTGCCGGCGACCCTGGTGCCGGTGATGGCGGACGCCCTGGAGCAGGTCCGGCGCCCGTCCGTGATTTGGCTCTCTTTTCAAGAGTGTACCGGCTGCACCGAGGCCCTGACCCGGTCCCATGCGCCGACGCTGGAGAACCTGATCTTCAACTTCATCTCGCTGGACTACCATCACGCCCTGCAGGCGGCCTCCGGTCGGGCGGCCGAGGCGGCGCGCGAGGAGGCGATGCGCGAGAACGCGGGAAAGTACCTGTTGCTGGTCGACGGCTCCATCCCGACGGTGAAGGCCTATTCAACCATCGCCGGCATCAGCAACCTGGACATGCTGATGGACTCCGCCCCCAATGCCGCCGCCATCATCGCCGTGGGCACCTGTGCCGCCTATGGCGGACTGCCGATGGCCGCCCCCAATCCGACCAGCGCGGTCAGCGTCTCGGACCTGATCAAGGACAAGCCGATCATCAATATCCCGGGCTGTCCGCCGATTCCGCTGGCGATGACCGGGGTGCTCGCCCATTACCTTACCCTGGGCACCCTGCCGGCGCTCGACGCGCTGGGCCGCCCGCTCGCCTTCTACGGCGACACCATCCACGACCGCTGTTACCGCCGACCTTTCTATGACCGCGGGCTCTTTGCCAAGACCTTCGATGACGAGGGGGCGCGCAAAGGCTGGTGCCTCTATAAGCTGGGCTGCAAGGGCCCGGTCGCCTACAACGCCTGTGCCAACGTGAAATGGAATCAGGGGGTGAGCTTCCCGATCCAGTCCGGTCACGGCTGCATCGGCTGCTGCGAGCCCGGTTTCTGGGACAACGGCGGGATCTATGAGTCCATCGCCCGCGGTCAGTTCGGCACCGGCCCGACGATGGGCGTCGCGGCCATGGTCGGTGCCGGCGTCGGTGCCGGGGCGGCCTTGGCCGCCCGTTCCAAGAAGGAGCAGGCCGCGGCCGCACACCGGGCCGCGGAATAGCAAGACGACTGAAACCAAGACAAAAATAAAGAATCCACAGGAGGATTCCCGCTATGAATCTGTTGGAGTTCGCGCGCGGCCCGGTGATCCACTGGGCACTCATCATCCTCGTGGCCGGCACCATCTGGCGCCTGCTCGGGGTTCTCATTCTGACCCGCGGGGCCGACCTGTCCCGGCCGCGGGATGCCTTCGGAAACTTCAAAGGCTATCGCACCGTGTTCAGCCGCGCCTGGCCCAGCGGTGAGTTCACCGTCGCCACCCGCTATCAGACGATCATGGCCTATTTCTTCCATTTCGCCACCCTGATCGTCGTCATCGGCATCACCCCGCACATCGAGTTCATCACCAGCCTGACCGGGTATTCCTGGCCCGCGCTGCCCAATGCCGTCGGGGTGGCCGTCGGCACCATCGCCCTGGTCTCGCTGATCGCCCTGATCGGTCGGCGCCTGTCCATGCCCAAGATCTATTGCTCCAACATCGGCGACTACGTCACCTGGGTCCTGGTCGCCACGCCCCTGATCACCGGACTCCTGGCCTTCGCCCACCTCGGGGCCCGCTACGAGACCATGCTGGCGATCCATATCCTGAGCGTCGCCGCGCTGTTCGTGTGGTTCCCGTTCAGCAAGCTGATGCACTCCTTCTGGTTTATCTTCTCACGGGCCCAAAGCGGCCTGTCCTACGCCCACAAGGGGGTCCGGATATGAGCACACCAGCCACGATCACACCGATCTTTCCAACCTTTGAACAGGTCTGCCAGGGCTTCGGCAGCCAGATCGGGATGCTGCGCGAGATGGCGCCCAAGCCGACCCACAGCGCCGAGGTGCGCGTCGCGCGCGCCATCGATACCCTGATCGCCGAGACCAACGCAGACGAGGCGGTCTGGCTGGAGAGCTGCATCCACTGCGGCCAATGCACCACCGCCTGTCACTTCTTCCAGGCGACCGGGGAGACCAAGTACGCCCCGATGCGCAAGATGGAACTGTATCGGCGCATCTATCAGCGCGAGATCGGCCCCTTCCGCTGGTGGTACCAACTGATCACCAGCCCGATCAAGCTCCAGGACCTGGAAGACCTGCAGGAATTGGTCTATGACTCCTGCTCCGAGTGCGGACGCTGCACCATGGTCTGCCCCATGGGCATCGACACCGCCTCCCTGGTCCACCACCTGCGCAGCGCCCTGGTGGCCGCCGAACTGGTGCCGCCCGAACTCTCGGCCCTGCGCGAGGAACAGCGTCACCGGGGCACCGTCTTCGGCGCTTCCTCGGACACGCTGCTGCAGATGGTCAAGACCATCAGCGAGCACTACGGGGTCGCGATCCCGGTGGACAAGGCCAGTGCCGAGGTCATGGTGCTCAGTTCCGCGGTCGACCTGGTGGCCAACGGCAACGGGTTGCTCGCGACCGCCAAGGTGATGAACCACCTGGGGGTTGACTGGACGGTCTGCACCGACGGCTTCGAGAGCGCCAACTTCGGCCTCCTGTCCGGCGATATGACCCTGTGGCGCCAGCAGGTCGAACCCATCGTCGCCGCGGCCCAACGCATCGGCGCCAAGACCCTGGTCATCGCCGAGTGCGGTCACGCCTACCCGGCCCTGCGCTGGAACCCGATGCTCAAGAGCGAAGACCTGCCCTTCGACATGGTCTTCATGTCCGAGTACATGGGGCGCATGGCGAAGGAGGGACGCCTGCGCCTCTCGCCGCTCAAGGGCAAGATCACCTTTCACGACCCCTGCAAGACCGGGCGGCGCGGCGGCGCCTTCGATGAACCGCGGGCGGTGCTCAAGGCCATGGACGCGGACCTGGTGGAACTGCCCGCCAACCGGGAATACAACTGGTGCTGCGGCGGCGGGGCCGGCATCTTCCTGCTGGAGCGGGCCACCCGGCTGCGCGACGAATCCTTCAAGATCAAGCTCAATCAGGTCAATGCGACCGGGGCCAGTATGGTAGTGGTGTCCTGCGCGAGCTGCCGACTCAACTTCGAGGTCGGGCGCGTGAAGAACCATTGGGACAAAGAGGTAGCGAGCCTGGTGGAGTTGGTGGCCGACCACCTGATCGAGCCGCCGGCCGCGGCCACCGCGGGAGCACACGCATGAGCCAACGTATCGTCGTCGACCCCATCACCCGCATCGAGGGCCACCTGCGCATCGAGGCGCAGATGGAGGGGGGCGTCATCCAGTCCGCCTATTCCTCGGGCACCATGGTGCGCGGGATCGAGAACATCGTGCGCGGGCGCGACCCGCGCGACGCCTGGGCCTTCGTGCAGCGCATCTGCGGCGTCTGTACCCTGGTCCACGGCATGGCCGGGGTCCGGGCGGTGGAGGACGCCCTCCAGTACCCGATCCCGCCCAACGCCCAATTGATCCGCAACCTGATGATCGGGGCCCAGTATGTCCATGACCATGTCATGCACTTCTATCATCTGCATGCCCTGGACTGGGTGGACCTGATCTCGTCCCTGAACGCCGACCCCAAGGCGACCTCGGCGCTGGCCCAATCCATCAGCAGCTATCCGCGCTCATCCCCGGGCTATTTCGCCGACGTGCAAAAGAAGCTCAAGGGCTTTGTCGCTGCCGGGCAACTCGGGATCTTCGCCAACGGCTATTGGGGGCACCCCGGCTACAAGCTGCCGCCGGAGGCCAATCTGATGGCGGTGGCCCATTACCTGGACGCCCTGGCCTGGCAGCGCGATGTGGTCACCCTCCACACCATCTTCGGCGGCAAGAACCCCCATCCGAACCTGGTGGTGGGGGGAATGCCCTGCGCCATCAGCCTGGCCTCCGGCGCTCAGGCCGGTACGGCCCTCGATGTCGTGGGTCTGGAGTTGGTCAGCAACGTCATCACGAAGATGCGCGACTTTGTGGACCAGGTCTATGTGCCGGATACGCTCGCCATCGCCGGCTATTACAAGGACTGGTTCAAGCAGGGCGAAGGGGTGGGCAACTTCATGTGCTACGGTGACTTCCCGGCCAAGGGCTTCGGCGACCCGGACAGTTACCTGGTCCCGGCCGGCGTCATCCTCAACCGCGACCTCTCCCATATCGAACCGGTGGACCTGCACGACGAGGAGGAGATTCAGGAATTCGTCTCCCGCGCCTGGTACGACTACCAGGCCGGCAAGAACGCCGGGTTGCACCCCTACAAGGGCGAAACCAGCTTCGCCTTCACCGGCCCCGAGCCGCCCTACGAGCACCTCAATGTCGAGCAGGAGTACTCCTGGCTCAAGTCCCCGCGCTGGCACGGAAAACCGGTGGAGGTGGGACCCCTGGCGCGGGTGCTCATGCTCTACACCACCGGCCATGAACAGACCAAAGACCTGGTGGACTCGACCCTGAAGACCCTCGACCTGCCGATGGATGCGTTGTATTCCACGATGGGCCGCACCGCCGCCCGCACCCTGGAGACCAAGGTCATGGTGGACGCCATGGGCGGCTGGTACGCGCAATTGATCGCCAACATCCGCGCCGGCGACAGCCGCACCTTCAACGAGGCCCTGTGGGACCCCAAGACCTGGCCGCGCAAATGCCAGGGCGTCGGGCATCTGGAGGCCCCGCGCGGGGCGCTCGCCCACTGGATCGTGATCGAGGACGGCAAGATCGCCAACTATCAGGCGGTGGTCCCCAGCACCTGGAACGCCGGCCCTCGCGACCCCCAGAACCAGCGCGGACCCTACGAGGCCGCCCTGGAGGGCCACACCCTGCACGACCCCGAGCAACCGCTGGAGATCCTGCGCACGGTCCACAGCTTCGACCCCTGCATCGCCTGCGCAGTCCACCTGACCGACCCCAACGGAGAGGAGATGTTGCGGGTCAAGGTCCAATAGCCCGAGCGCGGCCACCCGGGACTCCGCCGCGCTCGCGACACCGCTCCAGCGGTGTCGGCCTTGATCGTCGTTCCGGCCACTGGAGGTCGAGGCTTTTGCCGGTCCGGTGTGCAGACGCCACGGATTTCTTCGGGCCGGACGGGGCATTCGCCCCGTCCGTCACGTATAATTCGCCACCGGCTAAAATCTGCGGCAAGCGACATCGCTGGAGGCCATGCACGAGCGCGTACTGCCGCTGCAGGCCGGTATCGAGCGGGCCCGCCAGTTGACCGAGCAACTCTTGAACCTCGCCAGGGCGCAGGCGGGCGGGGTGCCCATCTCCGAGGTGGATATCCCGGCGCTGGCCCGCGAGTTGATCGCGGACTATCTGCCGATGGCGGAGGCGAAAGGCATCGACCTTGGTCTCGATGAGGTCGCCTCGGTGCGGATCGAGGCCGCGCCGGAGACCCTGCGGCTGGTGCTCAAGAACGGGCTGGAGAATGCGCTTAAATTTACCCCCGCAGGCGGCGAGGTCACGCTCCGGCTCGCGGCGGATGACACGAGCGCCATCATCGACATCATCGATAACGGCCCCGGCCTGCCGGACTGCGAGTACGAGCGCGTGCTCGACCCCTTCTACCGCCTGCCGGGCGCCCTTGGCGAGGGCAGTGGACTCGGGCTCGCGATCGCCAGGGAGGCCGCCGCCGCTCAGGGTGGCAGCCTACGCCTTCATGCCCGGCCGCAAGGTTCCGGGCTGGTCTTCCACTATCGGCAACCGCGCAAGGTATGAGGGTCAACTCACGCGACGGAGAATATCGTAGATGGCACCAAGAGCGCCGGTGTGGCGATTGCCGTGTCGGCGGGTGAGTATCTGCACCACGTGTGTCCCTCGACCTGCACCTGGAGTTGCGGCTCCTGTGCCAGGAGGGCGGCCAATTGTTTCAAGCGGGCGGGCCCTGGGCTGGGCAGGGTACCCTTGCGTTGCGATCTCGCATCGCCGCGTCCCCGCGTTCGGGTTAAGATCGCCGACGGTCCACTTCGAGACCGTCGGCCCGCTCCTTCTAACTCACTGTCGCTTCTTGGGAAACCGCCATGCTGGACAGCACCATGATCGAGTTGTCGCGCTGGCAGTTCGCCGGCACGGCCCTGTACCACTTTCTGTTTGTGCCCCTGACCCTGGGCCTGTCCTGGATCCTGGTGATCATGGAGACGGTCTATGTCATGACCGGCCGGACCATCTACCGGGACATGACGAAGTTCTGGGGCAAGCTGTTCGGCATCAACTTCGCGCTCGGGGTAACCACTGGGCTGACCATGGAGTTTCAGTTCGGCACCAACTGGGCCTACTACAGCCACTATGTGGGCGACGTCTTCGGTGCGCCCCTGGCCATCGAGGGGCTCATGGCCTTTTTCCTCGAGTCCACCTTCATCGGGCTCTTTTTCCTGGGCTGGGAGCGCCTGACCAAGGTCCAGCATCTGGGGGTGACCTTCCTCACCGCCCTGGCCTCCAACCTCTCGGCGCTGTGGATCCTGATCGCCAACGGCTGGATGCAGAATCCGGTCGGCTCGGAGTTCAGCTTTGAGACCATGCGCATGGAGATGGTGAGTTTTTCGGCGCTGCTGCTGAACCCGGTGGCGCAGGTCAAGTTCGTACATACGGTCGCGGCGGGCTATGTCACCGGGTCCATATTCGTGCTGGGGTTGAGCGCCTGGTACATGCTCAAAGGGCGGGACCTGGCCTTCGCCAAGCGGTCCTTTGCCGTGGCGGTGGGCTTCGGGATGGCCGCGATCCTGTCGGTCATCCTGCTGGGCGACGAGTCCGGCTACGAGATCGGCGAGATACAGAAGGTCAAGTTGGCGGCGATCGAGGCGGAGTGGGAGACCGAACCGGCCCCGGCCGCCTTCACCGTCTACGGCATCCCGAGCAACGAGGATGCGGAGACCGCCGATGCGATCAAGATCCCCTATTTGCTGGGCCTGATCGCCACCCGCTCCCTGGATACCGAGGTGATGGGGCTCAAAGACCTGATGAAGGGGCACGAGGTGCGCATCCGCAACGGCATGATCGCCTACGGCTACCTCCAGCAGTTGCGCACCGGCGCCGACACCCCCGAGAACCGTGCGCGCTTCGCCGAACACAAGGCGGACCTGGGCTACGGCCTGCTCCTGAAGCGCTACACCGAGAACCCGGCGGCGGCGACGGAGGAACAGATCCAGTTGGCGACCAAGGACTCGATCCCCGAGGTGGCGCCGATCTTTTGGGCCTTCCGGGTCATGGTGGGTGCCGGGGTCTGGATGCTGCTGCTGATGGTCCTGGGCTTCTGGTTCAATGCCCGGCGTACCATCCAGAACCACCGCTGGCTGCTGTGGCTCTTCGTGCTCAGTATCCCGGTCCCCTGGCTGGCGGTGGAGACCGGCTGGTTCGTCGCCGAGTTCGGCCGCCAACCCTGGGCCATCGGCGAGGTGCTGCCCACCGCCATCGCCGCCTCCAGCCTGACCGCGACCGACCTGCGGATCAGCCTCGGCGGCTTCCTGGTCTTCTACACCATCCTGTTCCTCATCGAGATGTTCCTGATGTTCAAGTTCGGACGCATGGGACCGAGCGCCCTGCATACCGGCAAGTATCACCATGAGCGCCCGGCCGCGGGCCCGGACGAGGGGCGCGATGGTCCGCGCGGCGGCCATGGCGGCGGCACGGTACCGGCCACGGCACCCCAGCGTAATGAACCCTGAAGTGAAAGGCGGCACATCATGATTTTCGACTACGAGACACTGAAGTTCATCTGGTGGGTGCTGGTGGGCGTACTGTTGATCGGCTTCGCCGTCACCGACGGCATGGACATGGGCGTGGGTACCCTCTTGCCCTTCCTGGGTAAGAACGACCTGGAGCGGCGGGTCATCATCAACACCGTCGGTCCCCATTGGGACGGCAATCAGGTGTGGCTGATCACCGCCGGCGGGGCCATCTTCGCCGCCTGGCCCCTGGTCTATGCGACGGCCTTTTCCGGCTTTTATTTCGCTATGCTGTTGGCGCTCTTCGCCCTGTTCTTCCGGCCCGTGGGCTTCGACTACCGCAGCAAGATCGAGAACCCGCACTGGCGCAGCGCCTGGGACTGGGGGCTCTTCGTGGGCGGGGCCGTGCCCGCCCTGGTCTTCGGCATCGCCTTCGGCAACCTGTTGCAGGGCGTGCCCTTTCAATTGGACGAGTTCCTGCGGCCGTCCTATACGGGCGGCTTCTTCGGGCTGCTAAATCCCTTCGCCCTGTTGGCGGGGGTCGTGAGCCTGGGGATGCTGACGATGCACGGGGCGGTCTGGCTGCAATTGCGCACGGCGGAGCCGATCGCCTCCCGGGCCGCGGTCTGGGTCCGGCGCACGGGACTCGCGACCATCGGCGCCTTTGCGCTCGCGGGGGTCTGGCTGACCCTGGGGATCGACGGCTTCCGGGTGGTCGCGATGCCGGCCCTGGACGCGGTGGCGAACCCGCTCGGCAAGACGGTGGAGATCGCCGCCTGGGCCTGGCTCGGCAACTACAGTCAGTATCCCTGGACGCTCGTCTTCCCCCTCCTGGGCTTCGCCGGTCTGGGGTTGGCCGTCCTGCTGTCCGGGGCCAACCGGGCGGGCTGGGCACTGGGCGCGAGTGCGCTGGCGCTGACCGGGATCATCATGACGGCCGGGGCGGCCATGTTCCCCTTCATCATGCCGTCGAGTACGCACCCGGGGCACAGCCTGATTGCCTGGGATGCGGTCTCCAGCCGTCTCACCCTGACGGTGATGTTCTGGGCGACGGCCATCTTCATTCCGCTCATCCTGGGCTATACCGCCTGGACCTATACCAAGATGTGGCGGCGGGTGACGGTGGAGGAGATCCGCGAGCAGGAGCATTTGGCGTATTGAGGCGCGGCCTTGATCGTATACCCGGTCGACGACGCGATGCCGTAGGGTCCGCTGTGCGGACCAGCAACCTCGCGGCCGGCAGCGTGGCCGGTGTTATGCTCAATGCCCTTAGGTATCGTCGGTCCGCACAGCGGACCCTACGCATCGGTCCGCACCGCGGACCCGACAAAACGGGCCGCGGGGCGGCCCGCTGGGGAGTAACGAGAATGTGGTATTTCGCCTGGCTGCTGGGCGTGCTGTTGGCGGTGGCCTTCGGCATCATCAATGTCATGTGGTATGAGTCGGAGCAGTGCTTCGGCCAGGCCGACGACGAGGGGCTGTCCGCCTGAGCGTCACGCGTGGCCGTGTCACCGGGCCGCGCGGACCGCGGCGGGCGCTCTGACCGGCCCTGCCCCAGTGTCTGCCAAGGCCTGGCTCAAGGCACAACGGCCACTGGCCGGGCACTGGCTGACGCTCGCCGTCGCTTGCGCGGCAGCGGGCGGGTTGTTGACCATCCTCCAGGCCTGGCTCCTGGCGAACTGCGTCGATGCAGCGATCTTCCGCGGCGCGGACCTGCGGCAGGCGCAGGTCTGGCTCTGGCCGCTGCTCGGGGTCTTCGCGGCACGCGCGGTGCTCGCCTGGTGCGCCGAACTGACCGCGGTGCAGGGTGCGGGGCGGGTGAAGGTGGCCCTGCGCGCGCGGCTCTTCGCCCATATCCAGGCACTCGGCCCCCGCTGGCTGACGGGTGAGCGCAGCGGCGCCCTGGCCGAGGACCTGACGACGGGCATCGAGGGGCTGACCGCCTACTTCGCCCGCTACCTGCCCGCGCTGGCCCTGACCGCGACCCTGCCGGTCGCGATCCTGGTGTTCGTCTTCCCCCTGGACTGGGTCTCGGGGCTCGTGCTGCTGCTGACGGCGCCGCTGATCCCGTTTTTCATGCTGCTGATCGGAAAAAGCGCGGAGCATCTCAACCAACGGCACTGGCAGGAGTTGGCCCGGATGGGCGGGCATTTTCTGGATACCATCCAGGGGTTGACCACGCTCAAACTCTTCAACGCCAGCCGCCGCGAGGCGCAGGTCATCGCGCGTATCTCGGACGACTACCGGATGAGCGCCATGCGGGTGCTGCGGGTCGCCTTCCTCTCCTCGGCGGTGCTGGAACTGTTCGCGAGCCTGGGGATTGCCATCGTGGCCGTCTTCATCGGGTTCCGCCTCTATCACTTGAACCTGCCGCTACCCGACTGGGCCGCTCTGCCACAGATCGGTTTCCTGCACGGATTCGTCATCCTGCTACTGGCCCCTGAGTTCTATCAGCCGTTACGCAATCTGGGCACCCATTACCACGGGCGCATGCAGGCGGTGACGGCCGCCGAGCGGCTGCTGCTGATCCTGGCCACGCCTCTGCCTGAGCCCCTGCGCGAACAGGGCGCGGCGTCGCTCGGACTCGACCCCAAGGCGCCACTGCACATCCGCTTCAGCGCCGTCCACTTTGCCTACGAACCCGGTCGGCCGGCACTCGCCGGTGCCGACTTTGAGATCTGCCCCGGGGAGCGGGTCGCCCTGGTCGGCGCGAGCGGTGCGGGCAAGACCACGGTGCTCAACCTGCTGCTCGGGTTCATCCGGCCGGATGAGGGCGCGGTGCTGGTCAACGGACTCGACCTGGCCGGGTTGGACCTGGCCGACTGGCGCCGTCGCCTGGCCTGGGTGCCCCAGTCCCCGCGATTGCTGCGCGGCACCATCCTGGACAACATCCGGCTCGGCGCCCCGGAGGCTCCCATGACGGCGGTGCAGGAGGCCGCACGCCGCGCCGAGGCGGCGGACTTCATCGAGACGCTCCCCCTGGGCTATCTCACGCCGCTCGGGGAGCGCGGCGCCGGGCTCTCCGGCGGCCAGATTCAGCGCATCGCCCTGGCCCGGGCCTTTCTGCGCGACGCCCCCCTGGCGCTCCTGGACGAGGCCACCGCGAGCCTGGACCCCGCCAGCGAAGCCGCGGTGCAACAGGGCATCGAGGCCCTGGCCCGCGACCGCACCCTGCTGGTGGTAGCCCACCGGCTGAACACGGTCGAGCGGGCCGACCGCATCCTGGTGCTGGAGCACGGACTGGTGGTCGAATCCGGCCGTCATGCCGAGTTGCTGGCGCGGGACGGGCCCTACCGGCGGATGATCGCGGCCTATCGGGGAGCCTCATGAACCCGGGACCTGCGGGCGATCTGCGCACCCTGGCCCGGCTGCTGGGTCTCTTCGCACCCTATTCGGGTTGGGTCCTGCTGGGGTTCGGCGCGGCGCTCGTGACCCTGCTCGCTAACGTCTGCCTGCTGGCGGTCTCCGGCTGGTTCATCGCCGCCATGGCCTGGGCCGGCGCCGCCGGGGCGGCCATCAATTATTTCACCCCCGCCGCCCTGATCCGCGGCAGTGCTATGGTCCGCACCGGCGGGCGCTACCTGGAGCGGCTCGTCACCCACGAGGCGACCCTGCGCCTGCTCTCCCACCTGCGGGTCTGGTTCTACCGCCACCTGGAGCCCCTGGCCCCGGCGCGGCTCCAGCAGTTGCACAGCGCCGACCTGTTCAGCCGCATCCGTTCGGACATCGACTCACTGGAGCAACTCTATGTCCGCAGCCTGGTACCCCTGCTCACCGCGCTGGCCGGCGCGACGCTGCTGACCCTCTTCCTGGCCCATTACGACACGACACTGGCACTGACGGTGCTTGCCTTCCTCGCGGCCGGGGGCCTGCTGGTGCCGCTCTGGAGCGCGCGCGTCGGCGCCGCCCCCGGGCGCCGCCTGGTGGAGACCGAGTCCGCGCTGCGCGAGGCGGTGGTGGATGGTGTCCAGGCATTGCCCGAACTCCTGGTCTACGGCGCGGCCGCGGGCCAGGCACAGCGGCTCAACGCCGTGAGCGCGGACCTGACCGCCGCGCAGTTGCGCCTGGGGGGCTACGCGGGCGTCGCCCAAGGGGCGCTCGGCCTGTGCGCCAACCTGGCCCTCTGGTGCGCCCTGTGGCTCGCGATCCCGCTGGTACGCGAGGGGCGCATCGCCCCGCCCGACCTGGCCATGCTGGCGCTCCTGGCGCTGGCCGCCTTCGAGTCCGTCGCCCCCCTGCCCGCGGCCTTCCAGCAGTTAGGGGCGGCCCTGACCGCGGCCCGGCGGCTGTTCGCCATCGTGGATGCCCCGCCCGCGGTGACCGAGCCGCCGGGGCCCTCACCGCGGCCCATGGGCTTCGCGCTGCGCCTGCGCGGGGTGCGTTTTACCTATCCGGGGGCGGGGCGCCCGGCACTGGACGGGATCGATCTGGAGCTGCCGGCCGGGCGGCGGATCGCGGTGATCGGGCCCAGCGGGTCCGGCAAGAGCACCCTCTTCAACCTGCTCCTGCGCTTCTGGGCATCCGAGGCCGGGGAGATTCGACTGGGCGGCCACGCCCTCGCCGACTACGCGGGCGAGGAGGTGCGCCGGCAGTTCGCCCTGGTCTCCCAGCAGACCCACCTGTTCAACACCAGCATCCGGGATAACCTGCTGCTGGCCCGGCCGGATGCATCGCAGACGGAAATCGAGGCCGCCTGCCGGGCGGCCCAGGTCCACGATTTCATCGGTGCCCTGCCCGCCGGCTATGACACCTGGGTCGGCGAGACCGGTGTGCGCCTGTCCGGCGGCGAGGCGCGCCGCATCGCGGTCGCCCGGGCGGTGCTCAAAGACGCACCGATCCTGCTCCTGGACGAGCCCACCGAGGGCTTGGACGCCCCCGCCGAACGGGCGCTGCTCCAGGCCGTCGACCGCCTGATGGCGGGACGCACCGTACTGCTCGTCACCCACCGCCCCTGGGGCCTCGAGGCCATGGACGAGATCCTCGTGCTCGACGCCGGCCGGATCACGGCGCGCGGGACCTATGCCGAACTCATCGCGGGAGGCTGGCTCGCACCGGCCCCAAAGCGTCTGACACTCACAAGTCCGGGCCCGTGTGCTGCCGTACAGACCGCCCATCGTCAGCCGGCTATCCTCTCGGCAGGTTGCGATAGGGAGTCGGGCGCTCGGGATTGACACCGTCGCTTAGTTTCCCTGGCCTCGATCATCGTTCCCGCCACCGCGGTGTGTCGGTCGGCCTTCAGGCCGACCGACTGGGAGCGCCGCACCCCAGTGCGGCCCGGCCTGTCCGCAGCACGCAACGCCGCGGTCGCCAGCGAGATCGCGCCGCACTGGGGTGCGGCGCTCCCAGTGGCCGGGACTATGATCGAGGCCGTTTCCCGCTACTCACGCGCTGCCGATCAGCACCGATCGATCGGCAACGCGGCAAGGCCTGATGGTCGTCAACGCCCATTCCGACCATAAAACGCGACCTCTGACCCATGGTATTGCGCTATGAAGACCTACCTCGACTGCTATCCCTGTTTCCTGCGTCAGGCGTTGAGCGCGGCGCGCCACGCCGGGGCCTCGGTGGAACTGCAACGTCACATCCTGCTGGAGACCATGGAGCAGCTGCGCACCTTACCGGCGCAAGCCACGCCGCCCGTGATGGCGGAACTGATCCATCGGATGGTCCGGCGCGAGACCCACACCGCCGATCCCTATGCCCAAAGCAAGCGCGACGCCACCGCGCAGGCAATGACCCTGCTGCCCGCATTGCGCGAGCGTGTGCGGACCGCCCCTGATCCGCTGGAGACCGCCGTGCGCATCGCCATCGCCGGCAACATCATCGACGATGGCGCGGCGGATCATTTCGAATTGCAGGCGACCTTGGCGCGGGTCCTCGAACAGCCCTTTGCCATCGACGGCCTGACGCCGTTGCGCGAGGCGCTCCGGGGGGCCGGGACCATTCTCTACCTGGCCGATAACGCCGGTGAAACGGTCTTCGATCGGCTCCTGATCGAGACCATCGCCCGGCCGGTGACCTATGTGGTCAAGGCCGGTCCGGTCATCAACGATGCGACCCGGGAGGACGCCCTGGCCGCGGACCTGGCCGCGGTCAGTGACATCATCGACAGCGGATCGGATGCGCCCGGGACCTTGCTCGATCGCTGCTCCCCGGCGTTTCGCGAGCAATTTGCGCGCGCGCCGCTGATCATTGCCAAGGGCCAGGCGAACTACGAGACACTCAGCGAGATTCAGGCCCCGGTGTTCTTTCTCCTGCTGGTGAAGTGCGCGATCATTGCCGACGACTTGGGCGTACCCAACGGCAGTGTCGTATTGAAAGCGCCCGTCAGCATGAGCCGCTGGGTCAACGACTGAACTCAGGTTGGAGACCGAGACATGACCCGTACCGACAGTCGCCGCAACCACCCAGGACTACGCACATGATAACGCAAACCCCGGCCCTCGATCCGCAACGGCTGCGCCAGCTCGACGCCTGGTGGCGCGCGGCGAACTATCTCTCGGTCGGACAGATCTATCTCTATGCCAACCCGCTGCTGAAGGAACCGCTGACACTGGCCCACGTCAAGCCGCGCCTGCTCGGCCACTGGGGTACCACGCCGGGACTGAGCTTCATCTATGCCCATCTGAACCGCGCGATCACCGACCATGACCTCGACATGATCTATATCGCCGGACCCGGTCATGGCGGGCCCGCCCTGGTGGCGAACGCCTATCTGGAGGGGACCTACAGCGAGGTCTATCCGAACATCGCCCAGGACGAGGCCGGGATGCAGCGCCTGTTCAAGCAGTTCTCCTTTCCGGGCGGTATCCCGAGCCATGTCGCGCCGGAGACGCCCGGGTCGATCAACGAGGGGGGCGAGTTGGGCTATTGCCTGTCCCATGCCTATGGCGCGGCCTTCGACAACCCCGACCTGATCGTCACCTGCGTGGTCGGCGATGGCGAGGCGGAGACCGGGCCGCTGGCGACGAGTTGGCACTCGAACAAGTTTCTCAACCCGGTCCACGACGGCGCCGTGCTGCCCATCCTGCACCTGAACGGCTACAAGATCGCCGGCCCCACGGTCCTGGCGCGCATCCCGCGCGAGGAGTTGGAGGCCCTGTTCCGCGGTTACGGCTATCGGCCCTACTTTGTCGAGGGTGAGGACCCGGCGGCGATGCACCAGCTCATGGCCGCGACGCTCGATACGGTGGTCACCGAGATCCAACGCATCCAGCGCGAGGCCCGCGCCGACGGCTTCAAGACCCGTCCCGTCTGGCCCATGATCATCCTGCGCTCGCCCAAGGGCTGGACCGGCCCCAAGTTCGTGGACGGCAAGGCCACCGAGGGCACCTTCCGTTCACACCAGGTGCCGATGGCCGACATGACCCATCCGGGGCACCTCAAGATCCTGGAAGATTGGCTGAAGAGCTATCACGCGGAGGAGTTGTTCGACGCGCACGGGCGACTCAACGCCGAGTTGGCGGCCCTGGCCCCGCGGGGCGAGCGGCGCATGAGCGCCAATCCGCACGCCAATGGCGGCCTGCTGTTGCGCGACCTGCGGATGCCCGATTTTCGCGACTACGCGGTGGCGGTGCCGCGGCCCGGCAGCGTCGATGGCGAGGCGACCCGCACCCAGGGCGAGTTCATCCGCGATGTGATCAGGCTCAATCCGCAAAGCTTCCGGGTCTTCAGCCCCGACGAGACGGCCTCCAATCGCTGGGGCGCGGTCTTCGAGGTGACGGACCGTTGCTCGACCGCGGAAATCATCCCCGGCGACGACCACGTCGGACCCGCCGGGCGGGTGATGGAGATGCTGAGCGAGCATCAATGCGAGGGCTGGCTCGAAGGCTATCTGCTGACCGGCCGTCACGGGTTCTTTTCCTGCTATGAGGCCTTCATCCATATCGTCGATTCGATGTTCAACCAGCACGCCAAGTGGCTCAAGGTGTGCAACCAGATCCCCTGGCGCCGGCCGCTCGCCTCGCTGAATTACCTGCTGTCGTCTCATGTCTGGCGCCAGGACCACAACGGCTTCAGCCATCAGGACCCCGGCTTCATCGACCATGTCGTCAACAAGAAGGCGGAGGTGATCCGGGTCTATCTGCCGCCGGACGCGAACACCCTGCTCTCGGTCACGGATCACTGCCTGCGCAGCCGCAACTATGTGAACGTGATCGTGGCCGGCAAACAACCCTCACCCCAGTGGCTCGACATGGACGCCGCCATCAAGCACTGCACGGCCGGCATCGGCATCTGGCCCTGGGCCAGCAACGACCGTGGGGACGAGCCGGACGTCATCATGGCCTGTGCCGGTGACGTGCCGACGCTCGAAACACTGGCCGCGGTCGAATTGCTGCGCGAGCACTTTCCCGAGTTGAAGGTCCGGGTGATCAACGTGGTCGACCTGATGAAGCTCCAACCGGCGAGCGAGCATCCGCACGGGTTGAGCGACGCGGACTTCGATGTGCTCTTCACCCGGGATAAGCCGATCATCTTCGCCTATCACGGCTACCCCTGGCTGATCCATCGGCTCACCTATCGCCGCACCAACCACGCGAATCTGCATGTGCGCGGTTACAAAGAGGAAGGCACGACCTCGACGCCGTTCGATACGGTGGTCAGGAACGAACTGGACCGCTTCGATTTGGTCGCCGACGTGATCGACCGCGTGCCGCAATTGGGTCCCAGGGCCGCCTACGCCAAGCAGGCCATCCGCGATAAACTCATCGCGCACAAGCAGTACATCGCCGAGCATGGCGAGGACCTGCCGGAGATCCGGAACTGGAAGTGGCAAGGGGCCTGAGGTCAGGCTAGGTCGAAGTTGAAGTCTGCGCCTTGCGGGTCACTGCCATTAGGTGAAGCGCCACAGCCCAAGCGCCTGGAGTCCAAGGCTTTAGCCTTGGCACTGCGATTGGGTTGACAGGCGCCGTGTGGACGGCGCTCAGGTGAGGGTGGTGTCGAGCACCATCATCATCGCGAAGCCGCACATCAAGCCTAAGGTCGCCGAGGTTTGATGCCCGTTACGATGAGTCTGCGGAATCACCTCGTGCGACACCACGAACAGCATGGCACCGGCGGCCAGCCCCAGCCCGGCGGGGTAGGCCAGCGCCAGCCCGCTGGACAGGCCCACACCGAGCAGGGCACCCAGGGGTTCGAGCAGGCCGCTGGCCGCGGCGACCAGCACCGACAACAGCGGCGCGAAGCCGGCCCCGCGGAGCGCGAGCGCCACCGCCAAGCCCTCGGGGATGTCCTGCAGGGCGATCGCGCTGGTCAGCGGCAGGCCGACCGCCAGGTCGCCCTGCGCGAAGCTCGCGCCGATCGCCATGCCCTCGGGCAGGTTGTGCAGGGCAATGGCAAACACGAACAGCCAGATCCGGCCGCAGCGCTCGTAGCCCGGGCCGCAGGGACCGGTGTGGTCGTGCTCATGCGGCGTGAACTCGTCGAGCCCGAGCATCAGCAGCACGCCCAAGGCCATCCCGAACACCACCACCGCGGCGCCGAGCGGCTTGCTGCCCAGCAGGGCGGCACCGGCCTCAAGGCCCGGCAGCAGGAGCGAGAAGGCGCTGGCGGCGAGCATCATCCCGGCCGCCAGCCCCAGCAGGATGTCCTCCACGCGCTGCGGCAGGTCGCGCAGCACCAGCCCGGGCAAGGCCCCCAGTGCCGTTGCCGCCAACCCCGCGGCCCCGCCCAGCATGGCCAGGCGCAACCCCGGGGCGGCGGTGCCGGCCAGCACCTGTGACAGGCTCTGGACCAACAGGGCGAGCACGGCCAACAGGGCGATTCCCAGACCCAGCGCAGCGAACCCATGCCGACGCGCGTGACCGCGCAACAGCGGTATCCAACCGGGCCCAGGGTCCACCAGCGCTATCGTCAAGGGGGTACACCGGCCTCGCCTCGGTCACCGGGCGTGCCTTGGCGATGCAATGGATAAATTAAGGAGGAAAGACGGCCATGATACCAGCCCCGCCGGGGTCGGGCGACAAGCCCGACCCGCGCCCCCGGGCAGGCGCGGCTCGGCCGGTGCGCCGCCCGCGAATGGGCACTGCGATTGGGTTGATATGCTCGGCTCCGGTGACACTCCGCAATAGATCGGTCATAGCAGTCCAGGAGTCGGGTGCCGTTGGATCAGGGACAGGCCGGCCCTGTCCCCTGCCGGCTGCATCCTGTCCGGCGCCTGTCCTGTCGCCGGCGCCCGCGCTCGGCTGGAGGAGACCATCGCCAGGACCGCGACGGCCGACCGCCTGGACGCCCTGGAGCGGTTCCTCAGGGCCATCCTCCTGGCCTGTGCCGCCGAGGACGACGGCCTCGATCCCGGCCGTTGGCATCTGCACCATGGCGAGACCAAGGCCTGGCCCTTCCGGGCGATGATCGACCGGTCCCAACGGCTCGATGGGATGCGACTGGTCCGCGCGGCCCCGCACACCGCCGAGGCACGGCTCGACGACGGCCCTGACTCCACCCGCGCCGTGCGCTCCGGCAACGTCAGCCAGATCAGCGCCGATGCGCGACTGCATCAACTCGTCTGCGAGATCGCCGACACCCTCGGCACCGTCGATCAGGACCGGCCGGCGGCGACCGACGGCCAGGGCCTTGCCGGCTTTTGCCGGACCGTCAACAACGAGCTGTTCCGGCACAACAGCCGACACACCCATGTATTCGGCCTGTGGGAGCGCTGCACCTGCGAGGCGGACGAGGTCAGGCAGGCCCTGCTGCGCGCGCTTCCGAACCTGCGCCTGTTCGACTGCGGCGACCCGGCGCGCGCCAGCACCGTGCTGCGGGCCGACCGGGACACCCTGGAGACCTGGTACGCGTCCCACCTGCGCGCCATCGCCGAGCGCCGCAAGACCCTGGCAAGCACCCCGACGCCCGCGACCCCACCCGCCCAACCCACCGCCAAGCCGGAGCCGATACCAATGAACGACCCCCAGGGCGCCGCCCCGATCAACGTCAGCGTGAACGTCAACACCGGCAAGGGCCCGGCCAATCAGGCCGCCGGCCGGTCTGCGGCCCATCAGCACCATCTGAGCACCGCGCAAGCCGAGCTGCTGCCGCTGCTCGAACGGCTGCTCGCCGCAACCGGCACCGGCGAGCCGCACTACATCGAGCTGCGCAAGGCCTGCCGCGAGGCCCAAGGCGAGTTGGAGGAGAACGAGCCCCTGCCCGCGCCGGTCAAGACCCGCTTGCGGCGGGCCATCGACGCCTTGCCCACCGCGGACAGTGCACTCGAAATCGCCGCCAAGGTCGCCGAGGCGATCGGCCGGATCCCGGGGTTGGGGTTATGAGCGACGCACCGCCCCCCGCCAACGGCACCGCCCCGCAAGCCGACCGTTACGCCGCAATCGCCGCGCAGATCGGCACCGTGCTGCGGCTGCCCGCGACCGGTGCCTGGCCGGCGGTGCCGCACAAGCTCGATGCGGCCTCGGCCCACGCCATCGTCGCCGCGGCGGCGGCCGGCCGGCCGCTCCTGGTACGCGGCGAGCCCGGGGTCGGCAAGAGCCAACTCGCCCGCGCCGCCGCGCACCTGCTCGGGCGACCCTTCCTCGCCGCCGTGGTCCAGCCGGACAGCGAATACCAGGAGCTGCTCTGGTCGCTGGACCACACCGCCCGGCTCGCCGACGCCCAACTCGGCAACCGCGACGACACCCGCCAGTTGCCGGCCGCCCTGCTGCGCCGCTGCGTGGTGCTGCGCATGGAACTGCCGGCCGAACCGCTGCGTTGGTTCCTGGACCGCGGCGAGACGCATTTCCCGGACCTGGACCCGGGCGTCCTCAGCGCCGCCGTCCTGCAGATCCTGGCCGACCGCGCCGCCTGCGCTGCCACCGCCCGCACCGGGCTCGCCGAGTACCTGGACCTGCTGCGCGCCCTTTCCGAGGTCGCCGCCGATGCGCAGGGCCAGCTTGAGTGGCTCGCGCGGCTCTCGGTCTATTTCAAGAAGAGTCATGCGGGCTGAGACCGATGACATCTGAGATCTCGCGTGCCGACCTGCTGCGGGTCCTGGCCCGCGCCCCGGGCCTGCCGGCCGCGGCGCTCGCGCGCCTGCTCGGGTGGGAGGGCGCGGAGCACGCCGAGCCCGACGCCGCGCAGTCGACGGCCACTGGGACGGCTACCGCGGCGCCGTCCGTCGCTGGCGCGGCCGTCGCACCCGTGCGCTACCTCGCCCGACCGGCCCCGGTCTACTGGCACCTGGTCGGCTGCGAGCCGCTCCCGGGCGAGCCCGCAACGGATCGGCCAGAGGACCCGGCGCGGGTCGCGACCGATTCCGCTCAAGAGCCCGGCCCGCCCCCGGACCCGCGCATCGCCCCGCTGCTCGCCCCCGGGCAATGGCAGAACCTCTGGGACCGGCTGCCGCCCTCGCCGCGGCGCGGTCCCGCCGTCGATCTGCCCGCCTGTCTGCGCCGCCTGACCCGCGCCGAGCCGCTGCACGACCTGCCGCGCCGGCCCCGGCGCGGCTTCAATCGCGCGGTCACCCTGATCCTCGACCGCCCGGCCGCGCTGCGCCCGGTCTGGGACGATATGCGGCTTGCCAGGCGCAGCCTTGCGGCCCTGCTCGGCGACGCCTTGCAGACCTTTCTGCTCCCGGCTGGCCCGGACGGCCCCTGGCTCGAAGCGCCGGGCGCGGCCGATCCGCTCCAGCCCGAGGCCATCGACCCCGGCCCCGACGCCATCCCCGCCGCGGCCCCGGTGGTCCTGATCGGCGCCTTCGGTGCCCTGGACAGCGCCGAGATCGCCCCGGACTGGCAGCGCCTGCTCGCCCGCCTGGGCGCCGCCGGCCATCCGTTGCTGCTGGTGCCCGTGTGCCCGCTGCGTCAGACCGCGCTGTCGGCCGCGCCGCTCGACCCCGCCATCGACAGCGCCGACAGCGACTCGGCCGACCGGGTGCTCGGCACCCTGCTCGCCGCCCTGTCCCAGACCTGGCTCCCGACCCCGGCGCGCCTGCGCGGGCTGCGCCGGGCCATCCCCGGTGCCAGCCTGCACACGGAACTGCGGGTCTACAACGCGCCGGACATCGCCCGCGACGCCTTCCATCTGTGGCTCGCCCCGGACCAACTGCCCTTCCGGCTCGATCGCTTTGCGGAGCTCCCGCAGACCGACAGCGCGCCACTGCGGCGGGCCATCGACTCCTGGCGCCGCGGTCTCGATACCGGCGCCCAGGCCATCGAGCGTCTGCAAGCGAGCCTGAGCGACCCCGGTCCGCCGGGGCTTTACCCGGGCCTCGCGGAGCAGGCCGCCGCGGTCGCCGCGGGGCTCAACGGGCCGAGCACGATGGAGCGCGCCCAACTCGCCGCTTTGCTGCCGGTGCTGGCGCGGCTCGACGCCGCGCGTGCCCCGAGTTGGCGGCCGGTACTGCGCGATGCGGACCGCCTGGCCCGGGCGATCTGCCAGGGCGCCGTCGCCGACCAGGACTCCGCCGGACGCGATGCCCCGACCCATACCCTGGTCCAGCGCGGTGCCGATCTGCTGGTCCGCCCGGGCGACGGCGGTATCCTCCCCATCGGCCCCCGGGCCTACAGCCCCGAGACGGGCCTGCTGGTGGACGGCGCGCCGCTCGCCGGGCAACGCAGCCTCACGGTCATCGACCACGGCCACCGCTGGCGACTCGTGACCCTCACCCGCCCACGCTGGGCCGAGCGAATTTGGAGCGACGGTCGGGACCTGTTCGCGGCCCATGCGGACAACACCATTCTCCGCTGGCAGCCGGCGGCGCCGAAGCGGCCGGAGGGCACTTGGCGGCCGGAACTCAACCTCTGGCCTTGGGCTGCCGAGATCGGCGTCGACCGCTTCGGGCTCTGGGCGCTGCTTGATGTTCGCGGCGTACCGTACCTGCTTCGCTGGATCCCCGCGGGGCGTTTCCTGATGGGCTCGCCCGAGGACGAGCCTGAGCGTAACGATGACGAGACCCAGCACGAGGTTGAACTGACCCGCGGCTTCTGGCTTGGCGAGACCGCAGTGTCCCAGGCACTGTGGCACGCGGCGATGGGCAACAATCCGAGCCGACGAAAGGGCGCCGACCTGCCGGTGGAGCAGGTCCCTTGGGGCGAGTGCCAGATCTTCGTCGCCAAGCTGGCCGGTATGGCCCCGGGCCTCGGGCCCAGGCTCCCCACCGAGGCCGAGTGGGAATACGCCTGCCGGGCTGGCACGCGTACCGCATTCAGCTTCGGCGACATGCTGGACACCGGGCGGGCCAACTACAACGGCGACTATGCGTACAACAAGGGACCAAAGGGTGAATATCGCCAGCGCGCGCTGCCGGTATGGAGCGTCGCGCCCAACCCGTGGGGGCTGTATCAGATGCTCGGCAATGTTTATGAGTGGTGCGAGGACTGGTACGGTGCCTATCCGACCGGGCCGGTCTCGGACCCCGCTGGGCCGGCTGAGGGCAGCTACCGCGTCCTGCGCGGCGGCGCGTGGCTTAGCTTCGGGCGCTGCCTGCGCTCAGCGTTTCGCCGCCGCACGGGCTACAGCCACGCCGATATCGGCCTGCGTCTCGCCGGAGGTTTCGACCCCCAGGCAAGTCAGGCAGGCCAGGCCGAAGCCGGCACCATGACCGCCGACGGCCGGGCCTGACTCTTCGCGAGGCGACTATGCTACTTGACCCAAGCCCCCCGCTGTTTCCGGCCGACTGGGCGATCGCCTGGGGCGAGGACGCCTATGGATTGTGGCAGGCGTGCGCCATCGCCGGCGTGCGACAGGTTATGCGCTGGTGTCCGCCGGGGCGGTTCCTCATGGGCTCGCCGACGGACGAGCCGGAGCGCTTCGAGGACGAAACCCAGCACGAGGTGACCCTGACCCGCGGCTTCTGGCTCGCCGAGACCGCCTGCACCCAGGGCTTGTGGCAAGCCGTGACCAGCGACAACCCCTCCCATTGCCAGCGTAACTCCGAGCACCCGGTGGAGCGGGTCACCTGGTCAGCCTGCCAGGACTTCCTTGACCGGGCCAACCGGCTGCGCGACGACGGCCTGGTGCTTCGGCTGCCCACCGAGGCTGAGTGGGAATGCGCCTGTCGCGCCGGCACGCGCACGGCTTTCAGCTTCGGCGATGCGCTGGACACCGGGCGCGCAAACTACAACAGCGATTTTCCGTACAACCAGGGTCCGAAGGGCGAGCAACGCCGACGCACGCTGCCGGTGCGGAGCTTCGCACCCAACCCCTGGGGCCTGTACCAGATGCACGGCAACGTCTGGGAGTGGTGCGCGGACTGGTTCGGCGACTATCCGGCCCGGCTGATGTCGGACCCCACTGGGCCGGCTGACGGCACGTCCCGGGTGCTGCGCGGCGGCGCGTGGAATTTCAGCGGGCGCCGCTTGCGCTCGGCGTGTCGCCGCCGCCACCCGCCGAGCCACCGCCGAGCGAGCATCGGCCTGCGTCTTGCCGGAGATTGACCCTCAGGCAGGCGAGGCAGGATGGCCGACCCGCCCCCGAGTCACCGCCGATGCACTCCCCCGAGGCGGTCGGAACGACGATCCAGGCCGCCGCCGATTCCACGATTGCCCCGCCGGTGTTATCGTCGAGCCACGGGCCGCCGGCCGCCATCGCGCGCGGGGCCGCCAGTCAACCGGCGCTCGGTCGCCGACATTTCGAGAGTGCGAGGATATGCTCGACCAAGACACCATAAGTTCGGCAATCGACCGTCTCGTCGCCGCAGCCTCCTCGCCGCTGCGGGTGATCCTGTTCGGCTCTTACGGACGCGGTACGGCGGATCCGGGATCGGACCTTGATTTGATGGTGATCGAGCGGGAGGTGCCGGACCGGGGGGCGGAATACATGCGTCTGATGGATGCGCTGGGGTCGCTGGAACCGGGCGTTGGGGTCGATCTGCTGATCTATCCGCTGAGCGAGTTCGAGCGCCGCAGCCAAGTGCCGGGGACCCTGCTCTTTCGAGCGCGACAAGAGGGGCGGGTGCTGCATGACTCCCTGCATTGAAGAGGCCGAACGGCTGTTGCGGCTGGCCGCGCGGGACTACGGGACCTTTTCGATCCTTGCTCATCATCCGGACGCGGATTCCGCCGCGGCCGGCTTTCATGCGCAGCAATGCCTGGAGAAGGCTCTCCGCAACCCGGCTGAAGAGACTCAGGCTTAGTTCTACTTTGTAAAATTGCAATAGGCCATTGAATTTGATATAATTTTAGCAGCGGTAAAAATATATTCGGAGCGTGTAAGAGAAGCCTGGTGAATAAAACAAACTATGGTCAACCGGACTATGCTTTGAAAAGGATAGTAAAGCATCTATCAAATCATCTTGAAGGCTATCATGAATGCTTTCTGACCAAAACTTCCGATGGTTATGAGTTATGTCGAGGTTACATCAACGGCCTTCTGAAAACAGAGTCTGGTAAGCGTAACATCGAACGCCTTAACGAAGAGATCGAGATGCCGGATAACAGCTATCAGCAGCTTCAACACTTTATCACGGATTCCCCCTGGTCTTCAGAGAGAGTCATGCGCTTAGTTGCCCAAAATACATCTGATCTGTATGCCGACCAACACGACTATCGCTCTCGTGACGTCGGTTATATTATTGACGAATCCGCACATCTAAAGAAAGGCAACTATTCGGCGGGTGTTTCCAGACAATATGCTGGGGTGGTCGGAAAAGTGGATAACTGCCAGGTTGGCGTCTACGCGAGCTTAGTTTGGCAGTGTCACAGCACGTTGGTTAACTGTCGCCTCTTTCTACCAGAGTCATGGACCAGCAATCCAGAGCGTTGTGAAAGAGCGGGCATACCTCCTGACGCGCGTGCTTTCAAGACCAAGCTGGAACTGGCGCTCGATATGGTGACAGCAGATATGGCGGCAGGCGTGGAATTTGGCTGGGTCGGTGGAGACGGCGTCTACGGACATGGATGGGAATTAAGTAATGCTATAGATAACATGGGCTTAACGTTTGTTTTCGACGTTCATTGCAATCAGCTAATTTATACCGTTGAACCAACGATTTCAGTTCCTGAGAAGAAGCCTGGGCCGGGTCGCCAACCGACGAAGCCACAAACAGATATAGATCCCATAACGGTGAAGAACTATGGCACTTCTCTAAGTTCTCATGCATGGCGAAACGTTACAGTTCGCGATGCGGTTAAGGGGCCGTTGACGCTCTCAATTCATGCGGAAAGAGTGTGGGTCTGGGATGGCAAAGGTGATCGTGCAATAGAGCGAGTCTTGGTAATAAGCCGAAATCTGGCCGACAATAAGATCAAATACTCGCTAAGCAACGTTGACTACATGGAGACACCGATTGAAAGGCTAGCATACATGCAAGCCCAACGATATTGGGTGGAGCGTGCCTTTCAGGAGGCTAAATCCGAAATCGGGATGTCTGATTATCAAGTTAGGAAATGGAATGCCTGGCACCATCATATGGCACTTGTCATGCTCTCACTCTCCTTTATCGTAAAAGAGCGTATTACGCACAAACTTGAATACCCTTTATTAAGCTGCCGGGACGTTCGGCTGATGATTATCGCGTTACTAACGCAGGATGAGGCTATGGTTGAAAAGCGTATTGCACAAATGGCGGTCAGGCATGATCAACGGCGTAGCGATATCGAGCGGCGTTACAAGATAGCCTAGCCAGGCTAGTTGAAAAGCGGCCAGAATTCAAGTTAACAAAGTAGAATTAGTAATGACTCAAGAATAAGTTAAACACGAAGACAATTGTTCTCGTTGTTGTTGTCGGAGAAGCGATGCAATTTGGCGTGCGAGAGAATCCGGGGCGCTATGAAAACCTCGATTACGACAACGACAACGCCGCGAGAGGAGTCCTACCCATGCCCACCGTCATCGACCCACCCGCCACCGACAACCCGGTGCAGCGCATCCTGCTCGAAGGCCTCTCCTGGCAGCGCTTCGAGCAGTTGTCCGCCTGCTTCGAGGACAGCCGCGCGGTCCGCCTGACTTATCTGGATGGGAGACTGGAGATCCTATCGCCGATCGGACCAGGGCACGCAACGCTCAAGAGGACCATCGGCTATCTGCTCGATGCCGATTTGACCGTAAAAGGGATTCGCTTCTATGGCCGCGGCGGCTTCACCCTGAAGCAGCCCGGGCGGGCCGCCGGGGAGCCCGACGAGTCTTACTGCATCGGCGCCGACAAGCCCCTGCCGGACCTGGTCATCGAGGTCGTCGTCACCCACGAGGCGCTGAGCAAGCTCCCGCTGTATCAGGGGTTGGAAATCCCGGAGGTCTGGCTCTGGCGCAACCGCGATCTGGAGGTCTATGTACTCGATCCGGACGGCTATCGCCGCGGCACCCGCAGCCGACTGCTGCCGGACCTGGACCTGGCCCTGCTTGCCGCCCATGCGCGGATGCCGGACCAATACGATGCGGTGCAGGCGTTTCGGCGGGCGATCGGCCTTGATCACAATCCCGGCCAAGCCGCACCGGCGAGCGCACACGCTTGAGCCCACTCGGACGATGGGAGCGCCGCACCCCAGTGCGGCGCGGCTTCGCGAGCGACCGCGGCGTTGCGTTCTGCGGATAGGCCGCGCCGCACTGGGGTGCGGCGCTCCCGGTGGCCGGAATTTTATGATCAAGACCCGCGCGATCTTACAATGAAGACGGGTTCAGGTCGTAATCCCGGCCACCTGGCCGGTAGCGAGGCCGCTGGTCCGCGCAGCGGACCCTACGGATCGCGGTCTATGAAATCAGCGCCGCCGCCGTCATGGGCCAGGGGTCGCCCGCGCTGCCCGACCGCCCCCCATGACCGCGGACAGCAGCAGGACGCTCAGCACGATGAGACCGGTACCGACCATGGCCGAGAGGATGTAGCCGAAGTATTCGTTGTGCATGAACGCCGGTGCATAGTCCGGGATCGGGGCCGTCCAGAACGCGGACAGCCGCTCCAGGCCCTGCGGGACCGACTCCGGCGGCACGACGTTTCCCGAGGCCTGGGCAATCTGCTCGCGCACGGCCGTATCCTTGAGGTCATCCACACCCCATTCGCCCCAGGCAATCCCCGCGGCCAGCAAACCCAGGGGGCTCGCGATCAGGAGTGCCGCCAGCCCCGCCCACAGGGCGCGGGTGGGACGCCAACCGACCGGGGGCGTCGTCGCCGCCCCGCCGCCGGACTTGGCGAGGCCCGGCCCCGACAGGGACAGCAGTCGCGGGTCGACCTTCTGCACATAGGCCACGACCCCGCCGGAGATCACCGCCTCCGCGAGACCCGCAAAGGACAGGTGTCCGATCATCATGGCCGGAATGGCGATCGCCAGCGCATAGGGTGCGTAGAGCGGCGCACCCGCGGCGTCGTGAAAGAAGATCGGTTGGATACCGAACTGTACCGCGGCCAGCAGGGCCGCCACGTTGATCGCGACATAGCCGGCGGTCGCCGCTGCCACGACACGCCGCGGCGAGGTCAAGGGCGTATCGCCGGAAATCACTCGATAGACCCAGTAGGCGACCCAGGGGCCGGCGATCGCCATGTTGACGCAGTTCGCCCCGAAGGTGGTGATCCCGCCATCGCCGAAGAAGAGCGCCTGGATGAACAGGGCAATCGAGATGGCGAGCATCGCCGCCCAGGGACCCAGCAGGATCGGCGCCACCGCGAGTCCGACCGCGTGCCCCGTGGTACCGCCGGGCAACGGCAGATTGAACATCATGATGACGAATGAGAACGCCGAGACCACCGCCACCGTGGGCACCAGGCGCGTCTGCAGTTGGGCCTTGACCTTGCGCAGCGCGACGAACCAGAACGGTGCGGCCACCGCATAGGCGGCGGCGCAGGTCAAGGGACTCAGGTAACCATCGGGAATGTGCATGGTGCGGTGCTCCTCAAGTCAGAAATATGTTGTTGCACGGTCAAGTCACGCGGCCGGACGGCAGCAGCGCCGGGCGTCGGGGGTCAAAATTCCGCCACCGCCCGCAGGCCGAAGACCCAGCCGTCCACGTCGTCCCCCTCGCGGTACCTGTCCTTCATGTACTGGACATCCGCGCTGAGGGCCAGGTAATCGTTGAAGGCGAAGCGGTAATAGGCCTCGAAGACGTTGGTGCGGGCGAGCACCTGAGCGGCCTCCGCCGGCGCTTCGAGCGTCCCGTCGACCACCTGCGGATCGGGCGGCTCGACGATCGCGCCCTCGACCGCGGGACTCCAATTGGGTCCCTCCAGATAAGCAAAGGCGATGCCGATGTTGTCCGCCGCCCGGCCCCACGCGGACCCCTTGAAGTTGAAGCCGCCGGAGTATTCGCTCTGGAGGTCGATCAAGGCGTCATCGCTTTGCCAGCCCATCCGCAAGAAGACGCCGACCACGGGGCCGAACGCCTGGTCGAAGGACAGCACCCAACCGGCCCTCTTTTCGCGTTGTTCTCCCTGGGGGTCCAGGAAGGCCCGCGAGGTGCCGGAATACATGACCCGGTAGTTGCCCTCGCCCAGGGCGGTCGTCAAGCGATAGTCGGCCTCGGCGGCATAGTAGTTGTAGTTGTTGCCGTCGTCGTTCTCGCCCACGTTCATGCCGATGCCGCTGAAGGTCCAGTCCCGGAACTTCCACACCAGGACGCCGCCGCCATCGTAGGCGGGCAGAAAGGCGTTGCGGGCATTGACGAAGGCCTCGTTCATGAACTGGGTATATTCGCTGTTGGCGTAGGCGTTCTCGTTGACATAGAAGGCCGGGTCGATGATGCCGCCGGTGAGCTGGATGGTGTTATCCGCGGCGATCTTGAAGGTGTGGGCGTACCAGGCCTCCAGGAGATAGCTGCGGTCGCGCCCGTTGATGTCCTTCACGCCGTCCTCCAGGTCCGCCGACCAGGGCGCGAGGACGAAGGGGGAGTTTTCGTCGAGTCCGTTGCCGGCCGCGAATCCGAACTTGACGAAGAACTGGTCCTGCTCGGTCGGGTTGTAGAACAGTTCCGGCTGGAAGGCCATGGCGCCCCGGCACAGGTTCTCCGAGTCCGCGAAGCCTGAAACCTGTTGGCACTGGAAGGCCCCCGCCAGAAGGCCCCCGATGGTGAGCTTGTCGTTGACGTCGTAAGCGCGGGCGCCGCCGGTCGCGGTCACGGCGAGCGCCAGGGCCATGAGAGATGCCGGGTATCGGCGGGCTGAGTTGCAGTCGTACATATGCGTGGATTCGTCGTCCGGTGCCTGAAGGGTTGCCGGCACCGACCGCCCTCGCGGGGGCGAGCCGAAGCGCCGAGGGCGAAGATAACACGAAAGCAAAATTTGTGTTACCCCTTGCGGCTTCCGCAAGGGGCCCGGGCGCGCGGCCGGGCCGGGGGCTTGACCCCAATGCCATTAAGTCAAGCGCCGACGGTGCGGCCTGTCGTTCCCACGCTCCGCGTGGGAATGCCGGGCGGGCGCTCCGCGTCCGGTCTTGGCGCTGGACGCGGAGCGCCCGCACTTGCTCCCACGCAGGAGCGCTCTTCGTTATACACAAGTGTCACCGGCTCAACGTAAGTCTATGATTTTATGATGTGACGGCATTTTTTGGTACGCGTGACGAAGCTCGTAAAAACAGATACTTACGGACTTCTGTATAAGGTGGAGCGCAGGAGCGTGGGAGCCAGAATGGCTTAACTTAATGGCATTGGGCTTGACCCTGGGTCCGCGACTGTCGCGGCTCCGGCAGTCGATGCCCCTTGACCGTGATCAGGTCCCGGTCGCCGCGCCCGGCGCCGACGAACCACACGCGACCCTTGGGTCAGGCTGGGGCGGGCAGGTCGACGCAGTGGCGCAGCAACGGGCGTTCGGCATAGGGGCGAATGACCGTGACCAGGGACCAGGTGACCAGCGGCTCGAACATCACAATGACGAGATAGGAGGAGGCGAAGAGCGCCCAATCAGCGAGCGGCGTCGACTCACCCTGGAGGAGCCAGAAGCCGACCATCAGTGTGACCCCGGCGTAATAGACCCCATCCAACTTGAGGATGGTTGCGATAGTGAGCCGACTGAAACGCTGGCCCAGCGTGTAATGCACCGCCATCAACGGAATCACGAGGGACAGGGTATTCACACCCAAGTTGATCAGATCGGCCGGCTCAAACAACAGCCCCTGCAACAGCAGACCCAGACCGAAGCCAAACAGGGTGGGGATGAAGCCGAGGATGAGATACATCGGCATTGCACCCACGAAGTGCAGTTCCGATGGGCCGACCGGCATGTGGAACGACTGCATGAAGAGCGAGAAGAACAGCGCTGCGAGCAGGGTCCGCAGGATCAGCGTCGGCTGCTTGATCAAAGACGGCAGGTAGGCGGAGAGCACGCCAACGGCGGCCAGGTTGGCGACGGCGACCTTAGCGGCCGGCAGAAATCCAGGTTCGATATGCATAGCGACAGACCTCGTAGAGTAGGCAACACGAGGCGTAAGTCAGGGGTGGCCGATGTGCCTGCCGGCGCGCCCGACAACGGGCCCGCCGGCGACGAAAGCCGCGGCTAATAGGGCGGCCGGCACCACGTCGGCGGTGTGCGGAGGGCCCCATAGGCTCAAGCCCCACCCCGGGGCTCACACCAGTTCACGCCTTGGGCCGGTCTTCTGGCTCGCCCTCATCCGGGGTGACGCCGCCTTCCCGCGCGTGCCGCGCAGTGGCATGTGGCGATCCCGTCAGGCTTACAGCAGCGGGGGCTGCGCCGGAGTGTGCGGTCGCGCAATCGCGCCCGCGGTCACCGGACTTCCCGTTTCACCCCGCGGCACGGTCGCACCGCGGGACACCCAAAGCAGGCTAAAAAGGATACGCCAGGCAAGGCAGGGGCGACAAGCGAAACGAGGAATCCGTTCCAGGCCGCCGTCGCTAGCCGTCCCCGCTGGCGGCGGCGTGCGATCTTATGAGACTCGCTTCTCACTTGTGAGACATGATACTCTATTCTCAGTTGTGGTCAACGGGGGCACGGCATGAGCTACTCCACGCGGCAACGCGAGGCGATTCTGAACACCTTGCGGCGGGCGGACCGCCCCCTGACGGCGCAGGAAATTCGGGCGGGGGCGAATCACGACAGCGCGGGGATCGGGTTGGCAACGGTGTACCGCGCCCTGAAGACCTTCATGGCGCGTAATGAGGTCCTGCAGGTCGAGATTCCGGGCAACCCCCCCTGCTACGAACCGGCCGACCGCGGGCATCACCACCATGCCGTGTGTGAACAGTGTCGGCAGGTCTTCGACCTGCCCGGCTGTGTGCAGGGACTCGATGCCCTGGTTCCTCACAATTTCCGCGTCCAGCGGCACGACATCACGCTGTACGGGGTCTGCGCCGGGTGCGATGCGGCGGCGGCCGGATGAACGCGCCGTCAGCGTCGTTGCGTCAAGTCTCGCCAAGCGTCCAATCAGCGCGCGTGTTCCCGGAGCAGCAGATGCAGACCCACACCCACACCCTGCCCTTGGCCCATAAGGGGACCACCCCGCCGGGGTCGCCGCCCGGTCGCGAGCCGACCGCGCTGACCGGGATCCAGGACCCGGCCCGGAACCTGGCCCTGTGGCGACGCAACCTCGATCCTGAGCTCGTTGCTGAGCTTGCGCGCCTGCCCCGGCTCGCTGCCCAGTCCGCACGCGCCCGCCTGGCACCCGCGGCGGACTGGGACGCACGGCGGCGGGCCGTCGCCGCCCTGCTCGCGGACCATGGCCTGGACGCCTTGGATCTGCCCGCCTGGACGGCCGATCTCCTGGACCTGCTCGAGCGCTTCCTGCGTCTGGCTCCGGACTGGCCGGTGAAGCTCCGACTGGAGGTCGTCAACGATGACGCCTGCCGCCGCTTCCATGTCGACCGTACCCGTCTGCGCCTCATCTGCACCTATCGGGGACCGGGCACCGAATGGCTCGACGACGGCCAGGTGGACCGGGAGGCCCTGATGGGTCATCTGCCCAATGAGTCTATCCTCCGCCACGGGCACCCGGCGCGGATGGAGGCTGGCTGGGTTGGGCTGATGAAGGGCGAGCTCTTCCCTGGCAACCAAGGGCTGGGGCTGGTGCATCGCTCGCCGCCTATCCTCGACACCGGGGAGACCCGGGTGCTGTTTTGCCTGGACGGCTGAGGGGATGATGACCGCCGCCCGCACACTTGCACCGCCAGCCGTCGGCGTCGGGACCGTCTATTGGGCCGAGGGCTTGGCGGACCTGGTCGCGGTCTTCGAGCCGGAGGTCCAGATCCTGCTCCATCCCCGCCCGCCTGACCCGCAGATCGCGGCCTATCTGGATTCGGCGGATTCCAGGCGACTCGGATTCCGGCGGGTCTTGGACCACGCCCGGAGCCTCGTCGGGATCGGTCCGGCCGCCCCGACCTGGCCCGATCTGCCTGGGCGCGAGGCCCTGCTTGCGGACATCCGGCACCTGTGCGAGGTCTACCGGGAGCTCCTGGGCTGCGAGCGTCTGGGGCTGCGTTTCGAGTCCCTCAATGGGGCCATGTGCCCGGGTTTCCACCGCGACCACACGGGTATCCGACTGGTCTGCACCTATCGCGGACCCGGTACCGAGTGGTTGGAGGCTGAAGGCGAGGACCCGCAACCGCATCCGCGGCCCGGCGCCGCGCGGTCCTTTGCAGCCCCGGCGGATGCGTCCGCTATCGGCCGCGCACCCGCCTTCGCGCTGGTCTTGCTCAAGGGAAGCCTCTGGCAGGGCAACGCCGGTCGCGGGGCTGTCCACCGCTCACCGGTGCCGCCACCCGGGGGCGGCAGCCGCTATCTCCTGGCCCTGGATGCCCTGTGGTGAACCTTGCCCCCGCAGCGAAGCGCACGCGCCAGCGCCATTTGCCCAAGTCGCCAACCACACCAATGGGACACCGGGTATCCTACCATGCAACGACCTCTTGCCCTCAAGGACGGGGAGCGGCTGTTCGGGGCCTTTCCGGCCACCCAACGCCGGCGCGCCCAATTCGCCACCGCCACGGGCCAGTGGGGCTTTGATCTGACCGCAGCGCACCCGCGCTTCGAGCGATAACCAGGAGACTGCCATGACCTTGATCCAATTCGAGGCATTACCGCCGACAGCGCCGGGCCAGTCGAGCGCCGACGGCCCGGCAATTCACCCTGCCGGGTCCCCGCCGGCCGGCCAGTGAGGGCACCGGCGCCCGGCCCACGGCGGACCGTTTTCTGGCATCAAAAGGGCGGCACCGGCAAGACCACGCTCGCCATTGCCTATGCCGTCCGTCTGGCCATGGACGGCCACCGGGTCCTGCTGATCGACACCGATCCCCAGGGCACCGCCACCGCCTGGGGTGAGCGCTTTGCCGCGCGCTGGGGCCTGGTCGTGCGCGGCGCGTGCGGCGCCGCGATCTGGCGCAACCTCGCCGACCGGATGCCAGGTTTCGACCACCTGGTGCTCGACTGTCCCCCGACCATTACGACCGCGACCATGGACACCCTCATCGGCGCCGATCGACTGATCATCCCGGTGCGCCCCGCCATGCCGGACCTGTGGGCGTTGGAGGACGTGGCGCAGATCCTCGCCGATCTGCGCGCCGGTGCCGCGGCACCCCGCACCCGGGTCGTCTTCAATCAGCATCGCGGCGAGGACCTGAGGCCGCTCATCGGCGCCGTCGTCGGGCTCGGCCTTGAAGTCCTGCCCGCCCCCATCGCGGCGGCACCGGCCTGGTCGGCCTTGTTTTCCGGGGGCGTGCCACCGGTCGGCCTCGCCGCCTTGCTCGACGCGGCGGACTGATACCCGGGTGCGCCGCGGCGGCACCCCAACGCAAGCGCAACCGCTGCGCCTTGGGCTCGGGCGGCGATCCTTGCTATTGCCCGCCCTCCCGCCCGATCAGGTCCTCCGCGCTGCCCGCGTCGAAGATGCCGTCGAGCCACAGGTCCAATTGCGCGACCGGGGCCGCCTCGATGCGCCGCAGGGTCCAGTCAGGCAAGGTGCCGAAACGGCGGGTCAGTTGACGCTTGAGGGTGTCGGCCTTGCCCTCGGCCTTGCCCTCCGTCTTCCCCTCGGTCTTGCCCTCGGTCTTGCCCTCGGCAAAGATGGACTGATAGGCCATCGTTTCTTGGATAGGGGTTACCAGATTCAGCATCGCCCAGATCTCCTTCGCGGTCAGGCCGCGAAATCGCTCGAAAAACCAGAATTCCAAGACCTGCGCCAGCAAGTCGCGTTGCGCCTGCGGCAGCGGCGCGCCCTCGACCGTGCGCCACAGCGCCGGGGCCTGGGCTTGGAGTGTCGCGTCGTCCTTGATCGCCAAAGGCGCCAAGGCCGCCACATAGGGGTTGTCGGGCTCGCGCGCCAGCCAGTCGGGCAGGACCTGCTCCAGCGACACGCCAAAGGGCGTAGCCCCGGGCGCCCCGATCCAGCTCGGACAGGCCGGGCGGTCGCGCTCGCGCAGATAGATCAGGATCCCCGTGACCTCGCGCTCCGGATACTGCTCGCCGTAGAGACCAATCTTGGTCAACAGGTTATACCAGGCGCCGGGCGCGGGCTGCCCCATGAACTCGATGGCATAGACCGGAGCCTCATGCCCGTCGGGCTCGAGGATGCCGTCCAGCCGACGTTCCAATGTCTTGATCGTGAGGGAGCAGAACCGGTAGCCGCCCGCCAGGCGCAGGCCGCCGGTCAGGATGCGGAAGGCCTCGGGGCCGGCGGACAGGAAGAGATAGATGGGGTGGTCGGTTTTCATGGTGGCTCGGCAACAAGGATAGCCGGATCGGGCGAGAACCGCGGCGTCGATGATCGGCGGGGCTCATGCCGGCCCCTTCTGCGGGTCGGGCGGGGCATCGACCGGCGGGAGGCGGATAGGGCCATCGAAGCGTTCGATCTGGGCCGGGGGGGCATCGGCGAGCAGCTTGTCGCTGATCATATCGACCATGCCGTGGGCCTGGACCTCAAAGTTGTCCCGATAGAGCCTTCCGCCGTAAAGGACGTAGGCGGTCACTTCGGCACTGCCTTCCAACACGGCGACGACGCGGGGTGGCTCGAATCTGGCTTGAAAATCGGCTAAGCACGCGGGGTCGGCATCGGTGCGATTGGGTCGTGTCGAAGCCGGTCAGCGGGTGTTCGACGACGACCGGGGACTCGCCCGAGAACAGCGACACCAGACAATGCACCCGCTCGACCGGACCGACCTCGGGGGGCAGGCCGGCGAACCAGTCCGCCACCGCCCGCTCCAGGGCGCGGAGCTTCGCGTGACTGTCCAGCACCTTGAGCGGCTTGACGGTGCCGTGACCCTTGAGCGCATTGGCACGCTGGGTCAGGGCCTTGCGGCGGGCTTGCCGGTCTTTGTCCATGGTGGCCGATGGCCTGTAGTCGATGGGAGACAGAGGCGCCAAGGTTACCCGACGGTGGCCGGAATGACGATCAAGACACGACGCCCGGATCGACTGGAAAATATGAGACTCGCTTCTCACTCAAGAGACATGATACTGTATTCTCAGTTGTGGTTAACGCGAGCAACGCCCTGAGCAACGCCATGAGCTACCCCGCGCGGCAACGCGAGGCGATCGGCGCACCCGCACATCGCGCTGTGACAGAAGGCCGACAAGACCCGTATCGGAGCCGTCGCCGGCCCGCGTGGCGCCCGGTGCTCGGGCTCGTCCTGCTCTTGTTGATCGGCCAGGCGTTGGCCGGTGTCCATGCGGTGGGGCACCACTTCCAGGGCGAGTCCGACGGCTGTCCCACCTGTCACTTGGCCGGTGCCCCGGCCCTGCCGAACCCACCCCTGTGTCTGGCGCCGCCGCGCGCGACACGCGCCGCCGAGTCCCCGCTCCCGGTCCTTGCCGGTCCCCCCCGGCGCGCGCGGCGCGACCGGCACGCGCGCGCACCGCCGGTCTGACCGCCCATCGGTTTCACCGGTCGCCGCGCCCGGCAGTGGCGCGGCGGCCTTGTGTCCCCCTTTGATCGGAAGACCTCGCTATGCGTCATTCATTGCCGCAGGGTGCCTTGTGCGCGGCCCTGCTGACCCCCTTGCTCGCCCCGGACGCGGTGGCGGCGAGCACGCCGGAAATCGCCGAACTGCGCGCCACGCTGAACCAGATGAAGAACCAGTACGAGCGGCGCATCTCCGACCTGGAGTCACGCCTCGCGCGCGCCGAACGCGCGGCCAGCCGAACCGCGGACGGGGCTGTCTCCGGCACCGCGCCCGCCGCCTCCCGGCCCATGACCGCACCGAGCGCAGAACCCGTCGCAGCGTCCCCGGCCTCGACCAGCGGCCGGGTCTTGGGCGGCGGGGTCCTGGGCGCCCTGTCCTCGGGCAGCGCCTTCAACCCCCAGCTCGCCGTGATCCTGGACGGCAACTACTATCATGACGGGATCGGCGGGGCGGGCTCGGCCCTGGTGGGCGCGGCTTACCAGCCGTCTCAATTGGCCCCCCACACCCACACGGAGGAGGCCGTCGGCGCACACGAGGCCCACAGCCACGGGGCGGCGGAGAACGGTTTCAACTTCCGCGAGGCCGAGTTGTCCTTCACCGCCACGGTGGATCCCTATTTCGACGCGGCACTCTTTCTCGCCATCGACGGGGAGGGGACGGTCGAGTTGGAGGAGGGCTGGCTGCAAACCCGCGCCCTGCCGTACGGGTTGCGGATGAAGGCCGGCAAGTTCCTGAGCGACTTCGGCTATATCAATAAACAACATCCCCACCAGTGGGACTTCGTCGACCAGAACCTGCCCTATCTCAACCTGCTCGGCGCCCATGGGCTCCAGGACACCGGCGTGCAGTTGACCTGGTTGGCGCCACTGCCGTTCTACACCCTGCTCGGGGCTGAACTGGCCCAGGGCGACCAGGAGCGTTTCGGCGCCGTGGCGGATGCGGACCAGCGGGCGCTGTTGGCGGAGAACGCGGGCTATCTGGGCGAGGAGAACGAGGGACCGCGCCTGTGGACCGCCTTCGCCAAGGTCGCCCCGGACCTGCCGGAGCGGCACGCCCTGCAATTGGGTGCCTCCTATGCACGCAACAATCAACATCAGGAGGTCCAGGGCCACACCCACGCGGCCCCCGCGGCGGACGGGCAGGAGCACGCAGGCGACGCCCATGACCATGAGGCGATCGTCCATTACAACGGCCTCGCGGGATACGCCGACATCTGGGGCCTCGACCTCGTCTACAAATACGACGGCACCGGCGCCGAGGGTCATCGGGACTTCAAGTTCCAGACCGAATACCTGCGCTCCGCCAAGGACCTGTCGATCCGCTCCAGTCCCCACCCGGAGGCGCTGGGGGCGTCCCGTACCTTCACCAGCGACGGGCTCTATGCGCAGGCGGTCTACGGCTTTGCGCCCAAGTGGACCGCGGGTCTGCGCTACGACATCTTCGGGATGACCAACCAGGTCAGTGGCGGCGCGACCGACCAGGACTTCGGCTCATCGGACCGCTGGACCCTGGATATCACCTGGAATCTCTCGGAGTTCTCGCGCCTGCGCGCCCAGTATGCGAAGAACAATATCCTGGTGGAGCCGGGCGAGCGCGAGCGCTTCGACGCCTTCTATCTTCAGTTCCTGGTCAGCATGGGGAGCCACGGGGCTCACACCTTCTAGGCGACCCGGCAGCACATGAGGCAACAACACATGATCAGACGTTTTTGCGCAGCCCTGGGCGGGCTGCTGACCCTGGCCGCGGTCGCCGCCGCGCCCCCCGCGGCGGCCCTGGAGATCGTCGCCACCGCCCCGAGCCTGGGCGCACTGGCGCGCGAGATCGCCGGTCCCGGCGCCCGGGTAACCGTCCTGGCCGGGCCGCAGCAGGACCTGCATCGGCTCCAGGCCAAACCCAGCATGATGCGCCGACTGCGTGACGCGGACCTGGTCGTCGCCATCGGGGCGGAGTTGGAGATGGGTTGGCTGCCGGTCGCCATCGCCGGTGCCGCCAACCCCCGCATCCAGCCCGGCCAGCCGGGTTATTTCGAGGCCGCCGCCCAGGTGGACCTGTTGGATCGGGGCGGGTCCGCGGATCGCGCCCAGGGCGACGTACACCCGGTGGGCAATCCGCATCTCGACCTGGACCCGGTGCGGATGGCGGCGGTCGGCCAGGCCCTGGCCGGGCGTCTGGCCCAACTCGACCCGGCCGGTGCGGCCGACTATCGGGCCCGGGCGCAGGCCTTCGCGGACCAGGTGGACGCCCGGACGGCCACCTGGCAGGCGCAGTTGGCCGGGGCGCCCGGGGCCCTGCTCTATCACCGCGACGCCATCTATCTCCTGGAGCGCTTCGGCGTGCCCCTGCTCGGCACCATCGAGCCGGTGCCGGGGGTGCCGCCGACCGGTCGGCAGTTGAGCGCGCTGAAGGCGGCGCTGACGGGCCGGCGGGGCGTCATCCTCTACGCCCCCTACCAGTCGCCCCAGGCACCCCAGGCACTGGCGCGGGACCTGGGCTGGCCGGTCGTCCAACTGCCGCTGGAACCGCCGCTGGAGGCGGACGGCAAGGGCTACCTGGACCATCTCGGGCGCTGGGTCGCGGCGCTCGCGAGTGCCCGGTGAGCCGCGATCCGGCGGCCCCGCCCCGGGTCCTGCTGCGCCTGGAGGACCTGGTGGCGGGCTACGCGGCCCCGGTGGTGGGGCCGGTCTCGTGCCGCCTCCAGGCGGGTGAGGTCGTGGGTCTGTGGGGCGCCAACGGCAGCGGCAAGTCCACCCTGCTCAATGCCGTCGCGGGAGCCGCCCGGGTCTTCTCCGGGCGGATCGAGCGCGCACCGGGTCTGACCCTCGACTACCAGGAGCAACGCCCGGTGCGCCTGCCCATCATGCCGCTGACCGGACGCGACCTGTTGCGGTGCGCCGGGGTGACGGTCGACCGGCGGCCACCCGGATCACTGGGCGAGCACCTGAACCGACGGCTCGACCGGCTGAGCGGCGGACAGTACCAACTGCTGAGCGTCTGGGCGGCGCTCGCCGGGACGGCGGACCTGGTGCTGCTGGACGAACCCACCAACAATCTGGACCCGGCGCACGAGCGTCTGCTCGCGCAGGTCTTGACCGAACCGCGGGCGGAGGGGGGCGAGCGGCGCGCGGTCCTGCTGGTCAGCCACGAGCGGGCCTTTCTGGAGGATGCCTGCACGCGGGTTCTGGAGGTCGCCCCAGGCCGTCCCGCCGAACAGGTGTGCAGTCCACGCGGGTGTTGCGCATGAATTGGGAGATCTTCGCCGACCCGTTGTTCCGGCTGCCCTTTGTGGCCGGACTCCTGATTGCCGGGGTGCTGCCGGTCCTGGGCGCGCTCCTGATGTTGCGCGATGAATGGCTGGCGGCCCTCGGACTGGCGCATCTCGCCGCCGCCGGGGCCCTGCTGGGGCTCGCGCTCGGTGCGCCGGCCGTGCTCGGTGCGAGCCTGGGGGCCTTGGGCGGCGGCGCCGTGAAGTCCATCGGCGGGGCGCGCGGGAACACCGCCTACGGCTTCATGGTCCTGATCGGCTGGTCGGCGCTGCTGCTGGCGGCGGCCAACACCTCAGCGGGGGATGCACTGGGACAGGCGGTGATGGACGGTCAGCTCTATTTTGCCGGTCGGACTGAACTGGCCGCCGCCGTGGTGCTGGTCGGGCTGGCGGTGCCCGCCCTGCACCGGCTGATGCCGCAGTTGCTGCGCGCCCGCTTCTTCCCGCGCCACGCGACCGCTAACCGGCTGCCGGCCTGGCGTTGGCACCTGGCGTTCGATCTCCTGGCGGCCCTCGGCGTGGCGGTCGGGACCGCGACCCTGGGCTTGCTGGGCACCTTTGCCCTGATCCTGGTGCCCGCCTGGGCCGCCTTTCAGGTCGCAACCGGATGGGCCTGGACGCTCTGGCTCGCCGGCTTGCTCGGCGTCCTGGCGTATCTTGCCGCCTTCGTGCTCGCCCTGGGGCTCGATCAGCCGTTCGGTCCGCTGCTGGCGGCCCTGTGCCTGGCCTGCGGCGGCCTGATCGGCGCGCTACGCCAGTCGGGCTCCGGCCACGGCGCCGACCCTTGATGGGTTCCATCACTGCCCCTGATCTCATCCGACCAACCACCCACGGAGACTGCCATGACCTTGATCCAATGCTACCGTTCTCTGAATGCGCCGCTGCTGCTCGTCGCCCTGACCGCCCCCGCGGTCGGGCTGGCACCGAACCACGCGGTTGGTGCCGCCGACCTCGCCAACATGGAAGCCGAGCACTTGGTCTGGGCGGAAGAACACGCCCGCTGGGGTGCGGAGAATGCCGACGCCGAGACCGGGCACAGTGCCGCCGAAGCGGCGGCCTACAAGCTGCTATGGCTGATCAGCCGGCACCGCAGTGAGATCGCCGCGGCGGCCACCGAAATGCGCGCGCACGGTGAAGCGATCACCGCCCATGAGAAGGCGCTCGCTGCCGACACCGACAGGGTCGCGCTCGACGCGCAACATGCCCAGATGGCGGCCAAGCATGCCGTACAGGCCGCAGCCCATGCCCAAGAAGCCGACCTGCACGGCAAGATTGCGGCCATTGTCCGCCAGATCGAGGCATTACCGCCGACAGCGCCGGGCCAGTCGAGCGCCGACGACGCGGCAATTCACCCTGCCGGGTCCCCGCCGACCGGCCAGTGAGGGCACCGACGCCCGGCCCGCGGCGGACCGTCTTCCTTGGCGAACTTGGCGCCTTGGCGTGATCATTCCCTTTCTTCTTTGTGTCTTTGTGCCTTTGTGAGAGAACTCTTCTGCTTCCTGGTGCCTTGGTGTGAAGGCACCGCATGGGGCACGCCTGGAGTCCAAGGCTTCAGCCTTGGCGTCACCCATCCAAGGCTGAAGCCTTGGACTCCAGTATCCCCCGCGCCGATTGCGCGCGAACTGGAGGTCGAGGCTTCAGCCGGACGGGGGCGCCGCAGGCCCCTGGGGATTGCTCCCTCGTTCCCACGCTCCGCGTGGGAATGCAGTCCGGGACGCTCTGCGTCTCGTAGCCTTGCGTATTGGCCGGTCGCTATTCGGGACGCAGAGCGTCCGCAGAGGCATTCCCACGCGGAGCGTGGGAACGAGGGCTGACTCCCGCGTAGGGGCCGCGGAGCCAGATGGAGAAAGCAGTTCTCACGCCAAGGCGCCAAGCTCGCCAAGGTCTCAGACCCGCCTGTTAAACCCTGTGCTGTCGGGGCGGCGGCGCGGGTCGATACATGTTAGCCTCGCCAAGGATTCCCAAACCGCGGAGCGCCAACCATGGCCACTATGAACATCTCTCTGCCGGAAGACTTGCGCGACTTCGTGAATCGAAAGGTCGCCGTGCAGCGCTACTCCAGCACGAGCGAGTATCTCGGCGAGCTCATTCGGCGGGAGCGCGATATCGAAATGCTGCGTGAGAAGTTGCTGGCCGGGCGCGACTCCGGACCAGCGGAACCGATTGACGACGCCTGGCTTGCCGGCTTGCGGGCGCGAGCCGTCGGCGAGATCGCCGAATGACCGGCAAGCCCCTGGTTCTCCGACCGCTCGCACAAGCCGACATCGACGCGGTCTTTGCGTACTGCCGTGCCGAAGGCGGACCAAGCCTGGCCAGACAGCTTGCCGACCAACTCGAAGATGCGCTGCGTACCCTCGCCACCCATCCAGCCATCGGCTCTCGCCGCTACGCGGATCTGCTGGGTATCCCTGGCCTGCGCAGTTGGCCGATCAAGAAATCGCCGTACCTGATCTTCTATGTCGATGACGCCGGACAGATCGACATCTGGCGCGTCTTGCATGGTCGGCGAGACATCTCAGCACTGCTGGGCGAGGACGACCCTGGAGCAGGCGACCCCGACGGGGCATAGCTGTTGAGATAACCGACGTTAATCGCGGGGGCACCGTGGGCAGACCACAATTTTCCGGCAACGCCCGCGCGGCGAAAACCGCTGGGTTTTCCAAGGTGTTCCCCGTTTCCGCCAGAACCGCGGTCTGTCCAAGGTTTCCTCCATCAGCCAGCAAGAGCGACTCGAGCCTGGCCCCTTTACCTTTTATCAGCCGGAAAAACAATTCACGCAGGATGGGGTCAAATCTTGACTTGTGCCTGAGTCAAGACCTAACCCCATCCTCCAAGCCCTAGAAATCGCTAGAAAAACCAAAATTCCAGGACTTGCGCTGGCAGGTCGTGTTGCGCTTGCGGCGGCGGCGCGCCCTCGACCGTGCGCCACAGCGCGGGGGCTTGCGCCTGGAGCGTCGCGTCGTCCTCGATCGCCAAAGGCGCCAAGGCCGCCACGTAAGGGTTGTCGGGCTCGCGCGCCAGCCACTCGGGCAGGACCTGCTCCAGCGACACGCCGAAGGGCGTCGATCCGGGCGCCCCGATCCAACTCGGACAGCCCGGCCGGTCGCGCTCGCGCAGTCGCTGGTCCGCACAGCGGACCCTACGGTCGCGGGACCCTAGGGTCCGCTGTGCGGACCACAGACCTTGCAGTTGGCTGATTGGTTGGATTTCCAATCAAGGCCACCTGCGCAAGTGCAGGTAGCCCTTCAGTGCGATTGGGTCCTGTCGAATCCGGTCAGCGGGTGTTCGACGACGACCGGGGACTCGCCCGAGAACAGCGACACCAGACAATGCACCCGCTCGACCGGACCGACCTCGGGGGGCATGCCGGCGAACCAGCTCCGCCACGGCCCGCTCCAGGGCGCAGAGCTTTTCGTGGCTGTCCAGCACCTTGAGCGGCTTGACGGTGACGTGACCCTTGAGCGCATTGGCACGCTGGGTCAGGGTCTTGCGGCGGGCTTGTCGGTCTTGGTCCAGGCGTGCCGGTCAATCGCGCGCAGCGACGGACTGCGCGTCGCGCCGGGCCCGGTCTGAGTCCGGTTTGCGTCGCTGCGACTCACCCCGCCGCAGGCCGAGGTAATAGCCGAGCAGACCCGCCCCCAGGGCCGCCTGCAGGGCGAATAACAGACTTTCGATCTCACCGCTCGGCGGCTCCCACAGGGGACTGAACCAGGGCTGGTAGTCCGGATTCGCCGCGGTGATCGCCGCCTGCGCCTGGGCATCGGCCCCGGCGAAGGGCTCGGCGAGCCCCCGGGGCAGCGGCAGGATCAGGGGCAGGACGGCGAGCACCAGGACCGCCGCCACTAACCACAGGTTGATGCGTCTCATCGCACCACCCCCGGGGCAAAGGCCAGTTCGTCGAGGTCGTCACGGCTGTACTGGATCAGCAGGTTGACCACCAGCACCGTGAGCAGCCCTTCGATGACGGCCAGCGGGACCTGGGTCAGGGCGAAGATGCCCCCGAACTTGGTAAGCGCGCCCAGGAAGCCGCTGACCGGATCAGGGAAGGCCAGCGCGAGTTGGGTGGCCGTGACCAGATAGGTCGCGAGATCGGCCAGGCCGGCGGCCAGGAAAACCGCCAGACTCAGCGGTCCGCCCAGGGTGCGGGCGAGCCGGTACACCCCATAGGCGACCCAGGGGCCGACGATGGCCATGGAGAAGATGTTGGCGCCCAGGGTGGTCAGGCCGCCATGGGCCAGCAGCAGGGCCTGGAACAGCAGCACGATGGCGCCCAGCACCGCCATCACCGCGGGGCCGAAGAGGATGGCCCCGAGCCCGGTGCCGGTGGGGTGGGAACAGCTCCCGGTCACCGACGGGATCTTGAGCGCGGACAGGACGAAGGCGAAGGCCCCGGCGCTCGCGAGCAGCAGCTTGGCCCGCGGGTGTTCCCGGGTCACCCGGACGACGCTACGCGCGCCCATGACCAGAAACGGCAGGGACGCAAGGCCCCAGGCGGCGGCGTGAAGCGGGGGTAGGAACCCCTCCATGATATGCATTACAACGATCTCCCCACGACGAGGGGCGGATCATTCTGGGGAGAGACCACGGGACGGGCAGGTCGGCCGAGGGCCGGCCCCGGCAGTTCCAGGCAAGCGGAGCACTTGCGTCTCGCCACCGGAACACCCCGCCCGGATTGACTGATCGACACGCGACACCGGCAGGTCTCCTGGCTTGCAGGTCGGCATCGACACCCACCTTCCCGGCCCCGGCAGGCGGCCAGTGGTGATCTCGGGTGCGACTCGCTGCGTACAGTTGCGGGGGCAGCCATGGCTTTGAACCATGTTCCCTTTTCATCCCCCGGGGCCTGGCCGCGGGGGAACCGGTGTCGTTCGCCGGCCACTGTAGGACCTTTTCGCCGGGTGGTCAAATCGGCTTCCGGTCTTACCGATGGCGTTAAATTGAGCCCGATAGGCTCCTGCGCGCAAGCGGGGGAACGCGGGCGGTCGAGAGTCCGCTGTCGGGCCTGGGCGTCGGCGGCAGGTTCAGATCCTGGAGCGTCGTGCGGCGCTACGCCGCAGCGCCACGTGGCAATGCCTAACTGCCGGTATCGTTGCCCGCGACCAGCGCGATCAGAAAGCCGCCGCTCAGGATGCCGGCGATGATGCCGGTAATGGTCAGTGCGTCGAAGCACATGGTTTCGGTCTCCGGATAAGGCCGCTGCGACAGTGTAAGCAACAAATCAAACACCAACGCAATCGTTGTCGGTGTCGTTGTCGTTGTCGTTGTCGTAAAGGCGATACCCTAATTGGCACGCGAAAGAGTCCGGGGCACCACGATAACTTCGATTACGACACCGACAACGACAACGACGCCAAAAGCCATTCTCTAATGGACTTGTCTGACTTCCTAGTGGATTGCACCACCGGGGGCGATCAGCTCTTGCAGGTGTTGAGGCCGAACAGGGTATAGGCCGGGCACCAGCCGATCAGGGCGGTCGCCAGGGGGACGATGCCGATCCAGCCCCAGACACCCAAGTGTCCGGTGAGGGTCAGGGCGATCAGGGCAATCCCGACGATGGCACGCACCGCGCGATCGATGGTTCCGGCGTTCTTGGCAAAGTTCATGAGTCAGGGCTCCAACTGGGTTGTCGTTCGGTTTCCCAAGCGTCTTGGGGTCAGCCGTCAATGTAGCAGGACAGGGATGAGACCTCAGTGACTTGGTCACAGGGGATCGAAGGCGATTCGCTCCAGACCGCGGCGGTCGAGGATCTCGATGGTGGAGCGCCCGAGCCTGACCAGTCCCGCGGTCTCCAGGCGCTTTAAGTGGCGCGACACCACCTCGCGGGCGGTGCCCAATTCCACCGCGATCTCCTGATGGGTCGCCGCCAGCGGCGACCCCGGTGCCTCGCCAAGCCGCAGCAACAGGAAATCGATCAGCCGCCGGTCGATCGGCCGGAAGGCGAGTTCCTCCATGCGCGCGATCACCTGGGCAATGCGCCCCCCCAGGTTGGCGAACACGAAGCGGCGGAAGGCCGGCGCCTCCTCCAAGGCACGGTCGAAAACCGCCTTGCCGAAACTCAAGACCCTCACCGGGGACTCGGTGAAGGCCTCGGCGGGATAGTCGTCCCCGGAGAGGATGCAGCAGGTGGTCAGGACGCAGGCGTGACCGGGCAGCACCCGGTAGAGCAGTGCCTCGCGCCCGCCTTCGCCGATGAGCTGCACGCGAATACTCCCCGCCAGCACCAGGACATAGTTGGGGCAGGGCGAACCGGCGTGGAAGACCGGCTGGTCCGGCGGCAACTCCAGGGTGTGGGCCGCCGCGGCCAGGGCCCGGGTCGCCGGGTCGCCCGTCGCCAGGCTCGGGAACAGGCCGGGCCAGGTCGTTTCCTGCATATCAGCGTTCCCGCGGATAGGGCCAGGCCGCGACACCGCCTTCCATCACCTTGACATTGCGCCAGCCATACCCTTGCAGGATGGCCGCGCATTCATAGCCGCGCAGCGAGATCGCACAATAGACGATGATCTCGCGATCCTTGTCCGGCGGCAGTTCATTGAGACGGGCGCGCAGGGCGCCCTGCGGGATCAGGGTCTCGCCGATGCCGAGCCGCTGCTCCTCGAACTCGCGGGGGGTGCGGGTGTCGAGGATGAAGCAGTCGGCGCCGGCGTCGACGCGCGCTTTGACCTCGGTGACGGAGATACCCTTCATGCGCCCGAGTAGCTTGTTTTCCATGACGTGGGCGCAGACGATGACGTGATCGAGCGCCAGCGAGTAGGGTGGCGCATAGGGCAGGTCCGCGTTGGCCAGATCAGCGATGGTCAACTGACCCCGGATCGCCATCGCCATCGTCGCGACCCGCTTGCTGACATCCCCGGGACCGATACACTGAAAGCCCAGGACCCGGCCGGTCTTGCGGTCAGCGACCATCTTACTGACCAGCAGCTTGCCGTTCATATAGCCTGGGATATCCAGCCCGGCCACGGTCACTGTCTCGATGTCGGTCATCCCCGCGGCACGCGCCTGCTCCGCACTCAGTCCGGTGAAGCCGACCGTGTAATCGAAGATCTTGCAGATGCCGGTGTGGGTAACCCCGGGAAATTTCGCGCTGCCCTCCGTGATCAGATTCTCGCCGATGACCCGCCCCTGAAGGTTGGCCAGATCGCCATAGGGCGCACGCACCTTCGCGCCCGAGATGAGCGAGGTGCATTCCACACAATCGCCGCCGGCATAGATGTCCGGATCGGAGGTCTGCATGAACTCATTGACTGCGATCCCGCCCAGGGCGCCGATCGTGAGACCCGCCGCCGCGGCGAGCGTTGCGTTCGGTCTGACGCCGACCGCCACCACCGCCAGTTCGCACGGCAGTTCGGTACCGTTGTCGAGCTTGACCCCGGTGAGTTTTCCATCCTCGCCGAGGAAGGCGGCGACCCCATTGCCCTTGATGATGTCGGCACCGTGGGTGCGGACATAATTGGCGACCAGCTTGGACAACTCGGCGTCGAGGAAGGGGAGTATCGCGGCCGTCTTTTCGATCACCGTCGTCTGGATGCCGGCCAGATGCAGGGCCTCGCAGACCTCGAAACCGATCAGCCCGCCGCCCACGACGACGGCGTTGCGGACCTGCTTGGCATCGCGCACCGCACGCAACGCATCGGCATCCTCCAGCGAATGCAGGCTCAGAATACCCTCGAGATCCGCGCCCGGTACGCTCGGATAGAGCGTGGTGGCGCCGGTGGCGATGACCAGCTTGTCATAAGGCAGGGTGCGGGTAGCGCCGCTCGGCAGGTGCTTGCAGGTGACGGTCTTGGCCGCCCGGTCGATCGACAGGGCCTCGGTCAGTACCAGCGCCTCGATGCGCTTGGCCTTCTCGAAGAAGCCGGAGTCCCGCACGATCCCGGCCGGGGTGCAGATCAGCAGATTGCGGTCATCGAAGACCCCGCCGGCATAATAGGGGTAGCCGCAGGAGGCCATGGACAGATCGGCCTCCTTCTGGATGATGGTGATGGCCGCGTGTTCATCCAGGCGGCGGGCCTTGGCCGCCGCCTTGGGGCCGGCCGCGGAGCCGCCGATGACAACGATTCTGATCGGTTGCGACGACATACTGGAAACCCTCAGTTTAGGAAGGATGCACAAAAGGGACTGTCTGGAGCACCGTTTTCGTTGTCGTTGTCGTAATCGAGGTTATCGTAGCGCCCCCGGATTCTCTCGCACCCCGCAGTGCGTCGCTTCTTCGATTACGATTACGATTACGACAACGACAACGACAACGATCGCGTCTAGCCTGGTCTTAGCTCGCTATTTAAGGCTTTGGTCAAGGCCGGTGAAGCTCAGGAGTGTGCGTGCTCATGCCCGTGGCCGTGCGCCACGCTCTCGTCGCAGGGCGCGGCGGACGTCAGCGCCCCGCCCAGGTATTTCTCCAGCGATTGGCGCACCGTGCCGCTCGCGCCGGTGGCGGCCTTGATCCCCGCCTGGGCAAAGAACTCGATGGCCCGCCCGCCCATGCCGCCGCTCAACATCACCTCGGCATGTTGCTGCTTGATGAAGTCGGGAATCTCCCCGGGCTGGTGGTTTTCGGCAAAGGGATTGGCAATGGTCTGCGCCGCGCGCACCGCCCCGTTGTCCACCTCTACCAAGACAAAGAAGGGGGCATGACCGAAGTGCTGCGCGACCTGGCTGTCGAGACCCTGATCGGTTTCAGCGGTAATAGCGATTTTCATTTCAGACGTCCTGATTGATGGGTGTTTCGAAGTTCATGAGGGCCGCGCTGATCCGCTCCCACACGGCGGCAATGGCAACTGCGGCCGGGGCGGCGGGGCGAAAGGCGGTGACCGCCTCGCCCGCCACCATGGCGTCGGCGACCGTAAGATCGAACGGGATAGTGCCGACGGTCGCGATATCGCTCACGCGACACTGCGCCGCAATGGCGTCCACCCCCGCGGGATAGAGGTCGGCCTTATTGATGCAAACCAGCGCCCGCACGCCGAAATGCCGAACCGTCTCGAGGGTGCGGATCAGGTCGTGGATGCCGGCGACCGTCGGCTCGGTCACGATCAGCGCCAGGTCGGCACCGGAGACCGCCGAGATGACCGGACAACCGATACCGGGCGGTCCGTCCACCAGGAGCAGCAGCCGGTGCTCGTCCAAGGCACGCTGGCGGGCATGCTGTTTGACCAGGGCAACGAGCTTGCCGGAGTTCTCCTGTCCCGGAAACAGGTCGGCATGGTAGAGGGGGCCATAGCGGCAATCCGACACGAAGAAGTTGCCGACCACCTGGTCGTGCATGGCAATGCCCCCGGTAGGGCACTGATAGACACAGGCCGCGCAGCCGTCACAGGCAATGGGGTCCACCACGTAGTACCCATCGCGCTCGATAATCGCGTCGAACCGGCAGACGGACTCACACTCGCCGCAGAATGCACAGCGATCCTGGTCGATCTCGGCCACCTGGCCGCCGCGAAATTCCTGCTGTTCCAGAATCCGCGGCTTCAGGACCAACTCCAGATTGGCGGCGTCCACATCCGCATCGGCCAGCACCACCCGGTCGGCGAAGGGCCCCAGGGATGCCAGGTGGGCAAAGGCGGCCGTGACACTGGTCTTGCCGGTACCGCCCTTGCCACTCAAGATGACGAGCTGCTTCATGCGTTCACCCGATTGATAATAGCCTCCAACAGGTCCCGGAATCCGGGGCGGAACTGCGGTTCGGCAGCGACCAGTGTGGTGCCGCGGGCGATGGCCTCGGCAATACGCCGCTGCATCGGGATCCGCAGCAGAATCGGCAGGTCGTGCGCGGCGCACCAGGCGGCGACGGCCTCGTCACCGATCCCGTCGCGGTTGATCACGACCCCCGCGGGCAGACCCAGGTCATGCGCAATGGCGGCCACCTGCTTCAGGTCGTGCAGGCCAAAGGGTGTCGGTTCAGTGACGAGCAGGACAAAATCCGCCCCGCGTAGGGTCTCCACCACCGGGCAGGAGGCCCCGGGTGGGGCATCGCGGATTTCGATGTCCCGGGCCTGGGCGCCGCGAGCGGTGGGTGGGGGCGCGGGGCACCAGTTCTTCAGTTCGCGCAGGATCGGCACGGCCATCGGTTGTCCGACGTTCATCACCCCTTGGGCAAAGGCGATGCCCTGCGCCGTCGCGCCGCTGTCGATCACGCCCAACACGGCGAGCCGCTCGCTGATTGCCTGTTCCGGGCAGACCAGGGTGCAACTGCCGCAGCCGTGACAGAGTTCGGGAAAGACCAGCGTCTTGCCGCCAACAACGGCGATGGCGTGGAATTGGCAGACCTCGGCGCAGGTGCCGCAATAGGTGCAGGTCTGGGCGTCCACTTGCGGCACCAGAATGCCGACCTCACGATGGCTGTCCAGGACCGGGTGCAGAAATAGGGCGGCGTTGGGTGCTTCCACATCGCAATCGCGAAAGCACACGGCGTCCTGCTCCGCGGCCACCAGCGCCAGGCTGGTGGCCACGGTGGTCTTGCCGGTGCCGCCCTTGCCGCTGGCGACGACGATACGCATTGGCACTAGCCCCCGTGATGACCGTTGTGGCTGGGGGCACCGGCCTGAGTCAGGCCGCCGGCCTGGAACAGGGCCAGGATGTCGGCGGCACTGCGGGCCTCATTGCCCGCCGCGAGCAACATCGCGATCCCGGCGGCGGACAGGGTGTCGAAGGCATTGGGTCCATAGGCCCCGCTGACGACCGACTGGGCGCCGAGCCTGGCGACGAGTTGCGCCGCCTGTACCCCGGCCCCGCCGGTCGCGGACAGGGCCGGGTTGGCATGGGCCGTCCAGGCGCCGGTGTCCGTATCGACCACGCAAAAGGCAGCGGCACGGCCGAAGCGGGCGTCGAAGGGTGAATCAAGGGTCGTACCGGAACAGGAAATGGCGAGCTTCATAATGGATGATGTCCGTAAGTGATGAATCGAGCTGCGCGGGGCGGTCCGGTCAGGACCGCCCCGCGGCGTCTCTACTCCTTGTGGAGTGCGTTGAAGCGTGCCGTCAGCCCCTGGATGGCCGCCTGCAGGCTGGTGATCTGGTCACCGATCCAGGACTGATTCTGGCCGGCGTCGGCGCCTGGGACCAGCCCCGGCGCACCGCCGCCCAGTCCGCGCCGACGACCGCCGAAGCCGCGACCGCCGGGGCGGCCGGCGCCGCCCTGCCCCGCGCAACGTCCGGCACCGCGTCCGGCACCGCGTCCGGAACCGCTTCCGGCATTTGTACCTTGTCCAGTGGGTCCGGTACCGTCTTTATATGGCATGATCTTTACCTCTCGGAGGTTGTATCAATCGCTGTGGGTGACGGTGTCATAAGCCGTCTCCAGCGTTTCGATTTGCCTGCGCCGCTGCCGCAATGATTGCATCCAGTCGGCCAGGTGGGCCTCGCCCAGCGCCGTAATGGTGTACACCCGCCGCTTGGGGCCAAGACTGTTCTCGTCCCAGGCGCTGCTCACCAATTGCGCCGCTTCCAGGTCACGCAGCACCCGATAGAGGATGCTGATGTCCATCTGCCCGGCCTCGAAGCCGAACTCCTGCAGGCCGCTCATCAAGCTGTAGCCGTACCCCGGCTCGCGGTGCAACAGCACCAACAGGCAGGATTGCAGGAAGAACATCTTGCGGTGTCCGCCGCCGCGGCCCTGCCGCAGTCCAGGTCCACCAGGCATGGCGTTTACTCGTGATCTTTAGCGTGTCTCTAGTATATGCATCTATAGACATAAAGTCAACAGCCTCCAGCGTCGCGGCTTTTTGTGCGGTTCCACCACAGCCGCTGGGGGGAGGAGTCCGTCGCGGAGGCGGGCACCCCCGCAAGGGCTCGCCAGGCGCGCGCCCTCCCGACGCGTCGAATCCTGAGCGGTAGTCTAGGTCGTGCGCTGGCGCCGAGTCGTTGCGAATTGCGGGTCGGTACCCAGGGATCGGGCGAATCTTTCTGCATTCGGTAGCAGGGATGCTTGGTTGGCTTCGCGCGCCGTGAGAGAGTCGAGCCGTGATGTTTGTCAATGCCCCTCACCCATCGATTTCATATCCTTCAGGCCGACCCATTCAAGGGCCACCACCTCCGTCGCAATGCACGAAATGGGCGGACGGACGGATCAAGGTAGCCCATGCCAGCACCAGGAGACCCGAAGATGACCACCGAGACCAACCTAGCCCCTGTGATGCCGCGCCTCAACGAACCTGCTCCGGCCTTTGACGCCCCCACGACCCATGGCCGCAAGACCCTGGAAGACTATCTGGGAAAGTGGTTGGTGCTGTTCTCCCATCCGGCGGATTTCACCCCAGTCTGCACTACAGAGTTCATGGGCTTTGCCCGTCGGCACGCCGACTTTCAGGCGATCAACTGCGACCTGCTGGGTTTGTCGATCGACAGTCACTACAGTCACATCGCCTGGGTGCGCAACATTAAAGAAAAGTTCGACGTGGAGATCGGCTTCCCGATCATCGCCGATCTCTCCATGCAGGTCGCCAAGTCCTACGGGATGATCCAGCCCGGCGCCAGCGATACCTCCGCGGTACGCGCGACCTTCGTGATCGACCCTAATGGGATCTTGCGGGCGATGCTCTATTATCCGATGAGCAACGGCCGGTCGATCGATGAAATCCTGCGTCTGGTCAGGGCCATGCAGACCTCGGATACCAACAAGGTGGCCACCCCGGAGAATTGGCAGCCGGGCGACAAGGTGATAGTCCCGCCGCCCGGCAGCGTCGCGGACGCCAATGCGCGGGTCGCCGCCGGCGACTACGAGTGCGTGGACTGGTATTTCTGCAAGAAGTCGCTCTAACCCCTTGATCTCTGGCCCGCTTGAAGCCCCGGCCCGTTTGGTCGGGGCTTGCCCGTTGAACGCTCGTCGGCGTCAGTGTCAGCCGGCGGTTCTCAGGAAAGACTGGTGGAGACGGCGAATGGACGCTCCCTGGCCGGGCAGTGTTCACCGAGGAACCCCAGCAGGTCACCCACATGTCGCTCGATCTGCTCTACCGAGTGATGCCCGGCGTCGGTGATTTCCAGCAGCCGGGCGTCGGGGGCACCACAATTGGCCAGGATCAGGTACGCATCCGCGACAGTCACCGTCTGGTCGGCCGTGCCATGCACCAGCAGCAGCGGGCAGGTGACTGAGCGTACCGTGTTCATCGGTGCAATCGCCGCGAAGCGGTATCCGATGATCCACTCGACATAGCGGCTGACCAGGCGGATGAACAGGCGCGGGACGTGCAGCGGGCGCAGATAGCCCGCGGTCACCCGGGCCGGGTCCGCGAACGCGGCGATACTGATGACCGCCGCAATATCCGCATTGCGTGAGGCCTCCAACAGGGCGGCACCCGCACCGACCGAATGCCCAAGGACCGCGACGCGAGCGGCCAGGTGCGGGTGCTGCTGTTTAAGCCACGCGATGGCCATACCGAGGTCCTCGGCGAAGCGGGGCAGCGATGAAAAGCTGTCCCCATCGCTGCGGCCATGACTGCGGGCATCACAGAGCAACAGGTTGAAGCCGGCGCGTCGCAGCGGGGCGGCGAGCGGCAGCATCATCTCGGCGTTGCTGCCCCAACCGTGCAACACCACAATCGTGCAGGTGGCCTGCGGTGCCGACAGCAGCCAGCCGAACAGGTGACGGCCGCGTACCGTCGGGATGCGCAGTTCCTCGAAGGCAAGGCCATAGTCCGCCGGTGATCCGGTTTCCCGGATGCGGGGCGCACGAAACCCAAAGTGTACGCCCGCTGGAATCGCGGCAACGATCATGACGATAAGAATACTGAAGATTGTTAGCATATATTAAAACGGCTAGCTATAGAAACCAGAATCGGCTATCCTGTCAAGCCGAATCGCCCCACTTCACTGAGTATGGAGATTGTGTATGAAATCCATTAACGCTCGTTGCGCCCTTGGAATCTTCGCCCTTGCCCTGTCCGGCGCGGCGGTCGCCGCTGAGATCAAACCCGCGGACCAGATCCAGATCCGTCAGGCCGGTTACAGCTTCATGAGCTGGAATATGGGCAAGATCAAGGCCAACCTGGACGGGACCTTCGATGCCAAACAGGTCACCGCGGCCGCCAACACGATTGCCGCCATTGCGAACTCCGGCATGGGCGCGCTCTTTGGTCCGGGGACTGACAAGGATATCGGCGACGTGCATACCAATGTCAAGCCTGAGTTTTTCCAGAACATGCCGGAGGTCGGCAAGCTGGCCGGCAACTTCGTCGCCGCGGCCGACAATCTCGCCAAGGTCGCTGCGACCGGCGACGCGGCCGCGGTAGGAACCGCCTTTGGTGATGTAGGTAAGAGTTGCAAGGCGTGCCACGATAAGTTCCGCGCCAAGAATTGACGTTAATCCTTAGAGTGGCCCGGCGCGCCGCCCATCCGGGCGGCGCTTCCATACGACAACGATCGCGTTTGACTCGTTACTGTATCACCAGGTGGGCACCGGCACTGGCACCGGGGACGGCAAGAGTCCACCACCGGCAATCCACATCGCCAGAAGCGCCGCCGCCAGCGCCGTGACCAGTGCCACCCACCCGCCCCCCGTGGCACCGCGCGCGCCCGGCGCAGTGACCTGCTTCATCCCGTTCAGCATGGGTGTGATCAGATCATCTTTGTGGACATACGTATGAAACAGCACTGCCGCGACATGCAGTGTGATCAGGGTCCCGATGAGCCAGATCGCCTGGCGGTGCAGGCCGGTCAACCAGTCGCTCGTGCGCCTGGTGACCAGGTCCTGAAGCGGACCGTTGAACGCGATATCATCGTTGGCAAACAGACCGCTCAAGGTCTGGAGCAACAAGACGCCGAGCAGCACCAGGACCGACAGTGCGCCGAGCGGATTGTGACCAAGCCCCTGCCAACCCCCGCGCAGATAGGTCAGCAGCGTCGTGGGGCCGGGCACGAACTGAATGAAGCGCGCATAGGTCGAGCCGACCACTCCCCAGACCAGCCGGAACGTCAGCAGGCCGAGGATCAGGAGCCCCAGGCGACCGTGCCAAACCATCGCGTTCCCGCCCGTCAGTCCAGTCAGAAAGGCGCCGCCGACCAGGACCGCCAGCAGCCAGTGAAACAGGCGGGTCGGCAAGTCCCACAACCGAATAGAGTGTTGCTGCATCGTGTTGTCCCGGAAAGAGCGCTCATCCACAGATGAACACAGATGGACACAGATTATTCATTGGCTTACGCTTGGTCGGGGGCTCACTTTGCGGGTGATTGCGACAGTAGCGATAAGCGCATGACAATTTGAGGAAAATCTGTGTTCATCTGTGGATTTCTTGGTTATTCGTCAAAGCCTATGACTTGTCACGAAGGGACCCGGCGAGGGCGCAAAGCGACCTGCCGGCTCGTGGTGCCGCGGGCAGATCACCCGGCGCGCAAATGCCCCGCGCCAAACCGCGAGCGCGGTCCGCACGAGTCAGGAACGCGATGATCCCGGTCAGCATGGTCAGCAGGCCGAATCCCAGATAGCCGATGGTCAGGCCCGTCATCCCCGTCACCATGACGAAAAAGGAGATGGGGAAGTTCTTGAGCCGCGAACTGCTAACGATGGGTCGGTCGTAGGGGCCTCCCGGGTGCGCCGCTCACGGCATCGTGCCGTGTGCGGCGAGCAGTAAAATGCTCAACCCGACGGCGGCGGCGAGCACCGGCAACCAAGGCCAAAGGTGTCTGCGATGGCGGGGGGTGGGGTGGGGCTGGTGTAGGGCCACGGGGGGGCAGTGCATAAATGATCTCCGGTGGGGACAGACCGCCGCGGCCGTGCCGGACGCCGATCTGGGGCCGCGGGGGGGAGCGGCGTTGGATTGCCGAGAGTCTACGGTGTCGCCGCGAGCGGGGCATTGACAAAAGTCGCAGTCGAGTTCTCGGATATTTTCCAGGGCCGATGTGCGGCACGGACGCCGCCTCAAGCCACCCCGACGACGGGGCGCCTGCATTCTATAAGTCAATCACTTGCGCGTGGTATCAGGGATATAGCGCCGCACTGCCATTAAGTTGAGCCGCAACGGCGACTGGGAGCGCCGCACCCCAGTGCGGCGCGGCCTCTGCTCAACCCACGTCGGCGGGATTACCTGCGAGATCGCGCCGCACTGGGGTGCGGCGCTCCCAGGCCGGGCCGGACTGGAGTTGAGGCTTAACTTAACGGCAGCGATGCAGCGCCAGGGTACCCGCGACGCCCGGCCCGCTCTGTGCGTTAGCGTACCGACAAGGGGCCGAGCGGCGGCTAAACTAGGCGGTATCGGGCCTCGTGCCCCCACCGGTGGCTGCCATGACCGACACCCCCTGCCCGCAACAGAACCACCTGCTCGCGGCCCTGCCGGCCGAGGCGCGGGAGCGCATCGCCCCCTATCTGGAACTGGCGCAACTGCCGCTGGGCAAGGTGTTGTATGAATCGGGCGACACCTTGCGCCACGTCTATTTTCCCACCGACGCGATCGTCTCCCTGCTCTATGTGATGGCCAACGGGGCCTCGGCCGAGATCGCGGTCGTGGGTAACGAGGGGCTCGTCGGCGTGGCCATGTTCATGGGGGGTGAGAGCACCACCAGCCGCGCCATCGTGCAGAGCGCCGGCACCGCCTACCGCCTGCTGGGCAAGCGTTTCAAGGACGAGGTCAACCGCCACAGTGAACTGCTGCACCTGATGCTGCACTACACCCAGGCACTGATCACCCAGATGGCCCAGACCGCCGTCTGCAATCGCCACCACTCGATCGATCAGCAGTTGTGCCGCTGGCTCCTGCTGTCGCTGGACCGCCTGTCGGGGAATCACCTGGACATGACCCAGGAATTGATCGCCAATATGCTCGGGGTGCGCCGCGAGGGGGTCACCGACGCCGCCGGACGGTTGCAGCAGCTCGGCGTCATCGCCTACAGCCGTGGGCATATCAGGGTCTTGGACCGACCCCAGTTGGAGCAACTCAGTTGCGAGTGCTACGCCGTCGTCAAGAAGGAGACGGATCGCCTGCTGCCCTATTTGCCGCCGCGGCGACCCTGCTGAGGGCCGCGGGGTCGCCTCAGGAACGGTTCGCTGACAGGTTAAACGAGTCCATTCGGGAATTCTTGTCGCGTCGTTGTCGTTGTCGTAATCGCAGTTATCGTAGCACCCCGGATGCTCTCGCACGCCAAATTGCATCGCCTCTCCGGTTACGACAACGACAACGACAACGACAACGACAACGATTGTACTGTATGTAACCTGGTCTCGACTCGCTACTAAGTGTCCCACCGAACAGACCACCGCACCGCGGCCTGTTATGCTCGTCGTCACAGGAACCGTCGGCACCGCACTTGTGCCACCCCCGGTTTCGCCGTGCCGCAGGACGATCCAGTGTCAGTCACAACGCCGGCCCATGTGGTCAACCACCTCATCGAGGCCCTCCCGCACGCGGCCCGCAGGCGAATACTGGAGCGTTGCGAGCCGGTGGAGTTGACGGCCGGCGTCATCCTGTGCGAGGTCGACGAGCCCTACGAACACGCCTATTTCCCGCTCATCGGCTTCATCTCACTGGGGGGGGCGACACTGCACAGCCGCCAACCTATCGAGATGGGATTGATCGGTAACGAGGGGATGCTCGGTGTGACCCTGGCCTTGGGCGTGGCCGCCGCCCCCATGCGCGCCGTGGTGCAAGGCGCCGGCACCGCGTTGCGCCTCACTGCCGCGCAAATCCGATGTGAACTGAACGACAGCCCCTCCCTGCTGCACATGCTCCACCGCTACCTGTATGTACTGATCACCCAGTGGCCTCATACCGCGGCCTGCGCCCAGTCCCACGAGATCGAATTGCGGCTGGCGCGCTGGCTGCTGATGACGCATGACCGCGCCCACGCCAACCGTTTCCATCTCACCCACGAGTTTCTCGCCAACATGCTCGGAGTACGCCGCAGCGGCATCACCATCGCCGCCGGCGCACTGCAACAACGTGGGCTCATCCGCTATGTCCGCGGGGACATCAGCATCCTCGACCGTCCGGGGCTCGAGGCCGCGTCCTGTCCCTGTTACGAGGTACTGCTCGGCGACTACCGCCGACTGCTCCCCTAAGGGACGGTTCATCAATGAGTTAAACACGTCCATCAGGCGAGTCCACTTGGGAGTGCTTTCAGCGTCGTTGTCGTTGTCGTTGTCGAGATTATCGTAGCGCCCTGGACTCTCTTTGCACCCCAAGTCGCATCGCGTCTCCGATTACGACAACGACAACGACCGGGCAGGTTTTCCCGCAGGACGGGCAGACGAGCGCAATGCCCATCGCTATCATACGCCTAAGCCGTTGATTGCTGGGTTTCGCTGCGCTCTACCCAGCCTACGGATCACGCGACCTGCGGTCACGCCCCGAGGACGCCCAAGCGCTGCCGGGGCCGCACTATGTACGCCGACGCACCGACCAAGCCCGGGATTCGGCCTAGACTCCGAGCTAAGGCCCCTTCCAGCAGCCGTTGCGCCCTTCAGAGGGCAATAGCCCGGACTGGATCCACGGCAGGGAGCTGCCGCCCCCTGGACGACCCGCCCCCGCCAACCCCGCGGTCCTTCGCGCCCGCACCCTTGCGCTCAACCAACCCCGCTCAACCAACGCAATGGAGATTCACATGTTCGACGGATTAACATCACACACCCCCCGGCTGAGCCATACGGTCACCAAGGTCGCCCGGCTCTATAACCCCCGCACCTGGAAGGAGAAGGGGCTGTGGTGGACCAGCGGCCTGTTCCTGATGACCTACCTGGTGATCGTCACGGTCCTGGGCATCCTGTGGTCGGGCTCGCCGGGACCCTTCGATGTCAGGCAACACGCCCTCGGCCTCGTCGGCAACGACCCGGCGAAGTTGGTCCCCGGGGCCGTAACCGCGGCCACCGCCATCGGCATCGCCGAGACGCTGCTGAACAAACCCGGCGGCTATCTGACCAATGACATAACCCCGCCCGGGGTCTATCTGGACAATATCCCCAACTGGGAATTCGGCGCCTTGACCGAGCTGCGCGACCTCAGCAGTGCGCTGCGCAACGACTTCAGTCGCGCCCAGACCCAATCGGTGGAAGACGTCGACCTGCTCATCGCCGAACCGCAATTCAATTATGATGCGGACTCCTGGATCTTCCCGTCCACCGAGTCCGAGTATCGCGGGGGTGTCGCCGGGCTGAGACGCTATCTGCTGCGTCTGGGCGATGCCCAACAGGACAATGGTCAATTCTTCGCCCGCGCCGACAACCTGACGGCCTACCTGCAAGTGGTCGGCAAACGCCTGGGCAGTCTGGGACAACGGCTGTCCTATGCCGTGGGCCAGGCCCATCTGGATACCGCGCTGGCCGGCGACCCCAATGCCCGCCAGTCCACACCGGTCCCCTCCCAAGCGGTGACCAAAACGCCCTGGCTCAAGATCGATGACTATTTCTTCGAGGCGCGCGGCTATACCTGGGCGCTGCTGCAGAGCCTCAAGGCGATGGAGATCGACTTCGCGCCGGTGCTCCAGGACAAGAACGCCGTGGTCTCGCTCAAGCAGATCATCCGCGAGTTGGAGAACACCCAGAACGTGATCTGGAGCCCGGCGATTCTCAATGGGACCGGCTTCGGTCCGATGGCCAATCACTCATTGGTGATGGCGTCTTATATCTCGCGCGCCAACGCGGCGATCATCGACCTGCGCAACCTGCTGGTTCAGGGTTAGAATATGGCACGGTCTCGAGTTTTCGGTTTTTCGGTTTTCGTGGCCCCGAGCAAAGTCGGCATGACGAAAAACGAGAAACAGGAAACGAGAAACCATTGACGATGGGTATACATGATGGGCACTAGTCAAGAGCAAAGAACCGGCGTCCGGCTCGATGCACCCGGCGGCACTGAGGGCCCCATCCGCTTCGAGCTGTTCAGCCCGGAACGGTTTGTCGAACATGCGCAGAGTCTGGCGCAGGCACAGGAGCTGGCCCCGCCCAGCCGCGGTCACAAGCTCATGCCGCGCGTACGTGAGAACGCACTGGTGCTGAGCGCGGCCTATGCCGCCATCACGGCGGCGGCGGCCGAGCAGCGGGCCATCACCCCCGCGGCGGAATGGCTGCTCGATAACTTCCACGTCATCGAGGAGCAGGTCCATGATATCGGTGTCCATCTGCCGGAGGGCTATTACCGCGAACTACCCAAACTGGCCGCCGGTGTGCTGGCCGGTTACCCGCGGATCTATGGAATCGCCTGGGCCCTGGTGGCGCATACCGATAGCCGCTTCGACCCCGACCTGCTGACCCTGTTCGTCGATGCCTATCAACGCATCGAGCCGCTCACCCTGGGCGAACTCTGGGCGCTGCCGGCCACGCTGCGCATCCTGTTGCTGGAGAACCTGCGGCGCCTGGCGGTGATCATCAGGGACTCGCAGGCCGGACGGACCCTCGCCGACGCCTTTGTCGATGAGGTCGAGCGCGGCGCCGAGCAGAACGACCGGCTGGTACCGCCGGCCTTGGGCCTGCTCCCCTGCCCTGCCTTGCGTCAATCCTACGCGGTGCAGATCTCACAGCGGCTGCACGACCCGCACCCCGGCGCCGCGCCCGCCATCGATTTTCTGAATGAGTGGCTGGCGTCCCAAGGCGAGACGCTCGACGGGATCGTCTACCGCGAACACGCCGACCAGATCGCCGCCAATACCACGGTACGCAACGTCATTACCAGTATGAGGGCCATCTCCGCCTTCGACTGGCCTGAATTTGTGGAACAGGTGAGCCTGGTGGATGCATGCCTGCGCGCCCACGACGGCTATGCGGAGATGGACTTTCTCACCCGCGACCGCTATCGCCACGCGATCGAGGACCTGGCCCGCCGCTCGTCCCATACGGAACTGGAGGTGGCGCAGCGCGTCATGGGGCTGGTCACCGCGGCCGACGCCGCGGCCGACCCCGACGCCTTGCACCATGACCCGGGCTGGTATCTGATCGACGCGGGCAGCGCCGCCTTTGAACGGGCGCTCGCGGCCCGCCCCACCCTGCGGCAACGGCTGTTGCGCCTGGTGGTCGCCCACGCGGGGCCGGCCTACCCGAGCATCATCGAGGTGCTGACGACCCTGCTGCTGCTCATGCTGCCCCTGAGTGCCGGTCTGGCGGCCGGGCTCGGTTGGCTGCCGCTCGCCCTGATTACGGTATGCGCCTTCTTCCCCGCCTCGGATATCGCCACCAGCCTGGTCAATCGCGCCGTGGTCGCCTATCTGCCGCCGCGGCACCTGCCGCGGCTCGAATTCACCGCGGGCGTACCGCAGGAACTGCAGACCTTCGTGGTCGTGCCGACCCTGTTCACAACCTTGGAAGGGGTTAAGGAACAGGTCGGACAGATGGAGGTGCGATACCTTGCCAATCCGGACGGGGCACTGCTCTTTGCCCTGTTGTCGGATTGGGGCGACGCGGATCAGGAGACCCTGCCCGCGGACGCGCCGCTGCTGGACTGCGCGCGCAGCGGGGTCGCCGCGCTCAACGCCAAGTACGGGGCCGGGCGCTTCTTCGTCTTCCACCGCCGCCGCCTGTGGAACCCCGGCGAAGGCAAATGGATGGGCTGGGAGCGCAAACGCGGCAAGCTGCATGAGTTCAACCGGCTGCTGCGCGGCGCCGCCGACACCTCCTTTCTGCCGCTCGACGGGACGCCGGTTACCGCGCCGACCGGGGTCCGCTATGTCGTCACCCTGGATGCCGACACCCGGCTGCCGATCGGCGTCGTCACCCAATTGGTGGGCACTGCCGCCCATCCGCTCAATCGCCCCGTCTTCGATGCCGCTGTCGGCCGGGTGGTCGCCGGTTACGGCATTCTCCAGCCGCGCGTCACGCCCACGCTGCCGCTGCGCGGGGAGTGTTCACTCTTTCACCGGATCTTCTCCGGCGCCACCGGCATGGACGCCTATGCGAGCCTGGTCTCCGAGGTCTACCAGGACCTGTTCGGACTGGGGACCTATTCCGGCAAGGGACTCTATGACGTCGACACCTTCGAGGCGGCACTGGCCGGGCGCGTACCCGAGAACACCCAGCTCAGCCACGACCTGTTCGAGAGCGTCTTCGCCCGCTGCGGCCTGGTCAGCGATCTGGAGTTCTTCGAGGAGTTTCCCTCCCACACCGCGGTCGCCGACTCCCGCTCCCACCGCTGGACCCGGGGCGATTGGCAGTTGCTGCCCTGGATCCTGGGGCTGCGCGGCAACCATCTGCCCTTCCTCGGGCGCTGGAAGATGCTCGACAACCTGCGCCGCTCGCTCTCCGCCCCCGGGGCCTTCCTGACCCTGATCGCGGCCTGGGCCATCCCCGACGCGCCGACGGCCATGCTGGTCGGGTTGGTGCTGACGGGCCTGGCAATGCCCGCGCTCTTCGCCCTGGTCCATGGGCTGATTCCGCCCGGACCCGACACCCGGCTGCGCACCCACCTGCTCGCCACGGGGGCAAATGTGCTCGCCGGACTGGTCCACGCGCTGGTGGGGTTGGGCTTGCTCGCGCAACAGGCCTGGCTCATGGTCGATGCCATCGGTGTCACCCTGTTCCGACTGCTCGTGACCCGCCGCCACCTGCTGAAATGGGTCACCGCCCTCCAGGCCAAGACGACCTCCGGACATGCCCTGAAGTCCCTCATCAGGCCGCTGAGCAGTGCCACCGTCGTCGTGGTCGCGGCCGCGGCGGTGATCGCGTTCTGCCACCCGGCGGGACTGGCCGGCGCCGCGCCCTTCCTGCTGCTGTGGTGGCTGGCCCCGCTCTACTCCCACGCCCTGAGCCTGCCGGCCCGGCCCCACGCCTGCGAGACCTTGAGTCCCGAAGACGCCGTGCAATTACGTCTGATCGCGCGGCGCACCTGGCGCTTCTTCACGACCTTCGTGACCGTGCAGGATCATTACCTGCCGCCGGACAATTTCCAGGAAGACCCGCACCCGGTCATCGCGCGGCGCAGTTCACCCACTAACTTCGGTCTTTATCTGCTGTCCGTGCTCGCCGCCCGGGACTTCGGCTGGCTCGGCCTGCGCGATGCCGTCGACCGGCTCGAGGCCACCCTGGGCACCCTGGCGGCGCTGCCCCGTCTGCACGGCCACTTCTACAACTGGTACGACACCGGCGACCTGCATGTGCTCGAACCCGCGTACCTGTCCACCGTGGACAGCGGCAACCTGGCCGGGCACCTGTTGACCCTGGCGGAAGGCTGCCGGGAGGCGGCACGCCAACCCCTTGACGACGCGACCGCCTGGCGCGGCCTGGCCGATACCTATGCGCTGCTGACCGGCGCACTGGCCGCCATCACCCCGGGGCGGCTCACTCTGACCGTCAGCCTGGAGGAGGTGCGACAGGCGGCCGACGCGCTGGGCGCGGACCTAGCCGGGGCGCCGGATGCCGCGGGCGGGTGGGAACGCCTGAGCGCGGGTGCCGAGACCCTGCTCGATCTCGCCCGCGCTTACGCCGCCGAACGCGGCGACGCGGGCGGCCAGACGCCTTCGGACCTGGGCTGGCCGCAACCGGCCACGCCGGAACTGGACGCGGCGCAATGGGCCGGGCTGCTGCGTGATGACATCGGCTCACTCGCCCGTGATCGCAAGGCCCTGCTGGAGACCGCGCGGCGCGACGGCGGGGCCGGCGCGACGGCACTCGCGCGGCGCCTGGAGGTCCTGGCGGAGACGGCCGAGCGACTGTGCATGGAGATGGACTTCGGGTTTCTGTACGACCACAAGCGGCACCTGTTCACCCTGGGCTACCGGCCGGCGGACGGCACGCTGGATGACAGCTTCTACGACCTGCTCGCCTCCGAGGCGCGCCTCACCAGCCTGGTCGCCATCGCCAAGCGCGACGTAAAGGACGAGCACTGGTTCCACCTCGGCCGCCGGATGACGCGCACCAAGCGCGGCGCCGCGCTGCTGTCCTGGTCGGGTTCGATGTTCGAATACCTGATGCCCTCCCTGGTCAACTACACCCCGCGCTACAGCCTGCTGGACCAGACCTGCCGCCTTGTCATCAAGCGGCAGATCGAATACGGGCAGGCCCGGGGGGTGCCCTGGGGTATCTCGGAGTCCGCCTTCAATCAGCGCGACCTGGCACTCACCTACCAGTATTCGGCCTTCGGCGTGCCGGGGCTCGGGCTGAAGCGCGGACTGGCCGAAAACCTGGTGATCGCGCCCTATGCCACCGCCCTGGCGGCCATGTATGAGCCACACGGCGCGACGCAGAACTTTGCGCACCTGGAGCGCCTGGGCGCCCTGGGCACCTATGGCTTTTTCGAGGCGCTGGACTTCACCCCGTCGCGCTGCGCCCTGGACCAACAGGTCGCCGTCGTGCACTGCTACATGGCCCATCATCAGGGCATGTCACTGATCGCCCTGGATAATGTGGTCCACGACGGGGTGATGCGCCACCGCTTCCATCGCATCCCCCTGATCCGGGCGACCGACCTGCTGTTGCAGGAGCGCAGCCCGCGCGACGCCGATACCCGCGACCCGCGCCTGGCCCTGGTGCGGACCACCGCCGCTGAAACCCTGCAACTGGAGGTGCGGCGCACCCCCTCACCGACCTCCGCCGTCCCCTCCTCGCACCTGCTGTCCAACGGCCGCTACACGGTCATGGTCACGGCCGCCGGCGCGGGTTACAGCGCCTGGGAGGATCTCGCCATCACCCGCTGGCGCGAGGACAGCACCCGCGACGACCGCGGCAGTTTCCTCTATCTGCGCGAACTGGAGAGCGGCCGGGTCTGGTCCGCCGGCTACCAGCCCACGGCGGCGGTTCCCGACCGCTATGAGGCCGTCTTCGCCGAAGACCGGGTGCACATCACCCGCGGGGACGGCGCCATCGGGGCCGATCTGGAGATCCTCGTCTCACCCGAGGACGACGCGGAGATCCGGCGCCTGCGCCTGACCAATAACGGCACCCGCACGGTCGAGATCGAAGTGACCTCCTATGCCGAGCTCGTGCTCGCCCCGCTGCGGTCCGACATCGCCCACCCGGCCTTCTCCAACCTGTTCGTGCAGACCGAGTTTCTGCCGCGAGTGCATGGACTGCTGGCGCGGCGGCGCCCGCGCTCCCCGGACGACGCCCAGGTCTGGGCGGCGCACCTGCTGTCGCGCACCGATACCGTCAACGGACTCCAATACGAGACCGACCGCGCCCGCTTCATCGGGCGCGGCCAGACGCTGCGCGCCCCGCTGGCGATGCTCGACGGCCGCCCGCTCAGCAACACGGTCGGCCCGGTGCTGGACCCCATCTTCAGCCTGCGCACGCGCCTGCGCATCGCCCCGGGCGCGACCGCCCAGGTCACCTTCACCACCCTGGCCGCCGCCTCGCGCGCGGCGCTTGAGGCACTGGCCGACAAGTATCACCAGGGCGCCACCTTCGAGCGGGTGTCGGCGCTTGCCTGGACCCAGGCCCAGGTGCAACTGCACCACCTGCGCATCCGCAGCGACGAGGCGCAATTGTTCCAGGCCCTGGCCAATCACCTGCTCTTTCTCGATCCGTCGCTGCGCCCGCCCGCCCGGTTGATGCAACAGAATCAACTGGGCGCCGCCGGCCTCTGGCAGTTCGGGATCTCCGGTGACCGCCCCATCCTGTTGCTGCGGATCACCGAGCCGGAGCACCGCTCCATCGTCGATCAATTGCTGCGCGCCCACGAATACTGGCGGCTCAAACGCTTCGTGGTGGATCTGGTCATCTTGAACGAGCGAGAGGTCTCCTACGCCCAGGCCTTGCAGGACCTGCTGGAGGGCCTGGTACGGGATTGGCAGGACGTCAACCCCCATCAGGGCCCCGGGCAAGAGGGGGCGATCTTCATCCTGCGGGCCGATCTGCTGACGGACGCCGACCAATTGCTCCTGAAGACCGCCGCCCGCGCCGTGCTGCAGAGCGGCCGCGGTACCCTGGCCGAGCAACTGCGCCGACACGAGCGCCCGGCCCTGGAGTTCGTGGCGCCGGCGGCGGGGGGCTCGCTCGCCCTGCGCAACGCCGCGGCCAACGGTGCGCCGCAGCCGCCCACGCTGGAGTTCTTCAATGGCCTCGGCGGCTTTGCGGACGACGGCCGTGAATATGTGATCGTACTCCACAAGGGGCAATGGACCCCCGCTCCCTGGATCAATGTCATCGCCAATCCCGACTTCGGCTTCATGGTGTCGGAGACCGGCGGCGGCTGCACCTGGAGTCTCAACAGCCATGAGAACCAATTGACCCCCTGGTCGAATGATCCGGTCAGCGACCCGGCGGGTGAGGTCTTTTATCTGCGCGACGAGGACTCGGGCGAGCTCTGGACCCCAACCGCCTTACCGATCAGGGTCGAGCACGCGACCTACATCGCCCGGCACGGCCAGGGCTACAGCCGCTTCGAGCATTCCTCACTGGGCATCTATAGCGAGTTGCTGCAATTCGTCGCCGTCGCCCACCCGGTCAAGGTCTCCCGGCTGACCCTGCGCAACGACTCACCGCGGCCCCGCCGGATCAGGGTGGCGGCCTATGTGGAGTGGGTGCTCGGGGCCACGCGCAGCGTCACCGCGCCCTATATCGTCACCGAGATCGATGCGGCGACCGGCGCACTGTTCGCCCTCAACCCCTGGAGCCAGGACTTCAGCTCACGCGTCGCCTTCGCCGACTTGGGCGGCCGCCAGACCAGTTGGACCGGGAGCCGGGGCGAATTCATCGGGCGCAACGGCGACCTCGCGGCACCGGCGGCCCTGCGCCGCTCCCAGGACTTGAGAAACCGTACCGGCGCTGGCCTGGACCCCTGCGCCGCGCTGGAGACGACGGTCGTCATCGGCCCCGGCGAACAGGTCGAACTCGTCTTCCTGCTCGGACAGGGGACCGATCGCGCCGACGCGGCCGACCTGGTGCGGCGCTTCCGGGCGACCTCGGTGCCGACCCTCATGGCGGAGGTGACACGCCAGTGGGACGCGGTGCTGAGCAAGGTCCAGGTGCAGACGCCCGACCGCGCACTGGATCTGATGCTCAACCGCTGGCTCCTCTATCAGACCTTAAGCTGCCGGGTCTGGGCGCGGGCCGCCTTCTACCAGGCCGGCGGGGCCTTCGGCTTCCGCGATCAATTGCAGGACACCATGGCACTGGTCGTCACCAGGCCCGATCTCGCCCGGGAACAGATCCTCCGGGCGGCGGCGCGCCAATTCGTCGAGGGCGATGTGCAGCACTGGTGGCACCCGCCGACCGGGCGCGGTGTGCGTACCCACTTCTCCGATGACCGCGTCTGGCTGCCCTATGCCCTGGCCCATTACATCGAGGTCACCGGCGATACCGGTGTGCTCGATGAGTCGCTGCCCTTCCTGGAGGGTCCGGCGGTGCCCGCAGGCAAGGACGACGCCTATTTCGACCCGCGCGTCTCCGAACGGCAGGCGTGCCTGTTCGAGCACTGTGCACGGGCGCTCGACCTGAGCCTGGCGGTGGGGGTCCATGGCCTGCCGCTGATCGGCAGCGGCGACTGGAACGACGGCATGAACCGGGTCGGCAACCAGGGCAAGGGCGAGAGCGTCTGGCTCGCCTGGTTCCTGATCGATACCCTGACCCGGTTCGCGCCGCTCGCGCAGGGACGCGATGCCATCGGGCAGGCAGCGCACTGGCTGGCGCACGCCGCCGCCTTGACGGCCGCGGTGGAGGCCGAGGGCTGGGACGGGGCCTGGTATCGGCGCGCCTATTACGACGACGGCACCCCGTTGGGCTCTGCCGCCAATGCCGAGTGCCGCATCGACTCCATCGCCCAGAGTTGGGGCGTCATTTCCGGCGCCGCGAACCCGCAGCGCGCACAACGGGCCATGCACTCGGTGCACGACTATCTCATTCGCCACGGCGACGATCTGGTGCTGCTCTTCACCCCGCCCTTCGACCTCACCGAGCATGACCCCGGCTACATCAAGGGCTATCTGCCCGGGGTGCGCGAGAATGGCGGTCAATACACCCATGCGGCGGTCTGGACCGTCATCGCCTACGCCCAACTCGGCCAAGGCGACCAGGCCGCGGAGTTACTGCGTATCTTAAATCCCATCACCCGCACCGCCAGCCGCACCGGCGCCTATGCCTACAAGGTCGAACCCTATGTCCTGTCGGCCGACATCTATGCCGAACCGCCCCACGCGCGCCGCGGCGGCTGGACCTGGTACACCGGCGCCGCCGGCTGGTTCTATCGCGCCGGCCTGGAATCGGTCCTGGGCCTGCAGGTACGCGCCGGCCACCTGCATTTCGACCCCTGCATCCCCCGCACCTGGCCCGGCTACCGCATGACCTACCGCCACGGCGGCACCCGCTATGACATCAGCGTCGAGAACCCCGCCGCCATCGAGCACGGGGTCATCGGGATCGACCTGGACGGCGCGCGCCAGGCGCCCGGCCACGGCATACCGCTGGTGGACGACGGGCGGGTCCATCGGGTGCGGGTGGAATTGGGGGCCTGAGGCAGACGGCGGCGCGAAGGCCCCAGGGGGAGAGGACTTGTCCGCTCCCCGAGCACGTGGAGGTTGCGGCGGTAAGGCCAAAGTCCGGTCAAGAGGATGATCGAGGGCCGACCGCGTCATCAATCCAGCCAGCCGAGCGCCACTTCCAGCATCGACTAGCGGAGCAACCTTGTGGCCATCGTACGAAAAATCCCGCTGGCAGCCTATTGACAAATCGCACAGACTTTGCTTGACTGGCGACACAAATTCTGAGGTCGTTTGGTCGCCGGAATAGATAGGTCAAAGAGGTATACCACGATGGATATCCAAGAACGTACCCATGACTTCGTTAACGAACTGCTAGTGAGGAGGTAATGTGGAGTGCTATCATTGCAAAGGCAACATGATCAGAGCTGAGGCCCCATTCAGCGCCGATCGAAATGGGTACCATATCACATGGGAGTCGATTCCCGCATGGGTATGCACGCAATGCGGGGAGGCATTTTTTGAAGATAATGAGGTAAACCATATCCAAACTGCTTTGCAGCAGGTCGATCGTGAAACCCAGGCCTTCTCGCTGAAGGCGGCATAGCCAAGACGGCGCCGGGGGCTTTGATCATCGTTCCGGTCGGCGGCCACCTCTTGGGGTCCGAGTTGTCAGCGAACTGTCGGGACCGCCCTTTGAATCGGATTTGACCATGAGTATGACCGAGCCCAATCCACGTATCCTGAGCATTGCAAGCCGCGCGCTCGGCCACCTCGAGGTGGTCTTTCTGGTGGTGATTGCGCTGGCGACCCTGATCGCCAGTGGTCAGGAAATCCTCGCCATGGTCGGGCGGGGGCATGTCGCGCTGGCCGACCTGCTCCTGCTCTTCATCTATCTCGAAGTACTCGCCATGGTGGCGATCTACCTGGACTCCGGCGCCCTGCCGGTGCGCATGCCGCTCTATATCGCCATGGTCGCGCTGGCGCGGCACATCATCCTCGATATGAAGGAGATGACCGAATTGGGGATCGCGTCCGCCGCACTCTCCATCCTGATCCTGGCGGCGGCGGTGTTGGCGATCCGCTTCGGCCAGGTGCGTTTCCCCTACCAGTCCCTCACCCGCAGCGGGCGCCTTGGACAAGGCAACGATTAGCGATGCGTCGCCGCCAGTACCAAACACATTGCTGTTCTCAAGCCTTGGGCAGTATCACGGATTCGGTCATAGTGTGCAGGCAATCATAGGGAGAGACACATGATCGAAACGCTGACGCTCGCGACGCTGTGTCAAGCACAGAACCCCCTCGTCCTTGCCCCGGAGGACCCGGTCTCCCTAGCCGTCGCGGGCATGGGGGAACGCCGCCTGAGTTCGGTGGTGATCCTCGACGGCGGCGCCCCGGTCGGCCTCTTTACCGAGCGCGATGCCTTGGGGCTGATCGCGGCCGGCACCTACAGCCCCGCCACACCGCTGCGCGCGCTCATGTCCGCCGACTTGCTCACCGCCCCCCCGGAGATGACCTTCATCGACGGCTATGCCCGCATGGCGGGCCATGGGGTGCGGCACCTGGTGCTGACGGATGCGGCGGGCCGGCTCTATGGGGTCCTGTCCGAGACCGACTTCGCCCGCGCGTTGGGGATCGCGGAGCTTCAGGGACCGCGCACCGTCGCCGACCTGATGACCCGCGCGCCGGCGACAGTGCCGCCGGGGACCACGATTGCCGAGTGCCTGGCCCTGATGGCCGAGCGGCACATCAGTTCGGTGATCGTTGTCGAGGGGGAGCGGGCACTCGGCATCCTGACCGAACGCGATGCCATCCGGCTGGCGGCGCTCGACCTGGACCTGCACACCACCCCGGTGGCCGCGGTCATGTCCCAGCCGGTGCAGACCATTTGCCCCGAAGCGTTCGCCTACGAGGCGGCCCCGCGGATGCGCGCCGCGGGGGTCCGGCACCTGGCAGTGACGGACGACGCCGGGTGCCTGGTCGGGATTCTCAGCCGGAAAAACCTCCTGCGGGACATCCTCGATGTCCATTTGCGCCTGTTGCGTCGGACCATCGCCGAGCAGGGTCAGGCGCTGCGCGATACCCGGCAGCAGGTACGCGAACAGGGCCTCATGCGTGCAATGTTCGAGGCGTCCCCGGCCGGTATCAGCCTGCGGGACCGCGACGGCCGGTTGGTGCTGGTCAACCCGGCCCTGCTGGCGATGCTCGGTTACCAGGGGGAGCTGTCGAGCGTGATCGGGCGCCACTTCAGCGAATTCGTCGTGACGGCCGAACAAGAACAGGAAACTGCGATGTTCGCCCGACTGCTGGCCGGCGAGCTGCCGAGCTACCGGCGGGAGACGCACTACCGTCACCGCGACGGCCATACCCTGGTCGCGGAGGTTACGGTCACCGCCATCCGCGATGCCGGCGGGACCCTCACGCACGCCCTGGCCATGGTCAATGACATCACTGAACTGCGCCTCTGGGCGGGTGCCTTTGAACACTGTGCCCATGGCCTCGGCATCGACGATCCGCAGACCAATACCATCCGCGCCTGCAACCCGGCCTTCGCGAACCTGCTCGGCGCGGCCCCCGAGGCGATCGCCGGGCAGCCGATCGCGTCCGTTTATGCCCCCGAGGACCTGGGGTTGCTGCGGGAACACATCGCCCTGGCGGACCGGTCGGGCCGCACCCGCTACGAAGCCAGGATGCGGCGTCGGGACGGCTCGACCTTCGAGGTGCAGATGGACCTGGTCAGCGTCTTTGCCCCCGACGGCCAGGTCCAGTACCGCGTGGCCACCATGCAGGACATCAGCGCGCGCAAGCAGGCCCAGGCGGCCCTGCAGGCGAGCGAGAAACGCTATCGCGGGATCGTCAACAACGTCATGGACGCGATCTTTATTCTGGATCTGCAAGGGCGCTTCCTCGCGGTCAATGACCAGGCGTGCCGCCGGTACGGATACGATCGGGAGACCTTCCTGACCCTGCACATTCGCGACATCGATAGGCCCGACGAGGTCGTCAATGTCCCACAGCGCCTCGCCGTGTTGCAGCAGGAGGGTGCCGCCAGCTTCGAGGCCGCGCATCAGGATGCGCAGGGACGCCCCATCCCGGTCGAGGTCAGCGCGACCAAGACCCTGTACTGCGGCAAACCCTGCCTGCTGAGCGTCGTGCGTGACATCTCCGAGCGCAAACGCGCCCTTGCGGCGCCCACCGAAAGCAAGAAGCAAAGCAAGAAGCAAAGCAAGAAGCGGCTGCGGATCTTCATCGAGCACGCCCCCGTCGCCCTGGCCATGCTGGACCGCGACCTACGTTTCATGGTGGTCAGCCGACGCTGGCTGGATGACTTTCGACTGGGGGGCCGCGACATCATCGGGCGCCCCCATTACGAGGTCTTCCCCGAGATTCCGGAGTCGTGGCGGGAGGTGCACCGCCGCTGCTTGGCCGGGGAGGTGATCCGTGCCGAGGAAGAGCCCTTCGAGCGGCAGGACGGCAGCGTGCAATGGGTGCGATGGGAGGTGAGACCCTGGCACCGCATTGGCGGCGCCGTGGGCGGGATCGTCATCTTCTCCGAGGACATCACCGAACGCAAACAGGCGGAGCTGGAGCTGCGTCGCTACCGGCAGATCGTCGAGACCTCCAGTGAGATGCTGGTCTTCCTCGATCGGGACCTGCGCTACCGGGTGGTCAATCCAGCCTATGCCGCGCTGCGCCACACGACCCCGGCGGACCTTCAGGGCCGCCTGGCACGAGAGGTGGTGGGGGCTGAGTACTATGCGAAGATCGGCCCCTGCCTGGAGTCGGCGCTGGCTGGCCAGGCCCAGCGGTTCAGTGGCCTTATCACTGCCATCGACGGCAGGCAGCGCTACCTGGAGTCGGACGTGCGCCCCTTCCGGGGGCACGATGGGGCGGTGCTGGGCGTGGTCGTGACTATTCACGACCTAACCGAGGCCCGGGAGGCGCAACTCGCCCTCCAGGACCAGCAGGCGCACTTGGAAGACTTGGTCGCGGCCCGGACTGCGGAGCTTCAGGCCTCCGAGACCAAGCTGCGGACCATTTACGACCTCCTGCCGATCGGGATCTCGGTCACGGACCGGGCCGGCCAGATCATCGACTGCAATCGGGCCTCGGAGGTCCTGCTGGGGATCGCGCGGGATGAACAGTTCCGCCGCACCTATGACGGCGAGGAGTGGGCGATCATCCGGCCGGATGGGACCCCCATGCCGCCACCGGAGTTCGCCAGCGTGCGCGCCGCGGTCGAGGGTCGGACGGTGCGCGACGTGGAGATGGGCATCCTCCGCCCGGATGGCGTGGTGTGGCTCTCGGTCAACGCCACGCCCTATCCGCATCCGGACTATGGGGTGCTCATCGCCTATGTCGATGTCACCGCGCGCAAAGCGGCCGAGGCCGAGTTGTTGCAGGCACGGGCTGTCGCAGAACAGGCGACGCGCATGAAGTCCGCGTTCCTGGCCAATATGAGCCACGAGATCCGCACGCCAATGAACGCGGTGCTCGGCTTCTGCTATCTCCTCGAGCGGCAGCCGCTCGACGCGGCGGCGCTGGACCTGGTGCTGAAGGTACGCAACGCCGGCCGGTCGCTGCTGACACTCATCAACGACATCCTGGACTTCTCCAAGATCGAGGCGGGGCGTCTGGAGACGGTATCCGCACCCTTCAGTTTGTCCGGATTGCTGGACGATCTCGCCGCCATCGTGGCCGCGGCGGCGCGCGACAAACAGTTGGAACTGGTCATTTCCCCTCATCCCTCGTGGCGTTACGACACCCTGACCGGCGATGCGGGACGCCTCGAGCAGGTGCTGATCAATCTGCTCGGCAACGCCGTCAAGTTCACCGAACGCGGTGAGGTCGAACTGCGCATCGACCTGGACTCGGTGCAGGGGTCGGACGTGCGCCTGCGGTTCGCGGTACGCGATACCGGCATCGGTATCGCCCCTGACCAGCAGGAGCAGATCTTCGCCCCCTTCAGCCAGGCCGACAGCAGCATCGCCCGCCGCTTCGGCGGCACCGGGCTGGGGCTGGCCATCAGCCGGCAATTGGTCGCCCTGATGGGGGGCGAGTTGCGGGTCGAGAGTATGCCCGGTCAGGGCAGCGAGTTCTGGTTCGTGCTGCCGTTGCGGTGCGATCAGGCCGCGACCCCCACTCCGCCGGAGTTGGCGGGGCTCCACCTGCTGGTTGCCGACGACAGCGCGCCGGCCGGGGCCGCGCTGGTGAACACCGCCGCCGCCCTGGGCTGGACCGCCGACCTGGTGACCTCAGGCCCGGACGCCCTGGAGCGGACCCTGGCGCGGCTGGATGGGCAGGGGCGCTACGACGCCATGCTGCTCGACTGGCAGATGCCGGGACAAGACGGACTGACCACCGCCCGGTCGATCCGCGACGCACTGCGGCAGCGGATCGATGAATCGCAGCGACCGCCCATCGTCATCATGGTCACCGCCTACTCGCAGGATGCACTCTTGGGCGAGCCCGGCCTCGCCGTGGTGGACGCCCTGCTCAGCAAGCCGGTCACGCCCTCCGCCCTGTACAACGCGGTCGGCGAGGCACTGAGTCGGCGTCGGCAGGGACTGGGCCTGGCGCCACCCGTGCCGATGGCGACCCACCGGCCGCGCCTTCCCGGGTTGCGGGTGCTGGTGGTCGATGACAGTGACATCAACCGGGAGCTGGCGCAGCGGATTCTGGAAGTCGAGGGTGCCCTCGTCCACCTGGCCGGCGACGGTCAGGCGGCCCTGGACTGGTTGGAGGACCATCCGGCCGGGGTCGACCTCGTGCTGATGGACGTGCAGATGCCGCGCCTGGACGGCTACGCGGCGACCCGCCGGTTGCGTGCGGACGCGCGCTGGCGAGACCTGCCGGTCCTCGCCCTCACCGCGGGGGCCTTCCAGGAGTTGCGGGATGCCGCACTGGCGTCCGGTATGAACGATTTCATCGCCAAGCCGTTCCAGGTCGATCAGATGATCGCCTTGATCCAACACTGGACCGGCCGCCGGCCCCAACCGCCGGCGGACACCCCGGCACCGACCACGGAGCCGGCGGAACCGCCCCTCGCGCCCGGCCTGGCGGCACCGCCGCTGGTGACACCGGCCGGGCCCGGCATCGACCTCGCGGTGGGGCTCAAACAATGGGGTAAGATCGAGACCTACCGGACCTATCTCGACCGGTTCGTCTCCCGCTACGCCGGCGCCGGACGGGAGATCGCGACCCTCTGCCGGGAGGGGGACCGGGCCGCGGCCGGGGCACTTGCCCACAAGCTCGTCGGGGTGGCGGGTAGTCTGGCCTTGCCGCGGGTGCTGGAATTGACCCGGCAACTGGACCGGTGCATCAGGGGTGAGGAGCCGATCGGAGAGCTGGCCGCGGCCCTGCAAACCGCCATCGACGCGGTCTGCGCCGGGATCGTCGCCGGGATCATGGCCGAGCGACCCGAGGCCGTGGCGAGGCCTGCCGCTGCCGGGCCCGACGGCCTGCGTGCATTGCTGGATCAATTCTTGCTGGCCCTCGACCACAACGACCCGGACCGTTGTGACTCGCTGCTCGCGCAGTTGGCGGGCCTGGTTGCTGCCGCGCCCCTGACCACAGTACAGTCGCGGTTGACCGAGTTCGATTTTCGCGGGGCCGAGGGCTTGATCCGGGCACTGCTGCGTGACCTGGACGGGTCGCACTAGAAAGGGCCTCTTGCTTCGCGTTTTCGGACTATTTTCCTGATTTGGGAGCAATTTTCGGAAAGACCCATGACGCATGGCCCCCTGCTGCTGGTCGATGACGAGGTCACCAATCTCGCCAACCTGCGCGCGATCCTGGCGGGCGAGTATCCTCTGATGCTGGCCCGCAGTGGCGCCGAGGCCATCGGTTTGGCCGTCAAGCACCAGCCCGCCCTCATTCTGCTCGACATTCAGATGCCCGAGCTGGACGGGTACGCGGTCTGTCGGGCGCTCAAGGCCGATCCGCGCACCGAAGCCATCCCGGTGATCTTCGTCACCGCCTTGTCGGAGGTGGGAAACGAGGAGGCCGGATTCGCCGCGGGTGGGGTCGATTACCTGATCAAGCCAGTGAGTGCGGGGATCGTGCGGGCCCGGGTGCGCACCCACCTGTCGCTGGTCAATACCAAGGAATTGGAGAAGCGCAGCCGTGACGCGATCTTCATGCTCGGGAAGGCCGGGCATTACAACGATGCCGATACCGGCGCGCATATCTGGCGCATGGCGGCCTATGCGCGTGAGCTCGCCGCGACCATCGGTTGGTCCCCGGCGGAGTGCGACCTGTTGGAACTGGCGGCAGCCATGCACGACACCGGCAAGATCGGCATCCCCGATGCGATATTACGCAAGCCCGGCAAATTGGACCCCGACGAATGGACCGCGATGAAGACCCATTGTGTAATCGGTTTTTCGATCCTGTCCAGCAGCGAGGCACCGGTCTTCCGGTTGGCCGCCGAGATCGCGCGCTATCACCACGAGCGATGGGACGGCAGCGGCTACCTGGAAGGACTGGCGGGGGAGGCCATTCCCGAATCGGCGCGGATCGTTGCCGTGGCCGATGTCTTCGACGCGCTCAGCATGAAGCGGCCCTACAAGGAGGCCTGGCCATTGGAACAGGTCATGGCGACCCTGCGCGCAGGCGCCGGCAGTCATTTCGATCCGTCCCTGATCGCGGCGTTCGAGGGGTGTCTGCCACGCATCCTGGAGCTCAAAGCCGATTGGGATCAACGCCAAGAATAAAAACAACAGCGAGACATGTTGCCATGAAGAACGCCCAAATCCTGGTGGTCGAAGACGACGAGTTCATCGCTGACCTGATCGCCATCAATCTCGCCGGGAAAGGCTGCCAGGTGACTCAGGCGCAGGACGGCCAGGCGGCCTGGGACCTGATCGAAGCGTCGGCCACCGAATTCGATGCCATCCTGCTCGACCGGAAGATGCCCCGCATGGATGGCCTGACCCTGCTGGGGAAGCTGCGCGCACGCCCTCAGACGGCGCAGGTCCCGGTGATCATGGTCACCGCGATGGATGCCAAGGCGAGCATCCTGGAGGGGCTCCAGGCGGGTGCCTCATATTATCTGACCAAGCCGTTGCAGATCGATGTGCTCCTGGTGGTCGTCCAGGCCGCGGTCGACCAGTGCCGCCAATACCGGCAACTGCAGCAGAACGTCAGGCAGACCGAGCAGGCGTTACGCTTTCTCACCAGTGCCGGCTTCCAATATCGCCGGCTGGACGAGGTCAATGTGCTGGCCGGATTGCTGGCGCGACTCTGCCCGCAACCCGACCGGGTCGCGCTCGGTTTGCGCGAGCTGATGATCAATGCCGTCGAGCACGGCAATCTCGGGATCGACTATGCCGGGAAGTCACAACTCCTGCTGGATGGCGATCTCGCGGCCGAGTTGGAGCGTCGCCAACAGTTGGCGGAAAACGCCGATAAGCGCGTGGAGATCCGCTTCGAGCGCACCCCGGAGTCGATCCTGTTCACCGTTCGGGACCAAGGCGAGGGGTTTGCCTGGAATGCCTATCTCGACTTCGATCCGGAGCGCGCCTTCGACCCGCACGGGCGGGGCATCGCGATCGCCCGCGCGATGAGCTTCGATACCTTGGAATACCTGGGCAACGGCAATACGGTCCGGGTCTCGGTGGCGCTTCGTGACGCCTGATCTCAATCACGGCTGTGCAAAGGAGATGACCGAGGCCGTAGGGTCCGCTGTGCGGACCGCATGCCGCGCGAGACCAACCGACGCTGGAACTCGCCCTGGGGCAGGAATTGGCTAAACTGGAGGAGCAATCCAAGATGTCCTATGTCATCTGAACCCTATTCCGACCCCCCGCACCCGGAGATGGCCTCATGATCCCGCAACCCAAACCCTTCCTGCGCTTCGATGACTGGCTCGCGGCCGAGCGGGCGTCCCTTGACGGACGCACCGAGTACAGCGACGGCGAAGTATTCGCGATGGCCGGCGCGAGCGAGGCGCACAACCTGATCGTCGCCAACGTCATCCGCGAACTGGGCAATCAGTTCAAGGGACGCCCCTGCGTCGTCTATCCGAGCGACATGAAAGTCCGCGTCGAGACCACCCGCACCGGGGCCTACCCCGACGTGATGGTGGTGTGCGGGCCGCGGACCTTCCTGGACGAGAGCCGCGACGTGCTGACCAACCCGACCCTCATCATTGAGGTCCTGTCCGACTCCACCGAGGCCTGGGACCGCGGGGGCAAGTTCGCCGCCTACCGGAGCCTGCCGAGCCTGCGGGCCTTCCTGCTCTTGTCCCAGCGGGCGATGCAGGCGGAGAGCTTCGTGCGGGCCGATGACGACACCTGGACCCTGCGCGCCTTCAGCGGCCCGGACGCCGTGGTGCCGCTGGCAGCCGCCGAGGCCTCGCTTCAGCTCCGGGAGGTCTACGACAAGGTGGACTTGCCGCTGGGCGTAACCCCGGTTGGACCCGGCTGACCAGCACCCCAATCGTGCTACACAAATGGAGCGCAATGGCTTTCCACTGAAGGTGCGCACGGCGCACCCTACGCCAATGGTCCGGGCAATTGCGTCAGGTGGTACCAGTGCCCACGTAGGGTGGAATGTGCCAGCGGTTCCGCCCTATCCTAAGTCCCGCGGTCGACCGGCTGAAGCCTCGACCTCCGGTCTCCTCGCGGCCGGAACGACGAGCGACACCCCCTGGACTGGAGGCTCACACCGCCGCGGGACCCGGCCGCAAGGAGCTGGGGACCGCCCCCCTACCCCTGCACCAACAGATTACGCAGTTCGATGATCGCCGCATTGGCGCGGGAGATGTAGGACGCCATCACCAGTGAGTGGTTGGCGATAGGCCCGAACCCGGTGCCGTTGAGGATCGCCGGGCTCCAGATGGGCTTCTGGGTGTTTTCCAGCTCGCGGATGATCTGTTTGAGCGACACCAGCGCGTTCTTGTCCTGAAGCACCGGGGCGAAGTCTATCTCCATCGCCTTCAGACTCTGAAGCAGGGCCCAGGTGTAGCCGCGGGCCTCGAAGAAATAGTCGTCGATCTTGAGCCAGGGGGTCTTGGTCCGCGTCTGCTCCGGGACCGGCTTCGACTGGCGGGCATTGGGGTCACCCGCCAGGGCGGTGTCGAGCTGGGCCTGACCCACGGCATAGGACAGGCGCTGCCCCAGGCTGCCGAGGCGCTTGCTGACCACCTGCAGGTAATCGGTCAGATTGTCCGCCCGCGCGAAGAACTGGCCGTCATATTGCTGGTTGTCGGAGAGCCGCACCAGATAGCGCTTCAGCGACGCGACGCCGTCGCGGTATTCCGATTCCGACGACGGGAAGATCCAGGACTCGGAGTCGTAATTGAACTTGGGCTCAGCCACCTGGAGGTCCTTATCCTCCACCGATTGGGTCTGGGCGCGGGCGAAGTCGTTGCGCAGCGCGCTGGTGAGGTCACGCAGCTCGGTCAGGACGCCGAATTCCCAGTTAGGGATATTGTCCAGATAGAGTCCGGGGGGGCTGATGTCGTTGGTCAGGTAGCCCCCGGGCTTGTTCAGCAGCACCTCGGTGATGCCGATGGCGGTCGCGGTGGTCAGACTGCCGGGGACCAGCTTGGCCGGGTCGTTGCCGACCAGCTTGAGGGCATTTTCCCTGACATCGAACCCGGCGGGCGAGCGGGACCAGTAGACGCCGAGGACGACGATGACCACCAGATAGGTGACCACAAAGAGCCCCAGGGTCCACCACAGGCCCTTCTCTTTCCAGGTCCGGGGGTCGTAAAACGCCACCACCTTGGTGACGGTCTCAGTCAGGCGCGGGGCTCGGGGAAATCGTTGATCCATTTGGAACTCCTGTGTTTCAGGTCAGGACGGTTGAGGACGGGGGCGGTACCGGGGGACTGGCGGCAGCGGGCACGAGGCCGCGGCCGCGGCCGCCGCGATATCCGCAATCGCCTTATGTGATAGCGGTCGCCGCGAGTCTCAAGCGAGGAGCGCCGCGTAGACGGCCAGATCGGCGGGAGAGTAGCAGCAGAAGACGACCTCCCGGATCCCCGGATGCCGCGGCAGGGCGACGCGCACGGTGTCGACGGCGATAGCGGCGGCGGCGGCAATGGGGTAGCCGTAGATGCCGGTGCTGATGCTGGGGAAGGCCAGCGAACGCACCCCGGCCGCCGCGGCGACCGCGAGCGAGCGGCGGTAGCAGGCGGCGAGCAGGTCCGGCTCACCCGCGGTGCCGCCGTGCCAGACGGGGCCGACGGTGTGGATCACGTAGCGGGCCGGGAGCCGGTAGCCGCGGGTGAGCCGCGCGTCACCGGTGGCGCAACCCCCGAGCGTCAGGCACTCGGCCAACAAGTCAGGCCCGGCGGCGCGGTGGATGGCCCCGTCCACGCCCCCGCCGCCCTGGAGCGAACCATTGGCCGCATTGACGATCGCGTCGATGGCGAGCGTTGTGATGTCGGCCGCGATGGCCTTAAGTATGGTCGGCATGGTCACTGAACTCCGCCGCGCGCAAAGGGAGCGAAACTATACCAGAGGCCCGCCGGAGCACATCGCCTGCCCCAGGCGGCGCCCCATCGGTTAGCATTGGGGGAGTTCGCGCCGCGGCGGCGCACGGACCCCAGATCAACCCTTGGCCAGGCAGAGCAACCATGAGCGAATCCACCCCAGCAGAGAACCCCGGTCAGACCCAGGCCCCTGCCCCAAGTCAAACCCAGGACATCGGCACCGAGATTGCGATCATCGGCGGCGGACCCGGCGGCTACACCGCGGCCTTCCGCGCCGCGGACCTCGGCAAGCGCGTGGTCCTGATCGAGCGCTACGGCGCCCTGGGCGGGGTCTGTCTCAACGTCGGCTGCATCCCCTCCAAGGCCCTGCTGCACACCGCGGCCATCATCGAGGAGGCCAAGGCCCTGGGCGTGATGGGCGTGACCTTCGCGCCCCCCGCGATCGACCTCGATAAGATGCGCGCCGGCAAGGAGCAGGTGGTCGCCCGCCTCACCGGCGGGCTCGCCGCGCTCGCCAAGCAGCGCAAGGTCCAGATCCTGACCGGCAGCGCGCGCTTCGAGGGCCCGCGGCGCCTCAGCGTCGAGACCCGGGAGGGCCGGGTCACGGTCAACTTCAACCAGTGCATCATCGCCTGCGGCTCAAGCCCGGTGCGCATCCCCGGCTTCCCCCACGAGGACCCGCGGGTGATGGACTCCACCGGGGCCCTGGAGATTCGGGACATCCCGGGGCGCCTGCTGATCGTCGGCGGCGGCATCATCGGTCTGGAGATGGCGAGTGTCTACGCCGCGCTCGGCTCGCGCATCGATGTCGTGGAGCTGCAGGACCAGCTCATCCCCGGCTGCGACCTGGATCTCGTGCGGGTACTGGAGAAGGTGGTCAAGCCGCGCTACGAGCGCATCCTGCTGGAAACCAAGGTCGCGCGCATGGACGCCGCCGCCGCGGGCATCAAGGTCGTCTTCGAGGGCAAGCACCCGGGCGAGGAGACCTACGACCGGGTCCTGGTCGCGGTCGGACGTCGCCCCAACGGCAAGTCGGTCAACGCCGAGGCGGCCGGCGTCACGGTAAACGCCCAGGGCTTCATCCCGGTCGACGGCCATATGCGCACCAATGTGCCCAACATCTACGCCATCGGCGACGTGGTGGGCAACCCCATGCTGGCCCACAAGGCGACCCACGAGGCCAAGGTCGCGGCCGAGGTCATCTGCGGCCTGCCCGCCCTGTTCGACCCGCTCACCATCCCCTCCGTCGCCTACACCGACCCCGAGATCGCCTGGATGGGACTGACCGAGACCGAGGCCAAGAAGCAGGGCATCGCCTATGAGAAGGGCGTCTTCCCCTGGGCCGCCAGCGGCCGGGCGCTCGGCATCCACCGCGAGGAAGGCCTGACCAAGCTCCTGTTCGACCCCCAGACCCACCGCATCCTCGGCGCCGGCATCGTCGGCGTGAACGCCGGTGAACTGATCGGCGAGACCGTACTGGCCCTAGAGATGGGCGCCGACATGGAGGACATCGGGCTCACCATCCACCCGCACCCGACGCTGAACGAGACCATCGGCCTCGCCGCCGAGATGGCGCACGGGTCCATCACCGACCTGATGCCGCCGAAGAAGCGCTGAACCACTGCGCGAGCAGTCCCGTAGGATGGGTAGAGCGCAGCGAAACCCATCGTTTGCGCGCCTCGAAGGCGTTGCTTGCCGGGTTTCGCTGCGCTCGACCCATCCTACCGATCGGGCGTGTAGCGGGTCCCGACCGAATACTCTCGCAGGCTCGCCGCGTGGGAATCCCGCCTGGGCGCACGAAGGCCTTGATCATCGTTCCGGCCGACGCGCACGCGGTCCGCACAGCGGACCCTACGGGAAGGCGCCGCGCCCGCAGGGTCCGCTGTGCGGACCAGCGACCTCGTCGTCACCGAAGTGGCAGGAACGATGATCGAGGCCCGCACGAAATTGATGCGGTGCCCCGCCCCGCTGACAACGGGCCTGTCATGGTTTATCCTCGCCCCAGTGAGGTTGCCGTGCAAGTCCGCACCCTCGCCGGCAGGCCGGGGCCGTCGCCGCACCGAAGGACCTAAGCCGAGACGTACACAGCCCCCGGGCGCACGCGGCCCGGGGCCCAGGACCCGGAAGCGACTGGAGGGAACGCGATGAAAGACGACTGTTTCTACGCCCATAGCGCCAACGCCGCCGGGGCTTGGCACCGCCTGAGCGAGCACCTGGAGTCCGTCGGCCGTCAGGCCCGGACCTTCGCCGGTGCCGCCCCCTGGCGTGAGGAAGCCGGTCTCGCCGGAGGTCAGCACGACCTCGGCAAGTACGGCGACCGCTTCCGGCGCCGACTTCTGGGGCAAGACTCCGGACTCGATCACTGGTCGATGGGCGCCTGGCTGGCCCTGAAGCAACACCAGGCAATCGCCGCCGCGCTCGCCATTCAAGGCCATCACATCGGTCTGCAACAGGGTGGCCCGGACGGGCTGATGGGTCTGGACCCTGCGAGGCTCGCCCGCCAACACCCCCTCGGCCTGGCCCTCTCCGACCCCGACTTGGAGCGACTGGTGGCACGCGCCGGCGCCGACGGACTGGAATTCAAGCCGCCCGGGACCAAGGCCGTCACCTCCTGGGAAAAGGCCGTCGCCGCCATGCTCGACGTGCGGATGCTCTTTTCCTGCCTGGTCGACGCCGATTTTCTGGACACCGAGGCCCACTTCGACGGCACCGCGGCCGGCAAATGTCCCCGCGCCCCAGGCCCGACGCTCGATCCCCAAGCCGCCCTCAATGCACTCGATCGCTACATGCGCGACGGCATCCGCCCAGGGACCCAGGCGCAACCCGCCGTGCGCGCCGCCCGCGAGGCCCTCTGGCTGGCCTGCACCCACGCCGCCGAGGCCGCCACCGGGTGCTTCACCCTCACCGCCCCCACCGGTTCGGGCAAGACGCTCGCCATGCTCAAGTTCGCGCTGGAACAGGCGCACCGCCACGGGCTCAGGCGCGTCGTACTGGCGGTGCCCTTCCTCACCATCATCGAACAGACCGCCCGGGTCTATCGTGCCGTCTTCGCCGACTTCCCCGAGCACTTCGTCCTGGAGCATCACAGCCTGGCCGGACTGGGTGCCGAAACCGCCCAAGCCGACGCCCAGCCGCCCCAAGAGCGCGAACGGCGCCTGCTGGCCGAGAACTGGGACGCCCCCATCGTCATCACCACCAACGTCCAACTGCTGGAATCGCTCTTCTCCAATCGCCCGTCGGCCTGCCGCAAGCTCCACAACCTGATGGAGTCCGTGATCCTCTTCGACGAGGCCCAAAGCCTGCCGGTGCAACTGGCCGTGCCCACCCTGGCCGCCCTGTCCCACCTGTCCGCGGCCTACCGCACCAGCGTCGTCTTCGCCACCGCCACCCAACCCGCCTTCGACTCGCTGCACGAGGCCGTCAGCAAGCACGCCGCCCCGGGCTGGCAACCGGTCGAGGCCGCCCCCGATCACCCGGCCCTGTTCGCCGCCTTGAAGCGCGTCGCCGTCACCTGGCCTGCCCCCGGTGAGAAGCGCACCTGGGACGAGTTGGCCGACGAGCTTCAGGACATTCCTCAAGCCCTGGTCGTCGTCAATCTGAAACGCCATGCACTGGCCCTGCTGGAGGCCCTGGGCGAGGCCCCTGATATCGTCCACCTGTCCACCAACCTGTGCCCGGTTCACCGCCGGGCCGTGCTGCAACGGGTGCGGACACGACTGGCCGAGGGTGCGCCCTGCCGCCTGGTCTCCACTCAATGCGTCGAGGCCGGCGTGGATCTCGACTTCCCCCGCGTCTTGCGCGCCTTCGCACCCCTGGAGGCCATCGCTCAGGCGGCCGGGCGCTGCAATCGCGAGGGTCGACTGAGCCACCCGGGCGAGGTGTTGGTCTTCGATCCCGATGAACCGGGCGACTGGCGGCGCCGCTATCCGACCCACGCCTATTTCCAGGCGGCCGAGGTGACTCGGCGGATGCTTCTGGATAAGGGTACACTCGACATCAACAATCCAGCGGCCTTTCGGGACTACTATCGGCAGCTTTACGACCTGAGCCAACCGGCCAGCCAGAACCCGACCTTCGACAGTGCCATCAATGCCCGCGACTTTCCGCAGATCGCCCGTCTTTATCGCCTCATCGAGCAGGACGCCATCCAGGTATTAGTCCCCTGGGCCGAACGGCTCGACGAGTACGAGGCGTTGCGCGCCGAAGCCGAAGCGGACGGTATCGGCGGCGCTTGGATGCGCGGTGCCCAAGGACTCGCCGTCAGCGTCTACCGACCTCGGCCCGACCACCCCGCCTGGAGCATCCTGATCCCCGCCAAACTACGGCGGACCTCACGGGCGGACCGCCAACAGGACGAGTGGTTCATCCTCGAAGACCCACACGGCGCGCATTACGACGAGAGGCTGGGGCTCATCCTGCCCCAAGCGGAACCGGTACTCATTGGCTGAACCCAGTGCCCGGCACCGCTGGCAAACGGCGGCGACTTGCCGACACAGCCCAGTCGGCGCATGAGCAATCAATCCACAGGAGGCACCATGGCCAACGGCACGCATACGTTAGAAGTCTGGGGCGACCTTGCCTGCTTCACCCGCCCGGAGATGAAGGTGGAGCGCTTTTCTTATCCCGTCATCACCCCATCGGCAGCCCGGGGGATCTTCGACGCGATCTACTGGGACGCGCGCCGCGACGGCGACCGGGTGCGACCCTATTTCCACTGGCAGGTCACGCGCATCGAGGTGCTGGCATTGCCCCGCTATATCGCGCTACGTCGCAATGAGGTCAAGGACCGGGTGCCTGGGACCGCCGTGCTCAACAAGTGGATGAAGGGCACCACCAACCCCGAGCCCCTCTGGGCCGACGGCGGCAAGGACGAACTCGGCACCGACCAGAAGGGGCGTACCCAGCGCCAGACCATGGCGCTGAAACAGGTCCGCTACCGGCTCAGCGCCCGAATCGCCCCCAAGCCCGCCTTCAGTGCCGACCAGGGCGCCATGAACAGCCAGTTCCAGCGGCGCGCCCGTGCCGGCAAGTGCTTCCAGCAGCCTTACTTTGGCTGCCGCGAATTTCCGGCCTTCTTTGAGTACATTGAAGACCCCGCGGCCAGCACGCAACCGCCGATCCTGCTCGACCAGCACCTGGGACTCATGCTCTACGACGTTTTCGACCTGTCCCGGGACATCGTGAAGGATGGCGACCCGCCATTTATCAGCCTGTTCGATGCCACCCTGTGCGGCGGGGTCATGGAGGTTCCAGCGTTCGACAGTTCAGCCGTAAAGAAGCCGGGGAGGGTCTGATCATGCTCCAGCAACTCGCCGCCTACGCCGAAGCCCACCTGACCGAGTCCGAACCGGGCTTCAAGTCCCGCGAGGTCCGCTGGTCAGTCGAACTGGCCGCCGATGGTCGTTTTCTGAACGTCCTCCCCTTGGGCGACGGTAAGCGCGGTCAGGAACTCAGACGCTGCCCCGACATGCACAGCATGAACGCCGGGGGGCGTGCCCACTTCCTGGTGGAATCCTGCCAATTTGTCTCTCTCCTGATTAAGGGTGACGAGCCTCCCGACGACAAGACCCGCAAGCGCCACGCCTATTATGTGGATCTGCTGCGTCAGGCGGCCGACACCGTCCCGGCGCTGCTTCCACTTGCCGAGTTGGTGGCGGCTCCAGAGCACATTGCCGCGGTCCGTGCGGCCTTGGTCGCGCAGAAGGCGAAACCGACCGACTGGATGACGTGGCGCATTGCCGCTGCGGACCCGCACGATTCCCACGAGGTGCAGCGCTGGTGGCGCGATTGGCGCCGGTCGGATCTGAGCGTCGCGGCACCGCAGTCGACCCCTGGGCCGGCTGGTGACGGGGCGCCTGCGGGCACCATGCTGTGCCTCCTCACCGGCACGAATGTTCGCCCACTAGCCACTCAGCCAAAGATCACGGGGCTGTCGGGCGTCGGCGGACTTGCAATGGGCGATGTGATGGTCGGTTTCGACAAGTCATCCTTCGGTTCCTACGGCCTGGACCAGTCAGCTAATGCAGCGATGGGCGAGGAGGCCGTCCAGCGGTATGTCGATGGACTCAATGACCTGATCCGCAACCATAGCCGCAAACTTGCCAATGCCTTGGTCGCCCATTGGTATAAGGACAACATTGCCCCGGCCGGCCTTGATCATAACTCCGCCCACCCCCGTCACGCCGCCACCAGCGTCAGCGCCGGGCGCGTGACCGGTCGCGGTCGCCGCCGCCGCGCTGGCGGCGGCAGACCGACGTGCGCCAGCACGTGGTCAAACAGCGCCGGGTGAGCCCGCCCGAAGAAGCGTTCGGCGGCGGTGGTGCCATCGGGGCGGCGGACATAATAGTTGTGCATGGCCGTCAGGGCCGCCAGCTTGCGGTCACTGAGGCGGTGACTGCCGTGATGATAAAGCGACAGGTGGCCGTTGCGCCCTTCCACACAAGAGCTACTGCGCTGGAACAGATCGGCGCAACCGCCGGCGACCGCCTCGATCTGTGCGCGGCGCGTGGGCGCCAGGGCCTGCAGCGGATGCGTCGGCTGGCGCAAGGGTTCGAGCAACTGTGCGCTCAGCGCCGTGAGTCGATGGCGGGTGTCGGCGTGGCTGCTGCGCCCCGCCACCCGCGCCAGGTAGAGGGCCGGAATCAACTGGGTCAGAACCGCCTGCTCCACGTCGGGCGCCAGGTCCAGGGCGTCGACCCGGGTCTGGACGCGCGCCCAGAAGAACGCCAGGGTGGCCAACCACGGCACGGTCAGGCGCTGCGCCTTGGCGAGGTGTGCGCGGGCGCGTGCGGGCAAGTCGGCCGCGTCGGCGAGGTGTGCAAGGCGTGCCCAGACGTCGGCGAAGCGGGCGGCGACCTGCGCCACGGATTGCACCTGTCCGCTCACGAGGTCGTACGGGTGATACAGCAGGCCCAGTTCACGGATCTGCTCACGGGCTTGCGTTTGGCGTGTCAGGGCCTGGGTCTGCTCGGCTTCGGCCGCGACCAGTTCAGTTAAGGCCGCGTCGCTGCGGGCCGCGAAGGCCGGTGGTCGGCCGCGCGGATGAGGGACTTGCGCGTCATACGCCCGTTGCGCGGCCTGCGCCGCGTCCAGCGGCGCCTGGGCCGCCGCGACGGCGGCGCTGGCCTGTCTGACCTGGCGGTCCAGGTGCAGACTGGTCCCCTTGGACACCTCATACTGAGCATGGAACAGGTCCGGGGAATGCTGGGCGCCGAGGTCTTGCTCGTGGTGGTGCCGTAACGCCTTGGCTTCATCACTGGTGCCTTGGATGACGGTCACCGGCATCCCCGCCAGCGCCGTCTCCAGGGCCTGCGTCCAGGTCGCCGCCGTGCGATCGGGCGCGTACTGTTCCAGCAGAATGAAATTCGACACCGGCTCAATGGCGACCAGGCAGACGTCGGGGTGAAAGGTTTCATCCTCAGCGACCGTCAACTCCTGCGGCGGCATGCCGACAGCGAGGGCGACCCGCTGTTCCTGCGCCTGTTTGGCCACGGCCTCCTGCACCTGCACCGTCAGCGCATACTGGCTGCCATAGGAGGCCCCGACGAGCGCCGACAAGCCGCTCAGCTCCAGGAACTCACACACCATCCGCACCCCGGCGCCGGCCCGCAGGGTGATGATCAGATGCATCACCACGACCAGTTGGTGCAGCCACTGCGCCCCCGCCGGGGTCGCCAGGCACGCCGCCACCTCCACCGGCAACCCCGCCAACGGCGCCGCCGCGCGCCAGCCGCGCAACGTGCTGCGCGCCACCCCCAACTCCGCCGCCACCTGCCGCAGCGGGTGTCCCTGCGCCAACTGGCCAGCGGCGCGCCCGCATTGCTCCGCCCGCTCCAAGCGGGTGCAGTGCTTCACCGTGCACCGCCGCGCGCCGGCCAGGCACGGCCGGGTGGCGAATGCCTGGCATCTGGGCTAAAGTCAGTGGCGGCAGGACCTTCGGACATTGTTGACTACCCCGGGTTAGTTTGCACTTCCAAGGGTATGAAAATTCGGAGGTCCTGCCAACCTCCCCGACACCGATGACCGAGTTCAGTGCTTGGTCTTGGGCGGATTTATGATCAAGGCCGCCCCGGCCGATGATCTATTTGCACTCCTGATGAGTATGGAGACCGAAGAGCAGACCGAGGCCACGGCGCAAGCCGCGGTCCGCCGCTTACTGGACGCGATCCGCTCCGGTGAACGTGCCGACTTGGGCGACAACCGCTATTTTGCTTTGACCCTCTCCGGCGCCGCCGGACGCGTCATGGTACGGGACTGGATGGAAGGCCGGTTTGAACACCTGGCCGGCCACATTGCCGCCTGGTTCGCCGATCTTGCCATCGTCGCCCGCGATGGTCACGCGTTTGCCCACGACCCCAAGTTCATGGCGGTCTGTGGCGCGCTGGTCCGTGAACTCAAAGACCTGCCCGCCCCGATCGCCGCTACCCTGTGGCGCGTCGCAGTCCAGGGTTTGCCGATCCCCCGGTCCCTGCTGGCACTCGCACTGGCCCGCTTGCGCGCGGAGCGTGTGGACAAAGACCAACCCCCGATCAATCACGCCAGGATGGGCCTTATTCGGGCCTACTACGTTCGACTCACTCCAGGAGGTGACGCCACCATGACTGCCTATCTCAACCCGGACCACCCGGCCGCCGCCTATCACTGCGGGCGCCTGCTGGCCGTCTTCGCCAACCTGCAACGCGCCGCCTTGGGGGAGGTCGGGGCCGGGGTGGTCCAGCGCTATTACGCGGCTGCCAGTCAGACCCCCGGCCTCATTCTCGGCCGACTGGTCGCGAATTCTCGCAATCACCTGGGCAAGCTCGACGCCAAGCTCGCCTGGTGGTTTGAGAACCAGTTGGCCGAGGTCATGGGCCGCTTGGGTGACGGCGCCCCACGCATTCTCGATCTCGAAGGCCAGGGTCTCTTCGCGCTCGGCTATTACCAGCAGCTTGCTGCCCTGCGCGCCGGGCACAAAACCGAAGCTGGCGATCCGGAATCCCCCGCGACCATCGCTCCAGCAGACGGAGATCAATAATGAATACGCTCCAGAACCGCTATGAATTCCTGTACCTTTTCGATTGTGAGAACGGCAATCCCAACGGCGATCCGGATGCGGGTAACAGCCCTCGCATCGACCCCGAGGACATGCACGGTTTGGTGTCCGACGTTGCCATCAAACGGCGGATTCGCAACTACGTGCAGACGGCCTTCAACAACACCGCGCCCAACGCCATCTTCGTGGAGCACGCAACCAACCTGAACAAGCCCATCACCGCCGCCCACATCGCCACCGGTGGTGCCCCCGGTGGCGGGGGCAATCGCACCCAGGTCAACGCGGCGCGCAAATGGATGTGCGACCAGTTCTACGACGTGCGTACCTTTGGTGCCGTCATGTCGACCGGGGCAAACGCCGGACAGGTACGGGGACCGGTGCAGGTCGCCTTCTCGCGGTCCCTGGACCCCATCCTCCCCATGGATGCATCCATCACGCGTATGGCGGTCGCAGAGAAGGTACCCGGCGCCACCACGATGGCCGATTACGAGCGGTGGGAGACCAATCAAGAGGAAGACAAACTCCGCACCATGGGACGCAAATCTCTCATTCCCTACGGCCTCTACGCCTGCAAGGGCTTCGTCTCCGCCCACCTGGCCCAGGGCACCGGCTTTTCCGACGAGGACCTGGCCCACCTCTGGGAGGCGCTGCTCGGCATGTGGGACCATGACCGCTCTGCTTCCAAGGGCGTCATGTCCTGCCGCGGACTCTATGTCTTCAAGCACGTCGGGACCGACAGCGACGAGACCCAGCGGGTAGGGTGTTCAATATTTCACCTATATCGCAAATTAAATTCATGCAGTTTTCGTGTTTGACACAAAATCAATGAGAGCACGCCGACGCCGGGCCAGCATCGACGCACCGAGGTGCGTTGTCGCCCACTGCTCGACATCAATAGTACGCACCGATTCCATCGCCTCCTGAATCAACGGAGTCGCCAGGTCGGCGATGAAGGCAGGAATCGCAAGCACCAGCTTACCGATCTCCTTGAGCGGCCCCCTGGTGGTGAAGCATTTGTATTTCCCGAAGACCGATTCGATGATATCGGAGGAGGCCAGCCAGACACTATCAGTCGGGATCTTGGCGGATTCCAATGCGACCTTCGCGAGAATCTGTTGGGTAAAGGCCGCCGCCCGTGGGGTGAGCGTTGACGGCGGTGGCAGCGTGGCCTGGAGTGATTCTTGGGAGCCCTGCTGAAGACCCGTGGATTTGAGATGCGACTGAATCAGCTTGGATTGCGCCATCATTTGCGCGTAATCCACCAGGTCATCCCGGTAGGACAGTAGCCAGGCAAAGCCGTCAAGGAAGCGACTGTACCCGGCGTCCGCTTGCTGCCAGAACACATCGTCGAGCGTATCACTCTCGAGGTCTGAGTGTGTCTGCAGTGCCTGGCAAAAAGCCGCCCGGTCGGGATAGCGAATGCCGACGATGGCCCGCAATGGGTGCGCCCGGGCGGCGCCGAACCGCGCGCACAGGTGCTCCCATGCCGGCCACTTCAGGACGTATTGCGCGCGGATCGCGCTGAAGTCGCCGCGATCATGGTAGGCGAGGACGCGTTGTGCCCACCGCACATGGACATCCAGATTCATAAAACGCGCCTTGATGCGCTGCCGAGGCGGCAGCAAGAAGGCGAGATCGGTCTGCTGCAAGGACGACCACGCGCGGCGACAGTGCGCCAGCAAGGACTCCCAGCGCGCATCTCGGCCCATCTCGGCCTTGAGCCGCGTCGCAATAAGATGCGATATATCATAAGTATAGACGCAGGCAGTGGCGTGCTCCTGAAACAAGGCGATGCCCTTGTGCAGGTCGCTGCCGTGGTCGGCAACGATCTGGACTGGTGGACCGGTGCGTTGCGCAACGCGCCTGAGCACTTGTGCGACCCACGCTCCCGTGCTGTGTGTTGTGATCTCCACGGCCAGCACCTGCATGGCGCCGTGACACGGGCTGTAACCGCTCTGGGCCAGTGCACTCACCGGAATACCCAGGATGACGAGGCACTTGGACGCCCCCAAGGCGATCGTATGGTCGGCGACGTAGATCCAATCCGTGCGCCATTGCGGTTGGCGATTGAGAATCGCGAGACCGCAGCGATAGACCCAGTTGAGCACGGTGGTGTGGGCTGGCGCCGCCACCGGGAGTGACGCGCCGAACAGATTCAATACCCGCGCCACCCCGCGGCTGCCGAGCCCCGCGTGCAGATACAGCCGCATGGTTAACTGCATGACCATGACCGAATAGTGATGGCCGACCGGCGGGGACAGCGCAAGGTGTGGTGGCTCATCCGCTGGTTCGTCATCCGCCGGCGCCGCGGCCTCTTCGGCTCCCGTTCGCGCACGCTCCGCCTTTAGCGCACGCGCCTTCCACTGCGCGCGGCTGTGCTCCAGATCCCGAATCTTGACCTCCGCGGCCCGCAGGCGCTGCTGCCGCTCCAACGCTTTCGCCTTCCAGGCATCACGTGATCGCTGGAACAGGTTGGCCAGACGGCTCGCTGGGCTCTTGAATGCATTCATCACGTCGTGCGTGCTCCGGCAAGGCGGTCAGATCACCGCGCCAGTAGACTGATCAAGCGTTCGTCGTTTGTCAACGGCTTGGCATGAGAAAGTGGCGCACGCGTCATCGTACTCCCCCAAGCACAGAACCGACCGCCGGGCCTTCCAGGCAACACGCTTCTTGCATCGACTTTTCGGCGCCTTTTTAGGTCAGATTGAACACCCTACCCAGCGGGTGCGCCAGGCCATGCTCGGATGCGCCCCGGCGCAGCGGATGTTGGACTTCTCGCAACCCGGCCGGGAACAAGCCAATGCCATCATTGAGATCGGCCATCAGCCAGGCTTACAGGGCTCCCCGCGCACCTTCGCCGATTATGTGGTGACGCCCAACCCAGAGCGCTTGCCCGCCGGGGTCAAATTGCTGATCGACGGCAAGCCTGCGGGGTAACTCCGCAGCGAACGGCAGCGATTGACAGAGACCCTCCCGATCGCATCGCCCGGCCGAGTGGCCGGGCGTAAATTGAAACAGGAGACAGATATGAACCTGGACGTGCTCCCTGTTCCCGCGGTCGAAACACCCGACCCCGTCAACCTCTCGGCCCTCAATCAATATGCCTATTGCCCCCGGCGCTGCGGACTCATCTACCTCGACGGCGAGTTCGAGCAGAACATTCACACCGCCCGCGGCAATGCCGAGCACGAGCGGGTGGACCGTGCCGCCCATGTCGCCGGGCATGACGGCGCGCGGGTGGAATACGCCCTGCCGGTGTGGAGTGAACGCTGGGGCCTGATCGGCAAGTGCGACGTGGTGGAGTTCTGGCCGGACGGCACCATCTACCCGGTGGAGTACAAACATGGGCCGAAAAAGAAGCATCTCAACGACGACCTGCAACTCGTCGCCCAGGCCCTATGCCTTGAAGAGATGTTCGGCCGTGCGATCACCCAGGGCGCCATCTACCACGCCACCAGTCGTCGGCGCCGCGAGATTGCCATCACCGCGGAGTTACGCCGCTCGGTGGCGCAAACCGCGGACGCCATCCGCACCATGCTCGCATCAAAGCGCCTGCCGGCGCCCATCAACGATCGGCGCTGTGATCAATGCTCGCTCAACGCAATCTGCGAGCCGAAAATGACGACAGCGTTGCGTCTGCAGCAGGCGGCGAGGGACTCACTCTTCGACCCGGATGCGCCGGTCTGATACGCGGCAGTGCCGAACACCGACATCATTAACACGCGATAAAGCCTTGGTCCGGGCGCACGAGGGCCGGACTGGCTATCTACCACTGAATTTGCTGAAGGAGCGCATATCGTGACCGACTGGCAGGACCGCATCGTCTGCGATCCCGATACCCTATTCGGCAAACCCCGGATCAAGGGAACGCGAATCGGCGTCGAGTTTCTCCTGGATCGCCTGGCTTCGGGCTGGAGCCACGCGGACATCCTGGAAAGCTATCCGCACGTCAAACAGGAGGACTTGGAGGCGGTCTTCGCCTTCGTTCGCGATTGTCTGAAGGATGAAAGCTTCATGATCAAGACCGCGGCGGAATCCGGCAAACGACCTGGCGGGGACGACCCTGACAACTTGGACGACGGATGGACCTGATGCGTACCATACAAAACACCCTCTACGTGATGACCCCGCAAGCCTATGTGCACCTGGACAACTCCACGGTCCGCATCGAAGTGGAACGCGAAACCCGCCTGCGCGTCCCGCTGCATCACATCGGCGCCCTGGTCTGCTTCGGCAATGTCATGCTCTCCCCGGCCCTGATGCACCGCCTGGCCGAGGAAGGCAAGTCGCTGGTCCTGCTCGACCACTCCGGCCGCTTCAAGGCGCGGCTGGAGGGGCCGGTGTCCGGCAACATCCTGCTGCGCCAGGCCCAGCATCGGGCGGCGCTTGATCCCGACTTTACCCTCACGACCGCCCGCGCCGTCGTCGCCGGCAAGCTCCGCAACAGCCGCTCCGTCCTCCTGCGCGGCGCGCGCGAGGCGGCCGACCCCGGGGAGGCGCAGACCCTCACCCACTGCGCCGAGTCCCTGGCGGCTTCGCTGCGCGCCGTCCCTTCCGCGGGGGACCTGGACACCCTGCGAGGCTTCGAGGGCGAGGCCGCCCGCGGCTATTTCGCCGCCCTGAACCTCATCGTCAAACCCCAGGCACGCGCCGCCTTCTCGCTCGACGGACGCACCAAGCGCCCGCCGCGCGACCGCTTCAACGCCCTCATCTCATTCCTCTATTCCATGCTGATGAACGACTGCCGCTCCGCCGCGGAGGCCGTCGGGCTCGACCCCCAACTGGGCTTCCTGCACGCCGTCCGCCCCGGACGCGCCGCCCTTGCGCTCGACCTGCAAGAGGAATTCCGCTCCGTTCTCGTCGACCGCTTCGCCCTAACGCTCATCAACCGCGGCCAACTGAGCGCCGGGGACTTCGACGAGCGCGAAGGCGGTGCGGTCATGCTCAACGACCAGGGCCGCCGACTCGTCGTCACCGCCTGGCAGGAGCGCAAACAGGAGGAGGTCACCCACCCCTTGTTGGACAGCAAGGTCCCGCTCGCCCTGCTGCCCTTCGTCCAGGCCCGTCTGCTCGCCCGCACCCTGCGCGGCGACATGGACGGCTATCTCCCCTATCTCGCAAAATAGACCAGGGAATCGCGCCATGCTCGTCATCGCCACCTACGACGTCTCCACCGAAAGCCGCGAGGGCCGCCGCCGACTGCGCCGCGCGGCCAAGGTCTGTCTGCGATTTGGCCAGCGGGTCCAGAAATCGGTCTTCGAGTGCCAGGTCGACCAAATGCAGTTTGAAGAGTTGGAGCGCGACCTCCTCGCCGAGATCGACCTGGCGGAGGACAACCTGCGATTCTACCGGCTGACCGAACCCCACGAACTGAGGGTCAAGCAATACGGCGTCTTCCGCTCCCTCGACTTCGAGGGCCCGCTGGTCGTGTAGCGCGCGAACCCCAAGCGACTGCCCAAACCCGGGGGGGTTCGCGCGACTTGTAACCCTATGTTCTTTAACAACTCGGAACACCGATCCCACCCTGAAGCACCGATGCGACTTGCGCCAGCGTCCCAGTTCGCGCAAGCTTGCTCGGTTCCGCTGCGCAATCAACCGGTTGCCGCCGCGGGGGGCATCGCCCGGCCAATTGGCCGGGCGCGGATTGAAACAAAAAAACGCTGAGCTTGCCGAACATCTCAGGTCGGGCATCGCCCGGCCAATTGGCCGGGCGCGGATTGAAACACCGTGGCCATTGTGCCAGTCGCCTTGCCTTACCGGGCATCGCCCGGCCAATTGGCCGGGCGCGGATTGAAACAGAGGACTACGGTGAGGAGTCTGACTTCTTCAAGGGGGGCATCGCCCGGCCAATTGGCCGGGCGCGGATTGAAACCCCACCTCGCTGAAGAACCGGAACATGGAGATGTTGGGCATCGCCCGGCCAATTGGCCGGGCGCGGATTGAAACAAAGGACCTAGCATGACCACCACCGACACCACCCGCGGGCATCGCCCGGCCAATTGGCCGGGCGCGGATTGAAACACGGCAACCCAGGTGCAGGCAGGCACCACTTTGCGGGCATCGCCCGGCCAATTGGCCGGGCGCGGATTGAAACACCCGGTGCAGCTCCTGACCGGCAATCCTTAGACGGGGCATCGCCCGGCCAATTGGCCGGGCGCGGATTGAAACTTTAGGATCAAAGATGAAATTTCGCTTGCCGGTTGGGCATCGCCCGGCCAATTGGCCGGGCGCGGATTGAAACGCTTTGGATACCCTCAGCAAGCCAGCGTTCGATCTGGGGCATCGCCCGGCCAATTGGCCGGGCGCGGATTGAAACACTTGTCCATTGTGATATCTGTTCTTGCCTTTCGGGGCATCGCCCGGCCAATTGGCCGGGCGCGGATTGAAACTTAATATGCCGCTCATCAATCAGACCACGCGCGCGCAGGCATCGCCCGGCCAATTGGCCGGGCGCGGATTGAAACAGTGTCGGAAGAACCATCAGCCCACGCGCCCGGAGCGGGCATCGCCCGGCCAATTGGCCGGGCGCGGATTGAAACACCAGATAATCACCGCTTAAGCGGACCTCATCGCGCGGGCATCGCCCGGCCAATTGGCCGGGCGCGGATTGAAACCTGCGACCGTTCCACAGCACCACCCAACGACCACGGGCATCGCCCGGCCAATTGGCCGGGCGCGGATTGAAACGACATAATAGGGCTATCCGGCCGCCCCTCTTGGCGGGGCATCGCCCGGCCAATTGGCCGGGCGCGGATTGAAACCGCACTGGGCTGTTGATCGATCCGCAGGAGGCGCTGCATCGCCCGGCCAATTGGCCGGGCGCGGATTGAAACATTCTGGCGGCTCTATCGATACCCCGGACGCAGCAGGCATCGCCCGGCCAATTGGCCGGGCGCGGATTGAAACATGCTCCGATCGGCTGCAGGCGCACTTCGAGGCGGCATCGCCCGGCCAATTGGCCGGGCGCGGATTGAAACGGATCAGTCCACGCGGGGGCCGACGAGGTAGGGTCGCATCGCCCGGCCAATTGGCCGGGCGCGGATTGAAACGCCTCACCGTGCCGACCGGCGGGCCTGACCATCTGCATCGCCCGGCCAATTGGCCGGGCGCGGATTGAAACGCCTCACCGTGCCGACCGGCGGGCCTGACCATCTGGCATCGCCCGGCCAATTGGCCGGGCGCGGATTGAAACGCGACTGCCTTCAGGGCATCGGCCGCCCGCTGCCCGCATCGCCCGGCCAATTGGCCGGGCGCGGATTGAAACTTATGACTCAAATTGTTTATGAGATTATTCCGATAGCATCGCCCGGCCAATTGGCCGGGCGCGGATTGAAACACCGCGGACGGCGGCACGATGGAGTTGGTCGGGGCGCATCGCCCGGCCAATTGGCCGGGCGCGGATTGAAACCCGCTGAGCGTCAACGGCACCCTCGTTGCGCCGAGCATCGCCCGGCCAATTGGCCGGGCGCGGATTGAAACCGGTCGGCCCCGGGATGAGCGACCGGCTACGGCGCGCATCGCCCGGCCAATTGGCCGGGCGCGGATTGAAACATGGTATGGCTCTCTCTCTCTCTATGCTATGGATGGGCATCGCCCGGCCAATTGGCCGGGCGCGGATTGAAACGACCGCCCCGGCCCGCGCCAGGGCGATCAGGGCCGGCATCGCCCGGCCAATTGGCCGGGCGCGGATTGAAACTCCATCATGAATAGGCTGCTCATTGGGTTGCCTCGGCATCGCCCGGCCAATTGGCCGGGCGCGGATTGAAACCGGTAGCCTGTCCGTTTCAATCGCAGTTTGAATATGGCATCGCCCGGCCAATTGGCCGGGCGCGGATTGAAACAGTTCGCAGGTACGCGCGATGTATGACCGCGGTAAGCATCGCCCGGCCAATTGGCCGGGCGCGGATTGAAACATTTACTGTCCGATATCCAGGACGTGCGCGAACGGCATCGCCCGGCCAATTGGCCGGGCGCGGATTGAAACCGGCTGGGACCCGACGCCTACCCCCGGAACCGACCGCATCGCCCGGCCAATTGGCCGGGCGCGGATTGAAACTCCGGCCACGGCCTCTTGCTTGGTCGCGCCCTCGAGCATCGCCCGGCCAATTGGCCGGGCGCGGATTGAAACCTCCTGTCCCGCGACCCAATCCCAGGGCAGCAGGCGCATCGCCCGGCCAATTGGCCGGGCGCGGATTGAAACATGACCTGCCTCCGCTGTGGGCCGCCGGACAAACGCATCGCCCGGCCAATTGGCCGGGCGCGGATTGAAACGGTCGGCGCAGTATGACACCGAGCTGGCAATCGAGCATCGCCCGGCCAATTGGCCGGGCGCGGATTGAAACGACTACGAAGACGGCATGATCGCCGAGCGCGACACCGAACCGGCGTCGCGCTGTAAGCAAGCCGGGGCGCGCTAGCCGGGCGGGATCGACGCCGCCGCTTTGCCGCCCCCCGCCAGCGCCTCCCGGCTCTGCTGGTCCAGCGTCACCATGAGGTCCGCGCGGCGGAACGGCATGGTGATGCCCTGCGCGGCAAAGCGCCGACCGATCTCCAGCAGGATGCTGGAGCGAGGCCCCCGGCCCAACTCATCACCCCCGCTGATGTCGATGTAATAGGTGATATCGATTTGGATGGCCCACTCGCCGTAGTCCGCCAGATAGACCGCGGGGGCCGGCTGTTTGAGCACCAGGGGCTCGTCGGCCAGGACCTGCGCGATGATCCGCATGGCCAGTTCCACGTCGTCCCCGAAGCCGATGCCGATGCGGTGCAACTGGCGCAGCACGGCGTCGCTGCGCGTCCAGTTGGTGAACTTGCCGCTGATCACGGCCGAGTTCGGGATGATCACCTCGCAGCGACTGCTGGTGCGCACCGTCAGCGAGCGGATGCCGATCTGGGTGACCCGGCCCTCGTCGGTGCCGATGCTGACGTAGTCCCCGACCCGCAGCGGCCGTTCGCCCAGCAGCAGGAGCCCGGAGACGAAGTTGTTGACGATGTTCTGCAGACCGAAGCCGATGCCGACGCCGAGCGCACCGGCAAAGATCGTCAGGGTGGTGAGGTCGAAGCCGATGGCCTCCAGCGCCAGCAGCAGGCCGACGACGACCACCACATACTGCGTCAGGGTCGCCAGCGCCCGGCGCAGCCCGAGGTCGCGCACCCGGCCGTAGGCCAGGTGATAGCTGACCTGCTGCGACCAGCCGGCGATCCACAGGGCCGCGGCGACCATCAGGAGCACCGTGACCAGATCGGCCGGGCTCAGCGACACCGCGCCGATGCGCACCAACTCGGTCCGCAGCAGGCCGCCGATCCAGCGGATCGCCGGGCTCTCGGCGTTCCAGCCCCAGAGCTTGAGCAGCATCCAGACGGCCGCGACCCCGGCGATGAGTTGGGCCGCCCGGTAGCCCGGCGCCAGGAAGTGGGTCCGCCACAGCGACTCGCGCGGACCGTTACGGGTCGCGATGCCCGCGTCCAGGCGGCCCTTGAGGTCGCTCAAGATGCCCAGCACCACCAGCAGGCCGAGCCCGACCGCCGCCGCCCAGCCGAAATAGTCGAGCATGGCCCAGGCCAGGCTGGTGTAGCCGGCGAGCCCGACCAGGGCGGTGACCACCAGATAGACCGGCAGTGCCTGCGCGACCCGGGCGACGACGGCGGCCCGCCGCCGCGCCTTGGGGGTCACGGCCCCGAGCACCCCGACCAGCAAGGGTCGCGCGGCGAACGCGGGCAGCGCCAGCGACAGCAGCCCGAGCATCGCCAGCCGGTCCAGCAGGTCCGCCAGGATCGGCGCCACCGGCAGCGCGCGCGACAGGAGATAGAGCGCCGTCACAAGGACGGCCGGGATCACGCCGAGCCTGAGCCGATGCAGGAAGCGCCGCAGCGCCTCGGCGTTGCCGGGGTCGGCCTCGATCCTGGCCGCCACCGCCCGGCGACTGAGATCCAGCACGAACATCTGCAGCGGCCACAGCAGCAGCACCAGCACGACCGGCAGCCGCATCGCCGGCGGCATGGCGAGCGCGAGCCCGGCGACCAACCAGACCGCGGCCGGCAGCAGCGCGGGCAGGACCCGGGCCAGGGCGGCACGCGTCAGGGCCAGACTGTCCCCAGGGTCGGCGCGCAACGCCCGGCGCGCCGGGCGCAGGGCCAGGACCAGCAACAGCGACCCGAGCGCCGCCGCCACCCATTGCCCCGCCGACGCGGCGCGGGCGCGCCCGGCCGTGACCTCGCTCAGGTCACGCACCGCCGCCGCGGTGAGGTGCGGCAGTTGCCAGGCAGTGGCCGCGACCCGCCGCCAGTCGGCCCCGCTCAGGGGCAGCGATTGGCGCTCCAGCAGCGAGCGGGCGCTGCGCTCACCGATCAGGCGCGCATAGGCCTGACGCTCGGTCTGGAGCCGGGCGTGCAGCGCCGTAAGATCGCGTTGTTGGAAGCGGCCGAGCACCTCCAGGCTGTCGATCAACTCCAGGCGCGGGTCGTCGCGCGCCCCCGTGGTGCGGAAGAGCGCGCGCTGCGCCTCCAGCGCCTTGACGGTCGCGGTCAGCTCGGCGGCGACCTTATCGGCGATATCGTTGACCTCATCGAGCTTGATCAGCGCCTCTTGCAGCAGCCGCACCGGGATCAGCGGGTCCTCACGCAGCGCCGCCAGACCGTCGAGCCGGTTCTGGGCCAACACCAGTTCCAGATCGTTCTGGCGCAGGAAGGCCCGGGCGACGGCCTCGTCCGCCTGCAACGCGAGCACCTCGCGCTGCTGCCGGTCCGCCGCCGTCGCCCCGCCGGTCGCGGCCAGTTGGGCCCGCAGGCGCGTGACGCGACGCAGCAGGTCGGCGATGACCGACTCCAACATCGGCACCCGCTCGTCAGCGACGAAGGCGGCGGCGTCGTCGATGGCGCCGATCTGGACGCGATGCTGCAACAGCCGCAGCCGCTGCTCCAGCAGGCGCTCGCGCTCGGCGAGATTCACCTGCAAGTCGGCGAAGGCGGCGGCCAGGCGCCGGGTGAGTTCTACCTGACGGCCCAGCAGTTGATGCGCCATCTCCAGGCGCAGTTCCTCCGCGGTATCGGACACCAGACGCCGTTGGTCCTCGATGCGCGCGATCCGATCGCGCAGGTGCCGCTCGGCCAACCGGTATTGCTCGATCCGCCCGCCGACGACACTGACCCGGGAGCGACTCGAATCCAATTCCGCGCGCGCACGCCGCAGCGCCGCGGCATCGATCTGCTCGCCGGCGAGGCTGAGCTCTTCGGCGGCCAGGCGCTCGCGCAGCCGCGCCACGTCCTGCTCCAGCGGGGCGAGATCGGCCTGCATCTCCGCCAGCATCTCGCCCTGGTCGGCGAGTTCGCTGCGGATCGCGCGCAGGTCGATGATCTCGCCCGCGGACTCACGCGCGGGGGCCGGCGCGCCGAGGTCTTCGGACTCGCCGCCGACCGCGAGCGGACTCGCGGACTCGGCCGGGCCCGCCCCGGCCCTGGCCATACCCGTCAGGATCAGGCCACCGACCAGCACCCAGAAGACCAGGACGAACCATGCCGCCTGCCTGAACCCAAGCGGGCGGCGGATCGGTGCGGCTGGCCCGCCGCGGACGCCCTCACTGACCGGGGGCCGGGAGGTCATGGCGCGCCGCCTGCGGGGGCGGCCACTGGGGCCGCCCGCACCAGGTCGCCGGACAGGTCGCGGACCGGGTAGCCGAACCACTGCATCTCGATACGCTCGAAGACGCCGTTCTCATGCAGATCCGCCACCGCCCGGTCGAGCAGTTCGCGCAGGTCGTCGTCGCCCTTGGCGACGGCCACCGCGTTGCCGTCGCCGAACCAGCGGATGTCCGTGAGGGGCCCGCCGACGAACTCGAAGCCCGCCCCGGAGCGCCGCCGCAGGAAGCTGTGCTCCAGCACCAGGTGGTCGCCCAGCACCAGGTCGATCCGGCCCATCAGCAGGTCGAGCAGCGCGTCGGGCTGGGTGCTGTAGCGGATGATCGTCGCGCCGCTGCTGAGGTTGGCAGCGGCATAGTCGTCGAAGGTGGTTTCGCTCGTCACGCCGATGCGCAGGCCCTTGATGGTCTCGGGCGTCACCTCGCGCAGACGCCCGCGGCGGGCGACGAAGCGGCCGGGGCTGCGGTAGTAGGCACGGGTGAAGTCGACCAGGGCGCGCCGCTGTTCGGTGGCCGACAGCGAGGCGACGACGAAATCCAACTGATGCCCCGCGAGGCCCGGTGCCAAGGCGTCCCACTCGCTTGGGATCAACTCGCACCGGGCCTTCAGCACCGCGCAGAGCGCATTGGCCACGTCGATGTCGAAGCCGACCAGACGCCCGTCGTCGGCGACGAAGCTCATCGGCGGGTCCTGACCATCCACGCCGACCCGCAGCCGGGTGGCCCCGGTCGCGGCACCGGTGTCGGTGTCGGCCGCGCGGCACGCCCCGGCGGCGGCCACGGCCAGCACCAGGGCGAGCAGCGCACCGGGCAGGCGGCTCATCGCGGCCGCGACCGGGCGACGCTCAGTTCGGCACGGGGACCTGCAATCATCACCAGTCCTCCCCCTGGCGGCTGATGACATTGAGACTGTGCTCCAGGGTCTTCAGCGCTTGCGCGGCAGTGACCTGGCCGCCCAGGACGCTGGCCACGGCGCTCTGCACCAGCCCGCTGACCTGAAGGTAGCGCCGTCCGGTCACCACCGCCGGCCGGGCCACCAGGGTCAGTTCGCCCGCCGACAGGGCTCGGAGGTAGGGCTGGGCGGCCTCGATCTGCGGATCGGTGAGCAGCGCCGTGCGCGTCGGCGTCAGACCCAGCTCGAGGGCGCGGCGACGTTGCGCGTCCTCGCCGGTCAGGTACAGGACCAGCTCGGCGGCCAGGTCCGGATGCGCGGACGAGCGCGAGACGGCGAGCTGCCAGCCCGCCAGGGTCGCCGCGTGGATGCCGTCGGTACCCCCTTTGGGCAGCGGCGCGACCCCGACCTTACCGCGGACCGGTGAATCCGCGGCATTCAAGCGCCGCCAGGCCCCCGGCCAGGCGCGCACGAAGGCGGCATTGCCGGCCGCGAACTGGGCTACCGAGTCCCGCTCGGTGTCCTCGCGCGGGGACGCCGGCGAGATGATCCCGCCCCAGTTGGACGCCCGCTGCAAAGCGAACAAAGCCGCGGGGTTATCGATGGTGACGCCGCCCGCGGCCGCCACAATGGTCCCGCCCCCCCAACTCGCAATCCATTCCAGTGCGTTGCAGGTCAGGATCTCCGCGCGCGCACCCTGCCACAGAAAGCCCCAGAAACGGGCGTTGCCCGCGTTGCGCTCCTGGTCCTGCACCACCGCCGCGGCCCGCTCCAGCGCGTCCCAGGTGTCCGGCACCGGCATGGCGCTGCGCGCGAGCAGGTCGCGGCGATAGAACAGCAGCCCGAAGTTCAGCGAATAGGGCAAGGCCACCAGCCGGCCCGCGACCGTATCGGCGGCGATCAGCGCGGGGAGGTAGTCCGCCGCGGCCGCACCGATACGCGGCCCCAGGTCGAGCAGGTGGTGCGCCAGCAGGCTCGGCGACACCACGTCAATCTCCAGGACGTCGGGCTTGGGCGCGCCGACCTCGAGCAGTTCCTGGTACAGACGCAGCCGCGTCGGCAGGTCATCAGGCGCCGGCAGCACCCGCACCTGATGGCCGCGGGCCTGGGCCCAGGTCTCGGCCGCCTGCCGACAATGGGGGTGATCGATCCCTTGGAGACCGCAGACGATGGTCAGCTCGGCCGTCGGCGCCGCCGTGGGGCACACCGAGAGCAAGGCCAACACGCTGATCGCCGCCGGCCAGGCCGCCCGGCGAACCTCGGGTCCGCGTGCCGCCGCGGCCGCCGCGCCACGGGTGGAAGGGAAGAAGAAAGACAAGATTCAACCGCCACAGTCCGATTCGCCACCGCCGATTGGGGCTGGGTGTGAGCTTAGTCCCGTCGCCGGTCAAGGGCAAGGTGCCACGACCGCCGGCGCCTGGTGCGCGATGCGTACCCTACAGCTCACGAACCGGGCGTCGTTGTCGTTGTCGTTGTCGTAATCGTGGTCGGATTATTCGATTACGATTACGATTACGATTACGACAACGACAACGACAACGACAACGACAACAGCGTACCCGGGATCTCGGTCACCACGTCAGTCTTGATCGCCCCCGGGGCCGGGGTGTCCCCGCCCAAGGCGTTCGCGCAGGACCTTGTACCAGCGCGTCTCCGGCAGCGTCACCAGATAGACCAGTACCAGGACCAGTGCCTGGTACCAGAAACTGGTCAACCACAGCGGGGTCGTCCCATTTCCCAACCAGGTCTCCGCCAACTGCTGCAGGTTGAAGAAGGTGAAGTAGGCCAGAAAGGCGAGCAAGAGTCGCCCGGAGGTCTTTTGCCTGGGTGAGATGGCGACCAAGGGGACCGCGATCAGCAGCAGGGTGAAGATCGCCAGGGGGGCGGCGATCCGGTGCTCCAGCTCGGCCCGCGCCAGGGGGTCCGCGGACCCCAGCAGGTCCAGGGAGGGCGTGGTGGACTTCTTGGTCACCTGCGGCTCGGGGCCCTGGCCCGCGACCCGCAACTGATACTCGCGAAAGCGCGCAATCAGATAGTTGCCCTCCCCCGCGTTACCGTCGAAACGGTGTCCGTCGATGAGTGTCACCAGGTGATCCCCGGTGCGATCGTCCACCCGGTGGCGGCCGCTGTCGCTGACCACGATGCGCGTCTTATCCCCTTGCCGATCGAGGACGAAGACCCGCTCCAGGCCCTTGCCCTTGGCGATGGCCCCGACATAGACGACGACCTTCCCCCCTTCTTCCGTGTAGAAACGCCCGGCCTGAACCCCGGCGATCTGGGTCGCCTGATCCTTCTGCTGGAGGCGGATCTCGGCGATCCCCGCCGCCGCCCAGGGCTGGAGGACCAGGGCGAACCAGCCCGTGACCAGCGCCACCGGCAGCGCGAGCAGCACGAGCGCCCGGTACAGGCGCCGCGGCCCGATGCCGCAGGCATTGAGCGCCACCAACTCACTGTCCCGGGCCAGGCGGCTCAGTGCCGCCAGGGCGGCGATGAAGAAGGACGGCGGCAGCAGGGTCGCGGTATCGCGCACCAGTTGCAGCCCCAGGAAGCGCAGCACCAGGTCGGCGTTCAGGGCCCCCAGGTTCACCTCCTCCAGGGTCCGCAGAAAGAGCATGCTGGCGACGATCAGCATCAGCGTGATCAGGATCGCCAGCAGGGTCTTGGCGACCTCGCCCAGGATGTAGCGGTCGACGATCGGGAGCATAGCGCCTCGGTACCGGATGGGGTGCGCCATTCTGGCACGGACGCGGCCGGCCGGCGCGGGCGTGATGGGCCGGCCACGACGGTGCGGTTGCCGCACCGTTGCTCCTATCGCCTCACTGCCATTACGTTAAAGCCTCACTGGCTGTCCGGCCTGGCCTGGGAGCGCCGCACCCCAGTGCGGCGCGATCTCGCGGATCACCCCGCCGGTGTGGGATGAGCAGAGGCCGCGCCGCACTGGGGTGCGGCGCTCCCAGTAGCCGTTGCGGCTTGTGGCGATTTCCGAAAGCCTCTCTATGATCAAGGCCCCGCGAAGGCTCGACCGAGAGTATTCGGCCGCGAATGAACGCAAATAAGCGCAAATAAATCTGCTGGTTAGCATCGTTGCAGGCGTCACCCGGACGATGACCATGCAGTAAAGACCAAACCTCTGATTATTGACGTTAATTTTGGTTCGTTTGCGGCTGAACTGCCTTTTCTGGGATCAAAGCTCGCGCGGCTCCTCCTGCCACCCCACCAACTTAAGAAACTATGTACTTTAAATTTGACGCGCGTCATTTTTGAAGTATTTTGATCCCCAACGAATCACGCTGGAGCGACGGCCATGCCGATCAGATTGGGCAACAAGGCGGACGGTGACGACTTTTTCGACCGGGTGAACGAGCGCGCGGACCTCTGGCGCCATCTGGAGGGGAACCATGTCGTGCTCAGCGGTCCCCGGCGCCTGGGCAAGACCTCGCTCTTGCAGCGCCTGGCCGAGGAGGCGCCGGGGCACGGGCTGGTCGCCCGCCTGGAGGACGTGGGCGGGCTCGACACGGCCGCGGCCTTCATCCTGCGCGACTACTGGCGGCGCAACCATGCCCGCTGAAACCCCCGCCCTGAGCGCCACCGTCAAGTACAACCCGCACCTCTGGGGGCCGGCGGAGCTGCGCGCCATCTTCGTGGTCCGCACCCGGGAGCTTGCGGACCTGCTGCGCCTGCTGCGCGGCACCGCGCCGGGGGCAATGCCGCAACACCTGCTGATCACGGGCGCGCGCGGCATGGGCAAGACCACGCTGCTGCGCCGGCTGGCGCTGGCGGTGGAGGACGACCCGGCGCTGGCCGCTGGCTGGATCCCAGTGACCTTCCCCGAGGAGCAATACACCGTCAGTACCCTGGCCGAACTATGGCGCAATGTGCTCGACGCCTTGGCCGACACCCGCGCACGCCAGGGCGCCCCGGCCGCGGAACTGGATCAACTGGACCGGGAGATCGCCCGCATCGGCGACCTGTCGGCCGCGCAGCGTGAGGGCGCGGCCCTGGCGAGCCTCGACGCCTGGGTCCGGACCAACGAACGGCGCCTGCTGCTCCTGATCGACAGCACCGACCTGCTGCTGGCCAACCTGGCCGGGACCACCGAGGCCGGCGCTCTCAGGGGCGCCAAGGCACGCCAGGGCACCCCGATCGACGGCGGCGCCACCCCCCTGTGGCGGCTGCGCAAAACCCTCTCCCACGACCCCGCGATCTTCTGGCTCGGGGCCAGCTATCAGTCCCTGGAGTCCAACCACGCCTACCAGGACGCCTTCTGGGACTTCTTCCAACTGATCGAACTGCGCGCCCTGACGGTGGCCGAGATGCGCGAGGCCATGCTCGCCTTGGCCCGCACCTTCGGCGTCGGCCGCGGCCTGACCGGCGAGGCGGCCGTCCAGGAGATGGCCCGCAACCTCGACACCCGCCCGGAGCGCCTGAAGGCCCTGCGCGCCATCACCGGCGGCAATCCGCGCACCACCGTCATGCTCTACGAACTGTTCGCGGCCGGCGGGGCCGACGACGTCCACAGCGACCTGCGGCGCCTGCTCGACACCATGACCCCGCTCTATAAGGCGCGCATGGAGACCCTGTCCGACCAGGCGCGCAAGCTGCTGGCGCATCTGATGGAGCACTGGGCCCCTATCTCCGCCCGCAGGCTCGGGGAGGTTTCAGGCATCGCCACCAATACCGTCAGCGGTCAGTTGGCCCGGCTGGAGGCCAAGGGCCTGGTGGAAAAGGCGCGGCTGTCCGGGACCAAGCGCACCGGCTACCAGGCGGCGAGCGGCTGTTCAATGTCTGGTATTTGATGCGGTATGCCTCGCGGCGGCTGCGGCAGCGGTTGACTTGGCTGGTGGAGTTTATGCGGTTGTGGTTCAGCGGGGAGGAATTGACACAGCTTGCGCACAGCCGAGCCGTGGAACACGCCAATGGTCGACTGTGTAGCGGCGACCAGCTCGAATACTCCCGCGCCTTGGGACGCGCACTGCCGGACGGTCATGCCGAGCGCTATCGGCTGGATTGGGAGGTCTTCGGCAGCCTTCCAGCAAACCAGATCGGCCGCTCGGAAGAGGCAGAGTCCGCTTACCTTGAAGCGAGAAAGCGCGACCCGTCGGACCCCTATCCGGCGATCAATCTTGCCCGACTCCTGGCCGCTACGGGCTCCCAGGCCGAGGCCCGTGCGGCCTATTGCGAGGCTGCGACCCTGGCCGACGCGGCAGACTCCAGAGTCCTCGCATCTGTTGATCCGAACAGCCAGGTTCTTGGGAGCGCTCATCTGCTCCTGCAATCCCACCTCTGGCTCGGCAACCGCGACCTGGCCCGCCAGGCGCTCGAGCGGCTGGCCGAGGCCGCCGCCGCGGGGGATCGGGACGCCTTCGCCCGTCTCAAGGAGCAGACCCAGGAATGCCAAGGGATCGGCCTGGGTCCGGCCCTGAGGGACCTGATGACCGAGGGCGCCTGGGTCGACTTCCTCCAACCCTTCGCCCTCGCCCTGGGGGCTGCCGTCGCGGCCGATCCCGCAGACGCCCTGGCCGGTGCCCCGCCCGAGTTGCGCACGCTGGCAGAGGAGGTCCTGGCGGACTTGCGCCCACCGAGCACAGCCCCGGCGGGGCGCCGGTAGCCATTGCGGGGCTTGATCATCCTTTGCAGGCCAGCGGCGTTTGGTCCGCACAGCAGACCAACGACCTTGCGGCAGTCGTAGCCTGGATGGAGCGCAGCGCAATCCAGGTCTTCGCTACAAGTCGCTGATATCCAGCATGTCCGCGAGACTGCCCCGGATTCCGCTGCGCTCCATCCGGGCTACGGCCAGGCCGCATTGAATACTTGCCCATTCTCACCGGGGTGCGGCGCTCGGGTGCGATCAGAACTGATTTATAACGCACATCTCGTAGGGTACGCATCGCGTACCCGCCAAGCTGCGGCGACCGCCGGAGCCGGGTACGCGATGCGCCTACAGCTCCCGGACGTTCCCACGGACCGGGCGTCGTTGTCGTGATCGTGATCGTGGTCTGGTCGTGGTCGTGGTCGTGGTCGTGGTCGGATTGTTCGATTACGACAACGACAACGACAACGACAACGACAACGATAGCGTATCCGGGATCTCGGTTACCACATCAGTTCTGATCGCACCCGCGGCGCTCCCAGGCTTTGCATTCCGACCCTTCCGGACGGAAAATCCCGGCGCATACTCCCAGATCCCGAGTCCGCGCGACCGCCACCCAGGAAGGCCGCCCCAGCCCCCACGGAGCCCCCGATGTCCACCGATTTCGATGCCGCCGAATTCGACACCAGCAACCCCGAGCCCCGCTGCCCCTGCGTGCTGTTGCTCGACACCTCCGGCTCCATGAACGGGGCGCGGATCACGGCCCTGAACCAGGGCCTGGCGAGCTTCCGCATGGACCTGGAGCAGGATGAGTTGGCCCTGCTGCGGGTGGAGATCGCCATCGTCAGCTTCGGGGGCCGTGCGGAACTGGTCCAGGACTTCGTGACCGCCAACCAGTTCGAGCCGCCGCTGCTCAGCGTCGGCGGCCAGACCCCCATGGGGGGTGGGATCAACCTGGCGCTGGACCTCATCGAACAGCGCAAGTTGAGCTACAAGACCAACGGCATCCCCTTCTTCCGCCCCTGGGTCTTTCTGATCACCGACGGTGAACCCACCGATGGCGACCTGTGGCAGGAGGCGGCGCGGCGCGTGCAGGCGGCGGAGGCGGCCAAGAAGGTCGCCTTCTTCGCGGTGGGGGTCGGCGGGGCCAACCTGGACATCCTGGCCCAACTCGGGCCGCGCCAGCCGCTGATGCTCAACGGACTCAAGTTCCGCGAGATGTTCCAGTGGCTCTCCACCAGTATGCGCAGCGTCTCCCACGCCGAACTGGACACCGAGGTACCCCTGCAGGCCCCCATCGGCTGGGCCAGCGCCTAGTCTGGCGCACCCGCGGGGCCGCACCGGATCATGACCCTGCTCACCGGCACGGACGGCGAGACCTACCGTACCCAGGACGAGCTGGCCCGCGGCGGCGAGGGCATCATCCTGACCCTGGAAGGACGCGCGGATTGCCTGGCGAAGATTTATCTGTCCGGGCAGGCCACCGAGGCGCGCGCGGCCAAGCTCCGGGCCATGCTCGCCGACCCGCCGCGCGACGAGATGCGCGAGCGCTTCAGCCACGCCTCCATCACCTGGCCGCTAGCCCTGCTCCAGGAGGACGGGCACTTCGTCGGCTATCTGATGCCCCGCATCGACGGCGGGCGCTCCCTGCTCAACGCCTACAATCCCCGCGCCCGCGACGCGCTGGAGCTGGACTGGCACGCCCGGCACCAGGTCGCGAAGAACCTCTGCACGGCCCTGCACGCACTGCATGTGAAGGGCTACGTCATGGGCGATGTCAATCCGCGCAACATCCTGGTCACCACCAGGGGCCTGGTGACCCTGGTCGATACCGATTCATTCCAGGTACGCGCCGGTCAGACCCTGTACCGCTGCCCGGTGGGGGTGCCCGAATACACCCCGCGCGAGTTGCAAGGGCTGCGCTTCGACCAGGTGGACCGCAGCCCGGAACACGACCGCTTCGGGCTGGCGGTGCTGGTCTTTCAATTGCTCATGGACGGCTTCCACCCCTTCGCCGGGGCCTTGCGCGACCCGCGGGACTCGCTGCCCGGCAAGGCAGACGAGTGGTGCATCCAGCACGGCATCTTCCCGTGGCGCAAGGACCGGCGCTTTCGCAAGCCACCGGCCGCGCGCGGCCTGGACACCCTCGACCCGACGCTGCGACACCTGTTCGACCGCTGCTTCGTGGGCGGCCACACAACACCGGCGCTGCGCCCGAGCGCGAAGGAGTGGCTGGACGTGCTCAACCTGGCCCAGCAGCGCCTGGTACGCTGCGCGGCCGGCACCCATTGGCGCTATCCGGAGGGCGAGTTCTGCCACGCCTGCCGGACGCCGTCCCACCGGCCGGCGCCACGGCGGCCGCGGGCGCGCGCCCCGGCGACGGCGCCGATCGGACCGACCGGGCCGGGGGCGGTGTCGGCGGTGCCAGTGACGCCGCCGCCGTCGGCGCCGATCCGCCCGCTACCGCCGCGACCCGCCGCGACGCCGGTCCCGGCCGTCGCCAGGGTCCTCCCCGCCTGGTGGCCGGTGTGGCTCAACCGCGAGCGGGTAGTCGCCGTCGGCGGCGCCCTGGCACTGACGGCCCTGGCCGCCCTCGTCTATTACCGCTGGAGCACCCAGCCCGCGGTGCTGGCCGCGTCCTATCTGGCCCAGGCACGCGCGGCACTGGCCGGCGGGTCCGCGACCGCCGCGGACCTTGCGCTGCAACGGGCCGCGGTGTCGGCCCCCGCGCAGGTGGCGGCCTTCGCCGCCGATCGGGCCGACCTCTATCGCGAGCTCGCCCGCCGCGCCCAGGCCGACGGCGAGACGGACAAAGTCGAACTGGCCCTGGACCAGGCCGGGCACTGGGACGCCAAGGCGCGCGCGGCCAAGCGTCTCTTTCTCGCGACAGGGCCGCGGCGCGGACCCGTCGGCGCCCTGGCACAGGAACTGGTCGAGGTCCCGGGCGGCAGCTTCCTGATGGGTTGCAGCCCCGGGGAGCCGCGCTGTCCGGACGATGAGAAACCGGCCCGCCGCGTCAACCTCCGACCCTTCCTCATGGGCCGCTACGAGGTCACCCAGGCCCAGTGGAAGGCGGTGATGGGCGAGGACCCGGCGCGCTTCAAACGCGGCGACCGGCCGGTGGAGGGCGTCTCCTGGGACGACGCCCAGGAGTTTCTGCAGCGCCTGAACGCTGAGGGCCAGACCCCGCCGTACCGTTTGCCCACCGAGGCCGAGTGGGAATACGCGAGCCGCGCCGACACCCGGACGATCTACTGGTGGGGCCAGGGTCCGGGCCAGGGCCAGGCCGACTGCACCGGCTGCGGCGGTCCCTGGGATGGCAGGAAGACCGCCCCGGTGGGGTCATTCAAACCCAACCCCTTCGGGCTCTATGACACGGCGGGCAACATCGCGGAGTGGGTACAGGACTGTTACCACGCAAACTACACGGGCGCCCCGGCGGACGGCACCGAATGGCGCGAGACCTGCGTCGAGTCGACCCGGGTGTACCGCGGCGGCTCCTGGGATGACCCGCCCGACCGGTTGGGCTGCGCCCGCCGCGCCTGGGGCCCACCGGCACTGCGGGGCGACCACCTCGGCTTGCGCGTGGCGCGGGATCTGTGATCCCGGAAAGAGCAGTCATCCACAGATGAACACAGATGAACACAGATGAATACAGATGATTCATTGGCTTACGCTTGGTCGCGGCTCATCTTGCAGGTGATTGTGACAGTACCGATAAGCGTATGACAATGCTAAAGGACATCTGTGTTCATCTGTGTTCATCTGTGGATTTTTGGGGTGACTGCATGATATCCCTGCCCGTCGCACTCTATCTGGCCTTGACCCTGGCCTGGCTGCTGCACCCGGCCCCGGCCGCCGCCTGGACGGAAGAGGAGCTAAAGGCGGCCGAGCGCCTCCTGGAGCGCGAGTTGGATCAACGTTGGACGGCCGAGGCGGACGCTCGCGACCGCACCGCGGCGGACGCCAAGGCGCGCGCCCAGACCGCAAGCGAGGCCGCGGCGCGGGCGGCAGTGGCGCGTCGGCAGATGATCGAGACGCTGGCGCAGACCCTGGTGGAGATCCCCGGCGGCAGCTTCGAGATGGGCTGCGGTCCTGGCGACGACGCCTGCGAAGGCGACGAGCGACCGGCCCACCGGGTCAGTGTCAAGCCCGTACGGATCGGCCGCCACGAGGTCACCCAGGCCCAGTGGACGGCGGTCATGGGCGCGAATCCGGCGCAAATCCAGGATGATCAGCGGCCGGTGGAGATGGTCTCCTGGGACCAGGTCCAGCAGTTTCTCAAGCGCCTGAACGTCGAGACCGAAGGCCCGCCCTACCGCCTGCCGACCGAGGCCGAATGGGAATACGCCGCCCGCGCCGGGACCCGCACGGCCTGGTGGTGGGGCGCGGAGATCGGTCGCGGCAACGCCAACTGCGACGGCTGCGCCGGACCCGCTGCCGACCGCGAGACCGCCCGCGTAGGGACCCTCACGCCTAACGCCTTCGGTCTCTACGACACCGCGGGAAACGTCGCTGAGTGGGTCCAGGACTGCTACCACGAGACCTACAGCGCGGCCCCGACGGACGGCTCCGCATGGCCCGGCCCCTGCCCCGACGGCTACCGGGTGGTCCGCGGCGGTTCCTGGCTCGGCCGCCCGGCCTCGGTGCGCAGCGCCGACCGCCAAAGCGTCTGGCCCTCGGACCGCAGCGGGGATCGGGGGTTTCGGCTGGCGCGGGACCTGTGACCCGCGCCCCAGGGCGCGGCGGCAATCGCCCCGCTCGGCAGCCCCGCGGTTGGCCGCACGCCCGTAGGGTCCGCTGTGCGGACCAACCACCGCGCCGGCGTGACACCGTCCCGTAGGGTCCGCTGTGCGGACCAATCCACCGCGCCCTCGTGACGCCGTCCCGTAGGGTCCGCTGTGCGGACCAATCCACCGCGCCCTCGTGACGCCGTCCCGTAGGGTCCGCTGTGCGGACCAATCCACCGCGCCCTCGTGACGCCGTCCCGTAGGGTCCGCTGTGCGGACCAATCCACCGCGCCCTCGTGACGCCGTCAGAGGTTAGGCAAGGATTCTCGTAGGTTGGGCTGAGGAACGAAGCCCAACAAGCCGCCCAACGCAAGCCTATGAGCCGCCCCCTGGCGAATCCTCAACGACCCCTGACCCGCCGCACGAGCCACGGCAAACCGCCGATCAACAACACCAACGTCCCAGGCAGCGGCGCCTGCCCCGCCCCCTGGATGGTCACTTGCGTGGCGGCAGTCAGATCACGCGCCGCCTCGGTCACGTAGATCAGCCCCTCGTTGAGGTCCCCAAGGTTCGAGAAGATCCCCAGGTCCAAGACCCCCTCCCCGGTCGCGACGAAATGCAGCACCGCCAGGGTAAAGGCCGGATCGGTGATGCCGGGCCCGGCGCCGACCAAACCCGCCACCCCCGTGTCGATCAAGTCAGCGCTGAGATCGTCCGAAAAGGGCGGCATCGCCACCTCCGCCCCGGTCCAGGACACCAGCAACGGATTGCCGATCGCCACATCGAAGCCGAAGGCAATCACCTCGTCAGCGGAGTAAACACCGTCCCGCGCGTCATTCACCCCGACCAAGAGATTGAAATGGTCGCCCACCCGGATCTGGCTGCTGGACGGGGTGAGGCTGATGCCCATGGCAAAGACCCCGGCCGACGCCAGCCCCAGCACCAAGGCGGCCATGGCCGCAACAAATGTTTTCATAGACACTCCGCCTGTTCCATTGAAATGAAAGAGTCGAAAAAAGACCTGCCACGCCCCAGCGCCCAACCGGAGGTCGAGGCTTTAGCCGGTCGCGCCCGCGCCTTGGCCGACGACAATGCGTGCCTCGATCATCGTTCCGGCCACCGCGGTGTGTCGGTCGGCCTTCAGGCCGACCGACTGGGAGCGCCGCACCCCAGTGCGGCCCGGCCTGTCCGCAACACGCAACGCCGCGCTCGCCAGCGAGATCGCGCCGCACTGGGGTGCGGCGCTCCCAGTGGCCGGGACTATGATCGAGGCGACAATGCGTAGTGCCGACATGTCCGACCGGCTAAAGCCTCGACCTCCGGTTGCTGATGCTCCGCGACTGCCAGGAACGATGGCCGGGCGCGCCAGATTGTCACGGCCGAACCAGGAAGCTGCGGTAGAAGCCATACCAGATCCGATAGTCGCCGGTCGTCACACACCCGTCACGGTCATAGTCGGAGGCCAATCGGTAGCGCGCGGCCCCGCTACAGGCCCCAAGCGCCGCACGAAAGACCGTGTAGTCGCCGTTGTCCACGTCACTGTCGCCATCCAGATCGGCCGCCAGGGTGAACCTGGCAATACAGCTCGCGTCCCCGGTCAGGGCGAAGGCGACGCCGCAACCGGTCGGCGTCCAGCCGGCGAAGCTGGACCCGGATGCCGCGCTGGCCGTGGCCGTGACGCTGGTGTCGACCGGCCAGGTCCCGCCGCCGCCGACCGCGCCGGACCCGGCGCCGCTCTTACTCACCGTCAGGGTGAAACTGGGGACCGCCGCGACGAAGTCGCCGATACTGCTGCTGGTCGCGTTACCCATCGGATCGACCGAGGTCACCTGGTAGTAATAGGTCGCGCCCGGCACCAGCCCGGCCAGCCTGACGCGATGCGCAAGGCCGTACTCGATATCCCCCGCCACCCGCGACAGCAGCGCCGGCGAGTCACCGAAGTTCACCCGCGAATCCGCCGCCTCATCGGTGGTCCACACCACCTCCATCAGGCCGCCGGGAATCGCCTGCACCTCCGGGGCCGTAGTCAATACCGGCGACGTGACATCCACGCTGGACGCCGTGACGAATGAGACTGCCCAGGCGGACGGCATGGACAGCACGCCGACGAGCGTTAGAATCGATCTGATCGTTGAAGTCATTGCCTGCGCCCCCTTTAGAAGTCACTCACCACCCGCTGACCATCGACATCGGTCGCGGTGACGCGGAACTGATAGGCCGTACCGGGGGCCAGGTTGGTGATCACCAGGCTGTGCCTCGTCAGCAGACGGCCGTCGCTGACCCGCAGGGGGAAGCCCCCCACGGTGCCCTCGACCAGCGCATGACAGGGGCGGTCGGTCTCCCATTCGATGACCACCCGGTCGCTGCCTTCATAGGTCACGGTCGGTGCCTGCACAAACACCGGGACGGGCCTGGCGCTGGCGAGCGTGGTCGCCTGGAACAGCGGGCTGATCGACTCGTTACCCGCCTGATCCCGCACCTTGGCGCGCATGAAATAGCTCGTCTTGGCCGTCAATCCGTTGATGGACAGACTGTGCTGGGGATCGAGCCGGGCGCGCGCCGCGGTCCAGGTCAGGGCGTCCGGCGCGAGGCCGTACTCGATCACCAGGCTGGCCGGTTCGTCGGTCCGCAGGCACACCTGAATGAGTCGATCGGTGACATTGCAGACCGTCGGCGGTTCGACGAAGACCGGCGGCTCGGTGTCGGCCGTGCCCAGGGTACGCACCGCCAACGGCTGGGACAGCGTGGGGCCGTTGCCGAAGGCGTCGGTGGACGAGACAGTCACCTGATACAGCGTATTCGCGTTCAGCCCGACCATGGACACGCTGTGGTTCTGGGTCAGGGCATCGTCGTTGAGCACACCATAGGCAACGCCGTCGTTGTAGGACACGCCGCTATTGGCTGGCTCATCGGTCTCCCAGGCGACGGTGGCACCGGTTTCGGTGACATCCACGAACCAGGGTCCCTTGGTAATCACCGGCGCAGTCAGGTCCGCCGCGGCGAGGGTCTTGAAACTGATCGCGCGCGTGGTGGGGCCGTTGCCGGCCTGGTCACTGGACGCCACACTGATCTGGTAGATCGTCAGCGCGGACAGCCCGGTCAGTTCGACACGATGCAGGGTGCGCAGGCCGGCGATCGTGGCCGACAGGTCGCCGCTCACTTGGGTCGTGGCCGGCTCGTTGGTCTCCCACTCCACCACCGCGCTCTGGTGGGTCAGCGTATTCACGGTTGGGCCCGCGATGATCAGCGGCGCCGTCGTATCGGCCGGGCCGGTCGTGAATGTCACGTTTGCCGTCGTGGGGCCGTTGCCCGCGTCGTCGGTCGAGGAAACCGTGACCGTGTAGGGTGTGGCGACCCCGAGTCCGGTCATCTGGATCGCGTGCTGGGTCTGATAGCCGGTCTCGCTGGCGCTGCCGGTGCCCCAATTGGCACTGCCGGTCGCGGGCTCGTCGGTCTGCCAGGCAACCGTCGCCTCGGTCGCACCGATCTGGGTGACCAGGGGGCCGGAGAGGATGCGCGGGGCGAAGCTATCGGATCGTTGCAAGATCACGCTTAGGAGGGTCGGGCCTGAGACGTTCAGACCGCTGAGTCTGGTCTGGCCAAAGCCGCTGCCGGTGGGCGGCAGGATGGTTATCGTGTATTCAAAGCCATCAAACAGAGCCATGCTGTAGTTGCCGCTGGCATCCGACTTGTTGTTGCCATTATAGTGTATGATCTCGTAATAGGCCCCATCGGGCTTCGTGCCATCGAAAGTAGTCCGCAACTCCACCCCGCCGACTCGCGCCCCGTTGCTGTCCGTGGTCTTACCACTCATCTGCGTCAGCGGTAAGATCAGGTCCTTAATGGTCGCCGCCGAGACGACCGTGTTCTCTGAGAAATTTGATATACTTAGACGGGAAGGACTCCCCGGAAAGCTCATTCCACCAGATTCGCTGCCGCTCAGAATGTAGCTATAAGTGCCCGGAGCAACGGAAAACGAATAAGCCCCATCGTTCCCCGTGGTCAGATATCCGACAGTAACCCCCTCGATCTGATCCTGCAAAAGGATTTGCACCCCCGCCACCGGCGTGCCATCCGGCAATCTGACGACTCCAGAAAGCGTGGTCCCGTTCCTTAAGGCAAAATCTCGCGCCGTGTTGCCTGACACTGCGACAGCATCAAAAGCCGTCTGCGCCATTCCGCTTCCTGTAGGGGGGATTGCTGTAATCGTATAGTTCAAGCCATCGAACAAGGTCATGCTGTAGTTGCCGCTGGCGTCCGACCTGGTGTTCCCATCATAGTGAGCGATCTCGTAATAGGCGCCATCGGGCCTCCAGCTACCAAAGAGAATGGTCTGCAACTCTACCCCGCCGACTTGCGCCCCGTTGCTGTCCGTGGTCTTACCACTCATCTGCGTCAGCGGCAAGACCAAGTCCTTGATGGTCGCCGCCGAGACGACCGTGTTCTCTGCGAAATTTGATATGCTTAGATAGGAAGGACTCCCCGGAAAGCTCATTGCACCAGAGTTGCTGCCGCTCAGAATGTAGCTATAAGTGCCCGGCGCAACGGAAAACGAATAAGCCCCATCGCTCCCCGTCGTCAGATATCCGACAGTAACACCCGCGATCTGATCCTGCAAAAGGATCTGCACCCCCACCACCGGCGTGCCATCCGGCAATCTGACGATTCCGGAAAGCGTCGTCGCGCTCCTTAAGGCAAAATCTCGCGCCGTGTTGCCAGACACTGCGACAGCATCAAAAGCCGTCTGCGCCATCCCGCTTCCTGTAGGGGGGATTGCTGTAATCGTATAGCTGAAGCCATCGAACAGGGTCATGCTGTAGTTGCCGCTGGCGTCCGACTTGGTGTTGCCATTCTGGTGCATGATCTCGTAGTATGCGCCATCGGGCTTCGAGCCACCAAGAATGGTCTGCAACTCCACCCCGCCGACTTGCGCCCCGTTGCTGTCCGTGGTCTTACCAGTCATCTGCGTCAGCGGCAAGACCAAGTCCTTGATGGTCGCCGCCGAGACGACCGTGTTCTCTGCGAAATTTGATATGCTTAGAGAGGAAGGACTCCCCGGAAAGCTCATTGCACCAGAGTTGCTGCCCCACAGGCTGTAGCTATAAGTTCCCGGAGCAACGGAAAACGAATAAGACCCATCGCTCCCCGTGATCATATATCCGACAGTAACCCCGCCGATCTGATCCTGCAATAAGATGCCCACCCCCACCACTGGCGTTCCGTCAAGCAACTTCACAACACCTGAAAGGGTAGTCGCCCCAGTGACCAACGCCACATTCTGAGTGACATTGGCGCCGGCAACCACGATGCCGTTCACCGGCGAGTTACCATAACCGACCGCACTGCTGGGCGGTTCTACCAGCAGGTTATAGGTGCCGTCATCGACCGCCAGGGTATAATACCCGCTGCCGTTCGTCGCGGTCTGCCCGACCGCGGACCCGTCCGACGCCAGAAAGAGCTTGACGCCGGCATTGGGCATCGGTGTCCCGTTGCCGAACACGGTCCCGGAGAGGGTCCAGGCAAAGGCCCCTTGCGAGACGAGCAGGAACCAGCCAAGCAACAAGAATCGAATGAACGGCATCATAAATGGGCACCCGTTGAACGAGCGGAGGTCTACTGGAACGAGATCGGGTCGCGCCCGTCGGCGTGCCGGGGGCGAGCCTCGGCGGGCGCGGCGGGTCGGCGCGCACCTGAGATCGGGCGCGCGGGAGATCGGGACTTGCGTCCCAAGCGGCCGTGTGGTGAGACTCGCATGGACACCAGCAAGATGACAGCCCCAAAGTTGGGGATTTCCACCACGTTTCGGGGTATCCGATGCACGTTCACGAAAAACTCAGGACGCTGCGGTTGAGCAAGAACTGGACGCAGGAGGGCATCGCCGAGAAGCTCGGGTGGGCGGTCAACACCTACGCCAAGATCGAGCGTGGCGAATCGGATGTGAAGCTGGAGAAGTTGAAGGAGATTGCCGACGTGATCGGTGTGGACGCCACCGAGCTATTGGACTGCGACGACAAGAGGATATTAAACTTCACGGGAAATTCCGGTCACAGCAATCTGGCGCAGAGCAGTCTTGCCAACTGCACTATCCTCCTGAGCGAGGCGCAATGCGCCCACCAACTGGACAAGGCGCTGTTGATTGCCGCGCAGCACGAAAAGGAGATCGCTTGGCTGAAAGAGGAAAACCTGCGCCTGAAAGAGATCATCGCCCTGCTGAAAAAAGATGGGTGAGTGCGTAGGGTGGATAAGCGCAGCGCATCCACCATACCGCCGGGGTCGGTGGATGCGGCGCGGGCCTTGATCATAACTCCGGCCACCCCCCTGGACGGGAGGTCGCTGGTCCGCACAGCGGACCCTACGGCCCCGCGCCCGTAGGGTCCGCTGTGCGGACCACAGACAGCGCCGCCACGTCCGGTCGGTTGGCGCCTCCGCCATGTTGGGCGGCACCCGCACCGCTGGTTGGCGCGAACGCCCATTTGGGCGTGTGCATGCGGTAGACGGTCAGGGCGTCCAGCCGGGTCAAGATCATCCCGCTGCCCCAGTCTCCAGGGACGCGATGTAGCGCAGGAGGTCGTCGGTGCGGCCATCGCTGACCAGTTGCTCAGCCGTCTTGTAACCGAACGGCGGCAGGGGCTCGTTGCGATACCAGAAAAGCGCTCGGTCCAGGTCCCCGCACTGATCCGCCGCCGCACGGATCGCGCGCAGCGCCTCGCGCAGGAAGCAGTGGCAAATGAGCTGGCCCCGCTTCATATCACCAAGACGACTTCTTCACAATCCGAATCTGCCTCTCTCAACGCGGCTAAACGGTGCAGGTCGATAATATCCCTGGCCGCCTCCCGGAGACTGATCATCAGCTCATCTTTGCTCTTTTCCTGGGCATTGACGCCGGGTATTTCCTCAATCCAGCCAACCCACCAATCACCGTCCTTTTTTACGATAGCCGTGAATTCTGCTTTCATTGCCGCCGATACCTCTGGTGTTATTTGGAGACAAAATCTGTCGCCAACTCATGCACATAGCGCGCGACCAGCACCGCGGAATCGAACAAGACCCGCATCAGGCATCGCGCCACGCCAGTATCAGGTCACTGACGGTGGCTCCATCAGTGGTTAAGGGCTTGGCCGCGCGCCGCTTCCAGGATGGGCGCCCCGGTTGGATCGGGCGGATCTCGGCAATCGGCTGGCCTTTTCGCAGGACCCTGACGGTCTCGCCGGCCTCAACCAGGTCGAAGTAGCGCCGGGTCTTGCTTCGTAGCTCGGAGAAGCTGGTCTCACGCATGGTCGTCGCCCCGCTTATCCCATTGAATTCTGTATGCTCATGGCCGTTCAGTTGCGGCCAACCCCTCCTTCACGGGCGGTCGCCCGGCCAACTCACCCCGTGCCGCGATCATAGTTCCGGCTGCGGCCGGTCGTCCCGCACTGGAGGTCGAGGCTTTACCGTGAAAGTCGCGCCGGGAGCGCGCTCTAAATCTCCCTCCCCCGCTGGGGGAGGGCCGGGGAGAGGGAACGGCCATGGCGCCCGCACTTTCATCTTTCGGGGTGGCGCGGGCGCCATGGCCGTTAGCCGGACCAGGGCCGCAGAAACGCACTGTCGACCGGCTAAAGCCTCGACCTCCTGTCTACCTGCGGCCGGAACGACGATCGAGGCCTCACCCCGCCAGGTTCTCCATCCGAATGCGCATCACCGCCCCCTGCACCGACCCCTGCGCCTCAATGCGGGCGATGGCCTGGTTCATCTGGCCCTCGCGTACCCGGTGGGTGAGCATGACGAGCGGGACATGGGTGTCGCCCTCGCCGGGCTCCTTCTGCTGGATCGCCTCAATGCTGATGCCCTGCTCGCCCAAGATGCTGGCGATGCGGGCCATGACGCCGGGTTCGTCGCGGGCCATCATGCGCAGGTAATAGGCGGTCTCCACCTGATCCATCGGCAGGATCGGGGTATCGGCCAGCTCGTCCGGCTGGAAGGCGAGGTGCGGTACCCGGTTGTTGGGATCGGTGGTCAGGGCCCGCACCACGTCCACCAGGTCGGCGACCACCGAGGAGGCGGTGGGGAGCGAACCGGCACCGGCACCGTAATAGAGGGTGGGACCGACCGCATCGCCCTTCACCAGGACGGCGTTCATCACCCCGTCCACATTGGCGATCAGACGCCGATGGGGGATGAGGGTCGGATGCACCCGCAGTTCGATCCCCTCCGGGCAGCGGCGTGCAATACCTAAGTGCTTGATGCGATAGCCGAGTTGTTCGGCATAGGCGACGTCCTGCGCCTCGATGCGCGAGATGCCCTCGGTGAAACAGCGCTCGAACTGGAGCGGGATGCCGAAGGCGAGCGAGGCCAGGATGGTCAGCTTGTGGGCGGCGTCGATCCCCTCCACGTCGAAGGTCGGGTCCGCCTCCGCATAGCCGCGCGCCTGCGCCTCCTTGAGTACGTCGGCGAAGTCCCGGCCCTTGTCGCGCATCTCGGTGAGGATGAAGTTGCCGGTGCCGTTGATGATGCCGGCGATCCATTCGATATGGTTGGCGGCCAGGCCCTCACGCAGGGCCTTGATAATGGGGATGCCGCCGGCCACCGCCGCCTCGAAGCCGACCATGACCCCGCGCGCCCGGGCGGCGGCGAAGATCTCATTGCCGTGGCGCGCGATCAGGGCCTTGTTGGCGGTGACGACATGCTTGCCGTTGGCAATGGCCCGCAGCACCAGTTCCTTGGCTGGGGAATAGCCGCCGATCAGTTCGACGACGATCTCGACCTCGGGGTCGTCGACGACTGCAAAGGCATCCTCCCCGATGCGCCCGATGTGCTCGATTCCGGTGATGGCATCGCGTTTGTATTCCCGCGCCGCGGCATGGGCGATCTCAATCCCGCGACCCGCGCGCCGCGCGATCTCCCCGGCGTTACGGGTGAGCACGATGACCGTGCCGCTGCCGACAGTGCCTAAACCCAACAGACCGATCTTGACCGGTTCCATACCTATCCCCTCTGCCATACAATCAATCGAAAAAGAAATTCAGCCGCAAATGAACGCAAATAAACGCAAATAATCCCTGGTGCGATTGCGTCAGCCTGCTCACAGCCCGAGTTTGGCAGGGGCTTCACCAAGCTGACGGACTATTTGCGCTCATTCGCGTTCATTTGCGGCCAAATGCTCTTCTTAGGCTGAGCGGTGCCCCGCCCTCAGGCCCCCGCCCGCGACTCGCGCCGGAACATCTCCTTGATCCCGCGCACCGCCTGGCGGGTGCGGTGCTCGTTCTCGATCAGGCCGAAGCGTACATACTCGTCACCATAGTCGCCGAAACCGATCCCCGGGGCCACCGCGACCTTGGCCTCGACGATCAGACGCTTGCAGAACTCCAGCGAGAGGGAGGCCCCGTCCTGAAGGTGCGGGCGGAGCTGCTCCTGGATAAAGCCGGGGATGCGCGCCCATACGAACATGGTCGCCCGCGGCAGCGCGACCTCCCACCCGGCCTCGTTCAGGCCCTTGCACAGGACATCCCGACGGCCCTGGTAGGTCGCGGCGATCTCGCGCACGCACTGCTGGGGGCCTTCCAGCGCGGTGATCGCCGCCACCTGGATAGGGGTGAAGGTACCGTAGTCGAGATAGGACTTGATGCGCGCCAGGGCCCCGACCAGGGTCTTGTTACCACACATGAAACCGACCCGCCACCCGGGCATGTTGTAGCTCTTCGACAGGGTGAAGAACTCCACCGAGATATCCTTGGCCCCAGGGACCTGGAGGATCGACGGGGCCTGGTAGCCGTCGAAGACGATGTCGGCATAGGCCAGATCGTGCACCACCCAGATGCCGTGCTCACCGGCGATGTCGATCACCCGCTGGAAGAAGTCCAGTTCCACGCACTGGGTGGTCGGGTTACCGGGGAAATTCAGCACCAGCATCTTCGGCTTGGGCCAGGACTCCAGGATGGCGCGCTGCAATTCCTCGAAAAAATCGGTGTCCGGGGTCAGGCGGACATGGCGCACGTCGGCCCCGGCGATGATGAACCCATAGGGATGGATCGGGTAGGCCGGGTTGGGCACCAGCACGGTGTCTCCGGCCCCCATGGTCGCGAGCGCCAGGTGCGCCAGGCCCTCCTTGGAGCCGATGGTGACGATCGCCTCGGCGTCCGGGTCCAGGTGCACGTCGTAGCGGTCCCGGTACCAGTTGCAGATGGCCCGGCGCAGGCGCGGGATGCCGCGCGAGACCGAGTAACGGTGGGTGTCCTTGCGCCCCGCCGCCTCGATCAGCTTCTCCACGATGTGCGGTGGCGTTGGCTGGTCCGGATTGCCCATCCCGAAATCGATCACGTCCTCCCCGCGGGCCCGGGCCTCGGCCTTCAACTCGTTGACGATGTTGAAGACATAGGGCGGCAAGCGCTTGATGCGGCGAAAATCCGAATCAGGAATGACCACGGCGACCTCGGGCTGGCGGCAAAGCCCGGAAGTTTACCGTTGCGCCCCGGGGATTGAAACCGCGGTCGGCGACAACGGCCTGCCGCGGCGCACCGCCACGCCGGGCGCCCCGGGTTTTTCCGGCAGTGACCTTGTGATTCCCGGGCTTGCGTTGCATATTGCCAGTCCGCGCGGCCCCCAGCGGACGACCCGATCGCGCCGGCCCATTCAGCATCAAGCCCGAGTTTTTTATGACCCAACATCTGTCCGCCGCCGAACAGGCCCTCCGCGACGCAGCCCTTGAGTATCATCGCAGCCCCAGTCGCGGCAAGATCTCAGTCACGCCCACCAAGCCGCTGTCGAACCAGCACGACCTGGCGCTGGCGTACTCGCCCGGCGTGGCCTACCCCTGCCTTGCCATCCAGGCCGATCCGGGGCTTGCGGCGGAATACACCTCACGCGGAAATCTGGTAGGCGTAGTGACCAACGGCACGGCCGTGCTGGGTTTGGGCGACATAGGCCCGCTGGCGGGCAAGCCCGTGATGGAGGGCAAGGGGTGCCTGTTCAAGAAATTCGCGGGGATCGATGTCTTCGATATCGAGCTGGCCGAGCACGACCCGGACAAACTGATCGATATCATTGCCGCGCTCGAGCCGACGTTGGGCGGCGTCAACCTGGAGGACATCAAGGCCCCGGAGTGCTTCTATATCGAGCGCGAGCTGAGCCGGCGCATGAACATCCCGGTGTTCCATGACGATCAGCACGGCACCGCCATCATCTCCAGCGCGGCCCTGCTCAACGGCCTGGAACTGGTCGGCAAGGCCATCGGCAGCGTGAAACTGGCGGTCTCGGGTGCCGGCGCGGCGGCCATCGCCTGTGTGGATGTCATGGTCGGCCTGGGCGTGCGGCCCGAGAACGTCTTCATGGCCGATTCCAAGGGCGTGATCTACGAGGGCCGCCCCGGCGGCTTCGACGAATCCAAGGCCCGCTATGCGCAGGCGACGCCGGCGCGCACCCTGGCCGATGTCGTCCGGGACGCCGACGTCTTCCTGGGCTGCTCCGCCGCCGGGGTACTGACGGTCGATATGGTCAAGACCATGGCCGCGCGGCCCATCATCCTGGCCCTGGCCAACCCCGAGCCCGAGATCCGCCCGGAACTGGCCAAGGCCGCGCGCCCCGACTGCATCATCGCGACCGGCCGCTCGGACTACCCGAATCAGGTCAACAACGTCCTGTGCTTCCCCTATATCTTCCGCGGCGCACTCGACTGCGGCGCCACCAAGATCACGCCCGAGATGAAGCTCGCCTGCGTCTATGAGATCGCGGCATTGGCCAAGCGCGAGACCACCGATGTCGTGGCCGCCGCCTATGCCGGGGAGGAGCTGAAATTCGGACCCGAGTACCTGATCCCCAAGCCGTTCGACACCCGCCTGATCCTGACCATCGCACCCGCCGTGGCACAGGCCGCCGCCGACTCGGGGGTGGCCACCCGCCCCATTGCCGACATGCAGGCCTACCGGGACAGCCTGTCGCTCTTTGTCTACCGGACCGGCATCCTCATGCGCCCGGTCTTCAATGTCGCCAAGGCCCTGCCTGACGCCGGAAAGCGCATCGCCTTTGCCGACGGGGAGGACGAGCGGGCGTTGCGCGCCGCGCAGATGGCGATCGACGGACAGGTCGCCCGGCCCATCCTGATCGGACGCCCGGCCGTGATCAACGCCCGCATCGAGAAGGCCGGACTGCGGATGCGCCTCGGGGTCGATGTGGAAAACGCCAACCCCCATGAAGACCCGCGCTTCCGCCAGTATTGGACCCATTATCACCAGCGCATGAGCCGCAATGGGGCGACGCCCGATGAGGCCAAGGCGGCGGTGCGTCGCTCCAATACCCGCATCGCCGCGCTCATGGTCACGCTCGGCGACGCCGACGCCATGCTCTGCGGCCTGGTGGGCACCTACGAGGCCCATCTCGAATGCATCGACAGCATCATCGGTCTGCAACCCGGCGTCAGCAATTACGCGGCCGTCAATGTCCTGATGACTGACCGCGGACCGCTCTTCATCACCGACACCTATGTCAATGAAGACCCCGGTGCGCAACAGTTGGCCGAAATCGCCTGGATGGCCGTGCAGGAGGTGCAGCGCTTCGGCCTGCCGCCCAAGGTCGCCTTTCTGTCGCATTCCAGCTTCGGCGGGTCCAGGCGCGCCTCGGCCAGGAAGATGCGTCTGGCGCGCGACCTGTTCGTCGCCGGCCACCCCGGCATTGAATGTGATGGCGAATTGCACGGCGACGCCGCGCTCGACGAGGGCATCCGCAACCGCTACCTGAGCGATTCGACCTTGAGCGGTTCGGCGAACCTGCTGGTCTGCCCCAACCTGGATGCGGCCAACATCCTCTACAACGTACTCAAGACCACGATCAGCAGCGGTGTGACGGTGGGCCCGATCCTGATGGGTGCCGCCGCCGCGGCCCATATCCTCACCCCCGCGACCACGCCGCGCCGGATGCTGAACATGACGGCCCTGGCGATGGCGAGCGCGGCGGCGGCGCGTTAGTACCACCTGACGCAATTGCCCGGACCATTGGCGTAGGGTGCGCCGTGCGCACCTTGAGAGGCTGCGGTTGATCGCCGCGGCCTAGGGTTTCGATTGGCGCGATGGTGCGCACGGCGCACCCTACGGTCGCGGTGCGGCGCGGCTTTCACGGTTAAGCCGCGGCCGCCGCTTCATTCGCGGTCGCTGCGCAGGAGCCGCAGCGCTTCGGCCGCGAGCGCCATGCCGAAGCTCGCGGTGACCATGACGCAGGAGCCGTAGCCATGGCAGTTCAGGGAGCCGTCGACCATGCAGTCGCCCGCGGCCGGCAGGGTGATGGGCTCACGCGAGAAGACGCAAGGCAGGCCGATCCTGCCGCGACCCGGGGCGCCGAGCTTGCGCAGGCGCTGGCGCAGCGCGGCCAACAGCGGGTCGTGCGTCACCAGCGCCAAGTCATCGACCTCAATGCGCTGCGGCTGCGACTTGCCGCCGGCCGCCCCGGCGCAGACCAATGAATGCCCGCCGCGCCAGGCCCAGTGCGCCATGGCGAGCTTGGCGTGCCCCTGGTCGCAGGCGTCGATTACGACATCCACCGGCCCCGGCAGCAGCGCCGGCCAGTTCTCCGGGGTAACGAACTCCTCCACCGCCGTGACCTCACAGTCGGGGTGGATGTCCGCGATCCGCCGCCGCAACGCCTGCACCTTGGCCGCACCCAGGGTGCTGTCGAGCGCCTGCACCTGGCGGTTGATATTCGACTCGGCGACCTGGTCCAGGTCGATCAGCACCAGCCCGGCCACGCCCGAGCGCGCCAGGGCCTCCGCCGACCAGGACCCAACCCCGCCGACCCCCACGACCGCGATGCGGGCCGCGCGCACCCGGGCATAGTGCGCGTCGCCCCAGAGGCGGCGCAGACCGCTGAAACGGCGTTGGGGATCGATCAGGCCCTCGGTCGCACCGATCGTTGCGCTCACCGCGTGCTCATGTCGAGCTGGCCCGCATAGTAGTCTTGCCAGAACTTGTTGATCCCTTGCCTAAAACTGCGTGCGGGATGCCCGTCGATCACGTCGTCATCATTCAGCGTATACAGGCGACCCGAGTACCACTGGTGGTAGACGACTGCATCCCGCACGTCGCGATAATAACCGACACAACCAAGTCCGTACTGGGTCGGATGGGTGTCCAGGTAGCCGATGCTGTGCGGGTCCTGGAGCAGGGCTTTGCAGCTCAGGGCATGGTAGGGTTCTTGCTGGCCGATCTCGTAACCCTCATATCCCGGTCGCTCGCCGACGAAGAATGGCGGCTGCAGGCGCGCGCTGCATCTCGTCTTGTTGATCAACAGAAAGGATGGGTGCACCATCCGGGGACTGTGGCGGTTGATATGCTGATCCCTCATGCCGATGAGAGTCAGGCGCAGATCGCGCTGGAATTCGTCAAGCAAGGTCTCCCATCGATTCGATAGCAGGAGGGTATCCTGATCAAGGATCAGGACGTACGGTGATCGGGCCTTGCGGTAGAGCCACTCGAGCACGAACGAATGCCCGTGCGGGGTCCGGAAACGGTAGAGTCTCAGATACGGTTGCCGAATCGCCAGCAATTCTGAAAACGCCGGCGCAGCGGAGCAGTCATCGGCGACGATGATCTCGTAGGTGGTCTGTATCGTGTGCGTCGCAATGCTTTGCAGGCATGCCTTCACGAACTCCGGGGCATTCTTGTGGGCAATTACGATGGTGCAGCAGGGACTGTTCCTGCGCCGTGTGCTTGTGTATTTCTTCGGCGAAGTCAACCAGAATTCTTGCGTTGCCACCCAGGTCCGCACCCGGCCGGCGACCCGCTGCGCAATAGTCCTAACCGTATCCCTCTCAAGATGGCTCATCCCCGGTGATCTCCTGTCCTCGGTCGTCTGCGGCGGTAGCGGTGCCGCGAACTGCCGGCTATCAGGTGACCATCGCCCGCCAGCAGCGCAGCCGCCCGAAGCCGATGCGGCGGTGCTGCTGGGGCGGGTCGGTCGTCGGTCATGGTCCTGGTTCCGGATGGCGGGCGCGCGTGGGGCTATCACATCGCAGGAGGACGGGATACGGACGCGACCGCCAGGTAATGGCATTTGGCGGCAGATTATCAGCAACGGCAGGCGCCAACAACGGGCAACTCGCAGACGATCTGCGGCACCTGCGTCACCAAGTCCATGCCGAAGCCGGCGGTGTCCATAACGCTGGAGCCGCGGCCGTGGCAGTTCAGCGTGCCGTCAAGCGCGCCGTCCCCAGCGCCCGGGGGTACGATCGGATCGCGCGAAAACACGCGGCCCACGCCGATCGTGCCGTTGGCGAGCGCCCCGAGGCTGCGTCGGGCGCTGGCGCGGCACGACCAGCAACGGAGCATGCAGCACCGCCGCCAGCTCGTCGATATCGATGCGCTGGGGCTGCGACCTACCGCCCGCCGCCCCGGTACCTGATCCGAGTGGTTGATATTGGACTCGACCGCTTGGTCCAGGTCGATCAGCACCAGCCGCTCGAATAATGCCTGGCCGGTACCGGGTTCCATACGTCGGAAATTTCTGACAGGTTTCAGGCCATTATCTGCGCTTGCCAGGGACTTTTTCACTATCGGGGGATGGGCGATGCAGCTATCTTTAGCCGCGACAGGACGGACACCGGGTCGGTCACTCATTGCGGCAGGTGAGCGGCCAGTAAGCTTCACTGCTGGTCAGGATAGTGCCGAGGTGCTCGATAGACCTGCCGCGGGGCGAGGTCTGGCGGCCACCGCGCCCGCCGGCGCGGCCGACCCGCAACGACGGAGTCTTTCTCGACCAACGCGATGTGACAGGAGACATCAATGTCAGATATCGACGTGAAATACGCTGCCCTGGGCGGCCCCGGGGGCTGGCTCGGTCCCGCGACCACGCCCGAATTGGTGGCACCGGACGGTGTGGGTCATTACCGGCACTTGCTGAAATCGACCGCGAGGAGCCCGACTACGCGGCCTTTCCGAAACTTGGACCCGCGGCCCTGCCCCATCTGCAGATGATCGCCGAGGCCACTGATCCGCTCAAGGCGGCCAAGGCGGCCTACGCGGCCAGCCTGATCGGCGGCCTCGCGGCGATCGAGCTGCTGCGGGTTGCAGCCCGACACCATGACCCGCAGGTGCGCATCGCCGTCGCGGATGGACTGAAAAACCTGGCGGCGGCAGCCCCCACTGACCTCGTGATGAATGCGCTCAATGACCCCGACGTGGGGGTACGCAAACTCGCCTTGAGCACGGCCGACCGACTCAAGCGCGCTGACTTCGCCCAACGGGTGGCCGAGATCGCCAAGGCCGATCCGGCCGAGCATCTGCGCAGCGCCGCCACCGTGACCGCCAAGCACCTGTCGACGCTCGCGCCGGGCACGCCGACGGGACCCTGACCGGCCGGGCGGGGCCCGGGCGCCGCGATGGCGTTCACCTCGCCCGCCAAGTCCGGGCGGCCGCCGCGGTATCCTCGATCAGGGGTTTCTTTGCGCCGACAAGCGCCGCTTGATCGCAGCTACCAGCTTCCCAGCCGTAAGGTCTTCGGTTATGATTGGACCTGGTATTTGTCGGCGCAGTCCCGGTGCGTCGTCGCTCGACTGGGTCAACCCCGCGCCCGGTGGCAGTCCGGGGGCCGCGCTACAAGCGTTAAGTGGCTCGAAATTTGCAGTGTCCGCGCGCAACCGCGGCCATCAATGTCCCCTGGTACGCACTGGCAGTGGAGCACATCGTTCGATGAAAAAGATTGATCTCGCGTTGGCCCTCTGCGGCGTTCTGGCAGCATGTAACGCCGGCGCCTTGACCATCGACAGCTTCGACACGACGCAGTCCAACAAGCGGGTCGCAAACGGGGCAAGCGTTGACATCCCCATCAACACCTCGGGCGCCGGGGTGACCTATATCGGCACCTCCCGTACCCTCTCGAGCCAGGCCGCCACCGGCGAGACCTCGTGGACGGACGCTCGCATCGCGACAGCGTCTTATCCGTCTGCGCTTTATGTTGCCAACAATGCATCGCCCGGGACCGTCTATGTCCAATGGAACGGGATTTCGGGGTCCGACAGGGATTTCACCGCCGGCAACGCACTTGGCCTCCGCATCAGCCTGCCCGCACTGGTCAATAACGCGTTGACCGTCACCTTTCTCGTGAACGGAACCTCCAGCGCATCGCGGACCTTCACCAGCAGCACGTCCGATGACCTCTTCACGTTCGCCTCGTTCACCGACCGGAGCGTTTTCGCCGACGTCAGCACGCTCAGGATGACCACGACCATGACCCTGGGCACGAGTGATCCGACGGGCTGGGCGGCCATCGGTCTTGTCGAGACCGTTCCTTTACCGGGCACCCTAATGCTGGTGGGCATCGGTCTGGCTGGGCTGGCCCGCAGCGTCAAGCGCGCCTGACCCCTGCCGTGGGTCGCCCGACCAGCCCTGCTGATCCGCATGGCCAACGACGGGACCCCGGAGCGGATCGGCGCCTCGATGGCATGTGCGCCGCACAACGGATGGTGCCGCAACCAATTGGGGGCCCCGTATACCACCCCTTCTCACTCGACCCCGGTGCTGACCGCGATTAGTCCTTTAGTTCTGCTGCCACAGGCCCGGGCGCCGCAAGCGGTGGTTCCGCGGGCATTGTCCAAGCGGCCTGACCCCAGCGTCGGGCACCATCGGGCATGACGCAGGAGATCCCTCCAATGACGAGCCAACGCGGTTTGCAGCCCGCTCTGGTGTCGGGCGTGCTCGCCTTATTGATCCTCATGCCGGTCGCTCAGGCGGACCCCCTCGCGGATGCCCGTAGCCAATGGCAGTCCGGGGATGGGCGCGCCGCGGTCCGGACCCTGAAGCACTATCTGAGGCAGGGCGGCAACGACCCCGCCGTACGGGCGCTGTTGGGGCAGGTCTATCTGGACCTGGCGTCCGGCGCTGCGGCCGAGCAGGAACTCAAGCGCGCCATCAAGGAAGGCCGCCTCAATGCCACCGAGTATCAGACGGACGTGGCCCAGGCGCAGTTGCTTCAGGGCAAGTACGCCGAGATCCTGGAGGACCCGGCGATCGGTTCACCAACGGACCCGCGCAAGCAGGCCGAACTGCACGCCATCCGGGGTGAAGCCTACCTGGCCCTGGGCCAGCCAGATCAGGCGAACCAGGCGTTTGACAAGGCCCTGGACCTGATTTCCACCTATCCCCGCGCCCTGCTCGGCCTCGCCAGGCTCGCCGCGCGCCAGGATGACATGACGCGCGCGCGCGCCCTGGTGGACCAGGCGATCACGGCCAACCCCGGGGACTCCACCGGGTGGGAGGCGCGGGGTGATTTAGCGCTGTCCAACCGCATGCCGCAACCGGCAGAGGAGGCGTTCGGACATGCGATCGAGACTGCGCGCGCCACCTGGATGCCACTCTATAAGCGCGCCCTGGCACGCCTGGAGTTGGAAAAGCTGGTGGAGGCCCAGGCCGATATCGACTTGGCCAGCCAACAGGTTCCGCAATTCCCCGGCCTGAATTACGCCCGCGGTTTGCTGCTGCTGAAGCAGAATCAACCGGAACCGGCCCTGGCGCAGCTCAATCTGTACCTCCCCTATCGCCCCGAGGATCCCCAGGCGCTCTACCTGGCGGGGGTGGCGCTGTTCCAACTTGCGCGCTACCAGGAGGCCGACGAGTACCTGACGCGCGCCTGCCGCACCGCCCCGGACTCGTCCACGGCGGCCACCCTGCTGGCGCGGGCGCGGCTCGCCCGCGGGGATCTCAAGGGCGCCGAAACCGCGCTGCGCCCGTTCGCGGACCAACAAGCCACGAATCCGGACGTGCTTGAGATTCTCGGCGATGTCATGGCGCAAGACGGCCGGCCGGGAGAGGCCGGGGCCTTGCTGCGTCAGGCACTCGCCGCCCGTCCGGACGATGCGCAGACACCGGTGAAACTGGCCGCCGCCCTGTTGGCCGACGGGGAGCGCGAGGCCGCGGAGCTGGAGCTGCGCGCGCTGCTGGAGAAGAACCCCGCGGACGAGACGGCCCAGGTGCTGTTGGTCCGACTGCTGCTGGCCAAGCCCGATGGCGCGGCCGCCCAGGCCCAGGCACTGGCCTATCTGGCGGCGGTGCCGGACAGCCCGCGCGCCCAGGTTGCCCTGGGCCTCGCGCATCTCGCCTTGGGCGACGAGCCCGCGGCGCGCCAAGCCTTCGCGCGCGCCCTGGAGCTCAAACCCGGGTTTGCCGATGCGGCCTTCAACCTCGCCACCCTGGAGCGACACGCCGGGCGGACGGAGGCGGCGCGCGCGCTCTATGGGCAGGTCCTGGCAGTGGACCCGCGCGATGCCGACGCAACCCTGCTGCTGACTCAGCTGGACGTGGACGCCGGGCACCAGGCGGCTGCGCTGGCCCGCGTGCGCGAGGCCGTGACCAAGGACCCCGCCAACCTGAACCTGCGGCTCAACCTGGCCCAGGGCTACCAGTCCGCGGGGCAGACGCAGGAGGCCCTGCGCACCCTGCAGGACGCCGTGCCGACGCTCGCCGACGACCCGCGCCTGCTGCTGGCGCGCGGCCAGTTGGAACTCGCCGCGGGGCAGCCATTCAAGGCCGCGACGACGCTGGAGACCCTGGTGAACCGGCAGCCCGGATCGGCGCAGACGCGGCTGCTGTTGGCAAACGCTTACGCGGCGGCCAAGCAGGCCGGCGCCATGCAGGGGCACCTGTTGGCCGGCTTGAAGGTCGATCCGAGTTCACCCCTGGTGGGCCCGACCCTGCGCAACGTCTACCCCGCCCTGCCGGACCCGGCGGCGAAGGCCGCGCTGATCGAGCGTTTGTTGGCATTGGGGGTGCCACTGCCCGGGCTGCCGCTGCTGCAGGCGCGCCTGAGCCTCGATGAGGAGAAATACGAGGAGGCCCAGAAACGGCTCGGCGCCCTGCTCCAGTCCGACCCCGCGGACCGGGAGGTGCTGCTGCTGCTGCTGAGCGCCCAGGTCAAGGCGCCGGCCCTGGAGTCGGCCACCGCGACGGCCGACACCTGGCTCGCGGTCCACCCCGACGATGCGGAGGTGCGGCGCCGCTTGGCCCAGATCTACGAACGGCGCGGACAGCCGCAACAGGCGATCGAAATTTACCGGTCCCTGCTGCAGGCGCAGCCCGACGACCCGGTGACCAACAACAACCTGGCGATGCTGTTGTTGGAGCAGGACCCCGCCCAGGCGCTGGACCATGCGCGGGCCGCGGCGCGCGCGGTGCCGGCCGATCCCGCGGTCGGCGATACCCTGGGGCAGGCGCTGCTGGCCAGGGGCGAGGCCCAGGCCGCCGCCCAGGCCTTCGCCCAAGCCTCACTGGCGGCGCCCAAGGACCCCACCATCGCCTACCATCACGCCCGCGCCCTGCTGGCCGCCGGTGAGCCTGAGCGGGCGCGCGCCGCGCTCCAGCCGATCCTGGGGCAGCCATTCCCCGAGGAGGAGGCGGCGCGCACGCTGCTCCTGCAGACCTGGCAATGATCCATGCCCAACCTGCGCGACAAGATGGCCCGCTACGGATTCGAGTCCAACGACGACTATGAATTCCAGGTCCGCTGCCTGCTCGAAGGCCCGACGCGCACCTTGCGTACGCTCAACATTGAGGGCGACTCAGAGCGGCGCAAGAGCGCCTTCGCCACGGCCCTGGGCCGGGCACTGGAGTTCCCCCATCTGCTGTATCTCGACTTCACCGAGGCCCACCCGCCCCTGCCCGACGTGCTGCTGCCGCCGAGCCAGGACGAGATGGGCCGCGCGGAGCCGCCCATCGACCCCTTGGACCTGACGGTGAGCGAGGCCTGCGCCCAGAGCGAGGGGGAGCCCACGGTGCTGATCCTGGATCAGTTGCAGGCGGCGGACTTCCGCGAGCACATCCGGCTGCACCGCTTCATCAACGACTGCTTCTGGGAGGTGCGCGGCGGGCGCTATTACGCCAACCCGCGGCATCTGCTGCTGTTCCTGATCTCGGAGTCCCCCCTCTACCACTCGCTGCAGAAGGAGAGCTTCCGGGTCTGGGTCGGGCGGATTTCCGAACACCAGGTGGAGTACCGGCCCGCCGATTTCGGGCTGGGCGCGGCGGCCGTGCCGCTGTTCGCCGCCCTGGCGGAGCTGTTCCGCGCCCTGGGCAGCGCCCCGACCCATAGCGAGTTCGGGCACATCCTGACCGACCTGCAACTGCATGTGCGCACCAGCGAGCACCTGCGCCTGTGCCTCTACGGCCGGGCGGAGGGGATTATGCGGGACGCGCTCGCCGCGCCGGCCCTGAGAGCGCCCCTGGACGCCGTGGTCGCGGCCGCCGCGACGCTGCTGGTGGCCGAGCACATCGAACTGCGCGGCGACTGCTGAAAACCGCCCGCCGGGCGACTTTTCAAGGGTTATTTGGGGTCCGCGAGCCGGGGGAGTTGCGCGAGTGCCTTCACCCGAAAGCTGCGCGCCGCCAGGATGCTGCACGGGACGAAGCCGACATCGTGGCTCATGGTCTGGAGCGGTTCACCGGGCGCAGATAATCGAGGTTCGCGACCGCCGCTCCCAAGAGCCGCGCCTGGACCACCTCGTCCGGCTGGGTCCCCGGCAGGAGTGCCGCCGTCTCTTGGGCGAACTGCGGACGCAGCAGGGCGCTGAGCGGCTGGCCGGTCACCTGCGCCGCGGTCACGCCCGCGAAGGCGATGAAAAAGGGCTTATCGATCAAATTGTCGACAAAATCCGGCTGCGCCTCCAGAAAGGAGTGCGCGGTGGCCCCGGTGATGTCGTAGGGCCCGGACATGGCCGTGATGAAACTCGGCCGCAGCGCCGGGTCCCGGGCCTCCTCCAGCAGGCGGCCGAGCCACAATGCGTTACCTCCGCCCTCGCTGTAACCGGTGACATAGAGCGCCGCGCCCGTCTTGCGCCCGAGTCGCGCCAGGAGTTCACGGGCGGCATGGATCAGGTCCCGGCCCGCCGGGGCATTGAGCCGGCCCAGGGCAAAGGGGTGCGGTCCGCGGTTCACCCCATAGCCGAGATAGTCCGTGGCCATCGGCAGTTCGGTGCCGGACAAAGAGCGGGTTCGGCCCGGATTGTAGGCCCCTGACGCCCTGCCCGTCTCCCGCCATAGGCACCGACCGGGGCACGCGCACGGGTACGGGGGAACAGGAACGCTTGCCGCAACGCCGGGGCGACCGCACCTAACGGGGCATCGGGGTGACGCCCCGCCCTCACGACCCGGGACCTCAGCATGAACCGACAGACCCGTATCACGACCGTCCTGACACAAGCCCTGGGGCCGCTGCACCTGGAAGTGGTCGACGAGAGCCACCTGCACGCGGTGCCGGTGGGGGCCCAGTCACACTTCAAGGTGTTGGTGGTCAGCGAGCAGTTCGCCGACCATGGGCTGGTCATGCGCCACCGGGTGGTCAATCGGCTGCTGCGCGACGAGTTCGACCACGGGCTCCACGCCCTGGCCCTGCACACCTGGACCCCGCGGGAGTGGTTTGAGAAGGGCGGTACGGCCCCGGAGTCGCCCCCGTGCCAGGGCGGATCGCACGCAGACTGAGGCGGGGGAACCGGCCGGCGCCAACATCGGCGAGGTAAGGAAGCGCCGCTATTGATACTATTGCCGCCCGGCCGGCCTGCACCTGGCCGGGCAAGTCTTAAAACGGGGGCCCTGCGCTTCCCATCGTCAATCCTGTCGGCACGGCATCGGGAGCAGACTCATGAGATCCAAGTTATTGATTGCGTGTATTCTTGGCGCCTCCTACTGGACGGCGCCCGCCGGGGCCGCCGATCCGGCGACGGTCAAGATCGGCTGCGTGGCGCCGCTGACCGGTCCCCAGGCGCACCTGGGAAAGGACATCGAGAACGGGGCCCGCCTGGCGGTGGACGCGATCAACGCGACCAATCCCCGGCTCGGCGGTCAGCCGGTCCAGTTCGTCCTGCAGGTCGAGGACGACGCGGCGGACCCCAAGACCGCGACCGTAGTGGCGCAAAAGCTGGTGGATGAGGGCGTCAAGGGCGTGGTCGGGCACCTGAACTCGGGGGCCAGCATCCCGGCCTCACGCATCTATGCCGACAACGACATCCCCCAAATCTCCCCCGCCTCCACCGCGGTGGCCTACACCCACCAGGGGTTTAAGACCACCTACCGGGTGATGGCCAACGACTCCCAACAGGGTCAGGCCTTGGGCAAGTACGCGACCAAGCTCGGCAAGCGGGTGGCGGTGATCGATGACCGCACCGCCTACGGCCAGGGCCTGATCGACGAGGTGGTGAAGGGGGTCGCGGCGGCCGGCGGGGAGGTCGTGGGCCGGGAATACACCACCGATAAGTCGACCGACTTCACCGCCATCCTCACCTCGCTCAAATCCAAGAAGCCGGACGTGGTGGTGTTCGGCGGCATGGACCCCCAGGCCGCCCCCATGATCCGGCAGCTGCGCACCCTGGGGATGAAGACCGCCTTCATGGGCGGCGACGGCATGCAGTCGGCCGAATTCCTCAAACTCGCGGGACCCGCCGGGGAGGGGGCCATCGGGTCGTCGCCTGGGCTGCCGCTGGCGAAGATGCCCGGGGGGGCAGACTTCAGAAAGCGCTTCAATGAGCGCTTCGGCAAGGTCCAGATCTATGCCCCCTTCGCCCACGACGCGGCCGTGGTGATGATCCAGGCGATGCTGCGGGCCGACTCGACCGAGCCTGAGAAGTACCTGCCGGAACTGGCCAAGACCCGCATCGACGGGGTCATCGGCCCCATCGCCTTCGACGACAAGGGGGATCTGAAGGACGGCCCCGTCACCCTCTATCAGGTCAAGAAGGGCCACTGGGAGCCGGTGGAGACCGTCGGCGGCCAGGCGGCGCAGTAGCAACCACCCGCCGCGCCGCGCATGGACGTCCTGCTCCAGCAACTCGTCAACGGCCTGATCCTGGGTAGCCTGTACGCCCTGGTGGCCTTGGGCTACACCATGGTGTACGGCATCCTGGAGTTGATCAATTTCGCCCACGGCGAGATCGTGATGCTGGGGGCCATGGTGTCGGTGACGGTCCTCGGCCTGCTGGTGGCGGCCGGGGTGCCGGTGCCGCTGGCCCTGGCGGTGGCCCTGGCCGCGGCCGTGCTGGTATGCATGGCGACCGGGGTCCTGGTGGAGCGGGTCGCCTACCGGCCCCTGCGCAATGCCCCGCGTCTGGCCCCGCTGATCACCGCCATCGGGGTCTCGATCGTCCTGCAGAACCTGGCGATGATCATCTGGGGCCGCCAATATCTCTCCTTCCCGCCGGTGCTGGCCCCCCATGTTTATGAGTGGCACGGGGCCACGGTGTCGAATGTCCAGTTGCTCATCGTGGCGGTGGCAGCCCTGACCATGGGCGCCCTGCTGCTGCTGGTGCAGCGCACCCGGCTGGGGCGGGCGATGCGCGCCACTGCCCAGCACCGGGAGGTGGCGGGGCTCATGGGGGTGGACGTGAACCGGGTGATTGCCGCCACCTTTGCGGTGGGCTCGGCGCTCGCGGCGGTGGCGGGACTGCTGATCGCCGCCTATTACGGCATCGCCCACTACAATATGGGCTTCCTCCTGGGGCTGAAGGCCTTCAGCGCGGCGGTGCTCGGGGGCATCGGCAACATCCCCGGGGCCCTGCTGGGCGGGCTGCTCCTGGGGGTGATCGAGAGCCTGGGGGCGGGCTATATCGGGGATCTGACCGGCGGCTTTCTGGGCAGCCACTACCAGGACATCTTCGCCTTCTTCATCCTGATCCTGGTGCTCGTCTTCCGCCCCTCCGGGCTGTTGGGCGAGCGCGTGGCGGACCGTGCCTAAGGGTTTTGTCCGCAAATGAACGCAAATAAACGCAAATTAAGATCTTGGCTGGGTTGTTGCGGTGCTCGCCCGAACCGTCACTCCCCTCCAGCGCTGCCACGGGTTTTGCAAGACGCGATGGATATGGCGAGGGCGTGCCGGACAGGGCACGGAATTTTCTTCATTTGCGTTCATTTGCGTTCATTTGCGGACAACAATTCTCAGTATGCCTGACCTGCTGCCCGAGCGTTTCTACCGCGACCCGCGCCTCGCCTGGGGTGCCTATGCGGCCCTGGCGGTGCTGCTGGTCGCCCTGCCCTTCCTGGTGGACGCCGGGATGGGGCGGTCCTGGGTGCGGATACTCGATTTCGCGCTGCTCTATGTGATGCTGGCGCTCGGGCTCAACATCGTGGTGGGGTTTGCGGGGCTGCTGGATCTCGGCTATGTCGCCTTCTATGCGGTGGGGGCCTATTTCTACGCCATCCTGGCCTCGCCCCAACTCGGCATCCACCTGCCTTTCTGGGCCTTGCTGCCGCTGGGGGCCGGGGTCGCCTGTCTCTTCGGGGTGCTGCTAGGCGCCCCGACACTGCGCCTGCGCGGTGACTATCTGGCCATCGTGACGCTCGGCTTCGGGGAGATCATCCGGATTTTTCTGAACAACCTGAATGCCCCGGTCAATCTCACCAACGGCCCCCAGGGCATCAACATGATCGACCCGGTGCGCATCGCCGATGCGTCCCTGCGGCGGCCAAGCGAATGGCTGGGGGTCACGCTGCCCGGCACACACACCCACTATTACCTGTTTCTCCTTCTCACCCTGGCGGTGATCTTCATGGCCCTGCGGCTACAGGGGTCGCGCATCGGGCGCGCCTGGGCGGCGATCCGCGAGGACGAGGTCGCCGCCGAGGCGATGGGTATCAACACCCGCAACCTGAAGCTGCTGGCCTTCGCCATGGGGGCGACCTTCGGCGGCCTGGGGGGCGGACTCTTCGCCGCCTTCCAGGGTTTCGTGAGCCCCGAGTCCTTCACCCTGATGGAGTCCATCATGATCCTGTGCATGGTGGTGCTGGGGGGCATGGGCCACATCCCGGGGGTCATCCTGGGGGCCATCCTGGTGACCGTGCTGCCGGAACTGCTGCGCTACATCGGCCCGCTGCAGGAGGGGCTGCTCGGACGGGTGCTGGTGGACCCGGCAGATCTGCGGATGCTCCTCTTTGGTCTCGCGCTGGTGGTGGTGATGCTGTTCCGACCCCAGGGGCTCTGGCCCTCGCCGGTGCGGGCGCGGGAGTTGCACCCGGACAACCCGGACCTGGTCCGGCAGGAACAAGAGGCACTCTATGACGCCGAACGCTGAGACCGCCGCCCGCCCGCCGCCGCTGCTCGACGCCCGCGCGGTGACCAAACGCTTCGGTGGGCTGACCGCGCTCAGCGAGGTCTCCATCGCGGTCCAGGCGGGCGAGATCGTCGGACTGATCGGGCCTAACGGGGCCGGCAAGACCACCTTCTTCAACTGTCTCACCGGGCTCTATCACCCGAGCAGCGGCAGCGTACACCTGGATGGCGTGCCGCTGGCCGGGCTCAAGCCCCACGCGGTGGCGGCCCTGGGGCTGGCACGCACCTTCCAGAACATCCGGCTGTTCGCCAACATGAGTGTCGTGGAGAACGTGATGGTCGGACGCCATGTGCGCTCGCGCGCCGGGGTCTTGGGGGCCGTGCTGCGCGGCGCGCGCACCCGTGCCGAGGAGCGCTCCATCCGCGAGCGGTCCCGGCAACTCCTGGAACGGGTGGGGCTCGCCGCACGCGCTGACCAACTCGCCCGGCAACTGCCCTATGGCGACCAACGGCGCCTGGAGATCGCCCGGGCACTCGCCACCGACCCCAAGGTCCTGGCGCTCGACGAGCCGGCCGCGGGGATGAATCCGATCGAGACCCAAGCCCTCAAGGGGCTCCTGGAGGCGATCCGCGCCCGGGGCCTGACCCTGCTCCTGATCGAGCACGACGTGCGTCTGATGATGGACCTGTGCGACCGGGTCGTGGTGCTGGACTACGGGCGCAAGATCGCCGATGGGCCGCCCGCTGCGGTGCAGCGCGACCCGGCCGTGATCGAGGCCTATCTGGGCGCCGGGGCGGGGGGGGCCGCGGCATGAGCCTGCTCGAAGTCCAGGGCCTCGAGGTGCATTACGGCGGCATCCGCGCCCTCAAGGGGATCGACCTTGCGGTCACGCAGGGGGAGGTCGTTTGCCTGATCGGCGCCAACGGGGCGGGCAAGACCACGACGATGCGCGCACTCGCGGGCCTCCTGCCGGCCGCCGCCGGGACCATCCGCTACGCCGGCAGCGAGGTGACGGGACTGCCGGTACACCGGCGGGCGCGGCTCGGGATCAGTCTGGTCCCGGAGGGCCGCGGGGTCTTCCCGCGCCTGACGGTGGCGGAGAACCTGCAAATGGGGGCCTATTTCCGTACTGATATGGCTGGTATTGCCGCGGATCTCGCGCGTGTCTACGGGCTCTTTCCGCGCCTGGAGGAGCGTCGCGCCCAGACCGGCGGCACCCTGTCCGGGGGTGAACAGCAAATGCTGGCCATCGCCCGCGCCCTGATGAGCCGCCCGCGCCTGCTGCTGCTCGACGAGCCCAGCATGGGGCTGGCCCCCCTGGCGGTGCAGACGATCTTCGCGACCATCCGGCTCATCGCCGACCAGGGCATGACCCTGCTCTTGGTGGAGCAGAACGCCCGCCTGGCCTTGGAGGTGAGCGGCCGCGGCTACGTCCTGGAGGGCGGGCTGATCGTCCACCAGGACGCCGCCGCCGCGCTGCTCGCAAGCCCCAAGGTCCGCGCCGCTTATCTGGGGGCCTGACCCGGGTTCCTTGCGCATCAGTCGTTGTCGTTGTCGTTGTCGTAATCGAATAATCCGACCACGATTACGACAACGACAACGACAACGACAACGACAACGCTTGGGGCGTCGGTCTGGCGGGAAGACGTCAGGCGCCCTTGACCTTGTTCCAGGTATACACGGACGTCACGGCATAGTTCCATACTGCCCCCACGATGATACCGGCAATGGCCGACAGGACCCAGGCAGTCTGGCCGACCAAGTGAGTCTCGAAGGCGTAGGTGGCGATGCCGACGTTGGCGACGGCGCCGAGCGAGCAGGCGAGCGTGAAGGAAACCCAGCCGCGCAGCAGCCCCCAGCCGCGCAGTTGTCGGTCGCGGTAGGTGACGACGTTATTGATGAAGAAGTTGAACGTCATCGCCACGACCGCGGCGACAGTCTGACCGACGGCAAAGCGGGCACCACCCAGGTCAAAGACCAGCCACAAGACGAACAAGTGGACAAAGACCCCGGCCCCACCGACCAAGGCAAAGGGGATGAAGCGGATCGGGACATAGCGCCCCAAGGTCTTGTCCAGCAGCATCATCAGAAAGTCCCAGAGGACCGCCGTATCGAACTTGCTCTCGCCCGCCTGCCGGGTCCGGAACTCATAAGGCACCTCAATGAACCGCAGGGGCTTGGGGCTTGAGGCGAACAGGTCCAACAGAATCTTAAAGCCGATTCCCGACAGGTCATGCACCGCCCCTTCCAGGACTCCGCGTTTCAGCAGGAAGTACCCGCTCATAGGGTCCTGCACCGCCGCCTTGAGGAGCAACCGGGACACCCGGGTCGCAAAGCGGCTGGCAAATTGCCGATCACCCGCCCATTGGCCCAGGCCGCCGCCGACGACATAGCGGCTGCCGATGGCAATCTCAAAGCCCCCCTCTTTCACCCCTCGCAGCATGGCGGGCAGGATCGACTCATCATGTTGCAGATCCCCATCCATCACCGCCAGGTAGGGGGCGGAAGAGGCCAGCATGCCCTCCACACAGGCGGTGGAAAGGCCCCGTCGGCCGATCCGCTGCAGCACCCGCACCCGCGGGTCCTGCCGCGCGACCTCCCGCACCAGCGCGGCGGTGCCGTCCGGTGAGTCGTCGTCCACGAAGATGACCTCCCAGGCGACGCCATCAAGGACCGCGGTGAGCCGTTTCACCAGTTCCTGGACATTCTCCCGCTCGTTGAAGGTCGGGACTATTACTGATAGCTCAGGGCTTGGGGACACGTTGACCTCGGGGGTTAGCGGTTAGGAGGACCGGTACTGACGCCGCGACGGGGCTCTTGCCGACCGGTCGGCTTGCCGGCGATTGTACTATTCGTCGGCGCAGGGCTCCTCTTTCCCGGATCGAGCCCGGCTTTACCTAGAACCCGGCAAGGGCTTATGCTCCGCGTCCCGCGCTGTCGGCGACGCCGGCAGGAGCACATCACCGCGTCGCTGCCGCCACCGACACCCAGCGGTCCCGGTTAGCCGCAACCCTTAAGGACTCCTCATGAAGATCCTGTTCGACCTGCTCCCGATCGTGCTCTTTTTCGTTGTCTACAAGTTTGCCGGCATCTACTGGGCGACCGGGGCGGCCATCGCCGCCGCGGGGCTCCAGGTCGCCTGGGTGTGGTGGCGCGAGCACCGGGTGGACAAACTGCTGCTTGCAACCCTGGGGCTGATCGTCGTCTTCGGCGGCTTGACCATCGCCCTGCGCGACCCGATCTTCGTGATGTGGAAGCCGACCCTGGTCAACTGGCTGTTCGGGGCAGCCTTCCTGGGTAGCCAGTGGATCGGCAAACGCCCCCTGACCCAGCGCATGATGGGCCAGGCGATCAGGGTCCCCGCCCCCGTCTGGCGCCAGCTGAACCTGACCTGGGCGCTGTTCTTCGTCGTCCTGGGGCTGACCAATCTCTTCGTGGTCTATTGGGCCAGCGGCTTCTACCAGGCCCAGCACGCGCTGCTCCAGGCGACCGGACTGGACGCGATCGATCTGGCGACCTGTGCCGCCCAGTTTTCCGACGCCCTGCTGGCGCTGTGCAACGAGGCCCATGTCCGCGAAGGGTACTGGGTCAATTTCAAGCTGTTCGGTATGATGGGACTCACCCTGCTCTTCGTGGTCGCCCAGGCCCTCTATCTGGGACGCCACCTCGAGGACGAACCCACGGCCGTGGAGACCGACTGACGTGCTGTATGCCATTATCGCCGCCGACGTGCCGGGCAGCCTCACCGCCCGCCTGAGCGCCCGTCCCGCCCACCTGGAGCGCCTGCGCGCCCTCCAGGAGGAGGGGCGCCTGGTCCTGGCCGGACCCCATCCCGCCATCGACAGTCCGGACCCGGGGCCCGCGGGCTTCACCGGGTCGCTCATCGTCGCGGAGTTTCCGGACCTGGCGACGGCCGAACGCTGGGCGGGCGCGGACCCCTATGTCACGGCCGGGGTCTACGCCCAGGTCCAGGTCAAGCCATTCAAACAGGTGTTCCCCGCCTGACCAATCGACACCGGCCGGTACCGCACCCCGGCGGCCAGACCGACGCTGCGCCGGTACGCAGCGCGGGCCGCGGCCTCTCACCTAACCACTGAAACCAACCTACGGAACCGTAACGACATGCTCAAGAATCGTATTTCACTCGTGGTCGGCGCCCTGCTCGCCTCCGGTCTGTGCCTGGCGGACGACGCCAAGGTGGCGCCCAAGGGTGCCGCGCCGGCCGCCGCCGCCGCCGCGCCGGCCGCCCCTGGGGCCAACGTCAACATTGCCACGGTCAACGGTGTCGCCTATCCCCTGGATCTCTTCCGCATGTTCTTCATGGAGCGGCTGCAGGAGACCCAGGCCCAGAATGACCCGGCCTTCCAGCAGCAGGCGTTCAATGAGTTCATGACCATGGTCGTCGCCGCCCAGGAGGCGCAGAAGCGCAAACTCCAGGACGCCCCGGACGTCACCGCGGCCATCGAGGTGCAGCGCCTGAAGGTCCTGTCCAACGCGGCCCTGGCCGCCATGGCCCAGGACCTGAAGGTCACGGATGACGAGTTGAAAAAGGCCTACGAAGAGGTCAAGAAAAACGCGGCCCGCACCGAGTTCAAGGCGCGCCACATCCTGCTCAAGGACGAGGCCGCGGCCAAAAAGGTCATCAAGGACCTGGAAAAGGGGGCGGACTTCGGCGAACTGGCGAAAAAGAACTCGGAGGTCTCGACCGCCAAGACCGACGGTGGCGTGCTCGATTGGTTCGACGCCAATTCGATGCCCAAGCCCTTTGCCGATGCCGTGGCGAAAATGAAAGCGGGTACCAACTCCAAGGAGCCGGTACAGACCCAGTTCGGCTGGCACGTCATCAACCTGCAGGAGACCCGCACCGGCGAGCCGCCCAGTTTTGAAGACGCCAAGCAAAAGCTCACCGCCTTGGTCCAGCGTCAGAAGCTGGCGGTTGAGGTCAACAAGCTGCGCGAAGGGGCCAAGGTGGACTTGAACGAGGAGGTGGTCAAGGTCACCCCCAAGACGGACGCGGCGGCACCGGACGCGGCACCGGCGAGCCCGGCCAAGAAGGACGACAAGAAATAGTCTGCACCCCAAGCGCGGTGCGATTTCCGGCCGCCCTGGTTGATCGGGGCGGCCCTTAATTTTATTAAAAAGAAGAAGTTTAGCCGCAAATGAACGCAAATTGACGCAAATAATCGAAGACTTAGCCTTTGGTGCGTGTTAATCATCCGGGTGACGCCCGCGACGATGCTAACCAGCAGATTTATTTGCGCTTATTTGCGTTCATTTGCGGCCAAATACTCTTTCTTGGTTCAGCGGATCAGCGCCGCTTGCGCTGCATCAGCTCAGCGTAGAGGGCCTCGTAGCGGGCCGCTACGATATCGATGTCGAAACCCGCCTGCACCATCAGCCGGGCCGCAGCCCCCATCCGGCGTCCGCAATCACCCTGCACCGCTTGCAGCGCCGCGGCCAGCCCGGCCGCGTCGTCCACCTCGAAGGCGGCGCCCGTGACCCCGTCGCTTACCAGTTCGTTGCAGCCGCTGACCCTGGTCGCCACCGCGGGCAGACCGCTGGCTATCGCCTCCAGCAGGGCGTTGGGAAGCCCTTCGTTGGCCGAGGGGAAGACAAAGCAATCGCTCGCCTGATAGTAGGGCACCACGTCCCGCACATGCGGATGGATTCGCAGCAGAGTCGGGTACGCCGCCGCCCACTGCTCCAACTTGCACCGCAGCTCGGCACCGTAGGACTCCCGACTGGTCGGGCCGACGGCCAGAAGCAACATGCCGGTGCCGAAGCCCTGGGTACTGATCCACCGCTCACACAGCCACTCGATACGCTTGCGACGGTCGAACACGCCGACGAACAGAGCGACCGCGCGCTCGGGCGGCAACCCGAGCGCCGCCGCCGCCTGTCGCTTCTGTTCTGGGGTGGCCGGATGGAAGCGCTGCATATCCACCCCGTTGGGAATGCGCCGAACCTTGGCGGTGGACAGCCCCCGTAGTGCGAATTCCTCCTCAAGATCGGCGCTGATCGCCACATAGGCGTCGATCATGCCGAGAAAGGCCCGGTGGATGGGGGCGACGCGTGAGCCGCTCAGGCTGCTCAGGTCGTCGTTGGCCAGGCTCGCCTTGACCAGACTCGGTTTGCCCAGCAGACGGCCCACGGGGCCCACGATGCTCTGGGTGTAATTGGCGCCCTGCCCATGCACGATGTCGATCTCCCGACGCCGCTCCCACAGGTGGGCCAGCAGCGAGCGCCACACGCTGAACTCCTGGTGGACCGCCCGCAGGTTGATGTGGACCCCGGTGACCTCAAAGCCGTCGACCTCATAGCGCCGGGGGACGCCGGTCCAGGCCGGCGACACAAACGCGATGCGATGGCCGCGCTCGCGCAACCGCCTGGCCAGCAGCAGGGCCTGGGACGCCGCGCCGCTGTATTCCGGCGGGAGATAGCGCGCGAACATCAGGATGCGGAAGCTGCTCACGGGGAATGGGGGCCTTCTCGTCGAGTTGGATAGGCGCACTGCAAACCCCGCGATGCTACACAAAAACCACCGCCGCCGCCCCTGGAGAACGCACGGCAGGCGCCGACGGCCGCCGGACGGTGATGACAGCGCCGACCCTCCCGGAGCCCGATTGCGCGCACCGACCGCTGCGGGGGGCCGCCGGACCTCGTCCGAAACAAGCTCAATCGCGACCGGACTCCAGGGCTGCGATGCGCACCTCCAGGGGCGGGTGGCTCATGAACAGGGCCGCGAGCCCCTGGCCGATGCCGCCGCTGATACCGAAGGCGGCGAACTCGCGCGACGGCAGGTCAGCTGTCGCATGGCCGCGCTGCAAGGCGCGCAGGGCATCGACCATCTGGCGCCGGCTGGTGAGCCGGGCACCACCCGCGTCGGCGTGGAATTCGCGGTAGCGGGAGAACCACATGACGATCATGGTCGCGAGGAAGGACAACAATACCTGTGCGATCATCGAGGCGACAAAATAGCCGATCCCGGGACCTGAGCGCTGATCGTTGGGACCGCGCAGGGCCTGGTCCACCAGGCTGCCGATGATCCGCGACAAGAACACCACGAAGGTGTTGACCACGCCCTGGATCAAGGTCAGGGTCACCATGTCGCCGTTGGCTACGTGGCTGATCTCGTGGCCGACCACCGCCTCCACCTCGTCCTTGGTCATGGACTGGAGGAGTCCGGTGCTGACCGCGACCAGGGCCGCGTTGCGGTTCCAGCCGGTCGCAAAGGCATTGGGGTCGGGCGAGTCGAAGATGCCGACCTCCGGCATCCTGATCCCGGCCGCCGCGCACTGGCGCGCGACCGTGTCCACCAGCCAGCGCTCGAAGGGGGTGCCCGGTTGCTCGATGATCTGCACCCCCATGCTGCGCTTGGCCATGGACTTGGAGAGAAAAAGCGAGATGAGGGACCCGGTGAACCCGATGACGGCGGACATCACCAGCAGGGACGTCAAGTCGAGGCCGCCGTTGGCATTGACGCCGCTCAGGCCAAGCAGGTTGAAAACCAGGCTGATGACCACCAGCACGGCGACATTGGTCGCCAGAAACAGGAAGATTCGCATCATGAGTCGAGACTCCGGCTTGAGGGTTGCGACGGTGTGCATACCATGCGCGCAAGGGCGGTCCGCACGCAATTGTGAGATGTTACTTGAGATCCGGCACTGAGGGCGATGCCGACTCGGCCAAGAAAAAACGGGCTGGACAAGCGGCACGCCCGCCGCTAAAATTTCCGTCTCGATGTGATCGGGGCCATAGCTCAGCTGGGAGAGCGCAACACTGGCAGTGTTGAGGTCGACGGTTCGATCCCGTCTGGCTCCACCAACCAAGAATCCGGTCTTCCACGGAAACACAGGAAGACCGGATTTTTTTCTGGTCCTGGACATGGACCGCCGAGACCAGAAAAGCCGTTTCAGTCCCCATCGTCTAGAGGCCTAGGACACCGCCCTTTCACGGCGGCGACCGGAGTTCGAATCTCCGTGGGGACGCCAATCAAACCAACGGGTTGCACCGGATTTCGGGCAACCCGTTGTGCTATCCGAGGGCCTGTTCCCGACGCAACGACCGGGTGGCATCGCAGGATCGATCCCCTAGGCCAACAGCGCCTCCAACTCAGCCGGCAGATGGGGTCGGCCGCGGGCATTGAGCGCGGTGCCGATGATCCGGGCGGCCAGCACCGGCTTCTCATCCGGGAGCCGCAGGATCGCCTGGTCGAAGGCAAACCGCAGCCGCGATTCACGCACGAAATCCAGATCGACACGGAACCGGTCCCCGCTGGTCAGCGGGAACTTGTAGTCCAGCTCGGCGCGCACCACGACCAGGTTGACACCGCTCCTGGTGTATTCGGCGAAGTCGATGCCGATGGACTTGAGATACAGGTGGCGGACGTGCTCCAGATAATTCTGGTAGACGCCGTTGTTGACGATACCCTGGATGTCGCACTCGTAATCGCGCACGGCCATCTCATGGCTGAAGGCATGGGAACCCATGGAACCTCTCCCGAGTCGTTATGTAAGTCAGTAATTTAGCCGCAACCGGCTGGTGCGCGGAAGCCCGCGCGCGGCCCCGCGGGCGCTCAACCCTTAGCGCCGGTCTTGCTCCCGAACAGCGAACCCATGACCCCGCGCAGTAACTGGCGCCCGACCTGGCTACCCAGGGCGCGGGCCGCGCTGGTCGCGAAGGCCTCCAGCGGGGTTTGGCGCCCGCGGGACCCGCCGCCCGTCCCGCGCGCCCCGCCCGGCAGGTCAGTCCCACCCGTCGGCACCGCCGCCCCGGTCGCACGTTGCGCCAGCATCTCATAGGCCGACACCCGGTCGATGGTGATGTCATAGACGCCCTTGAGCAACGATCCGTCCAGCACCGCCTGGCGCTCCGCGGCCGCGACCGGACCCAGCCGACTCCCCGGCGGGGCGACGCTCACCCGCTGCACCATCCCCGGGACCCCCTCCGCGTCCAGGGTCGAGACCAGGGCCTCACCGAGCGCGAGCGCGGTAATCACCGCCTCGGTGTCCAGGGCCGGGTTCGGGCGGAAGGTCTGGGCGGCCACCCGCACCGCCTTCTGGTCTTTCGGCGTGAAGGCGCGCAGGGCATGTTGAACGCGGTTGCCGAGCTGACCCAGCACCGCCTCCGGCACGTCGAGCGGACTCTGCGTCACGAAATAGACCCCGACGCCCTTGGAGCGGATCAGCCGCACCACCTGCTCGATCTTATTTAACAGGACCTTGGGCGCATCGTTGAACAGCAGGTGCGCCTCGTCGAAGAAAAACACCAGCCGCGGGCGGTCCGCGTCGCCCACCTCCGGCAGGGTCTCGAACAGCTCCGAGAGCAGCCACAGCAGGAAGGTCGAATAGATGGCCGGGGTGTGGATGAGCCGGTCGGCCGCCAGGATGTTGATGTAGCCGTGGCCCCGCGGGTCGGTCTGCATCAGGTCCGCCAGGCTCAGGGCCGGTTCGCCGAACAGGCGCGTCGCCCCCTGCTGCTCCAGGGCCAGGAGGCGGCGCAGGATGGCCCCGACGCTCGCCTTCGACACATTGCCCCAACGGGTCTGAAGCCCATCGGCGGTGTCCGCCGCATGGGTCAGGAGCGAGCGCAGGTCTTTGAGATCCAGCAGCAGCCAGCCGTTCTCGTCCGCCAACTGGAAGACGATGTTGAGCACCCCCTCCTGGACCTCGTTGAGCCCCAGGAGCCGCCCCAGCAACAGCGGCCCCAAGGCGCTGATGGTCGTGCGCACCGGGTGGCCCTGGACCCCGTGCAGATCCCAGAACTGCACCGGATTGGCGGCGTAGGTGAAGCCTTCGGCCTGTTCCAGACCCATCTCGGCCACCCGCTGCGTCACCTTCACGTTGGCCCCGCCGGCCTGGCTGAGCCCGGCCAGGTCCCCCTTCACGTCCGCCAGGAAGACCGGCACGCCAGCCCGGCTGAACTGCTCCGCCAGGCGTTGCAGGGTCACGGTCTTGCCGGTGCCGGTCGCACCGGCGACCAGGCCATGGCGGTTGGCCATGCGCAGGTTGATCGCGACCGGCACGGTACCGGTGCCGATGAGAATGGAATCGGTCATGGGGGCGCTCCGTTGGGGCTGGCGTCGATGGGGTGGCAGTGTATACCGAGCGGACTGACAAGTTTCGGTGCGCCCGGGCCGCGGGGGTGCCGACCCGTGGGGACCACACAAGGGGTCGATCGTGGGAACGATCAGAACTGATGTGGTGGCCGAAATCCCGGGTACGCTGTCGTTGTCGTGGTCGTGGGCGTGGTCGTTGTCGTAATCGAATGATCCGAGCACGATTACGACAACGACAACGACAACGACGCCCGGTCCGTGAGAACGTCCGGTCACCAGGGACGGGCAAGACGCCCGTCCCTCCGGCTTTGCCGTGAGGGGCGCGCCGGGACCCAGCCGGAGCGGCTTGCAGCCGCGACTGCGCCCCGTAAAATGCCGTGCGCCGCAGGTTACCGCGGCCTCGCAGCGCGGCTGCAAGCCGCTCCCACGGGGAGCCTTTATCTTCCGGGGACGAACGGGGAGTCTTCGGCTATACTCCGGCCGGGCCGGGGGGCGTGCCGCGAGGGGCCTTACGCCGCAGCGAGCGCGCCACCACCCTGGCACCGATTACAAACGGACGCCGTCTCTGACTGGGGCGGCGCATCGATCATCAAGAAGTAACGCGGAGGTTAACGACATGTTGGAAATCAAAGGTTCGGTCGCGGTCATCACCGGCGGCGGCGGCGGCATCGGCTATGCCATCGCTGAACACTGGGTCAAGAACGGCGGCAAGGTGGTGCTGGCCGACGTGGCGCAGGAGCCCTTGGAGAAGGCCGCGGCGGCGCTCGCCGCGCTGGGCGGTGAGGTGGTCACGGTGGTCGGCAACGTCACCAGCGAAGAGGACACCGCCCGGCTTGCCGATACCGCCATCGAGAAATTCGGTGCCATCAATCTGGTCGCGCCCTTTGCCGGCATCATCAAGGACGGCATGATGGTCTCCCCGGACCGGGAAACCGGCAAGGTCACGCGCAAGCTGTCGTTCGACGACTTCAAGAAGGTCATCGACATCAATCTGAACGGCGTCTTCCTGACCGTGCGCGAATGTGCCGCGCGCATGATCGACAACAAGTGCAAGGGGCTCATTTGTCTGGTCTCCTCCACCGGCTCACTGGGCACGGCCGGCCAGATCAGTTACTCCTCCACCAAGGCCGCCATGTCGGTGATGCCCAAGGTGATCACCGCGGAGTTCTTCCGGCGCGGTCTGTCCAATCAGATCCGCTGCGTGGCCGTAGCCCCGGGCTACGTCGGCACGCCGATGGTGAAGAACATGAATCAACAGGCCCTGGACAAGATCCTTCAGGACATTCCCATCGGCCGCTTGATCGAACCCGAGGAAGTGGCGCAACTGGTCGCGGACATCTACCGTAACGAGGCGCTGAGCGGCGACGTGTATTTCATCCACGGCGGCCTGCGCCTGGGCTCCAAGGGCTGATCCGGGCGGGACGCCAACCCCCCTGGAGCAGACCTCAGTCAGTGACTCCTGAGCCGCCGGCGGTTACCCACCGCCGGGGGACTTGGAGTCTCTTTCCGATTATGACGAGCGTGAAGACCCGCCGACGCGGCGGGTCCCCACGCCGATGGAGAAGCGCCGTGTCTGGTTACCTGCGATTGCCCGCGCTCGCCCTGGCGACGGTCACGCTGTTCTGCGGTTGCCTCGCGCAGCCCGGCCCCACGCTCACCGCCGCGGCGGCGCACGACCAGGCCAAGGCCGGCACGCTCACGCTGATCGACATCCGCACCCCCGCCGAATGGCGCGAGACCGGGATCGCCGCCGGCGCCGCGTCGATCATGATGCAGGACCCCAAGGGTCCGGACGGCTTCGCCGCTGCGGTCCTGGCCCAGGTCCGGGGTGACTACGCAGCCCCGATCGCGCTCATCTGCCGCACCGGCAACCGAAGCGCTCACATGCAACAAACGCTTGCAGATCATGGATTTACTCGGGTCTACAGCGTCGCCGACGGCATGGCGGGCAGCGCGGCCGGGCCCGGCTGGATCAGGCTCGGCCTGCCCGTGACTTCGTGCAAGGACTGCTGACCAGAGCGATGCGTGCCAAGCGCGGGGTCACGTTGATCGAACTGATGATCACGTTGGCCATCATGGTGATCGTGCTGATGTTCGCCGCCCCCCCGTTCGGCGCCTTGATGGCCCGCAACAGGATGTCCACGACGGTGAACAACTTTGTCGCGACCCTCAGCCTCGCCCGTTCGATGGCGGTCATGGGCACGGCGCCGGTCAGCATCTGTTCCGATGACGGAAATGGGGCCTGCGGCGGCACCGGCGATTGGGCCAAGGGTGCGCTACTTTTCAGGGATGATGATTCTAATCAAATACTTGATGGAACGGAAGCGGTAACGAAGCGCCTGAACGCTTCCGAGAGCACGACGATTGTCGCCAATGTCGCGGCCGTGACCTTCAGTCAGGACGGTACGGCGACGACGACGGCTGCAGGCGCCAACTCGACGTGGGTCTTCTGTGATCCTTCAGGCCGTGTCAGTCCACGACTCGTTGCGGTCCAAGGGGGTGGCTCCAACTACCTCTATCAACATGCCGCCTGTTCGCTATGACGCGATGGTCGACGCACGGCAGCAGCCCAGCGTACCGCCGGCGGGCGGGTGGACCCGCGGCAAGGCGCCCGGTGCTGGTGGGCCGCGGGAACCCGAGGGTCCGCCGACGGGCCTGATCGAGTGTCCGTGTAGGCGGTTGATGCGGCTCCTGATGTACCGCATCTTCAGACCTACCCGACCTGGTTTGTACGAGTGCCTGTCCGATGAGCCTGCTTGAATCCTCTCAGACCGATTTCCATGACCCCCGGCTGGCGACCTCCCGGGCCGACCTGTTAGCAGCGTTGCGTGCCTTCCTGCCGACGGACGCGGTACTGGAGCACGAGGAGCAGGTGCGGCCCTACGAGTGCGACGGGCTTTCGGTCTATCGACAGCTCCCCCTGCTGGTGGTGCTGCCGCGCACCGTCGCGGAGGTTCAGCGGGTCTTGCGTCTGTGCCACGAGCGCCAGGTGCCGGTGGTGGCGCGCGGGGCCGGCACCGGGCTCTCGGGGGGCGCGCTGCCGGTCGGTGATGGGATTGTACTCAGTCTGGCGCGGTTGAATCGCATCCTGGCCCTGGACCCGGCGGCGCGCACCGCGCGGGTGGAGCCGGGCGTGCGTAACCTGGCGATTACCGAGGCGGCGGCACCCCACGGACTCTACTATGCGCCGGACCCCTCGAGCCAGATCGCCTGCACCATCGGGGGCAATGTGGCGGAGAATTCGGGGGGCGTGCACTGCCTGAAGTACGGACTGACGGTCCACAATGTGCTCGCGGTGAAGTTCGTCACCATGGCGGGGGAATTGATCGAACTCGGCGGGGCGGCACCGGACGCACCGGGCTATGACCTGTTGGCCCTCTATATCGGTTCGGAGGGGATGCTGGGGGTGACGGTGGAGGTGACGGTGGCGCTGCTGCCGGTGCCCGAGCGGGCCCAGGCCCTGCTGGCCGCCTTCGATGACACCGAGCGCGCCGGCCACGCGGTGGGCGACATCATCGCGGCCGGCATCATCCCGGCTGGCCTTGAGATGATGGACGGACCGGCGATCCAGGCGGCCGAGGCCTTTGCCCACGCCGGGTACCCGACCGACGCGGCGGCGATCCTGCTGTGCGAGCTCGACGGCACCCTGGAGGAGGTGGCCGAACTGACGCAGCAGGTGCGGGACCTGCTGCTGGCGAGCGGGGCGACCCTGGTGCAGGTGTCGCGCGACGACGCCGAGCGCCTGCGCTTTTGGAAGGGGCGCAAGTCCGCCTTCCCGGCGATAGGGCGCCTCGCCCCCGACTATTACTGTATGGACGGCACCATCCCCCGCCGCAAGCTGCCGGAGGTGCTGCGCCGCACGGCGCAGTTGGCCGCGGAATATCGCCTGCCGGTGGCCAACGTCTTCCACGCGGGGGACGGTAACCTGCACCCGCTGATCCTGTTCGACGCCAACCGGCCCGGTGAACTGGAGCGCGCCGAGGCACTGGGTGGGCGGATCCTGGAACTGTGCGTGGAGGTGGGCGGCACCATCACGGGTGAGCACGGGGTCGGGATCGAGAAAATCAACCAGATGTGCGTCCAGTTCAGCCCGGCGGAGTTGGCCCAGTTCCGCGGCGTGAAACAGGCCTTCGACCCGCTGGGGCTGCTCAATCCCGGCAAGGGGGTGCCGACCCCGCGGCGCTGTTCGGAGTATCGGCAATTGTCTGGGAGCGCCGGGCACCAGCACGGCGCGGGCGCGTCGCACTGACGAATTCGCCCCCCATGCACGACAACCCGGACCGACTCATCAGCCCCCTGGCCGCGGGGGACGACGGCGCCATAGAGCGGGCGATCCGCCCGCGCCGGCTCCAGGACTATGTGGGCCAGCCGGCCGTCAGCGAGCAGATGGAGATCTTCATCGGCGCCGCCCGCGCCCGGCGCGAGGCCCTGGACCATGTGCTGATCTTCGGTCCCCCGGGACTGGGCAAGACGACCCTGGCCCACATCATCGCCCATGAGATGCAGGTCAACCTGCGCCAGACCTCGGGGCCGGTGCTGGAGAAGCCGGGGGATCTGGCGGCCCTGCTGACGAACCTGGAGCCGGGCGACGTGCTCTTCGTCGATGAGATTCACCGCTTGAGCCCGGTGGTGGAGGAGGTGCTGTATCCGGCGCTGGAGGACTTCCAACTCGATATCATGATCGGCGAGGGCCCGGCGGCCCGCTCCATCAAGCTCGATCTGCCGCCCTTCACCCTGGTGGGCGCGACCACCCGGGCGGGACTCCTGACCTCGCCGTTGCGCGACCGCTTCGGCATCGTCCAACGGCTGGAGTATTACTCGGCGTCGGACCTGGCCACCATCGTGCGGCGCTCCGCGGAGATCCTGGCGATCCCCACGGACCCGGAGGGGGCGGCGGAGATCGCGCGGCGCGCCCGCGGCACCCCGCGCATCGCCAACCGGTTGCTGCGGCGCGTGCGCGATTTTGCCCAGGTGCGGGCCGCCGGGCGCATCACGGTACCGGTGGCGGATCAGGCGCTGGCGATGCTCAAGGTGGATGCGCTGGGCTTCGACCACATGGACCGGCGGCTGCTGGCGGCGGTGATCCAGATGTTCGACGGCGGACCGGTGGGGGTGGAGAGCCTGGCGGCGGCGATCGGCGAGGAGCGAGGGACCATTGAGGACGTGCTGGAGCCCTATCTGATCCAACAGGGGTATCTGATGCGCACCCCCCGCGGACGCATGGCGACCCCGGCCGCCTATCTGCACCTGGGCCTGCGGGTCCCGGTACGGGTGCCGCCATCGGGCGCGGCGGGTCCCGGACCGGCCATCGGAGACCTCTTTGCGGGGGCAGGGACCGAGGGCCTCGGACCAACAATATAGAGCATTGAGACAGGACCGTAGATTCCGCGCCTCTTAACACTAAGAATTAAGTTAAGAGACAAGTGAGGACAACATCGAGGTTCCTAGTATCATGGCCACGCTGCACACCACTAACACGCTGCGACCGACCAAGATCCCGCTCGGCAATCCCTGGGAGGCGTGGCGGCTGGGCTGGGTGGCGTCCGAACTCTGGATGACGTCCGCCTATACCATGATGAGCCGCACCAACTGGCTCGCCGGCGCCGACCCGAGCCAGCGGGCGGTCCAACAGGAATGGCAGCGCCTGTGGGGCGAGAAGGTCGCGGCCGGGCTGGAGGTCGCCATGGAGGTCCAGCGGGCGGGTTATGACCTGTGGCTGGGCCAGTTCAATCCCTGGCGCAGCGGCCGCCGGGTGCTGCGGCCCCTGCACCGGCGCACGCTCGCCAATGCCCGGCGGCTGGCGCGCCGGGACTTGGCCTGAGAACACCGCCAAACGCGACGCCCGCTGCCGCTCGGCGGCCCGGAGCTGCGCGCTGCCGTTAAGTCAAGCGCCTGGAGTCCAAGGATTGCGCCTTGGCGCGCTCCAAGACGCAATCCTTGGACTCCAGGCAGCGGCGGCGTCGTCTGCGAGTGCGCCTTGACTTAATGACCCTGAGGTGCCCCCAGGGATCTTCTTCCGCCCATGATCCGCGGTTTGCGGTTAAGCTCCCCGCCCTAGCGACACCGGACTTCATGGCTCGCCGGTCCGCCCGCCCTGCCCCCGCCCCACGCCGGGGAGGCGATTGCCGCGCCCACTGCCCTGAGAGACCCGATGAGTTCCGACCTTTCCCTCCTCAACCTGATCCTGCACGCAAGCTTCGTGGTCCAGTTGGTCCTGTTGGTCCTGGTGCTGGCCTCGATCACCTCCTGGACCCTGATCCTGGACCGCGGCCGGGTGCTTGGCAATGCGCGCAAGGCCGCCAATGCATTCGAGGAGCGCTTCTGGTCCGGCGGGGACCTGAGCGTCCTCTACAAGGACTTGAGCGCGGACGATCAGGGGAACTTCGGCCTGGCGGCCATCTTCCGCGCCGGCTTCAAGGATTATGTGCGCCTGCGCAAGATCGAGGGCAGCGACATGATGGCGGTGCTGCAAGGCGCCGAACGCTCGATGCGGGTGGCCCTGAGCCGGGAGATGGACCGGCTGGATGCCAACCTGTCCTTCCTTGCCACGGTGGGCTCCACCAGCCCCTATGTGGGCCTGTTCGGTACCGTCTGGGGCATCATGCACGCCTTCCACGCCCTGGGTAATGTCGACCAGGCGACCCTGGCGCTGGTCGCCCCCGGGATCTCCGAGGCCCTGGTCGCCACCGCCATCGGACTCTTCGCCGCCATCCCGGCGGTCATCGCCTTCAACCGCTTCTCCAACCAGGTGGAGCGGCTCAACAACCGCTACGAGGAGTTCATGGAGGAATTCTCCACCCTGCTGCAGCGCCAGGGCCGCGGTTGACGCGCCCACCCCGCCGAGACCCTGAAAGCCAATGCTCAAGCGCTCGCGCCGCCACGGCCGCCGCCGCCCCATGTCCGACATCAACGTGGTGCCCTACATCGACGTGATGCTGGTGCTGCTGGTGATCTTCATGGTCACCGCGCCCCTGATCACCCAGGGCGTCAAGGTCAACCTGCCCCAGGCGCGGGCGGGCGGCATCCCCAGCCCCACCGTGGCCTCGGTGATCATCACGGTCGACCGCATGGGTGATTTCTATCTCGACGCCGGGCAGGACAAGCACCTGCCGGCGTCCGACAAGACGCTCTATGAGCGCATCCGCACCGTCCTTGCGTACAAGCCCGAGACGCCGGTGCTGGTGCGGGCGGACAACGAGGTGGACTACGGCCGGGTGGTGCGCGCCATGGTGGTGGCACAGGCGGCCGGGGCGCCCAACGTCGGCCTGATCACCGCCCCGCCGGCCCACCGTGAACCCTGACCATGTGGCAGGTCCTGCGCGAAAACCGGCGCGCCCTTTACTGGTCACTGTTGCTGCACCTGCTGTTCGGGCTGCTGCTCTTCGTCAGCGTCCGCTTTCTGGCGGACCCCTCGCTTGGCGGTCAGACGCCCAAGCTGGTGCAGGCGACCCTCCTGGGCGACCGCGCCATGGAGGAAATGGTCTCTCGCTTCCGGGCGGAGCAGACCCGGCGCGCCGCTGACAAGCAGCCCCAGGAGGCCAAGGCCCCACCGCCGCCACCCGCCCCTGACGCGACCACCCTGGCCGCCGAGGCGGCGGCCGCGCAGGCCAAGCGCGAGGCGGACGAGGCGGCGCGTCAGGTAGCGGCGCAGGCGCAGCAGCGCGAGGCCCAGCGCAAGGCCGAGGCCCAGGCTCAAGCCGCGGCTCAAGCTCAAGCCGCGGCTCAAGCTCAGGCCGCGGCTCAAGCCCAGGCCGCGGCTCAAGCCCAGGCGCAGGCCGCGGCGCAGCGCGAGGCGCAGGCCGAGGCCCAACGCCAGGCCGAGGCCCAGGCGCGCCGCGAGACCGAGGCCCAGGCGCGCCGCGAGACCGAGACCCAGGCGCGCCGCGCGGCCGAACTCGCCGCCCGGCAGTATGCCGCCGAGGAGGCCCGCCGCCAGGCCGCGGCCGCCGAACGCCAGGCCCAGGCCCAGGCGCGCCAACAGGCCGCGGCCGAGGAACGCCAGGCCCAGGAGGCCGCGGCCATGGCCGCGCAGATACAACGTCAGGCCGAAGAGGCGGCGCGCCGGATGCACTCCGAGCGCGAGCGCATCCGCCAGGAGCAGGCGCGCCTGGAGGCCGAGGCGCAACGCCGACAACAGGCCGAGTTGGCCTTGCAGCGCCGAGCGGAGGCGCAGCGCCTGCGCCAGATCGAGTCCGAGGCCGAACGCATGGCCGTGGAGGAAGAACGCCGTTTGGCGCAAGAGGAGTCGCAACAGCGCATTGAGGAGGAGGCGCGCGCCTTGGAGCAGGAGGACCGCGAGCGCCTGACGATGGCGCAGGCCCAGCGCACCCGTGAGTCCGACGCCGCCTCGCAGTCATCCTCCGAGCAGATCGCCCGAGAGGTGGACCGCTACATCCCGGTGGTCAGAGACCGGGTCCGCCAGTTCTGGACCCACCCGCCCGGCCAGTCCGCCGACCGGCTGACCAAAGTCTCGCTGCGGGTGATGCCGGGGGGCGAGGTGATACCGAACTCGGTGCGGGTGGTGCGCAGCAGCGGCAATACGGCCTTCGATCAATCGGTGATCGCGGCCATCTACAATGCCTCCCCGATCCCGGTGCCGTCCGGCCCCGCCTTCGAGCAATTCCGGGAGTTCGATTTCGATTTTTCCCCCTGATCCTGGAAAGAGCAGTCATCCACAGATGAACACAGATGAACACAGATTATTCATTGGCTTACGCTTGGTCGGGGGCTCACCTTGCAGGTGACTGTGACAGTAGCGATAAGCGCATGACAATTCAAAGAACATCTGTGTCTATCTGTGTTCATCTGTGGATTTCAGGCTGACACAGCACGGCCCGAGTCCAGCGTGCCGCGGCGCCGATCCCGGGCCTTCCGAACCATCCTGTCTTGTTTCCGACCGCCTTTTGCGGCCGTTGATTCTGGCACAATAGACAACTATCGCGGCGCTCGCGCGCTGATCCGGCCCGGAGACCACAGCCCCATGACCACCGGCAGATTACCCACCCTCATCGCCGCCCTCGTCGGCGCGGCGCTGGGCGTCCTGGGCCTCACCGCCCCCGCCCAGGCGCGGCTCACCATCGAGGTCACGGGCGGGGTCGCGGCCGCCCAGCCCATCGCCGTGGTGCCCTTCGGGGTCGCCGCGGGGCTGATCACCAAGGACGATGTGGCCGCGGTCATCAGTGCGGACCTGGTACGCACGGGCAAGTTCCGCGCCCTGCCCACGCGTGACATGATGTCCATGCCCAGCACCGCGGCCGAGGTGGACCTGCGCGACTGGAGCCTGCTCAACATGAACAGCCTGGTGATCGGCCAGGTGGAACAGGAGGGCAGCGGCTACCGTGTGAGTTACACCCTCTTCGATGTCTTCGGGGGCAAAGAGATCGCCTCCGGGAATCTCAGTACCACCGCCGGCGGGCTGCGCCTCACCGCCCACCGCATCGCCGATCAGATCTTCGAGAAGCTCACCGGTCAACCCGGGGTCGCCGCCACGCGCATCGCCTACATCACCTCCAGCGGCCGCGGCAACAGCCAGACGGTCACGCTGCGGGTGGCCGACGCCGACGGCTCCAACCCCCAGACCATCGTCTCGTCCAATGACCCGCTCATGTCCCCCGCCTGGTCGCCCGACGGGCGGCGATTGGCCTACGTCTCCTTCGAGAACCGGCGCGCCGCCATCTACCTCCAGGACTTGGCAAGCGGCAGCCGCGACCTGGTCGCGAGCTACCCGGGCATCAACGGCTCACCGGCGTTCTCGCCCGACGGCCAGCGGCTCGCCCTGACCCTGTCCAAGGACGGCAACGCCAATATCTATATACTGAACCTGCAGACGCGCGAACTGACGCAGGTCACCGACCACTTCGCCATCGACACGGAGCCCGCCTGGTCCCCGGACGGCACTCAACTGATCTTCACCTCCGATCGCGGCGGCAGCCCCCAGATCTACCGCATGGCCGCGGCGGGCGGGCCCGCCGAGCGCATCAGCGCCGAGGGCGACTACAATGCCCGGGCCTCCTATGCCCCGGACGGCAAGTCCGTCACCATGGTGAGTCGGGTCAATGACCAGTTCCGCATCGCCGTCCTGGACCTGGACCGCGGTTTGACCAAAGTTCTGAGCCAAGGCGACCTGGACGAGTCCCCAAGTTTCGCGCCGAACGGCAGCATGGTAATTTACGCGACGATTCAGGACGGACGCGGGGTGCTCGCGACCGCCGCGGTGGATGGCGGCGGGAGCCAGCGGCTCTCCCAGGACACGGGTGAGGTGCGCGAGCCCGCCTGGTCGCCGATGATGAAATGAAGAGGCCCTCCGTGATATCGACCCCGATCCGATCCCGCGCCGCGCCGCGCCGCGACCTGTCCGCACTGCCCGGCGCCCCGCTGGTGCTGGCCTTGCTCCTGGCTGGCTGTGCGAGCACCCAGCCGCAACCCGAGCCCCAGACCCTCGGGGCCGGCCTGCCGCCGCCCCTGCCCCTGAACGCCGCCCCGAGCGTCGCCGACACGGCGCGAACCGAGCCCGCGCGTCCCACCTACCGCGGCCCCTGGGAGGACCCGGCCAACCCGCTCTACCGGCGCACCATCTACTTCGACTACGACAGCACCGAGATCAAACCCCAATTTCTAGACGTCATTCGCACCCACTCGACCTACCTGGGCACGACCAAGGGCCAGCGTGTCACCCTGGAAGGCAACACGGACGAGCGCGGCACCCGCGAATACAACCTGGCCCTGGGCGACCGCCGCGCCGAATCGGTGCGGCAACTCATGGTGGCCGAGGGCGTCAGCGCGGACCAGATGGCCACCTTGAGCTACGGCGAGGAAAAGCCCGCCGACCCCGGCCACAGCGACGCCGCCTGGCGACTGAACCGGCGGGTCATCATCCACTACTGAGGCAAGGGGCCGGACGAGGACCAAGACGCTCGTCCGCCCATGAACGCGGCCAAACCTGCATGATCGCCACCCGCAACGCCTTCCGCCCGCCGCGGGGGCCGCAGAGCGGGCACGAACCTCATGACGACCTCAACCTCACACGCGAAACCCAGCATGAACCACGCCCACCCTGTCCCGCTCCTTCTCACCGCCCTGCTGGCGTCCACCCTGATCGGCGCCGCCGCCGCCGATCCGCTCCTGGAGGACCGCGTGGCGCGCATCGAACGCATCATGGACAACCAAAGCGCCTCCGGTCTCACGCTTCAGATGCAGCAACTCCAGCAGGAGGTGCAGGAATTGCGCGGTCTGGCGGAGACCCAGAAATTCGAGATCCAGAAGCTCCAGCGGCAACTGCGCGACCAGTATCTCGACATCGACTCCCGCCTGGGCACCGGCAAGGGCCTGGACACCCCGGCCGTCGGCACGCCCGCCGTCGGCCCCGCGGGCGCGGCACCACCCCCCCGACCCGGGGCCCTCGACCTGAGCGGCAAGGACCTCAAGCCGCCGGTCGGCAGCGAGACGGCGGCCCCGGTCACCGCCCCCAGCCCCTCCTCCCCCGGCGCCGTCGGCATCCCCTCCCTGCCGAGCCCGGAGACCACCGGCGGCAACGAGCGTGACGCCTACCGCGACGCCTTCGAGCTCCTCAAGCAGCGCAAGTACCCGGACGCCGCCGCCGCCTTCACTGACTTGATGGCCCGCTTTCCGCAGGGCCAATACACCGATCAGGCCCGCTACTGGCTGGCCGAAACCTACTATGTCCAGCGCAACTACCCGGCGGCCCTGGCTGAGTTCGACCGCCTGGTCCAATTGAACCCCACCAGCGCCCGGATCCCCGAGGCCATGCTCAAGATCGCCAACATCCAGTCCGAGTTGGACGCCCGCGAGCAGGCGCGCGCCGCCTATCGACTGCTTATCGCCAAGTACCCGAACAGCACCGAGGCACGACTCGCCCAGACCCGCTTGCAGAAGCTTGGAGCGGAGCGCACCGGGACGGAGCAAAAATAGTCCGGCGGCGCCCGGCCGGCAGTGCCGCAGCCAGGGCGGCGGCGGGGCGCAAGCGCCCGCCCCCGCGGGAGCGCCGCGACACCGGGCTTCAAAAGCAAGTCCAAGGCGTCTATACTGAGCGGTCTTCGCGCCCTTAGCTCAGTCGGTAGAGCATCTGACTTTTAATCAGGTGGTCGCGCGTTCGAGTCGCGCAGGGCGCACCAAAAAAAAACAACGGCTTAGGCGCTTCGGCCCTAGGCCGTTTTCTTTTGAGTCCCGTTAAAATCACCACGTCGGGGCAGGTTTCCGCCGACCTTGAGCCCATCGGCCGGAGCCATGAGACTGGCCCTCACGGGTGCCGCTGCCACCCGCCCGGGGCGCCGACGATCCGCCGGCCGGGTCGCGGACACAGTGGCCAGGCGGGGAGACGGACGCGGGCTTGGGGCTGGATCAACTCTCGGACAGTTCCAAGCGCCGCTCGATGCGCTCAACGCGCCGCCGCAGTCCGTCCAAGTCGGACTTGCCCGAGTAAACCGCCGTCGTCAGGGCGCCGACTTGCTGTCCGAGCGTGGCAAGGTGCAGTTCAATACTCGTGAGTCGTTCGCCGTGGTCGGCCTGAGTCGCGCGGATCGCGCGCAGATGCTCAAGGACCAGGCTTTCAATGTCTGCCGTCATCGTGGTGTCCTCTTGTGTTACACCAGCTTTGCCACCTTGAGCAATACGCCGATGATGATGCGTGTCTGCAATATCCCTGCACCAATAACCCAGCGCCTTAGCTCGCCTTTACTGCTTCATCAGTGACCCCTGAGTCACCACGCGGGGGCGAATCAGGCGGTATTATAGCGTAAAGGATAGCACGGGTCCGCGGGCTAAGGCGTTGTTGTAGCGTAGGGAAAAGCATACAGGAGGAACCGGGAGCAGGACTACTCGGTTTCGATCGCACCCGACCAAAGCCCGCCAAGCGCACCACACCCAGGACCCCGCATCGGCTTACAATCTGCGCCACCCGCTCACGGCCGCCCCGCGGCAACAGGCGCCGCCGACACCTTCGACACAGGGCTCACATGTCTCATCCCCTAACGCGCACCGCCTGGCCCCTGCTCGCCCTCCTGCTCAGCTCCCCGGGCGCCCCGAGGGGCGCGGAGGGCACCCCGCTCGCCCTCCCGCCCCCGCCCGGCGCGGCCCCAGCGCCCACCGCGCCGGCCCCGGACCGCACCGGTAACGCGGCCGACCTCTGGCAACGCACCCGCGACACGGCCGGGACCTGGTGGCAGCGCTCGCGCGACCTGGCAGGGCAGGCGGTCCAGGACGCGGGCGGCCTGATGGGTCCCAAGCCCCAGGGCTTTCCCCAGGTCTGGGAGGGCGTGGTCCCCAAGCTACAGGAGACCCTGGTCCTGGAGGAGCGCCGCGCGGCCCTGCCCGACAGCGCCTGGTTCAGCGCCGACAAGGTCTCCAACCAGGCGCAGATCGAGGCCCTGCTCGATGATGCCGTCACCATCCTCTCGACCTCGCCGGTGCAGCGCTTTCGCGAGCGCATCCGTGCCATCCAGGGCGAGATCGACGCCGCGCGCGCGGCCATCGCCGACTACCGGCAGAACCGGGTCGCCGCCCCCACCGAGTCCACCATCAAGCGCACGGTGGCCGACTACGACCGCCTGATCGCGGAGAAGGAGGCGCAGATCAAGCGGCTCAATGAGCAACTCGGCCAGGTGAAGCGTGAATTCGCCGCGGCGGTGCGCCAGTTGGGGGTGGACCTGAGCGATGAACAGGTGGAATTCCTGCTCTCCACCGTGGTCGGCGACAACATGGTCGATCTCGGCATCCTGTTCGACAATGTCAAATCAGTGACCAACCAATTGGAGCAACTGGTCGCGCAGAGCGGTGAGGACCTGCAGAGCGCGCGGCGCTATTACGGCATGTATGTGGTCCTGCTGCGCGCCCTGGAGCGGATGCACCAGAAGATCGAGGAGGCGATCGGCGAGCAGTATATCCCCCAGATCAACGCCATCATCACCCGTGCCGAGCAACTCACCGGCGAGACGCGCGACCTCCAGCGCAGTTCCCCGGGCAAGGGCGAGCTGCTCGCCGCCAACCTGGAGGCACAGCGGCTCACCATCGAGGCGGCCGGGGTCTATCGCCAATATCTCAACGACCAGAAGGCGCAGGTCATACGCGCCCGGCTGGAATTGGAAAAGGACATCGCCGCCGCCTGGAACACCTTCGAGACGGTGCGCGTCTCCGGCGAACTGGTCGGGCTCGTCAAGTCCAGCCGGCGGCTGCTGGAAGGGCTGATGAACCGCCAGGTACCGGCCCTGCGGCCCTTCGAGAACCTGGAGATGCGCCGCGAATTTGAAAAGCTCACCGAGCAATTGCGTCGCGGTGGGTGACGTGAAAGAGTAATTCTCTCACAGAGACACAAAGATCACAAAGATCTTCAAAGCGAAATGTTGGTCCAGAAGATTAGCCGGGCGATGATCGGCCCAATGCCTTCAATGATCTGTTTTTCTTTGTGTTCTTTGTGTCTTTGTGTGAGACGCTTCTTACCCCATCAGGAGCCACGCCATGCCCGCCAGACCCATCAGCAAAGACACCCTCCTGTGCATGTCACTCTCCGCGCGACCGGGGCAGTTCGGCACCCGCTTCCAGAACTTTCTCTATGAGGCCCTGGACCTCGACTACATCTACAAGGCCTTCACCACCACCGACCTGCCGGCCGCCATCAACGGCATCCGCGCCCTGGGCATCCGCGGCTGCGCCATCTCCATGCCCTTCAAGGAGGCCTGCATCCCGCTCTTGGACGAGGTGGACCCCGCCGCCGCCGCGATCGGCGCGGTCAACACCATCGTCAACGACGCCGGGCGGCTGCGCGGCTACAACACCGACTACATCGCCATCCGGCGCCTGCTCGATCGGCATCAGGTCCCGCCCAGCACCCGCTTCGCCATCCGCGGCAGCGGCGGCATGGCCAGGGCGGTGGTCTGCGCCCTGCACGATGCCGGATTCCGGCACGGCTGCGTCATCGCCAGAAACCGGACCGCCGGGCAGTCACTGGCCCAGGGCTATGGCCTGGAATGGCGCGCCGCCGCCGACCTCGCGGCCGGGCTATTGATCAACGCCACCCCCATCGGTATGACGGGCGGCCCGGAGGCGGCGGCCCTCGCCTTTGAACCCGCACAAATCGCGACCGCGACGACCATCCTCGACGTCGTCGCCATCCCGCCCGAAACCCCGCTCATCCGCGCCGCCCGCGACCTGGGCAAGCAGGTCATCACCGGCGCCGAGGTCATCGCCATCCAGGCCCTGGAGCAATTCGTACTCTATACCGGACAAAACCCGACCGGGGAACAGGTCCAACAGGCCATCGCCTATGCCGGGGAGGCGCCGGTCGCGCAGCGCTGATGCGATTGCGGTCGGTGAGGCCGCATTCAGGAGTCCCAGCCGCTACCCTGAACCTCAGGCCAGCCCCCGTGGGAGCGGCTTCAGCCCCCTGAAGCCTGTCCGGTGTGACCGCGCATTTGCCAGTGGCAGCCGCCGGCGGCGAGATGGTCAGCCAGGGCCTCGTGGAGCTTCAGCGCGTCATCGCGTTCCTTCTCGGCATAGATCAGCAGATAGGATGGCTCGATCCCCTCGGACTGGACGCTGACGTATTGGTCCTGAAGGTCCGCCGGGAGGCCCTGGATGGCGCCCTCGTTGAAGCGGGTGATGCACTCGACGGTGTCGTCGTCGATTGGTCGCGGGAGCGGCTCGGGTGTATCGGACGGCATGATTCACTCCGTATTCTCTGCGTCTCTGCGCCTTGCGTGATCGATCCAGGGTTCGGCTGGAAGCCGCGGATTGCATGCCTGTCTGCGAGACCGCACCCGGATTGTGCCGGCGCTTCATCCGTCCTGCGGGCTTCTGCGGTCGGGCAGCCTTGATCATAGCTGCGGCCATGCGCCCTTGCGGTAACCCGTCGCGGCCGGGGGGCCGCTCCTACGCGGTAGGAGCGGCCCCCTGGCCGCGGCGGATATCACCCTCGAAGGAGGAAGGTCCGCACAGCGGACCCTACGGGAGGCGTCGGCGGCCCACCGGACGGATGCGGCGTCGCGTAGGGTCCGCTGCGCGGACCGCTGCCGACGCATCAGTCGGCGCCCCGCGGTAAGCCGCCCCGCAGCTTGGCAAACATCGCGGCGACAAGCTGATCCGCGAAGGCCTCGCGGATGTGGCCGCCGGTCTGGCTGAACCAGCGCCCGCGGTCATCGCGGAAGACCTGGACGTGCTGTAGGCCCTTCAAATCCGCGCTGCCGTCGAGCGGGACCGGCTTGAGGCCCACCGGGACCAGGGGCTTGTGGATGGCGACGGTCCTGGGACCAAGGGGCTCGATGAAGTGAGGGATCTCGTTCGCGGCGATGAAGTCACTGGCGAAGAACTCCGGGGAGAGCAGCAGGAGTCCAAGGCTTCAGCCTTGGCGCGCTCCAAGGCTGAAGCCTTGGACTCCAGGCGCTTGGGCTGCGGCGCTTGACCTGACAGCAGTGGGGGCTGACTGGGGTCCGTATTTCGCCCGCAGACCGGCCAGCACCAAGTCTCCGGGGATCAGCGCGACGTCACCGGCGTCGATCTGGGCGCAACGGCGCGCGAGTTCCTGGCGCCATTTCTGAGAGACCTCAAAATGCGCTTTAATATCAATTCTTTCAAGCAATGTCTGCGCGATCGTCGCGCGTGCATGGGAGTCCAGTCGCAGGGCGTCGTCGATGATCTGCTGAGCCTTGGTTTGCATCACCTGGGCCTCCCTTGGGCGTGGTAGTCAGTTGGCAGCTATGACGTGTTCGGTTCGATCCGTTGACAAAGATACGCGCGGGCTCGCTGGGGGACAACCCGCGGACACCAGCCCCTCCAAGGCCGCCCCCATGACCAAACTGTCATCCGCAAACCTGGCAGGACCCGGCCGCCGCCCCCACCATGGGGAGCCAGTCAAGCCCGACACCGGAAGCCCCCATGCACCGACGACCCATTGCCCGCGCCCTCCTCGCACTACCCCTGATCCTGGCCCTGCCGGCGCCCCTGACGGCCCTGGCCGATCCCCCGAAGGTCTTCGAGCGGCAGCTCGGCAATGGCCTCAAGGTCCTGGTCAAGCCGGACCACCGGGCACCGGTCCTGACCTCCCAGGTCTGGTACAAGGTCGGCTCCAGCTACGAGTACGGGGGCATCACCGGGGTCTCGCACCTCTTGGAACACATGATGTTCAAGGGCACCGCGGCGCACCCGGCCGGTGAGTTCTCACGCATCGTGGCGGAGAACGGCGCGGAGGAGAACGCCTTTACCGGGTCCGACTACACGGCCTATTTCGAGAACCTGGCGAGCGATCGGCTGGCGATTGCCTTTGAACTGGAGGCCGACCGGATGCGCAACCTCCGGCTCGATCCGGACGACTTCGCCAAGGAGCGCGACGTGGTCACGGAGGAGCGGCGGATGCGCACGGACGATGACCCCCAGGCCCTGACCGGGGAGCAGTTCGAGGCGGTCGCCTTCGCCGCCTCGCCCTACCGCAACCCCGTCATCGGCTGGCCCGGCGACCTGGAACAGCTCAAAGTGGAGGACCTGCGCGACTGGTACCGGCTCTGGTATGCACCGAACAATGCGACGGTGGTGGTAGTCGGGGACGTGGACCCGGAGCAGGTCTTTGCCCTGGCCGAGCAGCATTTCGGCCCGCTCAAGGCGGAGACCGTGGCCCCGCCCAAGACCCAGGCGGAGCCGGAGCAGCGCGGTGAGAAGCGGCTGCAGGTCAAGGCCCCGGCCAAGGAGCCCTACCTGCTGATGGGCTACAAGACGCCGGCCGTGGTGGATGCCGCGGCGCCCTGGGAACCCTATGCACTGGAGGTCCTGTCCTCGATCCTGGACGGTGGCAGCAGTGCCCGTCTGGAGCGTGAACTGGTGCGGGGCAGCCAGATCGCCTCCTCGGCCGGCGCCTCCTACAGCGCCTTCAGCCGGCTGCCCGGGCTCTTCCAGCTTGACGGGGTGCCGGCCAAGGGGCACGACATCCCGGCCCTGGAGCAGGCCCTGCGCGCCCAGGTGGAGCGCCTCAAGCAGGAGCCGGTGGCGGCGGCCGAACTGGAGCGCATCCGCACCCAGTTGATCGCCAACAAGGTCTATGAGCAGGACTCGGTCTTCAACCAGGCGGTGAAGCTGGGGCAACTGGAGACGGTCGGGCTCGGCTGGGAACTGGCGGAGCAGTATGTGGAGCGACTCGCCGCGGTGACCCCGGAGCAGGTCCAGGCGGTGGCGCAGAAATACCTGACCCAGGACCGGCTCACGGTCGCCGTCCTGGACCCCCAACCGGTGGACGGCAAGCAATTGAAGAAGGCCCCGGCAGGGGTGGGAGGACATGGCAATGTACGTTGAGACCAGTCGCTTGAACCCGGTTCGCTGGAGCGCGGAGCAGCGGGGTGTTTGCGGGTCCGCTGGTCCGCGCAGCGGACCCTACGGGCGCGCGCAGCGGGCCGCTGTCTTGGTTGGCGTTCATTTGCGTTCATTTGCGGCCAATCTCTTCCCCGCCACCCTCACCGCCGCCCTGCTGCTGCTCGGCACCACCGCCCAGGCCACCCCCAAGATCGAGACCTGGCAGACGGCCAACGGCGCCCGGGTGCTGTTCGTGGCGGCGCCGCAACTGCCGATGGTCGATGTGCGGGTGGTGTTCGACGCCGGTGCGGCGCGCGACGGCGAGCGCCCGGGGCTGGCCGCCTTTACCGCCGGCATGTTGAACGAGGGCGCCCGGGACTGGAACGCCGACACCATCGCCGAGCGGATGGAGAACGTCGGCGCCTCGCTCAGCGCCGCCACGGACCGGGACATGACCTCGGTCGCCGTGCGCAGCCTGACCCGGGAGCCGGCCCTCACGACCGCGTTGGAAACCCTGGCCGGGGTGCTGGCAGCCCCGAGCTTCCCGGCGGACGCCCTGGAGCGCAACCGCGAGAACGCCCTGATCGGCCTGCGTCAGGAGCAGGAACAGCCGGCCAAGGTCGCCCAGAAGGCGCTCTACCGTCAGGTCTTCGGCGCCCACCCCTACGCCTCCGACCCGAGCGGGACCGAGGAGTCGGTGCGCGCCCTGACCGCCGCGGACCTGAAGGCTTTCCATGACCGCTACTACACCGGGGCCAATGCGGTGGTCGCCATCGTCGGCGCCCTGGACCGGCCGGCGGCGCAGGCCCTGGCGGAGCAGGTGGTCGGCACCCTGCCGGCCGGGGAGCGCGCGCCCCCCCTGCCGGCGGTCCCGGACCTGAGCGCGGCGGCCCTGGAACAGCTCGCCTTCCCCTCCAGCCAGACCCACGTCCTGGCCGGTCAGCCCGGCATGGCGCGGGGCGACCCGGACTATTTCGCGCTCTATCTGGGCAATCACATCCTGGGCGGGAGCGGGCTGGTATCGATCCTGATGGACGAGGTGCGCGAGAAGCGCGGGCTGTCCTACAGCACCTTCAGCTATTTCATCCCCCTGGCCCAGCCGGGGCCCTTCCTGATGGGGCTCCAGACCAAGAACGAGCAGGCGGGGCAGGCGCTCGGGGTCCTGGTCGATGCGCTTAAGCAATTCGCCGCCGCGGGACCGACGGACGCGCAACTGACCGCCGCCAAGAAAAACCTGACCGGCGGCTTTCCGCTGCGCATCGCCGAGAACGCCGAGATCATCCCGTATCTGGCGGTCATCGGCTTCTACGGGCTGCCGCTCGACTATCTGGACCGCTTCACCGACCGCATCAACGCCATCAGCGCGGAACAGATTCGTGACGCCTTTGCGCGGCGCGTCCACCCGGAGCGGCTCGCCATCGTCACGGTCGGGGGCGAGCAGGCGCCGGTTGCGGTTCCTGATCCGGCCGCGGCCCCGGCCGCCGGTGGGCCGGGTTAAGGGGGTCGCCGGCCGGTCCGGTCCCGGGCACCTGCGCATCATCGGCGGGCGCAACCGGGGCCGGCGCCTGCCCATCCCGGATCAGCCGGGGTTGCGGCCCACCGCCGACCGGGTGCGCGAGACCCTGTTCAACTGGCTCACCCCGGTGCTGCCCGGGGCGCGCTGTCTGGATCTCTTCGCCGGCAGCGGCGCACTGGGGCTGGAGGCCGCCTCCCGCGGCGCCGGCCGGGTGGTGCTGGTCGAGCGCAACGCGGCGGTGGCGCGGCAACTCCTTGCCAATGTGGAGACGCTCGCCGCCGCGAATGTGGAGGTGATCGCGGCGGATGCGCTCGCCTGGCTCGCCGGGGAGCCCAGGCCCTTTGATATCGTGTTCCTGGACCCGCCCTTTGCCGACGGGCTGCTCGCCCCCGCCTGCGCCCTGCTGGACGCGCGCGGGTGGCTCGCGCCCGGCGCCCGGGTCTATCTGGAGAGTGCCGAGCGGGCGGGCTTCCCGGCGCTGCCGCAGGCTTGGGAACTGGTGCGCGAGGGCACCGCCGGGCAGGTGCGGTATGGGTTGGCGCTGGTACGGGGGGGCTCGTCACCGCCTCCCGGCTGACCGTTACCCGACAGTCGCGCAGCGATGCTGTGGGAGCGGCTTTAGCCGCGACGAGGCCACGGCGGCCTGCGAGGTCCCTACGGCCTGGGCGCACGGGCAGCGGTCCGCGCAGCGGACCCTACGGGGTTTGCGCGAGCGGCGGTCCGCGCAGCGGACCCTACGGGCTCCCACAAGCGTCGCCGCGCGACGCGCCGGCCCCATGCGCCCAGGGGCACGCCTGTGCTATCGTTCGCACCCATTTGACGGTCGCGGCCCCGGGGCGCGCCGGTCCATCCCAGAACGGAGTGCCGCCTCGTGCGCAGTGTGGTCTATCCCGGGACCTTCGATCCCATCACCAACGGTCACGCCGACCTGATCGTGCGGGCCGCACAGCTCTTCGACCGGGTGGTGGTCGCGGTCGCGGCGGACACCGGCAAGACCCCGACCTTCACGACGCAGGAGCGCGTCGCCCTGGTCCATGAGGTGCTGGACGGCCAGCCGCGGGTGGAGGTCGTCTCCTTCAACGGCCTGCTGGTAAACTATGCCCGCGAACTGGGCGTCCACGTGATCATGCGCGGCCTGCGCGCCGTCTCGGACTTCGAGTATGAGTTTCAACTGGCCGGCATGAACCGCCGTATGGCCCCGGACATCGAGACCCTGTTCCTGACCCCGGCGGAACAGTATTCCTATATCTCGTCCTCCCTGGTGCGCGAGATTGCGCGCCTGCGCGGCGATGTCTCGTCCTTCGTCGCCCCCGGCGTGCAGGCTGCATTGCGGGCGCGCTTTGGGTAATATCTGCCGCCCGGGACCGCACCGGGCAGCTTGACAACAGGCCGCGTGGGCGCTTATACGCAACTGCGTTCCGCGCCGGGTGCCCGCCGCGGGTACCGATCGTTTCTCCACCACTCACCCCAACGACCACCAGGCGTGATCCCGCGCCTTTGAACTAGAGGAGTCTTCTCATGGCTTTGCTGATCACCGACGAGTGCATCAACTGTGACGTCTGCGAACCCGAGTGCCCCAACGGCGCCATCTCCCAGGGCGACGAGACCTATGTGATCAACCCCGACCTGTGCACCGAGTGCGTCGGCCACTACGAGACCTCCCAGTGCGTGAAAGTCTGCCCGGTCGACTGCATCATCAAGGACCCGGCCCACGAAGAGACCCATGACGAGCTGCAGGCCAAGGCCGACCGCATCAGCGCGGGCTGAGCCCCGCGGCCCGCGGCGGGCGCACGCTTAGATTCGGCTTGGACCAGGGGCGCCTCAGGGCGCCCCTGGGCGTTTGGGTGGTCTGTCTTCTCGTTCCCACGCGCAAGCAGCACTGCCATTGAGTTGAAGCGCCGCAGCCGAAGCCCCTGGAGTCCAAGGCTTCAGCCTCGGTAGATGTCAAAACACATTGGCGGCTGAGCGCCAACGCATCCTCACGCACGATCCACGCGCGCCGGGTGCTCGCAGGCTCAGTCCGGACTTTTTTTCAACCAGTCCAGTTCCATCTTCAGCCGCCCGATCTCGCTGCAGAGACACTCGGGCTCCGCCTGCTCGTCCACTTTCTGGCGTCCACGCTTGGTTTCAAACTGCCCCACCTGGGCTGCGGCGGCGCCGCAACGGCCACCGGCTGAAGCCTCGACCGCCGGTTGACCGGCGACTGACTGCCGTGCCCGTTTACCACTCCTTGAACGGCCGCCGCGCCAGGTTGGCGTTGGAGTAGCGGGGGTCGCCGGTGACCTCAAGCCCAGCCCAGTCGGGCAGGTCGAAGGGCTCGTGCTCGCGGGTCAGTTCGATCTCGGCCAGGACCAGGCCAGCGTTGTCGCCGGTGAAGACGTCGAGATCCCAATGGTGCTGGCCGCCGGGTATCCGGTAACGGACCTTCTCGACCACCGGCAGGATGGCGAGTTCGCGCAGCAGGGCCTCGCCGTCCGCGGGTGGGATCTGGTACTCGAACTCGGAGCGCGCCAGGCCCAGGGGCGGGCCCTTGAGGGTCAGGTAGGCGCTGTCTTCGGTCAGGCGCACGCGCACCGTCAGGGTCCCGGTGGTCGCCAGATAGCCCTGGCGGATGCGCGTCTCGCCCTGCGCGAGGGCGCGCCAGGTGTCGTTCCTGACGAGAAATTTACGCTCGATCTCAATCCCCATGATGCAAGACTCCCGTGGTGCGGGTTCAAGGGCGTTCGAACAGGGCCATGGACTCGACGTGCGCGGTGTGCGGAAACATGTCCATCACCCCGGCACTGACCAGCCGGTAACCCAGGGCGTTGACCAGGCGGTCAGCGTCCCGGGCGAGCGTGCTGGGATAACAGGAAACGTAGCAGATCCGCTGCACCCCCAGGCGCGGCAGCCAGTCCAGGACCGCCAATGCGCCACTGCGCGGCGGGTCCAGCAGGACCTTGTGATACTGACCCCGCAGCCAGGGGGCATCGGTGAGGTCGGCATAGAGGTCGGCCGTCTCGAAGCGGACATTGGTGATGCCGTTGCGTTGCGCGTTGGCGGCGGCGCGGGCGATGAGGCCCGCGTCGGCCTCGATCCCCAGCACCGCGGCGGCGCGGCGCGCCAGCGGCAGGCTGAAGTTGCCGAGGCCGCAGAACAGATCCAGCACCGACTCGTCCGGCTGGGGGTCCAGCAGGTCCAGGGCCTGGTCCAACATCAGACGGTTCAGTTCCAGGTTTACCTGGGTGAAGTCGGTCGGCTCGAACGCCATGCGCAGGCCATAGCGGGGCAGGTCATAGTGTAGTTCAACGCCCTGCCCCGGCAAGGGTCGGATGCTGTCCACCCCGCCCTCCTGGAGATAGATATGGTAGCCCCAGTCCTCCCCGAGGCCCTGGAGGACGCCCAAGTCCGCCGCGCTCGGCGGCGCCATCACCCGGAAGATCAGCACGCAGGGCGCCTCCCCCACCGCCATCTCGATCTGCGGGACCTGGTCGCGGATGCTCAGGCGCCCGACGGCCTCCGCCAGCACCTGCAGGCGCTCGCCCACACTCGGGTGCAGCACCTCGCAGCGGGTCAGGTCGGCCAGATAGGGCGTGCCGCGCTCGCGGAAACCGACCAGGGTGCGGCCCTTCTTGATGACGTGGCGCGCCCCCAGGCGCGCCTTGCGCCGGTAGCCCCAGTGACCGGCGACCAGCGGCGGGAGCCAGGCGGCGGGGCTGACCTTGCCGATGCGGGTGAAGACGTCCGCGAGGGTCTCCTGCTTGATGCGGATCTGGGCCGCGGGGTCGACATGCTGGAGGTTGCACCCGCCGCAGACGCCGAAGTGCGGGCAGCGCGGCGCCACCCGGTCGGGCGAGGCGCGCAGCACCGCGACCGCCGCCCCCTCGTCGAAGCGGCGCTGGACCCGGGTGTAGCGCATCCGCACCCGCTCCCCAGGCAGGGCATAGTCGACGAAGATCGCCTTGCCGTCGAAATGGGCCAGGCCGCGGCCCTCATGGGTCAGGCCCTCGATCTCGAGCTCGATCTCCGGCGGAAGCGGTTTGCGCTTTTTTGACAAGTGGCTGTTCCTATGCGTTCATTTGCGGACAAAAATCTTCACCGCCCGCTCAATCCGGAAAGACCCCGGTCGAGAGATAGCGGTCGCCGCGGTCGCAGGCGATGGCGACGATGACCGCGGCGCTGACCTCGGCCGACAGCAGGAGCGCCGCCGCCACGGCCCCGCCGGAGGAGACGCCGGCGAAGATGCCCTCGCGCGCCGCCAGGTCCCGGGTGGTCTGCTCGGCCAGGGGCTGCGCGATGTCGATGATCCGATCCACCCCGGCGGGGTCATAGATCCGCGGCAGATAGGCGGCCGGCCAGCGGCGGATACCGGGGATATTCGCGCCGTCCGCGGGCTGCACGCCGACGATCTGCACCGCGGGGTTCTGCTCCTTGAGATAGCGCCCGGTCCCCATGATGGTCCCCGTGGTGCCCATGGCACTCACGAAATGGGTGACGCGTCCGGCCGTGTCGTGCCAGATCTCGGGGCCGGTCGCGGCATAGTGGGCGGCCGGATTGTCCGGGTTGGAGAACTGATCGAGCCGCACCCCCTCCCCGCGCGCCTGCATGGCATTGGCCAGATCGATGGCCGCCTCCATACTGCCCGCGCGCGGCGTCAACACGATGGTCGCGCCGAAGGCACGCATGACCGCCCGGCGCTCCACGCTCATGTGCTCCGGCATGATCAGCACCATGCGGTAGCCCATGATGGCCGCGGCCATGGCGAGTGCGATCCCGGTGTTGCCGCTGGTGGCCTCGATCAGGGTATCGCCGGGCCTGATAGTGCCCCGCTCCTGGGCGCGGCGCAGCATGTTGAGCGCCGGGCGGTCCTTCACCGAGCCGGCCGGGTTGTTGCCTTCGAGCTTGACCAGGATCAGGTTGTCGGTGGGGCCGGGCAGGCGTTGCAGGCGCACCAGGGGGGTGGTCCCGACGCAATGCTCGATGGTGGAACCGATAGGACGCTTATTCATAGGGTTACCGGTGGGATCAATGGCCGGATGGGCGCGGCGGGCTGGGGCATGAAGGTGCGGGCGGACCGGCAGTGACTTCGGTCCCGCGATTGTGCACCAGCGCCGTCATGCAACCAAGCCGGAGCGCGGGTGGACGGCCCCGGGGCCAAGCTATAGAGTAGTCGGCAGAGTAGTCGGCGACCCACCCCGCAGGAGCCAGACCTTGGACCAAGCGCCCGTCACCCCCCTCTCCCAACTCCCCGCTCGCGACCGCGTGTCCGCCCTGGCCGTCGCCGGCGGTGATGCGGACCTGGCCGCCGAACTGTTCGCCGCCCTGCTGGCCGGACTGCCGGGTGAGCTGGCGGCCCTGCGCACCGAGGTCGCGGCGTCCGACTGGGAGGGACTCGCCGAACTCGCCCATCAGGTGCGCGGGGCCACCCGCTACTGCGGTGTCCCGGCCCTCGACGAGGCGGCCGAGTCCCTGGAGCGCGCCGCCCGCGCCGCCGACCCGCCGCGCGTCGCCGCGGCCTTCGCCAGCCTGGAGGCGGAGGCGCTGCGGGTGCAGCAGGCGGACGACTGACCTCAATGCCGGACGGGGCATTCGCCCCGTCCGCAAGGTTTTCGACGCCCCGCGAAGGCCACGGGCGGCTGCCGGGCCCGAAACGTTCAGGACGGGGTTGCAAACCCCGTCCCGCTCGCAATCGTTGTCGTTGTCGTTGTCGTTGTCGAGATCGTAATCGAAGAAGCGATGCAATTTGGCGTGCGAGAGAATCCCGGACGCTACGATAACCTCGATTACGACAACGACAACGACGCGACAAACCTTCCCTGATGGGCTTGTTTAACCTATTGTTGAACCGTTCCTTATCCACCCTGCAAGGTACCTGCTTCGTTGACAAAAGGTTTTCCGAGAATCGCTCTGGCACCAGATCGACTCACCGGCGAGCGCATCCGCGAGCGCCTGAGCCCGGACGCCTGTCGCGGCACCCCGCGGGCGGAACTGCCCGGGGCGGGCGCGGACGCGGCGGCGGAGCAGGCCGCCGTCCTGTTGCCGCTCTATTGCCGGGACGGCGCCTGGCACCTTATCTTCATCCGCCGCGCCGTGCGCCTCGCGGACCGGCACAGCGGCGAGGTCGGTTTCCCGGGCGGCCGCCGCCAGCACGCGGACCGCGACAGCACCGCCACCGCCCTGCGCGAGGCGCACGAGGAGATCGGCCTGGCGCCGGAGCAGGTGCGGGTCCTGGGCGCATTGCGGCCCTTGGCGACCGTCAGCCGGTTCCTGGTCACCCCGGTGGTGGGCGAATTCCCCTGGCCCCAGCCCTTGCGGCCCGACCCGCGGGAGGTCGCGCGCATCTTCAGCATCCCGCTCGCCTGGCTCGGGACCCCCGGCCACCATCGGGTGCGCGCCTACCCGGCCCCGGACCACCCCGAGGCCCGGGAGATCGCCTTTTTCGACCAGTACGACGGCGAACTGCTGTGGGGCGTCACCGCGCGCATCACACTCGATTTCCTGGGGTGTCTGATGGGGCCTTGAGCGCTGCCGATGATGACCAGCCCGCGCAATCCGCCGGTGCTTGTCGTAAGGTATGCAGGGCATAAACGAACGCGCGAGGTATCCCCGATGGAAGACACCCTGCAACGCCTGCTGGCCGCCGAGCTGCAGGCGGAGAAGATCGCGAGTCTGGCCGAAGAGGAGCAGGACCGCATCATCCAGACGGCGCTGGCGGACGCCAAGGCGGAGAACGAGCGCTTCACCGGGCGCCTCCCGGAGCTGCACCGCTCCTTCCTCGCCAAGGCGCAGGAGCGCGCCGAGCAGAACATCGCCGAGCTGCGCCGCCGCTACGACGAGCGCCATGTGCAGTTGCGCGACCAGGCCGAGCAGCGCGAGGAGCAGGCCCTGGAGGCCGCCTTCGCGATCCTGATCGACCCGCACCGCTGATGAGTACCGCCGCCGACCAGGCCTATCTGAACACCCGCGTGTCGGTGATGGCGACGCGCCTCTTTGATCCGGACAGCATCGGGCAACTGTCCCAACTGCAGCTGCCGGAGTTGGCCAAACGCTTCGGACTGGCGGCGCTGCTCGACGAGCAGCAGAGCGCCCAAGTCCGCGGTCGCGCGATCGAACAGTCCCTGATCCAGGTCCTGCTCGCCGAGTTGCAGGTCCTGGTGCGGCCCATGAGCGCGCCCGCGCGCGCCATCGTGGTCGCCTGGGGACGCAAGTATGCCCTGTTCAATTTGAAGACCCTGATTCGCGGCAAGCTCTACGACCTGGACCAGCAGACGATCCGCGACAGCCTGTTCGAGCTGCCGGCCATCGTCGCCCTGCCCGACGAGGAGATGCTGCGCGCCGAGAATGTCCTGGAACTGCTGCGCCAACTCGAGGCCGGACCCTTGCGCCTGATCGCCCGCCAGGCGCGCGAGGTCTACGAGCAGCGCCGCGACCCCTTCGCCCTGGAGGCCGCCATCGATCAGCGCTATTACACCCGGCTCGCGCGCGGCCTCCTGCAGTTCCACGACGCCGACCTGCACCCCCTGCAACAGTTGATCGGCGCCGACCTGGACCGGGTGGCCCTGCTGTGGCTGCTGCGCTTTCGCTTTTCCTACCAGCTCTCACCCTCCGAGACCTTCTACCAACTCGTGCCGTCCATGCGCCTGCTGCACCGCGAGCGGCTCCTGGCACTGGTCAACATCGAGACCTTCGCCGGGGTGCTGGCGGCCCTGCCGCCGCCGCTCGACACCCTGGCGGCCGACTGCACCACGGTCATGGACGTGCAGCGGCGCATGAGCCGCTACCGGGCGCACGCGGCGCGGCGGCTCCTGCACCAGAGCCAGTCGGGGGTGGCGCGCGCCCTGGCCTACCTGATGCTGCGCGAGATGGACCTCTTTTTCCTGTTCGCCCTGGTCCAGGGACGGCTCCTGAACCTCTCCGCGGAGGTGGTGGACATCGCCCTGGAGGTCGCCGAACCGACCTGTAGCACGCGTTAGGTCTACTGTCCCCGCCATTCCCCCGGTGTCGTTCCCCCTGGCCGCTGCTATTCTTAGCAGCGAGTCAGACCGACCCAGCGCCCCCCGGCCCGGAGCCAGCACCATGAACCCAGTGCCCCGTTTCGACCCCGCCGACCCCTATCCCGACAGCGACGGAGCCCCGATGGCGGAGAATACGCTGCAATTCGACTGGATCGTCAAGATCAAGGAGAACCTGGAAATCCTCTTCGCCGACCGGCCGGATGTCTTCGTCGCCGGTGACCTCTTCTGGTATCCGGTCCAGGACCGGCGCCTCGCCAACCCCATGGCCCCGGACGCCATGGTGGTCTTCGGCCGACCCAAGGGACCGCGCGGGTCCTACAAACAGTGGGAGGAGGACGGCATCGCCCCCCAAGTGGTCTTCGAGGTCCAGTCGCCGTCGAACGGGCCCAAGGAACTCAGGGACAAGCTGGAGTTCTACGACACCCACGGCGCCGCCGAGTATTACCTCTACGACCCCGAGCGAAACCGTCTGGAGGTCTGGCTGCGCCAGGACGGGCGGCTCGCCCCCGTGGCCTACGTCAACGGCTGGACCAGCCCCCGGCTCGGCATCCGCTTTGCCCTGCGCGCCGAGACCCTGGAGATCTTCGACCCCGCCGGCCGGCCCTTCCTGAGCCCGGTCGAACTGGCCCGCCGCGCCCGGCAGGCCGAGAAGCAGGCGCGAGAGGCCGAAGAGCAGGCGCGGGAGGCCGCTGCGCGCGCCGCGCAGGAACGCGCACTCGCCGCGCAGGAACACGCCCGCGCCGAGCAGGAACGCGCCCGCGCCGAGCAGGCGGATGCCCGTGCCGAGCAGGAACGCATCTGCGCCGAGCAGGAACGCGCCCTCGCCGGGCAGGAGCGCGCCCGCGCCGAGCGGCTTGCCGAGCGCCTGCGCGCCCTTGGCATCGACCCCGACGCCGTGGGCTGACGGCCGCCTTGCCCGCGCCGGTACCCTCTAGAGCCTCGACCGGCGGGCGCGGCGTGCAATGGCAGGGGAGGCTGCACCCGCTGTGCCGCCTTCAGAGGGTCGGCGACCGCTGCAAGCGGCGCCGAGATAGCCGAACAGCCCGGCCGCGATCAGCCAGATGCCGGCGGGCGCGGGCACGCCGCGGACGTCGTCGATCAGCAGCGCGGATGAGTTGACGTAGTCGTTGAGGTCGAGCACGCCGACGGCGAGGCGGTGCAGACCGCTGCTGGTGAAGGGGTCCGAGACGAAGGTCTTGAACCCGGTCTCGCCGCCGAATGGGCTGCCGCTCGCGATCAGGGTGGCACTCAGGCTGTCGGCGAGCAGCCGCACGATGCCATCCACGGCGACGAAGGCGAAGTCCGCGGCGCTCGTGTCGTTGCTCAGGAAGTTCCAGTCGAAGGCGATGCGGCTGCCGGTGTCGGCGGTGAAGGTCTGGACCAGCCCGGAGCCCTCGGTGGGGGCCGCGGCCAAGAGGGCGTCCAGGGCGCCGATGGCAAGGCCCAGTTGTTCCTCCAGCCCGCCGGCCCCGCCGACCTCCACCGGGGCATTGCCGGAGGCGTTGTAGTTCGTGCCGCTCAGGTCGTCGTCGGCGTTGAGGGCGTTGGTCAGCAGGGCCTGGTTGGCGCCCGCGCTGGGGCCGGAGCCGAAGGCGGCGGTGGCGACGCTGGCATCGCCCGCCGCGGTCCAGCCGTTGAGCCCGGCCTCGAAGCCGCCATTGGCGATCGACGCGGCGCTGGCCGTGGTGCCCAGGGTGATCAGACCCAGCGTGATCAGGCCGAGCCCAATCAAACCAGATGCGCGCAGGGTGTTCGGGGTGTGGTTCATGTGGGCGGTTCCTTGGTCGGTGCGGCGAATCTAAAGACCCAGGTCCCGCGCCGGGACCAGCTGGGCGGCGGTGAGGCCCCGCAGCGTCAGCAACGGGCGCGGGGCACCGCGGCCGGCAAGGCCGTCGGCGTCGATGCGCAGGCTGACCCCGCCGGTCACATCGGCAAAGACCAGATGGCCGTCGGCCACCGCGCGGGCCGGGGCGATGCCGAGGCTGCTGAGCAGCGCGGTCAGGTCGATACGGTCGGCATAGGGGGTGAAGTCGCTGATCACATCGCCGGCATCGCGCATGCTCTGGTAGACGAAGGTATCGCCGCCGGCACCGCCGGTGACCAGGTCACCGCCGACGCCGGGGGTGATCCGATCGTCTCCGGCCGTGCCCACCAAGGTGTCGCGCCGCGGGGTGCCGGGGATGATGTCGCCGGGGCTGGCCACGGCGACGGCCAGGTCCACCAGGCGTCCCTGCAGGTCAAAGGCGTTCTCGGTGCCGTAGAGGTTGGCGGTGACCTCGTCGCCGTCGGCCGCGTCCAGGCGCTGCAGGCCGCCCTGGGCCTTGGGGGTCTCGATCAGGTCGGCGAGGGCCTCCTGATACAGGATGGAGTTGGTCGCGTTCTCGAACACGACGCCGTTCGCGGCATAGGGATAGCCGTCGCCGCCGTTGGCCAGGAAGTCGATGGTGGCGAGTGCAAAGGTCGTGGCGGGATCCACCACCACGCCGTTATCGATCAGGAGGGTACCGTCGTCCAGCACCACGCGGCGGATGCGCTCGCCGGTGCCCAGCGTGGTGCGGGCGGTGCGGCTGCTGTCGTAGAAGACCTGCATCCCGGAGACCTGCGCGAAGCGGCCCTGGGTGGCCCCGCCCGGACTGGTTGCGTTATAGGCCTGCTCCAGGACGTCCTTGAGCTGGGCCGCGTTCACGCTGCGGGCGGTCTTCACCAGGTTGGTGAAGGGCAGTACGTTGAAGGTGTCGCCCATGGACAGGGTACCGGGGCCGGCGATGCTGGTGCGGATGCCGCCGCCGTTCTGCAGGGCCACATCGGCCTCGCCGGCGAAGCGGATCGCGTCGGCGACCAGGTTGCCGAGCCCGGTCTCGGCATTGCGCGTACCCTCGGTGTACTGACAGGGGGTCGGCGTGCAGGCGACGTGGGTGGGGCCGTTCAGGGTCATCGCGGTACTGCCGATGATCTCGGCGTTCAGGGCCGAGACATAGTCCAGCACCGGCTGCACCACCGCGGCGCTCAGCGTCGCATCGCCGGTGACGGCATCGGCGTCGGTGGCGAAGCGCCCGGAGACGCGGATCATCCGGCTGCCGGTGATGGTCAGCGCGCCGGTGGCGTCGTCGAGACTGGCGTTCAACTCACCCAGGTAGCGGTTGCCGAAGTGGCCGGTGACGACCGGCACCTGCGCACCGTCGGCGTCGCGGGCATAGACCGGGTGGCTGGTGAAGGTCGCCGCGACGCCACCATTGATGAGCTGATCATCCGGGTCGGTCATCAGCTCGTGGCCGCCCCCGGAGATGACCAGATCCACCCCGCGCAGGGCCGGCACCATCACCGTCAGCTCGTTGTTGGCGTTCTGCAGATGGCTCATGACGATGATGGTCTCGACCCCCTGCTCCGTGCGCAGACGGGTGACTTCGGCCTGGATCAGCGGCAGCAGGGCGGCCAGATTGGCCGCGTCGGTGGCGTTGGCATCCCAGGCCTTCATGATCCCGTCCGGCGGCGAGGAGATCTTCGGCAGCAGCGGCGTGGTGGCACCGATGATGCCGATCTTATTGCCGCCGGGCGTGGTGATGACCTTGGACGGGGCGACCTGGCCGACGGCGGCCAGCGCGGCGAACGCGGGCGTCACCGAGAAGTCCAGGTTCACCGACAGGTAGGTCGTCCCGGAGACCGCGGCGAAGCGGGCCGCGACCGGCCCGGTGTTGTCCAGGTCGAACTCGTGGTTGCCGAACACGGCGGCATCAAACTGCATCCGGCGCAACGCAATGGCGTCGTAGAAGTCCTGACCACCGTCCGGATGGGCGGTGACCAGGCCGTCGAGGCTCGCGCTCAAGCGCGGCCCGGGCAGGAAGGAATCCCCGGCGTTCAGCTTCAGCACCGCCCGTCCGGCGCCCGCGGCGGCCGTCTCGGCGTTGGCCATCACGCTGGCCAGGCGGTCGATCCCGCCGTAAAACGAGATGAGCTGGCTGGTGTCGTCACGCAGATTCCCCTGGGCCGACAGCAGCCAGGACTCTTGGTCGCCGAGGTGCAGGACGGTCACCTCCTCGGCACCGGCGCTGCTGAACAACCCGGCACCGAGGGCCAGGGCGAGGGCTGGACCGATGGCGTAGCGGCACAGGACCGGGCTGATCTTCAGGGGCAGGATGGGCTTCATCGAGGGCTCCTGGGTTGGGGCGGACAGGGAAGTTCGGCGTCGGCCGGGCAGCGGGAGCGCCGTGGGGCGGGGTCGGCGCGCTATCGAGGTAACCGCAGCGCCGGAGTCTGCGGTGAGCAGATGACGGCGATCTTAAGGTTCGGTGAATCTTTGCGGACAGCCGGCGTGGAGCGCTGCGGGCGCCGTGCTCAGCCGTCCGGCGACCGGATCACCGCGTCATCTCGCGACGGCGGGCGGCGAGGAGTCCGGCGCCGACCAGCAGGGCCGTACCGGGCAGCGGGATGTCGGCGGCGGTGACCAGGATCGCGGCGCCGCCAAGACTCAGGGGGCCATAGGCGACCCCCTGGCTGTCTGAGAGGGTCGCGTTGCCCAGGTCGAGTTGGCTCAGGCCCAGCCCGCCGGCGGTGAACCCGATGATGGCGATCAAGGTGTCGACATCGGCCGTAACGCCGCTGAGATCGAGGCTGTACTCGGCGAAGGTGATGGTCCCGTTGCCGATGGAACTGGCGGCGGTGTCGGTGAAGGGGTCGAAGACACCCGCTGAGAAGATGCCGGTGGCGGTGAGGATGGCGGGGTCGAAGCTGAGGTCGAATTGGAAGGCGGCCAGGTCCATCGCACCCGACGCCAGTACATTGACCGTGAAGCTGGTCCCCTGGATGAGGACGCGCGTCGGGTCGACCAGACCGCCGGGCACGGCGTCCAGCTTGATACCGGCCGCCCCGACGGCGTTGGCCCCGAGCAGCAGGGCGGCCCCGCACAGTGACATGAGTCGTTGATTCATGGAAAACTCCGCAAAGATCAGACATGGCCCCGCGGCCGTGATCATTGTTCCGGCCACTAGCGCGCGCACTTAGGGCGGTCGCACAGGAGTACCAGACGGCGGAGGTCGAGCACCGTGATACGCCCGTCGCCGTCCAGGTCGCCGGTCGCATTGGCCGCGGTGACATCCTGATTGAAGCTGAGCTTGAGGGTGTCCAGGTCGTCCTGGTCCACTGCCCGGTTGCCGTCCAGGTCGCCGGGACGCGGGGCGGGTGGGTCGAGCAGGAGCCCGACCAACACCGGGTCATGGTCGGCGATACGGAACTCGTCGCTGGCGAAGTAGGTGCTGTGTTGGTTGGTAGTCTTGAACTCGAGGTTGTAATCGAACACCACCGGCTCGTCGGCGTTGATGTGGTATTCCGCCGCGCCCGTCACCTGTTCGACCAGGCTCGCGCTGGCAAGTGCATGATCCAGATGACCCCAGCGTCCGTTGAAGGTGTAGGAATAGGCGCTCGGGTCGCCTGCAACCAGGTTGGCGTAGCCGCCGCTTTCCAGGGTGCGGAGCGGGTCCTCCTGGAGGTAGGAGTTGAGATCGCCCAGGATCAGATAGTCGGCATCACCGGCCCCGGTGGGATCGGTCGCCAGCCAGTCCACCAGTGCGTTGGCCATGCTGGTGCGGGTGAGGTTGCAGTTGCCCTGACCGTCGCCGGTATCCGGATCGACGATCTCATGGGTGCCGCCAGTGGCGGTGTTGCAGTCCGAACCCTTGGATTTGAAGTGATTGACAACTACCGTGAGCCGCGCCCCATCCGCGACCTGGGCGAACGACTGGGCCAGTGCCGGACGGTTCCTGGTGTCGATGGCGCGCGGGTCCACGCCGTCGTCGAGGATGGCAAAGTCACCCACCAGGGTTACCCGTGCCGGACGGTAGATAAAGCCGTTGCGGATGGCGTCGCCACCATAGACCCCGGTCTCCACATAGGCATAGGTGGGCGCCCCGGTCAGTTCATTGAGGCCATCCACCAGGTCGGCGAGCGGCTCCACACCGGGGGTGTTCTCAAGTTCCACCAGGGCCAGGATGTCCGCGTCGAGCCGGGTCAGGGCAGCGAGCTTCTTGGTGCGCTGCCGCTCCTGCTCGGTGAGGCCATCGATGTCCACCAGCGCATCGGCGCCGCGGCACTCCATGTTGGCGGTGGCCCCGCAGATGTCGTTGACCCCATCGTCGACGGTGACGAAATAGTTCTCCACGTTGAGCCCGGCGACCCGCAGGGTGCCGCCGACCGCCGGTGCCGCGTCCGGACGCGGGTTGCTGACGAAGACCGGCAGGTCGACCGTCGCGATCGATAGCGGGCGCACCCGCCAGGCGTTGGGGCTCGCGCTGTTGCCGCCCCAGGTGTAGGTGAGCACGCCGGTGAGGCCGGTGGTGGTGTCGCCGCCGCGGATCGGATTGGCGACGCTTAGACCCGGATCGGGAAAGACGACGGGGTCGGCATTCTGCGCCTGCGACAGGTCGTCGAGCCAGATCAGGTGCAACAGGTTGGCCGCCTCGAAGGCCTGGGCCGCGGCGCCCGGCAGCGCGGCCTCGGTGCCCTGCATCAGGCGCCCGTTGGCGGATAGCTCCAGGGTACCGAAGCGCCCCAGTTGGAAGTGATTGGTCACCGTAAGGGTCTGCGGGAAGCGCACCAGCATGCCCTCGTAGCGTTCCAGATAATCGACCCCGCCGACCGCTGCCGGGACCGGCAGGGCGACCTCCACCGGGGCGACGGTGGCCCCGACGCCACAGTCCAGGACCTCGGTCACGCCGCTCAACTGCGTCTGACCCTGATACTCACCCGCGCTGCCGACCACCCGGACCCGCTGGCCCAGGCTGACACTGTCGGTATCGCCGTGGAAGACAAAGATGGCGTCCGCGGTGGTCTCATCGCCATCCCCGACAGGGTCTTGGAGATAGAAGCCGCGCAGGGCCGGCGACGGACCCTCGTAGTCTCCGACCACAACCCCCTCGGTGGTGACGGCGCCGGTGATGGCGGCGGCGGACCCGCTGCCCTGGATGGCGGGGATGGGTGTGTAGGTGCCGCCACAACCGGCCAGGGCCTCGGCGGTGGTGAAGCTTAAGGCCGCGCTGGCCGCGGGATTGCCGGCCAGGTCAGTGACGGCCCCCGCCGGGACGCTGAGGCTGCACCCGGTGGCGGTCGGCAGGTCGCCGATGTCGATCAGCAGGCGACTGCCCTCGACCCTGGGTATTACGGGCTGGTACTCGGCCGCCGGGCATTCCAGGGTCAGCCCGGTCAGGTTGCCCGCCCGAATCGCCTCGCTATAGGTGAGCGTCAGGGTACCCAGGACGGGGTCGACACCGACCGCGCCCGACGCCGGGTCGGTGCCGGTGAGAACGGGCGCCTCGAGGTCCGGACCGGCGGTGCCGATGGTGCCGGTCAGGCGGATATCGCCGGTCGTGCTGTCGGCGACCAGCCGCAGGGTGCCACCCGCGGCCGTGTCCCCGCTCCCGTCGGCCTGGGTGTTGCCGATCTCGATCAGACGGAACTCGATGGTGCCGGTCAGACCGGCCAGACCGCTCAGGTGGGCCAGGGTATAGAGGGTGTTGGTGTTGTTCTGGGTGAGCGTGGTCAGCGCGGTCGTGAAGCCGTCGAGGCTGGTGTAGAGGCCCAGGGTGCCGGGCCCGGTGCCCGAGGCACGGGTGCCGATAGCCAGTTCGGTGAGGGTGACCGACTGCCCGGCGCCGACGCTGAGTCCAAAGCTGTAGTACTCGAGGGCGTCCGCCCCCGTGGCCGTGCCCTCCCAACCATTGCTGCTCATGCAGTCGCTGCACGTGCTGGTGCCCAGTCCAGTACCGCGGGTGATTGCCAGACCCGTGATGCCGGTGGCGGTGCCAGTGACGGGGGTGCTGATCTGGTTGCCACCCAAACCGCTGAGGTCCCAGGAGACCAGGGTGTCGGCCGCCACGGGGGAGACCGCGAAGGCGGCGAGCCACAGGAGCAGGGGTCGGCGCATCGACCGGACGCTGTAGGGGCTGGTGTCAGTCATGCTGCAAGCACTCCGGGACGCACCCGGACCATCGGGGCCTTCCCACTGTAAGGGGGGATGCAACCGTCTGGACCGGCGGTTACGCGCACCAGCAGTGTGACAAGGTTCAGTGACGGGAAATCGAAGCCGCGGTTAAGGCACCATGCCCGGTTGACTACAGCGCGGTTACGCGAACCCCGGCGCCGTCAGGCGCAGCGATCGTCGCGGGGTGGCGGTCCAGTGATCGGTCAGTGGTAAGCCCGGTAGTGGTCCCTGATTACCGCAACGGCTTGGGTGCGCGCCTCACGGCGCCACCGGGGCCGAGAAACAAGGGCGCTACGGGGTCCAAGTGCCGATCCGACGGACACAAATCTTTACCGATCAATACATGCTGATAGGCTAATATTCGACGGCGGCTGAGCGAACTCAGATTGTTCGTGGGTACCGGGGCTCGCCCCCGCAGGCCCCGCCCGGGAAGATCGCGGCAGTCGCGTCAACCTGGAGCCCACCAGCATGTGCTTGCGTCGTCCCCTGGCGGCCATCGCCGCGTTCACCATCGCGCTGTTGTCCATACCCATCGCTGCCCCGGCCGCGGACTGGCATGTGTCGCCCACCGGCAACGACACCGGCGACGGCTCCGCCGCCAACCCCTGGCGCACCATCGCCCGGGCCGCCGCCGCGGCCCTGCAACCCGGCGATCAGGTGCTGATCGCCCCCGGCACCTATGCCGAAGCGATCGCGCTGACCCGCTCCGGCGCACCAATCGTCCCGGTCACCACCGGGGTCGCGGTCGCCGGAACCGATAGCATCCGCTTCCCGGTCGGCACCGACCTGTCCGGGATCGATCTGGCGGGGCATCCGGGTGAATACCGGCTCTATGTCTATCGCAGTTGGCGTGCCAACAACGGCGTCTTCGTGATCCTGGCGACTGGCAGTGACGCGGCCGGACCCTGGGTCCGGGTCGCCGGGGCCGCCTTCAACGACGAGTCCGGCACCGCCGGCGATACCCGCTATCTCAGCGCCGCGGTCGGCCGGCCGATCGTGCTGCGCAATGCCTCCCCGGACCCGGCGAATCATCGGGTACTGCTCGATGCGAGCACCAAGCCCGCCATCTATACCATGATCTATATCGGCCGCTATCTCGATGACGACGATGCGCTGCCGGTCGACTGGAACATCATCGACGGCATCGACGCCACCGGCTCGCACCAGGGCGGCGGCGTGCATATCCAGGATTCGAGCTTCAATGTCGTCATGAACGGCCGGTTCTATGATCTGCAGGGGGCCGGTATCCTCATCGCCGGCAACCAGGGTGAGCCGTCGCGCTACAACCTGATCTGGAACAACACCCTCTACAACACCCCGAGCGAAGGCATCTATGTCGGGGCCGGCGGCCATGGCCCGGCGGCCAATCACGACTATTACACCCATGTGATCGGCAACGACATCTCCACCCAGGGCAGCTCCGCCAACGCGATCATGGAGAACGCGATCGACTTGAAGGAGTACAACTTCGGCGATGTAGTCGCGGGCAATGTCATCCATGACTATGCCCTGATCAGCCAGTCCAACGGCGCCTTGGACATCCGCGACGGCAAGCGCGACGTACTGGTCTACCACAACCGCTTCCGCAACATCGGCAAGGCCAACACCGGTACCAACAGCCTCATCCATCTGTATGCGGACAGCGACGACATCTACATCTTCGATAATGTCCTCGTCGATACCACCGGCGTGGGGGCCGGGATCTATGCCTTCAACGTAGACGGCGGCGGGTCGAGCGGCGTGCTCATCGCCCACAACAGCGTGAGCGGACTCACGCGCGGCATTCTGCTGGAGCAATACGGCGGCATCACCGATGTGCGCTTCGTCAACAACGTCTTCGATTTCGGTAGCGGCGGCATCGTCGAATGGGGTACGGCCGGGCGTTTCACCTTCTCCCATAACCTTTATGCCGCCAACCCCGGGGCCTATGCGAGCGAGCCGCAACGCCTGATTGCCAATCCCCAGTGGCTCGCGCCGACCGCCGGCGACCTGCGCCTGACCGCCACCAGCCCGGCGGTCGATTCAGGTCTGGATCTGCCCGCCGTCGCCATCGATCTGGCGTCGGCCCCCAGGCCCTCCGGCAGTGCCTGGGACCGCGGTGCCTATGAGTTCCAGGGCGGACCGGTGCCGCCGCCGAGCGCGGGATTCAATGCCACACCGACCGCCGGGCCCGCCCCGCTCCTCGTCCAGTTCAGCGACCTTTCCAGCGCTGCCGCCACCTGGTCCTGGACCTTCGGCGACGGCGATAGCTCCACCCTGGCCGCGCCGACCCATGTCTATACCACCCCAGGTGTCTACAGCGTCACCCTGACGGTCGGCAACGGCAGCGGCAGCGACAGCCTGACCCGCACCGGCCTGATCCAGGTCGCCCCACCCGCGGCCCGCCAAACGGTCTTCGCGACCGGCTTCGAGACCGGGCTCGCGGGCTGGTACCGGCAGGGCAAGGTCACCTGGTACGCGGGCGACCCCAAGCACGCCACCCACGCCATGCGCTTCACCGGCAACAATGTCTGGGTCGAGCGCGGCCTGTCCACCGCGGGTTATCGGGATCTCGTGCTGTCGGTCTACCTGGGCGCCAAGTCGTTCGAGAATTGGGAGTACCTGGTTCTTTATTGGACCGACGGCCAGACCTGGTACGAACCAGTGACGATCGACAACCACCACCCGGCCAGCGACGGGCAATTGCACCTGATCGAGGTCACCCTGCCGGCCGCCGCCGCCAATAACCCGGCGTTCAGCATCGCCTTCGGCATGTGGGATACCGACACCAGCGACTTCGCCTACATCGACGACGTGCTGCTGACCGGCGTGCCCATCAGCCCCTAGGCCGCGACAGACATCCTCCATCCACTCCGCGGAGGGCGGAACGCGATGGCGGTTCCGCCATGTTGATGGCAAGCGGCGGCGGATCGCCCTGCGGGCATCCGCCCTGCGGCGCTGGAACATACGGCCTTGCCAGGCCGTACTGTCCCCTCTCAGGCCGCGACCTGGCCCGGCGGCAGCACCGCCGGCTGGGCCTCGCAGCCGATGGCACCGCAGATGCACTCCAAGACCTCGAGCAGCGTGTCCTCGTCCATGCTCGCGTGGGCGCTGCTTGGGCGCCCCCGATACCGGTTGCTGAGGTCGCGGTTCTGGACCAGCGTAGCGCGGGTATTGTGGGCCTCGTTCGGTCCCCCGTGGGAGCCGATGCTGGAGGGGTGGATCTGGTGGAGGTTGAGGTTGCGGCGCACGTTGGGTGGGATGCGCCGGAACATCAGGGACGAGGTCGGACCCACCGCGCCGTCCACCGTGATCAGGCGATCAACGCGCACGTAGCCCACCGTGGCCGAGCCGCCGCCGGCGAACATGCCCAGGAAACGCCGCGCTCCGGTGTCGTAGAAGGTACGGTTCTGCCACAGGCTCCAAACGAGATTGAGCGCATCGGACACCCCGGCGCTGTAACCGTAGACGATTAGCTGGGCGCGCGGGTCGAAGCGGGCGGCGATGTCGCGGTCGGCGCCGGCCGCTCCCGAGGTGAAGACCAGCGACCCCTGGTAGGCGCGCACCAGCAGGTCCATACCGAGCATGCGCTGGCCGAGTGCGACCTGGCGCACCTGCTCGGCGAGGCGCGCCGCGCCGCTGGGGTCTTGCTGCGGCAGGGGGTCGCCACCGTCGATGACCCCGCCCCAGCCGCCGAACAGCACGATGGTGTGTCGGAGCGGGCCGCTGCCCGGGACGCTGGGGCTGGTAAGCGGCGGCTCCGAGCGTAAGTCGGAATAGCTTGTGACACCGAGATCGACCGACATGGCGATTGCTCCTCGCGCGGCCCGACCGCAGCCGTGCAGCGCTGGGGGATGGGGATAGATGTGCCTAAGTATAGAAGCGGCTGGGGCCGCCGGTCACCAGGAGTCAGTCGGCAGCTTACCGACCAACGCTGACGATCCGGCCACGGTCATCATCCGGTAAGCGATCAGTGAGATAGTGTGCGATAGCCCACTGCCGACGCGGCGCCGACCCCCGGTCGCCAGGGGTGCAGCGTTTCCCCCACCAGACCGCTCTCGGTCTAAGTCGACCATGCCCGAACCCCTGCCCCCCGTCGTCTTACCCAATGTTTGCGAGGCCTGCGCCGGCGGGCTTGCGGCACTGTTGGCGGCGCCGGAGGGGGCGGGCCTGGTCGCGCGCTTTCGTCCGCTGGCCGATCTCACTGCCGGCGGGCTGTTCGGCCACCTGGCCGATCTGCACGGGCCGCCGGATGCGCTGCTGCGGACCTGGCGCCGGCTGTTCGAGACCGCCTGTCTCAGCGGGCTGGCGGAACCGCTGTTTCGCTGCTACTGCCGCACGGTGGTCGAGACCTTTGTGTCGCAGCGGGGCCAGGGCCTGCTGCTGCTGCCCCTCGGTGCCGCCGCGGGGGTGCTTGGGGAGGGGGCGATCCGCCTGATCGTAGCGGTCTGCGAGCGCCATGGCCTGCCCGTCGGGCGTGTGCTGCTGGTATATGACGGCCTGCCATCCATGGCGGCGGAGCCGTTGCGCCGCGTCATCGATGCCGCTGTCGCCGCGCGGCGCGCCGGCTTCCCGCTGGCCGCCGGGGTGTTGCACTGCCCGCGGGCCGAGACCCTGCTGTGGGGCCAGGTGCGCCCGGACTATGCCCTGATCGAGGACGGGGTGCTCAGCCTGCTCGACGCCCATCTGATCGCGGGCAGCGGCTACGGGGCGCTGATCCACGCGGTGGCCGCCGACGGGCGCCGGGTCCTGGCACTGGGGGTGGATTCCGCCGCGCGGCTCGAGGCGTTGCAGCGCCTGCCGGTGACCGCCGCGGCCGGGGACTTCATCGGACGCCCGGCGGCGGTGCCGACCCGCACCCTGTCCGCGGCGGCGCACCGGGCCATCGCCGCGCGGGTGAGCCCGCCCGCCGGCGAGACGCGACCGGGCCCGCACCTGCTGGAGCGGCTGCTCCAACCGGTTCCGCCGGTCTCCCCCCAGGCCAAGGCCGACGAGGTGTTCGCGCTGTTCGAGCAAAACCCTGATCTGCGCGGCGTGGCGGTGGTACGCGATGGCACGCCGCTCGGCATGATCTCGCGCTACGACATGATCGATAATATGGCCCGGCCCTATCGCCATGAGCTCTACGGGCGCAAGTCCTGCACCCGCTTCATGGATGCCCAGCCGCTGATCGTCGATCTGCACCTGCACCTGGCGGACCTCTCGGACCTGCTGGTGCAGGCCCATCCGCGCCATCTGATCACCGGTTTCGTGATCTGCGATCAGGGCGCCTATCTCGGCATCGGCTCGGTGCAGGACCTGGTGCGTGAGGTCACCGTGATGCAGCTGGAGGCGGCCCGCTACGCCAATCCGCTGAGTCAGTTGCCAGGCAATGTGCCGATCAACCAGACCATCGACCGGCTGCTCGCCAGCGGGCGGGATGGCGCCATCGCCTGGTGCGATCTGGACCACTTCAAGCCCTTCAACGATGTCTACGGCTACGCCCGGGGCGATGAGGTGATCCGCCTCACCGCGCGCCTCCTGGGCGAGGTCTGCGACCCGGAAGCGGACTTTCTGGGCCACATCGGCGGGGACGACTTCGTGCTGGTGCTGCAGAGCGCGGACTGGCAGGGGCGCTGTCGGCGGGCGCTGGCGGCCTTTGGGCAGGAGATCTGCGGGTTCTTCTCCAGGGACGATGCGGAGCGCGGCGGCTACGTGACGGCCAACCGTCAGGGCCGCCCGGAGTTCCATCCCCTTACCTCGCTGTCCATCGGCGTGGTGCTGGTGCGCCCCGGGCGTTTCGCCTCCCATCTCGAGGTCTCGGCGGTGGCCGCCGAGGTCAAGAAGATGGCCAAGGGCCTCACCGGCAACAGCCTGTATGTGGATCAGCGCCAAGGCTGATAGCGCATTCGCTTGGACCCGGCCGACAACTTCAGGAGCCCCGCGATGCCCTTAGCACCGACCCCGGCCGCCCCCGCGGCGGTACCTCTGGTCTGGACCCGCTCACATCTCGACCGTCTTCGGTGCCGCGACGCGGGCTCATTCAGTGACCTCAATCGGCGCATTGGGCCACTCGGCGAACAGCTCCGGCAGGTAGAGCGCCTCCACCCGGGTCGGCGGCAGGGAGAAGTCCCCCGCGTTGTTCAGACGCAGGCGGTAGCTGAGCGTCCAGTGCCCGGCCGGAACCTGGGCGTAATAGGCCCGCAGGCCGTCGAAGCGCCGTTCCTCGTAGGTTGGCGTCGGCCGCCACTCGGACGCGTCGCGCGACGGCGCCGGGGTGTCCCCACCGAACCCGCTGCCCAGGATCGTGGCCCCGGCCGGGATCGGGTCATTGACCACCACCCAGCCCATCGGGGCGGCGGCGGTGAGGTCGAGTCGCACCTCGGCCAAGTCGCCGCGGCTCCATTGGCCCGGCCGACGCTGCGCGACCGGGGTCAGGGTCCGCGCGATCGTATAGCCGGCGAAGAGCGGGGCCTTGAGCGGGACTGCGGCGCGGCTCTGGATCAGCGCCCAGGGTTGCCCCTGGCCCTGATGGGTCAGGGCCAGGGTCAGGGTCGGGCGCGCGGGGCCGTCCGGCCAGGGGAACAACCAGTCGGCCGCGGAGCCGGACCCGGCCCCGGACCCGGACCCGGGGCCGCGCTGGGTCCAGGTATGGCCGCGGGTCTCGCCACCCAGGACCGCCTCCGTGCGCCCGGTGACCGGTTGCTGCTCGAACGCGGCGCTGAAACGCTCCAGTGCGAGCCGCCCCCAGGCGTTGGCCGTGGTGAGGTCCCAATGGCCCTGCCGCTGCCGGGCCAGGGCACCGCGCAGGAGGCGCGGCAGGTCGGCGCGCCAGTCCGCCTCCGGCAGCAGGGTCAGGACCGCCCGCACCGCATCCACATCCTGCGAGCCCATGAGCCACCACAAGGGATCGGCCTGCGGGGTCGTGAACACGAGTCCAGCACCCTGCACCACGCGGCGGGCGCGCAGCAGCCGCTGCGCCTGCGCCCGCCTGGCCGCGTGCTCCGGGATGCCATCGACGCGGCCGAGGATCGCGATCCAGTCGAGCAGGGCCGAGGTCGGCCAGTGCTGCGGCTGCCAGTCGAGATCGGCCACCAGGTCCGGCGTGGCCGCGCCATAGCGCGACAGGGCCTCGATGACCAGGAGGCGGCGCAGGGTCCGGTCGGCGAACGCCGAGTGGCGGGGGCCGCCGTCGCCGGCCTTGAGGAAGGCATTGAGGCCCGCGATGAGGGTGTCCCGGGTGTCCGTCGGCAGCGGCCAGCCGGCCTCGTCCGCGATGGCCAGGACATAGGCGGTCAGCACCTCGTCGCCCGGCAATGCGCCAGGGAAAAACCTGAGCAACGCGCCCCTGCCCTGGGTGTCCAGGTAGTCGCCGAGCCGCCCCACGATCGCGTCCCAGCGCGCGTGATCGCGCAGTGCGACCGCCACCGACACCTGCTGCTCCAGGCAGCCATAGGGGTAGTGCGACATATAATCGACGAGGCCATCGACCCCGTCGCCCAGCCGGCCCCGCAGGGCGACGCCAAGACCCCCCTGACCCGGGACGGCATCGGCCGGTGCCTGCACCGCGAGCACGAAGGGTTGTTCCAGCGACGCGAGTGTCGCCTGGTAGGTGCGCACCGGCACGAGCGCCCGCACCTCCTGCGCGACCCGCAGGCGGTCCGTGGCGCTTGCCCCGAGCGCCTGCAGACCCGCCTCCCAGGTCAGCGCCGTGCTGTCGGCGGGGACCGCGATCGGCCAGCTGAACTCCCGCGAGGCACCGGGCGCGAGGCGCAATTGCTGCTCCGGCAGGGCGGGCAGGTCGCCGGTCGGCGTGCCGACCCGCGCCGTCGCGGCGACCGTCAGGGGCCGCGGCCCGCCGTTGTGGGCGGTGAAGACCGCGGCGAAGCGGTCGCCCGCGCGCACCACCGGGGGCAGGCCCGCGTAGAGTGCCAGGTCCTGGGCGGTGCGGACTCTGGCCTCGCCGGTGCCGAAGAGGCTGGTCCCCGCGGTGGCGACCGCGACGATCCTGAAGGCGCTGAGCGAGTCGTTCAGCGGGACCTCGATGTGCGCCTCACCCCGGTCGTCGAGCCGGACCCGGCCGCGCCAGAGCAACAGCGTATCGAAGCGCGAGCGGACCGTCCCCAGTCCGGTCGGCACGTCCGGGCCGCGCATCATGATCTTCTGGTACATCCGGTCGAGCCGCTCCGAGAGGGTCTCGAATAAGTCCGTCGCCTCGCGCTCGGCCGGTCCCTGGCGCCGCAGGCCCAGGACGCGACCGAACGCAACGGCGGTGTCCACCCCCATCGTGTGGCGCCGGGACAGCATGGCGTCCTCGATCGCCCAGGAGCGGTTCGGCACCAATTGCAGCAAGGCCTCGTCCACCGCGGCCACGGCCACTTCGGCGTCATGCGGGAGCGGCCCGCCGTCGGCCTGCCGGACCTGGATACGCACCGGGACCCGGGCGCGCACCGGATAGACCTCGGCGGCCGGGTGGACCTGGACCTCCAGGCGATAGGCGCGCGGATCGACCCGCAGTTCGATGGTGCCGCGGACATAGTCCGGTTTACCCGGATCGGAGAGTCCGGTGGGCGGAGCGGCATCGGCCTGCCGGCCATGCACCGCCAGCACCGATACCCGGACATTGGGGGCATCGTGGGCCTTGATGGGGATCGAAAGTGTCGGCCGCTCCCCGGCGAGCCGCGTGACGAAGGCGCGCATGATCCCTTCCCGCTCGACGGTCACCAGTGCGGTCGCGCTGGGGAAGGGCATGCGCAGCACCAGGCGTGCGGTCTCGCCCGGGGCATAGTCGGTCTTGCCGTTGTCGGCCTCCAGGTCCCCGCGGTCGAAGACCTCCGGGGCCCACTCGGCCATCCGTTCGAGCCGCTCGACCACGGCCTGTTCATCGGGGGTGACGGCCCGGTCTCGCACTGCCTGCAGGTCCAGGTCGTCAAAGGGGTCGCTGGCGCTGTCTCGCACTGCCCTCAGGTCCAGGCGCGGCCAAGGTTTCCGGGGGCTGGTCTGGCTCAGTGGTCGGGCAGTGATCGCGGGCCGCTGGCGCGCATCGCGGGTCGCGGCGCGCAGGACCAACCCATCGCCGATCGCGGTCGGCGGGAGACGGGATTCGCACCGCATCAGTCCCTGCCGGTCGGTGCGGCCGGTGCATAGGGTCGCGACCTGCTCCACCCAGGCCTCCCCGTGATCGCGGAAGAGACCGTTGCCGAGCGCCTCGCGCTGGTGGCGGGACTGGCGCCGCAGCAGGTCCAGGGTGATCGTCTGTCCGGCGGCCGGTTGTCCCGCGTGGACCAGGGCCAGGACCGCGACACGCAGCGGGTCGCCGGGTGCCCGGGGTTCGTCCTCGAGGTCCAGACTCACTGCGGCCGGCCACAGGCTCAGACTGTGGGTCGCCGTGAGCTGCTGCCCGTTCGGGTCCTGGTAATCCAGCATCGCCAACAGCGTGCGCGGCTTGCATACCTGGGGCAAGGGCGGCAGCGACACCCGGGCCCGGCCCGCGGCGTCCAGCGTCGTCCGGACGGGTGGCGCCGCGTCGCGCTCCGGGTCTGGGTCCGGGCGGCACAGTGCGGCGGCGGGATCATCCCCGGTCTCGCCGGAGGGTCCGTACAGGTAAAAATCGAACCCGTCGCGGTGCGCGTCCTCCAACCGGGTGCTCAGGCTGACCGGCCAGTCGGCGGCGGGCGCCCCCGAGAGATACTTGACCGAGAGGTCGAACGCCGGCGCGTCGCCACTCACCAGGGTCCCGCCGGGCGCATCAATCCGTGCCGTCATGGCCGGGATGCGGAATTCCGCCACCTCGAATTGACCCTCCTCGTCGAATACCGTTTCCGGGTCATCCACGCCGACCGAGTAAGGGCCCAGCGGGGCATCGGGAGGGATGGTCCAGGTACTCTCGGCGATCCCCTGGGCGTCCCACACCAGCGGCAGTTCGTACGCGGAGTCGCTGCCGAGGTGCGTGATCTTCAGGGTGTCCGGCCAGCCCGATGGAACGACCAGACCGTCCATCACCGGACGGCGCAGGATATGTTTCATGGACAGGGTCTCGCCCGCCCGCAGCAGGGTCCGGTCATAGACGGTGTGCAGGATCGGCGCCGCGCCCGAGCGGTCGCCGCGCGACTGCCGCTCGCTGAGCAGCGTAAAGCTCAGGTCCTCGCCGGTGCGTACACTCACCAGAATGCGGCAGCGGTCGTCCGTGGAGTCGGACGGCCGCCGTGGATCGATGCGTGCGATCCCGTCCGGGTCCGTGCGCCCCTCGCCCAGCCGGGTGCCGGTACAGGCATCGGTCAGGGCGATGCTTGCGTCTGCGACCGGCTGGGCCTCGTCGAGCGTGGTCACCCAGACCAGCCAGGACCCTTCGTCGGCCGTCTTGACGTTCACCGCCAGGTTCGTCACCAGCACCAGGGTCGCGGGATAGGGGTCCTGCGTCTCGACCCAGGGGGTGTCCGCCTCCACGACATAGACCCCGGGCCCAGGCAGCGGGATGCCGGCCCTGATGAGCCCCCGGTTGCTCGGGACCTCGATCGCGAAGGGCTCGGTCGGCGCACCCGCGGCGAAGGGCGAGGGCCGCACCCCGGCCGCGCTCGCGGTGGGTTCGGCGAGCCGCCGCACCCCGTCGAGCAGCGCGCCATCCTCCTGCGCCGGGTCCGGCGGAGCCCCAGCGGCGGGCGACAGCCGCAGGCGGCGTCCGCGTAGCGGGCCGTCGAGATCGCGCACCATGACCGGCAGGACCGCACCCGTGCGCGCCTCCAGGATATCGCCCGCCGGGAACCGGACCAGGGGTGAACGCGGCACCTGCCCGGTCCTCACCGTCAACGCCGCGGGCGGCGGCTCGACCAGCGGGCGGCCGGTGGCGTCGGTGAGCCCGGGCGGGACCTCCACCCGCAGGGTGGTCTGCTCCGCGAAGGGGGCGGCGAACCAAAGGGTCTCGATAAACTCCCCCGCCGGTTCGTCCGGCACCGGTGTCCGCACGCCCCCGGGACCACGCAGGCGCAGCCCCGCCGCGGCCGCGGCAGCGACCGGGACGCTGAAGCGCACCCCGATGCGCCACTCGGGGTTGCAGCGGTCGATGGGCTCCCCGTCGGCCTCACACTCGGTGTGCAGGGTAAAGGGCGGGCGCACCCGGAACGGCAGCGGCTGCGCCGTGCCCATCGCGATCCCGCCCGGCGTGCGGATGCCTGCCCCCCAGGACAGCGTGACATCAGTATCGGCGGGCAAGTCCCCGGTACACTGCACCATGACGAGCCGCGGTTCGTCCGTCCGCCCCAGCCGCGCCAACAGGTCTGTGCGCCGCTGACCGGTCAGCAACTCGATGCGGCGCGGTGCCGGCTCACCCGCGACGACACAGCGCGCCTCCTCGCGGATGCTGTCGGCATCCGCCTCGGCCGCGAGGGTCAGCAGGAAGATCTGACGCTCGTCGATGGGCTCTCTGATATCCGGCAGAGTTCCTGTGATGCGCGGACCGCCGGTATCGAAGGCGTAGTCGTTCTCACCCTCGACCGGGTGTCCGGCCAGTGTGCGCAGCCCTTCCCGCAGCCGCAGCCGACAGGCGATGCCGGCCGGCAGCGGTCCATCGAACCCATAGGCCCAGGTCGTGGGATCGACCCAGCGCGCGGCACCCGGCACCGGACAGTCGACGACGAAGGGCTCTGGCCCCCGCGGATCGCCGAAGGCCACCATGGGCTCGGAGAATCCGGCCTCGATCTGCGCCACGCCATCGACCCGCCCGGTCGGCGAGAAGCGCTCGATCCGCGCGGCGGGCGGTGCCGCGAGCACGACAAGCGCCGCGATCAGCCCGCCGCAGATCGCGGCGGCAACCGTCAACCATCGTCCGATGCGACCGATCGACATGACAGGATCACCCGCGGCACCGGCCAAGCAGGTAATCCCCAAGCAGATGATCCAAGCGATGAGCCATCGCACTCATGAGGAATCTCTCGGTGGGGTTGCGAATTCGGGACTGATGCGACGGCCCCCGCACCCAACCACCGCGGGAGGGCCTGGGCGGGATCGAAATCCGGGTCGGCGTCAAGGCCCTGCTCCAGGGCCTCGCCCAGGGTCGCGCCCTGCTCGATCGCACGCAGGGCCGCCGGCTCCGGCTCGCGCGTCTCTTGCATCTCATGCCTCTGGCCGCCATGAGGGTATGAGGGCGAAGGCCCTCGATTGCGACCCGGGGTGCGCGGCCCGGGCCGCCACCCGCACCCGCTCGCGACCGTCGCCGATCGGTCGATCGGAGGATCAGGGTCTGCCCGCGCGCCCTGCCCCCTGAGGTAGAGCCCGGGCCTTCGATCTGAACCGGTTCCGTGCCGACCATGGTACCCCGCGACATGTCGCGGGACCACCGCTATCCATTCACCGACCGAGAGATCTCTTTTCATGATCAAGCCGATCATTGCAGTGGGGCTACTTCTTTTGTCATCACTGGCGAACGCGGAAACCATTGTCCTCGGCATGGGATGCTTCTGGGGCGCAGAGAAGCGGATGGCAGAGCTACCCGGCGTGCTCGACGTCGAGAGCGGCTATGCCAATGGGGATGTGCCTGGCACCTATGAGGCCGTGATCGTCCATGAACGGCGGCTCAAGATGGGTAAGGCCAGCGGTCGCAACCATGCCGAGGTGATCAAGGTGACGTTCGATCCGCAAGCGGTCGGACTGGAACAGGTGCTCGCGCGGTTTTGGGAAAGCCACGATCCCACCCAAGGCGACCGGCAGGGTAACGACATCGGCAGCAACTACCGCAGCGCGGTATACACCTACGATGACGCACAACGGGTGATCGCGCAGAAAACCCGCGACACCTACCAGGCGGCGCTCAAGGACGCTGGTCGCGGCGCCATCACCTCCGAGATCGCGCCGCTGCAGACCTACACTCGGGCCGAGGACTACCACCAGGACTACCTGAAGAAGAATCCGAGCGGCTACTGCGGTCTCGGCGGCACCGGCGTAAAATACCCCGGCTTGGTGTCGGCGGCCAAGGCGCCCGCGCCGGCCACGCCGCTCGACCCCAAGGCGCTCGACGCGCAACGCTAGTTGATTGTCTTCGAGGCCGGCGACTGTGCCTACTGCAGGCAGTTCAAGGCCGAGATACTTGACGGCTGGCGGTCGGAGGTCGTTCCGGCCACCGAACGGGTGGGGTGCGCGACGCGCACCTGTAACGCCCGCGCAGTTCGGAGTCGTCGATTCATCAACATGCGGGGAGATTGCGATGCGGCCTCTGATCAGATTTTCCGCCCTTGCGCTGCTCGGCAGCCTGGTTGCCGCCACCGGCGTCGCGCTGCAGGAGACGGTAGTCCTTGACTCCCAAACCCAGGTGCGCGTGACACGCGCACCCGGGGATGGCCTGGACGAACTGGCGGGGACGCGGGTCGTTTTTGGGCCGCCGCCGGCCCTGGCGGCCTGTGCGTCCTGGGACGTGGAAGAAAACTGTTGTCCGGCCGGATGCGCCGCAAAGAATGGCACCCACTGGGCGAAGGCCGACGACATCCTGCGCGGCTGCATGCGCGGCCTGGGTTGCAACGAGAGTGATATCCAGGGTGCCACGGTCTTCATGCGCTGCAATTGCGACCAGAAACCGGCGCGATGACGGGCGACCCACCGCCCGAATCCGCGTATATTAGCCGATCATGTTGTTCCTGGTCCTGGGTCCCCGAAGGTCACGCCGATGCTGCGCCCGCGTCTCATGAAGCATGTGCGCCTGCTGGTCCTCACCGAGGACCTGCCGCAGGCGTCCCTGGCCCTGGCGCAGACGGAGAGCTTCCACCCCGACACCCGGGCGCCGCTGGCGGCCGCACTCTGCGGCCTGCCCGCCCACGACTATCGTGACGCCTACACCCAGGCCCACTCCCGCCTGGAGAAGGTCGCCAAACTGATCGCGCTGCCGCGCTTCCCGGCGCTGGAGACGGTGCGGGTGGTGCCCTACCCGGAGCTGACCGAACTCAACCGGTGGCTCGGTGAGATCTGGGACCAGGCCTCGCGCTATGAGGAGGACCTGCGGCGCCTGGACGACCAGGACCGGCTGATCCGGGAGCAGGAGGCGGCCCTGGTCAACTTCCAGCATCTCGACATCGACCTCAAGCTGCTGCGCAGCAAGACCCGCTTTCTGGACTTCTATGTCGGCATAGTCCCGCGCGAGAACCTGCGCCGACTCGAGGGGGCGGTGGGGCTGGCCGACCACCTGCTGCACGTCTATATGCAGCGCGGCGACCATGTACATGTGGTCATCGTCGGCCCCGCCGGCGACACCGAAGCCCCGCTGGCCGCGGTGCTGCGCGCCGCCGGCTTCCAGGCCCTGGCGATCCCGGCGGACCTGGACCAGGAACCGGAGCAGTTGCGCCAGACCCTGAGCACCCGCCACGCGCAGGTCGGGGCCGAACGCCAGGCGCTGCACGCGCGGCTGGCGGACTGGTCCGACCCCTTCCGCGAGCGCCTGCTGGAGGCCCGCCGCACCCTGCTGATGGCGGAGCCCCTGGTCACCCTGGACCCGTCCATCCGCAGTTCGGGACACCTGGCGCACCTGGCCGGCTGGGTCCCGGCGCGGTGCGTGGCGGCACTGAGCGAGCGCCTGGCGGGCTCACTCGCCCTCCCCTTCGATCTGCTGGCCCGGGACCCGCTGCCCGCCGAGCGCCTGCTGGTCCCGACCGTGCCGGTCAAGAACCGGCTGCTGCAATCCTTCGCCCTCCTGGTGGCGCCCTACGGTACCCCCGAATACGGTGAGATCGACCCGACGCCGCTCTTCGCCGTCACCTTTCTCGCCATGTTCGGTGCCATGTTCGGCGATGTGGGCCAGGGGGCGGTGATCGCAGTGCTCGCCTGGGTCTTTCGCGCCCGCCTCGGCCGTCTGTGGCCCTTCGGGCTGCTGGCGGGTCTCTCCTCGGTCGGGTTCGGCCTGCTCTACGGCAGCGTGTTCGGGTACGAGAAGGTGCTGCCGGCCCTGTGGATGAGCCCCATCCGTGACCCGATCCTGATGCTCAAGCTCGCCCTGGGCTATGGGGTGGTCTTTCTCACCATTGCCTGCCTGCTCGCCATCTACAACCGGCTGGCGATCGGCAACTGGTGGGGGGCGCTCTTGGGGCAGCACGGCATGGTGAATCTGCTGTTCTATCTCTCATTGATCTGGGGCGGGTTGAATGTCGGACGCGGCGAGTCGTTCGGGACCGCCCCGCTGCTGCTGGTGGTCGCCGCCCTGCTGGCACTCGCCGGCTTCGCCTGGCGGCACTTCAGCGCCCCCTTCGGGGAAAAGGTCCTGGTGGTCTCCATCGAGACCCTGGAGACCGTCGTCGGCTATGTCTCCAATACACTCTCGTTCCTGCGGGTAGCCGCCTTCAGCCTCAATCATGTCGCCCTGTCGATCGCCGTCTTTACGCTGGCCGAGATGATGGGGCACTTCGGCCAGGTGGTCACGGTGGTCCTGGGCAACGTCTTCGTGCTGGTCCTGGAGGGCGGGATCGTCATGATCCAGGTGATGCGTCTACAGTATTACGAGGGATTCTCGCGCTACTTCTCCGGCGAGGGGCATGAGTTCGCACCGCTGCGGCTGCGGCGGGGACCGGCGGCACCGTAGGGTCCGCTGTGCGGACCAAAAGATCGCGTAACGGCCAAGAAATTGGACAGGATTAACAGGATTTTGCAGGATTTACAGGAAAACCAGCTTTTCCAGACAATGATTGATCGAGAACCAGCCATGGGTCAGGTATTCGCAGACATCGAACTGAGCAACCCCCGGGAACCCGGGCTGCGCCCGGTATCGGTACACGCCACGATGGACTCGGGGGCCATTACGCTATGCATCCCTGAACACGTCGCCTTGCAGCTCAACTTCGCGGAACTCGAGAAACGGGAAGTGACCATCGCGACCGGCCGCGCAAGCCTGGTCCCCTATGTCGGTCCGGTGCAGATTCGCTTCGACAACCGCAATTGCTTCACCGGTGCCCTGGTGCTCGGCGATTCGGTATTACTCGGCGCCGTGCCCATGGAGGATATGGACCTGGTGATCAACCCGCGGCGCCAGCAATTGACGGTCAACCCGGCGAGTCCGAATATAGCGGCCGCGGCCGTGAAATAGCCGCGTAATCACCAATTCAGCCGCGCGAGTGGTCCGCACAGCGGACCCTACGGGCCGACAGTGACCCCGGCAAGTCCGACTGGACCGGCGGCGGTTGTCAACCAGCCTGCCATCGCACCACATTATCAACCGGAGATCTGCATCCTATGTACTGGCTCGTCGCCCTCATGTCCATCGCCATCCTCGGCCTCGTCGTCTCCGGCGTCCTGCTGGAGTTGCGCCCAACCCTGGCCGGCCGCATCCGGCCCTGGTACAGGCCCGCGCTCGGGACCCAACTCCTGGTCTTCGTCGGTGCCCAACTCGGCCTCTTGCTGCTCGGTGTCAATGAGGCCCTGGCCGCACCCGAGGCCGCGGCGGCCGGCGCCGGACACCTGGCGGAGATGTCGACCGGCATGGGGCTGGCCATCATCGGTGCCGGTATCCCCACCGCGCTGTCCACCATCGGCGCCGGGATCGCCGTCGGTCCGATCGGCGCGGCCTCCCTCGCCGCGATCACCGAGAAACCGGAGACCCTGGGCCGCACCCTGATCTATCTGGGTCTGGCCGAGGGTATCGCCATCTACGGCCTGGTCATCTCGATCCTCCTGCTCAACAAGATCTGAACGGGCCCGCCATGACCACCGCACACGAATCGGTCCGCCCGACCCGGATGCTGTTCCTGGGCGAGCAGAGCCTGGCGGACGGCTTTCGGCTGATCGGCTTCGAGACCCTCGCCGACCCGACCCCCGAGGCGGCCGATCAGGTCTTCCGCGACCTGTCGCGCAACCGCGAGAAGGCCTTCGTCATCCTGGACGACCGGCTGATGCGCGCGGACTGCCCGAACCTCAAGCGGGTGCGCCGGGAGGGCGGGCGGGTCGTCGTGATCTCGGTCCCGCCGTTGAGTGCCCCGACCCTGCTGGCCAGCGAGGTCGCGGACCGGCTGACCGCCCTGTTCGGGGCCGGCGCCGTGCCGGACGGGCAGCCCGGGCACGCGGGGGGTGCGACGTGAATCAGGTCGAAGCCCTGGAACAGGCGATCCTGAGCCGGGCGGAGCGCCTGGCCGAGGAGTTCCGTGAGCGCGCCAACCGCGGTCGCGACAGTATCCTGCGGGAGGCGGCGGAGCGGCTGCGCCTGCGCGAGGAGCGCGAAGAGGCCCTGGCCCGGGCGCTCACCGAGCGCAGCTTCCGCCAGCAAGTCCAGGCGAGCGAACTCAAGATGCAGAGCCACTTGGATCTGCTGCGCTGGAACCTGGTGCAGGGCGTGGAGCGGCGCCTGCAAGCGCGGATGCAGCGCTTCATGCAGGACGAGGCGGCCTACTTCCAGTGGCTCCTGGCCCTGATCGGGGAGGCTGCCGGGCGGATCGAGCGCGAGTCGCTCATCGTGCGCGTCAACGCCCGCGACCACCAGCGACTCTTCGCCCGTTGGGACGACGTGCTCGAACGGCTGCCCAAGGGCCATAGCGCCACGCTGGCCGATGACCACCTCGAGACCCTGGGCGGCTGCCTGCTCCTGAGCGACGACGGGCGCATCCGCGTGGACCAGACCTTCGAGGGCCGACTCACCCGGCTGAGCGCGCGCGTCCAGCAGGTGATCCTGGAACGCCTGCTGCCCGGCGGCCTCGACACCGGCAACCTCTTCTGCGGATGAGACTATGACAGAACCCAGCAGAATCGGCGTCATCCGCGACATCAACGGACCCATCGTCACGGTCGAGATGCCCGGCGCCCGCAATGGCGAGCAGGTCAAGATCGGTGAATTGGGGCTGTTCGGGGAGGTGATCTCGCTCAGCGGCCTGCGCGCTGTGGTCCAGACCTACGAATCGACCGACGGGGTGCGCCCCGGGGAGGTCTGCGTGGGGCTGGGCTTCCCGCTCTCGGTAGAGCTTGGCCCCGGCCTCATGGGCGGGATCTTCGACGGGGTGCAGCGCCCCCTGGAGAAGATCGCCCTGCAATCGGGCGACTACATCCGCCGCGGCATCAACGTACCGGCCCTGGACCGCGCCCGCCAGTGGGCCTTTACACCCAATCCCGACCTGGAACCCGGGGCCCAGGTGGGGAGCGGCAGCGTGCTGGGCACGGTGCAGGAGACCCTGGCGGTCCTGCACCGCATCCTGGTCCCGCCGGGGATCGCGGGTGAACTGGAGGACCTGGCACCCACCGGCAACTATGACATCGAGGCGTCGATCGCCCGGGTGCGCACGGCCAAGGGCCATAGCCTGACGCTCAGCATGTACCAGCGCTGGCCGGTACGCAAACCCCGCCCCTATCGCAAGCGCGACGACGGGATCGCGCCGCTCATCACCGGGCAGCGGGTCATCGACTCCTTCTTTCCCCAGCTCAAGGGCGGCAAGGGCGCCGTCCCCGGCCCCTTCGGCGCCGGCAAGACCGTGGTACAGCAGCAGATCGCCCGCTGGTCCAACGCCGACATCGTCGTCTATGTCGGCTGCGGCGAGCGCGGCAACGAGCTGGTGGACGTACTGGAAACCTTCCCCCAGCTCACCGACCCCTACTCAGGGCGCAAGCTGATGGAGCGCACCCTGCTCGTCGCCAATACCTCCAACATGCCGGTGGTGGCGCGCGAGGCGTCCATCTATGTCGGCATCACGATGGCCGAGTATTACCGCGACATGGGCTATGACGTCGTGATGCTGGCCGACTCCACCAGCCGCTGGGCCGAGGCCCTGCGCGAGGTCTCGGGCCGGCTCGGACAGATGCCGGTGGAGGAAGGCTATCCCGCCTATCTCGCCTCGCGCCTGGCGGCCGTCTATGAGCGTGCCGGACGGGTGGAAACCTACGGCGCCGGCTCCGGCTCGGTCACCCTCATCGGCGCCGTCTCCCCCCCGGGCGGGGACTTTTCGGAGCCGGTAACCAGCCACACCAAGGACATCATCGAGACCTTCTGGGCCCTGTCAAAAGAATTGGCCGACGCCCGTCACTACCCGAGCATCGACTGGGTCACCAGCTTCTCCGGCCATGTCCACACCGCCGCTACCTGGTGGCACCAGGAGGTCGACCCCAACTGGGAACGCCACCGCACCGCCGCACTCGCGCTGCTGGCGCGCGACGCGGAACTCTCGCGCATCGTCAACCTGGTCGGCCCCGAGGCCCTGTCCGACGCCCAGCGCTGGGAACTGGAGGGCGCCTCACTGGTCAAGGAAGGCGTCTTGCAGCAAAGCGCACTGGATGAGGTCGACACCTTCTGCTCGCCGCAGAAGCAATTCGCGCTGCTGGATCTCGTCATCGCCATCTACCGCGACGGTGCGGCCCTGATCGAATTGGGCGTGCCGGTCGCCGAACTGCAGAATCTGCCGATTCTGGCCAAGATGCGGCGTATCAAGTCCATGTACAGCAGCGAACAGATGGATCAGATCCAGGCGTTTCGGGCCGAGGTGAATACCGCCATGGAGGAGATCCGCGGGGAGTATGCCAAGCAGGGCGATGCCGCGTAGGGTCCGCTGCGCGGACCTTGGCCCGGCTACCGGCCGCCGCAGCGGCGTCCCCGTAAGGTGCGCCGCGCGCACCCGTGACGGCAGGAACCTGATAAGGCGCAGATATGAGCAAAGCCTACACGGACATAGCGGCGGGACTTGCAGATGCCCTGGTTCACGCCAAAGGCGAGGCTACCGGCGTGGTTGAACACCAACCGGAACCTTTGGATGTCAGGGCGATTCGCGAGAAAACCGGAATGACCGAACAGCGTTTTTGTGCCACGTTCGGAATCTCGCTCGGCACGCTACGGCATTGGGAGCAAGGGCTGCGCGCGCCGCGCGGGCCGGCCAGAGTGCTACTCAAGGTGGTGGCGAGCGACCCACAGGCCGCAGTCAAGGCAGCGACCCAATAGTTTCGATAGTTCACTGCGCGGTTACCCTTGCGCGGAAATTCTCGGTCGCGATACCGGAAGCCCCGCGCGCCCTCAAGCGACCGCGGCGTCGCGTCCTGCGGATAGGCTGGGCCGCACTGGGGTACGGCGCCCCCAGTCGGTCGGCCTGAAGGCCGACCTACACGCCTTGGTGGCAGAAATGATGATCAGGGCGCCGGGGCGGCGTCCGCGTAGGGTGCGCCGCGCGCACCCGCCACGGCGCCAACCTGATAAGATCCCGATCTTGACTTTGGATGATCAAAGCTGTCCTGGACACGAGCGTCAACAGCAAGTCGAATCCACCGATGACATGCAAGCATTCAACCAATGGCTAAGAAAGTACGGGGGCGGCAGAATTGATCGGCCCTGCCGAGGGCCTGCAATTCGAGCTGGCGCTGGAGACCGGTCCGACGATGGACCTGGCCTGGGGTCATTGTGTGCTCCGTTTTCAGGCAGAAGCGGTCTGGTCCGGCGAAGACGCGGCGGGCCGAGAAACCGCGTTGCGCTGGACCTGGGTCGATCTGTTGGAGTTCCTCGCCCGCAATTGGCCCTGGCTGGTGCTGGAGGAATCCTACCCGATCCCCGTGACCCCACTATTCCCCGGCTCGCTGCGACGCGAAGCCGAGCACCGTTGGGAGAGCGGCGACCTCCCGGAGGAGACCATCGACCGGGAAGACGAGGCAGTCTATCGCTTCCTCTGCCGACACGACCTCGCGATGGCATTGACGGGCCTGTTCGTGCCATCCCTGATCTTGATGCGCCAAGGTAATCAATATCTCGTGTCCTGCCCGGCACTGGGGTTCAACGTATTGCGACCCTATCGGGAGATTATCGACACCTTGACCGCGTTAGGGGATCGCTTGGCAGCAGCGGTCGCGGACAGTCCGCAGCCGCGCGCCAAACTCGCGAACGCCCTCTGGCAAGAGCGTAGCGCGCGCCTATGGGCACAAGTCGTTCCGCTGCGTACCGGGCTGCAACCCGCTTGGCTCGAGCAATTGGCTGGCGACACTGCGGCCAACGACGACTGGGAGATCGACCCCGAGCAACCGGACGCGGATACTGAACTGCTCGCCGCCGCGCGCATGAGCACCGGCCACATCAGCATCGACAACCAGCGCACCCTGCTGCAACGGCTGCGCGCGGCGCCGCCAACTCAGAGCCCAGCACTCGACGCCCTCAGTGCGCGGCTAAGCAGCGACTTCTCCGAGATCGGACGCCCCTTCGAGCAAGGCTACTGGCTGGCCGATTGGCTAAGAGGCGCGCTAAGCCTTGCACCCGACGAACCAGCACATCCGGCAGAGCTACTCAAGCAATGGGGTGTCACCGTGGACCCCATTTCGCTCCCTCAGTGTGCGTTGGAAGCCATTGCTGCCTGGGGGCCGCGACATGGCCCGGTGATCCTTCTCAACCAGGCCGCGAACCAGCAGACCGAGCAGGTCAAGCCCGCCAATCTCTATCGCGAACGCTCGACGCTCGCCCATGAGATTTGCCACCTGCTGATCGACCGGGAGCGCGCGCTGCCGGTGGCCGAGGTACTGGGCGGCGGCGCCCCCGAATATGCGGAGAAACGCGCTCGCGCCTTCGCGGCTGAATTCCTATTACCGCGAAAATCCGCTGCGGCTGTCATCCGCTCCGCGGCGACGCTCACCGCAGCCATCGGGCAACTGCAACAACGGTTCCAGGTCAGCCGCGAACTGACCGCCTGGCAAGTGACTAATTCCAGTGCGTTTACGGCCTTAAGTCCCGAAGAACAGGCGCTGTTGAGCGAGATTCGGCTGGCCGGAAGCGCCGAATACCGGCACTGAGAGGCCGCAAGACCGCACGAACCTGCTAAGATTTCCCCCCGAAGCGCAGGAGTCCCGGCTCATCCGCCGTTCTCCGGTCCCTCGTCCTAACAAATTCGCAGGTACCCCGATGTCCATTGTACTCAAGGCCGAACCCTTGCCCTTGGTCGCCGATGCAGAGGGCCTGATCCGCGTCGGCACGACGCGCGTCACCTTGGACACCGTCGTCGCCGCGTTTAAGGACGGTTTAGCGGCCGAAGAAATCGCGGAGCAGTACCCCTCGCTGCCGCTGGGCCAAGTCTACGCCGTCATCGGCTATTACATTGACCACCAGGCCGAGGTAGACGCCTACCTTGCTGCCAGAGAAGATCGCGCCAAGGAAGTCCGTCAAGCAAACGAAAGGCTGTTCAGTCCGGTAGGGGTCCGAGCCCGTCTCTTGGCCCGCCAAGCGTCGCAGGGCTGAGGATGTTACCGCTGCTCGCCGACGAGAATTTCAACAACAACATCGTTCGCGGTGTTCTGCGGCGGGCCGATGACACCGACATAGTCCGCGTCCAAGACGTCGGGCTTTCCGGGGCCGACGATCCGACAGTGCTGGAGTGGCCCGCTCAGCATCAGCGGGTATTACTAACACATGATGTGAGCACGATCACTGCGTTCGCCTATGACCGCATTCGCAAGGGCAAACCCATGCCGGGTGTCTTTGAAGTCAATCGTAAAGTCGCCCTGAGTTTAGCCATTGAGGAAATCCACGCGCTGTCAACATGCAGCGAGGAAGGTGAGTGGGAGGGGCAGGTTCGGTATTTGCCGCTCAGGTAGTCTGAGAGAAATGAAGCGCAAGTGTTACCTGGAATGACTATAAGCAAGCACACCGACAAAGCCCCAGCGTATGTTGTCTGTATCGACAACTCCGATTATCCCGCATCCCTGGAATTGCATAAAATTTATCGTGTCCTTCCCGACGAAGATGCCGGCACGGACGCCGACCTGAGGATCATCGACGAGAGCGGCGAGGACTTTCTCTATTCTGCGGATCGGTTCGTTCCGATTGCCGTACCAATCGCGGCAAGGAAATCCATCGAACTGACGGTGCTTCCCATGAGGCTCTGATGAATAAAGTATACTGTGCCCAGAACTCCCCCTGTCCCCAGAACTCCCGAGCAAGTATGCCTTCCTGGCACGCGATACCGTCGCCCCTTATGTCGACAACCGGCCCCTGCGCGACTCCACCAAGCCGGGGTTGCGGCGCTATACGGCGGTGTATGTCGTCGGGGATGAGGAAGTGGGGCAGTATAGCGATGAGTTGGTGATGAATTGCGCCCCTTGAGGGCGGGCACTTCGATTGAGTCGGGCGCAATTAGGGTGTCCGGGAATAGTACCTGCTGAAAAGCCAGGTATAGATTTCCCACCTAATGCGCCCTATGTGCTGAGCGAATTGAAGCGGAAACAATGCGATCCTGCCCCCTTTATCAGTGTTGCGCCGGTTTCGCGCCCACTTCCCGAAGTTGGATGCAGACATCTACTTGCCCACACTACGCGATGCTCTAGTCCGAAGTTCCAGCATCGCCTAAGCGATAGGCTATTGATTCTCTTTATTTTTCAGAAAATCGTCGTGCAAACGTCTGGCTACACGCGGATCGTTTTGATCAAATCGAATGCCGTCTGCTGCTTGGGGTTAGGAGTGGTGTCGATGTTGAACAGCGCCTCATCGGCACTGGCCTGTTTACGTCGGCAGGTATTGCGAACGATGGTGGCTAGTTCATTGAGAAGGGTCCGGAAGCTGTGCGCCGGTGAGCCGTCGGCGAGTCGCTTGCTCGCCACTTTTTCCAAAGCCGCGTCCGAACGGGTCGCGGGCGCCACGGGATCGCGCTGGGTGAGACGCTCCTGATCTTCATCGGCGAACAGAAGACTGCGCCACGCCTCGCCCATGTGCCATTTGACGTAATAGGCGAGCATGCATAGAAACAGATGGGCACGCACCCGCTCTTCGGTATGGTGGTAGATCGGACGAATCTGTAGATCATCGCTTTTCAACGAGCGGAACGCCGCCTCGACGTGACTCAACCCCTTGTAATGGAGTACGACCTCGGCGCTGCTGACCTGCGCGACCGGCAGGGGCGTGCGAATGACGTAGAGCCCGTCCAGCGCCGCCTCTGCGGCCACCGACTCCTCATCGATATGGAAAACGAACTGCGTGGCGGTGATGTCCAGCACGACATGCTTGGCCATCTTGTACTTGTTGATCACGCGCCCGACCCGCACGCCGATCTTGTCCGGATCCTTCAGTCGGCCATTGGCGACCATCCGTTGTACCGTCTCTAATTCGGTGGTGGTGGCCGCGAGGAGCTGGCGCCGCTTAGCCGCACGCAATTTCGCCAGTTGCGGATTGCGACACGCGATCAGCCGCTCGCCGGGAAAGTCCTCGTCGGTGCATTCAAAGAGATTGCGCTCGTCGAATAAATCCATCTGGAGCGTACCGGCCGCCGCCAGTTGGCGAATCGCCCCGCTCTTGAGTGCCGTGATCCACGCCACTCCGGCACGCTCCCGCAGGGCCTCAACCTGGGTTTGCGAGATCATTCCGCGATCCCCCACCAGGATGACCGATTGCAGGGCAAAGTCGTGTTGCAGCTGATCCACCTGCGCCATCAAGGTCTCGGGGTCAGTGGTATTGCCCGCAAAGGCCGAGATGGCCACCGGACAACCGCGCGCATCAGTCAGCAAGCCGTAGTTGACTTGCAGCAGCCCCTTCTTCCCGTCACGGGAGTAGCCACGCGCGGCCAGGGGGCAGGACTCACCCTCGAAATAGCTCGACGAGAGGTCGTAGAGCACGCGGCCCCCCTCGTGCAGGTGGCGCTTGGCCAATCGTTGCTCAATGACCGCCTGACGCTCCCGCAGCCAATCCAAGGCCGCGTACAGCTCATTTTCATCAGCATCACTGACCCCGAACAGCTCGCCCAGGGTGCTGTGCTCCCAACTGCGCGTGGTCGCCAGTTTGCTTTGCGGGTCTAGCACCCGGGCGGCGATCATCGCCAGCACCAGATCCCGCTCTCGGCAGGCTTCGCGCCCCAAGAGCGCACTCAGCCGCAGGTGCTCCATCGCCAGCCTGATCGCATTGACCGCACCATGCGCGCGCGAGCGGATGATTTCAAAGACCTCATCAACGGCGGCCAACGGCTTGCCTTTGAGAACGGCACGAATCGCCTCGGCTTGTGACAGCGACAAGGCCGAGAGGTTGGCGATGGTGCGCTTAAGGATCTTCTTGCCTTCGCGAAACGACTCGCGGAGCAAGATGGCAGGGGGCGAGCTGCGGTTTGGAACGATGTCGATGTACATGGGAAAAAATATAGCAGGAAAACTCGAAATAACAAGCTATCTACGACCGTTTACATGGGTACACTTTAGAGCGGAATGACGGCAACAAGTACCTATTGAACAAAAATTTCAAGGGCTTGCGACGAAGATGAGAATGGTTCTCGCTGGAACTTCGGTCTAGTAGAGGAAACTATGCCCTGGTTTGACGAGCGCGGAATTGAGGAAGTCGGGCTTTTTGATGTTCGTAAAGCATATTCTAATAAGACGCTTATGCTACCCTTGTATCAGCGCAACGCGGTCTGGTCGGAAGGCCGCATCTGTGTCTTATGGGATTCTCTATTGAGAGGCTTCCCACTGCCTTCATTTTTGCTGACAAGAGGAAACGGTACCAGCCGACGTCTCAGCGAAAATGGAGTTATAGGGACGGTCATCGAAAAAATAGAAAACAAATATTTTGATGTACTGGACGGGCAACAGCGGCTTGCGGCTATTATTGCGGGTATTGAGCCAAATCCAAGCATCCGCTTGTGGATCGATCTCGCGCCACCTAGCGGGGCCGCCCATCCTTTACGGTTCAACTACTGGTTGCACCCCTGCACAAAGATATTCCCGTTTGGGTTTCACATGCTGGCAAGTGGCGAACATGACTTTGAAGCTCCGAGCGATCGCACACTTCGAGAGATATGGCGAGCAATCCAACCCATAGGGGACTTGCAGGGTAAAGATTATTACCAGTTACCCCTGGGGCGCACCTTTCCTTGGGAGGCGAAGTGTCCGGTCCCTTTAGCTGACTGCCTTGGCTTATGCCACTTGCAAGATTTAGAATTGGCATTGGAAATTCGAGTACTTGTTCGCGAGCATCAACAAGCGATGCATATCTTTAATAGGCCAACATTAACCGAAGACGAGATTCAAGCCCTCGATCTCGCGCCTCTGACCCGCGGTCTGAGGCGCGTGAAAAATGCAAAATTGGCTCTTCAGTTAATTTGCCTTGAGAACATAATCGAACAAGGCGAAGGCGAATATGAAGACGTTAGCTACGAGATTTTTCAGCGGATTGGCCGTGGCGGTGTGTCGATAACCCCTAGGCAACTCGCAGTTTCAAAGCTAATGCTGATGCTCGGCAAACCAGGCCATGATGCTCTTGCTGGCTTTCAGCGGTCTTATTATGGGCAAATGATCGAAGCGGAAGATGTCATCCACGCGCTGACCCGCGTTGCCTTGGCAAGCGCCTTGGCAAACAACCCGGTAGCAAATAATCACGAAACCGCCGATGATTGCGACATGCTTCACCTGAGTGCGGGTCGCTTGCACACGATAAAGAGTAAACACGCGGAAATCTGGCGAAAACTCGAAAATAAACTGAACGATTATTGTGAGCCTCTGAATGGTGCCAATGAAACCCGACTAAGCCACGGGCTCACGCATATTTTCGATCTATTGAGGTTTCGTCCCGATACCGACGCCGCCTCCAATCCCAACGGTTTTTCACTGCTTCAGCTTTCCTGCTCTACGGATAGCGAGGAAGGCATTGCACCGATCACGCTCCACCCGCTCTTGCTACGGGAATTGGAATTTTTCAATGGTGAACCGCCGGACATACAGCAGCAGGACGATATGCGTCGTTGGATTCTTTTTGCCAATGGAATTACTCGCGCCCGGCGAGATGACGCATTAAATCGCAAGGTATTCGATCAAGTCAGGAACGGCCCGCGGTTTTCTTTCCAGGCGATGAACGCCCTGGTTTTTGATGGTGTTGATGAGAATGGTCGTTGGCGTGAAACGCTAGGCTTCCGATGGAGTGAGCCCACGTTGAACGCAGATCAAACGGTCGGCGACATAAGCCGAGATCATCCGTTGTCGCTGCCTACGCCACGGGACATGGCAGTCCGGTCTGCCAGGCGTCTATTACTGAGAAGTGGGGCAGACTCCAGCGTGAACCGTTTTCTTTTGATGTGGAACCAGCGGGTCGGACTGGAGGCGATGTATGGCGAAACCGCGCATGAAGATATCCCCGCCCTTTTCGGCAAAGGCAGTCCATTCGAGGCAGATCACATCGTTGCGCGTAATCAGCTTCTTGGTAGAGGTATGACGATAGATGACGCCATATTGCAGCAAGGATGCAGTGCATTCTTCGGGAATGACGCCGATGTCGTCAATCATTTTGTTAGGGACTGGTGCTTTCGGAAGCATCTCCCTTCTATGCAAGGCAATTACCGCTTCTGGCCAAAGCGATTAAATCGTGCGGATCGAGACGATGAAGTAGCTACAAAAATGGATATGGAACAGATCCTTAGTCACCTTCAAGGGCATCCTTTACATGATCGCTTCAACCAAGCGCAAGACGCCAGCCGCCCTTGGCGTTGGAGCGGGATACCTCCGGAAGATCACGTGGAATGGAGCCCATTGCCACCGCACGGTAGGATTTGGACCGCTGATTTAGTAGAGCAATTTATCCGATGCGTGCTGAAACGTGAACATTTTCTCTACGGGAATGCGTACGGATTTTTGACCGGCAATGCGGTTGATGAGCTTAACTGCGAGGGAATCATTGACTGAATTATTTGAGGCGCACTAGGTCCCCATCACCCTATGAGTCGGCGTAGTACGGCTGACGCGCAGCGGAACCCGGCTACGCGACGTCACCAAAGAGTCAACACCGCCTAACAGGCGCCCAACCGTTCGTCGCTCTTCACCAACGGCGTCCTTGTAAGCGTTGCGGAGATTCGGGAGCTCCGGGAACAGTATGCTTAATTCGCCGGGAATCCAAGATAGCCTAACGGACGGCCCAAGAGCGAGCGCGCGCCATCGGGGTTCGTGGTAACTGATGCTGGCCGCACCCTGGAAATGGCCGTCTTTCCAGGCCCCGTCCAGGAGTTCGATGGGGCGCACCCCAAGGTTGAAGTTGTAGTGGGTGGAGAGGAATTGCTGGAAGTGACCGGAGACCGTGTTAAAGGCGAGCAGGGCGATGTAGGAGGGGTCCATGACAGGGTTGGTCCCTTGGCTGATCCGGGTTGGCAATTATAGTCCGAGCGGCGTTGCAGAGCACGATCCGCAACACCGACGGCGCTGGGACGCTCGCGTCGATGTCTGCCGCTAGCCGTTTTACAACAGTCGGTTGCAAAATGTGTCGTGCTCGCCCATCACGTCAGGGACAATGCGGGCTTCCAGCCAACCGCGACGGGCGGCTCTGATCGCCCAGGGTGCGCCGCGCGCACCCGTGGCCACACGAACCTGATAAAATTCCGGGAGAAACCCAGGAATTCCTGCCGAATCCGGAAGCCGACTCATGAGCCAAGTGACACTCAGCGCGAACAGATTCCGAGTCCTTGAGAACCTGAACTGGTCTCCGGACGGCCTCTGCCTCCTCGTCGGCGCCAATGGTTCAGGCAAGACGACGACGCTTGATCTGCTGCGCTTCCTGCGTAATTTCTTCGAGCGAGGGCAGGAGAATGCCTTCCTCAGTATCGACGGCGGCCATATCCGAACCCGTGGTCTGGCGGAAGGCGAGCCGGTCGAACTGGAGTTCGCGATCGGCGAGATCCGCTGGCGATTAAGTTTGCCGCTCTCCGATTCGGGCTTCACGGGCACTTATGGCGAGACCCTGCTGCGCGGTGACGAGACTATCCTGCATACTGAAATGTTTTCCGATTATTGGCTTCTCGGCCAGACGCGGATTCCACGCGACGGGCAGCGCTGCGGTGCCGCTTTGTATTGGGATCGTCACGAACCGGAGTCGAAATGGATGCAACCATTGGCGTCTGCCTTGAAGGGCACTCGCGTCTACAAGTCGTTTTCTCTTAATAAGGTTCAGCATCCGGACAGCCGGGACCATCCGATACAATTTCTGCACGGAACCGGCATTAATTTATGGTCGGTTCTAAATAGCTGGAAAGGCGCGCCGATGATGTACGGCGGACAATACGAATGGGTAATGACGCAAGCCCGCAAAGCGTTTCCGGACCTGATCGGTAGCATCGAGTTCGACCGAGGGTTACCCTATCTCTTCCCACCGGACTCCACCGACCCGGCGGATGGGCTGCCACCGGCCCGCGCAGCCGATGGCCTACTGACCGGATTGCTCCAACTAACCGCGGTAGCCGGCGCGCAGCGGGGTGCGCTCATTGCATTCGACGAGATCGAGAACCAACTGCACCCGCACGCGATCCGTAAGATCCTGGGCGCGATGCGCGAGCGCGCCGAAGAACATGACTTGACGATCATCATCACTTCGCACTCACCGGTCGTCATGAACGCCTTTCGACGTGAGCCGGACCAGTTCTACGTCTTCGAGCCGGGCGCGGCGCGGATGCCGGTCGCACTGACCGATCTGCACGACGAGGATTGGCTGTCGGCATTTATGTTGGGTGATCTCTATGATCGACTGGAGTTTGCCGCACCGGCGACTCTGCACGCCGGAGATGATTGAGCGTGCGCATTGCGATCCTACCGACCGGCCGCATGGAATGGCAGGCACTCCCGGGCGCCCTGGGTCGGCTTTTCCCCGAGCATGAGTTCTACAGTCTGCCGACGCAAGAGGAAGTTGAGTCGAATGAGGCAATCGACTTTCCCGTACCGTCTTTTACCTCCTGCGACGTGTTGCGCCTCGCCGGTAAGCTTTGCGCAGCAGATAAGCTGATCGAGCGTGCAGTTGCCGAGGCGATCGGGGACCGGCGATCCCAACCCGCCGACCTGGTCCTGATCATCGACGACCTTGAACTCGATAATATCCACCAGCCCGCCGCGGTAGTTGGCATCATTCGCCAAGCCGCTCAACGATACCTGGAACGGATTGCAGCCGACGGTGTGAATACTTACCGCCATACAGAGGCCCTGCGCGAGCGGGTTTCGTTTCACCTGGCCAAGCCGATGATTGAAGCCTGGCTTTTCGCTGACCCGGCCGGACCAACCAATGCCGGCGTATCCGTATCGCGGATACCGAGACTGAAGACCCCGAACGATCCGGAGTGCTTTTGCAGCGATGACCCGGCGTTCGCGGCCGACTCAGGTGCCGACTGCATGGCATGGCATGCATTACCCGACGACACGCTGAAACAGCGGAAGAAAAAGCAAGATTCTCGACCAATCTGGCTGAAGTGCAGCAGTCGGCGGTCCCTGCACCCGAAGGCGTACCTCGCCTGGCTGTGTCTGGATGGTGCCGAAAAGAAGTGCAGCACCTATTCCGAGAGCAAAGGAGGTGCCTATGCACTGGAGCGAATTGCTTGGGACAGCCTGTTGGCCGAGATCGACCACTGCTGCTTTGTCCGGTCCATGGTCAACGATATCGCATCTTGCTTAGGCGTTACCCCAGCGTTCGCGGGCGCCTGCGCACCGGAAACCGATCTCGCCGACAAGCGTCGCCGGAATCGGCTGCTGCGCAATGTTTGAAACATTCAGTGCTGTCCCATCTATCCACCAACAGGCCGATACCGCCCATCAATGACCCACATGCTGGAAGAACGCCACGACCCCGAGCCCCTGGAGCGCCGCCCCGAGGCGCGCACCTTCAAGGTCGAGGACCTGCTGGCCGAACTGCGCCTCGGACGGGTACGCATTCCACCCTTTCAGCGTGGCATCAGATGGAAGTGGCAGGATGCCGCCAAGTTCTTCGATAGCCTCTACCGCGGTTATCCGGTCGGTACCCTGTTATTCTGGGAGACTGGCGCGGAGCCGGCGGACGTGCATTTCGGCTCGGTCCACATCAGCGCGCAGGCACGCACCGACGCACTCTGGGTCGTGGATGGTCAACAGCGGCTCGTCTCGCTCGCCCGGGTGATGCTGGCGCCGGAGCCCAACCTGGATGACTTTGCACTCTATTTCGATCTCGATCAGCGCAGCTTTGTTCGACCGCCGGAAGACCTTACCGAGGACCCCTCCCGCTGGCTGCCCATGACCGAGGTCTTGGATTCGGAACGGCTGATGCAGTGGGCCTTCGAGCATGTCACGAACAACTCGGTGCGACGCGAGCGGGCCTTCACCCTGGGCCGGCGTATCCGGGATTACGAAATCCCCGCCTATCTGGTCCGCACCACCAGGGAAGAGACCTTGCGCGAGGTCTTCGGGCGTACCAATTCGAGCGGCGTGAGCCTGAGTCAGACGGAGGTCTTCGACGCACTGCACAGTGCGCGCGGGCCGGTGCGACCGGCGACACTCGGCCAGATCGTTTCCGCTCTGGAGGCACTCGATTTCGGCCGGGTCGAGGAGAAGTTGCTTTACCGGCTGCTGCGGACCTTACGGGGATTGGATGTGATCGAGCGGGCGGACGACGGGCCGCGGCACCTGTCCGAGGCCGAAGCCCTGGCCGCCTATCGCGAAACGGCTGAAACGGCCGAGCGGGTCATCCAGTTCTTCAGGGCCGACGCCGGCATCCCCCGCTATGAACTGCTGCCTTACAAGAAACCCTTCGTGCTGCTCGGGAAATTCTTCAAGCACTATCCCAACCCCCGGCCGCGCTCGCGCGACCTGCTGGCACGCTGGGTCTGGCGCGGGGCCCTCAACGGCGCACACCGGGGCGACACGGTCTCCACGCGGGCAAGCCTCGAGCGCATCGTCTCAGGCAGCGAAGACACGTCCGTCCAGCGGCTATTGGAGTTGGTGAAGGCACGCCCAAGGGCCTTGCCGGACGCGGCCGACCCCTTCAATTTCCGACACGCCACCAGTAAGTTGCAGGCCTTGGCCTTGCTGGATTTGAAGCCCCGCGACCTGGAAAGCGGGGCACCGATCGGCCTGGACCTGCTCGCCGGACCGCAAGAACAGGTCTTATCGATGCCCGCGATCACCGAGCGCGACTCGGGGGCACTGGCGAAGTCCGTCGCGAACCGGCTGCTTCACCCTAAAGGTCCCGGGCTGCGGCGACTCCTGGTCGAGGTGGTCGACCCTGTCATCCTGGCCTCCCACGGCATCTCCGAGGATGCCATCGAGGCCCTGCGCCGCGACGATATAGACGGCTTTTTCGCGGCACGGGCGCGGGTCCTGCGCAACCATTTCGACCGCTTCTTCGCCCGCCACGCCCGCTGGAACGAGCCGGACCGCCCGTCGCTCGCGGCCTTGATGGTCGATGACGAGGAGGTCTAAAGTGGCTGCATCGCTGCGCGTGCTGCTGAACGCCCTGCCGGTCGGCACCCTGAGTCAGGATCGCAACGACGGCTGCGAATTCCGGCTGCTCGAATCCTACAAACAGGCTTACCCGAGGCCAGTGCTGGGCCAGGCGTTCCTCGATGACCTGGAGCAGGTCCAGCGCACCCGCTCGCGGGTCCCTTCCTGGTTCTCCAACCTACTGCCGGAAGGACCCTTGCGCGAGTTGGTGGCTCAACGCGCCGGCGTCGTTCCATCGCGTGAGTTCTTCCTCTTGCGGCATCTGGGCGAGGACCTGCCGGGCGCAATACGGATCGTCGCTGATCCGTCAGAGGGAGAGTCCGAGGAGACGCAGGCGCCTGGAGAGAAACCGAGCGGGCAGGACAGCGACTCCTGGCATTTTTCGCTGGCGGGGGTGCAGCTGAAATTTTCCGCTCGCCGGGGCGAACGCGGACTCACCATCCCGGTCAGCGGACGGGGCGGAGACTGGATCGTCAAGCTCCCGGACTCCCGCTATCCCCGGGTACCGGAGAACGAATACGCGACCATGCGCTGGGCCGAGGCGAGCGGAATCCAGATTCCCGAGCTGGCGCTGGTCGATGTAGCAGATATCGCGGGTTTGCCGGACTCCATCGGACGGTTTCACGAGCGTCGAGCGCTGGCGGTTCGGCGTTTCGATCGCCGCGCCGACGGCGGTCGCATCCATATGGAGGACTTTGCCCAGATACTGGGTCTATATCCCGACGAGAAATACCGAAAATTCAACTATGAGACCCTGGCAAAGGTGATCTGGTCGCTGGTCGGAGATGAAGGGCTGGAGCAATACGTGTTGCGACTTGTCTTCATGGTCGTCTCGGGTAACGGCGATGCCCATCACAAGAATTGGAGCCTGCTTTACCCGGACGGTATTCGGGCAATTCTTTCCCCTGCCTATGATCAGGTCGCGACTATCCCCTATAAGGCCAACGACACCCTGGCGCTCAATCTCGCGACCTCCAAACGCTGGGAGGCGGTGAACCTGGAGTCGTTCCGGCGCATGGCGCGCCGAATCGGGGCCGACGAGTCACAGATGGTGCAGCGCGTTCAGGCAGCAGTCGACGCCATCATCAATGTCTGGAACCAGTCAGGCACGCAGTTCGGCTATGATCGCGAAACACGCGAGGTCCTTGCCATGCATATGACGAGAATCCCCCTGGTGAAAGGAATCGCAGGGTCCTAATACGATCAGCGTCCTGGAATAGGTGCCAAGCCCCCAAGCCAGTTTGCGGACCATCAGGGCCTCGGCGCCGCCCCTCCAACGGAATCTGGCCCGAGCCAAGCCGGCCGCGCGTCCAGGCCCTATAATTGCCGTACCGCTCCCACCAGGAACCTGCCATGTCCCTGAAGCCAAAGCCCCACCTCCAGTTCGCCGACTGGCTGGCCGCCGAGCGCGCCGCGGATCAGGGCCGTACCGAGTATCTGGACGGCGAGGTGTTCGCCATGGCGGGCGGCACCGAGGCCCATAATCTGATTGCCGGTAACGTCTTCGGAGGCCTTCGACCGCGGCGACAAATTCGCCTACTACCGGACGCTCCCAAGTCTGCGCGCCTGTCTGCTACTGTCCCAGCAGCGGGTCAGCGCCGAACTCTTTCTGCGCCAACCGGGCGGCGACTGGTTGCTGTCGACCTACACCGACGGGCGCGACCAGATACCGCTGGTCGCCCTCGACGCCGCACTCCCCCTTGACGAGGTCTACGCTAAGGTCGAGTTTGCTCCCGGCACCGAAACGCCGGAGCATCCGCCCCCGGCCCGAACCCAGCCGCGCCCCGACTGAACTGCCCCACGGCAGCGGTCCCGGACACCCCTCGAATCTCCTGGAGACCAGGATATGAACCCAGAGAAACCACTGCCCAAGTCGCCGACCGGCATCCAAGGCCTCGATGAAATCACCGGCGGCGGCCTGCCCACCGGTCGGCCGACGCTGGTCTGCGGCGACGCCGGTTGCGGCAAGACGCTGCTGGCCATGGAATTCCTGGTGCGCGGCGCGACCAGGTTCGACGAGCCGGGCGTCTTCATGGCCTTTGAGGAGACCGGCGCCGAACTGGCGCAGAACGTCGCCTCGCTGGGGTTCGACCTGGACGCGCTGATCGCCGCGGGCCGCCTGGTCGTGGACTATGTCTACATCGAACGCAGCGAGATCGAGGAGACCGGTGAATTCGATCTGGAGGGGCTGTTTGTGCGGCTCGGCTACGCGATCGATTCGATCGGGGCGCGGCGCGTGGTGCTGGATACGGTCGAAACCCTGTTCGCCGGGCTGCCCAATCCGCTCATCCTGCGCGCCGAACTGCGCCGGCTCTTTCGCTGGCTGAAAGAGCGCGGCGTGACCGCCATCATTACCGGGGAGCGCGGCGCGGGTTCGCTGACCCGCCAGGGCCTGGAAGAATACGTTTCAGACTGTGTCATCATGCTCGACCACCGCGTGAAGGACCTGATCAGCACCCGGCGCCTGCGCGTGGTCAAGTACCGCGGTTCGACCCACGGCACCAACGAATACCCCTTCGTCATCGACTCCGACGGCATTGCGGTACTGCCGATCACCTCGCTTGGCTTGGGGCATAGCGCCTCCACCGAGCGGGTCTCGTCCGGCATCCCCCGCCTCGACGCCATGCTGGCGGGTGCCGGCTTCTACCGCGGCAGCAGCATCCTGGTCTCGGGGACCGCCGGGACGGGCAAGACCAGTCTGGCCGGTCACTTTGCCGCCGCCGCCTGCGGCCGGGGTGAGCGCGTACTCTTTTTTGCATTCGAGGAGTCCCCCAGCCAGATCATGCGCAATCTCGGCTCGGTGGGGATCGACCTGGCGCCCTGGGTCGATGAAGGTCTGCTCCAGTTCCAGGCCGCCCGCCCCACGGTCGCGGGCCTGGAGATTCACCTGACCACCATGCACAAGGCGATCCTCGAGTTCCGGCCGCGCATCGTGATCATCGACCCCTTGAACAGCTTCATCAGCGGGGGCAATGAGATCGAGGTCAAGGCGATGTTGCTGCGCCTGCTGGATTTCCTCAAAATGAGCCAGATCACCGGATTCTTCACCAATCTCACCGCGGGCGGCAGCGCGCTGGATCACACCGATGCTGCCATCTCCTCCCTGATCGACTCTTGGCTCGTGCTCCTGGCCATCGAGTCGGGCGGTGAACGCAATCGCGCATTCAGCATACTCAAGTCACGCGGTATGGCACACTCCAATCAGACCCGCGAGTTCCTGCTGACCGCGCAGGGGGTGGAGTTGCGCGATGTCTATGTGGGTCCGGGCGGGGTCCTGACCGGCTCGGCGCGACTGACCCAGGAGGCGCAGGACACCGCCGCACAGTTGGCCCGTCGGCACGAGATCGAGCGCGGCCAACGTGAACTGGAACAACGGCGCGCGACCCTGGAGGCACAGATCGCCGCCTTGCGCACCGAGTTTGCGATCCAGGAGGCCGATACCCTGGCCCTGATCGAACGCCACCGGGCGCAGGAGGCGCAATTGGAAAGGGAGCGGGCGGACATGGCGGCAAGCCGCAAGGCCGACGCGCCGGGTACCGACGGGGGGCAACCATGAACACGCCACCGACCGGGCCCCAGACCCCGGACCAGGACACACCCGACATCTGGACCCTGCGGCTCTATGTCGCCGGGCAGACCCCGAAGTCCATCACCGCCTTCGGCAACCTCAAGCGCATCTGTGAGGAGCACCTGCAAGGGCGCTACCAAATCGAGGTGATCGACCTGCTGGAACACCCCCAACTGGCGCGCGGCGACCAGATCCTGGCGATCCCGACCCTGGTGCGCAGGCTCCCCGAGCCGGTCCGCAAGATCATCGGCGACCTGTCCAATACCGAGCGGGTCCTGATCGGGCTGGACCTGTTGCCGCGTGTACCCTAAAGGAGTACGACCGATGTCAACTGAAAGCGTGCCCGATTGGCCCCCGGCGTTGGCGGGCAGCGCCGCCGGTGCGCCGGATGAGACCTATCTCCTGCGCCTCTATGTGACCGGCGTGACCCCGAACTCGGTCCGTTCGATCGCCAACATCAAGCGGATCTGCGAGGAGCACCTGCAGGGGCGCTACCAACTGGAGGTGATCGACATCTACCAGCAACCGGAACTCGCGGCGCACGAGCAGGTCATCGCCGCACCGACCCTGATCAAAGAACTCCCGCTCCCCTTGCGGCGGATCATCGGCGACCTGTCGAACACCGAGCGGGTCCTGGTCGGGCTGAACCTGCGCCGGAGGGACTAAGTGGAGCAATCCGATCGCGATGACACACTGGCCGCCGAGAACCGGGACCTGCGCGCCCGCCTGAGCGAGGCCGAGGAGACGCTGCGCGCCATCCGCAATGGTGAGGTGGATGCGCTGGTGGTCGCGGGGCCCGGGGGCGATCAGGTCTTCACCCTGCGCGGCGCCGACTATGCCTACCGGGTACTGGTCGAGGAGATGAGCGAAGGGGCGCTCATCCTGACGGCGCAGGGGGTCATCTTCTATGCCAATCGGCGCCTGGCGCAGATGCTGAAGGTCCCGCTGCAACAGGTGATCGGGGCGAGCTTCGAGCGCTGGGTCACCGCGGTCGACCAGGCCCTGTTCCGCGCCCTGATGAACCGCGCGAGCCCGCAGACGCATCAGCGCATGGAGCTCACCCTGCGCGCCGATGACGGAACCGGCGTGCCTTGCTATTTGTCGGTCAGTTCGCTGCAACTCGGCGAGGTCGTAGGGTCTTTTTGCCTGGTGGCCACCGACCTGACCGAACAGAAGCGCAGTGAGGCCATCGTCGCCGCGGAGAAACTGGCGCGCCTGATCCTGGATCAGACCGCCGAGGCGATCGTGGTGTGCGACAACGACGCCCGGATCATGCGCGCCAGCGAGGTGGCCCACACCCTCTGCGGGGAAAACCCGCTCGAGCAGCCGTTCGAGCGCGTCTTTCCATTGCAGGAGGCCAATGGCGCGCCTTTCTCTCTCGCCCGGTTCCGCAACACCGGCCACCGGCGCCGGATCGAGACCAGGCTAGAGCGTCAGGGGGCGGTCTTCTACCTGCTGGTGAGCGTCGGCCCGCTAGTGGGTTCGCAGGGGGAGCGCCTGGGCAGTGTCGTCATCCTGACCGACATCACCCAGCGCAAGGCGGCGGAGGAACAGATCGAGCAACTCGCCTTCTATGACCCGCTGACCCGGCTGCCCAATCGACGCCTCTTGCGCGACCGGCTCCATCAGGCGGTCGCGACCTGTACCCGCACTCGGCGGCAGGGGGCGCTGCTCTTCATCGACCTGGACGATTTCAAGACGCTGAACGACACCCTGGGACACGACATCGGCGATCTGCTGCTCCAACAGGTGGCCCAGCGCCTGATCGACTCGGTGCGTATGCGCGACACCGTGGCCCGCCTGGGGGGCGATGAATTCGTGGTGATGCTGGAGGACCTAGGCACCCAGCCACAGGAGGCCGCCGCCCAGGTGCAGGTCGTGGGGGCCAAGGTCCTGACCGCACTGACCCAGCCGTATGAACTCGCCGGTCACCACTGCCACAGCACCCCGAGCATTGGCGCCACCCTGATCGGCGAGTACCCAGTGAGCGTGGACGAACTGCTGAAACGGGCGGATCTCGCCATGTATCAGGCGAAGGCGGCGGGCCGCAATACGCTGCGTTTCTTCGATCCGGAGATGCAGGCCGCCCTGGAGGCGCGCACCGCGTTGGAGTCGGAACTGCGCGAAGCACTGCGGGAGGGGCAGTTTCTGCTCTGGTACCAGGCGCAGGTGGACAGTGAGGGCCGCCTGACCGGGGCCGAGGCCCTGGTGCGCTGGCTGCATCCCCGGCGGGGACTGGTCGCGCCCGCGCGGTTCATCCCGCTGGCCGAGGAGACCGGGCTGATCCTGCCGCTGGGTCGCTGGGTGTTGGAAACGGCCTGTTCCCAACTGGCGCGCTGGGCGCAACGGCCGCAGACCGCCGGGCTGACCCTGGCGGTAAACGTCAGCGCCCGCGAGTTCCGCCACCCGGGATTCGTGGCGCAGGTCGAGGCCGTCCTCGAGGTGTCCGGTGCCGACCCGCACCGGCTCAAACTGGAACTCACCGAGAGCCTGCTGCTGGAGGACATCGCCGACACCATCGCCAAGATGACCGCGCTCAAGGCCCTGGGGGTGGGCTTTTCACTCGATGACTTCGGCACTGGCTATTCCTCCTTGAGCTATCTCAAGCGCCTGCCCCTGGATCAGTTGAAGATCGATCAGTCCTTCGTCCGCGACGTGCTGACAGACCCCAACGATGCAGCGATTGCCCGTACCATCGTGGCCTTGGCCCACAGTCTCGGGCTCGCCGTCATCGCCGAGGGGGTGGAGACCGAGGGGCAGCGGGCCTTCCTGCTCGAGAGCGGCTGCCGTGCCTTCCAGGGCTATCTGTTTGGTCGGCCAGGGCCGGTGGAGGGGTTGTGGCAATGCTGCTGAATCAACCATTTATCGGCCACGGGTGGGCTTCTCGTCCCCCCGTACCGCGACACTGCCATTAAGTTAAGGCGTACTCGCTGACCGCGTCGGCTCTGCCTGGAGTCCAAGGCTTCAGCCTTGGCGCGCTCCACGGCTGAAGCCTTGGACTCCAGGCGTTTGGGCTGCGGCGCTTAACTTAACTGCAGTGACGCGCCGCGACCCTGCGGGTATTCCCGTAGGATAGGCAGAGCGAGAGCGATGCCCATCGTTTGCGCTTGGTCCGCACAGCGCTTGGTCCGCACAGCGCCTGATCCGCACAGCGGACCCTACGGTGGTCCGGCCTCGCCGCCTCGGACTGGGGACAGGGATCGAGGTCCTGCGCAAGTCCGAACCACGGCGTATCCTAGTCAGTCGGGGCGCGCCGGCGCGGCACCCCCGGGGACGGCGCGGCGGTGAGATTGAATCCCAAGGGGTTGAGGCAGCATGAGCATCAAAGAATACCGGACGGCAACGCAGGCCCGCGGGGGGCTGCTGGTGGTCAGGGAGGCCCCGGGTATCGCCTTCGGCGACCGGGTGCGGATCGAGGACCACGCGGGCGGGGTGCGCAACGGGCAGGTGATCCGCAGCGCCGACAGCGAGGTGCTGATCCTGGTCTTCGAGGGCACCGACGACCTGGATCTGGACCATACCTGGGTGCGCTTTCTGGACGAACCGGTGGAGATCGCCCTGTCGCCGGAACTCTTGGGCCGCGAGTTCAACGGCTTGGGAGAGCCCCGGGACGGCCGCCCGCCGATCCTCGCCAACCTGCGTCGGCCGGTCAGCGGCTCCGCTATCAACCCCGCCGCCCGTACCTATCCGCGCGAATTCATCCAGACCGGCATCTCCACCATCGACGGGCTCAACAGCCTGGTGCGCGGCCAGAAGCTGCCGATCTTCTCCGGCTCCGGGCTGCCCCACAACCGCCTCGCCGCCCAGATCGTGCGGCAGGCGAAGTTGAAGGACGAGGACACCAGCTTCTCCGTCGTCTTCGCCGCCATGGGCGTGTCATACGCCGACGCCCGCTTCTTCCGCGAGGAGTTCGCCGGCTCCGGCGTGCTGCGCAACGTCGTCATGTTTATCAACCTGGCGGATGACCCGCCGGTGGAGCGCCTGACCCTGCCGCGCACCGCACTCACCGCCGCCGAATACCTGGCCTATGACCTGGACCGTCACGTCCTGGTGGTCATGACCGACATGACCTATTACGCCGAGGCCCTGCGCGAGGTCGCCACCGCCAAGGGCGATGTACCGGCGCGCAAGGGTTATCCCGGCTATCTCTATTCGGATCTGGCCGAGATCTACGAGCGCTGCGGGCGCATCCACGAGCGCCACGGCTCCATTACCATGATGCCGGTGGTCTCGATGCCATCGGATGACATCACCCACCCGATCCCCGACCTGACCGGCTATATCACCGAGGGCCAGATCGTACTCTCGCGCGAATTGCACAACCAGGGCATCTACCCCCCGGTGCACATCTCACCGAGCCTGTCGCGCCTGATGAAGGACGGCATCGGCAAGGACGACACCCGCGAGGACCACCCGCGGGTCGCCGGCCAGATCTACGCCCTCTATGCCCGCGCCCAGGAGACCCGCAACTTGGCCTCCATCATCGGCGCCGATGAACTCTCCGAGCGCGACCGCCGCTTCCTTGCCTTCGCCGACGCCTTCGACCAGCGCTTCGTCGGCCAGGGCGAGGCCGAGGACCGCTCCATCGACGCGACGCTCAACCTCGCCTGGGAGCTGATGAGCGCCTTTCCGCGCGACAGCCTTACGCGGATGAATGAGACCGATTTGGCGAAGTACTATACGGGGACGGATTAGGAACGGTTCACTAATCAGCTAAACAAGCGCATTAGGGATGCCTGTCGCGTCGTTGTCGTTGTCGTTGTCGTTGTTTAGCCTATTTCTGACTCGTTTCCTTAGCGCCCCGTGCCGCTTGCCCCGGCGGGCATCTCAAGCCCCGCAGGGGCGCGACATACCAGCCCAGGGCAACGCCCTGGGGTAACGCCAGCCCACCCATCAGCCCTGAAAGGGCGTGACATTTGGTGTCGACCATGACCCTGCCCCCAACCCCCGCGACCATCAGCGACCTCTACGAGACCGACTTCAGCCGCTGGCTGTTCGAGAACGCCGCCCTGCTCCGCCAAGGGCGATTCGCCGAGGCGGACATCCCCAACATCGCCGAGGAGTTGGAGTGTCTGGGACGCGGCGAGAGTCGGGCCGTCGAAAACCACCTCGCCGTGTTGCTCCTGCACCTGCTCAAGTGGGAGCTTCAGCCGGAGCAGCGCAGCAGCGGTTGGCGGGACTCAATCTACCATGCCCGCCACGCCGCCAACCGCCTGCTTAGGGACAGCCCGAGCCTGGTCAGCCACGTCCCCGAGCTGGTCGTCGACGGGTACGAGGAGGCCCGTTACAAGGCCATCCTCGAGACGGAGTTGCCGGAGTCCTGCTTTCCCGAGGTTTGCCCCTATACTGTCGAACAGGTGTTGGACAAAGCATTCTGGCCGGGACCGGGCGAGACCAGTCGGCCATAGCCGCTTGCCGCGGACGGTTCTACCCGCCAAGAAATGTAGGAGACCAACAATGAATCCAAGAGCCGTCACTGCATTACGGTCGCCAAAACCTGAAACAGCCTTGGATCTCTACCAGACCGACCTCCAGCGTTGGCTGTTTGAAAACGCGCGCCTACTGCGGGAGGGCCGTTTTGATGAGTTAGACGCTTTTCCCGATCGCTGTCCTTACACCCCGGAACAGATTCTCAGCCATGAATATTTGCCGGATGCGTGAAAGCGGAAGCGCATGACACCATGGACCAAGAGTGCAGCCGCCAGGCGCAAACGCCGCCGCCCGTCACCTGCGCCAACTGCGCCGCCGTCTGCTGCCGCCTGGAGGTCCTGTGCATCACCGAGACCGGTGTTCCCCGCCGCTTCACCAGGCCCAACCCCGGCGGCGTACCGTCGATGGATCGCCTGGCGGATGGCTGGTGCGCCGCGCTGGATCGCGACACCTTGCGCTGCCGCATCTATGAACAGCGTCCGCTGATTTGTCGGGAATTCGAGGAGGGTGGAGCCGACTGTATCGCGGAGCGCGCGGCCTGGAGTGGCGGCTGACCCACGCAGAAAGAATGATATGCCGCAATGCCGTAGGTTGCCGAGGAACGCACCCCAACATTTCAGGGCCTTCTATTCGGCGGCTCGTTGGGCTTCGTTCCTCAGCCCAACCTACAATGCTGGCGTTGTCGTTGTCGTAATCGAGGTTATCGCAACGCCCGGGATTCACTCGCAACCAATTTGCAGCGCTTCTCCGACTACGACTACGACTACGACAACGACAACGGCAACGATTGTGTCTAACTTGTTCTTGACTCGATACCAACCACTCGCCGAGACACCATGGCCCAACCCCTGATCAAGGTCCCGCCCACCAAGAACACCCTGCTCAAGCTCAAGAAGCAGGTGAAATTCCTGGAGGAGGGGCACGACCTGCTGGAGCGCAAGCGTGAACTGCTCACCCGCCTGGTCTACGAGCGCATCGGCGAGTACCGCAACCTGCGCGCCCAGGCGCAGCAGGCGCTGGCGCAGGCCTACCGGTGCCTGAGCCTCACCCATCTGCGCATGGGCAGCCGGGGCATCCGCCAGGCGGCGCTGGGGGCCGAAGCGGCGCTGCGGGTCGACATACTCCCGCGCCGCGCCCTGGGCGTAGAGTACCCCGCGGTCACGGCCGAGCGGCTGCCGCTCAAGCCCGTGGGACTGCTCGGCACCGATGCGAGCTTCGACACCAGCCGCGACAACCTGGCCAATGCGGCCGTCCTGCTGGCCCGCCTGAGCGAGGTGGAGACCGCCCTGCACCGCCTGATGGAGGAGCAGCGCAAGGCACAGAAGCGGGTCAACGCGCTCAAATACAACATCATCCCGCGCTACCGCCGAACCATCCATTTCATCGCCTCGGCGCTCGAGGAGGAGGAGCGCAATACCCTGTTCCAGGTCAAGCTCTTGCGTGAGCGCGGGTGCGATCAGAACTGATGTGATGGCCGAGATCCCGGGTACGCTGTCGTTGTTGTTGTCGTTGTCGTTGTCGTTGTCGTGGTCGTAATCGAATAATCCGACCACGATTACGACAACGACAACGACGCCCGGTCCGTGAGGACGCCCGGTAGCTGTAGGGTACGCATCGCGCACCCGGCTCCGGCGGTCGTGGCAGCGACGTCGGATCACACCCCCTACCAAAGGGCCAGCAGGCGCCCATCCTCCACCCGGTTCTCGAACGTCTTCATGGGGTGTTCGCCCTTCTCGATGCAGGCCCCGGTGCGGATGTCGAACTTCCAGTGATGCTTGGGACAGGTCAGGGTCAGGCCCTCCAGGGCCAGGTGGGGGATATTGGTGACCTGGTGCGGACAGTGCGAGTCATAGACCTGGTAGGCCTCGCCCGCACGATAGACGAACACCGTGCGCGTGCTGCACTCGACCCGCTGGACCTCGCCGTCGGCGAGGTCCGCCACCGCCATGACATCGCGCCACTGGGGCGCGGCGGCGATCAGCTCGGGCGAGAACTCGGGGATCCCCATCTCCAGCAGGATGTCCGTGGCCCAGACGATCTTAGCCAGGCCCAGGGCGGGGAAGGCCATGAGCAGGGCGTCGACAATCTCCATGGGGGTGCAGCCGTCACGCAGCGCCCGCATCAGGTACTGCTTGAAACCGGCCTCGGTCTGGGAGTGGACCTTGGTGATGACCGAGATCAGGTCACGGGTCTTGGGGTCGAGGTGCTTGCCCGTGTCCTTGAGGAACTTGAAATAGTGTCCGAGCGCGTCGCCGCGCACCGCGATGAGATAATTCAGAGCGTCGCTCATGGTGACTTACCGATGCTGACCGATGGAGGATAAGGGGATGTTCGGGCCGCCGGGGCCACAAACCCGGCGATTATCCACCAGAGCGGCCCCCGTTTCATTGACGAAGGCCCCGCTCCCGCCCCAATCCGCTTGCACCGCACCGCGAACGGGGCGACAGTGCCGCCCTGATCCCGGCGCGGGCCCCGCCCACGCCCTCGAAGCCCCGCGGTAACTTCATGCAACAAGATACGATCAGCAAGGCGGTGGTCCTGGTCCTGGCACTGGGGATCTCCGCCCTCTTTATGACCATGATCGCGCCCTTCCTGATGGCGCTCTTTCTGGCGGGCCTCGCGAGCGCCCTGGCGCAACCCCTGTTCCTGCGCCTGACGGACCTGTTCGGGGGCCGCCGGGCGCTGGCGTCGCTCGCGAGCCTGTCGCTCATGACGCTGGTGGTGCTGATCCCGCTGGTTCTGCTGGCGGGCGTCCTGGTCTCCCAGGCCCTGGACGTGAGCCAATTGGCGGGCGTCTGGGTGGGCGAGACCCTGACCCAGCCCGAGGCCTTCGCCGGACTCCTGCGCCGCCTGCCCTTCTATGAGCAGTTGGCCCCGCACTGGGGCAAAATCGCGCAGCAGGCAGGCGACGCGGCCGGGGCCTTGAGCAAGATCGCGGTGGAGGGCCTGTCCTCGCTCACCCTGGGGACCGTAAACTTCATCTTCATGCTCTTCGTGTTCCTCTACAGCCTCTATTTCCTGCTGATGGACGGGGACCAACTGGTCGACAAGTTGCTCTATTACCTCCCGCTCAAGACCACGGACGAGCGCATGATGCTCGCGAAGTTCACCTCCGTGACCCGGGCGACACTGCGCGGCTCGCTGCTGATCGGTCTGCTGCAGGGGACCCTGGCCGGCATCGCCTTCGCCGTGGCCGGCATCCCCAACGCGATCTTCTGGGGCTCGGCGATGGCGATCTTCTCCATGATCCCCAACGTCGGCTCGGCCCTGATCTGGGTACCGGCGGTGGTGCTCCTGATCGTCCAGGGGCAGGTGCTCACGGGCGTCCTCCTGGCCGCCTTCTGCGGCCTGCTGGTGGGCAGCCTGGACAATGTGCTGCGCCCCATCCTGGTCGGCAAGGACACCAAGATGCATGAGCTGATGATCTTTTTCAGCACCTTGGGCGGCCTCTTCATGTTCGGTTTCCCGGGGATCTTCATCGGCCCGGTGATCGGCTCACTGCTGGTCTCGATCTGGGAGATCTATGGCGTCGAGTTCGCCGATTCGCTGCCGGAGGTGGAGGGGAGCATGGGCAGCCAGGGGGAGACGGGGTTCATCCCGGGGGAGACCCCGGCCAGCCCGGCGGATCAGGGCGAGGCGCCCTAAGGAACTAGAGAATGCCTCTAGCGCCGTTGTCGTTGTCGTTGTCGCAATCGAGGTTATCGTCGTTCCCCGGATTCTCTCGCACCCACGTCGCATCGCTTCTCCGATTACGACAACGACAACGACAAAGATTGTGTTTAGCTTGTTCCTGACTCGCTACTTGAGGAGTCGGGGCGGGACGCCCCCGCTCCTTTGCTGCGTGAAGCAATCCAGGGTGTGGTCGTTGACCATCCCCACTGCCTGCATCAGGGCATAGCAGATGGTACTGCCGACGAAGCGAAAGCCGCGCCGCTTGAGCTCCCGGCTCAGCCGATCCGACTCAGGCGTTTGGGCCGGGACCTGCGCCAGACTGGCCCAGGCGTTTTGCCGCGGTACCCCATCCACGAACCCCCAGAGCAGGTCCGACAGGGTCTCGCCCCGTTCGTACAGGGCCAGGACGGCGCGGGCGTTGCCCACCGTGGACTCCACCTTGAGGCGGTTGCGGACGATCCCCGGATCGGCGAGCAGTTCGGCGAGCCGTGCCCCATCGAAACGGGCAATGGCCTGCGGGTCGAAGCCCAGGAAGACCCGCCGATAGCCCTCACGCTTGCGCAGGATGGTGAGCCAGGACAGGCCCGCCTGGGCGCCCTCCAGGGTCAGCATCTCGAACAGGTGCCGTTCGTCGCGGTTGGGGACGCCCCATTCGCGGTCGTGATAGTCGACATAGAGCGGGTCTGCCGTGCACCAGGCGCAACGGATCAGGCCGCCATCGCTCATTGGGGCAGCCGGTCCAGGATGCCGAACAGGGCGGCCCTGAGTTGCGCATAGTCCGCGGGCGCTGCGGCCAGCATCCGCGCGGCGCTCTGGACATAGGTGCCAGGGACCAGCTCGTCGGCACACTGGACGCAGATGCCCGCGACGCTTTCCGCGGTGGATTCCAGGTGGAATTGGAGCCCGAGCACGCGCCCTTCGTAGAGGAATGCCTGCTGCTCGCAGGCGCGGCTGCGGGCCAGGTGGAGCGCGCCCGCGGGCAGGTCGAAGGTATCACCGTGCCAGTGGAACACCGTAAGGGTGGCCGGCAGAAAGCCGCAAACCGGGGACGCCTGCCCGGCCGCGGTCAGTTCGATCGGCATCCACCCGATCTCGGGCTCCCGGTTGCGATAGACCCGCGCGCCCAGCACCGCGGCAATCAACTGGGCCCCGAGACAGACCCCGACCAGGGTCTTGCCGGCCGCGATAGCGCGGCGGATGAGGGCCTTCTCCGCGGCCAGCCAGGGGTACCGCGACTCGTCGTTCGCGCCCATGGGTCCACCCATGATGACCAGCCAATCGAAGTCCGCCGGCTCCGGCGCCGCGGCGCCGGCATAGAGCGGGGTTGTGGTCAGTGAGTGACCACGGGCAGCGGCCCAGTCGGCGATACCGTAGGGGCCCTCGAAGGGGACGTGCTGCAGGACCTGGATACGCATGTCGTCTAACCTCAGCAGCCCGGGTCTTCGGGCGTCAGTTCCAGCGCGCCCCTGATCAGGGCGCCGGCCCGATAGAGCCCGACCAGGGTCTTGGCATCGGTGATGGTCCCATCGCTACACCAGTCCAGGGCCTGACCCAGGGGCAGCCAATGGATCTCCATTACCTCGTCGCGCTCCTGGGCGTGGTCCCGGAGCTCCAGGTCCCGCGCCAGCCACAGATAAATGACCTCGGTGAAGACCCCGGGTGAACTGTGCATGAAACCCAGATCGATCCAGTCCGCGGCGCTTACCCCCGCCTCCTCCGCCAACTCCCGGGTCGCCGTCGCCAGCGGGGCCTCACCCGGGTCGATCTTGCCCGCCGGCAGCTCCCACAACCAGCCGCCCCCGGCATGACGGTACTGGCGCAGCAGACAGACCCGCTGCTGCTCGTCGAGCGCCACCGCCGCGGCACCGCCGGGGTGGCGGATGATCTCCAGGTCCACCCGGTTGCCGTTGGGGAGTTCCACGGTTTCGATGGCGACGTCGATCACGCGCCCCGCAAAGATCGGCTCGCGCTTCAGGATGGGTGTTTCGGTCATGACGATATCTCAGCGGCCGGGGGCAGTCGCTTGCAGGTGCCCCGGATTCTAACTCAAAGCCGACCGCTGAAAGCTGACCACTGAAAGCTGAACGCTGAACGCTGAACGCCAAAAGCTGACCGCTCGTTCAGGCCGGCAACCGCACCCGGATCAAGGCACCACCCAGGGGGCTCGCGACGATCTCCAGGTCCCCGCCATAGGCGCGGCAGATCTCGGTCACCACGGCCAGTCCGATACCGTGGCCGGGGGTCGCCAGGTCCGCCCGGGCGCCGCGCCCCAGCACCTCGCGGGCGCGTGCCGCGGGGATGCCGGGGCCATCGTCCTCGACCCAGAGTACCAGGTAGGTACCGGCGCGCCGACCGCCGACACCCACCCGGGTGCGGCACCACTTGTAGGCGTTGTCCAGCAGGTTGCCCAGGACCTCCAGCAGGTCGCCCTCCACCCCGCGGAAGCTCAGGCCCGGCTCCAGGTCCAGGGTGACTTGCACCGCGCGCCCGGCGTGCAGCTTGGCGAGCGAGGCGCGCAGCCGCTCCACCGCCTGGGCCACCGGGACCGGCGGGGCCAGGGTGGCGACCGGGCGGGGGCGGGCACGCTCCAGTTGATAGGCGACGATCTCCTCCATGCGCCGCACCTGCTCGGCCGCCTGTTCCGACCAGGGCCCGGCCCCGGACGGCGCCGCGCCCGGCCCCGGGGTGCGCGCCTGCGCCAGGGCCCCGCGCAGCACCGCCAGGGGCGTCTTGAGGCTGTGGGCCAGGTCGGCCAGGGCGTGGCCGAGACGGGTCTGGCGCGCGGACTCGTGGGCGAGGAGCGCGTTTAGATTGTCGGTCAGCGGCCGTAGCTCCCGGGGGTAGCGGCCGTGCAGCCGGTCCTGGGTGCCGGCCTCCACCGCGGCCACCTCGTCCGCCGCCCGCCGCAACGGGGCCAGGCCCCAGCGCAGCGCGGCCAGCAGGGCAACGAGCAGGAGCGCGGCCATGGCCCCCAGCCAGCGGGCCAGGCTGGTGCGAAAGCGATCCAACTCAAGGGCATAGTCGGTCAGGTCCTCCGCCACGCTGAAGGTGTAGCCGCGGGGCACCGGGCCGATGGTCCAGGTGACACCGTAGTCCTCCACGAAATAGGCGCGGCCGGTGTCGTCCTGCGCCTCGCGGAAGCGGCGCTGGCCGGGCGCGAGCCCGGTACCGAAGGGCACGGTCTGGCCCAAGGCCGAGGGCGAGCGCCAGATCGGGGTCCCGGCGGTGTCGCTCACCTGACCATAAAGCCCGGACCCGGGCAGGCTCAGGCGCGCCTCGGCCAGGCCCGGCGGCAAGGTCAAGCCATCCTCCTGCGCGTCCGCCGCGGCCATCAGCAGATAGACCTGGCCGAGCAGACGCTCCTCCCGGGCGGAGCGGGCGGCGGCCTGGAAGGCGCGCTCCAGGGCGAGGCTCGTGAGCACCACGAAGACCAGCAGCACCAGGGCGGCGACCAGCGTCACCCGCGTCTGGAGCGACGTCACACCGGCCTGTCTGCGTGGACGAAGCGGTAGCCGCGCCCGCGCAGCGTCTCGATCGGGCCCCAGGTGCCATCCGGGTCCAGCTTGCGGCGCAGCCGCCCGACCAGGACCTCCAGCACATTGCTGTCGCGGTCCTCGTCGTGGGGATAGAGATAGTCCGCCAGTTCACGCTTGGACAGGACCCGGCCCGGCTGAGACATCAGCCGCTCGAGGAGCCGGAACTCGAAGGCCGTCAGTTCCACCGGGGCGCCCTGCACCCAGACCCGTTGTCCGGCGCGGTCCAGGCGCACCGGCCCCAGCGCCAGCACCTGCTCCGCCGCCCCGGCCGCCCGGCGCAGCAGGGCGCGCAGCCGGGCCAGCAGTTCCTCGATCTCGAAGGGCTTGGCCAGGTAGTCGTCCGCGCCTGCCTCCAGCCCCTCGACCTTGTCCTGCCACCGGCCGCGGGCGGTGAGCACCAGCACCGGGAGACGGTTCCCGGCCGCCCGCAGGCGCCGCAGGATCGCCAGTCCCGGGGTCCCGGGCAGGCCCAGATCCAGCACCAGCGCGTCGAAGGGGTACTCGCTCGCCAGATACAGCCCCTCGTCCCCGTCCCCGCTCTGGTCCACCCGGAACCCCTCGCGCAGGAGCCGCGCGACCAATTGGGCGCGCAGGGCCGGCTCGTCCTCGATCACCAGCAGGCGCATCGGCGCGGCCGACCGGCTCAGCCGCCGGCCGCGGGGATCACGACGACACGGACCTCCCCCGCCGGGGTCAGCACCTTGACCTGCCAGCCCCCACTGCCCCGCTCCACCGACAGCACCCGCCCGCCGGTCTGGCGGCGCGCCTGCTCCGCCGCCTCGGCCGCCGACGCGGCCCCGGCCACCAGGACCCACGGGGGCGCGGCGCGGGGCGCCGGGCACCCGACCGGCGCCTGACAGGCCCCCAGGGAAAGCACAAGAAGCGAAGCACCACTGGTCAACATCGATGAATCACGGATCTGAACGTCGGGCCGGGCCGGGTGCGGATGAATCTAGCACAAGGCCGCGGCGCGCGCCGGGTGCGATCAGAACTGATGTGGTGGCCGAGCTCCCGGGTACGTTGTCGTTGTCGTTGTCGTAATCGAATAATCCGACCCACGATTACGACAACGACAACGACAACGACGCCCGGTCCGTGAGAACGCCCGGTCGCTGTCGCTGTAGGGTACGCATCGCGTACCCGGCTCCGGCCGTCGCGGCAGCTTGGCGAGTTCTAATCGCGCCCGCGCCGCGCCGGCCCCTACCAGCGCCCGCTGAGGATCACCGAGAGCCCCGGCAGCGGACGCGCCGGAACATAGCGCCGCTCATAGACCGGCCGCTCCACCACGACCACATCGCGCCCGCCCCGGCGCCCATCGCCATACCCCCGGCGATACCGATCGCCGCGCCCCCAGCCGTGTCCATGGTTATGCCCCCAGCCCCGCCGGTCGTCGCCATGTCGCGGCCCGCCACCCCAGCCGCCGCCGTGGTAACGCTCGCCGCGGTACCCACCGCCCTGGCCGCCGCCACGGGGTCCACCGCCTTGGTAGCCCCCGCCGCCCTGGCCGCTGCTACGGGGTCCGCCGCCTTGATCGCGCCCGCCGCCCTGGCCGCCGCCATACTGCGCGCCCCCCGGCGACCCGCCGCCCCAACCGCGCCCGCCGTCCGCCGCGGCCAACCCGGGCAGGGCCAGGGCGCCCGCCAGCAGGGCCGCCAGCACCAATCGGTTCGGGGTGTATCGCTTGCTCATCGTCGCTGCCCTCTGAAGTCTGGCGGGGCCCAATGCCCTCGCTTGGCACCCATACTAGGCCGGGGACCCTGAACGCAGCCTGAACCGGGCGCCTCGTCAAGGCGACGCCCCGACCCCGCGCCGGGCCAGGGCCTGTTCATTAGCCCGCGCCCTGACCCGTCGTCGTTGTGGTTGTCGTTGTCGTTGTCGTTGTCGTTGTCGTTGTCGTTGTCGTTGTCGTAGTCGTAGTCGTAGTCGTAGTCGAGGTTATCGTAGCCCCGCGGATTCTCCCGCACCCCAGATTGCATCGCTTCTCCGATCACGACAACGACAACGACAACGATTGCCTCGTGTTCCTGACTCGTGCCTAGGTGCCCTCCAAGGCCTTGGACGCGACCTCATAGGCATCCTTGGACAGGGCCTCGGCGGCGAGTATGCGCCCGAGTTCCGCGCGCATCAGGCCTTGCCGCTGCGGATCGAAGCGCCGCCAGCGGATCAGTGACTTGAGCAGCCGCGAGGCGATCTGCGGGTTCAGCGGGTCCAGTTCCAGGACGCGCTCGGCGAGAAAGCGGTAACCGCTGCCGTCGGCGGCGTGGAAGCGCACCGGGTTGGCGGTGCAGAAGGCGCCGATGAGACTGCGCACGCGATTGGGGTTGCGCAGGGAGAAGTCGGGGTGGTCCATCAGGTGCACCACCTGCTCCAGGGTGTCCGCCCGGCTGCTGGTGGCCTGGATACTGAACCACTTGTCGATGACCAGGGGCACGGCGGACCAGCGGCGGTAGAACTCGACCAGCGCCGCCGCACCGGCGGGGCCGCCATGGTCGACCAGCAGGCGCAGGGCAACCATCACGTCCGTCATGCTGTGCGCGGCGCTGAACTGGTCATTACACAGGGTGATGGCATCCTGACCCCCGCCGGCCATGAGATACCCGAGCGCCAGGCCCTTCAGTGCCCGTCGGCCGGTCCCCTCGGGGGTGAAGGCATAGGGGCCGGTCTCGGCCTGGGCCGCGTAGACGCGGCGCAGATCCTCGCCCAATTCCTCCCCGATCCGGCGGCGCAGATGCTCCCGGGCGGCATGGATACCGTCCACGTCCACCACCGCCATCTGATCCGCCAGGTAGGACTCCCCGGGCAGGATCAGGACCTCGGCGCGCAGCGCCGGGGCACTTTCGGTGTCCAGCAGGGCGAGCCGGCAGGCCGCGAAGAAGGCCCCCGGCACCTGGATCTGCGGCTGCGCGACGGTGCGGAGCAAGACCCGCTGCATCAGGGTCTGGGCGGCGTCCCAGCGGGCGAAACCGTCGGTATCCCGGGCCATCAGGAACTCCAGATCCTGATCGCTGTAGTCGAAGCGCAGCTTGACCGGGGCCGAGAAGCCGCGCAGCAGCGAGGGCACCGGCCGCTCGGGCAGCCCGACGAAACGGAACTGCTCCACCGCGGCGCGCACCTCCAGCACCCGGGTGCCGACCCGCGCCGCGTCCGCACCCGCGACGACCGGGTCGTCGCTCAGACGCAACGGCAGTTCCTGACCGCCCGCATCGAGCAGCCCGACGGCCAGCGGCAGGTGCAGGGGCCCCTTCTGCGGCTGACCCGGGGTCGCCGGGGTATGCTGGCGCACGCGCAGTCGGTAGCTGCCCTGCGCCGGGTCATAGTCGCCCTGGACCCAGAGCTCGGGGGTCCCGGCCTGCTCATACCAGCGGCGGAACTGGGTGAGGTCGCGTCCGCTGGCGACCTCCATGCAGGTCACGAAGTCGTCGGTGGTCACCGCCTGGCCGTCGTAGCGGGTGAAATACAGGTCAGTGGCCTTACGGAACAGCGCGGGGCCCAGCAGATTGGCCTGCATCCGCACCACCTCGGCGCCCTTCTCGTAGACGGTCGAGGTGTAGAAGTTGTTGATCTCGATATAGGCCGTGGGCCGCACCGGGTGGGCCAGGGGGCCCGCGTCCTCGGCGAACTGATGCGCGCGCAGGCCGCGCACGTCGTGGATGCGTTTGACCGCGCTCGACCCCATGGCGGCGGAGAATTCCTGATCGCGGTAGACGGTGAAGCCCTCCTTCAGGCTCAACTGAAACCAGTCGCGGCAGGTAATGCGGTTACCCGTCCAGTTGTGGAAATACTCATGCGCGATGACCCCCTCGATCCCCGCGAAGTCCTGATCCGTGGCGATGTCCGGGCGCGCCAGGACATACTTGTCGTTGAAGACGTTGAGCCCCTTGTTCTCCATCGCCCCCATGTTGAAGTGGCTGACGGCCACGATCATAAACAGATCGAGGTCATATTCGCGCCCGAAGCGCTCCTCGTCCCAGCGCATGGCCCGCTTGAGCGAGCGCATGGCGTGGTCGCACTGGTCCAGGTTGTGGGGCTCGACATAGATCCGCAGCCCCACCTCGCGCCCGGAGGCGGTCGTGAAGTGGTCCGCGACCAGCCCCAGGTCCCCGGCGATCAGGGCGAACAGGTAGCAGGGCTTGGGAAAGGGGTCCTCCCAGTGCACCTCATGGCGGCCGTCCCCCAGGTCGCGCGGCTCACCCGGATTGCCGTTGGACAGCAGCACCGGAAAGCGCCCCCGGTCGGCCGCCAGGGTGACCCCGTAACGGGCCATGACGTCCGGGCGGTCCAGAAAATAGGTGATGCGCCGGAACCCCTCCGCCTCGCACTGGGTGCACAACATCTCGCCGGACTGGTAGAGTCCCTCCAGGGCCGTGTTGCGGGCCGGGTGGATGTGGACCCAGGTCTGCAGCAGGAAGCGGTCCGGCACCCGCTGCAGGGTCAGGGACTCGGCGTCGACCCGATACTCGGCGGGGGTCAGGGGATACCCGTCGATGCTGACCCGGTCCAGTTCCAACTGCTCCCCGTGCAGGGTCAAGCTGCCGTCCCCGCGGGTCGCGGCCGGGTTGCGGCGCATGTGCAGGTCGGCGGCGACCCGGGTCAGGTCCGGGTCCAGGTCGAAGCGCAGGTCCACCCGGTCGATCAGGAACTCGGGCGGGCGATAGTCCTCCAGACGGATCGGGTGCGGGGCATCTCGGTACATGCTGCTCTCGGTGGGCCATGGCAGGGGGTCTCCTGCGGATAGCGTCGATTGTATTCCGGCGACGGCCATTTGATTCAAAGGCAAACATAAAACATGATCCCGGCGGCCGGCCGCGCGCGGCGCGGGCCGCGGCAAGCACGAGAGAGCGACGATGCCACAAGTCCTGATGTACACAAAAACACCCTGCAGCTACTGCTCCCGCGCCCGGAAGTTGCTCCAGCGCCGGGGCATCGACTTCACCGAAGTCCCGGTAGACCGCGACCCCGAGCAGGAACGACAGATGATCGAGCGCAGCGGCAGCCGCAGCGTGCCCCAGGTCTTCATCGACGACCGCCACATCGGCGGCTATGCCGACCTGGCCGAACTCGACGCCGACGGGGAACTGGACCCCCTGCTCGGGCGATGACCGCGCCCGCACCGGCGCCCGAGGTCCGCCTCGATAAATGGCTGTGGGCAGCACGCTTTTTCAAGACCCGCCACCTGGCGGTGGAGGCCATCGCCGGCGGCAAGGTCCAGGTCGACGGCCACCGGGCCAAACCCGGGCGGGGCATCCGACCCGGCGCGCGGATCTCCATCCACAAAGAGTCGCTGGCCTGGGAAGTCGAAGTCCTGGCGGTGACGCTGCAACGCCGCCCGGCCGCCGAGGCCGCGCTCCTGTACACGGAGGACGAGGCCAGCCTGGCACGGCGCCTCGAACAACTGCGTCAACGCCGTGAGGCCGGTCCCCAGGACCAGGTCGGCGAACGCCCGACCAAGCGCGACCGGCGGCAGTTGGAGCGGTTCAAAGCGCCATGAGGGGTCGATTACCAGTACCGATGAGCGCGGATCCCGATACCATTAGAAAACGCCGCTGAACGCGGGAAATGGACAGGATTAACAGGATTTCTCAGGATTTACAGGAGGTCTTATTGCTGCGCGCGGCGCCCTGCTTATCTTGTTAATCCTGCAAAATCCTGTTAATCCTGTCTAATTTCTTGCTCCTTGCGCAAGCGTCGGACTTTCATCGGGGGCGCAAGTGACGGGGACAGGCCGCCAAGCCCCGCTAACACCAACCACCGGAACCAACGCCATGGGTCGCATCGTCGCAAGCAGTTTCCGCCCGGCCTGGTGGCTGCCCGGCCCCCACCTCCAGACCGTCTGGCCGAGCCTGGCGCGGCGCCGACCCGAACTGCCGCTCATGCGCCGCCGCATCGAACTGGCCGACGGCGACTTCATCGACCTGGCCCTGGGCGCAGGCGGCGGACCCCGCGTCCTGGTAATCCACGGACTGGAGGGGGACCTCCAGTCGCACTATGCCGGCACCCTGCTCCAGGTCTTGGCCCAGGCGGGCTACTGCCCCGTCTTCATGCACCTGCGCGGCTGCTCCGGCGAGCCCAACCGACTGGCCCGCAGCTACCACTCCGGCGCCAGCGAGGACCTGCACGAGGTCCTCACCCACCTGGCGCACGACCCGGCGGGCCCGCCGCTCGCCGCCATCGGCTTCTCCCTGGGTGCCAACCTGCTGCTCAAATACCTGGGCGAACGCGGCGGCCACCCGGCCGGCGACCCGCGAGCGCCCCTGCTCGGCGCCGGGATCGCGGTGTCGGCCCCCTTCGTCCTGCGCGACGCCATGCTGCGCCTGGATCAGGGTGCCTCGCGCATCTACCGGACCTATCTCGTCGACCGGCTCAAGCTCGCCTTCCGGAGCAAATTCGCCACCCTCCCCTGCCCGCTGTCCATCGACATCGCCGCGATCCACGGATTCAACGAGTTCGACGACCAGGTCACCGCCCCCCTGTGCGGCTTCACCGGTGTCTTCGACTACTACAGCCGCGCCAGTTGCCGCGGCTACCTCCCCGCCATCAGCACTCCGACCCTGATCATCCACGCCCGCGACGACCCCTTCATGTTCCCGGCCACCGTCCCCTTCGAGCACGAGCTCGGCCCCGGCATCACGCTGGAGCTCAGCGCGCACGGCGGCCATGTCGGCTTTGTCGCCGGCAGTCGGCCCTGGCGGCCGGAGTATTGGCTGGAGGGGCGGATCATCGGGTTTCTCCGGGACCTCCAGCCAAGCACCTGAAAGCCCGGGCGTGCCGGACCAGGGTGCCTGCCCCCCAACCACCGTCCGGTGCGAACCCCACGGGCTTCAGGCGAGTACCGCACGATGAAAATACCCGCGCCATTGACCGCACCGCGACCCTAGGGTGCGCCGTGCGCACCATGGCGCCCACCGAAACCCTGGCCGCGGCGAACAACCGCAGCCTCTCAAGGTGCGCACGGCGCACCCTACGCCAATGGTCAGAGCTATTGTGTCAGGTGGTACTACTCCCGGTTTCAGCTTAGCTTGCGTATCGACCCCAACGGGGTCGAACATACCAGCCCAGGGCAACGCCCTGGGTCTGGGTCATCGCAGCACTCAGCCCTGAAAGGGCGTGACATAAAGACGTGGCTCCTGATGTCACGCCCTTTCAGGGCTAGGCCGACATAAATTACGCGATCCCAGGGCGTTGCCGTGGGCTGGTATATCGCGCCTCTGCGAGGCTTGAGCAGGCGCAAGAATAGCTGCAACGGGTACTACCCGCCGGTTCGATCAAACTCCAACCTGCCGGCCTCCTGATACAGCTCGGCGAGGGCGGTCTCGGCCTTGTCATAGAGGGCGCACAGACTTGGTTCCTTCTTGATCAAGGGGTGACTGCCAAGGAATTGATAGACATAATCCGTGGCCACCGACGCACGATCCATGAACTCGAAATAGTGCCCGGGGTTGATCGGGTCATCGCCGTCGTCCGCCACCAGCACGGGACGACCGTCGACCTCCCGCTCTTCGAGGACCGGCCGGCGGCAGGCATGAATGAAATGGCGGATCTCCTCGCGCAGTTCCGCAAGCGTCTCGCCGTAGACGGTAACCGGCGCCGCGGTCCAGCTTTGGATGCTGCCATCCTCGTCATAGAAGACCTCATGGATCTGATAAGACACCTCATCCGCGTCGGCACCAGCCTTGCGCAGGACCCTGTTATTCCAGCTTGACATTGGCTCTTACCTTTAGTGGTAGCGCTCCACGCCCGATCCGTAGGATGGGCAGAGCGCAGCGATGCCCATCATTCAGCACCGCGGTGACTCGTCGTCGCCGTTCCAGGCGGCAATCAGGACATTGTCGGAGTGATCGCTGGGCCGGCGGTCCACGCCCCGGCCGCGTCGGCTGGGTCCACGCTGACCGCCAACCGATGTCGACCAGGTAACACGCTGGACGGCAAGCGCAACACCACGCCGCGGTGGGCATCGACGTCGCAATCGAAGGTGAAGGTCTGCATGTCAGTCGCTCGTTCGGGTTGCGGGCAAGGCCTATGCTGCCCCGAATCCGCGGCGTCGTCCATCCGCACGGACAGCTGCATCTTACCGTGAAAGTCGCGCGGCGACGCTGTGGGAGCGGCTTTACCGTGAAAGTACGTAGTCAGGCCATCCTGGCCTGACGGCGTCGGGGCTGGAAGCCCTGACTACGCCGCCCCGCACGCTGGCCATCGAGCTAGCGGTCGAGAGGACTTTCATGTTCCGGGGTGGCGCGGGTGCCATGACCGTTAGCCGCGACGAGGCCTCGCGAGTTGCCGCAACGTCGCAGGTTACCGCGGCGCCGCATCGCGGCTGCAAGACGCTCCCACGGGAGGACTTTCATCTGCCGGGGTGCCTGAGGTTCCTTCCATGGCCGTTAGCCCCGGTTCACGAGCGCCGAAACTGGGCTATTATGCCGATCAAGCGGGGGCACGAGGCAAACCGCCGCCCTGTCCCCTCCGTCCACCGCCCGGCGACTTATAGCGACTCCAGACCCATGACGACCGCCACTCGCCGCAAACGCCTGCCCATCGGCATCCAGACTTTCGCGAAGATCCGCGAGGACGACTGCTATTACGTCGACAAGACCGGCTTTGCTCTGCGGCTGATCGCGCAAGGCAGCCACTATTTCCTGTCGCGCCCGCGGCGCTTCGGCAAGTCGCTGTTCCTGGATACGCTGGCGGAACTGTTCGCCGGCAATGAGCCGCTGTTTCGGGGGCTCGCAGCCCATGGGCGCTGGGATTGGAGTCGGCGCTTCCCGCTCATCCGGCTGAGCTTCGGCGGTGGCCTGGTCCGCAGCCGCGCCGAGCTCGACCGGCGCATCCGCGCTCTGCTGCACCGCAACGGCCGGGCACTGGGCGTCAGGTGCCGCGACGAGGGTGACATCGCGGACTGTTTCGTAGAGTTGATCGAATCTGCCCATGGCATCGGCGATGAGCGGGTCGTGGTGCTGGTAGATGAATACGACAAGCCGATCCTGGACAACCTGTCGCATCCCGAGACGGCACGCGAAATCCGCGACGGATTGCGTGATCTGTATTCGGTCATCAAGGACGCCGACGCCCATATCCACTTCGCGTTCCTGACCGGGGTCTCGAAATTCAGCAAGGTCAGCCTGTTTTCGGGGCTGAACAATCTCAACGACATTACCGTCGATACCGCCTATTCGGCGATCTGCGGCTATACCGAGGCCGATCTGGAGGCGGTCTTTGCGCCTGAGTTACCGGGCCTCGACCGGGACCAGGTACGCGCCTGGTACAACGGCTACAACTGGACCGGCGAGTCGGTCTACAACCCTTTCGACCTGCTCCTGCTATTCGAGAAGCGGCAATTCCGCCCCTGGTGGTTTGAGACCGCCACCCCGAGCTTCCTGATCGACCTGCTGGTGGAGCGGCAGGTGTTCATCCCCCATCTCGGGCAGACGATCGCAAGCGAAGCGCTGCTCTCGACCTTCGACGTGGAGCGGATCGGCACCGAGGCGCTGCTGTTTCAGACGGGCTATCTCACCATCGACTCGGTGTCGCAACGCGGGGCACTGATCGAGTATCGGCTGCGCTGGCCGAACCTGGAGGTCGAGGCCAGCCTGACCGGGGCCCTGCTGGAGCAGCTCGCCCCGCGCTCGGACGATGGCAGTGCCAGGCCCGGGCGGCTCTATGACCTGTTGCTCACCAATGACTTCGCCGGGATCGAGCGGCTGTTCGCGGCCCTGTTTGCCGGTATCCCGCCCGACTGGTACCGCAACAACCCGATCGCCCGCTACGAGGGCTATTATGCGAGCGTCTTCTATGCCTGTTTCGCCGCCCTGGGCCTGGACCTGACCCCGGAAGAGGGCAGCAACGCCGGGCGGCTGGATCTCAGCGTGCGCTTCAACGCCCAGGTCTATCTGTTCGAGTTCAAGGTGGTGGAATTGGCCCCGCAGGGCCGCGCCTTGCAGCAGATCAAGGACCGGGGCTACGCCGATCGCTATCGCGCCGGGGGGCTGCCGATTCATCTCATCGGGGTCGAATTCAGCCGCGAGCGGCGGACCCTGGTCGCCTTCGAGGTCGAGACGCTGACCTGATGACAGGGGGCCTTGATCATAATTCCGGCCAGCGGCGATGGGTCCGCACAGCGGACCCTACGGGCGCGGCGCAAGCCGTAGGGTCCGCTGTGCGGACCACCAACCTCGCGGTTGGCACAACGGCCGGGATTATGACCAAGGCCTGACAGGGTCCTGTCGGCAAGGCCGCAGGTCGTCGTCGCGCCCCCAGCACCCGGCGTGCCGTCCGACCCTGGCGCAACCGGCTTGCCCGATGTCCTTGAGTGCGGCTAAGATCGGGCACCTACCCAATCTTGAAGTGATTGAATGACCTCCCCGCTCACGGAGCCGCCGGCGCCACCCGCGGCCCAGGTGACCCAGCCCGCGCCGAACCCGCACGACCAACAGCAGTGGCTCCAAGCGACCTGCGAGGTCGTGGTCGATTACGTGCCGCTGGTGGTCCGGGATCAGGCGCAGTGCGAGGGCATCTATACCAACCTCCTGAGCATCATGGTGTGGGTGCTGCCCAGCATCCTCTTGACGTTGGTGCTCCTGATCGCCGGCCTCGTGCGTCACCGCCGGAATCAGCCGCCGGCGGCCGCGACCGACCCATCCACCCCTATCACCGATACCCCGACCTCCGCCCTGGGCTGCCTCACGGGGGGCATTACCGGCCGCCGCCCGGAGGCGCTCGCCACCTGGTTGGACCCGCCCGCGGCGGGTGTGGAGCCGCAATCCGCACAAGCGACAACGCAACCTGCCCGGGGATCGGCCCTACCGCCGCCAGCCGCCCCGGCCTATGCCCGGGCAGTAGCCGCCTGGCGCAAGAAGCTCGAGTTTCTGCTAGAGCAGAAGGCACTGACCAGCAACCCCGCCCAGCGTTTTGAGCTGTCCGAGCAGATCGATGAATGCCGCGCCAAGCTGCTTTGTGGCTTTGTGCCTTTGTGAGAGCATTCTTACTTTGTGCCTTTGTGAGAGAATTCTTACTTGGAGCAGAGCGCCAAGGCGCAAGCCTTGGACTCCAGTCGAACGCGTTGATTCTCCGGCGTCTGCCTCCAGTGTCCGCGTCTGCGCTACACTGCCCCCGATCAACAGTCAGTCGCTCATCAGGACCCTGATCCGATGCCGTCACCACCCGCCCGCCGCCCGCTGAAGACCCGCGACACCGCCTGGGCGCGTGCCCTGGCGCGTTGGCTTGTGGCCCGGCGCGTCGCGCCCAACCACATCTCGCTCGCGAGCCTGGGCTTCGCCGCACTCGGGGCGGCCGTCATGCTGCTGGCGCCGACCGCATCATCCGGGGTGCGGGCGGCACTGTACCTGGCCGCCGCCGGCTGCATCCAGTTGCGGCTTTTATGTAACCTGCTCGACGGCATGGTGGCGGTGGAGGGGGGACTGGGTTCACGCTCCGGGGATCTCTACAACGAGATCCCCGACCGCCTGGCCGATCCGCTGCTGATCGTCCCGGCGGGCTATGCCTGCGGGCTCGCCTGGGGGCCGGAACTGGCCTGGACGGCGGGCTGCCTCGCACTGCTGACGGCCTATATCCGTGCCTTGGGCGGCAGCCTGGGTCTGGCCCAGGACTTCCAGGGACCCATGGCCAAGCCGCACCGCATGGCCGCGATGACCAGCGGACTCATCACCGCCGCCTTGGGCGTTGCCTGGGGGCTGGACGGGCCGGTGCTGTTCCTGACGCTGCTCCTGATCGCGGTCGGCGCCGCGCTGACCGCCATCCGCCGCGCCCGCGCGATCCGGGCGGCCTTGGAGGCGCGATGAGCACAGCGCCCGCCGCCGCCCGGCTGCTCGCCTTCCTGACGCGGCTGATCACCGGGGTGCGGGCGCGCTGGGTGGGCGCCGCGCCAAGCGGCGCCCAACGGGTCTATTACGCCAATCACAGCAGCCATTTGGATACCCTGGTGATCTGGGCCTCACTGCCCCCATCCATCCGTGCCCGCACCCGCCCGGTGGCCGCGGCGGACTATTGGGACCGACCGGGGCTGCGCCGCTGGCTGGCCGGCGCGGTCCTGAACGCCTTGCTGGTCGAGCGTGCCGGGGGCTGCGGCAGCCGCGAGGCGCTGCGCCGAATCGACGCGGCGCTCGCGGCGGGTGACTCGCTGATCCTCTTCCCCGAGGGCACCAGGGGCGACGGCAGCAGCGTCGGTGACTTGAAGCCGGGGCTCTATTTCGTCGCGCACCAGCGGCCCACGGTGGAACTGGTGCCGGTGTATCTCCAGGATCTGAGCCGCATCCTGCCCAAGGGCGAGGTACTGCCGGTGCCGCTCCTGGGCAGCGCCACCTTCGGCGCACCGCTGGCCCTGACGCCGGGGGAGGATCGGCACGCCTTTCTGCAACGCGCCCGTGAGGCATTGATCGGTTTGAGTCCCCCGAAAGAGCATTCAGCGATAAGCGCATGAAAATTTCCGGAACATCTGTGTTCATCTGTGTCCATCTGTGGATTTTAAGATCATGAAAGTGCTCGGACCATTGGCGTAGGGTGCGCCGTGAGCACCTTGAGAGGCTGCGGTTGATCGCCGGGGCCAGGGTTGCGGTTGGCGCTATGGTGCGCACGGCGCACCCTACGGTCGCGATGCAGTCAATGGTCTGAGCATTTTCATCGGGCGGTAGTGGTGCCGGTGGCAGCATCGCAAATTTCCTGTTAATCCTGAGAAATGCTGTTAATCCTGTCCATTTTTTCGCGGACCAAGCGGAGACTGCACGATGACCCTACTCGCCGACCCGCAGATGTTGCTCCTGCTTGGTGGCATCGGCGCCCTGCTGACAATCGCAAGCCTGATCGGCTGGGTGCTGGACCGGCGGGTGCGCGACGATCAGGCCCGCCTGGTCGTGGCCAACCTCAATGCGCGCATCCGCTCCTGGTGGGTGATGACGGCGGTCTTCGCGGCGGCGCTCGCGACCGGCGGGGTGGGGTCGGTGATCCTGTTTGCCCTGACCTCCTTTATCGCGCTGCGCGAGTTCGTCACCCTCACCCCCACCCGCCGGGGCGACCACCGGACCCTGTTCTGGGCCTTCTTTGTCTTTGCACCGGTTCAATATCTGCTGGTGGGCATCCAGTGGTACGGGCTCTTCGCCATCTTTATCCCGGTCTACGCCTTTCTGTTCATCCCGGTGCGCAGCGCCCTGGCCGGCGACACGACGGATTTTCTGGCCCGAACCGCCACCATCCAGTGGGGCCTGATGATCGCCGTCTATTGTGTGAGCCACGCCCCGGCGCTCCTGATGCTTCAGATTCCGGGCTACCAGGACCAGGGGGCCAAGCTGCTGCTCTATCTGATCATCGTGGTGCAGTTGAGCGATGTACTCCAATACGTCTTCGGCAAGACGCTGGGCAAGCACCGGATCGTCCCCAAGGTCAGCCCCAACAAGACCTGGGAGGGCACAATCGGCGGGATCGGCAGCGCCAGCCTGGTGGGCGCCGCGCTCTGGTGGGTGACGCCCTTCAGCCCGGGTGAGGCCTGGCTCATCGCCTTGCTGATTTGCCTGGCGGGCTTCGCCGGCGGGCTCGTGATGTCGGCGATCAAACGCGACCGGGGGGTGAAGGACTTCGGCACCCTCATCGAGGGCCACGGCGGGGTGCTGGACCGGATCGACTCACTGTGCTTTGCCGCACCGGTGTTTTTTCACCTGGTCCGGTATTTTTACACCTGAGGCGATTTGCTGAAGGTCGCGTGCCAAAGGAGCGGGGGCGTCCCGCCCCCGCTGGCGAAAAACCCGGGGCGGGACGCCCCGGCTCCTTTGGTCAGGCGTCGCTCCCCTCCGCAAGCTTCACGCACAGCACGTCGCAGGTGACGCTGCGCAGCACCGCCTTGGCCGTGGAGCCGAACAGCCCCAGAAACCCGTGGTGCCCGTGGCTGCCGATGACGACCAGCTCGGCCCCGACCTCGGCGGCCACGGCGTCGATGGTGGGTCCCGGCGGCCCGACCCGCACCAGGCGATCCGCCGCGGGGACCCCCAGACTCTCACCCACCAGGTCCAACTGGCGGCCGGCCAGTTCCAGCAGTTCCTGCTCCAGGCCGAAGTCGTCCGGGACCGGCAGGTCCCCGCCGAACCCCAGCGGCAGGAATTCCTGGGCCGCGGTCACATGCTCCAGCACATGCAGCAGGGTCAGCCGCGCCCCGAACAGGGTGCGCAACTGCCGGGCGCGCTCGATCACGGGCGCACCGCTCGGCTCAAAGTCCACTGCCAACAACAGATGTTTGTAGTTCCCCGTGTCCACCGCGCACCTCCGATTTGGTTACTGGTCTTGACTCAAAGATTATCGTGTAAAGCGCACGGGGCCGTCAGCCTTCCGGCGCGGGCGCAGCACGGGTCGCGCGCCCCTGACCCTTGCAGATCCCCAAGCATCCGGTATATTGCCTGAATATGGGAATCGCTGCCCGCCGCCCGGTCCCGCGCACCGCGCCCTGAACCCTGAACCCTGAACCCTGAACCCTGAACCCCGAACCCCGAACTCCGAACTCCGAACCCCGAACCCGGCCATCCATCTGCTTGCTTTTCACTGACTAATCCCCTCAGAGCCTCCCCATGCTGCGAAAGATCCTGATCGCCAACCGCGGCGAGATTGCGGTGCGCGTGATCCGCGCCTGTGCCGAAATGGGGATCCGCTCGGCCGCCGTCTATTCTGAGGCGGACCGCCACTCGCTGCACGTCAAGAAGGCCGACGAGGCCTACAGCCTGGGCGCCGACCCCCTGGCCGGCTATCTCAACGTCCACAACCTCGTGACGCTGGCCCTTTCGACCGGGTGTGACGCCATCCATCCCGGCTACGGTTTCCTCGCCGAGAATCCGGAACTGGCCATCGCCTGCACCCGCCGCGGCATCACCTTCATCGGCCCCACCGCGGAGGTGATCAGCCGCATGGGCGACAAGACGCAGGCGCGCTTTGCCATGCAGAAGGCGGGGGTACCCATCACCCCGGGCAGCGCCGGGAACCTCGAGGACCTGGAGCAGGCGCTGCGGGTCGCGGCGGAGATCGGCTACCCGATCATGCTCAAGGCCACCTCCGGCGGCGGCGGGCGAGGCATCCGCCGCTGCGACGACGCCGCGGCCCTGCGCCGCAACTTCGAGCGGGTGATCTCGGAGGCGACCAAGGCCTTCGGCCGCGCCGAGGTCTTCCTGGAGAAGTGCGTGGTCAACCCGCGCCATATCGAGGTCCAGGTCTTGGGCGATCATCACGGCCACTGCATCCACCTCTTCGAGCGCGACTGCTCCATCCAGCGGCGCAACCAAAAGCTGATCGAGATTGCCCCCTCCCCCCAGATCGACGAGGCGCAGCGCCAGTATGTCGGCGGACTCGCGGTACTGGCCGCGCGCGCGGTCGGCTACACCAATGCCGGGACCGTGGAGTTCCTGCAAGACACGGACGGGCGTTTCTATTTTATGGAGATGAATACCCGTATCCAGGTCGAACATACGGTCACCGAGACCATTACCGGGGTAGACCTGGTCGAGGAGCAGATTCGCGTGGCCGCCGGTTTGCCGCTGCGCTTTCAGCAGCACGAGATCAGCCGGCGCGGCGTCGCTATGCAGTTTCGCATCAATGCGGAGGATCCCAAGAACAACTTCCTGCCGAGCTTCGGGCGGATCTCGCGCTATTACGCCCCGGGCGGCCCAGGGGTGCGCACCGACACCTGTATCTATACCGGCTATACGGTGCCGCCCCATTACGACTCCATGCTCGCCAAGGTGATCGTCTGGGCCCTGTCCTGGGAGGACGTACTCAACCGCGGCGCCCGCGCCCTGAAGGACATGGGCGTATTCGGCATCAAGACCACCATGCCCTTCTACCAGGAGATCCTGCGCCATCCGCAGTTCCGCTCCGGGCACTTCGACACCGGCTTCCTGGACGCCCACCCGGAGTTGTTGACGTACTCCGAGAAGCGCCGCAAGGAAGACATCGCCGCCGCTCTGGCGGCCGCCATCGCGGCCCATGCGGGGCTCTAATAAGAATTCAGCCGCAAATGAACGCAAATCAACGCAAATTCATTCGGGACGGCCGGCTGGCCTGGCTGCTTTACGACTCCGACCGCGATCGACGCGGCTCACACCAATCGCGAGTGAATCGCATCACGGAGACACGAACGCCGATCGCCTGACGGTCTATCGCTCGGACGAATGGCTTTTCCTTTTGCGTTTATTTGCGTTCATTTGCGGCCATATTTTCCGGATTCCAGACATGCCGAAGATCAATGTTACCGAGGTGGTCCTGCGCGACGCCCACCAGTCGCTGTTGGCGACGCGCCTGCGCCTGGAGGACATGCTGCCCATCTGTCCCCAGCTCGACGCCATCGGCTATTGGTCCCTGGAGTGCTGGGGCGGGGCCACCTTCGATGCCTGCGTGCGCTTCCTCAAGGAGGACCCCTGGGAGCGGCTGGGCAAGTTCCGCGAGGCCCTGCCCAAGACCCGGCTGCAGATGCTCCTGCGGGGGCAGAATCTGGTCGGCTACCGCCACTACTCGGACGATGTGGTGCGCGCCTTCGTGCGACGGGCCGCCGCCTACGGCATGGACGTCTTCCGGATCTTCGATGCGCTCAATGACCTGCGCAACATCAGGACGGCGGTCGAGGCGACCAAGGCCGCGGGCAAGCACGCCCAAGGCACCATCTGCTATACGCAAAGCCCGGTCCACGACCTCGCGGGCTTCGTGCGCATGGGTCAGGAACTGGCGCAGATGGGCTGCGACTCCATCGCCTTGAAGGACATGGCGGGACTCCTGACGCCCTATGTCACCGCCGAGCTGGTCCGAGCCCTGAAGGACACCCTCGACCTGCCGCTGCACCTGCACTCACACGCCACCTCGGGCCTGGCGGAGATGTGTCACCTGAAGGCGATCGAGAACGGCTGCGATACGATTGATACCGCCATCTCGTCGCTGGCCGGCGGGACCTCCCATCCGCCCACCGAGAGCATGGTCGCGGCGCTGCGCGGCACCCGGTATGACACCGGGCTGAATCTGGAGCTGATCCAGCAGGTCGGCATCTATTTCTATCAGGTGCGCAAGCGCTATCACCAGTTCGAGAGCGAGTTCACCGGGGTCGACACCCGGGTTCAGGTCAATCAGGTGCCGGGCGGCATGATCTCCAACCTGGCCCACCAATTGAAGGAGCAGCAGGCCCTGGAGCGCATGTCCGCGGTGCTGGAGGAGATCCCCCGCGTCCGCAAGGACCTGGGCTACCCGCCATTGGTGACCCCCACGTCCCAGATCGTCGGCACCCAGGCGGTCATCAATGTCCTGACCGACCAGCGCTACCAGACCATCACCAATGAGGTGAAGCTCTATCTCCAGGGCCGCTACGGCCGCGCCCCGGGGCCGGTCAACCCCACCCTGCAACAGCAGGCGATCGGCAACGAGGAACTGGTGGAGTGCCGGCCCGCGGACCTGCTGCCGCCCGAGTTGGAGCGGCTCACGCAGGCCATCGGCCCGCTGGCCCTGACCGATGACGACGTTCTGACCTACGCCATGTTCCCGGAGGTCGGGCGCGCCTTCCTCACCCAGCGCGCGGCCGGGACCCTGCAACCGGAGCCCCTGGAGCCCCCACCAGGCCCCGCCGCCGGCGAGCACGCACCCACCGAGTTCAACATCGCCGTCCATGGCGAAACCTACCACGTCAAGGTCACGGGCGCCGGGCAAAAGGGCCAGACCGACCGGCATTTCTATCTTTCCATCGACGGCGTGCCCGAGGAGGTGGTGGTCGAGACCCTGGACCACGTGGTCCTGACCGGCGGGGCCCAGGGGGCGATCAAGAAGGCAATCGCCGGCCGCCGGCCCAAGCCCGACAAACCGGGCCAGGTCACCACCGCCATGCCCGGCAACATCGTCGATGTGCTGGTCAAGGAGGGGGCAACCGTGACCGCCGGCCAACCGGTCCTGGTCGCCGAGGCGATGAAGATGGAGACCGAGATCCAGGCCCCCATCGCCGGGACCGTGAGCGCGGTCTACGTCATCAAGGGGGACGCGGTGAACCCGGATGAGGTACTGCTGGAGATTACGCCGGCCTGAACCGGCGTGACGGCGGCAACGATGGGTTTCGCTGCGCTCTACCCATCGTCGTAGGAGCGGCCCCCCGGCCGCGACGCTTTGCCGCGAGCCTCAACCTAGAAAGAGCAGTTCTCACACAAAGACACAAAGAACACAAAGATTTTCAACATTTAGGTCGAGGAAATCACCCGCACGGCGATCGGCTAAACGCCTTCAATTATTTGTTTTTCTTTTTTTTCTTTGTGTCTTTGTGTGAGCAATTCCCGGATTTAGGCTCAAGGGAGCGGTTCAGCGACGGGCCGTGGGACTCGCCGACGTGCCCTCCCAACCGCCGCCCAGGGCCTTGATCAGGCCCACGCTGGCCGTGAGGCGCCGGCCCAGGATGTCCAGGGCGGTGCGCGCGTTGGCGAGTTGGGCGGCCTGGGCCGTGACCACGTTCAGATAGCTCACGGTGCCCGCCTTGTATTGGTTCAGGCTCAATTGCGCGGCGCGGCGGCTGGCCTCGACCGCGGCCTCCTGGGCGAGCGCCTCCTGGGCGAGGATGTGCAGCGCCGAGAGGTTGTCCTCGACCTCCCGCAAGGCAACCAGCACGCTCTGGCGGTAGGCGGCCACGCTGGCGTCATAGGCGGCGACGGCCTGGGCGCTCTGGGCGCGGCGCAGACCGGCGTCGAACAGCGGCCCGGCCAGGGTCGGACCCACGGACCAATAGCGGGTGCCGGCGGAGAGCAGCTTGGAGAAGTCGGTGCTCTGGTAACCCAGGGTGGCAGAGAGGCTCAGGGTCGGGAAGTAGGCGGCGCGGGCGACCCCGATCTGGGCGTTCGCGGCGGCGACCCGGCGCTCGGCACTCGCGATGTCGGGCCGGCGCTCCAGCAGGGTCGAAGGCAGGCCGGCGGGGATGACCGGCAGGCTGGTCGGCGGGTCCGCCGGGGCGAGCGCCAAATCCGCCGGCGGCCGGCCGATCAGCACGGCGATGGCGTGCTCGAGCTGGGCGCGCCGGACCCCCAGGTCGATGGCCTGGGCCTGGGTCGTCTTCAGTTGGGCCTGCGCCAGTGCCACGTCGACCTGGGCGACGACCCCGGCCGCGTAGCGGTTTTGGGTAATCGTCAGGGCCCGCTCGTAGGCCGCAACGGTTTCGTTGAGCAGCCGCTGTTGGGCATCCAGGACGCGCAGCAGGAAATAGTCCTGGGCCAGGGTCGCCTGGGCGCTCAGGCGCACCGACTCCAGGTCGGCCGCGCTCGCCTGCGCGCTCGCCCGGCTGGATTCGACCTGACGCGCCACCTTGCCCCAGAGGTCGATCTCCCAGGGCAGGCTGAGCCCGATGTTCTCGGTGGTCTCCGGGGCGCGGCGGCCCACCGAGACCGGCACGCTCCCGCTGCCGATGGTGGACTGGGAGCGGATCACCGAGGCACTGCCGGAGAGGCTGGGGAAGAGCCCGGCGCGGGCCTGCTGCACCAGCGTCTGGGCCTCGCGCAGCTTGGCCGCGGCGGCGGCCAGGTCCTGGTTGGAGACCTCGACCTGGACCACGAGCGCAGTGAGCGGCGGGTCGCCGAAGACCTCCCACCAGGGCCCCCGCGGCGCTTGGTCCTGGGGCGTGGCGGGCTTCCAGTTGGCGTCCGCCTTATAGGCGGCCGGGACCTGCGCGCTCGGGCGCACGTACTCCGGCCCCAGGTTGCAGGCCGCCGTCAGGGCCGCCGCGCCGAGCGCCAGGGTCCGCATCAGCGGATACATGCCCAAGGCTTTGGTCATGGTTCCGGCCAGCCGCGGCGCCGGCCCGCTGGAGTCCAAGGCTTCAGCCTTGGATCGGCAGGCCAAGGCTGAAGCCTTGGACTCCAGGCGGATGAAGACCTCGGTAAAGTGCATTGCAACCCTGATGAGCGAGGCCCTGCGTCAGACCCGTGCGTGTAGCGCAGATTCTAAGCCGAAGCGCGGATCGATGCGTGCGCCGCGAGCGGCCGGGGAGGCGCCCGCTCCACAAGGCACAACCGAGGGCCGCTGAGCCACCCGTAGGGTCCGCTGTGCGGACCAAGAGCATCGCAAACCGCTGGATGGCCGGAGCAACCCCCGCGACACGGTAACGCCTGAAGGCCCCAAAAAAGTGGAAAAACCGAGAATCCCGGTAACCCGGCGCGAACCCGGACAAGTTGGCGGAAGGCGCGCGTGGGCCCATGCTATCCTTCAAGAACAGTTGAAAACTACTCGCGGGTTCCACCATGGAGATGAAGTGCCTCGACCGAATCACCCTCGATCCCGCGGTCATGGGGGGCAAGCCCTGCATTCGCGGGATGCGCGTGACGGTCGGCATGATCGTCGGCATGATCGCGAGCGGCCATGACCGGGCCCAGGTGCTTGCGCTCTATCCCTACCTGGAGGCGGAAGACATCGCCCAGGCCTTGAGCTATGCCGCCTGGCGCGCCGCCGAGGTCGAGACCGCCATCGGCTGCGCATGAAACTGCTCCTGGATATGAATCTGTCCCCGGCTTGGGTGCCGGTGTTGACGACGGCGGGATGGCAGACGGCACATTGGTCCTCGGTCGGGGACGCCACCGCGTCGGATCTTCGCATCATGAGTTGGGCGAAGGAGCACGGCTACTGCGTCGTCACCAACGATCTCGATTTCAGCGCCATCCTCGCCGCGACCCGCGCGGAGGGTCCGAGCGTGATCCAGATCCGCGGCCAGGACCTCGCCCCGGACGCCTTGGCGGAGACGCTCATCAGCGTGCTTCGCGCCCACGCCGATGCGCTGACCGAGGGCGCCATCCTCACCCTGGACCTGCGCACCGCGCGCGTACGCAGACTGCCGCTACGCTGACGGTCAATGGATGGAGACCGCGGACTCGGGAACCGCACCGCGAGACGCCTTTGGGACGCTGCCCGCTCGCCGTTCCGGACCGGCCACCCGCAAGTGCAGGCATTGTCACACCAAAATCCACAGCTGACGCCACGCACGTCGCTCTCGCGACAATCTCGCAGTGCGAGATCATTGTCAAACGGAACGGCTGCGTGCGCGCCAGGTTCAGCAACAGATCAACGAACATCTGGCAACGAGCATGCTTAAGAAGTTAAGCTGATTTTGCGTCGAAAATGGGGTGGGCAAAGGCTACAGTGCCTTTTACGGGTCTACGGCGTCCCGGTCCCAGACGACTCGGATTTGTCCGCGAGCAATCGCTTCAGCCGCTCATTCTCGGCCAGCGCCTCTTCCTTGGCCACCCGCTCCCGCTCCTGCGCCGCACGGGCCTCGTCTTCGGCCGCACGCGCCTGCTCAACCTCAGCGCGCAGATCCTCGAATTCGAGTTGGATGCTCTGCTGTTCACGCAGAAAGTCCTGCCGCGCCTGGTACGCATAATAGGCGTGCTCTTTCTCGGAAAAGGCCTTCAGTGTGTTCATGGCTCGCCTCATCTCTGGGGTCTGCATCCACCCGGGCAGGGCGTTCTCGTCCAGGCGCTCGGCCTCGTTGAAGAATTTCAGATGCAAATCAATGCCAAGGTCTCCAAGGCTGAAGCCTTGGACTCCGAATGCGCATCGCTGGCCGAAACCATTAAGGCCCGCCCGCCGGCCCAAGGCGCCTGCTCGCCCCCCAGCCCCGGCACCAGAGCCGAAAGCGATCCAGATACAGGTAGACCACGGGCGTGGTATAGAGGGTCAGCAATTGGCTGAGCATCAGGCCGCCGACGATGGCGACACCTAGGGGGACGCGCAGCTCGGCCCCCTCGCTGCCGCCCAGCGCCAGGGGCAGCGCGCCCAGCATGGCCGCCAGGGTCGTCATCATGATCGGGCGAAAGCGCAGCAGGCAGGCCGCAAAGATCGCCTCATCCGGCGGCAGTCCCTGGCTACGCTCGGCCTCGAGGGCGACGTCGACCATCATGATGGCATTCTTCTTCACGATGCCGATCAACAGGATGACCCCGATCAGGGCCATGATCGTGAAGTCCAGGCCGAAGGCGAGCAGGGCCAGCAGGGCGCCGACGCCGGCCGAGGGCAGGGTCGAGAGGATGGTGAGCGGATGCACATAGCTCTCGTAGAGGATGCCGAGCACCAGATAGACACTCACCAGCGCGGCCAGGATCAACCAGGGCTGGGTGTTCAGTGACTCCTGGAAGGCGCGCGCCGTGCTTTGGAAGGTGCCGCGCACCGACGCCGGCAGACCGAGCTCGCGACTGGTCTCCTCGATTGCCTTGACCGCATCGCTCAGGGCCTTCCCCGGCGGCAGATTAAACGAGATGGTGCCGGCGACGAAGGCCCCCTGGTGATTGACCGCCAGCGCGGTCGGTGTCTGCTCATGACGGCTGACGGCGGCCAGCGGCACCTGCTCCCCGGACGGGCTGCGGATCTCGATTGCGGCCAGTGCGCTCGGGCGCTGCGCATACTCGGGGGCGACCTCCATGACCACGCGATACTGGTTGAGCGGGGCATAGATGGTCGAGACCTGGCGCTGACCGAAGGCGTCGTAGAGGGTCGCGTCGATCAGCCTGGGGGTCAGCCCCAGGCGGCTCGCGGTATCCCGATCGATGGTCAGGGTCGTCTGCTCGCCCTTGTCCTGCTGGTCGCTATTCACATCGGACAGTTCGGGGCGTTCGCTCAGTGCCCGCTCCAGCCGCGGGATCCAGGTCTTGAGCTCAGCCGCATCGTCGCCCTGGAGACTGTACTGATACTGGGCCGCACCGCGCCGCCCGCCCATGCGGATATCCTGGACCGATTGCAGATAGAGGCGCGCGCCGGGTTCATTCCCGAGCTTGCCGCGCAGCCGCGCGATGACCTGATCGGCCCCGACCTTGCGCTCCGCGAGCGGCTTCAAGGTAACGAACAGGTTACCCGAGTTGCCCTGCCCGCTCCCGGTAAAGCCCACCACCTTGGCCACTGCCGGATCGGCTCGCACGATCGCCATGAAGTCCGCAAGCTTACCGCTCATGGCCTGGAATGAGATCCCCTGGTCGGCCTGAATGAAACCGTTGAGCCGACCAGTGTCCTGCTGGGGGAAGAAGCCCTTGGGGACTATCACGTACAGATAGACGTTCAGGGCCACGGTGGCGCCCAGCACCAGCATGGTCAGGCGCGGGTGCCGCAGGGCCACGCGCAGACTGCGGCCATAATGTCTATGCAGCCAGTCAAAGGCGCGCTCGACGCCATTCATGAACCGGCCTTGGCGCCGCTCCGATTGCGGCCGCAACAGGCGCGCGCACATGGCGGGCGTGGTCGTCAGGGACACGACGAGTGAGATCAGGACCGCCACCGACAGGACCACCGCGAATTCGCGGAACAACCGGCCGACGATCCCCCCATCAGCAGGACCGGCAGGAACACCGCGATCAGTGACAGGCTCATGGCGAGCACCGTGAAGCCGACCTCGCGCGCGCCCTGGATCGCCGCCGCAAAGGCCGACTTGCCGCGCTCGATATGGCGCGAGCAGTTCTCCAGGACCACGATGGCGTCATCGACCACGAAACCGGTGGCGATGGTGAGCGCCGTCAGCGATAGGTTGTCGAGGCTGTAGCCCGCCAGATACATGACGCTGAAGGTACCGACCAGCGACACCGGCACGGCCACCGCCGGGATCAGGGTGGTGCGCACATCGCGCAGAAACAGAAAGACCACCAGGATCACCAGGACGACCGAGACCCCCAGGGCCAACTCCACGTCATGCAGAGAGGCGCGGATGGTGGGCGTGCGGTCCATGACGACTTCGAGGTCGATCGCCGGCGGGATGGCGGCGCGCAGGCCCGGCAGTGCCGCCCGCACGCGCTCGACCGTCGCGATGATGTTCGACCCCGGCTGCCGGGTCAGGATCAGCAGTACCGCCGGGCGCCCGTCCGCCAGTCCGGTATTGCGCAGGTCCTGCACCGAATCCAGGACCCTGGCGACATCACGCAACTGCACGGCGGCCCCGTTGCGATAGGCGATGACCAGGGGCTCGAACTGCGCGGCCGTCGTGGCCTGGTCATTCGCTTCGATCTGCCAGCGGCGCTCGCCGGACTCGACGACCCCCTTGGGCCGGTTGGCGTTGGCGCTCGCCAGTGCCGCGCGCACATCCTCCAGTCCGATGCCATAGGCGTTCAGCGCCTTGGGGTTCAGTTCCACCCGTACCGCGGGCAGTGAACTGCCCCCCACGCGCACCTCACCGATACCCTTGATCTGAGAAAGCTTCTGGGCCAGGATCGTGGATGCCGCGTCGTACATCTGACCGCGGTCGAGGGTATCCGAGGTCAGGGACAGGATCATGATCGACCCATCGGCCGGGTTGGACTTGTGGTAGGTCGGATTGCCGGGCAGATTGCTCGGCAGGTCCGCCCGCGCCGCGTTGATCGCCGCCTGCACGTCGCGGGCCGCGCCGTCGATGTCCCGGTCCAAATCGAATTGCAGCGTGATCCCGGTGCTGCCCTGCGAACTCGAGGAGGTCATCTCGGTCACCCCGGCGATGCGCCCCAGCCGCCGCTCCAGTGGAGTCGCCACGGTGGCGGCCATGGTCTCGGGGCTGGCACCGGGCAGCGACGCACGCACCGAGATAGTCGGAAAGTCCACCTGCGGCAGCGGCGCGACCGGCAGCAACGGGAAGGCGAAGGCCCCGGCCAGAAAGAGGCCCAGGGTCAGGAGCGTGGTCGCGACCGGGCGGCGGATGAAGACCTCGGTAAAGTGCATTGCAACCCTGATGAGCGAGGCCGTGCGTCAGACCCGTGCGTGTAGCGGCGATTCTAAGCCGAAGCGCAGATCAATGCGTCCGCCGCGAGCGGCCCCGGATGCGCCCGGTCCACAAGGCGCAACCAAAGGCCGCTGCGCCACTCGTAGGGTCCGCTGCGCGGACCAAGAGCCTCGCAGGACACTGGATGGCCGAAGCAACCCCCGCAACGCTCCTGTAGGGTCCGCTGTGCGGACCGATGGCATCGCAGGGCACTGGATGGCCCGAACAACCCCCGCGACACGGTAACGCCTGAAGCCCGCAACAAAATGGAAAAACCGAGAATCCCGGAAGCCCGTCCGAACCTGAGCAGTTCATCGGGAAGCGCCCATAGGCCCTGGCTATCCTGCAAGAACGGCTGAAAACCACTCGCGAGCCCCACCACGGAGACGACGCGCCTCGACCGAATCACCCGCAATCCCGCGGCCATGAAGCCACCAGCGTCAGAGCAGGCAACTTGACCGGCCGCGGTCGCCACCGCACCAACTGGAGCGCCGCGACACCGAGCTGTTCTGCCCGCTCCAGGCGGGCGCGGCGCTTCACCGTGCACCGCCGCTCGCCGGCCAGGCACGGGTGGGTGGCGAACGCCTGGAATCTGGGCTACAGTCGCCCGCGGCAGGACCTTCGGACATCTTTCACTACCCTGGGTTAGATTGCACTTCCAATGGTATGAAAATTCAGAGATCCTGCCAACCTACCCGACACTTATGGCCGAATCCGGCACTTGGTCTTGGGGAGACTAATGATCAAGGCCCCCGTTATTCGCCCTACCGCTCAGGCGTCACAAACGAAACCATGCCGCGCTCCCTGCTTCTCCCACTGGCTGCTCTCCTTCTCGCCGTTGGCGGCTGTGCTTCAACGATCACCTCGCAACTCAGCCCCTCACCCCAGGAACCGGTCTGCGCGCCATCCACGACCGCACTGGTCTGGTGGCGGCCGCGGTGGCGAGCGGATCAAAAAGATGCGGTTGCCAGAGAGGCCGCGGCTGCCGCCGGACTCGACCAGTTCTTCAAGAATTCGGGATGCTTTCAATCTGCTTCACTCGAGCGCCTGCCACCGAGATCAGACGAGTCCGCCCAGGCTGCTGCCGCCGCGCAAGCGACGAAACGAAACGGGAAGGTCGTCTTGATCAGGGTCCGCGAGCTGGGCCCGACCGTCAAGATCGGCGCGTCGCCGGCGCTGCTTGAAGGCGGAACCGAGGTTGTTCTCGACGTTTCGGAGTTCCTACCGGGCAGGACCACGCCACGGACATTCACTGTTGAGTGGCGCAACGGTGGGCCCGGCGTACTCAAAGGCGTTGCCAGCCTCCCGCAAGACATGCAGGCAGCACTCGCGGCAGGCCTTCAGCCCCCCGTGCGGTGACGTCTGACCCCTCGCTCAAGCGGTGCGCCAACGTCAGACCGGTGGTCAGGTCGGCCTCGATCATAATCCCGGCCACTGGGAGCGCCGCACCCCAGTGCGGCGCGATCTCGCTGGCGACCGCGGCCTTGCGTGCTGCGGACAGGGCGGGCCGCACTGGGGTGCGGCGCTCCCAGTCGGTCGGCCTGAAGGCCGACCCCGACACACCGCGGTGGCCGGAGCGATGATCGAGGCCGTCAGGTCTCACGCCGACGGTGAATGTGCCCGGGTCGGGCGATACGCGCCCTCCCCTTCCCTGCGAGCGACCAGGCTTCAGCCCCCGTCGACCGCTACCCGCCCCCAACGGAGATTTCATATGCCAACCCGAATCTATCTGGTGCGCCACGGTGCGACCGACCTGACCGCCGAGGACCGGTTTGCGGGCTCCACCGAGGTCGCGCTGTCCGACGAGGGGCGCACCCAGGTCGCGGCGCTGGCGCAGCGCCTGCGCTGCGACAGCCTGGACGCGGTCTACACAAGCCCCATGCACCGCACCATCGAGACGGCACGGATCATCGCTGCACCGCATGGGCTGGAGCCGCTTGCCGAGCCCGGGCTGCGCGAGATCGACTACGGGCACTGGGAGGGCCGCTCCCGCGACGAGATCGAGGCGGCCTACGGCGCCGAATACGACGCCTGGCAGGAGGACCCGCTCACCGTCGCGCCGGCGGGAGGCGAGTCCGGTATCGACGTGCTGGCCCGGGCCTTGCCGGTGCTTCGCCGCATCGTGCAGCACCATCGACACGGAGCGGTGCTGGTGGTCTCCCATAAGGGAACCAATCGGCTGCTGGTCAGCAGTCTGCTCGGCTTCGATGCCCGCGGCTATCGCGACCGACTCGACCAGAGCCCGGCGGGCCTGACCATCCTCGATTTCGCCACCGACGTGCGCGCGCGGCTGCGGCTGTTCAACGACGTTTCGCATTACGAGGGAGTACCGACCCGGGTGCTGCAAAAGCGGCTGTCGCGCTGGTGGAGCCGCCCGGCCTGCTGACGGGAATGGCGGCCCCGGTGCATTGCCGGCGCAAGCCGAGTAACGAGTCAAGAACACGTTAAACACAATCGTGGTCGATGTCGTTGTCGTTGTCGTTGTCGTAATCGTAAAAGCGATGCACTTTAGGATGCGAGAGAATCCGGGGCGCTACGATAACCTCGATTACGATTACGACAACGACAACGACAACGAAAATGGCGCGATCAGGTCTCCGCGCTCTGCGGGGCCGGCGCGAACCAACCGCTGATCCGTTCATGGGCCGACTCATGCAGCGACAGCAGGGCCGGGGTGAAGATCAGTACCAGCACCGTCGCGAAGGTGATGCCGAAGGCCAGCGACACCGCCATGGGGATGAGGAACTGCGCCTGGAGGCTGGTGGCGAAGATGAGCGGACCCAGGCCCACCACCGTGGTGGCGGAGGTGAGCAGCATGGCGCGCAGGCGCGAACAGGCGGCCTCCTCCAGGGCGGGGTTGACCGCCATCCCGGTCATGCGCAACTCCTGATACATGCTGACCAGGATGATGGCGTTGTTGACCACGATCCCGGACAGCCCGAAGAGCCCGAACATGGACAGGAGCGTCAGGTCGATGCCGAGCAGCCAGTGGCCGAAGATGGCCCCGATCAGCCCGAGCGGGATGGCGGTCATGACCACCAAGGGCCAGCCCCAGGAGGAGAAGACCGCGGCCAGGATGATATAGATCAGCCCCAGTCCGATGTAGAGGCCCAGTTTCATGTCGCCCAGGGTCTCGCGCTGATCGGCGGCGCGGCCCTCGAAGCTGAAATTGACCCCGTAGCGCTCCACCAGGTCCGGCAGCAGGCCCTCGCGCAGGACCCGATTCACGTTGTCCGGGGTGTTGAGCGCCCGGTTGATGTCCGCCGAGACCTCGACCGCCAGTCGCCCATCGGCGTGGCGCAGCGCCTCGAAGCCGCGCCGGCTCTCCCAGTCCGCCACCGTGTCGAGCGGCACGAACTCCCCGCTCGGGACCCGGATGTTCAACTGCTCCAGTGCATCGAGGCGGGTGCGCTCGGCGCGCGGCAGCAGCACCCGCACCTCCAGTTCGTCCTGACCGACCTGCACCAGTTGGGCGAGGTAGCCGTCGAACGCGGCACGCAATTGCCGGCCCAGCAGTTCAGTCGTCACGCCCAAGGCCTGCCCGGCGGGCGAGACCCGGTAGATCAACTGCTCGCGCCCGAAGGGCATGTCGTCGACCATATCGGACACCCCCCGGACGGACTCCAACCCCTGGGCCAGGTCCAGCGCCGCGGATTTCAGCCGCTGGGCGTCGTCACCGGTGAGCCGCACCGTGAGATCCCGCCCCGGCGGACCGGAGCGGCGCGAGGAGATCACCAGGCTCTCGAGGCCCGCCGACACCCGGACCCGCTCCCGCCACTTGGCCAGGAACGCCTCGTTGCGCACGCTGCGGTTTTCAGACGGGACGAGCTGGACCAGGACCGAGGCGAGTTGGTCCCCGCGGGCGCCGGCCCCCACGTCCACCGCCACCGTTGCCCCCAGGCGCGCGACCGCCTCCTCCACCAGGCCGCCGCCCAACTCCCGCTCGGCCGCGCGCAGTGCCTCCTTCAGGTCCTCCAGAAAGGCCGCCGTCTGTTCGCGCGGGGTGCCGGCGACGAAGGTGGCATTGGCAAAGACGATCTGCGCCTCCGGCGTGGGGAAGAAGACGAAGGCGATGCGCCCGCCCGCGAGCAGCCCCACCGACAGGATCATCATGACCGCCACCGCGCTCACCGTCACCCCGCGCCAGCGCAGCGTGGCCACGACCACCGGCCGGTACCAGTGATCACGGAAGCGGTCGAATCCGGCATCCACCCGCTTGCGCCAGCGCGGCGTGGCCTGCCGCACCTGGTGACTGAAGGCCGAACGCAGGTGCGCCGGCATGATCAGGAACACCTCCATGAGCGACGCCATCAGCACCATGATCGCCACGAAGGGGATGTCCCGCAGGATGTTGCCCATGATCCCCCCGACCAGCATCAGCGGCAGGAAGGCGGCGATGGTGGTCAGGGCGGAACCGACCACCGGCCAGAACATCCGCTTGGCCCCCGCGATGGCCGCCTCCGACGGCGGCATGCCCATGCGGAAACGGGACTCCGCGTATTCGCCGATCACGATGGCGTCGTCGTCGATCACCCCGAGCGTGAGCAGCAACGCGAACAGGCTCATCATATTGATGGTGCCGCCGAAGGCCCACAACAGCGCCAGGGCCAGCAGATAGGCGGTCGGGATACCCATCGCCACCCACAGGGCGACCCGCCCCGGCAGGAAGATATAGAGCAGGATCAGCACCAGGACGAAGCCCTGCAGGCCGTTGCTGACCAGCAGATCGATGCGGTCACGGATGAGTTGCCAGGCCTGGTCGAAAACCGTCAGTTGGATCGACGGCGGCAGGGTCGGGCGGGTGTCGGCGAGCCATTGCTCGAAGACGCGCGCGGCGCGCAGCGAGTGACCGGTCTCCGCCCGCTGGATCAACATCTCGACGGTGACCGCGCCATGGGAGCGGGCCAGCTCGGTCTCCACCTCGGTCATGGTCAAGGCCGCCGGGCGCGATTCGCGCACGATGACCGCCACGTCTCCCAGGCGCACCAAGCCGCGCTCGTCGCTGACGATACTCAGGTTCTCGAAGGCGACCGGGTCGCGGCGCTGCTCCAGGCCGCGCAGCTCGCGCGCCCCGTCGGCCTCGCCGGCGACCCCGGAGGGCAGGTCCTGCGCCAGCCGGCCCACTTGCTGGCCGATCCCATCGAGCGACAGCCCCAGGGTCTCCAGGGTCCGGCCCGGAACCTCGATGGCGATGCGCTCCTGCGGCAGCCCGGCGATATCCACCCGGTCGACGCCGCGCGCCAGGAGTTCGCGCTCGAACTGACGCACCCAGGGGCGCACGTCCTGCAGGCTCGGCCCCGAGACCAGGACCCGCGCCACCGATTCATAGCGTGAGATCCGGCTGACCTGCGGCGTCTCCGCGTCCTTGGGCAGGTTGCGGAATTCATCCACCCGCTGGCGCACCTGGTCCAGGGCCAGCAGGGCATCGGTGCCCTCCTGCAATTCCAGCGACAGGCTGGCGATGCCCTGGGTGGAGGTCGAGGTCATGCGTTTGAGGCCATCGACGGTCTTCAGGCGCTCCTCGAACGGAATGGTAATACCGTTCTCCACGTCCTCCGCCGAGGCCCCGCTCCACACCACCTGCACCGCGATGTAGTCCAGGGCGAAGCTCGGGAAGAACTGGATGTTCATTCGCGTGAGCGCCACCGCACCCAGGACGAACACCATGACCGTCAACAGGTTGGCGAGCAGTTTGTGGCGGGCGAAGACGGTGATCAGGCCGCGTTTCATCTGACCTTCTCCGTGCCGGCGGCGGAATCCTGGGCGGCGGCCGTCTTGCGCTGCGGCACCTCCTGCACCTTGAGCCCGTCCACCGCATTCGGCAGGTGGGTGATCATCACCCGGGACCCGGCCGTGAGCCCGGGGGCCCGCACCAGGACCTCGCTCACCCCGTCCTGCGTCAGCTCGCCGACCCGCTCGATCTCGATCCCCTTGAGCCGGCCCTCGTTCAGCACAAAGACCCGGTCGCCGCCGTTCAGCGCGGCGAACGGCAGGGCGATGGTGTCCGGCATGGCGGGGCGCTGGAGCACCAGATCGACGAAGGCCCCCACCGGCAGATTGGCATCGCCATCCACCTTGAGCAGTGCGTCCACCCCGCGGGCGTCGGCCTCGCCGGCCAGACGCTCCAGGGTCGCCGTGAAGGTCCGCCCCGCGTGGTTGACCTGGGCGCTCAGGCGTTGGCCGGCCGCCAGGGCCGCGCGCAGTTCCTCGCCCCGGTCGCCGGGGACCTTGGCGCGCAGATAGAGCCCGTCGACCGGAAACAGGGTGAGGATCGTCTGATTGGCCTGCAGTTGATCGCCGGCGCCGGCCTCGACCCGGCCGATGCGCGCCGCGAAGGGGGCGCGGATCTCGGCGCGGCCGGCGTCGCGCTCTGCCTCCTGGAGCTTCGCCCCGAGCGCGGCCAGCCGCGCCGGGTGCTCGGCGAGCGCCTGCTCGCGCAGGGTGACCGCCAGTTGCGCCCGCGCGGCCTGCTCGCGCGCCTGATCGACCTCGGTGGCCGTGCCCAGCTTCTGGGACTGCACCTTGTCCGCCCGCCCCAGGGCCGCCCGCGCGAGCGCCAGCAGGGCGCGTTCCTGCTCGATCGCCTGGGTATCGTGCGAGAGCTTCAGCCGTTCGCGCTCCAACTCGGCCCGCGCCTGGGCGAGCCGCGGCTCCAGGTCGGCCGGGTCCAGCCGCGCCAGCAGCGCACCCTTCGCCGCCAGCTCACCGTCGCGCACCTTGACCTCCAGCAGCCGCCCCGCCACCGGGGCCGCCGCCCGGATCCGATCCGGCGCCTCCACGCGCCCGAACAGGCGCAGTTGCGGGCTGTACAGCCCCGGGCTCACGGTCATGGTGTCGATCCGCCAGACGCGCTCCTGCGGCACCGCCGGCGCCGGCCGCGGATGGGTGGCCTTCAGGACCAGGAAGCCGCCGACCCCGAGGGCCAGGATCACGAGAGGTAGGAGTTTGCGCAGCATAGCGAGTCTGTGGGCGTGAATCTGGACAGCGGATGAAATAACCCGTGAGCCTAACGTGGGGTGCGCGGCTTCCAGCGCAATCCGTGGCTGGTCGGGCGCATCCGGTGAACTACGCAACATCGTCGTCCGGCGGCGCCGCTCGTCGGCCGGATGCCCCCGGCGATCGTCGAGGCAGTTGCCCAAGTAGTCGCGCAGCGACGCTGTGGGAGCGGCTTCAGCCGCGACGGGCCTCTCAGACCACCGCGGCCTTGCAGAGGAACACCAGAGCGCATAGGCCCTGGTTCTGCGTGGAAGCCGAGACCCCGTGTTGGGTCGCCAGGCTCGATAGAAAAGGCTCCACCTCCGACGCACCCATCTCCTTGGGCTGCCGGTTGTTGTGAAACCAGATATAGCGCTTGATCCAGCCCACGTAGGTATCCTCGGTGGGCGGGAGCGTCGCCGCGTAACGCGCTAAGGGTCCAGCACGACGACTCGCCCATGACATTGACAAATCGTGCATTTCTGGCGCGATTCGCGCACCGTCTCCAGTTTATGAGGTAGTGTTGTGGCCGAATCCGGGACGAGGCGGCGAAGTTGCCGGATAACGGCCGGATGGTGCGGGGGGCATCGCGTTAAGGTCATTGACAGGGGCGGGGATTTTTGATGGACTATGGTAGGTCAGACGGTTTATGGGGTAGTTTTCCGGCGAAATCTAGTTAGGGGGCTGCTTGTACAAATCCACCGTTCGCAACGCTCAAAACAGAGCCAGAAACGCTAGCGAACTCACTGGCAAGGAGCGCAAGCGAAGGAAATGCATACGCCCCACCACAGTTGCCAAGCTCGCTAAGCAGAAAGCCACTCCCAAGGCAAGCTGCAAGTGCCCTCACTGCGGGGAGCGCCTACATCTTGTGCCAAGGCTAATACGCGAGCATATGCGTAAAGCACACGCTCTTGTCATTAGTCCTGGTGAGGCAAATCAAATCGCAACCTCCGGCACAGCAAGGTACCCTGTACCGTCTGCTGATCGTGATTTGATGAAACCCCGCGTGGAGGTTTCTGGCGGCCTTCCGTCTCTGGGGAGGCGCCGCTAACCCGTCGCAGGCAGCTCCCTAATTCAAGCGTTAGGCCACAGGATAAATACCATGAATGTTGATAAATTCCAACGGATGCAACGGATGCAACGGATGCAAACGGATGGGGTCAGGTCTTGACTTATTCCTCCGGGCATAAGTCAAGACCTGACCCTATTTTCCCTCAGTATTTTCCCTCAGCGCCGGAATTTGCAGTCCATTTCCAGGCCAGCGCCCCCCGGGGAGCGCTGATGACGATTTCCTGATCATCAACACCGAGCCGAACACCGCCGACTTGAGCCCGCTACCGCCCCCGCCACAAGCACGGCCTGGCGATACAAGACCAGCGATCGCCTCCATGATGAACAACTGGGGCAGTGGAGCGATGCGGTCAGCATTGCGGTTGGTGGATAGAAGCAGCGAGTCCTACCGGGCCAGGACTAAACAGGCGCGAGATATTCGACTTAGGTCCATCGTTCCCTCTTCCACTCCCCTTTGCCCGCGTTTTTCTTCAATACGAGTGCGCAATGATATACGGCTATTCTGTTATCTTCTTTTCTTATTTCCTACCTATGCTAGCGATGCTATCTATGGGTATTGCCGCGGGCGCAGCTGATTCTAGGCTAATAGTTTGCTTGGTGCCAGTCTTTAACTGGATCATATCGCTAATCATGCTTTTCAAGGGCGGGTCGGAGGGGAGCACTCTATCCAAATGGTTAATGTTTTGGAGCGTTGTTTGGGCGGTTATTTATATAGTGTATAAGACATTAGAAGCGGAGCGTGCTCGACTCGAAGAGGCGAACAGGATGCGTCAAAGGGAAGAGCGCCAGCGCGAAGAGGAAGAGCGCCAACGCATCCAGAATACGATTGCAGATGAGCGTCGGCGCGTCCAGAATGCGATTGCGCGAGCACAGGCACTAGCGGCTATATCTCAACTTGTATCTGGCGCTCAGCTATCCGCAGCCAAATTATCTCTGCTAATGGCTGAAGCCGAGTCAGCGCTTGATCTGGCAGAAAGAGAATTTTCAGACGGGCTATATTCGCCGTTCTGGGAGGCCATGGAGAGCGCCGCGCAGTCTATGCACTCATTCGATAAAACGCTTGAAGCCATAACCTCCGCACAACAGCGCTATGCGGTCGAAGCGCCGCCATTGAGGCCTGATGCGGTAAGCTTTTCATTGGGGATAACGGTTCTCCCGAGTCCTTCCTCCACGAGTGGCCGAATGAAAGAGCTATACCGCAAAGCCCAGAAAGATTCTCATTTCGCGCAAATTTATGAGCAACGCAGGACAATATATGAGCAACGCAGGACAAATGAAATTCTCATCGAAGGTTTCAGATCACTCGGTGACGACTTAACTTATTTAGGAGACCGGATTGAATCTAAATTGCAATCCGTGGGGAGCCGTATGGAGTTGCGCTTGGCGGACATTGACTCGGCGTTGCGGGACTCGAGCAAACAGATGGAGGGACAACAACAAGCGCTCCTTCAAGAAGCCAAGTCCTGGAGAGAAGAGGCGCGAAGCGGAAATGCTGAATTAGCTGCAATTGCTCGCAGAAATGCAGAGCAAGCCGAAAATAGTGCACGGGAACGTCGCGCTATGCTTGACAACATCCAGCACCATAGAAAACCGTCGCTTCTTACCGGACATTAAGGATACTCGTAACATACAGATTCCGAGGTACCAGGTTAATGATTACCGTGAGTGCAGCAGAGTTTCAGCGCAACGTTGGGCGCTACCAGGACGTGGCCCTAACCGAGCCCGTCGCCGTCACGCGCGACCGGGGGATGGGGTCAGGTCTTGACTTATTCCTCCGGGCATAAGTCATGATAAAGGGGTCAGTACCCTTTTCGGATAAAGGGGTCAGTACCCTTTTCGGGAGCTCCGGGGACAGTTTCGTTAATTCTTGAACCTTAGGCACGGGAATCGCGGTAAATGCGTGAACAACTGGTTCTGTCGAAACGGCTTTTTACTATCGGCGCCGGGTACGCTGATAGCGATGACCCTGTATCTGCTGGCTTAGCCATTTCGCTGTTCCAAGATGCGGTCGAAATATTTATTTGGCCGCTTCTGAAAAACCTGGACGCACAAGCGAAGGAGAAGGCAAACTTTACTTCCTATTTTGATCTTGTCGCAACTGCCCCGAACAACAAGGACGGCAAAGGTCTTCCGCTAAAAGCTAAGATGATGGAGTTGAATACGGCGAGAGTGAACTTTAAACACTATGGGAACTTGCCTGATTGCTCCCAAGCAAGAAAATTCAGAGCATACTCCGAAGAATTTCTAGTTCTTTCTTTTCTCAAATTTTACGAAATTGATTTTGAATCTGTTTCTTTGGTTTATTTAGTCAATTTTCCTAACGTCAGAGGTAAGCTAAAAGATGCCGAAAAGATGCTCTCTGAGAGTGATTACTCTGGAACTTTAGCGGAGTGTGCAATAGCAAGATCCATGCTCTTTTCAAGGCTTGAAGAGTTCTTTCCAACAGTAGACAGGAATCTTGTTGACGGCGATCGTGTTTTTCGTGATATTCCGGGAATGCCACGTTTCCAGTATTTTTCTTACATATCGGAATACCTGAGCAGGTCAAGAGAATCGAACATCATTGCAATGCTCGGCGTGCCCATGCGCGACTACATTGTGATGCAAAGGTTCTTCCCCGCCGCTACCAAGATGAGTTCAGGCGACTGGCGTCTAAGGTATTTCAAGAAACCCGACCTCGACGAATCCATCGCACAGAAGGCAATACAGATGGTCACGACTTTATCGCTGAGAGCGCAGGAGATATTGGGAGTGAAAGAGGAGCCTGAATTTGCGGGGGCAAAGGATGGGGGCAGGTCTTGACTTGTGCCTTGCAACCCACGAAGCGCCTAACCTTCGGTGGAAAATAAAAAGGGGTCAGGAAAATATAGGAAACGGATGGGGTGGCACTGGTTCAGTTTGGTTCTTCCTTATCCTTATGTTTTTGTAGTATTTTTATAACCTGGGCTGTCGAACTCTAAGGACCTCATCCCACGAGAGTCCCTGCTGGAGAATCCCCAGAGCCACCGCAGGAACCTGTTTTGTCGTGAAGTGGCTGCGAATAAAGTTATGGACAATCCACAACATATCCAATGTTCTTTGCAAACCAGAAATGCTCTTCGCGTACGTATTCGTTCGGCGGCGATAAGCAGAATTCTTTCGCCGAAATGAAGCGTTCGATGCTTCCAAATGATTAGCATGAATATCGGCTGGCGTCACATCTTGATCGGTTTCTGGATGCTCCGGATGAGGGGTTTCGTATTTGGGACGCGAGTGCCCCGTTCTATCAGTTCCTTTCCCTTTATTCTTAAGGCGCACCTTCACACCGCGACGAAGCACTTTCGGTGGGCGGCCGCGTTTTCCGGTTCGCAATACTTCGTGGCAAATTTCAAACAGGAGATTGCCATACCGACGTTCCCCGTCGGTGACTAGAGTGACATCGCCAGTACGCAGGATGACATCTCTAAGTATTTGTATGGCATATGAAAATAGGCTGCGATCCTTTTTCCCGCACTGAAGCGCCCAGATAAATCGACTTGCCCTTTCCATCAGTACGATCGTCCAGCCTTCACAATCCTCCGGGGGGACATTCCTATTCACTTTCGTATAAAGCTCATCACCTTCGATCAGTTGCTCAATAAAGGTGTGCGTCAGGGCATATATGACCAGCACATCCTTGCAATCGGCCAGGCGACGCTCCCATAGGAGCAACGTATTCTTCGCAATCGCGAAGGCCCGGCAGGCGGCGTTCAAGCCGATCCCCTCAGTGCGCGTTTTGAGCACTTGAATGATGAAGCTGGTCGGTTTCCTGAGCCCCTCGATAAGGGTGGCTTTGGTCTCGGAAAAGAGCCTATTGCAACTTTGACATCGCCACAGCAAACGCGTACCGTTATGACCGGTTTGATACGTCTTGTGATGCCGACAATTCTGTGAATTGCAATGAGGGCATGTCCATTGTCCGTTCAAGAAGTTCTCACTTATTCAAAAAGTGACGGAAACCCGCGCCGAACTAGATATATTACATATATTTCAATGTCTTGTAAACAGGAATTAAACTGAACCAGTGCCGATGGGGTCAGGTCTTGACTTATTCCTCAGGGCATAAGTCAAGACCTGACCCCTTGCCCCTGTGACCCCTTGCCCCTGCCTTGCCCCGGACCCCTTGCCCTAGAAACCTCTCCTTGGACAACGGAGAATCAAGATGGCCAAGGTCTACATTGAAACTTCGATCGATTCCTATCTTACAGCCCGGCCATCCAGCAACCTGATCGCCGCTGCTTGGCAAAAGGAGACGACTGATTGGTGGGAATCTCAACGACACAGGTTTTCCCTTTGCGTATCTGACCTTGTAATAGAGGAAGCAGGGCGGGGAGACAAAGGGGCTGCGAGAAGGCGTCTTGCCAAGCTGGCCGGCGTAGAGGTTTTGCCACTGAACGAACAGGTCCTTATTTTGTCCAAAGCCCTGATCGGCGAAGGCGGCCTACCCGAGAAAGCAATAGATGACGCGTTGCACATAGCGATTGCTGCCGTTCATGGTGTCGGCTATCTATTAACCTGGAACTGTCGGCATATCGCCAACGCTGAGACAAGGCCGAAGATCAGAAGTATATGCCTGACGCACGGCTTCCAGTGCCCGGAAATTGCAACTCCAACTGAGCTTATGGGAGTTACCGAAGATGACTGATCAGACGCTAAGAGAGCTTTGGAAAATTAAGGACGATATCGCCAAAGAGCACGGCTACGATTTGGATTCCCTCGTCCGCTACCTCCGTTCCAAACGTACAGCAGGAGATGCTGGTGCTTCCCGATCCGATCAAAGAGGAGGCGCAGAACACTTGACTAAAGATTAAGGGGGATGGGGTCAGGTCTTGACTTATGCCTTTCCTGAACTATCTTTACGATCATGGCTAGGCCGTTACGGCTTGAGTTTGCCGGTGCGCTGTACCATGTCACCTCACGCGGTGACGGACGGGAGGACATTTTTCGGGCCGTCGGGGACCGGCGGGTGTTTGTCGACGTGCTCGCGGGCGTGGGCACTGGTTCAGTTTGGTTCTTCCTTATCCTTATGTTTTTGTAGTATTTTTATAACCTGGGCTGTCGAACTCTAAGGACCTCATCCCACGAGAGTCCCTGCTGGAGAATCCCCAGAGCCACCGCAGGAACCTGTTTTGTCGTGAAGTGGCTGCGAATAAAGTTATGGACAATCCACAACATATCCAATGTTCTTTGCAAACCAGAAATGCTCTTCGCGTACGTATTCGTTCGGCGGCGATAAGCAGAATTCTTTCGCCGAAATGAAGCGTTCGATGCTTCCAAATGATTAGCATGAATATCGGCTGGCGTCACATCTTGATCGGTTTCTGGATGCTCCGGATGAGGGGTTTCGTATTTGGGACGCGAGTGCCCCGTTCTATCAGTTCCTTTCCCTTTATTCTTAAGGCGCACCTTCACACCGCGACGAAGCACTTTCGGTGGGCGGCCGCGTTTTCCGGTTCGCAATACTTCGTGGCAAATTTCAAACAGGAGATTGCCATACCGACGTTCCCCGTCGGTGACTAGAGTGACATCGCCAGTACGCAGGATGACATCTCTAAGTATTTGTATGGCATATGAAAATAGGCTGCGATCCTTTTTCCCGCACTGAAGCGCCCAGATAAATCGACTTGCCCTTTCCATCAGTACGATCGTCCAGCCTTCACAATCCTCCGGGGGGACATTCCTATTCACTTTCGTATAAAGCTCATCACCTTCGATCAGTTGCTCAATAAAGGTGTGCGTCAGGGCATATATGACCAGCACATCCTTGCAATCGGCCAGGCGACGCTCCCATAGGAGCAACGTATTCTTCGCAATCGCGAAGGCCCGGCAGGCGGCGTTCAAGCCGATCCCCTCAGTGCGCGTTTTGAGCACTTGAATGATGAAGCTGGTCGGTTTCCTGAGCCCCTCGATAAGGGTGGCTTTGGTCTCGGAAAAGAGCCTATTGCAACTTTGACATCGCCACAGCAAACGCGTACCGTTATGACCGGTTTGATACGTCTTGTGATGCCGACAATTCTGTGAATTGCAATGAGGGCATGTCCATTGTCCGTTCAAGAAGTTCTCACTTATTCAAAAAGTGACGGAAACCCGCGCCGAACTAGATATATTACATATATTTCAATGTCTTGTAAACAGGAATTAAACTGAACCAGTGCCCGGGCGTGTGGGGACGGTTTAATTGGATCATCCACGCCTACTGCCTGATGACCAACCATTACCATCTCCTCGGGCAAGGGACAACCTTCGCCCTGGGAGCACCTCAAGCAGCAGGTCTATCTGGGCTCAGACGCCTTCGTGGAGGCCATGCAACGCAAGGTCCCGCACGACCGCGACCTGCGCGAAGTGCCCCAAGCCAAACGTCGGCCCGTCCCGCGATCGTTGGCGGAATACGACCAGACGCATGCGGATCGAGATCAGGCGATCAAGGCCGCCTACGCCAGCGGCGGGTATACCATGCAGGAAATTGGCGACTACTTCGCGCTGCATCAGTCGCGTATCAGCAAGATCGTCTGCGGTCTACCTCGGCGTAGCGGCGAGGAATAAGTCAAGACCTGACCCCATCCGCGCCCATGAGTCAAGACCTGACCCCATCCGCATGCATCCGCATGACCCCATCCGCATAAAGACGCCAAAGGCGGGCACATCGGAAGAAGAAGATATGGCAAAAGGCGAGACAAGTAAATCGACACAGGTGCCGGCGGCACTCCAGGGTCACTATGACGAGATCATCACGCTCACCGATGAATTCTGCAAGCAACATTTGAACAAGGAGTATCGGGATCTCTGCCGGCTCCTCACGGCTAAGTTGTGCCGCAAGCGTCCATCACCGTTAGTCACCGGCAAACCCCAGACGTGGGCCTGTGGGATCGTCTACGCGATGGGTCGAGTCAACTTCCTGTTCGACAAAAGTCAGAAACCGTACATGCGGGCGGATGACTTATGCTCACACTTCGGCCTCAGCGCGAGCACAGGATCGGCGAAATCCACGGCGATCATGAAGATATTAAACTCGGGACAGGCCGATCCCGAGTGGACTCTTCCGAGCCAGCTCGCAAATAACCCAATGGCTTGGTTTATCCGGGTAAATGGCTTTCTCATGGACGCTCGACAAGCGCCTCGTGAGGTACAAGAGGAAGCCTTTCGGCTTGGCCTGATCCCGTATCTGCCATGAGCGAAAAGTCGAAGAGGCCCTTGCCCCCGCGCGAGGGGATGGGGTCGGGGATTGGGTCACGGGGATGGGGTCAGGTCTTGACTTATGCCTTTCCTGAACTATCTTTACGCTCATGGCTAGGCCGTTACGACTTGAGTTTGCCGGCGCGCTGTACCATGTCACCTCACGCGGTGACGGACGGGAGGACATTTTTCGGGCCGTCGGGGACCGGCGGGTGTTTGTCGACGTGCTCGCGGGCGTGTGGGGACGGTTTAATTGGATCATCCACGCCTACTGCCTGATGACCAACCATTACCATCCCCTCGTGGAGACGCCGGACGGGAATCTCGGCAAAGGCATGCGGGAACTCAACGGAGTTTACACGAGGCTCCAGGGTCAAGGCTCCAGGGTCAGGTCGTGCAATCATGCATTCCGCCGTCTTGTAGCCGATGCTGGATTGCAAGACCTGACCCCTTATTTTTCTTATTTTTCTCCCTCGCAAAGTGCCCTCAGTGTAATGCTTTTGTTCAAGAGGATCGCTTGGTCAGTCATATCCAGCGGGTTCATGTTCTTCGTACACCGAAGAAAAGGTCTCAGCAAGGGATCGGTGGCTGGACATCCCAGACTAATTCATCGTTCCGAAAATGTATGGTATGCGGAAGGCCAGCAATCCCCGGTGATAACGTCTGCTACACTCACTCTCGATAACGCTTTGTAGGAAGATATGACCGATGCCTGAGATATCCCGATTTTATGGAATAGTTATCAGAATGTATTTGATCGACCGGGAGCATCCGCCGAAACACATTCATATCAAGTATGGCGAACATGAAGCCGCCATGGAACTGGTGAATCTTAACGTCATTGAGGGCGACCTTCCGAAAAAGTGTCGCCAGCTAGTTCGGGAATGGGCAGAGATTCACCAGAAAGAGCTGATAGAAATGTGGGAGACGCAAGATTTCCACTCCATTCAACCTCTGGAGTAACGTATGAAGCTAAAGCATTTCGAGCATCAAGATGCGTATCGGTTCTTGCTAACATTCGAGAACGGGGAAATAAGAGACGTTGATCTTCTGAATTTGGTCGGTCAGCATGTCGCTGAGGATCTCTTGCATACTGCACGTATAGATCCTGAGTGGGGATGCTTAGAATTCTTAAATGGCAGTGTAGATGTAGAACCTAGGACACTTTACCGGTATGCCAACGCTATTGAAAACTAGAAGGCAGCATGAAATATTCCGCGACCCGAACAAGGGGGATAAGGGGATAAAGAAAAGGGGTCAGTACCGAATAGCACTGACTTAAGCTAATTCTCCATTTAAATCTTACTGTTATGCCTGACGACCCGATGCAGTTCTGTGCCCTTTCACTTCGCTTTCTTGGGGTGCCCGTGGAGTCGAACGTCCTGCCGGGCCAGTGCCCGGGGCTCCATAAGCAGCGGGAAGTTGCGCGGTCGTCGTTTCAGTGCCCGTGGCTCGATGCGGCCGGGACGCAGACCGACCCGCTGCTCAGCCATCATGACCAGCAAGGCCATCAGATCGGACGCCGTGGCGAGGGCGTCGCGGTACGGTTGCCACAGGGTCCACAGTTGCACGGCGGGGGATGGGGTCAGGTCTTGACTTATGCCTTTCCTGAACTCTCTTTACGCTCATGGCTAGGCCGTTATGACTTGAGTTTGCCGGTGCGCTGTACCATGTCACCTCACGCGGTGACGGACGGGAGGACATTTTTCGGGCCGTCGGGGACCGGCGGGTGTTTGTCGACGTGCTCGCGGGCGTGTGGGGACGGTTTAATTGGATCATCCACGCCTACTGCCTGATGACCAACCATTACCATCTCCTCGTGGAGACGCCGGACGGGAATCTCGGCAAAGGCATGCGGGAACTCAACGGAGTTTACACGCAACGGTCCAATCGGGTCTGCCAAAGGGTGGGCACGTCTTCCAGGGGCGGTATAAGGCGATTCTGGTGCAGAAGGAAGCCTACCTTCTCGAAGTCGCGCGGTACTTGGTCCTCAACCCGGTCCGCGCGCGCATGGTTCGAGCGGCGAGCGATTACCCTTGGAGCAGTTATCGGGCCATGACCGGCGAGGACCCGGCCCCCGAGTGGCTGGAAACGCGCGCGATCCTGGCGGCGTTCGGCCAGACCGAAGCGCAAGCCGTGGAGGGTTACCAGTCCTTCATCGCCGCGGGCAAGGGACAACCTTCGCCCTGGGAGCACCTCAAGCAGCAGGTCTATCTGGGCTCGGACGCCTTCGTGGAGGCCATGCAACGCAAGGTCCCGCACGACCGCGACCTGCGCGAAGTGCCCCAAGCCAAACGTCGGCCGGTCCCGCGATCGTTGGCGGAATACGACCAGACGCATGCGGATCGGGATCAAGCGATCAAGGCCGCCTACGCCAGCGGCGGGTATACAATGCAGGAAATTGGCGACTACTTCGCGCTGCATCAGTCGCGGATCAGCAAGATCGTCTGCGGTGTACCTCGGCGTAGCGGCGAGGAATAAGTCAAGGCGTGACCCCATCCGTGGCGTGACCCTGTCCGTGGCGCCGGGCACGGTTCCCCAGGACCACGCCCCTTGTCGCGCCGACTACGCCTGCCTACACTGCCAACATGCGCCATCCCATCGATCCCAAGGTTGACTGCGTCTTCAAGGCCCTGCTGGGGGCCGAGTCCAATCGTGACCTGCTGATCCATTTCCTCAACGCCGTCCTGGGTGCCGAGCTGTCCCGTCCGATCGTCGCGGTGGAGATCCTGAACCCCTATAATGAAAAGGAATTCCTCGATGACAAGCTCACCGTCGTCGACATCAAGGCCCGCGACGCGACGGGGCAACTGTTCCAGGTCGAGATCCAATTGCTCAATCACCGCGACCTGCCGGCGCGCATCCTCTACGGCTGGGCCGCCCTCTATCGCGGCCAGATCAAGGAGGGCGAGAGCTACCGCAAGCTACGCCCCACCTACGCCATCTGGCTGCTGGGTCAAACCCTGCTGCCGGAGGTCCCGGCGTACGCCCACGAGTTCCGGTTGCGCGACCGGCACGGTCGCGTCTTTCTGGACCACGGCGGCATCTGGCTGCTGGAACTGAGCAAATTCGCCGCCGACGCGGTCGAAACCGAGCAGCAGCGCTGGCTGAAGTTCTTCAACGAGGCGGAGCGCCTGGACGAGGACGCCCTACCGGCCTGGATGCAGACCCAAGAGATGAGGCGAGCGATGAACACACTGAAGGCATTTTCCGAGCAAGAGCACGCCTACCACGCCTACCAGGCGCGGCAGGACTATCTGCGCGAACAGCAGAGCATCCAGCTCGAATTCGACGACCTGCGCGCGGAGGTCGAACAGGCGCGGGCGGACGTGGATCAAGAGCGGGCGGCGAAGGACCAGGCGCGGGCGGACGCGGAGCAGGAGCGGGCGGCCAAGGAGCAGGCGCGTGCCGACGCGGAGCAGGAGCGGGCCGCCAAGGACGAAGCCTTGGCCGAGATCGAGCGGCTGAAGCGCTTGCTCGCCGACCAGCCGGAACCGTCTGACCCCGAGACGCGGCAGTGATTTCGGGTGGGTGGGGTCAGGTCTAGCGGGTGGGTGGGGTCAGGTCTTGCCTTTTGCCCCGGGAATGAAGAACCGAACAAGCGGGCTCAACAGTGAGCGTGGGCCTTGATCATCGTTCCGGCCAGCGCCGCTCACCCCTGGTCCAGGAATTTCTCTCACGGAGACACAGAGACACGGAGAAAGACACGTCCGGATCTCTGCGGGACAATACCACGGTTTCCTTTCTCGAGCAGGACCGTAGGGCGGATCCCTGCCGGGCGATCCGCCATCGCCCGCGCACCGGGATGGCGGAACCGCTATCGGGTTCCGCCTTATACGGGCTCAAACCATTATCGATGCGTGGCTTAGTCACATGCTTGCGATTGAGATCGACACCGAAATTGCCCCCGACCGCGCCATTCATGTGCAGCTTCCCCAGGGGATACCTGCCACGCGGGCGCGTGTGATTGTGCTTTACGAGAGTGACGACATGTCGCGGTTGGACCCTGAAGGCCAGCATGGAAATCTCGATGACTTCCTGGCGGCGCTCCCACGCAATACCCTAGGGCGTGATCGCGAGGAGATCGCGGCCTTGGTCGAGGCCGAGCGGGCAAGTTGGGATTGACCATGACGCGTATCTTCCTCGACGCCTGCATCGTTATCGACCGGTTCGAGGCCAAGCCCGAGCAGTAGAAAGTCCTCACCGACGAGAAGAATAGCCATTCACACCAAGCGAGGGCGATAATGGGATTATTTAATTCTATACAGATGATCAAAGTAGGCATGTTATTTTTGTGAGACTCGAAAGCGGTAAAATCTGTGAAATCCTCTCGGAAGAGGACTTCTATAAAATCGGAGTGAAAACTTTTGTCGATTATTTATAATTCGCCTCGGCGATCTGCCGATTTTTCCAGCACACAGATTGCGATATTCCCACGAATGTCCCCCATCAACGGGCGGTCAGTTGGCGTGCTGGCCGTGCTCGATAGCGTGAGTCTTGATCCAGTCGCGCAAGGCCGCATCGATGCGCGTCTGCCAGCCGGGGCCGTCGGTCTTGAAGAAGTCCAGCACCTCAGGGGAGAGCCGGATGGTGATCGGGACCTTGGGGAATTCGGCTTTGGGGCGACCGGGCCGCACGAGCGGGCGCAGTTCGGCCAGTTCTTCGTCGGTTAATTCGTAGGTGTCGGGATCGGCGGCGATCCCCGCGCGGGCCTTGATCATCGTTTCGGCCGCGGCCCCGAGGTCTCACACCGGAGGTCGAGGCTTTAGCCGGACCCGGGGCGCGCTGACGCGCCGTCGACCGGCTTAAAGCCTCGACCTCCTGTCCCCTGCGGCCGGAACGACGATCAAGGCCGCGAGGATGCGCGCCTCTTCCTCCTCGCCGTTCAAGAGAAAGACGCGGCCGGATTTAGATGTGACATGCATAATCTCGAACATTTCTCGGGTGGCTAGGCCGCCACACGCCAACCAAGCTCGATGCGTACCGCCTCGTAGGGAAAGTGCAACTTTCCGTCGGCGGTCTTCTCGATCACGCCTGCCTTGGCCAGCGCCTGTGTGTCTGTGTGCGTGCCCTTCACATCGCGCCCGAGTCGCCGCGCCAACTCGCGCACCCCCACCGGCCCGGCGCCGGTCAACGCGCGCAGCAGCGGCCAGCGGCGGGCAGTCAGCACCGTGAACAGCAACTCCTCAGATGGGAAGGACAGCACAGCGTCAGATCCACGGTCTTGCAGCGCGTCCAACATGCGCGCCTTGGTGGTCTCAAGATCGCAAACATCGATCATCAGGGTTCTCATCGTTCGGTCCTCATCGCGAGCCATGTGGCGACATCGGCAAAGAAATCGTCCAGCAACTGCTGTCGCGAGACGAAGTGGTACGGCTTTTCCAGTTCGTCCGCGCCGACGTGCTTGTAGTCGCCCTTGCCGGTTTCGTTGTCGTAGCCGCAGCACGCAGCGATCATTCACGACCAAGACCAGTCGATATTTGTACTGATGATCGCTTCCCCGCACCGGTTCCGGGACCTCCCATACTTTCAGTTCGACGAACGCCTCAGCGCTCAGGGTACGGCGGATGTCATGGATGGCGACGGCTGGCATGTTGTCATTTTAGAAACACCCGCAAGTGTTGTCAATATAGAAACACGTTGACACCCTGCCCGCCCCCGCCGGGTCTGGCGCTGCGCCCGGCGCGGCGAGGCACGCAGGGGCTATCCAAGAAGCAAACTCCGCCACTCCAAGCACGGGAAAAGGGGTCAGTACCGAATGGCACCGAGTTAGGCTTTAAGAGCAACAACCGCATAAGGAGAGCAGCTATTGGTAATTGAAAATGTCCCTATGGTAAGCTGTCCACATTGTGGCGAAAGCTATTTGACGGCCGCCACTATGCACGAGATTGAGCGGATAAAGCTCCATAGGAAGAATTTGGCCGTTGAACGCCCCGTTTGCGTTGCCGAGTATGCGTAAGTCCTAGCCGCGGGAAAAGGTAAAGGGGTCAGAATACTTTAATTAAAAAGGTAAAGGGGTCAGAATACTTTAATTAAGGGACAATAGGGGGCAATAGGCTACAGACCACGGTTTCCTCTCTCGAGCAGGACCGTAGGGCGGATGCCCGCCGGGCGATCCGCCATCGCCCGCGCACCGGGATGGCGGAACCGCTATCGGGTTCCGCCTTACACGGGCTCAAACCATTATCGATGCGTGGAGTAGTCACATGCTTGCGATTGAGATCGACACCGAAATTGCCCCCGACCGCGCCATTCATGTGCAGCTTCCCCAGGGGATACCTGCCACGCGGGCGCGTGTGATTGTGCTTTACGAGAGTGACGACATGTCGCGGTCGGACCCTGAAGGCCAGCATGGAAATCTCGATGACTTCCTGGCGGCGCTCCCACGCAATACCCTAGGGCGTGATCGCGAGGAGATCGCGGCCTTGGTCGAGGCCGAGCGGGCGAGTTGGGATTGACCATGACGCGTATCTTCCTTGACGCCTGCATCGTTACCGACCTGTTCGAGGCCAAGCCCGAGCAGCAGAAAGTCCTCACCGACGAGAAGAATAGCCCTTCACACCAAGCGAGGGCGATAATGGGGTTATTTAATTCTATATTTGCAGATCTCTATTGCCCAAAAACGGGCAGAATGAGCATGGATACGGAGATACAGATAAAATGGCAAGATCCAAGAGTCAGAGGGGCGAGTTCTTATCACGTAGGAGACATCCTTGAAGAAGTCGAAGATGAATACAATAATACTTGGATAAGGACGGATTTCATTTGCAATGTATGCTCAAGATTTACCAGAGGCTGGAAAGGAATAGAATATATTAAATCAGACGATCAAAGTAGGCATGTTATTTTTGTGAGACTCGAAAGCGGCAAAATCCGTGAAATCCTCTCGGAAGAAGACTTTTATAAGATCGGCGTGAGAATTTTTGTCGATTGTTTATAGTTTGCCATAGAGGATTCTCAGGAAGTTGCCTTTCCGTAGAGCCCTCTGTCCCAATCCAGCCTGGCCTTTTGCTCCCCGGACATCTGAACGGTCGGCTCACTCCCGCGGGCGCGGGGAATACGGGCGCTTACGGATAGTAATGGGGCCAAGGTCTTGGGTGATGGGGTGCACACCTCATTTCGATGCCTCTCCAGCTAGCCGTAGCGCGTCCTCGACCACTCGGCTTCCAAGGTAGCCAAAGGCTTGCAGCTCCTGCTCCAACTCTCCGGATCGCGGCCGCGCGACCGGGATGCGCAACCGGCCCAGATGATCAATGAAATCGGGCAGGCTCATCCCCGCCAACCGGGCCGCCTTGCCCACGGAGATCGCCTCTTCATCGAACAATTTGGTCGCCAGGGCGAGCGCCACACCGCCCCGCAGGAGTTCCTCCTCGAAGGGCACCGCCACGAACACCGGCTGGCCGTGTCTGGTGACGATCGAGAGCTTGCCGGACTCGGCCGCCTGTACCAGGTCACCGGTATGGTCGCGGAGTTCTCGGATGCTGAAGGTTTGCATGGCGGTCTCTGTATTTTCGTCCGGGGTGATTGGGACAATCTAGCCTAAGCGGCGAGCCAATAGCAGCCTTGGATGGACGGGGCGAGGGTCTGGATGACTGGCGCGATCTGCGCCTCCCGGCCGATGACGTAGTCGAGCACGATCAGATGGGGCTGTCTGGGCTGCCAGCGCGCCCAAGCGTCGCCGCAGGCCGCGAGGTCTTGGCCGCTTTCCAGGAAACCCGCTGGCCAGCCCTGGCCCCGCGCCCGCAGAGTCAACTCGCAGCCGAGTCGGCTCTTGCCCTGGCCGCCGACGCCAGCGATCTGCATCCAGGCGAAACCGCCCTCGCAGGCGAGAAAGGCTCGCCGCCGCATCATCGCCCTGCCCCGGACCAGGCGTTCCACGGCGCGGGTGCTGCAGCGGGTAAGCCTCTGTTCGGCGACGGGCGGGACACTGAGCTTGGACTCGGGCAGTCTGGCTTCCACAGCGCAGCTTGCCCTTGAGACACTTCAGCGCCAGGAGCAGAAAGCCGACGACGGCTCCCACCGCGATAAGGAGATCCGGGAGGTCCCTGTGCGCCGTTGCAATCTGTTCGAGCCAGCGAGGCAAGTCCAATACCGCGTCCATCAGGGGCCCGGTTCGTTCGTCGATTGGCGGTATGCCAGGCTACCAGGGTCCGCAAGCTCCTGTCACGGTCGGTTCGGGCCTCGGCTGGGGACAGCCGTTGTCCATCCGGCCAACGGTCATGAAGGCTCGTCCGTCACCCCGAAACATGTAAGTCCGGTGTGGGAGCGGACTGCGGCCGCGCTGCGGCGACCGCCGATGCCGCGCTCCCCGCGCGGCCCGTCGCGGCTGAAGCCGCTCCCGCAGCTTCGCTGCGCGACTTTCACGGTCAGGCTGAAGCCTGAGACTCCAGGGGACTGGCCTCAGGCGTAAGCGGGTGCGAAGGCCTTCTCTGGGTCGGCGACCGGGCCATCGACGCCCCAGTAGGGCGAGAGCTTGCGTAACTGGGCGACGATGGGCGGGACGGCGCGGATGACCGTGTCGACCTCCGCCATGGTGTTGTAGCGGGAGAAGGAGAAGCGCACGGTGCCGTGGGCGGCGGTGAAGGGGATGCCCATGGCACGCATGACGTGGGATGGTTCAAGCGATCCGGAGGTGCAGGCGGAGCCGGAGGAGGCGGCGATGCCCTGCTTGTTCAGGAGCAGGAGGATCGCCTCGCCCTCGATGTACTCGAAGGCGATGTTGCAGGTATTGGGCAGGCGGTTGGTCGGATCACCGGTGACGAAACAATGGGGGACGGCGGCCAGAATGCCTTGCTCCAGCCGGTCGCGCATCCGGCGCACCGAGGTCTTCTCGTCGTCGATGTGCGCCAGGGCCATGTCACAGGCCTTGCCCAGGGCGATGATGGAGGCGGTGTTCTCGGTGCCGGCGCGCCGGCCGCGCTCCTGGTGTCCGCCGCGCAGCAGCGGGCGAAAGCGGGTGTTGCGGCGCAGATAGAGGACCCCGACCCCCTTGGGGGCGTGGAGCTTGTGGCCGGAGAGCGACAGCATGTCGATGCAGGTCTCCTTCAGATCGATGGGGATCTTGCCGACCGCCTGGACCGCGTCGGTATGGAACATGACCCCGGCGGAGCGCGCCAGTTCGGCCATCTCTTCCACGGGGAACAGGGTGCCCGATTCATTGTTGGCCCACATGATGGAGACGATGGCCACCCGCTCGGACAGCAGGTCCATGTATTCGCGGATGTCGAGCCGTCCCTTGCCGTTCACCTTGAGGCGGTGGACCTTGTAGCCCTCCTTCTCCAGTTGATCGCAGAGCGCCAGAATGGCCGGGTGTTCGACCACTGTAGTAATAATCTCTTTGCGGTCCGGCTGGGCCTTGAGCGCCGAGAGGATGGCGGTGGAGTCGGACTCGGTACCGCAGGAGGTGAAGACGATTTCGGAGTCATGCTCGGCGCCCAGGAGTTGCTGCACCTGTTGGCGGGCCTGCTTGATGGCCAGCCCGACCCGATTGCCGAACTGGTGCAGCGACGACGGATTGCCGAATTGCTCGGTGAAATAGGGCAGCATGGCGTCCACCACCTCCGGCGAGACCATGGTGGTGGCGTTGTTGTCCAGATAGATGCCTTGGGTCATGGGCGTGCCTCGGTAAAGATGGAGCAGGAAAATCGAAAAATGAACCGCCGGGGGCGTTAAGCGAGGAAGCCCATAAAAGTTACGGGGCTGGACAAGCCAGGAAGAAGAATTCGTCCGCAAATGAACGCAAATGAACGCAAATAAGAAGCTTGATCTCCGGCGATGATAGACTGGAACGAGGAGCGCCGCTCGCCTTCAGGCTGACGCTGGCCCCGCCATCAAGCCATTCTCCCATTTGCGTTCATTTGCGTTCATTTGCGGACAATACTCGTTTCGTATTTCTCCCCCGGCCCCTTTGCCCTGGTGACGGTACAGTCGCGCTTAGGCCCGCGCCCGCATCGCGCTCGCCGGCAGGACGCGCACGAATTCACCCAGGTCCTCGACGATACGCTGCTGTATCCCCTCGATGGTGGTGGAGGCCATCTGGCAGCCGGCACAGGCGCCGGTCATGTTCACATAGATGTTCTTGCCGTCGATCTCTACCAGCTCCACGTCGCCGCGGTCGCGCTTGAGGTTGGGACGGATCGCCTCGATGGCGCTCTCGATGCGGCGGATGCGCTGCAGGGTGCCGAGCTTGGGGCGCTTGGCCGCGGGCGGCGGGGCGCCGGTGGGGTCGAAGGTGCGGCCCTGGTCCTTGAGCACCCGGGTCAGGATCTCCTCCACCCCCTCATGACAGGCGGAACAGCCGCCGCCGGCCTTGGTGTAGTTCGTGACCTCCTCGACGCTTGAGAGCCCATTGGCGCGGATGGTCTCCTCGATCAGGACCGCATCGACCGCAAAACACTTGCACACCAGCGCGCCTTCCTCATGGTCGTCCTTCCAGACCTCACCGCGGAAGTTGGCGACCGCCGCCTGGAGCGCCTCGCGCCCCATCACCGAGCAGTGCATCTTCTCCGGGGGCAGGCCGTCGAGATAGTCCGCGATGTCCTGGTTGCTGACCTTGAGCGCCTGATCAATGGTCATCCCCTTGACGATCTCGGTCAGCGCGGAACTCGAGGCAATCGCCGAGCCGCAGCCGAAGGTCTGGAAGCCGGCGTCTTTGATGACCAGCGTCTCGGGATCGACCTTGAGTGAGAGCCGCAAGGCGTCCCCGCAGGACAGGGACCCCACGTCCCCCACGGCGTTAGCGTCCGCCAGGGCACCGGCGTTACGGGGGCTGAAAAAGTGGTCTTTGACCTTTTCCGAGTAATCCCACATGGCGTGTCTCCGGGGAAATGAAGTAATGATCTGCGCTTCGCGGTACTTAACGGCGCGACCTCAGGTAGCGGGGTGCTCCGGCAGCCCAGAAAGAGGAGTTATCCACAGATGAACACAGATTATCACAGATAATTCATTGACTTATGCTTGGCCAGGGACTCAGCTTGCCGGTGCTTGCGACAATGACGATAAGCGCATGACAATCCGAAAGAAATCTGTGTCCATCTGTGTCCATCTGTGGATTCTCAGGATCAAGCACTGAACGACTTGCCGCAGCCGCAGCTTTGGGCGGCATTGGGATTCTCGAATCGGAAGCCGTTACCCTCCATGCTGTCCCTGAAGTCGACGGTGACGCCGTCCAGCATCGGCGCGCTGGCGGGGTCGACGAAGACCTTCACCGGCCCGCACTCGACGATCGCGTCGTCGGCGCGCGCCGCCCCCTCCAGGGCCACAGCATATTGCAGGCCGGAACAGCCGCCGCCGGTGACTGAGATGCGCAGCCCGGCGACCGGGTCAGCGGACCCCTTGATGAAACGGCTGACGGCCTTCAGGGCGCTGGGGGTCAGGGTCAACATGGTCGGATGCTCCAAATGGCTTGAGTCTTGCTTCGCTGTTGAGGAGGAAAAAAGCAATCCCCATGCCATGCAGTGAAGAGACTGTATGTCATTGTTGTTGAAGATCTCATAACCCACTGCCGCCGGGCTTGTCGGCTCTGCCACAGCCCTGCGCAGTATTTTGGTCGGATTACCGACAGACCCGCCCAGCCAACCACTGCGCCTGCCAAAAAAGGGAGCAAGCCCCCATGACGCTCGACCAACCGACCCTCGATCAACTCAACCCCGGCGACCTGGTCTATGCCGCCGCCGCCATCGTCAACGACGGGGGCATCCCGGACCTGGCGGCGGACGCCCTGATCGCCGCCCCCGGGACACGCGGCGTCATCCTCAAGATCGGGCACCTGGAGGAGGACCCGGAGCGCACCCTTTATCTGGTCCGCTTTGAGGGACCCGACCTGGTGCTGGGACCACCGACCGGGTGTTGGGCGGAGGAACTCGGCACCGAGCGGCCCGCGGCCTGATCTCCTCGCGACCCTGAGGCACCGATGGCGGAGCGCCCTACGGCGTCCGCCCGCCGCGGGTTTCCGCAACCCTGGTCGCCTTGTCCGGCGCGTGCGGCCGTCGTAGACTCCGAGCCTGGACTCGAATGGTGGCCAGCGATGTGGATCCTGTATGCAGTAGCGGCGTCCGTCATCTGGGGTTTGAGCTACGCCTCAAGCGGGCGCGTAATCGAGCATGGCATGGCGCCGCTCACGTTCTTCTTCTATTACGCCTGCTTCGGGGCCATCGCGGGCGCACTCGCGCTGGCGGCGGGCGGGAGACTGGGCGACCTGACGGGCGAGCTGCGGGCACTGGGGTCGGACTGGCCCTGGTTCGCGCTCGCCCTGATCAGTTCCGCCGCCGGCACCCTGCTGATCTACATGGCCATCGGCGAGAAGAACGCCACGCTGGCCTCGCTGATCGAGATCTCCTACCCGATCTTCGTCGCCCTCTTCGCCTGGCTCTTCTTTCGGCAGAACCAGATCAACACCCTGACCCTCGTCGGCGGCGCCCTGATCATGGGCGGCGTCGTCGTGGTCTTTCTGGCGAATCGGGGCTGATCGGGGCGCCGCGGATCGGCTCAACCTGGCAGAAGTAATTGTTTCACGCAAAGACGCAAACATTGACCAGCGTCGCTTGCGCGGCACCGCCCGGCCCCAGAAGCAGCGCCCCCAGTAGCAGTCCCGCGTCCGTCGGTGTCGTCCTCATCGCTTGCCTCCGCCTTACAAACCACAGTCAAGCCACCGCCTGATGGCGGCCTCGGTCGTCTGATCGATCAGTATTTGTTCACGCAGGCACAGCGCCTGTACGTTGTCGATCGTCTTTCGACTCAGCGTCCGTGCGTCATCCTCACCCGTGCCGAATTCGTGTCCCCGCAACAGCAGTCCGCGCAGTACCCAGTTGACCTCCACTCGACTCACGGAATGGCCGAGTGCGCGAATATTGTCGCGAACCCGCTTGCCGGTTCCCTTGAGATCAAAGGGGTGTTTAACCAAGTCGGATGCGATTAGTTTGAACAGCACACGGTAATCGGCCGGACTCAGCAGGGGCACGCTGGTGACATCGTGGATCTGGGTAGCAAGCGGAAGAAGATCGCGATCCGTGCCCCAGTCGAAAACCGAGGTGCCATTGCCACCTGCCTTATTGTCTCGATCGCTGACAAGCGCATGTCGGCGCGGGTCGTAAATGCGGCCACCCGACCCGTTCCAGTCGACCTTCAGCGGTCCGATGTTCAACGAATCGAGGAACCTGCGGAAACTACCCATGCCGTTCCAGTCGAAATCGACGAATAGGGCACTTTTCAAACCAATACTCCATCTCGAACCGGGCATCACCTCAGGGGTTACCCCGGGCTGGTATCTCACGCCCCTTCGGAGCCTAAGTCAAGGCGCAGGAGATGCCGCTGGGGGAGCCGGGCGACCAGGACCGGGCCGCGGTCTGTTACCCGAGCGACGCCATCCGCCGTGACCTGCAACCCCACTGGGAGCTGATCCCCACCACCGAGACCACCGGCGGCCCGGCGCGCTATTTCCGCGTGGCCGGGAGCCGGTTCCGCATCGGTTTAATCTCCCCCCACAGCCACGACTTCTGCGCCGACTGCAACCGGGGGCCAGGACCGGCGCGGTGCCGCACAGGTCAGGCGGGGCCCCGGTGGGAGCGGCTTCAGCCGCGTCGGGGACCGCAAAGCCCGGTACACTTGCGTCATTCGTGAACCCAGCCCCGGACTCCCCGATGCGCGCCATGATCCTCGCCGCCGGACGCGGCAACCGCATGCGCCCCCTGACCGACCGAGTGCCCAAGCCCCTGCTGCCGGTCGGCGGCAAGCCGCTGATCCAGTACCACATCGAGCGGCTGGCGGCGGCCGGGGTGCGCGAGGTCGTGATCAACCACGCGCACCTGGGCGAGCAGATCGAGGCCGCGCTGGGGGACGGCGCCCAGTGGGGCGTGACCTTGCATTACTCCCCGGAAGGCGAGGGCCGGGCGCTGGAGACCGGCGGCGGCATCTTCAAGGCCCTGCCGCTGCTCGGCCCCGGCCCCTTCTTGGTCGTCAACGCCGACATCTGGACCGATTTCCCCTTCATGGACCTGGACCTGCCCGAGGGCGACTTGGCCCACCTGGTGCTGGTCGCGAATCCACCCCAACACCCCGCGGGGGACTTTGCCCTGGACGGCGACCGGGTCCGCCGGGACGGCGAGCCGCGTTACACCTTCAGCGGCATCGGGCTCTACCGCCCGGAACTGTTCACGGGCTGCGCGCCCGGGGCCTTTCCCCTGGCCCCACTGCTGCGCCGGGCCATGGACCAGGGCCAGGCGGGCGGGCACCTCTATCGGGGCGACTGGTTTGACATCGGCACCCCGCAGCGGCTCGACGAATTGAACCGACGCCTTACCGGCGGCCAGCTGGGGCCTTGCCCTTGACCCCCCGTTACATTACTTTTAGTATTTGAGACGACCATGCTCCAGGAACTCGACCAACTCCCCGCCGGCCTGCTTGCGACCGACAGCCGCGACCTGGCCGGCGCACTCGGCGGCCCGACCCTGATCCACCTGCCCGGGGGGCGGCAACCGCCCCTCTTCGTCTCGGTGCTGCTGCACGGCAACGAGACGGTGGGCTGGGACGCGGTGCGCGTGCTGCTCGCCGAGCGCATCGCGCGCTTCGGCGAGCCGCGACTGCCGCGCAGCTTGAGCCTCTTCATCGGCAACGTGGCGGCGGCCGCCCAGGGCCTGCGCCACCTGCCGGGGCAGCCGGACTACAACCGGATCTGGCCCGGGGGCGAACTGCCCCAGTGCGCAGAGACGCAACTGGCGGCCACGGTGCTCGCGCGCATGACCGAACGCGGGGTCTTCGCCGGCATCGACCTGCACAACAACACCGGGGCTAATCCACACTACGCCTGTGTCGATCGGTTGGACAGCCGGTCCCTGCAACTGGCGACCCTGTTCGCCCGCACCGTGGTCTATTTCACCGGCCCCACCGGGGTGCAGTCGCTCGCCTTCGCGGACCTGTGCCCGACGGTGACGCTGGAGTGCGGCAAGGTGGGCGAGGCGGCCGGGGTGGCGCGCGCGCGGGCCTTAGTGGACGCCGCCCTGCACCTGGCGGCGATTACCGACCATCCGGTGGCGCCCCAGGACATCGACCTCTTCCATACCGTCGCCCGGATGTTCGTCCCGCCCGACCTGAGCCTGGGTTTCCCGCCGGCGGAGGCCGACCTGGTGCTCGATCCGGACCTCGAGCGCTTCAACTTCCGGGAACTGCCGCGCGGGACCGCCTTCGCGCGGCTGCGCGACCCATCACTCGGGGTTGGCCTGCAGGTGCTCGACGAGGGCGGACGGGATGTCGCGAGCCGGTACTTTCACCACGAAGACGGCGAAGTCCGGCTGCGCCGCCCCGTGATGCCCGCGATGCTCACCCACGACCTCACGATCATCCGCCAGGACTGCCTGGGCTATCTGCTGGAGCGTTACAACGACCAGGTCCCGGGGCGCGGCGCCGGACTCTGAGGGCCGACCGGTCGGCCTGGCTGATGGTCCTTGCCATCACCCGGCGCCGCGGCCCGGTCAGTCATCAGGGGGTGCCGGAATACTCGCTTGAGTTACGCGCTATGGCGAGCCGGGGTGGCCGGCACCAATGCCCAGTGCCCAGAGGCCCAGGTTCAGTGTCACAAAGGACAGGAGCGTGGTCACCAGGAGCGCCGAGGCGCACTGCTCGCCCTGCCCATAGCGCTGGGCGAGCAAGGGAAAGATCGTCACCATCGGCAGGCCCGCGATGACCAGTGCGGCCTGGGTCAGCGTGGGGTCGAATGGCGGGACCAGGGCGAGCATGAGAAGGACCGCGAGCGGGTGGACGATCAGCTTGCCCAGCGCGATGCCCGCCGCCGCGCCCAGGCCGCGGTGCAGACGCTCCCCGGCCAGGCTCCCGCCGACCGCGAACAGGGCGACGGCCGCCGCGGAGGCGGCCAGCAGGTCGATGGTGCGCCCGAGCATCCTGGGCAGGGTCACCCCCAGCCAGGCGCACAGCAGACCGGCCGCGATGGCCAGCAGGATCGGATTCTTCACCACCAGGAGCGCGACGTTGCGCAGCGGGCGCAGCACCCCGCCATGGCGGCCCTGGGCGTTGAACTCCGCCAGGATCAGCGTCAGGGGCATGATCAGCAGGATCTCCACCATCATGGTCATGGCCACCGCGATCAGGGCCTCGGCACCGAAGAGTTGACCGACCAAGGCATACCCGATATAGCCGCTGTTGGACATGGACAGGCCCATGCCGAAAAAGGCAGGTCAGACCGCGATCCCGCGCGTGCGCAGTTGGGAACGAATTATCGGGTCGGTCCGATTCTTGGATGTCGCCGCCTTCATAAAGACGACGAGGCGGTCGATGTCGCGCACCACCCCCAGCAGTTCATCATGGTCTTCATTGCTGGAACTGATCGAGCCGAAGGCCAGTTCCATCAGCGCCTCGTCATGGCGGGCAATGCCGATCGCGTAGGCCACATAGCAGGCGAGACCGGGGTGCCGATAATGAATATGGACCGCGAAGCTGCGCCAGGCCTTGAGCCATCCGGCCCACTCGGCGTCGGAGATATCGCGGCGATCGGTGCGCAGGAACAGGATGGTCTTGAGGAACTCCTCGCGCCAGTTCCACTGCGGCGTCACCCCTTGCACCCGCAGACGCTCGATCGCGTGGCTATGGTGCACCTGGCAGTGGTCGCACTGATAATAGAGGGCAAGGGCGTAGGCGATATACTCGCGCTCCAATTCGTCCAGGACGAAGGGGTCCGACTCGTCCGGCACGCCGGTGATCGCGTGCGCATGCAGTTCGTTCAGCACGTCGTTGAACGGCTGGCCCTGGATCGGTTTACGGATGGTTGCCATGAGTACTTCTCGATAAGAAAAACAGCATTCTCTAATATAGTACAACAAAATCTTGTGCAGTGCAACAAAATCCGTCTTGTTGGGTCCATCCACCCCTGAAACCAGACTTGGCGCGCTCCACGGCTGAAGCCTTGGACTCCAGGCGCTTGGGCTGCGGCGCTCAACTTAATGGCAGTCGGCTGCCGACTGGGGTCGCAGGCTGATGCCTTCGCCCTCGCTACCGAGCCCCGAGACGGTGCAGGTAGTCCTGTAGGATGGGTAGAGCGCAGCGAAACCCATCGGTTGCGCGTGCCTGAAGCCTTGCCTGCTGGGTTTCGCTGCGCCCTACCCAGCCTACAGATCGTGCGCGGTCGGGGCCGAAACGTTACCTTAAGAGTCAGGCCGGGACCCGGTGGGAGCAGCTTCAGCCGCGACGCGATCTGGCAAGGTGCCGTGGCCTCGTCGCGGCTGAAGCGTCGACAAGCCGATCGCGAAAATCCAACAATTCGGCTGGCCGAAGCAGCCGATTGCCGCTCCCCTGCAGGTGACCCGCCACCGCGGCGCAGATGCGCCATAGCGTCGCCTTGCCCGGTGCGTTGTCCAGTTGGCCGCGCAGCTTGACCTCCTCCCGCGCCAGCCAACGGTCTACCAGGACCTCGTAGAGGGTGTAGCTGTCCCAGTCACGCCCGCCTCCATGATGTCCTGGATATGCGCTAGCAACAACGGCCGGAAGCGCAGCGACTCCATGGAGCGGACCACCGCGGCGGCGCGCAGCCGCATCGGATTGTCGCGCGCCAGGAGCCGCTGACCCAGGGTGTCCGGGAAACGTCGGCGCAGATAGGCATCCACCTGGTCGTCGTCGAAGAGCGAGAGGAAGACCATCGGGCAGGTATAGCCGCCGACCTGGACCCGCCCCGGGCGGCCGAAGGCATCGGCGGCGGTCTCAGGGAAGAACTGGGTCCGGCAGGAGAGGATGACCCGGCGGTAGTTCCTGGTGGCGTCCAGGATCTCGGTGAGCCGCCCCTCGATGCGGCTCCAGGCGGTCGGGTCCTCGTCCAAGGCATCGAGCAGCAGGACCGTGCGCGCCTGGTTGGGCTGGGCGCGCACCGTTTCCAGGGTGTCCGAGCCGAGCTTGAGCAAGCGACAGTCGTAGCCCTTCGGCCAGAAGGCCGTCAGGTGCATGAGCCGGATCATCATGAGGAGCGAGGTCTTGCCCATCCCGGCATCGGAGAGGATGAACAACTGGGTGCGCCCGTCCCCGAGGGGCGCGAAATCGCCCTTCAGGAAGGCATCGATGACCTCGAAGGCCGGCTGGCGGACCTGGGCCATGGGCTCCTGGTCCTCACGGCGGTCGGCGGGGTTGTGGTGCTGGCAGTAGGCTTGAAGTAGTAGCGGGCCAGGAGTTGGGGGTCGCCGAAGACATCGCCGATACGGACGAGTTCCTGAGCGCGCCCGGCCGGCACGATGATCAAGACCGCTGCCGCGCCGCCCGGTTACAGGAAGTTGGCCGCCGGGATGCCGAAGCGCGCAGCCAGTGCCTTGACCTGCCGGACATTCAGGCTGCGCCGACCCGCCAGGATGGCGCTGACCACGCTCTGGGCGCCGATCTCGGGCAGGTCGGACTGGCGCAGGCCGTGCACGTCCATCAGGTGCCGCAGCATGGCGGCGCCGTCGGCCGACTCGGGCATCGGGTCCCGACGCTCCCATTCGGCAACGGTCTCGCCGATCTGCTGGGCGAGGGCGGCGAGCGGGTGCGACTCGTCCGCGCCGCCGGCATCCAGCACCGCGTCCAGGGTCTTGACCACCTCCAGGTACTCGCCATCGGTGCTCGGCGGGCGCAGTAGGGGCGCCACGTAGGGCCAGTGGGCGATGGCCTCTTCGACTCGGTTCATGACTGCCAACCCCCTTGATCGTACTCGGCGTGGGTCAACACCGCACGCACAAAGACCTTCTGCCGATTGAAGTGGATGGCGGCGATCAGTCTGAGCTTGTTGCCGCCGATGTTGAACACGAACAGGTCACCGACCTTGTCGACCCCCGGAAACAGGTGACGCAACTGGCTGAAATTCAGAACCTGGGCGCGCCTTGCGATCCGGTACCAATGGTCCAAGGCCCCCGCGCACTCCGGATGTTCGCGGGCCGCGTCGGCGATACGGCGCTGAGTGATGATATGCATTTACCCTAAATATAGCAGATTGCTATGAAGCGGGTGAACATATCAGTCTTCGCCGGCCTGCCCCCAGTCCATCAGTTCGCGCAGAACGGCGGTCGCGTAGGCCCCGGCCGGGAGCTCAAAGGCCAACTCGCAGCCGCGGTCGGTCAGATCCCAACCCAGGTCCGGCACCAGCAACCGCAGGGCCCGGCGGTCCTGCTCCAGGCCGAAGCGGGCGAGGCCGGCGGGCCAGCCAGGGTGGGCGGCGGCCACGGCGTCCTCCAGGGCGCGGACCTCGCCTTGGCTGGGCGGGTCGCCGCGGCCCCAGAGGGGGCCGGTGGGGTGCAGGTCCAGGCGGGCGGTGCGCCCGCGCAGGGTGTCGTCGATGGTGTCGGCGGGAAACCAGGAGTGGCTGCCGTCCAGGTTGAGACAATCCCCGGGGAGCGGCCGGTCCCAGTCGCCGCGGGTCAGGCGTGCGGCCAGGACCTGGTTGAAGACCTGGGAGCGGGCGGCGGAGAGCCAGAGGCCCTGCTGGTGGCGCGAGGGGCGGCGGATGGCGCCGTGAAAGAGGGCGTCGGCGCGGGCCAGGTTGGCGCCGTTGCGGCCGAAACGCTGTTCGCCGAAGTAGTTGGGGACGCCCAGGGTGCGGATGGCGGTGATCCGCTCGGCGAGTCGGTCCGGGTCAGGCGCCCAGTTGCGCACCCGGATACGGAAGCGGTTGCCGGCCAGGGCGCCGCGGCGCAGTTTGCGGCGGTGGGGGTGGACCGCCAGGACCTCGATGCCCTCGACGGCCAGGGCGGACCAGTCGGGTTCGCGCTCGCGCGGGCGCGGCAGGGAGAACCACTGGCTGGTGACGGCGCGGCGGTCCTTGAGCCCGGCGTAGCCCAAATCCTTCGGGTCGACCCCAGCGGTCGCGGCGAGTCGGCCAGCGACCCATTCGGTGTTCTGGTCGGTCTTGCGCACCCAGAGCAGGAGGTGGTCGCCGTCACCGTCCGGCGGGAAGCCCAAGACCTCCTCGACTTCAAAGTCTGCGGGTTCGACCCGCAGGCGGCCGGTGCCCAGGGGGGCGCCGTGGGCGCGCGGGAGGGCGTGGAAGGGGCTCCAGGTCGGTCCAGTCGGGTGCGTCATCTCTTCATTTGCGTTTGTTTGCGTTCATTTGCGGCTAATCATCTTTCGGCCTTCCTTCCTCCAACAGAACCACGGCGCAGGCTGCAATCCCCTCCCCGCGCCCGGTGAACCCCAGCCGCTCGGTGGTGGTGGCCTTGACGTTGACGCGCGCCGGGTCACAGCGCAGATCCGCGGCGAGCAGGGCGCGCATGGCGGCGATATGGGGGGCCATCTTGGGGCGCTCGGCGACGATGGTCACATCGGCGTTGTGGACCTTGAGCCCGAGCCCGGTCAGGCTCTCCAGGACACGGCGCAGCAGGATGCGGCTGTCGATCCCGGCGTAGGCGGCATCGGTGTCGGGGAAGTGGTGACCGATGTCGCCCAGGCCCGCGGCCCCCAGCAGGGCGTCGCACAGTGCATGGATGGCGACATCGCCGTCGGAGTGGGCGACCAGTCCCTGGTCGTGGGGGACCGTTACCCCGCACAGGATCAGGGGGCGCCCGGGGGCGAAGCGGTGGACGTCGAAACCCTGGCCGATCAGCATGAGGATGCCTGTGTGTCGAGATAGAAGCGGGCGAGCGGAAGGTCCTCGGCCCTGGTGATCTTGAGATTGTCCGCATGTCCCTCGATGAGGCGCGGGGCGAGCCCCATGCGCTCCATGGCGCCGGCGTCATCGGTCACGAGATCCCCGGCCGCGATGGCGTCCTGCAGCGCCGCGCGCAGGGCGCCCAGGCGGAACATCTGGGGGGTGTAGGCGTGCCACAGGGTCGTACGGTCCAGGGTACAGCGGATGCGCCCGGCGGCATCGGCGCCCTTCATGGTGTCGCGCACCGGCACGGCGAGGATGCCGCCCACCGGGTCGGCGGCCAGTTCGGTGATCAGCCGGTCGAGATCGGCCCGGCGCAGACAGGGACGGGCGGCGTCGTGGACCAGCACCCAGTCGGCCGGATCGGCCTCCGCGGCCAGGGCCTCCAGGGCGTTCATCACGGAGTGACAGCGCTCGGCGCCGCCCGCCACCCGCCGCACCTTGGGGTGATCGGCATAGGCGGTCGCGGGCCAGAAGCCGTCCTCCGCGCCCAGGGCGACCCAGACGCCACTGATGCGCGCGTCCTCAATGAAGGGGGCCAGGGTCCAGTCGATGACCGGGCGACCGGCCAGGTCCAGGTATTGTTTGGGGATGGCGGCACCCAGACGGCGGCCGACACCGGCCGCCGGGAGCACGGCCCAGAAACGCTGATCAGTCATTCGTGTTCATTGGCGTTCTTCGCGGGCTGGCGGCTCTTTCTTCGGTCCGGCCGGACTGCTTTTCTTGTGGCGTGGTGCCGGTGTCGCAGGCTCGGTATCGGGCGGGGCCGGGACCGCGGGGAGCGGGGAGCGCTCGATGACCTGGATGAAGGCCTCACCGCCCTTGATCATGCCCAGTTCGTCGCGCGCCCGCTCCTCTAGGGCGGCCTCACCGGAGCGCAGGTCCTCGACCTCCGCCTGGAGTTCCTGGTTGCGGGTGCGCAGCCGCTCAAGCTCGGCCTTCTGGGCGACGATCTCCAGATTCAGCCCGTGCAGGTCCGCACGGCTCCCCGGTCCGACCCAGAGCCGGTATTGGAGTGCCGCGAGCAGCACGATCAGTACGAGGATCAGCAGGCGCATGGACGGGAGCGGCAGGGCACTGACCGCCGACCGGAGGGTACCGGCCGGCGGTGCGTCGGCCTCAGAGCCAGCGGAAGGCATTGCGGCCGGCATAGACGGCCTCGTCGCCCAACTGGTCCTCAATGCGCATCAACTGGTTGTACTTGGCGACGCGGTCGGAGCGCGACAGGGAGCCGGTCTTGATCTGACCGGCGGCGGTGGCGACCACCAGATCGGCAATGGTCGTGTCCTCGGTCTCGCCGGAGCGGTGGGAGACCACCGCGGTGTAGCCGGCGGCATGGGCCATGGCGATCGCCTCCATGGTCTCGGTCAGGGTGCCGATCTGGTTGACCTTGATCAGGATGGAGTTGGCGATACCGCGGTCGATGCCTTGCTTCAGGATCTTGGTGTTGGTGACGAAGAGGTCGTCACCGACGATCTGAATGCGGTCCCCGAGCCGCTCGGTCAGGCGCTTCCAGCCGTCCCAATCGCCCTCGGCCAGGCCGTCCTCGATGGTCAGGATGGGGTACTGGTTGACCCAGCCCTCCAGCATGGCGATCACGCCGTCGGAGTCGAGCTTGACGCCCTCGCCTTCCAGGTCGTAGACGCCGTCCTTGTAGAACTCGGAGGCGGCCACGTCCAGGCCGATCCAGATGTCCTTGCCCGCCGTGAAGCCGGTCTTGCCGATCGCCTCCAGGATCGCCTCCACCGCGGCCACATTTGAGGGCAGGTCGGGGGCGAAGCCGCCCTCGTCGCCGACGGAGGTGGCGAGCCCGCGGGCCTTGAGCACCGATTTCAGGGCATGGAAGACCTCGGCACCGTAACGCACCGCCTCGCGGATGCTCGGGGCGCCCACCGGCAGGATCATGAACTCCTGGAAGTCGACGCTGTTGTCGGCGTGCTGACCGCCGTTGATGATGTTCATCATCGGCACCGGCAGCCGGTAGGGGCCGGCGCTGAGCGAGCGATAGAGCGGCAGGGCGCGCTCTTGGGCGGCGGCATGGGCGGCGGCGAGCGAGACCCCCAGGAGCGCATTGGCGCCGAGCCGGGACTTATTCTCGGTGCCGTCCAGTTCGATCATGGTGCGGTCGATCGCGCCCTGCTCGGTCACCTCCATGCCGACCACGGCGTCCTTGATCTCGCCCTCGATGCGCCCGACGGCCTTAAGCACGCCCTTGCCGCCGTAGCGGCCCTTGTCACCGTCGCGCATCTCCAGCGCCTCGCGCGAGCCGGTGGAGGCCCCGGAGGGGACGATGGCGCGGCCGATGGCGCCGTCGGCGGTGATGACGTCGGCCTCCACGGTGGGGTTGCCGCGGGAATCCAGGACTTCACGGGCACGGACATCGACGATTTCGGACATGGTGGCTCTCTCTTGGTCAGTTATAAGGTTAACAAGGGTAACGAATCGGGAACATCGTCAGCGCAGCGGAGGGCACCTTCACAGGCTGGAAATTAGATAGGATTAACAGAATTTTTCAAGCTTTACAGGATGATGACCCTAGAAAGAGCAGTTATCCACAGATGAACACAGATTATCACAGATGATTCATTGACTTACGCTTGGCCGGGGGCTCACCTTGCCGGTGATTGTGACATCAGCGATAAGCGCATGACAATTCAAAGAAAATTTGTGTTCATCTGTGTTCATCTGTGGATTTTAGGATTACTGGGCAGGACCCAGGATCGGAAAGGCCTGCGAAATCCTGTCAATCCTGACCATTTATTATCATGTAATCGCATCTTCGGCGAAAGGAGCGGACTTGACCAGTCGGTCGATCGCGACCAGGGTGGCGAGCAGGTCACGCATCTGGCCCAAGGGCCAGGCGTTGGGGCCGTCGCTCATGGCCTGATCCGGGCGCGGGTGCGTCTCCATGAAGACGCCGGCCACTCCCGCGGCCACCGCCGCGCGCGCCAGCACCGGGACGAACTCGCGCTGCCCGCCCGAGCGGTCCCCCTGCCCCCCCGGCAACTGCACCGAATGGGTGGCATCGAAGACCACCGGGCAGCCGGTGGCGCGCATCACCGCCAAGGAGCGCATGTCCGAGATCAGGTTGTTATAGCCGAAGGAAACCCCGCGCTCGCACACCATGATCCGGTCGTTGCCGGTGGCGCGCGCCTTGTCCACGACGTTGCGCATGTCCCAGGGGGCGAGGAACTGGCCCTTCTTGATGTTGACCGGCAGTCCCAGCGCCGCCACGGCCTGGATGAAATTGGTCTGGCGGCAGAGGAAGGCCGGGGTCTGGAGGACATCGACCACCGCCGCCACCTCGTTGAGCGGCGTGTCCTCGTGCACGTCGGTGAGGATCGGGACACCGCAGCGCGCACGCACCGATTCCAGGATTTTGAGCCCCGCCTCCAGCCCGGGCCCGCGGAAGCTGCCGGCGGACGAGCGGTTGGCCTTGTCGAAGGAAGACTTATAGATAAAGGGGATACCGAGCGCGTCCGTGATTTCCTTCAAGGTCCCGGCCGTCTCCTGCGCCAGGGTCTCGCCCTCGATCACGCAGGGCCCGGCGATCAGGAACAGGGGCCGGTCGAGCCCAACCTCGAAGCCCGCGAGCGGCATGAAGCCCCCGAGCGGGATCATGGCGTGGCCCCCGCGACCGGTGCCGGTGCAGGCCCGGCCCCGCCCCCGGCCTGATGCTCCAGCGCCGCGCGGATGAAGCCGCAGAAGAGCGGGTGCCCGTCACGCGGCGTGGAGGTGAACTCCGGGTGGAACTGGCAGGCGATGAACCAGGGATGATCCGGGATCTCGATGATCTCCACCAGCCGGTTGTCGAGCGACCACCCGGAGAAGCGCATCCCCGCGTCCTTCATCAGGTTCAGGTAGCGGTTGTTGAACTCGTAGCGATGGCGGTGACGCTCGCGGACCTGGGCACTGCCATAGACGGCGCGCGCCAGGCTCCCCGGCTCCAGCCGGCAGTTCTGTCCGCCCAGGCGCATGGTGCCGCCTAAGTCAGACCCCTCGCTGCGGGTCTCGAGCTGCCCCTGCTCGTCGCGCCACTCGGTAATCAGGGCGATCACCGGGTGCGGGGTCTGGCGATCGAACTCGGTGCTGTGGGCGCCCTCCAACCCGGCCAGGTCCCGGGCGTAACCGATCACCGCCACCTGCATCCCCAGACAGATCCCGAGATAGGGCACCCGGTGCTCCCGGGCATAGCGCGCCGCCTGGATCTTGCCCTCGATGCCGCGCTCGCCGAAGCCGCCGGGGACCAGAATCGCATCCAGTCCGGCCAACTGACCGGGCCCCTCCTGCTCGATCTCCTGGGAGTCGATATACACCACCTCCACCCGCGTGCCCGTGTGCACCCCGGCGTGGGCCAGGGCCTCGGACAGTGACTTGTAGGCCTCGGTCAGGTGCATGTATTTGCCGACCATGCCGATCCGCACCTGTCCCTGGGGTTGGTCGAAGCCCGCGAGCACTCGATCCCACTCGCGCAGATCCGCCGCGCCCACCTCCAGGTGGAACTGGCGGACCACCAGTTCGTCGAGCCCCTGGGCGTGGAGCAGGCGCGGGATGCGGTAGATATTGTCCGCGTCCACCGCCGAGATGACGGCATCCTCGGCCACGTTGGTGAAGAGCGCGATCTTGCGCCGCTCCTCGTCCGGCAGGTCGGTCTCGCAGCGGCACAGGAGCACATCGGGCTGGATGCCGATGGAGCGCAACTCCTTGACCGAGTGCTGGGTCGGCTTGGTCTTGATCTCGCCGGCGCAGCGCAGATAGGGGACCAGGGTCAGGTGCATGAAGAGCGCGTTCTCGCGGCCCAACTCCACCCGCATCTGGCGGATCGCCTCCAGGAAGGGCAGCGACTCGATGTCGCCGACGGTCCCGCCGATCTCCACCATCGCGATGTCGGAACCCTGGGCGCCGAGCCGGATGCTGTCCTTGATCTCATCGGTGATGTGCGGGATGACCTGCACGGTGCGGCCCAGGTAGTCGCCGCGGCGTTCCTTGCGGATCACCGTGTCGTAGATCTGGCCGGTGGTGAAATTGTTGTTGCGCCCCATCCGGGTGCGCAGAAAACGCTCGTAGTGGCCCAGGTCCAGGTCGGTCTCGGCGCCGTCGTCGGTGACATAGACCTCGCCGTGCTGGAAGGGGCTCATGGTCCCCGGGTCCACGTTGATGTAGGGGTCGAGCTTGATCATGGTGACCGCAAGCCCGCGCGCCTCCAGCAGGGCCGCCAGCGAAGCCGACGCGATGCCCTTGCCGAGCGACGAGACCACCCCGCCGGTAATGAAGATGAACTTAGTCTTAGAGGGGGTCATGAGGGGATCACTGGGGTAGGACAGGTTCCTGGACTTAAGGCCGCTGGCCCGACACGCTACCAAATTCGCCGCGCCCCCTCAACGCGGCAACGCGCCGGTCGGCGACCCAAGGCCCCTGCCGGACCCGAGCGCACACCGGTTTGCCTATCAAAGTCAGGGGTTCGCGCGTATAGTCGGCGAGGACCTCGCAAACGCGAGACACACGGCCGACGCAGGATCGCGGTGGATCGACGCTGGCTGCCCAATCTGAACGACAACCCACTGCGGAGCATCCATCCTAATGCATTCTTTTGCCAAGCTGATCAGCGTCGCCGCCATCGTCGGCACCGCCGTCTTTGCCGCCAACCCCGCGCAGGCCTGGGGCGGCCCCGGCGGCGGCAACGGCTGGGGTAACGGCAACGGCAACGGCGTCGGTGACATGTGGAACGACATGCTGGGCGACGGTTCCGGTGATTTCAACATGAACATGAGCGGCCGCGGCAACGGCAACGGCCGTGGTTACGGCAACGGTCGCGGTTATGGCGACGGGCGCGGTTACGGCGACGGACGCGGTTACGGCGGCTACCCGGGCTACGGTGGTGGCTACCCGGGCTACGCCGCACCGGGTTACGGTTACGGCGCACCGGGTTATGCAGCCCCGGGCGGCGGCTACCCGGGCAACGGGGCGCCGGGCTACGGCCCTGGAGCACCCGGCTATGGAGCGCCTGGTTACGCGCCCCAGGCCAACGCCTACGGCGGCGGCTACCCCGGCTATGGCTACGGGGCCCCGACTGCCCCCTACGGTGCACCCCCGGCGCCGCCCGCCCCGCCGGTCGGCGAAGCCAGGTAAGACGTCCAAGGTCCTGAGGGACACCCCAGGCCGCGCCCCCCGGGCGCGGCCTTTTTTTTCGTCGTCGCACCCCCGGCGGCATCCGTGACTTGATCCAGATCAAGAATCGACCCAATATAGAGTATTGAGAAAAGCGGGGGATGTCGTCTTGAGTCAACCAACCATCATTTCCATCGAGACGATGCGGGTTGCGTGCAAGAGTTGCTCGCTCTCAACCCTCTGTCTGCCCATGGGGCTCTGCCCCCAAGACGTGGAGCGGCTCGAAGATATCGTCAAACACGCCCGGCCGCTGCACCGCGGGGACCTGCTGTTTCGCAGCGGTGATCGCTTCCGCTCGCTCTACGTGGTCAAGACCGGCTCGCTCAAGAGCTTCGCGCCCAGTCCGGAAGGCGGCGAGCAGGTGCTGGGCTTTCACCTGCCGGGTGAGGTCATCGGACTCGACGCCATCGACCGACGCACCCACAGTTGCTTCGCCAAGGTGCTGGAAACCTCCTCAATCTGCGAGGTCCCCTTCCAGCTACTGACGCAACTGACGGCGATCATCCCCGGCCTCCAGCATCACCTCTACCGACTGCTCAGCAAGGAGATCGGCCACGACACCGACATGCTCCTGCTGCTCGGCAAGAAGAACGCGGAAGAACGCCTGGCGGCCTTCCTGCTCGACATGTCCAAGCGGCTGCAACGGCGCGGGCTGTCGCCGACCGATTTTTATCTGAGCATGTCGCGCCACGAGATCGGCAACTATCTGGGGCTCGCGGTGGAGACGGTGAGCCGCATCTTTACCCGCTTCCAGGACGACCGCCTCCTGGGAGTGGAGCGCAAGCACATCGAGATCTTCGATCTGGACGCGCTGGCGACCCTGGCGGATGGTATGGGCACGATGCGGCAGCAGCAGCAGCGGACCTGAGGTATCAGGTTTCCCAAGTGACCCATGACGGACGCTACCAGGCCAACTTCACCAAGGGCGGACTCATGGTCCCGGAGAGCCGCCGCGTGGCCGAGCTCCTGCTCGCGGGCGTCGATGCGGCCGGCTGGAAGCAGGCCATCGAAGGGGACAACCTGCTGCGCAAGCGCTCGCCCACCACGGCATCGACCAAGGCCCTGCTGATCCGCGCCCGGCTGCGGACCATGACTGAGGGTTTATGGCGCCTGGTACGTGACGGCGACAGGCCGGTAGCGACCCAGGCGCTCTTCGCCGCAACCATCACCTACTCCCCCCTGGTCGGAGACTTTATGGACCTGGTCGTCCGCGACCTCTACCGGCGCTTCGAGGAACGGCTCAAGGCCCAGCACTGGGACCGCTATGTCGAGGACTGCCACACCCGCGACCCCCGCACACCTGACTGGTCCGCCGGGACCCTGACCAGCCTGCGCACCCGCGTCTTCGGCATGCTGACCGAGGCCGGTTACCTGTCCGACGCGCGCACCCGGACCCTGAGGCCCCTGACGGTCGCGCCGACGGTGGCGGGCTACCTCAGGACCCACGGCCGGGACTATGCCCTGCGCTGCATGGAGGTTGACCCCCGGGCGAGTTGAAGAACAGGAATTGTCCACAGATGAACACAGATGAAGAAACCAGCGAGGCTTCGGCAATCGATGACGAATAATCAACCCTTTAAGAATTCGTTTTTCTTATCTGTGTTCATCTGTGTCATCTGTGGACATCTTGAGGGCGAAGCATGAGCGGCGTCTTCAACCAACGTCTCGACCAGATCCTGGAGCGCGTCACCGCCGACGACTTCCTCCAAGGCAAGGGCCTGGGCAACGAGATCCCGTTCTACGCCTTCGACTATCCCGCCGAACGGGAGTTGGAGGTGCGCGGGCACCTCGCCTTCCTCCTCACCCAGATCCCCAAGCGTCGGCCCAGCTTGCGCTTCACGCACATCAACCTGTTCGACCTGATCATCCGCCACCTGAAGGACCGCGGGTTTTATGACAAGGCCCTGGCCCTCCACCAGAAGCAAGGTGATGCGGCGCTACGCAAGGCGCTCGCCGCACCGCTGGACGCGGGCAAGCTGGCGGCCGTGCTCGCCACCGAGGTCAAGCCCGCGCAACAGGACCTGGTGCTCGTCTCCGGAGTCGGCGCAGCCTACCCCTTGCTGCGCACCCACAACCTGCTGAACAATCTCCACCACCGCATGGGCAGCACGCCGCTCGTGCTGTTCTACCCCGGCGACTACGACGGTCAATCCCTGCGGCTGTTCGGCACCTTACAGGACAAACCCTATTACCGCGCCTTCAGGCTCGTGAGCTGATCCACAGATTCACCGGATGAAGAATGGTCCACAGATGACACAGATTGACACAGATGAAGAAATCAGCGAGGCTGCCGCAGCCGATAACGAATCATCGATCCTCCGAGATCATTTCTTTTCTTATCTGTGTTCATCTGTGTCATCTGTGGACAACTCTTCCGATCAGCCGGATGAAGAATATCCATAGATGACACAGATTAACACAGATGAGGAAATCAGCGCGGCGGCGGCCGATAACGAATCATCGATCCTCCAAGATCATTCCTTATTATTATCTGTGTTCATCTGTGTCATCTGTGGACAACTCTTCCGATCAGCCGGATGAAGAATATCCACAGATAACACAGATGAACACAGATGAAGAAATCAGCGAGGCGGCGGCAGTTGATAATGAATCATCGATCCTCCAAGATCATTCTTTTTCTTATCTGTGTTCATCTGTGTCATCTGTGGACAACTCTTCCGATCAGCCGGATGAAGAATATCCACAGATGACACAGATTAACACAGATGAGGAAATCAGCGCGGCGGCGGCCGATAACGAATCATCGATCCTCCAAGATCATTCCTTTTCTTATCTGTGTTCATCTGTGTCATCTGTGGATAACTCTTCCGCCGCAGGAGTGTAGGTCATGTTGATCAAGGATCTGTTCACCAAGCCGATCGACCGCCCCATCAACGGCGTCATCAAGGCCGATCAGGCCGACAGTGCGTCGGTCTGGCAGGAGCTCGACGAGTACGTCGTCACCAAGGAACTCGACATCCATTTCCGCCGCTTCTTCGGCGCCTACCTGGATGCGATCGACCACGCCGGGGACCCCCAGGTGGTCGGCAAGGTCGGGGTCTGGATCTCCGGGTTCTTCGGCTCCGGCAAGTCCCACTTTCTCAAGATCCTTTCCTACCTCTTGGAGAACCTTGAGATCAGCCATGCCGGGCAGACCCGGCGTGCCATCGCGTTCTTCGACGGCAAGATCCAGGACGCCATGTTGGCCGCCGACATCAAGCGCGCCGTCGGCACCGCGGTGGATGTCTGCCTGTTCAACATCGACAGCAAGGCCGACACCGCCAGCGGGCGTGACGCCATCCTGCGGGTCTTCCTGAAGGTGTTCAACGAGAAGCTCGGGTTTTGCGCCGATCATCCGCACATCGCCGACCTGGAGCGGCACCTCGCGGCGTCGGGCAAGCTCGACGCCTTCAAGGCCGCATTCCGCACCATTGCCAAGTGCGACTGGGAGCAGGAACGCGACGGCTACAGCTTCTACGCCGACGAACTGGTGCTGGCCCTCTCGCAGGCCCTGGGCAAGACCCCCGAGGGTGCACGCGCCTGGCTCGAACGCTGCGAGGACGATTTCAAGTCGCTCCTGACCGTCGAGAACTTCGCCGGCTGGATCAAGGCCTACCTGGACAGTCGGGGCCCCGCGCACCGCATCTGCTTCCTGGCGGACGAGATCGGCCAGTTCATCGGCCAGGACACCCACCTGATGCTCAACCTCCAGACCATCGCCGAGAACTTGGGCACCGTCTGCGGCGGCCGGGCCTGGGTCGTGGTCACCTCCCAAGAAGACATCGACGCGGTGCTGGGCGAGGTCCGTGCCGCCCGCGCCAATGACTTCTCCAAGATCCAGGGTCGTTTCAAGACCCGCCTTTCGCTCTCCAGCGCCAACGTGGATGAGGTCATCCAGAAGCGCCTGCTGGACAAGACCGACGCCGCCCGCGCGACCCTGGCGGCCCTCTACCGCGACCAGGCCGACATCCTCAAGAACCAGCTCAGCTTCAGCAATGTTGGCATGACCTTCAAGCCCTATGCTGACGCACTGGATTTCGTCAGCGTCTACCCCTTTGCCCCCTACCAGTTCCAACTGATCCAAAAGGTCTTCGAGGCCATCCGCCGCCACGGGGTCACCGGCCTGCACCTGGCTCGCGGCGAGCGGTCCATGCTGGACGCCTTCCAGTCCGCCGCGATCCAACTCGCCGCCGAGCCGGTCGGGGTGCTGGTCCCGCTGCACCGCTTCTACCCGGCCATCGAGAGTTTCCTCGAAGGCGTCGTCAAGTCGACCCTCGACCACGCCGCCGGCAACGACAAGCTCGAACCCTTCGACTCGCAGCTTCTGCGCACCCTGTTCCTGATCCGTTATGTCGAGGAGATCCGGGGCAACGTCGACAACCTGGTGACCCTGTTCGTCGACCGCATCGACGCCGACCGCCTGGCCCTGCGCCGACAGATCGAGGCCAGCCTCCAACGCCTGGAGCGCGAGACCCTGATCGGACGCAATGGCGAGGACTTCTTCTTCCTCACCAATGAAGAGCGCGACATCAGCCGCGAGATCAAGGACGTTGACCTGAGTTCCGCGGAAGAGGCCAAGTTCCTGGGCGAGCTGATCTTCGATGACCTGCTCAAGGGGCTGCGCAAGCAGCGCTTCCCCGACAACAACAAAGATTTCGGCATCAACCGCCTGTGCGACCTGCACCCGCACGGCACCCGCACCGACGGCGACCTGGTCCTGTCCCTCGTCACCCCCCTGGCCGACGATTACCCAATGTACGAAGAGGCCCGCTGCATCCTGCAAAGCGCCGCCGAGGGCGGCCAGCTCATCGTTCGGCTCGACGACGACAAGACCCTGGGCCGTGAGCTACGCACCTGGTTGCAGACCGACCGGTACATCGGCCGCAAGAATGACGGCACGGCCGCGACCACCACGGTCAAGATCCTGCGCGAGCGCCAAGAGGAGAACCGGGAGCGCCGCGCGCGCCTGGTCCTGCAACTGGAGCGCCTCTGCAAGGAGGCCGCCTACTACGCCGCCGGCCAGCCGGTCCGGCCCAAGGGCGGCACCGCCGCCGCCTCCTTAAGTGATGCCCTGAACTATCTCATCCGCAACAGCTTCAACAAGCTCGGCTACCTCGCGCACCTGTCCGCCAACCCCCAGGCCGAGATCAAGGCGGTACTCAGCGCCACCGACGTGGACGATCTGGGCTTCTCGCTGGAGGCCGGTCAGGGCAACCAGCAGGCACTCGCCGAGGTCGAGGGCCATGTCAACCTCATGGCCGGCGCCAACCGTCAGGTGATCCTGCAAGACCTCGTGGAAGACCGGTTCGGCCGGCGGCCTTACGGCTGGCCGGAGTGGGAGGTCGTCCTGCTGGTGGCCCGCCTGGTCCGCAAGGGCGCCATCAGCCTGGTGATGGACGGTGCGACCCTGTCCGCGGACAAGATCTTCGAGGCGGTCGTCACCCCCAGCAAATGGCGCCGCATCACGGCCATCAAGCGCCAGACGGTCGATCAGGGCCAACTCCAGGCCGCCCGCCAACTGGCCAAAGAGGTCTTCGGCCAGATCGCCCCCGATGGTGAGGACGCGCTCGCCGCCTGCCTGCGCGAACACCTGGGCGGTTGGCGCACCAACCTCGGCCAATACAAGACCCTGGCCGACACCGACGCCTACCCGGGCCGGCAGGAGATCGCCGATGCCGCGGGTGTCATCGCCAAGCTCCTGGCGGAGACCGAGAGCTTTGGCCTGATCGGCACCTTCCTGGAGCGCAAGACCGACCTGCTCGACCTGTCCGACAATGTCCATGAGCTGACGAACTTCTACGAGACCCAGCGCCCCACCTGGGAGCGGCTGCGCAAGGCCGCCGCCCGCTTCCAGCCCAACCGCACCTGGCTCGACAAAGACCCCAAGGCGGCCGCGGCCCTTGCGCGCATCCAGACCATCCTCGACGCCGCCGCCCCCTATGGCATGATCAAGGACGCCGAGTCGTTGATTCAGACCGTCGAAGGCATCGACACCGCCCTGGTCGCGGAGCGCCGAGCCCAGGTCCTGCAAGGCATCGATGCCCAACTCGGCAAGGTCCAGGTGGAGCTCGACGAGGCCAAGGCCGCAACCGATCTGCGCAACCTGTGCCTCCTGCCGCTGCAAGTCCTCAGACGCCAGGTCGAGACCCAAGCCAGCATTGCCCACCTCGACCAGGCCGGGCAGGCCGCCATCGACGCGGCGGACGAGGCGTTCGCCAAGATCGAGGCCGCGGCCAGTCAACGGAAAGACCCTGGTACAGTCGGCGAGCAAGACAAGCCGGTCTACGTCAAGCCGCGGCGTGTCGTGAAGGTCGCGGCCCTGGCACCGGCCGGGTATCTGGAGACCCAGAGCGACGTGGACGGCTACCTGGATCGGCTCCGCAAGGCGCTGGAGAACGCCATCAGCGCGGGGGAGCGCATCGAGATCCGGTAATCAATTATCCACAGATGACACAGATGAACACAGATAAGAACGTTTTCTCTTCATCTGTGTTCATCTGTGTCATCTGTGGATAAATCCGAGCGGTTGCTCCGGTGGGTCTTGTCTGGAGAGACGTTCATCGTTCCGGTCGTGGCGCGCGGATGTTATGCTAGATGTACCCCTTAAGCGGAGTAACTTCCATGCAGACCGTCGGCATCAAAGCGCTGCAAACCAACCCAGGCGTCCTCAGCAAGGCGCTCGACAGCGGCGACTACCTGCTGATCACCCGGCACGGCAAACCGATCGGGATCGCCGCCGCCTTCGACGACAGCCTGCTCGATCTGGGATTTCGCAAATGGATCGCCGTGCGCTCCTTCCAGGCGGGCGATCTCAGCCTGGGGCAGGTCGCGCAGGTGTTCGAGAAATCAAAGGAGGAGACCATGCGGCTACTGTCCGAGCTGGGGATAGCCATCGCCGACTACGACTTGGCCGAAGACCTCGAAACCCTGGAGTTGCTCGGCAGTCATTGAATGGACGCCATCGTCAGCGATACGACCGCCCTGATCGTGTTGGCGGGCCGACAGCGCTTGGACCTGCTCGGGGCCTGTTTCGAGCGCGTCTTGCTGCCGCGGGCGGTTTACCGGGAGTGGTTGGCAGGCGACGCGTCCGTTGAGAACACAGTCGCGCATCTCAGCTTCCTGGAAGTCGTCGCGGTGGAGGACTTCCCATTGCTCGGTGAACTGCGCACGCTGCTCGACGCGGGCGAGGCGGAGGCCTTGGCGCTCGCCCGAGCGCGAGGACTGCCGCTGTTGGTGGACGAAAAAAAAGCGCGGACCATCGCACGGATGATGAAGATCCCGATCTTGGGACTGGTCGGCGTCCTGTTACTCGCGGTGGAGCGCGGTATCCTGGAGCCGCAGGTGGCCAGCGCACTCCTGCAGGAATCGATCGACCATGGATTTCGCTTGTCCGAGCGGCTCCATCAGGTGTTCCTGAGCCGGCTGGCGTTGTCGGCCGATCCGCAGATGAACAACAAGGCTTGAAAGGCGATCTTTGCCGGGAAATGCGAGAGCATGATCGCTGAAATCCAGAGGCATCATGAGAGAGACAATGGTTGAAACGATGGTGACCTACACGATCGAGTATAACGGCAAGCTGTATGTCATCGACGACGTGCCGGCGCGCGTCTGCCGCGAGACCGGTGAGGAGTTCTTCGCACCAGAGACCGTTGAGCACATCCAAGCACTGGTGAAGGGAAGCAAACCGCCGGTGCGAATGATACAGACTCCGGTTTTTCAGTATGCCTGATATCTGCACCATTCTGTGGTTGGCGCACGACGCTCAGTCCCTTTTGCCAACGGCACGGAAGATTATCCACAGATGACACAGATGAACACAGATGAAGAGAAGAAGGTATTTATCTGTGTCCATCTGTGTCATCTGTGGACAATCATTCTTCCCCCGCCCCCGCAGGTATCATTCATGCCGCAAGAGAAGAATCCACAGATGACACAGATGAACACAGATGAAGAGAAGAAGGCATTTATCTGTGTTCATCTGTGTCATCTGTGGATAATCCGAATCTGTGGACAATCCGAATCTGTGGATCATGAATACTAACAAGATCAAGACCTACGCCCCCAAGGCCCGGCGCGACTTCATCGCCGCCGTTACCCGCCGCGCGGGCACCTTCGGCCTCAGCGCCAAGGGCACCGCGCCCGTACGGGAGGAGGGGCAACTGGTCTTTATCGAGGGGCAGCCCTACCCGCGGTCGGTCGGCACCCAGCGCCAGAAGCTCGCCGCGCGGGTCACGCAGCACGGCTTCGAGCAGACCATGGAGGCGGCGGCCTACACCTGGTTCAACCGCCTCGTCGCCATCCGCTTCATGGAACTGCACGGGTACCTGGACCACAGCTTCCGGGTGCTGAGCCATCCCGCGGGACTGCTCCTGCCGGAGGTCCTGGGGCACGCCGAGCATCTGGACCTGCCCGGTCTGGATCGGGAGCGGGTCATCGAGCTCAAGATGGACGGTAACCGTGACGAAGAACTCTACCGCGACCTGCTGCTGGCCCAGTGCCGGGCCCTGCACCGGGCCATGCCCTTTCTGTTCGAGCGCGTGGACGACGAGACCGAACTGCTGCTGCCCGACAACCTGCTTCAGACCGACTCACTGATCCGCGACCTGGTCAGCACCATCCCGGACGAGGACTGGCAGGAGGTCGAGATCATCGGCTGGCTCTACCAGTTCTATATCTCCGAGAAGAAGGATCAGGTGATAGGCAAGGTGGTGAAGAGCGAGGACATCCCCGCCGCCACCCAGCTCTTCACCCCCAACTGGATCGTCCAATACCTGGTGCAGAACAGCGTCGGGCGCCTGTGGCTCATGGCCAACCCGGCGTCCACGCTCAAAGACCAGTGGCCTTATTACATCGAGCCGGCGGAGCAGACGCCGGAGGTGCAGGCGCAGTTGGATGCGTTGATTGCTGCGAGAATTGCTGAAGATGATCCACAGATGAACACAGATGAACACAGATGAAGACTTCGCCGATTCCCAAGCTCCGCTTGGGAATCCGCTCCGGGAAGCTCCGCTTCCTGAAAGCCCAGGGCGATATGGATTGCTATTGATGCATTACGTCGATACCAGCGTCCCGCAAGATGATCATGCTGAATCCTGAAACCATCACGGTATTGGACCCTGCCTGCGGCTCCGGGCACATCCTGGTCGTGGCCTATGACGTGCTCAAGGCCATCTATCTGGAGCGCGGCTACCGCCCCCGGGACATTCCACGGCTGATCCTGGAGAAGAACCTCTACGGGCTGGATATCGACGACCGGGCCGCCCAGTTGGCCGGCTTTGCCTTGTTGATGAAGGCGCGCGCCGATGACCGGCGGTTGCTCAACGATCCGCCCAGGCTCAATGTATTGGCCTTGCAGGAGAGCAAGGGCTTGAATGCGGACGAATTGACCCGTTCTTTGCAACCGATCGGCGCAATGGTAGGTCGGGCTAACCCTGCGGGTGTAACCCGACAACAAGCCGCCGGGTTCGCTCAAGATGACCTCTTCCCCGACACCCTCCCGCAGATGAACCTCGGCGAATCGGTTGCGCCGGACGCGTCAGGTAACGCTGCGCTGACCCGATCGACGATTGCCGCCCTGATCGACACCTTCGCCGAGGCCAAGACCTTTGGGTCGCTGATTCCGATTCCGCCCGCGCTGGCTAAGGTGTTGCCGGAGATGGAGTCGGGCCTGTTGCAGGCGCTGGATAGTGGCGACGTCTTCGCGTGGGCGGCGGCGGAAGGGCTGTTGCCGCTGGTGCGACAGGCCCGGGTGCTGGCGATGCGGTTCGATGCGGTGGTGGCGAATCCGCCGTATATGGGCGGCAAAGGGATGAACGCCGCGTTAAAGGATTACGCCAAGAATGTCTTTCCGGATAGCAAATCCGATCTGTTCTCGATGTTTATTGAGCGCGGCTTTGACTGGTGTAGGTCTTGCGGCTTCAACAGCATGGTGACGATGCAGAGTTGGATGTTCTTGTCGTCGTTCGAGGCGATGCGGGAAAAGATCCTTCAAAGGCGAACCGTCGTCACGATGGCGCATTTGGGCGCACGGGCTTTTGGCGAAATCTCTGGGGAAGTAGTTCAAACTACAGCTTTCTCCCTCCAAATTTGCCATTTCAATGGATTCAAGCCGGTGTTCTTCCGGTTGGTTGATGGGCAGGAAGAAAAAAAGGCAATGGCGCTACGCGCTGGGCAAAACCGTTTCGATAACGCGATTCAGGATGACTTTAAGATAATCCCAGGAAGCCCTGTAGCGTACTGGGTCAGCGAGAAACTAAAGCAGAGTTTTGCTTCGTATCCCGCACTGTCGGATATCGGAAAACCCCGCCAAGGTTTAGCGACTATGGATAACGAGCGTTTTCTCCGGTTGTGGCATGAATGTTCTATTAGCAATACTTTATTTGATGCAATATCTGCGGAAGAAGCCTTTAGCTCCAGAAGGCGCTGGTTTCCCTGTCAAAAAGGCGGGGCATTTAGGAAGTGGTATGGTAATCATGAATATCTCGTTGACTGGGAAGATAACGGCGAAAGAATAAAAGCGCTCGCGGTCGCAAGATACGGAAGCGCCTCAAAACGCGTCGTTAATGAAGCGCTCTATTTTAAACCAGGCATCACTTGGTCAACGATCTCTGGCGGATTGTTTTCGATGAGATATGTTCCGGCAGGTTTCATATTTGAAACCAAAGGTGCCATGTGCTTTTTTGATAGAGAGGATATTCTCAAGCGCGTACTTGGATTCTGCAACTCTGCTATCGTTAGTCAAATATTGAAGTGCATAAGCCCAACCCTTGATTTTCATGAAGGTCCGGTAGGAAAAGTCCCGGTTGCTGAGATTGAGAGTGAAGTCTTGAGAAGCGGTGTGAGCCAATGCGTAAGAATCGCGAAGAATGACTGGGATGCTGCTGAATGCTCATGGGGATTTCAATCTTTTCCGTGGATTCGTTCGGGGGCGCATAATCCTCCAGCTAACTCTAATGCCAGGAAGCAATTTGGCTCGCGCCTAGAAAATGATTGGGAAACTTGGGAAGCCAATACGGCATTTCAAATAGCCCAAATAAGAGAAATAGAAGGCGAAAACAACCGCATTTTTATCGAAGCCTATGGCCTGCAAGACGAACTCTCCCCGGAAGTCCCCGAAGACCAAATCACCCTCGCCCGCGCCGACCGCGAGAAGGATTGCCAGCGCCTGATCTCCTACGCCATCGGCTGCATGATGGGCCGGTATCGCCTGGATCGGCCGGGGCTGATTTACGCGCATAGCGGCAACCAGGACTTTGAAGCAATCTATAATGTCGTAAGAGAAAAATCCACAGATGACACAGATGAACACAGATCAAGAAATGACTATCTGTGTTCATCTGTGTCATCTGTGGACAATTCCTCTTCCCCCGCCGCCAACGGTATCACTGACGCCGTAAGAGAAAAATCCACAGATGACACAGATGAACACAGATCAAGAAATGACTATCTGTGTTCATCTGTGTCATCTGTGGACAATTCCTCTTCCCCCGCCGCCGACGGCATCACTGATGCCACAAGAGAAAAATCCACAGATGACACAGATGAACACAGATCAAGAAATGACTATCTGTGTTCATCTGTGTCATCTGTGGACAATTCCTCTTCCCCCGCCGCCGACGGCATCACTGATGCCACAAGAGAAAAATCCACAGATGACACAGATGAACACAGATCAAGAAATGACTATCTGTGTTCATCTGTGTCATCTGTGGACAATTCTTCTTTCCCCGCCCCCGACGGTATCACTGATGCCACAAGAGAAAAATCCACAGATGACACAGATGAACACAGATCAGGAAATGAACATCTGTGTTCATCTGTGTCATCTGTGGACAAAAATCCCTTCCCCCCCGACGCCGACGGCATCGTCCCCATCACTGATGCAAACTGGTTCGACGACGACGCCTCGAACCGCATCCGTGAATTCCTGTTGGCCGTCTGGGGCACGGAGACACTGAACGAGAACATGGCCTGGCTGGCGGAGAGTCTGGGGCCAAAGTCCGGCGAGACCCCGGACGAGACCATCCGCCGCTATCTCTCGGCCAGCTTCTTCAAGGACCATCTGCAAACCTACAAGCGGCGGCCCATCTACTGGTGCTTCTCAAGCGGCAAGCAGAAGGCATTCGAGGCCCTGGTCTACCTGCACCGCTACCACGAGGGCACCCTCGCGCGCATGCGCATGGAATACGTGGTCCCGCTGCAAGGCAAGATGGCCGCCCGCATCGACCGGCTCGCCGATGACATCGCGTCCGCGTCCACCACGGCCCAAGCCAAGCGGCTGCAAAAGGAGCGCGACAAGCTGACCCGCCAGCTCGACGAATTGCGCCGCTACGACGAGCAACTGCGCCACTACGCCGACCAGCGCATCGCCCTGGACCTGGACGACGGCGTCAAGGCCAACTACGCCAAGTTCGGCGACCTGCTCGCCGAGGTCAAGGCCGTAACCGGGCAGAAAGAATCCACAGATTGACACAGATGAACACAGATAAGAATCGTTCTCTTCATCTGTGTCCATCTGTGTCCATCTGTGTCATCTGTGGATAATAAATAGCTTTACGGAGTCCTGAGCCCCCGCCGCCATGCCCCGCCCCCCTCGCCAACGTCCGCCTGTTCGCCAGCCTGCCGCGTCGGCACGCGCGCCGCAGGACGGCTCTTACAAGCACCTGTTCTCCCATCCCGAGATGGTCGAGGGCCTGCTGCGTGACTTCGTGCAGGAGGACTGGCTGGGGCTGATCGATTTCACCACCTTGGAGAAACAGGGCGGGAGCTATGTCACCGACGACCTGCGCGAGCGCGAGGATGACATCATCTGGCGGGTACGGGTAGCCGGGGAATGGCTCTATGTGTATTTGCTGATCGAGTTCCAAAGTCAGGTCGACCCTTGGATGGCGGTGCGGGTGATGGTCTACACCGGGTTGCTTTACCAGGACCTGATCAAGAGCGGTGCGGTGGCGGCGGGTGAACGCCTGCCGCCGGTGTTTCCGCTGGTGCTCTACAACGGCACCGGGCGTTGGACGGCGGCGCGCGACATCGCCGAGCTGATCGTTCCGCTGCCGAACGCTTTGGCACGCTACTGTCCCCAGCACCGCTATCATTTGATCGACGAGGGCCGGATTGGCGTGGAGACCTTGGACCAAGCCGGCAGTGTGGCGGCTGAACTGGTCCGATTGGAGGTCCTGGCAACCGACGGCCCGGACGCGGTGCGCCCGATCCTGCGTCGGCTCAGCGCCCGGTTGCAGGGGCCAGGCTACGCCAGCCTGCGCCGGGCGCTATCTGTATGGTTCGCGCGGGTCTTACTCAGGCGACTGATGCCTGACGAGAAAATTCCGGAACTGCATGATTTAGTGGAGGTTGAGACGATGTTGGCCGAACACGTTGAAGAGTGGACGCAGAAGTGGAAGCGGGAGGGCATCCAAGAGGGCATACGGGAGGGCATTCTGGAAGGCGAGCGCAGAGGCGAGCTGCAAGGCAAGGCCGATGCCTTGAAGCGCCTGCTCCGGCGTCGTTTTGGTGAGCTGCCGCAGTGGGCGGATGCCCGCATTGACACAGCAACCCTCGACCAAGTTGACGGCTGGCTGGACGGTATGCTCCAGGCCTCGACTCTGGAGGGTCTGCTCGGCGGTCAGCCTCCGGAGTCTCGACGGCCCGCAGGCTGACCAATGGAAGTCCAACGCAAGCATCCCGGAGGGCCAGTTCGACGCGCTCCCGCCCGCGCGGGAGGAGATGGGGAAATTCGGGGAAGACAGCCCATGAAATCCACTGACAGCGGGACTCGAACGCGCCCCGATGACGGGGAGAGCGTGGCTATCCCCATGCGCTTGACCGGGCTCAGCGTTGACAACTTCAAGTCGCTGGTCGATTTCAAGCTCGCTTTGGCGGACTTCACCTGTCTGATTGGTTTGAATGGTTCCGGGAAATCGACCGTCATTCAAGCCGTTGATTTCATCGCCTGCTTGTTCAAAGGGCGGATGTCGCGGTGGCTGGAGCAGCGCCAATGGAGTCCCGCCGACCTGAATTCCAAGCTGATCCGAAAGAGCAATATCACTGTCACCACCGGATTGCGGCAAGGGGACGAGGTGCTGAACTGGGCGGCAAGATTTAATCGCACGTCGCTGAAATGCACTCAAGAAGTGGTCAGGACCGACCAGCGCATCATCTTCGCCGTCGATGACGGCAGCTATGCGATTGCGGACGAGCACGGGCAAATGGCCCGGACAAAGATCACGTTCGAGTACGAAGGGTCCCTGTTGTCCCAACTCAAGGACGAAATGCTTACTCCCCAACTTCTTGCTCTCAAGCTGTTTTTGCAGAACACTGTAGCACTGGACGTGCCGGCGCCACAATTCCTCAGAACGAAGACGTCATCGCGCCATGGGGGCCGCGGTTCGGCTGGCGAGTGCCTGCCGGCGTTCCTTCACGAACTTTCGGCGGCGCAGCGAACGGCGTTGTTGGCGCAACTTCAGGCGTGCTATCCGCGATTGACCCACTTCGTCATCCGTTCACTAGGTGCCGGCGGGAAGGAGTTGAACATCAGTGAGCAGTTCGGAAACACCCAGCTTTACACCGAGGCCAAACACGTCAACGACGGCATGTTGCGGCTTATGGCAATACTTGCTGAGATTCTGACGAAACGCGAGTTTGTGCTTTTCGATGAAATCGAGAATGGTATCAACCACGAATTGGTGGAATTTCTGCTCGACACCCTTGTGGGCTCGCGGCAGCAGGTACTGATAACGACCCACAGCCCGATGATCCTCAATCATCTGGATGATGGTGTGGCGCGCGCGGGTGTCCACTATCTCTATCGAACGCCGGAGGGCTACACAAACTCAGTTCCCTTCTTCTCGATACCCTCAGTCTCGGAAAAGCTGGATTTCATGGGGCCGGGGGAGGCATTCGTCGATACCAACTTGACCCGACTGTACGAAGAAATCCAGGCGATGCAGGAAAACGAACTGGGGCCGGACAATGCTGATTCTCGTTGATGCGGTATTCATCTACAAGGTGAGTTTTCTCTTCATCTGTGAACATCTGTGTGCATCTGTGGATAATCTTTTCCTCACTTTGGGGCATTGAAACATGCGCCTGACCGAAGCACAGATCGGCTCGATTCGCCGCATCATCGGCGACGCCGCAGGACCGGCGGCCCAGGTGCGGGTTTTCGGGTCGCGCCTGCACGACGACGCGGCCGGCGGGGATCTTGATCTCTTGATCGAGTTCCCCGCCGCGGTCGAGCACCCGGCCGCGCTGTCGGCTCGGTTGTCGACGCGCATCTCTCGCTCGCTGTATGGCCGCAGGGTCGATGTGCTGCTCCTGGCTCCGAACCTGCGCCGATTACCCATCCACGAGATTGCGCCGCATGAGGGACAGCCGTTATGACCTTGCCACCTGCCACCGCCCAGCGTCTGCGATTTCGGACTTATCCACAGATGTCACAGATGTTCACAGATGAAGAGAAAGAATCTTATCTGTGTTCATCTGTGACATCTGTGGATAACGAATTCCTCCTGATCGACGAATAGGCGTAGCGGTTTACCAATGGATAGTCAACGTATCGAAAGCGCGCTGAAGGATCAGTTCGTCGCGCAAGGCCATCGCATCGTGTTCTGGAACGACCCGGAGCGGGAGTTCGAGGAGATCCTGCCTGAACTCGAGCTGGATGATGTGACCCTGTTGCGCCTCGACCAGGTCTGCGGGCTGGAGGTCAAGGTCCGCCTGGAGTTGACGGATACCCGGGGCCGCTATCTGCTCTATGCCCCGTGCGAGCCGCCCGAGGTCGAACAGGACTGGCTGCTCGACGTCCGCCTGTACAGCGCGAGCTTCCGGGCGGACCGCGCCTCAATGATGCTCAATGAACTTGGTTTGACCCAGCAGTCGTTGCGCCTGCACCTGGCGGAGCGGGCGCGGTTCTTCACCAGCCGGGACCGGCTGGAGCGGCTGAAGCGGCTCGTGAACCCCACTGACAACGCGCTCGACATCGACCGCAAGATCATCGCGGTGCTCGCCAAGTCCGATCAGCCGGAGTTCTTCAATGTCCTGATCGCCTTGTTCGATGCCCTCCCGGAGGGCCAGTTCGACGCGCTCCCGCCCGCGTGGGAGGAGATGGGAAAATTCGGCGTCCAGGCGGCCTTCTGGGACCTGGCCGGGGGCCAGTTCGGTTACCAGGAAGGGGCGCCGACACTCAAGAACCTGCTGATCCGGCTCTTGGTGTCGGATCTCAGTCACGCCTGCCGCGGGCCGCTTCCGGAGGGCCTCAAGCCGCTCACGCTGGGGCGCCAGGGGGCCGCCAATGCGGTGGTCTGCCTCGCCCAGTGGCGTGACAGCAGCACCCGGGGGCCTTCCTATGAACGCCTCTCGGCCGGTGTGGCGGATGCGGTGAAGCTCACGCAACACTTGGGGGCCTTGGAGATCGAGGCCCTGGCCGAGGTGAAGACCTTCCTGCTGGTCGAGCAGGTCATCGCCAGTCGTTTGCGCGACCGGGTGCTGGAGACCGCGCAGAGCATCAAGCCCCAGGCCGTCCGGGCCATCGCCGCGCACCGGCAGGACGGTTACTGGGCGTCGCGGGCGCTACCGGACACCCCCCATGCGCCACGCCGCTCACTGTACGCGGTCTACGAGGCCCTGCAGACCGCCGCGGACCTGTTCGACCTGCGCAACGCGCACCTCGGCGGTTTGGCGCAACCGAACGCGCAGGCGCTGCTGACCGCCTACACGGGGGGCCTGTATCGCTTCGATCAGCTCTATCGCCAGTTCTGCGAGGCCGCGGATTACGCGGAGTCCCACGACTGGGATATCCTCAAGTCCTTGCGCAAGGAGGTCGAGCAGGTCTATGGCGCGGGCTTCGTGGCGGAGTTGGCGCTGGAGTGGAACAAGCATCTGGGGACGGGTCTGCTCGGGTCCTGGCGGATCGACGGGCTACCCAATCAGCAGACATTCTTTGACCGGGAAGTCGGGCGTGTGCTGGCAAAAGGGACCGACCGCCGGGTCTTCGTGATCATCAGCGACGCCCTGCGCTTCGAGATCGCGCAGGAACTGAACGGCCTGCTCAACGGCAAGTACCGCTTCGACGCGAACCTGTCCGCCCAGCTTGGCGTGCTGCCGTCCTACACGGGACTCGGTATGGCCGCCTTACTGCCCCATCAGGCGCTCGACTATGACGAGGGCGGCACCGTGCGGGTCGATGGCCTGCCGTGCGGTTCGCTGGAGCAGCGGGGTCGAGTGCTGGAAGCGGTGCAGGGCGTGGCGGTCCGGGCCGAGGTCTTCATGGCCATGAAGAAGGACGAGGGGCGCGCCTTCGTCAAGCCGTACCGGGTGGTCTATGTCTATCACGACCAGGTGGACGCGGTCGGCGACAAGGCATCGACCGAGGGGCAGACCTTCGGCGCGGTGCGCAAGGCGATCAATGAACTGTGCGATCTGGTGAGCAAGATCATCAACAGTCTCAATGGCAATCACCTGGTCATCACCGCCGATCATGGCTTCCTGTTCCAGGAAACACCGCCTGGTGAGACCGACAAGAACACCCTGGCCAGCAAGCCCGCCAGCACCCTCCTGGCCAAGAAGCGCTATCTTCTGGGTCGAAACCTGCCTGCCAGTGACCAAGCCTGGCACGGCACCACCGCGGTCACCGCCGGGGCCGGCGGCGGCATGGAATTCTGGGTGCCGAAGGGCGCCAACCGCTTCCACTTCGTCGGCGGCTCGCGGTTCGTGCATGGCGGGGCCATGCCGCAGGAGGTCGTGGTGCCGATCATCCGCGTGCACCACATCAAGGAGACGGGCAGCGCGGCCAAGACGCGGACGCGCACCGTCGGCGTGAGCGTCCTCGGCAGCAACTTCAAGGTCACGACCAACCGCTGTCGCTTCCAGTTGATCCAGACCGAGCCGGTCGGCGAGCGGGTCAAGCCGGTCACGCTGAAGGTGGCGATCTACGACGGCGCGGACCCAGTCACCAATGTCGAGACCCTGACCTTCGACAGCCCCTCGACCGACATGAACCAGTGGAAGAAGACGGTGAGCCTGACCCTGGAGGGGCGGCGTTTCGACAGCAAGAAGGTCTTCCAGTTGATCCTGCGCGACACCGAGACCGGGGTGGAAGAGGCGCGCTTCGACGTGACGATCGACCTGGCCTTCATTAACGACTTCTGATCCACAGAGGGTAACGATGGAAGGAAGAATTTTGTCCACAGATGAACACAGATAAGAGGGCTTGCCAGGCTCCGGCCAGTATCCGCCGGGTATTCCGGTAGACAAGTTTTTCAAAGATGACACAGATGAACTCAGATATTTCTCTTCATCTGTGAACATCTGTGTCATCTGTGGATAATGATCTTCACTTACGAATCGTCGGCGACAAGAAAGAGATTGTCCACAGATGACACAGATGGACACAGATGAAGAGACGGGCGCTGCATTTATCTGTGTTCATCTGTGTCCATCTGTGGATAAATTCTTCGTCTTTCTTTGCCTGAACCCGGAACCTCTGTGGATAATCATTCTTCTTTACCCCATTTGGAGAGAATATCAGTGGATAGAGAAACGGACCCGCAGACCTTTGCGATTATTGGTGCGGCGATGGCTGTTCATTCGGAGTTGGGGCATGGCTTCCTGGAACGGGTTTATCATGAGGCTTTGACCTTGGAGCTTCGGCGAAGAGATATTCCGTTTCAGACGGAATGTCCGATCCCGATTTTTTATAAAGGCGAAAAGCTGTCTGTGGTCTACCGCGTTGACTTGGTATGTTTCGAGGCAGTGCTCGTCGAAATCAAGGCACTGTCCGCAATCAGCGGCGGGGAGAAAGCCCAGTTGCTCAACTATCTGAAAGCGTCAAGACTCAAACGCGGCCTCATCCTCAACTTCGGCGCGGCCAGACTCCAATACGAGCGCTTGATATTCTGATCCGCAGATGACAAGAAAGAGATTGTCCACAGATGACACAGATGAACACAGATGAAGAGACGCGCACTGAATTTATCTGTGTTTATCTGTGTCCATCTGTGGATAAATTCTTCGTCTTTCTTTGCCTGAACCCGGAACCTCTGTGGATACCGTCGATCTTGACGGCGTGGTGGCGTCATCATGCGTCCATCGATGATAAGAAGGAATCGGTCCACAGATGACACAGATGAACACAGATGAAGAGAAGAATTTATCTGTGTTCATCTGTGTCATCTGTGGATAAACTCTTAATCTTCATTCGCCTGACTGTACAGCTTCTGTGGATATGAATGACTTAGATGGCTTGTTGAACCGGCATTTTGCCGGCAAGGTCGTGCGCAAGGATCTCACCAAGCTGATCAAGGAGGGGGCGAACGTCCCTGTCTACGTGCTGGAGTACCTGCTCGGCATGTACTGCGCGTCGGACGACGAGGCGATCATCCGCGATGGCATGGAGACGGTGAAGACGATCCTGGCCGAGAACTATGTGCGGCCGGATGAGGCGGAGAAGGTCAAGTCCAAGATCAAGGAGCGGGGCAGCTACAAGGTCATCGACAAGGTAACGGTGCGGCTCAACGAGCGCCGCGACCTCTACGAGGCCCTGCTGTCGAACCTGGGGGTCAAGGATGCCGTGATCCCGGGAAGTTACGTGAAGCAGTTCGAGAAGCTGCTGGTGGGCGGGATCTGGTGCATCGTCACGGTTCAATATTTCTTTGAAGAGGGACAGAAGGGTTCGCCCTTCACCATCGGCGACCTCAAACCGATCCAGATGCCCAACATGGACCTGGCGGGGCTGTTCGAGGGACGCCTGGCGTTCTCCGAGGCCCAGTGGATCGATGTCCTGTGCCGTTCCACCGGGATGGAACCGGCGAATCTGACCGAGCGGGTCAAGTGGCACCTGCTGGCGCGGATGGTCCCCTTCGTCGAGAACAACTACAACTGCTGCGAGCTGGGACCGCGGGGGACCGGCAAGAGCCACATCTACAAGGAGATCAGCCCCAACAGCATCCTCATCTCGGGCGGCCAGACCACGGTGGCCAACCTGTTTTACAACATGGCGCGCCGTCTCGTGGGGCTGGTGGGCCTGTGGGATGTGGTGGCCTTCGACGAGGTGGCGGGCATCTCCTTCAAGGACAAGGACGGCGTGCAGATCATGAAGGACTTCATGGCCTCGGGGTCCTTCGCCCGCGGGCGCGATGCCATCCAGGCCTCGGCGAGCATGGTGTTCGTGGGCAACCTCAACCAGCCGGTGGACACCCTGGTGAAGACCAGCCACCTGCTGGCGCCATTCCCGGAGTCGATGATCGACTCCGCCTTCTTCGACCGTTTCCATGCCTACATCCCCGGCTGGGAAGTCCCGAAGATGCGCCCGGAGTTTTTCACCAATCAGTACGGGCTGATCACCGACTACCTGGCCGAGTTCATGCGTGAGATGCGCAAGCGCAACTTTTCCGATGCCATCGACCGGTATTTCAAGCTCGGCAACAACCTGAATCAGCGCGACACCATCGCCGTGCGGCGCACCGTCTCGGGCCTGCTCAAGCTGCTCTATCCCCACGGGGCCTACGACAAGGAGGCGGTGCGCCGCTGCCTGGAGTACGCGCTGGAGGCGCGCCGCCGGGTGAAGGAGCAGCTCAAGAAGATCGGCGGCATGGAGTTCTTCGATGTGCACTTCTCCTACATCGACCAGGAGACGCGCGACGAGCGATTCGTCAGCGTACCGGAGCAAGGGGGCGACAAGCTGATTCCGGATGGCCCGCTCAATCCGGGCGTGCTGCATACCGTGGCTACCGGCGCCAGCGGTCATCTGGGTCTCTACCGACTGGAGACCCAGACCACGGCCGGCAACGGCCGGTTCAATGTGTCCGGCCTGGGATCGAACAGCGGGGCCAAGGAGGCGGTGAAGGTCGCGTTCGACTACTTCAAGGCGAATCTCAGCCGGGTCAGTGGACTGGCAAGGGCCGGCGATCACGACTATCACCTGCATGTCGTCGAGTTGCACAACACGGGGGCCACCAGGGCGATGACTTTGCCGAGCTTCGTCGCCTTGTGCTCGGGGATCATGCAGAAGCCGCTGCAAGGGCAACTGGTCGTCCTCGGCGACATGAGCCTGGGCGGGAGCTTGATCCCCGTGGAGAACCTGGCCGAGTGCCTGCAAGTCGCCTTCGACTCCGGCGCCAAGCGGCTCCTGTTGCCGATGGCGAGCGTACGCGACATCGCGACCATCCCCGGCGAGCTGTTCGCCAAGTTTCAGACCTCGTTCTACGCGGACCCGGTGGATGCGGCGTTCAAGGCGTTGGGGGTGGAGTAGGTAGCGCAAAGGAACGGTTCACTAACCGACCGGTTCCTCCGCCAGCCACAGACACCCCTCGCTACTCGCCCTGTCGATGGCAGCCAGGCGGGCGCCGTGGGCGGTCTGGGCCTGGGCATCGGCCGCCACCACCCGCAGCCGCGGTCGCAGCGGGTCCAAACGCCCGCGTTGCGTCACGGCCTTGCGGCCCCCGGGCTCGAACTGCGGCTCCCCGCCCAGATGCATGACCACCTGCCCGCCGGTCATGGCCAGATAGACGTCGGCCAGGATCTCAGCGTCGAGCAGCGCGCCATGCAGGTCCCGGTGGGAATTGTCCACACTGTAGCGCTTGCACAGCGCGTCCAGGCTGTTGCGTTGGCCGGGGTGCAGGCGGCGCGCCAGCGCCAGGGTGTCGGTGACCGCGCACAGGGCATTGATTCGCGCCCCGTCGTCGCGCCAGCGCTTGAGTTCGCTGTCGATAAAGCCGCAGTCGAAGGCGGCGTTGTGGATGATCAGCTCGGCCCCCGTCACATACTCCAGGAAGGCCTCGGCAATCTCCGCAAAGCGGGGCTTGTCGCGCAGCGACTCGTTGGTGATTCCATGGACTTCCACCGCCGCGGCGTCGATCTCCCGATCCGGTTGAAGATATTGGTGGAAATTGTTGCGGGTCAGCCGGCGATCGATCAGCTCGATACACCCGATCTCGATCAGGCGGTGGCCTTCCCGGGGGTCCAACCCAGTGGTCTCGGTATCCAGGACGATCTGACGCATAGTTCAGCCTCTCAGCGCGGGATGCCCTGGTTGGCCAGGCGGTCGGCGCGCTCGTTCTCGGCGTGACCGGCGTGGCCCTTGACCCAGTGCCAACTGACCTGGTGGGGGGTCAGGGCGCCGTCGAGCCGCTCCCAGAGGTCCCGGTTCTTGACCGGCTGGCGCCCGGCGGTGAGCCAGCCGTTGCGTTTCCAGTTGGTCATCCACTCGGTCACGCCGCGTTTGACATACTGGGAGTCGGTGGTGACCTTGATGCAGGTTGGCCGCTTGAGCGACTCCAGCGCGGCGATCACGGCCATGAGTTCCATGCGGTTGTTGGTGGTCGCACGCTCGCCCCCGCACAGTTCCTTCTCGATCGCACCGTAGCGCAGCAGGACGCCCCAGCCCCCGGGCCCGGGGTTACCCTTGCAGGCGCCGTCGGTAAAGGCCAGAACCGGCTCAGACATCGTAACCACCGCGGGCACAAGGGCCGCCCCGGCCGGCCCCCGACAGACCCTGGCGGGTGCTCGGCTCCATCGCCCCGCCGGCCAGCAGCGCGTGGCGGGCGCTCCACGACGGCCGCAACGGGGTCAGGGTAGAGACACGCTTCACCGCCTTGATCGCGTAGACACCACCCAGGGCCGGCCACAACCCCCGCCCGAGGGCATCGAGCACCGCCAGGCGGCGCCCCTGGGCGCCGCGCATGGGCGGCCTGAACATGAGTTGTTTGCGCACTTCCACATCGAACCCCAAGAGTGACAACCAGTCTTCGACCCGGTACGTGGTAAGAAAGCGCCCGCACCAGGGCACGCGCCGGCGCGACCGGTACAGCAACCGCAGCAGGCCCCAACTGCTGAGCGCATTGAACCCCAGGATGATCACACGCCCCTCGGCGATCAGCACCCGCTCCACCTCGCGCAACACCAGCCGCGGGTCCGCCGCGAAGTCCAGGGTGTGGGGCAGCAGTATCGCATCGACGGCGTCGGCGGCCAGCGGCAGCGCCTGCGGATTCGCCACGACTTCCAGGCCGTGCGGTCCGTTCGGCAACTGGGCGGGCACCAGCACCCGATGGCGGATGCGGCTCGCCGCCAAGACCTCAGGGAAGCAGGCGCCGACGCCGATCTGCACCAGGTAGTAGCCGAAGGTATCGTGGAGCAGTTCCATCAGGCAGTCCCCCTCCCTGGCCGCCACCTCCCGGCCAAGGGGCGTGCGGTACCAGTGCTCGAGACTTGCGAAGGAAGAGCCTGGGCCTCTGCAACCGGTCATTCAATTGCCTCTATGAGGGCGCGGTAAAACGTGAAGGGGCCGCAAGCGCGCGAACCCGGCCCGCGCCGGCGCCCCCCAACGTCAGGCGCAAGACCACGGCGCACCGGCGCTCGCAGGTCCCCGAAGGCCGCCCATGGTAGCCGGTAACGGGCGCCCTGTCCCCGTACCCCCAGCGCTCATGCCCGGGTCTAAGGTCTGGTAATGACCGCCAGGTTTGCGTATCATGACCCGTATAACTCGTGAGAAGCGATTTAAACCAAGCACTTACGCTTGGCTCCGGGGGTTCGATGAGATCTTTTACACGCATGGCGCGTCGCTCAGGCACGCCTTTTTCCATTTTTCTTGCCGCGCTTGCCGTCTCCGGCTGCGCCACCAAAGAGGCCCGCTACACCGCCGGTGAGGACGGCTACGGCAGTCTCGTTTCCGCCCGCGAATATGGTTACGTCCGCCCCGCCGGGGAGGCACCACGCGGCACCCGCCCGGGGCGCAGCCCCCAGGGGTCGGGCGCCGATTTGTGGACGCGTGTACGCGCCGACATGAAGCTCAATCTCCACGCCAACGGGCGCATCGACGAGAAGGTCAGCGCCTTCCGCCGCGACCCGCAATTCCTGGCGAAGCTCTCGGAACGGGCCAAACCCTATCTCCATGTGGTCATCGGCGAGATACAACGGCGTGGGCTGCCGGCCGAACTGGCCCTGCTCCCCCACATCGAGAGCCGCTACAACCCAGCGGCCACCTCCCCGGTGGCGGCCGCCGGCATGTGGCAGTTCATGCCCTACACCGGCCGCGAGATGGGCTTGCGCCAGGACGCCTGGCAGGATGAGCGGCGCGACGTCATGGCCTCCACCCGCGCGGCCATGGACTATCTGCAACAACTCCAGCGACGCCTGGGCGGCGACTGGGAACTGGCCATGGCGGCCTACAACTGCGGCCCGGGCCGGGTCGAGTCCGCGCAGGCGGCCAACCGTGCACGCGGCCTGCCCACCGACTTCTGGTCCCTGAACCTGCCCAACGAGACCAAGAACTACGTCCCCCAGATCCTGGCGGCCGCCCGCATGGTGGCAGAGCCGGCGCAAAACGGGGTGCACCTGCCGCCGGTGCCGAGCGCGCCCCAATTGGAGGTGGTGCGCACGGATCGGCCCGTGGACCTGGCGCGCGTCGCCGCGGCCAGCGGTATCGGGCTCGCACAGTTGCAGACGCTCAATGCCGGGCTCAAGCGCGGCCAGACATCCCCGCAGGGTCCGGGACAATTGGTGGTCCCGGCCGGAACCGGCACGCGCGTCACCGCCGCGCTGCCCCAGTCCCGGGTCATGGCGGCCACGCCGCTCGCCGTCGCCAACCCAAGGGCGGTCGCCCAGGCACTTGCCCGACCGAGCACACCAGCACCGACGGCTAAGTCCGCGACCACCGTCTATGTGGTCAAGGGCGGTGACACCCTCGCGTCCGTCGCCCGCGCCCGCAAGGTGGACCTGACCGAACTCGCCGAAGCGAACGCGATGCAGCCGCGCGAGCCCCTGCTCCCTGGGCAGAGCCTGCGCATCCCAGGCCGGGACAGCGCCGACCCGGGCGGCGGCATGACGGCCGCCAACCTGGTCAACCACCGGGTGCGCAAGGGCGACTCCCTGGATGGCATCGCCCGCCGCTACGACGTGAGCGTCGGCGACCTGATGCGTTGGAACCCGGTCGCGGCCAACGACCTGCGCCACGGCGGGGTGATTCGGATCTATCGGCATGGCCCGGAGTTCGCGTCCTTGTAATGGGCGATCAGACGGGGCGGTCGGCTCCCCAACGGGGGAGGCCGAAACGGCCGCTCCGGGAGCGCGGGCGCAACGCCCGCGCTTGCAACCCGGAACCGACCAGGTTGCCACACCGGCGGTCGCGGTAGGGAACAGCTACCGGACATTCTCACGGACCGGTTGTCGTTGTCGTTGTCGTTGTCGTAATCGTGGTCGGATTATTCGATTACGACAACGACAACGACAGCGCACCCGGGATCTCGGTCACCACGTCAGTTCTGATCGCACCCTGGCGATAGCGCCAGCCGTGCCAGGTGGGTAAACTAGGCAACACCTTAACTTCCCCTCGCAACCAGCTGGTCAACATGCGCAATTTCTACCGTTCACTGCTCTTGCTCGGCGCCCTTGTCAGCCCACTCGCCGCCCACGCCTTCTCCCTGCCCTGGCTGAGCAAACCCGCCCCGCGGCCGCCCGCGCCCGCCGCCGCACCGGCCGCGGCTGAGCGCACGGACGCACTGCCGCTCGCCGACCGGATCCTCGTCAAGAAATCGGCACGGCGTCTCTATCTGATGCGGGGCAACACCGCCTTGCGTACCTACAAGGTCGCGTTGGGTTACCAGCCGACCGGCCACAAGCGCTATCAGGGAGACGGGCGTACCCCAGAGGGGCGCTACTTCATCGATCAGCGCCGCGACCGGAGCAAGTACCGCAAGGCCTTGCGTATCTCCTATCCAAGCCCGAGCGATCGCCTGCGGGCACGGGTGAAAGGCAACGACCCGGGCGGTCTGATCATGATCCACGGCACCCCCACGGCGGGCAGTGAGAAGCGCTCCGGCGATTGGACCTTCGGGTGCATCGCCGTCACCAATATGGAAATCGACGAGATCTGGTCACTCACGACCCAGGGTATCCCGGTCGAGATCCTGCCCTGACGGCCGGCACGCATCGGCACGCATCGACAATCCCGGAAAGCGCAGTCATCCACAGATGAACACAGATTATCACAGATGATTCATTAACTTACACTTGACCGGGGACTGACCTCGCCGGTGCCTGAAACAATAGCGATAAGCGCATGACAAGCCGAAGAAAATCTGTGTTCATCTGTGTCCATCTGTGGATTATAGGATGATGCGCCCGCGTCGCCCGCCCGCTGATCCGCGGGGCACTGTTGGGTTTGTGACGCCCTACCGCCGCTTGCGGTCCCGCTTTGCTGTGGTTTGACTATCCGCATCCAGGGCCGGGCGGACTGCCGCCGGAGCGAAATGTACGACCGTAACGATAGCGCACAGACCATCGAGCCCAAGGTCCTGTACCTCGGTACCGACCCCAAGCTACCCAAGCGTCTCGCTGCGCTGCTCGCAGAACAGGGGATCGATCTGCGCACCGCCGACGACCATGACGCGGCGGCCCGGCCTGCTACGGGACCCAAGTACCTGGCGCTGATCCTGGAGACCGCGCTGCTCGCGCCCGGGCCTCGACGACCCCGCCCTGATCGGCCCGGTTTGGGCCAGCGGCGTGCGCTATGCCCAGGGCACCCTCATCCAGCCCCCGCTGGCCCAGCCGATCTTCGACTGGGATGAGGTGGTGGTCGGGTAGTGCCGGGCCTGACCTGATCGTGCAGGAATAGGCCGCCGGCAAGCGCCTAGGTGCCGCCGAGGACCGCCTTACGCGAGCGCCGCTTCTGCACAAACTCTCGGGCCGCCGCGGTGGCGGTAAAGAGCGCCAGGTGTTCGTCGCCCGCCTCATCCACGGGTGCCATGGCGGCGTCCGTATAGGTACCGGCCGGCTCTGCCAGGACCTGGGCCAGGATGCGTTGGTAGCGCCGGTGCATCAGATAGGCCCCCGCGTACTTGCGGACGAACTCCAGCGCGAGTTTGGGGTAAAAGACGGCCGGGTGCTCGATGGGCAGTCCCGGGCGTCGCTCGCGGCGGCGCTTGATGCGCAACAGGCCGCCCTCCAGGGGGTGGAGGCGCTCATAGACGATCGGGGCGTGGAAGGCGAACAGCTTACTCATCATGTGCTTGGGGTCGTAGCCCCAGACGCGGGCGCGGCGCAGCACCGTGGCCACATGCGCGGGGCTGTAGAAGCGGTCCCAGGCCTCGCGATAGATGCCCAGCCATTCGTCCGCGCTCATGAGCGGGTGGTCCGTGGTGACGTGTTGGGTGTCGTAGTTGTTCATGTCCGGGTCCAGCCGGACCCCGGCCTCCACCAGGCGCTGGTGGTCCAGGGAGCCGGGCAGCGGCGTGAGGATAAAGAACTCCAGGATATCCACGGGCAACTCGCGCTGGATGATGGCCAGGTCGCGCCGAATGGTCTGCGGGGTGTCGTTGGGGAACCCCAGGATATAGCCGGCATAGGTCAGGACCCCGGCGCGGTGCCAGGCCTGGAGCATGGCGCGGTAGTCGGTGATCTTGTTCTGGCCCTTCTGGGCGCTCTTGAGCGCATCCGGGTTGATACTCTCCATCCCCATGAAGATGCGCGTGACGCCGGCCTTGCCCGCCTTCTCGATGAAATGGGGGATGCGGTGCGATTGGGTGTCGGCCTGGATGACCAGCTGCAGGACGATCCCCTGCCCCTGGAGCGCAATGAGCCGGTCGAAGATCGCCTCCCACTGGGTGTTGCGGGCGAAGTTGTCATCCGTGATGAAGAAGTTCGTGATGCCCTGGGCCCAGTTGGCGCGCACCAGGCGCTCCACGTCGTCGGCGTCGCGATGCCGGGACTTGCGGCCCTGGACGTTGATGATGGTGCAGAAGCTGCATTGGTAGGGGCAGCCGCGCCCGGCGTCGAAGCTTGCCCGCCGGCCCATGGTCAGGCGCACCCGGTCGGCGGGCAGGATGGGCGTGGGCGTACCGGTCATGTCCGGCAGGTCCAGGAGATAGTTGTAGAGCGGCTTGAGCCCCGCCCCCATCAGGTCCTGTAACATCCCCTCCAGGCGCCCTTCCAACTCCCCGGCGAAGAGCGTGATGCCGCCGTCCAGGGCCTGCTGTAACTCCACCGGCCGCTCCTTCAACATCGCCAGACAGCCGCTCACATGGAAGCCGCCGATCGCCACCGCCACGCCCAAGGCGCGGAAGCGGCGGGCCAGGTCCAGCGCCCGGGGATACTGGTTGGTCTGCACCCCGACCAGCCCCACCAGCACCCGAGCGCCGCCGGCCTGAAGCTCCCGCACCAGGCGGGCGGGGTCGACCCGGCTGTTGGTCTCGTCGAGCGCCCGCACGCGAATCTCGACCTCGGGGCCCAGGACGCGGCGCTGCGCGCAGTCCAGGGCGATGCCGTAGACCGTGGCCAGGCTGTTGGCCGGCAGAGAGGAGCGCCACCACTGGATCACATAGCCGTCATCGTCGTAATGCGACGGCTTGATCCAGAGAATGTGGACGAGGTTGGGCGGTGTCGTGCGCGCGGCCATAGCGGAACCATTGAGTTGAGGGGCGGCGGATGCGCCGGAGGAAATCGGGGGGGTGAGGTAACAAGTCAAGCACAAACGCCATGGTTGTCGTTGTCGTAATCGGACAACAGATGCAATTCGGGGTGCGAGAGAATCCAGGGCGTTACGATAACCTCGATTACGACAACGACAACGACAACGACAACGACGCTGCAGCTACTCCCTAATGGATTTGCCCTGATAGACGTGGTTAACCTCTTAGTGAACCGTTCCTCGGGGGTACTAATCACCCAGCCGCAACGGCATCCCGTCGTCCTCCTGCTCGATGAGCGAGATCTCCGAGATGGCGCGCGTCATGGCGTCGTGCTGCTCGCCGCCGCCCTGCAGCTTGATCATGAGCCGGACCTCGTTCGCCGAGTCGGCCAACCGTAAGGCCTCCTCGTAGTTGATCTCCCCCTCCTGATAGAGGTCATAGAGGGCCTGATCAAATGTGACCATCCCCTGCTCACGGGATTTCTTCATCAGTTCCTTGAGCTTATGGACCTCGCCCTTGCGGATCATGTCGGCGGCCAGCGGGGTATTGATGAGGATCTCGATCACGGCGCGCCGCCCCTGACCGGACTTGCGCGGGACCAACTGCTGGGCGACGACCGCCTTGAGGTTCAATGACAGGTCCAGAAAGAGTTGATTGTGCGCCTCCGAGGGGAAAAAGTTGATGATGCGGTCCAGGGCCTGGTTAGCATTATTGGCGTGCAGGGTGGCGAGCACCAGGTGCCCGGTCTCGGAGAAGGTGATGGCATACTCCATCGTCGCCCGGGTGCGGATCTCGCCGATCAGGATCACATCGGGCGCCTGGCGCAGGGTATTCTTCAGCGCCACCTCGAACGACTCCGTATCGACGCCGACCTCGCGCTGGGTGATGATGCACCCGTCGTGGTCGTGGACGAACTCGATGGGGTCCTCGATGGTGATAATGTGGCCGGTGCTCAGATGGTTGCGGTAGCCCACCAGGGCCGCAAGCGAGGTCGACTTGCCGGTCCCGGTCCCGCCGACGAAGATCACCATGCCGCGCTTGGTCAGGGCGAAGTCCTTCAACGTCTTCACGACCGGCGGAAAGGTCGGTTCCTCCTTCGGCGGCGGCGGGCGAACGCCTCCCTCCTGCACCTGTGGGGCACGCCGGGGTGCCTCCCGCGGCGCCGGCGGCGGCATGAGTTCCTCCAGCGTGGGAATCTTGGTTTCGATCCGGCGCAGCACCATGGCGGCGGCGTCGCGCTGCACCAGGGCACTGACGCGGAAACGCCCGAGCGTGGGCCGATCGATGGCGAACTGGCACTCGTTGGTCTTCAGAAACTCGGCCTTCTGACGCTCGTTCATGAGCAGGAAGACCAGGTCCCGCACCTGCTCCGCGGTGAGCTTGTCCTTGGCCGCCGGGCGCACCACGCCGTCCACCTTGATGCTTGGGGGCCAGCCGACGGTGATGAACAGGTCCGACGCCTTCTTCTTCACCATCATCGACAGCAGTTCTTCCATCGCCTGTTTCAGGTCCATGGTCAGTACCTTGAAGCGTTTAGGGTTAGGCAGGCGGCCGCCGGTGCGCGCGCGGGTGGCAGGGTGAACCGAGGGCGGCGGCGCGCCTACATGAAGTCGTCCTTATTCTGGGCCTTGGTCTTGGCATCCTTACGAGAAATCAAGCCCTTCTGCACCATATCCTTGAGATTCTGATCCAGGGTCTGCATTCCGTGGGCCTGGCCGGTCTGGATGGCCGAGTACATCTGCGCCACCTTGGCCTCGCGAATCAGGTTACGGATGGCCGGGGTGCCGATCATGATCTCGTGGGCGGCGCAACGCCCGCCGCCGATCTTCTTCAGGAGCGTCTGGGCCACGACCGAGCGCAAGGACTCCGAGAGCATGGAGCGCACCATGTCCTTCTCCGCCGCCGGGAAGACGTCGATGATACGGTCGATGGTCTTGGCCGCGGAGGTGGTGTGCAGGGTGCCGAAGACCAGATGGCCGGTCTCGGCGGCGGTCAGCGCCAGCCGGATGGTCTCCAGGTCACGCATCTCACCCACCAGGATGATATCCGGGTCCTCGCGCAGCGCCGAGCGCAGGGCCTCGCTGAAACCCAGGGTGTCCTTGTGCACCTCGCGCTGATTGACCAGACACTTCTTGCTGGTGTGCACGAACTCGATCGGGTCCTCGATCGTGAGGATGTGGGCGTACTCGTTGTCGTTTAAGTGGTCCACCATGGCCGCCAGGGTGGTGGACTTGCCGGAGCCGGTCGGCCCCGTTACCAGCACCAGGCCGCGCGGGACGTTCACGATGTCCTTGAAGATCGGCGGGGCCTTCAGGTCCTCCAGGCTCAGGACCTTCGACGGGATGGTGCGGAAGACCGCCGCGGCGCCCCGTTTCTGGTTGAAGGCGTTGACGCGGAAGCGCGCCACCCCTGGGATCTCAAAGGAAAAGTCGGTCTCCAGGAACTCCTCGTAGTCCTTGCGCTGCTTATCATCCATGATGTCGTAGACCAGCGAGTGCACGGTACGGTGTTCCAACGCCGGAACATTGATGCGACGCATATCCCCATCCACCCGGATCATCGGCGGCAGGCCGGCCGAGAGATGGAGGTCGGAGGCGTTGTTCTTGACGCTGAAGGCGAGTAATTCTGCGATGTCCACGGCTAACTCCGGTTCGGTCCAGGGGACGCCGGCACGGGTCGGAGAGGCCCGACGCGGCCCAGTTCCCCAAGCATAACCTGAAATCGACGCTGATCGCTGCCGGGAAGGCACCGCAATCTTGACGGACACGCCAAGCCCGGCTATCGTGGGGGCTTAAGCCGTCGCGCTTTTAGTCTTAGTCGCTCGGTGATCGATATTACTGGCTCTGGGAGTGCCCGCACTTGCAACCGTCCCCATCTGCTAACGGTTCCGTCGCCGCGGGCCTGCTGCCCACGACCCTGGCGGACATCATGACATCCCCGGCCACGGCGGTTCCCGCGGACTATTCGGTCCAGTGGGCGCTGTCCGTGATGCGCGGGCAACGCATCAGCGCCTTGGTGGTGACGGACGCCGAGCGCCCCGTCGGCATCTTCACCGAGCGCGACGCGGTGCGCTTCGCCGCGCAGCACCGGGACCCCGAGGCGGTACCGGTCAGTGAGGCGATGCGCACGCCCCCGCTCACCGCCCCGACCGACACGGCCGTTCGCGACGCCTACCACCTGCTGGCCGAACGGCGGGTCCGCCACCTCATCGTCACCGACCAAGCTGGCCGGGTGGCGGGGATCATCAGCGAAGCGGACCTGATCGACCGCCTGACGACGAAGGACCTCCTGGCCGATACCGACGTGAACGCCATCATGACCCGCGGGGTGGTCACCCTGCCCGAGGACGCGCTGGTGCGCGAGGCCGTCCGCGTGATGGCCGACCGGCACCTGGGCAGCGTGATCGTCGAGCGTCACGGCCGCCCGGTCGGGATCGTCACGGAACGCGACCTGGTCCGCCTGGGCGACGAGGGCGTCGACCTGGTCGTGACCCATATGAGCGGGATCATGAGTCACCCGGTCCAGACGGTGACCGGCGCCACCCCCCTGACCGAGGCGATCGCGCGCATGGAAGAGGCGCGGACCCGCCGACTGGTGGTGGTCGACGAGTCCGGCACCACGGTCGGCATCGTCACCCGCCACGACATGTTCAAGGTGGTACACGACTGATCAGGGTGGCCCCGCCCGCGCACTGGCGGGGTCCGTCGCGACCACGATGACCTCGGACCCGGGGCGGGCACCGCTACCGTGGCCGCCGACTCGTCGGTCTGAGGGGCCTCGCTAAGCGTCACCATGACCCGTCGCATCCTCCCCATCGGCATCCAAACCTTTCGCGAGATCCGCGAGAGCGACTGCTACTATGTCGATAAGACCGGCTTTGCCCTGCAGTTGATCGAACAGGGCAAGTATTATTTCCTGTCGCGCCCGCGCCGCTTCGGCAAGTCACTGTTCCTGGATACGCTCGCCGAGGTCTTCAGCGGCACCGAGGTACTGTTTCGCGGGCTCCAGGCGCACGGACGCTGGGACTGGGGGCGGCGCTATCCGGTCGTCCGGCTGAGCTTCGCCGACGGCGTCCTGCGCAGCCGCGTCGAACTGGACGAAAAGATCGGTGAACTGCTGACCGACAACGAGACCAGGCTCGGCGTCAGGAGCCCCCACCGCAGCATCTCCGGACGCTTCCACGGCCTGATCAGCGCGGCGCACGCCCAGCACGGTGAGCGCGTGGTGGTCCTGGTGGACGAATACGACAAGCCCATCCTCGACAACCTGACCGACCCGGACGCCGCGCGCGAGATTCGCGACGGGCTGCGCAACCTCTACTCGGTGATCAAGGGCGCCGACGCCGACATGCGCTTTGCCTTCCTGACCGGGGTCAGCAAATTCAGCAAGGTCAGTCTCTTCTCGGGGCTCAACAACCTGCGCGATATCACGGTTTCGCGCGACTACTCGGCCATCTGCGGCTATACCGAGGCGGACCTCGACCAGGTCTTCACCCCCGAGCTCGCGGGTCTCGACCGCGACCTGATCCGCACCTGGTACAACGGCTACAACTGGACCGGCGAGGCAGTCTACAATCCCTTCGACCTGTTGTTGCTGTTCCAAGAGCGCCAGTTCCGGCCATGGTGGTTTGAGACCGCAACACCGACCTTTCTGATCGATGTCCTGACCCAGCGCCAGGTCTGGCTCCCCGAACTGGGCCAACTGGAAACCGACGCCGCACTGCTCTCAGCCTTCGATGTCGACCGCATGAGTACCGAAGCCCTGCTGTTTCAGTCGGGCTATCTCACCATCGATCGCGAGGAGTTCATCAGCGGAAGCTATTTTTACCGCCTGCGCTATCCTAACCGCGAGGTCTACCAAAGCCTCAACACCGCCCTGCTGGAGGCTTGGACCCCGGCCGCCGCGGCTGACGGACGCCAGCGCAAGTCGCTCTACCGCCTGCTTGAAGCCAACGACTTCGCGGGCCTTTCGCAGCACTTCACCGCCTTCTTCGACGGCATCCCGGGCGACTGGTATCGCAACAACCCCATCGCCCGTTACGAGGGCTATTACGCCAGCGTCTTCTACGCCTGCTTCGCCTCGCTCGGTCTGGACCTGACCCCGGAGGAGAGCAGCAACGCCGGACGCCTGGACCTGGCCCTGCGCTTCAATGACCAGGTGTATCTGTTCGAGTTCAAAGTCGTCGAACTGACCGCCGCGGGGGGCGCGCTCCAGCAGCTCAAGGACCGCGGCTATGCCGACCCCTACCGGGCGAGCGGCCAGCCGATCCACCTGATCGGCGTCGAATTCAGCCGCAAGCGGCGCACGGTGGTCGGGTTTGAGGTCGAGAGTTTGTGAGGTCCGGATCACCGCGGATGAGCAACAGCCCCTGTGGGACCTGGCCTTCGACAGCTTCAACCGCAAGCTCGATGCCGGTGAGCGGGCCCTGGGCCAGGCATTCGTCGATGTCCTGACGCTGTTGCCCGAACTGTCCCTGAACCTGGTGGAGGTTTGAGATGCTGGAGATCCTGGCACTGATCCCCGAGGAGGGCTGGGCACTGGTGCGCGATGGCGGCCGAACCCTGCTGATACGGCCGCCCTACACCCTGGCCGGGCGGCGTGCGGTGGACTCCGACGAGGTCGGCCGCGCCATCGCTGTCCATGGCTTCTCGGTCCCCACGAGACAATCCCAGTTCGCGGGCCGGTCCAGTCTGGTGGCCCGTCTGAACGCTCAGGTCGAACAGTCCCGGGCGCAACAAGGCCAGGCATTGGAGGCGGACGGGCTCGGGGAGCGGCTGCTGCCCCATGCACCGGCGCCGATACTCCAGCGGTTTCTAGATCGCATCGAGTGCGAACTGTTCCCGAACCCCGCCTCCTGGGACGCGGCGAACTGGCTGGTGCTGGCGATACTGCCGCTTCCCCGCGTACGTGAATCAACAGAACTAAACCAACGGGCAGTGGGCTTGTTGAGTCGCGTATTGGCAGCGGAAGCCGCCCGCAAGGCAGCATTGTCCAGTCCCGTAGGATGGGTAGAGCGCAGCGAAACCCATCCTCTGCGTGGCATGACGCACTCAAATCTGACGCACTCTTGAACCGCAGTAGCATAGGACTTTGGTGGTGCGTCCATTAATGATTGGCAACTCCTCTCGGTTACACCAACCAATGAGTTATTGGATATTGGCTTGGCCGAACTCTTTGAGTGCCCCCGAGCTTGTCGAGCACCTTTTGGCCGAGGGCCTCCGCTGCCGCGTCGTGTTTGGCGAATTGCTTATAGAATTCTCTGTAGATCGCCAATTGGGCGTCGGTGGGCACGTCCGCCCCGTTCCAATAACCTTCAAAGATCGCCCTGAGTTCGACAAACCGGTCGTCGCTCGAATCGACGCTGATGACGACCTCTTGGTTTTCCCTGAGTGCGGACCGCGTGAGATTGGCGGACCCGACCAAGGCCACTACGTCGCCGAAAATGTAGAGCTTTGGGTGGAAGCGGGGGCTCGTGTAGACACGCAATTGGATGTTAGGTTGCTTGATTGCCCGCGCGATATTCGGGGCAGGTAGGAAAGCCCAGGCGAACCACCATAAAGACCTTACAACCCTTGGCTAGCAGGCGCTCGACAACCTCGAAATTAGTGAAAAACGCGGAGGCAATGTAGACATCACACTCATTCTCGGCGCGCAATTCAAACTCGTTGATAACGAAGTCCCGCTCCACGTTGCGGTTGGCAAACACTCCAAGCATGATTTCTCCTTCGGGAGGGACAGAGCATTCGCCCCGTCCGCAACGCTTTCTCAGGACTCACAGGCCCACGGCAGTGATCAGGGACAATAAACACTCGGGACGAGGCGAATGCCCCGTCCCGCCCGAGGATCAACCGAATCTAATCAGCTCGCCCCCGCCTCCATCCGCCCCGCCTTCTCCAACACCATCGCCTCCAGCCCCTGCTTGTACGCGACCATCCGCGCCCGCAGGGCCGGGTCCGCGGTCCCCAGGATCTGGACGGCGAGGATGCCGGCGTTCCTGGCGCCGTTGATGGCGACGGTGGCCACCGGCACCCCGGCGGGCATCTGCACGATGGAGAGCAGCGAGTCCTGACCCGAGAGGGCGGAGGTCTTGATCGGCACCCCGATGACCGGCAGCGGGGTGAGGGCCGCCGCCATGCCCGGCAGGTGGGCGGCGCCGCCGGCCCCGGCGATGATGACCAGCAGGCCGCGGGCCGCCGCGCTCTCGGCATAGTCATAGAGACGCTTGGGGGTGCGGTGGGCGGAGGCGATGGTCATCTCGTAGGGGATGCCGAACTCGCGCAGCAGGTCGGCCGTCTCCTGCATCACCGGCAGGTCCGAGTCGCTGCCCATGATGATCCCGACCAGCGGCCGGGCGCCCGGGCCGGGCGCCGTTGCATTCACAGTGGTGCTCATGGATGGTCCTCGGCGGTAATCTCGATGATGGCGCGGACCCGCTCGGCCTTGTGCCGGGCGCTCGCCAGATCCCGGTCGAGCACCGTCACATGGCCCATTTTGCGCAGGGGCGCGGCCGCGGCCTTGCCGTAGATGTGCACGCAGACCCCGGGGATGGCGAGCGCGGCGGCCAGCCCCTTGATGACCGGGCGCCCGCGGTGCCCGGGCGCGCCGAGCAGGTTGATCATGACGGCGGGCGAGAGCTGATCGGTGGCGCCCAGCGGCAGGCCGAGCACGGCGCGCAGGTGCTGCTCGAACTGGTCGGTCATGTTCGCCTCGATGGTGTGGTGGCCGGAGTTGTGGGTGCGCGGCGCCACCTCGTTGACCATTAGGTCCCCGGTCTCGGTCAGGAACAGCTCGATCCCGAAGACCCCGACGCCATCCAGGGACTCCACCGTGCGCTGGGCCAATGACGCGGCGGCGGCGGCGGTCACCCGCGAGACCTCGGCCGGGGCCAGCAGCATGTCGAGCATGTTGCCCGCCGGGCGCATCTGCATCTCCACCACCGGGTAGCAGCGGCAGTCCCCGTCGCGCCCACGCGCCACCAGCACCGCCAACTCCTTGGTTGCGGGGATGAAGCGCTCCACCAGGGACGGCACCGGGAGGTGCTGGGGATAATCGGCCGCGCTGCGCATGACGACCACCCCGCGCCCGTCGTAGCCGCCCCGGCGTGCCTTCTGGACCAGCGGATAGCCGAAGGCGGCAAAGGCCTCAGGCGTGGGCTCCGGCATCGGGATGAAGGGCGCGGTGGCGATACCGGCGTCCGTCAGGGCCTGCTTTTGGGTCAGCTTGTCCTGGATCACCGCCAGCACCCGGGGGGACGGATAGATCCGGCGGCCCTCGCGCGCCAGTTCCTCCAGGGTGTCGCTGTCGATGTCCTCGATATCGAAGGTGGTGACGTCGCAGGACTCGCAGAGTTCCCGCAGCTTCGCCGGATCATGATAGTCGCCGACGATCTGGTGCCCGGACACCTGCCCGGCGGGCGAGCCGGGGGTCGGGTCCAGCACCACGCAGGTGCAGCCCAGGCGCTTGGCGGCCTTGACCATCATGCGCCCGAGCTGGCCGCCGCCGATGATGCCGATACGGGCTACTGGGTAGGGAAAGACATCCATCGGCTAATCATGTCCGTTATCGATGCGATTGAGAAGCCCTGGGGGCACGGGTTGCCACCCGCGCCCCCGCCGAAGGGGGTATTGTGGCCGCCTACCCCGCCGCCGCGTCGAAGAGCCCGTTGACGCGGGTCCAGTTCACCACCGGCCACCAGCCCTTGAGGTAGTCCCCGCGCTTGTTCTGGTGCTTCAGATAGTAGGCGTGCTCCCAGACATCATTGGCGAGGATCGGCTGGCCCTTTACCTCGGCCACGTCCATCAGGGGGTTATCCTGGTTCGGCGTGGAGATGATCCGGAGTTTGTCCCCGGTCCAGATCAGCCACACCCAACCGGAGCCGAAGCGCTTCAGGCCCGCCTCCTCAAAGGCCTTGGTGAAGGCATCCCAGGAACCGAAATCCTTATCGATCCGGGCCTTCAGCGCCGCCGATGGCTCGCCGCCCTGACCCACCGGGGCCATCAGGGTCCAAAACAGGGCGTGATTGTAGTGACCGCCGCCGAGATTGCGCACCGCCGTCGACTTGGAGGCACCCGCCAGCAAGGCCTCCAGGGTCTTGCCCTGAAGCTCCGGGGTGGCGGCCACGGCCTCGTTCAGGGCCTTCACATAGCCGGCGTGGTGGCGGTCGTGGTGGATCTCCATGGTCGCCTGGTCGATCACCGGCGCCAGTGCGTCGGCGGGATAGGGCAAGGGGGCGAGGGTGAAGGCCGGCGCCGGGACCTGGGCCGGGGCGGCGGCCGGGGCCGGGACCGGCGGATCGGCCGCCAACGCGGCACCGCCGCAGGGCGCCAGCGTGGCGAGCGTTACGGCGATGGTCAAGGCCAGTGCTCTGGGCTGCATAGCGTTCTCTCGGTGGTTGGATGAATCGGGATCAGGCAGGAGACGGGCGCATCCGGCGGACGCAACCGCCGCAAGAACCGCTTAACTTGGGGCTGACCAGCGGCGGCTCCAAGCCCTCGGGCCTCAGTCAGGCGGTCGGTGCCACTTTCGCTGCGCCACGCCCGACGCGCTCGACCACTGGATAACGCTCAGGATCGCTCATTCGTCATCTGCGCTGCCGAATTTCACCCGTTGCCAGCCAGGGGTACCACAACCGGAGACTGAGGCTTTACCGTGAAAGTCGCGCAGCAACGCTGTGGGAGCGGCTTCAGCCGCGGCGAGGCCACGACCGTTCGAGACCCCATGAGGGAAAACATGGGGCTGCGTTAACCTGCGAAGCTGCGGCGGCTTGCCGGAAAAAACGTTCAGGACGGGGTTTCAAACCCCGTCCCGCGCGGTGCCGCAGAGTGCCGCGGAGTCGCACCGGCAGGTCGGCGGAACCATGGGGCACCACGGGTCCGGGTCTATAATCCCCCATCCCCAACACCGGCAGACGCCCCCATGTCACTGCAACCCAAACCCCATCTGAGCTTCGAGGACTGGCTGGAAGGCGAGCGCGCGGCCCTGGAGGGCCGCAGCGAGTATATCGGCGGCGAGGTCTTCGCCATGACCGGGGGGAGCGCGGCCCACAACGCCATCGTGATGAATGTCGGCGGCCAACTGTGGACGCAGATGCAGGGCCGCCCCTGCCAGGTCTACGCCAACGACATGAAGGTGCGGGTGGGCGCGGCCAATGCCGGGACCTATAGGGTAAGAGTCATAAGAAGAGTTGCACTGGAGTCCAAGGCTTCAGCCTTGGCGACCCACTTCCAAGGCTGAAGCCTTGGACTCCAGGTGGCGGGTCGGCGGCGTATTTCGGTACAACCTAAGCACCTAGGCCACGAGGGTCAAACCTCAAGGGCCGGACGGGGCATTCGCCCCGTCCGGAAAATTTTTTCCGGGACTGCCGGCTCCCACCCGTGGTCGGCACCGAAAAAACATTCGGGACGGGGTTTCAAACCCCGTCCCGCGCGGAGGCCTCGCTCGGCAGGCGATAGGGCCGACCCTTGCCGTCGGCATTCAAGCGGTCGAGGAAGTCTTGGATCTCATTCCAAGAGACGCTCTCTACCGGCCGGTCATCGCCTTTGAAGCGCGCCGGATTAGCGTCCATCACCGCCACCCATTGCGCGCGGGTCACCTCACACCGGCCCATGCGGAAGGTCTTCACACTGACCTGGTGCGGCTCTTTCTCGTTAAGATAGCACTGGCTGTCGTCGGGGCTGCAACCCATCTGGAAGTCGCCGCCGGGGATCTCGACCATCTCCTGTTCGATGGTGCCGACCGGGCACTGGCGGGGCCCGAACCGCTTCTCGGCCTGCGCTTCACCCGGCACCTTGGCCGCCGCTTGTAGCTTCGTATCCCAGCGCCCCGCCTCGGCCAGCGCCAGGTCACGCAGGTTGCCCTCGTCCGCCTTGGCCCCTTTGGCCAGCGCGCGGAGCCGTTCGGCGCGGTCGCGCGCGAAGGCGGACACCAGGTCTGGGGCCTGCCCGGCGGCCTGCCGCAGCAGCCCATCCGCCGCCGCCTCGTCTCCGCGGTTCAATGCCTTCCCGGCGCGGGCGATCAAGCGGGCCGGTGAGTCGTTCCACTGCCGGTACAGCGTGATAGCCGTCCATGAGCAACTGGAACAGCAGCACGACCAGGCCGAAGCGGTCGTGCTCCGGCGTGCGGTCCACCTGGTCGAAGCGCTGGCCCTGCAACTCGCGCGGGGTGTACTCGGGTACCCCGACCGGGCAGCGGTAGAGGGTGCGCCCGGCGCGGACCTGGAAGGAGTCGGTATCGACCAGGGTTACCAGGCCGCGGGCGGTGACCAGGATGTTGCGCTGGTTGACGTCGCCCATGACATAGCCCTTGAGGTGCAGGGCGTGCAGGGCGGTACAGAGGTTTTTGGCGACGTGGTGCTGACCGCTCCAGTCCAGGCCCAGGAACTCCCGGGCGCGAGGGTTGTAGGCGTTGAGCAGCGAGGAGCCGCCGTCGATGCGGGGCATCAGGAAACCGGCGAAACGGCGGCCCTCGTGGAGCATGGCGAGCGGCCAGGTGATGGAGGCGTGTTTGAAGCGCTCGCGCATCTCGTCGCGGGGCGGGTCGGCGAGCATGGCGCGCAGTTTGGCCGCGCGCTCCGGGGTCGCCTGGCCGTCCAGATAGCGCTTGACCACGACGTCGGTGCGGCCCGCGACGGTGAGGATGATGCCCTCGCCACCGCGGGCCAGTTCGGTCTGGGTGCGGTAGGTCTGGCCATCGGAGCCGGTGAACTGGGCGATCAAGGGGGCGGGGCGGCGCGGGATAGGTCCGCGCGGCGGGGATGGTCCGCGCAGCGGGGATGGTCCGCGCAGCGGACCCTACGGGGCTTCATGGTCAGGCGGGGTCCGGGAGGCCGGCCACGAGCAGAGTCTTGTCGTCGTCGGTGCGGGCGCAGACGCGCGCGGACTCGAGGAAGGCGGCGAGGCGGGCGCCGATCGCGTCGGCATCGAAGGGTCCGCTGAGGGCCTGCAGGAAGGGGGCGAAGAAGCGCTCGAAGGGGGCGCCGGTGGTCAGGTTGATGCACAGCCCCTGCAGCCCGTCGCTGAAGAGCGCCAGGGCGCGCAGGGGCGCCGGCCAGACACGAACCTGGAGGCGTGCGCCGGCGTCCGGGCTGGTAAGCGGGGTGGTCTCATTGGCATATTCGCCGCGCTGCGGCAGGCTCAGGGTCTCCAGGCGGCCGTCGGGCCAGTGTCCGACCACGGCCCCGTCGCCGATCTGCCCGACCGCGGTCCAGTCGGGGGTGACGGCGGCCAGCAGCAGGGTGGTGGCGTAGTCCCGCAGGGGGTTGGGGTCGGCGTTGCGCTCCAGGGCGGCGCGGGCGGCGGCGAAGGCGGCGCGCAGGTACCCCGCGATGGCCGCCTCGTCCAACGCGGCCGGCGCGGCGGCCAAGGCCGCCTCCAGGGCGTCGAGGGCGGCGGCGACGGCACGCTGCGCCCCTTCATCGGCGCGGGGGGCGGAGCCCAGGCCGTCGGCGACGGCGCACAGCAGACCGCCGGCCGGAAGCGCCCGCCAGCCGTGGGCGTCCTGACAGGGCAGGCCGCTGCGCTGGTGGCTGGTGCCGCGAACCGAGGCGCCGTAGGCGCGCCAGGTCATGCCTTGGCCCAACCGATGGGGGTCTGCAAGGGGACCTCGGCGTCCACCTCGGCGCGGGAGACGGTGCGCATGCTGGTGGAGAGCCACTGGAACATCTCGCGGAACGCGAGCCCGTTGAGCGCCAGCGGCTGGCGCGGGCCGATCTGGGCCAGGACCTTGAGTGCCTTGATCCGCTCGCCGTCCATAGAGCCCGAGGTGTCCAGGAGCAGAACACCGGGGCAGCGGGGCCCGGGGTTGCTGTCGTCGATTTCGGCGGCGTCGAAATCGGTGCTCATGGGGCTCTCCGGGTGGGGTGGCGTGGGTCCCGGGCAGCGCAAAGCGTGGCTCGACCGTGCCCGGGATCTCCATATCTTCGCCGGGTAATCCAGAGGATGCAAGCGGTTAAGGGGTGGCTCGCCAGACCGGGGGGCAACGCGTCAGAAACATGTCGGACGGGGCGAATGCCCCGTCCGGCGCGGGAGTGCATAGCCACCCACGATGAGATACTCAACCCCGCGGCTGTTGAATAAGGCGAGCAGTTCTCTGAAGTCTGGCTGTATCACCATGGGCTTGGCGCCTCAATACCTCGACGGCGGAGAGCCGCTCCTCGGCGCTGCGGCTGCGCCAATAGTCCAGGTCCCGCCGCGCCGCGTCGGGGTCGGTCAATGGGTGTCTGGTGACGCTCTTCTGCATCGGACCTAGCCTTCCACCTCTTCCGGAGTCCCCACCCCCTCGTACGGCTCACTGAAGGTACAGTCCTTCTGCGGACAGACCTTCTCGGTCCCATTGCGCTTGGTGGTCTTGATGGTCAGCACCGGCCAGCCGCAGCGCGGGCAGGGTTCGGCGATGGGGTCGTTCCACACGGCATAATCGCACTTGGGATAGGTCGAGCAGGAGAAAAAGACCTTGCCGCGGCGGGATTTCTTTTTCTGCAACGTCCCCTTGGTGCACTTGGGGCAGGTGACGCCGGTATCCTCCGGGCGCTCCAGCGGCTCGATGTGTTTGCACTTGGGATAGCCGCTGCAGCCGATGAACTTGCCGTAGCGCCCATTCTTGACCTCCAGAGGGGAGCCGCAGTCGGGACAGACGCGCCCCTCGATGACCTCCTTGGGCTCGGCCGCCGCCTTGTCGGCGTTCAGATCGCGGGTGTAGTCGCACTCCGGATAGTTGGTGCAGCCGATGAAGCGGCCGTTGCGCCCGAGCCGGATGGAGAGGGGGCCGCCGCACTTGGGGCAGATCTCGGCGATCGGTTCCTGGGTCACGTCGCTGCGCTTCACCGTCTCCTGGGTGTGGTCGATGCGCTCCTTGAACGGCCGCCAGAACCGCTCCAACAGCGGCACCCATTCCGCCTCGCCGCGGGAGACGGCGTCGAGATCGTCCTCCAGCCGGGCGGTGAAGTCGTAATCGACATAGGTGGCGAAATATTCGGTGAGGAACTTGTTGACCACCCGGCCCACGTCGGTGGGCAGGAAGCGCTTCTTGTCCAGCACCACGTATTCGCGCTCTTGCAGGGTGGTGATGATGGAGGCGTAGGTGGAGGGCCGGCCGATGCCGAATTCTTCCAGGGCCTTGACCAGGGTCGCCTCGCTGAAGCGCGGCGGAGGCTCGGTGAAGTGCTGCTCGGCGCGGATGGCCTTGAGCACGATGAGGTCGCCCTCCTGCATCGGCGGGAGGTTGCTGTCCTCGTCGTCATCGGCGGCGGTGGCGTCGTCGCGGCCCTCCAGATAGACGCGCATGAAGCCCGCTTCCGCCACGGTGGAACCGGTGGCGCGAAAGCCGTTGCCGGGGCCGGCGCTTAAGGAAACCGAGACCTGGTTGATGAGGGCATGGGCCATCTGACAGGCCACGGAGCGCTTCCATACCAGTTCATAGAGCTTGAATTGCTCCACGCTCAGGAAGGCCTTGACCGCCCCCGGTTCGCGCAGGACCGAGGTGGGGCGGATCGCCTCGTGGGCCTCCTGGGCGTTTTTGGCCTTGGTCTTGTAGAGGCGCGGCTGCTCGGGCAGGTACCCCTCACCATAGCGCTCGGTCACATAGGCGCGGATCTCGGCGATCGCCTCCTGGGCCAGGTTGACCGAGTCGGTGCGCATATAGGAGATGAGACCGACGGCGCCGCCGCCCACGTCGACGCCCTCGTAGAGCTGCTGGGCCACGCGCATGGTGCGCAGCGCGGTGAAGCCGAGCTTGCGCGCGGCCTCCTGCTGGAGGGTGGAGGTGATGAAGGGCGGGGCCGGGAAACGCTTGCGCTGCTTGCGCTCCACCTGCTCGACGCGCAGTTTGCCGTCCGCGGCCTGCTCCAGGGCCGCCTGGACCTCGGCCGCGCGTGCGGCGTCGGTGATGGTGAACTGCTCCACCTTCTCGCCGCCGAACTCCACGAGCCGGGCGGCAAAGGGGCGCGTCTCGCCCTGGCAGTCGGCCTCGATGCTCCAGTATTCCTGGCTCAGGAAGGCCTCGATCTCGGTCTCGCGCTCGCAGATCAGGCGCAGGGCCGGGCTCTGCACGCGCCCGGCGGAGAGCCCGCGGCGGATCTTTTTCCACAGGAGCGGCGAGAGGTTGAAGCCCACCAGGTAGTCGAGCGCGCGCCTGGCCTGCTGGGCGTTGACCAGATCGTAGGCGAGTTCGCGCGGGTTGGCCACGGCCTCCTGGACCGCACGCTTGGTGATCTCGTTGAAGACCACCCGGTAGACCGGCCGCTTGCCGAGCTGGCGGCGCGCCTTGAGCAGCTCGTAGAGGTGCCAGGAGATCGCCTCCCCCTCGCGGTCCGGGTCGGTCGCCAGGTAGAGTGCGTCGGCGTCTTTCAGCAGCTTGGCGATGGCCTGGACGTGTTTCTCGTTGCGCTCGATGATCTGGTACTTCATCTCGAACCCGTGCTCCGGGTCCACCGCCCCCTCCTTGGGGATCAGGTCCCGCACATGGCCGTAGGAGGCGACCACCTCGAAGTCCGGTCCCAGGTACTTCTTGATGGTTTTGGCCTTGGCGGGGGATTCGACGACGACGAGATTCATGGGCGGTGAGGGCCTGCTGGGGTTCGATGCTCGGGCGAGCGGGACGCTAGGGTATACCGAAGTCAGTGCAGATAGGCCGAGGAATCGCTGTAGATCAGGTCTTCCATCCGGGTGAAGGCGGCCTCCAGGCCCGGCCGGTTCAGCAGCACCAGCAGGACCACCCACTTGAGCTCGTCCACCCCGACCCAGGGGTGGTCGATCGCCAGGGCGCGCTCGACCACCAACTCGCGACTGCTCGGGTCGAGGATGCCGATCTGCTCCAGGAACAGCAGAAAGCCGCGGCCCTCCCGGTCCAGCTTGTCGCACTCGGCGTCCGTGTAGATGCGGATGGAGCCCACCGCATGGCCGTGCGACACGGGCGCCTCGGCACCGGCCGCCAGCTCATCGAGCCAGTGCAGGGCCTTGGCGACCTCGCCCGCGCTGAATCCGGCCGCGGCGAGCTCGCCCTCCAACTCATCCTGATCGGTCGGGGGCTGAGCGTCCCCGTCCATATAGTGCTCGAACAGGTAGATCAGAACATCGACCATGCTGTCATCCATCAGAACCTCCTGCGCGGCGCCAGCCCGGGGGCTGACTGGAACGGCGGCCATCAGGCCCGGGAACGGCAGTAGCGGCCGCCGGGACAGGATGATACATGACCGCCCAACTCCAACACCAACAGCATGGAGGAGACGGCCGCCGCGGGAAGCCCGGTGCGGCGGATCAATTCGTCCGGCGCGACCGGATCGAAGCCCAGGGCCGCGAACAGTTGCTGGTAATCCGGGTCCGGCCCCGCGGCGGCGCCCGCCCCGCCCGGGTCCGGGTCGGACGCGCTGCCGCCCGCGGCGGGGGGCGGCGGGAGCGCCCCCAGGTGGCCGCGCAGTTGCGGTGCCAGGACGGCCAGGACCTCGGCGGCCTCCTCCACCAGAACGGCGCCGTCGCGGATCAGGGCATGGCAGCCCCGCGCCAACGGATTGCGGATGGAGCCCGGCACGGCAAAGACCTCGCGGCCCTGTTCGCCCGCCTGCCGGGCCGTGATCAGCGAGCCGCTGCGCAACGCCGCCTCGGTGACCAGGGTGCCCAGCGATAGCCCCGCGATAATGCGGTTGCGACGCGGGAAATTGCGCGCGAGCGGTCCCTGGCCGGGGGCGAACTCGCTCACCAGCGCCCCTTGCCCGGCGATCCGCCGCGCGAGATCCCGGTGGCCGGCCGGGTAGACCCGATCGGGTCCGGTACCGAGCACCGCGATGGTCTTGCCGGTCTCCAGGGCCCCCGTATGGGCCTCCCCATCCACCCCGGCGGCCAATCCGCTGGTGATGACGAGCCCGCAGGAGGCCAGCCGGTGCGCGAACTCCCGCGTGATCTCGCGCCCCGCGGGGGTCGGATTGCGGCTGCCGACGATGGCGACCTGGGGTTCGGCGAGGAGCCGCGGGTCGCCGCGCACATATAGCAGGGTCGGCGGGTCGGCGATCTCCAGGAGCAGCGGGGGATAGCGCGGGTCGTCGCGGGCCAGGATATGGGCATCGGGCTGGTCCGCCCAGGCGCGCACCGCGGCGATCCAGTCGCGGTCCGGGCGCGCCAGCGCACTGATCGCCGCGGGCTTGAGCCCCAATTCGCCGAGCACCCCGGGGGCCGCCGCGAGCACCCCCGCGGGGCTGCCGAAGCGCGCCACCAGACGGGCACAGGTCCGGGGTCCGATCCCGGGTGCCGCCGCCAGGGTCAGCCAGGCGTCCAGCGAAGACCAGGAAGCCTCAGGCTCGTTTTTCGCACTCATTACCCCGCCCGCAATAAGTAACGAGTCAAGAACAGGTTAGACACAATCGTTGCGGTTATCGTTGTCGTTGTCGTTGTCGTGGTCGGAGAAGCGATGCACTTTGGGGTGCGACAGAATCCGGGACGCTACGATAACCTCGATTACGATTACGATTACGACAACGACAACGACAACGACAACGACAGCGACGCTCTAGGGCCTCAGGAAACCACTCAGGTCGGCGGCGGCGCAATCCGGTCGCGGATATGCATCGCCCGGTTGGCCTCCAGGACGATGGCGAAGCTCAGCCGCTCGAAGGTGCGGAAGACCATCAGGAGACCTGAACGTTCAAAGGGTTGGATGAAGGATGGGCGCAGCGGGCGGACATCGACCGTCGGCGGCAACGGCATGTTGGCATCCGGCTCGTCGTGGCGCCACGCGCGGATTTTCTGGTTGTCGCCGTACCAGAACCGGGTGGACAGTGGCGTCTCCTGCTTCCAGTCCCAGTTGAACCCACCCTGACGCACCTGGTCCGTCTGCTTGATCCCACCCTGGTAGACCTCGAACACATGGCCGGGCTCGACCCGCTCCCGGGTCCCGGCGTTGATGATGACGAGGTCATTCTGGCCGACCTGGGTGACACCATTGAGCACGGCCAGGATCTGGGCGCGCAATCCGGCTGGCGCCGGCCGCGGAAAAAAGTTGCTGAGCGGCTCATCCAGCGAGGCCGGGATCACCCGGTCGCCGATGGAGACCTCACGCTCGGAGCGCAACACCCGCAGCTTGGCCGGGTCGCCGGTGCGCTCCAACGCCACACTGGCGACGAAGAGCGCCAAGAAGCCCAGGGTTTCGTTGGTCTTGGGGTCGCGCAGGGCCTCCCCGGGGCGCAGGATCTGGAAGCGGTCACGCTCAGCGCTATCGATCCGCCGCACATAGATCGCGTCCCCGAGGCCCGCGACGATATGCTCTTCCGGGAAGCCAACCACATAAGGGGCACTGTTGATTTGGTTGGACTCCGCCACGTAGGGCTGGCTGAGGAAGGGGCCGATGGCGGAGATGGGGATGGTCGGAATCGCCGCCTTGAGCGGCGACACCCGCACCCGGGGGCTGAGCTTGACCACCCGCATCCCGCCCCGGTGCCCGACCACCGTCTCGCCGCCGCGATCCACGCCGATCTGCACCCGGCCGTTGACCCTCGTGACCCGCAGGACGTCGCCCGGGTAAATCAGGTTCGGGTTGGCGACGTCGGCGTTGGCCTGCCAGACCTCACGCCAGCGCCAGGGATCGCGCAGGAAGCGGGCCGCGATGCCCCACAGGGTATCGGCGGGGCGCACCGTGTAGGTGTCCGGCGCGCCGGGCAGGAGTTCCGCGGCGTGCAGGGCGGGCGCGCCCCCCGGCAGGGCTGCCAGGATGACCCAGAGGCATAGGCCGACCGCGGCCCGATGCAGGGTTCGGGCGCGGGAGTTTGCCGCGGCGGCGGCGCTATGGCAGACGAACTGGGGACGCATCGCTCCTCCCTCGGGGTCGATTCCGGATTCACCCGGCCCCATTGCGGGGTGTAGTATGGGCCGGATAGTAGCGCATCGAACCGCGGCGCTTCCAGCGAGTCGGCAAGAAAGCGCCGCCGCCCACGCGCGCCGGGCCTCCGTAAGGCCCGGCGCGTGTCCACTTGCCCCCTTAAGCCGCCCGCGGCGCCGTCATTTGCGATTACTCATGGCAAAGCTCGACATTCTCACCTTTCCCGATCCGCGTCTACGCCACCGCGCCGCCCCGGTGGCGCAGGTCGATGCCGGCGTCCGGCAGATCGTCGCGGACCTCTTCGAGACCATGTACGCCGCCCCGGGCATCGGGCTGGCGGCGCCCCAGGTGGATATCCACCGGCAGATCATCGTCATCGATATCTCCGAGCAGAACGACCAGCCGCTGTGTCTCATCAACCCGCGGATCCTGGAACTGCGCGGGGAGGAACAGATGGACGAGGGCTGTCTGTCGGTCCCCGGGTTCTACGAACCGGTCACCCGCGCTGCGTCCGTGCGGGTGACCGCCCTGGACCGGGACGGGCAGCCCTTCACCCTGGACGCCGACGGCCTGCTCGCCGTCTGCATCCAGCATGAAATCGACCACCTGGAGGGGAAACTGTTCGTCGACCATCTCTCGTCCCTGAAGCGTCAGCGCATCCGCCACAAACTCGAGCGCGACCACCGCACCGGCAAGGCGGCCGAACCGCCGCGGCGGCGGGCCATCTGAGTGCGCATCATCTTCGCCGGAACCCCTGAGTTCGCCATCCCCGGCCTCACGGCACTGATCGGTGCCGGCCATGACCTGGCGGCCGTCTACACCCAGCCGGATCGCCCGGCGGGGCGCGGGCGTCTGCTCCAGGCAAGCCCGGTCAAGCAGTTGGCCATGGCCCATGGCATCGCGGTCCGCCAGCCCGAGTCACTCAGGCGCGACCGGACCGCGGTGGCCGCACTACGCGACCTGGGCGCGGACCTGATGGTGGTGATCGCCTATGGCTTGCTGCTGCCGACCGCCGTGCTGCACGCCCCGCGCCTGGGTTGCCTCAACGTCCACGCCTCACTCCTGCCGCGCTGGCGCGGAGCGGCCCCGATCCAGCGCGCCCTGCTGGCGGGTGACACGCACAGCGGCGTCTGCATCATGGGCATGGAGGCGGGCCTGGACACCGGGCCCGTCTATCATCGGATCAGTATCCCCCTGGACCCCCGGGAGACCGGCGGGGGGCTGCACGACAGACTCGCCGCCCTCGGCGCCCGCGCGCTGCTGGAGGCCCTGCCGGGGATCGGCGACGGCACCCTGGCCGCCGCACCCCAGGACCCTGCGCTCGCGACCTACGCCCACAAACTCAGCAAGGAGGAATCCATCATCGACTGGACTCAAGCCGCCGCAGCCATCGAACGCCAGGTGCGCGCCTTCGACCCCTGGCCCGTGGCCCAGACCCGCTTGCACGACCAAACCTTGCGGATCTGGTCGGCACAGGTCGCCGCGGCGCCGACCGCCGGGGCCGCCCCGGGGACCGTCGTCGGCGCCGACCGCACGGGCATCCGGGTGGCAACCGGCGCCGGGCTGCTCGTCATCAGCCGCCTGCAACTGCCCGGCAAGCGCCCGCTGGACGCCGCCGACTTCCTCAACGCACGGGCGCTGCAGGGTGTGCGTCTTGGCTGAGCACGGCCCCCAAGACCCCGCGGACCCCGCCGGCCGCGCGACCAGGCCTCCGGATCGGGGGGACCGAACCGCCGCCGATAATCCCTGGAGCCGTGCCCGACCGGCCCCGGAGCGTGCCCGCGGGCGGGCCGGCGCGGGCGGCCCCCCTGCGCGAGAGCAAGCCCAGGCCCCGCGAGACCGCTCCGGGCCCCCACGCGAGCGCGGCGGCCCGCCGCGGGACAGGCCCCGCCCTGCGGCCGATGTGCAACGCGGCGAATCGTCCGTCTGGGGCCAGCCCGACACACCGCGGCAACCCGGCGCGGACGCCCGTGCCGCCGCGGCCCTGGCGATCCACCGCGTGCGCGACCGCGGCCAGTCGCTGACGCGGGTCCTCAACCAGTCCGCCCTGCCCCGCCCGCCGGCGGATCGTGCCCTCACCCAGGAGCTGATCTACGGCACCCTGCGCGTCCTGCCGCGCCTGGAGGCCCTGGTCGGCATCCTGCTGCACCACCCGGTCAAGCCGGCTGACCGCGACCTGGAGGCCCTGATGCTGGTCGGGCTCTACCAACTCACCGTGCTGGGCACCCCTCCCCACGCGGCGGTCGCCGCCACCGTGGAGGCCGTGCGCCTGCTCGGCAAGCCGGACAAGGTTGGCCTGCTCAACGCCCTGTTGCGACGCTTCCTGCGCGAACGCGAGACCCTGCTGGCGCAGGCCGACCAACTTCCGAGCGCCCGCTGGCTGGTCCCGGAGTGGCTGCTCGCCGCGTTGCGCCGGGACTGGCCCCAGGACTGGGAGGACATCGTCACCGCCGGCAACGAGCGCCCGCCCATGAGCCTGCGGGTCAATGCCGCGCGCACGGACCGGCTGGCCTACGCCGGCCTGCTGGCGGCAGCGGGGATCACCGCCCGCCCCATCCCGGGCACCGAGGCCGGGCTGATGCTCGATCACCCGGTGCCGGCCCAGACCCTGCCCGGCTTCGACGCGGGCCTGGTCTCGGTGCAGGACGGCGGCGCCCAGTTCGCCGCCCAGCTCCTCGACGCCCAACCCGGGCAGCGGGTGCTCGACGCCTGTGCCGCCCCCGGCGGCAAGACCGCCCACCTCCTGGAGCGTGCCGGCCCGGGACTGGAACTGGTGGCCCTCGACTCGGCAGCGGCGCGCCTCGACACCCTGCGCGAGAATCTGGCCCGTCTCGGGCTGCAGGCCCGGGTGGTGCGCGCGGACGCCGCCGCCCCACTCGGCGACTGGACGCGCCCGCCCTTCGACCGCATCCTGCTCGATGTCCCCTGCTCCGCCACCGGCGTCATCCGCCGACACCCGGACATCAAATGGCTGCGCCGCGCCACGGACATCCCCGAACTATGCGCCCTGCAGGCGCGCATCCTGGACGCCATCTGGCCCCTGCTGGCCCCCGGCGGGCGGCTGCTCTATGTCACCTGTTCCGTGCTGGCCGCCGAGAACCAGGACCAGGTGGCCGCCTTCCTGGCACGCCAGCCGGCGGCCCGCGAGGTCCCGATCGCCGCCGCGTGGGGGCGCAAGCGTAGCCATGGCCGCCAGTTGCTGCCCACGAACGGCGGGAGTGACGGCTTCTATTTCGCCCTGCTCGAGAAGATAGCCCCGTGACGCTGGGGGCGACGGGAGTCGGTACAGCGGCGCGACCGCGGCCCACTCGCCGCCGGGAATTGACCTGGTGGCTGGCCCTGTCGGCGCTCCTGTTGGCCTGGACCACCCTGGCCAGCGATTTTCGGGTGACCCAGGTGCAAACCCGCCTGGTCGAGGGAACCTATACCCTGGATGCCACGGTCGACTACGGCTTTTCGCCCGAGGCCCTGGAGGCCCTGGCCAATGGCGTCCCCCTGACGATTCTGATGCAGTTGCAGGTCCGGCGCGCCGATGCCTGGATCTGGGCGAGCAGCGTGACCGATCTCCAGTTGCGCTATGCCATCCGCCACAAGCCCCTGTCGGAAACCTATGAGGTCTACCGGCTGCCGGGGACGACCGGCCGCACCTTCGTCACGCGGGAGGCGGCCATCGCGGCCCTAGGCGAGATCAAGGGGCTGCAACTGGTCGATCAGAACCGCCTCGAACCCGGGGTCGCCTACGAGGTCCAGTTCAAGGTCTCCCTGGATATCGAGGCCTTACCCCTGCCGCTGCGCCCCACGGCCTACCTGAGCGGGGCCTGGAAGCTCGCGAGTCGCTGGACCAAATGGCCGCTAACCCACTAAGAAATCTGCGCCTGCTGGGTACCATCCCGATCGCGGCGCTGGTCGTGGCACTGTTCATCGCGCTGGTGCTGATGCGCGATGCGATCCAGAACTCCGAGGATCTGAGTCGCGCCTTCGTCCCGCTGCTCTTCATCGTCTTAGGCGGCCTGCTGATCCTGGCCGTGCTGGTGGTGGTGAACATCGTCAAGCTGTTGCGCCGCTACCGCCGACAGGCGGCCGGGTCGCGCCTGACGCTGCGCATCGTCGTCCTGTTCGTGCTGATCTCGCTGTTGCCGGTCGGGGTGGTCTACTATTTTTCGCTCGGGTTCCTGCTGCGCGGGATCGACAGTTGGTTCGACGTGGAGATCGGCCGCGCCATGCAGGACGCCCTGACGCTCAATCAGGCCTCGCTGGATCTGAACCAACGCGTCCTCACCAAGTACACCGAGGCCCTGCTCGCCGGCATCCAGGACCGCTCCTCCACCGCCATCGCCCTGACCCTGAACAGCCTGCGACGCCACGCGGGGGCCGAGGAACTGACCATCTTCGGGCCGGGCGGCCAGGTCCTGGGCACCGCCAACCAGGACCCCGCCAAGCTGGTCCCGAGCTACGCCGACCGCGAGATCCAGCAAGGGGTGCGCGCCGGTAAGAACTACGTGGGGACCGAGACCGGGCCGGCGGAGGAACTGGTGGTACGGGTGGTAGTGCGCGACCCGGGCGGGCGGCCTATGCAGATGCAGGCCATCTTCCCCACCTCGAGCCGCATTACCGAGCTCTCGGCGGGGCTGGAGACCGCGTACAATCGCTATACGGAACTCGCCTACCTGCGCCGCTCACTCAAGACGAGTTTCTCCCTGACCCTGCTGCTGGTGCTCCTGTTCGGTGTGATGGCGGCCCTGATCGGCGCCTTCCATACGGCCCGGCGCCTGGTCGCCCCGGTGGCCGACATCGCCCGCGGCACCCGTGCCGTCGCCGAAGGCGACTACGAACAGCAACTGCCCCTGCCCAAACACGACGACGAGTTGGCCTTCCTGGTGGCGTCCTTCAACACCATGACCCGGCGCATCGCCCAGGCGCGCGACGCGGCGGCGCGCAGCCAGGAGGCGGTGGAGACCCAGCGGACCTACCTGGAGACGGTGCTCGGGCGGCTGTCCTCCGGGGTAGTCGCCTTCGATGCCGCGCAGCGCCTGCGCACCGCCAACCCGGCCGCCCGCCAGATCCTGGGCCTGGACCCCGGCGCCGCGTCGGCCCTGACGCTCGGCGACATCGAACGGGCGCAGCCCGGGCTCACCCCCTGGACCGAGGCGGTGCGCAGCCACCTGGACGCCGGCCAGGACTGGCGCCGGGAGATCGTCCTGCAGCGCACCGCCGGGCGCCAGACCCTGATGTGCCGGGGCAGCACCCTGCCCCTGCCGGGCACCGACGGGCGCGGCCACGTCGTCGTCTTCGACGACATCACCACCCTGATCACCGCTCAGCGCAACGCCGCCTGGGGCGAGGTGGCGCGACGCCTGGCCCACGAGATCAAGAACCCGCTGACCCCCATCCAACTCTCCGCCGAGCGGCTGCGCCACAAGCTGCTGGCCAAGGCCAACCCCCAGGATGCGGCGCTCATCGACCGCTCGACCCGCACCATCGTAGCCCAGGTCGAGGCCATGAAGGCCATGGTCAACGACTTCTCGGACTATGCCCGCACCCCCCAGTCCCAACCCGTGCCGCTGGCGTTCGACCGCCTGGTGCAGGAGGTCCTGGACCTGTACCGCAGCGCCGGGGCGGGGGCCCTGGTGGTGAACCTGGAGGCGCCCGAGACCCTGGTCCGCGGGGATGCCACACGCCTGCGCCAGGTCATACACAATTTGGTCAAGAACGCCCAGGAGGCGCTGGAGGGTCGCCCCGAACCCCACATCAAGGTCAGCACACGGCGCCTCGACGGCCCCCTGGTCGAACTCCCGGGCGAGGGCGACACCAACGGCCACGAGCACGACGCCGGACTGGTGCAGTTAGAGGTCACGGACAACGGCCCCGGATTCGACGCGGAGATTCAGGAGCGGATGTTCGAGCCCTACGTGACCAGCAAGCCCAAGGGGACCGGGCTCGGGCTTGCCATCGTCAAGAAGATAATTGAGGAACACGGCGGTATGATCGGCGCCGAAAACACCGGCAGCGGGGCCACCATCCGGATTCGCCTGCCAATCTGTCTCGGGGGTCCGCCGGCCGCGGCAAAGGAGCGAGGACTGAACGCACAGTTATGAGCGCCACACACATCTTAGTCGTCGATGACGAACCCGACATCAGGGGTCTGGTCCAGGAGATCCTGGAGGACGAGGGCTACCGGGTGAGCGGTGCCGAGAGCGGCGCCGCCGCCCGTCTGGCGCTGCGCGAGCGCCGCCCCGACCTGATCCTGCTCGATATCTGGATGCCCGACCTGGACGGCATCAGCCTGCTCAAGGAGTGGGCGCAGGACCAGGGCCTGCCCTGCCCGGTCATCATGATGTCCGGCCATGGGACGGTCGAGACGGCCGTGGAGGCGACCCGCCTGGGCGCCTACGACTTTCTCGAAAAGCCCCTGTCCATGGCCAAGCTCCTGCTCACCGTGGGGCGCGCCCTGGAGGCGGAGAAGCTCCAGCAGGAGAACATCGGACTGAAGCGGCGCGCCCCCCTGGTCCAGGAACCCGTGGGGCGCAGCCCGGCGATGCAGCGGCTGCGCGAGCAGGTCAAGCGCATTGCCCAGCACGACACCTGGGTCCTGATCACCGGGGAGTCCGGCAGCGGTCGCGAGACCTTCGCCCGCTATCTCCACGCCCAGAGCCCGCGGCGCGACCGGCCCTTCGTGGATCTGAGCGTCTCGGCCCTGACCGGCGGCAGCGCCGCCCGCGAACTCTTCGGCAGCGAGGAGCCGGGGCTCACCCACTACGGCAGCCTGGAGAAGGCAGCCGGCGGGACCCTGCTGATGGACGAGGTGGCGGACATGGACCTGGAGGCCCAGGCGCTGCTGCTCGGGGCACTGAACAACGGCTCCTTCCTGCGCGTCGGCGGGGCCGAGCCGGTCGCCATCGACGTGCGGATCATCGCCGTGACCCAGCGCAACCTGGAGGACGAGGTTCGCGCCGGCCGCTTCCGCGAGGACCTCTTCTATCACCTGAACGTGGTCCCCCTGAACATCCCGGCCCTGCGCGACCACGCCGAGGACGTCTCCGACCTGCTGAACTTCTATCTCGACTTCTTCGCCACCCACGAGAAGCTGCCCTACCGCCGCTTCAGCGTCGGCGCCCAGAACTTCCTGCGCAACTATACCTGGCCCGGCAACGTGCGCGAGATCAAGAACCTGGTCCAGCGCCTCCTGATCCTGGGCAGCGGCGACGAGATCACCCAACAGGAGGTCGAAGGCACCCTGGGCGCGCCGCCGCCACTCCTGGCCCAGCCCCTGGAGGGCCTGGTCTCCTTCGACCAACCCCTGCGCCAGGCGCGCGAGCAGTTCGAGAAAGCCTATCTCGACTACCAGCTCGAAAAGCACCTGGGCAATGTCAGCAAGATGGCCAAGGAGGCCGGGATGGAGCGCACCCATCTGTATCGCAAACTGCGCTCGCTGGGGGTGGAGATCAAGGAGCGGCGGTAGGGGGGGGGATTTGGCCGCAAATGAACGCTAATGAACGCGAATAAGAGGGATGCTTGTCGGCGCGAACCGCGTCATTCCTGTGGAGTCCAAGGCTTCAGCACTTCAGCACTTTAGCCTTGGGCGTGCGCCGCCATGCCAAGGGTATAAATATCGGGGCGGCAGAATCGCTGGATCTGCATTTTAATCCGAAGTTCCAGCATCGCCTAAGCGATAGGCTATTGATTCTCTTTATTTTTCAGAAAATCGTCGTGCAAACGTCTGGCTACACGCGGATCGTTTTGATCAAATCGAATGCCGTCTGCTGCTTGGGGTTAGGAGTGGTGTCGATGTTGAACAGCGCCTCATCGGCACTGGCCTGTTTACGTCGGCAGGTATTGCGAACGATGGTGGCTAGTTCATTGAGAAGGGTCCGGAAGCTGTGCGCCGGTGAGCCGTCGGCGAGTCGCTTGCTCGCCACTTTTTCCAAAGCCGCGTCCGAACGGGTCGCGGGCGCCACGGGATCGCGCTGGGTGAGACGCTCCTGATCTTCATCGGCGAACAGAAGACTGCGCCACGCCTCGCCCATGTGCCATTTGACGTAATAGGCGAGCATGCATAGAAACAGATGGGCACGCACCCGCTCTTCGGTATGGTGGTAGATCGGACGAATCTGTAGATCATCGCTTTTCAACGAGCGGAACGCCGCCTCGACGTGACTCAACCCCTTGTAATGGAGTACGACCTCGGCGCTGCTGACCTGCGCGACCGGCAGGGGCGTGCGAATGACGTAGAGCCCGTCCAGCGCCGCCTCTGCGGCCACCGACTCCTCATCGATATGGAAAACGAACTGCGTGGCGGTGATGTCCAGCACGACATGCTTGGCCATCTTGTACTTGTTGATCACGCGCCCGACCCGCACGCCGATCTTGTCCGGATCCTTCAGTCGGCCATTGGCGACCATCCGTTGTACCGTCTCTAATTCGGTGGTGGTGGCCGCGAGGAGCTGGCGCCGCTTAGCCGCACGCAATTTCGCCAGTTGCGGATTGCGACACGCGATCAGCCGCTCGCCGGGAAAGTCCTCGTCGGTGCATTCAAAGAGATTGCGCTCGTCGAATAAATCCATCTGGAGCGTACCGGCCGCCGCCAGTTGGCGAATCGCCCCGCTCTTGAGTGCCGTGATCCACGCCACTCCGGCACGCTCCCGCAGGGCCTCAACCTGGGTTTGCGAGATCATTCCGCGATCCCCCACCAGGATGACCGATTGCAGGGCAAAGTCGTGTTGCAGCTGATCCACCTGCGCCATCAAGGTCTCGGGGTCAGTGGTATTGCCCGCAAAGGCCGAGATGGCCACCGGACAACCGCGCGCATCAGTCAGCAAGCCGTAGTTGACTTGCAGCAGCCCCTTCTTCCCGTCACGGGAGTAGCCACGCGCGGCCAGGGGGCAGGACTCACCCTCGAAATAGCTCGACGAGAGGTCGTAGAGCACGCGGCCCCCCTCGTGCAGGTGGCGCTTGGCCAATCGTTGCTCAATGACCGCCTGACGCTCCCGCAGCCAATCCAAGGCCGCGTACAGCTCATTTTCATCAGCATCACTGACCCCGAACAGCTCGCCCAGGGTGCTGTGCTCCCAACTGCGCGTGGTCGCCAGTTTGCTTTGCGGGTCTAGCACCCGGGCGGCGATCATCGCCAGCACCAGATCCCGCTCTCGGCAGGCTTCGCGCCCCAAGAGCGCACTCAGCCGCAGGTGCTCCATCGCCAGCCTGATCGCATCGACCGCACCATGCGCGCGCGAGCGGATGATTTCAAAGACCTCATCAACGGCGGCCAACGGCTTGCCTTTGAGAACGGCACGAATCGCCTCGGCTTGTGACAGCGACAAGGCCGAGAGGTTGGCGATGGTGCGCTTAAGGATCTTCTTGCCTTCGCGAAACGACTCGCGGAGCAAGATGGCAGGGGGCGAGCTGCGGTTTGGAACGATGTCGATGTACATGGGAAAAAATATAGCAGGAAAACTCGAAATAACAAGCTATCTACGACCGTTTACATGGGTACACTTTAGAGCGGAATGACGGCAACAAGTACCTATTGAACAAAAATTTCAAGGGCTTGCGACGAAGATGAGAATGGTTCTCGCTGGAACTTCGGTTTAATCGATAAGCACACGAGGCATTACGCATGATTACAGACATCCCTTCTCTGCTTGCTAAGATCACATTGATAGAGGGGCAGCACCCTAATGAGACCCTATTTTTTCGCGGTCAAGTTAAGCGTTATCGGCCGATAACTCCATCGATTGACCGCAACGGGTATTTGAGCAACGAAAACGTATTGTTCAGGGAATTCATCCTGAGAAATCCAGATGAGTTTTCGGGAGAAAAAAGCACATTTGAAAAACTTGTAAAAATGCAGCATTATAAGTTGCCAACGCGCCTCCTGGATATCACCACGAATCCACTAATTGCGTTGTTTTTTGCTGTCGCCAATAATGACTCGGAGGACGGCGATTTCATTGTTTTTGCAATTCCAGATGAGAAAATAAAATATTATGACTCTGACACCATCAGTGTTGTCGCAAACATAGCAAGACGCCCCATCGACACGCTCGACTTGAGAGCACTACTCAAGACCAAAATAGAGTCGAACGACCAATTCCGCACTAGGTTCAACGGCACCAAGGAGATCCAGTATTTGCTTCACGAGATAAAGGAAGAAAAGCCCTATTTTAAGGACCTGATCGAACGTGAACACCTTGAAGACATCTGGTGCGTGAAGCCGCTCTTGAAGAATCGACGCATTATTAAACAAGACGGAGCGTTCTTGCTATTCGGCATACACGGAACAAAAGAACATATGGCGACTTACAGCAGCTTCACGCCGATTGACGTTCCGGTCCTAGCCACAGAAAAAGAGAAGCTGAGGAAAGATTTGAAACTTCTCGGAATCTCAAACGACAAAATATTCCCAGAGCTTGATAACACAGCGGAATATTTGCGGAGCATTTACGCACGGCCGCATCCCTAAATGGGCAGTCCTCGCGGCCACTTTAACGAACAGGTAGTTGCAGCGTCCAGGTTGCGGGATACTCCAAGCGCCGCCACCCGGCGCTATGTTCGCGGCAAGCGCATCCGCTGGTCCGCCGTGACCGGGGCCGCACTCGGCTCCATGCACCTCAAGATATTTGACCCCAGCGTGTAGGCGTAAACGCTGGATGGCACAAAGGTGAACTGCACTCCGCGATATTCCACGCTGTCTGCCGCGACGGTGCGCGTCGTTATGACAATCGGCTGTTCTATCTGGGGATTTTTGGAGACGAATTCCACGCAGTTGTCCAACTCTCCGCGCGCCTTGAAAGGCCGATCGGTCCACTTGACCTCGACAACCCATTGCGGTTTTTGCTCCGCGCTGGCCAGCGACACGATGTCGATCTCACCGGTATTCCAGCGGGCATAATAGAGCTGGTTCGCCTGACGCTGTTGCCATTGACTGTAAATCGCCGTCTCGGTCAAGGGTCCCATCGCCTCAGAGTCGGCGCCGATTTGCCCGAACAAGGCCGCGCGCATTGATGGATTCGTCAGATAGACCTTGAAGTACAGCGCGCGCTTGAAGCGTTTGGCATTCTGGTCGATCCGCTCGACCCGGCGAATGAGGAAGGCGGCTTCGAGATACTCCAGATAGCGCTTGATGGTGTTCTTGGCGACACCCGATGACTGCGAGAGGCCCTCCAGGCTGACTTCATTGCCGGTGTTGTAGGCCAGGGTGGTGAACAGCCGATTCAATTCCTGGATATCGTTGATCCCATAGAGACTCGGCAGATCGCGCAGCAATACCTTGTCGATAATGTCGCTCTTGATATATTGCCCGGGATCGCCGCGGATCGTAGCCGAGAAGACGGCTTCCGGATAGCCGCCGAAATTGAGATAGTTGACGAACTCGCCATTGAGTCCGACAATATCCTTCGCGCGGTACCCGGGCGCGTCATCGCGGTTCGGATGGCTTGCCGGAACCACCTCGACAAGCTCGCTGTCGCGCTTGATGAACATGAGATATTCCGCGAAGGTCAGCGGCGGCAACACATAGTCACTGAACCTGCCGGCACCCGATTCCGTGCTCTTGAGCCGCAGCGCGGCGGCCGCCGAACCAGTAACGACGAACTTGTAGTCCGGGTACGAGTCGACGAGGGACTTCAGGTGGACCTCCCAGTCCCGCAGATATTGAATCTCGTCGAAGAAGATATGCAGCGGACTTTCCCGCCGGTGTCCGAACGTCTCCAGGAAAAACCCCAGTAGTCGCGCGAGCGGCAGCCCGGTATAGATAGGCGTTTCGAGCGAGAGGTACAGAATCCGATTGGCCGGCGTCCCACCGTCGAGCAATCCGCGAATGGCCTGATAGACCATCACCGTCTTGCCGACGCGGCGCGGCCCCATCAGCACAATGGCGCGCCGGACGCTGGTGTCCAAGACCGTTCTGAAGAAGGAAGCAAAACAGGTCCGCCGCGGTGTGTCCTGAAATGCGATTTTCGTCGCCGGCCCCGTGTCCCACCATGGATTATCAAAGGCCAGGCGGGCGACAATGTCCTCTTTCGCAATCTCGAGCATTTAAGAATCGACTCCGCCTAAGATCAGGGCGCTGATCTTACGCCCAGCACGACCCCAAGACAAGATCAAACGACTGATCTTGATTGACGCGGTGTGCACCCACCGCGCGGCTCACCCCCGCTCGGCCATCCCGACCGTGTAATGCGCGCCCTGCTTGAGCTTGTCGTAATTGCCGAAGACCTCACGCAGGTTGCGCTTCATGAATTCGCGCAGGCCGTTGATGGTGACGACATAGAGCCGTCCGCCCGGGCGCAGCCGGTCGCGGGCGTCGTGCAGCAGGATCGACAGCAACTCCTTGCCCACCTTGGCGGGGATGTTGCTCGCGATGCGGTCGAAGCGCTGGTCGGCCGGCACCTGGTCGAAGCCGTTGCTCAGCAGCGCCCGGGCGTTGTCGAGCCGGTTGCGGCGCGCATTGCGCCCGGCGTAGTCCACCGCGACGAAATCCTTGTCGACCATCAGGGTTTGCCCCTGGGGGGCGAGGGCCGCGAGGGCCAGACCGATGGCGCCATAGCCGCACCCCAGATCCAGGCAGTCGGCGGCGGGCGCGACCTCCAGGTGCGCGAGCAGCAGGCGCGTGCCCTCGTCGATCTCGCGCGGGGAGAACAGCCCCCAGGTGCTCGCAAAGCGCAGCGTGCGGCCGGCGAGTTCGGCCTCGAAGCGGATGGGCTCGCGCAGACGATTCACTTGGTCCTTGGTGAGCATGGGCGACGACCTGGAGGGTTCTTGGACGACCCGATTGACGGGCCCGGGACCCGGTATTCTAGCCCCTGGTTGGGGTACACTCACCCGATGACCGACCCTGCCGGCAAGCTGCATATCCGTCTCGACCCGCACGGGGTCCGCATCGACTCGACCCGCCCGGTGGGGGCGGCCAGCCTGTTGGTGGGCCGCGACATCGCGCACGCCACCCGCCTGCTGCCGGTGCTCTTCAGTATTTGTGCGGTGGCCCAGGCGGCGGCCGGGGCGGCGGCCATCGAAGGGGCGCTGGGGCTGGCAGTGGCCCCGCGGATCGCGTCCCGGCGGCGACGACTGGTGGCCGCCGAGACCTTGCGCGAGCACCTGTGGCGCATCCTGCTCGACTGGCCGGGCATCATGGGCGAGCCGGCGGACGCCGCTGCCATGGCCCGGGTGATGGCAGGCTATGGCGACTGGCGTGCGGCCCTGACCGCGGGGGTCGACCTGTTCGCCCCGGGCGCGGCCCTGCCCGCCGCTGAACCGGCCGCGGCGCCGGCCGCTGAATGCGCCCGGCGCGCGCTCGCCGACCTGGGCACCCTGCGGGTCTTCGGTCGGCCGCCGGATGTCTGGCTGGAACAGGTCGCGGGGCTCGAGGCCCTGGCAGCCTGGGCCGGGCAGACCGACACGGCAGCGGCGCGGCTGGTGCATCGGACCCTGACGGCGGGACAGGCCGGGTTCGGACGCGCGGGTGTCGGCGCCCTGCCCCCGCTCAGCGCGACGGACCTCGATCGCTGCCTGGACGGTGCGGACCCGGCGGTCGATGCCTTCGTGGCCAGGCCCACCTGGGACGGCCAGCCGCGGGAGTCGAGCCCGCTGACCCGGCAACTGGAGGCACCCCTGGTGCAGGACCTCCGCCGCTCCTTCGGCAACGGACTCCTGCCGCGCCTCGCCGCCCAACTCGTCGAGGCGGCCCGGATCATGGCGGGCGCTGAGGCGAGCGCGGCGGAGCCGGCGCCGGGCGACCTCCCCGCGGGCCTCGGACTGGCCCAGGTCCCGGCCGCCCGTGGGCTCCTGGTCCACCGGGTGCGCCTGTGCGACGGGCGCGTCACCGGATACCGCATCCTGGCCCCGACCGAATGGAACTTTCACCCCGCAGGCGTCGTGGCGGTCGGTCTCGCCGGGCTCATGGCGCACGCCGACCCGGTTGATCTTGGGCCCCTGGCCCGGCTCTTCATCACCGCCGTGGACCCCTGCGTGGACTTTGAACTGCAACTCCCGGGGCGGCCTCAATGATGGCCCCGGTCGGCGGCAATCGGTCCGTGCCGCGACCATCGGTCCACACAGCGGACCCTACGCGGACCAACGACCCCACCGCCGCACGCTGGGGGCTTTACGACCAAGGCCCCCCACCACCAGCCCCAGACTTGCATCCCCACAGGACCTGTACCCATGTGCCTCGCCATCCCCGCCCGCATCACCGCCATCGACCCCACCGGACAGTCGGCCACGGTCGCCTTGGGCGCCGTGACCAGGGACTGCTCGCTTGCCCTGATCGAGGACGCCGCCGTCGGCGACTATGTCCTGATGCATGTGGGCTATGCCTTGAATCGCATCAGCCCACAGGAGGCGCAGCAGACCCTGGCCTTGATGCGTGAGGCCGGGGTCCTGGTCGATCAGGACGGGCCAGCCCCGGCACTCGCCGACACCGCGGGGCCGGCATGAAATACATCGACGAGTTCCGCGACCGGGACCTGGCCCGGGGCCTGGCCGCGGCCATCGCCGCCGCGGCCGACCCGACCCGACAGTACCGGCTGATGGAGTTCTGCGGCGGCCACACCCACGCCATCTTCCGTTATGGCCTCGCGGACCTGATGCCCGCCAATGTGCGCTTCATCCACGGCCCGGGCTGCCCGGTCTGCGTCCTGCCCATGGCGCGTATCGACCACGCCATCACGCTCGCCACCCAGCATGGGGTGACCCTGTGCACCTATGCCGACCTGATGCGGGTGCCCGCCGGCGAGCGCCGGAGCCTGCTCAAGGCCAAGGCGGCGGGGGCCGACATCCGCATGATCTACTCAACGAGCGACGCCCTGCGCATCGCCCGCGAGGACCCGGGGCGCCAAGTGGTCTTCTTCGCCATCGGCTTCGAGACCACCACCCCGCCGACGGCGGTGGCGGCCAAGGTCGCCCGGGCGGAAGGGCTCGAGAATTTCTCGATCTTCTGCAACCATGTGCTGACGCCGCCAGCCCTGCGCACCATCCTCGCCACGGCCGGTCCGGATGGGGTCCGACTCGACGGTATCCTGGGTCCCTCCCATGTCAGCACCGTCATCGGCAGCCAGCCCTACGGCTTCGTGCCGCAGTTGTTCGGCAAGCCCGTCGTCATCGCCGGCTTCGAGCCCCTGGACGTGATGCAGTCCACCCTGATGCTGATCCGCCAGCTCAACGAGGGACGTTGCGAGGTCGAGAACCAGTACACCAGGACCGTGACTGCAGAGGGCAATCGCAAGGCCCAGGCCCTGATGGCGGAGGTCTTCAGGCCGCGCGAGACCTTCGAGTGGCGGGGGCTCGGCTTCCTGCCGGACAGCGCGCTGCGGCTCGCCGACGACTACGCGGACCTGGATGCGGAGCGGCGCTTTGCCGTCACGATCGGTGAGGTGCGGGAGGTCAAGGGGTGCGAGTGCCCGGCCATCCTGCGCGGGGTCAAGGAGCCGACGGACTGCAAGCTCTTCGGCACCGTCTGCACCCCGGACAACCCCATGGGCTCCTGTATGGTCTCCTCGGAGGGCGCCTGCGCCGCCTATTGGAGCTATGGACGCTTTCGTTATGACCACTGACCGCCGCTTTCCCGTTCGGCTGGACCTCCGGCACGGCACCGTCGATATGAGCCACGGCGCCGGGGGGCGGGCCATGGCGCAGCTCATCGCCGAGGTCTTCCAGGCCCACCTGGACAATGACCTGCTGCGCCAGGGCAACGACCAGGCCCTGTTCACCCCGCCCCCGGGGCGGCTGGTGATGAGCACCGACGGGCATGTGGTCTCACCGCTCTTCTTCCCCGGCGGGGACATCGGCTGCCTGTCGGTCCACGGCACCATCAACGATGTGGCCATGGCCGGCGCCCGGCCCCTCTATCTGGCCGCCGGCTTCATCCTGGAAGAGGGCTTTGCGCTCCAGGACCTGGTGCGCATCGTCGTCAGCATGGCCGCTGCCGCCAACGCGGCCGGCGTACCGGTCGTCACCGGGGACACCAAGGTCGTGGAGCGCGGCAAGGGGGACGGCGTCTTCATCACCACCACCGGGGTCGGCGTGGTCCCGGCGGGTGTCACCATCTCCGGTGACCTGGCCCGCCCCGGCGACGCCATCCTGGTCAGCGGCAGCCTGGGGGACCACGGGGTCGCCGTCCTGTCACGGCGTGAAAACCTTGGATTCGAGGTGAAGATCGCGTCCGACACCGCCGCCCTGCACGGTCTGGTGGCAGCAATGGTGGCCGCGGTGCCGGATCTGCACTGCCTGCGCGACCCCACCCGCGGCGGGCTGGCCACCACGCTCAATGAGCTGGCCCACCAGTCCGGGGTGGGGATGCGCATCCGCGAGTCCGCCATCCCGGTCCACCCGGCCGTGGCCGCCGCGTGCGAACTCCTGGGGCTCGACCCGCTCTATGTCGCCAACGAGGGCAAGCTGATCGCCATCTGCCCGGCGGCCCGGGCGGCCGAACTGCTGGCCGTCATGCGTGCGCATCCCCTGGGTGCAGCGGCCAGCCTGATTGGCGAGGTAGTGGCCGACCCCCACCGCTTCGTGCAGATGGAAACCGCCTTCGGCGGCAGCCGCATCGTCGATTGGCTGGCGGGGGAGCAGTTGCCGCGGATTTGTTGAACCCGCGTTGGCGAGGAACGGCTGACTGATAAGCCAAACAAGTCCGTTAGGGACTGCTTGTCGCGTTGTTGTCGTTGTGTTTAACTTGCTCTTGACTCGATACTGAGCTACCCGCGGTACCCTACCGCCCCCACAACACCGCGTCCACATACCGCTTGACCTGGAGGTGGGCCGGGGTGTCGATGTTGGTGAATTGCAGGCTGGTCTGAACGCCGTCCGCACCGGCCTGCGCCCGCACCACCTTGGCGTAGAGATCGCCCAGCGACTCCCCGTGGAGGCTCGGCGCGAGATCCACCACCAGATCGGTACCGCGCCCCAAGGCGAACGGGAGTTCGACCAGGAAGCCGTGGTAACCGAGATCCAGCGCCCGCCCCGACAGCGGCTCCGCGACTATGTGCTTACCGACGAGCCGCCGCAGTTCCACGGGAAAGTCGACCCGCACCCGCGGCGAGCGGCGCACCTCCACCTGCGGCACCACCAGGCGTCGCGGGTAGTTCACGCAGTGCAGTTCATAGAGGACCACGGGCGCCGATTTGCCCTTGACCCGTACCTCATTGACCGCGCCGACCTCGATGTGGTCACGCGCCGCGGCGTGGCACGACTCACTGAGGAGGACCTGACCGCGCAGGCTGAAGGACTCCATGCGCGCAACCACATTCACGGTGTCGCCGATCACGGTGTACTCGCTGTGCTGACGGGAGCCGAAACTGCCCGCCATCACCTCCCCGGTGTTGACCGCGATGCCTACATAGAGCCGGGGCTCCCCGCGCGCCACCGACTCCAGGTTGAATTCCACCATGGCGTGCTGCATCTCCACCGCGCAGGCCAGGGCGTGCAGCAGGTCATCCGGGCGGCGCTCGGGGGCGCCGAAGAGCGCCATCACCGAGTCGCCCATGAACTTGTCGATGACGCCCCCGTGACGCTTGATCACCCGCCCCATCACCGAGAAGTAGCGGTTCAGCAGACCGATGACGGTCACCGCGGGCAGGGTTTCGGTCAGCGCCGTAAAGCCGCGGATATCGGCCAGCACGATGGTCGCGTGAGTCCCGGTGATCGGCTGGGATTCCAGCAGGAACTCATCGATCAGCCCGTCCAGGCGATGGCGCAAGGCGCCATGCCGGAACGCGGCGCCGGACTTGTCGCAGAGCTCGGCGACCACGCGCGCGACCCCGGCGAGGAACAGTTCACGATTCTGGTGCAGCATCTTTAGGTTCGGTTCTTTGCGGTAGGTCGTTGAGCTTCAGCATGACACATGGGTGAGCACGCGCCTTGTGTCTGGTTGGCAGTTCGCACAATCGAAAAACGGCCTACACTCCCCGCGACGACAAGCCCAGCGCAACAACCGCGCTCCCCGGCCTGAGCACCGCCACAAGACAGACCCAGCGAGGCCCTTCATGACCCATCAACCCGCCCCCCACGGCACCGACCCGTGGCGCCCGCGTCGCGCGCACGCACGGTTGGCGCCGCTGTGCCTGGCACTCGGCCTGAGTCCGGGCCTGGTCGTCGCCGCCGAGAGCCGCATCGAGTTGCGCGACGGCAGCGTCATCAGCGCCGACCTGGTCGGGGTCGGCAATGGTGTCTACCGGGTCCGCAGCGCGACCCTGGGCGAGGTTACGATACCCGAGTCCGCGGTACTCGCGATTCGTCCCGCGACCGCCGGCGCCGCGGCACCGACCAGCGCCGCGACGAGTGCTGCGGCACCAAACCCGGCCCCCGGTGCCGGTGCGCAGACGGTCGACCTCGCGGCCATCCAGCAGCAACTGCTGGACAACCCGCAGACCATGGAGGCCATCACCCGCCTGCAGAGCGACCCGGGCATCCAGGCGGCCCTCGCCGATCCGCAGTTCGTGGCGATGATCATGTCCGGCAATGTCGAGGCACTGCGCACGGACCCGCGTTTCCAGCGCCTGCTCGAGAACCCGGCGATCCGGGCCCTCATCGGCCAGGTGCTGGGACCCTAAGTAACGAGTCACAAACAAGGTACACCAGGGATACCGTCGTTGTCGTTGTCGTTGTCGTTGTCGTTGTCGTTGTCGGGTTATCGTAGCGGCACGGATGCTTTCGCACCCCAAAGTGCATCGCTTCTACGAATTCGATTACGATTACGACAACGACAACGACAATGCTTGTGTTTAGCTTGTAGCTTGTTCTTGACTCGTTACCAATACCGCGAAGCGCACATCCCGACCCAACCCGGAGGACTGCAAAAAAAGCGAGAAAACAAAAAAAAAAGCCCGCTACTGCGGGCTTTTTTTCGGTGCACCGGGGCACTACTTGATCTTGCCTTCCTTGTACATGACGTGCTGGCGGACGACGGGATCGAACTTCTTGATCTCCATCTTCCCCGGCTGATTGCGCTTGTTCTTGGTGGTCGTATAGAAGTGACCGGTGCCGGCGCTGGAATTGAGCCGAATCTTTTCACGTGCTGCCTTGGCCATGGACCTTCCCCTTAAACCTGTTGACCACGGGCACGCAGGTCGCGGATGACCATGTCGATGCCTTGCTTATCGATCAGCCGCATCCCGCTGGTGGACAGGCGCAGCCGCACCCAGCGCTTTTCGCTTTCGACCCAATACCTGTGATAGTGCAGATTGGGCAGAAAACGGCGCTTGGTCTTGTTGTTCGCGTGCGACACATTGTGGCCGCTCATCGGCCCCTTACCGGTGACCTGACATACCCGAGACATGGCAGAGATCCTTACGAGAAAGATAAAATGGCTGGGACCGGCAACGCATGGGGGCCCAAAAAAGAAGCGGAAGGCTACCACGGGCCTCGGGCGGGACGCAAGCGGCGGCGCCGTAGAGCACTGGGACGGGACGCCCCGGCTCCTGTGTCACAGGAGCCCCCGCTCCGCCAGCGAGGTCCCCGGCCCTTCGCCGATGATGAGGTGATCGAGCACCCGCACCTCAATGAGGGCGAGCGCGTCCTTGAGCCGCTGCGTAATGCGCAGGTCCGCCTGGCTGGGCTCCGCCACCCCGGATGGGTGGTTGTGGGCGAAGATCACCGCGGCGGCATTGGTCTCGATCACCCGGCGCACCACCTCGCGGGGGTGGACACTCGAGCCGTCGATCGTGCCCTGAAACAGCTCCTCGTAGCGGATCACCCGGTGGCGATTGTCCAGGAACAGGCAGGCAAAGACCTCGTGGGGCAACCCGTAGAGCTTGAGTTTCAGAAAGTCACGGGTCGCCTCCGGACTGGTCAGGACGTCCTGGTCGGCGACGCGGGTCAGCAGATAGCGGCGACTGAGCTCCAGGACCGCCTGGAGCTGGGCGTACTTGGCCCGGCCCAAACCCTTGACGGCACAGAATCGCCGCTCGTGCGCTGCCATCAGGCCAGGCAGCCCGTCGAAGGTCGTGAGGAGGTCCCGTGCCAGATCGACCGCGCTCTTGCCCGGGATCCCGGTGCGCAGGAAGATGGCCAGCAATTCGGCGTTGGACAGGGACGCGGCGCCCTGGTCCAGGAGTTTCTCCCGCGGGCGCTCGTCCGCGGGCCAATCGGTAATCGCCATGGCGCCTCCGCCTGTGTGGTACCAGCCAACCTTAGCGCGATTCTGCCTCAGACCGGCGAGCCGCTTCACAAAAACTGCGAACTGCTCACCCAACCTCAGGCCAAATCCGGACAGACTCTGCGGCGGTAGCGGGCACGCGTGCGCAACGCGGGGGCGGATCGCGACGAGGCAAGGTTGAATCGGGTACACTTTCGGCCAGTTCCAGCCCAAGGCCCAAGTCACATCCGCGATGGCTCCACTACCCGACGTGCAGGTTTTGCTCGGCGTCAGCGGCGGGATCGCTGCCTACAAGGCGGCGGACCTGGTGCGCCGCCTGCGTGAGCGCGGCTGCGCGGTCCGGGTGGTGATGACGGCCGCGGCCACCGCCTTCGTCAGCCCGCTGACCTTCCAGGCACTCTCGGGCCACCCGGTGGGCACCGGCCTGCTCGATCCGGCGGCCGAGGCCGGCATGGGCCACATCGAACTGGCCCGCTGGGCGGACCTGGTGCTGATGGCACCCGCCACCGCGGACCTGATCGCCCGCCTCGCCGCCGGCCTGGCGGACGACCTGCCGACCACCCTGGTGCTCGCCACCTCGGCCCCGCTGTACCTGGCCCCGGCCATGAATCAACAGATGTGGCGTCATCCCGCGACCCAGGAGAACCTGGCGCGCCTGCGCGGCCGTGGCGTGCGTATTCTGGGCCCGGCACAGGGTAGTCAGGCGTGCGGCGACCTGGGCCCCGGGCGTATGCTGGAGCCCACGCAGATCGTCGAGGCCTTGCTCGCCGACCGGTCTGCGGCCGGTGCCGAGACGGGCACCGATCCGCGGAGCGCACCCGGCCCGGGTCCGCTCGCGGGGGTCCGGGCGCTGGTCACGGCGGGCCCCACCCGGGAGCCCCTGGACCCGGTACGCTATCTGGGCAACCGCAGTTCCGGACGCATGGGCTATGCGGTGGCCGCGGCCCTGGCGGGCTTGGGTGCCGTCGTGACCCTGGTCAGCGGCCCGACGGCCCTGCCCACCCCGGCAGGGGTCGCGCGCATCGACGTGGAGACGGCCGCCGAGATGCACGCCGCGGTGCTGGGGCGCGTCGGCGCGGCGGACCTGTTCGTCGCCGCGGCGGCGGTGGCCGACTACCGACCCGCGGCACCCGTCGCGCAGAAGATCAAGAAGGCCGATACGCAACTGATCGTGCACCTGGTGCGCAACCCGGATATCCTGGCCGCGGTCGCGGCGTTGCCGGACCCGCCCTTCACGGTCGGCTTTGCCGCCGAGACCGAGCGGGTGGAGGAGCAGGCGCGCACCAAGTTGCTCGCCAAAGGGCTGTGCATGATCGCCGCCAACCAGGTCGGCGCCGAACAGGGCGGTTTCGAGCGCGACGAGAACGCGCTGATCGTGCTGTGGGCCGACGGCCGGCGGGACTTTCCCATGATGCCCAAGACCCGGCTCGCCGGGGAACTGGCCCAATTGATTGCCGAGCGCTATGTTGCATCGCCTTGAGGTCAGGATCCTGGACCCCCGCCTGGGCACCGAGTTTGCTCTGCCCCACTATGCCAGCGCCGGTGCCGCCGGGCTCGACCTGCGCGCAATGATCGATCTCCCGCTGGCACTGCAGCCGGGCGCCTGCGAGTTGATCCCTACCGGCATGGCGATCCATATCGCGGCCCCGGGGGTGGCTGGTCTGATCCTGCCGCGCTCCGGACTGGGGCACCGCCACGGGATCGTACTGGGCAACCTGGTCGGGTTGATCGACGCGGACTATCAGGGGCAACTGCTGGTGTCCTGCTGGAACCGGAGCGCCGAACCCTACCTGGTCGCGGTCGGCGAGCGGATTGCCCAACTGGTCCTGGTCCCGGTGCTCCATGCCCAATTGGCCCTGGTCACTGACTTCGCCGCGTCGGCGCGGGGGGCTGGCGGGTTTGGTCACACGGGACTCAAATGAACGGGCCCCGGCGGATCCGGGGGCTGTTTCGACATCGACACCATTCAGTCGCGCGGTGAGGAGGCACGGCATGGCATCTGGACGGAGCGAAGACACACGGCGTAAGGCCGCCGAAGGCGATCATACCTCCGGACTCAAGGGATTCTGGATCCAGAGCTTTGTCGGCATCGCCCTGGTATTGCTACTGGTTGTCGGCCTGCTGCTGTACCTGTGGGTCGCCCGCGAGAGCGCAAGCGACCGGCTTGACCTGGAGAAGGCAACGCAGGCACTGGCCGAGCAGGTGACGGCGGCGATGGCACGCATCCGCAGTCAGGTCGACACCTGGCGGACCGAACCGAACCTGCGCGCCGCCTTCCGCAAGGCCGGCGACCCCGAGGCCCTGCGTCACGAGGAGGAGGCGTTGCTGCGGACCCTGCCGGGGGCGCTCAGCATCCACCTGTTCGCGCCGGAACAGACCAGTTCAGTCGAGGGTATCCCGTTCATGAGCTACGCGGGGCTGGACTTGGCCCGCAAGGCGGCCCAAGACCGCGCCGCGACCCTGATCGAGGTCCACAAGGTGGGCCAACCGGATATGCATCTGGCCATGGCAATACCGGTACTCGACGAATCCGGGGAGCGCACGGTCGGGGTGGTCCATGGGGCCCTGCCGATGACGCTGCTGCCGAGCGCGCTCAAAGCCGCCACGGGGCATGGCCTGGTCCTCTACCAGCAAGTGGTGGGGGAGACCGCGGCCAACTTGGGCGGCGCCGCCGCACCCACCAGGCCGCCTGACCACTCCGCCCCGATTGTCGGCACCCGCCTGCGCGTCGCCGCCTGGCTGGACAGTTCCAGCGGCCTGGACCCCTGGCTGCTGGGAGCGGTGGGAGCCCTGTACCTGGTGCTGCTGGGCAGCATCGGCGGCGTGCTGATGCTCGGCTATGCCGCCCAACGCCGGGCCTTGCTCCTGGACTGCAAGGGCTTCACGATCCTCATTGAGGACGCCGTGCACCGCCGCCCACTGCGGCGCATCCGCTCGCGGATCAGCGAGGTCCAGGACGCCCATCAGGAGACCCTCGCCCTCTTGCGCGGCCTGCAGCCGACCCGCGCCCCGTTACGCAGCAGCACCGTGCCCCCGGTGCTGATCGAAGCGCAGGAGTCGGCGAGTGCCTCCGCGGCCCTGGACGACAGCCCGAGCCCGACCTCGGCGCTGAGTGCATCGAGCATTGAGGTGGCGGAGATCGACCTGCCGGAGAGCCTCGACCCCTGTTCTGAACCGCTTGAAGAGGCCACTGCTGCCGCCGCCACCCCGGCGCAAAGCCCCCTGGAGGCGCTCGCGGCGGGGCTAGAGTCCTATGGCAACCCGCTTGCCGAGATTCCCGCCGAGGTCTTTCGCGCCAATGACATCCGCGGCCTGGTTGCAGACCAGTTGACCAGCGAGGCCATGCACGCCATCGGCCAGGCGATCGGCAGCGAGGCCCTGGAGCGCGGCGACCGCGACCTGATGATCGGGCACGACTGCCGGACCACGAGCCCCGCCCTCGCCGCCGCGCTGATGGACGGCATCCGGTCCGCCGGAGCGGACGTGACGGACCTGGGCCTGGTCCCCACCCCGCTGGTCTATTTTGCCTGCTGCCAACCGACCGTCAGCAGCGGCGCGATGGTCACTGCCAGCCATAACCCCAGCGACTATAATGGCGTCAAGGTGGTTCTCCACGGCGCGAGCGCACAGTCCGATGAACTCCAGGGGCTACGGCAGCGCATCCTGGTGGGGGCGGTCGCCACCGGCCGCGGCGGCTATCAAACGGCGGACATCATCCCGAGTTACTGCGACTACATTGAGCGGGACGTGGCCCTGGCCCGCAGTCTCAAAGTGGTCATCGACTGCGGCAACGCCACGGCGTCAAAAGTAGCCCCAATGCTGTACCGTGCCCTGGGCTCCGACGTGATTGAACTCAACTGCGATCTGGAGTCCGGCCTGCCTGAGCGCCGCTCGGACCCGGCGGCCCCCGAATACACACGCGACCTCGGGGACCTGGTGGTCAACCAGGAGGCGGACCTGGGCCTCGCCTTCGATAGCGACGGCGACCGCCTGGGCGTGGTCGACTCCCTGGGCCGCTTCATCGCCGCGGATCGGGTCCTGATGCTCCTCGCCGCAGATGTCTTATCCCGCCACCCGGGCACCGACGTCATTTTCGATGTCAAATGTTCCCGCCACCTGGCCGACGAGATCCGTCACGCGGGTGGGCGACCGATCATGTGGCGCTGTGGACATGCCTCGCTCAAGGCCAAGCTGCGTGAGAGCACGGCCCTGATCGCGGGCGAGCTCAGCGGCCACTTCGTCTACCGGGAGCGCTGGTTCGGCTTCGACGACGCGATCTATGCCGGGGTGCGCCTGCTGGAGGTCCTGTCACTGGATCCGCGACCGAGCAGTGAGATCTTCGGCGCGCTGCCCGGCGGGCTCGCCACCCCGGAACTGGCACTGCCGCTGGCCGAGGGCGAGCCGGCCCGCATCATGCGCGCGGTGATGCAGTTGGCGAGCCGACTCGAAGGGGTCGACGTGATCCGGATCGATGGCCTGCGCGCCGAATTCGACCACGGCTTCGGCGTGGTGCGCGCCTCCAACACCGAGCCGAAACTGACCTTCCGCTTCGAGGGCGATGACGCGGAGGCGTTGGAGAAGATTCAGGCGCTGTTCCGGCGGCTGATGGAGAAGGCGGCGCGCGGTCTGACCATGCCTTTCTGAGAAATCGCCCTCGGGGCGATTTCTCAGAACTGTAATTGAAGAAGCATGGATGAGGATCGGCGCCAAGTTTCGGGGAGACTGGTCTGGACCTCGCATCCGCGGCTGTCCGAGCCCCAACGGGGCGTAACATACCAGCCCAGGGCAACGCCCTGGGATAGGCAGATCAGTAATCCCAGCCCTGAAGGGGCGTGACATAGGGCGTTCAGCTACCCCGTAGCGGCCGGCAGCCAGGCCGGGCATGTGGAGCAAACGATGGACGACATTCGCATTACTTGATCAGGATAATGTCACTGAAAGGTCTGCTGATCTTCCGTAGGCAGTAAACGTGAAAGGCGCGGAGCCATCCCGCGCCTTCCCCGATTGGCTCCTGTTCAAACCGATGGCGGCTCGTCGACCAATCGTTACACCGCTAATTTTAGTATCATTTCTGATCAAACACAACAGATCAGCGCAAACTTGCCGCTTTTTCGGTACCCTTCACCCTTCGACCGGTGTCGGCATACGAACGGCCGCACCAACCCAACCCAGCCTGCCGCGGTACCCCAACATGTCCCTGCCAGTCGAACGTGCACAAACCATCGCGCATGTCCTCATTGAGGCCCTGCCCTATATCCGCCGCTTCAGCGGTAAGACGATCGTGATCAAGTATGGCGGTAACGCCATGGTGGACCAGGGCCTCAAGCAGGGCTTTGCCCGCGATGTGGTCCTGATGAAGCTGGTGGGGGTCAACCCGGTGGTGGTGCATGGCGGCGGACCGCAGATCGGCTCCTTGCTCAAGCGCCTGGGCAAGGTGAGCGAGTTCGTGCAGGGTCTGCGGGTCACCGATGCGGAAACCATGGACGTGGTGGAGATGGTCCTGGGCGGGCTGGTCAACAAGGAGATCGTCAGCCTGATCAATCGGCATGGCGGGTCCGCGGTAGGGCTGACCGGCAAGGACGGCGACCTGATCCACGCCCGTAAACTGCTCCTGCGCCGCGATGCACCGGAGTTGAAGGAGCCCGAGATCATCGATCTGGGCCATGTCGGCGAAGTCGAGAGCATCGATGTCGCGGTGGTCGATCTGCTGGTACGGGGTAATTTCATCCCGGTCATCGCCCCGATCGGGGTGGGTGTCGATGGCCGCTCTTACAACATCAATGCGGATCTGGTCGCCGGCAAGGTGGCCGAGGTCCTGAAGGCGGAGAAACTCCTGCTGCTGACCAATACCCCGGGACTGCTGGATGCGGACGGGAAGCTGATTCCGGAACTGGACGTGGGGCGGGTCGAGGAGTTGATCCGGGCGGGCGTCATCACCGGCGGGATGCTGCCCAAGATCCAATGCGCGGTCGATGCCGTCCAGGGTGGCGTGAAAAGCGCCCATATTATCGACGGGCGGGTCGAACATGCGGTAATGCTGGATCTGTTCACCGACGAGGGGGTCGGCACCCTGATCCGGCGCCGTTGATCCCGGAAAGAGCAGTTTAGCCGCAAATGAACGCAAATTAACGCAAATAGTCAGAGACGCAGCCTTTACTGCATGTACGCCGTCCGGGTGACGCTGGCGACGATGCTAACCAGCAGATTTATTTGCGCTTATTTGCGTTCATTTGCGGCCAAGAACTCTTTCTGGGTAAATTCGTTCTTGACTCGTTACTTAGGTGGACCCACAGGCCCCGCGGGGACCGGAGGGGGCGCCGGGGGCGCGGTCACCGCGTCATGGAAGGCACTCAAGACCTTCAGGGCGCGCTCGTCACCGCAACCGGTGTCATTGGACGCCGGGTTCTTGCATTGCAAATCCAGGAAGATCGAAGCCGCCGCCCCGTCCTTTTCCTGGATGCGGGAGAGGGTAAGACTCAGATCGTCGCGGGTCTCCGGGGGCGCGGTGATCAGAATATTGGCACCCAGGGTCTGGATCGCGGTCGTCGCGTGGGCCTTGGCATAGGCGACGGCCAGTGCCCAATACTGGTCGCATTGGGCACTGCTCTCGCAGGTCACCAGGTTGCGCAAGGCGAGCCGGGACGGCTCCTTGGGCCGCTCTGCCTTATCCTCAGGGATGTCTTTCAACTGACGGAAGCGCTTCAGATCACGGTCAAAGTCGGCCCTGACCCCCTCTTTCTGCTGCTCACGATCGACGATCGTCGCGTAAGACTCGCGGATATAGCGCTCGCTCTTGCCGATGCCCTCGGTGACATGCTGGGGGACCGATTTGCCCGCGCGCTCCATGTCGGCAGCCTCGGTACGCAGATTGCGCAGCCACTCCTGTTGACGACGAATGTTGCCGCGAGCGACCTGAATCACGACATCGATCGCCGCGAGTTTCCCATCCCGGGCCATCAACAGATCGTCCACCGAACGAAAGGTCCGCAGGAGCACCCGATCGGCCGCCTTCTGTTGATCGACCAGACGCTCCTGCTGGGCGCGCAGACGCTCCAACTCCCGTTCACGCTGGATTTCCTCGATGGTCTGGGCCGGCGGCACCACCTCAACCCGCAAACCCTGATTGGTCAGTTCGGCGTGTCCCTTGTCAACTTGATTCGGCGGGATCTGATCGGTGTAGTGGACCACCCCGTTCTCGTCGACCCACCGGAACATCTTGGCGGCGTTGCTACCGCCCACTGCCGAAAACAGCACGCACCACAAGCTGATCCCGGCCACAGCCAAGAGCCTGACCGACAGCCGCGGGACGCGACGCGTGATGGACGGCCGCAGGGCGCAGACCAGCAGCTGAGTTGGCGCCTTGGCGTCGAGCGGGAGGCACATAGTTCTCAGTTAGACCCCATAGCAGGCCCGGTAGGTCCTTACCGCGGCACGCGACGCGTCATCGATCGCGAAATCACCCAAACAGTCGATCAAGTGATCCAGCGTAACAATGCTGAACACGGGAACGCCGTAGAGTTCCTGAACCTCGGCCACGGCGGACCCCTTCCCGGCACCACGCTCCAGACGATCCAGGGCGATCACCACGCCCACGGGTTCGGCGCCGGCGGCACGGATCACCTCCATCGACTCCCGCACCGAGGTACCGGCGGTAATCACGTCATCGATAATCAGCACCCGCCCAGCCAGTGGGCGCCCGACAATCACGCCGCCCTCCCCGTGATCCTTCGCCTCCTTGCGATTGAAGGCGTACGCCAAATCCCGCCCGGTGTCGCGCGCGAGCGCGATACTGGTGGCCGCCGCCAGCGGGATGCCCTTGTAGGCCGGGCCGTAGAGCACGTCGAAGGCAAGCCCGCAGTCGATGATCCGGCGGGCGTAGGCGTCGGCCAGACGTGCCAGGCGCACACCGGTATCGAACCGGCCCGCGTTGAAAAAATAGGGACTGTGCCGACCGGATTTCAGGGTGAAATCACCGAAGCGCAGGACCCCGGCGGCGGCCGCGAAGCGAAGGAACTCACGCTGGTAGGCTTGCATAATCACGCAACGGTTGTGAAACTGTTAAGTATGATACACCGACCTTCAAACCAAGATCGGGAACCCCGTTCCTACCTGGCGACACGGACTCGCACCACCGGCCCGGTCGGTGTCACCGGGCGCCGCCGCGGCCCCCGGTAACACCGACCGGCGGCAGTCCCCGACCGCCGCAAACCCCTTGCAACGCATCGCGCTGACCCGGCGCCGCAGGCCCACCCAGTGATCGCCCAGGCACCCTATGTCACCGCCTTCTTAGTCGGCCTGCTGGGCGGCGTGCATTGCCTGACCATGTGCGGCGGGCTGGTCAGCTCATTGACCCTGGGTCTGGACCCGCGGCGGCGCCGCGACCCCTGGCGGCTGCTGCCGCTGCAGGCGGGCTATAACCTCGGACGGGTTGCGGGCTATGCGCTCGCCGGGGCGCTCGCCGGCGGCCTGGGCGCGGCTCTGCTGCAACTGGACTCGCTCCAGCTCGCGCAGCGCACCCTCTACGCCCTGGCCGGGGTGGTCATGGTCCTGCTCGGACTCTATCTGGGCGGTTGGGGGCAGCAGCTGGCGTACGTCGAGCGCCTGGGACTGCGCCTCTGGCGTCGCCTCGCGCCGCTCACGCGCCGCTTCTTGCCGGTCAGGCGGGTACCGCAGGCGGTCGCGATCGGCCTGATCTGGGCCTGGGTACCCTGCGGGCTGGTCTACAGCGTGTTGATCACGGCGGTGTCGACCGGTGATCCCGGCCGCGGCGCCCTCCTGATGCTCGCCTTTGGCGCCGGGACCTTGCCGAACCTGCTCGGCATCGGGCTGCTGGCGGGCGCCGCCGCCCGCCTGGCAGGGCACCACCGGTGGCGGCAGGCGGCCGGCCTCATGGTCGTCGGCTTCGGTGTCCAGGCCCTCTGGCAGCTCACTTGAGAAATCGCCCGCTGGGCGATTTCTCAAGTTGTTCAAGAAATAAGGCGATTGGCGGGGCGTTCACGGTGATTCGGTGAAGAACTCCTGGCGTAGTCGCAGGGTGGTGGTTTCGGCGGCACCGGCGGGGCGGACACGGATCTCAAAGTCGAGTTCCTGCCCGTCGGCGATCGGAAATTGCCCCAGGTAAGAGACGGCGCCGCTGGCCTCGACCTCGTGCATGGCGACCGGGCCTTTGGGTGACTTGTCGTTGACCAGGTCCACATCCACCAAAGCCTTGACCGAGGTGCCGGCGGCTCCGGGCCGGTCTTTGATCACGCTTACATTCAACACGCCGAGACCCTTGCTGCGTTGGATCGCGTTCGCTCGGGCGATCTCCGGGGTCAGGGTATCGGCAGTAAAGGCGTTATACTGGATCGTAAAAGCACCCGCCCGGGTGCTCTCGGCGACCACCGCTTGGACGCCTTGGAGTAGGGCAGCGCCCACACAGGCCGCGAGGGCCATCGGCTTGAACATTGGATCTTCTCCTGACTCGGTGCGCACACCAGGCGCCGCCGGCCCGGCACTTGGCCCCCTCCCGTGCAAGCGCCCCGTCAACCGGCGACCAACCGCGGCTTCTGGGGCGCATCCTGCTCGGTCAAGGGATCATAGTGCAAGGCGTTGTGGATGTTGCGCAGGGCCGTCAATTCCTGGGCAAAGCCCAGGTACTGCGCCTGCATGTCGTCGATGCGCTTCTGCACCGCGTCCTTCGAGCGGCCGATCCGCTGGAGATTCTCGAGCCGCTTCTCCATCATCAGCTTGTGCTCCTGGATCTCTTCCGCCAGGGGCGCCAGGGTATCGCGAATCCAACCGTCATAGGCGACCCGCAGTTGGTCGAACAGGACCTGGGCGCGGCTCACCATCTGTTGATGGAAACGCCGGATCACCATCCTCTGTCCGGACAGGGCCATACCGGGGCTGCGCCGGAACGCCTCCACCTCCTGATACAGCAACTCGATTTCCACCCGGTACTTCATCGGGACGAAGACCTTGGGCGTGGCCAGATCGAACTCGAAGTCCTCGCGGAACACCTGATAGATTTCGCGCACCAGCTTGCGGATGCGCTCACTCTCGGTCGCCACCGTCTGCATGGCGCGGCGCAACTCGTCGAACAGCCCCTTCATCGCGCGGGTGAGACCGGCGGTGGTCCAACTGCGCACCAGTTCACCATGGGCACGCTCGACCATGGCCTCGATGCTCTCGCTCTCCAGCAGCCGACGGCAGTGCCGGGTCTGCGTGAGCAACTCCTCGCGTCGCTGCTGGAACTGCTGGACGCCTTTGAGATAGTGCTCCTGTTCGCGCCGGGTCCGCTCCAGCAACTGGGCAATCACGTCCTGACTCTTATCGCGCAGTTGTTCGAGCTCCTCCAACTGGGACTTGACGCGCGTAATGCGTGAGGCGACCCGATTGCGGTTACGGTCCAAGACCTGGCCCACGCCGGCGTCGATCGCATCGATCAAGAACTGGTGCTTGGTCTCGAGCATCTTGGTGGCCAGGTGCCGCTCCAGGGCCGGCAGGGCGCTGCGCCGCAGCATGGCCTCGTCCGAGCGGCCCTTAGCCGCGCGGGCCTGCTGGGCCGCGACCAGGAAGACCACATCCTCGCTGATCCCCAGCGCCAGGGCGGTGTTACGGCGTTGGGCAGCGGTCACGGCAGTGGGGTCGGCGCCGTCGCGCGGTCCGTCCCGGCGCACGTCACTCTGGTTCAGGGCGACCAGCATGGCCCGCTGACGGCCGGTCTGGAAGCCCTTGAGGTGGTGCTGCCAAATTTCCAGGTCGCTACGCGTCACGCCCGTGTCGGCCGACAGCACGAACAGCACCGCTTGGGCCGCGGGCAGCATGCTGATGGTCAACTCGGGTTCGTTACCCAGCGCGTTGACCCCGGGGGTATCGAGGATCACCAGACCCTGTTTGAGCAGGGGGTGCGGAAAGCTGACAATGGCATGACGCCACTTGGGTATCTCCACCATCTCCGTCGTCGGCTGCCCCTCGGGGGTCAGACCGGCACTGGACAGCCCCAGGCGTGCCGCCTCCGCCATGGAAACCTGCTTAGTCTGAAGGATCTCTTTCAAGGTACCCGCTACCTGCTCCGAACCCTGCAGATTCAGCGGGTAGTGGACCCACTGCTTGGGGTTGGACTTGAACTGCGCAAGCGAGGTTTCCTGGGCGCGCGTTTCCACCGGCAACAGGCGCAAATACGCCTCGTTACGCTCGGCGTCCCATAGCAGTTCGATCGGGCACCGACAGGTGCGCCCCGCCACGCAGGGCAGGAGCCCCCCTGCCAAATCGGAGAAGAAGATCGCGTTGATCAACTCGGTCTTGTCTGCGGTGGACTCAGCGACGAACGCGACCGTAAGACGATCACCAGCCAGGGCGTCCAGCGCGGCGTGCAGTTGCTCCCGGGCGCGCGGGGTCGCGCGCCGGTGCTCTTCCAGCCACGTCTCCAGCTCGGCCACGGCGCGCGCGACCCGCGTCTTCCATTGCTGGTAGGTGGTGAGCCGCCGTTGTACTGCCGGGGTTTGCATCACCCAAAGCACCTTGAGGGTTGAGTAGCCGCTGGGACCGGATCGCCAGACCGTCTGATCGTCGCAAGTCCAGGCTGGGCAAGAACCGCTTTCCCGGCTCCTCCGCCGCCCCCGCCGCGTCGCCGAACCCGCGGCAAGGGTCACGCGGCCGGAGGCGCGATCGGCACGGGAAAACGTCGGGGCGAACGGATCACCAGTCGCTTGCGACGAGACTGCTCGCCGCTCAGGAACGCAACCTGGGACTGGGGTACGCCGAACGCCCGGCCAAGGAACCGTCGCAGGGCCTCATTCGCCTTGCCGTCGACCGGCGGGGCCTGGAGGCGCACCCGGTAGCTGTCGCCCTGATCCTCCACAAAGGCATCCTGAGTGGCGCGGGGCTGCACCCGCAAGGTCACCTCCAGGTCGTCACCGCACCAGCGATACCACATGCTATTGGTCCTTGGCGAACAGCGTGTCACCGGCGGGGACGCAGCGCACGGCGGTGTCCAGGCCCGCTGCCGCGCGCCCCCGGACCCTTGCCGCGCCGCGCAACGCGACCCGGGCCTCAAGCTGGGCAGGGGCCTGGGAAGGGGTGTTCAACTGCTCTTCAGACTCCCACTGATGTTGGCATGGAAAATCGCCTTGTGAACGTCACCCAGGCTCAGCATGCCCACCAGGAGCCCGTTCTCGACCACCGGAATCCGCCGAAAGTTGTGCCGGACCATGACGGTGGCGGCGCGCAACAGGTGCATATCCACATCGACCGAGATCGGCTCGTGCGCCATCAGGTCTTCGACATGGAGTTCCAGCACCTCGCCGTAACGGCCCATCTGGCGGTCCAGGTCCACCGAGTGCATACCCTCGGAGACCAAGTGGTCCATGGTCGGAAACAGACTGTGCAAGACGTCCTTCTCGGAGATCACCCCGATCAAGCGCCCCGCATCGTCCACCACCGGCAGCCCATGGAAGCGGTAGAGGCACATCAGGGAGGCAACCTCCATGATCTTGGTGCCGGGGGTGACGGCGCGCACCGAACGGCTCATTGCGTTTCTGACATTCATCGGTGAAGTGCTCCTGAACGGACTCGTGGCCCCGTCTTGGTATGCCCGGGCATGGCCGGGCCTGCGGGAGTTTGCGAAGTATAGCGAGCCCATCGCGCCGACGCGACGCACGCTCGGCACGCCGGGCCCATGGTTTGCCTCGATCTTCCGTGCTGAGGTATGCTAAATAATATTAATGCTTGGGGTTTCAAGTAGAAAAATTATGGAAAGCAGCAACGAGCCGACACCCACCACCGGCTCGGCCCAGGTCAGCGACCCGCCAAGCGAGCCGACGCTTGCGGTCGTCGCCGACCAAACAGCGGCCACGACCGCGACTGGCGAGCCCGAACGTCGCGGCGACAGCGCGCGCGGCAGTCGCTCGTCCCGCCGCGGTTCCAGGTCGCACCGCAGTGGCCACCGCGACGGCAATTCGGCGCATGTCAGCAGCAGCGACAGCAGTCGCAACAAACTCCGGCGCCACGTGTGGGCGGCGCGCGGGCTCGCCCTCGCGGCAACCGTCGCGGCCGTCGTGCTGTCGATGCTGCTGATTCAGGCCAGGGCCAAGGTCGCCACCCACGCCATGGAGAAGGGGACCCTGGCGAGCGAGCTCAACCGCGCCCAGGGCGAACTGACCCAGACCAAACAACTGGTCGCCGCCCAAGAGGTCGAACTAGGGGCACTGCTGAAACAGCGCATCCCCGGCGTCACCAACCTGGAAGTTGAAAAACTCTACGAGATCAATACGAAACAAGTCAAGAAGCTGAGCTTCTCCGAGGCCGGGGTGGGAGCCGGCAAGCGCCTCGCCTACTACATCGTGCTCAAGAACACCGACGTGACACCGGTCATCCCGGCCGTGACCATCCTGCTGTTCGATCGCAAGGGGCTCCAGACCGGCATGGCCCGGGTGACGCGCGAGGCCGCCACCACGCCGACCGACCACGAACAATTACAGCCCGGCGAGACCCGCGCCTACTCGGCGTCGATCGACAAGATCCGCGACGACCCACCGGCGTATTTCATGGTCGAGGCGCGCTGAGCGGCGGACTGCATACCGTCGTCGCCGGCAGCGCTTGAGGCAGCGCCCGGCTCGCCCGGCGGCGCTGCGCTTGCGCCTTTCGCTCCCCAACCACCGCATCCCCTGGCCCGCGAGACGCGTGCAGCACACTGCACCCGGCTCGGGGCGCGCGCCCGCGCGCCGGAGCGGGCGCACCGGGCCGGGCCTCGCAGCGGGTCACCACAGTCGAGAACCGGCGCCCCCTTACACACAACATATAGTAGTTGACTGATCGTCGCCAGCGTATATATTGCGTCTTGCCCCCGCCTGCGTCGACACCTGTCGACCCCGCACCGGGCGCCCGCCGGAGCACCCGCAATTCAAGGCCCGATCAGGAGCTAGCATGTCCGCACCAGACCAGTCCCAGGCGTCCCCACCCACGCGCGGCGCCACCGCGCGCCCTGCGACACCGGCAGCCGCGAGCCAACCCACCGGCGCCGAGCTCACCGCCCTCACGCCGGGACGGGTCCAGGTCATCCGCCGCAACGGCAAGGTCACCCACTTCGACCCCAACAAGATCATGGTCGCCCTCACCAAGGCCTTCCTCGCCGTAGAGGGCGGCAACGCCGCCGCCTCCAGCCGCGTCCACGACCGCGTGCATGAACTGACCGGGCAGGTGGTCGCCGCCCTCACCCGCCGCCTGCCCGGCGGCGGCACCGTCCACATCGAGGACATCCAAGACCAGGTGGAACTCGCCCTGATGCGCGCCGGGGAGCACAAGGTCGCCCGCGACTATGTGCTCTACCGCGACGAGCGCGCCCGCGAGCGCGCCCACAAGGCCGCCACCGACAGCGTGCAGCCGGCACCGGTCACACTCACCGTCACCCTGGCCGACGGCAGCATCCGCCCGCTCGACCTGGAGCGCCTGGGCCGCCTGGTGGCCGAGGCCGCCCAGGGACTCGCTGCGGTGGACGCCGCCGCCATCCTCACCGACACCACCCGCAACCTCTTCGACGGCGTGCGCGAGGCCGACGTGGGCCAGGCATTGGTGATGTCCGCCCGCGCCATGATCGAGCGCGACCCCGCCTACAGTCAGGTCGCCGCCCGGCTCCTGCTCGACCTGATGCGGCGCGAGGCCCTGGGCTATCTGGACCTGGCGCAAGGTGTGGAGACCCAGGCGGACCTCACCGAACGCTACGGCGACTACTTCGGCGCCTATGTGCGCCGCGCTGGTGATCTCGAGCTGCTCGACCGCCAACTCGCCCGCTTCGACCTCCACCGCCTGGGCGCCGCACTCAAGCCCGAGCGTGATCTCGACTTCAGCTATCTCGGGCTTCAGACCCTCTATGACCGCTATTTCATCCACACCGCCGAGGGCATCCGCTTCGAGTTGCCCCAGGCCTTCTTCATGCGTGTCGCCATGGGGCTCGCCATCAACGAGATCGACCGCGAAGAGCGGGCGATCGAATTCTATGAACTGCTCTCCAGCTTCGACTTCATGTCGTCCACCCCCACCCTCTTCAACGCCGGCACCCTGCGGCCCCAGTTGAGTTCCTGCTTCCTCACCTCGGTCCCGGACGACCTGGACGGCATCTACAGCGCCATCAAGGACAACGCCCTGCTGTCCAAGTTCGCCGGCGGACTCGGCAATGACTGGACGCGGGTGCGCGGGATGGGGGCGCATATCAAGGGGACCAATGGACGCAGCCAGGGCGTCGTCCCATTCATGAAAGTCGCCAATGACACGGCAGTCGCAGTGAATCAGGGAGGAAAGCGGCGTGGCGCCGTCTGTGGATATTTAGAGACCTGGCACGTCGACATCGAGGAATTCCTCGATCTGCGCAAGAACACCGGTGACGACCGCCGCCGCACCCATGACATGAATACCGCCAACTGGGTGCCGGACCTTTTTATGAAGCGGGTGGCCGAGGAGGCGCACTGGACCCTCTTCTCGCCGGACGAGACCCCCGACCTGCACGACCTCATGGGGCAGCCCTTCGAGGCGGCCTATCTCGCCTATGAGGCGCGCGCCGAGCGCGGCGAGATGAAGGTCAGCAAGCGCCTCAAGGCCGTCGACCTGTGGCGCAAGATGCTCGCCATGTTGTTCGAGACCGGGCACCCCTGGATCGCCTTCAAGGACCCCTGCAATCTGCGCTATACCAACCAGCACGTCGGCACTGTGCATTCCAGTAATCTCTGTACTGAGATTACCCTGCACACCAATGACCAGGAGATCGCCGTCTGCAACCTGGGCTCGGTGAACCTGGCCGCGCATGTCACCGACAAGGGGCTCGATACCAAGCGCCTGCAGCGCACCGTGAGCACCGCCATGCGGATGCTCGACAACGTCATCGACTACAACTTCTACAACGTCCCCCAGGCGCGCAAGTCCAACCTGCGCCACCGTCCGGTCGGGCTCGGCATCATGGGCTTCCAGGATGCACTCTATAAGCTGCGCATTGCCTACGGCAGCCAGGAGGCGGTCCAATTCGCCGACACCAGCATGGAATACCTGAGCTACTACGCCATTCAGGCGAGTTCGGACTTGGCCGAGGAGCGCGGGCGCTATCCGAGCTTCCCTGGCAGCCTGTGGAGCCGCGGTATACTCCCTATCGACAGCATCGCGCTCCTGGCCGAGGGCCGCGGCGGCTATCTCCAGATGGACACCGGCGGCACGCTCGATTGGGCCACCCTGCGCACCCGCGTCCAAACGGTCGGCATGCGCAACTCCAACACCATGGCCATCGCCCCCACCGCCACCATCAGCAACATCGTCGGGGTGAGTCAATCCATCGAGCCCACCTATCAGAACCTTTTCGTCAAATCCAACCTCTCCGGCGAGTTCACCGTCGTCAACCCCTACCTGGTCGCGGATCTCAAGGAACTGGGCCTGTGGGACGCCGTCATGGTCAATGATCTGAAGTATTTCGACGGCTCGGTGCAACCCATCGACCGCGTCCCGGAGGAGTTGAAGGCGCTCTACGCCACCGCCTTCGAGGTCGACCCCCGCTGGCTGATCGAGGCCGGCAGCCGCCGCCAGAAGTGGCTCGACCAGGCGCAGAGCCTCAACCTCTATATGAGCGAGCCGAATGGCAAGAAGCTCGACAACCTCTACAAACTCGCCTGGGTGCGGGGGCTCAAGACCACCTATTACCTGCGCTCCATGGGGGCGACCCATGTGGAGAAGTCCACCATGGCGGACGCGACCGCGGCCAATCGGCTGAGTGCGGTGGGGGGGAGCTATAACCTCCTGGACAAGGGGAAGGGGAACGGGGCGGCGCCGCAGGTTTGTTCTATACTCGATCCGGAGTGTGAGTCCTGTCAGTAGGAAGAGGTCTCACGCCAAAGCGCCAAGCACGCCAAGAGAAGAGGTTTATGCGGGTGCACTCGTGACACCGCTTTGCGGTGTCACGCATGTGTCAGGCGCTCTGCGCCGCGAGGCCGGCAATCGCGAACTGAGTCACGGCAACCCTGAGAACGAAGCTCTTCAGTGAAGCGGATATCAAATTATGTTGAGAACACTGCATCGCCCAGACGGATAGGCAACACATGAAAACGTCAAGCAAAATCGTACCGTCCTTTTCCTTGCGCGAATAGAATTCTCATATTATTCGTGTCGAAGATGAAAGCTTGATCACTAGAGAAATACTTCACTATGTCTGGAAACATCTACATTCTAACAGATGGGGCAAACACGAAAATTGGTTGCACAATTAGCCTGGACAAGAGGCTTTCTGCCTACAGCACACACAATCCGAACTTCAGCACCTATAAAGCCTATGAATGTTCCATTGAGGAGGCCAAAAGAATTGAGGGAGTGATTAAATTCTACTTCAAGGATAAATTGTCTGGGCCGTCAAAAGAGTGGTTCAGTGTTCCGCCAGAAGAAATAGATAAGATTGTCGCTGTCCTGTTGGAACCGTCAACGGAACAAGCCATTATTCCCGCTATGCACGGAGTGACAATCCCCAGAGATATCTATGACTTGAAGGAAATGCTTCTTGCTGCGCTCGCCAAGCAAGACCTTGCTGCTTTCGCCCGGAAGAGGTCAAAATCTGATGAAATTCATCAATTGAAGAACCAATTTGCAGAACTGTTCGCCAGATCACTCCAATTGGGTACTCCCGAACATAAATTGCCCCCGGATATTGTAAAAAAGGATTATCTTGGGCTCGACCTCTACCATTGCGATAAGAATTCAGAGATCGCAATTATGGCCATCAAGAACCAGCGTTTTCAACTGCCGCACGATGACCATATAATCAACTTCTTCCATCTCGTTAGGTTGTCCTCGGGCAGTTATATCGCAATCTGCACTTCACGGGTGTCGATGCCCTACTTGAGAGCAATAGCGGGAAAAAATACTGTCATCCTTGAAGCAGCAGGCAATCTTGGCTTATATGCCTTCAACTACGATGAATGGTCTTGGCATTCGCCCGATGAAACCGGGCTTTTTCTGTATATGCACAAGACACCAGTTAAGAAGAGATTGAGCCTTTGGGCCGGTTCTTTCCGCAAGTGGGTTATTGAGCGGTCAAAATTGCTGGCACAACAGCGAGTTGGCAACAAGAACGATCAGGAGACCTATCTTAAGACGATTGAGACTATTTGCGAAGACACCACCTTCCCGTTGCATGTTCGGTCAGCAGAAGAATTCTTTGATGAATATATGGAGCCGTTTTGGGGCTTTGCTTGGAACGATGAAGATTTGCACTTTATGCAGCATTCCTACGACTACTTGTTTGAACAATGGCGGACTATGCAGTGATTGAGTCGGCGCGGGGTTCGGTGGACGGCGCTATCGCTTGTCCACCCTACGGCCGGAACTATGATCAAGGCCCCGCACGGCGAGTGCGAAACCAAGACAATTTGACAAGATTTACAAGATTTACAAGATTTACAAGATGTTATTCCTTATTTAATCTTGTAAATCTTGTTAATCTTGTCAAGAAAATTCGGAACCGGTCAGGATCGCGGCCAGAACCATGATCAAGGCCACTGCGCAGATCGATGACCTCGCGGACGGACCGGTACGCGGGGCCATCCGCAAGGCCCGCAGCGGCGAAAAGTCGGGACGGGAATTTCTTACGCAGACGCATAGAGAAATCTCCCGCAGTGGACCGGGGACAGCCCCAACCTGAAAGGCATCGCGGAGCGCTTCAACAGGAAGGAGCCTTGGCGTAAACTTGCGCTTGCTCCCACGCTCAGACGTCGGAGTAAGTGCAAACGCTTTAGCGTCGCGAATGATCTGGCCACGGGCGTATTTCCACGCGGCAGTGGGAAGCGACAACCGTTCGGGAACAACAAAGATGAAGTACTTCTTTTGCTCCGATGAAGATTTTTTTGAGCCGCGAACGATTGAACTTCTGCGCAAATTGCCTTCGGGGCGAAACAACTTTCTTGACGCGGGGTTAAGGCATCCAGCGGACATCTATAATACATCGTCGTCCGAAGTCTGGAAGACGATTGACGCACTGCTGACGCAAAAATCGTTGATTACAGACGAATGCCTATACCTCTCCAGCAAAGGAAACGACTGGCAGACCAACTTAGCTCTCGCTATCGACCATGTACTTGATGCGGTTGCACAGCATATCGAAGCGTGCGAGAGCATCGTTTACCACGTCGCAAGGGGGAACAGCGAAAAAGATGCAGTCAAGAAGCGACGTCAGTTTTGCCACGCGATTGAGCCCTATCGCGGCCATGTAAATAAGATCGTCAACTACATCAAGCACCGCCATTGCCCGTTACGAATATTGCATTTTCACACCATTGGTTTCTTCACACCAGGTTACTTCTTAGAGGGACCGATTAATGAAGAGATGATCGGCCCGAATCCGGACATCCACAGTGGGGCAAATGTCGCGATATCCCTGAACCGCGACATCCCGTATCATATTATCCACATGTTCTTCCTCGCTCGCGCATTGCATTCCGCATTGAACAAACAGATTGAGCAGAGTTCGTTTACCCAGCCTCCTAAACCGCAGAGAAACCATTTAGTTAGCAGAGTATTAAAGGCAACATCGCTGTTACCGCTGCAATTTTTCCCGGATGAACTCTCGAAACCTGTTCCGCTTGTAAAATATACACAGGACACAGTGAATCCCGAGATCGGCAAGGTATTATTGGAGTTTCCTAGTCGTCGCGTCAAAGTTCAGAGCTTACCTCACCCAGCTGAGATTAGCTGCTCTGTCGATTTCTCAGAGCACTCGAGAAAGTACAAACTCCCCTACTTCGGAAATGACACGAGAAGTTAGGCCGCAGCCGTAGCCTGGATGGAGCCCAGCGGAATCCAGGTTACCGCTGCAATATTGATATATAATTTTTCTGCGAGGATGCCCCCCCGGATCTCGCTGCGGTCCATCCGGGCCATGCAGAGGCCGCAGCGAAGACTGGCCCAGCCTCGAGGCGTGGGAACGAAATGAAGCGAGAAGATAACTGCTACATCCCCGGAGACGACATGGATACCGAGACCGAACGTACCGCTCGCCTGTTCCTGAAGTTCGTCAGTAATCACTATGACTTGACTGGGGCGCTGCTGTTCGGCAGCCGGGCCAGGCACGACGGGGACAGCGACAGCGACGCGGACATTGCGGTGCTGCTGCGTGGGGTGCCGGGTGCTCGGGCCGATGCAGCGGTGGCAATGGCCGGGATTGCCTTCGACGTGATGCTGGAAACCGGTGTTCTGATCGATCCGATTCCGCTTTGGGAGGAGGAATGGAACCACCCGGAGCGGTTCAGCAATCCGGCGTTGATTGCGAATATACGTCGTGACGGAGTGATCCTGTGAGCCCTGACGAGCATGTAGGTTGGCGTGAGCAACGAACCCCAACATCCCCGCGCCGCACTTCAGTGCGCCCCTTACCCCATCCTACGATCGTCAATAGCAGTGATGCGACGCGCGGAAACCAGCAATGCCTTAATCGCCCGCACGACTCCCAGCCATGGCCAAGCAAAAAAGAAAACTGACGACCGCCGAAAAGGCAGCAAAGAAGCGCCGAAGGGAGCAATATATGTGCGTTTTCCTGAATGGCAAGCAGAAAATGGTTCGCCGACCACAGATGATCGACGGCTTGCCGGAGGAAGAATTTGTCCTCCGCAACGCCGACCCCATCTGGCTACATGAGAACGGGATGTGGGAATATCTCGACGGCGGGGCTTGAAGACTGAGGGGCGACAGCCGGGCCTTGAACGTCGTTCCGGCCAGCATCGGCAGGAATGAGTTCATACGGGGGCGGTCCCAAACCGCACAGCGAGCGCGAAGCCAAGATATTTAGACAGGATTAACAAGATTTACAAGATGTTATTTGTTTTGAATCTTGTAAATCTTGTTAGTCCTGTCAAAAAGAATTTCGGAACCGGCTCAGGGTCGCGGCCGGAACCATGATCAAGGCCGACAGCCGCGATTATGGCCGCGTCGACTGACTCTCAGCGCGCGAAGCGTCTGACACAGGCGTGGCACGGCGTAGCGGTGTCATGAGTACGGTGGAGCTTGGCCCGACTGGTGCGATAAGGAGGACTCCTGATTGCGCATAGTCGTTCGTTCCTGTTTTATTAATAAAAAGCGGAGAATTGAGGATGATCTGGAAGCTCTTCTATTATTTCGACTACGGCGATAGCTGGACCTTTGAGATTTCGCGTACGCGCAAGGCACCCTTCGCGGCGGTTCCCGGCATCAAATATCCCGTACTGATCGAGAAGATCGGAAAAAATCCGAAGCAATATCCATAGGTCGAGGAACAATGCCATGGCAAAATTGGGCAGTAAGGCGCGTCCGCTCATGCTGCGCGTCCAATCGGAGGATCGGGCCTATTTCGTGGCCGCGACCTGTGCGAAGCACGGCTGGGAGTACATCATGGAGATCGCGCCGTACGAACGGGAGGATCTCGGTGACCTGGATCAGGTGGTGACTCCCGTTGCGCCGGTCAGATCGGCCAAGGTCGAGCGCAATGGCCCCTGCCCCTGCGGCAGCGGCAAGAAATACAAGAAGTGCTGCGGTTCCGCCACGGCAGTGACAGGACCCGGGGAACCGAAGCTGTCGGCGGTGATCTGGGACTACGCGGAGCCCCTGACCAACGCGGTGACCAGCGCTGCGGATACCAGGAAGGCCGCCCAAATGGCGATCCTCTGCTGGAACGCGGCCGTGCTTCCGGGAGTCGAGCAGCGGGTAAATGCCGAGGATTCAATGCGCAAGCTCGCGAATGGTGATCCGACGATGGAGCAGGAACTCTTGGCGATCTTCGAGATGATGACCAAACGCAAGCAGCGCTATTTCAGGGACGATGACCGAGTGATCGCGGAGTATTCGATCACCGACCGCGAGGACGGACTACACCTGATGGTCAAGTCGACGCACATCAAACCCGATGACCGATCGCCCCGGGTTCCTGTCCGGGGTTAGCGTATGGCCGCGATGCGGCGCCGCGGCGAACTCCGACGCCGCGTTTCCTGGGCCGCCGTCGCGGCTGAAGCCGCTCCCACAGCGTCGCTGCGCGACTTCCACGGGTAAAGCCTTGAACTCCAACCCGCAGCGGCCGGGACGATGCTCAATTCCCGCTGCCGCGTCGCGCGATTATGATGCGTCGGGCCCTGCCGATCCCGGCATGGAGCCCATGCCCAACCAAGACGCTCAAGATATTTTCGGGCGGCCGTTGCAATCGCTCGCCACCATCCTATGTTGCGAGGAAATGGGCTGATTCTCCGTCACTCGGCGGTGCGTTGTGCCTGCGTAGGTCAAAAATTCGACGAGGGGGACACCAGGGCCATGCCAACACTTAACGCAAATCCGTTCGGCTACGAGTTCGATATCGACCACATCGCCCTGCTCTGCATCGACATGCAGCGCGATTTCTGCCTGCCGGGCGGGTTTGCGGAATCCCTGGGCAACGATGTCAGTCTGATCGCGCCCTGCATCCCGGTCATCGCGAAGCTCCAGGCGGCGTTCCGCAAGGCCGGGTTGCCGGTGATCCACACCAAGGAGTGTCACAAGCCGGACCTGTCCGACCTGCCGACGGCAAAGCGCAACCGCGGCAACCCGAAGCTCAAGATCGGGGACATGGGGCCGCTGGGACGAATCCTGATCGACGGCGAGCCCGGATCGGAGTTTGTCGACGACTGTAAGCCCCTGGAGGGGGAACTGGTAATCTCCAAGCCAGGCAAGGATTCCTTCTACCGCACCGGTCTGCGCGACTATCTGGTGACGCGCGGTATCACCAATCTCGTGATCACCGGGGCCACCACCGACGTCTGCGTCCAGACGACGATGCGCTGTGCCAATGATCGCGGCTATGACTGCCTGCTGATCGAGGACGGGACCGAAAGCTATTTTCCCGAGTTCAAGGCCTTCACGCTCAAGGCCCTGACCGCGCAGGGCGGCATCGTCGGGTGGACCTGCAAGGCGGAACCGGTATTGGATTTGCTGGCGCGGCTCTGAGCGACCCGGGGGCCGTCCATGATGGCACCGGTCGAGGCGCTGTTTGGGCCCGTAGCGCCGGGGCAGGTCCCGTACTGGCGGCTGGTCCTGCGCGGGTGCTCGCAGCTGTGCTTTCAGACCAACGAATTGACGGCCCTGTTCTTCCTGGCCGCGGTGGCCCTCGCCTCTCCCATCGCCGCAGCCTATATGCTCACGGCGGCGGTCATCGCACCCGGGGCACGTATGGTGTTGGGTGAGCGGGGGCCGGTGCTCGAGACCGGGCTTCCCGGTCTCAATCCCTGTCTGATCGCACTTGCGCTGCCGGCCTTCTTTCACACCGGCTGGACCGACGCCGCGATGTGGGGTCTGCTGATTGTCGCGGTCCTTAGCACCGTGGTCCTGACACGGCTGCTGGTTGCCTTCCTACCGCTCCCGACGCTCGCGCTGCCCTTCTTGATCACCTTCTGGATCATCTTCGCCTTGACGCCAATTCTCGGCTTCTTGCAGCCGATCGCTTTCGGGGTGGCCGGGCAGACGACGCTGCACCCCGTGGAGGCGGTGCTGCGCGGACTGGGCGAGGCGCTATTCAGCCCCACTGTCTGGTCTGGTTTGCTCGTACTCGCGGGGGTCTTGCTCAGCAATTGGCGACACGGGGTGCTTGCGCTCCTCGGCGCTGTCATCGCCATGGTCGTGGCCTATTATCATCGCGACCTGGCCGACCCGGCCACGATCAATCTTGGTCTCTATGGGTTCAATGGCGTCCTGGCGGCCGTGGCGGTGTTCGTGTGCTGCGGTGGGATGCTCAGGCTTGCCTGTTTCGGGGCTATCCTCGCGACGCTGCTGATCCCGGCAATCCCCGACTTCGGTGTCAGCGCACTATCGGCGCCGTTCGTGCTTAGCACCTGGCTTCTGGTTACGCTGGGCTGGATCGAGCGCAACTGGTTTGATCTGCCATCGACGCGCGCGGCGTCGGCCGCCCGCGAAACTGAATCGGCGTGACCGCGCGCCGCGCCCGTCCATCCCTCCTGGAGGTAGCCGAATGATGACGCTGACCGCTCCGCTCGTATTTGCCGATCTCTTGGCCCAGGCGAAAAAGCTGCGCGAGACGAACGCCTGGAAGCCCTTTCGCCCAGGGGTGGGCGCCCACTGGCTTTATGAGGACGAGGACGGCGCCGCGGCGGTGCTGCTCCACTATGAACCCGGCGCGCAGGTGGCGCTGCACGAGCATGTCGGATATGAGCAGATGCTCGTCCTCGAAGGGGAGCAATCCGACGAGGCGGGCAGCTATCCCGCGGGCAGTTTCGTCATCAACCCGCCCGGCACCAGCCATTCCCCGCGCAGCGCCGCAGGCTGCGTGGCGCTGCTGATCTACGAGAAGGCCGTTCGGTTCCCATGAAAAGCAGAGAATTGATGGCCTGCGAGACCAAGGTCTTCGCGGCCAGGATCAGGGCACTGAAGCCAAAGGAGGTCCAACGCCACATCACCTGGGCGGCGGCTCACCTGGGCGTGCAGGATATGGAGGCGCTCACCCGGGCGGTGCTGGAGGCGGTGTTCAACGACGGCGACCTGCCGGCGGACAGCGGTGAGGAGATGCGGCGCGTACTCGCTGCCGTCGCGCCCTGGGTGACGGACCCGCGGGAACAGGCGGACCTGCTGCTGCGCTTAGTGGCACTCTATGTAACCTACGTGCGTCAGGGGGTCCAGGACCTGGTGCTGGCCAAGCGCCGTCAGGACAGGCAGGCACCGCCGGCGCATGACCGCAGCAGGCACCATGAGCACACCCACTGCGATGACCCGGACTGCCGGGACCATGGCCACCCCCATGACCCGGGTCCCGCGCCGGCACAGACTCCGCTGGCCCGGGGGATTCGCGCGGTCATCGCCTAGTCAATTGTCGCCCCAGGAGTTTTGCCCATGCTGCGCACCATTCTGACCACCCTGACCCTGTGCCTGTTCACCGCCGGGGCCTGGGCCGATGCCACCGTCCCGACCAAGGACCAGGACGGCGCCCGGGACCATCCGCTGCTCAAGCGCTATGAGGGGTCCTTCATCGTCGCCCACGACGGCAAGGCCTTCGATGAGTTCGTGCTGCCGGTGGCGCCGCTGAAGGCCGACCGCGAGCGGCGCGATCAGCACAACAACATCTGGTTCGCACCGGAGCAGGCGCTGGCACTGGAGGGTCGCACGACGCGCCTGGTCTATCTGGTGCCGGAGGGCCGCTCACCCCTGGAGGTGGTGAGCAATTACCAGGACGAGGTGGAGGCAGCCGACGGCAAGGTACTGTTCGTATGCAAGCGTGAGGAGTGCGGTGGCGACCCGGGACGGTCAAGCGAGGGCGGTGGCGGTCAGATGAGCCTCGCCATGGTCCTCTACCCCAAAGAGCGCATCAACGAGCCGGATTTTTCCAATGGCAACTGCGCTATGACGGAGCGCATCAAGGACCAACGCTATCTGGCCGCCGAGTTGCCGCAGCAGCAGGCGCATGTCTCGGTGCTGGCCTATATCCTTAAGGCCGACAACTATTGCAAGGCGCTCGATGGGCGCACGGTCGCGATCGTGGACTTCGTGGAAGCCAAAGGGCGAGAGCAGAAGATGGTGAAGGTGGACGCGGCGCAGATGGCGCGCTCCATCGCAGCGACCGGGCGGATCGCCCTCTACGGTATCCTGTTCGATGTCGATAAGGCGACGGTAAAACCGGAATCGACACCGGCCCTGACCGAGATCGCGGCGCTGCTCAAGGCAGACCCGGCCCTCAAGCTGCTGGTCGTGGGCCATACCGACACGGCCGGGGCCTTCGATTACAACCGCCAACTCTCCCAACGGCGGGCGGACGCGGTGGTGGCCGCCCTGGTGCGTGACCATCAGGCGGACAAGGCACGGTTGCTGCCGGTAGGGGTGTCATTCGCCGCACCGGTGGCCTCCAATGCGAGTGAGGAAGGACGGGCGCAGAATCGGCGGGTGGAGTTGGTGCAGTATTAGGAACGGCTCACTAATAAGTTAAAAACGTCCATTAGGCAAGTCCATTAGGAAGTGCGTTCAGCGTCGTTGTCGTTGTCGTTGTCGAGGTTATTGTAGCGCCTCGGATTCTGTCGCGCCCCAAATTGCATCGCTTCTCCGATTACGATTACGATCACGACAACGACAACGATTCCCAGACCACTCCGACCGTGCGGCTTTGCGAAGCGCCGATTTATTTGCGTTTGTCGGCGTCCGATGACGGACTGTCCTTGGGCGACGCAACCTCCACATACCGGTCCCGCGCCGCCTTGGCGCGCTCGAAGACCTCCAGCAGGGTATTGCCGTCGCCCAGGCGAATAGCCTGGGACAAGTCCGTCAATTCGATGCTGAAGCGCGCCAGCATGGCGGACAGGGCCTCGCGGTTGGCCATGCAGATGTCCCGCCACATGACCGGGCTCGATGAGGCGATGCGGGTGAAGTCGCGAAAGCCCCCGGCGGCATAGCGGAAGATCTCGTCGGTTTCGTCCATGCGCGCCAAGGCGTCCACCAGGCCGTAGGCAAGCATGTGGGGCAGGTGGCTGGTGGCGGCCAGGACCTCGTCGTGGTGGGCCACGGACATGCGGCTGACCTCGGCCCCGCAGGTGCGCCACATCCAGTCCACCCGCGCCAGGGCCTCCGGGTCGGTCTCCGGCAGGGGTGTGAGGATGACCCGGCGCTGACGGTAGAGGGTCGCAAAGGAGGCATCGACCCCGCTGTGCTCGGTGCCGGCGATCGGGTGCCCCGGGACCAGGCGCGGCGGTATCCGGCCGAAGGCGGCCAGGGCGTCGGCGACCACGCTGCCTTTGACACTGCCGCCGTCGGTCACGATGGCGTCCGCGCGCAACCGGTCCTTGATCGCCGTGAAGACGGCACGGATCGCGCCCAGGGGAACGGCGATGAACACCAGGTCCGCCCCCGCGACCGCGGCGGCGGGGTCCTGGTCGAAGCGGTCGATCACCCCGATTTCCACCGCCCGCTCCAGGTTAGGCAGGGCGCGCCCGCAGCCGACCACCTCGTTGACCGCCCCGGCCGCGCGCAGGGCGCGGGCCAGGGAGCCGCCGATCAGGCCGACGCCGATGATGGCAAGTCGTTCAATCATAAGACCTTGACAATATCCTCAAGGGCCGCGAGCAAGCGGGCGTTGTCCGCCTCGAGGCCGATACTGATCCGCAGATGATTGGGCAGGCCGTAGTTGGCGATGGGCCGCACAATAATACCCCGGCGCAGCAGGGCCTCATTGATCGGAGCGGCGGTGCGGCCCAGGTCGACGGTGACGAAATTACCGACGGACGGAATATAGCCCAGCCCCAAGCGCTCGAAGCCGGCGGTGAGTTGGCGCATCCCGGCGCGGTTGAGTTCCACTGAGGCCCGCACGTGTTCACAATCGCCGATGGCCGCCGCCGCCGCCGCCTGGGCCAGGCTGTTGACGTTGAAGGGGTGACGCACCCGGTTGAGCAGGTCCGCGAGGCGCGGGTCGCTGAGCGCATAGCCGACCCGCAGGGCCGCGAGCCCGTGGGCCTTGGAGAAGGTGCGGGTGACGATCAGGTGCGGGTGGGCGTCGAGCCACTGGGTGGCGTCCGGGAAGTCGGGCTCGCTGACGTATTCGGTGTAGGCCTCGTCGATCACCACCACACAGGTCTTGGGCAGCCCCTCGATGAAGGTCCGCAAGGGGTCCGCCGCGAGCCAGGTACCGGTGGGGTTGTTGGGGTTGGCAATCCAGACCACCCGCGTGTGCTCGTTCACCAGGGCAGCCATGGCCGCGAGGTCATGGCCGTAGTCGCGCGCCGGGGCGATGCGGGCCGTGGCGCCCACTGCCTGGGTGGCGATCGGATAGACGGCGAAGGCGTGCGCGGAGAAGAGCGATTCGGTCCCCGGCTGGAGGAAAACCCGCGCCACCATGTCCAGCACATCGTTGGAGCCGTTGCCGATGGTGACCGCCATGGGCGACACCCGATGGTGGTCGGCGATGGCCCGGCGCAGTTCAAAGGCGGCACCGTCCGGATAAAGACCCAACTCAGGCAGGGCCGCGGCGATGGCCTCGCGCGCCCGATGCCCGGGGCCTAAGGGGTTTTCATTGGAGGCGAGCTTGATGGTGCCGCTGATGCCCAGTTCGCGCTCCAACTCCGAGACCGGCTTGCCGGGGACATAGGGGGTAAGGCCCGCGATACCGGGGGCGGCAAGGGCGAGAAAGGGGTTTTCTTGGTTGGTCATGCACTGGGTCCGGATGGGGAAAAGGGACTGCCTATAGCGCCATTTTCATTGTGTTTAACTTGTTCTTGACTGGTTACTTACAGCACCGCGACCGGGTAGGACCCAAGCACCTTGAAGAGCAGCGATGCCTGCTTGAGATGTTCCAATGCCTCGGCCACCTTGGGGTCGGCCCGGTGGCCGATGATGTCGATGAAAAAGACATAGTCCCAGATCCCCCGGCGGGAGGGCCGGGACTCGATCCGGGTCATGTCGATGCCGTGCTCCGCCAACGGTGACAGCAATGCGTGCAGACCACCGGAGGCGTTGCGGCAGGAGATCAGCAGACTGGTCTTGTCCTGGCCGCTGGAGGGAGCGTCCTTGGGGCCGATCACCAGGAAGCGGGTGGTGTTGCCGGGTTCGTCCTCAATGCTCTGCTCGAGCACCGTGAGGCCGTAAATTTCGGCCGCCGGGAGCCCGGCCACCGCGGCACTCCCCGCCTCCAGGCTCGCCAGGCGCGCCGCCTCCGCGTTGCTGCCCACCGCCACGCGCTGCGCCTGCGGCAGGTACCGGTCCAGCCAACCCCGGCACTGGGCCAGGGACTGCTGGTGAGAGTACAGGGTGCCGATGGTCGTGGTATCCGCCTCCCGGCTCATCAGGTGGTGATGGATGCGCAGGCTCACCTCGCCGGTGATCAAGAGCGGCGAGGCGAGGAACATATCCAGGGTGTGACTGATGACGCCCTCGGTGGAATTCTCCACCGGCACCACCCCGTAGTCGCAGGAACCCGCCTCCACCTCCCGGAAGATCTCGCCGATGGTCGCCATGGCGATGGTGCGCACCGAGTGGCCGAACTGCTTGAGCGCCGCCGCCTGGGTGAAGGTCCCCGCGGGCCCCAGATAGGCGGCCCGCATGGGCTGCTCCAGAGCCAGGCAGGCGGACATGATCTCGCGGAAGAGCCGGGCCACCTCCTCGCCGTCCAGGGGGCCCGGGTTCTTCTCCTTGATCCGCCGCAGGATCGCCGCCTCCCGCTCCGGGCGATAATACTGGACCGGGCCCTCCTCCGGACTCAGTGCGGGCAGCGCACCCGCCGTGCCCGCCAGGGCGTTCTTGATGCGACCCACCTGCTGGGCACAGCGGGCACGCTCGCTGATCAGGCGCATGAGGTCCATGTCGATGGAGTCGATGCGCTCGCGTACCTCATGAAGTTGATCCGCGGGGCGGGCGGGTTGGTCCATGGCTTGAGTCCCGTCAGTTGCCGAGACAGCGCACCGAGAGGACCCCCCCGATGGCGCGCAGTTGCGCGACCGTGGCCTCCGGGCAGCGCTGGTTCACGTCGATCAGGGTCACCGCCACGTCACCGCGGGAGCGATTGAGCATGTCCAGGATATTGAGCTTGGCGGCGGCCAGGTCGGTCGAGATCTGACCCACCATGTTGGGCACGTTGCTGTTGACGATGGCCATGCGATAGCCGCCGTTGCGCGGCAGACAGATGTCCGGGAAGTTGACCGAGTTGACGACGTTGCCGTCCTCCAGATAGTCGCGCACCTGATCGGCGACCATCACGGCGCAGTTGTCCTCGGCCTCCGCGGTCGAGGCCCCCAGGTGGGGCAGGGTCACCACCCGCGGGTGGTCCTTCAGCAGGTTGTTCGGAAAATCGCAGCAATAGGCGTACAGATGACCCTCGTCGAGGGCGGCGACCACCGCCTGATCGTCCAGGATACCTTCGCGGGAGAAATTGAGCAGCACCGCGCCTTTTTTCATGATCCTCACGCGCTCGGCGTTGATCATGTGCCGCGTCTCATTGGTGAGCGGCACATGGAAGGTCACGAAATCGGAGCGCGAGAGGAGGTCATCGATACTGAGCGCCGGCTGCACGTCGCTCGACAACTGCCAGGCACGCGCGATGGTGATGGTCGGGTCATAGCCGACGACCTTCATCCCCAGGGCGCGGGCGGCGTTGGCCACCTTGACCCCGATGGCCCCCAGACCGATGACGCCCAAAGTACGGCCCGGCAACTCGAAACCGACGAAGTGCTTCTTGCCCGCCTCGACCGCCTTACCGATGGACGCGTCGTCACCCGTGAGGCTCCGGGCGAAGTGCCAGGCCTGGCCGATGTTGCGGGCGGCGATCAACATACCGGCGACGACCAGTTCCTTCACCGCATTGGCGTTGGCCCCAGGGGCATTGAAGACCGCAATCCCCCGGGCGGTCATGGCCGGCACCGGGATATTGTTGGTGCCGGCCCCGGCACGGCCGATGGCCTGCACCGTGTCCGGGATCACGAGGTCGTGCATCTTGGCCGAGCGCACCAGGATCGCGTCCGGGTGGGCGATCTCGGAGGCCACCTCGTAGCGGTCCCGCGGCAGCCGGTCGAGCCCGGCCACCGAGATGTTGTTGAGCGTCTGGATCTTGAACATAGTTAATCAGGCATATCGAAAGCGGTAAGAATGATTAGCCGCAAATGAACGCAAATTAACGCAAATAAACAGCGAGCGGTAAGTGCGCTGCTGGATTTATTTGCGTCCTTTTACGCTCATTTGCGGCAAAATTATCTTCTCTTCTCTGCGCTCAGCCGTGCGTGCGCTCGAATTCCGCCATGTAGGCGACCAGCGCCTGCACCCCCGCCTCCGGCATGGCGTTGTAGATACTCGCGCGCATTCCGCCCACCGAGCGGTGGCCCTTGAGCGTGGTGAGGCCCGCGGCCTTGGCGCCCTTGAGGAAGGGATCGTCCAGGTCCGGCGTGGGGAGCGTGAAGGGGACGTTCATCCAGGACCGGGCGTCCGGTGCCACCGGGTTCGTGTAAAAGCCGGAGGCGTCGATGACGCCATAGAGCATTTGCGCCTTACGCTGATTGATGACCGCCATCGCGTCCAGACCGCCCAGGTCCTTGACCCACTGGAACACCAGCCCCGCCAGATACCAGGCATAGGTGGGCGGGGTGTTGTACATGGAGTCGTTATCGGCCTGGATCTTGTAATCGAGCATGGTGGGGGTGCCGGCCAGGGGTTGGCCGATCAGGTCCTCACGCACGATGACGATGGTCAGCCCCGCCGGACCGATGTTCTTCTGGGCCCCGGCGTAGATCACACCGAAGCGCGACACGTCGATGGGACGCGACAGGAGCGTGGAGGACATGTCCGCCACCAGGGGCGTGCCGCCGCAGTCCGGCACATAGGGGAACTCCACGCCCTCGATGGTCTCGTTCGGGGTGTAGTGGAGATAGGCGGCAGCGGACTTGAGCTTGAGCTCGGACTGCTTTGGTGCGCGGGTGAAATGCTCGTCCTCGGTGGTGGCGGCCACGTTGACACGGCCGTAGCGGCGCGCCTCGGCGATCGCCTTCTTGGACCAGGAGCCGGTGTTGAGATAGTCCGCCCCCTCGGCCCCGCGCAGCAGGTTCATCGGCACCATGGCGAACTGGGTGGAGGCCCCGCCCTGGAGAAACAGCACTTTGTAATTGGCGGGGACGCCGAGCAGTTCACGCAGGTCCGCCTCGGCCTTGGCTGCGATGGCCATGAACTCCTTGCCGCGATGGCTCATCTCCGCCACACACATGCCGCTGCCCTGCCAGTCCAGCATCTCGTCCCGGGCCCGCAGGAGCACGGACTCGGGCAACATGGCCGGACCGGCGCTGAAGTTATACACGCGTGACATGTTAAATCTCCGCTCAACTGTCTGAAATGGTGGCCCCGCAAGCACGGGGCCGGGCCTAATCGGCAGGCGTTTCGCCCGCTTCGTCGTCCCCATCAGCGCCCGGCTCGGTGTCCGGGTCGTCTTCGTTGTCCAATTCGTCGCTCGCAACGCCGCCCGGGTCGCCGTCGGCCGCCTCCCCGGTCTCGTCCGGACCTGTCCCATTCTCGCCCTCCAGGGCAACGATGCGCTCGACATACCGCAGTTTCTCCCCTGACCCCAGGCTGATCAGCTTCACCCCCTGGGCGGGACGGCCCACAACCGGGATCTGGTCGACCGGCGTGCGGATCAGGGTACCGCCCTCCGTGATCAGCATGATCTCGTCGCCGGGACGCACCAGCACCGCGCCCACCTGGGCGCCGTTGCGATCACTACCGGCGATGGCGATGACACCCTTGGTCCCGCGGCCCTTGGTGGGGAACTCGGCCACCGTGGTACGCTTACCATAACCGTTTTCGGTCACGCACAGGATGGTCCCGGGCTCCGGTACCACGAGCGCGATGACCCGCTGGCCCTCGTCCAGCATGACCCCGCGCACCCCGTGGGCACCGCGGCCCATGGCCCGGACGTGGTCTTCGCTGAAGCGCACCGCCTTGCCGGCGGAGGTGAAGAGCATCAGGTCGCGCTGCCCGTCGGTAATGGCCACGCCGACCAGAACCTCGTCTTCATGCAGGTCGATGGCGATGATGCCGCGCGCGAGCGGCCGCGAGAACTCGGTCAGCGGGGTCTTCTTGACTGTACCGGCGCTGGTCACCATGAAGACGAAGTAGCCCTCCTCATAGGCACGCACCGGCAGGACCGCGTTGATGCGCTCCCCCTGCTCCAGGGGCAGCAGGTTGACCATGGGCCGACCGCGCGCCCCGCGCCCGGCCTGCGGCAACTCGTAGACCTTGAGCCAATAGACCCGGCCGCGGCTGGAGAAGCACAGCACCGTGTCGTGCGAGTTGGCGACGAAGATCCGGTCGATAAAGTCCTCTTCCTTGAAGGAGGTCGCGCTCTTGCCCTTGCCGCCGCGCCGCTGCGCCTGATAGTCGCTGATCGGCTGGGCCTTGACATAGCCCTGGTGCGACATGGTCACGACCACGTCCTCGGGGGCGATCAGGTCCTCCAGCGTCAGGTCCGTGTGGTCCACCAGGATCTCGGTGCGGCGCGCATCCCCGAACTGGTCGCGGATGGCCGCGAGTTCCTTGCGGATCACCCCCATCAACTGGTCCGGGTCCGAGAGGATCAACAAGAGGGCGGCGATCTGCTCCAGGATCTCGCCGAACTCGCCGAGGATCTTCTCCTGCTCCAGGCCGGTCAAGCGCTGCAGCTGCAGGTCCAGGATCGCCTTGGTCTGACGCTCGCTCAGCCGATAGCCGCCGGCGACCATCCCGAAGGCGGCCTCGAGTTCCTCGGGCCTGGTCTGCTCCGCCCCGGCGCGGGCCAACATGCCGGTCACCGCCCCCGGCGGCCAGGTGCGGGCCATCAGGCCCTCGCGCGCCTCGGCCGGGTTGGCCGCGGCACGGATCAGCGCAATCACCTCGTCCAGGTTCGCGAGCGCGATGGCATAGCCTTCCAGGATATGGGCGCGATCACGCGCCTTGCGCAGTTGGAAGAGGGTGCGGCGGGTCACCACGTCGCGGCGGTGGCGCAGGAAATACTCCAGCATCTGCTTGAGGTTCAGCGTCCGCGGCTGGCCGTCCACCAGCGACACCATGTTGATGCCGAACACACTCTGCATGGCGGTGTGCTGATACAGGTTGTTCAGCAGCACCTCGGGGTAGGCGTCCTTCTTCAGCTCGATGACCATGCGCATCCCGTCCTTGTCGGACTCGTCGCGCAGCCCGTCGTGGGCGATGCCCTCGATCTTCTTCTCCTTCACCAACTCGGCGATCCGCTCCAGGAGCTTGGCCTTGTTGACCTGATAGGGGAGTTCCGTGACGACGATGGCCTCGCGCCCGCTGCGCTTCTGGGTCTCGATCTCGGTGCGCGCGCGCATGACGCAGCGCCCGCGCCCGGTCCGGTAGGCCTCGCGGATACCGCGCACGCCGTTGATCGTGGCCGCCGTCGGAAAGTCCGGACCCGGCACCAGGGCCATCAGGTCCTCGATGGTCGCCAGCGGGTTGTCGATCAGGGCCAGACAGGCGTCGATGACCTCGCGCAGGTTATGCGGCGGGATATTGGTGGCCATGCCGACCGCGATGCCGGAGGAGCCGTTCACCAGCAGGTTCGGGAAGCGCGCCGGCAGGACCGTGGGCTCCTGCTCGGTGTTGTCATAGTTCGGGATGAAATCGACGGTGTCCTTGTCCAGGTCGTCCAGCAAGGCGTCCGCCATGCGCGTGAGGCGCACCTCCGTGTAGCGCATGGCCGCCGGCGGGTCCCCGTCCACCGAGCCGAAGTTGCCCTGGCCGTCCACCAGCAGGTAGCGCAGCGAAAAGGGCTGCGCCATGCGCACCATGGTGTCGTAGATGGCCGAGTCGCCGTGGGGGTGGTACTTACCCATCACGTCGCCGACCACGCGGGCCGACTTGCGGTGGGCACGGTTCCAGACGTTGCCCTGTTCGTTCATGGAGAACAGCACCCGGCGGTGCACGGGCTTCAATCCATCGCGCACGTCCGGCAGGGCCCTACCGACGATCACGCTCATGGCGTAATCCAGGTAGGACTGGCGCATCTCGTCTTCCAGATTGATCAGGATAACTTCGCGGGCGAAATCAGGCATGGGTAGGACGGGCTTCCAGGCTGCGCAACGGCCGCGGCGGGACTTGCCCCGGGCGGCGGCTAGGGGGGTACGGACAAGACCGGGCATTGTAGCACGGGGCCGCGCTCGGCCCCAGTGGGGTTGTGAGCGCAATGGCCGGGGAGGAATCAGCCGCCAGGCGAGGATTCCGCCGCGTGGTCTGCGCCCACCCCTGGGTGGCTGATGGCCCCCGAGACAGTGGCCCCCGAGACATTGATGGAGTGACGCGGTTAGGTTAGTCTTAGACGAAGTCTAACCTAATCACCCACTGCCCAGGCGCGGGCGGCGGGGCCGCGTATGCAGTGCCCCCAGCGGCTCGTCCGAGCCCAGGATACCGGTTTCTATGGGCCGCCCACCAAGCCCCGCCACCGCCAGATCGACGACACCGATACCGCCCGGGCGCTTGGACTCGGCGCCCCGCCAGGCCAAGAACGTAGGTCTCGCGGCTGTCTCGCTGCTCTGTGGGCTGGTCTGTGCCTTGTGGCCGCCCGCGGCCGCGGTCCAGGAGTTGATCGTCAACCAGGATTCTGCCCATCGCCAAGTGACCCAAAACGAGGCCCGGCTCTACTTCACCCTACGCCTGCAACGGTGGCCCGACGGCCAGCCCGTGCAGATTTTCGTGCTGCCTGACGAGGACCCGCTGCACGTCGCCTTCACCAAGAATCTGCTCGGGTTGTTCCCCTACCAATTGCGTGGCGTATGGGATCGGCAGGTGTTTTCCGGCACCGGCCAGGCCCCGACCAGGGTCGCCGACGAGTCGGAGATGATCCGACGGGTGGCGACGACCCCAGGCTCCATGGGCTATGCACACTCCGCGCCCCAGGACCCCCGGGTCCGCACGCTGGAGGTGCACTGAACATGGGCGTCCGGCGCTCCATCACGGCCTGGAAACGCCGCGCCCCAGCCGGGCGGCGAGCGTTGCCCGCACACCAGCGTGCCCGGGGCCTCTGCGCGGCGCTGCTCGCCCCCCTCCTGACGCTGCACCCCCTGTCCTCAAAGGCCGCAGAATCCGTCTGGACCAGCCTCCAACTCCATGGCTTCGCCGCCCAGGCCGTCCTCGGCACCAGCGACAACCGCTGGTTTGCCCGCTACGACGGGGCCTCGTTCGACTTCACCGAGGTTGGCCTCAACGCCTCGCTACGCCCCCAGCCCTGGCTCCTCCTGGCGGGCCAGGTACTGGCGCGGCGCGCCGGTGAGATGTACGACGGCACCCCGGCCATCGACTTCGCCTTGGCCGATGTCAGCCTCCTGTCCACGCCGCGGCAGCGCGCCGGCCTGCGGCTGGGGCGCATCAAGAATCCGCTCGGCCTCTACAACGAGACCCGCGACGTCCCCTTCACCCACCCCGGCATCTTCCTCCCCCAGGTGGTCTACTTCGACAAGGTGCGTAATCTGGTCCTCTCCACCGACGGGGCCATGCTCTACGGCGAGACCGACACCGCCCTCGGGACCCTGAGCCTGAACCTGCAGGGCGGGCAAGCGGTCATCGACACCAACGTCGAATGGGCCTACTTGGGCGCTGACTTCCCGGGAAGTCTGGAGCCGGACGGTAATTCCTGGCTCGCCGGCCTCTGGTTCAACTCCCGGTTAGAGCGCCTGAGACTCGGCGTCAGCGGCGTCTCGACGGCGCTGCGTTTCGACCCGTCCCGGCACGCGGGTTTCACCCTAGGCCCCGGTACTACCGACATCCGCTACTTGATCCTGTCGGCCCAATACAGTGCGGAAAACTGGACACTCACCTCCGAGTACGCCCGCGAGCCCTTACAGTGGAAGGGGTTCGGACCCTATTTCCCCGATCTGCGGATCACCACCGAAGGCTATTACGTCCAAGGGACCTGGCGCCCGCACCCCGCCATCGAACTGCTGCTCAACTATCAAGAGGGCTTTGCCGATCGCACTGACCGTAACGGCCGCGCCTACGCGGTCGCCTCCAAGGGGCTAAGCACGGCATCCTCCAGGTTCTCCCGGATCTTGAGCGTCGGCATCCGCTGGGATATCAATGAGCACTGGATGCTGCGCGCCGAATACCAACACCATCAGGGGGCCTTCGTCCTGTCCCCGCGCGAGAACCCCGACCCCGGGCAACTCGTCGAGCACTGGGATCTGTTCGCGGTGCAGGCGGTGTTCCGGTTCTGAGCTGGAGTCCAGGGCTGAAGCCTTGGATCCCAGACGTTTTCTCTCATTCCAAAGATCCCCTTGGGGACGCGACCGGATTCGCAAGCGTAGCGCATCCACCACACCGCCGGGGTCGGTGGATGCGGCGCGATCCAACGTCGTGCCCGTCCCAGGCACCGTGCTGCGCGCCTTATCCACCCTACAGGACTCGGCTGTCTCGCGGGAGTGTCGCCGCCTAACGCACTAAGAGTCCAGCACGATGCACCATCCATCACATTGATAAAAAATGATTTCTTAGATCGACTCCCGAACGGTTCCCAGTTTATCAGACAGTATTGCCGCCGAATCGGGGACGAGACGGCGAAGGTGCCGTATAACACCCGACGGTGCGGCGGAACATCGCCTCAAGAGCATTGACAGGCGCGGGAATGTTTGATCCACTGTGCCAGGCCAGACGGTTTATGAGGTAGTTCGTCCGGCGAAATCTAGTTCGACGGCATCACCTCACCAACGCCAAAGGAAGCAGAGACGAAGATGAGACACATGAACCAATACACGACGATGAAGACTGTGGTCAGCACCTTGGTCATCGCGACCATCGTATTCGGCCCTTTGCACAACGCACAGGCTTGCACACGTCTAGTTTATGAGACGGGCAATCAGTCCTACATCACCGGACGGTCCATGGATTGGATGGATACTTCCGCCAAGACGGCGCTGTGGGCCTTTCCCAGAGGGATGAAGCGCGATGGAACGGTCGGTGCCGACCCGATCAAGTGGGGCGCCAAGTATGGCTCAATTGCTGTCTCTTTCTATGATGCCGGAACGGCCGATGGCATGAACGAGAAAGGACTCGTAGCGAACCTGCTTTATCTGAAGGAAGCCGAATGGGGTGATGCGACCAAGTCAGGAAAGCCCACTCTGACCGCTGGCGCTTGGGCACAGTACTTCCTCGACAACTTTGCAACAGTGGGGGAGGCGGTTGCCGCCATGGCCAATCCCCCATTTGCCATCATTGCTCCTCCACTGCCGAATGGTCACGCAGCGGGCCTGCATCTTTCACTTTCTGATGCGACGGGCGACTCTGCGATCCTTGAATACATCAATGGCAAACTCGTGATTCACCATGGCTCGCAGCACAGGGTGATGACCAACTCACCAACGTTCGACCAACAGCTCGCGCTGAATGTCTACTGGGAAAAGGTTGGGGGCGACCGTTTCCTTCCGGGCACAATCAGTGCCGCCGACCGGTTCGTTCGCACGAGCCACTATCTCAAATTGTCACCGAAGTACAAGGATCCCGAGCTGGCGCTCGCATCGGTGTTTTCGCAGGTACGCATGATCAGTGTTCCACTCGGCATGGCCGATGCGAGTAACCCGAATATCGCGATGACACTGTGGCGGACCGTGGCGGATCATCGGGCCAAGATCTACTACTTTGAGTCCGCGATCTTCCCCGCCGTGTCGTGGATCGATATCAACAAGGTTGATCTGACTGAAGGTGCTGCACCGAAGGTCGTCAGGATTGAGCGTGGCCAGCCTCTCGCGGGCGAGCTTTCGGCAGCGCTCAAGCCAGCTGAGCCCTTCAAGTGGCTTGGGGCAGAATGATCGGGTGCGTTGAGGCTGGCAAGGCAATACGCGACTCGTTAACTCGGTGCGGAAGAAACCGTCGAACAAGTCGCTGCAGCGGACGGCCCTTAGGGGCCGCCGCTGACCTCCAACGTTAGGCCTCACAACAACCCCCCGGCTTTGATCATCGTTCCGGCCAGTGGCGGTCCGTCCACAACCGGACGTCGAGGCTTCAGCCGGTGGCGGTTCCCGAGATATCCAAGCGAAATCAGTGGCGCCTGCACGCTGGACCGGCTAAAGCCTCGACCTCCAGTGGCCGGAAGGACGATCGAGGCCAACCCCCCTTAAGCGCACCCACAGAAGAACATGCGACGATTGAGCGTTGAACGACTGGCACCCAGCAAATGAGCATTGAGTTTCTGAAGACTGACTTCGATAAGGTGAGCTACCTGCTCAACTTAGCGGAAGGTCTTCATAGTTCACGGCCGTAACAACGAAGTCAAGCAAGAAGTCAGTCGCTTCATTGAGCACCAAGGAATCGAAGCCATCGTCCTCCACGAGCAGGCGAGCGCCGGAATGACTATCATTGAGAAGATTGAGCACTACTCGAATGATGCAGACTTTGCTTTAGTTCTCTATACCGCCTGCGATCATGGCCGCGGAGTCCATGAGACAGAGATTCCGGCGAAGAATCGTGCCCGGCAGAACGTCGTATTCGAACACGGATACCTTATGGCCAAGCTCGGCACGAGAACGTTTGTGCCCTGGTCCAGGGCGACATCGAAAAGCCAAACGACATCAGCGGAGTTGTCTACGTCGGTTTCCCGCAGATATGGCGATCCGCTCCTCAGCCTGATCTGGGGGCCGACTCACGGGGGCTTATGATGCTGACAACAATAGAAGTGGAAATCGACAGCAGCGGGCACGTTCGTGCCCTTGAACCCTTGCCCTTTGTCCTGCGCGGGCGTGCCTATCTGACCATGCTGTCGGACCCGGATGAGCGGCCTGACGTCGCACCTGCCGCCAGCCCCACCGCCGCGCGGGCACTGGAACTCCTTGCGTCACCGCGCTTCGCCCGGCGTCCACAGGCGGCGCCGGAGGAGGTACGGCAACGCATCGATACACTGCGTAACGACTGGGATGACCGCTGATGAGGCGCGCTTACCTCGATTCGTGCAGCGTGTGCTCGACATGCAGTCGCCCACTCCAGCCTAGACCCCTTGGCGCTCGTCGTGACTGGCGCCGTTGATCTCGGCGAGGATATCGTCTATCGCAAGATGGTCGAAAAGTGCCGCGCACTCCTCCGTGTAGTTTCCTGTACCGGTGGAAAACTGACCGATAAAGCGCATGGTATCGGCGACCCCGATCTCACGGCAAACGGTTCGGGTACGCCGCCCGTCAGGCCGACGATCACCTGCAGACCAGCGGCCACGACCGCGTCGGCCTGTTTTCAGGCCGACGGGCAGCGCCTATAATCACCAAATATCAGAGATTACCGATACACCGAGGAGCATCCCATGCCGACCTACGACTACCGCTGCAGCACCAACGGCCGCGTGCTGGAGGTCAGCCACCGCATGAGCGAGAACCTGAGCACCTGGGGAGAACTGTGCCGCCAGGCCGGGGTGGAGACCGGGGACACCCCGGCGGAAGCGCCGGTCGAGCGCCTGGCGACCGGCGGCACCATCATCTCCAGCACCAGCCGGGGCAGCGGCGCGGCACCCATGCCGCCTTGCGGGAGCGGCGGTTGCTGCGCGGGCGGGGTGTGCCCGATGCACTGACGTACCGCCACCGGGACCGGCGCCGCACCGTCGCGCGGCGCCTCCGGGAGCGCCTTCGTTTTTTCGCTTTGACGACGCGGCGGTATTACCCCTAGTATGGCACGGCTTCCAGGGCGCGATCCCGCGCCCGGGAAGGACCGCGGCCGGGTGTCGGTACCGACCGACCCGGCTGCTGACTGCCGCCGCCGCGGCCTGCACCGGCAGCGGGATGGCAGCCCACCGTTACCAACTGGAGTAATCCCTGATGAGCTTCGATTTCCGTAAGGCCAACGTCGGCGATTCCGATCGCGCGATCCGCTTCCTCCTCGGGTTCGGTCTGATCCTGGTCGGCTTCGTCCACCATAGCCGGACCGTCGGTGTGATCGGCGTCCTGCTGATCCTCACCGCCTATCTGCGCACCTGCCCGGTCTATACCCTGATCGACTTCAAGACCAACAAGGGCGAGGCCCCGGCCGGCAAGTAGGCCCGGGAGCGCCCGCCGCCGCGCGCCGGATGGATCACGGCGCCCGGCGGCGGGCACGCAACGGACCTCGGCCATCTCAGGACCCCGGCCCCGTCACCCTCAACCGGAATAATCGCCATGAAATTCGACATCAAAAAGATCATGAAGGTCAACGTTGGCCAGAAGGATCGCGTGATCCGCGTGATCGTCGCCATCTTCCTCCTGATCGGCTTCTACAACAGCGGCTTCCAAAGCTGGATCTCGGCGCTGATCGCCCTGGCGCTGCTCGCGACCGCCTGGTTTCGCTTTTGCCCGGCCTACCTGGTCGGCGACATCAACACCTGCAAGGACCAGCCGCCGGCCGCCGGCTAGCGCGCAGGACCAGCCCCGGCCGGGTCAGCGGACCCGGTTCGGCGCCGGGTGCGATCAGAACTGATGTGTTAACACCTATCTCGTAGGGTACGCATCGCGTACCCGCCGAGCTGCGGCGACCGCCGGAGCCAGGTACGCGATGCGTATTCGACAGCGACCGGACGTTCCCACGGACGGGGCGTCGTTGTCGTTGTCGTTGTCGTTGTCGGATTGTTCGATTACGACAACGATCACGACAACGACAACGACAACGACAACGACAGCGTACCCGGGACCTCGGTCGCCACATCAGTTCTGATCGCACCCATCGGCGCCGGACGCTTTCCCTCCCAGCCGCGGCCCCCCTATACTCCCGACCACCACCACCCACCGGGCCCCGCCATGCCCCGCGCCACCCTGCTGCGACAACGCCTGCTGGCCCTGTTCCTGGCGGCCCTGTTCGCCTTCTTCTCGCCGCTGCCGGGCCGCTTCGAGTCGCTGCCCGACCTGCACGGCATCCCCGCGCTCGATCTCTATCTCTTCGGCGTCTGGGCACTGGTGATCGCGGCCGCCGCCTGGACCTGCTCGCGGGGCCGGGATTGAACCCGCCCGCCGCGGGTGAGGCGCTCGTGATCACCGGGCCGCTCATCATCGGCGTCGCCTGCGTCTATCTGGGCCTGCTCTTCGCGCTCGCCTTTTGGGCCGACCGGCGGGCCGACCAGGGCCGCTCGGTGATCGGCAATCCGACCGTCTACGCCCTCTCGCTCGCCGTCTACTGTACCGCCTGGACCTTCTACGGCAGCGTCGGGCGCGCCACCGGCGCGGGCCTGGGCTTCCTCGCCATCTATGTGGGTCCGACCCTGATCGCGCTCCTGTGGGGCTCGGTGCTGGTGAAGATGGTGCGGGTGAGCAAGGCGGAGCGCATCACCTCGATTGCGGACTTCATCGCCTCGCGCTACGGCATGAGCCAGTTGCTCGGCGGCCTGGTGACGGTCATCGCGGTGTTCGGGGTGGTGCCCTATATCGCGCTGCAGCTCAAGGCCATCGCCTGGAGCTTTACCATCCTGGTGCACTACCCCCAGGTGCGGATGCCCCAGGCCCAAGACCTGCCCTTTTGGCAGGACACCGGCTTCATCGTCGCCCTGCTGCTCGCCGCCTTCACCATCCTCTTCGGCACCCGCCACCTGGACGCCAGCGAGCGCCACGAGGGGATGGTGGCAGCGGTGGCCTTCGAGTCCATCGTCAAGCTCGTCGCCTTCATGGCGGTGGGGCTCTGGGTGACCCTGGGGCTCCTGGGTTTCGACGGGACCCTCGGCGCCCCGCTGCTGCCCCCGGCCGGCGGCGACCCGCACCTGGCCCCGCTGCTGGACCCGGCGATCCGCTCACCCACTGACTGGTTCGCCATCTCGCTCCTGGCCGCGCTGGCGGTGATGCTGCTGCCGCGCCAGTTCCAGGTGGCGGTGGTGGAGAACAGCGACGAGCGCCAGATCCGGCGGGCGATCTGGCTCTTTCCGCTCTATCTGTTCCTGATCAACCTGTTCGTGATCCCGATCGCGATGGCCGGGCTCCTGGTTTTCCCTGACGGCCAGGTGGACCCGGACACCTTCGTCCTCACCCTGCCGATGGCCTTCGGCCACCCGTGGCTCGCGTTGGCGGTCTTCATCGGCGGACTTTCGGCGGCCACCGGAATGGTGATCGTGGAGGTCATTGCCCTGACCACCATGGTCAGCAACGACCTGGTGCTGCCGGTGCTGCTGCGCCGCTGGCACCAGCGCCCCGAGAGCATGGACCTGGGCCGCCTGCTGCTCATCATCCGCCGCGCCGCCATCCTGCTCATCCTGATGCTCGGCTGGCTCTATTACCGGCTGGCGGGGGAGGCCTATGCCCTGGTGGGCATCGGGCTCATCAGCTTCGCCGCGGTCGCCCAGTTCGCGCCGGTGGTCTTCGCCGCGCTCTACTGGCGCGGCGGCACCCGGGAGGGCGCCCTGGCCGGACTCTCGGCCGGCTTCCTGGTGTGGCTCTACACCCTGCTGCTGCCCTCCTTCGCCCGCTCTGGCTGGCTGCCGTCCGCGTTCATCGAGTCCGGGGCCTTCGGTATCGACATCCTCAAGCCCCAGAGTCTCTTCGGGCTCGCCCACTGGAACGAGGTGACCCACTGCCTGTTCTGGAGTCTGTCCGCCAACATCGGCGCCTTCCTGGTGGTCTCCTCGCTGCGCGCGCCCAACGCGGTAGAGGCCACCCAGGCGAGCGCCTATGTGGACGCACTCAAGCACGGCCGGCGCACCAGCCTGCCCCTGTGGCGCGGCAGTGCCGAGGTCGCGGAACTGCGCACCCTGGCCGAGCGCTTCCTGGGGACCGAGCGCACCCGGCGCGCCTTCAGCGGTTATGCCGCCTCACGCGGGATCACGACCCCGGAGAGCCTCCCGGCGGACGCCCAGACGGTCGATTTCGCCGAGACCCTGCTATCGGGGGCCATCGGCGGGGCCTCCGCCCGGGTCATGGTCGCCGCCGTGACCGAGGAGGAGGCCCTGGGGGTCGACGAGGTCCTGGACATCCTGGACGAGGCCTCCCAGGTCCGCGCCTACAGCCTGGAACTGGAACAGAAGTCCCGGGAACTGGAGGCGGCCAGCGCGGAGCTGCGCGCCGCCAACGAGCGGCTCCAGGAGTTGGATCGGCTCAAGGACGACTTCATGTCCTCCGTCACCCACGAGTTGCGCACCCCGCTGGCCGCGATCCGCGCCTTCTCCGAGATCCTGTTCGACGACCCGGAGATCGAGGTCGGCGAGCGCAAGCGCTTCCTCGGCATCCTGGTGAGCGAGACCGAACGCCTCTCGCGACTGGTCAATCAGGTCCTGGATCTCGCCAAGATCGAATCGGGCCACGCCGACTGGCTGATCGAGCCGGTCGATCTGCGGGAGGTGATCGAGCAATCGGTGGCCGCGACCGGTCAGTTGATCCAGGGGCGCGGGGCGCAAGTCGCCGTCGCCTTCGAGGTCGACGGGGACCCGCCGCCCGCGCCCCTGGTCCTGGCCGACCGGGACCGGCTGGTGCAGGTCCTGGTCAACCTGCTCTCCAACGCCGCCAAGTTCGTCCCGCCGGCGGGCGGACTGGTGCAGGTGCGACTGCGGCGGCGGGGAGACTGGCTGCGGGTATGCGTCGCGGACAACGGGCGCGGCATCCCGGCGGCGGACCTGGAGTTGGTGTTCGAGAAGTTTCGCCAGGCCGCCGACGGCGGCGAGAAGCCCGTCGGCACCGGTCTCGGGCTGCCCATCAGCCGCCAGATCGTGGAGAATTTCGGCGGCCGGATCTGGGCCGAGGCCGGCACGCCCGCGGGTGCTACCCTATGCTTCGAGCTGCCCGCACTCGCTGACACCGCCGCCCGGCACGGCGAAGAAGAACAATGAACCCGTGCACCACGCGAATGAACGCGAATCAGAGTGAGAGTCCACCATGAGCCACCATGTCCTGATCGTCGATGACGAACCCAACATCGTCATCTCACTGGAATTTCTCTTGAAACGGGAGGGCTTCACGGTCACCGTGGCACGCGACGGCGAGGAGGGCCTGGCCGCCATCCGCGCCGCGCGCCCGGATCTCGTGATACTGGACGTGATGATGCCCAAGCTCGACGGCTACGCGGTCCTGCAGGCGGTCCGGGGGGACCCGCAACTGGCCGCCACCCGCATCCTGATGCTCACCGCCAAGGGGCGCGAGGCCGAGCAGAAGAAGGGCCTGCTGCTCGGGGCCGATGCCTACATGCCCAAGCCCTTCTCCACCCACGATCTGATCGCCAATGTGCGCAGGCTGTTGAGTGCCGACGCCGCGACCGCGCCGACCGGAAACTGAGCCATGAGCGACACCAACGACTTTTCGCCCACTCAGGGCCTGGACGAGTCCCAACTCAACATGGGCATGGAGCAGACCGGGGGTGCGGATCAGGCGCTCCTGCGCACGCTGGCCCGCCGCCGCCCGCCGGTGGTCCCGCCCGAGGCGACGCTGCGCGACACCCTCTACCAGATCAGCCAGCGCCAGGAGGACGCGGCGGTGATCGCCGACCCGGCCACCGGCCTGCCGCTGGGGCTCGTCACCCTGCGCGAGATGTTGCACGTCATCAGCTTCGAGGGGGGCGGACTCGACGACCCGGTGGCCGCCCACATGATCGGCGCACCGCTGACCATCGCCGCGGACTCCCCCGCCCACCGGGCCAAGGTCCTGATGACCAGGCGCGGGGCCAAACACCTGCTGCTCATCGAAGGCGACGGGCGGCTCTTCGGCCTGGTCGGCCAGGCGGACCTGCTGGGGCTGCGCGCCGGCGGGGCCGAGGCCCTGATCGAGTCCATCGGCACTGCCCGCGACCTGCCCGCCATGACCCTGGCCGCGGATCAGGTGCGCAAACGCGGCGCCGAGCTGTTCCGCTCCGGCATGGGAGTGGAGGCGCTGTGTCAGTGGGTCTCCGGGCTCCATGACCTGATCGCCATGCGGGTCATCGAGATCATGGAGGACGAGGTCGACCTCCCGGCCGTCCCCTGGTGCTGGCTGGTCTTCGGCTCCGAGGGCCGGCTGGAACAGACCTTCGCCACCGACCAGGACAACGGGCTCATCTTCGTCCCGCCGGAGCCCGCCGCCACCGAGAGCCTGCGCGCCGCCTTCCTGCCCTTCGCCCAGGCGGTCAACCAGGCCCTGCACCACTGCGGGTTCGAGCGCTGTCGCGGCAACATCATGGCCGGCAACCCGAGCTGGTGCCTGAGCGAAGGGGAGTGGCGGCGGCGCTTCGCCGACTGGCTGGCCGAGCCCGACCCCCAGGCCGTGCTCAACGGCGCCATCTTCTTCGATTTCCGCCCGCTCTACGGCAGCTTCGAGGCCGCCGACCGGCTGCGCGCCTGGCTGCTGGCGCAGACCGGCAGCGAGGTCCGCTTCCTGCACCACCTGGCGCAACAGGCCGTCAACGTCCCGCCCCCGGTCGGCTGGGCCGGCCAATTCAGCTACGACCGCAACCGCGACTTCCCCCACACCATCGACCTCAAGCTCCAGGGCGCCCGCCTCTTTGTCGACCCGGCCCGCGTCTGGGCGCTCAAGCACGGTGTCTGGGCGACCAACACCGCCGAGCGCCTGCGCGCCGTCGGCGCCTGCCTGGGACGCGGCAGCGCCGACACCGCGGTCGAGATCGAGGCCTTTCATCTCATCCAACGCTTCCGCATCAACCAACAGCTCCAGACCACCGACCTGGACGCCGTCAACCGCGTCGACCCGGACGACCTCAATGAACTGCATCGCCTGATGCTCAAAGAGGCCTTCAAGCAGGCCAAGAAGATGCAGGCCCGGCTGCGCCAGCAGTTCTTGTCGTAACCCAGACTCCGACCCCGGCCGGCACACCATGAGTGACCCGCAACCCCGCGGCCAGCCGCGCGCCGTGGTCAGTTCCCCATGCATCGACGTCTGCCGGCTGGACCCCGCCGCCGGCCTGTGTCTGGGCTGCTTTCGCACGCTCGATGAAATCGCCGCCTGGAGCGGCGCCGCCGATGACCTGCGGCTGCACATCCTGGCCGCCGCGGCCCGTCGCCGCGAGGAACAGGACCCCTGGCAGGGCGATCTGCGTTGTGACTGCGACCACTGATGGACTTTCCGAAAATTGCCGGACCAGCGTAATCATCGCACTCTGAATTCAGGTCTTACCGCGATCATCGGCGACTGGTACCGCACGCTGGAACTGCTCGGACCATTGACCGCACCACGACCGTAGGGTGCGCCGTGCGCACCATGGCGCCAACCGAAACCTGGCCGCAGCGATCTCTCAGGCGCGACCCGCGTCCGCCGCCCCGGCGAGGCCCGGTCGCGGTACGGACCACAGCGTCGCGCCGCCCGCCTCCAGGTGGCACAGGTAGGCCCGCAGGTCGAATTCGTACTGACCGTAGTTCGGCTCCAGGTGCGCACAGAGCTGGTAGAAGGCCCGGTCGTGCTCGCGCTCCTTCAGGTGAGCGAGTTCGTGCACGACGATCATGCGTAAAAACTCCGTCGGCAGGTCGCGGAACAGGCCGGCGATACGTATTTCCCGTTTGGCCTTGAGCCTCGTGCCCTGTACCCGCGAGATCGTGGTGTGGGTCCCGAGCGCGTGCCGAACCACATGCAGCCGGTTGTCGTAACTCACCCGCGACAGCGGATCCGCCTTGCGCATGAAGGCCGCCTTGAGTTCGCCGACATAGGCGTACAGCGCCGCATCGGTGCGAACCGCGTGCACCGTCGGATACCGCTTTACCAGCAGCGGGGCGAGTTGGCCCCCGTCCATGAGTCGGCGCACCTGGGCGACCAGCGGCGCGGGATAGGCTGAGAGGTATTTCATCGTCGTCATCGCGGCGGCCGCGGCCCGGGTGCGCGCCGTGCCGCCCGCGGACGGGACCCCCACGCCTCATGGGCCAGCGGCAGGCCGTTCAACAGCGCCCGGTACTGCGCCCACTGCGGCAGGTGGTCGTCCAGCAGCGTCTTGAACCGCTCATTGTGATGCCGCTCCAGCAGGTGCGCCAACTCGTGGGCCACGATATATTCAAGGCACTGCACCGGCTTCTTGGCCAGTTCGGCGTTGAGCCGGATCGCACCTGAGTCGGGATTGCAGCTACCCCACCGCGTCTTCATGCGCTGGATGAAAACCCTTCCCACCTGCACCCCGAGGATGGCTTCCCACCGGGTGATCAGCCCCGTCGCGGCCTCCTTGAGCTGCCGGCGATACCACGCGGCAATGATGGCCTGCCGCTTCTCCTCGCTGGTCCCGGGCCGGACCCGCAGCACCAGGGAGCGGGGAGTGAGCACCACGGTCGGGGCGGCGTCCTCCTCGATCACCTTGAGCAGGTAGCGTGTGCCCCAGAGGAAGTGACTCTCGCGGTCGAGGAACTCGCGCGGCGTCTCGCGCGCCTGCTCGCGCAGCCGGCGCTGTTGCTGCTTGATCCAGGCGAGCCTGGAGACGGCGAAGATGCGCAGGGTGTCCAGGTCCATGCGCGCCGGCGCGGCAATTCGGACCTTGCCGTCCGGCGGATAGACACTGAGATGGATGTTCTTGATGTCCTTGAAGACGACCTCCACCGCAATGTCGCCCAGGTGAAACTCGGCCGCCATCAGTATTCGGTCTGCGCCTTGATGATCAGAAACATCCGCTCGACCTCGGCCGCGTCCTGCAACACGCCGTAGAGCGCCGCCTTGATGACCAACTCACGGGCCTGAACACCCCGCCAGCCATCGGGGCGGACCGTCCTGACGACCGCATCGATCTTGAGCGCCAGGTCCAGGGCCGCACCACCGGAGGCGACGTAGACCTCTGGCTCTTCGTCGATGGTCGTAGCAGCGGCCGGTCCTCTGCTTGCCGGCTTCAGGTTGTTGTAGAGGGCGCGCTTGCCGGGGGTATCCAGCGCCGCGGGCGTATCCTGCGGCTGGCCGGCGGCCACCCGCTGCGCCAGCTCGGCGATGCGCTCCAGGTACTCCTCATACTCCATCGCCTGCGCCTTGCGCCGCTCGATGATCTCCTGCAACTGCGCCGACATGGTCGCGTAGAAGGCCGGGTCGGTCAGGTGTTCCTGGATGATCTTGCGGCGGACGTTGTTCTCGATGGTCTCCGCGATGGCGTTCTTATTGCCCTTCATGCGGCCGAGCCGCGTGGCGATGGCCTCGGCGATCCCGGTCTTCACGATCAGATCCAAAAGGCCAAGCTGGTCGAACGGCGAGATGGTCCGCGGCTCGTCGGCCTCGATGTAGGTGTCGATCAGGTGGCGCATGTCGGCCTCGTACGGCTTGAGGTCGAGGCTCTCGCCGCTGGCCTTGCGAATCAGCTCGCGGAGGTTCAGATAGTAGTCGAGGCTGCGCTTGACACGGGCGCTGTCGGTCGCTCCGTAGCCCGCGGCCTCCAGTTCGTCGGCGATGTTGGCGTAGGCGCGCACCAGGGCGACGGTCGCTTTGTAGAGCGCGACCCGCTGCGGCTCGCGTTCCTCGAGGGCCGTCGGGACCTCGGTGTTACCGCAGAAGTAGTGGATGTGCTCCAGCTCGCCCTTGGGGGGCTGCACCGGCTCGCACAGCAGCGCCAGGGCCTCGAGCGCAACGTCCAGGCGCTCCCTACCCTTCTTGAGCCGGTCCTGCAGCAGCACCTCGGGGTCCGACCCGCCCGCGCTATGGTCCAGCTCGGAGGTATAGACCGCGATAGCGTTCTCCAGCTTCTTGAAGAGGTCCTTGTAGTCGACGATGTAGCCGAATGCCTTGTCGTCGCCATCGAGCCGGTTGGTGCGGCAGATCGCCTGGAACAGGGCGTGGTCCTGCATGGACTTGTCGATGTAGAGCCAGGTGCAGGGCGGCGCGTCGAAGCCGGTGAGGAGCTTATCCACCACCACCAGCAGCTTCATTGTGGCCGGCTCCCTCGTGAACAGCGCCTTGGCCCAGGCCTCATAGGTCTCGGTCTTCGTCATGCCCGGCTTGGCGTCGACGACCTTCAGCAGGTCGGTGTAGGTGTTGTAGATGAACTGCCGGTCGGTCTCGGTGTTGGCGCCGGTCTCCTCCTTGGTCACGTCCTGCGCCTGCGGGTTGTAGGAGGTGACCACCGCGCATCGGCCCTTGAGCGGCGTCTTCGCAAAGAGGGTGAAATACTTGCACGCCTCATAGATGCTGGAGGCGACCAGGATGGCGTTGCCGCGCTCGCTCGCCAGGCGCGGCTTCACGCTGAAGTCGAAGAGGATGTCGTTCACCACGCGGTCCATGCGTGACTTGGAGCTGAGTACGCTCTGCATGGTCACCCACTGCCGTTTCAGCTCCTCCTTCTGCCAGTCATTCAGGCCCTTCGTCTTGGCCGCGAACCAGGCATCGATCTTGTCCTTGGAGCCGAGCCGCTGGTCGATGTCCCGCGCCTCGTAGATGAGGTCGAGGACGACGGCGTCCGCCACCGCCTCGCTGAACTTGTAGGTATGGATATAGCCGCCGAACACCTCCAGGCTGGTCGCCTTGTCCTTCTTGAGCAGCGGCGTGCCGGTGAAACCAATGAACACCGCGTTGGGCATCATCGCCTTCATCACCCGGTTCAGCTTGCCGCTCTGGGTACGGTGGCACTCGTCCACGAAGACGAAGACCTCGCCCACCGTGTGGCTCGGCCGACCTTCCAGGTCCGCGATGAAGGCGTCGAAGTCATCGACATCCCGGCGGCCGAACTTGTGGATCAGGGAGCACAATAGCCGCGGCTTGGCCTGGGCGAGCTGGTGCATCAGGTCACGCCCGCTGCTGGTGCGGTAGATGGTCTCGCCGGCCTCGGTGAAGACGCCCTCGATCTGGCTGTCCAGCTCGTCGCGGTCGGTGATGATGACTACACGGGCGTTGGGGAGGTTCTCCAGTATCCAGCGGGCAAGCAGCACCATGACGATGCTCTTGCCGCTGCCCTGGGTATGCCAGATGATGCCTCCCATCATCTCGCGCACGTACCGCTGGGCCGCCGCGATGCCGAAATACTGGTGCACGCGGGGCAGCTTCTTGATGCCGCCGTCGAACAGCACGAAGTCGTGCATCAACTCGATCAGGCGGTGCTTGTCGCACAGTTTGAGCAGGTACTTGTCGAGCTTGAAGCGGCTGTCGTCGGCCTCGTCCTCTTTCCACTGGAGGAAATAGGTCTCCGGCGTGCCGATGGCACCGTATTTCAGCCCCTCCGAGTCGTTGCCGGCAAAGACGAACTGCACCGTGCTGTAGAACCAGGCATTGAACTCCGGCTGCTGATTCGAGAGGCCTTGCCGGATGCCTTCGCCAATGGACACCCGGCTGTTCTTCAGCTCCAGGGTCCCGATGGCGATGCCGTTTACATAGATCACGCCGTCCGGCCGCCGCTCCTGGTTGCCTTTGAGCGTCACCTCCTCGGCGATGGCGAAGTCGTTCTTCTCGGGCGCGTGCCAATCGATGAGGTGGACGGTCTCAGTGACCTTGCCGGCCTCCGTCTTCACCGGCACGCCGTAGCGCAGCAGCTTGTAGACCGCCTGGTTGTTGCCGTAGAGGGTGCGGTTGGGGTTGCCCGCCTCGGTCCGCAACTGGTGCAGGGCCACGGCGATCTGGGCCTGCGTGTAGCCGCTCTTGGCCAGCCAGGCCGAGAGCAGACCCTCCTCGATGTTGCTGTTGCCGGCGCGCTCGGTCCAGTCGCCCAGGTGGCGATAGCCCAGTTCGTCGCGGAACAGGGCGATGACGCGGTCCTGGGTGGCGCGTTCGGGTTGGCCGATGTTGCTCATGTCGCGGTCCGATTGATTTCTTCTTGGAGGCCGTGCAGGATAGTCAAGATGTCAGCGAACGCGGGCCTGTCGCCAAAAATCATTTCCGCCATTGCCCGATAATCCGCCTCGACTGTGGCGCGAACTGTCCCCGAGGGCACCAACCGAAGACTGCCCGGTTTGGCCAACTCATAGCGTGCCCAACCACGAGGATAGAAGCGCTGCTTAAATGCCACCACACTGGCCAAGAGCTCGGTATCAGCCAGTGCCAGCGCCTTGACGGGCGCCCCGGCCATCTTGGCGAGGTCGTAATAGTGGCGCGAGTAGCGCGGTGGTTGCGGACTTCCCTCTGGGCGATACGCCTCATGATGCAGGATTGTCGCCTTCTCCCAGAAAGTTCGCTCCGCCTTGATCACCCGGACTGAAGACTCTCTCCGCTCGAATACTGTGGGGAACATCTCAGCGGCATAGCAGCCAATCTTTCGGTCCTCATGAGGCAGCCAGGAGGCCAGCGGCCCTATTTCCAGCCGCACCTCGGGGCGTAGATACGCGGCAGAAAAAGCGGCAGGATAATTAACCGCGATCACATGAGGATCATGGGCGTCCACTTGACAGGTGCAAACTCCATCCATTGCCGCAGCGACCAGCTCCAAGAACGGGCCGCCGATATAGGTCAGGGCCGCCACATCGATCGCATCGTTCAGTTTTGCCTGCTTCGACTTGGAGCGAACGGCCAACGGGTCTTCCCCATTCAATACTCGCCAATCGAGAATCAGGTCAATATCTTCCGAGAATCGCTCGATCAATCGGTAGACTTTAGAAAGGCTGGTGCCGCCCTTGAACATCAGCAGACGGGCAAGTTTCGGCTCTCGAAACAGCCGGTCGAGTATCCAGGTTACCCAAAAGTCCTTTTCTGCCACTGCTGGGGTCATACCCATTTTGGCCGCTGTCTCGGAAAAGAGGTCGCGACGCTGATCAGGGGGAAACCGAGCAACCTTATCCATCAATCATGCTCCGCGCATACCTGCTTGATGACCTGATAAATCCAGCCAGTCACTGTTCGGGTATCCTTGAGGATACGCTCGCAGTTTACCGTGACCAGCCGCTGACGCAGCGTCTCAATGACTGCCGGATCGACCCGATTTTTGCCCAAGGCCTTAAGCGACTGTACCAACAAGCCGCTCTCCCGATATTTGAAACCGGCGTCTTTCAACACCGATCTCCTGAAGACCAGCGCTTGGTTACCGATCTCATATTGGCGGCTCGGACCATCCGAAAGATAGACCCAGCGCCCCGGGATTTGGGTAGAAAGCCCCAGCAGATTTAGGGCTGCATCACCGGACGGCTGGATGCGCCAGTTGAACTTGCGCGCTAACGCCTGAGCCACCGCATCGATATCCGGACTCAGGTTCTGCCCGAGCAGTTCGCTGTAGCGGGGATAGTCATAGACACCGTGACAGACGCGTCGGATCTTGCCCGCCCGGGTCAGGCTGGAGAGTGCCTGATGGATGTTGGTTTCACCGAACTCCGATACAAAATCAGTCTTTGTGAACGCCCACCCCCTTCCGCGCCCAGAAATTCTAGAAAGAATTTTTTGATCAATCGGTTGCATTTTTATTAAGGGGCATAAATTTCAGGAAAAGTTAATATTTTTTCTGAAAAAACTGTGCCGTAGTGGCGGCGCGGCGCTACCGCCAACCGTCACCTTGGGAACGCGAGTATCACGCATGGCGGGCCGACTCGGCTGGACCGCCCGGTGGTCCGTCGGGAATCGTGTTCGCAAACGAATTTCATGGCAATTTAGCGACATCCGCAAGAATCTCGCCCATCTTATCGTCTCTATAATCGAAAATGGCTTCGTTCTCCAGCTTCATTCGCTCGATAAAATCCAACTTGTTGTAGCCGGCCAGCTCCGCCGCTTTGCCCAGTGAAAGTCTATCTTTCCGATACCACATCAATGCTGACAGAAAACGAACGTCCTGCGTGAACTCCTCGGCGTTTTCTTTCAATGAAAGTAAAATATCGTCATTGACGGAAAACGAAATATTCACGGCTTTCCGCTGGATCAAAGATTGATCGCCCGATTCGGCCACGTCATCTGGTGACCGATCCGGTTCGCTGCGCGGCTGATCACAGTCCGACGGCGCATCGGGGCCGATGCACACAGGCCGATCACCGCGCCATACCACCGCATAGTGACCCAGCCGGCGTTTGCGCTCCAAGGTCTCGGCCACGACCTTGCGCAACGCGTCCAACATTTGCTGGCTGTCCCGATCAGGTGCGCTCATGTCATTCACTGGTACCCAATTGGAAACGCGGGCTTTCTCGTTCCCACGCTCCAGCGTGGGAATGCCGTCTTGGACGCTCCAGCGTCCCGCGTCATCACGCGACGCTGGAGCGTCGCAGACTTGCTCCCACGCTGGAGCGTGGGAGCGAGCACAACAGCATTTTCACGCTGCCATCGCCTTTTCCTTCTCGTTCCCACGCTCCAGCGTGGGAATGCCGTCTGGCCGCTCCAGCGGCCCGTAACGAGGCGGGACGCTGGAGCGTCCGGACTTGCTCCCACGCTGGAGCGTGGGAGCCAGAGTAAGATAAGAATTCTCTCACAAAGGCACAAAGCCACAAAGAAGAATAGGAATGATCACGCCAAGGCGCCAAGCTCACCAAGGAAGACCGCAGGAGCGTCACTGCCATTAGGTTAAGGCGCGCTCGCCGACCGCGGGGCTCCGCTTGGACTCCAGGCGCTTGGGCTGCTGCCGGGCGGGACGGGGCATGCGCCCCGTCCCTAACGTTTATTCCGTGGCTGGTCCGCCGCGCAGGTCCGCAAGCCCGCAGAAAACCTTGCGGACGGGGCGAATGCCCCGTCCGGCCAGGTGCAACAGTCACCTCAGGGGTCGAACCGAGTCGGAGTCGTGGGTTGTCCTGGGCCGTCAGGCTCTCGCCGCGGCGGCGTTTCTCCAATAAACTCCGGCTGACCATTCCGCCATACCACCGCATACTGCCCCAACCGCCGTTTGCGCTCCAAGGTCTCGGCCACGGCCGCGCGCAATGCGTCCAACATCTGCTGGCTGTCGCGATCAGGTGCACTCATATCATTGCCTCCTTCGATAACGTCTCGAGCCAATCAGGCAGGAAGACCTGGCGTTGCTCGCCGGCTTGCTGAAAGACCAGTTCCGGCGACTCACCGGTATTCAAGAAGCAGCGCGTACGAGTCACTCCGGGAGCATAAACATAGAGAAGATGGTGAAGGCTCCTTGGAAACCGCCGACTGATCGCGTCCAACGGAACCGAGTGTCCGCCATGTGCGACCCGTTCCGCCACCCTCAAGACCGACATTTCGGCGCTGGGTAGCGCCAGATAAACCAACTCGACGCGCCAACCATCCCGCAACAACCGCTGAACCAGGCGCAGATAGCCGCGTCCGGAGAGGGTCGTCTCGAATCCGAAGGTTGCCCGGCGTTCGATATGCTGTTGCATCTGTCTCAGAAACAAGCGGCTGGCCGCCATCAGGCCAGCCTCCGGGTCGAGGGGCGAGAGACCAGCCGCGATCAGGTCGGCATTCACAAAGACGCGACAACCCGCAATCGCGGGAAGATACTTGAGGGCAAAGGTGGTCTTACCTGCACCGTTCGGCCCGGCGATGATCCAGCAGGTTGGCTGACCCTCGCCGCTCATACCAGGCGAGTCCTGCCGGTGAGCAGTTCTTGCATCATGCCCTGTTTGAGGTTGCAAGCCTTGGCGAGCTTGTCTTCCAGTGCAGTGATCTCGGCGTCAATGTCTGAGAGGATGGCGGCGATGGCGGTTTGTTCGGCCAGGGGTGGAAACGTGCCTTGAATGTCTGCCAAGGCGGCAGCACCAATATGAACAACCGCATCCCCCTGACCTCGGCTCGCCTTCTGCTGGTTGATTGGCGCGGTGTTCAAGTAGTAACCGAGAAACAGTGGATCGGCGTCTTCGCTTCGGAGTATGACTATGTCCCCACCTGCATAAGCCTCCACATCATCGACCAAGGCCACACACTTGCCGATTTCATCCTTGGTCTCGCCAGACCCCGCAAATAGGATATCTCCTTGCTTTAGGAGCGTTGCAGTCGATGCAACGTCGCGCGAAATCCATGAGTGGAACATCCGGATATAGTCGTTATGTTGCGTATAGATCTCACCGTATCGCACGCAGGCCAAACTGCCGCTGATCGATTGCTCCCTGGTGACTCCTTTTCCTTTCACGAAAACACCCAGGCGCCCTAACCGCTTCGCCTCCCACTCTCCGCTGAAGCCCGGCAGACGTGTGATACCGGTGAGCAATTGCTGCACCGAGCCTTGCTTGAGTTGTCGTTTCTTGGTGAGGAGTTGCTCCAGGGATTCGATTAAGGCATCCGCGTCGCTCAACGCCCCGGCGATGGCTTCTTGTTCGGCTTTCGTCGCTGGAATCGCTACCCTGTAGCCAGACAGGTTATTTCGGTTTAGCGTTGGTACAGATGTCGCTGCGTCTAGACGCTCAAGATGAAAATGCTGGAGAACAAGAGCAACGAAAGCCGGATCATTTCCCCTGAAATCCTTGACCCATAGCGTGGTGTCGTGAGGCCAAAACGGCTCGTTGATCAAGAATACTTTCCCTAACAATCCTTTTCTTCCGGTAACAACCCCCGGGGGATTGATCATCGCTTTGTTGTGATAATAAGAAATGCCGGATGAGGAATAGACGGGAACGGTTCCCGGCACTCGCGTTATTTCGGTAATGTCAAAACCTCTCTGTAGAGTACAGAGTTGCAGCATATCGATTACTTGCCAATCCTGCGGAATCACCCCCACCTCGGCCTGCTTATACCCCTTCGGGATCTGAGTGCCGTCTTTCATTTACCGCTCTCCATTTTCCACTCCCCACTCCCAGCCAACTCCGCCTCAATCTTCTCCAATTCCGCCTTCAACTCCTCCTTGGATGGCAGATAGAGCTGGTACTTGGTGGCGAAGATGTTGGCATCCTTGGGCAGGGTGAGTTCGACCAGCGCGTCCTGCTTGCGGTGGCAGAGCAGTATGCCGATGGTCGGTAGCTCCTCATCCAGCTTGACGTGGCGGTCGAAGTAGTTGACGTACATCTGCATCTGCCCCAGGTCCTGATGGGTGAGCTTGCCGCGTTTGAGGTCGATGAGGACATAGCAGCGCAGCAGGCGGTTGTAGAAGACGAGGTCGACATAGTAGTGGTCGTTGTCGAAGGTAAAACGCCGCTGCCGAGCCTCGAAAAGGAAGCCCTTGCCAAGTTCCAGGAGGAAGGTCTCCAGCTTGTCGATGATGGCGGATTCCAGGTCCTGCTCGCTGTAGGCGGGCCGCTCCTCCAGTCCCAGGAACTCCAACACCAGCGGATTCTTGATGAGGTCCGCGGCCTTCTCGACCACGAGCCCCTGCTCGGCCAGCTTGCGGACCTCGTCTTTGTCACGGCTCAGTGCCAGGCGCTCATAGAGCGAGCTGGCAATCTGACGCTCCAGTTCCCGCACACCCCAGTTCCCGGCCAGGGCCTCGATCTCGTAGAAGCGGCGCTCGTCGGGGTTGCCGATGCTCAAGAGGGCGATGTAGTGCGACCAGCCGAGGGCAAACCGCTTGAGCAAGGCGTCGACCGGAAGGCCGGACGGCGGCGGGCCGGGGTTGGCTTCCAACAGGTCAGACGGCGTCTGACCGGTTTGGGGGGGCGGCAAAAGGTCAGACGCTGTCTGACCAATCCCCTTGTAGCTGAGATAGAAGGTGCGGCATTGCTTGAGGTTGGTCGAGGAGCAACCGCTTACCCCCTGGCCGCGGAGGCATTCGGACAGCGATGCGATCAATCGGCGGCCGTACTCGGCGCGATCGGAGCCGCTCTGTTCATACTCCACGATATGGCGGCCAATCAGCCAGTTGCGCACCACCAGGAAGAGGTTGACCGTCCTGGCCGCCTGTTGCTGCAACTGCTCATGGGTTTGCCGACAGAGCCTGACCAGGGCGCGGAAATCGAACGGATCGCTCATAGTGCAAACCCCATCCGCTCCAGGTGCCGGTCCACCCTGGCCTCCAACTCGGCCACGCGGGCGGCCATCTGGGGTTTTGGGGTCTCATAGCGCTCGGCCAGTTCCTTCACGCGCCGCGTGAGTTGCTGGCTGACGCGGTCCATCTCACCGTGGATGGCGGCGGCGAGCGCGGCGAGCCACTTGTCGTCCACGACCAGAGACTTGATCTCGTCCCCGGTGAGCTTGGGATAGTGCTGATAGGCCGAGACATCGAGGCCGGACTCGGCATCCTTCAGTCGCTTCTTGAGGTCAGCCTCTTCGCCGTTGAACTTGAGCCAATCATCGAGTACGGCCGCCTCGTCCTTGGCCTCCTTATCATTCTTGATCTCCCTTAGGCGGGCGGCAACGTTGATCTTGTTGACCTTGTCCAACTCGGCAAAGGCACCCTCCTCCCCGCCGTTCTCTTCCTCCAACTCGGCGAGCCTCGCGCCGACGGCCTCCAATTCGGCGGCGAGCCGGTCGATGGCCGCCTGTTCCTTGGCGTAGTAGCGGGCGACGATCAGGGCCTTGGGGATCAGGTCGCAGGTCCAGCCCTTGTCTCTGTGCTTGCCCTTTTTGTCGGTCTCGATGACACGGTAGGTCTCGGCCTTCCAGCCGTCGGCGGCGATCAGATACAGGTCGTCCTGCATGGTCTCGGCCCAGTAGTCCATCAGGTACTGGTAGATGTGGTAAGGATCGATGAGCGGCTTGTCCTGGTAGTGGGCCAGCAGGCCCTCGGACAGCCGGACGATGACCTCCTTCGGGTGACAGCCGGCCGCGAGGACCTTGAGCGCGGCGGCGCTCTGCCCCTGCCAGGCGGCAAAATGGGCCTGCATCCCAATGATGAAGGCGGCGAACTCGGGGTGCTCGTAGATGGCGGTCTTGATGGCCGCCTTGTTCTCGATCAGATGGGGGGCCAGATCCAGATAACCTGGCCGGTTGGGCCTGAACAGGGTCTGCCGCAGTTGCGGGCAGACGGCCCAATAGGGCGCCAGGGCATCGAGATCGGCGGCGGGGATGCCGCCCTGCAGGTGGCCGGCGATGTCCTGCACGTCCTCAGGCGTCTGGCTGTCGATATAGCGCGGCAGGTTCAGGTTGAAGTCGTTGCGCTCGATCTCATCGACACCGACCAGTCGCGCGTAGCGGGGCACTTCGAGCCGGCGGGTGAAGCAGTCCACGATCTTGTGGATATCCTGGGCGCGCAGCCGATTCTTGGGTCCGTCCTTCATGAAGCCGGCGCTGGCGTCGATCATGAAAATGCCCTTGCGCGCCTGGGCGTCCTTCTTGTCGATGACGACGATGCAGGCGGGGATGCCGGTGCCATAGAAGAGGTTGGCGGGCAGGCCGATGAGCCCGGCGATGTAGCCCCGGCGCACCAGGTTGCGGCGTATCTCGGACTCGGCGTTGCCGCGGAACAGCACGCCGTGCGGCAGGATGCAGGCCCCGGTGCCGGTGGCCTTGAGCGAGCGGACGATGTGCAGCAGGTAGGCGTAGTCGCCCTGCTTGGCCGGTGGTACGCCGAAGTGCTTGAAGCGATCGAATGGGTCCTGGAGCGGGTTGAGCCCGGTCGCCCAGCGCTTGTCGCTGAAGGGGATATTGGCGGCGATATAGTCGAAGGTCTTGAGGTAGTCGCCGGCCAGGTATTTGGGGTCGGTCAGGGTGTTGCCCTGCATGATCAGCGCGGTGGGGTTGTTGTGCAGGATCATGTTCATGCGGGCCAGGCCGCTGGTTGCGGCATCCTTCTCCTGGTCATAGAGTGTGACCGGGGTGCGCGCCGCGTCGGCGATCTTGAGCAGCAGTGAGCCGGAGCCGCAGGTGGGGTCGTAGACGGTGGTGTCGGCGCTGGTCTGCGCCTCGCGGATGCCGAGGATCTGGGCGACGACCCGGCTGACCTCGGCGGGGGTGTAGAACTGGCCCTTGCTCTTGCCGCTCTCGGTGGCGAAGTGCCGCATCAGGTATTCGTAGGCGTCGCCCAGGATGTCGTCGCCGTCGGCGCGGTTCTTGGAGAAGTCGAGCGCCTTATTCTCGAAGATGCTGATGAGGTTGGTGAGCCGCTCCACCAGCTCCCTACCAGAGCCGAGCTTGGAGGCGTCGTTGAAGTCCGGCAGGTCGGACAGCCGGTTGGCGTTCGCCAGCGGGGCGATGATCCGCTTGTTGATCTGGTCGCCGAGGTCGGGCCTGCCCTTGAGTGCGACCATGTCCTTGAAGCTCGCGCCCGCGGGGATGGTGATCGGGGCGAACGGCAGATCGGCGTACTTGTCGCTGACGTATTTGATGAACAGCAGGACCAGGACGTAGTCCTTGTACTGACTGGCGTCCATACCGCCGCGCAGCTCGTCGCAACTGGACCAGAGGGAGGAGTAGAGTTCGGACTTCTTCAGGGCCATGGACAGGTTTCTTGTAGGTGGGCGCAGGCAGCCTGAGACGGTGGCGACTGGCCCGGAGCGCCGAGACGGGGCGGGCAGGCTCCCGGGCGGTGCACCTGAACCGGGTAGGCCAATGATACGCCGAAGCCCCGACACCCTGCGCCCGTCCACCTTGACCCAGCGCGGCGCGGTCGCCAGGGTCCATCACCAAGCAACCCCCAAGAGCGCGTGCGCGCAAGTGGACCAGAAATGGACCGGAAGCCGCAACCGGCGGGCATAAAAAATCCCCGCGTCGGCTGAAACGCGAGGATCTTCATGTTCTTATGGTGGGCCGTCTAGGATTTGAACCTAGGACCAAGGGATTATGAGTCCCCTGCTCTAACCGCTGAGCTAACGGCCCGAATCGATGTTGTGAGCGATGCGCGCCGGGGCGGGGCGGGACGCCCCGGCTCCTTTTCAATCGGTATCCAAGAAGCTCTTGAGCTTTTCCGACCGCGTCGGGTGGCGCAGCTTGCGCAGGGCCTTGGCTTCGATCTGGCGGATGCGCTCGCGCGTCACGTCGAATTGCTTGCCGACCTCCTCGAGCGTGTGGTCGGTGTTCATGTCGATGCCGAAGCGCATGCGCAGGACCTTGGCCTCGCGGGAGGTGAGGCTCGCCAGCATGTTCTGGGTCGCCTCGCGCAGCCCTTCCATGGTGGCGGATTCGACCGGGGAGATGACGCCGGAGTCTTCGATGAAGTCCCCCAGGTGGGAGTCCTCGTCGTCGCCGATCGGGGTCTCCATGGAAATCGGCTCCTTGGCGATCTTGAGCACCTTGCGGACCTTGTCCTCGGGCATCTCCATGCGCGTGGCGAGTTCCTCCGGGGTCGCCTCGCGGCCCATCTCCTGGATCATCTGCCGGGAGATGCGGTTGAGCTTATTGATGGTCTCGATCATGTGCACCGGAATGCGGATGGTGCGCGCCTGGTCCGCGATGGAGCGGGTGATGGCCTGGCGAATCCACCAGGTGGCATAGGTCGAGAACTTGTAGCCGCGGCGGTATTCGAATTTGTCGACCGCCTTCATCAGACCGATGTTGCCCTCCTGGATCAGGTCGAGGAACTGGAGGCCGCGGTTGGTGTACTTCTTGGCGATGGAGATGACGAGGCGCAGGTTGGCCTCGACCATCTCTTTCTTGGCACGGCGGGCCTTGGCCTCGCCGATGGACATCTTGCGGTTGACTTCCTTGATCTCACCGATGGTGAGGTAGTTCTCGCGTTCGACCTCTTGCAGCTTGCGCTGGGCGCGGCGGATGTCATGGGCGCAGTCGCCCAGGCGCGCGGCATAGCGCTGGCCGCCGGCGAGTTGCTGGTCGAGCCAGGCCGGGTTGGTCTCGTTGTCCGGGAAGCTCTCGATGAACTGCTTGCGGGTCATCCCGGACTGCTCGACACAGAGCCCCATGACGACCTTTTCCTGGCTGCGGATGCGCTCGATGGTGGCGCGCAGGATCTGCGCCAGTTCCAGGAACACGGCGGCGACCAGCTTGAACTGGAGGAAGACCTCGGAGACCTCGGCCATGGCGGCGCGGGAGCGGGGGTCGTCGCGCCCGTACTGCTCCAGGTGGGTGGTGAGCACGGCAAAGCGCTCACGCAGCAGCCGCACGCGGCGCGCCACCTCTTCGGGGTCGGGCCCGGTGTCGACCACGGCGACCTCATCTTCCTCCGCCGCGACCGCGGCCTCCTCGACTTCGGCCTCGGTGTCGCCCTCCGCGACCGGCTCCTGGGCCTCGACGACCGGGGCGGCGGCGGCCGCCGCGGCGGGCGGCGGCGCCAGGTCCGCGTCGGGGTCGTGGAACCCGGAGATGACGTCGGCCAGGCGGGTCTCCTCGCGCTCGACCCGCTCGAAGATCTCGATCAGCTTCTGCACCGACTTGGGGTAGACGGAGAGTGAGGACAGGACCTGATTCAGACCCTCTTCGATGCGCTTGGCGATCTTGAGCTCACCCTCGCGCGTGAGCAGTTCCACCGTGCCCATCTCGCGCATGTACATGCGCACCGGGTCGGTGGTGCGACCGAACTCGCTGTCGACACTCGCGATGGCGGCGGCGGCGGCCTCGGCCGCATCGTCGTCCGACACCGCATTGTCGCTTAGCGTCTGGTCGATCATGTCGGGGGCGGTCTCGTGAACCGCGATCCCCATGTCATTGATCATCCGAACGATGTCTTCGATCTGTTCGGGCTCGACGATGCCGGGCGGCAGGTGGTCGTTGACCTCGGAATAGGTCAGGAAACCCTGCTCTTTGCCCTTGGCGATGAGCTGCTTCAGCTGGGACTGTTGCTGTTCTTGATCCATGGGTAACCTTGCCATTCTCGGGTGAACTTATCAGGCGAACATGGCCGGCCGGACATGCTCAGCGAGACGTTTTTAGGCCGTGCGGTGAACTGATCATTGTAGCACGAAAATCCAACTTTTGGTAGGTCGATCGAGCCTTTCAACCCCCACCATCAACGTCGGCGCGTCCGCGCCTGTTCGGCCTCGCGGTCCATCTGCTCGCGCACCTCGTCACTCCAGTCCGCGGTGCTGCGCCGATTGAGCGGACGCAGGCGCTCTGAGTCCCGCACGTCCTTGCCCAGGCCCTGCAGGGCGCCGGTCAGCTCGGCCGCCAGTCCCTCGACCGGAATGTCGTCCAGAAAGGGCGCCACACTCAGCCGCTGGAGATAGTCGAAATGCGGGTGGTCGCGCCAGCGCTCGATCAGCGTCGCCTTGTTGATGGCCGGATAGGCACTGACGGCGTCCACCAGTTGGGCCAGGATCTCCACCCCGGGACCCTCGCAGCGGCGCCAGTCATCCTCTTGGGCCAGCGCCACGGGCGCCAGCTCAGGGTGATCGAGCAACAGTGCAATCGCCAGGGCGACGCGGGTCGGACGGGCGGGACGCGCGAGCAGGCGGTCCCCACCGCGGCGGGCCCCGGCCCGGGCGGCGCGTCTGGGCTCGATCCCCGCCAGGGCCGCCAGACGCCCTTCCAACATATCCCGGTAGATGCCGTCTGGTACCTTCGAGATCAATGGCTTTGCCAGGGTCACGAGACGGGCGCGACCGTCCCGGCTGACCATGTCGACCTGACCGGACAGATGGTCGAAAAAGACCTCGGAGAGCGGCGTCGCGGACCCCAGACGCCGCTCGAAGGCCGCCTGGCCCTCGGCGCGAACCAGGGTGTCCGGGTCCTCCCCCTCCGGCAGGAAGAGGAAGCGCAACGACTGGTTGCCGGTAGCCAACGGCAGGATCGTCTCCAGGGCCTTCCAGGCGGCCCCGCGCCCGGCATTGTCCCCATCGAAGCAAAACACCAGTTCCGGGGCCGACCGCAACAATACCTGTAGATGCTCCAAGGTGGTGGCGGTCCCCAGGGTCGCAACCGCGTAGTCGATGCCGAATTGGGCCAGCGCGATGACGTCCAGATACCCTTCCACCACCAGCAACCGCGTAAGCTTGCGCCGCGCCTGCTGTACCTCATAGAGACCGTAGAGTTCGCGGCCCTTGTGGAAGACCGGCGTCTCCGGTGAGTTCAGATACTTCGGCTTGCCGTCCCCGAGCACCCGGCCGCCGAAGCCGATCACGCGCCCCCGGCGATCGCGGATCGGGAACATGATGCGGCTGCGGAAGCGGTCGTAGCGCTTGCCGTCCTGCTCCGTAATGAGACCGGCCTGTGACAGACGCTCGCGCGCCGCCGGGTCGGCCCCGAGGCTGGCCAGCAGGAAATCCCACCCGGAGGGGGCGAAGCCGAGGCCGTAGCGGGCGGCAATCTCCCCGCTCAGGCCCCGGCCCTTCAGGTAGTCGATGGCCTGAGGCGCCTCCGGGTGCTCGCGCAGTTGGCGGCGGTAGACCTGGGCGGCCTGCTCCAGCAGGGCATAGAGCGGCGTCTGGTCCGGGCCGGTCGGCGTCGCGGTCCCCTCGGTCGGGACCTCAAGCCCGGCGCGCCTGGCCAGGTCCTCGATCGCCTCGCGGAAACCCAGACGGTCGTACTCCATGAGGAAGCCGATGGCGGTCCCATGCGCACCGCAGCCGAAGCAATGGTAGAACTGTTTTTCACGGCTGACCGTGAAGGACGGGGACTTCTCGTCGTGGAAGGGGCAGCGCGCCTGATAGTCCTTCCCGCCCTTGCGCAGTTGGATGCGGCCGGCGATCAGCTCGACGATGTCGGTGCGGGCGAGGAGGTCGTCGATAAACTGCGGGGGGATTCTGCCGGCCATGCGTTCGCGTCAGGGCAGTCGCGGGAGACCCGTGGTGGGCGTGGGGCGAACCCCGTCAGACCCCGAGACGGCGCTTCACCTGGGCACTGACGGCCCCCATGTCCGCGCGGCCCTGGACCTGGGGCTTCAAGAGCGCCATGACCTTGCCCATATCGCTCATCGCCGCGGCGCCGCTCTGCGTGACTGCCGCCTCGACCAGCGCGGCCAACTCGGCCTCGTCCAGTGCCTGCGGCAGGTAACCCTGGATGACCTCGACCTCGAAGCGCTCGACATCGACCAAGTCCTGACGACCGGCCGCACCGAACTGCTCGATAGAGTCGCGCCGCTGCTTCATCATCTTATCGAGCACGGCCAACACCTGGGTGTCGTCCAGTTCGATCCGCTCGTCCACCTCGCGTTGCTTCACCGCCGCCAGGATGAGTCGGATGACCCCGAGGCGGGTCTTCTCGCCCGCCTTCATGGCGGTCTTCATGTCGGCCTGGATTTGCGCCTTGAGCATGGTAGCGAAGCTCTGCGGTTGGAGAGAAAATTCCAGGTCACCAGCCCCGGCGGCGAGCCACGGGCGCATGACCGGCAGTTACGCCGGCGCAAGGGATGACGCTGGTGGAACGACTCCCCTGGGGTAGCCCAGGGGGCGCTGTGCGCGGGGGACCGGCGAGGCCGATCGGGCGCGCTCAGTAAGGACGTTCCCAGCGGCGCGACTCGCGCTGCAACTTCTTGTGGTGACGCTTCACGGCGGCCGCCTTCTTGCGCTTGCGCTCGGAGGTGGGCTTCTCGTAGAACTCACGACGACGGACCTCGGCGAGCACACCTGCCTTTTCGCAGGAGCGCTTGAACCGCCGCATGGCGACTTCGAATGGCTCGTTTTCTTTGACGCGGACGCTGGGCATGGGGTCCTTGTGTCTCCAGAGGATGTGTTGGGATGAAATTTAGCCTTAGGATTTTAGCCGAAGGTGACGGGTGATTGCAAAGGGAGAGAAGCTGCCGGGTGCGATCCACAGATGAACACAGGCGTGCCTCAGGACCCCGCGAGGGCGGCGCCCAGGGACCGCCAGCCGACGACGCGCACGCCGCTGCGTTCATAGGTGTCCTCGCCGCCGTGGACGAGCCAGGGCAGGCGGCCGGCGTCGCCCAGGATACGCCCGGCCTTCTGGGCGGCGCGGATGTAATCGGGGGTGACGGTGCGGCCGGACTTGATCTCGACGGGCTGCAGGGCGGCCCCCTCCTCGATCAGCAGGTCGGCCTCCAGGCCGTTGTTGTCGCGCCAGAAGTACAGGTCCGGCGGGGCCCCGGCGTTGCGCCTGTGTTTGAGCACCTCGGACACGATCAGCGTCTCGAACAGGGCGCCGCGCAGCGGGTGCAGGGCCAGGGTCGTGGGGTCGCGGATGCCGAGCAGCCAGGCGGCAAGCCCCGCGTCCAGAAAATACAACTTGGGTGTCTTGACCAGGCGCTTGCCGAAATTGCGGTGATAGGGCGGCAGCAGGTGGACCAGATAGCTCGCCTCCAGGACGCCGAGCCAGGCTCGGGCAGTGCCCGCGGAGATCCCCGCCTCCCCCGCCAGCGCACTGAGGTTGAGCAGTTGTCCGGTACGCCCGGCACAGAGCTTGAGAAACCGCTGAAAGGTGTTGAGATCCACGATGTTCACGAGCTGCCGCACATCGCGCTCCAGGTAGGTCTCGACATAGGCGGCGAGCCAGTCGCCGGGCGGGATGGCGTGGGCGTGAATCGCGGGGTAGCCGCCGGCGAGCAGCACCCGGTCGAGTTCCAGGGGCGGCAGGGGGGGCGCGGACAGTTCGGTGACGGAGAGGGCCAGCAGGTGGGCAACGCCCACGCGCCCGGCGAGCGACTGCGTGATGTGCGCGAGCAGCCCGAATTGCTGGGAGCCGGTGAGCACGAAGCGGCCCGGGACCCGCACCTCGTCGACCATGCCCTGGAGCCAGGAAAAGAGGTCCGGCCAGCGCTGGGCCTCGTCGAAGACCGCGCCCGCGGCAAACCGCGCCAGGAAACCCCGGGGGTCCTCCTGCGCAAAGGCGCGCTCGGCCGGGTCCTCCAGACTGACATAGGGCCGGTCGGCGAAGAGCGCGCGGGCGAGCGTGGTCTTGCCCGACTGGCGCGGGCCGGTCAGGGCGAGGATCGGGAAGCCGGCCGCCAGGCGGCGCAGCGTGGGTTCGATCTGGCGATAGATCATCCGGCTATTATACAAATCGACAGTCTGATTATCAATTAGTATAACAATGTCCGGCATCAGCCGACGATCGGCCGCGGGCCCGCACGCCAGGACTGCTCCATGCGGGACCGCCGCGGGCGCCCTCGTCCCTGGAAAGAGCAGTTATCCACAGATGAACACAGATCCACACAGACTATTCATTTGCTTACGCTTGGCCGGGGACTCACCGTGCCGGTGATTGTGACAATAGCGATAAGCGCATGACTATTCGTAGAAACTCTTGGTTAATCTGTGTTCATCTGTGTTCATCTGTGGATTCTGGGTTGTCCCAGGCCCCCGGCCGGCATAACATCGATACCATCCGGGGACCCTACGGTTCTCGGCAATCCGGAGCAGCAAACCATGCGCGTCCTCGGCATCGAGACCTCCTGCGACGAGACCGGCGTGGCCATCTACGACTCGGTCGGCGGGCTTCTGGCCCACGCGCTCTACAGCCAGATCGCGATCCATGCCCAGTACGGCGGCGTGGTGCCGGAACTGGCCTCGCGCGACCATGTGCGCAAGACCCTGCCGCTGATCCGGGAGGTACTGGAGAGCGCCGGACTGGCCGCGGGCGCGATCGACGGGGTGGCCTACACCGCGGGTCCGGGGCTGATCGGCGCCCTGCTGGTGGGCGCGGCCCTGGGGCGCAGCCTGGCCTGGGCCTGGGGGGTGCCGGCGATCGGGGTGCACCACATGGAGGGCCACCTGCTGGCGCCGCTCCTGGAGGACCCGGCCCCGGCCTTTCCCTTCGTCGCGCTCCTGGTCTCCGGCGGTCACACCCAACTGGTGGACGTGGCCGGGGTCGGCCAGTACCGCATCCTTGGCGAATCCCTGGACGACGCGGCCGGCGAGGCCTTCGACAAGACCGCCAAGATCCTGGGGCTGCCCTACCCCGGCGGCCCGGAACTGGCGCGCCTGGCCGAACAGGGCGACCCGCGGCGCTTCCGCTTCCCCCGCCCCATGACCGACCGCCCGGGACTGGACTTCAGCTTCAGCGGGCTCAAGACCTTTGCGCTCAATACCCTGCACAACGAGATCCCGGGCGCTGCCGACCCCGCCCAGACCCGCGCCGACATCGCCCGCGCCTTCGAGGATGCGGTGGTCGACACCCTGGTGATCAAGTGCCGCCGGGCACTGAAGGCGAGCGGGCACCGCCGCCTGATCCTGGCCGGCGGGGTCAGCGCCAACCGGCGCCTGCGCCGGGAGATGGACAGCGCCATCGCGGCCGTCGGGGGTGAGACCTACTACCCGCGCCCGGCCCTGTGTACCGACAACGGGGCCATGATCGCCTACGCCGGCTGGCAGCGGCTGCGCGCCGGCCAGCACGAACCCCTGAGCTTCGCGCCCCGGGCACGCTGGGCGATGGAGTCGTTGCCGGGGCTGGGGGAGGCGTAGACACCGAGCAGGTCGGCGCGGCGTTTCGACCACCCTACCCGCGGCGAGGTCGCGTCGGTCCGCGCAGCGGACCCTACCGCCGCCCCCGCAGGAAGGGGATCAACACTGCCGCCGTCTCCGCCGGGCGCTCCATCATGGGCAGGTGTCCGGCGCCCGGCAGGGTGATCCGGGTGCTGCCGGGCAGGCGCCGGTGCAGTGTCTTGGCGCCCGCCACGGGGTAGATCCCATCGGACTCGCCCCACAGGATCAGCACCGGGACCGACACCTTCAGCGGACGGTCCAACACCCGGTCGTACAGGTTCACGCTGTCCCAGACCTGCTGGTAGTGCCGGTTGCGCGCCACATAGTCCTTGATCAGGGCCTCGCGGACCGGCGCGGGAACCGGCGGCGGCGTGGCGAACAGCAGGCGCAGTTCCAGGTCCAACTGGTTGTCATCGATGGGAATGAAGGGATTGATCCCGTCCTGGATCGCCTGCCGGACCCCGGGCGCCCAGTCCACCACCCCCAGCGGCGGGCCGACGAAGGCCAGGCGGCGCACGCCCCGCGGGTGACGCTGCACATAGAGTGCCGCAATGGTCCCGCCCATGGAGTTGGCGGCCAGGGCGAATTCGCGCAGCCCCAGGCCGCCGATGAACCGGTGCAGCAGGTCCACCTGGTGCTCCAGGTCGTAGTCGGTAACGGGGAAGTCGGTACTCTCACCAAAGCCCGGCAGGTCGGGTGCCAGCGCGTCGAAACCGGCCGCCGCCAGGGCGCACAGCAGCGCGTGCCACTGCTGCCTCTGGGCGAAGAGCCCGTGCAGCAGCACAACCGTCGGCCCCTGACCGGCACGGCTGTAGTGGACGACCCCGCCGTCCAGCGGCAGGGAACCGGCGGCAATCTCACAGGCCGGCGGCGCGACCTGGGTATCGGCCAGGGCCGCCCCGCCCCAGAGCAGCACCCCCAAGAGCCAGACCGCCTTGATGGTCGCTCCGGCCGCCGGGAAACCGGAGGTCGAGGCTTCAGCCGGTCGACCGCGCAGTCGCGCGGCGCTGGTCCGGCTAACGCCTCGACCGCCAGTGCGCAACGCCAGGGCAGCGACCGAAACGATGAGCGAGGCCAGCCAGATGAACAGAGACAGGGCACGAACGCGGGAGGCAATCGTCATACCGTGACCTCGGTTACGGCGGCCCGGCAGGCATCCCAGGGCGCCCGCCGCACCGCGGATGAAGGTTCAGTCCTGATCCGATGGGCCCGGCTGCCCCGTCAGGCGCCCCTCGCGCCCGGTGAGCAGCTTCTCGATATTGCTGCGGTGCCGCCAGATCAGCAGGCCCGTCATCACCAACTGCATCCCGATCAGCACCGGCGGCAGGCCCATGAGCCAGACGATGAGCGGCGCCAGGGGCATGGAGATCAGGGCGGCGAGCGAGGAGAACTTCAGGACTTTCGCCACGAAGAGCCAGATCAGGGCGACCGGCAGGCCGACCGGCACCCAGAACCCGAAGACCGCGGCCCCGAGCCCGAACTGCACGCCCAGGGCGGTGGCCACCCCCTTGCCGCCCCGAAAGCCGAAGAAGACCGGGAACAGGTGCCCGATGAAGGCCGCGAGCCCGGTCATCGCCAGCACCGCGGGGCCGACCCCCAGCAAGTGCGCGACCAGCATCGGGATCAGCCCCTTCAAGCTGTCCCCGAACAGGGTGATCGCCGCCGCCTTCTTCCCGCCGATGCGCAGGACATTGGTCGCCCCCGGGTTGTTGGAACCCTGGGTGCGCGGGTCCGGCAGCCCCATCAGTCGGCAGACGATGATGGCGCTGGAGATGGAGCCCAACAGGTAGGCGGTGACGACGAGTGCGGCGGCGATAATCATGGACGCGCATTGGAACCGGGAAGCCGCACCGGGTCAAGGACCCTGAGAGCCCCCCGCGGCGTCGCCTACCGGTGGGCCTCGCTCAACGTACCGACTGGCAGCAACCGGTCCGCACCGGGGGCCTTGCGGCGACGCCCCGTAGGGTCCGCTGTGCGGACCAGCGGACCAGCGGACCAGCGACCTCGCGCTCGGCACGCCGACTGGGCCGCGACTGCGCCCGCGCCGCCGCCACTGAGCGCATCGGCGACGCCTTGGACTAAGACGCCGTCACCCCTCCCCTGCCCCAGTTCGTCGGCGCGAGCCGCTTCAAACTGGTGGAGACGCCGGCCACGGGCTGTGCCGCCTTCCCGCGCGAGGAGTTCGGCTGCCCCTGGGTGCGCCTGACGCTGAACAAGCCCGGCGCCGTCGGCGCCGCGGTAGACGAGGGGGCATCATCGAGCGGGGAGCCGCGCTGCTTAGGTCTTTTCGCTCGGGCCATCGGTGTCTCGCCACTGACCGCGGCGGCCGCGACGCCGCTCACACTTGGATCGGCGAGCTGATCGAGTAAGCATCGGGCCCCCTCAGCGGCGGCGCCGGGACCGGGCGATAACAAACGACCCCTGCACCTCCTTGAGTTTTGCCGCAGCCACAGGATCGCTGACCTCGCTCGTATAGCCGCGAGCGACCTCTGTGGTCTTGATTGTTTCGTTCGCTACGGGTCCACTTGTTGCCTGATCCCAGATCAATTGCACCTCATCGAGAAGTCCCTGTGCACTCGCAACTGGCCCGCGGAGCACGATCTCGCGGCTTTCCTCCAGACTGTAGCGGTACCAGTTGGCGCTGCCGCAATACCCAATTTCATCGTCAATGACGATCACCTTTGCATGGAGTTTGGGAAGCAGTCTTACGAGGGTGTTCGGGCGCGCCTCAAAACAGGCGCGAGCCGCGAACGCGTGCGCTGCGAAATCAGGAGTGGCACCGCTCGGCGGACGCGTTACGATATACAGTGCGGCGGTTTTCGGAAGGATGCCGAGAACGAATTCGGCGAAGAAACCGTCGACCCAAGGTCCAACGATCCAGACACTGGACTTGGCGCGCTTCAAATCGGCACGCAGAAAGCCCAGTACGTCACCCGTTCCAAGCGCGCGCCATGTGCTCGATTGCATCGACGATCTCCTTCGCAGCGATCTCAGAATCGATCCGACACTCTTCAGCGAGGTACCGCCGGAAGGACTTGGCTGATTTGCGTCCCTGAGCCTTGACCTGTTTAGCAGCAGCCTTCAATGCCGATGCGACCCGGCCGTCGGTCAGCAATGCCTCGCTCAAGCCGTTTCCGCCAGGGGTGCCGTCGACGACTCGAAGCTCTCCTGTTTGAGCATCGAGCGTAGCCTGAAGATCGCACTGCGAGCACTCGACCGCATCGCAAAAAAACCCCTGCAGGAGCGGACCCAGAATCGGCGCCAGAGTATTCCGGGCAGATGCGTCAATTACTCGGGAAACAACCCATTTCCAACCCTTTGTACGATATGAGAAATTATGGAGAAAGGGAAAATCGTCGCCGTCCTCCATAGCCTCTACAAACCGTCTGGCAATCTCTGCCAGCGATACAGTCTTCGTCTTGGCTCGCCCGCGTAGATCGATCTCCTGATAGCCGTCGAACTTCCGGATGAATGTGAAAATCCCAAACGTCAGTGTCCTGTTCGCGGGATAGTCGCAGTCGTTTGGCAGGTCCTTCGGCTCATCAAGCTTAAAACTGTCGTTCCAGCGACCGCGTGTCGCGACGGTCGGCTCCTCCTTGCTAACTTCAATATACTTTAGCCCTTTCATGTACTTACCGAGAACGATCCCGGTCGGGCTGGTCCATGTGGCCAGATCCCAGTTACCGACATATCGCTTGATGCGATAGCTGGCGCCACGATGCCCGAGGTAGACACCTTCCGGGTGGGCATCACGGAAAATCGCGATGTCCTCGATAGTCGCTACTACTGTCTTCCAGTCGTTTTCGAGACGCAAGCAGCGCTTACCCTGTGACGCACTGGCTAGGGTGTTCAATATCGGACCTATTTCACAAATTATCTTCATACAGTTTTAGTGTTTGATAACGAATCAATGAGAGCATGCCGACGCCGGGCCAGCATCGACGCACCGATATGCGCTTGCGCCCAGTGCTCGACATCAATCGTACGCACCGATTCCATCGCCTCCCGAATCAACGGAGTCGCCAGGTCGGCGATGAAGGCAGGAATCGCAAGCAGCAGCTTGCCGATCTCCTTGAGTGGCCCCCTGGCGGTGAAGCATTTGTATTTCCCGAAGACCGATTCGATGATATCGGAGGATGCCAGCCAGACATTATCAGTCGGGATCTTGGCGGCTTCCACTGCCACCTTCGCGAGCATCTGTTGGGTAAAGGCCGCCGTGCGTGGGGTGAGCGTTGACTGCGGTGGCAGCGTGGCCTGGAGTGATTCCTGGGAGCCCCGCTGGAGGCCCTTGGATTTGAGGTGCGACTGAATCAGCTTGGATTGCGCCATCATTTGCGCGTAATCCACCAGGTCATCCCGGTAGGACAGTAGCCAGGCAAAGCCGTCAAGGAAGCGGCTGTACCCAGCGTCCGCTTGCTGCCAGAACACATCGTCGAGCGTATCACTCTCGAGGTCTGAGTGTGTCTGCAGTGCCTGGCAAAAAGCCGCCCGGTCGGGATAGCGAATGCCGACGATGGCCCGCAATGGGTGCGCCCGGGCGGCGCCGAACCGCGCGCACAGGTGCTCCCATGCCGGCCACTTCAGGACGTATTGCGCGCGGATCGCGCTGAAGTCGCCGCGATCATGGTAGGCGAGGAGCCGTTGTGCCCACCGCACCTGGACATCCAGATTCATGAAACGCGCCTTGAGGCGCTGCCGAGGCGGCAGCAAGAAGGCCAGATCGGTCTGCTGCAAGGCTGACCAGGCGTTGCGACAGTGCGCCAGCAAGGACTCCCAGCGCGCGTCCCGGCCCATCTCGGCCTTGAGCAGCGTCGCGATCAGATGAGAAATATCATAAGTATAGACGCAGGCAGTGGCGTGCTCCTGAAACAAGGCGATGCCCTTGCGCAGGTCGCTGCCGTGGTCGGCAACGATCTGGACCGGGGGACCGGTGCGTTGCGCAACGCGCCTGAGCACGTTCGCGACCCACGCCCCCGTGCTGTGTGTGGTGATCTCCACGGCCAGCACCTGCATGGCGCCGTGACCCGGACTGTAACCGCTCCGAGCCAGTGCATTCACCGGAATACCCAGGATTACCAGGCACTTGGATGCCCCCAAGGCGATGGTATGATCAGCGACGTAGATCCAATCCGTGCGCCATTCCGGTTGGCGATTGAGGATCGCGAGACCGCAGCGATAGATCCAGTTCAGCACCGTGGTGTGGGCTGGCGCCGCCACCGGGAATGTCGCGCCGAACAGATTCAAGACCCGCGCCACGCCGCGACTGCCAAGCCCCGCGTGCAGATACAGCCGCATGGTCAACTGCATGACCATGACCGAATAGTGATGGCCGACCGGCGGGGACAGCGCAAGCTGTGGTGGCTCATCCACTGGTTCGTCAGCCGCCGGCGCCGCGGCCTCTTCGGCGCCCGTTCGCCCACGCTCCGCCTTTAGCGCACGCGCCTTCCACTGCGCGCGGCTGTGCTCCAGATCCCGAATCTTGACCTCCGCGGCCCGCAGGCGCTGCTGCCGCTCCAACGCTTTCGCCTTCCAGGCATCACGTGACCGCTGGAACAGGTTGGCCAGACGGCTCACTGGGCTCTTGAATGCGTTCATCACGTCGTGCGCGCTCCGGCAAGGCGGTCAGATCACCGCGCCAGTAGGCTGGCCAACCGTTCGCCGTTTGTCAAGGGCTGGGCATGAGCTAGTGTCGCACCGTCATCGTACCCACCCGAGCACAGAACCGACAGCCGGGCCTTCCCGGCAACACGCTTCTTGCATGGGCTTTTCAGCGCCTTTTTGGGTCAGATTGAACATCCTACGCACTGGCCCGGAAGCCTTTGTAATACCAAGCACCATCGTCGAGATCGACAACGTCGCCTAGGACCTCATCACAACGCTGTTTCAACTCACGGATATCTGGCGCCCACTGGAAGTAGCGTTCCAGTGCAACATTGAAGTCGTCCCACGTTGCTTGCCGCATCTTAATACGCCAACGCCACTCGTCAAACGCCGCAGACATTGCACGCAGGCGCACGACTTCAAGGTGTAATGGCAATGGCAGCGGTTTCATTTCATCGACGGCGAAGGTCGCTAGCGGCTCCTCGATCAGGCGCTCGTCACTCGGTGAATAGCCGAGACAGAGGATTGCAAGTCCGGGACGATCCGACGAGCGGCCGACACGGCCAAGCCGTTGAATCAGGTCGGACCGACGCGGAGGTAAATCGTCCATCAGCACCACGTCGAGCGTCGGGAGGTCTACTCCCAGTTCAAGTGCGCTGGTTCCAACGATGATTTTTGGATTTCCGTCTTCTTTGAACAGATCGTCTTCAACCTTGCGTCGCTCCTTCGGCGGCAAATCACCGTCATAAGCGATGACGTCCCTGCCACTGAGGGCGCGGTGGAGATCCTCGCGTAACCGATGGCCGACGAATTTGCTCTGCACGAAACACAGCGCGTTTGCCTCTTGGCCGAGATGATCGGAGTTCCCAAGCACTTCCCGCGCGGCGAGCGGCGCGGGGTCGGGCTGCATGAGGAGCACATACCTGCGCAGCAACCCGGGTTTAGCGGGCGCCATAAGCAACGCCGGCACGTCCAGCGCGCGGACGAGAGATGCCTTGGCGGCTCCCCGGTCGTCGACTTCCAGAAAGGATGAGGCCGGTTCACCGGTGAGGGATTCGGCAAACGCGGCGGCCCCAGCCAAGGTTGCCGATGCGAGAAAAAAGGCGGGATGATCGCTGCCGAGCATGTCCATCGAGAGTCGCATACGATCGATCATGGCCCGAACACTGGCCCCGGCCAGTCCGTGCCAGGAATGCGCCTCGTCCACGACAATACCGGTCAGGCACGACAGGAAATCGGCTTCTTTGTCCCGCATCAAGCTCCAATGAACCTTATCGAGCGTGCTTACCCTGATGCGCGCCTGGGTAAATGCCGGATGCTTTGCATGGGCCTCCATATAATTGCACCCGCTTGTTCCGTACCATACGGACCACGGAATGCCAACACCGCCGAGCGCGATAGTCCCGGCGAAACAGACGCCCTCCAACCCATCGTACCGCACGCGGCTCGTGGGCTCGGACATCCTTGCCAAACGATTCGCCTGGCCCCATAAGAGTGCCTGGGTCGGGAAGGTTGCGATAGCCGTGGCATCCCCGTCGCGCGACAAGATCTCAAAGACCCAGGCCCAGAATGCCAGGCTCTTCCCCGAGCCCGTCGCGGTCGTCATGACCACGTTCGGGATCGTCCCTGCCCTGAGGGCCGCGATGACCTGTGCCTGGTGTTCGTACAGGCCACTCGTGGCGACGCGCGGCTCGTAGGCTTTGAGAAATCCGCGAAGCGACTGCCCCGGCTTGGCCGTGACGAGACTCACCAATTTTGGGACCGGCGTCGTAAGGCATACCGCCTGCTCATGCAGGCGATCACCGTACTTGGCAATCATCATTTCGGCCACGTAGGCGGCGGGGGGTGACAACTTCGTCATGCGTTTCTCCCTGTGTGGCCTCGGCGCTACCTGCTGTCGCGTACCGGGGTAAGATCGTCTAACCAATTCTCCACCCGCAATCTGGAAACCCGCGTGAACTCGTCCACATTGTCGGTAACGAGGGTGAGCCCCAGGTCCAGTGCGTGTGCGGCAATCGGCAGGTCGTTGGGTCCGATGGGCGTCCCGGCTCGCTCCAACTGAAGGCGGGACTGGGCATAGGTCTCATCGACCCCGGCCTCCAGGGGCAGGACGGGCAGTGATGCCAGCAGTTCATCGACCTTCCGGGTGAGCACGCTGGAACCGAGCTTGCGGGCACCGAAGCACAGTTCCGCGGCGACGACGATGCTGGTGCAGACGGTGCCGTAACCACGCCGGGCGAGCATCGCGGCGACCGGCCCTTGGGGTTGGCGGATCAGCGCGGACAGGATGTTGGTGTCGAGGAGGTAGCGCAGCCCGTCCATGGCTTAGAGGCGGATGTCGTCCAGGGGCACCAGACCTTGATCCACGTCGGGGAAGGGCTCATCGAGCGGCTCCCATCCGGCAAGGAGGCTTGCGAGGTCAGGCCGGCGCTTCACCGGTTCGACCATCAGACACTTGCCGTCCCTGCGGATAGTGGCCTCGTCCGCGTCGAGTTCGAGTTCGCGCGGGATGCGAAGTGCTTGATTGCGTCCGTTGCGAAACAGGCGGACGTGGCGTTCAGGCTGCATGGGACAGGGCTCCAGGCAATGACCGACACGCAAGCATAGGCCAAATTGTCAGGCGACGCGAGACGGCTCTGATCACGGCAAGAGCCGGCCAATAGGACGTGCTTGTCAGGCTCGAGGCATCGTCGCGGCTGAAGCCGCTCCCACCGCGTCGCTGCACGACTTTCGCGGTAACGCCTCGATCTGCCGATGTGGAACAGCCGGGCGGACGGAACCGCGATCAACGGCGATACGCCGGGCAACCAGGGTCTCGAGTCGGCCGGCGGGCCGATCCGCAGCGCAAGGTCCGCACGGCTCTTTGTGGGTAGCGACCCATTTTTTCGGGCGGGCGCCGCAATTATGTTCCTGACCAGGCGCGAACCGTTAGCATGGATCAGCGCCGTGCGGCCGCCGCCGGCCGCCCCCGATTGTCCGCCAACCACCACGACAGAGCACTCACCCATGCCCCAACCCCTCGACGCCCAAGCCCTCGATCAGCTCTTCCGCACCGCCCGCACCTATCCCCGCTGGCAGGACCGGCCGGTGAGCGAGGCGCAACTGCGCGAACTCTATGACCTGACCCGGTTCGGCCCCACGAGCATGAACGCATCACCGGCCCGCTTCGTCTTTCTGCAGAGCGCCGCGGCCAAGGAACGGCTGGTGCCGGCCCTGATGGAGGGCAATGTGGCGAAGGTGCGCGAGGCCCCGGTGACGGTGATCCTGGCCCATGACACCCGGTTCCCGGAGCTGATGGCCGAGCTGTGGCCCCATACCCCGAACGTCGCGGCCATGTTCGCCGCCGACCCGCCCTGGGCCGAGATGACGGCCTTTCGCAACAGTACCCTGCAGGGGGCCTATCTGATCCTGGCGGCGCGCGCCCTGGGGCTCGACGTGGGGCCCATGTCCGGATTCGATAACGCCCGGGTGGACGCCGAGTTCTTCCCCGACGGGCGCTGCCGGTCCAATTTCCTCATCACCCTGGGCTACGGTGAACCGGGCGCCTTGCACCCCCGCGGGCCGCGGCTGTCGTTCGAGCGGGCCGCGACCCTGCTCTGACGGCTGGGGTACGCGGCCAAGGGTCGGCAGGCCCTGCGATGCGTCCTTTGTGACCCCCTTCTCGTCGGGCGGCGAGGCGCGGCTATACTTTGTCGGAGCTATCTGTAACACGCTCGCGATCTGGTGCAGACGCGAGCCCAGCGACCGGAGGCATCCAATGGACCGCCGCGACTTTCTCAAGTTGTCCGCCATGGCGCCGGTAGCCGGCGGCCTGTTGTTGCTCCCGCAGGGTGTCGGCGCGCGCGGCATCCCCGCCGCGGCCTTGGGCGAGCGGCCCGCGGGCCTGTGTTACCAGGCACCGCCGGCCGGGGTGATCGCCGCCACCCTCAAGGAGGCGCCATCAAGGCCTATAACGCCTGGCTGATCGCCAAGAACGAGATCGCCTCCCAGCACTGGGAAGACCTCGATCGCGTCATTGCGGCGATGGCCGAGGCCGGCCGCGCCATGCCGGCGCGATTGCGGGAGATGGGTACCGGCGGTCTGGGCGTTACGCTGGTGGAATGCTGAGTAACGAGTCAAGAACAGGTTAAACACAACACAATCGTTGTCGTTGTCGTTGTCGTAATCGTAATCGGAGAGCCGCTGCAAATCGGCTTGCGAGAGAATCCTGGGCGCTACGATAACCTCGATTACGACAACGACAACGACAACGGCGCTGTGCCACTTGCCGGCGCGCACTGCCGCTCGCGGTTGATACCAAGCACGGCGGTGTCGACGCCCGGCGAAACCGATCCAACAACGGCCCGTCATCGGGCATCATCGAGGCTGATATGCTAGACCCTATCTTTTTCGCCAACTCCAAAGCCAAAATCTATTACCAGGACGCCAATTTCAACATCTGGAAATTCGCGACCGAGGTGGCCGCCGACAAGCGACAGAGGCGGCCGGTCATCTTGAATTATTCAATCATGACCAGGGCCTACGGCACCTGCTTCAACAAGGAAAATTTCATCGAGTTCATCAACCGGCAGGGCTTTGATGTCTTTCTGATGGACTGGGGTAAGGAATCGCTCTTCACCCTCAGCGGCTGGACCCTGGACCGGCTGGCCGACGCCCTCTATGACAAGGCCGTAAAGCCCCTGCTCGAAGAATACGGGGTGGATAATCTCAACGTGTTTGCGATCTGCATCGGGGGGCTCATCACGTCATATCTCATCAACCGCGAACTGAAGAAAGACAAGGACTTCGCAAAAAAATTTCATAAGCTTGCCTACTACGGATCACCCATTCTCGGCAGCCGTGACCTGGGCATGGCCAGAAGCTTCATGGGCTTCTATGAAGCCATGAAACCGTTTCGCCCGGCATTGGATCATACCGGAATTTCCCTGTATGCCCTCGACCTGCTGATCTCGCAGAGTACCAGCAATACGATGATCGGGGGGTTCTGGCAACACTTCTGGGAGGCGGGGCCCGAGACGTTCTCCAAGGCACTCGCACTCACTGGCGATGACCGGCTGGTGCCGTTCGCCGCTTTCATGGACATCCTGGAACAGGCCTTTGCGCCAAAACCCGGAAAAGAAGAAGAGTCGTTTCACTTCGACGGCGATGTGACGAATATCCACTTCTTCAATCTGGTGGGCGAACATGATTTTCTGGTCATGCCCTCGGCCTCCATCGTAGAGTGGAACTCCCCGATACCCAAACAGTTTGCCTCTTTTGACCAAACCATCTTCCCTGGCGGTCACTTTGTCTTTGCGCGGCCGGGATTCCAGGAGGTCAAGGAAAAACTGGCGGTGTGGTTCAGCGAAGGCCCCTGATAGATAATACGGGCGGGCATAAAAGAACCGGCTTGTCAGCCGGTTTTTTACCTGAGCCCCACGGGCTGGCCACGAGACGCGCGCCCAATCGGCCCTTGGCCATCGCCTTTACTGAGAGATACCAGAACGTTACCCCCAGGTTTGCGATCTTGAGACCGGCACGTCATGACCTGGTGGGACTGATCTGGGGTTGAGCAAAGGTCCTGACCATCCGCCCGGGACTTCCCGCAAGTCCCTCGCCCACGAGGAAAAACACCATGCGTCCAACGGCCTGCAACGGCTCCCTGACAAGACGGCCAGATCTGCGGGAATGGCTGATAGTATTGATGATTGCGAGTTTGATCCCGGCCTTCGCGGCACGCGCAGCCGATTTGATGGTTTATGAGGATGCCCTGGCGGGCGGTTGGCAAGACTGGTCGTGGAATACGATGCGTGCTACCGACACGGCGCTCAAGGCGACCGGCGCCGCGTCCCTGGCGGTGACCTATACCGCGGGCTGGGCGGGGCTATCGTTGCGCACCAGCCCGGCGATCAGCACCGCCGGGTACTCATCGATCCGCTTTTCCGTTTACGGTAAGCCGAACGGCGGCAAGCTGTCTCTATTCACCCAACCGACCGACAACGGCACCAATAGCACCGCCTTTTTGTTCACGCCCACCCCGAACGCCTGGAGTGTGATCGATGTACCCTTGAGCGCCCTGGGCAATCCCGCCCAGATCGCCCGGCTGACGATCATGGACTGGACCGGCACCATCCAACCGACCTACAATCTGGACGCCCTGCGTTTGATCGGCAAGACCTTGCCGGCGCTGTCGCTGAAGGTCGATGCCACCGCGGCGCGCAAGCCCATCAGCCCGCTCATCTACGGCATCAACGGCAGCAGCGCGACCACCGCCGACGCGGACTTCATGAAGGGCCTGGGCGTGTCGGTGCGGCGCTGGGGCGGCAACAATACGTCGCGCTACAACTGGCAGCTCGACGCGAGCAACACCGGAGCCGACTGGTATTTCGAGGATGTCAGGATGAGTGACGCGGTCAATCTGCCGGCCGATTCAGGCGCCAACTGTGTCATCGCCCAGGATCGCCGGGAGGGGGTGGCCACGGTGCTGACCATGCCGTTGATCGGTTATGTGGCGAAAGACGCCGCGTCCTGCGGATTCGGCATCGCCAAGTACGGCGCGCAGACCGACAAGGACTGGCAATGGCGCCCCAACTGCGGCAACGGCGTCAAGACGGGCGGCAGCCTGGTGACGGGCAACAACCCGACGGACACCAGCCTCGCGGTCGGTCCCAGTTTCGCGCAGGCCTGGGTGAGCGCACTGGTCAGCCGCTACGGCAACGCGGCCAACAGCGGCGTGCGCTATTACGATCTGGACAACGAGCCGGACCTCTGGTGGGACACCCACCGCGACGTGGCACCCACCGGCCTGAACTACGACCAGTTGCGCGACCGCACCTATCAATATGCCGCCGCCATCAAGACGGCCGACCCCGGGGCCCAGACCCTGGGGCCGGTGGTGATGGGCTGGACCTATTATTGGCATTCACCTTACGACGGACAGCGGCAGGATTGGCAAACCCCGGACGACCGCAATGCCCACGGCGGTACGCCCCTGGTGCCCTGGTATCTGCAACAGATGAAGGCCTATGAGCTGGCCCATGGCAAGCGCATCCTGGATTTTCTGGATCTCCACTATTACCCGGCCGCGTCCGGGGTCGCCTTGAGCCCGGCCGGCAACACCGCCACCCAGGCGCTGCGGCTCAACAGCACCCGCTCGCTGTGGGACCCGAACTATGTGGATGAGAGCTGGATCGCGTCCGCCGGCCCGGACGGCGGTATCGTCAAGCTGATCCCGCGTATGCGCGAGTGGGTGAGCGCCAATTATCCCGGCACCAAGCTTGCGATCACCGAGTACAACTGGGGGGCACCCGAGCACATCAACGGCGCCCTGGCCCAGGCCGACGTGTTGGGCATCTTCGGGCGCGAGGGACTGGATCTCGCGACCCTGTGGGCGCCGCCCCAATCCAGCCAGCCGCTCGCCTTCGCGTTTCGCATCTACCGCAACTATAACGGGAGCGGCGGGCGCTTCGGCGAGACCAGCGTGAGTGCCGCCAGCAGCGCCCAGGACCGGCTGGCCATCTATGCCGCCGAGGAAGCCGCTACCGGCGCCCTGACCCTGGTCGTCATCAACAAGACCGCCGGCAATCTGTCCGCGCCCCTGACCCTGAGCCACTTCACGTCCGGCGGTCTCGTGCAGGGCTGGCGCTACAGCGCCGCCCGGTTGACCGGCATCACGCGCCTGCCCGATCAGGGCCTCAGCGGTGTCACCTTCACCAGCACCTACCCGGCCAATTCGATCACTCTCTATCGGATACCGGGTCGACGCCTGTGACGGGCACAAAAAAACCGGCTCTTGAGCCGGTTTTTTTCACCGAGTCCCGCGGACAGTGCACGCGGGAACCAGGGGGTGACCGATTGGCCTTACGCCATCGCCTTGATATGGGCGTTCAGCCGGCTCTTGTGGCGGGCGGCCTTGTTGGCGTGGATGATCCCCTTGGTGGTGGCGCCGTCGATCTGCGGCACCGCACTCTTGTACGCCTCGACCGCGGCCGCCTTGTCGCCCGACTCGATGGCCTTGACGACCTTCTTGACGAAGGTGCGGAAGGTGCTGCGCTGAGAGGCGTTCTGCTGACGACGCTTCTCGGCCTGACGGGCGCGTTTTTCGGCTTGTGCTGAGTTCGCCAAGGGTGGGTCTCCTGGGATCCATTGGGCAAGAGCCCACGACGGGGGCTCGGATAAAGACCGCGCATTTTCCACAGTCGCGGGGCCGCTGTCAACCGGGATTCACCTCGCCGCCAAGGCACAGTTACCACAAGAAAACAGTTTAGCCGCAAATGAACGCTAATTAACGCAAATAATCAGAGACTTGGGTTTTACTGCATGTACACCGTCCGGGCGATGCCCACGACGATGCTAACCAGCAGATTTATTTGCGCTTATTTGCGTTCATTTGCGGCCAAATACTCTTTTTGGGGTCACAGCCGCCGCGGTCGCTCGAGATGAGCATCGCTCTCGCTCTGCCCATCCTACGTCTATACTCGCGCACTTTCTGCGGAGCCCCGCCGTGTCTTCCCTCGCCGCATCCATCGCCAAGGTGGGCAGTCTGACCTTCGTCTCGCGCCTGCTGGGGTTCCTGCGCGACCTGGTGATCGCCCGCGTGTTCGGGGCGGACGCGGGCACCGACGCCTTCTTCGTCGCCTTCAAGATCCCCAACCTGATGCGCCGGCTGTTCGCGGAGGGGGCCTTTTCCATGGCCTTCGTGCCGCTGCTCAACGAGTATCGGCAGCGGCGCGGGCTGCCGGAGGTCAAGGGCTTCGTCGACGCCATGGCGGGCGCCCTGGGGGCGGTCCTGGTGGTGGTGACCCTGGTCGGCATCCTGGCCGCCCCGCTGCTGGTGCTGCTCTTCGCCCCCGGGTTCGCGGATGAGCCGGGGCAGCGGGAGCTGACCGTGGCGATGCTGCGGCTCACCTTCCCCTATGTGCTCTTCATCTCGCTGACCGCCTTGGCCGGCGGCATCCTCAACACCTATGAGCGCTTCGGGGTCCCGGCCTTCACCCCGGTCCTGCTCAACCTCAGCCTGATCGGCGCGGCCCTGTGGCTCGCACCGCGGATGGGCGAGCCGATCGTTGCCCTGGCCTGGGGGGTGCTGATCGCGGGGGCGGCGCAGTTCGCCTTCCAACTGCCCTTCCTGGCGCGCCTGGGGCTGCTGCCGCGCCCGCGGCTGGACCTGCGCGACCCCGGGGTGCGGCGCACCGTGCGGCTCATGGGGCCGGCCCTGTTCGGGGCCTCCGTGGGCCAGCTCAACCTGCTGCTCAACACCATCCTCGCCTCCTTCCTGGTCAGCGGGAGCATCTCCTGGCTCTATTACTCGGACCGGCTGATGGAGTTCCCCATGGGCCTCCTGGGCGTCGCCCTGGGCACCGTGATCCTGCCCCGGCTCTCGCAGCGCCACGCGGCCGAGGACCCGGCCGCCTTCTCCGACACCCTGGACTGGGGCCTGCGCTGGCTCCTGTTGCTCGGGGTCCCGGCCGCGCTGGGGCTCCTGGTGCTGGCCGGTCCGATCATCGCCACGCTCTTTTACGCGGGCGAGCCCACGGGCGCGGTGGGTGCGGGCTTCAGTGCCCAGGACGCGCGCATGACCGCCCAGAGCCTGATGGCCTTTGCCCCGGGCCTGATCGGCTTCATCGGCGTCAAGGTGCTGGCCCCCGGCTTCTATGCCCGCCAGGAGATGATGGCCCCGGTGCGGATCGCCCTCATCGCCATGGCCGTCAATGTCGTCGCAAGCCTTCTACTCATGGCGCCCCTGGGGCACACGGGGCTGGCGCTCGCGACCAGCCTCTCGGGGCTCGCCAACGCCGCGCTCCTGCTGCGCGCACTGAGGCGCGCGGGCATCTACCGCCCCCGGCCGGGATGGGCGCCGCTGCTCGCCAAGGGCCTGGGCGCCAACCTGCTGATGGGCCTGGTCCTATCCCTGGGCCCCGGGCAGCTCGACGACTGGCTTGCCATGGGCGGCGGGGCGCGGGCCCTGGAACTGTGCCTGTGGCTGCTCGGCGGCGGCGGCGTCTACGCCGCGACCCTGTTCGCCAGCGGCATCCGGCCGCGGCACCTGCTCCAGGTCTGAGCGCCGCTCTCGGGGGATGCCCCTGCTCCAGGCCGGTCGGGCGCGATCTCGGGTTCCGTGAGCGAGATCCATCGTGATCGGATGCGGGCGCGAGCACCGGCCGAACCGGCAGCGCAAGCCAAGTTCCGGCGCTTGCCCCAGGTGCAGTCGGATGCTGGATTGCGAGACCTGACCCGGCGACCACGGCGACCACGGCGACCAATAAACCTGAAAAATGCATTTGTCCGCAAATGAACGCAAATTAATCCGACGTTTGGCTTCAGTTCCGTCATCGCCCGCGAGGTGAACTGGCAGTCTAGGCCAAGTTACTGATTATTGGCGTTCATTTGCGTTCATTTGCGGACAAACTGCTCTTTCTAGGATAAACCAGCGTCTTCCCCCGGTGTCCCCGCCCGGTTTCCCCCACGGGCGCGACCGGTGCGTTCAGGATGTCCCCGGTTGCGCGCCCAACAACCGCTTAAGCCGTTCGATTTCGGCCAAGGCGGACGCCTCGCGTTGCAGGGCGGCCTCCTTTTCCGCGCGTTCTTGCTCTTTCGCAGCGCGCTCTCGCTCTTTCGCGGCCCGCTCGCACTCTGCCGCCGCCCGCGCCTGCTCGCCCGCTGCCTCGAGTTCATCGAGACGGCGGCGGATGCTGCGCTGCTGGCGCAGATAGTTCTGGCGCGCCTGGTAGGCGTGGTACTCGCGTTCTTTCTCGGAAAAGCCGGTCAGGGTACTCATGGCTTGCCGCATCTCCTCGGTCTGCATCCACTCCGGCAGGGCGTCCGCATCGAGCTGCTCGCCCTCGTTGAAAAATCTGAGCCAACGCTCGAGCTCGGTCGCTACCTCAAGGTCCTCGGTACAGGTTCGACCGGCGGCGAACTTGCCCAGTTCCAGGAGCCAGATGCCCCCGTGATCGATCAGCGGGCGGCCCTGCTCATCGCGCATCCGGAAACAATGCCGGTATTCCGGCACACCCACCCTGAGTGTTTCACCCAAGAGCCAGATGGAATAGGTCGGCTTGAGTTCCCGGTACTCCTGACCGCTCGCCAGTTGCGAGGCGTAGAGGTCGCTCCAGCCGTAGAGGATGCGGGCCGCCAGGTCCGGCAGGACGAGCAACTGGATCTCGACCTAGAAGACCCGCCCCAGCCGGTCGCGGGCCTTCACATCGACCACCGAGAGCTTGTCGTCCAGGAACTCCCGCTCGTTGTACGGATTGAGGATCTCGACCTCGATCACCAAAGCGGGCAGGTCGGCACCGAGTACCGCGTTCAGGAAGTGGATCAGCAGCCGACGGTTGGCCTCGGCCCCCAACAGGGCCTTGAACACACAGTCGATCTTGGGGTCGATGGGGTGGCGCATGACCAGACTATAGCCCAGCGGCGGCGGTGGACCAACCCTCGTGGTGATTTGCGTCGAAGCTCAGCCGGTGGGTCGATGGGTAGGTCGGGTTAGCGCAGCGTAACCCGACAGCCAGGGCGCCCTGTCGGGTTACGCCGCGCGCCGCGTTCAGCGCCGATGGCACGGGCGTAAGGGCGCGCCTAACCCGACCTACTGGCTGTCCCCGGAATTCCGAAGCCTTCTTACTCATGGCGCCCCTGGGGCACACGGGGCTGGCGCTCGCGACCAGCCTCTCGGGGCTCGCCAACGCCGCGCTCCTGCTGCGCGCACTGAGGCGCGCGGGCATCTACCGCCCCCGGCCGGGGTGGGCGCCGCTGCTCGCTAAGGGCCTGGGCGCCAACCTGCTGATGGGCCTGGTCCTATCCCTGGGCGCCGGGCCGCTCGACGACTGGCTTGCCATGGGCGGCGGGGCGCGGGCCCTGGAACTGTGCCTGTGGCTGCTCGTCGGCGGCGGCGTCTACGCCGCGATCCTGCTCCTCGGCGGCATCCGGCCGCGGCACCTGCTCCAGGTCTGAGTGCCGCTCTCGGGAGATTCCCCTGCCCCAGCCCGGTCGGGGGCGATCTCCGGTTCCTTGAGCGAGTTCCATCGTGATCGGATGCGAGCGCGAGTACAGGCCGAAGCGGCAGCGCAAGCCCAGTGCCGGCTCTTACTCCAGGTGCAGTCGGGTGCTGGATTGCAAGACCTGACCAGGCGACCGCAGATCCGTTGCAGGAGCGATCCGCACGGTTCAGAATCCCTGCAACGAGCGAATGCCTCCGCACGAGACCGCCATGTATTCGACCAACGTCCGCGACCTCAAGAAAGATCCCCGCCGGGCATTGCGCCAGGCGCAGGATGCGCCGGTGTTGATCATGGAAGAGAACGAGCCGAACGCGCTCATCCTGCATCTGGATTCCGCGACCATGGATGCGCAGCGCTCGCTACGCCCCGCCCTGGCCGCGGCGCTGTTCAAGGATGGGGCCTTGTCGACGGGCGCGGCCGCCGAGCTGAGCGGGCTTGGGCATGCGGCGTTTCTTCACCACCTGGATTGTCTGGGGATTGCGGTCGTGGATGCCGACGAGACGAGCGATGCGGACGCGAGCGATCTTGAATCGTGGACCTTATCGTCATCGCGGAGTTAAGTATACTGTCCCCGGAATTCCGGCATTGCGCGACCAGCTCAAGGTGGATATCGAGGTTCACACCGGCGATGCGGCTTAAGTCCAGCCGTGCCTGACCCATCGACAGGCTAATCCGTGCAGAAACCGTAGTACTTCCCCGATTTCTGCCGATTTCTGCTCCAATAAGCCATAGCGCGACGATTCAACTCAAATACTCAACCGCGAGGAAAGACGAATGAACCCCCTTGAATGGTTGCTTTCGCAAGTCGCCAGTATCAATCTGAAGTATCAGAAGATTGAGGAAGCGGCCAAGACGTCGTTTAATATCTTCGCTGTCTTACGCGCCGATGCCGACGAAGTTAGACTGCACTCGAACTTTATTGCTGAATTGTTGGACCCGAGAGGTTCGCACAAATTGGGAGATCTTTTTCAAATCCTTTTCTTTGAAACCCTCGACGGGCCACAGCAGTCACACCAAGCATTCCCTGTCGTTCAACGCGAAGTGTCTGGAACGCACGGCCGGATTGATATCCTGATGCGAGGGAAATGCAGTGGCCTGGTTATCGAGAACAAGATTTACGCACCGGACCCACCAAAGCAACTTCAGCGTTATTACGAGTTTCTCAAGTCCAGATACCCGCAGGGCAAACGACGACTTCTCTATTTAACCCTTTTCGGAACTCCACCATCGAATGAAAGCCGGGGAAACGTCCCCCGAACAGAGATTGAGCCTATTTCCTACTCCCGAGATATTCTGAATTGGTTGGAAAGATGCGCGCAAGCGTCTTACCAAATACCCCATTTGCGGGAGTCGCTCATTCAGTACATCTCCCTTGTCAAGAAACTTACCGGTCAAACGATATCCGAGGACCACAAGATGGAAATAACGAACCTGCTGCTCGAAGGCGATCACCTCGAGTCCGCGCTGACGCTGGAGAACGCGCTTACAGAAGCAAAGATCGAGGTACAAAGACTTGTGTGGCAGGACCTTCTCCAAGAGCTCTCCCTCAAAGGCTATGTTTTTAACCCTGTAGATAATGTTTTTACCAAGAAGGACCTGGCGAGTTATTGCAAGAATTTCTATGCCCCACAAAAAAGAGCGAAGAATTATGGGATCGAGTATAAGGTAGCCGATTACGATGATTATAGTGTTCACCTCCACCTCTCAGTTGATCACAACCTGTGCTACGGATTCACTGCGGCAAAAAGGAACGAAAGAGGCGAATACGTGCGAGGCCCATATGCGCAAGAGGTCACAAGATTGCATCCGTGGCTGCAGGATGTTATCGCGTGGCTCACCGAGTGGAAGGGGATACCTGGGAACGGCTGGGCATTTGCCTGGAGGCATACGGACCCGAGGGTCAACTTCAGGAATTTTCACGAAGCCTATGCCGCGAAGCTTGCAAATCCTGATGAGAGAAAGAAATGGGTGGGGGAGGTCACCGCGGAGCTTATTCGTTTAATCGTGCAATTCCGCGCCGAAGAGGCGAAGATCGCCAATGAGCGACCGAACGTTGACGAGCCTCTGCTCACGGAAGATCCGGTCAGCTCGACGCTCGGGATGTGACGTCGATCACCTTCTACTATTACGCCAAACAAAATCCGGCAACTGATCACGCCAAGGCGCCAAGCTCGCCAAGCTCGCCAAGCTCGCCAAGCTCGCCAAGAAAGACAACGGGATGCGGTCAATATCGAAATCACCCGCCGGGTGAATCGCCGGGCACCGATCGGGTACTGAAAAGCCTTGGCGAGCTTAGCGCCTCGGCGTGAGAAGTGCTCTTTCTCGGGTTAATGGTTGGAGCAACTCCGCCTGGCGCACTGACTGCCGACCTATTTGCAGCGCTTGAGGATGGGGTTAGCCGCACCCGCGGCCCGTTGAACCTGGGATAATCGGGGGATAATCGGGGACGTACCACGAAAAAAGCTTGCCGTAGATCCCGGCACCCGACGACCCACTCCGTCAATCCGATCCGCCAAAGACCTCCTTCAGGCTCCGGCACTCCAGCACGCGATCAACCCACTCCTCAAGCTCGGTCTCGCTGGCTTGACCCAGGCGCTCCTCAGCCCATGACGGGAGGGGGCCAAAGCGGCGAGTGAGTTGGCGACGCAGCACCTTAGTCTCGCCCTCCTGCCTGCCCTGATCCTTCCACTCCTGGGTCCAAGTCTTGACGCGTTCGGCCAGCATGTCGTGAAGCTCCTCTAGCTCGCTGAAATTGGGTATCTCGACGCCGGGTACGCGCGCCGGAAGCAGCACGCGCTTGAGCCAGACGACGAAGGCACGGCGCAGGCTCGCATTCTCCGCCCCGGCCAGCCATTCGACCAGGCATGCGATGACCCGCTGGATGTTCTCCGGCGCCTGGGCATTCTCCAGGCGGAACAAGGCGGCGACGACGTTGGGAAGACGCGCGAGGTCGGTCTCGGGGTAGCGGCGTTCTTCCAGGAGAAGATAGCGCAGTTGGGGCTGCCAGCGGCGCAGTTGCGGCGGCAGGCTCGGGTCGATCAGGTCCGCCAGGTCGGTCTTGGCGGTCCAAGGCTCGGCGCCGTTGTAGAGCACGATCGGGAGCACCGGCGGGAGCGGGTCATCCGGCCCGATCTCTTTCGACCGGTGCAGGTCCTCGTAGAGGAGGCCGATGTAGGTGAGGAGCCGAGCGGCCATGATGCGGTCGACGGTGGACTGAAACTCCAACAGGATGTAGACATAGAGCCAGCGCGCCCGTCCGTCCTCGATGATCCGCAGACGCCAGATGACATCGTCGATGCGCTGGCGGAGGTTCTGGCTGATGCCGACCTCGCGCACACGCTCCAATGTGTTGAAATCCAGTCGCTCCGCCCACTCCTCGTGCACGAAGCCGCGGAGCAGGTCGGAAACCATCTTGCGATGGGAGAACAACAGCTTATAGGAAGGGTCGTGCGTCGCCATAGGGGTTTGGCCCGCGGGGTCCGGTGTTACAAGGATACCCATTTCGTGGGCCTGATGCAGCCCCGTCGGCAAACGCAGACGGGAACCGTCGGAGCGCGCCTGCGGCCGGCAAGTCTGACGCCTGTATCCCCGGGGCGGGCTGGCATTGGCCCCGTCCGAAACGTTTTCGGCACCCCGCTGACCCCTTGCCATAGCACCGTCCACTGGCTGCCAAACCCGCATCCAACCGACCGCCGGGCTAGGGTGTTCATTCTGCGCCTCTGGGAGCACAAGTCCGTCATGCGTTTTCTGTCGCGCCAAGAGGCATAAGTACCATTTGTAATCAGTTGCTTACGCCCAATGTGCGCACCGGAAGGCGGGGGACGAAAAACTGCATGAAATGGCTCAGATTGAACAGCCTACCGCCGGGCAGCCAGACTTCTCGATCCGAGCCCGCCCGGCTAAGATGACCATGCCCGTAGTCATCGCACCACCCCTTGCCCGCGGAGGCTGATTCCAAGGATACCTCAGGGACGTACCACCATTATCCCGCGGCGCCCCCCTGCGCGCTCAATGCCAGAGCCCGTCCAGGCTCTGGGCAGTGAGGATGCGATCCGACCACTGAAGAATTGTCTCGGCATCCGCGCCGGCGATGCGCAGGCGAACCGCTTCGCTAGGCGGACCGAACTTGCGCTCAATCTGCCGTAGCAGCACAACAGTCTGGCCCTCCTGCCGGCCTTCTTGCCGTCCACGTGCCAGGCCGAGTTCCATCCCCTGTTGTTTGCCTTGTTCGATGTACCGCTCGATAAAGGTCTGCATGGTCGAATCTCCGTCGGAGTGCTGTTGCAGCAGAGCGTAGGCGGTGGGCTCGTCCACCCGCCGCGTGCCTTGGACATAATAGCGGAGCAGGGATTCCAGGATTTCCATGGCCGTGGTCCGATCCTCGATCAGTGCGATCAGCGCAAAGAGTTCGGTCAAACGCTCGACGGGTGCCCCGCTGAAGATCCCGCGCATCGCCAACTGGACCAGCCGCGTCTGCACCTTACCCTTGACTTCGGTGTCGCTGGAGTTGGGTCCAGTGTTCGGGCCGGCTCTTGTGCTCAAACAGAACGTAGACCGCAAGCGGCTGCTCCCGCCAGCGCACACGATAAACCAGATCGGAGTAGATCGCGCGCAGGTCGGGCGACACGTAGGTATCTTTACTGATCTCCAGGCTGTCCAGATCGACCTCGGCGAGCACCTCTTCCGGCAGGTGGACGCGCAGGAAGTCTTTCGCGATCTCGGAGCGGCCGAAGATCTCGCGGGAGTAGGTGTCGTGCGGGTTGGCGATTTCGTCCATAAATCAGAGAGTAACCGTCAGCCCCGGTCCGCGCAAGACCGGGGCGACACGCAGTCCGTGAGCCTGTAGCTCTTGTCCGGGCGGGCGCAGCAGAGTCGCAGGCCAGTGAGCAAGCCGTCCAGGGTCGGCGTCTTCCTGGGGCGGCGACAACAGGGAAATAGGGGACGTACCACTAAAGAAGCTTGCCGTTAGCTCCCCGCACCCGATGCCCCCTCACTCAAGCCGATCCCCCAAAGACCTCCTTCAGGCTCCGGCACTCCAACACGCGATCACCCCACTCCTCAAGCTCGCTCTCGCCGGCTTGACCTAGGCGCTCCTCAGCCCATGACGGCAGCGGGCCGAAGCGGCGAGTGAGTTGCCGGCGCAGCAACTTAGCCTCACCCTCCTGCCTGCCCTGCTCCTTCCACTCCTGGGTCCAAGTCTTGACGCGTTCGGCCAGCATGTCGTGAAGCTCCTCTAGCTCGCTGAAATTGGGTATCTCGACGCCGGGCACGCGCGCCGGAAGCAGTACGCGCTTGAGCCAGACGACGAAGGCACGGCGCAGGCTCGCATTCTCCGCCCCGGCCAGCCACTCGACCAGGCAGGCGATGACCCGCTGGATGTTCTCCGGTGCCTGGGCATTCTCCAGGCGGAACAAGGCGGCGGCGACGTTGGGCAGACGCGCGAGGTCGGCCTCGGGGTAGCGGCGTTCTTCCAGGAGAAGATAGCGCAGTTGCGGCTGCCAGCGGCGCAGTTGCGGCGGCAGGCTCGGGTCGATCAGGTCCGCCAGGTCGGTCTTGGCGGTCCAGGGCTCGGCGCCGTTGTAGAGCACGATCGGGAGCACCGGCGGGAGCGGATCATCCGGCCCGATCTCTTTCGACCGGTGCAGGTCCTCGTAGAGGAGGCCGATGTAGGTCAGGAGCCGAGCGGCCATGATGCGGTCGACGGTGGACTGAAACTCCAACAGGATGTAAACGTAGAGCCAGCGCGCCCGTCCATCCTCGATGATCCGCAGACGCCAGATGACATCGTCGATGCGCTGGCGGAGGTTCTGGCTGATGCCGACTTCGCGCACGCGCTCCAAAGTGTTGAAATCCAGCCGCTCCGCCCACTCCTCGTGCACGAAGCCGCGGAGCAGGTCAGAAACCATCTTGCGATGGGAGAACAGCAGCTTATAGGACGGGTCGTGCGTCCCCATAGGGATTTGTCCCGCGGGGTCCGGTGTTACAAGGATACCCATTTCGTGGGCCTGATGCAGTACCGTCGGCAAACGCGGGCGGGAGCACTCGGCACGCGCTTGTGGCCGGCGAGTCTGACGCCTCGATCGCGCCGAAGTGCGCGAGATAAGCCCGCCGGGTAAGGTCCCGGGCGATTTCCGGCCAGATCGCCCGCGCGCCCACTGCGCCAGCCTCAACCCGCCGCCATCAACACCTGCGGGGTCGCCCCCGCCAACAGACGCGCCGCCTCGGCGGCCGCGGCGGGGCGGGCGAACAGATAGCCCTGACCCAGGTCGCAGCCCAGGGCGCGCAGGGCCTCCAACTGATCCTGCGTCTCGATCCCCTCGGCGATGACCCGCAGGTGCAGGGCGTGGGCCAGGCTGATCATGGCGGTCACGAGCGTCGCGTCGCCGTCGCGCCGGCACAGCCGGGCGACGAATCCCTGGTCGATCTTGATGCAGTCCACGGACAGGCGCTGCAGGTAGGCGAGCGACGAGTAGCCGGTGCCGAAGTCGTCGATGTGGATGGCGAGCCCCAGGGCGCGCAGTGCCTGGAGCCGGCCGGTCTGGTGCAGGGTCCGCTCCATCAGGACCGATTCGGTGATCTCGATCTGGAGGTCCGCGGCCGACAACCGGTGCTCGGCCAGCAGGGCGCGCACGGGCTCCACCAGGCATTCGTGTTGGAGCTGGACCGCCGAGACATTGACCGCGACCGGTACCGTCGCGTACCCGGCGTGGCGCCAGGCGGCGACCTGACGGCAGACCTCGGCGAGGACCCAGCGCCCGATCTCGCCGATCAGCCCGGTCTCCTCCGCGAGCGGGATGAACTGCGCGGGCCCCACCCAGCCCAGGGTCTCGCTGTGCCAGCGCAGCAGGGCCTCGAAACTGACCAGGCGTCCGCTCGCCAGCTCGACGATGGGCTGATAGTGCAGGCTCAATTCGCCGTGCGGCAGTGCCAGACGCAACTGATTTTCCATCTGCAGGCGCGCCGCCACCCGGCTGTCGAGGTCGGCGGAGAAGAATTGCAGCGCATTGCGGCCCCGCGCCTTGGCCCCGTACATGGCCAAGTCCGCGCAGCGGATCAGGTCGTCGGCATCGTCGGCGTCCTGAGGGTAGAGGGTGATGCCGATGCTGGCGGTGACGACATACTGGGCGCCCCCCAGGTCGAAGGGCTCGGCGGTTGCCGCCAGGATGCCTTGGGCCAGGTCGGCGGCCTGTTCCAGGGCGCTCAGGTGATCGGCGACAAGGAGGAACTCGTCCCCGCCGAAGCGCCCGATATGGATCTCTGCCGCGGGGGGTGCCGCGACGCCCGTGAGGCGCCGTGCCAGGCTCTGCAACAGGGTGTCGCCCAACCCGTGACCGAGTGCATCATTGATCTGCTTGAAGTTGTCCAGGTCGATAAAGAGCACCGCCAGGCCGCGACCATCCCCCGCGGCGGTCGTGATGCGGGCGGCGAGCAACTCGCGGATCAGGCGGCGGTTGGGCAGCCCGGTGAGTGGGTCATGGAAGGCGAGGCGCTCGATCTCCTCCTGATGGTCGGCCAGGTGCTCACCCATGGCCCGCACTGCCGCCGCCAGGGCGCCGATCTCGTCGGTGGGGGCGATCGGGATGGCGGTGCGCAGTGCCCCGGTGCCGATGCGCTCCGCCGCGTCGCGCAGGATCGCCAGTGGGCGCAGGACCAGGCGCCACAGCCAGGCGATCAGCACCGCGCAGAGCAGCGCAACGGCGAGCCCGGTCAGGGCCAGGGTGGTGAGCCCCAGTCGGTTCAGGGGGCCGGCGAGGGTCTGCGCCGGGAGGGCCGCCAGGGCCAGGAACCCGGGCTCGCTGCGGCGAACCTTGAACAGCCAGGGACCCGGGGTCCAGGTCTGGAGCTCGGCCTCGGGGTCTTCTGCGGGTCCGGGCCGGGCCGGCTGGGCGCACAACGCGGGCGGCAGGCGCCGCCCGGTCCAGGCACCGCTGGAGTCGAACAGGACCTCACCCTCGGGTGTTGCCAGGATCAGGACCCCGGGGAACCCGGACGGCAGGTTGCGCAGCCGCGCCCAGAGCGGCTCGAACGAGACGCGCAGCGCGAGATACCCACGGACGCGCAGGCTGTCGTCCCGACGGGTCAGGAAGTTGTCCGGCAAGGTGACGCGGCGATAGACGAGCAGTGCGGTGTCGTCGTCGGGGTTCGCGCCGGGGTGCAGGCTCAGACTGACCGGCTCGGGGTCGGCGCTGACCGCCGCGAACCCGGGGTCCGCGGCCCCGGATGGCTGCCGATCCGGCAGGCCGGGGGCCGCCACCCGGATCTCCCGGGTCCCGTCCGGACGCAGAAAGCGCAGCTCCTGGTACTCCGGATAGGCGTCGCGGTATTGGTAAAAGAGCCGCAGCAGGGGCGCCTGCAACAGGGCGGTGCGCTCCTGCTCGTCGGTGCTGCGGGCATAACGCTCCACCGGGCCGGCCGCGGCGAACAGCGCGCTGTTGGTGCGCGCCGACTCGACCAGGGTGCCCAGTCCGGCCGTTGCCGCCTCCAGGGTCGAATCCAGACTCCTGGCCACCGCCTCTTCCAGGTCCTCGCCCAAGGCCTGATAGGACAGCCAGCCCAGCGCCAGGACCGGCCCGGCCACCAACGGCGCCAGGACCAGGGCGAGTTTGGCCCACAGGCGCACCGTCCTAGTCCCCGTGCACCAGGGCTGCGTAGGCCTGCTGCCTGGCACCGATGGCGGCTGCCGGCAGCCGGGTATAGGACTCGCAGCGGGCCAGCGTAGCCGCGTCCGGATAGATCAGCGGGTCCTGGGTGATCTTCGCCGGCAGCAGGCGCTCGGCGGCCAGGTTGGCGGTCGCATAGGAGAGGTCCGCGGCGTTGCGGGCGGCGACCTCGGGGCGGTTGATGAAGTCGAGAAAGGCGGCGGCCAGCGCCGGGTGCACGCCCTGGGCCGCTATAGCGAGGTAGTCGAGCCACAGGGCCCCGCCCTCGCGCGGGATCACATAGACGACCTGGTCGTTGCGGCGGCGCAGCGCGGCGGCGTCGCCGTTGTAGGTAACCGCGGCGGCGACCTGTCCGGTCAGCAGTTCGGAGCGGGCGTCGATCGCCAGTGCGCCATAACGCCGGACCGCCGGCCGCTGGGCCCGCAGCAGGTCGGCCGCGGCCTGGATCTGGGCGCCGTCGATGGTGTTCATGGAAAACCCCAGTGCCTTGAGTGCAACGGCAAAGAGGTCGAAGTGGTCGGCGACCATCAGGAGCCGGCCGCGCAGGGGCGGGGCCGGGCGCAGCAGGTCCATCCAGGAGTCCAGGTCGCGCCCCACCAGGTCACGCCGGTAGGCGATGCCCATGGTGCCCCAGAGATAGGGCACCGCGGCGTCCTGACTCTCGGGATAGGCGGCGGCCCAGCGGGGATCGAGGAAGCGCCGGTTGGGCACGGCGGCCGGGGCCAGGGGACTGATCCAGCCGCGCTTGCGATAGACCGTCAGGGCCGTGCCGTCCACCAGCAGGAGGTCGTAGCCGGCCCCCTCCGTTTCGCTCAGCGCCTGGTCGCGGGCATCGTCCGTCTCGAAATAGACCTGGCGGACCCGGGCGCCGGACTCGGTCTCGAAGGCCTGGATCACCGCCGGGGAGAGATAATCCTGCCAGGTCAGAATGACGAGTTCCGGACCGGCCGCGGCCGGCGGGTCAACCAGGGCCGGGGCAAGGCCGCTCGCCAAGGCGAAGAGCAGAACGAGAAAGGACAGGGTGGTCCTGGTCATGGCGGGACGGCAGGGGTGTCGGCCGCATCCGCTATGTCCCCCGCGCCCGCCGTGACGTCGGGCTCGCCCGCGGGCGCTTCCTGACCGCCATTGCCCTCCCACGGCAACCGCGTGCTCGGTGGTCGCGAACTGTTGGAGGGGTTCTGCCCAAGCCGCTCGCGCGCCGCCTTCAGATCCGCCAGCGCCTTGCCCAACAACGCCCGCGCCTGCGCCGACGTGAGCGTCTCCAGGTAGGCGTCGTCGAATTGTCTGAGGTCGTGATCGCTCAGGTGCATGGCGGTGGCGTGGCGGCGCTTGCGCGATCTCGTTTAGGAGCTTGTGCCATAGTTTGCCAGGACCGTCGAGCTTTGTCGCGTAGGCTTATGATCGCCGGTGAGGCATTGATCATAATCCCGGCCACCCCGCTGGCCGCGCGGTCGCTGGTCCGCACCGCGGACCCTCCGGGCGCGGAGCCTTCCCGTTGTCGTTGTCGTAATCGTGGTCGGATTATTCGATTGCGACAACGATTGCGCCAACGACAACGGCAACGTACCCGGGATCCCGGTCACCACATCAGTCCTGATCGCACCAGCACCGGCTGCCGTCTGCTGGATGGGGCGGCGCGGGTGTATCCTTCGGCGATGGAAAAGCCGCCGCACCACCGCCGCACATCACGACCCCTGCCGCCCCGCGACAAGGCGCAGAGCAAGGCATTGGTGCGGGAAAACAAGGCCCTGCTGGACAACGACTTCGTCGGTGTCGTCTTCGTGCGGGGGCGCCGCATCATGCGCACCAACCACCACGCCGAAACCCTGTTCGGCTATGCGCCCGGCGAACTGATCGGCCACTCGACCGCCATCCTCTACCCTGACCATGCGGCCTTTCTGGCGCTGGGCAACCGCGCCGGTCCCGTCATCGTGCGCGGCGAGGTCTTCAGCGACCAGGTGGAACTGGCACGCAAGGACGGCAGCCGGTTCTGGTGTCTGCTGCGCGGTCAGACCTTGGCGCCGGCCGCACCGCTGACACAGACCATCTGGATCCTGGAGGACGTCACCGAGCGCAAGCGGGCCGAAGCGGTCATCCAGGCCAGTCTCGCCTTCCAGAAACAGCTGCTCGAGGCCATCCCCACGCCGGTCTTCTTCAAGGGCCTGGACGGGCGCTATCAGATCGCCAACCGCGCCTTTATCGAACTCGCCGGCGGGTCCGAGACGGCGCTGATCGGCAGGACGATCTATGACTGCTGGCCGCTTGAGACCGCCGACATCTTCGCCACCCGGGATCAGGCGCTGTTCGACCATCCCGGGGTACAGGTCTATGAAACCCAGATCAAGAACCGGCGCGGCGAACGACGCGACGTGGTCTTCCATAAGGCGACGCTGAACGCCCCCGACGGCCACCTGGCGGGCCTGATCGGTTTCGTCTTGGATATTACCGAGCACAAGGCGGCCGAAACCGTGTTGCGCGCCAGCGAGGAACGCTACCGCTCGGCGCTGCTGGCGTTGACCGAAGGCGTCACGGTCTACGACCGCCAGGGCACCTTGGTGACCGCCAACCCGGCGGCCGAGCGCATCCTGGGCCTCAGCACCGACAAGTTCCGGGAGCGGTCCATTGATGCCGCGGACTGGCGGATCATCCGCGGCGACGGCACGGCGTTTCCGCCCGACGAGTGGCCATCGGTGGTCACCCTCAACACCGGTATCGCGCAGCGCGAGGTGCTGATGGGCGTGTTCAAGTCCGATGGGCGTCTGAGCTGGATTCTGGTCAATACCGAACCGATCCGTGATCCGCTGACCGGGTCCCTGCAGGCCGCGGTCGTCTCATTCGACGACATCACCGCCCGCAAGGGCGCCGAGGACGCCCTGCGCGCGAGCGAGGAACGCCTGCAACTGGTGCTCGAGGGCGCCAATGACGGCTTCTGGGACTGGGACCTGAGCACCGGGGCCGTGCTGTTCAGCCCGCGCTGGGCGCGGATGCTGGGCTATGAGCCGGCCGAGGTCCAGCCGCATATCCGCATTTGGCGCCGCCTGATGCACCCCGCCGACCACAGGCGCGCCCGGGCGGCCCTGCTGGCCCATTTCGCGGGCGCGACCCCGCGGTTCGAGATCGAACACCGGATGCTCACCAAGCACGGCGACTGGCGCTGGTTTCTGCATCGCGGCAAGGTCACGGCCCGCGACGCCGCGGGCCGCCCGTTGCGCATGGCCGGCACCCACACCGACATCACCGAGCGCCGCGACATGGAAGAGGCGCTGCGGGTCGGCCTGGCCGGACTGCAGCGCCACGACAGCCAGATGGTCGGCCTCAACCGCATGAGCGAACTGCTGCTGTCCTGCGAGACCCGCACCGAGGCCTACACGGTGATCGCGCGCAGCGCCGCCCGGCTGTTCGTCGGCCTTGGCGGCGCCCTGGCGGTGCTGGGCGAGGCGGCGGGGTCGGACCTGCGGGTGGCGGCGTCCTGGGGCGAGCCCGGCGCCCTGCCGACCACCTTCCCGGCGGGCCACTGCTGGGCCTTGCGGCGCGGCGCTATCCATGAAGTCAACGAGCTGACCCCGGGTGCCCGCTGCCGCCACCTGTCCGACCCGCCGCCACCCGCCCACCTGTGCCTGCCCTTGACGGTGCGGGGCGATACGCTCGGCCTGTTGCACCTGCGCGCCCCGGCGGCGCTCACCGCGGCCGCCTTCGCCGACCTGCGCACCCTGGCCGTCGCCTTCAGCGAGGCGGCCAAACTGGCTTTGTCAAACATCCGGTTACAGGAGACCTTACGCGAACAGGCGATCCGCGATTCGCTCACCGGCCTGTTCAACCGCCGCTATCTGGATGAGACCCTGCCGCGCGAACTGCAACTCAGCCGCCGCCGGGGCGAGCCGCTGGCCGCGGCCATGCTGGATCTCGACCACTTCAAGCGCTTCAATGACGCCTACGGTCACGAGGCCGGCGATGCCGTACTGCGGGCGGTCGGCGCCCTGCTGGCCGGGTCCGTGCGCGGCGGCGACGTCGCCTGCCGCTACGGCGGCGAGGAACTGACCCTGATCCTGCCCGGCGCCACCCTGGCGGCCGCCAGGGAGCGGCTGGAGGGCCTGCGCCAGGCGATCATGCAAACGCGGGTCCTCTATCAAGGCGGGGAACTGCCGGCGATCACCGTCTCCATCGGGGTCACGGTCGCCGGGGGGCAGGAGACGGACGCCGCCGCCGTGCTGACCCGGGCCGACGCCGCCCTGTTTCGGGCCAAGGCGTCCGGGCGCAACCGGGTCGTCGCCGTCGCGCCGTAGTGAACCGTTCCTAACCCGACCTCCGGGCTACGACTGCCTCCCATCCAATCCCCAGGAGATTCCCGTGCCACCTGCAATCGACACCGCCCCCCCGCTCCCCGACCTCAGCCAATGCGAGGCTGAGCCGATCCACATCCCCGGCTCGATTCAGCCGCACGGCGTACTGCTGGCCTTACACGGGCCGACGCTGCGTATCACCCAGGCGAGCACGAGCACTCAGGCACTGCTGGGTGTCGCGGCGCAAGACCTGCTGGGGCGCGACCTGGCGACGGCGCTCGACCCGGCGCTGGCCGCCGCGCTTGGCGAGGCCCTGGCCCGCGACCTGGACCAGGTCGCCCCGGCCGCGTTCGACTGGCAGCCGCCGGGGGGTGGGCAGGTGTTTGTCGGTTATGTCCACGAGTCCGGTCCCTTGACGGTGCTGGAACTGGAGCCCGCACCGGCCGCGCCGCCCGCCCTCGGCGATACGCTGGCCCGCGCCGTTGAGCGATTCAGCGAGGTACGCGCCCAGCCGGACTTGCCGACCAAGCTCCAGCGCGCGGCGGCGCTGTTCCGGCACCTGACCGGGTATGACCGGGTGATGATCTATCGCTTCGACGCCGACTGGCACGGCGAGGTCATCGCCGAGGACCGGCGCACCGATCTGGAGGCCTTTCTGGGACTGCACTACCCGGCCTCGGACATCCCGCCCCAGGCGCGGCGCCTGTATCTGATCAGGTCGCCGCGCGTCATCGTCGATATCGACCACACACCGTCCCCGCTCCTGCCGACGGTCGATCCGGTCAACGGGCAACCGCTCGACCTGTCACGCAGCCTGTTGCGCAGCATCTCGCCGGTGCATCTGGAGTATCTCCGCAACATGGGGGTGCAGGCTACACTGACGGTATCGCTGGTCCGCGACGGGCAACTCTGGGGGCTGATCGCCTGCCACCACTATGCGCCCAATCCGGTTTCGGGCGTTGTGCGCCGGATCGCGGCCTGGATGGCGCTGGATCTCGCCAACGAGATCGCGCTGGCCGACGAGGTCCGGGCCCGGCGCTACGCGACGCATCTGAAACAGTCCCGCGACCGCATCCTCGCCGCCATGCGCCAAGGGGTGCGGCTGCCGGGCCTGCTCCGCGGCCCGCAACTGGCCGATATCCTGGGCGTGGTCGGGGCCGATGGCGCGGCCCTGATCCGCGCCGCCGAGGTCACCACCGGCGGTGTGACCCCGGACCCGCGGCGCATCCTCGCCATCGTCGCGGGCCTGAGCGCCCGGCACCCGCCCGGCCCCTTGCAGTTGTTCGCCACCGACTGTATCAGCGAACACCTGCCCGAAACGGCCGACCTGGGCGCGACCGCCGCCGGGGTGGTGCTGTTCCCGTTGGACAGTGCGCGCTCGCTCACGCTGATCTGGTTTCGCGGCGAACAACTGCGCCAGGTGTCCTGGGGCGGCAATCCCGACAAGGCGGTGGAGATGACCCCGGACGGGCGTCTGACCCCGCGTCGGTCCTTTGCTGCCTGGGCCCAGTTGGTCGCGTTGCGCAGCCCGCGCTGGGACCCGGTGGAACTGGAATCGGCCAGGGAACTCGGGGTGCTGATCGATATCGAGTGGCGCCGGGTCGCCGAGGACGCCTTGCGCGCGAGCGAAGAGGCGCTCAAGGTCAGCCTGGCCGAACTGCAGCGCCACGATGCCCAGATGGTCGCCCTGAACCAGATGAACGGCCTGCTGCTCTCCTGCGAAACCCGCGCCGAGGCCTACGCCGTCATCGCGCACGGCGCCGCGCTCCTGTTCGCGCCCTCTGCCGGCGGCTTGGCGGTCATCGACGGCGCACCGACCGAGTTGCGCCGGGTCGCCGCCTGGGGCGCCCCCGAGCGCCTGGCCGCGGATTTCTCACTGCGCGATTGCTGGGCCCTGCGGCGCGGCCAACCGCATGAGGTCGACCCGTCCCGCGAGGAACCCGACTGCCAACACTTCCCGGGGCGGGCGCCGACGAGCTATGTCTGCGTCCCCTTGAACGTGCGCGGGACCACCCTGGGCCTGCTGCACGTCGGTGCCGATGAGGCGCTCAGCGCGGCGCAGTTCCGGGAACTGCGCACCCTGGCCGTCACGGTCGGCGAGTCGATCAAGTTGGCCCTGTCCAATCTGCGGTTGCAGGAGGCCTTGCGAGGCAACAACCCGTGAGCGGGGCGCCCAAACGCGGCCGACCGCGGCGTCGGCCGCCCGGTCGGCGCGCGGCGGAGTGCGATCAGAACTGATGTGGTGACCGAGATCCCGGGTACGCTGTCCTGGTCGTTGTCGTTGTCGTTGTCGTGATCGGATGGTTCGATTACGACAACGACGCCCGGTCCGTGAGAAGGTCCGGTCGCTGGAGGGTGCGGGATCGGCATCGACACATCAGTTCTGATCGCACCCCGTGGCGGGACACCGCCCCCACCGGGGCAGGACCCGCGTATACTTTGCCGTCCCTTCGCCAGGGCACCCATCGCATGAGGCTGATCCGCGGTCTACACAACCTGCGCCCCGCCGACCGGGGCTGCGTCGCCACCATCGGCAACTTCGACGGGGTCCACCTGGGGCACCGCGCCGTCTTCCGGCGCCTGCTCGCGCGCGGGCGCGCCCTCGGGCTGCCGGCCACGGTCATCACCTTTGAGCCTCAGCCGATGGAGTTTTTCGCCCCGGACCGCACCCCGGCGCGGCTCACGCGCCTGCGCGAAAAGCTCAAGGCGCTCGCCGACTGCGGGATCGCGCGGGTCATGGTCCTGGAGTTCGGGCCGCGCCTGGCCGCCGTGACGCCGCCGGACTTCGTGCGCCGCCTCCTGCTGGAGGGCCTGGGGGTGCGCTACCTGCTGGTCGGGGACGACTTCCGCTTCGGTCAGGGCCGCGGCGGTGACTATGCCCTGCTGCGCAGCATGGGCGCGGCGGCCGGCGCGGCCGGCTTCGAGGTCGAGGACCAGCACACCATCACCCAGGGCGACGAGCGCATCAGCAGCACCCGGGTGCGCGAGGCCCTGGCCCGCGGCGACCTGGACCAGGCGCGGCGCCTCCTGGGCCGCCCCTACCGGATGCAGGGCCGTGTCGGTCACGGCGACCAGCGTGGGCGCACCATCGGCTTCCCCACCGCCAACCTCGACCTGCACCGCCGGGTCAGCCCGCTGCGGGGCGTCTTCGCCGTCCGGGTCCACGGCCTGGGCGGCGCCCCCCACCCCGGGGTCGCCAACATCGGCACCCGCCCGACCGTCGGCGGCCAGGGGTGCCGGCTGGAGGTCCATCTGTTCGACTTCGACCAGGACCTCTACGGTCGCCACCTGGAGGTGGAATTCAGCCTCAGGCTGCGCGACGAGCAGCGCTTCGACTCCTTTGAGACACTGCGCCGCCAGATCGCCCTCGACGCCGCCGCGGCACGGGCGTTTCTCGCCCGCACCGAGGCCGCGGACAACTGGAGGTCGACGCTTTAACGGGCGGCCCTCCCGCTAAAGCGTCGACCTCCAGTTGGGCGCAAGGCCCCTGGTCGAACGCGAGAGGGTTGGTGGATACGCGCCACCCCGGTTAGCAGCGGGCGGGACGGGGCATTCGCCCCGTCCCGAACGTTTGGAGACGGGCACCGACCCGCCGGACCAGCGGTTCCACACGGCATCCGAAGGGTTCCGGACGGGGCGCTACGATAACCTGGATTACGACAACTACAACGAAAATGGCGCTATAGGCAGTCCATAATGGACGTTCCTCAGCATCCACCGACCAACCCCATCCCCCGCGCCCCGAGAGCCCCCTGCCGATGGACGACACCGCCCGCGACGCCCCGCCCCCCGACGACGGCCTCGCCCCTGAACTGATCGACGCCTTCATCGCCCGCTGGTCCGCCGCCACCGGCACCGAGCGGGCCAACTACCAGCTCTTTCTGACCGAGCTGTGCAGCCTGCTCGGGCTGCCCCAGCCGGACCCGGCGCGCGGCGACACCCAGGAGAACGCCTATTGCTTCGAGCACCGCGTCATCTTCCAGCACGGCGACGGCACCCAGAGCCAAGGCTTCATCGATCTCTATCGGCGCGCCTGCTATGTGCTGGAGTGCAAACAGACCGGCCTGACACTCGACACCGGCGGCTGGGACAAGGCCATGCTGCGCGCCCACGGTCAGGCGGTGCAGTATGTGCGCGCCCTGCCGCCGCCCGAGGGGCGCCCGCCCTTCGTCGTGGTGGTCGACGTGGGGCGCAGCATCGAACTCTACAGCGAGTTCAGCCGCAGCGGCGGGGCTGACGTCTGCTTCTCCTTATCTTGGAGAACAGGCGATGACTTCGGTCTTTCCGCTCCGCAACCACTGGACGCATTCCAAGAGGCTGCTGGTCCAATCCTGGTTCGGAGCACGGGCGACCGGCTGATACTTGAAAATCAATCCCGAGTTCGTCTGATCCGCAATGAGGCAGGCACCGAGTGTATACAGAAACCGACCCCAGTCCTGCGTCGATGGATGCAGACAAACCGCAAGAATATCGAAGTCTCCGTACCTGTAGGGCCGAGTGCCTTCACCGCTGCGACTCGTTCCGCCCCGTGTTCGCTGAGTTTCGACAACCCACATTTCTCCGGCGTCGGCGAACCGCCTCCTACTTGCTTCCTGTGCAGTCATTGGGCGCTGCAGTTTCTGGCGCTGCATCTTCACTTGTACGCTAACATTACCGATCGCATCCGATAGCAGGAAATCGAACGCTTGATCTCCCGTGATCGGCTCCTCTTTCCACCCCTGTCGCAGCAAGCCCGTAATGACCGTTTCCTTGAACACCGCTTCCGCAATAACGCCGCGAACGCCGCGTAGGGTCAGGTCCGAACTTCTGGCGATTGCCTCGAGAATCGTTTCCGCAGATATATTGAGCCTCCGCTCGAGTGGATGAATTCCAAACTCTGCCCGTAGATGTTGAAAGATTGCCCGGCGTACCTCGGCATTCTGCTCGCCAAGCAGTGTGGTTATTTCTTTAATCTTCTCGGGATTCATTTCTCGGCCTCCCTGCGGGTTTTATCTGGTAATTCTCAACCTCGGTGCGACTGACCAAGATCCGGCCAGCGACTTCGTAGCCGCGCAATTTTCCTTCTTTCACGAGCTTCGCGATTGCCTGCCGGGACACCCCTCGCAAACGGGACGCCTCGGCTTGGCTGACTAGATCGGACAAAAAATCGGTTGACACTGTGAACCCTTTTCTCTAAGCTTCCACATCATGCGAACACTAGGCGCGCGGAGCATCCAGATGCAAGAACCCTGCACTTTACCCCTTGACTTCGGCGGAGAGCAAGCAGCGCGCGACCTCGTGTCAGGGCAAGAACCACTCTACTCGACTTCCCTTGGTTGCGCTTACTGCGCCGACTCGCTCGAGATCATGCGTGGGATTCCCGATGAATCCGTCAACCTGGTGTTCACTTCCCCCCCCTATGCCCTTCATTTCAAGAAAGAATATGGCAACGCGGACAAGGCAGATTATGTCGAGTGGTTTCTGCCCTTCGCGCGGGAGATCAAGCGCATCATCCGCAACGATGGTTCTTTTGTGTTGAATATCGGCGGGAGTTGGAATTCCGGACACCCTACACGGTCGATCTACCAGTACAAGTTACTCATTGCCCTGGTCGAAGAGCTAGGTTTTCAATTGGCGCAAGACTGCTACTGGTATAACCCGGCAAAAATGCCTGCCCCAGCCGAATGGGTCACGGTCAGGCGCATCCGCGTCAAGGATGCCGTCGAGCATGTTTGGTGGTTTTCAAGAACAGAATGGCCCAAGGCCGATAACCGAAAGGTCTTGCGTCCGTACTCTAAAGACATGATTCGCTTAGCGAAGCGCGGGGTCAAGAACACCGTCAGGCCGTCCGGATACAACATTAAGGATAGCTTCACGGCAATTGCGTCCGGCGGATCAATTCCCCCCAACGTGATCGACGATGAAACACCATCGGAACTGCTGAAGTTCGGCAATAACGCATCCAACGACAGCTACACCAAGAGATGTAAAGAGGTCGGCGTCAAGATACATCCGGCGAGGTTTCCGGCGATGTTGCCCGAATTTTTCATTAACTTTCTCACGGACGAGGGAGATCTTGTGCTCGACCCCTTTGCCGGCTCGAATACCACCGGAAAAGTGTCGGAAGACCTTGGCCGCAGGTGGATTGCGGTAGAACGCATAGAGACTTACCTGGAGGCGAGCAAGTTCCGGTTCGGCATGGCGTAATCTCCCGTCACTTGGAAAGCTGGCACCAGGCGCGCGCAGCCATCCCTGTCGCCAGCGACCGCCTAAGGCTGTCCCCAGCCCGGCTCCTGACGGATGGTATCGCCGCCTAGCCAAGTACCAGGACGCCCACCGCAAGGCGCGGCAGGCGCTGTACCCGGGTCTGACCATGAGCGGCCTGTACAACGTGCTGGAGCAACTGCGCCGCGGTGAGTCCTTGGGGCCGAAAGTGCGGCAGGTCCAGGAACAGGGCTTGGTCTCGGTGCTGCGCCAACTCCACGACGAACTCGACGCCGCCGTCCTCGCCGCCTACGGCTGGGCGGATCTGACCGGCGCCCTGCTCGCCGGGTCCGCCGCGCGGACCTCGCCCCCGGGCAGGACGGGGCATTCGCCCCGTCCCGAACGTTTGGAAACGGGCACCGACCCGCTAGACCCGCAATTTGACGCGGCATCCGAAACCTTGCGGACGGGGCGAATGCCCCGTCCGGCCCAGGGTATGGCCCGTCCAGCCCAGGGGGGCGATGACCGCGTCGAGGCGGTGATCCTGGAACGCCTGGTAGCCCTGAACGCCGAGCGCGCGGCCGAGGAGCGCCGCGGCCTGATCCGCTGGCTGCGCCCGGCTTTACAGAACCCCGGCGGCCAGGCCGCCGACGATGGCGCCGTCCAAGCCGAGACGCAACTCGGGCTCGCCGCGCCCACCGCGAGCGGCCCCAAACCCGACTGGCCCAAGACCCTGCCCGAGCAGTTCCAGGCCCTGCGCGCCGCGCTCGCCGCCCGCCCCGGCCCCGGCAGCGCCGCGGACCTGGCCCAGTGCTTCACCCGCGCGCCGCGTGCCCGGGTCGCCGAACTCCTGGAGACCCTCGTGAGCCTCGGCCACGCCCGCCGCTTGGAAGATGCCCGCTACCTTCCCGGCTGATCCTTGCTACCCTCGCATGGTCCAACGGGGACACCGATCGCACAACACCGTCCAGTTGACCCTAAATCCGGATCATGCGTCGGGCCCCAGCCCAATCGTGATGCCGATCGGTGTCATTCCTTGCCAATCCGGGAGTCGCCTTGGAGATGAATAACGTCACCATGAGTATTCAGGAACAACGGATCGATGACTCGGCCCAGCAGGCGCTGGCCGTGACCATCTACAATGACGACCTGGCCCTGGTGAAGGACCTGCGTCGCCTGACCCTGACCCTGGGCGAAAACCGCCTCGCCTGGCGTAATGTCTCAGGCCGTATCCGCCCCGAGACCGCCCTCTTATCCGAAACCTCGGGGACGCTCCAGGTCAGTCTGCTGGAACAGAATTTCGACTTCGACCTGCTCACGCCCCAGAGCCTGCTCAGGAAATATCTCGGCCGCAGGGTCCAGGTCATCCGCACCAACAACGCCGGGGAGCGCACCGTGGAGGAGGCCACTGTCCTCGCCACCAACGAGGGCGTGATCCTGCGCTATGCCGATCGCATCGAGACTGGCCTGGTCGGACACCTCGCCTTCCCCGACCTGCCGGCGGACCTGCGCGATCAGCCCACCCTGGTCCTGCATCTGGAGGCGGCCCAAGCCGGGGCCGGGACCTTCGAGCTGTCTTATCTCACCGGCGGTCTGAGTTGGCGCGCGGACTATGTGGCCGACCTGTCAGCCGACGGTCTGACCCTGGACCTGAGCGGCTGGGTCACCCTGACTAATGACAGCGGGGTGGCCTACCGTCAGGCGCGGGTGCAACTGGTGGCGGGGGAGATCAACCAGGTCGAAATGGATACTCACTATTGTTTGTGCGATGAACCCCCGCGGCCGTGCCCGATGGAAGGACCGCCAGAGGAGGAAAGCCTGGACGAGTACCACCTCTATACCCTCCAGCGCCCCACCGATATCCTCAACAACCAGACCAAACAGGTGGCGCTCCTCTCGGCCCCGCGGGTGCCGTTGACGCGGGAACTGCTAGTTCGGGGCGACCCCTACTACTACCGGTCCAAGTCATCGGACGGCTGGGACAAATTTCCAGTCGAATCGACCCTGAGCTTCACGAATGCGGACGGGAGCCTGGGCATCCCACTGCCGAAGGGTGTGGTGCGGGCCTACTCCAAAGACAGCCGCGGCAACGCCCAGTTCATCGGCGAGGACCGGATCGAGCATACCCCCAAGCACGAGACCGTCACCCTGAAGCTCGGGGAGAGCTTTGATGTCAGGGTCCGCCGCAAGCAGACGGAGTTCAACAAGCTGTCCGGTACCGGCCGCTACAACTATGCCTATGAGGCCGCCTTTGCCCTGGAGCTGAAGAACGCCAAGGCCGATCCGGTTACCGTCAAGGTGATGGAACCCATTCCAGGTGACTGGACGATGCTCCTGGAAAGCCAACCGCACACCAAGGATGCGTCAAACCTGGCCTTCTGGCTGGTTCAGGTCCCGGCAGAGGGTGCCGTCACCCTGACCTGGCGGGTACAGGTCCGGCATTGACGGGAGCGGGGCTAGCGCGCAGTGGGCCGTTGCGACCCGCAGACCTGCCGACTTGACCCAGCACTTACCCCCGCCCGTTACGCGATGCCCGGATGACCTCCGCTGCGCGGTGCGCGCGCGCCTATGGCTGCGGGGCGACTGGCTCGGCCAGCGCAACGAGGAGTCGCTCCTGTGGCTGCACCTCAACGACGCTCGGGTGCTCGCCTTCCGCCTTCCGACCGATGCCTTTGAAGACGATGAGGCCATTGGCGAGTTGGTGGAGCAGGTCGCGCAGGACCACCGCGGCACCCTGCTGGAGGCGCGCCTCGGCACTGGTGTCGCGATCCCGCTCTATGCCGCGCCCGCCGCCCCGCTTCCGGCGCTGCCGTGGGGCGACCCGCGACATCACGCCGCCCGGCGCTTTGCCGAGGGGCTCGATCAGGCGGTCTTGAGCCTGTTGGCGAGCCTCAACCGCCACCGTCAGTGGGACTCGCTGCGCAATTATAACCGCCTCGCCGCCCTCGACCCGGACCTGCGCGAGCGGCGCCTGCAGGCCCTGACCCGCTTCCCGCTGCTGGCCGCGCCGGTCCTGCTCAGCGCCCATCACCGTCTGGATTTTGCGGGCGGCAAGCGCCATGCGTGGCGCGACCACGACGGCGCGATCCTCGACGCGATCGATCGGGGACGCGACCTGGCGGGCGCACTCGCGCGCCACTACGGCATCTCCAAGGGATTGGTTCGCGCACCCATCTGCGCGCGGATGTGGGGCAACACGGCGCTGTCCCATCGGCGTCTGCTGCGGCTCCTGGACGGTATCCCGGCCCATCGCCGACCCAGAGATCCGGGCGAGTTCGCGCCGGCCATGGATCTCTTCATCTCCATCAACCTGCTCACCGATGACGACGCCGATCTCGGGCGCCTGGGCGGTCGCGCGTTTCGCGCGGGTTTGACGGCGGTCTGCACGCCGTTGCAGGCGCGCTTCGCGCCCTTGGGTCCCGCGTTCGCGGACTGCCTCGACTTCGTCCGGGCGGCCGCTGAGCGGGCGGCACAGGCCCACCCCGGCCCGTGTGGCTTGACCCCACACCGGCTGCAATTGGCCTGGATCGAGACCCGCGGCTTTGCGTCGTTGCTTGCGGCCTCGCGGCGCTGGCACGGACGCGATTGGGGCGCACCGGACCCGGGCACTCAAGACCAGCCACTCGCGGCCATTCTCGGCGAGCACCGGGAGGGCGAGGCCCATGGGCGCGAGCTGTGCGAGGCGGCGGACCTGGTGCGCGAGGGCGAGACCATGCACCACTGCGTCGCCCAGTATTGGGCCGAGTGCCGCGACCGCGGTACCCGCATCTTCACCCTCGAGATGGGGGCCGAGCGGGCCACCGCCGAGTACCGCTTCGCCTTGTCCGAGGCGCGTTTTTCGCTCAGTCAACTGCGCGGACCGCACAATGTCGAGGCCAGCCGACCGCTGGTGGCGTTCGCGCGCGCCATCCTGGCCGAACTCAATGCACTCGGGCGCACCCCGGCGCGCGCCGAGCTGGCCCTTGCCCTCGGCGCCCGGCGGGTCGATCAAGGTTCCGGACCGCGCCAGGCGAGGCGGCTCGACCCCGCGAGCGAGCGCGAGTTGGCGGCGGTGCTCGCGCAGTTGCGCCCGAGCGTCGTTGACGGCGAGTTGCTGCGCGAGTTCGTCGCCGGTTACCAATTCCACGCCGGGACGCAGCTTGAGCCCCGGATGGGCGTGGGTGACAGGCTGGAGCTGGTGCGCGAGCCCGACAATCCGCATGACCGCCAGGCCGTGGCCATCCGTTGGGGCGGCGAGCGCATCGGCTATGTCCCGCGCCGGGTCAATGCCGACATCGCCCGGCGGCTCGACGCCGGAGACCGCCTGAGCGGCCATCTCACCCGACTCGACGAGCGGGCCGACACCTGGCAGCGGCTGGAGTTCGCCATCCGCCAGGTCCCGGCGCAATGATCGCCGGGGGCGGACAAGGCCAGACGGTGCGGGAGGCCCACCCGCGTAAGCCCCGACCTGCGGTGGACGATCGCCGGGTGCGCCTGACCGTCACTGCCATTAGGATAAACTTCACTTCCAGTTCGGCCTGGGAGCGCCGCACCCCAGTGCGACGCGATCTCGCAGATAACCCCGGCGGTGCGGGTTGCGCAGAGGCCGCGCCGCACTGGGGTGCGGCGCTCCCAGTAGCCGTTGCGGCGCAACGAAATGGCAGTGACGCCGGAGCCTGGGAACGAGAGACCGCGCCGGCACCGATCTTTGAGATCGGCGGTCCGAAGCGACCTCTGACACGCCCTGCCGTAGGAACGGATATACTCCGGGAAGCGCACAAGGCGAGACACGGCGCACTCGACCGGACTAGACTTGACGTAGTTTTTCCCGAAGGCCCCCGCCATGCCGACCACCAAGACCCGCGCGGCCACAACGACACCCACGCCAACATCCCGTAGCGCGGTCGCCACTGCCGCGTGCGGCACGCTCGACTCAAGCGCCCTTGACGCGCGGGATTTTTTTGCCTTGGCCAATACCCAAGCATGAAGCGATCGGCGCATTTTCAGGATATGCCGGCAGAACGCGGCATTCGATCGGAGGCTGCGACTCAGACATGAAAATCAAAGTGGATAAGGAGGCTGACGCCCTCTACTTTCGATTCAATGATGCCGCGACCGTCGAGTCCGAGGAGGTCGAACCGGGGGTAATACTGGACTTCGACGCCGGCGGGCAAGTGGTCGGCGTGGAGTTTCTGGGGATATCCAAGCGGGCCACTCCCGTCGATCTCGCGTCGGTTGAATTCCAGGCGGCATAGTAACGAGTCAAGAACAAGTTAAACACGACCGAATCGTTGTCGTTGTCGTTGTCGTAATCGAAGAAGCGATGCAATTCGGCGTGCGGGAGAATTCGGGTCGCTACGATAACCTCGATTACGACAACGACAACGAGGCAAGCACTCCCTAATCGACTTGCTTATTAGTGAATCGTTCCTAAACAGACCAACACAGCGTACCTGGCGCGTCTCCCCCCCGTGCCATCATCCCGCGGAAACAAATCAAGTGCCTGACTACAAACACACCCTGAACCTCCCCACCACCGCGTTCCCGATGAAGGCCAATCTGGCCCAGCGCGAGCCGGCGCTGCTCGAGCATTGGGAGCAGTTGGATATCTACGCCAGGATCCGCGCCGCCCGGGCGGGTGCGCCGCGCTTCATCCTGCACGACGGCCCGCCCTACGCCAATGGCGAGATCCATATCGGGCACGCGGTCAACAAGGTGCTGAAGGACATCATCGTCAAGGCCCGGACCCTGGACGGTCTGGATGCGCCATTCGTGCCGGGCTGGGACTGCCACGGGCTGCCGATCGAACTCCAGGTAGAGAAGAAACAGGGCAAGCCGGGGCACAAGCTGACGGCGGCGCAGTTTCGCGTCGCCTGCCGGGACTTCGCGGCCAGGCAGGTCGCGGGTCAGCGCACCGACTTCAAGCGCCTGGGGGTCTTCGGGGATTGGCAGCACCCCTATCTGACCATGGACTTCGCCAACGAGGCGGACATCATCCGCGCGCTGGGGCGCATCATCGCCAAGGGTCATGTGGTGAAGGGCGAGAAGCCGGTCCATTGGTGTATCGACTGCGGCTCGGCCCTGGCCGAGGCGGAGGTGGAATACGCGGACAAGCAGTCCATCGCCATCGACGTGCGCTTCCCGCTGGTCGAGCCGGGGGTGTTGGAGGGGCGCTGCCACGGCTCGCCCAACGGCTGCGGCGAGGGTCCGGCCTCGCTGGTCATCTGGACCACCACGCCCTGGACCCTGCCGGCCAATCAGGCGGTGGCCCTGAACCCGGAGTTGGAGTATGTCGTCGTGGCGGTCGAGTCCGGCGGCCATCAGGAACGCCTGATCGTGGCCGAGGGCCTGCTCAAGGACACCATGGACCGCTGGGGCTTCGAGCGCTATCGCGTCCTGGGCTATGCGCGCGGCGCGGACTTCGAGGGGATGCGTCTGCGCCATCCCTTCTACGATCGTGAGGTGCCGGTGATCCTGGGGGGGCATGTGACCCTGGAGGCGGGCACCGGCGCCGTCCATACCGCCCCCGGTCACGGCCTGGAGGACTATATCGTCGGCAGCCGCTACGGGCTCCCGGTGGACAACCCGGTGGGCGCGGACGGACGCTTTCTGCCCGGCACGCCGCTCTTCGCGGGCGAGAACGTCTTCAAGGCCAACGAGAGCGTGGTGGAGGTGCTCAAGGCCCACGGTGCCCTGCTGCTGGAGCAGCGCTTCACCCACAGCTACCCGCATTGCTGGCGCCACAAGACACCCGTCATCTTCCGCGCCACGCCCCAGTGGTTCATCAGTATGGACAAGGAGGGGCTGCGCGCGGCGGCCCTGCGCGAGATCGAGCAGGTCACCTGGACGCCGCAGTGGGGCCAGGGGCGCATCGAGGGCATGATCGAGGGCCGCCCGGATTGGTGCATCTCGCGCCAGCGCACCTGGGGGGTACCGATGACGCTCCTGGTCCACAAGGTCACGGGCAAGCTGCACCCGCGCACGGCGGAACTGATCGAGGAGGTCGCCCGGCGGGTGGAACTCAAAGGCATCGAGGCCTGGTTCGAACTGCACCCCTCGGGACTCCTGGGGGAGCACGAGGGCGCCGAGTACGAGAAGGTCCAGGACACGCTCGACGTCTGGTTCGACTCGGGCGTCACCCACGCCTGCGTGCTGGAGCGCAGGGCGGACCTGGGCTTCCCCGCGGACCTGTATCTGGAGGGCTCGGACCAGCACCGGGGCTGGTTCCAGTCCTCGCTCCTGACCTCGGTCGCCATGCACGAGCGGGCACCCTATCGGGGGGTGCTGACCCACGGCTTCACGGTGGACGCCAAGGGCGAGAAGATGTCCAAGTCCAAGGGCAATGTGGTGAGCCCCCAGGACGTGATGAAGACCCTGGGGGCCGACATCATCCGTCTCTGGGTGGCGGCCACGGACTATCGCGGGGAGATGAGCGTCTCCGATGAGATCCTGAAGCGCACCGCGGACGCCTACCGGCGCATCCGCAACACCAACCGCTTCCTGCTCGCCAACCTCGCCGGCTTCGATCCGGCCGCCAACCAGGTGGCGCCCACCGACATGCTGGCCCTGGACCGTTGGGTGATGGACCGGGCGCGGCAACTGCAGGAGGAACTCATCGAGGCCTATCGCGGCTACCAGTTCCACCTGATCTACCAGAAGGTGCACAACTTCTGCGCGGTGGACCTGGGCGCCTTCTATCTGGACGTCATCAAGGACCGCCAGTACACCACGGCGACCGACGGTTTGCCGCGGCGCTCCTGCCAGACAGCGATGTACCACATCGCGGAGGCGATGGTGCGCTGGCTGGCGCCGATCCTGTCCTTCACCGCGGAGGAGATTTGGGGCTATCTGCCGGGCGCACGCGCCGAGTCCGTCTTCACGGCGGCCTGGTACACGGGACTCACCCCATTGGACCCGACGGGCGCCCTGGACCAGGCCTTTTGGGATCAGGTCCTGGCCGCCCGGATGGCGGTGGGACCGGCCCTGGAGGACGCCCGCAAGGACAACCTGATCGGCTCCGGTCTGGACGCGGAACTGGACCTCTACTGCGATGCCGGGCTCGCTGAGACGCTGGCCCGCCTGGGCGATGAGTTGCGCTTCGTGCTGATCACCTCGGAGGTCCGGCTGCACCCCGCGGCCGAGCGGCCCGACACGGCGCTCGCCACCGACCTGGCCGGGCTGGCGGTGCGGGTCACCGCGGCCAGGCACCCAAAGTGCGTACGCTGCTGGCACCACCGGCCCGACGTCGGCACCAACGCGGACCATCCGGAACTATGCGGGCGCTGCGTGGAGAACGTGACCGGGGCGGGCGAGGTCAGGCGCTTTGCCTAACGGCATCGGCATGGGCTATTGCCGGGGTTTGGGTTGAAGCGGGCGCCAAGAGCGGTTAGCCTATCGTTAGCTAAGACCAAGATCAAGACCATGCATACCGCACTGCCGACCCAGGTCAACATCCACGAGGCCAAGACCCGCCTCTCCCAGCTCATCGAGCAGGTCGAAGCCGGGGGTGAGGTCGTGATCGCCCGGGCGGGGTCGCCCGTGGTCCGCCTGGTGGCGGTCGCGCAGCCTCGTCCGCGCCGGGTGCTCGGCGCCTTGGCGGGACACCTGCCGAGCCCGGGCGACTATAACGCACCGCTCCCCGATGAACTGCTTGACGCCTTCGAGGGGCACTAGTGCGGCTCCTGTTGGATACGCACATCCTGCTCTGGGCGCTGATCGAGCCGGGACGCCTGCCGAGCGCCGTCGGCGAGGCCTTGGAGGCGCCCGAAAACCGCATCTTCTTCAGCGCCGCGAACATCTGGGAGATCGCCATCAAACGCGCCTTTGGCGTTGGTTTCGGCTAATACGCGATGATCCTACCCCGCCCTGACGACCCGGATTTGCCCATCGGTTTCCGTCTGGCAAGGGCGATCTACGCCCTGCGGCGCGGCGGCCGCGGCGCCTATTTCCTGTACACTTGGCTAGGTCGGACCGGGCGCCTGCGCCGGGCCGGACGTTTCCCGTATTTCGAGCAGCAGATCCTGGTACCATTACAGGTTACGGCCACGCTGTTTCGTGCCGATTTTTCCTTGTTTCACGGTAAGCGTGAAGTCAATCTCGCGGCACAGATCAATCGCACGCTGGATCGGTTCACGCTGATCGACTGCGGTGCCTATTACGGCCAGGTCAGCATGCGGCTGCCGCACCTGTGCCCACGGTTGGACTCTATCATCGCCATCGAACCGAATCCGGAAAGCGCTGAGGTCCTGGCCGCCAACCTTGCGACCGCACAGGTTCCGTATCGCGTCTTCCATGCCGCGGTAGCGGACCATCACAGTCGTGGCGACCTGATCTTTCCCCACGGCCCCAACGATCCCGATGCCGCGTACATCAAGGAATCACCGCAGGGCGCCATTCGTATTCTACCGATCGACGACCTGGTAGAAGAAGCGGGTATCACCGCCGCCGGAAAGGACTTCGTACTGAAGATCGACGTGGAAAGCCAGGAAGCCGCCGCCATCGCCGGGGCCCGCAAGCTGATCGGCAGCGCCCGGCGGGTCTGCTTCTTTATCGAAATCCACCCGGAGACGCTCAAACGCACCGGGACAACGGCGGAGGCCTTGCTCGGTGCAGTGTCGAGTATCAGACCGGTCGACTGGTATGTGGCCGATCGCCTTGATTGGACCATCGATCCCAGCCAGGGCGTTCTCGACCAGATCGGCGGCGGCATCCGCGATCTGATCGGCGTCGCCAACTGAAATCACGCGACCGGCCCCCGTCTCGCATCACTCGTCACACACTCACAGGTCAGCCGGAATGAAGCAGTGGCTTTGGCTCTCGCTTGTCGTCGTCCTCCTGGACCAGGCCACCAAGTGGCTGGTGATGGGCTCACTACAACCCTTCCAGACGCTGGAGGTGATCCCCAACCTGAACCTGACGCTGGCCTTCAACACCGGCGCGGCCTTCAGCCTGCTGGCCGCGGCCGGGGGCTGGCAGCGCTGGCTGTTGGCCGTCGTGGCGCTCGTCATCACCGCCATACTGACGGCCTGGCTGCTACGGCTGCGGCCCCACGAGCGGACCATGGCGGCGGCCCTGGCTCTGATCATCGGCGGGGCGCTCGGCAACCTGATCGACCGGCTGTTGCTCGGTCATGTCATCGATTTTATCCAGGTCTATCTGCCCTGGGTCCCGCTGGCGTTGTTCAACCCCTGGCCGGCCTTCAATATCGCCGACAGCGCCATCAGCATCGGCGTGGTCGTCCTGCTGCTGTACACCCTGTTCACCAAGGAGGACGCGACCGGCCCCGGCACCGGGCACGCCGCGGACACCCCCAACCGATGAGCAATCCCTGGCAGGACCTCAGCGCCTTCGTTCACGACCAATGGTCGCGGCTGCGCGTGCGGGGGGCGCGCAACCAACTGCGCGAGGATGCGATCCGCAACGCCATCGAGCGTGCCGTCGACCTTGCCAATCCCCGCATCCGTGGGCTCAACGGTTACCGGCGCCTGCTGCGCGAGCCCATCGCCCGCTGCCTCGACTACAGCGAGGAACTCGCCCGGCGCGTCCCCGGGCCCGTGCGGCTCAACCGGCAGACCTGGTCTGAGGACGCCCTGCTCAACTCACTGTTCGGCGATCCGAGCCGCATCCGCTGGGCGGTCTCCAGCGCCGACTGTCGCGACTACATGGGAAAGACGGCCCTCATGACGGGGGATTGCTACGCCATCCTGCTGGCACTGCCGGTCTTCCGTCACCAACTCGGCATCGAACTCAATGGGGACACCTTACAGCGCGACATCGCGCAGACCACCCTCTCCTTCGACAATATCGAAGTGATCCTGGCCGCGGGGAATCCGGAGACGGTCCGGGCCAAGACCGCCGGGGCCATCATGGATGCCTTGGTGGAGTTCGCCGCGCAGGAGATCGGGCGCCAGCAGGCGCGGATCGAAGAGCTGCAGGAAAGCCTGCGCATCGTGCGCATCAAACAGAAGGTCGTGAGCCCGGCGGCCCATGGGCTGGAGATCCTGCGCGACGACGGCGCCGCCCATACCACCGAATACCAGATTATCGGAAATGAGATCAAGGACCTGGAACGGGCACTAGCGGCTGCGCACCAGGGGCTGGCGACGCTCAACGACTACCTGGACCGCTTCGCGGCGCTGCTGCGCACCCCCGAGACCCTCATCGCCGCCAGACCGGAGCGCACCCGCCTGGACCGCATGAACGTCGTGCGGCAAGAGCGCGAAGAGGACCCGCAATCGGCGGAGATCGAATACCTGCGCGCCTATCACGGCGAGCGGGCCGGCCGGATGGTGCTCATGGTGCGCTTTGCCCGCGCGGAACTCGTCAGCGACCAGGAGCGACTGACGCAGGTGGAGCGCTTTTTCAGTGCTTAAGACCCAGGGATGAAGATCGCACTCCTGTCGCGCGACCCGACCCTCTATTCCACCTGCCGCCTGGTAGCGGCGGCGCAGGCGCGCGGGCATGAGGTCCAGGTCATCGACGTGCTGCGCTGCTATATGAACATCAGCACCCAGGCCCAGTCCATCCACTACAAGGGGGAGGAACTCAAGGGCTTCGACGCGGTGATCCCGCGCATCGGCGCCTCCGTCACCTTCTACGGCACGGCAGTGCTGCGTCAGTTCGAGATGCTGGGGGTATTCGCCCTGAACGAGTCGGTGGCCATCGCCCGCGCCCGCGACAAGCTGCGCTCACTGCAACTGCTCTCGCGCAAGGGCATCGGGCTGCCCATCACCGGCTACGCCCATGCCCCGGACGACATCGAGGACCTGCTCAAGATGGTCGGCGGGCCGCCGCTGGTCATCAAGCTCCTGGAGGGGGCCCAAGGGATCGGGGTGGTGCTGGCGGACACCGAGCCCGCCGCCAAGGGCCTGATCGAGACCTTCATGGGGCTGCGCGCCAACATCCTGGTCCAGGAGTACATCGCGGAGGCCCAGGGGGCAGACATCCGCTGCTTCGTGATCGGGGAACGGGTGGTCGCCGCGATGAAGCGCCAGGCCAAACCCGGGGAGTTCCGGTCCAATCTGCATCGCGGCGGCAGCGCCAGCCCCATCCGCATCACCCCGCAGGAGCGTTCCACCGCCACCCACGCCGCCCGCATCATGGGGCTCAACGTGGCCGGCGTGGACATCCTGCGCTCGCAGCGCGGCCCCTTGGTGCTGGAGGTCAACTCCACCCCGGGCCTGGAAGGGATCGAGGGCGCGACCGGCAAGGATATCGCCGGTCTGATGATCGAGTACCTGGAAAAGAACGCCGCCCTGGCCAGGACGCGGGTCTATCGCCAGGCCTGAAGACCCAATCGTTGTCGTTGTCGTGATCGTTGTCGTGATCGTTGTCGTTGTCGTTGTCGTATTCCGAGAGGCGATGCAGTTTAGGGTGCAAGAGAATCCGGAGTACTACGATAACCTCGATTACGACAACGACAACGACAACGGCGCTCAGCGCATTCTCTAATGGACTTGCTTAAGTCATCAGTGAACCGTTCCTTGAGGAGTCAACCATGGCAATACGCATCAAGAGTCATTGGTCGAATGCCGGGACCGGGCGGGCGCTGCCCGAGATCGCCGGGGCCCTGGCCTTCATCGCCTGGCGCATCGCCTTGGACAAGGCCATCAACCTGCACTGCGAGCGCTTCGTTTACCGCGACGACGCCCAGCGCCTGGGCGTGATCCAGGAGTATCTGGCGTTCCTGATCCAGGTCGCCGACCGCCTCGCCCAGGCCCAACCGGCCACCGCCGACGAGGCGCCGGACGACGCGGCCGACGGGCCGGCGCCGGACCGCGCTGCGCGGCGCCGCTTGCTGATCACCGCGCTGGCCCGCAAGCTGATCGAGCACGTCGAGGACAACAGCGCGGACCTGCTGGGCCCTGGGGACTATGCTCAGGCGTTCATCACCTTGCTCAACCAGCGCTCCGATGAATACGCACAATACCAACTCGACGCCCAGGGGCCGAGCTATGCCTTCCTGCGCCACCTGGGGTACGAGGTCCAAGGCCTGATGGGCGGGGGCCAGGAGAACCGCTGGGTGATCGATCAGGTGATGGACCGGGACGGCTGGGACGCCTATCGCTCCTTCGCCAAGGCGTTCCGGGACCTGTTCGACTAAACCGCCTGGTCGGTCGCAGCGCCGCGGACGGCGCCGCGCGCCGGGCTGGCCTGACAGGTGGGACACCAGTAGGTCGAGCGGGGATGGCACCCGAGTTGGTCGCGCCGAATGGACCCGCCGCAGCGCAGGCAGGGCCGGGCGGCGCGCCCATAGACCCAGAGCGGACCCCGGCCATCATCGGGCCAGCGGGTACGGCGCGGCCCGCCGTGCAGATTTTCGTTGAGTAAAGACCCCGCTATGCTGTACAGTTGCGCAATGTCTTTATGTGACAGGTCGGCAAATCGCAGCAGTGGCGAATAGCGGCCGATAAACAGCACCTCAGACTTGTAGACGTTGCCGATGCCGGCCGCGACCCGCTGATCCAGCAACAGGTCCACGATCGGCGTGTCACCCGCGAGCAGGTCCCGGGCGCGCTCCCACAGGCGCTCGGGTTGCACCGACTCACGGGTCAGGTCCGGCCCCAGGCGGTGGTGCTGATCCAGGGCCCGAAACCCTTGGGCCCACATCAGTTCCACCTCGCGAGCGTTGAAGCAGACGTACACCCGATCTCCCAGTTCCAACACCAGTGACGCCTGGCCCGGCGGCTTCTGCCAGGGCTCACCCCGCCCATAGTGATGCCAAGCGCCATAGAGCCCCAAGTGGCTGCGCAGGCGGTGACCATCGTCCAGATCGATGTAGAGGTGTTTGCCACGGCTGGTGACACACTGGACCCGGCACCCGCCCAGTTGCGGCAGGGCCTGCCGCGGCACCCGGACCGCCGTCAGCCGACGCCCGGTGAGCCACCGGCCCAGCATCACGGCCAGGGTGTGAATCGTATCTCCTTCAGGCATTGGGCGACTCCGGCCACTGGGGCGCGAGACCCACATGCGACGGGGCTTGCAGAGCAGTCCGATTGAAAAATTTCACTGACATCCGTTCACCAACCACCAGACAATGAAGTCTCGGAGCATTCACCCATGCCGATAAAGATCAGCGGCGACACCCTGGCCCTGGATAAGGCGATCTGCCGACAGATCGAAAACGAGGCCAAGAAACTCGCCCTGCGTTTCCCGGATGAGCAGATCGACGCCCTGGCGCGCATCAACGAAGAATTCGACCCCCTGTATGGTCATCGCGTGCGCTGTGAACTACGCGCCAACCTGGGCCAGGGCCGCCAACTCCTGGTGCGGGATGCCCGTAAGGACGCGGCTGAGGCGATCACCGAGGTCTTTGGGGCCGCCAAGCGCAGCATGCGCCGACTCCGGCGTCGTCTGATACCCGCGCCCGCAGCGGGGATAGCGAGCATCGGCGTGGTCTAGCCGCAGGCCCCCTGAGAGCGATATGGGAGCGCTGAGCATCCGCTCGGCGCAAACGCCGACCGCAACGTCTGTACCGACGCCGGCCCCTGATCCCGGCACCGCGATGCAAGGACCGGCAGGCCCCGGCTGCCCCCTCAGCGGTGCACGAAAAAGGGGTGCCCCTCATGCATCAGCACGGCCCCGTCCACCCTGATCCGCTCGACCGTCAAGCCCTCACGGGTCTTGGCCCCCTCGGCATACTTGAGTCCGTTGATCAGGACGAAACGGCGGTCCGGCTGCGCGTCATAGACGTGCACGCTCATCACGAATTTGGGCAGGGCGGCCTCCTGTTCATGGGTCAGGCGCAGCTGGGTGGCCGGGTCGCCAACGTCGGCCGGCGCCCCAGGCGGCCGGGGCGTCGGCGGGACCACCGGCAGGTCCGCTGCCTTCTGCGCGCCCTTCTCCTTTGCCTTGTCCTTTCCCGGGCCGCCCTGGACCTGATGCTTGAAGTCTTCGATCGCGGCGATCAGGTCCGGCGGCACCGGGGTCGGTCCTGGGTCCTCCCGAAGTGTCGGCAGCGGCGCCGACTCGGAGTCCGGCACCACGGCCCCATCGGACTCGAGTTGGCGCTCGAGTTCCAACTGCAATTGGGCCGCCGGGTCGTCCGGCGGCACGGCTTGGGACTCCGCCAGGTCCGGCACGGGGACCGCGGGGATCGGGGGGACCGGGGGCGCGACGCGGGCCTGGGCCTTGGGCGGCGGGGCCTCGATCAGGGGCGCGCCGGCCGACCCCGGAGCGAGGGCACCGACCGGCACTGAGCCCTCCGCGCCCGGCGTCGTCGCCAGGCGCGGGGCCGCCGCCGGGATCCCGGGCGCTGACCGCGGGTCGCGGTCGCCCGGGTCCGCCCGGGGGCCGACAACGGGGTCGGGGCCGACGCCCGCGGGGGACGCTCCGAGCACGCCCGGGGCGGACCGACGCTCAGCAATCGACGGCGGCGAAGACGGCACCGGTGCGGGCGCAGCCGGGACCGCGCCCGCCTGACCGGCCGCGCTGGTGCCCGGGGCCACCGCGTGCGGGTCGTCCGGCGCGCGCAGGGCGGCATAGAGTGCGATCAGCACCGCGGCGGCCGCCATGACCACCGGCGCCACCGCCCAGGGCCCGCGCCGCGGCGCGTCCGCGGGGCCCGCGGCCACCAGTGCGGCACCCTCCAGGGTCGGCACGCGCCCGAGTTCGCGCTGCGCCTGCGATCGTCTCAGGGCCTCCAGGATGTAGCTCATGGCAGGCCGGCGCCGGTCGCCGGGACCCTGGGGAGCACGGCAGCGGACCCGGCCGCGAGCGCGGCGGCGCCTTGGGCGGCGGCCTCCGCGGCCAGGGTTGGGGTCATCAGGTGAGGCATGTCCGGCAAGGCCACGGCATTCTCGAGCTGGACCAAGGTGCGCGGCCCGGCGATGCCATCCGGCGCCAGCCCGCGCGCGGCCTGGAACCGGCGCAGGCCAGCCGTCAGGGCCGCGTCGAACCGGCCCGATCCGTTGTCGGTCAGCCCGCTTGCCGGGACCTCGGCGAGCAGCCGCCGCAGCCAGCGGATGGACTCCTCGGCGGCCCCCGGTCCGATCTTCGAGGCCCCGGTGGGGGGCGGCTGCCAGACCACCGTATAGTCGCCGCTCCAGAGGGCATCGATCCCGGCGAGGGGAACGCGTTCGCTGCCGTCCGGCAGGTCAAAGGTCGCGTGAGACTCATCGAGCGCCCCGAGCACCGCATAGCGGCGGTCCCCGCCCGCATCCTTCACCCGCAGCAGGACGGGCCGGTCATAGAAGCGCACATGGCTGAGCTTACCCTGCTCGCGTTCGCAGCGCAGCCCAAGCACGGCCAGCTGGCGGCAGGGATCACCCGACCCCAGGTCCTGGATCGCAATGCCCCACCGACGCAGCAGCACGCGCAGGGCGGTCTCCTCCGGCAGGCCCAGGGCGTCCGCCACGGCAGCATCCGTGCTGCCCGCCAGGGACACGCGCGGCAGCGCTCGGGAGTCGCCCCCGGGCGGCGTCGGGATGGACCCCGGCGGGGGCACGACCGGGAGCGCGGTCGCACCCGGCGCCGCGCCCACCGAGCCGGCGGCGGTCGGCGCGGCCGCGGCGTCAGCCGGGTCCGCGGCGCCGGCGACCCGCAGCGACGGTGCACCCACACCTGGTCGCGCGGCAGGCTGCCCCGGCGCGGACTCCGGGCCGGTGCCTACCCCCCATGGCGAGGCCCCCAGCCAAGCAGCGATCAGGTCCAGCGGGTCCCCCTGCACCCGGCCGTAGATCAACCACGCCGCCGTCAGCAGCAGCGCCAAGGCCGCCGCGGCCGCGATGGCGGGCCGCGCCGCCGGCGGGGGCGCGGTCCTGACCCCCTCGCCGCGCACCTCGCCGGCGGCGCGCACCACGACCCGCGTGGTCACCTGATTGGCGCCGGTGACACAGGCCCCGAGCAGGGCGCGATCACACAGGATATTGATTACCCGCGGCACCCCGCCGGAGACCTGATGGATGCGCCGCAGCGCGCCCGCCGTGAACAAGGGGCGATCCACCCCGGCCACTGCCACCCGGTGCCGGATGTAGGCCGCGGTCTCCGCGGCGCTCAGCGGACGCAGGTGGAAGCGGGCGGTGATGCGCTGGTTGAGCTGGCGCAGACTTTCGCGCTCCAGCATCCGCCGCAGTTCCGGCTGACCGATCAGGAAGATCTGGAGCAACTTGGCCTTGGTGGTTTCCAGGTTGGTCAGCAGCCGCACCTGCTCCATGACCCTGGGGCGCAGGTTCTGCGCCTCGTCGATCATCAGCACCGGACGCCGCCCCGCGGCGTGGGCGGTCAGCAGATAGTCGTTCAGGCCGTCGACCAACCGCTTGATCGAGTGCTCACCCGCCGGGATCGGGACGCGGAACTCGTCGCAGATCGCGCGCAGGAGTTCATCCGCCGTCAGGGCCGGATTGACGATCAGGGCCACGTCCACCGCGTCCGGCAACTGCTCCAGGAAGGCGCGGCAGACGGTCGTCTTGCCGGTGCCCACCTCGCCGGTCAACAGCACAAAGCCGCCGTGTTCACCAGCGCCGTACAGCAGATGGGCCAAGGCCTCCCGGTGCTGTTCGCTGAGGAACAGGTAGTGGGGGTCCGGGGCGATGGAAAAGCTCGGCTCCTTGAGTCCGAAGTACTTGGGATACACGATAACGCCCTGAGACTGAATAAGGCTGCGTGAAAAGGCTGGGTGGTGCGGCGGGCCGACAGGGCCCGCGGCGCGCGCGTGCCGCGCAAGCGGCTGAGCCTTGCAGACCCGTCAGGGTAGTGAAGGGCTGCCCCAGCGTCAAGGACCGTCGGCCGGCTGGACCAGCCACGGAACCCGCGCGGATTCAAACGGCTGCATGATGAGCCGACGAGCGGTTGCGCGGCCCGGAGCGCTGCAACGGCCAAGCGGGCGGCCACCCGCGCAGAAAGGCCGCTGGCCCACAGCAAAAAACCCCGCCGCAGCGGGGTTCGGTGCGGTCAGCCCCAGCACTCCAGGGGGGACGGGGCATTGACCCCACCCCGAGCATTCGAGGCTGCCGCCGAGCCACGCCGTCGGCGGGTCTGATGCGGCATCCGTAGCGCTCCGGGCGGGGCTCAGGCCCAACCAGTCTCCCCGCCCGGCTTCAGGCAGCCGGCGCTGCACGCCCGCGTACCCGGCGCCAGCCCCAGAGTCCAGCGCCCAGGAGCAGCCAGGTGCCGGGTGCGGGGACCTCCGCCTGACCGTCACTGTCGGCCGTGATCACGAAGGACCCACCCACGCTGCTGACCGAATAGCTGAAGCCACTCGCAAGCCCGGTGTACTGTACACTCGTTGGGTTGAAGGACAGCAAGCTTGCGTACTTGAGGAAGGTCCAGGTGTCGTCCTTGGTCGGCAAGAACCCGTTGATGAAGGCAAAGAGGATGGTCCCGCCGGTGAAGTCGGCGCTGCCGCCGATATCGAGCAGGTCGTACTCGCCGGCGCTGGTACCGCCGATTTCAATCTCCAGCATTCCGCTGTTGAACGTGAAGTCGCCATTGACCGTGAGCGTCCCGGGCGAATGGCCCGGGGCCACCAGGGCACCCGCGACGATCACATTCCCGTTGATGGTTCCCGTACCATTAAGGGTACCACCGGTCAGATTGAAACCTCCGGTCTGCGCCAACACGCCATCCGCGGTCAAGAGGCCGTCGGATTGCGTGAAGCTGCCGCCCCCGTCCAACTTGGCGCTCGCCTTGACATTGAAGTTGCCGGTGTTGATGATCTGACCCGCGCTGGACAGGATCGTGTCCGCGGCCACCTCGACCTGCCCCGTGTTGACCAGCTTCGCATTGAGGGCATGGGTTACGGGTATTGCGGACACCCCGCCGCCGACGTTCACCCGACCCGCGTTGGTCAGGGTCCCGCTACCCGCCGTCCCCAGCGTGAGGGTGCCGCCCGTCCAGTTGAAGGCGCCGCCGCCGTTGACGTTCAAGTCGGCGGCCGTGAGCGAGCCCCCCGAAAGGTTGTAGGTCCCGGTACTACCGACCGCCTCCGCCACATTGACGCTGGTGGCGACCGTGTTGGTCCCGCCGGTCTGGTTGAAGACGCCGACCCCGCCGGGGACCGCGCCCACGGCGATGCGGTCGGCGGCCTGCAAGGAACCAGTCCCGGACAGGTTGTAGGTACCGTTGCCGCCCGGCCCAACCAGGGGGCCGGCCCCGAGTCCCAGACGACTTAGGCGATGGGCTCCGCCACTGTTGTTGAATACACCGGTACCGCCGGCAGTGGCACTGCTGCTGCCGACCACGGTAACAGCGGAATCCAGGCTGCCACCCGTGAGATCGTATCGGCCCGTGGCCCCCTCGGCGCCGCCGACGGTTAAACGGGTGTCGACCGTATGCGTACCCTCGCTCTGCGTGAACTGCCCGGTGCCGCCGTTCACGCCCACGATCTCGTTGGCGCCGCGCACCCGCAGAATGCTTGCGGCCCCGCTCAGGGTATAGGTGCCGCTGCTGCCGGCCTTCTCGCCAAGATGCAGGTTTCCGTCAAAATCGACGGTACCGCCCGTCTGCGTAAAGATACCCTGCCCCTCATAGCCCACCACCAACCCGGTGGTCGTGGTGAGTGTGCCGCCCGCAAGATTGTAAGTGCCTTTCGAGGTGGGACCAAACACGCCAAGCACCCCGCCGGCGGCGGTGACGGCGCCGCCGGTCTGGGTGAAGGTGCCCTGGCCGCCCTCGTTGTGGCCCACTCGGAGTTCATTCGTGATATCCAGGGTACCGCCATCCTGGGTAAGAGTACCGATGCCGGAATCCCCGATGGTCATGCCGCCGGCCGTCACGGCTACGGCCGGCACACCGGACAGCGTGAAATCACCCTGGCCCTGAGCGCCGACGCTGATCAGGCCAGTCACCGCCAGGGAGCCCGTATCGCTCAGGTCATAGGTGCCGTGACCCGTCGACTCATTGCCCAGCACCAGGTCGTTGCTGACCGCCTGAGTACCCCCACTGTGCGTAAAGGTGCCGCTGCCGAGGTTCCCGATATAGGTGCTGCCCTTAACGGTCAGGTCGCCGCCGCTAAGGCTGTAAGCCCCCTGCCCGGTTGCGCCTCCCTGCCCGCCGACGTTCAGGTCATTAACCACGGTGTTGTTGCCGCCTGTTTGGTCAAACAACCCCGTGCTTCCATTATAGCGCCCGACGGTTTCCCAGCCGGCGTTTAACTGACCATCATCCAAGTGATAACTTCCGTCTCCTCCAGCATCCTGCCCGACGACCACCGTCGTGCCAACCGTATGGATACCGCCGGTCTGGGTGAATACACCAGTGCCCCCCATGCCGATACGATCCCAGTCGGACGTCAAGGTGCCGGCGACCAACCGGTAGTCACCGGAGCCCCCCGTATTGTACCCCAGCAATACGCTGTCCACCTGATTCTGGGAAGCGGTGCCATTCTGGGTGAAGGTGCCGGCGCCAAAGGCACCGACGACCAACTCGCCCGCTTGGAGGCTGGCGTCCCCCTGCAGCGCATAGGTACCCTTGGCTTCGGCGTCACGACCCAGGACCAGATTGTAAGTTACGGTATTGGAACCGCCGGCTTGCTGATAGTCGCTGGCGGTGGGGTTGGCTTGGATGCCGACGTCCATCCAAGCGGCCGCGACCGTACCGCCATTCTGGGTGAAGTGGCCCACCCCGGCATCGCCAACACTGACCACGCCGGTCCCGGCGCCCCCGTCGTCAGGGCCATGCACCGTCAAGCTGCCGCTGCTCAGCGTGTAGGTACCGGTGCTGCCGAGCGCTTCCGCCAGGCTGAGGTTGCCGGTTACGGTGTTGGTCCCGCTGAACTGCTCGAAGATACCGACACCTTGGATGCCGACGCGCTCGTTGCCATTGACGGTGAGGCCGCCGTTGCTCAATTCATAAGTGCCTTGGCTCAGGACCGGGATACTCTGGCGCGCCAACGAGAGTTCATTGACAGTGACACTGCCGCCGGTCTGGATGAATTTGCCCTGCCCGCCCCATTCGCCCAAGGCGATCGAACCGCCATTGACAACGCCGGCACTCAGATTGTATTCCCCGTAACTGCCCTGTTGGTCACCTAGGTACATGGCCGTATTGACGAAGTTGTGCGTGCCGCCCGTCTGATTGACGTATCCTTGACCGGCGGCACCGATTTTTTGCTCATTGGTGGTGACGTTGAGCACACCGCCGGATAGGGCGTAGGTTCCGCTCGCGCCCCCCAGTTCACCGACATGCATTGTGTTGGCGGTGTTGACGTTGACGGTGCCACCCGCCTGGCTGAAGGTGCCGCTGCCCCCACTGCCGACGGTCAGGCCGTTTGTGGTCAAGGTCGAGGTCAACGGATCGCCGCTCAGCGTGTAATTGCCGCTGGTGCCGCCAATTGCCTTGCCATCGACGGTCAAGGTACCGCCAACACCCACCGTACCACCGGTCTGGGCGAAGGTAGCGTCGCCATCACTGCCGACCCCCATGTTGGAGTTGACGGTCACCGCTCCACCGGAGAGGTCATAGTGGGCAGCGCTGCCGTCGATGACGCCCACGTTGAGGTAGTTCGTGGTGAACTGGGAGGTGCCGCTTTGCGTGAAATCGGCGGTCCCGCCTTCGCCGACATAGGTCACGCCATCGCCGGGCCCAGTGACGTCCAGTATACCGGTGCCGCTGAGATGATAGGTGCCGGTGCCGCCGCCCGAACCGATGAACAACTGATTGGTGGTCTGGGTACCGCCGCTCTGGTCGACGGTACCGGCGCCGGTGCCGCCAACCACCAGGGCGTTGCTGGTCAGGGTGTTGGCACCTTGCGCAAGCGTTGCCCCGCCATCGATGCTCAAGGAATTGAGCGACGGGTCCAAGGTTACATTGAAGTTCGTCGTCGCACCGGACACGGCGAGGAAGGCATCGTACCCGGAGCCCGGGACCCCGTTATCCCAGTGCGTGGGATCGTCCCAACTCCCGCTGTTGCCAATCCAGTAGGTCTCCGGGGGTGCGACGCCGCCGGCACGGGCGCCCACCGGCGCCAAAACCGCAAGCACGGCCGCCGCGATGGGCACCAAGGTCCACACCTTTGGTCTTACGTTCATAGCTGACTCCAAACGTAGGGTAAGGTAACGGGCTCCGACCGGGACTCCAACGATCGATAAAACTGCTCGGTGAAAAGCCCGCTGCGTACTCGTCTCGTCGTTTTTTCAAAAGCAATACCCATACCATTGCATCAATATGCTAAAAGAACAATGGTATAGGCAATTTCTAACTCTGGGGCAGGGGCCTGGGTGTAAAAAAAACTGACAACCCTTTCTGGTTGCCGGGGAGGCGATCAACACCGCTATCCCCCACGGCGGCGCCGCTACGCCATCCATCCATCCGGGGCCGAGCGCAAAAGCTCCAGCGGAAACGGGACGCCTGGGCGACCTCGAGATTCCAGCACCGACCGCCCGGTACGGTTGCGCTGGTCACGCCGATGCACCGATACTTCCCCCGCGGGTCCGACTCGGCCCGACTCGGCGCCCAGCCCGCCGACCCCCTGGGTCGCGGGTCATCCGCCCGCCGCACGACAAAACCAACCGGACCGGTGATGCCCCTGCCCCCACCCATCAGCGTCATCATCCCCGCGTACAACGCGGCGACCCACATTGGTGAGGCCCTGGCAAGCGTTGCCGGCCAAGGGGGCGGGTTCCGGCTGGAGGTCATCGTGGTGGACGACGGCTCGACCGATGCAACCCGGGAGCAGGTCGCGGCCTTCGACCTGGCGGTCGGCACTGGGTTGGCGCCCGCTCCGGTGGCGGGGTGCCGGGACGGCGGCGGCCCGCTCCAGATGCGCCTGATCGCCCAGGCGAACGCCGGGCCCGCGGCGGCCCGCAACCGCGGTATCCGGGCGGCCACCGGGGAGTTGATCGCCTTCCTGGACGCGGACGACCGCTGGCCCGCGGACCGGCTGCGGGTACAGGTGCCGATCCTCGCGCAGTTCCCGCGGGTCGGCCTGGTCTTCGGTGACTGCCGGGGCTTCGATGCGCGGGGCGAGCGGGCGCTCACCCAGTTCGAGACCGACGGGCTCGACCTGGGGTTCTGGGGCGCCCCGGTGCTGGTCGAGGACCCCTACGGCAAGCTCCTGCGCAACAATTTCATCCCCACCGGCGCGGTGCTGGCCCGCAAGGACGCGCTGCTGGCCGTCGGGCTCTTCGATGAATCGCGCCGCCTGGTGGAGGACCTGGACCTGTGGTTGCGCCTGGCCCTGCACTGTCCCTTTGCCTATACGCGCGAGGTCTGCGAACTCAAGCGGACCCACGGGGCCAACTGCTCGGCGGATCGCGACGCGATGGCGCTCGCCTATATCGAGGTGCTGCGCGACCAGGCGCGCCGGGTGCCGGGGGCGCTGCGCCGCCGCGGGTTGCGCGTCGCCCCGCTGATGGCCTTTGAATACTGCCTGATCGGGGACCGCCGCGAGGGCCGCGGCGACCGGGTGGGGGCGCGCGGCGCCTACGCCGCGGCCCTGCGGACCAGCCCGTCCCTGCGGCCGCTCTATTATTGGCTGCGGACCTGGCTGCGCGGGCGGGACGCCGGTCAGGCCCCGCCGCGTGGCCGGACATGACCGGTCCCCGTCTCTTCGGTTGGCTGGACCCGCCAGGCACCGCGTCGCCCCGGCTCGCGGCCTGGTGCGCCGCCATGGGGGCCGGCCGTGCCGCGTCCGACGGACCCTTCCAGGTCTGGTGCTGGCCGGGCGAGCGGGTGCGGATCACCGAGTCGCCCGCGCAGGTCCTGGCAGTCTCCGGCGTCCTGTTCGGCGGCCCGGCGACGCCGGACGCCGCCGGGCGCGCAGATCCGGACGGGCACTACCTGCGGGTGCGCTGGGAGCGGGCCGGCCGGCGCCTGTGCCTGTTCCGGGACGACTCCGCCTCCCAGGACCTTTACTACCGGGCACTTCCCGGGGGCGGTATCGCCTTCAGCGATGACCTGGATCTATTGGTCACGAGCCCGGGGGGGGCGCCGCACCTCAGCCGGCGCGGGCTGCACGAGTATCTGCGCTTCCTCGACATCGCCACCCCGAACACCCTCTACGAGGGGGTCTGGTCGCCGGAGCCCGGGACGGAATTGATCGTCGAGCCCGGCCGGGCGCCGCGGTCCGTGCCGCGGTCCCCACCCCCTCCCCCACCGGTGCCAGCGGACCTGGAGACGGCCGCCACCGCACTGGACCGGCTCTTGGACGACGCGGTGCGCGCCCGGCTGCCGGCGACCGGGACCGTCGTCGCCTTCCTGAGCGGCGGGGTGGACTCGGCCCTGATCGCCGCGCTGGCGGCCGCCGCCGCGCCGGGGCGCATCCTCGCCTATACGCTGGGCTTCGAGGATAGCGCCTGCGACGAGACCCCGATCGCCGCTCGCATCGCCGCGCACCTGGGTCTGCCCCACCGGGTCCTGCGCCCGAGCATGGCCGAGTATCGGGCGGCCTTCGATGACTGGACGGCGGCCATCAGCCACCCCTTCGCGGACCCCGCCGCGCTCCCCACCCTGCTCGCCTTCCGCGACGCCCACCGCCTGGGCGCGGTCGCACTCGACGGCACCGGTGCCGATGAGCTGATCGGCATTCTGCCGGCGCCCCACCGCCGCAAGGCGGTCTGGCTCGCGACCCTGGCCCCGCGCGTCCTGCGCCGGGCCGCCGCCCGTCTGTGCGGCGCCCGCGGTCCGCTCGCCGGACTGTATCCCCTGGTGGAGTTCGACGACCCGCAGGAGTTTCTGATCCGCTGGCGCGGCTGGCCCCGCCGGGAACTGGAGCGCCTCTGCGCCGAACCCGTCTCGCTCGCCCACACCCGCTTCTATCGGACCTATCGCGACTTCCGGCCGGGCCAGCACTTCGCCCGCTTCAGCCGCCTGATGGCCACTCAACCGGACGATCGGATTCATGAGGCGAGCCGCCTGACCGGGCTCGCGGTGCGCTTTCCCTTCTTCGACGCGCGCCTGGGTGCCTTCGTGCGCGCCCTCCCCCTAGCCATGCGCTACCCGCCCGCGCAGCCCAAGCGCATCCTCAAGGCGGCACTGGCGCGCCGCGTACCCCGCGACCTCTGGGATCAGCCCAAGCACGGCTTCGATTTCCCCTTCGCCGACTTTCTGGCGCTGGACGACTACGCCCTGCCCCGGCACTACCTGAGCCCGGAACGGGTGCGCGCACTCGGCCAGGCGGGCGCCGGACTGGAACCGCGCGTGGTCTCCGCGACGCTGGAACGCCTGTGCGCCGGCGGGCGCGAGGTTGCCTTCCGGATCTGGGCCCTGACCGTGCTGTCCGCCTGGGTCGAGAACCACTGGCGGCGGCTGGGCTGAAGAGAGAAATGTAACGCAAAGACGCAAAGGCGCAAAGAAAAACGACACAGGTCCTATAGGCATCCTGGGTCAAACTCTCGCCAGTCGATTCCCAGTTGCCGGATCGCTCCGCGGATCGTGCCCAGCTTCAGATCCCGATTGCCCCAGTCCGGCAAGGAGGTGACTTGTGCCGTTGCCGGATTGAACCTACCCTCCGTCAGAATCTCACGATGCGCTGACTGTTTCGTGAGACAGAAAATCATCGAATCTCCGCTCACCCTCAACGAGATCGACGACACCCGTCGGCACCGCGTCTATTGGCAGCAGCCAGCGGCTAGTTGTGGCTCCACGGTCCACCACCACGTCGACCGTAAAAAATAATTCTCCCGACGGGGCAACTGGATACGCCCGCACCATCATGTCGCGAAGCAGGTCAAAGTCAATCCTCACGGTTAATGGCGCGAGGTTTTGAATCTGCTCTGTTGGAACCTTTACTACGAGCCCCTCGACGCGAGCGTGCCGGACGCGAAGGCCCCGGACCGAATGATAGCCTACGAGGCCCGCCAGGTCAGACTCGATAAGCATCTCAAAATGCGGATTGATCGTGACCCGTCCGACATGATGATTCGCAATTAGGCACATTGCGCGAATATAAGACGACTGCTCGACGTCCGTCAGCCTTAGAGGAGGCGCAGGCGGCTGATGCGGCTTTGACCGCTTTGTGATCTCGACGGTCCCGTCAGTCGCAACGAGCACTCCGCCGGAGTGGATAACCGTGCCCCGATACGGTACGAAATAACGATAGAGTTCCCAGAACGCCTTACTTAGGATCGGTCGCTGGGCCAGAAAATCCGGTTCAACCAGGGAGCTATTGAGGATGAGACTATCATAATTTTCCAGCTTCTTCTTAAACGCCCAGTCATTGCGCCCGTTAGCACGAAGAATCCATTCCACAATCATATCGTGCAACTTGAATCCGGCGCTAAAAGCAAGCGGACGCAGCCGGGACAGAGCCGACCGCAAAGCGTCGTCGCAATCACCGTCTCGCATAACAGAAGAGAACTGAATTTGTTGGCGACCTTCACGATTCAAGTTGCCAAGCGTCAACTCGATGCCATGACAGGACGATGCAGACTGCCCGAAAAGGCTTCCGCGCAGGTATTCCAGTGCCTGAAATTCATAGGCAACCATCTCGTCCAAGTCGCTTGCTACGCCGGTAAAGGTACTCATCGACATCCTCCTAGACCGGGATCAGTTGTTGATGTACGCATCAACCCAAGACCATGTTAATTGAGCGCAATCTTCCGGACGCAGCGAATGCGCCGTCCGGCCGGGAAATAATAATACCGAGGCATTACCCCGGGGGCGACGCACTCTAAACCATCAAGTTCCTGAGTCCATTTGCGTTCAGCCGCGGACAATCACTCTTTGCGGGTCTACTGCGCCGCGTCCTGGTCTTACCCACCGCGCCCCACCCAATCCCGGGCAAACTGCCAGGCGGTGCGCCCGCTGCGCGAGCCGCGGCGCAGGGCCCATTGCAGGGCCGCCGCCTCGACCGGTGCCCACTCCAGAGGGGTGGTAGCGCCGAGGCGCGCGCACCAGTGACGGACCAGGGTGAGGTATTGGGCCTGGGTGAAGGGGTGGAAGCTGATCCAGAGGCCGAAGCGGTCGGAGAGTGAAACTTTTTCCTCCACCGACTCGCCCTGGTGCAATTCACCGTCGACCAGATGCGCCTCACGGTTCTCGGCCTGGAACTCGGGCATCAGGTGGCGGCGATTGGAGGTGGCGTAGATCAGCAGGTTGTCCGGGGTGGCAGTGATGGACCCCTCCAGCGCGGCCTTGAGTGCCTTGTAGCCGGGTTCATTGGCCTCGAATGAGAGGTCGTCGCAAAACAGGATGAAGCGCTCGGGGCGGGGGCGGACCAGGTCGAGAATGTCCGGCAGGTCCGTCAGGTCATCCTTGTCCACCTCGATCAGGCGCAGCCCCCGGTCCTGATTGGCCGTGAAGACGGCCTTGATCAGGGATGACTTGCCGGTCCCGCGGGAGCCCCACAGGAGCAGGTTGTTGGCACCGCGCCCGGCCAGGAATTGGCGGGTATTGCGCTCGATCTCGGCCTTCTGGCGCTCCAGACACAGCAGATCGGCGGGGTCCAGACGGTGGGGCCTGTGCTCCGCCGCCAGCCAGGCCCGGCCGCCGCGGCTACGCCAGCGAAAGGCCCGCGCGCCCCAATCGGTGGGCGGCGGCGGCTCCGGGAGCAGGCGCTCCAGCCGGTCAATGAGCGATTCGGCCCGCTCGATCAGGTGCTCGGTGTGGTGCATCAGGGTAGTCCGGCGCGAAGGAAGATAATGGTCCGCAAATGAACGCGAATGAACGCAAATAAGAACAATGAACAGGGCTGCCGACCGCCGCCGGGGTTAGGGGCTTGGCGCCGCCGGGGGTCCGCTGCCCGGGACACAAGCAGTGCCGCGACCCTCAAGGAAGCAATCGTCCTTCTTCCATTTGCGTTTATTTGCGTTCATTTGCGGACAAATCCTCTTCTTCTTCGTCGTCGTCGTCAAACCGCAGGTCGCCCAGCGCCACCGGCACGCCGACCCCATAGCCCTGGGCGAAGTCGACCCCCAGGCCCCGCAGGACCTCCACCACCGCGGGGGTCTCGGCCCATTCCGCGATGGTCTGGAGCCCAAGCACATGGCCGATGTGGTTGATGGACTCGACAAAGGCGCGGTCCACCGGTTCATCGATCAGGTGGTGCACAAAACTGCCGTCGATCTTGAGATAGCGGATCGGCAGTGACTTCACATAGGTATAGGAAGCGAAGCCGGTGCCGAAGTCATCCACCGCGAAGCAACTGCCCAGGTCGCAGAGGCGCTGCATGAAGGCGCGCGCGCGCCCCAGGTCGGAGACCGCGGCGGTCTCCGTGACCTCGAAGCAAATGCTCGGATAGGGCACGCAATAGTCGCGGAACTGGCGCTGCAGGTAGGGAAGGAAGCCCTCGTCCACCAAGGTGGTGGCGGAGAGATTGACGGCGAACAGAAACCGGTCCGGGTACCGCGCGTGCCACCGGCGCAACCGCGGCGCCTGACTGCGCAGGACATGAGCCAGGATCCAGCGATCCACCGTCGGCATCAGCACGTAGCGCTCGGCGGCGGGAATGAAGTCGTCCGGGGCCACCAAACGGCCCTGGTCGTCCTGCATCCGTACCAGGATCTCGTAGTGGGTGGGTGCGCCGGGGTCCAGCAGCGGCCTGATGGGTTGCGCCACGACGCGAAACCGGTCAGCGTCCAGGGCGCGACCGATGCTGGAGACGAGTTCCAGGTCCCCCTGACAGCGCATGCTGCCGGTATCCTCGGGGCTGTAGCGATGCAGCCGCCCCCCACCCTGGGTCTTTGCCACCTGACAGGCGATGTCGGCCCGACCGAGCGCGATCAGTGCCCCTTGCGTCGGCTCAAAGTCGGCGATCCCAACGCTGATCGTGAGATCGTAGGAACGCCCCTCCCAGGTAAAGGGGAAACTGCGCAGGGTCCGCACCAAGGCCTCGCAGGCGGCCGGCGCGTCGGCGACGGCGTCGCCCACGAACAGGGCCGCGAACTCGTCGCCCCCCAATCTGGCCATGGCGGTGGCGGTGGGGAGCCTGGCGGCGATGATCCGGCCCAATTGCTTGAGCAGCTTGTCCCCCGCCGCGTGACCACAGGTGGCGTTGATGATCTTGAAATGGTCCAGATCGATCAGGCAGAGGGCGTGCGGACGCTCGGCGCGCTCGGGATCGGCGATGCTGGCCCCGATCAGCCGCTCGATGGTGCGCCGGTTGCTGAGACCGGTGAGCGGATCATGATGCTCCAGGTAGTCGAGCCGCGCCTCGGCGCGTTCACTCTCGGTCAGGTCCTCGACCAGGATCAGGAGCCAGGGCGCCCCGTCGAGGGTCAGGTTGCGCAGCAGCAGCCGCGCCGGAAACTCCACCCCGGCACGCACCCCGTGGCAGTGACGCACGCGCGGACTCTCCGCCGCCTCGCCGGCGGCCGGCGCCACCGCGGCCGGGGTCGCCAGGCTGGGGATCAGGGCCGTCACCGGGACCGACAGGGTCTCGTCGCACAGGCGCCGGAAGAGGATCTCGGCGGCCGGATTGAAGATCCGGATGCGCAACCCCGGGTCCGCCAGGATCACCCCTTTGCCGGTGGTGCCGAGGATGGCGCGCAGAATCTCGCCGGCCGCGCGCAGATCGCCCAGCTCCGCCGTTTGCGCGCGGGCGAGTCGCCGCAACCGGACGAAGACCCCGAGTGACAGCGCGGCGGCGCTGCCGGCCAAGGCCAGGGCGAGCGTCAGGCCCGCGCCCGCGGGAGCGGCGCCGACCCGGCCGGGATAGCCGTGGGGCCAGACCCAGAGGGCGAGGGCGACCAACACCCCGAGCGCCGCGGTGACCAGGCCAAGACTCGCCAGTTGCAGCGCCGCCGGCCGCCGCGGCGCTCGGCCGCGGTGGCGGCGGTGCGCCAGAAGGCGATGGAACCGGACGGCCATCTCAACGCGTGCCGGAGCGCCGACGCCTCAAGCGGAGAGCCGACGGTACTTGATGCGGTGCGGTTGGTCGGCCTCGGTACCGAGTCGGCGATGGCGATCGGCCTCATAGTCGGCGTAGTTGCCCTCGAACCAGACCGCCTGGGAATCCCCCTCGAAGGCCAGCATGTGGGTGGCGATGCGGTCCAGGAACCAGCGGTCATGGCTGATCACCACGGCACAGCCGGGGAAGGTGAGCAGGGCCTCCTCCAGGGCGCGCAGGGTCTCCACGTCCAGATCGTTGGTGGGCTCGTCAAGCAGGAGCAGGTTGCCGCCGCTCTTCAACAACTTGGCCAGATGGACGCGGTTGCGCTCGCCGCCGGAGAGGTCGCCGATGCGCTTCTGCTGATCCGACCCCTTGAAGTTGAAGCGCCCGCAGTAGGCGCGCGACGGCATCTCGTAGCGGCCGACGATGATGTTGTCGAGCCCGTCGGAGATCTCCTCCCACACCGTCTTGGTGTCGTCGAGGGCATCGCGGCTCTGGTCCACGCAGGCGACCTGGACGGTTTCGCCGAGCCGAAACTGCCCGGCGTCCGGCTGCTCCTGACCGTTGATGATACGAAAGAGCGTGGTCTTCCCCGCCCCGTTGGGACCGATAACGCCCACGATGCCGCCCTTGGGCAGGTTGAACGAGAGATTGTCGTAGAGGAGGTTGTCCCCGAACGCCTTCTTGATCCCCACCGCTTCGATCACCAGGTCCCCCAGGCGCGGACCCGGCGGGATATAGATCTCGTTGGTCTCGTTGCGCGCCTGAAATTCAGTGGTCTGCAACTCATCGAAGCGGGCCAGACGCGCCTTGCTCTTGGCGTGGCGCCCCTTGGGGTTAGCGCGCACCCATTCGAGCTCTTGCTTCATGGTCTTGACCCGGGCCGCCTCGGTCTTCTCCTCCAATTCCAGACGGCGCTCCTTCTGTTCCAGCCAGGAGGAGTAGTTACCCTCCCAGGGGATACCGTGGCCGCGGTCCAACTCCAGAATCCAGCCCGCCACATTGTCCAGGAAATAGCGATCGTGGGTGACGGCGACCACAGTGCCGGGGTACTCGTGGAGAAAGCGCTCCAGCCAGGCCACGGACTCCGCGTCCAGGTGATTGGTCGGCTCATCCAGCAGCAACATGTCGGGCTTGGACAGCAGCAGCCGGCACAGGGCGACCCGCCGCCGCTCGCCCCCGGAGAGGGTGGCAACCTGGGCGTCCCAGGGCGGAAGGCGCAGGGCGTCCGCGGCCACCTCCAGGGTACGGTCCAGGTTGTGACCGTCGGTGGCGTCGATCAGGTGCTCGAGCTCCGCCTGTTCCTTGGCCAAGGCATCGAAGTCGGCGTCCTCATCGGCGTAGGCGGCATAGACGGCGTCGAGGCGGACCAAGGCCTCCTTGATATGCCCCAGGGCGCCTTCCACGTTACCGCGCACGTCCTGCGTCGGGTCCAAGTGCGGCTCCTGGGGCAGAAAGCCGACCTTGATGCCGGGCTGGGCGCGCGCCTCACCCTCGATCTCCGTGTCCAATCCGGCCATGATGCGCAGCAAGGTCGACTTGCCCGAACCGTTCACGCCCAGGACGCCGATCTTGGCCCCGGGGAAGAAGGACAGTGAGATGTCGCGCAGGATCACGCGCTTGGGCGGCACGACCTTGCCGACCCGATTCATGGTGTAGATATACTGAGCCATAGCGTTGAGTGTTTGGGGCTTGGTTCGGGGTTGGGGTTGGGGGGACCTGGGCGCCGACTGCTGACGAAAAAGGGCGGCGGCGTCTCGGTGGGGGCAGCGCCGTCAAGCGCTGCGCCCGCACCTGCATTACCCATTGTGGGGCGCTGCCCACGAAATGTCCAAGTGCCACTGGGCGTCGCCCGGGGCGCGCTTGGGCTTAAAATCGCAGCAACCCCCGGAGCACCCTTACCATGCCCTTGCACCCCATCCCCGTCATCGGCTTCGTCGCCCCCAGCGGCGGCGGCAAGACCACCCTGCTGCGCCGACTGGTCCCCATCCTCAAGGACCGGGGACTGCGGGTCGGCTATCTCAAACACGCCCACCATTGCTTCGACCTGGATCGACCGGGGAAGGACAGCTTTGAACTGCGCGCGGCCGGGGCCGACCAGGTCCTGCTGGCGTCGTCCGAGCGCTGGGCGCTGCAGGTGGAGAACCGGGTGCGGGGCGCGGACCCGGACCTGGAGGAACTGCTCACGCGCTTCGCCCCCGGGGACCTGGACCTGGTGCTCGCGGAGGGCTTCAAGTATGCCGATTATCCGAAGATCGAGGTCTACCGCGCCGTGTTGGGTGAGCCGCCCCTCTATCCGCGCGACGCGCGGATCATCGCCGTGGCAACGGACGACGCGCTGCCCGCGGGCGAGCATCCACCGCGCCTGCCGCTGCACGCGGGGGAGACGATCGTGGACTTCATCATCGCCCGTTGCGGCCTTCACGGCTCTGCCGACAGGTAGGCGATCCACCCGGCGTCCGGCTCCCCGGTCGCCACCGGCTGGAAGTGGCCGTCCGGGCGACCGTCCGGGTCCCAGCCCTGCCAGTAGACCAGCACCCGGGAGAATCCCGCCTCGGTCAGCAGTTCCCGGATCTCCGGCAGGGACCACAACCGCCAGTCGTAGGTGAAGGCACGCTCCAGGCGGGAACCGTCCGCGAAGTTGAAATGGATATAGCAGACCAGCCGGCCGCTGATCGGGTCATACAAGGCCTGCTCCCATTGGTAGGCGAAGCGCCCCAGTTCGGGGTCATCCACCGGCCGTTCCTCGATGATCCGCCGATAGGCGTCGTAGCCCCCGTAGGCGTCCAGCAGAAAGACCCCGTCCGGTGCCAGGGCCGCGCGCACCTGCGCAAAATAGGCCCGCAAGGCGGCGCGACCGGCAAGGAGCCAATAGCTGAAGTTCATGGCCAACACCAGGTCCAGGGGGCGGCTGGCAGCGGTCGCGACGTCCTGCTCGAGCAATTGGACGCGGGCGCGCTGGCTGGCCGGCAGCGCCGCCAGGTTGTGGCACCGCCCCCAGTCCAGGACCACCGGGTCCAGGTCCACTCCGAGGGCACGGTTGGTCTTGCGCCGACGGACCCACTCGCAGCAGACCGCGGCAGTGCCGCAAAAATCCTCCCGCAACCAGCGGGCACTGCGGCCGCGCAGTTGCCGGTAGGTGCGGTCGATAAAATCCACCTCCGAGCGCGGATTCTGCACCGCGCATTCGTAGAGCCGGTGACGATCGGCCGACTCGGCGAGCGTCGGCCGGGCGGCGGGGACAGGGTGTGGTATGGGCATCAGGGGATCAGGTGGGGCATCAGGTGGCTGGCCGGCGGAGGCGGCCGGCAGGGAAAAAATCGGCGATTTGAAAGTGGCGCCGGGTTGCTGTATTGTGCCTGGCTCGCGAGCGACGGGAAACGAGTGATCCACGGAGAAATCCTTGGAAGTCCGCCCCGCGCCCGCAAACACCCCGGAGAGGTGTCCGAGTGGCTTAAGGAGCACGCCTGGAAAGTGTGTATAGGTTAACAGCCTATCGAGGGTTCGAATCCCTCCCTCTCCGCCAATAGACCGGTCGCAATTGCCTGCGCCGACCAACGCTGACCCGGTGCCCGGAACCCAAGGCGCGACCCGCCCGGAGTTGCGCCGGGCCGACCTGCTAAGCTGTGCCGGGGGCCGCCAGGTAGGCGTGGGACTGCATCTCGACCAAACGGCTTCGCACCCGCTCAAAGGGAAAGTCCACGAACCCCCCAGGGTATAATTGTGCGATCGGCGCGGCAGCGGCGATGACGAGCTTCACGCGCCGGTCGTAGAATTCGTCGATCAGATGCACGAAGCGCCGCGCCGCCGCCTCCTGCCGGTGAGTAAACACCGGCACGCCGGACAACAGCACGGTGTGGAACAGACGGGCGATCTCGATGTAGTCCGCGACGCAACGCGGGGTGGCGCACAGGTCCTGGAAGTCGAACCAAGCGACATCCGGGCCGACACGACGGGCGGGAAAGGTCCGTCCGTTGACGCTGAAGCGCTCCTCGACCGCCCCGTGCCCGCCCGTCAAATGTTCAAAGTGCTCGGCCAGCCTGACGACCCCCTCGGCGCCGACGAAGTAGACCCCGGCCTGGGACAGGTTACGCAGTCGATAGTCGAGCGTGCCGGCCAATTCAAACACACGCGTGTGCGTTTTCAGCAGCTCGATCGCCGGCAGAAACGATTGGCGTTGCAGGCCGTTGCGATAGAGTTGCTCAGGGTGGGTGTTGGAGGTGATCACCAGCGTCATGCCGCGCCGCAGCAGCGCGCCCAGCAACCGATGCAGGATCATGGCGTCCGCGATATCGGTCACCACGAACTCGTCCAGGCACAGCACCCGCACACCCTCGCGCCAGCGGCCACCAATCACCTCCAGCGGGTCCGGCTGGCGCGGCAGCTTGGACATGGCGTCATGGACTTCACGCATGAAATGGTGAAAATGGACCCGACGCTTCTGCGCCACCGGCAGGGCGTCGCAGAACCAATCCATCAGATAGGTCTTGCCGCGGCCAACGCCGCCCCATAGATAGAGCCCGACGACGGGCTGCGCAGGCATTACACGGCGCGTCCGCAGCCGTCTCAGAAGCCCCCGCGGGGGCTCCTGCGCGGCGGTGGGCTCCACCAAACGGGCCTGGAGGTCCAGAAGGTGCCGCCGGGCTTGCTCCTGGACGCCATCCAGGGCCTCAAAGTTGGTCACCGCGGTCGGCGCGGACAGGGGGTGGGGGCTGAAAGACACGTGACGACAAACTCCGAATTGAAGCGGTTTGCGCCGGACGGGCAGCAGCCGCGTTGACAGGCCCCGCGGCTGGGACTCGCGCCGCGCTGCCCGGCAGCAGCGCCCGACCGACACCGCGCATGCAAATCCCGATCGGTCGCCGCCGGCCAGGGGTCGATATCATATGTTTACCGCGGTAGGCCGCGTCGATGGGTACGAATCTTTCGCCACGATCAAGGAGATCACCGCCGGCCGTTACAAGCTCACAGGCTACATCCGCGGCCAGGAGGCCTACGCGACGCTGTATCGGGTCCGCGACGGGGAGTACAACATCACCGGCCACATCGCCGGATTTGATTCCTACGGAACCGCAACCCAGCTCAACCAGCACGAGTGGATGGTCCAAGGCTATATCGGTGGACACAACATGGTCGCAAATATTACTGCGATGCACCAGGGTCAATGGATTTTCAACGAAAAGACTGCCCAGCACCAAGCCCAGGCGACGATTACGTCGACTTGAGAGACTTGGAGAGCGACTCGCCCGCCCCCATCCGAGGGGGCGGGCGCGCGCGAACCGCCGCGAGCCTCCGCCCGCCGCAGCGCCGGGGCGAAGCCAAACAAGCGGTTACGCGCACGCCGACAGCGCCGCACCAGCAACGCTACCAGGCAGGCCGCGGGACGCAGCCCCTAATAGTACAAATAACAAGGTTTTGACCGCACCCCACCCAGTGACAAGAGCAGCCCTTTCTAATACTGTACGCGTCTATATGCCCTGCCCCATTGCGGTCATGAGCCCTCAGGAGCCCCCTCCGGATGCTAAATAAACTCAAGCGCTTAACTACTTCTCTCCTACCGATTGACGCCACTCGCCAGGGTGAGTGCAACCGTTGCGGCGCCTGCTGCAAGCTCCCCTATCCTTGCCCCTTCCTGCGTTTCGACGATCAGGGGCTGAGCAGTTGCGCGGTCTACCATGTACGGCCGCCAAGTTGCCGCAAATACCCACGGACGGCCGCCGAGAATTTGACACCAGAACAGTGTGGTTTTTACTTCGTCAGCACGGAAGAGGTCGGGACCGACCCCACCGGACTGGAGCCGGCGGCCAGTCCATGAGGCCGGAAAAAGCAGTTTAGCCGCAAATGAACGCAAATTGACGCAAATAATCGAGAGACTCGGCCTTTGCCGCATATTCACCGTCCGGGTGATACCCGCGCCAATGCCAACCAACAGATTTATTTGCGCGTATTTGCGTTCATTTGCGGCCAAATACTCTTCTTAGGGCACTAGCTCCGCGCGGTTTTCCAAGCGTCCCTGAACGGACATCTTGCGCGGCAGGATCGTCGCCACGCATCAGTCAAGTGACAGTTCCCGACAGAGGTATTCCAGCGCCCAGATACGGTGCCACTGAGCATCGCTGCCGACCCGCTCGAGCCGGAACAGCCGGGACATGCCGCATGGTTGATCGCCGAACAGCGAATGAATATAAGCCGGGGCACCGTAGCCGTGGAACTGATGCCGGCCCCGACGCGTGCGGGCACGCAGTCGGAACATGACGCGCCGCAGCCTGGGGCTACGCCACTGACCCAGTTGGTAGGCCGCGCGATATGGCCACGGCGGGTCGGCGGTGAAGGAGTGCCCATAGGCCGAGAGGTACGCGGCCAAGCGCGGATTGACCCGCCTGATCAACTCGGCCTCGAACCGACCCAGGTTTTTCAGGTCGATGGAAAGAGAACCGGCCCATTGCGAAATCCGGTCGTCGAGAAAAGGATTCAACTGCGTGCCCGCCCGGTTGCCGAACTGCATCTCTTTAGCAACCCAGGAGCGACAACGGAAATGGGGATATAGCCATTCGATTACATGGCGCTCAAGGTTGGGGTTGCTATCCCCAAGGGTTTCGGCAAGCTTCGACTCCAAGGCGGTAAAATGGCTGTCTTCATCAAATTCGGCGGTGGTCCAACGCGGCTCGAACTGTCCGTAAAATGACCACAACAGTTGACGCATGGTAAAGCGGCGGTTCGGAAGATAGAAAAAGTTGCGAAAGACCTCACCGCCCCCGCCATTCAAACAGGCGCGCCCATCGGCGGTGCGGCGGCGGACCTCCGAGGACTCGGAATCCCAATTGAGCAGTCCCCCATAGGAGCCGCCATCGCTGCCATAGAAATTCCGTCTGACCTGTTCGGGAAATGCATCGGGTCCACATCGGTCGCGGGTAGAGCGATCAAGAGTGAGGAGGCCCAGCCCTTCGCCGGCGGCGATGGTCTTGGCAACGACGACGTCGTCGTCGGTGTCGCGACCGTAAACAAAAAGGTTAGGCGCGGCACCCTGCTCCAACAGGAGGCCAAGAATGAGCCGGGAATCGTACCCGCCGGATAATGCACAGTTGAAACCGGCGGGGAAGGCCGCGACGAGTTCCCGAAAATACCCCCGGAGCAGCCGCAGGGACTCCTCCAGAAGTTCTTCGCGCGAGCCGCGCGGCGGACGTGGAATGACCGGGGACCGGATAATCAGGCGCGGCGCCCCTGATCCGAATTCGACATGGCTGTTGAGGGCGAGCAGTTCGACTTCCCGGACCAGGGTACAGTTGCCCAGCACCGAACCATTGAATACGTACTCGTAGGCGCTTTGGGTCGACAAGGTCAGGTGGTCGGCCAAACAACAGACAGCCAGCCAGCTCGACGAAAACACGCGGCGATCCGCGTTGAAATAGACTGACAGCAGGCCGGCGGCGTCATTGACGAGATAAAGGATGCCCTGTTTGCGCAGGATCAGGTGAAAGACCCCGCGCACGCTCGGCGCAACGCCAGTGCCACCGCCGAATCCGTCATAGATTTCCCGCAGCACCACGGTGCCGCGCCGCCCCCGGCTGAACAGGGTTCCGGTGGTACACACGAAGTCGCCGTTACCGCAATCCAGATAGCTGATCTCGGTCTGGCCCAGTTTTGGGAACAACCACAAGCCGCAGGCGCCCTGGTCAATGTACCGGGGCGCGGCGAACCCCATCTGCCTGAAGATATCGAGTCCGCGTTCCAGGCGCCCGCCTTCACGCAGCCGGTGCGGTTCCACTATCAACAAAAATGCGCCCATTGTCGTCAACCTTCAGTGAGTATGGCTGCCCAAAGACAAACGCTGGGCCCCGTCCGCGCGTACCGCAAGCGTCGGCGTGGACCTCATAGCTTCCCAAACCATCCCGCGATGGCGCCCAGGAGCCAACGCCGCGGCGGTGCGAAGCGATTGGCAGCAGCGCCGACAGCCCCAACCGCAACGCCGATCACAGGACGCGGGGCCACCTCTGCAATCTCCGGCACACCCTGCGCGGCATAGCGATGCGCAACCGTCGTCAGTCCGATCGTGATCGCCACCAGCGTGTAATAGTAGTCGAACATCGCCAGCCCCAGAAAGGCCCCACTGGTCGCGTAGCCGATAATACTTACGAACACCATTGACGACAGGTCTCCCATCCACTGCAATTGCTCATGCGAGCGCGCGAACTTCCTTATCCGGTTCAAGCTGACAAACGAACCGAACATGATCCCGAGAAAGGTAAAGAGACCGACAAATCCCTGCTGACCCAGCACCTGGAAATAGATGCTGTGGGCGTCGTGTACATCCCGCGGGTTCGGGGCATATTGGATAAAGGTCGGCCGCAGGAAAACATTGAAGCCGCCGCCCACAAACGGGTGTTCGAGGGCGAGGTACCAGGCCGTCCACCAGGCATTGATACGCCCCAGCGCGGAGGCGTCCTGATCATACGCCTGTATCGTATCCATCCGGCTGTACCAGCTCTCCGGCATGATCATGAACGCCAGCGGCAGGGACAGCGCCAGCAATAGCAACAGCCCCGCCCGGTTGCGAGTCTTCACCGCCAGATACAGGATCATTACCATCAATCCCAGCAGGGCGCCGCGCGATTGGGTACCGAGGACGGCAACGACGCACAGGCCCATGGCTGCCATCATCGCGTACCTGACCCATCGGTTCGTACTTGTCAGCTGGAGATAACGTATCAGCGGGATGGTCATGACCAGCGCAAGTCCGATCTCGTTATTGCCTCCGATAAAGGTACCGGCCGGTCCGTTGACATGACTGGCACCACCACCCAACAGGGTAAAGATGCCGCCCTTGACACCATAGAATCCGAGCGAAATGACACAGGTCCAGACCAGGGCGTCGATGCGCTCGCGCGACGTCAACAGCACGATGGTGAGAAACGTCAGGAGCATGATCCGCCAGGCCCGATCCCAATAATCCCAGGCAGTATCGGGGTAAAAGGCGGTCAGGGTCGTCACGAACAACCAGAACCACCAGAATCCCAACAGCCCAACGAGTGCCGACGCGGGCAACCGCTTCGGCTCCTTGGAAATCAGGAAGGACAGGATCAGCGTCAGCGCGACGATAAGCGCAAAGGGCTTTCCAGCCGCGAAGCTCCAACACAGAATATGCGGGTTCATCAGCCCGAGCCAGCTCCCGATCAGCACGCCGAAAAATGGCTTGCGCAGAATCAGCGGGATGCTGCCGAAGACCACCAGTGTGACGAATAAGTCGCGCATCCGGCGATTACCACCTTGCTGACCACAAAAAAACGACCGAGTGATGCCGTACCAAGTCGGCCCGGGACCCGACCGCCATTACCCCGCCCGCACCGCGTGTCTTCACGCCCGCGACAATAGCAACCCGTCATAAACGCAGCGGTAGCGCTCCACGCTCAGTGGCCAACCACGCTCACGCTCGACCGCGGCACGCGCCCGCCGCCGCAGACTATCCCATGCGCCCCGTCGACTTAGCAAGTCGAGCACGGCCCACGCCAAGGATTGCGCATCACCGGCGGGAAACAAGGTTCCGGTCTCGCCATCGCGGATCAGTTCCCGATGCCCCCCGACGTCCGAGGCCATGACCAGGATGCCTTGGGCCATCGCCTCCAAGGGCTTGAGGGGAGTGACGAGATCCGTCAGTCGCATGGGCAGGCGCGGGTACAGCAGGACATCGACCAAGCGGTAGTAGCGCTCGACCTGGTCGTGCGGCACCCGCCCGGAAAAAATGACATAAGCATCGAGGCCAAGTTCGCTGGTCAGGCGCTTCAGTGCGGACTCTTGGGGACCGCCACCCACCAGCAGCAAGCGGATCCGCGGTGCCTCGCGAATAATCAGCGGCAAGGCCCGCAGCGCGAGCGACAGCCCCTCATAGGAATAGAAAGAGCCGATGAACCCGAAGACGACGTGATCAGTCAGTCCCAGCTCAGCGGCCAGGGCCGGGTCCCGCGACAGACCATATTGAAAGCGGGCAAGGTCGACCCCGTTGGGAATGACAGTCACCTTGGAGGCGGGAATGCCGCGCGCGCAGATATCCGTGCGTAATCCCTCACAGATGCAGGTGACCGCGTCGCAATGCCGAAAGACCCAGGTCTCCAGACGCCTGGAGAGACGATAGCGTAGACCCCACGACGAGTTGGTGCCATGGTCGGTGGCGGCATCCTCCCAGAAGGCGCGGCACTCATAGACCACCGGCAGCGCGCAGCGCCGACCGGCCCGGATCGCCGCCACCCCGTTCAGACTCGGCGAGTGCGCGTGCAAGAGGTCCGGACGCTCCTGCTCGATCACCTGCGTCAGCCGCCTTTCCAAACCGCGGATCACGTCCCACTGATTGATCAACGGCAGCCGTGCAAGCAACCCCGCTCCGGCCGTGGTCCGGTAAAATTCAAGTCCATCGACGACCTCCACCGCGGCACCAGCGCCGTGGTGCTTCGCCGATGTAACCTGGGCGGTCTCCCAGCCCAGCGCCCGCTGATGCTCCAGGATCGCGCGCGTCCGAAAGGTATAACCGCTATGCAGAGGAATCGAGTGATCCAGAACATGCAGAATCTTCACGCCGCGACCCCGCCCGGCCCCAGTCCGACCCGCCGCAGAAAGGCTTCAAACATCAGTAGACTCCACAGCGACGCACTGTAATCCCTAGCCCCGCACTGATGCTGCGCCAGCAACTGGATCAAATAGTCCCGATCGAAGATGTTCGATTCGGCAAGCACCGGACCCAGGACCGCAGCGCGTAAGCGCTCCCGCAGGGGCCCGCGAAACCAACCGGCGAGCGGCACCGCAAATCCCATCTTGGCACGGTACAGGAGATCTTCGGGCAAATAAGGGGCCAGAGCCCTCTTGAACAGATATTTGCCCTCGGCGCCATGGAGCTTGAGCGGCGGCGGCAGGCCGGACAGCCACTCCACCAGCGTATGATCCAAGAGCGGAACCCGCACCTCCAGGGCATGCGCCATGCTGGCGCGGTCCACCTTCGTCAGGATGTCGCCCACCAAGTAGGTTTTTATGTCCAGATATTGCACCAATGACAAAGCGTGATCGGTGGGGGCCCGTTGCGCATGGCGGCGCATCACCTCCACCGCACGGTAGCCTTGGAGTTCCCGCTGGAAAACCGCGCTGAAAAGCCGCGACCGCATCTCATCGGGTACGACGGCGACCGTATGAAAGTAACCCTCCACCGTGTCACGGGCCAGGGCCTGCAAGGTCGACTTCGCGCGCAACGGCCGCGGCGCCCACGCAAGCCCCGGATAGACACGGCCGAGCGTGCCGAAAAGCGGACGTCGCAAACGCAGCGGCAGAGCCGAACGCAGCCGTTCCTCAAACCGGTGCCAGCGATAGCGGCGATAGCCAGCCAGATTCTCGTCACCGCCGTCGCCCGAAAGGGCTACCGTCACCTGCCGTCGCGCCAGTTCACAAACACGGTAGGTCGGCATCGCGGAACTGTCGGCAAAGGGTTCGTCATAGAGGTCGGCAAGCTTATCCACCAACGCAAAATCATCCGGCTCCACCTGCTCGACCCGATGGTTGGTGTGATAGCGGCGCGCCACCGCGGCAGCAAACGCAGACTCGTTGAACCGGGGATCACCGAAGGAGATAGAGCAGGTGTTGACCGGGTCTGCCGACAGGCTGGCCATCATGGCCACCACGGCGCTGGAATCGACACCGCCGGACAGGAAGGCCCCCACCGGCACCTCGGCAATCAACCGGATACGGACCGCCTCGCGCAACCGCTCTATCAGTTCTGCCTGTAGGTCCTGTTCCCGTGCGGGGGCCGCGGGGATAAAGGGCACATCCCAATACTCCTGGGGCGCAACCGGGGTCGTCGCGCCGCGCCGTAAGGTCAGATGATGGCCGGGCGGGAGTTTCAGGGCGTGCGTCAGAATGGTCCGCGGCTCGGGCACATAACCATAGGCGAAATAATCCTCAACGGCCCCGGGATCAAGTTGCCGCGGCAACCCCGGATGCAGATAGAGCGCCTTCAACTCAGAGGAGAAAATCAGGTGCCCATCCGGCAGAAAGGCATAGTAAAGCGGCTTGACCCCGAGGCGGTCACGGGCGAGAAACAGCGTCTCCCGGTTACGGTCCCAAATGGCGAAGGCGAACATTCCGCGAAAACGCTGCACACAGGCCACGCCCCACTCCTCCCAAGCATGCACGATCACCTCAGTATCGCAGTGGGTGCGAAAGAAATGACCAGCCGCCTTCAACTCCTCGGACAGATCCGCAAAATTGTAGATCTCCCCGTTATAGACGACCACCACACTGCGGTCTTCGTTGAACAGTGGCTGTGCACCGCCTGAGAGGTCGATAATCGCAAGACGGCGGTGTCCGAACCCCACGCCGGGTTCAATGTGCAGCGCGCCCTGGTCCGGTCCGCGATGAAATTGGCTGTCGTTCATGCGCGCAAGCAAGTCGCGTGACGGCTCCCGCCGCCCGCGGCAATCAAAGATCCCGATTACACCACACATCGCGTCTGCACCATCAGGGTTGCACAATCCGGAATGCCGGTGGCTCGACCTTCGGCCAGGCCACGGACAAACGAACAATTTCAGCCGCCGTCCACGCTCCCGCGCATCGTCTCGGCATCCCACGAAGCGCAATCACCGCCCGTGTCCCGTGGCACGCTGGATTTCCGCCTCCAACGACGGCCACATGGCGTCGATGAACACCGTAAGGACCGCCGCCGCCTCGTCCGGACTCTCCCGGTAGGGCGCCGCCAGCACAATCACGGCGCCGCTTGGCTGGCGGCCAACGAGGCGGTAGGCCGCCTCCGCGAACTTTGCAACAAAGGGGTTGCTGGTATTGACGGCACCGATACGGTACCAGTTCCAAACCAGCAGACGCTGGCCACCCAAGCGACCCGCGAGACGGTCCTGCTTCACCTTGAACTCACCGATGGGAGAGGCAATCCTGCGCGTTGTAATCTCCTTATCACTCCATTCCAGGTCACTCGTCGGCACCATCTGGTTTTGCACGTTCACCACCTCGGCGCCCTCCCGCTGACGCCGATAAATCCCCAGATACAACCCGACCGGCGCTGCCTCCGCGCGATAAAAGCCATACACTTCACCATCCGTACCAACGATATGCGGGCGCCAGCTCCAGAGATTCCCTCCCTCGCTCTGCCACCCCCCCACCGGTGCCGGCGAACGCAACTCGACCCGCTCATCCCCGCCCGCGGGAGCCCGCTCCAGTGCCAGCAGCAAACCCGGACCGACGGCGCTCGCCAGCAGCACCGACAGCGCGGCAACGATGGTCGAGCGACCGGCACCCGAATCGGCTTGTCGTGGAGCCTTGTCAGGCTCCGGATCGCGCCAGATGGCGCCCACTGCGAACATGATCGCGATCACGATGCCGAAAAAGACCCATCCGTAGACCAAGTGGTCGACCCCCGTCGCGAGTTTCATGCCGCTCAGGTGGCCGATCATCACAATCATGTAGGCCCTCAGTCCGTTGGCGAGGATCGGAACCAAGGCCGACAGCGCGATGAACAGGACACGTTTCCAAATCTTGCTGTAGGTGAGGTAAGAAAAGAGCACGCCGAGGGTGACTGAGGCCAGGAGATAGCGAATCCCGCTGCACTCTTCAATGACCGACCAATCCCCGGTCGGCAAGGAAAAGAAAGTGCCGTCGCGATAGACGGGGATACCCGTGAGCCGCAACATATTAACGCTAAAATCCGCCGTAAAATTCATCAAGGGGTAGGTGAGCCCGTCTCCCACCGGCACGGCGAGCAACAGAAAACCGAGCGGGAAGGCCAGGAAGCGGGCCGTCGCGGTGCCAATCATCGCCCAGATCGCGAGGATCAGGAGACAGACAAAGGCATACTCCTGCACGACCCGTACGTCCACGAGTTGCGCCAGCAGCCACACCAATCCCACCGGCAACATCAACAGGGCCGGCAGCAGCGTCGGCTGCGGCACCGTGACCCTCAGGGCCGCCCGTTTTTCCCAGACCAGCCACAAACTGATCGGGACGATAAGGAACCCGTGGGCATAGGTTTCAGACCCCATCCAGGTCGACACCAGGGCCCGGAGCGTGTCGGCGAACAAAGCTGACACCAGCGCCAAGACGAACACGAGACCGACCAGTACCGGGCCCCACGCCGATTTCCCCGGGGCAACACGAGCGATGGAAGCAACCATACTATTCTATTACACCTAATGTAACGCGGTGAGCACGCGCCGCGTGTTTGACTTCGGTACGCGTGTTTGACTGTCAGGCCGGCGCAACCCGATCGCGCCCCAGCAGCAACGCTATCAGCTGTTGGGTCGACACCGCCCAATCATATTCCCTTTCCACGAGCCGCCGCGCCCGCGATCCCAGGCCCTCGTCGCCCGCGCCGAGTACCGCCAGGACCGCGTCCGCAAAAGCCCCGGGCTCGTCGGCCAACAGCAGGTCACGCTGCGCCACCGCGGCGATGCCCTCGAGTGCCTTGGACGTAACGACCACGGGCTTAGCCATCGCCATGCCTTCCAATACCTTATTCTGGATGCCGCGCGCCACGCGCATCGGCGCCACCACCGCAACGGCAGCCTGGAGATAAGGACGCACATCTGGTACCCGGCCGGTGACCACAATGTCACCGCAACCCAGTGCCACAAGCGCGGGGGATGGCCGCGAGCCGACGATCGCAAAGAGTGCCCGCGGCCGCTGCGCCCGCACCCTGGGCCAAACCTCACGGATGAACCAAAGGACCGCGTCCACATTGGCCCAGTAGTCCATCGCACCGGTAAAGACCACCGGTTCACAATCAACCGGGAAGGGCGATGCGCACCCGGCCGCCGGCCGAAAATACGCGGTGTCCACGCCATTGCGAATGGCGTGGACGCGCGCTCCGAGCGCCGCGACGCGCTTACGAAACAGTGCCGCCTCCGGTTCGCTGACAAACAGGCTGGCGGCGAAGGTCCGCGCCAGCCCCTCCTCCGCCTGCGCCAGCCGCAGGGCCTCCCGCCGATAGACCCAGTTGGTCGGCCAGGGGCGTGTCTGTACATATTGCTGCCACTTATCCGAGTCCAGATCCACGAAGTCCATGACGCGCCGTGCGCGCGACCAGCAACCACCTTGGACGTACTGACCCATCGCCGATGAAAACACCAGCACATACCCAATGTCGCTGGTTGTCCGTTGCGCCTCCACCCACCGCGTCATTCTCGCGTCGCGGTAATAGGGGAGGGTCAAGGCCGTGCCGCGCCAGAGGCCGCTCAGGCTTCTGAGTGACGCTAAGCTCCGGGGCAGGGGCACAAAGAGCGAGGATGCACACTGCGCCTGCAGCTTCTCGACGTGCACCCAATCCGCCGGGTCATCGATGAAAGCCCCAAGGTGAACACGGAAACGCTCGACCAAGGCCGCCCACCAATGATACGAACGAATCTTGTCCCCCTTCTCCGGCGGGTAAGGAATCCGATGACAGAGAAACAACAGATGGGGTCGCGCGTCAACCATGGGTTCGGGTAGCCAGCCGGGATCAACCGAGATTGCGGGAAAAAAAAGGGCCGCAGACGTTCGCCAGCGGCAACGGCAAGTGTTTCCAGGCCGCGATGAACCAGCGATAACGGGGATTAGTGGGATTGATCTGCGGCATGACCCGGGCGCGCACCAGGTGATACTCATAGTGGAGCGGCGCCGGGGCACTGGTTCAGTTTGGTTCTTCCTTATCCTTATGTTTTTGTAGTATTTTTATAACCTGGGCTGTCGAACTCTAAGGACCTCATCCCACGAGAGTCCCTGCTGGAGAATCCCCAGAGCCACCGCAGGAACCTGTTTTGTCGTGAAGTGGCTGCGAATAAAGTTATGGACAATCCACAACATATCCAATGTTCTTTGCAAACCAGAAATGCTCTTCGCGTACGTATTCGTTCGGCGGCGATAAGCAGAATTCTTTCGCCGAAATGAAGCGTTCGATGCTTCCAAATGATTAGCATGAATATCGGCTGGCGTCACATCTTGATCGGTTTCTGGATGCTCCGGATGAGGGGTTTCGTATTTGGGACGCGAGTGCCCCGTTCTATCAGTTCCTTTCCCTTTATTCTTAAGGCGCACCTTCACACCGCGACGAAGCACTTTCGGTGGGCGGCCGCGTTTTCCGGTTCGCAATACTTCGTGGCAAATTTCAAACAGGAGATTGCCATACCGACGTTCCCCGTCGGTGACTAGAGTGACATCGCCAGTACGCAGGATGACATCTCTAAGTATTTGTATGGCATATGAAAATAGGCTGCGATCCTTTTTCCCGCACTGAAGCGCCCAGATAAATCGACTTGCCCTTTCCATCAGTACGATCGTCCAGCCTTCACAATCCTCCGGGGGGACATTCCTATTCACTTTCGTATAAAGCTCATCACCTTCGATCAGTTGCTCAATAAAGGTGTGCGTCAGGGCATATATGACCAGCACATCCTTGCAATCGGCCAGGCGACGCTCCCATAGGAGCAACGTATTCTTCGCAATCGCGAAGGCCCGGCAGGCGGCGTTCAAGCCGATCCCCTCAGTGCGCGTTTTGAGCACTTGAATGATGAAGCTGGTCGGTTTCCTGAGCCCCTCGATAAGGGTGGCTTTGGTCTCGGAAAAGAGCCTATTGCAACTTTGACATCGCCACAGCAAACGCGTACCGTTATGACCGGTTTGATACGTCTTGTGATGCCGACAATTCTGTGAATTGCAATGAGGGCATGTCCATTGTCCGTTCAAGAAGTTCTCACTTATTCAAAAAGTGACGGAAACCCGCGCCGAACTAGATATATTACATATATTTCAATGTCTTGTAAACAGGAATTAAACTGAACCAGTGCCGGCGCCGGCGCAAAGCCCCAATTCCGCTTGAAGTCGTATGACCCGGTGCCGACCTTGCTGCGACCGAAGTCGAAGGTCCGCACACCCCGCGCCGCCGCGCGCCGCATCAGGTCCCAGTACATGAAATCATTACCCTTCACTGCCCGGGCGGTCGGCCGACTGCCGCCGTAATAAGGCAGGACCTCGTCGCGAAAGTAGAAGCTCAACACGGCGGCGATATCGCAATCCCCGGCAACGATGATCGACATTTCCGTCTCGGCGCTGAACTCTTCCAGAAGACTCCTGAAAAAACGCCGCGCAAACATCGGCGTACCGAGATTGCGCATGGACTCGGCATAAATCCGAAAAAACCGGTCGGCATCGGCACTCTGACATGACTGCAAGCCGGCCGTGAGGCCCTTGCGGACCATGGCCCGCTGTTTGCGGGGAATTGCCCGGAGATTAGCGTCCTCGTCCGCGCAGATCCGGCGCCGGAATGTGGCATAGAGGTCCTTCGTCGGCCACTCGGGGCACACCGCCTCGCGATTACGAATCTCCAATGCATCGACCCGCAGCCGCTGCGCCAGCCGCACGGATTCATCCGTCAACGCCCGCCGTGCCTCCTCGCTCGTGGTCGCCGCGCCCCCATAGACGCAACATGGAGTCGAGATCAGGCCATGGCCGAAGAGGCGGCTTCGGACCTCGGCGAGCGGCAGCACGCCCTCGATCTCACCGTCACGCTCGGCGAGCAGATACCGGCATTGATGGCCCAGGCCCCGCGTAATCACGCGCTCCCAGCCCGCGCGATGAAAGAAGGTGGCCGCGGGGCAGGCCGCAACGAACGCATCCCAGCGGGTGCGGTCGGCCGCAACATAGGCTCGCACCCGCAGCGCAGAGGGCCCACCGCCGACCACGTCACGCTCGACCATCAGCGCCCGCCCCGATCAATTCCGAAAACCTCATCCATTCGCCCCCATCGAAAGTCACCCAGCAAGGAAACCAGCCGATCCTCCATACGATGGAGATTCAAGTAGTGACGTAGCCGGGTCTTGGTCGCCAAGCCTGGTTGCCGTGGCTGCTGCGGATCGATCTCCCAGGGATGAAAGTAAAAAATGCAGCTCTGCCGCTCCCGGCGATTCACTCGTCGTATTGCCCAGCGCGAGAAGGCATAAGGAAACAGTCGAAAATAGCCACCCCCGCCACAGGGCATCTTGCGCCCCGCAATCTCCAACGTGGTCACTGGAATCTCCAAAAACGGCGAATCACCGCAGGGCCTGAAGCGGAAGCGATTCGCCTCCGGCATCCCATACAGGTCATGATGGATCGGATAGATGCTCGACGAATAGCGGTAACCTGACTCGTCCAACACCTGCAAGGCCCAAAGGTTACGCCGACCGATGGAGAAACTGGGCGCACGGTAGCCGATTACCGGACATCCACCGAGCTGCTCCAACGCCGACTTCGTGCGACTGACGTCGGCACGAAACTGCTGCTGACTCTGCTGGGTGGCGCGGATATGCTCCCAGCCGTGACTCGCGAGTTCATGCCCCTGCCCGACGATGCGTCTAACCATCGTGGGATAGCGCGCCGCCACCCACCCGAGCGTGAAGAAGGTAGCCGTCACCCCATGATCCGAAAAACGCTCAAGAATACGATCCACGCACCCTTCCACGCGCTGGGGCAGTCGCTCCCAATCGTTGCGGCTGACATGCCGCTCAAATGCACTGACCTGGAAATAATCTTCCACATCGACGGTCATCGCATTGACCAGCATCGCCGGGTCGGCACGCGCGGCATCACGCCCGTCGTCAAGGGCGCAAGTGTCTGAATAAGCCAGCGTACCCTCATTCATGATCCGCGACCAGGTGACAACGAAGAGCGGCGCAAGGACGGTGGACTAGGACCGACCGCGGATGACCTGCGCCTGGTTGGACGGCACTGCCAGGGGGCGGCGCCCGGCGGCCCAGATCACCACCTCATCGCGGATTCGCTCCGCCGCTCGTCCGTCCCACAACTCGGGCACCCGCCCCCGCTTGCCCCCGCCGGCCAGGACCGCGCGAACCCCGCCGCGGATCAGCACCGGGTTGGTTCCGACCACGGTGTTGGTGCCTTCCTCGACCGTGATCGGGCGCTCGGTATTCTCACGCAGCGTCAGGCAGGGCACCCCCAAGGCAGTGGTCTCCTCCTGCAATCCACCGGAATCCGTCAATACCACCCGGGCTGCGCCAACCAGCGCAAGCAGTTCCAGATATGGCAGCGGCGGCATCAACAACAACCCCCGTGCCGCCGTGTCCAGCAGCCCGAATTCGCCCAGCCGCGCCCGTGTTCGCGGGTGAACCGCAAAGACCAGTGGCAAATCCGCCGCAACCTCGCAGAGCACGTCCACGATCCTGGTCAGGCTGTCCGCAGTGTCGACATTGGCGGGCCGGTGCAACGTGACGACGCCGAAACCGGCCGCGCCGAAGCACCGGGCCGAACCCGTGACCACCGACAATACGTCGACCGCCCGCGGGCACCGCGCCCGATTCCTCAACAGGGTGTCGATCATAACATTGCCGACGAATCGCACGCGCTCGCGGCTGATCCCTTCACGCTCGAGATTGACCGCGGCGCTACGCTCAGTGGTGAACAGTAAATCAGACAGTTGATCAGTAAGGATACGATTGATCTCTTCCGGCATCGACCGATCGAAACTGCGCAGTCCCGCCTCGACGTGGATGACCGGAACACCTTCCTTGGCGGCCACCAAGGCACACGCGATCGTCGAATTGACATCGCCGACCACCAACACCGCGTCGCACGCCCGGGCCGCGAGCACGGGCTCGAAGCGCTTCATAATATCGGCCGTCTGCACCGCATGACTGCCGGAACCCACCTCAAGGTCGACATCCGGCGCGGGAATCCCAAGCTGCGCGAAGAACGACGCCATCATCGCCGCGTCGTAATGCTGTCCGGTATGGACCAAGACCGCGTCGATCGCGTCGCTGTCCGCAAACGCGCGCATAATCGGCGCAATCTTCATGAAATTGGGTCGGGCCCCCACCACGCACAGCAGGTGCAGCCGGTCAATCGAGGTCATCATAAGCATCAAGCTCAAGTTGCAGCAGCACCGCCTTGCGGAGCAGTTTTCGCTCTTGCATGACGATCAGTCGCAGCCGCGACACCTCCGCCTCGAGTGACGACAGGCGCTCCCCAAGGCCTCCCGGGGTCAGGCCGCCGCCCCCCGGGTCAGTCGCCGCGGCGGTCCCGGACTCCGCAACCGCGGCACCGACCTCGCCCCCCGCGGGGCGACCGGATTCCTGCTCCAACTCCGCCGCCACGACGCGCACATCCTCGCGCGTGAGTTGATGCCGCTCCTCGATGCAGCCGAACAGCATCAGCCGATCGCAGAGGGTATTGATGCGACGCGGCACACCGCCGGTGCGGGCGTGAACCAGTTCAAACACCTCGGGCGCGAACTGCGGATCCCCTGACCAGCCGACCCGGTTCAAGCGAAACGCGATATAGGCGCTCGTTTCCTCCAGTGACAGCGGGTCCAGGTGGTAAGCGGCGATGATGCGTTGCCGCAGTTGCTCCATATTGGGCAATTGCAAAGTCCGCCGCAGTTCTTCCTGACCCAACAGAAAACTCTGAAACAGGGAGCGTCCGTCGACCTGAAAATTGGCCAACATCCGCAGTTCCTCGAGGGATCTCGGCGGAAGATTCTGCGCCTCGTCGACCACCAGGAGGATGCGCCGCCCCTCCGCAAACCGGGTTCTGGCAATAACTTCCAAGTTGTGCAGCAGCGTGGCCTTGTTCATACCCTCATGCGCCAGCCCGAATGACGCGCAGACCATTCGCAACATATCCTCGGGTTCGACTTGCGTCGTCACCAATTGGGCGGCCATGATATTTCGCCCTTCGAGTTCGCTGAACAGCGCGCGCACCAGGATGGTCTTCCCGGTTCCTATACCCCCGGTGATCACAATGAAGCCTTCCCCCTGCTCCAAGCCGTAGCGCAGGTAAGCCAGGGCTCGGTGGTGGCCCTGACTGTCGAAAAAGAACCGATGGTCGGGGGTCAACTGGAAGGGTTTGCCGGAGAGGCCATAGAATTCGTCGTACATGCCGCCTTACATGCTCCAGTTGAGGGTCAGCCAGAGCTGGTTCTCACCGAAATTCTGGCTCGACGTGGCCGAGTCCTGCTGACTGAAAGTATAGGTGGCGCTTCCCTGCGTCCGTCGGCTGACCTGATAGGTGTACCCGGTCGCGACGCTGATCTGGGAGAAATCCGCGCCGACGCCCGCCGACTGATTATAGGTCCAATATTGGAGGCTCAGGCTCGCGCTGCTGCGCGGCGATAAGGTGCGGCTGAATGTCAACGTTCCTTGGTTCTGATCGACCTGATTGCCGGTAGCCTGATAATCCCAATGCCAGTTATTGACATTCAGGGACACGGAAGTCCGCCCGAATTGGGAGGTAATACCAAGGAGCAACTGATTCTGAATGAAAAAGCCGGAGGTCAGCGCCGGATTGGCGATCGAGCCCGAGAGGGTCTGACTGGCAAGCGGGTTCGTGATCGGTTCTCCGTACGGGTCTTGGAAATTGACCGCGTTACTGTTGAGAATGGCGGTGCGCGCATTCGTCACATTGATCTCATAGCTGGCCGTGACGACCGTCTTGCGGTGTCGATGCTGGATATTCGCATAATAGTCCGCACCAAAAAAGCGATAGCCGTAGCCGAGGCCGATGGTGGTGTTCCGCGACGGCGACCAGTAGGGTGTCACCCGCCAGCGCAGGCCATCCGGCTGCGCCAGCGAATCATAATTCCCCCAATCGTAGCCGATCAGCCCCTGGATCTGCCACTGATCGCTGATTGGGTAAGTGACGGTACCGCTGACGGTGCTCGTCCCCGATCCGGAGCCAGTGCCGTAATCCGACCCGGAGCTGTTGCCGACGTTGAAGACGTTGCTCGATGCGGCGATCTGCCAGGGCATGCGGGAAAAATAGTCACCGCTGGTAATGGTGAGTGAACTTTGGGACCCCGTCGTACCGCTATTGTCGGTGCCGCCTGCGGTTTTCGCCGCGAAGACATAGTTGATGCCGGGCGCGAACTGGACCGTTGCGAAATTGCCGCGCAGCACCGGAAACGCGAACACGGGAGTGATCTGGATCGAGGCGGTCTGACCGAAGGCGTCGGGATTTCCCAGCGCCGTGAAACCGGCGTTTCCGACATTGGGATCGACCAGGTTCTGATTGGCATTGGCACTCAATTGCAGCGAAAAATAGCCGTCAATCACCGTCACCGAGGCGTTGGCCTGGAGGACGTGGAAGATACGATCGAGATCAGAATGCCCCTCGCCGTAGAACACGGCGCTCGGGCCGTAGAAAAAACGATAGGAGGAGCGGCTACCGCCGCCGCCGCCGGCAATGTTGGGCAGCAACTGCAAGATCGTCCCGAATTCTCTTCCCTGATTCGTGGCGCGGCGTTGTCCGCCTGCACTCAACGCGGGTGACTGCGCGGCCGTCCCGGACACTGCGCCGGCGTTCGTCAGAAAGAGATTATCGGTAAAAACCAGTCTGCTCAACAGGCCGACAGATGTGACCAGCGGCGCGGCCACAGCGCCCTGCGCGAAGATACCAAGCGCGAAAAATGCCCAACGCAGCAACCGGGGGCGAGGCCCGACCCGCCGCCAATGCGTCCCGCCGGATAATGAAACCGGCGCCCCCCGGCGCCGGGGCGGGGGTGCCAGGGACGGCGCCGACCACGACCGCAAGCGCGCGAGACTCAAGCTAACGCCCACCCATACTTAATTTTCTTTGGCATCGACTTCGCCGTAGGAACCGTATCCATAGCCATACCCATAACCATAGCCGTACCCATAGCCATAGCCGTACTTGCCGGTAAACAGGCCGCCTTTGCACTTATTGAGAATCAAGAACACATTGTCCTTTGACTCCAAATTGGCCAGCGTCTCGCGCACGATGCCCTGGGCAGTGCTGTCCTGCTCCACCACAATCACCACTTGTCCCATCAAGGACGCCAAAACCCCCGCCTCCGTCGTCTCCAGGACCGGCGGTGAATCAAACAAGACAATACGATCGGGATAGCGCGAGGCGACCTCCGCCAACAGCCGACGCATACTTCCGCTTGCCAACAACTCGGTTGATCGCTTGTGGGAAACACCCGCGGGAAGGACCGTCAACTTGGGGATATCGGTCTTGAGCAGCACCTGTGACAGATCAATCGATTCGTCGACGAGTCGATTGATCAGTCCAGGGCGGTCGCGGATACCCAGTCGCCGGGACAGTCCGGGCTTGGCAACGTCCGCGTCGATCAACAGCACGGTGCTGTCCATCTCCATCGTGATGGAAATGGCCAGGTTCAGGGAGGTAAAGCTCTTACCCTCACCCTGCACCGAACTGGTCACCATGATCAGGTTTGGGTACTTCACCCCCGGCAGTGACCGCTCGAAGGCGTTGACCAACAGCGGCCGCTTGATCACGCGGAACTCTTCCGCGGTGCGCGAGCGGCCACCCTCGGGGGACAGCAGAAAGTCGCTTTCATGGCTGGTGAGCAAAATCGCCGGATTCACCACGCTGGTCGGCGGCACCGGGACCTGACCGGCAGCCCTGGGTTGGGAGCGAGGCGGGAGCGGCTCAATCGCCTCCGGCGACGGGGCGCGGGGGGAATCCGCAACCTGCAGCTCGTCGGCGGCCGCCTGACGTGACGCCGACAACCGCTCGGCTGCCTTTTCAATAATACTCATCTGCACCTCGCACTGCGATCCCAAGGGAAACGAGGATCGAAATCTGCGTTGCCCGTGCCGCGGCACTCCCGACCGGGTCGGCGAGCGCGCCCGGTCGGTCCGACCGCGAGCAGTCCGTGCGGCGCGAGCACGGTGCTGCGGGGATGGCCGACCGGTGCTCCGGGGACGCACCTTACGAGGTCCCGCAAATCGTGTCCGGGGCGCATCCGCGGCGATCTCACAGGGGCAGTTTCGACATGATGTCGATATGAAGAGAGAAGACTGTCAACACCGCGGCGAACAGGCCGATCAAGCCGATCAGTACCGTGCCGAAGGCGATGTCCCCCCACAATTTCTTGCGCCGCTCAGCGACAGTCCAAACCATGTTTACGCTGCCGAGTACCGGCAGACCGATCGCCTCCGTCAACTGCCGCCGGTCGCCGAATACGGGGCGCAGCAGCGAGAGCAGAAAGGCGAGTCCAAGACCGGCTGCCCAAGCGCTGCCGAACACGGAAGAGGCGAGCAGGAGGCGATTGGGTGCGCTCGGTTGGCTTGGTACCTTGGGCGGATCCAGGGTCCGAAACTTGACGGTATCCACACTCGTGTCCGCTTCCCGCGTCATCCGGGCCTTCTCGATCCGCTCCATCAACTGGGAGTGGTTCGCGCGCAGAATCGAATAGTCGCGGTTGAGCTGCTGTTGTTCCGTCTCCACCTGCAGTACTTGGTCGACGGAGGCTTGATATTTTTCGATGTCGCCCTTGAGATTCTCGACCATCGACTGCTGATTGGCAATTTCGGACTCCGCCTCGGACAGACGCATGCGCAACTGCTGGTAGATCGGGTTGCCCGAGAGTGATTTGACGACGGCGTGGCGATCCTGCTTCGCAAGAAACTCGGTCTTGGCCGTCTCGCGCTGGGCCTTCAGCCGCTCCAGGGCGGCCTTGGCAGCGACGATATCCGGATGGATATCGGTGTAACGCAAAAGGAACTCATCCAGTTGCTTCTGCATGTCGCGGATGCGTAGGTCGTATTCGGCGAGATGGCCTTTCAGCGCATCGCCGAGATAGTCGGAATAGTCGACACTCTCGGCGCCTTGGTCTTCGGCGATGGCGATCTGATCGGCAAGCTGATCGCGGCGCCGGGTCGCCGAGCGCACGCCGTCTTCAGCGCGTTTGAGCGAGGCCCGCGCCGCCTGCAGGCGCGTATAGTAAGACCCACGATCGGAGAGGATGTCCATATTGCGTATCTTGAAATCCTTCACCTTGCGCTCGCCGTCGATCAGACGGCGCTCGTAGTCCTTGACTTCCCGCTGCAGAAAGCGTTCGGCAGAGTCCTGATCCTGCCGGGAGGAACCGAGATTCGACTCGACAAAGATCGTCAGCATCGATTGCACGACGCGCTTGGCGAGATCGGGCGAACGATCCTCGAACGCGATGGTGTAGATGTTGTCGCCTTGACGCACCAGCGACACCCGATCCTTCAGGTCTTTGACCAGGTCGTCCATTTGCTGCGGCGTCTTGGCGGTCAGGTCCATGTCGGTCATGCGCGCCAACTTTTCCATGTTCTCGCGGCTGAATAACACATTGGTCATCATGGTCACGCGGCGACTGTCGCTGGTCTGGATGGCCAGCCCGCTCAGCAGCGGCGTCAATACCGAGTCGGTGTCGACAAAGACCCGCGCCTGCGCGACATACTCGTCGGGCAGGCTGGCGGTGTAGAACCAACCAATCGGGCTGGCGATCAGTGCCACCGCCAATGCATACCAACGGTGACGCCAGATGCCATCCAGGTACTGAAAGGCGAGGCGGAGAATTTCTTGCATAGGATCAGCGTGATAATGACGGCACGAACTAGAACCAGGATTCGGGAATGATGAGGATATCGCCGGGGCGCATGTCGACATTGGCAGCCATGTCGGCGCGCTTGATCAAGTCGTCGAGCCTCACCGTGTAGCGCTTGCGCTCCCCTTTCTCAAAGCGCATCAAAACTGCGCGGTTGCCGGCCGCGAACTGGGTCGTGCCGCCGACCGCAATCATCAAGTCAAGCAACGTCATACCGTCGATATAGCGTAACGACTGGGCATGGGCCGCCTCGCCGAGGACGCGTATCTGTTCCGGGTAAATCCCCTGAAACCCCTGCACGATGACCGTTACCAGGGGATCGCGCAGGTACACCGACAAGGCCTGCTCCAGGTCGCGGGCAAGCTCGGTTGGGGTCTTCCCGGAGGCGGGAATATCCTCAAGCAGTGGCGCCGTGATATAGCCGTCGGGGCGAACCGGCACGGTGGTGCTGACCTCGGGATAGCGCCAAACGAAAATCTGGACCGAGTCCCCGGGGCCGATCTTGTACTTGCTGGCCGAGCGCAGCTCATAAGTTGCCTCCGGTAACGAAGAAAACTTCGGCGTGGAGCAACCGGTCAAGGCGACCGACAGAATCGCAGCCCCGAGGATACCTAACTGACGCACGAGTCTCTATACCCCCAAGAAGCTATGAATTGACGCAACGAAGAGCGCGATGGTCCGATCTCGCCGGCTGCACCACGCGGCGTGATTCCGGCTGGTCCGGGTCCAGCCGACGGCGCACCCGTACACGGACTCCAACCCCCGCGGTCCCCGAGTTTAGCGGCGTAACGCGAGGATTATCGCACAACCGGAAAAGACGCGAACCGCCGACTCTCAGAATCGGAACCAACACCAATAGACGGGTAATCGCCACAATCGGTGCCGATCCCCAGCGGCTACCTCGCCTGCCCCATGGCTGTGCAAACCAGACGCCGTTCGACCAGTTCAAGCATCGACGCTTGGCGTACCACCCCGGCACACCGGTCCCCGCAGGGGACGCTTGGGACAGCCATCGTTGCGCACCCCCGCCTGGCGCGACGCGCAGTGGCCGCGCCCCCGGCACCAGCCTTGTAACAGGATCGCACGGCCGTTCACACCGAAGCAATTGCCGCGATTCCATGGCGAGCGCCGCGAGGGCCGACGACGGCGTGCCGCCAGGGTGGCGGCCGAAGCCCGTGGGGTGGCCCGCCCTCGCGGCGCGCACAGCGGCCTCGAGCACCCGCATGGCGAACTAGGCAAGCCCGCGGCCCGTGGCCTGCCGGAAAGATCCCGTCGGTTTCAGCCGGACACCAAGCGTAGGAGGATCGCGGTCGAATGGCGACTTTTCAAGTTCCCTCAAGGCGCAAATCAGGGGTGGCGGGCCGGTCTTGCGCCCGCGCGCGGTGCCTCTCGAGGCCCGGCGGGTTGCCCATAGCGCCTCAATCTGGTACTAAAGGGCGCTTTTCGCGGCCCAGCCCAACGACGGGGCTGGGGATCGGGTCGCGACTCATCCCACTGCGAGCCTGCGGGAGCACGTTCATGGCCGAGACAGCATCCAACCCAGCCAACCATCAGGAGCCCAAGGCCTTCGGCTTTGAGCCCTACAAGGCGGCGAGCGACGAAGAGTATATGAGCCCGGGACAGGAGGAACACTTCCGCCTGATCCTGCTGGCCTGGAAGCAATCGCTGATGGAAGAGGTGGACCGGACCGTCCACCACATGCAGGACGAGGCGACCAACTTCCCGGACCCGAACGACCGCGCCACCCAGGAGTCGGAGTTCAGCCTGGAACTGCGCACCCGGGACCGCGAGCGCAAGTTGATCAAAAAGATCGAGGAGGCCATGACCCGTATCACCGAACACGAGTACGGGTATTGCGAGGCGTGCGGGGTGGAAATCGGCATCCGCCGACTGGAGGCCCGCCCCACGGCCACGCTCTGCATCGACTGCAAGACCCTGGACGAGATTCGCGAAAAACAGCGCGGCTGACCCCGCCGCGCCCGCGACCGGGCCGCGCGCGCCACCCATGGCCTACCGGGGACGCTTTGCCCCCTCCCCCACGGGCGCACTGCACTTCGGCTCACTCGTCACGGCCGTTGCGAGCTGCGCCGACGCCCGCGCCCACGGCGGCGAGTGGTTGGTGCGGATCGAGGACCTGGACCGCCCCCGGGAGGCCCCGGGGGCAGCCGACGGCATCCTGCGCACCCTGCTCGCCTTGGGTCTGCGGTGGGATGGCGCACCCCTGTTTCAGAGCCGTCGCGCCGCCGCCTATGAGGAGGCGCTGGCGCGGCTCGGCGCACTTGGCCTGACCTATCCCTGCGCCTGCTCGCGGACCGAGATCGCGCGCAACGGCCGCCGCGGCAGCGTTGGCCCCATCTACCCCGGTACCTGCCGCCACGGACTCCCGCCCGGGCGGCAACCCCGCTCCATCCGCCTGCGCACCAGTCCCGCGCCGGTGCAGTTTCGCGACCGTATCCAAGGCGAACAGCGGCAGGACGTCGCGGCCGTCATGGGTGACTTCGTGCTGCGGCGGGCCGACGGCATCCACGCCTACCAACTGGCAGTCGTCGTCGATGATGCCTGGCAGGGCATCAGCCAGGTGGTCCGCGGCGCGGATCTGCTCGCCAGCACGCCGGCCCAGTGCCTGCTGCAACAGGCCCTGGGACTCCCCACCCCGACCTATGCCCATGTGCCGCTGGCGGTCGATGCCGCGGGCCGCAAGCTCAGTAAATCACTGGCGTCGGCCCCGGTGGACCCTGCCGACCCCATGCCCGCCCTGCGGCGCGCCTGGGCCTGGCTGGGGCAGACCCCGGGGCCGACCCCCACCTCGCCGGCGGACTTCTGGCGGCATGCAACCCGCGCTTGGCGCATCGAGCGGGTCCCCGCGCTCACCCGCGCTTGCATCGCTCCCGATCCTTAGGCGAGTATCGCCCGGCGAAGCCGCAGCGTCGGGCCGCCCCCAGGCCGCGAGGTTCACGGCGCGGTAAGGTTTCGACGTTACACTACACGCAAAAAGTCACCCTTGGAGGACCCGTCCATGACCGCCCAACAGCCCGACTCGACGACCCCAGACCCCTTGTCTGCCGACCTTCTGCGCAAGATGAACGCCTACTGGCGCGCCTGCAACTACCTGGCCGCCGGCATGATCTATCTGCGGGACAACCCCCTGTTGCGCGAGCCCCTGCAAGAGGCGCACATCAAAGAGCGGCTGCTGGGCCATTGGGGCGCAAGCCCGGGTCTGTCCTTCATCTGGGTCCACATGAACCGGATTATCCGGGCACAGAACCAGGAGGCCATCTTCCTGGCCGGCCCCGGTCATGGCGCCCCGGGCGTGCTGGCCCCAATCTACCTGGAGGGGACCTACTCCGAGGTCTACCCCAACAAGAGCGAGGACGAGGAGGGCCTGCAGGCCTTTTTCAAGCAGTTCTCCTTCCCCGGCGGCATCGGCTCCCACTGTACCCCCGAGACCCCCGGCTCCATCCACGAGGGGGGGGAACTCGGCTATTCGATCTCCCACGCCTTCGGCGCCGCCTTCGACAACCCCAACCTCCTGGTGGTCGTGGCGGTGGGCGACGGCGAGTCGGAGACCGGCCCGTTGGCCACCTCCTGGCACTCCAGCAAGTTCCTGAATCCGATCCGCGATGGGGCCGTGCTGCCGGTCCTGCATCTCAACGGCTACAAGATCAACAACCCCACCCTGCTCGCGCGCATTCCCAACGAGGAACTGGCGAGCCTGATGCGCGGCTACGGCTGGACCCCCCACTTCGTCGAGGGCGATGACCCGCTCACGATGCACCAACTCATGGCCGCCACGCTCGATCGCTGCCTCGGCGAGATCCATGGCATCCAGCAGGCCGCGCGCACCAGCGGTGAGGCCACCCGCGGCCACTGGCCCATGATCGTGCTGCGCTCGCCCAAGGGCTGGACCGGCCCCAAGGAGGTGGACGGTCACCGGGTGGAAGGCTTCTGGCGCGCCCACCAGGTCCCGCTCGCGGGCCTGCACAACAACCCGGCGCATCTGAAGCAGCTCGAGGACTGGCTGCGGAGCTACAAACCCGAGGAGCTGTTCGACGACGCCGGCCGACTGATCCCCGAACTGAAGGAACTCGCCCCCACCGGCAACCTGCGCATGAGCGCCAGCCCCCACGCCAACGGCGGCATCCTGCGCCGGGCGCTGCGCATGCCGGATTTTCGCACCTATGCGGCGGACGTCGGCACCCCGGGGACCACCCGCGCCATGAATACCAAGCCCTTGGGCGCCATGCTGCGCGACATCATGGCGGATAACATGCGCAATTTCAGGGTCTTCGGCCCGGACGAGAACAGTTCCAACAAGCTCGACGCGATCTATGCGGTCAGTAAGAAGCTGTGGCTGTGCGATTACAAACCGGAGGACGCCGACGGCGGTGAGCTCGCCCCCGACGGGCGCGTCCTGGAGATGCTCTCCGAGCACACGCTCGAGGGCTGGTACGAGGGCTATCTGCTCACCGGCCGCCACGGCTTCTTCGCCACCTACGAGGCCTTCGTCCACGTCATCGACAGCATGTACAACCAGCACGCCAAATGGCTGGCCATCTGTAACGAGATCCCCTGGCGGGCGCCCGTCTCCTCGCTCAACCTGCTGATCACCTCCACCGTCTGGCGCCAGGACCACAACGGCTTCACCCATCAGGACCCCGGATTCCTGGACGTGGTGGTCAACAAGAACCCGCACGTCACCCGCATCTACCTGCCCCCGGACGTGAATTGCCTGCTGTCCACGGCGGACCACTGCCTGCGCAGCATGAACAACATCAACGTCATCGTCTGCGACAAGCAGGACCACCTGCAATATCTCAGCATGGACGAGGCGGTCAAGCACTGCACCAAGGGTCTGGGGATCTGGGAATGGGCGAGCAACGACCAGGGCGCCGAGCCCGACGTGGTGATGGTGGGCTGCGGCGACATCCCCACCAAGGAGGCCCTGGCCGCCACGGCGATGCTGCGCGAGGCCTTCGCGGACATCAAGATCCGCTTCGTCAACGTCGTGGACCTCTTCCGGATGCAGCCGGCCGGCGAGCACCCCCACGGCCTGTCCGACGCCGACTTCGACTCCATCTTCACCAAGAACAGGCCGATCATCTTCAACTTCCACGGCTACCCCTGGCTGATCCACCGCCTGGCCTACCGCCGCACCAACCACGCAAACCTGCATGTGCGCGGCTACAAGGAGAAAGGCAACATCAACACCCCCCTGGAGCTGGCGATCAGCAACGAGATCGACCGCTTCAGCCTGGCCATCGACGTGATCAACCGGGTCCCGCGCCTCCAGGCCACCGGCGCCCATGTCAAGCAGCGCCTGCGCGACCTCCAGATCGAGGCACGCGCCTACGCCTTCGAGAACGGGATCGACAAGCCGGAGTTCGATCAGTGGACCTGGCCCTTGTAATGGCGCGGAAGCGCTGAACCCCAGACCCGGCAATTGCCTAAAGCGTCGTTGTCGTTGTCGTTGTCGTAATCGAGGTTATCGTAGCGTCCCGGATTCTCTCGCACCCCAAAGTGCATCGCTTCTCCGACAACGACAACGACAACGACAACGATTGTGCTTAACTTGTTCTTGACGCGTTACTTAAGAGGCGCCCAATGTCCCCCGAGAAGACGCTCGAAGCCCCGGACCCGGCAGCGACTCCGACCCACGAGCACACCCGTACCGGCATGTCGAAGGACGCGCTCAACCGCGCCTTCATCGACAACCTGTTCTATGTCCAGGGCCGCTTCCGCGAGGTCGCCAGCCCCAACGACCTCTACATGGCGGCCGCCTACACGGTACGCGACCGCCTGCTGGGGCGCTGGATCAAGTGTGCCGAGACCTACCGGGACTCCAAGGCCCGCACGGTCTGCTACTTTTCCGCCGAGTTTCTGCTCGGACCCCACCTGCTCAACAACCTGGTCAACCTCGGGATCACCGATGTGGCCGGCGAGGCCGGCGCCGAGTTGGGACTCGATCTGCACGAACTCATCGAGACCGAAGAGGAACCAGGTCTGGGCAACGGCGGCCTGGGCCGGCTCGCCGCCTGTTACATGGACTCGCTCAGCACGGTGCAGATCCCCGCCATCGGCTACGGCATCCGCTATGAATTCGGCATCTTCGACCAGGTGATCGAGGACGGCTGGCAGGTGGAGAAGAGCGACACCTGGCTCAAGAACGGCAACCCCTGGGAGATCCTGCGCCACGGGCTGCGCTTCCCGGTCAAGTTCGGCGGCCGCACCGAGCAGTACCACGACGAGCACGGCACCTTGCGCGTGCGTTGGCTGGCGGACATGGAGGTCATCGGGGTCGGCTATGACACCCCGATCCTGGGCTACGGGGTCGGCAACGTCAGCCTGTTGCGACTGTGGAAGTCCGAGGCCTGCGAGTCATTCGACTTCCAGTCATTCAACGTCGGCGACTACTATGGCGCGGTCCAGGCCAAGATCGAGGCCGAAACCATCTCCAAGGTCCTCTATCCCAACGACGAGCCCTCGGCAGGCAAGGAACTGCGCTTGAAGCAGCAGTATTTCTTCGTCTCCTGCTCGCTCCAGGACATGATCCGGCTGCAGTTGCATACGGTCGGCCCGCTCGATGGCCTGGCCGACAAGTTCGTCGCCCAGCTCAACGATACCCATCCGGCCATCGCGATAGCGGAATTGATGCGGCTGCTGATGGACGAGCACGGCATGGGCTGGGACCAGGCTTGGGGCATCACCCACAAGACCTTCTGCTACACCAATCACACCCTGCTGCCCGAGGCCCTGGAGACCTGGTCCGTGCGGCTCTTCGAGAAGCTACTGCCGCGTCACCTGGAGATCATCTACGAGATCAACCGGCGCTTTCTGGACGAGGTGCGGGTGCGCTTCCTCAACGACGAGGGGCGGGTCGCGCGGATGTCGCTGATCGGTGAAGAGGGCGGCCGACGGGTACGCATGGCCAACCTGGCGGTGGTCGGATCGAGCGCGGTGAACGGCGTGGCGCAACTGCACTCCGAACTGGTCAAGACCACCATTCTCAAGGATTTCTACGACCTGTGGCCCGAACGCTTCCACAACGTCACCAACGGGGTCACCCCGCGCCGCTTCATCGCCGTCTGCAACCCCCGCCTGGCCGCCCTGATCACCGAGACCTGCGGCGACGACCGCTGGCTGACGGACCTCAACTGCCTGCGCGAATTGGAAAACTATGCGGACGACGCCGACTTTCAGGGGCGCTGGCGCGCGGTCAAGACCGCCGCCAAGCGCAACCTGGCCCGGTGGCTCACGAAACATGCCTGGGTCACGGTGGACCCGGAGAGCCTGTTCGACGTCCAGGCCAAGCGCCTGCACGAATACAAACGCCAGCACCTGAACCTGCTGCACATCGTCAGCCTCTACCAGCGCCTCAAGCAGGACCCGAACCTGCCCATGGTCCCACGCACCTTCATCTTCGGGGCCAAGGCCGCGCCCGGCTATCACCTCGCCAAGCTGATCATCAAGCTGATCAACGCGGTGGCCGATGTCATCAATCACGACCCCCAGGTCAACGACAGCCTGCGCGTCGCCTTCATGCCCAACTTCAATGTCCAGAACGGCCAGCGGCTCTATCCCGCCGCCGACATCTCGGAGCAGATCTCATTGGCCGGCAAGGAGGCCTCGGGGACCGGCAATATGAAGTTCTCCATGAACGGCGCCCTGACCATCGGCACCCTGGACGGGGCCAACGTGGAGATCCGCGAAGAGGTCGGGGAGGACAACTTCTTCCTCTTCGGCATGACCGCCGAGGAGGTCAGCCGACGCCAGGCAGAAGGCTATCGACCCTGGGATATCTGCCGCGACGACCACGAGTTGAAATCGGTGCTCGATCTCATCACTTCGGGCCTCTTCTCCCACGGCGACACCACCCTGTTCCGACCGCTGATCGACAACCTGATCCACCAGGACCCCTTCATGGTACTGGCCGACTACCGCGCCTATCTCGACTGCCAGGAGCGCGTCAGCCGCGCCTGGGCGGACCGGCCGCGCTGGGAGCGGATGTCGATACTCAATGTCGCGCGCATGGGAAAATTCTCCTCCGACCGGGCGATTCGGGAATATGCCGAGAAGATCTGGAAGGTCAAGCCGCTGCCGGTTTCACTCTAGGTCGTCGGTCCGCGCAGCGGACCCTACGGGCGCGGGGTCTTAAGTATCGCGAAGCGAAGATCCCGCTACCATTCGAGACTATCCGTGAGCTTGAGAAATGGACAGGATTCACAGGATTTCTCAGGATTTACAGGATGTGTTGCTGATGCGCGTCGCACGCTATTTGTCCTGTTAATCCTGCAAAATCCTGTTAATCCTGTCCAAGGCTTCAACCTTGGATCGGCAGGCCAAGGCTGAAGCCTTGGACTCCAAATGGGCATCGCTGGCCGGAACGATGATCAAGGCCGATGGCTGATGAGCCGGGCTTCTGATCGAGGTCTCCGACAACGCCTGCCGCCCGAGGCGATAGGAGAAACGTGCCGCGGCACCGCCGGGCAGCCGATCGGTTATCATGACCGCCCATTTTCCGCTGCCATTCTTCACCAGCCATGCTACCCGATCAGCCATTACCTCACCGCTTGCCCGCACCGGCCGCGAACGCCGACACCACCCTCGCCTGGTCCGAGACGGACCAGGGTGCGGCCGGCGCCGTGCTCGCGCGTTACGGGATGCAGATCGTCGCGTGCCCCGCCGACACCCCCATCCCCGGGAGCTTCTTCGGCGACTCCGAGGCCGGGCTGATCGGCGACCGGCTCTATCTGCGCGCCGACACGCCGCTGCACTCGGTCCTGCACGAGGCCAGCCACTACATCTGCATGGACCCGGCCCGCCGCGCCGTCCTGCACACCGACGCGGGCGGCGACTATCCGGAAGAGAACGGTGTCTGCTACCTGCAGATCCTGCTGGCCGACCAGATCCCCGGTATGGGACGGGCGCGGATGCTCGCCGATATGGATGCCTGGGGCTACAGCTTCAGGCTGGGCTCGGCCCGGGCCTGGTTCGAGCAGGACGCGACCGACGCCCGCGACTGGCTGCGTGAGCACGGGCTGACCGACGACCTGGACCGCCCCACCTGGGCCCGGCGCGGCTGAACCCGGCAGGCGCCGCCACCTCCCTTAGGGGCTGCCGATGAACCTAAGAGGAGCAGTTATCCACAGATGAACACATATTATTCATTGACTTACACTTGGCCAAGGGGCCTACCTTGCCGGCGACTGTGATATCAGCGATAAGCGCATGACAATTAAAAGACAATCTGTGTTCATCTATGTTCATTCGTGGATTTTAGGATGACCCACCGCCGCCTCGCAATCGCCCTCGCCGGCGCGCTGGCCGCGGCCAGCCCGGCCCTGGCCTGGACCGGCTACGGCCCGGGAGGCGCCAAGGAACCTGGCCGTTTTCCGCCGCCATCGGCCGCTGACGCGCCCGTCGCGGCCCCCAAGGCGGGAACCGGCACCGAGCCCCCGGTCAACGGGGGCGGCCGGCAGGCGCTCCCCGGGGGGCCGCCGCGCCTTGATGTCGTAGGCGACACCGAGGCCAACGGCTATCTGCTCCGGATCAAGGTCAGCGGCGGCCGACCGGACGCGGTCGAGGTCACCCCGAGCGGCCAAAGCCTCAACCTCTCGCTGCGCACCGGCGGCAGTTCGATTGAGCAGGGCAGCGTCGGCGACGGCGGCTACCGGCAAGGCTCCAGCGCCGCCCAGGGGTCGGTCAGACGGCGCGTGCCGCTACCGGCCGACGCCGACCTGCGCCGCCTGACCCGGGAGGTCAAGGACGACACCCTGCTGCTGCACATCCCGCGGGTCACGGGACGCCGCGCCGCCCCCGGCGGGCCGCCCGACCCCAAGCCAAACCTGGACAGCGGCCAGGGCGCCCGCTGACCACGCCAAGGCCCGGCGACCCGATCATCCCAGAAAAATGCAGTTTAGCCGCAAATGAACGCAAATTGACGCAAATAATCAGAGGCTTGGCCTTTGCTGCATGTTCACCGTCCGGGTGCCCCCCGCGACGATGCTAACCAGCAGATTTATTTGCGCTTATTTGCGTTCATTTGCGGCCAAATACTCTTTCTAGGATCATGCGCACCCGCCCCCGCGTCCTGCTCAAGTCATTCGGCTGCCGCCTCAACGAGGCCGAACTGGAGGACTGGGCGCAGGGCTTTCGGGCGCGCGGCTTCGACCTGGCCGGGGACGCGGGGCCGGCGGACCTGGTGGTCATCAACACCTGCGCCGTCACCGCGGAGGCGGCACGCAAGTCGCGCCAATGGTTGCGGCGCGCCCACCGCGCCCACCCGCACGCGCGCCTGGTGCTCTCCGGCTGTCTGGCGTCACTGGAGGCGGCGGACCTGGCGCGCGAATCCGGGGTGGCGCTCCTCATCGACAACCGCGACAAGGACCGGCTGGTGGCGCTTGCCGCGGCGGCCCTGGACCTGCCGATCCTGGCGCAAGGCTCCACCGGGACAGCGCCCAACCCCCTGTTCGCCCGCGGCCGACAGCGCGCCTTCATCAAGGTGCAGGACGGCTGCCGCCACGCCTGCACCTTCTGTGTGACCACCTTGGCGCGGGGTCCGGAGCGCGACCGCCCGCTCTCGGCGATCATCGCTGCCATCAACCGGTCCGTCGCCGACGGGGTGCGCGAGGTCCTGCTCACCGGGGTCCATCTGGGCGGCTACGGCAGCACCCTCGGGGGCGACCTGGCCGTGCTGGTGCGCGCGGTGCTCGATGAGACCCAAATCCCACGCCTGCGCCTGGGCTCGCTCGAACCCTGGGACCTGCCGGACGGCTTCTGGGACCTGTTCGCCGACCCGCGCCTCATGCCCCACCTGCACCTGCCGCTGCAGAGCGGCGCCGACACCGTACTGCGGCGCATGGCGCGGCGCTGCAAGACCGAGGAGTTCGCCCAGTTGGCCTCACTGGGGCGGGCCGCGGTGCCGGGGCTCAACCTCAGCACCGACATCATCGCCGGTTTCCCCGGCGAGACCGAAGCGGAGTGGCAGGAAACCCTGGGCTTCGTCGCCGCCATGGGCTTCGGCCAGGTCCATTGCTTCGCCTACTCACCGCGGGCCGGCACCCGCGCGGCCGCGCTTGCCGACCAGGTGGATGCCGACACCAAACGGGCGCGGGTCATGGAACTGAAAGACCTGGCGGATCAGTTGCAACGGCAGGTCTTCGCGTCCCAGGTCGGCCGCGACTGCCGGGTCCTGCGCGAGGCCCAGCCGCGCGGGGGACGGCCCGGGGACCTGTTCGGCTATACGCCCAATTACCTGCCGGTGCGCATCGACGGGCATCCGGACGCGGCGGCGGTCGGTGAGATCCTGGAGGTCAAGATCCGCGGCATCGACCCGGACGGCGGGGCCTTGCGGGGGAGTCTTCGCGATCAGGCCGGGTAAGGGCCTGTTTGCGCGGGTGCGACACCCAATCGATGGAGGACAGCATCTCGTCGCCGTGCGTTATCTGCCATTATCGCTAGCCACGCCGGGCCGCCAGACCAACAAGAGCCGACCGCTGCCAGGGGCCGCTGATGGGTCATTATCCGCCGCTCGGCTGGCCGACGTCACTCCGGACGGGGGCGCTGGCGCGCGTCTTGAGCCAGTCTCAAGGCATTGTCCATGAGCGTCTGCCAGCCGGGTCCGTCGGCGCGAAACGCGGCCAAGACCTCGGGGCTGAGCCGGATCGTCGTCGAGACCTTGATGGCGGCCCGGCCCGGACCGCGGCGGCGCGCCGCCCGGGTCTCGCGCAACTCGGCAAGTCCGTGGCTCGTGATGGCCCCCTGCCAGTACGCGGCCACGGCAGCCGGTTCATTGGGCTCGTAGGGGCAGTCCGGGTCCTCGACGCGCTCCGGGGCCGCGGCCATCTGCTCAGGGCTGATGGATGGCTTGGAAGTAGCGTTACGTTTCATGTTTGGTTCCGGCGCGGCAAGGTCGATGCCATGGTCGGCGAGATTGGCGCGGCACTTGACCGCGCCGAAGGTGATCATCAATCGAAGTGTAGTAACGGACAGGTTCGCAGTCCAGCAACCTGTTACTACGCGACTGCCGGGTCTTGCGCACGGTTCAACCCCGCGGCGGACGGCCCGGGGACCTGTTCGGCTCTAACCTCAACGACCTGCCGGCCCGCGTCGACGGGCACCCGGACGCGGCGGCGGGCGGCGAGGTCATGGACGTGAAGATCCGCGGTCTTGATCCGGACGGGGGGCCTTGCGGGGGTCGCTGGTCCGCACAGCGGACCCTACGGGGCCCGCGCGCCCGCCGGCTGAGACGGGCGGCGGATCAGGTTCGACCAAGCCCCGCGGGCAGGGGCCCGCGGACTGTGGCATTCTGCGGCCGGTGCGGCGCCCCGCTGCGCGCGCCGCCGACCATCGAGCCCCGGACCGACCGCAAGGTCCGCCGGGCGAGCGCGCACAAGGAAATAAGATCACCTGTCCATGAACAATTTCTCCGAAAAGGTCAGCTTCATCTGGGGGGTGGCCGACCTGCTGCGCGGCGATTACAAACCGTCTGAATACGGCCGCGTCATCCTCCCCTTCATCCTGCTGCGGCGCCTCGACCAGGTCCTGGCCCTGACGCGCGAGGCGGTCTGGAACACCGACGGCGCCGGCGACAAGCTGCCGGCGGCCCTGCGCGAGCGGATGCTGATGAAGAGCGCCGCCTGCGGCTTCTACAACCTGGACCGGCTCGACTTCCCCAAGGTCTTGCAGGACCCGGACAATATCGCCGCCAATCTCACGCGCTTCCTGCACGGTTTCTCGGCCAATGTGCGCGACATCCTGGAGCGCTTCCGTTTCGAGACCCAGATCGCCCGGCTCGACCACGCCAACCTGCTGTTCCTGGTCGCGCGCCGGTTCATCGAACTCGACCTGCACCCCTACCGGCGCCATCCCGACGGCAGCCTGCTGCTGGGGCCGGACGGTCAGCCCGAGCCCAATGTCACCAACCACGAGATGGGCTCGATCTTTGAGGAGCTGATCCGCCGCTTCTCGGAGCAATCCAACGAGACCGCCGGTGAGCACTTCACCCCGCGCGAGGTCATCGCCTTCATGGTCAACCTGCTGTTCGCCGAGGACGATGAGGCCCTGCAACAGCCCGGCCTGGTGCGCACCCTCTATGACCCGGCCTGCGGCACCGGCGGTATGTTGTCGGTGGCCGAGGACCATCTGGGCCGACTCAACCCGCAGGCGCGGCTCGAGGTCTTCGGCCAGGAACTGAACGACGAGTCCTATGCCATCTGCAAGGCCGATATGCTGGTCAAGGGCCAGGCGGCCGACAACATCAAGTGCGGCAACTCCTTCTCGGCGGACGCACTGCCGGACTTGAAGGCCGACTATCTGATCAGCAATCCGCCCTTCGGCGTCGACTGGTCCAAGGCCGAAAAGGCCGTCAAGGACGAGCACGAGACCCAAGGACATGGCGGGCGCTTCGGCCCCGGCCTGCCGCGCAAGAACGACGGCTCGCTTTTGTTCCTGCTGCACATGCTGAGCAAGATGAAGCGCCCGCACCAAGGCGGCAGCCGGCTCGCCATCGTCTTCAACGGCTCCCCGCTCTTCACCGGCGCGGCCGCGTCCGGCGAGAGCGAGATCCGCCGCTGGATCATCGAGAACGACTGGCTGGAGGCCATCGTCGCCCTGCCCGACCAGATGTTCTACAACACCGGCATCAGCACCTACGTCTGGCTCCTGACCAACCGCAAGGCGCCCGCACGCCGCGGTAAGGTCCAGCTCATCAACGGCGTCAACCGCTTCCGCAAGATGCGCAAGTCGCTCGGCGACAAGCGCAAGGAACTGGGGCCGGACGACATCGACACCCTGACCCGACTCTATGCGGACTTCACCGCAGGCCCCGAGGTCAAGGTCTTCGACAATGCCGACTTCGGCTTCCACCGCATCACGGTGGAGCGCCCCCTGCGGCTCAATTTCCAGGCAAGCCCCGAGCGCATCGAGCGTCTGAAGGAGGAGAAGACCTGGCAGGCACTCTTGACCAGCAAGAAGAAGGGCGGCGGCGCCGCGGCCGAGATCCTGGAGGGCGAGGCCACCCAGAGGGCCGTGCTCGACCTGCTCAAGACCCTCGCCGCCCCCCTAGACCGGACCAGCGCAGCGCCGTCCACCGAGCCGACCGCACCGCTCTACAAGAACCGCGACGTCTTCACCAAGTCACTCAAGTCCGCCGCCAGGACGAGGGGCCTCAAGCTCGCCGCCCCGGTCCTCAAGGCCATCCTGAGCGCGCTGTCCGAGCGTGACGAGAGCGCCGATGTTTGCACCGACAACGGCCAGCCGGAGCCGGACCCGGACCTGCGCGACTACGAGAACGTACCGCTCAAGGACGACATCGGCGCCTACCTGGAGCGCGAGGTCCTGCCCCATGTGCCGGATGCCTGGGTGGACCATTCCAAGACCAAAATCGGTTACGAGATCCCCTTTACCCGGCACTTCTATGTCTACCAGGCGCCGCGGCCGTTGGCGGTGATACGTAGCGAAATCGAGGCGTTGGAAAGCGAGATTCAGGGGTTGCTGGGGAGGGTACTCGGATGAGTCCGCAAACCAGGGCAGACAGGATCGGCGCTTGCGAGGGCTTTACTATCGCGACCACAGCCTCCATAATCTGTGGCAACAACACCCGCCAAGGCTATGCCCCTCGGGGTACCCTCAAACTGGCGGGTTACTTTTTTCCGGGGCTCGCATGAGATACGCGAAACCCCACACCTCCCTCCAAAAGCAGATTGAGTTGTTGACCAACCGCGCGATGGTCATCGCCGACTCGGCCTCTGCGCTCAACGACCTATCCCATATCGGCTACTACCGGCTCCGGGGATACTGGATACCCTTCGAGACGACCGATGCCACCGGAAGCGACCACCGATTCCTCGCTGGTACGACCTTTGAGCAGGTTCTGAACCTTTATACTTTCGACCGGGCACTACGCCTGCTGGTAAACGATGCGATCAAGCGCATCGAGATTTCTGTGCGCAACCAGTGGGTTGATGTGCTCGCGGATGCCCACGGACCGCACGCCTACCTGGATTCCTCGCTCTTCTCCAGCCACCGCCAATATGGTCGCAGTCTCTGCGCCCATCATGCGCGCTTGTGGAACCGCGAGGTCACTGTGACGATGCAACTCCCGCGCACCAAGCCTGCTTCGCTGATCCCCAGCCTTGACCCCGGCCCTGATGCCAATCAGGCCCCGCGCCGCATCTATAACACGCTCGTGATGCTGGCCTACTTTATGGACTGCATCAACCCCGGCCACGACTGGAGGGAGCGGTTGTTCGCATTGCTTGAACGCCATCAGGTCGATGTGCGACAGATGGGGTTTCCTGAGGATTACACGGAGCGGGCGATATGGAGAAGCTGAGGATGGCGACCAACTATGACATCAGGGAGTTGGAGGGCGAGACTCAGGGGTTTTTGGGGAGGGGCTTGGCGTGAGCGATTTGCATTGGGTAGGCGCACTACCGTCTGGCTGGCGCCTTCTTCGTCTACGGCACGTTGCATCGATCACCAACAGCAACGTCGATAAGAAATCGTATGACGATGGTCAGCCGGTACGTCTCTGCAACTACAACGATGTGTACAAGAACGAGTTTATCACTGATCGCATGGAGTTCATGGAAGCGACTGCTACGTCGAATGAGATTCTCCGCTTCACACTAAGACCAAGCGATGTTGTAATCACCAAAGATTCCGAGTCCTGGAATGACATAGCGGTCGCGGCCTGCGTGGCCGAGCTGCTGCGGGACGTTGTCTGCGGGTATCACCTCGCTGTACTGCGCGCTGATGCCGAACTGCTTCAGGGCCGTTTTCTGCATCGCGCCATTCAGGCGACGGGCGTTCGCGAACAGTTTTGGATGGCCGCAAACGGCGTGACACGCTTTGGATTAGGTCAGCAGGGGATAAAGGAAGCCTTGTTGCCAATCCCCCCGCTTGCCACACAAGAAGCCATCGCCGACTACCTCGACGAAAAGACCGCCGACCTCGACGCGCTGATCGAGAAGAAGCGCAAGCTGCTGGACCTGCTGGCCGAGGAACGCACCGCCCTCATCAACCAGGTAGTGACCAAGGGTCTTGACCCCAGCGTACCGATAAAGGAATCCGGTATCCCGTGGATTGGCGAGATACCAGCACATTGGGAAATAGGACGTCTCAAGGTATTCCTGGATTTCAAGACATCCGGATCAAGAGGGTGGGCCGATTACTACACAGATGACGCGGATTCACCGATTTTCATTCAAAGCGGCAATCTCGGAAGACATTTGAACCTGGACCTAACAAATATTCAACATGTGAATCCGCCGATGGGATCGGAAGGGGAGCGCACCCTGGTTAAGGACAATGACGTTCTTGTTTGCATCACCGGTGCTCGAACCGGAGCGGTCGCGTTCGTTGACGTGACTCTGCCGGTCTCCGCCTATATCAACCAGCATGTTGCATTGCTACGCCCCAACCCACTGATCGCTGACCCGCATTTCATCGCCATGGCATTGACTTCCGAGGTCGGCGCAAACCATTTCCAGATGGCACAGTACGGAGGAACCAAACAGGGTCTCGGGCTGGATGATGTTGGCAATACGTTGTTACCGCTTCCCCCTCTTCGTGAGCAGCAGTCGATTTCAACTTATGTCGATGAGGGGCTCTGTCAGGCACGAGCGACCCAACTTAGCATCTGTAGGCAACTCGACCGCCTCCAAGAATACCGCCAAGCCCTCATCACCGCCGCCGTCACCGGCCAACTCGACATCGGGGCCGCGGCATGAATCCATACAGCCCAGACCCGCTGCCGCCCGAGAACATCGACTACGGCGCCCTGGTGGGCCTCGTTGGACGAGCAAATGCCGCACTTGCCCGCTACGATGGGCTGTTGCAAGGCATCGTCAACCCAGGCCTGCTCCTGTCTCCATTGACAACGCAGGAGGCGGTGCTGTCGTCCCGGATAGAAGGCACTCAGGCGACGCTGGACGAGGTCCTGGAGCATGAGGCTGGTCAGCCGATGCCACCTGAGAAGGCCCAGGATATCCGAGAGATCGCGAATTATCGCGCCGCTTTGATTCGGGCCTCCGAAGAACTGCAACACCGCCCGCTCAGCCTGTCGCTGGTGAAACAGATGCATTCCCTGTTGATGGACAGCGTTCGCGGCGCGGATAAAGAGCCGGGGCGGTTGTAACCGTTTAGCCCCCCTGTTCCTAGCCCCCTCGCGGACGGCCTTGACGTAGTACCGGCCAGCCACGCCCGGTCCGCACCGCAAAGCCTACGGGAAGGCTCCGCGCCCGAAGGGTCCGCGGTGCGGACCAGCGACCGCGCGGCCGGCGGGATGGCCGGGAGTATGATGAATGTCTCTTAAGCGATCATCAGCCTACGCGACAAAGCTCGACGGTCCTGGCAAACTATGGCACAAGCTCCTAAATCAGCGCGCGCAAGCGCCGCCACGCCACCGCCATGCACCTGAGCGATCACGACCTCAGACAATTCGACGACGCCTACCTGCAGACGCTCACGTCGGCGCAGGCACGGGCGTTGTTGGGCAAGGCGCTGGCGGATTTGAAGGCCGCGCGCGAGCGGCTGGGGCAGAACCCCTCCAACAGTTCGCGACCACCGAGCACGCGGTTGCCCTGGGAGGGGGTTGGCGGTCAGGAAACGCCCGCTGGCGAGCCCGAGGTCCCCGCGGTGTCGGGGGACGTCGCCGCTGTGGCAGACACCCCCGGCGCCGCTGCTGAGCCGGAGGAGACGGCGGATCCCCGGCCGCGCCGCCAGGGCTCGCGCCGCCCGCTTAGCGGCGCCCCGCCCGGTCGGCGCCCGGGGACCCCGGGTCACAGCCGCACCCAACACCTGCCGGTCGATGCCGAGCAGTCCCACCGGCCGACCTGCTGTGCGGGGTGCGGCCAAGCGTTGACGGATGCTCATGCGTCGCGGGCACACAACGCCCGCTACGAAATCGAGCTGATCCAGCCCGGTGTCGGCGCGACTGGACTGCTGCTGCACCAGACCAAGCACACCTATTATGAATGCGCCTGCGATTGCGGGCACTGGACGCAGGCGCAGCCGGGGCGCGCGCAGGCCGAGGTCGAGTGGACGGTGGCCCTGACCGAGTGGCATCTGGCCGGACCGTTGCTGGTGGCCTTCATCTGCGCCTTGAGCCAGCGCATGCGCCTGTCGCGGGCGCGGGTCCGAGAGTTTTTGTCCGACTGGCTGGGGCTGGAGTTGTCCACCGCGACCATCAACCAATGCCTGCACGAAGCCGGACGGGCGGTCGCCCCGGTGGTGGAGGCGGAACTCTACGCGGCGGTGCGCAATGTCGAACTGCGCTATGCCGATGAAACCAGTTGGAAGGAGCATGGTCGGCTGCGGTGGCTGTGGGTGTTCACCTGTGCCACCGCCACGCTGTTCGTCGTTGGCAAGCGCTCGGTGGAGGTCGTGCGCCAGGTGCTCGGCGAGACCTTCAACGGCTGGTTGATGAGCGACGGCTTCTGGGCCTATCGCGACCTGGACCAACGGCTGCGCTGCCTGGCCCACCTGATCCGCAAGGCCCAGGCGCTGGAAGATGGCTTGGAACCAGCGGCCCAGCGCTTTGGCATCGAGATCCTGACAGTCATCGCGACGGTCATGGCCGCCGTTTACGACGCCCGCGGCGCCCCGCCCCCCGCCGGGGCGCTGCGCGCACGCCACGCGCCGATGCTCAATGCCCTGCTCAATGAGTGCCTGCGTCAGCGCGATGCGCCGCATGAGAAAACGCGCGCGCTGGCGCGCGAGTTGCTCAACGACTGGGACACCTTCTGGGTGGTGCTCGACCATCCGGAGCTGCCGTTGACCAACAACGAGGCCGAGCGCGCCCTACGCCACTGGGTCATCGCCCGGCGCATCGGCATGGGGACCCGCACCGCGCAGGGCACCCGCGCCTTCGCCCACCTGGCCAGCGTCATCGAGACCTGTCGCAAACGCGCCGTCTCGCCCTGGCCGTATCTGGCCGAAGTGGTCCGCCAGCGGCGCCAAGGACTTCAGGCCCCGCCGTTGCCCTCACCAGCCAGCTGATCAGGGCGACCCCCGCCAGGGCTGCTTAGCAACCAGGGGGGGCTAAACGGTTACGGGCGGTTTCGCGTCGATTAGAACTGGATCGGCTCGCCGGGCTGCGCGATCGGGGATGCAACCTTCGTCCCACCGAGCCCGTTACGACTGTTGGATCACCTGGAGGATTGGGAGCGGTATCTCGCGACCCAGGATCGCGATGGTATCGCCCAGACAGCCATCGTCCACGCCCAATTCGAGTTGATTCACCCCTTCAAGGACGGCAGTAACCGTTTAGCCCCCCCTGTTCTTAGCCCCCTCGCGGACGGCGTGACGTAGTTTCGGCCAGCCACGCCCGGTCCGCACAGCGGACCCTACGGGGAGGCTGCGCGCCCGTAGGGTCCGCTGTGCGGACCAGCGACCGCGCGGCCAGCGGGATGGCCGGGAGTCGGATGAATGCCTCGCCGACGATCATAAGCCTACGCGACAAAGCTCGACGGTCCTGGCAAACTATGGCCCAAGCTTCTATACGAGAGTGCGCCAGCGCCGCCACGCCCCCGCCATGCACCTGAGCGATCACGACCTCAGACAATTCGACGACGCCTACCTGCAGACGCTCACGTCGGCGCAGGCGCGGGTGCTGTTGGGCAAGGCGCTGGCGGACCTGAAGGCGGCGCGCGAGCGGCTGGGGCAGAACCCCTCCAACAGTTCGCGGCCACCGAGCACGCGGCTGCCGTGGGAGGGCACGGGCGGTCAGGACACGCCCGCTGGCCAGCCCGACGTCCCCGCGGGGTCGCAGGACGGGGCCGCTGCGGCAGACACCCCCGGCGACGCTGAGCCGGCGGGGCCGGCGGCGCCCCGGCCGCGCCGTCAGGGCTCGCACCGGACGGTCACCGGCCAGCCCCCCGGTCGGCGCCCGGGCAGCCCGGGGCACAGCCGCACCCAGCACCTGCCGGTGGACGCCGAGCAGCCTCACCGGCCAACCTGCTGTGCGGGGTGCGGCCAGGCGTTGACGGATGCTCATGTGGCGCGGGCACACAACGCCCGCTACGAAATCGAGCTGATCCAGCCCGGTGCCGGCGCGACCGGACTGCTCCTGCGCCAGACCAAGCACATCTATTTTGAATGCTGCTGCGATTGCGGCCACTGGACGCAGGCGCAGCCGGGGCGCGCGGCGGGCGAGGTCGAGTGGACGGTGGCCCTGACCGAGTGGCATTTGGCCGGACCGTTGCTAGTGTCCTTCATCTGCGCCTTGAGCCAGCGCATGCGGTTGTCGCGGGCGCGGGTCCGTGAGTTTCTGTCCGATTGGCTGGGTCTGGAGTTGTCGAGCGCGACCATCAACCAGTGCCTTCACGAAGCCGGACGGGCGGTGGCCCCGGTGGTCGAGGCGGAACTCTACGCGGCGGTGCGCAATGTCGAACTGCGCTATGCCGATGAAACCAGTTGGAAGGAGCATGGTCGGCTGCGGTGGCTGTGGGTGTTCACCTGTGCCACCGCCACGCTGTTCGTCGTTGGCAAGCGCTCGGTGGAGGTCGTGCGCCAGGTGCTCGGCGAGACCTTCAACGGCTGGTTGATGAGCGACGGCTTCTGGGCCTATCGCGACCTGGACCAACGGCTGCGCTGCCTGGCCCACCTGATCCGCAAGGCCCAGGCGCTGGAAGATGGCTTGGAACCGGCGGCCCAGCGCTTTGGCAGCGAGATCCTGACGGTCATCGCGACGGTGATGGCCGCCGTTTACGACGCCCGCGGCGCCCCGCCCCCCGTCGGGGTGTTGCGCGCACGGCATGCGCGGATGCTCAACGCCCTGCTCGACGAGTGCCTGCGTCAGGTCGATGCGCCGCATGAGAAGATGCGCGCGCTGGCGCGCGAGTTGTTCAACGACTGGGACACCTTCTGGGTGGTACTCGACCATCCGGAGTTGCCGTTGACCAACAACGAAGCCGAGCGCGCCCTGCGCCACTGGGTCATCGCCCGCCGCATCGGCATGGGGACCCGCACCGCGCAGGGCACCCGCGCCTTCGCCCACCTGGCCAGCGTCATCGAGACCTGTCGCAAACGCGCCGTCTCGCCCTGGCCGTATCTGGCCGAGGTAGTCCGCCAGCGCCGCCAAGGGCTTCAGGCCCCGCCGTTGCCCTTACCTGCCATCTGACCGATCGCCGCGACCGGCCGTGATCATAATTGCGGCCCGGCCGCGGCTGGCACGCGTCGCAGCCGGGGTCGCTCCTACGGCGTCGGAGCGGTTCCCGGCCGCGACGGGCCGCCGCAAGGGCTGATGGCCGGATTTATGATCAAGGCCGCCGCGACCCGCCGGGACTCCTTGGCACCCAGCACCCAGGGGGGGCTAAACGGTTACGGTGGCGATCGAAGTTTCCGCGGCGAATTCGCCGCGGCCTCATTGAAGCGTCGACGCGGATATCCGACACGGCGAGCTCGACCACGTTTCCGCGGCGAATTCGCCGCGGCCTCATTGAAGCCGGGAGGTCGCGTGATGGGCGGTAAGCGTGGCGGTGGGGTTTCCGCGGCGAATTCGCCGCGGCCTCATTGAAGCCCAGTCTTTCGCTTCCGTTTTGGTCCGGAAGCTGCGCGTTTCCGCGGCGAATTCGCCGCGGCCTCATTGAAGCCATTCGGGCACCGCCGCGATGGACGCGCGGGCGGCCTCGTTTCCGCGGCGAATTCGCCGCGGCCTCATTGAAGCTTCTCCCAGGCGATATGCCGCGCATGATGCCGCCGCTGGTTTCCGCGGCGAATTCGCCGCGGCCTCATTGAAGCCTGCACGCCCACCGGGTTGGTCCATGTGCCGACAGCGTTTCCGCGGCGAATTCGCCGCGGCCTCATTGAAGCGTTATTTGCTGCGCACGGATGAATACGGGCGAAGCACTGTTTCCGCGGCGAATTCGCCGCGGCCTCATTGAAGCCATCATTTAGCCGCTTCGTCACAAAATCCCCACCCGGGTTTCCGCGGCGAATTCGCCGCGGCCTCATTGAAGCTCGGTAGCGATGGCTCGTCTGTGCTAACCGATCGGGGTTTCCGCGGCGAATTCGCCGCGGCCTCATTGAAGCTCCCCGGACTTTAGCAACCCCCACCCAAGCGGCGCAGGTTTCCGCGGCGAATTCGCCGCGGCCTCATTGAAGCTGCACCCGCGCCGCGCCGCCCTCGGCGCTGGTCATGGTGTTTCCGCGGCGAATTCGCCGCGGCCTCATTGAAGCCTGGCGACTGCGGCCGATGGGTCGGTGCTGTTGGACCGTTTCCGCGGCGAATTCGCCGCGGCCTCATTGAAGCTCTGGGGCGGTTGGGTGAGTGCCTGAACGGTCAAGATGTTTCCGCGGCGAATTCGCCGCGGCCTCATTGAAGCCCTTACTATTTCGATTGGTTGACGACTCAGCGGGTGTTTCCGCGGCGAATTCGCCGCGGCCTCATTGAAGCGAATCTATTGCGCGCGGTTCCTATGGGGGCCAAGGGGTTTCCGCGGCGAATTCGCCGCGGCCTCATTGAAGCCTTGTTTGACGAGGCCCGCGACTACGTGTCCACCTTCGTTTCCGCGGCGAATTCGCCGCGGCCTCATTGAAGCACGAAGTCGGTGGCGTCGGCGATGGTGATGGTGAGCCGTTTCCGCGGCGAATTCGCCGCGGCCTCATTGAAGCGTTGCTCGCCGTCGCAGGGACTTCCGCAGTCTCGACGTTTCCGCGGCGAATTCGCCGCGGCCTCATTGAAGCCGCCTCGGTCGCCGCGCGCTACCGCGGTCGCGTCGTGTTTCCGCGGCGAATTCGCCGCGGCCTCATTGAAGCCTCGTGGATGAAATAGCAGGACGCTCAAACCGAGCCTTTTGTTTCCGCGGCGAATTCGCCGCGGCCTCATTGAAGCCTTGATCGAGTGAAGCCTTCGGAGATCCTTTGGTTGTTTCCGCGGCGAATTCGCCGCGGCCTCATTGAAGCCACGAGACCGACCGGCACCGCCGTGCTATTCCCTGGGTTTCCGCGGCGAATTCGCCGCGGCCTCATTGAAGCGATCAGGTATTGGGACCGCGCCGCCACCATCCCGGTTTCCGCGGCGAATTCGCCGCGGCCTCATTGAAGCGGGTGCTAGAGTGTGCTTACTATGCGCAGCCACCCAAGTTTCCGCGGCGAATTCGCCGCGGCCTCATTGAAGCAGCACTTCGCCGCTTCACCCGCCTCGATCAGCGCGGAGTTTCCGCGGCGAATTCGCCGCGGCCTCATTGAAGCATCGCCACCCTGGCCCTGACCCGGGCCGCTCCGTGAGGTTTCCGCGGCGAATTCGCCGCGGCCTCATTGAAGCCCGGTCAGCGTTGCGTTACCGGCGGCGAGCGCCGCGGTTTCCGCGGCGAATTCGCCGCGGCCTCATTGAAGCGCGCCGGCGCACTGCGCAAAGGAGGATAAGTCCATGGTTTCCGCGGCGAATTCGCCGCGGCCTCATTGAAGCCGGACCCCGGCCCGGCGCTGCTGGAGATCGGCGAAGAACGTTTCCGCGGCGAATTCGCCGCGGCCTCATTGAAGCTTCACGATCGGCGCGGCCGGCACCGTGTCGACCACGTTTCCGCGGCGAATTCGCCGCGGCCTCATTGAAGCGCGACCGGCGCGTCCGACCATCCCACCATGGCGGTGGTTTCCGCGGCGAATTCGCCGCGGCCTCATTGAAGCCGTTTATCGGGTGAGTGGTGATTTATGAGCGTGCTAGTTTCCGCGGCGAATTCGCCGCGGCCTCATTGAAGCCTGGCCTGGCACGGGCAGCAGGTCAAGGTGGGGGTGGGTTTCCGCGGCGAATTCGCCGCGGCCTCATTGAAGCACCCCGCGACAGACGCGGCTGCCGAACTGGCCCCGCTTGTTTCCGCGGCGAATTCGCCGCGGCCTCATTGAAGCAGGACGATCCAGGGTTGGCCGGGGGATGTCTGGCTGTTTCCGCGGCGAATTCGCCGCGGCCTCATTGAAGCGTTGGGGGGCAGTGCACGGGCTGCGCGGTGGGCTCGGCGTTTCCGCGGCGAATTCGCCGCGGCCTCATTGAAGCAAGAACTCACGGGCGCCGAAGAATGACGGCAACCGCGGTGTTTCCGCGGCGAATTCGCCGCGGCCTCATTGAAGCGTCCCGTTGCAGGTGGTGGAGATCGGCGCGGCCGACCGGGTTTCCGCGGCGAATTCGCCGCGGCCTCATTGAAGCTTCGGTGCGGATAAGGCGGCGGCGGAACTGGCGGCGTTTCCGCGGCGAATTCGCCGCGGCCTCATTGAAGCACGCCAATCGTGACCGGATGCCGATTGCGCACGGGGTGTTTCCGCGGCGAATTCGCCGCGGCCTCATTGAAGCTCCCAGGTCCCCGGCTGGACCGCTGGAGATCGGATGAAGTTTCCGCGGCGAATTCGCCGCGGCCTCATTGAAGCTTCCTCGCTGAAGGCGTAGAGTAATGCGCGATCATGTTTCCGCGGCGAATTCGCCGCGGCCTCATTGAAGCGGCCGGCGGGTATCCGGCAAAGCGATATTCCCAAAGAGTTTCCGCGGCGAATTCGCCGCGGCCTCATTGAAGCCCGGTCACCGGCGCACGCGCGGCGACCACATGACCCTGTTTCCGCGGCGAATTCGCCGCGGCCTCATTGAAGCCGCAACGATGGTGGTCGACTGGGGTCGACCTAGCGCGGTTTCCGCGGCGAATTCGCCGCGGCCTCATTGAAGCGGCCTTCTCGAGTACCCGATGGGTGATGATCAAGAAGTTTCCGCGGCGAATTCGCCGCGGCCTCATTGAAGCTCACGTTCGACGGTCCGCCCATCCAGATACGCACGTGTTTCCGCGGCGAATTCGCCGCGGCCTCATTGAAGCAACTGGCCTTTAAGGGCTTTTCGTGGCAATAAGTGATGTTTCCGCGGCGAATTCGCCGCGGCCTCATTGAAGCATGCGCCGCGGCTTCCTTGTCGAAGACCGCCATCAGCGTTTCCGCGGCGAATTCGCCGCGGCCTCATTGAAGCCCGGCGCCAACGCTTGATTATGCCAAGCGTGTTGCGGGTTTCCGCGGCGAATTCGCCGCGGCCTCATTGAAGCAATCGGCGTCCCGGGAGCGAACTGGGAAATCAGCAGGTTTCCGCGGCGAATTCGCCGCGGCCTCATTGAAGCGCTATGAGTGGATCGAGTGGGCGCTGACCGCGCCCGGGTTTCCGCGGCGAATTCGCCGCGGCCTCATTGAAGCCTGCCCATCGACGAGGCCGGCCAGGTCGACCTGCCGTGTTTCCGCGGCGAATTCGCCGCGGCCTCATTGAAGCGATCGGCATCCTGGTCGGCGCGCTGCATGTCTACGAGGGTTTCCGCGGCGAATTCGCCGCGGCCTCATTGAAGCGAGCGGCGCACCTGGCCGTCGATGACCACCGCCATGGGTTTCCGCGGCGAATTCGCCGCGGCCTCATTGAAGCCGTCACAGGCTTATCGCCCCCCTGACACCGCCCATCAAGTTTCCGCGGCGAATTCGCCGCGGCCTCATTGAAGCGCTGACGTGCCCGCGGGCCTCGCGGCCATCGTCGCGGTTTCCGCGGCGAATTCGCCGCAGCCTCATTGAAGCGTCCCGCAGCGGGTATTCGTGGGTCGCGATGCGGCGGTTTCCGCGGCGAATTTGGCGAGGCCTCATTGAAGCGAGGTCGCGGCCGGTGGATTCTCGAAGGTGGCGAAGGGTTTCCGCGGCGAATTCGCCGCGGCCTCATTGAAGCGGGGCCTTCCGCGGGCAGGTGCTCGACGGGGCGCTGTTTCCGCGGCGAATTCGCCGCGGCCTCATTGAAGCTAGGTGAAGGCGGGAAATAGCTCGAGTTGCCCATGGTGTTTCCGCGGCGAATTCGCCGCGGCCTCATTGAAGCTCCTGCAGTACGGACTGGCAGGCGTCGGCCTCGCCAGGTTTCCGCGGCGAATTCGCCGCGGCCTCATTGAAGCCAGTGCGGTCAGGGCTGCCAGGATGGCCGTCTCGTCGGGTTTCCGCGGCGAATTCGCCGCGGCCTCATTGAAGCCGCCGCGCCGGAGGCCGCCGCCGCCCTGGCCGCCCGCGTTTCCGCGGCGAATTCGCCGCGGCCTCATTGAAGCTCCTCGAAGCGCGCGGTGAACTCCGTGATCGTCATCGTTTCCGCGGCGAATTCGCCGCGGCCTCATTGAAGCCAGGCTGGCGGGCTCGGGCACGCCGAAGGCGTCCGGTTTCCGCGGCGAATTCGCCGCGGCCTCATTGAAGCATCTACTTCCGGGCCTACACCCGCCCCAATCCGATGCAGTTTCCGCGGCGAATTCGCCGCGGCCTCATTGAAGCTGGGTTCGGTGCTGACGATGCGTCCGGTGTGTGATGTTTCCGCGGCGAATTCGCCGCGGCCTCATTGAAGCGTCAGGCCGCCCAGCGTGCCGGCCACCGCCACGGTCAGTTTCCGCGGCGAATTCGCCGCGGCCTCATTGAAGCACCGCCCTCGGCCTGCTGATCCGCGACGGTGCCTACTGTTTCCGCGGCGAATTCGCCGCGGCCTCATTGAAGCGCGGCCGTCTGACCCGCCGCTGCCGGTGCTGTACGCCGTTTCCGCGGCGAATTCGCCGCGGCCTCATTGAAGCGGTGCCGCCCGGGGCTGAGGGTAATCTGCTCAGGTGGCGTTTCCGCGGCGAATTCGCCGCGGCCTCATTGAAGCACCTCCGCAATTAAATCCCGCGTCGCCCCCGGCGCATGTTTCCGCGGCGAATTCGCCGCGGCCTCATTGAAGCCGGGGCCGCACACTGCACGCATTGGTTATCGCTACCCTGTTTCCGCGGCGAATTCGCCGCGGCCTCATTGAAGCTGTCGTTAATCCCTTTAGCTTCTCGAATTGCGCAAACGTTTCCGCGGCGAATTCGCCGCGGCCTCATTGAAGCGCCGACCGCACCGCATTCCTCAAGGAAAAGGTAGAGTTTCCGCGGCGAATTCGCCGCGGCCTCATTGAAGCACCGCGTACCGCTCGATTTCCCGCTCAATCCAGGGCGTTTCCGCGGCGAATTCGCCGCGGCCTCATTGAAGCCCGCTTTCGCTTAGTCCGAACAGCGAGATTAGGAGTTGTTTCCGCGGCGAATTCGCCGCGGCCTCATTGAAGCGCCGCCATCGACACGGGACCAACCGATGTGGTGAGGGTTTCCGCGGCGAATTCGCCGCGGCCTCATTGAAGCGCTGCGCACGGTCGGCGCGAAAAAGATTGCAGCGCCGGGTTTCCGCGGCGAATTCGCCGCGGCCTCATTGAAGCGACGGCGACCGACATTTGATCCTTGGCCTGGGTCCGGTTTCCGCGGCGAATTCGCCGCGGCCTCATTGAAGCGAGGCGGGCGGTGAGGATCTGGTCGCGGCGGGCTTGGTTTCCGCGGCGAATTCGCCGCGGCCTCATTGAAGCTGCACGTACTGATTAGCGATGCTTTCGCGCGTCAGGGTTTCCGCGGCGAATTCGCCGCGGCCTCATTGAAGCGTCGCAATCTCCGGGTGGTGATCCTCGATCCAGGCAGGTTTCCGCGGCGAATTCGCCGCGGCCTCATTGAAGCGGCGAAGGCTTCCGCCAGGGCGCGCTCCTGCTCCGGTTTCCGCGGCGAATTCGCCGCGGCCTCATTGAAGCATGGCCAGCGTGAGGGCCTCGCCAGCGATGGCGGTCGTTTCCGCGGCGAATTCGCCGCGGCCTCATTGAAGCGACAGGTTGGACGGGACCAACAACGGCGCGGGTTGTGGTTTCCGCGGCGAATTCGCCGCGGCCTCATTGAAGCACAACTACGGGAGGGGATACTAGCGGGTGTGTTGAACTGTTTCCGCGGCGAATTCGCCGCGGCCTCATTGAAGCGTCCTCAGACTGGTTGGACGAAGCAACGCGAAGACCGTTTCCGCGGCGAATTCGCCGCGGCCTCATTGAAGCTCCAGGGCGGCGAGCAGGCGCTTCAGGGTCGCGTCGTGTTTCCGCGGCGAATTCGCCGCGGCCTCATTGAAGCATTTGCAGCGGGGTCGCGGACAGCGGCGCGCTGCTGTGTTTCCGCGGCGAATTCGCCGCGGCCTCATTGAAGCAAACGGGGTTCTGGGTTAGGGACGAAGATAGTCCGTCGTTTCCGCGGCGAATTCGCCGCGGCCTCATTGAAGCGGAGATCATGGCCGTTTCCAAAGCGCGTATCTCGGCGGTTTCCGCGGCGAATTCGCCGCGGCCTCATTGAAGCAAGGTGAAGTGCTCAAGGTCGGTCAGGACGCTCAGGGTTTCCGCGGCGAATTCGCCGCGGCCTCATTGAAGCCATACGCTCGGCCAACTCCAGATAGTCCCGGGCGTTGTTTCCGCGGCGAATTCGCCGCGGCCTCATTGAAGCCGACCCCTTGACCTCGCACCCATAGGCCATGATGTAGGGTTTCCGCGGCGAATTCGCCGCGGCCTCATTGAAGCATTAGATGATCCAAGCTCCGGGAACTCCCGAAGCAACGTTTCCGCGGCGAATTCGCCGCGGCCTCATTGAAGCGCGGGCGCCGCCTTGGCTTCGTTCGTGAAGTATGGCAGGTTTCCGCGGCGAATTCGCCGCGGCCTCATTGAAGCAACGGGGTTTAAACGGGGTCCCAGGCCGCGGTGTCGGTCGGGGTGCGGGGTGCGGGGTGCTGAACCCTGAACCCTGAACCCTAACCCACGGCCGACTCCAACGCCCGCGTCAGGATCGCCAGCACCTCGGACTGCGCCGCCGGCAGCAGCCCGCCGTCCTGGATCGGCAGATACGGCCGCGGCGGGATATCCCCCCACGGAATCGGCGCCCCGCGGCGGGTCCGGCCCGCGTACCCCTGCGGCATCCCGAACTGCTGCGCCGCCGCGTATACCTTAGATGCGCCCACCCACGCCTTGGTCGCATCCCCCCCATGAGTGATGCTCCCCGCCAGCCCCCCCGACACCTGCAGGATCGGCGCCGCACTCCCGCGCCGCGCCACCGTCACTGGCCGCAGCGCCGCCCACCCCGGCCCGGACGCCTGGAAGGCATCCTCCGTCAGGTTCCCCAGCGTCCGCCCGATGTCCTCCATCACCGGTGCCATGTTCCCCAACTGCGCCAGCACCCGCGCCAGGCCCGCGCGGACCTCGGCGTCATCGATCGTGACGGTGATGCCGCCTTCGGCCATGGGCTATACTCCAGATGTCATCGGGGACTGAGTGCGGCGAACACCCCCTAGGATTCCCCGGGCAGAGCCGAGCGACGCCGCGCTCGGCTCACTCACGATAGCGCAACAAGCCTTGCCGCTGGTCAGCAACATAGGCATTCAAATCAACACCCTGCGCACGTTGCATGGGAAAGGCAGTGATGCCCCCCCACCACTGGCTAGACCACTCGAACACCGCCAGGCCGGGCTGCTCATCGGCCCCCAACAGCCACCACGCCAGATAGCGGCGCCGCAGCACCGTCCGGCCGGCCGCGGCGTTCCATTCCACCCGCTCCCAGATTTCTTGAGGCCGCTTGAGCGTCTCCGCCAGCAGCGGCAAGAAGGCCTCGCGTCCGTTCTTTTGCACCTTATAGACAGGCACCCCGGCCCGGGCACTCTTACGCCGCTGCACAAACAAGTCCGCGCTGATCAGCAGCGCCTCGTCCGTCACGTCCTCGAACACCACCGCCCGGGTCGCACTCGCCCCGAACTCGGCCAGGAAGCGGTCCACGTACCAGGCGTCCGACTGTCCGCCCGGCAGCAACCGCGCGCGCTCGAACGGCCGCGGCAGCGGCAGCGGCCCGGGGCAGTGTCCGGCCGCCAACTCAGTCGGACCACGCTCCGGGCACTGCGCGCCATCGCTCGGCCACGCCGGCAACTCCTCGCGCAGCACCGGATTGAGCCGCACCCCCGCCGCGGCCGCCTGGGCCACGACGGCTTCCAGGATGCCGCCGCCGCGCTGTACCGCCCCCTTCAACACCCGCTGCGCCAGCGCCCGCTCCGCCCCATCCGACCCCGGGATATGGTCCCACCCTGGATCGGCATACAGCACCGCCCGCCCGCCCTCGCGCGTCGGGTCCGCCACGCTCACCCCGCGCTGCACCCAGCGCGCGGGCGTCTCCCCGGTCAGCGGATCGACCGGGCGCCGGCCGGGCGGTTCGCGCTCGAGGATCTGCACGTCGGCCGCGGGGTTTCCGCGGCGAATTCGCCGCGGCCTCATTGAAGCAATGGTGGATCTATGACCGGCAACTCTATGCCCTGCGGCGCATCGCGCGCACCGAGATGGCGACCGCGCATCATCAGGCAGTGATTGCGGTGGGGCTGGAGGACCCGGACGTGACGGGGTTCCGGTGGCGGCTGTCGGCCTCGCATCCAGTAGCGGATATCTGCGACTACTACGCTGACCTGGATCTGGGGATGGGGGCCGGGGTGTTCCCCAAGGACCAGGTACCGCGGGGCAACTCGCATCCGCATTGCATGTGCAGCTTGACGCCGACCATGCGGCAGATGCGTAAGGATGGGGTGCGGGGGTCCACGGACTTCGGGGCCTTCGTTGACCGCTTGCGCCCGGAGCAGCGCGCGGGCCTGGTGCCGGCCTGCGCCGAACAGGCCAGGTCGGCAGGGGTGCCGTGAGCGGAGCTGCTGCGGGCGGATGGGTTTGGGTTGAAGACGCGGACGCAGACGGCTGGGGTGGCGGGCCAGACCGGCGCCGACAGCCAGGCAGACCCGGCGGCGGAGGCGGCCTATGACGGCATTCGGGCGAGTACCACCGATGTGGCGGCGATTGCGCAGACGACAGGCATCAAGCCGGAGAACGTGCAGCAGGTCAAAGATCACACATTCATGCAGGCGCACCTGCTGGACCGCTTCGTGCGGCAGGGCATCGCGCCGCAGGTGCGACGCTTCCACGCGTCCGCCGGCATCGCCGCGGCCTGGGAACGACTGGCGGCCGGCCAGGGTACCGCGCATGATCTACAATTGCTGAGGCACGAGGGGGCGGAGGCGTGGTTCATGCGCCGCCACGGCCCGAGTTTCGACGCCGCGCACACCGCGGCCCATGCGCGGTATCCGTGGAAGGGGTAAGCAGGTATGTTGTTCGGTCGACGCGATGATTGGTGGCTGGCGGCCCGGGTCACGGGACCGACGCATCAGTTCCTGGGGCTGCGGTTCGCGGGTGCCCCGTCCCCGCGGCGGGGCGTGGCGCCGGACGCGGCGCAGGCGGCTGAGATTGCGGCGGGGGTGGCGCGGGCCAATCAGGCGCTGGGTACCGCCTACGCGGTGGCCGACAGCGAGGTGGACCCGCGCGATGATTTCGAGGCCGGGATCTATGCGTGGCTGGCCCAGACGCTGGTGGAGCGGGCGCACGCGGCGGGGGTGGCGTCGGCCCCCGCGCCGAAGCTACCTGAGCATCTGCGCGCGGTCTATCGATCCGGCTAAAGCGGGCGCGCCCCGCACGGCCTATGGAGTTTCCGCGGCGAATTCGCCGCAGCCTCATTGAAACCACAACGGTTTTTCATCATGAAAGAAGTCGTCGACGAGACCAAGACCCCGGCACGCCGCAAGTTCGCCGATGGTGGGCAGTCGCAAGAAATGGCGGACTTCATCGCGGCAGTCGAGCAGCGCCGCCGCGACGGCCCGCCGCCGACCCCGGCCGAACTGGACCGCTACGAGCGGATGCAAGTCGAAGCCGGCGGGCCGATCCCGGAGCGCTTCAAGCATCTTCAGTACATCAATAAGGCGCGGGGTAGGGGATGACGCCCTGGATTGAGCAGCGGGAGATTGGGCCTTGTACCCTCTATCTGGGGGATTATCTGGCGATGCTGGCCGCCGGGCAGATTCCCACGGAATTTTCGCGGCGAATTCGCCGCGGTCTCATTGAAGCGACGCCATGGACCCGCTGTTCGCCGCGCTCCAAGCCTTGTCTTCCTTGGCGAGCTTAGCGCCTTGGCGTGATCATTCCTTTTCTTCGTTTCTTCTTTTCTTCTTCGTGTCTTTGTGCCTTTGTGAGAGAATTCTTATACTTCCTCGCGTCTTGGTGTGAGCGTGACCGCGATCGTGGTGGGCGCCGGCCGTCACCCCGGGCCGCACAGCGGCCAACACATGGGTGACACCGCCGCAGCGGTGTCACCAGCGGGTCCTCTGCGTGGGAATGCCGTGCGGGCGCTCCGCGTCCGGTCTTGGCATTGGACGCGGAGCGCCCGCACTTGCTCCCACGCGGGAGCGTAGGCGCCAGAAGGGCTTAACTTAACGGCATTGGGTTGCAGTGGGGACCTGGATTGCGCTGCGCTCCATCCAGGCTACGCGGCACAGGTCTCTGCGCAATACTCACCCAGTCTTGAGGCGTCACTGCCATCAGGTTAAGCCGCAACGGCTACTGGGAGCGCCGCACCCAAGTCACGGCGCGGACTCTGCTCAACCCACGGCGGCGGGGTGATCTGCGAGATCGCGCCGCGACTTGGGTGCGGCGCTCCCAGCCCGTGCCGGACTGGAAGTGAGGCTAACTTATCTGCAGTGAGTCTGCGGAGCGCGGAAACGAGAGAGGCACTTCATCAGGACCCCAGGTTGCCATCGATTATCCCGCGCAACCCTCGCGCACCTTCATCCCTCATCCCTCATCCTTCATCCCACGCACCGGCGCGAAGCTGCGGCGGTGCTCCGGGCAGGGTCCGAGGCGGCGCAGGGCGGCGCGGTGGACGGCGGTGGGATAGCCCTTGTGGGCGGCGAAGCCGTAGCCGGGAAAGTCCAGATCCAGTCGGCACATGAGCCGGTCGCGCGCGACCTTGGCGAGGATGGAGGCGGCGCCGATGGCGGGGACCAGGGCGTCGCCACCGATGATGGTCTGCACCGGGCAACCGCAGTCCGGGGCGCGGTTGCCGTCCACCAGGACACGGTCGGGGCGGCGCTCCAGCGCGGCGACGGCGCGGGCCATGGCGAGCAGGGTGGCCTGAAGGATATTGATGGTGTCGATCTCCGCGGCACTCGCCCAGGCGACGGACCAGGCGAGCGAGCGCGATTGAATGGCAAGCTCCAAGGCCTCGCGCCGCTTGGGGCTCAATTGCTTGGAGTCGCCGAGCCCGGGGATGGGGCGCGCGGGGTCCAGGATGACCGCGGCGGCACAGACCGGGCCGGCCAGGGGGCCGCGGCCGGCCTCGTCCACCCCGGCGATCAAGAGCAGTCCAGCAGAGTCAGCAATCATCAGGGTTCATCCGATAAAGAGTAGTCATCCACAGATGAACACAGATGAACACAAATTATTCATTGGCTTATGCCTGGTCGGGGACTCACCTTGCAGGTGCTTGTGACAGTAGCGATAAGCGCATGACGATTCTGAAGAACATCTGTGTTCATCTGTGTTCATCTGTGGATTTTAGGTTCATTGACTCGTGCGCGACGGAACCAGGGCATCGTAATCGGACGCGAAGCCGGCGGCGAGCATGGTCTCGCGCAACGGCGATTGGAGTGCCGGTCGGCCGTCGATCGTCTGGATGAGGAGCCGCCGCCGGCCACCGGCGGGCAGGCGGCACAGGGCGGCCAGGGCCAGGTGCAGTTCCCCGCCGGTCTCGCTCAGGGACGATGGGAAGCTCAGCAGCGCACGGGCGCTGCTGCCCAGATAGAGGACCGGCTTGCCGGCCACCAGGATGACCCAGGCCCCGCCGATGCGGCGTGGGGCGGCTTCGCCACCGGCCGCCGTCTGCGGCCAGGGTAGCAGGGCACCATAGGGGTTGGCCGGGTCCAGGGCGGCCAGGACGCGGACCTCCTCCTGCGTGAAACCGTCGAGCGGCGACTCCTCCAGACGCGCCGCCCGCAGGCGTTCCAGGGCCCCGGCCAGGGCGAACTGGGCCCCGGACAGCCCCGCGACGAACCAACCCCGGCGCACCCGCCCGGACTCCTCCATTTGCTTCAAAACCCGGTAGAGCGGCGCGAAGCCGCCGGGCAGCCCCTCTGCCTGGACCGCCTCCCGACTCACCACGCCATAGCGTTCGAGCAGTCGGCGGGCCTGGGCGAGCAGGCGCTCCGTCTCACTGGGCGGCGGCGTGTCCCGTCCGGCGAGGTCCGCGACCAGGGACCAGCGTCCGCCGGTCAGGGCCGGTTCCCGCCCGCGATGTCGGGTGCGGACGCCGCCGGCCCCACCCGCAGCCAGGCCGCGCAGGGGGGCGAAGGTGTCGTTGGTGATGAGCCCGGCCCAGACCAGGTCCCAGACGGCCGACTCGAAGGCATCGCGCGCACCTGCGAGCCCCGCGCGCTCGGCCGCCGCCGTCAGTTCCATCAGGAAGCAAGCGCCGCGTTCGCGCAGGTGCTCCAGCAGGAGGCCCGGCAGCGGTGCCGACGGCTCCCCTGCCCCGGTGTCGGCCGTGCGCCATTCGCCGCCCGCGCGCGGGTACAGGGCGACCCGGCCGTCCTTGGGCCCCAGGGCGCCCCGCCCGATCCAGACGATCTGACCGGTGGCCGCCAGCAGGTCCAGGTCCTGGGGGCGGTAGCCCGGGACCCGGGCGGGCAGCAGGACGCGATCCAGTTGGGACCAGGGCAGGCTCAGACCGGCGAGTTGCGCGACCGCCTCCAAAAGCCGCTCCGGACCCTTGCGGTCCTCGCCGATGCCGTGCCAGGCGGGGAGAAAGCGCCCCAGGGCGGCCCCGTCGACCGGCGCCACGGCATCCCGGGCACGGGCCAGGGTGCGGCGGCGCAGGCGTTGCAGGACCTCGACCTCGCACCACTCGGGCTGGGTGCCCAGCGGGCGGATCTCGCCGCGGACCAGGGCGCCCTGGGATTCGAGCAGGCGCAGGACCGGTTCGACCTGGGCCGGACGCAGGCCCAGGCGCGCGGCGGGCTCGCGGGTGAGGAAGGGGCCATGGGTGCGACCATAGCGCCGCAGCAACTGTTCGAGGGGGGCCTGGGTGGGGGCGATGCAGGCCTCGGGCAGCCCGGGGGATGGGACCAGGCCCAGGGCGTCGCGATAGAGTCCGGCGTCTTCGGCGGCGATCCAGCGGTGTTCACCGTCGATGCGCAGCGGGACGGCGCGGCGCTGGTCTTTCAAGACCCGCAGCCAGGACCCGGAATCGGCGGGGTCGCCCGCCGACCCGGTACCCGTCCCATGCGTCGCGGTCGTTGTCGTTGTCGTTGTCGTTGTCGTTGTCGTTGTCGTAATCGTAATCGCAGCGGATTCCCCCGCCGCATCGGTACCCGCCCCGTACCCAACACACCGCTCGGCGATCTCGCCCTCGCTCAGATCGCCCAAGCGCCGCAGCAAATCGTGCAGTTCATCCGCATCGCGGGCGCGGCGCCCGTCCACCCGATGCTGCAACTCGGCCTCCAGGTCGGCAAGGACCTCCGGGTCGATCAGTTCGCGCAGTTCGGCCTGACCCAGCAGTTCCGCCAGCAGGGCGCGGTCCAGGGTCAGGGCCTGGGCGCGGCGCTCCGGCAGCGGGGCGTCCTGCTCGTAGAGATAGGCGGCCACATAGGCGAAGACGAGCGAGCGGGCGAAGGGTGAGGCGTGCGCCGTCTCGACCTCATGCACGCGGATGGTGCGGGTCTGGACGGCGCTCAGGACCTCTTTCAGGCCCGGCAGGTCAAAGACATCACCCAGTGCCTGCCGATAGGTCTCGATCACCATCGGAAAGCCCGGGTAGCGGCGCACCGTGGCGAGCAGGGCCTGGGCGCGCAGCCGTTGCGCCCAGAGCGGCTGGCGGCCCGTGGCCCGGCGGCGCGGCAGCAGCAGTGCCCGTGCCGCATTCTCGCGGAACAGACCGGCGAAGAGGGCCGTGGCGGCGAGTTGCCCGGTCACCTCATCCGTCACCTCCGCCGGGTCCGGCAGCAGGTCGTCCAGGGACGGCAGGTCCTCCCCATCCGCCAGGCGCAGCACGATGCCGTCGTCGGTGTACATGACCTGGACTTCAAACCCCTCGCGGCGGCTCAGCCGGCCTTGCAGGGCCATGGCCCAGGGGGCATGGATCGGCGCGCCGAAGGGGGTGAGGATACAGACCCGCCAGTCCCCCAACTCGTCGCGAAAGCGCTCCACGACGATGGTGCGGTCGCTCGGGACCTGACCGGTCGACTCGCGCTGCTCGCGCACATAGGTGGCCAGATTGAGCGCGGCCAGGTCGTCGAGCGGGGCCTGTGCCTGGACCCAGGCCGGGGCCTCCTCGCCCTCGATGGCCGCCAAACGGCGACAGAAGACGCCGATCGCGCGCCCCAGTTCCAGCGGCCGTCCGGGGCCCTCGCCGCGCCAGAAGGGGAGCTTGCCGGGCTCACCGGGGGCGGGTGAGACGATGACCCGGTCGCGGGTGATCTGCTCCACCCGCCAGGTGGAGGCGCCGAGCAGGATGCAGTCCCCGGCCTTGGTCTCATGGACCAGCTCCTCGTCCAACTCGCCGATCCGGGGGCCCTCCGCGCCCAGGTGGACCCCGTAGTAGCCCCGGTCCGGGATGGTACCGGCGTTGAGCCGGGTGATCAGGGCCGTGCCGCGGCGCGCACTCAGGGTCGCGCTCGCTCGGTCCCAGGCGAGGAGCGGCTTGAGATCCGCGAAATCGCCGCCCGGGTAGAGGCCCGACAGCATCTCCAGCACCGCCTCCAGGGCCGCCCGCGACAGCTCCCGATAGGGCCCGGCGCGGGTTACCAGGGCGTGCAACTCGCCCACCGTCCGGTCCGCCGCCGCACAGTGGGCGGCGACCTGCTGGGCCAGGACGTCCAGGGCGTTGCGGGGCATGCGGAAGGGCTCCAACTCACCCTGCAGCATCCGCCCGGCGATGACGGCGCACTCCAGCAGGTCGCCCCGGAATTTCGGGAAGATACGCCCGCTGCTGACCTCCCCCACCCCGTGCCCGGCCCGCCCCACCCGTTGCAGACCGCGCGCGACCGAGCCCGGGGACTCCACCAGCAACACCTGGTCCACCGCCCCCATGTCGATGCCCATCTCCAGCGAACTGGTCGCGACGATGGCCTTGAGGTCGCCGCGCTTCAGGCCCTCCTCGATCGCGCTGCGCTGCTCGTGGCTGACGCTGCCGTGGTGGGCGCGCACCAGGTCGGGGACCGGCTCGGGGGCCGGGTCCGGGTCGGGGGCCTCGTCGCCCCCGGCCGCCAACTCGTTCAGGCGCCGGCACAGACGCTCGGCCAGGCCCCGGCTGTTGACGAAGAGGATGGTGGAGCGGTGGGCGCGGATGGCGTCCAGCAGGGCCGGATAGAGGGCCGACCAGATACCCTTCTCGGCCGGCGGGCGGGCGGCCTGCTGGGCGTAGAGGGCCCCGAGGATGGAGCCGCTGCGCAGTTCCGGCGTCGGCGTCGGCGGCTGCGGCGGGCGCTCCATGTCCGGCACCGGTACGCAGACCCGCAGGTCCAGACGCGGCGGGGCGGCGGCATCGACGATCTCCACCGGCCGGTCGCCGCCCAGGTAGAGCGCCGCCTCCGCCAGGGGCCGCAGGGTCGCCGAGAGCCCGATCCGCTGGGGGTCGCGCCCGCACAGGGCGGCCAGGCGCTCCAGCGACAGGGCCAGGTGCGCGCCCCGCTTGGTCGGCGCCAGTGCGTGCACCTCGTCGATGATCAGGGTATGGACCGAGCGCAGGTTGCCGGCCGCGCGGGAGCCGAGCAGCAGATAGAGCGACTCCGGCGTCGTGACCAGGATCTCCGCCGGGTCCTGCAACTGCCGGGCGCGCTCCTTCGCGGGCGTGTCCCCGGTGCGGATGTCCACCCGCGGCGGCGCGACCGCCAGCCCCAGGTGCTCCGCCGCCCGGGCGACCCCGGCCAAGGGCGCGCGCAGGTTGCGCTCGATGTCATAGACCAGGGCCTTGAGGGGGGAGACATAGAGGACCTGGACGCCGGGAACCCGCGGACCCTCACCGCCCGCCATCAGCCGGTCGATCGCCCACAGGAAGGCGGCGAGCGTCTTGCCGCTGCCGGTCGGGGCCGTGATCAGGCAATGGTGCCCGGCGGCAATCAGCGGCCAGCCGCGCGCCTGGGCCGGCGTCGGCGCGGCAAAGTTCTGCGCGAACCAGCGGCGGGTGGCGGGAGTGAAGTAGTCCATGTGACCGGGATGCTAGCCGCACCGGTCGGACTCGGCAAGGGCGCCGAGGCCCAAGGCTTCAAGCTTCACGACCATTAAGTTAAGGCGCACTCGCCGACCGCGTTGCCTCTGCCTGGAGTCCAAGGCTTCAGCCTTGGCGTGCGCCAAGGCTGAAGCCTTGGACTCCAGGCGCTCCGGCCCGGCCTGGGAGCGCCGCACCCCAGTGCGGCGCGATCTCGCAGATAACCCCGGCGGTGCGCCTTGACGAGAGGCCGCGCCGCACTGGGGTGCGGCGCTCCCAGTAGCCGTTGCGGCTTGACGAAACGCGCCGACCCCGGGCCGGACGGGGCATGTGCCCCGTCCGTAACGTTTTTTCCGCTCTACCGGCTCGCTCCAATGATCGAGGCCGGAGAAAACGCCGGGGGCGCCGCACCCCAGTGCGGCGCGATCTCGCAGATAACCCCGGCGGTGCGCGTTGACGAGAGGCCGCGCCGCACTGGGGTGCGGCGCTCCCAGTAGCCGTTGCGGCTTGACGAAACGCGCCGACCCCGGGCCGGACGGGGCATGCGCCCCGTCCGTAACGTTTTTTCCGCTCTACCGGCTCGCTCCAATGATCGAGGCCGGAGAAAACGCCGGGGGCGCCGCACCCCAGTGCGGCGCGATCTCGCAGATAGCCCCGGCGGTGCGCGTTGACGAGAGGCCGCGCCGCACTGGGGTGCGGCGCTCCCAGTAGCCGTTGCGGCTTGACGAAACGCGCCGACCCCGGGCCGGACGGGGCATGCGCCTCGTCCGTAACGTTTTTTTCGGGCTACCGGCTCGCTCCAATGATCGAGGCCGGAGAAAACGCCGGGGGCGCCGCACCCCAGTGCGGCGCGATCTCGCAGATAGCCCCGGCGGTGCGCGTTGACGAGAGGCCGCGCCGCACTGGGGTGCGGCGCTCCCAGTAGCCGTTGCGGCTTGACGAAACGCGCCGACCCCGGGCCGGACGGGGCATGCGCCCCGTCCGTAACGTTTTTTCCGCTCTACCGGCTCGCTCCAATGATCGAGGCCGGAGAAAACGTCCGGGACGGGGTTTCAAACCCCGTCCCGCCGGGGATTACGACAACGACGCCCGGTGCGTGAGAACGTCCGGCCGCGCAAGCAGCCCCCGGCCTGGGAGCGCCGCACCCCAGTGCGGCGCGATCTCGCAGATAGCCCCGGCGGTGCGCGTTGACGAGAGGCCGCGCCGCACTGGGGTGCGGCGCTCCCAGTAGCCGTTGCGGCTTGACGAAACGCGCCGACCCCGGGCCGGACGGGGCATGCGCCCCGTCCGTAACGTTTTTTTCGGGCTACCGGCTCGCACCAAGGATCGAGGTCGGAGAAAACCTCCGGGACGGGGTTTCAAATCCCGTCCCGCCGGGGATTACGACAACGACGCCCGGTGCGTGAGAACGTCCGGCCGCGCAAGCAGCCCCCGGCCTGGGAGCGCCGCACCCCAGTGCGGCGCGATCTCGCAGATAGCCCCGGCGGTGCGCGTTGACGAGAGGCCGCGCCGCACTGGGGTGCGGCGCTCCCAGTAGCCGTTGCGGCTTGACGAAACGCGCCGACCCCGGGCCGGACGGGGCATGCGCCTCGTCCGTAACGTTTTTTTCGGGCTACCGGCTCGCTCCAATGATCGAGGCCGGAGAAAACGTCCGGGACGGGGTTTCAAACCCCGTCCCGCCGGGGATCGCACCCCACCCGTAAAGATGGCTTTACAGGACGGCCAGGCACGCCCTAGGCTACCGAATCCGCAAAGACTGCCCAGCGCGCCGGAGACCGATGGGCGCGCCGGTCAAAGACCGCGCCCGCAGAGGCCTTGCCGATGACCGAATCGACTGAGTCAGACCTGTTGAGCGGCTGCGAACGCGAGCAGTTGCATCGCATCGGCGCCATCCAGCCCTTCGGGTTGCTGCTGGCGGGCGGCCCGGACGATGACCGGGTCCGCGCCGCCAGCGCCGACGCCGCCGACTGGCTGGGCCTGGGCGCGGGCCCCGTCCTCGGGCGGGCGCTGGCGGACCTGGTGCCACTCTCCCGCGACGATTTCCCTCCTGAACCCGGCCGCAAGCGGGTCATCGCCGGGCTGATCGGCACGCCGCGCGGGCCGCTGGACGCGCTGCTCAGCAATACCGGCGCCGGCTGGCTGCTGGAGTTGGAGCCGGCGGGCGCAGACGACCCGCCCCCGCGGATCGCCAATCCGCTGCTGCGCCAACTGTTGCAGGCACCCACCACGGACGGGGACTGGGCCGATTATTGCGACACGCTGGCCGCCGCGGTGCGCCTGGCCAGCGGCTACGAGCGGGTCATGGTCTATCGTTTTCTGACCGACGGCTGCGGGGAGGTCATCGCCGAGTCCACCGTGCATCAGTACCCGCGCTATCTGGGTCTGCGCTTCCCCGCCTCGGACATTCCCAAGATCGCCCGCAACCTCTTTCGGATCAACAGCCACCGCCAGATCCCGGACATCGGGGCCGCACCCGTGCCCATCGAGGTCCTGCCAGGGACCGATCCGGATCTGAGCCTCTCGGACCTGCGCGCCGTCTCCCCGGTGCACCTTAAGTACCTGGCGAACATGGCTGTCACCGCCTCCTTGACCATCCCGATCCTGGTGGGGGACAGCCTCTGGGGCCTGGTCGCCTGTCATCACCGCCGCCCGCGCCTGCTCTCCTTGACGATGCGCGAGCAGTGCGTGGCGTTGGCCCAGACCTATGCCCTGGGCGTCGGTTCCTTCCTGGCCCGGCAACGGCTGCGGCGGGTCAGCGGCCTGGACGCGCGCCTGGAGGCCTTGGTGGAGCTGGTCCTGGACGTGCAGTCCGGGCATTCTCCCGCGGCGCTCCTGGAGCCTGCGATCCTCGACCTGGTCCAGGCCAACGGGGCGGCCCTGCTCGACGCCCAGGGGCTCCACCGCTTCGGCCTGGTACCGAGCGACGCAGAGGTCCACGCCATCGATCGCTGGTTCACCCAACAGGTGGAGCACCAGGTGTTGGCGACCGACCGCCTGGCGGCCGACGGCGCGGTGGCGGTGGACCTGGAGCGCGCCGCCGGGGTCCTGGCCGTGCGCGCCCGCTCGCGGCCGGCGGCCGGCGTGCAGCAGCGTCTTTACTGGTTCCGCGGCGAGCAGGCGCGTAGCGTCAACTGGGCCGGGGACCCCAGCAAGCCGGTCGGCACGGCCGCTGCCGATGGTGTCCTGAATCCGCGTCACTCCTTTGACCTGTGGATCGAGCACACCCACGGACACAGCGCCCCCTGGGATGACCTGGACCTGATGGCGGCCCGCAAGCTGCGGCTCCTGCTGCTGAGCAGCGGCATGCGCGCCGGCGCCCGAGGCTGAGGGGACGATCGGCGTAGGGTGCGCCGTGCGCACCTTAGAGAGGCCGCGGTTGATCCTAAATCCGGCAATTGCTCTCACAAAGACACAAAGAGAACTGCTCTTTCCGGGTTGATCGCCGTGGCCAGGGTCTCGGTCGGCGCCATGGTGCGCACGGCGCACCCTACGTTTGCCGCGGCGACCCGTGATGATGGGCATCGCTCTCGAGACTGGGCAAGTATTCGCTGCCGGCCCGATCCGCGTGCGATTTGTAGGCTGGGTAGAGCGCAGCGAAACCCAGCAATCAACGCCTTAGGCGCGCGCAAACGATGGGTTTCGCTGCGCTCTACCCATCCTACGGGAATACTTGCCCAGTCTCTCTCGCTCTGCCCATCCTAAGAGCTGCCCACCACCGCGCCGCCGCGCGCACGCCCGCCGGTCTTGGCCAGGATCGCGCCGCGCAGGACCGCCGGGTCCAGCGGCTTGCGCAGGACCGTCGGGCGTTCGCTCAGTTCGTCGAGCGCGCTCAAGGCGTCCTTCTGACCGGTCATCAGGATGACCGGCAGTTCGGGGCGCCCCTGCGCCAGGCGTTGGTAAAGTTGGATACCGTCGAGCACCGGCATGGCAATGTCGGAGAGCACCAGGTCGAAGGCGGCGTCGCGCTCCAGGAGCTCGAGGCAGGCCTGACCCTGTTCCGCCAGGCCCAGGCGGGCGCCGTCCAGGGTCAGGAGCCGGCCGACCGCCTCGCGCACCCGCGGGTCGTCTTCCACCACCAGCACCCGCAGGCCGGAGAGCGGCGCGGGCGCCGCGCCGTCCGCGCCGTCCGCGGGGGGCGCGGGCGGGACCGGGGGCGGTCCAACTGGGTTCGGACCGCCGGGGGCCTCGATGACCCCAACGGCGGGGGCCTCGCGGGGCAACAGCAGGCTGAAGCAGGTCCCGTGCCCGGGTTGCGACTCGACCGCCAGACCGGCCCCGGAGCGCGTGACGAACTCCTGCACCATGAAGAGCCCGAGGCCGTGACCGCGCTGGCGCGCCTTGGTGGAAAACAGGGGGTCGAAGATCCGGGTAAGCAGGCTCGGCGCAATGCCGCTGCCGGTGTCGCTCACCCGCAGCGCGATGCAGTCCATGGACGCCACGGCGCCCACCGCCAAGGGGAGGCGCCCATCCCAATGGATGGGCTGCGCCGCGATGGACAGGACGCCGCCGTCGAGCATAGCGTCACGCGCGTTGAACGCGAGATTGAGCAGTGCCGACTGGAGAAAGGCGCCGTTGCTCCAGGCCAGGGTCCCGGGGGCGACGGCGACCCGCAGGTCGATCGCGGCGGGGAGGACCTGACGCAGGATGCGCTCCAGTTCGGCGACCGTCGGCGCCAGGTCCACCGACTCCAGGGGCACCCCGCCGGCGCGGCTCAGCGAGAGCATCCCGGAGGTGATGACCTTGGCCTGACCCAGGGCGCTTTGGGTCTCCTCCATGACCTGACGCAACTCCGGATCCGCTGGGGCCAGGTCGCCCAGGCGCGCCTCGAGATAGTAGACATTGGCGTCGATGACACCGAGCAGGTTGTTGAAGTCATGGGCGATACCGCTCGCCAGGTGGCCGATGCTCTCGCGGCCCTTGGCCTGCACCAGGTCGTGCTGGACCTGCTCCTGGTAGCGGATCGAGGCCACCCGCTGGGCGATGAGACGGATGATCTGACGCCCGGGTCCATCCAGGTCCAGGGACGGCTCGGGCCCCCACAGCGACAGGATCAGGGTATCGGCCTGTCCGTCCGGGCGCGGGCAGGTGAAGGCCATGGCGACACAGGAGCGCAGGCCCGCGCTGAGCGCCGCGGCGGGCAGCCGCTCCGCTGCCAGGACGCAGGGGCTGCCCAGGTGCGTCAAGGCCTCGACGACCAGGGCGCGGCTGAGCTCGGGCGTGAACCCGTTGCCGGGGTCGCCGTTGGCCGCGAACAGCACGCGCTGGCCGCGTTCCTCGTCCATCGTCACCAGGACCGCCGCGCCCACCCCCGAACGATGGCAGCCCAGCCACAGCAGGCTGCCGATCTGTTCGGCGGGCGGCAGCGGCAGGCTGATGAGGTCCGCGAATTCCTCGAGCTGAAGGTTGTACCGGGTCAGGGCCGCCTCGAGCGCCTGCTGACGCTGCGTCGCGGCACGTTGCTCGGTAATGTCCTCGACCATCCCCAGGGGTAGGGGCGGTTCGCCGGGGCGGCTCGGCAGCAGGGTCGCCCGCAGGTCGCCCCAGACCACGCTGCCATCCGGGCGCAGGTAGCGTTTGGCCATCCGGTAGGAGGTCCGGCGGCCAGCCGTCAGTTCAGTGAACTGGGCGGCGTCCGCGCCCAGGTCATCCGGGTGGGTCACCGCGGCAATCGACATGCCGATCAGCGCCGCCGGCGTCCGCCCGAGAAAGTCCGCCAGCGCGCGATTGACCCGGCTGATCCGCAGGTCCGGCTCCACCAGGGCCATGCCGATGGGTGCATTTTCGAACACTGAGGCGAGCCGCTCCTCGCTCTCCTGGAGCCGCACCTCGGCGAGGCGGCGTTCGGTGATGTCCTGTACCGTGCCCCGCGAGCGCAGCGGCGTGCCATCGGCGGCGTAGTCGGTCTCGCTGCGCTCATAGACCCACTTGACCCGACCGTCCGGCGTCAGCAGCCGGTGCTCCAGTTCGTAGGGGATACGCTTGGCGACCGACTCCCGATACACCCGGTCGAGCAGGGCCCGATCCTCCGGGTGGATGGTGGTCAGCATGCCCTCGTAGGAGGGTTCAAAGCGCTCCGGGTCCTGTTCAAAGATGCGGAACGCCTCCGGCGACCAGGACACCCGGTCATTGACGATATCGAACTCCCAGGACCCCAGCCGGGCGATCTCCTGGGCCTTGAGCAGTGACTCCTGGCTGAGTTCCAGGGCGCGGCGCGCCGCGCGCTCGGCGGTCACGTCGGTGAAGAAGGCGACGAGGGTCGAGTCCCGGCCGAGCCGCATCAGACCGGGGGACACCTTGCAATAAAAGGTGCCGCCGTCGCGGCGGCGGCAGGGCAGTTCCAGGGCGGTCGCCAGATCGCCCTGCGCCATCCGGGCGAATTCGGCCGCGACCCGGGGCAGTGACTCCACCGGGTGCAGGTCCTCCACCCGCAGCCCCTCCCACTGGGCGAGACCATAGCCGAAGAGGCGCAGCATGGACCCGCTGCACCACAGCAAACGCCGGGTGACCGGGTCCGCCTCGACGATGCCGTGGGGCGAGGCCTCGATGATCGCCCGCAACCGCCGCTCGGTCTGCTGGAGCCGGGTGATGTCCGCGAAGCTGGTGAAGACCCGGAAGGGCCTGGACTCACCGGGCCTGACTTCAGGGCGTGAGTGGACCAGCAGCCAACGGGTATCGCCGGTCAGGGGGGCGATGACGCCCATCACGGCCTCACCCGGGTCCCGACCGGTGCACAGCGCGACCATGGCCGGGTGCTCCGCGGCCGGGAGCGGGCTGCCGTCCTCGCGCAACACCTGCCAGGGCAGGTCCGCGATACCCGTGCCAAAAAGTCGCTCGGGCGACTGCCCGAGCAGGCGCAGGGCGGCCGGATTGGCGTCCGTGATGGCCCCCTGCTCATCGCGGTAGATCACCCCCTCGGCCATGGTCTCGAAGAGGCTGCGGAAGCGCAGCTCGCTCTCGCGCAGGGCCCGGAAGTTCGCGGCCAGTGACCGCGCCATCTCGGCCACAGCGTCCGCCAGGTCGCCGGTCTCGGCCAGCAGGCCGGGGACCGGCGCGGGCCAGGGACGGTCCTCGCGGATGGCCGCCGGCAGGGTGCGGCTGTCGTCGGCCAGTTCGCGCAGGGGCCGCGCGATGCGCCGGCTCAAGCCATGCGCCACCAGCAACCCCAGCAGGGCAACGGCCAGCAACAGCACCAGGAGCCGCGCCGCCGCCCCCTGCAACTGATCGATCAGGGGGGCGGCACGCAGTTCCATGACCAGACTGAAACCCTGGGGCGCCGAGTCGGCGGGGTCGACGGGGTAGGCCGCGTCGAGGGCCGGGATCCCGTGGACCGGGATCGCCATGCGGTAACGGGCCTCATGCCACCAGGCCAGGCGCGAGGAATAGTGACCGCTCGGCAGGATCAGCGAGAACCCGGGGGCGGCGGTGGGAATGACCTGGCCCGGTCTGGCTTGCCGACCGAAGACCCAGGTCAGGGGGGACCAGGCCGCGGGCACCCGGGTCTCGGGCACCGGGGCCGGCCCGCGCTCCAGGCGCAGTTGGGGGGCGCAGGCGGCGGGCAGGTGCTCGGCCAGCGCACTGCGCATCACTTGAAGTTGCGCCTCCACGAAGGTGGGGTCGGCGACGCGGCCGGGCGGCAGTGCCATCAGTTGACGGACCGCGAGTTCGCCGAAGAGCCGCAGGCGGTCCGCCTGGGCGACCTCCAGCCGGTCCTTCAGGCCCCGATTCTCCCAGGCGTTGAGCAGGAGGGAGGGAACCAGCATCGCGGCCAGCAGGACACCGAACAGGACCTGCGCCAGCGGCAGCGCGGATTGGCGCCGGGTCAGGAGCACGCCGGCCACCAGGACCAGGTCGGCGAGTGCGGCGTTGAGGATACCGTTCTCCGCCTGCTTGACGGCAATGAGCAGGGTCGCCGTCCAACTCAACCCCAGCACGAACCGATGGGCCAGCAGCGCGAGCGGGACACCGAGCAGGAGCCAGTACAGGGCCGCGGAGACCGCGAGCGGCGGCGGGGCCAACCCGCGGCGGCGCGCCCGGTCCCGGTGCCAACCCACCGCCGCGGCCTCGGCCAGGAAGGTCAGCAGGGCATAGGGGTGGCCCCACAGCAGCCAGGTGTAGGCGCCCCCGACCAGGGCCGCCAGCAGGCCGGCCCCGGTCCCCAGCCAGGCCAGGGCCAGCATCACGGCGATGGAGCCGAACAGGAAGTCGACCCCGAAGCTGGCCGGCAGACTCAACCAATTGCCGAGGAGCGCGGCGAGTGCCAGGGCCCCGGTGAGCAGTGCGCGCTCGCGCCCCTTGAGGGGTGGCGAGACCTGGGCCAAGGGCGCGCGTGGGGGATCGGCGGCCGCGTCGCGATTCAACTCTGGCTCCCACCGGTGTGTGCATTCCCTTCGCCTTTGGCCTGCATCAGGTCACGCTGGATCTGCTCCTGGTAGCGGACCGCAGCAATCTGCTGGGCGATGAGACGGATGAGCTGGTGCCCGGGCCCACCGAGATCCAGGGTCGGCCCCGGCCCCCACAGCGACAGCACCAGGGAGTCGGTGCGTCCGTCCGCACGCGGGCCGGCGAAGGCCAGGGCGACGCAGGAGCGCAGGCCCGCAGCGAGCGCCGCGCCGGGCAGCCGCTCCGGCCCCAGCACCACCGGGCTGCCCGGATGCGTCAAGGCCTCGTCGAGAAAGGCGCGCTCGAGACCGCGCGCGACCCCGTCCTGGGTGTCGTCAGGGGCCGCGAACAGCACCCGGTGACCGCGTTCCTCGTCCATCATCACCAGGACCGCCGCGCCCAGGCCCAGGCGGCGGCAACCGAGCGACAGCAGGGTGCCGACCTGTTGGGCGAGCGGCAGCGGCAGGCTGATGGCGTCCACGAGGTCCTCGAGCTGGGCGTTGTAGCGGGTCAGGGCGAGGCGCGCCTGGAATTCGGCGGTCACGTCCGTGAAGAAGGCGATGAGTATCGTCTCCGTGCCCAGGCTCGCCAGGCCCGGGGACACCTTGCAATAGAAGAGACTGCCGTCGCGACGGCGGCAGGGCAGGTCCAGGGCGGGCGCCAGATCGGCGCGGGCCATGCGCTCGAATTCGGCCAGGACCCGGGGCAGGGACTCGACCGGATGCAGGTCCTCCACCTTGAGCCCCTGCCACTGGGTGGGACCATAGCCGAAGAGACGCAGCATGGACCCGCTGCACCACAGCAGACGGCGGGTCAGCGGGTCCACCTCCGCGATGCCGTGGGGCAAGACCTCGAGGATGGCCCGCAGCCGATGCTCGGTCCGCTTGAGCCGGGTGATGTCCGCGAAGCTGGTGAAGACCCGATAGGGGCTGGACTCACCGGGCCTGACTTGCGGGTGGGCATGGACCAGCAGCCAGCGGGTGTCGTTGGTCTGTGGGTTCAGGATACCGATGACGGCCCCGGCCTGAGCCTGACCCGTGCGCAGGGCGACCATGGCGGGGTGTTCCTCGCCCAGGTAGGGCAGTCCGTCCTCCCGTATCGCTTGCCAACGCGGATCCAGCGGGTCACGGCCCCGCAGCGCCTCGAGCGACAGGCCCAGCAGGCGCTGCGCCGCCGGATTGGCGTCCGTGATGACACCGTCGGCCCCGTGGTAGACCACCCCCTCGGCCATGGTCTCGTAGAGGGTGCGGTAACGCTCCTCCTGCTCGGCCAGGACCAGGTTCAGTGCCTCACGCTGGTCGCGTTCCTCGCGTAGCGCCCGGAAGCTCGCGGCCAGGGACCCCGCCATCTCGGCCACGGCATCCGCCAACTCGCCGGTCTCCGCCAGCAGGCCGGGGACCGGCGCGGGCCAGGGCCTGTCCCCGCGGATGGCGGCCGGCAGCGCCCGACTGCCCGCCGCCAACTGGCGCAACGGCCGCACGATCCGCAGACTCAAGCCGGCCGCCACGACCAACCCCAACAGGGTCACGCCCAGCAGCAACACCAGCAGCCGCGTCGCCACCCCCTGCACCTGATCGACCAGGGGCGCGGCGCGCCACTGCATGACGAGACTGAAATCCTCGGGCGGGGCGTCCGCGGCGCCCCCGGCGCCGGGGCCGCCGCGGGCGGGCGGCGCCTGGACGGGGAGCTCCAGGCGATACACCGCGGTACGCCACAGGCCCACACGCGAGGGATAGCGGCCGCTCGGCAGGATCAACACGAGTCCCGGGACGGCGGTGGGAATGACCTGACCTGGTTTCGCCAAACTGCCGAAGACCCGGCTAAAGGGCGACGGGGTCGTGCCCGCCGGGGGCTGCGGCACCGGGGCCGGCCCCGGCTCCAGGCGCAGTTGGGGGTCGAATGACGGGGGCAGGTTCTCGACCAGCGCCGACCTCATGACCGCCAACTGCGCCTCCCGGGCGGCGGGGTCCGCGCCGCGGCCCTGCGAGTCGACCAGCAGTTGATGGACCGCGAGTTCACCGAAGAGCCGCAGGCTGGTCGCCTGGGCGGCTTCCAACCGGTCTTTCAGGCCCCGGTTCTCCCAGGCGTTCAGCAGGATCGAGGGGATCAGCAGCGCGGCCAGCAGGACACCGAACAGGACCTGACGTAAGGACAGCGCGGATTTCTGCCGGGTCAGCAGTGCGCCGCCCACCAGGACCAGATCGGCGAGCGCGGCGTTGAGGATGCCGTTCAGTGACTGTTTGGCGACAATGAGCAGGGTCGGTATCCAACCCAGCCCCAGCGCGAACCGATGGGCCAGCAGCGCGAGCGGGACACCGAGCAGGAGCCAGTACAGGGCCGCGGAGACCGCGAGCGGCGGCGTGGCCAACCCGCGGCGGCGCGCCCGGTCCCGGTGCCAGCCCACCGCCGCGGCCTCGGCCAGGAAGATGAGCAGGGCGTAGGGATGGCCCCAGAGCAGCCAGGTGTAGGCACCCCCGACCAGGGCCACCACCAGACCGGCCCCGGTCCCCAGCCGGGCCAGGGCCAGCATCACGGCGATGGAGCCGAACAGGAAGTCGACCCCGAAGGCGAGCGGCAGACTCAACCGATTGCCGAGGAGCGCGGCGAGTGCCAGCGCGGCGATGAACAGTACGCGCTCAAGCCCTTGGGGGGCCGGCGCTACAGGGGCCCAGGGCTCGCGCGGGGGGCCGGTGGCGTCGCTATTCATCTGGTCTCCCGCCGGCGTGTCGCTGCCCGTAGCCGGTTCACAGGGTTTTTGGTCGGGTGGCGGGGCGCGCTGCCGGGTGGCGTCCGCTCGCTCAGGGCGCACCGGGGCCGCGGCTGGAGCGGTCCAGGCGCGGTCCCGGATGCGCCGGGACCCGCATTCATCCCGGCGTATGGATCGCAAAACAGTCGATGATATACCGATTGCCGGGAGGCTTGCCGTGTCCGGCCGGACCAGACAGTCGGTTTCTCAGGTTCTGATCGCACCCGCGACGACCTCGCGGCTTCGGTGTCGCACCGGGTCCCTGGTATCCTTGGGCGGTCACCCTGACTGGAGATCGCCCCCTGTGCCTGCATCATCCCACCGCGCGCGGCCGGCGGCCCGCCGCCTCCTGCCGCGGCTCTGGCTCGCCCTCTGGCTGCTCCCGACGGCGGGGCACGGCGGACCTCTGCCCGTGGACATCGACCGCGCGCTGCGGCTGCACCAGATCGACCAGGCGGATCTGAGCCTCTATGTGCGCGAGGTGACCCAGGAGCAGCCGCGGGTGGACCTCAACGGCGAGGTGCCGCGGGTGCCGGCCTCGACCATCAAGCTCCTGACCAGCATCGTCGCCCTGGGGCAGCTCGGCCCGAACTTCCGCTGGCAGACCCGCGTCTGGCTCAGCGGCCCCCTGGTCAATGGCCGACTCGCCGGCGACCTGATCATCCAGGGCGGGGGCGACCCCAGCCTGCGCCTGGAGGACCTGTGGCGCTTGCTGTGGGAGCTGAAGGCGCGCGGTCTCACCGGCATCGGCGGGGATCTGATCATCGACAACAGCGCCTTCGCCCCGCCGGAAACGACCCGGGCGGCCTTCGACGGCAAGGGGCAGTCCGGCTACAACGCCCTGCCGGTGGCCTTCAGCCTCAATGAACAACTGACCGCGGTGGAGTTGCAACTGGACCCGGCGGCCAAGACGCTGCGCGCCTATCTGTCGCCGCCGGTCGCCCATGTGGAACTGCGCAATGAGCTCAAGGTGGTCCAGGGCGCCTGTCAGGCGAAGAACCATCGGGTGCATGTGGCCGTCGCGGGGGAGGGGCCGGCGCTTATGACGCTCCAGGGGACCTTCGCCGCCGGCTGCGGGCGCGATCATGTCGAGGGACTGCTGCTGGAGCCGCTGCAGCAGGCGGGCCGCGCCACGCTCGCCCTCTGGGAGGAACTGGGCGGGACCCTGGAGGGCCAGGTGCGCGACGGGGTGCGGCCCAAGAACGCGGTCCTGTTCCACACCCACGAGTCCGCGGAACTGCCCGTGATCCTGCGCGACGTCAACAAATGGAGCAACAACCTCATCGCCCGCACCCTGTTCCTGACGCTCGGGATGGAGCGCTTCGGCCGCCCGGCCACCCCGGCCAAGGGCGAGGCGGCGGCCAAGGAGTGGCTGGCGAAACAGGGGCTGGACTTCCCCGAGCTGGTGGTCACGAACGGCAGCGGCCTGTCGCGCGAGGACCGGATCAGCGCCCGGAGCCTGGGGCGGCTGCTCGCCTTCGCCTACGCCAACCAGGGCATGTCGGAGCTGATGGCGTCGCTGCCGATCCTGGGGGTGGACGGCACCCTGCACCGGCGCTTCAAGCACGAGGCCCTGCGCGGGCACGGACACCTCAAGACCGGGACCATGGCGGGCGCCACCGGGCTTGCGGGGTTCGTGGATGACCGGACGGGCCGCCGCTGGATCATGGTGTCGATGATCAACAACCCGCGGCTGCAGACCTGGCGCGGCAAGGCGGTGGAGGAGGCCGTGCTGCGCTGGATCTATGGCGAGCCCGCCGCCGGCTGTGCCGCGGGCGGGGCGGCGCCCTGCCCCGAAAAGGTCCTGGGCACCGGGGCCAGGGTCCAGTCCCCGGCAGCCGGCAGGAAGCCCGGGGCCACCGTCTCGCAGACCACGCAGGACAGAAACCCCTGACCATAGCGCTCGATCACCCGGAAGCCGGCACAGCGCAGCATCGACTCCAGACACGAGTGGGAGAAGCCCCAGATCCAGTTGGCATAGCCCTGGGCCGGATCATAGGGGGTCGAAACCCCCAGCGCGCCCTCCCCCAGGCTCCAGAGGCGCCGCTGGCCCTGGTCCAGGTAGGGATAGAAGACCGCGAAGTTCTTGATCCCCGGGTGCTCGGGCACGGTGCTGGTGTTGAGGATCAGGACCCCGTCGCAGATCCGGCGCAACTGCATCAGGGTGTCGATCGGATTGGGGGTGTGATAGAGCAGGCCGGAGCAGAAGACCAGATCCCGGCGGCCGATCGCCTGGAGTGTCCCGGCGTCGTGGATGTCGCCTTGAATGAACTGCACCCGCGAGTCGAGCCGCACCAGTTCGGCGGTGAATTCGCGACTCGCCGGATAGATGTCGACCGCCGCCACGCGCGCCGCCCCGGCGTCCTCCGCCACGAATGAAAAGAGCCCGTTCACCCGCCACATGCAGCCGATGTCGGCAAAGGTCTTGCCCGGCACCAGGCGCCTGATCAGGTCCTCCTTGAGCCGGTCCGGGACCTCGCTCACCCCCAGACCGCGGCCGAACAGCGCCTGTGCGCGCGCGCTCAGCCGCTGCAACAGCGGCGATTTCAGGGCCCGAACCTTGAGTTGGTACAGCATTGCGAAGACTCACCGGCAGTGACATCATGACCGCGGGCGCGGCTTTTACCCGCTCCGACAATTCCAAGAGTCCACAGATGAACACAGATGAACACAGATAAACACAGATTTTCTGCAAATTGTCATGCGCTTATCGCTCCTGTCATCATCACCCGCAAGGTGAGCCCCCGACCAGCGTAAGCCAATGAATCATCTGTGTTCATCTGTGTTCATCTGTGGATGACTACTCTTTCCAGGAGAATTGGTCCGCGAACAGCGCAAGTGAACGCGCAGCTGGTCGCGGCCCGCCGGGCGCGAGGTCCACATCATGGTGGAGTCCCTTGGTCCACGCAAGCCTGGACTGTGACGGCCACCGCCGCACGGCTGTAGAACTTTGTTGTCAACTGCTTCTTCTCCGTGCCTCCGTGTCTTTGTGAAAGGATTCGAGACCTTGCCGGGGGGCCCGTGAGCCTGGGCGCGGGCCTGAGGACCAATACGCTCTGGGTCCTGACCGGCGACCTGGGCGTCCAACTGGTGAGTCTCGGCTTCGGCGTGGTCCTGGCGCGGCTCCTGGTGCCGGCCGACTTCGGGCTGCTGGTCACGGTGCAGATCCTCACCGGGGCGCTCGGTTTCCTGGCCGCCAACGGCACCAGCGAGGCGCTGGTGCGGGCCAAGGTGCTGGGCCCGCGGGACGTGCGCACCCTGTTCGCGCTCCTGCTGGTCAGTTGCACGGCCATCTGTGCCGCGCTGAACCTGATCGCGCCCGCCTTCGCCGCCTGGTTCGGCGACCCCCGCCTTGAGCCCTTGCTGCGTCTGAGTTCGCTCGGTTTCCTGCTGCGGCCCTTCATGGCGGTACCGACGGCGCTGTTGCACCGGGCCATGCGCTTTCGCGAGTTCTCCGTCCTGATGTTCGCGGGGGGCCTGAGCGCGGGGCTCGCGAGCACCCTGCTGGCCTTCCTGGGGCTGGGCGCGGCCAGCCTCGCCCTGGGCGGCCTGGTCGGCGCCCTGGTCCGGACCCTGCTCAGCGCGCGGCGGGCCGGCTGGGTCCCGGCGCTCGGTTTCGACCCGGCCGCCGCCCGCACGCTCGGCGTCTACGGGTTCAAGCTCTCGGTCAACGACATCATCCAATACGCCCGCGCCCAGACCGCCAATACCCTCATCAGCCGCCACCTCGGCGCCGGCCCGGTCGGTCTCTACAACAAGGGCGACAGCCTGGCGGAGATGCCCAACGACCTCTTGAGCGGGGCCGCCTACCAGACCCTGTTTCGCGCCCTGGCGTCGCTCCAGGACGACCGCGAGCAGTGCGCCGCGGTCTTCCTGAGCGCCCTGACCCTGGTGTCCTTCTATGCCATGCCCCTGTATGTCGGCCTGCTCTGGGTAGCGGAACCGCTGATCGTGGTCCTCTATGGCGAACCCTGGGCCGCCGCCGCCCTGCCCTTGCAGGTCCTGGCCCTGGCCGGACCGCTGCGGGTGATCGCCAACCTCTCGCGCGCGGTGGCCGCCTCCCACAATCAGTTGGGGCGCGAGATCCGGATCCAGTTGGAGACACTGGCGCTCCTGGTCTGCGGCACCGCAATCGGCCTGCACTGGGGCCTCGTCGGAGTCGCGGTCTGCGCCCTGCCCGGCTTCATCCACAACGCCGCCCGCCTGGCCGGCCTCGCCAACCGCACCCTGGGGCTGGGTTGGGGCCGGTTGGGGCGCGCCCTGTGGCCAATCCTGCGCCTCAATGGGATCATGGCGCTGGTGCTGGCCGCGACTGACCTGGCCCTGACGACCGCGGGGCTCGCCGGGTCCCGGGTCCTGTACCTGGCCGCCATGGTGGGCGCCGGGGGCGCCCTCTACGGCGCCGTCTTGCTGCTGCTGCCGCCGCTCGGCCTGCAGGGTGAGTCGCGGCGCTGGCGCACCTTGACGCAACCGCGCTTCTTAAGATCAATCATCGGCCGCAAATGAACGCGAACCAACAGACATGATTCAGACATCGGACCTTGCCAAGTGCGGCGTCTGGCTGCTCCTGCTCGCCTGGCTGACCCTGGGGGCGTCCCCGCCGCGGCCGGCGAGCGCGGCGACCACCCTCCCGGGCACCCCGACCCCGACCGAGATCGAGGCCAGGATCAAGCAGGCGCAGTCCCTCAAGGGCCTGGACGAAGCCGCCAGGACCGCCCTGATCGACGACTATCGGCGGGCCGCGGCCGCGCTGGACGCGGCCGCTGAATACGCGGCCAAGGCCGGCGCCTTCACCCGCGCCCTGGAGGAGGCCCCCAACCAGGCGGCCGAGATCCGCAAGCAGGTCGCGGCCGGCCAGGATGACGTCAAGGCGGCCGTCCCCGGCCCTGTCGGACTGTCGAGCGAGGAGCTCGAGCAGCAACTGGCCAAGACCCGCACCGAGACCGCCGCCGCCGAGGCGCGGATCGGCGAACTGGACAAGGCCATCGACGGCGCCGCCGCCCGCACGAGCGAGGCGCGCGGCCGGGTGGCGGACCTCCGCCAGTTGCTCGAGCAACTGGACACGGACGCGCAGGCCCCGGCGCCCCCGAACCAATCGCCGGAGGCGACCCAGGCGGCCGCCTGGGTCCTGGCCACGCGCCGCCAGGCCTTGACGGCAGAGTCGCGCGCCCTGGAGCAGGAACTCGCGAGCCAGAGTGCGCGCGACGAACTCTATCGCGCCCAGCGTGAGCAACAGGCGCTCAACCTGCGGCGCGTCAAGGAGCGCCAAACGCAACTCCAGGAGGTGCAGGACCAACGCCGCAAGCGCGAGGCGGAACAGGCGCGGCGTGAGACCGAGGACGCACAACGGGCCGCGGTCAACAAGCACCCGCTGGTGCAGGACGCTGCCAACGAGAATGCCAAACTGACCGGGACCCTGGGGGAACTGGCCGGGCAACTCGATCAGTTCGCCGAGTTGCTCGCCCAGACCGAACGGGAACGCAAGCGCATCGAGTCCGACTTTCGGGGTGCGCGGGAGCGCATCGATGTCGCGGGGGTCAATCAGGCCCTGGGCCAGGTTTTGATCGATCGGCGCCAGGACCTGCCGGACCTGCGCAAATTCCGCAAGGAGATCGCCGCGCGCAACGACCGGATCGCCGAGGCGACGCTGAGCCAGATCCGCTTTCGGGAGGAACAGCGCGCCCTGCGCGACCTGGACGCCGTCCTCACCGAAATGGCCGCCGCCAACCCCGCGGCGCAGACCGACGAGGTCCGCGACGAGCTCGCGCAGCTCCTGGAGAAGCGCCGCGCCCTGATCGACAAGGCCCTGGCCGGGACCGACGCCTACATCCGCAAACAGGGCGAGATCAACGACGCCGCCGAGCAGTTGATCCAGAGCGCCGCCGACTACGACGCCTTCCTCGCCCAAAACCTGCTGTGGGTCCGCAGCACCGACCCACTGTCGTTCAAGAGCCTGTCGGCCCTGCCCGGGGCCGCGGCCTGGCTGCTCTCGCCGCGGGGCTGGATGGAGGCCCTGCGGGTCCTGGGCTACGAGTCACTGCACTCACCGCTGCCCGGGGTCGGCGGGCTCGCGGTCCTGCTGCTGCTCTGGAAGCAGGGGGCCATCAAACGGGCGATCCTGGCGACCGCCGAGCCCCTGCGGCGCGTACGCACGGACCGGTTCGGCTACACCCTGGAGGCGATCGGGCTGACCTTGGTCGCGGCGCTGCCGGTGCCGCTGACCATCCTGCTGCTGGGCCATGCACTCTCGGCCTCCATTGAGGCCACCAGCTTCACCCGCGCCATCGGCAACGGCCTGACCAAGGTGTCGCTCGGGCTCTATTTCCTGCGCGCCTTTCGCCTGACCTGTCTCCCCGGGGGGGTCGCCGACCGGCATTTTCGCTGGGAGAGCGATGTCCTCAAGAAAATTCGTCGCCACCTGCGCTGGTTCACCCCCTTCATCGTCGTCAGCAGCCTGATCGCCTATGCCCTCTACCTCAACCGCGATAGCGTCAACAGCGACAGCCTGGGCCGCCTGGTCCTGATCGGCGCCATGCTGGGGACCGCGGTCTTCCTGGGTACCCTGCTCAATCCCCGCTCCGGGGTCCTGGCGCGGCTCCTGGCGGCCCACCCGGACGACTGGGCCAACCGCCTGCGCAACCTCTGGTATGCCATCATCGTCGGCGCCCCCCTGGCCCTGGGGTTACTGGCGGGGCTCGGTTTCCTGTACACGGCCGGCACCCTTTTCGAGTCCCTGGTGCAGAGCGCCTGGCTGGCCCTGGGGCTGGTCATGCTGCAACAGGTGATCGTGCGCTGGCTGGTCTATACCAGGCGTGATCTGGCCTTGCAGGCGGCCATGGAGCGCCAGAGCACCCGCCGCGCCGCCGCCGCGAGCGCGGGCGGCCGGGGCGCGGCACGCGACGGCGAGGCCACGGACGCCCCGCCGCCCGTCGAGGAGCCGGAGCCGGACCTGGCAATCCTGGATGAACAGACGCGCAAGCTGCTGCACGCGAGCATCTTCATCCTGGCGGTCCTGGGCCTGTGGTGGCTCTGGTCACCGACGCTGCCGGCCCTGAACATCTTCCGCAAGATCGTCCTGTGGCACTCCGCGACCACGGTGGACGGGGCCCAGCAACTGGTCCCGGTGACCGCCGCCGACGCGGGCCTGGTGGTGGTCATCCTGTCGGTCGCCCTGATCGCGGCCAAGAACCTGCCCGCCCTGATCGAGATCCTGCTGTTGCGGCGCAGCTCGGTGAACGCCGGCACCCGCTACGCGGTGCGCACCCTGGTGAGCTATGCCATCACCGCCATCGCCATCCTGACGGCCTTCGGCGCCCTGGGCCTGCGCTGGTCCCAGGTCCAGTGGCTGGTGGCGGGGATGAGCGTGGGCATCGGCTTCGGCCTGCAGGAGATCGTCGCCAACTTCATCAGCGGCATCATCATCCTGTTCGAGCGCCCGGTGCGGGTCGGGGACACGGTCACGATCGGCGGCGTCACCGGCATCGTCACCAAGATCGAGATCCGCGCCACCACCATCCGCAACTGGGACCGCCAGGAACTGATCGTCCCCAACAAGGAGTTCATCACCGGGCGCCTGCTCAACTGGACCCTGACCGACCAGCTCAACCGGATCGTCATCACCGTCGGCATCGAGTACGGCAGCGACGCCCGCCTGGCCCTGACCCTGCTGACCGAAACCGCCGCCGCCAACCCGCGCGTGCTCAAGGACCCGCCCCCGCTGGCGACGCTCGAGGCCTTCGGGGACAACGCCCTGACACTGGTGCTGCGCTGCTACCTGGAGACCATGGAGATCCGCCAGGGGGTGACGACCGAGATGCATCTGGCGATCGAACAGGCCTTTCGCGAACACGGCATCGGCATCGCCTTCCCCCAACGCGAGATCAACATCAGCGCCCGGGATACCATCGACGTGCGCCTGCACCGGGTGGAACCGGTCGACCACCAGCCACCGCCGGGGCCGTGAGCACGCGGGAGCAGCAGAAGAAGATTCGTCCGCACATGAACGCGCAACCGCCGCGTCGCGGCAGCGCCAGAAAAATAAGCTAAAACAATGCGGCGGCCTACTGGCCGCCGCATTGTTCAGGTCAAGTCATCGAAATCGGGATCGTCCAAGAGCTCACGCAGGCTCTTGAGTTCACGCATCCGCTCGATGCGGCGACGAATCGCCAGGTTGGGGGCTGAGCCCCGGGGGTCATCCGCGTGCATGGGAGGAGGCACGGCCTCGATCGTCTCCTCGCTAAAGCGGCCTTCAGGATCCAACATTTCCGTTACCTCGGAACATGCGTGCAACACAACGTCGGTTATCTAACGCAACGCCGCCCGCTACGCAAGTAAATAGTTGTAATACTCTGGATCAGTTTTCTGAATTCAGCCACCGCACGCGGACCCGGGGCGTGCGGCGCGGCAGTCCCCAGGCCCCTCCTGATACCATAACCGCAACTCCCGATCGCCCCCGCTGGACTGCACCATGCCCGAAGCCACACCCCCGCCCACCACCGGCGTGCCGCACGAGACAGTGGCGGCCGTCGACCTGGGTTCCAACAGCTTCCACATGATCGTCGCCCGGATCGCCGACGATCACATGCAGATCGTCGACCGGCTGAAAGAGCCGGTGCGCCTGGGCGAGGGCCTGACGGACGACCGGCGCCTGCTGCCCGAGGTGGCGGAACGCGCGCTCGCCTGCCTGGGGCGTTTCGGCCAGCGCCTGCGTGAATTCCCCCTGGGCAGCGTGCAGGCGGTCGGCACCAACACCCTGCGCCAACTGCGCCCGGCGACCGAGTTCGTCGAGCGCGCCGAGGCGGTCCTGGGTCACCCCATCGACATCATCGCCGGGCGCGAAGAGGCGCGACTGATCTATCTGGGGGTGGCCCACGGGCTGGCCGCCGGCCCCGAGCGTCGGCTGGTGGTGGACATCGGCGGCGGCAGCACCGAACTGATCGTCGGCCAGGACTTCACCGCCCAGTTGCGCGAGAGCCTGCACATGGGCTGCGTCAACATGAGCCTGCGCCACTTCGCCGACGGCAAGGTCTCGGCCAAGACGATGGACAAGGCGCAGTTGGCCGGCGCCATCGAGTTGCGTCCCGTCCGCGAGACCTTCCGGCACGCCGATTGGCAGACAGCAGTGGGCAGTTCCGGCACCATCAAGGCCATCGCCGCGGTGGTGCAGACCGAGGGCTGGAGCGAAGACGGCATCTCGGCCGCCGCGCTCAGGCGCCTGCGCGAGGCCCTGATCGGCGCCGGGCGCGTCTCCTCGCTCGATCTCAAGGGGCTCCCGGACGAGCGCAAGCCGGTCTTCGCCGGCGGGGTGGCCGTCCTGTGCGCCGTCTTCCAGACCCTGAACATCGCGCACATGCAGGTCTCGGACTATGCCCTGCGCGAGGGCCTGATCTACGAGATGATGGGGCGCCACCACCACCAGGACGTGCGCGAGCGCACCATGCGCACCCTGTCGCGCCAGTACCAGGTCGACGAGGCCCACGGGCGTCGCGTCCAGGCCACTGCGCTGGGCCTCTACCGCCAGGTCGGGGGGCCCTGGTGCCTGGGCGACGCCCGCTACCCGCGCATCCTCGCCTGGGCCGCCCGCCTGCACGAGATCGGCCTCATGGTCGCCCACAGCCAATACCACCGGCATGGCGCCTACCTGCTGCGCAACGCCGACCTGGCCGGCTTCACCCGTCAGGAGCAGACGATCCTGGCCGCCCTGGTGCTGGGGCACCGCCGCAAATTCCCCACCCAGGACTTCGCCGCCCTGCCCCCCGGCATCCGCGACTGCACCAAACGCCTGTGCGTCATCCTGCGCATCGCAGCACTGCTGCACCGCGGACGCGCCCCTAACAACAGACCCAGGCCGATCTTGCAGGTCGAGGGCGACAACCTGTCGCTGGTCTTCCCCGACGGCTGGCTCAACCAGCATCCGCTCAACGTCCTCGAATTGGAACAGGAGTCGGACTTTCTGAAGGGGGCGGGGGTGAGGTTGGCGTTCAAGTGACAAAGGAGCGTGGGCGTCCCGCCCGCGCGGGCTGCAAGTCCGCACTCAAGCCCGACGTGGTCTCCTGACCGATCGATGTACCCCGGACATTGACAAGCCGCGCGACATTTGATCGACTACCCTGGGGGCCAAGTTCCGAGGACACCATGCAAACAGACATTCGAGACGCCGCACACAAGTTGATCGACCACTTGCCGACTCAGGCCACTTGGGATGACGTGATCTACGAAATGCTCGTGCGACGTGAAATCGAGGCAGGGCTGGCGGACAGCGATGAAGGTCGGACCCGACCGGTTGAAGATATCATGCGCTCGTTCGGCATCGTGGAGTGATCTTACACTGGACAGCGCGTGGGGAAACGCGCCTGCGGCGGATGCATGTTCGGCAACTCTTGCCCGATAACCTGAACAGACTTCGATGAGGTGAACCCGAGGCACAATTCAGGCGGACATCGGGGGAATAATGTCTAGCTGGGAAGTGCCCTCGCCGTTAGTGTCAGGCGGCGAATTTGCCGCCCAAACACTATCGGCGGCATAGTTTGTGAAACTGGAAGCATTACCGGCGGACTTGAGTTGCCAGCATTTTTTTGACTCTCAAACCAGAGAAGGCATGTCAGGCTCCCCTGTATGTGCAGCTTATTATGGCATCTGGGATACCACAAGTCCGTATACCCCCGTTGATCCAGACGCACCAGACTTCTTTCAAAGAGATGATATTGTACTGGGTGATAATAGAATGGAATTTGTCGGTTGCTACAGTGGAAGAATTGGTAAAGTCGAAGATGGTGCTGCACTTGGGTTGTGCTGGACATGTGACACCATTGAAAAGATATGTCGGCTTAGGAGTCTAGGCAAACGCCCTCATGTGCTATTAGCGTCCCCCTAGAATTCCGGCGACAGTTTACTTAATTCGAGCCGGGGAAGGGGTCAAGCCGGGAAACAGGGCCAGGCACGAGTGCTTTTTCGAGAGTAAAGAAGGAGCCAAGATAAGACCTTCCGCCCGCTAGTATTGCGGAGCCAGTCCCGCCTGTTTGCATAGCGCGGCAGGTTGGGGTAAGGAACGAACCCCAACAGCCTTGAACCTGCGCCATCGGACGCCATTGCGTTGGGGTTCCTTCATCACCCCAATCTGCCGCCCGATGGTCTTTGGCATTGGGCAACTCAACCGCGACACTCAGGAAAATCCGCACATCGCGCCGACCATCGTCCGCGATGGGCAATTCCGACTATTCTTCTTCTCTCGCGAGGAGACCCGTATCCACGTTCACGTTGCACATCCGGACGGGGAGGCAAAATTCTGGCTCACACCGACGATACATCCGGCGCTGAACCTGGGTCTGACACAGGTGCAGGTGCGGCAAGCGCAGTCAATCGTCGAAGCGCACATTCAGGAGATTGAAGATGCCTGGCATCGTCACTTTGGCGGCTGAGGTCACCAACATATCGCCGCACTGCTTATGGATTCTGCTTGGCGATGAGGAACTTGCGATACCATTTTCCGAGTTCCCTTGGTTCAAGTCCGCTACCATTGAGCAACTCATCAGGGTCGAGCGCCCGACCAAGAATCATCTGTATTGGCCGGAGATCGACGTTGATCTGGCGGTTGAGTCCATTCGTAAGCCTGAGGACTTTCCGCTTGTATCCAAGATGCCGGATTATGCATAAGGACGCGGGAGCCCGGGGCCGACCGCGCTTTGCGCTCCGGCAAAGCGCCGTAGGTTCGGATGAGAAACGAACATCAACATCCCGCATTCGACGCCATCGCGTTGGGGTTCCTTCGTCACCTCCACCTACGGGTGCCGGAATGACGGCGGCAAGGGACCTGGGCCAATAGGTGGCACGAGGTATCAGCGCCCCAGCACCATGTCGATACCCGCCAGGATCGCGTCGAGTTGCGGCTTTGCGAGCCTACCGATCCGCTCGGTCAAGGTGCCGCGGTCAATGGTCAGGAGTTGGGAGACATTCGCGACCGAGTCCTTGGCCAACCCGGCTCCGCGTGACTCAAGCAGGACATTACCTGGGGCGTCGGCCCACTTGAGGTTGCTGGTCAGCGGGACGCAAACGACGGTCGCGAGCCGGCTGCGGTTGAACGCATCGCACTGGACGATGACAACGGGGCGCCGATAACCCGGTTCGGAGCCGACCGGTTCGCCCAGGTCTGCCCACCAGAGATCACCCTGCCGGATCACCACTCGGTGCTCCGAAGCACCTTGCGGGCCGACCGGACCAGGAATTCGTCCGGCTTACTGTCGATGTCACTGCAGAGGGTGTCGAGGGTCGTTGTCACTTGGTCAGCGTGTCGCTCCAGGAATTCCTTGAGCGCCCGCGCATAGAGATCACTACGGGAAATCCGCAGGCGGGCGGCGAGGTTTTCGGCCTCACCGAACACGTCATCTGGAACCGAGATAGCTGTTTTCATACCCGGAGTATAACGGCCAGGGCAAACTCAGTGCACGGACTTACCACGGTCACTGATCCTGCGTCATCCTGTCGCCCGGGGCGCGGGCAGCCCGCCGCCGAGCAGGGACGCGGCCGGTCACTCGCGGGCGAGACGCCCACGCTCCCGGGTTGCGATCCGCCACCGCTCGCGCCGCACCAGACCGGTGCCGCCGACCCTCCATCAAGGCCCCTTTGTCGTAGATGCGACAGACCCGCCTACCCTCCGCCGCCTTACGGAACAGAAACTTAAAGACTGGCACGAGGTCTGCATAGACACTCCCAAACGCGGACTGCGGAGTGCCCATGAACAAGAAAGAGATCGCCGCCCTGCTCGACGAGCCGGCCTGCGCCCACAACAGCAAGGCCAAATCCGGCTGCGCCAAGCCGAAGCCGGGGGCCACCGCGGGCGGTTGCGCCTTCGACGGCGCCCAGATCGCGCTGCTGCCGATCGCGGACGTGGCCCATATCGTCCACGGCTCCATTGCCTGCGCCGGGAGTTCCTGGGACAGCCGCGGCACCCGCTCCTCCGGGCCGACACTCTATAAGATGGGCATGACCACGGACCTGACCGAACAGGACGTGATCATGGGCCGGGGCGAGAAGCGCCTCTTCCACGCCATCAAGCAGGCGATCGACACCTATCACCCGGCGGCGGTCTTCGTCTACAACACCTGCATCCCGGCGATGATCGGCGACGATATCGAGGCGGTCTGCCGCCAGGCGCAGACGCGCTGGGGCACCCCGGTGGTGCCGGTGGACGCGGCCGGCTTCTACGGCACCAAGAACCTGGGCAACCGGATCGCCGGCGAGACCATGGTCAAGCATGTCTGCGGCACCCGGGAGCCGGACCCGCTGCCACCCGGGATCGAGGGCCCTGGCTTCAAGGTCCACGCCATCACCCTGGTGGGTGAGTACAACATCGCGGGCGAGTTGTGGCACGTCTCGCCGCTGTTCGACGAACTGGGCCTGCGGGTGCTGGGCAGCCTCTCGGGCGACGCCCGCTATCGCGAGGTGCAGACCATGCACCGCTCCGAGGTCAACATGATGGTCTGCTCCAAGGCCATGATCAATGTGGCCCGGATGCTCAAGGAGCGCTTCGGCACGCCCTGGTTCGAGGGCAGTTTCTATGGGGTGGCGGATGTCTCGCAGGCGTTGCGGGACTTTGCCCGGATCATTGAGGACCCGGACCTGACCGCCCGCACCGAGACCCTCATCGCCCGCGAGGAAGCGGCCATCCATGCCAGGCTCGAACCCTGGCGGGCGCGGCTCGCGGGCCGCAAGGTCCTGCTCTACACCGGCGGGGTCAAGTCCTGGTCGATCATCTCGGCCCTGCAGGACCTGGGGATGACGGTCGTCGCCACCGGTACCAGGAAGTCCACGGAGGACGACAAGGCGCGCATCCGGGAACTGATGGGGGAGGACGCGGTGATGATCGAGGACGGCAATCCCCGCGCCCTACTCAAGATCGTGCACGACCAAGGGGTGGACATCCTGATCGCCGGGGGCCGCAACATGTATACCGCGCTCAAGGCGCGGGTGCCCTTCCTGGACATCAACCAGGAGCGGGAATTCGGCTACGCGGGCTATAGCGGCATGTTGGAACTGGCCAAGCAACTGTGCCTGACCGTCGAGAGCCCGGTGTGGGAGGCGGTGCGGCGGCCGGCGCCCTGGTCTGTCGGGTCCGGCACCGCTGCTGCGGTTGACCCGCTTGGTGCTGGTCCGCGCAGCGGACCCTACGAGAGCGACACCGGTGCGCACGACGCGGAGTCGGCACATGCCTGAAATACTCAAACGCAGCAAGGCGCTCTCGGTCGGCCCGCTGAAGGCCAGTGCGACCATCGGGGCGGCGCTCGCCTTCTTAGGGATGCGCCGCGCCATCCCCATGCTGCACGGCTCCCAGGGCTGCACCGCCTTCGGCAAGGTCTTTTTCGTCCGCCACTTCCGGGAACCCATCCCGATCCAGTCGACCGCCATGGAGCAGGTGAGCGCGATCATGGGGGCCAATGAGAATGTGATAGAGGGGCTGCGCGTCCTGTGCGAGAAGAACCACCCGGACCTGATCGGCGTGCCCACCACCGGGCTGGCCGAGGCCCAGGGCGCGGACATCCACATGGCCGTGCGGGAATTCCGTGCCAAGCACCCCGAATTCGACCAGATACCGGTGGTGGCGGTCGCCACCCCGGACTTCAGCGGCTGCCTGGAGTCCGGCTTCGCACTCGCGGTCCACGCCATCATCGAGGCCCTGGTGCCGACGGCGGACCTGGCCGGCACCAGGCCGGGCCGGCGCCGCCGCCAGGTCAATGTGCTGGCCGGCTCGGCCCTGACCCCCGGCGACCTGGAGCACCTGAAGGAGATCATTGAATCCTTCGGCCTGCGCCCGCTGGTGCTGCCTGACCTCTCGGACTCGCTCGACGGCCACCTGCCGCCGGAAGAGTTCAACCCGCTCACCATCGGCGGCACCCTGGTCAGTGAACTGGCGACCCTGGGCGATGCGGTCGCGACCCTGGTCATCGGCGCCTCCATGGACCACGCGGCGGACCTGCTGCACCAGCGCACCGGGGTGCCCGACCACCGCTTCGCGCACCTGATGGGACTGGATGCGGTGGACGCCCTGGTCCAGACCCTGGCGTCCATCTCGGGCAACCCGGTCCCGGAGCGACTGGAGCGCAGCCGCGCCCAACTCCAGGACGCCATGCTCGACAGTCACTTCATGCTGGGACTCACCCGCTTCGCGATCGCCGCGGAGGCCGACCTGCTGGTCGGCTTCAGTCAATTGCTGGCCGGTGTCGGCGCCGCGACCGTGGCTGCCGCCACCCCGATCAATACCCCGGCGCTGGCCCAGGTGCGCTGCGAGCGGGTGCGTATCGGCGACCTGGAGGACCTGGAGGCGGACGCCCGGGACCAGGTGGCGGAGGTGCTGATCGGCAGTTCGCACGCGGCGCATACGGCGAGCCGCCTGGGTATCCCATTGCTGCGCGCCGGCTTCCCCCAATACGACCGGGTCGGCGGCTACCAGCGCACCTGGATCGGCTACCAGGGCACCCGCGCCACCCTCTTTGATCTCGCCAACATCCTGCTGCAATTGGAGCGCGGGGAGATCCACCCCTACCGGTCGCGGTTATCACCGCGGCCGGATGAGGCGGTGCGGGCGCACCAGGGTTAGGAAAGATGATTGGTCCGCAAATGAACGCGAATGAACGCAAATAAAGTCGTTGGGTGGGGTGGGTTTGCGGTGACGGCTTGCGATCCACCAACCTCTTTCTCATTTGCGTTTATTTGCGTTCATTTGCGGACAAACAGTTTCTCGGTGAATGGGCGATCGATAACCCGAGGCTAGGCGATGACGCTCGAACGACGACTCAAGGTGATGAACTTCGGAGCCGATACCATGGGCAGTGAGACCGCGGTGAGGGTGGCCTTCGCCACCGGTGATATGCGCCATGTCGACCAGCACTTCGGCGCCGCAGAGTCCTTTGCCATCTATGCGATCGACCCCGAGCGTTCCCGCCTGGAGGAGGTGACCCAATTCGGCCGACTGGATATGGACGGCAACGAGGACAAACTCACCGCCAAGATCGCGGCCCTGGCGGGGTGCATCGCCGTCTATTGCCAGGCGGTCGGGGCCTCCGCCGTCAATCAACTGCGGGCCCAGGGGGTACAACCGATCAAGGTCACCGCGGGGACGCCGATCGCCGATCTGATCGGCGCCCTGCAAGAGGAACTGCGCGCCGGCCCCAGCGCCTGGCTCGCCCGCGCGCTGGAGGCCCGCCAGCCCCGCGACGGGCAGCGCTTCGACGCCATGGAGTCCGAGGGCTGGAGCGAGTAACCCGGATCCGCGGCGCGGATCGAGACTGAAAGGTATAACCTAAGAAAAGCAGTTTAGCCGCAAATGAACGCAAATTGACGCAAATAATCAAGAACCTGGATCTTACTGCATATTCACTGTCCGGGTGACGCCCGCGACGATGATAACCAGCAGAGTTATTTGCGCTTATTTGCGTTCATTTGCGGCCAAACACTCTTTCTGCGATAAAGCAATTGGTCCAGAGTTTGCGCCGATGAGTCATGCCCAGGTCCGAAGCTCTGAAAAGGTTCGCAATGGGGCGGCTCACCCTATCCCTTTGCACATGATAATCCCATCACCATACCATCCCGATTCGCAGCGCGAATCGGGACCGCAACGAGGTCATTCCAATGAGCGCGGCAGTGGCAGAAATCAGCGAGACGGACCCGGTCCTTACCACCGAGTTCGGTGTGGAAATGGTGCGCCAGATGCGCGCCATCGACAGCTTCGGTACCTATGACAGTTGGACGGTGGCGCAGATCCTGGAGCCCTATGTCTTGACGAAGGAGAAGAAGCGCGAGATCCCGATCATCGGCGACCCGGACGAGATCATCATTGCCCGCATCAAGGCCTTTTATAACGCCATCTCGGCCATGATCGAGAAGGAGTGCGGGCTGATGGCCGTCCCCATGATGAACCTGACCCACGAGGGCTTCGGGCGCGCCCTGATCACCGTCGGCAAGCTGGTTGTCATGGACCGGACCCTGCGCGATGTGCACCGCTTCGGCTTCCCGTCACTGTCCAAGATGAAGGACGAGGCCGACAAGATCCTTTCCGTCGCCCTGAACCTGGTCGGCGAATACCCGAAGGTCGCGGGGCTCTAGAGGACTGCCGGCCATGAGTGATCAGACCATTGCCGACCTGGAGAAGGCCGTCAAGCGGGCCAAGCGGATCGCCTCCGAGCGGGCCGGGGAACTGCACGACCTGGTGGAGGAGCGTCTGCCGGCCGCCTTCGACGAGATCCCCGGCATCGCGGCGGCTACCTACGACGCCTGCCAGGCCTGGGCGCAGGCCGAGGCGCGCCTCAAGGCGGCCCTGAGCGCGGGCGCCTAGGACAACTGCCGTCAAACAGGCCCGGCGCTTGCCGCCCCGCGTTGGGATGGCATCGACCCCCTAAAGAAAGGTATACTGAGTATGAGTAACATCACTGGCATCACCCGCGGCGGGACCCCATGGACGCCCGCCTTCGTCACCAGCATCAACCAGGTCCGCTGCATCGGCTGCGGTCGCTGCTACAAGGTCTGCCCCCGCGACGTCTTCGATCTCGTCGACCGGGACGACCTGGACCTGGAGGAACTGGAGGCGGACGACAGCGACGACGATGACGATTTTGAGGAGGCGCCGGGAATGGTGATGAATCTCAAGAACATGCTGGACTGCATCGGCTGTCTGGCCTGCTCCCGCGTCTGCCCAAAGAAATGCCTGACCCACGAACCCCAGGCGGTCGCCGCCTGAGGGCGCAGGTCGGGCCACGACCAACCAAGCGAAACGAGGTAGCCCACATGCCAAGACCAAAGACGGACGCCATTTACGGCACCGCCGCCGCGGCCCAAGCACGCTACGACCAGATCGCGCCCCTGGCCCGACAGATCCGCGCCGCCCTGCGGGCGGAAATCGACCGACTCGGCTTCGACCTGGGTTCAGTCCCCATCGGCGACCCGTCCGCCGCCGACTACCGGCTCGACCGCGACCCGGCCTCCGGCCAGCACCGCCTGGTCGGCGAGTGGCGGGACTTCCAGGGCCAGCCCCAGGGCAAGCTCGTCTTCCACCCGGACGGCAGCTTCTACGTCGAACACGACGTAATCCGCACCCACCCCCAGGACGCCCGCTGGTTCGTCGAGGCCGTCCACGCCTGGGGCCGGGGCAACGACATCCGCGCCGAGCCGCGACTCCTGGCCGGGCCTGACTGACGCTGCTTGGCCGACCCTCTTCTCCTGGGAGCGCCGCACCCCAGTGCGGCACGATCTCGCAGATAACCCAGCCGGTGGGGGTTGAGCAGAGGCCGCACCGCACTGGGGTGCGGCGCTCCCAGTAGCCGTTGCGGCTTAACGTAATGGCAGTGAGGCTCCGGCGTGGGAGCAAGTCCGGACGCTCCCGCGTCCCGTAGGGTTGGAGCAACCCGCGCAGGGCCGACCAGATAGTGACGGTGCAGTGGACGCACGGGCAACGACTCACCACTCACTTGCGTTCCTGAATCGAAGCCACTAGCCTCAGCCCCCATGGACGCCATCACCACACCCCACGACGCCTTCTTCCGCGAGAGCTTCGGCCGCCGGGAGATTGCCTTGGACTTCCTGCGCCACCACCTGCCGCCGGAGTTGCTCGCCGCAATCGACCTCGACACGCTGGAGATCTCCAAGGACACCTACGTCTCGAAAGAACTGCGCTCGACCTACTCCGACCTGGTCTACCGCGTGCGGTTTCAGGGCGGGGAGCTGGTGATCTACCTGCTGTTCGAGCACAAGAGCAGCCCCGAGCACTGGACACCCCTGCAACTCCTGCGCTACATCGCGGCCGAGGGCGATCAATACCGCAAGCAGCACCCCGAGGCCCTGCACCTCCCGCCCATCTATCCGCTGGTTCTCTACCACGGGACGCGCCAATGGCGTGTACCGGCCAGTTTCCACGAACTGGTCCGCCCGCTGCCGCCGGCCCTGGTTCCCTTCGTGCCCCAGTTTCGCTACGCCCTGCACGATATCTCCGCACGGACCGATGCCGAGATCAAGGGGGATGTAATGACCCGATTAGTCCAGCTCGCGATGCGCGGTATCTTCAGCGACGAACCAATTCAGCGATTACACGAGTTGCTCGGCCTGATTGCGCAAATAAGCGACCAGGGGAGCGCCTTGGAGATCCTCGAATCACTGCTGCGATACTACGTCCAGGGCACGCGGCGAGTGGAAGAACACCAGGTCAGAACCCTGCTGCAAGAGCTACCTACCGGAGACCCCATCATGCAAACCTTCATCGAACGCTACATCGAACAGGGCGAAAAGCGGGGTGAACAACGGGGTGAAGCCAACCTCCTGCTGCGACTGATCGAGCGCAAATTCGGCCCTCCGACCGAACCCGTGCGGCAACAACTGCTGGAGGCGGACCCCGAGACCCTGCTGCGCTGGTCCGATCAAATCCTCACCGCCGACAGTCTCGAGGCGATGCTGCACTGAGCAGGGACGGCTGGAATGGCGGAGTGTTTGCGCGCTCGCTCAAGTCCGGGGCGGGGGCAACCTTCTGAAGGTGCCAGGATGTCGGGCGCTATGCAACCTCACGCATCGGCCTGACCTTCGCTGCTGGAAGACTCCGGGCCTCCGCCTGAAAATGGATGATTACATCTTCGACGACCGCGCATAACTCACTGTACAGGGCGACGGGGTCGCCCCCATGGATTCCAGTAATGAGATCCGGGCATTTTCCAACGTATACTTGATCTTCGTCGCTCCACTCCACCCACTTGTGGTATCGGTCGCTGTCTTTCATTTCGTGACGGTCTCGATGGCGCTGGTGACTTCCCGTTTCTTGATAGTGTTTCACATCATCCCCGAGACTTCCGCTGACCGTGACGGCACCGGAAAATTTCGGGTGTACAAGCTTTCGGTGCGATCCCTTGCCCGCGCCGGGTATTGCCCTGAACCCAGCGCGTCTCAGATGCCTTAGCAGATCGCGAATTTTCCGTGGCAGTTAGCCGCTTGCTGACTCATGAACCTGCGGCGCGAAGCCATTCTTGTACATCTTGACGATGGAGAATGGGGTCAGCACCTTCACCACCTGGCTCGGCTGGGGCAAGGCCCCAACCTCGGTATAACCGCTAGGCGACCATTTCCTTAGCTGCATCTGCCAGTATAGGTAGGCTTCGTTGTCACGCTCGATGAAGGCTCCAGACGGAAGGTCTCGAAATTCCATCAGGTGGGATGCTTTTTTGCCGCCCGGCACGACTCGTTCCTTATGCAGTTGCTCATCGATCTGCGCAATGGCGATCTCAGGCAAACCAGCGCCGTTAGTCCTTCGCCATGCTTCCTTGAACTCCAAATACCGCTCCCGACGACATTCCGCGCATGGACGATGCCCAGCGGAAAACGCTGTAGCCTCATCGAGAAAAAACAGCTCAGAGTAGCTGTCGGGGCTGAATATCTGTCGCTTTCTCCCCTTATACGCCAATTGGCATACCTTCCATTGCTTATGCTTCCATAGGGCAACGATTTCTTTGTTTTCATCATGAAGCTTGCCGCGATTGCCAAGCCATGCGCCTCGCGCATCGGCCACGATCAGGTTCCCCCAAGGATCTACGCGATTTTGTAATGGCATCGGTTATGCGGCTAACTCGTTTTCATCGGACGGACTACCTGATAACCCGTCAGGTCTCGGGCAGTGGAACAAATTTCCCGCGGTCTGTCAATGTCCTGAACGCGGATTCCGGCAACGCCGCCATTCGGCGGACGAACTACGCCATAGGCCCGGATGCCTTGCGCAATCAAGAAATTTTCCTTTTTCTGATCAACGGTCTGGACGCACCTTCTCGTTGCACCTTGCGGCCTTGATTATAATCCCGACCCATCAGCCAACGACTACGTCTGTGGTCCGCACAGCGGACCCTACGACCGCCCCTGTAGGGTCCGCTGTGCGGACCAGCGACCTCCCGTCCGGCAGGGTGGCCGGAGTCATGATCAAGGCCCACCTTGGGTGCGTCAGGGCGCAACCGGCCCAGCCGCGGTAAGAATCCCGCGAGGCAGCCTCCGCCACGACGCCGCTATATCCCCAGACCCAACCGCTCGACCAGGCCTTGCCCCGCCTCACCGTGCAGGCTAAGGGTCAGTCTCCGCCCATCAGGAAGGTATTCGATCCCGATACTCAAATCCGCCGCCGGCAACAGCCCTGCCCCACGCTCGGGCCATTCCACCAGCCACAGGGCCGCGTCGCCGAGCAGGTCGCGCAGCCCCAGGTATTCGAGTTCTTCGGGATCGGCAAGCCGGTAGAGGTCGAGGTGATAGACCCGGCGGGGGCCGATCTCATAGGGTTCGATCAGGGTATAGGTGGGGCTGCGGGCGGCGCCCTGGTGGCCCAGGCCGCGCAGGATGCCGCGGGCCAGGGTGGTCTTGCCGGTGCCGAGATCCCCGTGCAGGTAGATCACGAACTGGCTGGGCAGGGCGGCGGCCAGACGGGCGCCGAAGGCGGTCTGGGACTCGGCGTCGGGCAGCAGGATCTGCATCAGCCCTCCCCCACCTCGTATAGGCCGGCGGCGACCCTGTTTGCGACCGGGCGCAGGGCGGCGAGGATGTCGCCGGCGATCAGCCCCCGCTCGCCGTCCCGGGCGGCGCGGTCGCCGGCCGCCGCGTGGAGACAGACACCGAGACCGGCCGCCTGCCGCGCGTCGAGTCCCAAGGCGCGGCTTTGAGCCAATAGGGCGGCGATCACGCCGGTCAGCACGTCCCCGGCACCGGCGGTGGCCATCCCGGGGTTGCCGTCGGTGCAGACCGCGGGCGGGTGCTGGGGCTCGCCCTGGATCAGGGTGCCGGCGCCTTTCAAGACCACCACCCCGCCGTAGCGCCGCTGGATCTCGCGTACGGCCTGGAAGCGGTCGGCGCCGACCGCGGCCGTGCCGCACCCGAGCAGGCGTCCGGCCTCGCCGGGGTGGGGGGTCAGGACCCAGTCCGGGTTGGTCGCGGGCGATTCGGCCAGGAGATTCAGCGCATCGGCGTCGACCACCAGCGGCTTGCCGCTCAGCCGTGCCCGCTCCCAGAGTCGACGGCCCCAGTCGGCGCGGCCCAGGCCGGGGCCGATGGCGATGACCGTGGCCCGCGCGACCAATGCATCCAGTGCCGCGGGGTCCGCGACCGGACTGACCATGAGTTCCGGGCGGGTGAGGTTGAGCAGGGCGGCGTGGTCCGGGTGGGTGGCGACCGTGACCAGTCCGGCCCCGGCGCGCAGGGCCGCCTCAGCGGCCAGGCGGGCGGCGCCGGACATGCCGGGGGCACCGCCGATGATGAGCACATGGCCGAAGTCGCCCTTGTTGGCGGTGCGTCGCCGCGGTTGCAGGCTTGCGGACTCCGGGGACCAGTCGATGCGGCAGGCGGATGGGGTTTGCGTGGCGTAGACGGTTGCGGGGACGCCCAGGTCACTGAAATGGACGGCGCCGCACTGGTCCGGTCCGGCCCCGGTAAAGAGGCCCTGTTTGAGGCCGATGAAGCTGATGGTCGCGGCGGCGCGCACGGCGATCCCGAGCACGGCGCCGGTGTCCGACTGGAGTCCGGAGGGGATATCGATGGCCAGCACCGGCGCACCGCTTGCGTTGACCGCCGCGATGGCCGCGGCCCAGGGGCCTGTAACCGGGCGGTCGAGACCGGTGCCGAAGAGCGCATCGACGATGACACCCGGTTGCGCGGGGAGGGCGTCGAAGGGTTCGATCGGACCGCCGGCCTCCCGGTAGGCGGCCAAGGCCAGCGCGGCGTCGCCGCCGACCCGATCGCTGTCGCCGAGCTGAAGCACCGTCGCCGTCATACCGTCCGCCCGCGCCAGCCGGGCGATGACATAACCGTCGCCGCCGTTGTTGCCGAGGCCCGCGAGGACCGTCAGGCGCTTGAGCTGCGGCCAGCGGGTGCGCAGCAGCGCATAGGCGGCGCTCCCAGCCCGGTTCATCAACTCGATCCCGGGGATGCCGTGGACCTCGATGGCAGTGCGGTCCAGGGCGCGGACCTGGTCGGCGCGATAGAGTGCCTGGGGAAGAGTGGGGGTATCTGGGATTGAGCGGCACATGGAGTTCTGGTAGCCGTAGCAGCGGATAATACGGAATCAAACCGCGACATCGACAGCGGCTTGAGAATAAATGGACAGGATTAGTAACGAGTCAGAAATAAATCGTCGTCGCGGTCGTTGGTTGTCGTTGTCGTTGTCGTTGTCGTTGTCGAGATTATCTTAGCGCCACGGATTCTCTCTCACGCCAAACTATGTCGCTTCTCCGATTACGATTTCGACAACGACAACGACAACGACAACGATTGTGCTTGTTCTTGACGCGTCACTCAGTTGCGCAGATGGTGATAGATATCGAGGTACGATTGCCCCGGCCGGTTCCAGGAGTTATCGGCGCGCATGCCGTTGACGCGCAACTGCCGGAAGTATTCGGGGAAGCGGAACCACAGGCCGATGGCGCGGCCCATGGCGGCCTCCAGGGCACTCTCCGTCAGTTCGTCGAAGAGATAGCCATTGCGCTCCTCGAAGGGCCGGTCCGAATAGTTGGCATCGAATACGGTGTCGGCCAGACCGCCGACCCGGCGCACGATGGGGACCACGCCGTATTTCATGGCGATCATCTGCGTCAGGCCGCAGGGCTCATAGACGCTGGGGATCAGGATCATGTCGGACCCGCCATAGATCAGGTGCGACAGTTCCTCGTCATAGGTCAGTTCCAGGTGACAGTCGGGGTTTGAGTCCATTTCGCGCTTGATGCCCCAGAACCGCTCATTCACCGCCGGCTCCGGGGCCGAACCCAGGAGTACGAACTGGCAGCCGCTCTCCAGCGAGAAGTAGATGGCCCGGCGGATCAGGTCCACCCCCTTCTGGCGGTCCAGACGGCTCACCACCGTGATGATCGGTTTGAAGACGTCAGCCAGACCCAGGCGCTGACGCAGGGCCTTTTTGCTGGCGGCCTTTTGCGGCAGGGTATCGGGGCCGTAGGGCTGGGGGAGGTGGGGGTCCAGTTCCGGGTTCCACACCGAATAGTCGATGCCGTTCAGGACGCCGCCGAACTTGCGGTCGTAATACTGGAGCAGCCCCTGGAGCCCCATCCCCTGGTCGGTATGCTGGATCTCCCAGGCGTAGCGCGGCGAGACGGTGGTGACGAAGTTGGAGAACACGATCCCGCCCTTCATCAGGTTCACTGCCCGGTGATTGACGGGGTCGAGCATCCGCTCCATGACCATCATACGCTCGGGCTTGAGGCCCACTTGGCGCAGGATGGAATCCCCCGTCACGCCCTGGTGCCCCATATTGTGCAGGGTGTAGCAGACACGGGTGTGCTTCATCCCCAGGCCCTGGTAAATCTCATAGAGCAGCACCGGGATCAGGCCGGTCTGCCAGTCGTTGCAGTGGATCACGTCCGGGTGGCGGCCGGATTTCAGCATGAACTCCAGCACCGCCCGGCAGTAGAAGGCGAACCGGTTGGCGTCGTCCGGCTCCCCGTAGATCTTGCCGCGCCGGAAGAAGTTCTCCCGGGCGTGCTCGTCGATGAAGTAGCACTTGAGTCCGTCGACCTCACCGTATTCCACGTCACAATGGACCCATTGGTCGTAATAGGGCACCCACAGACCCTCATAGACCTTGGTCAGGCCCCAGATGCGATCGAAGCGCAGGCTGTCGTACTTAGGAAGGAAGATCTCGACCTGATTGCCCCGAATCGACAACTCTCGGGCCAGACCCTGGACGAAGTCCCCGAGACCGCCGGCCTTGGCGATCGGCGCGCACTCGGCGCTGACCATGGCGATGTACATGCGCCCTGCCCCCTTTGGGATGGCTCGTGAGTGGGTGGCGGCCGTGACCGCCGCCGGGTTAGGAACGGTTCACTAATAAGTTAAACACGTCTATTAGAGAATGCAACTTGCGCCAATCTCGTTGTCGTTGTCGTTATCGTTATCGTTATCGTTGTCGTTGTCGTTGTAGGCCTCGCTCATCGTTCCGGCCACCGTGGTGTGTCGGTCGGCCTTCAGGCCGACCGACTGGGAGCGCCGCACCCCAGTGCGGCCCGGCCTGTCCGCAGCGCGCAACGCAGCGGTCGCCAGCGAGATCGCGCCGCACTGGGGTGCGGCGCTCCCAGTGGCCGGGACTAGGATCGAGGCCGACAACGACAACGATTGTGTCCGTGTTTAGCTTGTTCCTGGCGCGGTATTTATCCAAGAAAGACCCTGACATCGATCCGCTAAGCCGGTAAGTATACCCGCTGGGGGTCCTGACCGAACGCCGACCTCAGTCGGAGGCATTTGCGCTGTGCCCAGATGTTGTGGTCACTGGGGCCTTACAGGCACTAGATGATGCGGTTTTTCCGTCACAGCGCAAACGCCTCAGTCGTCCCTGGTCAGGGTCAGCTCGGGCGGCGGGTTGAGAAACAATGCCATGCGCAGGAGGGACGGATCATCCACCCGCACGACCAATTGGAAGCGCCCCCCGGGACCGACCCGGAAGGGGTGGCCGAAGAGATCGACCAGGGTCCCGGGTGCTGCCTGCCCGGTGATACGCAGTTGCGCCTCCAGCTCCAGGCCGGTGCGCCGCAGCGGGGCCTGTTCATAGGTCAAGGACCAGCCGGGGGCCATGAAGACCGGCGCGGGCTGGGCCGGACCGGCGGGGCCCAGGTCGAGCGCGCCGGGTGGCGCCGCGGCGGGTAGGTCCGGACCCTCCGCCGGCTCGCCGGGGGCCGGCAGGCGCAGCGGCCGACCCTCCAAGGCGGGCTGACGCGGCCCCGGCGCGGAGGTCGGCGGGGTCCATCCGTCCTGGTGCCGGGCCGCGGGGATGGGCGCGAGCGGGAGCGTGAGCTCGGGGGCCAGGGGTAACAACCCGAGCATCAGCTGCAATCCCGCGGACTCCCCTTGCACCGCCCCGGGGGCCGCGTCGAGCGCGACCGACGGCGCGGGTCCATGCCACGGGGCCGCCCCCGTGGTCGCAGGCGCCGGGGCCGGCGCCCAAGGCGGGGGCGCGCAACGCTCCACCAGCGGAAAGGACCCCGTCAGGGAAACCGCGGACCCCGGCCTGAGTGCCGGCTCCTGGTCGTCGGTGGTGAGGCAGACCAGGGGCGCAGTCACCGCCGCCGCCAGCGGCAACGGGGTAACCGGCGGGGGGGGCGATGGGGGAACCGGGGCAGTCAGGACCCTCGGCGGGGCCGCCTCCAGCCGCGCCAGGTCCACCCCGACCTGGGAGACGTTGTCCAGCGCGTTGGAGCGGGCCAGCATCAACCAGCCGCCGTCCCCATTGGTCAGGCCAAGCTCCGCGTGATAGAGCCCGTGATCCGCCGCGACCTGGAATCGCGTCTCCCCGGCGCCCGCGCGCACGACGGCGCCCAGCTCGGCCTGGTCCACCGGATCGGCGCCCCCGCCGGGGCGGACCCGCCGCAGCCGCACCACCGGCCACGGCCGACCGCCCTCGCCCGGGAAGCTGCCGCCGGCCCGCTCCAGGTCATTCGCCGTCAGGCGCCAGTGTGCACACAGTGCCCCATCGACACCGAAGAGGACCAGACCGGTCCCAGGGTCGCGACCGGGGAAGCGCGGCGGCAAGGCCGCGGCGGCGGGAGCCGCAGGCCCGATCGTCGGATCAGGCCCTGGATCGGGTTCGGGACCGGACGGCAGCGCGCACGCCGCGTCCGGGTCTGCGGCTTCATTGCTGCACGCGGGCTGCGCGACCTCCACGGCGGGCGCCCGCGGGCCGGTGCTCATGGGCTCAGACCCGGACCGCCCGCCCCCACCCCCGAGGTCGATCACCGGCCGTCAGCGCCCGGACGTCGGTTGCGGCCCGCATCCACCGTCACCGCGGTGCGGCGCGGGCGCGGTCGAGTCCGGGAGGGGGGCGATCTGCGTGGTCGCAACCACGGCTGCGGCTGGCGGCGATGCCGCGGCGGGTGGTGACACCGACGCCTGGGCGCCGACTGGGGCCGCGGACTCCGACTCGCCGAGCGGATGCCCGGGGGTCCCGGGGACGGCAGACTTCAGTGACGCCTCGGCCGCATCCAGTTCCGCGGCGGCCGGGATGGTGCGCTCGTAGAGGAGCGGAATCCAGGCCGGTCCCCAGAACAGGAAGCAACTGGTCTGCGCCTCCAGAATCAGACTGCGGGCGCGCTCCAGGGCCGGATGGGGGCGCCCGGCGGGCCACCGCTCGCACAGGTCCCAGTAGCGGGCGCTCAAGCCGCTGACCGCGGCCGCGGCCGTGCGCTGCTGGTCGCTGCCCCCCCACTGGGAAAAGTCATAGCCGGAGCCGGTACCGAGGTTCCAGGCCCCCGTCTGGACCTGCGCGCGGGCGACCGCCGGGTTGCTCGTCAGATAGGCGCTGAGCGACACCGGTGTGACCGGATACTCGCCGCCCCGGAAGTGCTCCATGTAGGGGGCGAAGAAATGCCCGAAGAAGCCCGCCCCTTCCTCCGACTGGCGGAACCAGGCCCCGTTCTCGCCATCGGACCAGGTGGTGACCAGGCGCGCCTCGTGCGGGCGCGGCGATCCGCCGGTGCGCCAGCGGACCTCGTTCTGGAACCAGTTGGCGTCGAGTCCGCTCTCCTGGGCGTTGGAGACGTCGCGGTCGCGCGCCACCACCGTGATGCAGACCCCCTCATGGCAGGCCTGGTAGGGGCGAAAGACGTCGCTGATACCGTCCTCCGGGCGCACATGCACCCCGTCCACCACCAGGTACTCGTAGCCGGCCTCGACCAGGGCCGGGATCATCTCCATGGTGAAGGCCATCTCCGGCGGCCAGAAGCCCAGCGGCGTGCGGCCAAAGGCGCGCAACATGACCAGGCGTTCGCGCTCCAACTGTTCGGGCCAGTCGGCCTGCGGAATCAGGGGGAAGATCGGGTGGAAGTGGCCGGTGCCGATCAGCTCGATGTTGTCCGCCTGGGCATAGCGCGCCAGCATCTCGGGGATGTCCAGGATGTGGCGGTAGCGGTCGATGATGTCCGGGTCGAGCAGTTGATCCAGCAAGACACCGGAAAACCCGATGTGCAGCCGGGCCACGTCCGGATAACGGGCGGCATACCGGACGGGACGCTCGTAGCAGCGCAGGATCTGCTCCGCCTCCCAGGGGTTGGCCTCGATCAGCAGGCGCAGGTTTCCCGGCGGCTGGTGCATGTGCAACCCCAAGGCATGAAAGATCGTACTGCCAGTCATCGTCTCCACCACGCATCCGGCCGACCCCGGGCGGGGCCGCGCTAACTGCCGCGATGATCGCACGGCCACTGCCCAGGCGCCAGACGGGGCGCCCTGGCGGCAGCGAGGACCGGCTAGCGGCGCTGCAGTACGCCCGCTCCACCCTGGCGGCGGCCGGGATCCATGCCGTTGGAGTTTCGTCTCGCGGTACTGGACAAATGTAGGGTGCGCCGCGCGCACCTTCAGAGGCTGCGCCCGCGCGCCGCGGCCAGGGTCTCGGGTGGCGCCATGGTGCGCACGGCGCACCCTACGGCGGTGGCGCGGTCACTGGTTCGGGCACTTACAGCTCGCGGTACTGGAGACCAGACCCACCAACAACCACCGGCCGCCCCTCCAGCACCACCACGCTGCGCGCGCGCAGCACGAGCGGCCCCGGTGCGACCGGCCGCTGGTCCTCGGGCTTGGTCGCGTCGAGCAGCGCACCGGCCCCGGTGTCCAGGGCGCGATGCCAAAGCTGGCCGGCGAGCGGCGGCAGATCGAAGGGCTGCGCCGCCGCGGCCATGTTCATGGCGATGTACAGGGGCTCTTCCGCCGGTGTCAGGGGTGCCAGCGTGAAGGCCAGGGCCTGGGCCTCCGGGTCCGACCACGGCGGGTCACCGACCTCGGGACCGTGCCAGGTCACGTCCGGCTGGTCGGCCCCGTGCCGGGGCGCGCCGGCCAGGAAGCGGCGGCGCCGTAGCGAGGGATGGCGCTTGCGCAGCGCAATCAGGCCGCGCACGAAGCGCAGCATGTCGCGGTTGCTCTCCACCAGGGACCAATCGAACCAGCCGAGCGCGTTGTCCTGGCACCAGGCGTTGTTGTTGCCCGCCTGGCCGCGCAGGACCTCATCCCCGGCCAGCAGCATCGGGATGCCCTGGCTCAGGAACAGGAGCGCCAGCAGGTTCTTGGCCTGGCGGCGGCGCAGGTCCAGGATCGCGGGGTCGGCGCTCTCGCCCTCCACCCCGCAGTTCCAGCTCAGATTGTCGTCGGTACCGTCCCGATTGCCTTCCCGGTTGGCCAGGTTGTGCTTGCCGTTGTAGGAGACCAGATCCCACAGGGTAAAACCGTCATGGCAGGTGACGAAGTTGATGCTGTTGATGGGTTGGCGCAGATTCGCCCCATAAAGGTCGCTGCTGCCGGCGAGCCGTGTAGCCACCTCCGGGATCAGCCCCGGGTCGCCGCGCACGAAGCGCCGGATGCTGTCGCGGTAGCGCCCGTTCCACTCCATCCAGCGATAACCGGGGAATGAGCCGACCTGATAGAGACCGGCCGCGTCCCAGGCCTCGGCGATGATCTTGGCGGCGGCCAGGGTATCGGAGAGCTCGATCCCCCACAGCACCGGCGGGTGTTCCATCGGACGCCCGGTCCCGTCGCGCGCCATGGCGCTTGCCAGATCGAAGCGGAAGCCGTCCACATGCATCTCGCGCACCCAATACTCCAGGCAGTCCAGGATATAGCGGGCGACGAAGGGGTGATTGGCGTTGACGGTGTTGCCGCAGCCGGTGAAGTCGAGATACATGGACTTGTCGAGCTGATCCAGGCAATAGAAGGTCTCGTTGCCGAAGCCCTTGAAGGACAGGGTGGGACCACGGGCGTTGCCCTCGCAGGTGTGGTTGAACACCACGTCCAGGATGACCCCGATTCCGGCCTTGTGCAGGGCCCGCACCATATCGCGGAACTCCCGGCGATGGCTGCCCGACTGCGGCGTCACGCAGTAGCCGGGGTGGGGCGAGAAGAAGCCGAAGCTGCTGTAGCCCCAGAAGTTTTTCAGGCCCGCCTCCCCCACCGCCGCCGGTACGTCCTGCTCGTCGAAGGCCATCAGCGGCATCAGTTCCACATGGGTGATGCCGAGTTCCCGCAGATAGGGGACCTTCTCGACCAGCCCGGCGAAGGTCCCGGGGTGCTGCACGCCGGAGGAGGGGTGCCGGGTGAAGCCGCCCACGTGCAGTTCATAGATGATCATCTGCTCCGAGGGCACGCGCAACGTCGCGTCGCCGCACCAGTCGTATTCGTCGGCGAGCACCACGGCCCGCGGTGAATCATGCGGGCGGACACCCTCCACCGCACGGCGCGGGCGGTCCCAGTCGCAGATGTTCACCGCCCGCGCCCAAGGGTCCAGGAGTTCGATCGTGGGGTCGAAGCGCCAACCGTGACCGCGCGGGTCATTGGGTCCGTCCATGCGCCACGTATAGTGGGTGCCGGGCGGCAGGTCCACCACCAGCAGGTGCCAGGAAAAGAAGCTGTGATTGACCTCCGGGTCCAGGCGAATGACCTGGAAGGGCTTGGGGCTGTCCGCCGCCGCGTACAACAGCAACTCGGCCCCGCACGCGTGGCGGCTGTAGACCGAAAAGTTGACCCCGTGGTCCTCCAGCGTGGCGCCCGGCGGATAGCGACGCCCCGGAAGGGTGCGATAGGGACCGTGAAACTCGTGCATGATCCTGACCTGATTCGTTAGACCGCGTGCGAGGCGGGTAAGGCAAGGACGCGGAAGACTCAGGGGTACACGCAACGCCATGCAGTCGCTGACCCGGTCCGGGGGCTGCGCAGCAATGCGCGGCGCACCCGCTGTGTAGGCGCCCAAGCAATAGTATTTATTTGAGAAGTTCGCCCTGATCGCCGCGGATACAAGGGCGGATAGTTAAGCATAGCACGCGTCCTGCGGCGGGCGATGCGGAAAGCTGCCGAAGCCAGCCGATCCGCGGACGGCAGGTGCCCCGGCCGACCGCGGGGATGCTCCGCGACTCGGGGCCGCGTTCGCAACCATCAGGCGTCCACGGCTTGCGCCTTGGGGCCTAGGGCGGAACGCGCAGCGGTTCCGCCATCTTCGGGGGTGACGCCTCCCAGCCACTAAGCCAAGCCGCACGGCGACTGGGAGCGCCGCACCCCAGTGCGGCGAGGCCTCTGCTCAACCCGCGCCGCCGGGGTTATCCGCGAGATCGCGCCGCACTGGGGTGCGGCGCTCCCAGGCCGGGCCGAACCGGAAGTGAGGCTTAACTCAATGGCAGTGGGGTGACGCCTAAGGCTTTGATCGTAATCCCGGCCAGCGGAGTGCGTAGTCAGGGCTTCCAGCCCTGACGGTGTCAGGCCAAGATGGCCTGACTACGCACCCGGCGCGCCCAAGTGGCCGGAATCTTGATCGAGGCCACGCCTAAGACAACCCAATCCTCAACAAGCGGATCGAAAGATCGCATCGTGTACTGACCAGACGCACTCGACAACGCCCACTTGCGAAAAGCTCCCGTTTCTGCTAAACCATGCGCAACATCGGCTAGTCGGCAGCAAGTGATCCGCTGACCAAGGGCCGGTGTTTGACGCACCAACGCAACGCCATGGGGCCTGCAATCCAAGGTCGCCGCGGCCTTGTGCATTAGCACGGCAGCCGAGAGGACACATAAAGTGGAATGTCGCCCCCCCCCCCCCCCCGAGCCGCGGCCCTGCTCTTCCCGCTGGCCTTGGCCGTTGCGCCCGCGGCCCTCGCCGTCAGCCTGACCAACGGCGACTTCGCCACCGGTAACTTCACCGGCTGGACCCGCGATACCGACGGCGGCCCCGGCGGCAGTCCGGACTTCAGCATCGTCGGCCCCCCCGGCGCCTATGCCGCTCAACTCCAGGCGGACTACTGGTCCGACCCCGGCAATACCGCCAGTACCCCCGTGAACAACGTCCTGTTCGCCAACACCCTCGTGCAGGAACTGGACACCGCCCTGTCGCCGGGCGCCGCGATGCGCCTCACCTTCGATTGGCTCTTCACCGGCGAGGACGGCGACCCCGCGAGCGGTGACACCTTCTCCGTCGCACTCTAACGACGGCCAGGGCAACCTCTACGGCGCCGACGGCCTGCTCGGCTTCCTCATCGACCCCGGCCGCCTCTACGACAGCGGCACCTACAGCGCCGTGCTCGACCGGACCCGCTTCGGCAACCAGACCGGCTGGTTCCTCGAGGTCCAACTCGGCGTCGGTGTCGATGAATCAGGTCAGCCGAACGGCTTCGGCTCCACCGTCCAGTTCAGCAACGCCGCCCTGACCCAGTTCTTCGACGCCCCGGCCCCGGCCCCGCTCGCCCTGGTCCTGCTGGGCCTACCGCTGCTCGCGCGCCGCGTGCGGCAGAGGCGGGAGGGGACGGGGGAGGGGGTATCCACCCGTCACCGCTGCGGGACGGTGTATGCCCCACCAACCGCGGCGGGACGGGGTACGGGGCGGGAGTACGCGGCGGGACGGGGCATTCGCCCCGTCCCGAACGTTTATTCCGTCGCCGATGTGTGCCGCGGGCCCGCAGGACCAGGAGAAAACGTTTCGGACGGGGCGAATGCCCCGTCCGGCCCGGAGAGGTATCCACCGGCGCGGGACGGGGTATCCACCCCGTCCCTAACGTTTAATCCGTCGCCGCCCCCCGGAACAGCCCGGCAGGCCCGGTAAATCCCCCACCGCCACCAATCCCCAAGGCCGCTAAGCCCAGCCCCAGCCCAGGAGCCCGCCATGTCCACCGGATGCCCCGCCTACTGCGCAGACCCCTCGGGCCGCCGCCTGCTGCACAAGCCCCTCGCCTTCCTCGCCGCCCTCTGGTGGACCCTCCTCGCCGGCCTCGCCGCACCCCCGGCCGCCATTGCCGACTTCGCCCCCCGCACCGGCATCACCGTCGAGACCACGCTCCCGGTCTTCGACCGCATCAACAACCAATACAGCGTCTATGCCAACCTGCGCAACGACAGCCCCGCTCCGCTGACCGGCCCGACCCGCCTCGTCGTCACCCAATCGAGCCTCGCCGTCCAGAACGCCCAGGGCACCACGCCCGCCGGTGAGCCCTGGTTCAGCATCTCCGCCGCGCCGGACTTCAGCCTCGCCCCCGGGGCCCGGACCAACCGCCTGCGCATCGGCTTTCCGGCAACCCGCGCGAAACTGACCCACGGCTTCCGCGTCGAGACCGATGCCCCCAACCGGCCCCCGGTCGCCAACGCCGGCCCCGACCAGACCGCCGCCGTCGGCACCGGCATCACCCTGGACGCCGGTGCCTCCACCGACCCGGACGGCGATTCACTGACCTTCGACTGGTCCTTCCTCGCCCGCGCCCCCGGCAGCGCTGCCGTCCTCTCCAACCCGACCGCGCTCAACCCGAGCTTCACCCTGGACCGCTTCGGCAACTACGACCTCGGCCTCACCGTCACCGACAGCCACGGCGCCAGCGCCGCCGACAGCGTGACCGTGACGACGGAGAACTCCCAACCGGTCGCCGACGCCGGCCCCGACCAGTCCGTCTTCGTCGGCACCACCGTCACCCTGGACGGCGGCGCCTCCCACGATGTCGACCGCGACCCCTTGACCTGGCTCTGGTCGCTCACCGCCCCGTCGGGCAGCGCCGCGACGCTGAGCGGCGCCACCCTGAGCGCGCCGAGCTTCGAGGTCGACCTGCCCGGTGCCTACCTCGGCCAGCTCATCGTCAATGACGGCAAGCTCGACAGCGACCCGGACACCGTCACCGTCTCCACCGAGAACTCCCGCCCCCTGGCCTGCATCGTCGCAGTGCCGCCCGCCCAGGTGGGCACCGCAATCGACCTCGTCAGTTGCTCGACCGATGCCGACCAGGACCCGCTGACCTTCGCCTGGTCCCTGACCAGCGTCCCGGACGACGCCGCCCCGGACCTCTTCGACACGGCCGCCGCCACCGCCACCCTGGTGCCGGACCTGCCCGGGGCCTATCTCGTCCAACTCATCGTCTCGGATGGCAAGCTCGCGAGCGTCCCCCCCGCGACCCTCACCGTCACGGTCACCCCGCCGCCCCCCAACCAGGCCCCGCGGATCGACTCGACCGCGCCCGCCCAGGCCACCGTCGGCCAGCCGTATAGTTATGCCGTCGCGGCCACCGACGCCGACGGCGACACCCTGACCTACAGCCTGAGCGCCGGCCCCGCCGCCATGGCGATCGACCCCGTCACCGGCCTCATCCAGTGGACCCCGGCCGCGTCCGATGCCGCCGCCTCACCGGTCGCCGTCGGCGTGCGCGTCGTCGATGGCCACGGCGGCAGCGCCGCCCAGCCCTTTGAGATTACCGTCGCGTCGGGGACCGACCAGACCCTGGTCCCCACCCTGGTGGGCCAGACCAGGGCCGCCGCCATGGCCCTGGTCGCCGAGGCCAAGCTCGGTCTCGGCACCCTGAGCTACCGGCACGACACCGCGCACCCGGACGGCGAGGTGCTTGCCCAAGGCCTGGCGGCCGGAACCCTGGTGGACCTGGGGACCGCGGTCGATCTGAGCGTCTCGCTCGGCCCGGATCAGGGGTTGCCGCCCAATCCGGAGACCGTGGCGCCGCCGCTCGACCCGACGGTGACGACCCAATTCGGGACCGCCACCGAATTCCTCTACACCGGCCCGAACGCGGTCCAGACCGGTGTCGCCGCCGACACCATCGAGGAGCGGCGCGCCGCCGTCATCCGCGGCCAGGTCTTCGACCGCGCCAAGAACCCCTTGCCGGGCGTCACCATCCGCGTCCTGGACCACCCCGAACTCGGCCAGACCTTGAGCCGCGCCGACGGGGCCTTCGACCTCGTGGTCAATGGCGGCGGCCTGCTCACCCTGGTCTACGAAAAGGCCGGATTCCTGACCGCCCAGCGGCAGGTCCAGACGCCTTGGCAGGACTATGCCTTTGCGCCGGATTGCTCGCTGGTTACGCTCGATCCGGTGGTTACGGCGATTGACCTCAGCGCCCCCGCCGGCATCCAGGTCGTTCGCGGCAGCCCCAGCACCGACGGCGATGGTACGCGGCAGGCGACCATGCTCTTCACCCCTGGAACCACGGCCCAGATGGTCCTGCCCGACGGCAGCACCCAGCCGCTTTCGAGCCTGCATGTGCGCGTGACCGAATACACCATCGGCCCGGACGGGCCCCAGGCCATGCCCGCCAAGCTGCCGCCTACCAGCGGCTATACCTACGCGGTTGAGATCAGCGCGGATGAGGCGCTGGCGGCGGGTGCTACGTCAGTCGCTTTGAGCCAGCCCGTTCCTTATTATGTCGAGAACTTCCTCGGCTTCCCGGTCGGGTCGCCGGTGCCGGTGGGGTATTACGATCGGATCAAAGGGCAGTGGATTCCGGCGCTGAATGGGCGGGTGATCAAGGTCGTCAGCGTCACCAGCGGGATGGCCGATCTGGATACGGACGGCAATGGGACCGCGGATACCCCGGCGGTCTTGGCGACGCTTGGTATCGACAACGCCGAACGGGTCAAGCTCGCGGAGATCTATAGCGCAGGGCAAAGCCTGTGGCGCGTCCCGCTGGACCACTTCACGCCTTGGGACTGTAACTGGCCCTATGGTCCGCCTGCAGGGGCGGACGGGCCTGATGGCCCGGTGGCCGGCCCGGATCAACCAGACCCGAAAGACGACTCCTGCAAGCTCGGCGGCTCGATCATCGCCTGCGAGCCCCAAACCTTGGGCGAGGCGGTCCCAATCACCGGCACGCCCTTCAGCCTGCACTATCAGAGTCAGCGTACGCCAGGTTATGCGGCCGGCCGGAGCCTCAAAGTCGATCTGACAAAGGCCGTGTTACCGCCCGGTGTCAAGCGGATCAAGCTCGCTATCTGGGTTGGTGGCAGGAGGCTCGATCAGACCTTTACGCCGCTGCCCAACCAGCGCATCGCCTACACTTGGGACGGCAGAGATGCCTTTGGCCGGCCCGTGGCCGGCAAGCGGAAGGCCAGTGTCACCGTGAGCTATGTGTACGATGCCGTCTACTATGCAAGCCCAACAGCCTTTACGCGGAGCTTTGGCCTGACATCTGGCCAGCCAACGACTATTCGGCGCCAGGGTTCGGAGATCGGTCTTGAACAGACCTCAGAGGTTGAGTTGGGCGCTGCTGGTGCGGACGGAGCGGCCCTGGCTAGTTGGAGTTTGAGTGCACACCATCGCTTGGATGCGGCGCGGGGCTTACTGGTGAGGGGAGACGCGACTGAGAGTCGCGCCGATGCCTTCGGAGCGAACATCACGACCGTGGGCGGCAATGGCACCCAGGGCTTCTCCGGCGACGGAGGGCCAGCGACAGCGGCGAGCCTGCGTAACCCATCAGGTATTGCCGTCAGCGCCAATGGTGACCTCTATTTCTCGGATCGACTCAATCACCGTGTCAGGCGTATTGATCTGAATGGAGTCATAACAACCATCGTTGGCACTGGCACCCCGGGCTTTTCCGGAGACGGCGGGCCGGCAACTGTAGCGAAGCTAAATTCGCCACTTGGCCTCGCTTTCAACTCCGATGGCGCCTTGTTCGTCGCGGACTACTCCAATCACCGAATCCGTAGAGTAGGAAAGGACGGCGTCATTACAACGGCAGCTGGCACTGGCGTCGCTGGATTCTCCGGTGACGGAAGCCCTGCGAGTTTAGCGACCCTAAATTACCCAGAGGCTATTGCTATCGGCTCCGACGGTAGCTTTTTCATTGCAGACACAGGCAACCAGCGCATCCGACGAATAGGAATGGATGGTATCACTACCACCTACGCAGGCAACGGCGTTCCGGGATTCTCCGGCGATGGCGGTCCAGCTATCGAGGCGAGCCTGCATGGCCCAAGCGATGTGCAAATCGGCTCTGACGGCGCTGTTTTAATCTCAACCTACTTTAGTAATCGTATCCGCCGGGTGGCACAAGACGGCACCATCACCACAGTGGCGGGCAGCGGGGCATCAGGTTTCTCAGGCGACGGTGGCCCAGCAACCGAAGCAGCGATGCAGGGTCCGTCTGGACTCGCAATAGGCTCTGACACTGCGGCGTATGTGGCAGAGTACGGCGGTAATCGCATCCGGCGTGTCGGTCCGGAGGGACTGATTTCTACGCTGGCGGGCAATGGTGCCGCAGGGTTCTCCGGCGACAGTGGTCCTGCGATGGCTGCGCGAATCAACGGCCCAATGAGTGTCGCCATCGCATCGGACGGTTCGTTATACATCACGGATTATTCAAACCACCGCATCCGCCGTGTCGCGGCAACCCCTGGGGGATTCTCGCTGTTCGCCGCTTCCGCCGACGGAACCGAAGTCTACGAGTTCGATCAATCCGGCCGACACCTGCGCACCCAAGACGCACTAACCGGCGGCACGCTCCATACCTTCGGTTACGACCCGAAAGGGCGCTTGATCTCCATCACCGATGGCTCCAGCAACATCACCCGGATCGAGCGCAACGGCGCGGGCGACCCCACGGCGATCATCAGCCCCGAAGGCCAGCGCACCGAATTGACCCAGGACGCCAACGGCTATCTGGCGACGATCACCAACCCGGCGGGCGAAGCCCACCGGATGGCCTACACCACCGACGGCCTCCTGACCCGCTTCGAGGACCCGCGCGGTCAGGCGTCCAACATGACCTACGATGCAGCCGGGCGGCTGGTGCAAGACTCGAATGCCGCGGGCGGCAGCCAGACCCTCACGCGCACGGTCCAGGAAAGCCCACCCGGAACCGCGGTCACGGTCACGACGGCCGAGGGCGCTGCCACCGTCTACAAGCTCGAAGACCTCACCATCGGCGACCAACGCCGCACCGTCACCCAGCCGGACGGTACCCAGACCGTCTCCGTCACCGGCACCGACGGCAAGACCACGAGCACCGCGGCGGACGGCACAGTCTCCTCCCTTACCCGCGGACCCGACCCGCGCTTCGGCATGTCCGCCCCGGTAACCAGCCAGACGGTCGTGACCCCCGGCGGCCGGACCGCGACCATCGCCACTACGCGCAGCGCGAATCTCACCAACCCGAACGATCCGCTGAGCCTGGTAACCCTGACCGACACCGTCACCACCAACGGCCGCGCCTCCACCAGCCTCTACACCGCCGCGAGCCGCACCACCACCAGCACCAGCCCGGCGGGCCGGGTCTCCACGACCGTCAGCGACACACTCGGCCGCCCGACCCAGACCCAGACCGCGGGTCTCGAGCCCGTCGCCTACACCTACGACACCCGCGGGCGCCTGGAGACCCTCACCCAGGGCACCGGCCCCGAGGCCCGCGCCGTGACCTTCGCCTACGACACCGACGGCTATCTGGCAGGCATCACCGACGCACTCGACCGCACCGCCGCCTTCGCCTACGACCTCGCCGGGCGCGTCACCCGCCAGACCTTCCCCGATGGTCGCCAGGTCCAGTTCGGCTATGACGCCAAGGGCAACCTGACAGCGCTGACGCCCCCCGGCCGACCCGAACACGGCTTCAGCTACACCCCGGTGGACCTGACCGCCGACTACACCCCGCCCGAGGTCGGCGCCGGCACCAACAGCACCCACTACAGCTACAACCTGGACAAGCAACTCACCCGCGTCCTGCGCCCGGACGGCCTGTCCGTGGACCTCGACTACGACACCGCCGGACGCCTGAAGACCCTCACCGTCCCCGAGGGGACCCTGAGCTACGGCTATCACGCGACTACCGGCCGCCTCAACCGGATCACCGCCCCGGACGGCGGCGCCCTGGGCCTCACCTACGACGGCTCACTCCTGACCGGCGCCACCTGGACCGGCACGGTCGTCGGCAGCATCGGCTTCGGCTATGACAACGACTTCCGCATCGCCTCCGTCAGCGTCAACGGCGCCAACCCCATCGCCTACCAATACGACCCGGACAGCCTGCTCACCCAGGCCGGGGCACTCACCCTGACCCGCAATGCCCAGCACGGCCTGCTCACCGGCAGCACCCTGGGCCGTGTCACCGACACCTGGACCTACAACGGCTTCGGCGAACCCAAGACCTACGCCGCCGCCCAGGCCGGCGCCGCGCTGCTCGACATCGGCTACACCCGCGACAAGCTCGGCCGTATCGTCGAAAAGACCGAGACGATCGGCGGCGTGACCAGCACCGATGGCTACGGCTATGACGACGCCGGCCGCCTGGTGGAGGTCAGAAAGGACGGCGTGGTCCAGACCACCTGGGGCTATGACGACAACGGGAACCGGACCCAGGTCAATGGGCTGGAGGTTGCCCACTATGACGATCAGGACCGGTTGCTCGACTACCAGGGGGCCGGCTATGCCTATACTGCCAACGGGGAGTTGCTGACCAAGACGCAGGGGGCCAGCGTCACCCGCTACGGCTACGACGTGCTCGGCAATCTGCGGCAGGTTACGCTGCCTGGCGGTACGGTCATCGACTATGTCACCGACGGCAAGAACCGGCGGATCGGCAAGAAGGTCAATGGCGTCCTGACTCAGGGCTTTCTCTACCAGGACCAGCTCAAACCGCTGGCGCAACTCGATGGTGCCGGCAACATCGTCAGCCGGTTCGTCTACGCCACCCGGGTCAATGTGCCCGATTACATGGTGAAAGGCGGCGTGACCTACCGGCTCATCACCGACCACCTCGGCAGCCCGCGGCTGGTCGTCAATGCCGCAACCGGCGCGATCATACAGCGGATGGATTATGACGCCTGGGGCAACGTGCTGCTCGACAACAATCCGGGGTTCCAGCCGTTTGGGTTTGCTGGGGGGGTGTATGACCGGGATACGGGGCTGGTGCGGTTTGGGGCGCGAGATTATGATGCAGGGCTGGGTAGATGGGTAGTGAAAGATCCGATCTCATTTCTCGGTGGTGCAATGGGACTTTACTCCTACGTCCTAAGTGACCCCGTGAACGGAACCGATGCTAGCGGCCTGTCCGCGCTGGACCTGTATCAGCCCTGGGATCTTGGTAACGGCCTGCAAGACTATTATGATCTGGTCAATCCAGGTATAGACGACTCAACGATCATTGATCGCATTGAGGATTCTTCGCATAAATCCAAACGGCCAGCCAAAGTCTGCGATATAGATTGGACCCATCGTATCCCATCACCCGACATTAACATTAAGGATGCCTTGCGTAACCCGCTAGATGCGTTGCGGGATGCGTGGAAGCACTACACCGACTGGGATACGTATCGGCGCGGGGAGTATGGCGCAAAGCTGAATTACCGATTCTGACTGTCAAGCTTTCGAGCCGGACGGGTATACTTCGAGCCAGACGGGGCATGCCCCATCAACCCCGGCGGGACGGGGCATTCGCCCCGTCCCGAACGTTTATTCCGTCGCTGACCATTGGTATGAGCCCGCAGATCCGGAGAAAACGTTTCGGACGGGGCGAATGCCCCGTCCGGCATCCTGCGTGAGCGTTCGCGCGTGACAGGCTGCAACATCGGCGTCCGCGGGCGGGACCGAGCCCGCGTCGGGCAGAACTCGCGCCAGACGGGAGATGCCCCATCAACCACGGCGGGACGGGGCATTCGCCCCGTCCCGAACGTTCATTCCGTCGCTGACCGTTGGTATGAGCCCGCAGATCCGAAGAAAACGTTTCGGACGGGGCGAATGCCCCGTCCGGCATCCTGCGCGAGCGTTCGCGCGTGACAGGCTGCAACATCGGCGTCCGCGGGCGGGACCGAGCCCGCGTCGGGCAGAACTCGCGCCAGACGGGAGATGCCCCATCAACCACGGCGGGACGGGGCATTCGCCCGGTCCCGAACGTTCATTCCGTCGCTGACCGTTGGTATGAGCCCGCAGATCCGAAGAAAACGTTTCGGACGGGGCGAATGCCCCGTCCGGCACCCTGCGTGAGCGTTCGCGCGTGACAGGCTGGAACCTCGGCGTCTGCGGGCGGGACCGAGCCAGCGTCGGGCGGAACGCGCCAGCAGTTCCGCCATTCGAGCCGGACGGGGTATATCCCATCAACCGCGGCGGGACGGGGCATTCGCCCCGTCCCGAACGTTCATTCCGTCGCTGACCGTTGGTATGAGCCCGCAGATCCGGAGAAAACGTTTCGGACGGGGCGAATGCCCCGTCCGGCATCCTGCGTGAGCGTTCGCGCGTGACAAGCTGGGCCTTGATCATAACCCCGGCCGAGCCGCACCGGGGAGCGCACGCGCGCGCGTGAGTCCGCTCGGACGATGGGAGCGCCGCACCCCAGTGCGGCGCGGCCTCGCAAGCGAACGCAGCGTTGCGTTCTGCGGATAGGCCGCTCCCCACTGGGGTGCGGCGCTCGGCGAACCCGCGTAGGGCGGAACGCCGAAGGCGGTTCCGCCATCGGGTCTACTACTTCTGCAATGATAAAACCAACGTCAACGGGTTGGTCAGTGATGCGACGAAACCGTGATGCGTATAAAAGGCGGCAGCCGTCTCCGAAGGAAAAGCGGTCGATCCGATGCGCTTGGGTCAGTGGTGCGGGAGCTTCCAGACTCACTGCTTCCAAGGACTCGGGGCCTGCATCAACCGGTCGAAGCCTTCGCCGCCAGGCGGCTGGTCAAGCACTGTCAGGAACTGTTCATAGGTCTGCCGATCGACCCTGACGAGGGTCTGATCGAGCAAGGCTTCCTCGGCTGCCCGCCGGGCGGCGTCGATCATGAATTCGGCGCGTGACCGACCCTGGCTCTTGGCCGCTTGATCGATCAGGTCGCGGATAGCTCTCCGCACCCTGAGGTTGACAGGTAGAGTCAGGGGCTCAGCGTTGGCCGTGGTTGGGGGTAAGGAGGGCATCTGACACCTCGCCTCAGGTTGCGCGCCGTTTGGTCTGGACATTGTATGCTTGTTCTTGGTGATATCGCTCCTGGGGTGTCGCGCGCCCGAGCAGCTTCAGCCGCGACCAGGCCACGGCTGCGTGCGAGAGCGCGTCGCGGCTGAAGCCGCTCCCACCGGGTCCCGGCCTCCACCCGACGGGGTTCGTGCGGGCCGGACGGGTGTCCCCGAGTGGGAGAGGGCGTTTGCCTCGCGCCGGACGGGGTATGCCCCATCAACCCCGGCGGGACGGGGCATTCGCCCCGTCCCGAACGTTTATTCCGTCGCTGGCCGTTGGTATGAGCCCGCAGATCCGGAGAAAACGTTTCGGACGGGGCGAATGCCCCGTCCGGCATCCTGCGTGAGCGTTCGAGCGTGATAGGCTGGAACCTCGGCGTCTGCGGGCGGGACCGAGCCCGTGTCGGGCGGAATCGGCAAACGCGAGCTGAAGCGAGAACGCTATCTGGACTGATCATGACAGACCAACCTGTTGCTTCTATTCAATTTGTCGTCTGTATCGACAATCGCGACTATCCCGCGTCCCTCGAACTGCACAAGATCTACCCGGTCGTTCCCGACGAGGACGCGCTGGCCGATGGGGATTTTCGGGTGATCGACGAGAGTGGCGAGGATTATCTCTACGCGGCCGACCGCTTCGTGGCGATCTCAATCCCGCTCGAGGTCCAGAAATCGATCGATCGCTCGATCCCGCGGCGGGCGGGACGCGGCTGAGCCCGGGTCGGGCAAAACGCGATATCGGTCAGTGGTGCGGGAGCTTCCAGACTCACTGCTTCCAAGGACGCGGGGCTTGCATCAACCCCGCGGGCAGAACGCCGCAGGAAGTTGCGCCATCTGCTCTTGCCAACTTGGACGCGGCGTGCTGCACTACCGTTATCCAGTCAAGTTTGAGGGTCAACACATGCCATCGGTACGCATCGACGAGGAGACTCAGCGGCGCTTGAACGAGGTCTGTCGCCGCCACGGGTGCAGTAAGAGCGATGCGGTGAAGCGCAGCTTGGATGCCTGGCTGACCAGCCCGGAGCCGATGCCCGACGACGCCTACGTCCTCGGCGCGGACCTCTTCGATCTTGGGGGTGCCGCTGAGCCGCCGACGGATCCGCTGCGGCGGCAGATCTGGGAGCGCTTGCATGCCAAGTACCGTTCTGGTTGACACCGGCTTTCTCGTCGCCCTGTTCAATGCCAAGGACCCACTACACGCAAGCGCCAAGGCGGTGTTGGCTCAGACCCTCAGACCCGAGCGGGTCCTGTTGGTGAGTGTGTGGCCGACGGTCGTCGAAACCTGCTTCTTCCTTGATGTCCGCGGCAAGACCGCGTTCTTGGAATGGATTCGGCGTGGTGCCCTGCGGCTACGCCACATTGAGAATGAACACCTGCCGACCATCATGGCGATCCTGGACCGCTTCGGCGAGCATGAGATCGATCTGGCAGATGCCTGCTTGGTTTGGCTGGCTGGGATCGAGCGCAGCAACCGCATCCTGACGACGGATCGGCGCGACTTCGATATGCTTCGTACACCAGACGGACGGCCCTTTGAGCGTATCTGGCTCAGTCCCTAGCCCGCGTAGGGCGGAACGCGATAGCGGTTCCGCCTTTCGGTCCGCGGGTGATGGCGGATCGCCCTGCGGGCATCCGCCCTACGGCATCCGCCATTTCGGCGGGTGGCTGATGGCTGGAATCAGCGCCATTACGGGACCGTCAGCAAGTCCGTTGATACGCCATGTTGGTTAGCCGCCGCGGCCAGTCCGACGTCGAAGGTGGCGAGGCGCGTCCCCAAGCGTGTGCATACGGCGCAATGCAATGCATCGCCGGCCCGCAGCGCAATCGCGCTATGGTCAGACATTCCCGCGGCGACAGCGAAATCCTCTGATTCGAGATTCACCACCTGCAAGCGCAGTGCGCCGAGATAGCGACGCATCAGAAACGCGCGTCGGCCCGCATGTCACCGACAAATTGACCGGCACCGGCACCGCTATGCATGGGCTGCCCGTCGACGAATGCGAACAGTTCGGCGAGATCGAATTGCGGGACCCGGACCGCGGGTTCCGCCACAATGCGCGCGATTGCAACACCGCGCCGTGTAATGATGACCTCTTCGCCCGCTTCAACCTGGGCCAACACGGCAGACAAACGCGCCTTCGCCGCCGCCACGCTGAGTGTTTGCATCAGTACCTCCAGACGAGTTGCTCATCTGACTATATCATGACGGGGGTCAAGGTGGTGCGCCGCGGCTGGTCCTTGGTTTCCGCTTGTCGGCGGGGGGCGGAACGCGCTGGCGGTTCCGCCATTTCGGTGCTCAGCGCGTATGGTCCGCTGCGCGGACCGGTGTTGGCGCTGGGGTGCTCCTGCGTCGCGCCGCCCCACCGGTGCCGACCGGTCCGCACGGCGGACCCTTGTATGTTCTGTTCCCAGGGATTGACAGGGACGGTTGATACACGGATGTTGCGGAGAGTGCCCGGGAAGCCGTCGGACCCTACGGGGCTTGATCGGTATGGCGTCCTTGATCGTCGTTGCGGTCCCCAGGGGACAGGAGGCCGATACTTTACCCTGATGTCGCGCAGCGGCGCTGTGGGAGCGGCTTGCGCCGCGACGAGGCCGCGGCAGCGTGCGAGACGGTTGCGAACCTGCCCGCTATTGCCTATCGTGCAAGGGATGAAGGCCAGGCGCATCATTGAGTCCAAAGAGGTCTGGCCCGACGGCACCCTGGTGCAATTGGTGGTCTGGCGCTTACCGGCGGCCTCGACGGAGCGCCCGCACGGGCTGAAGTACCGCTTGTACTGCGGGCGCAACGGGCGCTGCCTGGTGCGTTACGACAACGAGGCGGGCAAGGGGGACCACCGGCACGCCACCTGCGCGAGGGGCCCTATCTGTTCACGACCCTGTCGCGGCTGCTCGCGGATTTTCGCGCCGACGTACGGCGCCTGGCGGGAGATGCTTATGTCTAAGGCGATTGTCGAGATCCCGCGTCGCGGAGAGTATTTCCAGCGGGCATTGGAGGTTGCGGCCCTGGTGGACGCTGGTCAGGCGGTGCCGGAGGCGGATTACCACCTGGGCTACTCCAGCGCGGCCCAACTCTTTGGCGAACTCACCCCGGTGCGCCTGGCGCTGCTGGAGGCGCTCAAGGGGCTGGGACCCGCGTCCATCGAGGCGCTGGCTGGACGCCTGGGGCGCAACGAAACCGATGTGCACGCCGACACGCTTGAACTGTTGGACCTGGGGCTGGTGGAGAAGACTGGCGCGGGGCTCCTGTGGGTGCCCTGGGAGGAGATTCAGATCCGCGTGAACTTGTGCGGGGCCCAGGCGGCATGACTGCGGGCCCGCGGGTCCGCGACACGGAATAGAACTTCGAGCCGGACGGGGTATGCCCCATCAACCGCGGCGGGACGGGGCATTCGCCCCGTTCCGAACGTTTATTCCGTCGCTGACCGTTGGTATGAGCCTGCAGATCCGGAAAAACGTTTCGGACGGGGCGAAAGCGCCGTCTACAATCTTGCGTGAGGGTTCGAGCAACTCCTCATAAATCGACGGATCGGTTTTCATGTCATCCTCTGCGCTGCCGCCCACGGCGACAGGATAGCCCAGGATAATCAGTACCGCCGCCCCAAATCCACCCAACGCCACGCCGCCCAAAGCCCCAAAAGCGCGGCGATGGCCCCCACCCCGAAGGCCGCGAAGGGCCCTGGCGTGACCCACAAGGCACCGCCGATCAGGCTGCCGGCCGCGCCGCCCGCACCGAAGCTCAGGCTGTTGTAGAGGGCCTGGCCGCGCCCCTGGGTGGGGCCCGGAAAGTAGTGATGGATGAGATGGATGGCGGCGACATGAAAGGTGCCGAAGCTGGCGGCATGGAGACTCTGGGCGAGGACCTGGAGCGGCAGGCTGCCGATGAAGGCGCCGATCAGGAGCCAGCGCAGCGCCCCCAGCCCCAGGCTCCAGAGCAGCACCCGGCGCGCCCCGAAGCGCCGCAGCAGGCGATGCATGATCAGAAAGACCAATACCTCCGCCACCACCCCGAAGACCCAGAGCCCCCCCATTGCCCCGGTCGAATAGCCGGCCGACTTGAGATAGATCGAGTAGAAGGCGTAATAGATGCCGTGGCTCAACTGCATCAGGAAGCAGGCCCCGAGCAGGGCCCGGACCTCGGGGCGGCGCAGCAGCAGGCGCAGCGCCGGGGCGGGACCGGCCCCCGCGGCGGGCGGGCTGTCGGGGACCAGCAGGGTGCTGAGCAAGGTCCCCAGATACAGGGTCAGGACCCACAGCGGCACGCTCGCCAGCGACGCCTGCTCCAGGTGCAGACCGAGCGCCCCGACCACCAGGATGAAGCCCACGGACCCCCACAGACGCACCCGCGCGTAATACGCCGGCCGCACCCCCAGGTGATTGAAGGTGACGGACTCCAGGAGCGGCAGGGAGGCGTTCCAGAAGAAGCTGAAGAGCGTCATGGCCGCCGCCATGGTCCAGAACCCATCGGCGATGAAGACGCTGCCGAAGACCAGCACGGTGCCCAGGTTCGCGAGGCGCACCAGCGGCATCCGCCGGCCGGCGCGGTCCGCCCAGTGCCCCCACAGCAGCGGGGCGACGATCTTGGTGGCCCCCAGGATCGCCATCAACTGGCCGACCGCCAAGGCATCGAACCCACGCGACTGGAGATACAGGCCCCAGTAGGGGACCAGGGCGCCCAGGGCGGCAAAGTAGAAGAGATAGCTGGCCGAGAGGCGCCAATAGGGCAGCGCGCCCCCGGCATCGGCGGCCATGGTCGCGGGCTTCAGCGCGGTGCCGCGGCCGGGATCGGCGGGGTGGGCGGGGTTACATCGCCGTTCTGGGCGCGCTGGCGCAGCCAGTGGTCCAGCAGGACGATGGCGAGCATGGCCTCGGCGATCGGGGTGGCACGGATGCCGACGCAGGGGTCGTGACGGCCGGTGGTGATGACCTGCGTCGCCTGGCCGTCGGTGCCGATGGTGCGCCCCGGCAACCGCAAGCTGGACGTGGGCTTGAGCGCGATGCGGGCATAGATGTCCTGCCCCGAGGAGATCCCGCCCAGGATGCCCCCCGCATTATTGGACAGGAAACCCGCCGGGGTCAGCTCATCGCGGTGCTCGGTGCCCTTCTGCTCAATGCAGGCAAAGCCCGCCCCGATCTCCACCCCCTTGACCGCATTGATGCTCATCAGGGCGTGCGCAATGTCGGCGTCCAGCCGGTCGAAGATCGGCTCACCGATCCCGGCCGGGACCCCGCTCGCCACCACGGTGACTGCCGCGCCGATGGAATTGCCCTCCCTGCGCAGTGCGTCCATGTAGGCTTCCAGTTCAGGCACCGTCTGTGCACAGGGGCAGAAGAAGGGGTTGCGCCCCACCTCCTCCCAGTCGAACCCGCGGGGTCGGATCGGGCCGAGTTGGGAGAGAAAGCCCCGCACCAGGACGCCGCAGCGCTCCCACAGGTACTTCTTGGCAATCGCCCCCGCCGCCACCCGCACCGCGGTCTCCCGCGCCGAGGACCGGCCGCCGCCGCGGTAGTCGCGCCGGCCGTATTTCTGGTCATAGGTGTAATCGGCGTGACCGGGGCGATAGCGGGCGGCGAGGTCCGCATAGTCCTTGGAGCGCTGATCCTCGTTGCGGATCAGGAGCCCGATCGGCGCCCCGGTGGTCAGACCGCCGAAGACCCCGGAGAGGATCTCCACCTGATCGGACTCACGGCGCTGCGTGGTATGGCGCGACTGACCGGGCTTGCGCCGGTCGAGATCCCGTTGCAGGTCCGCCGCGCACAGTGCGAGCCCCGGCGGGCAGCCGTCCACGATCCCGCCGATGGCCGGGCCATGACTCTCACCGAACCCGGTGACGACGAAGAGTTTGCCGAAGCTGTTACCTGACATTTTGGGGTTCGGGGTTCGGGGTTCGGGGTTCGGGGGTCGGGGGTCGGGGGTCGGGGGTCGGGTCTTCAGTACGCCGGCGGCGCGACCTTCTCGGCCGGATTGAGCCAGGCATTGCCCTTGGCCAGGACCTCGCGGGTGAGGGTACTGGTCGCCTGGTGGAGCTTGACCCCGTTGATGATGTATTTGTACCTGGAGGTCAGGTACTCGAACTCCGCCTGGAAGTATTGGCGCTGGGCCGTGAGCACGTCCACCTGGGTGCGGGTGCCGACCTCCAGGCCCGCCTGGGTGGATTCCAGGTTGGAGCGGGTGGAGAGCACGGCCGCCTGCCGCGCCTTCACGGCCTCGATGCTGGACTGAATCCCGCGAAAGGCGTCCTTGACCTGCTGATCCACCTTGCGGCGCGTCTGGTCCAGTTGGTCCTGAGCGGCACGGAAATTGTAGCCTGCCTGACGGGTGCGTGACGCCACGGCCCCGCCCTGGTAGATCGGCACCGTCAGGGTCAGGCCGACGAAGCCGGTATCGGTGTTGCTGCCGATCTCGGCCCCGGAGCGGACCACGTCATAGCCCGCCTGAAGGTCCAATTGGGGATAGAACCCGGACTTTTGGATTTCGATGTTGGTCTTGGCGGAGGCCGCCGCATCGCTCGCGGCGATGATCGAGAAGTTATTGCGCTGGGCGCTGTCGGCCCAGACGCTGACCTCGTTGGGTTGCGGCGGGGCCAGCGGGAGCTTGTCGCCGAGCCGGGCCAGCGGTATGCGGATGGGACCCACGATCACGCGCAGGGCCTCCCAGGCGTTGTCGAGCGCGGTCTGATAGTTGATCAGATTGGCCCGGGACAGGTCATAGGCCGCCTGGCTGTTATTGACGTCGGTAATCGCCACCAGGCCCACGTCGAAGCGCTGCTTGGACTGCTCCAACTGACGCTCGTCCGCCCGCAGATTGGCCTCCCCCACCGTCACCGCGTCCGCCGCCGTCAGGACGTTGAAATAGGCCTCCGTGGTGCGCACCATCAAATCGATCTGGGCATTGCGATACAGGGCCTCCGCCTGGGCGATCACGGTATCGGTCTGCCGCAGGGTCATCCAATGGGCGCGGTTGTAGACCGACTGCTTCACCAGCGCCTGACCGGTCTGGGTGCTGAAACGGTCGTTTTGACTGAAGCTTACGACATTGCCCCCGACGTTCGAGCGGCCGTTGGAGGAGAAGTCGTTGTAATTCGCCTTTCCGGTCAGCCCCACATTGGGCAGCATCGGGGCTATGGCCTGGGGCCGGACCTCCTTGGTGGCAAAGAGTTTTTGCTCCGCCTCACGCAGCAGCGGATCGCTCTGGACCGCCAGGTCGTAGATCTGGATCAGGTCGTCGGCGCGCGGCAGGCACGGGGCCAACAGGGCGGGCGTGACCACGAGGGCGGCGATCAGGGAGGGTAGCGGTTTCCGCATCACGAGAGTCCTGGTGCTGGGGGCGGCGGGGTCCGTCGACCTTCAGACCCGCGAGTATAGGCGAGGCGCCCGACCGGGCTCAATGCGAACGGACATGGCGCCCCGCGTCCAGTGCCGCAACCGGCAACCTAAGATAATGACGAACAAGACACTTATGTCACCTGGACGCTCAGCATAGCACACGATGAAGCGTCCCCGCCGGTGCTTGCGACCAGCGCCGCCCCCCGGACGCGGAGGGCCGGCCCGGACGCCGATGCTCTTTAGGGTGACGATGGGCAGTCCGGTCAGCGCGTCCAGTGCCGAGAGGCGCACCAGGGCGTCACCCGCGCGCTTGGTCGCCGGATGGTTGCGCACGCGCCCACACCACCTCGCGTTCGCTAGGGCTTATGGAAATAGTCCACCGCGCCCACCTCCAGGCCATGGCGTTCGTCCTCAGGCCCACCCGCGCGCGCTGATGAAGGTCCGATTGCTTTTGCCAACCGGCGGGGCCACGTCAGGACCACCCGCCCCGGCCGCCGCCCCAGCCCCAAGCCCCATGCCCGCCACGCTCCTACTCGACAACGGCTCCTCCCGCCCTGAGTCCACGCGGGCACTGCGCCGGCTCGCCCGCGCCCTGGCCGAGCGCAGCGGGCGGGCGGTGCACCCGGTGTCGCTCCTGCACGCGGACCAGGTGCCCGCCGAGGCCCTGGGCGGGCACGGCGCGGACACCCTGGAACCCTGGCTGCGCCGCGCCCTGGCCGCCGGCCGGCGTGACTTCCTGCTCATCCCACTCTGGTTTGGACCCAGCCGCGCCCTGACCCGGTTCATCCCCGAGCTGACCGCCCAACTGCGCCGCGAACGGGGCCCCTTTGAACTGCGCTGCACCCCGGAACTCTGCCCCCTGCCGGACGGGGAGCCGCGCCTCACCGAGATCCTGCTCGGGAACATCGAGCGCGCCGCCGCCGCCCTGGGCCTGGCCCCCCGGCGCCTGGTCCTGGTCGACCACGGCTCGCCCATCCCGGCCGTCACCGCCGTGCGCACCTGGCTCGCCGCCCGGCTGCGCGAGCGGCTCGGCCCCGGCGTGGTACTCGATGAGGCGGTGATGGAACGGCGCCCCGGCCCCGACTACGACTTCAACGGCGACCTGCTGGAGACCGTCCTGCACCGACTCGCCGCCGCGGACCCGGCAAGCCCCGTCCTGCTCCCGCTGCTCTTCCTCTCCCCCGGGCGCCACGCCGGACCGGGCGGTGACCTGGGCGCCATCTGCGCCCGGGTCGAGTCGGCGGTCCCGGGCTTTCGCGTCTACCCCACGGCGTTGGTCGGTGCCCACCCGGGGCTCATCGACATCCTCGCCGGGCGGATGACCGCCTCCGCCCGTCCGGCTGAAGCCTCGACCTCCGGTTGAGGCTTAATCGCCCTGGGGCTTGAGGCCGTACCCTGAACCCCAGGCCGGAGCGCGGTGGGGGCGGCTTGAGCCGCGCCGCGAGTGCGCACGCGGCCCTGGCCGCGGCATGGCTGAAGCCGCCCCCAGGCCCGCCTTTCATCCTCCGGGCCTGTGACATGCCTTGCCCATATACGGGTTTGCGCGGTAAAATTGAACTGCCCCCGCAGGTACACGGGATACACCGTGACCAAGTGACCAAGCCCCGTGGCCGTCTAAGGGCCGTGACCCGCAACGCCGGGCCCGCGCGCGGCGGCGCCGGTTGTTCGCGGCGCTGAGTCCACGGGACACCCGGCACGGGGCCAACCACGCTGTCATTCACTCACCGGGAATCGCTGGATAGAGGTCAACGGACGCACCGTCCCTCCAATTGGCTTCCCCTCATCGTCTGACCAGGAGATCAAACCGATGCCCGCCCTCTTTCCAACCACCCCCCCACCCACCCAGCCGCCGGATTGGCCGCGGCCGCGGCGGCTGACCTGGCGCAGCACGCTGTTGTCACTGCTTGCGGCCGGCGGCCTGCTCGGTTCGCAAGCCGCGTTGGCCGCAAACTGCTCGCTCTTTAACCAGACCACACCCGGGCTTTACACCTGCGAGGTGGACCCGGGCTACACCTCGCTGAATTATGTGGTCACGGGCGCGAATGGCGGTGATGTACTCGGGGGCAAGGGGGCGCAAATCACGGGCACCCTGAGCGGCCTCACGCCCGGTCAGACCCTCTATATTGCGGTGGGGGGCGACGGCGAGGACGGCAGTGCCAACTTAGTGGGCAGCGGTGGTGGTGGATACTCCGCCATCTCGACCGGGTCGGCCACCACCGGTCCGCTGGTTGTTGCCGGCGGCGGCGGCGGAGAAGGTGATCATAATACCAGCCCGCCCAACCCGCCCGGCGGGGCTGGCGGCAATGGCGGCACGACGAATGCCGGCGGCGGCGGCGCGGGCGGCGCCGGGGGGGCTTTCGGGCCTGGGTCTACGGGCGGAGTCACCCTCGCGATAGGCGGCGCCGGCGGGACCAATCCCGGCGTTCCTGGTGAACAGGGTGGCGCCGGCGGGAACTTGGGCGCCAACGGTGTGGACGGGGTCACGACCTCCGCCGGCGGCGGCGCCGGTTTTGGCGGAAAAGGGGGTGTTGGCTCGGGGATTACTGTCACCGCCGGAGGCGCGAACGGCGGCGGCGGCGGCGGCTACGGCGCCGGCGGCGGCGGCGGCGGCTGGGGCGGCGGCGGCGGCGGCGCCGGCAATGACCCAACCTTCGGCGGCGGCGGCGGCGGCGGCGGCAGCAGCCTCTTCCCCCTAGGTGCCATCGCGGCGGTGTCCACCGGTACGGCGTCGGTATCCTTCTCCTTGCCGGCGCCCGGTCCCACGGTGACGGCCATTAACCCGACAACGGGTCCGACGACGGGCAACCAGCCCGTGACCATCACCGGTACGGCCCTGACCGGTGCGACGGCGGTGACGATCGGCGGTGCGAACTGCACCGGGGTGAACGTCACGTCCCCGACTTCGTTGTCCTGTACGACCACGGCGGGCCCGGCGGGCCCGGCGAGCGTGGTGGTCACGACACCTAGCGGGACCAACGTACCCAATGCGCTCTACACCTATGTATCCCCACCGACGGTGACGGCCATCGCCCCGGCCACGGGTCCGACGGCAGGCGGGCAGTTCGTCACCATCACCGGTGCGAACCTGACCGGTGCGACGGGGGTGACGATCGGCGGTGCGGCCTGTACCGTGGTGGTCGTCGGTTCCCCAACCTCGCTGACCTGCACGACCGGGGCGCACGCGGCGGGCCCGGCGAGCGTGCTGGTCTCGACGATTTATGGGAGCAATGCACCCAATACACTCTACACCTATGCGGCCGCACCGACGGTGACGGCCATCAACCCGGCTACGGGGCGCGTGATAGGCGGAGAGCCCGTGACCATCACCGGTACGGACCTGACCGGTGCGACGGCGGTGACGATCGGCGGTGCGGCCTGTGCCGGGGTGGTCGTCGGCTCCCCGACCTCGCTGACCTGCACGACCGGGGCACACGCGGCGGGCGCGGCGAGCGTCCTGGTCACGACGCCTTCCGGGGTTAATGGGGCCAATACGCTCTTCACCTACGTGGCGGCACCGACCGTGACGGGGATCGCCCCGAACGCGGGTCCGACGGGCGGCGGACAGTCCGTGACCATCACCGGTACCGACCTGACCGGTGCGACGGCGGTGACGATTGGCGCTGTGGCCTGCACCGGGGTGAGCGTCGTTTCCCCGACCTCGCTGACCTGTACGACCGGGGAGTACATGACGGGCACGGGGAGCATTCTGGTGAACGTCAGTGTTACGACACCTTATGGGGTTGGCACGGCCAATTCGGCCTACACCTATCAGTGGTTAATGCCGACGGTGACGGGCATCGACCCGGTCTCCGGTCCGAAGACGGGCGGAACGTTGATGAGAATCACCGGTACGAACCTGAACGGTGCGTCACAGGTGTTGATTGGCGGGTCGCCCTGTACCGGGATTGTGGCCACCGCGACCTTGCTGACCTGTACGACCGGGCCTTACCCACCCGTGTCGGCCACGGCGATGAACGCTGTGACGGCGAGTGCGCTGGTGGACGTTAGGATCATAACGCCTGGTGGGGACCTCGTATTGCAGTCGCGATTCACCTATTTAGACTCGGTGCCGACATCGAGCCTGCCGATCCCCACGCTGTCGGGTTGGGCGCAGTTGATACTGGTCTCGCTGCTGTTCGGCATCGCGGGCTGGTATAGGAGGACCAGGGCCTGATAGAGGCCCATCCGGGGGCGGGACGGGGCTCAGGCCCCGTCCCGCTCGGATGAACAAAGTCCCTTGTGGGAGCGGCTTCAGCCGCGACGCGACCGGCGCGGTCGCGTCGCGGCTGAAGCCGCTCCCACAGGGTCCAGGCGCGACAATAGTGGACCCCATGTTCAGGACAGTTTTCCCCCGAATTTAAGCTGTCGTGCCGCCGTCCATCGCAGCGGTTTGGCGCTGCCCCAGCCGCGGCGGAACCGTCGTTCACGACGGCATCCGAACCAGCGATCAAGAGAAGACGTTTGTTACTGTTGCGCCGCAGGCGTTCTCAGCCCGCGTCGGCGGTCGTGCGGCGCAGTGTGGGCAAAGGGTGAATGAGTGTGGGCAAGGTGGGGGCAACGCGCCCTTGGCGCGTTGTCCCCATCGCCTACCTGCCCCCTTGGTTTCCGTGCGGGTGACAGTCTAGCGCAGACGCCGTCCACGAGCCGAATACTTTCACAATCTCAGTGCGGCGCGGCCTCGCGACCACACGCAAAGCCGCGGGCGTCGGCGCGGGCGTCGCCGCACTGGGGTGCGGCGCTCCCAGTGACGGGTGCCTTTAACGTAGAAAGAGAAGTTCTCTCACAGAGACACAAAGATCACAAAGATTTTCAGGGCGATAGCGCGGCCGAGGAGGCCAGTTCGGCGGTGCTCGGCGCAACGGCTTCAGTGATCTGTTGTTCTTTGTGTCTTTGTGTCTTTGTGAGAGCAATTTCCGGATTTAGGTTCAACGACCCCGGTGGCTTTCGGCAGCTTGGCGGGCCTGGGCCTCAACTTAATGGCAGTGTCGCGAGAGCCTGGGAGCCGGAGGGAGAGAATTTCTCACGCCAAGGCGCCAAGCTCGCCAGGAAATCGCGCGGCACGGCGCCGCGAATCTGAGACCGCCGCCCGCTCGCGGCCACTGGGAGCGCCGCACCCCAGTGCGGCGCGGCCTCGCGAGCACACGCAAGGCCGCGGGCGCCGGCGCGGGCGTCGCCGCACTGGGGTGCGGCGCTCCCAGCGGCGGGTGCCTTAGGCACCGGCGTTTTCGGCGGCCTGGCGGGCCTGGGCGAGGGACTGGTAGATGGCGGCTTGGAGGCGCGCGGGGTCGACCTGGCGTTGGCGCAGCCACTGGGCCAGGGGGGCGAAGGCGGGGTCGGCGAGGAGCTCGGCGAGAAGGGGGATGGCGGGCTCGGTGCCGGCGGCGCGGGCGCGGCGGAAGACGTTGGTATAGTTGCGCATCGACATCTGAAGGCCCTGCCCCAGTCCGGCGACCAGACGATAGGCGAGGGCGGCGAGCCGATGGCAGGCTGACTCGGCGGGTGCGGACCTGGTGCCGCTGCCGTCCAGATAGAGGGCCAGGTTGTTGTGCGAGATGGCGCGGTCGGCGGGGTCCGGCAACTGCTCGCACAGGGCGAGCGCGCGGCGCTGCTGGGTGATGGCCTGGGCGCGGTCGCCCTGGCGGTTGAACAGGTCGGCGAGTGAGCTGAGTACCTTGGCGCGCGCGGCGGGATTGTTCTCGAAGAGCGCGAGACAGGCCTCCAGCTCGGCCTTGGCCTCGCCGAGGCGGCCCGGCATTTTCATCAGCACATTGGCGCGGTTCATCCGTGTGACGCCGAGGTCCTCCGCCGGGCGTTGCAGTGTACGCTCGACCTCCAGGGTGGCATCCAGGCGCACCAGGGCGGATGCCCAGTCCTTTCGCGCGTAGTCCACCTGCCGGGCGATGTCGAGCGCGCCGATCAGCTTGCGGGCGAGGGGCTCGGCATCCGGTGCCTCGGGCACTGACTGGTCGGCGCGGTGCTGCTGCCACCACCCCTGCACCTGGGCGAGACGCCGCTCGACCTCGGGAAGCGCGGTGGCGGCCTGGCCCTGCAGGATGTCGATGCGCAGGGCCTCCAACTCGCCGTGGATGACATCCACGGCGGGGTGGCCGGCCCGTTTGTCCGCCTCGGCCTGCTCGATCCGCCGCCGGCGGGCGCCGTCGAGGTCGCCGGTCATCACGAGCGCAATCGCCCAGTTGCCGCTGATCCAGGCCAGGTCGGACCAAGCCTGCCGGGCGCCCTCACCCCCCGCCTCGGCGGTCGCGGCCGCCCGGGCTGCGGCCTGCTCGTAGAAGGTCAGGGCGGCGTCGGGGCGGCCGGCCCTGCGTAGCGCATCGGCGAGGTAGCAGAGGCAGCGCCAGCGCGGCTGGCCCTCCGGTGCCAGGTCGGCGGCGGTCTCCAGATGCGGGGTCAGTGCCTGGAGCAGTACCGGGTCGTGCGTGCTGGTGACCAGGTCGCTCGCAAAGCCGCCCAACCGCTCCCAGGCCGCGGCCTGGACGCAGTAGACCAGGGCACGGCTGCCCGCCTGGATGGCGGCGGTCATGTCCTGGTGCAGCAGCCCATTGAAGGCCGACTCCAGCCGCTGCGCATAGGCGAGGCGCACGCCATCCTCGGTCAGGTCCGCCCGGTCCGCCGGGTGCCGTTGCATCCAGTCGCGGATGCGCTCCCGCACCAGCTCGTGACAGCCAAGGTTCGGGTTCGCGTCCCCCTCCCCTGCCCGCTCCTCGGTCACCAGGCCCAGGGCGACCAGCCGGCGCAGCAGCGGGGCCGGGTCGGGGCGTGCCGGTGCCGCGGGTGGCAGGGCGTCGAGCATGGTGCCCCAGTCCGGCGACATCTCCTGCAACATCGCCTCAAGCTCGGCAGGAGTGGTCGGGAGCGTGTCGAGCATCTCCTTGATCTGCCGAAGCGGCCCCTGCTCCTGATCGTCCCCACCCCAAACCCCCCCAATCAGCCCGAGGGACTCGGGCTGATTGGCCAAGGCAATGATCCACAACAACCGCCGCGCCTCCGCACTCAGGTCATCGAGCAACTGCCCGATCGAGCGCCCCAGCGCGTCGTCCAGATAGGCCAACTCCGCCGCGTCCCCCGGCCGCATGGCGAAGAGCCCCGGCAGCCGCTCGAACCCCTTGGCCTCTTCCAGTGCCGCCAGCGCGGCCAGCAGCCGCGCGCGCAGGGCCGGGTCCGCCGCCAGCCGGGCGAGCCGGTCCATCAGGAGCGGATGGAAGCGGCTGGCATGGAGCAAGCGCCGGGCGAGTTGCCGCTCCGCCTGGTCGGTACCGAAGATCATCCCGCCTAGGGTCGGCTGCTCGCGCAGATACAGCGCCGCCTCCGCGGCCGGCAGCGGCCCGAGCAGGACGCTTAGCCCCATCGGGTCCGCCGTGGTGCCCGTCGGGTCCGCTGCGCGGACCGCCCCCCGCGCCAACCCTATCGGGTCCGCTGTGGTGCCCGTAGGGTCCGCTGTGCGGACCGACCCCCGCGCCAACCCCATCGGGTCCGCTGTGGTGCCCGTAGGGTCCGCTGTGCGGACCGACCCCCGCGCCAACCCCGTCGGGTCCGCTGTGGTGCCCGTAGGGTCCGCTGTGCGGACCGACCCTCGCGCCAACGCAGCCAACGGCCGCCGACTGGTGATCAAGACCCGGGAAGGACCACCCACCAGACCCACGGCAAGAGCCGCAAGACACTGGTCCCACACCGGGTCCTGGCACCCCCAGACCGGGTCGGCCCCGGCCGCATCGGGCTCCACCCTGGCCTTGAGATTGGTCTCGAAGTTGTCCAGCACCAGCAGGATCGCCTCGTCCTGCAGGGCGCGGACCAGGTTGTGGATGAGCCGCGCCTGGCGCTCGGGGCCGGTGAAGCCGGGCTCCGGGTTGCGGTGGACGGCCTCGGCCGGGTGTACCTGGACCTGGTCGTGGTAGCGGCCCAGTTCGCCGTAGAGCTTCAAATGGAGGTCGCGCAGCCAGGCGTCGAAGGCGAGCGGGCTGGGCTTGGCCTGCCAGGTCAGGACCCAGGTGAAGCCCTGTTCCCAGAGGTCGAGCGCCTCGGCGGCGAGCGCGGTCTTGCCCATGCCGCCCAGGCCGACGATGACGGCGACCGGGCTGGTCTGGGCCCCGGGGCCGGTCCCTATGAAGTCAGCGCCGAGCCGCGCCAGTTCCCAGGTGCGCCCGACGAAGTGCGGGTGCGCCGCGGTGGTCAGCTCGCCGATCTGATGCAGGCATCGGCTGCGCGCATCAGGCAAGCCGCCGCGGCCGGGTCTCAGGGTCAGTCCGGGCTCTTCCTCGCCATAGAGGACCGGGGTGGCGTGGTCGCAGACCTGGAACCAGGCCGGCGCCTCGGCCGGTCCGGCGAGCAGGGCGCGGCGCGCGAGCGTCAGTGCGACGGCGGCGTCCTTGGGCTTGGGATCGGCGAGCAGTGCGCGGTAGAAATGGATGGCCAGTTCGCGGGCATAGTCGTCACCGACCGCGTAGCGCATGGCGACCAGGGTCGGGACCCCGCCTTGCAGCAGGGCGTGGGCGGTGCCGGTGTAGCCGGGCTGGTCCGCGAGGTCGAGGTCGCGGATGGGGTCCGCGGCGACGGCTGGAGGGCACGGCGCTCCCGGCGCATCCCGAGCGGCTGGGAGCCGCGCGCCTCGGCGAAGACGAAGAGCACGCGCAGCGGTTCGTCGGGCGCCAGGTCCATGGGCGTGGAGGCCGGGTCCTGCCGCTCATGGACGACCCGGACCAGGAGGTTGCGCTCGGCCAGGCTCTCGGCGGCGGCCTGCGGGCGGGCCAGTTCCCAGGGGACCCGGGCCAGGGCGGCGGCCAGCGGGTTCTCGCGCTCCGCGGCACCGGGCAGTTGGATGCGCAGCGTCCGCTGGGTCCGCGCGGCCCAGAGGTGCTCGAAGAGGTCGGCGCCCAGGACCTCCTCGGCGATGCAGACGCCGATCTCCCCCAGGGCGGCGCGCTGGCCGGCCTCGTCCACATAGAGCCGCAGATAGTCGCGCAGGTCGAAGAGTCCCTGGAGCCGGCCGGCCGCGATGGTCTTGAAGTCGGTCGACTGGTAGGCGAGCTGGTTACCGGCGCCGTCCAGCAGGCGGAACTCCGCGGTGCGGCTCGGGTAGTCGGCGGTGACGAGGAGGTCGAAGCGGGCGGTCACGGCGGCGGGTGCTCCTGCGAAGGGTCCGGGGGCGCGCAGCGGTCATCATCCGAGAAAGGCAGGGGTTGTGCAATCGCGCGTGGGAGCGGCTTCAGCCGCGACGAGGCCGCGGTCGTTTGTGAGGTTCACGGATGTTGGGGCCTCTCGGGTTCCATCGGTGGCTTAGGGATCGGACATGGACGCAGGTACGTCCATGCCCTGGTGCAGGACACGAACAATCTCAATCTCATCGGTGCCGCTCTGACGACAAAACACGAGATGCTTGCCAACCCGGTGCTTGCGATAGCCGGGGCGGATGTCGCCGCAGTCAGTGCCCATCAGGGGATTATCCGCCAGCGTATGAAAGCCCGCGTCCAGCAACCTCAGATAGCGGTTGCGCTGGTCAGGACCCCAGGTGGCTTGCGTGTAGCGGCCGATGGACTTCAAATCGTCCTTGGCTGCCTTGGTCAGCACGAACCGGGGCATCAGTGCGTACCGACGCGGTCGAGTTCCTCGATCAGACCTTGCAGGGAATAGTCGGCCCGGCCGCTTGCCTCGCCCTCCTTGAGCGCCTGACGCAGGGCGGCAACGCGTGTTTCATGCTCTTCCAGAAGCCGCAACCCGGCACGGATCGCCTCGCTGGCCGAACCGTAACGGCCCTGGGCAATCTGCTGGGCAAGGAATTGCTCGAAGTGGTCGCCAAGGATCACGCTGGTGTTCTTCTGCATCTGGGCCTCCGCTGGGTCTCCTGTTGCGATACCAGCAAATGGTATCCCAAATCCGGCACCGGTCGGCGCAGTATCCCGGGCGGCGCGGATACTGGGAGCGCCGCACCCCAGTGCGGCGCGATCTTGCGTGCGACCGCGGCGCTGCGGGTCGCGGAGAGGCCGGGCCGCACTGGGGTGCGGCGGCCCCGGGTCAGGGCGCACCGGGGGCCGCCGCGCGCAGCCGGCGGCGGGCCGCGGCAAGGTCGAGCAGTTGGCCCGGCCGCGGGGCCTCCGGGTCCAGATAGGCGCCCAGGTTCATGCCCTCGCCGATCGGCGGCCAGGGCGGCGGCGGGTGCTGGAAGCGGTGCGCGCCGGCGTGCATGTGGCTGCGGTCGCTGGCGAACCCCGCCCGGTACTCGGACGCCGGGATCAGGCGCAGGCGCGGGGCATAGATGGGCGGCAGTTGCCCGGCCAGGGCGAAGGTGCGGTCCAGCCAGTCGACCCCGGGCGTCGGTAACGGCAGGCGGCTGTCCAGGTCCCAGACCCGGCATTGGCCGTCCACCACCACCACATGATAGTCCCAGGCGATGAGGCGCCCGGGCGGGGCGGCGCGCTGGTGCAGCAGGGGGCAGCGGCCGGCGCGGCTCAGCAGAAAGACGACGAAGCGCTCACCCGGGCCTAAGGCCGACTCGGCGCAGAGCCACCAGGCGTTCTCCTCGCAGTAGAAGGGCTGGTAGCGCAAACCGTGGTCCAAGGCGGCACCGCCGTTCAGGCGTAGATACGCAGGGCCCTGGTCTGTTCGAGCCAGAGCGCCTCGTCCGCGGCCAGGCGCCGCTCCAGGTCGCCGGGGCCGGCGGCGGGATCATCCACCCAGTCGCGCAACCCGGTGCCGCCGCTCAGCAGGTCGATGGCCAGGCGCTCGCTCTCGTATTCGTAGGGGAAGTCGCGCCACAGCGGATAGTCCGGGTACTCCAGGCGCAGAGCCTTGAACAGCAGCGCGGTCAACCGATAGGGGCGGAACCGGTCGTGGCGGTAGTGCGCGTTGTCCGTATGGAACTGGAGCCCCGAGCAGAGCAGGCCGGCGTGCTTGTGGAAGGTGGGCTCGAACCAACAGGGGCGGATCAATACCCCTTCTGTCCAGGCGGGGCACTCCAACTCCATGCGCACCAGGATGCGCCCGAAGTCCAGGTCCGGGGCCCCGATCAGTTCCAGCGCGACGGTGGTCCCGCGCCCCTCCGACAGGGTGGTGCCCTCGCACAGGACGGTGCCGGGAAAGCAGCGGGCCATGTTCAGACTGGAGGCATTGGGGCTCGGGTTGACCCAGGCCAGTTCCGCCAGGGGCCAGCCGTAACCCGGTGCCGCGTCGGGCCGGTAGCCGTCCATCGTCACCACTTGCAGGTCGAGATCCAGACCGCGCGCGGCGACGAACCAGCGGGCCAGTTCACCCAGGGTGAGGCCGTGACGCATGATGAGCGGCCCGGCCCCGACGAAGCTCTCCCAGCCGGGCTCAAGGATGCTGCCCTCGACCGGCCGGCCCGCCGGGTTGGGCCGGTCCAGGACCCACAGCGACTTGCCGGCGGCGGCGCAGGCGTCGAGCAGATAGGCGAGCGTGGTCACATAGGTGTAGATGCGGGTGCCGATGTCCTGCAGATCCACCAGCAGCACGTCGAAGTGAGCGAGCATCGCCGGCGTCGGATAGCGCACCTCCCCGTAGAGGCTGAAGACCGGGATGCCGTGCCGCGGGTCGATGAAATCGCCGCTCTCCACCATGTTGTCCTGCTTGTCCCCGCGCATCCCGTGTTGCGGGCCGAAGGCGGCGGTGACCCGCAGGTCACCCAACTCGATCAGGGCGTCGAGGCTGTGGCGGCCGCGCGCGGTGACGGCGGCCGGGTGGCCGAGCAGGGCGACCCGGCGACCGTGCAGGGGCCGGCGCAGGCCCGGGTCGGCGAGCAGGCGGTCGATTCCGAGTTGGATCATAGGCGGACCTGGAGGGCGTTAGCTGGCCGGCGATTGTCGGCGCATCCTGGGCGCAACTCAACCGCCCCGGCCCGTCTGTGGGGGTGAGGCGGCGGTCGGGAGACTGTCCGGGGCCCGGTCAGGCAGTCCTCAAGACGCCCGTGGGGTTTGCTGACATAATCCGCGCCGACGCGCCGCGTCCGGTCAGGGATCGATAGGAACGGTTCACTGTGCAGCAATTCCCGCCGCTAGATTATTTTTCGATACAACAGAGGCTTGGGAATGCCTGAAAAATAGTTTTTCGTAAACTTTCTGCTGCGAATCAGTATACTGCCGCGCACACCTCAGGTTGCGAGGCAGGTATCGATGAGTGCGCCGTTCTCCCGCAAACACCTCAGCGCCGAAGGGCTGCTGCGCGAAGCGCGGCGGGTGTTTGCCCAAATCCCCGACGAGCCCGGCCATGCGATCCCGCTGGTCGATCACCTGATGTCGGGGCTGGCCCTGTTCGGCCTGAAATACCCCTCCCTGCTGCAGTTCGAGCACGACCGCCAGGAGGTCACGACGCGGGCGAACCTCCGGGCGCTCTACGGGGTCGAACGCGCGCCGTGTGACACGCGCTTTCGCGAACGCCTTGATGCGGTCGCACCGAGCGAGCTGTGTCCGCTCTACAAGGCCCTGTTTAGTCAGCTACAGCGCGGCAAGGGGTTGGAGGGGTTTGAGTACCTCGACGGCCACTACCTGCTCTCGCTCGACGGCACCGGCTACTTCTCCTCGCAGAAGGTACACTGCCCGCAGTGTGCAGAGAAGCATCACCGCGACGGCACCACGACCTACTACCATCAAATGCTCGGGGCGGTGCTGGTGCATCCGGATCACCGGGAGGTCTTTCCGCTGGCGCCCGAGCCGATCCTCAAACCCGACGGAGCGACGAAAAACGATTGTGAGCGCAATGCGGCCAAGCGCCTGCTCAGCGAGCTGCGCCGGGTGCATCCGCACCTTAAGCTGATCGTCGTCGAAGACGGGCTGGCCTCCAACGCGCCGCACATCCGTCATCTGCAAGCACTTGATCTGCGATTTATTCTCGGCGCTAAGCAGGGCGACCATACGTTCCTGTTCGACTGGGTCGAGGCCACCGCGCAGACCGCTGAGGCCACGCTCACCGACCGGCAGGGATTCCGCCACCGCTTCCGTTACCTCAACGGCGCGCCCCTCAACGATGCCAACTTCGACCTCGAGGTGAACTTCCTTGAGTACTGGGAGCACGCCCCCGACGGCACCGTGACCCACTTCGCGTGGGTCACGGACATTCGGATCGAGCCGACCAACCTCATGACCCTGATGCGAGGTGCCCGCGCACGCTGGAAGATCGAGAACGAGACCTTCAACACCCTCAAGAACCAAGGCTACCACTTCGAGCACAACTTCGGTCACGGTCAACAGCACCTCAGCACCGTGCTCATGCACCTGATGATGCTGGCGTTTCTGATCGATCAGATCCAGCAACGCTGCTGCCGACTGTTCCAGACTGCGGTGACGGCCGCCAAGAGCAAGACCCGCTTCTGGCGCAAGCTGCGCACCCGCTTCGACCTGTGCCTGATCCCCGACTGGGAAACCCTCTACCGCTCCATTATTACCCCGCCGTCGCTCCCCCTGGGCGCCGACACCTCGTAGGCGCCGGCCGTGACCGCGGGTGCGCGAAGCGCCGTTCTTGAGGGGGATCGTCAGCCAACCGTTTCAACATCGCCGTGCGTCGGTGAGGGGTTGCTGTGCCTGGCTGTGCGCCCTGCCGCCGCGTGCTCGCCCCGGTTGACCTCGCGGCGGCCGAGCGGGAATTGCTGTTCACTGTGACTTGTTCTTGACTCGTTACCTATCATCCGCAATAACATCAACCACGCGCCCGCGGGCGCCGCCAGTCAGCAGAGGGCTATCAGCCATGTCCGAGTTCAGTCAGGTCACCGTCGTGCGCGAGGCGAACATCTTTTTCGACGGCGGGGTTACCAGCCGCACCCTTATCTTTCCGGACGGCCGCAAGAAGACGCTGGGCATCATGCAGCCCGGAGAATACGAGTTCACGACCCACAGCGCCGAGTTGATGGAGATCCTGGCGGGCGACCTGGACGTGCAGCTCCCCGGCGCCGACGATTGGCAGACCTTCGCGGCCGGGGAGTCGTTCGAGGTCGCGGCCCACGCGCGCTTCGGCCTGCGGGTGCGCGCGGTGACCGATTACTGCTGTTCGTTCCTTTAGTTGATGCAAGGTGCCGGTCCGCGGACCGGCGTGCGGCCTACCACTGGAGGCGCTTGCGCAGTTCCTCGCGTTGGGCCTCGGTGGGGTAAAGTACGGCCCCGGAGTCGTCGATGAGTGAGATGGACAGGCTTGGACAGCCCTCGGCGGCGTTCCGCAACGCCTTCTCGGGGGCGAGACGGCCGGTGGCGGCGGCCTTGTATTCCTCGCCCACCTCCACCTCGCGGAAGGCATCCGGGCAGGCCACCCAGCAGGTCCCGCAGCCGATGCAGGTAGGGATGTCAACTTCGATCTTGGCGATCATAGGGCCGTCTCCTCGCGGCGGTATTTTGGGTTGGGGACCTTCGGGGCCGGGACAAACCGGCGTACCCTTCAAACCTCGCCGCCCCCTTCAGGGCGCGCCCGGCCTCGAGTGCCGACCGGCAAGGTATCAGGAGGTCCGTGACAGTGAAGGGTGACACGATAGACGCTTTCGCTCCCTGCAAGCAAACCCCACGACGAGAGACCCGCGATGAACCCACACCCCCGCACCCCTTCCCTGGCCGCCCTGGCGATGCTCCTCGCCACCCTCGGCGGGCTCGCGAGCGGGGGCGCGCAGGGCCATGACCGACCGGCACCGATCGAGGAATCCGGCCAGGGTTTCGACCTCAAGGCGACCGTGCCGGTCTTCACGGCCGCGGGCGCTGACCAGGACGCGGCCGTAGCGGCCGCCAATGCCGCAGTGCGCACCGAGATCGAGGTCTTGGTCGCCGCGTTCCGCACCGAGCAGCGGGAAGCGGCCGCCCAGGGGGGGCGCCAGGACGCCGACTGGTCGCTGCTGATCGAGGCCGAGCCGCCCGAGCGCGCCGCCCGCTATCTCGCCGTGTTGATTACCGGCTACGACTTCCGGGGCGGCGCCCACGGCATGCCGATCATCGAGCCGCGGGTCTTCGCCCTGACGGACGGGCGGCGCATCCCGCCCGCCGGCCTGTTCCGCCCGGACGCCGATTGGCTGGGCACCCTCGCCGGACGCTGCTACGCGGAGCTGAAGCTGCGCGATCTGGCCGGCACGGACGAGGGCTGGCTGCGCTCCGGCACCGAGCCCAAGGCGGAGAACTATCGCCTGCTCCTGCCCGCCCGCGAGGGACTGCGGGTCATCTTCCCGCCCTACGCCGTCGCCGCCTATGTGGAAGGCACCCAGGAGGTGTTGATCCCTTACCGGGACCTGACCGCGATCCTGGAACCGACGCTGTTCGGCGCACCCTGATACTCGTTGTCGTTGTCGTAATCGTTGTCGTTGTCGTTGTCGTGATCGGAGAATCGATGCAATCAGGGGTGCGGGCGAATCCGCGCAGCTACGATAACCTCGATTACGACAACGACAACGACCGCGACGCCGAAGGCACTCACTAGCCACTAGCCACTAACCACTCACCACTCACCACCGGACCCCATCATGCTCCAAGACCTGCGCTGGCTGCGTCATTACCTGCGGGTGCGACTGATCGGCTGGGTGCGGCAGCGCCGCAACCGGCCGCCCCAGACGGATGAATTGCTGTTCGTGGTCCAGGAGACTGCCCGCGGCTGGATCATGGAGACCATCTGCAAGAATCTCTGCGCCCACTACCCGGGGCGTGCGCGGCTGCACTACCCGGCCGCCCCCCACGAGCCCCTGCCCGCCGCCGCGGCCTATTTCTTCGTGCATCAGAACGAGGCGATTGCGGCCCTGGCCCGGGACCCCAACGTGTGGCGCGGCGTGCGGTTGGTCCAATACACCCACCCCAGCCATGAATCGACCGTGGTGCGGGCGGCCGAGATCGTCTACGCGCTCAATCATCAGAGCCGCGTCCTGACGATGAACAGCCGGGCGCGTGAGGCCCTGATCGCGAGCGGCGTGCGGCCCGAGCGGGTCGCGACCCTGGTCGGGGCCTCGGACCCCGAGCGCTTCCGTCCCCACCAGCGCCCGGGGACCGGGGTCGTGGGCCTGAGCTGCGCCTACTATCCGCGCAAGAACCCGGAGATGATGGCGGCGGTGGTCCGCGCCATGCCGGATCTGCACTTCATCCTGATCGGCAAGGACTGGGAGCAGTGGGACGGGTTCGCCGCGCTGCTCGCCTGCCCCAACTTCGAGTACCTGACCATCCCTTACGCGGACTATCCCGCCGCCTACGCCCGCATGGACGTCTTCCTCTCCACCAGCGCACTGGAAGGCGGGCCCATCCCACTGATCGAGGGCATGATGTGTAATCTGGTGCCGGTGGTGAGCGACACCGGGTTTGCCCCGGACATCATCCGCCACGGGGAGAACGGCTATCTCTTCCCGGTGGACGCCGACGCGCAACAAGTTGCCGGGCTGATCCGCCAGGCGCTGGCCAACCCCTGCGATGTCGCCGCCACGGCCACCCACCTGAGTTGGCAGGCCATGGCCTTGGAACTGCACCGCCAGGTCACCGACTCGCGCCCCTGATCAGGCTGGCCAGGCCCCACCTGGCTCTGGCCCTGGGAACCAGTTGCCACGACATACGGGGTTTCTCTGCCCCTGAAACCACTAGATGTTGTAATTAGGGTCTGGACATCTGCGCACCTTGGCCTAGAATGGCGTGGACACCGGACGCGCGGCGCGCCGCGCCCGCCGCAGCCTGCGCCGAACCAGAACGACCGCCGACCCGAGGACCAACCGCCATGCTCAACTGGGATGACCCGCTCGCCGCGGCCCCGCCTGCCGCGCGCCAGGCCCCGCCGCCCGCGGCCCGCGCCGCCCGCACCGCACCCCTGGGCGGCGGTGCCCGGCCCGCCCCGGCCGCCACTCACTGGAGCGCCCACGACACCAGCGCCCATGCGCGCCCGGGGCGCGGCCTGGTCGCCAACGAGACCCTGATGAGCACCGCGGGCAGCGCCCCCGTGGTCGACCCCAACCCCTTCCCGCCCCAGGCGGAGTTGCCCTTCGAGGACACCCTGCTGTCCGGGCTGGCGGCCGACGGGCGCGGCGCGCCGGCCGCGACCGACGCGGCACCCGCGGGCGGGGCCTGCGGGCTCGAGTCGCTGGAGATGGGCGCCGGGCGGGTGCGGGTGGACGACAAGCGCATCATCAACTGCCGTGCGGACCTCAACCAGCTCGTCCCCTTCAAGTACGACTGGGCCTGGCAGAAATACCTGGACGCCTGCGCCAACCATTGGATGCCGCAGGAGATCAACATGAACGCGGACATCGCCCTGTGGAAGGACCCCAACGGCCTCACGGACGACGAGCGCACCATCATCAAGCGCAACCTGGGCTTCTTCTCGACCGCCGACTCCCTGGTCGCCAACAACCTGGTACTGGCCGTCTATCGGCACATCACCAATCCGGAGTGCCGCCAATACCTGCTGCGGCAGGCCTTCGAGGAGGCCGTGCACACCCACGCCTATCAATATGTGGTGGAAAGCCTGGGTTTGGACGAGGGCGAGATCTTCAACATGTACCGGGAGGTGCCGGCGGTGGCCCGCAAGGCGGAATGGGCCCTGCCCTTCACCCGCTACCTGGCGGACCCCCACTTCCACACCGGCACCCGGGACAACGATCAGCGGCTGCTGCGCGAACTGGTCGCCTTCTATGTGATCTTCGAGGGGATCTATTTCTATGTCGGTTTCGTGCAGGTCCTCTCCATGGGACGGCGCAACAAGATGACCGGAACCGCCGAGCAGTTCCAATACATCCTGCGCGATGAATCCATGCACATGAACTTCGGCATCGACGTCATCAACCAGATCAAGATCGAGAACCCGGCGCTGTGGACCGAGCCCTTCAGGCAGGAGCTGGTGGCAATGATCCGCGAAGCGGTGCAACTGGAGGCGCAATACGCCTACGACACCATGCCGCGCGGCGTCCTGGGGCTCAACGCCCCGCTGTTCGAGGAATACCTGCAGTTCATCGCCAACCGCCGCTGCGCCCAGATCGGCCTGCCGGAGCAATACCCGGGCGCTGCCAACCCCTTCCCCTGGATGTCCGAGGTACTGGATCTGAAGAAGGAAAAGAACTTCTTCGAGACCCGGGTCACCGAATACCAGACCGGCGGGGCGCTCAATTGGGACTGAGTTCATGAACGATCGTTGTCGTTGTCGTTGTCGTAATCGGAGAATCGCCGCAAGTTGGCGTGCGAGGGAATCCGGGGCGATACGATAATCTCGATTACGATTACGACAACGACAACGACAACGACAACGACAACGACGCGAAAAGCATTCATGGGCCAAAATCCAGCACCGCCGGAACCCGGGAGAGGCACGCTGCGCAAGGCACGCGGGGCCTACTTCACCCCGGCGGAGGTCGCCCGCTTCATCGCCGCCTGGGCCATCCGCTGCGCGTCCGACCGGGTACTGGAGCCCTCCTGCGGCGAGGCCGCCTTTCTCACCGAGGCGGTCACGCGCCTGCGCGCCCTGGGTCTCACCGAGGCCGGCTGGGCGAACGCCCTGCACGGGCACGAGATCCATCCCCAGTCCGCGGCGGTGGCACGGCAACTGCTGGCCGAACTGGACGCCGGGGCGAGCATCGCGGAGGGCGACTTCTTCATGCGGGAGGCGCGCCCGGAGTTCGACGCGGTCATCGGCAACCCCCCCTTTGTGCGCTATCAGCACTTCAGCGGGGAGACCCGCGCCCGCGCCCTGGCCGCGGCGCTGCGCCAAGGGGTGCGGCTGAGCGGGCTGGCCGCCTCCTGGGCCGCCTTTGTGGTCCATGCCGGCGCCTTTCTGAAACCGGAGGGCCGGCTCGGCCTGGTGCTGCCGGCCGAGCTCCTGTCGGTCAAGTATGCGACCGAGATCCGCCGCTTCCTGCTGCGGCGCTTCGCCCGGGTGCGGCTCGTCCTGTTCGACCACCTGGTCTTTCCGGGGGTCCTGGAGGACGTGATCCTGCTGCTCGCCCAGGGCAGCGGCGGGACCGACCACTTCGAGGTCTATCAGGCGGCCCGGCCCCAGGACCTGATGCAGTCACTGGGGCAGGACTGGGTGGGCTTCCACCCCCGCCCGGACGCCAAGTGGACCTCGGCCCTGTTGCCCGCCGAGGTGCTCGCACTCTACAGCGCGGTGGTGGAGGGCGACGGCTTCGCGCCGCTCGCCCACTGGGGCGGGAGCTTCCTGGGCTCGGTGACCGGCAACAACGGCTTTTTCGCCCTCTCGCCGGCGCGCGCACGCGCGCTGCGGCTGCCCCCGCACGAGTTGCTCCCCATCTCCCCCCCCGGCGGGCGGCACTTGAGCGGCCTGTATTTCGAGCGCACCGACTGGGAGCGGCTGGGCCAGGCCGGGGCCGCCACGCTCCTCTTTGCCCCCGGGGAGGACCCGTCCGCCGCCGCCCGCCGCTATATCGCCCTCGGGGAGCGCGAGGGGGTGAGCAACGCCTACAAGTGTCGGGTGCGAACGCCCTGGTGGCGCGTCCCCCTGGTCGACCGACCGGATCTGTTCTGCACCTACATGAACCACCGGCGCCCGCGCCTGCTCGCCAACCAGGCCGGGGCCCTGGTCCTGAACTCGATCTACGGGGTGCGCTTGAGCGAGCCGCGCCGCGCCCTGGGCGTCCGGCTACTGCCGCTGGCGGCGCTCAACAGCCTGTCGCTCCTCGGGGCTGAGATCGGCGGGCGCATCTACGGCGGCGGTATGCTCAAACACGAGCCGCGGGAGATCGACGCCCTGCCGGTCCCCGCCGCCGCCCTGGTCGAGGCCTTGGCCGCCGACCTGGAGGCACTGGCCCCGGAGGTCGCCCGCCTGCTCGCCCTGGGGGAGGAGACCCGCGCCACGGCCCGGGTCGACGACCTGGTCCTGCGCCATGGACTGGGGCTCGCCCGCGAGGCGCTCGACACGCTGCGCGCGGCGCGCGAGTACCTGCTCGATCGCCGCCTGACCCGGGGGCGCGGCACCCATGGCTGAGATCGACGAGCGCCTCGCCGAGGCCCTGGGGTCCCTGCCCCCCAAACCCGGGGACGAGGCCCCACAGGCGGCCAAGAAGCGCTACAGCGAGTTGGTCTCCCAACAGGTCGCCCTGGCCCTGGGGGCGGAACTGCGCCGCCGCGGGCTCAAGGAGGCGCGCCCGGCCCCCGGCGGGGCCGGTCCGGATGCGGGCGCCGAGCGGCGCATGGCCGGCGGTCTGGGGGCCAAGAAGGTCGACGTGACCTGGGCGACCGAGGAGTCCGGACTGCTGCTCGGCATCTCGGTCAAGACCATCAACTTCCGCGACAGCAAGACCCGCAATTTCCAGAAAAACCTGGTCAACCGGCGCGGCGACATGCTGATGGAGGCGGTCACCCTGCATCGGCGCTTCCCCTATGCGGTGCTCGCCGGGCTCTTCTTCCTCGACAGCGAGGCAGCCAACGACGGCACCGAGAAGCGCCGCTCCACCTTCCTCAACGCCCACGCCCGGCTGCAACTCTTCACCGGCCGCAACGACCCGGCGGACCGCGAGGAGCAGTTCGAGCGCTTCTACCTGATCCTGCTCGACTCCGCCCGGACGGGACCGCGCCCCACGCCGCCGCCGTTGGCGCCGCCACCCCGGTCCGGGTCCACCGCTGACCTCTTTGCCCCCGCCCCCCTGGCGGAGGCGGCGCCGGACCCGGTCTCCTTGCCCCTGCTGCGCCCCTTCCAGGTCGGCGCCCCGGAGCGCGAATTGGCGCTCGCCGACATGCTCGACGACCTGCTGAGCCTGGTGGCGCAGCGCAATCCGGACTTCTATGAACTGCGCGACGGGCGGCTGATCCCGGCCTGAGCCGGCGGTCGTTGTCGTTGTCGTAATCGGAGAAGCGATGCAATTCGGCGTGCAAGAGAATCCGGGGCCCAGGATGACCGCGATTACGATTACGATTACGATTACGATTACGATTACGACAACGACAACGGCGCGACAAGCATTCCCTAACGATTTTGATGACCTGGCCGCAAGCAAACTCGTAACACCAGACCCCGCAGGAGCCGCCGCCATGACCGAGCACATCTCCATCCAAGACCCGGAAGACTATGCACCCGAAGACCTGATGCGCCTCACTGAAATCCTCTTCTCACCGCTGAGCGGCGTGGCCGAACTGGAACGGGCATGTATGACCCTGGCCCATCTGCCCACCCCCGAGGCCCAGGACCTCTTGCAGCGCTTTACCTCCTCCCCGCGCGCCGCCGAGGTGAGTTGGCTCGAATGCGCCGTCGAGGAGGGCCAACAGGTCCTGATGGAGCCGACGAATGAGCTGGAGGAGCGCGAATTCCTCACCCTCAAGGTGATTCAGGAGTTGATCGATGAATCATCCGAACTGGAGTTAGACCTCAGTCAGAAGCGGGTTTCCATCGAGAAGGCGGAGATCCGGCTCGGCGCCCTCCAGGCGCTCGCCGCCGTCGGCAAATACGATCCAATCGCGGTGCTCGGGGTTTCCGGCGGTATCGATTGCGACCGCAATCAGCTGGACGAACTGGCCGAAGAGATCGCCCTCAAGGAAGCCATGGTCGAACACCTGCGCAATTCCATCACCACCCCGCGATACCGCAACACCGACCCGGTGTTCATTCGCCATGTGCACTGGGATGCCTGAGCCCAACTCGGTGTCTCGTCGGTGCCCAAGGCCCTGACCGGCTGTCCGATGTGACCTGAGGCTCCCGGCAGGCGGACGGCCCCGAACGAACGACTCAACCTACAATCCACAGATGAACACAGATGAACACAGATTTTCTCAGAATTGTCATGCGTCTTCGCTATTGTCACAGTCACCGCCAGAATGAGTCCCCGGCCAAGCGTAAGTCAATGAATCATCTGTGTTCATCTGTGTTCATCTGTGGATAACTGCTCGTTCCAGTTTCACTGCCGACGGCATCCAGGAACCCCATGACCGACCAGACCCCGACCCCGCTGACCGATTTCACCCGCCGCGCCGTGGCCGCCCGCGCCCTGATCCAGTCGCTGCTGACCGAATTGATCGGTCCGGTGGACCTCAAGTACGACTTTTTCCGTGAATGGAACGGCTGCTGGAAGGCGCGCGTGGACCTCACCGGGGCGGCGACCGGGCGCCTGGAGTTCACCTTCCTCACCACCCCGGGCGGAGGCCTGCTGGCCCTGCCGCGCCCCCTGCCGGAGCGCTGGCGCCTGATGACCGGGATCCCCGCCGACGACGGCACCCGCTGGACCCTGGACGCGGCGGGCCTGCTGGTGCCTTTTGCGCCGCCGGCCGGCGATGCCGACGGACGCGCGGCGCCGCCTGCAATCGGTTCTCTCGATCCGGCGCCGGGCGCGCCTCGAGCCACGATCACGCGGCGTGATCGAGCCATCCTGTTCCTCGCCCAAGGCTTCGGCACCGGGCGCCTGCCAAAGGCCCCAGGCACCTTCGGCACCCTGCCCGGGGTGCTGCTCTATCTGCTCCTGGCCGGTCTGCCGCTCGCGCCCTATCTGGCGGTCACCGCGGCGCTCCTGCTCATCGGCATACCGCTCTGCGGCCGGGCGGCGCGAAGCCTCGGGGAAAAGGACCCACCCTCGGTGGTGTGGGACGAGATCGTCGGCTATCTGATCACGATGATCGCGATAGCCCCGAGTTGGCCCGCGGTCGTGGCGGGGTTCGCCGCCTTCCGGCTCTTCGATATCTGGAAGCCCTGGCCGATCGGGTGGATCGACCGCCGGGTCGGCGGGGGGTTGGGCATCATGCTCGACGATGTCGTGGCCGCACTCATGGCGCTGGGCCTGATGCACCTGGGCCTGGCACTGGTGGACTGGATTTAGGCGCTTTTCGGGCCAGGGCGAACGGACCCGCCCCCGGCCGGGTGCGCGATGCGTACCCTGCAGCTACAGCTACCGGACGCTCTCACGGACCGGGCGTCGTTGTCGTTGTCGCTGTCGTTGTCGCTGTCGTTGTCGTTGTCGTAATCGAATAATCCGACCACGATTACGACAACGACAACGACAACGACGGCGTACCCGGGATCTCGGTCACCACATCAGTTCTGACCGCACCCCCGGCCCGCCGGGTGTCCCGCCTGCCCCCTTGTGTGAGACGATACACACATCTAGTCCGCAGCGGCTGAACCGGGCCTTGAGTCCCGGTGCCCCCCGCGGGCTCGGGGCCTGGACCGAGCGGATTCCCCAGTTACATCGGAGCACCACCGAGATGCGTTGGTTGTTGATCGCCCTGACGGTGTCTGCCTTCCTGGCGGGCTGCGACAAGCCCGCGGCCAAGCCCCAGGAGCGCCCGCCGGCGCAGGTGACGGTCCAGACCATAGTCCCGCGCGATATCCCGGTCAGCTTTACGTACGTGGGTCAGACGGAGAGTACCCACCAGGTACAGATCCGCGCGCGGGTCGACGGCTTCCTGGAGCAGCGGGTCTACACCGAGGGCAGCCTGGTCAAGGCCGGGGACGTGATGTTCAGGCAGGACCCCAAGCCCTTCCAGGCCTCGCTCGACGCGGCCAAGGGCGCGCTGGGCGAGCAGCAGGCGCGGCTTCAGGTCGCCAATGACAATCTCGCGCGGGTCAAGCCGCTGACCGCGCTCAAGGCCCTGAGTCAGAAGGACCTTGACGACGCGACCGGCTCGCAGCAGTCGGCCGCGGCGGCAGTCTACGCGGCCAAGGCCAACGTGCAGCAGGCCCAACTCAACCTGGGCTATACCACCATCACCGCCCCGGTGACGGGGCTCTCGAGCTATGCCCAGGTCCAGGACGGGGCCTATGTCTCCGGGGCCAACAGCCTGCTGACCTATGTCGCCCAGATCGACAGCCTGTGGGTCAACTTCAGCGTGTCCGAGAACGACATGCTCAAGTTCCGTACCCAGAAGGACGCGGGCATCCTGAGCGTTCCCGACCAGAAGGACTTCGTGGTGCAGGTCATCCTGTCGGACGGTTCCGTCTTCCCGCACGAGGGCCGTATCACCTTTACCAATGCCGATTACAACGTCAAGACCGGGACCTTCCTGCTGCGCGCCACCGTGCCCAATCCCGATTACACCCTGCGCCCGGGGCAGTTCGTTCAGGTGCGGCTCTCCGGAGCCGTGCGCCGCAACGCCATCCTGATCCCTCAGGAGGCCGTGCTGCAGGGTGCCAAGGGGCACTTCGTGATGCTGGTCGGCAAGGACGATACCGTCGCGCCCCGCCCGGTGGAGGTCGGACCCTGGCAGGGCAATGACTGGTTCATTACCGGCGGACTCGCCGCCGGCGATGTGGTGGTGACCGACGGGGTGTCACGCCTCGCCCCCGGGGCCCGGGTCAAGATCGTCGCGACCGCGCCGGCCGCCGCCGCGCCGGCGCGGACCGACACCAAGCCCGCCGCCCCGCGCCCGCCCCCGGGTGTGCTCCATGGACCAACCGCGCCGGCCCAGAGCACGGCCCCGGCCGACGACGCCAAGAAGTAGCAGCGCAGGACCAGCCCATGTTCTCCCACTTCTTCATCGACCGGCCCATCTTCGCCGCCGTCATCGCCCTGATCATCTCCATCGCCGGCCTGGTGGCGATGGTGCAGTTGCCCATCGCCCAGTACCCGCAGGTGACCCCGATCCAGATCCAGGTCTCCGCCACCTACCCGGGGGCCAACGGCACCCTGGTGGCCCAGAACGTCGGCGCCCCGATCGAGGAGCAGGTGAACGGTGCCAATAACATGATCTACATGTCGTCGGCCAGTTCGTCGACCGGCAACTATACGCTGACGGTCTATTTCACCATCGATACCAACCCCGAACTGGCTCAGGTGGACGTGCAGAACCGGGTGAGTCAGGCGATGGCCCAATTGCCGCAGTCGGTGCAGGCGCAGGGCGTGGACGTACAGCAGAAGACCAGCACCTTTCTGATGGTACTGGCCTTCTTCTCACCCGATGGCCGGCTCGACAACGACTATATCTCAAACTATACCAATACCCAGATTCTGAGCAACATCAACCGCATCGACGGCGCCAACCAGGCGGCCATCTTCGGCGTCCCCGAGTATGCGATGCGTATCTGGCTCAAGCCCGATCGCATGGCCCAGCTCGGGGTGACCGCCACCCAGCTCGCGAACGTGGTCAAGCAGCAGAATCAGCAATTCGCGGTCGGGCGCATCGGCGATACGCCCACTCCCTATCCGGTACCCATGACCTTCCCGGTCACCACCGGTATCATCACCGAACCCGACCAGTTCGACAACATGATTGTGCGCGCCGAGAACAAGGACGCGGCCCTGGTGCGGGTCAAGGACCTGGGCTATGCGCAACTGGGCGCCCAGAGCTACACCCTCCAGACCGAATACCAGGGCCGGCCGGCGACCCTGATCGCCGTCTATCAGCAGCCCGGGGCCAACTCCATTGCGGTCTCCAAGGAAGTGCGCGCCAACCTGGCGGAGCTGGCGAAGGGCTTTCCCAGCGGGCTCGACTATGCCGTGGCGCTGGATACCACCGCCTTCGTGCAGGCGTCCATCGACGAGGTGGTCAAGACCTTCTTCGAGGCCGTGGTGCTGGTGGTGCTGGTGGTCTTCATCTTCCTGCACAGCCTGCGCCTGACCATCATCCCGACGCTGGCGGTGCCGGTGTCGATCCTGGGCGCCCTGATCGGGATGCTGCTCCTGGGCTTCTCCATCAACATGCTGACCCTGTTCGGCATGATCCTCGCCATCGGGCTGGTGGTGGATGACGCCATCGTGGTGGTGGAGAATACCGAGCGCAATATGGAGCAATACGGGCTGACCCCCAACGCGGCCGCGAAGAAGGCCATGGACGAGGTCAGCGGACCCGTGATCGCGGTGGTACTGGTGTTGAACGCGGTCTTCGTCCCGGTCGCCTTCCTGGGCGGCATCACCGGCGCCCTGTACCAACAGTTCGCCGTGACGATCGCCATCTCGGTGGTGTTCTCCGGGTTCATCGCGCTTACTCTGTCCCCGGCCCTGGCGGCCATCCTCATCCAGGCCAGGAAGGGCGAGAAGAAGGGCTTCTTCGCGTGGTTCGATACGGGCTTCGAGCGGATCACCAACGGCTATGTGCAGGGGGTCAAGACGGTCCTGGGGGCCTGGTTCCCGGGCTTCCTCGTCCTTGGTCTGGTGATCGCCGGCTGCGTGTGGCTGTTCAAGGTCCTGCCGACGGCCTTCGTGCCCCAGGAGGACCAGGGCTATATCTTCGTGCCCTATTTCCTGCCGGACTCCGCCAGTCTGTCGCGCACCAACGCGGTCGGCAGCCAGGCCGCAACCATCATGCGCGCCAACCCGGCGGTGGCCAATGTCACCCAGGTCGACGGCTACAGCCTCATCGACTCGCAGATGAAGACCAACTTCGGCCTGCTGTTCGTAAGCCTGAAGGACTATGCGGAGCGCACCTCACCGGCCCTGTCCGCGAACGCGGTCATCGCCGACGGCATGCGCCAGTTCCAGAGCATTCAGGGCGGCCTGGTGGTACCCATCAACCCGCCGGCCATCCCGGGACTGGGCATCACCGCCGGGTTCCAGATGTGGATCGAGCAGAAGGGCGCCGGGACCTTTGGACAACTCTACGACCTGGTCAATCAGATCATCGAAAAGGCCAAGACCCGACCTGAACTCGCCGGGGTCTCCACCACCGTGCGCGCCAATGGTCAGCAATTGCTCGCCGATGTGGATCGGGAAAAGGCGGAGATCCTGGGGGTGCCGATCCAGGAGGTCTACAACACCCTGCAGATCATGTTCGGGTCACTGTATGTGAGTCAGTTTCCCAAGGACTCACGGCTCTTCCAGGTGATCCTGCAGGCGGAGCCGAGCTATCGCATGACCCCGGAAGATATCGGTAATTTCTATGTCAAGAACAACGATGACAAGATGATCCCGCTGTCGGCCCTGGTCAGCACCCGCTATGTGGTGGGGCCAGATATGGTGACCCGCTTCAACAACTACCCGGCCATCGCCATCAATGGCGCCCCGGCCCCCGGGGTGAGTTCCGGCACCGCCCTGGCGGCGATCCAGGAGGTGGCGGAAGGACTGCTGCCCCAGGGCTATGGCTTCGAGTGGGCCGGCGAGGCACGCGAGGAGGTCAGCTCCGGGTCCACCTCGACCATTGCCTTCAGTTTCGGCCTGATCTTCGTGTTCCTGATCCTCGCCGCCCAATACGAGAGTTGGTCCCTGCCGATCAGCGTCATGATGGCGATCCCCTTTGCGGTCCTGGGCGCGCTGATCGCCATTGCGCTGCGCGGTATCGACAACGACATCTATTTCCAGATCGGCCTGCTGACGCTGGTCGGGCTGGCGGCCAAAAACGCCATCCTGATCGTCGAATTCGCCGTGGAACTGCACCGCAAGGAAGGGATGTCGCTGTTCGACGCCGCGGCGGAGGCGGCGCGGCTGCGGCTGCGGCCGATCATCATGACGTCCTTTGCCTTCGTCCTGGGGACCCTGCCGCTCGCCATCGCCACCGGGGCCTCGGCCAACAGCCGTCACTCCATCGGCACCGGCGTCATCGGCGGTACGCTCGTCGCCACCCTGGTCGCCATCTTCTTCATCCCGATGTTTTATTGGCTGGTGGGGACCTTCAGCAAACGGTTCTTCGGCAGCGCCAGGAGCGATCTCTCGGCGTCTGTGGAGACCAAGCCTGCGGGGGCGGATGGCCCGGGGGCGACCGGCGGCGGCGCGGCAGTCGCGACTCGGGTGGAGCGCAAGGATGTCTGACCTGAAGCGACCCGCGATCTTGGATGCGACCACCGCGCCCTTTGCGGGGGCGTCGGTCCGCACAGCGGACCCTACGGGGGGGGCAACCCCTAGGGTCCGCTGTGCGGACCGAGCGGCACCGGCCCTGAGCGCCAGTCTCGCAGCGACCATGACGCTGGCGGTTCTGCTCGCCGGCTGCATGGTCGGCCCCGATTATGTCCGGCCCAAGGTCGATACCCCGGCGCAGTACCGCTTCCAGTTCCGCGAGGTGCAGGAGACCGCCAACACCCGTTGGTGGCGGGGCTTCAACGACCCGGTCCTGGACGACCTGATCAGTCAGGCCCTGGCCCATAATTGGAACGTCAAGATCGCCGCGGCCAACGTGGAGGCCGCCGCCGGGGTCCTGAGCCAGGCCCGCGCACCGCTCTTTCCGCAACTGACCTACAACGGCGTGGGCGAGCGTGCGCGCGTCTCCGAGGACACCGCCACCACCATCCCGGGCACCTTCGCGAACCCGGCGGACAACTTCCAGGTCCTCGCCGGGGCCTCTTGGGAGATCGACCTGTGGGGCCGCATCCGCCGTCAGACCGAGGCGGCGCGGGCCAACCTGCTCGCCACCGAGGAGGCCAGACGCGGTGTCATCCTGTCACTGGTGGGGACGGTGGCGAGCGGCTACCTCCAGTTGCGCGGGCTCGACTCCCAACTCGCCTTGTCGAAGCAGACCCAGGCTGCCTATGGCGAATCCCTGCGCCTGTTCGAGGCCCAGTTCAAATACGGACAGGTCTCGGAGATGACGGTCGCCCAGGCCAAGTCGCAGTACGAGACCGCCAGCGCCCAGATCCCGCTCCTGGAACGCAAGATCGCCCAGACCGAGAATGGCATCGGCGTGCTCCTGGGACGCAACCCCGGGCCTATCCCGCGCGGCCTGCCCGTCGAGACCCTGGTGGCGCCGGCCGTCCCGGCCGGGGTCCCGTCGGACCTGCTGGCCCGCCGACCGGACATTCTGGAGGCGGAGCAGCAATTGATCGCCGCCAATGCCCGGATCGGCGCGGCCCGGGCACTGTACTTCCCGACCATCTCCCTGACCGGCGCCCTGGGCACCAACAGCGCCCAACTCGCCAACCTCTTCAGCGGACCGGCCAATACCTGGAGCTTTGCCGGGACCCTGGCCGGACCCATCTTCACCGCCGGGGCGGTCAGCGGTCAGGTCGCCCAGGCCGTGGCGCTCCAGCAAGCGGCCCTGAACAACTACCAGCGGGTCATCGTGGGCGCCTTCGCCGACGTCTCCAACGCACTCGTCGGCCGGGAGAAGCTGACCGCCGAGGTGACGACCCAGCAGCGGCTGGTCCAGGCCTTGAGCGACTATGCGCGCCTGGCCAGGCTCCAGTTCACCGGCGGCTATGTCCCCTACTCGACGGTGCTCCAGGCCGATCAGGAACTCTTTCCCGCCGAACTGAACCTGGCGGCCACCCGCGCCGCCAGCCTGATCGCGCTGGTCAGCATCTATCAGGCCATGGGCGGCGGCTGGGTCGACGAGGCCGCCCGCGAGGCCCCGGCACCGGTGCGCGGCAAGGGGCCCTTCGCCCCGGCCATCCCCAGGGCGCCGGGGGTGGTGGCGCCACCGGCGGGAGCGGGGTCGGGTGTTGCTGGTGCGGCGCAATAGTAACGAGTCAAGAACCAGTCAAACGCAATCGTTGTCGTTCTCGTTGTCGTAATCGGAGAAGCAATGCACTTTCGGCTGCGAGGGAATCCGGGCACTACGATAACCCTCGATTACGATTACGATTACGATTACGATTACGACAACGACAACGACAACGGCGCTATAGCCAGTACCTAATGGAATTGTTTAAGTTATCAGTGAACCGTTCCTTCGGCCTGACACAATGAAAAGAGATCCATCAGCAGACGCAGGTGAGAAAGGGTCCGGGCGGCCCGGGGCACTGGTCCCGGCCCGGGCACTGGAGGTTTTTCCATGACGACGAACGGCACCCGCTACGACCTGGTTCTTTTCGGCAGCGACCTGCAAGGCGAAGAACGTGCGCAGGCGGTCAGTCGCCTGGCGCAGTGGATGAAGGTCGCCCCCGAGCAGGGCGCGCAGATACTCGAACAGCGCGGGCTCGTCATCGCCCGCGGCCTGGATGCGGACACCGGGGCGGAGACCCAGCGTAAATTGCTCGCAATCGGTATCCGCTGCAATCTGCGCCCTTGCAACACCTCGGGCCTGACCCTGGAACTCGCCGCCGTAGAAAAACCGGCGACGGTGATCACCTGCCCGGCCTGTGGTCACGTCCACCAGGTCAAGGGGGACCAACCGGCCCCCACGACCTGCGAGCAGTGCGAAATCGTCTTCGCCAAGTACGAAAATCTGGCGAAGGAGAAGAAGGAACGCGAGCAGATCCGGCAGACGCTGCTCTACGAGCAACAGCGCTCCCTGGAGCGGGATCAGAGAGAACAGGAGGAGCGCCTGGCGCAGCAGCGGCGCCGCCAACTGGAAGATGAGATCCGCAAGCAGTTGGGCCTGCCGCGCCTGATGGCCAGCCGCACCGGGCTGATCAGTTCAGCGGCCGGTATCTATCTGTTGGGCCTGAGCATGGGCGCGGGGGGCCTGTTCGCCTACAACCTGTTGTCCGGGAGCGGCACCATCGCCCCTGACCCCAACCGGGTCGGCGTGGGCGCACTGGCCATGGGCCAGGCGGCGGCCGAGTCGGGCGTATTCGATCCCGGTATGGTCGCCGAGATGCAGGTCTCCGCACTCCTGGACCCCGCGGCGGGCGCCGTCGCCGCGGAGCCGGGTGGCGCCGCCACCGACCCGGGTGTCGCCGCCACAGGCCCAGGTGTCCCCGCGGACACTGGCGCAATCCCGGGGGCTGCCGGGCCTCTCCTTGATGCGTCTTTCGGCCAGTCGGGCGCCGCGGGCCCCCGGCAACCGGGGGCTGCGGGGGCCGGCACGGCCGCGCCTGACGGGCCGGACACGCTCGGATTCCTTGACAGCCGCCTGGCCGATCTGAAGAAAGACACCGAGTGGGACCTCTATCTCCTCGACCGGATCGGGGCCCTGCACGAACGCGGCGCCGCGCCGCAGGCCATGGCCCTGGTCGAGCACCTGCAGGACCCCGAGTTGCGCTTTGACCGCGGCGCCCGGCTGGCCGATGACCTGGGGCGTGAAGGCCGGTCGGCGGACGCCGAGAACCTGTATCTGCGCCTGGGCGCCGCGGCCGACCAGCAACCCGACCAGGCCGGGGCGCGGGTCGCCGCCTACGCCACCCTGGCCCGCCATCGCCACCGGGCCGGGCGTCCGCTCGAGGCCGCCGCGCTCCTGCAGCAGGCGATGACCATGGCCGCGACCCTGACCGCACCCGCGGATCAGGCCGCGGCCGAGAGCGAGATTGCCGCACTCCTGACCGACTTGGGCCGTCCCGCGGAGGCCCGAGCCCATTTTCAGGCGGCGCTGGGGGCGCTGGGCCGCATCCCGACCCCGGCCGCCCGTCTGTCGGCGATCCCCCCACTCGCACAGGGCTATGCCAAGGCGGGCTACCGGGCCTCAGCCCTGAATCTACTCGACGAGGCGACCCACAACATCGCCGCGGCCAAGGACGCGCAGGCGCGTGAGCGCATCCTTGGCGCACTCGCGCACACCAGTGCCCAGTTGGGGGACCGGCAGGGCGCCATGGGTGCCGCGGCGCGGATTGCCGACCCCGCCGGGAAAGATCGGGCCCTTTATCGACTCGTCGCAACTGAACTTGCAGCAGGGCGCCTCGCCGATGCGGTCGCGCTGGCCGAGGGCCTGCACACCCCGGCCTATCAGGCGCTGGCAGGCGGTTTGGTGGGGCTGCGCCAAACGGCGCTGCCCGCCTATCGGCCACTGGCGACCCAGTCGGCTGAACGCGCCGCCGCGGCCGTCGCCCTGCTGACGAACCCCGCGGAGCAGGCGGCCGTCACCGCTGAACTGGCACGCTTCGCCGCGCGCGGCGGCGACAGCGCCGCAGCCGATCGCGGCTTCGCGCAGGCACTGCGGCTCGCCGCCTCGGTGCCGTCGCTGCCGGAACGTGACCGCGCGCTGGCGATCCTGGCCACCAACGAGGCGCTGGCCCTGCGCCTCGCCGACGCGCGCTCGCGGCTGCCGCAGATCGCCGATACACAATTGCGGTTCGCCCTGACCAACGACCTGGCCGGTCTTGGCGACGCGGCAAAGGCGGTCGGTCAATAGGATGACCGCCCTTTCTGAAATTGCCGGTCCGGGCGCAGACCTGGAGCGCGGGGCGGCCCCCGACCCCCGGGGGGCCGTCGCGTGAAGTACATCGTGCTGAAGACCAGCCGCGGCGAACGCCCGGTGCTCTTTCCCAGCGAGTTCTCCCACCGCGACCTGGCGGACCTCTTTGCACCCGCGCCGATCGCGGCCGCGGGCTTCGTGCACGAGGGAGCGGACGGGATCAGTTGCGGGGGCGAGAGCGCCGGCCTGCGCATCGGCTCCCGGGGCAGCCTGGACGCGGCGCTGATCCGCGCCGCCTTGGGGGAGGACTGAGCCAAGAAAAGGCACTCGCGGCGCGGCGGACCGGGCGTTACCATCCGCGCGCCACCCCGCGCCCCGCGCGCGGCCGGATAACGAGACCGACCACCAGACCACCACCGGAGCCCCCATGAAGATCGAAACCCTGGCCATCCACGCCGGCTTTGCCCCGGACCCCACCACCAAGTCCGTGGCCACCCCCATCTATCAGACCACCAGCTACGCCTTCGACGACACCCAGCACGGGGCGGACCTCTTCGACCTCAAGGTGGCAGGCAACATCTACACCCGCATGATGAACCCCACCAGCGACGTGCTGGAGCAGCGGGTGGCGGCCATGGAGGGCGGGGTCGGGGCCCTCGCGCTCGCCTCCGGCATGGCGGCGGTGACCGACGCCATCTTCACCATCGCCCAGGCCGGGGACAATATCGTCGCCGTCTCCACCCTCTACGGCGGCTCCTACAACCTGTTCGCCCACACCCTGCCCCGGCTCGGCATCCAGGTGCGCTTCGCCGCCCCCAACGACATCGCCGGCATGCAGTCGCAGATCGACGCCAGGACCCGCGCCGTCTTCGTCGAGTCCATCGGCAACCCGGCCGGCAATGTGGCGGACATCACCGCCATCGCCGACATGGCCCACGCCCACGGCGTCCCGCTCATCGTCGACAACACGGTGCCGAGCCCCTACCTGTGCCGCCCCTTCGAGCACGGCGCGGACATCGTGATCCACGCCCTGACCAAATACATGGGCGGCCACGGCACCAGTATCGGCGGCGTCCTGGTGGACTCCGGCAAATTCCCCTGGGCGCAGAACGCGCAACGCTTCCCCATGCTCAACGAGCCGGACGTCTCCTACCACGGCGTGGTCTACACCCAGGCCCTGGGCGCCGCCGCCTTCATCGGCCGGGCCCGCGTGGTGCCGCTGCGCAACATGGGCGCCTGCATCTCGCCCTTCAACAGCTTCTTGATCCTGCAAGGGATCGAGACCCTGCATGTGCGCATGGACCGCCATTGCGAGAACGCGCTGGCCGTCGCGCAGTTCCTCAAGGACCACCCCAAGGTGGCCTGGGTGCGCTATGCCGGCCTGCCCGACAGCCCGGACTACCCACTGGTGCAGCGCTACATGGACGGCGCCAAGGCCAGTTCCATCCTCTCCTTCGGGATCAAGGGCGGGCTCGCCGCCGGCGCCCAATTCATCGACGCGCTGAAGCTCGCCGTGCGCCTGGTGAACATCGGCGACGCCAAGACGCTCGCCTGCCACCCCGCCACCACCACCCACCGCCAACTCTCCCCGGAGGAACTGGCCCGCGCGGGCGTCTCCCAGGACCTGGTGCGCCTGTCCATCGGCATCGAACACGTAGACGACATCATTGCCGACCTGGAGCAGGCACTGGCCGCGGCGGGCTAGCCCCCCCACCGCCCCGGCAGTCCTGCGCGTGCCGAGGCGCTGCCGCCCGCCCGGATCGGCGCCTTGGCGTGAGAACCGCTCTTGCTGGGGCTATTGGATCGCGAACTTCACCGCCGAGGCCGCCGCGATCAGCCACACCGCCCCGCCGACCTCACGCGGACGCCCGGCGAGCGTCTTCACCACCGCATGGACGATGAAACCGAGCCCGATGCCGGCGGCGATCGAGAAGGTGAAGGGCATCGCGAGCGCCGTGACCACCGCCGGCAGATAGTCGGTCAGGTCGTCCCAGTTGAGCCCGCGCAGGGCCCCGGCCATCAGGCAGGCGACGAACAGCAGCGCCGGCGCGGTGGCGAAATCGGGGAGCGAGGTGGCGAGCGGGGCGAAGAAGAGCGTCGCCAGGAACAGCACGCCGGTCACCACCGCGGTCAGGCCGGTGCGCCCGCCCGCCTGGATGCCCGCGGCGCTCTCGATGTAGCTGGTGACGGTCGAGGTACCGAGCGCCGCGCCCAGGATGGCACCGCCCGAATCCGCCGTCAGGGCCTGCTTGAGCCGCGGCACGGTACCGTCCGGGCGCATCAGCCCGGCCCGGTGCGTGACCCCGATCAGGGTGCCGGCATTGTCCAGCACGTCGACCAGGAAGAAGGTCAGCACGATGCTCACCAGGCCCAGATTGAGCGCGCCGGGGATATCCATCTGGAGCCAGGTGGGCGCCAGCGAGGGCGGCAGCGAGACCACGCCGTGGAAGCTGGTGAGGCCGAGCGGGAGGCCGGCGGCGGCGGTCGCAAGGATGCCGATCAGCACCGCCGCGGCGATGCCGCGCGCCGCCAGCGCCGCCATCGTGAGGAAGCCGGCGCAGGCCAGCAGCGTCGCGGGGTTACCGAGCTGGCCCAGGGTCACATAGGTCGCGGGGGCTGCGACCACCACGCCCATGTGCTCCAACCCGATCAGTGCCAGGAAGAAGCCGATGCCCGCACCGATGCCGAGCTTGAGCGACAGCGGAATGGTGTTGATCAGCCATTCGCGCACGCGCAGCAGCGAGACGATCAGGAACAGGACGCCGGACAGGAAGACCGCGCCCAGTGCGACCTGCCAGGGGATGTGCAGCCCACCCACCACGACGAAGGCAAAATAGGCGTTGAGCCCCATGCCGGGCGCCAGCGCCAGCGGGAGGTTGGCGTACAGGCCCATGGCGATGGAGGCGATGCCGGCACCCAGACAGGTCGCCGCGAACAGCGCCCCCTGGTCCATGCCGGTGGTAGCCAGGATGCTCGGGTTGACCGCCACGATATAGACCATCGCAAGCCAGGTCGTGATCCCGGCGAGGACCTCGGTGCGGATCGTGGTACCGGCCTCATCAAGGTGAAACAGGGTCATCGCAACCACCGTGCTCAGGTTGGGTTCAGGCACCCCGGCCGCTGGCCGTGTGCGGGTGGGCCGGGCCTTGGACGCGCCCGCTTTGCGCCGCGCGCCGCATTGGTCTCAGCAAGGCCCGGCAGCGGCCCGTCGGCGTACTTGGCGGGACCATGTAACCGACGCAGGGTAGCGCAACGCCCCCCTGAACGTAAGCCGTCGCGGCACGGTCCGGCCCGTAGAGCCGCCGCTCGGCGCCTGGACGGCGCGCGTAGGGTGCGCCGTGCGCACCGTTGGGCTGACCAAGACTCACGCCGTTTCGTTCAACCGCGGCCGCTGAAGGTCCGCGCGGCGCATCCTACGTCAATGATCCGAACAATTGCGCCTGGTGGTATCAGCGCCGCTCCACCAGCACAAAGGGCGCCCAATAGGCCGGGTCCTGCCGACGCGGGTCCGCCTTGTCCCCGATCCATCCCAGCCGCGCCGCGCGCAGGGCGTCGGACGGGTCGCTGTTGGGTCCGGCGCTGAGCCAGCGGCGGTAGAAGTCGCCCATGAACTCGGCGGCCAGCGCATCGTCGAGCGGCCACAGTGACATCAGCACGGCCTGGGCCCCGGCAATCTGGAAGGCGCGCACGAGACCATAGACCCCCTCGGAGCGGTCCAGCGCCCCGCGGCCGGTGTCGCAGGCGGACAGGGTCACCAGCCGGGTCCCCTCCAGGTTGAGATCCTGCGCCTCCAGTGCATAGAGGATGCCGTCCTGGTGGCCCGGGCCGAGCTTGCCCGTAAGGCCCAGGTTGGCCCCGGCCAGCGCCAGCCCGGCGAGCGTCAGGGGCCGGTCCGTCCCATCCGCCCGGGCGGCCAGAAAGAAGCCGTGGGTCGCAAGATGCAGCACCAGCGGCGGCTCGGTGATCGCGCTCAGGCTGGACTCGGCCGCCTCCGGCCCGGTCAGGACCCGTGCCTTACGGTTGAAATAGTCCCAGAACGAGCGCCCGACCGCCGCGGCCTCGGGACCGGTCTGCGGGAGCGGCTTGAAGCTGCCGCGCTCGGCGCGCAGCCGCTCGTTCAAAGGAGCCGGGGCGTCCCGCCCCGGCGCACCAACAACCGCCGTCGCCTCCACCCCAGCCTCCGCCGCCGGAAACCGCTCGTAATCCACCCCGCCCATCGCGATCATCCCCACCGCCTCCCCGCCCGCCTCCAGCGGCAAAAGGTCGCGCCCGGTGCCCAGTTCCCGCAGCGACTGGCGCTCGACCCAGTAGCGCCCGTCGGGGAGCTTGAGCCGCGCGAAGGGCATCAGGTCCAGCGCCCCGTCCGGGGCCAGGTACAGGATGGAGAAGCCGGCCAGGGTCTTGTCCAGTGCGCCGAACAGGGTCCGGTAGAGGGTCCGGGCGGACTCATCGGCGGACTGATTGACGGCCGCCAGGCGGGCGCGGACCTCCTCCGGCTTGGCCGGCGCGGCCGGGTCGAGCGCGTCGGCGCAGGCCGGGCGGGGGTCGGGGGCGGCCAGGAGTTGGTTGAGACAGAGAGCCTCGCGGGTCAGGCGGGTCAGGTCCGCCTGGAGCGGGGTCGTGGCCGAGACGGGACCCAGGTCGAAGATGCGCAGCGTCGGGGGCTCCTTGGGTTTCTTCTTCCCGGACCGCTTCCCGGCGTGGCTGCCCGTATCAGTCTCCGCCGCCGGCTGCGCGCTCGTCAGTACGGCGAGCCAGCGGTCCTCGCCGAACTTCCCGGTCTTGAAATCGACCGGCTTGAAGGCGCGGAGTTCCAGCAGTGCCGCACCGCGCGGCAGGGCCGCCTGGACCGACTCCCACTCCACCGAGCGGCCAGCCACCTGGCCGCGAAAGCGGCGGCTCAATCCGGCCAGTTCGGTCTCCAGCCGCTCCAATTCGGCCAGTTCGGCGGCTGTCACCTTGGGGTCCGGCTTGGGCAGATTGACTAACCGGCTCAGTTCGCTACGCGCCTGACGGAGACGCCCGCCCAGGTCCATCACCCGCGGGTCTCGGCTGGTACGGGTCAGCCGCGCGATCACCGCCTCCTCGTCGCCCGCCAGGCGCTTCCAGCGCAACAGGATGTCCGCCGCCAGTGGCAGCGCGGCGCTGTCTGGGTGGGCCAGGGCCAGGGTGAAGACGATGTCCTGAAGCCCGGACTCCGTGACCAGCCATTGGCGGCGCACCAATTCTGAGCCGGTGGTATCCAACTGGCGCCCGACGAAGGTCCGCAAGCGGCCGTCGATCACCCGCAACTCGGCGAGGGCAGGGGCCAAGCGGCCCTGGTTGACTAAGATAGGCGCCAGGTTGCCTTGGACCCGAATAGTATTCGGATGGTACTCGCCAAGCACTCGCTCACTAATACCCAGCGCCCGGCGCAAAAGAAGTTCCGCATCGCGATAGCGGCCTTTGGCCCAGTACAAGCCGGCCAGGTTGTTTACGCTTGTGAGGGTATGCGGATGCTCAACTCCCAGCACCCGCTCGCAAACATGCAACGTCTGGCGGTAGAGCCTCTCGGCCTTTTCGTAGCTGCCCTGGTCCTGGTACAGACCTGCGAGGTTGTTAGCACTCTGGAGCGTATCCGGATGCTCCGCCCCCAGCACCCGCTCGCGGGCGGCCAACGTCCGGCGGTAGAGCGGTTCCGCCTCAGCGTAGCGGCCCAAACCCGTGTAAAGCAAAGCGAGGTTGTTGGCGCTCTGGAGAGTCTGCGGATGCTCGGCGCCTAAGACCCGTGTGCTGGTCTCCAACGCTCGCCGGTAGAACGACTCCGCCTCATCGTTGCGATCTTGAGTCCGGTACAGTTCGGCGAGGTTGTTGACGCTCGAAAGGGTATCCGGATGCTCGGCCCCCAGCACCCGTTCGCTCGCTTCAAACGTCCGACGCAGGAGCGGCTCCGCCTCACCATACCGGCCTTGGGCTAGGTACAGGCTGGCCAGATTGTTGACACTTGATAGGGTATCCGGATTGTCGTGTCCCAGCACCCGCTCGCTGGCCTCCAGCGTCCGCCGCAGGAGCGGCTCCGCCTCGCCAAAGCGGGCCTGAAAATAGTAAAGGCTTGCGAGGATGGCGGCACTCTTGAGGGTCTGCGGATGCTCGGCCCCCAGCGCCCGCTCATTAGCCACAAACCCGCGGTAGCAAAGCGGCTCCGCCTCACTGTAGCGGCCCTGGGTCAGATACAGGCCAGCGAGGTTGTTGACGCTCGAAAGGGTATCCGGATGGTTGGGCCCCAGCACTCGCTCGCGGGCCTCCAGCGCCCGGCGGAGGAGTGGCTCCGCCTCACCATAGCGGCCTTGGGAGTAGTACAGGCCAGCCAGGTTGTTGACGCTTGCGAGGGTATCCGGATGCTCGGCCCCCAGCACGCGCTCGCCGTGATCAAGGGCAATGCGGGCGAACGGCTCGGCGTCAGCATGGCGGCCTTCTTCCAAGAGCCCGACGGTAATGCGGTTCAAGACATCCACCACCGCTACCGCATCCGGCTCCACCCCGGTCTGCTCGCGCAACGCGGCGGTCACCTCATCGATCAGCGCCTGCTCACCGCCATCCTCCCCCCCGCCCACCGGCCCGGCGAGGATCAGCGCGAAGACCAATGCAAGGGTGCGGACGAAGTCTGACATGGTGAGGCTCCGTGACCATCGTAAGGTGAACTCCGGATGAGCTTGTACCCGTACAACAGACCGGAGGTCGAGGCTTCAGCCGGATGCGGCGCCGCTGCCCGCTAAACCGAAGTTCCAGCGAGAACCATTCTCATCTTCGTCGCAAGCCCTTGAAATTTTTGTTCAATAGGTACTTGTTGCCGTCATTCCGCTCTAAAGTGTACCCATGTAAACGGTCGTAGATAGCTTGTTATTTCGAGTTTTCCTGCTATATTTTTTCCCATGTACATCGACATCGTTCCAAACCGCAGCTCGCCCCCTGCCATCTTGCTCCGCGAGTCGTTTCGCGAAGGCAAGAAGATCCTTAAGCGCACCATCGCCAACCTCTCGGCCTTGTCGCTGTCACAAGCCGAGGCGATTCGTGCCGTTCTCAAAGGCAAGCCGTTGGCCGCCGTTGATGAGGTCTTTGAAATCATCCGCTCGCGCGCGCATGGTGCGGTCAATGCGATCAGGCTGGCGATGGAGCACCTGCGGCTGAGTGCGCTCTTGGGGCGCGAAGCCTGCCGAGAGCGGGATCTGGTGCTGGCGATGATCGCCGCCCGGGTGCTAGACCCGCAAAGCAAACTGGCGACCACGCGCAGTTGGGAGCACAGCACCCTGGGCGAGCTGTTCGGGGTCAGTGATGCTGATGAAAATGAGCTGTACGCGGCCTTGGATTGGCTGCGGGAGCGTCAGGCGGTCATTGAGCAACGATTGCCCAAGCGCCACCTGCACGAGGGGGGCCGCGTGCTCTACGACCTCTCGTCGAGCTATTTCGAGGGTGAGTCCTGCCCCCTGGCCGCGCGTGGCTACTCCCGTGACGGGAAGAAGGGGCTGCTGCAAGTCAACTACGGCTTGCTGACTGATGCGCGCGGTTGTCCGGTGGCCATCTCGGCCTTTGCGGGCAATACCACTGACCCCGAGACCTTGATGGCGCAGGTGGATCAGCTGCAACACGACTTTGCCCTGCAATCGGTCATCCTGGTGGGGGATCGCGGAATGATCTCGCAAACCCAGGTTGAGGCCCTGCGGGAGCGTGCCGGAGTGGCGTGGATCACGGCACTCAAGAGCGGGGCGATTCGCCAACTGGCGGCGGCCGGTACGCTCCAGATGGATTTATTCGACGAGCGCAATCTCTTTGAATGCACCGACGAGGACTTTCCCGGCGAGCGGCTGATCGCGTGTCGCAATCCGCAACTGGCGAAATTGCGTGCGGCTAAGCGGCGCCAGCTCCTCGCGGCCACCACCACCGAATTAGAGACGGTACAACGGATGGTCGCCAATGGCCGACTGAAGGATCCGGACAAGATCGGCGTGCGGGTCGGGCGCGTGATCAACAAGTACAAGATGGCCAAGCATGTCGTGCTGGACATCACCGCCACGCAGTTCGTTTTCCATATCGATGAGGAGTCGGTGGCCGCAGAGGCGGCGCTGGACGGGCTCTACGTCATTCGCACGCCCCTGCCGGTCGCGCAGGTCAGCAGCGCCGAGGTCGTACTCCATTACAAGGGGTTGAGTCACGTCGAGGCGGCGTTCCGCTCGTTGAAAAGCGATGATCTACAGATTCGTCCGATCTACCACCATACCGAAGAGCGGGTGCGTGCCCATCTGTTTCTATGCATGCTCGCCTATTACGTCAAATGGCACATGGGCGAGGCGTGGCGCAGTCTTCTGTTCGCCGATGAAGATCAGGAGCGTCTCACCCAGCGCGATCCCGTGGCGCCCGCGACCCGTTCGGACGCGGCTTTGGAAAAAGTGGCGAGCAAGCGACTCGCCGACGGCTCACCGGCGCACAGCTTCCGGACCCTTCTCAATGAACTAGCCACCATCGTTCGCAATACCTGCCGACGTAAACAGGCCAGTGCCGATGAGGCGCTGTTCAACATCGACACCACTCCTAACCCCAAGCAGCAGACGGCATTCGATTTGATCAAAACGATCCGCGTGTAGCCAGACGTTTGCACGACGATTTTCTGAAAAATAAAGAGAATCAATAGCCTATCGCTTAGGCGATGCTGGAACTTCGGGCTAAAGCGTCGGCCTCCGGTCGAGTCGCCCCGGTCGTGGGAGGTCGAGTTGGGAACCTGGGCGCGACCCGGTGGCCCCGGGCCGCGGGCAGCGCATCCACGCATAGACTAAGATACCGCCTTCACGACCCTTTTGTCCCTTCACCGCGGCGCCGGCCTTCAGGCCCGGGCACCCGCGCCACGGTGCCCGCGCGAGGATCGACCTGCCCACCCTGGACTTGACCGAGGTCCCGGACCGGCTTTATCACCGGCTTGAACATGATCAACTGGCACCGCCTCTTCGGCCTGGCCCTGGAAGACTACTTCACCGGTACCCGCTATGCGGTGGAGATGGAGAAGGACGTCGCGCGCAAGCGCCAGGTCCTGGATGTCGTCATCGTGCGCGGGACGGGCGAGGCGCTGGTCGACCCCTGCGACGGTCTGGAAGACCTCAAACCGCACAACCTCCTGACCTACAAATCGGGTCAGGAGAGCCTGGACGCCTGGGCGATCGAGGAACTGATCGGCCACTACGTCAACTACCGCAAGGCGTTCGCGCCCCGGGAGCCGGCCGCCCGGTTCGGGCTCTATGCGGTCACCACACGCCGCCCCCGCGCACTGGCGGAACAGGTTACGCTGACGCCGGTCAAACCCGGGGTCTACCGGCTGCCGGTCGTGGGCCGCACGATTACGCTGATCGTGCTGCGCGAGGTGGAGCCCTGCCCGCGCAACGCCCTGTGGGAGATCTTCAGCTTTGAAGCAGCGAAGGTCGCCGCCGGGGCCGGCCAGGGCTCCGTCGAGTTCACCCGTAGCCCCTTGAGCTTGTGACCGATGTTCGCAGAACTGGATTTTCGGCCCGAAATGTCTTACAACAGTCGGCATGGCCGAAATTCCTTGCCAGTCCTGCCGCCCCGCGTCGGAGTTACTCCGGCGTCTGGAGGTCCGCCTGATCCTGCCCGGGGAGCGGGACGCGTGGGATGCGCTGGTCGAGGCGCATCATTACCTGGGCCTACGCTCGTTATTCGGCAAGACCTTACGCTACGTTGCCACGCTTGATGGGTGCTGGCTGGCGCTGCTCGGCTGGCAGGCGGCGGCGCTCAAGTGCGCGGCCCGCGATGCCTGGATCGGTTGGCCGCGGGTGCTGCACTATCAACGCCTGCATCTGCTGGCCAACAACGCCCGGTTCTTGATCCTCCCCGCCACCGGGCGCGTCCCTAATCTGGCCTCGCGCATCCTGGCGCTGAACCTGCGGCGCCTGTCCGACGATTGGCTGCGCGTCCATGGTCACCGCCTGTTGCTGGCCGAGACCTTCGTCGATCCAACGCGTTTTACCGGTGCCTGTTACCGCGCCGCCAACTGGCAGGTGGTCGGCACCACGCGCGGCTTTGCGCGCTGCAACGGCCGCTATACCCCCCATGGCGAACCCAAGCAGGCACTCGTCTATCCGTTGCACCCACGCGCCCGGGCGCTGTTGTGCGCCCCCGTGCTACCCGCCCCTTGGAGCACGCCAATGCAATCCGTCACCCTGACCACGGCCCAGATGCAGGACCTGCAGCAGCGTCTGCGCGCGCTGCCCGATCGGCGCCGTCCGCGCGGTAAACGCCATCCCCAGGCCACGGTGTTGAGCATCGGCCTCGCCGCCGTACTCGCCGGCAACCGCGGCTATACCGCGCTCGCCGAGTGGGCAGCGCGCCTGACCCAGGCCCAACTCAAGCGTCTACACGCCCGCTACAATCCCCGCACCGAGCGCTTCGAGCCACCCTCCGAGCCGACCTTGCGCCGCGTCCTGCAAGCCAGCGACGTTGCCGCCATTGATGCCACCTTGAGTGACTGGCTGCTCGGCCTCGTCGCTGCCGACGATGCCGTGGCCGTCGATGGTAAGGCCCTGCGCGGGGCGGTGCGCCCCGACGGCACCCAGGTGCATCTGCTCAGCGCGTTCCTCCAAGATCAGGGCGTGACCGTGGCGCAGCGCGAGATCCCGGCCAAGACCAACGAGATCCCGGAGCTCAAACCGCTGCTCGCACCCTTGGACCTCACGGGACGGGTGGTCACCGCCGATGCGCTGCATACCCAACGCGAGACCGCGCGCTTCCTGGTCGAGGAGAAACAGGCCCACTATTTTTTCACGGTCAAAGAAAATCAGCCCACCCTCTATGCCGACCTCAGCGCCCTGACCGAGGCGCATTTCCCCCCTCTGCACCACGACCCTCGATAAGGGCCATGGGCGCCTGGAGCAGCGCCGCTTGATGGCCTCCACGGCCCTCAACGACTACGTCAACTTCCCCCACGTCGCCCAGGTCTGTCGCATCGAACGCGCCGTCACCGAACTCACGTCGGGCAAGCAACGCGACGAGACGGTGTTCGCCGTGACCAGCCTGCCACCGCAGTTGGCCGACCCGCCGCGACTCCTGCAACTCAACCGCGGCCACTGGGGCATCGAGAACCGCTCCCATTATGTCCGCGACGTCACCTTCGACGAGGATCGCTCGCGCGTGCGCGTCGGCCACGGACCGGCCATCATGGCCAGCCTGCGCAACTTCGCCATCGCCTTGGCTCGTCTGCACGGCTTTACCAATATCGCCAGCGCCCTGCGCGCCTTCGCTCACCAACCGCGCCGGGCCCTGGCCGCCATCGGCGTCTGACACCCGACGCCGCTGACGCTGACGCACGGCCGCTCCGGCGGAGGCTGGCGCTCGCCTGCGCCCGCGCACTTCCCCTTCGCGCGCCTCGCCCAACCCCGCGATCGTCTTCGCCAGATCTACCGCCCGACCGTCACCCGCGCGCTTCGCATCGCCCGAGGCCCCCGCCGCTACGTCAAGCCCCCGGACTTTGACGGGACCCTGCGGGGCCGGCATGTACCAGTGGCGCCAGGACGACCATTTCCCGATACTTGAAGAAATCTACCGACGCTACCGCGAGGCGGGTATCCGATGTCATACACCTTTCAAGACTTTCGCCGCGACCTCGCACGCGAGACGCTGCCTGAACTGACCCCGGAGGAGCGGCTGCGGGGGCTGCCGCCGGAAGAGGTCCTGCGGGGGCTCAGCGACGAAGACGCTGACCGGCTCAAAGAACTGTTGGAGCGTCGCAAGTCCGGTCGGCCGTGACCTGAATCGATCGCCGGTGTCGGCCGCGAGGTCGGCATCCCTGGCGACCTCCTTCCGGCATCTCACCGCAATGCCGGACACAGCGACGGCAAGGGCCAAACCCGGGACCCGCAGCGCAACGCCGCCCTAACGCGGCCCGCACCCCGGCGGGACCGGGGTCAATTCCATCGCTGCAATCTCAGCGACCGGGACCACCAGGCTCGGGTGCTGCGGCTTGACCGGGGCGTCCGGCGGGTCGGCGCGGAACAGGGCCAGGACCCCGCCGCTCTGGATCAGCAGCCGGTACTGGCCCGCGGCCAGGGCCTCGGGCAGGCCCGGGAGCGACTTGGCGAGCATCGAGGCCTCCTTGGACACCACCCGAACCGCGGGGAAGGTACAGAATCCCTCGCCCTCATGGCGGGCGAAGCTGTCGTCCGCCGTCTGCCGCCCCAGGGCATAGGCGCCCCAGAAAAGGAGCAGGATCAGGCCCGGCCGCAGGACCCGGGCGGCGCCGCGGGTCGCGGTGCGGGTCTCCGCGCTGAACCGCGGCCAGGGCCGGGCCTGGAGCCGGCGGCGCGCCCAGGGCCAGCAGCGCAGGAAGGGCGCCAGCGCGACCACGACGGCGCCCGGCACCAGCCACCAGAGGTTCGCCGTCACCACCCAATAGCCGTACATGGCGAAATAGCCGCTGGGGATGCCGAGCCCGATCACCCCCAGGTCGAAGGATGCGAGCCATTGTTCCGCGTAGCCCCAGCCGGCAACGAACAGCAGCGCGGTGGCGAACGTGACCAGGAGCGTGGCGTCGAGGGCGATCCCGGCGAAGGACGGCGCGCCCGCCGCCGCGGGCAGCGCTGTCTCGGCCGCGGGCGCGGTCATGGCCGACGCCCCGCCGGGGCGGCGGGGCCCTCATCGCCCGGCCGCATGATCGGGGGCAGCGGGGGGCCGCGGCGTCCCTCGCAGAGTTCGCAGGGCGGCGTGCCGGCCGCGATGCGCGTCATCGCCGGCCCGCCCGGGATCTCGACCCGGTTCGGACCGGACGGGAGGCGGCACTCGACATAACGTGACCGGACCGCCCCGCGGTAGCCCTCGACGCAGTCGTAATAGGGCGTGCGGTCCGGGGCGACCAGACAGAAGCAGGACCCGGCCCAGGCGGGGGCGCCCAGGGTGAGCCCGAGACCGAGGGTGAGACGGGCGGCGAGACGCATGGCGGAGGTCCTCCCAATGTCCTGAAAGACGATAAGTTTAGCCGACGGACCGGGCAGCCGTCGCGCCGCGGGCGTGGCTTCCCGGCACTACCTGCGCTCCACCAGCACATAGGGCGCCCAGTGCCGCGGGTCGCGCTTCTCGGGACGCTCGCTGCCGATCCAGTCGAGTTGGGTCCGGCGCAGTGCGGACGCCGGATCGGCGGGCAGGCCGGGCTTGCGGTCGAGCCAGTTGCGATAGAAGTCCGTGACGAATTCGGCCGCCAGGTCGTCGTTGAGCGGGCGCAGCGTCATGAGGACATTGGCGGCCCCGGCGATCTGGAAGGCGCGTACCAGGCCGTAGACCCCTTCGGACCTGTCGACCTCGCCCTTGCCGGTGTCGCAGGCGGAGAGTGTGACCAGTTCGGTGCCGGTCAGGTCCAGGTCCAGGACCTCCAGGGCGTTGAGGATGCCGTTGTCGGACTGGTCCGCCCCGGCCTTCGCGGTTGGGACCCGGTTGGCGCCGGCCAGGGCGAGCAGGGAAAGTGTCATGGGTCGCTCGGCCGGGTCGGCACGCGGAATGAAGCAACCGTGGGTGGCCAGGTGCAGGACACGCGGCGGTGGGGAGTGTGACTTGAGCCGGGACTTGCTGGCGTCGCGGCCCTGGAGGACCAGGACCTCGCCGCCATCCGGATCGAAATGGGTCTTGAGATAGTTCATCTCAACTGCGGTTCCGGGGACCGGCGGGAATACGCTACAGGCGGCCCGCAGGCGCGGGTTGGGCTGGTTTGGGCCGGTATTGGCGACGGTGCGTGCTAGCGCTGCACCGCTAGGCTGTGACCGCGACTTCGCCTTCTTGGGCGACTGGACCGACCGCGCCGAACCGTAGTCCACTGCGCCGAGCGCGAACAAACCACGCGCGGCCGGCACCGGCTCGCGGGCGATCAAGTCGCGACCGCTGCGCACCTGGCGCAAGGTCTGCCGCTCGATCCAGTAACGACCGTCAGGTAGTTTGAGGCGGGCGAAGGGAACCAAGTCCAGTGCCCCATCGGGGGCGATATAGAGGGTGTCGAAGCCTGCCAGTTCCCGGTCAAGTGGGCCGAGCAGGGCGGCGTAGAAACGGGCGGAGGCGGCGTCGATCTCGGCGCCTATGGCCTCGGACCGGGCCTGCGCCTGGGCCGGCGCGGCGAAGTTGGCCGCATCGTAGCCCTCGGCGCAGGCTGGACGTTCAGTTCGCTTGGCGAGATAGCGCGCGAGACAGAGGTCCTCGTCGGTGAGTCGGGCCATGTTCTCTCGATCGGACGCGGATGCCGCGACCGGACCCAGGTCGACCAGGCGCGGAGCCTTGGCCTTCCCGTCGCTGCCGAGATCGGCGCTCGCCTCCAACACCAGGGCCAGCCAATGGTCCTCATCGAACTGCCTGCTCTTAAAGTTGAACGACTTGAACGCGCGCAGGTCTAGCAGAGCCGCATTCCGCGGCAACGCCTGCCGCACCGCCTGCCAGGTGGCCGCCTCGCTAGCGGCCTGGTTGGCGAAGGTGCGGATGCGGGTCCTGAGTGCCACTTCCAGTCGATCCAGTTCGGCCAGGGACTGGTCCCGCGCCTGCTTGCGCGCGGACAGTTGCTCCGGCTTGGCGTCCGGCAGGGTGACCAGTCGGCTGTAGTCGGACCGGGCCTGTTGGACCTGCCGGGCAAGGTCCCGTATCTGCGGGTCGCCGCTGGTACGGGCGAGCCGCGCGAGCACCGCTTCCTGCTCACCCGCCAAACGCTTCCAGCGCAGCAGGATATCCGCGGCCAGGGGCTGGGCGTCGCTGTACGAGCGGGCCAGGGCTAGGGTAAACACAGCATCTTGGAGCCTGGACTCGGTCGCCAGCCATTGGCGGCGTACCAACTCCGATCCAGTGGTATCCAACTGGCGCCCGACGAAGGTCCGCAGGCGCCCGTCGATGATCCGTAACTGGGCTAGGGCCGGGTTCAGTCGGTCCATGTTGACCAAGGCAGTCACCAAGTTGAACTCGACCTCAATGGTGTCTTGATGGGCCTCCCCGAGCACGCGTTCCCTGGCCTGCAGCGCGCGGCGATAGAGCGGCTCCGCCTCGCCTTAGCGGCCCTGGGCGCGGTATAGGGCGGCGAGGTTGTTGATGCTCGTGAGGGTATCCGAATGCTCGGCCCCCAGCACCCGCTCACGGACCTCCAGTGCCCGGCGGTCGAGCGACTCCGCCTCACCATAGCGACCTTGGGCTTCGTATAGAAAGCCGAGGTTGTTAACGCTTTTGAGGGTATTCGGATGCTCGGCCCCAAGCACCCGCTCGCCTCGCTCGAGCGCGAGCCGGGCGACCGGTTCGGCCTCGGCATAGCGACCTTCCTGGAGAAGGCCAGCCGTCTTGCGGTTCAGGGCATCCACCAGCGCCGCCGCCTTCGGCTTCGCCCCGGTCTGCTTGCGCAGCGCCGCGGTAACCTCATCGATCAGCGCCTGCTCACCGCCCTCCTCCCCCCCGCCCACCGGCCCGACGAGGATCAGCGCGAATACCAATGCAAAAGCTCGGACGAAAACCGACATGGCGAAGCTCCATGACCATAGCAAAGACCCGCTCGGGGTCCGGTGCGTACCGCCCCTGCCCGCGGGCCGGGTCGCGACAACCGCGGGCAACGCGGGGGATGATAGCGCAACGGCGATCCCACCACTTGCCGGATGCACCGCCGCCCCCTACCCTAGCCCGATCATCGATCCACCGCCGTGATGGCACCCATGATCAACTGGCACCGCCTCTTCGGCCTGGCCCTGGAAGACTACTTCACCGGTACCCGCTATGCGGTGGAGATGGAGAAGGACGTCGCGCACAAGCGCCAGGTCCTGGATGTCGTCATCGTGCGCGGGACGGGCGAGGCCCTGGTCGACCCCTGCGACGGGCTGGAAGACCTCAAACCCCACAACCTCCTGACCTACAAGTCGGGCCAGGAGAGCCTGGACGCCTGGGCGATCGAGGAACTGATCGGCCATTACGTCAACTACCGCAAGGCGTTCGCACCCCGGGAGCCGGCCGGCGAGTTCGGGCTCTACGCGGTCACCACCCGCCGCCCCCGCGCCCTGGCGGAACAGGTCGCACTGGAGCGGGTCAAACCCGGGGTCTACCTCCTGCCGGTCGTGGGCCGCACGATTACGCTGATCGTGCTGCGCGAGGTGGCGCCCTGCCCGCGCAACGCACTGTGGGAGATCTTCAGCTTCGAGGCGGCGAAGATCGCCGCTGGGGCCGGCATGTACCAGTGGCGCCAGGACGACCATTTTCCGATACTTGAAGAAATCTACCGACGCTACCGCGAGGCGGGTATCCCGATGTCATACACCTTCCAAGACTTTCGCCGCGACCTCGCACGCGAGACGCTGCCTGAGCTGACCCCGGAGGAACGGCTGCGGGGGCTGCCGCCGGAGGACCTGGTACGTGGACTGCGCACCGAGGGGCGCCTGCGCGGGCTCAGTGACGAAGATCTCGCCCAGCTCAAAGACCTGCTGGAGCGCGGCACATCCGGCCGTCCTTGATCCTGTTCCCGGCCACGCCGTGCCGCGGCACGTCCGCGACATGGCTCCCGCGGTGCGGTGAGAGCACGCGCGGCACCCGGGTCGAACGTCGGGAGCGCAGCACCCCTGCTTGGAATCGAGGCGAGCGCGATCCGACCCCGGAAGCGACCCCGGCGTTGTGCACCCCGCACCCCGCACCAAGCCAACAGCCCCGCGTGAGCATCCAAACCCAGCATGATCAACTGGCACCGCCTCTTCGGCCTGGCCCTGGAAGACTACTTCACCGGCACCCGCTATGCGGTGGAGATGGAGAAGGACGTCGCGCGCAAGCGCCAGGTCCTGGATGTCGTCATCGTGCGCGGGACGGGCGAGGCCTTGGTCGACCCCTGCGACGGGCTGGAAGACCTCAAACCGCACAACCTCCTGACCTACAAATCGGGTCAGGAGAGCCTGGACGCCTGGGCGATCGAGGAACTGATCGGCCATTACGTGAACTACCGCAAGGCGTTCGCGCCACGGGAGCCGGCCGCCCGGTTCGGACTCTATGCAGTCACTACCCGCCGCCCCCGCGCCCTGGCGGAACAGGTTACGCTGACGCCGGTCAAACCCGGGGTCTACCGGCTGCCGGTCGTGGGCCGCACCATTACGCTCATCGTCCTGCGCGAGGTGGCGCCCTGCCCACGTAACGCACTGTGGGAGATCTTCAGCTTTGAAGCGGCGAAGGTCGCCGCCGGGGCCGGCATGTACCGCTGGCGCCAGGACGACCATTTTCCGATACTTGAAGAAATCTACCGACGCTACCGCGAGGCGGGTATCCCGATGTCATACACCTTCCAAGACTTTCGCCGCGACCTCGCACGCGAGACGCTGCCTGAACTGACCCCGGAGGAGCGGTTGCGGGGGCTGCCGCCGGAAGAACTGGCGCGTCGGCTTCGCCCTGAAGAGCGTCTGCGCGGGCTTAGCGAAGAAGAGCGGCTGCTCGGACTCAGCGACGAGGCGGCAGCCCGGCTCAAGGACCTGCTGGAGCGCCGGACGTCCGGCAAGCAGTGAACTGAACCGGGCGACGCGGCGCTTTCCGTCGCCCATCGCACGAAACGGCCGGTCAGGCGTCCACACGCGTCAAACGCCGGAATCAGGCCGCCCCACCCGGCAGTTCCCGCCCCGCATACAGCCGCCGGATCACCTCCCGGAACCGCTCCTCCAAGCGCCCGCGCTTGACCTTCATGGTCGGCGTCAGCAGGCCATTCTCGATGGTCCAGGGCGCGAGGCTCAGGTGCACCGCCCGCACCTGCGCATGGCGCGGGAAGCCCTTGAGCAGGTCCTGCACGCGCGCAAGGACCGCGGCGCGGGCCGCGGACTGGTGCAGCGCGGCGGGATCGTCCGGGTCGAGCGCGAGACCCGCGGCCAGGCGCGCCCAGGCGTCGGGCTCCAGCACCAGGAGCGCCGCCAGGTAGGGGCGGCCCTCGCCCAGGATCAGCGCCTGGGCGAAGAGCGGGTTCATGGTCAGCGCCGACTCCAACTCGGCGGGGGGGATCTTCTCGCCGGCGGAGGTGACGAGGATCTCCTTCAGCCGCCCGCGGATATAGAGATACCCGTCGCGCAGTTCGGCCAAGTCCCCGGTGTGCAGCCAGCCGTCGGCGTCGATGGTGGAGGCGCTCGCCGCCGGCTGGCCCCAGTAGCCCAGCATCAGACCTGGGGTCCGGGCGAGCAGTTCGCCGTCGGGTCCGATGCGCAGTTCGAGTCCCGGCAGGGGCCGCCCGACCGAGCCCGGGATACAGTCCGCGGGTGCCGTGTTGGTCAGCACCGGGGAGGTCTCGGTCAGGCCGTAGCCCTCCGTCAGCGGCAGGCCGAGCCCGATGAAGAAGCGCGCCACCGTGCTCGCCAGGGGCGCACCGCCGCTGACCGCCACCCGCAGCCGGCCGCCGAACCGGTCCAGGACCTGGCGCGCAATCAGACGCCGCAGCACCACGGCGGCCAGCCGGGCGAGTGGACCCAGGACCGGGCCGCGCCCCTGCGTCACGAGAAAGCGCCGCCAGCCCAGGTCGACGGTCGTCTCCAACAGCCGCCGCCTGAGGCCGTGCGGCCCGAGCCGGGCCTGGATGACCAGATAGACGCGCTCGTAAACGCGGGGGACCCCGAGCAGGACGCTCGGGCGGATGCGGATCAGGTCCTGGCGCAACAGTTCCACCGAGCGCGCAAACGCGACCTGGGCGCCCGCCATCATGGGTAGGTAGTAGCCGACGGTGCGCTCGAAGCTGTGCGCCAACGGCAGGAAGGAGAGAAAGCAGTCGGTCGGGTAGGCCGGGATGCGCCGCAGGACCGCCTGCGCCGTCCACAGGATGCCGTGATGGGACTGCATCACCCCCTTGGAGCGGCCGGTGGTGCCGGAGGTGTAGACCAGGGTCGCCAGGGCGTCCGGGTCCTGGACCAGGTCCACGAGGTCAGCCGACGCGCGCGGCAGCCAGTCCGCGAGGTCGCGCAGGGTCTCGTCCGCGGCCGGTAACTCGCGCTTCAGACACAGGACCCGGCGCAGCGCCGGAAAGGCGGCGCGACCCGCGGCGAGGGCGGGCCAGCGGCGGTCGGAGTCCAGGAGCAGCAGGCGGGCCCCTGAATCGGCCAGGATGTGGGCGATGTTGTCCGGGCTGTCGGTGGCGTAGAGCGGCACCGGCACCAGCCCCAGGCCCAGGGCCGCCTGGTCGCAGCAGACCCAGTCGACCCCGTTGGGCAGGCTCAAGGCGACCCGGTCGCCCGGTTGCAGGCCCTCCCCCGCGAACCCCAGTTGCCAACGCCCGACCAGCCCTGCCAGCGCCGACCAGGTGTAGTCGCGCCAGGCGCCGCCCTCGAACTGGCGGTAGGCGACGGCCGCGGGCGAGCGCGCGACCCGTTGGCGGAAGAGTCCGGGGAGGGTGCGGGCCGCGTCACAGGTGATGCTGTGCGGCGGCAGGCCGGGGCTTTCGGTGGTCATGGCATGGACCTCCATCCAGAAAAACGCGCTCAGACTCAAACGGGCGATGCCCTGCCACTGATCCGGCCAGCCGTGACCGCGACGTCGGATCAGGGACCGGAGCGGCCGGGCGGGGCAGCTTGCGCTACTGCAATTATGGCAACTGAGCGCCAAATGGGCAGCCCGGCGCGCCCCCCGGTGCGCACCTGCACACAAGGTCGCTGGTCCGCACCGCGGCGGCCTGCTGGATCTGAATCAGGAAGAGCGCAAGTTACTGGGGCAGGGTTCGACTTGGAGGCCGAATCCTGATTCACCCGTCTGCTACCCAGGCCCCCGGGACCGCCAGGGCTCGCTCGAACCCTGGGACCTGCCGGACGGCTCTTGGGACCAGTTCGCCGACTCGCGCCTGATGCCCCACCTGCAACGGCCGCTGCGGCGCGGCGAGACCGCACAGTTCACCCGTCTGGCCGCACTGGGGCAGGCCGCGCGGTGCCGCGGATCAACCTCACGAGCGACATCATCGCCAACGTCCCCGGCGAGACCGAGTCTAAGTGGCCCGAGACCCTGGGCTTCGTCGCCGCCATGGGCTTCGGTCAGGTCCATTGCCTCGCCTATTCACCGCGAGTCTGCACCCGGGTCGCCGCGCTTGCCGGGCAGGTGGATCCGGCCACCACGCGGGCGCGGCTCATGGAGATGAAAGACCCTGCGCATCAGCTGCAACGGCAGGTGTTCGCATCCCAGGTCGGGCGGGACTACCAGGTCCTGCGCGAGGCCCAGCCCCGCGGCGGACGGCCCGGGGACCTGGTCGGCTATGCGCCAAACGACCTGCCGGTGCGAATCGACGGGCACCCGGACGCGGCGGCAATCGGTGAGATCCTGGAGTTCAAAACTTCACATAGGGGTCGCTATGTGAAGCTTCACATAGCGGCCAGGAGCTGTCAATCGGCGCGGATGAGGCGACCGCAGCGACGCGTGCTTGAGCTGCCATTGATTCCGCGCTGGTCGCCGACCGCAATGGCGTTTTGAGCCGACGCTTGTTTTCTCAGGAGTATCCTGATTCGGTTGGCCCAGGTCGATATCAGTGGTCGTTGGGAGCCGCAGTCTGATGCTTGTTCGCCGGTGACTTGATCAGGGTGGAACACAAGTCTTAGCGCTGACTTGCAGGCCGGCGTGAGTGGCTTCGGTCGGCGGTGATGGGCGCCAGGCGGCCAGCCAGCCGGGTAGCTCGCGGGCCGGCAGGGGATGGGCGATGCTGAAGCCCTGCGCTAGCTCGCAGCCGAGTTGCCGCAGCCGCTCGCCCTGCGCCAGGGTCTCCACTCCTTCGGCGACGGCCTGGCAACGGAAGGCGGTGGCCAGGCCCAGGATGCTATCGACGATCGCCAGGTCATCCGGGTTGTCGAGCATGTGGCCGACGAAGCTCCGGTCGATCTTCAACGCGGTGACCGCCAGGCGTTTCAGACAGGTCAACGAGGAATAGCCGATACCAAAGTCGTCCAGGGCGCAACCCACCCCGAGCGCGCGGCACTCCGCGAAGATTCGGGCGACCTGGGCCAGATCCTGCATCGCGCTGGTTTCCAGGATCTCCAGCGCGAGGCTCGATGGCTTGACCCCTGGATGCGCCGCCAGAAGGGCGCGCAGACGCGCGACAAAATCCGCCTGCCGTAACTGGCGCGTGCCGACATTGACGCTGACCGGGAGACCGAGTCCGCTCGCCCGCCAGCTATCCATCTGGGTCAGCGCGGTCTCGATGACCCATTCGCCGAGTTCGACCGCCAGCAGGTCATCCTCGATCGCCGGCAGGAACTCCTGCGGTAGCAGGAGTCCGCGTTTCGGATGCTGCCAGCGGACCAATGCCTCGGCGCCGATGACCGCTCCGGTGCGCAGGTTGACCTGGGGCTGGTAATAGAGCACGAATTCGCGCGCGACCAGGGCGCGGCGGATGCGCTCCAGACCTTCATGCTAACCGCGGATGCGATGATCCTCTTCGACGTTGAAGACATGGTAACGATTCTTGCCGGCCCGCTTGGCCAGATACATGGCCTGGTCAGCCTGGCGCAGCAGTTGATCCGCGTCGAGCGCGTCCGTCCCTTCGCTGTCGCCCGGAACCGGCTGCGGATAGAAGGTGACGCCAAGGCTGGCCGAGACCTGCATGACGACATCGCCGAGGGGCACCGGCGCGGCCGCGGCGGCGAGCAGGCGGTTGAGCAGCGGCACGCCGGCGGCTCTGTCGCCGAGATCGACCAGCACGGCGACAAACTCGTCGCCACCCAGGCGGGCCAGGGTGTCGCCTTCGCGCAGCATCTGCTTCATCCGGCGTGAGAGTGCGATCAGCAACTGGTCGCCAACGTCGTGCCCGTGGCGATCATTGATGGCCTTAAAACCATCCAGATCGAGATAGACCACCGCCAGGTATTGTCCCCGTCGCTGGGTCTGCGCCATGGCGTGCCGCAGACGGTCGTGCAGCAGCGTGCGGTTGGGCAGCGCGGTCAGCACGTCGGAATAGGCGAGGCACTCGAGCTGCCGTTCACGGTCCTTGAGCGCGGTGACATCGTCAAAGACCGCCACGACCTCGCCAGTGGGCAGACGATAGACAAAATTGTCATACCACCGGGTCAGTCGCTCGTCTTGGTAGAGCTTGACAGGGAACTGCTGTGGGATGCCGGTGGTCCAAACCCGTCGCAAGACCTCCAGCAGTCCGAGCGTCCCGACGCCCGGGAAGACCTCGGCCGGCGATTTTCCGACCAGATCTTTCCGCTGGACCCCGCGGAGACGTTCGGCTGCGCGATTGAAATCGCGGAACAGGACCTCCTGTCCAGGGTCGCGGATTTCATAGATCGCCACGCCGCTGCTGATATGATCGAACAAGGCATGGTAGCGTTGCTCGCTCTCGTGCAGAGCGCGCTCGGCCGCGCGGCGTTCGGTGACGTCCTGAATAAATCCAAAGAGGCGCGTGACCTGCTTGTCCGTGCCGATTTCCGCATGGCCAACAGCCAGCACGACCACCGTCGCGCCATCCTTGCGAATGGCGCGCAGATCCAGCTCGTAGGGTGTGCCCTGAGTGAGGGCGGCAGCCACCGCATCACGGAGTCGTTGCATGTCCCCGGCGATATAGAGTTGCACATGGTCCGCAAAGGACGGCGCCCCCTCGGCCGGATCGCGCTGCAGGATTCGGTACAACTCGTCCGACCAGGTGACGGTGTCCGTCGCCACTTCCCATTCCCAACTGCCGACGTGCGCGATCGCCTCCGCGCGTGCCAGCATGGTTCGATTGCGCCGCAGTGCCTCCTCGGCGAGTTTGCGCTCGGTAATGTCCGTCAGGATGCCGGTCCACAGCACACTCCCGTCCGGCTGAAGACGGGGCGTGGCCTGTCCGCGCACCCATTTGAGTTGGTCGGGCTGCCCACTGGGGTGGATACGATGTTCATGGAACCAGGGCGTGAGGGTCTGGTTCGCACGTTCCACCGCCGCCCGATGAGAGGGCCGATCGTCGGGCAGGATGCACAGGGTGAGCGCATCCGGGTTCGCGTAGGCCGCTTCCACCGGGATGCCATACAGGGTTGCGATGCCTGGACTGAGATAGGGAAACCGCCAGGCGCCATCGGGCAGCACCAGGAATTGATACACGACCCCTGGAACCGCCGCCATGAGCGCATTCAGCGCATCCAGCTCGGCCTGTTTACTCGAAGAGATGTCGCTGATCGCGACGTGACAGACGGGCGATCCATCGGCATCCGTTGCGGTGGCGGCTTCGAGCCGCGCCCAGATGATCGCGCCGTCCGGCTTCGCCATGCGCAGCGTGCACACCCGTGGCGTGCGGACAGGCTCTGACCGATTCTGTTCCGGGCCCGGTCGAGCCGCCAAAAGCGCCTCAAAAAGCGATTTACGGAACAGATAGAAGACATCCTGGTCCTCCCGGACGATGAACCGGGAGAGCGGCTGACCGGTCAGTGCGCTTCGGGTCAGACCCAGCAGTCTGGCGGCAGTGAGATTGGCCTCCCGGATCAGTTCCGGTTCGGAGAGTCGACTGACGCATCGTACACTGCATTCATCATGGTATGCGGCGTGGCGAGGCGTGGGCCAGTCCGCCGCCAGCTTCGCCTTCGCCGTCTGACGGCTTTGAACTGGGACCAAGCCCGTGATGGCCTCTGCTGGGAGACCCGATCAGTCTACCCGGATTCGGGGCCGGTCTGGAATGGTTTGCATCGCGCTGTCACAACCGACTCGCTGACGGACCACTGTCCCGGCAAACGCCATGGGCCAGCGGCTCCAGCGTCACCGCCGCCTGCCACAGGCGCGCGACCAGGCCCAGGCCGGCCACCGGGCAGCCGCTGGTCCAGAAGCGCTCCGTGCCGCGGCGGCCCGCGGGGGTAATCGGGGACAGACCCTGAGGTATCCCCACGGAATGTCTCTTTCGATCAAATAGATACAGAGTCGTTGAGTAGCCGGGTAAGCCTCTGACGCAGGGGTTCCGCTAACCTACTGATGTCTAGCTCAGATTCGTGGGGATACCTCAGGGTCTGTCCCCGCTTTCGTCCCCGCTTTCGTGCAACGACGCTGTGGGAGCGGCTCCAGCCGCGACGAGACCGCGCGGGAGGTCCGGCGTCGCCAAGCAAGCCGCGGCGGGCTCGGGCTATACTCGGGGCCATCCAACCCAGCGACATGAAGGTACGGCTCGTCTCCGGCAAGGTCGGTGCCTACCCCGATGTCATGGCCGTCTGCGGCGAGCGTCGATTCTACGACCAGCGCCGCGACCTGCTCCTCAATCCGACCCTGATCGTCGAGGTCCTGTCCGACTCGACCGAGGCCTACGACCGCGGCGACAAATTCGCCCATTACCGAACGGTGCCGAGCCTCGATGCCTATCTGCTGGTTTCCCAGAACCGGGTCGGTGCCGAGCTCTATGTGCGCCAGTCCGACGGCAGTTGGAGCCTGACCGCCTATGGCGCATTGTCCGATACGGTCCCATTGGTCGCTGCGGATGCCGTGCTGTCGCTCGCCGAGGTCTATGACAAGGTCGAGCTGCCGCCTTCGGACCTGGGGGCAGGCTAATGCGGATGCGGCGCGATCCCGGCAACGACCATGGCCTGGGTCCGCCCGTTGCAAGGTCCGATACCCCGGTGCGTCGTCCGGAGAGCAGGCAAGGGTCCAGAAAGCGCTGCTCGGCGCGGATGGCGCCGCAGAAGAAGCGCATGTACGCAAGCCGGTTCTCCAGCGTGCCCAGGTCGGGCCGAAATAGCGCATTGGCGGCATGGATGGCATGGCCCTGCCCGATCAGGGGTATGACGCCAGCGGGGCCTGCAAGCAGCGCCACCGCCGCGGTGCGCCCGCCATGGGCGAGCGCGACCTCCGCGAGGGTCCAGCACGGGCCATCGCGGCCGACACAGACAGGCAGTGGGGTCCGGCCCCGACCCTCGTTCCGTGCCCGGTCGAGCGCGAGTCCCAGAGGTCCAGGCGCCGACTTCGGACGCGCGATCCAATATACTGTCCGCGCGATCCCTGCCCCGCATTAACCGCGCGGCTGTCACAGAGAGAACCCTGGGCAGCGCCGGTGCGCGGGAGCCGCGCCGGACGCCGGTCAGGCCCGGCCAAGCGCATCCGGGGACCGCCGGACAACCGACACCGACCGCCGTCATCGTCACGCACAGGAATCCAAGACCATGGCCCGGAACACGATCAACTTTGAATTCAACCAATACATCGTCACCGTCGCGACGATCGTCGCTGCGGTCGCGGCCGGCTATCTGTCTTACGCCACGGGGATCGCCAATCCGCTGGTGGCCGCGGCGACGGCAGGGGCCATCGGGTTCGCCGTTTCCTATGCCCGCGATGGTCCGAATCCCCGCCGGCAGCTTCTCCATAGGTTTCCGCGTGGCCAGGACGCTTACCAATTGATTTTTATGTTCTTTACATCGCGAGAAACCAGGGGGAACCATTGCCAAACCCGCGGAGTGAGCGGATGACGCTAAAGTGCGAATGGGCCGACCGTAAAGCCGTGCTCAACCTAAAGAATCACCGGGTGAGCTTCGAGGAGGCATGTACGGTCTTTGCCGATACCCTGTCGGGTACCATTCCCGATCCGCTGCATCCGGCGAGCGAGGCGCGGTTCATCACGATCGGCCTGTCGGAGCAGATGCGGTTGTTGGTCGTGGTTCACGCGGAAGTCGGCGAGCGCATGCGGATCATATCGGCACGCTGCGCAACTTCACACGAACGCAAGAGGTATCAAGAAGGCTATGTCAAAGCACGCTGATCCTGACCTGCTCGATGAGTACGACTTCACCGGTGCCGAACGGGGAAAATATGCGGAACGCTTCCGAGAGGGAACGAATGTCGTCAAGCTGGACGACGATGTGGCAGAGTTGTTCCGTAGTGCGAAAGAGGTGAACGATGCCCTGCGCTCCATCGGCCTGATCATCCGCGCGCATCGCCAAACGGGGCTTGGCGATACGCCGGTGGTGGAGCGCGATGCGAGCGCGCTCCACCCCGGGCGGTCCAGATAGGCGGCGGGGATATATTTGCTGCCGCCAAGCTCCGCGACGGTGCGCCGGCTGTAGTCATTGACGCTGTCGCGGATGCTCCAGAGTGCCAGCTCCTCGCGCTTGAGGTGCCATTGGACCCGGTGTGCGTCGAGCAATGAGTCACCAACTGGACAGACCACTGTCCCGGCACACGCCATCCGGCAGCGGCTCCAGCGTCACCGCCGCCCGCCACAGCCGCGCGACCAGGCCCAGGCCGGCCACCGGGCAGCCGCTGGTCCAGAAGCGCTCCGTACCGAGGCGCCCCGCCGGTGCCAGCAGGCCGTCAGCCTCCAGGCGCCGCCGGACCTGGCGCGCGACGGCGACCCCCGAGTCCAGCACCGTCACCCCGGGACCGGCCAGGTCCAGGATCAGGGGCCTGAGATAGGGATAATGGGTACACCCGAGCACGATGCTGTCGGCGCCCCGCTCCAGTAGCGGGCGCAGGTAGTCGGCAAGCAGGGCCCTGGTGTAGTCACCGTCCAGGTCCCCCGCCTCGACCCGCTCCACCAGCCCGGGACAGGGCTGGAGCAGGACCTGGACCCCGGCGCCGACCTGCGCCAGCAAGCGGCCGAAGCTGTGGCTGGCGAGCGTGGCACGGGTCGCGAGCACGCCGATGACCCCGCTGCGGGTGAGCCCCACCGCCGGCTTGACCGCCGGTTCCATGGCGATGATGGGCACCGGGTAGCGGCTGCGCAGGAGCCGGGCCGCGGCCCCGGTCGCGGTATTGCAGGCGACCACCACGGCCTTGGCGCCCTGCCCGATCAGGAACCCGGTGAGCGCCACGGCGCGCGCCTCGATCAGGGCCGGCGGCTTGTCGCCATAGGGGGCGTGACCGGAGTCGGCCACATAGAGCAGGTCCTCGGCGGGCAGTTCCCGGCGGATCTCCGCCAGCACGGTGAGCCCACCGACGCCGGAGTCGAAGACCCCGATGGGGCGCGAGGCGGTCATGATCGGCGATGGGGCCGCGCGGACATGGGGATCAGGCGCTCGGCGAGGACACCCAGTCCTCGCACCGCAACCCAGGTACGCGCTTGAACTCCCGGGTGTTGTTCGTGACCAACACGGCGTCCAGCGACAACGCATGGGCCGCAATCAGCAGGTCCATGTTACCGATCGGTGTCCCCTGCCCATGCAGCACCGCACGGACACCGGCATAGGCGGCGGCGGCCGACTCGGTCCAGGGCAGCACCCGGAGACGGCGACGAAAATCGTCGATGTCGTGCCGAATCGCGGTGCCGCGGGTCGGATGGAGTTCGGCGCCGAACCACAGTTCGGCCAACACGACGACCGAGATGGCGAGATTGCCATGGCCCACCGCGTCGAACCTGGCCTTCACACTTGGCGGGCGGCGGCGGATCACGAAGCTGCTGGTATTGGTGTCAAGCATCCAAAGCATGGAGGCAGTCCCGCTCTTGGGGCGGCGCATCATCGCGATCGGCGAGAAACTCGTCCGGCGTCGCGGACGGACCGGCGAAGAAATCGTCCCAGCCGACGGGCTTCGGACGCAGGATCACGGCATCGCCCGCGCGCTCGATATAGACCTCTTTGCCCTCGAAGCGGAACTCGGCGGGCAGCCGCACCGCCTGGCTGCGGCCGTTGACGAAGAGCTTTGCGGTCTTGTGCACGGGAATGACTCCCACCTGGTATATATTATGAGTATATTCCAGCGCAACTGGTCACTCAAGTCGTAGTCGTAGGGTACGCATCGCGTACCCGCCAAGCTGCCACAACCGCCGGAGCTGGGTACGCGATGCGTACCCTACAGCTACCGGAAGTTTTCACGGGCCGGGTGTTGTCGTTGTCGTTGTCGTTGTCGTAATCGCGGTCGAATTATTCGATTACGACAACGACAACGACAACGACAACGACAGCGTACCTGGGATCTCGGTCACCACATCAGTTCTGATCGCACCTGGGACGCACCTTGCCGGTGATTATGACAATAGCGATAAGCGCATGACAATCCGAAGAGAATCTGTGTTCATCTGTGTTCATCTGTGGATTCCAGATCGAAGCTGGCCCACACCGGGCAATGATCGGAGGGCCGGTCCATGGCGCGCAGTGCATAGTCGATACCGGCCTCGCGCAGGCGCTCCTTCAGCGGGGCGCTGACCAGAATCAGGTCGATCCGCAGGCCCCGCCGGGGCTCGCGCTCAAAGCCCTTGGAACGATAGTCGAACCAACTGAAGCGGTCATCGACCGCCGGGTGCAGGACCCGGTAGGCGTCATGCAGCCCCCAGTCCATGACGACCTTGAGCCATTCGCGTTCCTCGGGCAGGAAGCTGCACTTGCCCTCGCGCAGCCAGCGCTTGGCGTTGTCGGCCCCGATCCCGATATCGAGATCCAGCGGTGCCACGTTCATGTCACCCATCACCACCAGGTTCTGATCGGGGCTGAAGGATTCGCGCAGATAGGCCGCCAGATCGCGATAGAAGGCGGCCTTGCCGGGAAACTTCACCGGGTGGTCGCGCCCCTCACCCTGGGGAAAATAGCCATTGATGACGGTGACTTCCCCACCCCCGGCCAGGGCATAGCGCCCGGTGATGGCGCGGCGCTGGGCGTCCTGCGGATCGCTCGGGAACCCCTTGGTCACCGCCAGCGGTTGCGTCTTGCTGAGGAGTGCGACCCCGTAGTGTCCCTTCTGACCGTGGCAATGCGCGCGATAGCCCACCCCTTCCACCATCGCCAGGGGGAACTCCTCATCAACCACCTTGCACTCCTGCAGGCCCAGGATGTCGGGATCGAGCCCCGCCCTCAGCGCCTCCAACTGGTGGGGCCGGGCGCGGATGCCATTGATATTGAATGAACAGATCGTGAGCATGTCGGTACCTCTGCTGCACCTGGTGGAACCCGTCGTCAGTGCGCACAATGTCACGTCATTGCGGGTCCGAGCGCGCTTAAGCCCAGAAGAAGAAGTTTAGCCGCAAATGAACGCAAATAGACGCAAATAATCAGCGACTTGGCCTTGGCTGCATGTTCACCGTCGGGGTGACGCCCGCGACGATGCTAACCAGCAGATTTATTTGCGCTTATTTGCGTTCATTTGCGGCCAAATACTCTTCTTGGGTTAAACGTAAGCCGTAAATTACGTATGTCATCTTCCGCTTCATCCCGGCGCGCGCCCGATGAGTTCGAGCACCGCCAAGGCCGCCGCGCGGGCCGCGTCGTGGCGCATCCCGGCATGGATGCGGGCATACTCAGCAGTAATCGCGGCCACCCGGGCGGGATCATCGAGCAGGGCCAGGATGGCCGGTGCCAGCAGGTCGGCACGACACCGGTCCTGCAGAAATTCCGGGGCCAACTCGCGCCCCGCGAGCAGGTTGGCCATGGCCGCGTATTGGACCTTCACCAGGCGCAACTGCGTGAGCAGTTGGTAGGTGAACGGGTGGACGCGATAGCCCACCACCATGGGGCGTTTGAGGAGCAGGGTCTCCAGGGTCGCCGTACCCGAGGCGGTGAGGACGCAATCCGCGGCGGCGATGACCTCGCGGCCCCGCCCCTCGACCAGGGTCACCGGCAGGTCCGGGGCCAGGCGTTGCAAGGCGGCGACGAAGCAGGCATGCAGCCGCGGGTTGACCAGGGGCACGGCGAAGCGCAGACCCGGGCGGGCGGCCAGGCAGGCGACGGCCGTCTCGATGAACGGCACCGCCAGTCGCTCCATTTCGCCCAGGCGGCTGCCGGGCAGCAGTGCAATCAGGGTACCTGACAGGGGCAGCCCCAGGGCGGCCCGGGCCTTGGCCCGATCGACCTGCAAGGGGATCTGGTCGGCCAGCGGATGGCCGACATAGCGGGCCGGCACCCCGTGTCGGCGCAGGAACGGCTCCTCGAACGGGAAGAGGCACAGCAGCAGGTCAACGGCGCGCCGAATCGCCTTGACCCGCCCCGGGCGCCAGGCCCAAACGGTGGGGCTGACGACGTGTACGGTACGGATACCGGCCGCACGCAGGCGCCGCTCCAGCCCCAGATTGAAGTCGGGCGCATCGATGCCGATGAACACATCGGGCCGGTCCTTGCGGAAGTGCTCGGTGAGTTGGCGGCGCCGCCGAAGCAGTTCCGGCAGGTGACCCAGCACCTCGGTCAGCCCCATCACCGAGAGGCGCTCCAGCGGGAACAGGGTCTCGCAACCGGCCGCCATCATCCGGGGCCCGGCCACCCCGACGCAGTGCACGCTCGGGACCAACCGTGTGAGCTCCGCGACAATGGCGGCTCCCAGGAGGTCGCCCGAGGCCTCGTTGGCGACGATGCCGACGCGCAACCCGGCGTCGGCCATCAGCGTACGATGCCGCGACCGCGCTCGGCCACGAAGGCGGCCAGCGCGGCGACCTCTGGGACCTCCGCGGCCAGGCCGCCGATACGCTCCAGGGCCTCGTCCAGCTTGAGCCCGGCCAGGTAGAGCGCGCGGTAGGCGCGCTTGATGGCGGCGATGGCCGCCGGACTGAAGCCGCGGCGGCGCAGCCCCTCGCTGTTGATGCCGTGGGGAGCCGCGGGTTGGCCGCCGACCGTGACATAGGGCGGCACGTCCTTGCTCAAGGCCGAGCCCATGGCACAGAAGCTATGGGCACCGAGCCGGCAAAACTGGTGGACGATGGTGAAGCCGCCGAGGATTGCCCAGTCCTGAATCTCCACATGACCCCCGAGAGAGGCGGCGTTGGCCATGATGACGTGATTGCCGATCCGGCAGTCATGGGCCACATGGGTATAGGCCATGAAGAGGTTATCGTCGCCGACGCGGGTGACGCCCTGGTCTTGGACAGTCCCGCGGTGCAGGGTGGCGCATTCGCGAATCTGGTTGCGGTCGCCGATCTCCAGGCGGGTCTCCTCTCCGCCGTATTTCATGTCCTGGGGGTCCTCGCCCACCGAGGCGAACTGGAAGATGCGATTGTCCCGCCCGATGCGGGTAGGTCCGCGAATCACCGTATGGGGTCCAACCCGGGTGCCCTCACCGATCTCCACCCCCGGACCGATCACCGCGAAGGGGCCGACGTCCACTCCGGCGGCAAGCCGCGCGCCCGGGTCGATGACGGCAGAGGGGTGAATCAAGCGTTGAAGTCCCGGGCGGTGCACATGATCTCGGCGCTCGCCACCAGGCGGTCATCCACCCGCGCCTCCCCGTTGAATTTCCAGATACCACGGCGCACGGCCAACAGCTCGACCGTCATGATCAACTGATCACCGGGCTCCACCGGGCGCTTGAAGCGCGCCTTGTCGATACCGACGAAGTAATAGAGCGCCTTCTCGCCCACCTCCTCGGGGCGCGACGCCATGGCCAGGATGCCGGTCGCCTGGGCCATCGCCTCAATGATCAGGACCCCGGGCATCACCGGGCGCACCGGGAAGTGCCCGACGAAATAGGGCTCGTTATAGCTCACATTCTTGAGTGCGACCAACCGCTGGTCACGCTTGAATTCCAACACCCGATCGATCAGCAGAAAGGGATAACGGTGCGGCAACAGACTCAGCACCTTGTGGATATCCATGGTGATGAGGTCCGAATCCACCCGCGCGCCCGGCGTGGCCGGCTCCCCGCAGTTCGGGTCCACCGGGTAAGGCTGAGATGCCTGCATCAATCGTCCTCCTGCGCCGGCGCGACGTCTAAGTCTGCGATGCGCGCCTCGAGTTGTTTGAGTCGGCGCGACAGCTCGTCGAGCTGTCGAAAGCGCGCCACGTTGCGCCGCCAGTCCGCGCTGGGCATGGCTGGTATTCCGCTGCTGTAGGAGCCCGCCTGCGGAAAGGACCGGGTCACCATCGCCTGCCCGGTGAAGTGGACACCATCGGCGATCGTCAGGTGTCCGGCCATCCCCACGGCCCCGGAGATGGTGCAGTTGCGCCCGATCCGGGTGGAACCGGAGATTCCGGTCATGGCGGCCATGGCGGTATTCTCACCGACCTGCACGTTATGGCCGATCTGAATGTGATTGTCGAGCTTGACCCCGTCGCCGATGAGGGTGTCGCCGATGGCGCCGCGGTCGATCGTGGTGTTGGCACCGATCTCCACATCATCACCCAGGACCGCCCGCCCCACTTGGGGGATGCGCACCCAGCGCTCCCCATCCTTCGCAAAGCCGAAGCCGGAGCGTCCGATCACCGCACCTGGATGCAGCAGCGCCCGCTTACCGATCAGGGTTCCGCGGCACAGGGTCACCCGCGCCACCAGGCGGCTGTCCTCACCGATCGTCACCCCTTCCCCGATGATGCACCCCGGACCGACGAAGACCCGCGGCCCGATCCAGGCCCCGGCCTCGACGACGGCGGTCGGCCCGATCCAGGCGCTGGCATCGACCACCGCCGTTGGCGCGACGACCGCCGCGGGATGCACGCCACCAACGACCGGCGGGGATGGATAGAGAAAACGGGCGGCCCGCGCGAAGCTGAGGTAGGGGTTGACGCTGATCACCACCGGCACCGGCGCCGCGTCCGCGTCGGAGGCGCGCAGGATCACGACCCCGGCGCGCGTCTGGGCCAGACCGGCACGGTATTTGCGGTCCCCCAGGAAGCTCAGACAATCCGGCTGCGCGGCGCGCAGCTCAGCGACCCGTGACACCCGGATGTGCGGGTCGCCGCGATAGGGCTCACCCAGCAAGGCAGCCAGTTGTCCGAGACCAAGGCCCCCGCTCGCGGCACCCGCATCTGCATTCGCCGCGCCCCGCCCGTAACTGCTCATTTGGTAGCCGAGTCCCGCTTCAGCCGCTCGATCACCAGGTCCGAGATATCGACGCGGGGGCTGTAATAGACCAGGCCCTCGGAAATGACCAAATCGATGCCGAGTTCCTTCGCCAGTTCGATCACCACTTCCTGCACCTGTTTTCCCAGCTTGGTCCGCAGCTCGTTTTGACGCAGGGCAAAGTCCTCCTGGAACTCGTCCTGCGCATACTTGAGTTTGCGGGTGCGGCTGCGGATGTCGTTTTGCAGCCGCTGCATCTCGCTCTCGCTCATCAGGGCCGCGTCACGCTCGAGCTTGCTCTGCAACACCGTGATCTGCTCCTGCTGTTGGCGCAGATTGCGTTCACGCTCCTCCACCTCGACCCGTAGCGCCTTGCCCGCCGCCTCGTACTGCGGGGAGCGCTCCACCACCCGGTTGGGATCGACCACGCCGATCTTATAATTCTCCGCGCCGACGCCCGGCGCGAGCAGGAGTGTCGCGGCGATGAAGCCGACGGCCGCCGGCTGCCGGTTCGCAGCCGCCCCCCAAGCAGCGAGTGCGGCCGCGACTGAACGTGAAAAAACGCTGATAACACTGTTGCTTGGCGATACCCTGGGGCGCCCCCGGCAAGTGCCTGGACAGCGCTCGCCAGCCTCATGATCAGTTGCGTCCGGTTGCGTCATTTGCGGCTTATCCGTTCTTTCCGGACTAAAAGGTCTGGCCGACCCCGAACTGGAAGACCTGGGTCTCATCGCCCGGCTTCTCGTTCAGCGGGAAGCCCAGACTGAGGGACAGGGCACCGATCGGCGACAGCCAACTGGCGGACAGGCCGGCGGAGAAGCGCATCTCGTCGAGATTAAATCCGGTTGGGTATATCAGGGGGTTGTCTTGCGTGACCCAGACATTGCCCCCGTCGAGAAAGAGCCCGAAGCGCAGGGTCTTCTCCAGATCGCCGCCGACCGGCGGTGACACCAACAGTTCGATACTGCCGACGATCTTGGTGTTACCGCCCGTGGGGTTATAGTTGATGGAGAGTTCGCGCGGCCCCAGGGTGTTGGCCTGGTACCCGCGCACCGAGCGCGGCCCGCCCGCGTAATAATTAAAGAAAAACGGCAGCGCGGTCAGGTCGCCGTACCCGGCCCCGTAGCCCAACTCCGTGGACAGGGAGAGCACGAAGCGCTTGGTCAGGGGGATGTAGCGGGTGCCCTCATAGCCGACCCGGTAGTAGGTCAGACTGCTCCCCGGGATCGCGAGTTCACCGTGCAGCGAGTGCAAATAGCCCTTGGTCGCGAATACCGCCTTGTCGCGCGTGTCGTCGGTATAGCTCGCGCTCATGATGAAATCGTTGAAAGTCTGGCCGTTCTGCTCCACGAAGGCGTAAACCTGCGGCGCGTAGAAAAAAGCGGTCAGTGGATTGTACTGGATATTGGTGTATTGGTAGCGCAGCGCAAAACCGGCGCGGCTGGTCTTTGAAATCGGCAACCCGAAATTCATCCCGGCGATGCCGGTATCCGTCGTGTAGGTCGCGTAACTCGTATCGGTCAACTGACTGAAATCCGTCGCCCGATACGACAGCTCGAAACCGCGGCTGATACCGTCGGCAGTATAATAGGGATTTTGGTAGCTGAGCGAATAGAGGGTGCTCGCCTGGCTGGTATTGAACGCCAGGGAGACGCGTTTGCCGGTGCCGAGAAAATTGTTCTGATTGATGCTCGCGTTCAACAGCACGCCCTGGGACTGGGAGTAGCCGATGCCGGCCATCAGATTGCCCGCGGGCTTCTCCCGGACCGTGACATTGACGTCCACCTGATCGGCGGAGCCGGCCACCGCCGGTGTTTCGGTGGTGACATCGTCAAAATAGCCCAGACGATTGAGCCGCTCGCGCGACTCCTTGACCAGGGCCGCGGAGAACCAGGCGCTCTCCAGTTGGCGCATCTCGCGTCGCAACACCTCGTCACGGGTGCGCGTATTCCCCTTCATGTTGACGCGCCGGACATAGACCCGCTTGCCCGGGTCCACGAAGAAGGTGACCGTCACCTGCTTGGCCGTATCGTTGACCTCGGGGACCGCATTGACATTGGCGAAGGCATAGCCCTCGTCGCCGAGCAGGCTGGAGATGCGCTCGGAGCTCTCGGTCGTCAGCTTGCGCGAGAACGGCTCACCACGGCGCAATTGGATCAGGGGAAAAACCTTGGTCACCGGCACCGCCGCCTCGCCCGCCAACTTGATGTCGCTGATCGTATAGGGGCTGCCCTCGTCGAGCACCACCGTCACGTAGATCTCTTTCTTGTCGGGACTGATCGAGACCTGGGTCGATTTGATGTCGAACTTGATGTAGCCGCGGTCGAGATAGAATGAGCGCAGACGCTCCAGGTCGCCCGCGAGCTTCTGCTTCGAGTATTGATCGTTCTTGGAATAGAAGGAATGCCAGGTGGTGGCACCCAACTCAAACTGCTTGAGCAGTTGCGGGGTGGCAAAGGCCTTGTTCCCGATGAGATTGATCTGCTTGATACGGGCAGTGAGGCCCTCGGTCACGTCGATGCGGATCGCCACCCGGTTACGCTCCTGCGGAGAGACCGTGGAGACGACCAGGACGCCGTACTTGCCGCGCGAATAATACTGGCGCTCCAACTCCTGCTCGATGCGATCCAACACCGAGCGGTTGAACACCCGCCCCTCCTTCAGGCCGATCTCGTCCATCGCCTTACGCAGCGTCGCCTCGTCGATATCCTGGTTGCCGACAAACTCGATCTTGGCGATCGAGGGACGCTCCTGTACCGTCAGGACCAGGACATTACCCTCCCGCTCGACCCGGACATCATCGAAAAAGCCGGTCTGATAGAGAGCGCGAATGATATTGCCGGTAACATCATCCCCCACGGTGTCGCCGACCTGCACCGGCAAATAATTGAAGACGGTGCCGGGCGCAATGCGCTGCAGACCTTCGACCCGGATATCGGCAATCTGAAACTGCTGCGCCGACACCGCGGCGCAGAACAGGAGCAGGAAGGCAACGAGGGGCAGACGCCGACCGCCGCCGATGTCAGCAAATGCTAGGTGCAAGGAGTACTCCCCCAGGGTCGAGACGCCGCCCGGATCGGGGCCGCGACTAAGGAACGGTTCACCAATAAGTTAAACAAGTCGATCAGCGAATGCCTTTAGCGTCGTTGTCGTTGTCGTTGTCGTAATCGAGGTTATCGTAGCGCCGCAGATGCTCTCGCACCCCGAATTGCATCGCTTCTCCGATTACGACAACGACAACGACAACGATGGTGTTTAACTTGTTCTTAACTCGTTACTAAAGGGCACCGCGAACATCACGGCACCCACGTGGGACCGGCTGGCCCCGCCATTGTTAGTTGCCCGAAAATGGGACCGACCGGAATCTGCCCGCGCTCGGGCAGGTTCGTTGCGTGACGTGAAGAATCGCCGCGTGGGGGATTTTTCAGGTCGCCAAGGGCGCTAGTATACGGGATCGGCAACTGCTAACCAAAGAGCCGCGACAGGTCCACGAAGAAGGCCAGACCCATGAGGGCGGCGATCAGGACGATCCCGACCTTCTGACCCTGCAACTGGGCATACTCCGACAGCGGACTGCCCTTGACCCATTCGATGAAAAAGAACAGCAGGTGGCCGCCGTCCAGGACCGGGATCGGCAGCAGGTTCAAGACCCCCAGGCTGATGCTGACCACGGCCAGGAATTTGACAAACGCGTCCCACCCGGCGTTGGCGGTCTGTCCCGCGACCTTCGCCATGGTGATCGGACCACTGAGATTCTCCACCGAGGCCCGACCGACCAGCATCCGCGCGATCACCCGCACGGTGAGCAGGCTCATGTCCAGGGTCTTGTGGGACGCGGCCGCCAGCGCGGCGAGCGGCCCGTAACGGATCTCGACGCGATCCAGCAGCACCCCGGCCCCGATGCGCCCGACCGACTTGCCGTCCTTCTCGACGGCGCGCGGGGTCAACCGCAGGGTCACGGGCGCCCCGGCACGCTCAATCGCGACCACGATCTCTTTGCCCGGCCGGGCCTGGACCATCTCCACCCAGTGCGCCCAGTCCCGCACCGGCTCACCGTCCGCCACCAGGATGCGATCCCCCGGTTGGAGGCCGGCGCGCTGCGCCGGCTCACCCGGGACCAGGTCCCCGACCACCGCGGGTAGCCGCGGCGGTCGCGGGTTCAGTCCAAGGCCCGCGATGAGGCTGGCGTCTTCGGGCAGCGCGGCCATCCGTTGGCCGTCGACCAGGCGGTCCTGCTCGCGCCCCTCGGCGTCGCGAACCGTGACGCGGAGGTCATCGCCGGAGCCCGCCTCGGCCATGAAGGCGAACACCGCATGATCCCAGATGGTCGCCTCACGGTTGCCCACCCGCAACAACCGGTCCCCCGCCTGGAACCCGCCCTGGGCCGCGATCGAGTCCGGCTCCACCGACGCCACCACCGCCCGCACACCGCTCTCGCCGGCCATGAAGATGACCCAATACGCGAGGACGGCGAACAGCAGATTCGCTGCCGGCCCCGCCGCGACGATCGCCACGCGCCGCCACAGGGGCTGACGATTGAAGGCCAGGTGGAGTCGCGCCGGGGGCACCTCGTCCTCGCGCTCATCGACCATCTTCACATAGCCGCCCAGCGGGATGGCCGCCAGCACATACTCGGTCGTATCCGCACAGCGCTGCCAGCGCAGCAAGGGCCGCCCGAAACCGACCGAGAAGCGGATGACCCCGACGCCGAGCAGCCGCGCGACCGCAAAATGCCCTAACTCATGAACGGTAATCAAGATCGCCAGGGCGACCAGGAAATAGCCGACTTCCTGCAATAAGGTGGCTGACATGGCGCGCTAGACCGACCCGGTGGCGATCAGCTGTTCGGCCGTGGCGCGGGCGCGCCGGTCCAGATCGATGAGGAAGGCCAGGTCCTGACCGACCACCGCCTGCGCCGGCGACGACGCAAGCGTCTCCTCCACCACCCGGGCGATGCCGGGGAAGCCCACCCGACCCTCCAGAAAGGCGGCCACGGCGACCTCGTTGGACGCATTCAACACCAAGGGGGCGGAATCGCCCGCCCGCGCGGCCTCGAAGGCAAGCCGCAGGCAGGGGAAGCGCCCCGGGTCCGGGGCCTGAAAGTCCAGTCGGCCCAGCGCCACCAGGTCCAGCGGTGCGACCCCGGAGTCGAACCGCTCCGGCCAGGCCAGGGCGTGAGCGATAGGTGTGCGCATGTCCGGATTGCCCATCTCGGCCAGGACCGATCCGTCCTTGTATTGGACCAGGGAATGCACGGTGCTCTGCGGGTGGACCACCACAGTGACCCGCTCCGGTCCGGTACCGAAGAGCCAGCAGGCCTCGATCACCTCCAGCCCCTTGTTCATCAGGGTGGCCGAATCGACCGAGATCTTGCGCCCCATACTCCAGACCGGATGAGCACAGGCTTGCTCCGGGGTCACCGCGGCAATCTGCTCCACGGACCAATCGCGGAACGGACCACCGGAGGCGGTAAGCAGAATCTGCGCCACGCCGACCTGCGCCAGACCGGCGCGAAACCCTGTCGGCAGGCACTGGAAGATGGCGTTGTGTTCGCTGTCGATCGGCAACAGTTCGGCACCACTCTCCGCCACCGCGTCCATGAACAGCGCCCCCGCCATCACCAGGGCCTCCTTGTTCGCCAGCAGGACGCGCTTGCCGGCCCGGGCCGCCGCCAGGCTCGGGCGCAGCCCCGCGGCACCGACGATGGCGGCCATCACATAGGGCGCCTGCGGCAGGGCCGCGACCTGCTCCAGCCCTTCGATCCCGGCCAGGACCTCGGGCGCCCCGGACATCCCCGCGAGCAGGGATTGGAGCCGCCGGGCGGCCGCGGGATCGGCCATGGCCGCAACGGCCGGCCGATAGCATCGACACTGCTCCGCCAGCAGCTCCGCGTTGCGGTTCGCGGTCAGGGCCACGACCTGGAAGCGCTCCGGGTGACGCCCCAGCACGTCGAGCGTGCTGAGGCCAATGGAGCCGGTGGAACCGAGTACAGCAACGCCGATCATGGATTTACCACCGCGATAAGAGTGAGGCCGAGCAGGAACAGCGGCGCTGCCGCGGTCAAACTGTCGATACGGTCCAGGAGGCCGCCGTGTCCGGGCAGCAATTGCCCCGAGTCTTTGACGCCGCGCCGACGCTTGAGCAGGCTTTCATAGAGGTCGCCGACGACTGACATGAGCACCGTCACGGCACACACCAGGACCGCCGACCAGGTGCCGCCGCTCCCCGGGGCCAGCAGATAGCCCAGGGCCAGGCCGCCGACCCCGGCCAGCGCCAAGGCCCCGTAGACACCGGCGCGGGTCTTGCCGGGACTCAAGACCGGGGCCAGTTTGGTCCCGCCCCAGCGCCGGCCGGCGAAATAGGCCGCCGAGTCGGCAAACCAGATCAGCAACAACAGAAACAGGACCAGGGCCGGCCCCGCGGCGACGAAACCGTGCAGCGCGACCAGGGCCGCCCCCGCGGGATCGAAGGCGTGCAGTTCGACCAGGGCCGCCCAAGCGACGCAGAGTACCAGGAGTCCGGACAGCGCACCCGCACCGTCCAACCCCAAGCGAGGATCAATGCGCCGCACGCGCGCCAGGAGTACGCTCTGGATGGCCCACCAGGCGCCACCGACGACGACCAGCCCGAAACGCCACTGGGGCGCAAACCAAAGCCCCGCCAGACCCCCGGCAACCAGGATGACGTAGGCCGCCCGCCCGGCCCGGGCCGCGATGCCGGTAAGCCCGCTCCATTCCCAGGCACCGACCAGAATCACCAGGGCGATGAAGACGGCGAATCCCGGTGCCGGCAACCACAGAACCGCGGCCATCACCAGGGGCCCCAGGGTGAAGGCCGTCGCGGTGCGCACACGCAGCGCGCCGGCGGCCGTCACGACGTTACCGCCGCTCATAATCATCCACCCCGGAACGGTTCGCCACCTGTTCCCCGGTCAGGCCGAAACGACGCTGGCGCTGGGCGAAGTCGTCCAGGGCCAGGCCGTAGGCGGCGGCACCGAACTCGGGCCAGAGGAGATCGGTGAAATACAGTTCGGCGTAGGCCGACTGCCACAGGATGAAGTTGCTCAGACGCTTCTCACCCCCGGTACGGATAAAGAGATCCGGGTCGGGCAGGTCCGCAAAGGACAGCCGCGCGGCGATGGCCTTTTCATCCACCGCGGCGGGGTCGAGTCGATTGGCCGCCACGTCGGACAAGACCCGCCGGGTCGCCTGCGTGATATCCCAGCGCCCGCCATAGTTGGCCGCCACCTGGAGGTTGAGGGACCTGTTATTAGCGGTCACGTCCTCCGCCTCGGCGATGCGGCGCTGCAGCTTCTCGCTGAAGGCGCCGCGCTCCCCGATCACGCGCAGACGCACGCCGTTGTCGTTGAGCCGCCGCACCTCGCCGCGCAGCGTGCTCATGAAGAGATCCATGAGGATACTGACCTCAGCCGGCGGGCGGCGCCAGTTCTCGCTGCTGAAGGCGAACAGGGTAAGGGTCCCGACCCCGCGACGCACCGATTCCTCCACCACCGCGCGCACACTCTTCACGCCCTCGCGGTGCCCCCAGGTGCGGGCGCGATTGCGCTGATTGGCCCAGCGACCGTTGCCGTCCATGATGATGGCAACATGCTGAGGGACGCGCCGCTGATCATCGTGTGCCCCGCTGTCGGGGGATACCGTGTCCACGTGTTGTTGCGTCGGCTGCGGGGCGCGCCTCAGATGGACATCAGGTCGGTTTCCTTGGCGGCGAGCGCATCGTCCACCTCCTTGACGTACTGATCGGTCAGCTTCTGCACGATGTCCTGGCCGCGGCGTTCGTCGTCCTCGGAGATCATCTTTTCCTTCACCATGTCCTTCAGTTCGGCATTGGCGTCGCGACGGATGTTGCGAAGCGCGACCCGCGCCTGTTCGGTCTCGTGGCGCGCCACCTTGATCAGGTCGCGGCGCCGCTCCTCGGTCAGCGGCGGCATGGGGACCCGGATCACGGTGCCCGCGGTGTTCGGATTGAGGCCGAGATCGGACTGCATGATCGCCTTTTCGACCGCCTGCACCATCCCCTTTTCCCAGGGTGTCACGGCGAGCGTCCGCGCGTCCTCGGCGATGACGTTGGCGACCTGCCGGATCGGCATCTCCGAGCCGTAGTAGGACACCATGACGTGGTCCAGCAGCGCCGGGTGCGCCCGCCCGGTGCGGATCTTGGCCAATTCGTGCGCCAGTGCCTCCACGCTCTTGGCCATCCGGGTCGCCGCGTCTTTCTTGATGTCATTGATCATCTTCAGTCACCACTTACCACCAGGGAGCCCACGTCGTCGCCGCGCAGCAGGCGCAGCAGGGCCCCCGGCTCGTTGATATTCATCACGCGCAGCGCCATGCCGTGGTCGCGGCACAGCACGATGGCCGTGGTGTCCATGACCTGCAAGCCCTCACGCAGGGCGCGATCGTAACTGATTCGGGGATAGAAGGTCGCGTCCGCGACGCGCAGGGGGTCGGCGGAATAGATGCCGTCCACCTTGGTCGCCTTGATCAGCAGGTCCGCGCCGATCTCGATGGCCCGCAGACTCGCCGCCGAATCCGTCGTGAAAAAGGGGTTTCCGGTGCCGGCGGCAAAGATCACCACCCGCCTCTGCGCCAGATGCCGCAGCGCCCGCCGCGGGCTGTGGTCCTCGCACACGCTGGCGACCGACAGTGCCGACATGACCCGCGTGGGCACCCCGCGGCGCTCCAGGGCATCCTGCATGGCAAGCGCATTCACCAGGGTCGCCAGCATACCAATCTGATCGCCGGTCACCCGGTCCATCCCCCGGGCGGCCAAACCGGCACCGCGGAAGATGTTGCCGCCGCCGATCACCAGGGCCACCTGAATCCCTTCGCCCACCAAGTCCCGCACGTCGCCGGCGAGGCCTTCGAGGACGTCCGGATCGATACTCTCGCGGCCGCCGCCCGCCAAGGCCTCGCCGCTGAGCTTCAACAGAATCCGTCGGTAGATCGGGGCGGTCATAAGGTCTTCTCGTCACTCAGGGTGAATCTGGCCATGGCCGCCGGACGCGGGTCCGCGACGACCGCCCGGGTGCCGGGCGGCCGGAACCGCCCCGCCCGGCACACGCGATCTTCAATCCTTTTGCAGGGCCGCGACCTCGTCGGCGAAGTTCTCATTACGCTTCTCGAGGCCCTCGCCGACCTCGACCCGGGCGAAGCGCCGCACCCCGGCACCGGCCTGCTTCAAGAGCTTCTCGACGGTCTGCTCCGGGTCCTTGACGAAGGCCTGACCCAGCAGCGTCACCTCCTCCATGAACTTGCGCACCCGGCCCTCGATCATCTTGTCGACGATGGCGGCCGGCTTGCCGCTGTCCAAGGCCTGGGCACGGAAGATCTCGCGCTCCTTCTCCAGCGTTGCCGGCGGGACCTCGTCCGCGCTCACACACACGGGATTGCTCGCCGCCACATGCATGGCCAGATCACGCCCCAGGGTCTCGTCCCCGCCGATCACCTCCACAACAACGCCGATGCGCACACCGTGGCGGTAGCTGTAGAGGGTCCCCTCGACGCCATCGAAGCGCACCAGACGCCGCACCTGGACGTTTTCCCCGATCTTGGTGATCAGGGCCTCGCGGGCCGCGTTGACCGTGGTCGCAGGGTCATCGACGAGCGGCAGTTCCAGGAGGGCGGCGGCGTCTACCGCGTCGCAGGCCAGGGCGGTCTTGGCGACGCTGGCCGCAAAGCCCTGGAAGTTGGCGTCCTTGGCGACGAAATCGGTCTCGCAGTTGATCTCGACCATGACGCCGCGCTTGCCGTCGGCGGCCAGTTCGATGACCACCATCCCCTCGGCCGCGATGCGCCCGGACTTCTTGGCCGCCTTGGCCTGGCCGGACTTGCGCATGGCGTCGATGGCCGCCTCGATGTCGCCGGCCGCCTCCACCAGGGCCTTCTTGCACTCCATCATGCCCGCGCCGGTGCGCTCGCGGAGTTCTTTAACGGTCGCCGCTGCAATTGACATGGCTGACTTCCTCATACTGCTGGCGCGCCCGGCCGGAGGCCAGGCGCGGCGAAAATGGGTGTTGCCCGCTCGGCGGGCGACGGTCCCGAAGACTGAGGCGGACCGGTCTTGGACCAGTCGCCGAGGCGTCGGCGGCCAGGCCGCCGACTACCCGCTGCAGGGAACTCCCGCGGACCTACGAAGCGGCCTGATCCCGACCCGCCGGGGCGTCGCGGAACTCGGTTTCACGGCCCGACACCATCCCGGCGGCCGTATCACGCCCCTCAAGGACCGCATCGGCGGTGCCGGCGATGTAGAGACGCACGGCGCGGATGGCGTCGTCGTTACCGGGGATCACGTAATCGACCTTGCTCGGGTCGTTGTTGGTGTCGACCACGCCGACCACCGGGATGCCCAGCTTGTTGGCCTCGGTCACGGCGTTCTTTTCGTGACCCACGTCGATGACGAACATGGCGTCCGGCAGGCCATCCATGTCCTTGATACCGCCCAGGCTCTGCTCCAGCTTGTCGCGCTCGCGCGACAGATCCAGCGCCTCCTTCTTGTTGAAGCGCTCGATGCCCCCACTCTCGAACATTACCTCCAGGTCCTTCAACCGCTTGATGGATTGGCGGATGGTCTTGAAATTGGTCAACATGCCGCCCAGCCAGCGGTGGTTGACGAAGGGCATGCCGCAGCGCAGGGCCTCCTCGCGCACCGCATCGCGGGCCGCCCGCTTGGTGCCGACAAACAGCACCTTGCCGCCGTTGGCAGACAGGGTACTCATGAAATTCAAGGCGTCCTGGAAGAGCGGGACCGTCTTCTCCAGGTTAATGATATGGATCTTGTTGCGGTGCCCGAAGATGAAGGGACCCATCTTGGGGTTCCAGTAACGGGTCTGGTGGCCGAAATGGACTCCGGCCTCCAGCATCTGGCGCATGGATACTTGACTCACGATCGTTTCCTCGATGTTCTGGGTTAGGCCTCCACGCGTCCCATGCAGCAACCCCCCAGGCAGCGATCCCGGCGGGCACCCGGCAACATGTGACGACGCGTGTGTGGTTGAATATCCGACCGCAACAGCGGCTGGTGCTCGTAATATCAGGCCCGGGAGTGGAGGACCGCACGTCTTTCGGCCGGCCCCAAAAATAAAGCGAAAAACTATGGTTTTTCGCTTGGATAGGCGATCCTCTGCCCTGATCTCCGAACCCGCGGCGCACGCGCAGCCTGCCGCGTGAACGCTTCCGGGGAAACCCTGGGGCCGAGCGCACCGGAGTATCATCCCAGGCACCGGTCAGCGTCCGTTTGCGACGACGCGCCGCGTTTTATACCATAGTCAGCTTCGCCCGAGCAACGGCGGCGCGAACCAAACACTCTTTTTTCCTTAATAATCCGGGTACCAGGTGGACGCATTCAAAGGCCCTATGAGCGTGCAAATCAAGACCCCCGAGGCGATCGAGCGGATGCGCCTCGCCGGGCGCCTGGCCGCAGACGTCCTCGACATGATCGCCGAACACGTCCAGCCCGGCGTCACCACCGACGAGTTGGATCGCCGCTGCCACGAGTACATGGTGCAGGTCCAGGACACTGTGCCCGCCCCCCTGAACTACCGCGGCTTCCCCCGCTCGATCTGCACCTCGGTCAACCATGTGGTGTGCCACGGCATCCCCGCCAACAAGCGGCTGAAGCGGGGCGATATCATCAATCTCGACATCACCGTGATCAAGGACGGCTACCACGGCGATACCAGCATGATGTTCTTCGTCGGCGAGCCCTCGGTGCTGGCCAGACGCCTGGTCGGGGTCACCCGGGCGGCCCTGTTGCGCGGCATCGCGGCGGTGCGCCCCGGCGCCACCCTGGGCGACGTGGGTCACGCCATCCAGCAGTTCGTGGAGGCCCACGGCTACTCGGTGGTGCGCGAGTATTGCGGGCACGGGATCGGACGCGAGTTCCACGAGGACCCCCAGGTCCTGCACTACGGCAAGCCCGGGGAGGGGCTCACCCTGCGCCCGGGGATGTGTTTCACGATCGAACCCATGGTCAACGCGGGCAAGCGCTTCATCAAGCTGCTCCCGGACGGGTGGACCGTGGTGACCAAGGACCACAGCCTCTCGGCCCAGTGGGAACACACGCTCCTGGTCACTGAGGAGGGCCATGAGGTCCTGACCCTGCGGGCCGACGAGCGCGCCCCGGCCCCCGCCCCATGAGCGCCGTCCCCGCCCCGGTCCCGGCCGACGACGCCGCGGCGGCGCCGAACCTGCGTGACCTGATTCCGCTCTACCGCCGCCAACTGCGTGACGGCCGCGAGGCCCTGTTCAAGGAGTTCGACCAAGGGGTGCCGGTCACCACGCTGGTGCTGTCACTGAGCGAACTCACCGACCAGGTCCTGCGCGAGGTCTGGGTCCGGCATGTCGGCACCCCCGCGGGCCTGGCCCTGGCCGCGGTCGGCGGTTACGGCCGCCAGGAGTTGCACCCGGCCTCGGATCTCGACATCCTGATCCTGGCCGAGCCCGCGGTCGAGGCGGCGCTCCAGGAACCGTTGGAACAGTTGGTGACCTTCCTGTGGGACATCGGCCTGCAGGTCGGGCACAGCGTGCGCAGCGTCGCCGAATGTGTCAGCGAGGCGGCGGGCGACGTCACCGTGATGACCAACCTGATGGAGGCACGCCTGCTGGCCGGCGACGCGGCCCTCTTCGAGCGCATGCGCGGCGCCACCGGCCCGGATCGGGTCTGGGACAGTCAGGCCTTCTTCACCGCCAAGACCGAAGAACAGCAGGCACGCTGGCACAAATACGGCGACACCGCCTACAACCTGGAACCCAACATCAAGGAAAACCCCGGGGGCCTGCGCGACATCCAGATGATCGGCTGGGTCGCCAAGCGGCACTTCGCCGCCGCCACCCTGCACGAACTGGTGACCCAGGGTTTCCTCATCGAGCCCGAGTACCAGGCCCTGATCGAGGGGCAAAACCACCTGTGGCGCATCCGTTTCGCGCTGCATCGGCTCACCGGGCGGCGCGAGGATCGGTTGCTGTTTGATTATCAGCGCACCATGGCCCGCCAGTTCGGCTTCAGCGACGGGGAGAACAACCTCGCGGTCGAGCAGTTCATGCAGCAATACTACCGGACCGTGCAGGAACTCAACCGCCTGAACGAGATGCTGCTGCAGCTCTTCCGCGAGGCCATCCTGCTGCACGACGACATCGGCCCCCCGGTCCCGATCAACAAGCGCTTCCAGTCGCGCAGCGGCTATCTGGAGATCAGTTGTCCGACGGTGTTCCGGCGCTATCCGGTCGCCCTGCTCGAGGTCTTCTACCTCCTCCAGACCCACCCCGAGTTGTCGGGCGTGCGCGCCAGCACCATCCGCTCCATCCGCGAGAACCGCCACCGCATCGACGACGCCTTTCGCGCCGACATCCGCGCCCGCAGTCTCTTCATGGAGTGCCTGCGCGCACCCCAGGGCATCACCCACTCGCTGCGACGCATGAACCGCTACGGGGTGCTCGCCGCCTATATCCCGCCCTTCGCCAACATCGTCGGGCGCATGCAATACGACCTGTTCCACGTCTACACGGTCGACGAGCACACGCTCGCCCTGCTGCGCAACCTGCGCCGTTTCACCGTCCCCGAGCACGCCGAGGAATTCCCCCTGTGCAGCGCGGTGAGCCTGCGCATCCCGAAACTGGAGGTCCTGTACCTGGCGGGGCTCTTCCACGACATCGCCAAGGGCCGCGGTGGCGATCACTCCCAACTGGGCGCCCGCGACGCCTGGGACTTCTGCCGCCTGCACGGACTCTCGGAGTTCGACAGCCGCCTGGTCGCCTGGCTGGTGGAGAAACACCTGCTGATGTCCATGACCGCCCAGCGCAAGGACATCAGCGACCCGGAGGTGATCCAAGCCTTCGCCGAGATGGTCGGAGAGCAGACCCGGCTCGACTATCTCTACCTGCTCACCGTGGCGGATTCGCGCGCCACCAACCCGGAGCGCTGGAACAGTTGGATCGACGCGCTGCTGCGCGAGCTCTACCACGCCACCCGGCGGGCCCTGCTGCGCGGGCTGGAGCACCCCCAGGCCCAGGAGGAACTGATCGCGCAGAAACAGGACGAGGCCAAACGCCTGGTCCAGCGCTATGGCGGCGACCCCGACGCCTGCACCCGACTGTGGCGGCGCTTCAGCCTGGACTTCTTCCTGCACAACTCCCCGGACGAGATCGCCTGGCAGACCCGCCTCATCCTGGACACGCCGCCCGGCGCCCTGCCGCTCGTGATGATCCGCCCGGTCACCGCCCGCGGCGGCACCGAGATCTTCATCTACACCAGCGACCGCGCCAACCTGTTCGCCCGCACCACCGCGCTCCTGGACCAGTTGGGGCTGAGCATCATGGACGCCCGCGTCATGACCACCGACGACCACATGGCCGTCAACACCTATCAGGTGCTGGATCTCGACGGCCACCCGGTCAACGACTCAGACCGCATGGAGGAGATCCGCGGCGCCCTCACCGCGGACCTGCGCGCCCATGCCAGCGGCGGTATCGCGGTGGCGCGCAGCCTGCCGCGGCGCCACCGTCACTTTCCGATCGAGACCCGGGTCAGCTTCGCGGTCGACGAGGCCAACCGCCGCACCGTCATGCGGCTCAACACGCTCGACCGGCCCGGGCTGCTCGCCGAGGTCGGCGAGGTCTTCCAGACCTGCAACATCCGGCTGCAGAACGCCAAGATCGCCACCGTCGGCGCCGAGGTGGACGACGTCTTCTTCATTACCGCCGCGGACGAGTCACCCATCCTGTGCGAGACCGCCATCGCCTGCCTGAGCCGGGAGGTCTACGCCCGGCTCGATCCCGACAAGGGCGCCGTCAAGGGTGCGGGTTGATGGCGGATCTCGCGCGGGGCGCCCTTTTCGGGACTGATCAAGCGTCAATCATCCGCCGTGCGGACGCCGCTTTGCATCCCGCCGTGGGACTTGCGTCGCGGCGGCACCGGGGTGCACCCGCACTCCTGGTGTCGGCACTCCTCGCCCTGACGCCGGCCGCCCGCGCCGACGAGGCCCCCGCGGCCGACCCCCCGGCGCCGCCAACCGCCGCGCCGTCGGCGCCGCGGGACACCCCGCCCACCGACTCGGCGGCATCGGACACCCCCTGGCTGGCGGAGGTGCGCGCCCAGCGCCAGGCGGCCGAGGCGCGCCATCAGGCCAACCGCGCCGCCTTCGCCGCCCGCCGCCGCGCCCTGGACCCCTGGGGTGCCGCCCAGCACGAGGCCCGGGAAGAGGCATTCGAGCGCCGCCGCGAGGCGCGCCGCGGACAACGCGAGCAGGCCCGCGGGCCGTTGCCCGCCCCCGGGACGCCCCCGGGAACGCCGGACACAAGCACGGCGCGCGCCAACCCAGACCCGGGCCGCGGCACCCCGCCCCAAGACTGGAACAACCTCTGGTATTTCCGCGGCTATTGAGCCTCGCCGGTTCAAAGGCCAAAACGCTGTCACAAAATTACTATGTCGACAAGACGGACTTCGCCTGGCGGCTGATCGCGCAGGGCAGCCATTATTTTCTCTCCCGGCCGCGGCGCTTCGGCAAGTCGCTGTTCCTCGATACCCTGGGCGAACTCTTTGTCGGCAACGAGCCGCTGTTTCGAGGCCTCGCCATCCATAACCGCTGGGACTGGTCGCGGCGCGCCCCGGTCATCCGGCTGAGCTTCGGCGCTGGCTTCGCGCAGACCAGGGCCGAACTGGACCGGCGGATTCTGGCCCTGTTGCGCGTCAATGCCCGGGCCCTGGGGCAGACCTGCGTCGACCCCACCGACATCCCCGGCAGTTTCGCGGAACTGATTGCAGCGGCACACGCGGGCGCCGGCGAGCGCGTCGTGGTGCTGGTGGACGAATATGACAAACCCATCCTCGACAACATCACCGACCACCCGACCGCGCGCGCCATGCGCGACGGCTTGCGCAATCTCTACTCGGTCATCAAGGACTCCGATGCCCATATCCGCTTCAGAGCCTCAACAGCACCTTGCTGCGTGCCTGGAGCCCGGACCCGCAGGCCGGGGTCCAGCACCGCACGGCACTGTATCGCCTTATGCTTGCCAATGATTTCGCCGGTCTTGAGACCCTGTTCACCGCCTTCTTCGCAAGCATCCCGCCCGACTGGTATCGCAACAACCCGATCGCCCGTTACGAGGGCTATTCAGCCTGCGTCTTCTACGCCTGGTTCGCCTCGCTGGGCCTCGACATCACCCCGGAAGACAGTTCCAACCAGGGGCGGCTCGACATGGCGGTACGGTTCAACGGCCAGGTCTATCTGTTCGAGTTCAAGGTGGTGGAATTGGAGCCGGAAGGGCGGGCCTTGCAACAGATCAAGGAACGCAGCTACGCCGACAAATACCGGGCCTGCGGTCAGCCGATCCACCTCATCGGGGTGGAGTTCAGCCGTAAACGACGCACCCTGGTGGGCTTCGAGGTCGAGACGCTCTATGGAATTGCTTAACTGGGCGCCGGCACCCTCAGCGCCCCGCCGCGAGCTGCCCGAGCAACACCCGGGCGGCGTCCCGCTCGGGAAACTTCTGTGCCGACAGTCCCTCCAGCAGGGTGCGGGCCCGCTCGCGCGCCCCGGTGGCGGCCAGGTGGTAGGTGAGGCTCGGATTGGCGGTGTCGGTATCCGGCGCCTGCGGTCGCAGCGGCAGTTCGACGCGCTCATAGAGTTGCGCCAATGGCACGGTGCAGCCAATGGACGGCAACACTAAAGCAGCCGCCAGCCCCGCCACTTCCGAGTACAGCCAAAATCCGCCGGGCCGACGCAGGAACAACCCGACCGTCGGGTAACGGGAGGACACCAGCACAAAGTCCTCCAGCGATTCCAAATGAGCTCGGTAACGCTGGAATTTTTCGCCCCGGTCGAACGACTCTGTTCCCGGCGACAGCACACGGCAGGACCGCCCGTGCAGTTGACCATGGAGTATCCCGATCAGGTTCGCGCTGATCGTACTGTGCTCCAGACTCTCCCCCGCCATGGCGTAAATCAGGCCGTCCAAATACTCATGGCGCGTCTCGTCCGCCCGCTCGAAGGAGAGGTAGTCGCCGACGCTCAAAAGCGGCGTGCATTGCGGCAGGCCCATGTCATTTCGCCTCGTTGATCAGGTACCCGGGCGGCACGCTACGGCCATTATGTTGAGGCGCACTCGCCGACTGCGTCGCCTCCGCCTGGAGTCCAAGGCTTCAGCCTTGGCCCGCTCCAAGGCTGGAGCCTTGGACTCCAGGCGCTTGGGCTGTGGCGGTTGATTTGACGGCAGTGAGGCGGCACGCGGGGACGGGCACGAGGCCTCAGTCCCGAAAGGCCCGCAGGTAGGCGGAGAACCGCTCCCCCAACTCCGGATGGGCCAGGCCATACTCGACCGTCGCCTCCAGGTAGCCAAGCTTACTGCCGCAATCGTAGCGCTTGCCCTGGAAGGGGTAGGCGATCACCGGCTCGTGCTCGAGCAGGGCGGCAATCCCGTCGGTCAGTTGGATCTCGCCCCCGGCCCCCTCACCGGTCTCCTCCAACATCTCGAAGACCTTGGGGGTGAGCAGATAGCGGCCCACCACCGCCAGGTTCGACGGGGCCTGGGCGGGCGCGGGTTTCTCCACGATCGAGACGACCCGCATCTCACCGTCGGGACCCGTCTCCACCTTGACGATGCCGTATTGCTTGGTGTCCTCGCGCGGGACCTCCTGGACGGCCAGCACGCTGCATCCGTAGCGGGCATAGACCTCCGCCATCTGCGCCACCACACTCTGGCCCGTGCCGCGGATCAGGTCATCGGCCAGGAGGACGAAGAAGGGCTCATCGCCCACCACCGGCTTGGCGCAGAGCACGGCGTGGCCCAGGCCGCGGGCCTCGGCCTGACGCAGATAAATGCAACTCGCCGTGGCGGGCAGGATCTTCTGGACGATCTTGAGCAGATCCTTCTTGCCCGCGCTCGCCAACTCGGCCTCCAGTTCGTAGGCCTTGTCGAAATGGTCCTCGATGGAGCGCTTGCTGCGCCCGGTGATGAAGATGAAGTGATCGACCCCGGCCGACTGCGCCTCCTCGGCTGCATACTGAATCAGCGGCTTGTCCACCACCGGCAGCATCTCCTTCGGGCTCGCCTTGGTGGCGGGCAGGAAGCGTGTGCCCAGGCCGGCGACGGGAAATACGGCCTTACGGATCTTGTTCATGGGTCATAAGTCTCCAACGGATGGGAACCTGATCACCGGCGGGGTGGCAATCACGCCGGGGCCACAGTCAATTCCTGCTCGATCGCGGCCAGGGCCGCCGCCGGATCGGGCGCGCCGGTGATCGGGCGCCCGATCACCAGATAATCGGCACCGGCCGCAATGGCCTGAGCCGGCGTCATGACCCGCTTCTGGTCGCCCACCGCGGCCCCCGCGGGCCTCACCCCCGGGGTCACCAGGAGGAATCCGGGGCCGAGCGCGCGACGCACCAGTGCCGCCTCCTGGGGCGAGCAGACCACGCCATCGAGACCGGCGCGCCGGCCCAGCTCGGCGAGCCGCAGCACCCGCTCGCGCGGCTCGCCGGGGCAGCCGACGGCCGCCAGATCGTCCGCGTCCAGGCTGGTGAGCACGGTCACCCCAATCAGCCGGGGCACCGGCCGGCGCGCCCCGCCCACCTGGTCCAGGCGCGCGCGGGCGGCGGCGATCATGGCCGCACCGCCGGTACAGTGTACATTGAGCATCCACACGCCCAGGTCGGCCGCCGCCGCGCAGGCGGCCGCCACGGTGTTGGGGATATCGTGGAATTTGAGATCCAGGAAGACCTCGAAGCCGCGCTTGTGCAGGGTCCGCACGATGGACGGACCCAGCCGGGTGAAGAGTTCATTGCCGACCTTGAGCCGACAGCGGGTCGGGTCGAGCCGTTCTACCAGGGCCAGGGCGGGCGCCTTGGCCGCGACGTCCAGGGCGACGATAATGGGTTTGGGATCGGTCATGCCAGCCGCCGCTCGCGCAGGACTTCATCCCCTGGGATGCGCTCCGGCTGCACCGGCTGGACCGTACCCCAGCGCTTGCAACTCGGGCACTGCCAGTGCAGGGCCCGGGCAGAGAAGCCGCAATGATCGCACTGATAGACGGGCTGGCGCGTCAGCAGGTGCCGCACCACCCCATGCACCACCCCGGCGCGGTAGGCCGCCTCGGCGCCCAGGGCGGCGGCCGTGCCCGCCTGCAGGTCCAGCAGCCGCTCCAGTGCGGCCAGGTCCACGTTGCGGGCGAGATACCCGGTCAGGGTCGCCTTCGCCGCCGCCGCGCCGGATTCCTGCAACTGCGCCTCGCTCAAGGCCAGGATCACGGGCCCGGACGACTCGCGCGCCGCCAGACCCGCGAGCACGGCGATGAGATCAGTGCGCCCCAGTTCCTCCAGGGCCTGCATCAGCCCGGGCAGGACCTCCGGCACATAGCGCGCACCCTGGTCCGCGACCCGCAGGAACAGCGCCAGGGCCGCCTCCCGGTCGCCGTCCGCCAAGGCCATCTGGCCCTCGATGATGGTGGCGCGCACACACTGGGGGTCCACGTCCTGGGCGCGCGCCAGGGCGCGCCTGGCCGCGTCGGGATCGGCGCGGCGCCGCGCCTCCTCCGCCAACTCGCACTGATACTGGGCGATCTCGGCCGCCAGCGGTCGCTCGCTGAAGGGCTTGAGGCGCTCCGCCACCTCCAGGCACTGCCCCCAGTCGCGCTCCTGTTGATAGATGTCGAGCAGACCGCGCAGGGCGCGCTCGCGTTGCAGACCGATCTCCGCCAACTCCTGGAACAGGATCTCCGCCCGGTCGAGCAGGCCGGCGCGCATATAGTCCTGTCCCAACTCGAACAGTGCATAGCCGCGCTGTTCGGCGCTCAGGTTGTCCCGCGCGATGAGATTCTGGTGGATCCGGATGGCCCGATCCGCCTCGCCCCGGCGCCGGAACAGGCTCCCGAGCGCCAGGTGCGTCTCCACCGTCTCCCCGTCGACCGCCGCGAGCTTCAGGAAGACATCGATCGCCTTGTCCGGCTGTTCATCCAGCAAATAATTGATCCCTCGGAAAAAGTCAGGGTCGGCCCCAGGTGCGGTCCGGGCCCTGGGGCCCGGGTCCCGCCGCGCGAGCCACCACCCGGAGGCAGCCGCCACCGGCAGCAGCAGAAACAGCAGCAACAGCGCGCCGCTCACGGCCGCCCCCCGCCCGCCCGCACGCACCCGCGACCCCTGCCCCCGAGGGGGACGGGCCGACCGCGACGGACGCTGGGTACAAAAGTATTCACGCCCCCATGATACAGGCATCCCCGCGCCCCCGCATGGGCCGCAGTGCCCGGGAACGCCGTCCTGGTCGTTGTCGTTGTCGTTGCCGTTAGTCGTGGTCGTGGTCGTGGTCGTGGTCGGATTGTTCGATTACGACAACGACAACGACGCCCGGCCCATGAGAAGGTCCGGTTGCTGTAGGGTACGCGTTGCGTACTACGGGATCGGCGTCAACACATTGGTTCTGATCGCACCCGGTGCCCGGAATACCGCGCCGCTTGATCCGCCGCCGCGACCCGGTGCAGGATGCGACCCGCGGGGACCCCTGAGGTCCACCCGTCCCCTGCCGCGTGACCATCCATAGACTATCCAGATAAGGAGCCAGCCCCATGCCAGCCTGCAACGCCAGGACCCTCAGCGAAGGCGCGCGGCGGACCCGGCTGCTCCTCACCCTGCCCCTCCTGGGCGCGCTCGCCGCCGTACCCGCCGTCACCCCCGATCCGACCGCGGAGACCCGCGCGATCCTGGTCGACGCGGTCGAGGCCGCCGCCGCCCTGGACTTCTACAACGCGCGCTGCCGCAGCGACGACTCCGGGCGCCACAGCGACAACCTCAACAAACAATTGGTCAGCAAACTGCGCCTGACCATCGTCACGGTCCAGGACGAATGGTTCCCGGAGCGCGGCTATCGCGCCGTGCAGAAGCGCCTGGTCGAGCAGTCCGCCGAACTGCTGCGCCAGGCCGGCGGCTGCAAGGCGGCCAAGGAGGCGGGGCTGCCGGAGCGGCTCAATGAGCGCTACCGCAAGGGGGTGGCGGCGATCGAGGCGCTGCCTTAGGCGCGCGGGCCTGTACCATGGACTACGACGCCTTCCTCTCCCACCACAGCGCCGACAAGCCGCTGATCCGGGAACTGCGCCGCCGCCTCCTGGCGCAGGACCTGCGCGTCTGGCTCGACGAGGAGGACCTGCGCCCCGGGCAGCGTTGGCAGGACGGGCTCGAGGCCGGCATCCGCGCCTCGGCCTCGGTGCTGGTCTGTATCGGCGGCTCAGGCATCGGCCCCTGGGAGGACGAGGAGATGCAGGCCGCCCTGGACCTGGCCGCCCATGAGAAAAGGCCCGTCATCCCGGTCCTGCTCCCCGGCGCCCCGGAGCGCCCCGCCATCTCCATCTTCCTCAAGAGCCGCACCTGGGTGGACCTGCGCGAGGGCATCGACACCGCGGGCATCGGCCGTCTGGTCTGGGGCATCACCGGCGAGCGCCCGGACGCGGGCGCCCGCGCCGCCCCCGACCGCCGCCGCCAACTCCCCGCGGACCTCTCCGACTTCACCGGCCGCACCGCGGAGCGCGACTGGCTGGAGGCGCATCTGACCGCTGGCCGCTCGGTCGCCATCTGCGCCCTGGCCGGTCAGGGCGGCCTGGGCAAGACCGCGCTTGCGGTGCATGTGGCGCATCGCATCGGGGAGCGCTTCCCGGACGGCCAGATCCTGATCCCGCTCGGCGGTGCCGGTGAAAAGCCGATGTCCGCGCTGGACGCCATGGCCTGGGTGATCCGCGCCTTCGAGCCCGAATGGCGCCTGCCGGACGATGAGGCTCAGATTCAGGCGCTCTATCGCGGGGTCCTGAACGGCCGGCGGGTGCTGATCCTGGCCGACGACGCGGCCGGCACCGCGCAGGTCGCGCCGCTCACACCCAGTCCGCCGGCCGCACTGATCGTCACATCCCGGCGGCGCATCGCGCTGGGGGAGCGGCGCGACCTGGACTTGCTGGAGCCCGCCGCGGCGCGCACCCTCCTGGCCGGCATCCTGGGTGAGGGCCGCGCCCTGCGCGATGCGGATCTGGACCGACTCGCCGCCGCCTGCGACCGGCTGCCGCTGGCCCTGCGGGTCGCGGGCGCGCACCTGGCGCTGCACCCCGAGGTGCCGCTGCCCGAGTATCTCGCCGCGATCGAGGACGAGGCGACGCGGCTCCAGGCGCTCGACAGCGAGGCGATCGAGGGCGGTCATGTCGGTGCCGTGCTGGCCTTTTCGGTCGAGCAGTTGCTCGTCGCGGACCCGGGGCTCGCCGTCAGTTGGCAGGCGCTCGCCTGTTTCCCGGCCCCCTTCGACCGGGCAGCGGCGGCGGCCGTCTGGGGTCTCGCCGTGGAGCGGGAGGCACAGCCGGGGCTCTCCAAGCTGATCGACCGCAGCCTGCTGCGCTGGGACGCCGGCACCGGGCGCTATCGGCTGCATGACCTGCTCCGGCCCATCGCCGCGGCGCCCTGGCGCTGGTGTCGGACCCGGGTCCCGGACGGACCCAGTCCGGAGAACCTCGCGCTGGCGCGGGGGCGGCACAGTGCCCATTTCCTCGCGGTCCTGCGGGCGGCCAATGCGCGCTACCTGGAGGGTCACGACGGGGTCGGCGCCGGCCTCGCCGCCTATGACGCCGAGGCCGCCCGATCGCCGCCGGTGAGATGTGGGCGGCGGCCGGGGCGGATGAGGACGCCGCCCGGTTGGCGATGGACTACCCGGACGCCGGTGCCTATGTGCTGAGTCTCCGCCTGCACCCGCGCGAACGGGTCCGCTGGCTCGAGTCCGGGCTCGCCGCCGCCCGCCGGCTCGGCGAGCGGGGGGCGGAGGGCGCCCACCTCGGCAATCTCGGCCTCGCCTGTAAGGACCTCGGCGAGCCCCACAAGGCCATCGGCTTCTACGAGCAGGTCCTTGCCGTCTTCCGCGAAATCGGCGACCGCCGCGGCGAGGGCAACGCGCTCGGCAACCTCGGCAACGCCTGGAACGACCTCGGCGAGCCGCACAAGGCCATCGCCTTCTACGAGCAGCAGCTTGTCATCGTCCGCACGATCGGCGACCGCCGCGGCGAGGCGATCGCCTTATTCAACCTCGGCGAGGCATTGGAGTCGCTGGGCGACCCCGCGACCGCCCGCGGCCACATGCAGCAGGCCCTGGCACTCTTCGAGTCGCTGGAGAGCCCCCACGCCGAGACCGCCCGCGACTGGCTCGCCCGGCACCCCTGAGCACCCGGCACCGGCCGCGTTCAGCACCCCGGCCGGCGGGGCGGGCGCGGGATCGGCGGTCCGCACAGCGGACCCTACGCGCTCCTGGAGTCCAAGGCTTCAGCCTTGGAGGGGCGCCAAGGCTGAAGCCTTGGACTCCAGCCGCAGGATGGGCAGAGCGGGAACGATGCCCATCTTTCTCCCCCGTGGGAGCGGCTTCAGCCGCGACGAGGCCCGGGCCGCTTGCGTGATCGCCGGGCACCGATTGGTTCGCCCCGCGATGCTGGTACACCAGCGAGCGCGACGAGGGTAACCTCTGCTGCCAGGGCATTGGCGCGGAAGATTGGGCTGATGTTCCGCAGGCCGGAAATGTGAAAGGCGCGGACCATCCCGCGCCCTCCCCGACTGGCTCCTGTTCACACCGATGGCGGCTCGGCGACCAATCGTTACAAGGTGAAAGGTAAGGCATCGTCACCACGGATTCAACCTTGGGAGAGGGGCGGCAAGACGATATCCCGCGGGCCTTCCAGCAGGCGACCGCGGCGTTGCGTGCCGGCAAAATACGCGCATGGATCGATGTTCTCACGCAGAGACGCGCAGACGCAGAGAGTCCTTCCTTAGTCTTGCTCGCACCCCTGACCGCCCCCGGGCGCGGGCCGGACCGCCGCACCGCCTTGAGCACCGCCGGTCGAGTGCGTAGCATGGGCGGCCATGCCTGGGCTTGGCGGCCATGCCCCCCAGGCCCCATCCGACTGACGACCAGGGCGCGCCCATGAGGACCACTATCCCCCCCTTCCACCAGGCCCGGGTGCTCGTGATCGGCGATGTCATGCTGGACCGTTACTGGACGGGGGCGGCCACCCGCATCTCCCCCGAGGCCCCGGTGCCGGTGGTGCATGTGACGGCGGTCGAGGAGCGGCCGGGCGGGGCGGCCAATGTCGCGCTCAATATCAAGACACTGGGCGGCCAGGTCGATCTGCTGGGCGTCGTGGGCCGGGACGAGGCGGGCGCGGCCCTGGAGGCCCTGCTGCGCGGGCGCGGCATCGACTGTCACCTCCAGCGCCACCCGAGCGCCTGCACCTCGACCAAGCTGCGCATCCTCTCCCGGCACCAGCAATTGCTGCGCGCCGACTTTGAAGGGGGCCTGTCGGGCCTGGACCCGGACGAACTGCGGGCCGAATACGCACAGCTGGCCCCGCGGGCCGCGGTCGTGGTCCTATCGGATTACGGCAAGGGCACCCTGGCGTCACCGCGCCCACTCATCGACCAGGCCCGGGCGCTCGGAAAGTGTGTGATCGTGGACCCCAAGGGCACCGACTTTTCCCGCTATCAGGACGCCACCCTCCTCACACCCAACCGCGCCGAGTTCGAGGCCGTGGCCGGGGCTTGCGAGAATGACGCCGAACTGGTGGAGCGGGGCGAGCGGATGCGCCTGGACCTGGGCTGGCAGGGGCTGCTCATCACCCGCGGTGAGCAGGGGATGACCCTGCTGTGGGCCGGACAGCCGCCGCTGCACCTGCCGACCCGCGCCCGGGAGGTCTACGACGTGACCGGCGCCGGTGACACCGTGGTGGCGACGCTCGCGCTGGCCCTGGCCGCGGGGGCGCCGCCGCAGCAGGCGGTGCGGCTGGCCAACGCGGCGGCCGGGATCGTGGTCGGCAAGCTCGGCACAGCCGCCGTCACGGTGGCGGAACTCGGCCGGGCGCTGCATGAACCGGCGGCCGGCGGCTTCGGTCTGGTCAGCGAGGACGAACTGGAGGCGGGGATGCGCCAGGCGCGCGCCCGCGGTGAGACCTTGGTCATGACCAACGGCTGCTTCGACCTGCTGCACGCCGGGCATGTCACCTATCTGGAGCAGGCCCGCGCCCTCGGTGACCGCCTCATCGTGGCGGTCAATGCGGACGCCTCGGTCGCCGCACTGAAGGGTCCCGGGCGGCCGGTGAACCGCCTGGAACACCGCATGCGCGTGCTGGCGGCCTTGAGGAGCGTCGATTGGGTGGTCCCCTTCAGCGAGGAGACGCCGGAGCGTCTCTACTGCCGGCTGCTGCCCGATATCATCGTCAAGGGCGGCGACTATGCCCCCGCGGACATCGCCGGCGGCCCCTGCGTCACGGCCAACGGCGGGCGGGTGGTGGTGCTGGATTTCCTGGGCGGGGTCTCGACCACCGGTCTGATCGAGCGGATGCGCGAGGGCCGCGACGAGCCATGACGGGCCGCCCACCCGTACCGGATCAGGTGCCGACCGGCAGTGCGCTGCTGGAGCCGCTGCGCCAGGCACTCGGGCGCGCCGACGGCGGGCTGGTCTGCGCCTATCTGTTCGGCAGCACTGCCCGGGGTGAGGCGCGCGTCGGGAGTGACCTCGACCTCGCCGTCCTGTTCGCGACCGACCCGCCGTCGACCCTGGCCGGGCTGCATCTGGACCTCGCCGATGACCTGAGCGCCGCGACCGGGCGGCCGGTCGACCTGGTGGTGCTCAATCGGGCGCCGGTGGACCTGGTGCACCGGGTGTTGCGCGACGGGATCCTTATCCTGGACCGGGACCCATCCGCGCGCATCCGCTTCGAGGTCCGCGCCCGCAATGAATATTTCGACCTGCTGCCGCATTTGCGGCGCTATCGGCGGATGCAGCCATAGGCATTGAGCATGTTCTGGCCATGCACGCGGTCTTTACGGAGGAATCGGTCCGCACAGCGGACCGACGCCCCCGCCGCGCACGAGATGACCGGGACTATGATCGAGGCCAAACCGGAACACCCTATGACCGACCTTGAACTGGCCGCAAAAAAACTCGCCTTCATCGAGACCTGCGTGCGGGAACTGAGGGACCTGGCCCGCCCGGAGTTGATCGCCACCGACCTGCGGGAGGAGCGCTTCGTGGTCCATACGCTCCAGATCGCCATCCAGGCCGCCCAGGACCTGGCCTCCCATATCGTCTCGGACGAGCGCCTGGGGGAGCCCGAGAACCACCGCCAGCTCTTCGAGTTGCTGGTCAGCAACGGCTGGGTGCCGGAGCGGCTGGCCGGCGGCCTGCGGGCGATGGCGGGCTTTCGCAACATCCTGGTCCACGGCTACCAGACGGTGAACAAGGCGCTGGTGCGCGAGGTGGTGGAGCATCGGCTCGATGACCTGCTGGACTTTGTCGCCGCGCTTCGGAGTCGTCTGACGCCATGATCGAACTCATTCGCAAGACCAGCACCCCGCCGCCGACGGATCTCAGTGTCACGCTGACCCTGGACCAGCGCCTGCGCAGCCGCCTCAAGGTCGTCCTGGACGACGGGCGTGAGGCCGGCATCCGGCTGCCCCGGGGCACGACCCTGCGCGACGGTGACGGGCTGCTGACCGAGGAGGGGCTGGCGGTGCTGGTGCGCGCCGGGCCCGAGCGACTGTCGCGGGTGACGGTGACGGACGCGGTGGGACTGGCGCGGGCCTGCTACCACCTGGGCAATCGGCATGTGGCGGTGCAGATCGAGCCGCAGAGGCTTTCGTACCTGCACGACCCGGTGCTCGATGACCTGGTGCGGGGGCTGGGGCTTGCGGTGCTGGTGGAGACCGGCCCTTTCGAGCCGGAGGCGGGGGCCTATGGGGGTCACGGGCAGGATCATTCACACCAAGCCGAGCCCTGACATGGACGCGATACGCACCGACGCTCCGCAACGTAGGGTCCGCTGTGCGGACCGATGACCGCGCAACGCACGCGATGGCAGACGTTATGATAAGACCCTCCCCCCCGTGAACGCCGACCTGCCCCTGCTGCGCCTCCTGCAACTGGTAAGCCCGACACTGCCGGTCGGCGGCTTCACCTATTCCCAGGGGCTCGAATGGGCGGTGGAGGCGGGCTGGGTGCGCACGGCGGCGGACCTGGAGGCCTGGGTCGCCGATCAGCTCGGGCAGGGACTCACGCGGGTGGACGTGCCGCTCCTGGCGCGCCTGCAGGCGGCGGCGGGGGCGCGCGACACGCAGGCCTGCGCCGGCTGGGTCGACCAATTGCTGGCCGCCCGGGAGACGGCGGAACTGCGCCTGGAGGAGGCCAACCGCGGTCGCGCCCTGGCGGATCTGCTGATCGCCTGGGACCTCGCCGGGGCGCGCGACTGGCGCCCGGTGCTGGCCCGCGCCCAGTTGGCCGGTCTGGCCTTCGCCGCGGCGGCCTGGGGCCTAGCGCCGCGGCAGGCGGCGGCGGGCTATGCCTGGTCCTGGACCGAGAACCTGGTGCTGGCGGGGGTCAAGTGCGTCCCCCTGGGTCAGACCCAGGGCCAGCAGGTCCTGGCCCGGCTCGCGGCCCTGATCCCGCCCGCACTGGAGACGGCGTTGGCCCTGCCGGACGAGGAGATCGGTGCCTGCTGTGCCGCGCTCGCCATCGCCGGCAGCGCCCATGAGACCCAATACACGCGCCTCTTCCGATCCTGAAACCGGCCTCGATCATACCTCCGGCCACCTCGAGGGTGACACCCGGCGCGGCCCCCAGGCCGCGACGGGTTGCCGCAAGGGCGCGTGGCCGGAGTGACGATCGAGGCCCCGAACCCGATCCACGACCGGAGACTTCAACCAATGAACTGCTTCATCGTTTACTGGCACCCGGAACCCCGGAGCTTCAACGGCGCCCTGCTCGCGACCACTCGCGACACCCTGACCCAGGCGGGGCACCAGGTCCGCGTCTCGGACCTGCACGCCATGGGCTTCGACCCGGTGTCGGGCCGCCACAACTTCACCACGGTCAAGGACCCGGACTTCTTCAAGCAGCAGTTTGAAGAACTGCACGCGAGCGAGCACGACGGCTTCGCCCCCGCGATCGAGACCGAATTAAAGAACCTGGAGTGGTGCGACCTCTTGATCCTCCAATTCCCCCTCTGGTGGTTCGGGCTGCCGGCCGTGATGAAGGGCTGGGTCGACCGGGTGTTTGCCATGGGCCGCACCTACGGCGGCGGGCACTTCTATGAGAACGGCGTCTTCCAGGGCAAGCGGGCCATGCTCTCACTCACCACCGGCGGCCCGCGCGAGGCCTATGAGCCCGGCGGCTTCAACGGCGACATGGCCGGTGTCCTGAGACCGATCAACCGCGGCATCCTGCGCTTCGTCGGCTTCGAGGTCCTGGCCCCCCAGATCTGCTACGGACCGGCCCACCTGAGCGAGGAAGAGCGCGCCCAGGCGCTCGCGGACCATGCACAGCGGCTGCGCGGGCTGCACCTGGAGTCCCCGATCGAGGTCGGCGTTTATTAATTTCGGAACGGTTCACTAATAGGTTGAACACGTCCATCAGGCAAGTCCAATAGGGAATGCCCTCAGCGCCATGGTCGTTGTCGTTGTCGTTGTCGTTGTCGAGGTTATCGTAGAGCCCTGGATTCGCTCGCAACCAAAATTTCATCGCTTCTCCGATTACGACAACGACAACGACAACGACAACGACGATCATGTTTCTGTTTAACTTGTTCTTGGCTCGTTACTTGGACAATAGGAGGCCTCAATGACTGATTCATCCCCCCTGCGCGTCGGTGTCGGCGGCCCCGTGGGGTCCGGCAAGACGGCGCTCCTGGACGCGCTGTGCAAGCGCCTGCGCGACCGCTACCAGATCGCGGTGGTGACCAATGACATCTATACCCGGGAGGACGCCGAGTTCCTGATCCGCTCCCAGGCCCTGCCCACGGAGCGGATTATCGGGGTGGAGACCGGCGGCTGCCCCCACACCGCCATCCGCGAGGACGCCAGCATGAACCTGGCGGCGGTGGAGGACCTGCAGGCGCGCCTGCCGGGGCTCGACCTGATCTTCATCGAGAGCGGCGGGGACAACCTGGCCGCGACCTTCAGCCCGGAACTGGCGGACCTGACGCTCTATGTCATCGACGTGGCCGGAGGCGAGAAGATCCCGCGCAAGGGCGGACCCGGTATCACCCGCTCGGATCTCCTGGTGATCAACAAGATCGACCTGGCCCCCCATGTCGGCGCCTCACTGGCAGTCATGGAGCGCGACGCCCGGCGCATGCGCGGCGAGCGGCCCTTCGTCTTCAGCAACCTGCGTGAGGGCCTGGGGGTTGCGGAGATCGCCGCGTTCATCTGCCGGGAGGGCATGCTGCAGCCCTGCTGATCCTAAGAAGAGTGTTTAGCCGCAAATGAACGCAAATAAGCGCAAATAAGAGCAGCTACTCAGAGCAGCACTGCGCCACGCCCGCCGGGGAGCCGGGGAACAACTGGAACGACTTGATTATTTGCGTCCTTTTGCGTTCATTTGCGGCTCAATCCTCTTTGTCCCCTAGCGGATAATGTCCGTAATCTTCCACTCGGTCCCTTCCAGCGTGAGCCGCACATGGGTCGGATTGCGCCCCAGGTCGCCGATGCGGATCAGGAAGCGGTTGTAGGACTCGAAAAAGGCGAAGTCGATGCCGCTCAACAGGAAGGGCGGGCTCTGGTGGGTCGCCTCGGAGACCGCTTGGCGCAGAGTTTCACGCACCCAGGGCAGGGTGATCGCCTGGTCGAGGGCCGAGTCACCCAGCCGCTCCAGGTTCTGGCGAATCCACCCCATGGTACTCTTGGGGTCGGCGACCGGCAGCAACTGGTCGGCACCGGCCGTGACGCGCGCCTTGAAGTGAGCGCGGATCGCGGGCAGATCGACCATGGTGGCGAGTTCGGTGGTGTCCTCCTTACTCAGGGCGCCGTCCAGCCGGAAAATCGTGTAGTAAGGCCAGATGCCGAAGAGGAGCAGGACAAACAGGAGCAGGTAGAGGAGGTAGCGCATGACGGGGCCGCTTGAGTAGGGTTGGAAGGGGCTGCATTCTAACGCCCCAGCGCCGCGGGCGGCCTTGATCATCGTTCCGGCCGCTCCGGGCTGGAGTCCAAGGCTTCAGCCTTGGAGGTACAAGACCAAGGCTGAAGCCTTGGACTCCGGAAGGCGGCCGTCGGCTGGAACGATGATCAAAGCCGAAACCCCGGCGGCCGGCGTCGGCGCGCCGACAAGAAGCAGCGGTGCGCAGCCCGCGGCCGGGCCTATAATCAAGCAACGATCCCCAATCCCAATCCGCACGAGGTCGCCATGGATACCCTGACCCAAACCCTTGCCCTGACCCTCGGTGCCAGTTGGGCGAGCGGCATCAATCTCTACGCCGCCATGCTGGTGCTCGGCCTGGCCGGCGCCACGGGCTCCGTGGACCTGCCCCCGGGCCTGGATATCCTGGCCGATCCCAGGGTGTTGCTCGCGGCCGGCGCCATGTTCGTCGTCGAGTTCTTCGCCGACAAGGTCCCCGGGTTCGACAGCATCTGGGACGGCCTGCACACCTTCATCCGCATCCCGGCCGGCGCCCTGATGGCCGTGGGTGCGGCGGGCGACGTGGGGCCTTTGGGGGATATGCTGGTCGGCCTCCTGGGCGGCGGTGTGGCGGCGGCCAGCCACGCCACCAAGGCCGGCACCAGGATCATGCTCAACACCTCCCCTGAGCCATTCACCAACTGGATCGCCTCGGTCACCGAGGACGTGGGCGTCATCGGCGGGCTCCTGCTGGCACTGACCCACCCCGGCATTTTCCTTATCTCGCTGGCGCTGTTCTTCCTGCTCCTGATCTGGCTGCTGCCGATGCTGTGGCACGGTATCAAGCGCGTGCTGGGGGCACTGCGTCGGCACTTCAGCGGCTTGCGCGGCGGCGCGGCGCCGCCGCCCCCGCCACCGGTGCAGGCTTTGGGCGGGCCCACGACGACCGGTCACCTCGGCAACGACGGGGTCCCGCTGCGGATCGACACCAAGGTCCCCCGGAGCTGACGCCGATGTCCGCCCTCCCCCGCCCCCCGGTGGCGGACCCCGCCGCCGGTTTGCAGGTCTACCTGGTCGGCGGGGCCGTGCGCGACCCCTTGCTGGGCCGGGTCCCGGTCGAATGGGACTATGTGGTGGTCGGCGCCGATCCGGACACGCTGCTGCGCCGCGGCTTCACCCAGGTCGGCCGGGACTTCCCGGTCTTCCTGCACCCCCAGACCAAGGCCGAATACGCCCTGGCCCGGACCGAGCGCAAGACCGCCCCCGGGTACCGCGGCTTCGTCGTTCAGGCCGACCCCGCGGTGACACTGGAGGAGGACCTGCGGCGGCGCGATCTCACCATCAACGCCCTGGCGCAGGCCCCGGACGGCACCCTCATCGACCCCTTCGGCGGACTCGTGGACCTGAAGGCGCGGGTCCTGCGCCACTGCTCCCCGGCCTTCAGCGAGGACCCGGTGCGCATCCTGCGGGTCGCCCGCTTCGCCGCCCGCTTCGCCCACCTGGGCTTCGCGGTCGCCCCCGAAACCCTGGACCTGATGCGCGCCATGGTCGCCGCCGGGGAGGTGGACGCACTGGTCCCGGAACGGGTCTGGCAGGAATTGGCCAAGGCCCTGGGGGAGGAGCACCCTTCGCGCTTCTTCGAGGTCCTGCGCGACTGCGGGGCCCTGGCCCGCCTGCTGCCGGAACTCGACCGCCTCTGGGGCGTACCCCAGCCCGCGAAGTGGCATCCGGAGATCGACACCGGCGTGCACGTCATGCTGGTGGTGGACATGGCCGCGCGCCTCTCCCCGGACCTTGAGGTCCGCTTCGCCGCCCTCTGTCACGACCTGGGCAAGGGCACCACCCCGGCGGAGATCCTGCCGCGCCACCACGGCCATGAAGAACGCAGCGTCGCGCTGCTGGAAGGCGTCTGCGACCGCTTTCGCGTCCCCAACCACTTCCGTGCCCTGGCCCGCATCACCGCCCGCGACCACGGACTGGTCCATACCGTCAACGAACTGCGCCACGCCACCATCCTGGATCTGCTGGAGCGCAGCGACGCCTTCCGCCGCCCCGCGCGCTTCCACCAGATGCTCACCGCCTGCGAGGCGGACTTCCGCGGGCGCACCGGCTCCGCCGAGCGCCCCTACCCCCAGGCCGCGACCCTGCGCCGACTGCGCGACGCCGCCGCCGCCGTCGATGTCCAGACCATCGCCGCCGCCGCGGGCGCCCCGCCGCTCATCCCCGCGGCCATCCGCAAGGCGCGCATCGCCGCCATCCGGTGGGCGCGGGCGGAACTACCCGAGCCGGGCGGCGCATGAAGACCCTGCGAGGGGCGCTGCTCGCCCTCCTTGCGATTGTTCTCACTCCGCCCACGGTCGCGGATGACCAGGCAATCGCCGGGCTCTTCGCCCGGGCTGGCCGCGACGGGACCATGGTGATTTCGCCGTTGGCCGAGGGACCGACCTTCATTTACAACGCCCCGCGCGCGCAGCACCGATTCTCGCCGGCATCCACCTTCAAGATACTCAATTCCCTGATCGCACTCGAGGAACGGGCGATAGCCGGAAAGGATGAGGTGCTCAAGTGGGATGGGCACAGCTACGATTACCCGGACTGGAATCGCGATCAGACGCTGGCCAGCGCCTTTCGGGTGTCCTGCGTCTGGTGTTATCAGGAATTGGCACGCCGCATCGGCGCACCGCGGTATCGCGATTATCTCCATCGCGCGGCCTATGGTGAGCTGCGCGAGCCCTTCAATGAAACCACCTTCTGGCTCGACGGCTCACTGACCGTCAACGCGCTGGAGCAAATTGAATTCCTCAAGCAGGTCTATCGGCGCAGCCTCCCCTTCAGCGCCGCATCCTACGACACCCTGCGCGACATCATGCTGGTCGAGACCACCCCGACCTACCGCATTCGGGCCAAGACCGGCTGGACCGGCAGGGCGCAGCCGTCAATCGGGTGGTATGTCGGCTATGTCGAAAGGGGCGATGCGGTATGGTTCTTCGCCACCAACCTGGACCTCCCCGACAAGCAGGACCTGCCCCTGCGCCAGGGCCTGACGCGCGAGGCCTTGCGGCTCAAGGGAATCATCGACGGTGAGTCGCGTGAATAGCCTCGGTTCCGAATTGCTCGACGAGGCCGTGCGCCGTATCGTCGCGGCGGTCCATCCGGAACAGATCCTGTTGTTCGGGTCCCAGGCTTGGGGCCAGCCGACCGAGGACAGCGATATCGATCTCCTGGTCATCGTCGGCGCCTCCGACCAGCCCGGCTATCGCCGTGCGCGGGAGGTCTATCGCAGTCTGCACGGGCTGCGGCTACCGATTGAAGTCGTCGTGCGCACCCGCGCCGAGGTCACCCGGGCCGCGCAGGTCGCGGCCTCGCTGGAGCGGCAGGCGCTGGAGCGTGGGCGTGTCGTGCATGGATAAGGAAAGGGCACGCGGGACTTCGACGATCACTCCGGCTACTGGGAGCGCCGCACCCCAGTGCGGCGCGTCCTATCTGCAGAACGCGGCGCCACAGGTGGGCGCGAGGCCGTGCCGCACTGGGGTGCGGCGCTCCCAGCGTCCAACCCGTGCTCCCAGGCCGGACGGGGCATTCGCCCCGTCCGAAACGTTTGAGACGCCGAGGATAACTGAGCGGGCGGCATGGGCCGACGCGCCCGGATTAGTCGACACCGGCTTGCAAGCCCCATCCCATTTGACATAGTTTGCAAGTTTGCAACCATCCCAACCCCCGGACCCTCAAGCCAAGCCGCCGAATGCGCAACCAGGTCTTCATCAGCTACCGCCAGGAGGGCCCCGAGCACGCCCGGGAGGTACGTCGGCTGGGCGAACTGCTGCGCCAGTCGGGGCTGCCGGTGATGCTTGATCAGTTCCTGGTCGAAGACCGGCCCGGCGGTCCGGACGAGGGCTGGCCCAAGTGGTGCGAGGACTGCGCCAACGAGTCGGACTGCGTGCTGGTCATCGGCTCCGCGGGGTGGTTCGCCGCCCACGACAAGAGTGCCCCGCGCGGGATGGGCCTGGGTGCGGCGGTGGAGGCGAGTCTGTTCCAGCAATACCTCTACGACGAGGCGAGCGACAACCCGCGCATCCGCCTGGCCTTGCTCGGCGAGGTCGCCCCGGACCTGATCCCGGTGCGGCTGCGCGCCTGGCACCGCTTCCGGCCCTTCGCGACGGACGCGGAACTGAATCAGCTTATCCAGTGGATTGCGCAACGCCTGGGCCTCACGGGCATCGAGCCGCCCACCGTCCGCTGGCCTGAACCCGTCGCCTTCGTCCCCGACCTCGCCGACCGCACCCTGCAGGAATGGCCCTCGCTCGTGGACCTGCTGGCCGGCCGCTCGCGCGAGCGCATCCTGCTCTACGAGGGCGGCTCCGGGCTCGGCAAGAGCCTGCTGGTCCGGCAGGCGGTCGCCTATGCCCGGCGGCTCGGCATCCCGGTGGTCCAGGTCGACTTCAAGGGCGGCGGACAGGACGTCGAGGCCGTACTCGGCCAGTTCCACCTGGACCTCGGCGACCAGCACCTGCCCACCTTTTGCCGTGCCGGTGCCTGCAAGACGCATCTGCTGCGCAAGGACCTGAGGGAACTGCGGCGCCCGGTCCTCGCCATCTTCGACACCTATGAACTGGCGGTCAACAACCAGCCGGTGGCGGACTGGCTGGGCCAGCAGTTGCTTCGCGAGGTGGAGACGGCCTTGGGGCTCGCCGTCATCGTCGCCGGGCAACAGGTCCCGAGCCGTACCGCCGCCCCCTGGCGCGACCTGGCCCAGCACATCCCTTTGCAGCCCATCACCGAGGTCGCGCACTGGGTGCCCTGGATCGAGCGGCGCTACCCGAATCTGGCGCATGAAAAGCACCTCGACACCATATTGCTCTATACGGGCGGCAACCCGGCCGCGGTCTCCAGCTTCTGTGACACCATCGCGGCCAAGTGCTGAGCGACCATGGACATCGAAGACACACTCATCGAGCGGCTGACGGCGACACAGGGCGATGTGCAGGCCCAGGCGGCGATCATGGCCGAGTTCCGGCTCTCCGTTTACCCGGAGCCGGAGCGGCGCGCCTTGCGGGAGGCACTGGACGCCGCCGCCGTACTCCATTGGTTCGATGCCGGGCTCTTGGCGCAGGTGCTGGCGATCCCGGCGATCGAGGCCCGAGGCCGATTCGAGCGACCCCAGGGCTTAAGCTTCGTCGAGCATTACGGCCGTCCGGACCGGGGTCTATTCAATGTCCATGAGGCCACCCGCTTGGGCTGGCGCAGACGGCTGGCGGCGCAGGACCCGGGGCGCTTGCGCGAACTGTCCGACCGGGCGGCGGCCTGCTTTGCCGGGGACCAGACAACGGCCGGACGGATCGAGTGGGTCTATCACCTGCTCTGCGCCGATGCGGACGCCGGGGCCGGAGCCCTGGAGTCGATGAACCGGGACTGGGTTGGCGGCGCCCGGCCGGAGGATTTCGCCGCGTTGGCCCGAGCGCTCCGTGAACTCGATAGCACCGGACTGGTCGCGGGACGGGCCAGGGCATGGACCCTGCTCATCGGCGCCTGGTCTCGTCATCTGCGTGGTGAGACCGCGCAACTTGCCGAGACTGCGGCGGAGGCTCTCCAACTTGCGAGAGACGCGGCGGACAGGCCGGCCGAGAGCGATGCCCAGTCGTTGCTCGGTTGCGTTTGGGAGCCCCGGGGCCAATTGACGGCGGCCCAGGCGGCGTTCGGGGAGTCTCTGGCAATCATCCGGCGCCTGGCCGAGCGGGACCCGAGCAACGCTGGCTGGCAGCGGGAGCTGGCGGTGGCGCACAGCAACGTCGGCGATGTCTTGCAGGCCCAGGGCCAGTTGGCAGCGGCCCAGGCGGCGTTCGGCGAGACTCTTGGGATCATCCGGCGCCGGGCCGAGCAGGACCCGGGCAACACCGGCTGGCAGCGGGACCTGGCGGTGGCGCACTGTCGCGTCGGCGGTGTCTTGCAGGCTCAGGGGGAATTGGCAGCGGCCCAGGCGGCGTTCGGCGAGTACCTGGCAATCAGCCGGCGCCTGGCCGAGCGGGACCCGGGCAACGCCGGCTGGCAGCGAGAACTGGCGGTGGCGCACAGTCGCGTCGGCGATGTCTTGCAGGCCCAGGGCCAGTCGGCAGCGGCCCAGGCGGCGTTTGGGGAGTATCTGGCGATCAGCCGGCGCCTGGCCGAGCAGGACCCGGGCAACGCCGGCTGGCAGCGGGACCTGGCGGTGGCGCATGGTCGCGTCGGCGATGTCTTGCAGGCCCAGGGCCAGTTGGCAGCGGCCCAGGCGGCATTCGGCGAGACCCTGGCGATCAGCCGACGCCTGGCCGAGCAGGACCCGGGCAATGCCGGCTGGCAGTTGGACCTGGCGGTGGCGCACAGTCGCGTCGGCGGTGTCTTGCAGGCCCAGGGCCAGTTGCCGGCGGCCCAGGCGGCGTTCGGGGAGTCTCTGGCGATCAGCCGGCGCCTGGCCGAGCAGGACCCGAGCAACGCCGACTGGCAGCGGGACTTGGCGGTGAGTTGCGTCGACCTCGCACGCATCGAAGCGGCGATCGGGAAATCGAAGGAAGCCCTGCGGCTCTTTGAGGAGTCCGCGCGCATCTATGCCGCCGTGGTCAGAGACGCGCCTGACGTCCGGCAATGGGCAGACGAAAGGGCGGCAGCGCAGTCTGAATTTGCCTCCTATCGGTCCAAGCTTCGACGGCCTCGATCCAAGGACCGGCCGCGCAAGCGCCCCCGTTGATCCAATACCACCAGGCACGATCATGCAACCTATCCGCCGCATCGTCGTCGAGAACGCCCCTGATTCGGTTCCCATTCCGGAAGAACTGCGTCACCCGCGCAAGCCGATGATCTGCCCCCTTGACGAAGAGCCCCGAGAGTCACTGCCGGGGCGTCCGCGGTTCAACATCGCACGGGTCGATCACATCGACGTACCCTCGCGGGAAGAACGCAATGCCCGATTGCGGCGATCAGATCCCGTGCCGCACGACCCGGATACACCATGATGCCAACCCTTGCCGACCTGATCTGCGAGGAAACCAAGACCCTCGCGGAGGCCCAAGCGCTGGAGGTCCAGGATTTCATCGGCCATTTGAAGCACAAGACCGGCGCGGCCAAGCCGTCCGACGCTTCGGCGGAAACCGCCGAAGCGGACGGCGACTGGGCAGAGTTTGAAACGCTGGCCGGCACCTGGTCCGGGAAATTCACTCGGGACGCGTGTTATGACCGCCCGATGCTTCCCTGACACCGAGGGCCTATTGACCGAGCGAAACCCATTCGCAATGAGCGCGGCGACCGGTTCCCTCGGTCAGCCGCTTCGACCCTGTGAAGGCTGTTCACGCCGCGCAAAGGGCGCTGGTGACACCGCTCAAGCGGTGTCACCCATGTGTTGGCCGCTGTGCGGCCTGGGCTGACCGGCGCCCGCCTCGGTCGCGGCCGGGCACTTCGACCTCGCGGCGCAGAGCGCCTGACACATGGGTGACACCGCTGGAGCGGTGTCACCAGCGACGCGGCGGGAGCGCTGCCGTCGGCACGGCAGCGGTGCCACGGGCGCGAGCGCGGCGTGAAGGCCCGCCTATCAAGGAATCCGACCATGACCGAATTCACCATCCACCCCCAACTCCTGACCGACTGCCACCGCCTGGGCCGCTTGCCCGCCACCCACTTGCTGCTGCACAGGAACGCCGCGGTGCCCTGGTTCATCCTGGTGCCGGAGACCACGCTTGCGAACCTGCTGGACCTGCCGACCGGGCAGCGCGAGGCGGTGCTGGCGGATTGCAAGCGGGTTTCGGACTTCCTGACCGGGACGCTCGCGTGCCCCAGGGTCAATGTGGCCTGGATCGGCAATCTGGTGCCGCAGTTGCATGTGCACGTGGTCGGGCGCGACCCGGGGGACGCCTGCTGGCCGCGGCCGGTGTGGGGGCACCTGGAGAGGGTGCGGGACTATAGGCCGGGGGAGGTCACAGCGATCAGCGCGGGGGTGCTCGGTACGCCGGCCTGGCGCAGCCGGGCGGAGATGCCCGGGCCATGAGCCGCACCGGACCCGTAGGGTGCGCCGCGCGCACCGCTGCGTTGACCAAGACTCACGCCATTTCGTTCATCCGCGGCCTCGGAAGGTGCGCGCGGCGCACCCTACGCCAAGGGTCCGAGCAGTTGCGCCTGGTGGCGGACCTGGCGGGGGCTTTGCGGCGGCGGGACCTGGATTGCGCTGCGCTCCACCCAGGCGACGACCTGCGCGCCATCCAGGCGACGACGGCGCGCGATGCGCGACACCGCACAGAGCTTGGGCGGGTATTTCCGTAGGATTTATAGCGGAGCCAGCGCCGTCTGAGGGGCCGCTCGCGGCGGGACGCCGCTCCCACGGGGTCCGCGGGTTGGCTCGGGGCCTCCGCCAATGGCACGCCCTTAATATTGATCTTATTTGCGTTCATTTGCGTTCATTTGCGGACAATCCTCTTCTGCAAGGTCCCGACCGCCCCGCCGCGCCCTGGCGGTCGAGCGACCCTTGCCGGTTGCCAAATCCACCACTTCAGGCAAACTTGCGCCAGACCCGTGCCCCCGGGGCGCGGCGACCGATTCACCCGCCAGACGGAGACCCCCAGATGACCGATCCGGACACCAAGCACCCAGGCGAGACGCCAGTCGATAAGATGGTGGAGGCCTACGAGGAACTGCTCAAACGCACCCGCGATACCCTGGAGGGCGCCTCGCAGGAGACGGTGCCCCACGTCCGGGAGTTGCTGGACAGGGCGCGCGACAATATGGTGGAACTGGGCGAACTGACCCGGGAGGAGGCCAACAAGGTCACGGACTATCTGCGCCGGGACGTGGAGGACGCGGCGACCTATATCGCCGAGACCGGCCAGGACATCCGCGACTGGTGGCGCTTCGACCTGGAGCTGATCGAGCAGCGGATGATGGATATGTTCACCCAGGTGGCCGACCAGACCAGCCTGCAGCTCGCCCAGTGGGCGGAGACCGCCCGCCAACTGACCCTCTATCAGGCGGGCGAGGTGACGGGGCCGGGCACGCTCGTGTGCGACCGCTGCGGGGCCAAGACCCACTTCGTCAAGGCCGGGCGCATCCCGCTGTGCGCCGACTGCGCCGGTCACACCTTCAAGCGGCAGGACAGCGCCGCGGAGAACGACAAATGCGCTTGACGACCTTCCTTACCGCGGGCGCCCTCGCGGCGCTGCTCGCAGGCCCGGTCGCGGGCGCCGGGGATGAATTCGCCCTGCTGCACTCGGAACGCATCGGCGACCTGCGTGACGGTCTGCCGGAGTCCGCGCTCAAGGGCAAGATCGACTGCCAGCCGACCCGCGGACCCGAGGAACTCTGGGGCGCGGACGGGGCCTGGCACCAGGACTGGGTTTACAAGGATTGCGGGATCGTGCTCGGGATGGCGTCCGAAAAGAAGGGCGGGCGCAAGTCGATCGAATCGATTTCGGTGTCCGCGCCGAGCACGCTGAGCACGAAACAGGGGATCAAGATCGGCAGCACCGAGGCCGAGGTCAGAAAAGCCTACCAACGCGATTGGAACAAGGACGAAAGCGGGGCGGACGACTTCGTGGCCGGCTCGCTTTACGGCGGTTTGATCTTCAAGTTCGAGGGGGGCAAGGTCACCTCGATCTTCCTGGGCGCGTCAGCCGAGTGAGTCACGAGGGTCCGGACGCGCCGGTTGGCCCGGTTGGCGGGCCGGCGAGCGGGACCGCCGCCGCGCCCCGGGCTGGAAATCCCGCCCGGGCGCCCGTATAGTCGCCCTTCGTGTCATGCCCCCTGGGAGAGACCGGCCGTTGCGCCGGCGCCGAAGGCGCAACACCGCCCGGAATCGCTCAGGCACACCGGACCACGGGGCTTAAGACCGACTCTGGAGAGCGGTTGCCGTCTGTTGGCTCAGACCGCAACCCACCGACGGGGCAGCCGGCCGGGCCGCAAGCGCCTGGCCCGCAAACTCTCAGGTCCAGGACAGAGGGGCGATGCCGGGGGCTCGATAGCAAGATCGGGCGCCGCGGCCGTACCCTATTGTTCAGACCACTGCCGGCACTGCCCCGGCCGGAGCGAGGAGAGTCGAATGGGATTGCGTACCCCCCTGTTTGCCGAGCACGAGCGCCTGGGCGCCCGCATCGTCCCCTTCGGCGGTTGGGACATGCCGCTGCACTATGGTTCCCAGTTGGAGGAGCACCACGCGGTGCGCCGCCACGCCGGGGTCTTCGATGTCTCTCACATGCAGCCCGTGGACCTCGCAGGCCCCGGCGCCCGCGACTTCCTGCGTTACCTGCTCGCCAACGACGTGGCCAAGCTCAAGGTCCCGGGCAAGGCGCTCTACTCCTGTATGTGCAACGACCAGGGCGGGGTGGTGGACGACCTGATCGTCTACTACCGCGGCCCTGAGCGCTATCGGCTGGTGGTCAATGCCGGGACCGCGGACAAGGATCTGGACTGGATGCAGGCACACGCCGCGGGCTTCGACCTCGCGATCGACCGCCGCCGCGATTTGGCCATGATCGCCGTCCAGGGGCCCGAGGCCCGGGCCCTGACCGCCCCCCTGCTGCCCGCCGACTGTCGTGAGGCGGCACTCGCACTCAAGCCCTTTTTCGCCGCCGACGGTGAGCACTGGTTCGTGGGCTGCACCGGCTACACGGGCGAGGACGGTTTCGAGGTCATGCTCCCCGCCGCCGACGCCCCCGGACTCTGGCGCGGGCTGATCAGTGCCGGGGTTCAACCCTGCGGCCTGGGCGCCCGCGACACCCTGCGGCTGGAGGCCGGCATGAACCTCTATGGCCAGGACATGGACGAGACGGTCGGCCCGCTGGAGGCCGGTCTCGGCTGGACCATCGCCTGGGAGCCCACGGAGCGCGACTTCGTCGGCCGGGCGGCGCTGACCGCCGTGCGCGACGACCCCGCTCACCGGGTCTTCGTCGGCCTGCTCCTGACCGGTCGCGGGGTGCTGCGCGGACACCAGAAAGTCTTCAGCGACGGGCGCGAGGTGGGTGAGATCAGCTCCGGCGGCTTCTCCCCGACCCTGGAGCGTTCCATCGCCTTCGCGCGGATAGTGCCCGGCATCGGTGCCGACTGCACCGTGGACATCCGCGGCAAGCAGGTCCCGGCGCGCGTGGTCAAGACCACCTTTGTACGCAACGGCAGCGCGGTCCAGGCACTCTGAGCATTGGTCCGCACAGCGGACCCTCCGGCCCTAACGCGTCGTTGTCGTTGTCGTTGTCGTTGTCGAGATTATCGTGGCACCCCGGATGCTCTCCCACCGCAACTTGCATCGCTTCTCCGATTACGACAACGACAACGACAACGACAACGACAACGACTGGTTTGTGTTTGACTTGTTATCGACTCGTTACTAACGACGCCGCAATTCGCGCAATGCCCGCAACCACGATCACGACCGACCAATACGAAATCCACCGGCGCCGTCCGCACAGGCGATGCCACTGCAACTTCACAGCGATCGGCCGGCCCGCCGGCCCCACCGGGAGAGAACCATGAGCCTAGTCCCTGCTGACCTGCGTTACACCAAGAGCCACGAGTGGGTGAAGGACAACGGCGACGGTACCGTCACCGTCGGCATCACCGACCATGCCCAGGAGGCCCTGGGCGACATCGTCTTCGTCGAGACCCCCGAGGTCGGCACCGAGGTGGAGGCCGGGCAGGCCTGCGCCGTGGTCGAGTCGGTCAAGGCCGCCTCCGACATCTACGCCCCCTTGAGCGGGGAGGTGCTGGAGGCCAATACGGCCCTGGCCGACACCCCGGAGGCGATCAATCAGGGCGCCTATGATGCGGGCTGGATCTTTACCCTGCGGCTCGCCACGCCGGGCGCCTTCGGCGGCCTGCTGGACGCCGCCGGCTACCAGGCGGTGGTCGACGCGGAGGCCTGACCTGACATGCCCTTCGTACCCCATACCGACGCGGACATCGCCGCCATGCTCGGCACCATCGGCGTCGGCGCCATCGACGACCTGTTCGACGAGATTCCGGCGGAGCTTCGCATCGGCGAACTCGCCGCCATCCCTACCGGGCTCGCGGAGATGGACATCGCCCGCCTGATGCAAGGTCGCGCCCGTGCCGATGGCGAGGCCGCGTGCTTCATCGGCGCCGGGGCCTATGACCACCACATCCCGGCGGCGGTGTGGCAGATCGCCGCCCGTGGCGAGTTTTACAGCGCCTACACCCCCTACCAGGCGGAGGCGAGCCAGGGCACCCTGCAACTGCTCTACGAGTTCCAGTCCATGATGACGGCCCTGACCGCCATGGAGGTCTCCAACGCCTCGCTCTACGACGGGGCCTCGGCCCTGGCGGAGGCGGTGCTGATGGCAGTGCGCGCCAACCGCAAGGCCAAGTCCAGCCGGGTGCTGGTGCCGCGCGCCCTGCACCCGGCCTATCGGCGGGCACTGCGTGGTATCGTGGAACCGCAGGGGATCGAGCTCGTCGAGGCCCCCTTCGACCGGCGCGGCGGGCACACCCCGGCGGCGACGCTCGACGGTCTGGTCGGGAATGCGGGCTTCGCGGCCGTGGTGATCAACCAGCCCAACTTCTTCGGGATCATCGAGGATGCCGATGACCTTACCGACTGGGCCCAGGCCCATGGCGCGCTGGTCATCGGCGTGGTCAACCCCACCGCGCTGGCACTCCTCAAGCCGCCGGGCGAGTGGGGCGGCACCGGCGCGGACATTGCCTGCGGGGAGGTCCAGCCCTTGGGGATACCCCTGTCCTCCGGCGGACCCTACGCGGGTTTCCTGTGCTGCAAGAAGGACCTGGTACGCCAGATGCCCGGCCGCATCATCGGGCGCACCCTGGATCTCGACGGCAAGCCCGGCTTCACCCTCACCCTGCAAGCGCGCGAGCAGCACATCCGCCGCGGCAAGGCGACCTCCAACATCTGCACCAACCAAGGCCTGCTGGTCACCGCCGCCACCATCCATCTGGCGATCCTGGGCGCGGCGGGGCTGGAGCGGGTGGCCGCCGCCTGTCACGCCAATACCAGGCAGCTCGCGGCGCTGCTCTGTGCCGTCCCGGGGATCGAACCGCTGTTCGACCGCCCGGTGTTCCACGAACAGGCCCTGCGCCTGCCGGCCCCGGCCGCGGATGTGCTAAGGTCGCTTGCCGCCGAAGACATCCTGGGCGGCTTCGACCTGGGCCAGGACTACCCGGAACTGGGGTCGGCGCTGCTGGTCTGTGCCACCGAGGTGCGCACCGCGCAGGAGATGGAGCGGTACGCGGCCCGGTTGGCGCAGATCGTTGCCGCGGGGGCCCGGCCGTCATAGTGCCGGCGGTCCGCGCAGCGGACCCTACGCGGACCAGCGACCTCGCGGTACGCCGGGTGACCGCGACCCTGACCGAACGCCCAAGCACGCACCGACCCGCAGCAAACGACGATTGACCAACACCACTGGAGACCCAAGACAATGGCCAAGACCGCCCTGCAAGGTAACCCCGTCAGCCTGTCCGGCGACCTGCCCGCCGTCGGCAGCCCGGCACCGGCTTTCACGCTGGTCGCCAAGGATCTCAGCGACAAGTCGCTCGCCGACTTCGCCGGCAAGAAGAAGCTCCTGAACATAGTCCCGAGTCTGGACACCGGCGTCTGCGCCGCCTCCACCAAGCGCTTCAATGAGGCCATGGCCGGCAAGGCCGACGCGGTCGCCCTGATCGTCTCCGCCGACCTGCCCTTCGCCATGGACCGCTTTTGCAGCGCCGAGGGGCTGACCAATGTGGTCAGCCTGTCCATGATGCGCTCGCGCAACTTCGCCAAGGACTACGGCGTGCTGATCACTGACGGACCGCTCGCCGGCATCACCGCCCGCGCCGTGATCGTGCTGGATGCGCACGACCGGGTGGTCTATACGCAGTTGGTTCCGGAGATCACGCAGGAGCCGGATTATGACGCGGCGCTGGCGGCGTTAGGCTGATCCCCGCGCGCCGGGCACGGCAGATGATTCCTTGATCATCGCTCCGGCCGACGTCGTTGGTCCGCACAGCGGACCCTCTGCCGTAGGGTCCGCTGCGCGGACCGATGACGCCGCCGCAGTTCGCGGAATGGCCGTGACAGTGATCAAGGCCGCCGGGATGAACTGATCCCTTTCGTCGCGCGATCAGTCATCCCAAAAAGAGTATTTGGCCGCAAATGAACGCAAATAAGCGCAAACAAATCTGCTGGTTAGCATCGTCGCGGGCATCACCCGGGCGGGGAACATGCAGTAAAGTCTAAGTCTCTGATTATTAGAGTTAATTTGCGGCTAAACTGCTTTTTCTGGGCTCACCGGCCTTCGTTACACTGCATCCAAGACGCTCAAACCCCATGCTGATCCACGAACAATCCCAACCCGGCCGCCGCGCCACCGCCCAGGCCCCACTCCAACTGGCGGACTGCGCCGACCTTCCCGCCGCCCAGCGCCGCGCCTCCCGGCCGCTGTTGCCGGAGGTCTCGGAACTCCAGGCGGTGCGTCACTACACCCGGCTGTCGCAGAAGAACTTCTCCATCGACACCCATTTCTATCCGCTGGGCTCCTGTACCATGAAGTACAACCCGCGCGCCTGTCATACGCTCGCCTCGCTGCCGGGCTTCCTCGGCCGGCACCCGGCGGCCCCGGAAAGCCACGGCCAGGGGGTGCTCGCCTGTCTCTTCGAGCTTCAGGAGATGCTCAAAGAGGTCACCGGGATGCACGCGGTGTCGCTGGCGCCCTCCGCGGGTGCCCAGGGCGAATTCGCCGGCGTGGCGATGATCCGCGCCTATCACCTGGCCCGCAATGACGCGGCCCGCACCGAGATCCTGGTGCCGGACGCCGCCCACGGGACCAATCCGGCCTCCGCCGTCATGTGCGGCTTCGTGGCACGCGAGGTTCCGACCGGTCCGGACGGGGACGTGGACATCGCCGCGCTGCGGGCGGCGGTGGGTCCCCAGACCGCCGGTATCATGCTGACCAACCCGAGCACTGTCGGGGTCTTCGACCGCAATATCCAGGAGATCGCCGGCATCGTGCACGCGGCCGGCGGACTCCTGTATTACGACGGCGCCAATCTCAATGCCATCCTGGGCAAGGTCCGCCCCGGTGACATGGGCTTCGACGTCATCCACATGAACCTGCACAAGACCTTCTCCACCCCCCACGGCGGCGGCGGTCCCGGGGCCGGTCCGGTGGGCGTATCCAAGCGGCTGGAGCCCTTCCTCCCGGTGCCGCTGGTGGCCCGGGACGCCGACGGCTATCGCTGGCTCGTCGAGCACGACCGGCCCCAGTCCATCGGGCGGCTCACCGCCTTCGGCGGCAATATGGGCATCCTGCTGCGCGCCTATGTCTATGCGCGGATGCTCGGGCGCGAGGGCATGAAGCGGGTCTCCGAATTCTCCACCCTGAACGCCAATTACCTCATGGCCAGACTCAGGGAGGCCGGCTTCGAGGCCGCCTATCCGCGGCGGCGGGCGAGCCATGAGTTCATCATCACCGTCAAACGCGAGGCCAAGGAATTCGGCGTCAATGCCATGGACTTCGCCAAGCGCCTGCTCGATTACGGCTACCACGCCCCCACCACCTATTTCCCCTTGCTGGTGCCCGAATGCCTGCTGATCGAGCCCACCGAGACCGAGAGTAAAGAGGAATTGGACGGTTTCGTCGCCGCGCTGGTCGCCATCCGCGAGGAGGCGCGGACCAACCCGGAACTGGTGAAGGGCGCCCCGCACACCATGCCGGTACGCCGCCTCGACGACGTGCGCGCGGCACGCCAGTTGGACCTGGCCTGGCGGCCTGCGTCGACCTCGGCATAGCCCATGGCCAATCACAATGAACGGGGCTGGAAGCGGGTCATCTACGCCTTCGGCTTTTCCATGCAGGGATTCAAGGCGTGCTTTCAGGCGGAGGAGGCCTTTCGCCAGGAACTGTTCCTGCTCCTGTTTCTCGTGCCCCTGGGACTCTGGCTGGGGGCGACCCCGGTGGAGCGGGCGCTACTGATCGGCTGCCTGCTGATGGTCCTGGTCGTGGAGTTGTTGAACTCCGCCATTGAGGCCAATGTCGATCGCGTCGGCCTGGAGCGTCACGACCTGTCCGCCCGCGCCAAGGACATCGCCTCCGCCGCGGTCTTCATGAGCATGACCCTCACCGTGGTCACCTGGGGGCTGATCCTGATTCCCAAGTGGCTCTGACGTCAGCCTACCGCAAATGAAGAAATACGGAATTTTGCCGCAAATGAACGCAAATGAACGCAAATTGATTCAATGCGGACATTGCCTGCGGCGCGTTGCATCGCCGCGTTTCCGCTCAGGCGCCGTTGGGATGATCGGGGCACCGCGCGCAGCATGCGAACCGGCTCGGTTCTTTCTTTTTTGCGTTCATTAGCGTTCATTTGCGGCTAAATTCTTCCTCCAAACCGACGCGAGGCATTGATGAGCACTCACTTCACCGACCAAGGCTTCGTGCCGCTTGCCGTCGCCGTCCTGACGGTCTCCGACACCCGCACCGCGGCCGAGGACAGCTCCGGGGACCTGCTCCAGGCCAAGGCGCAGGAGGCCGGACACCGGGTGGTCGCCCGCGAGCTTGTGCGCGACGATGTCTACCAGTTGCGAGCGGTCTTTTCGCGCTGGATTGCCGACCCCCAGGTCCAGGTGGTTTTGAGCACCGGCGGCACCGGACTGACCGGCCGCGACAGCACCCCGGAGGCGGTGGCACCCCTGCTCGACAAACAGATCGAGGGCTTCGGGGAGCTGTTCCGGGCCCTGTCGTTCGTCGAGATCGGGGCCTCCACGGTCCAGTCCCGGGCCTTGGCGGGGCTCGCCAACGGCACCTTCATCTTCTGCCTGCCGGGCTCCACCGGGGCCTGCCGGACCGCCTGGGAGCAGATCCTCCTGGCCCAACTCGATGTCCGTACCCCCCCATGCAACTTCGCCCAATTGATCCCGCGGCTGCGCGAGCGCTGAAACTGGTAAAGAGTAGTTATCCACAGATGGACACAGATGAACACAGATTATTCATTGACTTACGCTTGGCCGGGGCTCACCTTGCCCGTGATTGTGACATCAGCGATAAACGTATGACAATTTTAAGAAAATCTGTGCCCATCTGTGTTCATCTGTGGATTTTAGGCTGAGCGGGCCCGCGCGATGACCACGAACCAGCACCCCCACCGGGACGGCTGCCCGGACCCCGCCGGGCGGCCCCTGCTGACCAAGCAGGAGGCCCTGGACCTGCTGCTCGCGCACGCAACGGCGCCCGCCGCGCAGGAGTGCGTCCCCACCGACCAGGCGCTGGGCCGGGTCCTCGCCCGACCGCTCGTCAGCGCCATCGACATGCCGGGCTGGGACAACAGCGCCATGGACGGTTATGCACTGTGCTGCGCCGATCTTCAGGCGGCGGAACCCACCCGGCTGCGGGTCGCCCAGCGCATCCCGGCCGGCGCGCCCGGTCGCCCCCTGGAACCCGGCACCGCGGCGCGGATCTTTACCGGTGCGCCCGTCCCCCCGGGGGCGGATACAGTGGTGATCCAGGAGCGCTGCACGCGCGACGGGGACTGGGTCGAGGTCCCGGCGGGTCTCACCCCCGACGCCAACATCCGGCGCGCCGGCGAGGACATCCGCGCGGGCACCGCGGTGCTGGCGGCGGGGACGCGGCTGCGACCCCAGCACCTGGGGCTCGCCGCCGGCGTGGGCGCGACTGAGCTGGCGGTCTACCGCCGGCTGCGGGTGGCCATGTTCGTCACCGGCGATGAACTGGTGAGGCCCGGCGAGACCCTGGGGCCGGGGCAAATCTACAACTCCAACCGCTTTACCATGAAGGGCTTGCTGGAGGGCCTGGGCTGCGAGGTCAGCGATCTGGGGCTGGTCCCGGACACCCTGGAGGCGACCATGGACACCCTGAACCGGGGGGCGGACAGCGCGGACCTGATCCTGGCCAGCGGCGGGGTCTCGGTGGGGGAGGAAGACCATGTGAAGCCGGCCATCGAACGGCTCGGCACCCTGGACCTGTGGCAGATTGCGGTACGCCCGGGCAAGCCACTGGCCTTCGGTCATATCCGCGGCACCCCCTTCCTCGGCAGCCCGGGTAACCCGGTTTCGCTGTTCGTCAGCCTGCTGCTGTTCGCCCGGCCGCTGCTGCTGCGGATGCAGGGAGTCACCGGGGACCTGGAGCCGCCCGGCATCAAGGTACCCGCCGGCTTCGACTGGCCCCGCCCGGACCGTCGGCGGGAGTTCGTCCAGGCGCGACTGATCCGCGGCGCGGCCGGCGACTGGGAGGCCGTCACGCACCAGTCCCGTTCGGCCGCCGCGCTGTCCGCCGCCGCCTGGGCCGAGGGCCTGGTCGAGATCGCGCCGCAGCAGACCATCGCCCGCGGCGACCCCGTGGTCTACCTCCCCTTCGCGGGGCTCCTGTCCTGAGTCGGCCCGACATTGCCTATTGGCTCGTGATGCGTGTTCATGCGCTTTTTTCGCGCACCATCGCGCGTTCCGCGATGGCGGCGCTTGCGGTCTTGCCCCGCCGGTCTTAGTCTGGACCCGCTTGGTCGCATCCCCCCTGCAATCTGCCCGAAGGCCGCCCACATCAATGATCCGGATACGCTACTTTGCCCACCTGCGCGAGACCCTGGGCACCGCTGACGAGCAACTCGCCCCGGTGCCCGAGATCGCCACCGTGGCGGACCTGGTCGCCTACCTGCGCGCGCGCGGCGGCGTCTGGGCCCAGGCCCTGGTCCCGGGTGAACGGCTGATGGTCGCCGTCAATCAGGAGTTGGCGCGCCCCGAGACCAGGGTCCGGGATACCGACGAGGTGGCCCTGTTCCCGCCGGTAACCGGCGGTTGAGGCCCATTGCCCCTTTCCACGGCGCCGGCGGCCAGCGCGGGATAGCATCCGTCGGCGACCGCGACCGGAGGTGCTTCCCGTGACCTATGCCGATCTCCCACGTCTGTTGACCATGACCCTCGTCTGGCTGCTGCTGTTGACCTGGCAGCTCAACGCCTATCGCAGCAACTGTGTGGCGACCCTCGCCCTGGTGATCCTGGTCACCCTGCTCCTGTTCGTCTCGGGCGCCGAGCTGGCACTGTACCGGCGACGCGTCTTCCTCAACGAGTGCATGGAGCACAAGAGCTCATTGTTTCGGTGGCTACGGCGCCGCTACGTCCTGCTCGGCCTCGAACTCCTGAAGTCCGCCGGACTGGCCGTCTTGCTCCTGGTCAGCGTGCTCAGCTTCTCCCCCCGCCATTGGTCGCTGCTGTTTGCGGACGTCCTGCTGGTCGGTCTGCTGTTGCCGCGCTTCTACGGGGCGCTGAAGGGCCAACTGCGTGAGGAGTACCGCTTCACCACCGCCCGCCGCTCGGCCATGTGGGTCAGCACCCTGTTCTTGTGGCTGGAATCCATGCTGGTGCTGGTGTTCACGGTGGCACAGGATTACGACGGGCTGCGGTGGCAGGAGGTCATCACCTACGGCGCCACCGACCCCGACGTCCTGTGCCGCCCCCTCGCGTCACTCGCCGCGCTCGCCGCCGCCGTGGACGCACTGGGACAATGGTCGATCCAGAATCTGGCGCGCAGCCTGACAGACCTGCCCCAGGCCTTGATGGCGTCCATCAGCCTCCTGGTCGGCGTCGGCCTGTCGCTGCTGCTCTCCTACGCCTACAGCCGCGCCCTGATCGGCGCGGTCGCCCGCCCCTGGACCATGTGGCGACTGAACTCACGCACGGATGACTGAATTTTAAATCCACAGATGAACCCAGATGAACACAGATTTTCTGCGAATTGTCATACGCTTATCGCTGATATCACAAGCGTCGGGAAGCTGACTCCCCGGCCGCACGTAAGTCAATGAATAATCTGTGATAATCTGTGTTCATCTGTGGATAACTGCTCTTTCCAGGTTGCACCAGATCGACCGGCGGCGCGCACATGACCGAACCACTCGACCTGAGGGACCCCGCGACCGGCACCGGCGATGCCGAGGGGCTGCGCACGACGCTCGAGCAGATGCGGCGGCAGACCGAGCACGAGATCGCCCGCCTGAATCGCAAGCTCGCGGAACGCGAGTACGCCATGGAGCAGACCGTGTCCTCCGCGACCGAGCGGCAGGCCATGCAGCAGGAGCTCGGCACACTGCGCCATTCACTGGGCGATCGGGAAAAGACCCTCGACCGGATCACCCAGGAGTGCCGCCGACTGGAAAACGACCTGGAGGACCGTCATGTCCAAGTCGACAACCTCCAGCAGGAGGTCCAGCGCAAGGAGGTGTCACTGAAGGCGGCGCAGGATCAGGTCGCCCGACTGAAACGCCAACTGGCCGAGATCCAGGAGCAGTCGGTCGAGATCTCCGCCATGATCGACCCGCTGGAGTCGCCCAACCGGCTGCCGCTGCCGCCGGTGCAGCCGGATATACCGGCCGGCCCGGCGCCCCAGGTGATCAGCTTCTCCGCCGGGCTGGTCTCGGGCCTGGCCGTGATCGCCGTCGCCGTGGTGGTCTTCTGGGGCCGGATCGAACTGCCCCAACTGTGGAGTCCCTCCCCGAGCGTGCCGAGCGCACCGACCACCCCGCCCGAGGAGCCGGACGCCGTGACCGCGGTCCCGGCCACGGCACCGACCGACACCCCCGCGGACGCCCCAGTCGTTCCGCTGCCGCCGACCGCGCCCCCCGCCGCGCCCCCCGCCGCGCCCCCGCCAACCCTGCGTGACCGGCTGCGCGACGGCAGTCTGGGACCGACCATGGTGGTACTGGCCGGCGGCAGCTTCCGGATGGGTCAGAACAGCATGGGGGGCAGCGACAGCGGACCCGAACACGAGGTGCTGTTGGCGCCCTTCCTGATCGGGGCCTACGAGGTGACCTTTCAACAGTACGACCGCTTCGTGCGCGCCACCGGCCGCCGCTTCCCCGATGACTTCGGCTGGGGACGCGGCGAGCGCCCGGTGGTCGGCGTCTCCTGGTCCGATGCCCAGAGCTATGCGGACTGGCTGACCCGCCAGAGCGGCAAGCGTTACCGTCTGCCGAGCGAAGCGGAGTGGGAGTTCGCGGCGCAGGCCGGGATGCGCAGCGCCTATCCCTGGGGTTTCGGCATGGAACCCGGGCGCGCCCTGTGCTTCGACTGCGGCAGTCAGTGGGACAATCGCTCCACCGCCCCGGTCGGCAGCTTCGCACCCAACGCCTTCGGGCTCTACGACACGGCCGGCAACGCCCTGGAGTGGGTGGCGGATTGCTACGTGAGCGGCTACGACGGCGCCCCGACCGATGGCCGCCCGCGCGGCGACGGGAACTGCGCCAACCGCGTCGCCCGGGGCGGCGCCTACAACAAACCGGCACCCTCACTCAAGACGATTGCGCGGGCCAAGTTCGTACCCGAGACCCGATTGAACAGCCTGGGGTTCCGGGTGGCGCGCGAGCCTTGAGCCGGGGCAGACCTTCGTTGTCGTTGTCGTTGTCGTTGTCGTTGTCGTTGTCGTTGTCGTTGTCGTTGTCGTTGTCGTTGTCGTTGTCGTAATCGTAATCGGAGAAGCGATGACCTTGGGGGTGCGAGAGCATCCGAGGCGCGACGATAAGCTCAATTTCGACAACGACAACGAAAGTGGCGCTCCGGCCAGTCCCTGAACGCGCGACCTGGGGCATGAAATTGAACCAATTACCTCCGATTGAGCCAGCCCCCAGCCCCGGGAATGAAACCCGGCGCCGCATCCTGGGTGTCGGCGTCGCCACCCTCGACCTGATCAATACAGTCGACGCCTACCCGGCCGAGGACGCCGAAGTCCGCGCCACCGGGCAGCGGCAGGCGCGCGGCGGCAACTGCGCCAACACCCTGACCCTGCTCGCCGACCTGGGCCACGCCTGCACCTGGGCCGGCACCCTGGCCGAGGACCCGGGCGCCGACCTCATCCACGCGGATCTCAGCGCCCACGGCATCGACTGCACCCACGCCGTCCGCGGCCCCGGCGGCACCAGCCCCAGTTCCTACATCACCCTGAGCCAGGCCACCGGCAGCCGCACCATCGTCCACTACCGCAACCTGCCGGATCTGAGCGCCGCCGCCTTCGCGCGCATCCCGCTCCGGCGCTTCGACTGGGTCCACTTCGAGGGCCGCAACCCCGACGAGACCCGCCGGATGCTGGAGCGCTGCCGCCGCGAGGCCCCAAAGCTCCCGATCTCACTGGAACTCGAGAAGCCCCGCCCCGGGATCGAGGCCCTGTTGCGCGGGCCCGACCTGCTCCTGATCGCCCGCGCCTTCGCCCCGGCCGATGGCGGACCGGGCACCGCCGCCGACCCCGGGGCCTGGCTCACCGCCCTACTCCCACGCACCGATGCCCGGGTCCTGGTGCTCGGCTGGGGCGCACAAGGCGCCTGGCTGCTGGAGCGCGGCGGCGTCCCGCGGTTGGTGCCGGCGCAACCGCCTGACCGGGTGGTCGACACCCTGGGCGCCGGGGACACCCTCAATGCCGGGATGATCGATGGGCTGGTGCGCGGACTCAAGGCCGCGGATGCCTTGGCGCAAGCCGTCGCCTTGGCGGGGCTCAAGTGCGGACGGACGGGTTTCGACGGATTAGCGGCAGCGGCACGGGCGCGGGGCCTGTAGGGTGCGCCGCGCGCACCCGGGCCGCATCGAGGCCCCGTCTCCAGGCGCGGTGCGCATCCGCGACCCGGTCGGCCGCCCGGGCGTCGGGTGCGCACGGCGCACCCTACGTCGGCCTCACCGCTTTGAACGCCCGCCCCGGTCCGCGCGCCCTTCCGGTTCCGCCGGAGCCCAGATGCGGCGAATCGCAATCGCCAGGTCGGGGTCGCAGCGTTGCAGGAAGGCGGCCTTGTCCGGCGCGGCGTGGTAGGCGGCGAAGGTGCGCAGGCGCGCGGCCTCCTCCGCGCTTTCCGGGCCGAAGACCGCGGGAATCAGGTCGGCGATGTCACCGAGGAGGCCCGGGTCGTCGCAGGCCCCAACCAGGCCGTCGAACAGATCGTGCCCGCGGATGGCTCCAGGATCGGATCCTGCTTCAAACCATAGCGACGGGATCGCCGCCATGACCTGTGCAATCGTCGGCAGGTCCCGGGCGACGGCGGCGAAGGCCGCGGCGCGGCCCTGTGCCTTGGCTTGCACAGCCCAGACTGGCCCGACTTGACCGAAGGCCCGCCAGACCCGGGCGTTCTTGAACTGTTCACGATGAGTTTCGATCAGCACCGCCAACTCGGGCCAGAGACGGGCCTGGGTCGTTGCGGCCATGATGTCACTTACGTGGGGGGACAACCACCGTGGGTCCCCCGCTGAGAGCGTCAGTGCCGCTGCCAGGTGTTTCACGAGGTCCGGGGCCGGGGTCTCGGCAGCGATCTTAAAGAAGACTCGACGCGACCGCTGTTGCTGGGTCGTATCCGCACTCTCGTCTGCCGTGCGGATTGCGGCGCGGGCACATTCGAGGGCGTCAGTATAGCGGGCCAGCTTCCACGTAGACCAAGCGTTGAGACAGAGGATCTCCGCTTGTCTACTGATATTGCCGGCCTGCTCGGCCAACGGAGCAGCCCGATTCAGGGTGGCAATGGCTTCCTCATGACGGCCAAGCAAGCCAAGGCTCCAGCCCGTCTGCATTTGTATAAGGGCCTGAACGTTAATATCGCCAGCCTGTTCGGCTAGCTTGGCTGCCTGTTCAAGTGTAGAAAGTGCTTCTTGATGTTGCCCTAGCCTCCCAAGTATCCAGCCCTTCAGACGTAGGGTCTCCCCCTGCCTCCGGACGTCACCGGATTCTTCAGCAAGCTGGAACGCCTGATCAAGGCCGAGAATAGCATCTTGGGGACGGCCAAGCTCCCGTAAGGCGTATGCCTTATAGTTCAGAATCCCGGCTTGTGCTGGTAAGTCATCATCCTGTTGGGCGAGCTTGTACGCTTGATCAAGGACGTCCAGGGCCTCGTCTTGGCGGTCCAACCGGCCGAGATATAACCCTTTATATCTCAATGCGGTCGCTTGTTCTGTCACACGGCCGATGGCCCCCGCCTCGCATGATGCCTCGTCGGCGAAGGCGATTGCGTCCGCGTGATGCCCGCTATTCCCAGCGGCCCAGGCACGGCACAAGAGCCCCCGTATCTTCACAAGCCGATACCTAGCGGTACTGGCCAGTCCGCCGGCCTGCTCCGCGAGCGCAACCGCCAGACGCCGGTCGTGCCGACGCCATTCAGCAAAGAAATATCGTTGGTGTAACAACAGAATTCCGGCATCTGGGTCAACGTCAACTGCGGTTCTGGATTGCGCCTCCTGCAATAGTCTGTCGGCTTCGGCATCGTGATCGCAGCGCGAGGCAGCGAGTGCATGGAGACCGGCCGCCGCGGCACGCGCGAGGGGCTCCTGGGCCTTAACCCTGGACCAATAGACATAGGCGTCCTCCGGACGATCGCGAAGCTGTTCGCGCAGCACCTCCATCTCAGCGGCAGCGACATTGGCACACATGAACAGAAGGCAGGGTTCGTGTCTCCGGTCCTGGTCCCGGTAGCCGCAGTGGCCCGGGGACTCGCCCGTTTGCTTGTGCCACAGGTCGATATAGAGTCGTGCCTCCCTGGGTTCGCCAGCGCGCAGGTGTCGCAGAGCCAGATCCGCCTTTTCATCGGCGGTGAAAAAGGTCTCCAGCAGTTCGGCAATCCGCGCCAGCGCATTGGCCTGTGAGCCGTCGCCATAGCGGCGCCGGTAGAAGTGGACGAAGAGCCGGTCACGGACCCGGTAGAGTTGGCTCGCGCCGCCCTTCTCGCGCTCCGCGAGCAGCAATCGCCCTTCGTTGAGATAGCCGAAGGCGTCGGCGATCTGGTTCTGGCGCTGGTTGACCCGCGCGGCCAGTTCGCTCTGGGAGCATGGCTCACCCTGGCGGATCAGTGCGTCCAGCAGCCCGGTCGCGGCTGGCGGCAGGTCGTCCAGACGGCGGCGATAATAGTCGGCCAATTGGTCGCTCAGCGCATCCAGGGTCTCAGCGATGGTGCGTGCGTCCGGGGAGACCAGGACCTCCCCGAGCAATTGGGTGAGTCTCGGATTGCCGCCGATGAAGGCGGCGATGGCGCGGGCACGGGCGGTTTCGGCGGCGGTCAGGGGTGGGGCCTGCTCCAACTCGCGGCGGCGGTTGAAATAGTCGATGCAGGTATCGCTGGTCCAGGGGGTGAGTTCAATGGTCTTAAAGGCCTGGAACAGGGGGCGCTCGTAGTCCATGTCGACGGTCCCGGTGGCCGTCACCAGCAACATGAGGCGGGACTGGGGCCTGCTCATTAATTGGCGCAGGCGCTCCTCGGCACAGCGCTGCTCGGCGGCGATCCGGGTCTTGCCGTCCTTGCCGGCGCCGAACAGGGTCTTGGACAGGCCGTCGAAGTTCTCGATAGCGGCGACCAGCAGGCCGCGACCTGGGCCGAAGCGGCGGTCCAGCGCCGCGTTCAGTGTCTCAAGTGCCTCCTCCCAGGCGACTTGGGGGGCACGCGGGTCGTAGGCGTAGGAGAAGGTGCTTCCCAGACCCTCGAGGCTCGCGGCCAGCGCCTCGATGAGCCTGGCCTCGGAGCGGATGTTGTATTGCTCCTCCGGCAACAGGGCGACTACGACCGGGGCGCCTGCGGCCGCGGCAAGTGACTCCGCCTCCAACTGCACGAGCCGCATGAGGAATGACTTGCCGGACCCGCGCTCGCCGTAGACCACCAGGTGCTGCGGGCTGACACCGGGGTTGCCCAGGGCCTGGCGGATGGCGGCCGTGATGTCGGCCAGTTCCCGCTCGCGCCCGGTGGCGAGCGCCCGTACCACCTCGGGACGCATCCGGTGGGTGTTGAAGGTCTCGACGATGGGCCGCCCGGCCATGGTCAGCGGCCCCCACGGCGGCGGATGCGCCAAGCCCTGACCAGGGGCGAGGCGGCTCGCCAGAGCTGACTGCCGTCACGCGCCACCCGCACATCGATGAAGCCGTCCTCGCGGAGCATTTCCAGCGCATCGCCGAGGTCTGCCTCGTCGAGTGGGGGATTTTCCGCGGTCGGTTCGTCCAAGGACGGCGGCAGGTCCGCACCGATGTGCCGACGGATCTCGTCGCGGGAGATCGGTGCGGCAGCGGCCAGCACGACCTCGCAGATCAGCGGAATCGTCTTGGCCAAGGGCTCGCCGATGGCCCGGTAGAGCTTGATGCGCCGGTCGAACTGCTCAAAGAAGGTCTTGTCCAGTTCGGGACGGACCTTGTCGGCGAAGAGGTCCGCGATGCGCTCGAGGGCCGCCGCCGCGCCGCCGATGGTCAGGACTTGGAACGCCTTCTGGAGCATGGCCGGATAATAGGCGGCACTCTCGTCCAACACCGCCTGGGTATGGACCGGACTCCAGCCACGGGTCTGACCGCCGGCGGCCAGGGCGTTGACGAAGGCGGCGGCCTCGTCCGCAGTGCCAAGCGGCGGGACCGACAGTGTAGTCAGGTCATTGAGATGGTTCATGTCGAGCCGGTATTCGCGCCCCAGGCCGACCAAGCCGATGGAGCCGATGAGCAACATGCCCATGCCGGAATCGCGCCAGCGCCGTAACGCGGCGAACAGTTGGTCGATCCGCTGGCGCCCCTTGGCCTCGTCCCCTTCCAGGATGCGGCGACACAACCAGGGCAACTCATCGACGAACAAGAGGATGCGGCCCTGCGCTGCGTTGTCGGCGGCGGCCGGGCCCGCGGCGAGCGCCCGCTCGATGGCAACAGCGATGGTGTTGAAATAGGCATTGACATCGCCGAGACCCTCGCGGTTTTGCTGCCGAAGGGCCTCCCGGGCGACCGCCGCGATGTTGCCGTCCCCTCCGATCGCCTGCAGGACCCGGTCGCCCCAACCCTTGGCGGGTAAACTGGCGAACAGGCGCATCAACAGATCCGCCTCGGAAACCAGGCCCTGGGTGTCGATCTCGACGACGGTGAGCCCCTGCGTCCGCAAGCGCTCGGCACAGGCCACCGCCTCCGTCGACTTGCCCATACGGCGCAGGCCGAACAGCTTGGCCCCGTTGCCGCCCAGCAGCACAGAGTCGAACTCGGCCCCGATCTCCGGGCGGGAGAAGCGCTGACGGCCGCGTACGGTGGAACCGTAGTGGGGCTCAACGGCGGCGGGATGGTCGTCTTTGGGGATCGGATGGGTCACGGCGGCCTCGCTATATCGGAACTACCAGATATCGTAATTTCACTATAACCTTCGTCCCGCTATCACGCAAGGTAGATATCATGATTTTCCTATATGTACGAAGAGCAGGCGGGGTGTGTCGCGGCCATTTTCCGAGAGGGCAATGGGGTGGATCGCCTGACCGGTCTCGAGAATCAGGTCGTAGGCGGCGTCCGCCAGTTTGCTTGTGTCCGCGCAGGTCGCTTGCAGTTCTGTTCGGCAGCGCGTGCCGACGCGCTGGTCAGGCTTGCGAGGTCCACGGCAACTCGCGAGGTCGCGTCGCGGCTGAAGCCGCTCCCACCGGGTGCCGGCCGCGCCGCGGGGATTGGCCGACACCGCACATGCCCGGTCGAGAGGCCGGCCGGCGATCACTCCTTGCGCCTGATGAGGGTTCCGTCGATGCGCTGCCGGGTTCGTCCCGCGACGTCCGTGCGCTGCAGTGTCCACTCCAATCGATCGGGGGAGACCCAACGATCCTCGATGACAAACGCGCTGTCCGCCGTCTTGCCCTGCCAGCGCAGGATCGCGCCCCGCGGGTCCCAGTGCCCCTGCGCCTCGTGACGGTAGCCCTCGGAGTCGAACAGCCATTGCCGGTAGACACCGGCCTCGACATCATAGGTCATGACCTGAAGATCGGACCGACCCGCGGGAATGGAGTGAGTACGGAATTCGACATAGCGGCCGTCCAGCGTTGGCTGACCAATCCCCTCACCCCGAGTGAGAACCTCTTGAGCAGGCGCACCCTCCTTACGGATGCGGGTCTGTGTTTCCCAACTGCCCGCAAAGCGCTGCAGGACCGCTGATGCCGCGGACGCTGTATCCTGCGCCACGGCAATTACCGGAAGCATGGCAAGCCACATCAGCATCGCGCGTAGCAGATAGGGTGACATGCGTCGCGGCCTGGGGGCCGCTCCTACGGCGTAGGAGCGGCCCCCAGGCCGCGACGGGTTGCCGCAAGGGCGTGTGGCCGGAGTGAGGATCAAGGCCGCCGACTGCTATTTCGCTGCCGCCGGCGGCACCGTTTTCTCAATATCACCCAGGTGCCCAGTCCATCCGTCCAGGCAGGCCTCCCAGGCGCCCCGCCGGCATGATGACTGGTGTTCCCGCCGCAGCGCAAAGACGTGTTGCTTCGGGATCCCGGCCGCGGCATAGGCGGTAAAGTCGGTGGACGAGTCCCCATAGGCATACTCTGGCTGCCAGCCCTGTGCACGCAACTGCTGCAGCATGCGCGTCTTGAACCGATCGTGATGCCGGGCATCCGCCCTGGTCTCTTCGACCAGGACCAAACCTTGGGGGAACTGATGATCCTTCAGCCAGTGACGGGTCGCGGAGTCAAAGTGACGATTACGGGCACTGAGATAAATGATCTTATAGCCCTTGTCAGCGAACAACCGGACGGCGCGGGCGGCGTCCGGGCGCGCCTCCAGGAACTCCAGCGGGCGGGGCGTGAGGGTCCCGTCGATATCGAATACGACGGCAGGTGTCGGCGCCGTGCCGACATCCGGGGTCACCGCCGGTGCCGGCGCACAAACGCCGCACAGCATGAGCACCAATACAACTCGGGAAATTCGCATTCTGTATCTCCTGTTCTGGTCGCTGCAGGGCGCGCGTGGAGCGGCCTGCGCCGCGGCGGGGCCAGGGCCGCTTGCGCGGCCCGTCGCGGCTGAAGCCGCTCCCACAGCCTCGCTGCGCGACTTTCGCGAGCCGGACGGGCGCGCCGCGGGCGCGCGGGGAATTCTGCACAGTTTCGTCCTACCGCCACGCGGATCGCGGCCCCTCACCGCAAGCGCAAGAGGGGAGCAACGGGTTACGATGGGCACCATCGTACAGTCGCGAACGGCAGTGCCGCGAAAAGGTGACCGGGGCTGCCGCTTAACACGGGGATCGAGGTCATGGGCTGGTGGGGCAAGGCGGTCGGCGGGACCCTGGGTCTCTTGGTGGGCGGGCCCCTGGGGGCCGTGGTCGGGGCCGCGATGGGTCACGGGGTGGACCGGGGGGCGGCGCATGTGGCGGACCTCTTCGAGCCGGCGCGGGCGGCCGAGCGCGCGCGGCTGCAGGGGATCTTTCTGGAAACCACCTTCAGCGTGCTGGGGCATCTGGCCAAAGCCGACGGGCGGGTGAGCGAAACCGAGATCGCCTTTGCCGAGTCGGTCATGACCCGCATGGGGCTCGACCGCTCGCTGCGGCGCACCGCCATGCAGTTCTTCTACCAGGGCAAGGCGCCGGGCTTCAACCTGGCCGCCGCCCTGGCGGCGTTCCGGCAGGCGAGCCCGGGTCAGGCGCAGTTGCACCAACTGTTTCTGGAGATCCAACTGGCGGCGGCCTACCGGGGCGGTCAGCCCGGGCCCGCGCAGCGGCTGGTCCTGGAGCAGTGCCGCCACGGCCTCCAGATTCCCCTGGCGAGCTTTCGGCGCCTGGAGCGGCTGATCGAAATCCAGTACCAGTTCCTGGGCGGCAACGCCGGGTGGCGCACCGGGGGCCCAGGGGCCGGGCGCCCGGGGCCGGGAGCGCCGTCGACCCGGACCGCCCTGGCCGGGGCCTATGCGACTCTCGGCATCACGGCCCAGGCGAGTGACGAGGAGGTCAAACGCGCCTATCGCAAGCTGATGAACCGCCACCACCCGGACAAGCTCACCTCCCGCGGGGCGCCCGCGGAGGCGATCAAGCTGGCCTCCCAGCAGACCCACGAGATCCGCCGCGCCTACGAGACCATCACGGCGGCGCGTCCGCCGGCCGCAGGCCCCAAGTGAAATCCGGCGGCGCTTCGGTTAGAGTTTGCGGCTTTCCATCAACAGACCCTGGCCGCTGCCCCTTGGGCAAGGTCGGGGACACTTCCGGGGGACCCCCATGGCGCTTGACCTGATCGCACCGTCCATCCTCTCTGCCAACTTCGCCAAACTCGGGGAGGAGGTCGACAACGTGCTCGCCGCGGGGGCGGACATCGTCCACTTCGACGTGATGGACAACCACTATGTCCCCAACCTGACCATCGGTCCGCTGATCTGCGAGGCCCTGCGCAAGCATGGGGTCACCGCACCCATCGATGTGCACCTGATGGTCAAGCCGGTCGACCGTATCATTCCGGACTTCGCCGCCGCCGGGGCGACCTATATCACCTTCCACCCGGAGGCGAGCGAGCACATCGACCGCACCCTGCAGCTCATCCATGGCGAGGGGTGCAAGGCCGGCCTGGTGTTCAACCCGGCGACTCCCTTGTCCTATCTCGACTATGTGCTGGACAAGATCGACATGATCCTGCTGATGTCGGTCAATCCGGGCTTCGGCGGCCAGAGCTTCATCCCCTCGGCGCTCGACAAGCTGCGCGAGGTACGCGAGATCATCGACGACTCGGGGCTCGACATCCGGCTCGAGGTCGACGGCGGGGTCAAGACGGACAATATCGCCGCGATCAAAGCCGCGGGGGCGGACACCTTCGTCTCCGGCTCCGGGATCTTCGGCCAGCCCCGCGACGGCGACCCCCACCGCTACGACAGCGTCATCCGCCGGATGCGTGAGGCGATGGCGGCGGTGGGCCGCTGAGCACAATGGCGGGTGGCTGGCGGGAGATAACCGCTACTTCCGTGCAGGCCTCGATCATAACTCCGGCCATCCTGCTGGACGCGAGATCGCTGGTCCGCACAGCGGACCCTACGGGCTCCCGCGCTACCCGCCACTAGTCACTATCCCCTATCCCCTAATTTACTGGTCACTCGCCATGCTGTGCCCCAAGATGATCCTGATCGACCTCGACGGGACCCTGATCGATAGCGTCCCGGACCTGACCTACAGCGTGGACGCCATGCTGGCGCGCCTCGGGCGCCCGCCCCGCGGTGAGGCGGCGGTGCGCAACTGGGTCGGCAACGGGGTGGAGCGCCTGGTGCAGCGCGCGCTGCTGGGAACCCTCGACGGCGAGGCCCCGGCGGCGGATTTTGCACTGGCCCTGCCGATCTTCATGGAGATCTATGCCGAGAACACCTCGGGCCGCTCGCTGGCCTATCCCGGGGTGCGCGAGGGTCTCGATTACCTGAGCGGCGCCGGCTACCCCTTGGGCTGCGTCACCAACAAGGCGGCCCAGTTCACCCTGCCGCTCCTGCGTGACCTTGGATTGCTGGACTATTTCGGCCTCGTGGTGAGTGGTGACACCCTGCCGGAGAAGAAGCCCCACCCCGCGCCGCTGCTGCACGCCGCGGCCCATTTCGGGGTGGCGCCGGCAGACGCCCTGATGATCGGCGACTCGGTGAGCGACGTCGCGGCGGCGCGGGCGGCGGGCTTTCGCATCATCTGCACCAGCTACGGCTACAACCACGGCCGGGACATCCGCACGGCCAACCCGGACGCCGTGATCGACAGCTTCACGCAGTTGCGCACCCTCATCGCCCCGGCGGCCGAGTAACCCGGAGGAGAAGAATTGAGCCGCAAATGAACGCAAATGAACGCAAATAATGCCAGCAACACGATCGCGGTCTGCGTGGTCACCCGGCGGGCGAGACTGAAGCTTGCTGACTATTGGAATTATTCGCGTTTATTTGCGTTCATTTGCGGCTAAATTAATCTTCTTGCGATGACAGGATAAGATAGAGGTTCGAGGTGATCGGCATGGGACTGAGAACGGCGCTGCCCGGCAGGCGATGGCGAGGCTCGCATTGAATCGCGCACTGCCCCTTTGATGCCTATTACCCGGAGCCTCCCATGACACCCGAAACATTCGCCGCCCTGACCGCCCAGGGCCATAACCGTATCCCGCTGGTCTGCGAGGTCCTCGCGGACCTGGACACCCCCTTGAGCGTCTATCTCAAGCTCGCCGAGGGTCCCTATTCCTATCTCTTCGAGTCGGTCCAGGGCGGCGAAAAGTGGGGCCGCTACTCCATCATCGGGCTGCCCTGCCGCAGCGTGCTGAAGGTCACCGGGAACGCGATCCAGGTAGAACGCGACGGCCAGGTCATCGAGACGGCGCAGAGCGCCGATCCGCTCGCCTGGATCAGCGCCTTCCAGGCCCGCTTCCAGGTGGCCGTGCACCCCGGGCTGCCGCGCTTCACCGGCGGGCTGGTGGGCTATTTCGGCTATGACAGCATCCGTTACATCGAGCCACGACTCGCCCACTGTCCCAACCCGGACCAACAGGGTACCCCGGATATCCTCCTCATGGTCTCCGACGAGGTGGTCGTCTTCGACAATCTGAGCGGGCGGATGTACATCATCCTGCACTTAGACCCCACCGCCGGCGACACCCTGGAGTCCGGCCGGGCGCGGATGGCCGACCTGATCGGGCGGATGCAGCGCGGCGCCCCGCGGCGCCCCGCGGGGGCCGAGCGCCGGGTCCATGAGGGCGACTTCGTCTCCGGCTTCACCCAGGAGGGCTTCGAGTCGGCGGTGGACCGGATCAAGGGCTACATCCTGGAGGGGGACTGTATGCAGGTGGTCCTGTCGCAGCGCCTCTCCATCCCCTTCCAGGCGCGGCCGCTGGACCTCTATCGGGCGCTGCGCGGGCTCAATCCATCCCCTTACATGTATTTCCTGGATCTCGGCCAATTCCAGATCGTCGGCTCCTCCCCCGAGATCCTGACCCGCCTGGAGGACGGCGTGGTCACGGTGCGCCCCATCGCCGGCACGCGGCGCCGTGGCGCCACCGAAGCCGAGGACCAGGCGCTGGAGTTGGAGTTGCTGGCCGACCCCAAGGAACTGGCCGAGCACCTGATGCTGATCGATCTGGGCCGCAACGACGCCGGGCGCGTGGCCCGCACCGGCTCGGTGCGGGTCACCGACCGCATGATTGTGGAGCGCTATTCGCACGTCATGCACATTGTCTCCAACGTGGTCGGGGAGTTGCAGGAAGGGCTCACCGCCATCGACGTCCTGCGCGCCACCTTCCCCGCCGGCACCGTCTCCGGCGCCCCCAAGATCCGCGCCATGGAGATCATCGACGAACTGGAGCCAGTGAAGCGCGGGGTCTATTCGGGCGCGGTGGGTTATCTCGGCTGGAACGGCAACATGGACACGGCGATCGCGATTCGCACCGCCGTCATCAAGGACGGCAGCCTGCACATCCAGGCCGGGGCCGGGATCGTCGCCGACTCGGTGCCGCGCATGGAATGGGAGGAGACCATGAACAAGGGCCGCGCCATCTTCCGTGCCGTGGCCCTGGCCGAAGCGGGGCTCGACCGCGGCGGGGTGGATTGCTGAGGGCCGAATGATGGGCATCGCTGAGCTCTGCCCATCCTACCCGCTGGGACGCGGCGCTGACCGTCCTTCGGCTCAGCCCGGGGAGCGGCCTGGGCGGCGGTGGCCGCCAGAATTTTTCCGTTGCAATGCCTTGCCGCCTGATTTTATATTATCCAAGAGACTGGTTGAATCAGGTCCAATGCGTGTAAAGACGAGATGGGGGAGCCATGATGAATGTAACGAGTCGGCTGGCCGGGGTCCTCTCATTGGCGGCAATGGGTATAGGTTTCCCGCACCAGGCGGCGGCATCGATCATCTACAACCTCTCTGCCGATTGGAGCACCACCCAAAACCCCAACGGGGCCTGGTCCTACCGGCAAGGCGCCGCGGCGCTGACGTACCCCGTCAGTAATTGGAGCTCAGTCGCTGATGGCTGGGCGGCGTCGTCGGCGGTTTACCCGCCGTTTTGGCTTAAATTCAATACGACGTTTGTGAACGCCGCTGCCGGGGATGTCGCGGTCCACTCATCGAATTTCGCCGACCCGCTGGGCAACCTCACCTGGACCAGCCCCGTGAGCGGCCTGATCGACATCGCGGGGCAGGCCTGGGACGTGCAGCATTATCCCAACCGCGATGACTCCTGGTCGTTATTCCTGAACAGCACCCTGATCGCCTCTCGCAGCAGCATCTATGGCATCCTCAAGAACAGCGACAACGCCAATTTTGCCAACAACCTGAGCGCCGGCCAGTCGCTCACCGGACTGGCCGTGAGCGTCAACGACGTTGTTACCTTCCAGGTACAGAGAGACCCGAAGTATGAGTCGGGGCATTTCACCGGTGTGGCCCTGACCCTCACGACCTATGCGGCCCCGGAACCCGGCAGCCTTGCCCTGATGGGCCTGGGGCTCGCGGGCGCGATGTTCAGCAGGCGTCGCATCTCAGGCTGATCAATGGCCTTGATACAACTCCGGCCGCGTCGATAACGCGGTCGCGTAGGCAAGCGCAGCGCAGTCCACCCGGTGCCGAGTAATGGGCATCGCTGCCCTCTTTCCATCCTACCCACTTGGTCGCGGCGATGGTCCGTACCCCAGGCCCGCGGGTGTCGGGCGGATGCCCGCGGGGCGCTCCGCCATGGCACCGACGCCGCGACCTCAGTCCACCTGATCCGTCCAAACTCTGAACCCGCTCAGCGTATTGGGTCCGAAGGTGCTGCTCAGTGCCACATCGGCGGCATCCCGGCCGCGCGCGATCAGCACCCGGCCGATGCGCGGGACATTGTTGCGGGCGTCGAAGGTATGCCATTGACCGCCGAGAAAGACATCGAACCAGGCGGAGAAATCCATCGGGCTCGCGGCCGGCGGCACGCCGATATCGCCCAGATAGCCGGTGCAGTAGCGCGCCGGGATATTCATACAGCGGCAGAAGGCGACGGCCAGGTGGGCATAATCGCGGCAGACGCCCTTCCTTTCGGCGAAGACCTCACAGGCGGTGCGGGTGGCACGGGCGTGCTCGTAGCCGAAGGTGATGTGGTGATGCACGAAGTCGCAGATCGCCTGGACCCGCCCCCAACCGGTCGGCCCCTTGCCGAACAGGTCCCAGGCGATCTGGGACAGCCGGTCGGTCTCGCAATAACGGCTGCCCAAGAGGAACACCAGAGTCTCCTCCGGCAGGTCCTGCACCGCGTGCTGAATGGCCGTAGGGACTATGACATCGGGCGCCCCCGTGTCGTTCACGACCGCGTCGGTCGAGAGGCGGAACTGGCCCCGGGGCGCCACGATCCGGCTGCACCAGTTGCCGAAGCCGTCACGATAGGCCGTGAAGGGGACCGAGGGGTTGGTGACCAGGTGGTCGGGGACGACGAGATCGGAGACGCGCGAATAATGCACGTGCAGCGTCAGTATCATCGGCGTCGGTTGGGGACAGTCGTAGACCAGTTCGTAGCCGACTCGGATATGCATCATTGGGCCTCGGTGGCGGATGGGGCCGGGGGCCCCGGGTTATTCCGGCGCTGTCGGCAGAGCCTGGACGACTGCCCAGGGCCCGGCCCCCGGGCGGTCGGGGTGGGACAGACCGCCCGGGTTCTGATGATACTCGCAGGGGCCGGCGGGTGCAGACCTGCCCGCGAGTGCTAGAATGTGCGGCTTTTCCAGCCGCGGCAAGACTCGCGGCATCCCCGCCCCCGCGGTGCGATGCGCAGCCGTCACGGCATGACCGCCCGGTCCCGTCCGGGCACACCAGCGTTAAGGGGATTTCACCGATGGCCGGGCACAGCAAATGGGCCAACATCAAGCACCGCAAGACCGCCCAGGACAAGACCCGCGGCAAGGTCTGGACCAAGCTGATCCGCGAGGTCACGGTGGCCTCGCGCACCGGCGGGGGAGACCCCGGCTGCAACCCGCGCCTGCGTCTCGCCATCGACAAGGCCTTCGGGGCCAACATGCCGCGCGACACCGTGGAGCGCGCGGTGAAGCGCGGCAGCGGCAGCACCGAGGGCGAGGACTACGAGGAAATCCGCTACGAAGGCTATGGCCCGGGCGGGGTGGCGGTGATGGTCGACTGCATGACCGACAACCGCAACCGCACCGCCGGTGAGGTGCGCCACGCCTTCACCAAGCACGGCGGCAACCTGGGCACGGACGGCTCGGTCGGCTATCTGTTCACCAAGCAGGGGGTCATCAGCTTCCAGCCCGGCACCGACGAGGATCGGGTGATGGAGGCCGCCCTGGACGCCGGCGCCCTGGACGTCATCGTTAACGAGGACGGCTCCATCGATGTCATCACCGACCCCGACGAATTCACCGTCGTGAAGGACTCACTCACGGTGGCCGGGCTCGACACTGACGTCGGCGAGGTGACCTTCAACTGCTCCACCAGCGCGGAACTGGACCGGGACACCGCCGAACGCCTGCTCAAGATGGTGGAGGTCCTGGAGGACTGCGACGACGTCCAGGCCGTTTATCACAACGCCGATATCTCCGACGAGATCATGGCGGCGATCGATGGCTGAAAGAAGTACGGTAGTACGTGAGTACGTTAGTACGGGGGCTCCGTGCTGGCTGAAAGAAGTACGGGAGTACGTTAGTACGGAAGTACGGTGGCTCCGCGCTGGGCGCGGCGCCGAACGTACTAACGTACTAACGTACTAACGTACTATGGTTTTAAGGCATCGCATCCTCGGCATCGACCCCGGCTCCCGCACCACCGGCTTCGCCGTCATCGATACCGATGGGCACCGCAGCCTGCGGGTGGTGAGCGGCGCTATCCGCGTCGGCGATCAGCCCTGGCCGGCGCGCCTGGGGCTGATCTTCGACCGGGTGGCGGAACTGGTGGCCGAGTATCGACCCCACGAGATGGCCGTGGAGCAACTGATCTTCGCCCGCGACCCCACGGCGGCGCTCAAGCTCGGCCAGGCGCGCGGCGCCGTCCTGTGCGCCGGGCTCAAGGGCGGCGTGACGGTGCATGAATACAGCCCCAAGACCGTCAAGCTCGCCGTGGTCGGGACCGGCGGGGCGGAAAAGGCGCAGGTCCAGCACATGGTCCGCGTCCTGCTGGCGCTGCCCGATGAACCGGGCGAGGACGAAGCCGATGCCCTGGCCATTGCGCTGTGTCACGCCCATTCCATGGGCATCCCGGCACGCAAAAGGGCCGCCGCCTCCTGGCGGGACTGGCGGCCGTGATCGGACGACTCCGGGGGCAGATCCTCCGCAAGCAGCCGCCCCACCTGCTGCTGGACGTGAACGGCGTCGGTTACGAGTTGGAGGCGCCCATGTCCACCTTCTACGAACTGCCCCCGGTGGGCGACACCGTCACCCTGATCACCCACCTGACGGTCCGCGAGGACGCCCACAACCTCTACGGCTTCGCCCGCGAGCGCGACCGCGACCTCTTCCGCGCCCTGCTGAAGGTCAGCGGGATCGGGGCGCGGATCGGACTCGCCATCCTCTCCGGCATGGACACCGCGCGCTTCATCGCCTGCGTGGAGCAGGAGGACATCAGCGCCCTGACGCGGGTCCCCGGCATCGGCACCAAGACCGCCCAGCGTCTGGTGGTGGAACTGCGTGACCGCCTGGACGGCATCGGCGCGGGCTTCGCCACCGCGACCACACTGGGCACCGCCGGCCCCGGCGCGGTCGCGGGCGTACCCGGCAGCCCCCCCGGCGCCCTGCCCGACGCCGTCAGCGCCCTGATCGCCCTGGGCTATAAACCGGCCGACGCGAACCGCATGGCCCGCGCCGCCGACGACGGCGCCAAGACCTCGGAGGAGATCATCCGCGGGGCACTGCGGGCCGTGAATATGCCCTAGGCCGCCGGTCCGCACAGCGGACCCTACGGCTAAGCGCGGCGCCCGTAGGGTCCGCTGTGCGGACCGATCGCCGCCGGGCGCAATCATGCAAGGCGGGAGGGCCGGACACCAACCCGGCGCGATTGCGGGTCCAAATACCAGGCATCAGCCTTGTGCCCCCGCCGCCGGTGCGAAGCGCACGTCCTCATAGATCGCGTCCAGAGTGCAATCGAACTCCAGGGGCGCGAGGTTAAGCCGCCCGTCGTCGGGTACCGGGTGCAGCATCCAACCCTCCGGATGGCGCCGGAAGACCTCGACGCAGCGGCTTCGCGAATCTATCAGCACATATTCCTCCAGCGTCGGGAGTTCCCGGTAACTGGCGAACTTGGCGCCCCGGTCATAAGCCTCGGTGGACTCGGAGAGGACCTCGACGACGACCCGGGCGCGCGCTTTGACAGTCGGCTCGGCCGCGTCCGCCGCCTCGCAGGTGACGAACACGTCCGGATAGAAAAAGGCCCGCGCCCGCTCGACGCGCAGTTTCATGTCGGCGATGTAGACCCGACAGGGACCGCCGCGGACATGGGCGCGCAGCAGCGCGAAGACATTGCCCGCGATGGTGACGTGCTCCTCGCTCGCCCCGGCCATGGCGAAGACCTCGCCCGCGACATATTCGTGTTTGATCGGCGAGCGCGCCTCGCCGGCGAGATAGTCGTCGGCCGTGATGAAGGGGACTTCGGCGAGATTGGACATCGTGGTGTTCCGAGTGGGTGGACCCCGCTCAGATTAGCGCATTGCGCGGGGGCGCTGCCACCGGCCCCAGGGCGCTGCGTACCCGGGACCTGCGTGACACCGCTGGAGAGACTTGGCAGGTGTCCCCGGATGGGTAGAGCGCAGCGAAACCCATCGTTTGCGTGACCGAGGGCGCTGATTGCTGGGTTTCGCTTCGCTCTACCCAGCCTACAGATCGCGCGTGGAGCGGGTTGCGGGCGGATACTTGCCCGTGGCGGTCAGAACCCGCCGCCGGTGCGGAAACCACCCCCACCGCCGCCTCCGCTGCTGCTGCCGCCTCCCCCACCGCCACCGCCCCAACCCCCCCGCCCTCCCCCGCCCATCCGCCCGACGATGTCGCCCAGGTCGCGCAGGTCGGCACCGCCGCCGCCCCAGACGGTGCCGCGGCCGAAGCCGCCGGAGCCGAAGCCGGGGTCGGCCTGTTCCGGGCGGTAGCGCTGCTGCTCCTGGAGCACACGCCACAGTTGCCGACGATCGAGCATGCCGTTGACGAACTGGCCCAGCAACATGGCGATCATGGCCTCGTCGCCGAAGCTGGAGCCGGCGCGGTCATAGCGGTTGGTCTTGAAGTCCGCGCGCAGGGCCTCGGCCTCGCCCAGGCGCTGCTGCTGCGCCGCGAGCGTCTCGCGCAGGCCCTGGATGGAGGCCGCAAGGCGGCGGCCTTCGTCGTCGCGCTGCATCAGGCGGGCGACGATCAGGTCGTCGTCCGGGGTGGGCGAGGCCAGGGCCGCCCGGCGCAGTTCCATCAGGTCGTCGCGCTGGAGTTCGCCGGTCAGGAGTGCGACCGCGGCCTTGGAATGCTCGTCCTCGCCGACCGCGTAGAGCGCCTTGCGGACCTGGAGCGCCTGGCGCTCGGACGCCGCCTGGGCGATCCGCTGATCGATGGCGTCGAGCTTGGCCTGCTCCGCGGCCAGCCGCTCCGCGGGCGTCGCGATGCCGTCCGCCGCCCGGGCAGCCTCGTCCAGGGATTGCAGCACCGCGAATTCGCTCTCGGCCTGGGCCTTGAGTCCGTCCGCATGTTCGCGCAGACGCTCGGGGATCTCGCTTAAGCGGTCATAGTTGGCGCGGGCATCGAGAAAGCCGATGAGCCGCGCGACCTTGCCGTCCAACCACCGGGTGAGCCCCCAGGCGCGATACCCGGGCTGGCCGAACTTGCGCTCCCACAGGTACATGAAGAGCGGGTCGGCACGGTAGGAGGCCCCCTTCTGCTCCAGCTCCGCGGCGCTACGGGTCGCCTTCTCGGCGGACTGCCCGGCCCGGCGCTCGGTTTCGCGGGCGCGCTCGCGCTGGGCCTGGTAGGCGGGGTCGGCCTCCAGGCGCGCCTGCGTCCGGGCCTCGGCCGTGTCGAGCGCACCCGCGGCATCGTCCACCGCGGCGGCCTGGGCGGCGCGCTCCGCGGCCAGGGTGCGCTCCGTGGCCTCGGCCGTCTGGAGTTGGCCCTGGAGTTGGGTCAGGGCCGTCTCGCGCTGGGCCAGGAGGGCCTTCACCTGCTGCTGCGTCTCATCCAGGCGCTGGACCATGGCGGCGTCCGCGAGCAGGCCCAGGCGGACCTGCGCCAAGGCCTGGTAGTCCGCGGTCTGGGCCTGGTGCTGCTCGGCCAGTTGCCGATTGACCGCCTCGATCTGCGCCTCGACCGTGGCCGCCTGGGCCTGCGCCTGTGTCACCGCCTGGTCGATGGTGGCCAGGGTTTGTCTGCCGGAAACCATATCTATCTCCCTGGGATTAGGAACGGTTCACTAATAAGTAAGACAAGTCCGTCAGAGAGTGCCTCGTTGTCGTCGTTGTCGTTGTCGTAATCGAGGTTATCGGAGTGCCCCGGATTCTTTCGCACCCGAATTGCATCGCTTCTCCGAATACGATTACGATTACGACAACGACAACGCCGGAGCTACTGACCACTTACCACTTCGTTATCGCCCCGCCGGTAGTCTTCATCTCATACCGTGGCACCAGTTCGCCGCGGGGTTTGTAGCCGAAGCGGTCCTGCTCGATGATGCCGTCGTCCTGCTTGTCGCGCTTGACCGCCTCAAAGGTGCGTTGGTCCGCCCGCAGGGCCCAGCGGTCGACGGCCTCGGTCGTGCGCGTCTCCTCGTTGGCGATCGGCACCTTGAGCACCCGCCCGGACGGGTCCACCGCCTCGACCACGACATAGTAGTTGCGCGCCCCGGTGTTGATATCGGGGATACGAAAGACCCCGGACTGCACCCCCTGACGGTTGACGATCCGCACCAGGTATTCCTGCCCCAGGGTGACGCGCGCGGACTCAAGCTCCGCGAGCGCCGCCTTGGCCCGCGCCTTATCCCCGTTGCGCAGCGCCGCCTGACCGGCGTTGAAATAACGCTCGATCGTCGCGCGCGCCTGGTCCGTTTTGGCGAGCCCGAGCGCCTCGGTGTGGACCCGCGCCAGGTCCTGCGGGATGGCCGCGGCGGGCGCCGCGATGAAGACATGATGCAGCCCGAACAACAGCACGCCGACCAGGGCGAGCCCGCCCAGCCACTTGCCCGCGGCACCGCGCCGGACATAGAGCCGCGCCAGCCGGGTGCCGAGGGTATGCGGCGGCGGCTGGTAGGTGAAGCGCCCCTCCTTGAGCGCCGCCACCGCCTGCTCGATCACGCGGTCCGGGACCTCCAGGCCCTGGTCAGCATAAATCTTGCGCAGCCGCTCCTTCAGGTCCTCCTCGCGACCCTGGTCGTCGAGCTCGTTGTTGGCGATACGCTCGCGCCGCCGCAGCGTATCCACCACGTCCATGGCGAGCATCATGTCGTCGAGCGGCGGCTTGGTCCCGGCCGCCCCCCCGGTCTGAATGGCCGCCGTGTCGCTCATGACTTGATCGCCACCTCGAGGCCCTTGCCCTCCTGGGCCAGGCGCGCGAGCTTGCGCTTGCCGTCCTCCACCGCGTCGCGGATCTCGTTGGCGTTGCGGGTGCTTTCCTTGCGCATCTCCTCGATGATCTCAAAGGACTTGCTCTGCCAGGAGACCACGGACTCCACGAGCTTCTTGACCGAATCGGCGCGGATGGTCGGACCATAGCCGGCGCGCACCGCCGCCTCCTGGACCTTGCCGCCCATGTCCGCCAGGACCTCCAGCGACTTGCTGACCCCGTCCTTCATGGCCTCGACCGTCTGGGTCGCCTCGTGCAGCCCGAACAGACCGGTGAAGGAGGCCGTGAGCGCGGTCAGCACCACCTCGTTGGTGCTGAAGAAGCTGACCGCCTGCGAATAGACCCGCTCCTTGGCGTTGGTGGTCTGCACCAGGCGCGCCATCACGACCTCGGAGGTGTTGTAGGAGACCGTCAGGTTGTCCGACAGGTCCTTGGCGATCTGGTAGCGCTTCTCCTCCAGTTGCAGGGCGCGCACCTGTTCGTCCCGGGCCAGTTCCAGGCGGGCGCGCTCCGCCGGCTCCTGCGGGACCCCTTGGGCACCGGCCGCCTCCAGCACCTTCATCGCCTCCTGGACCGCGACCTTGCAGGCGTCAAGCCGCACCTGCGCGGTCTTGAGCACCTCCAGCCCCAGGACCTCGGACTGCTTGAGCGCACCGCGGAAGTCCTGATAGGCCTCAAGGATCCGCTGCTCCCGCCCGATCTGGTCGGCGGTCGCGGCCGTGACCTCCTGATAGGTGCCCTTGATCTTGTCGAAACGGCTGGCGATGTCACCGCGGGTGACCTTCATCCAGACATTGCCCATGCGCTCGAACGTGTCCAGCTTACCATCCGCGATCTGGTCCACCATGGTCTTGGCATCGTCACGGATGCTGTTGAAGGCATTGGTGATGTCCTCGTAGCGGCTGCCGATGCTCATGGCCGCCACCTGCTTGCGGACCACCTCGTTGAAGAGCGAGGCCTGGTCCAGGGTGCGGGCGATGGCGGTCACCCGCGCCTCGTCGAGGTCGGAGATCTGGTTCAGTAGGGCGATGATCGGGTCCACCCGCTTGTCGGCGTCCGTAGGCACCAGGCCCAGGTCGTGCAGGCCGTTCATGGCCTTTTCCAGGTACCTCATGGGGGTCGCCCGGGCAATGGCGGTCGCGTTGGCCGTCGCGGCGGCAGCGGCGGTGGTGGCGGTCTCGTTCGTGCTCATGGTTACTCCGGATCGGGTCGTGTTTGGACTGGCCTGCGGTTGGCCGGGGCGGTGCCGTTCAGGGTCCGCCGCCCCGGCGCCGGAGTGTATCGCCTAACGGCCGTTGCGTGGTATGTCTGGATCACGTCGGGTGCGATCAGAGCTGCTGTGGCGACCGAGATCCCGGGTACGCTGCCCTGGTCGTTGTCGTTGTCGTTGTCGTTGTCGTGATCGGATTGTTCGATGACGACAACGACAACGACGCCCGGTCCGTGAGAAGGTCCGGTCGCTGTAGGGTACGCATCGCGTACGCGGCCCCGGAACTGCCCTGCGGCCTCCGCGCCGGACGGGGCATGCGCCCCGTCCGGAAGGTTCCGGAGCCCCCGCCAACCCTGACGAAGGCCCGCCCGCAAGGTCCGAAACCCGCGGGACCCGCGCGATTCTGCCCTGCGGCCTTGACCCGCATGTCTGAGAGAACTATCTTGCGAAGACCGCAACGAATAAACCTTGACTGAACCGAGGATCTACGCATGGTCAATGCAGCGCTGATTTCTCAAGTCCGGAAACTGGACGTGGCGGATCGGATCGAACTGATCCGCACCGTTTGGGAGACCTTCGATGAACCGGACCTGGCCATTACGGAAGCAGAAAAAGTCCTCTTAGACGCGCGCTTGGCCGACGCAGAAAACAACCCCATGGACCAGAGCCCGTGGTCGGAGGTTCAGTCCCGGCTGTTGCGGCAGCTTCCGTGAGCTATCGCGTTGTCGTGCGGCGCAATGCAGAGCTTGACATTGCCGGCGCTATCCATTGGTATCAAGAGCGGCGCAGGGGCTTGGGGTCCGAATTCCACGCGCAGTTCAGCCGCACCATTGAACGGCTGGCGGACAATCCGCTGATCTACCCGGTGGTGTATCGCGGGGTGCGCAGAGCGGTCTTACACCGATTCCCATACTTGGTCTGGTACCGGGTTCAAGACTCGGTGGTCACGGTCCTTGCCTGCACCCATGCCAAACGCCACCCGGACATGGCGCGCACACGTCTCGCCGATCAGTAAGCCAAAAGGCCAAAGCCGCAACTGCTACTGGGAGCGCCGCACCCCAGTGCGGCGCGGCCTCTGCTCAACCCGCACCGCCGGGGTTATCCGCGAGCGCGCGCCGCACTGGGGTGCGGCGCCCCCAGGCCGCGCCGGCGTCCCGCCCGGGAGCGCGGCGTCACCCGCGCCCAAACCGCGCTTGGACTGCCCCGCCTATTCCGTATACTGATGCACCTGTCTCCCCCGGGGCCGATCCTGCCGATTCGCCCCCGCGCTCGCCCCTTCCGGATCAAGAGGAATCGCCGTGTCCAAGAACCGTCCCGCGCTCCTGACCCTCGTGCTGCTTGGGGCGATCGGCCCCGGCGCCGCCTGGTCGACCCCGGACACCGCCGCCGGGGAACCGGCGGCGGCCAAGGCCCAGACGCCCGCTGACCTGCGCGCCCGGCTCATCGAGCTGCGCAACCGCCAGCAGGCCGCGCCGAAGGACCCCGAATTGAGCTACCAACTCGGCGCCCTCTATCTGGACGCGGGTGACCCCAAGGCCGCGGAGGAGCAGCTCGAACGCGCCATCGAAGAGGGAACGACGGCCGCGGATGCCTGGGTCCTGCTCGGCCAGGCCTGGCTGCTCCAGGACAAGTTCGTGGAGATCCAAGCCCAGATCCCGACCGACGAGATCCCGGACCCGGCGGTCAAGGCGGGGGTCGTGGTCCTCCAGGGCCTGGCCTGGCTGGCCAAGGACCGCCCGAACGACGCCCGCGCCAGTTTCCAGGAGGCCCTGACCCTGGAGCCCGACCTCTCCTCCGCCTACCTGGGGTTCGCGCGCGTGAGCATGGCCGAGGGCAATGGGGCCGCGGCGGCCGAGGCCCTGACCAGCGCGGCGGGCGGGGTGCGGCCGGACCAGGCCGAGATCGAGACCCTGCGCGGTGAGTTGGCCCAGGCCAACAAGGACCTGCCGGCCGCGGAGCGGGCCTTTCAGGCGGCCCTGGACGCCAAGCCCTATCAATACTGGCGCCGCCGCCAATTGGCCCACACCCAGGTCGCCCAGAACAAGCTGGACGCCGCCGACGCCAATCTCACCGCCATCCTGGCCGCGCGCCCGGGTGACCTGGCCGCCACCTATCTGAGTGCCTTCAGTGCCTATCTGCGCGGTGACTACCAGCGCGCCTACGACAGCATCTCGCCGCTGCTGAAGGGTCAGGTCGAGGAGCCCGGGGCCCTCTTCGTCGCCGGCGCCGCGGCCTACCAGCTCGGCAACTACAACCAGGCGCGCGAGCTGCTGACGCTCTATCTGCCGCGTCAACCCGCGGACGCGAACGCGCGGGCGATACTCGCGGCCGCGCTGCTGCGGCTGGGGGAACCGCAGGAGGCGCTCGCGACCCTGAAACCGCTCCTGGGCGCAAACCCGGACGCCGGGGTACTCGCGCTGGCCGGTCAGGCCGCCACCCTGGGCGGGGAGCCCAAGGAGGCCGTAACCTACCTGGAGCGCGCGCTGGCCTTGAGCCCGCAGGATGCGGGCTTCGCCGGCCTGCTGGGTGCCGCCCGGATCGCCGCGGGCGACCGCAAGGCCGGCATCGCGGAACTCGAAAAGCTGGTCGCGGCCGGCGGGAACGGACTGCAAAGCACGGAACTGGCCCTGTTGCGGGAACGCCTCAAGGCCGGGGACCTGCCGGGACTGGTGACGGCCGCCGAACGCTTCACCAAACGCTATCCCAAGAGCCCCGATGGCCCGCTCCTGCGGGGCATCGCGCAGGCCCGCACCGGGGCTCTCCCCGCGGCCAAGGCGTCCTTCGAGCAGGTGCTCAAGCTCAGCCCGAACAACCTGGACGCGCTGATCGGACTGGCGGATGTCAGCCTGCGTCAGGGCGACCTCGCGGGTGCCGAGACCGCCATGGGGCGCGCCCTGGAACAGAAAAAGGGCGATCCCCTGCTGCTGCGCAATTTCGCGAACATCGCGCTCGCCGCCGGCAAGCCCGACCAGGCGGTGGCCCGCCTGGAGCAGGCGCGGCAGTCGAACCCCGACAACCAGGCCCTGGTCACGCTCCTGGCGGCGGTCTATACCAGTGCCGGACGGCCACTGGACGCCCTGCAGATCCTCGCCGACAAGGGTGACCCCAAGGACCCGGCCGTCCTCACCGAACGCAGCCGGGCCGAGTTGCGGGCCGGGCGCGTCGCGGCGGCGGTCGCCGACGCCCGTGCCGTCATAGAGCTCCAGCCGGAGTCCGCGGACGCCTACCTGAACCTGGGCCGCGCGCTCGAACAGGAGCCGGACCTCGTGAAGGCGCAGGCCGCCTACGAGAAGGCCCGCACATTGCGGCCGGATGACACGGCGGCGGCGGCCATCGGCATCGCGCGCACCAAGATGCTTGGTCTCGGGTCCGCGACCTCGGAGCAGACCGCAACACAGGTCGCGGACCTGGTCGCGCGGACGCTCGAGGCAAACCCGGCCGGGGCGGAGGCGACCCGCCTGCGGGCCTTGGTGTCAGTGGCGGCGGCCAAGCCCGGGCAGGCGATCCAATTACTGAAACCGCTCCACGCTGTCGACCCGGACGCGGGCACCGTCTACCAACTGGCCATGAGCTATGTCCAAGCCAAGGACCCGCGGGGTGGTATCGCCATTCTTAAACAGCATGTTGAACGTTATCCCAAGGACCTCGCCGTGCGCCTCGCGTTGGCCCGCCACTTGATGGCGGACAAGCAATACGCTTCCGCGGTCGCCGAACTCAACAAGCTCCTGGAGCAGGATTGGGGTCACACCGATGCACAGATAGACCTCGCCGCCGCCCTGATCCAGGCGGGCCGTCCCCAAGAGGCCAAGACCCACCTGGCGGAGGCGACCAAGGCGCGGCCAAAGGACATGCGGATCAAGCTGCTGCAACAGGCGGCCGAGCAGAAGTCCGGTCCGGGCAAGTAGCACCGGCTGGACGCGGCGGCGGCGCGGACCTCACCAGAGCGCGACCGTCGCTGCGGTCAGGCCGTATGGTCGGCCAAGGAGTGGCCCGACCTCGGCGGCGCCGGGTGTCAGTTTTTTTTACAGTCTCCGGTATCCAGCGTCAGACCATTTATGTTAACACACTGATAATAAAAATATTTTCATTTCTGGCATGATTTCTGCTAAATAATCCGCAAGGGGCACCAAAGGGTTTCCCTCCAGGCGAGGCGGTTAAGGGTGGACCAAGGTCTATCGTTCCGCCCAAACAGTGTCAGTGCCGCGGCATCTCGTTCTACATCAAGCTGGAGTTTCCTAATCATGCATCACTATTTCAAGACTGCTGCAGCGGGCGCCCTGCTCGCCGCCGCCCTCGTCAGCAACTCCGCCCTCGGCCAATATGCGGACACCCTCGTGAATTTTTCCGCGTCGGGCGGTGTGACGCAGGGTATCTATACCTATACCTATGTCGGCAGCGACCTCCCCACGAATGCGTTCATCTTCATCACCAACACCACCAGCTTTGGATTTGAGAAGTCCAACTTCCAGGTGGCAAATCTCGCTCAACTGACCAACACCGCCGTTGCGACCTATAACCTGTCCTATTACGTCGAACTCTACGCCGCCGCGCCGGACTCCAACGACACCATCCGCTTCCAGCAGATCGGTCTGGGCGCGGACGTGAACTCCGGCCAGAACAACATCGGGACCCAGAAGGATATCGTCGGTCAGGCGACCGTGGTCGTTCCCGTCCCGGACTTCGACGCGACGCTCAATACCACGCCGACCTCGCTCGCCGCGACCGTCAACTGCGGCGTCTGCCGTAAGTTCCTGGTGACCGACACCATCACCATGCAGTACGGCGCGGGGATCCGCGGTATCGTCAACAGCGTCAGCAACTCCTACGACACCAAGCCGCTGGACGTGCCGGAACCGGCCACCCTGGCCCTCTTCGGTCTGGGCTTGGCTGGCTTGGGCGCCCGCAACCTGCGCCGCAAGAACAAGGCCGGCTGACACGGCAGCCTTCAAGTCAGCAAGCGCCGCAGGATCGCGGCGCACGCGCAAGGCGGCCCCAAGCGGGGCCGTTTTTTTGCCCGCAGGAAAGACCCGGTCGTTGCCCCGTGCAGGATGGGCGTGAGATTGCGTAGGTATTCGGTACGTGTTGGAGCCGTAGCCTGGATGGAGCGCAGCGCAATCCAGGTCTTCGCTGCAAGTGCCCCGCGCCAGACGCGGCATCCGCCCCGTCCGGAACCTTCCGCAGCCGCCGCCAACCCTCACGACGGCCGATCCGCAAGCCTTAATAGGTACCGACGAGATTAGGTACCGACGAGGCCGCCCCGGATTCCGCTGCGCTCCATCCGGGCTACGGGACTGGGAGCGCCGCACCCCAGTGCGGCGCGATCTCGCAGATAGCCCCGCCGGTTTGGGTTGAGCAGAGTCTGCGCCGCACTGGGGTGCGGCGCTCCCAGTAGCCGTCTCTCGTTCCCACGCTCCAGCGTGGGAATGCCGCGCGGGCGCTCCGCGTCCAGTCTTGGCGCTGGACACTGATCGCCTGCCAGACCAGCATCCGGTCGAACGGGTCTTGGTGCAGGGGCGGGAGGCGGCCCAACCCGGGCCGGACGGGGCATTCGCCCCGTCCGCAACGTTTTGTCCGGCCTCGCGAACCAGCATTACGCTTCGGCGTAAGGAACAAACCTTCGGGACGGGGCGAATGCCCCGTCCCGCCCGAGGGTTGCAAGACCCGTCCGGCTCGGGTGTCGCGCCATGCTTCAAACCCTCTCCCGAACACAGAACGGCATCAAATCGGCAAGTAGGCGATGCGATTGACCCATTCGCTGGGCGTCGTCACCGTGGCGATCAGGATCAGGTCCGCGGCAGCAGCCGCGACGGACATGGATTGAGGCACGATCAGCAGCCCCGGACTCGGACGGAAGACGATGAATTGCGCGAAGTGGCGGGGCATGGTCCGCTGGTCATGTGATACCAGGATGCGACCTTGCTCGGCGGCAAGTCGCAGGACATCGGGGTCGGCCAGTCCGCGCACCCCAGCGGCAGTGGCGGGCTGGAAATCGATTGACGGGAACCGACGCAAGGTCGCTAGGACGATATTCTGGTTGAGGTCGGCGTCGGCCTGGAAAAGGACCTGCATGAGGTCACGCCGTTTACGCCGCCGAACGCCGGGCGTCGCGAAGCGCGCGATACCACAGCGGATCTTGCTCGTGGGCGGCCTGGCGCAGTGCGCCCAAGGCGGCTTCGCCTTGGGCCAGATAGGCATCAACCTGCGCGCGATGGGCCAGATAATAGGTCAGCGCCGCATCGACCTGCTGCAGCGTCAAGACCGGGAAGGATTGGGCGATGGCCTCGGCACTCTGCCCGTTGAGAAAAGCCCAGACGATCGAATCCAGTGAGACGCGGCTACTGCGGACCCGATAGGCGCCGGCGGTTACCTCGACTGACTGATCGCTTGCCGACTGATCGCTTATGGGTTGAGTCATGTCCTCGCTCCTGATCTGCGCGCCCCCGGCGGCGGCATCAGATAAGTATAGGGTCGCCGCGCACCGGCTGCCGGCAGGGCATCCAAGGCTGAAGCCCTGGACTCCGGCCCGGGGCGGCCAGCGCCAGGCGTAAAGTGCGCCGCGCGCAGACCAACACCTGGTTCTGCGGATCGGCAAGCAGGTCGGCAGCCACCGGCGACAGCCGGTGCCTGGCGGAGGCAATCCATATAAACACGCAGGTATCGACGATCAGCCTCACTGTGCCTGCCCCGTCGTCGGCGTCTGCGCCAAACCGTTGAAGGCGGCAGCCAGGCCGTCCGGCAGCGGCTCCCAAAAGGCGTCCGGCAATTCGTAACCCTCCTCCCGGGGCCCCTGACCCAGGGGCCGCGGCACCGTACGGGGCGGCGCTATGGGGATCAACTCGGCGACCGGGACATTACGCCGGGCGATCACGACCCGCTCACCGCGCGCCACGGCGGCAAGATAGCCCGAGAGCTTGGCCTTGATTTCATGAACATTTACTTGGATCACGATGTGGTCTGAGTGTTGGTTAGTAACTTAGTCATAAATCTAGCAGGTCAGCGCACACCTTGCTCCCCTACTTCCGCGTGGGAGCCGACGGCGCTTAGCTTAACTAACGGCAGGGGCGAATGCCGCGTCTGCCCGGAAGCGTCCCCCGTGGGAGCGGCTTCAGCCGCGATGAGGCCAGGGCCGTTTGCGCGGTCGCGTCGCGGCTGAAGCCGCTCCCACCGGGTGCCGCCTTGCGCCGAACAGGGCATGGGGCCCGTCCTCTCGTTCCCACGCTCCGGAGATTGTGAAAGTATTCGAGCGTGTACTCGTAGTGCGCTCCCAGAGGGCCTCCAGCAGCGTCGCAGCGGCCCTCTGGCCCGCCGGGGTTTCGCGCACGGTTGGGGGCTTGCGCCGGACGGGGCATTCGCCCCGTCCGCAACGTTTTATCCGGGCTCGCGAACCAGCGCAACGCTTCGGCGAAGGAGTAAACGATCGGGACGGGGCGAATGCCCCGTCCCGCCCGAGGGGCCTGCGCCCCGTCCGGAACCTGCCGCAGCCGCCGCCAACCCTCACGACGGCCGGTCCGCAGGCATTTAAGGTACCGACGAGGCCGCCCCGGATTCCGCTGCGCTCCATCCGGGCTACGGGGGCCGGACTGGAAGCGAGCTTTAGCTCCGGGCTAGGCCTTGTCCTTCCAGCCGAACCAGCCGCGCTTCTGCTGCATGCCGGTATCGGGGTCGATGCGTTCCTTGGTATCGCGCCAGCCGAACCAGCGCCGCTGCTGCACGACCCCCGTCTGCGGGTGGATGCGGGTACCCATGTCACTGTTCCACAAGAACCCGGTCTTCTGGAGTACCCCGGAATCCGGATCGATCCGCATCCCCGTGCCCCGCCACCCGAAGAGCCCGCGCTCCTGAATGGCACCGCTCGCCTGATCGACCCGTCGATTGGTATTCTTCCAGCCGAACAGCCGTTCCTTTTGTACCCGCCCGGTATCGGGGTGGATGCGATAGGCGCCGTCGTCATCAATGCCGAGCTGCTGTTTCAATTCATCTGAAATCATGGTTGCTGCCTCAAGGCACGCGTGGTGTAACCTTCCCCTGGACTGCCCCCCTCGGACTTGGCCGAGGCGGCACTCAGGGCCCGGCGCAGGTCCCCCTCCAGCCGCTCCAACTCCTGACTGGCCAGGGCGCGGGCGCGCTTGCCCTCGTCGGCGATCTTGAGCCCCTCCTCGATGGTCGCAATCAGGGACTCATTGGCGTGGCGGACCACCTCGATGTCGAAGACCCCGCGCTCGATCTCGCGGCGCGCCTGGGTGTTGGCGCTCTTGAGGTTGTCGGCGTTGGCGCGGAGCAGGTCGTTGGTGAGATCGGTGGCCGCGCGCAGGGTGTCGGCGGCCTGACCGGAGCGGTAGATGGTGACGGCCTGGGCCAACTGCTGGCGCCATAGGGGAACAGTGTTGACCAGGGTGGAGTTGATCTTGTTGATCAGCCCCTTGTCATTCTCCTGCACGAGCCGGATGCTGGGCAGGCCCTGCATGGTGACCTGACGGGTGAGTTTGAGATCGTGGACGCGCCGCTCCAGGTCGTCGCGCACCCCGCGCAGGTCGCGCAGTTGCTGGGCCTGCACCATATCGCCGGCCGATTCGACCCGCGCGGTCTGGGCCGGAATGACCGACTCGTCGAGTTCGCGCAGCTTGGCCTCGCCGGCCTCGATGTACTGCTCCAGGGCGCGGAAGTAGTCCAGGTTGGCCTGATAGAGCCGATCCAGTGAGGTTACATCGGTGAGCAGTTGGGTCTTGTGACGCTCCAGGGTCCGGCCGATGGCCTCGATCTGATCGCGCACCGCCTCGTATTCCTCCAGAAAGCGGGCGATCGGCCGCCCCTGGCCCATGATCCTGGCAAAGAAGCCGGGCTTGCGGTTAGGGTCCAGGGCCGCGACGTCAAAGCCCTTGAGCGTGGTAACCATCTCGCTCAAGGCCGCCCCGGCGGGGCCGATATCCTTGGCGCGCACGCCCTCCAACATCCGGTCGGAGATCTGGGTCAACTGCTCCTGGGCCTTGGCCCCGAAGAACATGACCGAATGGCTATCGGTCAGGTCGAGTTCCCGGAGCAGGGCGGTGACCGCCGGGTCCGCCGCGGTGCCGACGCTCGGGGTCAGGCTGGTGGGGCTGGTCTGCACCAAATCGGTGTGTGCGGTCACTGAGGGGCCTCCGGGATGGGTTCTGACGTATTTTTCCAAGGCGATTTCCCGACGATGTGTTATCAGAGGAGCGGGGCGCCCTGCCCCAACTCCTTACCTATCAGGTGTCTCTGGGAAATCGCCTAAGCGATACCCTCGCGCTCAAGCTGCTTCTTCAGCACCTCGATCTGGATGTCGAGATCCAGAACATCGGTCTCCAGCAGGCTTTGCCGCTGCTGCGCGAAGACCTCCTCGACCGTGACCAGGACGTTGCGGAAGTTCTGCTCCAGTTCCCGGGAGTCGGCGCGCTGGTGGGTGCGCGCATAGCCCTCGGCGACCTGCTGCACGCCCTCCAGGTAGACGTTCAGAAACTTGCGCGCCCGGTACAGGTCGGTCGGCCGGTCCGCGATCTGATCGAGGATACCGCGCCCCTGGGCACCCAGGCGCGTCAGGCGCGCCTTGAGCTCCGGGTTGCTCAGGGTCGCGGCCGTGTGTTCCAGGTCCAGGAGCCGACCCTCGGCCTCGGCCAGGGCCGCGGCCACCCGGCGCGTCTGGGCATCGCCGCTGCCGAAGGGGCGCCACCGGACCAGCGGCTCGAAGCCGTAGGACCAGTGGAACCCAAGGGCCGCCACCGCCGCGAAGGCCAGGCTGATCGCCACCCCGTGCCCCACCGCGAAGTGGGCCGTGACCCCGGCGCCGAGCGCGGTGAGGATCCCGCCCAGCGTCTTGCGCGGCCAGCGCCACAGGCGGGCGAACCGCGCCTGTGGCTCGCGATGATCACCCCGCAGGCCGCGCTGGGTCAGCCAGGCCCCGGCGATCAAGAGCAGAAACCCTGCCGCATCCGCCAGGAATTTACCGAAATGACCGCTCGCCAGGGCAATCACGGCGCCCCACAGCAGCGGCGTCGGCAAGACCCACAGCAGCGCGCCCCGCCAGGGCGGGACCCACTGGGAAGCGGGCAGGAACAGGTTGCCCAGGCCCGCCGGCAGCAGCGTCGGGCGCTCCCGGGGGGTGCCCTGGTTGACCTTGACCAGCCGCGGCGGCTGGTTCGTAACCAGGTTCCGCGTTGGTTCCCGGGGTCGTTCGGGGGGAATGCTCACCACAGGGTCCTCGGTCGGTCAAAAGACGAACAGGGCCTGGCAGGAGACCAGGCCGACGCTCCAGACCAGCAGGGTCATGCCGACGAGGCGTAGCATCAGCGACCGCCGCGGGATCTGGACAGGGGGGTGTTGCAGGTCGGACATGGTCTCGTCTGGTTCTGGGGTTGGGGCAGGGCGGACGCCGATGGGTGCGATCAGAACTGATGTGTTGACGCCGATCCCGTACCCTACAGCGACCGGACCTTCTCCCGGGCTGGGCGTCGTTGTCGTTGTCGTTGTCGTAATCGAACAATCCGATCACGACAACGACAACGACAACGACCAGGACAGCATACCCGGGATCTCGGTCACCACATCAGTTCTGATCGCAGCCGACGCCGATGTCCCTCAAGTGTGGGGGTGCATAGGTCCCATCCCAACGCGCCGACGGGACCCGGAGTGAACGGCACGGTATCATTAGCACCTTCGCCCCCGCGCCCCAGGGCCGGCGGGGCCACCCTCGGGCCCGGATAAACGCATGAAAAAACCGCGCAAGGTCGGCGCCGCGGCGCCCAAGTCCCCGCAACAGTCGGCAGCGGCGCTGCTGGCCCTGGCCCAAGGCCAGGCCGCGGCGGGGCGCTGGCGGGAGGCGACCGCCGCCTTCAAGGATCTGCTCAAGATCGAGGACCGCCCCGAGTGGCGGCTGGAGCTCGCCGCGGCCTACGCCGGACGAGCGCGGGAACTGGCGGCCAAGGGCATGCCCAAGGAGGCCCTCACCCTCTGGGAGAACCGCGCCCTGGTCGCCCCGCAACTGCCCCCGGAGTTGGACTACTGCGCCCTGCTCCTGCGCCAGGGTAAGGTCCAGGCGGTCCTGGACCTGCTGGCCCGGGCGGGCGGGCGCCTGGAGGGCGCGGCCCTGACCGCCCTGCGTTCCCACCTGGCCGCGCTGCATCTCGCGGGCGAGGCGGCGGTGGCGGCCGGGCTGGCGGCCGATGATCCGATTCGCGTTCTGGGGCCGACCGCCGCCGCGGCCCTGGACGCCTACTGCCGGGGCGACGACGCGGCCCTGCACGAGGCCCTGGCCGCCATCCCCTTCCGCTCCCCCTATCGCGACCTGGCGCAGGTCCTCAAGGCCCTGCAGCGGGCCCCGGCGGCACCCGCCGAGGCCGCCGCGCTGCTTGAACGGGTCGGCGACGACTCCGGCTTTGCCCCCCTGCGCCGGGCCTGTACCCTGGCCCTGGGTCCCCCGGAGACACTCCCGGCCCGGCTGGCGGACGCCGGGGATCAGACCCGCCGCTTCGCCCTGACCCTGGCCGGCTGGGGAGATGAACGCCAGGCCCTGTGGGAGGAGACGCACCGCGTCGGCGGGACCGGTCCCCAGGCCCTGCTGCGCCTGCTGCAGCGCCGTCGCGCCCTCCTGGGCGAGGACTGGGCGCGGCGCCAGGCCCTGCGCCTGCTGGTCCCCGGCTTTCCCAAGAGTGCGGCCCTGATCACCGAGGGAGGCGGGCGACGCCTGTCCCCGGACGAGCGCCTGCTGGTCACCGCCTGGCACGCTGAGGAGAGCCGCAACCCCTGGGACGCGATCGAGGCCTGGGGTGCCTATGCCGACCATTTGATTGAGACCGGACCGGGACCGGCCGGCAGCGACGCCGCCTTGCGCGTCGCTCTGGTCCTGCGCCGGGTGGACAGCCACCACGACTTCCTGTCCGGGGTGGCCCCCTCCCAGGACCCGGAGAACCCGGATTCGGCCCTGGCCGACGCGCTCGCCCTGAGCCTCACCTATGACCCCGACGACCGCGACACCTATGAACGCCTGGTCCGCTACTACCTGCGCGGCGACCGCCTCAAGGACGCCCGCCCCCTGCTGGAACAGGGTCTCAAGCGCTTCCCCAAGGACCTGGGCCTGCTGACCGCGGCCATGGACGCGGCGCTCGCCGGGGACGCCTTCAAGAAGGCGGCGCGCTATGCCCACGAGATCCTGGCCCTGGACCCGATCAATAGCGGCGCCCGCGAGCGCCTGGTCAAGGCCCATCTGGCCCATGCCCGCAAACAGGTCCGCGCCGCCCGCTACGACCTGGCGCGCAAGGAACTCGACGAGGCCGGGCAGTGGGACCAGGACGGGCGGCGGCGCGAGCAGCGCGCCCTGTTCGCCGGCCTGCTCGACCTGATCGAGGACGAGTCCCGCGGCCGGGATACCCTGCGCGCACAGATTGCCGCCCTGGGCGGCGGCCTGTCCGCCGCCCTGGCCCTGAGCCTGGAGGCGTTCGCCATCGGCCGCACCGCGGCCTGGGCACTTAAGGCGGTCGGCAGCGCCAAGCCCCAGGCCCCCACGCAGGCGGACCTGAGCGCCTTCCTGGCGCGGCTGCGCGCCTATCTGGAAGGGGGTGAAGGGCTCGCGACCGAGTTGCAGCGCCTGTTCGACAAGCCGCTGAGCATCGCCGCCAAGTGGCCCCTCACCCTGGCCGAGTCGGAAGCCGCCTGCGACACCCTGCGCCGGGCCGGCCTGACCCTGGCGCGGCAGGCCTTCGCCGCGGCCGCACTCAAGCGTTGGCCGGACACACCCGTGTTCGTGCTGCATCAGTTCGAGTCGCGCCGGACGGGCCGCCGCAGTCACCCGGACCGCGCCGAGCTGGGCCGACTGGAAGACGCCTGGGCCCGGGCGCGCGAGGCAGGAGACGAACGTACCGCCCATCGTATCGAACAGGTCATCGACCAGTATGCCCCGCCGCCGTTCTTCCCAGGCCTGCCCGGCGGGTTCTTCACCGACGCATTCGACGACGATGACGACGATGGGCCGGACCCGGGCCAGTTCCCGATGCCGCCGGACGCGGCCATGCGCGCCATCATCGAGATCATGGGGATCGATCAGGTGCTCAAGATCGCCGGGCTCAGCGCCCAGGAGCGCGCCGAGTTCAAGCGGCGGGAGCGCGAGGTGGGCCGGGCGCGGATGATCGATGAGGTGCTCGAACTGATGCGCGAGGAACTGCCCGACTTCGGCGCCGGGATGCCGCCCGCCCCGGGTCCCGGCACCCGCGGCGCTCCGCCTGGCGGGGGCCCCAAGGGCAAGCGCAAGACGCCGCGGGCGACTGATCCAGAGCCCCCGGACGACGACGCCCCCGAGCAATTTGAACTCTTCTAGACGAGCGAGCGATGAGCGACCCCTACCTCACCCTTGGACTGCCCCCGGACGCGGACGACGCCGCGGTCTACGCCGCCTATCTGGCGGCCGTCAAGACCTGCCCGCCGGAGCGCGACCCCCAGCGCTTCCAGGCCCTGCGTACCGCCTACGAGTCGCTGCGCACCCACCGCGCCCGCCTCGCGACGGCCCTGTTCAACCAGGAACCGCCGACCCTGCTCGAGGTCCTGGACCGCGCCGACCCGGTGGGCGCACCCCGCCGACCGGCCCGGGCGCTCTTCGACGCCCTGCTGCGCGGGGGTGACTGATGGCCCCCGACGAGCGTGCGCAATTGATCGAGCGCTTCACCGCCTACCTGGACGCCGCGGATGATCCCGCGAGCGCCGCGGCGGCTGACGCGGCGCCCGGTCCGCAGGCCCCGGACCTCTTCACCCTGCTGGCGGAAGTCGCCGCCCTGAAGAACGAGGTCAAGATCGAGTCACGCCAGGTGAAGGGCGCCCTGGATCAGTTCCGCGACGCCTTCGACCTGGTACGCCAGGCCCAGAACGCGCAGCAGGAGGCCCAGACCCAACGCACCGAGGCCGAGCGGCGCGCCCGCGAGGACACGCAGCGCGACCTGTTGCTGGAACTCCTGGAACTGCGTGACCGGCTCCAGGCTGCGGCGGATCAGGCGCAGCGCTACCGCCCCGGGTGGCTGGCCCGCCGCGGCGGCGCCGCGGCCTTCGTCACCGCCATGGCCGCGGGGCTCGGCATGAACCTGCGCCGCCTGGACGACACCCTCGCCCGCCGCGGCGTCCAGCCGCTGCCGGCCTTGGGCCAGCGCTTCGACCCCCAGACCATGCACGCCGCCGAGGTCGGACGCGACCTCAAGCAGGCGGCGGGCCTGGTCCTCACCGAGGTGCGCCGCGGCTTCGTGCAGGGGGAGCGGCTGCTGCGGCCGGCGGAGGTTGTCGTCAATCGTTTGTGATATATTTTTTTCGCGTTCCGTATCAGGTCTGACCCATGCCCACCGCACCCTCCCCGCTCATCGACGACCGCGCCAGCGGTGACCTGAATGCCAGCCTGGGCACCCGCTGGCAGTTCATCGCCGACACCGTCATGGGCGGCGTCTCGCGGGGCGGGCTGGCCGCTGAGGTCGTCGATGCCCGGCCCTGCCTGCACCTGACCGGTCAGGTCAGCCTGGCGCACAACGGCGGTTTCATCCAGGCGGGTCTGGACCTCGGAACGGCCGGCCTGGTGGATGCCCGGGGCTGGAGCGGGATCGAATTGGTGGTCCGGGGCAATGACGAGACCTATAACCTGCACCTGCGCACGGTCGACACCCGGATCGTCTGGCAGTCGTATCGCGCCTCGTTCCGGGCGCAGCCGCGCTGGGAGACGGTGCGGCTGCCCTTCGGGACCTTTGAGCCCTACCGGATCGACTGCCCGCTGGACCTGGCCGTCCTGCGGCGCCTGGGGCTGGTCGCGATCGGCCGGGAGATGACGGCCGACCTGTGTCTCGCGCGTGTTGCCTTTTACTGATGGTCGGGCCTTGATCTGAGGTCCGTGTGATCGCGCCGGTATCCACCGCAGCGAGTCATTGCCGCACCTTCCCCAAGGCCGCGCACCCAGGCGTCGGCGACTGATCGAACCGTGGCAGCAGACGCATCGCCCCTCTCCTGGCCGAGTACCCAGTCCTCGCCGACTGCGCTCAGGAACTCGCCGGTGCGCAGCGTGCCGCGAAACCGGGCTCCATCCGGGTGATCGGCGAGGCAGGCGGCGACCGCGGTGCCGTCGTCACGGGTGTTCAGCACCCAGACCTCGTCATCGCGCAGTTCATCGATCAGGTAGGGCGAGTGGCTGGTGGCGACGATCTGCAACTCAGGGTGCCGGTCCAGCGCCTGCCGCAGCCGTTGGATCAGGTCTGCCTGCGCCCGCGGGTGCAAGGACTGGTCGATGTCGTCGATCAGCAGCAGCCGCGGGCAGTCGGCGGCGTTGAGCACCGCCAATGCCGTTAAGTTAAGCCCTTCTGGCTCCCACGCTCCCGCGTGGGAGCAAGTGCGGGCGCTCCGCGTCCAGTACCAAGACCGGACGCGGAGCGCCCGCTCGGCATTCCCACGCTGGAGCGTGGGAACGAGAAGCCGTTCTCACGGGCCGGGCGTCGTTGTCGTTGTCGTAATCGTGGTCGGATTATTCGATTACGACAACGACAACGACAACGACAACGACAAGGTACCATCTGCTCCTGCTCAGATGTACTTGACATCCAGGATCTCCAACTCCCGCTTGCCCCCGGGGGCGTCGACCACGCCGACATCGCCCTCGCTCTTGCCGATCAGGGCACGGGCGATGGGGGAACTGATGGAGATCATGCCCTGCTTGAGATCCGCCTCGTCGTCGCCGACGATCTGGAAGCTGCGCTCCTCGTCCTTTTCGACCTCCAGGACCAGGACGGTCGCGCCGAAGACGACGCGCCCGGTAGGCGGGAGCTTGGTGACGTCGATGATCTGGGCATTGGAGAGCTTGCCGTCCAGGTCCTTGATGCGGCCCTCGATGAAACTCTGCTGCTCGCGGGCGGCGTGGTATTCGGCGTTCTCCTTGAGGTCGCCGTGGGCGCGCGCCTCGGCGATCGCCTCGATGACCCGCGGGCGCTCGATGCGCTTGAGGCGCTCCAGTTCCTCACGCAGTTTCTCGGCGCCGCGGGCGGTGAGAGGTACCTTGCTCATTCGTGGAGTCCTCAGTGAAGGTCTTGGAGCCGATTGACACTCAGGATGTCGAGTTGCTTCAGCGCCAGGCAGGTGGCCTCGGCCCCGGCGATGGTGGTGGTGTAACTGACCTTGTGCTGGAGTGCGGCGCGGCGGATGGCGGAGGAGTCGGCAATCGCCTGGGCGCCCTCGGTGGTATTGACGATGAAGCTGACCTCGCGGTTCTTGATCATGTCGACCACATGGGGCCGACCCTCCATGACCTTGTTGACGATCACGCAGGGCAGCCCGGCCTCGTGCACCGAGATGGCCGTGCCGCGGGTGGCATAGAGGCTGAAGCCCAGGGCCAGCAGGTCGCGTGCGACCCGGATCAGGCGCGGCCGGTCCGCGGTGCGCACGCTGAGCATCGCCTTGCCCTTGGCCGGCAACAGGGTGCCGGCCCCTTCCTGGGCCTTGGCGTAGGCTTCGCCGAAGGACTCGCCGACCCCCATCACCTCGCCGGTGGACTTCATCTCCGGCCCCAGCACCGTATCCACCCCGGGGAATTTGATGAAGGGGAAAACGGCCTCCTTGACGAAATAGTGTTTGGGCCGGACCTCCCGCGTACAGCCTTGCGCCGCGAGTGATTTGCCGACCATACAGCGGGCCGCCACCTTGGCCAGGGCCAAGCCGATGGCCTTGGAGACGAAGGGCACGGTACGCGAGGCGCGCGGATTCACCTCCAGGATATAGATGTCGTCACCCTTGATGGCGAACTGGGCGTTCATCAGCCCCACCACGTTGAGCCCGTGGGCCATCTGGGCCATCTGCACGCGCATCCGGTCCTGGGTGGACTGCGACAGGGTATAGGGCGGCAGCGAGCAGGCGGAATCACCCGAATGCACCCCGGCCTGCTCGATATGCTCCATGATGCCGCCGATCAGCACATCCTTGCCGTCGCAGATGGCATCGACATCGACCTCGATGGCGTCTTCCAGGAAGCGGTCCAGGAGCACCGGTGATTCATTGGAGACGCGCACCGCGTACTTCATATAGCGGGCCAATTCGGTCTCGTCGAAGACGATCTCCATGGCCCGCCCGCCCAGGACATAAGACGGGCGCACCACCAACGGATAACCGATGGCGGCGGCCTTGGCCACCGCCTCCGCCTCGCTGCGGGCGGTGGCGTTGGGCGGCTGCATCAGCCCCAGTTGGTGGATCAACTGCTGGAAGCGTTCGCGGTCCTCGGCCCGATCGATGGCGTCCGGGGTGGTACCGATGATAGGCACCCCGTTGGCCTCCAGGGCCCGGGCGAGCTTGAGCGGGGTCTGGCCGCCATACTGGACGATGACACCGAGCGGCTTCTCCTTGTCCACGATCTCCAGCACGTCCTCCAGGGTCAGCGGCTCGAAATAGAGCCGGTCGGAGGTATCGTAATCGGTGGAGACGGTCTCCGGGTTGCAGTTGACCATGATGGTCTCATAGCCGTCCTCCCGCAGTGCCAGGGCGGCATGGACGCAGCAATAGTCGAACTCGATCCCCTGACCGATGCGATTCGGACCGCCGCCCAGGACCATGATCTTCTGCCGATCGGTGGGCTGCGCCTCGCACTCCTCCTCATAGGTGGAATAGAGATAGGCGGTGCTGGAGGCGAACTCGGCGGCGCAGGTGTCGACTCGCTTATAGACCGGGCGCACCCCGAGTGAATGGCGCAGCTCCCGAATCTCCTGCTCGGTGGCGGCGGTCAGGCGCGCCAGGCGGCGGTCGGAGAAGCCCTGGCGCTTCAGTGCATAGAGTCGCTGCGCGTCCAGTGCTGCCAGACCGGCCTGGCGGACCTGGGCTTCGGTCTCGACCAGATCATGGATCTGGGCCAGGAACCAGGGGTCGATCTGACACAGTGAATAGATCTCGCGGCTGTCCATCCCGGCGCGGAAGGCGTCCGCCAGATAGAAGATGCGCTCGGACCCGGCCTGACGCAACTCGTGCTTGATCGTATTGCGGGCCTCCGGGTGCTTGAGGTCGACCACCTCGTCGAGCCCGTAGCGGTCCGTCTCCAGCCCACGCAGGGCCTTTTGCAGCGATTCCTGGAAGGTGCGGCCGATGGCCATCACCTCTCCCACCGACTTCATCTGGGTGGTGAGGCGCGGATTGGCCTGGGGGAACTTCTCGAACGCGAAGCGCGGGATCTTGGTGACCACATAGTCGATCGAGGGCTCGAACGAGGCCGGCGTCGCCCCACCGGTGATGTCATTGCGCAGTTCATCGAGCGTATAGCCCACCGCCAGCTTGGCCGCGACCTTGGCGATCGGAAACCCGGTCGCCTTGGAGGCCAGGGCCGAGGAGCGCGACACGCGCGGATTCATCTCGATGATGATCATGCGCCCGTCGTCCGGATTGATGGCGAACTGGACGTTGGAGCCGCCCGTATCCACCCCGATCTCGCGCAGCACCTTGAGCGATGCGTCGCGCATGATCTGGTACTCCTTGTCGGTCAGGGTCTGGGCCGGGGCGACCGTGATGGAGTCCCCGGTATGCACCCCCATCGGGTCGAAGTTCTCGATGGAGCAGACGATGATGCAATTGTCCGCATGGTCACGGACCACCTCCATCTCGTATTCCTTCCAACCCAGAGCCGACTCCTCGATCAGCAACTCGTGGGTCGGCGACAGGTCCAGTCCGCGACGGCAGATCTCCTCAAACTCCTCCTCGTTGTAGGCGATACCGCCGCCACTCCCGCCCATGGTGAAGGAGGGCCGGATGATGGACGGGTAGCCGATGGAGGCCTGGACCTGGATCGCCTCCTCCAGGCTGTGGGCGATGGCCGAGCGGGGCATGTCGAGCCCGATCTTGCGCATCGCCTTGCGGAACAGGTCGCGGTCCTCGGCCTTGTCGATGGCCTCGCGCGAGGCGCCGATCAGTTCCACCCCGAAGCGCTCCAGCACGCCCCGGCGCACCAGGTCGAGCGCGCAGTTGAGCGCCGTCTGTCCGCCCATGGTGGGCAGCAGCGCGTCGGGGCGCTCCTTCTCGATGATGGCGGCCACCGCGCGCCAGGTGACCGGCTCGATATAGGTGGCGTCAGCCATCTCCGGGTCGGTCATGATGGTGGCCGGATTGCTGTTCACCAGGATGACCCGAAAGCCCTCCTCGCGCAGCGCCTTGCAGGCCTGGGCGCCGGAGTAATCGAACTCGCAGGCCTGGCCGATGACGATCGGCCCGGCGCCGATGATCAGGATGCTGTGGATGTCGGTACGTTTTGGCATGGTTTAAGAATATTGCCGCAAATGAACGCAAAAAGACGCAAATGAATTAGATCAGTCGGCGGTCATCGTGCTCGAAAACCAGACGGCGGACTTGCAGCCGTGGTGACCCGAAATTCAGAAGCAGCGCGACGTGCAGTCCGGTAGCACGCAGGTAATTTATCACCTGAGCCTCATGCTCGGGGACGAAACAGCGCACGGCCTTCAGCTCAACCAAAAGGCTACGCGCAACGACGAGATCAGCAGCGAAAGAGCCAACGACCAGCCCCTTGTAACGGACATCGAGGACGACCTGGCGTTGAAAGTCTATTCCCTGGGCAGCAAGCTCCATGCACAGCGCGTTCTCATAGACCGACTCCAGAAACCCCGCTCCCAGGTTATTGCTGACCTCGAACGCACAACCGATCACCCGCCTGGAGATAGGCTCAGCGCCGACGGGCAACTCATCATTATTTGCGTCCATTTGCGTTCATTTGCGGCTTCTTCATCTTCATCTTCCTCTTTCGTTCATAAGAGCGATGAAGTGGTCGAACACCGGTGCCACGTCGTGCGGCCCCGGGCTGGCCTCCGGGTGGCCCTGGAAGCTGAAGGCCGGGCAGTCGCGGCGTGCAATGCCTTGCAGGGAGCCGTCGAAGAGCGAGCGGTGGGTCGCCTCCAGACAGTCGGGCAGGCTCGCCTCGTCCACCGCAAAGCCGTGGTTCTGGCTGGAGATCATGACCCGCCCGGTCTTGAGATCCTGCACCGGATGGTTGGCCCCGTGATGACCGAACTTCATCTTGACGGTCCGCGCCCCGCTCGCGAGCCCCAACAACTGGTGCCCGAGGCAGATGCCGAACAGCGGGATGCCGCTCTCAAGCAACTCACGGATGGCGGTGATGGCATAGTCGCAGGGCTGCGGGTCACCGGGTCCGTTGGACAGGAAAACCCCGTCCGGGGCTTGGGACAGCACTGCCGCCGCCGGGGTCCGGGGCGGCACCACGGTCACCCGGCAACCGCGGCTCACCAGCATCCGCAGGATGTTGCGTTTGATGCCGTAGTCATAGGCGATGACGTGGTAGGGAGGCTCGGCCTCCAGGTCCCGATGGCCGTGCGCCAGACTCCATACCCCCTGGGTCCAGCCATAGGGCTCGCTGGTGCCGGCGTGCTGGGCCAGGTCCATGCCCTTGAGCCCCGGGAAGGCGCGCGCCGCGGTCAGGGCGGCGGTCTCATCCACCCCCTCCCCCGCCATCAGGCAGCCGTTCTGGGCGCCCTTCTCGCGCAGCAGGCGGGTCAGCCGCCGGGTGTCGATCCCGGCGATGCCCGGCACCCCCTGGCGCAGCAGATAGTCGTCCAGCCGCTCGCGCATCCGGAAGTTGCTGGGCAGCAGCGGCAGGTCACGAATGATCAGACCGGCGGCCTGGACCCCCGACGACTCCTCGTCCTCCGGGTTCACGCCCGTGTTGCCGATGTGCGGATAGGTGAGGGTGACCAGTTGGCGCAGGTACGACGGGTCCGTCAGGATCTCCTGATACCCACTCATGGCGGTGTTGAAGACCACCTCGCCGACGCTCGAACCGTCGGCGCCGATCGAGGTTCCCCGAAAGACGCAACCGTCTTCCAGGACCAGAACTGCTGGCTTTTTCAAGGATTTCTCCGAATCGGGAGGCGGCGTGGCCGGCACTGCGGGGGCCGCGATAGACCACCGGGACAACAGCGGGCGCGGGCACTGATGATTCGGACAAAGCGGCACCGAATCCGCGGGGATTCTAAAGGTCCGGCGCCCGACTGTCCACGCGGGGAACGGGCAAGGCGCGATCGCTCCCGATGCAGGGGGGCCACCGCGGCTCGGGGGCGGCGGCGAATCGCTGCGATCGAGATCGGCAGGGCGGCTCAAATTCGGGGAAAAACGGTTCTGGACATGGGGTGCACTTTAGTTGCACCATCCGCAAACTGGACTGAGCATCGCTTCCGAAAACCACCAGCAGCGGAGATCACCATGGGTCTGTTCGATTTTCTGAAGGGCACCGGCAAGAAAGTCTTCGGCAGCGAGGCCGAGGCGAGTGAGAAGATCAAGGCCGAGATCGAGAAAGACAATCCGGGCATCAAGGATCTCAATGTCACCTACGACAAGGGCGTGGTGTCGCTCTCCGGCACCGCCGCCAGCCCCGAGGCGATGGAGAAGGCGGTCCTGATGGCCGGCAACGTCCATGGCGTGTCTGAGGTCAAGGCCGACCAGCTCACCGCCCCGCCCCAGACCGTCGAGGTCGACTTCTACATCATCCAGGCGGGCGACAACCTCTCGGCCATCGCCAAGCGTGTCTACGGCAACGCCAGCGCCTACCCGCGCATCTTCGAGGCCAACCGGGAGGTCATCAAGGACCCGGACCTCATCTTCCCGGGGCAGAAGATCCGCATCCCCAAGGACGTCGCCTAGCCATACCGGTTGGACTGCGACCACCGGGTCCCGGCCCTGGCCCGCCATCTGCGGGCGAGGGCCGGGGCCCTGGGTCACCGCCTCACCCTGGTCCTGAGCGGCGATCCACATTGGAGCGCCGCTGCCGCCCGGTCCGCCGCCGCCGCTTGCGCGGACGGCCCCGCGCTCTGGCTCAGCGACCGCCCGCTGCACCCCGCCGCCCGCCCCCTCGACGCCGCCACCCGCCTGCTGGGCGGGGAGTGCGACCTGCTCATCTACGACGCCTGGTCCGGCTTCGACCCGGACGGGTTCGGCGCCGCCACCGGGACCCTGCGCGGCGGCGGACTCCTGATCCTGCTCTGCCCGCCGCTGGACGACTGGGCGGGCCTCCCCGATCCCCAGGCCGCGCGCATCGCCCCCTGGCCCCTGGGCCTGGAGGCCGTGACCGGCCGCTATATCGCACGGCTGGTGCGGGTCCTGCGCGACCAGCCCGGGGTGAGGATCCTTGCGCAAGGGGCGAGCGACCATGGGCCTGACCCCCTAGTGCCGACCCCGCCCGACGCCCCCGCCGTCGGCTTCGGCCACGCCGACACCCGCGACGCCAGCCAACCCGCCACCCCGGACCAGGCAGACGCCGTCGCGGCCATCCTGCGTCACGCCCGCGGTCGCCCCCACCGGCCCCTGGTGCTGACCGCGCATCGCGGGCGCGGCAAGAGCGCGGCCCTGGGGATCGCCGCCGCCCGCTTGCTCCGCGGCGCAGACACCGCGGTCCCCGGCCCCCGCCTGGTCCTGGTCACGGCGCCGCGCCGCGCCGCCGCCGCGGCACTCTTCGCGCACGCCGCCCTGGCCTGGCCGGGGGCGCGGCCCGACGGCAGCGGGCTGCGCGCGGGTGAGCGGGCAATCCAGTTCCTGGCGCCCGACGCGCTCTGCGAGAACCCGATCGGCGCCGACCTGCTGCTGGTGGACGAGGCCGCTGGCATCCCCGCCCCCCTGCTGGCCCGGCTCCTGGAACACTACCCGCGGGTGGTCTTCGCCACCACGGTCCACGGCTACGAGGGCACCGGCCGCGGCTTCGACCTGCGCTTCCGGGCGACCCTGGACCGGCGCACCCCCCACTGGCGCGGCCTGACCCTGGAGGCCCCCATCCGCTGGTCCCCGCACGACCCCCTGGAGGCCCTGATGTTCCGCGCCCTGTTGCTGGACGCCGCCCCGGCGACGGCCGCGGACTTGCTGGGGGACGCGCAGGCCCCGGTCGAACGCCTGGACCGCGCCGCCCTGGCGGCCGACGACCACACCCTGGGGCAGGTCTTCGGTCTCCTGGTCCTGGCGCACTACCAGACCCGGCCGCTCGATCTGCGCCTGCTGCTCGACGCACCCGGGGTGCGGGTCCTGGTCCTGCGCCTGGGCGGGCAGGTCGCCGCGACGCTGATCGCCGTGACCGAGGGGGGTCTCACGGACCCCGAGCTGCTGCGCGCCGTCTACGACGGGCGCCGCCGCCCGCGCGGCCACCTGCTCCCCTTCACCCTGTCCGCCCACGGCGGCCTCCCGGACGCCCCCCGCCTGGGCTGGCTGCGGGTGATCCGCATCGCCGTACACCCGGCGCTGCGCCGCCGCGGGCTGGGGCGGCGACTGCTGCACGGCCTGTTGCGGGAGGCCAGGGGCGAGGGGATCGACCTGCTGGGGTCGAGCTTCGGTGCCACACCCGAGCTGATCGGGTTCTGGACGCGCTGCGGCTACCGGCCGGTGCAGATCGGCACCAGCCGCAACGCCGCCAGCGGCGAACACGCCCTGGTCGTGCTGCGCACCGCCAGCCGCGCGGGCTCACTCTGGCGCACCGCCGCCCGGTCCCGGCTGGCCGGGCGACTCCCGGTCCTGCTGCCCGGACCGCTGCGGCGCCTCGACCCGACGGTTACCGCGGCCCTGATCGCGGCCCTGGGCAGGGTCGACAAAAGCGCCGCCGCGGACCCTGACGGGAACTCTGCCGATGACCTGGAACTGCGCTCCTTCGCCGCCGGCCACCGCACCCTGGAGGCGGCGCTGCCCGCCCTCGCCGCCCTGACCCGCCGCCGCCTCGCAGCGGCCCTGAACAGCGGCCAACTCGACGGCCCCGCCGCCGCCCTGCTGGCCGCCGCCGCCGCCCAATTGCGGCCGGTCGCCGAACTGGTGGCGGTCTTTGAAGCCCCCGGCCGCGAGGCCCTGATCGCGACCCTGCGCACGATCGTCGCCCGCCTGCTGCCCGCCCGGCCCCTGTAGGGTCCGCTGTGCGGACCGGCGATTCCGATCGGAACGGAACTTAAAACCCCGCTAGACTGAGCAACGGTTCCCAGACGGTTCCCGGAGGACCAAGCCATGTACACCAACGCCCAGTACCAGACGCGCGACGACCGGCCGGTCGACGACCAGATCGTCAACCTCCACGACCTCAGTTGGGAGGACTATGAGCGCCTGCTGACCATGCGCGGCGACTGCTGCGCCCCGCGTATCAGTTATCTGGATGGAGAGGTCGAGATCATGAGCCCATCCCAGACCCACGAGGCCATCAAGTCGCTGCTCGGATGCCTGGTGGAGACCTATTGTCTGGAACGCGACATCACCTTCAACACCTATGGCTCCTGGACCCTCAAGGCCCAGGATTGCTCGCGGGCCGCCGAGCCGGACGAGTGCTGGACCTTTGGCGACGGACCAGCCGAGCGGCCGCACCTGGCCATCGAGGTCGTCTGGACCTCGGGGCGGATCGACAAGCTCGACATCTATCGCAAGCTCGGCGTCGCCGAGGTCTGGTACTGGCGCAAGGGCCGGGTCCAGCCCTATTGCCTGCGCGGCGAACGCTACGTGCCGGTCACCGCCAGCGAGGTCCTGCCGGGCCTCAACCTGGACCTGCTCTGCGGATTTCTCGACCGGCCCTCGACCTCGGAGGCCATCCGCGGCTATCGGCAGGCGCTCGCCCTCACACCGTCCCCATCGGCGTCAGGGAAAACCCCTTGAGGTTCCGTGCAAACCGCTCCAAGGCCTGGATGCCGGTGGCCTCCGCCTGACGGCACCAGTCCTGCAGGTTGCCGAGCAGGACCTCCTGGCTGGCCGCGCCGCGCCCCCAGATCGCCTGGAGGCGTTCGCGGAACTGGTAGACGGTAGCGAGCGTCTGGTTCTGCGCCAGCAGTCGCTCCAGGTTCACGCGGGCGGCGGCATCGAGCCGGTTGCCCTCACGCTCAAGCAGGCGGCGGCTCTGCCGGATCAGGCGGCGACAGTGCCCGGCGTCGCGGCACAGTTCGGCCCGCGACACCGGGGCCAGGACCTCTTTGGTATAGCGCGCGAAGACGTGCAGATGGCTCGTCACCACGGCGCTGAGGGTGTCCATGTCGACCAGGGTCTTGCCCCGGATGATGGTCAACCGGGGCGCGACGCGCTTGATGCGGGCGAGCCCGAGCGCACTCAAGGCTCGGATATAGAGCCAACTCAGGTCGAACTCCCACCACTGGGAGGACAGCCGCGCGGAACTCGGGAAGGCGTGGTGGTTGTTGTGCAACTCCTCACCGCCGATGATCAGGCCCCAGGGGACTATGTTGGTGGAGGCATCCGCGGTCTCGAAGTTGCGGTAGCCCCAATAGTGACCGACGCCATTGATGATGCCGGCCGCCGTGACCGGCACCCAGAGCATCTGCACGGCCCAGATCACCGGACCGTAGAGCCCGAACAGCAAGAGATCCAAGCCGAGCATCAGGGCCAGCCCCTGCCAGCGCCAGGGGGTGTAGAGGCGGCGCTCCAGCCAGTCGTCTGGGGTCGCGTGGCCATAGCGCTCCAGCGTCCGCGAGTCGGCCGCCGCCGCCGCGTAGACCTCCGCGCCCTGGGTCAGCACCCGGCGCAGCCCCAGGACCTGCGGGCTGTGCGGGTCCAGCGCCGTCTCGCACTTGGCATGGTGTAGCCGGTGGACCGCCACCCACTCCTTGGTAACCATGCCGGTGGTCAGCCACAGCCAGAAGCGGAACACATGGGCGACCGCCGGGTGCAGGTCCAGGGCGCGGTGGGCTTGGGCACGGTGCAGAAAGATGGTCACCGCGGCGATGGTCAGATGGGTCATGGCGAGCGTAATCACTACCGCCTGCCAGAACGAGACGTCGAGGATGCCGTGCAGGGTCATGGAAGTTCCAGTAAGAAAAGGAGGGATGGGTGGGGGCACGGAACGGTCGGGCCAGGGCGGCCCGCGGGGTCCGGACTCTTGAGACAACGGCGCGGCGGTGACTGCTCAGGCGATCCGACCAACGGTTGTGCCAGGGATATCGGCCAGCCGACGGGGGCCGTGCGGTGCACCGGGCCAATTGGCCCTCAGGCAAACACCTCATCGAGATGGATCAGGGTGCCATACCAGGTTTCCAGCGTATCCCCCCGCCCCCGCGTCTCCCGGTGCCGATAGCCCTGGGGTCCAGGCCCCGAATAGACCTCGACCGCCCCTTCTTCAGCGAGCACCAGCCAATAGACCGACACGCCGGCCATGGCATAGATCCCGGCCTTGGCCCGATCGACCCCGACGCTGGTCACGGCGACCTCCACCACCAACTCCGCGGTCGTGGGGTGATGGGTACGAAAGCGCTCGATGTCCCCGAACACGATGGCGATATCGGGCTCCGGTTCCGAGGCCGCCAGCGTCAACGGGTCCTCCTTGCGCAACTGATAGCCCGCCGGTAGCCCCGCAGCAAGCCGGTCGTAGAGGCGATGGGCAAGGAAGGTGTGCAGCGGCGATTTCGTCATCTTCTCGACAATCACCCCATTCAACAATTCAGTCTTGACCGCCACCAGCCCCAGGTCCAGTAGCGCGTGATACCCACTGACCGACAGCGGGGCGACCTGCCGTCGCACGGCCGGACGTTCGAGTAGCTCAATCATGGAAAGCTCGGACCTCTGGACACCGGGAGAGTCTGGTTATTTGGTACCCCGTCGCGCACTTCGCAAGCCTCCGCGATGCTGCTGGTCGCGCATAGCGACGCGGCGCGTCCTGCCGGACGGGCATTTGCCCCGTCCGCAAGGTTTCGGCTGCCTCGCCCACGTCAAATCCTCCACTGCGCAGTTCCGGACAGTATTTGAACTTGAGCAGCAGACAGACCGAGAATTCACCGCCGCGGCAGGCGACCCAGTCCACAAGTACCCGGCTTCGCCCGTCTATGGTCTTAATCCACGAGCGCAAGCTCGGGCTGGCCTGCTCCGCGGAGTTACCTCCGGCGCGCCGTGCAGCGGAGTCGCGACGCGACCTGAGCCGATTTCGAGCATAATCCGCCGCCACGCCCTTTCGCCACCGGATGCCTGACCATGCCCCCAAGCCGCGCCCTGCCCTGCCCCGTCCGCACCCGCCTGGCGGTCCTGCCCGCGCTGTGCGCCCTCTGGTGCTGGTCCGGGTCGGCCCCGGCCGCAAGCGCCTGGGCGGCAATCGCGACCCCCAGCCGGGGCCCGTCCGAGGTCATCGGGACCCCTGCCAACGGCTGCGTGGGCGGGGCGGGCGCGCTGCCGGAGAGCGGCCCGGGCTTTGTGAGCGTACGCCGCGCCCGGCACCGCTTTTTCGGCCACCCGGACCTGCTGCGCCTGGTCCAGGACCTGGGGCGGACGGCGGCGCGGCGCAATTTCGGCCTGGTGATGATCGGGGATCTGAGCCAGCCGCGCGGTGGTCAGATGCCCTCATCCCACCACAGCCATCAGAACGGGTTGGACGTGGATGTCTGGTTCACCCTGGCGCCGACGGCGCAGGCGGCGCGGCAGTTGATGGACGACCGGCCGGACCCGCCGAGCATGGTCCAGCCCGGGACTCTGGCCAGCAGCGGCGCCTGGGGCGAGCCCCAGCGCTTCCTGCTGGAGACGGCAGCCCGCAACCCGGCGGTCGACCGAATCTTCGTCAACCCCGGGATCAAGCGGGCGGTGTGTAACGAGGCGCAGGGCGACCGCGCCTGGCTGCGTAAGCTGCGCCCCTGGTGGGGCCACGACGCGCACTTCCATGTGCGCATCCGCTGCCCGGCCGGCAGCCCCCAATGCGAGCCCCAGGCGGCGATTCCGGCGGGTGAAGGCTGCGGGGCCGACCTGGCCTGGTGGTTCAAGCCGCAGGCGAAGGGCACCACCAGAAAGAAGGGTGAGCCCCGGGCCGAGCCCATCGCCCCCGCCGCCTGCATGGCCCTGCTGCGCGACAACTAGTGCCGCACGATGGAAATGCTCGGACCATTGGGCGCGCCACGACCCGAGGGTGCGCCGTGCGCACCCTCGCTCCGGCCTTGATTTTGCCTTCCTGAATTACCGGTTATCGTTGGCCACGGGGTGGGGTCGCGGGACTGGTGGGGTAACATCAGCCCCTTTGCCCTCAGCATCACGTCCACTTGGGGATCAAATGCTCGTCTTTATTTGCGTTCATTTGCGTTCATTTGCGGACCAATCCTCTCAGGCTCATCCGCAAGGCACCGCTCCAGCGCCTGGGTGAGCAGTGCCGGTTCGTGAAACAGGCAGTCCCCCGCCGCCACCTGCGCAACCACCACCTTCACCCCCTCCAGTTCCGGACAGGGCCGGGAGGCGGGCCACAGCACCCGATCGAAGACCGCCACGCCCAGCACCTCCCGGGTCCAGCGCAACAGGGCCGCCGCCTCCAGCAGGCCCACCGGACCGCGCTCCGGATGCAGGTTGGCGATCAGCACCCGCGGGGCCCGGGAGGCGGCCACCGCGGCCCGGAAATCGGGCAACAACAGGGCCGGCAGGATACTGGTCATGAAACTGCCCGGACCAAACAGGATCAGGTCCGCGTCCACCACCGCCTGGACGGCCTCCGGGGTCGCCGCCACCTGAGGGTCCAGCCAGATGGCCGGCGGGACCTCGGTCATGGCATCCAGGTGCATCTCCCCGCGCACCGGCCGACCGTCCGCGTAGCGCGCGGCCAGGTGCGACGCGGACTCGCACATGGGTATCAGGCGCAGCTCGACCCCCAGGAGTTCGCGCACCAGGTCGATGGCGTGGAGCGGACGCGGGGAGAGCTGGTCCAGGGCCAGCATCATCAGATTGCCCAGGCTGTGCCCGGAGAGCGCCCCCGCATCGACGAAGCGATACTCCAGGAGCAGGCTGCCCAGGGTCGGCTGGGCCACCACCTGATTGAGACAGTTGCGGATATCCCCCCAGGCGATCCCCCCGGCCTGCTCCCGGATCCAACCGGTCGAGCCCCCGTTGTCCGTGGTGGCGACGACCCCCACGAGCCGCTCACCGAGGAAGCTCAAGGCGCGCAGGGTCCGCCCCAGCCCGGTCCCCCCACCGATGGCCACCACCCGACCCAGGGCCGCGAGACGCGGCGGGATCATGGTCCCGTCGCGCCCGGCCCCGGCAGCGGGCGGGCGCACCCGGCGGGTCGCCGGGGCCTCATGGAGGGTCCCGCCGCCGCAGCCGGGAGAAGCAAAGAGGGGCATAGATCGCACCGCCTGAAGAAATCATAAAGAACGGTTCACTAATAAATTAAGCGAGTCCGTTAAAGACTGCTCTTAGCGTCGTTGTCGTTGTCGTTGTCGTAATCGAGGTTAATCGTAGTGCCCCGGATTCTCTCGCACCCCAAATTGCATCGCCGATCCGATTACGACAACGACAACGACAACGATTGGGTTTGTGTTTAGCTTGTTACTAATGGTCCGAACGTAAACACCACAGGTAGGCGTGGGGTCGGCCGCCGGATGATCTTCCCCGTCAGCCAATGGCCCGGCACCCCGGGTGCCGCCCGGCGCACGCGAGACCGTACGCGGCGCAAGGCCATCATCGACGATCGAGCCGACGACTTCAACGTGGCGGAGTTGGACGGAACCCAGTGCCGGCCGCGACCGGCTGACAGGGGCCTGGGCGCGCCGCGGCAGCCGGACCCGCGTTTCTCGCATGGACCGGACAAGACCTGCTCCGACCACCGTCCGGTCGGCTGCTCCTTGCCCCACCGACGGGAGTCGAAATATGCTTGCCTGACTTGAACCTGGCCCCTGGGAGCACGCCCATGACCCCGACCGCGTTCCGCCGCACCGCCCTGGCCCTGGCCCTGACCGTCGTCGGCCTCCCGTCGGCCAGGGCGGTAGTCAGCTATGACGGCTTCAACGACTATGCGATCGGCTCCTCGATCTGGGGTCAGGACGGCGGCTCCGGCTGGGGCCGTAGCTGGCAGGACGGCGGGCTGGAGGTCCAGGTGACCGCTCCCGGCCTGACCTATGCCGGGCTGCCGACGGCACCCGGGGCCGCGACCTCCCTGCCCCCGAGCAGCTCGGTCGCCTGGTATACCCGATTGTTGGCCGCCCCGGTGGGCATCGACAACAGCACCCTTTATCTGAGCTTTCTGCTGCGCCCGGAGGCGGGGCAGCCGCTCAGCGACTATGGCGGGTTGAATATCGGCGACCTGTTCGTCGGCAAGTCCGGGATCAACGCGGGCAGCGACCCCCGCTACGGCCTGGAGGGACCGATCGATATCATCTCCCCGTCAGGGGTGGCGGCGAGCCCCGGGGAGACGGTCTTCCTGGTGCTCAAGGCCAGTTTCCGTCCGGGCAACGACCACTTCGACCTCTTCGTCAATCCGCTCCCCGGCCTGCCTGAACCCGCGACGGCGAACGCCACCAAGCGGGACCTCGACATCGGCACAACGGATTTCATCGCGATCAACAACGCCGGCAATTGGACCATCGACGAGATCCGCATCGGCGACAGCTTCGCCGCCGTTTCCGGGGCCCCGGTGCCGGGCGTGCCGGCCCTGTTGCTGGGGGGGCTTGGGGTGCTGGCCGCGCGGCGTGTGCGGTCTTGAGTACCGGGGGGCGGGTCCGCGTGCGGCTCGGTCCGCGCAGCGGACCCTACCGTACATAGACCCGCACGCGGCTCGCACGGCCGCGCCCATCGACGACCGAAATGGCGGCGTAACCGGGGCCAGCCGGCCGCCACTGGGTGGTGCGGGCAAAGGGCTCCTGCCCGATCGGCCGCCCGTCGGCGAACCAGGTAAAGGGCGGATAGCCGTTGCGGACCTTGAGCGCCAGGGTGGCGGGGGTGCCGTCGGCCTGATCCGGGCCCAGGTCCAGCCGGGCCCCGTCGGGCGGGAAGGCGATCTCGGGTCCGGCGGGGGCGGCGCCCACCCCGGCATCGCGCACCCGCGCCTGGCGCAGCGTCGCCGGCAGGGCATTGGTGGCGGCCGTCAACACCCCCGGGGGGGCGCCCGGCAGCGGCACCCGGGGACCCAGGCGCGCAAAGCAGTCGAGCAGGATGGGGACCGCCGCCTCGACCCCCTTGAGGCCAGGGACCGGGGCACCGTCCGGGCGGCCCACCCAGACCCCGACGACATGGCGACCGTCGTAGCCAATGGCCCAGGCGTCGCGGTAGCCGTAGGAGGTCCCGGTCTTGTAGCTGATGCCCTGGGGCGCGGCGTCACCGGGGGCCGGGACCGCGGACAGGATCGAGCTGAGATACCAGGCGGCGCGGGCGTCCAGCACCCGAGGCCCGGGGGCGGCGGCGGGTCCGTCCCGGGTCTCGTGCAGGTCCAGCGCCTCCCCGCCGCGGGCGATGGCCCCGTAGATCCGCACCAGATCGAACAGGCTCAGGCCCAGCCCCCCCAGCCCGATCGCGAGCCCCGGCGGCGCGCCCGGCGCCAGCACCGCCGTCGCACCGGCGCGGCGCATCCGCGCGAGCAGGCGCGCCGGCCCCACCGCGTCCAGGAGTTGCACCGCCGGGACATTGAGCGACAGGGCGAGCGCCCGGCGCACCGTCACGGTCCCCTGGAAAGAGCGATCGAAGTTGCCCGGCACATAGCCCGCGAAGGCGGTCGGCCGGTCCTCGATGAGACTCTCCGGGTGGGCGATACCCGACTCGAAGGCGAGCCCGTAGATCAGCGGCTTGAGCGTGGAGCCCGGGGAGCGCAGGGCACGGGTCATATCCACATGGCCGGCCCGGTCCCCATCGAAGAGCCCGGCGGACCCGACCGCCGCCAGCACCTCGCCGCTGCCGTGGTCGGCCGCCAGCACGGCGACCGAGACCCGCGGGTCGATGGCCGCCGCCCGCTCCGTCGCCAGGGTCTCCAGGCGGCCTTGCAGGCCGGCGTCCAGGGTCACCCGGTGGACGGCACGCCCGGGAAACTCATGCGCCAGCCGCACGCCCAGGTGGGGGGCGAGCATGGGAAAGGGGCGCCGGCGGGCAGGGACCGGCTCCCGGAGGGCGGCGGCGGCGGCCGGCGCATCGATCAGACCCAGTGCCAGGGCGCGCCCCAGCACCCGGTCGCGCGCGCGCCGCGCCGCGGCCGGATGACGGTCGGGCCGCCGCGCCTCCGGGGCCTGCGGCAGCGCGACCAGGAGGGCCGCCTCGGCGTCGCTCAGGCGCCCGGGCTCCTTGCCGAGCCAGGCGAGGGACCCGGCGCGCAGCCCCTCCAGGTTGCCGCCGTAGGGGGCGACCGTCAGATAGGCATTCAGGATCTGCCCCTTGTCCGCCACCCGCTCCAGCGCCAGGGCGCCCAGGGCCTGCCGGACCTTCCCGCCCGGTGAACGCGTCGCGCCCCCGTCCAAGAGCCGGGCGAGCTGCATGGTCAGGGTGGACCCGCCCGAGACGATGTGCCCGCGCCGCACCAGTTGGGCCGCCGCCCGCACCAGGGCCAGCGGATCGACCCCGGGGTGGGCATAGAAACGCCGGTCCTCCATCGCCAGCAGGAGCGCGACGAAGCGCGGGTCCACCGCCGCCGGATCGAGCGGCAGGCGCCAGCGCCCGCCGTCCACGGTGAAGGGGCGCAGCAGGCGGTCCTCGCGGTCCAGGACCACCGTGGAGGTCGGCACCGCCAGGTTCGGCGCGGGCGTGCCGGCCACCAGGACGGTGAGAACGAGCCAGGCGCCCAGGGCCAGCAGGGCGGCGCCGGAGAGGGTCCACCAGAGGCGGCAGGCGAAGCGACCGCCCGCGGCCTGCGCGGCGGGGCCGCCAACCAACGCATTGCAAGGCTTCAAAGCCTTCCCAACCAATACTGGGGACGCCGCCGATGATGCGACACGGCCAACACCTGAACCGCTCCCGCGGTCTCGCGGTACAACACGTTATAGGGAAATCGCTTCATACCGATACGTCGGACGTCCGGGCCTTTTTCAACGGAATATCTGCGCGGCGATTCGCACACGACCGCCATGACGCGCTCGAACTCGGCCAGGTACGTGAAACCGAGCCCCGGCCGCTTTGACTCATACCAGGCGATGCACTCAAGATATTCTGCTTCCGCGGCCGGGTGGAAGCAGTAGGTCATCGCAGTAGCGCCATCGCCTTGCGTCTGACTTCGGCGGCCGACACCGGCTGCACAATCCCTTCATCGAGTTCCACCGCCCTGCGTCTGGCTTCCGCCAGCCAATCGTCCTCGACCTCGGCTTCTGAGGGAAGATCCAGACTCAGCAGTAGCCTTTGGGCGAGCGTCGCCCGCTCCTGCTCCGGGAGATAGAGCGCCGCGCGTTCAATTTCTTGCAGGTTCATCTGGGTTCCTCCGTCGGCCCAGCGCCAACGTCTTTAAGTGATTTGACTATATCATCCCGGCGCCACTGCACAAGCTCCGAGCGGCGCCGGTAGTCGCCGCGGCCAGGCCCGCAAGCGGGCGCGGGACCGGCTAACGGCCATGGCAGCAAGACCAGCCGCCCCGGACCATGAAAGGCGTGTGTGGAAGCGGCTTGCGGCGCCAGCAGGCCACCGCAGCTTGGGCTGAGGCCTTGATCATCGTTCCGGCCACGTCAGTCACGACGAGGCCGCTGGTCCGCACAGCGGACCCTACGGCGGCGCCAACCCGTAGGGTCCGCTGTGCGGACCTTACGCGCCGGCCGCAACGATGATCGAGGCCGCGGCTGAAGCCCCTCCCACCGGGTCCCGACCTGAGGTTTGCGGGGTCAGTCCGCCTTGGGCCGGATGGCCTTCCTGGCCTCCGCCGGCATGGGCCGTTGGAGGTTCAGCGCCAGCAACCGGCGAAGAATCTCCTCGTCGGGCAGTTGCGCGGTGTAGTCCGTCCATCCGTAGGCCGCTGCCACTGCTGCATCAAGGGTCTGGTGTGCGTAGTTGAGCCAGGCCGGCGGTTTGTTGTAGAGGTTGGTGAGGGTCCGCGTCTTCAGCTCGGCCTCATGCCCTGGCGCGGGGACGATCCGATCCGGATAGCCGGGGACCACCTCGGGGACCCGCTCGATCCACTCCTTTGGATTCAACCAGCTTTCGCGACGCTCGTTCAGGCTGTAAGCGGCTTCGGCAATCCTGGCGGCGACCGCGCGCCGGTCGGCCGCCACGGTCGGCAGGACGGCGCCCGACTCCAGGGCCTCGGTCGGCCCCTTGGTATCTGCCGGGGTCAGGCCATCGGGGAAGGGGAAGGTTCGGAATGTGCTTGATGAGGTGTAGCGCGGACGGTTTTCTAGGCTTGTACCCATCTTGAGAGCCCAGACTCTATGCGGCCGGGAGTGCAGCACGCCAAACGTTGCGTCGTCCTCACGCACGATGACCACGAGATTCTTGTCAGGCATCGTCGCAGCGTTGAGCCAGACGAAAACGCGGTGCTTCGAGACTTCTGGCGTGGCGATATACCGACTGACGAGGGATAAGGCGGCGCGTAAACCGGGGGCTGGTTCGTTGAATTGCCACCAGTAACGTTTCCGACGCTCGCGGGCGACTCCTTGTCGTGCCGGAAATACGCAAACGCGGACGTGCTCAAAGGGTGCCTCGTAAAGGCTGGCATCCGCCTCGTCCATGTCGGCGAAATCGATGATCCAGTTATCCAGGTGTCGGCGCGTTACATCGAGCCCGTTGACCCACGGCTTGAGCACGTCGGAAGTCGGCTTTCCGTGAATGTTTGGTAGCAAGAGCCAGCCGCGTGCCGTTACCCCAGGGATATCGAAGGCCCCACCTTTTGTCGGACCCTGGATGGCCGCTCGCAGGTTTGCGGACAGCACTCTCGCACCAGTTAGGTCGTTCTCGTGCTCCGCGGTTGAACCTGATAGGTCGGCGTAGATGGCTGGGATGGGGTTGCCGTCAAGTACAATGGGTCGCTCGGCGGCAGTCGCAGCAAAGGCCACCAGCGACACCCGCACCGCCGCCCCCTCATTGATCCAAGGCTCATCCGACCAGGCGTTGAAGATGGCGCCGGTCTCGACGATGCGGTCCAGGACCTTGCGATTCGCCCCGCCGCGAATGCTGTTGGTGGCGACCAGCCCGGCGTAGCGCGTCTTGCCCGCGGCAATCTGCGCCCGCGCCTTCTCGAACCAATAGGTCACCAGGTCGGCGCCGCCCGGTACTCGGCCATCGTAGCGCTTGCGCAGCCGTGTCACATACTGCGCGCCCAAGCCGCCGAGCATCTTCTTGTCACCCAGAAACGGCGGATTCCCCACGATCACATCGGCCACCGGCCATTCGGCCTCGGTGCCGTCCGGGTTGATCAAGGCATCCCGATGCTGGATCGCGTCCAATGGCTTCAGGATGGGGTCCTTGCTGTACTGGTAGCCGTTGCGTCGGCACCATTGAATATCGCCGATCCACACCGTCACGCGGGCCAGTTCGGCGGCGAACTCGTTGATCTCCAGCCCCAGGATATTGTGCGGTCCGGTCTGCAGAAACTCATCCGTGGTCGGGATGCCAAGGTCCCTGGCCTCCACCTGGACGCGCTTCTCCAGGTCGCGGAGCGCCTTGAGGGCCAGGTAGAGGAAGTTCCCGGACCCACAGGCCGGGTCCAACACCCGAAATTCATAGAGCCGCAGCAGAAATCCTTGATAGGCATCGCGGGCCTTACGCGTTGGCCCCTTTTTGCCTTGCCCCGCCTGGATGATGGCCTGAGCCGCTTCCCACTCCAGCAGCAGGGGCTGGGTCACCACCGGATCGATCAGCTTGCCGATCGTGTCGACGTCGGTGTAGTGGGCGCCCAGGGGTGCGCGGGCAGCCGGGTCGAGCCCGCGCTCGAACAGGGTCCCGAAGATGGTGGGGTCGATCGCGCACCAGTCCATGTCGCGCGCGGCGGAGTGCAATTCAACCAAGTCGGCCGGCGACAGCGGGGGGATGTCGATGGTATTGAAGAGCCCGCCGTTGAACCAGGCGATGTCATGGTCGCCATATTCACCATGCGGGCTTTGCATCGCCGCGAACAGCGTACCCAGGCGCTTGGCGGCCTTTCCCGGATCGCCTTGTGCATTCTTCAGCAGATCGGCGAAGAGGTCGCCCGGCAGCAGCCGTTCATCCTCGGCGAAGAGACAGAACAGGCACTGTACCAGGAAATGGGCCACGCGCTGCCAATCCTCGCCCCGCTTGCGCATGGTCTCGGCGAGGTTGGCGAACTTGGTCGCGGCCTCCTTGGTGATGGCTTGGCACGACTTGGTGGGCTTGAGTTTCTCGGGGTCGGTGAAGACCCAGCGCAGAATCTCGCGCTGCGCGGGGTCGCTCAGGTCATGGATGCGGATTTCGCGGGGTTCGTCGGGGTAGCCGGTAAAGGCGGTATGGATGATGATCCGCTCGCGGTCGGCGACGACCAGCAGCGGCGGGCTCTCCAGATTCAGGGCATAGTCCGTGAGCTGCTTGAGCGCGCCGTTCAGGTCACGGCCGGGCTTCTTGTTTTCCCAGCCGAAACACCCCCGCCGCCAGACATCCGCCCAGCCCTCGCCCCCGCCGGATTTCCTGGCGCCGCGCTCGAAGCAGTAGTTGTCGGCATCCCGGGGCTTGGGGACACCGAGCAGGTCGCACAGGTCGCTGAACCACTGTTGGGCGCCGGCCCGTTCGGTCAGCGGGTTGTCCTTCCAGGCGGCGATGAACTCGTCGGGTGTCACTGGGTCCTGTCTCCTGCATTGCGCCGCCAAGGCTGAAGCCTTGGACTCCAGGCCGCTACGGGCTCAGCGCGGGGTGCCGCCGCCGAGCATCGTAAAGACCTGGAGGAAGCCGTTGGCGACGCTGGCGCCCAAGCGGTCGGCGAAGCTCTCGAACAGGTCCTTCTTCTTCGTATAGTTGACCAGGGTCTCGGCGCCGATCACTTCGCGGGCGACTGAGCTTGCACTGCCCAAGCCGTCCACCAGGCCCAGGGTGAGCGCCTGGTCACCGTTCCAGAAGAGGCCACTGAAGAGTTCGTCGCCGCCCTTGAGGCGGTCGCCGCGGCCGGTCTTGACCGCGGTGATGAATTGCTGGTGCAGTTGGTCGAGTACCGTTTGGATGAATTGGCGCTGGGCCTCGGGGAGCGGTGAGAAGGGGTCGAGGATGCCCTTGTTGGCGCCGGACGCCAGCAGGCGCCGTTCGACGCCTAAGTCCTTCATGGCATCAACGAAACCGAAGGCGTCGATACGCACGCCGATGGAGCCGACCAGGCTCGCCTTGTCGGCGTAGATCTTGTCGGCGGCGACCGCGACGTAATAGGCGCCGGAGGCGCAGATATCCACGGCCACGGCATAGACGGGCAGGTCATGGCCCTTGTCCTTTTTGTATTTCTCCTTGAGCCGGCGGACCTCGTCATTGATATAGCCGGATTGGACCGGGCTGCCGCCGGGGCTGTTGATACGCAGGATGACGCCCTTGACGCGCGGTGCCTCGAAGGCGTCGCGCAGGGCCGAGATCACCCGGTCGGCGCTCGCCTCGCTGTCGGCTGAGATGACCCCCTTCACCTGGACCAGCGCGGTATGGTCCTGGCCGGCCTTGAGCCCCTCCCAGGCGCTGCGCGACAGGGCCACCGCCAGGATGCCGACGAGATAGAGCAGGATCAGGAGCTTGAAGATGTTCCCCCAGCGCCGGCCGCGACGCTGGTCCCCCAGGTATTCCAGGGCCACGCGGTTGATCAGGGCGCGTTCCCAGTCCGGGTCGCCGGGGGCGGGCATGGGCTCGGTGCGACGCTGCCAGAATTTCCAGTTCATCATTCTTTCTCGGGTGAAGGGTGCTACGGCGTTATGTCACGCCCTTTCAGGGCTAAGCCGATTAAACGACACGATCCCAGGGCGTTGCCCTGGGCTGGTATGTTCGACCCCGTTGGGGCCGGTACGTGATACATGTAAGATGCGACAGGATGCCGGGCCTCCCGCCTGACGCAGTCGATCCAGGGCCTTTGGTCCGCACAGCGGACCCTACGGGCCGCGACCAACCGGAGGGTCCGCTATGCGAACTGAGCGCCGCCCTAACCTTGGGAACTGCCCAAGCAACCGCATCCCGGCCATCTGCCGCAGCCAGTCCGGCAATCGCGGCGAGCCCGTAGGGTCCGCTGTGCGGACCGAGCGCCGCTGTAGCCTTGGGAACTGCTCAAGCAACCGCAGCCCCGTCCGTCTGCCGCAGCCAGTCCGGGATGGCGGCGAGCGAGTTCAAACAGGCCAGGGGGCGCAGGGCGCGCAGCCGCTCGGGTGCGTGGACCCCGTAACAGACGGCCAGGGCGCCGGCGCCGGCATTCGCGGCCATCTGCAGGTCGTATTCGGTGTCGCCGATCATCAGGGTGCAGGCGGGCGCGACGCCCAACTCGTCCATGATCTCCAGCAACATTTGGGGGTGCGGCTTGGAAAAGCTCTCGTCGGCACAGCGGGTGGCCTGAAAATGCCCGGCAAGCCCGGTCTCGGCCAGGGACAGGTCGAGCCCCCGGCGGCTCTTGCCGGTGGCCACCGCGAGCAGATAGCCCGCGGCGCCCAGCCGCTCCAGGGTCTCCAGTGCGCCCGGAAAGAGCGCCGCGGGGGTGGTATTGTCCACCAGGAAGTGCCGCCGGTAGTGGTGGGCGACCCGCTGTCGCTGCGCCGCATCGGCGGCGGGCCACAGGCGCGCCATGGCCTCGTCCAGCCCGAGACCAATGATGTCGGCGGCGGCCTCCCGGCTGGGCCTGGGTTGGCCGACCTCGAGGAAGGCGGCCTGGAGGCAGTCGACGATGCGTGCCTGCGAGTCCATCAGGGTGCCGTCCCAGTCGAAGACGATGAGTGAAAAGCTCATCCCGGCCCGCCCCCGCCCGACTCCGCACCGGGGTCGCCCGCCGCCAGGCGCGCCAAGACCTGTTCCAACTCGGCCGGCAGCGGCGACTCCACCCGCAGCGGCGCGTCCATGTACTCGGCGCGCACGCCAAGCGCGCTGGCGTGCAGGAACAGCCGGCCGAGCCCCAGGGCCTTGAGGCGCCGATTGGCCTCGAAGTCGCCGTATTTGGGGTCCCCCGCGAGCGGGGTCCCCAGGTGGGCGGCATGGACGCGGATCTGGTGGGTGCGCCCGGTGATCAGGCGCGCCTCGACCAGGGTCGCCCACCCCGCAGCACCGTCGACCCCGGCCAGCGGCAATCGGCGCAGGCGGCGAAATTGCGTCCGCGCCTCCTTGCCGGCGACGCGGTCCACCTTGACCACCCGCTCGCCGCCCTGGTCGAGGTTCTTGGTCAGGGGGGCGTCCACCGTGACCTCCGCGTCCGACAGGTCGCCCAGGATCAGGGCCAGATAGCGCTTGTCCATGGCGCCGGCGCGGATCAGCCGGTGCAGTTCGCGCAACGTGCTGCGGCGCTTGCTGATCGCCAGACACCCGGAGGTGTCGCGGTCCAGCCGGTGCACCAGTTCCAGTTCGGCCCCGGGGCGCAGTTGCCGCAGTGACTCGATCAGCCCATAGGACAGGCCGCTGCCGCCGTGCACGGCGAGCCCGGAGGGCTTGTCGATCACCAGCAGGCGCTCGTCCTCGAACAGGATGGCCGCGGCGAGGCGGTCCAATTGGCTGTCCGGGGCCCGCACCGGGGCCTCGGGCGTGGGGGTGCGCAGGGGCGGAATCCGCACCAGGTCGCCGGTCTTGAGCCGGTAGTCGGCTTGTATCCGGCCCTTGTTGACACGGACCTCGCCGCGGCGCAGAACCCGGTAGAGGTGGCTGCGCGGGACGCCCTTCAAGTGTCGCAGCAGGAAGTTGTCGATGCGCTGACCCGCCGACTCCGGGTCGACGCAGACCACGACTACGGCGGGGACGCGCTCGAGGAGGGTCGGCGGGGGCGCGGCGGCCGGGGCCTTGACCGGCGCTGGACGACGCGCGGCAGCCCCCTTGGCCGGGCCGGGATCGGGCTCTTTGCGCGAGCCGGGACCCGAGCGGGGATAGAAACGGGACTGACGTGGGTTCAACGGGTTCGCACCCGATCCCGCGGCTTCATTGCTGGCATAAGGATTCACTGTTAGTATTCGGCGCTTGCGCTGGCGAGCGAAAGACTCAAGAACGTTTTCGTCGGCGGTGCGCGCAGCCCTGAGGCCCCGTGCGCGCCGCGTCGGCGCCGGTCGCCGGACGAGCCCGGCGGGCCAAGGTTTAAAGAAAGGTTCGAGATGGCGGTTCGATAGGCCGGCTCCCAATGGGCCGGTGTCGGTGCAGTCCGCGGGTCGACGTGGATTCTACACCCTGGCCGCCCGGCGCGCCCCGCGGCGCAAGGCACGCGCATGGTCGACCCCCAGACACCGCTTTAACGGCGGGACGCCGCCCAGACCGGGGGCGCCCCAAATAAACGCGGTCACGCCTCGAGGCGCGACCCTAACACTTAGAAATCGGACGCGCATGTCCTGCCCCGGTGCGGCCCGCGATCATCGCGGCCCGCCGGCGAGACACCGGACCCCGGCCGCGCGCCGCCGCCCTTGCGGCGGCGCCGCCCGGCCCCGCGGCGGCTGACGGCCGCCGCGTGCCGCCGGGGCTGGCCATCGGCGGGACCTGCGCCCGGAATAAGAAAAGGAACAAGATGAAAAGAATGCTGATCAACGCGACTCAGCCGGAAGAGTTGCGCGTGGCGACCGTCGATGGTCAAATCCTCTATAACCTCGATATCGAATCCCCCGGCCGCGAACAGAAAAAGGCCAACATTTACAAAGGCACCATTACCCGTGTCGAGCCGAGCCTGGAGGCCGCCTTCGTCGACTACGGCGCCGACCGCCACGGCTTCCTGCCGCTGAAAGAAATCTCCCGCATCTATTTCGAGCCCGACACCGCCAAGCCCGGAACCCGCATCAATATCAAGGAGGTGGTGCGCGAGGGCCGCGAGGTGGTGGTGCAGATCGACAAGGAGGAGCGCGGCAGCAAGGGCGCGGCGCTCACCACCTTCGTCTCGCTCGCCGGCCGCTATCTGGTACTGATGCCCAACAACCCGCGCGCCGGCGGGGTGTCGCGCCGCATTGAGGGCCAGGACCGCAGCGAACTGCGCGATGTCATGAGCCAGCTCGCCATCCCCGACGACATGGGGCTCATCGTGCGCACCGCCGGTGTGGGCAAGAACACCGAAGAACTCCAGTGGGATCTGGACTACCTGCTCCAGCTCTGGCGCGCGATCGAGTCGTCCGCTGCCGGGCGCCGCGCGCCCTTCCTGATCTATCAGGAGAGCGACGTCATCATCCGCTCCATCCGTGACTACCTGCGGGTGGACATCGGCGAGATCGTGATCGACGACCGGGCCGTCTATGACCGGGCCGAGGCCTTCATGCGCCAGGTGATGCCGGGCAACCTGAAGAAGCTGCGGATCTACCAGGACGAGGTGCCGCTCTTCACCCGCTACCAGATCGAGAGCCAGATCGAGACCGCCTTCCAGCGCGAGGTGCGCCTGCCCTCCGGCGGCTCCATCGTCATCGATCACGGCGAGGCCCTGACCGCCATCGACATCAACTCCTCGCGCGCCACCAAGGGCGCGGATATCGAAGAGACGGCGCTCAACACCAACCTGGAGGCCGCCGACGAGATCGCCCGCCAGTTGCGCCTGCGCGACTTGGGCGGGCTCTTCGTCATCGACTTCATCGATATGACCCCGCCCAAGAACCAGCGCGCGGTGGAAGACCGGCTGCGCGATGCCTTGAAGCACGACCGCGCCCGCGTCCAGGTGGCACGCATCTCCCGCTTCGGGCTGCTGGAAATGTCGCGCCAGCGCCTGCGGCCGTCGCTGGGTGACTCCACCACCAGCGAGTGCCCGCGCTGCCATGGGCAGGGCAAGATCCGCGGCGTCGAGTCGCTCGCGCTGTCCATCCTGCGCATCATCGAAGAGGAGGCGATGAAGGACAGCTCGGAGCGCATCATCGCCCACCTGCCGGTCAGCGTGGCCACCTTCCTGCTCAACGAAAAGCGCCGCGCCATCCTGGAGCTCGAGGCGCGTCAGGAGGTCCAGGTCCTGTTGCTGCCCAACAAGCACATCGAGACCCCGGACTATCAGATCGAGCGCCAGCGCAGCCAGGACCTGACCAAGCAACCCGACGAGCGGCCCAGCTACGAGCTGGCCGTCCTGCCCCAGTCGGTCGGCGGCACCCACGCGCGGGCGAGCGAGTCGACCCGCAGCGAAGAGCCGACGGTCAAGGCCATCACCCCGACCTCCCCCATGCCCACGCGGGAACCGGCGCCCGAGCCGGAGCGGCCCGATAACGCCTGGACCGCCCGCGCCCCCGAGCGCGAGCCCGCGCGCTATGCCGATCCCCAGGACCCCCAGACCCAGGATCGACCGGCCGCGGAAAACCTGCTCAAGCGCATCTGGACCGGGCTCTTCGCCCCCCGCGTAGAACCCATCGCGCAGCCGCCCATTCGTCCGATCGACACCGAGGAGCGGGCCAACCGGACCGAGCGCCCGCCGCAGGGCGGCCAGCGCCGGCCCGACCAGGGTCAGCGCCCGCGCGGCGAAGAGGGCCGACGCGAGGGGCGGCGTGACGAAGGTCGTGACCAGCGCCCGGGGGCGGCGGCACCCGCCCAGGGTCGCGGCGAGCCGGAGCGCCCGCGTACCGGCGGTCGCGGGGCCGAGCGCCAAGGCGTGCGGCCGGGCGAGCGGCAGACTGAGCGGCCCACCGAGCGCGGAGCCGAGCGCCCGGGTGACAAGCCCGCCGATCGGACCACGGGTCGGACCCCGGATCGGATCGCGGAACGGCCCGAAGACCAAGCGGCCGACCGGGGCGCCGAGCGCAACAGCGGCCGCGAGGCCCAGCGCGCCCAGCCGCGGCCGGACGGCGCGCGGCCCGAGACCGGGGAGCAACCGCGTGAGCGCCGTGAGGGCGAGCCGCGCAGCCGCCGCGGCGGTCGCGGTCGCGGGCGGCGTGACGAGCCGGGGGTCGGCGATGAGGCCCGCGCCGCCGGTGGTCAGCGGGAAGCTGCCCCTGAGCCTGGTCGGGAGCCCAACCGGGAGCCGACCGGCGCAACCCCACGGGAGGCCCGGTCCCCCGGCCAGGCGCCGCGGGGGCACCAGACCCGCGAGCGCACCCCGGCGGGTCCGCCCGCAGCCGACCAGGACGCGGCGCGGGAGCGGCCCTGGACCGACCAGGCACGCCACACCGCCGCGGGCGAATCCGCCCCGGACGCGGTGAACCCTGGCGCACAGCCCCCGGTCGAGACCCTGGTCGCGGTCAGTGCGCTCGCCTTGACCGAGGTCGCCGACCAGTCCGCGCCCGGCGACCAGGCACTGCGGACGCCGGCCCTGGACGCGGCACCCGTCGCCCCGACCCCGGCCACCGCCCCGGTCGGCGACGACACAGTCGGCGCCTTCGAGGCCCCCGCCGCGCCCCCGCACTGGGACCGGGACGCGGCCACGGCCGAGCGCTCCGCACACCAGCACGCCGCCACCACGGCCCCCGACCCCTGGGCCCGGACCGCCATCCCCACCGCCCCGGAGGAGGACCACTGGGACGACGACGACTACGACACCTACCCGGTCTATCCCACGGCGGCGGCCACTGACGCGGTCCCGGCCGGTGCGGCCGGGCCGCACCTCACCGCCGACCAGGGCGCGGAGTTGGAGGGCGACGAGGACGAGTCCGACACCGACCCGGGCGATGGGGACGACCCCGCCGAGGGCACCGACGCGGCCGTCCAGGACCCGGCCGGCCGCCCCCGGCCCCGGCGTCGCCGCGGCGGCCGCAATCGGCGGCGTCCCGGCGCCGAGGCCGCCCGCGCCGCGGCGACCGACGATGCCACTGACGAGACGACGCCGGCCAGCGCCGAGAGCGCCGACGAACCGCGGAACGACCTCGGCCCACGACCAGGTGCCCCGGACGCGGCACCCCAAGGCCCGGTCGTGCCGCCGCAGAGCGCTTTGACCCCGCCCGCACCAGGCGGCGAGTCCCAGCGCGCGCCGGATGGCGACCAGCCCGGCGAATTCGTCGCTGTAACCCAGCCGGCCTTGGGCGCGGTCGCGGCCACGGACGCAGGGGCCCCGTCATCGGCCAGCGACATGGATGCCGGACAAGCCCCGGCGCCGGTCGCCGAAACGACGCCCGAGGCAGTGCCGCCCCCAGTCGCCGCAGCGCCGGCCGAGCCTACACCGGTCGCCGAAATGCCGGCCGATCAGGCGCCGCCCCTGACCCCGACCCCGGCCGCGGCCCCGGCCGACCATGCGCCAGCCCTGACCCCGGTCGCCGAAGCGCCTGCGGAATTGACACCGCCCCCGGTCGCCGAAGCACCGGCCGAGCCCGCACCGCCACCGACCCCGGTCGCCGAAGCACCGGCCGAGCCCGCGCCACCCCCGCCCCCGGTCACCGCCGCGCCGGCCCCGCTCGCCGACGTACCCGCCGAGCCGGCGCCCGTCGCCGCCACGACCGCGGAGCAACTGTCGCCCCCGGCACCCGCCGCTGACGCACCTGCCGAGCAAGCACCGACTCCGGCCCGCGACGAGCACGCCGCCCTCTGACCAAAGCGGGGCTGCACCCCCGAGGGCTGAACGGGGTTAGCTGCGGGATCGCGCCGCACTGGGGTGCGGCGCTCCCAGGCCGGGCCGGACTGGAAGCGAGGCTTGACTTAATGGCAGTGCGCTGCGCGTGGGAGCCGGCAGCGCTTGACGTAACGACATTGCGCGCCAGCCTTGCTCATAACCTCCGGCCACCTCAAGGGCGACATCCGTCGCGGCCTGGGGGCCGCTCCTACGCCGTAGGAGCGGCCCCCAGGCCGCGACGGGTTGCCGCAAGGGCACTGGCCGGCGTTATGACCAAGGCCGACTCACCCGGCGCCTGGTATTCACCCTGGTCAGCAGCAAGCAAGCGCCGATCCCCAGCAGCCCCAGCGTACCGGGTAGCGGCACCACATTACAGGGATCACCGACGCCATATTGATTCACGTAGTTCGTATCCTTGGTGAGCGCGGCTTGCCAGGTAAAGGTAAAGCTGGGATTGGTGCTGATATCGACGCCGGAAAAAAAATACTGTGAGGCCCCGCCGGTATAGCAGGAACCGGTATCGGCGGCTGGTTGAGGGCCCGCGAGCCCGACGTACAATTCGGTCTGGGCTTTGACCAGCACCTGCTCCCGGTAATAGGCAAAGTTCTGAAACTGCACATTGGGCGGGAAGGGATAAAGCGCCAACTTTACGATCGCCTCTGAATTTATTTCATAAAGGTTGGTGGTCAAAAAACGACCGATATTGATGCTGGGAGCCTCAGGGTAGCTGTAGTAGCGATAAAAAACAGTATCGCTGGTAAGCTTCTGCAACGTGCACTCAGCGTCGGCGAACGACGCGATGACGTCCGTGGCGGTAAAAGGTTTGTCGAACGTAGGGGTTTGGGGCACGTCACAATCAGCGTTCGCAGGGGCCGCGAAGGCAATCGTCAGGACCGAAAGCGCCGCGAGCACTCGCACCGCGGCAAGCCATCGACCGCGCCTGAAGGGATTGAAGATCTGCATGTCTGAACCTCGCTATGGACGTTGGGGAATTAAAAGATCAAGACCGGCGCCTCCGCCGGGGCTGAGAGCGCTTAACATTCCATCATTTCAAACATCACCGAATGCCGACCCGGCCGCAAATTTGTACCGATTTCCAACGGCGGCACCGGAACGTAACTGGTCAGCGCATCACCGGTGTCAGTATCGAACAGTTTGACGACTGTTCGAGCGAATGCCACAGACGCAAACATCATCAACGATATCAAACATATCGCTTTAATGCCGCGCCGGGTTCCAGTTAAACACCGCATATGCCGAACCTGCTTACGAAAGAGACTACCCGTTGGCGGCCCTGACCCCGGCCGAGTCCGTACGGATACGTCCTCGTGACGAGACAGATTCTGTCGCGCGCCCACCCCTGCCCAGCGTCCCTTCCACACCGGCGTGGCTGAGGCTAATCCATGCCCAATGCCCCGTCAACCCATCAGGAGAAATTCCGTTCCTATTGCGAACACTACCCTGAAAATGCGCGATTCCAAACACGGTTCACAGTCGAGACTCGCAGCGACGGCCAACGCACCAACTGACCACCTGCCGCCCGCCCCTCGGCGGGTATGTTCCCCTGCCCCAGCCGCTCGGCCGAAGCCCCGAAGGGCACGGTTGTCAACACCGGGCCTTGTTCCCATTGACAACGCCCGCCGCAGCGTTGATCCTTCCTCCATGAAGGCGCAAGAACTGCTGAACGAGCGATCTGCTCGCCGATTTCTGGCGTCAAGTCGACGCCCGGAGGAACTGACATGAACGCGGTCACCATTGGCATCGCCAGCCGCGACGAGACCAACGCCCGCTTTCTGCGGGCGATGGCCGGCGAGCCGCAAGGCGCCTGGAGCACCTTCGCCAGCGTCGCCGATTTGTGGCGGACCCTGACACCGAAACGCTGGGGGCTCCTGCTGGCACTGGCCGGCGCTGGACCGGTCAGTGTGCGCGAGGCCGCGCGCCGGGTCGGACGTGATGTGAAAGCGGTCCATACCGATGTGCAGATATTGCTAAACGCCGGGCTGCTGGAAAAGACCCCCGCTGGTGCGATTGACTTTCCCTTCGTGAACTTCCGTTAAGTTGTAGAAACCGTCCCCAGCGTTTAAGGTTGCCGCCTTTCGCCGTCCCGATCGGCCCTTGCGACCTCGCCCCGGCAGTCGGGGTCCGGACGGGGCGACGTCTTGACCCCCTACCCCGCTTACGGATTGCCCGACCCCATGCTCCAGGTGGCGAAGCTCGAATGTCGGCGCGGCGACCGTTTGCTGTTCTGCGCACTGGACTTTCAGATCGAGGCCGGAACCCTGCTGCATGTGCGCGGGCGCAACGGCAGCGGCAAGACGACCCTGCTGCGGACCCTCTGCGGGCTCTTTACCCAGGACGCCGGCGAGGTGTACTGGAAGGGCGAATCGATCCGGACCCTGGCGGAGGATTTCCGGAGGGATCTCTTGTATCTGGGCCATCTGAACGGCATCAAAGGGGACCTGACCGGAGTGGAGAATCTGCGCCTGGCGGCAACGCTCGACGGCGACCGGGTGGGCCGCGACGCGCTCTGGGCGGCACTGGGGCGGCTGGGGCTTGCCGGCTTCGAGGACCTGCCGACACGGATGCTGTCGCAGGGACAGAAAAAGCGGGTGGCCCTGGCGCGGCTGATCCTGAGCCGGGCGCCGCTGTGGATCCTGGACGAGCCCTTTACCGCGCTGGACCTGGACGCGGTGGACCTGCTCCAGGGCCTGATCGCCGGTCATGTGGCGGCGGGCGGACTCGCGGTGCTTACCACCCACCAGGCGGTGCCCCTGACCTCGGGTCAGGGGCGTCACCTGGATCTGGGCGCCTGAGCGCGCAAGGACTTAAGACAGATGTTCAGGGTTTTCTGGAGCGTCCTGCACCGCGATCTGCTGTTGGCCCTGCGGCGGCGTACCGACGTGCTGACCACACTCTTTTTCTTCGTGATCGTGGTGAGTCTGTTCCCGCTGGGCGTGGGGACCGAGCGGGCGGTGTTGCGGGTCCTGGGCCCGGGCGTGGTCTGGGTGGCGGCCCTGCTGGCGTCCATGCTGGCCCTGGAGCGGCTATTCGCCGCAGACTATGAGGACGGGACCCTGGAGCAACTGTTGTTGACCGATCAGCCGCTGGTGCTGCTGACCCTTGCCAAGGTCACGGCCCATTGGCTCTTGACCGGATTGCCCTTGGTGTTGATCGCGCCCCTGGTCGGGATGCAGTATCACCTGACGGACTCGAGCGTCGCCGTCATGATGCTGTCGCTGCTCCTGGGCACCCCGGTGCTGAGCCTGATCGGGGCCATCGGCGCGGCCCTGACGCTCGGGCTGCGCGGCGGCGGGATCCTCCTGGCACTTTTGATCCTGCCGCTCTACATCCCGGTGCTGGTTTACGGGGCCGGAGCCGTGACGGTCGGCGCCGTTGCGCTCGGCGAGGCCCAGCCCTATCTGACTCTGCTCGCGGCCTTCCTGGTGGCCGCACTCGCCCTGGCGCCCGTAGCTTGCGCCGCCGCCCTGCGGATCTCGATTGAATAGCACGGATATCCCGATGACAAAACCCTGGTCCAGATTCGCCGCTCCGGCTAGCTTTTATCCACTGGCGGGCCGGCTGATCCCCGTGTTCTGGTTACTGGCGGCGGCCTTCATCCTGGTCGCGCTCTATTGGGGCTTTTTTCAGACCCCGGACCAGCTCGGCGGCAGCAACGCCCAGAAGGACTATTACCGGATCATCTTTATCCATGTCGGCACGGCCTGGATGTCGATGTGGCTCTATGCGGTGCTGGTCGCCTGGGCGGCGGTGGGGCTGGTATTCAAGACGCGGCTGTCCTTCATGATGGCCAATGCCATTGCGCCGACCGGGGCCATCTTCACCTTCCTGGCCCTGTGGACCGGGGCCATCTGGGGGCGCCCGAGTTGGGGCACCTATTGGGATTGGGACCCGCGCCTGACCTCGGAGCTGATCCTGTTCTTTCTCTATATCGGTTACATCGCCCTGCACTCGGCCATCGACGACAGCCGGCGCGCCGACCGGGCGGCCGCGCTCCTGGCGATCGTCGGCCTGGTGATGGTGCCGGTGATCTTCTGGTCCATCAACTGCCCGGACCCCAACCAGTGCGCGGCGCTGCATCAGCGCTCGGGACTGAGCAAGGTCGACGGCAATATCCTGTTCGCAATGCTCACCATGACCCTGGGACTCTGGATGTACTCATTCGCAACGACCCTGATGCGCGTGCGCGGCATCATCCTCACCCGCGAGGCCGAGGCCGCCTGGGTCCAGGACCTGGTGCGGGCTCAGGCGCGGGGATCATGAATATCATGAATAAGATACTGGAATTCCTTTCACAAGGCGGTTACGGCGGTTACATCTGGAGCGCCTACGGCATGACCCTGGCGCTGCTGGTCATCGAGACACTGGGGCTGCGCCGCGGCCAGCGGGCGATTCTGGCACGGCTGCAGCGCCTGCTGCGGCTGCGCAACGCGGGAGACAAGCAATGAAGGCAAGACACAAGCGACTGGTGCTGGTGGGCGTGGCGATCCTGGGCGTCGGCGCCGCGGCGACGCTCGCCATCAGCGCCCTGCAAAGCAATATCTCCTATTTCTTCAGCCCGTCGCAGGTGCTGGCGAAAGAGGCCCCGGCCGATCGGGTCTTTCGTCTCGGCGGGCTGGTCAACAAGGGGTCGCTGAACCGCGGGGCGGACGGGCTGACCGTGACCTTCGACGTGACCGACCTGGCGCAGAGCGTCAAGGTCTCCTATACCGGCATACTCCCGGACCTTTTCAAGGAAGGCCAGGGGGCCGTGACCAGGGGACGCCTGGGACCCGACGGGGTCTTCTATGCGGAAGAGGTGCTGGCCAAACACGATGAGGCCTACATGCCGCCCGAGGTCGCGGACAGTCTCAAGACGGCCCAGTCCCAAGGCGCGCCGGCCGCCGCCGCGACGACCTCGGCGGCGCGCCCCGGGGGGGCACAATGATCCCTGAACTCGGACACTTCGCCCTGATCCTGGCCTTGGGCCTCGCCGTCACCCAGGCGATCTTCCCGCTCTGGGGCTCATTCAACGGCCGCCGCGCCTGGATGGAACTGGCCCGCCCCCTGGCCCTGGGTCAGTTGACCTTTCTCTTCCTGGCCTTCGCCTGTCTGATGCAGGCCTTCCTGACCAGCGATTTTTCGGTGGTCTATGTCGCCACCAACTCCAACAGCCTGCTGCCTGATCTCTATAAGATGTCCGCCGTGTGGGGCGCCCATGAGGGCTCGCTCCTGCTGTGGGCACTGTTGCTGGCCGGCTGGGGGGCGGCGGTCGCGCTCTTCAGCCGCAACCTGCCGTTACCGATGATCGCGCGCGTGATCGCGGTCCAGGCGATGATCGCCATCGGCTTTCTGCTCTTCATGCTGCTGACCTCCAACCCCTTCGAGCGCATCTTCCCGGTGCCGCTGGAGGGCCGGGATTTGAATCCGCTGCTGCAGGACTTCGGGCTCGCCATCCACCCGCCGATGCTCTATATGGGCTACGTGGGCTTCTCGGTCGCCTTCGCCTTCGCCATCGCGGCACTGATCGGCGGGAAGCTGGACGCGGCCTGGGCGCGCTGGTCGCGGCCCTGGACCACGGTCGCCTGGGTCTTCCTCACCATCGGCATCGCGCTCGGCTCCTGGTGGGCCTACTACGAACTGGGCTGGGGCGGCTGGTGGTTCTGGGACCCGGTGGAGAACGCCTCTTTCATGCCCTGGCTGGTGGGCACCGCCCTGATCCATTCGCTGGCGGTCACCGAGAAGCGCGGGGCCTTCAAGAGTTGGACCGTGCTGCTCGCCATCGCCGCCTTCTCGCTGTCGCTGCTCGGGACCTTCCTGGTGCGCTCCGGGGTCCTGACCTCGGTCCACGCCTTTGCCACCGACCCGGCGCGCGGGACCTTCATCCTCGCCTTTCTGGTCATCGTCATCGGCGGCTCGCTGGCGCTCTATGCCTGGCGCGCCCCGGCGATCTCCGCGGGCGGACGCTTCGATCTCGTCTCGCGCGAGAGCTTTCTACTGATCAACAACCTGCTGCTCGCCGCCTTGGCGGCCCTGGTGCTCTTCGGCACCCTGGCCCCGCTGATCTACGAGGCGGCCGGCTGGGGCAAGATCTCGGTCGGTTTCCCCTGGTTCAACATGATGTTCGTGGCGCTCTCCCCGCTCCTGGTGCTGGCCATGGGCATCGGCCCCCTCACCCGCTGGAAGCACGATGACGCGGACCGCCTGCTGCGCCTGCTCTGGCTGGCGCTGGCGGTGAGCCTGATCATTGGGGTGGTCACCGCGACCGGCCTGGTCCTGCCGGGAAATTTCCATGTGGGACTGGGGCTCGGGCTCACCGCCTGGCTCGTCCTCACCCACCTGATCGCCCTGGGCGAGCGGGTGACCCAGCGCGGATTGCGCGGGTTCACGACCGACTTGGGCGGTCAGGGCCGCAGTTGGTACGGCATGTGGCTGGCCCACGTCGGCATCGCCGTCTCCATCGTCGGCGTGACCATGGTCACCAGCTTCGGGATCGAGACCGACGTGCGGATGTCGCCCGGCGCGGTCCACGAGACGGCCGGCTATCGCTTCCAATTCAACGGTGTCACGACCATCGTCGGCCCCAACTACCAGGCCAGACGGGGCGAGTTCCGCATCTTCCGGGGCGACCGGCAGATCGCCGTCCTGCAACCGGAGAAGCGCGCCTATGTGGCCGGCGGCATGCCCATGACCGAGGCGGGGATCGACCCCGGGCTGCTGCGCGACCTCTATGTGTCACTGGGTGAGCCGGTCGGCGATCAGGGCGACTGGGCGGTGCGGCTCTACTACAAGCCCTATGTACGCTGGATCTGGCTCGGCGGCATCCTGATGGCCTTGGGCGGCCTCTTGGCGGTCAGCGACCGGCGCTATCGCACGGCCCGCCGCACCAGCGCCGCGACCTTGCCGGCCGGCGCGGCGGCGGCCTGATGGCGGGAAGCGGACGTCCGGGTGCGATCAGAACTGATGCGGTGACCGAGATCCCGGTTACGCTGTCGTTGTCGTTGTCGTTGTCGTTGTCGAATAATCCGACCACGATTACGACAACGACAACGACGCCCCCGGAAGTCCCGTACCATTAGTATTAATTCGGATTGAGGATCGATAATGGCAGGCTCCACCACCCGCTACCTGGTACCGCTCGGTGCCTTTCTGGCGCTCGCCGCCCTGCTCTTCTACGGGCTCGGGTTGGACCCCGGCAAGGTCCCCTCGCCGCTGGTGGACAAACCCTTGCCGGCCTTTGAGCTTGAGTCGCTGAAGGAACCGGGCAAGCTGATCAGCTCCGAGGCCCTCAAGGGCCAGGTCTCATTGGTGAACGTCTGGGCGTCCTGGTGCCCGTCCTGCCGCCAGGAACACGCGCAACTGGTGCGCGTGGCACGCGAGTCCGGGGTGCAGGTGGTCGGCTTCAACTGGAAGGACGAGCGGGCGGCGGCGCTCGAGATGCTGCAACGCTTCGGTGACCCCTATGCCATGATCTTCTTCGACCCGACCAACAAGGTGGGGATCGACCTGGGGGTCTATGGCGCACCCGAGACCTTCATCGTCGACCCCGCGGGCATCATCCGCCATAAGCGCATCGGACCGATCGACGACCAGGTCTGGCGCGACGAGATGCTGCCGGTGATCACGAAGTACACACCCAAAGGATAGCCCATGAGTCCGAGACGCCTCCTCGCCCCAGCCCTGCTGGCCGCCCTGCTCGCCGGGGGGGGCGCCACCGCCTTTACCCTCCAGGAGTTCAGCTTCGACACCCCGGCCCAGGAACAGTCCTTCCGTGACCTGACCAGCAAGCTGCGCTGTCTGGTGTGCCAGAATGAGTCCCTGGCCGCGTCCCAGTCGGACCTGGCGCAGGATCTCCGCAAAGAGGTCTATGCGATGATGCGCGCGGGCAAGTCCCAGGACGAGATCACGACCTTCCTGGTCGATCGCTACGGCGACTTCGTCCTGTATGAACCGCCGGTCAAACCGTCCACCTACCTGCTGTGGTTCGGTCCCTTTGCCCTGGTCGCCATCAGCGGCTTCTTCCTGCTGCGGGCCCTGCGCCGCCAGGGCACCGCGCCGGCGGAAACCCTGAGCGCGGCCGACCAGGCCCGTATCGAGCAACTCCTCGCCGCGACCGGCGACCCCAAAGAACCAGCCAAATGATCATCTTCTGGATACTTGCCGCCGGGCTCACGGGCCTGGCCGTGCTCTTTATCGTCTGGCCGCTGCTGCGCGTCCCGACCGCGGATACGGCGCCGAGCCAAGGGCAGTTGAACCTGGAGGTCTTTCGGCGCCGCCGCGACGAATTGGACGGCGACCTCGCGGCAGGCGTCCTGGTCCGGGAACAATACGACGCGGCCCGCAAGGACCTGGAGCGGGAACTGCTCTATGACTTGGGTGGGGACGCGGACGCGGCCCCCGGGGGCGTCGCCGTGTCACGCCGCAGCGACGACGGCCGGGCGCCCGTCCTGGCCCTGATCCTGGGCGTCGCGCTCCCGGTGGCCACCGTGCTTGCCTACCTGCAACTGGGTGATCAGGGCGTCATCCCGCGGATCGAGGCGGCCGGGGCTGAGACGGGCGAGGCCGCCCCGGCCGACCTTCAGGCGGCACAGTCCCTGGAGGTCCTGGCGCAGGGGCTGGCCGAACGGATGCAGAAGGCCCCCGACAACCTGGACGGCTGGCTGATGCTCGGGCGCACCTATTTCGCGATCGGGCAGCCGGCGAAGGGCCTGGAGGCCCTGGAGCGCGCCTACCAACTCGCCCCCGAACAGGCCGGCGTGCTCGCCGCCTACGCCGAGGCCTTGGGCGCCAACGCGGGTAACCGCCTGAGCGGTCGCCCGGCGGAACTGATCCGCACCGCCCTGCGCCTGGAGCCCGCCAACCCCAATGCCCGCTGGCTCGCCGGGATGCTGGACTATCAGGAGGGGCGCTTCAGCGCGGCGGTGCAGGCCTGGCAGGGGCTCTTGAGCGAATTGGACCCGGCCGGGCAGGAGGCGCAGCAACTCGGTGAGATGATCGCCGAGGCCCAGGGCCAGGCGGGCACGCCGTCGGCGGCCGCCGCGGCACCAGCGTCGGGCGCGAACGCCGCCGCACCCGCCCCGGCGGTCGCCGGTCAGGCGGGGACCGCGGCCGGGGGCACCGGGGCGCGCATCCAGGTGAGCGTCACGCTCGCCCCCGCGCTGGCCGCCCAGGCCACCCCCGACGACACGGTGTTCGTCTTCGCCCGCGCCCCGGCCGGACCGCCCATGCCGCTGGCGGTGCAGCGCCTCAAGGTCGCCGATCTGCCCGCGACCCTCAGCCTGGACGACAGCATGGCCGTCATCCCGACCCTGCGCCTCTCCGGCTACCCGGAGGTCTTGGTCGGTGCCCGCATCTCCAAGAGCGGGCAGGCCACACCGGCCGCCGGTGACCTGGAGGGTCAGACCGGCCCGGTCAAGGCGTCCGGGGGCGCCGCGGTCGTCGTGGCGATCGACCGCGTGAGGCCCTAGGACCGGTCGCCGAACTTCCGGTAAGTGCCGACCAGCGCGGTATAGGCCAGGATGTGGTCCTCCATGGCCAGCAGCAGGTCGTTCTTGGTGGGATTACCCAGTTCGGCCGGAAGTCGCGTGTCCAGGGCATACAACCGGTGGAAATAGCGGTGACGGCCGCTGGGCGGACAGGGACCGCCATAGTCGGTGCGACCCCAACTGTTGAGCCCCGCGACGCACCCCGCGGGCAGGGCCGCGGGCAGGGCCGCGGCGCCGGCACCCTCGGCCAGTCCGGCCGCGGTGGGCGGGAGGTTGTAGAGAATCCAATGATCCCATACCATACGGGGAGCGGCGGGGTCCGGGGCGTCCGGGTCATCGACGATCAGGACCAGACTCTCGGTACCCTCCGGGAGGCCCTGCCAGTAAAGTCCGGGGGAAACATTCGCCCCTTCGCAGGTATACTTAGGGGGAACCTCGCCACCCTCATCGAATGCGTCAGATTTGAGAACCAGTGTCATCTTCTGCCTCCGCGGGCCTGCTAAATTATCAACCAGTGTGGGAACATTATCGGCGATTCGGTCGCGCAATGTACCCCGGGCCGCCCCGCTTGGCGCTGATGATGAAACTTTGGTAATTTTGTACCCGATAATCGGCAGTCCGGGCCCCGCACCAGCCCCAGCAAGGCAACCGCGGACCGGCGCGGACCGGAAAAAAAATACAACCTGTGAGGCTGATTGAGTGGAACTCTCTGCTGCCCACCTGGTCATCGGGTCATGAGGACAAAATCGCCCTAGAGACGGTTTTACCCCTCCCTAGCTGTGCGTCCTTCGGCGGCCGAATGGCCGCCTTTTTTTTGCTCTTATTTTTATAATGTTACCGGAAGGAACCGGAGCCGTACGAGGTTCACTGGGACCCCAACATCCGGGCCGGAAAATCCTCGACCGTGCCATCCGCGACCCGACGACGGTCAATTCCCACCAAGACAATCTGCACGGCCCCACCGGTCCGAGCGGGGAGTTACGGTATAATTTCGCGTTCATGACGAGACCGATCGGGAGGCGGTACGCCGCCCCCCCGACCTGCGCCGCCCCGTCACGCCAGCCACCACGCAATACAGGATCTCCGATGTCTGATTACAACGCCGAGGACGTCCGCAACATCGCCCTGCTCGGGCACGCCGGCAGCGGCAAGACCACCCTGGTCGAGGCCCTGCTTGCCGCCGCTGGCGCCATCGCCGCGCCGGGCAGCGTCGCCAAGGGGACGACGGTGTGCGACTTCGACCCGCTGGAGAAGGAGCTGCAGCACTCGCTGGACTCCGCCATCACCAGCCTCGACAACCGCGGCAAGCATATCAACATCATCGACACCCCCGGCTATCCGGACTTCCTGGGGCGCAGCATCTCGGTGCTGCCGGCGGTCGAGACCGCCGCCGTGGTCATCAATGCCCAGGCCGGGATCGAGTCGGTCACCCAGCGGGTCATGAAGCTGTTGGACAACCGGCACCTGTGTCGACTGATCATCGTCAACCAGATCGATGTCCCCGGCGTGGATCTGGGCGTGCTCACGACCCAGATCCGCGAGACCTTCGGCGCCGAGTGTCTGCCCATCAACCTGCCGGCGGACGGCGGCTCCCGGGTCATTGATTGCTTCTTCCAGCCCCAGGGCGAGGGCGCGGACTTTTCCTCGGTCGCCCAGGCCCATGGGCACATCATCGACCAGGTGGTGGAGGTCGACGAGGCCCTGATGGAGATTTACCTGGAACAGGGACAGGACCTGGCGCCGGAGCAACTCCATGACCCCTTCGAGACGGCGTTGCGCGAAGGCCATCTGATCCCGATCTGTTACTGCTCCGCCACCTCCGGGGCCGGCATCCCGGAGCTGCTGGAGATCCTGGTCCGCCTGATGCCCAACCCGTCCGAGGGCAACCCCCCCGTCTACCTTAAGGGTGAGGGTGCCACGCTGGAGCCGGTCGCGGTCGCCCCGGACCCGACCAAACACGCGCTGGCCCATGTGTTCAAGATCATCAACGACCCCTTCCGCGGCAAGCTCGGCATCTTCCGCATCCACCAGGGACGCATCAGCCAGAACAGCCAACTCCTGATCGGCGACGCCCGTAAGCCGTTCAAGGTCAATCACCTGTTTCGGCTCAACGGCAACGAGCAGATCGAGGTGGCGGACGGCGTCCCCGGGGACATCCTGGCCGTGGCCCGGGTGGACGAGATCCACTTCGATGCGGTGCTGCACGACTCACACGATGAAGACCATCATCACCTGAGCACCATGGAGTGCCCCGTCCCCCTGTTCGGGCTCGCCATTACCACGGCTAAGCGCGGTGACGAACAGAAACTCAACGACGCCCTGCATAAGCTACAGGCCGAGGACCCTTGCTTCCACGTCGAGCACCACGCCGCGACCAACGAGACCATCATGCGCGGTCTGGGTGAGCTGCATCTGAAGGTCCTGCTGCGGCGGCTCTCCGAGCAGTTCCATGTGGACGTGGAGACCCGCCCGCCGAGTATCCCCTACCGCGAGACCATCTCCGCCAAGGCCGAGGGGCACCATCGGCACAAGAAGCAGACCGGCGGCGCCGGTCAGTTCGGCGAGGTCTTCCTGCGGGTGGAGCCCTTGGCGCGCGGGGCGGGGTTTGAGTTCGAGGACGCCACGGTGGGTGGGGTCATCCCCGGCAACTTCATTCCCTCGATCGAAAAGGGTGTGCGCCAGGTGCTCGCTGACGGCGCCATTGCCGGTTACCCGCTCCAAGACGTACGCGTGACCGTCTATGACGGCAAGTTCCACCCGGTGGACTCCAAGGACATCGCCTTCTCCACCGCCGGGCGCAAGGCCTTCATCGACGCCATCGACAAGGCGCGACCGGTGATCCTGGAGCCGATCGTCAAGATCCGCGTAGTCGCCCCGGACTCCTGCATGGGCGACCTGGCGGGTGACCTCTCCGGACGGCGGGGACGCATCAGCGGCAGCGAGTCGCAGAGCGGCGGGCGCATCGTCATCGACGGCGAGGTACCGCTGGCGGAATTGAGCGGCTATGACGCCCGCCTGAAGGCCCTGACCGGGGGCGAGGGTACCTATGGTATCGAGCTCAGCCGCTATGAGCCGGTACCGGCCGCGATCCAGAAACAGTTGGCGGACGCCTATCAGCGTAGCGAGGACTAGCCGGCGTTGAAAAGCAGATAGCTCGCCCCGCATGTGCGGGGAGCGCGCGAGCGGCGCTGGACACTGCGATGCCGACGGCTGGCGGCCCGCCGATCCGGGCGACGACGGACACCCCGCGCAGCGGCGGCGTCAGTGCGCCTGACGCGGCGGGTGCGGCCCGCCGTCGGCCGCGCCACCGGGCACTGCAAGTGTCCAACAGCGGCCCTAAGGCCCGTTCCAATCAACCAAGTACGGCACTGACCAGGAGCAAACAGCATGACCAAAGAACGCAGCCCCAAGAAAGAGACCAAGAAAAAATCCGGCCTGAACCTGAAGGAGAAGCGCGCCGCGAAAAAAACCAAGCAGGACAACAAGCCCCAGTAGAGTTGCAACCGGATGTCGCCTGCCGCCCAGGGCGCGCCGTGCACCAGCCCGGCGCGTTTGCCGCTGTGGATACCGGCCTGCGCAAGGCGATGCCAGGTCGCTGGGCAGCGTATGCGAGCCCTGGATGAGGCAAGCCCAGCGCGACGTTTTCCCGCCGGCCGCGGTCCCGGCACGACCCATGACTGACCAAGTGGGGCGCACCCGCGCAGCAGCTCGCGGTTTACGGGAGGCCCAAGACCATCGGCGGATATTCCGCCGCCCCGTCCGTAACAAAATCTTTACATATTTCTGCAATCCCTGACGCCCATCACAGAGCGAATTCATGCCTTGGGCCATGCTTTGGCTACACGCAAGAGCACCACAAGAGTGCCACCCAACGCAGCGCCGGGAGCAAGAAAATGTCACCTAAACTGATCCTCTGGCTGGTCGTGTCACTCCTAGCCACCACCTGGTACGCGCTCGACCCGGAGGCCGGCGGCCCCTTCTTCGCGGCCCCAACCCATGACATCGCGCTCGCCGATGTGGTCCCCACACTGCGCCCGCAGATTGCCCGCAATCCTTAGGCCGCCATCACTTAAGTCGGCGTCACTGTCCGCGCGTCTTGCGCGGATACAGGGGGATTGCCGCCACCGACTCAAGGCCGCCCGCGGGCCGTCAGCGAACCGCCCTACGGCTTCTTGGCGCGCTTGGACTTGACCGCGGGCAGCGTCTGCGCCAGTTCGCGCAGGCGCACCCGGCTGTCGTCGTCGGTGGCGCGATAGCGGGCGATCAGTGCGGCCTCGTCCTGGTCGAGCGCGGGGTTGTCGTCCAGGCACAGGAGCCAGGTGGGGCTGACGGTGCCCAGGGCCGCGGCCAGGACCATGGACTCCTCCAGACCCATCCGCCGCAGGCCCTGCTCATAGTTGCTGATGCGGGACTTGGAGTAGCAGCCGGTGCGCTCGGCCAGTTCGCTCAGCGACAGTTGCTGGTCGTGACGGGCCTCACGCAGGCGGTTGCCGATACGCTGGGTCAGGTCGGCGATGGGATCGATCGTGACGGCGGTGTCGCTCATGGGGGCCTCTTGGATGTTTGCTCTGCACGATGGTAAGGGTAGCCCAGGTCTGACACGGTTTGCATCCCATTCCGAGATAACCCGGCGCCGCCGATGGCGCCACACCGGGCCGCGGTGGTGACGTCACGCGGCGCGGCGCGCCCGCCCCGCCACGGGTTGCTTCAGCAGCACCCGAACCAAACACGAAGTGGAGCGGTCGGTCGCGGCGACCGGGCCGCGGGAGTTTCGGTCCCAGGTCGTTCCATTTTGCGGACTTACCCCCATTCTTGCTAACGGATCATGTTCGACCGCCGCGGGTTCAGCACCCGGAAGACCGTAACCACAGGGCCCTATCCATGTCCGAAAAACCTAAGCTGTCTAAGGTCCTTGCCGAGGCACGCTACGCGGCCACCTTCGAGGCCGAGTCCGAAGAAGAGGTCTACGACCGTAAGAAGGAGGCCCTGGTACGCTCCATGCTTCAGGAGATCGGCGAGGACCCCGACCGGGAAGGTCTGCGCCGCACCCCGTTGCGCGTGGCCAAGGCGATGGACTTCCTGACCAGCGGCTATCAGCTCTCGGCCGCAGAGATCATCAAGAAGGCACTGTTCGTTGAGGACGTGAAAGAGATGGTGGTGATCCGCGACATCGAGTTCTACTCCATGTGCGAGCACCACATGCTGCCCTTCTTTGGTCATGCCCACGTCGGCTATCTGCCCAACGGCAAGGTGGTCGGCCTGTCCAAGGTCGCCCGGGTGGTCGACTGCTTCGCCCGCCGCCTCCAGGTCCAGGAGCGCCTCACCAACCAGGTAGCCGACGCCCTGATCGAGCACCTGGGCGCCCATGGTGTGGCCGTGGTCATGGAGGCAAGTCACACCTGCATGATGATGCGCGGGGTCCAGAAGCAGCGCAGCACCACCGTCTCCAGCGCCATGCGCGGGTCCTTCGAGACCAACCAACTCACCCGCGCCGAGTTCATGTCCTTCATCCGCGCCTGAGCGGCGTCGTGCCGCCGACAGCGGCAGCACCCGGTGGGGACCTCGGTTACCGCTCGACGAAGCGATCCAGGACCGCCACCCGCCCGGGCTGAGACTCGCGCAGCGCGCCGATCTGCCGGTACAGCACGGCGGATGCCGCCTTAATCGTCGTTCCGGTCAGCCGTGGCCTATGGTGAACCGGAGGTCGAGGCTTCAGCCGGTGGCGGCCTCTGACGCATCCTCGTGGAACTGCGTCGGCGTCGGCACCGCCGACCGGCTAAAGCCTCGGCCTCCAGTTCGGGGGATCGCCCGGGAGGTTGTCGACCCAGGGGGCGTCGGGGTCGCACCCGACCGGCACCGCGCGCCGCTGCCGCGCTAGAATGCCCACCCGCCCCCAGTCCCGGAATCCGCCCATTTGAACCCGCTCAAGCGCCTCGCCTCCCAGACCGCCATCTACGGGGTCAGCAGTGTCCTGGGACGCTTCCTCAACTACCTGCTGGTACCGCTGCTGACCTACACCTTCGCCCCGGCGCAGTATGGTGTGGTAGCGGAGTTCTATGCCTACATGGGCTTTCTGGCGGTGCTTCTCACCTTCGGGCTGGAGACCGGGTATTTTCGCTTCCGCGCCGGCGGCGAGCAGGCGCCGGCCGTGGTCTACGCCACCGCCCTGCGGGTCATGCTGGTCGCGAACCTCGCCTTTCTGCTCGGCGCCTGGCTGCTGCGCCAGCCGGCCGCGGATCTGCTGCGCCACCCGCTGCACCCCGAGTACATCTGGTGGTGCGCCGCCATCCTGGCCTTCGACTCCATCGGTGCCATCGCCTTCGCACGCCTGCGGGCGGAGAACCGGGCGGTCCGCTTTGCCCTGATCAAGGTGCTCGAGATCGCGCTGAACGTGGGGCTCAACCTCTTCTTCATCCTGGGGCTCAAGGCGGCCTTCGAGACCGACCCCGGCTCCGTGCCCGGCCGCCTGTGGGACCCCGCCATCGGGATCGGCTATGTGTTCATCGCCAACCTAGCGGCGAGCCTGCTCAAGCTCCTCATGCTGGCACCCCAGTTCCGGGGTGGGCTGGCCGGGTTCGATTCCGCCCTCTTGCGCCGCCTGATCCGCTATTCCCTGCCGATGGTGATCATCGGCCTGGCGGGCATCGTCAATGAGATGCTGGACCGGGCGGCGCTCAAGTACCTGCTGCCCTATGACGACACCACCAACATGGCGCAACTCGGCATCTACAGCGCCTGCTACAAACTCTCGATCCTGATGACGCTCTTCATCCAGGCCTTCCGCTATGCCGGCGAGCCCTTCTTCTTCGCCTATGCCAGGCACGAGGACGCCCGCCGCGTCTATGCCATCGTGCTCAACTGGTTCGTCATCTGCTGCGTCTTCCTCTTTCTCCTGGTCACCCTGTTCCTGGACGTCTTCCAGTATTTCGTCGGCGCGGCCTATCGGGAGGGGCTCACCGTGGTCCCGGTGCTGCTGTTCGCCAACCTGCTGCTCGGCATCTATGTGAACCTCTCCATCTGGTACAAGCTCACCGATCGGACCCTGCTGGGGGCCGCGGTCTCACTCATCGGCGCGGCCATCACCGTCGGCGTGCTGCTCACCCTGATCCCGCGCTACGGCTATGCCGGAGCGGCCTGGGCGCACCTCGCCTGCTACAGCGCCATGGTCGTGATCTCATACCTGCTGGGGCGGCGTTACTATCCGGTCCCCTACGACCTCAAGCGAGTCTTCGGGTATCTGGCCCTGGGGCTCGGGCTCTACGGGGCGAGCCGGGTCCTGGTGGACGCTCTGGGCTTCCCGCCGGCGCTCGTGGGGCTCGCACTGATGGTCCTGTTCTTCGCGCTGGTGTTCGCCGTTGACGGGCGGGCGCTGATCCGCCGCCGCGGGACTTGAGGCCCGGCGCGGATGCGCTATGCTGACCCGAATACGCTGACCGGCGCCCGGTCGGGACCCTGGCGACCCTCTACCCGGATGACTCGCTCGTCCGCCTGGCGACCCGCCGCGGCGTGCTGGTGATGGGCATGGGCGACGAGACCATGGATATACTCAATCCCCAGGCGCTGGGGGCCGATGGTTGAGCCTTGGCGGTATCCTAAACGCCTGTGCGGCCCTGCGTCGGGGCCAAACTCCGCGCGCAGCGGTCGGCGGCAGTCTGCATCACCTCCTTGAGCCGCTGCCCCCCGTTGACCTGAAAATCGTGGCGATCGATCTGGAGTGCCGGATCAGGCGTGAGGGAAGAAACTGCGCAGGCGTTCTGCCACAGAATCACCCCCGTGGGGCTAAGGATGCGCGCATGGGCCTGGAGTATGTACTGGTAGGTCGCCCACGCCAGTGGCCGATAGGCCAGCAGGTTGATATCGGTTGCGACTTCCAAGGTATAACGGCCCGGGGCCTGGACCTTTCCTGCCGCGGCCGTTCCGGAACGCAACTGCGTAACCAAATCCAGGTTCAATGACAGCTCTTTGCCAAGAATATCCCGCAACGATGAAGCGATCAGTTCGCTCGGACTCGGCGGCGTCGACGGCCGCCCTTCAGGGCGCGTCAGGGCATCCGTTGCAGCGGTTAAACCAACTGCAATGATCGCTTCGGCCGGGCTCGTTGCAGTGGCGATCGATGACCTTCCCACGCCACCCGCAGTCATCACGTTCAGCGGTGGCCCCGTCATTGCGATGACGGCAATTTTCTCGGCTTTAAGATTCACCGGCAACCCACTCCCGTCCGGCTTCACCGGGGATACCCCGGTGCAGCCGGACAGCAGGGCGAGGGTAAACGCCGTCAACCTCAGGCTTGCGTGCATCTTCATTGCCTTATTCATCGTCCAACGATTGGATTGTTTAGGGGGCCACCACGACCACCCGTACCGGGCTGCGGCGCTCGCTGCTGGTGCCGTCGCCGAGCTGGCGGCGCAGGTTGCGCCCCCAGGTCCAGAGGCTGCCGTCGGTCTTGCGGGCCAGGCTGTGGTTCATGCCGACCGCCGCCGCCGCGACGGCGCTCAGGACCCGGGTCGGAATCGACCGATCGGTGTTGGTGCCGTCGCCGAGCTGGCCGTGCTCATTGTCCCCCCAGGCCCAGAGGGTAGCGTCGGTCTTCAGGGCCAGGGTGTGGTACCAGGCGCTGGTCACGGCCTTGACCCCGGTCAGGACCTGGACCGGACTCGCGCGATCCGTGGTGGTGCCGTCGCCGAGCTGGCCATAGGCGTTGTGCCCCCAGGCCCAGAGGCTGCCGTCGGTCTTCAGCGCCAGGCTGTGCCCCCAGCCGACCGCGACGGCCGCGACCTCGGTGAGGATCAGGCCCGGGGTCGGCTGATCCGTGGTCGAGCCGTCGCCGAGCTGGCCATATTTGTTCCAGCCCCAGGTCCAGAGGCTGCCGTCGGTCTTGAGCGCCAGGCTATGGCCGGAACCCGCCGCTACGGCCGCGACACCGCTCAGAACCTCGACGGGGCTTGAGCGATCCGTGGTCGTGCCGTCGCCGAGCTGGCCATCCCAGTTATTCCCCCAGGCCAGCAGGCGACCGTCGGTGGTGACGGCCAGGGTGTGGTAGGTCCCGGCCGCCACGACCGCCACGCCGTCCAGGACTTGCACCGGACTCGGACGTTTGGTGGTGGTGCCGTCGCCGAGTTGGCCGTAGCGGTTCCAGCCCCAGGCCCAGAGGCTGTCGTCGGTCTGGATGGCGAGACCATGCCGCCAGCCGGCCGCCACGGCCAGGGCCCGGCCGCGGATCTGGACGCGCCGCACGCCGGCCTCGGGTGGATCATCGGCGTTCTGCCCCCAGACCCAGAGTACGCCGTCGGTGCCGATGGCCAGACTGCGGTACTCGCCCGCGGCAATCCGCTGCAGGTCGTGGGGATTGTCGGGCGGGAGCAGGATCCGGACGGGACTCAGGCAGGCGGTGGTTCGCCCATTACCAAGTTGGCCCTTCTCGTTGGCCCCCCAGGCCCAGAGGTCGCCCTGGGTGTCGATGGTCAGGGTGTGATGGGCCCCGGCGGCCACGGCCGCCACCCCGGTGCGGACCAGGATCGGACTGGCGCGATCCGTCGTGGTCCCGTCGCCGAGCTCGCCATGCTGGTTCCACCCCCAGGCCCACAGGCTGCCATCGGTCTTGATGGCCAGGCTGTGGTTCAGACCGGCCGCCAGCGCCGCGACCTCGGTCGTAACCTGGACCGGACCGAGGCGATCCGTGGTGGTGCCATCGCCGAGCTGACCAAAGCCATTCACCCCCCAGGCCCAGAGACTGCCGTCGGTCTTGAGCGCCAGGGTGTGCCAGGCGCCGGCGGCAACGCCCGCCACCCCCGCGGCCAAGACCTGCACCGGAGCATGCCGATCCGTGGTCGTACCGTCACCGAGTTGGCCGGATTCGTTGATCCCCCAGGCCCACAGGCTGCCGTCGGTCTTGCGCGCCAGGCTGTGCCAACCGCTGGCGGCCACGGCCGCCACCCCGGTCAGCACCTGGACCGGTGCCAGTCGATCCGTGGTCGTGCCGTCCCCGAGCTGGCCCTTCTCATTGGCCCCCCAGGCCCAGAGGCGGCCGTCGGCCTTCAGGGCCAGGGTATGATGGGCGCCCACCGCCACGGCCGTGACCCCGGTCAGGACCTGGACCGGTGTCAGGCGGTCGACCCCGGTCCCGTCACCGAGTTCGCCACTGCGGTTCACCCCCCAGGCCCATAGACTGCCGTCGGTCTTCAGCGCCAGGGTATGCAGCGCACCGGCGGCCACGGCCGTGCCCCCGGTCAGGACCTGGACCGGCGTCAGGCGGTCGGTGTGGGTGCCGTCGCCGAGTTGGCCCCGCTCGTTGGCCCCCCAGGCCCACAGACCCCCGTCGGACGCAATGGTGAAGCCGTGTCCGTACCCGCCGGCAACCCGCTGCATACGCAGGTCGCCGACCGCCGCGACTGCGGGCGGCGCGGACGGCACCGGCTCGGGTTCGACCCCGGCAACCGGGGTGGTCCCGGGCGGCACCGGTGACTCCGGCGCCTGGGTGTGACCGGGCGAGAGGTTCAGAAGCAGCACGAGAGCGTAGGCCAGTCGCGCGATCCTGGGGTTCCTCGGTCGGCAATGATGGCGCGCGGGGCGGATCTTCATGGTGCTGTTCCTGATACCCGGATGCTTCACTGGTGATCGCCGCACACCGCGAACTCCTCGGCCGCGACGTCCAGAAACTCTCTGAGAACAGGCTGGGTCGCGCCGTCCGGAGCCGGCAGCGGCGCGCGCGTGAGCACGGCAAAAAAGCGCCCCTGCGCCGGGCGGCCGAAGGGGGGGTTGATCCGCGCGGGGAGCGTCAGCGGCAGCCGCTGGTCCTTCTGCACCAGCCAGGGCCTGGGGTCCGACCGCAGATCCTCGAACACCTGGCCCGGTGCATCGAAATAATAGACATAGAGCCAACCGGCCGCGCCGGGCCTGACCTCCAGCGAAATCGCATCGGCTGCGGCGAGACAGGTGCCGCTCGGACAGTGGCGCGGGGAGCGATCACCGTTGCGGTGTGCCACGCTGCAGTCGGCCCTGAAGGTCACCGGCAGCGACCCCCAGCAGCGCTCGATGACGGCGGGGTCCGAGGACAGGCGCGAGCAAGGTCCGGACAGCATGGCATAGAGGATCAGCAGGCCGCCGATCAGGAGCGTCACCAGGGCTGCCGCCAACCGGGGCTTGCGCCAACCGGGGCGCAGGACGGGTTTGCGCCAGTTGAGGGCACCGACGATCGCTCGACGGCGACTGCCCAACCAGCCGCGCCAAGGCGATCCAAACGGGACTGGACCCGGCTCGCAACGCGCCTCCGGGGGCCAGTCCGACCCCATCTCCGCCAGGGCCGCCACCCCCACGCACTGGAGACCTGACGCGATCAAGCCGTGCAGCAGGCGCTGCTCCTCACTGGTCAGGGCCGCCAGATTCTCCCGCGCCAGGACCAGCAGCGGGGCCGCGTGGGGTCGCTGTGCCAGCGCGTGCGCCAGCGCCGCGAGCTTCTCGGCCATTCGCCCGACCGGGACGACCGCGCCGTCGCGCTTGACCTGGCCACTGGCGATCAAAGTCCGGCCCGCGAGCCGCGGGAGGCAGCCGCGGGCCAGCTTGTCCGCGAGCACGAGCGCCAGGGTGTAGCTCGCGCCGCAGACCTGGGACCCGTCGGCCACCACCAGTTCCACCATGAGCTGGCCGTCGGGGACCGCCGACCGACAGCCGCCGCACAGGCGTTCGGTCCGGATGGCGGCCTCGATCTCCTCGTCCTTGCGCAGTTCATGGGCCGTGGGGCCAGCCAGGGTCATCCGCGTGTAGTACCCCGGCTGACCCCAATCGATGACGCGCACCGCCGCCAGGCCGTGCTCGCGGTTGCCGGCCAGCGGGAAATGGACCAAGGCGTGGCGCGGCCCCGGCTCCCTGGTCACTGCGGGACCAATTCCAGACGGACGCGATGGACCCGTTGCCACAGGGGTTCGTCGCGTTGCCAAAAGCCCACCAGCTCACCGTAGGCATCCGGGTGTCCGGCCAGCCAGACCAGGCCCTCGCTATCGACGAGTTGGAAGCCTCCGGGGGTCGTGACGATGAGCGCCGGCGCGACCGCCACGGTAATGCGCCAGGCCTGGCCATCCAGGTCGGCCGGGATCAAGGCGACGCTGTAGTGCTCCCCCACCAGGTGCAGGGGGCCGACCGCGGGGGTCTCGTCCGCCGCCGCCAGCAACTGGAGCGGCTGAGGGCCCAACCCCTGCACCTGCCAGGCGGCCAGTGAGCGCGCCCGCTCGCGGTGGCGCAGCCACGCCAGGCGGTCACGCGTGACGGACGAGCGGGCCAACAGGCGGCGCTGCGGCGGCGTCAAGGGCGCTCGAGCGTGCAGCACCGCCCCCAGGCGCTCGTCGTCAAGCCGCTGGGTGTCGTCGGGGTCCGCCGCCGCAATGGCATCGAGGACGTCTTGGATCAGTCGGCCCTTGTTCATGCTCTACTACCTCAGGACTCCAGATCGCGGCGCACCCAGGGGGCAATCTTGCGGACCCCGGCGGCGACGCGGTTGCGATGGGTCTGGCGGGTATGGCCGTAGCGCTCTTGAAAGGCACGGTCGGACATGGGCGGCACCAGAACCCGGTACTCCAGGATCAGGGCGGCCCGCTCGGGTGGCGTCAGTCCCGCGGGGCTATCCGGATGATCGATGTAATAGTCGATGGTCTCACCGAGATCGTCCGGCAGTTGCGCGGCCAAGGCCGGATCATCCTGCATCTCTCCTATATCCAGGTGGGGCAGGAAGGCATAGAGATAAGCGAGTACGCCATCGACAGTGGCGATGTCGTCGAGCGCGGGGCCAGCCCCGGGGCGCTGCGATTGCGCGAGGACGGCAGCCGCGAGCCAGGCGGGGTCCTCCAGCCGCCGCAAGGTCCAGACGCGCTCGGGACCCGTCAGGTCGACCGCCGCCCGCTCCAGGTCGCGGCGCACCCGGGCGAGCAGGCGCTGGATGCGCACCCAGTTGCGCAACCGGTGCTGCCCGGTGGGACCGTCGATCTCGAATCGCGCCTCGTAGAAATAGTGCGACAGGGTCTGCCAGAGGATCGCCCGGGCCCGCGCATCCTCGCCCTGGCCCCAGGCGGCACAGAGCGCAGCGAGGCTGCGCGCGAGCTGCCCGGCCAGCCGCGGCGGGCTGTGGAAGAGGCGCAGGCACTGCGCCCAGCACGAATCCGCCCCGGGGCCATCCTCACCGAGCCGCGCGGCGCGGATGCGCCCCTCCAGGTCCAGGCCCACATGACGGGTGATCCAGGTCTCGACTGAGGCCGCCAGGTGCGCCGGATCGCAGCCGGCGCACCCATCGCAGATCGCATCCAGCAAGACCTGGGCGTGGGTGACGACACAGACGCGGTGCAGCCGGCGCTTGTAGTCGCGCCATTGACCCTGCAGGAAGTCGTAAACCATCTGCGCAGCTCCCGTCCCGGGCGAGTGTCCGCACGGTCGCGGCGCGTGAGGCCCCGAACGGGGTGACGCCGTGCCCTGTCGACAGCAAGGGGCTATTCTCCAAGTAGTTATTTTTTCGGAGAGCACCCGCGCCCGCCATCAGAAGCGCGCTACGGACGACCGTCCTGAGGATCAGGATACCTTGCGACGCGGGGCCGTCAAGGGGGTCTTGGTCATAATACCGGCCGCTGGCCCGAACGGCGCAGAGCGCGTGACACCGCTGGCGAGATTGGGCAAACGCAAACGATGGGTTTCGCTGCGCTCTACCCATCCTACGGGACTGGAGCAATGTCGCGAGAGCGGTACCGGCGAGCGCTCGCCTCAGTCCTCGGTCGGCGGCTGGTAGCTGGGATCTTGGGGGTTAAGGAAGATGAAGTGGAACTGCCCCGGCGCGAGTTCGACATAGTCCATGGTCGCCTGATTGAGCAGCGGCACCTGCTCCGGGGTCATCACGACCTCGATTGCGCCACACTTGATGCGGATGTCGTCCTCGGTCGCCTCATCGAACCCGATCCGGTAATCGAAGGCCCCGTCGGGCTGCCGCTGGGCCGCCAGGCGCAACGCCAAGCCCTCGGCCTCGCCCTGCTGCGCGGCCGCCTGGACCTGCGCCGCCGCGGCCTTGGTTAGTGTGAACATTTCGCACCCATTAAAAATGATGTCTTATGAGGATCAACCCAAAAAGAGGATTTGGCCGCAAATGAACGCAAATAAGCGCAAATAGAACTGTTGGTGAGCATCGTCACGGGTGTCACCCGGACGGTGAACGGGCATAACAGGCCACGCCTTTGATTATTTGCGTCTATTTGCGTTCATTTGCGGCAAAAACTACTTGTTCCGGGATCAAGCGCCCAGGCAGCGGCGCACATGGGCAAGAAAGCGCCCCGTCCAGTTCAGTCCACCCACATCGCGCAGGTGGGCATAGCTTGCGAGCAGATTGCCCTGCACGACCCCATCGCAGCGCCCGTCGATGCCCACACCACGCAGGACCTCGTAAGCGTAGGTCCAGTCCGGATCGGGCGCAACCACGGCGGAGTGGTGAAACTCGTGCGCCTGGACCTCGCGGGGTACGGCACCCGGCGCCGACGCAGGCCACGGAAAGGCGGCCGTCTCGCGCAGACTCACATAGCCCCGGCCCTGGGGCCGCACCTGCATCTGCACCTCGGCCGCCAATGCACCGACCATGGCACGACGCTCCTCGCCCCACCACAGGCCCCGGCACAGATACATGAGGCCCCCGCACTCGGCGTAGACCGGGGCGCCCCGCGCGATGAGGTCAGCGATCCCCTCGCGCATAGTGCGGTTGGCCTCCAGTTCCGCCATCCGATACTCCGGAAAGCCGCCGCCCAGGAAGAGTGCATCGACCGCGGGCGGTTCGGGGTCGTCCACCGGGCTGAAGGACACCAGTTCCGCCCCGCCCGCGGCCAAGGCGCGCAGGTCGTCCGGGTAATAGAAGCCGAAGGCCGCGTCCCGGGCGATGCCGATGCGCACCGGCGCCCCGCTTGGAGGAGGCGCCGCCGGGTAGAGCGATGCGGCTGATGCCTGCGGCGGCGGCGCCCCCTCGGCCAGCGCGAGGAGGCGGTCCAGATCCAGTGCGTCCGCCACCCGGCGGTGGATCCGCTCGATCCAGGCTTGCGCCTGCGCGGACTCGTTGCTCGGCATCAGGCCCAGGTGGCGCTCGGCGATGGTCAGGGACTCGTCGCGCGGCAGGACGCCCAGCACCGGCAGGTCCGTGTAATGCTCCAGGGCCCGGATCAGGTTACCGGCGTGACGGCTGCTCGCCACCTTGTTCAGTACCACCCCGCCCAGGTGCAGGTCCGGATCGAAGGCGCGATAGCCGAGCAGCAGGGGCGCGATCCCGCGGGCCATGCCATGGCAGTCGATGACCAGCACGACTGGGGCACCCAACTGCTTGGCCAGCGCAGCATTGCTGTTGGCACCGAGCAAATCGGTGCTGTCGTAGAGCCCGACGTTGCCCTCGATCAACCCCAGGTCGCAGCCCGCGAGTTCCCCGGCAAAGGCGGCGCTGATCTCATCCCGCCCCATGGTATGGAAGTCGAGATTGCAGCAGGGCCGCCCGGCCGCCAGACCCAACCACAGGGGGTCGATGAAGTCCGGCCCCTTCTTGAACGGCTGCACGCGCAGCCCACGCTCGCGAAAGGCGCGGCAGAGTCCGATGGAGACGGTGGTCTTGCCCGAGGACCGGTGCGCGGCGGAGATGTAGAGATGGGCCATCGGCCGGGGCTAGCCGGCCGCTGCTTCATCGATTGAGAATCGCTTCAATGCGCCGGGCCCGACGGGCGCTGACTCCTCGGGGTCCGCCAGCGATTCGGGCAGGAATTGGAGCACCCGCACGCCCACGGCCGTGATCACCAGGGCCACCGCCACCCCGCCCAGGCCGAGCAGGACCTCCGGGAAACTCGGGTGATACCGCGCGACCCCGGCCCTGAGACCATCGACGACCCCGGACGCGACGACGGTATGACCCGGGAATATCTGCAGCGGGTAGACCTGGCTGCCGATGAGGATCACATACAGCGCTGCGAATCCGCCCAGGATCACCAGCGCGCAGGCCGCGACGATCCAGCGGCGATCCCGACCCAGCACCGGGTGCCAGATGATCCCCAGCGGCACCAGGGTACCGAGCAGGACCCAGCCGACCCAGGCCGTAAAGGAGTAGATCCCACCGCGCAAGAGCACCCAGCCGACCAGGTCATAGTTCTTGGCGCCATAGAGCTTGGTCAGGTAATAGACCAGGGTGAAATACAACACCGCCGCGACGAAGACCCCGAGCAGGTTCTTCAGTCGCTGCAGCAGCAGGTCACCGATCGGCCGCGCGTCCTGCGCGCAGCTGAACATCAGCACCAGCAGGAAGATGGCGAGCCCGTAGGCGAACGACATGATGACGAACATCGGCGCCAGGAAGGCGGTATCGAAGGCCTGCCGGGCCACCAGGAAACCGAAGATGGAGCCGGTCGCGGTGGTGAGCAGCAGCCGCCAGACGAAGGCGAGCACACCGACCGGGTGTTTGAAGGGCGCGCCCATCCGATCGGCCATACTCCACAGATAGGCGATGACCAGCACGATGAAGCCCGTATAGAGATAGATATTCCACGCAAAGATCGAGCGGAAGTTGTAGTGGGTCATGGCCACCAGGAGTCGGTCCGGGCGTCCCAGGTCGAGCACCAGGATCAGGAGCCCACCGATCAGGAGCGCGACCGCCAGCAGTCCGGACAGGCGCCCCATGGGCAGATAGGCATCCTTGTTGAAGACGGTCCCGATCGAGGCGACGTTGATGGCCCCGGAGGCGGCGAGGATCAGAAACACGGCAAAGACATGGGGGACACCCCACACCACGCTGTTGCTCATCCCCGTGACCCAGTGCCCCCCATGCTCCAGGTAGAGCGCGGCCAGACCACCGAGCCCGACGACCGCCGCCAGGATGCCCAGGATGCCCCAGTAGCGGGCCGCCGGGATACGCCACTCGCGATAGACGATTCGCTTCATGCCTTCAATCCCCCGTGGGCTAAACGCCCGCATAACGCACACCGGTATTGAGCGCCAGGTCCTCGCGCAGTTGGCGATTCGGCAGCCCTTTGAGCGCCTGGCTGATGGCGCTCTGCGGGTCCTTCAGATCGCCGAAGACGATGGCGTGGTGACCGGCCTCGGCGCAGGCATCGGCACAGGCGGTGGATGGCGCCCCGTGGTCGCGGCGGCTGACACAGAGGTTGCAACTCTCCACACACCCCTTGCCGCGCGGGACCCGGCTCAGTTGGTCGTGCATCACCTCATGGATGAAGCTGCGCGCCTGGTAGGGGCAGGCCATCATGCAGTAGCGGCAGCCGATGCAGGTATGCCGATCCACCAGCACGATCCCGTCCGCACGCTTGAAGGAGGCCCCGGTCGGGCAGACGTCCACGCAGGGCGGGTGCTCGCAATGCTGGCACATCAGCGGCAGGTTGGTCACCCGCCCGGTCAGGTCGTCCGCCAGCTTGACCTTGCGGACCCACACCGCCTTCTGGTCGGCCCAGGCGCGCGCCGATTGGCCCGCGGGCCGGGTCTGGAGATCGAGCCCGTTCTCCCGGTCGCAGGCATCCACGCAGGCGCGACAACCCTCGACGCACTTGCTGGTGTCGATCAGCAAGCCCCACCGCACGCTGTCGGTGACCGGCCCGGTGCCCTGCGCGCCGGCCGACGCGCCACTGGGGAGCGCGGCGGCGTGCAGGACGAGCCCGGGTGCCACCACCGCGGTCGTCACCCCGACGGCGACGCCAAGCAGGGCGCGACGCCCCTGATCGATCCCCTCTGGTGGGTGTTTCATCATCACTGACCCTGCCCTTCGCGGGCGCTACGAACCGACCCGTCGGCGGCACCCCGCCCGAGCCCTTGTTGCGTCGCCGCATCCATGGCCGACTGGGCCGATTCGCTCAGCGGGCCACCCCTGGGCACCCCGTCATGGCAATCGAAACAGTTGACCTTCACGGCGGCAAACTCGTGGCAGGAACGACAGAACTGATGTTCCGCGTTCACCGCCACCGGATGACCGTCGGACCCGGGGCCCACATGGCACTCGATACAACCGGCGAGGCTGTGCCGGGTCCCGCGGATACCCTGATGGACCGTGGCGTCACGCTGGTGCTGGATGAGATCCATATGGTGGCGACGCATGTATTGCGTGGGCTCCACGCAGGCGCCATGCGTGGCGGCCCGTGAGCCGGCCTTCACATAACCCTGCGCATCGCCGGCCAGGACCACCTGGGCGGCCAGGGCGCCGACCAGGGCCAGGGCCGAGAGAACCGCGCTGATCAAGGTTCTAGCCATCGACGCCTCCCGGACGCAGTGCGACGGACATTCACTCACCCAGGCCCATCTTGATATAGCCGGTAGGGCAGACATCCGCGCAGATGTGGCAGCCGATACACTTGGCATAGTCGGTCGCCACATAGCGGCCGGTGGTACGGCTGCCCTTGTCCACCCGGTAGACGGCACCCTGCGGGCAGAAGATCACGCAGTTGTCGCACTCGAAGCACATGCCGCAGGACATGCAGCGCTTGGCCTCGTCGATCGCCTCCGTCGCCGTGAGCCCGATCACCCGCTCCTTGAAGTGACCCAGTACCGCCTCGGCGCTCGGCACCTCCTCCTGGCGCAGGTGGCGCGGGTGATAGTTGAAGTGGGCAAGGAACAACTCGTCTTGCCCAATCACCTCGGCGCCGGAGCGGTCCTCATAGTTGTGGATCGCATAGCTGCCGTCGGAAGTACCGCGCAGATCGCCCTGGTCCTGCACCTTGAACGGCGTCGGGGCCAAGTCGGCCTCGATGAGTTTTTCCAGCAGATTGAAGTGATGGACATCGACCTTGGGCCGGCGACGCTGCTCGGCGTGGCGCAGATAGGCATCGATGGAGTCGGCCGCGACCCAGGCCGCACCGATGGCGGTGGTCAGCAGGTGCGGGCGGACGATATCGCCGGCGACGAAGTGACCGGGCCGGTTCGGCACCTGGTAGAGCTTGTCGGCGTTGATGAACCCGCGGCCGTTGTCCAGCGCCTCGAGCCCGGTCAGGTCCCCGCCCTGGCCGATGGCGGACACGATCAGGTCCGCCGGGAGGACCCGCTCGGTCCCCTCCACCTGGACCGGACGCCCGTCGGTCATCCGGCAGTCGGCAACCTTGAGCCCGGTGGCCCGGCCGTCGGCCCCCAGCAGCACCTCCAAGGGCATGACGCCATCGAGGATGGTGACGCCCTCATAGGTGGCGTCGTGCACCTCGTGCTCGGAGGCCGTCATCGCCTCACGCGTGAACAGCGAGGTCAGGGTGACGTGGGCGCCCTCGGCCGCCGCGGCCAGGGCCGAATCGTGGGCCACGTAGCCGTCGCGCACCACCGCCTCCGGCAGGGCACCCGGCCCGGTCTTGGTGCTATGGCCCAGGCGGCGCGCCACCGAGACCACATCGATGGACGTGTCGCCACCGCCGACGCAGACCACCCGCTCGGCGGTCACCTTCATCCGGCCCTCGTTGAAGGCTTTGAGGAAGGCCACGCCGGAGACACAGTTGGGGGTGCCGGCCCAACCGGGCACCGGCAGCCCGCGTCCGCTCTGGCAGCCGATCGTCCAGAGGACGGCATCGAATTCCTGATCCAGATCAGACACCGCAACGTCCAGGCCCACCTTGGTCTTGAAGCGGACCTCGATCTCGCCCAGGTCGAGAATCCGCTGGATCTCGGCGTCGAGCGTATCGCGCGGCACGCGGTAGCCGGGGATACCGTAGCGGAACATCCCGCCCAGGCCCTCGTTCGCCTCGAAAATCGTGCAGGCGTGACCCAGGCGTCGGAGCTGGTAGGCCCCCGCCAGGCCCGCCGGTCCGCCGCCGATGATGGCGACGCGCTTGCCGCTCAAGGCCGGGGCCGGGGCAAAGGCGTAGCCGTTGGCGATGGCGGTATCGCCCAAGAACTGCTCCACCGCGTTGATCCCGACGAAGTCCTCCAACTCGTTACGATTACAGCCCACCTGACAGGGGGCCGGGCAGACGCGGCCCATCAGGGCGGGGAAGGGATTCGCGTCGCTCGCGCGCTGGAAGGCATATTCCTCCCAGGACACACCGGCCGGCGGCTTCTCCTGCTGCCGCACGATGGCGAGCCAGCCGCGGATGTCCTCGCCCGAGGGGCAACTGCCCTGGCAGGGCGGCGTCTTGTTGACATAGGTCGGACATTTATGGGAAGTGTCCTGGGCAAAGATCTTGTCGGTCCAGGATTCCCATTCCTGCTGGCCGTCCACGTAGCGGCGCCAGGAGGGCTTGGTCTTCGTCTCGTTGCCGGGGGTCACCATCGAATGTCTCTCCTAACCAGTTAAACCCTAAGGGTTCTTATCACTGCGAAGCCCGGGTCGGCACGCCGCGGCCGCCCCGGTTGTCAAGCTGCGGGCCGGGCTCAGTCCGCCGCGTCGTCATCCTCATCACCCGGCGTCAGTGCTGAATCGGTCGCGCCGTCGTCGTCGTCATCCTCATCTCCATCATCTGCCCCGGGGGTCAGCACGATGGCGTTGGACACCAGTTGGTGAAGACTCACGATCTGGTCCATCTCCATGCCATAGAAGGGCAGCACCTTGGTGAACTGGCTCTTGCAGATGGCGCAGATGGCGGCCATGTGCGTGACGCCCTTCTCCTGCATGACGTTGTTCAGGGCCTCCATCCGGGGCTTGGCACCCTTCACCCGCAGTTCGATCAGGTCATCGGTGAGCAGCCCGCCGCCGCCGCCGCAGCAGAAGGTGCGGTCGCGGATCGTCTCCTCGTCCATGTCGTAGAAGTGATTGCAGGTGGCGCGGATGATGGCGCGCGGGATCTCGAACTGACCGCCGGGGGTATCACCCATGCGTGAGGCCCGCGCCACGTTGCAGGAGTCGTGGAAGGTGAGGACCTTATCGTCGTTCTGAGTCTTATCGAATTTCAATCGCCCCTGCAGGATCAGGTCATGGGTGAACTCGCAAATGTGCTGGGGCACCGGATAACGGGGGTCCAGAAAGTCCCAGGGACCGGCGAGTGTGTTCAGGAAGCTGTAGCCGACGCGCCAGGCATGTCCGCACTCACCGAACACGATGCGCTTGACCTTGAGCCGGATCGCCTCCTCACGGATCCGCTGACTAAGCCGGTGCATGTTCTCGTAGGAACCGATGAACATCCCGAAGTTGGCGGCCTCGGAGGCATAGGAACTGAAGGTCCAGGACACCCCCGCCTCATGGAAGACCTTGCCATACCCGATGAGCCCATCGACATGCGGCTCGGCGAAAAAGTCCGCCGAGGGCGTCACCATCAGGATCTCCGCGCCGACCTCGTCGATGGGATAGCGCACCCGCACCCCGGTCTCATCGAAGACGTCCTCCTCGAGCCCCTCCAGGGTATCGACCAGGGCCGGACCAGGCAACCCGAGATTATTACCGACCCGATAAACCTTGGCGATGATCTCATTGCAGTATTTCTGGCCGACACCGATGCAGTCCATGATCTCCCGCGCCGCCATGGAGATCTCGGCGGTATCGATACCATAGGGGCAGAAGACCGAGCAGCGGCGACACTGTGAGCACTGATGGAAATAGCTGTACCATTCGTCGAGGACCTCGCGGGTCAGGTCCTGCGCCCCCACCAGGTTGGGAAACAGGCGGCCGGCAAGGGTGAAATACCGCCGATAGACCTTACGCATCAAGTCCTGGCGCCCGACCGGCATGTTCTTCGGGTCCTTGGTGCCCAGGAAATAGTGGCACTTGTCGGTGCAGGCGCCGCACTTGACGCACGCATCCATATAGACCCGCAGCGACCGATACCGGGTGAGGAGTTCCCCCATCTTCTCGATCGCCCGCTCCTGCCAGTTCTCTACCAGTTCCCCGGGAAATCCCAGCGGGGCCTGGAACTCGGGCTTGGACAGGAAGGGGGCGCTGCCGGCCATAGTGCCCGGCGTGACGGCGGGGACGTCCGGATACTGGCTCAGCACGGGAACTTCAAAGGTGGCCTTAGCCATGGTTCAACCTCGTGTGCGGACGTCTCAAGTGCCCGGCGGCGGTCACGGCCGTTCGAAGCGCGACGCCCAAGGGGCCACCAGCCGGCGTTCCCGCGAGTCGTCCACCTGATTGCGGGTCGGGCTGAAGAAGAGCCCGGGGGCGTGCAACAGCTTGCTGTAAGGAAAAATGATCATCAGGACCGCAACCAGTGCAATGTGCAACAGCAGCACGGGATCGGCGGGCAGGGGCCGCAGATCAAAATGGTAGAGGCCAAGAAAGAAGGTCTTGACCGACACGATGTCGGTATGGAGCAAGAAACTCATCAGGAGTCCGCTCGCCGCGATCAGGAGCAACAGCGCGAGCATCAGGTGGTCCCCGGGGCTGGAAATGTAGCGCACCCGGTCTACCAGAAAGCGCCGCGCCCACAGGCCGACGAGCCCGACGACCATGGCGAAGCCCGCGTAGATCCCGAACGGCTGGATGAACTCGATGACCGCCGGCACCGGGTTGAGGAAATAACGCAAATGGCGCAAGGTGACGAGAAAGAGCCCGAAATGAAACAGCCAGCCGAAGATCCAGGTCCACTTGTTGGCGCGAAACAGGCTCTCGAACAACACCACCTCGCGCGTCATCCGCAACACCACGCCGCTGCTGGTCGTCGGCGCCGGGGTGGTCGGGATCCGCAATGGCGCCGGGGTGCGGCTGTATTGGACCACCTTGTAGGTCAGGCCGGAGACCAGGACCAGGGCGGCAAAGTAAAACAGGAAGGCGTATAAACCCGTCAGAAACGGCATGTTTCCGCTACCTCAGTGGCACCTGTCGGGGACCGGGGGAGGACCACGGGCGTCGCCGCCCCCTCCCGCGGTGGGCGGCGGTCAGACGCAGCCGGTCGGCTTCGGCAGTCCGGCGAAGCGGCACGCCTGTTTGGCGGGCCCGTAGGGGAACAGGCTGTAGAGATACTTGCTGTTGCCCTTGTCCTTGCCCAGTTTCTTACCCACTGCCTTGGTGAGCACACGAACGGCCGGGGCGATCTGATATTCCTCGTAATATTCGCGCAGGAAATTGATGATGTCCCAGTGCTCCTCGGTGAGTTCCAGGTTGTCCTGTTTGGACATCACCGTGGCGACGCCGGGTACCCACTCGTTCAGATTGGCCAGATAGCCTTCTTCATCGACGGCCAGTTGTTTGCCGTCGACATCGATCATGTCAGCCATTGCGATTCTCCAGAGGGTTTAATAAGTTGAACGAAACTACAGCCAGGCCTGAACCTTCTCGCTGGCAGCGGCAAGGTCCACGAACCCGGCATAATCCAGGACGCCGATCCCGGGGATCAGGCGCCCCGCGGCGAAGCCCCGGGCCTTGAGATCAGGACCCAGCACGTAGATCTTAACCGTTTTGAGGGCGTCCTTGACCAGGGCCGCGGCGCTGGTGTCGCACAGCGCCGCGTAGACGCCGTCCTCGATCAGCAGCACGGCGGCACCCGGTGCCGCGAATTTCAAGCAAGAATCCAGTGATGTCCGCTCGAAGGGTGATTTGTTGACGGTGTGCAGGATACTCATGAGACCCTCTTAGAAACTGAAGACCACGTCGGCCTGCGCCATCAGCTCGCGACCGCGGGCCGCGTCGATCACCGTGACGATATTCTCCACCTCTTCCTCGGTATCGATATCCTCCCAGGCGATTTGCACCAGGTCGTCGGCCGTGAGTCCGCGCGCCGCGAGCGAGTCGCCATCGACGTAGACGTTCTTGACCTCATAGTCACCCAGGGTCCGGTAGGTCGGGGAGAAGTTTTTCATCCCGATCCCGCTCGGGTCCTGCCCCTTGACGAGTTGGTAGACGCCGTCGTCCATGAACATCAGACTCACCACCTGGTCGAAGGCGGCGCCGATCAGGACCACCTCCAGGGACTCCCAGGCGTAGATGGTTCCGTACGGGGCCTTGCGGTTCAGATACAGGAATTTTTTGACGATTTCCGACATCGCTTGAGCCCCCATCAGTCGCCGAAGACGACGAGACGGTCGGCTTGAATCGCCGCCTCGACCAGTTGCCCCAGGCCGGAGATCCGAAACCGGGGATGGAGATTCGTCGCATCCTTACCGTTGCGACTCGCCTCCCCCTCGTCCACGATCCCACGCCGCTGCGCGGCGGCCACACAGACCACCAGGTCCAGGCTGTACTGCTCCGCCAGCGCCGCCCACCGGTTGACGATATGACGGTCGTCCTGGGGGGGCGTCGTCAGCCGGGTGGCGTTGTTTACGCCGTCATGATAGAAGAAGACCCGGAACACCTCATGCCCCTTCTCCAGCGCCGCCTTGGCGAACCAGTAGGCGGTGTCCGCGGCCTGGTGCTGATAGGGTCCTTCGTTGATCTGCAGTGCGAACTTCATGGCGGCCTCGACCATCAGAAGCGGATATAGGACGAGCTGTTGAAGCTCGCACGGGCGCCGCGCCAGGTATCGATGTGATACTTGGTGAAGGGCAGATCGACCTCTTCGAAGAAGCGCGGCCAGCCGATGCGCTCGATCCACTCGTTGATGCGCTCCCAATCGCGCGCCCCTTCCTTATAAGCCTTAAGGATGCGCTTGACGATGCCGGTCGCCTCCGGCCAGCGCGGCGGGTTGTTGGGGATACCGGCCGCCACCAGTTTCTGGAAGCTCGGCTTGCCGCGGGCGTTGGAGTGATTGCCGCCCACCCAGATCGCGAGCTTGGAGTGCTCGGGATCATTGATCTGCATCGGCGGGCAGGGCGGATAACAGGCCCCGCAGCAGATACACTTGCGCTCGTCGACCTCCAGGGAAGGCTTGCCGTTGACCATCGCCGGGCGGATGGCCGCGACCGGACAGCGGGCCACCACGGTGGGACGCTCACAGACGTTCGCCACCAGGTCGTGATTGATCCGCGGCGGCTTGGTGTGCTGCACGTTGATGGCGATATCGCCCTGCCCGCCGCAATTGATCTGGCAGCAGGAGGTCGTGATGTGCACCCGGTTGGGCATGTTGGTGTTGCGGAACTCGTCGATGAGTTCGTCCATCATCGACTTCACCACCCCGGAGGCATCGGTGCCGGGGATGTCGCAGTGCAGCCAGCCCTGGGTGTGGGAGATCATCGCCACCGAGTTCTGGGTACCGCCGACCACAAAGCCGGCGGCCTCCAGGGCGGCGATCAGCGGCGCCACCTTGGCCTCGCCGGCGACCAGGTATTCGATGTTCGAGCGCAAGGTGAAATGGACATGGCCATCGGCGAACTCGTCGCCGATGTCGCACAGCTTGCGCAGGGTGAACAGATCCAGGATGCGCTGGGTGCCGGCCTTGACGGTCCAGATCTCGTCGCCGCTAAAGGCGACATGGCGCAGCACGCCAGGGCGCGGGTGGTCGTGGTATTTCCACTGACCGAAATTCTTGCGCATCACGGGATGCATGTACTGCCAGGGGTCCGGGCAGCCGGATTCAATCGGCTCGCGCGTGTCTGCCATTGCCTGTCCTCCAGTCGATCAGCTAATCATTCAGAGACCCGCACCCACGGCGGTGGGCGACGGGGCCGGTAGTTATCGTGAATCAGCGTCCGGCCGCGGCCTGACCCTGGTACCAGGCCTGCGCTGCCGCGTCCCACTCATCCATACGGATGTAGGAGGACTGGCGGGGATGGCTCAGCATGTTCGGGTCAGGCTCGATCCCGATGCCCTCCAGAAAGTTGGCGAGCCCGATGCGCTCGATCATCTCGCCGCAACGCTCGTGCTCCAGCCCATTTTCGGCCCAGAATTCGATGATGGTCTCGGCCAGTTCGACCAGCGAGGCGTAATCGTCCTCGGTCTCCAGCTTCTTGAAGGGGACCACGACGGTACCCATCAGGTCGCCGATCTTGAGCGTGCGCTTGCCGCCGATCAGGATGGTCACACCCTTGTCGTCGCCGGGGTGCAGGGCCTTGGGCATCACATTCAGACAATGCATGCAGCGCACGCAGTTGCGGTTGTCGACCTTCAGGGTGTCGTCGTCATTCAGGGCCAAGGCCTGGGTCGGGCAGCGGCTGATGACATTGTCGAGCACAGACTGACGCCCCTTCTCCGCGACGTAGCTCTGCACCTCGGCCTGGTCGACCTTCATGTCGTCGCGCCAGGTGCCCAGGACGGCGAAGTCCGAGCGCTCGATGGCGTTCTGGCAGTCGTTGGCACAGCCCGAAACCTTGAACTTGAACTTGTAGGGCAGCGCCGGGCGATGCACGTCATCGACGAAGCGGTTGACCAGGGTCCGATGGGCCTTCAGTTCGTTGGTGCAGGACATCTCGCAGCGTGCTGCGCCGACGCAGGACATGGCGGTACGCACGCAGGGGCCGGCCCCGCCCAGGTCCCATCCATAAGCGTTGATCTCATCGAAAAACGGCTGGGTATTCTGGGTATCGGCACCGATAAACATGATGTTGCCGGTCTGACCATGGAAGGTGATCAGACCGGAACCGTATTTTTCCCAACTGTCGGCCAGTTGCCGCAGCATGGCGGTCGTATAATGGTTACCGGCCGGGGGTTGAACGCGCAGGGTGTGGAATTCCTTCGACTCCGGGAAGGCCCGGGCCACCTCCGAGAAGCGCGGAATGATGCCGCCGCCGTAGCCCAGCACCGAGACGGTACCGCCCTTCCAGTAACCCTTGCGGGTTTCATAGGAGTGCTCCAACTGGCCGAGCAGGCTGTTGGACATGTTGTTGATCCGCGGATCGGGATGCTGATCACGCAGACGCTTGATGCCGGAAATGAAACTCGGCCAGGGTCCGGTTTCCAACTGGTCCAGCATCGGTGTGCTGTGTTTATCGATCGCCATTGCGCTGTCTCTCCTGATCGGATCATTCAATTCGGGGACGCCCGCCGCGGCGCGGCAGGCGAGCGACGGCCCGCACCGGCCGGTAGCCAGGGTCTGCTACTTACAGAAAAGCCCAGATCATCGACGACGGGCCCGGCGGTCGTTGTGGTTACCGTGGTGCCGGGTACCGCGCGTCGGACGCCAAGTCGCCGCTGGTCACGGACCGGCCCTTATCCTTTACCAGGGTGAGGGTTAGCGGCACCGTTCTTTCCCTGGTCAGGGGGAAAGCGACCGAACTGGTGCCGCTGCGGGTGCCCTCCGGCGTGTTGCGGCAGCTGGGCGTCTTGCAATTGCAGATGGATGTTACCCACGGGTGACACGTCAGTCAACAGTTACTAATATACTCACATCCTAACGTACGCCCCCGCCGGTAAATTCCCGCTCGGGGGCACGGGCAGCGCGGCTTCCCACCGACGGCAGGAGCGCCACACCGCCGGCGCACGGGGCATCTGGTTGCTTGTTTTCGCGCGGCTCAAACCGCAAGTGGAAGTTGCGAGCGATGGCCCGACGACGGGGCGCGAGAGACTCGCGGGACCATGAGCCCGCCCAGCCCTGCGGGTCTGGGTGAGGTGCCCGGGAGGCCTGGGCGCTGCGCGCGGGGGCCGGTAGGCCGTCGCGTCCCCAGTCGCAACCCGAATCAGCTAGCCGCGCCCGGGGTCCCCCGGGCATCCGATCAACAGAACTCAGGGCGGTTGCATCGACCCATGCTCAAGCTCAGCGAACTCCTCGTCGGCGACCAAGACCTTCAATCCTTCGATGACCTGGTGCCCCTCGTGCAGGCCGTTGCCCGATCCGGCGAGCGCTTCTTCCGTATGGACGTGAAGCCGCCCTACCCCGACACCCCAGACAACTGGGAAGACCGCCTGGAGGCCGCGTTCAGCGGCCTGGTGCGCTAAGTCAAGATGCCGGGCGCACTCATGAAACAACTCAACCTGCTCGCCGGCCGTCTGGCCGATCACGGGGGCGGTCCCGGGGACGATGCACGCGGGCCGCGCGACCCGGGGCAGGCGGCCCTCGAATCGCATCTCGACGCCCTGCGCGAGCGGCTGGGCGATCTGGAGCGCAGCGGCGCAGCGGCCACGGCCGGCGCCGACACCCGTCTGCAACTGGCCCGCACCCTGGTCGGTCTCGACCGCGGCGCCGAGGCCTGGCCGCTCGGACGCGCGGCCTTCAACGACTTCCTGGCGGTGGACGACTTCGAATCCGCGGCAGATGCATGCGATGTACTCTTCCAGGCCGGGCAACCGGACTCCATCTGCGCCCTGGGTCAAGGTATCTGGCTGGCCGTCACCTGCCCCGTCGACCCCGAACTCAGTATCGATCTCTTGGGCCACGTCATCGACGAGACCCCGGACGACGCGGATGGGGCGGCCGTCGCGGCCAGCACCGCACTGTTCCTGGCGGACGTGCGCGCCCAGGGCAAGCACCGCGATGACCTGATGTTCTTCTCCACCCAAACCCTCGGCAACGTGGCGCGTCGCCACAGCGGGGTGCAGACCCCCGAACAGTTCGACCGGTGGATGGAGCGATTGGAATTGAAAGAACCGGACAAGTTCCTGATGAGACTGCGCAACGTGGTCGAGGTCCTGGTACAGGACGACTGGTGGTTCGATCGCGACGCCCTCCGGGACCGGCTGCCCTTCGCCCCGGGCCAGTCGTCGTGAAGGTCGGCGAATCAGAGTGATGCCCATGTACTGGAACCAAGCAGAGGACCCCGACACCATCACGGTGCCGGATGACATCGTCGATCTATCGTTTGCGCTCGACTGTCGCCAACTCCCGGTCGATCACGCCTATGGCCTCGCCGCCGCACTGCTCGCGGTCTGTCCCTGGATGGCCGCGGAGCCCGGGATCGCGATCCACGGCGTCCACGTCGCCGGCTCCCAGAACGGCTGGGAGCGCCCCGCCCACGGGACCGGAAACCGGCTCCAGGTGTCGCGCCGGACCAAGCTCACCCTGCGCGCGCCGCGGGCCCGCGTGGCCGAACTGCTCGCAGCGCTGCCCGGCATCCGGTGCCAGGTCGGCGACTGCCCGCTCACTGTCGGCGTCGGCAAGGTCAGACCCCTGAGTAAGGAAACCACCCTGTTCGCCCGCCATGTGGCTGCGGCCCCGGGCGAGACCCCGCAGGCAGACGAGTCCGCCTTTCTGCACGCGACTGCCGCCACGCTGGCAGCACTCGACATCCGCATGCGCAAGGCCCTCTGCGGGCGGGCCCTCGCACTGGCGACCCCCCAGGGTCCGATCCTGACCCGCAGCCTGCTGCTCGCCGACCTCAGCGGCACGGAATCGCTGCGCCTCCAGCAGCACGGGCTCGGGCCCCACCGCCTGCTGGGCTGCGGTATCTTCATCCCCCACAAAGGCATCGACGCCGTCACCTCCAACGGCTGAGACGCCGGAACTTCGCGACGAGAGACACACGAGCATGACCATCGAAATCAATGGTAAGACGATTGAGACCACCGACCACGGCTACCTGGTCAACCACTTGGACTGGGATGAGGACGTGGCGCGCGGGCTCGCCCAGATCGAGGGGATCGCACTCACCGACAAGCACTGGGACCTGATCCGCTACCTGCGCGAGCAGTATCTCACCAACAACCAGCACCAGCCGATGGAACGGGCCGTGCTGAAGGATATGGCCACGCTGTGGGGCACCAAGCCGACCAGCAAGGACCTCTACACCCTCTTCCCCTTGGCCCCGACCAAGCAGGGCACCAAGATTGCCGGACTGCCCGAAGTTCTGCGCAAGGGCGGCTATTGAGGCGCCAAGGCTGCGCAGCGGCGTCGGCCCGCGTCACGCCGCGCGAAGGCTCCACCGGCAACCCCTGCCGGTGGTCGCCGTCTGACGTACAATGCATCGTCATACAGCGGCGGCCGATCAGGCACGCCCCAGGGTGGCAAGGGTCCGGTTGGACCGACCGGCCATTCACCCCCCGGACTTAAGATCATTTCAGCCCACGCGCTTCCTCAAGCCAGTTTGACAGTAACCTAAATGTCGCGCGACCTCGCACATCGGGCCTCCCCGCAATCACCGCCCCGTCCGCGGGACGCGGGTCGCGGACACCAGGGCAGAGGCGCTTTACCTGCCTTACCGCGCGCGCGCGGCGGCGGCGCGGGTCGCCCCCGACTCGACATGCCGCTGACCCCGCCGCAAGCAACCGCAGGCACGGCCCTGGATGCGCTGGCATCCGGATTCCGACGCCTCGGCCAGCGTCTCTTCGTCGGCGGCGCGGCGCGGTTGATGCCCACCCACCGCCCCCACCGCCTCGCGATCATGGTCTTTCACCGCGTGCGTCCGGCGCCGGACCCCTTTCTGTCGGGCGACCCGGACGTGAAGCAGTTCGCCGCCATCATGGGCCTGGTGCGTGATCGCTTCTCCCCCCTGTCCCTGGCCGAGGGCCTGCGCGGGCTTGAGCAAGGCACGCTCCCACAGCGCGCCGTGTGCGTTACCTTCGATGACGGCTACGCCGACAACCTGACGGTCGCCCTGCCCGTCCTCAAGCAGCTCGGGATACCGGTGACCGTGTTCATCGCCAGCGGCTATCTGGACGGCCGGCTCATGTGGAATGACCGGCTCGCCGAGGCGATCCGTCGCCTGCCGGGCGATAAGGTCGACCTCAACGAATACCGCTTCGGAGTCCACGCCCTCGGTGACCCGCGCGAGCGGGCCAAACTGCTGCGTGACCTGCTGGGCCTGCTGAAATACTGCCCGCCCGAGTTCCGCGACGTGATCGCGGACGATCTGGCCGCGCGCTATGCACCGCACCTGCGCTCACCGATGCTCACCCGGGCGCAGGTGCGCGAGTTGCATGCCCAAGGGGCCGAAATTGGCGGGCATACCGTCACCCATCCCATCCTGGCACGCACCGCCGAGCGCGACGCCTACCGCGAGATCGCCGACAACAAAGAGGACCTGGAGGGCCTGCTGGGTGAGCGATTGCGCTTTTTTGCCTATCCCAACGGCAAGCCGATGCTGGATTTCGGCCCGGAGCACGTACGGATGGCTAAGGAGATCGGCTATCAGGCGGCCGTGTCCACCGGCCCCGGCGTCGCCACCGCCACCACGGACCGCTTCCGGCTCCCGCGCTTCACCCCCTGGGACCGCACGCCCACGCGCTTCGGACTCCGGCTGCTGTGGAACATGCGCAGCATGGTTTGACCGTGAACCCTTGCGCGAACCAGCCCCGTCGCGTCCTGGTCCTCGACGCCGACATGATCCCCGCGTTGACGATCGTGCGGTCACTGCACGACCGCGGCCTCCATATCGATGTCGCCAGTCATGAGGAGTACCCGCTCGCGGCGCGCTCGCGGTACGCCGGCGCCCTATTGCGCTATCCCGACCCGCTGGCCCAGGCGTCAGCCTTCGTCGACTGGATCGCGGACCAGATCGAACGCGGCAGCTATGCGCTGATCATCCCGGTCACGGAGCGCAGCCTGACGCCCCTGCATCATGAACGCGGTCGCATCGACGAGCGCCGGGTGGCAATGGCCCCCGCCGCCGGCCTCGCCATCGCGCTGGATAAGTCGCGCACCCTCGCCCTCGCCGCCGCCTTGGGTATCCGCGTACCGCGCGGTTGCGTCGCCGACACCCCGGCCGCGGCAGTCGCGTTTGCCGCGACCCAGGGCTACCCGCTGGTCATCAAGCCGACCTCGTCGATCGGCGCACAGGGCCAGGGACGCGTCCAGTTGCAGGTGGCTTACGCGCGCACCGACACCGAACTGGTCGCCCGGCTCGCTGCGGCCAGCCGCTGCGGCGCGGTCCTGATCCAAGAGTTTTTCCCCGGCACCGGGGTCGGCATCGAATTGATCGCGGAGCACGGCCGCATCACCTTCGCCTTCGCGCATCGGCGTCTGCATGAGGTCCCACTAACCGGTGGCGCCAGTAGTCTGCGCCTGAGCGTCCCCATCGAGCCGGCCCTGCTGGATGCGGCCCGACGCCTGATCGCCGCCATGGGCTGGCACGGGGTCGCCATGGTCGAATTCAAGCAGAACCCGCGGACCGGCGAATTCTGTCTGATGGAGGTCAACGGCCGCTTCTGGGGCTCACTGCCATTAGCGGCGGCCGCGGGTGCGGACTTCCCTGCCATGCTGGTCGAGTTATACCTGGACGGCGGCATCCGGCCCCGGCCGGCGGCGCGCACCGGCATCTATTGCCGCAACCTGCCCAACGACATTCACTGGTTGGAGGCGGTCCTGCGCCGCGACGCACCGCCGGGGCTCACCACCCTGCCCACCTGGTCGCGGGTCATTCGTGATCTCCTCCTGGTATTCTCGCCCCGGCACCACTTCGACACCCAGCAGTGGCGCGATCCCCGCCCGGGCCTCGCGGAGCTGCGCCGCATCGTCGTCGACCATTGGGGCCGCGCCAGCGGACTCATTGCCCACCGACGGTTGCTGCGCCGCCAGCGCGCCGCGTGGCGCAGCAACGCCGTCGCTGCCCGACTGCGCACCGGAGCACACCTGCTCTTCCTGTGCTACGGCAATATCAATCGCAGCGCCTTGGCAGAGTTGCTGGCAAGCGAACGCCTGGCGGGACGCTTCCGCCTATCCTCCGCCGGACTCCACCCCATCGGCGGGCGGCCCGCCGATCCGGTCATGGTCGCAGTCGCCGCCGCGCACGGCCACGACCTGTCCGCCAGCCGCTCCCGCGTCGTGGACGCGGCCCTCGTGGCCGACGCTGACCTCATCCTCGCCATGGAGGCGGCCCAGCTCGCGGCGCTCAGTGACTCCTTCCCGGCCAGTATCGGCAAGTCTTTTCTGCTCGGCCCGGCCGCGCCCCACGCGGTCCCCGGCGGGGAAATCGCCGATCCCTACGGCCACTGCGTCAGCACCTACGAGCACTGCTACGCCCAGATCGAAGCCGGCATTACGGCCCTGGCCCAGCGACCACTCGTGAACCGTTCCTAAGCGGGGCGCCCCCCCGAATCGCTCGCCATGCCAACCTTCTCCATCATCATCGCCACCCGCAACCGCCCGCAACTACTGCGCGCCGCACTCGCGTCCGTCCTTTCCCAAACCGAGCCGGATCGCGAGATCATCATCGTCAATGACGGCTCTGACTCCGCGCACCGCGAAGCCTACGCGCGCTTGCTGAGCGAAGCGGCAGCCGGCACCACCCTGCGGGTTTTCGACCTCCTCCCCCGGCCGCACGGCCATGGCCCCAGCTACGCGCTGAACTATGGTGTCGCCCAGGCCATCGGTGACTTCGTCGGCTTCCTGGACGATGACGACACCTGGACCGACGATGCCCACCTCGAACGCGCCGGCCGGGTCTTACTTGAGGCCGCGCACTCCCGCCGCCCCATCGATCTTTATATGACCAACCAACACGCCTTCCTCAAGGGCGAACCGCTCCCACGTACCATTTGGATTGAAGACCTGGCGGCCGAGTTGCGCGCCCGCGGTCAGGTCCCAGCGGCCAACGGCACCTTTGAGGTCACCGCTGATGACCTGTTGGCCGCCAACGGCTTCTGTCACCTCAACTGCCTCATCGTCGCTCGCAGTCTGTACGAGCGAATCGACGGTATGGATGAAGACATCCGCTGGGAGGGTGACCGTGACCTGTACTACCGGCTCATCGATCGGGCGCAACGCATGGTCCACCACCCCGCCACGATCGCCCGCCACAATGTGCCCGATGCGGCGGTCAGGCAGAGTGTCACCACCGCGGCCTCGTCACTCGAAAAGAGGCTCTGTCAGTTGCGCCTGCTCGACAAGACCGTCCTGTTCGCCAGCCACCCCGCCATCCGCGCACATGCGCGCCGACACAAGGCACTAACCCTGAAAAAAATCGCCGAGGAACTCGCCCGGCTACGCCAATGGCAAACGGCCGCCTTCTATGCCCGCGAGGCCCTCGCCACCGGACCTACGCTAAAATGGCTCGCCGTCACTGCCTACTGCCAGTTGCGGCACCTGTTGCCGCGGCGTCGCTGACTGGCGCGGCCGTTCCCCCACCTGCCCTGGTATCACCATGATCGTTATCGGACTCGGCTCCGGCCGTACCGGCACCGCCTCGTTGGCCCGCCTCATCGGCAGTCAGCACGCCGCCATCTGCTTTCATGAGCTCAATCCCACCGGGGCCGTCTTCACCGACAACCCCCAACCGCTCCTCAACGCCATCCATGAATTCCAGGCCATCCTGCAGGGCGGCGACCGGCGGCTCCTGTCCCTCGACTATTCCCGACCGCCCTCGGTCGCGACCTACCGGGAGCTCCAACTGCTGCCCGCCATTCGCATCATCGGCGACATCGCCTATTACTATCTCCGCTATGTCGATGACATCCTGGCCGTCACCGACGCGGTACGTTTCGTCTGCATCAAGCGCGACAAGGAAGCGACCGTCGCCAGTTGGATCAGGAAGGCCGCCATCCACCGCTGGCCATCCCTATGGATCGCCGACCGGTTCAAGGCGCTGATCACCCGCACCCCGTTCTACACCAGCCGGAATTTCTGGCAAGACCACGATGGTTCGATTTACCAGCCTGACCCCGTCTGGGACAAGACCTTCCCGAAATTCCCCGCGCGCTCCATGCCGGAGGCGATCGGCCGCTATTGGGACTACTACTATGCCGAGTGCGATCGGCTCAGCGCCCGGCACCCGCGCGAGTTCCGTATCTTTCCGATCACGGCGATGAGCAGCCGCCAAGGACAGACGGAGATACTGCGCTACCTCGGCATCCGTGATGAGGACATGGTGCTGCGCGAGACCTATCACCTCCACCAGAGCCCCGGTAGCGAGTGACCCGCGGGTCCTGCGTCCGCACCATGAGCAATGTATCGGGGGTGACCATGAACCTGTCCGTCGTGATTCCCGCATTCAATAGCGAGGCCTTTCTCGATGAGACCTTGACCGCGATCGTCGCGCAGACCTGCAAGCCGGATCATATTGTGGTGATCGACGACGGCTCGACCGACCGCACCGGCGACATCATCCGCCGCTTCGCGCCCGCCGTGACCGGTATGCGCATCCCCAATGGCGGCCAGGGCGCGGCTCGAAGACTCGCCATCACGCATTGCGACACAGATTGGATTGCCCTGTGCGACAGCGACGACGTGTGGAATCCCGATTTCCTCGCACGGCGACGGGCGCTGCTCGACGCCTACCCCGACGCCCAGTTTACCTTCTCCAATTTCTTCTCCTTCGGGCCCGCGAGCCGCCCGGGGCACAACCTGCTCGCAGATGCCCCTGCGGGCTGGCTGGGGCAGTGGTGCACCATCGACCAGCAGGGCTTTTACCGGGTACGCGACCCCTACCGCGCATTCCTCGATTTCAATCCCGCTTACCCGTCGGGCATCGTTTTTCGCCGTGATGCCTATTCCCGCATGGGAGGTTTTCTCACCAAGTACAGCCGCTGGATTGCAGAGGACGCTGAATTCGTTCGCCGCTTCTTGCTACTGCCGGGAGTCGTCGTCGTCGGTGACACGGCCCAGACCTGGGGATACCGGCGACACCACAGTAATTACTCCCGAACGAAATGGAAAAATATCCTGGGCTGCGCCCGGATCCTCCAGGAACATCTCGACCTCGGTTTAGTTCCCCCCCCCTTACAAAACGAAGCGCTTCATAAGATCGATCACTACCTGGCGCGCGCCTTCGACACCGCTTGGTGGGAGCAATGCCCCGAAGGAGTCACCGAGATATACAGGAAACTGACTCCCCGCCAGCGCACCCTGAAACGTCGCGTCCAGCGCGTCTGGATCACGTTACGGCCTTCGCGTCGGTAGCGCTAGGGCAACTAGCGGAATTTATCCGCCCCTCAGCCAACCCAGAAGCCCTTTCTTCATGAGGTCGAGATCGTGCTTGAATACCCGCGCCAAATGATAAAGAACACCTAGTCGCGTAAAGCGATCGGCCTCCCGTGCCATAACGAGAGCAGCACCGACCGGAACCCAGCACCCGCTCCTCCACAACCCGACATGGAACCAATTGGCGGCCTCGCCCCGAAGCCGCTGTCGGGTCGTCGGACCCGGCGACGCCCGGTCACTATTCCCCAGCTGTTGTTCTGCCAACCAGCTAAGGTAAGCACTTTGGGCGCGGAGCTTTTGCAACGCAATCTCCGGACGCGCGGAAGAAATATTCCTTCCACTCAACCGCCACGACGCCCGCGCCCCGGCGACCGTATAGATCCCCTTACGGTCGCCCAACGCCGCCCAGGTCGCATCATCCGAACACCAGGCCAGCGGAAAGGAGACAAAACCGCCGAGTTGCTCCCAGGCCGCACGCCGAAAGATGTACTCACAGGTATAACTCGCCCGCTCCCCGCGAAACCGCGCACTGACGAATTGCAGCGAACTCTCGAGCAGCGGGTGCTCACTGTTGACTGCCTGCACGACGCCCGCCCCGTCGATGCGCCGGGTATTAAATCGATAGAGATCGAAGCCGGCGCCGGTTTGCTCCAGCGCGCGATAAAAATACGCCACCAGGTCCGGGTCGAGTTCGTCATCGTCCCCCATCAGCAGCACCCAGGAGGTTTGCACGAGCCTGGTCGCTCTGTCCCACTGCGCGGTCAGTTCATGACCGCCGAGATTGTCATCAAACCTTACATAACGCAGCGCGAGACTGTCTCCTTCCGCCTGAATGACGCCGGCGATGTCATCCGGTGATGCGTCGTCCGCGACCAGCAAACAGAAGTCCCCGCAGGTCTGCCCGCACAACGATCTCAGCGCGTTGTGAAGGTACTCCGCACGAAACGCGGGAATAACGATCGTCAAGTCCCCGCCGTGTTCTCTTTTCATCTATAATTCTCGGATGCGTGAAATGCAACTAGATCAACGGGAAATCGGAGAACAGACACAGGCCACCGTGCAGGCCGCCGCGCGACCAAAGGCACTGCTGGTCGTAAGCCTATGGCCCGATAACAATGGCACGGGCACGCAGCGACGTGCGTTTCAGCATTTGTGGTGCCTCTCTCATGCCTTCGACATCGACCTGATCGTTGCGCCCCGTCGGCCGCGGGAGCCGCAAGCGCATGACCGGCTGGCGTCCCTCTGCCGCAACGTGATCGAACTGCCGGTGGCGCGCGACTATATTCTGGCCGTCGATCGCTACCAGACGCCCGGCTTTACCCTGCTAGGCGAGATGTTACGCGGCAGGCGACGTCAGTGGCGCCCTTACCGGAAGAAGCAACGATTACAAGCATTGGAGTCGCTTGCGCGTCGGTTGAACGGCCCCTACGAACTCCAGTTCTTTTTTCGCCTTGATACCGCATGGTTGCGCACGGCGCTCGCAGCCTTCGCCGATTCACAGACACGCTACGTCATCGATCTCGACGACCTTGACTCCAGCTACATGCGTCAGGCAGCCCACGTCAATGCGTCGCTCCTGGGCCGGGAGTTGGTACTGGCGATGCACTTGCGCGCGCAATGGCTGCAACGGATTGAAAAGCGGCTGCTTCGCCGCTTCGACATCGCCACCTTCGCCTCCATAGCTGACGTCGCACGGGTCGCCCGCTATCGCCCGACCGCCCAGGTCAGCGTGCTCACGAACAGCGTTGCCTTGCTTGCACAACCGCTCGAACCAAGAGTTGCAGACGGGACCTACCGGCTGCTCTTCGTCGGGCTCATGGCCTACATGCCCAATGCCGACGCGGCGGTCTTCTTGGCCCGTGAGATCGTTCCACTCATCAGGTCCGCGCTAGGCCCCCGGATCGAACTTTTTCTCGTCGGCAAGGAACCGCCACCGGCGGTGACAGCGCTGGACCATCCACCGCAGATCAACGTCACCGGATGGGTCGAGGACCTGTTGCCGTACTATCGTAACGCCGATCTTATCGTCATGCCGATCCGCATGGGAAGCGGAACGCGGATCAAGGCAATCGAGGCATTGAACCTCGGTCGGCCGATCGTTTCCACCACGCTTGGGGTAGAGGGTTTGGGGCTTATTCCCGGTCGCCATCTCCTAGTCGCGGACTCGGCGGAAGACCTCGCTGCGGCCTGCTGCAGGCTGCTGACAGATCCCGCGTTGCGAGCCGAGCTTGTCGCCAATGGTCGCGAAAAGGTCAGGGCCGACCTCGGTTATGAGCAGGCGTTAGTGACCTTGATGAAACTGTTGGGCCGCAATTCAGAAACCCTTACCAACGGCTGCTGATTCCGCATCCCAGAGCTTCGGCGCCAGCCCCTACCTGTGCTACTGCACTAACCCGCCAGTTGAAGGCGCGAAAACCGGGCCATCCCTCCACCGGCGCGTCCGGCAGAACCCGTTTCAAGCGCGTCGGTGGAGTCAGTCTTATGACGCAACCCTAAAGCGCGCTAACCGGGGGGTACTGTCTCACCTACATTGCCACAGAGGGACCGAACCTTATCTCGACGAGACCTTGCGAACACTCGTGTGGGACGAGACTCTTCCGCTACTTCCCAACGCACTATTTCAACGACTTGAAGCGCCAGCTTAGATGCTTCTCATACCAAGCGCTGAGGTACTTTCTTGCATTACCCAAATCGAAATATCGCACACGCCCGGTCACCCGCTCGATCTCATATGGAATATGCTCACCGTAGAGATGCGTGAACTGCTTCCGTCCGCGGTTCCACTCATCGCTTAAAACACCTACGGACTTATGAGTTACATCCACGTCAAACACAACGCCGACTTTCACGCCCAAGAGGTGATTGCGGAACGTAAAAGAAAGATCGTAGAAGTGAAACCCGAAAAATCGCTCATCGAATTTTTCTCGAATCCTTCTTTTGTCAACTGCAATAAAAACTCCATCCAAACAAATCACTTCTACCGGACGACGATACTTATAAGACAGAAGTGCGTCGCGGTGTCTACCGTCAACAAGATGCCTCACCCAACCCACCCTCTTATTTTCCACTTTCCACCAGCGCTCAACTATACCGTCCCGGTCCCTTATCAGCTCAGTCGTACCCGCGACTCCGAGTATTCCAAACTCCGTTTCACGAAACTGCCTCAGCAACCGGCCTCCCCACCCCGTCTTATCAAAGACAATATCATCATGCAAAAACACAACGATATCATTCTCGGCGGCTTCCAGCCCGCGATTATAAAGGGATGCCAACGAAAACGCGTTGCTGTTGACATACGAAATTATCTGCGCTCCCGGCACACCAACGGTCGACTGAACGTGCTCGACGAACGCTCGATCAAGGACCCGCGTGCTGAAAACGATGGTCAGCGACACTGCGACATTCCTCTCCAGTTCCTCATCCCCGCCAGCGCACCGCAATCATCGCATCTCGTCCAACAAGTTCCGAACCAAACGTCGCGCCCTAAGTCGCCAAGCCATACGCAAACGCGGTTCCATCGCGACGACCTGCCTCCAAGCGGGATTGGCGCGCTCTTTACCCCAACTCTGCTCAAACACGCTCGAACGGATGAATTCCGCTGCCAGGTCCGTGCCCCGCGATATCGCAAGGTCTCGCAGAGGCTGATAAAAATGACTATACGCCAACTCGCATTTGATCAGCAGCGGATCGACAATATCGCCGCGGAACGATCGCTTCATGGCATTTTCAAAGGTCGCGCTACCTCCGTGAACCCGGAAATAGGCCAACGTCTCCGGGATATAAGTCAGCCCACGGCTGACTGCCACCCGAAGCCAATACTCAAGATCGCACCATTGCATCAACATCGCATTGAAGACACCGTAGTCACGAATCGCGTCCCGATGAATCAGGGTTGCAGTGGGTTCTCCGATAAAATTGTCGATTCCGCGACCCAAAACCACCGAGCAGAAATCTGCCGCGGAGATACTTGACTTTCCGGGACATACACTATCAAGCGATACCTCTTCACCGACTTTCGGATATCTCTTGCGGAACTCATCCGAAATCTCTTCAAATACGAACTCGCGCCTGCACACAGCAAATACGGCCCGCGTCTTTGTCGCCTCCTCAACCATGCGCGAAACGCACTCGGGCGCGATCCAATCATCCTGGAAAACGAACTTGATCCATTCTCCGCGGGCATGTTCAATACACTGATTCCAGTTTTCTACCAGGCCCGAGTTCCGGGCATTTTCAAAAATGCGTAAACGCCCATCTCTTTTGGAATAATCCCTAAGAATAGCCACTGTATCATCGCTTGAGCGATCATCTACGGCCACGATTTCAAAATCCGTAAAGGTCTGTTGCAGAATACTGTCTAGACAACGAGCAACATACCTAGCGCCGTTATACGTAGGTACGCAGATACTAACCGCCGGACGCGATGAGACTAACGCAGTCATTAGTTGCCCCTGTTCTCCATCGCAGCAGATAGTGACCACCATACCGACCTGACGATGCGAGTATCCGAACGAGTTGCGAAAACCAACTCCAACAACGCATTGAAGACCAGATGCTTCTCGACTTGCATAACCGCGATTCGAGTATGCAGATTCCTCAAATGCTCGCGCACCGTCAGTGCATCCTGACTATTGAGGATGCGCAGTGTCCTGGCCACCCTGATCGCACGGATTGTTCCACGAAGCATCGCGATCTCGTTACTCGACGCACTTGGCGCTCCTTGACGATACAATACCAGCGGCCCACCAAGATACGCAAAAACCTCGCCCCGGCCAGCAAGTCGCAACCAAAGCAAGTAATCCTCACAAGCGCGAAAACTCTCGTCAAAGCCCCCGGCATCGACGATGGCCTTCCTGCGCGTTAGAGCGGCCTGCACCACAATGAAATTACCGCTTAGCAACGCCGACCAAGACGACCCACAGGCCCACTTATGCCTAAGACTCGCTGGACTCTCGCGATACGCTCGGACAGGGCCATCGGAAAAAAAAGCGAAGTCTGAATAGACGACAGTGACCCCCGGATTCTCGGTCAAATACCGCGCATGTAGGCCAATTTTCTCGGGGAGAAGTAGATCATCGGCATCCAAGAACTGGATCAAAGCCCCCCTACTGGCGCCGATCCCGGCATTGCGGGCGGCCGACGGCCCCTTGTTTCTTTGCCTTATATAGCGAAAGCGAGCATCGCGGCTTACAAAAACCCGTACCACATCCTGAGTGTTGTCGCTTGAACCATCATCAACAACCAAGCACTCCCACTCCGTATAAGTTTGGGCGATTAAACTATCCAATGCCTCCGGTAGATACTTTCCTTGATTGTAACAAGGTACGATAACTGATACGAGCGGATTCATTCTCAAACATCCTATTTCCGAGGAATCATAACAGCTTACCAAGAACCTTCTTACCTATCCGAAAAAGGATATGACTCATCCGGTTCAGGACATCGGCAATCCAGAGGTGTCGTGCCAGGTGTAACTCCCTAAGCATGTCAACAAACCCCTCTAATTGCTCCCAATCAACCACCATCCGCAACTTTCTTCGCAGCCATCCCCGCAACTTCCTATCAATGAGTTCCCTTAGTCTTTGGTCACTGATCGACTGGCGTAAAGCGTAGATATTTGCAATCACTGTATCGGTTGCCAATCGATCGCCCGCAGTCGAAGAACAAGGATGCAAACGATAGGCGGCTAGCGGCACTGCGATCGCCCTGAACTTACATCCACCAATCAGCATTCTGAGCCACAAATCATACTCTGCCGCCAAGGCCATACTCTCGTTAAATTGAAAGGTCTTCAGTATATTCGTCTTACACAAAACGGTCAGCATCGGGATTCGATTAATCTCCAAAAACTCACTAAGCCCGTCGTAGCCAGAGTATTCGCGAGCAATAACCCCCATCCTTTTTGCATTGGCATGCTTCTCCCCGTTAGTCTGAAAGCGCTCCTCAAACATATAGCTCTCGGAAAACAGCAGATCCTGATCGCCCGCCCGAAACTCTCTAACCATAATCTCAAGCTTATCCTTCAACCAGAGATCGTCTGAGTCCAGAAAGGCAACCAATTCTCCTCGCGCATGGAGCAAACCGAGATTTCTTGCCTTAGCTGCCCGTCCATTCTCTTGGTGCAGGTATGTTACTCGCCGATCCTGAGCCGCCTTGCTGTGTACGATATCGGGAGTCGCATCCGTCGATCCGTCATCGATCACCAGCAACTCCCAATTAGGATAGGTCTGCGCTGATATGCTATCGATACTTTCCGCAATGAACAACGAAGCATTGAAGGCTGGCATGATAACCGACACGAGAATTGGATGACCACAATCTATCATTCAGAATTCCTCTGCTATGTCGCGCTGAAATCGCATAAATCCGAAGGCCGCCAGACCGGTCCGACACGATTGCCGACCATATCTGGGCTAATTCGAGGGCTCGGTGTCAACGCCAATCGCTTGCCGGCGCTTCGCACATCTCAAATCACCGAGGTGTTGCAAGTTCTAAGAGTTTATCTGCAAGGACTCCTCCCGGGTCTTCCGGAACCTGCTTGCGGATGGTCTCGCTCGCCCGCTGCCCCATCTCCCGCCAACGCTCGCGTACATTCCACGCTTCCTCCATGGCGCGCGCCAAGGGCCGCACCGCCGCAGCTTCAGCGATAAAACCGGTGATGCCGTGCTCCAAAACCTCCGCATTGCCGGCGACATCGGTCACAATAGCCGTCCGACCGCATAGCAGTGCCTCGACAAGTGCCAATGGCAAGCCCTCATGGCGCGAGGGCATGATCAGTGCATGATTGTCGCGCCAGATCTGCGCAATATCCTTTACGTGCCCACAGAACCTTATCCGCCGCTCCAATCCATTCGCTTCCACGAGACGGCGAAGGCATCTCTCTTGCGGCCCTGCGCCATAGAGGGAGACCAGCAGCGGACGATCTCGCCATTGCGGCTGACGCAGCACATCGATCAAAAGGTCCTGCCCCTTGGACGGAGGATGGAGTCGACCGACGCAGGCAAGCCGCCATACGCCGTCATCGTATGACGGCCAGTCTGCATCCGCGTTCCACAGCGCAGCGCTGTGGTTGGACACCACCTCTGCGTTTTCCAACGGATATCCCAATTGCTTCTGCAAAAGCTCAAGGTTACCATGAGAGACGAAGTAGCACCTTCGCGCCGCCCTGAGCAAAGCGATCCACATCTCTGCTTCGCGGTCGCTCGCCCACAGAATTTCAGTATTAGCTTGTGCAATCCAGACAAAGGGAACACCCTCCGTGATCGCGGTCTCCATCCATGGAGCCCCTTGGAACGTACCGCCATTGGAGATACATAGCAGGTCCGGACGCGCCTGCCGCAACCACTCTCGCTCTCGGTTGATGCGGGGTTTGATGCGGATCTGTTGGAGCAAGACCCTTGCGATACGCTGCAAGAGCGTATGACGCTGACCGATCTGAAAGACGTCGATCCCGAAATCCGTGGCAAGTGCTTGCACCTGTGCCGGCAGCATCGGCCATTGTTGATACGCAACAAACACCTGATGGCCGCGCGAGGCAACCTTCCGACAGGCCTCCGACCATAATACCTCAGAGCCGCCCCAGGGATTACCCGCCATTGTGCTTACGAACGCAATTTTCATTTCCCATCCCCCGCGTCTGGACCAAACACGGAAGAGCCCCCGGATCGCAGGTCCACCCACTCCCAAGCGGTACGAATAATCTCCGGCAACTCCGCAATCTCCGCCCGCCACCCCAACACCGCCGCTGCCCGCCGAGCATTCCCGACCAACACGGCCGGATCACCTGCCCGCCTCGGCAGCGCTTGGTACTCGACAGCTTGCCCGGTAACCTCACGGCAGGCAGCGATCACCTCCAGCACGCTGAAGCCCGCGCCATTTGCAAGATTATAAAATTCCGCGCCCAAGGCCTCGTTCGCAAGCAGCCGCTCGGCCGCGCGCAAGTGCGCGGCGCACAGATCGCGGACATGGATGTAGTCACGAATGCAGCTACCATCCTTCGTCGGAAAGTCCGTCCCGAATACTTGTAGGCGGCTGTCACGCGGATCGCCACCCTCCTGCATCCGTAACGCCTCCGCAAGCACCAGCGGGATCAGGTGCGTTTCAGGGTCGTGCCGCTCCCCTGCGCGGCACTGGGGATCGCAGCCCGCCGCGTTGAAATAGCGCAAGCTGACGCTTTGCAGACCATAGGCGGTGGCGTAGTCGACCAGTGCCTGCTCGATCATCAGCTTGGTACGGCCATAGGGGTTGATTGGCCGCTGCGGATGCATTTCATCAATTGGCACCTGGTCCGGCTCCCCGTAGGTGGCGCAGGTGGAGGAAAACACCAGGCGCATTACGCCGTGCTTGCGCATGGCCGTCAACAGATTAATCGTGCCGACGACGTTATTTTGATAGTACAGTTCCGGCTCCGTCACCGACTCACCCACATAGGCCAGCGCGGCAAAGTGCATCACCAGGGCGACGCGATGCGCCGCGAAGCAGGCGTCGAGATCGACGGGCGAGCGAAGATCGCCCACGACCAGCGGCGCGGGACCAACGGCATCGGGGAATCCGCGCGACAGATTGTCGAACACCACGACCGAATAGCCGGCGTCACGCAGGGCGAGCACCATGTGAGAGCCGATGTAGCCCGCGCCGCCAACGACCAACACGGTATCAGTGATCATCGCTGTACTCTCTCAGCCTAGAAGTACTTCGACCTGAACCTTGGCTTCCTCAACCTGGCGGCAAGGAGTCTGAGCGCTAACGCGGAGCGGTCGTAGAAGATCGTAAACCTGAACTCAGCGAGATTGCGGAGTGCAGACTTAGCGATAAAAAAAATATTGCTCATTGCCAAATTTTTCTTGAAGGTGAAATAGGCAATCGATACATAGTCATTTCTTTTCTTCTTCAACGAAACCCGCGGATTAAGATATTGTATCCAGTTCCCACTCAACGCGGCGGTCGTGTATCCCATATCAAACAACCTCAACGCAAAATGCTGGTCCTCCGCAGCGGGCACGACCTCATCAAAACCGATAGTCTCTACAAGCTCCGTAACGTAAAGCGCACACGGATTCCATAGACCATTATATCCATTAAAGCTGTTGCGATCGTTTATCGTTACGCCTTCGTCGTTTCTGCAAAAATCAACGTAAACCCCTTTCGCATCATGAACACGCATCGACTCGAACATCCTGTCAACCAAGTCCGGCCTGACGATGACCACATGCGATGAAAGAACGAGGCAGTAGGGCGAGACCACGCGCCGGAACCCCTGATTGAGCGATCGGGAATAGTTGAATACGTCACCCTCGTAATCATATACACTGCAACCGCAGGCTTTACAGAGAGTCACCGTGTCGTCAGTCGATCCGGAATCGACCACGACGATCTGCGACGGCTGGGATGACAAAGACGAGATCCCGCTGAGCACGCCGCGAATGGTCTCGGCCGAATTATATGTTCTGATGAGGATATCAAAGTTGGGCGGGCCGCCTTTTAGCGATTGCGTATTCATCTAACAGGCACCCGATCCTCACAAAGACTGAAAAACAGCAATCGTCTCATGCACCATTGCGTCCATGCTGTGCAATGCTTCGACCCGTTCCCTGTTTTTCCTTCCCAACGCCGACCTGACCGTCGGATCAGCCATGAGTCGCATTACCTTCATCGCAAAATCCTGAGGGTCTGACGGAATTGCAAATTGATCCTCTGAAGTACTTCCAACGGCCTCTCGTATCCCCGGGATGTCAGTTGCGACAACCGCCAGACCATGGGTCATCGCTTCAAGAATCCCGTTTGGAACACCTTCGCACAAAGAACTGAAAACCAGCAGTGCCGCGTCGTCGAGCAGTGCCGGAACATCTGAAATTCGATTGGCGAACAGGACGCTGTCGAGCAGGTTATTTTCAACGGCAAAGGTCTGCAACTCCGAATAGGTATCCTCATATCGACCAGCAAGGACAAGCATCCAATCAGATGACATTGCGGACTGGCGAATGATTTTCCACGCCCGCAGCAATGTCAGATGATCTTTGTATTGATGCAGATTCGCCACCATCGTGAGGATCTTCTTATCCGCGGAAATGTGCCAGTTGTCACGCCAGCGGCCAGTGTGGGGAGAGACTTTGGGAAGGATTATGCCGTTGCGTATTACCGATATCCTGGTCGGGGCCACATGCAGATCCGTTTCGAGCCACCTGGCGGCGTGGATGCTATTGGATATGAAGGCAGGCGTCAAGCGGAGGGCCCATGGTTCGATCCAGTCGCTGCGCCGTAGGCGCCCTTCGTCACGCTGCTGCCAGACGCAAGCCTTTGCCCCGGTCAGACGCCACGTCAGTCCGCAGATCAGGTTGGCAGGCATGCAATAAGGCGCAACGAATGTAGGCCCCAGACGCCGCAGCCGTGCGGCAAAGCGGAAAATGCTGCGCCATTGCTGGTAATACCGATCAGGAAACTCGAACGGCCAGTAATGGCAATCGATCCCGAGACGCCTGCATTCATCCATCACATAGCCGGGATTGCTCAGTCCAACAACGCTCACGCGCACCCCTCGCTCTTTCATGAGCGCCTGAGCCAGATAAAGGGCTTGGCGCTCGGCGCCTCCCATCGTAAGCCACCCCAAAACCATCACCCAGTGCTCAGTATTCCCGTGTCTCATGACCGTATCGCTATGCTCCCAGTCCGCGGCGTCTCGCAATCTATTCCGGCGGGCGTCAAAGAAAGGTCCGGCACGTTGCTCGGCAGGATCCAGCCGGGAGGGACCGGCCACCAGTGCCCGATGATGCCACTGTGGCCAGCATCAGGCGCCGGTGCAGAGAAGTTCGTCAAAATAGGCGATGGTCTTTTTCAGCCCCTCATCAAGCGGCACCAACGGTTCCCAGCCCAGATACTCACGGGCGCGCGAGATGTCCGGCTTGCGCTGCATGGGGTCATCTGCCGGCAGCGGCAGGAAAACAAGTCGTGACCGGGCGCCAATCAGTTCGATGATCATTTCGGCCAGTTGGCGGATGGTAAATTCGCCCGGGTTGCCCAGGTTGAGCGGCCCGGGGTGGCCCGGCCCCCCGTCCTCGCCATATGGTAAATCCATATAGCGGATAAATCCCTCGATCAGATCATCGACATAGCAGAAGCTGCGGGTCTGGAGGCCGTCGCCGTAGAGGGTGATGTCCTCGCCCCGCAGCGCCTGCACAATGAAGTTGCTGACCACGCGACCGTCGTTCGGGTGCATCCGCGGGCCGTAGGTGTTGAAGATGCGGGCGACCCGGATATCGAGCCGATGCTGGCGGTAGTAGTCGAAAAACAGGGTTTCGGCGCAGCGCTTACCTTCGTCGTAACAACTGCGCAGGCCGATCGGATTGACGTTGCCCCAATAGTCCTCGGTCTGGGGATGCACGGCGGGGTCGCCATAGACCTCGCTGGTGCTGGCCTGGAAGATGCGCGCCTTGAGTCGCTTGGCCAGGCCCAGCATGTTGATGGCCCCATGCACACTGGTCTTGGTCGTCTGGACCGGGTCATGCTGATAGTGGATGGGACTGGCGGGACAGGCCAGGTTATAGATCTGGTCGACCTCGATGTAGAGCGGGAAGGTGACATCGTGGCGGATGAATTCAAAGCGCGGGTGGCTATGCAGATGCTCGACGTTGCGCTTGGTGCCGGTGAAGAGATTGTCGGCACAGACAACCTCGTCGCCGCGCTCGAGCAGGCGGTCGATCAGGTGGGAGCCGAGGAAACCGGCACCGCCCGTCACGAGGATGCGTTGGCGGGGATTATAGGTGCGCATCGATCAGAGGCCTGTTCACCGGTGAAGGGCAGAACGCCGGGGGCGATCCGACTGGCCCGGCGCCTGACGGCGGGGCCGAATGCTGCCGCCGTTTCGGGCCGCAGCCCATTTCGCCGAGATTGTATCTGTTTGGCATCGCTGTCGATAGTCGGTCAGCGCGATTGCTCGCCGCGGCGTCCCGGGGCCTTCGTCATCGTTCCGGCCACCCCGGGTCGGAGTCCAAGGCTTCAGCCTTGGAGGTACAAGACCAAGGCTGAAGCCTTGGACTCCAGAAGGTGGCCGCCGGCCGGAACGATGATCGAGGCCCGTCCCGACGGCCCTGCCATCAGGCTCGCCGACCGCGCCAGTCGACCAAAAAGGCCAGCGCAGCCAGCAGGTTTGCCGCGGCCCCTTGCGATAGCCCCGCCCCCAACTCAAAGTCGTAGCCGCGGATGGCGAGCAGCCGGCAGTCCGGCGCCTGGCCGCCGATCGCCTCCTGATAGACCCGCAAGAGCCCCCCGGGGCTCAGTGCGTGGGTGGTGATGGACAGTGCCGGCTCCGGAACCACGGGGCCGAAGGCGAAGGGCTCAGGACCGGCGAGTGCCGCATCCACGAAGATCACGAGTTCCCGACCTTGGAGATCCAGTGCGTGCTCGATCTGGAGCTGAAAGTCGGTCAACAGATCGAACGCCTGGTCAGCCTCGGGCATGGCATCGGGCAGCGCGGACAGGCGTTCGATCAAGGTCGGACCTAATGCATCATCCCCGCGAGACGGGTTGCCGCACGCGAGGATGAGGATGCCTCGCGTGGCCTCGATCATCACTCCGACCACGCGCCCTTGCGGCAGCCCGTCGCGGCCTGGGGGCCGCTCCTACGCCGTAGGAGCGGCCCCCAGGCCGCGACGGATGCCCCCCTCGAGGTGGCCGGAGTTTCGATCAAGGCCCCTCGCGCGGGGTCTTGCACCGGGATCAATACTCGGCGACGAGGGCCGGTCGGTCCACTGAACCGTCCGGATGGCGGCGCAGGCGGTCCAGGGTGGTCCCGGCCGCGTCGCACAGTTCCAGGTCGAGCGGCATCCGGCCTACCGCGTGGGTGGCGCAGGACAGACAGGGGTCATAGGCGCGGATCGCCACCTCGATCTGGTTCAGGAGCGGCTCAGTCAGTTCCCGCCCGTCCAGGAACTCGCTCGCCACCTGGCGGATGGCCGTGTTCATGGCCTGGTTGTTGTTGGTGGTGGAGACGATCAGGTTCGCCTTGGTCACGAGGCCGTCGTCGTTGATCTCATAGTGGTGGAAGAGGGTGCCGCGGGGGGCCTCGACCACGCCGATGCCCTTGGCCCGCATCTGGCCATGCAGGCGCAGGTCGGTGCCTTGCAGGTCCGGGTCCTGGAGCAGTTCCCGGATTGCCTCGGCACAGTGCAGCAGTTCGATGAGGCGCGCCCAGTGGGTGGCCAGGGCCGCCTGCAGGGGCCGCCCCTCGCCGGCGGCGGCGAAGTCCTGGCGCTCCTGCTCGGCCAGCGGGGTGTGGAAGCAGTCACAGTTGTTGACCCGCGCGAGCGGCCCCACCCGATACCAGCCGCGTTCCGGCCCCAGTTGGGTCAGGAAGGGGAACTTCATGTAGCTCCAGTCCTTGATCTCCTCGTGGATCACCCGTTCATAGTCCTGGTAGTCGACCTGGTCGAGCAGGGTGTTGCCGTCCGGATCACGGGCGCGCAGACCGCCGTGGTAGAGTTCGTGGGCGCCGTCCGGGGCGATCAGGCCCAGGGTGTTGGCGTCGACCGCGCCGAAGCGGTAGTGGAAATCCGCGTTGCCGAGGACGATGCGCTTGATCAACTGGACCGCCCCTTCCGCCCACTCGAGGACCTGGCCGATGTCCTGCCGGAGGTAGTCGCGCTCTTGCAGGCTCACATTCTTGTTGACCCCGCCCGGCAGTGCCCCGGTGCCGTGCACGCGCTTGCCCGCCGTCACCCGGATCACCTCCTGACCGAACTTGCGCATCAGTACGCCCCGGGTGGCAATCTCCGGGTGGTCCTGGATCACACCCACGATATTGCGATGGGCCACCGGGTCGTCGAAGCCGAAGAGCAGGTCGGGGGACGCCAGGTGAAAAAAGTGCAGTGCGTGCGATTGCAGGGTCTGGCCCAGGTGCATCAGGCGCCGGACCTTCTCCGCGGTCGGGGTGAGTTGATCCACCCCGATGAGCTGATCGCACGCCTTGGCCGCCGCCAGGTGGTGACTCACCGGGCAGATGCCGCACAGACGCTGGACCAGCACCGGCAGCTCCCAATAGGGCCGCCCCTGGATGAACTTCTCGAAGCCGCGGAATTCGACGATATGCAGCCGCGCCTGGCGGATATGGTTGTCCTCATCGAGCAGCAGTGTGACCTTGCCGTGCCCCTCCACCCGGGTCACCGGCTCGATGCAGACGCGCCGCAGGTGCTCCGGATGGCGGGCGGTTTCGAGTGACATGGTCATGGTTTGGTCCTCAAGAAGGAGTATTGGCCGCAAATGAACGCAAATGGACGCAAATACTCGCAAGCAGTCGTCAGCGATTGCGCCGGAACGCCAGGCCGCCGCTGGTCGAGCGATGGGGCTTGGCACCCCATCGCTCCTTTCTTATTTGCGTCCATTGGCGTTCATTTGCGGCAAAATCTTCCGCTATTCAATCGTAATGGATCTGAGTATACGGGAACGCAATCGGCTGCCCCGCCAGGAGCTCGGTGAGGAAGGTCCAGAGGGTATCCGCGGAGGGCGGGCAGCCGGGCAGGAAGTAGTCGACCTTCACGACCTCATGGATGGGGTGGACCTGGTTGAGCAGCAGCGGGATCTCCGGGTCATTGGGGATGCCCGGGTTGTGCACCCCGACCCCGCCCACATAGGACTCCTCCAGACACTCCTTGAGGGTGAACTGGTTGCGCATGGCGGGGATGCCGCCGTTGACCGCACAGGCGCCGACCGCGACCAGGACCTTGCAGTGGCGCCGGAAATCCCGCAGGACCTCCACGTTCTCGGCGTTGGCGACGCCGCCCTCGATCAGCCCCAGGTCACACTCCCCGATGGTCTTGATATCGGTCAGCGGGGTCCGGTCGAAGCGTACCAGTTGCACGAGTTCAAGGATGCGCTCATCGATGTCGAGCAGCGACATGTGACAGCCGAAACAGCCGCACAGTGAGGTGGTCGCGACGCGGGGCTTGTCAGTCATCTCAATCGACCTCGTCCTCATGGGCACGCAAGTCGCCGACCTTGCTGATGGGTTCACGGTCATAGAGCCGCTCGCCGATGGGGCGCTCGAAGCCCTTGTGTTTGGGCAGGATGGCGCCGGTCGGACAGACATGGGCGGCGCGGTCGGCGGCGGCGAAGCACGAATCACCCAGGAGACCGCTCGGGGAGTCGATCACCAGATGACTCGCAAGCCCCCGCCCGCTGATGGCGAAGACACGCTTACCATCATGGTCGCGGCTGGCGCGCACGCACAGTTCGCACAGGATGCAGCGGCCGAAGTCGATGATGAAGTCCGGGTGCGAGGCATCCACCGGGCGGCGCGGGAAGAACGGCGGATAGTGCGGCGCGAGCATCCCGGTGTAATAGGCGACCGCCTGGAGTTGGCAATTGCCGCTGCGCTCGCATGCCGGGCAGATGTGGTTGCCCTCCGCGAACAGCATCTGCAGGACGGCGCGCCGGTTGGCCTGGACGGACTCGGAGGCGTTGTCCACCTCCATCCCCTCCATCACCCGCGTGGTGCAGGCGGACACCTGACGGCGCCCCACCCCCACCAGGCAGACCCGGCAACTGCCGTGGGGGGCATAGTCCGGATTGTGACAGAGGTGCGGGATATAGACCCCGGCCGCCTGGGCCGCCTCCATGATGGTCTGGCCGGGGACGAAGGCAAGCTCCTGACCGTCGAGCGTGAAGCTGTGGCTCATACCGCGGCCTCCTTGGTTTCGGACAGGTCCTCGGGGCTCGGGTCGGCAATGTGCGCGGCGGCATCGTCGCGGCCGGCCAGCGCCCGTGCCTCGGCCAAGGCCCCGTCCAGGTCGAAGGACGGGGTGTACTCGGCGCTGCGCAGGCGGCGACGATAGATGTCGGGAAACTTGTCCAGGGTGTTCAGGATATGGTTCGGGGCGGTGTTGCCCAGGCCGCAATAACTCGCCAGGCGCATCACGCCGCCGATCTGGCGCAGTTCGCCCAGGTCATGCTCGGACGCCTGCCCGGCGGCGACCTTCTCCACCAGGTTGCGCAGCAGGGCCCCGCCGACCCGGCAGGGGGTACAGAAGCCGCACGACTCGTGGGCGAAAAAGGCGGCAAAGTTCTGCACCATATCGAACATGTCGCGACTGTGGTCGAAGATCATGAAGGACCCAGCGGTCGACAGGTCCTCGAAGGCGATGATGCGGTCGAAGTCCGCCGGGGTCAGGGTGGTCCCGGAGGCACCGGAGATCTGCAACGCCTGGGTCCGCTCGGCCCCACAGTCGGTCAGGACCCGGTGCACCGGGGTCCCGAAGGGGTACTCGTAGATCCCGGGGCGGGCGCAATCGCCGCTCACCGAGAGGATCTTGCTCCCGGCGGACTGATCGGTCCCTTCGCCGCGGAACCAGTAGCCGCCCCACTGCACCACCCGGGCGGCGGCGAGGAAGGTCTCCACATTATTGACCACCGTCGGGCGGTCCTTATAACCGGCGATGACCGGGTAAGGCGCGCGCTTGCGGGTCACCCCGCGCCGCCCCTCCAGCGACTCGATCAGGGCCGTCTCCTCCCCGCAGATATAGGCCCCGGCCCCCAGGTGCACGGCGATCTCGAAGTCGAAGCCGGCCTTGCCCAGGATCGACCCGCCCAAGAGCCCCTCGACGCGGCGCCGCGCCAGGACCGACTCCAGGTGCGGCAGCAGATAGGCATACTCACCGCGCAGATAGATGAAGCCGCGGCGGGCCCCGACCACCGCGGCGCAGATGGTCATGCCCTCGATCACCAGGTCCGTGTAGCTGGTCAGGAGGACGCGATCCTTGAAGGTCCCGGGCTCGCCCTCGTCCGCGTTGCAGACGACATAGCGGTCCCCGTCCGGGGCCTCGCGACAGAACTTCCACTTGAGCGCCGTGGTGAAGCCCGCACCCCCGCGCCCGCGCAGCCCCGAGCGCTCCAGATCCGCGAGCGCCGGTTCCACCCCCAGGTCGATCAGCTTGCGCAGGCCGGCGCCGTCGGTGACTGGATTGCTCAGCAGTAGCCCGCGGCGGCGCAGATTGTCCTCCACGCGGAAATACTCGCCGGGCCAGCGCTCGAGCGGGACACCCTGCCCCACCAGGTCCGCGATGCGGTCGATCCGCTGCGGGGTCAGTGCCGTCACCGCCCGGCCGTCGACCAGGAGCGCCGGCCCCTGATCGCACATCCCGGTGCAGGAGGTCAGCCCCAGGGTGACACGCCCGTCCGCCCGAGTCGCGTCGGTGCCCATCCCCAACTGCTCCGCGAGCAGGCCCAGCAGGCGCTGGTTGCCGAGCATGCGGTCAGTGATGTTGTCGCTGAACAGGATGTCGAAGTCGCCCCGCGGGCGATCATGGAGAAAGGCATAGAAGGCGATGGCCGCGCGCACCTGGGTGCGCGTCACGTCCAGGGCCCCGGACAGGGCCTCCACCGCCGCCGGGGGGACCCACCCGAAGCGCTGCTGGACCGCGATCAGGTGCTGGAGCAGGTGCTCCGGCGCCCGCCCGCGCAGACCGAGCGAGTCGGTCACGAAGCCCTGGACGTCTGAGACTGAGGGTCCACCCATCGTTGCCTCCAACCTGTGGGATCTGTTGCAGCGCCTGATTATAAGCCTCAACTGATGTTTGCGGACCGGGCAGCGGTGACAAACGCCTCAATGCAAAGGGTTGCGTCGGACCGGGACGACTTCACATAATATTTTTCGCGACCCCTCTTGACATGCGGGGGCCAGAGATCTACTTTGCCGGTCTTGCGCAAAAAGCCCCTTCGTTCAGGGCGGGGATGGATAGCGCCGGACGGTGGACCCGTCCGACTGCCGTTTAGGTGGGAGTCTGTTGCTGTTCGATGTACTGGCGCACGATAGAAATCGGTGCGCCCCCACAGGAGGCGGCGAAGTAGGAGGGCGACCAGAGGACGCCCTTCCAGTAGCGCCGCTGGATGTCCGGGCGCTCTTGGCGTAGCAAGCGGCTGGACACGCCCTTGAGGCTGTTCACCAGGGCGGACACCGCCACCTTGGGCGGCTACTCGACCAGCAGGTGAACATGGTCGCTCTCGCCGTCCATCTCGACCAACACCGCCCTATGTTGCGTCTCCAAGCCTTCAAGTTCGAGCTGATGCCAGACGGCGGGCAGGCGCGCGATATGCGCCGCTTCGCGGGATCGTGCCGGTTCGTCTTCAACAAGGCCCTGGCGATGCAGCAGGAGCTGCACGCGGCCGACGAGAAAAAGCTCGGGTATGCCGGGCTCTGCAAGGCCCTCACCGAGTGGAAGGCCGACCCGGCTACGGCCTGGCTCTGCGACACCCCATCCCAAGCCCTGCAACAGACCCTCAAAGACCTGGAGCGAGCCTATACCAAGTTCTTCTCCAAGCGCGCCGACTTCCCACGGTTCAAGAAAAAGGGTCGGTCCGGCGACAGCTTCCGCTACCCCCAGGGCTACAAGCTCGACCAGGCCAACGGGCGCTTGTTCCTGCCTAAACTGGGTTGGATGCGCTACCGCAAGAGCCGCGATGTTCTCGGCACGGTGAAGAACGTCACCGTCAGCCAGTCGGGCGGCAAGTGGTTCGCGTCGATCCAGACCGAGCGCGAGGCCGAGATTCCGGTTCACCAGGGCGGAGCGGTCGGGATCGACATGGGCATTGTCCGCTTCGCCACCTTGAGCGACGGCGCGGTGTTCGAGCCCCTGAGCAGTTTCAAACGCCAAGAACAGGCGTTGGCGAAGGCGCAGCGCGCCATGAGCCGCAAGACCAAGTTCGGGAAGAACTGGAAGAAGGCGAAAGCCAAGGTCCAGCGCATCCATACCAAGATCGCCAACGCCCGGCGCGACTACCTGCACAAGACCACGACCACGATCAGCCAAAACCACGCGATGGTGTGCATCGAGGACTTGCAGGTTCGCAACATGTCGGCGTCGGCGGCCGGGACGGTCGAAGCGCCGGGCACCAACGTTCGGGCCAAGTCCGGCCTGAACAAAGCCGTTCTCGACCAGGGTTGGTTCGAGTTCCGTCGGCAACTGGACTACAAGACGGCGTGGAGCGGCGGGCACCTGGTCGCGGTGCCCCCACAGAACACCAGCCGGACCTGTCCGTGCTGCGGGCATATCGCCAAGGAGAACCGGCAGACTCAAGCCCGGTTCGCGTGCGTGGAATGCGGTTTCGAGGAAAACGCCGATTTGGTCGGCGCGATCAATGTTCTAAGGGCGGGACACGCCCGGTTAGCCTGCGGAGATACTTCGCTCATTGGAGCGTCGGCCCAGGAACCCGCCGAAGCGACTATTCGCGAGCAAGCTTTGCGCGTAGCGCCGTAGGAATCGCCGTCCTTCAGGTCGGCGAGGATGTCAAATAACGCGGGTGCTCAACCGAGGCCCGCGGGTTCAGCGGTTCGTAAGAACGCGCCAGACCATATTGCTCAACCTGAGGATATGACCATGACGAACACCCCTGCTCCGGTCCATGATCGGCTACGACCGGCTCTCCAATGCACTTGAGAGCGCCTATCGCACCGAGCCCGGCGGCTATCCGCCCTACAACGTCGAGGCGAGCGGCGAGAACGACTACCGCATCACCATGGCGGTTGCGGGCTTCGCGGAACAGGACCTGACCATCGAGGCCAAGGAGAACATCCTGACCGTCTCCGGTAATCGGACCGAAGACGAGGACCAACAGGGCACCCGGCTGCTCTACCGCGGGATCGCCAACCGCAGCTTCGAGCGCAAGTTCCAACTCGCGGACTATGTCCGGGTGGTGGATGCGCAACTCGCCAACGGGCTGCTCCACGTCGAACTGCGGCGCGAGATCCCGGAGGCCATGAAGCCGCGCAAGATCGAGATCCGCGCCGTCCAGGACCAGACCCGGGAGCCGCTGACCGCCCCCACCGAGTTGCGAGCCGCTGCCTGATCGGGGCGGCCAACCCTAGGGATGGGTAATACGAAGGCCGGGCGCAAGCCCGGCCTTTTTGCGTCGTGGTATTGCCCCCGCTGATGCCTCACTGCCATTTGAGTTAAGCCGCAACGGCTACTGGGAGCGCCGCACCCCAGTGCGGCGCGGCCTCTGGTCAATCCGCACCGCCGGGGTTATCCGCAAGATCGCGCCGCACTGGGGTGCGGCGCTCCCAGGCCGGTTGAGCCGTCCCTTACTGCTCGCGACCGTAAAGCCCGGTCAGGCTCGCCTTGCCCAGACTGTGGCTGTTGACCAGATAGCCGACCAGCGCCGCGCTGGCCCCCGGCGGAACCTCGAGCTTAGGCACATCGAGCGCGTGCAGGGTGAAGTTGTACCGATGGGGTTTAGCCCCGACCGGCGGACAGGGGCCGCCCCAGCCCGCACTGCCGAAATCGGTCGTGATCTGACGCGCGCCCGCGACCATCTTTGAACCATCACTGGCCCCGGCACCGAGGGGCAGCGCATCGACCGTTGCCGGGATGTCGATCAGCACCCAGTGCCACCAGCCAGCCCCCCCGGTCGGGGCGTCCGGGTCATGCACCAGGAGCGCGAAGCCCTTGGTGCCCGTCGGCGGGTCCTGCCAGTTCAGGGCCGGTGACACATTATCGCCGGTGCACCCGAAGCCGTTGTAGACCTGCGCCTTAGCAATCGTGGCATTGGGCGCGATCTGCGGACTGGTCAGCGTAAAGGTGCCGGCGTCGGCACCTGACGCGGCGGCCAGCAGGCTCAGCAGGAGCGGAATCTTGCGCATGATGAATCTCCGTTGTCGTGACGAGAGGGGTGGACGCGGCAAACCGACGAGATTGTACGCTGTGGGAACGGCTTCAGCCGCGACGAGGCCGCGGCAGTTTGCGCCGTCCGCAAGAAGACCGGAGGTCGAGGCTTCAGCCGGTCGACAGCGGAGACACTCAGCGGCCCTGGTCCGGCTAGCGGCCATGAGGGCTCGTCCGTCACCCCGTAACATGAAAGCTTGTAGGGTGGGCAAAGCGCAGCGTGCCCATCCCCCAGACCGCGACGCGCCCCGGATGGGCACGCCCGAGCGACGCCACGACAGGTCCGGACCGTCGCGCGCGGGCTTTGCCCATCCTACGGCCCGACCTGGGAGCGCCGCACCCCAGTGCGGCACGATCTCGCAGACAACCCCGCCGGTGTGAGTTGAGCAGAGGCCGCGCCGCACTGGGGTGCGGCGCTCCCAGTAACCGTTGCGGCTTGACTTAGCGGCAGTGACGCGCCGGCGTGGGAACGAGAAGAATGGTTCCCGCGTGGCAGCAGGGGGCGGCGGTGCCCGGCTGGAAACCGCCCCGGCTCCGCCCGGGGCCTTTCCAGCCAGGCCCCGCCACCCATGCCTGCTTGCCGGATTGCGCTCCGCGCTAGCGGCCCCGGCCGGGCGGGGAAGCCCCTCGGGACAGCCGCAAGCCGATGTCGTCCGGCGCGGGCGGCATATTCCCATTCGGCCTCGCTGGGCAGGCGATAGGGCTGGCCGGTCTGCCCGGCAAGCCAGGCGGCATAGGCGCTCGCGTTGACCCAGGAGACATCGATCACCGGCCGATCGCCGCGCCCCCAACCCCGGTCGTCAGGCTTCCTGCGGCCGGTCGCCTCGGCAAAACGGTCGTATTGCGCGAAGCTCGCCTCGGTTCGACCCATGGCAAAGGCGCCCACAAGACGGAATGCCGGGGACCCTCGCCATCCCAGCGCCAGGTTCTCCCGGCGGACTGCCCATCTGAAAACACCCGGCCGGCAGGGCGATCATCTCCGGCGCCTGGCCGCCGATCTTCATGTGCTTGGCGAGGAAGAGCGGCAACTCGGGCGCCGCGGGGGCGTCGGCCAACAGGACCGGAATCACCGGGCGTCCGTCCTTCACTGCCAGGCTGAGGGCGGCGCGCATCTCCTTCTGCTCCCAAGGCCCCAGCCCGTCCGCCCCGACCAGGACGGCGACGCTGCGCGCGGCGCGGATACCGGACTCCAGGAGCGGCTGCCAGGGCAAGCCCGGCCGCAATTGCTCCTCGTCCAGCCAGACGGTCAGACCGCGGTCGCGCAGTTGCGCCGCCAGCGCCCGCACCGCGGGCTGGGCCCGGCTGTTGTGGCTCAAGAAGCAGTCGAAGGTCTCGCCGTCGGGCATGTCCCAAGTCCGAGTTGCCGCGCAACCCGCGCGCGCCTGGTGAGGGTGGCGGGATTATGCCATGGATAACGAGGGGATTGGCGGGCGCGGAGCCGGCTCATGCAGCGCGGGGCCGGACGCACTCCGCAATCGACTCTCCCAGTGTCCGTTCGGCGACCGCCAGCTCATAGCTCAATTGCAGATTCATCCAGAACCGGGCCGAAGTGCCGAAATAGCGGGCAAGGCGTAGCGCGGTGTCCGCGCTGACCGAGCGCTGGCCGTTGAGGACCTCGGTGACACGGTTCGGCGGCACGTCCAGGGCACGCGCCAGCGCGTTGGCTGACAGGCCCAATTCATCGAGTTCGTCGCGCAGCACCTCGCCCGGGTGGATGGGCGGGAGGACCAGGAGCGGCGGATCTTCAGTGATAGTCGGTGATCTCGACATTGCTGGCATCTCCCTCGTCAAAGGTGAAACAAATCCGCCACTGATCATAGCAGCCCGCGAATTCAAGCGCTCCCTCCTCATCACGCGCAGTCGGACCGGGACGACGACTGACGAGGCACGGGCAAAACGCCTGTCCGACTGCTATGCTCCCCGGCCAAGATCCCGCGGGGTCGGCGCCGCCTGCGCCCCCCACGGCACGGCATCTTTGCAGCCCCGGAACGCCACCATGACCCAGCCCCCGATCACCGACATCCCGGCCTACATGGCAGACCTGGGCCGCCGCGCCCGCACCGCCGCCCGCGCCCTGGCCCGCGCCGCCACCCTCGACAAGGACGCGGCCCTCATCGCCATCGCGCAGCACATCGAGCGCGAGCGGGCGGTGATCGCCACCGCCAACCGCGCGGACCTGGACGCCGGGGCGGCCAAGGGCCTGGACGCGGCCATGCTGGACCGCCTGGAACTCACCCCCGGGCGCATCGACGCCATGCTGGAGGGGCTGCGCCAGATCGCCGCCCTGCCCGACCCCATCGGCGCCATCACCGACCTCAACTACCGCCCCTCCGGCATCCAGGTGGGGCGGATGCGGGTGCCGCTGGGGGTCGTCGGCATCATCTACGAGTCGCGCCCCAACGTCACCGCCGACGCCGCCGGGCTTTGTCTCAAATCCGGCAACGCCACGGTGCTGCGCGGCGGCTCCGAGTCGCTCGCCTCCAACCAGGCCATCGCCGCCTGCATCCGCGCCGGCCTGACGCAAGCCGGGCTGCCGGCCGATGGGGTCCAGGTGGTCGCCACCACCGACCGCGCCGCGGTCGGGTCCATGATCGCCATGCCGGAGTTCATCGACGTCATCATCCCGCGCGGCGGCAAGGGGCTGATCGAGCGCATCAGCCGGGACGCGCGGGTACCGGTGATCAAGCACTTAGACGGCATCTGTCACGTGTACCTGGACGCCGCCGCGGACCCGGATCAGGCCCTGCGCATCGTCATGAACGCCAAGACCCAGCGCTACGGCACCTGCAACACCCTGGAGACCCTGCTGGTCGACGCACCCGTGGCCGCAACCCTGCTGCCGCCCATCGCCGCCGCCCTGGCCGCCCAGGGCGTGGAACTGCGCGGCTGCCCCCGCACTCTCGATCTGGTCCCCTACGCCCTGCCGGCCACCGACGAGGACTGGGACACCGAGTACCTGGCCCCCATCCTCTCCATCCGGATCCTGGACGGACTGGACGCCGCCATGGACCACATCGCCCGCCACGGCTCGGCCCACACCGACGCCATCGTCACCCAGGACTATGGCCGCGCCCGCCGCTTCCTGCGCGAGGTCGACTCAAGCTCCGTCATGGTCAACGCCAGCACCCGCTTCGCCGACGGCTTCGAGTACGGCTTAGGCGCCGAGATCGGCATCAGCACCGACAAGTTCCACGCCCGCGGGCCGGTGGGCCTGGAGGGGCTGACCTCGCTCAAGTTCGTGGTGCTGGGTGATGGGCAGGTGCGCGCCTGACCCTGCCGGAGTCCAAGGCTTCAGCCTTGGCGCCCCCCTCCAAGGCTGAAGCCTTGGACTCCGGTTCAGATCATTCGTACGAGGACGGCCATGGCCACTCATCGTTATGAACAAGACATCGTCGCCTGGGCCGATGAACAGGCGCGGCTGCTGCGTGCCGGCGACTTTACTCTGCTGGACCTGGAGCACATTGCAGAGGAGATCGAGGACGTGGGCAAGAGCGAGCGGCGCGAATTAAAGAGCAGGATGGCCGTGCTCCTGGCCCATCTCCTGAAGTGGCAATATCAGCCCGAGCGCCGCGGCAATAGCCGGCGGCGCACGATCAGGATCCAGCGCCGCAGCGTCATCCGTTGTCTTGCCGAAACGCTCAGTTTGAAGGCCGACTTGCGGGATGCCGGATGGTGGGAACAGGCCTGGGACGATGCCATCAGCAACGTGCTGAAAGAGGTCGAGATCGACGACTTGCCCGAAACCTGTCCCTGGTCGATGGACGACATTCTGAATGATGAGTTTTGGCCTGAGCCGTAGGATGGGCAGAGCGGGAGCGATGCCCATCATCCCGGGTCGCGGCGGCGGCCTTGATCATCATCCCGGCCACTGGGAGCGCCGCACCCCAGTGCGGTGCGATCCTCCCGGCGGGACGGGGCATTCGCCCCGTCCCGAACGTTTTGAAACTGCGGAAGATTCGCGGAATCAACCGCCTGACGCGGCCTCCGAAACGTCTCGGGCGGGGCGAATTCCCCGTCCGGCCCAGGGACGACAGTCCCTCGTGGGAGCGGCTTCAGCCGCGATGCGAGGCCGCGATAACCTGCGACATGGCGGCGGCTTGCGAGGGCTCGTCGCGGCTGAAGCCGCTCCCACAGCGCCGCTGCGCGACCTTCACGGCAAAGCCTCAGGCCCCGGGCGGATCAGGCCCAAACCGGAGATCGAGGCTTCAGGTCGTAGCCTGGATGGAGCGCAGCGGAATCCAGGTCCCCTCGGCAACCCGCTGATTCATCGCCTACCTGCGAGGCCGCACCCGGATTCCGCTGCGCTCCATCCGGGCTACGGGGAGGTCGCGGCGAATACTTGCCCAGTCTCGAATGCCCCGTCCGGCCCAGGGGACGAAAATCCCCCGCGGTAGCGGCTTCCTTCAGCCGCGATGCGAGGCCGCGGTAACCTGCGACATGGCGGCGGCTTGCGAGGGCTCGTCGCGGCTGAAGCCGCTCCCACAGCGGCGCCGCGCAACCTTTACAGCGAAGCCTCAGGGCCTTGGCTGATCAGGCCGAAACCGGAGGTCGAGGCGTCAGCCGGACGGCGGCGCCGGGCCGGGGCCCGGCGCCCCCGCGCATCAGCCCCCGAAATTCGCCGCCACGAATCCCCAGTTGATCTTGTCCCAGATGGTTTCCAGGTACTTGGGACGGGCGTTGCGGTAGTCGATATAGTAGGCGTGCTCCCAGACATCGACCGTCAGCAGGGGCTTCTTGCCGGAGGTCAGGGGGCAGCCGGCATTGGCGGTGTTGAAGATCTCAAGCGAGCCGTCGGCGTTCTTCACGAGCCAGGTCCAGCCGGAGCCGAAGTTGGTGACGGCGGACTGGGTGAAGGCCTTCTTGAAGTCCTCGAAGGAGCCGAACTTGGCGTCGATGGCGGCGGCCAGGGCGCCGGTGGGTGCGCCGCCGCCGGTGGGGCTCAGGCAGTTCCAGTAAAAGGTATGATTCCAGACCTGGGCGGCATTGTTGAAGACCCCGCCGGAGGACTTCAGGATGATGTCTTCCAGGGACAGTGACTCGAACTCGGTGCCCGGGATCAGGTTGTTGAGGTTGGTGACATAGGCCTGGTGGTGCTTGCCGTAGTGATAGTCGATGGTCTCGGCGGAGATCACGGGGGCAAGGGCGTCCTTCGCGTAGGGCAGTGCGGGCAGTTGGTGTGCCATGGTCGGAGTGCTCCGGGTGCTGAGGGTTGGGATTGGTGCGGGGTCCAGGCCCGGGGCGGCGGTCTGCGCCGCCGCCCCGGTGCCTGAGGAAAGCGATCAAGGGGGCCTTAAAGCCGTGCACCCGAGCTAGGGTCTTGGCGGGGGCTTTGCAACCTTGGCCGCGCCCGCGGGCACCAGGGATCAGGTCAACCCGGAAAAAGCAGTTTAGCCGCAAATGAACGCAAATTAACGCAAATTAACGCAAATTAACGCAAATAATCAAAGCCTTGGATTTTTCTGCCAGGTCGACGCCCGGGACGATGCCAACCAGCAGATTTATTTGCGCTTATTTGCGTTCATTTGCGGCCAAACACTCTTCTTAGGGTAGGTTATTGCGGCCGCCGGGCAAGCCCCGGCGGCCGCGGGAGCAGGGGCTATGTGCGGTATCTGTGGTGAACTGCGTCTCGACGGCGCCCCGGCGGACCTCGCGGTGATCGCGTCCATGATGGGGCGGTTGACCCGCCGCGGGCCGGACCATGGCGGGAGCTACAGCGACGGCGCCCTGGGATTCGGCCACCGGCGGCTCGCGGTCATCGATCTCTCGGTGCGCTCCAATCAGCCCATGGTCGACGCGGAACTGGGCTTGGCCCTGGTCTTCAACGGGACCATCTACAACTACCGGGACCTGCGTCGGGAACTCGAGGCCAAGGGCTACCGCTTCTTCTCCGACGGCGACACCGAGGTCATCCTCAAGGCCTGGCACGCCTGGGGCGAGCGCTGCCCGGAGCGCCTGCACGGCATGTTCGCCTTCGCCCTCTGGGACGCCAATCAGCGCGTGCTGTTCCTCGCCCGTGACCGCTTCGGCATCAAGCCGCTGTACTGGTCGCGGCAGGGCCCGAGCTTCCGGTTCGCCTCGACCACCCAGGCCCTGCTGGCGGCGGGCGGGGTGGACACCAGCATCGACCCCATCGCCCTGCACCACCTCTTCACCCTGCACGCCGTGGTGCCGGCCCCGCGCACCATCCTGCAGGGCGTGCGCAAGCTGGCCCCGGCGCACTGGCTGCGGCTGGACGCCGACGGCGGCGAGGTCGAAGAGGCCTATTGGAGTCTGGATGCGACGCGCCCGGACCCGCTGCCGAGCGAGGCCGACTGGCTCGCCGGCATCCATGAGCGCCTGCGCCTGGCGGTGAAGCGGCGCAGCGAGGTGGCGGACGTGCCGGTGGGGGTACTGCTCTCGGGCGGCCTGGACTCCAGCCTCCTGGTCGCCCTGCTGGCGGAGGCCGGGGTGGCGGATCTGCGAACCTTCTCGGTGGGCTTCGAGGACACCCCGGAGGAGGCGGGCAGCGAGTTCGAGTACTCGGACCTGGTGGTGGCCCGCTACGGCACCCGTCACCGCAAGTTCCGGGTCCCCAACGATCAGGTCTTGAAGCGCCTGCCCGAGGCCATCGACGCCATGACCGAGCCCATGTTCGGCCAGGACGCGGTCGCCTTCTATCTGTTATCCGAACAGGTCTCGCGCGAGGTCAAGGTGGTCCAGTCCGGCCAGGGGGCGGATGAGGTCTTCGGCGGCTATTTCTGGTACCCGCGCATCGACGCCGAGCCGTCCGGCTCGCGCCTCGCGCGCCTGGCGAAGCACTATTTCGACCGCGACCACGCGGAATACCTGCGCATGGTCCAGCCGGCCTACGCCGGAGCGGACCCGACCTCACCGCTGCTGGAGGCGCTGCTGGAGGCCCCGGGGGCGGACGAGGTGATGGACGCCATCCTGCGGCTCGATGTCACCACCCTGATCGTCGATGACCCGGTCAAGCGCGTCGACAACATGACCATGGCCTGGGGCCTGGAGGCGCGGGTGCCCTTCCTGGACCACGAACTGGTGGAACTGGCAGCGCGCTGCCCCCCGGCGCTCAAGCTGCGCGAGGGCGGCAAGTACCCCCTGAAGGCCATGGCCCGCGGCCTGTTGCCGGACGCCGTGATCGACCGCCCCAAGGGCTATTTCCCAATGCCGGCACTGAAATATGTCCGCGGCCCCTTCCTGGACCTGATGCGCGACGCCCTGACCGCGCGCGCCGGACGCGAGCGCGGGCTCTACCGGCCGGAGTATCTGGACATGCTGCTCGCCGCCCCGGACCTGCACCACACCCGCATCCAGGGCAACAAGCTCTGGCATTTAGCGCTGCTGGAGCTGTGGATGCAGCGCAATGTGGATGGGGCCGTGACCGGCTGAAGCCTCGACCTCCGGTTGCTCTGGCATCCCAACCGGAGGCCGACGCTTCAGCGGGCGGCGGGCCGCGAAACGGCGCTTCGCGCCGGGGCCGACAGGATGTCGGCGGTCCCAGACGTCGCCTTGCGGCGGCGGCACGGTGGCTTGTCGCTCGACCTCGATCCCGACGGCCGCGGATAGGTGCCCGGTTCAAACCCGCGGGGCACTGGCAGGACGGTGGGCGATTGCCTACCATGCAGCGATGCTGGCGACCCCCATCTACCAACTGCGCGATATCCTGCCCAACGGCCTGACCGTCGAAGCGGTGGTGTGGCAGGTCCCGGTAGCGGTACCGGGCTGCAGTCACCCGTACAAATACCGGCTCTACTGCGGACGCGCGGGAACCTGCCTGGTGCGCTATGACAACGAACGCGGCAAGGGCGATCACAAGCACCTCGGTAACCTGGAGGTGCCCTACGGCTTCGTGTCGATCGAGCGACTGATGGCCGATTTCATCGCCGACGTGGAACGGCTGGGAGGTTGAGGTGGCAAGAAAGGCGATCGTGCGGGTAGCGGACTGGACGCGGACCAAGGCCGAGCTGTCGGACCTGGCACGCCGGGCACAGGCGGGCGAGGCGTTGCCGGAGGCGGATTATCAACTGGGCTTTGCCAGCGCGGCGCAGCTCTTCGACGAACTGACACCGGCGCGGCTGGCGATGCTCGACCTGCTCAAGGAACTGGGTCCGGTCTCCATCGCTACCCTGGCCGGGCACTTGGGGCACGACTCCCGCCAGGTGCAGATCGACATCGCTAAGCTTCTGGATCTGGCGCTGGTAGAGCAGGACGCGGCGGGACTGGTCTGCGTGCCTTGGGAGGAGATTCAGATCCAGGTCACCCTGGCCAGGGCCAAGGCGGCTTAGCGGGGTCGGCCATCGCGACCGCCATGCACTTTTAGCGGGAGGGGCGGCGTCAGCGGCCACCCCGGCGAACGAGGATGAAGGCCGCCGCGTCACCGTCACGCCGGGCATTGAGGGTACGCGCCGCACGCTTGAACCCGCGGATATCCCGGGCGCTATAGCAGGTGCGCTCCCACTGCTCGTAGTCCTTCATGGTTCCCCCCAGGCTGAGCCATTCGCTCAAGGCAATCTGTTTGTACTGGGAGTCGTAGACGATGGACTCGATCGCCATCCCCGCCGCCGCGGCCAGGAGGGCGAGACTGGTCGGGGTATGCAGGTAGAGGTGCCGCGGGGCGTCCAGGTTGGCCCAGGAGGCGCCGTACTTGCGCCAGGCGTAGCTGCCGGCGAGCGGGATGCGGACCAGCAGCCGGCCGTCCGGCGCAAGGTGCGCGGCCAGTGTCGCGAGCACCTCCAGCGGCCGGTCCATGTGCTCGAACGAGTGGTGCAGCATGATCAGATCGAACTCGCCCGCGAGGTCTGCGAGCGGCTCTTTCTGCACCACCAGGCCGCCGGGATAGGTCAGCGTCTCGGCGATGAAGGGGTCCAGACCGCGCAGCGATCGGAATCCGTCTCGCTGCAGGCGCAAGAGCAGATGGCCGGCGCCGCAGCCGACGTCCAGGATGCGGGAGTCGAGCCCGAGCGGCAGCCGCGCCAACCAGTCGCCGTAGGGCGGTAACGGCAGGAGCCGCGCGAGCCACCGGCCGCCGCGCCCGAGGCCACCGAGCAGCAGCCGCGTGCGCAGGGCCTTGAGCCGGCGCCGCCAGGCGGGGAGCCGCCGCACCTTGGCCTGGCCGTAGGCGCAATAGTCGGGCGGGTACCAGGCGGCCATCTCCGGCGGGATGTCCTGCAACTGAAGGCACCCGCAGGCCGCACACTCCAGGTAGACGAAGGCGCCAGGCACGCCGTACATGGTCTCGCGCACCTGGTGCAGACGGTTGCCCTGGGAGTGTCCGCACACACGGCAGTCGGCGGCGTTTTCGCTCATCGTTTGCGGTACCTGTGGGTTCTGACTTGAGGAAGGGTGCGGGGCACCGGGGATTGGTGATGATCGAGGCCGGTCCGCGCAGCGGACGCGACTGGCGCCCCCCGCGGCACGGGAGCGTTGAAAACCAGGCGTCCGACCCGACTGTCTTGGTCCAACTTTCAGTCAACTTACAGAGGTAACCGAATGGATGTCTTGGAGCGCATCGACCAGCAGGTGAAACAACATCCCGTCGTCATCTACATGAAGGGCACGCCCCAGTTCCCCCAGTGCGGATTCTCCATGCGGGCCGCGGCGGCGCTCCAGGAGTGCGGGGTCCCCTTCGACTATGTCAACATCCTGGATGACCAGGAGATCCTCCAGAATCTACCGCGCTACGCGGACTGGCCCACGTTTCCCCAGATCTACATCGACGGCGAACTGATCGGGGGCTGCGACATCACAGTGGAACTGCACGAGAAGGGCGAACTCAAGGCGCTGATGGAGGCGGCCACGGCCAAGGCGGCACCCTAGTCGGGGTCCGCACTTCGCCCTACCGACCGTCCCCGGGTCCCTCCCAGAAGTGCACCGGGTCCAGGGCCTGCCAGCGGTTGACGATGGTACAGAAGAGGCGGGCGGTCTGTTCCGCGTCGTAGATTGCCGCGTGCGCCTCGCTGTTCTGCCAGCCGAGCCCGGCCGCCTGCGCGGCCTTGGCCAGAACCGTCTGGCCGAACATCAACCCGGCCAGGCTGACCGTGTCGAAGACGCTGAAGGCGTGGAACGGATTGCGCTTGAAGCCGGTACGCTCGACCGCCGCCGCCAGGAAACCCAGGTCGAAGTGGGCATTGTGCCCCACGAGGATGGCGCGGTTGCAGCCCGTCGACTTCACGGCCTTGCGGATCGGGGTGAGGATGCGGGCCAAGGCCTCGTGCTCGGCCACCGCGTCGCGGAACGGGTGGTCGGGATCGATACCGTTGAAGGCCAGCGCGCGCGGATCGATCTCGGACCCCACGAACGGCAGGACGTGGGCCGCGATCGGCGCGGCCGGTTCCAGGTTCCCGTCCGGGCGCATCCGGATGATCACCGCGGCGATCTCCAGCAGGGCGTGGCGCTGGGCGTCGAAGCCCGCGGTCTCCACGTCCACCACCACGGGCAGAAAGCCGCGAAAGCGGCGGGCGATCCCTTCGACAATCGGTTGCTCTTCGTTCATCGCGACAGCATACGGGGGCGGCGCCCGGTTGCCAAACCGGCGCACGCCCGGCGACGCCTCAGACGCCGCCCCGCGCGGCGGCCCCGGTGCGGACGGCGCGCCCGCACAACCGTAAAGGCACCGCAGACGCAAAGAACTACAATAGGGGCCTGACCTGGCGGGGGCGACCGCGCCGACGGCACCAAAAGGCGGGGTAGCGCCATTAAATCCCAAGCCTTTTTGCGACCTTGCGGTCTGGCGGTCTTTTTTGGTTCAACGAGCCGCGCCCGACGGGCGTCGGGGGAACGACACAAATGCGCGATTGGAAGACCGGAGCAGGGACCCGCCGGGTGGCCGGGTCGGCGCTGGCGGCACTGCTGGCCGCGGGCTGTGCCTCCCAACCCAATCGGGTCGCGGACCCCCGTGACCCGCTGGAGCCCTACAACCGGGCGGTGTACCGCTTCAACAGCGACTTCGACAAGGCGTTTATGCGGCCCTTGGCCAAGGGCTACAAGGCGATCACCCCGGAGGTGGTCGACCGCGGCATCACCAACGTTTTCGACAACATCGACGACGTCACCTCGCTCGCCAACAACATCCTGCAGTTCAAAATGTCGCGCGCCGCCAACGATATCGGGCGGCTCATCGTCAATTCCACGCTCGGAGTCCTGGGCTTCATGGACGTGGCCACCAACCTGGGCCTGCCGAGCTACAAGGAGGACTTCGGCCAGACCCTGGGCTACTGGGGCCTCCCGCCCGGTGCCTACTTCATGCTGCCGATCTTCGGACCCAGTAACTTGCGCGACACCGTGGGTTTCGCCGGGGACCTCGTCACCGACCCCTTCTTCAGCATCGAGACGGGCAAGATCTATTGGGGTTTCGCGACCCTGCGGATCGTCGACTTCCGGGCCGACCGGCTGGGGGCGGGCGAGGTCCTGGAGGACGCCGCCCCGGACCCCTATGTCTTCCTGCGCGACGCCTATCTGCAACGGCGGCGGAATCTCGTCTACGACGGCAACCCACCGGAGTCCGAGGATCAGGGGGACATCTGGGCCGACGTCGAGTTCAGCGGCGGGGCCAGGCCGGCACCCGGCGGGCGGGCGGGGTCCAAGCCCCCGGCATCCACCAAGCCGGGGGAGACGCCGCTGGGGCTGGGGTCGCATGGGGATTAATAACGAGTCAAGAACAAGTTAGACGCAGTCGTTGTCGTTGTCGTTGTCGTTGTCGTGATCGTAATCGAAGAAGCGATGCGTTTTGGGATGGTAGCGAATCCGGGGCGCTACGATAGCCTCGATTACGACAACGACAACGACAACGACGCGACAAGCATCCCCTGAAGCACTTGTTCAACGTATTAGTGAACCGTTCCTTGGTACTGTTGGCCTAGCCTTCACACTCGCATCCGGAACTCACCCCCATGCACGAAGATATCTCGCTCGAAGCCGTCGCGTTCAACCTGAAGCTCTTGGGCAAGACGCCCACGAACGTCCTGGTCAGCGCGGGCAAACCGTCGGACAAAGAGGCGATGCTGCCGGGCTTGCGCCGTTTGAAAGAGGCCAACGTGCAGCTCTATGCCACGCCCGGCACCAGCCGCTTCCTGGTCAAGCACGGCATTGCGAACATCCTGCTCCATAAGATCAACGATGCCCAGTTGCCCAACATCCGGTCGTTTCTGGACACCAACCGCTTCGATATGGTCGTGAACGTCCTGACCGGCAACAACGACTACGACGAGGCGTCCGACTGCAACCTGATCCGCTCCCTGTCGATCGAGGCCGGCATCCCGATCTACACCGACGCCGAGGTGGCCATGATCGCCATCCGGGAGATGCTGCGCAAGCACCAGGCGGGCCAGTATCGCTATAAGCTGTCGGACCCGACCGAACCCTGGAATCTGAAGCGCGATTTCCTGCGGCGCGTCGCCGCCAAGGGGGGCTTTGCCTGTCATCACGCCCATTTCGACAAGGCCTACCTGATCTCCACCGAGAATCTGAAGCTCGGACAGGTGGACATGCAGGCGAAATGGAAGCTGTACAAATACCTCAAAGAAAACTATACGCCGGAAGACCTGCTCGAGCGGATGGAGCGGGCAGTCAGGAAGATGATTGCGCAGGGCGTGACCTATTGCCGCACCTTTGTCGATGCCGACACCACCGTCGGCCAGATGCCGATCGACGCGGCGCTGCTGCTGAAGGAGCGCTTTCGCGATCAGATCCGCCTGGAGATCGCGGTCCAGCCGCTGCAGGGGGTGCTCGAACCCGACTCCCAGGGCGAATTCGTGCGTGCCTGCGAAAAGGCCGACGTGATCGGCGGCCTGCCGTCCAAGGACCGCCCCCAACCCGAGAAGCACCTGGACTTCATCTTCAGCCTGGCCCGCGAGCTCAATAAACCGGTCGACGTGCATGTGGACCAGGAGAACAACCCCGACGAGGTCGAAACCGAGTTGCTGGCCTTGAAGACCATGGAATTCGGCCTGCACGGCCGGGTGCGGGCGGTGCACGGCATCTCACTGGCGGCGCATGATGAGCGTTACCAGCGCCGCGTCATCGCCATGTGTCGCGAGGCCGCGGTCGCCTTCATCGTCTGCCCCTCCGCCGCCTTGAGCATGCGCCAACTGTCCGATCGGACGGCCCCGATCCACAACTCCATAGCCCCGGTGACGACGCTGCTGCACCATGGGGTCAGAGTTGTGATGGGCGTCGACAACATCTACGATTTGTTTATGCCGTTGGTCGATGGGGACATGTGGGTGGAGTGCCGCCTGCTCATGGAGGCGACCCGCTACTACGACATCGACGTGGTCTCTTCGATGGCGACCGACAAGTCCGGATTTGCCGTGCCGCCAGGCGCCCCGATGGCTTAAACTCACGGTGGCCCGCCGGACGCGGGCCCCGGGTGGTCGCGGCCCCGCGCCGACCCGCACGGCCGATTGCCCTCCCGCGTTCTTCCTTCAGGCCCTGATCGGCTCCACTTTCTTTGCCCAAGCGAGGATTTCTCCGCCATGACCAAGACCCACGATGGTGCGACGCGCACCACCCACCACCGGCTCCTGAACTGGGTCGACGAGATGGCCGGACTCTGCGAGCCGGACCGCATCTACTGGTGCGACGGCTCCCAAACCGAGTACGACCGACTCTGCGAGGAGATGGTAGAGAGCGGCACCTTCGTGCGTCTCAACGCGCAGAAGCGCCCCAACAGCTTCCTGGCGCGCTCCCACCCGAGCGACGTGGCGCGGGTGGAGGAGCGGACCTTCATCTGCTCGCGGCGCAAGGATGAGGCGGGTCCGACCAACAACCACATGGACCCGGTCAAGATGAAGAAGATCCTGACCGAGGCCTTCCGCGGCTCGATGCACGGGCGCACCCTCTACGTGATCCCCTTCAGCATGGGGCCGATCGGCTCGCACATCGCCCACATCGGGGTGCAGATCACCGACTCGCCCTATGTCGTGGCCAACCAGCGCATCATGACCCGCATGGGCCAGAAGGTGCTGGACACCCTGGGGGAGGACGGTGAATTCATCCCCTGCCTGCACTCGGTCGGCGCCCCCCTGGAGGACGGGGAGCCGGACGTGCCCTGGCCCTGCGCCCCGCGGATCGAGGACAAATACATCGCCCACTTCCCGGAGACCCGCGAGATCTGGTCCTATGGCAGCGGCTACGGCGGCAACGCCCTGCTCGGCAAGAAGTGCCTGGCGTTGCGCATCGCCTCCGTCATGGCCCGCGACGAGGGGTGGCTCGCCGAACACATGCTGATCCTCGGGGTCGAGTCACCTGAGGGCAAGAAGCAGTATGTGACGGCCGCCTTCCCGAGCGCCTGCGGCAAGACCAACTTCGCCATGCTGATCCCGCCCGCCGGCTTCGAGGGCTGGAAGGTCACCACCGTCGGCGACGACATCGCCTGGATCAAGCCCAACAAGGACGATGGCCGCTTCTATGCCATCAACCCGGAGGCCGGCTTCTTCGGCGTCGCCCCAGGGACCAACCCCGAGTCCAACCCCAACGCCATCGACACCCTCTATGCCAACTGCATCTTCACCAACTGCGCCCTGACCGACGACGGCGACATCTGGTGGGAGGGCCTGACCCAGGAGCCCCCGGAGCACCTGATCGACTGGAAGGGCAACGACTGGACGCCGGGCTCCGGCATCCCCGCCGCCCACCCCAATGCCCGCTTCACCGCCCCCGCCTCCCAGTGTCCCTGCATCGACCCCGAATGGGAGAACCCCAAGGGCGTACCGGTCAGCGCCTTCCTGTTCGGCGGGCGGGTGAGCAAGCACTTCCCGTTGGCCTTTCAAAGCTACAACTGGGAACACGGCGTCTATATGGCCGCCACCATGGGCTCCGAGGCCACCGCCGCCGCCATCGGTCAGGCCGGTATGCGACGCGACCCCATGGCCATGCTGCCCTTCTGCGGCTACAACATGGGGGACTACTGGCGCCACTGGCTGCTCATCGGCCGCCAGATGGTCGCCACCCCGCCGCGTATCTTCCGCGTCAACTGGTTCCGCAAGGACGAGCACGGCCATTTTATGTGGCCCGGCTATGGCGAGAACATGCGGGTCCTGAAGTGGGTCATCGACCGCTGCAACCACGTCGGCGCCGCCATCGAGAGCCCGCTCGGTTGGGTCCCCGACTACGACGCCTTCCGCTGGGACGGACTGGACTTCCCCAAAGACGTCTATGCCGCCATCAACAACATCGACACCGAGGTCGCCCGCCACGAGACCAACGACCAGGAGGAGCTGTTCACCAGCTTCGGCGACCACCTGCCGCGCGAGATGGAGCACGAGCGTGCGCTGCAACTGGCGCGCCTGATCCACTCGCCGCGGGTCTGGGACCTGGCGGACGCGGCGAAGTTGGGTTGAGCGTCGGCGCCTCGCGTTGATCGGTCCGCGCAGCGGACCCTACTCGTAGGGTCCGCTGTGCGGACCAAAACCCGCAAACAAGGTCGCCGCAACTGGACCCCATAGCCCCCAACCTGCGCCTGCCCCGTCTCTACCGGACCTTGCTCGCACTCGCGCTGGTGCTGGGTCCCCTGTATTGGATGCTGTTCACCCCGGACGGGCAGCGCCGCACCGATCTGGCGCTCCTGTCGCTGCTCGGCCGCCCCGCCTTCGACGCCGCCCTGGACGCCTTCAGCGACCGCCTGAGCGAGTCCGCCATCAGGGCCACCTTCCCCACGCTCGCCTTACAGTGCGCTGCTACCCACGGCCCCTTCGGCGATCGACGCTGCACCGCCGCCATCGGCTCCTTCAACCAATACCCCGCCCGCGCCGTCGCATTCTATTTCCAGGGCGAGGGGCTGCGCGCGGTGAAGGTTCTCTACCAACCGGCCTATCACGCACAGGTCCGCGCCTGGATGCAGCAGCGGCCGGGCCGGGTTGCCGCCGGTGACACCGGGTCATCGCCCGCGGCGCCGGCCGGCGTGGCCAGTCGACCGGTCGCCGCCGGGACCCTGGTGATGAAGGACGGTCCGCTCGGGCGGACAGACGAAGCGGCCTTGCTGTGGATCAGCGACCCGCTGCCGACCCGGCCCGCGGACTGATCAGCGACCCGCAGGCGCCGGCGCGGACCCTGCGACGGCCCTCAGCGTGGCGGCCAGGATTGGAATCGACACCCATTGACCGTTGCATTTGCCGCATTTATGAACTATAACGCGCATATGAGCACATCAAGGCCAGTCCGACCGGGGATCTGAAGATGAATACCGTCGCCGAGCGCATCCCTGATGCAACAGCGGTGTTGAGCAAGGCCCTGCTCAACGCGGGGCGCCTGCTCGGGCTGTCCCAGACAGACCTCGGCGTCATCGTGGGCAAGGACCGTAGCTCCATCGCCCGCGGCCTGGACCCCCAGAGCAAGTCCGGCGAACTGGCCCTGCTCCTGATCCGCTGCTACCGCAGCCTCTATGTCCTGGTGGGCGGTGAGGGCGCAGACCTGCGCCACTGGATGCACACCGAGAACCGGGACACGGGCGGGGTACCGGCGCAGCAAGTCCGTTCAGTGCAGGGTCTGACCCGGGTACTGGAGTACCTGGACGCGATGCGCGGACGGGTCTGAGCGGCGCCAACCCCATGCACGCCTTCCCAGGGACGCCGCAAACCGTGGCCGATGGCACCCTTGACCTCTGGAACCTCTGCCATACCGGGCTCCAACCGTTCCCCCTGGAGGGTGAGTTGCTGCGCCTCGTCGAGAGTCAGGAACAGGTGGCAACCACCAGCCTGGTCGACGACCTGGCCGAGCAATCACTGCTCGAAGACCTCCTGGAGCCCAGCAAGCCGCCGCGGCGCCCCGGCACCCAGCGGCTGCACTATCTGCTCGCGACCCCCTTTCGCTATCCGCCCCTGCCGCACGGATCGCGCTTCGGCTCCCGCCTTGAGCCCGGGATCTTCTACGCCGCCTTGGGGGAAGCCGCCACGCTTGCCGAGTGCGCCTACTACCGGTTGGTGTTCTGGAGCGCCATGTGCACGCCCCCGCCATCCGGGCGTCTGCTGACCCAGCACACACTCTTTCGTGCCCGTTACCGCGGCACCCGGGGCCTGCGGCTTCAGGCCCCGCCCTGTGCGGCGCACGAACCGGTCCTGCGCCACCCCTGCGACTATGGTCCCACCCAGCGCCTCGGTCGCGCCCTGCGCGACGCCGGTGTCGAGTTGATCGAATACCGCTCGGCGCGCGACCCGGCCAGCGGCCTCAACCTGGCCCTGTTCGACCCCGCTGCGCTCGCCAGCCGTCGTCCCCTCGATCCAGAACCCTGGCTCTGTGAGACCCGCGCCGACCGGGTAATCTTCTCCGGCCCCCGGGGTCGCACCGTACAGGGCTTTCACCTTGCCGACTTCACGGTCGCGGGGCGACTGCCGCTCCCGGCGGGCTGAGCGCATCCTACGGGACTTCCGCCAGGCCCTATGTCTTTTGGCCTGGTGACCAACGGGGTCAAACATACCAGCCCAGGGCAACGCCCTGGGACAAAGCAATGAGTCCAATGAGCCCTGAAAGGGCATGACATCAATGCCTCGTTAGGTGCCGCCCCCCTATGTCACGCCCCTTCAGGGCTAAACGCTATGCTACTGCCGACCCAGGGCGTTGCCCTGGGCTGGTATGTTGCGCCCCTGCGGGGCTGGGCTTGACTGGTATTCGTTTGCCACCTCCCGGTAGCCCGGATGAAGCGCAGCGCAATCCGGGGCGGCCTCGCAGGTACTCTAGGCATCCATGGGTTGCCGATGGGGCCCGGATTTCGCTGCGCGCCATCCAGGCTACAAACTGAGGTATCCCCGGAACCGGACACGACCGGGAATCACCGGGGATCCCGGTGTCGCACCCGTCTGTGATGATCCGGCGAAGCAAAGACCAATCCGGATATAACCTTAAAATCTAGATATTATTAAGGTTCTGTGACGTGCTATATCTTAGTTCCACAGTCGGATATTTCGACCGGAAGGCCCATGTCCCACGGGGGCGTGCGGCAATGTCGGCCGGATGCTGTCCGGGTGCTGTACCCGCCGGGAGGCGCTTCCTGGTCCTTCGAGTGCTGTCAATGCCGCACGGGATCCAGGCGGCAGGCGTCCGGGGCACGGCCGGGGCGGCGTGTGACGGATCGAGGGGTCGAGGCCGCGGGGCGGGAGATGACAACCAAACCGATGAGGGGCAGTCGATGATCTATCTATCCGTTGGGGCACTGATCCGTGGCCAAGACATGGTCAGCCTGAATCCCGAGGCGACGGTGCAAGAGGCAGCCACCCTGATGGCCGCCCGGCGCGTGGGGGCCATCCCCGTGTTAGGGTTCGGCGGACACCTCGCCGGGATCTTCACCGAGCGCGATCTGCTCAATCGGGTCGTCGCCCAGGGCCTGAGCCCCGAGTCGGTGCGCCTCGCCCAGGTCATGACCCCCGATCCGATAACGGTCGGCGTCGGGGCCTCCCTGGTCGAGAGTCTCGCGATCATGCTGGAACGCCGGTTTCGGCACCTGCCGCTGCTCGAAGGGGAACGGGTGGTGGGGGTACTATCCTGCCGAGATATCCCAGCCGATTATTGGATGATGTGGCAGAACTGGGAGGCGGCGCAGCGGAAACTCATGTCTGCGGCCGCCTGAGCGCCACTTTCTGACCGCGCCCAGCGGAAGGACATCGAGCCGTGGGCGCAGCCGAACAGATGACGGCGAAAGCGCCTGTTTTCCTTTTCGTGCCGGCGGGGAGCCTCAGCTCCGATGCCGCGTTCCCGGCGCGGCCCTACGCGCCCCATGCCTCCATCGCTGACTACCCCAAAGGTTGGAAGGCATCCTGGGAGCAGGCGGTGAATCCGGCTGGCCAGGGTGCCGTCAGGCGGCAGCGCAGCCGAAACTGAAGCGGTGCGTCAAGGTTGACCGCGGATACCGCCACCTCGACCCTGTCCCCGCCCACCAGATCAACGAGTTTCGAGAACTCCGCGGAATAGAATCTTGGGCAATAACCGACGATGGACAGGGGCTCACCGGTACGCATCAGCAGGGCGCTCGGGTCGCTCGGGTTCTGGAAATCCTTGGTCAGGAAGAGGCGTTCGCCGGGCTTGAGGTCCCCAATCCGGTCCCGCGCCGACTGCGGCAGGTGCCGGATGCCATGGCTGAAAAACTCCACGACATAGGTGTTCTCCGGGGTCGGTTCCGGGCAGGGAAAGACCTGCAAGGCATCCGTCGCCCGGGCACCACCACTCTTGCCGAGAAGTTCCAAGGCGTCGTGATCGCCCGCCTCCAGCCCCAGCCAGGTCAGGAAGTCGCGATACTCGGGCCTTGAGCGCGGCATGAGCCGGTTCGCGAACAGCGGGAACAACTCCTTCGCGACATAGACCGCGTGCAGGTTCGTCATGCGGCCGAACGGGAGAAAATTCTCTGACTCCTCGGCCCCCTTGGTATAGACGAAACGGTAATCGTCACGGTCGCGGGAAAGTTGTCCGACCGGCAACCAGCGGCTGGACTCGGGGTCGTGCCACGCCAGAAATAATCGCTTCATCATTGTCACCGGCCGGCTAAGGCAAGTAGGCGCGCGCGGTTGATATCCAACATCCGCATCGCAAAGTCGATTGCCGCATCTGAAATCAGATCCGGCGGCACCTGCTGGAAGATGGCCTCGAAATCGGCAGGCCCAAGGCTTGCGAGCCGCTCGAGCCAAAATGTCGCGGCGGCCCCCCGCAAGCGCCGCGCCGACGCAAAGGCTTCCAGCGTACCAGCAGGTTTGTCGTTATCCGGGTGAATATAGAATGCCGAGCGTGCCCTCGCACAGTAGGCGTCGAGCCCTGCACCCCAGTCCTTGGCGCCTAGAATGGACCGGCGCCGGGCGTCGGTTTCGTTGCGCCCCAAGCTGGAAGCGTGATCGTAGGTCGGCGCCAACGCCACGCGCGGAGACATCGCGGCGTGTACCATCAGCCCCCAATTCTCGTCGTGCCGGTCCTGATTGCCGACCAAACAGTCAAGCATCAGGTAGCCCACCATGACGTCAGCGGCCACCCGCAAGGGTAGTGCGAGAGTATACGCTGGAGGCGGCTCAACCCGTAATCCTGTCCAGCCTCTCCCGACGCCGATGAAGGCGCTAACCGTATGTTGGCGTCGCTTGTAGCGTTGATTTGTAAGGTAGTCGGGATAAATCCTGGCGAGCAGTTCATTGCCGTGTACGAGGCGCCACTGCGGGGGAAGGAAGGACGTGGTAACCACACCCGGTTGTCCTCGCCACACGGCAAGGTCATAGTGGGCATGAGGCAACTGAAGAAGCCCGCAAAGCTCGCAGGCCACCTTCTCCGCCCAGTTCTCGCCCGTACCCGGCCGACCCTGTTTGAACAGCAGACGCTTATCGTTGAACCAAAATTTACGTTTGGTGCCAAGCTGTTCAATGGATTCACCGGCCTCATCAGGCACGATGATGATTGGATAAGTCATTGGCCCCCCATGGTTCTGCCGCCGCCGCACGCTGCGCCTGGGAGACGGCGCCGTGTCCTATGATCAGAGATACCCGGGAAGCGGGTCATAGCTCGCCCTTGAAGGCCTTGTCGAGGACGGCGGGGAGCAGCGCGTCGAGTTCGGATTGGTTGGCGGCTTGGGCCTGATGGATCGCGGCGATTCTCTGTTGCAGGGCGGCGAAGTCCTGCTGCTTTTCCAACGAAGGGACTGGCACCTCGATCGTCTCCAGCTTCTTGACACTTAAGGTACGGTTGCGGGCGATGGTGGCGGGCGAGGCTGAAACGATCTTTGCAAAGCCCTCCCCCGTTTGAAAATAGAACCAAAGAAAGTGCGGATCGGCGATATCAGGGTGAGGTACGCAGGTGATGAAGCGATGGACGCCGATACGCCCACGATCCTCCGGGCGGACCACCGCGATGCCCCCCTCCCAGGCCATGATATTACTGAATACAAGGTCGCCGGGCACCATCTCAAACATACTTTTGTGGCTGATATCAGAGCCCGGCGAATTGCACTTGAAGAAGGTCCCTTTGTGAAAAGAGCGGATGCCGATTTCCTCGTAGGTTGAGTCCGGATCGATCTCGACCGGACGGCGGACAATGGGGGCGACAGCGGCGAGCGGGCGATAGGGGGCGCCTTGGATCAGGCGGTGAAAGACACTGCGCAACAGCGCTTTGCCATCGTCCAGAACCCCTTGACGGAGGTGCCGGACCACTGCAAGTCGGGCAGCGATGGATTCAATCGCTGCAATGATCCGTTGCTGGTCAGATAAAGTCGGCGGAACGGGTATCTCGTAAGTTAAGACGTGATGAGGGCGAACAGCGGAATAATTTGTCGACCCGTGGGCCGAAACCTGCTCTGCAAGACCGGCAGTCTTGGAAAACCACGCCAGGTAACGCCCATCCAAGAGATCCGGATTAATATCAAACAGGAAGTAATGGCTACTCACGATTGCGCCGGCCAGTTCGCTCGGTACGACTCCAAAGCCACCTAGTTTCGCATCAATTTCAGCAACCAAGAATTCACCAGCCCGGCAGACCTGCTGAATCTTCGTCTTCAACAGCGCCCCCTCCACCCTATCCCGAAGTACTACGCCACGGCCGTTGATCTGCACGCGGCACCGCATATAGGTTGTCAGATCATCGATTGGTACGAATTCGCTCCGGTGAGTCATTAATTCACCTAGCGGCAGGGTTGTCATGTTCGTCATCACAGCGCAGCGGAGAGATCCGCTTTCATTTGCAGAAGCAGTTGCAGTACCTCATTTTCCTTTGCCAATATTGATTCCACCAACTCCTCCGGCTCCCGATGTTCCAACGCCTCCAGGCTATGCGGATTCTTGATGTCCAGATTCACCGACATGAGGCGTCCCTCCGAATCATACTTGAGCACGTCCGCCGAGCTGACCCGCCAGGCATTCGGCCCCTCGGCACGGTCACTCCACCAAGCCAGACAATCGGCAAAATCGCCATCCTCCATGGGCTTGGTCTTGGTGAATTTGCGCTTACCCTCCGGCAGGGAAACTTGGTAGTACCAGATGTCACGAGTGGGGCCGGAGCGGTCGAAAAAGATCAGGTTCGACGGGATGTCCGTATAGGGTGCAAAGACGCCCTCCGGCAGGCGCACTATGGTGTGCAGGTTGTAGTGCTTGAGCAGGTCCTCCTTGATGCGGGCCGCGATCCCGTCGCCGAACAGGGTGCCGTTGGGGACTATCACCCCGGCCCGCCCGCCGCGGTCCTTGCCCGCCCCGGGGCGTTTGATACGGCGCATGATGAGTTGGAGAAAGAGCAGCGCCGTCTCCGCCGTCTGGCGGTCCTTGGGGAAGTTGCCGAGGATGCCCCGGTCCTCCTCGCCGCCGAAGGGGACATTGGTCAGGATCAGATCCACCCGGTCCTGATCCGTAATGTCGCGCAGTGGGATGCGCAGGCTGTTGCCGGGGTCGATTTGCGGGTGGTCGAGCCCGTGCAGCAACAGGTTCATCTGCGCCAGCAGATAGGGCAATGACTTGGCCTCGCCGCCGCGAATACTGGCGGTCTGCAGGGTCTTCTCGTCGGCCACGCAGCGGCACTGTGCCTGCATATGGCTGAACGCCTCCACCAGGAAGCCGCCGGTGCCGCAGGCGGGGTCGAGTACCGTCTCGCCCAGGCGCGGGTCCATCACCTGGACCATGAAGCGTACCGCCGGGCGCGGGGTATAGAACTCACCCGAGTCCCCGGCAGCGTCGCGCATCTCGCGCAGCAGGGTCTCGTAGAGCCGGCTTAGGGTGTGCATCTCCTGCGTGGCGGTGAAGTGGATGCGGTTGATCTGGTTGATGACCTCGCGCAGCAGGTAGCCGTCCGCCATACGGTTCTGCATTCCGCGGAAGACGGTGCCGATCACGTCGCGGCGGTCTGCGCCCGCGGCGCTGCGCAGTCCGCGCAGGTAATAGAAGAGCCCGGCCCCGCGGCTGCCGTTGGGGCGCATGGCCTCGTCGTTATTGACGAAGGCGATGAGGTCCTCGCCGGTCATGCCGGTCGGGTCGGCGCCCCAGTCGCGCCAGCGGTAGGGGGGCGCCAGATCGGGGCGAAAGGGTTGACCCGCGAGTTGGGCGTTGGTCTCGCGCATCAGTTCCATGTCGTCCAGAAACTTGAGAAACATGATCCAGGTGAGCATGGGCAGGCGGTCGAGGTCGCCGTTCAAGCCCTTGTCCTTGCGCATGGTGTTGCGGGCGGACTTGATGATGGCCGCGAGCTGTTGGGCGGTCGTCTGGGGTGCGGCGGACTTCTTGGGGGACATGGATAGCAGTCTATTGAATCGAAAAGATGGCAGGGACATTGCCGCAAAGCCAATCAGGATGTCGGCTGGATTGCGGCCTGGATGTCGGTCAGAGTGAAATCACCGCCCTTGAACAAGAGGGGCTCGTTGCGCTGCCTGGCCAAGGCATAGGCGAAGCAGTCACCGTAGTTTAGCTTGGCGGGATGCCGACCTTTTCCGAAGCGCGCCCAGCCCTCGTAAGCGATCTGCACCAACGCAGAATCGACCGGAACGACCTCAACCCCAACGTAAGCGAGAAACGCAGTCAACTCCTGAAAGCCGTCGCCGGGACACCGGGCGGTAGCAATCATTGCGGTCTCCAGCCAAGTCGGTGCCGCCATGCGCAACTCGGTGGCCTGGCTAAGCGCAGTGGCGTAGCGCAGGGCGTCAGCCTCATCCAACAGCACGGCCATTACGGCCGACGTATCCACTATTATCGCAGTCATTGGCGGGGCAGACCGTCTTGGTCGTAGTCCAGGATCTCGTCTGAACTGCGCGTATCGACTACGGGCAGACTCGCGAAGCGCTTCGCCCGCGCCAGGATCTCGTCCGGCGATGGACGTTTACGGACGACCGTGCGGTCGGCGCGCATCGCTTCGAGCAGTTCGATCGCTTCGCGATTCACCGACCGGCGATGTGTCTGGGCCTGGTGCTTGAGCCAGGCATGAAGCTCGTCGGATACCCCGCGGATCGTCAGGTCCGGCATCTTTGGCCTCTCTCGGCTGGTGGTTGCGAAGTCATCTCTTACTCATGCTACGCCGACATCGGCATACAGAAGCGCCTGAAGCCGATTCACGCTCTGCCGCATGGCCAGCGGTCCGCCGAAGAGGTCGGCGATCTCCATGGCGTTACCTTGAGCGGCGATGGTTCGATGCTTCAGCGCGTGGGCGATCTGAAACTCGTCCGGGCCGTGATCGGTGTATTGGTCGAGCAGGGCCTCGAGGATACCGCGGGCGGCGGCGCTGTGCTGGTCGAAGAAATCGGGGCAATTGCGGCGCAGGTGCTCGGCCCGCTCCCGGCGGGTGCGCAGCGGGCGCTGGAAGGCGAGGTGACAGAGAAGGTCCAGGGGGTCGGCCTCAGGGGTGCCGGCGGCCTCGGCCAGGTCCGCGAAGCGGATGCCGACCCGTTCCAGGCGCGCCAGCAATTCCTCGCGCGTGACCGGATCGGCCCAGTCGGCGCTCAGGGCCTCCGCAGTGCGGAACAGGGTGCGGATCTGGGCCGCGGTGTAGTCGGTATATTGAATGACCCGCAACTGCCGCCCGTCGCCGTCCAATTCATAGACCACATGCCCGATGATCTTCACGCTGCCGCCATCGACATAGTATTTGCGGGCCGGCGGTTCCTCTATCCCGCCTTGGCCCGGGCCCTCGACGGCGCCGCCGGCCTCTGCCGCGCCCGCCGTCTCGCCCGCTTGGGGCTCTTTCTCGCCACCCGGGTCGATGGTCTCGGTACCGGTCTCGCTCCCCTGCCCGTCGATCTCAATCAGGTCGATCTCATCCGGGTAGCCGTCGAAGTCCGGGTCCGCGAACCGGGCCGTGGCCGAGCCGGTATAGTCGATGATATTGAACCAGGACTTGCCGTAGTCCTCGCGCAGCCGGGTGCCCCGCCCGATGATCTGCTTGAATTCGGTCAGCCGATTGATCACCCGCACCAGGACCACGTTCCTGCAGGTGGGGACATCGACCCCGGTAGTGAGCATCTGCGAGGTCGTCAGGATGACCGGGGTGGTCTGTTCCGGGTCCTGGAAGTTGCTCAGAAATCCCCGGCCCGCCTCGCCCTCGTCGTCGGTGACGCGCTCCACATAGTGCGGGTGCACGGCGACCAGGTCCCGGTTCAGATTGGTCAGGGCTTGGCGCATGGCCGCGGCGTGCTCCTGATCGACACAGAAGACGATGGTCTTGGCCCAGCGATCGGTACGCCGCAGGAAGTCGGTCAGGTGTCTGGCGATGGCCTCGGTACGGGCCTTCAGCGCGATGATGCGCTCGAAGTCCCTGGTCTCGTACAACTCGTCGGGGATCTCGCGTCCATAGCGGTCGACCTCGGCCCGGCTCGGGCGCCAGCCGGTGGCATCCAGTTCGGTCACCACCCGGTGGACCCGATAGGGGGCGAGAAAGCCGTCGTCGATGCCTTGGCGCAGGCTGTAGGTGTAGACGGGGTTGCCGAAATAGCGATAGGTGTCGCGGTTCTCCACCCGCTGCGGCGTCGCGGTCATACCGAGCTGACAGGCGGGCTCGAACCAGTCCAGGATCTCGCGCCAATTGCTCTCATCGGCGGCGCTGCCGCGGTGACACTCATCGACGATGACCAGGTCGAAAAAGTCCCGTGGATACTGGCGATAGAGCCCGGGGCGGGTCTTGTCCCCGGCCAGCGCCTGGTAGGTGGCGAAATACAACTGCCGACTCTGTTCGGCACGGCCGCCCTCGATCTTCCAGCGGGCATTGCCGAAGGGGGCGAATTGCTTGTCCTTGGGGTCGTCCACCAGGACGTTGCGGTCGGCCAGGAACAGGATGCGGGGCCTGCGCGCCGTACCGTCGCGGGTCCAGCGGGCGGTCCAGAGCTTCCAGCAGATCTGGAAGGCGACCAGGGTCTTGCCGGTGCCGGTGGCCATGCACAGCAGGATGCGCCGCTGGCCCAGCAGGATCGCCCGCAGGGTGCGGTTGACGGCGATCTCCTGGTAGTAGCGAGTCGGCTTCTCGGGGACCGGATAAGAGGGGGTCAGGAGGCGCCGGGTGGTCTCGTCCCCCAGACCCGCGGCGGCCTGGAGTCGGGCGAGCAATTCATCGGGCGTGGGGAAGGCGCTGAGATTCGACTCGGTGCCGGTCAGGAAGTCGAACTCGATGATCCAGTGGCCGTTGGTGGCATAGGCAAACTTCAGGTCCCGCAGCTCCGCATAGCCCTTGGACTGCTGCAAGCCGGTGCCCTGGGGCGCGTCCTCGGGCTTGGACTCCACCACGGCCAGGGGAAAATCCCGGGTATAGAGGAGGAAGTAATCGACACGCTTGCGCTCGCCGCGGACCGCCTTGCCGGCGACGATGCGAATGCGGCCGTCGGTGAAGGTCTGTTGTTCCGCGATCAGATGGGGCGGGTCTTCCCACCCCGCCGCACGCAGCCTGGGGGTCACCAGGACCCGGCAAGTATCGGCTTCGTTGAGGGACATCCCGTTGCTCCGATTGAGACTGGACCCCGGTTGGGACAAGGCGCCGCGCGACGCCGCGACGCTCGGGACCGGGTCCGAGCGGAGGCCCAGTATACGTCAGGCCGCCCGCCCCGCCCGGGCAGACCTTGACCGGCAGGCCCAATTGCCCGGCACGCCAGTGGCTTGGCACCCGCCCCCACAGGCTATCCACAGAGGCGGTCACAGGTGCTGTGGAGACTTCGCCACCCCCTGGGCAAGGACTGACCGCCCGCCATTTTTCCAACGCTGCCAGTGCCGCCCCTCCCTGCCCCACAGGTTATCCACAGAAGCGGGCACAGCGATTGTGGAAGGAATCGGGCAACTGGAAAAGAGCGGCAGTGCGCGGTCCGCCTGTGGGAGCGGCTTCAGCCGCAACGCGGCGCCCCGGTCGAGCTCCCGCGCCGGACGGGGCATGCGCCCCGTCCGTAACGTTTTCTTCGGATTTGCGGGTGCGAGGCGCAGCGGCGACGGAATAAAGGTCTGGGACGGGGCGAATGCCCGTCCCGCCCGGGAGTCATCTCTCGCTCCCACGCTCCGGCGTTTCTCGCTCCCGCGCTCCAGCGTGGGAGCAAGTCCGGACGCTCCAGCGTCCCGTGCCTTCACGGGCCGCTGGAGCGGCCGGACGGCATTCCCACGCTGGAGCGTGGGAACGAGAACACGCCCGCCCCTCGCCGTGCCCGACCACACCGGAGGTCGAGGCTTCAGCCGGTCGGAGCCCGGCGTGCCGCCGCGTCCCCCGCAGCCGCCGCGCCCTCCCTGGCCTCGCGCGTCGTCACGAAGCCGACCAAGGCCAGGAGTTTGTCCCGGCTCGGCCCGTTCAGGTCCCGTCCATAGCGGCCGTCATAGTGCGCGCAGTCCTCGACCGCCAGGCGGTAGGCATCGGTCGGGGCGGTACGCACGTCGAGGTAAAGGGCCAGGCCATCCTCCACGAGCAGGAGATCGTGGTTGCGGATGATGCGGACCGGTCCGCATCGTTGGTGGACGACGTCGTTCTGAAAGGCACACAAGCGCCGGTACAGTCGCTCAGTCTCGATGAAATCCGGCGTGGCCCCGGCCGGCGGGTGCTCCAGCAGGACGGCGCGCGCCAGCGCGAACAGGTCCCCGGCCTCCCCGTCGGTGATGTCGCGGCGCACCGCCGCCCGTTCCGCGACCCAGAGCCCGAAGGCGCGCACGCGCCCGAGGTCCTTGAACCACTTCTTGAGCACCGTGAGGCGCATCATGTTGGCATGGCCGGTGCGGTCGATCTCGGCGATGATCGAGGCGAGTTGGGCTTGGAGGGAGGGGGGCATGTTGGCGGTCATCCGGCGGTTCGGGAGTCGGTCGGGTCAGGCGCGCGGCACCAGGCCTGAGATAAAGACCATAGATTCTAAATCCGGAAATTGCTCAGTCGGGTTACGCTGCGCTAACCCGACCTACGGGGGCGGGCAGTCACTGCCATTGAGTTAAGGCGCACTCGCTGACCGCGTCGCCTCTGCCTGGAGTCCAAGGCTTCAGCCTTGGCGCGCTCCAAGGCTGAAGCCTTGGACTCCAGGGGCTTGGGCTGCGGCGCTTGACCCCCGCGCCGGACGGGGCATGCGCCCCGTCCGTCCCGTTTTCTTCGGACTTGCGGGTCCGCGGCGCGGCGGCGACGCGGTAAAGGTCCGGGACGGGGCGAATGCCCCGTCCCGCCCGGGAGAAGTCCCAACAAACAACTACACTTTCAGGAGGGTGTTGTGGGTACGTCAACTTTCAGAAAGCTTTTCGCAATTACTAAAATCTTGACGGACATATCAGACGACATGGACATGTCGATAGATCAGTTTAAGTTGTACCTGGCGGTAGTCACCGCGCCGGGATCGAGCATGAAGACCCTTCAGGATATGACGGGTCGCGGGTCCTCTTCAATGTCAAGGGATATTGCAACATTAGGGGCAACACACTGGCAGAACAAAAAGCCTGGATATGGTTTGATCCGGGCGGAGGAGGACCGGATGGACCGCCGGTATAAGGTTGTCAACCTCACAGCTAAGGGGAAGGCGTTGGCGGATCGCATCCTACAGACACTTAATGGTGCCAACGCCGGGGCGTAGGTGGTGGCCCCTGCCGGGATCGAACCGGCACGCCACGGGGGCGGGGCGTTTTAAGCGCCCGGCGTCTACCAAATTTCGCCAAGGGGCCAAGTAATATGCCTATCAGAGATAGGGGAACAAGCTTTCAAGCTTCAGTCACGGTTGGGGGACAGCGGGCGCGACGGGATTTCAAGGACAGGGTTGACGCTGAGCTTTGGGAATCGGAAACCCGTGCAGCCATGAAGGATGGAACATGGGGTGCCGGGCCTACCTTCGCCACCCGCAAGGTTGAAACCGTTGGTGATCTGTTCGTAGTTGTGCGTGACCGGTTCTGGTCGACCACACATTCGGCCGGACATCTTACCAGGAACGGGCAGTTTATTGTTGACTTTTTCGGGGAGGACACCCCCATAACTGGGATAACTCCGGCAAGAATCCGCGAGTTCACAACCAGCCTTATCCAAGGGGGAAACGCCAACGCAACCGTAAACCGGAAGCTGGCGGCGTTGTCCAAAATGTTGACGGTTGCTGACCAAGAAGGTTTGATCCTGAAGAAACCCCACATCGACCGGATGAAAGAGGCTGAGGGTAGGATGGAATGGTGGACCCGGGATATGGAACGGGCGGCGTTCGATTACTGCGACTGGGCAGGACGGGCCGACCTGAAGGATTTCATTACCGTTAGTCTGGATACCGGGATGCGTACCATGGAAACCTTCCGGATAAAGGAACAAGACCTGGACTGGAGCATGGGTAACGGTATCCTGTTCGTCTGGAAGTCCAAGTCGGGTAAGGCAAGGTCGGTGCCGCTGACCACCCGTGCCGCCGAGGTTTACCGTAGGAGATTGACCGGTGCCAACGGGGGGCGCGCGTTCCGGTGGTCTGTGTGGTCCATGCGTGACCAATGGCGGGGGCTTGTCGCTCACCTGGAAGCCAAGGGTTTCCTGGGCATCGGCTCACCCCATACCCTTCGTCACTCGTTCTGTTCCCGGCTTGTTCAAAAGGGTGTCCCCCTCCTGGAAGTCGGGAAGCTGGCGGGGCACGCTTCCATGGCTGTTACCATGCGCTACGCAAAGCTTGCACCAAACTCACTAACCCACGCGATAAGTGTGCTTGAGGAGGACTAGACGTGACCCTGAGGTATCCCCACGAAAACAGCCATAAAAACAGCGGCCTAGAATTCATTTTCAGTTTCGGTGTGCGTGCATGAGGGTTTGTTGCCACACTGTTAGAAAGGCAAAGCCCACAGGAGGCCCCTCATGCACGCGTCGATATTGTTGCACTCTTGGCTCGGTCAGTGGCTGTCATGTATCCACTTAAAACGCTTGGTATCGCTCTTCGACATGGTGGCCGCCTGCGTTGCCGGCACGGGTTTATCCATCACCTCGGTGGGACGGCGCCTGCCAGGCCCGACGTCCTTGAAACACAAGATCAAGCGTGCCGACCGCGTGATCGGCAATCCTCACCTGTATCGCGAGCGCACGGCGATCTACGGCGCCCTGTGCCGGGTGACCCTGGCCCGGATTCCCGAACCGCTGATTCTCATCGACTGGTCGCCTATCAAGGTCGATCAATCCTTTCAACTGTTGCGCGCGTCGATCGCGGTCGGCGGTCACGCCTTGACCCTCTACGAGGAAATTCATCCCACCTGCGACCTCGGCAACCCCAAGGTCCAAGAGCGTTTTCTCCACACCGTGGCGGGCTTGTTGCCGCCTGGTGCCGCACCCATCATCATCGCCGATGCCGGCTTTAAGGTGCCTTTTTTCCGTGCCGTCGAGGCCCTTGGCTGGCGCTGGGTCGGACGCCTGCGGGGGCGCGACTATGTGCGCCTGAACGCCGATTGGATTAGTGGCAAGTCGTTGTTTACGAAAGCAACAACAAAACCCGTTCGGCTCGGCATCGGCGACTGGGTGAGAAGCAACCCATTGCCCGTCGTCATGGTCTTGGTCCGTCTGCCCAAGTGCGGTCGTCATGATAAGACAGCATCCGGGCGCATCGCACGCTCGCGCAAAAGTCGCAAGGCCGCCCGCAGTCAGCGTGAGCCGTGGCTGCTCATGGCGACGCGCCGTTTGGGGCATTTGGCAGCGAAGGCGATCGTGCGCATCTATCGCCAGCGCATGCAGATAGAAGAAGGCTTCCGCGACATGAAGAACCTGTACTTTGGTCAGGGCTACGAGGCCAACCGTTCACACGACCTCAAGCGCCTTTCCATTCTCGTTATGATTGCCGCACTGGCGGCTTTCCTACTCTTTATGATCGGTGCGACGGCGGAGCGATTGAACCTCCAGCGCGGTATGCATGCGAGCAGTTCCAAGCGCCGCGTCTATTCCCTGTCGTTTCTTGCCTCGCTCATTCTGAACATCACGAAAGTGGAGATCGCTCTATCCGAGTTCCTAGCGCCGGAAGAGCAGGTGGCCCAATTCCATCAGGCGCTATTGTTGGGTGAATAAACGGAGGCGAAATTCGTGGGGATACCTCAGGACGTGACCCAGTTTCTTAAGGCCCTAATCATCCTGTCCTTCATCGGATCGGCTGCTGCCGTGGTGTTGGTTCTGGGTTGTGGTGTGGTAGATATGACCCGCAGGGTGTGTAAGAAATCGTGTGCCCGTGTGCCCTAAACTGTGCCTGTGGGGTCACAATGTGCCCAAGGGTGGGAACACCGACGTAACAGAAACAAGATCTTAGGGGCTTGACACCCACCAACGAAGGACTTGGTAGCCCGTGACGCAGGCGCGGTCGTCGGCGCTGGCGTCGAGTCGCGCCCAATCGGCCGCCGGGAGTCGGCGGCAGTAGCCCTGCATCAGGAGCTTGAGCAGCAGTGACTTGCCGTTGCCGCCGTCGCCGTGGAAGAAGAGCATCCGCTCCCGGGGTGGCGCGGCGTGCAGATAGCGCAGGAACCGGCGCCGCTCGGCCAGGCGGTCGGCGAAGAGCGGCAGGGCGCGGTCGTGCGCGGTGATGCTGGGCGGCTGCGCGATGGGCATGGGCGGCATTCCCTGAGGCGTTTCAAGCCAGCTTATCAGTTCTCACCGAGGTGCTCCACGCGCCGCGTTACTCCGAATTAAGCTGAGCCTCACTTCCAGTCCGGTGCGGCCTGGGAGCGCCGCACCCCAGTGCGGCGCGATCTCGCAGATCACCCCGCCGCTGTGGGTTGAGCAAGGCCGCGCCGCACTGGGGTGCGGCGCTCCCAGTAGCCGTTGTCGCGTGCCCACACGGCGCGGCACTGCCGTCAAGCTCAGCGCCGCGGCCCAAGCGCCTGGAGTCCAAGGCTTCAGCCTTGGAGCGCGCCAAGGCTGAAGCCTTGGACTCCAGGCAGCGGCGCCGCGCCCCACTGACGCAGGATGTCGAGGATCGGCGCTATCGCGGGCGGCGGCGGGTCGCCGGGCAGCAAGCGCAGGAGCAGGCCGCGATGGGCGGCGTTGACCACCAGGGGCGCGCCGCCGCCGGGGTCGCGGGCGGACTCCAGGGTGACGACGCCGTCGCCCAGGCCGGCGCCGATGCTGTTCCACCAGGCGGCGAGGCGGCGGCGCAGGGCCGCGGAGCCGGTGTCGGCGGCGGCGGCCTCGAGCCCCGCGGCGAATTCGGGCGGCGCGGCCAGGAGTCGGCCCTCGATCGCGCGGGTCGGCACCGCGTCCGGCCAGGGGCGGGCGTTGAGTGCGCGCAGGAAGTCGCTGCCGGGCCGCAGGTCGATCTTGGCCTCGCCGGTGCCGTCGCGCAGCGCGGCAAAGAGCGAGAAGCGGCGCCCCTCGACGGTCGTGAACTGGTCGCGCAGCTCCAGCCAGACGCGCAGCCGCGCCCACTCGGACCCCTGGTTGGGGGTGCCGACGAGGATGACACCGGCGACCGCGGGGCCGTCCACCGGCGCGCCCTCCCCCACCGGGTGGCGCCGACGCGAGACGAAGTCGCGGGCGACCAGGCCGCCCATGCTGTGCCCGATCAGGGCGAACGGGGGTCCCGGCGGCAGTTCCGGCCAGTGTCCCGCCAGATAGTCGGCGCTGCGCTCGATCCCCTGGTCATTGGGGTAGCGGAACTCCCAGACCTCGAAGCCGGCGGCGCCCAGGGCCGGCGCGAGGTCGTCCCAGATGGTCCCGGGTTCGTCGAGTCCGTGAATCAGCAGGACGCGCAAGGCCTGGGCGGGGACGGGGGCCGCGACACGTTGGCGCAGCCCGTGCCAGCCGTCGTCCGGGGCCATCTGCGCCGGAAACCAGTCGTACAACTGGTCGTGGACCAGGACGCGCAGGCGGCGCTCCTGGCGCGGGTGGTCCTCCGACCACCAGGACCAGGCGGCGGTGGCGGCCAGCAGCGACAGGAGTGCGAGGGTCAGGAGGCGGCGCGGGCGTGGTCTTTTGGTTGTTGGCTCGGTCATGGGTGCAAGTCCCGGCGGCTCTGGCCGGTAGGGTCGGTCAGCATGGTGCGTCATCCTAAATCCGGCAATTGCTCTCACAAAGACACAAAGCACACATAAGGAACATAGATCGTTGAAGGCGTTGCGCCGAGCACCGCCCAGATGCCCCCCCGACCGACATATCGCGTTGAAAATCTTTGTTATCTTTGTGTCTTTGTGTCTTTGTGAGAGAAATCGTCTTTCTAGGGTCATTCGTCCCGCGTGGGAGCGGCCTGCGACGGCGCCGTGTTCGGCGCGCGGCCCGTCGCGGCTGAAGCCGCTCCCACAGGCGTCGCTGCGCGACGTGCCGGCCCGGTCATGGGGGGCGGAACTCGATGCCGCGCTCGGACAGGGGGTTCACGGAGCAGGCGCCGGTCCGGGGTCAGGCCGTCGCGCGCGAACAGGAACTGCCAAAGACCCATGGCCGCCAAGGCGCTCAAGAGCCGCTACAACAGACCTGAGGTCGAGGCTTCAGCCGGAGGCGGCGGCAGCGGCGGCGCCCGCTAAAGCGTCGGCCTCCGGTCGAGCCGCCCCGCGCACCGGACGGCGCGCCTCCCTGGTCGGACGTTCTTCTCAAATCGCCTTATAGTTCAGTCAACTGGAGACCGCTGAAGGTCGCCCTGCGGCCGCGCTAGTCGGGTTTCCAATCCTGGCAGAGGATGTCGGCGATGGGCCAGGGACACTGGTCCGGAAATTCACTCAATCCGGTTTCCTCGATCGCCCTCGCCAGCGCATCGTTCCAGGCAGCGCACCACCAGTCGGGGTCATCAAGGCTGTGCTTCAGGCTTGGGGTGTGCCGCAGGCGATGGGCAATACCGTCTCGCTGAACCCGAATCGTGGCCTCCCAACTGCGGCTCCGACGCGCGGGTTGGAACTGCCATTTGAGCAAATGAGCGAGCAGGACCGCCATCCGGCTCGCGAGTTCGCGCTGTTCACTCTTGCCCACGTCTTCGATCTCCTCGGCCAGGTGTTCGATATCGAGCCGGGCGAACTGGCCGGCGCGCAGTAACCGCGCCTGTTCGTTGGCCCAGGCGATGACATCCTGCTCATAGGCGGCAGCGCGAATCATGGTGTCGACCTCGTTTTAATCGTGACAGAATTGGTACCGAATGCGGTCAATGCATCTCCTCGCCATAATAATTGTCGGTGTAGTTCTCGAATTTGGTGTACTTACCCAGGAAGGCGAGGCGCAGGCTACCGATCGGGCCGTTGCGCTGTTTGCTGATGATGATCTCGGCCACGCCCTTGTCCTTGCTCTCGGGGTTATAGACCTCATCGCGATAGATGAAGACGATCAGGTCTGCATCCTGTTCGATGGCTCCACTTTCACGAAGGTCCGACATCACCGGCCGCTTATTCGGCCGCTGCTCCAGACTGCGATTGAGCTGGGACAGCGCGATCACCGGCACCGCCAGTTCCTTGGCCAGGGCCTTGAGCGAGCGCGAGATGGCGGAGATTTCGGTGGTGCGGTTCTCGTTCGACCCCGGGACCTGCATGAGCTGGAGATAATCGATCACCACGAGCCCCAGGTCGCCATGCTCACGCTTGAGCCGGCGCGCGCGGGCGCGAAGCTCAGTGGGCGACAGCGCCGGGGTGTCGTCGATGAAGAGCGAGGCCGCGGCCAGGATGTTGACGGCGGAGGTCAGGCGCGGCCATTCGTCGTCCTCCAGCTTGCCGGTGCGCACCCGGTGGGAGTCGATGCGCCCGAGCGAGGCCATCATGCGCATCGCCAGCGCATCCCCCGGCATCTCCATGCTGAACACCGCCACCGGCTTGCCGCCCTGGATGGCGGCGTGCTCGGCCAGGTTCATCGCGAAGCTCGTATTGTGGACGCAGATGTCGTTGGCGATGAAGTTATGAGTCTGCGGGATAGTCAGGTCGTAGACCTGGCGCGGACCCACGGATTCAATGGCGACGATTTCATCCCAGATCACGTCACGATCGGTCTGTTCCGGTCGGCATTCCAATGCCTGGCGGACCCGCTCCAGGGCCGCCTCTTTGGAAAAAATGCCGATCTCGGTGACGAAGGTCTGGATGGAAACGGGGTCGGTAATGTCCAGTTGCCAGGCGAGCGCCGGGCCATTGGGCCCCGTCAGCTCCCGCCGACGACACTTGGCAATGACCCCGAAGCGCAGCAACAGGTGTTGGACCTGCCGCCCGAGCCGCTCGCTGACCGTGCCATAACCGAGTTGGGGCTGGCCGGTCGCGAGCACCGTGGCCCAACCGTCAGTGGCGAACAGCCGATTGAGGAATACCGCCAACTGTTCCTTGGGGAGTCGGAAGACCGGGGCCGGGACGAACTTCCCGTTGGCACCCTTCCCCCAGAGCCCCAGCCCGTCGAGCCGGCGGGTCAGCGCGTCCCCGCCGAAGGCCGCGACGGCCGCGACGAAATCGGCCTGGATGCGCGGGTCCGCGTTGGTGAGCTTGGGCGCGGCGGCGGTCAGGCACCCGTCACCGATCAGGTAGCCGAGCAGCCGGACCTCGCAGTCGCGCAGGGGTGAGTCGCCGAAGACCGGCAGGCGCCGGGGCACGGCCACCGGCTCCCCGACCGACAGCTCGGCCAGCGGACGCCAGCCGGTCGGGGTCAGATAGGGGTGGCTGGCGGTGGTCTCGATCTCGCGCCCCAGGCGGGTCGTCACGCGCAACACCGGCTTTATGCCGTCGTCCACATAGTCAGTCGGCACCACCGGGTGCAGACGCCAGTCGTCCCCCAGGGTCAGCAGGCGCGCCCGCCGCCGCCCGACGATGGTCGCGATGGTCTCGACACTGCCGTCGTCCAGCAGGACCTCGGTACCCGCCTCCACGCACTTGCCCATCGACGGCCGCCCCGCCACGATGATCAGGTCCGAGGGCTGGAGCCCGGAGGTCATCATGTCGAAGTCGGTGAAGCCGGTGGCCAGGCCGGTGATGGGCTCGTCGCGGCGGTAGAGGTCGTCGATGCGCTCCACCGCCCGGGTCAGCAGCGCCTTGATCGGCTGGAAGCCGGCGCCGCCGCCGCGGGTCTCCTGCTCGGCGATCTCGAACACCCGCCGCTCGGCCGCGTCCAGCAGTTCACTCGCGTCGCGCCCGGCCGGGTTGTAGCCGCTGTCGGCGATGTCCGTGCCGGCCGCGATCATCTGGCGCAGCACCGAGGTCTCGCGCACGATCCTGGCATAGGCCTTGATGTTGGCCGCGCTCGGCGTCTCGTTGACCAGGGTGCCCAGATAGGACAGACCGCCGGCCGCGTCCAGTTGCTCGGTGCGCTCCAGGGTCTCGGCCAGGGTCACCACGTCGAACGGCTGATCGTCCCCGGCGAGCTTGGTGACGGCGCGGAAGATCAGGCGGTGCTCGCGCCGGTACAGGTCGCGCTCGACCACCATGTCGGCGATGCGGTCCCAGGTGCTGTTGTCCAGCATGAGACCGCCGAGCAGTGACTGCTCGGCGTGGATGTTGTGGGGCGGGACCCGCAGGCTGTCCATGGCGGTGTCCGGATAGGGGACCAGCAGTTCCTGGTCGGTCGGTTCGAGCATAGTTCCCTCGGCAGGCGCGCACCGCGGCGGGCGGCGGGCTGGCCGCCGCCCGCCGGGGCACGCGATGAATGGCAACGCCGCCCCGGCGCCCGGACCCGGTGGGTGGGCGCGCGGATGGGGGGCGGTATGGCGGGGATTGTGGCCCCGGACCCGCGGGGGGACAAGGGGGAAATTGGTGGGGCCGGGCGCCGCGGGGGTCCGCGCGGTCGCGTCGCGGTTCAATTCCGGTCCGCAGTCGGGCAAGATGTGAGGCCAAGCAGCAGCGAGACCGCAACCGATGAGCCAAGATGCCCCCTTTTGGGAGACCACGCCCCTGAGCGCGATGACCGAGGCGCAGTGGGAGTCGCTGTGCGACGGCTGCGGCAAGTGCTGTCTGGAGAAGTTCGAGGAGGAGGATACCGGCGACATCATCTACTCGCGCATCGCCTGCGCCCTGCTCGACACCGCAACCTGCCGCTGCCGGGACTATGAACACCGCGCCCGCCAGGTGGCGGACTGCATCGCCCTGGTCCCGGCCGCCTTGGAGATGCCCAACTGGCTGCCCGAGACCTGCGCGTATCGGCGCCTGCGCGAGGGCAAGCGCCTGCCCAAGTGGCACCCGCTGCTGACGGGCGACCCCGAGTCCGTGGCCAATGCCGGGCACAGTGTCCGCGGGCGGGTCATCGGGCCTGAGAGCGGGGAGGACCCGCTGATGAATCTGATTGATTGGATCAAGTGACAGCGCCGTTCATTGGTCCGCGCCGCCGACCCGAGGCGCCGTAGGGTCCGCTGTGCGGACCAAACATCGCCGCCCGCACCCCCCGCCCGCACCCCCGCCCACGCCGACCATGGCATAATCCCCCCGAGCACAGAGGGATAGGACCATGGCCGATGACACCTAATTTGACTGCTTCCTGAGTCACAACAGCAAGGACCAGACGGCGGCGGCCGCCCTGGCGAAGACCCTTGCCGAGCGGCGCATCCGGGCCTGGCTCGACTCTGAGCAGTTGCCCCCCGGCACGCGCTGGCAGGACGGACTTGAGCGGGGCATCGGCGCCTGCCGTAGCATCGCGGTCCTGGTGGGTCCGCACGGACCAGGCCCCTGGCAGGAAGAGGAAACCCAGGCGGCCCTTGACCTGGCCGCCCGTCGGCAGTTGCCGGTCTTTGCCGTATTGCTGCCGGGGGTCTTGGACTCTGCGCCGCTCTCACTATTCCTCAAGAACCGCAGCTGGGTCGACCTGCGCGCGGGACTCAAGGACCCGAGCGGTCTCAAGCGGTTGGAATGGGGCATTACGCAGGAACGACCCGCACGCGGTGACCCCGCAGTAACCCCAGGCGAGGGGCGCGAGCCCCCTCCAAACCCTGCCTGCGGACCGCCGACGATCACGCTGGGCCTCGACTGCATCGGCGACGGGCTGCGCGTCCGCGCCCTGGGATCAACGGTCATGCCGACCAATACGACACCCCTGCGGGACCTGAGCCCCGGACGGGTCGCTCAGGATCCGGCCATACTCGTGCGCGCACTCTTCGAGTCGGCGTTCCAGATGAAGGACTGCTAAACCGCCGCGGGCGGCTCCGGCACCGACGACTCCACCCGCCACCCGCTGCGTCTGCAACTGCTTTGCACGGATCCAACGATCGCCGATCTGCCCTGGCACTGCCTCACTCATGACGGTCGGCGGCTGGGCGAGGCCGGCTGGATCATCGAGGTCATCGATCAGCCCGCGGGCCTCGCGTTGGTGATCGACCTCGACAATCCCTTGGTGATCGCCCCCGCGGAGCCGGGGCTCGCCGACGCGATCGGCGCCCGCAGCCACGCCACCGAGGTCTGCGCCCTGATCCGCCGCCTGCTTGCGGATCGCCGCCCCGAGGTGAGGTGGGTCAGCAACCGACGCGAGTTGGAGTTGGACTTGGCGCATGAGCCGGACTTCATCTACTGCTTCGCGCAGGTTGACCGGTCGGGGATGCTCGCCCTCGGCAAGCACGGTGGGCAGCCGGATGACTATGGGCTGGGGGCCTTGGCGGACCGGCTGGCGGGCTTCGCACACAAGCCGCTCCTGTGGCTGCACCTGATCGAGGACCGCGCGGCGCCGCTGGAGCGTTCGGTCCTGTGGCGGCTGCGCCGGGTGGTGCGGCTGCTGCTGGTCCAGACCGCAAGCCAGTCCAACCTGGAGCGCAGTCTCGAGCACACCCGGGTCTGGATGTCCGCCATGGCCGACGGCAAGGAGGAGCCGGCCGCCGTCCTGAGTCGCCTGGGCGACGCCCAGGGACCCCGCCGCGGCCCTCATGGACCATATCCGCGCCGCGTTGATCCGCGTCCTACTCGGGCGCCAGGACGAAAAGCTCCGACTGTATTACCCGCTCAAGCGGGCAAGCGGCGGCACCTTGCTGCTCTATGGCGTGTGCGGCGACGAACAGTCTTGCGTACTGGGCCTACCGGGACAGACCCGCCAGTTTATCGCCGACCTCGACCGCGGTTTCCGGATCGAGACCAGACCGATCCCCTATACGCTACGGGCCAGCCGTACCCTGTTCGACGACCTGACCCGTCAGTTCAAACAGGACCTCAACGTCACCCCCCACAACCCGCCCAAGGAAGCACTCAAGGAGTTGCCGCTCCTCAAGCCCGAAGGCCACGAAACCCTCGTCATCGCCCTGTCCTGGCTGCTGGACGTGGCGCAAAACTGCACACCGGGGGAACTGGGTGACTGGCTCGCCACCTGGAGAAGGACCGTTTGTGAGGTCCTCAACCGGGACGAAAAACCAGCCGATTATCGGGTCCTGGTCGGCGCCTGTATCCAGTGGCCGACGGACTGGCCCGCGCGCCACGGCAGCGACCCGGATACCCTGCAGCAAACGATCGATCAGGCGCTCCGGCCGCGGGACCATGCGCCTGCCCATGTGCGCCCCGTTGCGATGGAACGATCACTGGCCCTGCTGAAGCGCCGTGAGATCCTGGAGTTCTACCAAGACGCCGACCCCGCGCTGAAGGCCGCACTGGGGACCCGGCAGTTGCCCCTCGAGACCCTGGCCGATTACCTCCTTGCCGACGCCGGTGGTCGCTTCCAGGAGACGGTCAATCTGATCTACAGCTCTGGAGCGCTACTTCGGCATCCCGCTCTTCCACTACCAGGTACACTCGGACAGCAGCGCCCGGGACCTGCGCTACGACTTCGACGCCGTCGCCTACCTGCGCGATGCCTATCTCGCCTCGCTGCCGATCCGCACCGACGCGGCGGCGACCCCGCCCGAGCGCACCGACCCGCGCTATCTGCACCAGGGCAAGCTCTGGCAGGCCTACGAGCACGACGGCGAGTGCGTGCTGCTGATCGACGAGATCGACAAGGCCCCGCGCGACTTCCCCAACGACCTGCTCCAGGAACTCGCCGACTGGAGGTCCGCCGCTGCCTGGAGCGGCGCAGCCGCCCGCCCAGCGCGGCGGAACTCTTGATCTGGCTGACCGTCCTCGCCGACCGCGGCACCACCCTGGAACAACTGGCCGTCGAGCGGCTGGATCAGCTCCCGGCCCTGGAGTGCCTGATCAAGGACCACGAGGACTATGGGCATCTGGCCTGAGCGCGGCCCGGGCAAGCCGTGACCGCCTGACCCAATGCCGATGCCCGCACCCCTGACCCCCGGCGACGACCCGCGTTTGGGCGACCTGTTGCGGTGCCTGCCGGACCTGGGCGTGCCGGTGGGCGCGCTGGACCATGAGCGCGTCTGCAGGGTCCTTCCCCCCGGGCGGATGCTCGGCTGGGAGGCGACGCGTGAGCTGCTGGTCACACTGCTGGCCAAGGACGAGGAGCAGCGCCGCGCGGTGCGGGGCGAGTTTCGCCGGCTGCTCCCGCCGCTCCCGGCGCGAACGCCGCCGGGCGAGACCGCGCCCGTGTCCGACGGGACCGCGGCGGGGGACTTCGACGCACCGGACCCGGACGGCGAGGCACCCGCGCCGCCCGCCGACCGGGCCGCGCCGCCGCCGCGCACCCTCCTGACCCCGCCGCCGCGCCGCTGGCCCTGGTGGCGGCTCGCACTGGCGACCACCCTGGGACTGGTCCTGATCCTCACGGCCGCGTTCCTGATCCAGACCTGGCGCACCGTGCCGCTGCCCCCGCCGCGGCAAGCGCCGGTCCCGCCCCCGCCTGCGATTGCACCGACACCCATCGGCGAACTGCCCGCCCAGCCGCTCGCCACCTTCAACGACTGGGTCCCGGTATTCGAGGCCCGGACCCCGGCCGAGCGGCTGGGCCCCTGGCTCGCGCCGCTCGCCCTCCTGTGCGGCGGCCTGCTCGCCCTCGCCTGGCTGTGGGAGCGCGCCCGCCGACTGCTCGAACCCGCCTGGTCCCCGGTCCCCGTCTACGACAAGGACGGCGAGCCGGTATTCGCCTGGACACCCGAGCACCTGCACCCGCCCGGCCTGCTCACGGCCAGGGCGCGCCGGGAGCTGGTCTGGGGGGTGCAGCGCTTCGCGGGCGAGCGCGCGACCACCCACCTCGATATCCCCGCCACGGTGCACGCCAGCGCGGCCAGCGGGCTGCCGCAACCGCGCTTCGCCCCCGCCCGCTACGAGCGCGAGGTCTGGCTCTGGCTCGACACCCGGCTGCGCTCGCGCGAGGCGGTCGCGCTCGCCGACCAGATCGAGCGCGACCTGGTGCGGGCCGGGCTCCGGGTGCGGCGCGGCACCTTCGTCGGCTGGCCGGACCGGGTCCGCCTGGCGACCGGGGAGCGCACCTCGCCCCTGGATCTCGGCCCCGCCGCCCGCACGGCCCTGGTCTGTCTCTTCACCGAGGGGGCCGACCTGGCCCGCGCCCTGGATGGCGGGGCGGGCGAGGACGGCGCCGCGCTCCAGCGCGTGCTGCGCGAACTGGGCACCTGGCCGCGCCTGTGTCTCGTCGACCTGGCGCCGCCGGACTTGGACCTGCCCGCCCTGGCCGCGCGCCTGCGGTTCGACTGCTGCCCGCCCGCCGCCCTGCCCGCCTGGCTCGCCGAGCGCCCGGACCGGCCGCGCGGCCCGCCGGCAGAAGGCCCGGCGCCCGCCGCCCTGGCCCTGCGACTCTGGGCCGCCGCCTGCGCCCTGCCGCGCCTGCCGGTCACCAGCGCCCAGGCACGGGCGCTCTACGAGACCCTGGGCGAGACCCTCGGGCTCCCGTCCGCCTGGCGCCTGCCCAACCCCGGGCGCGGCCACGCGAGCCCCGACGGCATCCGCTTCAGCGACGGCGAGCGCCAGGCCCTGCTGCGCGACCTGGCGCGCTGGGCGGCGGAGGACGGCTGGGGGACGGCGGTCGGCATCGAATCGCAGGCCTGCCGCTGTCTCGCCCTGGGGCTCGCCTTCTGGGAGCGCCACATCGGCGGGGGCGCGGCCAGCCTGGCACGGATCAGCGCGCGCTCGGGCCAGGGCCCCGCCGACCAGGCCCAGACCATCGAGCGGCTGCTGCTGGTCCTGTGGCGGGGCGACGCCTACAGCGCCCTGGCCGTGCGGGCGCTCTATGACCTCTACCAACAGGAGGCCCTCCAGGCGCCGATCCGCGAACGCCTGGGCGGGCTCGACACCTGGCGCGACGGCGCGGGCCCGCGCATCGAGTTGCCCTGGACCTGGAACACGCTGCCGGAGGCACCAGCGGCGCGGACCGGGGCCGAGACGGCCGAGACGGTCCTGGCGCTGTTCGCCGCCGATCCGCGGTCGGCCGCCGCCGCGCCGCCGTGCCGGGCCACGGATCAGGCCGCCGCCGACACCGCCCCGCCTGAACCCCGGGGCACCGCCCGCCAGCGCCTGTACCGCATGGGCTTCGCCGGCGCCGCACCAGGCGCCCGCCCCCGCCTGGGCGCCGAGACCCTCATCCTGCTCGGCACCTGTGCCGGTCTCGCCCTGGCCGGGGGCCTGGGCCTCATCGAGCGCCTCGGCGCCCGCCCGGGCCCGGCCTTCGTCCACGCGGCCCCGGTGTATGACGACGCCCTGTTCCAGGCCCTGGTCATGGAAGGCCGGCAGGACGGGCGGCCCTATGCTGCCTCCCGCAAGCACGCCGTCACCGCCGCCGCCGGACTGGGCGCCGACCCGCGCCTGCACTGGTGCTGGAGCGGGCTGGAAGCGGAGCGGGCGGCCCCGCCCTGCCGCGCCCTGGCCGAGAACCGTGCGGACCCGCGGCGGGTCAATCCGCTGCCGATGGGCCGCAGCGCATTGCTGCGTGCCGGCACCAGCGCGGAGCCGATCCGCGCCTGCGCCAAGGGCTGGCCGCAACTCTCGGTCGCCGTCATCGTCGGCGACCCCTGGAACTGGCCGCCCGATCCGCCGAACAACGAGTCCGCCCGTCGGCTGGCCATCCGCCTGCTCGACCGCGGCAGCGCCGACCTGGTCCTCATCGGCCCCGACTGGGCGGAGCAGGCGCGCGTGCTGGCGGGCAAGTGGTCATTCGCCGCCGTCCCTGGCATCGACGGCGGGCGGTCCGCGCAGCGGACCCTACGGGGGGACCCCGCCCCGCTCGGCGCGGCGCTACCGACCAACGGACCCGCGGCCCCCGTAGGGTCCGCTGCGCGGACCAGCGACCTAACACAAGGCACAAGACCCGAACCAAGCCCGAACGCCGCCCCCGACAGCCAGTGGCTCTTCTTCGCCCCGCCGGGAACGGCGCGGATCGAACAACAAGTCCCGCCGCTCGGCACCCACCGCGCCCTCCTCACCGGCGACCTGGAGGCCATGGCCCGTGCCCTGGACTTCCCCGGCGCCCGCCCCGCGGCCGACGCGCTCAGCCGCACCGCCCGGGTGACCAACCTCGCCGGCAACCCCCGACTCTGGGGCGGACCCGAGGTGGAGCCCGGACCCAAGGGCATCGCCTTCGTCCAGGTCTGCCCCGGGACCTTCACCATGGGCTCGGCGCCGGTCAAGCCGGACACCACTCCGAAGCATCTGAAGCCCCACGGCGACGAGAGGCTCGCCCACCCGGTGGTCCTGGACGGATTCTGGATCGGCCGTACCGAGACCAGCCAAACCCAATACGCCGCCGTGGCCGGCGACCCCGCTCCGGCCGGGCTCAGCCTGCCGGAAGCCGACATCAATTGGACCGACGCCCGCAAGTATTGCCAAGGCCTGGCGCCGGATGCCGACCTGCCCACCGAGGCCCAATGGGAATACGCCGCCCGCGCCGGCACCCAGGACCCCTATCCCTTCCCCGACGACCTGGCCGGGCTATGCACCTACGCTAACGGCGCGGGCAACGAAACCCCTTGGCAGAACAAGAACACCGCCTGTTCCGATCCGTTCAAGGAGGCGGCCCCGATCGGCCGCTTCCCGCCGAACCCGCTCGGTCTCTACGACATGCACGGGAACCTCTGGGAGTGGGTGCGCGACTGCTGGGACGACAAGGCCTACGCCGGCCGTGGGTCCCATCCCCTGGCAGCGCCCGTAAAGGACAGCGGTACTTGTGCGTGGCGGGTGCTGCGCGGCGGCTCTTTCGGCGACGTGCCTCAGCACCTGCGCTCTGCGGTCCGGGACTGGAGCGTGCCCCAGCGCCGGGACCAGGGCAACGGGTTCCGTTGTGTACGTGGTTCCGGCCGCCAGCCGGCCCCTTGATCGTTGGACTGTTGAACAATTGACTGACAACGCGACAGCATCCCCGGCGTGCAAACAGGGCTTACCGTGAAAGTCGCGCAGCGACGCTGTGGGAGCGGCTTCAGCCGCGACGAGGCGTCGCGGGTTACCCGAGCGCCGCGGGTCACCGCCTCTGCGTCTCTGCGCCTCTGCGTGAGACCTCTTAAAGAATCTCACGCAGAGGCGCAGAGACGCAGAGAAGAAGCGCGTCAGTCGGGTTACCGTGAAAGCCGCTCCCGCCGGGGGCTTTCATGTTTCGGGGTAACGGCCATCAAGGCTCGTCCGTCGCCCCGGAACATAACAGTCCCTTGTGGGAGCGGCCTCCGGCCGCGCTGCGGCGCCGCGGCGAACCCCGATGCCGCGTTCCTTGCGCGACCCGTCGCGGCTGAAGCCGCTCCCACAGCGTCGCTGCGCGACTTTCGGACTCGTAGCCTGGATGGAGCGCAGCGGAATCCAGGTTCCCGCGGCAACCCGCTGATTGCTTGTGTATCTGCGAGGCCGGCCCCGGATTGCGCTGCGCTCCATCCGGGCTACGGGGGCTTGCAGCGACTACTTGCCCGTTCTCGCCCGGTGGAAACGAGAGGCCCGGCGTTTGACTCAAGCCAAGAGGAGGATTTGTTTCACGCAAAGACGCAAAGACGCAAAGTTTTTCAATGCGATATCTCTGTCGTATGGTCCACCTGCCGGGTGACGGGATCAGCGCCTGCGACGTTGTATTCTCCTTTGCGTTCTTGGCCTCTTTGCGTGATCAATTGCCGACTCGTGGCTCAATGGCAGTGGACTGGCGGCTGGGAAGGCAATAAGACAAGGGAGCAACGGATCAAGGGAGCGGCTGGCGGCCGGAACCACGCACACAACGGAACCCGATGAGCTTGTGCCGGACCTCGGGCGCGATCCCGACCCGGTCCGCGGAGCGCGGGGATCGGGGCACTTTGTCGAAATGGCCGCCGCGCAGCCCCCGCGACTGCCCCCCCGCGGGCCCCCGGGGATCCTCCGTTGCCGACGGGTCATAGGGGCTCGCGTACCAGTCCCAACACCACTCCCAGCAGTTGCCAGACATGTCGTGGAGACCCCAGGGGTTGGCAAGCTTCTGAGCGACCCGATGCACGGAGCCGGTCAACCAGTCCGTCCCGAACCAGGCGTAGTGCCCGGCGTCCTTCCCATCCGCGCCCCAGAACCAGGGGGTACCGGTACCGGCCCGGCAGGCATATTCCCATTCGGCCTCGGTGGGCAGGCGATAGCCGTCTGCCGCCCAGTCACAGTCCCAGCCCGCGGCGGTCTGCCGGTAGCAGGGCTTGAGCCCACTGCGCTCGGACAGAGCGTTGCAGCAGCGCAGGGCGTCGTCCCAGGAGACGTAGTTGGCTGGCAGTGCATCGTCGTCCTTGTCGCGCCGCCACCAGGACGGCGCGTCCTTGACCAGCGACCGGTAAAGCCCACGGGTGATCGGGGTCCGGGCCATGGCGAAGGGGCTGACGCGCACCTCCCGCGACGGACACTCGTCGTCGTAAGCCTGCGGATCGCGCGCCTCGTCCGACCCCATCCGGAAGCTGCCGCCAGGCAGTTGCACCATCTCGATCAGCGGGTCATGCACCGGACAGGGCGCCGACACCACGGGCGGCAGCACCGGCGGGCGTGGCGGCGGGGGCGCCAGGTCCGCCCCCGCGCGTTCGCCCGGCCACACCAGCCTCACCCGGTGCCGGTCGGCGACGGGGAGCAGCAGCAGGAGCAGCGCCGTGGCCGCCGGGCTGCGCAGGGCGAACCAGCCGAGCGCGGCGGCGGGGACCAGCCCGAGCGTGACCAGCAGGGGCCAGGGCAGGCGGTCCAGGCGTGCGAGCACGGCCCCGGGCCAAGGCACCGGCCGCGCGCCGCGGCGCGGGAAGGCGCGCCCCGCCAGGCGGCGGGCGGCGGCGCGGATGGACTGGCGGCGGGCGATGGTCGGCATGGCCCCATTCTAGGCGAGATCGCGCCGACGGCGGGCGCTCGGTCCCGGCGCGACCGGGCGCGATGCCTGAGCAGAGGCACTGGGAGCGCCGCACCCCAGTGCGGCGCGGCCTATCCGCAGAACGCAAGGCCGCGGTCGCTCGCGAGGCCGCGCCGCACTGGGGTGCGGCGCTCCCAGCCGCTGCCGGGGCTATAAAGTCAAAAAGAGAGGTTCTCTCACAAAGACACAAAGATCACAAAGATTTTCAGAGCGATCTGTCGGCCGCGGAGGTCACCCGCGCGGCGCTCGGCGCAACGCCATCAATGATCTGTCTTTCTTCGTGTCTTTGTGTCTTTGTGAGAGCAATTCCCGGACTTGGGTTGAACACCGCGCCCGCGAGGCCGGCAGGGCGTTACGCTGCGGTCACACCGCCGCGAGGGCCCGGGACGCGACCAAAACCAAGCCCCGCGAGGCCCTGCCCGATCGACCGCGACAACGCCTTGGTGGAGCGCCTGTTCACGGGCGACCCGCCCCCATGAGGCTGCTGCTCGACACCCACGTCGCCCTCTGGGCCTTGGTCGACGACCCACGCCTGTCGCAGCGGGCGCGGGCCCTGATCGATGATCCTAAAATCCACAGATGAACACAGATGAACACAGATTTTCTTCGCATTGTCATGCGCTTATCGCAATCGTCACAATCATCGGCAAGGTGAGTGCCCAGCCAAGCGTAAGTCAATGAATCATCTGTGTTAATCTGTGTTCATCTGTGGATGACTGCTCTTTCTGGGACGATCCCGCCAACCAGGTCATGGTCAGCGCGGCGACCGTCTGGGAGACCGCCATCAAACACGCCCTGGGCCGTAACGACATGCCGATTTCCGGCGCGGTGACTGCCGTCTGAGCGTCCGTCTCGCGTGGACGATTTGGCCGCGGGCACACCATGAAAATCCGGAGATAGACTCCAGATTTTCACGGTAAGCTGCTGCCCCATGAGCCCCCGTGATGCCCGTGTCGCCGGCTGCGGCGACCCTGCCGGCGCTGGTCCTGGGCACGACCGCCGGGGCGACCGGCGTGGCGTCGGCGCTCCTGATCCCCGGGACCCTGGCGCACCCGCCGATCGATTGGCAGCGGCGTCTGCCGCTGGGATTGCTGGTCGGCGCCGCCGTCGGCTCGGGCGGCTACTCTAAGAGCCATGTCATCGCCGGTATGGGCATCAGCCTCCTGCCCCTGCCGCTTGCTCGATACCGTAGCGCTGACCGAGGTCCAATGGCGCCTGATCGGGCGACTGGCCGATCACTATGGCGTGCCCATCACTGAGCGCAGCCGCACACTCGCCATCGCGGCCCTCGCCGGGGCCCTGCCGATGCTCGCCACCGGGCTTGGACTGAGCTTGCTGAAGGTCGTGCCCGTCTTCGGCTCGCTGCCGACCCCTTGACCCGGATTCGTGCCGTACTGGACGATCCGGAGAAAATATGTTCTTGAAACCATATTTATCCGATATCATACTGATAAGATGAATTGGGGCGTTTTGCTCGATCCGGCGTTTGAACCGGAATTCCTGGGTCTGCCGCAGTCCGTGCAGGACGAGTTGCTGGCCAACGCGAAGCTCCTGGAAATCTTCGGACCGCATCTCGGCCGCCCCCGCGTGGATACCTTGAAGGGATCGCGGCACGCGAACATGAAGGAGTTGCGTTTTGATGCAGACGACGGCGTCTGGCGCGTGGCTTTCGCCTTCGATCCCGAGCGTCAAGCGATCCTGCTGGTTGCCGGCGATAAGAGCGGTGTCGGCGAACGACGCTTCTACCGAGGGCTCATCGCGAAGGCCGACGAACGGTTCAGCGCGCATCTGGCCAGCCTGCAAGGGCAATAGCAAGAGCAAACCATGAAGAACCTACAAGACCTGATGAATGCGCTCCCGCCGGAGCGTCGCGCGAAGGTCGAAGAACGTGCCACGGCGCTGATTGCGGAAGAAATGACACTGCGGGACCTGCGCAAAGCGCGCGACCTGACTCAAGAGCGTGTGGCGGAATTGTTAGGCATGGGACAGGACAGCATCTCGCGTCTTGAAAACCGGGCCGATATGCTCCTATCGACTCTGCGCAGCTATGTGGACGCGATGGGCGGCTCCCTGGAGCTGCTGGTGCGTTTTCCGGACCGCCCAACCGTATCGCTATCCGAATTGTTCGGCACGGGTAGAACGGCAGCGGGCGGGGAGTCCCCGGCGCCCGCGAAGCGTAAGCGCCGACCGGTGCGGCCGCAGTAGGCGGCTCAGGGATCGCACGGGCGGGAACCGACTGAGCATGCTCCCTTATTCCCAACGGCGGGGCGCGAAGCCCGTGTCGGGAGAGTTCCGAGAACGACCTGTCCTGCGTGCCTCAAGGGCGGGGCTTCCCAAACACCCACCGGTTTCCTTGCCGGATCATCGTCACCGTCGTCGTCTCGGTGCTGGAGCTGTCGGCGGTCTTCTCGGTCACGCGACGGACGAACCGCACCTGGTCAGGCTTGACCTGCGCGGTGTATTCCTTGGGATCGCCGCCGTCGGCGACAAAACCCATAAACATCTCGAAAAAGCCGGGTTTCTCCCTTTCCAAGGCCTCCATTTCCTTGAGATCGGCCGGTGCGATCAACGCCTTGAATTGGGTCAACTGCCGTTTCTTGGCGACCTCGACCAGTTGCACGAAGGTGGCGCGCGCCTCCTGCTCCGCGCTCGTAACCGGCGGGGCGGGCGACGCACAGGCGACGGCGATCAGGCTGAGGAGAGACACGATGAGGAGGCGAAGATGGTTCATGGGTTACCTTGGAGGTGTGGAGATAAATCACAGAAGGTCCTGTTCACGAAGCTCCGCAACTGTTGCACCCGATGCCGGGGGGCCAGCCTCCACCCAGGCCCGCAGCGCCTCCCAATCGAAGGCCGCGGCGGCCGGTGGCTCCGGAACCAACCGCGCCAAGGGCCGCCCGCGACGGGTGATGACGACCTCTTCGCCCACCTCGACGTCGGCGAGCAAAGACGAGAGACGGGACTCGGCAGCGGCGACGGTTGCGGTCTTCATTGCAATATTATCGTTTTATAACAGCGGCTTGAACGTTTTTAGACAGGGCAGGCCATCATGTTAAGAGATCGGCAAAATACCGTCGATCCACCATGACGGCGGCGCCGAAGATGGCGGAACCGCCTGCGGCGTTCCGCCCTACCGCCGCGCCTCCAACGCCTCCCACCGGACATAGGCCGCGGCCAGATCAGCCTCGATCGCGGTCAGCCGCTCGCGCACCGCGGCCAGGGCGGCGCCGTCGCCCTGGTAGATGGCCGGGTCGGCGAGGCGGGCACTCAGTGCCGCCTGCTCGGTCTCCAGCGACTCGATCCGGGCGGGCAGTTCGGTCAGTTCCTTGTTCTCCTTGAAGGTCAGCTTGACCACCGCGCGCTTGGGCTCGGCCGCGGCCGCGGCCGGTCCGGGGGCGGGCGCCAGGGTCTTGGGTGCCGCCGCGGGCGCCTGGGCGCGCTGGCGCAACCAGTCCTCGTAGCCGCCGACATAGTCCTGGACCACGCCGTTGCCCTCGAATACCAGTGAACTGGTGACGACGTTGTCCAGCAGGGCGCGGTCGTGGCTGACCAGGAGTACGGTCCCGGCGAAGGAGACCAGCAGGTCTTCCAGCAGTTCCAGGGTCTCGGTGTCCAGGTCGTTGGTCGGCTCGTCGAGCACCAGCAGGTTGGCCGGGCGGGTGAAGAGCTTGGCGAGCAGGAGCCGGTTGCGCTCGCCCCCTGAGAGGGCCTTGACGGGCTGGCGGGCGCGCTCGGGGCTGAACAGGAAGTCGCGCAGATAGGACAGGACGTGGCGGCTCTGGCCGTCCACCATCACCTGGTCGCTGCCGCCGGCGACGTTATCCTGGACGCTGCGCTCCGGGTCGAGCTGGGCGCGCATCTGGTCGAAATAGGCGACCTGGAGGTTGGTGCCGCGGCGGATGGTCCCGGACTGGGGCTCCAGGTCCCCGAGCAGGAGCCGCAGCAGGGTGCTCTTGCCGACCCCATTGGGTCCGATGATGCCGACCTTGTCCCCACGCAGGATCAGGGTGCTGAGATCGCGGATCACGGGCGCACCGCCCCAGCCATAGGTGACGCCATCGGCCTCGGCCACCAGCTTGCCGGAGCGCTCGGCCTCGCTCAGGCGCAGGCGTGCGGTTCCCTGTTGCTCGCGCCGCTCCATGCGCTCGCTGCGCATGGCCTCCAGGGCGCGCACCCGACCCTCGTTCCGGGTACGCCGCGCCTTGACGCCCTGCCTGATCCAGACCTCCTCGTCCGCCAGCCGACGGTCGAAGAGGGCATTGGCCTGGGACTCGGCATGGCGCCGCTCCTCCTTGCGGCGCAGATAGTTGGCATAGTCGCCCGGCCAGTCGGTGAGGCGCCCGCGGTCCAGTTCCAGGATGCGGGTGGCGACGCGTTGCAGGAAGCGCCGGTCATGGGTGACGAACAGGAGCCCCCCCTGAAAATCCTTGAGAAAGCCCTCCAGCCAGTCGATGGAGTCGATGTCCAGGTGGTTGGTCGGCTCGTCGAGCAGCAGCAGGTCCGGCCCCCGCACCAGGGCCTGGGCCAACAGCACCCGCCGCTTGAGCCCGCCCGACAGGGCATTGAAGGGAGTCTCGGCGTCCAGCCCCAGGCGCGAGATGACGCGCTCGGTGCGCTGCTCGATCTCCCAGCCGCCGCGGTCGTCCAACTGCTGCTGGATGTGCGCCAACTGCGTCAGTTCGTCGGCCGTCGTCGTCACCGTCATGTGGTGCGAGAGGTGGAAGTAGTCCCGCACCAGGGTCCCCAGGTCGCCCAGCCCCTCGGCCACCACGTCGAAGACACTGGCGTCGCCATGCACCGGGACCTCCTGGGCCAGGCGCGCCACGGTCATACCCTGGCCGAAACGCACCTCACCCCCGTCCGGGTGGACCTCCCCGGTGATGATCTTGAGCAGGGTGGACTTGCCGGTCCCGTTACGCCCGATCAAGCAGACCCGCTCGCCGCGATCGATGGCGCAGGAGATGTCCTCCAGCAGGGGCGGCAGGCCGTAGGACAGGGCAACGGATTCAAGGCTCAGGATGGTCATGGGGGTTCCAGGCAAAAAACGGGGCAGCGGCAGATGTGGGGGACGCAGCCAAGCAGGGTATCGAGCAGGCTGGAAAATGCAAGGCGTTAGGACAGCCCTGAAGCACTGATGGCGGGACTGCATCACCGGTCCGTTGGGATACAGGCCGTCGAGTAACAGGGTGAACTTCTGGGCGCCGTCGATGGCAATGGGATAGGCCTGGTTGAGCAGATAGCGTCGAAAGGTCTTGGTGCGGATCAGGCACCGCGACCAAAGTCGATATGGACCTGTTCGAGGTGGGCCACGTCGCTGTCGCGCAGCAGCCGAAACAGCGTGTCGGCGTGCGGTTAGGTTGGCCGCGAACTGCGGGCGGGTCGCTTACGTCGCGTCCGTTCCTGCTGTTTTTTGTGACACCGTTGCTCCTCGATGGCAGCAGGTGACGGGCGGCGGAAGGGTTTGCTCATGGCCCCAGGCGTCAGTGCCGCCCGCGCGGGGCCTGATCGGTTTCCGCTAGGGCCTCTGCGGCAGCTGCCAGACTTCCGTCGGTGCTTCACTTTGCCGCCGATATGTAGGGTGCAAGCTTGCAAGTACGCCGCCGACTGGAGCCAGTGATGCAAGGCCTGGTGTCAGCCGCAGGTAGTCGTTCGGCACACGCGCGACGAGTCTTCCGTGTTGATGGATGTAGGTGATCACTTCTTCGCCCCAAGGTTGGGAGGCCGGGCGCCGCAGGGTGCGGTAGGCCTCCGCATCCAGAATGACATACCCGACCCCGGTGTTGGCAAAGTAGTCCCCGACCGCCGGGCTGCGGCCCATTCGGTGCAGCATGCGCAGATCGTCGAGGGCAACCAGGCGGTTGGCACCAACCACCAGGATTTGGTTCTCGATCGTTGCGAAGACGACTGCGCCGGCTGGTATGCCGGCCTGCAAACTTGCCCGATAGTCCTGGAAATTGCCACGATAGGCGACGGTGATGAATACCACGAGGCGCAGCCCAAACAAGAGCAAGGTTGCCAGGGCGGCGCCCCACCAGAGCTTTGTTGAGAGGGTTCGCTGGTTCGGGCAGCCGGTACCGACGGCGGTGAGTCCGATTGCCAGTGCGCCAGCTGCCCAAGGACTGATGTACACGAGATAGTGCTCGTTGGGATGGCCGATCACAGCGAGCAGGAGTAGCGTCAGTGCAGCGCCGATGAGCAGTGTGGCCACCCCGAACCTGGTGCGCCGCATGCTCAGCCCGACGATAAACCAGGGCAGACAGATAGCGGTCAGCAGGGTCCCTTCGTAGATCGGACCGGCGACCCAGCTTCCGCGCAAGGTCAGTTGCAGCCAGTTGCTCAGATAAGCACCGAAGCCACCCGTGGACGCGGCCTGCGGTCCGACCGCATTGCGGTAATCACCGGTCAATGCCCAGCGTAATGCATCGAGGTCGATCAGGCTCAGATATAGGATCGCCATCGCCAGCGCACCGGCCGTTGCCGACAGGGCCGCGGGCAACAACTGCGCACGCGGGAGCCGTTGTGCCCAGGCGCCTACCAGAACCGCGACCACTGGTACCAAGGCACCTGGGAGATGAAAGAACACGGCGAGGCTGCCGGTCGCAGCGACCAGAAAGAACCGCACCTGCGCGGATATACCCGGCCGCCAGGCGACCGCCAGGTACACGGCTACGGAGAAGACGAAGATGATCGGCATTTCAAAGCGGCCGATATGTGCGGCGTAAAACACCAGGACCTGGGCCGGATACAGATACAGGAAGGCTACTGCGGCCCACTCATCCGACAGTGCGAGGATGACTCGGTACCAAAAGAATAGGGAGCCCAGGAAGGCGGCAAGGGACAGCAAGCGCACCGAGGTCAGGTTGTACCCCAGCAGCCTGAAGATATTGACCTGGAGCACGTCCGCCGCCGGGGAAATAGAACCGACCTGGGCGTACGAGAGGGGAAACGAGGGGCACGAGAACTGGCCGGTCTCTAGCAGGCTCAGGCTACGTTCCGCGAGCCAGGGTTCATCGCAATGAACCCCCGGCACAGTGGTAAGGGTGAGACCGTACACAAGGGCCACGGCGACAAGGACAGCCGCCGCGACAGCGGATATAAGTCGGCGCTGGCGGCGCGGCGATTGGCAGGCAACGTTCATTAACGGAGAGGAAATTCAACCATCCTAGACCGGATATGGCCCCATCTTAGCCGCCCGGAAGGTGCCGGGCAAGACGGTTGATGGCCCAGGCAGGCGATCTGAGGGTGGCCTGGCGGAACCCGCAAGAGTGGCCGTCGGGCCGGCAGGGGTGAAGCGCCTTACCAAGCGACCCGCTGGTCGAACTCGAACTCTGGCAGGTTGACCGGGCGGGTGCAGAGCTTGGCGAGCAAGAGCCGGTTGCGCTCGCCCCCGGACAGGGCCTTGACGGGCTGGCGAGCGCGCTCCGGGCTGAACAGGAAGTCGCGCAGACGACAGGACGTGGCGGCTCTGGCCGTCCACCAGCACCTGGTCGCTGCCGCCGACGACGTTGTCCTGGACGCTGCGCTCCGGGTCGAGCTGGGCGCGCATCTGGTCGAAATCGGCGAACCGAAGATTGCTGCCGCGGCGGATGGTCCCGGACTGGGGCTCCAGGTCCCCGAGCAGGAACCGCACAGGGTGCTCTTGCCGACCCCATTGGGTCCGATGGCGCAGAGGGCATTGAAGGGCGTCTCGGCGTCCAGCCCCAAGCGGGAGATGACACGCTCGGTGCGCTGCTCGATCTCCCAACCACCGCGGTCGTCCAACTGCCGCTGGATGTGCGCCAACTGCGCCAGTTCGTCGGCCGTCGTCGTCACCGTCATGTGGTGCGAGAGGTAGAAGTAGTCCCGTACCAGGGTCCCCAGGTCGCCCAGCCCCTCGGCCACCACGTCGAAGACACTGGTGTCGCCATGCAGCGGGACCTCTTGGGCCAGGCGCGCCACGGTCATACCCTGGCCGAAACGCACCTCACCCCCGTCCGGGTGGACCTCCCCGGTGATGATCTTAAGCAGGGTGGACTTGCCGGTCCCGTTACGCCCGACCAAGCAGACCCGCTCACCGCGGTCGATGGCGCAGGAGATGTCCTCCAGCAGAGGCGGCGAGCATTGGGTGGAGCCGGCATCGGAGAGATGAATCGCGGCACGATCGTTCCCATCACCGCCGTGTCTCGTCCTCCAAGGCCCGCCCCACCGCCTCGATCACCTGTTCCTGCTCGCCCTCCAACCCCAGCCATAGGGGCAAGCGCACCAGCCGCTCAGCCAACTCGCTGGTTACCGCCAAGGTTCCAGCCGCGCGCCCCACCTGCCGCCCCAGGGGTGCGCTATGCAGCGGAACATAGTGAAAGACGCAGGAAATCTCCGCCTGCTTCATCGTCGCAATAAAGGCCGTACGATCATCGAGATCGCGCAACAGCAGGTAGTAAAGATGTCCATTGTGCCCGCAGCCGTCCGGAACGCTTGGCCGGCGCACCCGCCCGGCGCGCTCCAGCGGTTCAAAAGCCGCATGATAGCGCTCCCACAGCGCAAGCCGCCGGGCGGTGATGACACCCGCCTCCTCCATCTGCGCCCAGAGAAAGGCCGCGATGATTTCCCCCGGCAGATAGGACGAGCCGATGTCGACCCACGTGTACTTGTCCACCTGACCGCGAAAAAACTGACTGCGATTCGTGCCCTTCTCGCGGATGATCTCGGCGCGGTCGGCGAGCGCTGGGTCACTGATCAAGAGCGCCCCGCCCTCGCCGGAGATAATGTTCTTGGTCTCATGAAAGCTCAGGGTTCCAAGATGCCCGATACTGCCGAGCGGCCGGCCCCGATAGGATGACATGATCCCCTGCGCCGCGTCCTCGATCACCAGTAGCCCATAACGCTCGGCGAGCGCCATGATGACGTCCATCTCACAGGCCACGCCCGCATAGTGGACCGGCACGATGGCTCGGGTGCGCGGGGTGATGGCCGCCTCGATCCTGGTTTCGTCCAGGTTGAGCGTATCGGGACGAATGTCCACAAACACCGGTACGCCGCCACGCAGGACGAAGGCATTGGCAGTGGAAACGAAGGTGAAGGACGGCATGATCACCTCGTCGCCCGGCTGGATGTCGGCGAGGATGGCGGACATCTCCAGCGCCGCCGTACAGGAGTGCGTCAACAGTGCCTTACGGCACCCGGTTCGATTCTCCAGCCACCCCTGACACTGCTTGGTGAAGCTGCCATCGCCGGCCATCTGGCCCTTGGCATGGGCCTGCGCGATATACCAAAGCTCTTTGCCGCCAAGGTAAGGTTTGTTATATGGAATTTGCACAGATGCAGTTCTTTCACGTTTTGACGTCTATGAGGGGCTTGAACACCCAGAATTTCTGTGCCAGGAAGAGCATCACGGCAAGCGTCAGAATCATCGCCCCCTGAACGAGTTGATGAGGCAGCCCCATGTGATCGACCAAGAGCAGCAAGCCGAAAAGGTTGAGAAAATAACCGAAGCCATAAGCTGCAATGTATCGGACAAACGCGATACTAAGATGGCCCTGGTGCCGGAAGGTCCAGCGCTTATTGAAGACGAAAGTTTGAGCGACTCCGATCGCGTATAGCAGCGTCATCGCAACTTTCGGGCCTATCCCAACCCCGGTCATGCCGAGATAAAGCAAATAACCGACGGCATTCGACAACACACCAACGATACCATACCGAAAAAATTGCCCAATCGTCTGGTACATATCACTTCCATCCCCTGAGCCCCAAATACGCCAAGGGCGATCGAGAACAACGTTGTAGAGCACATTCAGCAATCACGACCGGATGCTTTAGAGGGGGGAGTAACGTCGGGTAAAAGACAAAACGCATTCCATGCCCGCATCGAGTGAAAAAACAAGACAGGTCCTATCAAGCACTGTGGTTCGAGATTGAGATGCAGCATCTGAAAAACGTCGGAAAGAAAAAAGAACCGCACTGAGCAAGATGTCTGCCCCCATTGCTCCGATTACCATTCGACGAAGCAACCTCCCCATGAATAGCCGACGCCAAAGCCTACCAACATGACTCGCATCCCCCTGCGGAGTTGTCCCGATCGCTCTGCTTCCTTTAGCGCAATGGGAATGGTGCAGGACACGGTGTTCCCGAAGCGCTGATAAGCAAGGACGAATTTCTCTTGCGGGATTTGGCACTTCTTACGCAAGTGTTCGAGCATGAAGCGGTTAGCTTGGTGAAAAACAAAAAGATCCACCGTGTCGATACTCTCGCCAGCCTTGTCCAACAGCGCTTTCACCGCCTTGGGTACACTACTCAGTGTAAATCCAAAAATCTCAGACCCATTCATATAAAGATTATCCAGAGCACGCAGATTACCCTGATCATCTTCCGAGACCACAGTCGTCTGGGCCGAGGATCGCTGTCGGGCCCCCCCGGCAGGAACCATTAGATTCCTGGCCCCCGCACCGTCAGTACCATAGATGAACGGGCCAATCATTTCGGTGTCGTCCGGCACTGTCGTTATCAGCGTGGCCGTCGCGGCATCGCCGAAGAGGGTACGCACACTACGATCCCCGGGGTGTATAAACTTGCTATAGGTCTCAGCCGTGATCAGAAGCACCGTCGCCGCCTGGGCGGTTTCGATCAGCCCTTTGGCCAAGCCGAGTCCATAAACATAACCGGAGCAGCCGAGATTGAAATCCAGGGCACCGACTGCTGTTCGCAGACCAAGGCGATTCTGGATGATGCAAGCCGATGTCGGCAAAAAATAGTCGGGACTTTGAGTACAGAACAACAGATAGTCGATATCGGCCGCAGAAGCAATACCCGTAGCAAAAAGCTCTTCGGCCGCTTGGATTCCCAAGTCCGACGCACATTCTCCTTCAGCGGCAATATAGCGCTGATCGATACCAGTCTTTTCGGCAATCTTGTCAACTGTCCAGTCGGCATAATCCCGCACTAGATCTGCATTAGTGAGCTTGATCTGCGGCAGCACATAGCTGACCCCACCAATTTTTGCTTTCACGGCATAATATTCCCTAAACTCCAGCCACTAATTAATCGAGTAACCCCCGTCCACGACCAAATTCGATCCGGTAATCCATCGGCCGGTCTCAGCGAGTAGAAAGACCACTGCGTGCGCGACATCCATTGTAGTGCCTAATCCCAATAGGTGACTAGCCCGAACAGCCTGCATCTGCTCTGGCGTTCTCTTTCTATCCATCTGAATTTTCATCTCCGTCTCGACAAGACCAGGGGTTACGCAGTTCACTCGAATTCCATCTCGAACCAGCTCAACCGCAAGACTCCGCGTCAAACCATACAGCGCGGCTTTGCTAGTAGCGTAAGCAATCATCCCGGGCATCGCCTTAATTGCCGCCACTGAAGAAATGAATACGATCGACGACGCTGGAGACCCCACATTCCGCTGTCTAAATCCCTTGGACAACGCATACGCAGCATCCAGGTTGATGCTCATCAAGCGGCGATAATCGGCGAACTTCATAGTCTTGATTGGCAGGGTGATTTCAATGCCAGCGCAATGAACCATGCCCGATAGCACCTTTCCCGATAGAGTCACTTGTTTCATCCATGCGGGAGTCGCGTCTGAATCACTTAGATCAAATCGATGCACTTCGTGTCCACTGCCATCCAGGCTCTCTAGGGTCTGGCGTAGCCGCTGTTCATCGCGGGCCACTAGTACGACTTCCCCCCCTAACCGACTGATCATTTCTGCGCACGCACGACCAATACCAGAGGATGCCCCGGTGACCATGATGCGTTTCCCTTCGAGACTCAGTGGATTGTACATCACTTCCTCACTTCTCGTTATGGCCTCAGTGGTTCCGGAACGAGCACCAATGCCGGCACGGTCATAGGGCCGCAACGCAGGCTCGCACCACCCCACGAAAAACCGACCCCGAATCCGGCCAGTACCAGGCTGAGTTCCTCGCGACGCAAACGTTCGCCCAAATGCGTGACCATCGCCAGCGGGATCGACGCCGAGCTGGTGTTGCCGTAGTTCTCCAGACCCAGCAGGCACTTCTCAGGCGCTAACTTCATTCGCTTGATCAGGTGATCAAGCATGAACTTGTTGGCCTGATGAAAGACAAACTGGTCCACGCCTTCGGCGGCTAGTCCGGCTCTCTCGAGCACTTTCTTGACTAACGCAGGCACAACCCGGAGAGTGAAGGAAAAAATTTCCGCGCCGTTCATGTAAAGGTCGGTCGCGGCGCGCCTATTGCCTCCCTCGAACTCACGGCGGATGAACATCTCTGGGGAACTCCTCATACGGAATCCGCCTGCGGGAATGTTCAGGTGCGGCTCACCGCTCCCGTCGGTACCAAGCACAAAATGGCTCGGCGCGGTAGCGTCATGTCGCTCGACAATGGTTGCCGTACCGCCATCAGCGAAGAGCAGCGCCACCGAGCGGTCCTCGGGAGAGCAGATCCTCAAGCTCGTATCACCCGCCAAAACCAGAGCGCGCCGGATCGCACCACAGGAAATCATACCTGAAGCCAACCACAGTCCGTATAGATAACCGGAACATCCCAGACTGACATCGAAGGCGGCGCACTGCTGGGAAAGACCGAGGCGCTGCTGTAAGCAACAGCTCGTGGCTGGCAGTCGGTAATCGGGCGTTTGTGAGATGAAGATGACCGCATCGATCGACTCGCGGGCACATCCGCTTTCAGCAAGCAATCGTTCTGCCGCCGCCTGGCAAAGGTCTGCGGTGGTGAGCGTCATACCGACATGCCGCTGCCTGACTCCGGTACTCGCGCTGATCTTCTCGACTTCAGTAGCGTCGAAGACCATGGCATCGTCGGCAAGGGTACGCACCAGCTCCGGGACCGCAGCCGCCACTCCGCGGATACGGACGCCCTGGAATGTCGCTTCACTCATGCGACTCTCCCATGCTCAATTGAGCTTATCTGCCACCAGCGCCAGCACCTCACCAATAGTCTTGGCTTGAGCCAGGCGCTGCGGACTGACCGCGACATCAAGATGCTCATCGGCCAAGGCGATAAAGGACACGACGGCCAACGAGTCCCAGGGAAGATCGGCCAACGATTCATCCCCTTTCAGTTGCCCGGCGTCCAATTCGAGCATCTCTTCCATCGCGGTAAGAAATTCTTGCCTATTCATTGTCTGGCTCTCTATGGTTGATAGCCCATGACCTTCGCAAGTCTGGGTAAAACATGGTGGTAGTGGTCCGCCCGCTCGAGATAATAACGGCGGTTAGACTGATCCACAATGATCTGCGTCGGCTTATAGCCAAGCAAGGTATTGTAGCGAATGGCCCTACGGTTGCCATCAAGGATGTGGGCTCTGATTCGCTGCAGGCCCAACACTTCAAAACCGAAGTCCGCGAGACAGAGCGAGGCCCGAAAAGGAGTCAACGAATTGCAGAATTCCTCCGCCCCCATGAAAATGCCGCCCTCGGCTTCTTGTTTCTGCCTGTCGATATCCTTGAGGTTGATGACCCCGACATCTTTCCCGGCGTCGCAAATCAGAAAATACAAGTCACCTCGCTTGCACAGTCCTTGAAACCAGCGCTGCTGCATTTGCGGGGTGATCTCATCCCGATAGGCCATATACTTCACCACGTCGGGACCGTTCCGCCATAAGCGAACCTTTTCCAGATCATCCGGCCCGATCTGACGCAGGATTATGCCGTAACGCTGGAGACTGATCATTTATCTGCCTATGGAACCTTGCATCAGATTGAGATGCTCACGAACCACATATAGCGGCCGCTGCTTGGCTTCATCATAAATGCGGCCAATATAGAGACCAAGGAATCCGATGTTGATAAACATAAGGCCAGCCAAAAAATAGATTGAGACGATCACACTAGTCCACCCCATTACCGGGACCGAATAAATCAAGTAGCGCAGCATGGCGTAGCAGCCGAATAACAGAGAACAGAACGCCATGACGAAGCCAAATTTTATCGACAGACGCAGAGGACGATTCGACTGCGCAACGATGGAGTTGATCGCCAGATGTAGTAGCTTATTAAACGTGTAACTTGATTTACCGCTGAAACGGGGAGCGTGCTCGACATCGATAGCGGCGGATGGAAAACCCAACCACCGTATAAAAAGAGGAAACGCGCGCACCGACTCGCGCATGCGCCGAAAATTATCGATCACGTCGCGGCTGTAGATCCCGAAATTAGCGGTGGCCGGATCGCTCTGCTGCTCGGTGAGATAGTCGAACACAGCGTAGAAAGCCCGCGAAGACATGCGCTTGAAAAAAGAATCCTGGCGCAGCGCTCGACGCGCATAGACTACGTCATACCCTTCTTGCGCCTTGTCATAGAGCCGCGGGATTTCCTCGGGTTGGTCCTGCAGGTCGCAGTCCATGACTACCACCCAGTCCCCCCTACAGTAATCGAGGCCGGCAGTAATCCCATAGTGCTGGCCGAAGTTGCGACTAAATTGCAGGCCTTTGACGCGAGGGTCAAGCTGCGCCAGGTCGCGCATGATCGCCCATGAACGATCACCACCGCAATCTTCGACGAAAATCACTTCAAAATCCGCCGACATGGTCTCGAGTGAAGCCCTTATTCGTCGATAAAGCTCTCGCAGGCAATCTTCCGCCTTGTAAACGGGAATAACAACTGAAATTAATGTCATCGCGACTTTCGTCTCCACCCGTTTCGCGAGATGCTAGACATGGCAGTATGGTTTACGAAAAACCGCGAGGATCGATGTGCCCCAAGGGAAGCGGACCTGGTGGCCGAGCGGTGTTTCGGCTGCGAAGATAGCGGTAAGTACCACGTTGATTGGCCGCGCCGGGACGCGATGGGCACGAAGCGCAATCTCGCGCTTCTCTGTCTCGGTCATCTTGGCGACCCCCGGCCGACGCCGGGCAAGCCAGTACAGCGGACTGAGCAGAAACATGAAGTAGCGGGCATCGCAGAGTTGGAGGCCAGCCGACTTGGCTAGACGCGCGAAATCCTGGCGGGTATACCGACGAAGATGTTGGGCAATCTCATCATTGTAGCTCCAGAACTGGGGCAGAGCCGGGGTCGTGACGAACAGCAGGCCACCCGGCTTGAGGGCCTGACGCGCCTCGCGCAATGCGCGCAGGTCGTCCGGCAGGTGCTCGATCACGTCCAAGAGAAAGACGACATCCCAGTGCTCGGACCAGCCAAGGTTCGTGAGATCGACTTGGAAGCGCCGCGTGCCCGCGGGCAGAACATTGGCCGCCATCCCGAGCGCGACCCGGGAGGAATCGGCCAACGCCAGGGATTGAAACAGGCCCTGTCGGTGGTCTGACAGATAGCGCACCCATCCCCCCACCCCCCCGCCAAGGTCGACGGCAGCCCACGGGGCCTCGCCAGCGGCGTGGTACCGATCAAGCGCACCCAGCAAGAAACGATGGCGACCACGATACCAGAAATGCCGCTCCTGCATCGCCCACAGGGTGTCGAAGCCACGCTCCGGGTACTCCTCATCCCGGTGTTCGACCGAAGTTGGCGGCTGATGGATACCATCCGGGCCGAGAATGTAGTCGGCGTTCGCCATCCTAAGGGTGCCTCCAACTCAAGCCGGACTTACGGGTGATCAGACAGGCAGTGGTCGCCTTCACACTGCTTCAACCCTCGGTGGGGAACGCGCGCAAGCCGGTCACGTGACAGGAATTCTACATCGCCAAGGGGGCGTTGGCGAGCCTGGATTGGCCTGAAAACCACTGTTGGCGAGGATAATACCTAGGCCCGCGTGGCGCCCGCGGTTAGAATCACCCGAGCACAGCCCCGGCGTAACGTCAGAGCCTCCACGTCAAGCCCCCTATAAGGGGAGTAAAGAATCAGCACCTTACGGTGGCGTGGCGGGCTAGGATCGAGGGGGCTCAACAATCACGCCCCGGCAACGCGGAGAAAACGACATGACCCAACCCACCTATCGCGTCGAACCCGGCAACTGGGACCAGGGCGGTGCCGCCTTCGTCGACGGCGGGGTCAACTTCTGCGTCTTCAGCCGCTATGCGCAGCAGGCGGAGATCCTGCTGTTCGACCGCGAAGAGGCGCCCGCGCCCTTCCAGATCATCCGCCTCGACCCGCGGGTGAACCGCACCTTTTTTTTCTGGCACTGCCTGGTCTTGGACCTGCCGAGCGGCACCTGGTACAACTGGCGGGTCGACGGCCGCTGCGATACGCGCGAGAGCGGCGCCCGGATCGATGGGGACAAGGCCCTGCTGGACCCCTGGGCGACGACCGTGAGCGACCGCCTCTGGGACCGGGCGCGCGCCGCCCGGCCCGGGGACAATGTGGCGACCGCCATGCGCGCCCAGGTGCTGCGCGACGATTACGACTGGGAGGGCGACCAACCCCTCCACGTCCCGCTCAGCGAGTCGGTGATCTATGAGATGCACCTGGGTGATTTCACCCGCCACCCCTCCGCCGGGGCCGCCCACCCCGGCACCTTCCGGGCCCTGATCGACAAGATCCCCTATCTGAGCGACCTGGGCATCACCCATGTGGAACTTCTGCCGATCATGGCCTTCGACCGCCAGGATGTCCCGCCCGCGACCGCCGCCCTGGGGCACCAGAACTACTGGGGCTACAGCACCCACAGCTTTTTCGCCCCCCACCCCCATTTCGCCGCCGACGCGACGCGGGCGCGCGACGAGTTCCGCGACATGGTCAAGGCGCTGCACCGCGCCGGGATCGGGGTGATCCTGGACGTCGTCTTCAACCACACCGCGGAGGGCGGCGGGACTGGTCCGACCATCAGTTTCAAGGGCTTGGGAAACGAGGTCTTCTATCACCTGAATTTCACCGACCGCCGCCTCTACCGCGACTACACCGGCTGCGGCAACACGGTGAACTGCAACCACCCGATCGTCACCCGCTTCCTGGTGGATGCGCTGCTTTACTGGGTGCAGCAAATGCATGTGGACGGCTTCCGCTTCGACCTGGCCAGCGCCCTGGCCCGCGGGGAGGACGGCAACCCCCTCTATCATGCCCCGTTCTTGTGGGCCACCGAGTTGTCTCCGTTGTTGAACCGCTCCCACATCATCGCCGAGGCCTGGGACGCCGGCGGGCTCTATCAGGTGGGCGACTTCCCGGGCTTCCGCTGGGCCGAGTGGAACGGGCGCTACCGCGACCTGATGCGCGCCTTCGTGTGCGGTGACCCTGGTCTGATCCCGGAGGTCGCCACCCGCATCGCCGGTTCCAGCGACCTCTACCAGGCGCGCGGGCGGCGGCCGGCCAACTCGGTGAACTTCATCACCTGTCACGACGGCTTCTGCCTGTGGGACCTGGTGAGCTACGAGACCAAGCGCAACCTGGCCAACGGCGAGGGCAACCGCGACGGCAGCGACCAGAATATCAATTGGAACTGTGGGGTCGAGGGGCCGACCGACGATCCCGCCATCCTGGCCCTGCGCCGCCGTCAGGCGCGCAACTTCATCGGCATCCTGATGCTGAGCCAGGGGGTGCCCATGCTGCTGTCCGGGGATGAGATCCTGCGCAGCAAGGACGGCAACAACAACACCTACTGCCAGGACAATGAACTGTCCTGGTTCGACTGGAGCCAGGTGGAGGCGCAACGGCCCATGCTCGAGTATGTGCGCGGCCTGATCGCCCTGCGCCGCCGCCATCCGAGCCTGACCCGCGACCGCTTCCTCACCGGGGCGCCGGAGCCCGGGCAGGACCTGCCGGACATCGCCTGGCACGGGCTGCAGCTCGACAAACCACGCTGGTCGGTCCCCGACAACCGCGCCCTCGCCTTCACCCTGGCCGGGGTCAGCGCCGCGGAACCGCCGCTGCACGTCATGTTCAATATGTGGGAGGATGCACTCGAGTTCGCGGTGCCGCCCCTGCCGGGCCGGCGCTGGACCCTGGCCGTGGACACCATGGCGGAGCCGGGCGTCTTCCCGCCGGACACCCCGGCCCCCATGACGGCCGGGCAGATCCGCGTCGGCGCCCACGCCCTGGTGGTGCTGGAGGCCCACCCGGTCTGAGGGCCCCGCACGCCGCGCCCTCGCCTGTCGTCCTAAAGTCCACAGATGAACACAGATTTCTCGGCAATTGTCATGCGCTTGTCGCTACTGTCACAATCACCCACAAGGCGAGCCTCCGGCCAAGCGTAAGCCAATAAATAATCTGTGTTCATCTGTGTTCATCTGTGGATAACTTCTTTCTGGGTTCACCCGCGTCAATCAGTGCGCGAATAACGCGAAGCAGAGGGTCTCACCATGCAACTCGGAATGATCGGCCTCGGCCGGATGGGCGCCAACATGGTCCTGCGCCTGCTGCGCGCCGGGCACCAGTGTGTCGTCTATGACCGGGATGCCGCAGCGGTGGCCGCGCTGGTCGAGGCGGGCGCGATCGGCGCCGCGGACCCAGCCGACCTCTGCGCCCGGCTGACCCCGCCGCGCAACGCGTGGATCATGGTCCCGGCCGCGGTGGTCGAGCGGGTCATCGACGACCTGCTGCCCCATCTGGGCGCCGGGGACACCCTCATCGACGGGGGCAACTCGAACTATCGCGACGACCTTGCGCACGCCGCCCGCCTCGCACCGCTGGGCATCCATTTCATCGACTGCGGGACCAGCGGCGGCGTCTGGGGCCTGGAGCGGGGCTATTGCCTGATGATCGGCGGCGAGGCGCAGGCGGTCGAGCGCCTGGACCCGATCCTTAGGTCGCTGGCCCCCGGCCTCGGCGACATCGAGCGCACCGCCGGACGGACCGACCCGCCCAGCCGTGCGGAACAGGGCTATCTGCACTGCGGGCCGAGCGGTGCCGGACACTTCGTCAAGATGGTCCACAACGGGATCGAATACGCCCTGATGGGCGCCTATGCGGAGGGCTTCAACCTCCTGAGGCACGCCGGGGCCGGGCGCGCGGACCGGCCGGCGGACGCTGAGACGGCGCCGCTGCGCAACCCCGAACACTACCAGTACCAATTCGACCTGGCCGCGGTGGCCGAGGTCTGGCGGCGCGGCAGCGTGGTCGCCTCCTGGCTCCTGGATCTGACCGCCACCGCGCTTCAGGCCGACCCGGAACTTGCACAATTCGGCGGGCGGGTGTCAGACTCCGGTGAGGGCCGCTGGACCAGCCTCGCCGCGATCGAGACCGGGACCCCGGCGCCGCTCTTGACCGCCGCATTGTTCGAGCGCTTCAGTTCCCGCGGCGAGGCGGATTTCGCCAATCAGGTCCTGTCGGCCATGCGTTACCAATTCGGGGGACATCGCGAGCGAATCAAGGACTGAAAGCGACAGCCGCCAAACCGGCCCCGCGGGCCGCCGCGGCGACACCCCGTCGGACGCGTAGATGACACCGTGCTCAGCCTGATATAACTCGTTCTTGATCTCCGCTTCAATCCCGGTTAGACACCAGCTTCACCGCAGCTTGAGGTTATCAATGCGTGACCCGCTCATTGCTCTTGGGACGGCCATCCGACTCATCTTTATCCTGCTCGCGGCGCCCCCCGTTATTGCGGACGACCCCCGTATGAACGCCGCCGAGGCCGCGACCTTGCCGACCTGGTGTCTGGTGTTTAACCAGACCGGTCGTCTGCTCCCTCAGGATACCAAGAACCCTGAGCTCGCGGCCAAGCTCGCCGCCTTTCAGCGATCAGGGTGCAGCGGACACCACCACTACTGCTGGGCCTTGGCCTGGGCTAACCGCGGCTATTTCCGACAGGAATCAGACAGGACGCCCGCTGACTTCTATTACGGCAGGGGTATCGCCAATCTTGAATATGTACTGGGAAATTCCCAGAGTACATGTTCATTGATTCCTGAGATGCACACCAAGGCCGGTGAATGGGAAACGCTACGTGGTCACCCGAAGGAGGCAGAGGAACGTTTCCGAAAAGCCATCGGCATCAAGCCGACCCATATCCAGGCCTACATCGGCCTCTGCGATCTCTTTGAATCGCTGGGAAACAACGATTCAGCGATCGCCACCCTGCAGATCGGCATCAAGGCCAATCCGACTTCCAGCGCCCTAAAGAAAAAACTCGCCCGGCTGCAGGCACGCATCAGCGGCAAAACGGCAGCACCTTGACCGGTGAATACAATGACACCGGCGGTGGGGCGGTGACGGCCTCTCACCGAGCGGTTGTCGGCGCAGCCCGGCTTCAACGTTCGCGTGGCCCAGTTAACCTATCCCGGGGCCTACGCCTATGAACAAGATTATCCGAGACAATGCGGCCTTGGGTGTTGCCCGCCATTCTCCTGCCGGTGATTGCGGATGCCGTCCTCGGCCGCATTCCGGCTGCGGCGTCCGGGCAGTGGAAACTCCGACTCGACCGGCCGGCCTACGCGGGATTTACGGAGATTGCCGCAGCGCCGTTCTCGTGGCGCGTGCCATTAAATTGTGCGCCATTCATCTACTTTCACTTCTGATCCTATCCCGCTATGTGCTGTCTGCCTCGTGGGTACCGTCAGCGGTTGGCGCGCCGGGCTGCGGCGCGGTGGACCAGTCCGCATCCTCATCCGGCATTGCGACCGTCGCCGTCCCCGCACGAGGCGGTAAGCCGCCATCTTGATTCGACTCGCCCGTCCGGCAGCGGTGCCTTCAGTTGCGCCTGGGTCGCGATTCTATCGGCCATGCTCATGGGCTGCGCCGTGCAGTCGGCAAGAGAGAGACCCCCGCACGCAGACGCGGTTGAGCAGTGGAGTCCCGCCGACCTCGCCATCGCGGGTGCGGGCGGCTTGCTGACACCGGAGGAGCGCGACGTGGTCACGCATATCAACCTGGCCCGGTCAAACCCTGCCGCTTATGCAAGACTGTTCCTTAGGCCGCGCCGGATCCTCTTTCATGGGAAGATTTATCTCGACCCACTCGACCCACGCGGCCGGGGCTTGCGTACACATGAAGGGTCAGCCGCAGTCGATGAGGCAGCCCAAGAGTTGGACGAAACGGCCCCCATGGGTCCCCTGCTGGTTTCCGCCGCATTGACCCGGGCTGCACGCATGCAAGCCGCGGAGCAGGCAGCGACCGGCGAGACGGGCCACGGCGGCCGCGATGGCTCGACCCCGTCGGCACGGATCGCCGACCAGGGGCATTGGGAATGGATCGTCGGAGAAGTCGCCGCCTATGGTCCAGTCAGTGGACGCGAGATCGTCAGTCGGCTCCTGATCGACGACGGGGTTACATCTCGAGGGCATCGCCGCAATATTCTCGACCCCCGATTCGGTGCCGTCGGGGTTTCCATTGCGAGCCACCCGCGGTTTGGTCGCACGGTGATCATCGACTTCGCCGACGCGATAGCGGAAGCGGAGCCCTGACCCTGCTGCGCCGATCACCCCGGACCTGCGATCTGTCCCACTGCCACACACGAACCACTCAGAGGCTTAAATATCCCCCGATGTACCATCTCGTTGTTTGCGACCTCGACGGCACCCTGCTCACCCCCGCGCATCGACTGGGCAACTACACGCGCTCGGTGTTGGCGCAGTTGCGCACGCAGGGCATCGACGTGATGCTCGCCTCCGGGCGACACTTCCAGGACATCCGCACCTTTGCGGACCAACTCGGCGGTCACGGCTGCCTGATCTCGTCGAATGGCGCCGCGGTACATGATTGCCGGTACCGGCTGATCGACTGCACCCCGCTGGACCCCGAGTGTGTCCGCGCCCTGATCAACGATCCGGCGTTCGCGGACGTCCACACCAATGTCTATCGTACGGACGACTGGCTGGTAGCCCGTCCCGAGCCCTATCTGCTGAGCTTCCACCAGGACTCAGGGTTTTGCTACCGGGTGGTCGATCTGCGGACCATCGACGGAAGCAACGTGCTGAAGGTGTTCTTCTACGGCGAACCGGCGCGCCTGCGCGCTATCGAGCAACAGGTCCGCGAGCGTTTCGGCGAGATTATAACCACCACCTTCTCACTGCCCGTGACCCTTGAGATCATGGCGCACGGCGTGTCCAAGGGGGCGGCACTGGCACGGGTGGCGCAGCGGCTCGGGATCGCACTCGGCGCGGTACTCGCCTTTGGTGACGGCATGAACGACCTGGAGATGCTCGCGCTGGCCGGTACCGGAATCATCATGGAGAACGCGGACCCGCGCCTGGCGGCGGCCCTGCCCGCCTTGCGGGTGATCGGCGGCAATGCCGACGAGTCGGTGGCCCGCTACCTGGAGCATCTGTACCTGACCACGTGAATCTTAACGAGGCTTCGCCTCAGACCGACAAGTCACCGGCCACACGCCGCAGCGACCGCGGCGCTGGCCAGCTGCAACCGGATCGATACCTACCGCGAGTCAACGCACCGGTAACCCTCCAGTCGCTGCCCATAAGGGCACGTGGGTCGGGTATCGACACACCGATTGCCCTCCAGCCGCTGACCATCAGGGCATCTGACCTGATTCCGGTCGGTGCCATCGCTCGCTTCGGCTCTTTGGCTGGCGATCGGAATAGTCCTGTTTAGTCGCCTGCGCGAGCGGCGGCACGACGACGGCCAGGGCGGCCGACAACCGCAGATACTTCATGGTGCGGGTCATGAGCAAGCCCCTGAATCAAAAATCGACAGGGGACTGACCAGTCGCGGACCGGAAGCACGCCGCGGGCCCGGGACGCCGCCGCCAGCCGCGGCCAAGGGAGTAGCGTCGCGCCTGGCGGCGCACCGGCTCAGACGGGCGGCCCGCCGGGCGATTTCGGGGCAAGTACCTCCGTTTGGCAAAGCACTTCATCTGCGCCGGGCTCTCCAGGTGAACCGGGCTCTTGGGCCAGGACCCGCAGGCGACGACGGTCCAGCTTGCCGGAGTTCAGGAGCGGCAACGCGGCCTGGGGCCGAAAGGCCCGCGGGCGCTGCGAGCCCGCCAGATTGGCCCGACACCAGGCATCCAGGGCCACGGGCGTCGCCTCCCCGGTGTAGAGCGCCACCAGCCGCTGGCCCCACACCGGGTCCGCGACCCCGACCACCGCCACCTCCCCGACCCCCGGTGCCCCGGCAAGGAGCGACTCCACCCACCCCGGGTTCACCTTGACCCCGCCGGTGACCAGCACTTCATCGGCGCGCCCCAGGATGCACAAAGCGCCGTCCTCCCCCCGGCGGCCAAGGTCTGAGGTCGTGAACCAGCCATCGACGAGACCCAGACCGGGCCGCCGCCCCGGATTGGCATAGCCGGCCATGACCACTGATCCCCGGACCCGCAGGGGGGTCGGTCCGTCGGGGCCCGCGGGGCAGTCGACCTCCAACCCGGCCAGGGGCCGACCCACCAGGCCCGCGGCGGGCGGCACGCGCAGGCGCCCGGAGGTGGCCACTTGTGACGCGGTCTCGGTCATTCCATAGGTCAGATGCAGCGGCCAGCCGGCCGCAATGGCCTGCCCCGCGAGTTGGGTGCTGAGCGACTGGCCGCCGACCAGTAGCACCCGCAGGGCGGGCGGTGGCGGCCGTCCCAGGGCGAGCAGACGCGCCAGCATGGGCGGGACCAGGGAGAGGTGGGTGACGGCCCGGCGCTCCAGGTCCAGGGCCACCAATTCCGGGTCGAAGCCCTCGTGGAGCAGGTGCGTGGCCCCAGCCAGGGCGCAGCGGTAGGTGATGGACAGCCCACCGATATAGCGCAGCGCCAGGCAGCAGAGCCAGCAATCGCCGGCGCTCAGGCCCAGGTGCCGATTGCTCAGGGCGGCGGCGGCCAGCAGATTGTGCTGGGTCAACATGGCCGCCCGCGGGATGCCGGTGCTGCCGCTGGTCTCCACCACCAGGGCCAGGGGGGAGGGCCAGACCGGCGCCGGGGCTGGTGCAGGCGGCAGCGCGCCCCCCTGCCCACGAACCCGGTCCAGAGGGGTGAGACGGCCGTCGGCCTGCCCGTCCCAACGCCAACCCCACTCGGCACCGGTCAGCGCCAACAGCGGTCCTGAGCCGGGGTCGTCCACCGCGAGGCGCATGGGCAACAGGGCCGCGCCGACCTGGGCCAGGGCGTGCTGCATCAGGACCAGTCCCACCGTCGGCCGCTCCGGCACCGCGACCAGTTGGCCGGGCGCCAACCCTTGAGAACGCAGTTCACCCGCCAGCGCGACGACGCGCGCGGCGAGGCGATCGTAGGTCCAGCATAGGTCTGCCGACCCGTCGTCAGGCCCCGCCGACTGGATCAGGGCGAGACCGGGGCCAGCCGTCCACGGGGCCAGGGCAAAGCCGGGCGCACCCGGGGTTGGGACCGGGCTGTCGCCGTGCCCCGCACCGGCGGGGGTCGACCGACCAGCAAGCGAATCCTGGTTCTTCATCATCGAATTTATCATCGACCTCGTCATCCTCGTCAGCGACTCGCTTCTGATCGCACCCGCGGCAGCGCGGCGGGTGTCTTCCGGGGTTGACGTTGCGTTAGACTGCGACCCGTTACACCGGGCGCGCTGCCGCCGACCAGTGCCCCAAGGATCTACGCCGGCCAGCCCGGCCGCGGTCCCGCGGGCGCGGCGGCCCGCGGCCGGTGTCAGGCTTCCGCCAGTCAGGTCATCAGATGCTCGCACCCCTTGCCCTCTTGGATCAATTGCAGGCCCGGCTCGACGAGACCATCGGCCTGCTCCCGACCGCCACCGCCGGCGGCTTCGCCTCCCTGATTCTCGAACTGCCCCGGACCCTCACCCTGGCGCCGGAACTGGGACACCCGGGCTTCAGCTTCACCCACGGCCAACAGGGTGAACTGCGCGCGGGCTGCGGCATGGCGGCACAGTGGACCGCCCAGGGACCCGGGCGGCTGGAGACGCTGCGCGCGCGGGCCCAGACCCTGATCCGACACTGGCACCAGTACGACCCGGACGAGACCGGTTTCGCCGGCTTCGCGCTGCTGGGCTTCGCGGCCTCGCCGTCGCCGGCCCGGTCCGCGCGCCCGCCCCAGGCCGGGGCCGAACTCCCCAACGCCCTACTCTGGCTGCCGGAACTCGGTCTGTGCACGCGCGCCGGCCAGTCGGCGCTGGTGTTGACGACGCCGCTGCCGGTCGCCCCGGGTATCTTGAGGGAACGCTGGCGGGGCTGGCTGGCGCAGTTGGTGACGGCACTCGCCGCCCCGCTGCCCGAGCCGCTGACCCCCAGCCCGCTGACCGCGCTGGGCAGCCTGCCGGGCCTCGCCGACTGGCAGGCGCTGGTGCAGGAGGCGCTGGCGGAGATCCGCCGTGGTTCCTTGGAGAAGGTGGTCCTGTGCCGCCGACTCGGGCTCAAGGGACGCCGGTCCTTTGACCCGCGGCGTCTCCTCGCCGCCCTGGCCTATCTGTTTCCGGCCTGCCAGGTCATCAGCATCCGCCGGCACGGCACCCGCTTCGTGGCCGCCACCCCGGAGCGCCTGGTGCGCGTCGTCGGCCGGCAGGTAGAGGTGGACGCCATCGCCGGCACCGCCGCCCGCTCCGCGAGCGCCGCCGCGGATGCCGCCCTGACGGCGGCCCTGCGCGCCTCGGACAAGGAGCGGCGCGAGCACGCCATGGTGGTGGAGGCGGTGCGCGCCGTGTTGGACGACTGCTGTGACGAGGTCAGGGTCCCCGCGGCCCCAGGCGTTATGCAACTGCACAATGCCCAGCACCTGTGGAGCCCCCTGAGCGGCCGCCTGCGCGAGGATACCGACCTGTTCACCCTCGCCACCCGCCTGCACCCGACCCCGGCCACCAACGGCAAGCCCCAGGCCGCGGCCCGGGACTGGCTGGACCGGGTCGAGCCCCTGGAGCGTGGCTGGTACACCGGCGCCGCGGGTATCCTGGAGCCGGACCCGAGCGGCCGGCTGAACGCCGACCTCTGGGTGCTGCTGCGCTATGCCGAGGTGAGCGGTGATGAGGCCCGGCTCTATGCCGGGGCGGGCATCGTGCGCGGCTCCGACCCCCTGGCCGAATGGCGCGAGACCGGACACAAGCTCGCCGCCGTCGCCACCGCCCTGCAGTTCGCATGAGCGCGGCCAGCCCCCCGTCGGCCGCGGACGGCGACCCGGCCTGGGTCGGCGTGCGCTGGTGCCTGGCGCTGCTCGACGGACTGCTGGCCAGCGGGGTGCGCCACCTGGTCCTGTCGCCGGGGTCGCGTTCCACCCCGGTGCTCCTGGCGGCCCAGCAATGCCCGGCCCTCACCCTGACCCCGATCCTGGACGAGCGCAGCGCCGCCTTCTATGCCCTGGGCCTGGCCCGTGCCGGCGCCCGCCCGGTGGCGCTGCTGGCCACCTCCGGCAGCGCCCCGGCCCACTGGTACCCGGCGGTGATGGAGGCCAGCGAGGCCGGGGTGCCGCTCGTCCTGCTCTCCGCCGACCGCCCCCCGGAGTTGCGCGGTTGGGGCGCCAACCAGACCACCGACCAGACCCGGCTCTTCGGCGCCCAGGTGCGCGAGTTCCATGACCCCGGGGCACCGGTGGACACCGCCGCCGCCCGCCGCGCCCTGCACGCGCTGGGGCGGCGCGCCGCCGCGGTGAGCCAGGGCCGCCGACCGGGGCCGGTACACATCAACCTGCCGCTGCGCGAGCCCCTGGTACCGCGGACCGACTGCACCCTGCCGGACCCCGACCCGCGGCCGGGCGACGACGGGGCCGGAGACGGCGTGACGGTGTCCCTCACCCTGCCGCCGGGGCTCAAGGCACGGCTGCGGGGACGCGGCCTGATCTATTGCGGACCCGATTCCCCGCGGCCCGGCTTCCCCGCGGCCGTGTTGCGGCTTGGCGCCGCGCTCGGCGTCCCGGTCCTGGCCGACCCCCTGTCCGGGCTGCGCTTCGGCGCCGCGCCCGGCCTCGACCTTTCAGGCGCCGCCTCGCCGCGCATCACCCGCTACAAATCGATCGTGCGCAACGCCGCGGCCGCGGCGGCCTTGAGGCCCGACTGGGTGCTGCGCTACGGCCGGGCGCCGGTGTCCAAGACCGTGCTCGAATGGCTGCCCGGCCTCCCGACCATCCTGGTGGACCCGGCCGAGCGCTGGTCCGATCCGGCCCACGACCTGGCGCGGGAGGGGTCTGTGCACCTCGCCCTCGACCCCAGCGCCCTGTGCAATGCCCTGGCCGCGGACCCGCCCGCCCCCGCGGACCCCGCCTGGCTCGGGCACTGGACCCAGGCCGAGGAGCGGCTCGCCGCCCTGACCACGGACTATCTGGCGACGGCCCCCTGGTGCGAGGCCCACCTGATTCGCGACCTGGTGGCCGCCCTGCCGGCGGGGGAGGGCCTGCTGTGCGCCAACTCGCTGCCGATCCGCCAGTTCGAGACCTGGTCCGGCACGCGGGAGGCGCCGCTCAAGGTCTTCGGCAACCGGGGGGTCAGCGGCATCGACGGGCAGCTCTCGACCCTGGCCGGGCTCAACGCCGCAGGGGTGCCGACCACCGGCCTGCTCGGCGATCTGTCGTTTCTGCACGACCTCTCCGGTCTGCTGCTCGCCGCCCGGCTCGACCGACCCTGCATCGTGCTCAATAATGGCGGCGGCCGGATCTTCGACTATCTGCCCCAGCACGGCCTGCCGGACTTCGAGCGCCTGTGGCGTACCCCGCGCCCGGTCGCCATCGACGCTCTGGCCGACGCCGGCGGGCTGCGCCACCGGCGGGTCGCCGCGTCCACCGGCTGGCGCGAGGCCTTGGCCGAGGGTCTCACCGGCGCTCCGGGACTCATCATCGAGGTCATGATCGACGCCGACCAGAGCCGGGAGGTCCATCTGGCCTTTCGGCGGCGCGTCGCCGCGGCTACCCTGATCGGTTAGTACCGTTTGGTCTTCAGCTTCGCGAATGACGCAAGCCCCGAAGGGGCGAGACATACCAGCCCAGGGCAACGCCCTGGGTTTGCGGTTCAGTGGGATCCAGCCCTGAAGGGGCGTGACATCAGGAATCGACCGCGAAACAAGATCGTTATGTCACGCCCTTTCAGGGCTGACAGGTTCAATTCCAGGATCCCAGGGCGTTGCCCTGGGCTAGTATGTATGACCCCGTTGGGGTCATCGCCGGGACCGATGCGTCACGGGCACTGCCGCGGTGCCAATCCCCACGACACCGTACCGCGCGCCTTAACCACCATGCGGACTTGACGTTTTTCGCTCAAAAGTCTGGAGTCAACACGAATGCAGCAGCCCGCCGATCAGCCCACCGCAGACTGGGAGACCCCGCCGGGAGCGACCTACGCCGACATCCTCTACCAGCACTGCGCGGGCGTGGCCAAGATCACCATCAACCGCCCGGAGGTCCGTAACGCCTTCCGCCCGCAGACGGTGCAGGAACTGATCGACGCCTTCCACCGCGCCCACCTGGACCGCGGGGTGGGCGTCATCATCCTCACCGGTGCCGGTGACCTGGCCTTCTGCTCCGGCGGCGACCAGCGCATCCGCGGCGACGAGGGCTACCGTGACGAGGCCGGGGTCGAACACCTGAACGTGCTCGAACTGCAACGCCAGATCCGCACCCTGCCCAAGCCGGTGGTGGCCATGGTGGCGGGCTACGCCATCGGCGGCGGACATGTGCTGCACCTGATCTGCGACCTGACCATCGCCGCGGACAATGCCCGCTTCGGCCAGACCGGGCCGCGGGTGGGGAGCTTCGACGGCGGCTTCGGTGCCGGCCTCATGGCCCGCACCGTGGGCCTCAAGAAGGCCAAGGAGATCTGGTTCCTGTGCCGCCAGTACGATGCCGCCGAGGCCTTGGACATGGGCCTGGTGAACACCGTGGTCCCGCTGGCCGAACTGGAGTCCGTCACGCTGGACTGGTGCCGGACCATGCTGGAGTTGTCGCCGACGGCGCTGCGGATGCTCAAATCCGCCTTCAACGCCGACACCGACGGGCTCGCCGGCATCCAGGAACTGGCCGGGAACGCCACCGCCCTCTTCTATATGACGGCCGAGGGGCAGGAGGGGCGCGATGCCTTCCTGGAGCGCCGGGCGCCGGACTTCGGCAAGTTTCCGCGGCGGCCTTGATCAACAGCCATGGGTGCCGACGCGGGCCAATCAACCTAAAATCCACAGATGGACACAGATGGACACAGATTTTCTTCCGATAGTCATGCGCTTATCGCTATTGTTACAGTGACCGGCAAGGTGAGTCCCCCGTCAAGCGTAAGCTAATGAATCATCTGTGATAATCTGTGTTCATCTGTGGATAATTCCTCTTTATAGGATAAACAGGATTTTTTGTTGCCTTCGGGTGACCTTCGACAGCCGCTCTCGCACACTGGTTGAACATGCAACAACACCCAGACAGCTACACCGCAACGCTCGCCTTGGAACCGACCGAGCCGGTCGGCAAGGCGGCTGGCGGCACGGCCTCGACCCTCGGCCGCTGGATCGCGGCGGCGCGCCCCAAGACCCTGCTGCTGGCGGCCACGCCGGTGGTGGGCGGCATCGCCCTGGGGGTCGCGGACACCGGCCGTCTGGCGCCGCTGGTCGCGCTGACCACCCTGGCCGCCGCGCTGGCCATCCAGATCGGCACCAACCTGCACAATGACGCGGCGGACTTCGAGCGCGGCACCGACACCCCGGAGCGCGTCGGCCCGCCCCGCGCCACCGCGCAGGGGTGGTTCAGCGCCCGCCAGGTCCGCACTGCCGCGCACCTGACCTTCGGCCTCGCCTTCCTGCTCGGCCTGTTCCTGGTGGCGCGGGGCGGCTGGCCCATCTTCACGATCGGGGTCGCCTCGCTGGTCAGCGGCTATGCCTATACCAGCGGCCCGCGCCCGATCGCCTATGGCCCCTTCGGCGAGGTCTATGTGCTCGCCTTCTTCGGCCTCGCCTCGGTGGCCGGCAGCTACTACCTCCAGACCCTGACCCTGAACTGGCCGGCCCTGCTGCTGGGGCTCGCCCTGGGCCTGCCGGCCGCGGCGGTGCTGCTGCTGAATAACTATCGCGACCTGGAGACCGACCGGGCGGCCGGTCGGCGCACCCTCTGCCAGGTGGTGGGACGCCCACAGGCCCGGGTCCTCTATGCCCTGCTGCTGCTCCTGCCGCCGGTCCTGGTGCTGGGCGCCGGGCTCCCCGGGGCGACCTGGCTCGGGCTCGGCGCCCTGCCCCTGGCCCTGGTGCTGATCGCCCGCCTCTATCGCGGCGCCCGCGGCGCGGCGCTCAACACCATGCTCGGTCAGACCGGTCTGTACCAGGCCCTGCTCACCCTGCTCCTGATCGGCGGCTTCGCCCTGGGTGGCCGCACCTGAGCGGCGCAGCGCCCGCCCGATGACCCAAGAAAAAGCAGTTTAGCCGCAAATGAACGCAAATTGACGCAAATAATCAGAGACTTGGCCTTTGCTGCATGTCACCGTCCGGGGGCTGCCCGCGACGATGCTAACCAGCAGATTTATTTGCGCTTATTTGCGTTCATTTGCGGCCAAATACTCTTTCTGTGATGACGGCCTCACCGCGGGTGGAACTGGGGCTGGTCCCCTACCGGCTCGCGCTGACCCGCCCCTGGGCCAGCGCCCGCGGCGGCTTTCCGGCGCGGTGCGGCTGGCTGGTGATCGCAGAGTCCCAGGGGCTGCGCGGCTATGGCGACTGCGCCCCCCTGCCCGCCGCCGGCACCGAAAGCCCGGAGATGGCCGAACGCCGGCTCGGCGCCTTGGCCGCCGGGGCGCTCGACCTGGACGAGACCCTCGCCGCCTTGGCCCGGGCCCCCCGCAGCCCCACCCCGGCCGCCGATTTCGCCCTGGAGTGCGCCCTCTGCGACCTCGCGAGCCGCCTCGCCGACACCAGCCTGCGCCGCCGCCTCACCGCGTCCGCGCGCGACCGGGTCCCGGTCAATGCCGCCCTGGGGCCGCTCAGCGAGACGCATCCGGGCGACCTCGCCCGCGCCGCCCGAGCAGGCTTTCGGGTGGTCAAGCTCAAGGTCGGCATGACGACGCCGCAACTGGAACTGCAACGCCTGCGCGACCTCGCCGCCACCCTGCCCCCGGGGCTGCGCCTGCGTCTGGACGCCAACGGCGCCTGGGACCCGGCCGCGGCCAGACAGGTCATCAGCGCCCTCGCCGACCTGCCCGTAGAGTCACTGGAGGAGCCCCTGCAGGAACCCGACTGGCCGACCCTGGCCGCACTCCAGTCCATCGCCCCCTTCTCCCTGGCCCTGGACGAATCCGTCGCGGCGCACGCCGACACCCTCGACCCGGCCCGGCTGCCGGTGCGCCGGATCATCCTCAAGCCCGCGGCCATCGGCGGCCTGCACCGCACCCTCTCAATCGCCCGGCGGCTCCAGACCGCCGGGATCGAGGTCGTCATCACCAGCCTGGTGGAGTCCGCCGCGGGTCTCTGGCCGACCGCCCAACTCGCCGCCGCCATCGGCAGCCCCATCCCCCAGGGCCTGGCCACGGCCGACTGGCTGCGCGACGACCTCGGCGCCCCGCCCCGGATCCAGGACGGATACCTGCACCTACCCGACTCGGCCGGGTCCGGTTTCGCGCTATCCGACGAACGGTAGCTGTCGATAACCGCCGGTCCTGGACCCGCGGGGGGCCGCGCTCGGGCCGACTTGGGGGGCCTTTGAGACCCGCGCCCCAGTTCACGCGATTATTGACAAAAGCGCGCCACCGCACCGACAAGTATAAATTTTCTCGCCGACCGCCCGGGGCCCTGGGCGACCCCAGCAACGGCGACGCCCACCCGCTTCGACCGCCCCAGCGGCACATCAGTGAACCCTTACCGACCCATCCGCGTTCATAAGAAAAAGCTGCGTTAGGGTTTACCCCATTAGGGTTTCCCCCTAAACTCCCCGCCATCAGTAAACGACCGGCCAGCGGTACCCCCTGCCCAGACCTGGGCTTCAAGGATCGGCACCGCCGCCCGGCACGCAACCGACGGTTGATATCTATGAACAAGACCCTGGTCTCCAGCGCCCTGATCGCAGCCCTGCTCCTGATCGGCACCGAAGCCACGGCCGCCGGCCCCGCCGGCAAGGCCCAGGCGGGCATGGCCTCCTACTACCACGACCGCTTCAACGGCCGGCGCACCGCCAGCGGCGCCCGCTACAACAAGGGGGAACTCAGCGCCGCCCACAAGACCCTGCCGCTCGGCAGCCGGGTGCGGGTGACCGACTCCCGCAGCGGTCGCAGTGTGGTAGTACGCATCAACGACCGCGGACCCTACGCCAGGGGTCGCGTCATCGACCTCTCGCGCGCCGCCGCCAGCGAAATCGGCCTGGTGAGCAAGGGCGTCAGCCGGGTCACACTCGAAGTCCTGAAGGTTTCCAGCGAGGTCGGGACCTGATCGCACGCTCATCCCAGGCCCGGTTTGCGTCATCCGGCACATGGGCCACCGCCCAGGCCCCGAAATTGAACGCCGTACCGACAAAGGTCTGCGCACTGGCCGGGTAAAGGTAAGCGGTCACGGCATCGTGAAAGTTGGTCTGACTGGCGAATTGCTGCCAGTCGCGATAACCAGGCGCGCGATGGTCGAACATGGCCTGAACGACGATCCGCCGCAAGGTCGGGTGCATCAGCCCGTAAAATGAATTCCAGCGATCCTGCGACCGCAGCCACTGCCATTCCCAGGCCACCGCGAGCGCCTCCTCGTGCCAACGGTCGAAAGACCCGCCGAGCAAGCGTCGGCAGAAATCGCAAACGTAATGGAGGGCGACGTATTCACCACCAGGCGCATCGGGCGCTCGCTCATATCGCGACAGCCGCTCCGCCTTCAGCCTGACCGAGTTCCCGCGCGAGGCTGTCGTCATCAAGGATAAAGACATCGATACCTTCGCGCGCAAGCGCGCGAATGAAATCGCGTCTGTTCATCCCCGCCAACTCGGCCGCCCGTTCCTGTGACATCAGGCCACGCCCGTACCAGTGGATGGCCGCTGCCAGTTTCATCTCGCGGCCGAATTCGGTCGGCGAACGCCGCAGGGCGGATAACGCGGAATCGGGGATTGCGAGGGTCAATGCGGTCATGTGTGTTCTCGACGCGGTTGTCGGTGGGCGAATGCTACCAGAGTCGCTGTACGCCGAAGTGATCGAATAGGGTCTGGTTGCTGACCAGTATGAGTCCTTCGATCTGGGCTTGGGCGATCAGCATCCGGTCGAACGGGATGCTTAGCTAACATAGATTGGCTAAGTGTAGCAGTCAGACTGGGCCGCGTAACGATAGCCACCGGGCCGCGGTACAGCCGGGCCGGTTTGGGGGTCGGCCCGACGGCCGACCGAACCGACTCAATGATCCCCGAGCGCGCGCGGCGGGGCGCGCCTGCCCAGGGCGCTCGCAGGGTCACAAGAGCCAGGCCCAGCGGGACGGCCAGTCGCCCCAGGTTGATCCGGGCCGCGATGGGACTGCCCGTGCGCCCATTGGCGCGCAACAGTACGCGCAGCGGCTCGAGCAGTTCACGCGTGAGGTTCTAAAGCCCCAACTGGACCCGGATCGCACCCTCGACCGCGCGCAGGTCAGCGGCACAGAGGCTCCCGATCTGCTCCAGGAGTCTTGACTTGTCCGCCGTGGTGAGTTGGTCGGCCATGGCCTTGCTGAGGGTCCCCGCAATGCTGACCCTGGCCTCGCTCGGATAGAGCCGGTCGGTGTTACTGGTAAAGGGCACGACCTGCACCCGGTTCAGGAAGCGATTCGCCAGATCATTGCTGACGATCACCGCCGGGCGGCGCTTTTTGATCTCGCCGCCCACGGCCGGGTCGAAGTTCACCCACCAGACTTCACCCCGCCGCACGGTTCAGGTCTCCGATCAGCGCATTGCTCCAGTCCAGCGCCGCGGCCTCGCGTTCGGTGTCTGCCGCCATGGCGCGATAGGCAGCTTCTTCCTCCGACTCCGGCACGAGTTGCCGGACACGCTCCACCACCACGTCCTGGAACGCGGCCGGGACTATGAACCAGGTCGGATTCCCCCGGCTCTGTGGATTACCCAGCGGGCGACCTTCGTCGCCGTTCCAGCGCAGCCCGACACTGGGTTGGCCGTCGCATTCGAGCCGCGCAACCGCCGCGTTTCCCGGGCCGGCGTCGTAGATGACACGCACGTTGGAGACCCTGTTCTTAGGTCCTTGAACGGCTTCAGGACTGATGTAAGTCATGATCGATGCCTCTATCAGTTGGGACGAGGCTGAGCTTAGGTGTCTGATATAGCTACGTCAACACGTAAAATATCATGTAAGATCTTATGTATGATCTTACGTAAGAAGCTGGAACCCGGTTCAGCACATTTTCAGCCGCAGGATCAAGAAGTCCGAGAAATTCAGACTGCATCCGCAGAATCTTGCCGGCTGGCAGGTCCAAGAACCAAATCCAGGTTTCCGCCGTTCCGGAAAATTGGTATTGTTGTCGCTTCACTTTCGACTCACCGAGCAGACTGCCTACATGCGTATCAGCACTGGATTTTTTGCCCTCACCGCCATGACGGCGGCCCTCTACGGCGCCGAAATGGCCGCGGCTGCCGACGCCGCCGCGCCGCAAGGGGCCCCGGCCGCGGCCGCGGCGGCGGCCCCCGCCGCCCAGCCCACGGCAGTCGTCGTGACGGTCAACGGCGTGGCCATTACCCGGACCGAATTGGACCGTGCCACCCAGGCGTTTCTGGCCCAGAACCGGATGTCGGCGCCGACCGATCCCGCTCAGAAGAAAAAGATGGAAGAGGCCGCCCAGGAACAGATGGTCACGGAGGAGGTGCTGTATCAGGCGGCCAAGAAGGAGGAGGTTCCCGACCTCGACAAGCAGGTCGCGGCCAAGTTCGACGAGGTGAAGGCGCAGTTCCCCAACCCGGAGGACCTTGCCAAGGCGCTCACGAAAAACGGGATCACGGAGCAGGAGTTGAAGGACCTGCTGCAGCGCGATGTCGTAATCGGCGCGTACATCGCGAAGCAATCCGCCGCGGAGCCTGCCGTCACCACCGAGCAGGCGAAGGCCTTTTATGACGAGAATCTCGACAAGTTCAAGAAGCCGGAATCCGTCCGTGCCAGCCATATCCTCATCAAGTTCGCACCCAAGGCCACGGACGAGGAAAAGCAGGCGGCCAAGAAAAAGGCCGATGACCTCCTGGCAAAGTTAAAGGGCGGCGCCGACTTTGCCGAGGTGGCCAAGCAGGAGTCCGCCGATTCCAGCGCCAAGCAGGGTGGCGACCTGGGTGAGTTCAGTCGCGGCCAGATGGTCAAGCCATTCGAGGATGCGGCCTTTGGACTCAAGCCGGGCGACCTGAGCGAGGTGGTGGAGAGCCAGTTCGGCTATCACATCATCAAGTCGACGGGTAAGACCGAGGCGCAGACCGTTCCCTTCGCCGAGGTCCAGGCCAAGATCGTGCAGTATTTGACTGAGACGCAAGGCCAGAAGCGGATGGCAGCCAAGATTGCGGAATTGAAGAAGGCGGCCACGATCGTGCCTGCCGCGCAGGAGAAGTGATCGACCAACCGGTCGCCGTTCGCTGAAGCGATCAAGACGCCCCCGCACTGGCGCGCCGTGCGGGGGTGTTTTTTTGGGGATCAGTCAGCCCGACGGCCGTGAACCAGGAAAAAGCAGTTTGGCCGCAAATGAACGCAAATTCACGCAAATAATCAGAGACTTGGCCTTCACTGCATGTGCACCGTTCGGATGACGCCCACGACGATGCTAACCAGTAGATTTATTTGCGCTTATTTGCGTTCATTTGCGGCCAAATCCTCTTTCTGTTGGGCGCAAATCACTCCGGCCCGCCGGGGGTGCAGGGATAGAGCCGCGCCAGGATAGCCGGGACTACGCGATCGATGGCAGCCGTCTGATCCGGCGCGCGGCGCAGTTCGGCGATGACCTTGCGGACCGTGGTGGGCGTCGATTCATCGACGGGCAGGCACCAGCGGTAGACGGAGCCGTCGACCTGCCCGGGCTTGCACCCGCAGGGCGCGGTGTACCACTCGCACATGGCCGCATCGACACCCCGGTCGCCGTTGGCCGCACCGCGCGCGCAGGCGGCGAGCACCTGGGCGACGGTTGGCGTGGCCGCGAAGGGGCCGTCGGCACCGGTCGCCAGCAGGAGGCCCAAACCCAACCCAGCCGCGGCCCGTTCAATCGCGTTCATCGTCAGTCACTTTGCGCCGCGCAAAAAAAAGGGCCGCTCGATGAGCGACCCTGATCGATTTGGAGCGGGAAACGAGACTCGAACTCGCGACCCCAACCTTGGCAAGGTTGTGCTCTACCAACTGAGCTATTCCCGCTTTAGAAGCCAACTATTGTACGAGTTTGGCTGAAGCTGTCAAGTCCGAAGTGCCCACCGCCACGGCGAAGTGTCCTTTTCGCTTGTAGTTTAGTGCAGCCACGATCATTTTTCGCAGGATCGGGATTGCAGCCCGCGCGGTCCAGGCGGGTTTCACCGGCGCCCCCCGGCATCCTGGCGCCGCGCTCGGAAGAAGGCGCGCAGGGTTTCGCCGCAGGCGTCCGCGAGCACGCCGCCCGAGCAGCGCGTGCGGTGATTGAAGCGGCCGTCCGCGGGCAACAGGTCGAAGACACTGCCGCAGGCCCCGGCCTTGGGGTCCGGGGCGCCGTAGACGACCCGCTCCACCCGGGCGTGGATGATGGCCCCGGCGCACATGACGCAGGGCTCCAGGGTCACATAGAGGGTGGAGCCGGGGAGCCGGTAGTTGCCGCTGCGCCGGGCAGCGTCGCGCAGGGCCTGGACCTCGGCGTGGGCGGTGGGGTCGGCGGCGCCGATGGGGCAGTTCCAGCCCTCGCCGATGGGAGCGCCGGCGAGGACCAGCACGGCGCCGACCGGGACCTCGCCCTGCCCCGCGGCCCGCCCGGCGAGCGCCAGGGCCTCTTGCATCCAGTGGATGTCCTCGCCCGATGGTATCGACGACGCGGCCTCGAGCATGATCCCGGCCATCCCGCTAGCACTGCAATATAAGGCTGAAAAAGCGCACCGGGGCGATGTGCCACCCCCCGGGAGCATGGTCGAGGCCGGCGCCACGCTCAGCGCGGCGCGGCGTAACCGGCCTAGTCTAACGCCTTCGCCTTGAACCGTGTCGCGGTCCCGCCGACACGGGTGCGATCAGAACTGATGTCTTAACGCACCTGTCGTAGGGTACCCATCGCGTACCCTACAGCTACCGGACGTTCTCACGGACCGGGCGTCGTTGTCGTTGTCGTTGTCGGATTATTCGATTACGACAACGACAACGACAACGACAACGTACCCGGGATCTCGGTCACCACATCAGTTCTGATCGCACCCCACCGACACCAACACCGTTTTTATGCTAAAAATGCCGGGGAAAGCGCGGCCTGCATGAGCATATAGGGTATCCCGACGATGGCGGACTGGCAGCACGAGCGACAGGCACTCCTGGCCTACTACGACCGACTGCGCGGCCGGGCACTGGCATTGGAAGAGGAACTGGGCGCCGCGCTCAACAGTCTCGACCTGGTCGCCGCGCTGGTGCGGGCGCGTCGGGCACTGGAGGTCATCGTCATCGAGGTGTGCGAGCACGACCTCGGGCGGGCGCGCGGCACCGAGCCGCTGGTCGGGCTGCTGCCCAGGCTCAAAGAAGCGGTGCCCGCGTCGGCCCTGGCCGCCATGGTCTACCTCAACCAACTGGGCAACCTGGGCGCCCACCCCAAGCCCGTCACGGAGTTGGAGGTCGGACAGGCCTTCGTCGCACTGGCCGCGGTGCTCCACTGGTACGTGGTCGAGTACCGGCAGGGCTTCGGCGACCCGCCCGCCGGCACTCCAACCGGCACCGCGCCCGGCGCGCCCCCGGCGCCCCTGGCCCCCAACCCCTACCTGGGCCTGGACACCTTCGAGGAAAAGGACGCGGGGCGCTTCTTCGGCCGCGAGGCCCTGCTGGAGCGGGAACTCCTGCCCGCGTTCCTCACGCTGGCCGCGGGTCCGGCACGCCTGCTCGCGCTGGTCGGCCCCTCGGGCTCGGGCAAGTCCTCGGTGGCCCGCGCCGGCCTGCTGCCCCTGATCACGTCGCGCCTGCCGTGTCGGCTGCTCACCCTCACCCCCACCCATCGTCCGCTCGACGCCCTCGCGCAGGCCCTGGCCCGCCACGCCCTGCCCGAGGACCCGGCCCCGGCCGGCAAGGCGGCGGAGTTCCGCGCCCTGCTGGGCGCCGACGCCCTGGGCCTGACGCGCATCGCCGCCCTGCTGTGGGCGCACGCACAGACCCCGCTGGTGCTCCTGCTCGACCAGGCCGAAGAGGTCTTCAGCCTGTGCCAGGACCCGGCCGAGCAGGGGCTGTTCCTCGACAACCTGCTGGCCGCGGTCACGGACCCGGCGCCCCGGCTCGCGCTGCTGCTCACCCTGCGCAGCGACTTCCTGGGCGAGACCCAGCGCTTCCCCGCCTTCAACGCGCTCGTCACCCGCCAGGGCCACCTGGTGCCGGCCCTGGACGAGCCCGGGCTGCGCCTGGCCATCGCCGAGCCGGCACGCCTGGCCGGCCGGCCGCTGGACCAGGCCGTCGTCGACCTGCTCCTCGCGCAGAGCCTCGGCCGCGAGGGCGCCCTGCCGCTGCTGCAATACGCCCTGAGCGAGGTGTGGCGCGGGCTCGCGGCCGGGCGCCCGCCGGAGGAGACGCTGCGTGCCTGCAACGGGGTCGGCGGGGCCCTGGCCGGGCGCGCCCAGCAGGTCTATGACGGGCTGACCCCGGACGCGCAACGCACCGCCCGGCGCTGCCTGCTGCGGCTGGTCCAACTCGGCGAGGGCGGACCCGACACCCGCCGCCGGGTGGCGATCGACGACCTGCTCGTCGAGGGCGAGTCGCGCCCCGCGCTGCTCGCCATCCTGCGCCGCTTCGCCGCGCCCGACGCCCGCTTCCTCGCCTTCGGGCGCGATGCGCAGGGGCGCGACCAGGTCGAGATCACCCACGACGCACTGATCGCCCACTGGGGCGACCTGCGCGACTGGCTCGCCGCCGACCGTGACGACCTGCGCCTGCTCGCCCGGCTGGACGCCGCAGCCAGGCACTGGGAGCAACAGGGCGCGGCCGCGGGCCTCCTGTGGCGCCGGCCGGACCTGGACCTGCTGCGCCGCTATGCCGGGCGCGAGGGGGCGGCGCTGAGCCCCCTGCAGGGCCGCTTCTACCGGGCCGCGCGCCGACTGGCGGGGCGGGAACGGCTGCTGCGCGGCGGGGCCCTGGCCAGCCTGCTGCTGCTGACCCTCGCCTCACTCGGCGCCGCCTGGTGGGCGCGCCAGGCCGAGGCCCTGGCCGAGCGGCAGAAGCTGATCGCGCTGGACGCCATCACCCAGCGCACCTATGAGACGGTGGACAAGCTCGCGAAGGTCGCCGGGACCAGCCAGGTCCTGGGCGAACTCATCCGGAACAACGTCGCGCTGCTCGACCGGCTCCTGGCGTTGGACCCGGCCGATGCCAACACCCAGCACCATCAAGCCGCAAACCTCCAGCGCGCGGCCGACGCCTGGATGCAGCTTGGCGACACCGGGCGGGCCAAGGAGACCATGCAGCGGTTGCTGGATGTCACGCGGGGGCGTGCCGCCGCGGACCCGGGCAACAGTGTGTGGCAGCGCGGCCTGTCCATCAGCCACGAGAAGCTCGGCGACCTCGCCCTCGCCCTGGGCGACACCGCCGCCGCCCGCGAGGCATTCCGGCAGGCACTCGCCATCCGCGAGCGCCTGGCCGCCGCCGACCCGGGCAACAGTGAGTGGCAGCGCGACCTGTCCGTCAGCCACGAGAAGCTCGGCAACCTCGCCCTCGCCTTGGGCGACACCGCCGCCGCCCGCGAGGCATTCCGGCAGGCACTCGCCATCCGCGAGCGCCTGGCCGCCGCCGACCCGGGCAACAGTGAGTGGCAGCGCGACCTGTCCATCAGCCACGACAAGCTCGGCGACCTCGCCCTCGCCCTGGGCGACACCGCCGCCGCCCGCGAGGCCTACCGGCAGGCACTCGCCATCCGCGAGCGCCTTGCCGCCGCCGACCCGGGTAACAGCCAGTGGCAGCGCGACCTGTCCGTCAGCCACGAGAAGCTCGGCGACCTCGCCCTCGCCCTGGGCGACACCGCCGCCGCCCGCGAGGCCTACCGGCAGTCACTCGCCATCCGCGAGCGCCTGGCCGCCGCCGACCCGGGCAACAGCGAATGGCAGCGCGACCTGTCCATCAGCCACAACAAGCTCGGCGACCTCGCCCTCGCCCTGGGCGACACCGCCGCCGCCCGCGAGGCCCACCAGCAGGCCCACGCGATCACCGAACGCCTGGCCGCCGCCGACCCGGGCAACAGCCAGTGGCAGCGCGACCTGTCCGCCAGCCACAGCAGGCTCGGCAACCTCGCCCTCGCCCTGGGCGACACCGCCGCCGCCCGCGAGCACTACCGGCAGGCCCTCGCCATCGGCGAGCGCCTGGCCGCCGCCGACCCGGGCAACAGCCAGTGGCAGCGCGACCTGTCCGTCAGCCACAACAAGCTCGGCGACCTCGCCCTCACCCTGGGCGACACCGCCGCCGCCCGCGAGGCCTACCGGCAGGCACTCGCCATCCGCGAGCGCCTGGCCGTTGCCGACCCGGGCAACGGCGAGTGGCAGCGCGACCTGTTCGCCAGCTACCTCAGAATCAGCCGCGTCCGACTCGCCGCCGACGAGACCGCGGAGGCGCTGGAGGCCACGGACAAGGGCCTCGCCATCGCCCGACGCCTGGCGGGCGCCGATCCGTCGAACCCGCGGCGAGCGGCCGAGACCGCCGCCGCGCTCGGGCTGCGCGGCCAGGTCCACGACGCCCAAGGGCACCTGGACCTCGCGACGGACGATTACCGCGAGGCCGCCAAGCTAAACCCGGACGACGCCGATGCGCAGGGCGCCCTGGGCTGGTCCCTGATCCGGCTCGGCCGCTTCGCCGAGGCCCGGGCGCCCACCGAGCAGGCCCATCGCCTGGCCCCGACCGATGTGAATTGGACCATCAACCTCGGACACACCTATCTGCTGGCGGGCGACCCGGTCGGCGCTCAGCCTTATTACGACGCGTCCATCGCACAGATCCCGGACGCCGCAGCCTTGACGCAGGGCCCGGTCGCCGATTTCGAGCTGTTCATCGCCAAGGGTTGGCAGGTCAAGGCGTGCCGCGCCGCGCTGGCGCGGATGCGCGAGGGCTTTGCGCGGCGCGCCTCGGCCAAGCCGGCGGGGGGCGCCGCGCCCTGACTGGGCCGCGATCACGACAGATTGACCCGCACCCAAGCGCCGCTGCACTGCCGTTGAGTCAAGCCGAACGCGCGGACCCTGCTCCCTCCGCCTGGAGTCCAAGGCTTCAGCCTTGGCGCGCTCCAATGCCTCCAGGCGCTTGCTGCGGCGCTTGACTTAGGTGAACTCCGGATAACTTTGTACCCACACCACAGACCGGAGGTCGAGGCTTCAGCCGGACGCGGCGCCGCCCGCTAAAGCGTCGACCTCCGGTCGAGGATCATTCCCACTCGATCGTACCCGGCGGCTTGCCGGTGATGTCATAGACCACGCGCGAGACACCGGGGACCTCATTGACGATGCGCCGGCAGACGAGATCCAGGAACTCATAGGGCAGGTGCGCCCAGCGCGCGGTCATGAAGTCGATGGTCTCCACCGCGCGCAGGGCGATGACATGGGCGTATTGGCGGTTGTCCCCGACCACGCCGACTGAGCGCACCGGCAGGAACACGGCGAAGGCCTGGGAGACCTTGTCATAGAGGTCGGCCCGATACAGTTCCTCGATATAGATGTGGTCGGCGCGGCGCAGGGTCTCGGCGTAGTCGCGGCGGACCTCGCCCAGGATGCGTACCCCCAGGCCCGGTCCGGGGAAGGGGTGGCGGTAGACCATCTCCACCGGGAGGCCCAATTCGACGCCGATGCGCCGTACCTCGTCCTTGAAGAGTTCGCGCAGCGGCTCGACCAGCTTGAGGTTCATGTGGTCCGGCAGGCCGCCGACATTGTGGTGCGACTTGATGACCTTTGCCTTCCCGGGCCCGGCTCCCATTCGGGCGCCCGCGGACTCGATCACGTCCGGGTAGATGGTGCCCTGGGCCAGCCAGCGGACCTCGGTGATGCGGGTCGCCTCGTCGTCGAAGACCTCGATGAAGGTGTTGCCGATGACCTTGCGCTTGTGCTCCGGGTCCGTCACGCCCTTGAGTGCATCGAGGAACCGATCGGCGGCGTCCACCCGAATGACCTTGACCCCCAGGTGGCGGGCGAAGGTGGCCATCACCTGGTCGCCCTCCCCCAGCCGCAACAGCCCGTTGTCGACGAAGACACAGGTGAGCTGGTCGCCGATGGCGCGGTGCAGCAGGGCGGCGACCACGCTGGAGTCGACCCCGCCCGAGAGCCCGAGCAGCACCTGATCGCCACCGACCTGGGCGCGCACGGCCGCGAGACTGTCGGCGATGATGTTGTCCGGGGTCCAGAGCCGGGCGCAGCCGCAGATCCGGTGGACGAAGCGCTCCAGGATGCGCCCGCCCTGGCGGGTATGGGTCACCTCCGGATGGAATTGGAGCCCGTAGAAGCCGCGGGCCTCGTCCGCAATGCCCGCCAGCGGGGCATTCGGGGTCTCGGCGATGACGCTGAAGCCGGCCGGCAGGGACTCCACCCGGTCGCCATGGCTCATCCAGACATCCAACAGACCGTAGCCCTCGGGGCTCAGGTGGTCCTCGATGGCATCCAGCAGGCGGGAGTGACCGCGGGCGCGCACCTGGGCATAGCCATACTCGCGGTGATCGGCCGGGGCGACCTGACCGCCGAGTTGGGCCGTCATGGTCTGCAGCCCGTAGCAGATGCCGAGCACCGGTACATCCAACTCAAAGACCAGCGGATCGGCCCGCGGTGTCTCGGCCTCATGGACCGATTCCGGGCCGCCGGAAAGGATCACGCCCTTGGGGGCGAAGGCGCGGATGGCCGCGGGCGCCAGGTCCCAGGGATGAAGCTCGCAATAGACCCCCGCCTCACGTACCCGCCGGGCAATGAGCTGGCTGTATTGGGAACCGAAGTCCAGGATCAGGATGCGGTCGGCGTGGATGTTGGACATGGTTTACTTGATGTTCCGGCAGAGGAAGCGGGGGGTGACACGGTCATGTTGAAGACTTGAGCGGTAAGGAACGGTTCACTAATAAGTGCCGGATTTATGTCACGCCCTTACAGGGCTGGACATTCTCTCCGGCGCAACCCAGGGCGTTGCCCTGGGCTGGTATGTCACGCCCCTTCGGGGCTGATGCCGTTAAGGCTGGCTCCCACGCTCCTGCGTGGGAGCAAGGGCGGGCGCTCCGCGTCCATTGATAAGACGGGACGCGGAGCGCCCGCCCGGCATTCCCACGCAGGAGCGTGGGAACGAGACGCCCGCGCCGGACCGCCTCGCGCATAACTAAACGGCATTGCCTTCGGGGCTCACTCACACCGGCGCCAGCGGACCGGCAGTCGGTAGCCGGTAGCCGGTAGCCGGTAGCCGGTAGCCGGTAGCCACAGCATGGCTCGAATCGCCAAAACCCATATTGATTTCTTGCGCCGGATTGCGCCTCAAGCGCAATCCGGCGCAAGAAATCAATTATCAATCCGATAATTGGGGGCTTCTTTGGTAATCTGCACATCATGCACATGGGACTCGCGCATCCCCGCGCTGCTCACCCGCACGAACTGCGGCTTGGTGCGCATCTCCTCGATGGTGGCGCAGCCGGTATAACCCATGCCTGACCCCAGGCCGCCGACCAACTGGTGGATGACATTGAGCACACTGCCCTTGTAGGGCACCCGCCCCTCGATGCCCTCGGGGACCAGCTTGTCCTTCTCCGAGTCCTCCTGGAAATAGCGGTCGCTCGACCCCTCCTTGGCGCCCATGGCCCCCAGGGAGCCCATGCCGCGGTAGGACTTGTAGGAGCGGCCCTGATAGATCTCCACCTCGCCCGGGGCCTCGTCGGTGCCGGCGAAGAGGCCGCCGATCATCACGCTGTGGGCGCCGGCCGCGATCACCTTGGCGACATCGCCGGAATAGCGCAGGCCACCGTCGGCGATCACCGGGATACCGGTGCCCTCCAGGGCCTCGGTGACATTGGCGACGGCGGTGATCTGGGGTACTCCCACCCCAGCGACGATGCGGGTGGTACAGATCGAGTTATGCACGATCGCATTATCGGCGATGAAACTATGAGTCGGACAATCGACCTCGATGTCGTAGACGGGCAGCGCCAGATGCAGCGGCTGCCGATCGAGCAGTTGCAGGACCTGATAGTCCTCGATCAGCCGCTTATCATGGGAGACATTCAGGCGGGCGCGGTAAGAGTCACGGCAGTTCGCGTCGCAGGTACCTGTCAGCCCACCGGCGGGTGCCGCTTCGACATGGCAATTCGGCAGGCTGCCCTTGAGGCGCAGACAGAGCAGGCTGAAGAGTTCGACCAGCGAGCGCGAGGTGTTACCGAAACAGGTCCGCCCGTCCGCACCGATAGAGCCGTGGCTGTCCAGCAGCCCATCGAACAGTCCTTGCAGATAGTCCGGATTGGCGCACAGCAGATCGGGCGGCAACCGTTTCTCATGGGCCTTGCCCAGCCGCGCCAGCAAACGCGCCCACTGGAGCGAATAGAAATGGACGGTGATGATCGCAGGTCCAGGCGTCTGCACCGGTGCGACCCCAGTCACCTCCTGGACACACTGGATCAGCTTGGTCGCGATGGCCTGTTCATGCTCGCCGAAATACCAGGAGACCCGACCCGTTTCGGAATCTCCGGACGCGGCGATGACGGCATGGCCATCGCCGAGAAAGGTTCCAAAGAGATAGCCGAGCGCATAGGAATCACGGATGGCAGTGTGATAGCGGGCCAACTGCAGGTCCTTGCGAATGGCGAACCCGGTCAGGTCGATGGCGATACGCTCGGGCAGCTCGAACGCGACCTGGCGCGGAAACAGGCAGGTGCCGCGTTCGACTTCGCCGATGGCGCTCCAGCCGATGTTCGAGGCACCCTGTCGCGTGGGCCTGTCCAACACGTTGGCGTAGCCTTTCGATGTCACCGTCGCCGCGCTGGTCGTGGCGAGATCGCCCATGAGATAGCGATGGTCAGGGGTGGCCAGCGTGCCCCAGAGTGAGGCGGTGTGGCGAATTTGCATGACCTCGCGCATCCCCGTGCACCAGGCCTTCACGACGGTCACCGGTTGCCCATCCCGATTGATCACCCGATCACCGGGGCGGACATCCTCGATGTTCCGGTAGCTGGCATCAGCCATCAGAATGCGTGTACCGGCCGCGAAACAGCCAGGCCCAATCCCGACCTTCACCGCATCCGCCCCGGCCTCGGCGAGCGCCCGGGCGGCGTCCGCGGTCGCGATGTTGCCGCCGACGACCTGGACTGCCGGAAAGTTCTTCTTGACCCAGGCGACCCGGTCCAGGACGCCTTGGGCATGGCCGTGGGCGGTATCGACCACGATCACGTCCACCCCGGCCTCCACGAGGGCGGCGACCCGCTCGTCCGTGCCCCGGCCGACGCTGACCGCCGCCCCGCAGCGCAGGCGCTCGTGGTGGTCGCGCGACGCCTTGGGGAAGTCCTTGGCCTTCTGGATGTCCTTCACGGTGATGAGGCCGCGCAGCTCGAAGCGGTCGTTGACCACCAGCACCTTCTCGATGCGGTGCTGGTGCAGGAGCCGTACCACCTCCTCCCGGCTCGCCCCCTCCTTGACCGTCACCAGGCGCTCCTTGGGGGTCATGATGGCGGAGACCGGCTCGTCCATGCGGGTCTCGAAGCGCAGGTCGCGGCCGGTGACGATACCGACCAGCTTGCCGTGCTCGGTGACCGGGACGCCGGAGATGTTGTGCGCCCGGGTCTGGCGCAGCACCTCGCCCACAGTCACGTCCGGCGACACGGTGATGGGGTCGCGGATGATGCCGCTTTCGTACTTCTTGACCGACAGCACCTCGCGCGCCTGACGCTCCAGGCTCATGTTCTTGTGGATGATGCCGATGCCGCCCTCCAGCGCCATGGCGATCGCCAGGCGCGACTCGGTCACCGTGTCCATGGCGGCCGAGACCAGCGGGATCCGCAGCACGATGTCGCGGGTCAGCTTGGTCTGGAAGCTGACCTCGTGGGGCAACACCCGGGAATGGGCGGGGACGAGCAGGACATCGTCGAAGGTCAGTGCTTCCTGGATCAGGCGCATGGCTCAGGCACTCCGAAGGGGCGGCTACCCCGGGAAAATAACCTGCTAGTATATATTTTCCGACTGGTTGAGTAAACTTCCCCGCGCGGCCGGGTGCGATCGGAACTGATGTGTTAACGCACATGTCGTAGGGTACGCATCGCCTACCCGCCAAGCTGCCACGACGGCGGCGCCGGGTACACGATTAGCACCCTACAGCGACCGGACGTTCTCACCGACCGGGCATCGTTGTCGTTGTCGTTGTCGTTGTCGTTGTCGTAATCGTGGTCGGATTATTCGATTGCGACAACGGCAACGTAACCGGAATCCCGGTCACCACGTCACCATCTTCGCGGATCATCTCATGCACGTCACGCTAGTCCATGTCCACGTCAAACCCGACCACCGCGACGCCTTCATCGAAGCCAGCCGCGCCAATCACGAGGCCTCGGTGAAGGAGCCGGGCAACCGGCGCTTCGACGTACTCCAGAACCCGGCCGACCCAGGCCACTTCGTCCTCTATGAGGCCTATGGCAGCGCCGCGGACGCCGCCGCGCACAAAGAGACCGCGCACTATGCCGTGTGGCGCGATACCGTCGCACCCATGATGGCGCAGCCGCGCCAGGGTGTGCCCATGACCGGACTTTTTCCCGCAGGCTGACATGATCACACCCTTTTCCATCGCCCGCCTGCCGCGCATCGAGTTCGGCCCCGGCCGCATCGCCCAAATGCCCGGTATCGCCGCCCGCTACGGCAAGCGGCTGCTGATCGTGACCGGCGGCCTCTCCTTCACCGCCACGGCCCAGTGGGACGCGCTGCAACGGGCACTCGACCAGGGCCAGTTCCACTATGACCTCGTCCGCATCGCGGGCGAGCCCTCGCCCGACGAGGTCGACGCCATTGTGCGCGACCAGCGGACGCGCGCATTCGATTTGGTCATCGGCATCGGCGGCGGCAGCGTGCTGGACGCCGCCAAGGCCATCGCGGGCCTGCTCAAACCCGGCAATACCGTGATGGACCACCTGGAGGGCGTGGGCCCGGAACTGCCCTATCGCGGCCCCGCCACACCCTTCATCGCCGTCCCCACCACGGCGGGCACGGGCTCGGAGGCGACCAAGAACGCCGTACTCACCCGCCAGGGTCCCGACGGATTCAAGAAATCATTCCGCGACGACACCTTGGTGGCCGACTACGCCATCGTCGATCCGGACCTGCTGGCCGGCTGCCCGCCCGACCTGATCGCCGCCAACGGCATGGACGCCTTCACCCAGTTGCTGGAGGCCTATGTCTCCGCCCGCGCCAATCCGGTCACGGACGCGCTGGCCCTGGCCGGACTCGCGGCCGTGCGGGACGGCCTGTTCGCCTGGTATCGGGGGGGCGAGGACGCCGCCGCCGGGCGTGCCCGGATGGCCTTGGCCGCGCTGCTCTCCGGCATCTGTCTCGCCCAGGCCGGGCTTGGTTCGGTGCACGGACTGGCCCAGCCGCTGGGCTCCCTCTTTCCCATCCCCCACGGCGTTGTGTGCGGCACCCTGGTGGCAGCGGCGACGCGGGTCAATTGCGAGGCGATGCAGGCACGGGCACCGGGCCATCCGGCGCTCGTCAAATACGCCCTCGTCGGGCGCCTGCTCGGGGCCGACCCGAGCGCCGACGAGGCTGCCGCCCGTCACTATTTGTTGAGCACCTTGGAGGAATGGACCCGACGCCTGAACCTGCCGGGCCTCTCGGCGTTAGGCGTGGCAGAGGCGGATTTCGCCCGCATCGTCGCGAACTCACGCGGCTCCAGCATGAAGACCAACCCCATTGAGTTGCAGGACGTCGAGATCGAGCAGATTCTGCGGTTGCGGTCCTGACCGAGGTTTCATCGCGCACCCTGCTGCTACCTGTGGCACAGCGGGCGGCTGCGCGGGCGCCTGGGGCTGATCGGTGCGCGGGCGGGGCTGCGCATCGCGCCGGTGCCGCTGCCGGATCGGTCGCAATCAGGGACTCAAGTACCCGCACGGTCATCAGCTACCCGACGCGGAGCGTTGCGCACCGAGGCCGCGGTGATCGGCTCGCTCTGCATCGTATGGCGTGACCATCAACGAGCGCGGCCGCACGCTCGCCATCGCGGCCCTCACCGGGGCATTGCCGGTGCTCGCCACCGGGCTTGGACTGAGCTTGCTGAAGGTCGTGCCCGTCTTCGGCTCGCTGACCGGGGCCGGCACCCTGACCACCCTCGCCGCGGCCATCACCCATGCGGTGGGCGCCGTCATGATCGACCATTTCGAGTCGGGCGGGACCTTGCAGGACTTGGATCGCGCGCTCCTGCGCCGGGAACTGTGCCGGGGCTGGCGCCTCCTCGTGGAGCTCGACCGGTGTGCCTTTGTGAGGTCCGGTTGCGGCCCCCGGTCAGGTCTTGGAGTTTCGGCTTTTTGAGCGGTTGCGCGGCCTGGCCGCGCAGGATCGTCAACTGCGATCGCGGTCTTGCCAAGCGTGCCGGGGCGCTCGTTCTCTGAACGTAGTCGGCGGACTCGGTCGTCGTGGTGTAGGAGGTCAGAAAATTGCCGGTCGACGAGGCCGGCCAAGTGAAGAAGGTGCACACGTCTTCGCGCCCGAGGAAATGGCAGAGCTCGGCGGCCGTGTAGGCGGCGGTGGCGAAGGTCTCGTTGAAGCCCTGGACATAGAGCATGACCTCCTTGCTCGGCGAGCGCTCCAGTCGGTGCTCGACGGTCCGCGTGAGCGCCGCCTTGGCCTCATCGTGGGCCGCAAGCTCGCCGCGATCGCGCTCGATCCGTCCGCTCGGCAGCCGCTGCAACTGGTAGGGCTCGTTCGGGAACTGTCCCAACTGCTTGACCTCCCCGAGATCCAGAGCGATCTCCCGCTTGCGCTTGCCGAGCTGGCTCTGCGCGCGCAAGGTCGCCCAGTCGATAGCCGGCGTCAGTCGTACCTGCACGGACATCCTTGTCCGCGTCGGGTCGCGCCGGTCAGTGGGCGCCCGCGTCGCGCATCTGCTCCATGACCTTATCCAGGCTGAAGCTTGCCGCCTTCATGCGCGGCGGGTACTCCTTGAAGGTCGATAGGAAATCGGCGACGTAGGCCTGCGCCGGGACCAGCATGAAGGCGCGGTCGATCTGCCAATCATGGTAGGTGTTGGAGGTGATGGTGGCCTGCTCATAGGGGTCGCGGCGCAGGTTGAAGATCAGCGGCACGCGCAGCGGGCTGAACTCCTCCATCCAGACGCGGAAGGTGCCAGGGGTCTTCTGCTCCATGAAGAAGATCTTCCAGTCCTGAAAGCGCAGGGCGGTCAGGTCGCCATCATCGGAGAAGTAGAAGACCTCCTTGCGGGGGCTCGGGGTCTGCTCCGGGTCCTTCAGGTGCGCGGTCACGTCATAGCCGTCCAGATGGACCTTGTAGTCGCGGTTCAGCGCCGTCGAGTGGTAGCCGTCGAGCAGGTCCTCCTTGATGTCCGGCTTGCCGGCGGCCGCCGCCAAGGTGGGCATCCAGTCCATGTGATGGACGATCCCGTTGCTGACGGAGCCGGGCTTGATCGCGCCGGGCCAACGGACCATCGCCGGGACGCGCCAGCCGCCCTCCCAGTTGGTGTTCTTCTCCCCGCGGAAGGGGTTCACGCCCGCGTCGGGCCAGGTGTTCTTGTGCGGACCGTTGTCGGTCGAGTAGAAGACGATGGTGTTGTCGGCGATCTTGAGCTCGTCGAGCAGCGCAAGGAACTTACCGATGTGCCGGTCGTGCTCGACCATGCCGTCGGCATATTCGTCCTGTCCGGAGATCCCGCGGTTCTCTGGCTTCACGTGGGTGCGGAAGTGCATCCGGGTGCCGTTCCACCACACGAACCAGGGCTTGCCGGCGGTCTGTTGCGCGCGGATGAAGGCGATGGCGCGGTCGGAGGTGTCGTCGTCCACCGTCTCCATGCGCTTCTTGGTGAGCGGACCCGTGTCCTCGATCTTCTGGGTGCCGTCCGGCATGGCCCAGGAGTGGATGACGCCGCGCGGACCGAACTTCTTGCGGAATTCCGGGTTCTTCGGGTAGTCCTCGTTCTCCGGCTCCTCTTCCGCGTTCAGGTGGTAAAGGTTGCCGTAGAACTCGTCGAAGCCATGGTTGGTGGGCAGGTGCTCGTCGCGGTCGCCGAAGTGGTTCTTGCCGAACTGGCCGGTGGCGTAGCCTTGATCCTTGAGCACCACGGCGATGGTGGGATCGAGGACGTTGCTGCCCTCCTTGGCACCGGGCAGCCCGACCTTCGACAGACCCAAGCGAAACACGCTCTGACCGAGCATGAAGGAGGCGCGGCCGGCGGTGCAGGACTGCTCGGCGTAATAGTCCGTGAAGAGCATGCCCTCCTTGGCGATCCGGTCGATGTTGGGGGTCTTGTAGCCGACCAGCCCCATGGAGTAGGCGCTGACATTGGATTGGCCGATGTCGTCGCCCCAGACGACCAGGATGTTGGGTTTGTCCGCCGCGCCCGCGGGGACCGCAATCCCCAGTGCGGCGGCATAGACCAATAAGGCCAAGGCGCGCCGCCGCGCTGCGGGAGGCCGCTCGGGTCCGGCCCCCCAAAGGCCCGGTCTTTCGTCTAAGTGTCTCATATCGCTTAAGTCCTCTGTTGCCGTGATCGCTGTTCGCACCAGCCCGCTACCCTCGCCCCAGGCCTTGCCCCCAGGCCGGACCTGCCATGCGGAAACCGCCTGGCCGGGGCATAGGGCTCAAGGCCTCTGTCGACCGCTCGCCCCCAAGTCTCGTCGCGGCGCGATCCGCATTGCCAGGTAGGGCGAGAGTCCCGCAAGCTTGACCCCGGCCGCCTGGAGCCCGCGCAGGAAGCCGAGAGCCGACTCGTCCGCCTGCCTGAGGCCAGCCAGGTCCAGGGTCAATGCGCCCGAGGCACCCGCGCAGGCCCGCTCGAGATCCCTGAGCCCGTCCGCGTCCAGCCATCCGTCGACCTGCAGCAAGGTCCCGCCCGGCCCTTCAACTTGGGTGATTCGAAAGGTCATGGCGAGGTCAATGCAGCAACGGGGCCAACTCCCGCCGACCGGCTCTGAGAACCGTAACAGTCAGCTTTTTATAGGTAATGCCTGGCGCGCGGGGCGCCGAGCGGACGGGTTGCCGACCTTGGATCGCGAAATATCGTCATCGCGATTACGAAATCTCGTAAATCACGACATATCGCTATTCGCTTGGCGCGTACGCGGCTAACCTATGGGTCGACGGATCGTCTTGGCGGTCCGCGGCGAGCCGCTTCGATTGCGTCCGCCCCGAGCGTGCGTCGCCCAGTCCATCGCCCCCGATGATCGAAGGAGGTCCACTTGAGCAATCCCGGTGCGTGCGATCCAGACGGCGCGACGTCGCTGGCAGCAGCGGGCGGCGACTCTCGCTTCGAGGATCTGCTGACCGACCTGGCGGCCTCCTTCATCAACGTGGAATCCGAGGCGCTCGACGGGCATATCCAGTCGGCCCTGCGTCGGATCGTGCTGTTTCTGGGGATCGACCGGGCAACGATCGGCCGCTTCGACGACGAGTCCCGCCAATGGTTGCGGACTCACTCCTGGGCACTGCCGGGGATCGCCGCGGTCCCCTCGCCGATCACGGAGGCACAGCTCCCCTATCTGGTGGGACGGCTGCGTTCCGGGCTCGTCACCCTGTGCAGCCATCTCGCCGATCTTCCGCCCGAGGCAGCCCAGGACACGGCCATGCTGCGCGCGCTGGATCAAAAGTCGCTGGCGCTCTTCCCGCTGATCGCCGAGGGCCAAACCCTGGGCGGCTTGTCGTTCGGCACCATCAGTGCCGAGCATCCCTGGCCCGAGGACGTGGTGCGGCGACTGCGCCTGATCTCCGGGATCTTCGCCAACGCCCTCATGCGCCGGCACAAGGACCTGGCACTCAGGCGCGCCCTCGCCGAGAACGTGGCACTGCGCGAGCGGGTGGAAGCGGAGAACGCGGTGTGGCGCGAGGAGGTCCTGCACTCGCTCGACTTCGACGAGTTGGTCGGGACCAGCCCGGCCCTGACGCGGGTGCTGCGCCAAGTGGAGCAAGTCGCCCCCACGGACAGCACCGTACTGATCCTGGGCGAGACCGGAACCGGCAAGGACCTGATCGCCACCGCCATCCACCGGCGCAGTCGCCGAGCCGAGCGGCCGCTGGTGCGGGTGAACTGCGCCGCACTCCCTGCCACCCTGATCGAGAGCGAGCTATTCGGTCACGAGAAGGGGGCCTTCACCGGGGCCATCGCCAGAAAGCTCGGCCGCTTTGAGGTCGCCGACGGCGGCACCCTGGTCCTGGACGAGATCGGCGAGCTGCCCCTGGAGCTCCAGGCCAAGCTCCTGCGCGTGCTCCAGAGCGGTGACTTCGAGCGGCTGGGCTCGCCCATCGCCCGCCGCTCGGACGCGCGGGTGATCGCCGCCACCAACCGTGACCTGGCCACCATGGCCCGGGCCGGCACCTTTCGCGCGGATCTCTATTACCGGCTCGGGGTCTTCCCCATCGAGCTGCCGCCGCTGCGCGAGCGCAAAGAGGACATCGGACTCCTGACGGCCTATTTCGTCGAGAAGCTGCGCCCGAAGCTGGGCCGGCAGATCACGCGCATCCCGGAGCGCGCGCTCGCCGAGCTGATGGCCTACGACTGGCCGGGCAACGTTCGCGAGCTCGAGAACATCGTCGAGCGCTCGCTGATCCTCTCGCCCGGGTCGAGCCTGGAGGTCGACGGACTCCCGCGCATGACGGGCGACAGGGCGATGCCGTTCGCCGATTCGGGTCTTGGAGACAACCGGACCTTGGCAGAGGTGGAACGCGACCACATCCGGGCCGTTTGCCAGACATGCGGCTGGCGGATCAACGGCAGGGGCAATGCCGCGGAACGCTTGGGGATCAATCCCAACACCCTGCGCTCGCGGATGCAGAAGCTCGGTATCGCGCGTCCGACCGGGCAGAACGCCGGAGAGACAATGCCCGCACCGGGGACGCGCAGGGTATCGCGGCCATAAGCGGAACGGACCCGATGATGGACATTGCGGTCCCGGCCTGCGTCTGGCTGCTGATGCTGGCAGTGGGACTGGATCTCGAGTCCGCGGACTTGCGCCGGGTGCTGCGCTACCCGAAGACGGTGGCGCTCGCGACCCTGGGCCAGCTCTTGGCGCTCCCCGTCTGCGCCGCCGTCCTGATCTGGACCCTGGACCCGGGGCCGATCACGGTCGCCGGCATCGTGCTGCTGGCCGCCAGTCCAGGCGGTGCACTCTCCAACATCTACAGCTATTTGAGTCGCGCCAATCTGGCCCTGTCCGTCACCCTCACGGCCGTGTCCACGCTGCTGGCACTGGTCGCCATGCCGGTACTGACCGCGGCCGGATTCGCGCTCTTTCTCCACGGGCAAGCGTCGATCCCGCTACCGGTAGGCCGGATGGTCGCCCAGCTCGTGCTGATGCTCCTGCTGCCCCTGACCTTGGGCATGGCACTGCGGCGCTGGCGCCCTGACGCGGTGCGGCAGGCGGACCGCTGGCTGCGCCGGCTGAGCCTGCTGGCCGTCGGCATCATCCTTGGGGCGATCCTGTACGCCCGCCGGAGCGAGCTCGCCGACGGACTGCCGGAGACCGCCGCCGCGGCACTGGGCTTCATCCTGCTCGCCATGGGCGCGGGCTGGAGCCTGGGATGGCTCGCGGGACTCGACGGGCGCGATCGCTTCACCCTGCTCCTGGAATTCGCGGTGCGCAACGTGGGGCTGGTCGCCCTGATCGGGGTCTCGGTCCTGGGTCGACCGGAGCTCGTGCTATTCGCCGCCGTGTTCCTGCTGCTGGAGCTGCCGATTGCCCTAGGCCTCTGTTGGATCTATGCCCGGCGCCTGAGCCGGGAATCTAACGTACCTCTTCTGCCGGGCGAGAATGGACCAGTTGCTTGAGCAAGAGCGTCCATAGGCCCAAGAAGAGCGAAGCCGTCACCAGGTGCCATATAAGCAAACGCTTAACACGAGATACTCAGGAGTGTTCGGCATGGGCGAGCGCTGGGCCAGTGACAGTGGAGAGCAGCGGGGCTGCATTCTTAAGGATTCGTCGGAGCCCGAACGCAGGCACCGGCAGAGGTTGCGTCGCGCGGGGCGCGTCGTCTGCACGATCACGCCCGGGAAGCGGGCAGCGACGATCGGCTGCCCGACGTACGCACCGACCCAAGACTTAACGGTAGCACCAGCTCGGCGGGTGCCGCGACACGCCGCCTTGCGCGTCCCAAACGGCCTGTTGCGTATGGAAACTTTCTCTTTTCGATCAATGTGTTGGCGATCTCCCGCTCCACCACCAGCAGGTCCAAATCCGAGCCCGCGTCATCCCCACTCAGCGCAGCCTGCGCTGTCGGCTGAAGTCCTCGCCGCCGATCGAGGTCGACAGGCTGGCACCACGCGCTTGCTTGATCTGCAGTGAGGCGAGGGCGTTGACGATATGGTATTGAGTCGGCATGTCTTCCCAACTCGCTGCGTGGAACTGTACGCTCCCCTCGCCTCGCCACAGAGCCGTGGTGCGCGCCTGGCTGTATCCGTTCGGCTGGAGCACCGCGTAGTCGGCGTCAGGCGTGCTGTCCTGGCCGGTCCCTGGGATGTACTTGTAATGGAGCATGCCAAGCGCTATGCCGTCACGCGCCACCTCGGGTGGTGGCGGATAATTCGCCGGCGGGACCGCGATCAGGTTGCGGATCGCGATATCCACAAACCGAAATCCGAGCCAACTCGCGCTGAGGTGCGTCTCATTTCCGCGAATGATCGGGGCCGGGATCTCGGCATAGATCTTGGCAAACCCGATCTGTTCCCTTCCGGTCAGAATCGGGTCTGCCAGGTTCTCCCAGAGCACGGCCAACAAGGGTCCGGCGGCGCGATCCCGCTCGCCGCTGTAGGTGACGGGAAACATGACTCCCAGGACATTGTAGCCACGCCCTGCAAGCCACTCGACCTCGGTCAGGTGGACGGACGCAATCGTCACGACCGGCTCACCGGCCACCGCGAAGCCAGGTGGGCATAAGGCCTCGAGCTGATCCGCATCGGTTAGAAAGCTGACCGTGTAGGTGGTGCTCTTTGGCGAGGCGACATGATTGAACGGCTTGAGATCGGGGCCCTGGCGCGGACCCGACAGCGGGCCGAAGTGGGTCGGCATCATGTACATCACGCCTGGTTCGATATGGTATCCCATGATTCACTCCGATGGTCCGCAGGCCGTAGCGTCATCGCCGTCGACGCCATTACGCAGGAGCCGACCGATCGCGGCATCGCGTTGGTAACGGTGAAAATGGAGAGTCCGAGACATCGTCGTCAACCCGACGGTCAACCGCGCGCCCAAGGCCGCGCCGATCGACCGCCATCCGGGTCGAGCGGTGGCTCCAGCGGCCAGCGCCGCGACCGCCACCCCCTGACCCGAGCCGGACCACCATGATCGACGACCCGACCCCCCGCCTGCGCGCCTGGATCATCGCCAACCTGCTCGACGGCCGGGCGTGGCCGGGCTTCGACGACAACACCGACCTGATCGCCGACGGCCTCATGGACTCCTTGGCGATCATGATCGTTGCAAGTACCACTACGGCATATCCTGCGGTATCACCGTTGCCAGCGTAGGCTGCGATGCGATCAGCCGTGCGCGACCGATTGCCACGTGCGAGGTGAACAACGCGTAATTATCGGCATTGTGCATGCGCGGCTGGTGCGCGAGCTTGAATGCGCCTTCGCGGTAACCGTTGGGCGCATCGACAATCCGGCGCTCTTTGGATTCATCATCAACAAAATGAAACAGTTCATGTAGCAGGATGTGCGCGAACAAATCCTGTGCCTCGAAATCGATTCTATCGCAGAGATAGACATGGCCCGACGTAATGCCGTCCTTGCGCCTGTCCTCAAATGTCTGCATGGGCGTGAAGGCGCGCCAGTCGGGCCGCAGGCCGGTGGGATCAATGTCGAATATGGCCACGCCAAAGGGATTGCCGCCGAAAACGCTGGGCCGCGGATTGTTGATCACACCGTTCAGCCGCCTGAAGGTTGTGCGGATAAAGCCGAGATCCTGCAACGTCTGCGCCTGCGGCTGGTTGCCAAACCTGAAATGAAAATCGACCTTGCGAAATGACTGGGCGTTGGATGCCAGCGCGCCGGCACCCAAGGCCACGTGATCCATTGCCTGTTCGATCACACGCAGCCCCTCACGCCCGGCGCGTATCAGGTCGGGCAGTGTGCGCTCGGTGCGCTTGAGCCGCAGCGCGCGACGCAGTGCCGGCCCGAGGCCGGCCAGATTGCGCACTGCCGGCACATCCGCACCCAGCACTGCGCGCAACTGTGCAATCGCGCGCTGGCCCGGGGTCGATACTTCGTTCAGGCGCCGCAGCGTCGGTCCATCGGGATCGATGCGTCCGTCCGCCACTTTCAGTTGCTGACCCTTCTGAAATTTGTGTATGGCACCTTGAGTCAAGGGCCCGGTGATGCCATCCTCCGCCAACAAAGGCAGCGGGCCGCTTTCCTCGGGTGCCACGCCGTTGAGCAACTGCTGAATGGTGAGCACATCAACGCGCGCATTGACACCGCCCACACCAACGGAGGCCTTGATTGTCGATGCGCCCGGCCCGGCAGAATCGAGGTCACCCACCTTGCAGCACGATGGCGTATTTGCGCGTACCAGCATGACTGTCTCCTGGTGCGGACTATCCGCACGGCTGCGGTTCCAGCATTGGGCAATCTACCCCCCGATTCACCCAGCGTCAACCGTCGGCGCCGACGAGGTGTATATCAAACTCAACCTGAGCGCGGCGGACTCAGGTCAGCAATTTGTAACGGGGCACCATCCTGAAAGAGCGCCGCCCCCTCCCGGCGGAAAAACCGTCCAGGATGCCAAGCTGGCGAAGGAGCACCACGAGACGACGTATCCACGTTGCTGACCGCAATACGCTACCGAGACCGCTCGCATAAAATGGGAAAATCCGCCCCCCGGCGCACCACCGAGCAACCCCCATGACACCCATCACCCCCGACCTTGCCCTGGACTTCACCCGCGACATCTACAGCGTCGCCCGCCTGGCGAGCGAGGTGCGCGCGGTGTTGGATGGCAGCTTCCCGTCAATCTGGGTGCGCGGGGAGATCTCCAACCTGGCGCTGCCGGCGTCCGGGCACTGCTATTTCAGCCTCAAGGACGAGGCCGCCCAGGTCCGCTGCGCCATGTTCCGCGCCAAACGCCTGCTGCTAGGGTTTCGGCCGGAGAACGGGCAGCAGGTGCTGGTGCGGGCGCGGGTGACGCTCTATGAGGCGCGCGGGGACTTCCAACTGGTGGTGGAGCACATGGAGCCGGGCGGTGAGGGGGCGCTGCGCATGGAGTTGGAGCGGCTCAAGCGCCGGCTGGCGGCCGAGGGGCTCTTCGCCGAATCCGCCAAGCGCCCCCTGCCCGCCTTCCCGCGCCAGGTCGGGCTCATCACCTCGCCGACCGGGGCGGCGGTTCATGACCTGCTGACGGTGCTGGGGCGGCGCTGTCCGGCCCTGCCGGTGTTGATCTACCCGGCGCAGGTGCAGGGCACGGCGGCGGCGGCCTCCCTGGTCGCGGCCTTGACGCTCGCCAACCGGCGCGCCGAGTGCGATGTGCTGATCCTGGCCCGCGGCGGCGGCTCATTGGAGGATCTGAACGCCTTCAACGACGAGTCCCTGGCGCGGGCCATTCGCGCCTCCCGGATCCCGGTGGTCAGCGGGGTCGGCCATGAGGTCGACACCACCATCGCCGACCTGGCGGCGGACCGCCGCGGGGCCACCCCCTCGGCGGCGGCAGAGCTGGTGGCCCCCGCGGCGGAGCACCTGGCGCAGCGGGTCGCGGCGCTGCGGGCGCGCCTCGGCCACCTGCAAGGGCGGCTGATCGAGGGGGCCGGCCTGCGCCTGGCGGCGGTCCTGCGCCAGTTGGCCCTGCTGCACCCGGCCGCACGCCTGGAGAGCCGCGCGCAACACCTGGACGAACTGGACCGGCGGCTCGCCGAGGCGATGCAGCGGCACCTGCGCGGCGCCCGCGCCCGCCTGGAGCCGCGCGCGCTCAGTCTCGCGGCGGTCTCACCGGCGCGGCGGCTGGGACTCGCCGCCGCGTCATTGGACGGGCTGCGGGCACGCCTGCACTGGGCCCAGTCCCGCGCCCTGGGCCGACTGCAGGAGCGCCTGGGCCGGGCGCTCACCGGTCTGGACGCCCGCAGCCCGCTCGCCACCCTGGCCCGCGGCTACGCCATCGTTACCCGGCTGCCGGATGGCCAGATCCTCCGCGACCCGACGCAGGCCCCGCCCGGGACCCGGATCGAGGCGCGGCTGGCGCAGGGCGTCCTGCACGCCCTGGTGGACTCGCCCGAAAACGTAAACCCAAGAAGAGTACTTGGCCGCAAATGAACGCAAATAAGCGCAAATAAGCGCAAATAAATCTGCTTGTTAGCATCGTCGCGGGCATCACCCTTGATCATAACTCCGGCCGCCTCGAGTGTGAGATCCGTCGCGGCCTGGGGGCCGCTCCTACGGCGTAGGAGCGGCCCCCAGGCCGCGACGGGTTGCCGCAAGGGCGCATGGCCGGAGTTGTGATCAAGGCCGCGGGCGTCACCCGGACGGCGAATTTGCAGTAAAGGCCAAGTCTCTGATTATTTGGGTCCATTTGCGTTCATTTGCGGCTCAACTGCTTTTTCTATGGTAAAAGGTTAAGCCAAGGTCAGGTTCCGACACCGCGTCTCCCGTATCAAGGATGCGGCAATCAGGCCCAGCAGCGCACAGGCGCAGGAGAGCCAGAGCCCGTTGTGGTAGTCGCTCAGGGCATAGTGGCGTACCCCCGCGACCAGGGTCCCGTCCCAGGTGAGGTCCATGGCCCAGCCGAAGGCCGGCTGCATGATGGCCGCCCCCAGGAAGAGCCCCGTGTTGACCAGCGCGATCACCATGCCGGCTACCCCCGGGGGCACCACCTCCTTGGCGGCGACATAGCCGACCACGAAGCCGCCGGTGCCCAAACCCAAGAGGGTGAACAGCGCGAGCCCCGTCCAGCCCGGCCCCCAGGGCAGCAGGACCAGCCCGAGCCAGGCCAGCACCGCGAGCAAGCAGGCCCCGACGATCACCGGCTTGCGTCGACCCAGATAGTCCGAGAGTGACCCCGTCAGGAGACACCCCAGCGCGAACCCGGTGAGCATCAGCGTGGTGTAGAGCGAGGCCGCGGTGCGGTCCAGCCCGAAGCAGTCCTGCATCAGCTTCACGCCCCAGAGCCCGGCGAAGGCGAACAGGCTGCCGGTCACACCGAACATCATGAAGAACACGGGCCACACGGCCCGAGTGGTGAAGACCCCACGGAGATCCAGCAGCCAATGCTGGTGGCGCTCCGGGTGGGGCGCCAGGCCCTCCAACTCGCGCACTGAGGGAAAACCCGCGTCCTGTGGGCGGCTGCGCACGACGACCACCGTCAGGGCCGCCGTCGCGAAGGACAGCACACCGATGCCGACGAAGACGTCCCGCCAGGACACCACGGCAACCAGGAGCGCAAGCGGCCCGGCCGCCAGGATGGCGCCCAGGTTACCAAGCAGCAGGGTCGCCCCGCTGATGGCCCCGGAATAGCGCTCGGAGAACCACTGGGTATTGCTGCGCATGAGCCCGACGAAGACCACCGAGACCCCGAGCCCGACCAGCAAGCGGCCGACGGCGGCGACCTCGAAGGTCTGCGCCAGCCCGAACAGGATCGACCCGCACCCCGCTACCAGGCACGCCAAGGCGACCCCAACGCGCGGCCCCAGGGTGTCGGCCAGCACCCCGGCGGGGATCTGCATGGCGGTGTAGATGTAGTAATACATGGCCGCCAGCGACCCCAGCGCCGCCCCGCTGGTGTGGAAGGCCGCCATCAGCTCGCCGGCCACCACCCCCGGGGCCATGCGGTGGAAGTACACCGTCATATAGGCCAGGATCAGGATGGCGTAGATGCTCCAACGGCGGCGCTGGAAGCGCCGCCAATCCGCGGGGTCGAGTGACATGAGTCGGTCCTGGTGGGGGTCCGGCGGGTCGGCGGCCCGGCCGGAACTTGAGCGGGCGGGGCCTATGTTACCGGAGCGGGCGGGCGGGGGCCGACGCATCACGGTTGACCAGCGTCGCATCAGGGGCTAGAGTCTGGTCAGGCTGACTAGACAACAGGAGAAGCCATGAAGAGCACTGGCGCAGAGGAGCCCTCCCGTCGTGGGAATACAAGCTACTGGCAGCTTCAGGATGCCAAGGCCCGGTTCAGCGATGTGGTTCGCCGGGCCGTCGAGCAGGGACCTCAGCATGTGACAGTCAACGGGGAGGAGCGAGCCGTGGTCGTCTCGGCCCGGGAGTATGACCGTCTCACGGGCCACCGCACGGGCGGCGAGCTGGTAGCGTTGCTGGTCGACTCGCCCCTTGCAGAGGTCGAATTCGAGCATCCACGGATTACCGGGCCGGTTCGGGATGTCGATTTGTGAGTGGTTGGCTCCTCGATACCAACGTCCTTTCCGAGCTTCGGCGCAAGCAACCCGAGCCCGCGGTCGCGCGCTTCGTCGCCGCGCAGCCGTTGAACGATTTGTACGTGAGCGCTGTGACCTTCGCCGAGATCAGATTCGGTATCGAGCTGATCGGTGACCCAGAGCGGCGGGCCGAACTGCACCACTGGCTGACCCAGCGGTTACGGGCGCTGTTCGAGCGGCGGGCACTACCCGTCACGGAGGACGTCCTCCTGCAATGGCGGCTGATGATCGAGGCCGGACGCAAGCGTGGTCATACCTTCAGCCACCCGGATATCCTCATCGCCGCCACGGCGGCCCAGCACGGACTGACGGTCGTGACGCGAAACACCGGCGAATTTGCCGCTGCGGGCGTTGCCATCTTCAATCCCTGGAAAGGTCCGTAGGGCGGAACGCGCAACGGTTCCGCCATCGTCAGCGTCGGCGCCATGGCGGACGCCGAAGCGGGCATCCGCCCTACGGGACCTTCGGCGCGCCGCGCCGCGGCCTGGGACCGAGCAAGTCCTCCAGGCTCTGGGCCTCGAAGATCCCCTCCAGCCAGCCGTCCAACTGATCCATGGCGGCCCCGTCCAGACGCAGGACGGCCCACCGGGGCAGGGCACCGAAGCGGCGCTTCAACTGTCGCTTCAGTCCGTCGGCCTTGCCCTTGGCCTCGCCCTCGGCCTTGCCCTTAGCCTCGCCATCGGCCTTGCCGGCGGCTTCGCCCTTGGCAAAAATCTCCTGATAGGCGCGTGTTTGTTCCAGTGGAACCAGTACCGGCAACATGCTGCGCAACTCCTCGTTGGTGAGTAGTGGAAACCGCTCCATCAGCAAGAATTCGAGTATCCTTTCCAGGGTGGCGCGGACCGGCGGCGCCACGGCGGCCGTCCGGATCACCTGCCAGGCCGCCGGTGTACGGACCCGAAGGTCCTCGGTACGCGGGATGATCAACGGGACCAAGGCGGCGACATAGGGGTTGTCCGGTTCGCGCTCCAGCCACGCGGGCAGAATCTCGTCGAGATACGCGACCGAGCACAGGGGCGGCCCGGCGCCCGGCGGTAACCCGGGATCATCGCCCGCGCGCAGGAAGATCAGCATACCGCGAACCGCGCGCCCCGGGTGCGCCTCCCCGTAGAGACCGAGCTTGGTCAGCAGGTTATACCAGGCGCCGGCCACCGGTTGCGCCTGAAACTCGACGATCTGGACGGGACCGTCGTGATCATCGGGCTCATAGATCCCGTCCAGGCGCCGCTCGATGCCCTTGAGCGTCAGGGACACGAAGCGGTAGCTCCCGCTCAGGGTTACACCGCCGCTCAGGATGCGAAACGCCTCGGCGCCGGTTGAGAGGTATTCATAGATCGACGGATCGGTCTTCATGTCGCGCTGTCCGCTGCCGGCCATGGCCTTAAGGATAGCCCAACCCCTACCGCACTTCCTCCCGCTCGGTCGCTGCCGCGTAGGCTCCACCTCCTCCCAAACTGCCCACCACCGGCACCATCCGCCACGCCACCACCCGCTCGCGAATCCCGGTCCAGTCCCGCTCGCCCTGCCGCACCACGACCACCGATCGCCCGCCCACGATCAACCGGGCCAAGGTCCGCCCGAACAACCGCCCCGGCACGCCGAAGAGGGCACCACGAGGGTTCTCGCCCAGCGGTTGCAGCCCCAGCAGCCCGGCGATGGGCGCATCACGCCGGTCGTAGAACTCATAGTAGGCCCCGACCTGAAACAGCGCCACGGCGTCCGGGAAGCGCCCGCGGACCCAGGCATACTGCTGACGGACATTGGTCAGCCCCGGCGGCATCCGCCAGCGCGGTGTGACCCGCCAGGCCGCCGCATCCCAGTCGAAATAGACCGCCAGCCACCCGTGCCCGGCCCACAGCGACTGCCACAGACGGTGCGCATTGGCGTGCTTGAAATGGCCGAGATAAGACGACAGCACCGCGTGCAGCCGATCCAGGTCCGCCGCCTCGAAACGGTAGGTCACAGTCCCCGCGTCCGCCGTGACCAGCAGCGCCCGGTAGGCCCGCAGCCGTGCCTTGAGCGCATCGACCACCCGCCGACGCACCAGCCGGTAGTCGCGCCGCACGATATAACCCAGGAAATCCACGCCGTCGGACAGCGGTCGCAGCCGCTCGCGCGGGTTCAGTTCCAAGGCCAGCGTCTCGCGCAGATAGGTCTCGAGCCGCGCCCGCCAAGACACCAGCTCATCCCGGTCCGCCGACAGCAGCAGGAAGTCGTCGCAATAGCGCAGGTAATAGCCGCAACGCAGTTGATGCTTGACGAACTGATCCAGCCCGTTCAGATAAACATTGGCGAAAAACTGGCTGTTGAGATTGCCGATCGGCAGGCCCTTGCCTGGCTCGCAGCGCAGCAGGGTCTTGTGGGGCGGCACCCGCTCCAAGTCGCCGGGCGCGCCCTTGACGATATGGCCCAGGGTGCAGTCGTGAAACACCAGCAGTTCGGTGAGCCAGCGCGCATCCTCATCGGTGATATGCGGGGCGAGCAGCCGCCACAAGATCGCCTTATCGATCCGCATGAAATAATTGCGGATGTCCAGTTGCAGATACCAGCCCGGGCGTTGGCCGTTGGCCGTCACCTGACGGATGAACCCCTGCAAACGCGCCACCGCCGCATGGATGCCTTTACCCTTGCGGCAGGCATAGGAGTCGTGGATGAAGACCCGCTCCCAATACCGCTCCAGATGGTCCACCAGCACATGGTGGACCACCCGGTCGCGGAAGTCCGCGGCGAAGATCTCCCTGAGCTTCGGCCGCTGAGTAACAAAGCAGACAGATGGGGCTGGCCGGTAGGTACGCGTCTCCAGCGCCTCGCGCAGCGCCAGGAGGTTCAGTTCCTGATGCTCCTCGAAGCGCAGGGCGTTGATGGTGTTGCGCTTGTTGCTCCGGCACCGCAGATAGTGCCGGTCGAGGTTCTCATAGGAGAACAGCATCAGGCCCCACCTCTCGGGCTCATCTGAAGCAAAGGGAATCATTCTCCGGGGCGCACGGCCCAACCGTAGATCTGGTTGTCCTTGTTGTCGTTGTTCTGGTTCCCGTTGTCGGTGTTGAAGTTCCACGCGTTGTTGGGATTCGGCGCGAACTGCGTACCGGACCAGTACACGGACGCTTGCCCAGCCACTTACCGGCACCGCATCCGGCGTTACATCCGGCTCCGCGGCACCCCACCGGTTGGGAATCCCGCTTAGGGTATCCCGCCCTGTATCGACATGCCTGCCCCTCATGGGTGGCGAGGGCCAGGCGGGATGGGCGCACAATGATTCAATCGGCACGCGTCGGCGGTCGCGCGCGAAGGCGACGCCCGCCAACTTCTGGCCCCCGTTGCGTTGGCCCGTCTTGCGGACCCTTGAAACTGCGGAGCCAACCCTCGTTCTGTCTGCAAACCGAGGCGACCTGTTCTACCGTGAACTGATAGGCCGCAAAACTTTTGAACGCCTGGACCTCTTTCGCCAGGCGGATCAGAATGAATAACTCATCGAGCTGGCCGCGCAGCACCAGCAGCATCGGCGGCTTGTCATACTCGGCATTGGCGCGAATAATGAGGGAAACGATCTCCCGGCTCTTATTGCGTAGCTCGGTGCCCAGCGTGTATTTGTGATAGCGGCTGAAGCCGGCCACTACCTTCTCGAAGTGTACCGCGACGTCCATCGCCTGTTTGTAGATCGGCAGATGTTCGTATCGCGCCATAACATTGCACTTTTTGTGTATTCACGCGCGCTACGCGCGCGAGCAGGGGGGAAGTATCCCCCCTGACCCCCCTCTAAAGGGCCGAATCACCCGAATCACCGAATAACCAAAGTCGCTCGCCGCCCGTGTCGGGTAGCTCCGAGGGCCAGCAAGCCCAGTGCCATCAGCAAGCCCGTCGCGGGTAGCGGGGCGGCGGCGACTTGTCCGGGGCGCACGGCCCAACCGTAGATCTGGTAGCCCTTGCCGTCGTAGTTCTGGAACCCGAAGCGGGGTAGAAGAACCACGCGTTGCTGGGATTCGGCGCGAACTGCGTACCGGACCAGTACACGGACGACTGCATGTAGGTGAAGTGTTGAGTGAGCACCGTACTGGAGGTGATGGCTTGGCCCGATGTCAGACCACCCTCGGTATAGAACAGGTGCCCCAATTCACTTCCGGTGCAGTTGTAGCCGGAACAAGGGCCACTGCCATCGCTGTTCAGCGCCGACCACAGCCGCCAGCCGTTGGTGCCCGCATAGTTGGCCGCGTTCATCGCCGTGATCCAGCTTTGGGCCACGTCCCAGGTCATGGTGCCGTTGGCCGCGATACCGCTCACGCCGAAGTCGACCGTGTCGGCGAGGTTGGCGTTTTTCAGCCAGGTCAGTCCCGTCGCGCCATAGTCGTTGTCCCAGACCAGGTTCACGCCACCCGCCGTGTAGTCGATCAGCGCCGCCTGAGCCGCGCCGCCGCCCAGCAGCAGCGCCCCCGCCAGCAGCCCCGCGCCCGTCAGTGTCGTCCTCATCGTTCCCCTCCGGCCTATCAGTTGAACAAAGGATTCGGCAACCCGGGGCCCGGTGGTTTCCTTGCGGCTTGGGCGACGTGTGCTGCCTATGGCGATATTACCATAGCCGGGGGGGGGGAGACAAGAAAAGTGAACCGACGCAGCAGCCCGGCGCGCGGTCCCGCAGCGCCCGCGCTGCCGCAATCATCGGGGTCGGCGCAATGGCGGACGCCTAAGCGGGCATCCGCCGTGCGGTACCGTGAAGGTCGCGCAGCGACGCTGTGGGAGCGGCTTCAGCCGCGACCAGACTCGCAGCCCGGTCGGCCGGTCGGTCGGGTCAGGCGCGCGCGGCACGAATTCGCGTTTTGGCTTGGAGGCTTAGCGCGCTCCGACTCGATCCCATCTGGGCGCGCCTAACCCGACCTACAAGATCGTCAGCGCACCTTCGGCCCGCCGCGCCGCGGCCTGGGACCGAGCAGGTCCTCCAGGCTCTGGGCCTCGAAGATCCCCTCCAGCCAGCCGTCCAACTGATCGATGGCGGCCGCATCCAGACGCAGGATGGCCCAGCGGGGCAGGACACCGAAGCGGCGCTTCAACTGCCGCTTCAGTCCGTCGGCCTTGCCCTTGGCCTCACCCTTGGCCTCACCCTCGGCCTTGCCATCGGCCTTGCCCTTGGCAAAAATATCCTGATAGGCGCGTGTTTGCTCTAGGGGAACCAGTACCGGAAACATGGTGCGCAACTCCTCGTCGGTGAGTAGTGGAAACCGTTCCATCAGCAGGAAGATCAGCATACCCCGAAGCGGACGCCCCGGGTGCGCTTCCCCGTAGAGCCCGAGCTTGGTCAGCAGGTTATACCAGACACCGGGCGCCGGTTGCGCCTGAAATTCGACGACATAGACCGGCCCGTCATGGTCCTCGGGTTCGTAGATGCCGTCCAGGCGCCGCTCGATGCCCTTGATCGTGAGGGACACGAAGCGGTAGCTCCCACTCAGAGTCACACCATCGCTGAGCACCCGAAACGCCTCGACGCCGGTCGCGAGAAATTCATAGATCGACGGATCGGTCTTCATGTCGCCCTGTCCGCTGAGTTCAAACCTCAGTCCACCGCCCGCCCCTGGGCGAAGTAACGGGCCAGGAACTGGTCGAAGTCCAGATCGTCGGCGGCCTCGATCTCCTCGCGGCGGCGGATGGACTCCGCGGCGAGGTCGGCGAACAGGGCCTCGCGCTCGGGACTCAGAGGGCGTACCGCGAGTTGCTCCCGATGGGCCTGCGAGAGGCGCCGGGCAAAGTCGGCGAAGCCGAGACCCTCGGCGCGCATCCCGGCCAGCATTCGGGCCGATGGGGTCAGGTCCGGGTCCTGCACCTTCGCCTGCTGCAAGGCCAGGCGGCGCGCACGTGGACCCGCGCCCGCGCCGTCCAGCAACGCGGCGATGGGTTCCATGGCGCCGAGCAGATCCCCGGCCCAGCGGCGCAGTTCGACCGCCGCGCCGTCGCGATTCAGCGTGAGGCCCGGCTCGCGCCCGCGCTGCGCGGCGAGGACCTGGTTGTCGTCGATCGCCTGCCGCTCGGCCGCGGCGATGCGGGGGCTGTCGCCGAGCAGGCAATAGAGCATCAGGGTCTCCAGGACCAGGAGTTGTTCCAGCCCCACCCCGATGGGCTCGAAGGCGTTCACGTCGAGCGAGCGCAGTTCCACATAGCGGATGCCGCGGCGGCGCAGGGCCAGCGTCGGCTTCTCGAGCCAGTCGATGATCTGCTTGGGTCTGACCGTGCTGTAGTATTCGTTCTCGATCTGCAGGATGGCGGCGCTCAACTGCTCGTAGCGGTCGCCGACCTTGACCCCGATCTTCTCGTATTGGGCACAGGGTGTCTCGATCGCCCAGGTGAGGCTGCGGATATAGGCGTCCAGGCTGTCGTAATTGGCCTTGATCCCGGTGCACTGCTCCTGCTGATTCTGGTAGCCGATGTCGCCCATGCGCAGTGAGGTGGCATAGGGGTAATACAGGGTCGTGGCGTCGAAGGGGAGCAGGTCGGTGTCGCGCCCCTGCACGAAGCTGCGGCACACCGCCGGCGAAGCGCCGAAGAGATAGGGCACGAGCCAGCCGACCCGCTGGAGGTTGCGGATCATGCCCATGTAGGCCTCGGAGCGGAACGCCTCGAGTGGTCCCGCGTCCCCCTCCAAGCCCTGGTAGAGCCGCCAGAAGTCGTCACCGAAGGAGAAGTTGAAGTGCACCCCGGCGATGGCCTGCATCGTGCGCCCATAGCGGTTGCCCAGGCCGCGGCGATAGACCGTTTTCATGGTCGCGGCGTTGGAGGTCCCGTAACGGGCCAGCGGGATGCCGCGCGCCCCTTCGAGTATGCACGGCATACTGGTGGCCCACAGGCACTCGTCGCCCAGGTGGCGATAGACCAGCCGGTGGATGTCGGCGAGAAAGTCCAGCACCGCGGCCGGCTCCCCCAGGGCCGGCGTGACCAGTTCGATCAGGGCCTCGGAGAAATCGGTGGTGATGTGAGGATGGGTCAGGGGGGAGCCGAGCTCCGGCGGGTGGGGCGTCGCGGCAATGCGCCCCGTCGGGGTCACGCGCAGGGACTCCTTCTCCAAGCCGATGCGGTTGCCCTGCAGCGCCTGCGCCAGGCTTTTGGATGAAACGTCGCTGCCGAGCGCGCACAGGCGCCGGCTGAGAGGGTCTGAGGTTGAGTTCACGGTGCGGTCCTTGTTGGGTGGCCCCGGATGCAGGCCCCGAGGCTGGATCGAGACTCCGGCGACTCGCGCGCAAACGATGGGTTTCGCTGCGCTCTACCCATCCTACGGGCTAACACATGCGTGATACCGTGAAGCGGTGTCACGCGAAAATGACAAAACTGAATTTTGCCCCAGCGGGCCAAAATTCAGTTACGCATGGCGGCCTTGGGTCGGCTGGCGCTCTCCAGTCGGATGCCGTCGGCCAACACCCGCGCCGCCTCCTCCACCTGGATGCGGGCGATGGCATTGCGCTGGGCCTCGAGGGCGTCCTCGTCCACCTGGTCGGCGTCCTCCTTCACGGGGGTGATGCCGCGGGCGCGCAGGAAGCGGTCTTTTTCGTCCTCGAACAGGGTCCGCCGGTGCTTGTCCTCGGCGCGCCGGTCGGACTCGCGCAGCGACACCCGCGTCTCCTCCTTGACCTCGCGCAAGACCTGATTGCGCCGCTCCAGCATCTTGAAACCCACATCCTGGCCGATCCGCTCGGTCGACTGGCGGGTGAGCGCGGCTGCATCGGGGACTTGGGCGTGTTGATAGTCGGCCGCATCGATCCGCGCCCAGGGCAGCGGATTGTGCAGCGAGCGCTCGCCATGTTCCGCGGGATCATCGCCCGCCGGGAAGTGCACGTCGGGCTCCACCCCCTTCAATTGGGTGCTGCCGCCGCTCACCCGGAAGAATTCCGCCATGGTCAGGCGCAGGCGGCCCAGATTGGTTTGATCCCCAGGGACATAGCGGTTGAGATCCACCAGGGTCTGCACCGTGCCCTTGCCGAAGGTCGGCTCCCCGATCACCAGGCCGCGTCCATAATCCTGGATGGCGCCGGCGAAGATCTCGGAGGCGGAGGCGCTGTCGCGGTCCACCAGGACCGCCAGGGGCCCCGCATAGGCCACCCCCGGATCGGTGTCGCGCTCCACCTCGACCTTGCCGGATGAGTCCTTGACCTGGACCACCGGCCCCGTGTCGATGAAGAGTCCGGTCAGCGACGTGGCCTCCGCCAACGCGCCGCCGCCGTTGCCGCGCAGGTCGATGACGACCCCGTCGACCCCCTGCCCCACCAGTTTGTTCAGGATTTGCCGCACGTCACGGGTGGTGCTCTTGAAATCGCGCTTGCCATGGGTTTCGGCCTCGAAATCCCGATAAAAGGCAGGCAGTTCGATCACCCCGATCTTGAGCCCGGGGGCATTGGGCAACTGGTCGATCACGGAATCCTTGGCGGCCTGGTCCTCGAGCTTGATCTCGTTGCGCACCAGCGACACCTCGCGGGTGCCGCCCTTGTGACCGCCGGCCTGGGACACGAGTTGCAGGCGCACGACCGATCCCTTGGAGCCGCGGATCTTGTCCACGACGTCCTGGAGCCGCCAACCGACCACGTCCTCGATCTTCCCGTCCAGGCCCTGGGCGACACCGATGATCCGATCACCCGCCGACACCTGCCCGGAGTCCCGCGCCGGTCCGCCGGGGATGGTCTTCTGGATGACCGTGTATTCGTTGTCGGACCGCAGGACGGCGCCGATGCCCTCCAGGGACAGCTTCATGCCGATGTCGAAGTTCTCCGAGGTGGCCGGCGACATATAGCTGGTATGGGGCTCCAGGGTCTCGGTGTAGGCGCTCATGAAGGTCTGGAAGACATCATCACCGGTGAACTGCTGGATGCGCCGCGCCAGGCTGTCGTAGCGCTGGCGCAGGCGCTCGCGGATGTCCTCGTCGCTCTTGCCGGCGATGCGCAGGCTCAGGAAGTCGTTCTTGACCCGCAGGCGCCAGAGCTCGTCGAGCTCCGCGTCGGTCTTGGCCCAGGGCGCCTTGGCGCGGTCGAATTGGTAGGACTCATCGACGGTGAAATCAAAGGGGCGGGTAATGAGACCCAGGGCGTAGGCGACGCGCTCATCGACCCGCATGCGGTAGACCCGGAAGATGTCAAAGGCACTATCCAACTCCCCGCGCCGCAGGTTCTCGTTGAGCCGACGGGCACCGCCCTCGAAACGCTCCACGTCCCGTGCCAGGAAGAAGGAACGGCCGGGGTCCAGGGCCTCCAGATAATTATCGAGCACCGAACGGGCAAAGGCCTCGTCGAAGGTCACCTTGCGATAGTGGTAACGCTCCAGGACCTTGTTGATGACGATGGCGGTCTTCGCCTGCGTCTGGCTGGGGAACAGTTCGGACAGCGACACCTGGTGCGGCGCGGCGCCGAGCGCCCAAGCGCTGAACAAGAGTGCCGCGGCGGTCAGGAATAAGGGTATGCGCAGTCTCATGTAGATGCTCGATTACGAAAACTAAAATGGGCCCGTCGCCAAGGGACAACGGGCGCTGCCGGGGGTTCCCGGAGGGGCCGCCGGGACCCGCATGGCGACGGGGAAGGCACCAACCGGCCCGCCCCGAGACGGCCACCGGGCGCCGTGCCCCACATAACCGCAGGGTAGAGGTTGGGAAAGAGGATTTCAACGACTTAAGCCACTTTTTCGGCTAAAGAGATCGGTCCGCCGACTCACCAGCCGATCGATGAACAGGAGACCATCCAAATGGTCCAGTTCGTGCTGAAAGGCGCGCGCCTCAAAACCCTCCATCTCGAGCGTCAGCGGCGCGCCCCCCGGGTCCTGGGCTTGGAGTTGGAGACGGGTGGCGCGGATCACATTACCGGTAAAGTCCGGCACCGACAGACATCCCTCGCGGCCGATCGCAAAGCCCTCCCAGTGGACAATCTCCGGGTTGACCAAGACCAGGCGACCCTGGGCACGAACCTTGGGTCGCCCCGAGCAATCCAGGATCAGGATACGCTGGTGTCGGCCGACCTGGGGGGCCGCGATGCCCACCGCGGCGGGGCCCGCACGGCGCGTCTCCTCGAGATCCGCGATGAAGTCCAGCAGTGCCTGGTCGAACTCGCGAACGGGCTCGGAAACCTGTTTCAGACGCGCGTCCGGCAGCCGCAGGATGGGTAGGATTGCCATCGGTCAGCCGATCAGCAGATCCACCGCGGCCACCGCGACCGAGACCCCGCGCACGGCCAGTGTCGATAAGGCCTGCTTCAAGTCCTCCAGCGTCCGCGGGCAATAGCCCTCGATGTTCATGATGTAGACCGGGCGAGCGTCGTCACCCGCCACGTCCGACTCCAGCTCCAGAATATTGAATCCCTGCTCCGCCAGGATCTCCGTCACGTCCGCCACGATACCGGCGCGGTCCGCCCCCGCCACCCGCACCGTGACGTTCGGCACCAGGTGCTGGTGCAGACCACCCTGGACCGGGTCCAAGTGGACACGCAGCCCGAGTTGCGCGGCCACTGGGGCCAGGATCGCCGCCAGATCCGCGCCGCCAGCCCCACCGGAAACCATCAGCAGAATGGTAAAGTTACCGCCCAGGCGCAGCATGGACGCCTCCCCCAGGTTACATCCCGCCTCACACAGGACGCGGGTTACCCGGGCAACGATCCCGGGCCGGTCCTGGCCTACCAGGGTCAGCATGGTCCAGTCGGTCATCAAGGTCTCTCCAGCGGCTCACTCAACCAGATCAGACTCGCCATCCGCCCCGTCACGCCATCGCGACGAAAGGAGAAAAAGCGCCCCGGGTCGGACCAGGTACAGTGGTCGCCGCCGAACACCCGCGTCACCCCCGCCCGCGCCAGCCGGGCGCGCGCCAGGGCATAGAGATCGGCGAGCCACCGATCGCCCGCGCCGGGGCGGAAGGCGCAGGCGACGCCCGGGTCGGCGGCGAGGAAGGCGGCGCGGACCTCCGGTCCCACCGCGAAGGCCGCGGGACCGATCGCCGGTCCCAGCCACACCAGGAGGTCCGCGGGTGCCTCGCCCAGGGCCTCCAGGGTCCGTTCGATGACCCCCGCGGCCAGCCCGCGCCAACCGGCGTGGACCGCCGCCGCCGCGCGACCCCGCCGGTCACAGATCAAGAGCGGCAGACAGTCCGCGGTCAGCACCGCGCAGACCACCGCGGGCCGCCGGGTCATGACCGCGTCCGCGAGCTGCCCCGGCACCGCCCGCTCGCCCTGCGCCACCGCGCACCCGTGGACCTGGGTCAGCCACCGCGGCGCGGCCGGGAGATCCAGCGCGGCGCGCACCAGGGCGCGGTTGCGTGCGACCCGGCGCGACTCGTCCCCCACATGGTCGCCCAGATTGAGGCTGTCATAGGCCCCGGTGCTGACCCCGCCGCCGCGGGTGGTCGAACCGGCATGGACCCACGGGGGGGCCGGCCACTCAGGTCGGATCAGTTCCACGCGCCGCCTCCCGTCGGAAGAGTTCGAGCAGCGACTCCAGATCGGCCGCCAACGGCACCTCCCAGGCCATCGGTCGACCGGTCTCGGGGTGCTCGAGCCCCAGGCGCACGGCGTGCAAGGCTTGGCGCCCGAAGCCCTGGATGGCCGCGACCAGGGCCGGGGCGCACCCCTTGGGCGGCCGCGGTCGCACCCCATAGACGGGATCACCGACCAGGGGGTGACGCACATGGGCCAGGTGCACCCGAATCTGATGGGTACGCCCGGTCGCCAATTCCACCCCCAGCAAACAGTGGCCCGGATAGCGCTCCAGCACCCGGTAGCGGGTGAGCGCCGCACGCCCGTCCGGGACCACCGCCATGCGGGTGCGCTGGGTCGGGTGCCGCCCGATGGGGGCCGCCACCGACCCGCCGCCCGCCAGCTCCCCGACCACCAGTGCCCGATACTCCCGGTGCACGGTGCGCTCCTTGAGCTGGGCCACCAGTGAGCAGTGGGCCTGCAGGGTCTTGGCCACCACCAGCAGGCCGCTGGTGTCCTTGTCCAGGCGATGCACGATGCCCGCCCGCGGCACGGCGGCGAGCCCGGGCGCGTGGTGCAGCAGGGCGTTGAGGAGGGTGCCGTCCGGGTTGCCGGCGGCCGGATGGACCACGAGCCCCGCGGGCTTGTCGATCACCAGCAGCATGGCGTCCTCGTAGACCACCGCGAGCGGGATCGCCTGCGGCGAGTCGCGCCCGACGGCGACCAGTTCGGCGTCGAGCGCGACCGCCTCATGGCCCCAGACCCGGTCCCGGCAACGGCGCGGGGCACCATCCACCAACACCTGCCCGGCCTCGATCCACCGTTGGATGCAGCCGCGCGAGAACTCGGGCCAGGCCTGGGCCAGGGCCTGATCCAGACGCTGGCCAGCGCTCGCGGACTCCACCCGCAGGGTACGCCGAACCCGTGACACCGGCCCGGCACTCATCCCGCGAGCCCCTGGGGAGCGCGACCGCCGCCGGGACCAGACCCGGCCCCATCGGGTATACTCGCCATGTTTAGAGACTGGTAAACACCTGACATGCGCCGCACCCTAACACGACTGGCCACGCTGCTGCTGATCGCATTGCTGATCGGGACCTCGATCTGCGCCTGCTCGGCGTTCAAGGGCAAGGAGTTCGACGAGACCGAGGGCTGGAACGCGTCCAAGCTCTACGCCGAGGCGGCCTCCGAGATGGATTCGGGCGGCTACAAGAAGGCCATCGAGTTGTACGAGAAGCTCGAGGCCCGCTACCCCTTCGGCCGCTATGCCATGCAGGCCCAGCTCGACGTCGCCTATGCCAACTACAAGGCCGAGGAACCGGAGGCCGCCATCGCCGCCGCCGACCGCTTCATCAAGCTCTACCCGCAGAATCCATTCGTTGATTACGCTTATTTTCTTAAAGGGATCATCAACTACAACCGCAGCGTCGGCTTCCTGGACCGCTACATCCCCACCGACCCGTCCCAGCGCGACCCCGGCGCCGCGCTCGATGCCTTTGCCGACTTTTCCGAGCTGATCAAGCGCTTCCCCGACAGCAAGTACACCCCCGATGCCCGCCAGCGCATGGTCTATCTGCGCAATAACCTGGCGCAGAACGAGGTCAACGTCGCCCGCTACTACATGAAACGCCAGGCCTACGTGGCGGCGGCCAACCGCGCCAACTATGTCATCGAACACTTCCAGCGCACCAGTGCGGTGAAGGGCGCGCTCGAGGTCTTAGTCGCTGCCTACCAGGCGCTGGGAGAGGAAAAACTGGCCGCCGACGCCCAGCGGGTGCTGGACGTCAATCGCAAGGCCGGGCGCTTTATCTCCAACGACCCGGCCCCGGCCGAGATCGGTGTGACCCGCAAGCTCTGGGACTATATCGAACTCGACAAGAACTAGGCGGCGCGCGGGGACCGGGCTTCGTTGTCGTTGTCGTTGTCGTTGTCGTTGTCGTTGTCGGATTATTCGATTACGACAACGACAACGACAACGTACCCGGGGGCAACCTGTCGCCCGGCGCCGCCTCAGACCGCGGCCTCGTTCTCCTCGCCGGTGCGGATGCGCACCACCCGCGTCACCTCGGAGACGAAGATCTTGCCGTCGCCGATTTTGCCGGTGCGCGCGGCGGCCGTGATGGCGTTGATGCAGGCGTCCAGATTCTCGTCCGCCACCACCAGTTCAACCTTCACCTTGGGCAGGAAATCCACGACATATTCGGCCCCGCGGTAGAGCTCCGTGTGGCCCTTCTGCCGGCCGAAGCCCTTGACCTCGATGGCGGTCATGCCGGTGATGCCGGTGGCGGACAGGGCCTCCCGGACGTCGTCGAGCTTAAATGGCTTGATAATCGCTTCGACCTTCTTCATGGGGTACTCCGCTGGGGGGTCAGAACTGGTAAAGCCTGTGAGTATAGTTTCCGGCCCCGGAGAAGAACAGACTGCGCGTGCCCTCAGTGCGGCAGCGAGACAAAGACCGGACGGCCGTTGAGCGGCTGCGCCGGGCGGGCATTGCCCCCGGTCGCGCGCGCGATGCGCCCGATCAGCTCCGGCGCCAACTCCACCGGCGCGGCCAGGATGAACCAGGTGACCGGCTCGCTGCAGGGCGGGTTGGCGAACGACCCGGTGTAGCGGTAATAGCCCCTGTCCGGCGGGAGCAACAGCAACGCATTGATGCCCAACTGCCGGTAGTTGACCCGCTCTCCGGCCCGCAGCGGCAGGCGCTCGGCGATGCGCACCAGGGCGCTGTTGGGGTGCGGCCCGGGTTGGATCGGGACCACCACGACCGCGTGCCGGCCATCCCGATCGAGGTGCACCAGATGGATCTCCGCCGCCGCCGCCACCCCGTTGATCAGGGTCTCCCCGGGGACATGAAAATGCAGTGCCGTCAGGTTGTAGCTCAGGCCGCCGACGCGCAGTTCGCTCCCCGGCTGGATCAGGACATTGACCCCGCGACCGTCGTTGACCGCGTCCAGGGGTTGGGAGCGATACCGCGGCTGGAGCGGCTCGTAGGGGATCGGCTGGACCGTACGGATGTCGATCGGTGACTGCCGCTGGCCCGTGCGGCAGGCAGCGAAGCCGGGCGACAGGTCCGCCCACCGGGCCGGCCCGGTCGCGCCCTGATAGGACCAGGCGGCGGCGGATGGCGGGGCGGCCAGGGCCCGACCGCCCAGGGGCGCCGCCAGGCCGACGGCGAGCAACAGGGGCACCAAGGCCCGGCCGACAGAGTGGACGTATGAGCGGGTCGGCATCATCAGTTCGCCTTGCGCTTCAGGCCAGCCATCGGCACCAGTTCGACCGCCTGCGGTTCGTCCGTGAAGTGGGGGCGTTCCCCGCCGCGGCCCTGGAGTTGCGCCAGGCCCCGCTCCCGGGCCGCGATCAGCAGCAGACAGTGGCGCACGTCCTCAATGGTGGCGTCACGCAGCGGGTGGCGCATCCCGGGCGCCGGGGTCAGATCCCGGATGATCGCCGACAGGGTCTTACGCATCGCGATCAGGATCTGCTGCTCTTCGGTCAGGTCGTTGGGCGGTGCGGTCATGTGCGTTCCTCAGGTGGTGGGCTAGGTGTCGGCGATCAATCGAGCCAGTTGCTCCTCGGTCATGATCGGCACGCCGAGTTCTTGCGCCTTGTTAAGTTTGGACCCGGCCGCCGCTCCCGCCAACAGAAAATCCGTGGCCGTGGAGACGCTGCCCGTGACCTTGGCCCCCAGCGACTCCAGTTCAGCCTTGAACGCGTCGCGCGGGCGGCTCAGGGTGCCGGTGATGACAAAGGTCTTGCCGGCCAGCGGCCGGGCCTGGGACCCCGCCGGGGACCCGGGAGTGACCGCCGCGGCGGGCCAGCGGATGCCGGCCGCAATCAAACGCTCGATCGCCTCGCGGTTATAGGCCTGGGCGAAGAATCCGACCAGATGCGCGGCGACCACCGGTCCCACCCCCTCCACCAGGCCGGCGCCGGCCCCAACCAGGTCCGCGGGCAGGGCCCCGCGCAGCCGCTCCAGGGTCCCGCAGGCCGCGCCCAGGGCTGCGGCGGCGGCGCGATTGAGTCCGGGGATCTGTTGAGCCGCCAGCCATTCACCCAGGTCGGGAGTCGCCTGCGCGTCCGGGCTCGCGAGCAGCCACGCCTGGAGCGCCTGCGCCGCCGCGGGTCCGACCCCGCGCACCCCGCGCGTGGGCAGGAAGTCCGCCTCGCGCGCCGCCATCAGCGCCGCCAGTGAGTCGAAGTGCGCGGCCAGGGCCGCCGCCGTTGCCTCACCCACCTCGCGAATGCCGAGCGCGAAGATGAAGCGGGCAAAGCTGGTCTCACGGCTGCGCGCCAGGGCCGCGATGAGATTCTCCGCGGACTTGTCGCCCATCCGCTCCAGGGCGGCCAACTGCCCCTGGGTGAGCCGATAGAGGTCGGCCGGTTCCTGGACCAGGCCCCGCTCGACCAGTTGATCGATCAGCTTCTCGCCCAGGCCCTCGATATCCATCGCCTTGCGGGAGGCGAAGTGGCGAATCGCCTCCTTGCGCTGCGCCGGGCAATAGAGCCCGCCGCTGCAGCGCGCCACCGCCTCGCCCGCCGGGCGGATCACATCGGCGCCGCACACCGGACACCGGGCCGGCAACACCACTGACTGGGCGTCCGGGGGCCGCCGCTCGGGCAGGACCCGCACGATCTCCGGGATCACATCCCCGGCCCGGCGCACCGAGACACTATCGCCGATCCGCACGTCCTTGCGCTCCACCTCGTCCATATTGTGCAGGGTGGCGTTGGCCACCGTCACGCCGCCCACGGCGACGGGCGTCAGGCGCGCGACCGGGGTCAGGGCCCCGGTGCGGCCCACCTGAAACTCCACCGCCTCCACCACCGTCAACGCCTCCTGCGCCGGGAACTTGCGGGCGATGGCCCAGCGCGGGTGGTGAATGGTCGCCCCCAGGGCGGCCTGATCCGGGATACGATCCAGCTTGAAGACCACCCCGTCGATATCGTAGCCCAGGGACTCCCGGCGGCGACCCAGGTCGTCGAAATAGTCCCGGCAGCCCGTAAGCCCGGTCACCTGCCGCAGTTCCCGGGAGATCGGCACCCCCCAGCCGGCGAGGCGCTGGAGCATGGCGAACTGGCTCGCGCCGGGGTCCGCGCTGGTCTCGCCCCAGCCATAGCAGCAGAAACGCAGCGGGCGGGCGGCGGTCATGCGGGGGTCGAGCTGGCGCAGACTGCCGGCGGCGGCGTTGCGCGGGTTGGCGAAAATCTTATCGCCGCGCGCCAGGGCCTCCGCGTTCATCCGCGCGAAGCCCGCATGGGGCAGATAGACCTCACCGCGGACCTCCAGCACCGCCGGATAGTCATCGCCCAGCAGACGCAGCGGCACCCCCTGGATGGTGCGCACATTCGCGGTGATGTCCTCGCCGGTGGTCCCATCGCCGCGGGTGGCGGCCTGGACCAGGGCGCCCTGCTCGAAGCGGATGCTCACCGCCAGGCCGTCGAGCTTGGGTTCGGCGGTGAAGGCCGCCTCCCCGGTCGCCGCGAGCCCGCTGCGCACCCGGCGATGGAACTCCGCCAGGTCGGCGTCGTCCATCGCATTGTCGAGCGAGATCATCGGCAGGCGGTGCCGGACCTGGGTGAACTCCGGCCGCGGCGCCGCCCCCACCCGCTGGGTGGGTGAGTCCGGGGTCACCAGGTCCGGGTGGCGCGACTCCAGGTCCACGAGTTCCCGGAACAGGCGGTCGTAGTCCCCGTCCGGAATATCCGGATCATCGAGAACGTAATACCGGTGGTTGTGGTAGCGTAACTGCCCGCGCAATGCCGCGGCACGGGCCCGGGCCGCGGCCTCGGCGCCAGCCGGCGACCCGGTGTCGGGACCGCCCGCGGTCACCGCCGTGCGGCCCTCGCAAAGCGCGCCTCATTGGCCAGGACCGACTTGCGCAGTTCCTCCTCCTTGCGGACCGTGAGCGGTCGGCGGGTCTCGTCGAGCACATCGCCGCCCAAGGTCGTGGCGAGCTTGCGCGCGGTGGCGATCATCTCCTCCAGGATGGTCAGGTCCTCCGGTCGGCCGTCGAGTTGCGCGAACAGCATCATCCCCGGGGTGTTGAAGCCCTCCATGTCGTCGAAGGGGAAGGTGCCGGGCTTCACCATGTTGGCCATGCTGAAATAGACCCGGGTGCCGTCGTCGAATTCGTCCAGGCAGTGGAAGATGTCCATGTCGCCGGGGCGCAGTCCGCAGGACTCGGCCACCTCCAGGAGGTCCAGCCCCGGAAACTCACCATAGCGCTTGGCAACGCTCAGTTGGAGCAACAGCGGGGCCGGGACGCCCTCGTCCGGGGCCGCGTCGGCGCGCGCCGCCGGGGCCTGGGGCCGGTCGCCCTCGTCCTCCGGGTCGGGGTCGTCCACGTGGTCGCGGGCGTGCCGGCCCTGGGGCTCGCGCCCGCCGGGACCCGCGGCCTCATGCGTATCGTCCTCGTCGTCGCCATCGTCCGACCCCTCCTCATCGGGACCGCGACTGCGTTCCCAGAGGTATAGGGCGAGGATCAGGATGGCTCCCAGGACGATCAGGATCAGTCTGACGGTAGTGGCGTCCATTCATGCTCAACGCGATGGTTAAAGAGAAGATCGGGCAGCCCGGAGTATAACCCGGGCGCCCTGTTTATGGGCACAGGCACGCACCGGGGCGGCCCCCCGCACCCCGCTCCCGGCGGACCAGCGGCGCCGGCCGCAGCCCTCGCGGGTCCGCCCTGTGCGGTACAACCATAGCAGATCGCATCGGGGAGATCCCGAAGCGCCTGAGCGCGCGGCACAGGATGTCATACTCCGGGACGCCGCGGCCGGTTCAGGCCGCGTGCGGCGCGGTTCGGCAAGGGCGGTCTGTGGCATGGGCGTCTCCCGGGGCGGTGGCGGTCATGGACATAGCCTGGAACGGGTCCCGACGGTCGCAGGCCCGCAGTCCAAGGCGCGAGTACCGCCGGGTGGAAAGGCGCGGGTCAATAGCCGAACCGGTAAACCTGAATCCGGCATCCCCGGATTGCTCTTTCTGGGAAAAAGCCGCCCGGGGATTCAGGCCCGCGGCGCGCCCAAGGCCGCCAGGGCGCTGCGAAGTCCGCACCCCAACTCGGCCGCGAGCGCGCCCAGGTCCGCGGGCGGGCGCAGGTCGGCGACCCGCGTGACCGCCAGCCCCGGATAGCCGCAGGGATTGATACGCCCGAAGGGCTCCAGGTCGAGGTCGACGTTCAATGCCAGCCCGTGGTAGCTGCACCCCTGACGCACGCGCAACCCGAGGGACGCGATCTTGGCCCCGTCCACATAGACCCCCGGGGCATCGGCACGCGCAACGGCGACGATCCCGCGGGTGGCCAGCAGGTCGATCACCGCCTGCTCCAGGAGTTGGACCAGGCGCTTGACCCCGATCCCGCCGCGATGCAGATCAAAGAGCACATAGGCGATGAGTTGGCCGGGTCCGTGGTAGGTCACCTGGCCGCCGCGGTCGGTGCGGATGACCGGGATCGTGCCGGGATCGAGCAGGTGCTCGGGGCGCCCGGCCTGACCCAAGGTGAAGACCGGCGGGTGCTCCAGGAGCCAGATCTCGTCCGGAGTCGCCGCGTCGCGCGCCGCGGTGAAGGCGCGCATCGCCTCCCAGGTGGCCTGATAGTCCTGCAGACCGCTTAGGCGGCGCAGGATCAGGGTGGGGGACGGGACGGGCATCGCGGCCTCCGGGGTGGGATCCCGACCGAAGTCATTGTCGTTGTTCGGGCCGGACGGGGCATTCGCCCCGTCCGAAACGTTTTCCGTGGACCTGCCGAATGGTGGCGACGCCCGACGTAGCATCAAACGTTCGGGACGGGGTGAATACCCCGTCCCGCCCTGGCACCGTTGACGTTGTCGTTGTCGTTGTCGTTGTCGTAATCGAGGTTATCGTAGTGCCCCGGATTCTCTCGCACCCCAAGTTGCATCGCCTCTCCGATTACGACAACGACAACGATTGTGTTTAACTTTGATTGTTGACTCCTTACTAAAGGGCCCAGACGACCTGCTCGTGGGCGGACAGGTCCCGGTAGATGGCATTGAGTTGGGCACGGTTCTGGGCCACGAAGGTGACGGTGACCGCGAGCCACTTGCCGCCGCTGCTCACGCGGGCGCTGATGGCGGTTTCGTCGAGTTCCGGGGCGTGGCGGCGCATGATGGCGAGCACCACGGACTGGAAGTCCGCGTCGGCCCGTCCCATGGCCTTGATCGCATAGCGGCGGGGGAAGTACCGGGGCTTCTCCTTGGCGGCGTTGGGCGCCCAGAGCGACGGGTTAAGCACAGCCGCGGCGCACCCGCGCCTTGTAGTCCTGGTAGAGGGCGTCCATGCGTCGCCACAGGGGTCCCGGCACGCCGCCCCCCACGGGGACGACATCCAGACGGGTGACCGGCAGGACCTCGCGGGTGGAACTGGTGATCCAGATCTCCTGCGCGGCCGTCAGTTCCTCCATGGGGATGCGCCGCTCCAGGGCGCGGATACCCTGGTCGCGGGCCAACTCCAACACCAGTTCCCGGGTGATGCCGGGGAGGATCAGGTGGCCCCGGGGCGGGGTGACAATCTCGTCGCCCACGACCACGAATACGTTGGTGGCGGCCCCCTCGGTCACCATCCCGTCGCGCAGCAGGATGGCCTCCAGGGCACCCTCGTCCGCGGCCTCGCGGCGCATCATCACGGCGGACAGGAGCGAGATGGCCTTGATCTCGCAGCGGTGCCAGCGGATGTCCGGGCGGGTGATGCAGGCCACGCCCGCCGCGGCGACCGCCGGGTCGCGGGGGGCAATGGGCTTGGCACGGGCGAAGACCGTCGGCACCACCCCGTCGGGACACAGGTGGTCGCGCTCCGGCGCCGCGCCGCGGGTTACCTGGAGATAGACGGATTGATCGGGCGCCGGGGCCGGTCCGATCAGGTGGGTCAGCATCGCCTCCCACTGCTCCCGGCCCAGGGGATTGTCCAGGCGGATCGCCGACAGGCCGTCGTCGAGCCGATCCAGGTGCTGCTCCAGGCGCAGAAAGTGTCCGCCATAACTGGGGATGACCTCGTAGACGCCGTCGCCGAACACAAAGCCGCGATCCATCACCGAGACCCGGGCCTGCTCCTGCGGCAGGAAGGCGCCGTTGAGAAAAATTTCACTCATGGCGTGCGGACCCGGATCAGAACCACTGCCAAACCGTGTCCCTGGTGCGCTGCCAGAGGTTGCCCTCGGCCACGTCCTGGAGGGCCACCAGGGGCACCCGCGAGACCTCGGTACCGGCGAGGAAGACGACGATGTCCCCGACCCGCGCACCCCGGGCAATCGGGGCGGTCAGGGTCTGGGCCTTGTCCAGACGGGGGCTCAACTCCGCGTAGCGCCCGCGCGGGATGGTCGCGTAGACATCGCGGCCCGGACCGACCGGCAGTTCCTTCAGGTCGCCCTTCCAGACCCGCAGGTTCTCCAGCGGCTGGTCGGCCGGATAGAGCAGGTGACTTTCAAAGAAACGGAAGCCGTAGTTCAGGAGTTCCAGACTGGCGACCGCGCGCGCCTCCGGGTTCTTGGCGCCCAGCACCACGGACACCAGGCGCATCCCGTCGCGCCGGGCGGAGGCCACCAGGCAGTAACCGGCGGCCTCGGTGTAGCCGGTCTTGACGCCATCGACGGTCGCATCCCGCCACAGCAGGCGGTTGCGGTTCTGCTGCTTGATGCCGTTGTATTCGTACTCCTTGGTCCCGTCCCACTCATAGAACTTGGGGAACTCGCGGATCAGGGCGGCGGTGACCCGGGCGATGTCGCGGGCGGTGGTGAAGTGGTTGGGGTCCGGCAGGCCGGTGACATTGACGAAGTGCGAATTGGTCATGCCCAGGCGCTGGGCATTGGTGTTCATCAACTCGGCGAAGACCTGCTCGCTGCCCGCCACATGCTCGGCCAGGGCCACGCTTGCATCGTTACCGGACTGGATGATCATGCCCTTGAGCAAATCCTCCAGGGGGACCTGCTTGCCGACCTCGATGAACATCTTGGAGCCGCCGGTCCGCCAGGCGTTTTCGCTGATCAACACCGGGTCGGTCAGGTGCACATGCCCCGCGAGCAACTCCCGATAGATCGTGTAGCCGGTCATGATCTTGGTCAGGCTCGCCGGCTCCAGGCGGTCGTCGGCCCGGGACTCGGCCAGCACCGCCCCGGTGTTGAAGTCGATCAGGAGATAGCCCTTGGCATCCACCACGGGGGGCGACGGGACGGCTTGGGGCGCGGCCGGGACCGCCGCGGTCGGGGGTGCCGACGGCGCGGCCGGCGGCGTTGCGGTCTGGGCCGCGGTGCGGGCCGGGGCGGCGGCCGGGACGGCCTGCGCCGGGGGCGGCGTGTAAGCCGGGGCCGGCGCGACCGCGGGGGCGGCCGGCGCCGCGGCGACCCTCAGGTTCAGCGGCAGCAGGACGGACAGGCACAGGACGAGCAGCGCGGGTTGCAACTTCATGGGGCGTAACCGGAGATCTGGATAGCGGGCGAAAGACAGCGCCGATTCTACCCGTCCGCGGGGGGTTTGGCACCAACCGCGCCGAGCGTCCAAGGCATTACCCTATCCGTCAGGCTGGGACCCGGTGGGAGCGACTTGCGCCACGACGAGGCCACGGCAGCTTGCGAGCTGCGGCAAAGCCGCTCCCACGAATCAGTTCCACGTCAGCCGCGGCGCCTCGCTGATGCCCAGCGCCGTGAGTTTGGCGGAGAGGCGCCGCGCATCACTCTCGGAACCCAGGGGGCCGACCCGGACCTTGTAGATGTCGGACGCGCCCGCGGCGCTGCGCTGGACACGCACCGGTTCGGCCAGTTGGGGGCGCAGGCGCTCACGCAGACGCTCGGCGTTGCGCGGGTCCCCGAAGGCGCCGACCTGGAGGAAGAGCCCGCGGCCAGGCCCCGCGGTGTCGGCCGCACCGCCCGCCCCGTTGCTGTCGGCGCCGATAGCGCGGGGGCGCGCCGCCACGACCTTAGCGGCGGGGGCCGGCGCCGGCGCTGCATCGGCAACCCGCGCGGGCCCCGGCTCGGCATCCACCGCGGCGAACGCCGCCGCCGCGGCCCGCTCGCGCGCGTCCGCGGGTCTGGCCGCAGGACGAGGGGGTGGCGCCGACCCCCGGTTGGCAATCGCCAATGAGCGGGCGATGGCGTCGCCGCTCGCCCGCCCCGGCTGGTTCGTCCAGAAGGGCGTCGGCGCCGCCGCGGCGACAAACCCCGCATCGGTTCCAAACCCGGCGCCGCCGGCAGGGGCAGGCACCGCACCCGGGTTGGCGGGATCGATCCCCCGGATCTCCACCGTGGCCGTGCCCTTCGGGAAGACCCCGATCTTGGTGGCGGCGGCATAGGACAGGTCGATGACCCGGGTGCCGTGGAAGGGTCCGCGGTCGTTGATGCGCACGACCGCGCTGCGCCCATTCTCCAGGTTGGTGACGCGGGCATAGCTGGGCAGGGGCAGGGTCTTGTGGGCGGCGGTCATGCCGTACATGTCGTAGCGCTCGCCGGAGCTGGTGCGGCGGCCGTTGAACTGCTTCCCGTACCAGGAGGCCAACCCGTGCTCGACATGGCCGCGGCCGTCTTGTTTGGTGCGGTAGACCTTGCCGCGGACCTTATAGCTGGCCATATTGCCGTACTTCGACCTGGCCTCCACACGGGGCACCGCATCCGGGATCCCGGTGGGGTCCAGACGGCGGTAGTCGGGGCCGCCATCGGCGTCGCGGGAGCCCTGGCCGGCACAGCCGGCCAACAGCAGCAGGGCCGGCAGGATCAGCGCTATGGGAGCGTGGGCGTCCCGCCCGCGGCTTCCCCGGGCGGAGCGCGGGAGGCCCACGCTCCCAGGCGGGGCTGGATGAGGCTCGGTGTGCACATTCATCGGTCGATTCCCCCCGTAGGCGTAGGGTGCGCCGTGCGCACCTGGAGCGGCTGCGCTTCACCGCAACGCTGTGGGTCGCGGCTGCCGCCATGGTGCGCACGGCGTACCCTACGCGATATTTTACCTTCAGTGTATCCGCAAACTCGCTCAATTCAAAGCTATTTGCGATGGGTCTGAATCCCCATGAGAAGACCGAACCCGACCATCAGCGTGACCATGGAGGTCCCGCCGTAGCTGATCAGGGGGAGCGGGACCCCCACCACCGGGAGCAGGCCCGTGACCATGCCGGTGTTGACGAAGACATAGACGAAGAACACTAGCGACAGGCCGCCGGCGAGCAACTTGCCGTAGGTGTCCGGGGCCTGCACCGCGATGCGCAGCCCGCGGTAGATGATGAAGAGGTAGATGACCAGCAGCACCAGGATGCCGGTCAGCCCGAACTCCTCCCCGATCACCGCGAAGATGAAGTCCGTGTGACGCTCCGGCAGGAACTCCAGGTGGGACTGGGTGCCGTTGAGCCACCCCTTGCCGTGCAGGCCGCCGGAGCCGATGGCGATCTGGGATTGGATGATGTGGTAACCGGTGCCCAGCGGGTCGGACGTCGGGTCCAGGAAGGTTAGTACACGCTGGCGCTGGTAGTCGCGCATGTGAAACCACAGCAGCGGCGCCAGGGCCGCCGCGGCGGCGCCGACCATGAGGATGACCCGCCAGCTCAGGCCCCCGATGAAGAGCACCGTGATCCCGGCAGCGGCGACCAGGATCGCGGTGCCCAGATCGGGCTGTTTGGCGATCAGGACCACCGGGATCAGGATCAGCAGCGTGGCCGCGAACACCCGCGCCAGGCGCGGCGGCAGGGACCGGTCCGCCAGCACCCAGGCGACGGTCATGGGAACCGCGAGCTTCAGCAGTTCAGACGGCTGAAAGCGCAGCGCACCCAGCGCGAGCCAGCGCTGGGCGCCCTTACCCACGTCGCCGACCAGGAGCACCGCCACCAGCATCAGCACCCCCGCCACATACAGAGGAAGCGACCAGCGCCGCAGTTGGTAGGGGGGGACTTGGGCCACCGCGAACATCAGCCCGAAGGCCAGGGTGAGCCGCACCAACTGGCGCTCCACCCCGCCGAGGTCGCGGTCCATCGCGCTGAACAGCACCATCAGACCAAAGGCGCAGAGCAGCAGCAGCCCCGCCAGCAGCGGGGCATCGATGTGCAGGCGCGTCAGCAGTCCGGCGTCACCCGGGTCCGCCAACTGGTGCAGCCCTGCGGCGACGGGCCTAGTCGCCATCGACCACCCCCGGATCGGTGATCAGGGTCGAACCGCCGAGCCAGGCATCCATGACCTTGCGCGCCACCGGCGCCGCCACCGTGCCCCCGTGTCCGCCGTTCTCGACGATCACCGCCACCGCGATCCGCGGGTCGTCCGCCGGGGCAAAGGCGACGAACAGCGCATGGTCGCGCATCGTCTCGGTGAGCCGGGCGGCGTTGTAGGTCTGGTTCTTGCCCAGGGTGAAGACCTGGGCGGTCCCGGTCTTGCCGGCGATCCGGTAATCGCGGCTGCGGATCCCCTTGGCCGTTCCGCGGGGGCTCTCCACCACCTGGGTCATGGCGTGGATGATCTGGTCCCACTGGGTCGCGTCGCCCGCCGCGATGGTGCGGGAGAAGACCGGCAACTCCTGGGCCCGCGGCGCGCCCGGCACCTGGGCGGCGCGGGCCACGCGGGGCGCAAGGAAGTGACCGCGATTGGCCAGGGTGGCGGTGGCCACGGCCAGTTGCAGCGGGGTGGCCAGAAAGGCGCCCTGACCGATGCCGACGATCAGGGTCTCGCCGGGGTACCAGAGCTGCTTGCGCACCTGTTCCTTCCACTCCCGCGAGGGCACCAGCCCGCTCAACTCGCCGGCCACGTCGATGCCGGTGCGGGCACCGAATCCGAACGCGCCCAGGTAATCCTTGAGGCGCTCGATCCCCAGTTCGTGGGCGAGAACATAGAAATAGACGTCGCACGACTGCACCAGCGCGGCCTCCAGCGCCACCGCCCCGTGCCCGCCGCGCCGCCAGCAGCGATAGCTGTGACTCTGACCGGGCAGCCGGTAGTAGCCAGGGCAATAGGTGGTCTTGCGCGCATTGGTCACCCCCGCGGCGAGCCCGGCGAATCCGACGAAGGGCTTGACCGTGGACCCCGGGGGATACTGACCACGCACCGCCCGGTTGTACAGCGGCTTGTCCGGGGAGTAGAGCAGGGCGTGATAGTCGGCACTGCCGATGCCCTCGACAAAGGGGTTGGGGTCGAAACTGGGCTTGCTCACCAGGGCCAGCACGCCGCCGGTGCGCGGGTCGATGGCCACCACCGCACCGCGGTTGTCACCCAGGGCCTCGGTGGCCGCGCGCTGCAGGGCGATGTCCAGAAACAGGTGCAGGTCCTGCCCGGCGACCGGGGACTTGCCCTCGAGCGTGCGCAGCACCCGGCCGCGCGCGTTCACCTCCACCTGCTGGTAACCGGCCTGTCCATGCAGGAGCCCCTCATGGTACTTCTCCACCCCGCCCTTGCCGATGAAGTGGGTGCCGGCATAGGCACTGGTGTCGATATGGTCCATCTCCTCCCGGTTGATGCGCCCCACATAGCCCAGGACATGGGCGGTGAGTTCCCCGTGCGGATAGCTGCGGATCAGCTCGGCGCGCACGTCCACGCCGGGGAAGCGATAGCTGTCGAGCGAAAAGCGGGCCACCTCCTCCGGGGTCAGATTCAGCCGCAGGGGCACGCCCTGGAAGCGCACCCGCTGACCCTTGAGGCGCCTGAAACGCTCCCGGTCCTTGTCATCGACGCGGATGATGGCCGCCAGCGCATCGATCGTCGCGGACAGGTTCTCGACCTTCTCGACGGTAATCTCCAGCGAAAAGGAGGGGTGATTGTCGGCCAGGACCACACCCTTGGTGTCATAGATGAGACCGCGGCTGGGCGGGACCGGCTGGACCTTCACCCGATTTTCCTGGGACAGCACGGAGAAGTGCTCGTGGTCGGCGATCTGCAGGCGCGCGAGCCGCACCACGACCAATGACAGGGCCGCCAGGACCAGGACCGCGGCAACGATGGCACGCGCCCCCACCAGCCGCCACTCGCGCTGCCGATCCGCCAGATGGGAGTCCAGGCGCATCAAAAGAGCCCGGCCCGCCGCCCCAGATCGCGCAGCACCACGAAGACCCAGGGCCACAGCAAGGCGCCCAGGAAGGTCGGCGCCCAGTAGATCAGGGTGGGCATCGGCTGCCCGGTGGCCTCCAGCACCCACAGATACAACAGCCGCTCCACCAACAGCAACAACCAGACGAACAGGGTCTGTTGCCACAGGGGGAAGGTGCGCACCCGCTGGTGCAACTCCACCACCACGTAAGCGATCACCGCGAGCCCCAGGGCGTGGTGGCCAAGCAGGGCGCCGGTGGTCACATCAAGCACCAACCCGGCCGCGAAGGCGGAGAAGACCCCCACCCGTTCGGGCAGGGTCAGGCACCAGAAGATCAGGGTCAGGGCCGCCCAGGGGGGGCGAAACTCATCGATCCAAGCGGGCATGGGCAGGATGCTCAAGAACAGCGCGACGAGCAGGCTCCCCCAGACCACGCCGCCGCCGCCGCGCTGCGGCTTGCTCATGGCAGGTGCTCCGCCGCCGGCCGCGCGCCGGGCGCGGCCCCGCTCAGGGCGTCCTGACGCTGATCAGGGCTCAGGGTCCAGACCAGCAGGACCTCCCGGCTGCGGTCGAGCCGCGCCATGGGCTCCGCCTTCACGCTGGTGAATGGGTTATCCGGCGCGTGCCCGACCGAGGTTACGCGCGCCACCGGATAGCCCGGCGGGAAGCGTCCGCCCAGCCCGGAGGTCACCAGCAGGTCGCCGACCTGGATATCGGCGTTCTTCGGGATATACAGCAGGTCCAACTCGTGGCCCAGCCCGGACCCGGCCGCGATGCTGCGCAGCCCGTTGCGATTGACCTGGACCGGCAGGGCGTGGTCCAAGTCGGTAATCAGCAGGACCGTGGCGGAGAAGGGGTTGATCTGGATCACCTGCCCCATGACGGCATTGGCATCCAGGACCGGCTGCCCGACGAAGACCCCGGAGTTGCTGCCCTTGTTGATCAGGACCTGCCGGCGATACTCGGCGAGATTCACGGCCAGGATCTCCGCGATCAGGACCCGCTCACCGATCTTGAAGGAGGACCCGAGCAGGTCGCGCAGGCGCATGTTCTCCGCCTCCAGCGACGCGAGTTGCTGGGAGCGCGCGCCCAGGATCAGGTTCTCACGGCGCAGGCCGTCATTCTGATCGCGCAACTGCCGCGCGTCCGCCAGCCGGTCCTGCGCCTCGCGGGCATAGTGCACCGGCAGGTCGGCCAGCAATTGCAGCGGATAGACCAGCACCGCCAGGGCCGAGCGCAGGGCGCCCAGGTGCCGGCCGCGATGATCGGCCACGACCAGCCCGATGGCCAGGAGCACCGCCAGGATCACCCGGAAGGTGGGGGACGGTCCATGTAGAAACAGGGGTTTGATAGCGGTGCCCCTCGGGCAGGCGATGCGGACCCGGGCGTGCCGCGCCCGCAACGGCCCAGGTAAGTAAACGCCACAAGCGGCAAGTAGGGGCCTTAGACCGTCGCGTCGGACACGCTGGACTGATCAACCCAACCAGACTCAAGAAGATAATTTAGCCGCAAATAAACGCCAATGAGCGCAAATAATGCGCTTGCGACCCTATATGTGCCGCCGGGCTCCGACCCGGCACAATACCTTAAGTGCCGCGGCTATTTGCGTTAATTTGCGTTCATTTGCGGCTAAATTTACTCAGTGGAGAAGAGGTCCAGGCCCCGGGTGTCGAGCATATCCAGGGCCTTGCCGCCGCCGCGGGCGACACAGGTCAGGGGGTCCTGCGCCACCACCACCGGCAGCCCGGTCTCCTCCTCGATCAGGCGGTCGAAGTCGCGCAGCAGGGCCCCGCCGCCGGTCAGCACGATGCCGCGCTCCGCCACGTCCGAGCCCAGCTCCGGCGGGGTCTGCTCCAGGGCCGACTTGACCGCCCCGACGATGCCCGACAGGGGTTCCTGGAGCGACTCCAGGATCTCGTTGCTGTTGAGGGTGAAGCTGCGCGGGATGCCCTCGGCCAGGTTACGCCCGCGCACCTCGATCTCCAACACCTCGTTGCCCGGGAAGGCCGAGCCGATGGCGTGCTTGATGCGTTCCGCCGTCGCCTCCCCGATCAGGGTGCCATAGTTGCGGCGCACGTAGTTAATGATCGAGTCGTCGAAGGTATCGCCGCCGATGCGCACCGAGTTGGAGTAGACGATGCCGTTCAGCGAGATCACCGCCACCTCCGAGGTCCCGCCGCCGACATCGATCACCATGGAGCCGCGCGCCTCGCCCACCGGCAGCCCGGCCCCGATCGCCGCCGCCATCGGCTCCTCGATCAGATAGACCTCGCGCGCCCCGGCCCCGGCCGCGGACTCCTTGATCGCGCGCCGCTCCACCTGGGTCGAGCCGCAGGGCACGCAGATCAGCACCCGCGGGCTCGGGCGCACCATGCGCGCCTCGTGCACCTTGTGGATGAAGAACTGGAGCATCTTCTCGGTGACGGTGAAGTCGGCGATCACGCCGTCCTTGAGCGGACGGATCGCCGTGATGTTCTGGGGCGTGCGCCCGAGCATCGCCTTGGCCTCCTCCCCCACCGCCACCACCGTCTTGGGGCCCCCGGCGCGCTCCTGGCGAATCGCCACCACCGAGGGCTCGTTGAGCACGATGCCCTGGCCGCGCACATGGATCAGGGTGTTTGCGGTCCCCAGGTCGATCGCCAGATCGGTGGAAAAAATGCCACGAAAACGTCTGAAAAACATCAGGTCTTTACCTTGAAGAAACGGGGGCACGGCGCCCGCTCGACCCGGGGGCCGGGGTGCATCCGTTGGGGTCCGCTGGGGAATCCGCTGGGGAGTCCATCAGAAAAGAGGGCGGTAATCTAACAACGTAGCGCGCAGTCGGCAAGGCGGGGCAGTCCGGGGTCGGCACACCGGCCCGGCGGCCCTCCCCGCGGGACGGGGTGCGCAACCCCGTCCCGAACGGTGGTGACCGAGATCCCGGGTACGTTGTCGTTGTCGTTGTCGTTGTCGTAATCGAACAATCCGACCACGATTACGACAACGACGCCCGGCGCGTGGGAACGTCCGGTAGCTGCAGGATACGTATCGCGTACCCGGCTCCGGCGGTCGCCGGGGCTTGGCGGGTAGGCGATGCCTACCCATCCGGCGGGACGGGGTTTGCAACCCCGTCCCGAACGTTTTCCTTCGGTCCCTTGCCGGCCTCCGCGCCTTCGGTCGGCGGGACCCGTGCTAGGCTATATTGCTAACCGCCACCGCTCCGGGAGACGCCCATGTCGCAGACCGCCCTTGCCGAACCGCGTCGCACGCGGCCTGAACCGGCCGGTGCCGCACCCCCCTCTGCCGCCGGCCGCTACGTCTCGGAGGAGGAATACTGGCGCGACTACTACCTCGACTCCGACGTCCACTATGAATGGAACAACGGGCGTCTGGAGGAAAAGCCGGTGTCCAACTATGAGACCTTCCTCGTCTACCAGTGGTTCATGCTGCTGCTGGAGCACTTTCTGACCGCCCGACCCATCGCCAGGATGGTCGCGCTGGAGATGGGCTTTCGGCTGCCACTGCCGACCGGCACCGTCATCCGCAAGCCCGATTTCGGCGTCGTCTGCAACGACAACCCGCAGCCGTTGTTGCCGCTCGATGCGTCCTATCGCGGCGTTTTCGACCTCTGTGTCGAAGCCCTGTCGGATCAGGAGCGCCGCGACATCCTGCGCGACACCGTGGTCAAGAAGGCCGAGTATGCCGCCGGCGGCGTCCCGGAATATTACATCCTGCACCGCGCGCCCGAGCAGCAGGCGTTCTTCACCCGCACGGCAACGGGCGTCTATGTCCCCATCGCACCGGACGACGGCGTCATCCGCTCACGGGTCTTGCCCGGCCTGCAGTTTCGCGTAGCCGACCTCTGCCGCCGGCCCGCACACGAAACGCTGCGCGATGATCCGGTCTACGCCGCCTTCGTGCTGCCCGGCTGGCGCGCGGCCGAAGCGCATGCCGCCGCGCAGGCGCAGGCCCGACGCGAGGCCGAACAGGCTGCCGCCGCGCAGGCACAGGCCCGGCAGCAGGCCGAACAGCACGCCGCCGCCGAATCGAACCGTGCCGACAACGAGTCGCACCGCGCCGCCGCCGAGGCACAGGCGCGCCGGCAGGCCGAGCGGCGAGCCCAGGAGGCGGAGCAGGCACTTGCCCGGCTTCAGGCACAACTGGCAGGCCGCAACGCTGCGCAGTGACCGGCCCCCGGGCGGCACGGCAGCGAATACTCTGTGCAAAGTCAGCCCAGGCCCCGGTGGGGGCGGCTTGAGCCGCGACCCGACCTTACAAGCAGCCGCGGCCTCGTCGCGGCTGAAGCCGCTCCCACGGGGGATGCGCGGCCGTGCGGCCCGCGTGCCTCTGCCCTGCCCCTATGGTACTTTTGCCGCTTCACGCACGCGCCCGCCGCTCCCGTCGGCCGGCCGTCCCACCTACGCCTCAGGACCCTCACGCAATGGCACTGGATCGATCCGACGTCGAGAAGATCGCGCACCTGGCGCGGCTCGCGGTCAGCCCCGCGGCCTGCGACCGCTACGCCCTGGACCTGACCAACATCCTGGACCTGGTGGCCCGGATGGACGCGGTCGACACCACCGGCGTCGAACCCATGGCCCACCCGCTGCACATGACCCAGCGGCTGCGCCCGGATCGGCCCACCGAGCCCGATCAGCGCGAGCGCTTCCAAGCCATCGCACCCCAGACCGAGGCCGGGCTCTACCTGGTCCCCAAGGTGATCGAGTGATGCACGACAAGACCATGACCGAACTAGCCGCGGGGCTGCACGCCGGGACCTTCTCAAGCCGGGAGTTGACGCGCCACTACCTGGAGCGGATCGCGCGCCACAACCCGAGCCTCAACGCCTTCATCACCGTCGCCGCGGAGTCGGCACTGGCCGCCGCCTCGCAGGCCGACCAGGCGCTCGCCGCCGGCACCGCCGGGCCGCTGACCGGCATCCCCATCGCCCACAAGGACATCTTCTGCACCGCGGGACTGCGCACCAGTTGCGGCTCGCGGATGCTCGACCGCTTCATCGCCCCCTACGACGCCACCGTGGTCGAGCGCTTGGCCGCCGCCGGGGCCGTGGTGCTCGGCAAGACCAACATGGACGAGTTCGCCATGGGCTCGTCCAACGAGACGAGCTGGTACGGCCCGGTGAAAAACCCCTGGGACCAGACCCGGGTCCCCGGCGGCTCCTCCGGCGGCTCCGCGGCGGCCGTCGCCGCCCGTCTGTGCGCCGCCGCCACCGGGACCGATACCGGGGGGTCCATCCGCCAACCCGCGGCCCTGTGCGGCATTACCGGCATCAAGCCCACCTATGGGCGCTGCTCGCGCTGGGGCATGATCGCCTTCGCCTCCAGCCTGGACCAGGCCGGCCCCATGGCGCGCACGGCCGCCGACGCCGCACTGCTGCTCCAGGCCATGGCCGGCTTCGACCCCCGCGACTCCACCTCCCTGGATACCCCGGTGCCCGACTACGCGGCCGGATTGGACGCCGACCTCAGTGGGCTGCGCATCGGTCTGCCTAAAGAGTATTTCGGCGCCGGGCTCGATGAGCGCATCGGTGCCGGCATCCAGGCGGCGCTGTGCGAATACGAACGCCTGGGTGCCCGGGTGGTCGAGATCAGCCTGCCCAACAGCGCCCTCTCGGTGCCCGTCTATTATGTCGTGGCCCCCGCCGAATGCTCATCCAACCTCGCCCGCTTCGACGGCGTGCGCTATGGACACCGCTGCGAGAATCCGCAGGACCTGGAAGACCTCTACAAGCGCAGCCGCGCCGAAGGCTTCGGCGCCGAGGTCCAGCGCCGCATCATGATCGGCACCTATGTGCTGTCCGCCGGCTATTATGACGCCTATTATCTCAAGGCCCAGAAGGGCCGCCACCTGATCGCCGACGACTTCCGCCGCGCCTTCGAGCAGGTCGACGTCATCATGGGACCGACCAGCCCGACCACGGCCTTCCCCATCGGCGCCAAGATGGACGATCCGGTGGCCATGTACCTGAACGACATCTATACCATCGCCGCCAACCTCGCCGGCCTGCCCGGCATCTCCATCCCGGTCGCCGCGGTGGACGGCATGCCGGTCGGGTTGCAGATCATCGGCAACTATTTCGATGAGGGGCGGCTGCTCAATGTCGCGCACCGGTTGCAGCGGGAGACGGAGTGGCATTTGGGGGTGCCGCAGGGGTTTGAGATCTGAGCAATAGCCATCCACTGAGCGCAACTGCCGACACTGTCGGCAGCGCGAAGACGGAAAAGATAAATTTCTAACTCTACACGCAATACACCACTATGAAAATCGAACGGTTCCAATACCACAACAAGGCTCTGCAATGGGAACTGGAGCCCGTATCTTTTTCAGACTTGACACTTCTCGTCGGCATTTCCGGAGTCGGCAAGACGCAGATTCTTCAGGCCCTTCTTAACTTGAAGAGGATCGCCGAAGGAAAATCGCGGAATGGGATAGAGTGGAATGTCGAATTCTCTACTATCGAGGGACACAAATATCAATGGACGGGCGAGTTTGAAACACAGAATCGAATTTTCTCAGATGAAGTCACGTTCCTGCCTGACAACGATGAAGGCATTCGCGATAAGCCCGCAATCATCGCAGAAACGTTAGTCAAAGATGGGGCTACGATTGTCACTCGAACACCCGATGACATCTTTTTCCTTGGCGAGAAGACTCCTAAACTTTCGCCAAGCAGCAGCATCATCAGCCTATTGAGCGAAGAGGAGAGTATTCAGCCAGCCAGCAACGCTTTCCGTCGAATCATTTACAGCGACCAATCGGTCCAGCGCTCTCTCCGCGTCCTCGACTCGAAATTCGATAAGCTGGCGGCTAAATACGACACACTGGCGCAGATCCGCGAAAGCGATCTGGACACACAGACGAAGCTTGCGCTTGTTTACAGGAATCATGAAGAGGTCTTTAGTCGCATCAAGAACCGATTCCTGGATATTTTCCCTCAGGTCACGGACATCAAGGTTGAGCCGCGGGACAACTCAGAAGACATGCCCGCATTCTTCGCCGACATACCAATCCTCCAAATCAGGGAAGACGGAGTAAAAAACTGGATCGAACAAGACAAGATTTCCTCGGGAATGCTTCGGACGATAATTCACGTTGCAGAAATGTACCTGTGGCCAGACGGCACGGTGATTCTGATTGATGAGTTCGAGAATAGCCTGGGGGTCAACTGCATTGACGTTATCACTGAAGATCTGCTGCTCAACAACCGCAGACTTCAGTTCATCCTAACCAGCCACCATCCGTACATCATTAATAATATCGGCACCCGCTACTGGAAAGTCGTGACGAGGAAGGGCGGGATAGTGACGGCACATGACGCATCATCCCTTGGCCTTGGTGAATCCAGCCATGACGCCTTTATGCAATTGATCAACAGCGACAAGTACCGGGACGGCATCAACGGATGAACGCCTACATCCTCGTGGAGGGCAAGCGATGCGAAAGAAAACTCTATCCCGCATGGCTATCGGCTATTGCGCCACATCTGCAACAAGTCAAAGACCCGAACAAGATCGCAAGCAATAACTATTTCTTGTTCAGCGGGGAGGGTTACCCGTCAATTCTCGATGTACACCTGGGAAACGCCATCCGCGACATTGAGAAGGTGGGCCGCTTTGATTTCCTGATTGTTGCACTGGACTCGGACGAGGATTCAGCAGCGGCCAGGGAGGAGGCCGTAATTGCAGCCGCAGAAAACGCTACGCCAGCGCTGACGACCGCCACCCTGGAAGTCGTCATACAACACCGTTGCATAGAAACCTGGCTGCTGGCAAATCGTAGGATATTTGTCAGAAACCCCGAGAATTATGAGCTACGGAATTACATTGAACATTACGATGCCCGACAGTTGAACCCCGAAGAGATGCCGAAACCACCGGAATTCAACACCCACGCGCAATTCCACTACGCATATCTGCGGGCCATTTTTGAAGAACGAAAGATCAGTTATACCAAGACCCGACCGGGAGAGGCGGCAACGTCGGCCTATCTTGAACAGATCATGAGCCGAGCGAAAGACTGCCCTGATCACATCCAGTCGTTTTCGCGATTCCTGGACATTTGCAGAAAACTCTCCTGAATCAAGTTTGACGCCGCCAAAGTGATGCCATTTCAAGGGCCGCTTTCCGGCGGCCGACACCAATTCGTGGCGGAGGCCACAGCACGGCGTTAATCAGGTAAACAGCGTCAATACCCCCGTATAGCCATAAAGCCGGTCCCGGGAGATCTCACCATTGGCATAGAAGCCCACCAGGGGGAAATCGCCCAGGGTGTCGCGGATCTGTCTCAGCTCGGCGGAATCCGGGCCGAAGAGGTTGACGCCGCGCCCCAGACAGGTGCAGTAGACGCCGCCGCGGGGCGGCCCGGTGAGGCGGCCGGCCAGGGCCTTGAGCATCCGGTCCAGGTCCTCGCGGGCGGTGCCGGTGTCGCGGCGACAGAAGATGAGGCTGCGGCCCTGCTCCATCAGGTCGCCGACGGCCACCAGGCCCTCGGTGGGGTCCAGGCCCACCAGGTTGCGGACCAGATAGTCGCCGGTGTCGGAACCGGTGATCGGCAGCCCGACGAAGATGTAGCCGCCGATGCGCATCAGGTCCCGGGACAGGACCTCGCCGATGTCCTCCTTGAGCACGTCCAGAGCCGGCCGGCCGTCCAGGGTCATGACGATGTTGCGCTGCGCCTTGGTGATGGTGCGGTGGGGGCCGATGGGGGAACAGCCCTGACTCAGGCGGGTGAGGAGGCCGACCCCCTCGGCGAAGAGCACGCCGGAGAGCCCGCCCTGGTGCAGCCCGTTGGCGATGGTGTAGGTCGTGCCGCGGGAGCTGGCGAGCCCGCCGACCAGGAAGCCGGCAGCGGTGCGCTGCGCGAGCGCCTTGATCAGGTCTTCGCTGACGCCGCTCGTCGGGTCCCCATGGACCAGGCCGAGGTTGGGGCGGCGCTCCGCGATCCACTCGCCATGGCGCGCGTCGAAGGCGTCCAGGTCCTCATCGACCAGCCCCGGGAAGACCCGGAAGCCGTCGGGAGGAAACTCCCCCAACATCAGGGCCGCGGCCGGCTCCTCGTAATACTCGGTGCCGGTGGCGCAGATGCCGATCCCCACGGCGCCGACCCAGGCGCGCACCCCGGTCGCGTCCTTCAGTTGGGCGAGCAACTCATCGAGATCCTCCGCCAGCGCGTCGGTCACGTAGAGAAAGCCCAGATTGGCGGCGGCGGGGACCCGTGCGAGCTGGTCCAGACAGGCGTCCGCGATCTCCCGCCAGTCGTCCCCGGCGGCATGGGCGAATCGGAATGGGTGCATGGGGCAGGAACCTCAAGCTGTGCGAACGGTCAGCGGCCCTGGTCAGGAGTCCGAAGGTCGGCCCGGCCGCTGGGACTCTACGACGCTGGCCTGACGCTAACACCGGCGCGGACGGCGGGCAAGCCCCGGCGCGATCCCTGGCGTCGATCAGCCGCTCCGGGCCTGGAGACAGCCGATGTCGATCAGCTCCTGGCCTGGAGTGGGCGTGTCCTCAATGCCCACACGCTCGCGGAGGTCTTCGCGGACGATCCACTCTAGTGCATTTCATCGTTACCAAGCTGGAACTCGGTAACCGAATCCACCAGATCATAAAGAGAATCGAACCACCACGGAAACCTCCAATTTCATTAGTGCCTTGCCGGTTCGATTCTCTTATTCAAACCTCCGCCAGGTCCCCCTTCTCCTGCAGCCAGGCACGCCGGTCCGCCGCGCGCTTCTTGGCGAGCAGCATGTCGAGCAGGCTGGTGCTCTCATCCGTCGCCTCGATCGTGAGTTGCACCAGCCGACGGGTGTCCGGGTGGATGGTCGTCTCGCGCAATTGCGCCGGGTTCATCTCGCCCAGGCCCTTGAAGCGCTGGACATTGACCTTGCCCTTGATCCGTTCGGCCTCGATCCGGTCGAGGATGCCCTTCTTCTCGCCGTCGTCCAGGGCATAGTAGACCTGCTTGCCGACATCGATCCGGTAGAGCGGCGGCATGGCGACGTGCACATGCCCCTCGCTGACCAGGCGTCGGAAGTGCTTCAGGAACAGGGCACAGAGCAGCGTGGCGATGTGCGCCCCGTCGGAGTCCGCGTCGGCCAGGATGCAGACCTTGCCGAAGCGCAGCCGGGTGAGATCATCGCTGCCCGGGTCCACCCCGATGGCCACCGCGATGTCGTGGACCTCCTGGGAGCCCAGCACCTCCGCGGCGTCCACCTCCCAGGTGTTGAGGATCTTGCCGCGCAACGGCAGGATGGCCTGAAACTCCCGGTCGCGCGCCTGCTTGGCGGAGCCGCCGGCGGAGTCACCCTCCACCAGAAAGAGCTCGCTGCGGTCCGGGTCCGTGGAGGTGCAGTCGGCGAGCTTCCCCGGCAGGGCCGGCCCCGCGGTGATCTTCTTGCGGGTGACGGTACGCCCGGCCCGCAGCCGCGCCTGGGCGGCGGTGATGGCCAGTTCCGCGATCCGCTCACCCTCCGCCGTGTGCTGGTTGAGCCACAGGCTCAAGGCGTCCTTGACCACCCCGGAGACGAAGGCGGCGCACTCGCGCGACGACAGCCGCTCCTTGGTCTGACCGGAGAACTGGGGGTCGATGAGCTTGACCGAGAGGATATAGGCGAGCCGGTTCCAGACGTCCTCCGGGGCCAGCTTGACGCCGCGCGGCAGCAGGTTGCGAAACTCGCAGAACTCGCGCACCGCCTCGGTCAGCCCGCTGCGCAGACCGTTGACGTGGGTGCCGCCCTGGACCGTCGGGATCAGGTTCACATAGCTCTCGGTCACCGGCTCACCCGCCTCCGGAGTCCAGGCCAGGGCCCAACTGGCCGCCTCGTTGGTGCCCTCCATGTCGCCGACGAAGGGCACGGCGGGCACCGTCTCGCAGCCGCCCAGGGTCTGGACCAGATAGTCCTTGAGCCCGTCCTCGTAGCACCACTCGCGCTCGTCCGCCGCCGCCTCGTCGCGATATCGCACGGTCAGCCCCGGGCACAGGACGGCCTTGGCCTGCAACAGGTGAATGAGCGGCTTGGGGGCGAACTTGGGGGTGTCGAAATACTTGGGGTCCGGCCAGAAACGCAGCCGGGTCCCGGTGCGCCCGCGCGCGACGGTGCCGACCGGCCGCAACGCGCTCGCCTTGTCCCCGTGGGCGAAGGTCATCTGGTATTCCTGTCCCCCGCGGCGCACCCAGACCTCCAGGCGCTCGGAGAGCGCGTTGACCACGGACACGCCCACGCCGTGCAGGCCGCCGGAGAAGCGGTAGCTCCCGCCGCCGAACTTGCCGCCGGCGTGGAGCTTGGTCAGGATCACCTCCACCCCGGGCATCCCCTCCTCCGGGTGCATATCGACCGGCATCCCGCGCCCGTCATCGGCCACCTCCAGCGAACCGTCGGCGAAGAGCACGACCTCAATGCTGCGGGCATGGCCGGCCAGGGCCTCGTCGACGCTGTTGTCGATGACCTCTTGCGCCAGGTGGTTGGGGCGGGTGGTGTCGGTGTACATCCCCGGGCGCTTGCGCACCGGGTCGAGGCCGCTTAAGACCTCGATCGCTGAGGCGTCGTAGTTGCCTGTCATGGGCCTGTGGCTGATCCTTAGGTAGCGAATGGGCGGCGGCCGAGGTGTGACGGGACGCGCCTGGTTCGGGGACGCGAAAGCCGTCGGTTTGACCGTCAAACCGCGGTACGCTACCGTAGTTTGAAACCCTGATGCAAACCCCATGAAGAAAGTCGCAGAACCCTCCCCGCCCCCGTTCGAGCAATCCCTAGGCGAACTGGAGGCGATCGTCGCCGCCCTGGAGAAGGGCGACCTGACGTTGGAGGCGTCCCTGACCGCCTTCGAGCGCGGCGTGACCCTCACGCGCGCCTGCCGGGCCGCCCTGGAGGGCGCCGAGCAACGGGTCCGCATCCTCACCGAAGGCCGCCCGGACGCCGTGCCCGAGCCCTTCACCACCCCCAAGGCCCCCGTCACCGCCCCCCTGGACCATCCATGACTGAACAAGCACTGGACGCCTTTCGCGCGCGCTGTGTCGCGCGCGTCCAGGCCACCCTCGAACGCCTGCTGCCGGCCCCCCAGATCGAGCCCGCACGGCTCCACGAGGCCATGCGCTACAGCGTACTGACCGGCGGCAAGCGCATCCGCCCGCTGCTGTGCTATGCCGCCGGGGAGGCCCTGGGGGTCTCCCCAGCGCTGCTGGACCGCCCGGCCGCCGCCGTGGAGCTGATCCACGCCTACTCCCTGATCCATGACGACCTGCCGGCCATGGACGACGACGCACTGCGCCGCGGCCGACCCACCTGTCACAAGGCCTTCGACGAGGCGACCGCGATCCTTGCCGGCGATGCCCTGCAGACGCTCGCCTTCGAGACCCTGGCCGAGGCCACGGATCTCAACGCCACCGCCCGCATCGCCATGGTCGCCGCCCTGGCCCAGGCCAGCGGCTCCCGCGGCATGGCCGGCGGTCAGGCCCTGGATCTGGCAGCCGAGGGCAAGCACCTCGATCGCGTGATGCTGGAGCACATCCACATCCACAAGACCGGCGCCCTGATCCGCGCCGCCATCCGCCTGGCGCTGCTCGCCAACGGCCCGGTCGACACCGACCACGCCGCCCGCCTGGACCGCTATGCCAAGTGCGTCGGGCTGGCCTTCCAGATCCAGGACGACGTGCTCGACGTGACCGCCGAGACCACCATCACCGGCAAGACCCGCGGGCGCGACCAGGACCTTGCCAAGTCCACCTACCCCTCGGTGGTCGGGCTGGCCGAGGCCAAGGAGATGGCGCATAACCTGCTGACCGATGCGTTGACCGCCGTGTCCGTCTTTCCCGCGCGGGCCGATCCGTTGCGGTGGGTGGTGGAGTCGTTGATCGTGCGGACGGCGGCGTAGGGCGGAGCTCCGCGGGAGGTTCCGCCGACTACCTCGGTCAAGCCCCCCGTTGGCGGATCGCCCTGCGAGCTACGAGCGTTGCTCCACTATAGGGACCCCGCGGTTTATTGCGTGTTCCTCCCCCGAAATGTCGTTAGGAGTAGGAGACCATTCGTGATCCGGAGTGGCGTGAGAACATCGCTGCCGCGGTCAAGGGTTCCGATGTAAACAACCAGGGCCGTGCGCACAGTCAGAATGTGGCTAAGCTTGAATTCGAGGGTCTACTCTTTCGATCCAAGCCAGAGGTTCTTCTATATAAGGCTCTCAAGGCAACGGGAATCCCGGTGGCGCCCCTTCCGGTGTTTATTCGGGGTGGCGCATCCTTCTCCCGCGTCGAGCCTGACTTTGTTCTGATCAAGGATGGCGTCGTGGTATTTGTGGAGGTTGATGGACCGATCTCTCACAGCGAGAGCCCAGCAGACGCTCACTATCGCGTTAAGCCGTTTCTGGACGAAGGTGTCATCGTGGAGCGTGTGAAGTCTGGGGACTGCAACACCCAGGAAAAAGCCAACCTCTACGCCAAGCAGCTCACTGACCTAATTAAGAAGCGCGGCGCGCAAAAGTAGTCGCCGTATTCTGAAAGCGGGACGGGGTATTCACCCCGTCCCGAACGTTTTCTGCGTGACCGCCCGCTGGCACAAGCCGGGCGTTCCGGAGAAACGTTTCGGACGGGGCGAATGCCCCGTCCGGCCTACAACAGAGCTAATCGGGAACTAATCGGGGACAGTGCTAATCGGGTGCTAATCGGGGGCAGACATCGAATCCGTCAGCGCGATGCATCCGCTGCGGCCAACCCGGAGATTCCATATGATCTCACTCACCAATGTCACGCATCGTGATCCGGAGATACTCAGCGGAACACCGGTATTCGTAGGCACACGCGTGCCGGTACGCTCGCTGTTCGACTACTTGGAGGGCGGTGATACCCTGGAAGAGTTCCTGCACCAATTCCCGTCCGTCAAGCGCACCCAGGCCATCGCGGTCCTTGATGCCGCCTATGAATAGATTGCCGCAGATGCGCATCCTGCTTGACGAGAACTTCCCGGCTGATTTTGCAACGTTGCTGGCTGGGCATCAAATCGCAGCCGTTCACAGCCTCGGCTGGTCAGGCATCAAGAACGGCACCGCAGTGCGCAAACTTCCGGCGCCTGCTGGTCGCGCGGTACAACGCGAGGGTGGCGTTAGCGCCTTGCCCTCTGGAAATGATGCCTATACCATTGTCGTATGACAAGCAAGCACCGCTTTCGCGGAAAGTACCGGCTTGAACTGCGGGAACGGGACCACGCCCCGGCCCACGTCCATCTGGTCGGGGGCAATTTCGACGTTTGCATTGATCTTGCCACCCTGGAGACGGAGGGCCGATGGCCCCGTGGGCTGCAAGCAGAGGTCTTGGCCTGGGTCGCCGCGCACCGCGACGAACTGTTGGAGGAATGGCACCGATGGCATCCATGAAACGCCCCCGCCTGACCAGTGCCGAGCCACTGGCCGGACACCGGCTGCGCCTGACATTCATCGACGGCAGCACCTACACACTCGATTTCACGCCGCTGCTCGATGCCTCCCCAGGGCTTGCCCCACTGCGGGAGGCCGCCGCCTTCGCCGGGGCCACGGTCATCCCCGGTGAAGGCTGGGCCGTCGTCTGGCCGGATTTTGACATCCAGATCGGCGCCGACACCCTCTGGCTGGACGTGCAAGCACAACAGGCGCCGGACGAGAACACCCGCACCTTCGTGCAATGGCGCTCCCGCCACGGCCTGTCGCTCACCCAGGCCGCCGCCGCCCTGGGCCTCACACCCCGCACGGTCAGCGCCTATGGGACCGGCGCCCGACCGGTTCCGCGTTACATCGCGCTCGCCTGCAAGGGGTGGGAGGCGGATCGCAGGCAAGGTTGAGTGGTTTAACGGGCGCCGGACGCCCTGAAAAATGGCTAATCGGGCAGCTGCTCGGCGGTCGCTTTTGCAAAGTTGCCGGTTGGGAATGAACTCGCAACCGTTCACAGTCTCGGCTGATCAGACATCGAGAACTCGGTCCCTGACTTCGGAATCCTCCTTGATGAATCAACCGAATAGCCGCTCCTTCCAAGCCACAGACCGGCGTGCCGCATCGGCATTCTGGGCAAAGGTCACGCCCCGGATCGCGGTGCCGAACGGCAGGCACCAAAGCCAAAGATGGCGGGTTACGGGCTACTTCGCAGAAACGTATTTAATGATCGAAGGTCTATAGATAATGAAGCTATTGCCGGATTCGACGCCTGCACATGCGAGTGCGATCATCCTGCTGGCCGCTGCCTGGATTTTCTCGCCGGGCCTGCCCGCTGACCAGAGTGCACAAAAGGGGTTGACCTGGGGGAAGCTGCGTCATTTGAATGACCTGCAGATTGACTTTGTGGGATGCGGCGGCTGTGACGCCTACCACGGAGACACCAGTTGCCTGGAGGCGCGCCCCATTCTATGCCTGAAGGTAGACCATTCGCCCAGGCCGCCCTATGAGATTACCGGTTCAGCTCACGCGATGCCCAAGGAGTATTATGAAGGTTGGGCCGACGGGACCATCGCCCTGACCGCCCCGGTCATCGGCACGACGTTGCAGAGCCCAAGTAATGCCGATGACATCTGCAGCGCGCAACTCGGAGCGGGTTATCGCATGGCGGAGTTCCACGATGGCCATGGCGGATGGAATTTTTGGGCTTTTGGAAATATCCCGGACAACTCTCGGTTCTGGGTCGCGATAAACGATCAGCCCGCCAACTGTTGGGGCCAAGTTGCGGCACCGGCCCGGGTTACGGCGCCAGCCCAGGTTAAGGCGCCCGACTTCGTCGCGGCACCGGATCACCCCTCGAAATCAGCAAGCGTTTTCAAATGCCGCGGCGCCGATGGAGTTATCACTCTGACTGATCAGCCCTGCGCTGGTGGAGCGAGAGACAGTGATGGGCCGTCGATTGATGCAGACGACGACCGCTAATCAGTGCTCGTCGCGTTTGCCACCCTAGCTGATCAGGGACAGACTAGGTTCACAGTCTCGGCAACAAAACGCGTCGGTCCCGGAGTTCGCGCTACTGCGTCGATGAATCAGACGAACAACCGCTCCATCCAAGCCACGAACCGACGTGCTGCATCGGCATCATGGGCAAAGGTCGCGCCCCGGATCGCAGTGCCGAAGGGCAGCGCGGGCTCCTCCTGCCAGGCAAGCCAGGTATGGATGCGCGCCTTGATGAAGTCGGTCTGCGCGAATCCAGCGCCGAGTTGACTGGCACGCATGGTGCTCTCCTGCGACCAGGCCCAGCACGGATCGTCTGGCGGAACCAAGAGGGCGAGGAAGTCTTCCAACTTGCCCGGATTCTGGTTGTCTGGCATGAGCCAGACACCCAGGCGCCGACCATCCGCCGCTGCTGCCACTGCACCTGCCGGGTCGGGCAGATCCGGAAGCGGGAAACCCGAACCGGTCAGGCGATCACAGAGCGACTGCCACCGGTCTCCAACTGCGAGGTCTGCATCCAAGACGATCCCGACCCGCCGGCAGGAGCGCAATGTCACTGGCAGGGCTTCCAGTGCGAGCGTATCGCCTTTGGCATCATCGATATAGGGATAATGCGGCCCGGGGTTATCCCAGTCCCAGCCGTGTTTGGCAGTCAGTTCGATGATCGACCACTGATCATCTCGCCCCTCGACGATCAGGCGATGGGGCGCGTTCGGCTTCACCTTGGCCGCGGTCATCCCCGCACCTCGATATGGTGACGCGCGGCGATTTCGATGTCCGCCGCCGAATAGCGGACCGCGGCGGTTGCGGTGCGGTCGATCCGATGCACCGAGATGTCCGCCGCCAGTTCGGGGGCGTCGGTCTGGAGCCAGGCCAGAGCGCGGATACAGTCGCCGCTGTGAGAAGTGGCAAAGACCTGGACATCGAGGCGCCGGGCGGACTCGATGACGAATCGCCACATGGCTTCCAACGTCGTGTAGTGGAGTCCGGTATCGATCTCGTCGATCAATAGCACGCCACCGGCCGCACGAGCCAGGCAGATCGCCTGGGCGAGCAACCGCTTGATCCCGTCGCCGAGACTGCCCAGGGGTATTCGCTGCACTTCCCCGGTCAACTTCACGAACGCGGCACTCTCAGACGAGGTGGGGTGGCCTGTGAAGGCGAGCCGCTCAATCGTTGGTTCAAGCATCCGTATGGCAAAAATGACCTTTTCTTCCTCCGGCGTGAGCACGAGTGGATCCCAGAGTGCCCGCAGAACGTTCAGGTCCACGCCTGCGGTGTCGAGAAACCAGACATTCGCCTGCCCAAGCAGGTGCGGGGAGGTGCCACTACGACGGTACTCAGGAACCGAGCCACGCGCCGACAAGGGAAGGTCCGGGATGCCATTTGGGTTGTCCGGACCAATGAGGACGATGTCCAGGGGCGGCCCCGGATCGGGTTGCATAGCCAGAAGGTAGAGTTGATTCTGTTCTCTCTGACTTCGCTGGACCTCACAGCGAACCTTGCGTTCAATAGAGCCGGTACAGGCAGTCACCTCGAAGTAGGCGTTCTCCTGTATCCGGTGACCCCAAAAAAGGTGGCAGACACCCAGGTCGCGCCGAACCTGCTCATCCACCGATTCGAATGAAACTTCGCCCCGCCGCGCGAGACTTCCCAGCAACGAGCTGATACGCCCACCCAACGCGGCCATTTCGACCGCATCGAGGAGGGATGTCTTGCCGGCGTTATTCTTGCCGACCAGGAGATTGACGCGCGTCAGCCCGGGAAGCTCGAACGAGTTGAAGGCGCGAAAGCCTTGAACCTTCAGGGAGTCAAACATGATCGGCCGTGATCCTCATTTCAACCAATGGCCCTCGAGGCGCAGAGCGCCTGAGACAGGCGTGACACCGCTGGAGCGGCGCCACGAGCGCAAAGCGCAGCCGGCGGAGCGACGGACAGATGACTCGGTGCGGCAAGCCCTCAAAGCACCAAATCCAGCCCCCGCTCCAGATTCGCCACCGTCCGCTCGCAATCGTGCAGCTTGTCGAGCCCGAAGAGCCCGATGCGGAAGCTCTTGAAATCAGCCGGCTCGTCGCACTGTAACGGCACACCGGCGGCGCTTTGCAGGCCGACGGCGACAAACTTGGCGCCGGTGGCGAGGCCATCGTCGGTCGTATAGCTCACCACCACGCCCGGCGCCTGGAAACCCTCCGCCGCCACGCTGCGGATGCCGCGCGATTCCAGCAGGGCACGCACCCGCCGCCCCAGTTCCCATTGCTCCGCGCGCAGCTTCTCAAAGCCATAGGCCGCGGTCTCTTTCATCATATCGCGCAGTTGCGCCAGGGAGTCGGTGGGCAGAGTGGCGTGATAGGCGTGGCCGCCGGCCTCATAGGCGGCCATGATCTGGAGCCATTTCTTGAGGTCGCCGGCGAAGCTGGTGCTGGTGGTGGCCTCGATGCGCTCGCGGGCCAGGGGGCTCAGCATCACCAGCGCGGCGCAGGGCGAACTGGTCCACCCCTTTTGCGGGGCGCTGATCAGGATGTCGACCCCGATCGCCTGCATGTCCACCCAGATGGCGCCCGAGGCGACACAGTCGAGCACGAAGAGACCGCCGACCGCGTGCACCGCCTCGGCCACGGCGCTCAGGTAACCGTCGGGCAGGATGATGCCGGACGAGGTCTCGACGTGCGGCGCAAAGACCAGATCCGGCCGGTAATCGCGAATCGCGCTCACGACCTCCCCAAGCTGCGCCGGGGCGAAGGGTGACTGCGGGGACTCGGCCACCCGCCGCGCCTTGAGCACCACGGATTCGGCCGGGATCGCGCCCATGTCGAAGATCTGCGTCCAGCGGAAGCTGAACCAGCCGTTGCGGAGCACCAGCACCTTCTTCCCGGTGGCGAACTGGCGCGCCACGGCCTCCATGCCGAAGGTGCCGCCGCCGGGCACGATCGCCACGGCCTGGGCCTGATACACGGTCTTCAGCATGGCGGACAGGTCACGCATCACGCCCTGGAAGGCCTGGGACATGTGGTTGAGCGAACGGTCGGTAAAGACCACCGAGTATTCGAGCAGGCCGTCGGGATCGACGTCGGGGAGCAAGCCGGGCATGGTCACCTCGCAAGGACCCGGCGGCGCCGGGCGGACGTGGGGCAGGTCGAGTGCCTGCGCGAAGCCTGCGATTGTAGCGGGTGTGGGCGGGGAAGGAGGCACCGCACGAGCCCGTCGACGGTTCGCCGTCGGCCGCGGCGGTACCCGCTGCAAGCGCGGCGCGCGCCTGGCAGCCGCCGCGTCCTGGTCCTGGAGGTGCTCCGGATCGGCAAGGCACCGGCCTGAGCGTGCGGGGCCGGACCAGCCCCCCACAGCCCCCGCGCGGGGGGTAGCCCCCCGGGGCCTGTCAATGAACGCAGTGCTCAGGCCGGACGCCGCCGCCGCAGGAGGAGACCCAAGACGCCGATTCCCATCAGCGCGGTCGATGCAGGTTCCGGCACTGTAATGTCGACGACTTCGCCGAGGCTGTCCGTGGTGTGGTCGAAACTCCAGACCCGCAGTTCATCGTAGGTACCGCTACCGCCTCTCAGGCCCGGCCCGGTAGGCCCGATACTCAGCATCAGGCTATTCAACGCGTGGGCAAAGCTGGTGGTCGTCGCAACCGCGTACCTTTGGTCATCCTGGTAGAGCGCGACGGTGCCGTCGTAGGAGATCAGCGTCGCCCTGAACCACTCGTCCGGCGAGTATGCGAAACCGATCATACGCGTGGCAGCGGAGGCACCCTGGATCAGGTTGATGCTGCCCTTGTTCACTTCCAGAGTAACGGCGTTGGCGGCCTCTTCATTGGTGCTGAACAGCAGGTAGCTTTGGTTGACTTCGGGTACTTCCGGCACCTTCACCCAGAGCTGCGCCGCCCAGTCGTCGGTCAAACCGTAAGTGGCGGTGGTACCCGTCCATCCCGCGTTTGCGATCCAGGCCGCTTGAATCAATTGAATCGCTGCGGTGCTGCCGGGGGCGGCCAAGCCAGTCGTCTGAATACTGGGAATGGGCTCGCCGCCGTATTGGTAACGGGTGAAATCATTTGGTGTACCGGCACTGTCTTTCAAGGGTGCGAAACCGTAATACTGGGGATTTGAAGTGGTGCCGATACTGTTCGGCTCGCCCAGTCCGTAACTGCCTATCAAGGCGATCGTCGCATCGGCACTCGCACCGAGGCCAAGTCCGCCGACGAGAAGGATCAGGTGATACGTCTTCGCTGCTGGTATATGCATCTTTGTTCTCACTGTGTGCTTAGGCTTGATTGACAGGTTGCGCTCCCTTGCGGATGCCCTGCCAGGTGCTGCGCGCTGTCCGCTCCCGACCGCGTTTCAAAGCGCGGCGGGCCATTCCGACGTCAGGCCCTGAAACATCGGCAAACGACGCAACGGCGGGGGCCGTTCATCCCCATGGGGGCTCAAACGAACGCCCATCGCTAGACTAAGTTGCGCGCGACGAGATGTAACTACGCCTCTCAACGTAGAAGGGAGTACGCAAATATGCTTACGGCAGCCGACCCGACGCCGCCTGGACCCGCCCGGCTGAAAGCAGATGCTGCCTCCGAGAACGGGCCGACCGGGATCTACACGGCCAAACCTTCCAGTACCGCCCACCGCACCACGTTCGCGACCGAATGCAGATCCAATTTATTCATCAACCGGTTGCGGTGGGTATCCACGGTGCGGGGACTGATTTCGAGGACCCGGGCGATCTCCTTGCTGCTCTTGCCGTGGGCGATCAAGCGCAAGATCGTGCGCTCCCGAGGGGTCAGGGTGCCCGCCGGCTGGCCGTTTCGCTGGAGATCGCGAAGGCTGCGGCGCACCGCTGGAGTCATGAAGGTCCCACCCCCCGCAACCGTGCGCAGGGCGAGGGACAATTCCTCAAAGGTGCTGTTCTTCAGCACATAGCCGGCGACCCCGGCCTGTTCGGCCTCAAGCACCGCGCGGGGATCGCTGTTCATGGTGAGCAGGACGACCCGGGTGTTCAGCGCCGCCTCCTCGATTCGGCGGGCGAGCCCGATACCGTGGATTCCGGATAAGGCGATGTCGAGGATCGCCACCGCCGGGTGATACTGCACGATGAGTTGCCAGGCCGTGTCGCCGTCGGCGGCCTGGCCGAGTACGCTGACGTCCTCTTCACGCTGGAAGAGGGCAACAAGTCCCTGGCGGACCATGGCCTGGAACTCGGCGAGGATGATGGTGGTCGACATGGTGCGTCTCTCCTTTCGATCTGATCTCCAGTCAGAAACGCCATGGTGGTGACCCGGCACTGACCGGTAAGGATGTCGCGGGCCTTGGTCATAGCTCCGGCCACGCGGCAGCGTAGGGTGGACAAGCGCAGCGCAGTCCACCAACAACGGCACGGGATTCGGTGGACTGCGCTAGCGCTTGTCCACCCTACGGCCGGAATTATGATCGAGGCCGGTGTCGCGCAGGCTCGACCAGCGGTCGAGCGCCTGAACGAAGCGCCCAGGCGCCGCGGGGTCGGTGCGAAAATAGAGCGACGGCTCAATCAACTCGAGTTCCATCAGCAGGAAGCCGCCATCGGACCCGCGCACCAGATCGACCCGGGCGTAGAGCGGCGGCTGCGCGAGCGACGCAACGACGGTGCCGGCTTGGGCCAGCAGCCGGGCCGCGGGCGCGATGGCGCGGAGCCGCCCGCCGTGCTCCTCCTGGACCCGGAAGTCACCGGGCTTGGGCCGCTTGAGCACGGTGTGGCTGTAGACCCCGGCGAAGAAGAAGACCGAATACTCCCCTTCGCGCACGATGGTGTCCAGGAACGGCTGGGCCATGAAGGGACGCCGCGCGAAGGTGCCCACGGCCTGGGCCAGGACCTGGGGCGGGGAATCGCGACGCAGCCGGAAGGTATCGTGCGCCCCCGCGCTCACCACTGGTTTGAGGACCAGCTCGGCCGTCCGCAGGGCGTCGAAAAGACCATCCAGCCCGTCCCGATCGAGCCCCTCGCCCCAGTGGGTCGGGACTATGGGGATGCCGGCCGTTTCGAGGTCACGTAGGTAGGTCTTGCGCAGATTCCACTGCACCAGACGCAGGTCGTTTTGCAGGCAGGTCCCGGAGTGGTCGATCTTCGCCAGGGTGGCGAGGAAGGCCTCAGGGTCATGGTAGTAGTCCCAGGTGCTGCGGATCAGGACCAGATCGAAGCGACCCCAGTCGACCTGCCCCTGGCGCCAGGGGATCGACTCCAGGCGCCAGCCGGCCGCGGCCAGGGGCCCATGGACCAGGTGGTCGTCGCTGAAGAAGCCGGCGAGGCTCGGGATGGTGAGGAAGGCGCAGGATCGAGGCATTGTCGCACCGGGTCGCGGTTTGCGCTCAGGCGGCCATCCGCTGGTCGTCGAGCATGGCTGGTATTCGTCTGAAAAGGTCGTCAGGGCGTTGGATCCGGGTCTTGAGCATGACGGCAAGCGATCATCATGGCAATTCGCCGTCATTGACTGGATGCTGACCTGACCCAACAAGGCTTCATCGGGGTTTGCCCGAGGCGTATCCTTGGCAGGAACTGGCGGGACGTCCGGGCGCGCGGACAAGATGCCTGCGGCGAGCCCCGCCCATAGCGACGGACACCGAGGACGCGCACCCATGGCCCACCAGGCACGCACACGCATCTGGCTCGCGCTGGCGCTCCTGCCCGCGCTCGCCCCCGCGGCGACCGCCGCGCCCGGTTTCTGTGTCGAGGACAGCGATGACGCGCTCTGGATCGACTGCGAGCGCGAGCGCTCCGGCGTCACCGGCCGCGCCTTCGTCCTGTGCCGCCGTGCGCCCGCGAAGGAACTGATCGACCGACGCGCGCCCAGGCCGGTCCTGATCGAGGTCACCGACATCGCCCGCGAGCTTAGCCCCGGCAGCGGCGACTGCCCGGCGCCGAGGGCGACCCGCGCGTCGGGCTCGGCGCCGGACAAGGACGGGCTTCCCCGCACCGACGGCGATGGCGCGGACGCCGACGGCCAAGTCACCGATGCCGCGGCCCCGGGAGCGCCGGCCGCCGGCCGGCCCGCGGGCGCGACGCCCGCGCCCCCAGGCCCAGCGCCGTCGGCCGCCCGCCCGGTCCCGGAGACCACCCATGGCCGCTGAGCCCGCGCCCGGCGCACCCGCCCCCCGGCTCCCGCTCCCTGATCTCGCCTGGATCACCGGCCTCGTCCTCGCCTGGCTCTATGCCGCCGGCTGGTCCTACGCCTACCGCTGGTACGCCCGCTTCGACCTGGGGCTGAACGGCCTGGACCTGCCGGTCGAGACCGTGCTGATGTACGGTTACTGGGTGCTGCGCTCGCACTGGGTCCTGCTCCTGCCCGCGCTCGCCGTCTGGCCGCTGTGGACCCTGGTCCCGCCGACCGTGCGGCGCCGCGGGGTCTACGGCCTGCCCCTGGTGCTGATCCTGCTGTTCGCCCTCGCCTACACCCTGGGCGCCCGCGCGGCCGATGACCGCTTCGTCGCCCATCGCGACCACGGCTTCCGCTGTCTGCCGCGGGCGCGGGTCGGGCTCGTCCCCCAGGCCGACCGCGGCCCCGCCATCGCCGCCCTGGCCGCCGGCCTGGCCCGCGAGTCCCCGCCGCCGGGCACCCCCGACCCCAGCCCCGACGCCGAGTGGCGCCTGCTGGTGCAGACCGCGAGCCTGCTCGTGCTCATCAAGCCCGAGCCCCAGGGGCCGCCGGTGGTCGCGCTGGTGCCCTGGGAGAACCTCGATGTCGCGCGGCTGAGCCCGGTGGTGGGGGGGTGCGAGTAGTGAGTAGCGAGTCGGGTGGAAGGTGCGGCGCTTCCGCCACCCCACCGGACACCAAACGCCCGAACATCCTTAACGGAGGTCCCGATGTCCCGCCGTCGCCTTGCGTCCGCCGCCCTGCTGGCCCTGCTCGTCGCCGCCGTCCCGATCGCCCCCGGCCCGACCGCCGCCGAGCCCGCCGCCGATGCCGATGCGGTCATTGAGCAGGTGCGGACACGGCTGCGCGAGCGCGACGGCGCCGAGCCGGATGCGAGCGCGGTAATCGGTGCGCTGAATGACCGCGTTGTCGCCCTGGATGGAAAAGGCGACTACGCTGTCGCGGCCAAGCTGGCGAAGCTCACGCTGGACTATGCGGACCGGGTGCTGGGGGCCGAGCATCCCGATACCCTCCAAAGCATCAACAATCTGGCTAACCTGTACGAGTCCCAAGGCCTCTACGACGAAGCCGAGCCGCTTTACCGCCGCGCACGGGAGGCCCGCGAGCGGGTGCTGGGGGCCGAGCATCCCGATACCCTCACGAGCGTGAACAACCTGGCCTTCCTTTACCAGGCACAGGGCCGCTACGGCGAGGCGGAGCCGCTCTACCGCCGCGCACTGGAGGCCCGCGAGCGGGTGCTGGGGGCCGAGCATCCCGATACCCTCGGGAGCGTGAACAACCTGGCCTTCCTTTACCAGGCACAGGGCCGCTACGGCGAGGCGGAGCCGCTCTACCGCCGCGCACTGGAGGCCAGCGAGCGGGTGCTGGGGGCCGAGCATCCCGATACCCTCCAAAGCATCAACAATCTGGCTAACCTGTACGAGTCCCAAGGCCGCTACGGCGAGGCCGAGCCTCTCTACCGCCGCGCCCTTGCGGCCCGCGAGCGGGTGCTGGGGGCCGAGCATCCCCAGACCCTCTCGAGCGTCAACAACTTGGCCAGCCTGTACCAGTCCCAAGGCCGCTACGGCGAGGCCGAGCCGCTCTACCGCCGCGCCCTTGCGGCCCGCGAGCGGGTGTTGGGGGCCGAGCATCCCCGCACCCTCATAAGCGTCAACAACCTGGCCTTCCTATACAAGTCCCAAGGCCGCTACGGCGAGGCCGAGCCGCTCTACCGCCGGGCGCTGGCGGCCAGCGAGCGGGTGTTGGGACCCGAGCATCCCCATACCCTCGGGAGCGTCAACAACCTGGCCTTGCTGTACCAGTCACAAGGCCGCTTCGGCGAGGCCGAGCCGCTGTCCCGCCGGGCACTGGCGGCCCGCGAGCGGGTGCTGGGGGCCGAGCATCCCGATACCCTCGGGAGCGTCAACAACCTGGCCGCCCTGTACGACTCGCAAGGCCGCTTCGACGAGGCCGAGCCGCTCTACCGCCGCGCCCTGGCGGCCAACGAGCGGGTGCTGGGGGCCGGGCATCCGCAGACAATCACCACCCAACTCAACCTGGCCGTGCTGCTGGTCAACCAGGACCGCACCGGCGCGGCACTGCGTCAACTGCGCACACTGGACGAACGTATGCGCGGTCTGGTCGCCCAGGAACTGGCCAGCACCGAGCAGGAGTCCGTGCGCCTCGCCCGGCTCGCCGCGGAGTCGCGTCTCCAACACATCGTCTTCACCCTGGCACTGGCCCACCCGCGCGACCCGGAGGCCCGTGGGCTCGCGGCCGACGTGCTGCTGCGCTGGAAGCGTCTGGCCGCCGACGAGGAGTCGGTGGTGGTCCGGCTGGCCCGCACCAGCCAGGACCCGCGGGTGGTCGAACTGGCCGGGTCGCTGCGCGGCGCCCGGGCCGAGCTCGCGCGCCTGACGGGCCTGTCGCTGGAGAAGATGAACGCGGCCCAGCGCGAGTCCCATCGCACCGCGCTGGAGCAGGCCGGCGCCGAGGTCGGCCGGCTGGAGGTCGCGCTGGCGCAACTGAGCCGCACCTTCCGCGGACAGCAGGCACGCCGCGGGGTGGAGTGGGAGTCGGTGCAGTCAGCCCTGCCGACGGGCGCGGCACTGCTGGAACTGCGCGCCTTCAGCCCGTTCGACTTCAAGACCGGCAAGTACGGCGAGCCCCATTGGCTCGCCCTGCTGCTGCCGGCCGAGCCGCCGGCCGACTGGGCCGGCGGGACGGGCGAGGCCCCGCCGCTGCGGTTCTGGGACTTAGGCGCGGTGGCGGACAGCGCGGCGGCGCTCGCCGCGCTGGGCGGCGGCGACGCGGCGGCCGCCGCCGCGCTCTATCAGACCCTGTTCGGACCCATCGACCGCGAACTCGCCCGCTACCAGACCCTGTTCCTGGCCCCGGACGGGGTGCTGGACCTGGTCGCCTTCGCGCGCCTGCGGGTGCCGGCCGAGGAGCCCGGGGCGGCGGGGGCGCCGGGGGCGTCCGCCGGGCGCTGGTGGATCGAGCGTCAGGCACTGCGCTCGGTGAGGGTCGGGCGCGACCTGGTGGCGTTCGAGCGTGCAGCCACGCCCGCGGGCGGGATGCTGGCGCTCGGCGGGGTCGACTATGAACGGTTCGCGGAGGCGGCCGGGCCGGGCGCGGAGGGGCCGCGGGCGGCGGGCGCGGCCAGGGTGTCGCCGGGACCGGGTGGGACGGGGGCAGCGCCGGGGCGGTCGGGGGCGGATGGGGAGGGCTTGCAGGGTGAGGCGGGGGCGGCGCGGGAGGGCGGGCCGGGCGCGGCGGGGGCGATGGGTTTCGCTGCGCTCTACCCATCCTACGGGGGCGGCGCGGTCGGCGCGATGAACGAACGGCTGCGCGCCGAGCGCGGGCGCTTCGAGGCGCTGGAGAATACCGGTCCCGAGGTCGCGGAGGTGCTGAACTATTTCTGGGAGCCGGACAACCGCACCCCGCGCAAGGAGCCGCTGACCGGGTCGGCGGCGACCGAGACCGGGCTCAAGACCCGGCTCGCCCCGGGGCGCACGGCCCCGCGGGTGCTGCATCTGGCCACCCACGGCTTCTTTCTCGCCGCCCAGGAGGGAACAGGCACGGGAACAGGCACGGGCGCGGCCCCGGTCGGCGGCCGGGACCGCGCCCTGACGCTGGCCGGTCTGGCGCTCGCCGGTGCCAACCGCGGGCTCGAAGGCGGGCGCGACGCGGGCGGTGACGACGGCATTCTCTATGCCCTGGAGGCCCAGGACCTGAACCTGGAGGGGACCGACCTGGTGACCCTCTCCGCCTGCAACACCGGCCAGGGGCGGGTGGATGTCAGCGAGGGCGCCTATGGTCTGGTGCGCGCCTTCCAACTCGCCGGCAGCCGTCATGTGCTGATGACCCAGTGGACCCTGAACGACCCGCTGGCCCGGGACTTCATGCGCGCCGTCTACCAGCGCTGGCTGACGCCCGCGGGCATTGCCGACCCAGCCGCAGCGCTGCGCGCCACCCAGCGCGAGTGGCTCGGGGGCGATGATCCGGTGCGCGCGAATCCGCGGTATTGGGCGCCTTATGTGTTGATCGAGCGGGGGTGAGGGGCTGGCGGCGGGGCCGCCCGCGGGCCTCCGCCCGCGCCTGGGTCATACAAGCAGAAGCGCTGCCAAGGCCTCTTGGGTTGGCCTTGGTCATCGCCCCAGCGGGCGGCATCGGTCCGCACAGCGGACCCTGCGGCAGCGCCGACCCGTCGGGTCCAATCAAGGAGTAAGCCCGGCCACCCCGGACATTGAACGGCCTGGGTGGGAGCGGCTTCAGCCGCGACGAGGCCAGGGAAGCTTGCGAGGTCGCGTCGCGGCTGAAGCCGCTCCCACAGGGTCCCCGTCGGGCTTTTACGGTAGAGCCTTGGACCTTGATCAGCAGTGCGCCCGTGGACAAGCGATAGCGCAGTCCACCGAATCCCGCGCCGCCTGGCGGAATACGAGACGCGATAAGGGTAACCGGGAGCAGCGCCAAGACCCGGGGGGCTTGCTCGCAACGCCGACCCTTGGGAGCGCCGCACCCCAGTGCGGCCCGGCCTATCGAACACCCCGAGGCCGCAGGCACCAGCGAGACCGCGCCGCACTGGGGTGCGGCGCTCCCGATCGCGCTCATCGCGCGCCATGACCGGCGCGTTCTCGATCAGGCGCCAGCGCGGATTGGTTCGGTAGGCCATGCAGGTAGCGGCTGCCAGATCGGCAGTGAGGGGCTGCTTGAGGACCACTGGGTTGCGTAGCAGCAGGTAGAGTTCGACCAGCACCAGTTCGCAGATCGCCACATCGTCCCGGGTCCCACAGGCGGCGACGAATCCAAACGCGGGCCCATGCTCGACGCAATCAACGTTCTTGGCATAGAGCAGGATGTTGGTGTCGATGGAGATCACGGCAGGGTGCGATCGGTGGGCTCATTGGCCAGGAGCCGCCAATCGTCCACCGGGGCCTGGAAACGCCCTAGCGATCTGGGTTCGGGCGGCGTCCAATCCCCCACCGGGGAAATGATGTCGCCCAGGATTCGACCCTTGCCGGCGATGTCGGGCGGCGGCTGGCGGCGCCGCGACGCGGGCGGCTCATCCAGCACCAAAAAGATAGCCTCCATCCGGACACCCGGGAATAGCGGAGGCAGATTGACGATCTGTCCATGCTCGTTCGTCTCGACGATCAGTCGTGTGGCTTGCATGTCGAATGTTCCCGGACTGTCAGCAAGACGCCTTTGTGGGTCTGGCGCCTGCCTGCCGCGCCCGGCGATGGGCGCGGCATCATGCCCGAGAGTATAGGCCCCAACCGCGCATTGCGGTCGTCGGCGCTCGGGGCGCACAGCGCCCAACACAGGCGTGACACCGTTGGAACGGTGTCACGAGGGTCGGAGAGGAGGCGGCGCGCGCCCCCGCTCCGACCGCCCTCAGCACCCCGCCCGATAGCGCAAATCAAGCGTATAGGGATGCTCCCCCGCCGGCTCCTCCACCGGTGCGTCGATGATCCCCGACGTATGCCCCATGAGCCGGAAGCGCGCGATACGCCGACTCTCGGCCTCATAGCTGTTGACCGGGAAGTTGGACTCGCTGCGCCCGCCCGGGTGAGCGACATAGTAGGTGCAGCCGCCCAGGCTCGCGCGATTCCAGGTGTCGACGATCTCGAACACCAGCGGGCTGTGGGCCGGGATGGTGGGGTGCAGGCCGGAGGGCGGGTTCCAGGCCTTGAAGCGGATGCCGGCGACGAACTCGGCCTTGCGGCCGGTGGGGCGCAGGGGCACGCGGCGGCCGTTGCAGGCGAGTACGTGACGGTCGCCGACCATGCCGCTGACCTTGACCTGCATCCGCTCGACCGAACTGTCGACGAAGCGGGAGGTGCCTTGGGCCGTGACCTCCTCGCCCAGGACGTGCCAGGGCTCGATGCCGGCGCGCAGTTCCATGTGGATGCCGTTCTCCGTCACCAGGTCCCCGTAGTGGGGGAAGCGGAACTCGAAGAAGGGGTCGAACCAGGCGGACTCGAAGGGGTAGCCGGCGCGCCGCAGGTCGCAGATCACGTCCTCGAAGTCGACCCGTGCGAAGTGGGGCAGGAGGAAGCGGTCGTGCAGTTCGGTGCCCCAGCGCACGGGCTTGCGGGCATAGGGTTCCTTCCAGAAGCGGGCGACCAGGGTGCGCAGCAGCGCGATCTGGGCCAGGCTCATGCGGGCGTGCGGCGGCATCTCGAAGCCGCGGAACTCGACCAACCCCTGGCGGCCGGAGGCGCTGTCGGGCGAGTAGAGTTTGTCGATGCAGAACTCGGTGCGGTGGGTGTTGCCGGTGACGTCGGTCAAGAGGTTCCGCAGCACCCGGTCGACGATCCAGGGCTGGGCGACCTGGCCTTGCGGCATCTGCTGGAAGGCGATGGCCAGCTCATAGAGCCGGTCGTCGCGCGCCTCGTCCACCCGCGGGGCCTGGCTGGTGGGGCCGATGAACATGCCGGAGAAGAGGTAGGACAGGCTCGGGTGGTGCTGCCAGTAGGTGATGAGGCTCTGCACCAGGTCGGGGCGGCGCAGCAGCGGGCTGTCGGCCGGGGTGGGGCCGCCCAGCGTCACATGGTTGCCGCCGCCGGTGCCGGTGTGACGGCCGTCGAGCATGAACTTCTCGGTGCCCAGGCGGGCGAGTCGGGCCTCGGCGTAGAGGATATCGATGTCGCGCACCAGGTCGTCCCAGGACTCGGCCGGGTGGATGTTGACCTCGATCACGCCCGGGTCGGGGGTGACGGCGAGCTTCTGCAGCCGGTGGTCGCGCGGCGGCTCATAGCCCTCGATGATGATGGGCATCTTGAGCTCCGCCGCCGTGTCCTCCAGACACAGGGCCAGATCCAGCCAGTGCTCCAGGTGGGTCAGCGGGGGCATGAAGCAGTAGAGCCGGCCCGCGCGCGCCTCGATGCAGAGGGCGGTGCGCACCAGGTCCGGGTGCAGGTCGTCGGGCAGGGCGATCTGGGGGTGCAGCGACTGGTGCGAGTCGTCCGCCGGGGTCAGGCGGCCATAGCGCGCGGCGATGCCCCGCGGGTCGGTGCCCTGCTCGCGGAGCGTCTGCGGGGGTTGCGCCGGTTGCACCAGTTGGCTGTAGCGGCGTGTCACCTCGTCGGTGGGGGAGCGCAGGGTCGCGACCGGCTCGAAGGGGTTGCGCTCCGGCACCTGGTCCAACTCGGCCTCCGGCAGGTAAGGCAGGCTGTCCAAGGGCAGGCGAAAGCCCATGGGGGAGTCGCCGGGGACCAGGAACAGGCGCCCGTCGCGGAAGGTCCACTTGCCGCTCTTCCAGCCGCCCTGGGCGCCGAAGCCCCACCAGCGCAGCGGCAGGGCGTAGCCGGCCACCTGGTTCAAGCCCTGGTCGAAGAGCCGGGCGATGCGCTTGCGCTCGTTGGGGTCCTTGAGCTTGTTGTCCAGCGGGTCGACGTTGACCGGCAGGCGTTGCTCCTTCCACAGGTAGTACCAGACGTCCTCCCAGGCCGGTGCGGCGTGCTCCGGGTCGACGCCCAGGTGCTTGGCCAGGGTGTGGATGAAGGTCTGCGCCTGCTCAGGTCCGTGGCCGTAGTCCTGACTCTCCAGGCCGAACAGCGCGGGGTCGCGCCACACCGGCTGCCCGTCCTTGCGCCAGTAGCAGGAGAGCGCCCAGCGCGGGAGCTGCTCACCGGGATACCACTTGCCCTGGCCGATGTGCAGCAGCCCGCCGGGGGCATAGTGGCCCTTGAGCCGCAGCAGCAGGTCCTCGGCCAGGCCCTTCTTGGTGGGCCCCAGCGCCGCGATGTTCCACTCGGCCCCCTCCATGTCGTCGATGGAGACGAAGGTGGGCTCACCGCCCATGGTCAGGCGCACGTCGTTGGCCTTGAGCTCGGCATCGACCTTGTGGCCCAGGTCCTGGATCGCCGCCCACTGTTCCTCAGTGTAGGGCTTGGTGACGCGCGGGTCCTCGTGGATGCGCCGGACCTCGTTGTGGAAATAGAACTCCACCTCGCACTTGTCCATGGAGCCGGTGATGGGGGCCGCGCTCAGGGGGTCGGGCGAGCAGGCGAGCGGGATATGGCCCTCGCCGGCGAAGAGCCCGGAGGTGGGGTCGAGCCCGATCCAGCCGGCGCCGGGACAGTAGACCTCGGTCCAGGCGTGCAGGTCGGTGAAGTCCTTCTCCGGTCCCGAGGGACCGTCCAGCGACTTCTGGTCCGCGGTGAGCTGCACCAGGTAGCCGGAGACGAAGCGCGCGGCGAAGCCCAGGTGACGCAGGACCTGCACCAACACCCAAGCAGAATCGCGGCAGGACCCCTTGGCCAGCCCCAGGCTCTGCTCGCAGGTCTGGATGCCGGGCTCCATGCGGATCACGTAGCCGATGGTCTCCTGGAGCCGCTTGTTGATGTCGACCAGGAAGTAGACCGTCTCGCGCGGGGTCTGGTCCACCCCCTCCAGCCACTTGGTGAGCAGCGGCCCATCCTCCTTGATCTCCATGTAGGGCGCCAGCTCCTTGACGAGCTGCGGGTCGTACTTGAAGGGGAAGTTGTAGGCGTACTCCTCCAGAAAGAAGTCGAAGGGGTTGATCGTGATCATCTCCGCGATCACGTCGACCTCCACCGAGAGCTTGGTCGTCTTCTCCGGGAAGACCAACCGTGCCAGGTAGTTACCGAAGGGGTCCTGCTGCCAGTTCAGGAAGTGCTCCGCCGGTTCGACCTTCAGCGAATAGGCTCGGATCGGCGTGCGGCAGTGGGCGGCCGGGCGCAGCCGCACCACATGGGGCGACAGGTTCACCGGGCGATCGAACTGGTACTCGGTCTTGTGATTGATCTGGACGAGGATCGACATGGAAGGGGGCCGGACTCCGTGGTTGGGCGAAGGCGATAAAGCGGGGAAGCAGGAACTGTTCCAGCGTAGCCGACCATGGTACCGGCAGGGTCCGCGCCCGTCCATGTTGGTTTGTGCCCTATGTTGGGGCGATTGTTCAGATACTTGGCCTTGAGGGCGCACACGGGTCTTGACGCTTCGGGGCGGAAGACGGGGCGTGCAGGCGGCCCGGTGGACGGGCATGTTTGGTGTTAGTCGGTTCGGCGCCGAACGGCCCTGAAGACCGGGGCCGGGGCGGACAAATTCCATTTGATGTAAAGCGGACATTACACCTTGCATCAAGCTTAAGCATCTGCTTTTGAAGGAGACGACTGAAGCTTCCGCCGTTCGGCCCCGAGAAAACGTTAGAAATCGCGAGCTGAAGTGTCCGAATTGCCACCGAAGGCGCCCAACTGTCAGCTATTTTTACACTTTCGTGTCCGGCATCCACGAAACGATGACTTGATGGCAGCACCGATGCCGCTGCAAGCCTTGCGATTGCTGGATCCATCCGCGCTTTGATGAGCATCGCGAGAACTTGGCACGCGGATCGCATTAGCAGGTAGCGAGCGAAACTAATGGGCTGCGGCTTATTGATCGTGGACAGCGGGCCGGGGTTGCGGCGGGTTGAATCGAGAAAAAGAGTACTGGCCCGCTTTCGCGCCTTTTTTCTGCTTTCCTGAGCGGAATGCAGTTTAGTTCACAAGGGGAATAAGATGATCCGTATTGCGGATGGTAAAGTTGTGTGCAGTCTTTCATTCCTTCTGATGAGCTGCATGGGGAGCGCATCGGCCACGCCTGTTTTGACCAGCTACTTGAATCCATTATGGACGGACGCAAACAAGAGCCACGACGCCGGGAATTGGACGGAAAACTCCTGGGATGATGCGAATAACAACGGCCATTGGGAAAATACTGAGACGCTCGCCGATGCCGTCAACGGAGCCTGGACTAAACCGAAGACCGCCAACGACAACTCATGCTGGATCGCTTCCGCAGCTAACATGTTGGCGAGCGCCGGTTTCGCGTCCTCAAAGGCGCAGGATATCTATTGGGATATGGTATACAATATGGACTTTAATTACACCAGCGACCGCGGCTGGGAATACGGCGGCTGGCAACATGAGGCAGTGAACTGGTATCTGAGCAACAGACCACATCCCGACGACCGCAGCTACGCCGTTTACTATTATGGAGTCTATAACGGCAGGGATGGCACCACGGCCATGGCCTGGCCCAGCGATCCCTTTGACCTCGCCGCTGACTTATTGTCAGGCGCAAATGACTTCCTGTCCCGCGGCGCCCAGGTGGGTATCGTCATTCACGATCCGAACGCATACCACGCCGTGACCTTTCAGGGTTACAATAGTACGCTGGGTAAGATTTACATAACGGATTCGGATGCGGACAAGCAACCGTCGGGACTCGACGACTATGGCTACGACTTGCGCCCGCCCACCAATTGGCGCCTGAGCGATTACGTCGCAGGTGGCATTCCCGTGGACTATTTCGCCGTACTGACGGTTCCGGAGCCGGACGCGATCTCACTGATGCTCATCGGCGGCTGGCTCTTGGCCAAGAAACGCAGGAGGGGGAAGGGAGCCAATACGTTATTCAAATCCATAGCATCTGACCCTCCGGCAGCCCCCGCTCATCCCTGACCTTTTTCGGCCAGCCGCGACTGGCGTAACCCCGAGCGCCCGCTCGATCTCCTCGCGAAACCGGTCATTCCCCGGGGCGTGCCAGTTGGCCTTGATCATAACTTCGGCCACGCGCCCTCACGGCATCCCGGCGCGGCCGGGGGGCCGCTCCTAACGGCGTAGGAGCGGCCCCCCGGCCGCGACGGATATCACCCTCGAGGTGGCCCGAATAGTGATCAAGCCGTGCCTGTTTGCAGGCAGGCCCCGATTTCTTTCAAAGTCACGGGATCGAAGGCGTGCGGGAGGAGTTCTCGGATAGACCCTCAACTAATGCGTGTCCGTCGCCCTAGCGACCGATGCAGGCCATGCGGCAGGGGGCATGAGCCCTAGTCCGGAATCTTCGACAAGAGAGGAGAATCTACGATGCGTGTATTGACCAAATTCGTCGGCACCTGGGTTCTGGCGATGTCCGTGGTGACCACGGTGAACGCCGCCGCGTTCTCGCAGTTGGTCGTTTTCGGCGACAGCCTGTCCGACGCGGGGAATGCGGCGGCCATAACCACCCCCAGCGGCGGTTAGCCATTCTTCCCGCCGTCCCCGCCCTATGCCTACCGTTTTTCAAACGGGCCGACGGCTGCCGAATACCTCGCGCAGTCCTACGGCGCTACTGTCAATCTCGGCTGGCCGACGGCTACCGCCAACTCCAACAACTTCGCGGTTGGCGGGGCATTGAACGGCAACTACAACGTCCTGGTCGACCAGCCCAGCGGCTTGGGTACGACCTACCCCGCGGTGGCCGATACGGGGATCACACAGCAGATACCGCGCTATGACGGGACCACGCTGGTTGCGGACCAGACGCTATTCCTGCTGTGGGGCGGGCCGAATGACATCTTTCTCGGCCTCGCCACGCGGCCGAACGATATGCTCACCGTCATCAACGATGCACTGGGTGCCATGGCATCCAATATCCAGACGTTGGCGGGGTTGGACGCAGAGCACATCCTGGTCCCCGGTATGCCCGACCTCGGCAAGACGCCGGAAGCGCTGGCAGCGGGCCCGGTCGTGTCGGAACAGATGTCCCAGATCAGTGCATTTTACAACCTCGGCTTGGCCGGGCTGCTGGATATGCTCGATAGGCCTTGATCATAACTCCGGCCACGCGCCGTTGCGGCATGGGGGCCGCTCCTACGCCATAGGAGCGGCCCCCAGGCCGCGACGGATGTCCCCACGAGGTGGCCGGAGTTATGATCGAGGCCCCGCGGTCTGGGGATGTCACGCCCTTTCAGGGCTGGGCTCCTTTACAACAGGCCACCCAGGGCGTTGCCCTGGGCTGGTATGTCGCGCCCCTTCGGGGCTTGAGGGTCGCGGCGACTGGAGGCGCCCCCGTGCGGGATCAAAGCGTCCGGGCGGGAGGATTGACCCCAACGGGGTCATATCTACCAGCCCAGGGCAAGGCCCTGGGTTGTCCGCAGAGATGATCTTAGCCCTGAAAGGGCGTGACAGATCGCGACCTTGATCATCGTTCCGGCCGCCCCGGGCCGGAGTCCAAGGCTTCAGCCTTGGATGTACTAGACCAAGGCTGAAGCCTTGGACTCCAGAAGATGGCCGCTGGCCGGAACGATGATCGAGGCCGCTCGATAACCTGCTGGCGGACACGCTACTCTATCGCTTCGACACGGCGGCGTTCTTCAGTCAAGTGACCGCCAATCCGGGGGCCTACGGGTTCACCGACACCACGCATTCCTGCCTCTACAGCGGTGCCTGGTCGCCGACCGACACCACATGCACGGGCTATCTCTATTTCGATAACGTGCACCCGACCACCGCCGCGCACCGGCTGCTCGCCGCGCAGTTCGCCGCCGCGGCACCCGCGCCCGAGACCTATGCGTTGATACTGCGGGGTTTGGCCGTGATCGGGGGGTCGATGGGTCGAGGTCGGCGCCACTACGGTCAGCCCTGAAGCATAACCGCGCCACCCCAGTCACGGCGCGGGCTGGCGGGGGTTAGAGAAAGTTAATGTTCGCACAAGGGGGTAGACACCGCGCGGCGACTCTGGCAGGATTAATGGCAGGGTAATCGGTCTGCCGTTCCGCCGGGGGGTGGCGATGGGTGCGATGAGTCCAGGACCGTGGGTGCACTGTGGTCGCGTCTTCAGCGTCGAGGAGATCGCCGGTATCCGCCAGACGGTGGCGTGGCTGCCGCGGTTGGGGCGGCGCGAGTTGGCGGCGACGCTGTGCGAGCATTTGCAGTGGTATACCGTGACGGGGGCGGCGAAGGTTCACGCCTGTCGGGAGTTTCTGGAACGTCTGGAGGCGGCCGGGTTGGTGGCGCTGCCCCCGTTGCAGGTCGCGCGGCGTCCCCGCCCGGTCCCCCCGGCGCCGGTGGTGGCGGCGCCGATGCCGATTCACGGCCCCTTGGCCGCGCTCGGCCCGGTGCGCCTGGCGCCGGTGCGCGCCGACGCCGCGGCGGTGGCGCAATGGAATGCGGCGGTCGCGCGTTGGCACCCCTTGGGCTACAAGGGTGCCTTCGGCTACCGGCTGCGCTACTTCATCACCGCGGGCGAGCAGCACCTGGGCTGCCTCCTGCTGGCGGGCGCGGCGCGCGCGCTGGCGGTGCGTGACCACTGGATCGGGTGGGACGCCCAGACGCGCCGGGCCAACCAGGTGCGGGTGCTCAACAACAGCCGCTTTCTGATCTTTCCCCACGTCCAGGTGCCGCACCTGGCCAGCCATGTGCTGGGACAACTGGCGCGGCGGGTGCGCGCCGATTGGCTCGAACACTGGGGGTTTGCGCCGCTGTTGCTGGAGACCTTCGTCGACCCGCGCCACTACGCCGGCACCTGTTACCGTGCCGCCGGGTGGGAACTGCTGGGGGAGACCAGCGGGAGCGGGCTGGCGCGACCGGGCCGGACCTATCACAGCGCCCCGCGCCAAGTCTGGGTCAAGCCCTTGAGTGCACAGTGGCGCGAGCGCTTGTGCGCCGCGTCCGGGGGGACGACGCCATGAGCAAACCCTGCCGCCGCCTGTCACGCGCGGCCATCAAGGAGCAACGCGCGCACAAGAAACAGCAGGAACAGGCGCTACGCCAACAGCAGCGCCAGGACGGACTGATCCCCCGCGTACCCGCGCCGTTACCCAATCGCTGCTCGGCGTACGCCACGCTCGCCGAGGAACAGCAGGCCCGCGAGGCGGCGGTCAGCGGCCAGGTGCGCGTCCTGCGCCGGGAACTGCCCGCGTTGCTCGCCGCCCTGGGACAGATTCCCGAGCCCCGCAACCCCAAGAAGTGTCGGCATCGGCTCACCGTGCTGCTGCTCTACGGGCTGCTGATGTTCGTCTTTCAGTTCGCCTCCCGGCGCGCGGTCAACCGCGAACTGACGCACCCCCAGTTCGAGGCCAACCTACGGCTCCTGTTCCCCGAACTGGAGACCCTCCCGCACGCCGACACCCTGTTTCGGCTGCTGCGCGACATCGACGTGACCCACCTCGAACAGGCGCACATCGACCTGGTACGCCGCCTGATCCGCGCCAAGACCTTCCGCCGCTACCTGATCAACCACGCCTATCCCATCGCCATCGACGGCTCCCAGAAATTCACCCGTGACCACCTCTGGGATGAGAATCTCCTGGAACGTCAGGTCGGGGCCGAGGACGCGCGCCACACCCAGTACTTCGTCTACGTCCTGGAGGCCAGTCTGGCCTTTCACAACGGGCTGGTGATCCCCTTGCTGAGCGAATTCCTCGAATATGCCAAGGGCGATACCAAGGCCGACAAACAAGACTGCGAACGGCGCGCCTTCACGCGGCTCAGCGCCCGGATCAAGACGCTGTTCCCGCGCCTGCCGATCTTGCTGTTGCTCGACGGTCTCTATGCCGACGGACCGGTGATGCAGTGCTGCCATCAGTACCACTGGCAGTTCATGATCGTTTTCAAGGACAAGGACTTGCCTACGGTCTGGGAGGAATTCCACGCGCTGCACGCGGTGCAGCCAGCGGGTTGTCAGCGCGACTGGGGGGAGCGCCACCAGCGCTTTTCCTGGGTCAACGCGATCGACTATGCCTTCTCAAACAACACGCGCCGCCACCTCAGTCTGCATGTGGTGGTCTGTGAGGAGACCTGGGAGACGATCGATGAACAAGGCGCGCGCCTGACCAAGACCGCGCGCCATGCCTGGCTCTCCAGCCAACCACTCAGCCGCGCTAATGCGCATGAGCGCTGCAACCTAGGGGCCCGTTACCGCTGGGGCATCGAGGCCGGCTTCCTGGTGGAGAAACATCAGGGTTACCACTACGAGCACGCCTTTGCCCTGAACTGGAACGCCATGAAGGGCTATCACTACCTGATGCGCCTGGCGCACCTGTTCAACACCCTGGCACGCTTTGCCCGCCATCTGCGCGAGCTTTATCGCACCCTGGGCGTGCGTGGCGCCATCGCCTTCATCCGCGCGTCCTGTGCCGGCCCCTGGCTCGACCCCGCGCGGATGCGCCGCCTGCTCGCCCAGCCGCTGCAGCTTCAGCTCGAATAACCGCCGCCGGGAACGGCGCCCGACCCCGGCACGCCGGCGACCACCGGTGCTGGCAACCGCTGGCCTGGCGAGCGTGACGCATGCCCGAGTACCGGTCCGACAACCCTCCCGGCACCTGCCAAACCTTCTGCCGCAACCCCCGGTCAGGGCCAACGCACCCCGCAGCGGCCAACGCCAGCGCCCAACGGCGCCGACGCCGCCCAATGTCAGCCGGCGGCAGGGTTATGCTTCAGGGCTGCACTACGGTCAATGTGGGCAGTAGCCTTAGGCGCTTTGTGCGATAATTACAGGCTGAGCTTTCCGACCCAAGGTCCGAGACCAGCATGGAGTTACCCACGACTGCCGGGCCCAGGACCAAGGTCCTGGCCCTGTCCTCGCTCTACCCGAGCACGGCGCTCCCCCAAAACGGCATCTTCATCGAGCACCGGCTTCGCCACCTGCTGGCATCGGGGCTGGTAGACCTGCGGGTCGTCAGTCCCGTGCCCTGGTTTCCGCTGGCCGGCGCCCGCTTCGGCCGCTATGCCGCGTTCGCCCAGGTCCCGGCGCGCGAGGAGCGCTTCGGCATTCCGGTCACTTACCCGCGCTTTCCCACCATCCCGAAGGTCGGGATGACGCTCGCCCCCGCCCTGATGGCGGCGGCGCTCTATCCAAAGCTGCGCCGGCTGCTCGCGAGCGGTGACTTCGCCTTCGAGGTCATCGACTCCTACTACATCTACCCGGACGGCGTGGCCGCCGTCTGGCTGGGCCGGATGCTCAAGCGGCCGGTCATCATCAGCGCCCTGGGGACCGACATCAATCTGATCCCGCGCTATCGGCTGGCGCGGCGGATGATCCAGTGGGCGGCGCACCATGCCGCCGGGATCACCACGGTGTGTCAGGCGCTCAAGGATGGGATGGTGGACCTGGGCGTCGATGCGGCGCGCATCCGTGTCGTTCTGCATGGCGTCGATCTGGAACTCTTCCGCCCGCCCGCGGACCGGGAGGCACTGCGCGGACGTCTGGGTCTGACCCGCCCCACCCTGCTGTCGGTCGGTCACCTGATCGAACGCAAGGGTCACAACTTCGCCATCGAGGCCCTGGCCGAGCTTCCCGACATGGATCTCGTGATCGCCGGCTACGGACCGGAAGAGGGCGCACTGCGCCGCTTGGCGAGCCGCCTTGGGGTCGCGGACCGGGTGCGTTTTCTGGGCTTCGTCGATCAGGCGGCGCTGCGTGATTGGTATGGCGCTGCCGATTGCCTGGTCCTGGCCTCCAGCCGGGAGGGGATTGCCAATGTCATTCTGGAAGCGCTCGCCTGCGGCACGCCGGTGGCGGCAACCCGGGTCTGGGGTGCGCCGGAGGTGATCGACAATCCCGCCGCCGGGGTCCTGATCGAGGAGCGCTCGGGGCGGGGCGTGGCGGCCGGCGTCAGGGCCTTGCGCGGCGTGGCGCAAGACCGAGACGCCACCCGCCGCCAGGCGGAGCGCTTTCGCTGGGAGCAAACCACGCACGACCATCTCGCGGTGCTTGCAGACGCACTGTCGTCCGGCGCCATACCTTGATCCATCGCTCAAGAAAGAAATTCTCTCACGGAGACACGGAGACACAAAGAAAGAGATTATTAAAAACAGTCATCTGCGTCGGTTAGGATATGCAATGCAGCGACCCGTCCGCGGTCGATTCTGTGTCTGACAATCACCCGGCGTTGATCTCAGCTTGCTGGTTGGACATCTGAAGCGCTGTTATCCAGTCCTTATTCTCCGTGTCTTTGTGTCTCCGTGAGAGAATTTGGTCTGAATTCAGGCGAGCGCGTCATACACACGCGTATAGCCGCCGATCATCGCGGCCTGGCTGAAGACCGCGACCGCCCGGTCGCGGCCGGCGCGCCCATGCGCGGCCAGTCGCGTCGGATCGGTCAGGTTGCCGTGCAGCGACCGCGCCAGTGCCGCGGGGTCCGCGGCCGGGACCAGGTCACCGGTAACCCCCTCCAGCACCAGTTCGGGATTGCCGCCGACCCGGGTCGCCACCACCGGCAGCCCGCTCGCCATCGCCTCCAGCAGGGTGTTGGAGATCCCCTCACGCCGGGACGGGAGCACGAAGAGGTCCATACAGCGATAGAGATCGGGGATATCGTCGCGAAAGCCCGGCAGCCAGGCGTGGTCCTGGAACCCGGCCGCGGCCAGCACCGCCTGCATCGGCGCGCGCAGGGCCCCGTCACCGACGACGAGCAGACGTACACGCCGACTCAGTTCGGGGTGGGCTTGCAGCAGTCCGACCAGGGCCTGGGCGAGGGTGACCTGGTCCTTGACCGGCTCCAGACGCCCGATGGTGCCGATCACCAGTGCGTCATCCGGAGCGAAACCGCTCGGGAGCAGGTGCCGCGGCCGCGCCCCCGGGGCGAAACGCTCGATATCCACGCCATTGTAGACAACCGACAGGTCCCGGGGCGGAATCCCGACCTCGGCGTTAAGCCACTGCTTGAGGTCGGCCGACATCGTGATGTAGTGCCCGACCAGCAGGCGGCTCAAGCGCCGCAGGCGGTTGTAGCGTTGGTGGCGCCCCTCGAGCTCCACGGCGTCCAGGCCATGCTCGCTGTGGACCAGTCGGCGCACCCCGGCGAGCCGGGCCGGCACCAGCATGTCGATGGCGGGCAGGTTGCGCGTATGTACGAGCCAGGGGCGCAACTGCCGCAGGGCGCGGTAGACCCGGGCATAGGCGGCCGGGTCCTTGCCCGTCTGCTTGCCGATCTCGATGATCGGGACCGCGGGCCGACGGATGCGCTCCTTGAAATCGGTCGCGTGGCTCAGACACAGGATGGCGTGCCGATAGCGCTCGGTCGGCATCCAGTTGATCAGGTTGACCACACCGTTCTCCAGGCCGCCGTAGTCGAGCTTGAAGATGATGTGACAAATCAATCGGCGGTGGTCTGGTTCGCGGGGTTCGCGGGGGTCGCGGGAAACTGGGGTCATGGTCACTCATCCAAAAAAATCCACAGATGAACACAGATGAACACAGATTGAATTGTCATGCGCTTATCGCTAGTGTCACAAGCACCGGCAAGGTGGGTCGCCAGCTAATCGTAAATCAATGAATAATCTGTGTTCATCTGTGTGCAACTGTGGATAACTGCTCTTTCCAGGTTCATCTGACAGGCCTCGCGATGCGCACGCGCGGGGGTGCGTGGGGCCGCGGTTCAGGAGGGGGCCTTGGTCATCCGTGCGGCATCGGTCCGCGCAGCGGACCCTACGGGCTCGCAGCAGGTCCGCGGGGCGGACCGACCGCCGGGCGCACGCCGCGAGCGCAGTGGTCAGGGCGAGGGAGGGAAGCGCCAGGATAACCCGTACCACGCCCGCCGCGGCGAGTCTTGGGAGCACGCCAACACCGGCCACGGCGCACCAATTAGGCCCCGACCTGGCACTGAATGCGCGATCTTGGGGCAGCTTGCCGGACCAAGACCACCGCCGCTGGCGCGGCAGACGAGCCGATTCGGCGATCCACTCAAGCAATCGGGCCTGACCGCCCACCTTGGCCCAGGCCCGCAGACAGCGCCGGGGCTACCACAGTCACTGGCACGCAACGTGCTTACTCAAGGGATACACCCCGAGCCACAAGGCAGTCGCACCATGCTAAGGCAATTCCAATCCAGTGGCGGCGGTCAGGTCCAGTCCAAACAGGCTGGCCCCGCGATGGCCTACCACGAGTTCTACAGCGACAACTTCGTACCGCGCGAACATTATCGCCCGATGTGGGAACACATCCAGGGGACCGGGCAGCAGATGCTCGGCGCCAAGGCGCACGAGGCCCACCTGGCGCTGCACACCGAAGGCGTCACCTTCACCGTCTACTCCGACCAGGACGAGGGGATCGAGCGGGTCTGGCCCTTCGATATCCTGCCGCGCATCATCACCGCCGATGAATGGACCATGCTGGAGGCCGGGCTCAAGCAGCGCATCCGCGCCCTGAACCTGTTCCTGAAAGACCTCTACCACGGCCAGCGCATCCTCAAAGACGGGGTGGTCCCCCCGGAACTGATCTACCGCGGCAAGGACTTCCGCCGCGAGATCATGGACATCGATCCGCCCCACGACATCTACACCCACATCAGCGGGATCGATCTGATCCGCGACGAGGAGGGGCGCTATCTGGTCCTGGAGGACAACCTGCGCACCCCCTCGGGCGTGTCCTACATGATCGAGAACCGGATCGTGGAGCGGCGCATACTCCCGGAGTTCTTCGCCCGCTACAAGGTCCGGCGCGTCGAGCACTACCCCGCCCTGCTGCTCCAGGCCCTGCGCTTCCTCTCCCCGCGCGGCCCCGACGAGGCCACCATCGTGGTCCTGACCCCCGGCATCTTCAACTCCGCCTATTTCGAGCACACCTTCCTCGCCAAGGAAATGGGCGTGGAACTGGCCGAGGGCCGGGATCTCGTGTGCGAGAACGACAAGGTCTATCTCAAGACCACGCAGGGGTTGCGCCGGGTGGACGTGGTCTACCGGCGGGTGGACGACGACTTCCTGGACCCCCTGGTGTTCCGCGCCGACTCCACCCTGGGGGTCGCCGGGATCATCGACGCCTGGCGCGCCGGCAACGTGGCCCTGGTGAACGCACCGGGCAGCGGCATCGCCGATGACAAGGCGGTCTATGCCTATGTCCCGGAGATCATCCGCTACTACCTGGGGGAGGCGCCGATCTTACAGAACGTGCCCACCTACCAGATGACCGACCACCAGGACCGCGCCTATGTGCTGGATAACATGGAGCGGATGGTCGTCAAGGCGGTCGCGGAGTCCGGCGGCTACGGCATGTTGATGGGCCCCTCCTCCACGGCTGCCCAACGGGCCGAGTTTGTCAAGAAGATCAACGACAACCCGCGTAACTACATCGCCCAACCAGTGGTGCAGTTGTCGCGCCATATCTGTTATCTGGACGGGGAACTGGAGTCACGCCACCTGGATCTGCGCCCCTTCATCATCTACGGCGACGGCATCGAGGTGGTGCCCGGGGGACTCACGCGCGTGGCCCTGACTAGGGTGTTCAATATCTCACCTATATCGCAAATTAAATTCATGCAGTTTTCGTGTTTGACACAAAATCAATGAGAGCACGCCGACGCCGGGCCAGCATCGACGCACCGAGGTGCGTTGTCGCCCACTGCTCGACATCAATAGTACGCACCGATTCCATCGCCTCCTGAATCAACGGAGTCGCTAGGTCGGCGATGAAGGCAGGAATCGCAAGCACCAGCTTACCGATCTCCTTGAGCGGCCCCCTGGTGGTGAAGCATTTGTATTTCCCGAAGACCGATTCGATGATATCGGAGGAGGCCAGCCAGACACTATCAGTCGGGATCTTGGCGGATTCCAATGCGACCTTCGCGAGAATCTGTTGGGTAAAGGCCGCCGCCCGTGGGGTGAGCGTTGACGGCGGTGGCAGCGTGGCCTGGAGTGATTCTTGGGAGCCCTGCTGAAGACCCGTGGATTTGAGATGCGACTGAATCAGCTTGGATTGCGCCATCATTTGCGCGTAATCCACCAGGTCATCCCGGTAGGACAGTAGCCAGGCAAAGCCGTCAAGGAAGCGGCTGTACCCGGCGTCCGCTTGCTGCCAGAACACATCGTCGAGCGTATCACTCTCGAGGTCTGAGTGTGTCTGCAGTGCCTGGCAAAAAGCCGCCCGGTCGGGATAGCGAATGCCGACGATGGCCCGCAATGGGTGCGCCCGGGCGGCGCCGAACCGCGCGCACAGGTGCTCCCATGCCGACCACTTCAGGACGTATTGCGCGCGGATCGCGCTGAAGTCGCCGCGATCATGGTAGGCGAGGACGCGTTGTGCCCACCGCACATGGACATCCAGATTCATAAAACGCGCCTTGATGCGCTGCCGAGGCGGCAGCAAGAAGGCGAGATCGGTCTGCTGCAAGGACGACCACGCGCGGCGACAGTGCGCCAGCAAGGACTCCCAGCGCGCATCTCGGCCCATCTCGGCCTTGAGCCGCGTCGCAATAAGATGCGATATATCATAAGTATAGACGCAGGCAGTGGCGTGCTCCTGAAACAAGGCGATGCCCTTGTGCAGGTCGCTGCCGTGGTCGGCAACGATCTGGACTGGTGGACCGGTGCGTTGCGCAACGCGCCTGAGCACTTGTGCGACCCACGCTCCCGTGCTGTGTGTTGTGATCTCCACGGCCAGCACCTGCATGGCGCCGTGACACGGGCTGTAACCGCTCTGGGCCAGTGCACTCACCGGAATACCCAGGATGACGAGGCACTTGGACGCCCCCAAGGCGATCGTATGGTCGGCGACGTAGATCCAATCCGTGCGCCATTGCGGTTGGCGATTGAGAATCGCGAGACCGCAGCGATAGACCCAGTTGAGCACGGTGGTGTGGGCTGGCGCCGCCACCGGGAGTGACGCGCCGAACAGATTCAATACCCGCGCCACCCCGCGGCTGCCGAGCCCCGCGTGCAGATACAGCCGCATGGTTAACTGCATGACCATGACCGAATAGTGATGGCCGACCGGCGGGGACAGCGCAAGGTGTGGTGGCTCATCCGCTGGTTCGTCATCCGCCGGCGCCGCGGCCTCTTCGGCTCCCGTTCGCGCACGCTCCGCCTTTAGCGCACGCGCCTTCCACTGCGCGCGGCTGTGCTCCAGATCCCGAATCTTGACCTCCGCGGCCCGCAGGCGCTGCTGCCGCTCCAACGCTTTCGCCTTCCAGGCATCACGTGATCGCTGGAACAGGTTGGCCAGACGGCTCGCTGGGCTCTTGAATGCATTCATCACGTCGTGCGTGCTCCGGCAAGGCGGTCAGATCACCGCGCCAGTAGACTGATCAAGCGTTCGTCGTTTGTCAACGGCTTGGCATGAGAAAGTGTCGCACGCGTCATCGTACTCCCCCAAGCACAGAACCGACCGCCGGGCCTTCCAGGCAACACGCTTCTTGCATCGACTTTTCGGCGCCTTTTTAGGTCAGATTGAACACCCTAGGCCCTGACCAAGGGGTCACTGGTGGTCAATTCATCGCAGGGCGGCGGGAGTAAGGATACCTGGGTCCTCGCGGATTGACTAGCGAGCCGGTAACGAAACGTTGTCGTTGTCGTTGCCGTTGCCGTTATCGTAATCGGACAAGCGATACAATTTGGGGTGGGAAAGAATCCGGGGCACTCCGATAACCTCGATTACGACAACGACAACGGCGCAAAAGCATTCAATGGACTCCCGCGCGGGACTGTGGCATTTGCACGCAACCGCAGCGGGCCGGACGGGGCATTCGCCCCGTCCGGAACGTTTTCGGGAGGGCTCCGGCGCGCGGCGCACTTCACCTGTGGATTCATTTGCGTTCATTTGCGGACAATCTCCTAAATGTTGAGTCGTATCGGCGAATCGCTGTACTGGATGACGCGCAACCTGGAGCGGGCGGACGACACCGCGCGCATCCTGGATATCAATGTCGTCTACATGCTGGAGGCGGATGAGGGCGCCACCGAGGAGATGCAGTGGCAGCCGCTGCTGAACATCGTCGGCGCCGATGAACTCTATCCGGTGCGCTATCCGGACAAGCGGGTGACGGTGCAGCGGGTCATCCACCTGCTGACCCAGGAGAAGGATAACCCCGGCTCGCTCTACAACAGCGTGCGACTGGCCCGGGAAAACGCCCGGGTGGTGCGTGACCGCATCTCCAGTGCCATGTGGGAGGCGATGAACGAGTTTTGGCTCTCGGTGGACAAACACCTGAAGACCACGCTGCAACCCTGGCGGGCGGCGGAGTTCTATGCCCATGTCCACCGGGAGGTCGCCACCTTCTACGGGCTCGCCCAGAGCACCATGATACGCGGCGAGGCCTACGGGTTCACCGTGCTCGGCAGCCTCCTGGAACGGGCCGACATGACCGCGCGTATCCTGGACGTGCGCTACCACCTGCTGCTCCCGGATCTGAGCCTGGTCGGCTCGCCGCTGGACTACTACCAATGGGGCGCGTTGCTCAAGTCACTGTCCGGGTTCGACGCCTATCGGCGCCAGTACCACGGCGGCATCCGTCCCATCGAGGTGGTGGAGTTCACCGTACTGAATCCGGACTTCCCCCGCTCCCTGACCTACTGTCTGAACGGCATGGAGCGGGCCCTGGCGCGCATCGGCCTGATCGATCACGGGGAGGTACCGCGGGCCCTGCAGGCACTGCGCGAACACCTGACCGTGGCCACCCCGCGGGACATCCTGGACCAGGGCCTGCACGAGTATCTCGACCGCTACCTGGCCCTGTTGGCGGAGCTGGCGACGGCCCTGCAGGCGGACTACTTCGAGGCCCACCTGGGAGACGCGCCGTGAGATACCGCATCGAGCGCGACTGCCGCATCCTCTATCCCACCCCGGTGAGGGAACATCACTGCCAGGTCCGCCTGGCGCCTTGGGAGGACGGTAATCAGGCACTGACCCGCCTGGACCTGACGGTCTCGCCGGCGACCCTGCCGGTCGCCCGTTACGACGGCTTCGGCAACCTGACACACCACTTCGGCGTGCTCAGCGCCCACCGTGCGCTTGAATTCACCCTCAGCGCCGAGGTCGAGACCAGGCTATCGAACCCGTTCGACTTCGAGGTCCTGAGCCCGGCCCGGGAACGCGTCTGGCTGACGGACAGCCTGCACCAGGCCCCGCGTCTGTGGGACTTCGTCTACCACCAGGGGTGTCTGACCCCCAAGCTCCCCGAGAAGATCGCCGGCCGCCCCACGCCCGAATGGCAGGAGGGGGTGGCGGTATTGAAGCAAATTCAGGAGGCGCTGGCCTGGGTCCATAGCGTCGCCGAGTTCGACCCCTTGGAGACGCAATCGGCCAGCGCCCTGCCGGACCTCTTCAGTGCCGCACGCGGCACCGCCGCCGACCTGTCCCACCTGTTGATCGCGCTCCTGCGGGGCTGGGCCCTGCCGGCCCGCTTCGTCTCCGGCTACCAGGACGCCGCCTGGTTCGAGCCCGACGACGAGGCCCCCGCGGGCACCGCCGCGCGCCCCCAGGCCCTGCACAACTGGGTCGAGACCCTGGTCCCCGGGGCTGGCTGGCGCGGTTTCGACCCCGCCTTCGGCCTGCTCGCCGACGACACCTACATCCGCGTCGCGGTAGGGCGCGACGCCCACGACGTAAGCCCGCTGCGCCATACCAGCAAGGGCGCCGGCGACAGCCCGGAAGTGACGGAGACGTTGCGCGTCACCCGCCTGGACGGGGCCCCTGCCCCTTAGTCACGAGTCAAGAACAGGTTAAACACGACACAATCGTTGTCGTTGTCGTTGTCGTAATCGTAATCGGAGAACCGATGCCATTTCGGGTGCGAGAGAATCCGGGCGCGACGATAACCTCGATTACGACAACGACAACGACAACGGTACCAAGCACATTCCCTAATGGAACTGTTTCACTCGCACCTACCCTCGGCGACGGAGTAAACATTGGGGGGACGAGGTCAATACCACTCACAAAAAAGGCATACCCCGGCCCGTCCCCAGCCCGGCCTTCGCACCAGCCGGGGGGCCGAGGTGGCCACCCGCCCACTAGCCCAGGAGTTCAAGCAGCCCGAACCCAAGGGTCCCGAAGGGGAGAATGGCGAGCTTGATCAATGGGTTCTCCGAGAACCGCTGGAACGCGAAATCGTGCATCGTCTCGACCCGCTCGATCAGGTTCTCCAACTGCCGCCGCGGCGGCAGCCCCCCGGGACGCGCCGCGGCATCGCGCAACTGGTCGCGATAGTCACCCAGGGTAGCCGCTCGCAGTCGCCGCGCCGCGCGCTGCACGATCCAGGCCGAGAGCAGGAGGTAGAAGGCCAGCACGACGAAGGCGATCAGGATCGCGGGCGACAGCACGGTCGTGTCGAACCAGGGCAGGCGCGCGGCGACCAGCAGCAGCAATACCAGGAGTGGATAGACGGCGGCGCGCACGGCCATGTCCGCGTAGCGGGCGACCACACGCAGACTGATCCAGCGGTCGACGAGACTGATGTCGACCCGCAGTTCCTCGTCCGCGTAGCGCCGACGAACCGGTTCGGGCCAAGAGACCGTCTTCGGACTCAGTTCGGCGATCAGGTGCCGTGCGCAGAACGCCAGATCCAGATACAGAAAGACGAGCACCGACACGCCGAAAATGCTGAGTGGGCGCAGGTTGATCATGAACTGCCGGAGATCCTCACCGCGCAGGGCGCCCGTGCCGCTGTTCCCGCCGATGGCCGGAAACAGGCTCATGACGAAGAAAAAAAACAACAGGGCCAGGGACAGGGGACCCAGCAGGCGCAAATCGAGCCGGACGCGGCGCCGATGCCGCTGCCAGAGCGCTTGCGCCTGGTCCGATTCCCGGCTGCCCTCCGCGGGTAGCGCAGGCCCATCATCGCTGGCACCGGCCCCGGGCGTTGCGACAGCCCCCGATCCCGCCTGCTCACCGGGTCCCGTCGTCTCATCGAGACCCCCGCGCACCCGCTTCAGGCGGCCCGCCAGGCTGGCACCGCGGCAGCGCAGCCAGGCCCAGTCCCGCGCAAAGCCCTCGCGATACGACTGCGCGGATACGGACCTCGGCCGACTGTCGGCAGCGGCATTCGTGATATAGCGCCGCTCGATCTCGCCGAGGGCGCGCGCCCGCTCCATGAACATCAGGGGGACGAACAGGACCGACAGGGCCACGGCGAGGGTGGTCAGGTAGATAGGTATCCAGCCGCTGGTCCCGCTAGCGAGGCTGAAGGGTTCCGTAGGGACCCCGGGCGGGCGCAGCGGATAGACCAATACGGAATGACTAAAGGCGTACCACAGGCCCAAGGCCAGCAGGATGACCAGCACCAGCAGCCCCAGCGCACCCAGGGGGTGCGTACGCAGGAATCTGCGGATGGCGGGGTCATAGAGAAGATAGACACCGGCCAGGGTGAGTGTGAAATAGAAGAACGCCAGCAGCCAATCGGCCGACTTCCCCGGGGCCAAGCCCCGGGTGGTCGGGTCGGGGGGGCTGGGCACCGCGGCCGGGTTCACGAGTTCGGTCGGGCCGTTGCGACTTGACTCCGTCCTCGGCACCGCCGGGTCGACAGGTGCGGCCGGGTTCACGAGCGCGATCGGGCCGTGGCGGCCGATCTCGTAGAGTCTCACCACCGCGGCTGGCTTGTCGATGACCTGGCAGCGCGCGGCCCTGGTCTCGTCCGACGCGGTGCCGCGCGGGAAGGCCTGGCGTACGGCATGGAAGATCGCGGTCTGGTAGTTCGTCCGAAACGGCGGGAACGAGGCACTGGGGTCGCACTCGGCGGGTCTCAGGTCAAAGCCGCTGGCGACGATGAGCCCGCGCGTCGCCTGTTCGTAGGCCGAGTCGAACATCCGGGCGTCGAGATCCGTCGTGAAGAAGACGGCGGCGGGAAACTTCGGGCGCAGCGCCTGCAGGATCAGCATCTTGTCGTGCAGGTCGCTGCCCAGGATGCCGATGGCGAAGACCCGGTTCGGCCCCTCGGCCAGTTCATCCGCCAGGCGGCGCAGATAGTCCAGTTGCGCCTGACCCTCGGCGCGCTCGTTAGCGGGGGTGACCCGGGGCGGCGGCGACAGGGCCCCGGACGCCGCCCCCGGGGCCGCGCGCGGGGCCTCCTGCTTGCCCTGGGAGGATGGGATGTTGCCATCCAATCCGCGCATATAAGTAAACAGGTCGACGCGGGGCTGGCCCTCGTCGTGGCCAGCCAACGGAACGAGATGCTTCTGCACCGCCAGCGGCAAGGAGCGACCGTAAATGGTATCCCACTCTGAAATGAGAACGACGCGTTTTACCCTTTTAGGCTCATGGATATCAGCCGGACCCGCCGCCCCGAACCAACCGCCCACAATACCATTGACCCACTGGGTGATCTGTCTTGGCCATTCCAGTATAAGAGCAGGGTTGCCCAAGATACCCTTGACCCATTCGTTGATCTGTCTCGGCCATCCCAGTGGAGGCGACGGGTTACTCTGGGAGTAGAGTCCACGGTCGCGCAGTTCCAGATTCAGTCGAACCGCCAAGTGGTCATCGGTGGGAATGAAACGCCGCAGGCTCACCCGCAGCGCCGGGCAATCGTAGGCGCTATCTTTGCAATCACCCCGACGCTCGGAATCGAGGCCGACGGCACGCTTCAGGCTTTCATCCGTCGCCGTGGCAATCGCCGAGAAAAACTCCAGTTCCAGCGGCGGGTCCGCCGCGGTTTTCTTGAATGTATAGATATCCTTGAGGTAGCCCACCAGTCCGTCGGAACTGGCCGGACCCAGCACCTTGACCGGGGCCACGATACGCATCCGGGGATCCATCCCGGCGGCCGCCTGCTCGACCACCGCCCGGATACGGCTCAGCGGTTCCTGCTTGAAGGCGTCGCTGGCGAGCCACAGGAGCATCAGCCTGTCCGGGGCCTCTCCCGCTTTCAGGCGCTCGAACCGCTCGTACGGCACCACCTTGGGAAGGCCGTCCCCATGGGGCTGAAAGTAGCCGACATGGGTCGAGTCGACCGGCAGGTAACGGCTCATCTCGAGGGCCGACAGGATCGCGTGGCGCGAGCGCAGGCGACCCTCCACGGACTCCGCATAGGGTTCCGCATTGACCAACACGGCCAGGACTTGCGTCGGCTCGTCCGGGGCCGGGGCTGCGGTCGGGGCCGGAGCCGGCGGCGGTGCCGTGGTGGGGTCGGGGCGCGGCTCCGGGGGTTTCAGAAAGCGCTCGACGGCCTCGAAGGGGTCCTGCCACAGGCGTGCCGGGACCTTCTGATCAGAAAAAGACTGGTCCGCCAGGCCGGAATTGGGGGGGCGCAGGGTTTGCAGCGGCGCGCCGTCGAACCAGACGACGCCGACGACCGCAAGCACCGCGACCACCCCGGGCACGGTGAAACCAAGACCAGTGTTGGACGCGCTCATGACTCCCCCTCGAACCCCTTTGAATCGGTCGGCGAACCACGGAACCTTGGGAGCCGGACTTCCGCCCGGTGCTCGGGCCTAATGATAGGCGATGGTGCGACCGTTTCCAGGATTTCATCAGAACCTTGAGTAACCGAAGGCCATCGATCCTGCCGCGCCACCCTGTTCAAGGCGGCCGGCGCCTGGAGGCGGTGCGGTACGCCACTGAGCGGCACTGGGGCCGCCGACGAGAGTAAACAGGCTCCGTCCCCTGGTCTACCCTTGAGCCCGCCCGCGCAATCCCCCATGATGCCGCTCCCCCATCAGGTCCAGGTCCGCCCCACCCATGAAATACGCCGATCTCCGCGACTTCATCGACCAACTGGAACAACGCGGTGAGTTGAAGCGCGTCCGGGCCGAGGTCGACCCCCATCTGGAGGTCACCGAGATCTGCGACCGGACGCTGCGCGCCGGCGGTCCGGCGCTCCTGTTCGAGCGGCCCAAGGGGTCGCGTGTCCCGCTGCTCGGCAACCTGTTCGGCACCCCCAAACGGGTGGCCCTGGGGATGGGGGAGGAGTCGGTGGCGGCCCTGCGCGAGGTCGGTCGGCTGCTCGCCTTCCTCAAGGAGCCGGACCCGCCCAAGGGGCTGCGCGAGGCCTGGGCGGCACTGCCGATCTTCAAGAAGGTCCTGGACATGGCCCCCAAGGTCAGGCGCAACGCCCCCTGCCAGGAGCAGGTCTGCGCGGGCGGGCAGGTGGACCTGGGGCGCTACCCGATCCAACATTGTTGGCCGGGCGACGCCGCACGGCTCATCACCTGGGGCCTCGTGATCACCCGCGGTCCGGAGAAGCCGCGGCAGAACCTGGGCATCTACCGGATGCAGGTGCTGGGACCCAACCGGGTCATCATGCGCTGGCTGGCCCACCGGGGGGGCGCGCTGGACTTGCGCGACTTCCAGCGGGCGCACCCGGGCCAGCCCTTCCCGGTGGCGGTGGCCCTGGGGGCAGACCCCGCGACCATCCTGGCGGCCGTGACACCGGTGCCGGACAGCCTGTCGGAATACGCCTTCGCCGGCCTGCTGCGGGGCAGTCGCACCGAGGTGGCCACCGCTCTGGGGTCGGACCTGCAGGTGCCGGCCAGGGCCGAGATCGTACTGGAGGGGCACATCTACCCGGACGACCTGGCGGCCGAGGGTCCCTTCGGCGACCACACCGGCTATTACAACGAGGTCGACCGCTTCCCGGTCTTCACCATCGAGCGGATCACCCAGCGCGCCGACCCCATCTATCACAGCACCTATACCGGCCGACCGCCGGACGAACCGGCGATCCTGGGGGTGGCGTTGAACGAGGTCTTCGTGCCGATCCTGTGCAAACAGTTCCCGGAGATCCAGGACTTCTACCTGCCCCCGGAGGGCTGCTCCTATCGGCTGGCGATCGTCAGCATGAAGAAGCAGTACCCGGGGCACGCCAAGCGAGTGATGATGGGCGTCTGGTCCTTCCTGCGCCAATTCATGTACACCAAGTTCGTCATCGTGGTGGACGAGGACATCAACCCGCGGGACTGGCAGGACGTGATCTGGGCCATGACCACCCGCATGGACCCGGCGCGCGACACGGTGATGATCGAGAACACCCCGATCGATTACCTGGACTTCGCCTCCCCGGTGTCGGGGCTCGGGTCCAAGATCGGGTTCGACGCGACCAACAAATGGCCGGGCGAGACCACCCGCGAGTGGGGCCAACCGATCCGCATGGATGATGCGGTGCGCGAGCGGGTGGATCGGATCTGGGCCGATCTGGGGATTTAGGTGAACTCCGGATAATTTTATACCCGTACAACCAACCGGAGGTCGAGGCTTCAGCCGGATGCGGCGCCGCTGCCCGCTAAAGCGTCGGCCTCCGGTCGAGTCGCCCCGGCCATCGTAGGTCGAGCCTTCGTGGTACGGAGATTTTCGGAAATCGCCTTAGTACCCGGTTTCGGCTTCTCTTGCGTAGCGACCCCAACGGGGTCGAACATACCAGCCCAGGGCAGCGCCCTGGGTATGGGTTATCGTAGCGCTTAGCCCTGAAAGGGCGTGACATAACGGCGCGGCTCCTTATGTCACGCCCTTTCGGGGCTGGGCCGGATAAACAACGCTATCCCAGGGCGTTGCCCTGGGCTGGTATGTCGAGCCCCTGCGGGGCTTGAGCAGGCGCAGCCAGGAGTAGCGTCCAATGTCAGAAACCTCTATCGCCGACACGAAGAGCCAGCGCGCGAGTTTCTGGGACCAAATCGAAGCGATGCGCGCGGATTCCGGATTTCAGCCAGTCGACCTGACCCCGCAGGAAGTTCGTGCTTGGCGCGACCGCAGCGACGGGCGCGATTTCCAGTGGCCGCAATGAAGTACCTACTCGACACCAACGTGGTTTCCGAGCCGGTCGCATCCACACCGAACGCCGACGGCATGGGCCATATCAAGGCAAACTGAATCCGGCCAGATCCCGGCCGCGACGAAGGGTGGCCGGAATGTTGATCAAACATCGTAGGGTGGACAAGCGTAGCGCAGTCCACCAGCGACGGCGCAAGCCTAAGAGTCCGGACAGTGCCACCCGGATGTACCAGTACCGCGAAGAGGCTTCCCGGTACCCGTCCGGCGATCGATCAAGCGCGAACAATCAGGTGATTTGCGCATCAGTTCATACCCTCAGGATACACCGACCCGGTGAGAGCGGATTTACCGTGAAAGCCCGGCGGGGCCTTGTGGGAGCGGCTTCAGCCGCGACGAGGCCTCGCGGGATGCCCGAGCGCCGCGGCCTTGCATCGCGGCTAACGATGATGAAGTCTTGTCCGTCACCCCGGAACATGAGAGATCCATGTGGGAGCGGCCTGTGGCCGCGATGCGGCGCCGCGGCGAACGCCGACGCCGCGTTCCGCACGCGGCCCGTCGCGGCTGAAGCCGCTCCCACAGCGTCGCTGCGCGACTCTCACGGTGACGCCTCGACCTCCTGTCTCCCGGCAGGGCGCGCCGCACCGGGGCGCGGCGCCCCCGGGTGGCTCAGTAGCGCCCGCCGCCTTCCCGGCCGCCGCCGTCGCGGTCACGATCACGGCCGCCACCGCCGCCGCCCCAGCCACCACCGCCGCCACCGCCCCCTCCACCACCACCACCACCGCCGCCACGCGGACGGCTCTGCTGGTCGCGCGGGCGCGCCTCGTTGACGGTCAGTTTGCGGCCCTTGAACACGGACTCGTTGAGTTCCTTGATGGCGGTCTCCGCCTCCGTGCCGTTGGGCATGTCCACAAACCCGAAGCCCTTGGACTGTCCGGAAAACTTGTCCTTGATGACCTCGGCGCTGGCGAGTTCCCCGTACTCGCCGAACACGTCGCGCAAATCCTCATCGGTGACGGTATAGGTTAGGTTGCCTACGTAGATCCTCATCGCTTTCTCTCACGCTTCTTGTGTATTGATCGGAGGAAACCCGAGGAGCGACCAACACACAAGTCCGCTCACCGGAAACTGAGAGTCTGCGCAGGCACCACTGCCTGGCCGGCACCGCCCTGCCCCGGACACCCGGCCAGTGCGATCGAAACAAGATGAAAAGTAGTGGATCAAGGTCAAGGCGTCAACCATGCTGCGATGAAAAAAGGCTTGACCCTGACCACCTCAGTCGATATTGCCCTTGCGATGCTGATCGTAGAGGTAGCCGCCCAGGGCGCCCACGCCAAGCCCGATCAGGGCGCCGGCACCGGCGTTGGCACTCAGGGAACCGATCAGGGCACCGCCCGCGGCGCCCATGAGCGCGCCGCTCCCGGCGCGGCTGCCGGTGGTGGTCCCGCAACCGGCGATGGCCAGCGTGGCGATCAGGAGGCTGGGGACGGCGAGGGTCTTGAATGAGAAGGTCTTCATACGCGGGACTCCTGGAATGTGGCGGACGCGACGCGGAAATGTGAGAGGCCGATGGGGCTCAAGGAAGCCGGACCGGGGGATCGATCAGCACCGAGGACGCCCTCAACCCTTGCAGGGATACTTGGCCGCCAGGGCGCGGAGCAGGCCCAGCACGGGCGGCGCGCCCATTGCCTGCGCGTCCCCGGCCTTGGCCGCGGCCCAGGCATTGAAGGCAGTGACCCCGTCCTCGATGGTGGCATTCGGCGGGAAACAGACCAGGCGCTTCAACTTCCCCGGCTTGCTGACCGCGTCGTGGTACTGGGCCACCGCCTCGATGAAGGCCCGACACGCCTGGCGGGCCGGCGGATACTCGGCCGCGTCCGCCGGCACCGAGCAAATGCCGTAGAGTCCCTTGGTGGTATCGAAGCGGAAATCGGCGTTCTCCACCGCCGCCGCGCGGTGACCGAGACCCAGCGTGAGCAGGGCGGCGAGCCCGGCGTTGATCGCTACTCGTTTGGAAATCATGATGGCTCCACCTCGTTGATTGTCTGATCGACGCCCGCTAAAGGATCGGCGCGCGTTGCGCCGCGCCCAAAACGGCGCCGGCACCCCGGCCATTCTAGGCGATTTTCGGAACACCTTGTACCAAAGCAGGAGTGCCTTGTAGGGTGGATAAGGCGCGCGTGAGGACTTTGCAGACCGGGCACCGCGCTCGATCGCGCCGCATCCACCAAGCCTCCTCCCGGACGTTCTCACGGACCGGGCGTCGTTGTCGTTGTCGTAATCGTGGTCGGATTATTCGACAACGACAACGTACCCGGAATCTCGGTCACCACATCAGTTCTGATCGCACCCTAGCCAGTAGCCAGGTCCCGCTGCGATCAGGACTCACCCAAGCAGCACCTCCTTGGCCTCGTTGATCTTGGCCGCCAGATAATCCGAGCCGCCCCGGTCCGGGTGCAGCCGCAGCATCAGCCGCCGGTGGGCCGCCAAGACCTCCTCCTGGCCCGCGTCTGGGGCCAATCCCAGGACCGCCCGCGCCTCCTCCGGCACCATGCGCAGGGCCGGCGGCAGCTTCGTGTCCACGGCCGCCCGCGGCGCGGCAGGGCGCGGCACCCGCTGTCCGCGCTCGCGCTCCAGATAGACCTCCAGGGCCTCGGCGGAGGCGACGTCCAGTTGGTTCCAGCGCAGGAGCAGTTCCAGCAGGTCCTCGGTGGAGACCGCGTCCAGCGACTGCCCCTGGTGGACCCCATCCAAGAGTTCACCGCTGATATGTCCGGAGAGCTGATCGATCGCCAGGCGCACCCCGCGGGTCGCCACCCGGGACTCATGGGGCCCCTGGTAGTTGCGCGGCCCTTTGAGTTCCCGCACCCACAGCGCCGTGGCGCCGGCCACCGCGCTTGGCATGACGATGAAGTTCAGCACCGGGACCAGGTTGAGCCCGGCGGTCGCGGCGCCGAAGCCCAACCACAGGCCGCGGCGCTCACGCAGGCGCCGGCGCTGCTCCGGGAACTTGAGCCCGTTGTTGCCCATGGGATAATCCGCGTACTGGACGGCCAGCATCCAGGCGGTGAACAGGAACCAGAGCACCGGGCCGACCAGGGGCACGAACAGCAGCAGCAGAAAGGGGATGGCCCAGAGCAGGGCGTAGAGCACCTTTCTGGCCTCGTCCCACAGGGTGGGCACCAGGTCTTTGAGCATCCGCGCCGCCCCCCCGCCCCCGTCCGGCTCCAGGGGCCGCCCGGTGAGCAGGAGTTCGACCTTTTGCGCGAGCAGGCCGTTGAAGGGGGCCGCGATGAGATTGGCGATCAGCGAGAACCCGTAGACCACCAGCACCAGGAGCAGCAGGACGAAGAGCGGCCACAGGACCCAGTCCAACCACTGGAGCCAGCCCGGGATGCGCCCGTTCATCCAGGTCACGAACCCGTCGAACCAGGACACCCCGGCGGCGATGCCGACCGTGAAGACCAGGATATTGATCAGCAAGGGGACTATGACATAGCGGCGCAGGCCGGGGCGGCTGATGAGGCCGATGCCGGTCAGCAGATAGCCGGCACCGGAGGCAGGATCGACGGGCATGGCTGGATTCGCATGGTTTATACCGGGACGACAGTATACCGAGCCCGGACCCGCAACGCCGAAAGGAGCCGGGGCGTCCCGCCCCGGCGTCCACCAAGCCCGGACCAGCCCCCCATCCGCACAGTGCCTCAGACCGGCGGCAGCGTCACCACCCCGGCCAACCCGCAGTAACCGAACTGCTGGTGCTCCGATTCGGCCTCAGGCAACAGGGGGTCAGCCGGCCGGCTCATCCAGCGCCAGGCCATACAGTGGCTGCCCTTGCAGACGATGTGCTGCTGGGCACCGGAGACCACCGGACAAAAAAAGCGTTTGGCGTCTTCTTCTTTGCAGATCACGTTGAATTACCTGGCTCCAGTCGATCGGCCGGGAGCGGCGATGGGGGCCGCGCCCGGGCTCAGGCCAGCGCGGCCGCCGCGTCGCTCTGGCCTTCCGTCAAGGCCCGGTGCATGACGATGTTGAGCATGCGCATGGCCGCCGCGACGGCGGCATAGACCTGGTTGGCGTGCACCCCGCGGGTCTTGAACTCGCCCTGATCGCCCTCCCCCTCCCAGGTGATGGTGCACTCGGTCAGCGCATCGCTGCGTCCGCCCTTGGGGATGCGCACCTCGAAGTCCTTGAGCCCCGGCAGGCTGATGCCCTGGCGCTTCACCAACCGCGCCAGGGCATTGTCGAAGGCGGCGAAACCGCCGTTACCGCTGCCCGCGGCGCTGAAGACCTCCGCGCCCAGGCGCAGCTTGATGCTGGCGGTGGACTCCAGGTCCAGGCTGGAGGTGACGGTGCAGGCGAGCAGTTCCGCGTGGTGATAATCCTTGCTGTCCAGGACCTCGGCGATGATGAAGGGCAAATCCTCGATGGTGATGGTCTTCTTGGAATCCCCCAACTCGACGATCCGCGCCAGCACGCGGCGCTGGTTCTCCTCCGACAGACTGATGTCGAGGCGTTCCAGGTTCTTCGCCAGCGACGCCTTGCCGGCCAGCTTGCCCAGGGCATACTTGCGCCGCCGCGCGAAGCGCTCCGGGGAGAGGCGCGTATGGTAGAGACTGCCCTTGCGGTCCCCGTCGGCGTGGATGCCGGCGGTCTGGGTGAAGACATCGGCCCCCACGATGGGGGCATTGTCGGCGATGCGCTTGCCGGAGAAGTACTCCACCAGTTCACTCACCCGGGCCAGATGGCTCTCATCGATCCCGATGGTGAAACCGAGCTGGTCACGCAGGTTGACCGCCACCTCCGCCAGGGACGCATTGCCCGCCCGTTCCCCCAGACAATTGACCGTGCAATGCACCGCCGCCGCGCCCGCCGCCGCGGCAGCCAGCACATTGGCCGTCGCCAGGCCATAGTCGTTGTGGGGGTGAAAGTCGAACCTGGCGCCCGGAAAGCGCCGGATCATGTCGCCCATGGCGAGCGTGACGCGCTCCGGGGTCATGACCCCGAGCGTGTCCGGCAGCATGAAGTGGGCGATACCGCAGTCCGCCAGGCGCTCCATCAGGCCGTACACATACCCCGGCTGGTCCTGATAGCCGTTGGACCAGTCCTCCAGATAGATGTTGACCTTGAGGCCGCGTGCCAGGGCGATGGCAACCGTTTCGCGCACGTCCGCCGCGTGTTCGTCCAGGGTCTTGCCGAGCTGGCCGCGGCAGTGTGTCTCGCTGCCCTTGGCGAGCAGGTTCAGCACCCGCCCCCCCGCGCTTGCGATCCACTCCACGCTGCGCCCTCCGTCCACGAACCCCAGCACCTCCACGCGCTCCGCCAGCCCTCGGGTAGCCGCCCAGTCGATGATCCGGCCCAGCGCGTCCTGCTCCCCCGGCGACACCCGCGCCGAGGCCACCTCGATGCGGTCCACCCGCACCAGGTCCAGCAGCACCTTGGCGATGTTCACCTTCTCGTCCGGGGAGAAGGAGACCCCATGGGTCTGCTCGCCGTCGCGAAGCGTCGTGTCCATGATCAGGACGGTGCGGGGGGAGTCGGTCATGGGCAGGTCTCGGCAGGCGTCAGGGGTCCCGGGCAAGGGCGTGGTCCCCTGTTTCATTGGCTCACATCGCCCTCCCGGGGGGTGGGGCGACCACGGTGGTAATGATATCACCCAAATCCGCCCCGCCGCCGCGTCAGGCGTCTGGCCTGCGCGGGCGCAGCCTGATCCGGCGGTATCGATCCAGGGCGTCCCAGCCCAGATGCGGCAGGGGTTTACCGCGCGTGCGCGGACACCCGACCCCGCCGGCGCGCGGCCTGTGGGCCCACGCCGCGCCGTACTTCAAGAATGGTCTGGTACCACCTGACGCAATTGCTCGGACTCTTGGCGTAGCGAGAAGCCAAGAGCCGTTTCCGATGGCGCGGAAATCGTCCCGCCGACGGAGCCGCCTGTTGATATTCCAGGCACCCGATCCCTTCTCGATGTTCTGAAGTCACTCCCCCCGGAAGGTTTTGAACGCGCGTCGCAGCGACTACTGCGCGAGTCCGGGTTCGAGCGCGTCGTCGTCACTGGCAAGTCCGGCGACGGGGGCATTGACGGCAACGGAATTCTGCAGGTCAATCCTTTCGTTAGCTTCACAGTGTTATTTCAATGTAAACGCTACGCCGGTTCGGTCTCTGCATCACAGGTTCGCGATTTCCGCGGGGCGATGGTCGGACGAGCTGATAAAGGCATCATCATCACGACCGGCACCTTTACTACAGAGGCGATGAAGGAAGCGCGACGCGACGGGGCGCCGCCCATCGAACTGGTCGACGGCGACACACTGGTCCAGATGTTTGAGCGCTTGGAGCTTGGAGTCAAACCGAAGACCGTCTACGAAGTCGATGAGACGTTCTTCGAGGAATACCGCTGATGGGAACATCCAACTGATCCAGCTCGGGCGCCAGACCGGGACGCCCAGGCCCGCACAGCAGCGCCTGCAGCACCCCCATGGCGGTGCGCGGCACGGCCCCGACCGCCAGCGCCTCGCCCAGGCGCAGGAGGTCGGTCTCCGTCGCCGAGCCCAGTAGCGTCTCCCAAATCTGCATCGCGGCCCCTGTCGTGTCGTCGTTCAGCCGCGGATGGTAACCGACCGGCGGCCTGGAAGCGCTGCGGGCTGGTGCGGCGGGGTCACCCTCGGCACGACTGCGCCGCCTCGACAAATCGAACACAACAGCACCGGCGATTGCCGATCGCCTCGGCAGGTGCCAGGATTTGACCTTTGCCGTACAGCGTGCCGGTCAGTCGCCGGTCCGCATCACCCAACAGCATCCCAATACCCCTATGCACAGCTTGGAAGGGTTATCGGCCTCCGGCAGACAGATGCCGCCGGCGCGTAAGGCAGTGGGAGTGGAGAGGTTATCCCCCTCGCTCGCTGAGTCGGCGTTGTTCCGCCGCTTCATGCTCGAGTTCGGAGACGAGAAACGCGCAGTGTTTACCGATGTAATCGGCAACGCCTTGGAGATCGACCGCGGCCTCTTTCTGAACCTCAGGGGAGAGTGGAAGATCATGAAGGGCGAGCGGGCGCCTTGGCTGCTCTATACCGCCTTCAACATCAAGGAGCCGGACGAGATTTGGCGCGAGCCTGGTCGGCGCGGCGGGCGGGACAAGCTTTACTACCTGAGCCGGTTCGAGGTCGGGCGCCGGGGCTTACTGGGCTGTGTCGCCGTCTTCGCGCGCGAGCGGGGCGCAACTGGGACCTGGGCGGGCAGCACGAATTACGCGACGACAGACGAAAAATACATCTATCGCAAGCGCAACAAGGAGATTCTCAACGGCGAGATGAAATACTGGAGGCGGGAGTAAGGGCAGGGCGTTGCCCCCATCCAAGCCGATCGCTGGTGCGCCACGTCCCGACCTCGCAATCGACCGTTACGCTGACCAGTGTAGGCGATCACCGCCGGACCTGCAATCCAGGCGGGAGGCTCACGCCGGGTTGCGCCCCTGGGGCACTGCGTTTAGCCTTCCCCGGCCGCATCCCGTCGGCCGGAGGACCGCAACAACATGAACGACGACCAGGCACCGGGCTTTGCCACCCGCGCCATCCATCACGGCTACGACCCCCTGGACCACGAGGGGGCGCTCAATCCCCCGATCTATCTCAACTCCACCTACGCCTTCCCGGACATCGCCGAGGGGCAGCGGCGGTTCCGCGGCGAGTCGCCCGGCTTCATCTACTCGCGGGTCGGCAACCCGACCGCGAGCGTGCTGGAGGCGCGGCTCGCAAGCCTGGAGGGCGGCGCGGCGGGGCTCGCCACGGCCTCCGGGATGGGCGCCATCACCTCCGCCCTCTGGACCCTGCTTGCGGCCGGCGACACCATCGTCGCGGACCAGACGCTCTACGGCTGCACCTTCGGCTATCTGGAGCACGGGCTGACGCGGCTCGGGATCAAGGTGCGCTTCGCCGACCTCACCAGCCCCGCGGAGTTGGAGGCGGCCCTGGACCCGCACACCCGCGTGGTCTTCTTCGAGTCCCCCGCCAATCCCAACATGCGCCTGGTGGATATCGCCGCGGTCAGCGCCATGGCCCGGGGGCACGGGGCCCTGACGATCGTCGACAACACCTATTGCACGCCCTATCTGCAACGCCCGCTGGAGCTGGGGGCCGATCTCGTCGTGCACTCGGCGACCAAATATCTGGGCGGACACGGCGACTTGCTGGCCGGGGCGGTGGTGGGCAGCGCCGAACTGATCCAGCAGATCCGCTTCTTCGGGGTCAAAGAGATGACCGGGGCCTGCATCTCGGCCCTGGACGCCTATCTGGTCCTGCGGGGACTCAAGACCCTGGAACTGCGGATGGAGCGTCACTGCGACTCGGCCCAGTCCCTGGCGGAACTGCTCGCCGGCCACCCGGCGGTCGCGCAGATCTGGTATCCGGGCCTGCCGTCCTTCCCGCAAGGCGACCTGGCACGCCGCCAGATGCGCCGGCCCGGGGGTATGATCGCCCTCGAACTGCGCGGCGGCTACGCGGCCGGGGTGCGCTTCATGGACGCCCTGCGGCTCGTCACCCGGGCGGTGAGTCTGGGGGACTGCGAGACCCTGGCCCAGCACCCGGCGTCCATGACCCACGCCACCTATGCCCCGGAGGAGCGCGCCCGGCACGGCATCAGCGAGGGCCTGGTGCGTCTGTCCGTGGGGCTTGAGACCTGTGCCGACCTGGCCGCCGATCTGCGCCAGGCGCTCGCCGGCATCTGAGCGCGCCCAGAGGCCCGCACCGTGCCCGCCGCGCATCCCGATCGTCGATGACTGACATCACCGGAGCGACCTGCCGACCCATGTCTGACCCAGAATCCGCCACGCCCGAGTCCGCGCCCCCCGCCAAGGACCACACCCTGCTGGAACTGCGACTGATGGACGCCGTCGCCGCCACGGTCGCGGTGGACGCGGTGGGGCAGACGTTGCGAGGGCTGGGCCTCACGGCCGCCGTGCGCGACAGCCTGACCACGGTCTTGGTCCAGCTCCTGCTGGAGGCGCGTGAGCGCGAGGTGTTCGCGGATGATCCGCCGGTGGTGCAGGTGACGCTCAGCCTTCACGGCAACCAGGTCCGGGTGCGGGTGAGCGACCTGCGTATGCCGCAGTGGGGCGAGGAACCCAAGCCCTGCCGGTCCGACCAGTTGGTGCGCCAATCGCGGCTGGATGGGTTCCACCGGGGCGAGCAGGGCAACAGCGGCAACTGGAGCGAGTGCATCCTGAACCTGCCGACCGCGGCCGGCGGCACCCCGCCGGACCTTGAGCTGCCGACGGATACGCCGCGGGTGAGCGCGCCGGCGGCCGCGGCGGTGCAACTGCGCGAACTGTGCGCCGCGGATGCCGAAGGACTGGTGCGGCTCATCTACCGGGTCTATGGCTACAGCTACCCGAAGCCCGAGTTTTATTCGCTGGAGGAGATTCGGCGCCTGCTGAAGGTTGGCGGCTTGCGGGGCATTGTGGCGATCGATGACACCGGCCAGGTCGTGGGCCATGTGGCCATCGTCCCGGATACCCCTTACCTCACCTGCGAGCTGGGCCGCCTGGCGGTGGACCCCGGCTATCGGGGGCATAACCTGGCCTCGCGGCTCACCGATCAGATGCTCGCGCTGGCGGGCCGGGCCGGCATACCGGCGCTCTGGGCCGAATGCGTGGCCAATCACCCGGCCTCCCAGCGCGTCCTTCTCGCGGCGGGCGGTACCGAGGTGGGGTTGCTGCTGGATGCCTTTCCCGCGATGCGGATGTCGCGCTTCGCCGCACCCCTGCAGGCGCGCCAGAGCCTGGTGCCGATCGCCAAGGTCCTGGCGCCAGGCCCCTCCTTCAAGGCCCATCTGCCTGCCCATCTGGAGCCGATCTACCGGCAACTGATCGGCCAACTCGGCCTGCAACGCGACCTCGACACCAGTGACCGGACGCCCGCGGGCACCTTGGCGCTGCGCGTGGCGATGCTCCCCCAGATCAACGGGGGCTTTGTGGCCGTGGATCACCTGGGCAGCGGCGGGGTCAAGCGCGTCCGGGCGGAGATGGCGGCGATGATCCAGGCCCGCATGGCGGTCATCTATCTCGATATCCCGCTGGCCGAGGCCGGCGCCGGCCATGCCATCGAGGTCGCCTACCAGCACGGTTTCATTTGGGGCATGTTATTTCCCTGCGCCCGCGCCGACGGCGACGTGCTGCGCCTCCAGTGGCTTGGTTCGCAGGTCCTGGACGTGAACGGCATTGTGTGTGCCACGGAGCATGGTCGGGCGATGAAGGACTGGGTGCTCGGGGAGCGGCAACGCCGGCTTGCCGGTTCCTGAGCCGCCGCCGGCCGGTAAGGGCCGCGCCGCGCGCGACCGCTCCAGTTGCATCATCAGGCGCCATAACCAACGAGAGGACCCCAGTCATGCCGATCAGCAACTCGCTTCCGGGCCTGCTACCCCTGATCTTTGCCCTGCTGCATGGTTCCGCGGTCATGGCCGCGGGCGGCACCGATCAGCAGCAGCGCCAGCCCTCTCCCGCTTCCGCGGCCTTCGAGGATCGCGGTGCCTGTCCATTCGAGTGCTGTGAGTATACCAATTGGATCGCCAAGCGTGAGATCGCCGTTCATCAGGCAATGGACGAGGCCTCGCCGGTCGTCTTTCGGAGCAAAGAGTCCGACGCCTTCGGCAATCAAGATCGATGCGAATAAGCAGGCACCGGGTGCGCCGCCCGGCGGCCCTCAGTCGACCGGACTCACAGCGCCGGCAAAAAAGACCTCGGCCGCCGGGTGCAGCGGCAGGGTCAGGCCGACGGCAGCGCTGCGGCGGTTGATCTGTGACCCCGCCGCCGACCCGGCCGCCACGAAGTCGATCCCGCCGAAGAGGGTGCCGAGCACCAGGTCGACATCGGCCCGCGGCAGGCGCTCCGCGGCCACCAGCAGGGCGGTCGCCGCCAGCGTCGGCACCGCCTCGTGCTGACCCGGGTAGGTGTCGGGCGGCAGTTGGATCGGCACCAGCCCGGTGGCCTGGCCGGCCAGCGCGCGCTGGAGGTCCGGCGCAATGGGCAGGAGCCGGATCAGGCCCAGCGCCGCCGCCTCCTGGATGCGGGCGGCCGGGGCGCTGATGGTGGCAATGACCGCGTCGACCCGTCCCGCCGCCAGGTCCGCCAGACCCTGCTCCAAACCGCCCTCGCGGACCGCCGCCAGCCCCTTCATATCGACCCCCGCCGCGGCCAGGAGCAGGAGTGCGTTGGCCCGACTGCCCGAGTTGGGCTGGCCGATCTCCAGGCGCCGGCCGGCCAGGTCGTGCGGGGTCCGCAGGGCGGAGTCGGCGGCCACGATCAGGTGCAGGGGCTCGGGGAAGAGGCTCGCGAGTACGCGCAGGGCGGGCTGCGGACCGGCCGAGGCGAAGCCGTCGCTCCCCAGCAGCGCGGCGGCGGCGAGATCATTCTGTACCAGGGCCAGGTCCGCCCGGCCGTCGCGCAGCAGTGCCAGGTTCTCCGCGCTGCCGGCGGTGGTGAGCGCGTCGGCGGTGCGGCCCCGCGCGGTCAGGGTCTGCGCCAGCAACTGCGCCACCCCCTGGTACTCACCGCCGGCCGGGCCGCCGGCCAGGATGAGGGCGTGGTCCAGGCGGTCCAGGCGCTGGGTGATCGTCTCGTAGGCCTGGTCGAGTTCCTCGTTGATGATCTTGTACTGGCGCTTGGGGTCGGCGCTCTGGCGCGCATAGAGCTGCTTTAGGCGCGCGAAGAGCTGCTGGGACGCGGCGCTGCTCGCGGGGCTCAGCGGCGCCGAGGGGGTCCCGACGCCGGGCAGGGTCACCGCGACCGGCACCCACCCGTCGGCCGCGGCGGCGTCGCGCACGAAACTCGCGCTACCGTGGACATAGACGCGATCACCGCGCCGGTTGCCCGCCTGTTCCAGACCGCTCACGCCCAGCGGCGTGGCCCCCAGCAGGCTCGCAAAGGCGGCGATGTTGAGCGTGTCCCAGGAGGAGAAGTCCAGATCCCGCTCCAGCCCGAGCACGGCGTTGAAATAGACGATTTGCCGGGGTCGGCCCTGCGCGTCCGCGGCCAGGGGGCCGCTGCCCAGGCGGCGCAGGCGCTCGATGGCGAAGGTCTGGGGGCCGAAGGCCTGGGTCAGGCGCGCCTCAATCACCGCGTCGAGCGCGGCCTGGTCCGGGGCCTCCCGGCAGCCGGTCAGCAGCAGCACGGCCAGCAGCAGCCAGAGCCCGTGGGTGAGTTGCATCAGGGATCGCTGCATGATCAGAACCCGAACCAGGGCAGTGCCAGGAACCCCTGGATCACCAGGGCGTTGGTAATGTCGATCAGGAAGGCGCCGATGATCGGCACCAGCAGGAAGGCGAGCGGCGAGGGGCCGTAGCGGTTGGTGATCGCCTGCATATTGGCGATCGCCGTGGGGGTGGCACCGAGTTGGAAGCCGCACTGACCGGCGGCGATGACCGCCGCGTCATAGTCGGCGCCCAGCACCCGAAAGGTCAGGGTGACCGCCAGGACCACCACCAGCAGGGCCTGCAGGCTCAGGAGCACGAGGATCGGCAGGGCCAGACTCACCAGCTCCCACAGGCGCAGCGACATCAGGGCCATGGCCAGGAAGAGCGACAGACAGACGGTGCCGAGCAGTTCCACCGTGGGCCCGTCCACCTGGTAGAACCCCCGCCACCCCAGGGTGTTGCGCAGCACGATGCCGGTCAGCAGGCACCACACGAAGGTCGGCAGCTTAAGGCCCGGGATCTGCACGGTCTCCGCCAACAGGGTGCCGACCCCCAGGCACAGCATCAGCAGCAGCACCGTCTCCATCAGCGACTCAGGGCTCAGGGGCCGCCGCTCATCGGTGCGCAGCGAGCCGGGCCCCTGGTCCGCGGCCGCATCCGCGCGGGGTTCGAGCCCATGCCGCCGGATCAGCCACTGGGCCGTGGGCCCGCCCAGGATGCCGCCCAGCACCAGCCCGAAGGTGGCACAGGCCATGGCCACCTCCACCGCCCCCTGCAGGTTGTTGACCTCCCCGAACAGCTTGCCATAGGCCGCCCCGGTGCCGTGACCGCCGGTCAGGGTCGCCGAGCCCCCCAGGAGGCCCATCAACGGGTGCAGGTCGAGCACCTTGGCGATAGCGATGCCCAGGGCATTCTGCAGCAAGAGGGCCAGGATCACGACGGCGAACAGGATGACCAGCTTGCGCCCGCCCCGGGCCAGGGTGCGCAACTCCGCGCTGAGCCCGATGGTGGAGAAGAACACCAGCAGCAGCGGCGCCTGGGCGCGGGTATCGAACTGCACCTGAAAGTCCCCAAACCGCGCCAGCGTCAAGAGCAGCGCCGCCGCCAGCCCGCCCACCACCGGCTCCGGGATGCTGTAGCGTTGCAGCACCGGCACCCGCGCGATCAGGGCCCGCCCCGCGAGCAGGACCAGGATGGCGGCGACCGCCGTCAATGCGAGCGAGACCTCGACCTGCATGGGGTAGCGTCCAGTGGGATGAGTCGGAAAGGCGGTCGCGGGTCCGGGCCTGAGGTGGGCGAGGCGACCGTTCGTCGGCGGGGGTAAGGTTAAGCGAAAACGCCGCGCGATGCAGCAGCGTACTGGGAGCGCCGCACCCCAGTGCGGCGAGACCTCTCTGCGGCACGGGACGCCGCGTTCGTCTGAGCCGGCTGGGCGCCCTGCCCGCGAATGCCCCGGCCAGCCGCCCCGCGTTGCGACCGCCCCGCTGCGCGCGGGCCTGGTGTCGTCCCCGCGACCGGGCGCCCGGCCCCCACTCCGGGCTATACTCACGGCGGCTCCACCGGAGGATCACCGTGTCACTCAAGACCAGACCCAGCTACCAATTCGAGGACTATCTCGCAACCGAGCGGGCGCAGACGCAGGTCAAGCACGAATATGTGGACGGCGAGGTGTTCGCCATGACGGGCGCCTCATTCAATCACAATCTGATCGTGCTCAACCTGGGCAGCGAATTGCGGGCGGAGCTCAAGGATCGACCCTGCCACGTCCTCCCGAGCGACATGCGCGTGCGTATCCAAGCGGCGAACGCCGGCACCTATCCGGACCTGGTGGCCCTGTGCGAAGCACCCCGCTTCCATGACCAGCGGCGCGATGTGCTCATCAACCCGGCCCTGCTCGTCGAAGTCCTCTCCCGCTCCACGGAGGCCTATGACCGCGGCGGGAAGTTCGCGATCTACCGCCGGCTGCCGAGCCTCAAGGAGTATGTGCTGGTGAACCGCGACCGCCCCCTGGTGGAGGTCTATGCCCGCCAATCCGACGGTCGTTGGCTGCTCGACGCGATGGAAGGGATGGATGGCGAGGTCCGCTTCGAGTCCATCGCGTGCGCGGTGGCCATGCGGGAGATTTACGACAAGGTGGATTTCGAGGCGGAGTAGCGTTTTCGGCCTTGGTCATGGTTCCGGCCGTAGGGTGGACAAGCGCTATCGCAGTCCACCGAACCCCGCGCCGCCGCTGGTGGACTGCGCTGCGCTTGTCCACCCTACTTGACGGTCGCGCCCGGCCTTTCCAACGCCCAGGTCTCCACCAGTTGGGGCTCGCCCAGCAAGATGGCAGAGAGGGTGCATTGGGGATCGTAATCGAGCACGAGGACGCGGAGTCCGGCCCGCGCCCACACCGAGTCCAATTGATCGGGCAGGGTACCGGTCACGGTCTTGCGGGTCGCCACCGGCGTATCGGGGTCCGCGCCCTTATAGCGGACGAACTCGATCTTGGCCCCCGGGAGCCAGGATTGGGGGCTTGCGCCATACAAGAGCTGCGCCGCCGGGTTGGGCCGCCAGGCCCCGGCGACCGTGCGGCCCAATTGGCGCTAGAATCCCCACTACCCCGGCACCGCCGGGGCAACCCCGGAGGACTCGCCATGGCCTTCAGCAGCGTGCTGCACATCCGCCAAGCCGATCGCATCGATGGACACTACCCCATCCGCCTGCGCCTGCGCTGCCCGGACCAACCGGACCTGGAGGCCGAGGCGCGCATCACCTTCGCGCTGACGCCCCAGGAGCAGGAAGACCTGCGCTGGTACCTGGAGGACTATCTCCAGAACCCGGGGGCGGTGGAGCCGGTCCAGATCGCGCAGATCGAGTCCATGCTGCACAGCCGCGGGGAGGACCTGTACCGGCAGGTCCTCACGGCCAATCCGGACACCCAGGCGATCTGGTTCGCCATCCGTAACCAACTCGCGGATCTGCGAATCGAGATCGCCTCCGGCATCAGCGGGGCCGCGGCCATCCCCTGGGAGCTGATGCGCGACCCGGCCTTGGACTGCGCCATCGCGCTGCGGGTGCGCGCCTTCGTGCGGGTCCAGTCCAACCCGAGCCTGTCGTTCATCCCCATCCCCCCGCTGGACGACGGGCGCATCCGGCTCCTCTATTGCTGCTGTCGGCCCAACGGGACCGACGACGTGGGCTTGCGCGCGGTCGCCAACCGGCTGCTCCAGGGCCTGGGCGAGCACCGCCCGCGCTTCGCCATCCGCGCCCTGCGCCCGCCCACCTATGAGCAACTCCAGAAGGAGCTGACCGACGCCAAGGAGGCCGGCCGGCCCTTCCATATCGTCCACTTCGACGGCCACGGCATCTACGCCGACCTGGGCGGCACCGCGCTCGCCGGCTGGGTCGCCCAGCTCGGGAGCCTCATGCTCGGCGGCAAGACCAAGGGCCCGCAGGGCTATCTGATCTTCGAGCACCCCGGGAGCAAGGAGCGGGTCCGCCCGGTCCCGGGTGCGGCGCTCGGCCAACTGCTGCACGACAGCGGCGTCCCGGTCCTGGTGCTCAACGCCTGCCAGTCCGCCATGCACGAGGCGCTCGAGCGGCCCGCCGCGGCCACCGACGCCCACGCGGAGGTCCGGGCCATCGGCTCGCTCGCCCAGGCGGTGGTGGACCAGGGCATCCCGGCCGTGCTCGGGATGCGCTACAGCGTCTATGTCGTCACCGCCGCCCAGTACATCGGCGCACTCTATGCCGCGCTGGCCAAGGGCCGCGGCCTGGGCCAGGCCGCGAGCGAGGCGCGCAAGGACTTGAGCCGCAACCCGGAGCGCTGGGTGGGGCTCCGGCCCCGGCCCCTGCAGGACTGGTGCGTCCCGGTGATCTACGAGGCCATCGACCGCCCGCTGCTCGCGCCCGGGCAGACCGCGACGCTCAGCCCCGGACCGGACCTGGACCCGGTCCAGAACGACCCGGCCCTGCGCCGCTATTGCCCGGACCAGGGGTTCGTCGGCCGCGACGAGACGCTCCTGATGCTCGACCGCGCCTTCGACACCGCCCCCGTGGTCCTGCTCCACGCCTATGCCGGCCAGGGCAAGACCGCGACCGCGGTCGAATTCGCCCGCTGGTACGCCCAGACCGGGGGGCTCGGCGACCAACCGGTGGTCCTGCTGACGTCGTTTGAGGTCCACACCGACCTGACCGACGCGCTCAACCGTATCGGCCAGCGCTTCGCCCCCATTCTCCAGGCCAACGGCATCGAGTGGCACAGCATCAACGACGAGACCCGGCGCCGCACGCTCATCCTGCAACTGCTGCGGCTGGTCCCGGTCCTCTGGATCTGGGACAACCTGGAGCCGGTCGCCGGCTTCCCGGCCGGCGCCGAGTCCGCCTGGACCCCGGCCGAGCAGACGGAGCTGGCCGATTTTCTGAAACAGATCAAGCTCGACGGCCAGACCAAGGCCAAGCTGCTGCTGACCTCCAGGCGCGACGAACAGGCATGGCTCGGCGGCCTCCCGCGGCGCGTCCGGATGCCGCCCATGTCCGCAGCCGACGCCGCGCTGCTCGCGCTCGAACTGGGCCGGGAGCGCGGGCTGGAGCGCACCGGGATCGGCGACTGGCAGCCGCTGCTCGACTACTGCGCCGGCAACCCGCTGACGCTGCGGGTGCTCATCGGCCAGGCGGTCGGGCTGGGGCTCAGCGGTGCCGGTCAGATCGCCGCCTTCGTGCAGGCGATCCGCGACGGCGCCCGGCCGATCGCCGATGGCCCGGACGGGGGCGACGCGGACGCGGAGCAGGGGCGCGACCGGTCGCTGCGCGCCTCGCTGGACTATGGGTTCGCCCATGCCTTCGCACCGGCGGAGTTGCCGATCGTCGCGCTGCTGCACCTGTTTCAGGGGGTGGTGGATGTCCGTGCCCTGGCCTTGATGGGCCAAGGCGACCATGCGCTGCCGGCGTTGCAGGGCCAGGACCAGGACCGGCTCACCACGCTGCTGCGGCGCGCCGCGGACATCGGGCTCCTGACCCCGCTCGGGGGGACCCTGATCGGAATTGGGTTCGGCATCCACCCGGCGCTGCCCTGGTTCCTGGGCCAGGTCTTTGCGCGCTGCTATGACGGCGCCGAGGGACGCCCGGCGGCTGGGTCGGCCAGGCGCGCCTGGGTCGAAGCGGTCGGGGCCTTGGGCGATTACTACTGCGGCCAGGTCGTCGCAGGTCACCAGGAGGCGATCCAACCGCTCGCGCTGGAGGAGTCCAACCTGCTGCACGCCCGCCGGCTGGCCCGACGGCAGGGCTGGTGGTCGCCGGTCATCTCCGCCATGCAGGGGTTGCGGGTGCTCTATGAGTACCAGGGGCGCCGGACCGAGTGGTCCAGGCTGGTGGCCGAGTGCGTGTCGGACTATTGCACGGCGGACGATGGACCCGTCCCCGGGCGGGAGGACGGGTACACCCTGGTCATGGGCTATCGGGTCGATCTGGCCCGGCAACTGGACCACGACCTCGCCCGCGCCGCCGACTTGCAGGCGAAGCTGGTCGACTGGGACCGGCAAGCGGCGGCCGAGGCCCTGGGGCTGCCGGGGGATGCGCCGCTGGATGCCGATCGGCGCCACCGCGTCCGGACCCTGGGGGCATCCCTGGCGGCGCTGGGCACGATCCTGCGCGAGCAGGGCAGCGGCGACTGCATCGCCCGCTATCTGGAGGCCATCGGGCACGCTCAGCGCATCGGCGATACCGCCGGCGAGGCGATTACCCACTTCAACCTCGGCCACGCCTACAAGGACATCCCAGCCATCCGCGACCTGGACTCGGCCGAGTCCGCCTACCGGCGCAGCCTCGACCTGTTCGATCCCAACGACGCACTGAACCGCTCCAAGTGCCTGCAAGCAATCGGCATGGTGCATCACCAACGCTTCGACGCCGCGCGCGCACGGGGCGAGCCCGAGTCGGCGCTGCTCGACCAGGCGCAGTCGGCGGAGACCCATTTGCAGCAAGCCTTGGCGCTCTGCCCGGCCGGCGCCATCGCCGACCTGGGGCCGATGCACAACCAGTTGGGCGCTCTCTACGACGCGGTCGGCCAGACCGAGCGCGCCCGCGAGCACTACGAGCAGGCCGTGCAGTTGGCCGAACGGGTCGGCGACCGCTACAGCGCTGGAACGAGACGCTTCAACCTCGCGGTCCTATATCTCGGCTCGGCCGAACGCGAGGCCGCCCTGCCCCGCCGCCGCGACCTGCTGCACCGCGCCCAGGCCTACGCCCACTCCGCACTGCGCGACTTCGGCCACTACCAGGGCCGCGCCGCCGATCCGGAGGCCCGGGCGCAGCAACTCATCGACTCGATCGCCCAGTCGCTGGCCGAGCCGCCGCCCCCGTAGGGTGCGCCGCGCGCACCACCCGCCGCCCGCGAGCCCCGTCGAGCGGGTCAGGCGCGCCCCCTGCGCCCGGCCCGTCAGGCCCCGTCGGTGGCGGCACGCCCTAGCCCGACGCGGCGGCGCCGACCGTGGGAGCGGCCTCCAGCCGCGGTCAGACGCCGCCGCAACCCGCCCCGCCGCGTTGCCCGCGGCGCCCGGTGGGAGCGGCTTCAGCCGCGACCCAAGGCTGCGGTAACCCGCGACGCTCGGGCAACGCGCGAGGTCTCGTCGCGGCTGAAGCCGCTCCCACCGCGTCGCTGCGCGACGTTCACTGCAAAGCCGCTCCCACCGGGTCGGCGCCGGACCTTGACGGTCACCGCCAGGCCGCTGGTCCGCTGATCCTGGTCCTGGTCCGCACAGCGGACCCTACGCGCCCGGCGGATCAGCACCGTAGCGCCGTAGGTCGGGTTAGGCGCGCCCCCCTTCGCCCTACCCGGCACGCTCCGTCGGTTGCGGCGCGCCGTAACCCGACGGTGAGGCGCCGACCGTCGGGTTACGCTGCGCCCCCGTCCCGCCTGGGCGCGACCATTGCGTCTGCCGCCCCTGCGGCCCATGCTCAGCCGATCCGTCCCGGACAGTTGGAGCCTAACCAGGCCCAAAGACGTAGAGACTGAGGTGATGAAGAATGACCGGATCGCCGAGTTACGACCGTGACTTTTTCGGCTGGCTGAATACGAATGCACAATTGATGCGGAACCGTCAGTTCGACCAGATCGATGTCGAGCATATTGCCGAGGAACTGGAAGGGATGGCGCGGAGCGAAAAGCGGGAATTATTGAATCGCCTCGCGGTACTGCTGGTGCACTTGCTCAAGTGGCAGTACCAGGCGCCCAAGAGGACCGGTAGTCGGCGCAATACCATTGTGATGCAGCGCATGGATATCGCGGACCTCATCGAAGATAGCCCGAGCCTGAAGCCGCTGGTGGCGGAGAAAATGCAAGCGGCTTATGAAAAGGCCAAGCTCAAAGCGGAGGATGAGACCGGAATCGACCGACGGAGTTTTCCGAGCCAGTGTCCCTACACGCTTGAGCAGTCGTTGTCGCCGGAGTTTTTCCCCGGCGATCACAGCGATCTCGCCTAGCCATTTGACTCCCGCGCCGGACGGGGCATTCGCCCCGTCCGCAACCTTTTCTCCGAGCCCGCGGACCCGCGGCACGAATCAGCGAGAGAATAAACGTTCGGGACGGGGCGAATGCCCCGTCCCGCCCGTAAGTCGCGCGCGCATTCGGCGACCGGCGGGTTACGCCGCCCGGCGCGCCAATGGCAAACGCAGGTCGACTTCATCCCATGGCACCCACACCCGGCCATCTGCGCCGCACTCCACGACCGTCCACTCCATCAGGGCGGCCACCGGTCATGAGCGACGACCGCATGGGCATAGGCGAGGCAGGCCGTGATGTCGTCCGCCTCCAGACCGGGATAGTCGGCCAGGATGGCGTCGGTGGCCTCACCTTGCGCCAACAGCGACAGCACCATTTCCACTGAGATCCGCAGGTCGCGGATGATTGGTTTGCCGCCGAATACGTCGGGGCGCGCTGTGATTCGGTGCAACAGGTCGTCTCGGTTCATGGGCCGCTCCGGTCAAGTCGGTGAGTCTGCTGGTCGGATTATGCACCTGGGGCCGGGGACGCGGGGAATCTGCGCATGATGTGGGTCTCGACTTGCCCCTCCTGCGACCTGAGAGCACGGGGAACTTCCATGTTCCGGGGTGACGGACGGCGCCCCTGATCGGGTCAGCACCTGGGGCGCCTTCGCCGCGCGGTTCGGCGGCCTTGATCATAGCTCCGGCCACAGGCCTTTCGGCAACTCGTCGCGGCCTGGGGGCCGCTCCTACGGCGTAGCAGCGGCCGCCAGGCCGCGACGGAAGTCACCCTCGAGGTGGCCGGAATAATGATCGAGGCCGATTCGGCGACCCCTCAGGCGGCCATGGCCAACCGCAGATCGGCCTGCGCATCGGCCCCGGTCAGGCGCAGGTCATAGCGTTCCTGCAGGATCTTGAAGACGTTGGGCGTAATGAAGGCCGGCGGATTGGGCCCCAGCGTGATCCCGCGGATACCCAGATGCAGCATGGTCAGGAACACGGCGATGGCCTTCTGCTCGAACCAACTGATCACGAGCGTCAGCGGCAGGTCGTTGACGCCGCAGTTGAAGGCCTTGGCCAGGGCGGCGGCCACGGCGATGGCGCCATAGGCGTCGTTGCACTGGCCCATGTCCATCAGGCGCGGAAGGCCCAGGTGCTCGCCATAGTCGTGGTCGCGGATGCGAAACTTGCCGCAGCCGAGCGTCAGGATGAATGAATCCGGCGGGGTCGCCTGGGCGTAGTCGGTGAAGTAGTTGCGACCCTTCTCAGCCCCGTCGCAGCCGCCGATGACGAAGAAGCGGCTGATCTTGCCGGCCTTGACCGCATCGACGATGGCCTGGGCCTGATCCAGCAGGACGGTGCGGTGGAAGCCGATGGTGGATTCGCCGGTGATGTGCTCTGCACAGGGGGGGCCGGCCAGGGCGGCGGCGATCACCGGGGAGAAGTCGCCATCGGTCAGGCGCTGGCCATTGGGCACGGCGGTGGCACGGGTGGTGAAGAGCCGGCCGCTGTAGCTCTGCGGGGGGATCAGGACGCAGTTGGTGGTGCCGAGCACCGGCCCCGGGAAGGCGGCAAACTCGCGCTTCTGGTCCTGCCAGGCGCCGCCGTAGTGGCCCGCCAGGTTGGGATGCGCGGCGAACTTGGCGTACATGTGGGCCGGGAGCATCTCGCCGTGGGTGTAGACCTTGATCGGGGTCCCTTCGACCTGTTTGAGCAGGTCCCAGAGGTCCAGCAGGTCATGGCCGGTGACCAGGATGCCGGGGCCGGCCTGGGTGCCCTCCTTGACCTTGATGGGGGCCGGTTTGCCGAAGGTTTCGACATGGCCCTCGTCGAGCAGTTGCATCACCCGCAGGTTCATCTCCCCGCATTTGAGACACAGTTCCAGCAGCGACTCCGGATCGAAGTTGACGTTGGTCATGGTCGCGAACAGGGCCTCTTCGATGAAGGCGGAGACCGCCTCATCGTGCTTGCCCAGTCGGCGCGCGTGGTTGGCGTAGGCGGCCATGCCCTTGAGCCCGTAGAGCAGGGTTTCCTGCAATGACTGGACGTCAGCGTCCTTACCGCAGGTGCCGGGGGAATTGACGCAGGCGGTCTGACGAAAGGTCTGTTCGCATTGATTGCAGTGCATGGGGGATACTCTCTTGCCGGGAATCGGGTCAGGTACGCATACGGCGTCGCTGCCGGCCCTTGGGAACAGGGACCGGTGAGCGGCCGGCGCTCGACGAGGAGTATCGATGGGTGCGGGCGGGATGGCCTTGACGCGAATCAAATCCACCGGGGCGGGACTCTGGTAGGGGCGGCAGCGGACGGCGGCACGCGCCCGACCTCACCCGGGGCCGCGGCGGCCTTGGTCATCGCTCCGGTTCGCGGCGCTCGGTCCGCACAGCGGACCCTACGGACTCGCGACAGCGCGGTCCGCACAGCGGACCCTACGGGCGCGAAGTCTGCCTGTAGGGTCCGCTGTGCGGACCGAGCGACATGCCCGGCACCGGTTTGGTCAGCGGGTCCCCGCGCCGCTCAGACCTTGGCCCCAAGCGTCTGCTGGATGTTCTGCACAACGGCCGCATCAAGGCCGGTCTTCCTGGCCAGGTCGGCCAGGTAGGCCACTTCCTGGGGGGTGTCGACCTCGATCGCCAGGAGCGAGGCGGCATAGACCTGGGCGGCCACCTCCTGGTTGGGGATGGCGGCGGCGAAGGCGTCGAGATCCAGGGGCTGGCGCAGTTCCTTCATGATCCAGGCCTCCGTATCCCCGGTCATGCCGGCCTCCTTGAGCTTGCCGACGATGCGGGTGATCTCGTCCGCACTCACCTCCCCGTCCGCCTTGGCGGCGTTGATCATGCCCTTGATGACCAACTCCGCGGTGTTCGCCAGGACCTGGTGGTCCGCCGGGGTCTGCGCCGCCGTCATACCGACTGGGACCGCGCCGCCGCTGAACACCGGCGCCGACCCACCCTCGGCCCCCTGACCGGCATTGGTCAGGGCCTTGTAGGCGATGCCTGCGAGCATCGCCAGGGCCCCGCCCTTGATGGCACCGGAGACTGAACTGCCGCCGCCGCCCAACAGGGACCCGAGCACGGCGCCAAGACCGGCCGCCTGCGCGGGGTTCTGGGAGGCATTGCCCAGCGTGGTCTTGGCCTGTGCCAGCACCTTCTCCAGGATGCCGCCGGCCCCTCCCTGGCGGTTGACCATGTTACCGACATTGGCCTGCAGGTCTTTGAGGACATTGCCGACCCGCTCCCCGCCGGAGGGGGACATCGTGTTCTGGATGAAGGTACCGACGAGTTCGCTCAAGTTCGCCATCGATCGCTCCGCGCTGGTGGTTGGTGGTATCGCGCAGGGGAGATAGCGTCGTCGAAACCCCTTTTCCAGTGTTACCCGGAATGAAATTGCACCGGATCGCCGGGCGCGAGTCCCAGCACCCGGTCGGCCCGCCCCTGGTTGACCGCGATCTCGACCAGGCCCAGGGCGTTCTCGTACCAGAACGCCTGCCCGGGGGGCACCTCGCAGAAGGTGCGGGCATACGCCAGGGTCCGCCCAGCCGCACGCAGTTGCGCCCCGGGCGGATCGGCAGGCGGGCGCAGCCCGCACATCAGGTTGCCATAGCCATCGACATAAACCACGAGTGGCATGTCGTCGGCCCAGTCTGCACCGACCAGGGCACCCGCCGCAAGATCGGTGAGCGGCACGGCCTCGCCGCGGCACAGGGCGGCGGCTACCGGGGCGAACCAGTCGCGCCCGTGAAAGCTGTTCGAGGTCCATGGGGGTTGCCAGTCGATGCGCCGTGGGCGCGCACCCTCGCGGCGCCGCGCGACCTGACTCAAGAGCCCATTGTCCGGACCGATGAACAGATCGTCTCCGGCCCCCAGGACCAGTCCCGCACGCTCGCCCCCGACACCGGGGTCCACCACACACAGGTAGAGGGTACCGTGCGGCATATCACGCACCAACGCGGGCAGGAGGTAGGCTGCCAGGTCCGGGCGAAAGGGCGGCAGGTCATGCACCAGGTCGATGACCGGGACACCGGACGGCTGGCCGGTGAGCCGCGCCATCACCTGGCCGACATAGATGCCGGGACCGAAGTCGGTCACCAGTACGATGCGTTCGATGGGGGCTTCATTCATGACATTACCGGCCAGCCAACAAAAAGCCGGGCAGAGCCCGGCTTCTTGAATCCAGCAAGAACGGCCGGCTCAGTCCTCGTCGGCCTCGGCGGCCGACGTGCGTTCGGGCCGGTCGACCAGTTCCACATAGGCCATCGGGGCTGCATCCCCGGCCCGGAAGCCGCACTTCAAGATGCGCAGGTAACCGCCGGGGCGGGCCTGATAACGGGGTCCAAGTTCGACGAACAGCTTGCCCACGACCTCCTTGTCGCGCAACCGGGCGAACGCCAGGCGACGCGTGTGGACCGAGTCGATCTTGGACAGCGTGATCAAAGGCTCCGCCACCCGACGCAATTCCTTGGCCTTGGGCAGCGTGGTCTGGATCAGTTCGTGCCGAAACAGGGACGCGGCCATGTTGCGAAACATCGCCTCGCGGTGCGAACTCGTTCTATTTAGGTGCCTTCCGGCTTTGCGGTGACGCATGGTCCGTGATCCCGGTATCTGTTAGCGAATGCTCAGTTCGTCGATGTTCTCAGGGGGCCAGTTCTCCAGGCGCATCCCCAGCGACAAACCACGAGTGGCAAGGACGTCCTTGATCTCCGTCAGGGACTTCTTGCCGAGATTCGGCGTCTTCAGCAGCTCCACCTCGGTGCGCTGGATCAGATCGCCGATCAGATAAATGTTCTCCGCCTTGAGACAATTGGCAGAGCGGACCGTCAGTTCCAGATCGTCCACCGGGCGCAACAGGATCGGGTCGATCGCCGGTCCCTGCGGAACCTCTTGGGCTGCGCCGTCGCTCGGGGCCGCGCCCTCGAGCGCCACGAAACTGGCCAGTTGATTCTGGAGAATCTGGGCAGCCCGCTGGATCGCCGACTTGGGGTCGATGGTCCCGTTGGTCTCCAGATCGATCACCAGACGGTCCAGATCGGTACGTTGCTCCACCCGCGCCGACTGGACCTCAATGGACACCCGCCGCATGGGGCTGAACGAGGCGTCCAGCGGCAGGCGGCCGATCGGCCGGTCCTCGGTCCCGTCGATGTCGCGCTGGGTCGCCGGCTCATAGCCGATACCCCGGCGCACCGTCAGGGTCATACTGAGTTCCGCATCCGTGGTGATGTTGGCGATGATCAGCCCCGGGTTGGCGATGACGCCCGAATGCCCCAGGTCGATATCCGCCGCGGTCACGGTACCCGGACCCTTCTTATTCAGCGCAAAGGTCGCCTCGTCCTTGCCGTTCAGCGAAATGGCAAGATTCTTGAGGTTGAGCAGGATCTCCAGCACATCTTCCTGGACGCCCGCCAGGGTGGTGTACTCGTGCAGAACACTGTTGATCTCCACCTCGGTGACGGCGCAGCCGGACATGGACGACAGGAGAATGCGCCGCAGGGCGTTCCCCAGGGTATGCCCAAAGCCCCGTTCCAGAGGCTCCAGAGACACGCGTGCATGATTCAGACTGCCGTCGACCGGTTCGACCTGAACAATCCGCGGACGTAGAAACTCGCCGATAGCTTCAGTCATTCGGTACCCCCTTGTGGAGTTACTCCTTACTTGGAGTACAGCTCGACGATCAGCGATTCATTGATGTCAGCAGGCAGGTCGGAGCGATCCGGAACACGCTTGAAAACACCCTTCAGGCCCTTGGTATCGACCTCGACCCAATCGGGAAAGCCATACTGCTCGGCCAAGGCCAGGGCGTTTTGTACGCGCACCTGCTTCTTCGCGGCCTCGCGGACCTCTACCGCATCCTCCGGACCCACCGGGAAGGACGCGACATTCACGACCCGCCCGTTGACGAGGATGCACTTATGGGAGACGAGTTGCCGCGCCTCGGCCCGGGTCGAACCGAAACCCATCCGGAACACGACGTTGTCGAGACGCCGCTCGAGCATCTGCAACAGGTTCTCACCGGTCGCACCCTTCGACTGCGCGGCCTTCATGTAATAGTTGCGGAACTGGCGCTCCAACAACCCGTAAATCCGCCGCACCTTCTGCTTCTCGCGCAACTGGACGCCGTAATCGGAGAGGCGGCGGCGCCGGTCCCCGGTCTGTCCGGGCTGCTTCTCCAGGTTGCACTTGGTATCGAGCGCGCGCGCCCGGCTCTTGAGGGAGAGATCCGTGCCCTCGCGTCGCGCCAGTTTGCAGGTTGGGCCTGTATAACGTGCCATTTTCTATAGCTCCCTCAGACGCGCCGCTTCTTGGGCGGGCGACAGCCGTTGTGCGGGATCGGTGTCACGTCAGTGATACTGGTGATCTTGAAACCGGCATTGTTGAGTGCGCGCACCGCGGACTCGCGCCCGGGGCCGGGGCCCTTCACATTCACGTCCAGATTGCGCACACCATATTCCTTGACCGCTTGACCGGCCTTGTCGGCCGCGACCTGGGCCGCGAACGGGGTGCTCTTGCGCGACCCGCGGAACCCTGAGCCGCCCGAGGTCGCCCACGCGAGCGCGTTGCCCTGGCGGTCAGTGATCGTGATGATGGTGTTGTTGAAGGAGGCATGGACGTGGGCAATCCCATCCGCCACCTGCTTCCGGACCTTTTTCTTTACGGTACGAGTCGGTTTAGCCATTCGCCTTTACCAGCCGGGGCGCATCATCTGCGCGGCCTTAACGCTTGATGGGACGCCGCGGTCCCTTGCGGGTCCGGGCGTTGGTACGGGTCCGCTGGCCACGCAACGGCAGCCCGCGACGATGACGGATGCCGCGGTTGCAGCCGAGGTCCATCAAGCGCTTGATGTTCATTGAGATCTCGCGCCGGAGATCACCTTCGACGGTGTATTTCGCCACCTCGCCGCGAAGCTTGTCCACTTCCTCCTCGGAGAGGCTCTGGACCTTGGTGGCGCGCGACACGCCTGCGGCGTCGCAGATTTCGCCGGCCCGCACCCGGCCAATACCGAAGATCGCGGTCAACGCGATCACTGTGTGCTTCTTTTCTGGAATGTTAACGCCGGCTATACGGGCCATGGCTCGAAACCCTCAGTTCCTGGATGCGGAGCGGTAAACCGCGTATCGTAACAGAAGTCTGGCCGGAGTCAACCAGACGATCGTCAACCCTGGCGCTGCTTGTGGCGCGGGTCCTTGCAGATGACCCGCACAATTCCGTTGCGCCGCACGATCTTGCAGTTGCGACACAGCTTCTTGACCGATGCTCGTACTTTCATTCTCTTCTCCTAAGGATTCATTCGCCCCGCGGGGCAGAGGCCCCGGCGGCCGCTGCGGCCGGCCGTCACGCACTGCTTGCGCGGGGGGCGCGGCCAGCGGATCATCCGGCGCCGACGGCGCGCTGACCGGGCCCGCCGGGCAGGTCTGGTCAGCAGGTGGTTAGCGCAACATGCCCGCGCCCGGCGCCTTGAGGTTCGCCTTTTTCATCAGGCCCTCGTACTGATGCGACATCAGATGGGCCTGGACCTGCGCCATGAAGTCCATGATCACGACCACTACGATCAACAGCGAGGTACCGCCGAAGTAGAAGGGGACGTGATAACCGACGATCAGAAACTCCGGCAGCAGACAGACGGCGGTGATATAGATGGCGCCCACCGCGGTCAGCCGGGTCATCACGGTATCGATATACTTGGCGGTCTGCTCACCGGGTCGGATACCCGGGATGAAGGCCCCGGAGCGCTTCAGGTTATCGGCGGTCTCGCGCGCATTGAACACGAGCGCCGTGTAAAAGAAACAGAAGAAGATGATCGCCGAGGCGTAGAGGATCACATAGATCGGCTCCCCCGGTGAGAGCTTCGAGGTGATATCCGAGATCCAGCGCAGCTTCTCGTCGTTCGCGAACCACTGCCCAAGGGTGCCGGGAAAGAGCAGGATGCTGGAGGCGAAGATCGGCGGAATCACGCCGGCCATGTTGATCTTCAACGGCAGATGTGTACTCTGCGCCTGCATGAGCTTGCGCCCCTGCTGCCGCCGCGCGTAGTTGACGGTGATGCGCCTTTGTGCGCGCTCCACGAAGACCACAAAGGCGGTCACCCCGACCACCATGGCGAGCATGACCAGCACGGCCATGGGGTTCATCTCCCCGTTCTCCACCAACACCAGGGTACCGCCGAGCGCCGCCGGCAGGCCCGCGACGATGCCGGAGAAGATGATCATCGAGATCCCATTGCCCACGCCGCGCTCGGTGATCTGCTCACCCAGCCACATCAGGAACATGGTCCCGGTAACCAACGACACCGTGGCGGTAAACACAAAGCCGACCCCGGCCTGGGTGACCAGCGACGTACCGCCGGCGGTCTGCCCCTGCAGGGCCATCGAGATTCCCAGCGCCTGGAAGGACGCGAGCACGACAGTCCCGTAGCGGGTGTATTGGGTGATCTTGCGCCGTCCCTGTTCGCCCTCCTTCTTCAACTGTTCGAGCTGCGGGATCACCGAGGTCATCAATTGCACGATGATCGACGCCGAGATATAGGGCATGACCCCCAGCGCAAACAGGCTGGCACGCTCCAGCGCACCCCCGGAGAACATGTTGAACATGTCCAGGATCGAGCCCTTGTTCTGCTCGAACAGCAGGGCCAGCGCGTGGGGGTTCACCCCGGGGACCGGAATGAAGGTGCCGATGCGATACACCAGCAGCGCCCCGACCAGGAAGAGCAGGCGCTGCTTCAGTTCGGTCAGGCGCCCCATCCCGGCAAGCGCCTGTCCCATCGATGAGGGGTTTTTAGCCATCGGCAGGGATCCTGATTATTCCTCGACCTTGCCGCCGGCCGCCTCGATCGCGGCGCGGGCACCCTTGGTGACACCGATACCGCGCACCGTCAGCGCCCGGGTGACGGCACCGGAAACGATGATCTTGGCCCCCGTGGTCGAACGCTTGATCAGGCCCGCCCGCAGGAGTGCCGCCAGGTCCACGACCTCACCCTCGATCCGACCGAGTTCGCCCAGGCGAATCTCCTCGAAGGCCGAGGCGGTCCGGGAGCGAAAGCCGACTTTGGGCAGGCGACGCTGCAAGGGCATCTGGCCACCCTCGAAACCCACCTTGTGGTAGCCGCCCGCTCGGGACTTCTGCCCCTTGTGGCCGCGCCCGCCGGTCTTGCCCAGGCCACTGCCGATCCCGCGGCCGCGGCGCTTGGCGGGGGCCTTGCTTCCGGCATCGGGCTTCAAATCGTTAAGACGCATCTGGGGCCTCCTCGACAACCTTGACCATATAGGAGACGGCGTTGACCATGCCGCGGGTGCAGGCACTGTCCTCGACCGCCACCACCTGGTGCATCCGCCGCAACCCCAGGCCGCGCACGCAGGCCTTGTGGGTGGCCAGACGCCCGTGCATGCTGCGCACGAGCGTGACCTTCATCATCTTCTTGTCGGGCGTGTTCGTTGGCATTGCCTACCCCAGAATCTGCTCGACCGTCTTGCCGCGCTTGGCGGCAATGGTCTCGGGATCAGTCATCCCCTTGAGACCCGCGACGGTGGCGCGCACCACATTGATCGGATTGTTGGTGCCGATGCACTTGGCGAGTACGTTCGCCACGCCCAGCACCTCGAAGACCGCGCGCATCGCACCGCCGGCGATGATCCCGGTACCGTCGGAGGCGGGCATCATGAACACCTTCGCCGCCCCGTGCCGTCCCTGCAGCGGATACTGCAGGGTGGTGCCCCGGAGTTTGACGTCGATCATGTTCTTGCGGGCGCTCTCCATGGCCTTTTGGATCGCCACCGGCACTTCACGGGCCTTGCCGCGCCCATAGCCGACCCGGCCCTTGCCGTCACCGACCACCGTCAGCGCGGCAAACCCGAACTGACGGCCGCCTTTGACTACCTTGGCGACACGGTTGACCGCCACCAGCTTTTCCAGAAGGCCATCGCCTTCCGGCTTGGGATTGAAGTTCGACATGGTACAGCCCCTAGAATTTCAGTCCGCCCTCGCGGGCAGCGTCGGCGAGCGCCTTCATGCGCCCGTGATAGCGGAACCCGGAGCGGTCGAACGCCACCTTTTCAATTCCCTTCGACAGGGCGCGCTCTGCGATCGCCTTGCCGATGGTTGCCGCGGCGCCCGCGTTACCCTTATGCCCCTCGATCGATTGGCGGAAATCCTTTTCGACCGTGGATGCGCTGACGACCACCTTATCCCCTTCCGGGGCGATGATCTGCGCATAGATGTGTTGCGGCGTGCGGTGAACGCACAGCCGATACTCACCCAGTTCGCGAATCTTGGCGCGGGTACGAGCCGCCCGACGCAACCGAGCCTGTTTCTTGTCCATTGGCTATACCCCTTATTTCTTCTTGGCTTCCTTACGCAGGACATCCTCGTCCGCGTAACGAACACCCTTGCCTTTGTAGGGCTCCGGCGGACGGTAGGCGCGGATCTCCGCCGCTACCTGACCCACCCGCTGGCGGTCGGCCCCACTGACGATGATCTCAGTCTGGGTAGGGGTCACGATGGTGATACCGGCCGGGACCGGATAGTCTACCGGATGCGAGAACCCAAGGCTCAGCGTCAACACCTCGCCCTTGGCCGCGGCCCGATAGCCGACGCCGACCAGGGTCAACTTGCGTGAAAACCCGGTGCTGCAGCCCACCACCATGTTGTTGAGCACGGCCCGGGTGGTCCCGGCCATGGCCCAGGCACCCGCCTGACCGGCGGCCGGCGCGACGGAGATGACCCCATCGTCAAGCACGACCGTGACCGTGGGGTGAACCGTCCACTCCAGGGAGCCCTTGGTGCCCTCGACCTTTACAGACTGACCAGCCAATTGCACCGTGATCCCCTTGGGGACGGCAATCGGGGCCTTTGCGACGCGTGACATAGCTGTTCCCCCTACGCCACGAAGGCGATGATTTCGCCGCCGTGACCCGCCTGGCGGGCCGCACGGTCGGTCATCAGCCCCTGCGAAGTAGACACGATCGCCACGCCCAGACCAGCCCACACACGGGGCAGCTCCCCATGGCTGCGGTAGATACGCAACCCGGGCCGGGAGACGCGCTTCAGAAATTCAATCACGGGCTTACCGCGATAGTATTTGAGCTTGACGACCAGTTGCGCCTTGCAACCGTTGGTCTCGACCTGCACGTCGGCGATATAGCCCTCCTCCTTCAGCAAGTTCGCAATGGCGAGCTTCTTCTTGGAGGACGGCATCAAGATCGTGATCTTGCCGCGCTGCTGGCCGTTGCGGATGCGTGTCAGCATGTCCGCAATCGGATCCGACATACTCATGTGCTGCTCCTAAAGAACACGGTTGTGGGTCAGACCACCAACATGGCGCGATACCCGAGATTCCACTGGCGATCCGGCCATCGCCGGATGCACCGCACGGCGTTCCTACCAACTCGCCTTGACGACACCCGGCACGTCGCCGCGCATCACGGCCTCACGCAGCTTGTTGCGCGAGAGCCCGAATTTCCGATAGACCGCGTGGGGCCGCCCGGTGATCCGGCAGCGTAACATCTGGCGCGTCGGACTGGCATCGCGCGGCAGCTTTTGCAGCTTCGCGAGCGCCTCGTCGAGCTGCTCAGGGGTCGCCTTGCGGTCGTTGATCACGGCCTTGAGAGCGGCGCGCTTGGACGCGAACTTGGCAGCGATCTCGCTGCGCCGCTGGTCACGGACGATCATGCTGGTCTTCGCCATGGTGTTTCCTTGAGTACCGGCCGCTTCAGTTGCGGAAAGGGAAATTGAACGCCACAAGGAGGGCACGGGCCTCCTCGTCAGTGCGCGCCGAGGTGGTGATCGTGATGTCGAGACCGCGCAGGGTGTCGATCTTGTCGTAATCGATCTCCGGAAACATGATCTGTTCCTTCACGCCCATGGAGTAGTTTCCGCGCCCGTCGAAGGACTTGCCGCTCAGGCCGCGAAAGTCGCGGATACGGGGGATGGCGATGTTGATCAGTCGATCCAGGAACTCGTACATCCGTTCGCGGCGCAGGGTCACCTTGCAACCGATCGGCCAGCCGTCACGGATCTTGAAGGCGGCGACCGACAGCCTGGCCTTGGTCACGATCGGCTGCTGCCCGGCAATGGCGCGCATGTCACCAACCGCGAAATCCATGACCTTCTTGTCGGCGATGGCCTCGCCCACACCCATGTTCAGGGTGATCTTCTCGATCCGCGGCACCTGCATGACACTGCGGAAGCCGAATTTCTCCTTCAGCTCACCGACAATGCGCTCGCGGTATACAGTCTGCAATCTGGACATTTCGCTACCTAACTTATTCCAAGGCCGGGCGGTGACGTGGGACTCAGACGTCGACCACTTCGCCATTCGATTTGAACACCCGGACCTTGCGGCCGTCGTCGAGGACCTTGAACCCCACACGATCGCCGGCACCCTTCTGCGGGTTGTAGAGCGCGACATTGGAGATGGCAAGCGGCATCGCCTTGTCGATGATGCCCCCGGCCTGTCCCTTCTGGGGATTGGCCTTTTGGTGCTTCTTGACCATGTTCACGTTCTCGACCAGGACCAGGTCGTCGGCAAGCAGCTTGAGGATGGTACCCCGCTTGCCCTTGTCCCGTCCGGTGATGACGATCACGTCATCGCCTTTCTTGATCTTTTGCATGGCAGCAGCTCCTTACAGCACTTCGGGTGCGAGTGAAATGATCTTCATGAACCGCTCGCCGCGCAGTTCGCGCGTCACGGGTCCGAAGATGCGCGTGCCGATGGGCTGGAGCTGGTTGTTCAGGAGCACCGCCGCATTACCATCGAAGCGGATGGCCGAGCCGTCGGGGCGCCGCACACCCTTGCGGGTACGCACCACCACCGCGTTGTAGACATCGCCCTTCTTGACCTTGCCCCGCGGGATCGCGTCCTTGACGGTGACCTTGATCACATCGCCGATGCCGGCGTAGCGTCGATGCGAGCCGCCGAGCACCTTGATGCACATGACGTTCCGGGCGCCGCTGTTGTCGGCGACGCTCAGATGGGTTTGCATCTGAATCATTGTTCTCTACCTAGTGTTGCTGATGGCGACGGCCGCATACGACAAAGACCGGGGACCGCACGGCAGGCCCTGGGGGTTCCTAGCGGGCCTTCTCGACGATTTCGAGCAGGCGCCAGCTCTTGGTCTTCGACAAAGGCCGGCACTGTTCCACCCGCACCAAGTCACCCTCGCCGCAGGCGTTGGCCTCGTCATGGGCATGGATCTTGGTCGAGCGGGTCAGAAACTTGCCGTACAGGGGGTGCTTCACCCGGCGCTCGATCAACACGGTGACTGTCTTGTCCATCGCGCTGCTGACCACGCGGCCACTTAAGGTCCGGTTGATCTGGTTCTCGTCGCTCATGATTTCGCGCCCGCCTGCAATTCTGTCATCACCGTCTTGATCCGTGCGATCTCACGGCGTACCGCCCGCATCAGGGAGGGGCGGGTGAGTTGCCCCACACCCCGCTGCATACGCAGATTGAACTGCTCGCGCAGGAGACCCTCAAGTTGCTCCTGAAGCGTCTCGGGGCTCTTGGTCCGAAGCTCTTTCGCCTTCATCACAGAATCGTCCGTCGCTCAAAGGTGGTCTGTATCGGCAGCTTGGCCGCCGCCAACGTAAAGGCTTCACGGGCCAGGTCTTCGCTGATCCCCTCGATCTCGTAGAGGACCCGGCCGGGCTGAATCAGCGCAACCCAGTACTCGACGTTACCCTTGCCCTTACCCATACGGACTTCCAGGGGCTTCTTCGACACCGGCTTGTCCGGGAAGACGCGGATCCACAGCTTGCCGCCACGTTTGACCTTGCGGCTGATCGCGCGGCGCGCGGCCTCGATCTGGCGGGCGGTCAGGCGTCCGCGACCGATCGCCTTGAGTCCGAACTCGCCGAACGAAACCCGGTTGCCGCTCTGGGCCAGACCGCGATTGCGCCCGGTCTGTTGCTTTCGGTACTTGGTGCGTTTCGGTTGCAGCATGACTTAACCCCTTTCCCGCTCGCGTTCACGTTCCCGACGCGCGGGCTGCTTGACGACCGGCTCTTCGGGAAGTTGATCGCCGAAGACCTCGCCCTTGAAGATCCAGACCTTGACCCCGAGCACGCCGTAGGTGGTGCGGGCCTCGGCGAAGCCGTAATCGATATCGGCACGCAGGGTGTGCAACGGCACCCGCCCCTCACGCGCCCACTCGTTACGTGCGATTTCAGCACCGTTCAAACGCCCCGCCACGGCGACCTTGATGCCTTCGGCACCCAGGCGCATCGTATTCTGCAGCGCCCGCTTGACGGCCCGCCGGAACATGATACGGCGCTCCAACTGCTGGGCAATCCCTTCGGCTACCAACTGGGCGTCGAGTTCCGGCTTGCGGATCTCCTCGATGCTGATATGCACCGGTACCCCGAGGATCGCCGACACCTTGGCGCGCAGCTTGTCGATGTCCTCGCCCTTCTTGCCGATCACCACACCCGGGCGCGCCGTGTGGATGGTGATGTGGGCGTTTTTGGCGGGGCGGTTGATCTGGATGCGGCTCACGGAGGCGCTCGCCAATTCCTTCTTCAGGAAGGCGCGCACCGCGAGATCCTTGTTGAGCATGTCCGCGTAATCACGCGTGTTGGCATACCACTTGGACGTCCAATCTTTGACGATGCCCAAACGGAAGCCGATCGGATGAACTTTCTGTCCCATACTGGTCCCCTGGCCCCTTAGGCTTCCGCCACCGTCAAGGTGATATGACTGGTCCGCTTCATGATGCGATTGGCGCGCCCCTTGGCCCGCGGCATGATTCGCTTCATCGTCGGCCCCTCGTTGACCTGGATCGACTCGACCCGCAAGGCATCGATATCCGCGCCGGCGTTGTGCTCGGCGTTTGCGATCGCGGACTCAAGCACCTTCTTGATCAACTCGGCACCCTTCTTGGTGCTGAAGGCGAGGGTGTTGAGGGCTTGCTCGACGTGTTGACCGCGAATCTGGTCGGCGACCAGCCGCGCCTTTTGCGCGGATATTCGGGCATATTTCAATTTTGCTTCGGCTCGCATCTCAGGCACTCCGGCTACTTCTTCTTCGCCTTCTTGTCGGCGGCGTGACCCCGGTAAGTCCGGGTGAGCGCGAATTCGCCGAGCTTGTGGCCGATCATGTTTTCGTTGACGAGCACCGGAATGTGCTGACGTCCGTTATGGACCGCGATGGTCAGACCTACCATCTCTGGGAGGACCATGGAGCGGCGCGACCAAGTCTTAATTGGGCGCTTGCTGTTTTGCGCGACCGCCTCTTCCACCTTCTTCGCCAGGTGGTGGTCGATAAAGGGTCCCTTTCTAACTGAACGTGGCACTTCAGAACCTCGTCTTGCTTACTTGCGGGTTTACTTACGGCCGCGACGGCGCACAATCATGCCGTCCGTCCGCTTGTTCTTACGCGTCTTGTAGCCCTTCGTCGGCACACCCCAGGGGGTTACCGGATGACGGCCACCGGAGGTACGACCTTCGCCGCCGCCGTGGGGATGGTCGACCGGGTTCATGACGACACCACGAACCGTCGGACGGACGCCACGCCAGCGGGTCGCACCCGCCTTGCCGAGCTTGCGGAGATTGTTCTCCGTGTTGCCTACCTCACCGATCGCCGCCCTGCAATCGGTATGAACCTTTCTCATCTCGCCGCTGCGCAGACGCAGCGTCGCATACTCGCCTTCGCGGGCAACCAGTTGCGCCGAGGCCCCGGCCGAGCGCGCCAATTGCGCACCCTTGCCCGGGCGCATCTCGATACAGTGCACCTGGGCACCCACCGGGACATAGCGCAGCGGCATACAGTTGCCGACACTGATCGGCGCGCCCTCGCCGGACTGCACCCGCCCGCCGGTCTTGAGTCCCTTGGCGGCAATGATGTAACGACGCTCGCCGTCAGCGTACTTCAGCAGGGCCAAATGGGCACTGCGGTTCGGGTCATACTCCAACCGCTCAACCACCGCGGGGATCCCGTCCTTTTGGCGCTTGAAGTCGACGATCCGGTAGTGCTGCTTATGGCCGCCGCCCTGATGGCGCACCGTGATGCGCCCCTGGTTGTTACGACCACCATGGCGCGTCTGATTCTCCACCAGGGGGTGGTAGGGGGCGCCCTTGTGCAGGTCCGGTGACACCACCCTGACGACAAACCGGCGTCCGGGGGAGGTCGGTTTGGACTTTACGATTGGCATGTTCGTCTATCCGCTTGATCCGGCTTTGGTCCGGGTTAGTGGGGCCGGGCTCAGGCGCCGACGCCGAAATCGATGTTGTGCCCGGGCTTCAACCGGACATAGGCCTTGCGCCAATCCTGACGCCGGCCCAGGCGCTTACCGACGCGCTTTTCCTTGCCCTTGACGTTGACCACCTGGACGCCCGCCACCTCGACCTCGAACATCAGTTCGACCGCGCGGCCGATCTCGCGCTTGTCGGCGTCGGTGACGACGCGAAAGCCGTACTGGTCGGAATCGGCAATCCGGGCGGTCTTCTCCGACACCAGGGGTCCCAGCAGCACCTTCATCAGCCGTTCTTTGTTCTGGCCAGGGTTCATGACAGACGCTCCTCCAGCTTGCGGACGGCCGCCTGCGTGGCGACCACGGTCTCGAATGCCATCAGGCTGACCGGGTCCACTTCCTGGGCGGACATGACGTCCACGCCCGGGAGGTTGCGCGCTGCCAGATAGAGATTCTCATCGAGTTCATCGGTGATGATCAGGCAATCCGTCACCGCGAGCCCCTTCAGCAGCCCGAGCAGTTCCTTGGTCTTGGGCGCGGCGACCGCGAAGTCCCCGACGACGACCAGACGCTCGGAGCGGGCCAGTTCGGACAGGATCGAGCAGACGGCCCCGCGGTACATCTTGCGGTTGACCTTTTGCGTGTAATCCCGCGGCCGGGACGCGAAGGTCACGCCGCCGTGACGCCACAGGGGACCGCGCGAGGTGCCGGCCCGGGCACGCCCAGTCCCCTTCTGTCGCCAGGGCTTTTGCCCACCGCCGGAAACCTCCGCGCGCGTCTTCTGGGCACTGGTGCCGGAGCGCGCCCCGGCGAGATAAGCGGTGACGACCTGATGGATCAGCCCGGTCTTGAGTTCGACGCCGAACACGGCATCGGAGACCTCGACCCTGGCACCACCGGCGTCATTTCGAATCACGAGATCCATGACTATTTGCCCTTGTTCTTGTACTTCACGGACGGCACCACGACCAGGCGTCCGCCGGTGGGGCCGGGCACGCCGCCCCGGATCAGCAGCAGGTTGCGCTCGGCATCCACCCGCACCACCTCCAGGCTCTGCTGGCAACGGGTCACGGCACCCAGGTGGCCGGCCATCTTCTTGCCTTTCCAGACGCGGCCCGGGGATTGGTTCTGACCGATGGAGCCCGGCGCCCGGTGCGAGACCGAGTTACCGTGGGTGGCATCCTGGGTGCGGAAGTGGTGGCGCCGCACGCCGCCGGAGAAGCCGCGACCCTTGGTCACGCCGCGCACGTCCACCATCTGCCCCGGGGCGAAGATCCCGACCGAGATCTCCTGCCCGACCGCCAACTCCGCGCCCTCGTCGCCCTCCAGGCGGAACTCGCCCAGACACTCGCCGGCCTCGACACCGGCCTTGGCGTAGTGTCCAGCCATCGGCTTGGTCACCCGCGACGCCCGGCGGGTCCCGAAGGCCACCTGCACGGCGCGATAGCCGTCGGTGTCCGCGGTCTTGACCTGGCTCACCCGATTCGGGGGGACCTCGACCACCGTCACCGGGATGTTTTCCCCGGCCTCGGTAAAGATGCGGGTCATGCCGGCTTTACGCCCGATCACTCCAATCGTCATGATTGCGCCCTCAGCTCAGCTTGATCTGGACGTCGACGCCCGCCGCCAGGTCCAGTTTCATCAGCGCATCGACGGTCTTGTCGGTAGGATCGACAATATCCATCAGGCGCTTATGGGTACGCAGTTCGTATTGGTCGCGCGCGTCCTTGTTGACGTGCGGGGAGACCAATACGGTCCAGCGCTCCTTCTTGGATGGCAGTGGTACGGGGCCGCGAACCTGGGCGCCGGTGCGCTTGGCGGTATCGACGATTTCGCGTGCCGACTGATCGATCAGGCGGTGGTCGAAGGCCTTCAGGCGTATGCGGATTCTTTGGTTGTTCATTGACCTACTCGAGGATCTTGGCGACGACGCCGGCGCCGACGGTGCGGCCACCCTCACGGATGGCAAAACGCAGCCCGTCTTCCATGGCAATCGGGTTGATCAGCTTGATCACCATCTTCACGTTGTCCCCCGGCATCACCATCTCGATGCCCTCCGGCAGGGTGCAGGCACCCGTGACGTCGGTGGTGCGGAAGTAGAACTGCGGACGGTAACCGTTGAAGAACGGGGTGTGACGCCCGCCTTCTTCCTTGGATAAGATGTACACTTCGGCCTCGAAGTGGGTGTGCGGGGTGATGCTCTTGGGCTTGGCCAACACCTGGCCGCGCTCCACGTCCTCCCGCTTGGTGCCGCGCAACAGCACGCCGATGTTGTCCCCGGCCTGCCCCTGATCGAGCAGCTTGCGGAACATCTCCACGCCGGTGCAGATGGTCTTGGTGGTGTCGTGGATGCCGACGATCTCGACCTCCTCACCCACCTTGACGATGCCGCGCTCCACCCGCCCGGTCACCACGGTGCCGCGCCCGGAGATCGAGAACACGTCCTCGATCGGCATCAGGAAGGGGCCGTCGATGGCGCGCACCGGCTGCGGGATATAGCTGTCGATCGCGTCCATCAGCTTGTCGATGGATTGGGTGCCGTATTCGGAGGCGTCCCCTTCCATGGCGAGCTTGGCCGAACCGATGATGATCGGGGTGTCGTCGCCGGGGAAGTCGTAGCTCTGGAGCAGCTCGCGCACCTCCAGTTCCACCAGTTCCAGCAGCTCGGCGTCGTCGACCATGTCGGCCTTGTTCATGTAGACGACGATATAGGGCACGCCGACCTGACGCGCCAGCAGGATGTGCTCGCGGGTCTGGGGCATGGGGCCGTCGGCCGCCGACACGACCAGGATGGCACCGTCCATCTGCGCCGCGCCGGTGATCATGTTCTTCACATAGTCGGCGTGTCCGGGGCAGTCGACGTGCGCATAGTGGCGCGCCTTGCTTTCGTATTCGACGTGCGCCGTGGCGATCGTGATGCCGCGTTCGCGCTCTTCCGGGGCGTTGTCGATCTGGTCATAGGCGCGCGCCACACCGCCGAATTTCTTCGCCTGGTGCATGGTGATGGCGGCCGTCAGCGTGGTCTTGCCATGATCGACGTGACCGATCGTGCCCACATTCAGGTGCGGCTTGGTGCGCGAAAATTTTTCTTTGGACATCCCGATCTTCCCGTATCACTCGTTACTGTTTCTTGGCGACCGCCTCGGCAATGCTGGCGGGCACCTCGTTGTACTTGGCGAACTCCATGCTGTAGGTCGCCCGCCCCTGAGTGGCGGAACGAAGGTCCGTGGCATAACCGAACATTTGGGCCAAAGGCACCTCGGCGCGGATGGTCTTGCCGGTCACGGTGTCTTCCATGCCCTGGATCATGCCGCGGCGGCTGTTCAGGTCGCCCATGACATCGCCCATGTTCTCTTCGGGCGTGACCACCTCGACCTTCATGATCGGTTCCAGCAGCTTCGGCTTGGCCTTGGCGCAGGCCTCCTTGAAGGCCATGGAACCGGCGATCTTGAACGCCATTTCGCTCGAATCCACTTCGTGATACGAGCCGTCGTAGAGGGTGACCTTGACGTCCACCACCGGGAAGCCGGCCAGTATACCGTTACGCATCGCCTCCTGGATACCTTTATCGACCGCCGGGATATACTCCTTGGGGATGACGCCGCCGACGATGCCGTTGACGAACTCGTAGCCCTTGCCGGCCTCCTGCGGTTCCAGCTTGATGTAGACGTGACCATACTGGCCGCGCCCACCGGTCTGCCGGGCAAACTTGGTCTCTTGCTGCACCGCGTTGCGGATCGTCTCGCGGTAGCTGACCTGCGGCGCGCCGACATTGGCCTCCACATGGAATTCACGCCGCATCCGGTCGACGATGATCTCCAGGTGCAGTTCACCCATGCCGGAGATGATGGTCTGGCTCGATTCCTCGTCGGTGCGGACGCGGAACGACGGATCTTCCTGGGCCAGCTTCTGCAGGGCCATGCCCATCTTCTCCTGGTCGCTCTTGGTCTTCGGCTCCACGGCCACCGAGATGACCGGCTCCGGAAACTCCATGCGCTCCAAGGTGATAACCTGGTTCAGGTCACACAGCGTATCCCCGGTCGTGACATCCTTGAGACCCACCGCCGCGGCGATATCGCCGGCATGGACCTCCCGGATCTCGTGCCGATCGTTGGCGTGCATCTGGAGCATCCGCCCGAGGCGCTCCTTGCGGCCCCGCACCGGGTTGTAGACGCTGTCACCGGAGTTCAGCACACCCGAATAGACGCGGAAAAAGGTCAGGGTCCCGACAAAGGGATCGGTCGCGATCTTGAACGCCAGGGCCGCGAAGGGGGCATCGTCCGAGGCCGGGCGCTCGCCCTGGCTCTCGTCCTTGTCGTCCAGGATGCCGGTAATCGCGGGCACGTCGAGCGGCGAGGGCATGTAATCCAGCACGCCGTCCAGCATCGCCTGCACGCCCTTGTTCTTGAAGGCGGAACCGCACAGCATCGGCGTGATCTCGCTCTTCAAGGTCCGCGCGCGGATGCCGAACTTGATCTCCTCCTCCGTCAGTGCGATCCCTTCCAGGTACTTCTCCATCAACTCTTCGCTGCCCTCGGCAGCGGCTTCGATCATCTTTTCACGCCATTCGTTGCATTCGTCGAGCATCTCCGCCGGGATCTCGGCGTACTCGAACTTCATTCCCTTGGACTCTTCGTCCCAGATGATCGCCTTCATCTTGACCAGATCGACCACGCCCACGAAGTTTTCTTCGGCGCCGATCGGCAACTGCAGCGGGACCGGGGTGGCACCCAGGCGGTCCTTCAACTGCTGCACGACGCGCAGGAAGTTGGCCCCCATGCGGTCCATCTTGTTGACGAAACCCAGGCGCGGCACGCCGTACTTATTGGCCTGGCGCCACACGGTCTCGGACTGGGGCTCGACACCGCCGACCGCGCAGAACAGGGCGCAGGCCCCGTCCAGGACGCGCAACGACCGCTCCACCTCGATGGTGAAGTCGACGTGTCCGGGGGTGTCGATGATATTGATCCGGTGCTCGAGGCGGCCGAGATCCATGCCCTTCCAGAAACAGGTGGTCGCGGCCGACGTGATCGTGATGCCGCGCTCCTGCTCCTGCACCATCCAGTCCATGGTGGCGGCGCCGTCGTGCACCTCACCGATCTTGTGGGACACGCCGGTGTAATACAGGACGCGCTCGGTCGTGGTGGTCTTTCCGGCGTCGATGTGCGCCATGATACCAATGTTGCGATAGCGCTCGATGGGGGTGCTGCGTGCCACGACTATTTCCGTCCTGCAAGTAAAAAAAGAACTGCGAGCCGACAACTACCAGCGGTAATGAGAGAAGGCCTTGTTCGCCTCTGCCATCCGGTGGGTATCTTCCTTCTTCTTGACGGCGGAGCCGCGGGAGTCGGCCGCATCCATCAGTTCGCCGGCCAGGCGCAGGGCCATGGACTTCTCGGAACGCTTGCGCGCCGCATCGATCAGCCAGCGCATGGCGAGCGAGTTGCGCCGGGTCGGGCGCACCTCGACCGGGACCTGATAGGTCGCACCGCCGACGCGCCGGGACTTGACCTCGACGACCGGACGGACGTTGTCCATCGCCTGCTCAAGGAGGGTGATCGGCGGACCACCCTTCTTGGTCGCTACCTGGTCCAGCGCGGTATAGATAATCCGCTCGGCGACCGACTTCTTGCCGTCTTCCATCAGCATATTGATGAACTTGGTCAACAACTCGCTTCCGTGCTTGGGATCCGGCAGGATCTGACGGCGTGCGGCTACGCGTCTTCTGGGCATCTTCTAGGCTCCGACCTACGTGACTGGGTACTTGCGCCGCGCTGCCCTGTGCCCCACTTAAGAGACCAGGGCAGCGCCGGCGGAGATTATTTCTTCGGACGCTTGGCGCCGTACTTGGACCGGCCCTGGCGGCGCTTCTCGACCCCGGAGGTGTCCAGGGTGCCGCGAATGGTGTGGTAACGCACACCCGGCAAGTCTTTGACGCGCCCACCGCGGATCAGCACCACGGAGTGCTCCTGGAGGTTGTGCCCTTCGCCGCCGATGTAGGAAGCGACCTCAAAGCCGTTGGTGAGGCGCACACGGGCAACCTTACGCAGGGCCGAGTTCGGCTTCTTCGGCGTCGTAGTGTACACACGGGTACAGACACCCCGGCGCTGCGGACAAGACTCCAGCGCCGGCACGTTGCTCTTTTCAACGTCGCGCTTGCGAGGCTTGCGCACCAGTTGGTTGATCGTTGCCATTCAATCGGTCTCCAGCGGCGCCCTCGCGCCAGTCTCAACGCAGCAATTCGCTTGCGACAAAATCGCCACCGCCTGCCCTGAGAGCCAGGTGAGGACGACAGCCCCGCACGGGGAGGATTCGAGTGCTTCGGGGACCGGACGGGTCCGGACCAAGCCCCGGAATCGGTACCGGATGGTAAAATAGTCAGGCCGGCGTGTAAGCCGGCCAGCCAAGACCGCGCAGTATAGGGATGCTTCCCAGGGGTGTCAATCAGGTTATCGGCGGATCGGGCGATTTGGGAGTCGGCCCGGTCCAGCCCGGCACGCGGCACTCGGCACTCGCCGGGCGAGGGTCGGTTGCCGCCTGCTCGGGTCCGCGGGTGCCGGCCCCCCGGTCAGTCGCCGTCGGTGGGACCTTCAAGGCGCTCGCGCGTCCGCCCGGCCTCGCCGCAGGCCCCATGCCTGTCCCACCCCGAGTTGCCAGGGCTTGCGTTCCCTAAGATCAGCCGCCCCCGTCCCGGCCGCCGGCCCAGGCCCGTCGATCAGGTTCACCCTTAGCTATAGGGAAGCCCAGGGTGGGCGGACCCAGGCATCGTGACCCACAGGGTGCGCTACGCGACGGCGTTTCGCTCAAGCGTCTGTTTTTACAGTCAAGTGCGCACAGACGCGCGGACCGCCCCGGGCGGTGAGACACAGGTCCCACTGCTGACAAAACCCTTGGACCGCCCGCCGTGATGGCCCCGGAACCCCGCGGACGCAAGGTCCCCAGTCCGCACGCAGACCCTGTGGTCCGGCTCCGCCCCCGTAGGGTCCGCTGCGCGGACCAGGCACCGGATTGGCGACGAGGTCTCGCTAGTGCCGCACCACGGAAATGCTCAGACGATTAACCGCCCCGCAACCGTAGGGTGCGCCGCGCGCACCTTGGCGCCAACCGAAACCCTGACCGCGTAGATCAACCGCAGCCTCTCAAGGTGCGCACGACGCACCCTACGCCATATGGTCGGAGCAACTGCGTCAGATTGTGGGAGCGGCCTGCGGCCGCGAGGCGGCACCGCGGCAAACGCCGATGCCGCCTTCCCGGCGCGGCCCGTCGCGGCTGAAGCCGCTCCCACAGCGTCGCTGCGCGACTTTCACGTCAAAGCCTCGACCTCCAGTGGCCGGAGCGACGATCAAGTCCCGCTGCCACCCCCGCCGCGCCCCCGGTACCCGCTGACACGTCAATGAGACGCCCGCCGACGACCCGCCCCCCGCCCCCCCGCCCCCCCGCCCGGCGGGCGACGTGCTCAATGGCGGAATCGCTATCGCATTCCGCCCGACGCGGGCTTGCTAGATACATTCGATCTCAAGAGCCGCGGCAAGCGCCTGTGCGAGTTCGTCAAGTTTTTGCCTTGAGAGGGTACCGACATAGTCTGTAAGAACGACCTTTGGTAAGCTCACAAGATCGTCGCAGTGGATGCTGGACGGGTGCTTCAGGCCTTCCTCGACACCAACCAACACCTGCGTGGTCAGGCCGTAGAACGATGTGTATATCGGCGCGCAAATCACGGTAGAAAAGCGCGACTCGATGAGAACCTGCCTGCTCACCACGGCGAAAACGCGAGATCTTTTCGGATCGCGCCCCGAAGGGTGCGCGACCCGGTAGAGATCGCCCCTAATCAAGGCAGCACCTGGTAGCCCAATACATCCTCGGCCTCGCGGTTCAACTCGTCGGCGTGCTGGTTCAGTAGGTCAAGCTCTGATTCTGCTGCATTGTGGGCGGAGAAATACTCTCTGAAAATACGCTCGACCAGCTCTACCCGGCGTTCCGGATGAGGTGCGCGCCGATAGAACTCGCTGGCTATCTCATCCGGCATTTCGATTTGTACGGTGGTCATCGCAATCCCCCAATCGGGTTTATCATCGCAGAAAGAGCAGCGATCCAGTCCGAAAAGGGCTCCGAGCCCTTTTCCACTCAAAACGATTATTTCAGACATTCCCAGTCCGCCTCATCGACCAACGGAGCAACGATGTCACCCAGGATTTCGGCCTTGCCGGCTAAGGATGCGGGGGGCGCACGGCGCCCTGGTTCGACGCAACCTTCAGCCAGCACGGTGACGATGACCCGGGCCGATTCGATATTCGGCTGTTCGTCCAGCCACTTCAAGCGTCCCTTCTCATAGACGACCTCGTAGCCCTTCAGCATACCTTGTTTCTTAGCGTCATCGCTTTCCGGCTTATTTCCTCAAGACTTAGATCTTCGTCCAGACCTTGCCGCCATTTAGTATAATCGAAGGGCTCTCTTTGAATTAACGCAACGAATCGCTCCGCTTCAACGTCGCCAAGATGCTGCGCAAGAACCTGAAATCCCTTTATTTTTATCTCTGTATCGGTGATCATGGCAAGACATCCTTGAATTGATTCTTACTGTTCTCATAGTCCAAGATGTAAGACCAAGCCAGCTCGTAGGCACCGTTGCGCACCTCTTCCTGGACTCTCAGTTTGGCCTCCGCCTCAAGCATTATCCGAAAACGTGACTGATCATCATAGGGGCTATTGAAGCAACAATTATCAAGATAGATTCTCATTTCCTGACCGCCGTAGTTTCTTCATCTCTACTCATGGTCTGTTTCCAACTAGGTCTGAGCCTGCGCCACTTTGCGTCTTATCTTACATGAGGCAAAAGGCAAGACCTGACTCCATCCATGTGCAATTATTGACTCTTCCCCCCAATTAGGTAAACTGTCCCCGGAACTGCGAAATGCTTAATTGCAAGACCTGACCCCGTCCCCTCTTCTTAATTGCAAGACCTGACCCCGTCCCCTCTTCTTTAGCCTCTGGCCCATTCACTGGCTTTGGCCGCTGGGCTGTCGCTTTGGATATACCTCAATGGCCAGTGCGGTAACCCCATCTCCGAACCGCTTCGTAGGATTTGCACGACAAAAATTTTCTACCGTGGACAATAGCGAATAATTTTTTTCGGCTCCTGGGAAAATGTCGAAGGTATCAGGTGTACTCATGTTGTAACCAGTCTGGAACCCAAGCAGAAACATTGTAAAACCGATAGTCTCCTCAACATACTGAGCCGAGCCAATGTTGCTTGATCGCGCTCTCTCCATGACGGCCACAAAATCCGGACATTGGACTCCGCCTGCCCCGCCCCCAAGCATGAAACGTCCGGTAGCGTCTGCACCACTAACTGGTAAACCGCAGCAGACCAATAAAATGGCTAAGGCACGCTTGAGTCTGTTCATGAAAATCTCCGTCGCACCATGCCCAAACACGAGCATCGGTTGGTTCAGTTGGGTAGTTGAGTCTCACGGATATCAAAGTACGGATACTCTCTGCAAGGTATGTCAGAAAGACCCGCCGCGGTCGACAAGTAATATCGGTGGAAGCCGTCGCGAACAAGCAGCCGCTTAGTATTGGGATGCCTGTGCAATTCGATTGGTGGTAGCGCCGAACCTGATTCCAAACCATCCAGAATACAGGACATCCGTTCAACGTCAAACCATTTGACGCCGGAATCTCGTTTGGGTGAAGTAAGCTTTCTGAGTGGGACGGCTGTAGCTTCAGCATCGTTGCATACGTACTTGATCTGCGCTGGTAGCAGCCGCGCAAGGCGTGACTCGATCTCACGCGGAATTTCAAACCATATTTCGTCGTGGGTGTAACGTTGCATACTGCCGCCTGAGACGAAGCCTAACCTAGCGGAAAAGGGGCCAGGATCGAATAGCACTGACTTAAGCTAATTCTCCATTTAAATCTTACTGTTATGCCTGACGACCCGATGCAGTTCTGTGCCCTTTCACTTCGCTTTCTTGGGGTGCCCGTGGAGTCGAACGTCCTGCCGGGCCAGTGCCCGGGGCTCCATCAGCAGCGGGAAGTTGCGCGGTCGTCGTTTCAGTGCCCGTGGCTCGATGCGGCCGGGACGCAGACCGACCCGCTGCTCCGCCATCATGGCCAGCAAGGCCATCAGATCGGACGCCGTGGCGAGGGCGTCGCGGTACGGTTGCCACAGGGTCCACAGTTGCACGGTGTGCTTGAAGCTGAGTTGGCGCGGGATCTGGTCGGCCAGCAGTGCCGACTGTGCCATCAGGAGACGGATCAGATTGTAGGCGAGCAGGTAGATCCAGATCTCCTTCTCCACCATCGCCGGGGTTTTGCAGGAGAGTTGGTCCATCCCGAGGGTGGTTTTGATGTTCCTCAGGTCGAGTTCGACACTCCAGCGCCGCCGGTAGAGGGCGTTGATCGCCGACTTCGGATAGCGGCTGGGGCACAACAGGGTCGCGACCAGGATCTTGCCGCCGGCCGCCAGTTCGCGCACCGTCAGAGTGGCCGGCACGCGGGCGTAGTCGGCTGGACTCAGCCACTCGGGACGCTTCGGCTTAGGCAGTACGATGAGATGGTCGCGTGGGCCACGCCTCTGACCGACAGAGAAATTCGTGCTACGCCGACGCGCGCCGTACTGCTCGAAGACGCCGTCGATACCGGCTGCAACCAGCGCGCACAGCAGGAAATAGGTCGGAAAGAACGCGTCGCCGACCAAGATATCGCCCGCTTTCAGGCGCGGGAGGAGTTGGCGCAGCAACGTCTGCTCGTCGCTGCCTTTGCCCTCGCAGGGGGCGATCAGGGCATCGCACAGGGCGCCGCTGCCCAAGCCGATGAGCCCGACCAGGCGGCAGTGCGGAAACCCCAACCCCGGCGCCTGGGTGGCGGGCTGCGGCCAACGGATCTGGTTCGCGCGGGTGTCGGGCATCGACACGATCGTGCCATCGACCAACCACACCCGGCGGTTCTGCCACTGCCAGTGCTGCGGGATCGCGTCCGATACCAGCGCGCCGGTCTCACGGGCCAGCGTCCTGGGCATCTCCGTCGGCAAGCGCTGGCGCGCCTTACAATAGCCGCCGGTGTCGCTCTTGCAACGCGGCAGACCATGGGCCATCCGGTTGAGCGCCTCGGCATCGACGGCTTCTTGGCACGAGCCGTCCGCCGACAGCGCCTGGGTGCAGAACATCGACAGCACCTTCACAGGCGGAAACAAGCGGTTGCGATGGGGTGGGGCCAATGCGGCGGCGCGCTCCAGCAACCGCGGGCCGGTCAGCAGGTTGAAGAAGACGTCGGCCTCGGGCTGCTGCGTGCAGTTCTGGACATGCCGTTGAACGGCGCTGGTCTGTGGTCCGCAATGCATCGTGGCTGGCCCCTCGGGTGGCGGGTTGTTCGATCGCAGCCTACAGCCTACCACGCGCGGCGGTCGGCCCCTGTTTTTTCTCTCTTTTTCGGAGAGTTGCGCCTTAAGTCAGTGCTATTCGGGCCAGGATCGAATGGCGCCCGGTTAAGACCGCCCTTAATGATATCAGCGACTTGCACTCCAACCCAGCCCCAAGCTTCTGGAGAATAAGCGACAGTCCGCCAGATTCCTCCGGGTTCCGCCTTAGTTCTGGAGCGTCTCGGCCAGCCAGCAGGCCGCGTAAGTTACTGTTCTTGTAAAGTCTCGCCCTCAACTTAGCGCCATTTGGGCCAGGGTCAATTTCTGCCGTCGGGGGTCCTCACAATCCTTTACCTTCCCGCGATCAAGAATCGTTTAACCTCAAAATTGAGCCCGGCACCCTTCCCCCCCTCGCAACGCCATAGCGACCTCGGAAAGATGCTCAAAATGCACGCGGAAGCCCGGCCTGCTTGAGAACGCCATTCGCCGTATGTCGAGATAAGATTTTGGAATCTACCGGAAAGCGGCGACCGCTGATCGGACTTTCCCAAATGTCATGGTCGCCCTTGCCCCGTTTAACCAGTAAACAACCGGCGGCCTTGAGCTGCCGGACGAGTTCCGCTGTATAGCTCTCCCCCATCAAGCGGCCACGCGTAGTTGCGCCAGATGCCCCGTTGTCAGCAGCCGCAACGGGATATCGTCATCCCGCGGACATCCGTTCTCCTCGAGCATTTCCGGAACCCGAGTCCGCAGGAGCGCCAGCATGGCTTCAAGAGAAGATGCTTCGCCGACCAACCCGGGAACATTGCTGTCCTCGATATACCAAACATTCGCCTCGGAATCCCACTCGAGCCGAATTTCGTAAGACATATCGTGCACCATTAGAGGGCCGGGTTGAGGAAAAAGTCAGGCTGCGAGGTTGCTCAACTTTCCTGGCTCTCTGGCAGACGAGCCGTGTGACACTCGGCGCCATGCCGTGAAACCCCACGCCTACCGCCGCAAGACGTGCAGAATCTCCTCCAACTCCTGGCGCATCTGCCGCAAAACCTGGTGCGTCTGGGTGAGGTCGTGCTTGGCACCCTCGCCGCTCAATTGCTGGCGGGCGCCGCCGATGGTGAAGCCCTGGTCGTAGAGCAGGGAGCGGATCTGGCGCACCATGAGGACGTCGTGCCGCTGATAGTAGCGCCGGTTGCCGCGCCGCTTGACCGGCTTCAACTGGGGAAATTCCTGCTCCCAATAGCGCAGCACGTGCGGCTTGACGCCGCACAGCTCGCTGACCTCGCCGATCGTGAAATAGCGCTTGCCGGGGATCGCCGGCAGTTCGCCGGTCCCGGCCTCCTCCGCGCTATTGCTGCTCGTGTCCAGCATAGGCTTCCACCCGCGCTTTGAGCTTTTGGCCCGGACGGAAGGTCACCACGCGGCGGGCGGTTATGGGGATCTCCTCGCCGGTCTTGGGATTGCGCCCGGGGCGCTCTTTCTTCTCGCGCAGATCGAAGTTCCCGAAGCCGGAGAGCTTGACCTGCTCGCCGCGCTCCAGTGCCTTGCGGATCTCCTCGAAGAAGCTTTCGACGATGTCCTTGGCCTCACGCTTGTTGAGCCCAAGCTCTTCGAACAGGTGTTCTGCCATATCAGCCTTAGTCAACGCCATACCATCAGTCCCGCAGTCGTGCCCCAAAATCGGACTCGAGACGGGTCAACACCCGCCCCACCGCCTCATCCACCACCTCGTCGGTAAGTGTCTGAGAAGATACTTGTAAAATCAATCCCAAAGCGAGACTTTTTCGCCCCGCTCCGATATTTTCCCCGGCATAGACGTCAAACAGCACCAGTTCGCGCAGCAGATCGCCCGCGCCGGCCCGGATGCAGCCGGCAATGTCGGCGTAGGCGACGCCCTCGTCCACCACGATCGCGAGATCCCGGCGGATCGCCGGGTACCTCGAGATCGGGGCGAAGCGGGGCAGCACGCCGGTGGTCAGGGCCGCCTGTTCCAGCTCGAAGAGAAAGGCGTCGCCGGTCAGATCCAGGTCCGCGGCCAGGGCCGGGTGGAGCATCCCCAGGCGCCCGACGGGCCGACCGGCATAGTCGATACGGGCACTCTGGCCGGGGTGCAGGGCCGGGTGCTGGTCCGCGACGAAGCTGAAACCGGGCAGGTCGCCGGTCAGGGCGAGCAGGGCCTCCACGTCCGCCTTCAGCGCGAAGAAGTCGACCGGCCGTGTCGGCGCGCCCCATTGCTCCGGGTCCAGGGGACCGATGACCAGGCCGCCGATCGCCGCCTCCTGGGACAGTCCATCGGGGCCGGGGCGAAAGCGCAGCCCGGTCTCGAAGATCCGCACCCGCTCCTGCTGGCGCGCCTGGTTGTAGCGGGCGGTGTGGAGCAGGCCGGGCCACAGTGAGGGGCGCATCACCGAGAGCTCGGCGCTGATCGGATTGGCCAGGGCCAGCCCCTTGACCTCGGGCTCCACCCGGGCCTGCAGCTCTGGGCTTACGAAGCTGTAGGTGATGACCTCCTGAAATCCCCGGTCGACTAGGGCGAGGCGCGCCCGATCCAGGTCGAAGGCGGCCTCCGGTCTGGCCCTGGTGGCCGCCGCGGACGACGCATGGCTGACCGGGATGCGGTCATAGCCGTGGATGCGCCCGACATCGGCGATCAGGTCGACCTCGTGGACCAGGTCGAAGCGCCCGCTGGGCGGCGTGACCTGCCAGCCCCCGGCGACCGGCACCAGGTCCATCCCAAGCCGTTTCAGGATCCCGGCGATGGTTTCCGGCGGCAGTTCGAGCCCCAGGACCTGGGCGCAACGGGCGGCGCGCAGGGTCAGGGGCGCACGCCGCGGCAGGTGCTCGGCCGCGGTCATGTCGACCACCGGACCGGGTTCGCCGCCGACGATGGCGACCAAGAGCCGGGTGGCGCGCTCCAGCGCGCGGACCTGGAGCCCCGGGTCGACGCCGCGCTCGAAGCGGTGAGATGAATCGGTGTGCAGGCCATAGCTGCGCGCCTTGCCGCTGATCCCGGCGGGGGCAAAGAAGGCGCTCTCCAGCAGGATGTCGCGGGTCTCGGACTCCACAGCACTGCCCGCGCCGCCCATGATCCCGGCCAGGGCCACGGGGCGCACGGCGTCGGCGATCACCAGGGTATCCGGACGCAGGTCGATGGTCTCGCCGTTCAGCAGGTGGAGGCGCTCGCGCGGCTCGGCCAGGCGCACCCGGATCTCGCCTTCCAGGTGCGCCAGGTCGAAGCCGTGCATGGGCTGACCCAGCTCCAGCAGCACATAGTTGGTCACATCGACCACCGGGCTGATGGCACGGATGCCGCCCCGGCGTAGGCGCTCGCGCATCCACAGCGGGGTCACAGCCGCCGGGTCGATGCCGCGGATGATCCGGCAGGCATAGCGCGGGCAGTGTTCGGGCGCCTCCAGCGTGACCTGGAAGCGGTCATCGCTCGCGGGCGCGACCGGCTCCACGACCACCGGGGTCAGGGGGCAATCGTTGATCGCCGCCACCTCCCAGGCCAGGCCGGCGATGGACAGACAGTCGCCCCGATCGGGCGTCAGGTCGACCTCGATGCAGGCGTCATCGAGCCCCAGCCAGGCGCGGAAATCGGCACCCACCGGCGCCTCGGCGGGCAGGGGCAGGATGCCGCTGGAGGTTTCGGCCAGACCCAGTTCGCTGGCGGAACAGATCATGCCGAAGGATTCGACTCCGCGCAGTTTCGCGCGCTTGATCTTGAAGTCACCGGGCATGACGGCGCCGATGGTCGCCACCGGCACCCGCATCCCCGCGGCGACATTGGCCGCACCGCAGACGATGGTCAGCGGCGCCGCCTGGCCCAGGTCCACCGTGCACACATGGAGCTTGCCGGCGTCCGGGTGGGGCGCGACCTCCAGCACCAGGCCCACCACCACACCGCTGAAGGCCGCGGCGGCGGGTGCTATCGCGTCCACCTCGAGGCCGGCCATGCTGAGTTGGTCCGCAAGGGTCTGGGTGTCGATGCAGGGATTGACCCATTCCCGCAGCCAGGACTCACTGAAACGCATATTTTTCGCTCCCCAAGGTCTCGCTTCCCAAAAGCTCGCTTCTCAAATTCACGCGAATTGCCGCAAGAACCGCAGGTCGTTCTCGAAATAGAGGCGGATGTCGTCGATGCCGTAACGCAGCATCGCCAGACGCTCCACCCCCATCCCGAAGGCGTAACCGAGATAGCGGTCCGGGTCGATCCCGACATGCCGGAAGACCTCCGGGTACACCATGCCGCACCCCAGGACCTCGAGCCAGCCGGTCTGTTTGCACACCCGACACCCGGCCCCGCCGCACATGACGCACGCGATGTCGACCTCCGCCGACGGCTCGGTAAACGGAAAATAGGACGGACGAAAGCGCAGTTTCAGGTCCCGCTCGAAGAAATTGGTCAGGAAGTCGTAAAGGACACCCTTGAGATCCGCAAAGCTCACCTGCTCATCGACCAGGAGCCCTTCCACCTGATGAAACATCGGGGTGTGCGTCAGGTCCGAGTCGCAGCGGTAGACCCGCCCGGGGGCGATGATCTTGAGCGGCGGGGCCTGCTCGGTCATCACCCGGATCTGCACCGGCGAGGTATGGGTGCGCAGCAGCAGGTCCGCGTCGAAATAGAAGGTGTCGTGCATCGCCCGGGCCGGGTGGTGCTCGGGGATGTTGAGCGCCTCGAAGTTGTGGTAGGCGGTCTCCACCTCCGGTCCCTCGGCGACCGCGAAGCCGGCGTCGGCAAAGAGGCGCTCGATCCGCCGCAGGGTCCGGGTGACCGGGTGCAGGCCGCCCGCACGCCCGCCCCGTCCGGGCAGGGTGACATCCACCCGCCCGGCCGCCAGACGCGCCGCCAGGGCCGCCTCTTCCAGGACCGACTTGCGCGCCTCGATGGCCTGCGCGACCGCGTCCTTCGCCACATTGATCAACTGACCCGCGGCGGGGCGCTCCTCCTTGGGCAGACCGCCGAGTTGCTTCAGCAGCAGCGTCAGGTCGCCGCTCTTGCCCAGATAGCGGACGCGTACCTGATCCAGCGCGGCCAGGTCCGGCACCGCGGCAATGGCCGCGAGCGCCGCCTCACGCAGTGGGTCTATTCCGAGTCCGGACCGTTCAGGCATTTTCAGACCTTGCAGCAATCATAGAGAACCGCAACGACATGGGGCCGCAGAGCGCAGGGACCGGCACTCAAATCGAACCCGAACGCCACCGCAATTCGGAGAGAAATTAGACAGGATTAACAGGATTTCTCAGGATTAACAGGATAAGAATCCTGCATCTTGAACCCAATCCTGTAAATCCTGAGAAATCCTGTTAATCCTGTCCATTTATTTCAGCCGGCTCGAACGCACGGCAATGACAGGTGTCGCCGCCTCTGCACGGCCGACCGGAAGGGCAAAAAAAGGGGAAAGACCAGGGCCTTTCCCTTCCTTTACCAGGCTTGAGCGGGACCTTCCGTCCCGCTCAAGCCCCCAGGTCTCAGGCCGCCAGGGCGCCCTTGGCCTGCTCGGCGATGGCGCCGAAGGCGACCGAGTCGTGGTAGGCGATGTCCGCAAGCATCTTGCGATCCACCTCGACCCCGGCCAGCTTCAGACCATTGATCAGCCGGCTGTAGGAGAGTCCATTCTCGCGGGCCGCCGCATTGATACGGGCGATCCACAGGGCGCGGAACTGGCGCTTCTTCTGGCGGCGGTCACGGTAGGCGTATTGACCGGCCTTGATGACCGCCTGCTTGGCGACACGAAAGACTCGGCTGCGGGCACCGTAGTAGCCCTTCGCCTGCTTCATGATCTTCTTGTGACGGGCGTGAGCGGTTACGCCCCGTTTAACGCGTGGCATCGTTGTTCTCCGGTATCAGGTGCGATCAGCAGTAGGGGATCATCCGCCGCGCGGACTTGAGATCCGACGCATGAATCAACTTGGCGGAACGCAGTTGACGCTTCCGCTTGGTTGTCTTCTTGGTCAGGATGTGCCGCCGAAAGGAGGAGTAGCACTTGACACCGGAGGACGTGCGCTTAAAGCGCTTCGCCGCCCCGCGATTGGTCTTGATCTTGGGCATATTCTCACTTCGCGATTTGCAAACGTTTATTATTTAGTGTTTTTTGGGGCCCAGCACCATCACCATCTGGCGTCCTTCCATCTGGGGTTGTTGTTCCACGATGCTGTGCGGGGCGAGGTCGGTCTCCACCCGCTTGAGCAATTCCAGCCCAAGCTCACGGTGCGCATGTTCACGCCCGCGAAAACGCATGGTGACCTTCGCCTTATCCCCTTCTTCCAGGAAACGGATCAGGTTGCGCAGTTTGACCTGATAGTCCCCTTCATCCGTCCCTGGGCGAAACTTGATCTCCTTGATCTGGACCTGCTTCTGCTTCTTCTTGGCCTCGTTCTGCTTCTTTTTCTGGTCGAAGCGGAACTTGCCGTAGTCCATGAGACGGCATACCGGGGGTTCGGCGGTCGGGACTATCTCCACGAGATCCATCCCCGCCTCTTCCGCCATCTCCAGGGCCTCGCGGACCCGCACGACCCCAACCTGGTTGCCATCCGCGCCGATCAACCTTACTTCCGGGATGTTGATTTCGCGATTGACGCGGTTTCTCTTTGGTGCAGCGATTGCAGGTTCCTCCACAAGGATAGAAAAAAGGCCGTCCTTGTCCGGCGGCCGGGATCAACCCCGGCCCGCGTTGCAGACGTATGACCCCCGATGGAGGTCTGGCCCGCCGGGCGGCGACTGCCTGTCACCGCCGCAAAAAACCGCCGCCCTAGCCCGCGCCGCCGCGCAAGCCCGTGGGGGGCTTAGTCGTGCACCCGCCGCGCGACCTCGTCGCCCAAGCGCTGCGCAAAGGCGTCGAGCGCGAAGGAGCCCAGGTCCTGACCCTTACGGTCACGCACCGTCAGGGTCCGGGCCTCCACCTCGCGATCACCCAGGATCAGTAGATAGGGTACCCGTTGCAGCGTGTGGGCGCGAATCTTAAAGCCGATCTTCTCGTTTCTCAAGTCCGCATCCACACGGAAGCCCTTTTTGCGCAAGGCGTTAGTCACCTCGGTCACATAGGGTGCCTGGGCGTCGGTGATATTGAGCACCACCGCCTGCACCGGGGACAGCCACAGCGGCAGCAGCCCGGCATAGTGCTCGATCAGGATGCCGATGAAACGCTCCACCGACCCCAGGACGGCGCGGTGGATCATCACCGGGGTCGCCTTGGCGTTGTCCTCGGCGATATAGTGCGCCCCGAGCCGCCCAGGCATGGAGAAGTCGACCTGGATGGTACCGCACTGCCAGGCCCGCCCGATGCTGTCGTGCAGGGTAAATTCGATCTTGGGGCCGTAGAAGGCGCCCTCGCCCGGCTGGACTTTGAACTCCAGGCCCTTATCGCGCAAAGCCTTATCGAGCGCCGCTTCGCCCTTGTCCCACAGGTCGTCGCTGCCGACCCGCTGGTCGGGGCGCAGCGACAGGGCCAGCGCCACCTGCTCGAAACCGAAGTCCCGATAGGTCTCGAAGACCATGTCGATCAGGGTCGCCACCTCCGCCTGGAGCTGGTCCTCGGTACAGAAGATGTGGGCGTCGTCCTGCGTAAAACGGCGTGCGCGCATCAGCCCGTGCAGAGTACCGGAAGGCTCGTAGCGGTGCACCACCCCGAACTCGGCCATGCGCAACGGCAGGTCCCGGTAGCTCTTCAGGCCCTGGTTGTAGAGTTGGATATGCCCCGGGCAGTTCATGGGCTTGATCGCGTAGTCGTGTTCGTCCAACTGGGTGGTGAACATGCCGCCGGCGAACTTGTCCCAGTGGCCGGAGCGCTCCCAGAGCGAGCGGTCCAAGACCTGCGGCGTCTCCACCTCCTCGTAGCCGTACTCCGCGAGCTTCTCGCGCATGTACTGCTCGGCCAGGCGATAGATGATCCGGCCCTTATGGTGCCAGAAGGCCATCCCCGGGGCCTCGTCCTGGAAGTGGAAGAGGTCGAGTTGCCGGCCGAGCTTGCGGTGGTCGCGCTTCTCGGCCTCCTCCAGGCGGGTGAGGTAGGCGCGCAGTTCCTTCTTGTCGCGCCAGGCGGTGCCGTAGATGCGCTGGAGTTGGGCGTTCTTGGAGTCGCCGCGCCAGTAGGCGCCGGCCACCTTGGTGAGCTTGAAGCCCTCGCCAAGCTTCCCGGTGCTCGGCAGGTGTGGACCGCGGCAGACATCGAACCAGTCGCCCTGGCGGTAGATCGAGACCTCCTCCCCCACCGGGATGATGTCCTCAATGATCTCGACCTTGTAGGTCTCGCCCAGGGCCGCGAAGACCCGCTTGGCCTCGTCGCGGTCCATCACCTCGCGGGTGATCGGCAGATCGCGCTTGACGATCTCATGCATCCGCGCCTCGATCTTCTCCAGGTCCTCCGGGACGAAGGGCTCGGCGCGGGCGAAGTCGTAGTAGAAGCCGTTCTCGATCGCCGGACCGATGGTCACCTGGGTGCCGGGGAACAGTTCCTGCACCGCCTGGGCCATCACATGGGCGGCGTCGTGGCGCAGCAGTTCCAGCGCGTCGGCCTCGTCCTTGGCGGTGACGATGGCAAGGGTCGCGTCGTTCTCGATCACATAGGAGGTATCGACCAGACGCCCGTCCACCCGCCCGGCCAGCGCCGCCTTGGCGAGGCCGGGACCGATGGCGGCGGCCACCTGAAGCACGGACACCGGGGCATCGAAGGGACGGACTGAACCGTCGGGGAGACTGATCTGGGGCATGGGGAAAATCCTTAAGATTCAGTGGTGATCGCTACCAAAGATCACATGACGGCGGCCCCCGACGAGGACCGAAACGAACACCGCCGACTACCGGCCGCAAGCCCCCGGCACGCTCAAGAGCGGCGGGGGCTGGGCCGGTAGCCGGCGGCAGAGATATTGGTAGGCGCGATTGGACTCGAACCAACGACCCCCACCATGTCAAGGTGGTGCTCTAACCAGCTGAGCTACGCGCCTGTCGTCAACAGCCCACAATTCTACCGATGGTTGGGGGGCTTGGCAAACCCAATTTTCCGGTGCGCCCGCAACGTCGGCAGCTGCAGCCGGGCGTCAACCCGTACGGACCCCGGGAGGGCGTTCGTCGAGACCCCACCCCCAAGGTCTGCTCTCGACGCCCGCGCACGGCGTGGCAGCGAACCGCGCATGTCCTTCAAGCCGACTGAAACCCCGACACCGCCAGCGGTCCAGATTGGCACCCTGGACCAATTACCGTACACGGCATTGGTCCCTACGATACCAGCCGCCCCTGGTTGATGGTGCATGACGACGCGTCGTTACCTTTGGCGGCCCAGGTGTGTGAGGGCGTTGCACTGCAATTGCTGACGCAACACGCTCCAGATTATGCCCGGCTGTACCTGTTCGAGTCCGCCCCGAGCCCGAACTTCGCCCAGATCAAACGGCTGTTGGCCGCCTCGCATCAGCGTTGGGGACAACACCTTCTGACCGCCCGTGACTGTCTCAAGCACTTGACTGAATTGGAGGAACTGACCCACCGCCGGTTTGCCCTGCTGGCACAGGCCGAGGTCGCGGATATCCATGCCTACAATGCCGCGGCGGCCCATGCCGAACCCGTGGTCTACTTGTTGATCAGCGTTTCTTGCCCAAGCCGTCTCCTGACCCGCTAACGCGGGACGGGGTTTGTAGACCGTCCTGAATGTTTTCGCACTTCCTCAGCCCCGGACCGCCTAGAGTCCAAGGCTTCAGCCTTGGTCCCCCCATCCAAGGCTGAAGCCTTGGACTCCGAAGGGCGGGCTGAGAGGTGGCAGCTTGGGGATTTCTTGGCGAGCTTCGCGCCTTGGCGTGAGTCATTGCGGGATCTGGGTTCGACAACGCCTGGGTCTTCTTGCGCCTCGCCTTCTTTTACAGATTGCAGCTAAGACCTGCAATTTGTAAAATCCCCACCATGATTCCTCGTCACGCCACCGACACCGCGCTGCGCCTCGCGCGCGGCTTCCCGATCCTCGCGATCACCGGTCCGCGCCAATCGGGCAAGACGACCCTGGCCAAGTCCCTGAACCCCGGGCGGGCCTATGTGTCGCTGGAGGAGCCGGACCAGCGCGAACTGGCGCTGGTGGACCCACGGGGATTCCTCGCCCGCTTTCCGGACGGGGCCGTGATCGACGAGGCGCAGCACGCCCCCGACCTGATGTCCTACCTGCAGGGGTTGGTCGATGCCAGGCAGCGGATGGGCGATTTCGTGCTGACAGGCTCGCAGCAGTTCGGGCTCATGTCGCGCATCACCCAATCCCTGGCCGGGCGGGTCGGGCGGATCGAACTCCTGCCGTTCTCACTGCCGGAACTGGCCGGGGCCAGCCTCCTGCCCGGGGACCTGGACACCCTCTTGTGGCGCGGGGCCTATCCACCCCTCTATGACCGCCCGCTCGCGCCCGGCGACTGGTTTCCGAGCTATATCGCGACCTATCTGGAGCGCGATGTCCGTCAATTACTCGCGGTACGGGATCTCACGCTGTTCCAGCGTTTTGTGCGGCTGTGTGCGGCGCGCACCGGGCAATTGCTGAATCTTTCGGCGTTGGCGAACGACTGCGGCATATCGCACACTACCGCCCGGGAATGGCTGACGGTCCTGGAGGCGAGCTATCTGGTGCTGTTGCTGCCGCCCTATTTCCGCAACTTCGGCAAGCGCCTGGTGAAGACGCCGAAGCTCTATTTCCTCGACACCGGGCTGGCCGCGGCGCTGCTCGGGATCAGGGACAGTGCGGCGCTCAATATCCACCCGCAGCGCGGTGCGCTGTTCGAGACCCTGGTGGTCGGCGAATTCGTCAAACAGCGCTTCAACGCGGGCCAACCGGCCGGACTCTGGTTCTGGCGCGACAATACGGGCAACGAGGTCGATCTGCTCTTCGAGTCGGGCACCCGTTTGCAGCCGGTCGAGATCAAGTCGGGCGCCACCCTGGTGAGCGACTGGCTCCGGGGGATCGAAAAGTGGCGCTCATTGGTCGGCGCGGACGCCTTGCCGGGCTGGCTGGTCTATGGCGGTGACGACGAGTACAGCCGCGCGGGGATCGAGGTCTTTCCCTGGCGGTCGATCGGGGAGGCGGCGGGCCGGACCTGAGGACGTACCCTGGGCCGGCGGCCCCGGCTGGGCGCGGCCGGGGGCATTGATTATGACTGCGGCCATCGCGTTGGCTGCGCGGTCGTCGGTCCGCACAGCGGACCCTACGGGCCCCGCCAAGGCTGAAGCCTTGGACTCCGGGGGCCCACGACGCTAGAACCGATAACCCTTGGGCACCACCGCGATCCCCCCGGGCGAGACCGTAAAACGCTCGCTATCCTGCGTGCGCTCGAAGCCGATGCGCACCTTGGGCGGGACCTGGACGTCCTTCTCGATGATGCAGTTGCGCAGGTTGGCGCCCGGCCCGACCTGGACCCCGTCGAAGAGAATGGAAGAGTCGACGATGGCGCCGTCGCAGACCCGCACCCGGGGGAACAGGATGGACTGGTTGACGCCGCCGCCGCTGATGACCGTGCCGGCGGAGAGCATGGAGTTGACGAAGATTCCCTCGGTGCCGCTGGTGACGCCGGGGACGGTACGCGCCGGCGGGAATTGGCCCTGGTAGGTGCGGATGTTCCAGTCGGTCTGGTAGAGGTCGAGCGGGGGGGCGGCGCGCAGCAGGCCCATGTTGGCCTGGTAGTAGTCGTCGATACCGGCCAGATCGCACCAGTAGCGGTCCGGTGTCACCCGGCCGCGCTCACCGCCGAAGCGGTAGCCGCAGGCCTTCAGATCGCCCAGCAGCGGGGCGATCAGGTCCAACCCCAGGTCCAGGTCCGGCCCCTCCCGGGCGGGATCCAGGGCGGCGAGCAGCCAGGACTTCTCGAAGCAGTAGACGCCCATGGTGGAGAGGGTCTCATCCCCCGACCCCGGGTCCCCGGACGCGCCCGCGGGGGCCGGCGACAGCCCCAGGACCTGCCCCTCGCCGTCGAGGCGCACCAGCGGTTGCACGCCTGACCCGGGCTCCCGGATACCGCGCACCGCGAGCGTCACCTGGGCGCCGGACTCCCGGTGGGCCCGGACCAGCTCCGCATAGTCCATGCGGTAGATGGCCTCGCCCACCAGCACCAGGACCTGGCTGGCGGGGCTGCGCTCCACCAGATAGCGGTTCTGACGGATGGCGTCGAAGGGGCCGCCGTACCAGTTGAGGCCCTCGCGCTGCTGGGGCGGCACCGCGGTGATGAATTCGCGCAGTTCCGGATTGAAGATGGACCAGCCATCGCGCAGGTGCTTGTGCAGCGAGTGGCTCTTGTATTGGGTGAGCACCAGGACCTGGCGCAGACCCGAGTGCAGGCAGTTGGCCAGCGTGAAATCGATGACCCGGTACTTGCCGCCGAAGGGCACGGCGGCCTTGGGCCGATCGATGGTCAGCGGTTCGAGTCCGGTGCCGCGGTTGGCGGCAAGGACCAGGGTCAGGGTGTCAAAAGACATGGCGGACTCTTACTCTTCTTGAGGATTGACGCACCGGCTGCGGCCGCTGTCGTTACCCATATTCCTTGAATCCTCTCACAAAGACACGGAACCACGGAGAAAACGTTCTTTCTTTGTGGCTCCGTGTCTGCGTGAGAGTAACTTTCTTATCCCGCGATGGGTGAAGGCATGGCTCAGGTCGCGCGCGCCACCGCGGCGTCGATGACCCGCTTCATGTCCCGCACGGCCTGATCCAGGCCGCAGAACAGGGCACGCGCCACGATGGCGTGACCGATGTTGAGCTCGCGGACCCCGGGGATGGCGGCCACGGCCTTGACGTTGTGGTAATCCAGACCGTGACCCGCATTGACCTGGAGTCCGAGCTCAAGCCCCAGTTCCACCGCGCAACGGATGCGCTCGAACTCCAGGGTCCGCTCCTGCGGCGCCTGGGCATCGGCGTAGCGCCCGGTGTGGATCTCCACGACCGGCGCCCCCACCGCGTGGGCCGCCTCCAGTTGCGCCGGGTCCGGATCGATGAAGAGCGATACCCGCACCCGGGCCTCCGCCAGCATGGCGCAGAAGTCGGTCAGCGCGGCCCGCTGACCGACCACGTCCAAACCGCCCTCGGTCGTCAACTCGGCGCGCCGCTCCGGCACCAGGCAGCAGTCCGGCGGGCGCAATCGGGCGGCAATGCGGCCCATCTCCGCGGTGGCGGCCATTTCCAGGTTCATGCGGGTCACCAGGATGTTGCGCAGCAGTTCCACGTCCCGGTCCTGGATGTGTCGGCGATCCTCGCGCAGGTGCAGGGTGATGAGGTCGGCCCCCGCCTGCTCCGCCACCAGGGCCGCCTGGATCGGCTCCGGATAGCGGGTCCCCCGCGCCTGCCGGATGGTGCAGACGTGGTCGATATTGACCCCGAGCAGGACCTCGGGCGGTGCTATGGTGTTCATCAGTGCCTCCCTCATGCGCGCGAAAATAGAGACGAGATTGGTCCGCAAATGAACGCAAATGAACGCAAATAAGATCAGTGATCCCGGACCTACAGGTCCGCGGGTCGTTCCCCTTGCGTTCAGTTGGCCTTCTCTACGGATGCAGGGGTCAGTTCCGATCCCCTTGGCAGCCGCCGTCTGGCTGGAGCAAGGCCCGCGCCAATAACGACAGCCTCATCATCGGGAACCTATTTGCGTTCATTTGCGTTCGTTTGCGGACAAGATTCTGCCCTTGCCCGCCCCTGCCAGCGCCGGAAGAGTTCACGGCTCTTCAGCGGCTTGGGGCCAAGATGGGGTTCGAGCAGGCGCCGCAACAGGGCGCGCGCCTCACGGGCCTGCGCGACCCCGAGCGTCTCGCCGCGGGCGAGCGCGAGTAGGGTCGCGCCGCAGACCCGTTCACCCGGCGCGTCGGCCGCGGCCGCCCGGGTGCCGCGCCCAGGCTCGACCAGATAGTGACGGTCGGGCTCCACCGCCACGCCGCCGTCCGCCACCAGGTCGAGGCCGGGCGCATAGCCCAGGGCCTCCAGCAGGCGCAGCTCGAAGCGACGCAGCACCGAGTCCAGGTCCTCCCCGGCGGCCAATTGGCCCAGGGCGGCGTGATAGAAGGCAAAAATCGCGTCCTGGGGGTCATGGCGGCCGAGCACACGCAGCAGCACCTCGTTCAGATAAAAGCCGCACGGCAGGGCCCGCCCGCCCAGGGCGAAGGGGCGCCCGGCCGCCTCGCAGCCCGTCAGGGTCAGCACCTCGCCGCGCCCCACCACGCCGATCCAGATAGGTGCAAAGGGTTGCAGCAAGGCGCTTGCGGGGCTGCGGCCGCGGCGAGCCCCCTTCGCGATGGCCGGGAACCGACCGACACCAGCGGCGAACAGATCCAGCAACAGGCTGGTGTTGCCATAGTCACGCCGATGCAGGACCAGCGCGCGCAACAGACCAGCGTCACGACGCGCAGCCACGTTGGAACACCAGTAGGGCGAGGCACGGCTTCATACCAATAGAGGACGCTCTTTGCGCCGCTGTCGTTGTCGTTGTCGTTGTCGTTGTCGTTGTCGTTGTCGTTGTCGTTGTCGTTGTCGACATTATCGTAGTGCCCCGAATTGCATCGCTTCTCCGATTACGATTACGACAACGACAACGACAACGACAACGACAACGATGGTGTCTGCGTTTAACTTGTTCTCGACTCGTTACTGCCGGCCCGCACGCAGGCTTTACCCGTCGCGATAACCCAGCCGCGCAAGGGCCGCCTCGTCGCTGGACCAGCTCTTCTTGACCTTGACCCAGACCTCCAGGTGCACCGAGCAGCCGAAGAGCTTCTGCATCTCCAGGCGCGCCTGGGTGGCGGTCGCCTTCATGGCCTCGCCGCCGCGGCCGATCAGGATCGCCTTCTGCCCCGGGCGCTCGACCCAGATCAGGGCATTGATCCGGTAACGCCCGTCCACCGCTTCAAAGCGCTCGATCTCCACCGTGGTGCGATAGGGCAACTCCTCACCGTAGCGCTGGACCAGTTGCTCACGCAGCAGTTCGGCGGCAAAGAAGCGCTCCGAGCGGTCCGTGATCTGGTCCTGCGGGTACTTGAACTCACCCTCGGGCAGGGCGGCGATCACCGATCGCTCCAGGGCCTCGATCCCGTCGCCGCGAGCGGCGGAGACCGGCACCAGTGACCGGAACCCGTAGCGCGCTGCCAGCGTCTCCAGGTACGGCAACAGGACCGACTTGTCGGGTATCCCATCGACCTTGTTGATCACCGCAATGGCGGGCAGCGCGGCAGTGGTCAGGGCCTCCAGGGCCAGTGCGTCCTCGTCGGTCCAACGCAGGGCCTCGACCACCAGCAGTACCAGGTCCGTATCGCCGATGGCCGTGCGGGCGGCCCGGTTGAGATAGCGATTGAGCGCACCCTCGCCGCGGCGATGGATACCCGGCGTATCGACGAACAGGATCTGACCCTCGGGTCTGGTCTTGATACCCAGGATCGCGTGGCGGGTGGTCTGCGCCTTGTGGGAGGTAATGGCCAGCTTCTGGCCCAGGATACGATTGAGCAGCGTGGACTTGCCCACGTTGGGCCGCCCGATGAGCGTAACGTAGCCGCAGCGCGTCAATGCCGGATCAGCCATGGGCGACCTGTCCTTCAAATTGAATGAGCATGGCCTCGGCAGCGGCCTGTTCAGCGCGCCGTCGACTGCTGCCCTCACCCCGACTCAGACGCCCGTCATCCGGCAGAACGCAACTGACGGTGAAGCTCTGGGCGTGCTGGGTGCCGCCGACCGTCAACACCTCATACTCGGGGATGGGGCGGCGGCGCGCCTGCAGGAGTTCCTGTAGTCGGGTCTTGGGGTCCTTGCTCGCGTGCGCGTCGTTGAGTTGCGCCAGCGAGGCACGAAAGAGGTTCAGAACCACGGTGCGCGCCCGATTGAATTCCCCGTCCAGATAGATGGCCCCCAGGACCGCCTCCAGGGCATCCGCCAGGATGGAGTCGCGGGTATGGCCGCCGGTGCGCAGCTCGCCCGCGCCCAGGCGCAGGTAGTCGCCCAGCTCCAGCCCACGGGCGAGTTGCGCCAGGGACTCGCGTTTGACCAAAGCGGCACGCATCCGGCTCAGGGTCCCCTCGTCGGCGTGCGGGAAGCGGCCTACCAGGGCCTCGGCAATGGTGAAGCCGATCAGGGCATCGCCGAGAAATTCCAGCCGCTCATTGTTGACGGCACCGGCACTGCGGTGGGTGAGGGCCTGCTGGAGCAGGTCCGCACGGGCGAAGGGGTGACCCAGGGCGCGGGCCAAACGGCGGCTGTCCGTACTCACCGCCCCTTGACCACAACCGTGTGGTTGAAGGTCAGCACCGCATCGACGTTGAAAAAGAGATGCTCGCGCTGCTCGTATTTCAGCGTCACATCGAAGGCATCCTCACCGGCCTTCTTGAAGGAGAAGGCATTGACACCAACGGCGCGGACGTCATTGACCATCATGCGATTCTCCAGGACCCGCATGATCGCCTGTTTACCTCCCAGGATAGGCTCCGGCGACTCCGCGACCCCATTCATGATGGATTTCATGGTCATGTAGCTCATATAGGAGGGACCGAGCTTGAACAGCACGGTCACGACGAAGATGACCACCACGAGGACGAACAGTATGCCGCTCATCCCCATTCCCTGCTGTCGGGCCGGCATCTTAGTCATATCGATCACCCCTCACTGAAATCAGATTAGCGAATCAGGTTGCCGAGCCGGCCCCAGGCAATGGGCGGAAAGCCGTCGCGTTCGCCGTCCCAGTGCATCCAGATGGCAAAGGCCTTGCCGACCAGGTTTTCCTCGGGAACGAACCCCCAGCAGCGGCTGTCATTGCTGTTGTCACGATTGTCGCCCATGACGAAGTAAAACCCAGGCGGTACCTGCACCGGCCCAGCGGCAAGCACGCGACACCCGGGCGGCAGGTCCGGCAGACCCTGGCGGACCAGGGTGTGGTGCTCCACGCCGGCGAGCGTCTCCACCGCCTCCCGGGCGCCGGTCATACCCGCCCCGGACGCCACCCCGGTGTAGCGTCCAAGCGCCACTTGACCCTGGGGCTTGCCGTTGAGGTAGATGGTCTTGTCGCGATAGAAGACCTCGTCACCCGGGACCCCGATGATCCGTTTGATGTAGTCGGTCTTGCCGTCCTGCGGGTACTTGAAGACCACCACGTCACCGTGCCGGGGTTCCCCGACAGGCAGAAACTTGAAATTGAGGACCGGCAGGCGCAGCCCATAGGCAAACTTGTTGACCAGGATAAAATCCCCGGTCAGCAGGGTCGGCATCATCGAGTTGGAGGGGATGCGAAAGGGCTCGACCACAAAGGAGCGCAACAACAGGACGACGAGGATCACCGGGAAAAACGAGCGGGCATACTCAACCAGGATGGGCTCGCGCCCCCCGGCCGGACCCGGCACCGCGACCACAGACCCATCCGTCGGCGCCAAGGCGCGACGCCGCGGCGCGAAAACCAGGGCATCCACCAGCCAGATGCCGCCGGTGACGGCGCAGGCCAGCACCAAAAAGGCTGGAAAATCAAAATTCATGGATATCTCAGTGTAGAAAACTCAAGGTGCCCCGGTGCGTCCGTCAATTATCCTTGCCCACCTGGAGCACGGCAAGGAAGGCCTCCTGAGGGATCTCGACCCGGCCGACCTGTTTCATGCGCTTCTTGCCCTTCTTCTGTTTGTCCAGGAGCTTGCGCTTGCGCGAGACATCGCCCCCGTAGCACTTGGCCAACACGTTCTTGCGCAGGGCCTTGACGGTCGTGCGGGCGATGATCTTGCTGCCGATGGCGGCCTGGATGGCCACCTCGAACATCTGCCGCGGGATCAACTCCTTCATCCGTACGGTGATATCCTGGCCGCGGGACTGCGACACCGCACGGTGCACGATGGTCGAGAGCGAGTCGACCTTGTCGCCGTTGATCAGGACATCGAGCTTCACCAGGTCGGAGGCCTGAAAGCGCTTATGCTCGTACTCGAAGGAGGCATAGCCGCGGCTGGCCGACTTGAGGCGGTCGAAGAAATCGAGCACGACCTCGGCGAGCGGCAGTTCATAGGTCACCTGGACCTGGCCGCCCAGGTACTGGATCTGCTTCTGCACCCCGCGCTTCTCGATGCACAGGTTGATCACGTTACCCAGGTAGTCGGGGGGGGTGAGGATGTGGGCCTCGATGATCGGCTCACGGACCTCGCTGATCTTGTTAGGCTCCGGCAGATTGGCCGGGTTGTCGATACGAAAGACCTCACCGTCCTGGCGCAGCACCTCATAGACCACGGTCGGGGCCGTGGTGATGAGGTCGAGATCATATTCGCGCTCGAGGCGTTCCTGGACGATCTCCATGTGGAGCATCCCCAGAAAGCCGCAGCGGAAGCCGAACCCCAGGGCCTGGGACACCTCCGGCTCGTAGAACAGGGAGGCGTCGTTGAGCCGCAGTTTGCTCAGAGCCTCGCGCAGGTCCTCGTAGGCGTCCGAGTCCACCGGATAGAGGCCGGAGAAGACCCGCGGGCGCATCTCCTTGAAGCCCTCGAGCTTCTCTCCGGGCCGCTCTGGCCTGGTGATGGTATCGCCGACTGGGGCGCCATCGATCTCCTTGATCGAGGCGATCAGATAGCCGACCTCACCGGGGCCCAGGCTCGGGCGTTCGACCTTCTTCGGCGTGAAGACCCCCACCGAGTCCACCAACTGGGTGCGCCCGGTGGCCAGCATGACGATCTTGTCGCGGCGGCGCATCTCCCCGTTCATGACCCGCACCAGCGACACCACGCCCACATAGGGATCGAACCAGGAGTCGATGATCAGGGCCTGCAGGGGCGCTTCGCGGTCGCCCTTGGGGGGCGGGATGCGCAGCACCAGGGCCTCCAGCAGGTCGGGAATGCCCTCGCCGGTCTTGGCGCTCACCCGCAGGGCGTCCTCGGCCTCGATACCGATGATCTCCTCGATCTCCTTGATCACCCGCTCCGGCTCGGCGTTGGGCAGGTCGATCTTGTTCAGGACCGGCAGCACCTCCAGCCCCTGCTCGATGGCCGTATAGCAGTTGGCCACGCTCTGTGCCTCCACACCCTGGGCCGCGTCCACCACCAGCAGCGCACCCTCACAGGCGGCGAGCGAGCGAGAGACCTCATAGGAGAAGTCCACATGGCCCGGGGTGTCGATGAAATTCAGCAGATAGGTGCGTCCATCCCGGGACTTGAAGTCCAGGGCGATGCTCTGGGCCTTGATGGTGATCCCGCGCTCGCGCTCCAGATCCATAGAGTCGAGCACCTGACTCGACATCTCGCGCTCGGTCAAGGCCCCGGACAGTTGGATGAAACGATCCGCAATCGTCGACTTGCCGTGGTCGATGTGGGCAATGATCGAGAAATTACGGATGTGGCTGAGATCGGTCATCGTTGGGGACCGTCGCGGGTCTCGGTGGAGGGGCGCGGGGATGCAAGGGCGGCGGCACGCAATGGCGCGCCGGTTGCGTGCGCCGCTGCAGGCCGCACACGGGAGCCGCAAGAAGTCGGCCATGATAGCAGAAACCGGGCGGGGGCGGGGCCACACCGGGCGCGGCCGGGGTTTCCACGCGGCGCGACGGTGTCGGCATTCGCGCACAGTCTCGGGGCACGGGAACCGGTATCATGATCGGGAACGACACCGCGCCGGACTTTAGTGATTCGCGTGAAGCGCTCCGACTTCCATTTCGACCTGCCCCCCGGGCTGATCGCCCAGCGCCCGCTGGCGCAGCGCTCGGCCTCGCGGCTCCTGGCCCTGGACGGGGACGGCACCACCCCGCGCGATCTGCTGTTCACCGATCTGCCGGAGCAGCTGCGCCCCGGCGACCTGCTGGTCTTCAACAACACGCGGGTAATGCGTGCGCGGCTGTTCGGGCACAAGGACTCGGGGGGTGCGGTCGAAGTCCTGATCGAGCGCCTGCTGGGGCCAGCACAGGCGCAGGCTCAGGTGCGGGCCTCCAAGTCGCCCAGGCCCGGCAGCCTGATCCTGCTCGGGGGCGGAGGGCGCCTGGAGGTCCTGGGGCGGGACGCCGACCTGTTCCTGCTGCGCGCCCTGGACCAGCCCTTCCCACTCCTCATGCAGACCCAGGGGCATGTCCCCCTGCCCCCCTACATCGAGCGGCCGGACGAGGACGCGGACGCGGAGCGCTACCAGACCGTCTACGGGAGCCGGACCGGGGCCGTCGCCGCCCCCACCGCGGGCCTGCATTTCGACCAGCCGCTGCTGGAGCGGCTGGCCGCCCTGGGGATAGCGCGCGCCGAGGTCACGCTGCATGTGGGGGCCGGCACCTTCCAGCCGGTGCGGGTGGAGGACCTGGACCAGCACCGGATGCACGCGGAGTGGCTGGATGTGGACCCGCGGGTCTGCGCCCAGGTCGCGGCCACCCGGGCGGCCGGCGGGCGCGTCGTCGCGGTCGGCACCACCAGCGTGCGCAGCCTGGAGAGCGCCGCCGCGCATGGGGAACTTGAGCCCTTCCAGGGCGACAGCCGGATCTTCATCCGCCCCGGCTACCGCTTCCAGGTGGTGGACGCCATGATCACCAACTTCCACCTGCCGGAGTCGACGCTGCTGATGCTGGTCTGCGCCTTTGCCGGCATGGAGCCCATCCGCGCCGCCTACCGCCACGCGATCGCCGGCCGCTATCGCTTCTTCAGTTACGGCGACGCCATGTTCCTGACCCGCCGCGATCAATGAGGGCCACCACGATGATCGAGACCCGCCCCATCCCCGCCTTCGACGATAACTACATCTGGCTCCTGACCGAACCGCCGGGCCGCAACGCCGTGGTGGTGGACCCCGGGGACGCGGACCCGGTGCTGGAGACGCTGGCCGCCGAGGGGCTGCGGCTCACGGCCGTGCTGGTGACCCACCACCATGCGGACCATGTGGGCGGGCTCGGCGAACTGGCGCAGGCCTTCCCGGGGCTCGCCATCATCGGCCCCCGCGACCCGCACATCCAGGGCCTGACCCAGCAGGTCGGCGAGGGCGAGTTGGTCACACCCGCGGGGCTTGCCAGCCGCTTCACGGTCTGGGAGGTGCCCGGCCACACGGCGACCCATATCGCCTTCCTGGGGGACGGCTGCCTGTTCTGTGGGGACACCCTGTTCGCCGTCGGCTGCGGGCGGGTCTTCGACGGCACCTTCGAGCAGTTGTCCGGGTCACTGCGGCGCATCGCCGCCCTGGACCCGGCGACCCGACTCTTCTGCGCCCACGAATACACCCTGGCCAACCTGGGCTTCGCCAACTGGGTGGAGCCGGACAACCCGGCGTTGCGCAGCCGCGCCCGCGCGGACGCCGCGCGACGCGCCCACGACCTGCCGACAGTCCCGTCCGACCTGGCATTGGAACTCGCCACCAACCCCTTCCTGCGCACCGGCGAACCCCAGGTCATCGCCGCCGCCGAGCGCTTCGCCGGGGCCGGGCTCCAGGGTCACGCGGCGGTCTTCAAGGCCCTGCGGCAGTGGAAGGACGCCGAGTATGACTAGACCCCAGATTGACCACACCGCCCGCGGCTGCTAGAACCGCGCCCGACCTCACCCAGCGCCAAGGCGATCTTGCAATGCATCCGAGTCTCACCCGTCTTGGCCCGCGCCTGCGGCCCTTCCTGCCCGCCGTGACCGCGCTCGCGGCCGGCGCGCTCGCGGTCCTGGGCTTCGCGCCCTTCTCGCTCTTTCCACTCGCCGTCGTCGCACTGGCCCTGTTGAACGAGTCCCTGGCCGCCGGTCCGGCCGCCGCCGGGCTGCGGCGCGGCTGGCTCTTCGGCCTGGGCCTCCTGGGCTTTGGGGTCGCCTGGATCCGCATCAGCCTCAACCAATACGGCAACATGGACGCCTGGGCCGCCAACCTGCTGATGGTGGTCTTCATCGCGTGGATGGCGGGCTACTACGCGCTGGCCGGCTGGCTCGCCCGGCGCCTGCAGCCGGCCCCGTCCTGGACCGGTCCCGTGCTGCTGCTGCCGGGGCTCTATGTGCTCTGTGAATGGCTGCGCGGCTGGCTCTTCACCGGCTTCCCCTGGCTCAACCTGGGTTACACCCAGATCGATGGCCCCCTGGCGGGTTATGCCCCGATCCTCGGGGTCTACGGGCTGAGCCTGCTGACCGCCATCTCCGGCGGGCTCCTGTGGGGCCTGATCCGCTGGCCCGGGCGGGGCCGCCTGGCCGCCGCCGCGGCGCTCGCCATCCTCTGGCTAGACGGCCTGGCCCTGCAACGGGTGCCCTGGACCCAGCCGTCCGACGCGCCCTTCACGGCCACCGTGATCCAGGCCAACATCCCCCAAGCGATCAAGTGGGACCCCGAGGCCCGTGTCGGCATCGTCAAGGTGTACGTGGACCTGACCCGGGAACACCTGGACTCGGACCTGATCCTGTGGCCGGAGACGGCCATCCCGGACTTCCTGCACCAGGTCCGGGAACCGCTGATCGAGCCCCTGGCCGCGGAGGCGCGGGCCCAGGGGGCGGAGATCGTCCTCGGCATCCCGGTCCTGGACCTGGACAACGGCAATTACTACAACGGACTCCTGAGCATCGGCAGTCAGGAGGACCTCTACACCAAGCGTCACCTGGTGCCCTTCGGTGAATTCCTGCCCTTCAAGGCGTGGCTCGGCCCCCTGGTGAAGATGTTTGAGATCCCGATGTCGGATTTCAGCGCTGGTACGGCACCGCGCCCGCTACTGCGGGTCGGCGCCCGCACCGCCGGCGCAGCCATCTGTTACGAGGACATCTTCCCGGCGGAGGTCGCCCAAGCCCTGCCGGAGGCGCAGTTCCTGATCAGCGTCAGCAACGACGCCTGGTTCGGGGATTCGCTCGCGCCCCACCAACACCTGGAGATGGCGCGGATGCGCGCCCTGGAGACCGGGCGCGACCTGGTGCGCGCCACCAATACCGGCATCTCCGCCATCGTCGACTGGCGCGGCCGGGTCCTCGGCCAGGTCCCGGCCTTCGTCCGCGGGACCTTCAGCGCCCCGGTCCAGCCCCGCACCGGGTCCACCCCCTTCGTGCGGTGGGGCAACTGGCCGGCAATCGGGCTCGCCCTAGGCCTGGTCGCGGCGGCGCTCTTGATGCGGCGGCGCGGGGTGCGATCAGAACCGATACATTAACGCAGATATCGTAGGGTACGCATCGCGTACCCTAGAGCTACAGCGACCGGACGTTCTCACGGACCGGGCGTCGTTGTCGTTGTCGTTGTCGTAATCGAATAGTCCGACCACGATTACGACAACGACAACGACAACGACAACGAAAGCGCACCCGGCAACGCGCGCCTTGAGCACAGCAGGGGCGCGGCGGTATATCATGACAAGCCCGATTCGCCGCAGGACTTCCCAGTGCAGGCACTGATCCGCTTTTTTGTCGACCTCTGCCTGCTGCGCCGGGCACCGCAGGACCTGCCCGCCTCCACGACCCTGTTCCGGGCGGTCCTGACCGCCGACCTGTTCGCCGGGTTGCTGGTGGGACTCATCTCCGGTCAGCCCATCCTGTCCAGCCTGGTCCAGGGGATCGTCGAGTTGTCCCTGCAACTCGGACTGCTCTACGGGGTGCTGCGCTTCACCGGGCACCTGGGTCGCTTCACCCAGGCCGGCACCGCCCTGTTGGGCAGCGGCGCCTTGATCGCACTGGCCGCCCTGGGACCCCTGGCCCTGAACCCGACCGGCAGCACCGAGTCCGATGCCGCCGCCCTGGGCGCCTTCCTGTTGCTCCTGGTGGTGGCCTGGAACCTGCTGGTGACCGGCCACATCGTGCGCCACACCTTCGGGATCAGTCTGGGGCAGGGGATCGCGGTCGCGGTCGGCTACGAGGTCCTGGCGGTAACCCTGATCAGCGTTCTCTTCGGCGGGGGATGATTCGGTTAGCAGCGAGACAAGAACACGTCAGACACAATCGTTGTCGTTGTCGTTGTCGTTGTCGTTGTCGAGATTATCGTAGGAGCCCGGATTCTCTCGCACGCCAGAGTGCATCGCTTCTCCGAGTACGATTACGACAACGACAACGACAACGAAAATGGCGCTATCGGCAGCGCGCCATCGCTGCACCCAAACGATGGGTTTCGCTGCGCTCTACCCATCCTACGGGACAACAAGCGGCACGGCCGGCGGCCAAGCCCGACGCGCGCTTTGAACTTATGAGTTAATCCTCTAACACTGAGCACCAGGACGATATGCACCTGCACATCCTCGGAATCTGCGGCACCTTCATGGGCGGGATCGCCCAACTCGCCCGCGCCCTGGGCCATCGCGTCACCGGCTCCGATGCAAACGTGTATCCGCCGATGAGCACCCAGCTCGAGGCGGCCGGCATCACCCTCATGGAGGGCTATGACGCCGCGCAGTTGGACCCGGCCCCGGACGTAGTCGTGGTCGGCAACGCCATGCGCCGCGGCATCCCGGCGGTGGAGGCCATGCTGGATCGGGGCCTCCCTTACTGCTCCGGCCCCGCCTGGCTCAAGGCCAACCTGTTGCAGGGGCGCTGGGTGCTGGCCGTGGCCGGGACCCACGGCAAGACCACCACCGCCAGCATGCTCGCCTGGGTCCTGGCCGACGCCGGGCTTGACCCGGGCTTTCTGATCGGCGGTGTACCCCAGGACTTCGGCGTCTCGGCCCGCCTGGGTTCCCCGCCCTTCTTCGTGGTGGAAGCGGACGAATACGACACCGCCTTCTTCGACAAGCGCTCCAAGTTCGTCCACTACGGCCCGCGCACCGTGATCCTGAACAACCTGGAGTTCGACCACGCGGACATCTTCGACGATTTGGCCCAGATCCAGCGCCAGTTCCACCACCTGGTGCGCACCGTGCCGGGCACCGGGCTCATCATCCACCCCGCCGCCGACCCGGCCCTGGACCAGGTCCTGGCGATGGGCTGCTGGACCCCGTGCGAGGTCTTCGGGCGGTCTGCCGCACCGGCGACGGGCTGGGACGCCCGACTCATCCAACCCGACGGCTCCAGCTTCGAGGTCCTGCACGACGGCACCCCCCAGGGCCAGGTCCACTGGGGCCAGACCGGCCTGCACAACGTAAACAACGCCCTCGCCGTCCTCGCCGCCGCCCGCCACGCCGGGGTCCCGGTAGGCATCGGCATCGAGGCACTCTCCCGCTTCCAAGGCGTCAAGCGCCGCATGGAACTGCGCGGCGAGGTGCGGGGCGTGCGCGTCTTCGACGACTTCGCCCACCACCCCACCGCCATCGCCACCACCCTCCAGGGGTTGCGCCGTCAGGTGGGTGCGGCGCGCATCCTCGCGGTGCTGGAGCCGCGCTCCAACACCATGCGGCTGGGGGTCCACAACGCCGAGTTGGCCGCCTCCGTCACGGACGCGGACCTGATCTATATCCACGCCCCCGCGGACCTGGGCTGGGACGCGGCGGCCGTCTTCGCCGGGCTGGGCGAGCGGGCAAGGGTCCTAGGCTCGGTGGACGCCATCGTCGCACAAGTGGCCGCAGAGGCCCGCTCCGGCGATCAGGTACTGGTCATGAGCAACGGCGGCTTCGGCGGGATTCACCAGAAGCTGCTGGACGCCTTGGATGCGCCAAAATGATGACGGTGCCGGTAGGGTCCGCTGTGCGGACCATTCGTCGCCAAGCGCACCGACGCCCAAGCCCGGCCCATCACCGCGGCCGGTAATCCCGCCCCAACAGCGCATCGACGCAGTAGCCGCAGCGCCTTTCCTGCACCAGCCAGGCGAGCCGGTCAACTCCATGCAGCGTGGTGGCGCTCATGCGTCACCCTCCTCATCATCGTCGTCCGCACCACGCGCGAAGAGGTCCACCAACCCGGCGATCTGCGCAAGAACCTCGGGCGGAACCGACTCACGCTCAAGGATCCCCAGCGCCACCGCACGCGCCACCGGGAGCACCGGATCATTCCCGGCATAGCGCTTCCAGATGTCACGCGCAATCCCGTTGTGATAGGCATGGACGGACTGATCCAGTTCATCGCAGCTCAGGGCGCCCGCGCGCCACTGGTCGAACCGCTCCGCCAGGGCCACCAGCGCCACGCGCATCTCGGCTTCCCAGGCGCGGTCCGCCTGCTCGGCCAGCAAACGTTTGAGCTTCTTTGGGATCTGGTTCATTGGATAGACCTGCTTCACCGTCTTGGCGGCCCCGAGCATAACCTCGGCCACGGCAATTCATCCACCTCGCGGCGCAGCACGCAACGCAACCCCCCGGATCGTCAAACGGCCGATTGGTTTGCGCGACAACCAGAATATCGTAATCGCTTCATGCGTCCTGGGCGGACGCGCGCCCGCCGCCACCAGCAGCGCTTTAAGCAGTTTCTCTGCCGCCTGCTGACAGTGAAAGCAGATCGCATCGTCGAGCCGTTCCGCCGATTCGGCGAGCAACTGCGCGACGCGATAATCCTCCGCGACCTTCGTCAGCCAATCGTTGACCTCCGGATCATCAGGCCGCCTCATAAAGAACCTCCCCGTGCTCAACGGCATCCCGTACCACCCCAGTGAGCCAAGTCGAATACTTGCGGAACTCATCAGGAGTGACGACGACGATATCCTTTGAGACGCGCACGTCACGGACTGCCCGCCGCGCCGCAACCCCCCGATCCTCAAATGGAAGATCGGTGTCCGCGACGACTAAAATGTCGTAATCGCTATCGGGCTGAGCGGTCCCGCGCGCACGCGATCCGAAGAGAATAATCCGGCGCGGTGCGAGGGCCGCTACCAGCCGGTCGCGAAGCAATTCTACCGTCGGGTTGACCAATACACCCATGCCTCATCCTCCTCCGGTTTCAGCCAATCTTTGGCCAGCGCCGCCTCTGCCAACAGCGCTGGCTCATTCGCTTGATCATCCAGCAATGTGAGCAGGGAACGTCCGGACGGCAAGCGGATGAGTGGCTCCAGTGGGTGCACTTGGCCGCTGGCATCGATCTCCGTTTTGTTGATGGTCACGAGAAGCCCTCGCGCAGCAAGGCCCAAAAGCCCGCCTGTTGGAAATGCTCGTCGGTGGTGAGTGCGTCGGTCAGCCCGCGATCCTGCATGAGTCGGATTCTTGCCGCCTCCATCTGCTCGGCGAGTGCGATGGCACGCACATGCAACTGATCCTTTGCCGAGGAAAGGGCAATCGCATAGGCGGTGTCCAGAAACACCTCAGTCGACATGGGGTCGCGCCCCACCATACAGATACTCGTCGACCTTCTCCGACCAGTCGGGGGGGCCTTCCAGCTCAAGCGCGCGCGCCGTGCGAAGGAAAGACGGGGCCTCCTGCTCGGCGGGCGGCAGGCTCTCGATGGCCATGCGCACACGGGTATTGGGGGCCAGGGCGATCGGCCCCGTCGGCCGAAAGACCTTCCCGTCGTACAATACTTCAATTGTGTCGGTCATTGTTCACCTCCTCTTGCCGATATCAATGCGGGATTGTGCAGCCGCGGCCCTCACGCGACGCTGGAGCGTCGGAACTTGCTCCAACAGTGTTACGACTTCGCTACATCAGTGTGGTTCCGGCCTGTCTTCCCCGCGCGGTGACCCAACGTCAACCAATCCATACCGTCGCGCCGTTGCATCGCTAATCACCGCAACCGCAGTCGGTTTCAGCCGCCAAGTCTTCACGGTGGCGTGCAGGGCCTTGGACAACGCATCCTGCAAGGGCACACACCAAGCGTCCTGGTGTCCGTTGATGACCAGCACTAGCCGAAAGTCGGCCCGTGCGAGATCGGTCGTCTTGAAGGTCTCAGGAAGCGCGTCGCGCCCGTTCTCATGTCGTCCGAGACAGGCCGCAATCAGGAGCGTCAAGGCGTTCGTCAGCTTGTCGCGAATCTCGCAGATAAAGTCGTCGAAGCCCGGCTGGGTCTCCGGACGGGGTGTACTCGACTTCGCTTCGATGATCCACAGGCGCGGTGGATCGGCAGCGGCGCAAGGCGACACGATCATCTCGGCCATCTTGACGCCGTGCGCGATCCGCCTATACAGTTGGCTGCCTTCGATATGGAAGCAGTGCCCCTGCGGGTACGGCCCGAAGCACATTCCGGACTCGACAATCGGCTCCGCGGTCATTTCAGCACCAGGTCCACTTCTTCTTTGTAAAGCCGGATGGATTCGTCGATGATGGGATTGGAAGGCATCCCATCCTTCAGATCGGCGATCTCCCAGGCGTCCCCTTCAGCCATGGCCACGGGAATCGAGATTCCCTTCTCCTGAGCGATCAGATACAGTTTCTTGACGACAAAATAGGAGTGGCTTGCGAGGAAGATCTGAATATCCTGGTCGAACGCCTCGACCAATGAATAAAGCACATCGAGAAAAGCGGTGATCGCCTCCGGATGCAGCGTCGACTCGGGCTCATCGACAAACAGAATCGACCCTCTGCGTAGCTGGCGGTTACGCAGAAGACGATCCAAGACTGCGAGCTTGCGGGCACCCTCGGCCGCCAGACCGATTGCGTGCTCCCGATCACCGACGCGGAAGCGCCAGACGCTTTGAGGAATCGGAATGCCCTGAGATGGCGTCATGACGAGATCGTAATCGGCACGGCCACCGACCCGCTGGTGAAGCGCTGACATCGGGTGCGCGACGCCTTGCGGATAGTCGATGACGTCTGGTTGATAGCTCAAGGCGTCGACAAGATCCAGATAGGTATCGTCGAAGCCGAACAAGCGCAAGTCCCGGCGCGTCCGCAGGATCACATTGTGCAAAGAGACGACCTCTTTAGCGGGAATAAAAATCGACGTGTAAATGGGGGTTCTGATCGCCTGATTCTCGAAACGGACATCGCCCCGCTTGGCGTTCTGGGGTATCGAAAAGGCGAGCAGCTTTGCTGGATCGCGCGGAGCCATCGGCCACCGCAGCATTATCTCCGCGGACAGGTCCGCATCGGAGCCGATTCGCACCAAATCCCCCAGGTTGTCGTATTGAAAGGTCCAAAAGAGCTTCTTTTCCAGGATCTCCCCGGAGCTCATCGGCTCGTCGCCGCGCTTTTCTTCCAGTGCCCGGAGCGCACAATACAGCGCCTTGAGCAGGAAGGTCTTACCGGTGCCGTTGCGCCCGATGACCAAATTGATCGGCCCGAGATCGCGCCAGGCGAAGTCCGCAATGGGACCGAAATTCTTGAGCTCGACGCTTTCGATCATCTTGTGTCTCCAGTGGCCCCGGCATCCCGATCTTCGCGCAGATAGACGACGAACGCCGATTCCGGGAGGCCAAACGCGCAGAGAAGACGCTTGATGTTGTCCCGGATCTGGTTGGCCGAAAGGTTGGTTTCGGCAAGCACGCCCCGGCCGTAGTCCCGCGCGATGCGGAGATCCGCGGCCTGCCTGGAAAAATGCTTATTGCCTTTGGAACTGACGAAATCCGGATTGGTCGGCAAGGCATTGAAGACAACTGGCTGCAAGGATGCGAGATAACGGCACAGTGTCTCGTAGACCTGGGACCAGGTGTTGGTACCGTCGAAGGGTACGCCGCTCAGGGTGAAGATCGCTGGCCGCTTGTAGCGGAAATCCTCGGCCAGACCATGGGGCACGCGCCGGTCGAGTGCGCGGATCAGGCGCTCCCGCCGCTCCCGCTCGGCCTCCGACGCGGGGGCGCTCGGTGCCTCGAAGGTCGGGACCTGCGTATAATCTTGGACCAGATCCGACAGCCGGCCCGAGACCTCGCGGAATTCGCCCACGGACTTGTTGAACGCCTTCTTGAAGGTTAGACCTTTATCCAGTGCGTCGTTGTCGTTGTGGTCGATGTTCAGCCAGATGTCGTCGGAAAGGGCGAGCAGGTCCTCGCCGACGGTCTCCAGATTGGTCAGGATGCTTTGGATTCGTTCGCGCATGATTTTGTAAACCAAGAGCATTGTAGTGAAGACTTGTCTGGTGAACGCTGCAAAGGAATACATAATCCTCCTTTGCAGCCATCAAGCTCCGACTCCACTTTCTTGTAGCTGGCTGCGTCGGCCTTAAAGGATGCCGAGCACGACTTCGCTGCTTTTGATCCTTCAAAGCTGTCGAGACCGTGACCAAGATCCCAAACATAGTCACCAAATCGAAGAAAGCGGTCTCTGGCAAAGACTTTGAAATCTCTGTCCGTAACCAATTGGACCGTCAGTCGCTTTACATTACCTTTCGGCAATCGCCCCGCCAACTTTTTCAGCTTTGGCTCCATGGCACTCTTGGTAGACTCTATCGTCGGATCGCCGAACTGTTCCCATAGCTTGCTGGTCCAGGACGAGTACAATTTTACGTACCGCGGTCCGCTGGCGTCTTGGTCGAGCAGATGCAGAAAACGTTCCAGACCCGAAAACCCGTCGCGTGGCCTTAGGTGCTGCTCCATCGCGTAGCGATCAACCAGCGAAATGTTCTTAATGGCGGCAAGTGCAAGAGGCCGAAAGCGCAGGTTCCATATCGTTCGATAGTCCTCGCCTATCTCGATGTGGCGGCCCGAGATATCTTCGGCAGCCTTAAACACCGAAGAGCAACGTGCCTCAAACAGGTGACAAACGACGAGTTGGCGGGCATCAGCAGCCGGCAATACGATTTCGGTCTGCTCCTCGGCGACATTGAATTCCGCCAGGGCGAGCGTGTTATCAACGAGCGCCAACGATGCGAAGGCGCAGATTTTCTCTTTGGCAGCTAACGTGACCGCTCCATCCCAGTCGTTCCTACAGGGGATATACGGACACCGCTCCAGCATCGCCTGCCATTGCGGTCTGATTTTTTGCGGAAGCGCAGCAATTGCCCGCATTAGAGTAGAGCTTTCAATGTTGTCGCCGTCATGCACAAGAAGTCCGAAACGTCGCCAAATTTCAAATAGATCGTGATGGCATTTCCGCGAGACCTGGAGAGTCCATTCCCGCTCGGGGGTCACGCTGTCCGCATTGATAACGAAGGGCACCAACATGGTCAGCGCCCCGCGAACTTTTCGCGGTAGGATTCCTCGAAGAATCCGCCCGGCCACTCATCAATGAAATCGCCGTCCTCGTCGATCTCGATACGGCGTATCCGTGGCCCGCTATCGGTAGACTCGACAAAATGCACCGCGATGTCCTTCGGCGTCACTGCCGGGATTCCCTCAGGCAAGACGCCCTTTGCCGTCTCCCTGATCCGGCGCAGACAGCGCAGCATCAGGTGCTCGCTGTGGGTCTCGATCAGAAATAGAGCGTCGGGATTGGCCTTCGCCTGGCTGATGAACAGGTCGGCCAGCACGACCTGGAAAGCCGGGTGGAGGTTCGACTCGGGCTCTTCGATGGCGACGATTCCCGCGGCGTGTCGCAACGCCGCGACCACGACCGGAATGAGTTGCGACAAACCCACACCAAGGTCCTGAGGTGCCAACGAAACGCCCGTGCGGACATCGCAAAGCTCAAGCTTGTTCGCATCCTCCGGCAATTGTTCAAGTCGCCCGCGAATCGAGTCCACGATGGCGCCGAGATCGCCCAACATGAGGTCTTGCCAAAGCGAGCTTTCCATCGGGAGAATCTTATTTCGATGGACTGCCACGGAATAGTCGGTGCGAAAACCGGTGCTGGACCCGGACAGCCAGTCGTTCACCCGCTGCACAAGCGAGGGATCGGCGGCGCCTGCCAACGCATACCAGGCGGCAAGTCCGCTTCCCCAGTCGGGCGCGGAAGGCGCGTCTCTCAGCCGAAAATCCCGGGACGGCAGTCGTCTGTAAGGCCCTAGATAGATGGCATCGTTCTTCAGGGCTTGAAGCAAGAGCTCGCCAGGTCGAACGACGAAAGGACTCAAGACTCCAAGGATACGAGCCCGCTTCTCGTAGAACCACACGAGCGGCTGCGACGCGAGCGGCGACCCGAGCGGTTCGTTCCATCCAGGAAGTGCCGTGCCGATAAACAACAATTTCTCTGGAATGCGCAGGTCCCCGAACCCGCAATATTCTTCCCTGGCTAGCAGGCCGTCTAGCGCGGATTCAAATGGCTCCGTGTGGAGTAACCGCAAGCCCTCGGATAGGGCAGTAATTTCTTCTAAATCTCCCTGCTCAGTAACGGAATACCAATGGCTATCTATCTCCACGATATTGCTTTCTAGCTCCCGAAATTTTGGGTAATCAAAACGCACCCGGCCAACGGCCGCGGCAGAATTTAGCAACTCTTGTCTTTGTATGTATTTTGGATTCTGCTCGTGAGTCTCAGGATCGACCGTATCGTCTCCCCAAAGTCCCTCTCCGCGAACGATTTCCGACACCAGATTATCGAAGTCGCTTCGCGTCATCTTATTGGCGCCGGGGTGAACCTTTTCGTCCGGTGCAGCGACAGTCGCACCCTGACGCAGGCCGTGTCGAGAGCTTCCGTCAGACGAGATGTACCCGGACACCCAGCTTCGGGCAACGCGCTCAAGATCCCAGTCGAAATCGCTTTTCTCGCCCTGAGTATAGTGCGCTGCCACCACCGGAAATAGCTTGCTGTCCAGAAACGACAGTCGGGCACACTCCTCAGCGTCGTCAACGGTAATCTCGGCGTATTTTGCAGGTCCACGTCCTACGCAATAGCGCAGTACGGCTGGACCGCCGGACGAGCGACGCGAGCGCGCACCCAACCAACCGATCTCCAACTCGACCCAAAGATCGGCGGAAACGTCGTGCGATTCCGAGAGGGCATCGACATTGAAAATCTCGCTTATGCCCTCGTCTTCGGGCTCATCGTCCGAGTCCGCGAACTCCTCATCTTCGTCGAGTGCCTCTTGCCTGACGGCAAGAGCCGGAAGATCAATGGCCAGATCGAATCGCATGCGAATGCTGCGCCTTGCATCGTGGCCGTGGACCAGATTCGCGAACCCTCCCAGATCGACGCTATCGCCGCCCAGCTCGCTACGGCGAGCGTCGCAGTTATTCCGTTCCAACACCTCCCGGGCATACATGATCGCCTGAACGACGGTGCTCTTGCCCGCGTTATTGGGGCCGAACAGCAGCGTCAGCGGTGCAAATTCGATCCGCACCGGCTCGCGGATACCTTTGAAGTTTTCGAGGGTGAGTGCCTTGAGGATCATCGGGTTATCCTGTGCGTTCCGTGGGTGTCGGTGATGCCGGTCGGGTTATCTGGCAGGTGCCAGGTCTGCGCCTGCTTGGTCCAGGCCCTCGCTCGACAGGTCGAGACCATGTATGTCATTGACCAGACGGAGGTCTTCGCGGACCGTCTCGTCGTCGATGACCATACCGTAGCCGAAGTGCTCCTTGAGGAGGTCATGGAATTCATCGAAGCCGAGTCCGGCGAGTGCCGCCGCGGCGGCGAAGCTGATCTTGTGGGAATGGTAGAGACTGGCGGCGAGGAAGAAGTTTCCGGCGCCCTGGCCCAGCGGCTCCAGGACCGGCACGAAGTCCGGGTTGATCTGCGCGGTGGACATGGGTTCCGGCTCCGGATTGGTTGTTCGTGTGGCGAGTCGCTCGGTGTCGCGGCCCTGGTCCAGTTCGGCGATGGACTCCAGCAGGCGCCGGGCGTTGTTTGGGCTGCGCAGTAGATGGGCAGTCTCGGTCATGGCGTCGTGGTCCTGTTGATCGGCAGCCGGTCCAGGAACTCGTCCAGGTTACCCTTTGCCGATGCGGTTGGGTCGGACTCGAACAGGACGATGACGCGGACCGGTCCGGGCGCGACATGATCCGGGAGTCTCACCCGGAGTTCATGGTCCGGCGTGATGATGGCGTTGATTTCGATGGCTTGCATCGGACTGAGTCCCCAAGGGTTTGAAGTCGTATCGAGGCGCGCTTTGGTACCAGTAAAGCAGATGTCATGCCATCACGCATCGACCCCGTGTTTCTTGAGCCAGTTGGTCAAGGTCGTGGGGTTGCCGAAGCCCAGCAGCCGCGCGGCGCGGGTCTTGTTGCCGCCGGTGAGGCGCATCGCCTGTTCCAGATAGTGCCGGGCGATGCGGTCGATGGTGGCATTGAGATCAATTCCTTGGGCGATATCCTGCGCCAGGGCGGGCTCGCTCGCAAGGTCCCGCGCCGGGCTCGGCAGCAGGGCGTCGCGGGCGTCCTCCAGGTCAATGGTGGGGCCTGGGGTCCAGACGGCGGCGCGGCGCAGGGTGTTCTGCATCTCGCGGACGTTGCCGGGCCAGGGGTGTTCAAGCAGAAGCTTTCTTGCGTTAACTGAAAGGATCTTGGGGCTGTAACCCGGCTCGGACTCGCTCTCGCGGTTCACCTGATCCAACAGCCGGTCGAGCAGCAGGCCGGCGTCGCCCTCGCGTTCCCGCAGTGGCGGCAGGTGGATGACGGCGACGGCGAGCCGGTAGAAGAGGTCTTCGCGGAAGCGGCCGGCGGCGACCTCCTCGACCAGGGTGCGGTTGGTGGCGGCGAGGATGCGCACGTCGACCGGGGTCGGGGCGGTGGCGCCGACGCGGGTGACCTCGCCTTCCTGGAGTGCGCGCAGGAGTTTGACCTGGGCGGGTTTGGGCAGTTCGCCGAGCTCGTCCAGGAACAGGGTGCCTGAGTGGGCGGACTCGAAATAGCCCGAACGCTGCCCGACGGCGCCGGTGAAGGCGCCCTTTTCGTGGCCGAAGAGTTCGGACTCGATCAGGTCCGGGGCGATGGCGCCGCAGTTGACGGTGACGAAGGGGTGGGCGCGCCGGGGGCTTGCCTGGTGGATGGCGCGGGCGAGCAGTTCCTTGCCGGTGCCGGACTCGCCCTCGATCAGGATGGGGATGGAGCGCGGGGCCGCGCGGCGGGCGCGGGCGATGGCGCGCGCCATGGCGGGGCTGCGGTGGCAGATGGCGTCGAATTCGGGGGCGGCGGGCGGCAGGCCGAGGGTGAGGCGCTCCAGGGTGCGGTCGGGGCGCTCCAGCAGGTCGGGGAGGAAGTCGGCGGAGATGTCGAAGGGGACTGAGGCTACGCGCACGCCGTGCTGGATAGACGACTCGATCAGCTCGGCGGGGAAGCGGGTCTTGGCGAGGATGATCCAGACGGCGGCCATGGCGGGGGTGCCGGGGCTCAGATGGAAGGCGAGTCCGTCGCCCGGCGGTTGGGCGGCGCTGGTTTGCGCGACGACGGCGCGGGCGTGGCGGTAGATGGCGCCGAAGTCGGTGGGGCTGTCCAGGGTGACGTAGTGGGGGGTGACTGGCGTTGGTGCCTGGGTCTGGAGCCAGGCGAGATAAGGGGCGGCCTCGTCCGGGGCGTAGTCGCAGAGGAGGTCCAGCCGGGCGAAGCGGCGCGTTTGCAGGGCCTGGGCGACTGGGCCGACGCCGACTTTGTCGGACTCGGCGACGGCGCGCAGGTCGGTGCGGCCGAGCCAACTGATGAGGGTGGTTGCCATGATGACGGATCTTAGGGGCTGGCGCGGGGTAAGGCGAATCGCGCGCGGGGCGGCTTCCGTCGCTGCCGGGGCCTTGATCAAAGTTCCGGCCAGCGACGCTTATAGGTCCGCCCTCAGGCCGACCGACTGGGAGCGCCGCGCCCCGGTGCGGCCCGGCCTATCCGCAACATGCGACGCCGCGGTCGTTTGAGAGATCGCGCCGCACTGGGGTGCGGCGCTCCCAGTGGCCGGGATGATGATCAAGGCCGCTGCCGGTTCCGGGTCCTGGGCACCGGAGACTGGGTTAATATTCACCGCAGGCGCCCGCGCGGGGGCAAACCATGACCGGGGAGGCGAACGGTGAGCGACTTGAGTCTACTCTATGAGGACGATTTCTCCGCATGGACGGCGCAAACGATTGCCTTGCTGAGGCAAGGGCGGCTTGCGGACCTGGACATCGAGCATTTGGCGGTGGAGTTGAACGACATGGGTAAGAGCGGGCGGCACGAACTGGTCAACCGGCTGCGGGTGCTGCTGGCTCAGTTGCTGAAGTGGCAATTTCAGTATCGGCGACTCACCGCACGGTGGGCGGAGATCGAGGGCAAGGGCTGGCGCAGCGCGATCATCGAGCAGCGGGCGGCCTTGTCGTATCTATTGGATAAGAACCCGGGGCTGCGGTCTGTGCTGGCCGATGGCATCGCGGAAGCATATCAGCAAGCGGTGGAGATGGCGGCGGAGGAGACTGAGTTGCCGGCGGCGATTTTTCCGGCGGATTGTCCTTATGACGAGGGGCAGGTGTTGGGTCGGGGTTATTATCCGCCGTCGGAATAATTCCAGGAAAAGCAGTTTAGCCGCAAATGAACGCTAATTGACGCAAATAATCAGAGACTTGGCCTTTGCTGCATGTTCGCCGTCCGGGTGACGCCCGCGACAATGCCATCCGGTAGATTTATTTGCGCTTATTTGCGTTCATTTGCGGCTAAATAATCTTTTTAGGACAATATGTTGAGACGGGATCGGGCGCGGTGGGGCTAGGGATGGGTTTCGCTGCGCTCTACCCATCCTACGGCGCAACGATAACCTGCGATGCTACGGCGGCTTGCGCGGCCCGTCGCGGCTGAAGCTGCTCTCACCGGGGCGCTGCGCAAGGCCCTGATCATCACTCCGGCCATGCTGCTGGACGGGAGGTCGTTGGTCCGCACAGCGGACCCTACGGCGGCGCCGGACCTGGTCAGCCGGTGTTGCGCATCCCGGCGGCGATGGCGTTGATGGAGCGCAGGAGGGGGTCGAGCCATTCTTCCTGCTGGGCCTCGTCGGCTTCGCGGCGATAGCGGGCGAGGACGGCGACCTGGATGTGGTTGAGTGGGTCCAGGTAGATGTTACGGCGGGCCAGTGAGTGGGCCAGCTCCGGGGTGTCTTCCATGAGTCCGCACAGGCCGACGACGTTCAATACCTGGGTGCAGGTGCGCTCGTATTCGGCCTCGATCAGGCCGTAGATGACCTGGGCGCGGCGCTGGTCCTGGGCCAGACGCAGGTATTCACGGGCGATGTGCATCTCGGCCTTGAAGAGCGACATCTGGGTGTTGGACAACAGCGCCCGGAAATAGGGCCACTCCTGATACATGCGCTGGAGCTTGGCGAGACGCTGGGGGTCGGTGCCGCGCCAGCGCTCGATGGCCTGGCCGACGCTGAACCAGGCCGGCAGCGTGGTGCGCGATTGACCCCAGCCGAAGACCCAGGGGATGGCGCGGATGGAGGACAGTGCCCGGTCGCCCTGCTTGCGGTGCGACGGGCGCGAGCCGATATTGAGCAGCGCGATGGCATCGAGCGGTGTGCATTCATAGAAATAGTCGAGGAAGCCGTCGGTCTCGCGCACCAGCCGGCGGTAGCCCTCCTCGCCCAGGCGGGCCAGTTCGTCCATGATGCCGAGATAGTCCTTGCGGTCCTCCGGGGGCGGTTCGATCAGGCAGCGGCTGGCCTTGATGAGCCCGCTGATGCCCATGGTCAGTTCATAGCGGGCGGTCTCGGGGTTGGCATAGCGGTAGGACAGCACCTCACCCTGCTCGGTGAACTTGATCTGGCCGTGGACCGTGTCGGCCGGCTGGGCGAGGATCGCCTCGTGGGTGGGGCCGCCGCCGCGGCCGATGGTGCCGCCGCGGCCGTGGAAGATCCGGCAGGAGACCTGGCGGCGGTCGGCCAGGGCAATCACCTTGCGCTGCGCCTCGTAGAGGTTCCAACTGGCGCAGAGGATGCCGCCGTCCTTGCAGGAATCCGAATAGCCGAGCATGACCTCCTGGCGGTTGCCGGAGGCCTTGAGCAGCGCGCTGTAGGTCGGGTGGTCGAAGAGCGCGCTCATGACGGCGTCGATGTGACCCAGGTCCTCGATCGTCTCGAAGAGGGGCGAGATCTGGATGTTGCAGAACCACCCCTGCCGGTCGCGACCGGCGAGCCCGGCCAGACGCGCGAGCAGCATCGCCTCCATGACATGGCTGGCGGCGTGGGTCATGGAGATGACGTACTGGCCGAAGCAGCCGGGACCGATCTCGGCGGTGAGGCGCGCCATGACCTCGAAGACCTCGAGCGTCTCGCGCGTCTCCGGGGTCAGGGTCGCCTTGTCGATGATGAAGGGATGGGGGTGGGTGATCGACTCGGCCAGGGCCATGAGCCGCTGGTCCTCGTCGAAGGCCTCGTAATAGGGGGCGCCGGGCTGGCGGGCGAAGAGTTCAGTCACCGCCTGGGTGTGGCGGGTCGACTCCTGGCGGCAGTCCAGGTGCACCAGGTGGAAGCCGAAGCTCTCGGTGAGGCGGATCAGGTCCTGGAGGGGGCCGGCGGCGGCGTTGCCGTCGTGGTGATGGATGAGCGAGTCGCGGATCAGATAGAGGTCGGCGAGGAACTCCCGGTCACCGGCGTAGCCGCCCGGCAGCACCTCGTGATGCTCGCCGCGGATGCGGGCGCACACCCGCTCCAGGTTGGCGGCGAGGCGGTGGCCCATGATGTCGAGCTTGCGCCGATAGGGCTCGTTGGCGAAACGGCGTGGGCCCTGGCCCATGGTGACCAGCCGGTAGTCCTCGTCGGCGTCCAGGCTGTCCATGAAGGCCGGCGAGGGCTGGCACAGTGGGATGCTGTGGCTCAGCACCCGGCGCAGCGCCGTGACCCGCCGCAGGTATTCCTCCAGCACCAGTTGATGGTGCAGCCGCACGGCCAGCGCCGTGGTCTCGGGCTTGACGAAGGGGTTGCCGTCGCGGTCTCCGCCGATCCAGGAGCCGAATTGGATGAAGCTCGGCACCGTGAGCCCGCTTGCGGGGCCATAGGTGCGGCGGATGGCCCGCTCCAGGTTTCGATAGGTCTCGGGCACGGCCTTGAACAGCGATTCACGGAAATAGTGCAGCCCTTGGCGGACCTCGTCGGTGACCTGGGGCTTGTGGACGCGTACCTCGTCGGTCTTCCAGAGGATCTGGATCTCGGTCAGGATCGCCTGGAGCTGCTCCATGCGCTCCTCCTCGTTCAGGCGCTGGCGGTGCAGGCCATGGGCGATCAGGAAGATGCGGCGGAAGGCGTCCGAGGTGGTGCGGCGTTTGGACTCGGTGGGGTGAGCGGTGAAGACCGGCAGATAGACCAGGTGGTTCAAGAGGTCCTGGAACATCTGCGCGGGCACCCCGTCGGCGTGGAAGCGGCGCACCGTGTCGTCGAAGGAGCCGAACCAAAGACGCTCACCGGCGTGGACCCGGTCGCGGCGCGCGAGATGGGCATTGAGCTCCTCGGCCGTGTTGACCAGCCCGAAAAAGATGGTGAAGGCGCGGATCACCTCCGCGAGCGTCGGGGCGTCCATGGCGTCGATCCGCTTCATCAGCTTCTCGCGCAGGTCCGCGTCCTCCTGGTCGCGCAACTGCATGAAGCCGTCGCGCAGCCGCTCCACGATCACCAGGACGCGCTTGCGGCTGTGCTCGCGCAAGACCTCGCCCAGGAGGGCGGTGAAGAGTTGGACGTCGCGCTCCAGGTCCAGGCCCTGATCCTGATCCGGCGCCGGGTCCCGCCCCTGGGTCCGGACCTGGTCCAGCTCCCGACGCCACTCTTGGGTGCTCTGATTCATTGACGGGTTCCGCGCACGGCCGCTAGGGTTATTGCCTCAAGGCGGCATTCTAACCCGTGGGGGCAGGGTGTAGGCGGGGGAATCGGTGCGGGGGCGGCTTTGATCATGGTGCCGGTCCTTGGCGCCGGGTCCGCGGCGCTTGGTCCGCATAGCGAACCCTACGGCTCAGCTTGGTCCGCACAGCGAACCCTACGGCTCAGCGTGGTCCGCGCAGCGGACCCTACGAGTGCCCGTCGCCGGGCTGCGACTCCTTGTCACCGAGGCGCTTGATCAGGTAGTACCCGGCAATCAGGGTGCCCAGCAGCGCCGCCAGCCCGATGAGATAGAGTGCGTCGGCCTCGGTGGTCTTCATCACCACCACCTTGCGTGTCAAGGCGGTGATGGCGATCAGCAGCATGATCTCCACATGCACGGATTTATCCTTCATATACATGTAGATGCTCGACATGAACTCGATCGCGATCAGGACGATGAGGAACATCCCGAAGACCTCGAACAACTCGTCCAGGCCCAAGAGGAGTCCCTGCGGGCTGATCAGGTCGAGGTAGAGCACAAAGCAGAGCTCCGCCACGGCGATGACCGCCACGGCGCCGATCAGGAGCAGCAGGACGGCAGCGAGGGAACGCTCGAACAGGTGAAAGAGACGGTCGATCATGGGGGCGGACTCGGGGTGACTGACGGTAGGAACCGGGGCCTAGTCTAAGGCCAAAGGACCGCCGGACGGGCCTGGATCATGGTTCCGGCCACCCGGGGGCCGGAGTCCCGGGCGTCAGCCTTGGCTGGACAAGACCAAGGCCGAGGCCGAGGCCTTGGACTCCAGAGGATGGCCGCGGGCCGGAACGATGACCCCAGAAAGAGCAGTCATCCACAGATGAACACAGATGAACACAGATTTTTCATTGACTTACGCTTGATCGGGGGCTCACCTTGCGGGTGCTTGTGACAGTAGCGATAAGCGCATGACAATTTGAAGAAATCTGCGTTCATCTGTGTTCATCTGTGTTCATCTGTGGATTTTAGGATGATCAAGGCCGCTAAGCGCGGGGGGACGCCGCGCCCAACCGTTGCCCTGTGGAACCGGGTCGGGCGCCCCCAACTGCGAGGCATGGCAGGCCGTGCCTGCCCCACCCGTCGGCCGACCGCACCCCGGAGCCCTCATGAGCCGCAACCCGTTCTTCCCCCGCTTTGCCGATCTGCCCACCGAGATCCCGATCTTTCCCCTGCCCGGCGCGGTGGTGATGCCCGGCGTCCAGCTCCCGCTCAATATGTTCGAGCCCTGCTACCTGAACATGGTGACCGACGCACTGGCGGACGCGCACCTGATCGGCATGGTCCAGCCCACCAGCGAGACCCTGTTCGAGGAGGTGCCGGAGATCCACCGCATCGGCTGCGCCGGGCGCATCACCTCCTACAGCGAGACCGCGGACGGGCGAATCGTGGTGGTCCTGACCGGGGTCTGCCGCTTCCAGGTCCGCGGCGAGGTGGCCGGGCGCCGCGGCTACCGGCGGGTCTCGGTGGACTGGGAGCGCTTCGCCGCCGACTGCCACGAGGAGACCCAGGTGATCGGGGACCGGGACGGCTTCCTGGTGTCGCTCAAGTCTTACTGCACCCTGCGCGGGGTCGAAGTACCTTGGGAGGATGTCAACAAGATGGCGGACAGCGATCTCGTGAACCTGCTGTGCGCCCACCTGCCCCTGAGCCCCGAGGACAAGCAGGCCCTGGTCGAGACCATCCAACTCAGCGAGCGCGCCGGCCTGATGCGGGGGCTGATGGACATGGCCTCCGCGGCCAGCATGGACGTGGCGGAGCTGCGGCACTAAGTAAAGAGTCAAGAACAAGCTAGATACCATCGTTGTCGTTATCGTTGTCGTTGTCGTTGTCGTTGTCGTTGTCGTAATCGTAATCGGAGAAGCGATGCACTTCGGGGTGCGAGAGAATCCGTGGCGCTGCGATAACCTCGATTTCGACAACGACAACGACAACGACAACGAACACGTTAACCGAAAAGAGGTTTTCAAAATGGCAGTGACACTGACAGAGGCGGCGGCCAGCCATGTCGCCGGCATGTTGAACCAACGCGGGTCGGGCCTGGGGCTGCGGGTCGGCACCAAGAAGAGCGGGTGCACCGGCTACACCTACGACGTCGACTATGCGGACGCGGTGGACGCGGGCGACCGGGTCTTCGAGAGCCATGGCGTCAAGGTGGTGGTGGACGGCGCGGCCCTGGAGCAGATCGATGGCCTGGAGATCGACTATGTGCGCGCAAGCCTGCTGCATCAGGGGTTCGAGTTCCGTAATCCCCGGGTGAAGAACACCTGCGGGTGCGGCGAGTCCTTCAACGTCTGAGCCGTTCGCGGCGCCCGCGCCGCGTGCGCGCGGCGATCGATTCGGATTGCGCATCATGATGAGTGACGAGATCAAGGCCGTCATTGAGGACTTCGAGCTCTTCGACGACTGGGACCAGCGCTACCAGTATTTGGTCGAGATCGGTGAGCGCCTGCCGGCCATGCCGACGGCCGAGAAGACCGAGGACAATCGGGTCAAGGAGTGCATGAGCCTCGTGCATCTCGCGCCTCACCCCGACGCCGCCTCACCCCCGCGCCTGCACTTCACCGGGGACTGCGACACGGCCATCATCAAGGGCGTGGTGGCCCTGCTGGTGCAACTATACTCCGGCAAGACGGCCGCGCAGATCGAGGCGACCGACGCCGAGGCCCTGTTCGAGGGGCTGCACCTGGAAGAGCACCTGAGCCCCAACCGCCACGTCGGCGTCTATGCCATCGTCGAGAAGCTGCGCCGCCAGGCACAGGCCTACGCTTGAGCGCCGCCAGGCCCGCACCCACCGCGGGCCGGCGCCAGTTGCAAAATGCACTTGTGGTACCGATCGCGTCCGGGCACCCGATTTTTAGGCATTTTGCAACGCACCCGCAATCCGCGCGTCTGCCACCATCCGGAAACGGCTGAGTACGCGCGGCCTAGGAATTTGTTTTAAGAAACGAATATCGGCTGGCACGGCACCTGCATTGAGTCGGATAACCCACCCGCTCCGACCGACTCACAGGCAGGCCCCGATGAACACCAGCACCCTGATCCGCATCGCCGCCGCCCTCCTCCTGGCCGCCACCCTGTCCAACACCCAGGCCGCGAGCGCGTTACAGGAGCTGGCCGCAGCCGACGCCAGCTTCAAATATTCCGCCGAACGGGACCTGTGGGTGCAGATTAGCGCCTACGATAGAGAGGGTGCCCCCGCCGACCTGCGTACCGTCGAGATCCTCGAGGCCCTGAACGCCGACGGCAACGAGACCCGCGTGCTGGAGCGTGGCCTGACCGACGCGACCGGCAGCTTCGAGCGCAAGGTCCGGGTTCCGGCCGCTACCAAACAACTGACGGTGCGCGTCGGCGTGCTCGGCATCACCAACACCGTGACCATGAACCTCGACGCCGGCGGCACCCTGACCCACACCTTCGAGTGACCGTCGCAAGGCCCGGTGCAGCAACCCAAAGAACACAGGTGTCCGCAACGGGCCAGCCGCCCCTACCGACCTGGAGTCTCTTCCATGACCAAGCCCGTCAGCACCGGCCCGCGGCACACTCTGCTCGCCGCGGTGATCGCACTGGGCGCCGCGACATTCGCCATCCCGGTCCAGCCGGCCACCCCGCCCAACGTCTACCGATTCCTGTTCAGCGACACGCCGGGCAAGGACCTGGCCGAGACCTACCGGCTCAATCACGACGCCGCCGGGATCCCGCTCAAACTGGACCGAAACCTGGTCACGGTCGACGCGGCCCTGATGACGCGGATCGCCATGACCCTGCCGGAGCGCAGTGACATCCGCACCCAGGGCCGGCAACTGATCGCCGGCGAAGACGCCGCGGTGGTGCATCTGTTGAAGCCCGCGGAGGTTTGGATCACCTTTCTCCACGAGGGGGCCGCCGCCAAAAACGCCTTCGGCTATTTCACCTATCCGGAGGGTCAGCCCCCCACGAGCCCGTCTGAGATCACACACGTCGTCATCCTGCCCAACGCCTCCTTCGCTAACGGCGGGGGCAGCGCACTGGGCCTGCACACCGGCAACCGCATCTATCTTGGACAGTTTCCGGCCGGTATCCGCCTCGGGTTCTTCGTCGTCGCCAACGGCTGGCACAGCACCTTGGGCGTCAACCCGGATCTCAACCGCTACCCGGTCTTCTACAGCCTGAGCACCCTGAACCCGGAGCCCACCGAGGAACTGCGCAAGCACATGGTCCTGCTCAAGGATTCCTGGGGGCAGCGGGTGGTCCTGGGGATGGAGGACCTGCTGCGCAGCGCCGTCGGCTGCGACCATGATTTCAACGATGTCCTGTTCGCGGTCGAGTCCAACCCCGTCGAGGCCATTGCCACCCGGGGGATCACGGAATTGGACCTGCTGACGGGCCGCGACCTGGACGGGGACGGCGTACCCGATACGATGGACGACTACCCGCAAGACCCCGACATGGCCACCCGGGTGACCTACCCCAGCAACAAGACCAGGGCCCAATTATCCTTCGAGGACATGTGGCCCCTGGAGGGGGACTACGACCTGAACGACCTGGTGCTCGCCTACACCATCGAAGAAGGGCGGGACAGGGACGGCAATGTCAGACAGGTCACAGGTAATTTCCAGATCAGGGCGCGCGGCTCGGCCTATTCGCATGGCTTCGGGCTCAATTTCCCTCAGCTCCCGGCCAACGCCCTGGAATCGGCGAGCCTCTGGGTGGATGAGCAGCCGAGCCAACCCTTGGTGAACGAGCCCGGCCAGCCCAACCTGACCCTGGTCCTGACCACGGATACGCGCAAGCTCGCCCCCAAGAACCCCACGACCCGTACCTGCTACACCACCAAGTTCAACGCGGACAAGAACTGCATGGAGGAAAAGGGCCCGACCATCCACTTCCAGGCCCGCTTCAAGCAGTCCCGTACCCGCGACGAGATCGGGCCGGCGCCCTACAACCCCTTCATCTATATCGTGGGGGACCGTCTGCGCGAGACCCATCTCCCGAACCAGCCGCCGACCGCGCACAGCAAGACCTGGCTCTTCGGATGGAGCAACGAGGGTAGCATCCCGGCCATCGGCCGCTACTACAAGACCAAAGACCTGGGCCTGCCGTGGGCGGTCAATATCCCAGCAGAATGGCGGCAACCCCTGGAGAAGCAGCCGGTCAACGCCTGCTACCCAAGCTTCGTCGATTGGGTCAACAGCAGCGGTGCCAAGGCGGCCGACTGGTACAAGAGCCCGGCGGCGGGCTGCGTCTTCCCGACGCCCTGACGCCTGGAGTGATGGCGATCATCTGGAGCCAGGGGCCACTGCAAACGGTGACCCCGACTTGAGGTCGCGGCGAATGTGCCTGGCACCGCGAAGCGCGGATTCCTACCATTCGAGAAGACCCGTGATGCGCTGCGGCAACCCGCGCGGTCCCAAGTCAGGAGGCAGATCGACCATCCGCAATCTGCAACGCACCCGCAATTTGCATCGCCCTCGCCCATCTTAAGAGAATCAAGAAAAAGAGGCTATCTATATTATATTAAAACACTTTTTTCTTTGGCACGGAAGATGCTTTATTACCAGCAGACGCACCATCCGACCGACTCACAGGCAGGCCACGATGAACACCAGCACCCTGATCCGCTTCGCCGCCGCCCTCCTCCTGGCCGCCACCGTCTCCAACACCCAGGCCGCGAGTTCCTTACAGGATCTGGTCTCCGCCAACGCCAACTTCCAATACTCCGCCGAGCAGGATGTTTGGGTGCAGATCGCCGCCTATGATGTCGAAGGTGCGCCGGCCGACCTGCGCGCCGTCGAGATCCTCGAGGCCCTGGACGCCGACGGCAACGTAACCCGCGTGCTGGAGCGCGGTTTGACCGACGCGAACGGCAGCTTCGAGCGCAAGGTCCGGGTACCGGCCGCCACCAGGCAACTGACGGTGCGCGTCGGCGTGCTGGGGATCACCAATACCGTGACCATGAACCTCGACGGCAGCGGCACCCTGACCCACACCTTCGAGTGAGCGTCGCGCCGCGGATGCAGTCATCCGAGAACCAACACTGTCCGTCATGGCCCGCCCGGCCCTACCCGACCTGGAGTCTCATTCAATGACCAAGCCCATCAGCACCGGCCCGCGGACCTCGCTGCTCGCCAGCTCGATCGCGCTGGGCATTGCCATCGTCGCCACGCCGATGCCGGCGAGCGCCACCACCGCCTATAAGTTCGTGTTCAGCGACAAACCGGGCAAGGACCTGGCCGAGACCTATCGGCTCAACCACGACAGCGCCGGCATCCCGCTCAAGCTGGATCAGAACCTGGTGCAGGTGGACGCGGCCCTGATGGCCCGCATCGCCAGTACGCTTCCGGAAATGAAGGACATTCGTACCCAGGGCCGGGACCTGATCGCCACTGACGACGCCGCCGTGGTCCAACTGGTGAAGCCCGCGCAGGTCTGGGTGACCTTCCTGCACGAGGGTGCCGCCTTCAAGAACACCTTCGGCTATTTCACCTATCCGGAGGGCAGCCCACCCAAGAGCCCGGCAGAGGTCGAGCACATCGTCATCCTGCCCAATGCCTCCTTCTCCAACGCGGGCGGCAATGCCGCGGGCATGCGCACCGGCCACCGCATCGACCTGGGGGTGTTTCCGGCCGGTATCAGGATCGGGTTCTTCGTCATCGCCAACGGCTGGGACGGCACCAAAGGTGTCGATCCGGATCACAATCACTTCTATAGCCTCAGCACCCTGAACCCCGAGGCCAGCGAGGACCTGCGCAAGCACATGGTCCTGCTCAAGGACTCCTGGGGCCAGCGCATGGTTCTCGGGATGGAAGACCTGATGCGCACGGGCGGTGACCACGACTTCAACGACGTGCTGTTCGCGGTCGAATCCAATCCGGTCGAGGCGATCAAGACCGACAAGATTGTCGAGCTTGACTACCTCACGGGCAGCGACCTGGACCAGGACGGCGTCCCCGATACGCTGGACGACTACCCGGAGGACCCCACCATGACCACCCGGGTCACCTACCCCAGCGACAAGGGCCGGGCCCAGTTGTCGTTTGAGGACATGTGGCCCCTGGAGGGGGACTACGACATGAACGACCTGGTGCTCGCCTACACCCTTGATGAAGGGCGGGACAAGGAAGGGCGGGTCCGGCAGGTCACGGGCAGTTTCCAGGTCAAGGCCCGCGGGTCGGCCTACGCACACGGGTTCGGGCTCAACTTCCCGAAACTGCCGGCGGACGCGCTGGAATCGGCCAGCGTCTGGGTCGACAACCAGGCGAGCCAACCGCTGGTGAGTGAAGCCGGTCAGCCAAGCCTTACCCTGGTCCTGACCGAGAACACCCTGAAACTCGCCCCCAAGAACACCAATACCCGGACCTGCTACACCACCAAGTTCAACGCGGACAAGAACTGCCCCGAGGAAACCGGCCCGACCATCCACTTCCAGGCGCGGCTCAAGCAGTCCTATACCCGCGACGAGATCGGGGCCGCGCCCTACAACCCCTTCATCTACATCGTCGGGGACCGTCTGCGCGAGACCCATCTGCCCGATCAGCCGCCGACCGCCAAGAGCAAGACCTGGCTCTTCGGCTGGTCCAACGAGGGCAGCGTCCCGGCCCTGGGCCGCTACTACAAGACCAAGGACCGCGCCCTGCCGTGGGCCGTCAACATCCCCGCGGAATGGAAGCAGCCCTTGGAAAAACAACCGGTCCATGCCTGCCACCCGAGCTTCGTCGATTGGGTCAACAGCAGCGGCGCCAAGGCGATGGACTGGTACAAGACCCCGGTAACAGGCTGCGTCTTCCCGACCAAATAGCCGTGAATAATCGCCCTCCGGGCGATTATTCACGTTGTTACAGAAAGATGACTTGCTTGAAAAATCGCCCGGCGGGCGATTTTTCAAGTACCTTCCGTGAGGGGAATGATGGTGATGTCCACCCGGCGGTTCAGGCGGCGGCCGGCGTCGGTGTCGTTGGTTGCGATCGGTCGGGACAGGCCGTAACCGGACGCCTGGATGCGCTGCGGCAGTACGCGTCGACCCTCCAGATAGCGCTCTACCGACCCGGCGCGCCGCTCGGAGAGTTGCTGATTGTGCTCTGCCGACCCCGTGTTGTCCGTGTGCCCGGCGACCACCAGCTCGGTCTTGCCATACTTGTTCACGATGGCCGCGATCTTGTCCATGGTGCTGTAGAAGCCGGGCTTGATCTGATCCGAGTCCACCTCGAAGGTGGTCTCGCCGGTCATGCCCACCAGCAGTTGATCGTTGGGGAGCTTCTCGACGCGGATGGCGCCGGCGCTGATCTCCTGGGCCAGGACCTTCTGGAAATCCTTGCGCTGCTGCTCCATATAGGCCCCGGCGAGGCCCCCGATCAGGGCCCCGCCCACGGACCCGATCAGGGCGCCGCGACCGGCGTTGGCGCCCTGTGAGCCGATGATCGCCCCCAAGGCGGCCCCGGCCGCGGTGCCGATGGCGGCCCCCTGCCCGGTCTCGGTCATCCCGGACCCGTCCGAGGCACACCCGGTCACGAGCAGGCTGACGGTCGCCGCAATCGCGGCACTCTTGGCAAGACGCTGTTTCATCGGGACGACTCCGCAGGGGTAGGGATTGGCTGGGGCAGACACGGCGTGGCAGCACGGCCCCGGCGGACCGTCCCAGGAGCGGTGCAGTCGTCATGCGTGCGACCGGGGCGCGATGATAACAGAGGCACACGGCGTACCGGGGACGTCGGCGGGGCTGGCGCCCGGTGCCGTTCCCAAGCTCACCGCACCGCCCGGGACCCGCGTCAGACCGCAGGATCGCCCGCCGAGCGGCGGCCAGCCGCATCCCCGCCCAGCCCGTGCGGATAGTCGTCCCCGACGATCTCCCGCAACACCAGCAAGCCGTCTGGATAGGCCCGCCAGCGGCCGACCGAACTTGAGTAGATGGGTTTGCGCACCTGCGCGACGCTGGCAGTGCGTACCGGGCGGCGATTCTCGTGGAAGCGCAGGCAGGCGTCGTCCCAGGGGAGGCCCACATGCGCGATGACCCGCCGGGCCTGACCTTCCAGATCCGCCACCATCGCCTCGTAGTGCAGGTGCAGCAGCACCCCCGCGGGCAGGACCCGATCCCAGTGCTGCATCATTTGAAGGTAGCGGTTGTAGTAGCGCCCGACGTCGCCCAGGTCATAGGCGAACTCCATGGTGTCGTTGAAGAGTCGGGTGAAGTTGGACCAGCAGGAATCCATGGGGTCGCGCATGCTGTGGATGACGCGCGCCCCCGGCAGGGCCCGGTGGATGAAGCCGAGGTAGTGGAAGTTACCCGGCATCTTGTCGGTGATACGCCGCGCGCCGGCGTGATGGCCGCGCAGCCTCTCCAGATAGGCGGCGCCGATGTCCCGGAAATCCTCGTCCGTCAGGCGCGGCACCCACTGCGCCGCCTGGTCCATCTCGCCCACCTTGGGATGGGCCTTCACGACGGCGTGAAAGTCCTTCAACTCCCCGGCGCCGTGGCAATCCGGGTGGCTGCTCAGCACCTGTTCCAGGAGCGTGGTACCGGAGCGCGGCATGCCGACGATGAAGATCGGCGTCGGGTCCGCGGGGGAGGCCGGATCGGGCCGGCAGGTGTCCGCGGAACACGCCGCGATCAGGGCCTGGCACAGCCGTTCGCTGCGCTCCTCGTCGAAGGCGAGCGTCGCCCGCTTGAGCCGGTTGGCCTCCCGGTAGGCGATCAGCGCCAGGTCGTAGCGTCCCAGGTCCTCGCGCGCCTTGCCCAGGGCGAACAGGAGCCGTAGCCGTTGCTCCGGCTCCAGCCGGTCGCGCACCGCCAGTTGCTCTTCCAGGAACCGGTAATGGGGGTCGTCCGCCGTGTAACGGGTCAGGGTAGAGATGTTCTGGTGGGCCTCCAGAAAGTCCGGCCGGGCGTCGATGGCCGCGCGCAGCCGCTCCTTGGCCTCGTCCAGTTCGCCGCGGTCGATCAGGATGGCCGCGATGTTGTTCTGCGCCTCGGCGTGCCGGGGGTCGATCGCCGCGGCCTGGCGATAGGCGGCCAGGGCCGCCGCCTCGTCGCCCAGGCGGTTGCGCACGCTCCCGAGATTGTTCCAGGCGAGGTTGTGCCCGGGGTCGAGCACCACCGCGCGCTCGTAGACGGCGCGGGCCTCGGCCAAGTCCCCGTGGTCGTCGAGCGCGATCCCTAAGTTGTAGTGGGCGACCGCGTCCGCCGGGGCGAGCCGGACCGCCTCCCGCCCCGCCGCCAGGGCCTCGTCCAGGCGCCCCAGCCGCCGGAACAGCTCGCACAGGTTGCGGCGGTAGCTCGCCACCTGGGGCGCTGCCGCCGCCGCCTTCGCCATCAGTTCCGCCGCCTGCGCGGCCTGGCCGGCCCCGTGTGCGATGAGTGCCAGGCACTCCCAGGCCGGGGCCAGCCCCGGCTCGGCCTGCAACAGGCGGCGACATAGGGTCTCTGCCTCCCGCAGACGGCCGGTGTTGCGCAGTTGGTCGGCCTGCCGCAGCAGGCCGGCCAGGTCCTTGGGTACCGCCATCAGCCCGCCTTGCGCCACCGGGCGCGGAATCCCAAGGCACCCAACCCCAGCAGGAAGAGGGTCCCGGGCTCGGGCACGTCGCCCTGCGCGTAGAGTTGAATGTCGCCTTCCACGGTGTAATCGATCCGGTATTGCCCGCCGTTGGCAGAGCCTACCACGGCGCCCTGGCCGTAGTTGGAGAACAGGCCCGCGCGGGTGCCGGCGATGTTGAACAGGGTGAAGTGCGAGCCGATGGCAAGATTGAACTGGTCGAACCCGCCGAACAACAACTGACCGTCGATGTCGGCATCGCCGCCGACCAGCATGGGCGCGAACAGGTAGTTGGCGACATTCATCAGGGTGACTTTGAAGATGCCGGTGTCCGTCTGGGTATAGTCCCCGCTGACCCGCGACATACTCTGGCCGATGTCGATGGTGCCGGGGTTGTCGAGGTCGATGAGACCGGTGCCGACGATATCGAGCGTGCCGGTCAAGCTGCCGCTGTTGGTGATGCCGCCGGAGACCGTCGAGGTCGCGTCCACCAGGATGCTGGTGTCGCCGGCGGTGATGGTGCCGACATTGACGATGGAGCCGACGCTGGCCCCGCTGGCGAGCGCGACGCCATTATGCGTGGCGAGGATCTGGCCGCCGGCCGCGTTGCGGATAGCGCCCGTCACCGCGGCGCCCGAACTGAGTTGGATACCCGTGCCGGCATTCATCGTGCCGTTGTTGCCGATGTCGGTGTCGACGGCAGTGCCGGTCCCCATGTAGAGCGCGATGCCATAGCCCGTGGCAGTGATCGTACCATCATTGACGATGGCGTGGGCCGAGGACCCGGAGGTCAGCGCAACGGCCGTGTGGTCCGGCGCCGTGATCTGGCCGCCGGCCGCGTTGTGAATGGTGCCATCCACCCGCGAATTGTACAGATTGATCCCCAACTGGTTATTGATGGTTCCGCTATTGGTGATGTCCCCGCCCACCTGCGACGAGCTGATCTCGATGCCCAGCGCCCCAGACTGGATTGTACCGGAATTGGTGACGGCGCCGGTCGTGGTGCTGGATAAGAGGTGGATGCCGCTGTGGCCGGCGTTGATCTGCCCGGCGTTGACGATGGAGCCCACCGTCGATGCGGAATACACGGCGATGCCGTGCTGCGCCGCGTCGATCGTGCCGCCGGCGGCATTGACGATATCGCCGTTGACCGAGGAGGTGGACTCCAATTCGATCCCGTCCCGGCCGGTGGCGTGAATGGCGCCGGTGTTCTCGATGTTGCCCGTGACGGTCGACGCCAGCCATACCGAGATACCGCGATCGGCGGTGATCGAACCGGCGTTCGAGATGGATTTCGCGGTGGATGAAGAACTCACGATCATGCCGACATCGTGGGCATTGATGACACCGCCCGCTTGATTGGCGATAGCGCCGCGGACCTCGGAGGTATTCCCGACGAAGATGCCATATCCGGAACTGCTGTCGATCCGGCCGCTGTTCTTGATGGCGCCTTCCACCAGGGAACCCGAGGCCAGACTGATGCCTGCCCATGGCGCGGTAATGTGCCCGGTATTGACGAGGTCCCCGCCGACGCTGGATCCGGGGGCAGTGCCCTGACCGTTGCCCAGCAGACTGATGCCGCTGCTGGTCGCAGCGGTGACGCTGCCGTCGCTGATGATATTGCCGTTGACGCGGGCACCATTCATGAGCGCGATGCCGCTGGAGGCTCTGACCGGGCCGCCATTGCTCGTGATCGCGCCACCCAGGGCGTTGGTGATATCGCCCGTGACGGTGGCGGCATTGGCGAGTATGGCGCTGTCGTTGGTCGCGGTGATGGTACCGGCGTTGGCGATACCCCCGACCGTGGCGCCGCCGACGACAATGCCGTTGGTGGTGGCCGCGATCTGGCCCGTGGCGCCGTTACGCAGCAAACCGTCCACGGTGGCTCCGTTGATCGCCCCCATGCCGACCGCGCCCCCATCGATAGTCCCGTTGTTGACGATATCACCGGTGACATGGCTGACGGAGGCCCCCATGCCGCCGATGTCGGCGTGGATCGTGCCGTCGTTGAAGATGGAGCCGACCTTCGCCCCGCTATAGGCACCGATGCCGTAATTGGTCGCGGTGATCACACCGCCAGCGCCGTTGTGCAGGGCGCCATCCACTTGCGCGCTTTCGCCCGCCACGATGCCATAGGCGGCCTCAATGGTCCCGAGGCTGGAGACATCGCCGGTAACATGGCTGGCGCTATTGATGAAGAGGCCGGCCGCGGACGCGGTGATGGAACCCTCGTTGGTGATGGCGCTGGTCGTGGCCCCCCGGGTGAGATAGATGCCGTTGTTGTCGGCGATGATCTGGCCGCCGGTAGCATTGCGGATGCCGCCGTTGACGGTCGTGCTCGAACTGAGCTTGATGCCGTCGCTCGCCTGAATCAGGCCGTTGTTGCGGATCTCGCCCGCGACGTGACCGTTCCACCAGAGGTGGACCCCGGTGCCGCCGGTGACGTTGATGCTACCGTCATTGATGACGGAGCCGATCACGGCGTGGCTGGAGATCTGCACGCCATCGTAACCCGCCGTGATCTGGCCGGTGGCCGTGTTATGGATGGCGCCGTCCACCTGCAAATTCCCGTCGGCCGCGATGCCATTGAAAGCATTGATCGTGCCGCTGTTGGCGAGGTCGCCGATCACATGGGAACCAGCCCAGACCCCGATGCCGCTGGATTGGGCATTGATCGTGCCGGCGGCGGCATTGGTGATCGAAGCGATCGTGGCGTTACGAACATCGACCGCCGTGTTGTTGGTCGCATCGATGCTGCCGGAGTTGGTGACGTGGCCGACAGAGGCGACCGTCGACAGACCGATGCCGACCCCGAACTCGACACTGATGCTCCCGGCGTTGCTGATGTCGCCGATGGCGGTGGCAGCGGCCGTCCTGCCCACACCAGGGACCGAGGCCCCGGTGCTGGTGATGGACCCGGTGTTGGTGACATTCAGCGCCTGGTTTTGGGTCAGCAATACGGGGCCGGTCTCCGCGGTGCTGACATCGCGCGCCTGCGCCGGGAGCCCCAGCGCGAGGCTGCCGCCGAGGGCGACGGCCGCGGCGCACCGTAGGGCGAGCGCCCGGCGGCGTTGCCGCTCGGCGTGGAGCAGGTGTTGGTGGTGCCGGCGGTTCGATTGAAGGGTTCGTTTCATGGTTGTAGCGTGCTTAATGATGGGCCGCGAACTCCCCCGGAGCAAACGGCGCTGCCTGAATGGAAAGTGGATAAACGCGCTCGGTGGCCCGTTCGCACCCGGAGAGCAAGATGCGCGCCAGTGACACCAGCCTACTGAATCGCAAAGGCAATGCACTACGCGAGGCGGTCTTATGCCAGTGAAGTGTAAAATTGGGTCTGTCAGGAAATGGCGCGACCGCCGACGGCGCGCGCCACTACGGACCTCAGGCGCTCCCGGCCGGTCGGCCCAGTGCCGCCGGGAGTCCTCGGCCGGGTTCCTGGTAGAGCTTCCAGAACTGGGCCACGGATTCGACGGTGCGCCAGGGGCCGCTCTGGGACACGGCGTCGTCGTAGACCCGCGGCCACTGCGGGGGCTGCGGCGCGACCCGGGCGCGGATGGGGTGCAGGTCGCGGAAGCCGTACTCCAGGTCGTCCTCGAAGGTGACCTGCTCGACCTGCTGGAAGTCGTGGTCATGGGGCGCCTCCCCCAGGAAGCGGTAGATGCCCGCCAGCACCACTGCCGGCTCCCGGGTCAGGGCGTCATACTCGACGAAGTGCAGACAGTCCTTCCAGCCCCGGGTCACCGCGTCGCGCACCGCGTTGTAGGCGCGCCCCACCGGCTGGGCGTCGTCGATCCACATCTCCAGCCGACCCAGGGCGGTCTTGGACTTCACCAGGTTGTTGCCCTCCAGCGGCACCTGGCCGAGCGACGAGGTGCTGCGATACAGCCGCTCGAAGGAGGCCAGTATGTCGCGCAGATCCCGTACCGTCATCAGCACCCGGACCCGGTCGCGCCCCCCCACGAGGGTCGTGGCCATCTCCAGGAACTCCGCCCAGTAGCGGTTCTTGTCCAGGCACACCGGCTGCTCCACCCGTGCGAACCAGCCCTGGAGCATGGCCCGCAGCACGTCCTCCTTGGCCCGCAGGCTCTGCGCCCGGTCCATGGCCCGCAGCGAGTCGTTACGGTCCCAGGCGTTGCGCACCTGCACCAGCATGTCGAGGATGCCGGAGGTGGGGGTGACGTGAAAGCGCGGGGTCTGGGCCAGGATGTTGGCCAGCAGGGTGGAGCCGCTGCGGGGCAGGCCGGCGAGCAAATAGACGGTCTTGGGAGCGGTCATAGGGTTCGGGATGAGTCAGAAAGGTCAAAGCGGGACCGGGGTCCCGTTCATTCTAGCCGAACGCGACGGGCGCTGGCGGTCCAGTCATTCAGAATCTGGTCGGCATCGCGCGCCCTCCCGTCCTAGCCCGGAAATCGTGGTCTCTCCCCGGCTATTCCAATTGTTCCTGGCCGCCGACGGCGAATGGCAAAGCCAACCAAGCCCGCCGTCAACAGGGCCAGGCTGGCGGGCTCGGGGACATCCGCAGTGGCGGAAGTGACTTTCAAGACAAAGGTACTGACCGAGGGCGATTCGGGAATAGCTTGAGCGTTCAACAAGCTGATCGTGATGTTGCCGGACACGCCAACGGTACCGCTGTCCGTGAAATTGATGCCGGATACCGACGGACCCGACAACAGCGTCACCCCGGTGATGTACCCTTGCGGGTCGCCGAAAAAATCGATGCCCGAAATAGAGATTTGGTCGCCGGTGGTAAAAGTCCAAATAGCCAAATCGGAGTTTATGGAATAAGTGATGGTGTCGGCTTCGATGTTGAAGCTCTCGGCAAAAAGGGAATTCAAATAGGTGGTGCTGCCCGCATATTCAATGCCCGGGGTCGTAGCCGTCACGACATGGTTCGCACCGAATAAATCGGTGACCACCATCGTGTCTCCTATCATAGTCAGCGCGGCCTGAGAAGATGCGGCGAAGAGCAGAGCGGCAAGTCCCGCGGTGGGACGGATCATCGATTTCATAGCAGTTACTCCAAAATATTCGGTGCTCATGGGTTGATCTTGCCAAGACAAACGTCTTGGGTCTCCAGCTTCCACTTAACAGTGCGCGGCGGCGGCCGGTGACTCGGGGCCCCGCGGCGTGCGGGGCCCGGGCCACCGGTCGCCGCGGGTCAGCGGGCCAGGCGCCGCAGCCCGCGGGCCCAGGGCCAGCAGCGCAAGGGTTCCGGGCTCCGGCGCGTCCTGCACGCGCAGCCCCAAGTGGAAGCCGCCGCCGCTGCTCGGCTCGTCGTAAGTCTCCCAAGTGTACCGGCTGCCGAGGCCTGTGACCTGATAGTTGATGTTGCCGACACCGCTGAAGGCGTTGCCCTGAACCAGGTCCCAACTCATGCCGGCGGCGGCCGCGAACAGGTTGTCGAAGACGATTGAGGTGATGCTGCCGGCGCCGAAGCTGATGCCCTGGGTCACGTTGAGCCCATCGAAGGTCCCCGGCGCAGTCCCGTCGATCTCCATGACCAGGGTGCCGTCCAGCGCCAGATTGCCGTTCACCGTGAGGATGCCCGGGGAGTGCCCGGGGGCCAGGGTGGCCGCGGCGCCTACCGTCACGTCGCCCTCCAGCGTGCCGGTGCCAAACAGGGACCCACCCTGCAGGTCGATCGCCGCGGCCAGGAGCAGTCCGTCGGCGGTGGTGACACCGCCGGTCTGGGTGAAGCTGCCGGTGCCCAGGACCTGCCCGACGGCGGCGACGTCGAGGGTGCCGGCATTGGTGATGGCACCGCTGCTGGTCAGATCGCCGGCCACGGACAGGGCGCCGCCGGCCGCATTGGCCAGGGTGCCCTCGTTGGTGAAGGTGGCGCCCGTCTGGTTCGTCAGGGTGCCGTAGTTGCGCAGGTGATAGCTCGAACTCAGGCTCCCGGCATTCCCGAGGGTACCGCCGGCCAGGTTATTCAGGTTGTCGGTGGTGCTGAGGCTGCCGCCGAAGTCGATGCTCAGCGTGCCGCCCGAAAAGATGTTGCACCCGAAGGAGAGGGTTTCGCTCCCGCTGACGGTCGTGGTGCCGGTGATGGCGGCGTAGGCCGGGGCGGCCCCCAGTGTACCGAGCGCCAGACAGAGGCTCACGGCCTGGGCCAGCGGATGGCGGCGCAGGCCGAGCGGGCGGACGCGGGCACGGCGGGGCCAGGATGGCGTTTGGGAACGGGCTGTACGTGATGCCATGGATTGATGATCCTGATATTCGTGTCTGATCGGCAGTGCGCTGGACGCGACACGCGTGGGAATGACCCGGAGCCCTGGGCGTTCGACTCCGCTCCCCAGCGTATTAGCAAAAACTGTGCCTGTATCTTTTTATTTCTCTTAAACAGCTAGCCCGGATTATTCACAAAGAGGGGCGACACTCGTTCAACCAATTGATATAATTGGTGTTACGCCAATAACGCTTCGGAAGAAGCTAAACGAGGTCGCCCCATGGCAGAGTCTACCCCAGTCCAGTTGCGTTTTCCTCCCATCGACGGCTTGACCGTGCGCGGGGACTTCGATGGCGGAGCGCTGTCGTCGGATTTCGGCCCCCTGATCCTGCGCGGTGTCGACCGCCAGATCGGGCTGACCGAGCGCCTGGCCGCCGCCTTTGACGACCAGCGTCACCCCAGCTACATCACGCATCCAGCGCGTGACCTCATCGCCCAACGCGTGTATCAGATCGCCTGCGCCTATGAGGATGGCAACGACGCCAACGCGCTGCGGAGTGATCCGATGTTCAAGCTCGCACTGGAGCGTCGGCCCCTGGACCGCGAGAACGATCTGGCCAGCGCCCCGACGATCTCACGCCTGGAGAATGCGGCCACCACCAAAGACATCTACCGCATGGCCCAGGGCTACGTCGATCAATTCATCGCCAGTTATGCCACGCCGCCGAGCATCATCGTGATCGACATGGATCACTCTGAGGACGCCACGCACGGTCAGCAGGAGTTCAGTTTCTACAACCACCACTACGGCAGTCATTGCTACCTGCCGTTGTTTCTCTTCGAGGGACTCTCCGGGAACTTCATCACCGCCGCCCTGCGTCCCGGCAAGCGCCCGACGGGGGCCGAAAACGCCATGATCATCCGGCGCGTGCTCAAACGCTTGCGGGCGGCCTGGCCGCAGACCCACATCGTGCTGCGCGGCGATGGGCATTTCTCCAACCCGGAGCTGATGCAGCTGGCGCTTGACGACCCGCACGCCGACTTCATCTTCGGCCTCAGTAATAACAAGGTGTTAGCGCGCTTCGCACAGCCGTATCTGGAGGCCAATCGCCGCACGCATGCCATCCGGTGTCAGAATGCCGAACGCCTGGGCCAGTCGGAGCCGGTGCATACCCGCACCTACCATGAACTGGACTATGCGGCCGGCTCCTGGCCGCAACCCTTCCGGGTCGTGCTCAAGGCCGAGGTCATGGGTTTCGACGACAATCCCCGCTTCGTCGTCACCTCCCTGCGCCTGCCCACCCCGGAGAACCTCTATCGCGATCTCTATTGCGCGCGCGGCCAGGATGAGAATTTCATCAAGAAGATGAAAAACGACTTGGCCAGCGACCGCACCTCCGACCACAGCTTTCTGGCCAATCATATGCGCCTGTTCTTCTCCTGCGGCGCCTATGTGTTGCACCAAGCGCTACGCACCGAGGTCCTGGTCCATACCGAACTGGCCCAGGCCCAGCCCGCCACGGTCATCATCAAATTGTTCAAGATCGCCGTGCGCGTGGTGCAATACAAAGACCGCATCCGCCTCCAGCTGCCGACCCACTGCCCGGTCAAGGATCTGTTGCATCGGGTGACCGAACTCTTGTTCTTGGCCCGGCCGCCGGGACCGCTCATCTCCTGACCCCACCGATCCATTCGGTCTTCGTATTGCTGATGCTCACCCGGGCAGGATGACCTGTGCGCGTCGGTCCACTTTGGGCGGAAATGATGGACCGAACGGCAGCGAAACGCCTTCGCCTGCGATTCCCGCTGATCTCCTGCGCGCCGTTTTGGTGGCTGCCGGGCTCGTCGCTAGGGTTATTCTCCAAGTTCCGCACTCGGGTACTGGGGCTCGCGGCGCCCTTATGAAACATTCGGGCTAGTTGGATGGCAGCGATCCGCACCGCCACAAGGCACCGGCGGGCCACTGTAAAATCTGGCCTGTCAGGAAATGGAGTATCGATACATCGGCTTCCCGCCCCGCACCGCGACCACCCGGTGTCGCGGCGCGAGCCCGGCGGAGCGCTCAGCGCCGCGCCGCTTGCGCGCGAACAAAATCCTCGAACTTGTCCCCGGGTCCGCGCGGGATCTCCGCGTGGTAGCTGATCTCCACCTTGAGCGGCCAGTCGAAATTGGTGCGGATCAAGGCCGCGACCTGCGCCGCCTCGGCGGCGTCCAGGGTCCGGCCGCACACCAGCCGCACCTCCACCCGATCGGGCGCGGACTGCACCAGTTGCGCCTGACGCACGCCGGGGATGCGCGCCAGGTCGCAGAAGCCCACGCTGGGGCGGAACTCACGCCCGTCCGGCAGGCGCGCCAGATTGCGGGTGCGCCCCAGGATGCGCCGCAGCACCGGCAGCCCCCGCCCGCAGGCGCAGGGCTCGCCCACCTCGGCATGGTCACCCAGGGCGTAGCGGATCAGCGGCGTGCCGAAGTTGTGCAGGGGCGTCACCACCACGCGCCCGACCGTGCCGGGCGCGCAGGGCGCCCCGGCCTGGTCCAGGACCTCCAGCACCAGCGCCTCGGACTGGACGTGATACTGCTCGCACCGCGGGCATTGCAGGGCGATGAAGCCGGTCTCCTCGGCCGTGTAGGCATCGGCGAGCCCGACCCCCCAGGCGTCTGCGCACAGTGCGCGCAGCCCGGCGGGCAGGGCCTCGCCCAGTGTCAGTACCTGACGCAACCCGGGCAGGGGGAGTCCCCGGTCCAGCCCGTACTCGGCCAGCCGGGCCAGGTTCGACGGGTAGCTCAGCAGATAGGCGGGGCTGGCCCACCGCAGCCAGTCGTACTGGACCGCGATGTCGTTGCGGGTGGAGAGCAGCCAGGCCGGGCCGGTCTGCAGACAGTCGCGGGTCCCGGGTCCCCAACTGGGCAGGACCTCGCCGGGGGGCGCCATGGCGGCCGGACTCTCGGTGTGGCGGATGGCGGCGAAGCAGGCCCCGAGGTCGTGCCCGTGCCAGAGGTGCAAGCGCAGCGCAAACACCTTCCAGTAGAAGTTGCAGAGCTCGGTCTTGGCGATGCCGACCGGGGTTCCCGTCGAGCCGCTCGACTGCACCCGCAGCAGTCGACCGTGCCCCGCGGGCACCGCCCGGCTCACCAGTGCCTCGCCCTGGGCCTGGAGGTCCGGGCGGGTCAGGATCGGCAGGCGCCGGAACTGCTCCCAGGTCAGGTCTGGGATCCCCGACGGCCCTTCCGCTGCCGCGAGCCCCGGCAGGCAATCGCCGATGACCGCGCGGTAGTGCGGGATGGTCCGGGCGCTGTAGCGCAGGAGCACCCCGAGCTGCGCGCGCTGCAGGCGCCCGAGTGCCTCCGGGTCCCACCACTGGCTGCGCTCCAGGTGAAACTGCGCCGCGAGCTGATTGGCCGCCGCGCTCGCCGCAAAGGGCGGCCAGCGGACCTCGGGCAGGGTGCCGGGGAGCAATTCAAAGGCGGGCGGGTGAGGCATGGCGCGATTCAGCACCGGACCAGGAAGAGGTGTCGGGAGCGGAACAGGGTGCTCGCCGGCCCCTCGCCGGTGACGACGAGCCGCGGGTCCAGGTGCGCGCTGCCCGGCTCCGCGAGCAGCCAGCCGCCCGGGGCCGGGTCGCGCAACACCACCGGGGTGCCGGGGCGCACCGTCGCGGCCACCCGCGCCAGGACCTCCGTCTTGTGTCGCACCAGGTTGGCGACATAGACCAGGTCCGCCCCCGCATAGTCATGGGTGCGCCCGTCGGCCACCCGGGCATGCAGCCGCGCGAGCCCCAGGTGCCGGGCCAGGGCGGTGGCCACGGCCACCGCCCGCGGGTCCCGGTCCAGGCCCAGGGCCGCCGCGATCCCGGTGCGGGCCAACACATGGATCAGTGTGCCGGGCAGGGGGCCGCAGCCGACCATCACCACGACCTCGCGGCCGGTGAAGTCGATCCGCTCGAACAGGTCCGCCACCCGCCCGTAGACCTGAGCGCCGAAGCCGTCCGGGCCCCCGGGGTCCGGCGGGCCATCCCGTACCGGTGCCGGGGCGGCGAGCAGGGCCGCCGCCGCGGTCTGCTCCTGCAAGGCGATCCATCGGCCGTGGGCCTGGCGGCAGCGCTCGAGGGCCGCGGCGAGGTGTGGCTCATCGGCCAGGCGGTCGGCCGGCGGCTGCGGGAACTCGGCCGCCGCCCGGGCGAGCAGGTCCTCGATCGAGGCCGCGGCGGGCGGGGCCGGGGCGGCGCCCAAACGGGTGAGGGCCGCGTACAGGGCCGCCGTCAGGGCCGCGGCGGCGGCCGTGACCGCGCCGTCGGGCGGGGGGCCCAAGACCACCGGGTCAACCGGGTCACCGCTCGGCGGGGCCGCGGCCTGCATCAGGTGCCGAAATCGGGCGCGCCGGCGGACGCCGGTCCCGCGGACGAGGACGGGACGGCCGCAAGATTGAAGGCGATGGAGATCCGCTCCCCCGCGCCCTGGAAGGGGTGGACCAGGTGCGTGAGCCAGCCCGGGAACAGGACCATGAGCCCGGGGATGGGCTCGATCAGACAGCGCCCGTCCAGCACCGTGCCCGGCAGGCCGCTCAGGCGCACCCCGGGGCGGGGGTCCAGGAGTTCCAGGCGGCCCTGCTCGAGCGGCCCGGGGCCGGTGGTCGCGGCGGTCACGAAATAGACCCCGGACCAGGTGGCGCCGCCGTGGTGATGGACCCCCAGGTAGCCTCCCGGGCGGATCAGGTTGGCCCAGCCCGTCAGCCGGAAGCCGACCTCAGCCTGCGCCGGGTCGGCCAGCAGGGTACGGGTCAGCCCCGTGGCCATCTGCCGGGCCTGGTCCGCCAGGGTGCGCAGGCACGCGGCGTCGCGCGCGAAGAGGTCCGCCCCCCCCTGCCAACACGCGCCGCCGCCGGGGGCGGCGGCCGCCAGGTCCCGCACCAGGGCGGCGAGCGCCGCATTCAGCCCCGCGGCCTGCGGCCATAGCCGGGAGGCGATGGGGGTGCCGAAGGCCATGGCGAATTGCGCCTGGCCGGCGGCGGGGGTGCCGGTGGCGGTCGTGCCGGGGTTGGTCATGGGACTCGTGCTGCCTCGCTGTCGGGTCGCCGTGGGGACATGCTCGCCGCCTCAGCCGGTTTGCCCCGCGCCTTGACGACGCCGACGGCCGGTCGCGAGCCCCGCGAGCCCGGTCGCGATCAGGACGACGGCGGCCGGCTCGGGGACGTCGGCGAAGGTGTACGTGACGCTCGCATAACCCTCCCAACTGACGCCCTGCGACCCGTACGCGTAGAGGTGGTTCACGGTCCCATTCGCCAGGGTGGCGAAGGTGCCTGTTCCCGCCACGCTCCCCGTGACATCGAAGGTTCCGGTGCCGTAGAAGTTGGCGAAGGATGCCGCTGTCATATCGAGGATGAGCGGACCGAAATCCACCGGATCCGATAAGTAGCAGTCATCCTGATGAGCGACATCGAGGGTGCAGGTCAGATCCGGGTGGGAGATGAGCTCGGTCACCGACTCGCCGAAGGCCGTGATGCCGATCGTCTGGCTGGCCCCCGAGGTCGTCGCCGTAAAGCTGCCCGAGAGGATGTCCGCATAGTTGAGCAGCGCAAAACTGGTTGCGCTGCCCGCAAATCGAGTGATCTCGATGGAAACCCCGGTCAGGGTGCCGGGACCGTCGTACTGTGGCAGCTGGCCGGTAAGCGAGTCGTATGATGCGATGTCCCAGGACCCGGTTTCGGGCGTGTAGGACTCGTGCTCGTTGCCGCTGTAGATCGCAAAGAACTGCGAGGGCGGGGTGATAGTCCCGGCAACGGCGCCGGCGACGCCGCCGACCAGCAGGGTCACCCCCGCCAGCCCGCCGACGGCCGTGCGTTGATCGATTTTGTGGTGCTTCATGGGTCGGTCTCCGATAGGGGTTGGTAGTGCGGGCAGCGGTCGCGGCGCGCCCCCGGCATTGCAAAGCGAAAACCGCGCCATGTCTTACATTGTCTTTATATCCAATACCTTCTGACCCTGGCGCCCGTCCCGGTGAGGGGCGAGTGTAAAATCGGCCTTGTCAGGAAATGGAGCATCGATGGATGGGGGCATCCCAAGCAGTGCCCACAGAGCGTAAGCGGCCAACAGCACGGGATACACCAGGCGTAGCCGTTGCGCAGCAGCCGGTCGATCGTCATCAGGGCCAGTGCCGGGAGCAGCAGCGCGGGGCGAGCCCGTCCGCTGGACAGAAGTCCCCTGCGGGATCGATCAGCAATAGACCCCGTGCGGCCGGATCGATCTCCAGCGCGGCGGCGGGGGCCATCGCCAGGACGAGCAGGAGCGGGAGCGGGGCCAGTGTCGGCAGCCATCGCCGCGCCCAAGACAGGACGCGCGGCAGGTCAATCGACCCCGGCGAGTGCGTCGAGCCGCAGATATCCGTGACGCAACGCGTAGACCACCAGTCCGGGGACGTGCCCGATACTGAGCTTCGCCATCAGGCGTCGGCGGTAAGTCTCCACCGTCTTGACCGAGACCCCCAGGGCGGCGGCGATCTCGGCCATGGGCTGGCCCTCGGCCAGGCGGGTCAGGACCTCGCGCTCGCGCTTGGAGAGGCTCTCTTGGGGCCGACAGCGCGGACCCTCGATCCCGAGCCCCGGGCTGAACCAGCGCCCGCCCCCGCCGACCGCACGGACTGCCGCGATCAGCGCCTGCGCACCGGCGGTCTTGAGCACATAGCCGCCGGCCCCCGCGTCCACCATGCGCCGCACGAAGCACCCGTCGGCGTGCATGGTGAGCGCCAATACCCGGGTCGCCGGGCACTGAGTGCGGATCGCTTGGGCCGCCTCGATGCCGTTGCAGCCCGGCATCCCGAGATCCAGGATCGCCAGGTCCGGGCGTTGTTCGATGGCGAGCGCAATCGCCGCGCACCCATCCGCCGTAGCGCCCACCACCTGCAGGTCCGGCTGGCCGGACAGGAGCATGGCCAACCCCTCGCGCGCAACGGTATGGTCGTCGGCAATCAGGATCTTCAGGATCCGTCTCTCACCTGGTCGGTCGCGCTCGCCTGACCTGCAAGCGGAAGGGTCAGGACGACACAGGCCCCGGGCGCGCGGGGCGCGACCCTCAGGCTGCCGCCGAAGGACTCCAGACGCTGACGCAGGCTGAACAGTCCGAAGCCGCGGCCGATGCGCGACTCGTCCATGCCCCGCCCGTCGTCGATCACCGAAACCCGCAGGCGGTCGCGGTCGCGCTCGGCCAGGATCAGTCCGGAGCGCGCGGCGGCGTGACGGATCAGGTTGGCGACCAGCTCCCGCGCGCCCAGGAAGGCGAGCGCGGCCGCCTCCTCGGGCAGGGGGTCCAGCGCGCCCCCGACGCGCAGCGCGAGATCGACCGGGAAGCGTCGGCGGGTGCGCTCCACCAGACTGGCCAGCGCGGCATCCAGGCCCAGGAGGTGCAACTCCGGCGGACTCAGGTCAAAGATCAGGCTGCGCAGATCGGCGATGGCGGATTCCAGGGTGGCATCGATCTCGGCGAGCGACACCCGGGGCTCGGTGGCGGCGCCGATCCGCGCCCGCGCCAGGGCCAGGGTCTGGATCACCCCGTCGTGCAGCCCCTGCGCGAGTTGGCGCCGTTCGCGCTGCTCGACGAGTGATGCGGCGGCACTGAGGCGCTTGAGCCGTCCGTTCAACGCGGTCAGCTCGGCGGTCCGGGCGGCCACCTCCGCGCGCAGGCCGCCGGTCAGCCGCCCGAGCAGCAGGTGGCTGCGCACCCGGGCCAATAACACCGCCGGCGCGAAGGGTTTGGCGACGTAGTCCACGGCGCCGAGTGTAAGCCCGTGCACCACGGCCGCGTGGTCGGTGTCAGCGGTGAGGAAGATGACGGGGATCGCCGCGGTGACAGGATTGGACTTCAGCAGCGCGCAGGTCGCGAAGCCGTCGCAGGGTTCCATGTGCAGGTCGAGCAGGATCAGGTCGGGGCGGATCGCAGCGGCGATGCGCAGGGCCTCGCTGGAGCCGGTCGCCGTGTGCACGCGCAGCCCCCGCTCGACCAGGAGTGAGCCGACCAACCGCAGCATAAGCAGGTCGTCGTCAACGACCAGGATAGCGTCTTGTCTCGCTGCGCCGTCTGGCACTGTCGTTGTCCGCGTCGCGTCGCCCCGCGGGGAGGCTAATCGCCGCTCATAGGGGAGTTGGTCGCCCATTATCGACCGTTCGGCCGGCATCCGCCACGCCTGAGTGCCCCGGCCGTGACGACGCGCCGCCGCCCCGGACACGGCGTCCACCCCTGGCCCTTGCATCTGCGCATTTGGACATCAAGTGGACACCCAAGCGTGCAGATCGATCGACCGGCAATCACCATGACCAGCAAAATCATCCCCCAAGCATCACCCGACGCGGATACGCAGGCCAGTCCCCGCCAGCCGGCGCGCACCGCGGCAGGCGGCCGGGGCCCGGCCCATGTTTGATCTCGCGATCTTCGCGACCGGACTGGCCGTCGCCTTGGCCCTGGCCCTGCTCGGTTGGATACTGAGCATCCCGCTCAAGAACGCGGGTCTTGCCGACTCACTCTGGCCGCTATTTTTCGTCCTGCTTGGGCTCAGCTATCTGCTTGGGATGCTCGGACTTGCCGGCGAACTTCAGGGGCGCGCCTGGCTCGTGTTCACGCTGGTCGCACTCTGGGGGGGCCGCCTCGGCGTCTACATCACAGGCCGCAACTGGGGCGAACCGGAAGACCGCCGCTACCGCGCCATGCGCGCGGCGAACGACCCGGGCTTCTGGTGGAAGAGCATCTATCTGGTCTTCGGGCTCCAGGCAATCCTGGCCTGGGTGATCTCACTGCCGCTCCTGGCGGCGATGCTGGGTCAGGCGCCGCTGGGCTGGCTGGACGCCGCCGCCGCGTCCCTGTGGGTTATAGGTCTCGGCTTCGAGGCGCTCGGCGATCGGCAACTCGCCCGCTTCAAGGCGCAACCCGGCAACGCCGGCCGCGTGATGGATCGCGGCCTGTGGCGCTACACCCGTCACCCCAATTACTTCGGCGAGGCCTGTCTCTGGTGGGCCTTCTTCCTCTTCGCGCTGGCCGCGGGCGGCTGGTGGACCCTTGTCTCGCCCGTCCTCATGACCTGGCTCCTGCTGCGCGTCTCCGGCGTCAGCCTGCTGGAACAGGACATCGGCGAGCGCCGGCCCGGCTACCGGGAGTACATCGAATGCACCAACGCCTTCATTCCGGGGCCGCCCAGGCGACCGGCCCATCACACGAGACCGGAGACACCCAATGACTGAACACCCGCTCGCCAGTTCCCGGCCAGCGCGCAGCGCCGCGGCCCTGCTGGGACTCCTACTTGCCTGCCCCGTGGCCCATAGCGCCGTCGCCGCGCCCGACTCGCGAACCGACGCGCTGCGCTTTCGCGTCTTTCTAAACCAGGACCCGATCGGCGAGCACAGCTTTCAGGTTGGCCCTGGCCCGAATGGCAAGCAGATCGTCAGCCGCGCCAGTTTCGACGTGAAACTGCTCTTTGTCACCGCTTACCGCTATCGCCACGAGAGCCGCGAGGACTGGCGTAACGGCTGCCTGGAACGTATCCGCGCCAGCACCGACGATAACGGCACGGCCTTTACGGTGGCGGGCGACAAGCAGGCCGACACACTGACCCTTAAGGTCAATGGCGAGGCGCGGCGTCTTCCCGACTGCGTCTCCACCTTTGCCTACTGGGACCGGGACTTCCTGAAGCGCCCCCGTCTGCTCAACCCGCAGACCGGCGAAATGGTCGAGGTGCAGGTCACACCGGGGGGAACCGAGCGCCGTGTCGTCCAGGGCCGCACGGTCGAGGCCGAGCGCTACCGGCTGCGGGCGGACAAACTCGACATCACCCTGTGGTACACCCCGGACGGCCGCTGGATCGGGCTGGAGAGCGACACCGGCAAGGGCCGCACCTTACGCTATGAACGGATCTGAACCATGACACCGACCAGCACCCGCCTACTCGCCATCTCACTGCTGCTCATGAGCGCCGCCGCCCTGGCGCAGGAGAAACCGATGCAGACCGTACCCCAGGTCGACCTGGCCCGCTTCATGGGCCCTTGGTATGTCATCGCCAACATCCCGACCTTCGTCGAGAAGGGCGCCCACAACGCCGTGGAGTCCTATGCCCTGAACCCGGACGGCACCATCGCCACGACCTTCAGTTTCCGCAAAGACGCCTTCGACGGCCCCCAGAAGGAATATCACCCCAAGGGCTTCGTCGTCCCCGGCACCGGCAATGCCCGCTGGGGGATGCAGTTCATCTGGCCCTTCAAGGGTGACTTCCGGATCATCTGGCTGGAGCCCGACTACGGCATCACCGTCATCGGCCGCGAGAAGCGCGACTATGTCTGGATCATGGCCCGGCAACCCCAGATCCCCGAGGCCAAGTTCAAGGAAATCGAGGCCTTCCTCAAGGGCGTCGGCTACGACACCGCGCAACTCCAGCGGGTTCCGCAGCGCTGGTAGTGAAGCCCACCCGCGGGGGCCGCGGCCTCCTGCGGTCTTTTTCATTCCGGCACTCGAAATCCCGCCCCGTATCGACGATGATTCGCCCACTGACCCTCGCCGCGCGCGGCCAGGGTCACCAGCGCCAGCCACACCACCCTTAGGAGAGCCTGATCATGCGCCCCACGCTGCCCATCCTTGCCGCCTGTTTCAGCCTGGCCCTCACCGGCGCCGCCCTGGTCCGGGCGGAAACCGAGTCGGAAAAGCTCTTGGATCAGTCCTCGTTCGCGGAGTCGGAGGACCCGACCCAGGTCCGGGAAGAGAAGGCGATCGAGCGGAAGGACGGGATGAACGCCCCCCAGGACCAGGCCGCCGATGCGGGCAAGAAGGCCGCCGCGACGCGGGCCCTGGATGCAGCGACCGGCGCCGCCGGTGCCGCGGTGGTGCCGAACAAGTGACCTGAGGCCGACGGGCGCTGGACTGACGGCCCCGCGACCACGATTCAGCCCCGATCCGGAGCCGACCACCATGACCAAAGCCCCCCTGCACCGCCGACCGGCAGCGACGCCAGGCGCCCGGACCCTGAGGTCCCTGCTTGCCGCCCTGGCGCTCGTCGGCTGCGCCTCCTCGCCCAGCACCCCCACCGGCGTCATCTCGATCACCGTCAAACCCGGCGACACCGGGAGTTGCGAATCCACGCCCTGCCAGGTCCGGCTCGTCATGCCCCCGGGGACCGGCACCTACGAGGTGACGGGCAACGAGGTGCGGGTCGGCACCTTCCCGGCGGGTCAGACCGTGAATCTCGGCGGCTACTGGAACTCCCAGAAATTCGCCATCGTCGGGGCCGGCGTGAAGCCCGCCTATGTCTATGTCCCGTCCGACCTCTGAGCAACCCCCGGCGCCGGCCGGGATCATCGCTCCGATCGCCGCCCATCGCCGGGCGCCGAACCCCGTTTGCTGGAGTTGCACCCATGGCGCATCCTGGTCCCAGGTCTCACCCGCGGCGGCGGGGGCTCGTGCGGCCCCTGGTGCCCCTGGTCCTGTGGTGCTGCGCCCTGGGGCCCGGCATGGGCGCGGCCGCGGCCCAGGTGGAGGTGGCGGCGGAACTGGAGCGGATGATGACCCAGTACGGCTTCGCGATGAAGCCGGCCGACCTGGATGCGACCCGCGACAAGAAGGCGCGCGCCGAGGAGGGCGCGGAAGTGCTCCCGCGCCTGCGGGTGCTCCTGGAGGGATTTGACCACATCATCGTCCAGGCGCCGCAAGGCGGGGTCGAGCGCGTTCTGATCCTGGGCGCGAAGACTCCTTACTCCCCACCGGCCCCGGCCACCGCGACACCTGGGGCCGCCGACCCCGCGGGCGCCGCGGGCGAGATCGTCCTCGACACCCAGCGCGTCGGTTCCTCCCACGCCGTCACCCTGACCCTGGAGGGTGAAGATGGCAGGCGCGTTTCCCGGGTCCTGTTAGTGGATACGGGGGCCGACTATGTGGTACTTCCGAGCTCGCTGATCGCACAGCTCGGCATTCCCCCGGAGGGACTGCGCCAGCAGCAGGTGCAGACCGCCAACGGCAACGTGGAGGCGGCGCTCGGGACCCTCCAGGCGGTCTGGTTGAAAGATCAGCGCGTTACCGGGGTCCCGGTGGCCTTCATCGAGGATGGGAGGCTCGGCGGCAACGCCCTGCTGGGGATGAGTCTGCTCGGGCGCTTTCGCCTCACCATCGAAGACGAAAAAAACCGCCTGCTGTTGGGGACGAAGTGATCCGGGCGCACCGCGACGGCATGCGCCGATTCTGGCGCTATCACCCGGATCGGTGGACAATCAGCGGACAATTTTCTGGCTGGACTCACGGGAGACTTGATCCTTGGTCAATCGTTACGCCTATAAGCCCGGCCGGACGGCGCTGGCGATCTATGTGCTCGTCGCCGCGGTCCTCGCCGGGGCCATCAACGCCACCATCGTCTTCTCGGATGCGGCCGAGTGGACCGAATCCCTGAGAAAACCGGCCTTCGCACTCTCCGGGTTGCAGATGGGGCTGGTGTGGGAGGTCCTCTTCGCCTGCATGGCCGCCGCCTACTGGGTCGTGCGCCGCACCCCGCCGCTGCCGGAGCGCCGTGCCGCGTCCATCGCCCTGCTGGCGATGATCCTCGTGGTCATGGCCTTTCCCTTCTACGCCCTACTCCCGCAAAGCCTGCTCAACAGCTTTGTCGGGACCTTCGCCTCCGCCTTCATCGCCTGGATCGTCTGTGGCGTGGTCTTCGTCAACAGCAAGCGGGCCGGCCTGCTGTTGCTGCCGCTGGCGCTGTGGCTGAGTTTCGCCTCGGTGGTGGCCTTCAATGTCCATCGCCTCAATCCGCCGGTCAGTCTGTTGGGCTGACGGATGAACGACCGACAACTGCTGCGCTACAGCCGTCAGATCATGCTGCCGGCCTTTGGCATCGAGGGCCAGGAGCGGCTGCGCCGGGCGCGGGTGCTGGTGGTGGGGCTCGGCGGGCTCGGATCGCCGGTCGCGATGTATCTGGCGGCGGCCGGGGTCGGCCGCCTGGTGCTGGCCGACTTCGATGCCGTGGACCTGTCCAATCTCCAGCGCCAGATCCTGCACACCACCGAGCGTATCGGGACGCCCAAGGCGCAGTCCGCGCGGACCACCCTGGCCGCGCTCAACCCCGAGGTCGAACTGGTGCTGGTCAAGCGCAGCCTCACCATCGATACCCTCCCCGGTCTGCTGACCGACGTGGACCTGGTGGTGGACTGTTGCGACAACTTCGACACCCGCTTCGCGGTCAATGCCGCCTGCGTGGCGGCGTGTAAACCCCTGGTGAGCGGGGCCGCCATCCGCCTGGAGGGACAGGTGGCGACCTTCTCGGGCCAACCCGGCGGACCCTGCTACCAATGCCTCTTTCCCCGGGATGGCAGTGCCGACGAGACCTGCGCCGCCCACGGCGTACTGGCCCCGGTGCCCGGTATCATCGGCAGCATCCAGGCGACCGAGGCAATCAAGGTCCTGACCGGCCTGGGGCAACCCCTGTTCGGACGCCTCCTGGTGCTCGATGCCGCCGTCATGCAATGGCGCCAGATCCGCCTCGTCGCCGACCCGGCCTGCCCGGTCTGCGCATTAGTCACGGTCACGCCCGAGCGTCAGGCCGAGCCAGGGCAGCGCGAGTAGGACCATGAAGATGGCGGCATTGGCCGGGATGTGCAGATTGGCGTCGGTTGCGGAGTGGATCAGGATCGCGGTGATGCCCATCAGGCTCGCAAAGGCCATGCCGCGGCACAGGGCGTCCTCGCGACGCCAGAGCACGTGCAGCGCGGCCGCCAGTGATAAAAGGACCACGCCGGCCAGGGGCACTACCCCAACGATCCCGTATTCCAATTGAAACTCCAGCAGGTCATTATCCGCGTGCGCGAAATGCAGCGGGATCGACTCCGCGTCGCGGTAGGCCGGGTAGACGACGGAGAAGCTCCCACCCCCGCTCCCGAACCAGCGATAGTCGCTCAAGTAGGCCGCTGCCCGCACCCCCAATTGATAGCGCGCATCCTCGGTCAGCACGGTCTGCTCCAGGCGCTCGCGCACCCGATCGAGCCCGAACCAGGTCCCCAGGATCAGCAGGTCTACCGCCACCAGACTCACCAGTAAGATCAGCACCGGCCTTGGCGAGCGACGGAAGCTCAGCATGCCAATCGCCCCGGTGACCCCCAGACTGATGAAGAAGGCGGTATTGCCCATGCGTGAGGCAGTCATCACCAGCGCGATGACGAGGATGGCGAGGTAGATGCGTAACCGTGCCTTGCGCCCCAGCACAGTCCTGACCCAGGCGCGCAGCCGCTTGCGCCAGTTGGAGGCGTCACCTGGCTCGGACAGGTCCGCGACCAGCAGGCCGATCCCCAGGGCCAGCGCCATCTCCAGGTAGCCGGCCAGGTGATTGGGGTTGACAAAGGTACCGTGGGCGCGTGCCCCGGCGTCGATGAACAGCCAGGAGGTTCCGGCGAGTGCCAGCAGGCTCGCCAGCATGGCCTGGACGACCGCCGCGAGCACCAGGGTACCCGCCAGGAGGCGCAGGCGTCGGCGGCTGCGCACTAACAGCAGCACCAGCACAAAGACGCCGGTCAGGGCCAGACCGAGACGCCACGCGATCAGCGAGCCGTGGGGGGCCATGCTGAGCGGTGCGTACCCGGGGGGGCGGCGTCGCCCAGGGCCAGCGAGGTGGCCGCCCACTGCCGCGCAGCTGTCGGCGACAGGACCTCGAGCCAGTGCCAAGGCAGCGGCAGCAGTTGCAGCAGGCCGAAACCAAGCCACAGCAACAAGGCCGCGGTGGCAAGTCGTGCCTTCATACCCGCGCTGGTCAGCCAGACGCGGGCGCCGACGGCGAGCACGAGCCAGACCGCCGCCAAACTGAAGATACCAACCTCAAGCAGGGCGCTCGCCCAAGGTCGGTTGCTGCCCAGCGGCAGGGGCGCCCAGACGAGGAGGACCAACAGGGCGTAGAACAGCCACCGATCACTGGAGCCCAGATAGGGCGCCCAGCGATCCTGCAGGGAGGGCCTGTCGCTCATCGCAGGCCCGCCGCGCGGGCGCGCAGATCCGCGTAGAGGCGCACCAGCGCGGGGTCTGATGCCAACAGGGGCTCGACCAGGGCACCGCGATGCAGACGCACGGCCTGCTCGAGCAGGTGGTGGGGATCGCGCCGCAGGCCATGGCGCAGGAGCGCCAGGACCTCCCGTCGGCCGTCCGGCTCAAGCACGGGCCAGGCCGCCAGACCCAGGTCGACCAGGGCGCCCAAGGATACCGGCTCCGAGCGGCCCAGCTCGGCCGCACGGGCATAGAGCCGGTTGAATGCTCCGCCCCACCGGCCGAGCTTGAAATCGATGCGTAACACCGAGGTCAACCCCAGGGGCCAGGTCGGGCGCTTACGAACCCCCTCGACATAGCGTGCGCGCGCCTGCGTCAGGAGCCGGTGCTCCAGGTCGGACCGCGGCGCGGCCTGCCCGGCCTGGCGTTCCAGGTAAAGCGCGAACTGATCGGCGTGACGCGGGTCGGCGGGCTCCAGGCGCCGGGCGAGCGCCAGCAGGCGGCGGATCGCGTGGTCGTCTGCCCCCCCGGTGACCACCCCCACCCCAGGCGCGTGCTCACTGATCCGCCCCGCCTGCCAGGCGGCCGCACTGGCGAGCGCACTCGCCAAGCTCCAGCAACAGGCCAGCATGACCAATCCCAGCAGGGTGCCAACCAGGCCCCGGCGCGCCCGCACCCTCACCCCGGCTTGCCGCTGTCGCGGTAATACTGGGTATAGCCCCGGTATGCATAAGAATAACGTCGGTAGCGGCCATAGCGGTAAGACCCGTACCGGGTGCTCTTGGCATTGTCGAAGTGGTTCAGCACCGCGCCGATCAGATGCGCATCGACCCGGCGCAAGCGCTTGACCGCGAGTTGTACGAGTTGACGCGGCGTGGCGTCCGCGCGGACGACGAAGACCACCGCATTACATAGGCGCGAAAGGACCAAGGCGTCGCTCACCGCCTGGGCCGGGGCCGAATCGAGCACGATGCGGTCGTAGCGCTGCGCCAATTCCTCCAGGGTCTTCTCGAAGCGCTGGGAGGAGAGGATCTCCAGTGGGTTAGGCGGCGACACGCCGGCCGGCAGGACGTGCACATTCGTTCCCTCCAGGGGGTGAATGCACTCATCGAGCGGCGTGGTACCGGCCACGCAGTTGGACAGACCCGGGGCCTGCGCGGGCAGCCCGAGACGCAGGGCCACCGAGGAGCGGCGCAGATCCGCGTCCACCAGCAGTACTCGCTCCAATTGACCCAGAGCGGCGGCGAGATTGATCGCGACGGTGGTCTTACCTTCCCCGGGAACGGTCGATGTAACCAAGAGAACCCGCTGTGGATTATCGAGCCCGGACAGAGCCACGGCGGTCCTGACGGTGCGGATCGCCTCCGCGAAGTCACTCTTGGGGGAGTCGAGAAAGATCCGCTCGGGCCGCCCCTTGCGCAGCCCGCGCCGGCCCAGGAGTGGGACCGTCCCCAGGGTGGGGAGTTGGGTGTACAGCTCGACATCCTCGGCGTCCTTCAGCGTGCTGTCGAGGTAGTCCTCGAGCACCGCGAGCCCGGCGCCCAGGACCAGGGCCAGAAACACCGCGATGCCCACGATGCGCGCCTTGCGCGGCTCGATCGGCGCCCGCGGGACCCGTGCGGCATCAATGACCCGGGCGTTGGTCGACTCCACGTCTGCGCCCAGATCGGTCTCCTTGAAGCGCTTCATGAACACTTCATAGAGTTGGCGGTTGGTTTCCACCTCGCGATCGAGCGAGCGCAGGGTAAAGGTCTTGCGGCTCACCTCCTGGGCGCGTGACTTCATCGCATCGAGTTCCTGCTGGAGCTGATCCGCTCGCGACTTGGCGATGTCGTATTCCTTCTTGACGCCGGCCACGGTGTTGTCGATCTCGAAGCGCAGCTTGGCACGAATCGTATTCAGATCGGAGCGTGCCGCTGCCATCTTCGGATGCTGGGCACCATAACGCTCGGCCAATTCCGCAGCGGCACGCTCGGCCTTTACCTCCTCGGTCTTGAGTGCCTGGACGGTCGAGTTGCGGATCACGACCGGATTGGAACTCAGTTCCGCGCTCGCCAGGTCCCGGAGTCTACGCACCTGGTCGAATTCGTTGGCCAAGCCGTCGCGTTTGGCGCGCGCCTCGACGAGGCGCGCGGCCAGGTCGCCGAGTTCCCGATCGGTCAGGTCGAGACCGCTCTTCACGTCCACCAATCCCTGTTGCTCGCGGTAACTCTGAAGCTTGCGCTCGGAGGAGTCCACTTGGCCGCGCAGACCTTCCAGGCGCCCCGTCAACCAACCGGCGGCCTTTTTGACCTGTTCCAGGCGGGTCTCCAGCCCAAACTCGATATAGGCATCCGCATAGGCCGCGGCAACGCGGGCAGCCAATTCCGGATCATGTGAAGTCACCGAGACCCGAATCATCTCCGACTCCGGCAGCACACTCGCCTGCACCTGTCCCGCCAGGGCCTCGACCACGCTGCGGTGGACGTCCTCCTTCGCGATGGGCGCCGGGTCCTGGTCGGACTCGAACCAGTCCGGGAGCAGGCCGCGCAGACTCAACCGAAAGCGCGCCCGCCGCGGCGCCTCCTGGCGGGGATCGAACTCAGGATGGGTCCACAGGTCCAGGCGCTCCGCAACGCTCTGCGCAAGCGCCTGGGACTTCAACAGCAAGATCTGCGTCTCGAGGTAGGTCTGACCCGCCAGAAAGGAATACCAACCGCCCGCCGGATCCTTGTCGACCGGGCTGAAGCCGCGGCGGCTGGTGTCGATCAGGAGCGTGGTCGAAGCCGTGTACAGCGGCTCCAGGGACTGGGCTACCAGGCCGGCCAAAAGGCCGATGGCCAGTGCCAGACCGACGATTTGCGGCCATCGCCGAAACAGGATTCGCCAATAGGTCGCCGGATTGAAGGCGTCGCTCCGCGCGGTCACGGTCACCGCTTCGCGTCCCTGCGCGGCGGTATCGACGGGTACCTCCAACTGATCCTCGTAGCGATTGATCAAAAGAAGCTTTCCTTGACGATCACCGTGTCGCCCGGCCCAATGCTGTCGTCCTGCCCCACCTTACGCTCCTGCTTGGCGGCCCCCTCCGAGACCACGAAGACCTTACTGCGCGAGGCGCGCTCGGTATAGCCGCCGGCGACCGAGATCGCCTTACGCACGGTCAACCCCGGCAGGTACGGGAAACTCCCTGGGCGATTGACCTGTCCCATGACGAAAAACTCCCGATAGGCCTCGATGCTCACGCTCACCCGCGGGTCGACCAGATAGGGCCCGCGCAGCCGCCCGGTGACCAACTGCTCCAACTCCCCCGGGGTCAGGCCCGTGACCTTCAACTCCCCAAGCAAGGGGTAAGAGATGGTACCCCGGGCGCTGACCTGGCCGGTCACGGTCAGGTCGTCCTCGCCGAAGACGGCGATCCTTACCTTGTCCCCGGCGCTCAAGCGATAGCTCTGCAGGTCGTCGCCACCGGTGGCCAAGCCGGAAAAGAGCAGGATGAGGCAGGCGCCGATCAGCAGCCGGGACCAGCGGGTGCGGTGCATATAGCGAAGAGAGCGGACCGGCAAGACAGCAAGCGGATTCATGGGATCGACCAGGTGGAGGGTTGAGCAGGCGCCGTACTGCACTCAAGGCAGCCTCCGTGACAAGGCTCCCGGACACGGGATCAGTACGCGGTGCGCATCGAGAACAGCAGCACATTGTCGGTGTAATCCGCCGCGTCGAGGGGCACGTCGGAGGTACGTGCCTCATAGGTATAATTGACCCCGAGTTCCAGCCACCGCCGCATCTGATAGAAGACCCCCCCGGAAGCATTGTAACGATGGTCCGTGCGCGCCTCGCCGATATATTTGTCATTGGTGCCGAGCAGCCCGACCCGGGTATAAAGGCGCGGCTGCCAGTAGTACACCCAGTCCAGATTGACGAGGCTGACCACAATCGCGTCGGCCAGGCCCGTGTTGGTTTCGGCCGGGGTGCGTTCAGTCACCAGATTGAACGTGGAATAGGTGCGGGGGCGATACTGGAGCTGGGCCGACCAACCGAAATCGCTGACATTCTCCCGCTGGCCCGCCGCGAAGTTCTTGCCCAGCCAACCCACCTTCACGGTGCCGCTGGTCTTTGCGGTGGCGTCCCAGGTGACGCCCGTATAGAGGGTCATTTGGTCGCTATCCAGGGTGAGCGCACCCGGAGCCTGCCGCGTGTAATTCACCTTTTCCCAGGCCGCATCAAACAACAGCGACACCTTGGGGCTGACCCGCGTGTACAGCGTCGCCCCCAGGACGGGCCGGTCGTTGTCGCGCACCTCCTGGTTGTTGTTCAAGTAATGACGGGTCCGGTAACCCGCCATCAGATCGAGACGGCCGCGCGCCCCCGGGGCACCATAGCTGTAGCCGAGCGTGACGCGGTTCGAATCCCAGAGGTCGGGATGCGGGTAGAAAAAGTTGGCGCGCGAGGAGTCCACCGGCGAGCCCGAGCCGCGGCGGTCGTGCCAGTACCAATACTGGTAGTTGAAGGTGACGCGATGCCGCAACCCGAACTCCCAATTGGCGTTGGCCTGCGCCTGCTGATCCGTGAAGTTGTCGGCTGGGCTCGCGCTGACGATGCCGATGCGGGCGAAGTAGGACAGGCTGTATGAATCCGCCCCCTTCAAGGCCGTGAGGCGGATGCCCGGCTCCACGACCGTTTCCCAGGTAGACAATCGCCCGACGCCGCCCAGGCCCGCAATCGCATTATCGAGACGCACGTCGTTACTGGTCTTATAATAATTGGATTCGTAACCCGCGAGCAGATTGAGCCACGGATAGGCCCGAAACCCGCCAAGATCGAATCCGGTTCCGACCGGCTGACCGAGCGTGGTCCCCGGAACCGCGCAGATCGCCAGGACGCCGACAAGCATGAAGGGGCGCAGCCTTACCATTGAAGGGATTCTCCGCAGTATTGGCGATCAGGACCGAAACGGCACTCAGTTGGGGCTGGCAAAACCACCGGGGTCCGCGCGCTGGTCCAGGGTGTGGTCGAGGTAGCCGCCGCCGACCAGGGCCTGGGTGTAGAGTATCCCGTAAATCGCCTCGTCGGGCTCGGCGTAGGCAGGAACTTCCGGAAAGCTTCGCTCGGCCAGGGAGCGCCGCTCGTCGATGTAGCGTCGATATTCGTCATCAATGAGTCCTTTCTGCATCATACGTTCCAGCCGCTCCCGCTCCAGGTCGCGCTGCGCCTGGGTTGCCGTCGTGGCCCCGGCAGCCGGGGCCCCGTCCAGCGGCGCGGCGCGGCGGCGGCGCTCGATCTCCGCGGCCGCTGCCAGTACGCCCGCGTCGATCAGGTATTTCGCCGTCGGCCCCTTGATCATCAGCGCACGCGTGGCGACTCGCGCGGCCACACCCGACGCGTTGCCGTCCTTGCCACAGGCGAGGATGGTGTCGCGTACCACGGTGAAGACGTCAAACCCGCTGAGCAGCAGGGCCTCGGTGAGGTCACCCGTGTCAGTCGACTCTGAACACAGTTCGGAAATCCGCTCCTCCGCCCCCGCGGCGCGCGCACCCGAGGCGGCCAGCCGATCGGTCAAGGCCCGCACCGACGGTGAGATGAAGGCGGCGTTCGTGACGCCGGCGGTTTGGGCAAAGGCGGGCGCCGCGGCACTCAAAACCACAACCCCAAGTATGCAAGTGACGATCTTGAAATTCATGTTTCCGACTCCGGCAGTGCACACGGCGTGCTGATCTGATACGACCCAACAGACCAACCTGGACACCAACGTCCTAATTCTGGCACATTTCCCGGCAAAAGCTCCAGAGCCGTTGCGCCCGTTGCACGCACCAGGCGTTTCAGGGCGCCCTGCACCAGTCCTTAGGGCGCATCTGGTCCGCCCTGAGTTGGGGACTGAAGTACAGATCGGCCGCATCAAGGTCCACCGCGGCGCCCGCGGCATCCACCAAGGGCCGCTCGTCGTCCTTCCAGCCCCGCAACCCGGTCCGCAGCGAGGCGACGTCGGAAAAGCCTAGTATCAACAAAGCATTGGCTGCCAAGACGCTACGATAGCCGGAGCGGCATACCACCACCAGTTCCCGCTGCCGCGCCCGCACCAGTTCCGGAACCGTCTCCTCATACTCCCACTCGCAGGCGGACTCCAGTATGCCGCGGGGGACAGACAGTGAGCCCGCGATGTGCATGGCCGCAAATTCGTGCGGCTCGCGGACATCCACGATCAACAGGTCAGGGTTCTCTTGCCGGCGCTCCGCCAGGTCCCAGGGCATGATCTCTCTGACGTCTTGCAGGCAGCCCCGGATAAGCTCGATAAAATTTTTCATACAGCGGTCTGACTCGCGGTGGGTTTCAGGGTGGCGGCGCTGCCCTCACGCTGTTGCAGGTCCCACATGGCTGCGTAATGGCCGCCGGCCTCCAGGAGTTGCCGGTGGGTCCCCTGCTCACGGATGCGCCCCTGCTCCATAACCAGTATCCGGTGTGCCTCCACCACCGTGGACAGGCGGTGGGCGATGACCAGGGTGGTGTGATTTTCCGCCACCTCCGCCAGGGTCTGCTGGATCGCCTGCTCGGTGTGGCTGTCGAGCGAGGAGGTCGCCTCGTCGAAGACCAGGATGCGCGGGCGCTTGAGGATCGCCCGGGCGATGGCCACCCGCTGCTTCTCCCCGCCCGAGAGCTTGAGTCCACGCTCGCCCACCAGCGTCTCCCAGCCGTCCGGCAGACCCTCCACAAAGGTGCGTATATGGGCCATCTCCGCCGCCCGCTCGATCTCCGGGCGCGTCGCCGTAGGGCGCCCGTAGCGCAGATTGTAGTAGATGCTCTCGTTGAACAGGACCGTGTCCTGGGGAACGATGCCGATGGCGGCACGCAGGCTGGCCTGGGTCAGCTCGCGCAGGTCCGCGCCATCGATCAGGATACGCCCGCCGGTCACATCATAGAAGCGGAACAGGAGCCGCGCCAGGGTCGACTTACCGGCCCCGCTGTGGCCGACCACGGCCAGGGTCTGACCGGGCTCGATGCGGAAGTCCAGGTCATGGAGGATGCCACGCTCCGGCTGGTAGTGGAAGTCCACATGCTCGAAGCGGATCCCGCCCTGGCCGGCCGGGAGCGCGCGCGCCCCCGGGCGGTCCGCGATCTCGGGTTGGCGCTCCAGGAGCTTGAAGACCAGGTCCATGTCCGCCAGGGCGTACTTGATCTGGCGATAGACGATACCCAGGAAGCCGAGCGGGATGAAGAGTTGGAGCAGCAGGGCATTGACCATCACCAGGTCGCCGACGGTCATGGTCCCGCCCACCACGGCGCCGGCGGCGAAGACCATCAGGAGTGTCACCCCCAGGGCGATAATGGCCCCCTGACCGAAGTTCAGGACCGCCATGGAGGTCTGGCTCTTGACCGCCATCTCCTCCCAGGCGGCCAGGGTGCGGTCGTAGCGCGCAAGCTCCATGCCCTCGTTGCCGAAATACTTCACCGTCTCGTAGTTGATCAGGCTGTCGAAGGCCTGGGCGTTGCCGAGCGAGTCCAGGCGGTTCATGTCGTGGCGGTAGTCCATGCGCCACTCGGTGATGGCGAAGGTGAAGGCGACATAGACCGCGGCCGTGCCGAAGGTCACAAGGGCGAACACCGGCGCGTAGCGGCCAAGCAGGACCACCGCCACCAGGGCGAACTCCACCAACACCGGCAGGACGCTGAAGACCATGTAGTTGACGATGGTGGACACCGAGCGGGTGCCCCGCTCCAGGTCCCGGCTCACCGCCCCGGTGCGCCGCTCCAGGTGGTAGCGCAGGGACAGGGTGTGCAGATGTTCCAGCACCCGGGTCGAGAGCCGCCGCATGGCCCGGTAGCGCACCCGGGCGAACACCACGTCGCGCAGCTCGTTGAAAAGCGAACTGCCGAGCTTGAGCGCCCCATAGGCGAGCAGGAGCGACAGCGGCAGGACCAGGGTCTGGCCCCGGGTCCCGCTGAAGGCGTCCACGATCCCCTTGAGCACCAGGGGTACGCCCACGTTGGCGACGCGGGCCAAGACCAGACAGACCAGTGCCGCGACCGCCCGCCCGCGAAACTCCCAGAGATAGGGCAGCATGGCGTGCAGGTTGCCCCAGTCGCGACGGTCACTGTGGACGCGCTCGGTACTGATGATTCGTGGTTGCATCGGGTCTGGTTGCGTTTGGGCCGCGCGGGTGTCAATTTACACGGCGGTGCGGGGTCCGCCGTCGTGCGCGGCCCCGGTGAAGTAAGGTCATCGCTCGATGAGGACGGATAATGACAGATCATACCCCGGCCGACACGGATTGCAGCCGCCAGGAACCCTATGCCCTGCAGGTCCTGGGCGAGGAGATGGCGCCCGAGTTCCCACACGGCTGCATCGTGATCGTCGCCCCCGGCGACCGGCGCGACCCCGGGTCCTATGTGTTCGCGCAGGTTGCGGGGGTGCGCTGGTTCCGCAAGTATGTGCGCGACCCGCAGGGGGCCGAGTATCTGATCGCGGAACACCCGGATTATCCGCCGATCAGCCTTGCCGGGCGCGACTGGGACGTCCTCGGCGTCATCGTCCAGCGCAATATCCGGCGCCGGATCAAACACTACCCTTAGCGAGACCGACAGCGGCGGCAAGCCGCTTCCGCGGTTTTCAGCCGCCGACGCGCTCCGGCCGCAGCGACGCCATGTCGATGACGAAGCGGTATTTTACGTCGCTGCGCAGCATCCGCTCATAGGCCTCGTCGATCTGCTGGATCGGGATCATCTCGATGTCGGAGACGATGCCGTGTTCGGCGCAGAAATCAAGCATCTCCTGGGTCTCCCGGATGCCGCCGATCAGCGAACCGGCCAGGCGGCGGCGCTTGAAGATCAGGTTGAAGACGGTCGGCGACGGGTGCGGATTCTCTGGTGCCCCGACCAGACACATGGTCCCGTCGCGCTTGAGCAGCTCCAGATAGGCGTCCAGGTTGTGCGGCGCGGCCACCGTATTGAGAATAAAGTCGAAACTGGCAAGATGCTGCTTCATTTCATCAGGGTTTTTCGAGATCACGACCTCATCGGCACCCAGCCGACGGGCATCGGCCGCCTTACCCGGCGAGGTCGTGAACAGCACCACATGGGCCCCGAAGGCATGGGCGAACTTCACCGCCATGTGGCCCAGGCCGCCCAGACCGACCACGCCGACCTTCTGGCCCTTGCCCACCTTCCACTGCCGCAGCGGCGACCAGGTGGTGATACCGGCGCACAGCAGTGGCGCGACTCCCGGCAGGTGCAGTTTGTCCGATACCCGCAGCACGAAGTGTTCATCCACCACGATGCGGTTGGAGTACCCGCCATAGGTCATTTTCCCGGTATGCGGGTCCGGGCTGTTGTAGGTCAGGGTGAAGGTCGGGCAATATTGCTCCAGGCCGTCGCGGCAGTCAGGGCAGGTCCCGCAGGAATCGACCATGCAGCCCACCCCGGCCAGATCGCCAACCTTGAAGCCCTTGACCTCGCCGCCCACCGCGGTGACCCGGCCGACGATCTCGTGGCCCGGCACCACCGGATAGACACTGTTGTGCCATTCGTCGCGCACGGTATGCAGGTCCGAATGGCACACACCACAATAGAGGATCTCGATCTGCACGTCGCGCGGGCCGGGCGCGCGCCGCGCGAAGTCGAAGAGAGCGAGCGGGGCGGTCGCACTGTGGGCGGCGTATCCAAGCGTAGGGGTCATGACGAAGGCGCTCCTCAAATGGAAAGTTGATAATGCGGCAGCCCGGTCGACGGTCTTGATCATGATTCCGGTCGCCGCGCGCGGGGCCGTTATCGCGGCCTGGGGGCCGCTCCTACGGGGGTAGGAGCGGCCCCCAGGCCGCAACGGGTAGCCGCAAGGGCGAGTGGGCGGCGCCATGATCAAGGGCCCGTCCAACGCTGGTCGCGGCCAAGGCTTGCGCGCTCAGGTCGGCAGCGGGGCGGAAGGGGGCGTGGAGCGTTGAAAGACGGCCCAATCATGCGACGCACGCCAAACGGCGCTCGCCGATGGCCTTCAGGTGCCACTCCCGGGACTGTTTATGGGTCCGCGCCGCCGCGCTCACAAGGTCGCCCCGCCCCGGGTGCGATCGGAACTGAAGCTACTGGACGTTCTCACGGACCGGGCGTCGTTGTCGTTGTCGTTGTCGTAATCGTGGTCGGATTATTCGATTACGACAACGACAACGTACCCGGGATCTCGGTCACCACATCACCTCTGATCTGATAGCACCCCCCGCCCCACCGGATTTGCCGTGACCTGCCCGCGTCGTTCCGGCAAGATGGCGACACTCCCCCTCGGCACGCGGCACCGGCCCGATGAATCTGCAAACCTACACGCTGATCCTGCGCCTGCTGCTGCCGTTCGTGTTGCTGCGACTCTACTGGCGCAGCCTCAAGGCCCCTGCCTATCGGCGGCGGATCCGTGAACGCCTGGTCCGCGACGCGCCCCCCACCGCGCCGGCCGCGGTCTGGGTCCATGCCGTCTCGGTGGGAGAGGTCCAGGCGGCGGCACCGCTGATCAGACACCTGTTGACCCGCCAACCACCGCTCACCGTCCTGGTGACCACCACCACCCCCACGGGCGCGGCCCGGGTGGGGGAACTGTTTGGGGATGCGGTGACACATCGCTACACGCCCTATGACCTGCCCGAGGTCGTCGCACGCCTGCTTGCCCGGATGCGGCCCCGGCTCCTGATCGTCATGGAGACCGAGATCTGGCCCAACACCCTGGCCCAGTGCGGCGCCCACGGCGTTGCCGTAGTGCTCGCCAACGCCCGGCTCTCCGCCCGATCGGCCAAGGGCTATGCGCGTCTGGCCGGGCTGACCCGGGAGACCCTGGGGCGCTTCGACCTGATCGCCGCGCAGGCGCAGCCGGACGCCCGGCGCTTTCTGGACCTGGGGGCGGACCCGCGGCGGGTGCGGGTGATCGGCAGCATCAAGTTCGATCTGCGGCTGCCGGCCAGCCTTCAGGACCAATCGGAGGTGCTGCGTCGGACCTGGGGCGGCGAGCGTCCGGTGTGGGTAGCGGCGAGCACCCATGAGGGCGAGGACGAACTCATGCTGGCCGCCCACCGCCGGCTGCGCGCGCGCGTCCCAGGGGCCCTGCTGGTGCTGGTGCCGCGCCACCCGGAACGCTTTGAGCGGGTCGCGAACCTGGTGACGCGCGCTGGGTTTGAACTGGTGCGGCGCAGCACCCGGACGCCCTGTACGCGGGAGAGCGCAGTCTTCCTGGGCGACAGCATGGGGGAACTGCCGGTCTTCCTGGCCGCCGCGGACGCCGCCTTTATCGGCGGCAGTCTGGTGCCCATCGGCGGTCATAACCCCCTGGAGGCCGCCGCCGTGGGGGTGCCGGTGGTCACGGGCCCCCAGGTCTTCAACTTCGCGGCAATCACCGAGTTGCTCGTAAGCGAGGGGGCAGCGGTGCAGGTGACGAGCGCGACGGCCTTGGCGGACCTGCTGGGCGACTGGCTGACCGACGCGGCCCTGCGCGCACGCATCGGCGAGCGCGGACGGCAGGTGGTCGAGCAGAACCGCGGCGCCTTGGCGCGGCTGATCGAACTGATCGAGGAGCGGTTACCGGCGGCGACCGGCGCCTGAGCCGCACGCTTTATCCAGGATCACCCCAAGATAGAGTATTTGGCCGCAAATGAACGCAAATAAGCGCAAATAAACCGACTGGTTGGCATCGTCGCGGGCGTCACCCGGACGGTGAACATGCAATAAAGGCCCAGCCTCTGATTATTTGCGTTAATTTGCGGCTAAACTGCTTTTTCTGGGATCACTGATTCCGGATCAGTGACAATCGCATTTCTTGGCCGAACTGTGCATAACATGCCAGTCGGCTATGACCACTCCAACCCCTTCCGCGCGTTCATTTTCCTGCCGATTGTTATAGACTGTTACGCCTAGTGGGTAACAGCCCATAACACCCAAGCCCGTTACCCGAGGCGTTACCCGGGGAGCGCCCCGGGTAACATCCCGGGCCATGACAGGAACCGCGACCATGCCAAAACTGCGCCTGACAGATGCTGCCGTGAAGCGCGTGAAGGCCCCTGACGGGGCCGACCGTGCCGAGTTTTGGGATACCACACAACCCGGCTTTGGACTTCGCGTGTCGGCATCTGGCGCCCGTTCGTGGATCCTGATCGTTCGTGCCCTCAAGGCCGGCGCATGGATGCAACAGCGGGTGACGCTCGGGAGGTATCCGGCGGTCAGTCTCGCTGAGGCCCGCGCCCTGGCGACCGAGGCCCGGACCATGGCGGAACGGGGGCAGGACCCTGCGCGGGTTGTGCAGGACCGGCGGGAAGGGCAGGCATCGGCAAGCCGCAACACCTTTGCCGCGGTCCGTGACGAGTTCTTGGAGAAGTACCGCGGACGCCAGCAACGCCGACCGGCCCCCCGCACCCTGAGCGAGATAGAGCGCGCCCTATCGTCAGACCTGTTCGCCGCGTGGACTGATAGGCCGCTGATAGAGGTCGCCAAGCGTGACGTGTTGGACGTGCTTGACGCGCTGGTTGAACGTGGCGCGGAAGTCATGGCGAACCGGACGCTCACCTATCTCGGTACGCTATGCAAGTGGGCACTGGACCGGGAAATCATCAAGACCGATCCTACCGACGGCATCAAGAAGCCCGGCGCCGAACGAACCCGGGAGCGGGTACTATCTCCAGGCGAACTGTGTGTTATATGGCGAGCCCTGGCAGAGACTCAGGCCCATCGTGAATGCTTGTTCGCGGGTATGGTCAAGGTTCTCGCACTGACCGGGCAACGGCGCGATGAGGTGACGGGGTTGCGCTGGTCAGAAATTGACGGCTGCACTTGGACCCTGCCCAGTTCCCGGACGAAGAACCATCGCGAGCATGTCGTTCACCTGTCGGCGCCCGTCTTGGAGATCCTTGAAGCGCGCAAGTCTGAGCAGGATTCGATGGGGATAAAATCTGACTTCGTGTTTACTACATCCGGCGCAAAGCCTGTCTATGGCTGGTCTTGGTACAAGGCCAAGCTTGACGCCTGTGCCAATCTCGCCCCGTGGACCTGGCACGACTTGCGCCGGACGCTCGCTACTCGCCTTGCAGAGGACTTGCGGATTCCGCCACATGTCATAGAGGCCACGCTGAACCATGTGTCGGGCGCCCGCGCTGGCGTTGCTGGCACCTACAACCGAGCCTTGTATCTGGACGAACGCAAGACCGCGTTAGATGCTTGGGCAGGCTACGTGCTGCGCCTGGTAGGCGAGGCCGAACTGAGTAACGTGGTGGAGTTCGCGCGGAGATAGCCGGCTGCCGACCCGGGCAAGGCCCCCGGCCGGCTCGCCCTGGTCCCCGGGTTCGAGCGGGTGACGGCCCTCCCGGCGCCGACTGCCGGGTCACTGCCGGCGGATCGGCGGCCCCGTGGTGGAGGTCGCGCCGCACCTGGCGGACCGCACCGCGACACCCAGGCCGCGGCCGTCCCCTCCTGACCTGGCCACCGAGCCCGCGGCCGTCCCCTTCAAGCTCGCCCTGGTCCCCGGCTTCGAGCGGGTGACGGCCCTCCCGGCGCCGACTGCCGGGTCACTGCCGGCGGATCGGCGGCCCTGTGGTGGAGATCGAGCAGCACCTGGCGGACAGGCACCACGACACCCAGGCCGCGGCCGTCTCCACCCACCTGGTACTCCTGACCGCTCGCCCGGGTCACTGCCGGCGGATCGGCGGCCCTGTGGTGGAGATCGAGCAGCACCTGGCGGACAGGCACCACGACACCCAGGCCGCGGCCGTCTCCACCCACCTGGTACTCCTGACCGCTCGCCCGGGTCACTGCCGGCGGATCGGCGGCCCTGTGGTGGAGATCGAGCAGCACCTGGCGGACAGGCACCACGACACCCAGGCCGCGGCCGGCCCCTCCTGACCATGGTCACTGCGCCCGCGGTCCTGCCGGCGCACCGGCGGCCCTGTGGTGGAGATCGAGCAGCACCTGGCGGACCGGCACCACGACACCCAGGCCGCGCCGGCGGATCGGCGGCCCCTTGGTGGAGGTGGAGCCGCACCTGGCGGACCGCACCGCGACACCCAGGCCGCGGCCGTCCCCTCCTGACCTGGCCACCGAGCCCGCGGCCGTCCCCTTCAAGCTCGCCCTGGTCCCCGGCTTCGAGCGGGTGACGGCCCTCCCGGCGCCGACTGCCGGGTCACTGCCGGCGGATCGGCGGCCCTGTGGTGGAGATCGAGCAGCACCTGGCGGACAGGCACCACGACACCCAGGCCGCGGCCGTCTCCACCCACCTGGTACTCCTGACCGCTCGCCCGGGTCACTGCCGGCGGATCGGCGGCCCCGTGGTGGAGGTCGCGCCGCACCTGGCGGACCGCACCGCGACACCCAGGCCGCGGCCGTCCCCTCCTGACCTGGCCACCGAGCCCGCGGCCGTCCCCTTCAAGCTCGCCCTGGTCCCCGGCTTCGAGCGGGTGACGGCCCTCCCGGCGCCGACTGCCGGGTCACTGCCGGCGGATCGGCGGCCCCGTGGTGGAACTGCGCCGCGGCCGGTTCGACCTGCCCGAGGCCCCGCCGGCGCCGACTGCCGGCGCAACCTCCCAGGACCGCGGCCCCGGGTTCGGCTTGGCGGCCGTCTCCCCCTGGCCACCGAGCCCGCGGCCGTCCCCTTCAAGCTCGCCCTGGTCCCCGGCTTCGAGCGGGTGACTGCCCTCCCGGCGCCGACTGCCGGGTCACTGCCGGCGGATCGGCGGCCCCGTGGTGGAACTGCGCCGCGGCCGGTTCGACCTGCCCGAGGCCCCGCCGGCGCCGACTGCCGGCGCAACCTCCCAGGACCGCGGCCCCGGGTTCGGCTTGGCGGCCGTCTCCCCCTGGCCACCGAGCCCGCGGCCGTCCCCTTCAAGCTCGCCCTGGTCCCCGGGTTCGAGCGGGTGACGGCCCTCCCGGCGCCGACTGCCGGGTCACTGCCGGCGGATCGGCGGCCCCGTGGTGGAACTGCGCCGCGGCCGGTTCGACCTGCCCGAGGCCCCGCCGGCGCCGACTGCCGGCGCAACCTCCCAGGACCGCGGCCCCGGGTTCGGCTTGGCGGCCGTCTCCCCCTGGCCACCGAGCCCGCGGCCGTCCCCTTCAAGCTCGCCCTGGTCCCCGGCTTCGAGCGGGTGACTGCCCTCCCGGCGCCGACTGCCGGGTCACTGCCGGCGGATCGGCGGCCCCGTGGTGGAACTGCGCCGCGGCCGGTTCGACCTGCCCGAGGCCCCGCCGGCGCCGACTGCCGGCGCAACCTCCCAGGACCGCGGCCCCGGGTTCGGCTTGGCGGCCGTCTCCCCCTGGCCACCGAGCCCGCGGCCGTCCCCTTCAAGCTCGCCCTGGTCCCCGGGTTCGAGCGGGTGACTGCCCTCCCGGTGCCGACTGCCGGGTCACTGCCGGCGGATCGGCGGCCCCATGGTGGAGGTCGCGCAGCACCTGGCGGACCGCACCGCGACACCCAGGCCGCGGCCGTCCCCTCCTGACCTGGCCACCGAGCCCACGGCCGTCCCCTTCAAGCTCGCCCTGGTCCCCGGCTTCGAGCGGGTGACGGCCCTCCCGGCGCCGACTGCCGGGTCACTGCCGGCGGATCGGCGGCCCCGTGGTGGAGCTGCGCCGCGGCCGGTTCGACCTGCCCGAGGCCCTGCCGGCGCCGACTGCCGGCGCAACCTCCCAGGACCGCGGCCCCGGGTTCGGCTTGGCGGCCGTCTCCCCCTGGCCACCGAGCCCGCGGCCGTCCCCTTCAAGCTCGCCCTGGTCCCCGGGTTCGAGCGGGTGACTGCCCTCCCGGTGCCGACTGCCGGGTCACTGCCGGCGGATCGGCGGCCCCATGGTGGAGGTCGCGCAGCACCTGGCGGACCGCACCGCGACACCCAGGAGGACCGGGAAGACTAGCCTCGAGGCTATTTTTACGCTTCGTGTCCGCGCCGGTCGATAGGCTGAACCTATGGGCACGTCAATTGCTTAATGCTCGCAAAACCCTGTATTACATGAAACGCAATAACTGCGCCCGATAGTTATAGCCTATGAGTCGGCCGGGTTCCGGTCAGTCTATCCTGAATCCGTGAACTAGTACGGTGCCCTACTCCGACAAACGGCTACCAAAGGGGTTGGAGTCGAGATTCGCGGCGTAACAGTAGGCCAGCGGTCGCGAGAGGGTCGCCGCTGCGTCAATTTTGAGCTGGAGTGACGCATGCCGGGGATCGACCGCATACGTTAACCAATAGGGTGAGTCCACCGCGCGCATCGCACGGCGGCAAGCGGGCCGCACTGCATCCGTCGCAGGGATTAGGGACCGGCCAATTGGGCGTACAAGCGACGGAAGACAGGGACGATCCGGCAACCATAGCCGAAGGCCAGTTTGAGGCGGCGGCCGGTGACGATCAGGCGGGCGGCAACGTACATCAGTTCCTGCATCACGGTGCGCAGGCGTCGCCGCTTCGCCGGGTGGCGGGGCGGGGCATCCGGGCCCAAGAGACCGGTCTGACCGATCCAGCGCAGGATGTTGTAGGCGAATGCGGCACAGGCTAACACCAGTGCGTTGGTCGCAAACTTTCCTGAGGGGAGTCGCTCAATGTCCAGGTCGGTCTTAAATTCGCTGTGGAATTGTTCGGAGGTGGCATGGTCGGCATAGAGCGCAATGATGGTTTCCTCATCGAATTCCAGGCTGCTCCACCAGCCTTCGATTTCAATGTCGGGAATCAGGAGGTGCTGACCATGCTTGTCGATGGTGCGCTCGATGACGCGCATGACGCGGCGCAGCGGGTATTCGTATCCGTCCAGAAAGCGGGTGTCGCGCACCTCGAACAGGGCCACCCGCTTACCCGGGCGCGGCGTGCTCCAGTCGCCGTACTCCTCGGCGTAAGTCAGCCACTGCGTTGGACTTTCTTGGCGCGGGTTCCACTTGATCAGGTAGTGCACCGGGGCGGCGTCCGGGTGCGCCTCATTGTGCGCGATGACCGTCGCGATGTTGTCGAGCGCGTCATTGCCGCTGTCCAGGCGCAGCAGCAACGGCAGCGCGGTCAGCCGGCGGGCCCGCGTCAGCACCCGCTCCAGCAACGCGGGGGTGTCCTTCTGGCAGTGCTGGCTACCGGCCCGCAACTCCCACTCCAAGCAGTACCCCTCCTGGCCCAGATAGGCGGCCATCGGGGCGAACCCGTCGTCACCCTTGTAGGTGCGCGACACCCCCTCTTTCTTGGTCTTGGCGTTGTTCAACGGGGTGACATCCGCATCCAGTGCGACCAGACCATTGGCCAGGGGCGTAATCGGTGCCGCGATACGCTGCAGAAACGCGATGGATGCCTCGATGATCGGCGCCATGAGCGCCGCCGCGTGGGTATCAAGGCGTTGGCGCAACGTGACGGCCGAGGGAACTTGGTCGACATCCAACGCCTCAGCGAAATACGGGTCCTGCCGGAACGCCGTGATCGCTTCAAAATCGCTCTTGCCCAAACACAGCAGCCCGATGTAGCTAGTCAGGATCTTGACATGCGGTATGGCATCGCTCCGGGCCGGCGCCGCTGCGGTCGCATCTTTCGCCAGGTCGGTGTGCTGACTAATCGCCATCCCGATCAGTCCCAATCCCGCGTGGGAAGTAAAATCAGCCTCGGATTTCGCAATGATGAGCCGTCGCACCATGTCACCTGCGGAGTGAGTCTCAGGAATGCGCCATTTTAACTCTATCTCGCTGAAATTCCAACAGATCAACGATTCTGAGGCTCATTTAGATCACTGGCCGAGGTCTATGGCCTTCACTGCAATAAGCTGCCGTTGACACCTGGTCACAGACCCCGCGCAAGCCTATTGCGCATGGCGCAAGTTTATTGCGCCTGTCGCAAGCCCTGCGAAGCGCTAAAACGCTTTAGCGGACTTTCGATCGTTCGCCTCTTATCCTGACCACACCACACAACACCACGTAGCAACGCCAAACATGCAAGACCCCCTAAGCAACGCTTACGCAACGACTCCCACCGAACCCCAAGCGCCCGACTGCGCGACCCTAATCAATTCGACAACTGCGTGCGCCCTGGCCGGCGACATTTCACCTATGACCTTATGGCGCTGGACGCGCGACGGCGTTATCCCCCGCCCGCTTATCATCCGTGAGCGGAAGTTTTGGAACCGCGCAGAGTTCATCGCGGCACTTATCGCGGCCGGGTCAGGGAAAAGCAGCCTACCCCGTAAAATCCCCACCAAACAGAGCAAAGCAGCATGAAATTACCCCTTGTAGTAACCGAGTTGTTGACGCCCGAGCAAGCGGCCGTGCAACTGGCCGTGAGGCCGTCCACGATGGCGAGCTGGCGACAACGGCTGGCAGGCCCTGAGTTCGTCAAGATCGGCGGCCGGGTCCTCTACCACCCCGCGGCGTTGCAGGCTTGGGTAACTGCCAACACCCACACGGAGCGCCCCAAGGAGGCCACCCAGTGACCCACCAACAACGAAAAGCCCCGGCACGTGACGGCGTGCAGGGGCTTGGAGAGCGCTCAAGACTGGCGTATGGTGGAGGCCGTCGCGGGAACCCTGCCAGGGGTTCCCGCGCAAAGCGAGGCCGCAGACACGGCGTTGCACCGGCAAGGCGATTGTACCCCGCGTGGGGGCTGTCCGTCCTGCCCCTGCCGACTGTTCGCGGCCGATCCTCCCACCCCTTGGAGATCGGCACATGACTACCCTAGAGCGCGCCCCCGGCGCCCCCCTGCCCACCCCTACCCCTGACCCCGCCCGGGTCGCCCTTGCCCTGCGTGTGTTGGACGGGGCCATCCGCCCCGGCGCCCTGTCGAACGCGGACACCTTGGCCGTGTGGCTGACCGCGATTGAAGGCGCGGCCGGGTATCTGGAATATTCCGCGTCGGCGCTGTCCTCTGATCTTCCCCCTACACCGGACGACCTGGCCGGCGTCGGTGCGCTGATCAAGTTTGCTGCGCGCATCTGCGGCCACCTGGCGGACGCGGTAGCCGAGGGGGCAGCATGACCACCACCGTCCTCTTTCCCACCGAAGCGGCCATCAATCCGCTTGCGTTCTACCAGAAGGAAATCCTTCATGCGCCGCTTTTGGTAGCCGACCGTAAAGGCTACGCACAGCGCATAATGTGCCCTTTCTGTATCGAAGCTGATTTATCGTTTGTGATACGCGCCAAGACCGGCGCCTATCGCTGTATGAGCTGCGAGAAAAGCGGCGCATCGGTGCTTGACTTCATCATGGCTTACAAAAAGCTGAGTCGTGACCAAGCGCAAGAATACCTGATCGAACAGTACGGGATCGCGCCCGCCGTCGCCCCCGTGGCAGAGGCGCCTTCCGCGCCCGATGCCGGCCCGGCACCGCACCCCCTTTGCCGCCTGTTGCCGGACATGTCCCCGAAGGACTTCGCCAGCCTCAAGGAGGACATCCAGGCCCATGGACTGCGGCACCCGATCTTGCTTCACGAGGATCTGATACTGGACGGGCGGCACCGGGCCCGCGCCTGTGCCGAGTTGGGTGTCTACGTCAGATTCGAGCAGTGGACGGGTGACGACCCGCTCGCCTACGTCCTCAGTGAGAACCTGCACCGGCGGCACCTGACCATCAGTCAGAAGGCCATGGTTGCCGCCGCCGCAATGGACCTGCACCGGCCCGCGGCCCAGGCCCGCCAGATGGCCGGGACTACCTTAGCGCAAGATTGCGCTAACCCCACCGAGGGCGGCAAGGCTGCTGCCGCCGCCGCCGCATCGGTAGGCGTCTCCACCAGATCCGTCGAGAGTGCAGACAAGGTGCGGAGGGAGGGCACCCCGGAGGACGTGCGCGCCGTCATGAGCGGCGAGGCTACCGTGAATTCCAAGCTCAAGGAGATTAAGCAACGCCAGGAATCGGGGGGCGCCGACCCCACCGGCCCGGCATCGGCGCCCGTCGCTGAGACTCCCCTGCCGTACCGCGCCGACTATCTGACGATGCATCAACGCGACGCGGCGCACCTGGCGAAGCTTGCCAGGGACCTGAAAGCCGCCATGGGATCAGAACAGCGGACTGGGGTCCCTATCGCCGAGGCACTGGCACTGCTGCGTGACATTAAGGCCACTACCGAGAAGCTTGCCAGTAGCCTATCAAAGCGTCTGAGCGATGCTGCACAGGAGGGCAGGACATGACGAACCCCGTTCCATTTGCGATCATCGTCGATTCTGGTAAGGAAGGCGGCCCAGTGACCGGGGGCGGGCCTAAGAAGCTTGGCGACATGCTTGCTGGGTTCGATCAACGCGCCAGAAACCCGCGGCCCCGCAACCGGAAACGCGCAGACAGGGAGGTCACGCATACCGCCGAGCCCACCGCGCCCACCGCGGCCCCGTGGCCCGCTCCTGAACCGCTCCCGTCTGGCCTTCCTGCCGTGGCCCCGTTCGCCCTGGACCTGCTACCCGCGGCTCTGCGGCCGTGGGTCGCAGACATTTCCGAGCGGATGCAATGCCCACCTGACTACCCCGCCGTTTCTGCCATGGTCACACTTGCGGCCGTGGTCGGCCGACAGATGGCGATTCGTCCCAAGTGTCAGGACGACTGGACCGTTACGCCCAACCTATGGGGTGCCGTGGTCGGTCGCCCCAGTCTGCTGAAGACGCCCGCGATTCAAGAGCCGATTCGCATGATTGACGCGCTTGAGGCGAAAGCAAGGCAAGTTTTCGACCACGAAAACACCAACTATGAAGCCGCGCTATTGGTCCATAAGGAAACATCTAAAGAGGCCATCAAACGCGTGTCCAAAGCCGTTCACGAGAAGGATGCAGGACGCGCCCATTCCATTGCGCTGGAAGCCGTGCAGGAACCGCCGCCGCCCATGCGGAAACGCTATAAGACTCACGATGCCACCGTTGAGAAATTAGGCGACCTGCTACGCGAAAACCCCCGCGGGATGCTGCTGTATCGTGATGAACTGATCGGCTTCCTAAAGTCGCTGGACCAAGACGGGCGGGAGGGATCGCGCGCCTTCTACCTGGAAGCCTGGAACGGCACCGGCGGATTTACCTTTGACCGCATGGGTAGGGGCACCGTTGAGATTGCCGGCGCCTGTGTGTCGATCATCGGCGGCATTCAACCCGGCCCGATTGGTGACTACATGGTGTCGGCGATCCGCGGCGGCATCGGTGACGACGGGCTTGTACAGCGGTTCCAGTTGGCCGTCTGGCCGGACGCAACGCGCGACTGGCACAACGTGGACCGCTGGCCCGACACCGCGGCCCGGGACACCGCCCGCGCCGTCTATGAGCGCCTGGACTGTATTGACCCGGACGCCCTGCACGCGACCTGGGAGGATGGTGACGCGCTGCCGTGGGTCAGGTTCGACGAGGCCGCACAGCGGGAGTTCAACGCCTGGCGGGAGGTCTTAGAGCATCGCCTGAGAGATGACGACCTACACCCGTGTCTTGAGTCGCATCTGGCGAAATTTCGTTCGTTGGTCCCATCGCTGGCGCTGCTGTGCCACCTGGCCGACGTGCCAGAGGGCGGCCCGGTAGGGCTTGCCTCAGCACAGCGGGCAATGGCTTGGGTTGAGTATCTGGAGACTCACGCCCGGCGCATCTACGCCCCGGCGATGGCCGTTGACATGGCTGCCGCCCTGGAACTGGACCGGCGGCTTAAAGGTCTTCCTGCCCCGTTCACCGCCCGCGATGTCTACCGGAAGGGCTGGCGGTTTCTGGATCGGAAGGGAACCAGTGACGCCCTGGCCGTGTTGATCGAGTTCGGGCGCATCCGGGCCGAGGACGGCGACGCCCAAGGGCGCCCGACTACCCGCTACACCGTTCACCCGAGCATCTTGGAGGACAAGACATGAGCTATTTGGAACGACTGCGCGCAACCGAAAAAAAATCTGAAAGCCCCGGATGGGGTACTGCCAAAACTGACAAAACCCCCCTCAATGCGACTTTTGGCGGTTTTGGCGGTACCCCGTCCGGCCCTTTTCGAAAAATCGAGGGGCTTCCGGAGGCCCCGCGCCAAGCCACACCCCTGCCCGCCGCCGACCCCGCCGGACCGGCCCCGGCGCCCCGCCCGGTACAGCGGGCTTACCGCGTCCTGGTCCGCATGGCCCCGCACGATCCCGCCCGCTGGATCACGCTGGTTACGGTCGCCACCGACTTAGGGAGCGTCTTCGCTGAGGCAAATGAACAGTTCGGCCCCGCGTGCGTCTTGGCCCTGGATTGCTGAGCAGCACCATGGACAAGCAGCACCACACCGAGGCGACGCTGCATCAGTTGCCCCTCGCACTGTCCGGCGAAGACCCAGGGCGGCCGGTACCGGCATGGCTGCACACCGACGCGCTACGGGCTGACCTTGGCCCGCTGGCGTGCTATGTGCAAACGTTGGTCGCACTCCCTGCCGGGTTCGTGGCGCGGTTGCGACTGGACACGCCCCGGGCGGATGCAGAACTGATCTATGCCGAGTTTGACCGGCACGCGGCACGGGTGAAAACCATCGTGGCGCCCGCGGCGGCCCCGGCGGCGAAGACCCGCAAGCCGCGACCACGCAAGGCGGCCCCGGCGCAACCGAAGGAGGCGACATGAAAAAACGCACCGAACGAGCAAGTTTTGTTGTGTCGGTAGGATCAAGCAAAAAATCATGGTTGATTGATATGCAGGGAGACCCCGGGAGAACCTGCGTTCTTTCGTCTGCAAGGCGCTGGAATAGCCGATCGGCTGCCGAGCGCGCCATGTTCGCCGCAAAGTCGTCTTATCCGTCTCGCACTTATGAGGTTCAGGCTATGAAATAACGAACAACAGCCGAACCAATTAACTCCGTTCAATTACCAAGAGCCATCATGAAGAAACCCATTACCGCATCCCCCGCTGTAACGCCCCTTGCCGCCGCCCTGGCGGCCCTGGATGCACAGGACACCTTGCGCGCCAAGCTTGGTACGGCACGAAGCGCCGAGGCCGAAAGCGCCGCGGCGCTACAGCACATGGAAAGGACAGCGGCCGACACGGAAAACGCCCTAGCCGGATACCGAACGAGCCCGGACCGCTACGCCCATGAGATCACGACCGGAACCGACATCGGCGCCCGGGTGCAGGCAGACATCGCCATGGAGGGCGCCCGCCTGGAGGCGCATCGGTCCGAGGTCGCGCGCCTGTCGGCGTTGCTCGACAACACCGCCGCCACCGCGGTAACCCCCGCCATCCTGGCGGAGCAGCGTACGGCCCTGGACCTGACCAAGCAGCGGGTGGACACCTTGCGCCGTCACTGCGCCGACCTGCCGCAACTGCACATGCCCACCTGCCCCGCCAAGTCTCAGGAGATGAAAACCGAGCTTGAGGACTTGCTTGCGGCGCAATTGCTTGGTGAGGACGTGTCGGCGCGCCTGGCCGAGGTCACAGCGGAGCTTGCCCAAGACGCCAAGGTGAGAGCGCAGAACGACAACGAGGTGTCCGCGACCCTGGCCGGACTGAACCGCCTGGCCGATGCCGCCGAGGCCGCGCTTGAGCGCGACCGCGGCCACTACCGCGACCTGGTAGACGCCTTTTTGAGGTCGCAGGTTGCCGCCGCTGCAGAACGATATGAACTGCTGGCGGAGCAGACCGCCGCCGCCTTGATCGAGCTGCAGGCATTGGATGATGCCCGCCTTGCAGGGTGCAAGGGCGCCCCGTTTGGCTTGGTGTCCGGCTATTTGACGCGGGTGTCGCTGCCCCGGGTGAGCAGCCTTGGAGCCCCGTTGTTGTCGGCGGACATGATGCTTGAGCGCGTTCCGCCCGCAACCGCCGCCGTGCGTGCCGAATTCGGGATCTGACCATGGCCCACCCCGCACCGCTTGATGGGCTTGCCGTCGGCCCGGCTGCCGCGTTCGGCGGCCCCGTCCCGCCCCTGTGGCTACTCTTGGCCCCTGCCGGAATCATCGTCGGCCGGGACGGGCGGACCTTCAGTAACCCGGCGCCCGGTCCTGTCGTGGAGCGCTTCCAGGCCGGCGGCGTCGATCTGCCGCTTGATACCGAACACGCAACCCACATCCGCGCCCCGGCCGGCTTGGACGCCCCGGCGGCCGGGTGGATTGAGGCCATGGAACAGCGGGCGGGCGAAGTCTGGGGGCGGGTGAAGTGGACCGAGGCCGGCGCGGCGGCCGTGAGGTCGCGCGGCTATCGGTATTACAGCCCCGCCTACACCCTGAACGCGGCTCAGGAGGTTATCGCCGTGCAGTCGGTTGGGCTGACCAACAAGCCCAACCTCGATCTTCCGGCGCTGAACCGCCTGGCGGCCCCGCGGCCGTCCCCAACGCTGAGCGGCGACGCGCTCAGGATCGCGGCGGCGTTCGGGAACACCCCAGAGAGCTTAGAGCGCTACGCCCAGACCGCGGCGGCCCTGCACCGGGCACAGGAGGGCGTAATCGTTGATGCGGCGCGGATCGCGGCGGCGTTCGGGAACACCCCAACCGCCCTGATCCGGTATGGGCACCTGACCACCACGTAAACCGAACCCGGAGGACGCATGGGAGACTTAGACCTTGAGAGCCTGACAGATGCAGGACGCTGGCCGGGCGTGTTTGAGGAGATGACCACGATAATCTTTGACACCGTGGCGAACACGCTTCCACATCTGGATCCCCGAAGCACGCGAACATGCGCCGTCAACGTGATTGCGAGGATAGCGACTGAGTATGGAGGAGGGTCGCTGTACATTCCCAAGAATGACGCGATCACGCGCGCCCTACGCAATCTGGAGATCTGGGCAGAACATGACGGCACGACCAACGGACCGCACGGAATCAGGGCCATTGCCAAGCGCTACCGGATGTCCGAGCAGTCGGTTTGGATGATTCTCAGGCATCAAAGGCAACTAAACCATAAAAATAACGCGGTATAGCGCCGGATAGCGCGGCATAGCGCACCGGCCGGCGCAATCTTTTTGCGTATGGCGGCCGTCACCTCCTGACCTGGCCACCGAGCCCGCGGCCGTCCCCTTCAAGCTCGCCCTGGTCCCCGGGTTCGAGCGGGTGACTGCCCTCCCGGCGCCGACTGCCGGGTCACTGCCGACGGATCGGCGGCCCCGTGGTGGAGGTCGCGCCGCAGCTGGCGGACCGCGCCGCGACACCCAGGCCGCGGCCGTCCCCTTCAAGCTCGCCCTGGTCCCCGGCTTCGAGCGGGTGACGGCCCTCCCGGCGCCGACTGCCGGGTCACTGCCGGCGGATCGGCGGCCCCGTGGTGGAGGTCGCGCCGCACCTGGCGGACCGCACCGCGACACCCAGGCCGCGGCCGTCCCCTCCTGACCTGGCCACCGAGCCCGCGGCCGTCCCCTTCAAGCTCGCCCTGGTCCCCGGCTTCGAGCGGGTGACGGCCCTCCCGGCGCCGACTGCCGGGTCACTGCCGGCGGATCGGCGGCCCCGTGGTGGAGGTCGCGCCGCACCTGGCGGACCGCACCTCGACACCCAGGCCGCGGCCGTCACCTCCTGACCTGGCCACCGAGCCCGCGGCCGTCCCCTTCAAGCTCGCCCTGGTCCCCGGCTTCGAGCGGGTGACGGCCCTCCCGGCGCCGACTGCCGGGTCACTGCCGGCGGACACGCCATAACAGTTCAGAACAATCTAAACGCCCACCAACTGTTACCCGTGGCGTTACCCGCTGAGGGGTTGCGGACACTAAACGAGTTCTCACGCGAACATAAACTACTGTTTATATTGATTCAAAGAGTCTGTTTTAGGCCCCTGTGTCACTGATTCCGGAACAGCGACCACACCTCTCGGAAATGCTCCTGGGCCGAGTCGCCGATCCATTCAAAGGCGACCGATTCGGTGCACGACACCTGAACGCCGCCGGCGCGCATCCGGTCGAGGACATTCGCCTTCCACACCTCCTTGCGGGAGATAATGGCATCGGCGGGAACGAAGACCTGATAGCCCCAGCGCTGGAGCCCGGCGACGGTCTGGGAGATGCAGATGTGGGCCTCCATGCCGACGACGATCAATTGGCGCCGCCCCGGGTGGGCCGAGATACTGCGCTCAAAGCCCGGCGCCGTGCAGCAGGAATAAGCGGTCTTCTCGGTGGCTTGGGTGTCCGGCGGCAGGTTCAGACCGATCGACTCGATAATCGGCCCCAGACCCTTGGAGTTTTGCTGAGTGGCGATCACCGGGATGCCGAAGACCTTGGCGGCGGTGATCAGTCGGTTGATGTTGGCGACGACCTGCTCCAGTTCCTCGGTCGGCATGGCCCGGGCCAACCGCTCCTGGGCGTCGATGATGAGCAATTGGGACGAGTCGCGCTGACACAGCGGCATCTGGATGGGTTGAACGCTCACTGGATTTCCTCCGATTGGTTGTTGCTGCTTGATGCAGATCTATTCTTTGTCGTTGTCGTTGTCGTTGTCGTAATCCAGGTTATCGTAGTGGTGCGGATTCTCTCGCACACCAAATAGAATCGCTTCTCCGATTACGATTACGACAACGACAACGACAACGACAACGATTGTGTTTGTGTTTAACTTGTTATTGACGCGTCACTTACCGATCAGAACACAAAGGCCGGGGCCGTGGGGCAGTGGGCCAGCGCCGGGATGCAGGTCTCGAACAGGGACTCGCGGCGCAGTCCGCCGCCGGCCGCCCGGGTGATCAACCAGGCTTCCATGACCGGCGGCCGACCGAGGATGCAGAAGAGGCGCCCGGCCGGGGCCAGTTGCGCCTCCAGTACCGCCAGGAGCGCAGTGGCGGGCACCGAGCCGGTCACCGCGATCACGTTGAAGGGCCCGCCCGCCGTCGGTCCGGCCAGGGCGTCGGCCGCCCGCACCTCGATCCGGTCGAACCCCGCGCCCACAAGCCGCTCCTGCGCGGCGGCGGCCAAGGCGGGGTCGGCCTCCAGGCTGACCACATCGGCGCCCAGTCGGCTGAGACAGGCGCTCAGATAGCCGCTGCCGGTCCCGACTTCCAGCACCCGGTCGGCGAGTTGAACCTTGAGCGACTGCAACAGGCGTCCAACCACCTTCGGAGCCAACATCACCTGACCCTCGCCGAGCGGAACCTCGATGTCCGCGTAGGCCAGCCCCCGGTAGGCATCGGGGACAAAGACCTCACGCCTGATCTCGCCCATGACCTCCAGCACCCGGTCATCGAGCACCTCCCAGGGGCGGATCTGCTGCTGAATCATGTTGAAACGCGCGATGTCGCTGCTTGAGTCCACGAGGGCTTCTCCGCGGGTACAGGGGATTTGGTGGCCGGTCGGCGCGCACGGCCAGGGGCTTCGCACCCGGCACGCAACCTCGCCGCCCGGACCGACCGACCGGTCTATTTAAGTCTTGAGCGACACCCGTCATCTAAGAAAAACTACTCTAAAGATGACGATTGCCGCGGGTCACCGACTCGCTTAGGATAATAATATAGAACATTAGCTATTTCTGAAATACTTTTTTGCTCCAAGCGGACCTCGGCCAACACAGACTCGGCAACTGGTCCGCGAGGCGCGAAGAACGTAATATCATGCCGATCCTCACTGGGCCGCCGTGCGGACCAAGGCCCCGGCCCAGCGGCGAAACGGCCGCGACGACCATTGAGGCACCCCGAACCCAAGCCACCCGGTAGCCAGCGCATGCGCAAGACTTACCTGCTCGCGGTCCTCCTCATCGCCACGGCCGCCGCGGCGGTCCGTGCGGCCGACCAGTCGGCGCCGAAACCGCTCGCAGCGCCGGCTGCGGCGCCGGCCCCAGCCAAGCCGCCCGCCCCCGCCAAGCCCGGCACCCCCAAAAAAAAGGGCAGCGAAAAGGCCGAGTACAAGGGCCCGACCGAAACCGACATCCGCGTCGCCTACACGGACAGAATCAACGAGATCAACGCGGGGACGACCCGGTATCTCGACCCGGCGGCGGCGGCGAAGCTCACCATCAAGCTGGTGAAGGTCGACGTGGTGGAGTGCAACCCGGTCGAGGAACGCAAGGATATCTATATCTGTAGCATCTTGGTCGAGGCCGGCGTGGGTGCCGGCGAGGTTGAGTTCAAGCGCTCGGAGGTCGCGCTGGTCAAGGCGAAGGACACCTGGCGCGTCCACTAGCGGCGCCACCTGAACCGGCGTCCACGCCGCACTGTCCCATCGCTTACAATGCGGCGCGGTCGCACCCGGCTACCGATCCGCCGACTGCCGTTCGGAGCGACAGCGCCGTCAGGTACCCGCCGACTCGCGGACCGCCTGCCAAGTCCGGAACCCGTCCCCTTCACAACACTCCGAGGTGATCTACATGTCCCTGATGTCCCGTTCAATGGCCGAACTGATCGGCACCTTCTGGCTCGTCTTAGGCGGTTGCGGCAGCGCCGCGCTGGCGGCGGTCTTCATGGCCGGCCCCAACGATATCGGTATCGGCCTGCTCGGTGTCGCCCTCGCCTTCGGCCTCACGGTCCTGACCATGGCCTATGCCATCGGCCACATCTCGGGCTGTCATCTGAACCCGGCCGTGACCGTCGGTCTGGTCGTCGGGGGCCGCTTCCCCGCGGGGGACGCGCCCCTGTACATCATCTTCCAGACCATCGGGGCGATCCTGGCGGCCTTCCTGCTGCTCTTGATCCTCCAGGGCAATCCGGAATTCGTTCTAAAGGCCAACAGCCTGGCGGTCAACGGGTTCGGCGACCTGTCCCCCGGCAAGTACGGCATGACCACCGGCCTGATCGTGGAGGTCGTCATGACCGCCATGTTCCTGTTCATCATCCTGGGCTGCACCGACAAGCGCGGCATCGGCACCCACGCTGGGCTCGCCATCGGCCTGGCCCTGACCCTGATCCACCTGATCTCCATCCCGGTGACCAACACCTCGGTGAACCCGGCGCGCAGCACCGGCCCGGCCCTGGTCCTGGCACTGAACGGCCAGGGGCTGGCCCTGTCCCAACTGTGGCTCTTCTGGGCCGCCCCGATCATCGGCGCCGGCATCGCCGGCGGGATCTATCGGCTGTTCGAGGCCCCCGCAAGCAAGTAACCGCCTGCCCGGCGGGGGCCTTGGCGGCCCCCGCCGCTGTTCCAACAAGATACCCCTCAGAGAACGACGAGATTGTCCCGGTGGATCAATTCCTCGGCGTCGCTGTGGCCCAGGATTTCCTCGTGTCGGCTGGTGGGCTCCCCGCGGATACGCAAGGTCTCGGTCACATCGTAGTTGACCAGGCCCCGGGCGACCTCCCGGCCCTCCTCGTCCACACAGGCAACCACCTCACCCCGGTCGAAGGTGCCGTGTACCGCCTTGACCCCCACCGCCAACAGACTGGTACCCTTCTCGCGTAGCGCGCGCACCGCACCCGGGTCCAGGGTCAGCCGGCCACGCACCTGCAGGTGCCCGGCCAGCCACTGCTTGCGCGCCGCTTGGGGGCACTGGGCCGGCACCAGCAGGGTCCCGACGGCCTCACCGGTACCGATCCGCGTCAGCACGCCCGCGCCGCGGCCGGGGGCGATGACCGTGGCCGCCCCCGAGCGGGCCGCCAGCCGGGCCGCCCGCACCTTGGTCACCATGCCGCCGGTGCCGTGCGCGGTGACGCTCCCCCCGGCCACCAGGTCCAGCTGCGGGTCGTCCACCCGGGTCGCGCCGATCAGCCGGGCGGCCGGATCGCGGCGCGGATCGCGGTCGAAGAGCCCGTCCTGATCCGTCAGCAGGATCAGCAGGTCGGCCTCGATCAGGTTGGCCACCAGGGCGGCCAGGGTGTCGTTGTCGCCGAAGCGCAGCTCCTCGGTGGCGACCGTGTCGTTCTCGTTGATGACCGGGATCACCCCGAGCCCCAACAGGGTGCGCAGGGTGCCGCGGGCGTTCAGATAACGGGCCCGGTGGGCCAGGTCGTCGCGCGTGAGCAGGACCTGCGCAGTGTGCAGGCCGAAGGTCTCGAAGCAGGCCTCATAGGCGCGCACCAGACCCATCTGACCGATGGCGGCGGCGGCCTGCAGCTCATGCAGCGCCTTAGGGCGCTGCCGCCAGCCCATGCGCACCATGCCCTCAGCGACCGCCCCGGAGGACACCAGCACCACGTCGTGACCGGCCGCGCGGCGCGCCGCGATCTGTTCCACCCAGGGCATTAGCATCCCGCGGGTCAGCCCCAGACCGTCGCGGGTCAGGAGCGCGCTGCCGATCTTGACGACCCAACGGCGGGTCGCGGGGAGACTGTCACGGGAGATCACTTCTAGGGCTCCTTTCGTCAGGCTCAATCGAGCGGGTGCCAGTCGGCGGCGTCGGGCTCATCCGCGGGTCGGGCCTCCCCGGACTCGACCTTGAGGGCCTCTAATCGGCGCATCAGATCCTCCATCAACTGGGCGGTACCGGCGCCGGTCAGGGCCGAGCACTCGTAGACCGGTGCCAGCCAACCCAGGTCGTCCACCACCCGCTGGCGGCGCTGCCGCAGCACCTCGGGCGGGAGCAGATCGCATTTGTTCAGGACCAGCCAGCGCTCCTTCTGCGCCAGGTCACCGCCGAAGGCGGCCAACTCGGCCTCGATCTTGCGCACCTGTTCGGCCGGCTCCAGCGATTCGTCGAGCGGGGCCAGGTCCACCAGGTGCAGGAGCAGCCGGGTGCGGGCCAGGTGTTTGAGGAACTGGATGCCGAGCCCGGCGCCCTCCGCGGCGCCTTCGATCACGCCCGGGATGTCGGCGATCACGAAGCTGCGCCGGTGCCCCAGGCGGACCACGCCCAGGTTCGGATACAGGGTCGTGAAGGGATAATCGGCCACCTTGGGGCGGGCACTGGAGACCTGACGAATCAGCGACGACTTGCCGGCGTTGGGGAAGCCGAGCAGTCCCACGTCCGCCAACAGGATCAGTTCCAGGTGCAGGTCGCGCCGCTCCCCCGGGGTCCCGGGCGAGAACTGGCGGGGGGCACGATTGGTGCTCGATTTGTACCGGGCATTGCCGATGCCGTGGAAACCGCCCTGGGCGACCAGCAGGCGCTCCCCGTTGGTCAGCAATTCACCCAAGGACTCGCCGGTCTCCTGCTCGAAGACCCGGGTCCCGACCGGCACCCGGATCAAGAGGTCGCGACCGCCGCGACCGCGCATGTCCTTGCCCATGCCCTTGTGGCCGGACTCGGCCCGGTGCATCCGCTGGAAGCGAAAGTCGACCAGGGTATTGAGATTGTTGTCGGCCAGCAGGTGGATGCTGCCGCCGTCGCCGCCGTCACCGCCGTCCGGACCGCCCTTGGGGATGTATTTCTCGCGGCGAAAGCTGACGCAGCCGCTGCCGCCGTCGCCGGCCTCGACCCGTATGAATGCCTCGTCGACGAATTTCATGACGTTGTCCGCGATCTAAAGGCCAAAACGCAAAGAGCCCCGTCCGGGGGACGAGGCTCTTGTGCAGACACCCATGCGATCACCGGCTCGGACGCCCACCCGCGGAGGCGGGGGCGGCGCGAGCCCGAGGACGGCGGGGTGACGAAAGCCGATCGAGAAATCCCGACCGACAAATCCCGATCGGCAAATACTATGCGGTCTCGACCGTGACGAACTTGCGGTTCTTCGGCCCCTTGATCAGGAACCGCACCACCCCGTCCGCCAGGGCAAACAGGGTATGGTCCTTGCCCAGGCCCACATTGACGCCGTTGTGGACGGGCGTGCCGCGCTGCCGCACGATAATGCTGCCCGCCGTGACCTTCTGGCCGCCGAAGATCTTGACGCCGAGGCGCTTGGACTCGGAATCACGGCCGTTGCGCGAACTGCCGCCTGCTTTCTTGTGTGCCATGGATGCTCCCCGATCAGCCCGCGCTGATCCCGGTAATCTGAAGCTCCGTGAACCACTGGCGGTGGCCCTGGCGCTTCAGGTGATGTTTGCGCCGCCGGAACTTGATGATGTGGACCTTGGCGGCGCGCCCGTGGGCCTTGACCGTAGCGGTCACCTTACCGCCCAGGATGAAAGGCCGACCGATCGTCACCGCATCGCCGTCGGCAACCATCAGGACCTGATCGAGTTCGATGTCGGCACCTGCCTCAGCAACGAGCTTCTCGACCTTGAGGGTATCCCCCTCGGAGACCCGGTATTGCTTGCCACCGGTTTGGATCACCGCGTACATGTCTTGAAGATTCCCCAAGGCTGAGTTCGACCGCCGACGCTCCAGGCCGGATGTAAAGACCCAGCACGATAACCGGGCGCGGCCCCGCCGTCAACCCACCCAGAGGGCATCCACTCGGCGGCGATGCGGTCGTCCCGGTCCGCGCCGATCCGACCAGGCTTGACAGCCCCCCGGCCGACACCTAGCATCGGCGGTCACACTTTGATGCCAGCCCCCATACGCATGGACCTTTCCGCGATCCGGCTTCCCGCCGCCGAAGACACCAAGGCCGTCGATGCACTGATCGTGCGCCGACTGCGCTCCGACGTGGCCCTCATCAACCAGATCGGACACTACATCGTGCGCAGCGGCGGTAAGCGTCTGCGACCGCTGTCGGTGCTGCTGGCCGCGCGCGCCTGCGGCTATGGCGGCACCCGTCACATCGACCTGGCCGCGGTCATCGAGTTCATCCACACCGCCACCCTGTTGCACGACGACGTCGTGGACGGCTCCGAGTTGCGCCGCAACCAGGACACCGCCAACGTGGTGTGGGGCAACGAGGCCACGGTGCTGGTAGGGGATTTCCTCTACTCGCGCGCCTTCGAGATGATGGTCGAGGTCGGCAGCATGCGGGTGATGGAGATCCTGGCTCACGCCACCAACCGCATCGCCGAGGGTGAAGTCCTGCAACTGCTCAACACCAAGGACCCGGACACCGACGAGCAGCGCTACATGGAGGTCATCGTGCGCAAGACCGCCACGCTGTTCGAGGCGGCCACGCGCCTGGGCGCCGTCCTGGCCGCGAGCCCGGACGCCATCGAAACGGCCATGGCCGACTATGGCCGCAACCTCGGGATCGCCTTCCAGTTGATCGACGATGCCCTGGACTACAGCAGCGGCAACACCGAACTGGGCAAAAACGTCGGCGATGACCTGGACGAGGGCAAACCGACCTTGCCGATCCTGCGGGCGATGGCCGTCGGCACCCCCGCCCAGCGCCGCCTGCTGCGCGAGGCGATCGAGCACGGCGGACGCGAGCGCATCGACGACGTGATCGCGGTGATTGCGTCCACCGACGCGATTGCCTATACTGCCGAACTCGCACGGGATTACGCGCGACGGGCGAAGGAGGCACTCGCCGTCCTCCCCCCCTCGGACGCCACCGCGTCTCTGGTCATGATGGCCGACTTCGCGGTCAGTCGAGACCACTGAAGACGGGTCACAGAGCGGCAGTCAGGCCGCCACCGTCGTCGTAACGGTCGTCCCCCCTTTCCCTCGGGGTGTAGCTCAGCTTGGTAGAGCGCTGTCTTCGGGAGGCAGAAGTCGCAGGTTCGAATCCTGTCACCCCGACCATCTTCGATGTGTCTGCAATTGAGCCGCTTACGAGCGGCTTTTTTGTGTCTCTCCAGGCGCAGGTGGCTGAGCCAGGTGCCCTCGACGAAATGCTCGACGTAGAGACCCGGCGCGGTGACGTCCTCTATGATCCACCAAGCGACAGACCGCGCGCCCGCACCCAATTGGGCAGCGCCAGTTGGGCCGCGACCTGGAGGCTCGACAGGACGAAGATCCAGGAGACGCCCGCGAGCAGGGACGCGGCCGCCGCCGCCGCATAGGGATCGGCGATCAGCGAGAAGGCGGCCAGCACCAGGGCGGTCAGCAGGCTGTCGGCGGCAACGGTGCCGTCGGGGCCCAGGCGCGGCTGTACGCGCGGCAGCAACAGGGCACCGAGCACCGCTGGTCAGGTCGGGTCGCGCCGGGCGCGCCGCGGGAATACCGGGCCCCAGATCCCGGACAGGGCGCGAGTCTCCCCGGTCCGGCGCCATGCGGCAATTTCAGGGTATGATGGGTGCCCGTGAGCGGGGCGGGTCGGCCGCCCGCCCGCGGGCCGCCCCCCTGCCCCATCGCGGCGCGTCGCGCGCAACGTTCAACCGACGCCGGAGCCACCCGATGCATCTGCACCTGAACCAACTCCTGATCGAGCCGGCCATCTCGCTCCTGCTCGGCATTCTGATCCTGCTCATCCCCAGGTTCTTGAGCTTTTTCGTGGCCATCTATCTGATCGTCATCGGCGTCCTGGGGCTGATGCGGCACCTCTGAGCCATGATCGCGCGGCTGCTCGTCGGCTACGACGGTTCGGAATCGGCCCGCGCCGCCTTTGATTTCGCCCTGGACATGGCCGGCCGGTACGGCGCCGAGCTGCACGTGCTGGCAGTCGCCCATCCGCCGGATATCGGCGAGGACCAGCAGACCGAGGCCCTCATCAACGCGGCGCGCAGCCACTATGCCCAGGCCCTGCAGGCCCTGAAGCCCAGGGTCGAGGGACTCAAGACCCGCTTCGCGGTCAAGGTGGGTCACCCGGCGGAGCAGATCCTGGGCTATGCCGAGGGCCATGGCATCGACCACATCGTCGTCGGCCACCGCGGACGCACCCTGTTCGAGCGCTGGCTGGTCGGCTCCATCGCCCGCCGGGTGCTTGCCTATGCCCCCTGCCCGGTGACCGTGGTGCGCCCACGGCCTTGAACCAAGCACTCAAGGCGGTGCCAACCGGTCGAAATTTGTTCTCAGCTTGCTCAGACCTCGCCGCCCCCGGGGTCGGTTAAGATCCCGCCATCGCCAACCAGGCCCCGAACCAGACGCAGGGTAATCCATGACCACCATCCGCGAGTCCGATTTCGTCCAGAGCATCGCCGACGCCCTGCAGTTCATCTCCTTTTACCACCCGGCGGACTACATCCGCGCCCTGGCCGCCGCCTATGCGGCGGAGGAGTCCCCGGCGGCGAAGGACGCCATGGCGCAGATCCTGGTCAACTCCCGGATGTGCGCGCAGGGCCACCGGCCCATCTGCCAGGACACCGGGTCAGTGGTGGTCTTCCTCAAGGTGGGCATGGGGGTGCGCTGGGACACGGCGCTCAGCATCCAGGAACTGGTGGACGCGGGGGTGCACCGGGCCTATCTGGACCCGGACAACCCGTTGCGCGCCTCCATGGTCGCGCCGCCCATCGGGGCGCGCAAGAACACCGGCGACAACACCCCGGCCGTCGTGCATGTGGAACTGGTCCCGGGGAACCTCGTCGAGGTGCGCCTGGCGGCCAAGGGCGGGGGCTCGGAGAACAAGTCCAAGTTCACCATCCTGAATCCCAGCGACAGCCTGGTCGACTGGGTACTCAAGACGGTCCCGACCATGGGCGCCGGCTGGTGTCCGCCGGGGATGCTCGGGATCGGCATCGGGGGCTCCGCCGAGAAGGCCATGCTAATGGCGAAGGAGTCGCTGCTCGGCCATATCGATATCCATGAATTGAAGGCGCGCGGCCCCGCCGACCCGATCGAGGAACTGCGCCTGGAACTGTTCGAGAAGGTCAACGCGCTGGGCATCGGCGCCCAGGGGCTGGGCGGGCTCACCACGGTGCTGGATGTCAAGATCGAGACCTTCCCCACCCATGCCGCCTCGCTCCCCGTGGCCATGATCCCCAACTGCGCCGCCACCCGGCATGCGGAGTTCACCCTGGACGGCTCGGGCCCCGCGACACTGACGCCGCCGCGGCTCACCGACTGGCCCGAGATCACCTGGGACGCCGCCGCCGGGGCGCGCCGGGTGGACCTGGACTCGGTCACCCGCGAGGACATCGCCGGCTGGCGGCCGGGCGAACGCCTCCTGCTCTCCGGCCGGCTCCTGACCGGCCGCGACGCCGCCCATAAGCGCATGGTCGATCTCTTGAACAGCGGCGCGGGGTTGCCGGACGGGGTCGACCTGCGCGGACGCTTCATCTATTACGTGGGTCCGGTCGACCCGGTGGGCGACGAGGTGGTCGGCCCCGCCGGCCCGACGACCGCCACCCGCATGGACAAGTTCACCGAGCAGATGCTGAGCGAGACCGGCCTCATCGGCATGGTCGGCAAGGCCGAGCGGGGGCCGGTCGCGATCGAGGCGATCCGGCGCCACCAGGCGGTCTATCTCATGGCGGTGGGCGGGGCGGCCTATCTGGTGGCCAAGGCCATCAAGTCGTCGCGCCTCATCGCCTTTGGGGACCTGGGGATGGAGGCGATCCGCGAGTTCGAGGTGCTGGACATGCCGGTGACGGTGGCCGTGGACAGCCGGGGCGAGTCGGTCCACCAGAGCGGGCCCGCAGAGTGGCAGGCGCGGATCGGCAAGATCCCGGTCGCCGTCGCGGCCTGAGAAGATGTTTTGTCCGCAAATGAACGCAAATGAACGCAAATAGGAGTGCTCATTTGTGGACAATCGACCTGATCGCCTGACATGAGCAGATGAACCGCAAGGGTTTTCTGATTTGCGTTTATTTGCGTTCATTTGCGGACGAATAATTCTTAAGGACCACCTCCGGAGACCCCAACCATGCCGACCTACCCCGCCTTTCGGATCCATCAGGACGCGCAGGGACACCACGCCGGGATCGAGCAACTCCCGCGGCCTACGCCGGCCGCGGGCGAGGTACTGATCCGGGTCGGTTGGTCCGGCGTCAACTACAAGGACGCGCTGGCCGGGACCGGACGGGGCAAGATACTGCGCACTTTCCCCCTGGTCGGCGGGGCCGACGCCGCCGGGGTAGTGGAGCAGTCCGCCCACCCCTGCTACCAGAACGGTGAGGCGGTCGTCGTCACCGGCTGGGGGCTCACCCACGACCACGACGGCGGCTTCGCGGGGTATCTGTGCTGCCCCGCGGAGTGGCTGGTGCCGATCCCGGACGGGCTCGACCCGCGCCGGGCCGGGATCTTCGGCACCGCCGGCCTCACCGCCGCGCTGGCGGTGCACCGGATGCTGGTCAACGGTCAGGAGCCCGGCCTGGGGCCGATCCTGGTCACGGGTGCCAGCGGCGGGGTGGGCGCCATGGCCGTCGCCATCCTCGCCCGGCTCGGGTTCTCGGTCAGCGCAGTCTCCGGCAAGCCGGAGTTGACCGACTGGCTGCGGCACCTGGGCGCCGCTGAGGTCCTGCCGCGCGAGGCCCTGGCCGGCGCGACGCGCCCCTTGGAGAAGGCCCGCTGGGGCGGCGCGGTGGACAATGTGGGCGGCGAATTGTTGGCCCAGATCACCCGCACCATCGCCCCCGGCGGCAACATCGCGGCCATCGGGCTGGTCGGCGGCCATGAACTGCACACCACCGTCATGCCCTTCATCCTGCGCGGGGCCAGCCTCTTGGGCTGCAACTCGGTGGATATCCCCTACCCCCTGCGCCGCACCCTGTGGAATCACCTGGCGAGCGACTGGCAGCCGCCGGACCTGGAGGCCCTGGTGTCGGAAACCGTCGCGCTGGAGGGACTGCCGCCGGTCTTTGAGGACATGCTCGCCGGCCGTACCCATGGGCGGGTGCTGGTGGCCCTGTGAATTCAACCTTCTCTGCCGCCTGCGGGAGCACTGCCGTTAGGTTAAGCGCTGCAGCCCAAGCGCCTGGAGTCCAAGGCTTCAGCCTTGGAGCGCGCCAAGGCTGAAGCCTTGGACTCCCAGGCAGAGGCGACACGGTCGACGAGCGCGCCTTAACCTAATGGCAGTGGCCTGCGGGGCCGGAAAAGCCGGCGGCCTTCACCATCTTCGCGCCCGCCGAGGTCCGGTCCGCACCGTCACCACACCGGAGCGAGCGGTCCGCACAGCGGACCCTACGGCGCTCGCTGAAGGAACTTTGCCGACCTTCAGGCCCGCCGGGCGATGATGGCGCCGACCTGCGCCTGACCCATGTGCAGCAGCAGCCGCTTGGTCGGCGAGAGGGTGCCGTAGTGATAGCCGGGATGGGTCCCCTCCACCTGGAGCCCGGCCTGGGCGACCTTGCGCAACCAGGCGGTACGCGAGTGGAAGCAGACCCCGACCCCGGCCGTGTTGGCCCCGAGCCGCTGGGTGAAGGCCTTGAGCAGGCGGCTGGCGGTCAGGGTGTAGATGATTCGCGACGGCAGGTCGTCGATCAGGAGCCCCGGATAGTAGTTCTCGAAGACCACGACGATCCCGTCGGCGGTCAAGAGATTGCGCGCGTCCATGAGCCCCTGCAGTTGCAGGCCCTGGGTCTGCCCATAGGTGTCGGCGACGAAATGGTGCAGGACCCAATTGAAAAAGATCACGTCGAAGCGGCGTTCCGGATCGAAGGCGGCGGCCTGAAAGGTCCCGGGCACCAGGGTCTTGGAGGGGCGCGGCAGATTGCGTTCGCGCAGCGTCTGGGACGGCTCGACGATGACGCCCTCACTCTGCGGGAAGGCATCCATCACCCGATCGGTAAAGACCCCATTACCCCCGCCGATGTCCAGGAAGCGCGACGGCCCCCCCAGACGCGCGGCGAGATAGGGCTCGATCAGGGCCCAGAGTTGGGGAATGACATACTCGACGTCGAAGGCCTCGGTCTGCTGGTCGGCCAGGAGTCGGGGCGGGGTCGCATGGGTCGGCACGAAGGACCTCCGGTGGCATGAGGATGACAGGGCATTGGTCGGCGAAGGGACACACAGTGACCGCTGGCGCTAAGGCTCGGACCGGGTCACCCGCGCTTTCCATTATGGGCCCCGGAGCGTCGCGCGGGGCGTGATCAGGGTTGCAGCGCACGACGATCGGTCGGCACAGCGGACCGTACGGGGCCGATGTCGGCGCGGGCGATCGGTCCGCACAGCGGACCCTACGGGCTGAAAGTCGGCGCGGGCATCGGTCCGCACAGCGGACCCTACGGGCTCGCAGCCGACCTAGGGGCCGCTGTGCGGACCAAGCCGCAGGGGCCCACCGTACGCACAGTGGCCGGGACAAGGATCGACGCCCGCCGCTCACAGTCGAACCAGCCAGGCCTCGACGGCGGCCGCGATCTGGTCGTAGGCGGCCTCGCCCGCGGCGCGGCCTCGGCCGTAGGGGTCCGGGATCTCGCCCCCACTCCACCGGCCCAGCAGACAGACCTTGCCCGCCGCGGCCGGGGCCAACTCGAGCAGGTGGCGGCGATGGGCCTCTTCCATCACCAGCACCAGGTCCGCCCGGCGCACCAACCCGGGATCGACCGGTCTGGACGCATGGCCCGAAAGGTCAAGCCCATGCCCCGCTGCCACCAGGCAGGTCATCTCATCGGCCGGCTCGCCGACCGCGGCGATCAGCCCGGCGGAGGCGACCTCGATCCCCTTCCCCGCCCGCGCCAGGCGGGTGCGCATCAGCGCCTCCGCCAGCGGACTGCGGCAGAGGTTGCCGGCGCACAGGACCAGCAGGTGTTGAAACAGCATGGGCGGCAATCGAATCAGGGGGCGGGGACTGGTGGCTGCCAGGGTGAGGCCGGGGCCGGCGGGAAGCAAGGGGAAAGCGGGGAGCGGGCCTTTGACGCCGACGCGGAGTCATTGATCATCGCTCCGGCCGCCCCGGGCCGGAGTCCAAGGCTTCAGCCTTGGATGCACAGGACCAAGGCTGAAGCCTTGGACTCCAGACGGTGGCCGCTGGCCGGAATGATGATCGAGGCCGAAGCCGAGGTCGTTCATGGGAGCCGCAAAAAAAATGACACCGGCGCAAGGGCCGGTGTCCGGGAGTGGGCGCGCGTTGCACGCGCCCGGGGGCTTACTGATTGGGCTTCAGGGTCTAGCGCTTCACAGACACTTGAATGGTCTTGGCATTGCCGGACGTATCGGTCGCGGTCAGCTTGATGACATGGGTACCGCGGGTCGCGGCGGCGGCGTTCCAGGCGCAATTGAGCGCGGTGCTGGTGCCGGTGCAGAGCTTTACGTTATCGATATAGAGCGTCATGGTGGCGACGGCGACGTTGTCGGCGGCGATCGACTTCACGGTCACGGTCCCGCTGACGGTCTTATTCGCGGTCGGGGCGGTAATGGCGGCGGTAGGCGCGATGGTGTCAGTCGGGGCATTGTACACCGTCACCGCGACCGCACTGGACAGGGCCTCGTTGCCGGCCGCGTCATAGGCGCGGGCAGTCAGTTGCAGGGCGCCGTTGCCATAGGCCGTCGTGTTCAGGCTGATGGCATAGGGGGCGGTGGTCGCGGTGCCGATCAGGGTGGCACCGGCGTAGAGCTTGACCGAGGTCACGCCCACGTTGTCACTGGCGGTGATCTGCACGCTGAGCGTCCCGGAGACCTGGGCACTGGCGGCCGGCGAGCCGATCGCCACGCTCGGGGCCTGGGTGTCGGCCGCGACCCGCTGCCAGGCCAGGGCCATCTGCACGGCGGCGGCGGCGTCGATGCGGCCATGGCCGTAATACTGGTCCCAACCGGGGGCACCGAGATCGACCGCGGAGTCTTCCAGGATCTGCTCGATCGCATCCGCCGTCAGGTTGGGATTGGCGGCAATCATCAGGGCGGCCACGCCGGCCACGATCGGACTGGCGAAAGAGGTGCCGCCGCCGGAGGTGTAGCCGCCGCCGATGGCGGTGGTCACGATCGCGCTGGCGGGGGCGGTCAAGTCGACGTTGGTGCCGTAGTTGGACCAGGTCGGGACCAGGTCGGCGGAGTCGGTCCCACCAACCACCAGAACGTTCGGGTTGGCGCTGGCGGCTGAATAGGCCCCGTCGTTGCCGGAGGGCATGACCACCACGCCGCCCAGACCCCGCATATAGGCGGCAGCCGCGGAGATGGACCCGTCCGACGGCAGGGCATAGGCCACATTGGCGACGCGGGCGCCGTGGTCGGCGGCCCAGACCAGACCGGCGGCGATGTCCAGGGAACTGGCGACACCGTCCGTCCGATTCGTCACCCGTACTGGCATCAGTGAGACGTTCCAGGCGACCGAGGTCACGCCCAGATTGTTGTCGCTGGTCGCACCCACCACACCGGCCGTCTTGGTGCCATGACCGGAGACGTCGGCGGTATCCGTATTCTGCGAGACGACGTTCCAGCCGGCGACCAGTTGGCCCGCCAGTTCCGGATGGGTCGCCTCAATGCCGCTGTCGATCATAGCGACCGTCACGCCGTCACCCAGGCTGAAGTCCCAGGCGACCGGGGCGCCGATCTTGGGGAGGTGCCAGGCATAGTTGGTGTAGGGGTCATTGGCGGTCAGCTCGCGGGGTTCCAGGTAGTGGTTGACCTCGGCGAAGCGCACGCGCGGGTCGGCGGAGAGGGCGGCGGCCAGAGGCGCTTCAAAGGCTTGGGGAACCGCGACGACCTGCAGGTCGATCCCAGCGACACGGCCGACGGACTGGGCCATGTTGCGCTTGAGCAGCGCGGCAAACTCGCCGCTCGACACCCCGGGGTTCAACTTGACCAGCAGCCGCCCCTGCTCGAAGCCACCCTCGTTGGCCCGGCCGGCGGGCGCGACCAAAACGCCGGCGACGGCGAGCGACACAATGGCGGTGGTCCACAGGTTCTTTGCGGTGCGTGCGTTCATGTCAAGCCCCTCTCGTGTAGTTCCCGGAGTTGCTCCGGATGCAGAACGAATCAAAGTTCGTTATGAGAGAGGTTAACGGGAACGGGCGGCGGTCATTGGGACCTACCGCACGCTTCGCCTCGCGCCGTGAGTGAACCGATGGGAAATGGGATCGGGGTCACATCGCCCAGCGGTGGCACAGGGATGGGCAGCACGGCGACCACCCTTGGGATAGGCTATACTTAAGCATTTTGTTTCAGATACTTAACGCAGACCGCAGCGCAGGCATACCCGCTGGCGGCACAGGTGTGACGCCAGTCGCAGTTCTCGATGATGGCCGATTCGCCGCCGTAGTCTCCGGCCGAGAGGGTGTCACGGCGGGAATGAGGGGGAATGACACGGAGAATTACGGACGGATCAGCGAGCGTCCGATCATGGAAAGTGATTGGCGTCGAAACCCGGCTGCCTTCCGCGGCCTGCCGATGTCACGCCCTTTCATGCCTAGGATTCTTGATAACAGACCAACCCAGGGCAACGCCCTGGGTTGTGCATAGGAATAAGCCCTGAAATGGCGTGGCCGATGGCCGCATCGACACCGCCTGAGTTTCGACGCCAATCACCTCACGGAAAGCGCTTGCACCCACTTCCAAGGCTGAAGCCTTTGGCTCCAAGGGGGCGCAAGCGGGTGCGGCTGGCAGAAAAAAGGGTGGATGGCTGCACCATCCACCCCCCGTTTGCTGAGGCCTGGCGGGTTTCAAACCCGCGCCCTGCTCGCTATCGCTCAGCGCGCCCGCCGCCGTGCGGCCATGGCAATCAGGCCCGCCGCGATCAGGGCCAGCGGCGCCGGCGCCGGGGCGTCCGTCACGATGACCTGCACGACGTTAGACGTAGGATAAAATGGCGTTTTTTCCCCTTCATCCCAGTATTTCGAGTCATAGGTCGGCGGGGCAATGTCGGGGACGAAGCTGGTATCGTTCAGCAGGATGATCGCCGAATTGCCGATCTGTGTGGTAACCACGTCGAAGACGATCGTAAAAAGGAGCGACGGCCCCGGACCTTGCGCGGCAAACAAGTCAGCGATGTCAAAGGTTCCTTGTTGATCGATCACCATTTGCACCCGCAGCGAGCCATCATAATAGCCACTCTCGGCCACCGGGGTCCCTATGCCGGTGATCGAGGGGTCAAGTGTCCCGAGCGATGTGTAGTTGGCGTTGATCAACGCATTGAGCGACGGCCGCGGAGGAGTCCCGCTGAGGCTGCTCAGAGCGGGGCCAAACGTAATGGGAGAAGCCGTCTTGTATTTCAGTACATTAGGATCATAAGCAACGAAATTGTCGAATTGGACCATCACATCATCGACGGTAGCGCCTGCACCGAGTGAGACACTGAAATCTAAACTCAGCGTTTGATTCGATTGACTCGTGTTGTAGGTTAGGGGACCGCCTGGGGTCAACGAGATGGTCGCGGTCGCTACGGCCGCACCGCTCCCGAAGACCCCAAGCATCGCCAAGCCGGCGGCGAGCGTGCGAGCGAAGGATTTTGCCATGTTTTTCTCCCATTCAGTTCGGACTATGGTGTGCCAAGCGGCGCATCCAGAGATATTTAAGCAATATAAGTGCCAGTACCAGATTTATCTGTTTTTCATAAAGTTTTCCTACGCTCCCCGGGATTGTAAGGACAGAGTGTAAAAAAAACTGACAAACCCTTCAGGCGTTCGCCGAATGACGAGGACCGACTCGCCAACCTCCGAAACGCAAAAAGGGGCGATCCCTCGCCCCTTCAGCCATCCGGGTCCTCCCGCCCTATTTCGTCTTCAACTGGTCGTTCGCCACGCTCTGACACCAGGTGTAGTTGTTCGCGGAGAGTGTGGCTCCCCCGCCGCAGCTCCCGCTACCTGGCGCCCACTGACCCGGGTTGGGGGCCTGGTTCTGGTGGGCATAGATCCAGTCAACATCGTCGGCCTGCGTGACCTTACCATCGCGATTGATGTCGCAGACGTCGTAGCACTGATGCACGACCCCAAAGTCCACCGTCATGTCGCCGCTGTCGTCCTCGGCATCGTCCTGGGTGTGACCGACACTGGTCGGATCCGTGACCTGGGCGAACTCCTCCCCGACTTGCGGGCTGTTGCTGTCCACGGCGTTCACCGGCTCGCCGTGGAAGCTCAGGACCACGGGGTCGGAGGCAATCTCGCCGCCGTAACCGTCGGTCTGCAGGCCGTTGTCGTCGCCGTCCTGACGGATGACATCATTGTCGAGGTAGGCCGAGTCCTTGGTCGATAGTACCTGAACCTCGTTGATGTTCGAGATGCCGCCCACGCGACCGTAGTAGATCCTCACCTTGTCCGCAAGGGTACCGGCACCGCCGGTCATCTGACTCGCCGGCAACACCACCTGGTAGGTGTCCTCCTCCAGGCCGGAGAAGAGATACTCGCCCCGGGAGTTGGTGAAGGTCGTACCGACCCACACCCGATCCTGATTGGGGACCAGCCGGTAGAGTTGCACCTCGATCCCGCCCATATCCATCCCTGGCTTGGTCGCGGTGGCGGCGACAATCCCGGTCTCGAAGGCGTCCTGCCTGCCGTTGCCGTTGAGGTCGATGAACACGGTCGAGGCAATACTGCCCAAGAGTTCGGACCCGGTGGTCTCGTTCTTGACGACCGCGAGGTCGCGGGTCAGGTCGGTGTTGTAGTCCTGCAGGTTGGTGAACAGACCCGGGTTGGTCGCAGCCTGGGCCGGGCTCGGGCGCTGACCGGTCTCACCCGTGCGCAGGTAACCGGCCGTCAGTTCGAACACCGGCGACACGATGCCGTCGGTGGTCGGGTCGATCGGGTCCTTACCATTCTCGTCTGCCGTGGTCTCCCCCGAGTCATCGTCCGTGTCCGCGGTGCCGTCACCGTTGCCGGAGAGGCTGGTGTAACCGAACAGGTGGCCGCCGTCCTGGAACTCCTTGGCCGGAACCTTCAGCACGAAGTAGCCGGGCGCCAGGTTGTCGAAGAGGTAGAAACCGCCGCCCTGGGTGGTCATGGACCGGACCTCGACCACCGGGTTACCGTTGGCGTCCGACAGCGGGTTGCCGCCGGCGTCGGTGCGGTGCAACTGGACCTCCACCCCGTCGAGCCCGAGATCGCCGCCCGCGCTGCTGAAGCCGTCCTGGCTATCCTTGTCTTCCCACAGTAAGTTACCGACGGCAACCAACTCGGAGAGCGCCAGGTCGGCGGTGCGGTTGACGTTGACATCCGGCAAGGTCTGTTCGCCCGCACAGGCACCGACGGCCGTCGGCGGCACCTCGGTGGCATTGCTCCCGGTGCTTGTCGGCATGGTAAGCGGCTGCAGGTCGTAGGCTTGGGTAACCACGGCACCAGTAGCGCCTTGACCATTCAACTCCCAGCGGGCGTTGTGGTCGGCCTGCTCGTCCTGATCGGCAATGTCCGTCATACCCAAGGGCGAGGGGCTGTAGCCGAACAGCGAGCCGCCGGCCTCGAACAGGGACTTGCGCAGACTCACCACATAGAGACCGGCATCCATGCCCTCGGCCAGGTAGCAGCCGTTGTCGTCGGTCGTGACGGTCTTGGCCGGGACGCTGGACCCCTGGGGCAGCACATCGACGGTCACACCCTTCACCGGCAGGTCTTCACCGACCTGATAGCCAGCCGTGCCGTTGAGTTCAAAGTACACGCGATCACCGATGCCGACCGTCACGGGCGGGGGCGGGATCTCCTTGAAGGCGAAGTCGGCGGTCTCGTTGACGTTGGCGTTCGGCAGCACGACACCGTTGGCATCGGGCAGGGAGGCCAGGCCGCACGCGGCGCTGGAGGCGTCATTGGTCGGCATGGTTCCCGGTGCGAGGTTGTACACGGCGGTTTGGGTGTCGCCGCCGAGGTCGGGATACTGCACGCCGTTCTGGTCGCCGCTGTCGTCGGTGACTTCGTCGTTGCCAGCCAGGGCGTAGTCGGGGTCGATCGACACACCTTGCAGGCCGTTCAGTGCCGACTGGCCCGCGAGGATCTTGGCGACATAGGGGCCGGCCGACAGACCGCGCACCAGATAGCAGCCGTTCCCGTCGGTGGTCGCGGTGTAGACCTTGGTCGCGTCCTCGTTGTCGACGACGGTCACGGTCACACCGGACAGCGGCTGGTCGGTGCCTTGCGTGTACTTGCCGTCGCTGTCCATGTCCTTCCAGACGCGGTTGCCGATGGCCACCTCGGTGATCGGTTTGTCTTCCAGGGCGAAGTCCACCGTCAGGTTGGTGTTCTTGTCCGGGAGGCTGGTCGTGCAGGCGGTGGCGCGCTCGTTCTCCGGCTGGTTGCCGGGGGTCAGGGCGATGGTATTGGACGCGACGCTGCCATCGACGGCCGCCTGGCTGCCGTTATGGTCGGCGCTGTCGTCCGTGGTGGTGCTGGTGCCGAAGCCGACGGCGGAGGCACGCAGTCCCTTCAGCGCCCCGGTGGCGCCGAACTGGTTGGCCGGGAGCACCGCGGAGTAGCTGCCGCTGGCGAGGTCGTCGAACAGATAGCAGCCGTCGTCACCGGTGGTGGCGGTCTTGCCGGTGGGGCCATCGGCATCGTAAAGATCGACCACGACGCCCTTCAGCGGCAGATCGGGGTTGGCGCCCGTGGCCTGATACCCGGCGGTGCCGTTGACCTCCTTGTAGACCTGGTTGCCCAGTGCGACCTTGACGACCGGGGCGGGCTGGAAGGCGAAGTCCGCGGTCAGGTTCAGGTTCGCGGTCGGCGTGCTGGTGCTGTAGGACGTGCAGGCGGCACCGGTCACGCTGGTCGGCTGCTTGCCGAGGCCCAGGGTGTAGCCCGCGGTGGTGACATCGCCGCCGGCCTGCGCCGTGCCGTTCTGATCGGCGTTGTCATCGATGTTGCCGGAGCCGGCCGGGGTTACCGGCACAAAGCCATTGAGCACGCTACCCGCAATGCCGTTGGCGGAAAGGCGCAGGGCATAGTCGCCGGCCGCCAGGTTGTCGAACAGGTAGCAGCCGTCCGCACCGGTCGTGACCGTGGTGATCGCGGGACCGCCGAAGAGGCCGGTCAGTTCGACCGGGACGCCGATGGCCGGGGTGTCCGCATCGGTGCCGGTGGGCTGGTAGCCGGGCGTGCCGTTGTTCTCGAACCAGACGCGGTTGCCGATCCCGTACACGACAGGCGGCTTGGCCTCGAGTGCGAGGTCGGCGGTCAGGTTGGTATTGGCGTCGGGCGTGGTCGTCGTGCAGGCACTGACGCGCTCGTTCAAGGGTTGCAGGCCGGCACCGAGCGCGTAGTCGTTGGTGCGGACATCGCCGTCCACGACCTGCTGGGAGCCGTTGTGGTCGCTGCCGTCATCGGTGCTGGTGTCGCCGCCGAACCCGATCGCCGAGGCGCGGAGCGCATTCAAGGGCGCACCGGTGGCGAACTGGCTGGCCGGGAGCACGACGCTATAGCTGCCGGCGGCAAGACCGTCGAACAGGTAGCAGCCATCGGTGCCGGTGGTCTTGGTGGCGACCAACTGGGTGCCCTGGAAGAGTTGCACCGTCACGCCCGCCTTCGGCTGGTCGGCCTTGGTGCCGGTGGCCTGGTAGCCGGCCGTGCCGTTATTCTCCTGATAGACCTGATTGCCCAAGGCATAGGTCAGCGGGGCGCACACGGTGTCGATGGCGGCGCTGGCCTGGGACTTGAAGTGCGACCGGGTATTGGACGCCGGGGCCGTCTTCAACTGCGCGAAGATGTTGGCGGTGCTGCCGGCGGTGAGGGCGAAGGAGGCCTCATAGCCGATACGCTTGCCGGCGCTGTTGTAGACCCAACGGAAGGTCGTAGAGCTGGTGCTGTCGGTCGCGGTGACGACCTGGACGCTGTTGAGCTTGACGAAATTCCACGGCAGATAATTGATCGCCACATAGCCGGTGCGGGCGAGCGTCAGCACATAGGCGCGGTTGTTCGCCGTGTCGTAGCGCACATAGAGGTCGGCGGTCTGGGTGGTGGTGCCTTCCTTGACCATGGGCTTGAGCAGGTCGGCGCTCAGGTCCCACTCCGTGATCTTGCCGTCCACCGTGGCGCTCTTGCCGGTGGTGCAGGTGCCGCCCGTGCCGCCGCCGCAATTGGCAACCAGGGTCTGGTCGCCATTGGTGGCCTTGAAGTGGTTGCTGGTCTTGTTGCTCGGGGCGGTCTTGAGCTGGGCGTGCAGGCGCTGCCAGGTCCCGGGGGCCAGCTTGAAGGAGGCCTCGTAGCCGACCAGGGTGGTGCCGTTCTTGACCCACGCGAAGGAGGCCGAGTTGCTCGCGGTGGCGGAGACGACGGTCTGGCCGTCCAGGGTCACCCAGTTCCAGGGCAGATAGTTGATGGCGACGTAACCGGTCGTGGTCAGGGCCAGGACATAGGCGGTCTGGGTTGCCTGGTCATAGCGGACGAAGAGATTGCCGGTCTGGAGGCTGGTGCTCTCCTGATAGAGCTTGGAGAACAGGTCGGGGCTCGTCGCGGTGGTGTTCCACTCCGCGGTGCTGCCGTCCACCACGGCCGTGCCGCACTTGGCGGTGCCGCCGCTGGAGGGGGGCGTCGGGCAACTGGGGGTCTTCAGCGTGATCAGGGCCGAGTAGGGCGTGCTGCGCTTGCCGGTGGAGCAGGTGCGTCCGGACGCGATCTGGACATGTACTTCGACCTGGGAGTAACTGCCGGGGGCGAGCGTAAACGACGCCTCGTAGCCGACGGTCTTGCCGTTGCTCACGACCCACTTGAAGGCGGTGAACGGAATCGGGCTGTTGCCGGCGGCATAATTCTTGACCCAGGCGTCGGAGGTGTTCTGCACGACCGTGTTGGTGCCGGTCGCCAGGACCAGGACATAGCCGGTCTGGGTGCTGCTGTCGTAGGTGAAATAGAAATTACCGAGTTGGGACTTATCGGTCCGACCCGCCTCACGCATGGAGGTGTAGAGGTCCTTGGTCAGATTCCAGTCCGCCGTGTTGCCGTCGACCGTGCGGGTCCCGCAGACACCGACAGTGGCGCAGGCAAAGACCGGCTGCGCGACCAAGGCCGCCGCAACCAGACCGAGTACCAGAACGAAACGGGCCCAAAAACCACCGGCCGCGGGCTGACGGGTGTGTGCACCGCCCCCCGATCCCCGGCCCAGCCTTGACGATGTGCCTGTGCGTGTCATGGGAAAAGTCCTCTAGCTTGGTGAGTTCATTAGAAATACAGGGAAAAAGTCGTCTGTGGCAGCGCCTTGATGGCGCACCGCGGGCTTAAATAAAGACGGGGTGCCTCCGCCGGGGAGGCTGGGGGTCAGGTCAGGCCGCCCGGGGGCGGGGCTCCTGACGGGAAGTGGCTGTGCGCGTCGTTCATCTGGTTTGCCTTGGATTTGTGAGCGCGTTCACGGTTGCGCGCCCCTGTCGTTGACAAGGCAAAAGTCGTGCCGCCGCCTGATCGGGTCGGAAGGACCCGGGAAACCCATCTGGGTCAGGCCCGATCCGGCCGCCGGCGCGGCGTGCGAATTCCGTCACAAAACGGACATGCGGGGCTTAAGTGCCGATGACTGGGGATTGCCCGATCACCGGACATTGCGGATGGCAGGCTGGGCACGACTTGACTTCGATGGGTTGACTGAGTGCCTGAAACGCCGCGCGCCCACCACCCGGAACGCGACAGGGGGCGGGTCCGGCTTCCAGACCCGAACAGTTTGCTTCGCATTTTGCGAATTTCGGCCCATGGGCGGGCGGATCGGGCGCCGGGCGGGGGGTGCCGCGTCAGACTCGGCGCCGTTGCGCAGCGAGATTCTTCTTGACACTGCTGCCATTTCCATGGCAGGCAGCGGCTCGACCCGAGGTGCGGGGGTCGCGTAAACCGGACATTCCGCGGGACGCGGCGGCACCGGATGGACGCATCAAGGCGACCCGACGGGCCATACCCCTGTCTGCGGCAGCTTAATTAACCGGGATGACCTGCTTGGTAGACCCACCGGACAGGGCACCGGGGAAGCGGCATTGCAGAATGCAAACGGCGGGCGGAGCTACTCGGCCACCGGGTCCAGGCCCGGCTCACGACGCCCATCGGGAACCGCGTTGCGCGGCTCCAACTGGCGGCGCAGGGCGACCGCCGCATCGCGCTCCGGAAAATCACTCTCCTTCTGGAACAGGATCTTGAGTTCGCGCAGTGCCTCGTCCTTGCGGCCCAGGCGCTCCAGCGCGTAGGCGATGTGGTAGCCGACGCCCGGCGCCGCGGCGGCGCGACTCTGGGCCTCACGCAGGTACTTCAGACCCTCCTCGACCTGACCGCCCTGCACCAACACCCAACCCAGGGTGTCCGTGATCTCCGGGGCCGGCACCAGTGCATAGGCCTTGCGGGCAAACTCGATGGCCTTGGGACCGCCCTCCCGGGCGTAGACCAGGGCCAGATTGTTCAAGGCGGTGGCATTGTCCGGGGCGCGAGCCAGGACGCGCTGGTAGATCTCTTTGGCCTCGTTGGTGCGGCCGCCGCGTACCAGTCCCTCGGCCAGGGCCTGGCGCGCGATCTCATCGTCGGGGTGTTTGTCAACCCAGCGCTTGAGGAAATCGACCGCCGCACCGGTGCCCTGAACCGCGCGCAAGGTCTCGTAAGTGCGGACCGCGAGCACGGGGGACTCACGCATCTTGAGCGCCTGCGTGAAGTGCTCCAGGGCCTGCGCATCCTTGCCTTGGGCGCGGGCGATGGTCCCCAACAGGTGCTCGCCGTAGGGCTCCTTGGGGAAGTCCTTGAGCAGCGCCTGCGCCAACTCCTCAGCCTGGGGGAACTTGCCGACCTCGGTGTAGATCTCGCCCAGTTTGAGGCGCGTCGGCAGAAACCGCGGCTGACCAGAAACCGCCTTTTCCAAGGACCAGATGGCACCGTTCAGGTCTCCGGCCTGCCGTTGCAGGGTCGCGATCTCCAGCAGACTCGCGGCGTTGTAGCCGGCGAGACTGGAACCCCGCGTCAATACCACCTGCGCCGTGGCGCGACGGCCATTGGCGATGTAGGCGCGGCTCAGCGCGGCCAACAGGGCGAGATCATCAGGGTCTGCCGCGCGCAACTCAATGGATTGCGCCGCCTGGAGGGCGTCCTCGGAACGCTTCATTTTCAGCAGCAGGTCGGTCAGGTAGACGGCCACCGGGACCGCGCCGGGGTCCGCACCGACGGCCCGTTGCGCCCAGTCCCTGGCCTGCTCATGGTCGCCCTGCTGATCGAAGGCGCGGGCCAGCATCAGCATGGCGGAGACCTGATCGGGGTTGCGGGCCAGCACCAGGCGCAGGCGTTCACGCGCGGCCTCCGGCCGCTTCTCGCGCAACTCCAACTCCGCCAGGTTGAGTTGCGCCGGGACAAAGCGCCAGTCCAGGGCCAGGGCGAGATTGAAGGCCCAGCGGGCGGCCTCCGGCTGGCCTGCCGCCAACTGGGCAACACCGTAGAGATTCAGGTAGCTCAGATTGTCTGGACTGCCCTGCAGCAGGGTGCGTGCGGCGGCGACGGCCTCGTCGTAACGGCGCTCCTTGAGGTCGACGACCACCAGGGTCGCACCGGCGTTCTCGTACTCGGGATTGGAGCCAAAAACGGCCCCGAGCTCCTCGATCGACTGCGCCTTGCGGCCAAGCCCGAACTGATTGACGGCGCGCTGCGTACGCAACACCAGGTTGTCGTCACCGGCCGCGGCGGCCTGTTGCAGATAATTGGATGCCTTCACATACTGGCGTTCGCGCATGTTGGCTTCCGCCAGCAGCGACAGGACCTGCTGATCCCCGGGGGCCAAGCCCAAGGCCGGTTCGAGCAATTTCACCGCCTCCTCTGACTGATCCCGCTGGAGGTAGATGTGTGCCAACAGGGTGCGCGGACCCACCGTATCGGGGAATTTCTCAAGGAACAGACGCAGATAGGCCGTCGCCTGGGCCCAGTGCTTCAGGCTGTAAGTCACCATGCCCGCCAGTAACAGGGTGGGGGGATGGCCTTCGATCAGCTCGCGCGGCAACTGGAAGATCAGGGCTTCGGTCTGTTTCAGCGTCTCCCTGGCCTCGTCCATGGCTTGGCGCCGCGCCTGTACCGCCGCCTTCAGGTACAGGGTGCGCGGATCGCGGGGATAGAGCTTGATGGTCTCCTCGGCCGCCGCCTGCGCGGCCTCGAGCCGCCCCAGCTCGAGCAGGGCACTGACCCGTGCGATCTGGGCGGGCAGATAGGCCGGCAGGGCCTGCACGGCACGCTCGAAGTCACGCAGGGCCGAGGCGGTATCGCCGAGGCCGCGGGTCAGGCTGCCCTTGAGAAACCAGGCGTGCGGGTTCTCCGGGGCCAACTCCACGGCGCGACGGGCATAGAAGTCCGCCTCGTTCAGGTCGCCCTTGAGGAGCAGGACATGGATGCGCCCCAGCACAGCACTGACGTTGTTTGGGTTTTTCTCCCAGGCCTGGGTGAAGGAGCGTTGCGCATCGTAGAACTGCTCCAGTTGCAGGGAGGCCTGGCCGCGCAGGGCCAGCAACTCGGCGTCCTCTTCGACCAGGGTACCAAGCGGGAACAACTCGGCCAGCAGTTGTTCGGCCTTGCCCTGCAACAGGTAGGCACGGGCCAACGGGATCAGGGTCAAGGACTGGTGCGCCCCGAGCCCGTCGGCGATCAGGAGTTCCTTCTCGGCCTTGTCCCCCTGACCGAGCTGGATGTAGATCTTGCCGAGCAGCAGGTGGGCGGACAGCAGAAAGGGGTCCTGCAACAGGGCGTTCTTGAGGTGGATATAGGCCGCGCGCGTCTGGCCCAGGTTGAATTCGACCAGCGCCTTCTCGTACAGCGCGGAGGCACGCCCCTTGGACTCGCCCGCCGACTGAGCGACCGCAACACAGGCCCCACCGAACAGGGCCAAACACAACAGGATAGACGCCAAACGGGTGCGTGGATTCATGGACAAATTCACCCTTGAGTCACGCCAGCGGGTCGGCAGCGGTCAGAAAATACTTGGACAGGATTAACAGGATTGTTCAGGATTGACAGGATTAAGAGGGTCGCGGTGTCTGCCATAGGCACTTCCGAAAATCCTGTTAATCCTGCGAAATCCTGTTAATCCTGTCCATTTCCAGCCAACTGGCATGGCCTTCAATGCCTGAGTGATGCGCTGGCCAAGGCCCGCTATTTCATCTGTTCCTGTAACAAGGCGAGGATGCGCCCGGCGGAGCTTGCGCTATCGCGAGCGCCGCTGGGGTCAACGACGCTGACCCGGGTCTCACGGTCGTTGCCCTCGACCTTGATCTGGTATTCCTTCAGTCGATCGATGTCCGCCTTGCGCCAGAAGGCCAGCCGCTCACCCCAACCGCGCGCCTTCGGGGTGGCGCCGGCATCCATGTCCTGATAGCGGACGTAATAGACCCCCCGGCTCATGTCACGATCCTTGACGGCGAATCCAGCCCGATCCAAGGCCGCGCCGGTGATGCGCCAACCGCGTTGGAAGTCCTCTGGGATCAGCAGTTGTGCGCCTGCGCCCTCGCCTACCAGACGGGCACTGCCCCCGCTCGCGGCCGGACCCGTACCTCGGGTCTGCGGGGCCGTCGCTGCCAGGGCCGCCGCCGCCTTCTTCTCGGGGGCGCCGAGGAACAGCATCAGGCGGCGCAGCATCTCGGCCTCCTTGCCCGGATCGCTCTTGCCGGGTTGCCAGACCGTGCGCTTGCTGTCGCCCAGCGTGCCGGTCTCCAGCGTCTCATCCATTCCACGATGCGTCAGGTGCACCTCCGTACTGCCCGCCCCCTTGGCCCCGGGCTCCATGCGAATGCTGTATTGGTCGCGGGTCGAGGTGGCATAGAGACCGTCGGCAACCTTGCGGAACATCCGCGTCAGGAAACCCTGTGGGATCTCGGCACGGTTCTCTATCCAGTCCGTCTTCATCACCCCAACCGTCGGATTCTGGTCCACCAGGAGGATTCCCTGCTCCCGCCAGAACGCCACCACGCGCGGCCATACCTGTTGCGGGGCGGCCTGGACCTCGAGCCAGCGGGAGTCACCGCTGCGGCGTAACTCCACGTTCTCCACCGTGGGCAGGATGGCACCGGCACCGGACGTACTTGCCTGCCGACGCTGCGCCCGCCCATCCGCATACTGTGAATAGGTGGCACCGCCCGCGATCGGCGGGACGTCCATGGCATCATCGAAACTGGCGCCCTTGAGATCCGGCGGCAGTTCCAGATTTTCCTCCGCCTGGCGGCTTTTTTGGTAGGCGAGGCCCTGGTCGGGCAGCGCCTCCTTCAACATGCCGCACCCGCCGAGGCCAGCGACAACCAGCAATGACAGGATCGACAGGACGGCAGGGCCGACCAGGACACACAAAGATCTCAAGGTCTTGGGCCTCTCAGAGGATTACCGATGCGCAACGCGCAGGCGCCGACCCGTTTCACAGGACGCCGGCCTGTTCCAGGGCGGCACGCACACGGGTGTGGTGTTGCTCCGAGAGCCAGGTCAACGGGAGCCGTATCCCGATCCCGCAGAGCCCCAGCGCGACCGCCCCCCATTTTACCGGGATCGGATTGGACTGCACGAACAGGTCCCGGTGCAGTGCGGCGAGACGTTGATCCAGCGCACGGGCACCGGCGCGATCACCCGCGAGCGCGGCCTGACACATCGCCTGCATGAGGCGCGGCGCCAGATTGGCCGTCACCGAGATCACCCCATCGCCGCCCAGCAGCAGAAAGTCGCAGGTGGTGGCGTCATCGCCGCTGTAGAGGGCGAACCCCTCCCCACAGGCCGCGCGCAGGATCGCCACCCGCTTGAGGTCGCCGCTCGCCTCCTTGAGGCCGATGATATTCGCAATCTCCGACAGCCGCCCGGCGGTCTCCGGCAGCATGTCGCAGGCGGTGCGCCCCGGGACGTTATAGAGGATCTGGGGGATATCCACGGCCTCGGCCACCGCCCGGTGGTGCAGATAGAGCCCTTCCTGGGTCGGCTTGTTGTAGTAGGGGGTAACGAGCAGGGCGGCGTCGGCCCCGGCCTCTTTCGCGCAACGGGTCAGGGTGATCGCCTCCCGGGTCGAGTTGGCCCCGGTACCGGCAATCACCGGGACGCGCCCGGCCGCCAACTCCACCGTGCGGGCAATGACCTGACAGTGCTCTGTCTCGTCGAGGGTGGCCGACTCCCCGGTCGTCCCGACCGACACGATGGCCTGGGTCCCCGCCGCCACATGGAAATCGACCAAGCGCTTCAGGCTCGCGTCATCGATCCCACCCTCCGCGTCCATGGGCGTAATCAGGGCTACGATACTGCCGCGCAACATGCTTGAAACTCCAGGTCAGTGGAAAAACAGCCCATAGTAGCCTGCCGCCCGGCATCTGAACAACCCGGCCGACCAGCCGCGGCCACGAAACGCTCGGCAGGTTGACGGGAAAGCTGGGGGGCCGGACGCTGGAAAATAGACAGGATTGACAGAATTTTTCAGGGCTTGCAGGATAACAGAATACCGATCCTGATCCGTGAAATCCTGTTAATCCTGTCCAATTGTTGTCACTCTGGGCAAGCGCTTGCGCCCTGCGCAGGCGCTTGCGGGGCAGGCCCGGCTAGCGGAACGCCGCCTGGCAGAGACCCAGCAGGGCGGCCGGGAACAGCCCCAGCAGCAGGACCGCGAGGCCGTTGACCGTCATGGCGGCCCGCACCCCGCCGCTCGTGATGATGGGCAGGGCGGTCGTCGGCTGGTCGAAATAGATGAACTTGACCACCCGCAAATAGTAAAAGGCGCCGATGATCGAGAAGAACACGGCCACCAGCGCCAGCCACACCAGGTCCACCCGCACCACCGCCTCCAGCACCAGCAATTTGGCCATGAAACCGACCGTCGGCGGCACCCCGGCCAGGGAGAACATCATGAGCGCCATCATGGCCGCATACCAAGGGTCCCGGTCGTTGAGCCCCTTGAGGTCCTCGAGCTGCTGCGCGTCGAATCCCTCCCGGCTCAGGATCGTGAGGATGCCGAAGGTCCCGACCGCGGTCACGGCATAGATGATGATATAGAACATGGCGGAGGCATAGCCTTGGGATGACCCGGCCAGCAGCCCCAAGAAGACGAAGCCGACATGGGAGATGGTCGAATAGGCCAACATGCGCTTGATGTTGGTCTGGGCGATCGCGGCCAGATTGCCGAGCCCCATGGACAGCACCGCCAGGATCAGGAGCATCCCCTGCCAATCGGTGTGCAGCGCACCCATCCCCTCCACCAGGAGTCGCACGACCAGGGCGAATGCGGCAAGCTTCGGGGCCGAACCGATAAAGAGCGCGACCGGCGTCGGCGCCCCTTCGTAGAGGTCCGGCACCCACATGTGGAAGGGCACGGCACCGAACTTGAAGCCGATCCCGATCACCAGGAAGGCGATGCCGAAGACCAGCACCTGGTCGGTACTGCCCGCGGCGACCACCGCCCGCGCGACCGCCCCGAGCTCGATGGAGCCGGTCGCCCCGTAGATCATGGATACGCCGTACAGCAGCATCCCCGAACCCAGCGCCCCCAGCACGAAGTACTTCATGGCCGCCTCGGGCCCGATCTTGGAGTCACGATCGAAGGCGACCAGCGCATAGAGCGAGAGGGCCTGGAGTTCCAGCCCCAGATAGAGGGTCAGAAAACTGTTGGCGGAGATCATCACCAACATGCCGAGCACCGCACAGAGTCCCAGCACGTAGAACTCGCCCACCAACAGGTTGCGATCCTTCAGCCAGGGACGGGCATAGATGAAGGCGAACGCGGAGACGATGAGCACCGCGCCCTTGAGGAGATCGCTCATGGCATCACGCACCACGTTGCCGTCCCAGGCCAGAGTCCGCTCACCCCCGCCCACCCAACCGGTCAGGCCGATTGCAACCACCAGCCCCAGGAGGGCCAGGACATGGTTAACGCCCTTGTCGGCATCTTTGAGGTAGAGGTCAACGACCAACACCACTAAGGCCGTCACGAGGATCGCGACCTCGGGCAGGATGGGCATCAGATTGGCGGAGTCAAATGGCATGGGGGTCATCCGTAGCTACGGTCGACCGGCTCGCCGTTCCCTGCCGATGGGAATGAGGCATACCAGTCAGTTGGGACGTTGTCGTTGTCGTTGTCGTTGTCGTTGTCGAGGTTATCGTTGTCGTTGTCGTAATCGAGGTTCCCGTAGCACCCCGGATTCTCTCGAGCCCCAAAGTGCATCGCTTCTCCAATTACGATTACGACAACGACAACGACCGTGTTTAACTTGCTCTTGACTCGTTACCTAGGGCGCCAGCGACGCCACCGGTGCCGACCTGCTCAGTCGGCAGGAACCCGCCTGCTCCGGCGGCAGCTTGCAGATGCTGACCTGGGCGACCAGGTGTTCGACGCTGGCGTGCATGACGTTCACCAGGGGCGCGGGCCACAGGCCGAACAACAGGACCGCCGCCGCCAGGGTGCCGAGATTGAACACCTCCCCGCGGTTCAAGTCCTGGAGCGCGGCCACCCGCTCATTCTTGACCTCTCCGTAGACCACCCGCTTCACCATCCAGAGGGTGAAGGCGGCGGCCAGTATCAGCGTCGTGGCGGCCAGGAAGGCGAACCAGAAATCGGCACGGAAGGCCGCCAGGATGACCATAAACTCACCGACAAAGCCGGAGGTCCCCGGCAGGCCCGCGTTGGCCATGGCGAAGAATACCAGCAAGCCGCCGAACCAGGGCATGGTGTTGATCACCCCGCCGTAGTCGGCGATCTGCCGGGAATGCATCCGATCGTAGAGGACCCCGACGCACAGGAACAGGGCCCCGGAGATGAATCCGTGAGAGATCATCTGGACCATCCCGCCCTCGATCCCCATCACCGCGCCGGTACTGGTCCCGGAATGACGCAGGATCGCGAACACGATGAAAAAGCCGAGCGTCACGAACCCCATGTGCGCGATTGAAGAATAGGCGATCAACTTCTTCATGTCCTGCTGCACCAGCGCAACGAACCCGATGTAGACCACGGCGATCAGCGACAGGGCGATGATCAGCCAGTCCAGCGACGCGCTGGCGTCCGGGGTAATGGGCAGGGTGAAGCGCAGAAAGCCGTAGCCGCCAATCTTGAGCATGATGGCGGCCAGGATCACCGACCCGCCGGTCGGGGCCTCGACATGGGCATCCGGCAGCCAGGTGTGCACCGGGAACATCGGAACCTTCACCGCGAAGGCGAGCAGGAAGGCGATAAAGATCAACACCTGGGGCGTCATGCCCAGTTCCAGCGCCTGAAAATCGAGGATACTGAAACTGCCCGCCTGGAAGTACAGGTAGATCAGGGCGACGAGCATGAACACCGAGCCGAAAAAGGTAAAGAGGAAGAACTTGATGGTCGCGTAGACGCGGTTCGGCCCGCCCCAGACCCCGATGATGATGAACATCGGGATCAGCATCGCCTCCCAGAAAACGTAGAACAGGACCGCATCGAGCGCCGAGAAGACGCCGACCATCACGCCCTCCATGATCAGAAACGCCGCCATATACTGGGACGGATGGTAGGTGATGACGTCCCAGCCGGCGACTATCACAAAGATACTGATAAAGGTGGTGAGCACGATGAGCGGCATGGAGATCCCATCCACGCCCAGGTAGTAAAAGACACCGAAGGTCGGTATCCAGGGGCTGTACTCGACGAACTGCATCTGCGCCGTGGCCGGGTCGAACCCGAGCCACAGGCCGAGACTGACCAGGAAGGTCAGTACCGCCACCGCCAGCGCGATTTTCTTGCTCAGCGCGCTGTCCCGATCGCCGCTCGCGAGTACCGCGAGGCCGCCCAGGATGGGCAGCCAGATCGTCAATGTCAGCAGGGGGAAACCCGATTCCATCGTCTTGCGTCTCCTGGTCCGGTCAGAGGGTCACGAAGATCGTCAACAGGCCCACGAGCCCGACGATCATGGCGATGGCGTAATGATAGAGATAGCCCGTCTGGAGGTGGCGCGTCACCTCGGCCAGCCGCCCCACCGAGCGGGCCGAGCCATTGACGACAGCACCGTCGATCAGCACCTGGTCGCCGCCGCTCCACAGCGCGTTGCCCAGCGCCCGACCGCCACCGGCGAAGACGCGCTGATTGAAGTCGTCGAAGCCGTACTTGTCCTTCAGTATCCGGGTCACCGGACCGCCGAGGGCCTGCAGCCGGTCGTCGATCGCGGGACTCAGCCAGAACAGGAGCCACCAGATCGCCGCCGCCGCCCCCAGCCCTCCCATGGCCAGATAGAACGGCAATTCGTGCATCCCGTGCTGCACGAGGGCCCATGACCCGTGCCAGTGCTCGGCCAGGTGACGCAGGGTGTCGTGTGCCGGACTGACGACGATCGGATGCCAAGTTCCCGAACTGAACCAGTCGCCCACCAGCAGGGGCTCGATCGTGAACCAGCCGATTGCCACCGATGGAATGGCGAGCAGGATCAGCGGCACGGTGACGACCCAGGGGCTCTCGTGCAGGTGTCCACGGGTGTGCTCGTCCATGCGCCCCTTACCGTGAAAGACCAGGAAGTACAACCTGAAGGAATACAAGGCGGTAATCAGGACCCCGTAGGTCAGCAGTGCGCTCGCATACCCGGCACCGAAGATCTCGGAATGGCTGACCGCTGCGATGATCGCATCCTTGGAAAAAAACCCGGAGAAACCGGGGAACCCGATCAGGGCCAGGGACCCGAGCAAGGCGGTGATCCAGGTGATGGGCAGGTACTTGCGCAGGCCGCCCATGGTGCGGATATCCTGCTCATGATGCATGGCCATGATCACCGAACCCGCGGCCAGGAACAGCAGGGCCTTGAAGAAGGCGTGCGTCATCAGGTGGAAGATGCCGGCCGCGTAGGCCGAGGCACCCAGGGCCGCCACCATATAGCCCAACTGAGACAGGGTGGAGTAGGCGATGATGCGCTTGATATCGTCTTGGACCAGCCCGATCAAGCCCATAAACAGGGCCGTGGTCGCGCCGACGATCAGGACAAATGAGAGGGCGGCGTCGGACAACTCGAAGAGCGGCGACATCCGCGCCACCATGAAGACACCGGCCGTCACCATGGTAGCGGCATGAATCAGGGCGGAGATCGGCGTCGGACCCTCCATGCTGTCCGGCAGCCACACATGCAGGGGGACCTGGGCCGACTTGCCCATGGCGCCGATGAAGAGCAGGACGCAGATCAGGGTCATCAGTGAGACGCCCCCGAACAGATCGACCTGGGTATCGGCCAGCGCGGGCGCCCGCTCGAAGACCTGCGCATAGTCCATGGAATTGAAATACATGGCGACCGCAGCGACCCCGAGGAGAAAGCCGAAGTCACCCACGCGGTTGACCAGGAAGGCTTTGAGGTTGGCGAAGATCGCCGATTCGCGCACCGACCAGAAGCCGATCAGCAGATAGGACACCAGGCCCACCGCCTCCCAACCGAAGAACAACTGCATGAAGTTGTTGGCCATCACCAACATCAGCATGGCGAAGGTGAAGAGCGAGATATAGCTGAAGAAGCGCTGGTAACTGTGGGTGCCGGCCTTGGAGTCGTGGGGCCAGTTGTGCTCGTCATCCGCCATGTAGCCGATGGTGTAGACATGCACCATGAGCGAGACGAAGGTCACGGTCGCCATCATCAGGACGGTGAGGCGGTCCACCAGGAACCCGACCTCGAAACGGATACCGTCGGAGACCATCCAGGTGTAGAGCGCCGCATTGTAGACCGGCTCGTCGCCCCAGGCGAAGCGCGCCAAGGCAAAGAACGACAGGGCGGTTGAGATCCCCACCCCCAGGATACTCACCGAGTGTGCACCCCGCCGCCCGATCCGCCCGCCGAAGAAGCCGGCGACGATGGCGCCGATGAGGGGCGCGAGCACGATGATCAGATAGACATTCGCCATCTCTTGATTCGCTCTTTGTCTGCGTTACGCGGCAGGACGGACAGATTGGTCGTGACTTGAAAAAAATGGACAGGATTAACAGGACTAGCCTTTCAAAGAGTCGAGGTCCTGGACGTTGATGGTGCCGCGGTTGCGGAACAGGACCACCAGGATCGCCAACCCGATCGCCGCCTCGGCCGCCGCCACGGTGAGGATAAAGAACACGAAGACCTGGCCCGTGATGTCATGGCGAAAGTGCGAGAAGGCGACGAAGTTAGTGTTCACCGCCAACAGCATCAACTCGATGCACATCAGTAGCACGATCACGTTCTTGCGGTTGAGGAAGATCCCCGCGACCGCAATCGAGAACAGGATGCCGCCCAGAATCAGATAGTCGGAGAGTGCGATCATAGGGCTATTCCTTGGTTTCGGCCAGGCTCGCCGCAGGCATCTCGGCGGGGCCCACCGAGGCCATCTTTACGATCCGCAGGCGGTCGGGCCCTTTCTTCACCCGCACCTGCCGCGCCGAATCGATGTATTTGCTGTCGGGCCGCCACCGTAGCGTCAGACGGATGGCGGCGACGATCGCCACCAGGAGGATGACGGAGGCCAGTTCAACAGGATAGACGTAGTCCTTGTAGAGCGACATCCCCAGGTCGTGCGTGTTGTTGACGGCGACCCCGGCGGGGGCCGGCGCGGGGAACTGCGCCAGCCCGAAATGGGCCGGCCCCACGACCAGTACGATCTCGATCAGCATCACCGCGGCAACCAGGGCACCGACCGGCAGATACCTGATGAAGCCGGCCCGCAGCGTGGCGATGTCGATATCGAGCATCATGACCACGAACAGGAACAGCACCATCACGGCACCGACATAGACCAGGACCAGGACGATCCCAAGGAACTCGGCCTCCAGCAGGATCCACAGCGCCGCACTGCTCACGAAGGCGACCACCATCCACAATACCGCATGGACGGGATTGCGCCGACTGATGACCATCGCCGCGGCGGCGACCGTCATGGCCGCGAAGCAGTAAAAGAGAAACTTCTCAAAGCCCATGGCGCCATCCCAAGGAGTCGGTTGGAGGGTGGATAAGGCGCGCCGCACCCTGCCGGGCAGGGGCACCGGGTCGGCGCGGGCCGCGGTCCACCGCCGGCCCCGCGGGCTGGTAGACCGCACGGCACTGGTCCACCCCAGGCGCTCGGCGTCGCTGCGGTTCGATTAGGTTCATCGGTAAGGCGCATCCGCGGCGCGGGCGGCGGCAATCTGCGCCTCGTAGCGGTCGCCTATGGCAAGCAGTTTGTCCTTGGTCATGACGTTGCCGCCGCGCTCCTCGAAGTGGTACTCGCAGATCCCGGTCTCCACGATCGAGTCCACCGGACAGGATTCCTCGCAGAACCCGCAGTAGATGCACTTGAAGAGGTCGATATCATAACGGGTGGTGCGCCGCGATCCATCCTCCCTGGGCTCCGACTCGATCGTGATGGCAAGCGCCGGGCAGGTCGCTTCGCAGAGTTTACAGGCGATGCAGCGCTCTTCGCCATTCGGGTAGCGGCGCAGCGCATGTAAACCGCGGAACCGCGGCGAGAGGGGCGCCTTCTCCTCCGGGTATTGGACGGTGAACTTACGTTTGAAGAAATAGGCCCCCGTGACCCGCAGCCCCTTGAACAACTCAAGCAGGAACAGGCTCTGGAGGTAGGTGCGTGCCGTCTTCAGCATTGCGCGCGCTCCCGGGGGGGCTGGTGTGGCAACAGGTATGACATCAGGCGGACCACCAGGGCGGGAGCTTGGCAACGACGCCGCCCGCCACCACCAGGATCCAGACGATCGTAATCGGGATGAAGACCTTCCAGCCCAGGCGCATGATCTGGTCGTAGCGGTAGCGCGGGAAGGTCGCGCGCAGCCACAGGAACACGAACATGATGAAAAAGGTCTTGAGCAGCAGCCACTGGAACCCGTCATCCAACGGGAAGACCCCCTGCACCCAGGACTGGGGCAGCGGCGAGAGCCAGCCGCCCATGAAGAGCAGCGCCGTCAGGGCGGAGATCAGGATCATGTTGGCGTATTCGGCCAGGAAAAACACCGCGAACCCCATCCCGGAGTATTCGACGTGGAAGCCGGCGACGATCTCGGACTCGCCCTCCGCCACGTCGAAGGGGGCGCGATTGGTCTCGGCCACACCCGCGATCACATAGACGCCGAAGAGCGGCAGCAGCGGCAGCCAGAACCAGGTGAGGACGTTGCCGGTCTGGGCGCGCACGATGTCCCCCAGATTGAGACTCCCGGCCGCGACCAGGACCCCCACCAGGGCGAAACCCATGGCGATCTCATAGGCGACCAACTGGGCCGCGGAGCGCATGGCCCCGAGTAAGGCGTATTTCGAGTTGGAGGCCCAGCCGGCGATGATGATGCCATAGACCCCGAGCGAGGACAGGGCCAGGATGTAGAGCAGACTCGCATGGATGTCCGCCACCACCAGGGTCGCGTCGAAGGGGAACACGGCCCAGGCGGCGATGGCCGGGACGATCGAGATCAGGGGCGCAATGACAAAGAGCGTCTTGTCCGCCTGGGTGGGCACCACGATCTCTTTCATCATCAGCTTGAGTGCATCGGCAATGGGCTGGAGCAGGCCGCGCCAGCCGACCCGGTTGGGCCCGATCCGCACCTGCATATAGCCGATGACCTTGCGCTCCGCCAGAGTGTAATAGGCGACCAGGCCCAGCAAGGGCAGCACGATCACGATGATCTTGAGCAGGATCTGGATCAGCAGCGGCAGGGCATTCCACAGTTCGATCATTGGCCCCTACTCCTCACGCCGGATGCTGACGGGGGCGATCTGATCGCCCAAGGATTCACTGCCCGGGACGCCCGCCGGGATGCGCACACAGCCTGGCGGCACACGATCATCGATCAGGACCCGGGTATGGACCGCCGCCCCCTGCTGCGACACCACGACGGCAGCGTCCGCCGCCAAACCCAGGTCGGCCGCCTGTGCCGCGTTCAGATAGGCGCCGAAGGTCCCCATGGTCGGCGTCCGCTGCAGGGGCGGCGAGCGGCGCACCAGCGCATCCAGTGCGTAGGTCGGCACATTGCCGATGCGGATCAGGCCCTCGCCAAGGCCCGCGGGCGCGGCGTCGAAGTCCGCCGCGGGCCCGTTGTCCGGGCGGGCATCGCCGCAGAGGGCCGCCAGTTCGGTGCGGATCGCCGCTGTGTCCAGGTACTCGAAGCCCTTGAGATTGAGCAGATTGCCGAGGACCCGCAAGACCTTCCAACCGGGTCTGGCCGCGCCCGGGGGCGCCACGGCCCCCTGGAAGCTCTGCCAGGTCCCGCTCCCGTTCACGAAGGTCCCCGAGGTCTCGGCGAAGGCGCCGATGGGCAGCAAGACCTGGGCCACCGACTCCAGTGAGGGGCAGCGAAAGGCACTGGCGGCGACCACAAAGTCGGCCTGGGCCAAGGACTCCACGGCCTGGGCCGGATTGCCCAGGTCATAGGCCGGCTCCAGGCCCCAGAGGACCAGGGTGCGGTGCGGCGCGGCCAAGATCTCCGCGACCGGCAGGCCGACCGGGTCGGCTGGCCGACCCCCGGGCTGGACCTGGGGCAGAGCCCCGGCCAGATAGGCGCCGACGCTATTGGCGGCGGCGGGCAGGTAACCGACCTTGCAGCCAGCGGCCGCGGCGATCCGGTAGGCCAGGGCCTTGAGCAGGCTGTAGTCCGGGTGGGCCGCCGCCAAGGCGCCGAGCAGGATCAGGCCCGCGCCGTTTGCCCCGGCAGACTTGAGTGAATCGGCGACCGCCTGATGCTCGGCGCTGGGCGCGGCACGGGCGATGATACCCTTCAGCGCCCCTAACCCACCGTCACCCAAGGCGTTGGCGATGGCGGCCAGGTTGTCCAGCATCCCGGCCGGTCCGCCCGCCAATTGGTCGGCAGGATGCGTCAGGTCCAGTCGGTAGGGATTGACCAGGGCCAGACTGCCGCCGGCCAGGACCGCCTGGCGCAGTCGGTGGGCCAGGAGCGGCTGCTCCTGGCGAATGTCGGTGCCGATCAAGAGCACCGAGCGCTGGGCCGGAAGCTCCGCGATCGGGAGCCCGAGCCAGGGCAGGCGCGGGTCGGCAGCGTCCCCGCGGAAGTCGCGCTGACGCAATCGGTGGTCGATATTCGCGCAGCCCAGCGCCCGGGCGAGCCCCTGCGCCAGGTACATCTCTTCCAAGGTAGCATTGGGGGCGATCAGCCAACCGGTCGTGGCCGGGTCGGCGGCCTTGAGCCGCTGCGCGACCAGGGCCAGGGCCTCGGTCCACTCCACCGCCACCCAGGCGCCGTCGCGCTTGATCAGCGGCTCGGTCAGCCGGTCGGCGCCGTTGAGACCGACATAGCTGAAGCGGTCCCGGTCGGCGATCCAGGACTCGTTGACCGCCTCGTTATCGTGGGGATGGACGCGCATCACCTGACCGCGGCGCAGATGCAGCCGCAGGTTGGAACCGACCCCGTCATGGGGCGCGATGGCGGACGCGTCCGTCAGTTCCCAGGCGCGGGCGGTGAAGCGGTAAGGCTTGGAGGTGAGCGCCCCCACCGGACACAGGTCGATGATGTTGCCGGAGAGTTCGTGGGCGAGGGTGTGGGCGACGAAGGTACCGATACGCACGTCTTCGCCGCGGCCGGTCGCCCCCAATTCCCGCAGGCCCGCGATCTCGGCCCCGAAGCGCACGCAACGGGTACAGTGGATGCAGCGGGTCATCTCGGTGGCGATCAAAGGGCCGAGGTCCTCATCCATGACGACCCGTTTGCCCTCGGTGTAGCGCGACTGGTCGCCACCGTAGCCCATGGCGACGTCCTGCAATTCACACTCACCGCCCTGATCGCAGATGGGACAATCCAGGGGGTGGTTGATGAGCAGGAACTCCATAGTGCCCTGCTGCGCCTCGATCGCCTTGGGCGAGCGGGTGAGGACCTTCATCCCGGGGCCGACCGGCGTGGCGCAGGCCGGCACCGGCTTGGGGAAGGGGCGCCCGCCCTGCTCCGCCTCCACCAGACACATGCGGCAGTTGGCGGCGATCGAGAGCTTTTTGTGGTAGCAAAACCGCGGGATAGAGATCCCCTCGCGGTCGGCGACCGCGATGATCATCTCGCCCGGTGCCGCCTCGCAGGCGCGACCGTCGATCTCGATAGTGAGCATATCCGTCATTGCGGTCTCTCTACGCGGCCAACTGCATTGCTTGCGGCCAAACTCAGGCCCTCGAACGTTGCCCGTGCTCGATCAGGTGCACGAATTCATTGCGATAGTGCTTCAGGAAACTCTGCACCGGCATGGCCGCCGCATCCCCCAGGGCACAGATGGTACGCCCGCCGATCCGCCCGGCGACACTGTCCAGCAAGTCCAGGTCCTGCGGGCGGCCCTGGCCCGCGGCGATCCGCCCGACCACCCGCGCCAGCCAGCCGGTGCCCTCGCGACAGGGGGTGCACTGGCCGCACGACTCTCGCATATAGAAATGGGACAGATTGGCCAGGACCTTCACCATGCAGGTACCCTCGGCGATCACGATCACCGCGCCGCTGCCGAGCATGGACCCGGCCTTGGCGACCGAGTCGTAGTCCATGTCGACCCCCATCATGATGTCACCGGGCACCACCGGCACCGAGGACCCGCCCGGGATGACCGCCTTGAGCGGCTTGCCGTCCTTGACCCCGCCGGCCATTGCCAGCAGGTCCCGGAAGGGCGTACCCAGGGGCACCTCCACATTACAGGGGTTGTTGACATGCCCCGTAATGGAGAAGAGCTTGGTCCCGCCATTGTTGGGCCGCCCCTGGTCCAGGAACCACTGACCGCCGCGCTCCAGGATCACCGGTACCGAGGCCAGGGACTCGGTATTGTTGATGGTGGTGGGCTTGCCATAGAGACCCACCTGGGCCGGGAAGGGCGGCTTGTAGCGGGGTTGACCCTTCTTGCCCTCCAGCGACTCCAGGAGCGCCGTCTCCTCCCCGCAGATGTAGGCGCCCGCACCCAGGTGGGTGTAGAGGTCGAAATCCACCCCGGTACCCAGGATGTCGCGCCCGAGCAGTCCCGCCGCATAGGCCTCCCGCAGGGCCGCCTCGAAGCGCTCGATCGGCTCGTAGAACTCGCCGCGGATATAGTTGTACCCCACGGTGGCCCCGATGCAATAGCCCGCGATGGCCATGCCCTCGATCAACTGGTGCGGATTGAAACGCAGGATATCGCGATCCTTGCAGGTCCCAGGCTCGCCCTCGTCCGAATTACAGACGATATATTTCTGCACCGGGGCCGTGCGGGGCATGAAGCTCCACTTGAGCCCGGTCGGAAAGCCGGCGCCGCCGCGCCCGCGCAGGTTGGAGAGCTTCAACTCCTCAATGACGCCCGCCGGGTCCACCCGCTCGCGCAGGATACGCTCCCATTGCGCATAGCCCCCCAGGCCGCGATAGGCCGCCAGGGTATGGCGCTCATGGACCGGAAGGTGCATGGTGCGAAAGCAAACGGTGTCGTGATTGACGGCCATGGCGCTCACTGCAACCCCTCGATCAGCCGGTCCAGGGTCTCGGCGGACAGCTTTTCATGGTAGGTCTGGTCGATCAGCACCGCCGGGGCGTCGCGGCAGGCGCCCAGGCACTCCACCTCCTTGAAGGTGAAGCGCCCGTCGGCAGTGGTCTCGCCGGGTTTGACCTGATAGCGGTGCTCCACATGGTGGATCAGGTCCTCGGAGCCGTTCAACAGACAGGAAATGCTGTTGCAGATGCAGACCTTGTGCGCCGCGGTCGGCTCCAGATCGTACATCCCGTAGAAGCTCGCGACCTCGTAGACCGCGACCGCCGGCATATCCAGATAGGCCGCCACCTCGTCCATCAGTTCGCGGGACAACCAGCCGCCGTTGCTGTCCTGGACCAGGGTCAGGGCCGGCATCACCGCAGACTGCCGCCATTGCGCCGGATACTTGGCGGCATGGGCCTCGATCGCGGCACGCAGCACGGGCGTCAGGAGGGTCGACTTGTCCCGATCGTGGACCACGGCCAGGGGGTCATTGCGAAAGCTCATCAGCGGTCGATCTCCCCAAACACGATATCCAGGGTCCCGATGATGGCCACCACGTCCGCCAGCATGTGGCCCCTGGCCATCTCATCGAGCGCCGCCAGGTGCGGGAACCCGGGGGCGCGGACCTTGAGTCGATAGGGCTTGTTGGCGCCATCGGAGACGATGTAACAACCGAACTCGCCCTTGGGCGCCTCGACCGCCGCATAGACCTCGCCCGGCGGGGTGCAATAGCCCTCGGTGAACAGCTTGAAGTGGTGGATCAGGGCCTCCATGTCCTCCTTCATGGCGGCACGGGCGGGCGGCATGACCTTGTGGTCGTCCACCGCAACCGGGCCCGGGTGCTTGCGCAGCCAGTCCACGCATTGTTTCATGATCCGATTGGACTGACGCATCTCCTCGACCCGCACCAGATAGCGGTCGTAGCAGTCCCCATTCACACCGACCGGGATGTCGAAGTCCATGTCGGCATAGGCGGCATAGGGCTGCTTCTTGCGCAGGTCCCACTCAATTCCGGAGCCGCGCAGCATGGGACCGGTAAAACCGAGTTGCAGCGCCCGCTCGGGGGAGACGACACCGATACTCACGGTGCGTTGCTTCCAGATGCGGTTGTCGGTCAGCAGGGTCTCGTACTCGTCCACGCAGGCTGGGAAGCGCGCGGTGAAGTCCTCGATGAAATCCAGCAGAGACCCCTGGCGGGCGGCATTGCGGGCCGCCATCTCACGGGCGCTGTGCCATTGGGTCCCGGCCGCCTGGTACTGGGGCATCGCCTCCGGCAGGTCCCGGTAGACGCCGCCCGGGCGGTAATAGGTGGCGTGCATGCGCGCACCCGAAACCGCCTCGTAGCAGTCGAGCAAGTCCTCGCGCTCGCGAAAACAGTAGATGAAGACGGACATGGCACCGATGTCCAGGCCGTGCGCGCCGAGCCACATCAGGTGGTTCAGGACGCGGGTGATCTCGTCATACAGGGTGCGGATGTACTGGGCGCGCTGCGGTACCTGCACCCCCAGGAGCTTCTCGATCGCCCGCACATAGCCGTGTTCGTTGCACATCATCGACACATAGTCCAGGCGGTCCATGTAACCGATGCTCTGGTTATAGGGCTTGGTCTCGGCCAGCTTCTCGGTGCCCCGGTGCAACAGGCCGACGTGGGGGTCAGCGCGCTCGATCACCTCGCCGTCCAGTTCCAACACCAGACGCAGCACCCCATGGGCGGCGGGGTGCTGGGGGCCGAAGTTCAGGGTGTAATTGCGGATTTCAGGCATGTCAGGCCCCCTTGCCGACAGCGCCGGCGTGGTCCGGGCCCAGATAACGGCTGTCCTCGCGGATCACCTTGGGCACCAGGATGCGCGGCGCGATCGACACCGGCTCATAAACCACGCGACCCTGTGCCGGGTCATAGCGCATCTCCACCTGGCCCGAAACGGGGAAGTCCTTGCGGAAGGGGTGACCGACGAAGCCGTAGTCCGTGAGGATACGACGCAGGTCGGGGTGCCCGCGAAAGAGGATGCCGAAGAGGTCGAAGGCCTCCCGCTCGAACCAATTGGCCGCGGCCCATATCGGCACCACCGAATCCACCATGGGTTCACCCTCCCCGTCCGCGTAGACCCGCAGGCGCAGGCGCCGATTGTGGGCCAGGGAGAGCAGGTGATAGACCACGGCAAAGCGGCGCGGGGCGGTGATCGCCAGGTCCAGGTCGCGGTCCACCCCGCGGCCGAAGCCGAAGGTGGACGCCGACTCGGTCTCCCACTCGCCCTTGCCGTAGGCGGCATAGTCCAACCCGCAGACATCGATCAGTTGCTCGAAGCGCAGGTCCGCGTGGTCGCGCAGGACCCGGCAGACCGGGAGCAAGTGCGCCGCGGGCACCACCAGCGTGACCTCGCCGGGCGCGCTCAAGGTTTCGCAGCCCTGTCCACTCAGATGCCGGGACAGGGCCTGTTCGAGCCCGGCCAGTCTGATATCGCGCGTTAAGGATTCTGTTGCCATGGGTCCTGGGTCATTGAAGCTGCGCAAGGGCCGCGAGGCTCAGCGGGCGATGGTATTGGTGCGGCGGATCTTGTTCTGCAATTGCAGTATGCCGTACAACAGGGCCTCCGGCGTCGGCGGGCAGCCGGGCACATAGATATCCACCGGGACGATGCGGTCACAGCCGCGCACCACTGCATAGGAATAGTGGTAGTAGCCGCCGCCGTTGGCGCAGGAGCCCATGGAGATCACCCAGCGGGGTTCGGCCATCTGGTCGTAGACCTTACGCAGGGCCGGGGCCATCTTATTGACCAGGGTGCCGGCCACGATCATCACGTCGGACTGGCGGGGGCTGGGGCGAAAGATGATGCCGAAGCGGTCGAGATCATAGCGGGCGGCACCGGCGTGCATCATCTCGACCGCGCAACAGGCCAACCCGAAGGTCATGGGCCACATGGACCCGGTGCGCGCCCAGTTGATGAGCTTGTCCGCCGTGGTGGTGACGAAGCCCTGTTCCAGCAGACCCTCTATTCCCATTCCAGTGCCCCCTTCTTCCACTCGTAGATGAAGCCGACGACCATGATCGCGAGGAACACGAACATGACCCAGAACCCGTAGGCGCCCAGGTCCGGGAGGACCACCGCCCAAGGAAAGAGGAAGGCGATTTCCAGGTCGAACAGGATGAAGAGGATGGCGACCAGGTAATAACGCACGTCGAATTTCAGGTGCGCGCTTTCAAAGGCGGGGAAACCGCACTCGTAGGGCGAGTCCTTCTCCGCGTCGGGCCGCCGGGGGCCGAGCAACCATCCGGCCGCCAAGGCGCCGCCGCCGACCAGCAGGCCGACGATGATGAAGATCAATATGGGCAGGTAGTTGCCGAGCACTGTATCCCCCGGACCGCGATCGTTGACGGAATGTCGCAGTTCTATAAGCAGAGTCTAAAGCAGCGTCGCGCGGGAAGTCAACCGGATCAATAGTCCAGATTGACTATTTTTCAGTGACTTTCAGTTGATTAGCGACGAAAAAAGAAAAAACGGCAGGTCGCTCGCGCGACCTGCCGTTTACTGATGGTGCCGACGGCCAGACTCGAACTGGCACGGCTTGCGCCACTACCCCCTCAAGATAGCGTGTCTACCAATTTCACCACGTCGGCATAAAAACATAAATCAGAACTTCACTTGTCCGCGGTCGGTGACGGGGTCGGCGCAGCCGCCGGCTCGGCGACAGCGGGGGCGGACCCCTGCGGCGCCTGCTGATCCAACGTCTGGACTTTTTCCTTGGGCTCGTCCTTGGTCTCAATTTTCGCAGGGGCCTCGACTTTCACAGGGGCCTCGTCCGTCACTGGCCCGGGAACGACCGGAACGGTTTTCGGCGCCCCATCCCCGGGAATCGTCTCCTTGACCGGCGTCGAATCCATCGTCGCACCCGGCACGATCGGTACGTCAGAGCCCGCGGCCTTGACCGCCACCCCTGGCACCATGGGCACCGGGGACGGCACCGCGGGGGACTGTCCCGCCGCCGGCACGGCAATCTGAGGCACAACCGTGACCCCGGCCGCAGCAGGGGTCTCGACCTTCACCGGCAAACCGGTCACCCCGTCCATCAGGCCCGCGGGCTTCTCACCCTTGGCGGCATAATACGCCATCGCCATGCTGGTGAGAAAGAACAGGGCCGCAATAATTCCGGTCGCGCGGGACAGGAACGAGCCCGAACCACGCGCACCGAAGACGGTCGCCGAGGCGCCGCTGCCGAAGGCGGCACCCGCGTCGGCCCCGCGCCCGTGCTGGATCAGCACCAGGCCGATCAGGCCGATCGAGAGAAAGACCTGGGTGACGGTCAGGATGGTATGCATGGAATCGCTAGTCCGCTCTCGTCCGGGAGGCCGCAGGGTGACACATTACTGCGTCGCCGCATCACCGGCCTTGGCGATCGACAGGAACTCGTCCGCGTTGAGCGCCGCCCCGCCGATCAGACCGCCGTCGATGTCCGGCTGGGACAGCAGTTCCAGGGCATTGCTGCCCTTCATGCTGCCGCCGTAGAGGATGCGGACCTTTTGCGCCACCGCCGCATCGTGCCCGGCAAGCCGCGCGCGGATGAAGGCGTGGACCTCCTGGGCCTGGGCCGGGGTCGCGGTCTTGCCGGTGCCGATCGCCCACACCGGCTCGTAGGCCAGTTCCAGGCTGCCGAAGGCGCCGATCCCGCACAGCGCGATGATGCCGTCGATCTGGGCGGCAATCACCTTTTCCATGTCACCGCGCTCGCGCTCCTCCAGGGTCTCGCCCACGCACAGGATCGGGGTCAGGCCAGCGGCGAACGCGGCCGCCAACTTCTTCGCGAGGATCGCCTCGTCCTCGCCGTACATGGCACGGCGCTCGGAGTGACCGATGATCACATAGTGGCAGCCGAAATCCGCCAGCATGGGGGCCGCGACCTCGCCCGTGAAGGCGCCGCTCGCCGCGGTGGCGCAGTTCTGCGCACCCAGGCGGACACTGCTGCCGGCCAACGCCGACGCGGCCATCTGCAGGAAGGGATAGGGCGGGCAGACCGCGACTTCGCTGCGCTCGATCGCGCCCGCACCGGCGACCACGCCGGCCAGGAGCGTCTCCACGCTGGCCTTGGTCCCGTTCATCTTCCAGTTACCGGCAATCAGGGGCTTGCGCATGTGCATCTCCTAAAAATAGAGCCCGGCAATTTATCTGGGTCGGGCCTAGAAATCAACCGAAAATTTGCCGTAAACTGCCGCCCATGAGCAAGGCTAAGAAAAAGACCGACGGCGGCTCCACCATCGCACTCAACCGGAAGGCGGGGCATGACTACCACATCGAGCAACGGATCGAGGCCGGCCTGGTCCTGGAGGGCTGGGAGGTCAAGAGCCTGCGTGCGGGGCACATCCAGATCAAAGAGGCCTATGTCAAGATCCTCCACGCCGAGGCCTTCCTGATCGGCTCCCACATGACGCCGCTGCCCACGGCCTCGACCCATGTGAGCCCCGACCCCACCCGCACCCGCAAGCTGCTGCTCAAACGCCACGAGATCAACCGCCTGATCGGCGAGACCGAGCGCGCCGGCTACACCCTGGTGCCGACCGCCATGTACTGGGTACACGGCCGGGCGAAGCTGGAGATCGGGCTCGCCAAGGGCAAGAAGCTCCACGACAAGCGGGCGGCGGAGAAGGACAAGGATTGGCAGCGGGAGAAGGGGCGGTTGTTCAAGGCGGGGTGAGGGGCTCACGCCAAGGCGCCAGGCCCCGGAGGATGGGCAAAGCCCGCATAATAGCGGGCGGGACGGGGCATTCGCCCCGTCCTGAACCTTTATTCCGTCGCCGATCTGTGATGCGGGCCTGCGGGGTCGGGAGAAAATGTTTCGGACGGGGCGAATGCCCCGTCCGGCCCGGAAGATCGTCGTTCCGGCCGCAAGCAGACAGGAGGTCGAGGCTTCAGCCGGTCGACATCGCAGCTGCGCGGCCCGGGTCCGGCTAAAGCCTCGACCTCCGGCGCGGAACCCTCGGCACTGGCAGCGCTCGGGCCCAGGGGTCGGATCTTGGCCCTTGCCCCGGAGCCCCGCACGCCCTATATTGTTCAAGACACTTGGGGGCGACTTGGTTTCGACGTGGGTCGCGAAACCTTAGGTGCATGCCGAGGTGCAGGTACCTCGTTAAACCGTCTGCAAATTCTAGTTGCCAACGACGACAACTACGCCCTCGCTGCTTAACCCCAGCGGGCCTCCGACCGATGTTTGCCTGTGGGCATCGGGTTCCGGGGGTAACAACACATAGGATCGCGGTGACGGGGGTCCAGACCTGATCCGCTAAAACCCCAAATTTGGAATCGCCGACCGTGCGCCCTGCCCTTCGGGCGCGGGAAGGCTAAAAAAAATTGAACGGGCTAAGCATGTAGTACCAACGGCAGAGGGCTTGCGGACGCGGGTTCGATTCCCGCCGCCTCCACCATCAGTGGGCCTTGGAGTCACATCCAAGGCCCTTTTTTTTGCCCGCGACAACCCCGGGGCCGAGCGACGCCGACCGGACGCCGGGAACAGCGCGGGATTCGCTACGCGGGCTCCTTCCTCACCACAATCGCCACCTACCGTACGGGACACCAACCGCAAAAGCGAACCCTCGCGTGCGGCACCGTCGCAGCGCCGCTTCGTCAATTCTCCGAAACATCAGTATGTTATCCCGCTTCCGCAACAGTAGGTTTGGCCCCGAGCGGCCCCGAACCAGATGACGGACGCCCCAAAAAAGCCGTTTTTTTCCTTGTTGCTTGATATTTTCTTGCGCTTGACTAAGATCGTCTGAAGTTTCCTCTTTTTTCCGCGGGTTCCAGATTGGCGGGGGGAATCTGTGGGTGGATTCTCAAGGGTCTGCCCAACTCCGCGCGAACTCCCGAAACCCCAAGCACCTGGCCCCCAGACAGGTAGGAAAACCCGGAAACTTCAGTTATGTCAGCAGATGTGTCGATAGATCTCCGCATTATCGGCGACCGACCGTACCGCATTCCTGATACCCTTTGAATAGTGAGCAAGCCAATGAGAAAGTCCTTCCTCGCATCCGCATTGTTCGGACCTGCGGCGCTGCTTATGGCCTTTACGGCGACGTCCGCGACCTATAACCCGGTCGGTCCGCAAACCAATGTCCCTCTGGCGACCGTGACCGACGGGGGCTGGACACAATGTTTCAGCCAGACCTATGCCGTCCAGAATAGCCCACCACTCGCGAGCATTGAGTCTCAATGCAGCGGCACCCAGCTGATGCTGGCTTGCCGCGAAACCGGCAGCCCCACCATACAATTGCTGGCGCAGGCCCCCAGGGCGGATGTGCTGTTCGACACTGGAACCAGTAATACACCGCACGATGCGAACGGCACCGGCTGGTATTTCAGCAACAGCTATTCTTGGGGCTTCGCTGCACTGGGCGATACGTTGAGCAGGACTCCGTGTGACGCAGCCACCTCTGGTAACAATAATGCTCGCCTCTGTTGGCACACCTCTGCCGCAAATATGGATTACGGCTATCGCTGCGGAGCGAATACAGATCTGAATGTAAGCACCGCTTACGAGAAACTCATCTTTCAGGCAAGTTCGTCCGCCCCGATCGCCTACCAAGCCATTCCCACGCTCTCCGAGTGGGCGCGGATTACACTGGCGCTGCTGTTGCTCGGCGCGGTGGGCTGGTATGGTCGTAGACGCACTCGCCAGTAGCCGCATCGCTGGGTTAATTATTGAGGTGGCGCGCCGGCCGACACGGAGGTCAGCACCGCGACCGGCTGCGGCAGCAGCGACTCGGCATACATGGGCCTGACCCCGGTATAACGCAGCGCCGTATAATGGGCGATAACGACGGAGAGCATCAGCGGCAGCACGATCTGATAGTCCATGGTCATCTCGATGATCATCAGGATCGACATCAATGGCGCCTGGGTGGTGGCGGCGAGCATCGCCCCCATGCCGACCACCGCATAGGCACTCGGCGGCGCGGTGCCGACCGGCAGGACCGTCTGGACCAGGGTGCCGAACAGGGCGCCTTGCAGGGCACCGACGAAGAGGGTCGGTGTGAAAGCCCCGCCGATGCCGCCGGAGCCCAGGGTCACCGCGGTCGTGAACACCTTCAGCAACAGCACCGTCGCCAAGGCCTGCCAGGCCCAGGGCGCCAGCAGCACCGAGTCCACCACGGTATACCCCTTGCCCCAGACCTGGGGCTCATAGACCGAGACGAGGCCGACGATGAGCCCGCCCAGCGTCAGGCGCCCGGCCAGCGGGAGCGGCAACCGGGTGAACAGGTCCGTGGAGCGCTCGAGCAACCGCAGGAACACCGGCGCCGTGTGCCCGGCGATCAGACCCAGGAGCAGATAGAGGCCCAGTTCCCAACTGCTCACCAGGTGAAACGCCGGGATCTGATAGGCCGGGGCATAGCCCAGCAGATCGTGGACCGTGACGCTCGCGATCACCGCGGCGACGATCAGCGGGCCTATGTGCTCCAGCGCGATGGACCCCAGCACGATCTCGGCGACGAAGATGGTCGCGGCGAGCGGCGCATTGTAGGCCGCGGCCAGACCCGCCGCCGCCCCCGCGGCCACCAGCAGCCGCAGGTGGTCGCGCGGCAGGCACGCGAGGCGCCCGAGGGTCGAGGCGACCATCGCCGCCAACTGCACCATGGCCCCCTCCCGGCCGATCGAACCGCCCGAGGCCACGGTGCAGAGGGACGATGCGCCCTTCACCAGGCTCTGCCGGATACTGATCCAGCCGTCTCCGGCCGCGACCGCCTCCATGTAGTCGGTGGTGGTACGGCCGCGCAGCCGCCCCCCAATCTCCTGGAGTATCAAGCCGGCGGCCAGACCGCCGAACGTCGGCAACAGCAGCCGCTCCCAGGGCGATAGGGTCAGCGCCAGGACCACCAGGCTGCTGCCCTGGCCCCCGAGCAGCGCCTCGATGCCCGTGATCGCCTCACGAAACAGGACCGTCACCGCCGCGCCCAGCACCCCGGCCAGCGCCGCCAGCACCAGCAGCAGATACAGATTGCGCAACCCGGGCACCAGGTGCAACACGGCGGGCCCGGGCGGGCCGCCGGTCCCCTCCCGCGACGCGGCGTCCGCGGCCCCGCGGCCCCCGCCCGGACGCCGGAAGGCGAACGCGAGCAGGCCCAGCGCCAGCACGGCCAGGAACCACCCGGGTGCGCGCGGACCCGGCGGCACCTGGGGCGTCGCCTCCCCCGCGGCCACCGGCGGGCCTTGGAAACCGACCGGCCCAGCCGCGACGCCCGTCGCCGCGCCGGTTGGGCAGGGGCAAAGTGCGGCCGGTGCAGGCGCCGGCCCGGACGGCAATGCCTTGGATGGCGTCGGCGGAGGCGGCGCATCAGCGGCCGGCGGCGTCGACTGGGCCGCGACGGTCCCGGACGGCCCCGCGGCGAGCACGGCGCAATCCAGCGGCCGACCGCCGCGGCGATGCCCGGCCCAGTCCCGGGCCTGGTCCGCGATGGCCTGCCGGGCGGCCGCCGGGTCGACCGCCGCGATCTCCTCCGCGGTCGGCACCCGCAACCGGGTCCCGACCCGCAGGGCCGCATTGACGTTGCAGGACGGTGTGAAGGCCTGCGGGTTGGCCCGCAGCAGGGCCAGCATGATCTGGTTCCGGTCCAGGTCCCCGCCCGCATCGACCCGCCCCGCGACCTGCCACAGGGTCTCCCCCGGCCGCACCGGCCCGTATTCCGCCGCGCCCGCCGCCGCACAGCACGGCAGCAGGGACGCAACCGCGATCCAGCGCGCCCGTGCACGCATCAGGAGAGGGTCCGCGCCGCAACCATCGGTGCCTCCCGGATCGGCAGATTGAGAATGGCGGCGAGTGCGGCGAGCGTCATGTCCGCATACCACATCCAGCCATAGTCGCCGAACCGGGTCATGGTCAGCCCGCCCAGGTAGGCGCCGAAAAAGCCGCCGATCTGATGGCTCAGCAAGGTCACCCCGAACAGGGTCGCCAGATAGCGAATGCCGAACAGCTTACCGACGATGGCGGCGGTCGGCGGCACCGTCGCGAGCCAGGTGAAACCCAGGCCCGCGGCAAAGGCATAGAAGGTCCACTGGTTCCGCGGCATCACCAGATACCAGGCAATCAAGAGGACGCGCGACCCGTACATGGCCGCCAGGACATACTTGCTGCGATAGCGCGAGACGGCATAGCCGGCATAGAGACTGCCGAAGATATTGGCCAGCCCAATGATGGCGAGCGACCAACCGGCGACCGCGGCCGGCAGGCCACACAGATTCACCTCCCCGGGCAGATGCGTCACCAGAAAGGCGATATGAAAGCCGCAGGTGAAGAAACCGGCATTGAGCAACAGATAGCTGGGGTCCGTCATGGCCGTGGTAAGGGCCCGGCGCAGCCCCTGATCCACATGCGTGTGGACGACCGGCGTCGTGGCCGCCCGGGTCAAGCGCCCGACCAGCGGCAGTGCGGCGAGCGTCATCACCGCCAGCGACCACATGGCGCCCATCCAGCCGATGCGCTGAATCAACTGTTGCAGGATGGGCGCAAAGACGAATTGGCCAAAGGAGCCGCCGGCGTTGATGACCCCCGAGGCCGCACCGCGTGCCGACGCGGGCAGGCGCGCCGCCGCGGCGCCCATCAGCACCGAAAAGCTGCCGGCCCCGGACCCGATGGCCGAAACCAGACCGAGCGAGACGACCAGCCCGAAACCGGACCCCATGAACGGCGTCATGGCGCTGCCCAGGGCCATGACCGCAATACCGCCGACCAGCACGGGACCCGGACCGAAGCGGTCGGCCACAGCCCCGGCGATGGGCTGGATCGCCCCCCAGGTAAACTGGCCGATCGCGAGCGCGAAGCTGATGGTGGCGAGCCCAAGCCCGGTCGTCGCATCGATCGGGCCGATGAAGAGCCCCAAGGACTGGCGGGCGCCCATGGTGACCATCAGGATCCCGGCGGCGGCCAGGGTGGTGGCCAGGACCTCAGGCCGTCTCAACGAGTGCCACATTCGCATTCACTCATTTGAATCTAACCGCACGTATCGGTCTCGGGATCAGCAGTCACCCCATTTGTCTTGCCAAAGAGTTTGCCGAAATTATAACGCCATTGGAGAGCAAAGCTCATGCCGATCTTGCCGTCAAGAGGACTCTGGATCAGCCGCTCCCTCTCGTTATCATTAGGGGCACGGGCAGCGTCCTTGAGGAATTCGGTAACCCAATTATCCAGTTGATTGATGACGCCAAGACTACGCGGGGTTGCGTCAAAGACCTTTTTCATCGCGACGAGGTCACACTCCGGAATCAGTTCACCATTCTTCTTCAGCCGACTCTGATTCTGCTTCTCGTAGTCCTTCTCAATGAGATCCAAGTTCTTGTCAAACTCCTCGATTGGAGCGTACAGTTGATCAACGAGAGCGAGCAACCTTCGGCATCGCCAGTCGCTTTGGTTGACGTAGGCGAGAAATCGAAACACGCGCATCATGGTAGAGGGATCGTCCGCGAGGAGTAACGGTCGATTTTTCCTGGCAATCCGGCACAATTCCATGTCGGCAATCTCGCTGCCGCGCAGATATTGCCAGGATTCCGCCTGCAATCGAAAAGTATCTTTCGCCTTCTTTGCCGTTTGATAATCCGTCAAAATTATCAGACAATCGTGCTCGTTACCATAGAGTCGCTCATACGCCGAAAAGAAAGGCTCGCTTGTACAGTAATTGGCGGAAGGCGACTTGACGCCTAAGTCCAAATCGGGAAGATCGATGCCACGAGCAGGGTTGACTCTGAGCCGCAACCCAGTGTCTTTCAGGACACTGGTCTCGAGAACGCCGACCAGAAGCATCTCGAGAATGCTTCCGATGGTCTTCCCATCGAGATTGACAATCGTGCCTTTACTCTTGAGTTCCGTATACCAATGCGGCAGTTGCCCACCTCGTCCGATACGCTTGATTACATGCTCCAGCCGGTCCAGATCTTCACCTCGAAGCGCTGCATTCAGCGTCACCATGATCGCGTCGAGATTGTCCCTCACAATCTCCCGAAGCCCGACTTTCGTATTAGGCACTGAACAGCTCCAGTTGAGTGTATTCCAGGTTATTGACCGCCACCGTGAAAACTTCGGCGCGATCTTCAGTGAGCTGGCTCAGTACCCATGTCGCAAGCGGTGGCGGCACCGCATTGCCGTAGAGCATGTATTGGTCGTAATTGGTCGCCGCCGAACAGTGGTCGTCAGCGAAGCCCTGTAGACGCGCGTATTCAACCGGCGTAAGGCGCCGATAGCGCCCATCGATCTTGTAGCGTTCATAGTGCCGACTGGTGGATGCGGTAAGCGTTGGCGCGAGCCCGCCGATACCAAATATCGTGTAACCCATCCTAGCCCCGCCGGCTTGGTTACTGATAATTTCTACACCGTTGACGAATCGATCCACGATTTCGCTGTTCTGGATACGCGCAAGCGTCTGGATCGTGTAGTCATACTCTGCAGGCGTTGTTGTTTCGAGGACGTCTTGTAGATAAGTCAAAGGCATAGCGGCGGAGAAAAGGTCCAAGCCGCAGGCCAGACACTTGCCGTTGAGCGCAACACCCCAGAACGGGAACTTTATGGCGTATCGATTCAAGGGCTTCCAATTGGATGGCTGGGCCAGCAGTCCGCCTATACCTCTCGGGCCGGACGCCAAATCGATGTTGCCGGCGAGACGGAGCAACTCTCTCACATCGCCGAATTTTGTGGTTCTTGAGTCTACTTTGGTTCCGACGACAAAAACGCGCTCACGATTTTGCGCCAAGCCAAAATCCTTGGCGTTGAGTATGCGCCACTCGATGAAATAATCCAGCGCAGAAAGGGCCGACAGGACAGTTGCGAAGTGGGCACCGTGCTCCATGGAGAGAAGGCGTTTGACATTCTCAAGAACAAAATGCTGTGGCTGCTTTTCCTGGATTACATCGACGATAGATTGAAACAGGGTACCGCGTGGATCTCTGATGCCTTCCTTCTTGCCGGCAGCACTGAACGGCTGGCAGGGAAAACCGGCGGTGAGAATGTCATGCACCGGCACGTCTGAAATCAAATCCTTGATATCCCCCTCCTGCAGAACGTCCGCGCCGAAACGATCGCGATAGACCGCGCACGCCAAGGGACTGATATCGTTCGCCCAGACAGTGGAAATCGCCAGGCTATCTGCGGCAATACGGAAACCGCCAATGCCAGAGAATAATTCAACGGTAGTCAGAGGTGCGGATGGCTTTGGAGACATGAAATGGAGCAAATAATGTGGACGGAAGGTATGGACTGAAAACTCAACCGTCGCGCGGCGAAGTCAGGCGGGAGAATAGCCCCGGTGCGACCGGCAGGCAAGTTCGCAGGCGAGATTGGATGGCGGTTTGAGGGGCTAGCCTCGATGATCATCGCGACCAGCCCGCTCACCGCGAGGTCGTTGGTCCGCACAGCGGCCCCAAGGTGGCCCCGCAGCCGCGCGGTCCGCCATGCGGACCCCGCGCAACCGATTGAAACGACGATCAAGGCCAGCGAACCACCGGTCTACCCCTATGAGTCCGGCACCTAGGGACCCGAGGTGCCGACGCAGGAAGTCACCCCCCGGCGGCTAGCAAAACCCAGCAGTGACGGGCTAGGCCGCGCGCTCATCTTGGGAGATATTTGTAGATCACCCAATACGCCATCCCCACAAAGACCCCCCCGCCGACGATATTGCCGAGTGAGACGAAGGGCAGGGTGCCGACGAGGAAATTCCACCAGGTCAGGGCGTCCAGGTGTGGCACATGGTCGGCGACGCTCGCGACGAAGGCCGGGTCCCACCAGGCCAGCAGGAGCGCATAGGGCAGGAAAAACATGTTGGCGACGCAGTGCTCGAAGCCGGCCGCGACGAACATCGCAATCGGCAGCGTCAAGGCGGCGATCTTGCCGCCGATGGTGCGGGTGGTGAGTGCCACCCAAATGGCGATACAGACGAGCACATTGCACATGATGCCGCGAAAGAAGGCCTCTCCCGGGGCCAGGGCCGCCTTGGCGGCGGCAATCTTGAGCGCGGCGGCCCCCAGCTCGCCGTCGGCGGCCGTATAGACACCGGTCAGGATCAGCAGCACGGCCGTGCCTAGGGCCCCGACGAAGTTGCCGGCAAAGACGAGCCCCCAGTTGCGCAGCATCCGCCGCAGCGTCACCTTGCGGCTGGCATAGGCCATGACGATGAGGATGTTCCCGGTAAAAAGCTCCGCCCCCCCGGCAATGACCAGCACCAGCCCCATGGAGAAGGCGAGCCCCTTCATGAACTGGATGCCGCCCCACCAGACACCCGCGGACCCGGTGGAGACGATGATGGCAAAATAGGCCCCGAGCGCAATGAAGGCACCGGCCATGATCCCGAGCACGAAGGTCGTGAGCGGCGGATTGTTCGCCTTCTTGACCCCGGTGTCTTCGCTCAACTCCTCGACCTCCCGCGATAAGCGGTCATCGAAGCCGGCCGGCACGAGCGCGACGGCACCGGCGAAGCGGTCAGGCGGCAATGAGTCAGACATGATGCCCATCCCGCTCCACTGGAGCCGCTGGCGAAAGATCAAGTAAGAACAGATAGTTAGCATGGCTGATAGACATGACCGACACCCTTTGGTTGCGATTGACCCAATGAACCACCCCGCCGGCAACCGATGCCGACCGTTCGGCCGCGCCGGGCGGAGAAAATACACAGAGCGACAGATAACGGAAGAACAACGCGACCACCAACGGACAGCGTCCGGATTCGATGTCAGCCACTCGCAAGACGACAGACAAGGCCGAAGACACGCGGCGCCGGCCTCGATCATCGTCCTTGGCGAGCTTGGCGCCTTGGCGTGAGATCTGCTTTTTCCAGGATCAAGGCCGCGGCGCCGGATCTCAAGTGCGGCGCTGCCTCACAAGCGACCGCCCAGGACGCCCAGGGCGATGCCCACAAATCCGCCACCTGAGGACCCTGGACGGTCGAGCGGGAACTGACGGCTCCCGGCGGGCAGCAGGAAACGCTGGTCCCGGGCCGGCAACGCCAAAAAGCAACCGCGCAGGCCGCTATTTCTCTTGGATCGCTTCCAACTGTTCAATGCGTTCCTTCAGGAGCAGATTCAACAGCGCTGCTTCGCTGACCCCTCGCTGGTCTGCCAAGGCACGAATCTTGAGCCAAAGCTGCCTATCGACAGGAAAGTGGCGTCGTGGGTATCCCAGAATTCACCGATAGCCTGGTAGCCGGCGGCGGAAACAGACGATTTATTCGCCATATCTGCTTACCTCTTTGTCGGCCATGTCCCGGGCCGAGACGACGATGGCCCACTTGTCTCTCGTGTAAACGAAGAACACACAAAGCCCCGAAGGGGCGCAACATACCAGCCCAGGGCAACGCCCTGGGTACGAGGTATAACCGAGTCCAGCCCTGAAAGGGCGTGACATAAGGAGTGCCGCCGTTATGTCACGCCCTTTCAGGGCTAGACTATTACACGACGCAATCCCAGGGCGTTGCCCTGGGCTGGTATATGCGACCCCGTTGGGGTCGCTACGCTATATAAGATAGAACCGGATATCGGCAAACCATCAATTCCTCACTTGGAACCCGGGTTGTGCAAGGAGCCACCGGGTGTATTTGGCATCGGCAAGCAGTACTTCCATGGGCTGCACTTCGTATTTCCCAAAAGGGACTATGCTCTGATCGGATATCTGTGCCATTTTCTTTCCAGCCTTGTCCGCCGTCAGTCGCGCTCGGGGTCGCTTGTATAGAGCCCACCCATGTCGCACTCGTCAAACACGGACTCCGCCGCGCTGTAGGGTGGACCGACCCAGTTACGCGGGTCCCCATCCAGCTTGATCGCGCAGAGGGTGCGGGTACCAATATCGGTGCAGCGCCAACGGCCGGTGGCCGTCCAGAACTCGCACCCGATGGAAAAGTCGGTCAGCAGCATGGCCATTGAGATTGAAAGGTCAACCGCCTCGCGGCGAAATCAGGCGGGAGGATAGCCCGGGGGCGGGCGGCGGGCAAGGTCATGGGGCTTAAGGGTCGGCCTTCATCATGGTCCCGGCCACCCCGTTTGCCGCGAGGTGGATGGTCCGCACAGCGGACCCTACGGGGCGACTCGTCGCGACCGGGGCCGCGACGACGGCAGTGAAATCAGGCGGACCCACTAGCCTCGACGAACGCCGCCGTCTCCGCCGCCAGGGTGCGTAAGAGCCCATCGGGCACCCCATCGGCCCCTTGGCCGAGGGCCAGCGCCCGCATCAAGAGCCCCGCCTCCTCCTCGGTCAGGGCGCCCCGCGGCAGGGCCTCGGCGAAGACCCAGACGCCGGCCTGGGCGGGGGGCGGCGCGCTCTCCTGGCCGACGCGCAGCGCGGCGGCGGCCAGCAGCGCGGCGACCAGCAGGTCCATGGCGGCGGCGGGGCAGGCCTGGCCGATGAGGACCTCGGCGCCGTGGAGTTTTTCCCGCGCCTGGCGCAGCAGCCGGGGTTCGGCGTGCACCGGGGTGCCGTCCGCGGCGGCCAGGTCCGCATCGAACAGGGTGCGCGCCGCGGCCACCGGGGAGGCGGCGCCCAGGCGGTTCAGGCCGCCCAGGGTGCGGCGGTCGATGAGTGCGACCGGGACCGGGCCGGGGATGGCGGCGGCGGCGCGGTCGGCCAGGTCATCAACCTGATCGAGCACGACCAGCAGACCGCCGCCGGTGCCCAGAATGCGCTCGATGCGCGCCCCGAACGCGGACTGGACGGCGAGGATGGCGTCGCGGACCTCCTGCTCGGCCTCGTCGAGCGGCGGCTCCGCCAGGGGTTGCGCGACGGCGCGCGGCGCTGGGGCGGGCTCGGCCTCGGGGGTCGGCTCCGCCGCCGCGGCGGTCTCGGCCAAGCCCTCGGTCGCTGCATCGAGGGTCGCGGCCCCGTCCGCGCCGGCCCCCGCGCCGACCGCCTCGGTCTCCGCCTCGGCCTTGCCCGCGACCTGGCCGGGATTCTCCGCCAGGTCCTGCGCCAGGACCTCCAACAGCTTGCGCGACACCCCCGCCACGTCCTCGGTGGCATCCGGGTCCACCACATTGTCGAACAGGTTGCGCTTGCCGCCGACCAGTTCCAGCACCCGGCACTCATAGGAGTCTGCGGCAACCAGGAGCAGGATCTGCACCCGCTGGGTCTGACCCAGGCGGTGGATGCGCCCGATCCGCTGGTCCAGCACCGCCGGGTTCCAGGGGATGTCCAGGTTGATCAGGACCGAGGCCGCCTGGAGGTTGAGCCCCACGCCCCCGGCGTCGGTGGAGATGAAGACCTGGGTCGCGGGGTCGTCGCGGAAGCGGTCGATGAGCGCGCCGCGCTTGTCCGTGGGTACGCCCCCGTGCAGGCGCACGCAGTTGAGCCCCATGGCCCGCACCCGCGCCTCGACCATGCGGGTCATCTGCTCCCATTGGGAGAAGATCACGGCCTTCTGCCCGGACTGGAGACAGAGGTCATCGAGCAGATTCACGAGTTCGTCGAGTTTGGGCGAGCCCTGGGTCTCCTTGTCCACCAGACCGGCCGCGTCGCAGGCCATGCGCGCCTGTTGCAGGGCGGCGAGTAGACGCTTCTGCTCGGAGGGGGTGAGCGGGCGGCGCTGGGCGATCTGGGCGATGAGACGGGCGCTACGCAGGGCCGCATCGTGCAGTTCCATTTGCACCGCGTCCATCGGGATGTCGAGCCGGCTCTCGATGCGCTCCGGGAGCTGGTCGCGCACCAGTTGGCGGTCGCGCCGCAGCATCACCGGGGCGAGCCGACGGCGCAGTTCCGAGAGGTTGCGGTAGCCCAGGACCTTGCCGCGCTCGTCCGTGATATGAAAATCGACCAGATAGCGCCACAGCGGCCCCAGCACCCGGTGGTCCACCACCTGCATCAGGCTGTAGAGGTCCTCCAGGCGGTTCTCCAGCGGGGTGCCGGTGAGCACGAAGGCATAGCGCGAGGGGATCCGCTTGACCGCGGCGGCGAGCTTGGTGCGCCAGTTCTTGATCCGCTGCGCCTCGTCCAGGATCACCAGATCCGGGCGCAGCGTCTCGTTGATGACCGAGACATCGCGCAGGACCAGTTCATAGTTGAGGATGAAGAAGCCGCGGCCCTCGCGGTACTGCACCGCCCGCCCGGCCGCCGGCCCGCCCACCACCCGCGTCTCCTGGCCGGTGAAGCGCTGGATCTCGCGCGCCCACTGCGCCTTGAGCGAGGCCGGGCAGATCACCAGGACCCGTTCGACCTCGGCCCGCTGGCGCAGCCAGGCCGCGGCGGCAATCGCCTGGAGGGTCTTGCCGAGCCCCATGTCATCGGCCAGCAGGGCGCGACCCCGGGCGACCAGGAAGGCCACGCCGTCCACCTGATAGGGATAGAGCCGGGCCGTCACCCCCGGCAGCCGCCCGCCCCCGGCGCGGATCGACTCGCCCAGCGTGCGCGCCCGCTCGCCCTGGGCCGCCTGCTCCGCCAGGCGCCGGGCATAGTCCAAGGCGTCGGCCCCCAGGTCGATGTCCGGGCGGCCGGCGAGTTGATCGGCCAGGCGCAGGAAGTCCTCCGGCAGGCGCCGACAGAAGGCACCGGCCGCGTCGAAGTGGACGTCCAGCAGGTGCGCGAGGTCCGCGTCGAGGGCCAGGGCCCGATGCAGCCGGATCGTCGGACCCGGGTCCGACTCCCAGTCGAGCCAGATGAAGGGCGTAGTCGGCGCCTGCTCCTTGAGCCGCGCGAAGTCCCGGCGCTTGCCGATACGGTGCAGCACCGCCTCGATGTGCTTGCAGGTGCCGAGCTGATTGCTCGCAAAATCCGGGCAGGTGCAGTAATTGGCCCGCTGCGTAAGCGAGCGCACGTGCACCCGATAACCGACCGGCACATGGGTAGACGAGGTGATGGAGCGGGCGCGCCAGGCACCGAAGGCCAGATCGCCGGAGACCGGCTCCACCGCGACCTCGGTGCGCCCGCGCTTGATCCGCTCATTGATGGCGCCCTCCGCCGCGCCCACCAGTTCCCGCGCCCCGGTGCTGCGATCGGCCCAGGCGAACAGTGCCGCCAGCGCATGGACACAGGGCGGACCCGGTTCGGCCGGACAGGCGCAGTGGGTCGCCAGCCGGCCCGTCGCATCGAAGGTCAGTTCCAGGGCCACCTGCTCCTCGGTCCCCTCGTCCTCCACCGTCGCCCAGAGGCAGACCCCATCGCGGTCGACTGCGACCACCCGGGTGTCCTTGAAGTGGCGCAGCCCGGCACGGACCAGCTCGGCCGGGGCCAGGGCCTCCAGCCCCTCCTGGTCGAACAGAAAGGGGTCCGGGTCCGCGGGCCGGTTGGATTGGGGGTCCGCGGCAGGGGCTTCGGGTGGGCTCATGGGCGTGGTGTGGGCGGGTTGGGGAGGCGGGATCTTACCAGCAGCGGGGGCCGCCCTGGGCACTGCGCGTAGGTCCCTACTACCCGGTTTCAGCTTATCTTGCGTATCGCCCCCCGGGCTGCATGGCTGGTAGCGGCCGATCCCGAACCCCTACTACCCGGTTTCAGCTAATCTTGCGTATCGACCCCAACGGGGTCGGACATACCAGCCCAGGGCAACGCCCTGGGTATGGGTCATCGTAGCGCTTAGCCCTGAAAGGGCGTGACATAAGGCGATTTCCGAAGAACTCCGAACCACGAAGGCTCGACCTACGATGGCCGGGGCGGCCGCGATCAGCACTCCGGCCACTGGGAGCGCCGCACCCCAGTGCGGCGCGGCCTACCCACAGCACGCAGCGTCGCGGTCGTTCGCGAGGCCGAACCGCACTGGGGTGCGGCGCTCCCAGCGTTCGACCCGGGCTGCGCGCATGCGCTCGCCGGTGCCGGGTGGCCGGGATTATGACCAAGGCCGCCGGGGCGATTCGACCGGAGGCCGACGCTTTAGCGGGCAGCGGCGCCGCATCCGGCTGAAGCCTCGACCTCCGGTTTGTTGTGCGGGTACTACTGTCCTGGGTCTGAAGAGGTCCGAGCCCGCGGGCGCGTCTGCCGCGTCAGCCACGCGATGACGGCATCCTTGGATGCCGCACCGCTCGCGACCGCCATCACCAATGCCTCGAATGACTCCGGGGATGCGGTCAAGTGGATCCCGTTGACATCCAGGAACACGAAGGCGGCCATCGCGGCGACACGTTTGTTGCCGTCCAGAAAGGGGTGGTTGGCGGCGAGGTGATACAGATAGGCCGCCGCCATGGTTTCAGGATCGCCGTGAAGGTAGTCCCCGCCGAACTGCTGTTGCGGCATCATGACCGCGGATTCCAGCAAGCCGGGGTCGCGGGTCCCGGGGAAGCCGCCTTCCGTGGCGATGGTGTCCGCGTGCAGGTCGAGGACGTTGCGCAGCGAGAGAAAGAGCGGCCCGCTCACTCGTCCCCGGGACCCGCGGCCAGATTGCGCAGGGTCTGGCCGTAGCGCTCGCGCATCTTCGCCAGGGACCTCTTCAGTTGCGCCTTGGGCACACCCATCGGGACCGGCGTGACCACCAGGGTGTTGCCCGTGACGGTGACTTGCAGCGGCGTGTCCTGGTCGATGCCCATGGCGTCCATGGTCGCCTGGTCGATGGGCAGGACCTGCCCCCGGCCCTGACGGCGTAGTGTCGTGATCACGAGGATTTGGCCCTCCGCAATGGGTATCCTGAGGATTGTAACCTGGCTTTGCGACGAGGAAGGGGCCGGATCCTCGATTGAGCGGCACAGCGCAGTGTACCGGCCTTGAGCACATCCTTCGCGGCCTGGGGGCCGCTCCTACGCGGCGTAGGAGCGGCCCCCAGGCCGCGACGGGTTGCCGCAAGGGCGCGTGGCCGGAGTGACGATCAAGGCCCAGGGTGCCCATCTCCAGACCTCCGCGGCCGTCAGCCACCCGTCGCACCCGCTCCCGCCCGCAACCGGATCTCGTCCATGATACGGGTCGCCGGCAGGTGCGGCCCCAGGGCCAGGCCCTCCAGGTCGATCCGGCCCATGGCGTCCACCCGCTCCCGTACCGAACGCCGCGCCGCCTCGCCGACCGCCAGCACGGCCCCCAGGCGGTCGATGAACCCCGGGTCCGCGATCAGGTCGGCGGCCAGGGGGTTGTCCGCGGGTTCGGGTCCGGGCGGCGGGATGAGGGGCGGCAGCGGGTCCGACGGGACGGGCGCGGAGTCCGATGCGGCCGGGACCAGGCGACGGTGCAGCCGGATGAGTTGGCGCCCGATGACCGCCAGGTCCGGGACCGGCGTCGGCGCGGCGCCCGCCGCCGGCGCCCGGCGGCGGTGCCGCAGCGCCAGGGCGGCGAGGGCCGCCGCCACCAGGTCGGGCCGCTGGGCATAGCGGTCGGCGATGGCGAGCACCGCCGCCGCATCGGGTGCCGCGGCCAGGGCGGACAGGACCCGGCCGCCGGGGTCCAGGCAGCGGGTGCGCAGCAGGTCCTTGACGGACGCGGGCAGCCGTGACCAGTCCTGGCGCAGGCGCTGCTCCAGGAGGGCGGCGGCGGGGGCGCGCTCCAGGGTCCTCAGGAGCGCCGCCATGATCCGGCACTCGGCGAGGAACCCCGCACGCACGCCCGGCGCCGCGGCCGTCGCCGGGGCAGGCCCGCCCTCCAGGGCCGCCGCCAGGTCGGCGAGCAGGTCGGTGAGGCGCGCCCGCCCGGCGGTTTCGCCCGGGTGCGCCTCCTCCAGCCGCGCCAGCCCGCCAAGGTAGGCGCAATAGAGCCGGGCGCCGTCGGCCCGCAACCCGGCCTCATCCACCCCCTCACCGCGCGGACCGGGCCAGAGCCCGGCCGGCGGCGGCGCGTCCAGGGCCTCGCCCAGGGCCCGCCAGGCGAAATCCAGGGTCGCGCCCAGGCTGTCGGCCAGGTCGGTGCCCGTGGCCCCGGCGTCGGCCCCGGCGGCGGCGCTCCAGGCCAGGCGCTCCGCGAGTAGATAGAGGGCCGCCTCCAGGTGCAGCGGCAATTCCGGGCCGCGCGCCGCGGGCCGCCCGGCGCCGCGTCCGTCCGGACCCGCGGGGGCGAAACCGCACCGCTCCGGGTCCAGACCCCGCCACAGCGCCTCCCCGAGCGGTTCGCCGGTCAGGGACTCGACGCAGCGCAGCAGGTTATAGAGTTCCCCGCTGCCCGTCAGGCGCGCCAGATAGGCCGCCGCCCCCGAACCCAAGCAGGTACGCAGGGCCCCCGCCAACTGGACGCGCCGGCCGGACTGACCGATCAGCCGATCCCAGGTAGGACGCCGCTCGCGGGTGCGCTCCATCAGGATGCCGGTGCCCAGACCATCGCGCTCAAAGACCTGGCGCACCGCGTCGTCGGCACGCTGCCCCTGGTGCCCGGGCCCCTCGAAGAGGGCGCGGTAGGGACGTTCCTCCCGCAGCCAATCGGTACCATATTGGTTCCAGAAGGCCACCGCCTTGCGGGTCAGGATCAACTGCACCGCCGGGGTCGAGCCAACCACCAGAACCGGGAGCAGGTTCAGGGGCGTCCAGCCGGTGTCCGCCAGGGTGTTGGCCAAACCGTCGGGGTCCTTGTTGCCGGCATACCCCAGGACCTCGACCAACTGGTCCAGTGTTTTCTGGTCCCCGCCCGGCTGTCCGGCGTCCGGCGCCGGGGAGTCCCGCGGCGCATCCGGGTGCGCAACAACGACCGGGGGCGGGAAGATCGCCGCCGAGGCGGTGTCCTGCGCCACCAGGGCGCGGTCCCAGGGGGAGGCCGCACCGGGCGCCGCGGCCTCGCCCAGGACCTGGCACAGCCAGGCGGCGGGCAGGCTGGAGAGGTCGCCCACCTGGGTCAGCACCAGGAGGCCCTGACCGCGCCGCCGCAGGCCGGGCAGGGCCCGCACCCAGTCCAGGTCCGCCGCATCCAGGGCGCCCTGACCGCGCAGCACCAGCAGCGCCAAATCCGGGCGCCCCCAGGGGCCGCCGAAGAGCCGGTGCCGCAGCCAGCGCCGGCCGGCGGCCTGCTCCAGACGGTCAAGGAAGGCACCCAGGCGGCGGCCCACGGGGCTCCCCACCAGCCGCCGAAGCAGGCCGAAGGAGTAGTTCTGCAGCTCATCCCAGGCCCAGTCTGCAATGGCCTTAGAGCCCAGGAGGCGCAGCCGCAATTCGTGCGGCAGGAAGCGGTTGAGCGCCTCTAACCAGGCCCAAATGGCGAGGACGAGCATGAGAAGCCCTCCGCCCTGCAGCCACGGGTCGAGTTCGCGCCAGCCCGCCCACAGGGCCCCGGCCAGGGCGTCCAACCGTCCCGGCATCCCGCTCAAAGCCAGCCCGGGCCAGGACGCCGCTGGTCCCTTGCCGTCGCGCAGGATACCCAAGGCATCGACGCCGGTCTGGTCGGCCAGGGTCCAGACCAGCAGGGCGCCGAGCCCCAGGGCCAGCAGCAGGAGACCCAGGGCCGTGCCCGCCGGCAGCCACCAGATCTCGCGCCACTGCTCGGCCCCACGCGGCCCGCCCAGACCGGTGAGCGGCCGGACCAGCGCCCCCGCCAGGGTGCCGACCCACCGCAGCCCCTGCCGTAGCGCGCCGCCCTCCTCCGCCGGGGGCCAGGGCTGCCTGGGGGCGAGCATAGCCGTCTCCAGGCGAGCACGCAGCCCCTCACCCGTCCGGCCGGTCCCGTCCAGTTCCAGCAGGCTCAGACGCGGCGCACGGCAGCGGCCCTTGGTGGGCGGGTCCGGCCGCTCCTGCCGCCATCTCTGGGTCAGGGTGTGCAGGCGCGCCGGGGCCGAGCAACGCAGCCTGGCCAGATCCGACTCCAGCGCGGCGGCGTCCGCGCAGACCAGGGCCAGCGACCAGCAGGGGGCCGCCCCCGCCAGCCAGGCACGGACCAAGGCGGCGAAAAAGAGCGACAGCGGCAGACTGACCGGGACGGTCAGCGGCAGGTCCGCCGCCCCGTCGGCGGGCCCCGGCGGCAGGGCGGAGAGCCGCCGCAACTCGATCCGGTGGTCGTCCGGCCGCTCGGGCACCCGGTCGAGCCGATAGACCTGGGCCTCAGTCGCCCCCGCCTCGCCCGTGGACACCGCATCGGCCGGATCGGTTTCGGGCGCGGACGCGGCGGCGGCCGGTGCCGGGGGCCGGGGGCCGAACCAGAAGCGGGTGAAGCAGTCGGCGCAGCCGCTCATCAGAAAGTCGGCCAGGGCCTCCGGGTCCCCGCCGCCGTGCGGCCCGGCGGGCGCCTCCGCCAGGGCGGCCAGGGTCTCCACCAGGGCCAGGTCCAGCCGCTTGCCGCGGCGCCGGGCCGCCGACTCCGCCGGGTCGGGCGCTTCGGTGTCATGGCGGACCTCCGTGAGCGCGGAGTCTCCCACCGGGCGGAAGAAGTTCCAGGCGTCCCAACGCGGCCGGGCGATCCCGTCGCCGCCCCGGTTGCCCCAGCAGCGATTGCCGTCGCAGCGACCGTTCGCGGCCAGGAAGGCGATGCCGGATTCCAGGTTGTGGTCGCAGTGGTTGTCGGTCAGGTCGGCTTCGCTTGGGGGCGAGGAGTCGTCCATGCGCCGAAGGGCGATGCCGGAGCCGCCGTTGGACCAGCAGTCGTTGCCCGTAACGCAGCCATGGTAGGAGACAAACTTGATGCCGTGCTCCTGGTTGTGGTGGCAGCGGTTGGCCGTCAGGTCCGCCTTGCTCGGCTCGTTCGGGGAGTCCGAGTCGCGCTGAAGAACGATGCCGGAGCGGCCATTCCCCCAGCAGTCGTTGCCCTCGGCGCGGCCGTGGGAGGAGAGAAAAACGATACCGTTTTGCTGATTGTGGTGGCAGCGGTTAGCCGTCAGGTCCGCCTTGCTCGGCTCGTCCGTCGAGTTCTGGCCGCGCTGAAGGCAGATGCCGAAGAGGCCATTCCCCCAGCAGTCGTTGCCCTCGGCGCGGCCCTGGGAGGAAGAAAAGTTGATACCGGAGGTCTGGTTGTCGTGGCAGCGGTTGGCCGTCAGGTCCGCCTCGCTCGGCTCATCCAGGGACTTCGGGTCGCGCTCAATGTGGATGCCGGAGTAGCCATTCCCCCAGCAGTCGTTGCCCTCGGCACGGCCCTGGGAGGAGAAAAAGCCGATGCCACTCTGGTGGTTGTCGTGGCAGCGGTTGGCCATCAGGTCCGCCTCGCTCGGCTCGTCCGGGGACTCGCGGTCGCGCCAAAGGCCGATGCCCGAACGGCAATTCCCCCAGCAGTCATTGCCCGCGACGCGGCCCCGGGACGAGTCGAAGAGGATGCCGTTGCGACACCCGGACACCCGGCAGTCCGCGACGCGCACCCCCTGGGAGCGGCGGGCCAGGACGCCGTGGAAGTGGTCCCCGCCGCCGCTCAGGGTGCAGCCGATCACCCGCACCCCGGTGCAGTCCACGAGCAGGATCAGGGCCTCGTCGCTCCGCTCGGGCGCCGGTTCGGGATGCAGCCCCGCCTCGACCTCGATCGCCAGCCCCTCCACCCCGGCCCCGGCAACCCCCGTCAGAGTCAGGGCCGACCCCGCCCCGGCCCAGATCAGGCGCGCCCCCGGGTCCCCGGCCAGGGTCACGCCGGCCGGGACCGCGAGCGGCGTGGTGCCCCGGTAGTCCCCCGCCCCCAGGCGGACCAGCGCGCCCGCGCCGGGTGCGGCCCCGACGCGCGCGGCGGCGCGGGCGAGGGCCGCGGCGATGCCGTCCCAGCCCTGCGCCGCCGTGCAGTCGATTGCGTCCGGCCCTTGATCAGCCATCTGCCGTCCCCCGTTCGCCGCCCCTGATGAACGGGCGTCAGGATAACCGGGCGCGGCCCGGGGGGCGAGCGGCGGCGGGCGTTAAGGTGAACTCCGGATGACTTTGAACCCAGACCACAGACCGGAGGTCGAGTTTTCGGAAATCGCCTTTGCGGGACATCCTTCCGCTGGTCTCAGGTATCCGTGACGACAATGTCGTTACGCAACTGCTAGTATCGGAGCAACCGGGAGGAAACACCATGCCGACAGTCCAAGAACCAGCCGCCAAGCGCCAGACGCTCAACCTGCGCATCAAACCCGAGGAACGCGAGCTGATCGATCGCGCCGCCCGTGCCAGCGGTAAGAACCGCACCGAGTTCATCCTCGATGCCACCCGCCGGGCCGCCGAGGACGCGCTGCTCGACCAGGCCCTGCTGCGCGTCGGAGCCGAGGCCTTCGCCGCCTTCCAGGCACGGCTCGATGCCCCACCGCAACCCAATGAACGACTGTGCAAGACCATGCAGAGTGTGCCGCCATGGGAGACGCCGTGACGCTCGGCGCGCCGCAACCGCTGGCCGCCATACATGACTGCACCGGGTTCGCTATGCCCGAGCCGATCCCGGTGGTCGTGCTGGCCCGTCTGGCCGTCCACTGTTCCTGGCAGGGAAATGGGCTCGGCCGGGCCCTGATGCAGGATGCCGGACAGCGGATTGTCGGCGCCGCGGACAGCATCGGCATCCGTGGCGTGCTCGTGCAGGCCCTCGACGATGCCGCCAAGGGGTTCTATGAGCGCCTTGGCTTCGACCCCTCACCGCTCGACCCGATGGCACTGATGATCACCCTGGGCGACCTTAGGGCAAGTCTCGCCGGTCGCGTTCGGTCAGCGTGAGCCGACCCGAGCGGTTGACGTACTCCATCTATTACCACAGGGTCGCGACCGGAAACGCGGTGAACGCGGGGTCTCGGGACAGTTGCGGGTCCGCGGTGAACCACCAGAGCAGCGCATGGGTATCGAGCAGCAGCCGCATCAACGGCCTTCCCAGGCGGCGAGTTCTTCCGGGGGCAGGGGCTCAAAGAAGGCGTCGGTCACGCGGCCCGCGAGGCAGGGTCCCGTCAAAGTCCGGGGGCTTGACGTAGCGGCGGGGGCCTCGGGCGATGCGAAGCGCGCGGGTGACGGTCGGGCGGTAGATCTGGCGAAGACGATCGCGGGGTTGGGCGAGGCGCGCGAAGGGGAAGTGCGCGGGCGCAGGCGAGCGCCAGCCTCCGCCGGAGCGGCCGTGCGTCAGCGTCAGCGGCGTCGGGTGTCAGACGCCGATGGCGGCCAGGGCCCGGCGCGGTTGGTGAGCGAAGGCGCGCAGGGCGCTGGCGATATTGGTAAAGCCGTGCAGACGAGCCAAGGCGATGGCGAAGTTGCGCAGGCTGGCCATGATGGCCGGTCCGTGGCCGACGCGCACGCGCGAGCGATCCTCGTCGAAGGTGACGTCGCGGACATAATGGGAGCGGTTCTCGATGCCCCAGTGGCCGCGGTTGAGTTGCAGGAGTCGCGGCGGGTCGGCCAACTGCGGTGGCAGGCTGGTCACGGCGAACACCGTCTCGTCGCGTTGCTTGCCCGACGTGAGTTCGGTGACGGCGCGTTCGATGCGACAGACCTGGGCGACGTGGGGGAAGTTGACGTAGTCGTTGAGGGCCGTGGAGGCCATCAAGCGGCGCTGCTCCAGGCGCCCATGGCCCTTATCGAGGGTCGTGGTGCAGAGGGGGGAAATGCGCCTCGGTCAGGGCGCTGAGGTCGGCATAGAGGGTGGGCTGATTTTCTTTGACCGTGAAAAAATAGTGGGCCTGTTTCTCCTCGACCAGGAAGCGCGCGGTCTCGCGTTGGGTATGCAGCGCATCGGCGGTGACCACCCGTCCCGTGAGGTCCAAGGGTGCGAGCAGCGGTTTGAGCTCCGGGATCTCGTTGGTCTTGGCCGGGATCTCGCGCTGCGCCACGGTCACGCCCTGATCTTGGAGGAACGCGCTGAGCAGATGCACCTGGGTGCCGTCGGGGCGCACCGCCCCGCGCAGGGCCTTACCATCGACGGCCACGGCATCGTCGGCAGCGACGAGGCCGAGCAGCCAGTCACTCAAGGTGGCATCAATGGCGGCAACGTCGCTGGCTTGCAGGACGCGGCGCAAGGTCGGCTCGGAGGGTGGCTCGAAGCGCTCGGTGCGGGGATTGTAGCGGGCGTGTAGACGCTTGAGTTGGGCCTGGGTCAGGCGCGCTGCCCACTCGGCGAGCGCGGTATAGCCGCGGTTGCCGGCGAGTACGGCGGCGAGGCCGATGCTCAACACCGTGGCCTGGGGATGGCGTTTACCGCGCGGACGGCGCCGATCGGGCAGCGCGCGCAGACGCTGCTGCAGGTCCTGCATCTGGGCCGTGGTCAGGGTGACGGATTGCATTGGCGTGCTCCAAGGGGCGGGTAGCACGGGGGCGCACAACAGCGCCCGGGCGCGTGGGTGCAACGGATAGACGAGTGCCTGCTTGGGTTCGCCATGGGGGGTATAGCGGCCGTTGCAGCGCGCAAAGCCGCGCGTGGTGCCGACCACCTGCCAGTTGGCGGCGCGGTAACAGGCACCGGTAAAACGCGTTGGATCGACGAAGGTCTCGGCCAGCAACAGGCGGTGACCATGGACGCGCAGCCAATCGTCGGACAGGCGCCGCAGGTTCAGCGCCAGGATGCGCGAGGCCAGATTAGGGACGCGCCCGGTGGCGGGGAGGATCAAGAACCGGGCGTTGTTGGCCAGCAGATGCAGGCGTTGATAGTGCAGCACCCGCGGCCAACCGATCCAGGCATCGCGGGCCGCGCACTTGAGCGCCGCCGCCTGCCAGCCGAGCAGCGCCAGCCAGCACCCATCAAGCGTGGCAACGTAGCGTAAGGTCTTGCCGAATAACGAGCGTAGGCCCAGGTAATGATGCGCCTCGACCAGCGCATCCCACGCGTCCCGCTCCCCGGGCAGGATCAGGCGGACCTCCAGACGCCGGAGTAACTCCGACGCGGGGCGGCAGGACTGGCAAGGAATTTCGGCCATGCCGACTGTTGTAAGACATTTCGGGCCGAAAATCCAGTTCTGCGAACATCGGTCACAAGCTCAAGGGGCTACGGGTGAACTCGACGGAGCCCTGGCCCGCGAGGCGCCCCGGTTGACGCCGGGCGGGTGTGGGCGCCAAGGGCATCAGGCGTGCGTAGGGCTTGCCGGCCTTGGCCAGGATGCTCTCCTGACCGGCATGGGCCTGCTCCAGGAGCTTGGATAGGTGGGTCTTGGCCTCGTGGACGTTGACGGTTAGCGTCATCGGCGGCTCCTGGTGGACTTGAGTTCGCGGATTGGCCTTGGTCATCACTCCGGCCACTGGGAGCGCCGCACCCCAGTGCGGCGCGGCCTATCCGCAGCACGCAGCGTCGTGGTCGCCCGCGAGGCCGCGCCGCACTGGGGTGCGGCGCTCCCAGCATTCGACCCGCGTTGCGCGCGTGCTCTCGCCGGTGCCGGGTGGCCGGGATTATGACCAAGACCCGCGGACTCGAGTCTATGCAGGTTGACCCTGCGATGGAAGCAGCCTGGTAGCTTGGGGGGCGGGACATTCCTCTCGATCCGACCCCTTGTTCTGGTGCTGTTGCCTGGTGCGGGCCCGTGGGTCGGGAGAAAACGTGTCGGACGCCCGTCCGGCGCGGGAGCCGGAATTGCTACCGGGAGCGCCGCACCCCAGTGCGGCCAGGCCTCTGCACAGCCTACACAGTCGGGGTTTTTGCGAGCACGCGCCGCACTGGGGTGCGGCGCTCCCAGGGGGCGCTCCCGGGGTCGGCCACCAGCTCAGAACTGGCGCACCTTGATGTTGAGCGTCTGGATCCGATAGGCAATCTGCCGCGGTGTCATGTTGAGCAGGCGCGCGGCCTTGGCCTGGACCCAGCCGGCCTCTTCCAGGGCGGCGATGACGCGCTCGCGTTCGTCGAGATCCGGGTCGTCCAGGTCGACCTTGGGGCCTGAGTCGGCCGAGGACTCGGGGCCTGGATCGGCACCGCTGCCGGGCGCGGTCCCCAGGGTGGCGCCGGCGGGCCGCCCGTCCCAGGTGCTGACATCCAGGCCGGTGAGTTCGATGACGCCGCGGTCGATGGTGCCGTCGGCGCTCATGACGGCCGCGCGCTCCATGCAGTTCTCAAGCTCCCGCACATTGCCGGGCCAGTCGTGGCGCATGAGGATGCGCAGGGCACTGTCGGTGATCGAGAGCTCCCGGCCCTGCATCCGCGCGACCTTGGTGACCAGGAAGCGGGCGAGATCCGGGATGTCCTCAATGCGTTCGCGCAGGGCGGGCATGCGGATGGGCATGACGTTGAGCCGGTAGTAGAGGTCCTCGCGAAACTCGGAGGCGCGCACCTCGGCCTCAAGATCCCGGTTGGTGGCGGCGATGATGCGCACGTCGACCTTCAGCGTCCGGCCGCCGCCGACCCGCTCGAACTCGCCCTCCTGGAGTACGCGCAGGAGCTTGGCCTGGAAGGCGGGGCTGATCTCGCCGATCTCGTCTAAGAACAGGGTGCCGCCGTCGGCCTGCTCGAAGCGGCCCTTGCGCATGGCCACGGCGCCGGTGAAGGCGCCCTTTTCGTGCCCGAAGAGTTCGGACTCCAGCAGGTTGTCCGGGAGCGCGGCGCAGTTGAGCTTGATGAAGGGGGCGCGGGCGCGCGGTGAGTTGTAGTGGATGGCGCTGGCGATCAGTTCCTTGCCGGTGCCGGACTCGCCGCGAATGAGCACGGTGGTGGTCCACTTGGCGACCTGGCGGACCTGGTCGAAGACCAGGCGCATCGGCTGGGTGCGCCCGATGATGCTGTCGAAGCCGTGGACGCCCTTGACCTCGCGGCGCAGCTTGTCGCGCTCCTCGCGCAGGGCCGCCTGTTCGGCCTCCACCCCGCGCGCCAGGCGGATGGCCTGGCCGATGAGGTTGGCGACCATCTCCAGGAAGCGGGCGCGCTCCTCCAGCAGGCCGTCGGCCACCGGCGGCTGGGCGGCGAAGACGCCGACCGCGGCGCCCTCGCCGATGCGGATGGGCACGCCGATGAAGGGCAGGTCCGATTGGTAGAGGTTCAGGCGGTCCAGGAAGCGCGGCTCGTCCCCTACCCGGGGCAGAATCCAGGGCTGGTTTTTCTCCAGGATGCGCCCGATCACGCCCTCGCCGGGGCGGTAGCTGACCGGCTCGAAGGGGTCGGCATCCTCTTTGTTGTAGAGGGCGCTGATCAGCAGCTCGCCGCTCTCCTCATCGAGCAGGCTGACCAGTCCGTAACAGAGCCGGCCGCGCTCGTGCAGCACCCGCAGGACCTCGCGCAGCGTCTGGCGCAGATCAAGCGAGCGGCTGAGCACGGTGCTGACCTCGTAGAGTGCGGCCAACTGGGTCTCCAGCAGATCCAGCCGCGCCGCCTCCGTGGCGGTGACCGGTACCAGGGGGTCGCGATTCATGGGCTCACTCATCCGCCGGCACGGCGTTCAGGGTGAGCAGGATGCGGCAGCCGTCCTGGAAGTCCGGGTCCACCTCGATACTGCCGCCGTGCTCGGTGACGATCTCCTGGGCCATCGCCAACCCCATGCCGGCCCGGCCGCGGCGGTTGCGCCAGCCGATATAGAAGGGCTCGAAGACCCGGTAGCGGTCCTCGAACGGGATGCCGCGGCCGTTGTCCTGGATCGCCACCTCCACCGCCCCGTCCACCAGGCGGGTGGCGAGCAGCAGGTCGCGATGCGGCCGGCCGGACTCGCCGAGTGCCTGGATGGCATTGTCGATCAGGTGCTTGAACAGGGATCTGAGTGAATCCTGGTGGCCCGGCAGTTCCGGCAACAGGTGCGCCGGGCGCCAGTCGACCACGACCCCGGCGGCCAGCAGCCGGTCGGTCGCAAGCACCAGGACCTGGCGCAGCAGGTCGTTGACGTTGACCATGACCCCGGGCTCGCGCGGCCCCTCCGGCAGGGCCGCCTTCAGGGTGTCCAGGGCGCGCGCCCCGGAGCGGCTGATCTCCTCCAGCATCCCGGCCAGGGTGGCGAGGCTCGCATTGCCGCCGCGGGCCATGGCGGCGGCCGCCTGGATCACGTTCATGGGGGCCTGGATCTGGTAGATGGCCGCGGCCAGGGCCTCGCGCATCCCGTGGGCCAACTGCTGCTCGGCCAGGCGCGCGCGCAGGTTCTCCAGGTGCGCCCGGTCCACCTCCCGGCGGCGGGCGGTGACCTCGTTGGCGAGGAGCAGCATCCGCCGCTCGCCGGGCTTCTGCCGGCCGAAGAAGCCGCGGGCGCTGGGGTCGACCTCGTCGGCCGGGGTGCCGGAGCAGGAGAACCAGCGCGGGCCGCTGGCCCCCGGCAGGACGATGCTGACCTCCAGGTCCTTGAAGGCGCGCCCGGCCAGGCACTCGGCCAAGGGGTCCAGCCCGACCTGTTCGCGCAGCGCCGTGCTCAGGGTCTGCGCCGGTTCCTGCCCGCGCAGGTCGCCGACGAGGCGCTGGTATTCCTGATTGGCGAGGATCACCTGGCCCGCGGCATCGAGCAGGACCACCACCACGGGTGCGGCGTCCAGGACGGTCTCGATGCGCGCCTTCTGGCGGCGCAGTTCACCCTCCAGTTCGTGCAGCTTGGTGACATCGCGGTGCATCCCGAGGAAGTATTTGATGTCATTGTTGCGATCGAGCACCGGGGCGATGATCAGTTCCGCCAGATAGTCCCCGCCCTGTTTGGTGCGGTTGACCAGGGTCCCGGTCCAGGTCTGCTTGCGCTGAATGGTCCGCCACAGATGTTGATAGACATTGTCCGGGGTCGCCTGGTTGGACAGGATCGCCTCGTTCTGTCCGATCACCTCGGCGCGGCTGAAGCCGGTCAGGATCTCGAAGGCGCGGTTGGCGTAGAGGATGGTCGCGCGCGCGTCGGTGATGGAGATCGCCGAGGGGGCCTGTTCCACGGCCTCGAAGAAGAGGCGCGGCGACAGCGGGTCGCGCGGGTTGCCCGCCATCAGGGTGAGGGCCTCGACGACCTCCCCCGGGGTCCCCGGCGGGGGGGCCGCGAGGAACTCGCCCAGGGCGGTGGCGACGAGCTGTATCGGGGTTTCCGGGGACTCCGGGGATGGTCGGGCCGACACGGTGTTCTCCTGGGCGTCAGGGGTTGGGGTTCGGGTCGCCGGCGGCGCTGGTCTTGCGGTCGGCAGCTGTCGATATTACGACAATTCCGCCGAGTCGCCGCGTGGGTATTGTCATGTCGTCAACAGCCCCGGACGCGCCTGGCCTTCACCAGGGAACCTGCGTCCGGTGCGCCGCGGCGCACCGGCCGGCAAGCGATTGACATGATCCATAAGGGCTTTGTGCGGCGGGCCGGCAGCTCCCGCGCCGGCCCCGGGCGCTTGGTCTGCGCCCCCGGGACCTCCTGGCACCTCCTTTGCAGTGCAGTCAGCAAAGAAGGTCTTGAGGCGAGGTCCGCAAGCGGACTTCGCAGCGCTGCATTGGCGCCCGTTCGCGGCTCAAAACCCTTTCAAACGAGCGGCTTGCCGCTCGCATCAGAGGAACGCAATTATGCTCGCCGCCATCGGTACCGCCATCGGTAGTCTGGCCCTGCTCGGTCTGGTCTTAGGGGGCATCCTCGGCCTCGCCTCCCATTACCTGAAAGTAGAGGGCAATCCGCTGACCGCGCAGGCCCTGGCCCTGCTGCCGGGCTCCCAGTGCGGACAGTGCGGCTATGTGGGCTGCGGCCAGGCGGCCGAGGCCCTCACCGCCGGCACCGCCCCGCCCACGGTCTGCCCGCCCGGGGGACGGGCGGTCGCCGAGGCCCTGGGCAGCCTGCTGGGAAAAACGGTGGATCTCGCGGGGGTGGCGGAGAAGGCCCCGACGGTGGCCCACGTCAATGAAAACCTCTGCGTCGGCTGCACCAAGTGCTTCAAGCGCTGCCCTACGGACGCGATCATGGGGGCGAACAACATGATTCACAGCGTCTTCGCCGACGCCTGCATCGGCTGCGAGAAGTGCTTCGAGGTCTGCCCCACCGAGTGTATCGAGATGCGGCCCGTAGCGCCGACCCTCCAGACCTGGTTCTGGCCGAACCCGGCCCTGGCAACCGCTTAAGCGCAGGAGGTCGACATGAAACTGTTCAAGATCCGCGGCGGTGTCCACCCGCAAGACCGCAAACAACTGGCGGCCGGGCAGGCGATCGAGGACCTGCCGCTGGCACCCCTGCTGCACGTCCCGCTGCAACAGCACATCGGCAACCCGGCCACCCCGGCGGTGCGGCGCGGCCAGCGGGTCGCCAAGGGAGAACTCATCGGCCAGGCGCAGGGACCCATGTCGGCCCCGGTGCACGCCCCGACCTCGGGTCGGGTCATGGGCATCGGCAGCTTCCCGGCCCACCACGCCTCCGGCCTCTCGGTGCGCACCATCACCCTGCAACCCGACGGCGAGGACCGCTGGGTGGAGGGCCTGGAGGGCGTGCCTGACCCCTTCGCCCTGACCCCGGAGGAGATTGCCGCGCGCGTCGCGGCGGCCGGGATCGTCGGGATGGGCGGGGCGACCTTCCCCTCGGCGGTCAAGCTCAACCTGCGCACCAAGTACAGTCTCCACACGCTGGTGATCAACGGGGCCGAATGCGAGCCCTATCTCACCTGCGACGACCGGCTGATGCGCGAGCACGCCGAAGGGGTCCTGGACGGCGCCCGCATCATGGCCCATGCGCTCGGGGTCGCGCGGATCATCATCGGGATCGAGAACAACAAGCCGCAGGCGCAGGACGCCATGACCCAGGCCGCCGCGCCCTACCCGAGCGTCAGCGTCGCCCACCTGCCCATGCGCTTCCCCATGGGCTCGGAGAAGCACCTGGTGCAGGCCATCACCGGCCAGGAGACCCCGGCCCGCGGCCTGACCGCCGACATCGGCGTCGTCGTCCACAACCCGGCAACGGCCTTCGCGGTCCACCAGGCCCTGCGGCTGGGCTGGCCCCTGGTGGCGCGGTTGGTCACGGTGAGCGGCGCGGCCATCAACCGGCCGCGCAACCTGCGGGTGCCCCTGGGCACGCCGGTGCAGCACCTGATCGACCACTGCGGCGGCTTCCGCGAGGAGCCGGCGCGCCTGGTGAGCGGGGGCCCCATGATGGGTTCGCCGCTGCCGGGCACCCGGGTCCCCATCGTCAAGGGCAGCAATGGCGTCCTGGCCCTGACCGCGGCCGAGATCAACGCCGCCCCGCGCTCCGCCTGTATCCGCTGCGGGAGTTGCGTGACCGCCTGCCCCTGCGGCCTGCTGCCGCTGAACATGGCCGCCCATGCCCGCGCCGGGGACCTGGAGGGCACGGTGCGCCTGGGGCTGATGGACTGCATCGGCTGCGGCTCCTGCTCCTATGTCTGCCCCTCCCATATCCCGCTCGCGCAGTTCTTCAGCTACGCCAAGGGCGAGATGGCCGCCCGCGGGCGCACCAAGCAGAAACAGACCGAGACCCGGCGCCTGATCGAGCAGCGCACCGAGCGGATCGAGGCGATACAGCGCGCCAAGCGCGAGGCCATGGCGGCACGCAAGCGCGACACCAAGGCCGCCGCGCCGGCGACGGAGCAACAGTCGGCGGACAGCCATGCGGCGGCCTGAGCCCCGAAGGGGCGCGACATACCAGCCCAGGGCAGCGCCCTGGGATAGCAGAATGGAGTGGACCAGCCCTGAAAGGGCGTGACATCGGTCGTTGTCGTTGTCGTTGTCGTTGTCGTTGTCGAGGTTATCGTAGCGCCCCGGACTCTGTCGCACCCCAAAGTGCATCGTTTCTCCGAATTACGATTACGATTACGACAACGACAACGACAATGATTCCGCTTAATTTTCTATTGCCTTGCTACTTACCGCGCATCCACCAGACTTCATTTGCGCTCAGATGCAGACAATCATCTTCCCACGCCCGACCCCGGAGGTCACCATGCACGTCGGCGTCGCCTATGCGGACAAATTCAAACAGACCTGGCTCAAGCTCGATGTGCCGGACGGCAGTTCGGCACGGGATGCGATACAGCGCTCCGGCCTGCTCGCCCAATTCCCGGAGATCGATCTGGCGCGCAACCAGGTTGGCATCTTCGGCCGGGTCGTGACGCTCGACACCCCGCTTGCGGACGGCAATCGGGTCGAGATCTACCGCCCCATCATCGCCGACCCGGAGACCGTCGAGCGCCGCGATCGGGAGTGAGGGGACCACGACCGTCCCAATCCAGCGCGCTCACCGCACGGTCGACGATCCGCACAAACGCTTCGATCATAACTTCGGTCATCTCTCAGGGTAACATCCATCACGGCCGGGGGGCCGCTCCTACGCCGTAGGAGCGGCCCCCCGGCCGCGACGGGTTGCCGCAAGGGCGCGTAGCCGCAGTTAAGATCAAGGCGCGCACCGCGGACACGACGGCGCAACCCTGACCGGGTTGGCTGTCTTTGGTCCGCTGGCCGCGCCCCTTACTGCTGGGTCTTGAACTCGATGCGGCGGTTACGGAACCGGCCGGCCGGGGTTTCGTTACTCGCCACCGGGATGTCACTGCCGTAGCCCCTCGCCTTCAGTCGCCCGGCCGGCACCCCGACGACGACCAGCGCCTCGCGCACGGATACGGCGCGCGCCTCCGAAAGTGCCCTGTTCCTGGCCGGATCGCCGCTGTTGTCGGTGTGGCCGGCAATCTCGATGACGACGGTTGGCGGAGCGCCCAGGATGGCCTGGGCGGCAGCGGTGACGAGCGGCAGACTATCGAGCGGGACCTCGGCACTGTCGGTCGAGAAGTTGATCACCCAGAGATTCAGCGCCTTGACCAGATCGGCACCACCGTAGCCCGCCCTCAGGGCCGCGAGCGCGGCCCGGGTCCGATCGGCGCCCGTCTTGACGGCTTCGCCGGTCTTGTCCCCCAGGAACCCGAACGAAAAACCGCTTCCAAACTGCAACTTGATGGCATCCAGCAGCTTTGAGCGCTCAGTGTCGGACAGCCAACCGCCGACCTTGATGTCGTTGCCTTCGAGCAGGAGGTCCGCGCCGGGCAGCCTGAACCGCGGCAGCAGGGCACCAAGATCGGCAAGCCAGGACGCCGGCCCAACCCGGGGGTCCAGTTCCAGTTCGCCCGAGCAATTGGCCGCACCGAACACACTGCTTAGTCCATCGAGGATGGTAGCGCGGGACTTCTCATCCGCCACCACACCCGCGTATTGGACCTTGCCGTCGTCATTGCTCAGGGCCAGGCGGGGCACCGGCAGCGCCTGGGGCTGCACGGCGGCGACGGCAAGCGCGTCCTGCGCCTGCTCGGGTCCGTGCCAGGCCCAGTAGCCGAGGAGTCCCGCCCAGGCGAGCGCCGCCAACCAGCCCCAGACGGGCATCCCGCGCGATTCCCGCGCCTGTGTCGATGGGGGCGGGGGGGCCGGGACCGCGGGTGTCGCTGCCGCGACCGGGGCGACGACAGCGGGCCGAGTAGCCGCAGCGGCCGGACTGACCGCGGCGGTGGCTGGCTTGACCACGGCGGTCGGGCTGACCGCGGCGGCGGCTGGCTTGACCATGGCGGCCGGGCTGACCGCGGCGGCGGCCGGCTTGACCACGGCAGCCGGGCTGACCACGGCGGCGGCTGGACTGACCGCCGCGACGGCCGGGCTGGCTGTGGCAGCGGCTGGCTTAACCACGGCAGCCGGGCTGACCGCGGCGGCGGCTGGACTGACTGCGGCGACGATCGGGCCGACCGCGGCCGCGGCCGGAGTGACACCAGCGGCAGAGCGCTCGAGGAAGGACGCGACCTCCCCCTCCATCGAGTCCTGGATGTAGCCGGCGGGCGTGAGCAAATTGACGAGCTTTGGTACGGCGTAGGCCAGCGCGTCGCGCGCCGTGGAGTCCGGCAGCGAAAACCGGCTCGCCAGGCGGTCGATCAGGCCGCTACCGAGGACGCCCTCCAGTTGGGCCCCGGTCAACGGCAGACTCTCGCGCACCTTGGTCACCCAGGAGGCCGCGATATGGCCGAGCCCGGCTTCCTTGAAAAGATCGATGAACCCGCGCAGCCCCCCATGGTCCGTAGCGACGATATAACGAATTGTGTCCGCGACGAAGGCGCGGGCGCTTTCGCCCAGGCCGAAGCGTTGTTCCAGTTCACCAATCAGACTGTCAAACAAGGCCATGGAAAACTCCCCTTAACGAAATTAGAAATCCCAACCGTACCGCGATTGGGTAAGGCAGCGATGCTAGCCGCGATGCGGACAACAGACAAGGGCGGCGGCTGGGACGGCACCCCCGCCCTTGATCATCGTTGCGGCCGCCCCGGGCCGGAGTCCAGGGCTTCAGCCGTGGATCAGTTGTTGCGGTTCCCGCCGAAGACCTTCATGGGGTTCGGCATGTTCTTCATCGGGTTGAAGCCGTTGCCGCCCGCGCGGGGGGGCGGCTGATCGCCGCCGTAGGGGGGGCCGTTATAGCCCGGTCCGTCGCCGCCGGGACCGGGCCTCTGGCCGTTACCGGGTCCGTACCCACCCTGGGGGGCGTAACCGTAGCCCGGGCCGGGGCCGGAGTAGCCCGGGGGCGGACCCCCAGCGCCGGGGGCGGGCGCCGCTCCCGGCTGACCATAGGCCGGCCCGGCGTACCCGGGAACCTGGTAACCGCCGCCCGGGGCGGCCCCCACTCCCGGCTGACCATAGGCCGGCCCGGAGTACCCGGGAACCTGATAACCGCCGCCCGGGGCGGACCCCGCTCCCGATTGGCCATAGGCCGGCCCGGAGTACCCGGGGACCTGATAACCGCCGCCCGGGGCGGACCCCGCTCCCGGCTGACCATAGGCCGGCCCGGAATACCCGGGGACCTGATAACCGCCGCCCGGGGCGGACCCCGCTCCCGATTGGCCATAGGCCGGCCCAGAGTACCCGGGGACCTGATAACCGCCGCCCGGGGCGGGCACCGGTGCCGGTTGCCCGGAGGCCCGGCCCACATCGGCGGGCGCTCGATAGGCGCCGGGGCCGCCGTCGGCACCCTGCGCCCGCACGGGGGGGTTGGCGCAGACCGTGAGTACCAGCAGAACACCAAGGCCGATCGGATGCTTGTGCATGATTGCTCCTCTTCGCAGAAATAAGTACGTTAGTACGGGAGTACGTTGGCACGGGGTGAGTACGAAGCGGAGTCCTGACGTACTAACGTACTAACGTACTTCCCTGTCTTCATCCGCCGAGGAGCCGCGTCACCCGCGCCAAGTCCTGGGCATTGTCCACACCAGGTCCGGGTTCCTCCGCCGCAACCCCGACATGAACGCGCTCGCCGTGCCACAGGACCCGCAGTTGCTCCAGTGATTCGGCCAGTTCGAGCGGGGAAGGCTCCCAGGCGACGTAACGCTCGAGGAAGCCCGCCCGATAGGCATAGAGCCCGATGTGACGCAGGAAGGTCACGGAGTTGGGCAGATGGGTTCGCTTACCCATGAACTCGTCCCGGTGCCAGGGCAGCGGGGCGCGGGAGAAGTACAGGGCGAAGCCGGCGGCATCGGTCACCACCTTGACCACATGGGGGTCGAAGAGGGTCGCGGCGTCGGCGATCGGATAGGCCAGGGTGGCCATCTGCACCCCATCCTGCCCGCACAGGTTAAGCGCCACCTGTCGGATCAGCGCGGGCGGCATACAGGGCTCGTCCCCCTGCAGGTTGACGACCACCGTATCGGCGGCCCAGCCGCGCTGCGCGATGACCTCGGCCACACGGTCCGAACCGCTGTGATGGTGCGCCCCGGTCAACTGCGCCTCGACCCCGCAGGCGGCACAGGCCGCGACGATCCGTTGGTCATCCGTGGCCACCACGACCTCGCCGGCCCCGCTCGCCAGTGCGCGCTCCACCACATGCGCGATCATGGGCTTGCCGGCGATGGGCAGGAGCGGCTTGCCGGGCAGCCGGGTGGAGCCGTAGCGGGCCGGGATCACGACCTTGAAGTCCAATGGCGGCGGCGCCGGATCGGTGGGCGATGGTCGGGTGTTCAAGGGCTGACTGTCTCCTGCTGCGTGAACGATGGACTTTGGGTTTCGTCATTTGCCGCGGGCGCCGGCCCGAGCCGCGCGAAGAGCGCCGCCACGAAGGCCGGATCGGGCGCCGCCGCCACCGGGCACACCCAGTGGTCGGGCCCCGCGAAGGCGGCGCACTTCACGGCGTCCTTCTCGGTCATCAACACGGGACCGGGCGGCCACTGCGCCGCCTCGGCCGCGCTGAATGGGTGGTGGTCCGGATAGGGCAGCTCATCCACCAGCAGGCCGCGGGCGCGCAGCATCGCAAAGAAGCGCCCCGGATTGCCGATACCGGCCACCGCCGTCACCCGCTGCCCACGAAAGTCGCTCAAGGGGCGGCGCCGCGCCGGGTCACGCAAGGCCTGCGTGTCACCGGGGACCAAGCCGAACCGATACCCGGCCGCGTTGCCGCCATGATGGATCACCAGGTCGACACTCCCCAGCCGTCCGCCCGGCTCCCGCAGGGGCCCGGCGGGCAGGCAGCGGCCGTTGCCCAGGCCCCGTTCGCCGTCGACCACGGCGATCTCCAGGTCGCGCGCGAGTCGATAGTGCTGGAGACCGTCGTCGCACAGCAGCAGATTACACCCGCAGCGACGGATGGCAAGGGCGCCGTCCGCCGCCCGATCCGGCCCGACCACCACCGGGCAGACCCCGCGCCGGGCGAGCAGCAGCGGCTCATCCCCCACCAGCAAGGGGTCGTCCGCCGCCGCGGCCACCCGCGGCCATGGACCCGAGCGGGCGCCGTAGCCGCGGGTGATGATCGCCGGCCGCCAGCCCCGCGCCACCGCCAACTCCGCGAGCCGCAGCACCAGCGGGGTCTTGCCGGTGCCGCCCACGGTCAGGTTGCCCACCACGACCACCGGCACCGGCAGGCGCCGCACCGCGAACAAGCCGCGGCGGTACCCGTGGCGGCGGACCAACGCCACCGCGCAATAGAGCCAGCCCAGCGGCGCCAGGGCCAGGGACAAGGGATGGTACCGACGGTACCAGACGGCTGTGGGGTCTATGAAACGCAAAGAGGACTTGTCCGCAAATAAACGCAAATGAACGCAAATAACCCGCACAATAAGTGTCGCTTAAGGTGGTACCTCAATCGGGCCTTGATCGTGGTATGACGTGCAACCGCAAAGCAACATTCATTTGCGTTCATTTGCGTTCATTTGCGGACAAAAGATCTTCTGCGGTTTCACACTGACCCGTCACCCAGCGGGCTCGCCCCCGGCTCAGGACCGTCATGAAACTGCAGCCGATGCAGCCGCGCATAATAGCCGCCCAGGGCCAGGAGCTCCGCGTGGCGCCCCTGCTCGACGATGCGCCCCTCCAGCAGCACCAGGATCCGGTCGGCGTTCTCGATGGTCGACAGGCGGTGGGCGATGACGAGCGTGGTGCGGTGCGCCATCAACTGCTCCAACGCCGCCTGGATGTGGCGCTCGGACTCGGTGTCCAGGGCCGAGGTCGCCTCGTCCAGGATCAGGATGGGCGCGTCCTTGAGCATGGCCCGCGCAATGGCCAGGCGCTGGCGCTGGCCCCCGGAGAGCAATACACCGCGGTCCCCGATGGGGGTATCGAAGCCCTGGGGCAGCCCCTCGATGAATTCCAGCGCATGGGCCGCCTGCGCCACCCGTGTCAGCTCCGCAAGCGACGGGGGCTGCGCCCGACCATAGGCGATGTTGTCGGCAATACTGTCGTTGAAGAGCACCACGTCCTGGCTGACGAGCGCGATCTGGGCGCGCAGGTCACTGAGCCGCAACTCCAGGATCGGCACCCCGTCGATGCGGATCTGCCCGGCGGTAGGGTCGTAGAAGCGCGGCAGCAGGCTCGCGATCGTGGTCTTGCCGCTACCGGAGCGGCCCACCAGGGCCACCTTCTCGCCCGGTTCGATGACCAGGTTGAGATCGATGATCGCGGGCGTCTTGTCCGCGGCATACTGGTGAGTTACGCCCCGGTACTCGATACGGCCCTGGGCGCGCCCCAGGGTGCGGGTGCCCGTATCGGATTCGGGGTCCGAGTCCAGCAGCTCGAACAGGCTCTGCGCCGCGATGATACCGCGCTGCAGGTGGGAATTGACCCCGGTGAGCCGCTTGACCGGGGGGAGCAGCAGGCCCATGGCAACCACGAAGGACATGAAGGTGCCCACCGTGATGTCTTCGCGCAGGCCCTGGAGGGTGGAGAGATAGACGATCACCGCGATGGCGAGCGCCGCGATCATCTGCACCAGGGGAACGCTCGCCGACTCGGTGGCGATCATCTTCATCTGCAGCGAGCGGGTCTTCTCGTTGATGAAGCCGAAGTGACGCGATTCCTGCGCCTGGCCACCGAAGGCCTTGACCACCCGATGACCGTCGATCGCCTCCTGGGCCACATGGGTGAGTTCGCCCACCCGGTCCTGGATGCGCCGGCTGTAGCGCCGGAAGCGCTTGGTGGCGTATTTGACCGCGCCGGCCATCACCGGGCCGATCACCAGAAAGATCACCGAGAGGCTGGCGTTGATATAGAGCATGTAGCCCATGAGGCCGATAACCGTGGCGCCGTCGCGCACCAGGGTGGTGACGGCGGAGGTGGCGGCGCTCGCCACGTTCTCCACGTTGTAGGTCAGTTTGGCCAGGATGTGGCCGGAGCCGTGGGTGTCGTAGTAACGGGTGGGCACCCGCAGCAGGTGCTCGAACATGGCCTGGCGCAGGTCCGCCACCACGCGCCGCCCGATCCAACTCAGGCAATAGTCGTTGATGAAGCCGGCGACCCCGCGCACCAGGAAGATCACCACCAGGAACACCGGCATGGCCCGCACCACGGACTCGTCCTTGTGCACGAAGCTTCCGTCGATCAGCGGCTTCATCATCGCGGCGAAGAGCGGCTCGGTCGCCGCGTAGATCAGCATCCCGAAGATCGAGAAGCCGAACATCTTCCAGTAGGGCCGGGCATAGCCGAGCAGCCGCCCGTAGACCTGCCGGGCCTGCACCTGGAACGGGACCTCGTCGCCGATACTCATCGGTCGGCCGCCGGGGCCGCCCGGGTGGCACTGAAGGCGATCTTCAACAGACCCAACTGCGCCGCCGCGTCGAGCGCGGTCATCACCGCCTGGTGGGGGCTCAGGGCATCGGCCTGGATCAACACCGCCAAGCCCTTGCGCTCACCCAGGGCGCCGGTGATGGCCCGCACCAGGGTCTGGGTCTGTTGGTCCACCACCGCGCGGTCGTCCACATAGAAATTCCCCCCCTGATCGATAGTGATTCGCAGCCGCTCCGGGTCCTGGTTCGGGCGCTCCTCCTCCCCCTGCGCCTGGGGCAATTGGAGGTGCAGCCGCGAGGCGTCCTTCTCCTTGAAGGTGGTCGAGACCATGAAGAAGATCAGCAGCACCAGCAGCACGTCCAGCAGCGGTATCAGGACCAATTCCGGCGGCTTGCGGCGGTTGGGGCGCAGGTTCATCAGGACTCCCCGGCGTCTTCGCGCTCGCCCTTCATCACCTCCACCAGCCGCAGGGCCTGCGCCTCCATCTCGATCGCCAGCCGATCCACCTTGCCCTCGAAAAAGCGATGGCACAGGAGCGTCGGGATGGCGACGAAGAGCCCCGCCGCCGTGGTCAGCAGGGCGGTCGCGATGCCGCCCGCCAGCAGCGCGGGGTTACCGACCCCCGCGCTCGTGATGACCGTAAACATCTTGATCATCCCCACGACGGTGCCCAGCAGGCCGAGCAGCGGCGAGACCGCGGCGATGGTCCCCAGGGCATTGAGGTAGCGCTCCAGGTCCGCCACCACATGGCGGCCGGCATCACTGAGCGCCTCCTTCATCACCTCACGCGAGTGACTAAGGTTCACGAGCCCCGCCGCCAGCATCCGGCCCAGGGGCGAGCCCTCCCGGATCTCCTCGATCTGGTCCGCGCCGAGCTTCCCCTGCCGATGCAGTTGCCAGATCCGGCTCACCAGATCCTCCGGCATGATGCGCGAGCGCCGCAGGGTCAGGGCGCGCTCGATCACCAGGGCGGTGGCGACCACGGAACAGGCGAGGATCGGCCACATCAGCCAACCGCCCGCGCGCATCAACTCGAGCAAGGGGAGTTCCTCAGGAGAAGCCTCTAAGAAATCAGAGCCCGGCACGCCAACGAGGCCGCCCACAAGCGGCCCCCGGGGTGCCGATGGTCACCAGCAGCCGGGGATGATACCCCAAACCGCGGGGCTGTCCGCTATCGCCGCGGCCGTGCCACGTCCCCACCCGCGCGTCGGGGCCGCCCAGGCAAGTCGCGCAGCGACGCTGTGGGAGCGGCTTCAGCCGCGACCGGCCGCGCGCGAACGCGGCGTCAGCGTTCGCCGCGGCAGAGGCGCCGCGGCCCGCGAGCGCCGCGACGACGCCCCCGCAACCGATGATGGTTGCAACCCGGCCGTTACCCGCGCATACAATCCGCCGGATACCGGGGCGCGGGCATCCGGTCTCGATCGTTGCCGACGCCCTCGCCCGCCGCGAGATCCGTAGGGTCCGCTGTGCGGACCTAGCTCGGAGCCAGCCCGTAGGGTCCGCTGTGCGGACCAAGCTCGGAGCCACCCTGTAGGGTCCGCTGTGCGGACCAAGCGCGGAGCCAGCCCGTAGGGTCCGCTGTGCGGACCAAGCTCGGAGCCAGACCCCAGGTCCGCCGCACCGATCATCGCTTTATTATGATTCAAGACAAACCAGCAGGTCCATCATTGTTATCCGCACTGGAACAGACAAGGCTCCGGGTATCGCAAAACACCGGCGCCCAAAAGAAATCGCTCTTCGGCCAATTTCTCACGCCGGCCCGCACGGCCCGCTTCATGGCCGGGCTATTCCGCCCGACGGCCGCGGATCGGTGTCGATTACTCGATCCAGGCGCCGGCATCGGCTCCCTGACGAGCGCCTTCCTTGACCGGTGCCACCCGGGCGACCTGCGTTTTTTCGCCATTGACGTCACCGCCTTTGAACTGGACGGGCTTCTTCACGCCGAACTGGCCCGCTCGCTTTCCCGTTTTACCGCGCACACGCAACTGACCCACGAAATCCTCGGCGGCGACTTCATCGAGCAGGCAGTCAATCGCGTCCAGTTCGGGCAGACCCCGTTCACCCACGCCATTCTCAATCCACCGTACAAGAAGATCGGCAGCGCGTCTCGCTACCGCCTGCTGCTGCGGCAGATCGGCATCGAGACGGTAAACCTATATTCAGCCTTTGTCGCCCTGACGGTCGCCTTGATGGCCCCGGGCGGGCAGGTCGTCGCCATCATCCCGCGCAGCTTCTGCAACGGCCCTTATTACCGGCCGTTCCGTGACTTCATGCTGGAGCGTGCCGCGATCCGTCATTTGCACCTGTTTGACTCGCGCACCAACGCCTTCAAGGACGACGCGGTGCTGCAGGAGAACATCATCATCGTGCTTGAACGCGGCGCCCGGCAGGGCGAGGTTACCGTGTCGGCATCGACCGATGACGGCTTCAGCGACCTTGCATCACACACCCACCCCTTTGAACGCATCGTCTTGCCGGGTGATCCGGAACGCTTCATCCAGGTGCCGATGACGCTTGAACCCAACGCCATCGAGCGGTCGCCCGCCGTTGCCTGTTCGCTCGCCGAGATCGGCGTCGGCGTATCCACCGGGCCGGTGGTCGATTTCCGGCTGAAGGTGCACCTGCGCGACCTGCCGGGCCCGGGTACCGTCCCGCTGCTTTACCCCGCCCACTTCAGGGGCCTGGGCACCGAATGGCCCAAGCCGGGGCTGAAGAAGCCGAACGCGATCCAACGCAACGCGGAGACCGAGAAATGGCTTTATCCCAATGGCTGCTATTGTGTGGTGCGCCGCTTCTCGGCCAAGGAAGAGCGGCGCCGGATTATTGCCGGGGCGGTTCGTCCGGGCGCCTTCGACGGCACGGAAATGCTGGGTTTCGAGAATCATTTGAATGTCTTTCACGAGCGTAAACAGGGCCTGCCGGAGGCCCTTGCACTAGGTTTGGCCGTGTTCCTCAGCACGAGCGCCGTCGATGAGAACTTCCGGCGCTTCAACGGACACACCCAGGTCAATGCAACGGACTTGAAGCTCATGAAATACCCGAGCCGCGCGGCCCTGATCGCTCTTGGGGAATGGGCGATCAGTACAGCAACCGCACCAACGCAGGCGATGATAGATGGCCAACTCGCCAAGCTGACTTTATGACGAATCGTAGCGACCATACTTCACCGACGAAGCCCGGCGTGATCGATGTTGATCGAATCGCGCGCGACATCATCAATGCAACGGTTGCCGCGGTCGCCCCGGAACGGATTGTCCTGTTCGGCTCCCGTGCCCGCGGAGACGCCGGCCCGGATTCCGACCTGGATCTGCTCGTGGTATCACGCGATTCCTTCACACCACAGCGTACCCGGCAAGGCGAATTGAGGCGGATTCGCCAAGCGCTAAGGGCATTCCGACTCCCGGTCGACGTTCTTCTCTATAGCAGCGACGAGATCGACGCTTGGCGGCAATCACCGAACCATGTGATCGCGCGCTCCTTGCGCGAAGGGATTACAGTGTATGAAAGGTCCTAAGCAATCCGTCGCGGCCTGGGGGCCGCTCCTACGGTGTAGGAGCGGCCCCCAGGCCGCGACGGATGTCCCCATCGAGGTGGCCGGGTCGGGTAGCCAGGCGACGTTACCGCCACCCAGCCCCCTAAGAACCGTGCTTGCGACTTTCACCGCACACGGCTCAAGCCTTGATAAGCCCCTGTGACAGAGCCGGCCATTCGGCCTTCGCGATACCAATTTGCAGCCCTCGTACCGTTCGGTGTACCCTGGCTTGCGCCAATCCACTTTGCAGTCGGTGGCTGCACCAATAGCAGAAGCTATCATCATTTGCTTTGCCGCCGTTGTGAGAGTTCTACAAATGTTCTCACGATTCAAGACCACCTGGAAGTCTGCCCCCTTTCGGGTGAGGCGATGTTTCAGCCCCTATCCGCGTCGTTACAACCCGGCGTTCGCTTGCTCCAGCTTCCTTTACCCGCCTCCCCAACAGATCCTCTTGCGATTCACCTGCCCTCAGTAGGGCGGAAAGACGGGCTTACCACGTTCCGCATAAATAACAGAGAGGGTTAGGTGTCGACTCTAACTCGGTGGAGCAACATTCTCGTGCGACCAATCATTAAGATCGCATCCTGTCCACTTGCCTTTTGGCCACTGCCTATCGAATAAGCGTTTATCCGTCGTGCGCGCCCAACTGACCCCGAGTCGGAGCGCGACGCCGCGCGCGCACGACGGATAAACGTTTGTTGGACTAATCCGCTCCTGGCACGACGCCTGCTGCGGCCGCGGTCCTCTTTAAGAGAGGGAATTGTATCCCTGAGGCCGGGGCGCCGGTCGGTCCCGGACCACGTTGCAGCACCCGGATGCCGCTCGGTGCGGCACCAAGCGGGCCTCCGCAGGGCTCCGCGGGGCTGGACAACGGGCTATTGAGGACGAAGTGTAGCCCATTTCCCGGATGTTGGGCGAGCGCGAACGCAGGCCGCGGGCGGCCTGTCCCGGACGGCCGGCGGGCGCTGAGGCTTAGCAGGTGGCGGGCATCAGCGAAACCCCCTGACCACGCCGTAGCGGGGCCAGGTGCGCGGTGACGTGCAAGCGCCCAGTGCGGCACTTGGGACAGGGATAGCCGTCAAAGGGCGCCGTCGCCGCCGGTGCCGTGGCGGGTTCCGGCGTCGGCGGCGGGGCCGCCAGCGCCGCACGGATCAGCGCCAGACAGCGCGCCCGGCAGCGGTTGGCCAGGAAACCGAAATGACGAACGCGCATGAACCCTTTGGGTAAGACGTGCAGCAGGAAGCGCCGGATCAGTTCCTCGCCGGTCAGGGTCATGACCTTGTTGCGACTGCCGTCGCGGTAGTCCTTGTAGCGGACGTCCACCGTGTCGTCCTCTTCATCGAAGGCCAGCAGCCGCCGGTCCGACAGGGCGATGCGATGGCTGTAGCGGCCCAAGTACTCGATCACGGTGTCGGTGCGCGCCAGACAAGGCTTGGAATAGACCACCCACTCGGGCTGCATCAGGGCGTTGAGGACGCGGTCAACCTCCGCGGCCGTGAGGCGCGACAGTCGCCCGTCTTTGAAGGCCCGGCGCAACCGGCTGACCAAACCGCCGCGGAAGTGCCGCGACAGCGCCCGCACCGGGAACAGATAGGTACTCTTGGCCGGATGCCAGGTCCCGTCGGCGCCAAAGGCCCCGCCCGGCACCAGACAGTGCAGGTGGACATGGCGTACCAGCGTCTGCCCCCAGGTGTGCAGCATCGCCGTCATCCCCAACTGCCCGTCCAGGCGCTTGGGGTCCTCAGCGAAGGCGGACAGGGTCGCCCACACCGTCTCGAACAGCAAGGCGTAGATCACCTCGGGGTGGACCTCGACCCAGCCGTTGAGGGTGTCGGGTAGCGTGAAGACCAGATGGTGATAGGTCACCGGCAGCACCGCCGCACGCTGGCGTTCGACCCATTCCTCGGAGGCCCGGCGTTGGCAGCGCGGGCAATGGCGATCACGGCAGGCGTGATAGAGGAAGGGGCAATCCCCACACTGGTCGCATTCCAGGGCGAAGCCGCCCAGCGCGGCGGTACGACAGTCCAGGATGTGATGACAGACCTGCCATTGGTGCGGGCTCAACGGGTGATGTTCGGCATAACCGGACAGGCACGCCGCCATGACCGCTTGCAGGGAGGTATTAGCCATGGCCGGCCTCCAATTGGGCAAGCAGGTCCAGGGTCCCTTCGCCCTCGCTGGCACTGGGCAGCCAATGCACATAGCGCAGGGTGGTCTGGATGCTGCGGTGGCCCATCAACCGTTGCAGGCGCTCCACCGACAACCCGCCCGCCAATTGATGGGTGGCGTAGGCGTGGCGCAGCCCATGGATCCCGCCGACCGTGGTTACGCCGGCCTGGCGCTTGGCGTCGGTGAAGGCCTTCTGCAAGCCGGTCGGCGACAGCGGCGTCCCGGCGCGCCCGGCGAACAGCCAATCCGCTGGCCGATAGAGGCGCCAATAGTCCCGCAACGCCTCCAGCAGGGTCGGTGAGAGTGGGACCAGGCGGTCCTTCGCCCCCTTGCCCTGGGTGATCCGCAGCAGTCGGCGCTCGCCGTCGATGTCCTGCACCCGCAGGGCCAGGACTTCGCTCAGGCGCAGTCCGCAGCCATAGCAGACCGTCAACATCATGCGGTAACGCGGATTGTCGCAGGCGGCCAGGATGGCGGCGACCGCGCCGCGGGTGAGCAGCTCCGGGATGCGCTGCGGGCGCTTGGGTAAGGTGACCTCCAGGTCGACCGTCGGCCAGCCGAGCACCCGCAGATAGAAGAAGCGGATGCCGTTGTACATCAGCCGCACGCTGGCCGGGGCCAAACTGCGCTGCACCACCAGATGCTCGAAGTAGCGCGTGAGATCGGCGTGCTCCAGGGTGTCCGGGGAGCGCCGGGTGAATTTGGCGAGGTCACGCACCGCGTCGAGATAGCTTTCGTGGGTGCGCGGCGAGAAGCCATGCATCTGCATGGCCGTGATCATCTGCTGACGCAGGGGTGTCATCGTCTGGTTCTCGGTCAACGACCCGGAGTGGGCCGTTACGAGTGTGGACGATGGGGGACGGGGCGGGGCCGCGGGTAACCGTGGGACGGCTGGGCTTATCCGCGCTTCATTCGCTATTCAATGGCGCTGCGGGATGGCCGCGGAAGGCCCCGCGGAGCGGATTAGTTCAACAGCATCTTTGGCAGTTTCTTGATCACGGGTCTTATGTCGATTCACATGTGTTCACCATACCTCCCAGCCTGGCCTCCTACCGCATGATGCTTGCAGTGTTGGTCGCCCTCACGGGCTCGTCTTACCCTTTCGGGCGGAGTACATTGTCAGAGCAGCTTCACACCGGACCGTTACCAGTCTCGCATGTGCTCCTAGGCTACGACGGGAGAAACCGTCGGTTCCATCAGGTCGCCATATAGAGACTTCCAGTAGAACAATTACTTACGCGACTTCGTGTCGCACAATTATGATCAAGGCCCGCAGCGCCAGCGGCAGAGCCATCGGGGCCGCCAAGGTCGGCTCGATGGCGGCCCCCGCGACCGATTCTGGTTGCAACCCGACCATCACCCGCGCATACAATCCGCCTGGCGTAAAGGTCCGGACATCCGGCCTCGCCGATGGTCACGGCCGCCGAGCGCACCGCGGGGTCCTTGGTCCGCACAGCGGACCCGGGCTCGGTGGCGGACCCCAGGGGCTCGCCGTGCGAACCGATCCGCGCCTCGACCGCAACCTGGACTCCCGCCGCGAACAAAGGATGCCCCCATGCCCAGAATCTTCGACAACATCGACCAAGCGCTCCTGCCGGTCCTGCAAGAAACCCTGACGGTCGGTGAGCGGGCCGATTTCTGTGTCGGCTACTTCAACCTCCGCGGCTGGCGTCACCTGGCGGACGCAGTCGGTCGCTGGACCGGCGGCGAAGGTCATTGTTGCCGGCTCTTGGTTGGGATGCAGCTCGCGCCGTCCGAGGAACTGCGGCACGCCCTGCGCATCCAGGACCAGGACGATTCACTCGACAACCAGACCGCGTTGCGCGAAAAACGCCGCCTGGCGGAAGACTTCCGACGGCAACTCGCCCTTGGGGTACCCACCAATCCGGATGAGGCCGCGCTCCGGCAACTTGCGCAACAACTGCGCGCCGGCCAACTCGTCGTCAAGGTGTACCTGCCGCGGTCACTGCACGCTAAGCTCTATCTCGTCCACCGGCGCGACGCCAACAACCCCATGACCGGCTTCGTCGGCAGCAGCAACCTCACCATGGCCGGCCTGGCACAGCAAGGAGAGTTGAACGTCGATGTGCTGGAGCACGACGCCTGCGCCAAACTCGCCGCCTGGTTCGAGGATCGCTGGCGGGAGCGTTGGTGCATCGACATCTCCAAGGAACTCGCGGCCATCATCGATGAGAGCTGGGCCGCGGACCGGCTGGTTCCGCCCTACCACGTTTATCTGAAGATGGCCTATCACCTGGCCCAGGAGGCGCGAACCGGGCTCTTGGAATTCCGCATTCCGGCCATCTTCGGCGATGCCCTCTTCGACTTCCAGGTAGCAGCGGTCAAGATCGCCGCGCACCATCTGAACAAGCGCGGCGGCGTGCTGATCGGGGACGTGGTGGGACTCGGAAAGTCCTTGATGGCGACCGCGCTGGCCCGGATCTTCGAGGATGACTACGCCACCGAGACCCTCATCCTCTGCCCCAAGAACCTGGTGTCGATGTGGGAGGACTATTGCCACCGCTACCGCCTTCACGCCAAGGTCCTGTCGATCTCCCGGGTCCTGATCGAGCTTCCCGAGAAGACCCGGCGCTATCGGGTGGTGCTCATTGATGAATCACACAACCTGCGCAATAAGGAGGGCCGGCGCTGGCGGGCCATCCGCGACTACATCGACCGTAATGACAGCCGCTGTATCCTGCTCTCCGCCACCCCCTACAACAAGACCTATCGCGACCTGTCCGCCCAGCTTGGCCTGTTCCTGAAGGAGGATACGGACTTGGGTATCCGCCCGGAGCGGCTGGTCGCCGAGTTGGGGGGCGAGCACGAGTTCATCCGCCGCCATCAATGCCCGGTCCGCTCGCTCGCCGCGTTCGAGAAGAGTAATGACCCCGACGACTGGCGCGACCTGATGCGACTATACATGGTGCGACGCACGCGCGGATTCATCATGCAGAACTATGCAAGCAGCGACGACACCGGCCGCTATCTACAGTTCCCGGACGGCAGCAAGTCTTATTTCCCCAAGCGCATCCCCAAGAATCTTGCCTTCCGCATCGACGCCAGCGACCCGCGGGACCCCTACGCCCGCTTCTACTCCAGCTCGGTGGTCGATGCGGTCAATGCCCTCGTCCTGCCCCGTTATGGTCTCGGCAACTATCTGACCCCAAAGCCAAAACAACCAGCCAACGCCCACGAGGAGCGGATCATCGCCGGCCTCTCCCGGGCCGGGACCCGGCTCATGGGCTTTTGTCGTACGAATCTCTTCAAGCGTCTGGAGAGTGCCGGGCCAGCCTTTCTGCTCTCCATCGAGCGTCACATCCTGCGCAACTTCATCGTTCTCCACGCCATCGAGCAGGGGCTGCCGATACCCATCGGTACCCAGGGCGCGGAATTGCTGGACACCCGCTACTGCGACGAGGACGACACTCTGGCGGCGGACGAGGAGACCGCGGACGGCACCGACACCGACCTGGACGACGCCCCGGAGACCAACGTCAACCTGCGCGACGCCCTGCGTACGGAGGCCGACTTCCGAACCCGCGCGGCCAAGGCTTACGCGGCCTATAGCGGTCCCTTCAATCGTCGATTCCGTTGGCTGCCCAGCACCTTGTTCAAGCGCACCCTGGCCGCCGACCTGCGCGCCGACGCGCGCGCCCTGATCGGTGTCCTGGGGGTCTGCGGCGCTTGGGACCCGGCCCAGGACACCAAACTGGCGCAGTTGCACAGGCTCGTCACCGAGGACCATGGTAAAGAGAAATTGCTGGTCTTCACCCAGTTTGCGGACACGGCCCGCTACCTCGCCGAACAGCTTGAGAACCGGGGGGTACTGGCCATCGCCCCCGTTACCGGCCAATCCGCGGACCCGACCGAATTGGCGTGGCGCTTCTCGCCGGATTCCAATGACAAGCGCGGTAAAATCCCGGCCGCGGAGATGTTGCGGGTCTTGATCGCCACGGACGTACTCTCCGAGGGTCAGAACCTCCAGGACTGCGCCATCGTCGTCAACTATGACCTCCCCTGGGCCATCATCCGCCTCATTCAGCGCGCCGGCCGGGTAGACCGCATCGGTCAGCGCGCGGATCGACTGCTGTGTTACTCCTTTGTCCCCGCCGACGGAGTGGAGCGTCTCATCGGGCTGCGTCAGCGTGTGCGTCGACGGCTCATCCAGAACGCGGAGGTGGTCGGCTCCGACGAGCAGTTCTTTGAGGACGACGGCAATGACCAAGTGGTCCGGGACCTCTACACGGAGCGCAGCGGCATCCTGGACGATGACGCGGACACCGAGGTCGACCTTGCCTCCTACGCCTATCAGATCTGGAAGAACGCCACGGACGCGGACCCGGGTCTCACCGCACAGATCGAGGGCCTGCCGGACGTGGTCTATGCCACCAAGGCCCACCCGTCCGCGCCCGGCGCCCCGCCCGGCGTGCTCGTTTACACCCGCACCCCCCAGGGCAATGACGCGCTCGCCTGGATGGATGAGGAGGGCCGCGCGGTTACACAATCCCAACTCACCATCCTCAAGGCCGCTGCCTGTGCCGCGGACACCCCGGCCCTGCCGCGCCAGGAGCAACACCACGCGCTCACCGAACGGGGTCTTGCGCACATCGTCAAGGAGGAGCAGTCCTTCGGCGGTGCCTTGGGCCGCCCTTCCGGCGCCCGGTTCAAGACCTACGAGCGGCTCAAACGCTATCGCGCCGCCCTGGGTGACACGCGCGACCTCTTCATCACCGACGAGCACGTCCGCCAGGTCGATCGGGTCCTGGAGGAGGTCTATCGCAACCCCCTCATGACGGGCGCCGCGGATACGCTCAATCGGCAACTCAAGGCCGGCATCGACGACCATAGCTTGGCCGACCTAGTGCTACGCCTGCGCGAAGACGGCCGACTCTGCGTTATCGCCGACGAGGAGGAGGTGCGAGAGCCACGCCTGATCTGTAGTATGGGCCTCGCGCAACCTGACTGGCTGGATCGCGCCTGGGGGGCTGCGCCTAACTTCCCCGATCGACTGCCACAGCCGCCGTTGATCGAGATCCAGGTATTGTGATGAGCTATTTACTGGACACCAATGCCTGCATCGAAGTCCTGCGCGGGCGAAATGCAACCCTTAAGGCGCGTCTCGCGGCCACTCGGTTCGAGGAACTATCCTTGTGCAGCATCGTTTGGGCGGAACTATACTGTGGCGTCCGGCTAGCCGTGGACCCAAGCCGTGAACTCGTACGTGTGCACACAGCCTTCGGCAACTGGCCTCGTCTGCCGTTCGATGACCCTGCCGCGGAATGTTACGGCGAAATTCGTGCCCACCTTCGACGCGCGGGGCAGTTGATCGGCGCCAACGACCTGCTGATTGCGGCTATAGCCCATGCCAACGGGCGTATATTGGTAACGCACAATACCAGTGAGTTTGGGAGAGTGCCCGGGCTAGTCATTGAGGATTGGCAAGCGTGAACATGGATAAGCGAGACTGCTCATGACCATCAATCCCGCCCGCTTCCAGGCCCAACTCAACGGCATCAAGCTTGGGCAATTGTTCAATGAACTGGGTTGGGACCATCCCCGACTGACCGCCCAATCGATTGTGGTCAACGGTGAAACCTTCACACTGACGCCCATTGCCGAAAAGCGCGGGGTGATGGCGTTGCGCTGCTCCCCGGATAGCAAGGGCCAGGTGCCACCCCGGGCCGTCCAACTCAGGATCGAAAAGGAAGCGACACGCCTGGTCCACGAGCACCTGTTGATCTTCGCGGACCAGGGGCCCTCCGTGCTCACCTGGCTTTGGGTGCTGCGCGCCCCCGGCCAGCCTGCCGCCATCCGCACCCACACCTGGCATCAGGGCACCAGCGGCGAGGCGTTACGTCAGAAGCTCGAACACATCGTCTGGTCCCTGGAGGACGAGGAGGCCATCACTCTGACCGAGGTCATCAAGGGTCTGCGCAGCGCCTTTGACCGGGAAAAGGTCAGTAAGAAATTCTATGACCGGTTTAAGGCCGAGCATCAGGCTTTTTCCCTGTTCATCATCGGCCTAGCGAAGACCGCAGAGCGGGATTGGTATGCCTCCCTGATGCTCAATCGGCTCATGTTCGTCTATTTCATTCAACGCAAGGGTTTCCTTGACGGCAATCCGGACTATCTCGCCGACCGCCTGCGGTGCGTCCAGGCACAGGCGGGCACCGGTCACTTCCATTCGTTCTACCGACTCTTTCTCCGGCGCCTGTTCCACGAGGGTCTGGGGCAGCAAAAGGCCCTGCGGGCAGATGATCTCGCGGACCTCATCGGCGAGGTTCCTTACCTCAACGGCGGGCTTTTCGACCTCCATGAGTTGGAGCAGGCCCACCCGGATATCGATATCCCCGACCAAGCCTTCGAGAAACTTTTCGCCTTCTTCGATGACTTCGACTGGCACCTGGATGACCGCCCGCTACGCAGCGGCCGGGAGATCAACCCGGACGTGCTCGGTTACATCTTCGAGAAATACATCAACCAGAAGCAGATGGGCGCCTATTACACCAAGGAGGACATCACCGAATACATCAGCAAGAATACAGTCATCCCATATCTGTTGGAGCAGACGCGGGCTCAGTGCAAAGAGGCATTCGCCGGGCAGACATCCGTCTGGAACCTTCTGGCGACCGACCCGGACCGCTATCTCTATCCGGCCATGAAGACTGGCGTGGTTGATGCGCAGGGGGAGATTGTTCCCGAGTCGGACCTGCCCGAGTTCGTTCAGATCGGTATGCACGATCCCAAGGCGCGCATGTTCAATGCTGATTACAACCTGCGAGAGGCGGCCTTCCAAACCAGCACCGGCGAGCGCGGCACCCTGCCTACCGAAACCTGGCGTGAATACGTCGAGCGGCGCAACCGGTGCATAGAGGTGCGCACCCGGCTCGTCAGCGGTGAGGTGCGCGACAGCGATGACCTGCTTACGCTGAATCTGAACATCCGCCAGTTCATGCAGGATGTCATCGATACCTGCGACAGCCCGGTGCTGCTGCGTGCCATCTGGCGCACCATCGTCGGGCGGATACCGGAGAGGGCCAACGAGCGGTTTCGCCACGGTATCGCCATCCTCGATCCCACGTGTGGTTCGGGGGCCTTCCTGTTCGCCGCCCTCAATGTGCTTGAGCCGCTCTATGAGGGCTGCCTCGACCGTATGGAGGGCTTCATCGAGGACGCCCGCAAGCAGGGAAAGCCAATCGACAAAGAGTTTGAGCGAGTGGTTGGCGAGGTCGGCCGCCACCCGTCGCGCCGTTATTTCATCTACAAGTCCATTATCCTGCACAACCTGTTCGGCGTGGACATCATGGCCGAGGCAGTGGAGATCTGTAAGCTGCGGCTGTTTCTCAAACTGGTATCTCAGGTCGAGAGCGGCCAGGAGTTGGAGCCCCTCCCGGATATGGACTTCAACATCCGGTGCGGCAACGCCCTGATCGGCTACGCGACTGAGGCGCAGTTCGATGAGGCATCCAAGTTCTTCAACAGTGCGCACCGTGCGGAGATTAAGGCGAGCATCGCCGACCTGGCCGATCTCTTTGAGCGCTTCCGCGAGCAGCAGACAGTCCATGGCGGTAGGGTCACCGCCGCAGACAAGGGCCGCTTGCGCGATAAGCTCCGGGGCCTGAGCGCGGACCTGGACAGTTACCTGGCGCGCGATTACGGTATCGATCCGGGTAATGCCGGTGCGTTAACCGCGTGGCGTGCAAGTCACCAGCCCTTTCACTGGTTCGCGGAGTTTTATGGAATCATGCGGAACGGTGGGTTTGATGCAGTGATTGGGAATCCACCTTGGAAAGAGTATTCGGCAGTTCGGGAAACCTATACCGTCAACAGCTACGAAACAGAGTCGTGCGGTAATCTTTATGGGCTATGTACTGAGCGGAGTCTTGTTCTGTGTCAGGAGAGTTCTCGATTCAGCTTCATCGTACAATTACCTTTGGTCTGTTCGTCGCGCATGAGCGGTTTACGCGAAACGCTTAGAAACGCGAGTGCAATTCTCTGGGTAATGACGTTCGATGACCGCCCAGGGAAGCTTTTCGATGGTTTACAACACTGCCGCGCAGCAATTTTCTTTGCTAAACAGGGCAGGTCAAACGCTTTGACTTTTACGACAGGTTATCAGCGATGGCCGACCGCGAACCGCGATGTGCTGTTTGACACTATGCGCTTTGCCGTGGAAGCGGATAGTGCGCAGGCCGGCAGAATCATTGCAAAGCATTCAAACCCACTCTCTGCTTCTATTTTCAGTAAGGTCCGTAGCACGTCCGCACGAAATGTAGGCGCGTTTCGAGTTCGTCGGGCTGCTGACCACTATGTGTTCTATCAGGAGGCAACACAGTATTGGACCAAGGCGACTTCGATGCTTCCGTTTTATTCTAAGAATGGGTTGCGATCGGCGCCGGCGCATGGGCGGTTTATTTACTTCGATGATTCACGGAAAGCCGGCACTGCAGCCGCTTTGTTAAACAGCAGTCTCTTTTACGTCTACTTCATAGCCTACTCCGACTGTTTTCATTTAAGCGATACAATCGCAGCGGGCTTTCCGGTTTCCTCAGATCTTATCGCAGATAAGGACCTTGCGAACTTGAATGAGCGCTTGATGTGCGATCTCGACGGTCACTCGGAACGCAAGGCGATTGCTTCCAAGCGCGGTGGCGCTGTTGATCGGATCGAGTATGACGAATACTACGGAGCGCGCTGCAAGAATACGATTGATCTGATCGATTTGCGGTTGGCCGAGCTGTATAAACTTACGGCCGATGAGGTCGACTTTATCATGAACTACGACATTAAGTATCGCATGGGCAGTACCAGCGACGAGGAATGAAAAATGCGCCCCAATTCCTTTATTCTCTCCCGGTTTGCCGATTTTCTTCTGGTATTGATGTTCGGTGGTCAGGCAGTGTCAAACCTAATCTGACGAGGAGCCCAAGGCATGGATAACCTGACTGGCCCCCAGGCGGAAGCCTTGATCGCCAAATTGCTGGCTCAACCGGAAACCTCCCGCTTCGAGGCCAAGCGGGTGTCCGGCAAGATGGTGGGCAAGGCCCTGGAAACCCTATGCGCCTTCGCAAACACGTCCGGCGGCAACCTGGCATTAGGCTTTGAAGACCTCGCGAAGGCAAAGGGTGCGGACAGACTCTACGGGCTGGCGGAAAACCCTGAGGCGGTGGATGAACTTCGCCGCAAGGCGCTCACCCATCTGCTTCCAGCGGTGGATGGCCTGCGCTGGGTGCGGGTCGCCTGCCAGTTGCGGGACGGAACTGATGGTCATGTGCTGCTGCTCATCGTTCCCCAAAGCCCTAAGGTGCATTCTATTCTCGATGACGGGACCTGGACCCGCCTGGATGCGAGCAATCGCGAGATGTCCGCCAGCGAGATCACCGAGTTGTCCTACCGGCGCGGTGTCATCAGCGCCGAATCCGAGCCGGTGGCCGTGCCGTTCGAGTTGCTGGAGACGGACACCTGGCAGCGTTTTGCGACCAACCGAGGCTTTCTCACTGGCGATCTGCCCGACCGGCTGTTTCGTATTGGCCTCGCGAAACGTGTGGGGGGCGAGCTGCAACCGGTGCGCGCGGCAGTGCTGCTGTTCGCCTATGAGCCGGGCGGTCTTCTTGCGGCCCAGCAAACGCGGGCTGATGTGCGGGTGTTTCACTATCGTGGTAACCGCATCGAGCCGGGGGCGGTACCCAACCTGCTCAAGGCGCCCAAGACGATTTCCGGTCCCCTGCCCGTGCAGATCGCCCAGGCCAGCGCCTATGTGCTTGACGAACTCGCGGCGGGGCTGACGCTGGCGGCCTCCGGTTTCAAGACGGTGCATCGTTATCCGGAGCGGGTGATCAAGGAGGCCATTACGAACGCGCTGATCCACCGTGACTACCGGCTGAACCGCGATGTCCAGATTGGCATCTTCGACAACCGGATCGAGGTCCTCAGCCCGGGCCTTTTTCCCGGCACCATCACGCCGGCCAATGTGAGCCGGGCCGGCTCTTTCGCCCGCAATCCGCTGATCGCCCGCAACCTGCGCGAGTTTCCCGAGCCGCCCAATGTCGATGCCGGCGAGGGCGTGCGGATGATGTTCGCCGAGATGCGCGCGGCGAACCTGTACCCGCCGCTCTACGGCGAGAACCGCGATACGGCCCAACCCTCCGTGACCGTGACCCTGCGCAACGAGGAACGCCCGCCCATCTGGGAGCAGGTGAGCGACTGGATCGACCGCAACGGCGCCCTGGCCAACAGCGATTTGTGCCAGATCGCGGGGCTGGACACCCTGAAGGCATCCAAGATGCTCAAACGCTGGGTGGAGCAAGGCGTATTGTTGCGCGACGACGCTGGCGGAAAGCGCCATACAGTGTACAAGAAACCTAACCCGGACAGCGATCTCGGTGCGGATGCTTCATTATCCCTGCCGCTGGATAATGGGCAGGAAAAGCAAGAAAACAGCTTATGAAACAATATTATGCGGCCGCTTTCATTATCCGGCGGGCGCTGTGACCCCGCGGGCGGGGGCGCTGAGGCCGATCCCACTCCCCCTGCCGGAGCGGGCAAGCCGGACCTTGCCGGATCCAAAACCCGCCACCCTCCATGCCGTCGGCAATCCTGCGTTGCTCGCTGGGCCCTTGCTTGGCCTGCTCGCCTCTCGCGACTGTCCCGGTCGCATCCTGCTCGATACCTTGGAACTGGTTCCCCCGTGGGTCCGCGACGGACGGGTGATCCTGAGCGGCTTCCACTCCCCGTTGGAGCAACAGGTGCTGCGCTCGGTGCTGCGTCGCAACGGCTGCGTCGTCAAAATACTGGCGCGCGGCATGCAGGAGTACCATCCGCCGGAGCAGGAGCGCGCGCCCCTGACGAACGGGACCCTGCTGGTAGTGACGGCGTATCCCGACCGCGTTCGTCGCACCACGCGCGAGACCGCGCTGGCACGTAACCGGCTGGTCCTCGCACTCGCCAGCGAGTTGCTCACCCCGTATATCGCACCAGAAAGCGGTCTGGCGTCTTTGCTGACCGAGTGGGGCAATCTCTCAGGCACTACCGCTGCGCCCGGGGGCAAGTCCGCGATTACCAGGCTGTAGGCGGGCCCGAGACCCCACCGCAACAGGCCGAAACCTCGAATTTGCACAGAGCAAGAATCTGATGACAAACAGAATTCGGAGCATCCTAGAGCAACTGGAGCAGGTCCGCGAAGACCTGTTGGCCTTGTCGGACGACATCTGGCAGAGCATCGACCACAACGACAGCCAGGCATTGGATGAGGGCGTTGCCTTCAAGAAGGAATACAACGCCAAGATGGCTGCCTTCGACCAATTGGCCGGTGAGCTTTCGGCTTTGGTACAGCAGTTCACCGCGGTCAAGCTCGATGACCCGGTGACAGCAATTCCCGCTCGGCCGCCGCGAGGTCAACCGGGGCGAGCACGCGGCGGCAGGGCGCACAGCCAGGCACAGCAACCCCTCACCGACGCACGGCGATGTTGAAACGGTTGGCTGACGATCCCCCTCAAGAACGGCGCTTCGCGCACCCGCGGTCACGGCCGGCGCCTACGAGGTGTCGGCGCCCAGGGGGAGCGACGGCGGGGTAATAATGGAGCGGTAGAGGGTTTCCCAGTCGGGGATCAGGCACAGGTCGAAGCGGGTGCGCAGCTTGCGCCAGAAGCGGGTCTTGCTCTTGGCGGCCGTCACCGCAGTCTGGAACAGTCGGCAGCAGCGTTGCTGGATCTGATCGATCAGAAACGCCAGCATCATCAGGTGCATGAGCACGGTGCTGAGGTGCTGTTGACCGTGACCGAAGTTGTGCTCGAAGTGGTAGCCTTGGTTCTTGAGGGTGTTGAAGGTCTCGTTCTCGATCTTCCAGCGTGCGCGGGCACCTCGCATCAGGGTCATGAGGTTGGTCGGCTCGATCCGAATGTCCGTGACCCACGCGAAGTGGGTCACGGTGCCGTCGGGGGCGTGCTCCCAGTACTCAAGGAAGTTCACCTCGAGGTCGAAGTTGGCATCGTTGAGGGGCGCGCCGTTGAGGTAACGGAAGCGGTGGCGGAATCCCTGCCGGTCGGTGAGCGTGGCCTCAGCGGTCTGCGCGGTGGCCTCGACCCAGTCGAACAGGAACGTATGGTCGCCCTGCTTAGCGCCGAGAATAAATCGCAGATCAAGTGCTTGCAGATGACGGATGTGCGGCGCGTTGGAGGCCAGCCCGTCTTCGACGACGATCAGCTTAAGGTGCGGATGCACCCGGCGCAGCTCGCTGAGCAGGCGCTTGGCCGCATTGCGCTCACAATCGTTTTTCGTCGCTCCGTCGGGTTTGAGGATCGGCTCGGGCGCCAGCGGAAAGACCTCCCGGTGATCCGGATGCACCAGCACCGCCCCGAGCATTTGATGGTAGTAGGTCGTGGTGCCGTCGCGGTGATGCTTCTCTGCACACTGCGGGCAGTGTACCTTCTGCGAGGAGAAGTAGCCGGTGCCGTCGAGCGAGAGCAGGTAGTGGCCGTCGAGGTACTCAAACCCCTCCAACCCCTTGCCGCGCTGTAGCTGACTAAACAGGGCCTTGTAGAGCGGACACAGCTCGCTCGGTGCGACCGCATCAAGGCGTTCGCGAAAGCGCGTGTCACACGGCGCGCGTTCGACCCCGTAGAGCGCCCGGAGGTTCGCCCGCGTCGTGACCTCCTGGCGGTCGTGCTCGAACTGCAGCAGGGAGGGGTATTTCAGGCCGAACAGGGCCAGCCCCGACATCAGGTGATCGACCAGCGGGATCGCATGGCCGGGCTCGTCGGGGATTTGGGCAAACACCCGCCGCGCTTCGCGCAGCAGCCCTTCGGCGCTGAGGTGTTTGCGGGAGAACGGCGCACTCATCGATACCTGCCTCGCAACCTGAGGTGTGCGCGGCAGTATACTGATTCGCAGCAGAAAGTTTACGAAAAACTATTTTTCAGGCATTCCCAAGCCTCTGTTGTATCGAAAAATAATCTAGCGGCGGGAATTGCTGACCCGGTGACCCCCGCAAATCAGACATCCCATACTACCGAGCGGATCATCCGCGACCTGGACCAGCGTCAAGCCTATGGACTCACCGAAGACTTCACCTTCAAGCGCCCCTACGGTTTCCAACTCGGCAACGAGGCGCAAGCCGAGGTCAACACCTGGCGACGTCTGTACGAACTGCTCTGCCTGCACTTAGAGCGACACGATCCGGAGCGCTTCGCACGGCTGCCGGATGATCCGATCTTCACCACCCGCCGCGGCAACCGGTCCTTCGCGCGCGACCCGATTAACCTGCGGTCGGCCATGGCACTACCCTCCGGCGTTTATGCCGAGGTCAATCTATCGGCCAACCACCTTCGCGATCAGATCAAGACCCTGCTGGATACCTTCAGCATCGAGCGTCAGACGCTCCGCATCTATCTGCGCCAGGATCGCGACGCAGAAGGTCAATGAAAACCCCTCCGCCACAAGCCGCTCACTCCGGCAGCTTTGGAGAATAAGAGGCGGGGGATATAGGGCTAGTCGGAAGAATGCACAAACCACACGGCCTGAAGCCGAATTTCGCCCCCCGGCCTTAGAACCAAGATATGCCGGCCGGCGCTTGAGATCAAGCCCTCGACCCCTCGCGGTCTGGGCCTGCGAAGGCGCCAACCGGCGGGCCTGACTTAAAGCCGATAATCCTCCAGCGGATCGGCGGTAGCCCCCCGGCCGGAGCAGAAACCCCACCGCGACCGCGCCTCGCCCAGTGCCCACTCCACCACGTCCAGTGGGTCATCGCCGCGGGTCAGGCGTTCGTCGGCCTCGCGGGGCAGGCCGAAGCGTTCCTTGAGGTCCTCCCCGGCACGCAGACGGCGAGCGCTGGCGATGGCTGAAGCGGCGTGGGCGATGCGGCTATTGAGGGACGCGATGGTCTGCTGCTTTTTCATGACGACGCCGACCAGGAAGTCGATGACCCGCGTGGAGTCCGCCCAGCGCTCGCGCAGTTGGCGAATCCGTTCCTTGATGGCCTGGGGTTCCAGCCGTCCTTCATCCAGACAGTATTCGGCGAAGACGCCTTGAACCACGACGACGAACAGGGTCAGGGAGCGCGCGGCGTCATCGGCGCGGCCGTAGACCAGCCGCCCGGCCTGGTCGATATCCAGTTCATCGAAATAGGCCCGCACGCCGGGGGTGGCGCCGTCGATGCAGTCGCCGAGGTGGTAGCTGGCCAGGCAGCAATCGAAGCGCTTGGTCTGCACCTGCGTGTCCTTGCCGTCGATCTCGATGTAGAGCGAATCGAACATGCCCATTGCAGTGGCCTCCGGCATAAGGGTCGCTGGTCCGCACAGCGGACCCTACGCCCTTGGCGTGAAAGTTCTTAGCGGCTGACCCGCGTAATACGCATAACCAGCGGGATCTGCCGCAGCCGCCGCATGATCCGCGCCAGGTGTTTACGCCCGCGCACCGCAACCAGGAACTCCAGGGTGGAGGTCTGACCGTCCCGGTCCTGGGACTGGACGTTCTCGATGTTGGAGCCCTGCTCGGCGATGACCCCGGCGACGACCGCCAGGGCGCCGCGGCGGTTGCCGATGTCGACCCGGATCTCGACGGGGAAGTCACCGTCCGGCTCCGCCGCCCACTCGACATCCAGGCGCTTGTTGCGCTTGCTCTCCAGGCTGCCCAGGTTGCGGCACTCCTGGCGGTGGACCACGATCCCGCGCCCGGGGCTGAAGACGGCGGCGATGGCGTCGCCCGGGATGGGGCGACAGCAGCGTGCGAAGCTGACCACCATCCCCTCGGTGCCGCGGATGGCGAAGCGATGCGGGTGGGGCTCGGCGGCGTCTTCGGACACGGCGGGCGCCGTGTCCCCGTCGCCGCCCGCCAGGCGGCGCGCGACCAGGGCCGGCAGGCGATTGCCGAGCCCGATGTCGGTGAGCAGGGCGGCGGTCTCCGGCAGGCCCGCGTCCTTCAGGTACGCCGACATGCGCGCGGGGGGCAGTTGGTCGAGGTCGACGCCGAGCACGCTGAGTTCCGCACCGAGCAGGCGCCGACCCAGGTCCTCGGCCTCCTTGGCCTTGAGGTTCTTGAGGAAGCCGCGGATGCCCGCGCGCGCCTTGCCGGTCACCACGAAGCCGAGCCAGCCCGGATTGGGTTTGGCCCCGGGGGCGGTGATGATCTCCACCGTCTGCCCGCTGCGCAGCGGGGTGCTGAGCGCGGCCAGACGCCGGTCGATCCGCCCGGCGACGCAGGTGTTGCCCACGTCCGAGTGGATGGCATAGGCGAAGTCGACCACCGTGGCGGCGCGCTTGAGGGTGAGGATGCGGCCCTTGGGGGTGAAGACGTAGACCTCGTCCGGAAACAGGTCGACCTTGACGTTGTCCAGGAAATCCTGGGGATTGCCGTCGCCGCGCTGCATCTCCAACAGGTTCTGGAGCCAGTCGTTGGCCAGGTTGGCGGGCGCGGCGGCGCCTTGGGCGCCGCTCTTGTACATCCAGTGGGCGGCGATGCCGGACTCGGCGGCGCGCTGCATGGCCTCGGTGCGGATCTGGATCTCCAGCGGTACCCCCTGGGGGCCGAAGAGGACCGTGTGCAGTGATTGGTAGCCGTTGGCCTTGGGGATGGCGATGTAGTCCTTGAAGCGCCCGGGCACCGGCTTGTAGAGGTTGTGGACCTGACCCAGGACGCGGTAACAGGTGTCCACCCGGTCCACCGTCACCCGCACGCCGAACACGTCCACCACCTCCGAGAAGGAGCGCCGCTTCTCGCGCATCTTGCGGTAGATGCTGTAGAGGTTCTTGCAGCGCCCCTTGACCTCGCCCTGAATGGACTCCTGCTGGAGCCGCCGCTTGATCCCGGTCTCCACCGTGCTGAGCAGCTCCTGGCGCGCCCCGCTCGCCTTCTGGACCGCGCGCTCCAGGACCAGGTGGCGCCAGGGCCAGTAGTGGCTGAAGCCCAGTTCCTCCAGTTCGACCCGGATGCTGTTGATGCCCAGCCGGTTGGCGATCGGGGCGAAGATCTCCAGCGTTTCGTGCGAGATCCGCCGCCGACTCTCGGCGCGCATCACCCCGAGCGTGCGCATGTTGTGCAGGCGGTCGGCGAGCTTGATCAGGATCACCCGGATATCCCGGGTCATGGCCAGCAGCATCTTCTGGAGGCTCGCCGCCTGCGCCTCGGCGCGGGACTCGAAGTCGATCCGCGACAGCTTGCTGACCCCGTCCACCAGTTCCGCGATCTCGCTGTCGAAGGCCAGGGCGAGTTGGTCCTTAGCCACCGGGGTATCCTCGAGCACATCGTGCAGGATGGCGGCGATCAGGCACTTGTAGTCCATGCGCATGTTACCCAGGGTGCGCGCCACCGCCAGCGGGTGATAGATGTAGGGCTCGCCGGAGCGGCGCTTCTGGCCCTGATGGGCCTCGGCGCCGAACAGATAGGCGCGATAGACCTCGCTCACCTGCTCGGGCGGCAGGTAGGACTCCAGGGAGGCGCACAGATCGCTGATAAGGAAGCGCGGGCCAACAGCCGCGTCCGACGGGAGCGGCGTGATTGGCGGAAGGGGGTCGGTCATGGTCTGCGGCACCGGGGGCCGGCTCCTACCGCAACCTGGCGCACCGGGACGCGCCCCGCGTCCGGTGAGACGCAGATGACCCGGCGTCGGCCCGCCGCTCGTGGGCGCCGCGGTGCGTGGGTGTGCCGGCCGTCGTCACTCCTTCTCCGAGTCCAGATCGCGCATCTCGGCGGCCATCTCGGCCGCCAGACGCTGTTCCAGCGCCGCGGCGGTTTCGTCGATGTGGCGCTGTGCGGCCTGGACCACCTCGTTGGTGATCCGGCCCTCGGCGATTTCGCGCAGGGCCATGACGGTCGGCTTGTCCTTATGCCAGGGTAAGGTGGGCTCCACGCCGTTGGCGAGCTGGCGCGCCCGCTTGGTCGCAAGCAGGACCAGGTCAAAACGGTTGTCCACGTGGTTCAGGCAGTCCTCTACGGTGATGCGGGCCATCGATCAATCACTCCAACAACGGGTTCAAATGCTCGCCGGACCATCACGACAGGACCGGCAGGGGCGCGCGGCAGGTCCGGCCGGGGCCTGGTTCGGGGCGCTCCGGGGACGCGGCGCGTGCGCGCATGAACGCTTAGCCTAGCACAAGAGCCCGTGGGCGTACCCGGCGTCCGGCGGGCGGGGGTGTGATCCAGACTGATGTGGTCGCGCGAACTCCGTAGGATGGGCAAAGCCCGCGCGCGTGGGTCCGGACCTGAGCTCACCAGGAAATGCTTGTCGCGTCGTGGTCGAGGTCGTGGTCGTGGTCGTTGTTGTCGTTGTCGTTGTCGTTGTCGTTGTCGTTGTCGTTGTCGTTGTCGTTGTCGTTGTCGTTGTCGTTGTCGTTGTCGTTGTCGTTGTCGAGATTATCGTAGCGCCCCCGATTCTCTCGCACGCCAAATCGCATCGCTTCTCCGATTACGACAACGACAACGACAACCACACCAATCGCGATATCTCTAACTTGTTATTTATTAGTTCGTTAGATGGCAAGCAGATCGCCATCAAGGCACGCGGGCAGGCCCAGTTGGCGCCTGCTGCGCAGCCGTTCGGCGCCGACGACCGCCGCCAGGTCCGCCACGGCGGTCTCGAAGCGGTCGTTGACCACCACGTAGTCGTATTCCTCCCAATGGGCGCAGTCCTCCCGCGCCTGGGCCAGCCGACGCGCGATCACCGCGTCGCTGTCGGTGCCGCGGGTGCGTAAGCGCCGCTCCAACTCGGGCGCGGACGGCGGGAGGATGAAGACCCCCACCGAGGCCGGAAAGCAGGCCCTGACCTGGCGGGCGCCCTGCCAGTCAATCTCCAGGATCAGGCCGCGGCCCGGGGTGCAGTCGCGGCGCACGTCGGCCGCGCGGGTCCCGTACAGATTGCCGAAGACCTCCGCGTGTTCCAGGAAGCCGCCGGCGGCAAGCTCGGCGCGAAAGGTGTCGACCGAGAGAAAGTGGTAATGCACCCCGTCGCGCTCGCCGGGGCGCGGCGCCCTGGTGGTGGCCGAGACCGAGCGCCCGAGCCCCGGGTCGCGCTCCAGCAGGGCCTGGACCAGGCTGGTCTTGCCGGCCCCGGACGGGGCTGAGACGATCAGCAGGATGCCGTCATGCATGATTGAAATCCGGCTATTCCAGGTTCTGGATCTGCTCGCGCATCTGCTCGATCAGGACCTTCATCTCGACCGCCTCGCGCGTGACCGCCACGTCCGCGGACTTGGAGCCCAGGGTGTTGGCCTCCCGGTTCAATTCCTGCATCAGAAAATCGAGCCGACGGCCCACCGGTTCGTCGCGCCCGAGGACGTCCCGGACCTCGGCCACATGGGCCTCGAGCCGATCCATCTCCTCCTCCACGTCCAGCCGGGCGGCGAGGAGGGCCAGTTCCTGTTCCAGACGCCCCGGGTCCAACTCGGCGCGGATCTCCGCGAGCCGGTCGGCCAGGCGCTTGCGCACCCCGGCCAGGACCTCCGGCATCCGCGCCCGCACCCGCACCACCGACTCCTGCAACCGGTCGCAGCGCTCACGCAGGAGCAGGCCCAGGCGCGCACCCTCGCGCTCCCGGGTGGCCAGCAGCGTGGTGAGCGCATCGTCCAGCAGGGTCAGGGCGGCGTTGGTCACCTGATCCAGGTCCCGCTCCTGCTCTTGGATCACCCCCGGCCAGCGCAGCAGTTCAAACCCGGTGGGCTCCGCGGACCGGCCGATCAGGTCAGCGATCTCCTGCCCGGCCGCCAACAATTGCTCGACAAAAGGACGGTTGACCCGCAGGCTGCCGGACATCCCCAGCGCCGGGCAATAGCGCAGGGCGCAGTCCACCTTGCCGCGCTGCAGCCGCGCCGTCAGCCGGTCGCGCACGGCCGGTTCCAGGGCGCGCAGTTCCTCGGGCAGCCGCAGATGGGGCTCGAGGAAGCGGTGATTGACGCTGCGCAGTTCCCACGCCAGTTCACCCAGGTCCCCGGTGCGGGTCTCCCGAGCGAAGGCGGTCATACTCTTGATCATCGGGGGTGGCCTTTGGTTGCGCGCGGCGGCATGATGCGGCGGCGGAGATTGCAGTGAGGGTAGCACTATCATACCCTCGCAGGCGTGCGGGCGAGATCACTCGCTGCGCTCGGTGCGGGCGCGGTGCGCTCGCCCCGCCGGCCCGCGGCCCCGGCCGCGACCCCCGACTCCCATGAGGTTTGGCCTTTACCACTATGTCCGCCGCCGCCCGCGAAAGCCTGCCACCCGACACCATGCTCGGCGCCTATCGAGTCGTCGATAGCATCGGCAAGGGCGGTTTCAGCCTGATTTACCTTGCTCTTGTCGAGGAAACAGGCGACGAGGTGGTGATCAAAGAGTTCATGCCCAAGAAGATTGCCCGCCGCGACCACCGGGGGTATCTGGTGGCCACGGAGCCCCAGTATATCGAGAACCTGCACCGCGGGCGTCGACTCTTCTTTCAGGAAGTCAAGGCTTTGGCGTCGCTCAAGCACCCGAACATCGTGCGCGTCCTGGACTTCTTTCTCGCCAATCAGACCGGTTACCTGGTCATGCCCAACGAGCGCGGACGCAACCTCGGGGCCTATATCCAAGAGCGCCGGGGGGGACTGAGCACCACCTTCATCCTGGACGTCTTCCTGCCGATCCTGGACGCCCTGGCCTTGCTGCACAACCGCTCCATGCTCCACTTGGACGTGAAGCCGGGTAACATTCACCTGCGCCACGGCAACCAGCCCCTGCTGCTGGATCTCGGCGCCGTCCACCCCTTGAGCCGCGGGCGCGCCCGCGGGGGTCAGGTCATCACCGCCGGCTACTCGCCGGTGGAGCAATACTACCGCGGCGGCCATGTGGGTCCCTGGACCGATGTCTATGCCGTGGGCGCCAGCCTGCGCACCTGCATGGAGGGTCGCACGCCGCCGCCGGCGATCGATCGTCACCAGGAGGACCGGCTGATCCCGGCCGTGGTCGAACTCAAGAATCGTTACCCTAGTTTCCTGTTGGAGGCCGTGGACTGGTCGATGTCCATGGACCCTACCAAGCGCCCGCAGGACGCGGGTGAACTCCTGAATGCGCTGGCCCGTCAAGCCGCCGGCCTGCCGCAGTCGCGCCTGGCCGACCTGCCCGAGACGCAGCGGCCCAGAGACACGGCCTGAACCGGGCGCCGACCAGTCACCCCACCCCAGACCACCGGAGACTCAAGCCCCATGCGATCCTCAACCCGCGAGCCGGACGAACTGCGCCCGATCCATTTCACCCGCGGCTATACCCGCCATGCCGAGGGTTCCGTGTTGGTGGAGTTCGGCGACACCCGGGTGCTGTGTACCGCCAGCGTCGAGGAGCGGGTACCGCCCTTCCTGAAGGGTCAGGGCCGGGGCTGGATCACCGCTGAGTACGGCATGTTGCCGCGCGCCACCCATGAGCGCAGCCCACGGGAAGCGGCACGCGGCAAGCAGAGTGGCCGTACCCAGGAAATCCAGCGCCTGATCGGGCGCTCACTGCGCGCGGCGGTGGACCTCCAGGCCCTTGGTGAGCGCACCCTGACGCTCGACTGCGACGTGCTCCAGGCCGACGGCGGCACCCGTACCGCCGCCATCACCGGCGCCTGGATGGCGCTCTGGGATGCCCTGGCCGGGCTGCGGGCGAACGGCACCCTGGCCGCCGATCCCATCCGCACCCAGGTGGCAGCGGTCTCGGTGGGGATACACGAGGGCATCGCGATCCTCGATCTCGATTATGCGGAGGACTCCAGTGCCCATACGGATATGAACCTGGTCATGGACGGAGAAGGGCGCTTCATCGAGCTCCAGGGCACCGCCGAGGGCGAGCCCTTCACCCGCGCCGAGTTGGACGGGCTGCTGGAGTTGGGCGGCTATGGGATTCGGCAACTGCATGACATGCAGCGCGACGCCCTTGGCCTCTGAGCGCCGGCCCCCTGACCAGCTTCATGCAGAGAGAACGAGCCCATGACCAGATCCCACCGCGGTGAGACCATCGTACTTGCCAGCAACAACCCCGGCAAGGTGCGCGAATTCAGCCAATTGCTTGCGGATGCCCGGATTGCGGTCAGCCCCCAGGGGGCGCATGAGGTGCCGGAGGCCGCGGAGACTGGCCTGACCTTCGTCGAGAACGCCATCCTCAAGGCGCGCAACGCCGCCCGGTACAGCGGGCTCGCGGCCATAGCGGACGATTCCGGCATTGAGGTGGACGCGCTGGACGGTGCCCCGGGGATCTACTCCGCCCGCTATGCCGGCCCGCAGGCCAGCGATGCCGACAATCTGGCGCGTCTCCTGCGCGACCTGGAGGGGGTGCCCGATGACGAGCGCACCGCGCGCTATCAATGCGTCCTGGTCTATCTGCGCGACCCGCAGGACCCCACGCCCCTGATCTGCCAGGGGACCTGGGAAGGGTTGATCCTGCGCGAGTCGCGGGGCGCAAACGGCTTCGGCTATGACCCGGTGTTCCTGGTCCCGACCCACGGCTGCACCGCGGCCGAACTCGACCCGATCGAGAAGAACCGCATCAGCCACCGCGGCCAGGCCCTGCGCGAACTGCATCGGCTCATGGAGGGCGGCGCACCGGCCTCCGGGCCTTGATCATCGTTGCGGCCGGCGACGCTTGCAGGTCGGCCCTCAGGCCGACCGACTGGGAGCGCCGCACCCCAGTGCGGCCCGGCCTATCGGCAACATGCGACGCCGCAGTTGTTTGAGAGATCGCGCCGCACTGGGGTGCGGCGCTCCCAGTGGCCGGGATCATGATCAAGGCCGTGACGGCCAACCCCTCCTGGCCGTTAGCCGGTCGCCCTCGCAGATCAGCGGCCCATTAGGGAATGGTCGTCGCGTCGTTGTCGTTGTCGTTGTCGGGGTTATCGTAGCGCCCCGGATTCTCCCGCACGCCAAATTGCCTCAGCTTCTCCCATTACGATTACGATTGCGATTACGACAACGACAACGACAACGACAACGACAACGACAGACTACCAGCCGGAATGATGAACGCCAATCAGAACATTGCGATCGATGTCCAGCTCGCCGCGGTCCAGGCGCGCATCCTGGCCGCGACCCGGCAGGCTGGTCGGGCACCCGACAGCGTGGGCCTCGTCGCGGTGAGCAAACACCAGGGCGCGCCGGCGCTGCGTGCCGCCTATGCCGCCGGCCAGCGTGCCTTCGGCGAGAGTTATGTCCAGGAGGCCCTGGACAAACAGGCGCAGTTGACCGACCTGGCCATCGAATGGCACTTCATCGGCCGCATCCAGGCCAACAAGACGCGCCCGATCGCCACCGGCTTCGACTGGGTCCATGGGCTCGCGGACCCGGGCCACGCCCGGCGCCTGAGTGAGCAGCGGCCCGCGGGGCGCCCGCCGCTCAAGGTCTGCCTGCAGGTCAATACGAGCGGCGAGGGGAGCAAGGGCGGGGTCGCGCCCGGGGCGGTCGCGGACCTGCTCGCGGTCTGCACCGGCCTGCCCGGGTTGCAGGTCATGGGGCTCATGACACTCCCGGCCCCCGCCGCCGACCCGCACGGCCGACGCGAGCCCCTGCGCGCGCTGCGCCTCTTGCGCGACCGCCTGGCGACGCCGGAGCAACCGCTCGGCTGTCTGTCCATGGGCATGTCCGACGACCTGGAGGCGGCGGTCCTGGAGGGGGCCACCCTGGTGCGGATCGGTACGGCGATCTTCGGGGCGCGTCCGTATAATAAAGCACTGGCCTTGGCTGGCCCTTGAGTGGGATCGGCCTGTAGACGGCGTTTTCCGACGGTCCACGGGGACCGCAGCACCATGGGAACCTTCATGAGCACACCCAGCATTGCCTTCATCGGCGGCGGCAACATGGCGGGCAGTCTGCTCGCCGGGCTGCTTGCCGACGGCTGCCCACCCGCGTCCATCCGCGTCGCCGAGCCCAACGAGGCCCGCCGCCAGGAACTGACCGCGCGCTTCGGCGTACGCACCTGCGCGAACAACCGGCAGGCCGTAGGAGAGGCCGCGACCCTGATCCTGTGCGTCAAGCCGCAGTTGGCACCCCAGGTCTGCCGCGAGATCGGCAGCCTGGTCTCCGAGCTTGGGCCATTGGTCATCTCGATCATGGCCGGGGTCACGGAGGCAGCCATCCAGACCTGGCTGGGCGCGCCGGTGCCGGTGGTGCGCACCATGCCCAACACCCCGGCGCTGGTCCAGACCGGGGCCATCGGGATGCACGCCAGCCCCGAGGTCACCGAGGAGGGGCGCAACCAGGCCGAGACCATCCTGCGCGCCACCGGACTCATCCGCTGGGTGGACGACGAGGCGCAGATCGACGCGGTGACCGCCATCTCCGGGAGCGGCCCGGCCTACTTCTTCCTGCTGATGGAGGCCCTGGAACAGGCCGGGATCGACCTGGGACTGGACGCCGAGACGGCCCGCCTGCTGACCATCCAGACCGCGCTCGGCGCCGCGCGCATGGCGGTGGAGAGCGACTCACCCCCGGAACGGTTGCGCGAGCAGGTGACCTCCCCGGGCGGGACCACCGAGCGCGCACTCGCGGTCTTCGAGGAAGCCGGATTGCGCGCCCTGGTCGGGCGCGCCGCGCTGGCCGCCCGCGACCGCGCGGCCGAGATCTCCCGGACCCTGCTGGAGCAGTCATGAGCGGCGCCTACCTTACCAATCCCCTGGTCTTCCTGATCCAGACCCTGTTCGGGCTCTACATCACGGTCGTGCTGATCCGCTTTCTGCTGCAATGGGCGCGGGCGGACTTCTACAACCCCTTCTCCCAGTTCATCGTGCGCGTCACCTCCCCGGTGCTGCGCCCGCTGCGTCAGGTGATCCCCAGCCTGGGCGGGATGGACACCGCCTCCCTGGTGCTCGTCTGGCTGCTGCAGACACTTGAACTGGCACTGCTGGCCCTGCTGCTCGGGTTCAACCCGATCGGCGCCCCGCTCTGGTCGCTGCCCGCCCTGCTGGAGTTGGTACTTAATATCGCCCTCTTCGCCGTGCTGATCCGCGCCCTGCTGAGCTGGATCAATCCCGACCCCTACAACCCCGCCATCGGGCTGCTCACGCGCCTCACCGACCCGCTGCTGCGCCCCGCCCAACGCGCCCTGCCCCCGATCAGCGGCATCGACCTGTCGCCCCTGGCGGTCATGATCGCCCTGGTCCTGTTGCAGATGTTGCTGGTGCCGCCGCTCAAGTGGCTGACCGGCAGCCCGTTTTAACGCACGCATTGCCAATGGGCACGACCGGGCCCCCCACCCATGATTCATAGAACCGAAGACCTGGTCGATCATGTCAGCGCGCTCGGGCTGCGGACCAACATCGCCGTGGCGGCGGCCGACGACGCGGACACGATCAAGACGATCCATGAGGCCTGGACCCATGGAATCCTTGATGCGACCCTCGTGGGGCCGGAGGGGAAAATCCGGCGGATTGCCGAGGAATTGGCGGTGGATCTCAGCCGCTTCCGGATCATCGATGCCGCCGCGGACGCCGAGTGCGTCGAGTCCTGCGTCCAACTCGTACGCACGGGCGAGTGCGAGGTCGTCATGAAGGGCCGGGTCAGCACCGCCGACCTGATCGGCGAGATGCTGCGCAAGGACAATGGGCTGCGCACGGACCGGGTTCTGAGCCACGTCGGCGCCTTCACCTCACCCGGTGAAAACCGGATCATGATCATCACCGACGCCGGGATCAACATAGCCCCGGACCTGGCCCGCAAACGCGATATCGTCATGAATGCGGTGGACGTCATGCACGCCCTGGGTTATGAACACCCTGGCGTCGCGGCGCTGTCGTTCATCGAGAAGATCGAGAACAAAGACCTCCAGCCGAGCGTAAAGCAGGCCACGCTGGACGCCGAGCAACTCACGCAACTGTGCCGCCAGGGCCAACTCCCCGGCTGCACCGTCGATGGCCCCTTCGCGCTCGACAACGCGATCTCACCCTACGCCGCCGCCCACAAGGGGATCAAGGGCGAGGTGGCAGGGCGGGCCGACGTGCTGCTGGCCCACGACATCAACATGGGCAACGCCATCTACAAGGCGCTGCAAATCTGGGTCAAGGTGGTCTTCGCCGGGGTGGTGGTGGGATGCAAGACCCCGGTCGTGGTGCCTTCACGCGTCGACAGCCCGGAGAGTAAATTGCAGTCGATTGCGCTGGCGATATTGCTGATGAAGAAGAAGGCTGGCGCATGAGGGGCACCCGGCTGCCGCAAGGCGGGAGTCCCCCTATCCGTGGTGGCCGCGAAATAGAATTCGAGCTTGACCCCTTTTCGGCCCCTTTTCGCCTTTTTGTTTAACTCTTGGCCACTTTGCCATATGATCGGCAATCGCCTCGGGATCGCATATGTTGACATCCAAGTCAGAACGGAGCTCGCTGACATTATGGTTACCGCCCTTAAGAGGCGCATATCCCCCGATGTGAACGTGCTACATAGCATCCGCATGAACGTATACGGAGCGGACGAATCATTCGCTTATATCGAGTTGACTGCAAAATGAGGAAGCTTGAGTGGTAAAGGGGCCAAGCTCAATCAAGTCCGGCGGGCAGAGAAGAACTCAATTGCGCCGAGCCCTATATCCGCTGGTGGACTGCGCTGCGCTGGTCCACCCGACAATGCCGCGTGCCCCAAATGTGACCAAGGCCGCGCAAGCACGACGCAGACCACAGATGTCTTGCTACGACGGACCCCGAACCGCAGCTTCATCTCGCGGTCGAGCCCAGCCGGGGTTCGCTTCCCTATTGCGCGAACAAGTCTTGAAGCACAGCGAGCACGTCGCCGAGCGTCTTGGCGTCCACCGCCCCGAGCTTGCGGATGAGACGCGTCTTATCCAGGGTTCTGATTTGATCCAACACGATCAGGCCGGCTTTGCCCTGGAATGTCAGCGGGACTCTGAATGGGGCGGGGTGACTCCCGGTCGTCATCGGTGCCACGATCAGGGTTCGCAAGTGATCGTTGAGGTCCGCCGGTGAGATAATCAGGCACGGCCGCGTTTTCTGAATGTCGCTGCCGATCGTCGGGTCGAGGCCGGCGAGCCAGATCTCGCCCCGCGTCACCATTCCCATCGTGCGTCATCCTCGTTGGCGAATGCGGGCCAGACGAGGGCGTCACCGCCCGCGGCCGCGAGCGCCCGGCTGGCGTCCGCCCAGCCTTCCCGTACTGCCGGCCTTGGCTTGCGCAACACGATGGCACCGTTTTCAACCGCCATCTCGGCGATGTGGTCGATTCCTGTCTGCGCGAGCAGGGCCTTGGGGATCAGGACCCCTTGCGAATTGCCGATTTTTCGGATTGTGGCTCTCATGGATGCTGGCCGACTTTCATCTGATGTGAGAACAATATTATTATGGTTGGGCGAGGGTCGTCCCCACCCGCCCCCCGTGCTAGGCTTTCTCCCAGGCAATCCCGCAAGCAAGGCCCATCCCTATGTGCCCAACCGCCGCGACCCTTCGCACACCGGCGCACCAGCCCCCTCCCCCCGCCAGCGCCCGCCCGCCCGGCGTCGAACCCCAGCCGCCTGGCGAGCCCCGCTGCGCGGACGGTCTGCAGGTCTCGGAGGAGACCTATTGGAACGAGTATTACCTGGAATCGGACGTCCATTACGAGTGGAACAACGGTCGTCTGCGGGAGGCCGAACTGCGCGCGGCGGCGGAGGCTCAGGGCCGACGCGATGCCGAGGAGCGTGCGCAGGCCGAGGCACAGGCCAGACGTGACGCCGAGCGGCGCGCCGATGCGCAGACCCAGCGCGCCGACGCCGAGGCGCAGGCGCGCCGACAGGTCGAACAAGAGTTGGCGGACCTGCGGGTGCAGTTGGCACAGCGACTGCCGCCACCCTGACATGGGTGGTGAAGGCACTGAGGGGCCGGCGGCCGTTCGGCTCCGGCTGAAGACTCGACCTCCAGTTGGTGCGTGATCACCCGGAAGGTCGAGGCGTTAGTTTCGTCTCATACGGCGCCGGGGGTGGCGTGCTCAGGGGAGCGGATGCCCCACCAATGCAGCAGGTCGGTCTGCGCCCGCTGTGCCAGCACCAGGGTCTCATCGACACCCTGGAACCAGGCCCCGACCAGACCACGCGGGCCGACGAACCAGGGCAGGACCCAGGCCGGAGGGGCGGCGGGGGCTGGGGGGGAGGGGGCAGCGGTCGGTGCGGCCACGAGGGCCGGTGCCGGGAGCGGCTCCGGTGCCAGGGTCGGCGCCGCTGCCGGGGCGGGCGTCAAGGCGCAGTCGTACTCCAGGGTGCCGTCCTCGACGCGCCGGGCCGTCCCACCCATGTGGTGGGCAAGCTTGCGCATCTGCATATTGTCGGCCAGCACCTCGAAGCACAGTTGGCGGATGCCGGCGGCCGCGGCCGCCTGCATCACGGCATCGGCCAGCGCGGAGCCCAGGCCCCGCCCCTGTTCGGCGTCCAGCACGGTGATGGAGAACTCGGCGCAGGGGCCGCGCGGCACCAGGCGGACACAGCGCACGAAGCCCAGGGCCTCCTGCTCCTGTCCCTGCTCGTCCAGCCGGATCGCGGCCAGCGCGATGTGGTCGCCGCCGTCGGCACCGGAAAAGAAGTCGAGTTCCTTATCGCTCAGGGCGCGCTTGGTGGCGAAGAAACGCAGGCGGCTGGACTCGGGCGAGAGGGTGCGAAAGCACAGGTCAAGGCGCTCGCGATCGGCGCGGCCCGAGGGGCGGATGCGCAGATTCAGCGGCGTGAAGCGCGGGTCCAAGCGCCGCATCTCATGGTGGAGGTGCGTAGGTGTCGTCATGCGGATCCCCTGCCGGTCGGGCAGTTGGGCGAAAGGCCAGGGCGGCGAAGTGACCGCGGTCATTTGTTGCAGTGCACAATAGAGCACGGCGCGGCAGGCCAGGCAACCTCAGAGCGACTGCCGGTCCGACGGACGGTCATTTACGACGCAGGTCGCGGTGCCACTCGCAAACCAGCATAGAAAATTACTATAAAGAAGATTAACCCGCTTCCCAACGCCCGTTGTTGATGCAGGTCGCAGCCTGAAAATGCCGCGCCGATTTGAGCGATGCCGTCAGACTCCCCGGGGCGCAGACCGCAAGGACGCCCGCAGGCACGCGATGGCCCGTGACACCGCCCGTGCGAGCCAGGTCCCGGCGCGGCCCACGGTATCGCACCCGGCGGGCAGCGGGGCGGCCTGCTCCAGCAGGGTCGCCAAGGCCGCCCCGGAGAGCGGCGCACTGAACAGGGGCCCCTGTGCCTCGTCGCAACCGTATTGCGCAAGGATGCGCACCTGACCCGGCGTCTCCACCCCGTCGGCCAGGACCGCCAACCCAAAGGCATGACCCAGGGCGATGATCCCCTTCACGATGGTCGCGGCGGCCGGGTTCCCCTCCAGGTCCCGCAGCAAGGACGGCGCGATCTTCACGCGGGTCAGCGGCACTGCCCCGAGTTGGCGCAGTGCAATGGCATCCGACCCAAAGTCCCGCAGCGTTAGTTGCACACCTTGTTCACGCAGGCGCGCGAGTGCGGGAACCGTACCTTGCGAATGGCGCACGATGACTGATTCAGGGATCTCCAGTTCCACCACGAAGGCCCGTGCGGACAGCGCCGCGCTCACCCGCCGGATCAAGGGTGCGAGGTGGCCCGGAGCGAAATGGGGCGCCGCGATGCCGAAGGCGACCCGCAGCTCGCGCAAACCACCAGCACCCGCCCGCTGCGCCTGTGCCGTCACCGTGCGCAACAGCCAATGCTCCAACGCCATGACCATTCCGGTGGTTGCGACGAGCGCGGAAAACGTTCCCTGGTCGAGTAGACCGTGCCCCGGCCGGTTCCAGCCCAGGATGACCTCGCAGCCGCTGATCCGCAGGTCGCGCAGCCTGACCCGCGGCTGATACTGGATGACCAACTCCCGGCGGCCCCAGGCGTGGCGCAGGTCCGCTGCCAATTCGTCGTGCTGCTTGAAATCGGGACTGGTCTGCGGCGAATAGAAGCAGGCCCGGTTCCCGCCGGCCTTCTTGGCCTCGTACATCGCACTATCGGCACAGTTCAGAAGGGTTTCCAGTGTCTTGCCATCCTTCGGGAAGAGCGTGATGCCGATGCTGGCACCCACGCTCAGCTCCCGGCCATGCTCGCAGAACGGGGTCGCTGCCAGTTGCTCGAGGATGTTTGCGGCGACCCGGCCGGCAGCGCCCTCCACCGAGAGATCGGGCATGATGATGGCGAACTCATCGCCGCCGATCCGTGCCACGAGGTCCGTCCGACGCACGGACGCCTTGAGCGCGGCGGCGAAGAATTGCAGCAAGCGGTCGCCGCCGCTGTGCCCGAGTCCGTCGTTGACCTCCTTGAACTTGTCCAGATCGATGTAGATCAGCCCCAACGGATGCTTGTCGCGGCGCGCCGCGCTCAGGGCCCGGCCGAGGTGCTCGAGCAGGCTGGCACGGTTGGCGAGGCCGGTGAGGCTGTCGCAATAGGCGAGTTGGACGAGTGAGTTTTTCGCGGCATCCTGGCCCGTCATGTCGGAGAACATGCAGACATAGTATTTCGCCCCGCCATGCGCATCCGGAATGGCGTTGATCTGCGCCCACTCCATGTAGGGGGCCCCGTCCTTGCGGCGATTCGCTATCTCGCCCTGCCAGTAACCGCGGGCGCGCAATTGTGTCAGGATCGGATGATCAGGACCCTCGACCCCGCCGGCCTGGAGGAACACGCCAGGGACTTGGCCCAAGGCCTCGGTGGCAGTGTACCCCGTAATCGTGGTGAATGCGGGATTCACCGCGACGGTGCGATAGGCTGCATCGGTGACGATGACGGCTTGGGCGCTGTGCTCCACCACGCTGGCGGCCAGGCTGAGGCCCTCTTCCAGCTCTTCGAGCCCGGAGGCATCGAGCAATACGGCACGCAGTGGCCCGTCCCCCGGGGTGCCGAGATTGAGCGTCTCGATGCGCACCGGCAGCGGCGGCCCACCCGGGCGCTCGAGCGTGAACTCGCACAGGTCGAAGGCGGCCCCCCGGGCGAGGCGTTCGAGGTGCCCGGCCACCTGGTGGGCGCCATCCCCCGAGCAGAATTCCCGCAGGAAGTGCCCGTCGAGCGACGCCTGACCGGGCGTGAGGATGGCCGCGGCGGCGCGATTGGCGCGGGCGATCCGGCCGTTGAGGCCCATGACCAGGAAACCGACCGGCGCCCGCTCGAAGAGATCCCGGTAGCAGTTGAGTTGGTCCTGCAGGTCGGCAAGGGCGAGGCTGGGGGTGGTGACGGCATCTTCAAGCTGGCTGGCCGCCGCCGCGAGCGCGAGCATACCCTGAGCAAGGGGCCGGGCCGCGTCGCGGTGGGTGGCCACGCACAGATTCGCGGTCGCCGACCACGCGCGTCGGCGGAACTCAACCACGTTGGACTTGCCTGGAGCCATGTTGCCTGGTCGTGCGGATTTCGGTTGCCCAAAAACGACTGGCGTCCAAGCAAGACAGGTCGCCGCCGCGGGGCGGCGGGTTTGTTGTTCTTCTTTGACCGTAAGACTAAGCGCAGAGGGCGCGGCAGAATGTGACCGGGCTCACGGAAACCGGCAAAGAAGCCAAGCACCCGATGATCCATGCGTTACCGGCACCGCAGAGGGTGCGCAAGCGCACGTGTGCCCATCGGCGCGCCCGGACCGCCGGGCGGTCGGAAGTCAGCGGCGAACGGCGGCGCCACGCGCTCGGGGCGGGCGTGATCCTGTGGCCCAGCGCTGCGGCTGCCGACAGGCGTCGCTGCATTCCCGGAAGCGATTGGTGCAATACCCGTAGAGGTTCTCGCTGCACGACCACCAGGGGTAGCCGCATTCGGGCTCGCTGCTGGAGTTGCACCAGCGGAAATCGCGTTGGGCGACCTGATAGCCGGCCTCGCACTGCCGGTAGTCGTAACGGGCGTCGTCGTCGCACCGATCCTTGACCGACTGGCAGCGGCTGAGGCATCCAATCTCATGCACCTGCCGCGCCACCGCGTCGCGGGTGTGCGCGGAGCACCCCGTCAGGGCACACAGGACGGCGGCGGCGGTGACCCATCCAGCGGCGACGCGGCGGCGCCGGCCGCCCATGGCGGGTGCGGGATTGGGGTTTCGGGTACTGGGGGTTGGACTCATCTGGGTGATCCCGCTCCAAGGTGAAGGCGCGACGGGGACGGCCGGGCCCCAACCGGGTCCCGGCTCAGGATCGCCGGCACCCCGCGGGCGCCTGCCGGGTCCGCGACGGCGCGGCGCCGTAGGCTGCAACTTTACCGTGAAAGCGCGACGTCGCCTAACAACGCCTCCCAGGCCGCCAGCGCCTGCTGCTGCCCGAAGCGATCCTCCAACATGCGCCGCGCATTGGTCCCTTGGCGCTCCCGCGCGTCTGCATCGTCGCGCAACTGCCGCACCGCGGCGGCAAAGCCCGCGGCGTCCCCCTCGGCGACGGCTCGGCCGCAATCATAGGTTGCGAGCAGCCGCGGGATTTCGCCGTCCGGATCGCCCACAAACACGATCGGTCGGCCCGCCGCCGCGATTCCATAGAATTTGCTCGGCACGCTCAGCCCTTCGAGCGCGGGGCGGAGAGAAATCCAATGGACATCAGCGACACCCAGACTGTGGGTCAACAATTCACGGGGCTGATAAGGATGAAACCGAAACATCGAATCCAGGCCGCGGCGCGCCGCCTCCGCACGCAGATCCGCAAGCCAATGTCCACCGCCGATGAACACAAACACCACCGGCGCGCGGCGGCCGCCTGCCGTCGCCCCCACCCCGATCGGCTCCGCCAGCAGGAGTGCCGCCGCATCGAGTACCGTCGCATAGGCGTGCGCCCGCCCCAGGTTCCCGGAGTAGCCCACGACGAAGGCATCCTCCACCCCCCACTCGTGACGCAGCCGATTCGCCGCCGGCGCGAGCGGGCGAATGGCCTCGCAATCGGCCCAGTTATGGACCACGCGAACCTGCCCTGACGGGATCCCGCTCGCCCGCACCGCCTTCGCCATGCGCTCACCGATCGCCACATTCAGCGTCGCGTGGCGCAGGGACCGATTACGCACCTGGCGTAGCCAAGCCCCGAGCCGACCACCCAAGGCCCCGACACCAAGGGCGGTGGCCACCTCGGGGTACAGGTCCTGCAGCCAGTTCACCACGCGCACCGGCCGACCGGTCAGAGCCCAATAAACCAACACGGACAGAAGCGGCGGGTCGGTCATCGCGACCACCACGTCGTCCGCCCGCGCCAGCCTGCGCAAGTGCCAGCCCACAGTCAGATAAAAGCTCAGATAATCCACCGCCCGCCCGGGCAGGCCCGCCCGCCCGAAGCGGCTGGACCAGAGGCGATGGACCTCCACTCCCTGCACCGTCTCGCGACTCGGCAATCGCGAATTGGCATCGAGATAGCCCTGGCGGCTCGCGATCACCCGCACCCGATGCCCTCGTGACGCCAGATAAGACGCCAGATCGGTCACCATCTGACTCGTCGCGGAATGGTCCGGACAAAAGAAGCGATTCAAGAAAATCAGGTCCATATCACCCAGTCAAGCTCCAGTCGGCACACATCCCCAGTGAAGACCACCTCCAAGCACTGCGCCGGGAGACTCAGGCCAGTCGGCGATAGCCGTCGTGGGCGGCCGAGGCCAGGAGTGGACCATCCGGCGATGGGGTGGCTGGTGGGCGTGCGCCTGGCCGCCCCAAGCTCCCGCGCAGCGCAACCAGGTCAAGCAGGATCGCGTGGTACATGGGGCTGCGCTCGCAGTGCCCGCCGTCGGGCGGCACCTGCTCGCAGAGCTGCGCCGAGAGTATCTCCCGCCCCTGCGTGCGCCACGCATCCGCCTCGTCGCCGTAAAAGAAGGACCCGGCAAAGACCAAGGCCTTGGCATTCGCCAACAGATGATTCCCCCAGCAGATGATACTCCATCCGCCGCCACAGCCAGCGCGCCTGCACCGCCAGGCTGTGCTGACAGTCGGGCGGCAGCGCGTTGCCCGCCAGTGCGCATTTTACCCAGTTGACGATCCGCAACGAGGTCGGATAGGGCTCCCAACCGGTGCCGATGCCCGGCGGATTCTCCGCCACCCAGCGCCCCACCAGCGCCCGCTGCCAGTCGGCTCGCGTCGGCGCCTCAACCGCGTTCAGATCATCGAAATAGCTCAGGTTGTAGAGCCAGAGCTTGTCGCGCCGCAGATGGTTCCAGTCCGCTGACCCCGCGACCCGATGCGTACCAGGACGCCCTCCGGATGCGCCCGCAGCAGCGCCGCCGCCAGTATCGTCTCCAGCGCGTGCGCCATCGCATGGGTGCCGATGTAGCCCGCGACGAACTTGCCGGTCAGTCCCACTCGCGCCGCCAGTTCCGGATCACGCGTCATCGCACGAAAGCGCGTCAGGTCTACGCCGTTGGTCACGACCTGGATCTTCTCGCCGTCGATACCGCGTGCAATCAAGTTGCGCCGGAACGACGCGGTGACCGCAACCACCGCCGCCGCGCGACGATAGAGAAACAACTCCAGACGCTCCATGAGCCGCAGCAGCGCTGAATCAGACATGGCGCCGACGGTCTTGATCGACTCCGGCCACAGATCGCGCAACTCGAACACAAATGGCCGCCGCCGCAGGACGGAAAGGACCCAGGCCGCGCAGTTGGTAAAGAACTGCGGCGAGGTGCCGACGATCACATCCGGCCGGCGCTGTAGCACGCCGGCCAGCAACCCGGTGATCATAAAGGACAGATAATCGAGCGTCCACTTGGCGAAACCTGCGTTGGCAGTGATGTAGGTCCAGACGCGCACCACCTCGATACCATCCATTATTTCGCGCTGCCACAGGCGATTACGGTAGCCCGGAAAGACCTGCCGACATGATAGATCCGCGCCGCATGCCAGACCCGGTCAACCGCCGACCCCAGGTCCGGATAGGGCCAGCCGGGTGGCCCAGGATCCATTGCGCCCCCCAGCACGACCGCTGCATCGGCCACCGGCGATTCGGCGACGGGCACATAGGAAAATCGCCCCGGCAAACGGCTGATGATCCGCCCCCAGCCACACGCCGAACTCCGGCACGCGCAAGCCGCGCGCCGACGCGAATCCAGTACGCGGCATGATCAGGAGGGCGATAAACCCTTGCAGGTCAAGCCAATCCACTTACCCCACCCTCCGCGCAACCCCAATCAAAGACTGCCCGGCTCTCGCCACCCACAATCCTGACCTCCAGGCAGCGCGTCGGCAGGGAGCGACCAAACTCCGGGTGCCAGGCGCTGGGGATCAATCGCGCCTCCCCGCCAGTGACAGACCACCGTACCGCCTGGCCGCCGGGCAGATGCAAAAGCCCCCGACCGCCGGCCCCTGCAGTCTCCACCTCGGCGGTCGCCTCGGGATGCAGATGGAAACGGGCCACGGCCTCCCCGAAGGCCCCCGAGACCGCGTCGGTCACCACCAGGCACCCCGGGGTCATCTCCCAGGTACGCCGATGGATCGGCCGCCCCGGCAGGCGACGATAGCCGTTGTGTGCGGCTGCCACCCGCTGAGCCGGAACCACGGGCATACCGCCCGGCACCGTGCAAGCGCAGGCCGGCACGCACTCCACCGAGATAGCGAAGGGCCGGGCACGGCGGGCGACGCGGAAGCCCCCCCAGACTTCGCTCGAATCGGCGTGGTCGATCTGCACCGTACTGTGCGCGGCCGTTCCGCGCTCGGCCAGGCGCTCGGGGCCAGTACCGTAGCGGGAGGTGCCGCCGTTGACGATGACCCGCCGGCCGAACAGCGACAGTTCAAAGGACAGGGTATCGGCGTGGGCATGACCAGGGAGATAGTCCGGGCCGATGGGGGCGACGTCCAAGAGCGCGACGGCGGGACCGGCCTCCAGGCGAACATAACCGGAGTCCCGCAGCCAGACTGGCGCCTGGGCCCGGGGTGCCGCGAACTCCGGCGGGCCATCGAGGGCCGCGGGCCCGGGCCCCAGCGCCAGGAAGGGTGAGCTGGCCGGCCCGGTGCCCTCCCCCCCGACGGTACCCGGCCCCACAGGGACCCCCAGACGCCCGGCGTATTCGATCAGCGCCCCCAGGGTGGGCGCGATGCCCAAGGCGGCGTCGTTGAAGAAGCCGATCCCGCCGTCGGGGTGGCACATGACCCCCAGCCAGCCCAGCATGGCGGCGGCCTTCTCGCGGCAGAGCGCCAGGTCGTCCGGGGCCAGGGTCCCCGGAAAGGTACCGGCCAGGTTGATCAGGTCCAGCACATCCTCCAGCAGGATGGCGTGGTACATGGGACTGCGCTCGAAGTGGCCACCGTCCGGCAGGACCTGCTCGCGCAGTTCGCGCGCCAGCAGCCACTGGCCCAGCGCCAGCCATCGGTCCGCCTGCGCCCCAACGAAAAAGGCCCCGGCATAGACCAGGGCCTTGGCGTTGGCAAAGAGGTGATTGCCGAGCAGATGATATTCCAGCCGTCGGCGCAGCCAGCGGACCTGCACCGCCAGGCTCTGCACAGACTCCGGCGGCAGGTCATTCCCCGCCAAGGCCCACTTCACCCAATTCAGGATCCGCAGCGACGTCGGATAGGGCTCCCAGCCATTGCCGACTGCCGGCGGGTTCTCCGCCACCCACCGCCGCAGCAGCGCCCGGTGCCACTGCGCCCGCACCAGGGGGCCGGTATCGCCGCCGGCACCCAACTCATCGAAATAATGCAGGTTGTAGAGCCAGAGCTTGTCGCGGGCCGGATCGTTCCAGGCACCTGGGCCGGTTGCCTCATGGGTTTCATTGAGGAAACGGAAGGTGGCAGGCCCCAGCATCCTGTCCTGTCTTGCCGGCGGCCTCTCCCAATGACCGGCGACCAGGCGTAGCCCGGGCGCGGGGCGCAGATCAGGCGTTGGGCGGTAGAGCCGGAACCACAGCCGACCATAGAGCTGGACCGGACGCAGATAGCGCAGGGTGTGCCAATAGCGGCTGAAGGCCTTGATCATAACTGCGACCGGTGGCGATCGGTCCGCACAGCGGACCCTGCGGCAAAGCCGCGCTCCGTAGGGTCCGCTGTGCGGACCAACGGCCTCGCGACGAGGTCAGTGGCCAAGTGATAACCAAGGCCGCGGCTGAACATCCCTAACCCCGCCCGGCAACAGTCGTCAAGACGCCCAGCATCTTCGCCGCCAGCCCCCTGCGGTCATAGCGCGGCGCGGCAGCCAGGCAATGACTGCGCAACTGCCGATACAACGCCTGATCCTGGGCCAGGCGCAGCAGGCCATCGCACAGGGCCTGGGCGTTCTCGGGCTCAAACACCAGGCCAACCCCCTCGCGCTCGACGATCCCGGCGGACTCGCCCGCCACGCCGTGCAGCACCGGGATCCCCACCCCCATGCACTCGAACAGCTTGGACGGGATCACCTGGGTGAAATTATCGGCCTTTCTCAGATGGATGATCGCGACATCCAGCAACGACCAGTAGCGCGGCACATCGGCCTTGGGCACCGTATCCAAGAACAGCACGTTGTCCAGCCCCATGCGCTGCGCGCGGGCCTTCAGCGCCTGCTTCTGCGCCCCATCGCCCAGCAGCACGAAGCGCACCCGGACCCCCTGCGGCCGTGCGCGCATCAGCGCGGCCGCCTCCAGCACCGTCTCCAGCGCATGGGCCATACCGTGGGTGCCGATATAGCCGGCAACGAATTGATCCGTCAGCCCCAGCCGTTGCGCCAACTGCGGATCGCGCGCCATCGGCCGGAAGCGCGACAGGTCGACACCATTGGTAACCACATGGACCTTGTCGCCGTCGATGCCCCGGGCGATCAGATTGCGGCGAAAAGACTCAGTCACCGCCACCACCGCTGTTGCCCGCCGATAGAGAAACAGCTCCAGGCGCTCCAGCAACCGCAGGGCCGCCGAATCCTTCATCGCCCCCACCGTCTTGATCGACTCCGGCCAAAGGTCACGCAACTCGAAGACGAACGGCCGCCACTTGAACACGGACAGCATCCAGGCCGCACAGTTCGTGAAAAACTGCGGCGAGGTGCCGACGATGACATCCGGCCTGGGCAACCACAGACCCGCAATGAACCCGGTCACCATGAACGACAGATAGTCCAGCGTCCGCAGTGCAAAGCCCGCGTTAGCGGCAATATAGGTCCACACCCGCACCACTTGGATTCCGTCCATGGTCTCACGCTGCCAGGGCCGGTTCCGGTAACCAGGAAAGACCTTGCCCCTGGGGAAATTCGGTACATTGGCGATCACTGTTACCCGGTGGCCGGCCTGCACCCATTCGCGGCAATGCTCGAAGGTCCGCGAGGCCGGGGCGTTGACCTCCGGTGGAAAGTTATCGGTCAAGAATAAGATATGCACACAAGGTCCTTTCAACCTAGAAAGAGCAGTCAGCCGTCAGCCGTCAGCTATCAGGCGAACACGGACCGCTGATAGCTGAAAGCTCTTTTTGGGGCCAAGACCGGAACTCAACCCGAGAGCGCCCCTTAGCACTGAGCCCCGAGCACCTGTTCAAGCCCCACGACGATCCGCTCCCCCGCTCGCCCATCCCACAGTTGCGGTATCCCACCCGGCTGCCAGTCCCCGGCAAACAGCCGATCGAGCGCCGGCCCGAGCTTGGCGGGATCGCTACCAATCAGCGCATTGGTCCCCATACTGACCGTCTCCGGCCGCTCCGTAGTGTCCCGCAGCGTCATGCAAGGCACCCCCAGCACCGTGGTCTCCTCTGTGATGCCACCAGAGTCGGTGATCACCGCCTTGGCGTGCCTGACCAGGTAATTGAATTCCAGGTACGGCTGAGGCTCCACCAGATGCAGGCTCCCGGGCAGGTCGGTCAGGTCGCCCAGCGTCTTGGCGGTGCGCGGGTGCACCGGGAAGATCACCGGCAGGCCGCGCGTCCCTGCGCCGATGGCGGCCAGCATCCGCGCCAGCGCCGCGCCCTCGTCCACGTTCGCCGGGCGGTGCAGGGTCACGACGAAATACTCGCCTGCCCGCAACCCCAGGTCATCCCAGAACGGCGGCGGGCGCAGTCGGTCCAGGTTGGCCAGCAAGCTGTCGATCATGGTATTGCCGACGAAGAAGATCCGCTCATCCCCGACCCCGGTCTTGCGCAGATTGGCGTTGGCAAACTCACTGGTGGTGAAGAACCAGTTGGTGATGGCGTCCGTCACCATCCGGTTGATCTCCTCCGGCATGGTCCAATCACCGGAGCGGATGCCGCCCTCCACATGCGCCACCGGGATGCACAGCTTCTGCGCCGCAATGGCGCAGGCCATGGTCGAGGTCACGTCCCCCACCACCAGACAGAGCTTGGATGGTGCCCCCAGCAGCAGCCGCTCATAGCCGGTCATGATCGCCGCCGTCTGCTCCGCCTGGGTACCGGAACCGACCTCCAGGTTCACATCCGGCGCCGGAATACCCAACTGGAGAAAAAAATCGCCCGACAGGCGGGCGTCATAGTGCTGGCCGGTATGTACCAGGCGGTATCGCAATGGGCTGCCGGCTGCCTTCCGTGCCTCCAAGGCCCGGATGATCGGCGCGATCTTCATGAAATTCGGGCGGGCGCCGGCAATGATATCGATGAGCATGCTGAGGACCTTGACTCTTAACCCTGGAAAGCGTCTTTCAGCTGTCAGCTTTCAGCTTTGCGTTTCAAACGTTTCTGACCACCCGGCGCATCACCTGTCGCGTGGGTGCCTGCGGCTCCAAGACGGCTGGTAAGATGCTGATGCACTTATGACTGAAGGCGGCCTTGATCATAATTCCGGCCACCCTGCTGGACGGGAGGTCGCTGGTCCGCACAGCGGACCCTACGGGCGCGGGGCCGTAGGGTCCGCTGTGCGGACCAAAGACATGGCCGTTGGCTGATGGGCCGGGATTATGATCAAGGCCGCTGACGGCTTACGGCTGACGGCTGACGGCTGACAGCTGACAGCTGACAGCTCTTTCCAGGTTCAGTGGGTATCTCCCTGGAAAACATTCACTGATCGATTGTACAGATCATACGGGCTTCGCGAGCTCGATCGTCACCCGGCTCACCTCCAGAATCTCCTCCACCGGAATCGGCGCCGGCCCGCCCGTGCGCAGGGCCTGCACAAAGGCCGCCACGCAGGCGCGCTGACCCTTGTCCTGGCGCCACAGGTTCAGCTTCTTGAACCCGGGCCAACCGAAGCCGGTCAGGCGGCGGAAGTTGTCGAGTTGCAGCACCCGCCCGGCGGCAAAGACCTCCAGGCGCTCCTTCGGAAACGCCTTGCTGCCGTTGGCCAGATAGTGGACGGTGCCGATCGAGCCATCGGCAAAGCCGAGCTGCAGGCTCACCGTATCGCCCGTAGCCGACGCCATCCCGATCCGCGCATGCTGGGCGATCGGCGCCCCCGCCAGGAACCGCAGCAGATCGATGAAGTGGCAGGCCTCGCCGAGGATCCGCCCCCCGCCTACCGCCGGGTCCTGGGTCCAGTGCCCCGCCGGGATTGTACCCGCGTTGACCGTCATCACGAACGCCTTCGGCCCCGTCACGCCGGCCAGCAGCGCCCTGATCTTCTGCACCTGCGGCGCAAAGCGGCGGTTAAAGCCGACCATCAGCAAGAGTTTCTGGCTCCCACGCTCCAGCGTGGGAGCAAGCGCAGACGCTCCAGCGTCCAGTCCCCCCTCGGGACGCGGAGCGTCCGCACGACACTCCCACGCAGAGCGTGTGAGCGAGGGCGCAAGCGCTGTCTCGATCCGCCCAAGCTCCTCCAGCGTCAAGCACAGCGGCTTCTCCACAAACACCGCCTTCCCCGCCGCCAGCCCCTGCAACACCAGCCGCGCATGACTGTCGTGCCGCGTCGTAATCACCAGCGCATCTGATTCGGCATCGGCGAACAGCGACTCCGTGTCCGTCGTGGTGCGCAAGAAGCCGAACTTGCGCCCCGCATGCACCCCGCTCACCCCCCCACTGGAGGCCACCGACACCAGTCGCGCCCCGGCCGCCTTGAACGCGGGGATCAACACCCCTGTCGCATAGTTCCCAGCCCCGATGAAGCTGACCGCCGCCCTCTGGCTCCCACGCTCCAGCGTGGGAGCAAGCGCGGACGCTCCAGCGTCCAGCCCACCGTCGGGACGCAGAGCGTCCGCACGACACTCCCACGCAGAGCGTGGGAGCGAGAAGGAAGCCGAGCCTGGGAGCGAGAAGGAAGCAGAGCATGGGAGCGAAAAGGAACGCTCCCGCAGCCGCGCGTCATCCCCCCCGGGATACTCCAACAGGATCCCCAGCGACGGCTCAGCCCCGCCCACCACCGCATAGGCGCGCTCCGCGTCCGCCAAGGCGAACCGATGCGACACCAGCGGCCCCACATCCAGCCGCCCATCGGCCAACATATCCAGCACCGCCTCGAAATTGCGCTGCTCGGTCCAGCGTACGAAGCCGATCGGATAGTCCTGCCCCTGCTCCTCGTACAACGGATCGTAGCGCCCCGGCCCATAGGAGCAGGAGACCTGAAAGCTCAGCTCCTTCTCGTAGAAATCCGCCCTGGAAAGCTCCAGCCCCACCACCCCGACCAACACGATCCGCCCGCGCCGCCGACACATCAGCGCCGCCTGATGCACCGGCTCATTACTGCGCGTCGCCGCCGTAATGATCACCGCATCCACCCCGCGCCCGCGCGCGAAGGTCGCGGCCACCGCCACCGGGTCCTGCCCCGCCGCCAGGTCCACCGTCTCGGCACCGAATTGGCGCGCCAACGCCAGCTTGGCCGGGTCCAGGTCGATCCCCAACACCCGGCAGCCATGGGCACGCAGCAGTTGCACCGTCATCAGCCCGATCAACCCGAGCCCGGTCACCACCACCGCCTCACCCAGGGTGGGCGCCGCCAGCCGGATGCCCTGCAAGGCGATGGCCCCGATCACGGTAAAGGCCGCCGCCTCGTCCCCCACGCCATCCGGGACCCGGGCGCAGAGGTTCACCGGTACGCTCACCATCTCCGCATGGCGGCCGTTGGACGCCACCCGGTCACCCACCGCAAATCCCGCTACCCCCGCACCCAGCTCTGCCACCACCCCGACGTTGCAATAGCCCAGCGGCAACGGCTGCTCCAGCTTGTTGCGCACCGCCTCCAGGGTCGGCACCAGACCATCGGTGCGCACCTTCTCCAACACCTGCCGCACCTTCTCCGGCTGCTGGCGCGCCTTCTCCAGTGGATTGGCCTTACCGAAGTCCACCAACATCCGCTCAGTCCCGGCGGAGATCAGCGTACAAGACGTGCGGATCAACAGCGCCCCGCGACCCACCCGCGGACAGGGCACCTCGGCCAGCTCAGTACGGCCATCCTTAAGATTCTGCAGAATTTGTTTCAAGCTACAACTCAGATAAAATGATGGAGAACAGGTGTTTGTACGAGCTGTCGTGCGGCCTACCCGCCGGTTTGGCGGTCGCCCGAGCGGACGCGCGGACGCGCGGGATCGACGTTGGCGAGGGGATCGGGAAACCTTGATCATACCGGCCACCCGTCGTCGCGGCGGCCCGTCGCGGCCGGGGGGCCGCTCCTACGGCGCGTAGGAGCAGCCCCCCGGCCGCGACGAGTGCCAGCCGGGTTCTGGCCAGATTCATGATCAAGGCCGGCGGGAACAACTACCGCGTCGTGGTCATCGTTCGCTACCGGGACGGTAAGATATTCGTTCGTTGGGTCATGACGCACCGGGAATACGATCATTGGTGCAAACTGTACAAACAAGGCAAGGTGTAACCAAGATGACTGCTACCGCCTCTCTCGACCTCAAGGTGCTGCAACAGACTTGGGTCGCGTTCGATCGCCTCGCCCACTTGCGTCCGATCCGTACCGAAGAAGAATACGACCGCACCATCGCGCTGCTGAACCACCTGCTGGACGTCGTCGGCGAGCAAGAAGAGCACGAATTGTCAGGGCTCTCGATCTCGTCGGCGAACTGGTGAGCGACTACGATACGCACCATTTTGCTATTGAGGCATCGGAGGCCAAGGAGGTGCTGCGCTACCTGATGGAAGTACGCGGCCTGAAACAAAGCGATCTGGCTGAAATCGTGCCCCAGAGCAACCTGTCGGCCATTCTCGCCGGCAGGCGTAAGATCAGCGCAACACTTGCGGGAAAACTCGCCAAGTATTTCAGCATCAGCGCGACAGTTTTCATTCCGACCTAAGGGGATAGTTGCCGCCGCCCTTTACTTGTTCGCGGCCACTCGATCACCTCAGAATCGAGGCGGATCGTGATCCGTTCCTTGTTGCTCTTGATAATCGCCCCCCGCTGACTCCCTGAAAAATCGTACTCGTCGCGCATGTTGCTCACCCTCGCTCGTAGTGTCGGCGCTCGGCGGCCGTGGCGGGCGCTATTCTTGCTCCCACGCTCCAGCGTGGGAGCAAGCGCGGACGCTCCAGCGTCCAGTCCGCCGGTCGGGACGCAGAGCGTCCGCCAGACACTCCCACGCAGAGCGTGGAAGCGAGAGGGGGCCACTCAGCCAGAACCCTCCTGCGGACCGATCAGGGCCAGCAAACTCTCGGCATCGAAGATCCCGTCGAGCCAGGCATCCAGTTGCGCCACCGGCGCCGCGTCGATGCGCCGCTGCGCCCAGCCCGGCACCGCACCGAAGCGGCGGGCCAGTTGGCGTTTGAGCGTGCTGGCCCTACCCTCGGCCTTGCCCTCGGCCTTACCTTTGGCCTCACCCTCAGTCTTACCCTCCTCAAAGATCGACTGATAGGCCCGGGTCTCCTGGATCGGTGTCACCAGATTCAACATGGCCCAAATCTCCTTCGCGGTCAGCCCGCGAAACCGTTCAAAAAACCAAAACTCCAGCACCTGCGAAAGCAGGTCGCGCACCGCGGGCAACACCGGCGCCTCCTGCACCGTGCGCCACAGCGCCGGGGCCTGCGCCCGTAATTCTGCGTCATCCTCGATCATCAGCGGCGCGAACACCGCCACGTATGGATTATCCGGCTCGCGCGCCAACCACTCGGGCAGGATGCGATCAAGCGCCACCCCCATGGCCAGCGAGCCCGCCTCCCCGACCCGGCTCGGACACCCCGGCGCGTCGCGCTCACGCAGAAACACCGCGATACCGATCACATCGCGCTCGGGATGTTCCTCACCGTACAGCCCGATCTTGGTCAGCAGGTTATACCAGGCACCGGCCGCGTACTGCCCCTGGAATTCGACCACATACACGGGCCCAGCGTGCCCCTCAGGCTCAAAAATACCGTCCAGGCGCCGCTCCAGCCCCTTGATCGTCAACGAGCAGAAACGGTACTCCCCGACCAGTTGGTGGCCACCGGTCAGCACCCGGAAGGCCTCCGCACCCGTCGACAGAAACAGATAGATCGGATGGTCGGTCTTCACCGCCGGGGTCGCCTCCTCAAGCTCATCACATCGGCCTCAATCGTCGTTCCGCCAGCCCCATGGCCGACATCCATCACGGCCGGGGACCGCCCCGATGCCGTAGGAGCGGCCCCCCGGCCGCGACGGGTTGCCGCAAGGGCACGTGGCCGGAGTGATGATCAAGGCCGGGGGCGGCCTTGATCATAACCCCGGCCAAGCCGCACCGGCGAGCGCACGCGCTTAAGCCCGCGCGGACGCTGGGAGCGCCGCACCCCAGTGCGGCGCGGCCTCGCGAGCGACCGCGGCGTTGCGTTCTGCGGATAGGCCGCGCCGCACTGGGGTGCGGCGCTCCCGGTGGCCGGAATGATGATCGAGGCCCGCATCGGCCTCGATCGTCGTTCCGCCCTACGGGTGACCCCAAGGGTAGCCGTAGGGTACGCATCGCGTACCCGGCCCCAGCGATTGCGGCGGCCTGGCGGGTACGCGATGCGTACCCTACGCGATCTGCGTCAACCCATCAGCTCTGATCACACCCCGTTGGCAGAGCAGTGCTCATGATCCAGGCCGTGCTACGGGACTATGCGCTGATGCGCGATCACACCCCCTGGCATCGACTCTTCGGCATCGCCCTGACCGACCTCTTCACCGGCCGCCCCTGGCGCGTGGAGTGGCTGGTGGATGCGCTGCGCTCACCTAAAGCCTCGACCTCCAGCCGATCAAGGCCCTGCTTGAACACCAGGGTACACCCCTCAACCCGCAGGCGGGCGGGGCTCCGGGGGCTGGCGACCCAGCAGGGCTTCCAGCGTCCCGGCGGCGAAAATCCCGTCCAGCCAGGCGTCCAGTTGACCGAGGCTCGCCGCATCAATGCGGGCCCGTGCCCAAGGGGGCAGTTGACCAAACCGGCCCGTCAGCAAGCGCTTCAACGCGTCGGTCTTGCCTTCCCGCTTACCTTCCCGCTTGCCTTCCCGCTTACCTTCCCGCTTGCCTTTCAGTTCACCCTCCAGCATCCCTTCCCGCTTCCACTTCTGCGTCCACTCATCCACCCGTTCGGCCAACATCGTCTCGACCTCCGTTAAATCATGCACTTCCGGCAACTTTTCGCCCGGCAGCAAGCGCCGCAGCAGGACCCGCGCGAACCAGACCGTCAGCGCCCGCCGCAGGCTGGTGTAGCCCGGACCCTGCAACCGCACGCTGAGCCGGTGCAGTATCGGACGTAGCGCGTCGGGCCCGTCGCCGGCCAAGGTTTCCAGCCGCACCAGTTCAGCCGCGACGCTGGTAGCCTGCTCCAGCGTATCCTCCTCAATGCGGCCCTCGTCAATCAGATGATAGCGCTGTTGGGGCCGGTAGCGCGCCAGCGCGTCGGGCCACGGGACGATCAGGTCGGCGACATCGCGCGCCGCCGTCCAGCGCCCGGAACCGTTGTAGAGCACCAGCGGAAACACCGGCGGCAGGCGCTCACCCGCGGCCACCGCCTGGCTCTTGATCAGGTCCTGATACAGCAGCCCGGTGTAGACCATCACCCGCACCGCCATCCAAGGGTCGACCTCGCTTTGGAACTCGATCAGCAGGTACACATAGAGCCAATCCCCCGCCACCCGGACCCGCCAGATGATGTCATCCTCGCGCGTACGCAGGTCGTCGGTGACATAGCTGCCACCCTGCTTCTCCAGGGTGGTGAAGTCGATCAGCGCCAGCCAGTCCTCCTGCACGAAGTCACGCAGCAGGCCCTCGACCATCTCCGGATGGGAGAACAGGTGTTTGTAGGAGCCGTCGTGCGGCGCACCCGCCGGCTGGGCGGTCGCCCGAGTGGACGCGTGGGAGCGACGCCGGCGAGGGGATCGGGACATGGCAGCGGGGCCCACGGGCCGGTTGGGAACACGAAAGGGAACCGAAACGCATCGCCCGGATAGGACAACGCAGGGGCCGACACCGGAAGGGCACCGGCAGCGCTGAAGTTTCGTAGGGTGGATAAGCGCAGCGCATCCACCATCAGCCGCGTCCCCGGCACAATGCCGGCTGCGGCCATCCGATCATGATCAAGGCCCACGTCCGCCCGATCGTCGTTCCGCCCGCCCCACGGGTGACATCCATCACGGCCGGGGACCGCCCCGATGCCGTAGGAGCGGCCCCCCGGCCGCGACGGGTTGCCGCAAGAGCGCGTGGCCGGAGTGATGATCAAGGCCGGGTGCGGCCTTGATCATCACCCCGGCCACGCCGCACCGGCGAGCGCACGCGCTTAAGCCCGCGCCGACGCTGGGAGCACCGCACCCCAGTGCGGCGCGGCCTCGCGAGCGACCGCGGCGTTGCGTTCTGCGGATAGGCCGCGCCGCACTGGGGTGCGGCGCTCCCGGTGGCCGGAATGATGAGCGAGGCCCGCATCGGCCTTGATCGTGGTTCCGGCCAACGCACGCGTAGGGTGCGCCGCGCGCACCGGGAACGTCTGCGCCGCTCGGAGGTTACTGGGTGCGCACAGCGCACCCTACGGCGTTGGCTCGGTTGCGGCCGGGACGATGATCGAGGCCGTTTCTGACCACCCGGCGCATCACCTGTCGGGTAGGCGCCTGCGGCTCCGAGTAGCCGTAGGGTACGCATCGCGTACCCGGCCCCAGCGGTTGCGGCGGCCTGGCGGGTACGCGATGCGTACCCTACGCGATCTGCGTCAACCCATCAGCTCTGATCGCACCCCGTTGGCAGAGCGGTGCTCATGATCCAGGCCGTGCTACGGTACCATGCGCCGATGCGCGATCACACTCCCTGGCATCGACTCTTCGGCATCGCCCTGACCGACCTCTTCACCGGCCGCCCCTGGCGCGTGGAGCTGGAAATGGAGCTGGCGCTCAAGAGCCAGCGGCTGGACGTGCTGATCATCGAACGGTTACCCGGCGCCGCGGCAACCACTGAGGCGGCCCTGGCCGACCTGCCCGACGGGCTGGAGAACCTCACCGCCCATAATGTCCTAAGCTACAAGTCCAAACAGGAGCCGCTGGACGGCTGGGCGCTCGAAGAGCTGATCGGCCACTACGTCACCTATCGCAAACTCGCCTCCATCCAGGCCGCCACGGGCCGACCGACAGCCGCCGACACCGACGCCGCCGTGGAACCGCCGACCGCGGGCTATCGGCTGCTGCCGGAGGCGGATTTCCGTCTCTATGCCGTCGCCACCCGCCATCCTGGGAAGCTGTTTCGGCAACTCCCCGCCGCGGCCCGGACCCCCAGCGCCTGGCCCGGCATCTACGATCTCGGCTGGGGCAACCGCCGGATTCGGCTGATCGTCCTGAACACTCTGGCCCAGCACCCGCGCAATGCCCCCTGGGAACTGTTCGCCAGCGAGATGGATCGAATCCGCTACGGACTGGCCCATTACCGGCCGCACAGCCCAGCGGCGCAGTTGCTGCGCTACCATCTTGCCAACGTCCACCGTCTGGAGCTTCCCGACATGGCTTACACGCTCGACGACTTCAAACGCGACACCTACCGCATGCTCATCGACGACCTGCATGAACTCAGCGAGCAAGAGCGCCAAGTACTGAGCCAAGCACTGCTGGAGCGGATGGGTGTCGAGGACCGCTTGCGCGGGCTCGCTGCCGAGGACCGCTTGCGCGGGCTCGCTGCCGAAGACCGCTTGCGCGGGCTCGCTGCCGAAGACCGCTTGCGCGGGCTCGCTGCCGAAGACCGCTTGCGCGGGCTGGACCCCGAACAAGTCAAGGCTTGGCTCAAACGCACCGGGCATTAAACGCACGCCGGGGTGGTTTCGCTGACGCCCACGGTTACGACCGTCCCGGCCTGGATCATCCTTGCAGCCACCGCGGGTCACCGCGCGGTCGTCGGTCCGCACAGCGGACCCGACGGGCGCGCAGCCTCGATCAATATCCCGGCCACCCCACCGATGACGGACGCCGCGCCAACGCCGTAGGAGCGGCCCCCCGGCCGCGACGGGTTACCGCAAGGGCCGGGTGGCCGAAGTAATGATCAAGAAAGCGCCACCAAGCGGCCGCCATCGCAACTCCCGCCCCGGCGTCATCACGCCCAGCCCCGCCACCAATACACCCACCAGCCCAAATACTCCTTCAGCGCGCGCGTGCTCCCCGCCAGGGCCCCCGCATCCGGCAGCCAGCGCAGCGCTTGGGCCGGCTGGGGCATCACCTCGAAATCGGTCGGCGCCGGGATCGCCGCCACCCCCGCCGCGCGGAAACTCGCCAGTGCCCGCGGCATATGCAGGGCCGAGGTCACCAGCAGCACCCGCTCGATCCCCAGCGTCCGGATCAGCTCCGCGCTGTAGAGCGCATTCTCGCGGGTGTTGCGGCTGCGCTCCTCCAACACCAACGCGGCGGCCGGCACCCCCAGATCGGCCAGCAACCGACCCATCGCCTGCGCCTCCGGCAGTCGCTCCCCCTGCCAGGCCAGGCGCCCGCCGGACAGGATCAGCCGCTTGGCCTTGCCGGCGTGATAGATCCGCGCCGCCTGCCAGACCCGGTCAGCCGCCGAACCCAGGTCCGGATACGGCCAGCCGGGCGGCCCGGCATCGATCGCACCCCCCAGCACCACCGCCGCCTCGGCGACCGGCAATTCCGCGACGGCCAGATTGGCAAAACGTCCCTCCAGCGACTGCCGCAGCGCATCCGAGACGGCGGGCAGCGACCAGACTCCCAACCACACAACCGCCACCAGCAGCGTCCCCAGACCCCAACGTCGCCGCCCCAACGCCAGCAAGAGCAGCCCCAGCAGGCACAGGGTCAGCGACAGACCCAGTGGATACGCGAGTTGCCCCAGTAGCTTGTCGAGGTAGAGACCTTGCATGCCCGCTCACTTGTTCGGCGTCTTCGCCGGCAACACCCCGCCCGACCGCAGCACCCGCGCCACCTCCGCGAGCACCGCCGCCGGGTCTACTTCCTCGCCTCGATCAACATGAACAGCCCGGCATTGGGCCATAGCCGCCGAATCAGCCCCCGCGGCCACACCTTGCGCGCCAGCGTCAGCAAAGCCCCGCGATGTCGCTGCCCCGCGTCGGACTCCAGCAGATCACCATGCGTCAGCACCGTCGCGATCCGCACCTCACGGAAATCCGCACACAGCGCCCGCGCCTCGCGAACCGAATAAGCCTTGGTGCCGGGACTCTCCAGATAGCGCGCATAGACCTCGGTCAGCGACAACCAGGGCCTCAGCCCCAGCAAGGCGTAGCGCGCCCAGAGCATCAGGCCGACCAAGGACCACCGGTGGTAGATCATGATCCTCGCGCACCCGCCCGGCTTCAGCACCCGCCACACCTCGGCGATCGCCTTGGGCGTGTCCGGGCTGTGATGCAACACACCCCAGGAATACACCAGATCGAACGTTTCGGCCGGGAACTCCAGGTTCTCCGCGTCCCCCACCGCCAACCGCGAGGCCAGCCCAAACGCCGCCAGGCGTCGCCGCGTATGCGCGACCGCCCGCTCGGTCAGGTCGATCCCCCACAGGTCCGCACCCGCCGCGGCAAACTCCTGATGATCCGCCCCCAGCCCCACGCCGATCTCCAGCACGCGCAAGCCGCGCGCCGCCTCGAAACCGGCAAAGTCACGGATATAGGGCTCCAACCGGTAGCGCGTCTGCGCCTGGGCCAGATAGCCGGCACGATCCACATCCGCCAGATACAGGGCCTCGCCGCAGGCCGCCTGGTCCCAAAAGGCATGCACCGCGTCTTTCGCCTCACTCATCACCCCACTCCCCGTTCGGCTTTATCGTAACTTGCGGCCACCTCGAGGGTGATATCCGTCGCGGCCGGGGGGCCGCTCCTACGCCGTAGGAGCGGCCCCCCGGCCGCGACGGCTTGCCGCAAGGGCGCGTGACCGCAGTGATGATCAAGCCCCCCCGCTCGGCTGATCGATAAACCGCCTGGCCCAGAGTTCCATCGTCAACACTGCCCATTGCAGCATATACAGATCATCCCGGCCGGCCTGGCTGCGCGCGCGGGCCTCCTGCAGCGCCCGATAATCGAACCAGCCCCGCGCCTTGACCGCCGACTCCGAGGTCAGGTCATGCCACAGATCCGCCAGATCATAGCGCAGCCATTTCCGATAAGGCGCCCCGAAACCCGCCTTGGGTCGGTCGATGATCGAATCCGGCACGATACCCCTGGCCGCCTCGCGCAACAGCACCTTGGTCTCGCGCCCCAACAACCAGTCGGCCGGATAGCGCGTCACCGCATTCACCAGTTCCAGGTCCAGCAGCGGCACCCGCGCCTCAACGCCCACCGCCATACTCATCTTGTCGGTATAATTAAGGTTATGATTGGGCAGATAGATGGCGAGGTCGCGTTCCTGCAAGGCTGCGAGCCCCGACAGCCCGGTCTCAACGATGTGACGTTGGCAGTCGTCGCGAAAGGTCTCGGTGTGCAACGCATCGCGCACGCCGGGCGACCAGACCCGGCTGATCTCCGCCTGCGGCGTATTGGCACAGAGGTTGAGAAAGCGCGTGCTAGGGGGTTGCGCCAGTTCGCTCAATATCCGCCGCACCCGCCGCAGTTGAGCCCCGAACCGCCCCTCCCAGGCCCCGGGGAGCCGCGCCGCCAGTGCGGCGATCAGGCGGCGCGGCGCGAGCGGCCAGCCCGCCAATCCCCCCATGGCACGCAGCACCTGATAGCGGGGATAGCCGCAGAACAATTCGTCCACGCCCTGCCCGGACAGCAACACCTTGACCCCCTGTTCGCGGGCCTGTTGACATATCAAGAAACAGGCAATCGCCGCCGGATCGGCCAGCGGCTCATCCAGGTGCCAAACCAGCTCGGGCAGAAGGTCGGCGACCTGCGGCCGGAGTTCGATCTCATGCAGCGGCAGACCCAGCCGCCGGGCCAGCGCGCGGGCGTGCGGCAAGTCTTCGGCCGCGCGGTCGAGCTGATTGTCCGCCTGCGGATAGGAAATAGTAAAGCAGTCCAGCCCAGCCCCGGCAGCCGGTGCGGCCAGTGCGGTGATCAGACTGCTGTCCAACCCGCCGCTGAGGAACAGACCCACCGGGACATCCGCCACCAGTTGCCGCCGGGTGGCAGCCAGCAGTTGACCCCGCAGATCGGCGAGCGCGCCAGCCCGATCCTGAAGCCGCGCCTCCCCGAACGGGGCCTGCCAGTACCGCTGGACAGCGATCGGACGACCGGACCGCCAGCGCAGCCAAGTGCCTGGCGCCAACCGCTTGACGGCCTTAAAGGCAGTGCGCTCGCCCGCGGCGTGACAATAGGCCAGGTGCTGTTGCAGCGCCGTGAAATCCGGTTCACGCGAAAGCCCGGGATGTTGCAGCAGCGCCTTGATCTCACTGCCGAACAGCAACTGGCCGGGGGCGGGTTCCGCATAATAGAGCGGCTTGACCCCCAGCGGGTCCCGCGCCAAGAGCAGTTCCCGGGTGCGTGCGTCCCACCAGGCGAAGGCGAAGATCCCGTTGAGGCGGGTAGTGAATGGCGCACCGTATTCGAGCAGACCGTGCAGCAGGACTTCCGTGTCGCCGGTGGAGTGGAAGCGATGACCACGAGCGGTCAGGTCTTGGCGCAGTTCCCGGAAGTTATAGATCTCGCCGTTATAGACCAAAACGCCGCACCCATCCGGCGCGTGCATCGGTTGGGCCGCGGCCGGGCTGAGGTCGAGGATGGAGAGCCGCACTTGGCCGAGTGCAACCCCGGCGGCTGGGTCCTCGAAAATGCCCTGACCGTCCGGGCCGCGGTGGGCTTGGGCGGTGTTCATCCTGGACGTCAGGCCTTGCAGATAATCACCGGCGAATCCGGATATCCCGCACATAATTTTCTCCCTAGCTTAAGGAGCGTCTGCAGTCATCGTCAATCGCACTCCTTAACCCCCTGACCGGCCTTGATCATAATCCCGGCCTATCAGCCAACGGCGAGGTCTTTGGTCCGCACAGCGGACCCTACGGCCCCGCGCCCGTAGGGTCCGCTGTGCGGACCAGCGACTTCCCGTCCAGCAGGGTGTCCGGGGTTATGATCAAGGCCCGCTGACCGCATCCAACGGCGTAGCGGCGCACCGCAGCGTCCAGTTGAGCCGCCATCCGCCCGAGGTGCCCTCCTCGACTTCGCGGCAGCCTCAGCCGTTAAGCCCGGGCGAGCGTACGGTAAAGAAGCGCATACTGGCGAGCAATAGCCGCCGGCCGAAAGCGTTCAACATTCTTGTAGCCGCTCGTGACCAGCTCCTGTCGATAGGCCACATCCTGTATCAACCGCTCGACCGCCGACCTGATCTCGGCGACATCGTACGGATCCACGTAGCAGGCCGCATCGCCGCCCACCTCCGGCATCGAGTATAAGCGGCTCGTGATCACGGCCCGCCCGACCGCGTTGGCCTCGACAATCGGCAATCCGAATCCCTCGTAGAGCGAGGCAAACATCACCAGGTCGGCCTGCCGGTACTGCTCCACCAGCGCCTCCCGACTGAGCCCTACGTGGTTCTCGTAGTCGATGGCGTAACGCGCCAATACCCCCTTCTGCACCTCGGATAAAGGCCCAATGATCGCGAGACGACAAGGCAAACCGTGCAGCGCCTCGGCCACCCGCCCGATATTCTTATTTTCCGTGGTGCCGACCTGAAGGATGCGCGGGCATTGGTCATCGAAGGGCTTTTCACTGGCGGTAAACTCGCTGGAAACCGGGCAGTGGATCACGGTGATCTTGTCCGGATCGCAACTGAGATAGCGCAGCAACTGCTGCTTGGTCGATTCCGATATCACCGTGATAGCGGCACAGCGCTTCTCCGGCAGCCAGTACCAAAAAAGCCAAAACACCCATCGCCTGAGCCCGCGCAAGCGCTCCAATGTCACGCAATCGAGGATGGTCAGCACGGTCCGCTTGGCGTCGAGAAAATAGGTCAGGTAATGCACGTCGCCGGTGACATGATTCACAGAACCCTGCTGCCGCGCCGCGAGAATCGTATCAATGAGGCGTCGCCACACCCCCCATGAAGGATAACGATTGACGCGAATGTGAACGCGAATGTCCCCTGGCAAAGCCGAGCATACGTCATCGAAGACTTGCTCGACGCTGAAATAGCCCAGAAGCGCCTTGCGCTTATGATGAACAACCGTGATCGCCTCAGCCATAACGTTTTCTGGTTACCAAGCAGTTCGGCAAGTCTATGAAGCACGAGATGAGGTACAGCAGCACCCGCTCTTCCCCCAAGATTATGCCCATCGTCACAACCACCGATCTTACGCGCTAACCAGCCACATCCTCTCTTGGTTTCACTATCGTGGAGATCAAGAACTGCCCCATGCGGCATTGATTAGTGAGGAAACGAGTGAATCTATCGGGCACAATGCGCATAAGCGAAGACTTTAGTTTTCCTTGGGGGAGAGGGAAAAGATCCGATTTTTGCCCTTTGACAGAGGCATTCTTGACTTTAAGCCCCGCCCCTTGAATCAGGCTATGCCAACTGGCTAAAGTGTAGTAACGAGCTATAGCTCCGTCCGTAGAATTCTGGACCGCCTTCGAGAGCGACCACGACCTGAATAGATCGCCAAGTACGATCCCGTGCAATAAGCCGTGAAGGATATAATAGTTCCACCAACCACGGTGATAAACCATTAGTGTTGCCTCCCCCCCCGGCTTTAATACTCTAAATATTTCACAAACAATTTTTTGGGTATCTGCAGAGTGGTGGATTACCCCCCAACTCCACACGAAGTCGAAAGTGGAATCAGCAAAAGACATCTTTTCTGCATCCATCTGAAAAATATTTCCGGGTATATCGAACAACCTGAAACGTTCCGAGGTACTCTTCACTGCATAACGTGTTAAATCGATGCCGGTAAACGAACCCGAGTGAGTAGCCAACAATTGCGCATGACTCCCGCTTCCTACGCCGATTTCAAGAACGTTTTTTTGTTTCAAGCCGTCGAAACTGATCAGTGCGTCAAACGGGATTTTTCGCCAGGGCATATACTCATGAGCGTTCGAGAAAAAACGCATGTCAATTTCCTTATAAAAAGATACAGTAAAAGGCTCGTGCCCAACCTCCTTGTTCCAGTCATAACGCATTGGGTGCTTTTCCCAAAAAGAACGGTTGGCATCCTGCCACTGCCTCGCTTCCTGAGAATCACTGGGGAGCTGCTCCGGTTTCGCAAATGTAATAGGCGCAGCAGATCCAAGAGTAAGACCTGTTTTCATTCTTTATACCTCAGCAATATTGAGTCACCGGGCGCCCTAAACTGCTTGCGGAGTCCGCAAGGCAAGTGGCGAGCAACGATGTTTTCACCTGGTCGCAGGCACCGCAAATACGTCACTTACTGCCGGCGCGACCCTAATAGGCAGGTGGGTTTCAGGAGAAATCGATGTTGCGCAAGAGCAACGTATCCAATTGCAGATAATTGCTCGTGCAGTTGATTCTTTGCACGACTATAGCAACTGGACTGCAAGCGCATACGCCATGCGGCGTGACCAGTGACATCGCGGGTGATTGAGCAGTGGGATACTGCGCCACCGCTCCAACAACGGAGTCCGCTCCAGCCAATCACCCATCGGCAGTGAGAACCCGGACTTGGGCCGGTCGATCACTGTGTTCGGCAACGCGGGGCGCGGCGCCAGCGCCAGCGCGCGTTTACCTGTCAAGCCGACGGGGCGTGGAGCTGCCAGGACCGGGGCCAGCTCGCGCAACAAGTGGAAATCCACCAGCGGGGTCCGCAACTCCAGCGAATGTGCCATGCTGGCCCAGTCGCTGTCGCGCAGGAGTTGGTTGCGCAGATAGTTGGAGGCCTCCAGCACTGCGATCCTGGCGTAGTCGCTGTCGCAGTCCGGATCGAGACCGGTTTGCAAAAAATGCGGTGGATCTAGCGCCGCCAGGCCCTCCCGCACCAGATCGGCGTCCAGGAGCGCGGGTAACTCCCAAGGCATGAACAGCCCGCGCCGCACCAGATAGAGTCCTGCCAGGTCAGGCCCCAACCTGCCCAGCGCCGCCGCCTTGGCGTGTACAAGCCCAAAGCGGCTCGCCAATCCCAGCCCCCCCGCCAGCAGCGGCAGCAGCCCGGGCACCCTGGCAAGCCGTTGCAGCCGACGGCGCCAGAGCGGCAACTGCGCAAAATGGGCATAGCCGCCGAACAGTTCATCCCCACCTACACCGGAGACCACGACTTTCAAGCCCAGGGCAGCCGTGTGCTTACTCACCAGCCAGGTGTTGAAGCCGTCAACGCTGGGCTGGTCCATGTCGGCCAACGCCCGGGGCAGATCGGCGGCGGCCTCCGCATCGCTGATCCACACCGTGTGCTGCTGGGCGCCATAGCGCGTTGCCATCCGCTCGGCATGGGCGACCTCGTCCAGCCCGGTGCCCCGAAAGCGACTGAAACCGAGGGTCACCGTCTGCAGCTGGGCTGTCCGGTTCTCCGCCATCAGCCCCACCAGGGCGCCCGAATCGATTCCGGCCGACAGAAAGGCACCGACCGGCACGTCCGCCACCTGATGGGCGACCACGGAATCGGTAACCGCGGCGCGCACGCGGTCCAATAGCTCCCCGGATCCCAGCCGCTCCGGACGCCGTGCCGCCATGCACCAGACCTCGCCTACCGAGGCGTACCCCGTCGGTTGCCCAGCCCCCCGCGCGGTCACCCACAATGCGTGCCCGGCTGGCAGGGCACGGATGCCACGGCAGACGGTATGGGGCTCCGGCACGCTGCCCATTAGCAAAAAGCCGACCACGGCGGCCGGCTCTGGACGGATGTCGATTACGAGGCTTGTCCGTAAGGGCTGGACCTGAGAGGCAAAGGCGAACCGTCCAGCCTGATCGGCGTAATACAGCGGCTTGATCCCGTACGGATCGCGCGCCAACCAAAGGCCACGCTTGGCCGGGTCCCAGAGTGCGAAGGCGAACATGCCCCGCAACCGCTGCAAGAGTCCCTCGCCCCAATGCAGATAGCCCCTCAGCAGGACCTCGGAGTCGCTTTCGGAACGGAACCCATGTCCGGCGCGGACCAACTCCTCGCGCAGTGCGCGGAAGTTGTAGATCTCCCCATTGAAGACCAAAGCACAGCCGCTGTCCGCATCCAGCATCGGCTGATTGCCGGCCGGGCTCAGGTCGATGATCGCCAACCGACGATGCGCGAACCGTGCCAGACCGTCAGGACTGGTCCAGGCCCCTTCGCCATCAGGCCCACGCCTGCGCATGGCCTGGCTCAGGCGGCTGAGTCGCTCCCCATCCGCCGGATCGGCCCCACCCCGATAGGAAAAGATACCGGCAATGCCGCACATCAGCCGTCACTCACGGGCGGAAACCGCCACCCGACCCGCAGCGCACAGGAACAGTTGCCTGTTTGCCTCGATGATCGACTCCACAGCAAGCTTCCTACCCGCATAGCGGCGTACTCGCTCACGCCAAACGGCATACTCCGTGGGCGCGATGCCCGCACAGTACTCGATGCGATCGACGAAAGCCGACTCATCGCCCAAGGGCAAATCCCAGCCAACGCCGGCCGACGCTAGGTCGCGCCAGGGCGTCGTGTCGGCAATCAGCACCGGGGTGCCGACGGACAGTGCCTCCGCAATCACATGACCATAGTTCTCGCCCCGTGTCGGGAACAAAAACAAATCCTGCCGGGCAAGGACGCCCGCCACCTGCTCCGGATGTATCGCGCCGTGCCAAAACACCTTGATATGTCCAGGCAGCGAGGCGGCCAAAGCCCGGCACTGCTCCAGATAAGCCCGATCCTCTTGCGGTCCGTAGATGGAAAAGTCCACCGGCACCCTGACCGAGTGAAGCAATCGAAGGGCGACGTCCAGGTTTTTCTTTGGGGATAGGCGGGAAAAGAAAACCAGCCTAAGTGGATTCTCTGTTTGCCTGCCGATCACGCAAAGGTCCACTGCTTCATGAATTGGGGACGGCAAATTTGGTGCGACCATGACCCGGGCATTCCTTCCCATCCAGGCCCTGATATCGGCGGCCTCATACTCACTCGATGCCTGCCAGATCACACCGCGATACAGCCCGAACAGCCTCGCGATAAAGAGAAAAATGGCCTTCTTGGTCTTTTTCAAGCCCAAGGCACCTGCAGAGAACTCTCCCCGCGGGGCGAGCACGACGGGCACTCCCGGTCCGACACCCAGTCCTCGCAAGAAAAGTGGTAGCAGCGTAAACGCCGGATCGAAAAGACTATTGAGATACAACAATTCATGGGGTGTCCTGGAAAAAAGCCGGACCAATCTCAAGGGCCTCTTGAGCCCTGGGGGCGTATAGAACACCTGCGCTTGACTAACCCGATTCCAACACAAATACGACAACCCCAGATACGGCTCAACATCGCCGGAATCACGGTCGCTGGTAATAATGTGGAAGTCGAATTCCTCCCCCAAACGATTGACCAGATTCGCGACTGTACGGATTGGACCGCCTGCCCTAAATCCGGGATAGTAGTAACACAGCGTCGTCAGTATCCTCATGGTCGTAATCCCGCCGAAGCAGTCGTTTATCGAATACCATTCCGCTGGGTATCACGATGCTTCCATATGAAGAGACTCGGAAAGAATCTTGCAGCCACATAGGCAACAATAACCAGCGAGATAGCGGAAATGATCAACTGCCCAAACAGCAGCGAGAGATTGCTCTCGACGAAAAACAGCGGGATCCCGATGACCATGCCAAAGGCGTAAGTGCCTGCATCACGCGCACGAGTCCAAAAATGAACGCTCAGATAGCGAAAGGCGACGCCCAGCAGGAAGCTCACGCCAAACACCCCAAGTGCGCCGAAATTCATGTACATCTCCGTAAGCCATGGAAGATTGAACGAGGTTCCAAAATCATCTTCGCCGAGGTACCCATACTGCCGCCCCCAGCGGTTACCCAAATCTTCCCGGGGCTTTTCCGGCCAAATAAGGCGTGGTATCCACTTCGTCAGCAATGGCAAATAGCTTTCACCATAAAGGAATGGTTGGCGGCTCGGCGTGTCGGCGATGACCGCCGCCGTGACCATGAGATGATTGACGCGATCATAAGATTTTTCCATTCCTTTGCTAACCTGGTTAACGCCCGAGGATTGATCGTCGAGATAGTAAGACAACCCCATCTCGACCCAGACCTGGATGCGCTTCATGGCCGACCAATCGACGTCTTCTCCCCAAGTCAGCGCCCGATACTCGCCTTTGATGGGCTGCAACAGAAAGACCAGTACCGCCGCTGCCAGTATCCACTGGTAGGGAACACGTCGCCGGGTTACGACATAGGTCAGACCGACCACGACTGCCCAGACAAAAGTCCCAGCGATCGTGCCACCAGCCAAACCGCCCGCGATAATCAGTTGATAGGGAATCAGCCCAAAGAGGACAATACGCCGCGCTACTCTTGTCAGTGCGCCGGAGAATGCCGCATGTATGACCAGGATCACCACAAAAGTACATATTGCGTCAACAACCTCGGAAAGTATATTGAGACCCGCAAAAGACACCAAGGACTTTATGACCAGAACCGCTGGAACGGTAACGTAAACGAGGAAAGAATACGCCGCAGGCAGAATAACCAAGGGCCAGGAAACGCTTACTCTTTTGCTGTTGCCTATGCTCCGCGCAAGATGATACCCGAGATAGAGAGACAACAACCCCAGTCCGGCCATAACCAGCGCCTGTTGGCGCTCTCCCTCGCTGGTCCAATCCAAGGTAAACATCTGTCCCGGGGGCATCAAGCCGGCGAACCCGAAACTCAGCGCCATGAACCCTGCATGCATCGGCAGCACGGGGATGGCGTCGCGCCCGGGATTGCCGATCCAACGGTACAAGGGCCACAGACCCAGCAGGATAACGACTGACGCCAAGAACAGTGTCTCAAAAGTCTTGACGTATGAATTGAAAAAATTTGCCCATATCACAATGACCACGACAAAGAGACCAAAAAGCCATTGCGCCTGTAGCATTCGCCGCTCGCGGCGGACAAAGCGCATCCCGGGCTGAAAGGGAGGAGGTATTGCGCTCATGGGATTGCTGACTGAATTGACATTGCCGGGAACGAAGACATCTCAATCGATGAGAGCAAGCAGATCAGTGACGCGGTGCGTGTAATGATGCCTGGCGTCGACCAACGCGTGAGCCCGGCACGCTGCCGCAGTCCGCTCCCGGTCATGCACCAGATAGTATTCGATCTGCGTCAGACACTCGTCGATGTCGTTGAAATAGCCCGCCGACTCCCCCTCCGGAAACAGCGTAGTCGCCCCACCACTGCGCGTTGCCAGCAAGAAGCCCCCGGCGCCCGGGACCTCGAAGGTTCGCATGATCACACCATCGGCTGCGCCATCCACATAGTGCTGGGGGCGCAGGACATTGAGGTTGATCCGCGCGCGGGCAAACACCGCCGCGGCCTCCCTGCCATCGAGCGCCCTGCCCTGCCAGCAACGGCGCGCAGCACCATTGCGCCGGCTCCGCTGCCCCCAATATGGCGGCCCCCAGATCTTGAGATTGAAATGCCGGGCGACCTCCGTGAGAAAGGCCTCGCGCCGGGGGTCCCACCCGCCCACAAAGGCGACATCCCCGTCTGAAACGGCAGGAAAACCCTGGAAGGGGAATACCGATTCATCCCATCCAAACGCAAGGAAGCCCGCCGGAATACCCATTGCGCGCAGTTTCACCACCAGCGCAGGACTCCAGATCAGGAAGGCATCGCACGCACTGGCCGCCTCCAGGGTCTCCGGCCGCGCGTTATAGTGTGGCGGCATCGGGTTGTCGGCATGGAAAATGACAAAGCGTACACCACGCCGGCGGATGTTGCACACGGTCTCCGGCATGACGCATTCGCCGTTGAAGGCGAGCACCAGGTCAGGCCGCTGTTCACCGGTAACCGCCTCCAACGCCTGGTTATAGCGCAAGGAGCCGGCTCGCCGGGCCCACTGAAGGCCAATGGAGAGTCGATGACCGACCCGGCTGCGTAGCCACCAATCCAGATCGGTCCGATGGGCCTCAACATCGAATGCAATGACATCGTGGCCCAAGGACTCAAAGGCGCATCGATAAGATGCCGCCAAGTGCCCCTGTTTAAAGATACCCGCCAACAGTACCCGCATGGTTCAGCCCCCCTCCGGGCGCACTGCCCGCAGCGCAGCCTTGACCCCTATTACGCATTGCTCATAACTCCAGTCGGCGATGATCTCCCGCGAACGCACGCCCATGCGGCGGCACCGTGCGGGATCTTGCAGCAGTGATGCAATCTGGTCCGTGAGTCGGCCAATATCCCGCGCTGGATACAGCAGGCCATTGTCACCGGCCCGCACCAGGTCGGCAACAGCGCCGACTTCCTCGGTTGCAACAATAGCCACGCCGGCACACATCACTTCATTGATGATCAGGCCCCAAGGCTCGCTCTCAGAGGGAAGAATGAAGATATCCGCCAGCGCATAAAAGCCTGGCAGTTCACATTGGTTGCGGAAACCGAGGAACTGCACATCACGCAGTCCCCGCTCCCGGCAGTATTGGCGCAGTGAGCGCTCCTGCTCGCCGGCGCCGATCAGTAACAGCGCACACTCCAGACCCCTGTCTTGCAGTGCCGCCTTGGCGCGCAGCACGTCCAACGGATGCTTACGCTGGGTGAACTTTGAGGCAAAGAGCAGAACCGGCACTTCAGACCCTAACCCTAGGCCGGCCTTGAGCGCCGCGGCCCGTGACCGGCCGGCATCCGACAATGCCATAAAGCGTGCGTTATCCACCGCATAGGGCACCGGGAAAATCTTCCGGTCCGGCACACCATGATGGCGATAAAAATCCGCGTTGCGGCTGCCGATGGCAAGGCAGGCATCACACCGGGCATAGAACCAATGCAGCAGCGGGCGGCGCAGTAAGCGTTTGACTGCAGAGCGCCGCAGCAGCAGATGCGTTTCGCCACGGGCAAAGATCGCGGTACCCGCAAGACGCGCGGCAGTATAAGCCATGAGGTAGGTGGCGTGGTTATGGCCGTGAACCCAGAGCGCGTCATAACGCTGGCGTCGAAGTTCGTCTAAGATCCCAGGATTGATCAGGCTCCAGAAGCCTCCGACTCCTTTACTTTGACGGAGATTATCCAGAAAGACCGCGCGATAGCCTTCCAGCAGCGGAACATCCCACTGTATCTGTTGGCCGCCAAACCCGGCATCTGCATAGGCATCCAAACCCTGGCGGCTACAATAATAAACAGTCAGATCGATATCCGTCTCTTGCGCCAGACGGCGGTAGAGCGGGGCGAAATACTGGATGACGTGCGAATTCAACACCGCCAGGCGATACGGTTGCATCTATACTTCTACTCGAGGGGACAACGGGACAACGACACTTGGCACCTCCTGCGCCCGCAGGCGAGAAGGTGGATGAAGGGTATTCACTCAAATAAATCACATTTCCCGCACTATCCTCATCCAATAAAATCAGGGATTGAATCCATTTAGTTCGACAACGAACTTTTGACGAAGCTTCACCGCACCGAGAGCACAATCGTCATGTTTGCAGTGATCACTGATTTCTGATTGTCGTGGAAAACGGTGCGAATAAACTGGCTTACCACACTGCGAGCCAGCAACATCATGCTTCGCCGCATGTAACGCAATAAACCAACCCCCTTCAAAGGAAGAACCGGCGCCCGCGCCTGGACCACGTCAAAACCGGATATTGCTGCTAATTGCGCGACCGCCTGCGAACCCAGCAGGGACCGATGGGTCACATCGCCGAATTGATAGAAGCCGGAAAACGGGCTATCCCCGCTGGGTACCCTCGCCACAAATAGTCCCTTTTTCTTTAAGAGACAGCGCGATCGTTGCAGCAAGACGTAGATATCGTCAATCGCCAAGTGTTCAAGCACATCGAAAGCGATTATCAAGTCGAAGTGTTGCCGACACTCGAGCGTGGACAGGCTTTCTGAACCATCAACCACTTCAAAACCTTGCTTTCTGGCACACGCAAGGAGATCTGGATTGATCTCTGTTCCTGTATAATCGAAACCGCTATGCCTACACCACCCGGCGAACGCTCCATTGCCAAACCCGATCTCCAGGATACGGAGATCCTTCCCCAGTTCGACGCCTGAAACAATCAGTTCCCGCGTGAAGTAGATGGCATCGGTCTTCGTGAACTCAGCAAATGCCTGATCATTCCAATGCTTTAGCTGAATGTAAGCTCTATCTGGAATTTCCATAGCTCAGAAATTTCAATGTTCAGTTTGCCAGTAAATTGGTGAGGGCCACATCAGGATTTCAATGCCGCATCCTGTCGTATCTCGCGCCGTCGGCCTATCAGCCCATTGGCTGGATCACAATACATGGAGCAGGTCTTGCATGTGGTTGGAACATTGCCCGATTCCCATTCATCCAATATGTCTCCAATCTTTCCATGTGCTTCGACAAGATCCATTTCCTTGATGTTCCCGATATGCAGGCGGGGGTCGCCATAGACATTGCGACATGCGCACAGATGGATATCCCCGTCAGGATGAACTGTCAGGTCCCATAATAGCATACAGGGACGCAGAGTGAGTTCGGGCGCCTCTTTCTGAAGGATATAGCCTTCAGGCAAGATGTCCTTGGTAATTAGCCCCAGCCAATCGTCCACCTCGGTCATAACCTCCACGCTATGGGCGAGTTGCATCACCTCTTCCATTTCCGGGGCCGCAAGCAAAACATCAACGGGCAAATCTCCCCGCAGCCTGATGTTTATTTCTCGTTTATTGCCGAGCAATCTATTTTCGCGCAAAAGCTTCAATATACTGTCACGCGTTCGCTCAAAGTGGCGGACCCGGTAATCTCTTTCGTACATTGCCTGATCGAACCCAGCAAACGAAAGATTGATTTTATCCGGCCCATTAAGCAGAAATTTGCGCGCATCAGTCCTATGCAGCAAAAGACCATTCGTTGTCACTTCGATCTGATCGACACCAATCGCTCTCAACTGGCTTAACTTGTCCATGAACATCGGAGCCATAAGCGGTTCACCGATATTTGGGGACATCATGACTTGTCTGATTCTGGCATGCCGCATCCTCTGCAAAGCAAGTTTGAATATAGCATCTGACATATGGACCGTGTCTTCTTTTCGAGCGAATTGATACGCGCAAAATACGCAATTCGCGTTACATTTTCTTGTTATCGCCAGGTTTAAGCGTATTGGCGATGCACCCAGATAGGCTGATCTTGGAATCGAACGCCATGCGTACTTGGCAAAACCGTTAATAACAGGAATTAATGCGATCTTGAGAATGCTCGCTATACTTCTCTTGTTCTTGATGTAGACAGCAGGCATATCCAGGCAACCTCCTTAGCAATCCGGTAAGGTGAAAGCTATAACCAGAAATAGTCCAGGCATAGCGCTGCACTTAATGTTGGCAACAGCCATGTCAGAGGATTTTCACGAAATCGGAGAAATCCAAAGGTTCATCGACTTCGCATCGCTGCAAGTTTACTGGAGTAGCGTTCTCCATAAGCCCGCCACGATAGTCGAGACCGTGCCTCACCCAAGAGATTACGGGCTACTCCGACAGGGAAGCGGCTCTGTGCCCAATCCACGGCCTGACGGATGCCGTTGACCAAGGCATCAGGGTCATCATGCGGAACCACGAAAATGCCTTCCTTCAATCCAGTCAGTTCTGCTAGATCGTCGCCGCCGGTGCGGTCGGTACAGACGACCGGTAGCCCGCAAGCTAAGGCTTGGGCCTGCACGAGCGACAAACCTTCCTCTCGCGAGGCTAGGACAAAGACCTGAGCACGCCCGTACCAGGTAGGCAACTGCCACTGCGCCACTGCATCCTGATGTTGGAACCAGGACTGGAGCGGCAAAGGGGCGTCGGCCACCGCGCCGACATGGAGCAATTGCACCGCGCCGTCTAAACGCGCAACGGCCTCCACCAGCAGGCCGCAGCCCTTTCGATAAGACCATGCGCCGGTATAGATTGCCCTTGGCGGCTCATTGGCGGGAGCGACCGTGGGCATGAACATGTCAAGATCGACGCCATAGGGATTGCGAAATAGTTTGCTGACCGGGAACCCTTGCTCCAGGAAGCTCTGCGCGACGTGCAGTGAGGGTATGGCCACCTGATCAGCCAGTGAATACCCAGCCAACTCCCGCTCTATGTATTGGCTGGTTACAGTTTCCGACGGCAAGCCGCGGTCTCTTAGCTCATCCAGAATCGCCTGCTGCGATAACACATGCCGACTGCCGCGTTCGATAAACACCTTGGCCCCATAGCGGTTGCGGGCCGCACGGGCACTTTCGATGCACAGGCCCGACATGCCAATGAACACGTCGCAGGCTTCCAGTTTGATGGCAATCAGTCGATCGGCCGCGGCGAGCATCAGCGGGGCGAGCTGGCGACGCACCCCCTTTCCGCCATAGCGCTGCGCCGCCACCAGGGGCAGCAGCCATGGCAGCAAGCCCCGGTGCGCCGCCACAGGCAGGCCAAAGCGGGCGGTCCGGCTCCGCGGCAAGATCGAGTAGAAGGCGACCTCATGACCGAGTGCAGCCAACTCCCGTGCCAAATCCAGCACATGGAATCGGCCGGTCGTAGCAATGGCAATCTTCATACCCTGGTCTGCCGGGTAACCTGCTGAAAGACCCGCTCCAGCCGCACCGCAAGGGCAGCCCAGGTGAAAGAAGCACTACAGACGTCATGTGGGGCTGGCGCCGGGCACCGCCCACGGATCAGATCGAGCGTTTCGGCGAGATCGGCGCTGGCGGCGCAGCAGAAAAGCTCACCGCCGGTGTCCGCCGCCAGTCCGCGCGACTCCTCGGTCTCGCCTGGAAAGGCCAGCACCGGTCGGCCACAGGCGAGGAGTTCCAGCAGCTTGTGATGAAAGCAGTTGGGATCCCATAGGTAGGTATTGACCGCCGCCGACCGGCACAAGGCCGCGAGCTCCGGCAAGGGCAAGTAGGGATGTGCCTCCACCCGCGCCAATCCCGCGAGACGCTCCAGGGCTGGACGCACTATAGCGTGATCGCCACCAGCGTAAACGATCTCGACCCCAACTGGCTTAACCCCCGTAAGTTTCGTCAGCCATTCCGATAAGCCGTCGATGAACGCTTCCAGGCTTCCATGATCATAAATACTACCGGTCAGGGTTAGCCGGAATACGCCCTGATCGAGTCGAGTCGGCGCAGCGTCTGCAAACGAGCGGTCCACGCCGCTGTAAACGACGCATGGTTGCGACGGGAACCACCGTGACAGGACCTGGGCATTGAATTCGGCATTCGCGGTGCTGGCAGCCATATCACTGAAGCGGCGGGCGATGATTGTTTGCAGGGTACTGGGCATGAAGACCTCCCAGGAATCCTTCATGTCTGCCGCCCACGGGCAGCCCGCCAACCGCCCCAGCCGCTGGGCGATGAGCCAGCAGTCTGTATTGCCGAACAGCCCCCAAGTCGCTTGGGGTTGGAACTCCCGCGCCAGGACCGTCAGGTACGGCTGAGTCGCTTGACTGAAATCCGTAAACATCCCGGAATGCCTGAGATAGCTCCAGGTCACCAGTGCCTTGCGCAGCATAACCGGCGTACGTGTCGAGCGAATGCGGTCCAGCAAGGCGCGCCTCAGGGGCCGGACCGCCAGCAACAGTGGCTCCGCCCAGTCATGTGCTCGCAATCGTTGGGCCAGTCGAGTTGGGGGCGGCGCGATTTCCGTCCCTTCGCGCCACTCGCAAAGCTGAACGACCCGATGCCCCCGCCTGGCCAGTTCTCTTGCAAAAAACCAGGAGCGCATGCCGGAGACGTGCGGCGTTGTGGGGTGCATGTGATTGACGAAGACAAGGTTCATGTACTTATCAATCAGCAACGCCCAACGAAATCGCGCTTCCACGCCTCACCGATAAAGGGCTGCCAGAGCGCCCACCCCAACTGCGTCTCGCCGCGCTTCAGCCGTTCCAGCACCCGGTGCCACCAGGGGGCATCCCAGTAAGCGCTTTCGCAAAAGGACCGCGAATGCAGCAGGTCTTCCGCGAGCGCCAGCAGCGGTCCCTGGAACCAGCTCTCCTGCGGGGGGCGGAAGCCCTGCTTGTTCCAGCGCGTGCGCACCTCCTCCGGAAGGATACCACGCATGGACTCGCGCAGCAGGCGCTTGGTCTGCACCTCGCCCATCAGGTACTGGGGCGGTAGGGACAGAACCAACTCGGCCAGGCGGTGGTCACAGAAGGGCAGCCGCACCTCGCGCGAGTGGGCCATGGAATTGCGGTCCCCGTAGCGCAGCAGGGTGGTCAGGTACATGCTGAAGGAGTCCTGATAAAGGGCGCTGCTCAGGGCGTCGAAGCGCGCGACCCGGCCGCGCTGGTTTTCCTGCGCGACGCGGCGGGCGACCTCGGGCTTGAGGCCATAGAGCAGGTTGGTGCCGATACCCAGCCGATGGGAGAGCCAGCGCCGCAGGCCGAAGGGCAGCCGGTCGCGCCAGCCGCGGGCCGGCGGGGTCAGGGCCAAGGGGTAGCGCTGCCGGATCGCGGGGAGTTCCCGCCTTAGCCGCTCAGTCTCGCCGCGCTCGGTCAGGGCCTGCACATAGAAGCGGAAGTATTGCTCGTAGCCGCCGAGTAGCTCATCGGCCCCTTGGCCATCCAATAGCACCGTGATTCCCTGCTCCTTGGCGAGCCGGAACACGCAGTACTGGGCATACTGGCTGGACGAACCCACCGGCAACTCGTTGTACCAGATAAATTCGGCCAGCTCGGCGGCAAGGCCGTCCGCCGTCGGCAGTACCACATGGCTGGTCACGCGGGAGGCGGCGATCACCGGTTCGGCATAATGCCATTCGTCCGCCGCGGTGCCCGGAAAGCGACCGGTGAAGGTGTGATACTCGCCCTCGGGATGGATGAACCGGCGGATCAGGCTGACGATCGCGCTGGAATCGAGCCCGCCCGACAGACAGGAGCCCACCGGGACATCGCTGCGCATGCGGATGCGCACCGCGTCCGTGAGCAGCTCGCGGAACTGGGCGACGGCGTCGGCCACAGAGAGTGCGGCCAATTCCGCGCGCGGCTGCAGGTCCCAGTAACGCCAAATCCGATAGTCCAGGGTTCGGCAATCCAGCACCATCGCCTCTGCGGGCAGCAACTGCTGGATGCCATTGAAGACCGTTTGCCGATCGCCGTCCAGCCCCATGCTGGCATTGTGCAGACCGCGCAGCAGGCGGAACTCGTCGTAGTCCGGTGCGATGCCCGGCAGGGCCAGCAGGGCCTTGTATTCCGACGCGAAGCCGAAGCGCGCCGGCCCGGCCGCGAACAGCAAGGGCTTCTCGCCGTAGCGGTCGCGGGCGCAGAAGAGGCACTGCGTGACGGTATCGTACAACGCAAAGGCGAACATGCCGTTGAAGCGCTGCAGGCAACCCTCGCCCCAGGCCCGGTAGGCGACCAGGATCACCTCGGTATCGGTGCCGGTGTGGAAGACATGGCCTAGGCGCTGCAACTCTGCACGCAGTTCCAGATAGTTGTAGATCTCGCCGTTGTACGTGATGACATAGCGCCCGCTGCTGTCTGACATCGGCTGGGTGCCGCGCTCGGACAGGTCGAGGATCGACAGGCGACGATGGGCAAGGTGCACCCTATCGCAAACGCTGGACCAGGTGCCGGCGCCGTCGGGACCACGGTGGATAAGCCTAGGCAGGATTGCCTCTAGCAACGCCTCGGATGAAACGAGGGAAGGGCCGATGATTCCTGCGATACCACACATATAAGATAAGCTGATGGAAAAAGAACTGAAGCGAAACGCTAAGGCCTTGTCGCTTCGACATAAAGCGACTCAACGGCCCGGTCTATGCTATCGATCAAAAGCCTGGCATCTGCACCACGCATATAAGCGCAATGCACAATATCATAAAAGCCGACTTCGGCTAACAACACCTGCATCGTTTCAAAATCGTAAGCATACTCATGCCCAAAATTCCTGAACACCCGATTGATCGCCATCAGTGGCGTTTTCTCATCTGTGTTGACATCGAAGTAGGGGGCATTAAATTGGCCGTCTGCCCGACTTCTCGTATACTCGTTAAGATAAAGCTCCGCATCCGGGACAACAATCCTAACTCGGCCACCCGGCCTTAGCACGCGATGCAATTCCCCCAGCACGTGTTTGCAATTAGCCAAAGACAAGTGTTCTAAACAGTGTTCGCTGAACGCGCCCACCATCGATCGGTCCGGAAGAGGTATACCATTCTTCAAATCCCAGCAGATATGTATACCAGGCCTCCACGAATAATCAAGATTTATAAATCCATTTACGATATTTGAACCGCACCCAATATTCAGAAGCTCTGATTGTGTCGCCTCCGGGCTGATAAAGGTTCTATTGTTGCGTATCAAGAAACCGATGAACGCCTGTACTTTTGAATAACTCCATATCGAGCGCGCCCAAGTGAGCCTGGTATTCGAGAATTCCAGCTTCATACTTTCGTCTCGCTCATTTCTTGCTAACCTGTCTATAATGCCAATAGTCATTGCGTCGCTCAATGACGGGTAAGGCTCGTTTGATGGCCAGCTTGAATACCAGCCTCAGGAGCCGCAGGAGAGTAGCCACTCGGTGGCCGGTCGTGACTGTATCGTCCCCAAGGTAATAGTCCCTCAGCATCGCGTTCTCGAGGAGTTTTTCCATGGCGGCCCAGCGGGCGCGCTTGAGGTCCTCCACTGGCCAGGAATCTGCCGGCACGGAATGGAGGTCGCGCAACATCTGCAGGTACGCCTTGACCGACTCACTCTTCTGCCAGATCGCCTTGCGATGATGCCGCGTTCGCCATTCCTGGAAATCCACCAGGTCGTAGGCCTGGCTGATATTGTCGGCGTGGACGCGATAGTTGACCAAGGGTTCGCGCAAATGAACCCGTTCGCCCAACAGAGTAGCCCTCAGATACAGCGCGTTATCCTCCAAGAGGAGGTTGTCAGGTAGTGGACCAAAGGCTTCAAACACGTCACGGCGCACGGCCAGCGATGCAGCCGCAACTCCGCCGAAGCGCCTCCTGACACCATCTTCAAGGCTCTGAAAGATTGTCTCGGTGTTCATTATACGCCCAAGGGACTGTCCAGCGGCACCAATCAAGGCAAGGTCGTTAGTGATGACCCTTGCCCGGCAATCCGATGCCTTCCATCGCTCCACCAAGACCCTGACACGATTGGGAAGAGAGACATCATCGGCATTTGCCAGGACGATGAGTTCGCCGGTTGATTTAGCGACCGCCGCATTGAGTTGACTGCCAATACCGATGTTGCGCTCGTTGCGGTTCAGGATAATCTTGTGCGGCCCGATATAAGCAGCAGACATCTCCTGCATGATGCAATAAGTACGATCCGCGGAGCCATCATCAGAGAGGACCACTTCCAGAGGAGAATAGGTCTGGGCAAAGGCGCTCTCGATTGCCTTAGAAATAAAACGCTCTTCGTTGTAGGCATAAATTACTAAAGTCGCAAGAACCACTGACTCATTTGGCTGCGAGCGAGGCTCCATGGGGGTATTCATACTAAAACCTTGAAAGCAAAGCCTTAAGAACTCCGTAACGTGAGTTTAGAGCAATCATGTTTCCTGCACAAAGATGCGCATTGGAAAGAAGCGATAGATCCCATATGACCCCCCCTTGTGTTAACCTTCCGATTTGAAAACCAGGCAATACTTCCCTAAACTTGTCCAAAAAATTGCCGCGCATCCAGCTCATTTCATTGTACTCAAACTGAACGATTTGGACCGAGTCCAATATGCCTGATAGCCCTTCAATAACTTCTATTTCAAAACCCTCCACGTCAATTTTGACAAAATCGATAGATTCAATACCTGCATGCTTCGCATACACATCTCCACGAATGACTCGACTCTTAAGGACCCGCGACTCCACTGAGTAAGGACGGCTACCTAAACCGCTTAAAGAAGGATTTTCGTCTACATGATGAAATGCTACTTCCGCTTCTGTATTCGATAAGCCAGCATCAACAAGAATAATTTTGGTGTCATGTCTTACATTATCTTGCAGTCGAGAAAACGTAATGGGACTAAGCTCGAATGCGAATATCTTAGCTTCTCCTAGTATTTTTGATATCATCTTAGAGTAGGAGCCATCGTTCGCGCCGACATCAAAAATTGTAGTTACCTTTTCATTCGATAAGCGACGTATAAGCGCGTACTCACCATCAGATGCAGACTCATAGTTATTTGCGGAAACATAACCATCACGGTATATCTGCGCAGCGAGAAAAATAGACCTTGATCCCGCCAAGTGCCTACTCGAATGCCAACGAAGCAAAGACTTAAGCATTTACAACCACCTCATTATCAGAATAAAACCCCCGGCTATGCCGGGAGACCCCAAGAGTTTGACATTTTCGGCACTTGATGACGAGAGTTATTTGCGCTCTATTTTTGAAAAATACAGTCCTGAAAAAAAACGCGCAGCAAGAAAACGTAAGCTCTGCTTGTAATCTCTAGTTAAGATCATCCACGATACTATTAACTTTAGCTGGTGGAAAACGTCATGCATACTGTAAAAATTCCAACATATGACCGCCTTTTTCATAGAAAAATTTACTGATTTAATCGCATCCGTTATTTCTAATTCACTAATAGAGTCGAAGCTTTTTGAATATTTGATAAGATCTTTTTTATAAGACCACAAAGCAGCAGTTGTCTGTTTCCACATTTTTGAATTGTATCGAAAGTATTCGTTGTAGGTCCATCGCTTTTTTTGTTGCGATATCCCGAACTCATGAATTCGATACCGCACTAACGGGTGCGGGATTTCGCATATTTCCCCAAGCAAAACCTCTCGAAGCGGAAGAACGCGGTCTTCAGTAATTACTCTCGGGTGGAGCGGACCGAAAAAATCAAATACTTCCCGTCTCCATGCGTGCGACGCACCCAGAAGACCGGGGCAAAACTTTTTGACGGCCATCACGAGGTCTTCTCGACTAGTCTGGTTTTTTGAACAGAATATTCCTAAGCTCGTTCCATTTTCATCAATCCGCAAAACACATGAATAGACACCCATACATTGCTTATTATTTGAAAATAACCGGACGATCTCGCTCGTGCGTTCTGGCATAGATATATCGTCACCAGCAGCAACAACGACTATTTCCCCCCGAGCTAATCCAACAATCTTATTTATATGAGATGCAATTCCTAAGTTGCGATCATTTCGATTGATTTTCAGACTGCTCAAGCCCTCATATCGCGCTGCTTTCTCTTTTATTAGATCGAAAGTTCTATCGATTGAACAGTCGTCGGAAATAATAATTTCCAATGGAGAATAAGTCTGTCCCAAAGCACCATCGACTGCTTCGCAAATATATTTTTCCTGGTTGTAAGCAAAGAGCGCGAAGGTGACCAGCGGGCGCTGATCATGGCTGGAGTGTTGCGTCATTTGATCAATTATTGAAACCGGTTAGTTTATTTGTCCCGGTGCGCTTACACCAGCAACACCCTACTGGCATCCACCACCCCCTGGACCACCCAAGCGGCATCCTCCACCGCCAGATGCGGCCCCAGCGGCAGGCTCAGTATCTCGTCTGCCAGGCGCGCGGCCAACGGGAAGGTTGCCGCGCCATGGCCCGCCGCGGCATAGGCCGGCTGCCGGTGCGGCGGAATCGGGTAATGGACGAGGGAGCCGATGCCGCCCGCGGTCAGGCGTTGCTGAAGGGCGTCGCGCTGGGGATGTCGGATGACGAACAGATGCCACACGGGCTCGGCCCAGTCGGGGACCTGGGGGAGGGTGAGGGGTGAGGGGTTAGGGGTGAGGGGTGAGGCGTTAGGGGTGAGGCGTGAGGTGTATTCTGTTGCAAGGGCTTTGCGGCGGGCGTTCCAGTCGTCCAGGTGGCGCAGCTTAACGCGCAGGACGGCTGCCTGCAGCGGGTCGAGGCGGCTGTTGAAGCCCTGGACCTCGTTGACGTATTTGCTCCGCGAGCCGTAGTTGCGCAGCACGCTCAGGCGGTCGGCCAAGTCGGCATCATTAGTGGTGACGGCACCGCCATCGCCGAGGGCGCCCAGGTTCTTGCCCGGATAAAAGCTCCAGGCGACGGCGTCCCCATGGCTGCCGATCCGTCGCCCCCGGTAGCGGGCGCCGTGCGCCTGCGCGGCATCTTCGAGGACCTTGAGGTCGTGGCGGCGTGCGATGGCCAGGATGGGGTCCAGATCGGCGGGCTGGCCGTAGAGGTGGACGGGCAGGATGACCTTGGTACGCGGGGTGATGGCCGCGGCAATGCGGTGCGGGTCCAGGTTGAAGGTCCGCTCGTCCGGCTCCACCGGGACCGGCGTGGCGCCGCAATGGCTCACGGCCAGCCATGTGGCGATATAGGTATGGGACGGCACGATCACCTCGTCGCCCGGCCCGACGCCTAAGGCCCGCAGGGCCAGGTGCAAGGCGTCCAGGCCATTGGCGACGCCGATGCAATGCCGCGCCTCGCAATAGGCGGCAAACTCCTCCTCGAAGGCCTCCACCTCCTCGCCGAGAATATACCAACCGGAGGCCAGCACCCGCGCCACCGCCGCGTCGATCTCCGGCCGCAGCTCGCGGTAGGCCGCGCCCAGGTCGAGAAAGGGGACGGTCACGCGCCCCACCGCGCCCGCATGAAGGCAGTGTAATCGCGGTAGTAGTCGTCCTCCGCATAGCGGTTCGAGGCCAGCACCATGCACACCGAGCCGGAGGAGAAGTTATCCAACTCCCGCCAGATCATCGGGCAGATGTAGAGCCCGCTATAGGAGCGATTGAGGTGGACGCGCTTCTTGTCCTTGCCGTCATCCAGGACCACGTCGAAGCTGCCGGACATGGCGATGATGAGTTGGTGCAGTTCCTTGTGGGCATGACCGCCCCGCTCCGCCCCGCCCGGCACGTCGTAGAGGTAATAGACCCGTTGGATGTCGAACGGGACATGATGGCCACCCTCGATAAAGGTCAGATTGCCCCGCGGGTCTTGGATCTTGGGGAGGTCGACGAGTTGGCATTGCTCCAGGCTGTACAGCATGGCGGGTCCCATTCAAGGCTGAGTCAAGGGTCTGGCCGGGTTCCCCACCGCACGACCGACCGGCCAGCCGCTCAGATTTTTATCACATTGGATGGCTATAGTGTCAATCAAGGCTGAACAAATCCTAATTCCTGCTCGATCAACCCGATCAAGTCAAGAATGCTCAGCGTCTGACCTGGTACGACCTCTTTACTGGATAACGCCAGCCGGGTTTTGACCGCAGCAAGATAGAGCCCAACCTCGTTCATCGTTCGCTTTGCAGCGCGTGCAGACGTTCGCGCAGAATTTGGGCCATATCACACAGCGCACTCCATTCAAAATAGTCGGCGCCATCGCCCAACTCACCGTCGTGAAAGCGTTCCTGGAAGTCGCGGGAGGTCATCTGGTATTGACGTTCATAGACTTGCAAATCAGCCTCGATGATCTCCAGCTCCCGGCGGGTTTGTGCGTTCTCCAGGGCGATCATTTTTTCCAGCGTTCGATCCACCACTTCACTCTGGTAGCCTTGGCGATAGAGTGATTCCAACTGTTGCAACTTAACTAACGTATTCATTGCTGTATCCATGGCTGATTGCTACCGCTGGGGGGAGAAGATGGCGGAACCGCTGCGCGTTCCGCCCTGCATCTTCCCGAATCTGTCGGGCGCACCCCCAGCCTCGATGCGTCGCCAACCAGTTCTGTAGGGTACGCACGGCGTACCCGACGGGCTCGCCCAGGTCGCGCGAGGGGCCGCTCACGCGCCCCACCGGGCCCGCATGAAGGCAGCGTAATCGCGGTAGTAGTCGTCCTCCGCATAGCGGTTCGAGGCCAGCACCATGCACACCGAGCCGGAGGAGAAGTTGTCCAACTCCCGCCAGATCATCGGGCAGATGTAGAGCCCGCTATAGGAGCGATTGAGGTGGACGCGCTTCTTGTCCTTGCCGTCGTCCAGGACCACGTCGAAGCTGCCGGACATGGCGATGATGAGTTGGTGCAGTTCCTTGTGGGCATGACCGCCCCGCTCCGCCCCGCCCGGCACATCGTAGAGGTAATAGACGCGTTGAATATCAAAGGGGATGTGATTGCCGCCCTCGATAAAGGTCAGATTGCCACGCGGGTCTTGGATCTTCGGGAGGTCGACGATCTTACAGGCGTCCAGGCTATTGGGCATGGCCATTCCGATTCACGAATTGATCAAGATCCTGGCGGGATTGCCGACGACGGTCACACCGGGAGGTACATCCTTGGTCACCACGGCCCCCGCGCCCACTCTGGCCCCAGCGCCGATGCGCAGGCCGGGCAAAATCGTCGCCCCTCCGCCGATGCTGGCCCCGTCTTCCACCCAAGTCGGCAAGCAGGGATAGTCGACATTTCGACTCTGGGGATATTTGTCGTTCGTAAAGGTCACATTGGGGCCGATATGTACGTCGTCGCCGAGGCGAAGGCCATCCCACAACTGCACTCCACACTTGACCGTTACCCGGTTACCGACGATCACATCGTTTTCGATGAAGCAATGCGAGCAGATGTTGCAGTCGCGGCCGATCCGGGCGCCGGGCAGGATGACTACAAATTGCCAGATCCTGGTCCCGGTACCGATCTCGATGCTCTGCACATCTGAAAGCGCATGAGCAAAATGGGCCATCGGCTCACCCAAGTGCTTGCTCATAATAAGCGGCCAGCCTTTGGCCAAAGGCCGTGGTTCCGCACAGGGACACGACATGCGCCCTGATGGCTTGCGGTTCAAATTGGATGTCTCCTCGATAAATGGCCTCGAGCCTGTCGGCAATCTTCAAATAGTTCTTGATCTCCACCAGCACACCTGATTCCGTCGTCAAAATGTCCTCCGTGCCCCCATGCCGGGTCGCCACGACGAACAGACCACATGCCATCGCCTCGAGCACCGAGACCGGGAAGCCCTCGGCGATGCTGGTCAACAGAAAGACCTGATTGGCTGCCAGATACCCCGGGACACGCTGCCTCTCGATACGATCAATGACGGTGATATCATCGGCTAGACCCTGGTCGACGATGAACTGTAACGTCTCCTCATACAGGCCGCCCCATACCTTAAGCCCGATCAGCGTCAGCTTGAACGGAATGTTCCGTCCCTTCAAGATCGTCAGTGCCCGCAACAGGGTCCGATGATCTTTCAAATGCGAAGCAGCGCCGATGGAGATCAGTTTCAAAGGGTGTCCTGGTTCATAAGGCGCGCACAGCTTGTTGAACACAGACTCATCGACAAGATTGAAAATCAGATTGGGCTCGACGTCGATATCGGACATGCCAAGCTGGCGCACCTTGTCATAACTCAAGGAAAGAACCATATCCGCGTTTCTGAACGCCCCCTTGATGTCGTCGCGCATGTGCTCCGGGTAATTGCAAAGCGCGAACGGCCTGTGTTCCGTAATTACGTAAGGAATCCCATAGACTTGCTTGATCCGCTGAGCGACCAGCCCGCCCAGATCGACCGAGTGGGAATGAATGAGATCGGGTTTCCAACCAGTAGCTTTCAGTTCCTCTAGTGCTTCTAAATAGGCGTCCAGCCTTTTTCGGTGGCGTTGACGTGGTGTCAAGCCAATAATCCGCATCCGGTATTCAATGAGGGGCGGATTCGAGAATACTTCGTCATCGGGAAGTCGTGCTCTGGTTTTGCTTTGGAAAACATACTTTAACCATTCGTCAGCCGTGTTTATTGGAGTTTTCAGCAATGCACGTATCGACGGGCGACAAATAAAACGGAAAAACAACACCTTGACATCAAAATGGTCGCACACAAGCTTAGCCTGCTCCTGAAAAAAAGAGCCATTGATTTTGTCTTCAGCGCGCGGATACCAAGAGGGGATTATTAAAATGCGTCTTTTAATCAATGGCGGGGAACTTTTTTGTATGATAGGGCTTTGTAATTACTGCCGCAACGATTCTTAAAGACAGCTTGATGGACTGCCTAGTTAATCCATACCCCGATATCATCTTCTGTAAATATTTTAGTGATGTTCTTTTCCACCCATGTGACAGCGCACTTAGGGCTGTAAAGTACATGTAGTCTAGGCGAGTTGAAGATGTCGCTTTCGTACTTTTCCCTGAATATCTAACAAGAGGTAAGCCCCTGCGCCTTCTGGCATCGTTTACTGCTTTTATTGCACTAGCTCGCTGCAATTCAGATCTTGTGTGAGATATTGACTTTGCGTGTCTTCTATAATGAATAACGACAGAGTCCAGGTTCGCCAGTTTGCCAACTTCTGCAACCCTTAAGAATAGGTCAAGATCTTCTGCCCAAATATAGCTTTCTCTGTAACCTCCTATTTTTCTTATTTTATTTGTTCTAAACATAACTGATGGATGGATCATTGCTCGACTATTGAATCGATTGAGCAAATCAACATCAATTGCATCGTGATCGGTTAAAACAGGCAGTGGGCATATAAGATCACCATCTTCATCAATGATGTACCCTTGCCCGCCAACCGCGAGCACATCAGTATTTTTTTCCAGAAAATTAAATTGTTTTTGAAGTCGCTCGGGTAAACTTATATCATCGGCATCCATGCGTGCGCAGTAGTTACCCTGTGCCTCAATCAATGCACGATTAAGAGCCAAAACTACTCCACTATTAGATTGCTCTAGCAACTTAATTCGAGGATCTGAATTCATGGCACTTCTTATAATTTGACTCGATTCATCGTTCGATCCATCGTCAACTATCAGAAGCTCAAAAGTTTTTAACTTCTGATTCAAAATGCTTTGAATAGCAGGTTCTAAATATCTCTCTGCGTTGAAAACAGGCATTAAAATAGACACAAGAGGTGATTTCATTTTCTTATGAAAGCTGCGTAATACACGAGGTAGTCTTTAATATGCGCCTGTTTAACTTACATTATCTCAGGCTAATATATTTTTTTATCGCTCTGATCATTACTCGGATATATGCTTTATGTTTAATAACAAAGAACCGAAGCAAATGCAGCAAAAAAATTATCTTAGCCTTGATATTCAATTCATATGCTTCTGCCAACTTCCAGGTAACGCAATCATAATCCGAATGTGGCACTGGGTATTTATAACTTCTTAAACCAAGCTCATATGAAGACCATGCCAAGAAGACTTGGGAAAGAACCTTATAACTCTGTATTACCTCGAAAAACCGAACATCATCATGTGCGCTAAACCGGAATTTAATACCAATTCTTAACAAAAAATCCAAGCAAAGCTGCTGCTCGGAATGAAAAGGATAGTCCATTCTTTCAGAAACGTCACATTTATAAAGCGGAGCATATAAACAAGATGCCAAAAATGATTTTCGACAAATAGTAATATTATTCTTGTTTTCAACTAACTTTCCATTCCAGATCTGCAAAAGGTCTCGCTGGAAACCTGCATGGAAGATATCCGAAATGTAATAAGGGAAAAGCGGGTTTCTATCATAGGACATTCCCATTAAAACTCGTGCGGCGAGACCAAAGCGTCTAACATTGGGAGAGTCTATTTTATCTAGCGCGTCTTTTAGACAAGAAGTAGAGTCCAGCCAAAAATCGGATCGTAGACGGACTGCGTATTTTGTTCTTACAGCCAAAAGGCCATTGTGTGTCCCTACCACCATCCGGTTATAATTCTTGAAATACCGGTTAGTGGTATCAATTTCCCCAGGGTCTTGATTATATAAGACCAATATATCAGAGCGCGAATAATTTGATGGCCATGTTGATAAAATTATTGGGGCACCAGGGAAATTAGTTTTTATGCTGTCAATACACTTTTCTGTAACATTAATATCGTTATGAAAGCTGACTGGTCCCTGAATAACGAATGTAATGTCTCCATTAGAGATTGCTGACATAAGACCAAAGCCTCCGCACAACGCGTCGAAAACGAGTGGATTTATAACTTACTTCCATTTGAAGATACTCATAAATAACTTGTATCGTTACCAAAGATCTTGCCAAAAAACTATCGGCAGCCTTCACCGCCATGTTCCAAATATAGAGATTATCCTGCCGATTATCCACTAAATGCTTTTTGCTAATCAGGTTTAGTTTATTGCGATCCACTACACAAAATAGTTCTCCCAGAATGTAATAGCTTTCTAGCAAATCAAAAATACTACTCCTCACCAGTGCTGTCATCCTGACTTTAACCCCCACCGCTTTAAGAAATCCTAAACATAATTGCTGCTCCGAATGGAAGAGATGATCCATGTTCAGACAACTGTCAGAACAACCTATTGATTCATAAATCAGACGCCCAATCCAGCTTGCTTCACAACTTACACGTGATGTCTCTACCAGTCGACCATTCCATAATTTTTGCATATCCTCCTTACATCCGAAGTTAAACCAGTCTGATATATAGAAAGGGTATAGCCGATAGTGCCGCCTTTGCATACACATCATGATCTTAGCGCTTAGCAATGGGTATTTAATCTGATCAATAAAACATTGCTTAGAAAATTCCTCCAATATTGGATAGAACCCTCCAAACCAAAAGTCTGATCGTATCTTCGCGACGTAACGTGTCTTTGACCGCGCAATACCTTCCGCAGTCGACTTCATCATACGGTTGTAATTTAAAAAGAATGGATCAGAGGTTTGTATAGGACCTGGATCTTCATTGACTATTATCACCACCCCGTCAATAGGGCCAGGATCTGTCCAGGTTGAAACAATAATCGATGCTTTCGAATAGTATCTTTTTATCGACTCTATACATTTTATGGTTATATTTTCACGACCATGTACAGCAATAGCGCCCTGGATAACAAACGTTACATCGGAGTAAGCATGACCACTCAAATGGATTTTTCCTCAGCTACCAAACACGTAAAGTTTTTATTGTTTATGCTACGCCTGACTGCAAAATAGGGCTACAATGTCGGCTTTATTACTTATTTCATGGGTTAAGATGGCGCATACTATTAGTCACGACCGAATCAATCCTCATGCACCTAAAATGAATTGCCTCGATCAATCTATTCCGAGAAAGGATTTAAAAAAGTGATAGTCCTCTGGCGTACCCAGCCCGTACATGCCCGCGCCATCTGCTCCTGCACTCTTCACGACGACCGTGGCACCCGCTTCGATGAGTTGGTTATAAATCGGCGCCACATAAAACTCGCTATTGACGCGCAGATTTTTCTCAATCATTTGCCGCGCGGCATTAATGAAATCCAACCCTCGTCGAAAGTTATAGATCCCGACCGTGGCTTCATGGCTTACCACCTGCTTCTCTACCACCTCACTCACCGTACCATCCGGTCGCATCCGGCAGTAAGACCATTTCGGGTGATCTGAATTGAATGTCATGATCAAGCCATCCACCCCTGGCCTGTCACCTACCGCCAAATACTCATTAATATCCAGATCGACATACTGGTCACTGTTTGCGATCATCAGTGGCGCCTGGGTGTCAATGAATTCTCTGGCCGTTAACACCGTGCAGGCGGCCCCTTCCGTAACCCCTGCCAACTGCACAATTACGCAACCGGGGCACAGGGATGTCAGGGTATCCGCCACCTCTGGATATCGATCGAGATGCTCACGCAAACAGATAAAAATAAAGCGATGAGGGCGCGCCGGACGAACGTTGTCAATCACCCACTGAATCATAGGTCTGCCCTTCAAGGGGATCAGGGGCTTTGGTGTGGTATAACCCGCGTTGACGAAACGGGAACCGCGGCCCGCCATCGGGATCACAATGTTCAATGGCCAAGTTTCAAGCTGCGGCATACTTATCACCTTGGAGGGATGGGAGTTTCACGACTGTCGTTGCGGCATCAGTGATGGCTTCAAAATCAGTGGACTCTCCCGGTGCGATCACCACGATATCACCTGACTGGTAGATTTGCTGGCCCATCCGCACTTTGCCCGTGACAATCACGGTATATTCGGTTGCGATTCGATGCACATGGGCATCTTCCCGGTCACCGGCTCGGTAATATTTAACTCCGACCTCAAAATCGCGTGTGAGATGCAGGGTCGGGACAAAGTCTCCGATAAACCAACCTTTGGTCATCTCTTCTAATTTATGGCGCTTCATGGCGATGTCCTGATTCTGATTGAGCGAGCAGAAATTGCTCGTAGGCATTTACCCCAGTCGGCGTAGCCAGTGACCAATAGGCGGATTTTGGGATCTTGGCAATGGCAATTCGCCGCTGCAGCAAAACCAACTCGTTGTAGGTAGGGCAAATATAATAAAACTCATCAACCCGTGCGTCCTTTTTGATCATCTCCTTAGCGGCCAGCAAAAAATCCCGCGCAGTAGCAAAATAGTAAACACCTGCTGTGGCCAGATTACTGATGGGTCTTTTTTCCGCCGCTTCCACGACCCACCCGTCCTCATCGCAACGGACAAACGACCAGCGGGGATGGATAGCCTCAAAGACCACGATCCCACCGTCAACTTCATTTGCACCGAACCCAGAAAGAAGTACCTCCAAGTCGGCCCTGATAATCTGGTCACCATTGAGGATCACCATAGGCTGATCGAGGTCCATCTGGTGCATGGCGAGGATCGCGCTGCATGCCGCCCCTGCCGTATCTCCGACAGTAACTATCCGTGCCTGGGGTTCTAACAATTGAATCACTGACCCAGTGTGATGTTTGCGGTCTTCGCCTTTGGGTATCACGCAAGTAACTGACAGACAATGCCCAAGCAATTCTTTTATACTTTCTAGGGTATGCTGAATCAGTGGAGTGCCAGCAATTTCAACGAGATTTTTTGGATATGGATAGCCCGCCTCCGAGAAAGCCTGGATCGGACCGGCCATCAACAGTAGTAATTGCAGCGTCTTCATAAGCCCGCCACCCCTGTTACTACAGTACCTGATTCGATTTGAGCGATGCGAGACATGATGTTCGCAAAATTGGTTTCCGTGACTTCTTCCACTACCAGCAAGTGGCAACCCGCGGCCTGTGCGGCATGAATGCCGTGTTCGTTATCCTCCACCACCAGACATTCATCGGCCTGTAGGCCAAGTCGCTCCGCTGCCAGCAGATAGATATCCGGGTGTGGTTTGGCCTGGGTCACATCTTCATTACTCAACATCACATCCATGTATCGTTGCAGGTTGCTTTTCGCCATCATCACCTCAACCGTCGCGCGGATGGAGTTTGAGGCCACAGCCGTTTGATAACCCATCTTTTTGAGCCGAGCCAAAGCGTATTCGTGATAGAACCTTGGCTTGCATTGGGCGTAGACCAGTTCCATCGTGTAGAGCTGCTTCAGTTCATTGATAAAATCATGCAGCATAGCCGGTAGTCCCTGTTCCCGCGTCAGCATTTCCAGTTTTCGCCTGGTCGGTAAACCGTCATAAGTAACCAGATGATCGTAACGGCTAATGCCAAACCCGAACAAACCCAGGGCCCTATTGAGCGCCGCGTAATGCCAGTCCTTGGCCTCGATCAACACGCCATCCATATCGAACACAACCGCCTTGATTCTGGTCACGCGAAGAATCTCCTGGCTTCTTCAGGATGATCGGTACACAGCGTCAGACCCTGATCCTGGCTAACCGGCCAAACCCGTAAACGTTCCCACAACGGCAAATGATTGCGGCCATGAAGTTCGGGGGAGACCAGGCAGACTGCCTTGCCCGCCTTCAGATGCCGCTCAATAACCTCGGCTGTTACCCAGTCCGGCCCGAAACTATCCAGCCAAATACCGGCTGCTTCTGCGAAAAGAACTGGGTCGGGCTCGATATCGCTATGTCGTGTGTAAAAAGGGAGCCCAACGCGGCGATATCCTAACGCATCAGGAATAGACATATCAAAAAAGAAAAAGCTTACTAATTTAAATACAGTTATCAGATCAAGCAGTTCATTTTGCAATCCGTCTGACTTTATGTTCAGTGCAAGCGGTAGTTCGGGGTTATGTACGGCATGAATTGCCAGCAGCTCAGCGAATTTCAAAGCGCCTGCTTGAGGAGGATCGTGAGATATGACTAATTCACCGGCATAGTCTCGTATGTCTGTCTCAGTTCCAAACCCGGACTCAAACGACCGTACAAATGCTACAGATGAGTTTTTTTCTTCATCGCTAAACCAAAAACCTCGATGACTAATTATCTTCATAAGGTTGCAGATGTGGTTGTCTTAGAAATGGACCAATTCCAATCGGGCCGGAATATCGAAAAACGGGCGCTTAGATATCGCCTTCCTATTCCTGCCGTGTTTTCTAAGCGGAAACCAAGAGAGATAAGCTTTTCTGGCACCAGTCGTTTAATGTTATGTATGCCGACGTCAAGAGACAATATGTAATCACCCGCAGCAAGCGTATCAGGGGGGATTCTCATGATCATCTCATAACATCCCTGTAAACTATATTCTGTAGATATCGGATCTAAATCATCGAAGAGTGAGTAAGCAAGCGTTTCGTTCTGTATATTTTTTAGTTCCCAACCAATCACCAAACCAATGATTTGTTTTTTTATCTTGATTTTAGTTTTAACTAATATCGGGTTATGACTTAACAACCCTTCATTTTCTCCTAGTACAATTTCTGCAGATTCAACTCTGATTAATGAATGCTCGAATGGTCCTTTCCAAAACAATTCCGCAGTGACTAAGCCGGAGTTCAAATATTTATCTATAACGTTAGACACGGAACCGACCGTGATAATTAAGCCGTTTTCAAGAAAAATTGCTTTATCGCACAAGGAAGAAATTGCTGCCATATTATGGCTAACAAACAGGACAGATCTACCGCGTTCTGTAACGTCCCTCATTTTTCTCAAACATTTCTTCTGAAACTGCACATCTCCCACCGCCAGTACTTCATCAACTATAAGTATTTCCGATTCCAGATGTGCCGCTACGGCGAAAGCCAGGCGGACGTACATCCCCGATGAGTAGCGCTTGACCGGAGTGTCAAGGAATTTTTCGACTTCAGCGAAATCGACGATTTCATCAAACTTTCGCAGAACTTCCTTACGGCTCATGCCTAAGATGGCGCCGTTGAGGAGAATGTTTTCTCGGCCACTTAACTCCGGATGAAAACCCGTTCCTACCTCCAGCAGGCTTGCAACGCGGCCGTTGATCTCGATGCGGCCCTTGGTCGGTTCGGTGATGCGACTGAGGATCTTGAGCAGGGTCGATTTACCGGCGCCATTGCGGCCGATGATGCCGACACGGTCGCCTTGTTCGATCTCGAACGAGACGTCCTTCAGCGCCCAGAATTCCTCCACCGAGTCACCCTGGATGATGGGGCGACCGTGGATCATGTCGCGTGTCTTGCGGGCCAGATCGCGGGCGTTGCGGGCGATGACGTCGCGCAGGGCCGTGTAGCGCTCGCCTTGGGCGGCGTTGTGGCCGACAAGGTAGGACTTGCTGAGGTTTTCGACTTTGATGGCGGGCATGGGAGTGAGGAGTGAGGAGTGAGGAGTGAGGAGTTAGGAGTTAGGAGTTAGGAGTGAGGAGTGAGGAGTCGGGCGGGGACCTACCTCACCCCTCACCCCTCACCCCTCACCCCTCACCCCTAACGCTTCAATCAGCCAAAGCCTCATCCAAACCCGCGGCGGTCAGCACCCGTTCGGACCAGCGCAGCAGGGTGTCGGCGTCGGCCGTTTCGATGCGCTCGCGGTAGGCAGCGGGCAGGTCGCCAAAGCGGAGGCGCAGCAGGGCGGTCACGATGCGCGCTTCCCCGCGCTGCAGGCCTTGTTGCAGGCCTTCATCTCGGCCTTGTTGCAGGCCTTCATCTCGGCCTTGTTGCAGGCCTTCATCTCGGCCTTGTTGCAGGCCTTCATCTCGGCCTTGTTGCCGGCCTTCATCTCGGCCTTGTTCTGTGAAACGCTGGGCAAATCCAGTCATGGCGGTGACCTCTTGCGGGTAGAGCCGGGTGTAGAGCTGACGCTCATTGTCATCCAGGTCGGCGTAGATGTCGATGAAGTCGATGTATTTGAGCCGTTTCTCGGGGGCCGGTTCCAGTTCGAGGAGGCCGCGCAGCGCCTGGGCGTAGACCAGGAGCTTGTCTTGCGGGGCGTAGGCCATGTTGGGCAGGTTGAGACGGGCGACCAGGTTGGTGCTATGGAGATGGTCGCGGGCCGGGATCTGCTTGAGCGCACAGGCAATGTAGTGGAAATCGAGGTAGGTCCGGGTCTCGCTGCCGAGGACCAGACGGGTCGGAAAGCCGCCGGGGCGCAGGAAGATGACGACGGGGACGACACGCTCAGTGGCGTAGAGTTCGGCCAGGTCGAGGCAGTAGTGGGCCAGGCGATGGATGGAGAAGCGTGCTGCGTCGGTTTCTTCTTCGAGGACGAAGAGCAGGGCGGCACGGCGACCGTCGGGCCATTCCACCAGGAGGGGCACGTCGAGTTCACGAAACCGCTCGCCCAGGCGTTCTTTGAGTTGCTCTTCGCGGATGGGCAGGAGACGCGCCCCCGCGTCGACGGCCTGGGCTTCCGCGGCGGCGAAGAAGCTGATGGACTCGCGCGGGTAGTCGCAGATGAGGTTTTTGAAGTTCTGATCGTGGCTCATGGGGGGGCGGGAGGAGGGAGGAGGGAGGAGTGAAGAGTGAAGAGTGAAGAGTGAAGAGTGAAGAGTGAAGAGTGAAGAGTGAGGAGTGAAGAGTGAGGAGGGAGGAGGGAGGAGGGAAGCATCTCGTTACGCCTCACCCCTCACCCCTCACCCCTCACCCCTCACCCCTCACGCCTCACCCCTCACCCCGTCGCGGGCGGCACCTTCGGCGATGTTGCTCGGCACGGACACGGCAGCGCGGCGCATTTGGCTGGTCAACCCATACATTTCACTGGACGGAAATCCGCCCGATACCTGGTAGACCTCGACGACCAAGTCCATCGCCCCCTGCCAAACCCTCAATTCGTGATGCTTCCTCACCCCTGGCGGATAATGGGCCAGTTCCCCATGAATGCCGAAGTCGCGGGCACCGGACGGTCCCGGACCGGGTTCGCCAGTGACCCCGGTGGGCGATCCGAAGCCATCGGTTCCGCTCAGTGCTGACCGGACTTCCGTCGCGCCAGCAGCGCTTCGAGTCGGTCCAGTTCGGCGTCGCTGAGTCCCCGCAACCGTTCCTCCGGGGGCAGCCCCCGCAGCCGTTCCTCCGGGGGCAGCCGCTCCAGCAGTTCGCGTTCATAGTCGTGGCGAAAGTCTTCAAAGGTGTAGGACATCGGAATCCCCGTCTCGCGATAGCGTTGGTAGATGGTCTCCAGGATCGGCAGATGATCGTCCTGGCGCCAGCGGTAACTCTCGGCCCCCAGGGCGACCCGCGCGGCCTCGAAACTGAAGAGTGACCACAGGGCGTTGCGCGGACAAACCTCCACCTCGCGCAGGACGATGAGGGTGATCATACGACCCACCACCGGTAGGCGGTATACCCCGGGCTTGACCGGCTCCAGCGTCACCTGGTGCGCCAGGGCGCGGGGCCGGCGGGTGGTGACCGCATAGAGCCCGAACCGGTGCGTCGGCTCGCGCGGGGCGAAGGCCTTGCGATAATTGACATAATGGCCGATCAGTTCGTCGATGGCCCAGGCGTCCAGACTCTCCTGGCCCGATTTGTAGGTCAGGAGGTTGTGGGGTTTGAGGTCCTCCAGCCCGTCGCAGGGATCGTCCAGGGCCGCGCCGCTCCCGCGCACGATAACCACATCCAGCACCTGGCGCTTGCGGGCGACGTCCTTCTCCAGTTCCACCCGATAGTGGGTCCCGGTGAAGTAGTCTTCCAGGGTCAGGCCGAAGAGGCGGTGCCAGTCGATCATCGCGGGGGGGAGGAAATAGGCAATACCGGGGATGACAATTTCTAAGGGGGAAGGGGCCGGGGCGGATAATGGGCCAGTTACCGATGAATGCCGAAGTCGCGGGCACCGGACAGTCCCGGCCCGGGTTCGCCAGTGACCCAGGTGTGCGATCCGAAGCCATCGGTTCCGCTCAGTGCTGACCGGACTTCCGATGCGCCAGAAGCGCTTCGATTCGGTCCAGTTCGGCGTCGCTGAGTCCCCGCAACCGTTCCTCCAGGGGCAGCCCCCGCAGCAACTCCTCCGGCGACAACCCCCGCAACAACTCCTCCGGCGACAACCCCCGCAGCAACTCCTCCGGCGATAACCCCCGCAGCCGTTCCTCCGGGGTCAATCGCTCCAGCATTTCGAGCGCATAATCGTGGAGAAAGTCCTCGAAGGTGTATGACATCGGGATACCTGTCTGGCAATAGCGTTGATAGATGGTCTCCAGGATCGGCAGATGATCGTCCTGGCGCCAGCGGTAACTCTCGGCCCCCAAGGCGACCCGCGCGGCCTCGAAACTGAACAGTGACCACAGGGCGTTGCGCGGACAGATCTCCTCCTCGCGCAGGACGATGAGGGTGATCATACGACCCACCACCGGCAGGCGGTAGACCCCGGGCTTGACCGGCTCCAGCGCCACCTGCGCGGCCAGGGCGCGGGGTCGGCGGGTGGTGACCGCATAGAGCCCGAACCGGTGCGTCGGCTCGCGCGGGGCGAAGGCCTTGCGATAATTGACATAATGGCCGATCAGTTCGTCGATGGCCCAGGCGTCCAGACTCTCCTGGCCCGATTTGTAGGTCAGGAGGTTGTGTGGCTTGAGACAATTCCGGGGACAGTTTAATCAATTCCACGGAGCCGCGTTCGTTTGGCCAATGTGCTTGGAGCAACGAGCCAAAAGATGAGTGAACTGCCCCCGAAACTCGTCCCCGGAACTCCCGAAAACCGTTGCCAACCTCCAGCAGGCTGGCGACCCGCCCATTGATGGTGACGCGGCCGGTGGCCGGTTTGGTGATGCGACTGAGGATCTTGAGCAGAGTGGATTTTCCTGCGCCGTTGCGGCCGATGATGCCCACGCGGTCCCCTTGCTGGATCTCGAAGTTGATGTCCTTGAGTGCCCAGAATTCTTCTACCTCATCGCCCTGGATGATGGCGCGACCATGGATCATGTCGCAAGGTCTTGCGCGCCAGATCGCGGGCGTTGCGGGCGATGACGTCGCGCAGGGCCGTGTAGCGCTCGCCCTGGGTGGCGTTGTGGCCGACGAGGTAGGGGGTGAGGGGTGAGGAGTTAGGAGTGAGGAGTGAGGAGTTAGGAGTTAGGAGTCGGGCGGGGGCCCACCTCACCCCTCACCCCTCACCCCTCACCCCTCACCCCTCACCCCTCACCCCTCACCCCTCACGCCTCACGCCTCACGCCTCACGCCTCACCCCTCACCCCTCACTCTTCACCCCTCACCCCTCACATTCCTAAGTTTTAGGGTACGGATGAGCCCGCCGAGCTGGCCGAAGACTGTGTCGATGTGGGCGGCGGTTTGCTCGATTTGGGTTGCATAGCCGAGGCGTTGGGCAAGTTGCAGTTGGGTTTCCAGTTCGCTGAGGGAACCGCGGGCGATGGCGAGGAAATGGAGGAATTCTTTGTCGCTGTCGCGGGCGGCACCTTCGGCGATGTTGCTCGGCACGGACACGGCAGCGCGGCGCATTTGGCTGGTCAACCCATACAGTTCACTGGACGGAAATCCGCCCGATACCTGGTAGACCTCGACGACCAAGTCCATCGCCCCCTGCCAAACCCTCAATTCGTGATGCTTCCTCACCCCTCACCCCTCACCCCTCACCCCTCACCCCTCACGCTTCAACCGGCCAGGACCTCATCCAGGGTCGGGGCGGTCAGCACCCGTTCGGACCAGCGCAGCAGGGTGTCGGCGTCGGCCGTTTCGATGCGCTCGCGGTAGGCAGCGGGCAGGTCGCCAAAGCGGAGGCGCAGCAGGGCGGTCACGATGCGCGCTTCCCCACGCTGCAGGCCTTGCTCCAGGCCTTGTTGCAGGCCTTCATCTCGGCCTTCTTGCCGGCCTTCTTCGCGGCCTTGTTCTGTGAAACGCTGGGCAAATCCAGTCATGGCGGTGACCTCTTGCGGGTAGATCTGGGTGTAGAGCTGACGCTCATTGTCATCCAGGTCGGCGTAGATGTCGATGAAGTCGACGTATTTGAGCCGTTTCTCGGGGCCGGTTCCAGTTCGAGGAGGCCCCGCATCGCCTGGGCGTAGACCAGGAGCTTGTCTTGCGGGGCGTAGGCCATGTTGGGCAGGTTGAGGCGGGCGACGAGGTTGCTGCTGTGGAGGTGGTCGCGGGCCGGGATCTGCTTGAGGACGCAGGCGATATATTGGAAGTCGAGGTAGGTCCGGGTCTCGCTGCCGAGGACCAGACGGGTTGGAAAGCCGCCGGGGCGCAGGAAAATGACGACGGGGACGACACGCTCAGTGGCGTAGAGTTCGGCCAGGTCGCCCTAAGACCTCTAGTTGGCTTGTGAGCGTTTAAGGGTGTGGGCTTTCCGGGCGTTCCGAATTGGCGATGATGGAGTCAAATTCGGCTTGAAAGTCGCCTGCTAAGGGAAGGATGCTCAGGTCTTCGCGGCAGTAGGCGAGAAAACGGCCCGCGTTGCCGTACAGGCTGGGTATCAATCCGTTCAGGGCGTTGAAATGCTCGGCGATCGTTGCGTAGTCGGTATCGTACTCGTGAGCCGCGAGATTGCGTGTCGCGCGGCATAGCTGCCAGTCCGCGATGGACTCCAGCACACCAATCTTTTCAAAAAAGGCCAGTATTCTTAGAAAGGTGTCTCCAGGCTCGCCGGCAAGTAACACAGCATGCCTCATGCTTGCTCCAAGGGTGTCTTGCAGTTTGGCAAATCGTTCGTTAATCGCCGCAAGGGACTCGAACAGGCCGATGTCTTTACGTCGTTTGGCCAGGTCATCCGATGCCAGCGGCCAGGTGTGTTTGTGACGCGAGGCTTCGAGAAAGTAGACGCAGCGTTGGATGGCATCGAGCAGACCGGCAAGATGGGTACGCTCCGCGGCAAGTCGCTGGCCTGTCATTTGTCCGCCTCCAATCGGATCGCTCCGGCGCGGGCGATGACCTGGAAGGCGGTTGGCACCTTCGTGGGTGTTTGGGCGAGTATATCGACCGGCAGGCCTAACTGGGTCTCCAACTCCATTTTCAGGTGAGCGCGGACCAGTAAATCCAGTCCTGCGGGGGTTTCGATGAGTAAATCAACATCACCTCCACGCGCCCGGTCGTCGGTACGGGATCCAAACAGATACACCGCGACGGAATCGCCGGCAAGACGTTTGGCGGTCGAGAGGATATTTTCTATCTGATGGGGGGTTAGGCGCATGGGAAGATGAAGGGTGAAAACTGAATTGGGCTTCGCTGGGCTAGTGGTGGCCGGTGGGTTTGTCGATGTAGCCGATGTCCATGCCGATCGAGATTTGGGTGCGGAGCTTTTCAGTACTGCCTTTGACGTAAGCGAGGAAGTGGATCCTGCTTTATGTTGGTCTCGTACTCGTACCCTTTGGCGATGTTGCTGGGTACGGACACTGCCGCACGGTGCATCGTAAGCGTTCAGACCCCTCCGTCCGCGGCGCCTTTGAGTTGCTCTTCGCGGATGGGCAGGAGGCGCGCCCCAGCGTCGACGCCCTGGGCTTCCGCGGCGGCGAAGAAGCCGATGGACTCGCGCGGGGGGGGGCGTGAGGAGTGAGGAGTGAGGGGTGAGGGGTGAGGAGTGAGGAGTGAAGCATCTCGTTACGCCTCTCTCCTCCCCCCTCACGCCTCACCCCCTCACGCCCCCCCCTCACGCCTCACATTCCTACAGCCCCATCGCGCCAATCAAGACGTCCAGACCCTGGATACGCAGTTGCGCTTCCGTTGTCATACCAGTTCTCCAGGATTGCGAGGGCGGTCGGCGGCGGCACAGGCCGCGGGATGTGGCGTGCCTCGATTTCTCAAGAACCCAGACGCTCATTGCATTGCTTGCAGATATCGCCGACGAATTCATCAGCAGGTCTCCCGCAATAGTAACAGACACCCAGCCGTTTACCGAGGTCTTCCAGTATCTCTCCGGGATTGCAGTCGTACTCGAAGGCGAGATCGAGAATCTCGCCAACGAATATCTGTGTCTTTTCTTTACCGAGATAATCAAAGACTGAAGATTCATCCAACTTTTTCAAGACGGTATTTAGCATGTAGCTGCCGCTATGATTCGACATCTGCTATAGCATCCGAATGATTGCCAGGGTTTGCTTGAGGTCAAGGTCAGTGAAGCCAAGCATGGTTTGAATCTCCTCACGGCGGCGGCGCGGTCGTCAGCCATGGTCATCTTCGTTTTGCGCTGAGCCAGGATAGTAGTCGTCATCGAACAGTGCGGCAACATGGTAGGGGCAAAGCGCCGGAAAGGTCTCCGGCGGCAGGCGCGTCTCCTTGCTTGCCAGGTCGACCGCGTCGGTATAGGCGCTCGTGATGGCGTCGGGAAAGATGGATTTCAGGCCGGGGGCTTGGCGCAGCAGCACGGCAAGCTGCTTGCGTTGTTCGACGATGGTCGTACGCCAACTATCGCCCTTGAATTCCCGCCAACGGTCGGACAGGTCGCGGTATTGGTATTCCCATTTCAATAAGTGGGCGAGCAGAATCAACAGCCGGCTTTCCAGTTCGCGGCGCTCGCTTTTGCTCATGTCACTGAGCTCATCCAGTAAATGCTCGAGATCCAATTCCGTGTAGCGTCCGGCGCGCAGCAGCTCGGCATGGCGTTGAGCCCACGTTGCATAATCGGTTTGATACAGTATGCTGAGTTCACTCATGTCGGACTCCGGCCTTGATCGCAAATCCGCCCAAGACCGCCCGGTCGATGTGGGTTGACGCGCGCAAGATCATATTCTGCAAGGGCCCGTTGGCCTCGGGGCTGAACGAGGTGGGCGGAATTATGATCAAGGCAGGGGTGAGGAGAAAAGCATCTCGCTACGCCTCACCCCTCACCCCTCTCTCCTCACCCCTCACACAAAATCCGCAAAGCTCCTTTCCATCCGGCGAAACTGGCGGATGCCCAGCCACAGGAAGCAGGCGATCAGGCCCCAGCTCAGGATGAACCCCGGCCAGTAGATGTGTGCCGCGCCGCCGAGGATGGCCCAGCGGAAGCCGTCGATGACGCCGACCATGGGGTTGAGGGCGTAGAGCAACCGCCATTGTTCCGGGATGACGCTGGAGCTGAAGCCCACGGGGGAGACATAGAGGCCCATCGAGACGATGAAGGGGATGACGTAGCGAAAGTCGCGATATTTGACGTTGAGTGCCGTGATCCACAGCCCCGGCCCCAGACTGGCGAGGAAGGCCATGAGGACGAAGCCGGGTAAGGTGAGGATCTGCCAGCCGGGCCAGAACTGGTACCAGAGCATGAGCAGGACCAGGATGCCGAAGCTGATGAGAAAATCAATGAACGAGGTCACCACCGCGGCGGTGGGGACGATGAGCCGCGGAAAATAGACCTTGCTGATCAGGTTGGCGTTGCCGGTCAGGCTGCCGGACGCGGACGACAGGGCGCTGGCGAAGAATTGCCAGGGCAGCAGTCCGGCATAGACCAGCAAGGCGTAGGGGGTGTCGCCCTCGGTGGGCATCCGGGCGAGTTTGCCGAAGACGACGGTGAAGACGACCATAGTAAAGAAGGGCTGCAGCAGGGCCCAGGCAAGGCCGATGATGGTCTGCTTGTAGCGCACGGCGACGTCGCGCCAGGCGAGGACGTAGAAGAGCTCGCGGTAGCGCCAGAGGTCGCGCCAGTAGTGGCGCTCGGCGAGGCCGGGTTCGATGATCAGTGTCTGATTGGTCACGCGGACGTCATGAATGGTTGGCACGTTGGAATCATATGAGCCGCAGTTCGGCCAAGGTCATCTCGCGGATGAGGTCGGCGAACGCGGTTTGCGGGACCCAGCCAAGGACGGTGCGGGCCTTGCTTGCATCACCGACCAACTTCATGGGCTCGGCGGGGCGCAGCAGGCCCGGATCGCTCTCGACATGGTCGCGCCAGTCGAGATCCAAGGCGGCGAACGACTGTTCCAGCACGTCTTGGACGCTGTGCAGCTTGCCGGTCGCGAAGAGGTAATCGTCCGGTGTCGGGTGCTGCAGGGCCAGCCACATGCCGCGGACATAGTCGCGGGCGTGGCCCCAGTCACGGCGGGCGGAAGTGTCGCCCAGCTTGAGCTGGTGCTGGCGGCCGGCCTTGATGGCGGCGGCGGCACGGCAGATCTTGCGGGTGACGAAGTTCTCGCCGCGGCGGGGCGACTCGTGGTTGTAGAGGATGCCGTTGACGGCGAACAGGCCATGCGCATCGCGATAGATGCGCAGCATCTGGGTGGCGAAGGCCTTGGCGCAGCCGTAGGGGTTGATGGGCGCCATGGGGGTGTTCTCGGTCTGGGGTACCTGCTCGGGCTGGCCGAAGATCTCGCTGGAGGTGGCGTGGAAGAGGCGCGGCGGGTCGGGCAGGTCCCGCATGATCTCCAGCAGCCGCAGGGTCCCCATGGCGGTGAATTCGCAGGTAGTCTCCGGGATCTCGAAACTGAGTCCGACGTGGCTCTGGCCGGCGAGGTGGTAAAGCTCGGACGGCTGGACCTTGGTCAGCACGCGGCGCAGTGTGGTCGGGTCGTCCAGGTCGGCGTAGTGCAGAAAGAGCCGCCGGTTGTACAGGGACTGGTCGGCGTACAGGTGCGCGAGGCGGCTGCGCTCCAGGGTGCTGGTGCGGCGCACGGCGCCGTGCACTTCGTAGCCCTGGGCCAACAGCAGCTCCGTGAGGTAAGAGCCGTCCTGGCCGGTGATGCCGGTGATGAAGGCCTTGGTCATGCGATGAGACAGGGTTCAGAGCGCGGCGACCAGGAGGCCGGGTTCAGGGCCGGTTGGGCATGGACCAGGATGTTGTCGATGACATACCGATTCAGGCCGAGGTCTCGACATTGCTCGGGGTAGAACCAGCCGAAGGCGCTTGCCTGAGCATCAATGAGGATCTCAGTTCCGGATTCGACCTGCCGACGGAAGAGGATGGTCACGTCGTGATAGGTGGTCTGGTCGATCTCGAAGAACAGATCGAAGCTGCCCAGTTCGGTCAACTCCCCGGCGGGCAGGACGCACTCTTCCCTGAGCTTGCGGTGCGCGGCCTGGAGGCGGGTCTCGCCGATATGCACCCGGCCGCCCGGAAACCACCATTGGCCGATGGCGGGCTGGTTGGTACGCTGGAGTAGCAGGACACGTCCTGCTGTGTCGGTCAGTAGGATGTCGACGCAGACACGCGGGAAGACCCTGATGATCCGTTCGTATTCTTCCCTTGCGATGCGCATTCGTGTGAGATGTCGGAGCTTGGCGAGTGGGGTGGTCGGCGCCGTCAGCAGTAAGTTAAGGCGCACTCGCCGACCGCGTCGCCTCTGCCTGGAGTCCAAGGCTTGCGCCTTGGCGCGCGCTAAGGCTGAAGCCTTGGACTCCAGGCGCTTGGGCTGCGGCGCTTGACTTAACGGCAGTGGGGCGTTGCGGGCGAGCGTATCGCGCAACGCGGGGTAACGCTCGCCCTTGGCGGCGTTGTGGCCGACCAGAGAGGATTTGCTGAGGTTTTCGACGCTGATGGCAAACATCGGTGACAGGCGTGGGGCGAGGCGTCAGGTTGAATTCAGGGGTCAGGATTTGCGTTGAGGCTGGCGGACTCTGTGTTGCTGCAGCGGCGATGTCCGCGATACTCAGCGTTGGCGGTCCGGCAAGGTGCGCACGGCGCACCCTACGCCGATGGTCCGAAAAGTTACACCTGGCGGCGGTAGCGAGCACGGGCCGCACTGGGGTGCGGCGCTCCCGGTGGCCGTGGCGATGATCATGGCCGCGAAATCGATCGACGCGATGGATGCGGTGGGTTCCCCACCACATCTGACGGGCTGAGGTCGGGTCCGGCTAACGGTGATGGCAGAATCGATTGTGTTTCGTAAAATACCCGGCCAACCCGTCGGATGTGGTCCCGCAGTGCTTCGTCCTGGATACCGGCAAGCCTGGAGAGATCGATGCAGTAAGGCAGCAGCAGGTCGTCCAACTGGGTTTCCAGTGCCAGCAGTTGGGTTTCGTCGAGCCCGCGACCCTCCAGGGCCAGGTCGATATCCGAGCCATGGTGGTAATTGCCCTTGGCGCGAGAACCATAGAGCAACGCCCGTTCGACGGTGGGACAGTTGGCAAATACGGCGCAAATTCGATCGATGACCGACTGCGACAGCCCGCACGTTTCCGGGGTGATGTCAGCCGCCGACATCATCGGCCAGTGCCTGCATATGTGTCTGGAAAGCCGCGAAAACGGTCATGTAGCGGGTGGTAACGATCGCGATCAGTTGTCTTGCCGTGTTTTCGTCAATTAAACCTTGCTGTTCGAGTCGCGACAAGGGCCGTGCTTCGGCCAAGTCTACGCCCTCGCGCAGTTGCTGTAAGGCTCGCCGGTAATTGGCAAAGCGCGGTTGCCAGCGGATATCCAGGGCTGATTCATCCATACCCCTCATAACGCTTGCACCTCCAGCGAGTCGCCGTAGGTCTCGATCCCCAGGCGCTCCGCCACCTGGCGCGCCCGGGCGTCGATCATCGGTGAGATCACGATCAGGCGGTTGGCGGTGCGCTGGTGTCGCTGCTCGTAAAACCGGGCTTTGCGCTCGAAGATGTACATCCCGGCCTTGTCGATGGACGACTTCAGTTCACAAATCAACAGCAGACCGTTTTGGATAATGACGTCCAGTTCGATCTGGTCGGGCCGCCCGAACACGGTACCCTGATCGTCGTATTCGTTGACGTTGAGCACCTGGACGCCGAAGTTCTTCTCCAGCATCCCGGCCAGCGCGTCGCGGAAGGCCTTCTCCGATTGCAGGCCCCAGCGCGAGCCCAGCGCGCCGATGCTGCGGTCATGGCGCTGCGCCTGGGCCATGATTTCCTCGTGAATCCGCTTGAATTCTTCGCGCTGCTCCGCCTGATGCTGGTCCCACTTGCGGTTTTGTTCGTCCCACTTTTGGTTTTGTTCTTTTTTATACTCGTCCCACTTGCGGGCGCCTTCCTCCCGATCGCGGCGCAGTTCCGCCAGGAGTTCGTAGAACCGGTCTTCGGTTGCCGCCCGCCCGGCATACTCCTGGCGGGTCAAATCCAGAATGTAGCCGCGAAACTCCGGATCCGTGCGGATGATCTCCGGCAGCTCACGTCTGATCGTGTCTTTCAGCGCCTGGGTATTCATCTGGGTTTCACGCCACGGGGTAAGTGCTGACAGGGACCATCGCTGACGGCTGATCGCTGACAGTCTCTCCGGGGGGCTCTTGGGCAGCGGCGACCTCGGAGCGGAGTTGGGCGATCTCCCGCTCCAGCGCCTCGTATTCCTCCAGCTTACGCTGCAAGAAGCGCACGGCGATGCGGGTCTTGGCCTCGATGCCGCTGGGGGTGAGGAGGTAGGCGTAGGCGAGCTTGTGGTGGCTGTTCCGGAAGTTGGTGACCTTGACCCAACCGCGCTCGATCAGTGCGTTGATGCAGTAGTTGAGGCTGCCGACGCTGACGCCAAGGACTTGCGAGAGTTGCCGTTGGCTGGCTTGGGGTTGCTCCGCGAGGTGCTTGAGCAGGCGGTAACGCAGGTCGTCGCTGAGGTGTCGACGGACTTTGGTTGGGGTCTCGGACACGCTACCGCCCTACCGTGACGGGACGGTACTCGGGGCTTGGGGGCCAGCCGGCCGGCGGGGCGGGCCGAGAATTCATAGGATGAACGGCGATATATAACACCACAGTCGATTAGGGTCGGTCAATGGGCAGTGCGGGCGATTGGTGGATGCTGCTTGACTCTGTGATCGGGTTCGCACTCTGGGGCGTCATGTCGGCAGGGAGGCTGGCGGCCACGCACCCTGGCGGTCACCCGTCGCGGCCGGGGGGCCGCTCCTACGGCGTGGGTGCGGGCATGGGCCTTGATCAAGATTCCGGCCGCTTGGGCTCGGCGGGTGCGTGGTCAGGCCATCTTGGCCTGACACCTTCAGGGCTGGAAGCCCTGACTACGTACGGCGCTGGCCGGGATGATGATCAAGGCCCGGGCCGGCCTTGGTCATCCTGTCGGCCACCGAACTGACCGCGAGGCCGTTGGTCCGCACAGCGGACGCTACGGAGCGCGGCCTTACCGTAGGGTCCGCTGTGCGGGCCACTCGCCGCGGGCCGGAGTGATGATCATGGCCTTTGATCCAACCCTGGTCGATGACGGCGCGGCCTCGATCATCATTCCGGCCACCGGGAGCGCCGCACCCCAGTGTGGCGCGGCCTATCCGCAGAACGCAACGCCGCGGTCGCTCGCGAGGCCGCGCCGCACTGGGGTGCGGCGCTCCCGGCGTCCGCGCGGGCTTAAGCGCGTGCGCTCGCCGGTGCGGCTTGGCCGGGGTGATGATCAAGGCCGACGGCGCATACGCCGTGGTTGGTGCTGCCGATACTGATGCCCAGTACTTCGGCCAGGTCGCGCTGGGTGGCTGGGGGTAGGCCGCCAGGTGCTTGATGACGCGATAGTGGCGCTTTTCGGTCACGGCAGCGGGGGTTTGTCAGGCTACCGCCCTACCGTGTCGTGCCGGTATCTGTGGCGGGGGCTGATGACTACCTTGGGCACTGTACTTGTTCAGCGCCTGAATCTCATCATGGGACCATGAATGGCGGCCAATAATCAAGTCTGGGTCTTCAAGGGGATGCGATCCGAATTGATGTGGTCGTTGGCATTGGCGCTTGGCTTCGGCCTGGTCCAGGGCACTTGGGGTTTGCTGTTGGACGCGGGCTGGGGTGGTGTTCTGCTTGCTGTTTCCGGCGCTTAAGGCGCGGGGCTGGCTGAGCGGTAGCGTCAGTGGCGCTGAGTTCCGGCATCCTGCCCTTGACTGCCGTGCCATTGTGCCGGCCGCTGGGAGCGCTGCACCCCAGTGCGGCGCAACGAGCTTGCTGGTGAGCGCGGCGGCGCGTCCCGCGGGCCTTGATCATAGTCCCGGCTAGCGGCGTGCGTCGTCAGGGCTTCCAGCCCTGACGCTGTCAGGCCAAGATGGCCTGACTACGCACCCGGCGAGCCCAAATGGCCGGAATCTTGATCGAGGCCCGTCCCGCGGGTCGGCTGGGGGCTTCGAGCATTGATCCGGCGGATCCCGGCTGGCGCTCGTCGCGGCCGGGGGGCTGCTCCTACGGCGTGGGAGCGGGCCCCCGGGCGCGACGGGTGGCTGCGACGATGATCAAGGGCAGTTGGGCCTTGATCATCGTGCCGGCATCGGCCCCGGCAATGTAGGTCGCCCTTCAGGGTGATCGCCCGGCAGCACGGGGGGTCCGGTCGCCTTGAAGGGCGACCTACACCTGCCCGTGGCCGGGAGCATCCTGCGGGGCCGCTGACGGCTAATCGCTGACGGCTTCCCCAGCGGGCGCTTGGGCGGCGGCGACCTCGGAGCGGAGTTGGGCGATCTCGTGTTCCAGCGCCTCATACTCCTCCAGCTTGCGCTGCAGAAAGCGCATGGCGATGCGGGTCTTGGCTTCGATGCCGCTGGGGGTCAGGAGGTAGGCGTAGGCGAGCTTGTTGTGGCTGTTCCGGAAGTTGGTGGCCTTGACCCAACCGCGCTCGATGAGGGCGTTGACGCAGTAGTTGAGGCTGCCGACGCTGACGCCGAGGACCTCGGAGAGGTGCCGTTGGCTGGCCTGCGGTTGCTCCGAGAGGTGCTTGAGCAGGCGGTAGCGCATGTCGTCGCTGAGGTGACGGCGGACCTTGATGGCGGTGTCGGACACGCTACCGCCCTACCGTGTCGGGACGGTACTCGGGGCTTGGGGGCCGGCCGGCCGGCGGGGCGGGCCGAGAATTCATAGGATGAACGGCGATATATGACACCACAGTAGATTAGGGTCGGTCAATGGGCAGTGCGGGCGATCGGTGGATGCTGCTTGAATCTGTGATCGGGTTCGCACTCTGGGGCGTCATGTCGGCAGGGAGGCTGGCGGCCACGCACCCTGGCGGTCACCCGTCGCGGCCGGGGGGCCGCTCCTACGGCGTCGGTGCGGGCATGGGCCTTGATCAAGATTCCGGCCGCTTGGGCTCGGCGGGTGCGTGGTCAGGCCATCTTGGCCTGACACCTTCAGGGCTGGAAGCCCTGACTACGTACGGCGCTGGCCGGGATGATGATCAAGGCCCGGGCCGGCCTCGATCGTCGTTCCGACCGGAACCGAGCCAACGCCCGTAGGGTGCGCCGTGCGCACCCGGTAGCCTGTGAACTGCGCGGACGTTCCAGGTGCGCGCGGCGCACCCTACGCGTTCGTTGGCCGGAGCGATGATCTAAGGCCTGCGGGCCTGGGCTTCGAGTCCGGCGGGCAGGTAGGCCGGCGAGCTTATGCGTGCTGTTGCGGAAGTTCTGGGCTTGATCATGAGTCCGGCCGCGATGTGGCCGCGACGGATGTCACCCTCGAGGTGGCCGGAGTAGTGATCGCGGCCGACGTTCCGTACCTTGACCGGCCTTGGTCATCCTGTCGGCCACCGAACTGACCGCGAGGCCGTTGGTCCGCACAGCGGACGCTACGGAGCGCGGCCTTACCGTAGGGTCCGCTGTGCGGGCCACTCGCCGCGGGCCGGAGTGATGATCATGGCCTTTGATCCAACCCTGGTCGATGACGGCGCGGCCTCGATCATCATTCCGGCCACCGGGAGCGCCGCACCCCAGTGCGGCGCGGCCTATCCGCAGAACGCAACGCCGCGGTCGCTCGCGAGGCCGCGCCGCACTGGGGTGCGGCGCTCCCGGCGTCCGCGCGGGCTTAAGCGCGTGCGCTCGCCGGTGCGGCTTGGCCGGGGTGATGATCAAGGCCGACGGCGCATACGCCGTGGTTGGTGCTGCCGATACTGATGCCCAGTATTTCGGCCAGGTCGCGCTGGGTGGCTGGGGGTAGGCCGCCAGGTGCTTGATGACGCGATAGTGGCGCTTTTCGGTCACGGCAGCGGGGGTTTGTCAGGCTACCGCCCTACCGTGTCGTGCCGGTATCTGTGGCGGGGGCTGATGACTACCTTGGGCACTGTACTTGTTCAGCGCCTGAATCTCATCATGGGACCATGAATGGCGGCCAATAATCAAGTCTGGGTCTTCAAGGGGATGCGATCCGAATTGATGTGGTCGTTGGCATTGGCGCTTGGCTTCGGCCTGGTCCAGGGCACTTGGGGTTTGCTGTTGGCCGCGGGCTGGGGTGGTGTTCTGCTTGCTGTTTCCGGCGCTTAAGGCGCGGGGCTGGCTGAGCGGTAGCGTCAGTGGCGCTGAGTTCCGGCATCCTGCCCTTGACTGCCGTGCCATTGTGCCGGCCGCTGGGAGCGCTGCACCCCAGTGCGGCGCAACGAGCTTGCTGGTGAGCGCGGCGGCGCGTCCCGCGGGCCTTGATCATAGTCCCGGCTAGCGGCGTGCGTCGTCAGGGCTTCCAGCCCTGACGCTGTCAGGCCAAGATGGCCTGACTACGCACCCGGCGAGCCCAAATGGCCGGAATCTTGATCGAGGCCCGTCCCGCGGGTCGGCTGGGGGCTTCGAGCATTGATCCGGCGGATCCCGGCTGGCGCTCGTCGCGGCCGGGGGGCTGCTCCTACGGCGTGGGAGCGGGCCCCCGGGCGCGACGGGTGGCTGCGACGATGATCAAGGGCAGTTGGGCCTTGATCATCGTGCCGGCATCGGCCCCGGCAATGTAGGTCGCCCTTCAGGGTGATCGCCCGGCAGCACGGGGGGTCCGGTCGCCTTGAAGGGCGACCTACACCTGCCCGTGGCCGGGAGCATCCTGCGGGGCCGCTGACGGCTAATCGCTGACGGCTTCCCCAGCGGGCGCTTGGGCGGCGGCGACCTCGGAGCGGAGTTGGGCGATCTCGTGTTCCAGCGCCTCATACTCCTCCAGCTTGCGCTGCAGAAAGCGCATGGCGATGCGGGTCTTGGCTTCGATGCCGCTGGGGGTCAGGAGGTAGGCGTAGGCGAGCTTGTTGTGGCTGTTCCGGAAGTTGGTGGCCTTGACCCAACCGCGCTCGATGAGGGCGTTGACGCAGTAGTTGAGGCTGCCGACGCTGACGCCGAGGACCTCGGAGAGGTGCCGTTGGCTGGCCTGCGGTTGCTCCGAGAGGTGCTTGAGCAGGCGGTAGCGCATGTCGTCGCTGAGGTGACGGCGGACCTTGATGGCGGTGTCGGACACGCTACCGCCCTACCGTGACGGGACGGTACTCGGGGCTTGGGGGCCGGCCGGCCGGCGGGGCGGGCCGAGAATTCATAGGATGAACGGCGATATATAACACCACAGTCGATTAGGGTCGGTCAATGGGCAGTGCGGGCGATTGGTGGATGCTGCTTGACTCTGTGATCGGGTTCGCACTCTGGGGCGTCATGTCGGCAGGGAGGCTGGCGGCCACGCACCCTGGCGGTCACCCGTCGCGGCCGGGGGGCCGCTCCTACGGCGTCGGTGCGGGCATGGGCCTTGATCATCACCCCGGCCACGCCGCACCGGCGAGCGCACGCGATTAAGCCCGCGCGGACGCTGGGAGCGCCGCACCCCAGTGCGGCGCGGCCTCGCGAGCGACCGCGGCGTTGCGTTCCGCGGATAGGCCGCGCCGCACTGGGGTGCGGCGCTCCCGGTGGCAGGAGTGATGATCAAGGCCCGGAAAGGCCGTGATCGTTAATCCGGCCAGATCCCGGCTGGCACTCGTCGCGGCCGGGGGGCTGCTCCTACGGCGTCGGAGCGGCCCCTGGCCGCGACGGGTTGCTGCGACGACGGGTGGCCGGAATCGTGATCAAGGCGCGGCCGGGCCGCGCTGGGGTGCGGCGCTCCCGGTTGTTCGGCCTGACGGCTGAGCGGCACGCCCCGCTGAGCGCAGGTCGCTGGTCCGCACGGCGAACCCTGCGGGTTGGCGCGTGTCAGTGGAGCACCTCGTCGAGGGTCTGGGCGGTCAGGATTAGGTCGGACCATTCCAACAGGGTCTCGGGGTCGGCGCCCGCGATGCGCTCGCGCACCGCGTCGGTGGGCGGACCGAACTTGCGGGCGATCTGGCGCAGGAGGATGGCGACCTCGCCCTCTTTGCGGCCCTCTTTGCGGCCCTCTTTGCGGCCCTCTTTGCGGCCTTTCTGAATCCCGATGCGCTCGGCAGTGGTCACGTATTGCATGTGCTCGGCTTCCTCTATCGCTTGGATACAACGATGGTAGTCTTCTTCCAAGGCGTCGGGCAACGCTAACACCCAGTCGATAAAGGCGTAAAGGCTCAAGATGTCGTCGCGCTCCAGCCCCCGTCGATAGAGTCGGCGGGTCAGGCCGATCTTGTGTGCGAGGCGCGCGGGCGGGTCGCGGCGGGTGGCGATGGCCGCCAGGTGCGCCAACGCGACCAGCGCAAAGGGATTGGCGCTGGTCTCCAGTTCGGTCACTCGGTCGCGGTAGTCCAGCAGCTTGATGCTGGGGAACTCCAAGACCGCCCGGCAGCCCCACAGCGCCTGCTCGTAGCGCGCGGGGCGCCAGTCGGGATGATCGTCCGTCAGCACCACGAAGGTGGCGACCGGGCGGTTGTAGCGATCCGTCAGGCGCGAGTGGTAGGTGTACAGGCGCTTCGGGAAGTCCGCCTCCCGGTTGCCTTGCACCTCGGTATGGATCAATACCCAGGTCTCCGCTCCGCTGCGCCGCCAGACTTTGATCAGCTTGTCCACATGGCGGCGTCCCACGACCGCGCGCCGGGTGACCTTCTGCAGCTCTTTGTCGAGAAATTCATGCCCGCGCGACCAGTCGATCTCGGCGGCGGCCAGGGGGAAGAAAAACTCGAGGAACTGCCGATGCCAGCGGTCGAGCACGTCCTTCCAGGGCGTGTCGTAGTCGGCGCGCCGGGCGGTGGACGGGGGTGGTTGTTTCGGCATTGGTTGGGTGATGAGCGACGCGGCCTTGATCATGACTCCGGCCGCCCGGGCGGCGGTTGGTGCCCCGCTGTAGGTCGGCCTTCAGGCCGACCTACAAACCGGTGGCCGGGTCGGGTAGCCAGGCGACGTTACCGCCACCCAGCCCCCTAAGAACCGTGCTTGCGACTTTCACCGCACACGGCTCAAGCCTTGATAAGCCCCAGTGACAGAGCCGGCCGTTCGGCCTTCGCGATACCAATTTGCAGCCCTCGTACCGTTCGGTGTACCTTGGCGTGCGCCAATCCACTTTGCAGTCGGTGGCTGCACCAATAGCAGAAGCTATCATCATTTGCTTTGCCGCCGTTGTGAGAGTTCTACAAATGTTCTCGCGATTCAAGACCAACTGGAAGTCTGCCCCCTTTCGGGTGAAGCAATGTTTCAGCCCCTATCCGCGTCGTTACAACCCGGCGTTCGCTTTCTCCAGTCTCCTTTACCCGCCTCCCCAACAGTTCCTCTTGCGATTCACCTGCCCTCAGTTGGGCGGCAAGACGGGCTTACCACGTTCCGCATAAATGACAGAGAGGGTTAGGTGTCGACTCTAACTCGGTGGAGCAACATTCTCGTGCGATCAATAATTAAGATCGCATCCTGTCCACTTGCCTTTTGGCCACTGCCTATCAGCATCTTTGGCAGTTTCTTGATCACGGGTCTTATGTCGATTCACATGTGTTCACCATACCTCTCAGCCTAGCCTCCTACCGCATGATGCTTGCAGTGTTGGTCGCCCTCACGGGCTCGTCTTACCCTTTCGGGCGGAGTACATTGTCAGAGCAGCTTCACACCGGACCGTTACCAGTCCCGCATGTGCTCTTAGGCTACGACGGGAGAAACCGTCGGTTCTATCAGGTCGCATCCAAGCGACCGCCAGTAGAACAATCACTTACGCGACTTCGTGTCGCACGATTATGATCAAGGCCGCTGATGGCTGCTAGCGGACGGCTGAAAGCCGCTAGCCTGGCCCCGGGGTGCAGCGGCGGCAGCGTCCGTACCGACCCCGGCCAACAGCCTCCGCGGGGTAGTCAGCACTCAATGGTCACGACGGGGGTGTTGCGTCAGCCAGGCTTCGATGATCGCGGGATCGAGACCTTCCAGCCGGTCCTCGGGGGCGAGCCCGCGCAGGCGCTCCTCCAGAAGGAGCCCGAGCAGGCGCTCCTCGGGGGTGAGTTCGCGCAGCCGATCCTCTGCCACCAGGCGATCCAGGAACATCTTCAGGTGCTTGGGGTCGCTCAGGACGTCCTCCATCAGGTCCCGCATCGCTTCGCGTTTGAAATCCTCAACGGTGTAAGCCATGTCGGTCTCCAGGCCAAAGTCTTTGGCCAGTTGGTCGCGCAGGAAGATGCCGATACTGCTGCGCGGACGATAGTGGGTCAAGCCGTACTGGGTTTGAGCGCTGGCGTGTGCAAAGAGTCCCCAAGGGGCGTTGCGCGGCTGCTTTGCCAAGCTGTCCAGCACGATGAGGCGCACCGGTAGTGCGCCCACCGCAAGATCATAGACCCCGGGACAGGCGGTCGCGCGACAGGTGCCGACCGGCAGTTGGCGCATCAGTTGGCGCGGCTGGCGGGTGGCGACGGCGTAGCGGCGAAAGTCGCGCGCCGGCAGCAGCGGGTAGGCGCCGGCGGGTTCGGCCAGCGACTCATCCGCCGTTCGTGCGCCGCGGTGGGCGGCGCGCAGCGAGGCTAGTTTACGATAGGTCACGTAGTGGCTGATGAGTTCTTCCAGCGCCCAGGCATTGAACGGCTCGGCCGCGGATTTATAGCTCAGCAGGTTGTGGGCGGCCAGATTGTCAAAGCCATCGGGGAGCCCGTTCACGGCCTCTGGATCGGCGGCCGCACCCGCCGCGCCGCGCCGTTCGATGATGAGGATGTCGAGTCGTTGGCTCTTCAACGACAACTCCTCTTCCATGGCCACCGACCAGGGGCGGCCGACGAACAGGTCGGTCAGCAGGATGCCGAGCCAGCGGTGCCAGGGTTTGGGAGGGCGTTTGTCCACGGATGGCGTTTGGTCGCGGGCCTCGATCACAATTCCGGCCACTGCCAACGCGCAGTACCGTGGGGTGGACAAGCACAGCGCGGCCCACCAACGGCGGCGCGGGATTCGGTGGACTTCGCTCCCGCTCGTCCACCCTACCGGCCTCCGTTTGGGCCTTGGTCATAAACTTGGCCACCTCGCGTTCTGCGCGGTTGTTGGTCCGCACAGCGGACCCTACGGATCGCGGTCTTACCGTAGGGTCCGCTGTGCGGACCAGCGGATGGGCGGGCCGATCGCGACCGACCGGAACGACGATCAAGATCGTCAGTAATCAAGAGGCTATCAGGGACAGACCACGTTTAGTTGCGGGGCAGCGCGGGCGTTTCAGCCTCGGAGAATAGGCCCGGTCTGGGGTGCATCGGCCGTCCCCTGTGGCAGCAAAGGCCGCAAGGTCAGGTCTCCCATCGCACGCTTGATTTGTCCCGGCATTCGGCGGATTCATCGCCCGTCGGTCTCCGCGAAGACCTCCTCCAGACGGGTGGCGGTGAGCACCCGCGCGGACCAGCACCGTAGGGCGTCGGCGTTGGCCTGTTGCACGCGCTTGGTCACCGCATCGACGGGTGGGCCAAACTTGAGTGTGAGCAGTTGCAACAGGATCGCCGCGGCTTCTTCCTGACGCCCTTCCTGACGCCCTTCCTGACGCCCTTCCTGACGCCCCTCCTGACGCCCCTCCTGGATCCCTTCTTCCCGTGCTTCCCGCAACAGCGTGATCTCATCGCGCACCGCGCGCTCGCGCACGAAGGCCAGGCGCCTCGCCTCCTCGTCGGCGCTGAGCCGACGGACGCGGCTCAGCGCCGCTTGAATCGGGGGATGTTGGATCGCGGCCATCGTGATCTCCTCGCGCCAATGCTCGAAAAACGTCACCCAGGCCGACAGCGGCCCGGCAGCCAGCCCCAATCGATCGGCCTTGCGCAGTTCGATCAGGTTCAGTTGCAGCAGACGCCCCAAGGTGACCTCGGGCTGTCCTTGGTCACGCATCTCGAAGCGCCATACCGCTTGCCCGCACTGCGCGGGGGTGGCGTCGAACAGATCGAAGTCCAGCAGATGGATTCCGACCGCGGCGCGTAGTTCCCCATAGTCCTCGCCTGCGACCAACTGCCGGCTCAGGGTGCGCGCGAGATAGAACAGCCCGCGCTGGCGCCAGGCGCCATGGCGACGGATCTGGATCTCGACGTTGTAACAGTGGCCCGCGGCATCGCGCGCGAGCACGTCGAGGATGATGTACTTGCCGCGCAACTCTTCCGCGTTGATGGTGGGGTTCAGCACCTCCACCGCCGTGATCTGGGGCAGGTCCGGGCGCAGGTCGTTGATCAGGGCCACCAACAGGTCGGGATCCTCGCCGAACAGCCGCTTGAAGACATAGTCATTCTTGGGGTCGAGCAGCTCCGGCGCGGGGTTGGGTCGCCCGGTGCGCAGGTCAAGGTGTCTCCCAGACTGTTGGTTCGACATATAAAGAAACGGGGCTTGAAAAACGACATTCGCTCAGAATAAGCGCGGACTCGATGGCTTCGAGCATGCGGCCGGTCATGGCGCCGTGGGACAGGCAGGCAATCCCGAGGTGATGGTCCGGGCGCGGGATGTCGAGTTGCGCAAAGAAGACATCGGACATGCTGGCGTCGAAGTGCTGGCCGGTGTGGACGATGACCTCGCGGATGGGCGGGGCTGCCCGGCCGCATTCTGCTCACGAATGGCGCGGCTGACCGTGGCGGCCTTGATGAACTGGGGACGGGCGCCGATGACGGTGAGGATCTTCATGCGTTAGGGATTCTTGGCTTGGCCAATGGTCGCGGCGGGCCGGCGAGCGTCGGCGGGTTCACCCCGGGGAGGCACTCCCACTGGCTCCCCGGCCTCAGTGTCCGGTCCGCTGGAGCCAGGCTTTGATCTGTTCGGGATCCATCGCCCGCAGGATCTCCTCCGGCGGCAGGCCGCGCAGGCGGTCTTCGGGCGCGTAGCGTTTGAGTACCTCCGCCGGATCCAGGCCGTGCAGGCGCTCTTCGGGGGGCAACTTCTGCAGCAGGCCGGCGCGCAGGGTCGCTTGCTCCTCCGGTGTCAGCCATGGGTCCGTCAGCATCAGGCGCAGGGTGTCGAATTTGAAATCGTCGACGGTGTAGGACATGTCGGTCAGATCCGGTCGATGCACTTGTGCGATAAGTGACGTCGTGGCCGATCAGTTCATCCACGGCCCAGGCATTCAGGTCCGTCAGGGCCATGCCGAACAGGCGGTGCGAGGGCGTGGGGGCGTCGCGGTGCATCAGGGGTCGGCTGGCGTCGGGCGATCAAGAGGGCTTGCTGGGGTGATCGCGATGATCCGCCTCAGTGCCCGGGAAAGATCTACCGACGTCTAGGGGCGACTGAAGTCACCCCTACAGCCGCGCTGTCGGGATGTTTGTTCCTGAGAAGCGCTTTAAGTCCGATAGCCCGCCAGGCGATCTCTGTCGATCCCCTGAGTGTCCGGTTCGCTTGAGCCAGGCTTTGATCAGGTCGGGATCCATCCCGCGCAGGATGTCTTCCGGCGGGAGGCCGCGCAGGCGCTCTTCGGGCGTATAGCATTTGAGTACCTCCGTCGGATCAAGGCCGTGCAGGCGCTCTTCGGGGCTCAACTTCTCCAGCAGGTCGGCGCGCAGGGTGGCATGGTCCTCCGGTGTCAGCCATGGGGCGTCGAGCATCACGCGCAGGGCGTCGCGTTTGAAATCGTCCACGTTGAAGGACATGTCGGTCAGCTCCGGTCGATGCACTTGTGCGATAGGTGACGTCAACAGCTTACAGGATTCGCCACCAGTGTCCGTGCCTCACCCCAACCGACGGCATTGCGATGTTCTCGGGTTCGGAGCGAACACTTTCCCAAACTCAGTGCGGCGCGATCTCGCAAGCAGCCTTGATCATCGTTCCGGCCGCCTCGGGCCGGAGTCCAAGGCTTCAGCCTTGGATGTAAAGGACCAAGGCTGAAGCCTTGGAGTCCAGAAGGTGGCCGCTGGCCGGGACGATGACCAAGGCCGTCGCGGGCCTTGATCATCATCCCGGCCACTGTGCTGCCCGCGAGGCTGTTGGTCCGCACAGCGAACCCTACGGATCGCGGACTGACCGTAGGGTCCGCTGTGCGGACCGAGCGCGGCCGACCGGAACGGTGATCAGGGCTGCGGCCACAGGCCTGTGTAGGTCGCCCTTCAGGGCGACCGCGCCACCGCGATGTCCGCGGGCGCCCTGAAGGGCGACCTACACCGACAGGGCATGGCGGCGGACATGATGATCAAGGCCGACTCCCGTTACTCCTTCGACGAGGCGGCGGTGATCGCCTCATAACGCTTGCACCTCCAGCGAGTCGCCGTAGGTCTCGATCCCCAGGCGCTCCGCTACCTGGCGCGCCCGGGCGTCGATCATCGGGGAGATCACGATCAGGCGGTTGGCGGTGCGCTGGTGTCGCTGCTCGTAAAACCGGGCTTTGCGCTCGAAGATGTACATCCCGGCCTTGTCGATGGACGACTTCAGTTCGCAAATCAACAGCAGACCGTTTTGGATAATGACGTCCAGTTCAATCTGGTCGGGCCGCCCGAACACGGTACCCTGGTCGTCGTATTCGTTGACGTTGAGTACCTTTACGCCGAAGTTCTTTTCCAGAATGCCGGCCAGCGCGTCGCGGAACGCCTTCTCCGATTGCAGGCCCCAGCGCGACCCGAGCGCGCCGATGCTGCGGTCATGGCGCTGCGCCTGGGCCATGATTTCCTCGTGAATGCGCTTGAATTCTTCGCGCTGCTCCGCCTGATGCTGGTCCCACTTGCGGTTTTGTTCGTCCCACTTGCGGTTCTGTTCGTCCCACTTGCGGTTTTGTTCGTTTTTATACTCGTCCCACTTGCGGGCGCCTTCCTCCCGATCGCGGCGCAGTTCCGCCAGGAGCTCGTAGAACCGGTCTTCGGTTGCCGCCCGCCCGGCATACTCCTGGCGGGTCAAATCCAGAATGTAGCCGCGAAACTCCGGATCCGTGCGGATGATTTCCGGTAGCTCACGTCTGATCGTGTCTTTCAGCGCTTGGGTGTTCATCTGGGTTTCACGCCACGGGGTAAGTGCTGACAGGGACCGTCGCTGACGGCTGATCGCTGACGGTCTCTCCGAGGGGCTCTTGGGCAGCGGCGACCTCGGAGCGGAGCTGGGCGATTTCCTGCTCCAGCGCCTCGTGTTCCTCCAGTTTGCGCTGCAGGAAGCGCACGGCGATGCGGGTCTTGGCCTCGATGCCGCTGGGGGTCAGGAGGTAGGCGTAGGCGAGCTTGTTGCGGCTGTTCCGGAAGTTGGTGACCTTGACCCAGCCGCGCTCGATCAGTGCGTTGATGCAGTAGTTGAGGCTGCCGACGCTGACGCCGAGGACTTGCGAGAGTTGCCGTTGGCTGGCCTGCGGTTGCTCCGCGAGGTGCTTGAGCAGGCGGTAACGCAGGTCGTCGCTGAGGTGACGACGGACCTTGATTGGGGTCTCGGACACGCTACCGCCCTACCGTGACGGGACGGTACTCGGGGTTTGGGCGCTGGCCGGCCGGCGGGGTGAGATCTACATTCACGGGGTGAACACTGTTGCATGGGACCACACTGAGCGGGGGGCGGTCAAGCTGGGAAGAGCAGTCAGCGGTTAGGTGTCAGCTGTCAGCTATCAGCTATCAGAAGAACACGGACCGCTGAGAGCTGATCGCTGACGGCGCTTTCTTGGATCGTCAGCAGTCAATGGTCATGACGGGGATGTTGCTTCAGCCAGGCTTCGATGATCGCGGGATCGAGACCTTGCAGCCACTCCTCGGGCGCGAGTCCGCGCACCCGTTCCTCGGGGGCGAGCCCGCGCAGCCGCTCCTCGGGCGCGAGCCCGCGCAGCCGCTCTTCGGGCGCGAGCCCACGCAGCCGATCCTCGGGGGCAAGGCCGCGCAGCCGCTCCTCGGGCGCGAGGCCGCGCAGGCGCTCCTCGGGCGCGAGTTCGCGCAGCCGATCCTCGGGGGCGAGCCCGCGCAGCCGATCCTCGGGGGCAAGGCCGCGCAGCCGCTCCTCGGGGGCAAGGCCGCGCAGCCGCTCCTCGGGGGCAAGGCCGCGCAGGCGTTCCTCGGGGGCGAGCCCGCGCAGCCGCTCCTCAGGGGCGAGTTCGCGCAGCCGATCCTCTGCCACCAGGCGATCCAGGAACATCTTCAGGTGCTTGGGGTCGCTCAGGACGTCCTCCATCAGGTCCCGCATCGCTTCGCGTTTGAAATCCTCAACGGTGTAAGCCATGTCGGTCTCCAGGCCAAAGTCTTTGGCCAGTTGGTCGCGCAGGAAGATGCCGATACTGCTGCGCGGACGATAGTGGGTCAAGCCGTACTGGGTTTGATCGCTGGCGTGTGCAAAGAGTCCCCAGGGGGCGTTGCGCGGCTGCTTTGCCAAGGTGTCCAGCACGATGAGGCGCACCGGTAGTGCGCCCACCGCAAGATCATAGACCCCGGGACAGGCGGTCGCGCGACAGGTGCCGACCGGCAGTTGGCGCATCAGTTGACGCGGCTGGCGGGTGGCGATGGCGTAGCGGCGAAAGTCGCGCGTCGGCAGCAGCGGGTAGGCGCCGACGGGTTCGGCCAGCGGCTCATCCGCCGTTCGTGCGCCGCGGTGGGCGGCGCGCAGCGAGGCCAGCTTACGGTAGGTGACATAGTGGCTGATGAGTTCTTCCAGCGCCCAGGCATTGAACGGCTCGGCCGCGGATTTATAGCTCAGCAGGTTGTGGGCGGCCAGATTGTCAAAGCCATCGGGGAGCCCGTTTACGGCCTCTGGATCGGCGGTCACACCCGCCGCGCCGCGCCGTTCGATGATGAGGATGTCGAGTCGTTGACTCTTGAGCGACAACTCCTCTTCCATGGCCACCGACCAGGGGCGGCCGACGAACAGGTCGGTCAGCAGGATGCCGAGCCAACGGTGCCAGGGTTTGTGGGGGCGTTTGTCCACGGATGGCGGAGCTGGGCGATTTCCTGCGCCAATGCCTCGTGTTCCTCCAGTTTGCGCTGCAGGAAGCGCACGGCGATGCGGGTCTTGGCCTCGATGCCGCTGGGGGTGAGGAGGTAGGCGTAGGCGAGCTTGTTGCGGCTGTTCCGGAAGTTGGTGGCCTTGACCCAACCGCGCGCGATCAGTGCGTTTACGCAGTAGTTGAGGCTGCCGACGCTGACGCCAAGGATCTCGGAGAGTTGCCGTTGGCTGGCCTGCGGCTGCTCCGAGAGGTGCTTGAGCAGGCGGTAGCGCAGGTCGTCGCTGAGGTGACGGCGGACCTTGATTGGGGTGTCGGACACGCTACCGCCCTACCGTGACAGGACGGTACTCGGGGCTTGGGGGCCGGCCGGCGGGGCGAGATCAACATTCATGGGATGAACATTGTTGTATGTAACCACACTGAGCGGGGGGCGGTCAAGCTGGGAAGAGCAGTCAGCGGTTAGCAGTCAGCGGTTAGCAGTCAGCCGTCAGCGGTCAGCTATCAGAAGAACACGGATAGCTGATAGCTGAAAGCTGATCGCTGACGGCGCTTTCTTGGATCGTCAGCAGTCAATGGTCATGACGGGGATATTGCTTCAGCCAGGCTTCGATGATCGCGGGATCGAGACCTTGCAGCCGCTCCTCGGGGGCGAGCCCGCGCAGGCGTTCCTCGGGCGCGAGCCCGCGCAGCCGCTCCTCGGGGGCGAGTTCGCGCAGCCGATCCTCGGGGGCAAGGCCGCGCAGCCGCTCCTCGGGGGCAAGGCCGCGCAGCCGCTCCTCGGGGGCAAGGCCGCGCAGGCGTTCCTCGGGGGCGAGCCCGCGCAGCCGCTCCTCAGGGGCGAGTTCGCGCAGCCGATCCTCTGCCACCAGGCGATCCAGGAACATCTTCAGGTGCTTGGGGTCGCTCAGGACGTCCTCCATCAGGTCCCGCATCGCTTCGCGTTTGAAATCCTCAACGGTGTAAGCCATGTCGGTCTCCAGGCCAAAGTCTTTGGCCAGTTGGTCGCGCAAGAAGATGCCGATACTGCTGCGCGGACGATAGTGGGTCAAGCCGTACTGGGTTTGAGCGCTGGCGTGTGCAAAGAGTCCCCAAGGGGCGTTGCGCGGCTGCTTTGCCAAGGTGTCCAGCACGATGAGGCGCACCGGTAGTGCGCCGACCGCAAGATCATAGACCCCGGGGCAGGCGGTCGCGCGACAGGTGCCGACCGGCAGTTGGCGCATCAGTTGGCGCGGCTGGCGGGTGGCGACGGCGAAGCAGCGAAAGTCGCGCGTCGGCAGCAACGGGTAGGCGCCGGCGGGTTCGGCCAGCGACTCATCCGCCGTTCCTGCGCCGCGGTGGGCGGCGCGCAGCGAGGCCAGTTTACGATAGGTCACGTAGTGGCTGATGAGTTCTTCCAGCGCCCAGGTGTTGAACGGCTCGGCCGCGGATTTATAGCTCAGCAGGTTGTGGGCGGCCAGATTGTCAAAGCCATCGGGGAGCCCGTTCACGGCCTCTGGATCGGGGGGTCACACCCGCCGCGCCGCGCCGTTCGATGATGAGGATGTCGAGTCGTTGACTCTTGAGCGACAACTCCTCTTCCATGGCCACCGACCAGGGGCGGCCGACGAACAGGTCGGTCAGCAGGATGCCGAGCCAGCGGTGCCAGGGTTTGGGAGGGCGTTTGTCCATGGATGGCGGAGCTGGGCGATTTCCTGCGCCAATGCCTCGTGTTCCTCCAGTTTGCGCTGCAGGAAGCGCACGGCGATGCGGGTCTTGGCCTCGATGCCGCTGGGGGTGAGAAGGTAGGCGTAGGCGAGCTTGTGGTGGCTGTTCCGGAAGTTGGTGACCTTGACCCAGCCGCGCTCGATCAGTGCGTTGACGCAGTCGTTGAGGCTGCCGACGCTGACGCCGAGGACCTCGTAGAGTTGCCGCTGGCTGGCTTGGGGTTGCTCCGCGAGGTGCTTGAGCAGGCGGTAACGCAGGTCGCCGCTGAGGTGACGACGGACCTTGATTGGGGTCTCGGTCACGCTACCGCCCTACCGTGTCGGAACGGTACTCGGGGTTTGGGGGCTGGCCGGCCAGCGGGGCAGGCCGAAAATTCATGGGATGAACGTTGGTGAATGAGACCACAGTGGGCATGGGTTAATCAATGCGCATCGCGGGAGGGCCGGTGGGTGCTGCTTGGAAGTGTGATCGGGTTCGCAATCGGTTGTCGCTGTGCGCCAGCAGTTCCACGTTTGGACGGCAGCGCGCGGCCTTTCGTGGATGCGGCGCGCGCGACGTGCCCGCTCCCTCGCATCGTGGGGCGCGCCTTATAAACCCTACAGCAGGGCGAATTTCGGAGGGTGAATCAGCATCGCGCCTCCACCATCGGCCCCGTCGCCGGCACGCTGGCGGTTGCGCCCGCCCAAGTTTGAACCTGCTAGCCGTGCGCTGCGGCCGGCATCCGTGGGACCCACCCTCAAGTAGTCGGCTGGGCGGTGGCGTGAGGGCCACCGTGGGCGGGCAGGCGGACCGTGGACGTTGGGCCTCTTTCGTCGGCCAAACGAGGCTTCGGCAGGGGTGGGTGCCGGCACGGCGCCGGGTGCCGGTCAACTTGCGTCGTCGAAGACCTCGGCGAGGGTCTGGGCGGTCAGGATCCGGTCGGACCACTCCAACAGCGTCTCGGGATCGCTCATGTCTCATCTGCCGCGATCTTGATGCTCGCCCACTCATGTAATGTCTTCACGATCGCCATGGCATCCGCGTCCTTGATCCAAATTGTCTCCGTGCTTTCATACCGAAGCGCAACGGCGTATGGGTTGAGGCAGCGTAGCACGTCACCAGAAACAGGAACGGCGATGTGTTGCTCAACAGCCAGATCGAATAGCCGTTCGAGATCATGCGTCCGCTCAACCCGAGCCCCATGGCGAACCAGCACGGCCTTGATGAGTTTTTCGCAGGCTTGCTGCGCGAGAAACCCAAGGGTTTCATGGGGGGCGCGTCCAGTGCCGAGAAGCAATTCAAAGGATAGCCGATCCCTGGTGGCGGCACGCAATAGTTGGCGGGCCTCATCAAGCGGCGCGTTCATACAGCACCTTGCCGCCTCTCACCGCATCGGAGACCGGTGATGTCTGCCAATTCTTCCGTCGCTCGAATTCATTCAGTGGATAGATGAGAAGATCGACACCCGTTCCCACCGACCCAATGGCGCCACGCAAACGGCCATATTCTTCAGCGAAGTTGGGCACGTCCTCTTCCACGACGAGGAGGTCAAGATCGGAGGTGTCTTTGGCATCGCCTCTCGCGTAGGATCCAAACAGGATGACCTTGAGAGGTGAGTGGGCTACACCAATGAGACGATCGACCGCAGATTGAATGATTTGTGCGTCTAACATCGGGAAGTCCTCAGTGAGCGGCTGGTGTCACGTCTTTTCTGTTGAACCAGGGTAGTCATCGTCATCGAGAAGCGGCGCGGGGCCTTGGTCATAATTCCGGCCACCCGGCATCGTAGGGTGGACAAGCCCAGTGCAGTCCACCACGGGTGGCGCTCGTCGATCAGCAGCCGTTCCGGTACGCCGTAGGTGGCGCAGGTGCTGGAGAACACCAGCCGCTCCACCCCGCCGGCGCGCAGGGCGGGCAGCATATTCCTCCAGTTTGCGCTGCAGAAAGCACATGGCGATGCGGGTCTTGGCCTCGATGCCGCTGGGGGTAAGGAAATAGGCGTAGGCGAGCTTGTTGCGGCTGTTCCTGAAGTTGGTGACCTTGACCCAGCCGCGCTCGATCAGTGCGTTGACGCAGTCGTTGAGGCTGCCGACGCTGACGCCGAGGATCTCGGAGAGTTGCCGTTGGCTGGCCTGCGGTTGCTCCGAGAGGTGCTTGAGCAGGCGGTAGCGCATATCGTCGCTGAGGTGTCGACGGACCTTGATTGGGGTATCGGACACGCTACCGCCCTACCGTGACGGGACGGTACTCGGGGCTTGGGGGCTGGCCGGCCGGCGGGGCGAGATCAACATTCACAGGATGAACACCGGTGTATGGGACGACACTGAGCGAGGGGCGGTCAAGCTGGGAAGAGCAGTCAGCTGTCAGCTATCAGAAGAACACGGACCGCTGATAGCTGATAGCTGATCGCTGAGAGCTGATCGCTGACGGCGCTTTCTTGGATCGTCAGCAGTCAATGGTCATGACGGGGATGTTGCTTCAGCCAGGCTTCGATGATCGCGGGATCGAGACCTTGCAGCCACTCCTCGGGCGCGAGTCCGCGCACCCGTTCCTCGGGGGCGAGCCCGCGCAGCCGCTCCTCGGGCGCGAGCCCGCGCAGCCGCTCTTCGGGCGCGAGCCCACGCAGCCGATCCTCGGGGGCAAGGCCGCGCAGCCGCTCCTCGGGCGCGAGGCCGCGCAGGCGCTCCTCGGGCGCGAGTTCGCGCAGCCGCTCCTCGGGGGCGAGCCCGCGCAGCCGATCCTCGGGGGCAAGGCCGCGCAGCCGCTCCTCGGGGGCAAGGCCGCGCAGGCGTTCCTCGGGGGCGAGCCCGCGCAGCCGCTCCTCAGGGGCGAGTTCGCGCAGCCGATCCTCTGCCACCAGGCGATCCAGGAACATCTTCAGGTGCTTGGGGTCGCTCAGGACGTCCTCCATCAGGTCCCGCATCGCTTCGCGTTTGAAATCCTCAACGGTGTAAGCCATGTCGGTCTCCAGGCCAAAGTCTTTGGCCAGTTGGTCGCGCAGGAAGATGCCGATACTGCTGCGCGGACGATAGTGGGTCAAGCCGTACTGGGTTTGAGCGCTGGCGTGTGCAAACAGTCCCCAGGGGGCGTTGCGCGGCTGCTTTGCCAAGGTGTCCAGCACGATGAGGCGCACCGGCAGTGCGCCCACCGCAAGATCATAGACCCCGGGGCAGGCGGTCGCGCGACAGGTGCCGGTCGGCAGTTGGCGTAACAGTTGACGCGGCTGGCGGGTGGCGATGGCGTAGCGGCGAAAGTCGCGCGCCGGCAGCAGCGGGTAGGTGCCGGCGGGTTCGGCCAGCGGCTCATCCGCCGTTCGTGCGCCGCGGTGGGCGGCGCGCAGCGAGGCCAGTTTACGATAGGTCACGTAGTGGCTGATGAGTTCTTCCAGCGCCCAGGTGTTGAACGGCTCGGCCGCGGATTTATAGCTCAGCAGGTTGTGGGCGGCCAGATTGTCAAAGCCATCGGGGAGCCCGTTCACGGCCTCTGGATCGGGGGTCACACCCGCCGCGCCGCGCCGTTCGATGATGAGGATGTCGAGTCGTTGGCTCTTCAACGACAACTCCTCTTCCATGGCCACCGACCAGGGGCGGCCGACGAACAGGTCGGTCAGCAGGATGCCGAGCCAGCGGTGCCAGGGTTTGGGAGGGCGTTTGTCCACGGATGGCGTTTCGTCGCGGCGGGCGGTGGCAAACGGCGCTGGTCATCAACCCGGCCGTCTCGCGATCTGCACGGCGGTTGGTTCGCACAGCGAACCCGACGGATCGCGCTCGCGGGCTGGCCTGCGGCTGCTCCGAGAGGTGCTTGAGCTGTAGGGTACGCATCGCGTACCCAGCGCCAGCGGTTACGGTGGCCTGGCGGGTACGCGATGCGTACCCTACGCGCTCTGCGTCAACCCATCCGTTCTGATCGCACCCGGAAAGGCCGTGATCGTTAATCCGGCCAGATCCCGGCCGCGACGGGATGCTGCAACGATGGGTGGCCGGAATCATGATCAAGGCACGGCCGGGCCGCGCTGGGGTGCGGCGCTCCCGGTTGTTCGGCCTGACGGCTGAGCGGCAGGCCCCGCTGAGCGCAGGTCGCTGGTCGCTGGTCCGCACAGCGGACCCTACGGGCTGGCGCGTGTCAGTGGAGCACCTCGTCGAGGGTCTGGGCGGTCAGGATCCGGTCGGACCATTCCAACAGGGTCTCGGGGTCGGCGCCCGCGATGCGCTCGCGCACGGTGTCGGTGGGCGGACCGAACTTGCGGGCGATCTGGCGCAGGAGGACGGCGACCTCGCCTTCTTGGCGGCCTTTCTGAATCCCGATGCGCTCGGCAGTGGTCACGTATTGCATGTGCTCGGCTTCCTCTATCGCTTGGATACAACGATGGTAGTCTTCTTCCAAGGCGTCGGGCAACGCTAACACCCAGTCGATAAAGGCGTAGAGGCTCAAGATGTCGTCGCGCTCCAGCCCCCGTCGATAGAGTTGGCGCGTCAGGCCGATCTTGTGTGCGAGGCGCGCGGGCGGGTCGCGGCGGGTGGCGATGGCCGCCAGGTGCGCCAACACGACCAGCGCAAAGGGATTGACGCTGGTCTCCAGTTCGGTCACTCGGTCGCGATAGTCCAGCAGCTTGATGCTGGGGAACTCCAGGACCGCCCGGCAGCCCCACAAGGCGTGCTCATAGCGCGCGGGGCGCCAGTCGGGATGATCGTCCGTCAGCACCACGAAGGTGGCGACCGGGCGGTTGTAGCGGTCCGTCAGGCGCGAGTGGTAGGTGTACAGGCGCTTCGGGAAGTCCGCCTCCCGGTTGCCTTGCACCTCGGTATGGATCAATACCCAGGTCTCCGCCCCGCTGCGCCGCCAGACTTTGATCAGCTTGTCCACATGGCGGCGTCCCACGACCGCGCGCCGGGTGACCTTCTGTAGCTCTTTGTCGAGGAATTCATACCCGCGCGCCCAGTCGATGTCGGCGGCGGCCAGGGGGAAGAAAAACTCGAGGAACTGCCGATGCCAGCGCTCGAGCACGTCCTTCCAGGGCGTATCGTAGTCGTCGCGCCGGGCGGTGGGCGGGAGTGCTCTTTTCGGCATCGGCTGGCCTGCGGCTGCTCCGCGAGGTGCTTGAGCAGGCGGTAGCGCATGACGTCGCTGAGGTGGCGACGGACTTTGGTTGGGGTGTCGGACACGCTACCGCCCTACCGTGACGGGACGGTACTCGGGGTTTGGGGGCTGGCCGGCGGACGGGGCGGGCCTAGCATTCATAGGGTGAACGGCGATAAATGAGACCGCAGTCGATAAGGTTCAGTCAACGGGCAGTGCGGGCTATCGGTGGATGCTGCTTGAACCTGTAATCGGGTTCGCAATCTGGGCCGTCATCTGAGAGCTGATCGCTGACGGCGCTTTCTTGGATCGTCAGCAGTCAATGGTCATGACGGGGATGTTGCTTCAGCCAGGCTTCGATGATCGCGGGATCGAGACCTTTCAGCCGCTCCTCGGGGGCGAGCCCGCGCAGGCGGTCCTCGGGCGCGAGCCCGCGCAGGCGTTCCTCGGGCGCGAGCCCGCGCAGGCGCTCCTCGGGGGCGAGTTCGCGCAGCCGATCCTCTGCCACCAGGCGATCCAGGAACATCTTCAGGTGCTTGGGGTCGCTCAGGACGTCCTCCATCAGGTCCCGCATCGCTTCGCGTTTGAAATCCTCAACGGTGTAAGCCATGTCGGTCTCCAGGCCAAAGTCTTTGGCCAGTTGGTCGCGCAAGAAGATGCCGATACTGCTGCGCGGACGATAGTGGGTCAAGCCGTACTGGGTTTGAGCAGGCGGTGGCGCATTGCCGCTGAGGTGAGGACGGACTTTGGTTGGGGTCTCGGACACGCTACCGCCCTACCGTGACGGGACTCGGGACTCGGGGCTTGGGGCTTGGGGCTTGGGGGCTGGCCGGCCGACGGGGCGGGCCGAGCATTCATGGCGTGAACACAGGTGTATGGAATCACACTGGTCAAGGGTTAGTCAATCTCCATTGTGGGATCAGCAATGCCACATTGGGCAACCCGCCGTTACCGAGGCTCACTCGAGCTTCGCCCCCTAGCAGCGGGCAGCGCGCGCTCGGCGGCGGTTAAAGCCCCAACGGAGCGATACCTACCAGCCCGGGGCAACGCCCTGGGTGTTGGTCGGTTCTTCGTTGAGCCCGATACCCAAGGCGCTGCGCCTTAAGCTGCTGGCTCATGCGGCCAACTGTGTGGTTGGCCTACGCTTGGCCAGCACAGGTGGTTGATTCAGATTGGGGGGCTTTCCTGGCAAATGAGGGTGCCAAAAAATCCGCCCCATGAGCCTAAGGGTTAAAGATTTATTGGGGTTCCAGCGACTTGGGGGAAAAAATCCTCGTCCAGGATCTGCTCCACCGAGTATGGGCAATCTGCTGGGAAGGTGTCGGCAGCGACATTGGTTTCTCTGCTTGCCAGGCGGCGGGCTTCGGTGTAGGCATCTGTCATTGCGGCTTGCAGGGACGATTTCAGGCTGGGAACCTTTTTCAACAGGAATAGAAGTTGGGCGCGCTGCTCAATGATCGTGTTGCGCCAGCTTTTCGCCTCGAATTCTTTCCATCGTGCAGTCAACGTCTCCAATTGAAATTGCCACTCTAGCAGATGGGCAATCAGGATAATAAAACGGCTTTCCAGCTCACGCAGGTTGCTCTTTCCCATATCTTCGAGCTCCGCGATAAGATGCTCAACGTCGAGCGCGTGGGTCAAGCCTTGCTTTAACAGAAAGACCTGACCTTCGGCCCAGGCGTTGACGTCCTGCTCATAGAGTCCGGCGTTGTGGTTCATCATTCTTTGCTCGGTAGCGGCCGTCGCGTTGAGGGGCGTCGATCAAGATTCCGGCCGCTTGGGCTCGCCGGGTGCGTAGTCAGGCCATCTTGGCCTGACACCGTCAGGGCTGGAAGCCCTGACTACGCACGGCGCTGCCGGGATTATGATCAAGGCCGCGCGGGAGGGCCGGACGGTGGGCGGAGGTGGTTCTTTCGGCATCGGCTGGGTGCTAAGCGACACAACTTCGCCATCGTTGATGAAAGATAGGGCGATGTCCGCGGCGGATTCATCCAGACCCCTCATAACGCTTGCACCTCCAGCGAGTCGCCGTAGGTCTCGATCCCCAGGCGCTCGGCCACCTGGCGCGCCCGGGCGTCGATCATCGGCGAGATCACGATCAGGCGCTGCGCCTGGGCCATGATCTCCTCGTGAATGCGCTTGAATTCTTCGCGCTGCTCCGCCTGATGCTGGTCCCACTTGCGGTTTTGTTCGTCCCACTTGCGGGCGCCTTCCTCCCGGTCACGGCGCAGTTCCGCCAGGAGCTCGTAGAACCGGTCGTCGGTTGCCGCCCACCCGGCATACTCCCGGCGGGTCAAATCCAGAATGTAGCCGCGAAACTCCGGGAAAGTAGGAAACTCCAGTTATTTTACCTTCGGCAAGGACACCCGTTACTCCTTTCCTGGCAGCGGCGTACTGTTTGCGCTTCGTTGCCTGCGGCACGAGGAGCAAGCCCGATCAAGTGACGCTCCCGGACACGCTACCGCCATACCGTGACATATGACGATACAGGGCGGGGCGGCTCGCCGGGCCTGGCTGCGCTATTGGCTCAGTTCATGGACATCCAAATCCTGCTCAACCGGCGCGCACCGCTCCAGCGGCAACGCTATGGCGCTGGCCCGGGTCTGCGGTCGGGCGTCTTCCGGCGCGCTGCAGGGCGTATCCTGTTGCCGGGCGGCACGCAGTCCCACAGGCCGCGGCCACCTTGACGTCGTTACGGCCGCGATGGCCGATCGGCGGCGGGTGCGCGGCGCGCATCTTCCGCAGGAACGCAATGGCATCGCGGTGGTCGGAACGATGATCGAGGATGAAAGAACAAAGCGCTCTACTCGCTTTCCTGTCTGCTGCCGTATGTCCATGGCAGCCTCAGCAGGGATCGATGCCATTTCTTGTCGGTATCGCTCGGGCGTAGTGATCGGCGACGATCCTGGCCGATGACCGGCGAGTTCGGTGGCGGGAGCATCGTGGTTGTGATTCTGTAATACAGCAGAAAAAGACCGACGAAGGCATAGAATCCCAGACAGCAGGGCAAGTCCAGCCGGTCGGCCAGAACGCCTAGTCCACCGGTCAAGAAGGTGAGCGCCAACAGCACGCCGGTGACCTGGCCATCCGTCAAGCCGCGGCCCAGCAACAGATGGTGCAGGTGCTGGCGGTCTGCGACGAACGGGTTGCTCCCGGAGCGCAGGCGGCGGACCATGACCGTCAGGGTGTCCAATAGCGGTAGGGCCAGAATCCATACCGCAGTGATCGGTGTCATCACCGCTTGCTCCCCCTGGGACAGGTGGATCAGAAACCAACTCAGGACGAAACCGAGCATGGTGCTGCCGGCATCGCCCATGAAGATGCCGGCTCGGGCGCGCCAGGGATGGCGCAGGTTGAAGGCCAGAAAGCCCACGATGACCATGGCGAGGACCAACAGGGCACCGATATCCCCTGGGTGGCGCGCGTGCGTACTCAGGCACAGCACGAGCAGCCAGCCGCCGGCGATCAGCCCCGAACCACCCGCCAAGCCATCCAACCCGTCGATCATGTTGAAGGCATTGATCACGCCGACCACGGCGAACAGCGTGAACAGCACCGCCCAGTCGCCGAGGCTGAATTGGCCCAACCCGAACAGATCGCCCAGATTGCCCAGCACCACATCGCTTCCCAGCGCCATCAGCAGGACGGCGGCGGCCTGAAACAGAAAGCGCGTGGAGGCCCGGCTGGAGCGCAGATCGTCATAAAGACCAAGCAGCGTCAGCATGACCGTGCAGATCAAGAGGACCCGCCAGTCGTGAGGCTTGTCCGGCAGCAGCAAGATGCCGACGCAGAAGGCGACGCACATGGCCACCCCCCCGACCAGCGGCACGGGATGCAGGTGGTGTTTGCGGGTAGAGGGGTGGTCCACCCAGCCCAGTGCCCGGGCCGGGGGCCTCAGCACGGCAATCAGGCCGACCGTGAGCAGGAAACTGCCCGGGAATACCAAATCCGCGAACCAACTGGGCGCACTCATGAACTTTCTATACTCCTGTACGACGACGACTGACGGCTGTCGGAGACCAAGTCCTGAAGGGATTGTTCTGATTCTCCGGTGGAATCGCAAAGACCGGCGGCGCTCGGCCGCTCTTCTCGCCGGGCGCCGCCGGGCGGCGGATGCGGCGCGCGGCCGCGCGGCGCGGTTGGTGAAAAAAAACGCCGGCCAGAAAGGCCGTGAACAGCGCGTTGGCCGGGACTCGCAGGTTGTAGTCCACCAAGGTATGCAGCATCATCAGCAGCAAGGCCGTGCCTGCTCCAGCCTGGACGAAGCGGAACCTCGTCCATTCCCCGCTCTGCCATACCCGCCCCCACTGGCGCAGATAGAACAGCAACCAGACGGCAACCAGTACGGCCGCGATCAAGCCGAATTCCAGCAGCCATTCCAAATAATCATTGTGGGCGCGGTTGATGGTGACGCCCGGCATCGTGAGCGGGTGGAACCGCCGCAGCACATCGAGGAACGTACCCGCACCGCTTCCCAACGGAAAGAACTCGCCGATGGCCTGCACGGTGGCGTCGAATACCGTCCAGCGCCCATCCTCGGCACTGGTTCAGTTTAATTCCTGTTTACAAGACATTGAAATATATGTAATATATCTAGTTCGGCGCGGGTTTCCGTCACTTTTTGAATAAGTGAGAACTTCTTGAACGGACAATGGACATGCCCTCATTGCAATTCACAGAATTGTCGGCATCACAAGACGTATCAAACCGGTCATAACGGTACGCGTTTGCTGTGGCGATGTCAAAGTTGCAATAGGCTCTTTTCCGAGACCAAAGCCACCCTTATCGAGGGGCTCAGGAAACCGACCAGCTTCATCATTCAAGTGCTCAAAACGCGCACTGAGGGGATCGGCTTGAACGCCGCCTGCCGGGCCTTCGCGATTGCGAAGAATACGTTGCTCCTATGGGAGCGTCGCCTGGCCGATTGCAAGGATGTGCTGGTCATATATGCCCTGACGCACACCTTTATTGAGCAACTGATCGAAGGTGATGAGCTTTATACGAAAGTGAATAGGAATGTCCCCCCGGAGGATTGTGAAGGCTGGACGATCGTACTGATGGAAAGGGCAAGTCGATTTATCTGGGCGCTTCAGTGCGGGAAAAAGGATCGCAGCCTATTTTCATATGCCATACAAATACTTAGAGATGTCATCCTGCGTACTGGCGATGTCACTCTAGTCACCGACGGGGAACGTCGGTATGGCAATCTCCTGTTTGAAATTTGCCACGAAGTATTGCGAACCGGAAAACGCGGCCGCCCACCGAAAGTGCTTCGTCGCGGTGTGAAGGTGCGCCTTAAGAATAAAGGGAAAGGAACTGATAGAACGGGGCACTCGCGTCCCAAATACGAAACCCCTCATCCGGAGCATCCAGAAACCGATCAAGATGTGACGCCAGCCGATATTCATGCTAATCATTTGGAAGCATCGAACGCTTCATTTCGGCGAAAGAATTCTGCTTATCGCCGCCGAACGAATACGTACGCGAAGAGCATTTCTGGTTTGCAAAGAACATTGGATATGTTGTGGATTGTCCATAACTTTATTCGCAGCCACTTCACGACAAAACAGGTTCCTGCGGTGGCTCTGGGGATTCTCCAGCAGGGACTCTCGTGGGATGAGGTCCTTAGAGTTCGACAGCCCAGGTTATAAAAATACTACAAAAACATAAGGATAAGGAAGAACCAAACTGAACCAGTGCCCCATCCTCGAACGGGTCAGCATAGGCGAACCGGTTCCATATCGGCACCAACCCGATCAGGCTGGCCAACCCAACCCCGGCGGCGGTGAAAGTGCCAATCAGGCCGTAGGTGTTACGCCCGCCCAGTCGGTAGGAGAACATCAGGCTACTTAGAAGAATCCCGAGCATCGCCAGACTTATACCTGCGCGGGACCGGGTAAAAATCAACCCCAGCAAGATGGCAATCGAGCTCGCCCCTAAGGCCGCGGTCTGGTTGATCCGGGCTACACCGAAGCGCGCTATCCATTGACGAAGCGTAGGTTTGCGTCGGCCATGAGGTCTGCCGGCGTGCGGGGGGCGACCGTGCCCGACCGTGGCCGCCAACAGGGCCAGGCCGACCGGCAGCGCCATTTCCAGCAGGCCAGCCAGGTGATTGCGATTCCGGTAGGTACCGGTGGCGCTGTCGGTCATCAGGGTGTTGCCGTACTGGATCAGCCCCAGTAGCGCCTCACCGGTGGCAATCCCCAAGAACACCAGCACCAATACCAGCAATCGCTCCCGGTCGAGCCGCAGCACGGCCAAGAACATGGCCAAGGGTGGCAGCAGCGTAAGCCACGCGGCCTCGGTGGTCGTCGGGATCAGCGAGATCGCCCGCCAGTTGAAACCGTCTTCGGTGTCACCCGCGAGCCGCAGCGCCTCGGCATAGAAGGCGCGCCCCGGCAGTTCTGACCATAGCTCGAACGGTAACGGCACCAACTGAAACAGGGGCAGGAGAAACAGCAGCAGCAAGAACAGGAGCGCCGGACGGGACGGCCGTCCGGGGTGGCCGACCGGTCCGGTCCGGCCATCTTCCGACCCGGCCGCCGCCGCTTGCCGGGGCATGAACAGGCCCGCCAGTAGCGCCACCGCCGCCAATTCCATGATCATCAGCGGCACCGGTCGCCATGTGCCCAGAAATAGCGGCGCGTACACCAGCAGCAGCGCGAGTCCATAAAACAGTGCCGCATCCTGGGCAGTGGCGTGATGAATACCCGAGGGCCCGTGCGGTGTGAGTGCCCCGCTCATACAGCGATCGGAGGGGCGATTGGCGGGTCGGTGAAGGGGGCATCCGCGCCGCTCCCGGCGCAACCCCCAGGCGTCACCGACGCCCAGGACCGAGCCGTGGCGCGGGTCGCCGTACCGATTGCTACGTCGTCCCCCAGAGCGGCCGACGCTAGCCAAACAATCCCAAGCATCTTAAGTCGTCCTCTAAATCCCTAATTCTAGTTTTTCTCTTATCAGTCTAGGATGCTCCCCGGGTCGTCGCCAAGTTAAGGTTTGTAAAATGCCGACCTGGGGAGGCATTAGGCAACGATTAGTTTGAAGACCTTGGTCATGGTCCCGGCCACTTAGCGGCGCGATCCGCAGGACCAAGGCTGACGCATTGGACGTCCGCAGAGCACCTATGGTCGGAGCCCTGATAATTGTTCGGGCCATCAGCCCTCGCGGTGCGGAGCACCGGATAAATCCGCATTGCGTTTCCGTGATCCTGAGCCTCCTGCGATCAGCCCGCGGGTTACCGATGCGGGCTACTGTCTATCCGGCTGTTGCCACGGGGTACGAGCAAAACTGATGTGATCTCGGTGACGACGTAGGGTGGATAAGCGCAGTGCATCCACCAGCATCGCCGATGCCTTAAAAACAGCTCACTGATAAGTTGAACAAGTCCATTAGCAGTGCTGGCCGGGGCGTTGTCGTTGTCGTAATCGAGGTTATCGTAGCGCCTCGAACTCTTTTGCACACCAAACTGCATCGCTTCTCCAAATTATGACAACGATTACGAAAACGACAACGATTGCGCTGTGTTTAACTTGCTCTTGACTCGTCACTTAAAAGCTGGTGGATGCGGCGCGCCGAAGCGCCGTGCCCGGTCCGGGGCGCTGTGCCGCGCGCAGCCTTGATTGACGATGACACCCGTCGCGGCCTGGGGGCCGCTCCTACCGCGTAGGAGCGGCCCCCAGGCCGCGACGGGTTGCCGTGTAGCCCGAGTTATGATCAAGGGCGCGCCTTATCCAACCTTACGACGGGCGATTTCGCCGGCCACACCCCTATTTTACCCCCTTCGTGTCAGGGTGCGCACCGCGCCGCGGTGCTCCGGGCCTCGGTGCGCCGGGCAGCGGACAGGCCAAAGAGGCCGATGAGCGCGAGCGCGAGCGAGCCTGGGGCGGGGGTGGCGAAGACCTGGACATTGATATCGCTTGAGTTACCCCAAACGCACTCGGGGTCGCTAGCGCTGTCGCAGTCATACCAGTCCCCGTAAAATCCAGCAGTCATATTAATAAAGGTGAAAAAGTCATCAGCATCCTGTTGCGGACTATTGCTGAGGGCCGCATTCGATGCGTGATTCGACCAGGGAAGTGTCGTCAAGGCCGCGGCGTCGACACCGAATACTATCCAGTCGCCCGGGGTGACGACCCAATTGAGATTCTTGAAATCGACTTGCCAGATCTGGGACCAGGTGCCGCTTTGACCCTGGTAGTCGTCGTTTGGAGCGGTTGCGTCCTGGTACAGCACCCGCGTGAATGTGATGTCGTTGTTGCTGGTATTCCCGGAGATCGTACCAGCCTTATTGATGGCCCAGGTCGCCGGATCGTTTCCCAGGTTGCTGTAGAGGTCGGCATAGAGTGTAATCGACGAGTACAGGCTACCCAGGGTGTCGCTGCCGGCAAGCGGGATGGCGGGCGACCAGGTGCGGATGGTGTCGATGGTCCACTGCTGATCGACAGGCATTTGGAAGGTATCGCCGGTAATAAACGACTGCCCCCCCGCGGTGTAACCGCTCCAATCGACGTTACTCCGGTTGACGCCGGCGCTGATATTGAGATTCGGTGTCGTCAGGTTAGCGACGGGCAACCCGCGGTCCACCACCAAGGTGGCCACGGCCTGTGCCGATCCGGTTGCACCAATCCCGAGCAGTAACGAGAGACCAAGCGGTGCGAAGGCAGTTATACTCAATCTCACGGCGGTCCTTCCTCAGTTAGTTAGAGACGGCGTTCTAAAGTGCTAAAGACATACCGGGGTTTTTCCGACGCCGACGACGTAACCCACGGCAGCCCCGGAGGACCGCGGTCACCGCGACAAATTTCCGCCCTCGGGAGGCGGCGGCGTGGTGGGCGGACGGGGCTTTTTTACCGGTGCGGAGCTGGTCTGCACCTTCGCCTGCCCGGTGCTGCACTGATTTGCGGCACCGATGGTGAGTGTGCTGTTGGCCGGGATCGTCACGCGGCAACCGCCCGGGTACTCGATCGTCAGCGATGCACCGGCGGGCGCGGCGATCCGATCACCCGGGTAGAGCGACAGCTTGCTCTGCGCCGAGACCGTCGCCGTGGTCTGAGTGACCAGCGGCTTCCCTTGCGATTGGACCACCACGGCCGACGCGGTCGCGGCCCCGGCGGTGACGCCGTAACCCGCCAGTACCAGGGCGAATCCGACCGCTGCGCCTGATATCTTCATTTTTTCTCCTCCTTTGCGCGGCACTGATTTTCTCATAGAATAACCAAAGACAGACACCGGCACCGTAAAAAATTTGTTAAGGGCGTCACCCGATGTCAGGCCATGGGCCGGAACCGGTCGCGTCCCGCCCGGCGGCGCGGGGCATCAACCCCGGCGGCTGATCGCCAGGTCGTCGAACCAGACCCCGCCCTGGCCATCGGGACCGCTGCCGACGCGCTCCCCGTGTTCCAGCCGCAACACCTGGAGCGGGCAATCCGTAGCCGGCACCTCGAAATCCAGTCCGAAGACCTGCCAGTCGTCCCTGCCGATGAAGGGCTCGGTCATCGCCAGTGGGCGCGGCTCCGGCCAGTCACAACCGACCATCCAGCGCAGGCCGTCCCCGGGTGAGAGCCCGTCCGGACGCACCCGGCCCTGGAGCCGATAGCGTCCGGGATCGAGGAACAGCGGCTGCAGGACGTGCCGAAAACGGGCCGGGCGGCCGTCGAAGGCCACGTGCAGGGCGCGTCGGCCGTGGGTCCCGTAGGTCTGGACCGTTTCTACTGTGACCCCGGGGGGCGGCTTGATCCTCCAGTCGAATCCGATCCCGGTGATGGGTAGGTCGAAACTGCCGTTGTACAGGTGTCCCAACCCCCGTCGGGCCGGTTCGTCCAGCCCTTCCAGCCAGGCGAGATAGGCCTCCCGCCAGCGGCCCTCCTTCCATAAGCGGTCCAGGTAGACGCCCTGTTCGTCCGCGGTCGGTAAATCCTGGCCGCGGTTGCGGGCCTGGTAGAGGAAGATCACCGTCTCCACGCGCGGCTCCTGCCGCGCCGCGTGGGCGAAAAAGCGCCCCCACCAGTCGGGCGGCCGGTCCAGGAAGGGCTGCAGCAGCGGGCGGGTGGCCGGGTCCTCGGCGAACGCGAGCAGCCGCGGGAAGAGTTCGGCCGTCGACGCGGGCCGGTTGCGCAGTAAGGCGCTCCAACGCTGCAGGCCCAGGTCCGGCCGGTCTTGGGTGAACCAGAAGTTGGCCGAGCGCGCCAGCGCCGGGATCCGCATCGGACCCAGGAGGTCAGCGATCTCAGCCAGGGCGAGCGCCTCCGGCCGTCGGTCGGCCGCGACCCACAGGTCCGCGAGGGCGAAATAGGCCAGGCCGTCGGTGGGGTCGCCCCAGATTGACGCCTGTAGTAGGGAGGACGCGACGGCGGGGGCCTTCTCGATCATGGTCTCGGCCCGCTGGTAGAGCGCCGCCGGATGGTTGGGGCGCCAGCGCAACGCGGCCACAGCCGCATCCGGTGTTCGCTGATCCGCGTAATAGTCGGCCAGTCCGACGACCAGGATGCGCCAGGTCAGGACCCCGAGCAGCAAGCCGAGGGCGGCGCGCCGCAGCGGGTTCCAGAAGAGATACGGGGGGTGCGGTTCGTTCATGCTCGCGGTGCGAATCGCCGGTTCCGACTCCGTAGGAGATGCCCAGCGGCCGCCGCCATGACCATGGGACCTTGCCGCGGGCAGGGGTAACGTCAAGATGCGACCTTACGGCCAAGGCTCGTCTTCTCTGTCGCTGGCCGTTGACGCCGATCGCAGTTGTCCCTGAGGGTTGCTCAAGGCTGCCGACCGCCAGCCCGAACAGCCACCGCCACTGGGGAGGATACGGCATCCCCGGTGCCCTGGGCAAATTCGGTATGGCCGTTGACTCTTTATATTTTGATGTTCGGCGTATAGTTGTGCGGCCAGAGGGCGTGATGCGTCCACGTTGCGGGGTGATAGGTGAGCAATTTATGGTCGATCTGCATTCGCATCTCTTGCCCGGCGTCGATGACGGCGCGCCCGATCTGACGACGGCGCTGGCGATGGCGCGTCTGGCGGTGGCCGACGGCATCGCGGTGATGGCCTGCACCCCGCATATCTACCCGGGTCTGTATGAGAATCAGGGTCCCGCCATCCGCCGGGCGGTAACAGAGCTACAAGCGCATCTGGACGAGGCCGACATCGCGCTGCGGTTAACCTGCGGGGCCGATACCCATCTGGCGCCGGACTTGGTCGCAGGCCTGCGCTCCGGACGGGTACCAACCCTGCACAACAGCCGCTATTTTCTGTTGGAACCGCCCCATCACGTTGCCCCGCCCCGCCTGGAAGAAACCGTGTTCAACCTCCTGACCGCCGGTTATGTGCCGATCATCACCCATCCGGAGCGCTTGGATTGGATCGAAGACCGTTACGCGGCCTTGGTCGAGTTGGCGCGACACGGCGCCTGGTTGCAGGTCACGGCGGGCAGTCTCACCGGCCGCTTTGGTGCCGGCGCCCGGTATTGGGCCGAGCGTCTGCTGGATGAGGGCTGGGTGCACATTCTGGCGACGGATGCCCATGGCGTCGACCGCCGCCCCCCGCTGCTGGCCGAGGGCCGACGCGCGGCGGAACCTTGGGTGGGGGCGGCCGAAGCCTTGCAACTGGTTGCGACACGACCGCGTGGTATATTGGAAGATAGCGATCCTGCAACGCTGACCGCGGCCTTGGGTCTGGTCGGCGTCGTCGCGCCGTCGGCGGGCCGGTCGTGGCTGCGAAAATTGTTCATCCATCGTTGAATTTCATGTTAATTAGGCGCATTGGTCCGTGGGGTACCGCGGTCCGTGCCATGGATCAGAGGTTAGCGCGGTTGTCCGGCAAGACAGGTCGAGGGTTCGTTATTTCATCACTTGCAAGGTGGTTCGTACGCGCGGCGCCCTGGGCCCTGGCGCTCGCCCTCGTCGGCTGTGCCAACACCGGCCAGCGGGCCGGGGATGCGGGAGGCGCCGTCGCGTCGGCGAACCCTCAGGCCGCATCCAAGGCCCGAGTGTCGAACGTCGCCGACAATCCGGGCCTCACCGCCGCGGGTAACGTACCAGGCGCCCAGGATTATTTGATCGGACCGCAGGATCTGCTCAAGATCGAGGTGTATGGGGTCGAGTCACTGAACCGCTCGGTGCGGGTCAACGCCACCGGTCAGATCGTCCTGCCGCTGATCGGCCTGGTCCAGGCGGCCGGCCTGACCAGCGAGCAACTGGCGTCCGCAATCGCCGCCCGGCTCGCCAAGGACTATCTGCAGAACCCGCAGGTCATTATTTTCATTGAGGAATATACCAGTCAGCGGGTCACCGTGATCGGCGCGGTCAAGGCCTCGGGAGTTTATCCGGTCAAGGGTCGAACGACCCTGATGCAGGCGGTGGCCGGCGCCGGCGGCCCCTCAAGCGTGGCGAATACCAAGTCGGTCAGAATCATGCGCAACAGACCTGACGGCACGCGCTATATTGAGGAGTTCAATCTGACCGAAATCCGCGACGGTCGCGCTCCCGACCCCGAAATCCTGGGCGAGGACGTGATCCTGGTAGACAGCTCCATCGTGAAGGATACCGCCAAGCAGATGTTCGAGTTCGTTTTCCCGTTCGCGGTGGTCGCCACTTTCTTCTAAGATGCGATGAACGCACCCGACCTGCCGATCGCGGCCGATCACCGCTTGCTCCCGCCGGAGCGCGCCCCGTTGGAGCGCCCTTACGGTGTCCCCCTCCAGGCGCCGTCGGCACAATCCCTGGGGCTCGAGGAGGAGCCGGAAGGCGAGGGATTGGATCTGCGCGAGTTGTGGCAGGTCGTACTCAAGCGCCGCTGGACCATCGTCGTGGTCACCCTCATTGTGGTCGCGACCATGATGACCAACACCTATCTGGAGACCCCGATCTACCGTGCCGACCTGACGCTGCAAATCGACAGCGAGGATATCAAGGTGGTGACGATAGGCACGCCGGTCGATACCGCCACCGGCGGCCAGGACTACCTCCAGACGCAGTACGAATTGCTCAAGAGCCGCAGCCTGGCCCAGCGGGTGGTCGAACAGATGGGCCTGAACGACCGCCCGGCGGCAGCGCCCCCCACCCCGCCCTCGTGGCTTACCCAGGCGAAGCGCTGGCTGGCCGGCTTACTGGCCCGCGGCGACACCGACCCGGTGGTCACGCCTGAGGCGGGGGCTCCAGACCCGGCCGCGGACAGCGCCCGGCTGGAGGGCGCCATCAGCGGCTTACTTGGCGGTCTGACCATTACGCCGGTGCGCAACTCCCGGCTGGTGCGGCTCTCATACGCCAGCCCCAACCCGGTGCTGGCGGCGGCCATCCTGAACAACCTGGCCAAGAGCTATATCAACCTGAATCTCGAGCGGCGCTTCGACTCCACCACCTATGCCCGCAATTTTCTGCAGGAAAGGCTACAGCAGGTCAAGACCAAGCTGGAGGAATCGGAACGGGAGCTGGTCGAGTTTTCGCGCCGGGAAGAGATCATCTCCGTCGATCAGAAGGAGAGCATCATCACCGGAAATATGACCGCGGCCAGCGCCGCCTTGATCGATGCCAGCAAGAAGCGGATGGCGGCCGAGTCGATCTACCGACAGATGGAGCGCACCCGCGGCCAGGGGCTGGCGGCGGTGCTCGACAGCACGATCATCCAGGACCTCAAGCAGACCAAGGCCAAACTCGAGGCACAGTACCAGGACAATCTCAGCACCTACAAGCCGGCCTTTCCGGAAATGGTGCAGTTGCGCAACCAGATCAATCAGATCGATGCCACGATCGATCAGGAGATCGACAACATTCGGGCCGCGATCACCGGCAACTACGAGGCCGCCAAGGCCGAAGAGGGAATGCTGCGCGCCAACCTCGAGCGGATGAAACAAGAAGTGCTGTCGCTGCAGGGCCGCAGCATCCCGTTGAACATCCTGCGCCGCGAGGCGGATACAAATCGTCAGCTCTACGAGGGCCTGCTGCAGCGTTACAAGGAAGTCGGGGTTACGGCGGGGATCGGCACCAACAACATCTCAGTGGTGGACGAGGCCAAGGTGCCGTCCGCGCCCTTCACGCCGAACCCGCGGAAAAACGGGCTGCTGGCACTGGTGCTCGGTGTACTGGGTGGTGTCGGCCTGGCCTTCCTGTTTGAGCGCCTCGATGACAGCTTCCGCCGCCCCGAGGAACTGGAGAAACTGCTGGGTCTGCCGATGTTGGGTATCATCCCGAGTTCCCCCAGGGTCACTGCCGAGGGCCGCGCGATTGCCCTGGTCGGCCACGACGACCAGCGCTCGGCCTTCGCCGAGGCCTACCGCTCGGTACGCACCGCCCTGCAGTTCTCCACCGCGACCGGCGTACCGCGACTGCTGACCGTGACCAGCGCGATCAATGGTGAAGGGAAATCAACGACTGCGCTCAGCCTGGCGATCCAGTTCGCCCAGGCCGGCAAGCAAACACTGCTGATCGAGGCCGACTTGCGCAGGCCCACGATCCACGGGTCCCTGCGACTCGACAATCAGACCGGCCTGACCAACTACCTGGCCGGCGGGGAGGCGCAGCCGGTCGACATTACCCGGCCTACCCATATCCCCAACCTGTTTGCCATCCCGTCGGGACCCCTGCCGCCCAACCCGGCCGAGTTGCTGGCCTCGGCCCGAATGGTTGAGTTGCTCTCCCTGGCCGCTGAAAGGTTTGATCAGGTGATCCTGGACAGTCCGCCGCTACTCGGTCTTGCCGACGCGCTGATCATCGGCAATCTGTGCCAGGGCACCTTGCTGACGGTGGAGGCGGGCAGCACCCCGCGCGGTTACGTCGTGGGTGCGGTCAAACGTTTGCGCACGGCGCGAGTGCCCCTGCTGGGCTCGATCCTGACCAAGCTCGAGGCCCGCGCGGGCGGCTACGGCTACTATCGCAGTTACTATTATTATCAGCACAGCGGCTATTACGGCGACAGCGAGGCAAAAAAGCTGTCGGGGTAGAGGGCAAGCGAGCGGGTGACTGAACGGTTTCGCCATCATCAGATCAGGATCGGCGCATGAAAACTTGGAGTGTGGTCTTCACCAAACCCCGACAGGAAGCCGTCGCCCGGGAGAACCTCGCGCGACAGGCCTTTCTGCCCTACCTGCCGATGCTCAAGCAGCCCAAGCGTCTGCGCGGGCGGTGGGTCGAGGTGGTCGAGCCCCTGTTTCCGCGTTACCTCTTCGTGGCGCTGGATTTCGGCGTGCAGGATCTTTCGCCAATCCGCTCGACGCTCGGGGTCGTCGATCTGGTGCGCTTCGGCCCGGAGCCCGCGACCGTGCCGGAGGGGATCGTCGAATCGTTGATGGCCGCCGAGGACCCGGCCGCGGCCTGTCATCTGGTTCGCGCCGAGCCGTTTCAAAAAGGCGATCGGGTGACCATTGCCGCGGGACCCTTCGCTGGTATCGAAGCGATCTTCGAGGCGCCAACGGGGAAGGGGCGGGTTGCTGTCCTGCTCGATCTGCTGGGCCGGGTCGCCCGCGTGCAGATCGACCGGAATCACATCGTCTGCGCACCGAGCACCTCGCAGCCCGCCGGACCGGCGTGACCCCGAACGATGGCGCGGCGCATCCATCGCTCGACGAGCCGCGCGCGGCCAGGCACCGCGGCGCGCGGTGCCAATTCCACGCCTCGCGCCGCCGGAACCGGCTACACTGGCGGGGTCCGGACCCAGGCAGTCCAACGGCACCGACGCACGGGGCGGGGTTGCGATCCCCGGCGGGCGGCGCGACCGACCGGGGCCATCCGCTGAGAGCAAGACCCATGCACAGACCCGTCCTGGCTACCGCGTTCCTGACCCTGCTGCTGAGCGGCTGCGGCTCCTTTCTGCCCGGCCATATCGGCGGCATTGTCACCTATGTCTCGCCCGACGATTACGCCGAGCGCCTCTGCGCCCATGTGGACCTGGAGAGCTATCCGTCCTGTGTGAGCCATGTCCTTGACTATTTCGAGGAGCCGAAGGCGGAGGATATCCCGGTGACCGAGGTCACCTCGGGGCCCTTCGCCGTCGCGATGGACAACCAGCTCTATCTGGGCACCTACCAGGGTGGGCTCTTCAGATCCAACTTCCGGGTGACCAGCGGGCACAAGGCCTGTCGGGGCGCCTACAGCGCCTACACCGGATCGCGCGACGCGATCTACGACGTCTACTGCAACGACGGCCGCGCCGGCTGGGCGGCGACCATCCGGGATCAGTCCGGCAGTAACGGCATCGGCCAACTGACGCTGAGCGACGGCACCAAGGGCGAGATCATCTTCGGCTATGCCGCCCTGGGTCGCGCCAGGCCCTATCCCTGGGGGGACGTCTGGCGGCCGCGGCCGGGGCAGACAGGTCCGGCGCCGCGGTCGGCGTTCGAGGTCGACTAGTACCGCGCAGCGCAAGTCGTCAGACCACGGGCGTAGGGTGCGCCGAGCGCACCTTCCAAGGCTGCGGTTGAACGAAACGTCGTGAGCCTGGGCCGGCGCCCCGGTGCGCGCGGCGCACCCTACGGGTACACGCTTTTTCCAAAGGTCCGAGCAGTTCCTTCCGGGTGTACTAGGGGCTTGACGCCGGTTCTTGAGCCGGGTGCAGCCCCGCAGGCGCCGGACCTGCCGGCGCGAGGCCGGGCACTGGCTGTCGTCACCCCTTGTAGTCTCCACCCGGGGTTTCAATATTGGACGGACGTCGGACAACTGCCCAAGGCAGTTGTGGGATCCGTTCATCCGACAGCATTTATCAACAGCAGGGGGGGTCGCGGTGTCACCAACATCGATCGGGGTCGTCGGGGGCGGAATCGGGGGGCTGGCGGCCGCCTGGCTGTTGGATCGCCGCTACGAGGTCACCCTGCTGGAGGGCAACGACTACGTGGGCGGCCACACCAACACCCGGATGGTCCCGCACCCGGACGGCGACTTTGCGGTGGATACCGGTTTCATGGTCTTCAACGACCGCAACTATCCGCTGCTGTGCGGACTCTTCGCGCATCTGGGGGTCGCCTCCTACCCGACCGACATGTCCTTCGCGGCGAGCATCGACGGCGGCCGGGTGGAGTACGCGGGGTCCGACTTCGGCGGACTCTTCGGGCAGCGCAGCAACCTGTGGAACCCGGGCTTCCTGCGGATGCTGATCGACATCGCCCGCTTCAACCGGGCGGCCAAGGCCTTCCTCGACCGGCCGGCGGACGACACCCTGTCCCTGGGCGATTTCCTGGACCGGGGACACTACGGCAAGCGCTTCGCCAGTCACTACCTGTTGCCGATGGCCGCGGCCATCTGGTCCTGTCCCACGCAGCAGATGCGCGCCTTCCCGTTCCTCTCCTTCGCCCGTTTCTTCAATAATCATGGGCTCCTGGACCTGGCAGACCGGCCGCAGTGGCGCACCGTCAGCGGGGGCAGCCGCAGCTATGTGCAGCGCATGGTGGGGGAACTGCGCGGCACGGTGCGCACCAGTACGCCGGTGCGCCAGGTCAGGCGCACGGGCGGCGCAGTCGAGGTGGAGACCGTCGGCGGCGAGCGGCTGACCTTCGATCAACTGGTCCTGGGCTGCCACGGCGACCAGGCCCTGGCCCTGATCGCGGACCCGAGCCCCCTGGAGTCGGAACTGCTGGGCTGCTTCCAGACCAGGCTCAACCGGGTCTATCTGCACCGTGACCCGGCCCTGATGCCGCGGCGGCGCCGCGTCTGGTCCTCTTGGAACTACCTGCGCGGCGCGGCGGCGGACCCGGGCGCGTCCGTCACCCTGACCTACTGGATGAACAGCCTGCAGAACCTGCCCAAGGACACCGATGTCTTCGTCAGCCTGAACCCGGCGCAGCCCCCGCGCGCCGATCTCATCATCGAGCAACTGGACTACCGGCACCCGGTCTTCGACGCCCCTGCCATCGCCGCCCAGGCGCGGATGCGCGAGATCCAGGGCCAGTCCGGGCTCTGGTTCAGCGGCGCCTGGCTGGGCTACGGCTTCCACGAGGACGGTCTGCGCGCCGCGGTCGAGGTGGCCGCGGCCCTGGGGGTGCCCACCCCCTGGCCCGACACCCGCACCCGTGCCCCGGCCCCCGCCGCCGGGAGTCCGGTCGGCGCCCGGCCCCAGCCGGCCCATTCATGAACGCCGCCGCGGGACAACTCCTGTTCGGTCAGGTCATGCACCGCCGGTTCTTCCCGGTGCGCTATCGCTTCGTCTATCGGGTCTTCAGCCTGGTCCTGGATCTCGATCGGATCGGCGAACTGGCGGCCGGGAGCCGCTGGTTCTCCCATAACGGCTTCAACCTCTTCGCCTTCCATGATCGGGACCACGGCGCCGGTGACGGGACCCCCTTGCGGGACTGGCTGCTGGGGCAGGTCGCCCGGCTGGGTCTGACGATCCCGATCGAGCGGATCGCGATCCAGTGTATGCCGCGGGTTCTGGGCTATGGCTTCAACCCCATGACCCCCTGGTTCTGCTATGGCCCCGATGGCGCGCTGGTGGCGATCCTGTGCGAGGTCCACAACACCTTCGGCGAGCGCCATGGCTATCTGCTGCACCAGCAGGGCGCGCCGCTGCAGTGGCCGGTGAGCCAGTCCCGCGCCAAGGGCTTCCACGTCTCGCCCTTCGTCGGGATGCAGGCGGACTACCGCTTCCGCTTCACCCGCCAGGGCGAGGAGTCGAATGTGGTGATCCACGAATACGAGGACGGCAAGCTGATGCTGGTCGCGGCCCAGCGCGGCACCCTGCGCCCGTTCACCGACGCCAACCTGCTGCGAGCGGCCCTGGCCTTCCCCTTACTGACGTTGAAGGTCGTCACCATGATCCACTGGCACGCGCTCAAGATCTGGCTGGGCGGCGCCACCTATTTCCCCAAGCCCATGCCGCCCCGGGAGGAAGTCACCTGATGTCCGCCGAAGAAACGATCGATGCCCGACCCCTGACCAGCCGGACCCGACCGGCTGGTCTGTCACGCCTGTTCGCCGCCCTGTGTCGTCAACTCGCCTTCGGCAGCCTGCTGGTGCGCCTGCCCGGGGACCGGGCCGACCTCTATCGCGGGCGCTTCGCCGGACCCGCGGGGGAGATCGTCATCGCGCGGCCCCTGCGCCTGCTGCTGCGCCTGCTGACCCGGGGCGACATCGGTTTTGCCGAGTCCTACATGGAAGGAGACTGGGAGACCCCGGACCTGCCGGGCCTCCTGGACGTGCTCCAACTCAACGAGGAACACCTGGGCGCCGGCCCCAAGGGGCTGCGCTGGTCCCGTCGGCTGGACCGCCTGACCCACCGGCTGCGCGACAACCGCCCCGGCATGAGCCGGCGCAACATCGCCCGTCACTACGATCTCGGCAACGACTTCTACCGGCTCTGGCTGGACCCGGGCCTGACCTACTCCGCCGCCCTGTTCGCGGACCGGGAGCGCGAATCACTGGAAACCGCCCAGGTCCGCAAGTACGCACGCCTGCTCGATGATCTCGACGCCCGGCCCGGCCAGCACCTCCTGGAGATCGGCTGCGGCTGGGGCGGGCTCGCCGAGGCCGCGGCCCGACGCGGACTGCGCGTCACCGGCGTCACCCTGTCGCGGGAGCAGTTGGACTATGCCCAGGCGCGCATCGCCGCCGCGGGACTCAGCGACCGGGTGGAACTGCGCCTGCAGGACTACCGCGACATCCGCGGCCAGTTCGACCACTGCGTCTCCATCGAGATGCTGGAGGCGGTCGGCGAGGCCTACTGGCCCACCTATTTCCAGGCCCTGCGCCGCCTGGTGCGCCCCGGCGGACGCATCAGCCTGCAGGTCATCACCATGAACGAGGACGACTTCCTGCGTTACCGGCGCAGCGCCGACTTCATCCAGCTCTACATCTTCCCCGGCGGCATGTTGCCCTCCCCGGAGCGCCTGCGCGCCCAGGCCGACGCCGCCGGCCTCACCCCCCTGCAAGAGCGCTGGTACGGCGCCGACTACGCCGAAACCCTGCGCCGCTGGCGCCGCGCCTTCCATGACCAGTCGTCGGCGGTCGCGGCACTCGGCTACGACGCGCGCTTCCGCCGCATGTGGGACTACTACCTGGCCTACTGCGAGGTCGGCTTCGACAGCGGTGTGACCGACCTGCTCCAGGCCGTCTTCGAGGTCCCGGGACCGGAAGCGGCCGGACGACGCCTTAGCGCGGCTTTGCCTCAGACCGACGAGTCAGCGGCCACAAAGTCAGCATCAACGACCGTGCCGGCTGGTTGTAAATTGACAGGATTGACAGGATTTCGCAGGATTGACAGGATTTGCAGACATGCCGATGACGGTAATCGTGTCCCTCTTAGATCCTGTTAATCCTGAAAAATCCTGTTAATCCTGTCTAATTTCTTGATTCTTGTCGATTGCCCGACTGGCATCGGAAATTGCGCCTCGCAGGACCAGACCCCACCATGCACCCTACCGATCCGGTTCCGCACCCGGACCCCGCCGCCGCCCACCACAGCGCCCGCCTGGGCGACCTGATCCGCGCCGGGATCGCCGCCGCCGGGGGTCTGCTGCCCTTCGATCGCTTCATGGACCTGGCGCTCTATGCCCCGGGGCTCGGCTACTACGTGGCGGGGGCGGCCAAGTTCGGGGCGGGCGGGGACTTCGTGACCGCGCCTCAGTTGTCCCCGCTCTTCGGCGGCTGCATCGCGGTCCAGGCGGCGCAGGCCTTGGAGCGGCTCGGTGGGGGCGACGTGCTGGAGTTCGGCGCCGGGGACGGCGCCCTGGCCGTCGCGGTCCTGACCGGCCTGGAACGTCTGGGCGCCCTGCCCGGCCGCTACCTGATCCTGGAGCCGAGCCCCGACCTGCAAGAGCGCCAGCGCGCACTGCTCGCCGCCCGGGTCCCGCATCTGGCCGGGCGCTGCGCCTGGCTCACCGGTTTGCCCAGTGCCCTGCGCGGGGTGGTCCTGGCCAACGAGGTGCTGGACGCGATGCCGGTCCACCGCTTCAGTATCGGCGCCGGGGGGGAGCCGCTGGAGCTCTGTGTGGGCGAGCGTGACGGGGCCTTGATCGAGGTCGAGGCCCCGGTGCGCTCCCCGGGCCTCACCGCGGCGATCACCGCCCTCCAGCACGCGGGGCTGGCCCAGACGCCGGGCTACACCTCGGAGATCAATCTGCGCCTGCACCCCTGGTGCGCCGCCCTCGGCGACTGCCTGGACGCGGGTCTGGTGCTGCTGATCGACTATGGCTACCCGGCGTCCGCCTATTACCAGCCGGACCGCACCATGGGCACCCTGATGTGCCACTGGCGCCACCAGGCGCACGCCGACCCCTACCGTCACCTCGGCCTGCAGGACATCGGCGCCCATGTGGACTTCAGCGCCGTGGCCCAGGCCGCCCTGGCAGCGGAGCTGACCGTCGCCGGTTTTGCCACCCAGGCCCAGTTCCTGATCGGCTGCGGTATCGACCGGCTGATGACGGACGCTGCCGACGGCGGCGCGGCGGACCTGAACCTGGCGCAGGCGGTAAAGCAACTGCTGCTGCCCGCCGCCATGGGCGAGCGTTTCAAGGTGCTCGCCCTCAGCCGCGGACTCAGCGGTCCCTGGTGCGGGTTCTCCATGCGCGACCTGCGTGACCGGCTCTGATCCATCGATTCCCGCTCGCCTACGCGGCCTCGATCATCATCCCGGCGACTGGGAGCGCCGCACCCCAGTGCGGCGCGATCTCGCAAACGACTGTAGCATCACCTGTTGCCGATAGGCCGGGCCGCACTGGGGTGCGGCGCTCCCAGTCGGTCGGCCTGAAAGCCGACCCTCAAGCCTCGGTGGCCGGCTGGCACACAGCCTCAGGGCGCGACGCGCGCGAGCGCATACCGGCTGCTGCGACCGCCCCCGGGCAGGCTGGTCAAGGCGCCCATCTGGGGTAGAGCCGCCAGGTCGCGGGGCGCGGTCGTCTTTGAGCAGCGGGCGATGCCGACATAGTTCCCGGCGGTCATCCCGCCCTCGAACCCGGCCGGACCCGCGGTGAACATCCGACCAACGACCTTGTGCCGGCGCTCGTTGAGCCGGTCCCGGTAAAGATCGAAGTAGCGCGCCTGCTCGACCACCAAATCGATCCGGGCGCGGGCGATCACCTGGGACCTGAGCACCAGTGCCTCCTGGCGGTCGGCGACGGCCAGGCGCGCCGCGCCGCCCGCAAGTTGCGCGGCCCGGTGGCGATACCCCGCGACGGCCGCGCCGAGGCGGTCCGCATCGAAGCTGAAGGTCGGCCAGTCGGGCCCTTGCCAGATCCACATGAGCCGATTATATGAGCCGACTATATGAGCCGATTATTGAGGCTATTCGGCTCAGCCTGGCGCCGGAACCGGTCGTCAATCAGGCAATCCAAGATTCCCCGGCGGACCCTATGGCGGATGCGCTACCCTTACCCACCCCACCGATCCGGTTCGCTGCCCCCTGACCCCGGCCACTGCCCCATGCCCATCCTCGATCTGGCAGGCTTCCTGCTCACCGGCGTCCTCTCCGGACTGCTCGCCGGTCTCTTCGGCGTCGGCGGCGGTGCCATCATGGTGCCGGCCCTGATCCTGCTCTTCGCCCACCTGGGGATCGGCGAGGACTGGGGTCCGCACCTGGCCGTCGGCACCTCGCTCGCGGCCATCGTCGGCACCGGGGCCGCCTCCGCGCTGGCCCACCAGCGGCGCGGCGCCGTGCGCTGGGATCTGGTGCTCGGCCTGGCGCCGGGGATCGTGCTGGGGGCCTGGGCGGGTGCCGCCATCGCCGGGTTCATGCCGGGGCTCTGGCTCAAGCGCCTGTTCGCCGCCTTTCTGTGTTACGTGGGGGTGCGCATGTTGATCCCGGGCCGGGCGACCGGGCATCGGCCCCTGCCCGGCAAGGCGGGCCTCTGGGCCGTCGGCGGCGGCATCGGCGCCCTGTCCGCGCTGGTCGGGATCGGTGGGGGCACCATCACCGTGCCCTTCCTCGCGCGCTGCGGGCTCGACCTGCGGCAGGCCGTGGGCACCTCGGCCGCCTGCGGGGTGCCGATCGCCATCGCCGGGGCCATCGGCTTCATGGTGGTGGGCTGGGGACGGGAGGGGTTGCCGGCCATGACCTCCGGCTTCGTCTACTGGCCGGCGGTGCTCCTGATGCTGGTCGCCAGTATCCCCACGGCACCGCTCGGCGCGCGCCTGGCGCACAGCCTGCCGGTGGCCGTGCTCAAGCGGGCCTTCGGCGTCCTGCTGCTGCTGATTGCGGCGCGATTGGCCTTTGGTTGAGGTCCGTCGGCACGATGGCTCGGCGGCAGCCGGGCAAGGGCGTTTGCCGATCGGTGACGGTGGGCAGCACGGGAACCTGATCCTGGCGCCCGGTCCGCGCAGCGGACCCTGCGCGGCTCTGATCAACCCGCACCGCGGGAGTTATCTGCGAGATCGCGCCGCACTGGGGTGCGGCGCTCCCAGGCCGGGCCGGACTGGCAGTGAGGTCAGGGGTTAAAGACCTGGCGGCCCCGGCACAAGGTCCCCAGGCGACTCAAGCACCAGGACGAGGCCCGTCAGGCGCCTGAGATTCGTCGGCGCAGCGAAGGTCGAGAGGCGGCCGCGAACCAGGACCGCGGTCGGCCGCCCGGCCCGGGCATCCGCGACCAGGCGCCGCAGCAGGGCGTCGCGCCCCGGGCCGTTGGGGACAATGACCGCGAACCCGTGCCCGAGCGCGTCATCCGCCGCGGACTTGAGGTCGAACCGCCAGGTGCCGGGGGTAGTTCCCTCGCCGCTCCAGTATTCCGCCAGGATCTCCCTGGCACCGCTATCCCCGTACAGGTTGCCGTGATCGACGAAGCCGCGGACCTCGATGCGTTGGCCGACCATCGCGCGCACGGCCCGCGGGTCCCGGGCGAAGCCGTCGCGGGCGATCTCCGCCGCAGCCTGGCCGCGCACCGGGGCGTCGCACCCGGCGAGGCCGAGCGCGAGGGCGAGGACCAGCAGGGCGGTTGCCCGGCAATCCGCAAGGCCGAGTCGCACGGCCCGCGTCACTGACCGGCAACGCCCGGATTCCGGTCGGTTTCGCCGGCGGTCAGGGCGCGGGCAGCCAGAACCATTACAGAGATTTTCATTATCTTCTTCACTTGCTTTGAGGGTGACATCCGGCGGGTTGCCGCAAGGCCGTGCGGCCGGCGTTATGATCGAGGCGGCACCGACCGGGCCCGGTAGATTGTAGGGTGGGCAAAGCGCAGCGTGCCCATCCCCCATACCTCGACGCGGCCCGGATGGGCACGCCCGAGCGACGCCACGACAGGTCCAGACCATCACGCGCGGGCTTTGCCCCATCCTACGGCGTGCGCGCGACGACAGCAGTCTGGATCGCACCCCAGGTCCCCGCGGCCCCGCCCGGGCGACGGCACCGACAACAGCGCAGACATAATGAGGCGATCGATGAATCCTGCAACACCAGAACGGCCGGACTATGTGACCAGGCTGGAGGCGGCCTACGGCGGACCAAGCCAGTCAGGCTTCGGCAGTGCCGTGTTCCACGCAACACTCCCGGGCGGCGACGACCTGACCCAGGCGGCGCTGGCGCGGTACCGGACCTTCGTGGGTCCGCTCTGGGAGCGTTACGGGGAGGCGGCCTGGATGGGGCCGTGGCGGGCGGTCTATGCCCGCGCGCCGGGCGCGAACCCCGACATCGAGGCCGAGTTGCGGGGTATCGCCGACCGCGAAGCCCATCTGTCGGTGCCGATGATCCTCGACGACCTCGAGGGGGCCGACGCGGCCCGCGCCGCCTTGTCCGCCGCCTTCGACGACCCGGCGGTGACCGAGCTGCGGGTCTTCAATCTGGGCGACGGAGCGGCGATGACGGGGCTGCTGGTGGCCGGACGCCGTGGTGCCGACGGCGCGACCACCTGCCTCGTCTTCCTGATGGACTGAGAGCGGCTTTCACGGTAAACGCCCGCCGCGCGGCGCCGCGCCCGCGCCCGCGCCCGGCCAGCCCTATCCTGACCGACCATCCCGACCGAGCCCGGCAGGCATCCCGGCGGACCGGCCCGCGGACATCCGTCCCACGGCGGTGGGGATACTCCCTAAGGTTTTTCCTTACAGGGAAGCACGGATTACGTCCGGGCATCCCTTGCGATAACTTACCGCTGCACTAGGGGAGCCCCCGGCGGTCACCGGCGCACCACGACGGGGGCAGCACGGGCGGGCGCGGGGAGCCTGATTGAGACACCGGTATCGCCGGTTCCCGCGCGTCAATCCCCGACTGTCCGACCGCCTTCGCCGAACCACCCGGAGACACCGCACCGATGAGACCGCAACCCACAGCACTGACCGTGCTCAGTCCGGCCCTGCTCGCCGCGGCCCTGTTGCCGCTCCCGGGCCTGGCCGCGCCGCTGACCAATGGCGACTTCGCGACCGGCACCTTTGCCGGCTGGACCACCGACACCGACGGCGGCGGGACGCCGACGCCGCTGAGCCCGGACTTCCAGATCCTCGGCTCGCCCGGCAGCTATGCCGCCCGCCTGGAGGCCGATTACTACGCGACCCCCGGCAACACCGGCAGCACGGCCCTGGACCAGGTGCAATACGCCAACACCCTGCTCCAGGGGCTCGACCTCACCGGCACCCCCGGCCAGCCCTTCGCGTTGAGCTTCGACTGGACCTTCGGCGGTCAGGAGACTGGCGCCCCGGACGAGAACGTCCAGATCGGTCTCTGGGACGGGACCAATTTTCACGGCGCCGACGGCAGCCTGGGCTTCCTGCTGACCCAGACCGCCTACGGCTCGGGCTCCCTCTCGGTGGCCTTGGACCCCTCGTTTTCCAATCAGCCGGGCTGGAGCATCGCCTTGCAGCTCAACTCGGGGAACAACGCCAACGGCTCTTACCTGCAGATCGCCAATGTCGAGGCGGTCCCCGAGCCCGGCCTGATCTTCCCGCTGGGGCTCGCCGTACTCGCCGGCGTCCGCCGCCTGCGCCGCCCGCGCCCGCGCACCTGATCAACTCCCACGAGGAACCCAACCCATGCGTATCCCCATCTTCCGACACTGGCTCGCCGCGGCCCTCGTCGCCGTCGTCGGCCTGTTGCAACTGCCGTCCACCGCCCGGGCCGACTGGGCCGATGCCAGCGGGTTTCTGAGCGTCAGCGCCACCCCGCGCGCGTTCGACATGGCGACCAAGCAGGTCTTCAGCTATGTCACCGTCACCAACAACGCGCCGGGTGCCGTGACCGGCCCGCTGCGCCTGGTCATCCCGACCAGCAACTTCACCGTGGTCGGTGCCGGCACCACCGCCGATGGCAAGCCCTATGTCAACCTGCCCAACGGGCTGGCCCAGGGCGCGTCGGCACGGGTGCGGGTGAGCTTCACCCAGCAGCGCGGGGCACTGACCTTCACCACCAGGCCCGAGCGCTACAGCCCCCCGACCGTCACCGCCGGCCTGCCGGGCACCGTCCCCGAAGGCACGCCGGTCACCGGCACCGCCCTGGTCAGCGGCGCCCAGGGTCCGCTGAGCTACCTCTGGACCCAGACCAGCGGCCCCGCCGTGGTCCTGACCGGCGACACCACCGCGACGCTGGGCTTCACCGCGCCGACCACCGGCGGCACCCCGACGACCTTGGGCTTCACCCTCGCCGTCACCGACGGCGTCGGCAAGACCACCACCGCGACCGCCAGCGTCAGCGTGCAGCCGAACGACATCGTCGTCGATGCCGGTACCGACCGTCAGGTCTACGCCGGCCTGACCGTCTCACTGCACGGCACCGGCAGCGGCCCCGGCACCAGCGACATCTTCACCTGGACCCAGGACTCCGGCACCGCGGTCACCTTGACCAACGCCGGCACCGCCAATGCGGAATTCGTCGCCCCCGCCGTGACCGTGCCCACCAATCTGGTGCTCGAGCTCACCTACACCGACGGACTGACGACCGGTACCGACCAGGTCACCATCGCGGTCCTGCCGCAGCCGACCCAGAGCAGCGCCAATGCCCCGCTGATCGTCGCCGGCGCCACCCAGCAGCAACCGCTGGTGCTGGTCGCCCAGCCCGGCGCCCAGGTGTCCGGCGGTACCACCGAGACCCTCACCGCGGTCGCGAGCGGCGGCGACGGCCACTACACCTGGGAGTGGAAGAAGCCCGTGCATACGGGCGGCGCCGCGTGCAACACCACCGACGGACCGGACGACGGGCCGCAGTTCCAGGTCACGCTGCCCGGCACCGGCACCGGCCAGTGCGAGGCGGCCAACGTCACCTACAAGGTCGGTGTCATCGTCACCGACGGCGCGGGCCGCCAGGCCGAGGACGTGACCGACCTGTGGCTCAATCACGCCGCGCTGCCGTTGACCATCCAGGCCCCGGCCGCCGCCGTGAGCGAAGGCCCCAAGCCCGCCACCGTCGCCGCCACCGCCAGCGGCGGCACCGGCCCCTACACCTACGCTTGGGTGCAGACCGGTCCTGAGACCTCGCCCGGCGTCCTCGATCCCGCGTACATAGTGACCCTGATCGACCCCACGACCACCACCCCGAGCTTCGTGCCCCCGCCGGTGAATCAGGACACCACCCTGACCTTCCGGGTCACCATCACCGACAGCACCAGCCCCACGCCCCTGAGCGCCACCCGCGACATGAACGTCCTGGTGCGCAACGGCTTCGCGCTGACCCCAACCCTGCCCTTCAGCCTGCAGGTCCCGCCCGCCGTCAGCGTCATCGCCGGCACCCCGGTCAAGCTCGGCGCCGTCGCCAGCGGCGGCACCCCCGGCTACACCTGGAGCTGGGGCTGCACCGGCGGCACCGCCCCGACCCTGAGCGGCCAGACCACCAGCACCCTGACCCTGACCGGCAACGCGGCTTCGGAGACCCTGACCTGCACCGTGCAGGCCACCGACAGCGCCGGCACCCCGGCCAGCAAGCAGGGCAGCGTGCAGGTCAACGTGCTCGCCACCCCGGGCCCCCTGCCGCTCGCGGTGCCCCCGATCCCGCGCATCTATGTCGATGAGGGCACCGCCGGCGTGACCGTCACCGCGGCCGCCACCGGCGGCACCGGGACCTACAGCTACAGTTGGGCCTTCGTCCCCAGCGGCGGTGTGAACAGCCTGACGCTCACCGGCGCCCTCACCAACGCGGTCCGCCTCGACGCACCCTTGGTCGATGCCCAGAGCGCCCTGAACCTGCAGGTGACGGTCACCGACGGGGCCAGCAGCGTCACCCGCGACGCCTGGGTGGTGGTCAACGACATCACCCCGCCGCTGGAGATCGCCTTGACCGGCGGACCGCTCACCGTCACCGCCGGGCAGACCGTGCATCTGGGCAGCGGACTGACCCCGCGCGGCGGTGTGGGACCCTACGTCTATAGCTGGTCCCAGACCGCGCCCGCGACGCCCGCGGTGGACATCACCGACGGCACCACCGGCAACCCGTCCATCGTCGCGCCGACGGTGACCGCGTCCACGCCCTTTACCTTCGCCATGACCGTCACCGACAGCGTCGGGCACAGTCAGACGGTCAGCGAGACCGTGACCGTCAATCCGGCGGTGCCGAACTTGGCGGTTGTCGCCCGACTCCAGGGGATGGGGTCAGCGGGCACTGAGCTGTTCTTCAACCCGGGGCAGGCCGGGTCGATCACCACCTCGCTGACCGCACCCGGCACGGGGCCCTACACCTACAAGTGGACACAAACCGCCGGCCCGTCCCTCGGCAACCTCGGCACCGGCGCGACCGCGAGCTTCACCGTGCCGGATGCGACCAGCACGGTAGCGGTCACGGTGCAGGTGAGCGTGACCGACAGCGGGGGCAAGGTCGCGTCCAGCAGCGTGGACTTCAACATTCACGGGTTTCGCCCGGGCAAGCCGTGCGTCGTCTGCGGCGATCTCAACAAGCAGATCGCCTGCAACGACATGGAGTTGGTCATCGCGGATTTGACCCAGTGTCCCGACGCCACGCCGTACTGTATGAACGATATCGTCCAGAACGCCAGCTTGGATCCGGCCGTGGCCCAGTACAAGCGCTGCGTCGATGAGGTGGAGTGCGACAGCCTGTGGTACCAGGCGACCTCCGACGAGCCGTTGTGCCTGAATTTCGACCCGGCGAACGGTGAGGATACCTTGATCTGTCACCTCTGCTGCTGGGGCGACGCCTGCAACGTCGACACGGTCCCGCCGGTAGAGACGCTGTATCGGCCCTGACCGGCGCCGCCCCGGACCCCGGAGCGGGTCCGGGGCGCTCCCGAATCGGCCCCAACCGCCCCGGGGCACGGCAGCCGCCGCGCCCCGGGGCACCCCACCCGACCCCCACCCCCCTGCAACCACCGAGGTCACGAAGATGCCGACCAAAGACGAATACGCCGCCCGCCTCCAGGCCCAGCTCGACGAATGGCAGGGCGACCTTGAGGTCCTGCGCGCCAAGGCCGCCGTCGCCTCCGCCGACGTGAAGGCCAAGGTCGATCTCCAGATCGCCGAGCTCAAGTCCCAATGGGACGAGGGCGCCGCCCGCCGCCAGGAGATCCTGGACGCCGCCGACGACCGCTGGGACGCACTCAAGGACGACGCCGACGCCAAATGGGAGGACCTAAAGACCGGCGTCGCCCATTCCATGGACCGCATCAAATCACTCTTCACCTGACCGGCAGATCCGACACCCGTAGGTCGTAGGATGGGTAGAGCGCAGCGAAACCCATCCTCACACCGACCAAGCCGTAGGATGGGTAGAGCGCAGCGAAACCCATCCATCCAACCAAACCGCACGAGAAAGAACCGGTATGACCCAAGCCTACCGCATCGCACCATTCGCCGCCGCCCTCGCCCTCGCCCTCGCACCCGCCGCCCAGGCCGCCAAACACGGCAGCAGCGAGGTCAGCGGCAACGCCAAAACCGCCTGTATGAGCGCGGTGAACGCCAATTACGGCGGCAAGGTGAAATCCGTGAAGGTGACACACAGCGACTTTTCCCAGGCCAACTCGACGGTCATGGTGAGCGCCATCGGCGTGCGCGGCGGCGCCACGACCGAGCATTGGAAATGCCTGGTCTCCAACGACGGCACTGTCCAGGAACTCAGCGTCGTCACCCATTGACCGCCCGTGGCGCTGGTGCCCAAGCGCTGAGATTGTGAAGGCGCCGATGATGGGTTTCGCTGCGCTCTACCCATCCTACGGGCTGGACCGGCCCGGTGCCCGGGTATGAGCACCGTCGCCCGCGGGCCGCAAAACCTATCGGCCGCGCGAATTGACCTAAGACCCCAACCACCATGAGCCTCCAACCATGAAGCAACTCATCGCAACCGCAACCGCCGCCGCCCTGTCCCTGCTGGCCGGTTGCGTCGAATCCACCGGCGACACCCGCCCCGGCGGCGGGGCCGCGACCGGCACGCCGAGCCGCGCTGAACAGGCCTGCCTGCGCGACGTGACCCGCACCACCAACAACGCCAACGTCACGCTGCTGTCCTCCAGCTATTCGGAGGCGGGCACCCAGGTCGTCATCGGCGTCGGTCCGCAGAGGGCCCGCTGGCGCTGCATCGGCTATAAAGACGGCAGTACCGCCGACATCATGTCGCTGACCGACGAAGGGCGCCTCTGAGAGGCGTCGATCGCCATGCGCATGGGTTTTCCCGCCCTCGCCGACGCGACGTGCCTTTCGTTGTCGTTGTCGTTGTCGTTGTCGTAATCGGAGAATCCGATAACGATTACGACAACGACAACGACAACGAGAACCGAAGATCCTTGCAAGCCTCATGGCTTGGAGACCAACCCCCCCACCGGAGACCCCTATGGACCTCATCAGCCTCGCGATCTTTCTCGCCATCGGCGCCGTGGCCGGCTGGCTGGCCGGCGTCATTCTCAAGGGCGGCGGCTTCGGCCTGCTGGTGAATATCGTCATCGGCATCCTCGGTGCCGTCGTCGGCGGTTTCGCCTTCGGCCTGCTCGGCATCAGCGCCGGCGGCATCCTCGGGTCGATCATCACCGCCACCGTCGGCGCGGTGCTGCTGCTCGTCATCGTCGGGCTCCTTAAGAAGGCCGCCTGATGGGACCGGCGACCGCGATGAGGATTCGCCACATCGCCGCCGCGCTCACCCTCGCCGGGCTGGCCTGGGGGGCGCTCGCGGGCACCCAAGTGCCCCCCGCGCCACCCGTCGGCCCCGCCGCCGCCGTCCTGGGCGCGGCCATCGACACGACCGACCCCGAGGCACTGCGCGATGCCATCCTCACACCGCTCTCATAAGCGTGGCAATCTTGCCCGCCATCGGGCGGATCGCCTGACGATGCGCATCACCAACAGAGCGGTCCACCCGGGGCCGCGTCGACCGGGGCTGGCCGATCGAACCTGGGTCGCGGCCCTGCTGCTCGGCGCTGCCGCGCTGTCGGCCGGCGAACCGGACGCGGCGACCCGGGCGGCCCTGTCCCTGGCCCACCAGGAGCGGGCCCTGGCGGTGCTGGCGACGGCGCGGGAGACGGGCGACGTGCAGGGCTTCCAGGAGGCCCTGTTGCAGGCCCTGGCGGCGCGGACCTTGACCCCCGGCGCCCTGACCGGGCTTGCAACCGGGCTGGGCGATGCGGCCTTCGCCCTGCGCTGGCGCTCGCCCGCACAGTGGCTCGGGGCGCCGGTCACCGCGGTCCTCTGGGCCCCGGGCGGGCGCTGGCTCGCCACCGCCAGCGGCACCGTGGTGCGCCTGTGGGACGGGCGCACCGGGACCGGGCCGGGCGCGCCCCTGGCGCGTCTGGACCTGGGCGGCGCCCAGGTGCGCGCGCTGGCCGTGAGCCACGACGGACGCCTGCTCGCCGCGGGCGGCGAGGACGGCCGGATTCGGCTCTGGTCGCTGGCCGGGCCCGCGGCCGAGCCGCCCGATCCGCGCCCCTGGGGCGCCGACTGGACCCTGGAGGCCGGCGTGCGCTCGCTCGCCTTCCGCCCGGACGGCACCCTGCTTGCCGCGGGGCGGGCGGACGGCGCGGTCGAACTCCTGGGGCTCACCCCGGGAGGCGGGACCCTCGAGCCCCGCGGCCGGCTGACGGACGGCACCGGGCGTGTCGGCACCCTCGCCTTCACGCCGGACGGGCGGCTGCTCGCGAGCGGCAGCGACGACCGCGCACTGCGTCTCTGGGACCTCTCCGGGGAGCCCGCGGCGGAGCCGCTCAAGGGCCGTCTGGTCCAGGGCGGCGGCAGTGTCTGGGCGGTGGCGGTGACGCCGGACGGGGCCTTGCTGGCGAGCGGTGCCGACGACGGCCGGGTGCGCCTGCTGGAACTGGCCACGGGCAAGGAGCGCCCCCCGCTGGGCGCGGCGCAGGAGCGGGAACGGGACGCCGGCGGGTCGCGGGTGCTGGCCCTGGCGGTCAACGCCGACGGCACCCTGCTTGCCGCCGGCGGCGAGGATGGGCGCATCCGCCTCTGGGACCCCCGGACCGCGACCCCGGACGCCGCCCCCCTGGCGACCCTGGAGAGCCCCGGCGGGCGGGTGCTTGATCTCGCCTTCGCCGCGGATGGGCGCCTCGCCGCCGGGAGCCTCTACGGCAGCGTACACCTGTGGGATCTCAGCGGCGGCCCCACCGCGGCGCGCCTGCTGACGGCGCCGGTGGGTCACACCGAGCGCGTGACGGCGGTGACCCTGAGCCCGGACGGCACCTTGCTCGCCAGCGGCTCGGCCGACGGCAGCGTGCGCCTGTGGGACCTGGCCGCCGGGACCGAGCGCGCGCGTCTTCCGACCGGCGGGACGGTCGCGGCCCTGGCCTTCGACCGCGACGGCGGCCGACTCGCGAGCGGGACGGACCGGGGGGCGCTGCGCCTGTGGGACCTCGCGGACGGCGCCCCCCGGGTACGGGAGCTCGCGGCCGCCGGCAGCCGCCTGACCGGGCTCACCTTCACCGCGGATGGCGGGCTGGTCAGTGTCGCCGCGGACGGGGAGGTGCGACGCTGGGACCCGGCCACCGGGACCGCGCGGGCGCGCCTGGGCGGCGCTGGGGTTGGGGCCGGCGGCGGACCCGGGGCCCGGCTCGCCGTCGCCCCGGACGGCCAGCGTCTGGCCTGGGCGAAAGACGCCCGGGTGCAGGTCTTCAGCCTGCCCGAGGGACGCCGGTTGGCGGACCTCTCGGTCCCCGAGGAGCACGCCTATGCGCTGGCGTTTGCGCCCGACGGGGCGCGCCTGGCGGTCGGCACCGAAGAGGGGGCGCTGTGGCTGTGGGACCTGAGCGGCGCGGATGTCGGCGGGGACGGCGGCGAGCCGGTGCGGGTGCGGGCGGCGGCGGGACGCATCTTCTCGATCAGCTTCGCGCCCAACGCCACCCGGATCGCAACCGGCGCGGCGGACGGCGTGCGCCTGTGGGCGCTGGACGGCACCCGGCTCGCGGCCCCGCGCCCGCTCGCGCACCTGGCCGGGGACGCCGGCCGGGTCTATGCCCTGGCCTTCGACCGCGGCGGTACGCGGCTCGCCACCGGCTCCGAGGACGGCAGCGCGGCCCTGTGGGACCTGCCGGCGGCGGGCGCGACCACTGTGCTGCACGGGCACCGGGGCCGGGTCTGGTCAGTGGCCTTCGATCCCGCCACCGGCGCCCTGGCCAGCGGCGGGGCCGACGGCACCCTGCGCCTGTGGGACCCGGAGCAGGGCCGCGAGTGGGCACGCCTGGGCGGCGCGGGCCCGCGCACCAGTCCGGTCGCCTTCATCACCGACGGCACCACCGGCGGCCGCCTGCTCGCCGCGGGCAGTGAGGATGGCAGTCTGCGCCTCTGGGACCCGGCCGGCGGTGCCGAGCGGGCGCGGCTGGGGGGCGGGGCCGGACTCTTGTCCCGCTCGGGGCCGGCCGCGCAGTCCGGCAGGTCAGCGGGCCGCGCCGGATTGTGGGCACTGGCCGCGCGGCCCGACGGGCAGCGTCTGGCCAGCGGCGGTGAGGACGGCCGCCTGACCCTGTGGGACCTGGGCGGCGGGGCCGCGCGGGCGGGCGCCCTGGACACCCACGACAGCGGCGGCGGGCGCCTGCTGGCGCTGGCCTACCAGCCGGACGGGACCCGTCTGGCGAGCGGCAGCGAGGACGGGACCCTGCGCCTGTGGTCGGAAGCCCAGGGCCGGCTCGGGGAACCCCTGGCGCTGGGCCGCCACGGCGGGCGGGTGCTGGCGCTCGCCTATGCCCCGGATGGCGGGCTGCTGGCGAGCGGCGGGGCCGACGGCCGCGTGCAGCTCTGGGAGGCCGGGGTGACGGCCGCGGGGGCAGAGCCCCGCGCCCGTCTGGAGGTCGGCGACTGGGTCTGGGCGCTGGCCTTCCACCCCCGGGGCGGGCTCATGGCGGCGGCCCTCGGCGACGGTTCCGTCGGTCTGTGGGACCTGTCCGCCGGTCCCGCCGGGGTGCGTTCGCTCGGCCGCTGGCCGGCCGGGGAGGGCGTGCCGGGCGGGCAGGCCCTCACGGTCGCTTTCAGCCCGGATGGCCGGCGGCTCGCGGCCGGTACCGCCGACGGTACGGTGCGCCTCTGGGACATCCGGGCCTTGCGCCTGCTGGCCGCCGCGCACCCCGCCGCCGACGGGACAGTCCCACCGCCGGCGCAGGCCCTGCAACGACTGTGGCGGACGCGCCTGGAAGGATTCGAGCCCAGATTCGACACCTGGCCGCTGCCGGCACCACAAGGCGGTCAAGGCGAGACCGCGACCCTGGCGAACCCTGGTCAGGGAGACGGCCGCGCCCGCGGCGCCCCTCTCACACCCCAGGACCTCGGGCCTCTTGCGGCGCCGCCCGGCGGCGCCCAGGACAAGCTCGATCAGGTCCTGGATTGGATCGACACCCAAGGGGCGGCGCCCCAATCGGAGTAAGGCCCATGGCGATCACTGGTTCCCCCCTCACCGCGCTCCTGTCGGCGGCACTGTTCGGTTTGGGTTTCTCCGTCAGCGCGTTGGCCGCGCCAACGCCCGAGCTTGCGGCGCCCGCGCCCCAGGCGACGCTATTGCAGGATCAGGCGCAGCAGGAGGATGAACAGGACTTCAACAGTCCCCTGACATCGGCGGCCCTGCTCGCGCGCGTGCGCGGCGACCTCGCGGTGGGTCAGGTCCGCGCGGCCATCGCCGGGCTGCGCCTGTTGCTGCACCAAGACCCGGCCAACCTCCAGGGCCTGCTCATCCTGGCCGACCTGCACCTGCTGATCCAGCGTGGGGCGGTGGCGGAAACCGCACTCAAACAGGCCGAACAGGCGGGGGTGCCGCGCGCGCAGGTCCTGACCAGGCTCGCGGAGGCCTACCTCCAACAGAACGACCCCCGGCGGGTACTCGATGAACTGGCGGACCTCGCGGACCTGGAGCCGGACCTCTCCGCCCAGATGCTCGCCTGGCAGGCCCGCGCCCAAGTGGCCCTGGGGGATCGTGCGCAGGCCAGGGCACTCCTCGAGCGCGCCCTGACCCTGGTCCCGGATCAACCCTTGGTCCTGACCGACCTGGGGCGCCTGACCCTGCTCGAGGGCCGCCGCGATGAGGCCCGCGCCACCCTGGACCGCGTCATCACGCTGGGGCGTGACACCCGGGAGGCCCACGCGATACTGGCTGAACTGGACCAGGCGCAAGGCCAGCCGGGCGCCGCCGAGAGGCATCTGGATGCGGCCCTGGAGCAGGCCCCGGAGCGCTGGCTCTACCGCTGGCGGCGGGCCATGGTGCGCATCGACCTGGACAAGTTGGCGGCGGCGGACGCGGACCTGCAAGCGGCGGCGGCGGTCTCCCCGGGGTTTGCCGGCCTGGACCTCGCACGCGCCCGTCTGGCCCTGGCGCAGGAGAACCCCGCGGCGGCCATGCAGCACATCGACGCCTATCTGGCCGTAGTGCCCAAGGATCAGGCGGCCTTCCAGGTGGCCCTTCAGGCCGCCGCCGGGTTGGGCGACCCGGCGCGGCTGCGCAGCCTGGCGGAGCGGCTGCAGCGCGCGGCCCCGGACAGCCCGGGTCCGGTCATGATCACGGCGCAGGCCCGGCTGATCGCCGGGGATGCGCAGGGCGCCCTGGACACCCTGGAGCCGCTGGCGCGGCGCGAGGTCCCGGCTCCGGAGCTGACGCTCCTGCGCGCGCGTGCGCTGCGGGCACTGGGGCGGCGGGATGAGGCGGGGGAGGTCGTCGTGCGGGCGCTGGAACGGTTTCCCCAGGACCCGCGGCTGCGTCTGTGGGAGGCCGAGTCGCTGGCGGACCGGGGCGAGCGCGAGGCCGCCCTGAGGGGCGTGAACGCCATCCTCGCGAACAAGCCGCAGGACATTCCCGCGCGGATGTTGCGGGGGCGCCTGCTGGTGGAGATGGGGGTCCTGGACGAGGCGAGCCGCGAGGGGCGCAGCCTGATGGATGCCGTGCCCGGGGCCCCGGGCGGCTATCGCATCGTCGCCGCCGCGCTGGTCCTGGCCGGGGATGCGCAGGGCGCGCGGGCGGTCCTGAGCGAGGCCCTGGGACGCGTGCGCCCCCAGGCGGACCTGCTGGTCGGGCTCGCGCGCCTGGAGGTCGCCGCCGGGGACCTGAGCCCGGCACTCGAACACTACCGTGCGGCCCTGGCCCTGGAGCCGGACAACCTGGAGGCCATGGCCGGGCTGGCGCGTCATGCCGCGGACGGCGAGGGCGGACTGGACATGCTGGAGCGGCTGGCCCAGGCCCTGCAACGTGACCAGGACAACCCGGTGCTGCGCGCCGAGACGATCGCCGCGCTGCTGGCCCGGGGCCAGTCCAAGGAAGCGGCCCGGGTGGCGGACGAGACCCCCATCGACCTGCGGCGCGACGCCCCCGAGGCCCTCGGCCGCGCGCGGGCCCTGGCGCTGCTCGCGGCGGAGCGGCCCGGGGACGCGCTGGGGGTGCTGGGCCCCCTGACCAGCGCCAACCCCCGGCAGGCCGAGCCGCGACTGCTCAGTGCCCGCGCCCTGGCCGCCTTGAAGGATCAGCGCGCGCAGGAGCAGTTCCTGGCCGGCTGGCGCCTGGACCCGGACGCACCCCTGGCGGCGGAGGTCTTGGACGACCTGCTTGCGATCCTGCCCGAGGGCCGGGCGCGGGAGCGCCTGATCACGGAGATGTCGCGCGTCCACCCGAATGCGCTCCTGGTGGAGGTGCTGCGGGCCCGGGTCGCGAGCGCGGCGGGGGCCTTGGCGCAGGCCGCGCGGCACTGGAAGGAGGTCAGGCGGCGGGAGCCGAAGCACCGCCGCTGGCTGCTGGAGTATCTGCGCACCCTGCTGGCCCTGGACCAGCGTGCCGAGGCGATCGTGACGGCCGACGCCTGGTTACGCGAGTCACCCAAGGACGCGGAGGTTGCGGTGCTGCTGGCCAATCACCTGTTCGAGCGGGGCGAGCGCGGACGCGCGGCCCGCTACTACCAGGATGTCCTCGCCTACCAGCCGGACAACCCTTTTGCACTCAACAATCTGGCGCTGGACTTCATGGGCACCAAGCCAGCCGCCGCCGTGACCTACGCGCAGCGGCTGCTGTCCCTCTTCCCCGCGCAGCCCAAGGTGCTCGATACCGTCGGGACGGTCCGGCTGGCCGTCGGCGACGGCACCGGGGCCGTGGAGGTCCTGAGCCGTGCCCACGACAAGGCCCCGTCGGACCCGCAGATCGCCTTCCACCTGGCCCAGGCCCTGGTCGCCGCCGCGGCCCCGGGGCGGGCACGCGAACTGCTGCGTCCGATCGTCTCCCAGGACTTTGCCGAACAGGGCCAGGCACGGGACCTCCTCGCCCGCCTCGAAGCGGGCGCGCCGGGCAACTGACGGCGGGCGGCGCGCGGGCGGTCTACTCCAGGGGTGCAATCCCGGCGCGGATGGCGAAGCGCACCAGGTCGGGCACGTTGTCGATGCGCAGCTTCATCATGATGCGCGCGCGGTAGGTCTCCACGGTCTTGGCGCCGATCGCGAGTTGCGCGGCGATGTCCTTGGTGCGGCGGCCCTGGGCGAGCAGGCAGAGCACCTCGCGCTCGCGGGCGGTCAGGAGGGCCGCGTCGAGCTCGGCGCTGCGCTGCACCACCGCGGCGCCCGTCGTGCAGAGCGCGGGGCTGACGAAGGTGCCGCCATCCATGACCGTCTCGATCGCCTGGATCAGCTCGGCGCTGGCCTCGTTCTTGAGTACGTAGGCCGCGGCCCCGGCGGCGAGCATGCGCCGCAGATAGTGCTCGTCGGCATACATGGAGAGCGCCACGATGCGGGTCAGCGGGACCGCCGCGCGGATCGCGGCGGCGGCCTCGATCCCGCTCATGACCGGCATGGCCACGTCGAGCACCGCCACGTCCGGGCGCTGCGCCTTGACCAGGCGGACCGCCGCGGCCCCGTCCGCGGCCTCGGCCACGACGCGCCAGTCCGGTTGGCGGGCAATGATGGCCGCCAGTCCCTCGCGGAACAGGGTCTGGTCGTCGCACAGCAGTAAGGTCAGTTTCATTCCAGTCTCGTTGTGCGCGGCGCTGGGCCGCCGGTACGATCACTCGTGCGCACGGTGTCCCTACGGGCGGGCGTCTCCCTGGTCCGAGTGCGGCGCGGGCGGGCGCCTGCCCTTCGGAAACTCGCCCAGGACAGTGACCGGCAAACGGATACTGACCCGGGTCCCGGGGGCGAGCGCCTCGACGCTCAGGCTGCCGCCCAACAGGGCGACGCGCTCGCGCAGGCTGTAGAGTCCGAAGCCGGCCGCGGGACTTCCCGGTGCGCCGTCGCCGTCCGTGTCGAAGCCGATGCCGTCGTCTTCCACGCGCAGTTCGAGACCCGCGGCGGTGCCGGTGAGCCGGATCTCCCCGCGGGTCGCCCGCGCGTGCTTGATCAGGTTATACACCAGTTCGCGTGCGGCCCGGAACAGGATCACCGACAGGTCGCGGCCGAGCGGCGGCGTGTCGGCGCCGATGACACAGTGGATCGGGATGCCCCAGCGCACACGCGCGTTGGCCGCCAGCCACTCCAGGGCGGCCGGCAGGCCCCGCTGATGCAGCACGGGGGGGCTCAGCTCGAACTGGAGCGAGCGCAGCTCGCTGATCCCCTCGCGCAGCAGTTCCAGCCCCGTGGCCAGCATCTGTTCGGACTCGGCGTCGCGCTCGCGGCCGGCGGCATCGACCTGCATCTGTGCCAGGGCGAGCTTCTGCATGGGGCTGTCGTGCAGTTCGCCGGCCAGCCGGGCGCGCTCGGTCTCCTCGACCAGGGCCATCTCGATGGCCAGGCGGCGCAGGCGCCGGTTGGCCAGGTCGAGTGCATCCGCGCGCTGCGCCAACTCGGATTCGCGGTGCTCGACCGCGTCCAGGACGGCATTGAACCCTTGCACCAGGGTTGCCAATTCCGGCCCGGCGCCGGGGTCGCGGATGCGCGCCGCGAAGGTCTCTTCGCCCGAGATCACACGGCTCTGCTCGGCCAGGGCCAGGATCGGGTCGCTGAGTCGGCGTTGCAGGCGCAACGCGAGTGCGAGTGCCGCGGCCAGGGTCAGGAGGGCGAAGAGTCCGGCAATCCACAGGTATTGGGCGAGTTGCCGGTTCAGTTCGTCAAGCCGGGCGTGAATCAGGATGTGGCCGACCGGACGGTCGTCGAAGCGCATCCGGTAGTCGACCCGCACCCGGGTCGCGAGCAGCCGGTGCAGACCCGCGGTCCGCGGGTCGTCCAGATCGGCCGCCTCCCGCTGCCAGCGCGCGACCTCGCGGCCCGCGGCGTCGTAGAGCAGGGCCTCGCGGATCTGGTATTCGCGCTCCAGGGTTGCGAGCTGACGCCGGGCGGTTTCGGGGTCGTCGAAGACCAGCGCGGAGACGCAGTTCTCACCGACCACCTGCGCGAGCACCTGCAGGTCGCGCAGCATGTGGTCGCGCATCAGCGTCAGGTCCATGACCATGGACAGCAAGGTGGCCAGCCCCAGGGGCGCCAACGTCATGAGCATCAGGGCCAGCATGACCCGGGTGCGGATACTCTGCTGCCTGCTCATCGCACGAGCTCCGCGACATCGTAGAGACGTGACGAGACCTTGAGGCCGCGGCCTTGAAGCGCCCGCGGGTCGATCGCGAAGCGCAGGCGCTCCCCTTCGCCCAGGATATCCGGCTTAAGGAAGAAGTTGATCGCGACGCCGTGCCCGACGAATCCCGGGCTGTCGCCGACCAGGAGGACGGGCCGGTCCGCGACTGCCTCCAGGATCGCGGGGAGCCTGGCCGCGGCCGCGGTGCCGACGAACAGGATGCGGGCGTCGCCGATCTGCGCCACCGCGTCCGCCTGCACGATGCGGATCGGCGCGGCGCCGACCCGTCGGCCTTCGCGTTCGAGCTGACGCAGGGCCGCGGCCAGCGGATCATCGCCGATGACCGCGATGACGAACGGGACCTCGGCCGCCTGACGCGGCCACTCGACGAAGCGGGTGAAGTTGTAGAGATAGGCGACCTTGAGACCGCGGGTCAGGTCCGCGCTCTCCCCGGCCGTCCCAGGCAGCGCGACACACGTCAGGCACAGCGCGAGCCACAGGGCTCGCCCGATGCGTCCGCGGGTCGGTGCGTCGAACACCGGGCCTCAGAAGGCGTAGCCCAGGGTGAGCGTGACGACCCGCCCGGGTCCGATCAGCCCCCGGTCGAGGTCGGTGAGTTCGTTGGCGGGATAGCGAATCTCGGCGTTGAGCAGGTTGGAGACATGCAGGGATGCATAGGGTCCCTGCCCGGTCGGGTCCCAGCGCAGGTTGAGTCCGAGGTCCCAGTAGCCGGGGACCTCCTCGCCGATGCGCGCGACCAGCCCCTGCTCGGGTCCGGCGACGAAGTCCCAGTCCGCCTGCATGGGGGCGACGTAGTTCCCGTAGGCGGCGAAGGTCAGTGGGCCCCGGTGCCAGTCGGCCTTGAGCTTCGCGACCAGGGCCGGGGAATAGCCGGGGGCGAGGGGGCCCGCGGGGTCCTCCGTCCGCTGCCAGGTGAGGCTGGCACTCAAGTTGAGCGGGGGCAGGGGTCGGGCCTCGCCGATCAGCTCCAGGCCCAGGGTGCGCCAGCGGCCCGAGTTGTCGTCCTGGCTCAGGTAGAACCCGGTCCTCGGATCGACCTGCTGGATGGTGCGCGCAAGCCCGCTCAGTTGGTTGTAGAAGACCCCGGCGTTGAGCATCCAGCGCGTGCAGGTCAGGGTGTAATTGGCCTCCCAGGTCTCGATACGCTCGGCCTCGGGCAGGTTGATCTGATCGGTATCTTGGGACGCGGTACCCCAGGCGAGTTTAAGCACCTGGCTCGGGCGGGGGCTCCACAAGAGCGCGATCCGGCCGTTGACAGGCAGGGTGTCCTGGTTCGGGAAGGACAGTTGCCGAGGCCCTTGGCTGCGCCCCTGCTGCTTCGTCTCCCGGTAGCTGTCTGGCAGCAGGCTTAAGCGCAGGCCGCCGACCAGACGCAGCCGCGGGCCGGCCTGCCAACTGGCCTCGGCGAACAGGTCATGGGTGACGACCGGCTCCAGCCGGTCGATCTGGTCGATGAAGGGATAGAGGAATGCACGGTTGCGCACGTCGTAGAGCTTGAGCAGTCGGTAGCCGGCGATGGTGTCGAGCGTGGCAACCGGGCGCCAGTGCAGATTGGCCTCGACCTCGAGGCGACGCGAGGACTGGTGTTGCTGGCCGTGGACCTCTGGCAGCAGCATATCGATCTGGTAGGCGTCATAGTGCTCGCTGCTGTAGATGCCGGTGATCCTCAGCCCCAGGTCGTCGCTGAAGCGATGCGCGTAGCCCAGCGAGGCGTGGAGGGTGTCCAGTTGGATGCGGGTGCCCTCGTCGAAGGGCGGGGTCAAGGCGTAGATGCCCCAGTCGCGCCGGTTCAGACGCACCTTGGCCTGCCAGTCGTGCCACTGGGCCGAGACATCGAGGCTCCCGAGGCGCAGGTCCTGGTCCCCGTCGATCCCAGCGTGCGCGCCGGGGTGGAGTCTGGCCAGTTGCGCGGGACTCAGCATGTCCGCGTAGGCCCCGTCCAGACCGTCCGTGCGGTAGGCGCCCAGGTTCAGCGAGACGAAGCCGACGGCGGAGGCGTTGCCGACGCGCGCGAAGACCTGTCCGCTGCGGCGGCTGCCCAGGCCGGCGGAGACCCGGGGGCCGTGGCGCTCGATCGCGTTAGTCACGACGTTGATGACGCCCTGGAAGGCGTTGTTGCCGTAGATCACCGACATGGGTCCGCGGATGATCTCGACCCGGTCGATGGACTCTACGGGGACATCCAGCCGGGCGATCTCGGTGGTGGTCAGGGTCTTCTGCAGCGCGGGGTGCTGGGGGATGCCGTTGACCAGGAATTGCACCCCGCCGCCGACCGCGCCGCGGGTGCCGACGAACCGGTCCTCGGTGTTGTCGAGCAGATAGAAGCCGGGCACGCTGCGCAGCAGTTCCTCGAAGGTCACCCAGCCGTAGCGGGCGATCTCCTCGCGGGTGACGATGGTCACGCTGGCCGGGATGTCGCGGACCTCCTCCTCACGCTTGCCGGCAGAGCGGATCTTCACCGCCAACAGGTCATTGAAGGGCAGGTCGAGCAGGTCGGCGCCGCGCGATGGTGCCGCCGGTACCGCGGCAAGGCCAGCCAGGACGAGCGCGCATAAGGAACGGTTCACTGATAAGTTAAACGAGTCCATTAGCGAATGCCTTCAGCGCCGTTGTCGTTGTCGTTGTCGTTGTCGAGGTTATCGTAGCGCCCCGGATTCTCTCGCACACCAACGAACTCGAAGGCGAACCCCGCCCGGCGGCTGCCCATCCGCACCCGCTGCCCGCGCCCCCTCGGCCGCGCGCACCGACACGGCGGGCAGGCATAGGGCCAGCAAGAGCAAGACCCACGCGGGCCAGGGTCGGGACCGGGGGACGGCACAGGGCATCTGGTGTGACATAGACTGGTGCACCAACTGGATTCCCTACCTTGCGGTGAAGGATAGCCGATCGGGCCGGTCGGCGCAGGCGCGGGAGCGGCGGTCCGCCGCGAGGTGGAACCGGATCGCAGTTGCGTCATCTTCGTGAAAAACCTTGGCGCCTTTGCGCCTTGGCGTGAGAACTGCTCTTTCTGGGTTGACCGGAACCCTCGCCGGCGGCATCGTGACCGGGCACGTCCACGCCCGAGACCGACCATGATTACCCGTAAGCTGCCGATCGGTATCCAGACCTTCGCGAAGATCCGCGAGGACGACTGTTATTACGTCGACAAGACGGGCTTCATCCGGCGACTGATCGCCGAGGGCAGTCAGTACTTCCTCTCCCGCCCGCGGCGCTTCGGCAAGTCGCTGTTGATCGACACCATCGCCGAGGTCTTCGCCGGCAACGAGCCGCTGTTCCGTGGGCTTGAGATCCATCCGCACTGGGACTGGTCGGTGCGTTTCCCGGTCATCCGGCTGAGCTTCGCCGAGGGCGTGCTGCACACCCGCGCGGGGCTCGGCGCCCGGATCGACGACCTGCTGCGCATCAACGCCGAGGCGCTCGAGCTGACCCTGCATCCGGGGCTCGACGTGGCCGGCACCTTCGGCGACCTGATCCGCCGGGCGCAGGCCCGACACGGCCAACGGGTCGTGGTCTTGGTGGACGAATACGACAAGCCGATCCTCGACAATCTCACCGACCCCGAGGTGGCCCGCGAGATGCGCGACGGGCTGCGCAACCTGTATTCGGTCATCAAGGGCGCCGACGCGCACCTGCGCTTCGCCTTCCTGACCGGGGTCAGCAAATTCAGCAAGGTGAGCATCTTTTCCGGGCTCAACAACCTGCACGACATCACCGTGGTCCCGCACTATTCGGCCCTGTGCGGCTATACAGAGGCAGATGTGGATCAGGTCTTCGCCCCGGAACTGCCCGGGCTCGACCGGGCCGAGGTGCGCCGCTGGTACAACGGCTACAACTGGACCGGGGAGGCGGTCTACAACCCCTTCGACCTGCTGTTGCTCTTTCAGGATCGGGTCTTCCGCTCCTATTGGTTCGAGACCGGCACCCCGACCTTCCTGGTCGAACTGCTCACCGCGCGCGGCTTCTTCACCCCGGACCTGGCCCAGTTGCACAGTTCCGAGGCCCTGCTGTCGGCCTTCGACGTGGAGCACATCGCCCCCGAGGCCCTGCTGTGGCAGACCGGCTATCTGACCTTCCACGGCTCGCGGCGCACCGGGGCGCGCATCGAGCACACCCTGGGCTATCCGAACCTGGAAGTGCAGACCGCGCTCAACGACGCCCTGCTCAAGGGCCTGATGGGCGACCCCATGGCCGCCGAGCGGGCGCAGAGCCGGCTCTACGACACCCTGGTCGGCGGCGATTTCGCGACCCTGCGCGCCCATGTGCAGGCCCTGTTCGACGCCATTCCCCATCACTGGCACGACAACAACCCCATCGCCCGGTATGAGGGCTTCTATGCCAGCGTCTTCTACAGCCACATCGCCGCCCTGGGCCTGGACCTGACCCCCGAGGACGCGACCGTCCACGGGCGTATCGACCTGACGCTGCGCTTCGAGGCCCAAATCTGGCTGTTCGAGTTCAAGGTGGTGGAGCTCGCCCCCGCGGGTCGGGCGCTGCAGCAGCTCAAGGACCGCGGCTATGCGGACAAGTACCGCGCCCTGGGTCAGCCGATCCATCTCATCGGCATCGAATTCAGCCGCGAGCAGCGGACCCTGGTCGGCTTCGAGGTCGAGACCCTGGCGCCGGTCTGAGTCGGGGTGAGACAGTGCAAGGATTCAGTGGAGATTGACCCAATGCAAGAGCGCGTGCGCGACACCCTGCGCGACCTGATCCGGCGCTTCGGCTACAGCCTGACGGAAGACCCGTCCCGCTGCGGGCGTCCCCGACATCCACGGCTGGCCCGCGGCCAAGGTGCAGGACCTTCAGCGCGCGGCGGCGCGGGCGCTGGGGCTGCCGGTGGCTTTTCAAGACCCGCTGCGGACCCCGGTCAAGCCTACGGGCGGCGGTCTCTTGGCGAAGTTCATGGGGAAGGGAGAAACCATCAGCCAAGGCCCCGAGATGGTCATCATCCCCGCCGGCAGCTTCCTCATGGGCTCGCCCGAGGGAGAAGAAGATCGAGATAGCAAGGAAGGCCCGCAGCATCGGGTTACCATCGCGCGTCCATTCGCTCTGGGGCGTCATGCGGTGACCTTCGACGACTACGATGCCTTCTCTGCGGCCACCGGGCGGGACAAGCCCGCAGACTATAATTGGGGGCGTGGTCGGCGACCCGTCGTCTATGTATCCTGGGACGACGCGGTAGCCTATTGCCAATGGCTCTCGGGGCAGACCGGGCAGGGGTATCGCCTGGACGGACGGCAGCCAATGGCAGCAGGTCGATTGCACGCGGCACGTGCTGCGCGGCGGCTCTTGGAACGATTACCCGAAGTCCCTGCGCTCCGCCTTCCGCTACTGGTACATGGCTTACTACGGGCTCGATAATCGCGGTTTTCGCGTGGCCAGGACGCTTACCCCTTGATCCTTTTCTTCTTGACCTCTTGGGGGCCAGAGGGGCGATAGCCCCCTGGTCTTCTAGTCCGAAGTTCCAGCGAGAACCATTCTCATCTTCGTCGCAAGCCCTTGAAATTTTTGTTCAATAGGTACTTGTTGCCGTCATTCCGCTCTAAAGTGTACCCATGTAAACGGTCGTAGATAGCTTGTTATTTCGAGTTTTCCTGCTATATTTTTTCCCATGTACATCGACATCGTTCCAAACCGCAGCTCGCCCCCTGCCATCTTGCTCCGCGAGTCGTTTCGCGAAGGCAAGAAGATCCTTAAGCGCACCATCGCCAACCTCTCGGCCTTGTCGCTGTCACAAGCCGAGGCGATTCGTGCCGTTCTCAAAGGCAAGCCGTTGGCCGCCGTTGATGAGGTCTTTGAAATCATCCGCTCGCGCGCGCATGGTGCGGTCAATGCGATCAGGCTGGCGATGGAGCACCTGCGGCTGAGTGCGCTCTTGGGGCGCGAAGCCTGCCGAGAGCGGGATCTGGTGCTGGCGATGATCGCCGCCCGGGTGCTAGACCCGCAAAGCAAACTGGCGACCACGCGCAGTTGGGAGCACAGCACCCTGGGCGAGCTGTTCGGGGTCAGTGATGCTGATGAAAATGAGCTGTACGCGGCCTTGGATTGGCTGCGGGAGCGTCAGGCGGTCATTGAGCAACGATTGGCCAAGCGCCACCTGCACGAGGGGGGCCGCGTGCTCTACGACCTCTCGTCGAGCTATTTCGAGGGTGAGTCCTGCCCCCTGGCCGCGCGTGGCTACTCCCGTGACGGGAAGAAGGGGCTGCTGCAAGTCAACTACGGCTTGCTGACTGATGCGCGCGGTTGTCCGGTGGCCATCTCGGCCTTTGCGGGCAATACCACTGACCCCGAGACCTTGATGGCGCAGGTGGATCAGCTGCAACACGACTTTGCCCTGCAATCGGTCATCCTGGTGGGGGATCGCGGAATGATCTCGCAAACCCAGGTTGAGGCCCTGCGGGAGCGTGCCGGAGTGGCGTGGATCACGGCACTCAAGAGCGGGGCGATTCGCCAACTGGCGGCGGCCGGTACGCTCCAGATGGATTTATTCGACGAGCGCAATCTCTTTGAATGCACCGACGAGGACTTTCCCGGCGAGCGGCTGATCGCGTGTCGCAATCCGCAACTGGCGAAATTGCGTGCGGCTAAGCGGCGCCAGCTCCTCGCGGCCACCACCACCGAATTAGAGACGGTACAACGGATGGTCGCCAATGGCCGACTGAAGGATCCGGACAAGATCGGCGTGCGGGTCGGGCGCGTGATCAACAAGTACAAGATGGCCAAGCATGTCGTGCTGGACATCACCGCCACGCAGTTCGTTTTCCATATCGATGAGGAGTCGGTGGCCGCAGAGGCGGCGCTGGACGGGCTCTACGTCATTCGCACGCCCCTGCCGGTCGCGCAGGTCAGCAGCGCCGAGGTCGTACTCCATTACAAGGGGTTGAGTCACGTCGAGGCGGCGTTCCGCTCGTTGAAAAGCGATGATCTACAGATTCGTCCGATCTACCACCATACCGAAGAGCGGGTGCGTGCCCATCTGTTTCTATGCATGCTCGCCTATTACGTCAAATGGCACATGGGCGAGGCGTGGCGCAGTCTTCTGTTCGCCGATGAAGATCAGGAGCGTCTCACCCAGCGCGATCCCGTGGCGCCCGCGACCCGTTCGGACGCGGCTTTGGAAAAAGTGGCGAGCAAGCGACTCGCCGACGGCTCACCGGCGCACAGCTTCCGGACCCTTCTCAATGAACTAGCCACCATCGTTCGCAATACCTGCCGACGTAAACAGGCCAGTGCCGATGAGGCGCTGTTCAACATCGACACCACTCCTAACCCCAAGCAGCAGACGGCATTCGATTTGATCAAAACGATCCGCGTGTAGCCAGACGTTTGCACGACGATTTTCTGAAAAATAAAGAGAATCAATAGCCTATCGCTTAGGCGATGCTGGAACTTCGGTCTAGTACACCATTCCGGCTAATCTTGCGGTGGCCCAAAGCCCCGAAGGGGCGCGACATACCAGCCCAGGGCAACGCCCTGGGTATGACGGATAACAGACCCCAGCCCTGAAAGGGCGTGACATAAGAACCCCGCGTTTATGTCACGCCCTTTCAGGGCTAGGCCGAAAAAACAACGCTAACCCAGGGCGTTGCCCTGGGCTGGTATGTTCGACCCCGTTGGGGTCGGTATGCAACTTGCTCTTGACTCGTTACTCAGCCCCCGCCATCGAGCACCAACCGGCGATAAAGATAGACCTGACCCCGCGCATCGCGCAGCGCCAGCCGCCCCTGGTCCAGGGCGTACTCGAACTCGAAGGCGAACCCCGCCCGCCGGCTGCCCATCCGCACCCGCTGCCCGATGACCTGTATGACCCCGTCAACGTAGCCGCCGTTCGGGGCGTAGAGCCGGTAGTTGCCCCCCTGCACGATCAGGAGCCCGCCCCCGGCCGCCTCCCACGGGCCCTCGAGCCCGGCGCCGGTCAGGGGCAGGCCGCGCCCCTCCAGCATCCGCTTGCCCACCTCGGCCGCCTGGTCCCAGGAGCCCCCCCCGCCTGCCGGGTTGGCCGCGCCGGCACCGGCACCCAGGAGCCCCATGGACTCCATCATGCGCGACATCGCATCGGCCATGGCCTCGCGCCCGGCCGCCGCCTCGGCCGCAGGCACCGGCGCGGCGGGCGGGCACAGGGCCAGCAACAGCAACACCCACGCGGGCCAGGGGCGGGACCGGGGGACAGCACAAGGCATCTGGTGTGACATAGACTGGTGCACCAACTGGTGGGGACGGCGGCACCGCGGCCGATCCAAGGGGCCGGGCATTTCGGCGACCGGCAGTGGTCGAAACCGGTATGATCCCCCGTTGACCGCATTGGTGCACCCCGGATTCACCCAAGGACGCCACGCGAACGCCTTGGTCCCTTCACCACCGCCCCCCGGACCCGTCCCCCGACCACTATGCCCTGGCGTCCCAGCCCTGCCGAAGTCCTCGCACCCCTGGTCCGTCCCGACCCCTGGGCGATTTCGCTTGCGGCCTTCGGCAAGGGCATCGACAACGCGCACATCGACTGTCTGCTGAGCCCGCGCTTTCTCACCCAGGCCGGGGAGACGATCCGCAAGCTGGTCCGCGAGGACGCGGCCAGCCTCTCACGCCGCATCCCGGAGCAGCTGGTCGGCGCCGAGGACCTGGCGGCCCTGCGTGACACCTATCTGCGACTGTTCGACTGCGCCCTGGAGCGTCACCCCGGCCGCGACCCCCGCGACAACGCGCTGCTGCTCCAGTTCGCCGTACTCAAATACCTGCTGCAACTGGTGGCGGCAGAGACCCAATCATTGCAGGAAACGCTCAAGACGCAACTCCAGTCCGACCTGGCCACGGATGCGGCGCTCAGCACGGACCTGCACGAGCAACTGGTGCTGGTGACCCGCCAGGCCCAGGGCATCCAGCGGCGCGTCGGACAGCTCCTGTTCCGCGAGGTCCGCAAGCTGGAGAGCACGCGGCTGCAGAACGTCCGCAGCGCGGTGCTCGGCGCCGCGTGGCCGGTCACCGACACCCTGCTGTTCAACCCGATCCTGCTGATCCCCGACCCCGGGGAGGGGCTGGCCCTGGCCGGCGACTATCCCTTGGGCTGGCTTGCCGGGCCCGCCATCGGCGACTGGCTGGCCCAGACCGGGCGGTGTCTGACCCAGACCTTCGCCCCCTGGCTGCCCGGGTGGATGACGGGCGACGGGGAAGGCGCTGAGGACGCGCCCCCGGCCCAGCCCCCCGGTCACCCCAAGGAGCGCCGGGATCAGGGCCAACTGCGCGGCTTCGTCGCCACCGAGATCCTGCTCGAGCGGTTCGTGGCGCGGGAGGAGTACCAACAGGGCCTGACCTCCTGGCTGGACGAACCGGCCAATCTGCGCCTGCTGCTGGACCCCGAAACCGCGCGGCACAACTGGACCGGCGAGACCCAGGCCCTGGTCAGGTCCCAGACCCCGGCCGCCCCCGCCCGCCCGCCGCCCCCGGACTGGGCGCGTTGGCGGCGCGAGCTGTTGGAAGAAGTGGCGGCCGGGCTCCAGGACGACGGACGGCGGCGGGCGATCGAGATCACCTATGCCCTGCCCGGCCTGCGCACCCAACTGGGTCAATCGTTCCCGCTGTCCCTGGTCCTGGACTACGCGGACGGCCGCCTGACCCGGCGGCGGCTGGAGCAGCGCCTGGCCGCCCTGCGCGGCGGCCCCGACCCGCTGGCCGTGCTCCAGACCCTGGAGCGGCTGCAGGCGCTGCGCCTGCGCCAGACGCCGGCCGCGGCCCTGGACCTCATCGGCCACTATCTGGTCGACTTCCTGACGCTGCGCCGGGATCTCAAGCTCGCCTACAAGACCTTCGAGACCCTGGACGCCATCCGCCTGCTGGAAACCGATGACGAGGCCCGGCTGTCGCGCTCCAACGGCAGCCTGCACGAGTTTCACTGTCGCGGGGAGGGCGGCCCCCAGACGCGGCGCATCCGCTCCCACGCGGTGCTCAAGGCCGACGTGCGCGGCTCCACCCTGATCACCGAGGAACTGCGCGCCCGCGGGCTCAACCCCGCCTCCCACTTCAGCCTGAACTTTTTCGATCCGGTCAATCGCCTCCTGCCGGAGTTCGAGGCCGAGAAGCTGTTCGTGGAGGGTGACGCCGTGATCCTCGCACTCTACGAGTACGTCGATGACGGACCGGGGCTGGCGGTGGCCCGCGCCTGCCGCCTGGCGCGCAAGATCCTCCAGGTGGTGAACGTGCAAAACGCCCGGAACCGCCAACTGAAGCTGCCGGATCTGGAGTTGGGGATCGGCATCTCATTCTCGCGCCGCGAGCCCAACTTCCTCTACGACGAGGGGCGCCGCATCATGATCTCCAGCGCCATCAACCAGGCGGACCGGCTCTCCTCCTGCTCCGGGCTGCTGCTGCGCTCGGGCTTCCGGCCCGCCAACGGCGCCTTTCGCGTGGCCGTGGTGCGCGACGCCATCGGCGGGGAGCGCGCCGGCCCGGGGCGCGACCTGCTGCCCTACAACGTCAACGGCGTCAAACTCGACGAGACCGCCTTCCTCAAGCTCCAGGAGGAGTTGCCCATGGGTCAACTGCGGCTGTCCGACCCCGGTGCCCAGGAGAGCCTGTTCTTCATCGGCAGCTATACCGACGACGACGCCCTGATGCATTGGGTACTGCTGCGCCACGCCCCGGTGCGCGACTGGGACGGGGATACGGTGGGTGCGATAGAGCCGGACCGCCGACACTATTTCGAGTTGATCGTGGACGAGGCCCTGGCGACGCAGGCACGGCGGCTGGGGGTCGGCGGCGCGGGCGGGAAGGACGCACGCTGACCGGGCGCAGCGCCCTGCCGCTCGCACGATGCCGGACGGGGCATTCGCCCCATCCGCAACGTTGTCTCCGGACCGGCGCACTGGCACCGACCGCCGGAGGCCATGATAAAGGTCCGGGGTGCGGGGAGCGCCCTACAACTCGTCCGGCGGATAATCGGCAGCGACGCTGACCGCGGCCCACTGGTCGAACTCCCGCGTCATCGCCGCCAGCTTGGCGGTCACTGCGTCCAGTGCCATCCGACCCAGCAGCAGCCGCTGCGGCGGGTCCTGCGCCTCGACCGCCTGCACGATCGCCGCCGCCGCGCGTCGCGGATCGCCCGGCTGCTGACCGCTGTAGCCGCGGATCATCGCCATGCGCGCCCCGGCGGTCGCGTCATAGTCCGGGATGGAGCGCTGCGCCTGGGCCGCCGAGCGCCCTGCCCAGTCGGTCCGGAAGGGCCCGGGCTCGACCAGCAGCACCTTGATGCCGAGCGGCGCGACCTCCTGCGCCAGCGCTTCAGACAGGGCCTCGACCGCGAACTTTGAGGCGTTATAGAAGCTCAAGGCCGGAAAGGCCGCGAGCCCCCCCACGGACGAGAGATTGACCACAGTCCCACCGCGGCGCTGCCGCATCCCCGGGAGCACGGCGCGGGTCATCGCTGCCAAGCCCCAGACATTGATCTCGAACATGGCGCGCACCGCGTCCAGGTCGCTCTCCTCCAGGGAGCCGAAATAACCGACCCCGGCATTGTTGACCAGGACGTCGATCCGGCCGAACCGCGCCTGCGCGGCGGCGACCGCGGCCGCGATCTGGGCGGGAACCGTCACGTCCAAAGGCAGGACCAGGGCCAGGTCGGCATGACCGGCGACGAGTTCCGCGACCTGGGCCGGGTGGCGCGCGGTGACCACCGTCGGGTAGCCCAAACGCAGGGTGTGGAGCGCCAGTTCGCGCCCGAAACCGGTCGAACAACCGGTGATGAACCAGACAGGTTTGCCCATATCGGTCGTCATGATCTCGTCGTCCCATCAGCGCCAGGATTGAGCCTCTGAAGTGGTTGCGGCACCTGGCCTTTTCCAGGCTGTCCCCGGATTCCGCTGCGCTCCATCCGGGCTACGCCAGGTCGCATCGAATACCTGCCCAATCTCGGTGCGGCGCGGCGGCGGGCGAGCGCGGCCTGTTGTTCAGCTACCCGGCCCGGCGCGACCATCGCCGCGGTACCCCGCCAACCCCGGATCGGGTAAATTGGACGGTTCCCGGAGGCGAGGCCCGGCGGGCCCGGTCGGGTCTCGGGCAGGGCCCGCACCGACGCCCCCCGGCGGCGCCCCCGCCCCGCCTTTTGACTGAGAACTGCATCGAGAAGGAGCGCAGCCAGTGAGCAACGACAAGCCGTTGCGGGTATCCAAAGCCCCGTTCAAGCCCGTGTCGGGAGGCGCCCGGTCGGGCCCCGACGGCGACCAACCAACGCGACCGACCGCCAAGCCCCCCAGATGGGCCTACTGGCAGCGGATCAAATCCGCCTCTCCCTGGAAGCTCGCCGCCCTCTCGCTCGGCATCGAACCGGCGAGCATCGACGCCGATGATGCCGCGACCTTTCCCGCCGCGGCGACCTTCGGCCGGTTCAACCTCATCACCGAGGCCATCAAACGGCGCTTCGGCGCCGACGACCGCCATGGCGTCAGTCTTGCCGAGTTCATCGCCTGGGCGGACTCGATCTCACTGCAACTGCCGCCCGAACTGCGCGCCCCGGCCGCCGCGCCGGACGGCAGACCGAACTCATGCGCCTGATCCAGCAGGGCAGACAGGGACCGGCACCGTCACCATGGTGCGAGCGTGCGGTGCGACACAGAACGACGCCCGCAAAAGAGGTACCTTGAAGGTCGCCCAGGGGGCGGCGTCAGGCCCGGACCTAACGGCGGCGTCACAGGTGAGGTCGACACGGACCACCACAACCTAGGGAAAACCCTAATTGACAGGATCGTCGCAGCGGCTATTTTTCGGTTATATCAATCCCGACTGAAACAGTACACCATGATCAACCTGACGAGCATCCTGCGTCCGACACGGGCCGCCGCAAACCGCCGGGCAGCGCTGCGGGAACGCACGCGCACACGCATCGCAGAGGATCGCGCCGAGGCGATTGCAGCAGAACCGGGACGACCCAGCGCGCCGCGACGCACGGCCGAGCGATTACAGTAACCCGTCTCAGGACCTTCGTCGGACCGGCGCTCACGCCGTGTCGCTTCCGGCTCCCGGGCGTCAGTGCTCATCGTGATGCTCCAGTGAGCATCGGGAACAGCTCCCGGTTCTTGCGCAAGTCGGAGCCGGCCCCGAGTAGCTGCGCAGTGGTGAATTCCAACACCGCGCTCCCCCGTGCGGCCCGTCGCGGCCCGGGTGCTCAGCCGGCTTCCGACTCCGCCGCCCGACCGCCCGACGCCCCGACCGCCAGGGCCTGGCGCACCCGTTCCACCCGCGTCTGAAGGGCCGCGTCACGGGGCGCGGGGCCCAGCAGATACCAGGCGCGCAGCAGGTCGGCGGCGCCGCGCAGGCTGTCCGCCTCGCCCTCGCTCATGCGCTCGGCGAGTCGGCTGACCTGGAGCCGCAACCGCTCCTGGGCCAGGGCCGGGGGGGATTCCACCCCGGCGGCAACCTCCAACTCCAGGCACAGCCGTTCGCGCCGCTCGCGGTTGGCCACGGCAAGGTCGTGCAGCGCGGCCAGTCGCGCCGGGTCGGTCGCGGCCTCCAGGGCGGCGCGGCGGCGCTCCTCGAGTGCCTCCTGCTGGCCCCGGTCCGGCAGTTCCGGCAGGCTGGCCCATTCCTGCTCGCCGAGACCTGGGTCGACGGGGGCGGCCGCCGGGTCCAACAGGCGCTCCTCCAGGGCCTCGCACAGGGCCGCCCGGTGGATCAGCAGGTCGAAGAGCGCGCGCCCGGCGACGTCTTCGAGCGCCTGGCGGCGTTGGTTCAGCCGCCCCAGCGCCTCTTGCCAGCGGCGATTCAGGGCGGCGACGGCGGGCCGCGGGACCGGAATGGATTCGGCCTCCCGCCAGCGTTGCTCAAGGTCGCGCTGGGCCGCAGCCAGACGGCGCGGGTCCGTCTGCGACTCGGCGCAGGCCAGGGCCTCGTCGCACAGGGCCTCGCGGGCGGCCAGGTTGGCGGCCAACTCGCCGCGTTGCGCCTGGTGCTGCGCCGCCCGGCGCTCGAAGACGAGATCGCAGGCGGCGCGGAAACTCTGCCACAGGCGGTTCTCGTCGCGCTGCCGGGCCGGGACCGTGGTGCACCACTGGCGCTGAAGGTCCTTGGTCTCGTTGATGGCGGCGTCCAGGTCCGGGTGCTCGGCGAGGGTTCGCACGCGCTCGATCAGGCCGCGTTTGAGGCCTTGATTGCGCGCCCGCTCCGCCTCGAGGCGTTGGTCCATGGAGGTGATGGCCTCATGGTAGCGGCGTTCCAGCCGCCGCCGCTCACGGGGTTCGCAGGGGCCGATCAGGGACCAGGCGTGGCGGACCTCACGCTCGGCACGCATGACGCGCTTCCACTCCACCCGCTCCCAGTCGATCCGGGACAGGAAGGTCTCGAGCTCGCCGCACACCTGCTCGCGGGCAGCGCGGTTGCTGTCCTGTTCCGCGGCCTGGAGCGCGAGCAGCGGGCGCACCCGCTCGGCGACCGCGGCGGAGGCCTGGTGGAAGCGCTCCCACAGTGGCTTGTTGGCGGGGGAGCCGGCCCGCTCCACCTCCTGCCAGTCGGTCTTGAGGACATGCAGACGCTCGGCCACCGCCGCCAAGGGCAGGTCCTGCCCGCACAATGCCTCCATGGCCGCGCACAGGGCCTCGCGGTGCTGGTCCGCGCCCCAGCGGCGCCAGTGTTGCAGGTCGCGCAGCCGCGGACTTAGGGCGCGCAGCCGGGCCCCCAGGTCCGCGGTGGCGCCCTTGGGCAGGCCGCTCGACGCGATCAGGTCCAGGGCGGCCTGGAGGCTTTGGTGGATGGGATCGGCCTTCTTGAGTTCGCCGGCCTCCACCAGCGCGGCGAGCGCGTCGAGGCGGGCGGGGATCTCGGCCAGGCGCTGTTCGGCGTGCCGCCGCTGGCCCTGGAGTCGCGCCTGGAGGCGCTCGACCAGCGCGCTGAAGGCGGCGCACGGCTGCGCGGCGCTCGCGTCCGCCGCGAGCCCCAGGGCGAGGGTCCGCCCCTGCTCGATGAGGGCGAGGGTCTGGGGCAGGTCCAGCGGCTTGGACTCCTTGAGGACCTGTTCGGCCCGGGCGACGACATTGCGCAGCCGCTCGCATTGGCGGCCGCGCTCGGTCAGCGTCTGCCACGCGGTCTGCGCGGCCTCGAGGTGCTGGTTGAAACGCTGGTCGAGGCCGCGCTGTTCGGCGTCCGGCAGGGGTTCCAGGTCCTTCCAGGCGGCGGCCACGAGGTCCCGAGCCGTGCGGATCGCCGCCGCGGCGTCGAGCGCCGCGATCCCCGCCGCCTCGACGATCAGGGTCTCGCGCGCGGCCCGCAGCGCCGTGCGTGACTCCTGGGCCGCGAGCTGGGCGGCGTTGGCGGCCCGGTAGGCAGCCTCGGCGGCGATGAATTGGGCGCGGGCGGCGCCGTAGCGGCGCTCCCACTCCGGCTCGGCCTGGGCGGCGATCTGGGCCCACTGGCCGTCCAGGTGTTCGAGCAGGGCGCGGTCCTGGGTCCACTGCTGCAGGTGGCCCAGACGCTCCGCCCGCTCGCAGAGGTCGGCACACCGGGCGGCGATGCGCCGAGGCTCCTCGTCGCGCTCGAGTTGGCGCCGCAGTTTCTCGCGCGCCACGCGGTAGACCGCCTTGTCCTTCTTGCCGATCTGCCGGACCACCTGCTCCAGGCACTGCCGGTCCTCGAGCCGGGCCACGGCCGCGCCCCGATTGGCGGTCAGGCTGTCATGCAGGGCGCAGTCCGCCAGTACCGCGGGGCTGGCGATCCGCTCGATCGCGGCGCGGCGCACCGGACCGTCCGTCCCCTCACGCGCCAGGTGTTCCAGGAGCCGCAGGTCCGCGACCGCGGCGAGTTCGGCCAGCCGGTCGGCCAGCGACAGCTCGGCCCCTTCGGTGCCGGCCAGCAGGCTGCGATAACGCGCGAAGGCGATCTCGCGCACGGCGGCGTCATCGTCATCGGTGAGGATCGCACGCAGGTGCGGCAGGCTCGTCAGGCGTCGCAGCGCGTCAAGCCTGACGCCGCGATCACCGCGGCCCAGCGCCAGCTCCAGCAGGTTCTCCGGCGGCCTTCTCTGCTCGATAGCCTGGCGCGTCTTCTTCAGAAAGCGATCGAATAGCATCTGCACTCAGTCCGCGGCTGTTTCCTTAACCCGGCATTGTACCCGAGCGGCCCCGGGGGCCGGGGTTTGATCCGCGCGCCGGGGCTACAAGGGCGCGTCGTCCAGGCCGTCACCCGCGGCCGCCAGCCCGACGAAGGGATTGGTGCGGCGCTCGGTGCCGAAGGTCGACATGGGTCCGTGTCCGGAGATGAACCGCACCTCGTCACCCAGGGGGAAGAGTCGGTGCGTGATGGATTCGATGAGTTGCCGGTGGTTGCCGCGCGGGAAGTCCGTCCGCCCGATGCTGCCCGCAAACAGCACGTCCCCGACCTGGGCCAGTTTCCCCGCGGCGTGGAAAAAGACGATATGCCCTGGGGTATGCCCGGGGCAGTGCAGGACTTGCAGGGTGGCCTCGCCCACCGGGATGGTGTCGCCCTGCTCCAGCCACTGATCGGGCTCGAAGGGGCGCAGGGGCGCGACGCCAAACATCTCGCACTGCCGATCCAGCCCGCGGATCAGGAAGGCGTCGTCGCGGTGGGGACCGCACACCGGCAGGTGCAGGTGCTCGACCAGCTCGGCCGTGGCGCCGACGTGGTCCAGGTGTCCGTGGGTCAACAGGATGCGCTCGGGCTCGAGCTTCAGCTCCGCGATCAGGCGCAGGATGCGCGGCGCCTCGCCGCCGGGGTCGATGATCACGGCGCGGCGCGTCGCGGTGCACCACAGGAGCGTGCAATTCTGTTGGAAGGGGGTGACGGGAAGGATACGGAAGTCCATGACGCTCTCGCTGCGGGGTGGAGTTGCCGCCATGGTTCCACCCCGGGGACCGGATGTCCAGACGGCGCGCCGCGCCGGGTGCGATCAGATCTGATGTGGTGACCGGGATCCCGGGTACGCTGTCGTTGTCGTTGTCGTAATCGAATAATCCGACCACGATTACGACAACGACAACGACAACGGTCGGCCCCCGGGCGCCCCCGTCAGCCCCGCAGGATGCGGTAGAGGCGGTCTTTGAGCACCAGTCGCTCCTTCTTCAACTCCTCGATGGTCTCGTCGGCCACCGGGATACCCAACTCCTCGAGTTGGCGCACGCGGGCGTCCAAGTCGTCGTAATCGTTCATCAGGTGGGCAAAGTCCGGGTTGGACGCGCGCAGGCCCTCGATCTTACCTTCCAACTCCGGAAACTCGTGCAGGAGGTTGTGGGGTTCGCCAAGCATTGGAGCCGTTCCTCTTCAGGTTCATGCCCACCACGCGACGCGGCGGTGGGTCGATGGATGGGGTCTGGTCGGTCGGGTCCCGTCGCCGGATCAGGTAACCAGATCAGGTAACCGGACCACGAGACTGGGGAGCCGATCCGGCCGCAGGGCCGGCTTCGGTGCGTCGCGGTCAGCCGGGACCCGCGTGCGCGCCCCGGACGCCTGGCCCGGCACTCGCACCCGGACGTGACCGCCGGGTGCGCCGCTAGTCTACCCCAGGGGGACCGGGTTGAAATACCTTGGTCACAATGGGGCGCGCGGGCGCCGTGGCTACTTGGTGTTGGCGTCCATCTGCTTGATCACCTCGTCGGTGATGTCGAGCGACTTGTCCAGATAGACGACGCCGGCCTGACTGCGCTCCACGATCATGCCGAGCTTCTTCTGCTTGGCGATGGCCTCCACCGCCTTTTGGGCCGGCTCCAGGACCTCGCGGCCCCGCTCCTTCTGGGCCTTCATCAATTCCTGCTGGAAGGGCGCGGCGGCCGCCTCGAAGGCCGCGATCCGTTTCTTGATCTCGGCCTGGCGTTTCTCGACCTGCTCCTTGCTCATCAACGCGGACTCCTTCGCCAGACTCTTTTGGGCCTCGCGGATGGACTGCTCCTCCGCGCCGATCGGCTTGGCCTTGGGCTCGAAGTCCTTGCGCAGTTGCTCCTGGACCTTGGCCCCCACCTTGCTCTTTTCGATCACCTGCTGCATGTCCACATACCCCACGTCAGTGGCCTGGGCGACGGCCAACGGCAGGGCAAGGGTCAAGAGGGAGACAAGGCGGCGGCAGTTTGACATGAGTGGGACTCCGGGATTTGGGGGGCGAGTGGACGCGGATCGGCTGATACACTCGCGGCGAATGTTTGGCGCTGTACCTTGGTGGCTGGTCAGGGGGTTGAGCCCAGGGGCAGCCGGTAGCGGGCTCCCCGGGGACCCCAGGGGGCCGCCGCCGACCCTGACCGACGGCCGATGAGCGGGGATTCTACCAGGACGCGCGAGCCAGCCCAATTGCGCATTGCCGCCGGGCGCGCCGTCCGCGGGCGCGGCCTTGAGCGTGCCGCGCTTGCGTCGGCGCCCCCGCTATCGGATGCTCTACGCCCTCGGGGCCGCGCCGGCCCATCATGAAGGGTGGTGGCATCGTGGGTAACTCGCTTCAAGAGCAATTGTTGAAGGCCGGTCTGGTCAGCGAGCATCGGCTCAAGGAGACCCGCACGGACAAGCGCAAGACCGTCAAGCAGCCCGGCGGCCGGGCCGCCGCGGCCGACGACCCGGCGCGCCGGGCGGCCGCCGAGGCGCAGGCCGAGAAGGCGCGCAAGGACCGGGAACTCAACCTGCGACAACAGGAAGAGGCGCAGCAGCGTGCCCGGGAAAACGACATCCGCCAGTTGATCCATGCCCACCGTGTGGTCCGCGAGGGCGGCGACCTGGCCTACAACTTCACCGACGGCACCACGCTCAAGCGGCTCTATGTCAACCGGGACCAGCACGCCCGCCTGGTGGACGGGCGCCTGGCCCTGGTGCGGCAGGACACTTTCTACGAGCTGGTGCCGACGCAGATCGCGCTGCGCCTGCGCGAGCGCGACGCCAGCCTGGTGCTGGTGCACAACCAGTCCACCGCCAAGCCCGCCGCGGACGACCCCTACGCGGAATTCCAGGTCCCGGACGACCTGATGTGGTGACGGCGCCCGCCGGGCGGTCCGGTCGCGCCCTCGCCCCCGCCGCACCTGAACCCCGGAAAGAGTGATTATCCGCATAGGAGCCGCCATGTCTGATCCCGCCAACCACAAGCTCGCCGTTCTGATCGACGCCGACAACGCCCAGGCGAGCATCATCGAGGGCCTGCTGGCGGAGGTCGCCAAGTACGGCACCGCCCACGTCAAACGCATCTATGGGGACTGGACACTGCCCAACCTGGGTTCCTGGAAGGAGACCCTGCTCAAGCACTCCATCCAACCCATGCAGCAGTTCCGCTACACCACGGGCAAGAACGCGACCGACGGGGCCATGATGATCGACGCCATGGACCTGCTCTATTCGCGCAACGTCGATGGTTTCTGCATCGTCTCCAGCGACAGCGACTTCACCCGGCTCGCCTCGCGCCTGCGCGAATCGGGCATGACCGTCTACGGCTTCGGCGAGCAGAAGACCCCGGGGCCCTTCGTCGCGGCCTGCGACAAGTTCGTCTACACCGAGGTGCTGCGTGAAGAGGCGGCAAGCGATGCCAGCTCCCGGACGACCGCCAAGGAGCTCAAGGGCGACACCCGTCTGGTGGCACTGCTGCGCAGCGCCGCCGACAGTGTCGCGGATGACGCGGGCTGGGCCGGTCTGGGGGCCATGGGCTCGGCCATCGTCAAGCGCAGTCCCGAGTTCGACTCGCGCAACTACGGCTATGCCAAACTGAGCGGCCTGTTGAAGGCAATCGGTCTCTTCACCCTGGAGGAGCGGGTGGTGGGCCGCGGACCCCACAAGGCGATCTATGTGCGCGCCGCCGGCGGGCGCGACTGAAGAGCGCCGGCCGCATGGACCTGATCGACACCCACTGCCACCTGGACTGCCCCGAGTTCGACCCGGACCGGGCCGCGGTGCTCGTGCGCACCCGCGCCGCCGGGGTGGCGCAACTGGTGATCCCGGCCATCCACCGCGCGGGTTGGCCGGGGCTGCTGGCGCTGTGTGAGACAGATGCGGCGCTTTACCCGGCCCTGGGCCTGCACCCGGTCTATCTGGAGCAGCACCGCGATGCCGACCTCCCGGCCCTGGAACGGGCCATCGTGGACAAGCGGCCACTGGCGATCGGTGAGATCGGGCTCGACTACTTTGTCCGGGAACTGGATCGGGACCGCCAACAGGCCCTGTTCGAGGCCCAACTCGCGATTGCCCGGTCCGCCGACCTGCCGGTGCTGCTGCATGTGCGCAAGGCCCACGAGCAGGTGTTGGCGGCACTCAAGCGCTGCCCGGTGCGCGGCGGTATCGCCCACGCCTTCAGCGGCGGGATCGCAGAGGCGCGCCGCTATCTGGACCTGGGCTTTGCGCTCGGCTTCGGCGGTATGCTGACCTTCGAGCGCTCCACAAAGCTGCGCGCCCTGGCCGCCGCCCTGCAGCTGGACGCCATTGTCCTTGAGACCGACGCCCCGGACCTGACCGTGGCCGCGCATCGCGGCGAGCGCAACAGCCCCGAATACCTGCCGGATGTCCTCGCCGCCCTGGCGCAGGTGCGCGGCGAGCCGACGGACTTGCTGGCCGCCAAGACCACCCTCAACGCCAAGGCCGTCCTTGGACTGCCCGCGCCTCAACCCGACGCATTATCTTAAAAACCCAGACAAATCGCCGAGACGCGGAGAACGCAGAGCAAGGGAGGGAAACCCTGAGACCGACCGAGATTGTTGCTGATGCCGTCAGCATCACCGAATCCAAAGTCCCATTTGCGTTTATTTGCGGACAACCATCTTCCTGCTGCAACGAAGCACCGAGACCGGCACGACATGACTGACATCCTCCTCGAAGTCGCGGACCTCACGACCGAGATCGGCACCGGCCCCCACCCGGCGCGCGTGGTCGAGGGCCTGGCGCTGCGCCTGCACCGGGGCGAGACCTTCGCCCTGCTCGGTGAGTCCGGCTGCGGCAAGTCCATGACCGCCCTGTCGCTGATGCGCCTCTTGCCCCCCGGCGGGCGCATCGCCGCCGGCACCGTCGACCTCGCCGGCACCGACCTGTTGCGTCTGACCGAGGCGCAGATGCGCGGCTGGCGCGGCGGGCGCATGGCCATGATCTTCCAGGAGCCCCAGACCTCCCTGAACCCGGTGCTGCGCATCGGCGAGCAGATCGGCGAGGCGGTGCGCGTCCACGAGGGCCGGCCGCGGCGGCTGGTGGAGGACCGGGTGCTGGAACTCCTGGACGCCGTCGGCATCCCGGACCCGGCGCGGCGCCTGGGCGAGTACCCGCACCAACTCTCCGGCGGGATGAAACAGCGGGTCATGATCGCCATGGCCCTGGCCGGAGACCCCGATCTCCTGATCGCCGACGAGCCCACCACGGCGCTGGACGTCACCATCCAGGCCCAGGTCCTGCGACTGCTCAAGGACCTGCAGCGCACCACCGACATGGCCGTGCTGCTCATCACCCATGACCTGGGGGTGGTCGCCGAGACCGCCGACCGGCTGGCCGTGATGTACGCCGGTCAGATCGTCGAGACCGCGACGGTCGCCGAGTTCTTCGCCGCCCCCGCCCACCCCTACAGCCGGCGGCTGATGGCGAGCCTGCCGGGGGCCGACAAGCGCCAGGGCCGACTCGCCGTCATCCCCGGGCGCGTGCCGCCGCTGGATCAGCCCTTCGTCGGGTGCCGCTTCGCCCCGCGCTGCACCGAGGTCCTGCCCGAATGTCTCACCGAGGCACCGGGTTGGACGGCCCTCGCCGCGGGGCGCGGCGTGCGCTGCCACAGGAGCGCGGGCGTCCCGCCCGCGCCAGCCGCGACCGCGCCGGTCCCAGCACACTCGCAGGCATCAGCACCGTCGGCGACCACCGGCGACCTCCTGACGGTCCAGGACCTGGCCGTCCACTTCCCCATCCAGCGCGGCGTCTTCCGCCGCGTGGTCGGCCAGGTTCGGGCGGTGGACGGGGTCTCGCTCCACCTCCAGGCCGGCCGCACCCTGGCCCTGGTAGGCGAGTCCGGCTGCGGCAAGACCACGGCCGGCAAGGGCATCCTCCAGCTCACCGCCCCCACCGGCGGGTCCGTGCGCTATCTGGGCCGGGAACTGCGCGGCCTGGGCTACCGGCGGATGCGGCCCTACCGCAAGGACCTGCAGATCATCTTCCAGGACCCCTTCGCCTCCATGAACCCGCGGATGCTGGTCGGCGACCTCATCGGCGAGGGCCTGCAGGCCCTGCGGATCGAGCGCACCCGCGCCGGGCGCGGCAAGCGCGTGGCGGACCTGCTGGACCTGGTCGGCATGAACCCCGAGGCCGCACAGCGTTACCCCCACGAGTTCTCCGGCGGCCAGCGCCAGCGTCTGTGCATCGCCCGGGCGCTGGCGGTCGAGCCCAAGCTCATCGTCTGCGACGAGCCCACCAGCGCGCTCGATGTCTCGGTCCAGGCCCAGATCCTCAACCTGCTGAAGGACCTCCAGGACCGTCTCGGCCTCGCCTATCTCTTCATCACCCACAACATCTCGGTGGTCGCCTACCTGGCCCACGAGGTCGCGGTCATGTACCTGGGCAGGGTGGTCGAGCAGGGACCGGTCGCCGCGGTCCTCGACGATCCGCGTCACCCCTACACCAGGGCGCTCCTGTCCGCCGTACCGGTGGTGGACCCGGCCAGCCGGCGGCAGATCATCCGGCTGGAGGGGGACATGCCTTCACCCGCGAACCCGCCGACGGGCTGCTACTTCCACCCGCGCTGCCCGGAGGCCATGGAGGCATGCGCTCGGGACTATCCGGGGGAGACGAGGTTGGGGGATGGGCGGGTGGTGCATTGTCTGCGGATGGAGCAGCAGGCGAACGGCTGACAGACTCCAGCTTCCGATCCAGTCCCCGGCGCAACGCCCTAGAGAAACCCCCGTGGAGCCGATCCACGTGCACCAGACGGTCAGCGTGTTGAAAGTCGTATCGTCCCGCGCTCCTTGAAGTAGGCTTGCGCCTTGGCGGGCATCGATCATCGCCGTCCGTCGCGCGGTCGTTGGTCCGTAGGAGCGGCCCCCCGGCCGCGACGGGTAGCCGCCAGGGCGCGTGGCCGGCGTCATGATCAAGGCTCACCGGACACCGCCGGATGGCGAGGGTCACAGCCTGTGGGTCATCAGCCCCTGCTCCCCCACGGCCTCCTGCGCCAGATCCACCAGGTGCCGGTGGTGGGTGAAGATCATCACCTGCCCACCCGCGGCGAAGCGGGCGAGCGCGCGCAGGCAGTTGGCGGCGCGGGTGTCGTCCGAGGTCACCAGGACGTCGTCCAGGATCAGCGGCAGTTGGGGGTGGGAGGCGCGCCGCAGTTCCAGGGCGGCCAGGCGCAGGGCGAGGAAGAGCTGGTCGGCGGTGCCCTCGCTCAGGGCCTCGACCGCGAGTGCGGCCCCGTCGGCGCGTTCGGCGCGCAGCACCGTCCGGTCATTGGTCTCGTCCGCCACCAGGCGGGTGTAACGGCCGCCGGTCATGAGTGAAAAATAGGTCGAGGCGAGGGCGACCATGGGTGCCTGGGCGCGCTCGCGGAACCGCTCCAGGGCCTGCCCCAGCAGGGCCTGGGCGAGCTTCAGGCGCGCCCAGGGCCGGATGGCACCGCGGTAGCGGGCGGCGGCGGATTCCATCGCCTCGCGCGCCCGGGCCGCCTGGTCCGAAGCGTCGATGGCGGCGAGCGCCTGGCGGGTCTCGACGTCCAACTGACGCGCACTGGCCTGTTCCCGCTCCAGACGCGCAATCTCGCCCTGGCAGCGTTCGCGCTCGGCCTCGATGGCGATGCCGTCCTGGTCGTTCAGGGCCGCGCGCAGGTCGTCCTCGGTTCGCGGCGAGGCCTGCGCCAACTGCCGACGCAGCAGCTCCAGCGAGGTGCGCAGCTCCCGTTTGCGCGCGGCGCCGTCCTCGCGCTCCGGCAGTTCCACGACACTCGCCGCGCCGGCCTGGGCGCACAACCGCTCCAGGATGGCGCACTGGGCATCCTGTTCCGCGGCGGCCCGCTGCCGGGTCTCCAGTGCCCGGGCGCGCTCGCGGATGAGCCCGGCGCGCTGCTGGTCTCGGTCGCGGGCCTCGGTGAGCCGCCGCTGGAGGCGGTCGGCATAGTCCTGCGCCAGGGCCGGCGCGGGCTCGCCCAAGGCCGCCGCAAGGCCCGCCGCCTGGGCGGCAAAATCCTCCGCCAGGGCCAGGTGCTCGGATTGGCGCAGCCGCGCATCGCTCAACTCGCGGTCCTGCCGGACCAGTGCGTCCAGTTCGTCCAACCGCGCCTTCAGGGCCGCGGGCGGACTGGCGGGGGCGAGCAGGAGGCGCCCGTACCAGCGCTGCACCGCCGCCAGGTGCAGGTCCAGATCCGCCGCGGCCCTCTGGATCTGCCCGGCGACCTTGTCCGACTCCAACTGCCGCTCGCGCGCCGCCTGGAGGCGACTTTCCTGTTGCGCCTCGGCCTTGGCGGCGCCCTTGTCCCAAAGGTCGGCGCGCTGGATCAGGGACGCCAGGTCGGCGCCCTGGATGTCCTGTCCGGCCGTCTCCAGCGCCGCCGCCAGGGCCGCGCGGGCGCTCTCGACCTCGACCGCCAACCGCTCGCGGTCGGCGCGCGCCGGCGCCAGCCGCTCCGCCCCTTCCAGCGCACTGTGCCGGGCCGCCTGCCATTCCAGCAGGGCGTCGGGGTCCAGGTCCGGCAGCCGGGCCTGCGCCAACCGCGCCGACCAGCCGCCCGATAGCTCCTGACGGCGGGCGGCAACCGCGGTCAGCTCCGCGGCCAGCTCCCGGCGCCGCCCGTGCATTTGCGCAATCCGCCCGGAAGCCACCTCATAGCCGGTCGCGCGCTCGGCGTCGGCGCGCAGCAGGTCGGCCTGGCGGTCGGCCTGGTCCTGGGCCGCCTCGAAGGCGTCCGGCAGTGGCCGGTCGGGATCGAAGGCCGGGCCGAGCTCGGCCGGGTCACGGCTGCGCTCGATGTAGGCCAGGCGGATCAGGCCCCAACCCTGGTCACGACGCGCGCGGGCCTGGCGCAGCGTGGTCGCGGTGACGACCTCGCCAGCGGCGGCCAGCTCGCATTGGACCTGCCGCTGCGCGTCCATGTCGTGGATCAGTCGGAGGTCCTCGGCGCGCGCGCCGGCCTCCGCCTGGTCGAGCCGGGTCCGTTCCTCGCGGGCCTGCGCGATGGCGGACACCGGCAGGGGGCGGGCCAGGCGTAGCGCGGCGAGGGAGGCCGCGCCCAGGTCCGCCAGGGCCTGGGCCAGGCGGGCCTCCAGCCCCGCGATGTTCTGGTCCAGGTCGGCACCGCGGCGACCGCTATCCCCCAGACCCCGCGCCTGGCGCAGGGCCGCGGCCACCGCCTGGCGGGTCCCGGCGTCCGGCGGCGGCGGGCCCTGATCCGCCTCGCGCCGCCGCGCCTGGTCGAGTTCACCGGCGCGTTCACGCAGGTTCGCCAGGCGCTCATCCAGTGGGGCTATGCTCACCAGGTGCCCGTCCAGGGTGACGCGGTCGGCCGCCGAGGGGACGGCCGCCACCAGGGCCGCGGGCGGCTGGCCCGGGGCGATCTGGGCGACCCGGGCGGCCAGGTCCAGGGCAAGCTGCTGCGCACGCGCCGCTTGTCGAGCGGCCTCGACACGGCTCTGCGCCGCCGTCTCCACCCGGGCGGCCAGCCGCTCGATCGCCTGGGCGTGTTCCAGCACGGGCGCCTCGATCACCAGCTCGACCAGGGCCGCGGCGCAGCGGCCCAGTTCCAAGTCGGCGTCCTGCAGGTCCTGACGTGCGCGGCCCAGTGCCTGCACGGCGGCCAGACGCTCCTCCCGGGCGTTCGCGGGGAGGTCGGGGACTGGGCCCAGGGCGGCCAACCCGGCGCGCACCCGATCCTGGTCGCGCAACAGGGGGGCGACGGTACGCAGTTCGGTCAGGGTGTTCTCGCGACGGCGCTGGGTCTCCAGGTCCTGGTCGATTGCGGCCAGTGCCGCGCTCGCCTGCTCGTGGGCGCGATAGAGTGACTGCCAGTCGGCGGGCTTGGTCAGCGCCAGCCGGTAAGCCTGGCGGTGTTCATCCAACTGCCGCCGGGCCTCGTTGATGACGGCGTTCGCGGCCCGTCCATGGGCGTTGTAATAGCCCTTGGCGTCGCTCTCCAGCCCGGCCAGGATAGCCTTGATGTCGCGGGTACCGGCGCTGGCCTCGAACAGGGCCGCGCCCAGTTCGCCCTCGCCCTTGAGCAGCCGGTCGCCGCCGGCGCGCAGGCGCTCGTGGTTGAGACCGAACATGGACTCGAAGTCCGCCCGCGTGAGCCCGCCGGTGAGGGCCAGTTCCAGTTCCGGCCCGGCGGCAGACGGCTCCAGCGGGTTGCCGGTCGCGGGGTCGAAGCGGGACAGGGTCGGCCCCTGGCCCTTGCGGCGCGCCAGCCCAAGGGTCTGGCCGGTATCGTCGCAAAAGACCCCGGCGATGCGCAACTGCTTGTACGGATGAATGAACCCATCCGGACTCTGCAACGGGATGCCGAAGCGCAGATCGGTCATCGCCCGCAGGGCCGAGGACTTGCCGGCCTCGTTGGGGCCGTAGATCAGGTGCAGATCAGGCGGGGTGCCGCGGCCCTCGCCGGTGAAATCCAGTGCGCAGTCGGTGAAGGGGCCGAAGGCGTGCAACAGCAGTCGGACGAGCCTCATGTCCGGGCCCCCGCCGCTGCGAGGCGCGCCAACACGGTCGCCTCGGCATCGCGCAGCAGGTCGAGCAGATCGGCGTCGCACTCCAGCCGCGGCACCTCCTCTCCCGCCACCTCCGGGGGCAGGGCGCTGAGCAGGCCGCCCACTTGCGTCTGCGCCAGCGCGGCCAGCGCGGCCGGATCGGCGCGCAGGGCGTCCACCAGTCGGACCAATTCACCTACCGCGTCCTGGCGCTGGGCAATCTGGTCGCGGTCCAGGGGCGGGGTCAGGTCCAGGCGCACCTGCTCGATCCAGACCTCGGCCGCGGCGACATCCTGGGCCGCGGCCCGGATGGCGGCCTCCAGGGTGCCGGGGTGGGCGGCCTCGCTGCCATAGAGGTCGGTGCAGCCGGTCAGGGTCACCCGCACGGCGTGCAGCAGGTCCCCGGCGCCCGGCAGTCGGGGGGCCAATGCCTCATGGAAGGCCGCGCCCAGAGTGTCCAGTCCCCCCAGGCCCGTCAGGTCCAGCGTGATCTGATCCCAGCGCACCAGGTCCAGCGGCATGAATTCGGAGGCGATGCGCCCGGCCTCCACCCGCACCAGCTCGCAGCCCTTGGGGCCGGTCTCGTTGGCGTGACGCCCCTGGAGATTGCCGGGGAAGACGATGCGCGGGCTGTCCAGGACCTGCTCGCGGCAGTGGACATGACCCAGGGCCCAGTAGTCGTAACCCTTGGCCGCGAGGGTGGCGACGGTGGTGGGGGCATAGGTATCGTGACCGGGCCGCCCGCTCAGGCTGGTGTGCAGCAGGCCGATGTTGAAGAACCCCGGCAGTGGGTCCGGATAGGAGGGCACCAGGTCCGCGTCCTCCGAGCGATTACGAAAGCTGCGCCCGTGAATCGCGACAGACAGGTCCTCCAGGCGCCGGGTCTCAGCGCCGCGGCTCCCGAAGACCCGGACATTGGGCGGCAGGCTGAGCTGGCGCGAGATCACGCCCTGGGCATCGTGATTACCCTGGACCATGAAGACCCGGATGCTCGCCCGATCCAGGCGGACCAATTGCTCGCGGAAGAAGAGCCCGGTGTGGAAGTCCTGCCAATCGCCGTCATAGATATCACCCGCCAGCAGGACGAAATCCACGGGCTCCGCCAGGGCCAGGTCGATCAGCCGCGCGAATGCCCCGCGGGTGGCGGTGCGCAGGCGCTCCACCGGGGCACCCTCATAACGCGCCAGGCCGCGCAAGGGGCTGTCCAGATGGAGGTCGGCGGCGTGGATGAAGCGCATTGGGACACCAAAGGGTAAACCTAAAAAGAGTATTTGGCCGCAAATGAACGCAAATAAGCGCAAATAGATCTGCTGGTTAGCATCGTCGCGGGCGGCACCCTGACGGTGAACATGCAGCAAAGGTCAAATTTCCGACTATTGGCGTTAATTTGCGTTCATTTGCGGCTAAACTTTTTTTGGTAACTGGCGCGCGCCGGATACCGTCGTGCCTGGGCAGTGACCGGCGCCGGTCGAGCCCTCTCCAGCGTGTGAGGATATCCCAACACCCCGAGTCCCGGTCGGCGTTTCCGGCCAGCATCGGCACGCCGGATCAGGGTGCGGCGGGGTCCATCCAGCGCCCATCGGGGGCCGAATCGGCGGGCTGAAGGTAGCGGCCGCCGGGTTGCGGTGCAGGCGCGGGGGCGCGTTCGGCGGCCTTGCGCGCCCGCTGCTGCTCGGCGGCCCGGCGTTCGAGTTGGGCGCGGGTCTCGGGGGTCAGCTTACCGGTGATCGGGAGCCCGGATTCGCGTTGGAATTCGCGCAAGACCACCTGGAAGCCGCGGTCGAAGCGGTCGGAGGCGGGGTCGCAGGGATAGCCCAGGTCGTTTAATTGCCGCCGCACCCGGCGCCGTTGATCGGGGTTGAGATCCAGCAGTGACTCGGCACGCTCGGGTGTCGGCTCCAGGTGGATCTGGATGCTGACCGGCTCGGCGTCAGTCAGGACGACCGTCTTCTCGGCCTTCGGATAGCCCGAAACGAGGGGCGAAACCTCGATCCGGTGACTCCCGGTTCTCAGACCACGCAACTCCAGCGGCCGGCCGGCGTCGAACGAACCTTTGACCTCCCCATCGACCAGGACCATCGCGTAGGCGTCCACCTCGATCCGCAGGTGGCCGTCCGCCGGAGTCTCCCGGGGCGGCGCCGGGGGCGGCGGCGCGGCCGGCACCCTGGCCGCCGAGGTCACGACCGGCGCGGCGAGCACGACCCGAAAACCGGTGTCGGCGGTCTTGACGTCCCCGGCTGAATCGTAGGGCTGGACCTCGACCCGGGCGTCCGCCCGCAGTTCCTCGTCCGCGCTGTGGATGCCGCCGCCCATCAGGACGTCGCCCCCGACCTGACCGGGGAACTGGGGTGAACTGTAGGGGTCGTTCATCAGTTCCCAGGCGTTTCCATAGAGGTCATGCAGGCCCAGCGGGTTCGGCAGGCGCCGGCCGATCGGGGCAATCTCGCCATCGGCGTTGCGGTTGTACCAGGCGTGGCGGTCCAGGCCCTCCGGCATGGGGTAACGGGGCAGCGCAAAGGTGTCGTCCGGCACCAGGGCCCCACCCCGGGCGGCATACTCCCATTCCAGGTCCAGCGGCAGCCGCACGAAGGCGGGTTTGCCCTCGACCCGCGGCAGGCAGGGCGCCGCGCCCGCCGCGCAGGGGGGGAGGTGCCCGGCATTGGCCTGGAGCCAGCGCGAGAGTTGCGCGGCGAAGTTGATTGCATCGATGCGGCTCACGCCGACCTGGGCGGCGAGGCGCGGGTCGACCTGAGCGCCCGCCGGGGCGGCGGCGACCGGGGGGCAGGCCTGGCCGCTGCCTTGCGCCATGACCGCCTGATACTGGAGGGCGCTGACCTCGTACTTGCCGATCAGCAGGTGCCGCTGCGCGTCCCCCGTCGGCCCCGCAAAGGGACCGACCAGCCGGGTCCGCCGACTGTCGGCGGGGGTCGCCACCGGGCGCAAGGCCAGGGCGCCGCCGCAGGGCAAGGGCAGGATCAGGTCGTCGGCCAGGGGTTTCGGGTTGTAGAGCCCCGCGGGCCAGGGCGCTGCCGCGGGTGCGGGGGCCGCCGCCGCTGGCCCGGCCGCGACGAGGGCGAGGGCCAGCCCGAGGGACAAGGACCTACGCACGGCGATGGAGTTGAAACCTGGGGCTGGCATGAGCGGCTGGTCGGGTAGCGCAGTGCGTGAAGCTGGAAAATGGCGGATCGGCCGCACTTGGACGCTATCAGTATGCGCTATCCCCTGGGTCGGCGCCCCGCGGGGTCCGTCCGGCGGGTGCGATCAAAACTGATGTGATGACCGAGATCCCGGGTACGCTGTCGTTGTCGTTGTCGTTGTCGTAATCGAATCATCCGACCACGATTACGACAACGAGGCCCGGTCCGTGAGAACACCGCTGTCGCCGTTGGGTACGCATCGCGTACCCGGCTCCGGCGGTCGTGGCAGCATGGCGGATACGCGATGCGTACCATACAACTCGTAAAGTTGAGAACCCTATTGTATTTCTTGGCGTCTTGGCGTGAGCAACTGCCGGAGTGAGGGTAATGGGTGGTGCTGGGCATCGTGAGCGGCAGTCCGCCATCCCCGACCCGCTGGCGCCGGGGTCCCTCGCGCAGCGCCTCGGCACCCTGGGTCTGCCGGCCGCGATGCTCTCCTGGGCCTCGCTGCTGGCCTTGCTGAGCGTCCTGGCGGCGGTGCAGCACAGCGCCCACTTGCGTGCTGCTTACCGGTTCTTTCTGCCGCTGCCCTGGTTGGCCGCACTCGGCGCGACGGCGCTTGCCGGGGCGGTCGTGGCCGCCGGCAGTCGGCGGCCGGGTCCGCTGTGGCCGCGTCTGTGGGCGCTCGCGCTCGCCTGCCTGGCGTCCGTCATCGCGCTCGCCGCCCTGGTGCGCCCCGCCTGGCTGCCGACCGCCCAGTTGCACGCGCTGATTACGGCAACCCTGGCCGGCGCCCTGGCACTGGCCCCGCGCCTGGCCCGCATCCATCCGGACAGCGATTGGACCCAGCGTGTCGCACCGGCGAGCCTCCTGCTCACCCTGGCCCTGATCCTGCCGCCGGCCCTGACCGGCGCCCCGGGGCCGGCCGCGGGGCCCGACCGCCAGGCCCGTCCGAACGGGACCGACGCACCGACCCTGGACGCCGCCATGGCCGCGCTCGATGACACCGAAGCGGTCGTGCGCGCCGCCACCGACTTCGACTGGTCGCGCTTCGACCTGCGGCTGCCCAAGGCCGAGGCCGTGATCGCAGGACTGCGCGCCCTGCCGCGGCACCCGCTTGTCTGGCCCGCCGGGGGCTGGGGCAAGAGCGCCGCGCCCGGTCGTGAGGACGCCTTCACCGCGGGGGCGCAGCGGCTCATGGGCAGCGTCGCCCGGGGGCTCGATCCAGCGCGCTCGGGCGGCCCGCCGCGGTTGTCGTCCCTCGGTCTGGGCGCCCAAAATCTGGCCGGGCCTGGTCGCATCGTGGCCGACTATTTCGAGCAGTTCGGCCGCATCTTTCAAGCGCTGGACCCGGCGCCTGCCGGTATCACCACCGGTCCCTTGCCGGGCGCCTACGCGGCGGCCGCGACCGACTTAAGCGCCTTCCTGCGGGTGATCGGCGATCACTGGTCCGATGCCTGGTCGGTGACAATGATCGGGCCTCCACCCGGCCCCGGGCTGACCGAAACCATTACGCCGCGCACGCTCCTGGGCAAGACACTGTTTACCGACCGGGGCACCGGCTACCGGGCCAACGAGGTCGCACGGCTCTGGGGCCTCGACCTCGCCGCCGCCAGGCGCCTGCAGCCGGGCGGACGCAACGACTGCGGCGGCCAGGCCTTCGAGCAACCGGGCCGGGAATACCGTATCGACTGCTTCGCCTACGCCCCCGTCTCCGGCAGCGGCCCTGGCGCCAAGGGTCGCGGGGCCGCGGTGCTGGCCGAACTGCGGATCGTCTATTCGTCGCGCACCGGCGCCCTGTCGGAGCGCTCCCCGCCCGCCGAGATCTGGTATGCGTTCGCGGTCCCCGCCGGGGCCTCCCCCGCCGAGCGCGACCGCTACCAGCGCGCGACCCAGGACGCCCTGCGCGCGGCCCTCAAGGACGCGGATCTCAGCGTCAGCGGCGCTGCCAGCGATCAGGGCTTCCGGATCAAGGGCAAGGGCCAAGCCTGGAAGCTGACCGCGCCGCTCATCGACCACCACCTCGCCGACCGCGACTGGGTGGTGATGCGGGTCCTGGCGGACTGAGATGACCGACACTATTCAAGGCGGACTCGCCGCGGACCCGACCGACGACGACGAGCCGGACGACTGGGGTGCGATCCGCACCGACCCCGCCGACCCGCGGTTCGAGCTCGGCGATCTGGTCGACGCGCCCGAGCCCGAGTTCGCCGCGACCCCGCCGCCCGCGACCGCGGCGCCGCCACCCGCTCCGCCGCCCGCGCCCGTGCGCGCCCGCACGGCCGTGACCGCCGAGTCCGCGGACGCAGGCCTCGGTTTCGACGCCGACGCCGAGCCCTTCGGGCGCTACCGCAGCGTCCAGCGGCTCGGCATCATCGGCGGCAAGGGGGTTGGCAAGAGCTATCTGTTCCAGGCCATGGTCTATCGGGTCCAGCACGCGCGCACGGCCGGGGCACTGGCCTATTTCCTGGACACCCAGGGCGTCGAACTGGTCCGGACACTGTCGCGCGAGGAGCACGCCCTCACCGTCAATCTGCAGCGCTTCAATGGGGACTACGAGCGGTGGACGCGCCTGGGCACGACGCTTGCGGCCAGCCAACCCTGGTACCGGCTGACCCTGCCCTATCGGACCGGGCTGCTCGGGCGCACCCGCGCCGCCATGGAGGTCGAGTTTTTCGACGGGTCCGGGGAGCAGTTCTTCGAGGCCCGGGACCCGCTGAATCGCGGGCTCTGGGTGCAGGCGTACCGGGAGGCGCGGGTGATGGCCTTTTGCCTGCCCCTGTGGGCGGTGTTCCCGGCCGCGGACCTGTCGGCGGCCGACTGGCGGGAGCGCGACGCCCTGCTGGAGTCCTTCCACGAGGTGGTGCAGAACTACAAGGACATGCGCCGCCGCCTGCGGCTGCGTCAGCCGGTGCGCTCGATCCTGGCGCTGACCATGGCGGACGACCGCCGCTGCGCCCTGGCGGGGCTGCGCGACACCTGGATCGGCGGCTATCTGCAGGCGCCCGCGGCCTTCCTGGCACGGACCCGCACCGGGGGGGGCATTGCGCGCTATCTCGCCAATGCGCGCCGGGTCTCACGGTTCCTGGGCGAGGAGTTCGCCGCGGCGCCCTCCCCCGGGGTCGCCGGCATCCCGGACCTGCTCGGCTTCGGCGCCGGCCGCCCCTGGCTGATCCCGGTCAGCGCCATCCACGGCGAGGCCCTGGATCATCTGGAGCTCCAGTACCCCAACCCGGACGAGCGGCCCCCGCGCCTGCCCCCGGTGCCGGTGCATGTCGAGTTGCCGCTGCTGGTGGCGCTGTGCGAGCGTGCGAATGCGCTGATGTAAGCCCCGCGAGGCAAGCAGAGGGTTTGTCCGCAAATGAACGCGAATAGGAAGAGCGCTCCGGGGGCCTTGATCACTATTCCGGCCACCTCGGGGGTGACACCCGTCGCGGCCTGGGGGCCGCTCCTACGGCGTAGGAGCGGCCCCCAGGCCGCGACGGGTTGCCGCCAGGACCTGTGGCCGGAGTTATGATCAAGGCCGCTCCGGAACTGTGGACCGCGCCGCGCTTGGCGCTGGTCGTTGCTGGCTTTGCGCATGACTGGCGGTCCGCGCAGCGGACCCTACGGAGGCGCAGCGCGGGGTCCGCGGTGCCGACTGGCCCTTACCACCGACAAGACCTGAAGCCTCTTTTCCGATTTGCGTTCATTTGCGGACAATAAACTCCTGACCGGGGGCCTCTTTGATTCCACAGAGCTTAAACGTCTGCCGCGGCCAGGCCGATCAGGGGATCGGCGAGGCGGGCACGCCGATCCGGCGTGGCGAGCAGTATCTCGCGGCGGACGCGCCATTGCAGGCGGACCCCGAGCTGCTGCGCGGTATCCGCCATTGGCTGACGCTTGATGCCGGCCCCGGCGACCATGGCCGGCTCCAGGAGCGACTGACCGGCTGGGCCTGCTTCCCGGCCGGTCCCTATTATTTCGTCGTCCGGCTCGCTGCCGCCGGGAAATACGACCGGCGGGACGCCTATTTCGCCCACGCGCGCGCCTGGCCCCTGGCGGCCTTTGCGGCGGACTTCGACCCGGGTCTTTATCTCGGTCAGGATGCGGCCTTCCTGACGGAGGCACCGACGGGCGCGTCGGTTGCCGGGTTGCCGCTGCCGCCCGCCCCTGCGCCGGACCCCGCTTGCGCCGCGCGGGAGCAGGCGCTGGCGGTGGGCCTCATCACCCACCTCTTCCACGGCATGGTGACGGGCTGGCCGGTGATCCTGGCCGTGCCGCTCACCGCCTTTGCCGCCGGGTCACCGCTCGCCCGGGTCATCTCATTCGCCCGCGGGGCCCTGCCGGGCCGATTGCGGCGCCGCTGCCGCGTGCGGGTCTTCAGCCGCAACCCGCCGCTCTTCCTGGGCCAGGACCCCGACGGCGCCGCGGTGGACCTCCTGGTCATCCCCGAGGACCTCGCCGGGGCGGCCCTGGGCGCGGTGCGCCGCCGCGCCCTGCTGCTCGATGCCCGCGGCGAGCGGTGCGACGGACCAGCGCCGGCGGCAGGACTCAGCGACTATGCGCGGGCCGTCAGCGAGAGCGCCCAGCGCTTCCCGGCCCAGTTGACGGGTTTCGGCGAGCGCTTCGACCGGCTCTGGGCCGACCCCGCCGCGGCCCCCGGACCGGAACTGACCGGCTGGGTCACCCTCACCTACAACCTGGCCGTCGCGCTGGCCGGCGGCGCGGCCCACTGCGGCAGCCTGTTCGCCAACTATCTGCTGACCCAGGCGCGGGCCACTGACCAGGTCCCCTGGTCGGCGCTGATCCGCCCGGACGACTGGGCGCGCTTTCCGCAAGACCACCTGATCCGCTTCATCCTGCGTGCCGACGAGGCCTTGAGCCCCGGCGAGGGGTGCCTCCAAGTGGCCTTGGTCGACGCCTTCCAACGGCTGGGGAGCACCCTCGACGAGGGTCTGGCCGCCTGGTGGAACCCGGCCGAGGCGCCCAAGCGCCGCCGCCTGCTGGCACTGTGCGACCTGGACCCGCCGCTGATCGCGGACGCGCGCTGCGCCGCCCTGACCCGGCCCCTGCCTATCGCGACCCTGGCGGCCGACGGCGCCCCCCTGACCGGCGCGCTGCGGGCCGAGTATCGGGCCGGGGTCTTGGGCGCGCGCGGCGCGGAGGCGCCGCACTTGCTCGCCGTGCTGGACCAGCCGGGCCTGTTCGCGCTGTTGCTCGAGGCGGACCGGACCGGCGCACTCGCGGCCCCCTGGCGCCGCGGCGACCTCGCGACCATGCCGCTGCCCCAGGCGGCGGCCCTGGCGCGGCAGTTGCTTCAGGAGCCGCGGACCTGGAGCGGGCTGGAGGACCTGCCGACGCGCCTATTCGCCCGACTGGAGCAGGCTCCGGGCGGGCTCGACGCCATCGCCGCGGACCTCTTCGACCCGCGGGGCCGCCTGCGCATCGCGCCGACCCCGGCAGCCGCCGTCCTGCTGCTGGAGACCGCGCCCATCGCGCGGCGGCTGCCGTGCGCCGACCTGATGACGCTGGGCGGACTCCTGCCCGCTACCGCGGCGCGCGCCCTCACCGCCTACCAGGCCCGGGTCACGACCCTGATGGACCTGGAACCGCCGGCGACCACGGCGCACCTGATCCAGGCCGGAGCCTGGCTCGCCTGGCGGCGCCACGCCGGCCCCGCGCTGGAGCAGGACGCCCGCCACCGACTCGCCCTGACCTGGCTCACCAGTCCCGCGCTGGCCGTGCTGCGCGACGACCGGGCCAGGGCGCGACCGCCCCAGTGGCGGCCAGAGCGGACACAGGCCCGGGGCGCCGACCTGGTGGACATTACCCGCGAGACCTGGGACCAGGTCATGGCCGACCTGGGCCCACTCGCACCCGCGACGGTCGACCTGCTGACCCGGCCCGACACCCACTGGCCTTGGGTCCATCCGTTCCAGCAGGACCAGGCGCGCGACCTGGCCGCGCGCTGCCCCGACCCGCAGGCGCGCGCGGCCCTGGCCGCGGATCTGGAGCGCACTGAATGGATGACGGCCGCCGACGCGCCCTGGCTCGGCGAGGTCATCGCCGCCCTGGCCGCGGGGGCGGACGGCAACGCGGCCCTGGCGGGGCTGCGGCAGCGCGTCCAGGCGGCGGCGGACCAGGACGGGCGCGACGCCCGGTCGCACCCGCTCATGCAACTGTGCCGGGCGATCTGCGCCCTGCCCCCGCGGCAGCGCCGCCGCGACGGCCCGCTGATCAGGCACGGCTGGCAGACCCTGGAGCGGGCGATCGGCGGCGAGGGCGGCTATTATCACTGGGCACTGCTGAGCCCGGACCGGCCCATCCTGCCGCTCCTGCACCTCGCCGCCTGCCTGAGGCCCGAGCGCCAGGCCGGAACCCTGGCGCTCTGGTTCATGTACCAACCAGACTGCGCCCCACTGCGCCGGGAGCCGCGCTGGTGGGCGGCCCTGATCGGCAGTGTCCTTACGCAGACCACGCCGCCGGACGCGCGCGACACCGCCCCGCCCCGGCCCTGGTGCGCACCGGCGGAGGCGACCCGGCGGGCGGCCCTGGCCCTGATCGACGCCGAACGCGAGGCCCTGCCCCCAGCCGAGGCGATGGCCTTGGCGCGGGCCTGGGGGGACTTGGACAGTGACGGGACCTGGACCGACAACTGCGGAGCGAATCACCGATGAACGAACGGCTCGCCTTTTTTTGCGACCGCGACACCGCGCCCGGTCACCTGAGCACCTGGACGGACACCGGGGAGACCGGCGCGGCCCTCTATCAGGTCTGGTGCCGGGCGGCCCTCGCGGACCCGGGGCCGGACGCGGCGGGACCGGCCGCCGACCCCGCGGGACTCGCGGCACGGGTCGCCGCGGCCGGCGGCGGCATCATCGCCGTGACCCGGTCGACCGACACCGGTGCCGCGCTGCGCCTCGCGACCATCCCCGCCGCGGGCTATGACCCGGCCACCGAGTGGCTGGTCCTGCGCCCGGGCCAGTCGCCCGCCTGGACACCAGGCGACGGCGCCACCATTCCGGCCGACCCCGGCACCTTCGTCCTGGTCCCCGCCACCCGCGCGGACCAGTCCACCCTGCGCGCCTTCCTGGACCAGTTGGACCGGCTGCCGGACGACTATCGCAGCCTCCTGCTCAACGTGCTGCGCCGGCCCGGCATCGAAGGCGCCCTGTGGCGGCTGGAGCGCCGGCTGGAGCGGCTCCACGGCGAACCGACCCCAGCGGCCACGGACGACCACGAGGCCCGACCCCGGGGGCCGCGTCTCGCCTGGGCCTGGCCCTGGGTCCTGACCGGCTTGCTGGTGCTCAACCTGCTCGCCGTCCTCGGCAGTGCCTGGTGGGTCAAGGGCTCAACCGGGAACGCCGCGCCCCCTGAGGAGGTCGAGCACCAACCCGGCGCCGCCGGGACCTGGATCGCGCCCGCGCCGCCGCGTCCGGACTGGTCGTCCTGCGGCCCCCCCTGGTTCTGCGAGGTACCCTTGGCCCCGGGACCGGGCCACCCCGCGGGCCGGTTGCCGCCGGGCGCCGCCGCGGCGCATGGCAGCAAGCGCTAGCCCATGGACAGCCCCCAGCCCCCCGCACCCATCACCCTCACCGCCATCCCCGCGGGCGGCGAGACCCCGGAACCGCTCGCGCTCCAACCCGACGCGGCCGGGGACTACCGCTTCAGCCTGCAGTGCCTCCCCGGCGCCGACGCCATCCACCTGGAGCTCGCCCGCGGGGGCCAGCCGTGCCTGCGCGCCGAGGTGCGCGCCCAGGCCGACGAGGTGGTGGGTTGTCACCTGCGCCTGGACGACGGCGGCGAACCGGTGCTGCTGGTCGGCAGTCACCAGGTCCTGTTCCTGCCGCTGGAGCCCGCCGCTACCACCCCGGCGCCGCTCCCCGTCCCCCGCGCCGAGACCCCCTGGGACCTCTGCCTGGTGATCGACGCCACCACCCGGACCGCCACGGCACCGCCGGGGCGGGCGCCGACCGACCCCGGGCACCCGTCAGCGACGCCGGGACCAGACCCGGACCAACGGGATATGCCGACCGCCCCCCCGGGGCTGGACGCCTTCCTGCTGAACCAGCCCGACCAATGGCGCGCGGTGGTCGCGCCGGTCGTGGACCTGGTGCGGCACCTGGGCGGGCCTGGCCAGGGTTGCCGGCTCGCCGTCATCGCCTTTGGCGACGAGGCCCCGCCCCCCGGCATCTACGCCCCCGACCTGCTGCCCGACTTCCACCTGCGCAGCCTGCCGCCGGAGCGGCCCGAACACCTGCTGATCCCCATGACCCCCGAGTCGCTCACCGAGCTGCTGCTCACCCGCCTGACGCCCAGCCCCGGCGGCGACTTCGTGGACGCCCTGGCCGACGCCCTGGCCGCGGCCGGCCGCCTGCAGTGGGGTGACGAGCGCCGGCGCCTGCTGCTGCTGATCGGCGACTCCCCCGGTCATGCCACCGCCCACCCGGCGCCCTACGGCGGCGACGCCCTGCCGCGGCGCGCCGATGTCGACACCGAGACCGCGCGCCTGCACCGCGACCACGGGGTGGAGGTCCTGACCCTCTACCACCCGCCCCCCGCCGCCTTCGCCAAGACCCTGCTGCCGGCCCAGGCGGCCCTGATCCGGCACGCCCGCGAGCAATACCGACGCCTCGCGGGTCGGCCCGCGCTCGCCTTCACCACCGGCGACTTCGACCCGCGGCAGGCCGCCGACACGCTCCTGGGGCGGCGCACGCCGCTGGGGCGCGGGGCTTGTTGGGGGTGGTTGGTTGAGGGGTGAGCGCCCGCCGGGGGCAGCCTGCCGCCTGGAGTCCAAGGCTTCAGCCTTGGCGGGGTCGCCGGTCCGCACAGCGGACCCTACGGGCCCGTCGGGTCCGCTGTGCGGACCAAGCGCCGCCCCGGCACACGCAACGGCATCCCGACCCACGGTCGTCCCCGGCCTGCCCCACCCACAGGCCCCACCCGCGGCAACCCCTTGCTTGCCTTGATGCCTGCCGGGATAATCCAGGCCCCGACCACCGTCGAAGGAACGCCGCCATGTCACCCCGCTCCCGCTGCGCCCGCCCGGCCGCCAACCGCATCTTCACCAACCGGGAGGGACCCATCGCCCGCTTCGAGGCGGCGCGTGCGGACCTGCCGCCGGACCGCCATCGCATCCTGAGCTTCCACGGGGTCGGCGGGACGGGCAAGACCGCCCCGCTGAGGACCTCGCGGTAGTCGATCTTGCCTTTGGCCTGGGGCGCTGCCGCCCCCTCGCCCTCCAGGTAGGTGACGCAGAAGCACCAGAGGCTGAGGCGGCCGTCCGCGGCGAACTCCCGGTCGATCGAGGCGATGCGGTGGGAGGCGAGGAAGCGGTTGAAGTCCTCTTGCGCCTCGGCGCCGCCCTGGACCGGGATGTCGAAGAACTGGTATTTCATCTGTGGGCCTCGCTGGATCAGCTGGCGCGGGAAACAAGGCCGGGAGTCCAAGGCTTCAGCCTTGGCGGCGGGCCCTACGTCCTGCGTAGGTCGGGTTAGCGCAACGTAACCCGACTCCCGGCGGCGGCGCAGCGGGTTTCGGCCTCTCGTGCCTCTCGTTCCCACGCGGAAGCAGGGGAATGCAGCGCGGGCGCTCCGCGTCCGGTCCTGGCACTGGACGCGGAGCGCCCGCACTTGCTCCCACGCAGGAGCGCAGGAGCGTGGGAGCCAGAAGGGCTTCGCGGCGGCTCACCGCTTCAGTACCTTACGCCAGGCCCCGCGCAGGACCTGACCGACGCCGCTCCACGGCGTCAGTCCGGCCCTGCGCTCCCCCGGCGCCGCTTCACTTGGCCCCGGCTCCGCCGGCCTGGCTTGTGGACCTCGAGCCAATCTGATAGAGGCCCCAAGCATTGCATGGCAGGGCCTTGACTGCGACGGTCTCCTGCCGCCAGGGACCCTTCTCGCCGCCGGCATAGGGATTGTTGCCGTCGTAGTTCACCTGCTCGGTGGTGATCGTCTGGCCGAATGAAAAGGGCGTATTGGTGCCCGCCCGGCAGCCATACTCCCACTCCGCCTCGGTCGGCAGGCGCAGCTCGAGCCCCGGGACGGCGGCGTTGAGCCGCCCGATGAACGCCTGCACCTGCTCCCAGTCGACCTGCTCCACCGGGCGCTCCGCACCCTTGAACCCGCTCGGGTTCTCGCCCATCACCGCCTCCCACAGGGCCTGGGTGCAGGCGGTGTCCGCGAGCCACAGGCCCTGGGTGAGGAGGACCTGGTGCTGTTTCTCGTTGTCGAGGCGCTCCGGCTCGGCCGCGGGCGAGCCCATGGTGAACTCCCCGGGCTAAACCCAACGCATCCGCTGGGTAACGCCCTTGAACACGAATTCGGCCCAGAAGCCGTGTTCGTCACGCCCGACGCGCCGGGCCCAGCCCGGCCGGGCGAGGTCGCCATGCTGCCAGTCGCGGTAGTCCGACGTGTCCCAGAAGGCGGCGTGGGGGATCGGCAGATCGCGGATCTCGATGGCGGTTTCGAGCCCCAGGGCGTCGCCGGGCGAGACCCAGCGCAGCCGCCGCGTCCCCTCCCCCTGCGCCACCTCCACATAGAGCCCGGAGCCGTCCCGCCCGATGGCCTGGGCCCACTCGGGCTTGGTCAGGGGCTCGATGGTGAGCACCGCGTCATAGGCGCGCAGGATGATCCCGGCACCGGTGAGGGGGATGCGGCCCTGCACTCCGGGCGGGGCGCTGGATTGGCGCTGCGGCTGGTCCAGGGGGGCGTACTGCACCGGGGTCTCGGTCTGGCGCAGGTGCGCCAGGCGGCTTGCCGGGATGGGGTCGGCGGGGTCGGTGCCCGGACCTGCACCGGGCCCCAGGGCCTCGAGCAGGGGCGGGTTGAGCGCCAGCACCAGGGCCTCGCCCCGCTGCATCAGGGTCCAGACGCGGGCTCACCCGCGCCGGCCAGGACCCAATCGACGGTGGCGAGTTCCAGGCCGGGCGGCAGGGCGCAGGTGCCGGCCAGGAGCTCGTCACGGTGGGCCTGCACCCAGAGCGCGGCCTGGCGGTCGTCCTGCCAGGCGTCCGCCGGCTGGCGCTCACCCAGACGGCCGGCGTACTGCCGCAAGCGGCGCGCCTGGTCCGGGTCCCCGGTCTCCTCCAGGGTGCGCAGGGTGGCCGCACGGTAGGCGGCGGCGTCCGCCACCTGTTCACGCAGGTCCGCGCCGGCGTTCGCGCCCGGCAGTTAGCCCAGATTGACCGTCTCCGCCGCGCCCACCGACCTGGGAAGGTGCCGGTGGTGGTCGAGCACCAGGTGGCCGGCCAGGCGGCGCTCGGCCAGGGGGTAGTCACCGAAGGCCGCGCGACGCGCCTCCCAGCGGTCGCGGTCCACTCCGCCGCCCCGGCCCGGTGCTCCAGGTCGGCGTGAAACCAGGCGGCGGCCTCGGCCCCGACGTCCATGCCCGGTGCGCCCAGGCGGTGACGCAGGGCGCGCAGCAAGGCCGGCTCCACGCGGAGCGCCGGGGCCAGCAGGTCCAAGAGGCGCCGGGCGCCGGGGTCCTCGGCCGGGTTCGCGGGTTCCGCGGGCGCGGCGCGCGGGCGGCCGATCCGCGCGGGCAGCCGGTGCCGACGGTCCCAGGTGAAGGGGCGGTAGCCGCGGGTCAGGTCCTGGTCCCAATAGCGCGGCGGGCAGGGCAGCAGGGCGACCGGGCGCACCCCGGCCCGGCGCAGTTGGGCACCGAGCGCGCCCCAGGCGGCCCGCCGGTCGGGGTCGGCGTAGCAGCCCAGGTCGCCGACGACGAGGACGGGGTGCTGCGCATCCCACCGGCGCAGGTTGGGCAGGGTACGGAAGCGGCGGGCCTCCAGTCGTTCGATGAAGGGGCCCGCCGGACCTTCGGTGGTGGCCAGGACCTGAAGCCCGAGGGGCCCGCGCAGCCGCGTCAGTGGCCGGATCAGGGCGGCGAGGTCGGCGTGAAAGGGCTCCAGGTAGGGCGAGAGGTCCAGGATCACGCGGGCGGCGGGCGCCCAGTGCTGATGCCGCCGGCGCGGCCGGCGGCGCGGCACCTGCCCGCGGGCGGCGAGTTCGACCATGCGCTCCAGATCGACCGCCCGGTCGTCGCGCGTCTGACCCAGGGCGGCACGCAGGAAGGGCCAGAGGCGCCGCCAGGGCAGCAGGGGTTCGGGCGCGGGCGTGAAGGGACCCACCGCGCGCGGGGTCCCCGGGGGGAGGCGCCGCGCCTGATGCCACCAGGCCGGGCACTCCCCGACCGCGGTGCTGCGCGGGATCGACTCCCAGACGGTGACCCGATACAGGGTCACGCCGGTGACGGCGCCCGGGGACACCGCGGCGGCGGCTGGCCCCGGGGGTAGGCCCGCGGCGGGGAGTTCCTCGGGGGCGCGCGGCCGATGGGGCGGCGGCGCGGCCCGGGGACGCCACTCGAAGCCCGCCAGGTCGGCCATGGCCGCGAGCCCGGTCTCCCCGGCGGCCCCCAGGAGGCGCAGCAGGTCGGCACGACCGACCGCGGCGCGGCTGGGCAGGGAGCGACCGACGGCCATCAGAGGTCCACGGACGCCTTCTTGAGGGCGAAGTCCGCGATGTGCCCGAAGAGCCGGACCTGCTCCGGCTCCCGCTCACCCGCCTCCGTCAGGTGCGCGGTCATGTTCGAACGTCCACCAGAGCACGCCCGGGCTCAGATACCGCAGTGGGTTGAGGGCTGGACCCACGTCCTCCACCCGCGCCGCGTCCAGTGCCTGGGCCTCGCCCAGGCGGGCCACGGCGTCGAAACGCCACTGCAGGTCCTGCGGCTCGCTGCGCGAGTGCACGACCTCGGAGACGAAGAGACGCCCGCACACCACGGCCGCCGCCCGCGCCAACTGGCTCTTGCCCACGCCCGGTTCACCGCGCACCAGGAGCGGGCGCCCGGCAGCGATAGCGGCGGCGATGGCATAGGCATCCGGTTCCGCGAAGACGTGACAGGACTCGGGCCAGGGGCCGACGGCTGGGAGGGTCAGGCGTTCACCGACGGGAATCTGGGGGATCTCGGTCATGGACTCGGGCCCTCAATGGTGTCGACACACTGAAAGATGAAGGTACGCAGTTTCTGCTCCGAAATGGCGAAGAGGTCCTCTTCCGCGGCCTCGATCGCGATGATCTTCAGGCCGATGCACCGCAGTTGCGCAACGATATCGGGGTCGTTGTAGGGATCATCGGCCCGGCCGCGGTCGAAGGTCGCGTAGTAAGGGGCGCCGATGGATTCGCGGTCAAACGCCACCGCGTCGGCCAGCGCCCTTGAACTCAGGGTGCTCGTCGCCCCCGAGCCAGCGCAGCCACAGTACCTCGCCACCGACCTCGGTACCGACCCGCACCTCGAACGCGAAGGGGTCGGCGGGCCGCTCCCGCTGCACCAGGCGGGCAAGGAGCCAACCGAGGATGCGGCGGGCGGCGGTCTGCAATGGGCCGGACCAGGTCGCGGCGGCCATCCCGAGCCGACCGGCGTGCGCGGCGGCGCGGAAGTCGACCAGGGCCTTCATCGCGTCCTTGCGGCACAGTGCCTCGCCCAGCCCGGTCTCCGTCGATGCACCCAGCCGAGCCATCAGCGCGCGGCGCAACGGGGCACTGTCCGGCGATTGGAGCGATTCCTCGATCTTGCGGGCAAACTCCGGATCGAAGCGGTCCGCCACGGTTGGCAGTGGGGGTGTGTCGGGGGGATCAGGGTCCCCCTAGACGCCGTCAGACGATCGAGGAGTGCGGCGAAATCGGTTGCGACGTGGACGTTCTGGGTCAGTGCGTTCATGTCCTTCAGGATACCCGTCAGGCCGTCGATGGAGCGGCGGATATTGCAATAGTGATCGAGCGTCGCGGCAGCGGACCCGGACGGCGGGGGCGCAGGCCCAACCGCGGGGGCGGCGGGGGGCGCGACTGCGGCCGGGGCTGGCACCGCCGGCTTGGCCGGCCGCCTGAGCACGGCGTCCGCGGCGCCGGTGCAGGGACGCACCAACTTGAATGGGATCGGCCCGGTGTCGGTCGCCTCGACCGGCAGGTCGTTGCTGTCGGCATTGATCCGCAGTTCTCAGCCCGATAACTCGCCGCGCGGCGGCCACAGGACCAGGGTGCCGGCCTGGGGCCCGCCGAGATCGATGCGACCCGCGGTATAGCCGTGCAGGCGCGTCTCTTGACCGCCAAAGTGCTCCAGGCCGAAGAGTGAGCGGCCCTGGAACAGGAACTTCTCCGGATTGGCGTTGACGGCGCTGCGCAGACGGTAGGGCTCGTGCAGGTGCCCGCAGAGGTGGACGGCGAAGCGGCCGTCGTCCGTGATCTGCCCCTCCAGGTGGCCGCGGGACACGGCGTCCAACCAGGCCGGGGGGTGATGGGTCATCAGCAGACAGGCATTGTGGCAAGCGGCCCAGTCCAGCCCGCTGCCGCCGCAGGCCGCAGGGAACTGGAGACCGTGCAGGACGAGCTTCTTTTCATAGTCGTCCTTCGTCAGTTGCAGGGCGACGGTATTCACAGACCGAGGATGCCCAGGCGACAGCCTTCACGCGCGAGCGTGGCGCTGAAATCGCCCGGCAGGGCCCCGCGGGTCAGTTCGACCGGCCCTCGGTTCCCAACTGCGGGGCCACGCGGCGATCCCACCAGGCGCGGTATTCGGCGAAGGCCGTGTCGATCGTCTGGCAGGCGACCGCATCCGGTTTGTCCCAAAAGACCTGCGGCAACCGCGGTTGTCCAAGCCAGGCCGCAAGCACGCTCAGACCCTCGTCGTCGGTTTCCGGCCGCTGCAGGTCATGGTTGCCGGGGACCGCGAGCAGGATTGGCTGCCGTCCGCCCTGAAGCGCTGCGATGCAATCGCCGAGCCGCGTCAGGCCGGCGTCAAGTTCGTCGAACTGCGCCCGGGTGCCCCGATCGGTCAGATCGCCGGTGAACAGGATCAGGTCCCAGGCGCCGCAGCGCGGCTGGAGGATCGCCAGGTCCTTGCGCAGGCGCTCGAGCACGGTGTCCCAGAGCCATCGGTCCTCGCGCATCCCGCAGTGCAGGTCCGTGAAGTGCAGCCAGTTGAAGTGCACCGGCCGTTCCCCTTGTTGTTGTGGGCCGCTGCCTATCATGCACGGGGCGGGCGGGTTGTGCCAATGGCGACCGGGGGGCAGCGGCCCGCGGGGGAGGCTTGCGGGTCCCGGGGCACTGCCGGCAGGCCGCCCGGTCGGGTTACGCTTCGCTAACCCGACCTACGCCCTGCTGGCGGTGCGGTTTGGGCCCTTGCCGGACTGGTTCCAGTCCGTGCCCAGGTCCGCTAGGATGGGCGGCGCGCTGCCGGGCCTCGGCCAGCGCCGCACCGCGCACCGCCTTTGCAACTGACCGCTGACCAGGGACCACTGCCCAAGCATGACCGAGGACACCCAAGCACCAGCGCCGACGCCGACGCCGGACCCGCCCGCCCCCGCGGCGCCGGCCGCGGCCCCGCTCGGCCGCCGCCGCCATCCCGTGATCCGGGTCCTGCGTCTGCTGGGCGCGATCCTGGTCCCGGCCCTGCTCTTGACGTTGCTGCTGCTGGGGCTGGTGCTCGGGACCCAGAGCGGGTTGCGCACCGCGCTCGCGCTGGCGGAGGACCTGGCACCGGAACTGATCCAGGTGGGCAAGGCGCAGGGGCGGGTCCTGGGGCGGCTGCACCTGGAGGACGTGGCGATCCGGCTGCCGGACCTGGACCTGCGCCTGGGCAGCTTCGATCTGGACTGGTCGCCCCTGGCCGCCGTCACCGGGACCCTGCGCATCGCCCGGGTCGTCGCCCGCGATGTCGATGTGGTCACGACGCCGTCCGAGGCCGCGCAGGCCGCGGCTATCGTCCTGCCGCAGATCGCGCTGCCCCTGCAGATCGAGATCGGTGAGGCCCTGGTAGAGAACCTGCGGGTCCTGCACCGCGGGGTGGACACGCCGCTCTTCGTGCTGGATCGCGCGGCCCTGGGGGCGCGTCTCACCGGCAGTGCCCTGGACCTCGTCGGGTTGGAACTGGCCGCGGGCCAGTATGGGCTCACGATCAGGGGCGCGGGCCAGGCCCAGTTGACGGACCGGTATCCATTGGACCTGCAACTGGACTGGGACCTGACCATGCCGCCCGCGGTGCAGATCGCGGGCCGGGGGCACCTCAGCGGGGACCTCGACCGGCTGGTCGTCACCTACGACCTGACCGGCTCGGCCCAGGTGACACTGAGCGCCCAGGTCGCCGACGTACTGGAACGCCCGCGCTGGGACGCCGTGATGCAGATCGAGGGCGTGCGGGTGCCTGACTTCCAGGCGGACGCCCCCGAGATGGCGGTCCGCGGGCGCCTCGAGACCCGCGGGGACTTGGATGCCGCCACCCTCACCGGCAACCTGGACGGCACGGCGCCGAACCGGGCGGACTTCGGCCACTTGGAGACGGCCCTGGACGCCCAGTGGAAGGACCGGCGGCTCGACCTGCGCAGGCTCGACCTCACCGAGTCGGTCTCCGGGGCGCGCTTTTCCGCCACGGGCGACCTGGATCTCAATCCCAGCCCCGGCACCTTCAAACTCAACGGCACCTGGGAGCGGCTGCGCTGGCCGCTCACCGGCGCCCTGACCGCCACCGCACCCCAGGGCCGGGTCCAGGCCTCCGGCACCTTCGACGCCTATGACTACGCGGTCTCCGGGGCGGTGCAGGGCCCCGCCTTCCCGGCCGTCGACCTCGATCTGCGGGGCCAGGGAGACGCTAAGGGGACCCGGATCAGCGCACTCAGGGTGCTTACTCTGGGCGGCAGCCTGGAGGCGGCCGGCAGCGTCGCCTGGGCACCGGAACTGGGTTGGGATCTGAAGGCCGGGGCCAAGGACCTGAATCCGAGCGGGATCGTCCCCGGGATCGAGGACCGGATCGGTTTCAGTCTGGCGACCAAGGGCGGGCTTGCCGGCTTCAGCTATGACCTGAGGGCCGCCTCCCAGGGCCCCGGGCTCCCCCCGGCGCGCCTGCTGCTGGGCGGCAAGGGCGATCTGAAGGGGACCGAGATTGCGTCGCTGCGCCTGGAGGTCCTCCAGGGCCGCATCGATGGCCGTGCCCGTGTCGCCTGGGACCCGGCGGTGACCTGGGAGGCGGACCTGGCCGCCGTGGGGCTCGACCCCGGGTCCTATGCCCCCGGGTGGCCGGGCCGCATCGACGGGCGTCTCAGCAGCCGCGGCACCCTGGAGGCCAAGGGTCCGAACCTGACGGCGACGCTCACCGGGGTCCAGGGGACCTTGCGCGGCTATCCCATCGCCGCCGCGGGTCAGGTGCAGATGGCGGCCGGGACCATTCGGATCCAGGGGCTCAGCGCCTCCTCGGGCCCCAGCAGTGCGCGGGTGGACGGCGTCATCAATGAGAAGCTCGACCTGCGCTTCGACCTCGCCTCGCCGGATCTGGCGAGTCTCATGCCGGGGGCCAAGGGGAGCATCCAGGCACGCGGCAGGGTGCAGGGGGGGATCAAGGCGCCGACGGTGGCGCTTCAGATCGATGCCAGGGACGCCGCCCTGGCCGGTCAGGGGATCACGCGCCTGACGGGCTCCGTGGATCTGGCCCTGGCGCCGGACGGTCCCCTGCGCATCCAACTGGACGGCCAGGGGCTGACGGCCGGGGGCCTGCACTGGGAGCGGCTGGAGGTGCGCGGCGACGGCAGTGTGCCGAACCATCGGCTGAGCGTCACGGCCAGCGGCCAACCCCTGTCCATCCGGCTGGAGGCGGCCGGCGGACTCACGCTGGCCGGTGCCGGCCCGGCCGCGTATCGAGGGACCCTGAGCCGCCTGGACCTGGACAGCGAACGCTACGGCAACTGGCGTCTCCCGCAGGCTATGCCCCTGCGCCTGGCCGGCCCCAGGATCGCGGCGGGCCCCCTGTGTCTGCGCAACGCCAAGGGCTCCGGGGGCTGTCTCGGGTTCGAGCAGACGGCCCCGGGCGAATGGACGGCGACCATCGATCTGGACCCGCTGGGGGCCGAGTTGGTCCAGGACCTGTTTTCCGCGAACCTGGCGGCGCAGGGCGCCGCCCGGGTCAAGGGGCGCTTTGCGGCCAAGGGTCCGGTGCTGACCGGCAGCGCCCTGGCCGAGATTCCCCAGGGGCGGCTGCGCCTGGACCTCGGCCAGGCCAGGTTCGAGGAACTCGACCTCTCCCGGACGCGCCTGACCCTGGACGCCGGGGCCCGGGGCCTGGGGGCGCGGCTGGACCTGCCGCTGAAGGGCCTGGGTCAGTTCGAGGCCGCGGTGGACCTGCCGGGCTGGCGCCTCGACGCCCCGGCGCGCCCGGATCAGCCCTTGCGCGGGGGGGTGCACGGGGGCGTGGCGGGACTCGCGCGGTTCTCCAACCTGGTCCCGAACCTGACCGGCATCACCGGCAAGCTGGCCCTGGACTTCGACCTGGGCGGCACCCTGAGCCGGCCCGGGGTCAAGGGCCAGGCGACGCTGCGCGGCTTCGGTGCCGAGGTGCCGCTGCTGGGCACCAAAATCACCAACCTCGATGTCACGCTCACGGCGCCGGCCCTGGAGCGGCTGACCATCCAGGGCCAGGGGGAGGTCGGCGGCCGGCGCCTGTGGCTCAGCGGTGACGCCGAGGGCGGCGCCGGCGGCTTGAGCGGCCAGGTGCTGATCGCCGGTGAGCGGCTCAAGGTGGCGGACACCAAGGAATATCAGGTCACCCTGTCACCCCACATCGAGATCGGCCTGACCCCCCAGGGCGCCCGGGTGCGGGGCGAGATCAAGGTCCCGCTGGCGCGCATCCGGCCGCGCAAGCTCCCGGCCGGGACCCTGCTGCCGTCCCCGGACATCGTGTTGGTGGATCAGGCCGGGGCGGCCAAGCCGCCGTTTCCGGTGGACATCGACCTGCGCCTCACCCTGGGCAACGACGTGACCATCGACGCCTTCGGGGTGCGCGGGCGCCTGATCGGCAACCTGCGCATCCTGCAGGCCCCGGGCCGGGAACTGCTGGGCGATGGACAACTGGCGATCGTGGACGGGGTCTACCGCTTCAACCCCGGGATCGGGCTGGGCACCGACCTGATTCCCATCCTGAGCAACCTGGGCACAGAGTTGGGCACCCCCCTGACCATCACCCAGGGGCGGCTGGTCTTTTCCAACAGCCCCATCGGCAATCCCGGCCTCCTGCTGATGGCCCAGCGCGAGAGCGGCAGCCTCAACGCCGGGGTGCGGGTGGTGGGCACGCTGCGCAACTCCAGGCTCGCCTTCTTCTCCGAGAGCGACCCGGGCATGAGTCAGGCGGAAATCACCAAGTATCTGTTGACCGGGATCGCGCCCCGCACCGACACGGGGCAGGGGGGCCAGTCACTGTCGGTGGGGACCTATGTAGCGCCCAACCTGTATATGGAATACGTCAGCGGTATCGGCGACAGCCAGAACGCGGTCAAGCTGCGCTATGATTGGAGCCGCAACATCGAACTCGAGGCCGAAAGCGGGGACGCCCCGGGTGCGGATATCTTCTACAAGTTCGAGCGTTGACGGGGAAAATAGAGAAGTATTGTCCGCAAATGAACGCAAATGAACGCAAATGGGGGAAGGCGGGGGTCGGCGCCGAGAGCGATGCATCCCGGCGCGGCCCTGGTCGTTACATGGACAAGGCGCCCGGCACGGCGTTTTGGGGAGTGCTCGGGGCTTGGACGCGCCACGATCATCGGAAGGCATTCCTGCCCATTTCTTATTTGCGTTCATTTGCGTTCATTTGCGGACAAATAGTCTTCTCTTTCGCCCTCGCGGCAACCGCCGCGGGCCTCGGCCCGACGACCGTCATCGCCTTCGACCTGGACCGCCTCAATGCTTCCGGCCTCCAGGGGCCGCCCGGCGGGCAGCGCGCCCTGGACTACGAATTCTGTATCCCGCGGGGCCAAGGGTCTCGGGATCAGGTGGCGGCCATCGACCCCAGCGCCCGCTTTTATCCAGGCAGTCGCGGGCGCAGCGGCTGCGGACCGGATCAGGTCCTGGTGCTCGGCAACACCCACCAGCCCGGTTATCGCGCGATCCTGCTGACCCTCGCCGCCCTGCCCTTCGTGACGCGCATCGCGGAGGCCCTGTTTGAATAGCCTTTTTTCCTGTGAGCACGCAACTCGGTGGTATCATATTCATGTGACGAGTCACGTACAAGCCAGACACAATCGTTGTCGTTGTCGTGATCGTAATCGGAGAAGCGACGTAATTTGGGTTGCGAGAAAATCCGGGGCGGTCTTGATCATCATTGCGGCCACCGGGAGCGCCGCACCCCAGTGCGGCGCGGCCTATCCGCAGAACGCAACGCTGCGGTCGCTCGCGAGGCCGGGCCGCACTGGGGTGCGGCGCTCCCAGCGTCCGAGCGGGCTCAGGCCTGTGCGCTCGCCGGTGCGGCTTGGCGGGGATTATGATCAAGGCCATCCGGGGCGTTACGATAACCTCGATTACGACAACGACAACGACAACGACAACGACACCAAGAGTATTCGCTAATGAACTTGTTTACCTTATGAGTGGACCGTTCCTCGTCTTATGCGGCGGCACACCAACCACCAGCGGTTTACCGCGATGACCGATCCTGACTCCGGGCCCCTGCCCGGCGCCCCTGCGCTGCGGCATCCGCGCTACTGGCCCAGTTGGCTTGCCGTCGGCCTGGCCTATGCCCTGGGTCGGCTCCCCTTCCCGCTCCTGTGGGCACTGGGTCAGGGCCTCGGACGGCTGGGCTATTACATGGCCACGGACCGGCGCGAGGTCGCCCGCCGCAACCTGGGCATCTGTCTCGCCAACCGCACACCGACGCAGCGCGAGCGCATCCTGCGCGCCCATTTCGGCTGGCTGGGGGTGGCGGCCGTCACCCAGGGGCTGGTGTGGGGGATTTCGCGGGCGCGGCTCAAGCGTCTGGTGCTCATCCGCAACCCTGAGGTCATCGACGCCTGTATCGCCGCCGGTCGGCCGGTGATCGTGCTGGTGCCCCATTTCGTAGGGCTGGAACTGGCGGGCGCGGCCTTCACCGGCCTGGTCCATGCCGGGGTCTACATGTATCAGAAGATCCGTGACCCGGTGGTGGACCGCCAGGTCAAGCGGGCGCGCCGCCAGTACGGCAGTGTCTCCATTGAGCGCAGCGATGACCTGCGCGGCCTGATCCGCGTGGTGCGCTCCGGTACGCCCTTCTTCTACCTGCCGGACCAGGACGGCGGGCGCCGTGGTATCTTCGTGCCCTTCTGCGGCGTGCCGGCCTCCACGGTCCCCAGTCTCGGGCGCTTCGCCGCCCTGTCCGGGGCCCTGGTGATCCCGACCTTCGCCCGTTACCTGCCCTGGGGCCGGGGGCTGGAACTCGCCTTCGACGCGCCGCTCAGTCCCTTTCCCACCGGCGACCCGGCGGCCGACGCGGCCCTGATGAACCGGGTGATCGAGGCGCGCATCCACACCATGCCGGAGCAATACTTTTGGGTGCATCGCCGCTTCAAGACCCGTCCCCCGGGCGCGCCGCCCTTCTACCCGCCGAAACGGCGCCGCTCCTGAGCAAGCCCGCACCCCTGGACGCTGCGCAGCGCCTGGGCACCCGCGGACCGCGCCTGGGCCAAGCGCGGGACTGGCTGATCGGCGCCGCCCTGCTCGTCGCCCTGGTCGCGGCGGTGCAGTACAGCGTCGGCTGGGGGACGCTGCTGGCCCCCTGGCTGGCCTTCTCCCCGCTCCTGGTCGGCTGGCTCTTTCTGCTCACGGCCCTGAGCTATGGCCTGCGCGCCGTGCGCGTCCACGACTGGTTCCGCCCGCGCTTGCAGGGGCAGTTCACCGGCGTACTGCGCCTGACGATCCTGCACAACAGCGCCAACAACCTGCTGCCGATGCGCACCGGGGAACTGGTCTTCCCCTGGCTGATGCGCCGCTATTTCGACTTTGGCCTGCTGGAGGCGACCGCGGCGCTGCTGTGGATCCGCATCCTGGACATGCACTTCCTGGGGCTCATCGCGATCCTGATCCTGGACCTGCGCGACCCCTGGTGGGTCTGGTGGGCGGTGGGGCTCGCCTGGGTCGCCGGGCTCTCAGTACTGGCCCTGATCGGGCGCGTCGGCGCCTCACCCTGGTTGGCCGGGGGCGGGCGCGCACGCGCCCTGGTGCGGCAGGTCGCGGCCGCGGCGCCGCGCGACCCCTGGCTCATCGCCCGGGTCTATCTGTGGACCGTCGGGACCTGGACGCTCAAGTTCATCGCCTTTGCGAGTGTCCTGGCACACTTCGTCCCGGCCGACTTCTGGCGCGTGCTGGCCGGGGTGATGGGAGCGGAACTCTCCAGCGTACTGCCCGTCCACGGCATCGCCGGCAGCGGCAGCTACGAGATCGCCGCCATGGCCGCCCTGGTACCCCTGGGGGTGGCGCCCAAGGTCGCCTTGGCCGGTGCGGTCAACCTGCACCTGTTCCTCCTGGGAACCACCCTGCTGCTGGGCGGCCTGGCCTTCCTGTTGCCGCGTCCGCCGCGGTCTTAGCCCGGCGACCGGTCAGTGTCTAAGGTCCGTCCGGGGCGCCTGCTCGCCCCCTGATCCGCGACCCAATGAAGCCTTGAACATAAAATCCACAGATGAACACAAATTCCCCTCGTATTGTCATGCGTTTATCGCTATGGTTACGATCAGCCGCAAGGTCGCCTCCCCGACCAAGCATAAGCCAATGAATAATCTGTGTTCATCTGTGTTCATCTGTGGATGATCGCTCTTTCTGGTTTGAACTCAGGGCATTGGACCGCATCGGCACTCTCCCCCCAACGACCAAGAGCGAGACTGATGTAATGGTGGAATTGACCGTAGCGGACCGGATGCGGGGCGCCCTGTGGGGCATGTTCGTGGGTGATGCGCTGGCGATGCCGGTGCATTGGTACTACGACGTAGCCGCCCTGCGGCGCGAATTCGGCACCATTCGCGATTACCAGTCACCGCGGGCGGAGCATCCGAACTCCATCATGCCGCTGGCCAGTACCGGCCAGGCGGGGCGCGGGGCCCAGGATGGGGACCTGGTCGGTACCCTGATCCTGAAGGGTAAGAAGCACCTGTGGGGCCGGCCGCGCATCCATTATCACCATGGGCTGCGGGCCGGGGACAATACGCTGAACCTGCTGTGCGCCCGGGTGCTGATCCGCTCCATGAACGCGGCCGGCGGCCATGACCCGGCGGCCTTCCTGCACGACTATGTGGCCTTTATGACGGCCCCGGACAGCCACCGGGACACCTATGCGGAGTCCTACCATCGGGCCTTCTTCGCCAACCTGGCCCGCGGCCTGCCGCCGGCGCGCTGTGCCGGCGCCGAGGGTCACGATACGGCCTCCATTGGCGGCCTGGTGTCGCTGCCGCCGGTCTTTCTGGCGGCGCCCGGCGCGCCTGATCAGGGGGCCGGTGCGGCCCTGGCACAATTGCGCCTGACCCACAGGTCCGCTGCGTTGGAACGCTACGCCCTGGCCCTGGGGGAATTGCTGGTCCGGCTGGTCGGGGACCCCGCGCCCCGGGTCGGGCCCCTGGCCTGCGCCCTGGCCGAACGCCTGGGGTTCCCGGCCGGCCGGGTGGTCGCGCAGGCGGCGGCCGGGCAGTTGTCGGACCTGGACGTGATCGGCGGTCGTTTGAGCCCGGCCTGCTACATCGATCAGTCCTTTCCGGCCGTCCTGTATCTGGCGGGGCGCTATGCCGATGACCTCGAGGCGGCCCTGATCGCCAACGTCGGCGTGGGCGGCGACAACGCCCATCGGGGGGCGGTGTTAGGGGCGCTGCTCGGCGCGGCACTGGGGTATCGTGCGATCCCGGAGCGCTGGATTGCCGGACTGACCGCGCGGGCGGCGTTGGAGGATGAGATCGAAACCTTTGTGGGCCAATTCGGCGGGACATCGCCCTAGGACCGTGCAGCGCAACTCTCGATCGCTAACGGTAATCCTCCGCCCGGATACGCTCGGCGGGCATGAAATGGGGCGGGAACTCGGTGACCTGGCCGTCGGTTTCGGCGCGCCCGGTGCGGTAGTCCCGCGTGCGCCGGGACTTGATGGCGCCGCGGCCGTCCGCCCGCACCACTTCATCGGCGATCAGCCCGAAGGCCTGCTCTTTCGCGTCCCAGGCGAGCACCAGGCGCACCGAGACAAACCCATCCGCGTTGCCGATCCAACTGATCGTGAGTTCACGCTCGGCAATGTCGATTTCAAAGGGGGCGGCCTGGGGGTCGCGGTTGACGGTCCCCAGGCATTGGACGCAGGGGAGCAGGCCTTCGAGGAGGGCCGCACGGCGATATTTTCCGTCCGCGCCCAGGGAGAAGATCCCGAGCCCGCGGCTGCCCACCGGGAGCACGAGATCGTCGGGGATGGCATCGCGCCGGTGCAGTACGACCACCACGTCCTCGCGCTGGTCGTCGCTCAGGAATCCGCCCACCGCGGTGACCGGCTCCCACATGCGGGTGATCCAGCGTTTCATGTTCAGCGGTTCGATGTCCGGCTTGGCGTCGGGGGGCGCGGCCGCGGACGATAGCGACACGAGGCACAGCGTCAGCAGCAGCCCCGGCAGAGCCGCCCGCCGCCTGGCCCCGGTGCGCGCACCACCGGCCGCGCCCGTGCGGGCCGTGACGCCGCTCACCAGGCCCAGCACGGCAATGGTCATTGGGTTGGCCGCAGCAGTTCGATCACCGGCGCGGTCTGCGGCATGATCCCGCGCCACAGACGGAAGGACTCCGCCGCCTGCTCTACCAGCATCCCGAGCCCATCGAGCGCCTGTGCGGCCCCGTGGGCGCGGCCCCAGCAACAGAAGGGCGTGGGCCTGTCCCCGTAGAGCAGGTCGTAGGTCCAGGCGCCCGGGGCGAGGCACCGGGGCGGCAGCGGCGGCACCGCCCCCGTCAGTCCGGCGGCGGTCGCGTTGATGATGAGGTCGAAGTCGGTGCCCCCCAGATCCGTCAGGCCGCAGCCGCTCACCGCGCCCAGGTCGGCCGCGGCGTCGGCCAGGGCGGTAGCACGGGCGGCCGTGCGGTTGGCGATCAGCAGTTCCTTGAGGCCAGTCTCCAGCAAGGGCCGCAGAACGCCCCGGGCGGCCCCGCCGGCACCGAGCAGGAGTAAGCGCCGACCGGCGAAGGCGAAACCGTGATTCTCCCGCAAGTCGCGGACCAGCCCCACGCCATCGGTATTGTCACCCCGCAACCGGCCCCCGGGAAGCGGAATCAGGGTGTTGACCGCCCCGGCGGCAGCGGCCCCGGGGCTGTGTTCATCCGCGAGCCGAAAGGCCTGCTCCTTGAACGGCACCGTCACATTGAGGCCCCGCCCCCCGTCCCCAAAGAAGCGCCGCACCGTCCCTTCAAAATCGTCCGGCTCGGCCAGCAGCCGACCATACTCCAGGTCCGCTCCCGTCTGCCGGGCAAAGGCGGCATGGATCAATGGGGACTTGCTATGGGCGATCGGGTTGCCGATGACGGCGTAACGCTGCCGCATGGGTCGGTCTCACTCGCCCAACCAGCGGGCGACGTCATGGGCGTAGTAGGTGAGGACCCCGTCCGCCCCGGCGCGCTTGAAGCCGAGCAGGGACTCCAGCACCACCGCGCGTTCGTCGAGCCAACCGTTCTGACTCGCCGCCTTGAGCATGGCGTACTCCCCGCTCACCTGGTAGACGAAGGTCGGCACGCCGAACTGGTCCTTGACCCGCCGCACGATGTCCAGATACGGCATCCCGGGCTTGATCATCACCATGTCGGCGCCCTCGGCCAGATCCAGGCCGACCTCGTGCAGGGCCTCGTTGGTGTTGGCCGGGTCCATCTGGTAGCTGTACTTGTTCCCGCCCTTGAGGTTGGTCGCCGAGCCCACCGCGTCGCGGAAGGGGCCGTAGAAGCTGGAGGCATACTTGGCGGAATAGGCCAGGATGCGGGTGTGGATGTGACCCTCGGCCTCCAGGGCGGTGCGCACCGCACCGATGCGCCCGTCCATCATGTCCGAGGGGGCCACGATGTCGGCCCCGGCCTGGGCGTGGGAGACCGCCTGACGGACCAGGACATCCACGGTGGCATCATTGAGTACATAGCCGGTCTCGTCGATCAGTCCGTCCTGGCCGTGGGTGGTGAAGGGGTCCAGGGCCACGTCGGTGATCACCCCCAGATCCGGCAGGGCATCCTTCAGGGCGCGCACGGCACGCTGCGCCAGTCCGTCCGGGTTAAAGGCTTCGGCGGCGTCCTCGGACTTGGCGGAGGGCGGCGTCACCGGGAACAGGGCCATGGCCGGGACCCCCAGCGCGGCGATTTCGCGCGCCTGCGCCACCAGCAGGTCGATGCTGAGCCGGGTGACGCCGGGCATGGAAACCACCGGCTCACGCTGACCGGACCCCTCGAGCACGAACACCGGCCAGATCAGGTCGTCCGGGGTCAGGTGGCTCTCGCGCATCAGCCGACGCGAGAAGGCGTCGCGGCGCATCCGGCGCATGCGGGTCAGGGGGTAGGCGGCTCGCGCCGTGTCGTACAGGGACATGATCGGACCTCTAAACTTTCAACAAAAATGCCCGCCGGTGGGTCCCCCGGCGCTCGGGGGGCCTACCATAGCCCAGAGCGGCCGGTGGGTCCAAGCGGGTTCGCGCGCCCGCGGCGGTGCTCGTGACCGGCAGCGGAGCGACCGCTCGTCCGAATGCCGGTTCGGCCGGCCGGACAACTGGCCCCGCCGACTCAGACGCCTGAACACGGTTCGATTAGTACCCTATTGATTTTCTGAGAACTGGTCGACATTCATCGCCAGAATCGATCCGGCGGGACCTTCGGGAACACACGCAACGGAGATAGCGCCCGGAAACGGCGCCCCATGGCCCCACCCAACCCCACTATTTTCGTCATCGCTTCCTGCTAGAATCCAGTGTCGATTGGTTGGACTTTAGCGAGCGATCATTCAACGGGCGATCATGTTACTTCGATCCAACACCAGGCCACCCATTTTCACTGTGGACTTGGCCCAGTTCCAGGCCCTGGTCGTCGAGGCCTCCAACCAGCAGGCGATACTGGTAGATTTCTGCGCCGACTGGTGCAGCGCCTGCCACACCCTATCGCCCCATCTGGAGCGGGTGATCAACGAACTGGACGGCGCCATCCGCCTCGCGCGGGTGGAGATCGACGGCGGCGAGAACATGAAGCTGGCCGCCCTTTACCGGCTGCGCGCCTTCCCCACCGTGATCCTGTTCCAGGGCGGCCAGGAGTATGGGCGTTTCAGTGGGGCACGCTCCACCCACCAGGTCCGCGACTGGGTGCTCGCGCGCCTGGGGAGCGGGGAAGAGCACCGCCGCCAGGGCGTCTGAGCGGCGATGACCGGGAACCAGTGCGCGAACAACGCCCCGCCGACGGCATCGCCAGGCCCCAACCCTGCCCAGTCAGTCCCGAACACCGCGGACGAACTGACCCTATTGCGCGACATGCCGATCTTCGGCGCCGTCCCGGATCAAGCGCTGGCCTACCTTAACGCGCGGGCCGAGCGCGTGGCGATGCCGGCCGGGCACTGGTTCTTTCGCCAGGGCGACCGGGGCGAGACGATGTATGTCCTGCGCTCCGGGCGGGTCGAGATCCACCGCGCCTTGGGCGAGCGTGCCGAGGTCATCGGGAGACTGGGACCGGGGGACTGCTTTGGTGAGATGGCCCTCATCGATCTCTACCCGCGCAGCGCCGGGGTCCGCGCCGCGGAGGACTGCGTCGCCCTGGGGCTCAGCAACGCGCTGCTCTACCAACTCTACGCGGCGGACCCCGAGCCCTTCACCCTGATCATGATGAACCTGGCGCGGGAACTGAGCCGGCGACTGCGCCGCACCGAGGCCATGCTGTTCAAGCACCATGGACCACTACCGCACCCGGAGCGCCACCCGACGGGGACGCCCAGCGAAATCCCATATGTATAGAAAGGCATCACCTCAGACTGACGAGTCAGCGGCCACAAAGTAAGCATCAACGACAGCGCCGGTTGGTTGTAAACAGAGCCCGGGATCGATCACGCGCTCGCCGCGGCGGCGGCCTGACCCGGCACCAGGTTACGGATCAACTCAGGCTCGGGCAGCCCGCGGACCACCAGGGCCGGGGCCTTGCCGCCGGTGTAGACGCTGAGGTCGCCGATATAGAGCGCGCGCTGCCACCAATTCTGGTCGATCCGCAGACCGCGCACCGCGCCCAGCTTGATCTCCATCTGCTGCTTGGCCATGAAGCCCCTGCTCAAGACCAGGGCCGCGTCCGTGACCGTGAAACGCTCGAAGCGGGTGGGGGCGTACCAGGCATAGAGCCGCATACTGGCCAGGGCGAAGATCACCACGCCGAGGAACTGAAAGAACTCCGCACTCCACCCCGGTGCCAGCCCCGCCAGGGTCGCCGGAGAAACGTAGCGGCCGGCCCCGACCAGCAGGACCCCGGCCAGCATGATCGCCAGCACGAGCAGGGTGGAGAGGGGGCGCATCCGGAATACTCGCGGGTGTGCCTCGTAACGGACCTCGGACATCTGAAACTCCCGGAACCTGTATCCACAAGGGTGGAAAAGGGTGGCGGATCGGGCGGCGAACAGTGCAAATGGGCGCGACTTTCGGAACCATGAGTCGTCGGCTGCGCCGGCCCGGCCGGATCGGCGCGGATATTATCAGTAAGGGCCGGAGGCGTGAAGTGCCCGGCCGCCGCCGCACGGGGCGACCGGCGCGACGGCTACGCGTTTGGGCCTCGATCGCCTCGACCTTCAGGGACGCCGGCGCGGCCAGTGCGGTGTGGGTGCCGCCCAGGTCCCGACCGCGGACGGCGCGCCCGACGCGCTCACCCCTCGCGGTGATAGGCGAGGATGCGCTCCACCTCGTTGCGCGAGCCCAGGATGACCGGCACCCGCTGGTGCAGTGACTCCGGCTGCAGTTCCATGATGCGCGAGGTCCCGGTAATGGAACCGCCGCCGGCCTGCTCCACGATGAAGGACATGGGGTTGGCCTCGTAGAGCAGGCGCAGCTTCCCGCCTAAGTCCTTGGCCTTCATCTTGGAGTCCATGGGGTACATGAAGACCCCGCCGCGTGTCAGGATACGGTGCACCTCCGCCACCATGGAGGCGATCCAGCGCATGTTGAAATCGTCCCCGCGCGGGCCCTCCTTGCCGTCCAGGCACTCCTGGACGTAGCGGCGCACCGGCGGCTCCCAGAAGCGCATGTTCGAGACATTGATGGCGAACTCCCGGGTGTCCGCCGGGATCTGCATCCGCGGGTGGGTGAGGATGAACTCCCCGATATTCTGGTCCAGGGTAAAGCCGTTCACCCCGTTGCCGGAGGTCAGCACCATCATGGTCGAGGGCCCGTAGAGCGCGTAGCCCGCGGCCACCTGCTGGGTCCCGGCCTGCAGGAAGTCCTGCTCGCTCGGATGCTGGCAGCTCCCGGCGCACCGCAGGATGGAGAAGATGGTCCCCACCGAGACGTTCACGTCGATGTTGGAGGAGCCGTCCAGGGGGTCGAAGGTCAGCAGGTACTTGCCGCGGGGCTTGCCGGCCGGGATCGGGTAGATCTCGTCCATCTCCTCCGAGGCCATGGCCGCCAGGTGCCCGGCCCACTCGTTGGACTTGATGAAGACCTCGTTGGAGAGGATATCGAGCTTTTTCTGGGTTTCCCCCTGGATGTTCTCGCTGCCCGCGCTGCCCAGCACCCCCACCAGGGCGCCGTGGTTGACATAGTGACTGATCACCTTGCAGGCGGTGACGATGTCGTTCAAGAGCGAGGTGAAGTCACCGGTGGCCCCGGCGATGCGCCGCTGCTCCTCGATGATGAACTGGGTGATGGTCGTGCCGTTGTGCATGGGACTCCTCGTCGGTCGATGGTGGAGCGGGCGGCCGGCCGGAAACCGGGCCGGACGGACTTGCCAGTATAGGGACCCCAGCCCCGGAAACGGAATCGGAATCGGAAACACGCGTTCACAGGATCGCGGTTCCTGTCGGCGTTGGTTCGCGGGACTTGTGGGGCAATATGACGTACGATAGTAACCTCTTCCCCCGAGCCGCGCCATGGATCCCACCACCGCACCGACCGCATCCACCCGCATCAACCTGCGCACCAGCCCGCAGGCCAAGGCCCTGATCGAGCGTGCCGCGGCGCTGATGGGGACCAGCGTCTCCGGCTTCATGCTGCACAACGCCTACGAGGCCGCCCGGTGCATCGTCGCCGACAACGACAACCTGGTGCTGTCCCAGACGGCCTTCGACGCCTTCATCGCCGCCTGCGAAGACCCCGCGGAGCCCAACGAGGCACTGCGCGCCTTGATGGCGCGGCGCTGAATGCCCAGTCGCGGCTCGCAAAGACACAGTAGGTTACACTGCGGCCCCTTCGGACCAGGATCGCCCGCCGCATGACTCACAGCATCGACATCTTCCTTGCAGCCCACCAAGCCATCGCAGCGGGGGTTCACATGATCCCGCGCAGTACCAACGACAAGGAGTATTTTCCGCAGGACAGGTCCGCCGCTTCCAGGTCTTCGAGCACGTGTGACGCCCATCAGAACAGCGAAGCCTGGACGGGCAACCCGGCTACCCGCGGCGGGACGCTGCGGGGTTCCTCATCCTGACCGGCAAAGAGTCGTTGCGAGATCGCGGCACATTGGTTCAGTGACCCCTCAAAGGCCGTCACTACGTCCGTCGACCGGCGGCCAGCGCACAGTTCCACCAATGCCTGGCTGTACACGACGATCCGGACATCATTCAGTGACAGCCGCCGCCCGGTGCCGTTGAAGCGCCGCACCTTCGCCCCCGCCGCGGCCGCCGCGGACTCCATCGCAACCTCCTCCGCGATGAGGGGCCGCCGGTCCGCCGCGGCCTTACGGCACACCATCAACACGTCGAGATCGATGGGCGACTTGGCCGCAAGCTTGGGCATGGCCACGGACATCTCCGCCTTGACGGGCTGGGTCTGGACCAGCTTGAAACCGGCCTCCAGGACCGCCGCCGCCACCGAGGTCCAGCCGTCTTCACGCGAATGGTGGTAGGAGAACACCAGCAGCCCCTCATCCTTCAACACCCGGTGGCATTCGGCGAAGACCCCCTGGAGCTTCCCCGCGAAGCGTACCGATTCAGTATCCTGTACCTCGCCAGGGTGGCGGGTCGTGTCGGGGGCGCAGTGTCCGGTCTCGCCAAACCAGAGCCGCTGCCAGACGTGAAAGAAGTCCGCCAACTCCGAATAATGGACGTTGTCGTAGAAGGGCGGATCGGTCACCACCGCATCCACCGTTCGGTCCGGGATATCGGTGGCGGCCGAGTCCCCGCAGGAGAGATAGACTGCACCCGCCGCCATCCCGGCCTCCGGCCAGGCGTCCAACACCGGCACGCCCATGGGACGGCTCTTGCCGAACAGCTTGCGGCCCGCCTTCTTTCCACCCGTGTCGTCCAGGGCGAGTTCAAAGGGTGCCGCCTTGTAGTCCACTGCACGTAAGAGCCGTGACTGGAACAGGTTCAGGAAGGAGCCCGAGGACTTGCTGGTGCCCCAGAGGTTGGCCTCGATCGGGGTCCGCTCCGGCTTCAGGACATGATGGGAGAACATGTGCCGTACCGCCCCGGTGCCCTCGCCCTTGTAGCTGGCGAACAGGTTGTTGAACTCCAGCACGCCCGACAACAGCACGAAGAGCGCGTCACGCTCCGCGCCCGCCGGCAGGTCGCCGATCGCCCGCGACAGCAGCCCGATCCCGAGTAGTTGGCGGTCGTTGAAGAACTGGTCCCAGCGCGTATAGCCATAATTCAGGACCTGGCGGGTGTTGTAGCCGGTCTGGATCGCCACCCGCGGGCTCGGCAGGGCCAGTTCGCGCAACCGGGCACCCGCCGCCGCATAGGCGTCCTCGTCCTCCGGCGTCGCCTGGAGATATTCCTTGGTGCCATCAGCGCGCAGGACCAGCTTGGCATAGAGCCGATGACGGGGCGGCTCCCCGCGGGCGCGGGCAGTCTTCGCGATGGCGAAGCGGGCCCCGCAGCCGCCGCAGTCGGCCTGGGCGCCGGCGGCCGGACCGACATGGGGATCGAACCCCTTCCGACAGGCCGGGCAGGTGGCCCGGGTCTGGGTGAAGTCCGCGGCGAAGATGTCACCGCAGCGGGGACAGACCAGTTGAACGGTCGGAAACTTCTTCACATAGGCGTGCTTGGCGAAGACCCGAGAGGAGAAGAGGTCCACCGCCGCACCGCAGTCCGGGCAATCGAGTTGCTTGACCCAGAACAAATAGAGGACCTCGCAGGGCGCCCCGGCGCTGTCGCGGCTGGTATGGAGCGCCCGGATCTCCGGACCGATAGTCGCCTCCAACTCGGCGAACAAGGCCATGAGCCGGGTCCGGTCGATGGGCGCCAGGGCCGTGCGCACCGCGCGCCAGGCGACCGGATTGATATCCCGGCCGATGACGGTACACCCCAGCTTGTGCGCCTCCCCGACCGTGGTCCCGCTGCCCATGAAGGGATCGAAGATCACCGGCCCCGGCAACTTCACCGCGCTGGCATACAGGTCCATCACCGCCGTACCCCTGGGCGTGGCACAACCGAGAATGACCGCCCGGAACACGCTGCCCAGCCGCTGCGCCCACCACTTGTGGGTGTGGTAGACCGGCCGCCAGACCTCCTTGCGCCAACTCTCGACCTCCGCAATGTCGCTCAGGTACTCAAAGGGAAAGCCGTCCTCAATGGCCCGCTGCGTCGGGCCGCCCAGCACGGGGCCGCCGTAGGACTCGCCGGGCTCCGCGACCATCATGCCCGCCAGGTCCGAGAGGGCTGCCGCAACCTGATGCGGGTCCTTCTCCACCAGGCGCCGCAGGGACGGCGGGACCCGGCCGGCAACCAAGAGCAATTCATCGAGCGGCACCGCCAGTGCGTCCGCCAGCCGTTCGATCAGTGCATCCGAGGGCGGGGTGCTGCCGGACTCTACCCGCGACAGGTGGGCGGGATCGACGCCGCAGCGCCCGGCGGTCGCGCGCAACGACAGGCCGAGTTGCTCGCGGCGGGACTTGAGGACGTCATGGATGTTCATGCCGATAGGCTAGGTCGCGTTGACTGTTCCGTCAACGCCAACCTGACGACCGGGCAGCCCCTAAGCCAGCCTGCGCCTTGGGGGAAGCGGCGCAGCCAGTCCGGCGGTAGAATCCAAAGGTCCACCGTCCTGCATTGGCCCGCAGACCCCCATGATCGCGGCAACGCGTCAAGTTTTGCGCGACGCGATGAAGCCCACCCCATTTGATCAACAGCCCGCCGCAGAGAGATCCCTTGCTCGCCAACCCCACCCACCATCGGCATCCCTACCCCTTCTTCACCGTCGAGCCGGCCTTTTCACCCGCGCTCTGTGCCCATCTGGAGGGGCTCTTCGACCAGGACCTGCCCTGGCGCGCGCACGGCGGTTCGTTCTACGAGGTCCGCAATTGCGACGTGACCGACCGATTGGAACCGGACTTTCTCGCCGCACTGGCCGCGCGCACCCGGACCCTGACCGGGCTGCCGCTCACCCAACGGGTCGCGGTCACCGCGCAGACCATGGAGCCCGGCCAGCGGATCGGGGTCCATACCGACCGACCCTTGGCGGGATGGGAGATCGCCCGCCTCGTGGTGCAATTCACCCGCGATTGGCAGGAGGGGGATGGCGGGGTCCTTCAGGCGCATGACGACGAGGCCGGCACCCGCGTTTGTGCGAGTCAGGCCCCGCGGTTCAACAGCGTCTTCGGCTTCGTCATGCATCGGGACTCTTACCATTCAGTGACGGAAACCAAGAAGCACCGGCGCGTCCTGGTCTGTAACTTTTGGCATGTCGGCAATAGCCTGGCCCTGGGCGACGCGGTGCAGGCCCTGTTCGCCCGGATGCAGTTCGGCGACCTTCCGGGGCTCCTGGATGCGGACCGCCGCGAGGCCGAGCAATCCCTCCCTGAGGATCTGACCTATCGGGCGCTGGTCGTCGCTACCGCCCTGCAACGCTGGGGCCTTCCGGAAGGGATCATCCGCGACGGCTACCAGGCGGCCATCGCTCCCCCTGCAGCGCCCGATACAGACCGCGCCGCCGGGGTTGCCATTGCCTTGGCCCAGTGGGCGGCACAACTCTATGTGGAGGACTTCGAGCTGGCGCAGTGGCAACGATTGAGCCTCGCCTTGGGGCCGTTACGCCCAACCGATAACTCGCCGCTTGCGGCCTTTGGCCGGGTCGCATTCCCTGATCTGTGGCCGCATCATGGCACAGATCAATAGACTTTGGCCGGCACCGGTGCCTTGCGCGGGCGGACCGCGGCCGCGACGCCGGTCGCGAGGCCCGGATGGATCGTCTTGGGAATGCGGGCAACGAGATTACCGGGCGCCGCCGTTGCCACCGGTTATTTCCTGAAGGACACCAGCATGGCCACGCCAAAGCACAGCCCATAGCCCCAGGGCAGCGCGATCAGGCCGATCGCGACCTCGCGTGCACCGTACTCGTTCGCCACCCAGGCGCCTAATCCTGAGACCAGAAAGATGGCCGGGATGAGCACGGCGGCCACCGTCAGTTTCCCGGCCCAGGGGACCTTCATATTGGCGATGCTGACGACGCTGCCGGCCGCGACGAAGGCGCCCAGGATGGCGCCTATGACACTTACGATACTATTGATGATGATGGCGAGATGCATCCGCGAACCTCTGTGGTGACGCGCGATTCGACGCGCAACTGGCGATTCTCAGCCACTCAGCGGTGGCCCCACCGGAATCAGGGGGCTGGTCATCTTCCTCCTCCTCGTCAGCGAGCAGGCGCCGGGCCTGCTTGAGGATGCCGGCCGCGTTGCGGTTGCCGCCAGTGATCTCGATCACGGGCACCAAAGAGTGCTTGCAGCCGCCGACCCGGGGCATCATCCTTGACGATTTCGTGGTGTTACGTCATGCCCAAGAACCGATTCTATCTCGCCTTCGCCCTGGCCGGGTCCCTGTGCCTGGCGTCGATGCCGGGCTTCGCCGCGCCCGCGCCGGCGCCAGCCATCGCCGCACCGACAACGGTGGCACCCGTGACCATCGAGAACCGCGTCGCGGCGCAGTTCCAGCACGAGATTGCGTTCGTGCAGCCCTTGCTCGACCGCTATGGTTACGGGGCGGTCGCGGTGGTCGTGGGCGCGCTTCTTCGACGGACCGCGCCAATTGAACGGCATCGTCGCCGGCATCCTGAAGATGCCCTGGTGGCGATTCACCCGCTTCAATCTGCTGGGCGCCGCCCTGTGGGCCGGCCTCTGGGGATTCGTTCGGGACATATTTCCTGGACGAACACCTGCAGGGCATCCTGATCCTGATCCACCGCTGGAACCCCTGGGGGGCGGGTGCGACCCTCCTTGGTCTGATCCTCCTGTCTTCATACCTCTGGCTGCAGTTCAAGCGGATGGCGCTCGCGGACCTGCCATCGAAAACGTAGGAGCGGTTCACTAACAAGTTTAACAAGTCCATTAGCGGTTGCTTTTGGCGTCGTTGTCGTTGTCGTTGTCGTTTTCGCAATCGAGGTTATCCCCGGATGGCATCGCTTCTCCGATTACGATTACGGCAACGGCAACGACAACGACAACGATTGTACTCGTTGTCTCACTTATTTCCGACTCGTTACTCTTCAGGGCTCGCGGACATAGACCCCGGGCGCCGGCGCCAGCGCGGGGAACGCCGGGGTGGACACCGGCCGGGCCGCCACCAGGGCGCCGGCCCGCGGCTTGAGCCAGGCCATCCAGTCCTCCCACCAACTGCCGACACACTCCGGGGTCTGCCCCTTCCAGACCTGCGGGCGATCCGTACACTGGGCCGCGTCCGCCCAATAGCGTCGCTTGGACGGAGCGACCGGGGGATTGAGGATGCCCAGGATATGCCCGGCGCTGGAGAGCACGAAGCGCTTGTCACCCGGGACCAGATTGACCGTGCGGAAGGCCTGCTCCCAGGGTGCGATATGGTCGTCCTCGGCGGCGACCGCGTACAGTGGTTGCGTGATGGCGCCGAGGTCCAGTGACTCGCCCGCCACGGTCAGGGCGCCGGGTTGGATCAGCCGGTTGTGGAGATACAGTTGCGTCAGATACCAGGCGTGCATGACGTGCGGCATGCGCGTCGTGTCCATGTTCCAATACAGCACGTCGAATGGCGGCGGCTTTTCACCGTAGAGCCAGCCGTGGACGACATAGTGCCAGATCAGGCCGTTGGAGCGCAGCAGGCGGAAGGCGGCGGCCATTTCCCGGCCGTCGAGATAGCCGGTGCGCTGCATCTGGGCGCAGAGGTAGGCGACGCTCGCCTCATCGATGAAGACCTCAATGTCACCCGGCTGGGCAAAATCGACCAGGGTGGTGAAGAGGGTCCAGTCGGCGACCGGCACCGCCGCGGGCGCAAAGCGCCGGTTCGCCCAGGCCAGATACATGGCGAGCGCCGTACCGCCGATACAGTAGCCGACGGCGTGGACCTGATTCGCGCCGGTCATCCGGCGCGCGACGTCGATGGCGACCTGGATCCCTTCGAGCAGGTAATCGTCGATACGCAGATCGCGCAGGTCGGCCCCCGGGTTCTTCCAACTGGTAATGAAGACGTCCAGGCCCTGTCCGAGCAGGAAGCCGATCAGGCTCTTCTTCGGTGTCAGATCGAGCACATAGAACTTGTTGATCCAGGGCGTGATGATCACCACCGGCTCGGCGTGGACCCGGGGCCGGGTCGGCGCATAGTGGATGACCTCCACCAGGCGATTGCGCAACACCACGGCACCGGGGGTGGCGGCGAGGTTTTCGCCGACGGTGAAATCCGCCGGATCGCTCATGCGCAGGCCGCCGGCCTCAAGGTCGGCGAGAAAGTTCCGGTAGCCCGCGGCGAGGCTGCCGCCGCCGGTCTCCATGGCCCGGCGTAGCGCCACCGGATTGGTCCACAGGTAATTGGTGGGTGCGACCGCGTCCAACCACTGCCGACACCAAAAGGCCGCCCGGCGGCGGTCCCGCTCCGACAGGCCCGGGGTGTCGCGGATCATGTCCTTGGCGTTGCGGCTGAAGGTCAGGTACCACTCCTTGATCAGGTCCCAACCCGGCGTGTCGGACCAGGCGGGATCGGCGAAGCGCTCATCCGCGGGGTTGGGCCTGACTGGGTCATCGTTCGGCAGGCCAATCATGCGCTGCCAGCCATACCATTGCAGGCGCCACAGATCAGCGTACCAGCGGGCGATGCGCTCGCCCAGCTCCTGCGGATGCGTCAGCCAGGCGACCTGCGCCATGGCCAGCGGGGCCTGGACGTAGGGGGTTTGCAGCAGGGGGGCCGCCGGCTCGAGCGGGGCCGGGGCCCCGGCGAGCGCGGCCTGGGGGTCGGGAAACTCGCTATCGATCCGCTGCGCTTCGCGCGGTTCATCAGTCCCCCGCCGGGCGGACTTGCGGGGCGTGTCGCTGGTGTCGGTGGGTATGGCCATGATCGTCAGTCGCCTCCGTCAAGTTGCATTGTTAGGGTATGGACACCCCGCGGCAATGTCCAGCGGGTGCGATCAGAACTGATGTGTTGACGCCGATCCCGTAGGGTACGCATCGCGTACCCACCGAGCCGCGGCAACCTCTGGGGCCGGGTACGAGATGCGTACCCTACAGCGACTGGACCTTCTAACGCACCGGGCGGCGTGGTCGTTGTCGTTGTCGTTGTCGTTGTCGTAATCGAACAATCCGATCACGACAACGACAACGACAACGACCAGGACAGCGTAACCGGGATCTCGGTCACCACATCAGTTCTGATCGCACCCGCGAGCCGTCCGGGAGTTGACTGCCGCGCCCCCAGGTGCTATCGAGGAGGAAATCCCAGCCGGAGGCACCGCGGATGAGCAATCGACAACCGAACCCTGAACATGGCCCCTTCCGGGCCGATCAACTGCGCGACGGTGACCGTTACGAACTCACCAACGGCCACCCCATCTACTGCGCCCCGTCCGGGCGCGACCACGCGGGCCCGAACGCGACCGGTGCCGCCGTGCTCGACAGCGACCCGGACGTGCAGTGGACCGGGGTCGATGCCGGCTATTCGCCGGACCCGGGGACCCTGCGCGCACCCGATGTCTCGGTGGCTGGTCTCACGGGGGTGCCGGGCGGGGACGGCGGCTGGATCCCCGAGGCCCCACCGCTCGCCCTGGAATACGCCGCCCGCGGACAGGACGAGGCGGACCTGCGGACCAAGATCGCCGACCTGCTCGCCCACGGCACCCGCCTGGTGTGGGTGGTGCGCCTGATCGGTCCGCGCCGGGTCGAGGTCCATGCCCCGGGGCAGCCGATGCAGACCCGCGGGGTGGGGGAACTGCTCCAGGCCCCGGGCATCCTGCGCAATCCGGTCCCGGTCGCCGCCCTGTTCGACCGCACCGCCGCCCAGGATCTCATCCTGCGTAACCTCTTGCAGCGCCGCGGCTACGCGGACCTGGATGCCATCCGCGAGGAAGGCCGCGAGGAAGGACGTGACGAGGGACGTAACGAAGGACGCGACGAAGGCCTGACCGACGCGATCCTGACCCTGCTCGCCGCCCGCGGCCTGGCGGTCGACGACGCCACCCGCGAGCGCCTGCGCAGCACCCGCGACCCCGAGCGCCTGCGCGCCTGGCTGCTTGCCGCGGCCCAGGCCGACACCCTGGCCGGGCTGTTCGACGCCTGAGGTGCAAGCGGCCTTTCAGCCGCCCCCGCTGCGCTTGAGGACGCGCGCCAGCGCGGCGCGGGCGCGGTTGCTCGGGACCGCGAAGCCGATGCCGACGTTGCCGCCGCTGGGGCCGATCAGGGCGGTGTTGATGCCGACCACCTCACCGGCCAGGTTGATGAGGGGGCCCCCCGAATTGCCGGGGTTGATGGAGGCGTCGGTCTGTACCAACTCGCCTAAGTCGGCGTCGCCCACCCCGCTGCGGCTGACGGCGCTGACGATGCCCGAGGTCACCGTCTGGCCCAGGCCGAAGGGGTTGCCGATGGCGATCACGAAGTCCCCGACCTCCAGGGCCCGGGAGTCGCCAAAGGGCAGCGGGGTGATGGCGACGCCGGGGATCTGGAGCACGGCCAGATCGGTGTCGTCGTCCACGCCGAGCAGGCGGGCGCGGTAGTTGCGCCGGTCCTTGAGGGTGACCTCGATCGCCGTAGCCCCCTCCAACAGGTGCTGGTTGGTCAGCACATAGCCGCGCCCGGCGTCCACGATCACCCCGGAGCCCACGCTCTGGCGCCGCTCGGTGTCGCCCTCCTGGGGTACCTCCTGACCGAAGTGCCGCATGAAGCGGCGAAAGTCCGGGTCTTTCAGGAGCGGGTTCTTCTCGACCCGCACCACCGCATCGACGGCCACGTTGACCACCGCGGGGGTGACGCGGCGCATCAGGGGGGCGAGCGTCGGGTAGCGGGTACCAGGTTTCAGGAATGACAGTCCATCCGGGGGCGCGGCGGCACGGCTCGTGCGCAGCGGCACCTGCCAGGCGCAGGCCGTGAGGGCCAGGCACAGGGCCACCAACACGGCGGGCTTGAGCGCACGCGATGGGTTTCGCTGCGCTCTACCCATCCTACGGGGATACTTGCGCAGTCTGCGGGACGCGGACACGGGGAGTTCAGGCACGGGCACGGGGACCGCGACGCGGTGCGTCAGCGGACCAGCTCGGCGGCGACCCGGCGCCGCAGACCGGCGTCCACGGGCTGATTGATCAGCAGGGCGAAGGGCTCCCAGGCGCCGCCGCGGCGCACATAGCCCGCATAGGCGCTCACCCCGGTGAGGGTGCCGGTCTTGGCGCGAATGTTGGCGTTGCCCTCCTGGGTGGGCATCAGGTCGCGGTTGGGGGCGAAGGCCTGCATCACCTCGACCAGTTGGCGGGCGGAAAGGCGGTTGCCGCGCGAGAGGCCCGCGCCGTCCTCGATCTTGAAGCCGGTCCAGTGAAACTTGCCGCGGGCGAACTCGGTCATGGCCCGCTGCGCGCCGGCGACACTCACCCGGCCCTTACCCTGGGGGTCAGCCATCCGCAGGAACAGTGAGTTGGCGACGAAGTTGTTGGAATATTTCAGGGTCGGTACCAGCATGTCCGCGAGCGTGCGGCTGTTTTTGTGGCGATAGACGAGCCGCGCCCCGCTGGGGATCGCACCGAGCCGCTGGCCGCCGCTCACCGCGATGCCGTTGGCCGCGAGCTTGGCGGCGAGGAGTTCGCCGAAGTAACCGACCGCGGTGGGGCGCTGTTTCAGATTCACCCGCTGGGTGCCGGCCCCGCCCAGTTGGCCGAAGCGCCGCGCCGTGTCGGTCAGGGGGGTCTGGGGCTCGGCGCTCGCCACGCTCGCACCGCTTTTGACCAGGTTCACGGTATTGAAGTTGGCCGCGAGCGCCGTGACCGGGGCGTCATAGGGATTGTTCGTGGCGGAGCGCCCGGCGATCTCCACGTCCTGGTCGAAATAGGTGTCGTCGAGCCCGATGCCGGCGACGCGCGTTACCCCCGCCGCCTTGAGGCCCGCGGCGACGCGGTCAAGCTCCTCGGAGACCAGGTACGGATCGGCGCGGCCCTTCACCCAGAGGGTGCCCTGGCCATCCTGGTAGAACTCCGTTTCAAAGTGGTAATCGCGCCCCCAGGTGGAAATCGCCGCTAGCGCGGTCAACACCTTCATGGTGGAGGCGGGCGCAAGCGCCATATCCGGGTTGTGCGAGACCACCGCCCGCCCGCCCTCCTGCACCAGGAGCCCGGCCTTCGCGAACCCCTGGACCTGGCTCACCGCATCGGCCAGGGCGGGCCCGCCCAGGGGTAGCAGGAGCAGGGCGAGGAGGCCGCCCACCCAACGGCCGCGCCGCGGGGGATTGAGGGACTGGTGGGCGCTGGGGGTTGTGCTCATGGGGAAGGCTCGTCTTCAAGGGTCTGAATGGACCGCCCGGGGGCGGCGCGGGTTAGGATATCCCAGAATCGGCCGGACCGGGACCGCCCGGGTTCGCCTCGGGTACGATCCGAACTGATGTGGTGACCGAGATCCCGGGTACGCTGTCGTTGTCGTTGTCGTTGTCGTAATCGAATAATCCGACCACGATTACGACAACGACGCCCGGTCCGTGGGAACGTCCGGTCGCTGTCGCTGTAGGGTACGCATCGCGTACCCGGCTCCGGCGGTCATGGCAGCTTGGCGGGTATGCGATGCGTACCCTACGATGTGTACGCTAACACATCAGTTCTGATCGCACCCGGACGCCACCGCCGGCCCCGACCGGGCAATCCGCGATCCAAGGTGACCACTGGTTCAGGCAGAGGTGGGGCCATCATGCGTGCGAGACGTTCAATTCACTGGGTCCTGGCGGTCGGCGCGGGGGTCGTGGTGGTCGCCGTCGCGCTGGCGCGGCTGGCCTGGCTGACGCCCCCGCCCCCCGAGCCGCTGGTGATTGCAATCGCCGACAGCCTCCTGGGCGTCCCCTTGCGGGTGGCCGAGCAGGAGGGGTTTTTCACCGCGCAAGGGTTGGCCGTGACCCTGCGGCTCTACCCGACCGGCAAGCTCGCCCTGGACGCCCTGCTGCGGGGCCAGGCGGAGGTCGCCACGGTGGCCGAGACGCCGGTCGTGTTCGCCGCCCTGGCGGGCGAGCCGCTGCGCGTCATCGCCAATTATGCCTCCAGCGGTGAGACGAGCCTGGTGGCCCGGGCCGATCGGGGCATCGCGGAGCTGGCCGATCTGAAGGGCCGGCGGGTCGGCACCAGCCCGGGCACCACGGCCCACTATTTCCTGCACGTCCTGCTGACCGACCAGGGACTCACCGAGGCCGATGTCGCGGTCGTCCCCGTGCCCGCGCCGGAGCAGGCGGCGGCCCTGGCGGCGGGCCGTGTCGATGCCGTGTCGACCTTTGCGCCCTATTCAACCCAATGCCGGCTGGCCCTGGGGGAAAATGCGCGGACCTTCCCGGCGGGGCTGCGCTACAACGGCTTCGCGAGCCTGGTCGCGGTCCCGGACTTCAGCCACCGCCGGCCCGAGGTGGCCCTGCGGCTGCTGCGGGCGCTCGACCGGGCGATCCTGTGGATGCGTGGCCACGACCCCCAGGCCCGTGCGCTCACGGCGCGGACCCTGGGCCTGCCGGAGGCCGTCATCGCCGAGACCTGGGGCCGGCTGCGCCCCAACCTGGCGCTGGATCAGGGGTACGTGATCCTGCTCCAGGCGCAGGCGCGCTGGGCCATCGCCACCGGGCTGGCGCCGGCCGCCGCCCTGCCCGACTTTCCCGCGTTGATCGACCCCAGCGCCCTGCGGCGCCTGCACCCCGAGTCGGTGACGGTGATCGGCACACCATGAATCTGCGCCGTCGCTCCCGGCTCGTCGCGCTGGTGTCGGTCCTGATCTTCCTGGTCCCGCTCGGGCTCTTTCTGTTCGCCTACCGGGGCAAGCTGCAGACCCAGCGGGACCTGGCCGTGGCCGAATCGCTGAGCGCTCAGACCACGCAACTGCGTACCGCGCTCTTCGGCTACCTGCTGCACCCGCAGGCCGAACTGCGCGGCCAGGTGGAGGCGCAGTTCGCGGTCCTGACCGGGCTGCTGGGTCGGCTGGGCCCGGCCATCGACGCCTCGATCCGAGACGATGCGCAGACCCGCTATGCCTGGGAGACGGTGCGCCGACTGGTGGGCGACGCACAGACACTGTTCGCGCAGTTGGGCGACGCCGGCACCGACCAAGGGCGCACGGAACGCGACGCCCGCACCTCTGACCTGATCCTGGTGGACAGCCACTCGCTGATCCTGTTCGTGAACCAGATCCGCTATCGCGCCAACGCGCGGTTTCTGCGCGCGACCACCTGGGAGAATCTGACCCTGGGCGGACTCCTGACAGGCATCGCCGGTCTGGGGCTCGTGCTCTTTCTGGTGTTCGTGCGCGTCATCCTGAAACCCGTGCAGCAACTGCACGAGGCCGCCGTGCGGGTTGCCGGTGGCGACCTCGGGTTGCGCCTGGCAAGCCCGCGCCGGGATGAGTTCGGCGCCTTGGCCCGCGCCTTCGATGGGATGCTGGACCGACTCCAGGAAACCATGGTGTCGCGCGCCCGCCTGGAGGCCGAGATCGCCGAGCGCGTGCGGACCGGGGCCGCCCTCACGGCCAGCGAGGCGGCGCTGCGCAACGCCCAACGCCTGGCCGGCCTGGGCAGCTGGAGCTGGGACCTCAAGAGCGGCGCGCAAACCTGGTCGGAGGAGATCTTTCACCTCTACGGCCGCGACCCGCGCCTGGGACCCGCGGCTTACCCCCAGATCCGGCAGTATTTCACGCCCGCGAGTTGGGAGCGCCTGGCCGCCGCCGTGGAGCGGGCGCGCACCGACGGCCTCCCCTATGAATGCGAGGCCGAACTGGTCCGCCCCGACGGCCGCCCCGGCTGGGTCGTGGCGCGTGGTGAGGCCACCCGCGACGCCGCCGGAACCATTGTGAGGTTGAGCGGGACGGTGCAGGAGATCACCGCGTCCAAGCTGGCCGAAGGGCAGATTCAGGCCCTCAACGCCGGGCTCGAGCGGCGGGTCGAACAGCGCACCGCGGAGTTGCAGGCCGCCAACCGGGAGTTGGAGTCCTTCGCCTATGCGGTCTCCCATGACCTGCGTGCCCCGCTGCGCGCACTCAGCGGCTTCAGCCAGGCCCTGGTCGAGGACTACGGTGGGCGTCTGGACGGGGAGGCGCGCTCCTTCCTCGACCAGATCCAGGGCGCCAGCCGCCGCATGGGGGAGTTGATCGACGGTATCCTTACCCTGTCGCGCAGTACCCGCGGCGAACTGCGCCGGGACCCGGTGGATTTGAGCGCACTAGCCCAAGGGTTGCTGGCGCAGCACGCGCTGGCAGAGCCGGGGCGCCAGGTCGCCTGGGAGGTCGCCCCTGGGCTCGACGCCCTGGGGGACGCGCCCATGCTGGAGGTCGTCATGGTCAACCTGCTTGACAACGCCTGGAAATACACTGCCAAGACACCCGCCGCGACCATTCGGGTCTATGCTGAGGAGCGGGCAGGCGAGCTCTGGTATGGTGTCGCCGACAACGGGGCCGGGTTCGACATGGCCTACCGCGCACGCCTGTTCCAGCCATTCCAACGGCTGCACCGCCAGGACGAGTTCCCCGGCATCGGCATCGGGCTCGCCACCGTGCAGCGGATCATCCACCGTCACGGCGGTACCATCGAGGCCGAGGGGGTGCCAGGGGGTGGCGCGACCTTCCGTTTCACTGTGTCCGCGACCGGCCATCGCCCGGAGTCCCTATGCAAAGCCACGCCATCCTGATCGTCGAAGATAACCCCCAGGACGAGTTGCTGATGCTGCGCGCCCTGCGCAAGTCGAACCTGGCCAACCGAATCGACGTGGTGCGCGACGGCCAGCAGGCCCTGGACTATCTGTTCGCCGAGGGCGAGTTCGCCGGGCGCACCGGGGGACTGCCCGCCGTGGTCCTGCTCGACATCGGCCTGCCGCGGCTGTCCGGCCTGGAGGTGCTCGCGCGCCTGCGCGCCGACCCGCGCACCCGCCTGCAGCCGGTCGTGATCCTGACCTCGTCCGACGAGGAACGCGACCGGCTGCGGAGTTACGAAAACGGCGCCAACAGCTTCGTACGCAAGCCCTTGGATTTCTCCGAACTGGCCGAGACCATCGTGCGCCTCGGTATCTACTGGCTGCTCGTCAACGAGCCGCCCCTGCGCTAACCGGTGCCCCATGCGGAGACCCACTGTCATGAATGCGTCGTTGAAGCTGTTGGTGATCGAGGACGATCAGGCGGATTACCTGCTCATCACCCGGCACCTGCGCCGCGCCGGGCTCACGGTCGCCTGCACCAGGGCGGCGAGCACCCTGGAGCTGGCGGCGGCCCTGGAGACCGGCCCCTGGGACGCCGTGCTGGCGGACTACTACCTGCCGGGCATGGAGTTCGGGCCGACGCTGGACCTGATCCATCGGCAGTGGCCGGATCTGCCGGTCATCCTGGTCTCGGGCGCGGTGGGCGAGGAGCGGGCGGTGGAACTCCTGCGGCTTGGGGTCGGGGACTTCGTCCTCAAGGACCACCTGGCGCGCCTGGCCCCCGCCATCGAGCGCTGCCTGCGCGAGGCGGCCGACCAGTGTGCCCGCAGGGCGGCGGAGACGGCGCTGCGCGAGAGCGAGGAGCGCCTGCGCCTGGCCCTGGAGGGCGGAGACCTGGGGATGTGGGATTGGCAGGTGCCGGACGACACCCTGGTGGTCAACGCCCGCTGGGCCGCTATGCTGGGGTCGCGGCTCGCCGAGATCCCGCCCACCCGCGGCGCCTGGGAGGCGCGCGTCCACCCCGAGGACCTGTCCGCCCTGCGCGAGGCCTTTGCCGCCCTGCTCGAGGGGCGGCTACCCGTCTTCCAGATCGACCACCGCCTGCGGCACCAGGACGGTCACTGGGTCTGGATCGCCGCGCGCGGCAAGGTGATCGGCCGTGATCCCGAGGGCCGGCCGCTGCGGGTGTGCGGCACCCACCAGGACGTGAGTGAGCGCCGCCGCCTGGAGCACGAACTGCGCCAACTCGCCATCACGGACCCGCTGACCGGCGCCTACAACCGCCGCCACTTCATCCAGGCCCTGGAGACCGAGACGCGGCGCGTCCAGCGCTATCAGCGTCCGCTGACCCTGATCATGTTCGATCTGGACGACTTCAAGGCGATCAACGACACCCAGGGTCACGACCGCGGCGATGCGATCCTGGCGGCGGTGGTGGCGCAGATCGGCGCGCGCCTGCGCGGCAGCGACACCTTCGCGCGCTGGGGTGGCGAGGAGTTCATGGTGCTGCTCCCGGAGACCACCCTGACCCAGGCCGCGACCCTGACGGAGACCTTTCGGGAGGGGCTGCACGCCTTGCCCAACCCCGGCCCCCGCACGCTGACCGCCAGCTTCGGCGTCGCCGAATACCGCCCCGAGGAGACCCTGGACCAGTGGCTCAAACGGGTCGATGACCTGGTGTTCCAGGCCAAGCGCGAGGGGCGCGACCGGATCGTGGGGGCGGCGCCGTGAGCGCGGGCCCGACGCCCGCCCGGCACGAAGCCGCTGATTCTCTTGCCCCCTACTGCCTTGTGGGGTAAGGTTAAGGGAAAGGGCCGAACGATTGGGGCCCGGCGTTTGTGACAGTAGGAAGGAATCCATGACTCTTCGCACCCGTTCGCGTCTCGTCGCCCTGTCGTCCGCCTTGCTCTTCCTGGTACTGCTTGGCGTCTTTCTGGTCACGGACCAGGATCGAACCCGCCTCAAGGAAAAGCTCGAGTTTAGCCAGTCATTGACCGTGCAGACGGTCAAACTGAACCGGGTCCTCGCGCTGTACCTGCTGCAGCCGCGGGCGCACCCGCGGGCCGAGGTGGAGGCCGAGTTCGCGGCCCTTGACGGCGTGCTGCAAAGCGACGGCGAGGCCATCGCCGAGTCGATCCAGGACGACCCCGCGACCCGCGTCGCCTGGGAGGGGCTGCGGCGACTACTCGATGACTTGCGCGCGCGCATCGCCGGCCTGGACGGCAACGTGGCCGGTCCCCAAGGCGCGCAGCCCGAGGGCGACGCGCCGGACCTGATCCTGACGGACAGTGGTACGCTGGCCCTGGTCACCTGCCAGCTCACCCAGGGTGCCGCTGAGCGCCTGGTGACGCTGACGGCGCAGGAGAAGCTCACCCTGGGCATCTTACTGGCCGGCATGGCGGGCCTGGGGCTGGGGTCCTTTCTGGTGTTTCAGCGGACCATCCTGGACCCCGTGCAGCAACTCCAAACCGCCGCGGTCCGGATCAGCGGAGGCGAGACCCACCTGCGCCTCAAGAGCCGCCGCCGGGACGAACTGCGTCAGTTGGCGGACGCCTTCGACCGGATGCTGGACCAGCTCGAAGAGAGCACGGTCTCGCGGGCCCGGCTGGAGGCCGAGATCGCCGCGCGCGCCCGGGTGTTGCGGGCCCTGCGGGCGAGCCAGCGCGGCTTCCGGGACCTGGTCCGCAACCTCCCGGCCGGCGTGGTGGTGCACGGCGCCGACGGCCGCATCCTGTTTTCCAATCCGATGGCCGCCCAACTGCTAGGGCTCACGGCGGACCAACTGCGCGGAACGACCGCCAGCGACCCGGCATGGGCCTTTGTCCGGCCAAGCGGCGCTCGCTTGCCGGTAGACGAGTTTCCGGTCCAGCGCGTCCTGACGACCGGGACCCAGGTGCAGAATCTCAACCTGGGCATCTTGAGTGCGGACCGGACCAGTACAATCTGGGTGCAGTGCGAAGCCCATCCGGTGGCGGATGAACAGGGCCAAATCAGCCAGATCGTGGTGACCTTCTTCGACATTTCCGAGCGTCGGCGGGCGGAGGATGAGGCCCGGCTCGCCCAGGCGCGATTCCAGCGCCTGATGGACGCCAATGCGATCGGCGTCGTGGTGACCGACAGCTCAGGGACCATCCTGGAGGCCAACGACTACTATCTGAACCTCTTGGACTGCACGCGCGCCCAGTTGGCCGCGGGCGCGGCGAACTGGCGTGAGCGGACCCCACCGGAATGGCTGTCGGCGGATGAGCGGGCCATCGCCGAATTGAACGCAACCGGGCGGTGCCCTCCGTATGAAAAGGAGTATCTACGCCGCGACGGTTCCCGCATCCCGCTCTTGCTCGCCGGTACCCTGCTGCCCGGTGCAGAGGCACAGATTCTCGGCCTCGCCCTGGACATGACCGAGCGCAAGCGCCTGGAGCGAGAATTGCGGCAACTCGCCGTTACTGACCCGCTCACCGGCGCCTATAACCGGCGGCACCTGCTGGAAACCCTGGCAGCCGAGACGCAACGGGCGCAGCGCTATGGGAAGCCGCTCGCGTTGATCATGTTCGATATCGATCACTTCAAGACCATCAACGACACCCAGGGTCACGGTCAGGGCGATGCGGTACTCGTGGCGATCGTGGCGCAGGTCGGGCTGCGGCTGCGCCGGACCGACATCCTCGCGCGCTGGGGCGGCGAGGAGTTCCTGATCCTGCTCCCGGAGACCTGCCTGGTCCGGGCCCTGGCCCTGGCGGAAAGACTCCGCACCGGCCTGCACACCCTCTCCTGTCCCGGGGCCGGGACAATGACCGCCAGCTTCGGCGTCGCCGAGTACTGCCCCGGGGAAACCCTGGACCAGTGGCTCAAACGGACCGACGATCTGATGTTCCAGGCCAAGCGAGAGGGCCGGAACCGGGTTGCGGGGGGAGCCTGAGCACCGTGAGCCCCGCCGCCCGGCGCCTCGCGTGATGACCCCTGTGCGCGCGTGCTCACTACGACCATCGACAAAGGACTCCGAGTCGAGCCCCGACCCGCATGGCGGTGCTCGAAACCCTGCGCCATCTCCAATGCCCTGTACAACATAGAGAACCATAGACCACTATGCCTGAACCGCAGCCACTATCCGTTATCGAACACGAACTGTCCCTCCTGGCCTCTCAAGGCGGAGCCCATAAATACTTCGTAGGCATCGCCGATAACATCGCCGTCGCTCTGCTCGACAAGCAGGTGCGAAAGTTGACGCATCGTCCAGGCCAACGCCTCCGGACCTAACAGCAGTTCGTCCTCGCTATCGAAGAATTCGGGGTACTCGACTCTCACCCGGTTGAATACAGCCCGATAATGCCGAGCAATCTCCACGGCCGACGCTAGGCGCATGTTGCCTGGAAATTCCGAGCTGGCGGTGTTCGCCGCGAAAAGGCACTTGATGACCTCGGCAAGGATGGCAAGATGTTCGCTCGTGCGGCCGGGCGATCTAGGCCCTGGTCAGCCGCGTTAAGCCCCAGCGGCGCAACGCCCGGGGTCTTTGTCAGATATGCGGGCTGGCCGGAGTCCGGACCCGTGGCCGAAGTCATCAGGTCAGGCTATGAGTGATTGCCCTTTGGCGAGGGCCAGGAGGCTGCCCGCGTCCTTGGTGTAGAAGGTTTCAAAGTGCCTCTCGACATCCCCCTGGGAGTATTGGAACAGGCGATCGATGAGCAATTCGACGTTCCCGCTATGCGACTCTTGGGCGTCGCTATCCCCCGTCATTTGTTGGTGAAGTACATCCCGACCCAGTCGGTGGGCGACACCCGTCAGCGCCCACATCACATCGGGCTTGATCTCCTCGACACCGCGGAGCAACTCAAATACCAGTGGCAGCACGACGCGATGGTCGCCGACACGGGACACGAATCCGTACTTTTCGTAATACTCCCGTTGATCGTCGAGCAATTCGACCAGGGCGTCGGCCGCCCGATTGTCGCCCAGATCGATCAAGCCCCAGAGTGGACCGACGAACAGGTCTTTCGCTGCCGATCGCGTTGTCTGGTAGCAGGCCCACAGCCGATCGGCAGACTGATGCGCACCCAAGAGCCCCAGGACCATAGCGGCCAGGCTGCGCCCATAATCGTCGAGCGACTCCCAGCAACTCAACAAGGCCGCGACGCCCCGGTCATCACACCAGCGCAGTGCGCCGATCAATCGCTCCTGGATTCCACTTCGATCCTTGGGATAGGCGCTCAGCCAGTCACCCTTGATGCGCGCAGCAATCGTATCGGCCGCGTCGGGGCCAAATTGCCTCATCCGCTTGGCCCAGGCGAGATCGGCAAGACCCATGGCGCCCGGGGTCAGATCGAGGGTCGCTTCGATGTCGGGGGCCTGCTCTATCCTCAGAACCGCCTGGCAGTCTCTCTGCCAGATAGCGGGTTGGAAGACCCTCAATGCTTCACCCAGTGTTTCTTCCACCCGACAGTCGAGATGCATCATTCGCCAGAGGGTTTGCGCGCTGGGTAGAAGGCGATGATGGTGCAGTGGCGGCTGGCCCGGTGGCGGCAGTTGCCTCCGGCTCGGCTTCCTATTGATCTTGCGCTGACGTCTTACCTTTGAATTCTTTGACATATCTGGAATCGCCGAGGACTTACTGCCACGCTGGAACCTGGGGGCGAGAAGCGTCTATTTCGTCACCGATTCCTGGCGCCGGTCGGCGAGTCCGGAGAAAACGTTTCGGACGGGGCGAATGCCCCGTCCAGCCCGAACCAGCCCGAACGATGCCCAGTCCAACCCGCGCTTTCGCGTTTGGACTCGGCATCCCACGTGCCAGCGTGGGAGTCGGAAACAAAACAGATCCATACTGTTTCCCGCGCGGGAACGCGGGAAACAGGCTAGTTCTTGGTCTTGTCGACCAGCTTCTTTTCCCTGATCCAGGGCATCATCTCGCGCAGCCGCTCGCCGACCACCTCGATCTGATGCTCTTGGCCGAGGCGCCGCAGGGCCTTCATCTTGGGCGCCCCGGCCTGATTCTCCAGGATGAACTCCTTGGCGAATTCACCGCTCTGGATCTCGCCCAGGATGCGCTTCATCTCGGCCTTGGTCTGATCGGTGATGATCCGCGGGCCGCGGCTGAAATCGCCGTATTCGGCGGTGTTGGAGATGGAGTAGCGCATGTTGGCGATGCCGCCCTCATAGATCAGGTCGACGATCAGCTTCACCTCGTGCAGACACTCGAAATAGGCCATCTCCGGGGCATAACCGGCCTCGACCAGGGTCTCGAAACCGGCCTTGATCAGGGAGGTGAGGCCGCCGCACAGGACGACCTGCTCGCCGAAAAGGTCGGTTTCGCACTCCTCGCGGAAGCTGGTCTCGATGACCCCGGCGCGCCCGCCGCCATTGGCGCTGGCGTAGGCCAGGGCGATGTCCCGGGCCTGGCCGGAGGCGTCCTGGAAGACGGCGATCAGGCTCGGTACACCGCCGCCCTGGGTGTAGGTGGAGCGCACCAGGTGCCCGGGTCCTTTGGGCGCGATCATGATGACGTCGAGATCCGCCCGCGGCTCGATCTGGCCGAAGTGGATGTTGAAGCCGTGGGCAAAGGCGAGCGCGGCGCCCTGTTTGATATTGGGGGCGATGTCTTCCCGGTAGATCCGCGCCTGATGCTCGTCCGGGGCCAGGATCATGACCACGTCGGCCGCGGCCACGGCGTCCTTGATCGACTTTACGTCCAGACCAGCGTTGGCCGCCTTGGCGGCGGAGGCGGAACCGGGGCGCAGGCCGACCGTGACGGACACGCCGGACTCCTTCAGATTGTTGGCATGGGCATGGCCTTGGGAACCATAGCCGATGATGGCCACCTGCCGACCCTGGATGAGAGAGAGGTCGGCGTCTTTGTCGTAGTAAACGTTGATGCTCATTTGCGCTGCCTGGGTAAAGATGAAGAATTTTGTCCGCAAATAAACGCAAATGAACGCAAATTGAAGAGCAAAGCGGCGACCGGGTGGCGACACGAGACAGGGCGCGGCCCGCTGACTTCGTCGTCCGGAGCGACGGACTCAGCGTCGGCGCGAGCAGTACCCGCGGCGCCGCCCGCCCCTACCAGCCCAACTCATTTGCGTTCATTTGCGTTCATTTGCGGACTGAACGAATTATAGGGACAGGCCCTTCTCGCCGCGGGCGATGCCGGTGGGACCGGAACGCACGACCTCGACGATCAACCCCTCCGGCACGGCATCAATGAAGGCATCGAGCTTCTTCGAGGCGCCGGTGAGTTCGACGACGTAGCTGGTGTCGGTCACATCAATGATCTTGGCGCGGAAGATGTCGACCAGGCGCTTGAGCTCCTGACGGTTCTCGCCCTCGGCGCGGACCTTGATCATCATCATCTCGCGTTCGATGTGTGGACCCTCGGTCAGATCCAGCAGCTTGACCGTATCGATCAACTTGTTCAACTGCTTCTTGATCTGCTCGACGATCTCCTCGTTCCCGGTGGTTACCAGGGTCATGCGCGAGAGCGTCGGGTCATCCGTCGGCGCGACGGTCAGCGACTCGATGTTGTACCCGCGGGCGGAGAACAGCCCGGCCACCCGCGAGAGTGCGCCGGCCTCATTCTCCAGCAGTACGGCAATGATGTGTCTCATCTCAGGCCAACTCCCTCTCGGACAGGCTGGGCGCGAGGTGCATCTCGTGCTGCCCCTTGCCTGCCACGATCATCGGATAGACGTTCTCGGTGGGGTCCACGACCACATCGAGGAATACGAAACGGTCCTTCATCGCAAAGGCCTCCGTCATGGCGGCCTCAAGATCCGCCGGGCGCTCCACCCGCATCCCCACATGGCCGAAGCTCTCCGCCAACTTCACGAAGTCGGGCAGCGCATCGACATAGGAATGGGAGTAACGGCTCCCGTAGAAGAACTCCTGCCACTGCCGCACCATGCCCATGTAGCCGTTGTTGAGCAGGATCACCTTGATCGGCAGGTTGTATTGCTTGCAGGTCGCCATCTCCTGGATACACATCAGGATGCTGGCTTCACCCGAGATGCAGGCCACCTGCGCCTCGGGGAAGGCGAGTTGCACCCCCATGGCCGCCGGCAGCCCGAAGCCCATGGTGCCCAAGCCGCCCGAGTTGATCCAACGCCGCGGCTTGTCGAAGGGATAGAACTGGGCGGCAAACATCTGGTGCTGACCCACGTCGGAGGTCAGATAGAGGTCGCCGCCCGTAACCTTGTAGAGTGTTTCCACCGCGAATTGCGGCTTGATCTTCTCGCTGGCGCGGTCGTAGTGCAGGCAGTCCACCCGCCGCCATTCACCGATTTTGTCCCACCACTCCGCCACCGGCCGCCCCATCGCGCTCGGGGCCTGCTCCTTCCACAGGCGCACCAGCTCGGCCAGCACGCTCGCGACCTGACCCACGACCGGCACGTCCACCCGCACGTTCTTGGAGATGGAGGAGGGATCGACGTCGATGTGGATGATCTTGGCGTGGGGGCAGAAATGCTCGATCTTGCCGGTCACCCGATCGTCGAAGCGGGCGCCGATGGCGATCAGCACATCGGTCTCGTGCATGGCCATGTTGGCCTCATAGGTCCCGTGCATCCCCAGCATCCCGATGAACTGGGGGTCGGTCATGGGATAGGCCCCGAGCCCCATGAGGGTGCTGGTGATGGGGTAACCGGACAGCCGCACCAGCTCGGTGAGCAGTGCGGACGCCTCGCCCAAGACCACCCCGCCCCCGGTGTAGAACACCGGGCGCTTGGCCTGGAGCATCAGGTCCAGGGCGCGCTTGATCTGACCCGGATGCCCCTTTTCCGTGGGGTGGTAGGAGCGCATCCGGATCTCGCGCGGATAGACATAGGGGATCTTGACGTTCGGGTCGGTCACGTCCTTGGGGATGTCCACCACGACCGGCCCCGGGCGTCCGGTGGTCGCGATATAGAACGCCTTGCGCAGGGTGAGCGCCAGATCACGCACATCCTTGACCAGGAAATTGTGCTTCACACAGGGTCGGGTGATGCCGACGGTGTCCACCTCCTGGAAGGCGTCGCTGCCGATCACCGGGGTGGGCACCTGGCCGGTGATGCACACGAGCGGGATCGAGTCCATGTAGGCCGTGGCGATGCCGGTCACGGCGTTGGTCGCGCCGGGTCCCGAGGTGACCAGACAGACGCCGCAACGGCCGGTCGCCCGCGCGAGTCCGTCGGCGGCATGGGCGGCACCCTGTTCGTGCCGGACCAGGATGTGCTTGACCCGATCCTGTTTAAACAGGGCGTCGTAGATGTGCAGGACCGACCCGCCGGGATATCCAAAGACATATTGGACCCCCTCGTCAATCAACGCCTGGACGACGATCTCGGCACCGCTGAGCTGCACCGCGTTCAGTTCCACCTTGGGCGACCTCCGAATCAGACCAGCCGGGACCCACCGCACGGCAGGGCTTGCCCGTACCCGGGGACCGGGACGAGACCACCCCCGCCCTGACCGGGGCCGCGGACTGGAGAAGCATGAAAGGGCATGTTCAAAAAGATTGAACGTTACAGGAGACTTGCGCCCAGGGTCAATACATGACCGACACCCGCGGCGCGGCCGGCACCGTTGCCGGGACCGTCGGGCACCCGCCCGGGACTGCCGTCGGCAGTTCCCAGCGGTCTTCCTGGCTGCCATACTTGGCGTCATGAACCAGCGATCCCAACCCACTGACATCACGACCGCACGCGCTGGTCGGCCCGACCCGCTGACGGCCTTGCTCTTCGGTCCAGCGGCACGGGGACAGGCGGTCGAGGCGTTAGCCGGTCGACAGCGCATCAACGCGACACTGGTCCGGCTAAAGCCTCGACCTCCGGTGTGGGGCCTCTGGGCAGCGGTCAGAGCGACCATTAAGCCGCCCCTGGCTGGCCGTCTCGTCCCGCTCCTGGCGTCCGCCCTGACCGGCCTGTGGCTCGCCTCCATCCCATCGCGAACCACGGCACAGTTGTATCGCTGGGTGGACGAGACGGGCACGACGGTCTACTCGCAACTGCCGCCCCCCGGCGCCACGCCGGCCGCCACCATCAAGCCGGACGCGGGGCCCAAGCCGGACCAAGGCGCAGCGGCCACGGAGCAACTCCGTGACCAGGTGGCAGAGGACTTCGACCGCCGCGATCAGCAGGCCCGCGAGGCGGAGGCGGCGGGCAAGCAAGCGGCCGAGCAGGCCGCCCGCCAGACCAATTGCGAGGCGGCACGCAAGAACCTGGAGACCCTCAAGAACCACGGCGGCGGACGGCTGCGGACCCCGGACGGCAAGACCGGGTTCCTCTCCAAAGACGACCTGGCGGCCCAGCAGGCGCAGGCGCGCCGGCAGATCGAGGACAATTGCCGCTAGTACCACGCACCCGTTGCGCACCGACGGATTTGTCTCCGTGCCCCGTGGGCCCTAGACTACCGGCCTTTTACCTCGGGACCCCCGGCCCCATGCGCACCTCGCTATTTCCACTCCAGACCATCAAGGAGACCCCGGCCGACGCCGAGGTCGCAAGCCACCAACTGATGCTGCGCGCGGGCCTGATCCGCAAGCTCGCGGCCGGCCTCTACACCTGGCTGCCGCTGGGCCTGCGCGTGCTGCGCAAGGTCGAGCGCATCGTCCGGGAGGAAATGGAGCGCGCCGGCGCGCTCGAGGTCCTGATGCCGGCGGTGCAGCCCGCCGAGCTGTGGCAGGAATCGGGGCGCTGGGATCAGTACGGCCCGGAGTTGCTGCGCTTCAAGGACCGCCACCAGCGCGAATTCTGCTTCGGCCCGACGCATGAGGAGATCATCACCGAGTTGGCCCGCAACGAGCTCAAGAGCTACAAGCAGTTGCCGATCAACTTCTATCAGATCCAGACCAAGTTCCGCGACGAGATCAGGCCCCGCTTCGGCGTCATGCGCGCCCGCGAGTTCCTGATGAAGGACGCCTACTCCTTCCACGCGGACGACGCCTCGCTGGCGGCGACCTACGCGGTGATGCATGCGGCCTACTCGCGCATCTTCACCCGCTGCGGACTCGATTTCCGCCCGGTCCAGGCCGACACCGGCAGCATCGGCGGCAACGCCTCCCACGAATTCCACGTCCTGGCCGCCGCCGGCGAGGACGCCATCGCCTTCTCGTCCGGCGGCGACTATGCCGCCAACGTGGAGTTGGCCGAGGCCCTGGCCGCGGTCGCGACGGCACCGGCACCGACGCAGGACGCACGGCTGGTGGACACCCCCAAGGCCCGCACCATCGCCGACCTGGTCGAGCAGTTCGGCCTGCCCATCGAGTGCACCGTCAAGACCCTGGTGGTGGCCGCCGCGGACGGCGTCCCGGGCGGCCTGGTGGCACTGCTGGTGCGCGGGGACCATGAACTCAACGCGGTAAAGGCCGCCAAGCTCCCGCAGGTCGCCGCGCCCCTGCGTATGGCAAGCGAGGCCGAGATCCGCACCGCCATCGGCGCCGGCCCCGGCTCGCTGGGCCCCAAGGAGCTGGCACTGCCCTGCATCGTCGACCGCGCCGCGGCCGTCGCCGCCGACTTCAGCGCCGGGGCCAACCAGGATGGCCGGCACTGGTTCGGCCTCAACTGGGGCCGCGACCTGCCGCTGCCGACGGTCGCCGATCTGCGCAACGTAGTGGACGGCGACCCGAGTCCCGCCGGCGACGGCACCCTGCGCATCGCGCGCGGCATCGAGGTCGGTCACATCTTCCAACTCGGGCGCAAATACAGCGACGCCATGAAGGCCACCGTCCTGGGGGAGGACGGCAAGGCACTCACCATGACCATGGGCTGCTACGGCATCGGCGTGTCGCGGGTGGTGGCTGCCGCCATCGAGCAGCACCACGACGAGCGCGGCATCTGCTGGCCCACCCCCATTGCCCCCTTCGCGGTCGCGCTTCTGCCCATGAAGCTCAGTAAGTCCTACCGGGTACGCGACACCACCGAGCAAATCTACGCCGACCTCCAGGCGGCCGGCATCGAGGTCCTGCTGGACGACCGCGACGCCCGCCCCGGATTTATGTTCGCCGACATGGAACTGATCGGCATCCCCCACCGGGTGGTGGTGGGCGACAAGGGGCTGGACGACGGGATGGTCGAATACAAGGGCCGCCGGGATGCACAGATGCAGTTGATCCCGCTCACGCAGATCGTCGCCTTCCTGGTCGAGCGGCTGCGCCCGGAGTCGGCCTGAAGCGAGATTGCCCGCGCGACACGCGCAATGCCTCAGCCTGAAACGCCGGCCGCACCGGCGACGCGACCTGAACTTTATGCAACCGGACACGACCCCCTGAGCCCCATGAAAGAAGCCTCCTTCGACCGCGATCAACTCCTGGCCTGCGGGCACGGCGCCATGTTCGGCCCGGGCAATGCCCAATTGCCGATTCCCAATATGCTGATGATGGATCGGGTGATCCGGATCGCGAATCACGGCGGCGCCAACCTGAAGGGCGAGATCCTGGCCGAACTCGATATCCACCCGGACCTGTGGTTCTTCCAGTGCCACTTCCCCGGCGACCCGGTCATGCCCGGCTGCCTGGGTCTCGACGCCCTCTGGCAATTGGTCGGCTTCTACCTCGCGTGGGTCGGCAACCCCGGCCACGGGCGGGCCCTGGGGGTCGGCGAGGTCAAATTCACCGGCCAGGTGCTGCCCACCGCGTCGAAGGTCACTTATCACATCGACATGAAGCGGGTCATCAGCCGCAAGCTGGTGCTGGGCATCGGCGACGGCATGGTCCAGGTCGACGGCCGGACCATCTATACCGCCAAGGACCTGCGGGTGGGGCTCTTTACCTCGACCGAGGGCTTCTAGTTTCATTTCTTGACATCCCTGTCAAGAAATGAAACCGGATGTTATCTCATTCTGACGCTGGAGCGTCCGGACTTGCTCCCAAACCGCCAAGAGGTCGTCATTTTATGCACGTTGCAACTGGTACTGTCGTGTCCGGCAAGGTCGTGCTCGACCAACCGGGTCTTGACGACGGCACGGGCGTCTACGTTCTTACTCGAAATGCCCCTGCAGCGCCAAAGCTATCGACTAACGAGTTGGCCGAGTTGGAGGCTGGCCTCGCGGAGGCCGATCGTGACGAGACGATCTCGGGCGCAGAGTTCTTCGCGCAATTGCGCCGTCACGGATAAGCGTGGCCCTCGAACTTCGGGTCACGCGGCGGGCGACCAACGAGATCGACCGCGTAGCCGCATGGTGGGCGCTACACCGCCGGGCAGCACCGGGGGCAGTGCGACTGGATTTACAGGCCGCACTGGCACTGCTGGTCGAGCAGCCCGGCATGGGAGAAGAAGTCAGGGAAGCAAGCTCACCTGGCGTGCGGCGGTTTCACCTCGATCGTATTCGCTATTGGGTCTACTACCGCGTGCGGGGCAATAAACTGGAGGTCGTATCAATCTGGCATTCCAGCCGCAGCGGCGGGCCGGCCGTGTAGCGACCGAGCCACCTTTGCCGCCCGTGAGGGATTTGCCCCGCAATCTTCAGACTCCAATTGGAAGATTACTCACGCTTGATGAAGCCTCAAGCGGGCTGATGACTACACGTATAAATTCTTCCAATATCGCCGAGTGATTAACCTGCACGAACAAGCGCGAATTGGGTTTGATGGTCCAATCCGGCCTTGATCATAACTCCGCCCACCCCCGTCACGCCGCCACCAGCGTCAGCGCCGGGCGCGTGACCGGTCGCGGTCGCCGCCGCCGCGCTGGCGGCGGCAGACCGACGTGCGCCAGCACGTGGTCAAACAGCGCCGGGTGAGCCCGCCCGAAGAAGCGTTCGGCGGCGGTGGTGCCATCGGGGCGGCGGACATAATAGTTGTGCATGGCCGTCAGGGCCGCCAGCTTGCGGTCACTGAGGCGGTGACTGCCGTGATGATAAAGCGACAGGTGGCCGTTGCGCCCTTCCACACAAGAGCTACTGCGCTGGAACAGATCGGCGCAACCGCCGGCGACCGCCTCGATCTGTGCGCGGCGCGTGGGCGCCAGGGCCTGCAGCGGATGCGTCGGCTGGCGCAAGGGTTCGAGCAACTGTGCGCTCAGCGCCGTGAGTCGATGGCGGGTGTCGGCGTGGCTGCTGCGCCCCGCCACCCGCGCCAGGTAGAGGGCCGGAATCAACTGGGTCAGAACCGCCTGCTCCACGTCGGGCGCCAGGTCCAGGGCGTCGACCCGGGTCTGGACGCGCGCCCAGAAGAACGCCAGGGTGGCCAACCACGGCACGGTCAGGCGCTGCGCCTTGGCGAGGTGTGCGCGGGCGCGTGCGGGCAAGTCGGCCGCGTCGGCGAGGTGTGCAAGGCGTGCCCAGACGTCGGCGAAGCGGGCGGCGACCTGCGCCACGGATTGCACCTGTCCGCTCACGAGGTCGTACGGGTGATACAGCAGGCCCAGTTCACGGATCTGCTCACGGGCTTGCGTTTGGCGTGTCAGGGCCTGGGTCTGCTCGGCTTCGGCCGCGACCAGTTCAGTTAAGGCCGCGTCGCTGCGGGCCGCGAAGGCCGGTGGTCGGCCGCGCGGATGAGGGACTTGCGCGTCATACGCCCGTTGCGCGGCCTGCGCCGCGTCCAGCGGCGCCTGGGCCGCCGCGACGGCGGCGCTGGCCTGTCTGACCTGGCGGTCCAGGTGCAGACTGGTCCCCTTGGACACCTCATACTGAGCATGGAACAGGTCCGGGGAATGCTGGGCGCCGAGGTCTTGCTCGTGGTGGTGCCGTAACGCCTTGGCTTCATCACTGGTGCCTTGGATGACGGTCACCGGCATCCCCGCCAGCGCCGTCTCCAGGGCCTGCGTCCAGGTCGCCGCCGTGCGATCGGGCGCGTACTGTTCCAGCAGAATGAAATTCGACACCGGCTCAATGGCGACCAGGCAGACGTCGGGGTGAAAGGTTTCATCCTCAGCGACCGTCAACTCCTGCGGCGGCATGCCGACAGCGAGGGCGACCCGCTGTTCCTGCGCCTGTTTGGCCACGGCCTCCTGCACCTGCACCGTCAGCGCATACTGGCTGCCATAGGAGGCCCCGACGAGCGCCGACAAGCCGCTCAGCTCCAGGAACTCACACACCATCCGCACCCCGGCGCCGGCCCGCAGGGTGATGATCAGATGCATCACCACGACCAGTTGGTGCAGCCACTGCGCCCCCGCCGGGGTCGCCAGGCACGCCGCCACCTCCACCGGCAACCCCGCCAACGGCGCCGCCGCGCGCCAGCCGCGCAACGTGCTGCGCGCCACCCCCAACTCCGCCGCCACCTGCCGCAGCGGGTGTCCCTGCGCCAACTGGCCAGCGGCGCGCCCGCATTGCTCCGCCCGCTCCAAGCGGGTGCAGTGCTTCACCGTGCACCGCCGCGCGCCGGCCAGGCACGGCCGGGTGGCGAATGCCTGGCATCTGGGCTAAAGTCAGTGGCGGCAGGACCTTCGGACATTGTTGACTACCCCGGGTTAGTTTGCACTTCCAAGGGTATGAAAATTCGGAGGTCCTGCCAACCTCCCCGACACCGATGACCGAGTTCAGTGCTTGGTCTTGGGCGGATTTATGATCAAGGCCGACTGACGCTCCCTGTTCCGCCCGTTTCCACGCGGAGACGAAGCGTTGGGCCATATCGGCCTCGTCGCTCACATGCAGATTGAGTGTGGTCATGGTTGGCTCCGCAGTCTCGCAACGTCGCTGAGAAAATCCGCCTCCTCAAAAAGCAGTTTGGCGCGCATCAGGTGAAAATGCCATAGTTCCAGTCAACATGGCAACTGGCCCCCGACCGTCGATGCAGGCACCGAACGAAAAACGCGGACCGACGACGCTTCGTGCTCCCGATCTTGTGCTGCCGAGAAAAAAAGGGGCGCCAAGCGCCCCCTTCGATTTACAGAACCTTGCCGCCCGCCGCTCAGCTCTCGAGATGATCGAGCGCCTTCTGGAAGCGGTTGGCGTGGGAGCGCTCGGCCTTGGCCAGGGTCTCGAACCAGTCGGCGATCTCGTCGAAGCCCTCGGCGCGGGCGGACTTGGCCATGCCGGGGTACATATCGGTATATTCGTGGGTTTCGCCGACGATGGCCGCCTTGAGGTTGGCGGCGGTGGGGCCGATCGGCAGGCCGGTCGCCGGATCGCCGACGATCTCCAGATACTCCAGGTGGCCGTGGGCATGGCCGGTTTCACCCTCGGCGGTGGAGCGGAACACGGCCGCCACATCGTTATAACCCTCCACGTCGGCCTTGGCGGCAAAATAGAGGTAACGGCGGTTGGCCTGGGACTCGCCCGCGAAGGCCTCTTTGAGATGGGTCTCGGTCTTGCTGCCCTTGAGTTCCATAACGGTTTCCTCGGTTGGATGGGGGTTGCTGCGCCTGCGCGGGCAGACATAGTGACGGGCGGCGGATTTCCCAACTGGTTTGTTCCGATGACCCCGATCGTCGGCCATCATGCGGCCTCGCCCACATTGAAGCACTTTGTGTATCCTGGCAACTGACCCGCGGGGCAGCGACCCACCTGCGGCAGGGTTCGGGGGGCACACGCGGAGCACAGCGGGGATCCGAACGCCGGAACTGTGATCGATTTCCGTGCAGCCGATCCGCCATCTTGCTAAAAGGCTCTGTGACAGGCGATCCGAAACGCAACTAGCCGATAAAATAATGGAAAACACAGCGCCATCGATCCCGCGGACGCACCATGCACCCCCCCGACCCAAGACTGACGGGGCCCCAGCCTCGCACCCACGAGCGCTGCGACTGATCCAGATCAGCGACTCGCACCTGTTCGCCCACCCCGAGGGCCGCCTGCTGGGGCTGAACACGCGCCGCAGCTTCCAGGCCGTCCTGGCGCTGGCCCTGGACGGTGGGACGCCCGCGGACGGCCTGGTGATGACCGGTGACCTGGTCCAGGACGAGACCGCCGAGGGGTATGCCTACCTGGCCCGGGTGCTGGAGGACACCGGTATCCCCTGCTTTTGCATCCCCGGCAACCACGACCGCCGGGACCTGATGGAGGAGTGGCTGGGGGCGGCGGCCATGGGGCCGATCGCGGACAATCGCATCGACGGCTGGAACCTGATCTTCCTGGATTCGACCCTGCCTGGTGAAGACGGGGGCCGCCTCACCCGCCGCCAGGTACACCACATGGACACTCTGCTGCAGCGCGACCCCGGCCCCTGCCTGGTTTTTCTCCACCAGCACCCGCTGCCGATCGGGAGCGCCTGGATGGACACCATGGGGGTCACCAACGGTGCCCAACTGCTGGCGGTGTGCGACCGTCACCCGCACCTCAAGGCGGTGATCTGCGGTCACATCCACCAGGAGTTCAGTGTGAGCCGCGGGCATTATCAGATCCTCGGCACCCCTTCAACCTGCTTTCAGTTCCTGCCCGCGAGCCCGGATTTCGCCCTGGACGCACGCACCCCGGGCTACCGCGAGCTGCACCTGCACCCGGACGGACGCCTCGACACCCGGGTGGTCCGCCTGGCCGCGTACCCGGAACCCCTGGCCCTCGACGCGACCGGCTATTGACCCGGGACGCGCCTCAGTCGACTGAGAACCCGGACCAGGGGCGATACTCCCGCGGTTCGCAGGTGACGGCGCTGACCCGCGCCATGGGCGGGCCCGCGCGCAGCCAGTCGCGCAGTTGCGCAACCGCGGCGGCGGACCCGCACGCCAGCACCTCGACCCGGCCGTCGGGCAGATTGCGGGCATAGCCGGTGACCCCGAACCGCAGCGCCTGCTCGCGCGCCGCGCCGCGGAAATAGACCCCCTGGACCCGTCCCTCGACCAGACATCGGCGGCAGATCGGCGGCTCGTCGCCGACCTGCGCCCCAAGATCATCGGTCATCGCATCAGCCATGGCGCCCCACCCCGCTCCAGCCGATGTGCCGGGTCTGACCGGGGCGCCTTGGTGCCGCGACGGGTCGCGCCGGGCAGGAAAGGTCTTGGATCATGGGCGAAGGCTCCGTTGAAAAAGGTTGAGTGACACCGGCAACAGACTACAACATATTGATATTTTGTTTATTTGCTGACCTGCGCGCGTCTTGGGTTACACTTGAGTCGGCACGATCAATAACCCCGCGGGGCCTTGGGCGGCTGGCCCCGCGTCAGCCGCCGGGCGCGACCGCGGACACCCTGTGAGGTTCTCGTTGAGCTACATCCTCGTCCTCTACTACAGCCGCCACGGGGCGACCGCCGAATTGGCCCGGCAGATCGCCCGCGGGATCGAGTCCGTCCAGGGAATCGAGGCCCGCCTGCGTACCGTACCGACCGTCTCCGCCGTCTGTGAGGCCGTGGCACCGGCGGTCCCACCCACCGGCGCCCCCTATGTCACCCACGAGGACCTGCGCCACTGCGCCGGGCTCGCCCTGGGGAGCCCCACCCGCTTCGGCAACATGGCCGCCGCGCTCAAATATTTCCTCGACGGCACCAGCCCCCTGTGGCTCAACGGCGCCCTGGCCGGCAAACCGGCCGGGGTCTTCACGTCTACCTCCAGCCTCCACGGGGGCCAGGAGGCGACCCTGCTGACCATGATGGTACCCCTGCTGCATCACGGCATGGTGGTCCTGGGCCTGCCCTACAGCGAGGGCGACCTGCTGCACACCCGGGGGGGCGGCACTCCCTATGGCCCCACCCACTTCGCCGGACCCGAGAATAACCTGTCCCTGACCGATGAGGAACGGCGACTCTGCCAGGCGCTCGGTCGACGGCTCGCCCGGACCGCGCTGGCACTCGCCTGCCCGCCTGACTGACCGGCAGTGGCCGCGGCCCCGTGCCCACCCCTGCCCTGCAACTGCACCTGCCGATCGAGCTGGTCCGCGAGCCGACCCTGGCCGAATACCTGCCGGGACCGAATGCGGAGGCGGTCGCGGCCGTGCGGGGCACCGCGAGCGGACAGGGTGAGCCCTTCATCTTCCTGTTCGGCCCCCCGGAGACGGGCAAGACCCATCTGTTGCAGGCCGCCTGTCTGGCCGCCGCCCGCGCGGGCCGTCAGGCCCACTATATCCCGCTTGGGCGCCCGGGGATCGCGCCGGACATACTGGAGGCCCTGGAGCGACTGGACCTGGTGGCCCTGGACGATGTACACCGCATTGCCGGACAGCCGGCCTGGGAGCGGGCCGTCTTCGACCTCTTCAACCGGCTGCGCGAGCGTGGGCGTGCCCTGGTCGCCGCCGCCGCCCAGCCCCCGGACGATCTGGCACTCGGCTTGGCGGACCTGCGCTCACGCCTGCACTGGGGACCCCGCTATCGGCTGCTCCCACTGACCGAGCCCGATAGCGAGACCCTGCTCAACGAGTCCGCCCGCCGCCGCGGGATACCCCTGCCCCCGGAGGTGACGCGCTACATCCTGACCCACCATCCGCGCAACCCCTGCGCGCTCTTGGACCTGGTCGCGCGCATCGACAGCCTGTCCCTGCGCGAACAGCGCCCGCCCACCATTCCGCTGGTGCGCCGCATCATGCGCGACGACGCGGGCTGCCGGTAGCGGGCAGCGCACTTCGCGCCAGCCCCGGACCCCTGGCTGGTTAGAGAAACGCCCTCTCTACCTCGTCGATCGCTTGCGTGGTATCGGGGTCCGCACCGGGGCGTCGCTACTCATCACGCCAACCGTGCGTGCGGGCCTTGGCCGACCAGACCAATACGTACTGCACACCGCTCACCAGGATGGTGACCAGACAGGCCCAGGTCAGGCTCGTGATCACCCAGCCCGGCAGCGGCATGGGTCCGGCGTCCGTGATGGCGGCGACCACGAGCACGAGTTGGAAGAGGGTGTTGATCTTGCTGGTCAGGGTGGGAGCGGCCTCCAGTTCCTCGACCCGGTAGTTGTAGAGCAGCGCCCCGGCGACGATCACCAGGTCCCGAAAGATGACCGCCAGCACCAGCCACACCGGGATCAGACCCATAGAGCCCAGCACCAGGAAACAGCTCACCAGCAGGGTCTTGTCGGCCACGGGGTCAAGGATGCCGCCGAGACGACTTTGCCAGCCGTAATTCTTGGCCAGGAAGCCGTCGACCCCGTCGGAGACCCCGGCGACGGCAAAGAGCACCAGCGCCCAGCCGAATTGTTGGGACAACAGCAGCCACACCACCGGGATCACGGCGACCAGGCGTAGTGCACTGATGACGTTGGGAAGGTCTCTGAGCCTCACATGGGTAGACCGATGGCGCCGCAGACCGGCCCGGCCGCAACATGCTAGCCGGATGCGGCGCCGCTGTCCAAGGGACATGGATGAACTTCGGATGAACCGGGGTGCCGGACCAAGCTTGCGGGTAGAATCAGCGCACGTACCCCACCGGAGCCCCCGCGTGTCCCAGGAAACCGAGCAGCAGTCCCGATCACTCAGCTACCGCGACGCCGGCGTCGACATCGACGCCGGCGCCGCCCTGGTGGAACGTATCAAGCCACTGGCCGCCGCCACCAACCGCCCCGGGGTGGTGACCGGCCTGGGGGGCTTCGGGGCGCTCTTCGCGCTGCCGCTGGCGCACTATCGGGAGCCGGTCCTGGTCTCGGGGACCGACGGGGTGGGCACCAAGCTGCGGCTCGCGATCGCACTCGGGCGTCACGACACCATCGGGATCGATCTGGTCGCCATGTGCGCCAACGACATCCTGGTGAGCGGTGCCGAGCCCTTGTTCTTTCTTGATTATTACGCCACTGGCCGGCTGGATCTCGAGGTCGCCACGGCCGTGATCACGGGCATCGCCCGCGGCTGCGAGCTGGCGGGCTGCGCCCTGACGGGCGGCGAGACCGCCGAGATGCCCGGGATGTACGGCGCCGGGGACTATGATCTCGCGGGCTTCTGCGTCGGCATCGCCGAGCGCGCCGACCTGATCCTCCCCGAGCGGGTCCGCCCCGGCGACCAGTTGCTCGGACTCGCCGCCTCCGGCCCCCACTCCAATGGCTATTCGCTGATCCGCAAGGTCATCGAGGTGTCCGAGGCGGACCTGGCCGCGGACCTGGACGGGGCGACGCTCGGGGAGCGCCTGCTCGCCCCGACCCGCATCTATGTGCGCTCGGTACTGCCCCTGACCCGGACGCTCCGCGTCCACGCCCTGGCCCACATTACCGGCGGCGGCATCACCGAGAACCTGCCGCGGGTCCTGCCCCAGGGCACCCAGGCGCGGGTGGATCTGGGCAGCTTCCGCCGCCCGGCAGTCTTCGACTGGCTCAAGACCCAGGGCGGCATCGCCGAGTCGGAGATGCGCCGTACCTTCAACTGCGGCCTCGGGATGGTGGTCTGTGTCGCGCGCGAAGACGTCGACACCGCGCTGACCATGCTGCGCTCGGCCGGTGAGGAGGCGTGGGTACTGGGCGCGATCGAGTCGGCCCCGGGGGCGCCGCGGGTGGTCTACGCCGACACCCCGGACCATGACTGAGGAGGTCGCGCCGGCACCAGGGATGCCGGTGGTGGTGCTGATCTCGGGGGCCGGCAGCAACTTAGGCGCACTGCTCGCGGCCCAGCCGCGGTGGCCCTATCGCGTCGTCGCCGTGATCAGCAATGAGGCGCAGGCCGGCGGCCTTGTGCGGGCGCGGGACGCGGGCATCCCGACCGCGGTGCTGGACCATCGCGCCTATCCGGACCGCCCGGCCTATGACCAGGCCCTGGCCGCGTGCATCGACGGCTACACCCCCGGCCTGGTGGTGCTGGCCGGGTTCATGCGCATCCTCACCCCCGCGTTCGTGACCCGGTTTGCCGGCCGGCTGCTCAACATCCACCCCTCCCTGCTGCCCCGGTTCCGCGGCCTGCACACCCACCGCCGCGCCCTGGAGGCGGGCGCGGCCGAGCATGGGGCCAGCGTGCATTTCGTCACCGCCGAACTGGACGGCGGTCCGGTAGTCCTGCAGGCGCGGGTGCCGGTGCAGCCCGACGATGACCCGCCGCGCCTGGGCGCACGGGTACTCGCCGCCGAGCATCGGATCTATCCCATAGCGGTGGGCTGGTTCGCGCAGGGGCGGCTACGGCTGGGGGAGGACGGCCGGGCGCGGCTCGACGGCGCGGTGCTCGACGCGGCGCTGTGCCTGGACGAACGCCAATCTGCTGCGCAGCAGCGCCCTGGATGACGGCAGGCACCGCACCGGCCTTATGCCTCAACCACCGATCGCTGCCGGTCCCCGGACCGGAGGTCGAGGCTTCAGCCGGTCGAGCGCGCAACCGCCAAGACCCGCTATTTCTTTGCCTCACCGGCCGCGGCGTCACCAGATGTTTTCGGCAGCGACGTGGTCCCGGTCATGAACTTCTGGAACATGTCCCAGGACGCCATGGTGCCCGAGACATAGGGCTGGAAGAGCTTCATCGGGTCGTAACCCTCGACCCCGGACATCATCCGCTCACGGATGTCGTTCATCAGTTGCCGCTGGAACTCCTCCACGTCCGGGAGGCCGAACAAATGCCGCATCTCCGCGGGCGTGAGATCAAAATTGACCGTGATCTTCATTGGGAACTCCGGGGGGTGAGTGATCGAAAGGAGGGAACAGGCAGTCGCCGCAAGGCCCAGACCCGGGCCGGCTACTCACCCACTGTGACCGACCCGGGCCACGGGCGCAAGCCGCGATGATCAGGTCATTGCACGACGCTTCAGTGCCGACTGGCGCGCGGGATCGGGTCCGCCCGTTCCGGTTCCTCGACCGCCAGGGTCTCGCGCACCCGCCGCCCGATCAGGACGCAGGCGCGCTCGAAGGCGCGTCGCGCCTCGCGGGCGTTCCAATCCCAATCCGACGGATGGGCGCCGGCCTCGAGCTGCCAGTGGCCGGTGGTGAGCACTGAGCCGATGCGCACCTCGAGCGTCCAGTCATGCCAGACCTGGTCGGGCTTGCCGTCCTCCACGAACTCCTGCTCCACCAGACGCACATAGTTTCCGGCGCTGTCGTCCATCGCCAGGACGTTGGACAAGGCCAGGGTCTCGTCCACACAACTCGCCCAGCCCGTATGCACGGCGCTCGCCGAACCCATCAGGGCGTGGATCAAGAGGGCCGGTGTCGTGCTCAGGGAGAGCGGGGTCTCCCAGTCCGGCTCGCCGGCATCTTCGTCGTTCGTCATATCTGCCCCTTCGGTTTTCCGCCCCGGCGCCGCACTAGCCGGCCGGTGCGCGCAGTGTAAAGGCCGGCACTGCGGCAAGACAATGCGCGCGGGTCGCGGTATGGTGCACCAAAGCCATGAGCAAGGGTGAGAACGGATGAGAGTCGTGATCTTTTCGGACGTGCAGGCCAACCTGCCGGCCATGCAGGAGGCGGTGGAGCGCATCCTCAAGTGGGGCCCGGACCTGGTGGTCATGGCCGGGGACCTGGTCAATCGCGGACCCAAGAGCCTGGAGTGTCTCGAACTGTTCGACCAGTTGCGCCGCACCCGGGGCTGGCTGCCGGTACAGGGCAACCACGAGACCTATATACTCAAGTGCGCCGCCGAGGCCCCCGCCACGCCCCTGGAGGCGGAACTGCGGCGCTTTGCCGACTGGACCTATGCCCAGTTGCGACCGCGCATCGCCGCCCTGACCGGGTGGCCGGACCACCTGTGTTTCCATGCCGCAAGCGCCGAGCCCGCGGCCGCGCAGAGCTGGGTCCATGTCACCCACGGCACCATGGCGGGCAACCGCGACGGGATCGGCCCCGCGGTCCCGGACGCAGCCCTGCGCGGCAAGCTCCCGCCGGATATCGCGCTCTTCGTCACCGCACACACCCATCGACCCCTGGAACGGGTGCTGGACGGCGTCCCCATCCTCAATGTCGGGTCGGTCGGCTCGCCCTTCGACGGAGACGTGCGCGGGAGCTTCGCCCAATTGGAATGGCGCGGCGGGCACTGGCAACGCGAGATCGTGCGTTTCACCTACGACCGCGCGCGCGCCGACCGCGACTTTCTGGCGTCCGGGTTCATCGCGGAGGGCGGCGCCCTGGCACCGATCCTCTACGAGGAATGGCGCCAGGCGCGACCCCTCATGCCGCGCTGGCGACGCGACTTCGAGGCGGCCGTGCTGGCGGGCCAACGCGCCCCAGGGCCGGCGGTCGCAGAGTTCCTCAGCCAGGTCGCCACCTGACCTGGGTAGGGTCCGCTGCGCGGACCGAACTGCACCTCACCGGACGGATGACGCCGGACAACAACAGGCCACAGACCCATCGAGCCCCCTCCCGGAGCCCCCATGCCCGACACCGACAGCATCCACCGCTTCCTCTTTGAACACTCCAGCATCCGCGGCAATCTGGTCCACCTGGACGCCACTCTGCGCGCGGTACTGGAGACCCACCCCTACCCGCCGGCCGTGCGCGTCCAGTTGGGGCAGGCCCTGGCGGCGGTCGCGTTATTGAGCGCCACCATCAAGTTCAATGGCGCCCTGATCCTCCAGGTCCAGGGCCGCGGCCCCCTGCGCACCCTGGTCGCCCAGGCGACCAGTGCCCGCACCCTGCGCGGCATCGCCCGCTGGGAGGGCGAGGTGCCCATGGGCGCAAGCCTTGCCGAGTCGTGCGGCGAGGGGCGTCTGGTGCTGACCATCGAGCGCGGCGGCGGCGAACCCTACCAGGGCATAGTCCCGCTGACGGGCGCCGGAATCGGTGAGGCCCTGGAGCACTATTTCGGGGCCTCCGAGCAACTGCCCACCCGCCTGTGGCTCGCCGCGGATGACCAGCGCGCGGCCGGACTCCTGTTGCAGCGCCTGCCGGGCGAGGAGCGGGGCGACGAGCAAGAGGACGATTGGCACCGGGTCGGCATGCTGGCCGCCACCGTCAAGGCGGGTGAACTCCTGGGGCTGACCGCCCTGGACCTGCTGCACCGGCTCTACCACGAGGACGACGTGCGGCTCTTTGAATCGGAGCCCCTGGCCTTCCGCTGCGGCTGCTCGCGCCGCCGCATCGAGGACATGCTGCGCACTTTGGGCGAGGCCGAGGTCCGCTCCATGGTCACCGAGCAGGGCGCGGTCACCGTCACCTGCGAGTTCTGCAATCGCACCTACCGCCTCGACGCGGTGGATGCCGGCCAGTTGTTCGCCCAGGGCCCTCGCCAGACTCCGTCGGCAGTCCATCATTAAGGAACGGTTCACCGATAAGTTAAACAATTTCATCAGGGACTGCCTGCAGCGCGATTTTCGTTGTCGTTGTCGTAATCGAGGTTATCGTAACGCCCTGGATTCTCTCGCACCCCAAAGTGCATCTCTTTCCGATTACGACAACTACAACGACAACGACAACGACAACGAATGTGTTTGTGTTTAATTTGTGCTTGACTCGTTACTAAGCCCCTGGAGCCCGCGATGTACCTGCTGCAACCCCTGCTCGGCCTGGTCCTGATCACCGCGCTCGCCTGGGCCTTAAGCGAGGACCGCCGCGCCGTCGCACCGCGGCTCGTCATCGGCGCCTTGGCCATGCAGTTCATCTTCGCCGCCGCGCTCCTGAAGCTGCCCCCCGCCAAGCACCTCTTTCTGGCCTTGAATGACGTGGTCACGGCCGTCCAGACGGCCACCGAGCAAGGCACCGGCATGGTCTTCGGCTACCTGGGCGGCGGACCCACCCCCTTCGATCTGGTCCACCCGGAACACGGCTTCGTCCTCGCCTTCCGCGCCCTGCCCCTGCTGCTGGTCATCAGCGCCCTGTCGGCGCTGCTCTTCCACTGGCGCATCCTGCCGGCGGTGGTGCGCGGCTTCGCCTGGGTGCTGCGCCGCACGCTCGGCACCGGCGGACCGCTCGGGCTCGCGGCCGCCGCCAATGTGTTCGTCGGCATGACCGAGGCACCGCTGCTGATCCGGCCCTATCTCGCTGGACTCTCGCGCAGCGCACTGTTCGGGGTCATGACCTGCGGCATGGCCACCGTCGCCGGCACCGTCATGTTCCTCTATGCCGGGATCCTGGGACCGGCGATCCCCGACGCCATGGGCCACATCCTCGTCGCCTCGGTCATCAGCGCCCCCGCCGCGCTGCTGATCGCCGGCCTGCTGGTACCGGAGACCCGTACCGACGACCACCGCGACCCGCCGCCCCTCACCCCCGAGACCACCGGGGCCATGGACGCCATCACCCGCGGCACCCTGGACGCCATCCCGCTCTGGCTCAACATCCTCGCCATGCTGGTGGTCATGGTCGCCCTGGTCGGGCTCGTCAACCAGGGCCTCAGTCTCTTCCCGGACCTGGCCGGCGCGCCCCTGACCGCCCAGCGTGTCTTAGGCTGGGTCATGGCCCCCCTGGTGTGGCTGATCGGCATCCCCTGGTCCGAGGCGACCACGGCCGGCGCCCTGATGGGGGTCAAGACGGTCCTGAACGAACTCATCGCCTATCTCCAACTCGCCGCCCTGCCGCCCGGTGCCCTGAGCCCGCGCAGCGCACTCATCATGACCTATGCCCTGTGCGGCTTCGCCAACTTCGGCAGCCTCGGCATCCTCATCGGCGGACTCGGCGCCATGGCCCCGCAACGGCGCCACGAGATCGTCGGGCTGGGGATGAAGTCCATCCTGGCGGGGACCCTGGCGACGCTGATGACGGGGGCGGTGGTGGCGGTGTTGATCTAGCCGCCGGACAACTCGCGCAACTTGCCACGGAAGGCTTCCCCCTCTTCCACGGCACTGCAGAAGCGGGTCTCCGGGCGCGGATCGCAAGCGTCCAGGACCGCGAGCAGTTCCTGACGAAACCGCTTCAGGCATCGCGAATCGAGGTCGCAGACGACGATGACCGCCGCCGGAAAGTTAAACGCCTTTCCGTAGCCACGCAGGAGCGCGGGTAGCCGATCAAGGAGTATGCGTTTCGAGGCATCGATCTGCCCCCGAAGACCTGGCGGGATGCGACCGACTCCCTTATAGGCCCGGATCGTGAAACTATCCGCCGTCGCGATGATTCGCGGGACCAAGAAATCCAGCATGCGCTTGCCGGATTGGTCCTCCACAAGAATCTCAAAGTGCATCCCGGGCACCCTATCGCGCATCCAGATAATCGCTGTACCAGAGCCCCCCGAGTGGGAGGCCCTCGGCGACCATGGCGCTGACAATAGGGTCCTCACTGGCACGGCGAATGGTCGCGAAACCGTCCGCGCCCTTCGTCAGCACCCAGACCTCGTCCGGCTCCAGGGCATCGACGAAATAGGGTTGGTGGGTTGTGACAAAGATCTGGGAGCCGCCCTTGGTGCCGGTGGCGTGCTGGCGAAACTCGCGTGCCAGGGTCTCCAGGAGTTTGTGGTAGAGCCCGTTCTCCGGCTCCTCGATACAGATGAAAGGCGGCGGGCTGGGGTCTTCCAGCAGGAGCAAATAGGCAAAGACCTTCAGCGTGCCGTCGGACATCTGCTGAGCATAGAAGGGATCGGTGAAGCCCTTGTCGTTGAAGCGCAAGACCAGCCGATCGTCGATGGTCTTCATGCAGTCGATCCGGTCGATCCCCGGAATCTTGCCGGCGACGCGGTCCAGGATGGCCTGGAAGCGCTTCGGGTGCTCCCGCTCCATGAACTGGACCACGTTGCCCAAATTGTCGCCGTGGCTGTTTAGGTGCTTCTGCGGTCCAGCGAGCGGCATGGCACGCGCAGCGTCAGGGGCAAAATGGCTCAGGTACCAACCATCAATGAAGCGGCGGAAGTCGGCAATGTGGGGGTGCTGCTTGAGTGCGCCTAACGTGGCGATGCCGAGGCGGCGGGGATCTTCCAGTTCCACTTCCTCCGCCTGCCCGCCATTAAATTCAAAAGACCAAGCGCGTTCAAGAGACTCGATAACGCCGGCATCCAAGACAAACGGCTCCCCTGTCTTCTCGCCACTCCACGCAAAGCCTTTTCCCGCCTTGAGATTAAGATAGCAATACTGCCACTCGAAAGGGACAAACAATTGAAGCAACGCCTCCTGATAGGCATAGGACCGGCGGGTGGCATCAAGATCGATGAATAGCAGGTAGGTGATAGCCCCTCCGTCCTCCCCCTGGTAATGAACCTCGAATTCTATCGGCCCCGCCTGCCCCTGGGAGCGAATACGCTCAAATCCGCCCCGCCCCCGCGCATCGCACGCCTCCTCCACCCCCTGCCGCAGGCAATCCGCCAGGAAGCCGAAGGCGTCGAACAGACTGCTCTTGCCGACACCATCCTTGCCGATGACGGCGGTCATGGGCGTCAGTGGCCGGGCCTGCTGCGAGTTCGACAGCTTGCCGATCGTAACGTCTTTGAGGGCACGGAAGTTCTTGACGCGAAATCCTTCGATCTTTGCCATGGGGTTCGATCCGACTTTGGCTCAACGGGCGTGAACGGCGACGGCGGGACCAGGCGCGCGGTGCGCCGATTGCCGATGAGAGTATCGCACGCCGCGCCCGCCCTGTGGTCGGCCCTGCACCCCGGCGCCGTGCTCATCCTGACGGCGGAAGAGGACAATCCGCACGACCCCCAGGCGGTGGCGGTCTATTGGCGCGGGTGCAAGCTCGGCTATCTGCCGCGGGCGGAGAATCTGGTGGTGTCCCGGCTACTGGCACGCCGCCGCACCCTGAGCGCCCGCGTCCGCCGCCTGCTGCCGGGGGCGGAGCACGACCAGCGGCTGCTGCTGGACGTCCTGATGCTCTGAGCCGCACCCGGGTTTGCGGCGACACGGGCGAATGCGGGATCATCACCGCCGAACCAACCACCGGAGACGACCATGGGCGAGGAGATCCGCGGCCATTGCTGGAATTGCGGCGCCGGGCTGACCCGGCTGGACCTGGGGCGCGAGTCCCCCTGCCCCGGCTGCGACAAGCCGACCCATTGCTGCCGCAACTGTCGGCACTTTGCCCCGGGGCGCCCCAATGAGTGCATGGAGCCCCTGGTGGAGCGGGTGGTGGAGAAGCTCAGGTCCAATTTCTGCGACCTCTTCGAGCCCGATCCCAAGCCCGCGGCGGGGGCCGCCGCCCCTGACCCGGACGCCCTGCGCAAGGCGGCCGAGGCCCTGTTCGGTCACTGAGCCCGCGCCCCGGAGTCCAATGCTTGCGCCTTGGCGGTGCGCGGACCGGGCCAAGACGCGGGCCAAAGCGCTAAAGCGTCGCCACGTCCAGTGAGTCGCTGAAGGTCTCGATGCCGAGTTGGTCGGCCACCTGCTGCGCCCGGGGGTCGATCATCGGCGAGATCACAATGAGCCGATTGGCCGTCTGGCCGTGGCGTTGCTCGTAGTAGCGCGCCTTGCGCTCGAAGATGTACATCCCGGCCTTGTCGATGGACGACTTGAGTTCGCAGATCAGGAGCAGTCCGTTCTTGATGATGATGTCCAGTTCCACCTGATCGGGACGGCCGAAGACGGTGCCGGCATCGTCATACTCGTCCACCCGCATGACGGTGACGCCGAAGCTTTGCTCCAGGATGCTGGCCAGGGCATTGCGGAAGGTCGCCTCGGATTGGGTACCCCAACGGGAGCCCAGGGCGCCGATGCCGCGCTCGTGTTTCTTGGCCTGGGCCATGATGGCCTCGTGGACCTCGTCGAACTGGCGCGTGTTCTGCGCCCAGCGCCGCTCGCGCTCGGCGGCATTTTCCTTCCAGAGACGACTCTGTTCGTCCATGAAATCGCGCAGGATGGTTTGCTGTTTTTCCCATTTCTGTTCTTGGGCGTCCCATTTCCGCTCCTGAGCCTCCCATCTCTGCTCCTGGGCCTCCCATCTCTGCTCCTGGGCGTCCCATTTCTGCTCCTGGGCGTCCCATTTCTGCTCCTGGGCGTCCCATTTCTGCTCCTGGGCCTCCCACTTGCGCTCGTTGGCGTCCCACTTGCGCTCGTTGGCCTCACGGTCGCGCCGCAACTCGCCCAAGAGCTTCTCGAAGCGATCCTGGGTCTCCAGCCGGTCCGCGAACTGTCCGCGCATCAGGTCCTGGATATAGCCCCGCAGGTCCGGGTCTTCCCGCAGCAGGGCCGGCAGTTCCCGGCGGATCGCCTCTTTCAATGTTTCAGCGTTCATGTGGGTCTCTCGTCAACTCATCGTCGTTTCGTAGTCTAGCCCAGGATGCTCGCCCCCTCACACTGGTCCGACCCCGCACGCCGGGTCTGGCGCCCGCCGCGGTGCTAGACTTCAGGCATGAACAGCCGCCACGCGTCACTGATCGCCGAAATCGAGTCCGAGGTCCGCCAGACCCGGCAGGAACTCGGTTTCGACCGCCTCGCCCCCGCCGTGCGCGCCGCCCTGTCCGCGGTCCCCCGCCACACCTTCGTGCCGCCCGCGCAGCGCGACCTGGCCTACGCCAATCATCCGCTGCCCATCGGCAACGGCCAGACCATCTCCCAGCCCTATATCGTCGCCATCATGAGCCAATTGCTCCAGTGCGGCGCCGGGGAGCGGGTCCTGGAGATCGGCACCGGCTGCGGCTATCAGGCGGCGGTACTGGCCGCCATGGGGCTCGCGGTCTACACGGTAGAGATAGTCCCCGAACTGGCGCAGCGCGCCCGCACGACCTTGCTGGAACTGGGTTATGACCAGGTGCAGGTGCGCACCGGCGACGGCTGGCAGGGCTGGCCGGAGGCGGCCCCCTTCGCCGGCATCATCGTCACCGCCGCCGCCCCGCGGATCCCCAAACCCCTCCTGGAACAACTGCGGCCGGGCGGCCGGCTGGTGATCCCGGTCGGTGCACCAGAGGCCATCCAGGACCTCTGCGTCTACGTGAAGGGACTGTCCGGGGAGGTCAAGGGACACCGCGTACTGCCGGTGCGCTTCGTCCCGGTAACCGGGGGGCTGGGGCGTCAGGACACGCCCTGAGCGGGGGCAGTCGCCGCTAGTTCCGTCAACGCGGCATTGAGCCCGATGGCCTCCACCCCCGCGGTCAAGGGATAGCGGTCTTCCCCGGGGTAGAGGACCCAACTGCGCGCCGGTGCCAGGTCCGCCCGGGCGCTGTGGAAACCCTTCTCGACCCGCGGGGCCAGCGTCCGCTTGATCTCGATCGCCCAGGGTTCGCGTCCACCCGGCAGTTCCAGCAAGAGATCGACTTCCGCGCCGGCGGCCGTGCGATAGAAACCCGCCTGGGTCCTGGGGGGCGCGACCGCCAGCAGGTTCTCGATCACAAACCCCTCCCAACTCGCCCCGACTACCGGGTGGCCCGCCAATGCGTTGTGGTCAGGGATGCCGAGCAGGGCCTGGACCAGGCCGGAATCGCGGACATAGACCTTGGGTGACTTAACCAGCCGCTTGCCGGTATTGGCGCAGAACGGCAGCAGGCGCCGTACCAGAAGCAGGTCTACCAGCAGATCGATGTAGGTCGCGACGGTTGGGGAACTCACCCCGAGCCCCGCGGCCAGGCGCGCCGCGTTGAGCAGGGTGCCCTGATTGTGGGCGAGCATGGTCCAGAGCCTACCCAGGGTCTCGGCCGGGATCCGGGGGCCGAACTGCGGCACGTCGCGCTCCAGGTAGGTCCGGATAAAGTTCTGGCGCCAGACCAGGCTATCGGCATCGGACGCGGCCAGCAGGCTGTCCGGAAAGCCCCCGCGCAGCCACAGACGATTCAGCGCGGCGGGGTCCGGGGCGGCCTCCAGGCAGTTGAGCGGGGCCAGGTCGACATATTCGATGCGTCCGGCCAGGCTCTCTCCCGATTGCCGCAGGAGATCCATAGAGGCCGAGCCCAGGACCAGGAAGCGGCCGGAGCGCCGCCCCCGCCGCCGACCCTGATCGATGAGCCCGCGCAGCGTCTGGAACAGTTCCGGGACCCGGTGGATCTCGTCGAGGATGACCAGCCGGTCCTCGTAGGCGGAAAGAAAGAGCGCCGGATCGGCGAGTTTCGCCCGCTCCTGGGGCAGTTCCAAGTCCAGGTAAAGCGCCCCCGTCTGCGCGGCGATGGTCAGGGCCAGGGTGGTCTTGCCGACCTGGCGCGGCCCGATCAGGGCGACTGCGGCCTGGCGGGCGAGGGCCTGCTCGACGGTTTGGAGTGCGTGCCGGGGGAACATCCTTGCAATCTTAAAGCCTCGCTTTTGATTTGCAAGGATCGAAGAGCCCTTGGGCCGCTCATCAGGGACCGACGACGATGGAGGAGGACATCCGTGCGTCAGCACTGATCCGGAGCCTGGTCACGGAGTACCTGTCGACCCCCGATCCAGACGACGAGGACCCATTCGCCGCCATTACCGGCATCGCCCGGACTAAGTCGACGCGTCCCTGAAAGCGCGCAGAACGGCATTGATACGCGTCTGATAGCCTGGCCCCTGCCCCTTGAACCATTCGATGACGTCCTGGTCGATCCGCAGAGAAATAAGCGACTTGGACGGTACGGGCTGAAGGCCGCGACGCACCACGCCACGCACGACATGCGCGATTTCGGCCTCGGGATGCTCCGACGTCGGAACACCCGGCGCGCCCGAGTCCATCAGCTTAGGCCAGTCAGTTTCTGATTTCATTTGCGTAGATCTGCGCTTCGCGCTTGGTTGCCTTGCGGAAGCCAACATGTCCCGAAGAGCGGGGGTCTCAGGCGCCCTGCCCCGCGAGCGCCGACGGATATCACAATGGTCGAGGGCTACTCGAACCCCATGGCCATAACCTACTTCGCTCACTGGCCCCGCGAGCAACATTGTCTCAGGCCAGCGGAGGCCGGAAGCGTGCCTGGCGTTGATCGAGTATCGCCAAGTGGCCTGGTAGCGAGGCAACCAACGAGTCCAGCGCCAGAAACTGACCAAGCAACGCGACAATTTGTTGGGCGGTCCAGTCGTCCGGGATGCGCATAACGAGCAAACCGGGGGCTATCTGAGGCGGATAGCGCCGCACGTCGGCGAAATCGAGGTCTCGCGTAACCAACACGGCGCTGTCCGCCCGGGCACGGCTGGCAATCTTCCCGTCCGGCGCGTCGCCGAAGCCGATATCGTTCACATGCTCCGCCTGATGACCATGCTGGACGAACAGGGCCAAGGCCGATCGCGGCATGTTGGCATCAAGCAGAAATCTCATGCCGCCCCGCGCAGCAGATGGAACGATTCGTCGTTAACCAACGCGCCGGCAAAGGCGAGCGCTGCCCGAATGTCGTCTTGGGTCAAATCATACTCGCGCTGGACCTCCTCAAAGCCCATGCCACCAGCAAGGCTCCCGACCACGATGGATACCGGAACCCGTGTGCCCTTGACGACGGGTTTACCGTGGCAGATGGCGGGGTCGATCATGATTCGATCGTGATTTGTCATGACGTTGGCCTCAGGCCGCGACGATGGTTGGTTCAGTTGAGATCACCGCAATCGGCTGCCTGCATCAGGCATTCCCGCTTGGGGTCATGAGTGCTGGATTGCAAGACCTGAGCCTAGTCAGTCCCCAGGCTGGCTAGTCCGGGGAAAACTCTCCGGACGGGGCGAATGCCCCGTCCGGCCTTTGAGCAACGCCAAGTTACCGCCTTGGCGGAAGCATTTGAGGAAACGGCCACCGATGTTTATGCATATATTGAAGCAACGTAGGAGCAAGTGTTTCTTTTGACGATCCGTCCAAAAATCCCGCAGGGAAAGAAAGGCCCGGGTTTCGCTCAAGGAACATTATGTACTGCGTAAGTATCTCGCGAAGTAATCCCCGATGCTTCGATGGCAGTTGATGAACGTCCAGTGCGGTAAGCGGACCATTCGTCAATCTTGCAAAAATGTAGTCCTCAGCAGATAGATCCAGAGGTTCTTCGCTCTTTTCACCGACGAAACAGTACTGACTGAAATGGTAAAGCAGTCCTCCAACATCTGCGCCCAGAGGATTGACCTCGGGTTGTGGGGCGCTTCGCTTGACAGACGTAGCGTTCTTAGCTGTCAGTTTTGGAGTTGCGCGACCAGCGGCTTTTTCTTTCTGTTTTTCTAATCTTTGCTCAATCTTGTGCTGGCGTTCTTTATATAACGAGATTTCGTCATTTACTTCCCTCCGCAGGTTATTTCGTATAGTCTTGGATATTCTCGCAGGCTTATTTCCGCTCTGCATTAAGCGCTGTTTCTTATAAAGCTGTTCTCTAGCATCACAGGTGAAGTCGAGATTGTCATGCAGTTGTTGCAGCCAATCAAGCGCGTCGAGGTATTTTCCGGAAAGATGCAAATACCTCGCCAAACGGAAGTAGGCGCTTATTGGCCACTCAGTGCTTACTGTCGCCATAAGGGAGTAGGCGCGCTTTAGACTCTGAATAGCAGAATCATAATCCTTATCTCCTGCTTGAGCAGTTGCTAGTTTCAGTAGGTCAGATATCTCTTTTTCTTCCCGTGTGTTATCGCGGGCAACAATGCTAATATTCACCATTTGACCTCATCATGGCATGGAATAGGTCAGTGTCGAGTCGCCTAACCGCTGTATCAACCCGCAGCGCGACGGCCACCGGGCCGCAAGAGCGGCCCACACATGGGTGACACCGCGGAGCGGTGTCACCAGAGCCCCCCCGTGCGCCGTCATCGCGGTTACACTCGCGACGCTGGAGCGTCGGAATCGCGAACCACGCGAGAACCGGTGGCGGGTCCAATCGTTTATCACGCCTTTTCAGAGCTGAACCTTCTTATTCCAACAACCCAGGGCGCTGCCCTGGGCTGGTTGTCACGCCCCTGCGGGGCTCAAATCAAAGCAGATGACATCATGCCAGTCATCATGAAGTAGATGACCTCTTGCCAGCCACCAGGTTGAAATAAACCAATCGTTTTTTTCGCCCAGCGGGCGAAAAAAACGATCAGAAGCCCATCTTCTCGAAGAAGCTCTTGACCCCATCCACCCAGGTCGAGGCCTGCGGACTGTGCCGCGAACCGCCCTCCTGCATGTGCCCGTCGAACTCCCGCAACAGTTCCTTCTGCCGTTCAGTCAGATTGATCGGGGTCTCGACGAGGACCCGGCAGATCAGGTCGCCGCTCACACTCTCGCGTACCGGCTTCACGCCTTTGCCGCGGATGCGGAACATCTTGGCCGTTTGGGTCCCGGCGGGGATCCGCAGACTGACCTTGCCGTCCAGGGTCGGTACCTCCATGTCGCCGCCCAAGGCAGCCACGACGAACCCGATGGGGACCTCGCAATAGAGGTGTGCACCCTCTCGGGTAAAGATGGGGTGTTCCTGGACCTGGACCTGGACATAGAGGTCCCCGGGGGTGCCGCCATGCTCGCCGCGCTCGCCCTCCCCGGCCAACCGGATGCGATCCCCGGTGTCGACCCCGGGCGGCACCTTGACCGACAGGGTCTTTTCCTCTTGCAGGCGGCCTCGCCCGCGGCAGTGGGGACAGGACTCCTCGATGATATGGCCCTTGCCGCGACACTGGGGGCAGGTCTGCTGGATCGAGAAGAAGCCTTGCTGCATCCGCACCTGTCCAGTGCCGCTGCAGGTGGGACAGGTCTTGGGCTTGGTCCCGGGCTTAGCGCCGGAGCCGCCGCAGAACTGGCACTCCACCAGGGTGGGGATGCGGATCTTGACATCCTTGCCGGCAACCGCCTCCTCCAGCGTCAGGCTCAGGTCATAGCGCAGGTCCGAGCCGCGCCCGCGGCCGCGCCCGCCCCGCCCGCCGAAGATGTCGCCGAAGACGTCGCCGAAGATGTCCTGGAAGGACCCGCCGCCGAAGTCGCCGGGACCGCCGAAACCGCCGGCCCCGGCCTCCACGCCCGCGTGGCCGAACTGATCATAGGCGGAGCGTTTCTTGGCGTCCGAGAGAACGTCATAGGCCAGTTTGATCTCCTTGAACTTGGCCTCGGCACCGGTGTCGCCGGTGTTGCGATCCGGATGGTGCTTCATGGCAAGCCGCCGGAAGGCCTTCTTGACGTCGGCCTCGCTGGCGTTGCGCGCAACCTCCAGGATCTCGTAATAGTCGCGTTTGGGCATGGTTTCAGCTATCAGGTATCAGCGCTCAGCGATCCGCCGTCAGCCCTCAGCAGCGAACCGAAAAGCGCGCGCCGGGGGTAGCGGCATGTCTGACCCCCGGTCGCACTGACGGCTGAGCGCTGACGCCTGACGGCTGACGGCTCGACTACTTCTTATCGTCCTTGACTTCCTCGAACTCGGCATCGACCACGTCGTCCTTGGCGCCACCGCCACCGGAGGCGTGACCGGCCCCGGCGTCGCCGCCGCCCGCCCCGCCCTGACCCTCGCCCGGCGCCGCGCCCTGGGCATAGAGCCGCTCGGCCATCTTGGCGGAGGCGTCACCCAGCTTCTTGGTCAGTGACTCGATGCGGTCCTTGTCCTCGCCCTTGATGGCCTCTTCCAACTCGTGCAGGGCCGACTCGATGCCGGACTTCTCCCCCGCCTCCATCTTGTCGCCGAGCTGCTCCATGGACTTGCGGCAGGAGTGGATCATGCTGTCGGCGTGGTTGCGGGCCGAGACCAGCAGGTGGAAGCGCTTGTCGTCCTCGGCATGGGCCTCCGCGTCCTTGACCATCTTGGCGACCTCCGCGTCCGACAGACCCGAGGACGCCTTGACGATGATGGACTGCTGCTTGCCGGTCGCCTTGTCCTTGGCGGAGACATTGAGGATGCCATTGGCGTCGATGTCGAACTTGACCTCGATCTGGGGCACCCCGCGCGGGGCCAGCGGGATGTCGCTGAGATCGAAGCGACCCAGGGACTTGTTGTCGACCGCCCGCTCACGCTCGCCCTGCAGGACGTGCACCGTGACCGCGGTCTGGTGGTCGTCGGCGGTGGAGAAGACCTGCTGCGCCGAGGTCGGGATCGTGGTGTTCTTCTCGATCAGCTTGGTCATGACCCCACCCAGGGTCTCGATCCCGAGCGACAGCGGGGTGACGTCGAGCAGCAGCACGTCCTTGACCTGGCCGCCCAGCACGCCGCCCTGGATGGCGGCGCCGATGGCGACGGCCTCGTCCGGGTTCACGTCCCGGCGCGGGGTCTTGCCGAAGAACTCCTCGACCTTGGCCTGGACCTTGGGCATACGGGTCTGACCGCCGACCAGGATGACCTCGTCCACCTGCCCGGCGGTCAGGTTCGCGTCCTTCAAGGCGATGCGGCAGGGCTCGATGGTGCGGTCCACCAGTTCCTCGACCAGGGACTCCAGCTTGGCGCGGGTGAGCTTGACGTTCAGGTGCTTGGGGCCGGTCTGGTCGGCGGTGATATAGGGCAGATTGATGTCGGTCTGCTGGCTGGTCGACAGCTCGATCTTGGCCTTCTCCGCCGCCTCCTTGAGGCGCTGCAGGGCGAGCGGGTCGTTGCGCAGGTCCACGCCCTGGGACTTTTTGAACTCCGCCACCAGGAAGTCGATGATGCGCATATCGAAGTCCTCGCCGCCGAGGAAGGTATCCCCGTTGGTGGACAGGACCTCGAACTGGTGCTCGCCCTCGATCTCCGCGATCTCGATGATCGAGATGTCGAAGGTGCCGCCGCCCAGGTCATAGACGGCGATCTTCTGGTCCCCGCGCTTCTTGTCCATGCCGTAGGCGAGGGCCGCGGCGGTGGGCTCGTTGATGATGCGCTTGACATCAAGGCCGGCGATGCGCCCGGCGTCCTTGGTCGCCTGCCGCTGGGAGTCGTTGAAGTAGGCCGGCACCGTGATCACCGCCTCGGTGACCGGGTGCCCCAGGTAGTCCTCGGCGGTCTTCTTCATCTTTTGGAGGACCTTGGCCGAGATCTCCGGCGGGGCCATCTTCTTGCCGTTGACCTCCACCCAGGCGTCCCCGTTGTCCGCCTTGACGATCTTATAGGGCACCATCGCCTTGTCCTTGGCCACCACCTGGTCCTCGAAGCGCCGGCCGATCAAGCGCTTGATGGCGTAGAGGGTATTGTGCGGGTTGGTCACTGCCTGACGCTTGGCGGACTGGCCTACCACCACGTCATTGTCGCCGGTATAGGCGACGATGGACGGCGTGGTGCGGTCACCCTCGGCGTTCTCGATGACCTTGACGCTGTCACCCTCCATGACCGCCACGCAGGAGTTGGTGGTGCCCAGGTCGATACCGATGATCTTTCCCATCTTGTGTCTCCGAATTCTCTTGGTCTCGCGGATGTCGGTGGCGCGCCGGCCCCGAATTGCCCCCTCAGTTGGGGGGAAAGCGGCGGCGGTTCAAGCCGGTTGGTGGTGGCACTTTCATGGTGGCGACGCGCGTTGCGCCGCGGCGCCTCAGGCGGCGCGCGACACCATGACCAGCGCCGGGCGCACCAGCCGGCCGTTGAGGGTGTAGCCTTTCTGCAACACCGCCGTCACTGTATTGGGGGCCAGGTCAGCCCGCGGCTGCACGGACATGGCCTGGTGGAACTCCGGGTTGAAGGCCGCGCCCTGCGGGTCGACCGGCGCCACGCCGAAACGGGCCATCACGTCGTCCAGGAGTTTGAGGGTCAGGTCGTTGCCCTCGCGCAGTTTGGCGATGTCGGCGCCCTCCTCCAGGGCCGCGGCGTGACCCAGCTCCAGGCTGTCGTGGACCTGGAGCAACTCGCGCACGAAGCCGTCCAGGGCGTACTTGTGGGCCTTCTCCAACTCGGTGGCCTGGCGGCGGCGCAGGTTCTCGGTCTCCGCCCGCGCCCGCAGCAGTTGGTCCCAGTAGTCGTCGGCCTTGGCGCGCGCAGCGGCCAGCTCAGCGCTGACCTCGGCGAGCGTGGCGCTGTGCTGTTCGAGCGCCTCGGGCTCGGTGCCCGACGCCGCCTCCGACTCCGGGTCGGACGGGTCCGGGCGCGCGCCCGGGGTGTGGTGATCCATGGTTTCAGTCGTCATATTGACCTCCGTTACGGTCTGCGATCCGGGCGGTGCACCTGGTGAGGGCGCCCGCGGCCGGACCGCGTCTTAAAGCGAGCACTACTGGCGCAGGGCCGCGGCGAGCAGCCGTGCGGTGACGTCCACGATCGGGATCACCCGCTGGTAGTCCATCCGGGTCGGACCGATGACACCGAGCACCCCCACGACCTGGTCGTCGACCCGATAGGCCGTGGTGACCAGGCTGCAATCATCGAGCAGGTCATAGCCCGACTCGTCGCCGATGAAGATCTGCACCCCGCTCGCCTCGATGCAGCGGTCCAGGATGTGCAGGATCTCGCGTTTCTGATTGAAGGCGTCGAACAACTGCTTGAGCCGCTCCATACTGGACAGCTCCCCGAACTCCATCAGGTTAGTCTGACCGGCAATGAAGCAGTCGTCGGTGCGCTCGGCCGCTTCCACCACCTCCTGGGCCAGGGTCACGGCGCGCATCATGAGCGCGTCCATGTTCTGGTGGGTATCCTTCAGGTCCTCCAGGATGCGCTTGCGCACGTCCTTGATATCCTGACCGATAAAGACCCGATTCAGATAATTCGAGGCCTCTTCCAACTGGGCGGGGGTGAAGTTGCGCGCGGTGGTGATGATCCGGTTGTGGACCTCACCCTCGCTGGTGATCAGGATCGCCAGCACGCGCGCCCCGGTCAGGGGCAGGAGCTCGATCTGGCGAAAGGCGTGGCGCTCATGGCGCGGCAGCATCACCACACCCGCCAGTTGGGTGACCCCGGACAGCAGGCGCGAGGTGGACTCCACCAGTGACTTGGCGTCGGTCGCGCCGCCGAAGCGCGCCCGCAGCGTCTCGATCTCCGCCGCCGTCGGCGGATGCACCGTCAGCAGGGAGTCCACGAACACCCGGTAGCCGGCCACGGTCGGCACCCGGCCGGCGGAGGTGTGGGGGGAGACGACCAGCCCCAGATCCTCCAGGTCCGCCATCACATTGCGGATCGTGGCCGGACTCAGATCCAGGCCCGTCTCCTTCGACAGGGTCCGGGAGCCGACCGGTTGGCCGTCCTTTATATAGCGCTCCACCAGCACCTTGAGGAAGTGCATGGCGCGCTCGCTGACCTGGGTCTCGACCTGTTTCGCCTGGGATGCCAAGGGGTGCCTGCCGTATGCTCGGGGGTGACGACGACGCCTGCGTCTGATCGGGTGCCGGCCCGCCGGTGGGGGACCGCTGTTAGCACTCACCCATGGAGAGTGCTAAGCCCTCAATCTAGGGGCTTGGCGACAGACTGTCAAGGCATAAGCGGCACGCCAACCAGGTCGGGCCCCCGGCGCACCGGCCATCCAGCCAAGGGTCCCGGCGCACGCCAAGGCCCGACTCACCCGGCTGGGCATCCGCCCGGGTCGGCGCCCGGCGCTCCCGGCTATTGGCGCGCCTGCCGGCCCATGCTACCGTTCGGGCTCACCCGCCCCCGCAACCAACAGCGCCCGAACCCTCCAGCACGGACTCCCCAATCCCATGCCGCAATTTCGTACCGTCGGCATCATCGGCAGGCAGAGCGGCACACCCGAGGTCGAGTCGATCCTGCGGCGGCTGATCAAGCATCTGCGCCGCCGCTCCTGCCAGGTCCTCATGGACGGCGAGAGCGCCCGCGAACTCGGCCTCAAGGCCGCGGACGGCCTGCCGGTGGCCGTGCTGGGGGCGCGCTGTGACCTGGTGGTGGTGGTCGGGGGCGACGGCACCCTGCTGCACGCTGGCCGCGCCCTGGCCGGGAGCCGGGTGCCGCTCCTGGGCATCAACGTCGGGCGGCTCGGCTTCCTGGTCGATGTCTCCCCGAGCGAGATGGAGTCGGTCCTGGACGCCATCCTGGAGGGCGAATACGAGACCGACCGCCGCGCCCTGCTCACCGCCGCGGTCCTGGGCGATCCGACCGAGGGGCGCGCCTATGCGGCCCTGAACGACGTGGTGATCCACAAGTGGAACACGGCCCGTATGATCCAGTTCGACACCTTCATCGACGGGGTCTTCGTCAGCGCGCAGCGCTCGGACGGGCTGATCGTCGCCACCCCGACCGGCTCCACCGCCTATGCCCTGTCCGGCGGGGGCCCTCTGGTGGCCCCGGCCCTGGACGCCATCCTGCTGGTCCCCATCTGCCCCCATGACCTCAGCAACCGCCCCCTGGTGGTACCGGGCGGCAGTTGCATCGAGGTCCGCGTCTGCGGTCATGACCTGGGCCAGGCACGGATGACCTGCGACGGTCAGACCGAGGTCCCGCTCCCCTCGGAGGCCCTGGTTCGCATCTGCCGCCACCCGGACCGCGCCTGCCTGATCCACCCCAAGGGTCACGATCACTACCAGATCCTGCGCGCCAAGCTCGGCTGGGGCACCCACACCCAGGTGACCTCGCCGTGCTGACCCATATCCTCATTCAAGACCTGGCGATCGTCAGCCGCCTGGAACTCGATTTCGCACGCGGCTTGAGCGCCCTGACCGGCGAGACCGGGGCCGGCAAGTCCATCCTGGTCGATGCCTTGGGGCTCGCCCTGGGAGACAAGACCGACGCCGACACCATCCGCGTCGGCCGGGAGCGCGCCGAGGTGGTCGCGAGTTTCGACCTGACCCAGTGCCCCGGCGCCCGCGCCTGGCTGGCCGCGCAGGCCCTGGACGACGACGGCGAGTGCATCGTGCGCCGTCTCATCGTGCGCGCCGGCCGCTCCCGCGCCTTCATCAACGGCCGCCCCGCCAGCGGCAGCCAACTCAAGGATTTGGGCGACCTGCTGGTCGACATCCACGGCCAGCACGCCCACCAGTCACTACTGCGCCCCAATGACCAGCGCGACCTGCTGGACGCCTATGGCGGTCACGGCGCCCTGGCCGCCGCGGTGGCGGGCGCCTGGCGCGAGTTCCGGACCCTGGACCGGCGGCTCAGCGAGCTTGAGAACGCCGGCACCGAGCGCGCCGAGCGCCGGGACCTGCTGCGCTTCCAGGTCGAGGAATTGGCCGCGCTGGCCCTCACCCCCGAGGAACTGCCCACCCTGGACCAGGAGCAGCGGCGCCTGAGCAATCTGGGCCGCCTGCAGGAGACGGCCGGGCGCGTGCTGGTGCTGCTCGCCGAGTCCGAACCCGCCATCGAGGACCAGTTGCGCACCGCCGGGGCCGAGCTTGCCGACCTGGAGTCAGTCGACCCCGGCCTGGCGCCGACCCGCGAGTTGCTGGAGACCGCCGCCATCCACGCCCACGAGGCCGCCTCCGGGCTGCGCCACTATCTGGACGGCTTGGATCTGGACCCGGCCGCGCTGGCGACGGTGGAGAATCGGCTTGCCCAAATCCACGACCTGGCGCGCAAATACCGCTGCTTTGCCGCCCAGTTGCCGGACCTGCTTCAGACCCGCCGGGCCGAGCTCCAGTCGCTCGACGACGCCGACCTGGGCCTGGAGGCGCTGCGCGAACACCGCGACACCGCCTGGGCCGGATTCAGCGCCCAGGCGCTCGGGCTCACCACCGCCCGCACCGCCGCCGCCACCCGCCTGGGCGCGACCGTCACGGCGGCCATGCAAGACCTCGGCATGGCCGGCGGGCGCTTCGCCGTGCAATTGGAATCCCTGGGGCTGACCGCCGCCGGGGCCGGCGGATGCGAGCGCGTCGCCTTCCTGGTCAGCGCCAACCCCGGGCAGCCCCTGCAATCCCTGGCGCGGGTCGCCTCCGGGGGCGAACTCTCGCGCATCAGTCTCGGTATCCAGGTCGCCACCGCCGAGGTCGGGGCCGTCCCCACCCTGGTCTTCGATGAGGTCGACGTCGGCATCGGCGGCGGCGTGGCCGAGATCGTCGGGCGCCTGTTGCGCCGCCTGGGCGAGGCGCGCCAGGTCCTGTGCGTCACCCACCTGCCCCAGGTCGCCGCCCAGGCCCATCACCAGTTGCGGGTCCGCAAGGAGACCCTGGACGGCGAGACCCACACCCGCATCGACCCGCTGGACGGCGACACCCGGCGCGAAGAGATCGCCCGCATGTTGGGCGGCACCGAGATCACGCGGCGCACGCGCGAACACGCGAGCGAAATGCTCGCCCGCGCCGACGCCGCGGGCCGGGGGCAGTGACACGATCGGGCTTTACACACAAGCCGGGGGGGAGAAGAATAGCGGGGCCGCGTTCGCGGACCATCCAGTCCCGCGGGACACTGCCATTAAGTTAAGCGTCGGCGCCCCCGGCTTCTCGTTCCCACGCTCCCGCGTGGGAATGCCGTGCGGGCGCTCCGCGTCCGGTCTTGGCACTGGACGCGGAGCGCCCGCACTCGCTCCCACCCAGGAGCGTGGGAGCCAGCACGGCTCAACTTAATGGCACTGAGGCCCGCGGGATCCAATCGACAACCAAACGTTTAACCTTGCGGGGAGTACGAAATGACAGGCATCTTGTTGACGATCGGGTGGCTGGCGGGTGCCGCCGGGGTCCTGCTCACCCTCGTGGCCGGGGCGGCCCGGATCAGCGGCCTCTACTGGCTCGGCAGCTTCTCCAGCGGCACCGTCCTGCTGGGCGGCATGGGAATCATGCTGATCGGCTGCCTGGGCTTCCTCGCAGCACTCAGCACGCGCCGCGGCGGCGCCGACCGCTAGGCATTGAGGTCCGGCGGCCCCTGCCACAGGTCCCACACCGGGATCGCCCAGAGTCGCTCGCCGAAGCAGAGCGCACGCTCGCCGGTGTAGAGCAGGACCCCGGCGTGGAAACGCTCCGGCGCATCCGCGGCCAGCGACTCAAGCCCGGCGAAGTCCTTGGCGCCCAAGGTCGCCGCCGCCTTGACCTCGACCCCCACCAAGCGCCCGGCGGGGCCCTCCAGCACGCAGTCGACCTCCCGTCCGCTGGTGGTGCGATAGTGCCAGAGGCCCACCCGGGTCTGCGACCAACCGGCCTGCTTGCGCAGTTCCCCCACCACAAAGCCCTCCAGCAGGTGGTCGAAGGCGGTCGACTCCCGCCCCGCGGGCAGCGCCCGGTAACCGGTCAGATGGGCCGCCAGGCCGGAGTCGATCAGGTGGATCTTCGGCGCCTTGATCAGCCGCTTGCCCAGATTCTCCGACCAGGCCGGCAGGGGGCATGACATAGCCGGCACCGAGCGGCGCGGTCACCGCCCGGGCCAGGGTGCTCTTGCCGGTCTGACGCGCGCCATTGAGCAGCACCACCGGGGTATCGGCCAGTGCGGCACGCAGTTCGGACTCGATATTGCGCCGGATCATCGCTGTATATTCGCCACCTGGTGGTGGATATTCCACCACCAAGGCGACTCTGCACACGCCTGGATGCCGCGCTAATGCTCACTTCTACAAGAACTTGGGCAATGCCTCGCCACGCAAGTCGGCCCGGATGCCGCGTTGGCGGCGTCACGCTTGTGTCAGGCACTGCGCGCTGGGGGATCCAGGGTCCACCGTGCGGGCCTCGACTTCACGCCGTGGCGCAAGCCGTGGCCTCCAGGGGCCGCATCCGGGAACACGCGCTAAACTGAGCAACTTGGCCGCAAACTCGGGCGCTCGCGAGCCGCCGCGGACCGAACAGGAATCAGGGGACCGACTTGGCAACGATCTTCATCTGCTACCGCCGCGACGACAGCGGCCCGGCCGCCGGGCGCATCTACGACCGGCTGGAGGCCCACTTCGGCCGCGGCCAAGTCTTCATGGACGTCGATGACATCCCGCTGGGGGTCGACTGGCTGGACTGGCTCGACCAACAGGTCCGCGGCTCCGACCTGGAGTCCAAGGCTTCAGCCTTGGCCCCCGCCGCCGAGGCTGAAGCCTTGGACTCCAGGGGCCACGCAGGGTCCGCTGCGCGGACCACCGATCCCGTGTGTCAGCCGCCATGCCCGGGCCCAAGATCAAGCCCCCCGCCGCGCCCGATCCCAAGACCCAAGCCCTGCTCGCCGAACTCGCCGCCCCCGCCACCAAGCCCGAACGCCGCCTTGAGATCGGCGACCGGTTGGCCGAACTGGGAGACCCGCGCCCGGGCGTCGGACTGGGCGCCGACGGGCGGCCCGCAATCGATTGGGTCGCGATCCCGGCGGGGGATTTTCTCTACGGCGACAGGAAGGAACGCCGACCGACCGAGGCGTTCCGGATCAGCCGCTTTCCCATCACCAACGCCCAATACCAGGCCTTCATCGCCGCCGGCGGCTATCGGGAAAAGCGCTGGTGGGAAGGGCTCGAGAAGCGGATCGAGTCGCCGGCCGATTCCAAGTGGAAGCAGCCCAACCGCCCGCGGGAAAGCGTCTCCTGGTACGAGGCGATGGCCTACTGCGCCTGGTTGAGTGACACCCTCAAGCTCGAGGTCCGCCTGCCTACCGAGTGGGAATGGGAACGGGTGGCGCGAGGCACCGACGGGCGCGAGTACCCCTGGGGCGACGGCTATCGGGCCGGGTATGCGAACATTGATGAGAAGTACGCCAATGCCGGCCCGAGCTATCTCGAGCAGACCACCGCGGTCGGCCTGTACCCGCACGGCGCCTCGCCGGAAGGCGTGCTGGACCTGTCCGGGAACGTCTGGGAGTGGTGCCTCAACGAGTACAAGGACCCCAGCCGCATCCAGCCCGGCGGCACCGGGTCGCGGGTGGTGCGCGGCGGCTCTTGGGGCCTCTTCCAGCACGTCGCGCGCGCGGCCTACCGCTACGGCTACGGTCCGCACGACCGCTACGACTACGTTGGGCTGCGTGTCTTGTGCGTCTCCCCCATTCACTGACCACTGGATCACTGAACACTGATCACTGATCCTCTGTTCACTGAACCGCGCGCAGCGCGTACCCCGTAGCCTGGATGGAGCGCAGCGCAATCCAGGTCCCGCTCGCCGCCCGCCGGACCATCGTGTGTCTGCGAGGACGCACCCGGATTTCGCTGCGCTCCATCCGGGCTACCGACTGCCAGCCGCGGGGAATCCGGATGCGGCACCGGCTTCATGGATCATCCGGCTCTCCGAATGCCTGGTCTTTGAATTCGCCCGGATCCGCAGCCCACTCCTCGTTCGCCCAGCCCAAACGGACATAGCGATGAAACGATGAATAGGGCCAATCCGCAACCCGGGTCACCCAACCGTGCTTGACCGGGTTGTAATGAACGTAATTGACATGCGTCTCCAGGTCCGCCTCATCGCGGATGGTGTGCTCCCAAAACCGACGGCGCCAAAAGCGATATTCACCGCGCCGGTCCTTCTGGAGCGGGACGCCGGACTTGACCAGCGCCCTTGAGAATCCGCCTTTGATCGCCTTCCATCGCCCCGAATAGTCCGCATCGTTCTCGGGCAGCGTCAGCACGATGTGCAGATGCTCCGGCAACACCACCGCAGCCAGGATATCGAACGGGTGCGCCGCACGGACCTCGCGAAAGGACGTGCGCAGAAGGTCGATGTGTTCGGTCAGCCGCCGCGAACGGCGATCACGCAGCGTCACGGTAAAAAAGTAGGTACCACCCGGGACCAGGTTCCGCCGGAATCGAACCATGTGTCATCCCCCTCCAGTCGATCGCCGCGCTGCCGGCGCGGCCCCACGATACGGTGGCCAGCGTAGCCCGGATGGAGCGCAGCGAAATCCGGGGTGGCCTCGCAGACATACGATAACCCAGTCGGCAGCGGGCGGGGACCTGGATTCCGCTGCGCTCCATCCAGGCTACGGCCTGCGCGCTGCCGGCGCGGCCCTACGATGCGGTGGCCAGCGTAGCCCGGATGGAGCGCAGCGAAATCCGGGGCGGCCTCGCAGACATACGATAACCCAGCAGGCAGCGGGCCGGGACCTGGATTCCGCTGCGCTCCATCCAGGCTACGGCCTGCGCGCTGCCGGCGCGGCCCTACGATGCGGTGGCCAGCGTAGCCCGGATGGAGCGCAGCGAAATCCGGGGCGGCCTAGCAGGCATACGATAACCCAGCCGGCAGCGGGCGGGGACCTGGATTCCGCTGCGCTCCATCCAGGCTACGGCCTGTGGATAGGTGCCGACGGCGGTGGTCTGCTGGAGATAGCTCGGGCCAGCCTCTTGGTTGGTCTCGTTGATATTCGCATACCCGGCCCGATAGCCGTCGCCCCAGGGGTACTCGCGCCCATCGGTCCCGCGCGCCGCCCGCTCCCATTCCCATTCAGTCGGCAGGCGCACATCGAGCTGGAGGGTGTCGCTCAACCAGGCGCAGTAGGCCATCGCCTCGCACCAGTAGACGCGTTCCCGCGGGCGGTTGGGCTGCTCCCAGTTGGGTTCGATCGGCGACTCGATCCGCCGCTCCAACCCTTCCCACCAGCGATTCTCGGTATAGCCGCCAGCGGCGATGAAGGCCTGGTATTGGACGTTGGTGATGGGGACGCGGCCGATCCGGAAGGCGTCGTTGTCGCGGCGCTCCTTTTTCGCGCCGTAGAGGAAGGAGCCCGCCGGGATCTCGACCCAACCGATCGCGGGCCGTCCGTCGGAGTCCAGTCCGACGCCGGGGCGAGGGTCCCCCAACTCGGCCAGTTGGTCGCCGATCTCAAGACGACGCTCGGTCTTGGTGGCAGGGTCGGCAAGTTCGGCGAGCAGGGGTTCGGTCTTGGGAGCGGGCGCGGGGGGCTTGATCGTGCGGCCGGGCAGCGCGGCTGACGCGGGGTCGCTGGTCCGCACAGCGGACCCTACGGGGCCCCTGGAGTCCAAGGCTTCAGCCTTGGCGGTGGGGGCCGAGGTTGACGCCTTGGACTCCAGGTCATTGCTGGGCGCCGCGCCGGTCCGCGCAGCGGACCCAACGGCGGGCGGTGCCGCTGGGTGCGGGTGCTCGGCCAGACGCTCGATACCGCGGATCAGGCGGTCCATGTGGCCGCGAAAATGCGCCCCGGCGGCGTGCACCGTGGTGCCCTGGCGATCGGCGAGCGCCTTGATGCTGTCGGGCAGGTCCCGCTCCAGGGGCATCGCTACGCCCTCCAGGAGGACCGGGACCAGGGGGATGCCGCGCGCGAGTGCGATCTCGATCTCGGTGCGGACATAGTCGCGCGGGGCGTCCAGGCGGCGGCCCGAGCCCGCGTCGGCGGCCCGCAGCCAGTCCCGGCCGATCACGGCCAGCACCACGTCTGAGCCGCGGACCTATTGGTCGAGCCAGTCCCGCCAATTGACCCCCAGCGGGATGTCGTCCACGTCGATGAAGACCCGGCCGCGGCCGAAGTGGGCCTCGAGCCGGTCGTAGATGCGCCCGGCGGCCGGCCCGCTGTCGTCGCGGCGGTAGCAGATGAAGATCGTTGCCAAGTCTGTCCCCCGAATCCCGTTGCGACCCTGGTGCCCCGCGAATCGCCACCGGCTTGCGTGCAACTGCGCAGGTCTATTCTGTGTTCCCGGACCCTGCGCGCCTGGCGTCCATGGCCTCAGCCATGGCTGCTGCCCGCCAAGGCTGAAGCCTTGGACTCCAGCCGCGGTCCGGGGGCGCCGGGCTCACTGCGCGGCGCACTGCGCGCAAACGCCATAGATAACCAGCGAGTGGTTCTCGATGCGGAAGCCGTGAGCGGCGGCGATGGCGCCCTGGCGCTCTTCGATCAGGGGGTCGGCGAATTCCACCACACGGCTGCAGCGGATGCAGACCAGGTGGTCGTGGTGGTCGCCGCTGTTGAGCTCGAAGACCGACTGGCCGGTCGCGAAGTGGCGCCGACAGACGAGTCCGGCCTCCTCGAACTGGGTCAGGACCCGGTAGACCGTGGCCAGGCCGACGTCGTCGCCGTTGTTTAGCAAGGCTTTATAAACGTCCTCGGCGCTGAGATGGCGGCGGCCGCTGCGCTCCAGGATGCTTAGGATCTTCTCGCGCGGACGGGTGACCTTGAGCCCCGCCCCCTTGATCTGCTGGTTGTCCATCCTCGCCCTCCCGGGGGGGTTGCGTAGGCCGCCGGACCTGGTTCGATGATCGCGGGCCGGGGCTGCTGTATGATGCCGGGGTTTACCCGCTTTGCCCTATCATAACAAGATGCGAAAGCTCCTCACCCGTCCGACCGCCTGTCTGCTCGGCCTCGCCGCCCTGGTCTTGAGCGCCTGCGCGGGGGCGCCCAAGGTGGACGACTCTCAGAGGTCCATGCTCGATCGCCTGCCCTTCGTCTACAAGATGACGGTGCAGCAGGGCAACATCGTCACCGCGGAGCAGGTGGATCAACTGCAACCGGGCATGAACAAGCGCCAGGTGCGCTATCTGCTCGGTACCCCGCTCTTGGCGGACTTCTTCAACAGCGACCGCTGGGACTATGTCTACACCATGCGGCACGGCCATAAGGCCCTGGAGCGGCGCCGCGTCACCGTGCTCTTCAAGGACGATGCCCTGGTCGGCGTCGAGGGCGACCTGCGCCCGAACCCCAAGCCGGCTGGGACCGACAAGGCCAAGGAGACCATGGTCTCGGTGCCCGATTACAAGGGCAACGAGGGGTTGATCAGCCGTACACTGCAGGCGATCGGCGTCAAGAAGGCAAACTGAAGCTGTCGCGGTCGCCAAACGCCCATGGAAAAAGGGGTGCCAACCGGTTGTAATTAGACAGGATCAACAGGATTTTTCAGGATTGACAGGATAATAGCTTGACAATCCAGCCCGCCCCCAATCCTGTTAATCGTGCGAAATCCTGTTAATCCTGTCCATTTGCCCGCGGCAAGCGCAACCGGCGGATTTCACTCGGCTGCGTTCAGGCCCCGTAAACGTCATCGGCGCGCTTGCAGAAGGCGTCCACCAGTGAGTTGGCGATCTGGTTGAAGACCGCCCCGAAGGCCTTGTCGATCAGGCGGCCGGAAAACTCGAACTCCAGATCCAGTTCGACCTTGCAGGCGTCCGCGCGCAACGGGGTAAAGCGCCAGCCGCCATGGAGTTTGCGGAAGGGGCCGTCCAGGAGCGCGATGTCCATGCGTCGATCGCGCTCGAAGCGGTTGCAGGTGCTGAAGGTCTGGTGAATGCCCAGGCGCGAGACCTCGATCCGCCCGCAGATCTGCTCCGCGGTTTCGGAGATCACGCGGGTGCTCTGGCACCAGGGCAGGAACTGCGGGTAGGCACCCACGTCATAGACCAGATCGAACATGCGCTTGGCCGAGTGGGCGACCAGGGCGCTCTTCTTGACGAGGGCCACGGTCAGGCCGCCCCAGCGGCGATCTGGTCCCGCACCACCGCGGCCAGCCGGTCGGCCAGGGCCTGGACCTGGGCGCCCTCGGCCCCTTCCACCATCACCCGCACCAGCGGCTCGGTGCCGGATGGCCGCAGCAGCACCCGCCCGCGCCCGGCCAGTTCCTGTTCTGCCATGAAGACCGCGTCGACGACGGCCGGCAGGCTGACGATCTCCCGGCGCTCGGGCAGCCGGATGTTAATCAGGACCTGAGGGTAGTGCTCCACCTCGGCACAGAGGTCGTCCAGGCTCAGTTCCAGACGCCTCAGGGCCGCCAGGACCTGGAGCGCCGCGACGATGCCGTCGCCGGTGCTGGTGCGGTCACGGCAGATGATGTGACCGGAGGGCTCGCCGCCCAGGATGGCGTCGGTGCGCTTCAAGTGCTCCATGATGTAGCGGTCGCCCACCTGGGTGCGGGCGAAACCGATCCCGAGCCGGTGCAGCGCGTGCTCGAACCCGAGATTGCTCATCAGGGTGCCCACCACGTCCCCGCGCAGGGTGCCGGCCGTCTGGCGCGAACGCGCGATGATGTAGAGCAGGTCATCGCCGTCCACCATCGCGCCCCGGGAGTTGACCATCAGGACCCGATCGCCGTCGCCGTCGAAGGCGATCCCCAGATCGGCGCCCGCCTCCACCACCGCCTTGCACAGGGCGCCCGGGCTGGTCGAGCCGACGTTGCGGTTGATGTTGAGCCCGTCGGGCTCGGTACCCATGGGCAGGACCTCGGCCCCCAACTCCTCGAAGACATAGGGGGCGGTGTTGTAGGTCGCCCCGTGGGCGCAGTCCACCACCAGCTTGAGCCCGCGGAAGTTCATCGCCGCGGGGATGGTGGACTTGCAGAACTCGATATAGCGCCCGCCGGCATCCTCGACCCGCCGCGCCTTGCCCAGGGCCGCGGCGTCCACGGTATGCAAGGGCCGCTCGAGCTCCGCCTCAATGGCCAGTTCCACCTCGTCCGGCAGTTTGTCCCCGTCGGCGGAGAAGAACTTGATGCCGTTGTCCTGGTAAGGGTTGTGGGAGGCGGTGATGACGATACCGGCCGCGGCGCGGAAGGTGCGCGTGAGATAGGCGACGCCCGGGGTGGACATCGGCCCCAGCAGGCGGATATTGACGCCGGCGGCGGCCAGGCCGGCCTCCAGGGCCGACTCGAACATGTAGCCGGAGATCCGGGTGTCCTTGCCGATCAGGATGGTGCTGCCGGGGCCGTGACCCAGGACCCGGCCCGCCGCCCAGCCCAGCTTGAGCACGAAATCGGGGCTGATGTTGGGCTCACCGACCCGCCCGCGGATCCCGTCCGTACCAAAATACTTGCGCATCGCAACTCCACCTCAATTCATGGACTGAGAAATCCTGTTAATCCTGTCCATTTGTCCGCTGCCAGGCAAGGCTTGCAGCCGCACGCACGGCCTCCCAAACCAATAGGGCGTCCCGCGTCTCGGCCACGTCATGGACCCGCAGGATGAGCGCGCCGCGCTGCACCGCCAGGAGCGCGGCGGCCAGGCTGGCCGCCAGGCGTTCCCCGGGGGCACGACCGGTCAGGGCGCCGACCATGGACTTGCGCGAGAGGCCCACCAGGACCGGCACCCCAAGGTCGGTGAGGACCTCCAGGTGGGCGAGCAGGGCGAGATTGTGCGCCAGCGTCTTGCCGAAGCCAAAGCCCGGATCGATGAGCAGGCGCTCGCGGGGGATGCCGGCGCGGATGCAGGCGTCCACCCGCGCGGCCAGAAAGGCCCGCACCTCGGCGACCACGTCCCCGTAGCCGGGCGCGACCTGCATGGTGCCGGGCTCCCCCAGCAGGTGCATCAGACACACCGGCACCCCGAGCCGGGCGGCGCTCTCCAGCGCCCCCGGCGCCCGCAGGGCGCAGACGTCGTTGATCAGCCCGGCGCCGGCCGCCACCGCCGCGCGCATGACCTCGGGTTTGGAGGTATCCACCGAGATCGGCACCGCGAGTGACCCGGCCAGGGCCGCCACCACCGGGATCACCCGCGCCAGTTCTTCCGTGAGGGGCACCGGCTGGGCCCCGGGACGGGTGGACTCACCGCCGATATCGATCAGGTCGGCCCCCGCCGCCACCATGGCCTGGGCCCGCTCCAGGGCCGCCGGGCGGGACTGGAAGCGACCCCCATCCGAAAACGAATCGGGGGTGACATTGAGGATGCCCATCACCCGCGGCCGGGTGAGATCGAGCCGGCGACCGCCGCAATCCAGTGATGACATCGGCACCGATCCCGACGGGCTCAGTGCTCGCCGGCGGGGCGGCCCAGGTGGCCGTCATCCCGCGGCAGGTCCGCACCCCGGTCGTCCGCGGCCCGGGGCGTCCGCCCGGGGCGGGTCGGCTCCTCGTCGTTCCAGTCCTTGGGCGGGCGCGGCGGGCGCCCGGACATGATGTCGTCGATCTGGTCCGCGTCGATGGTCTCGTACTTGATCAGGGCGGCGGCCATGGCGTGGAGCTTCTCGGTGTTGTCGGTCAGCAGTTGCCGCGCGCGCGCATAGTTGCGCTCGATGAAGCGTCGGACCTCCTCGTCGATCAGGTGGTTGGTCTCGTCGGAGACGCTCTTGTGCTGGGCCACCGAATGGCCGAGAAAGACCTCCTGCTCCTCCTCGCTATAGGTCAGGGGCCCGAGCCGGTCCGACAGGCCCCACTTGGTCACCATGCTGCGGGCGATGTCGGTGGCGCGGTGGATGTCGTTCTGGGCGCCGGTGGTGACGCTCTCGGCCCCGAAGATCAGTTCCTCGGCCACGCGCCCGCCGAACAGGCTGGAGATACTCGACTCCAGGCGCTGCTTGCTATAGCTGAAGCGGTCGTCCTCCGGCAGGAAGAGCGTCACGCCCAGGGCGCGCCCGCGCGGGATGATGCTGACCTTGTGCACCGGGTCGTGCTCCGGCACCAGCCGGCCAACGATGGCGTGGCCGGACTCGTGATAGGCCGTCAGGCGCTTCTCCTCATCGGACATGACCATGGAGCGGCGCTCCGCACCCATCATGATCTTGTCCTTGGCCTTCTCCATGTCCTCCATGTCCACCAGCTTCTTGTTGGCACGCGCGGCGAAAAGCGCCGCCTCGTTGATCAGGTTGGCCAGATCCGCACCCGAGAAGCCGGGGGTCCCGCGCGCCAGCACGGACGCCTTCACATCCTCCGCGGCCGGGATCTTGCGCATGTGGACTTTCAGGATCTGCTCGCGCCCGCGCACGTCCGGCAGCGGCACCACCACCTGCCGGTCGAAGCGCCCGGGGCGCAGGAGCGCCGGGTCCAGCACGTCGGGGCGGTTGGTGGCGGCGATGACGATCACGCCCTCGTTGCCCTCGAAGCCGTCCATCTCCACCAGCAACTGGTTGAGCGTCTGCTCGCGCTCGTCGTGACCGCCGCCTAAGCCCGCGCCGCGATGACGGCCCACCGCGTCGATCTCGTCGATGAAGATGATGCAGGGGGCGTGCTTCTTGGCCTGCTCGAACATGTCGCGCACCCGGGAAGCCCCCACGCCGACGAACATCTCCACGAAGTCCGAGCCGGAGATGGTGAAGAAGGGCACCTTGGCCTCCCCCGCGATGGCCCGGGCGAGCAGGGTCTTGCCGGTCCCGGGGGGGCCGACCATCAGCACGCCCTTGGGGATCTTGCCGCCGAGCTTCTGGAACTTGGCCGGGTCGCGCAGGAAGTCGACCATCTCCGAGACCTCGTCCTTGGCCTCCTCGGCGCCCGCCACGTCCTGGAAGGTAACCTTGACCTGATCCTCGGAGAGCATCCGCGCCCGGCTCTTGCCGAAGGACATAGCCCCCCGCCCGCCGCCCCCGCCCTGCATCTGGCGCATGAAGAGCACCCAGAGCCCGACCAGGATCAGCAATGGGAACCAGTTGATCAGCATCGACATCAGGACCGACGGCTTATCCAGCGGGGCGGCCTTGATGATGACGTTGTTGTTCAGCAGATCGCCCACCAGGCCGTCGTCACCCGGGCTGTAGGTGGAGAAGCGGCTCCCCGAGTCGGTGAGTCCCGCGATGGTGCGCCCCTGGATGGTGACCTCCTTCACGGTCCCCTGCTTGACCTGTTCGATGAAGGCGGAATAGGTCAGGCTGCGCGGCGCGGAGCGCGTGGTGGTGAAATTGTTGAAGACGGACATCAGCACGATGGCGATGACCACCCATAGAATCAGATTCTTCGCCATATCGCTCACGGCATCTGGCCTCTGGTGATGGGGTACTCAGGGGAGGGCACCCGGCTCTATCCGGGCAAAGTAACACCCTTATGGCGCCGAAAAAAGGTCATTTCGGACGGAAGCCCTTGGCTACCAGGTAGAGTTCCCGGCTCGCGGGCCGCGAGGCCTGGGGCTTGCGGTTGGCCACCACGGCAAAATCGGCGCGCAACCCGCGCAACATCTGGTCGAAGCCCTCGCCCTGGAAGGTCTTGACGACCAGGGCGCCGCCGGGTTTCAGCGTCTCACGCGCAAGCTCCAAGGCCAACTCCACCAGATAGGCGGTACGCGGCTGATCGACCGCCGCCGTTCCCGATATATTGGGGGACATATCGGATAGAACCAGATCCACCGGCGCATCGCCGAGTTGCTCGCGCAGTTGGGCCAGGACTTCCGGCTCACGAAAGTCCCCGGTCAGGGACTGCACGCCCGGCAAGGGGTCCATCGCGAGCAAATCCACGGCGAAGACCTGACCGCGCCCGCCGACCAGGCGCGCGGCGATCTGAGACCAACTGCCGGGGGCGGCGCCCAAATCGACCACCCGCATCCCGGGGCTCAGGAGGCGGTCCTTGTCCTGTAGCTCCAGGAGTTTGTAGGCGGCCCGCGAGCGGTAGCCCTCCTGTTGAGCGCGCTTCACATAGGGGTCGCTGAACTGGCGGTCGAGCCAGCGCCGGCTGGATTTGGTGCGAGCCATGGGGCTAGACGTCGTGGACCCAGGCGAATCCGAAGGCCTCGAGCAGGGCCCCGGCCACCGCCCCGCCCAAGACGCCGCCGAGTGCGGCGTACGGCAGCGCGTCGTAGACCCTGGCCGCGACCGCGCCCACCAGACCGGACTCGTCCCCGAGCAGGGGCCCGGCCATCAGCCAGACCCCGCCGGCGGCAAGCCCGGCCAGCGCGGCCAGCACCAGCGCCTCGATCAGGCGGCAGGGGCGCGCCGCGATGCGCAGCCGGCTGATCTGGCCGATCCACCAACGCACGCTCGTCACATAGAGGGCCCCGTTGACACTGACCAGCAAGGCCAGCATCACGAAGGGCGAGAGCGGCCGGGGGCCGAGCGGCAGGGTCGCGGCGAGCAGGGCGCCGCAGGCCGCACCGGTGGTCAGCCCCGCCAGGACCTTACCGGGTACCCGCCGGGTGCACTGCCCGGGAAAGGACACCAGCAGGCCCACCAGGGCGGCCAGCGCGGCCGCCACGGCGGCGGCCTGGGCAAAACTGAGCAGATCCGCGGCGCTCGTCAAAAGCAGCACGCCCACGATGGCACCGATCCCGGTACCCACGAGGGCCAATTCGTGCGACCCGTAGAGGGCCGCACCCGCCGCCCCGGCCAGGGCGGCCGCGGCCGCGTAGGCCCCGGGGCCGGCACCGAGCCGCTCGAAGATGGCGGTGAGTCCGAGGAACAGCGGTGCATAGATGAGCCCGATGAGGCCCCAGACGAGCCCGCGCAGGAACACCAGTCGCGCCGCCGAAGGCGAGGCGGCCGCCAGCGGCGGCGGGCGGTGGCGGGGGGCCTCGACGGATAAGGGCCGCGCGACCGCGGCCTGCTCTGCAATGGTCATGGTGTCTGGAGGGGTACCAGGGTGGTCGAGGCCGCGGAACGGGCGCCGCGGCGCGGAAAAAGCAGTTTAGCCGCAACTGAACGCAAGACACAGAATGCAAAACGGGGCCCGTGGGCCCCGTTTCTCCCCTCCCCGATATGAGGAGCGGTCGGGCTGCGATCAAGCGGCCTTGACGGTCCAGGAGGAGCACCAGCCCTTGGCACTCACCACCTTACCGGGGAACAGGGTGCAGGTCAGATGATCGGGAACGTCACTGGCGCCCGAGAACTGACAGTTCGAGCACATCTGCTCGGCGGCCGGCATGCCGGGACGGGCAGCCGCCGCGCGATCGGCCTTGGTGGCATCCGCGTTGTACTTCAGGGCGACGCCGGTCGGATCATCGGCAGCGACGGCCGGGGCCGCGGCGCGGGCGATGCCGACACCGACCAGGTTGATGACCGGGATGGCGACAGCGGCGCCGAGCATCAGCTTGACGGCGTCACGGCGGCTCTCGCTCATTGGCTTATCGGACATGTCTGGAAACTCCTCAGGGTTGCAGGATAGTGTTGATGACCCGCCCCGGGACGACGCCTGGGACCGCCGAGTATTCTGCAACAAAGGGCGGGAAAAGGCGAGCCGGTTGCAGCCTGGTGCCGTGCCGCGCAGCCGTCCGAGCGTCCCGCGCCGGGTGCGCCGTGCGCAGCGCTCGCGCCGTCGCCCAGCGCGGTCGCCGGTCCCGGCCCGGTTCCCGGCCACCGGCAGACGCCCGGTGCACCGCCGCCGCGATCATTCCAGGTAGCTGCCCGCGCCGACATAGCGGGCCCTCCAGTACGGCGTATGCAGCCGGGTCAGCCCGACCTTGTGCTTGGACGTCGATGCGTGCACGAAGCGGTCCCGATCCACCATCAGTCCCACATGGTGGACCCCGGGACCGGTATGGAAGAACACCAGGTCCCCCGGGCGCAGCGCGTCCGGGCGCACCGGCCGGGCGGCGTGCAGTTGGTCCAACGACATCCGCGGGATGGACACCCCGGCCCGCTGGTAGGCGTAACGCGTCAAGCCGCTGCAATCGAGCGCCCGGCCCGGCAGGGTGCCGCCGTAGCGATAGGGCGTACCCACCTGAGACAGGGCGGCGGACACCACCTCCGCCCGCTTGCCTCCCCCATCCGAACTGCCGAGCCCCGCGCAGCCGCCCAGCAGCAATGCCGCGGCGCCAAGGACCAGGCCCACCACCAGTCGAGGCACAATCTTCACAATTAACTCCCGCTTAACCTCGCAATCTGTTGTTTCGGAGTTGTTTTATACCTCAAGCGAGTCCTTGTCAAGCGGGATTCAGACGACCACTGATGACGGCCTCCGCACACGGGGTCGGCGCGCGAACGGCGCCCCTCGCGCGGCTCGATCTCCGGGAACATCGACCGCGCGGGCTGCCCCCAAGGCGGCCCGCTGCGCCGGCCGGCTTTACGCGACTGCGCCTAACCCTTAACCTTGTGCCTTTGGCGAGGGTCCCTGCCCGTCGCCCCACCACGCGGCGCCCGGGGACGCACCACTGGCCGCCATCCCGGGAGGAGACCATGAGCACCACCAAGCATTGCCGACTGCTGATCCTGGGGTCAGGCCCGGCGGGCTACACCGCCGCGGTCTATGGCGCGCGGGCGAACCTGCACCCGGTGTTGATCACCGGCCTGGAGCAGGGCGGCCAGCTCATGACCACCACCGACGTGGACAACTGGCCCGGCGACCCGGACGGCGCCCAGGGGCCCGACCTGATGGACCGGATGCGCCGCCACGCGGAGCGCTTCGAGACCGAGATCATCTTCGACCATATCAATCAGGCCGATCTCAGTGCCGCACCCTTCACCCTCACCGGGGACTCGGCCGTCTATACCTGCGATGCCCTGATCATCGCCACCGGGGCCAGCGCCCGCTATCTGGGCCTGCCCTCGGAGCAGGAATTCCGCGGCCGCGGCGTCTCCGCCTGCGCGACCTGTGACGGGTTCTTCTTTCGCGGTCAGAAAGTGGCGGTCATCGGCGGCGGCAACACCGCGGTGGAGGAGGCCCTGTACCTCTCCAACATCGCCTCCGAGGTGACCCTGGTCCATCGCCGCGACAGCCTGCGGGCGGAGAAGATCCTGCAGCGCCACCTGCTGGACAAGGCCGAACACGGCAATGTGCGCCTGGCGTGGAACAGCAATCTGGATGAGATCCTGGGCGACGCCACCGGGGTGACCGGCATCCGCATCAAGAGCACCAAAGACGGATCCACCCGCGACCTCGAACTCCAGGGCGTCTTCATCGCCATCGGCCACCAGCCCAATACCGAGATCTTCGCGGGCCAACTCGACATGGCCGGCGGTTATATCAAGGTCCACAGCGGCACCGACGGCAACGCCACCGCCACCTCGATCCCCGGGGTCTTTGCCGCCGGCGACGTGATGGACCATGTCTACCGCCAGGCGATCACCTCGGCGGGCAGCGGCTGCATGGCCGCCCTGGACGCGGAAAAGTACCTGGACGCGCTGGAGGCGCGCGGGGCCTGAGGTGATTGGTCCGCACAGCGGACCCCACGGCGCCGTGCCCGTAGGGTCCGCTGTGCGGACCAACTGCGCCGCAGTCGGCAAAGTGGCCGGTGTCATGATCGAGGCCCGCCCGCCTGCTTCCGGGGTGGCAGAGCAAACCGGCTAACGGCCATGAGGGGTCGTTCGTCACCCCCGCAACATGAAAGCCCCGGCGGAAGCGGCTTTCACGGTAACCCGACTGACGCGATTCTTCTCTGCGTCTCTGCGCCTCCGCGTGAGATTCTTTAAAGAGGTCTCACACAGAGGCGCAGAGCCGCAGAGGCGGTGACCCACAACACTCGGGTACCCCGCGAGGCCTCGTCGCGGCTGAAGCCGCTCCCACAAGGCCCCCGCCGGACTTTCACGGTAGACCTAACTCCGGCAAATGCTCACGCCAAGAAGAAACAAAGGGATTTGCGCAGCATCCGGATCGCCCGATGGGTGAGCCAAATCACTTCGACAACGCCTTGAAATTCCTTGGTAAACTTGGCGCCTTGGCGTGAGCAACTGCCGGATTCAGCATAAGGCGGAACCGCTGGCGCGTTCCGCCCTGCGCGGACCCTAACCATGCGGTATCGCGCGACAGACCCTGGGCCTAAACTCTCTATTGGGGTCGACAGCGAGTGGAAAGCCATTGCGCTCCCAATCTTTGAGATCTTCGGCAATAGCGTGTACGTTGTAATTGAGCTTTGCAGAATACTCGTCGCGCAGGCGCCGGGTTTCTTCAACAATCGGATCACTCCACATCGCGGTTACCCCCTATAAGTTCGTCAGGCGTGCAAAGCACCGGGGGTGCAAAACCGCACTCCCGACAGATTTGCTCGATCAAAGGTCTCTTGATGGCGTTTGCTATGTGCGCGCAGTTCCAGGTCAACAGGAAGTCGACGCGATGAAACGCGGCGGTGGCGATATGCAATCCATCGGCTGCAGCCTTGGGTGGGAGAGCAGCGCGTTGAATCAACGTTTCTGCCAACTGTTCTGCCTCCGGTGTAATGGCAAGGAGCGGGATGTCCCGCAAGCATTGTAACCGCGCAATCGCCGCTGCAGGGTCTCCCGCGCTGGCTTCTCTAAAGACCAGTGGGGAGGCGTAGACAGAGAAATTGGTGCGCTCAGAGGCCCACCAGTCCTGTGTCGTTTGCTGATGGCCCGCGATGATGATGTCACGACTTGGCCGCGCAGCCAAATAGCTGATGACGCTCGTTTCGACGTAAACCACGTTGCCCATAAACTCTCTCATCATGCCTTATCACCAAGGACACTTGAAGCTTGGTAACCAGATCGAAGGCGGAACCGCTATCGCGTTCTGCCCTACGCAGGCTTCACGCCTTACGTTTCTGCGCCGTGATCCTGCTTCTATTTTCGATACCGTCCCGCCAAGTATCCAACGCCATGATGTCCGCTAGTAGTTCGTCGGGTTCGGGAACAGCGATGCCGCCTTGTAGGGCTTTGTCATGCGCGTAGTTTGAGCATTTCGTCATACCGGCATGCACTTTGGCATAGTCGTCATCTTCGACAACAACTCCTGCAAGTCGCTGTGTTTCAATGCCTTTACGGAAGCGTAGGATCACCTCGCGCAGGAGAACTTCCTCCACGGCGCGTTCCCACGTCATGCGGAGCCGAAAATAGGCGTCAACCGTTTGCTTCCGGTACTCCTCCTCTTCGCCGTCCTTGTGAAGTTTGGCAATGGATTGATGCTGAGCCTTCAAGGCTCGAATCCGCTTGCTGGCGGTTTTCCCCTCGAAGGGGAGATCCGGATCGGCAATACCGAACCCCTCAGCACGGCGTGTCAGGCTCTGGGTGGCAATCGGCACTCCAGCCAGCTTCGCCTCCTCTGCCAAGAGACAAAGGAAATAGATGTCATGGGTGAATACGATGATCTGACGCTGCGCTGCTTCGACTGCTAGGCGCTTCGCCACCCGTTCGCGGCGGCGATGATCGAGCGAGGACACCGGGTCATCGAACACGATTCCGCCTTTACCACCAATCAGCCCGACCTCGGCCAGGAAGGAGCCAATTGCGACTGCTCGCTGCTCGCCTTCACTTAGGATATCGCCGGGGCTGCGGCACTGTGGCAACTCCAGCTTTAACTTGTGCAACGGTTTGCCTCTGTCGGAGCGGCTCTGGAGCGAAACGCGGAGCGTGCCAACGCCCAGCGCCTTGAATTCGCGGTTGAGCGCTTCGGCCAGTTCTTTGGACACGACTTTTTCGGCGAGTTCCGACGCCTTCAGCGAGATGGCCTTGGTCTTGACGGCTGACAGGCACTGCTTAAGTCTAGCCTGATGGCCGAGTCGCGTGACGGCCGTGACCACAGCATCCTTGACCTGACTCAGACGCACTCGCGCATCGAGTTCGACGAACTGCTTTTGAAGTGCGGCACGTGCCTTCTCGTCGGATGCTATCTCAAGAGTTCCGGCTTCGGCATTCAGCTTTTCGGCCAATGCTTGAAGTCGCGCCGCCGGGTTGACCAAAGCCTGATTGGTGCCATCCCATTGGTGTGCAAGCACCGCCGCCTTGATAGCTCCCTGGCGAGCGGTCAGCGCTAGCTCAAAGGCTTTGGTATCATTGGCGAGTTGCGGGTCCAGGACTTCGATCTCGCCACGGGTCACATCATCGAGATTCAGTGTCAGGATGTTCGCAACGAACGGCTTGTACTCTGCGTACAGGGCGGTGCGGCACGCCTGGGCGGTTTTCTCTGCCTCCGCCTGGATGAATGCCTCAAAGCGCAGCAAGCGAACGGCGCCTTCGGCGAGAGGTTGCTGGCACAGCGGGCAAGGCGAATCCGTGCCGAGATCCGGAAATGCTTTGTCTGGGTGGGATTGGATTGCGAACTTACGAGCGGCATCGAACAGCTCGCGCCATGCCTCTCCCCCAGTACCTGGCAGCAGGTTCTCTCCCTCCTTAAACTGCTTGGCTGCGAGTGCCGCGGCCACCTGTGCCGTGCGGTAACTGTCTGCCAGGCTGCGCAACCTGGCGACCACCGTATGATCAACCAGCGCGTCCTTATTGATTGCGTTTGTCGCGATGGCGGCGACTCGACGGGCACGCAGGCGCAATTGCACCGCCTTCTCCTTCGGATTGTTCTCTTTCAGACTATTGCTCAGCACCGCATGCTGGGCCAGTTCGTCCGCCGACAGCGTGGCCAGCGCGTCGATTTGGGCCTGCGTCGTCTTGGCCGACAGTCCTGAAATCAGTTTGCCGACGAGCGTGTCGCCGTGCAGCGGCACGAACGCCGAAAGGGCGGCGGCGGACTGCGCATGCTCGTTCTCGATCGCGGCCTTCAACTGCGCGCAAACCTTCGCGAGCCCCTCGAAAACATCGAGCCCGTAAGGAACATAAGAAAAGTCATCTTCGCTATCGAGGTAGGCACGCGCACAGCGCGAGTCGAAGATTGCGAAAGACGACAGCGCAGCGGGAGCGGCATTACCGTCAGCCCACTGAGTATCTTGCGCAACGCCATCAACAGCAAGCTCGAAGGCGGCTTCGGCTACCCCAGCTTTACCCATGGCAAGGTTGGCGTTCGGATAGATTGCTTCCGTCTGATCGCGCGCCCGGCAGGCGCGTTTAAGCACGCGCGAGTATCCGGACTTTCCAGAACCGTTGTCGCCATAGATGACGGTCATTCCGGCAGGGCTAAACGGCAAGCGCTGATTCTCTGCAATCGCATTGACGTTCCGCATATTCTTCATGGCAAGCAGTTCGACGTGAGTCGTCAGTTTCACTGGCGCGGGGATCTGGTCGGCCGTGAGGGGCTTAGGCTTGCGGCCCTTGGGGTCCGGAATGCCGTGCGCAACTTTGAGCAGCGCAAATAGATCATCGTGGTCTTCTACCGTAAGTGTCTGCTTAGCCAGCAAGCGCGCCACAGCATCGCTTTGCCATACTGGAAGACTCTGCGACCAATTTAGAATTTCTTGCAGTAGCGTCAAAACAGCCTCTTTGTTGTTCGTGGACCAATCGAAAGACGATCACAAAGCCAACTGGATTTCGCCGGATGGACTACCTTATAAACCGCCGGGTCGCCGGTAGTGGAGCAAAAATCCTTGCCGCTGTCAAGAACCTGGGCGCGCACGGCAATCGTGTGCAGCACTCTGCAGGCCTGTGCGGGTCGCGAGGACGCGCCGGGACGCACCGGCAGGCGATAGCACCTCCCAAACGGGTACACTAGCCCCCACGACCGGCCCCGCCCCCGGGGCCGCGGCACCCATCAACCGCCCGGGACCCCAGCATGATCTCCCTTCTGGACTACGGCGCCGGCAATGTCCGCAGCCTGCGCAACGCCATCCAAGCACTCGGGTTCGAACTGACCGAGATCGAACACCCTTCGGATATCCTCAAGGCCGAGCGCCTGATCTTCCCCGGCGTCGGGGCCTTCGGGGCGGCCATGGAACGGCTGCACCAGTTGGGATACGTGGAGCCGCTGAAGGAGTATCTGGCGGCCGGGCGGCCCTTCCTTGGGATCTGCATCGGGCTCCAGACGCTGTTCGAGGGCAGCGAGGAGTCGCCGGGTGTGGCCGGGCTCGGGCTGATCCCGGGGCTGATCCGGCGCTTCGACGATCCCAGCCTCTCGGTCCCGCACATGGGCTGGAACGGGGTGCGGGTGGAGCGGCCCTCGCCGCTGTTCGCGGACTATGGGGGGGAGAAGTTCTACTTCGTCCACTCCTACCGGGCCGAACCGGATGCGCGCAACGCCGACTGGCGGCTTGCGACCACGGACTATGGCCAGCCCTTCCTGAGCGCCGTGAGCCGCGGGCGGGTGGCGGCGGTCCAGTTCCACCCGGAGAAGAGCGGGGCGGCGGGGCTTAGGCTCCTCAGGCACTTCCTGGCGGGCGAGGAACAGGCCGACCTGTCCCCGGCGGCCCTGGCGAGTGCGGCGGGGCCGACCCGCTTCGCCAAGCGCATCATTGCCTGCCTGGACGTGCGCGCCAACGACCAGGGCGACTTGGTGGTCACCAAGGGCGACCAGTACGACGTCCGCGACAAGGGTGAAGGCGGCGCTGTGCGCAATCTGGGCAAGCCGGTGGAACTGGCGCAACGCTATTACGAGGAGGGGGCCGATGAGGTCACCTTCCTCAACATCACGGCCTTCCGGGACTTCCCGCTCGACGACCAGCCGATGATGGAGGTGCTGCGGCGGACCTCGGAGCGGGTCTTCGTGCCGCTGACCATCGGCGGGGGCATCCGCGCCTTCACCGACGGCGAGGGTCGGCACTATGGCGCGCTTGATGTCGCGCACGCCTATTTCCGCTCCGGTGCGGACAAGGTCTCCATCGGGTCGGACGCGGTGGAGACGGTGCTCGGGGTCCTGGCGCGGGGCGGCAAGGACGGGGGCAGCTCCATCGAACAGATCGCCCGGGTCTACGGCAATCAGGCGGTGGTAATCTCCATCGACCCGCGGCGGGTCTATGTGGACTCACCGGCGGCGACCCGGCACGCCACCGTCGAGACCGCCACCCCGGGGCCGCACGGCGAGCGCTTCTGCTGGTTCCAGTGTACCGTCAAGGGCGGGCGCGAGGGGCGCGACCTGGACGTAGTGGAACTGGCGCGCTGCTGTGAGGACCTGGGGGCCGGGGAGATTCTGGTCAACAGCATCGACCGGGACGGCAGCAAGGCGGGCTTCGACCTGGAACTGATCCAGTCGGTGCGCGCCGCGGTGCGGATCCCGGTGATTGCCTCCAGCGGGGCCGGGCGGGTGGAGCACTTCTCGGAGGTCTTCGCCGCGACCGGGGTGGAGGCGGCCCTGGCGGCGGGGATCTTTCATCGGCGGGAGGTTCCGATTGCGGCGGTCAAGACCCATTTGCGGGGACGGGGGATCGAAACCCGGGCCTGATACCTGGCGGGGGTTCGGTCCGCGCGACCCCGGCCAGCGTAGCGAAGCCCAGCCCGCAGAAAAAGAAGTTTAGCCGCAAATGAACGCAAATTGACGCAAATAATCAGAAACTTGGCGTTTGCTGCATGTTCACCGTCCGGGTGACGCCCGCGATGATGCTAACCAACAGATTTATTTGCGCTTATTCGCGTTCATTTGCGGCCAAATACTCTTTTTTGGTACGACGAATCGGATTGGAGAGCGGAAGCTTGCGGTATCTGGGTGGACGGATGAGATTGACCCTGTCAATGGCCCTGGTGGTCGCCCTGGTCATCGCCGGCTGCGCCAGAGGCGGCAGCCGGGACGGGGGCGCGCCGCCGGACGGTCTGACCCGGGATCAGTTGCTGTCCGAGTTGGCGGCCTGTCACCTGTTGCGCGTCGCCCAGGCCGGGGACAAGGCGGTCACCGACGCCACCGTGATCGCCGCCGTGCGGCGCTACGGCTTCACCCCGGCGGCGGTGGTCCAGCGTGCCAACCAGTTGCTGCTGCGCGATCGGACGAACGGGGCGGCCCTGGGCCGGCAGGCCGGCGCGGCCTGCAACAACCTGGCGGACGTCACGCAGGTCGCCCCGGCCCTGGTGCGGTTCGAGCCGAGCGGGCAGGCGCGCTCCGCCTGGCTGCGGGTCGAGGCCGAGATCACCGACGGGTTCGCCGACCGGGTCATCCGCGAACTGCGAGCCCGGCGCGCGGTCGGTCTCGTCATCACCAGTGCCGGCGGCTCGGTCTTCGAGGCGCGCAAGCTCGGGCGCTATCTGCGGGCCAATGGGCTGCGCGCGGCGGTCGATCAGGTCTGTGTCTCGGCCTGTATCGACGTACTGGCCGGCGGGACCGAACGCTATGCCACCCCCAAGGCCCGGCTGGGCGTCCACCAGAGCAGCGTCCCGGGGCGCTACAGCAGCCATGAGGGCGGCCAGATCTATGTGGCCGACTCCTTCCGCTACCTGCGCGAGATGGGGGTCGATGCGGACGTGGCAATCGCCGCCGCCTCCGTCCCCCGTAATACGATCCTCCTGATCCCGCTGCGCGATGCCCTGGCGACCCGGTTGCTCACCGCCGTGGTGGAGCGACTCTAGTACCGCGAGGCGCCAGGACCGGACCGTGCTGTTCAATTCCTACGAGTTCATCCTCGCCTTCCTGCCCGTCACCCTCGTGCTCTTCTATTGGATCGGCGCCGGCGGGCGCACGCAGTTGGCGCTCGGTTGGCTGGTGGCGGCCTCGCTGTTTTTTTACGCCTGGTGGAATCCGATCTATCTGGGGCTCTTGATGGCCTCGCTGGTAGTCAACTTTGGATTGGGGCGTCTGCTCACCCCTGCCGCGACTGGGCAGCGGCGGCGCCGCTGGCTGCTCGGGATCGGCATCGCACTCAATCTGGGCCTGCTCGGCTGGTTCAAGTACGCGAACTTCTTCGTCGCCACGGTCAATCAGGCGGCCGGCACCGGCTGGACCCTGGAATCGATCCTGCTGCCGCTCGGCATCTCCTTCTATACCTTCCAGAAGATCGCCTATCTGGTAGACTCCTACCGCGGCGAGGTCTATGAACACGGGTTCCTTCATTATTGCCTGTTCGTGACCTTCTTCCCCCAGTTGATCGCCGGTCCCATCGTCCATCACAAGGAGATGCTGCCCCAGTTCTGCGACCCGGGGATCTTCCGCTTCAGTCATGAAAAACTGGCCGTGGGACTCACCCTGTTCGCGATCGGGCTATTCAAGAAGGTGGTCCTGGCGGATGGGATGGCGGGCTATGCCTCCCCGGCCTTCGCGGCGGCGGCGCAGGGCACGAGCTTGAGCTTCAGCGAGGCCTGGGGCGGCGCCTGGGCCTATACCCTGCAACTGTATTTCGATTTTTCCGGGTACTCGGACATGGCCGTGGGGCTCGCGCGGATGTTCGGGATGCGCCTGCCGATGAATTTCCATAGCCCCTACAAGGCGGTCAATATCATCGACTTCTGGCGCCGCTGGCATATCACCCTGTCGCGCTTCCTGCGTGACTACCTCTACATTCCGCTCGGGGGCAACAGCGGCGTCGGCGCGCGCCGCTACCTCAATCTGATGGCCACCATGCTGATCGGGGGGCTTTGGCACGGCGCCGGCTGGACCTTTGTGCTCTGGGGCGCCCTGCATGGGTCCTATCTGGTCATCAACCACCTCTGGCACGCCATCAGACGTCGCCTGGGTCTCACCATCGGCAGCGGGGGGCGGCTCGGGCGCATCAGTGCCCGCCTGATCACCCTGATCGCGGTCGCGGTCGCCTGGGTGCTGTTCCGGGCCGCCGACCTGGAGACCGCGCGCTCCATGCTGTCGTCCATGGCGGGGTTGAACGGGATCGGCCTGCCGGGGGGGCTGGCAGCGCCGGTCGAGGCCCTGGCGCCCTGGCTGATCCCGGCCCTGGGGCTCAATTTCGGTGGGACCTTCCCACACGAACTGGTCTATTGGCCCGCGGGCCTGCCCTGGATCGGCCTCCTGCTGGTCATCGCACTCATTGCCCCCAACAGCAACCAACTCCTGCGCCGTTATGACCCGGTACTGCCGCCCGAGCGCCTGCCCCTGGAGCTTGGGGCCTGGGTGTGGCCGACCTGGCGCCCGGCCCTGGGCTATGCCCTGGTGACCACCGTGGCCTTGATCTGGAGCCTGACCTGGATGACCAGTGTCAGTGAATTCCTGTACTTCCAGTTCTGAGCGAATGAGCGCCCGCGCCTATAACCTGGTGGTGCTGGGCGGCGTCGGCGCACTGCTGGTCATCGCCGCCTGGCTGGCCCTGACCCAGGAGCCCTTGAGCGGCGACCTGACCCGCGTCGGCGCACTCCCCGAGCGGGACTTCGGGTGGCAGGACACCAAACCGCGCTTCGCGCCGGAACTGTTCCGCTATCGCGCCAAGGACGAGCCGATCGAGAGTGCCCAGGTGGTGGTCATCGGTGACTCCTTCTCCCATCAATCGGACCACGGGTTCGGTTGGCAGAATTTCTTCGTGGCCCGCACCGGACTGGAACTGCTGGTCTATCACCTGCGCGGACGCCCGGCCGAGCAGGTCCTGTTGAGCCCCGAACTGCGTCGCAACCCCCCCAAACTGGTGATCTACGAGATCGCTGAACTCAACCTGCCGGACTTCGTCCCGCGCTATGCGGGTGACTGCACCCTGCCGCCCACGCGCGCCTGGGAACCGCTCGCGGTACACCCTGTCCCCTATCGGCTCGCGGCCTATACCCGCCGCACCTCCTGGGGTTGGGAGTTGAAACCGCGCATCGAACAGGCCATGCATATCATCAAGGTGCGCGCCGCCGCACTCCTGGGCGAGGCCGGTGTGCGGCAACTCGAGCTCACCCGTACCGACCTCTTCAGCAGTCGCAATCAGTCGCTCCTGGTCTATGGCTATGATGTGCCCGCGGACGACTGGCGCTCGTTGGATCTCGCGGGGATGGCCTGCGGACTGCGCAACCTCAAGACCACGGTCGAACAGGTCCTGGGCGCCCCCCTGGTCGTCCTCTACGCCCCCGGGAAACTCTCGGCCACGGCGGCCTATGTCCCCGACGCACCGGCGAGTTACGGCGGGTTTATCCCGGCCCTGCGCGAACGCAGCGCCATCCCCGCGCCGGCCGTCCTTGAGCGTCTGCGCGAGGCCGTCGCGGCCGGCATCCAGGATGTCTACCTGCCCGATGACTCCCATTGGGCCAACCAGGGCCACGCCATCGCCGCCGACGCACTCTACGATTTCCTCCTCGCGCGGGGGCTGATCCGGGCCGCGGACCCGCCGCCGGACGCCGACCCGGTGCCGGGGACCGCGGGAAGGCTTGCCCCAGGCCCGGAACATGGCCTACAATCGGGCAGCTACGGCCTCCTCCTAAGCCCCGCGGACCCACTCGGAGGCCCGGGTGGTGCCCCCGGCCCCGCACCGACGCTCGACGACCGCGGTCACGGCGGTACAATCCCCGCTCCCTGATGCGGGCGCCGCCCGCACCGGGGTCGGCTCAATCGAACACACCGTGATCCGTCGCGCACCAGGCGCCGGACCAAGGTCGCGATCAGCGCGACGCGCACGCCGGACCACTGCCTACCCGGTCGTCGGCACCTGACGATAGGTGCGGCGGCCGCCACCTTTACCTAGAAAGTGATGATCACAATGAAAACTGAAACCGAAGACCTGGAGTCAGGACAGAGCCATGGCTTCTTTGGCGACGACCTCGTGGTCGGTATCGCCGACCACGATTGGCCCAACCACGCGATCGACATCATTGTCGGCTCGCCCGGGTCCGCGGACCGTTCCGAGAAGCTCAAGGTCGGCCAAATGACCAGATACGCACGGGCAGACAATTCCGCACTGTACGAGATCCGCCTGCGCAGCGTAGATGGCTTCGGCACCGGGCGGCTATCCTGCTCGTTCCAGGTCATCCAATTCGATGATCCGGCACTCATTGCCACCATCAGGGCAAGAACGGGTTGGGAAGTCGGTCAATGACCAGCCGGCAACATCGTCGCTGCTTGCTTTAGTGGCCGCTGACGCGTCGGTCTGAAGCGAAGCCGCGCTGACACATCAACCCGCAATGCATCGCCACCGCGGACACGACGCGGCGCGCGGGACCTTAGGCTCGCCGGCCCGTCCCCAGCCGCTTGAGCAAGGGTGTCATCAGCAGGTCGATGAGCGTAAAGGCCGTCACCGCCAGCCCCAGGTCGAACCAACTCAGACCCATGGGCGCCTTGGCGAGCAGGGCCGGGATCAGGGTCTCCGGCACCTGGTCCAAGAGCGGCGCCGCGGCGCTGGACTTAAGCCCCAGACGCCGCTTGGTGAAACTGGCAAGGAGATCGCCCGCCATGGCCCCCAGGGCGATGGCGAGCCCCAGCCCCCATCCCCATCCCAGTGCCCAGGCCGCCGGCGGGGTCAGGACCAGGGCCGCGACCAGGCCCCGCCAGGTCTTAGCCTTCCCGAACACGGGGCGGCCATCCCGCCACCGGCGCCCCCCGTCCAGGGGCGGGGCAAGCGCCCCGCCCCACAGCAGGGCCAGCAGGACGGGTGCCCCATTGACCAGGAGCAACAGGGCGAGCAGCGAGAGGAGCGGACTCCAGTGGGGCGACACGGGGATTTCCAGCGGTAGACGAAACTGGAGCCGATTATAGGGCCTGCGCCGGGAACCCGAGCGCCGGAGACGGGTACGCGATGCGTACCCTATAGCTACAGCGACCGGACGTTCTCTCGGACCGGGCGTCGTTGTCGTTGTCGTTGTCGTAATCGAATAATCCGACCACGACAACGACAACGACAACGACAACGAGAGCGTACCCGGGATCCCGGTCACCACATCAGTTCCGATCGCACCCCCGCGGGACACCCGGATGCCTGGGCACCGGGGCAGGCCGTCCAGACGCCGACCCTGCTGTTACACTTAAGCCACGGCACCTCGCCGAGACACCGGCCGCGGGGTCTGCCCGCCGCCCGGGCCGCACCCGCCCGGTCCACCCAGCTACCGCCTGAGGGGAGTTCACGCCATGCCCACCTGGATCCTGGTCGCAGACAACAGCCGCGCACGTATCTTCACCGCCGACAAGGCCGCCGGTCCGCTGCACGAAGTCCGCACCCTGACCTCCCCCGAGGCGCGCCTGCACGAAGGCGATCTGGTCACCGACCGGGCCGGACAGGACCGCAACCCGGGCGTCGCCGGCCATGGCTTGAGCGGCGAGCGCCCCCACAAACACGACATTGCCGAGCGCTTCGCCGCCCAGGTCTGCGAAGAGTTGGAAACTGCACGCAATCAGGGGCAGTTCCGCAAGCTCTATGTGGTCGCCGCCCCCGCCTTCCTCGGGATGCTCCGCCACCATGAGTCCCCGGCCCTGCGCCAACTGATCGTTGCGGAGATCGACAAGGGCCTGGCCACCCAGGACCCGGCCGCGATCCGCAAGGTCCTGCCGGACTTCCTGTAGGGTCCGCTGTGCGGACCAGGCACCGCCGCCGCGCGCCCCTCGCCGCGGCCAATGCGCCGTGCGGTAATGACGGGCGCGCTGCAACGCCGCGTGCCAAGATACGCCTTTGATCATGCCGCGAGGCGCTGCCTTGTCACCGCCAACGCACCCCCACCCGCCCCCCCCGGCACCGTACCGTCCGGTCAACGCCGAGGCCTTTCGCCATTGGGTCTTGCGCCCCGCCGAGGGGGTCTTTCTTTTCCATCCCCGGGCCATCGAGCGGCTGCACGGACTGGGTACACCGCGGGGGGCAATGGAGGTCTGCTACCACCTGATGGCCCGCGGCCCCTTCCTGCAGGGGTTGGAAGCGGAAAACCCCGAGGCCCTGTCGGTCATCGAGGGGCTGCGCCTGCCGGAGTGGGTCATACTCCTGCCGATGCCGGGTGCACCGGTGCTCAGGGCCACCCCGCAGCGGTCCCTGCTGCGGGACTACTGGGCGCGGCGCTTCGAGGGCGAGGTGGCCCGCACCTGGCAAACGGCCCGGGACGACAACCAGGACCTGACCCACTTCGGCCCCGCGACACTCACGACCCTGATCGGCGGCACCGCGCTCGCCGAGGCCCGGGAGGTCCTGGCCCGCGACGGGGTGCCGGAGGCGGTGGCGGACGAGGCACAACTGGGTCGCGCGTTCGTGGCCCGGGTGGTGCGCCTGCGCTATTTCGCCCCCGGTAGCCGCGGCTGCTGCTTCCCCGCGGTGCCGGACTGGGCCGCGGTGGATCGGTGGCTGGAAGAGAGCGGGCTGGACCTGCCCCCGCCCCGGTCCGGCGGCCGGCTGCCCCAGGCCATGGAGCGCACCCGCCCGTCGGTTATCTGCGGCACCCCCGGACTGTGCCTGCAGCTACCCGCGGACCTGCCCTATGGCCGCTCCGATCCGGACCGGCTGACCGGGGCCTGCAATTGGCTGGTGCAAGCCGAGCCCCCCGTCTGCGCGCCGCCGGATCCGGCCCCCGCGGGGACCGCACCGGTTACGACCCCGGGACTGGCCGCGCGGGTGTTACCGGACGCTGGTCCTGACCCAGGCGCCAGATCCCGCTCGGACGTCCAGTCCCGGTGCCTCCTCGCCCTGCACCGGGGGGCCGCGATCCGTCGCCGGCCGGGCCGCCTCGCGCGCCTCGGGGCGGGCCTGGCAGAGGCCCTGCAAGCCCCGCTCGATGGGCTGCTCGACCTGTGGGACACCCTGTCCAGGGTCCTGGCCCGCGAGCGCCCGCCGCTCGCCGGGAGGGCACTCCTGGCCCTGATCGCAACCTTGAGGTCCGCCACTGCGGCAGCCCAGCGGGCGGACTGGGAGGGTCGCTTCGCCGCCGCCCTGCGGCACCTGGCCGCGCTCCGCGCCCGCTATGAGGTGGCAGTCGGGCCCGGCGACGGCGCCGGTGAGGACACCGCGGACCCGGTGCTGCGGCTCCTGGATCAGCGCCAGAGGACCACGGCGGAGGCCTTCGCCCACGTCCTGGCCGCGACCTGGCGCCTGTCCCCCGCCACCGCCGATGAACTGGGCGAGTTGCTCCGACGCCTGGCGGCCGAGCGCGGGGCCGCCGCCCGCCCGGCCCAGACACTGCTCGGCCAACTCGAAACGGCCCTGCGCGAGGGCCGCACCACCTATTATCGGATCAGGCTACGCGCCTGGTTTACGCCGGCCGGGCCACGCCAGGTCCTGCCCTTCCAGGGTCCTTTGAAGGCCCTGGCCGCCCTTGACAGCGCCCGCCGCCTGCTGGAGGAACTGCCCTGGCCGGTGGCCGACCTGGACCGGCTGGGGGCGCCGCTGGCGACGCTCGCGGGGCGCATCGACGGGGGCCTCCAGGAGCGCCTGCGCGCCCGCCTGCTGGAGGTCCTGGAGACGGCCGGACTGGTCCCCGCCGACCCGGCGGGTCGGCTCGCCGGCCGCCGCCTCGCCGACTCCCTGGCGCGCCTGATCCGGCGGCAGCGGCAACTGCGGTTCGCCGATCTGCGCGACCTGCTGAACCAGGACACCCTGAGTCTGCCCGATGCGCAATGGGGAGACTGGCGACACGGCGACCGCCTGGGCTACTTCGATCAGGCCGCGGCACGGGCTCTGCCCGGGATCTATCGACCCGGTGAGTTCTATGTGAAGGGGCTGCAGCGGCTGAGCGCACCCCTCTTCGGGACCCGGCGCGGGCGGCGCGGCCTGCGCCTGGTGCTGCTGCCGGTGCTCGCCGCCTGGGCCGCCCTGGCGGTCACGGCACTCCTGTGGGACCTGTGGGACAGCAGCCACCCCCCCTTGACCGCCCCCTGGGTGGTCCTGCTCCTGGCGGCGGTCTTGAGTGCGAGCGCCAACACCGATGCCGGCCGGCGCTGGGCCCGCCGCCTCTGGCGGGGGGCGGCGTGGCTGACCCGCCTGCTGCTGTTGACCGGCCTGCCCCGCCTGTTGCGCTCAGCCCCCGTGCGATGGCTCCTTGAACGTCGCCTGGTCCGGGCCCTGCTGGGGGGCATTCTGGCCCCTGTGACGATCGGCCTCCTGCCCCTGCTGCCGCTGGCGGTCCTGTGGTTCCTCGTCACGCCGGGAACGTCCGGGCCCGCGCATTGGACGGCGGTGCTGGCACTGGCCTATGCGCTGGGCACCCGCTTGCGGGACACCCCGGCGGGGCGCCGCCAACTCGACGACCTGGCGACCGCCGGACGCCAGTTCAGGGAGTTGCTGCGGCAGGAGCGGCTGGCGGACCTGATCGCCCCCGTCATGGAGTTCTTCAAGCGGGGCCTGCGCACCCTGGACCAGGGACTGCACCAGATCCGCACCCGGTTGAGCCCGCGCCTGGGCGAGGTCCCCGGCGTCACCCTGCTCAAGGCCCTGGCGGCCCCCCTGTGGACGGCCTGGGAGGCGGCACTGCAATTCTACGTCGTCGTCCTGATCGAGCCCCAGACCAACCCGATCAAGCACTTCCCCGTCGTCACCCTGGGCCACAAGCTACTGCTGCCCTTGCTCCCAACGCTCGGCAGGGGGCTGCACGCCGGACTCTCACCCCTGTTGCCCGCCCCCATCGCCCTGCCGCTGATCGCCGTCACGCTGTTCCTCCTGCCCGGGCTCTTCGGCTTCCTGTTCTGGGAACTCAAGGAGAACTGGCGGCTCTACGGCGCCAACCGCGCCCACCCCGTGCCCAGGGCCCGCCTGGGTACACACGGCCACACCCTGAACGGTCTGTTGCGGCGCGGCCTGCATGGCGGCATTATCCCCAAGGCCTTCGACCGACTCCGCCAGGTCCTGGATCGCCAGGTCCGCGACGAGGCCCCGGACCCCCGGGCGCTGCGCCGCGCCCTGGCCCGACTGGAGGAGATCACCGGGCTGATCGCGCACTTCGGCGAACAGGAACTGGCGATCCCCCTGCGCGAGGCATCCCGGGGTGGCGGTGCCGGGGCGTCCGACGGGGCGGCGCAGTTGACGATGCAGCCGCCCCAGTTGGCGAGCCGGGGGATCGAGTTGCGTATCCAGCGCGCCGGGTCTGCCACGGCACTACCGGTGGAACTGGTGCTGCAACTGGCGCTCGGCACGGCCGCGCACGGGTCGCAACTGACCTGCACCCTGGACTGGCGCGGCCCCTGGGCGGACCTGGACCGGGAGTCTCAGTGGCGCATGGCGGCGGTGGTCCGCCGCTTTGCGCGCCGCTGCGGGGCCCTGGTTGCCGAGTCGCACAGTCCCGATCATTCAACCCTCTGACACGAGCGACAGGAGAGTGATGTGAAGTCGAATGATGTAAAGTCGAAAGTCATCTGGCTGGTCGTGGCCCTGGTGGGGGCCGGCGCCTTTGCCATCCTCGCCCTGAGCCGCGGCGAGCCCGTCAATGCCGCCTGGCTGGTGCTGGCGGCGGTGTCCTGCTACGCGATCGCCTACCGGTTCTACAGCAAGTTCATCGCCGAACGGGTGTTCGAGCTGGACGATCGCCGGCTGACCCCGGCCGAGCGCCGCAACGACGGTCTGGACTATGTCCCGACCAACAAGTATGTCGTCTTCGGTCACCACTTCGCCGCCATCGCCGGGGCCGGCCCCCTGGTCGGCCCGATCCTGGCGGCACAGATGGGCTTCCTGCCCGGCACCATCTGGATCCTGGTGGGGGTGGTGCTGGCCGGGGCGGTACAGGACTTTCTCGTCCTCTTCATCTCGCTGCGGCGCGACGGGCGGTCACTCGGTGAGATGGCCAAGGAAGAACTGGGTCCCACCATCGGGACCATCGTCATGCTCGGAACCCTCGCGGTGATGATCATCATCCTCTCAGCCCTGGCGCTCATCGTCGTCAAGGCCCTGACCGCGAGCCCCTGGGGCACCTTCACCATCGCGGCGACCATCCCGATCGCGCTCTTCATGGGCATCTACATGCGCTTCATCCGCCCGGGGCGCATCGCCGAGATCTCGGTCATCGGGTTCGTCCTGATGATGGCCGCGATCGTCTATGGCGGGGACATCGCCCAGGATGCCTATTGGGGACCCTTCTTCACCCTCACCGGTCCGCAGTTGACGCTCGCGCTGGTCACCTACGGCTTCGTCGCCTCGGTGCTGCCGGTCTGGCTGCTGCTGGCACCGCGCGACTACCTCTCCACCTTCCTCAAGCTGGGCGTCATCGTGGGGCTTGCGATCGGCATCCTGATCGCCCTGCCCGAACTGAAGATGCCTTCCGTCACGCGCTTCATCGACGGCACCGGCCCGGTGTTTTCCGGCGCACTGTTCCCCTTCCTGTTCATCACCATCGCCTGCGGCGCCTGTTCGGGCTTCCATGCACTGGTGGCCTCCGGTACCACGCCGAAACTGGTGGAGCGCGAGAGCCAGGCCCGCCTCATCGGCTATGGCGGCATGCTCGGCGAGTCGCTGGTGGCGATCATGGCGCTCATCTGCGCCTCGGTCCTGGACCCCGGTGTCTATTTCGCGATGAACTCGCCGGCCGCCCTGATCGGCACCACGGTGGAATCGGCCTCCCAGGCGATCAACAACTGGGGCTTCGTGATCACGCCGGAGGCCCTGACGCAGATTGCCAAGGACGTGGGTGAGACCAGCATCCTGTCGCGCGCCGGCGGGGCCCCGACCTTCGCCGTGGGCATGGCGGTGATCGTCACCGATCTCTTCAACAGCAAGGCGATGATGGCCTTCTGGTATCACTTCGCGATCCTGTTCGAGGCCCTGTTCATCCTCACCGCGGTCGATGCCGGCACCCGTGCCTGCCGCTTCATGGTGCAGGACCTGGCCGGCATCCTGATCCCCAGCCTGGAGCGCACGCGCAGCCTGGCGGGCAACCTGATCGGCACCAGCGTGGCGGTCGCGGGCTGGGGTTGGTTCGTCTATCAGGGGGTGACCGACCCGCTCGGCGGCATCAATTCGCTGTGGCCGCTGTTCGGCATCGGCAATCAGATGCTGGCCGGGATGGCACTGATCATCGGCACCGTGGTGCTGTTCAAGATGAAAAAGGGGCGCTATGCCTGGGTGACCCTGGTGCCGACGACCTGGCTGCTGGTCACCACCATGACCGCCGGCTACCAGAAGATCTTCAGCAACGATTGGCACATCGGCTTCCTCGCCCTGGCCCGCCGCTTCACCGAGGCCGCGGCCGAGGGCAAGGTACTGGCACCGGCCAAGTCCCTGGAGGAAATGGCCCGTGTCGCCTTCAACAACCAGGTCAATGCGGCGATGTGCGCTTTCTTCATGATCGTTGCGATCACACTCGCCATCGCCGCCGTCGGGGCCATCCGCCGGGCGCTCGCCAGCCCCACCCCGACCGCCAGGGAAACCCCCGTGGTCTACCGCGAGGGGGTCGCTTATGCCTGACCTGACCGACCTGACCGGGCCCGACCGACAAAGCGCGGCGCCGTCCCTGGACGACGCCTACGCCCGCTACGCGGCCGGGCTCCGCGCGCGCGACCCGCGGTCCGTACCAATGTCGGAGGCACAGTTCGAGCGCTACAGCCTGGGCTCGAGTTGGCTGACCGGCCTCAAAGAGGTGGCGAAGCGGGTCGTGCAGACCTGCCGTCTGGTGGTCGGCATCCACGACTATGAGTATTACCTGGACCACATGCGCTCGCGCCATCCGCAAGTCACCCCGCTGACCCGCGAGGCCTTCTACCGCTACTGCCTGGAGGCGCGGTACCCGAGCGCGGAGCGCAGCGGCGGGCGGTGCCCCTGCTGACTGGATTGCGCCACGCGGATGGCGCCGGCCGCCGGGCGGGGCAAGAGGCCCCGCCCGGCATTGCAAGACCGGAAGATCGAGGCTTTACCGTGAAAGTCGCGCAGCGACGCTGTGGGAGCGGCTTCAGCCGCGACGGGCCGCGTGGGGAACGCGGCATCGGAGGTTCAGCGCCTGGACGGTCTCAACCGGCCGTTTCGAGCCCTGGCCCCGTCATGCGTCGGCCTGCGGCATGTGCCGGTTCGATCTTGCCCGAACGACGATTGCGGGCCGGCCGGAGGCTAGGGTGTTCAATCTGACCTAAAAAGGCGCCGAAAAGTCGATGCAAGAAGCGTGTTGCCTGGAAGGCCCGGCGGTCGGTTCTGTGCTTGGGGGAGTACGATGACGCGTGCGACACTTTCTCATGCCAAGCCGTTGACAAACGACGAACGCTTGATCAGTCTACTGGCGCGGTGATCTGACCGCCTTGCCGGAGCACGCACGACGTGATGAATGCATTCAAGAGCCCAGCGAGCCGTCTGGCCAACCTGTTCCAGCGATCACGTGATGCCTGGAAGGCGAAAGCGTTGGAGCGGCAGCAGCGCCTGCGGGCCGCGGAGGTCAAGATTCGGGATCTGGAGCACAGCCGCGCGCAGTGGAAGGCGCGTGCGCTAAAGGCGGAGCGTGCGCGAACGGGAGCCGAAGAGGCCGCGGCGCCGGCGGATGACGAACCAGCGGATGAGCCACCACACCTTGCGCTGTCCCCGCCGGTCGGCCATCACTATTCGGTCATGGTCATGCAGTTAGGCACTGGTTCAGTTTAATTCCTGTTTACAAGACATTGAAATATATGTAATATATCTAGTTCGGCGCGGGTTTCCGTCACTTTTTGAATAAGTGAGAACTTCTTGAACGGACAATGGACATGCCCTCATTGCAATTCACAGAATTGTCGGCATCACAAGACGTATCAAACCGGTCATAACGGTACGCGTTTGCTGTGGCGATGTCAAAGTTGCAATAGGCTCTTTTCCGAGACCAAAGCCACCCTTATCGAGGGGCTCAGGAAACCGACCAGCTTCATCATTCAAGTGCTCAAAACGCGCACTGAGGGGATCGGCTTGAACGCCGCCTGCCGGGCCTTCGCGATTGCGAAGAATACGTTGCTCCTATGGGAGCGTCGCCTGGCCGATTGCAAGGATGTGCTGGTCATATATGCCCTGACGCACACCTTTATTGAGCAACTGATCGAAGGTGATGAGCTTTATACGAAAGTGAATAGGAATGTCCCCCCGGAGGATTGTGAAGGCTGGACGATCGTACTGATGGAAAGGGCAAGTCGATTTATCTGGGCGCTTCAGTGCGGGAAAAAGGATCGCAGCCTATTTTCATATGCCATACAAATACTTAGAGATGTCATCCTGCGTACTGGCGATGTCACTCTAGTCACCGACGGGGAACGTCGGTATGGCAATCTCCTGTTTGAAATTTGCCACGAAGTATTGCGAACCGGAAAACGCGGCCGCCCACCGAAAGTGCTTCGTCGCGGTGTGAAGGTGCGCCTTAAGAATAAAGGGAAAGGAACTGATAGAACGGGGCACTCGCGTCCCAAATACGAAACCCCTCATCCGGAGCATCCAGAAACCGATCAAGATGTGACGCCAGCCGATATTCATGCTAATCATTTGGAAGCATCGAACGCTTCATTTCGGCGAAAGAATTCTGCTTATCGCCGCCGAACGAATACGTACGCGAAGAGCATTTCTGGTTTGCAAAGAACATTGGATATGTTGTGGATTGTCCATAACTTTATTCGCAGCCACTTCACGACAAAACAGGTTCCTGCGGTGGCTCTGGGGATTCTCCAGCAGGGACTCTCGTGGGATGAGGTCCTTAGAGTTCGACAGCCCAGGTTATAAAAATACTACAAAAACATAAGGATAAGGAAGAACCAAACTGAACCAGTGCCGAAAAATTGCAACCGCTCGAAAAGCATCTCGCCTGACGTTCATAGCGCCATTCGGGGCCTTACCTGCAAGTCCATCGCGGCGTTGCGATTTGCTGCCGGGATGGACCGCACTGGGGTGCGGCGCCCCCAGAGTCGCGGCGCTTTGCGCCGCATGGATCAGTGACAGGAACAATGGCCTTGATCATGGTTCCGGCCGACGGCCACCTTCTGGAGTCCAAGGCTTCAGCCTTGGCAAAGACCTCGCGTGCGCGCGACTCACGCAGGAGTTGCAGCAACACCGCCGCCAGCGGGTCGGGGGCGGCGGCGGTCAGGCCCAGGGTTCGCAATGCCTGTACCACCGGGTCCACCGCCACCGTCGCGGGGACGGCATCGCTGAGCCGCAGGTCCAACAGGGTCTGGTCATTGGCGGGAGGCGCCGCGGCGGGCAGCGGTAACAGCGGGTCAGTCTATGGAAAGGCATCCGGCCAACGGCTCGCACCATTCCAGTATCCAAAATCGGCGAATGCCCTCGCAAGGCGTTCCAGAACGTTCAAGGGTGGAGGATACCGGGGGCCCTGTCGAATGCGCAAGCTTCGCGATGACCACGGCACCCACCCCGTCACACCGCCAACCCTTTTCCCTGCAACTCCTTGATCCGATCCCGCACCGCCGCCGCCTTCTCGAACTCCAGGTCCTTGGCGTAGCCGTACATCTCCTTTTCCAGGGCCTTGATTTTTTTCGCCATCTGCACCGGTGTGAGGTTGGCGTACTCGGCGATCTCCTCGGCCACCCGGGCATAGGCGCGGGCCGAGCGGGGGGCGCCGGGGGTGGAGCCTTCCAGGATGTCGGCGACGGACTTTTGGATGCTCTGGGGGGTGATGTCGTGGGCCAGGTTGAAGGCGGTCTGTTTGGTTCGGCGGCGCTCGGTCTCGCCCATCGCGCGCTCCATAGAGCCGGTGATGCGATCCGCGTAAAGGATCGCCTTGCCGTTGATGTTGCGGGCGGCACGGCCGATGGTCTGGATTAATGATCCCTCGGAGCGCAGGAAGCCCTCCTTGTCCGCATCGAGGATGGCGACCAGCGATACCTCCGGCATATCGAGCCCCTCGCGCAGGAGGTTGATGCCGACCAGCACGTCGAATTCGCCCAGGCGCAGGTCGCGGATAATCTCGACCCGCTCCACGGTGTCGATGTCCGAATGCAGATAGCGGACCTTGACCCCGTGCTCATTGAGATATTCGGTCAGGTCCTCGGCCATGCGCTTGGTGAGTGTCGTGACCAGCACCCGCTCGTGGACGGCGGCCCGCAGGGTGATCTCGGAGAGCAGGTCATCGACCTGGGACAGGGCCGGGCGGACCTCCAGGTCCGGGTCCACCAGGCCGGTGGGGCGCACCACCTGTTCCACCACGGCGCCGCCGGAGTGGTCGAGCTCATACTGGCGCGGGGTGGCGGAGACATAGATGGTCTGGGGCTGGCGCGCCTGGAATTCCTCGAAGCGCATGGGGCGGTTGTCCAGGGCCGAGGGGAGCCGGAAGCCGTAGTCGACCAGGTTCTCCTTGCGCGAGCGGTCGCCGCGATACATGCCGCCGAGCTGGGGGACCGTGACATGACTCTCGTCGATGACCACGATGGCATTGGCCGGCAGATAGTCATAGAGGGTCGGCGGGGGCTCGCCGGGGCCGCGGCCGGAGAGATAGCGGCTGTAGTTTTCGATTCCGGAGCAATAGCCGACCTCCATCATCATCTCCATGTCGAAGATGGTCCGCTGTTCCAGTCGCTGCGCCTCCACCAGCTTGTCGTTGTCGCGCAGCCAGATCAGGCGGTCCTTCAGTTCCACCTTGATCTCGTCCACGGCATTGAGGATGGTCTCGCGCGGGGTGGCGTAATGGGTCTTGGGGAAGACGGTATAGCGCGGTACGCGACGCAGGACCTCACCGGTGAGTGGGTCGAAGACCGACAGGGCCTCGATCTCGTCGTCGAACAGCTCGATCCGGATCGCCTCCTCGTCGGATTCCGCCGGGTGTATGTCGATCACATCCCCGCGCACCCGGTAGGTGCCGCGGGCCAGCTCGATCTCATTGCGGCGGTATTGCAGGTCCGCCAGGCGCCGCAGCAGGGCGCGCTGGTCGATCACATCGCCGCGCGTCAGGTGCAGGACCATCCTGAGATAGGCATCCGGGTCGCCCAGGCCGTAGATGCTCGAGACACTCGCCACGATGATGACGTCCGGGCGCTCCAACAGGGCCTTGGTCGCCGACAGGCGCATCTGTTCGATATGTTCGTTGATCGATGAGTCCTTTTCGATATAGGTGTCGGAGGCCGGGATATAGGCCTCGGGCTGGTAATAGTCGTAATAGGAGACGAAGTATTCCACCGCGTTGTGCGGGAAAAAGTCGCGCATCTCGCCATAGAGCTGGGCCGCGAGGGTCTTGTTCGGCGCCAGGATCAGGGCCGGGCGCTGGACCTGCGCAATGACGTTGGCGATGGTGAAGGTCTTGCCGGAACCGGTGACGCCGAGCAGGGTCTGGGCCGCCTCCCCGTCGTTGAGACCCTCGACCAGGCGGCGGATCGCCTCCGGCTGGTCACCGGCGGGGGCGAACTGGGCGACCAACTGGAAGGGTTTGGACATCGGGGGACCTCGGGTTGGCCGGGTGGGGCCGGCGCGCGTTGCGTGTCTCTTAAAGATAATCCCTGAAAAAGCAGTTTAGCCGCAAATGAACGCAAATGGACGCAAATAATCAGTGACTTGGCCTTTACTGCACGTTCACCGTCCGGGTGACACCCACGACGATGCTAACCAGCAGATTTATTTGCGCTTATTTGCGTTCATTTGCGGCCAAATACTCTTTTTAGGACAAGTCGGAGTCGCGGCGTCCGACCCAATGCCCGGGAACCGACCCGGCCGCGTGACCGCGGACCGGGACTGGGAGAAATCCGTGTCCGGGGGCCGCTTGCACGTTGACACCGGGCCCCGCGACACGTAACCTTGTCGATCTTTCCGGGGCGTAGCGCAGCCTGGTAGCGCACCTGAATGGGGTTCAGGTGGTCGGAGGTTCAAATCCTCTCGCCCCGACCAAGTGTGACTGGGGCGGTAACGGAGCCATCTGTTACCGCCCTTTTCCGTTTTGACCTCCCGGACACCCTGCCGCGGCGCACGGACCGCGTGTGTCGGCAGCCCCGGCCCCCTCCCTCGACTTTTCCGGCAGTCCCGCCCATGTCCCTGAACAGCAGCGAAGAAATCATCGAGGACCTGCGCGCCGGACGCATGGTCGTCATCATGGACGACGAGGATCGGGAGAACGAGGGTGACCTCCTGCTCGCCGCCGATTGCGTAACGGCCGAGGCGGTCAACTTCATGGCCCGCTTCGGGCGCGGTCTGATCTGTCTCACCCTGACCCAGGAGCGGTGCGAGCGACTGCGCCTGCCGCTCATGGTGAGCGACAACCAGACCCCCTACAACACCGCCTTTACCGTCTCCATCGAGGCGGCCGAGGGTGTCAGCACCGGCATCTCCGCGGCCGACCGCGCCGTCACCATCCGGGCCGCGGTGGCGTCGGACGCCAGTCCCACCGACCTGGTCCAGCCGGGGCACATCTTCCCGGTGATGGCCCAGCCGGGCGGGGTGCTGGTACGCGCCGGTCACACCGAGGCCGGCTGCGACCTGGCCCGCCTGGCCGGCTTTGAGCCCGCCGCGGTCATCGTCGAGATCTTAAACGATGACGGCAGCATGGCGCGCCGCCCGGACCTGGAGGCGTTCGCCGCGACCCACGGGATCAAGATCGGTACCATCGCCGACCTGATCCACTATCGGGTGCGCCACGAAAAGTCGGTTTCCCGGGTCTGCGAGTGCGAACTGCCCACCGAGTACGGGACCTTCCGGGTGCTGGCCTTCCGCGACAACATCGACAACGAGATGCACCTGGCCCTCACCATGGGCGAGATCGACCCCGAGCGGCCGACCCTGGTCCGGGTGCACCTGCAAAACACACTGTGCGATCTGTTCGGCACCCGTCACCCCGGCTGCGGCTGGCCCCTACAGTCGGTCATGGCGCAGATTGCGCAGACCGGCCAGGGCGTCATCGTCATCCTGCGCAACCGCGACGGCGCCCTGGATCTCCTGGCCCGTCTGCGCACACTCCAGACGCACGACGGCCCCGACCCGCTGCCGGCGCGGCGTCCGAAGGACCGCAGCGAACTGCGTACCTATGGCATCGGCGCCCAGATCCTGGCCGATCTCGGGGTGCGCAAGATGCGGGTCATGAGCGCGCCCAAGGCGATGCACGGCATCTCCGGATTCGACCTGGAGGTCGTGGAATACGTCGGCGGCGAGCGTTAGATCGTATTGCCGCAAATGAACGCGAATAGACGCAAATGTTCTTAGGCGTATCCTGGCAGTGCCGGGGTTTGCACTTCGGTGCGGCACTGAGTCGCCGTCAGCCACTGGACCATTTGCGCTCATTTGCGTTTATTTGCGGGTAAATCCTCTTCGCGGTGATAACAGACACTGTCAGCGCTCTTCGGGAGTCCCGGACCATGACCATCAAGACCATCGAGGGCGTCCTGCGCGCCGACCAGGCCCGTTTCTGTCTGGTGGTAGCGCGGTGGAATGCCTTTATCGTGGAGCACCTGGAGAAGGGCGCACTGGATGCCCTGCTGCGCCACGGGGTGGCGGAGTCCGACCTCACCATCGTGCGGGTACCGGGGGCCTTCGAGATGCCGGTGGCGATCGAGCGTATCGCCAGGAAGGGCGGCTATGACGCCATCATCGCCCTGGGCGCGGTGATCCGCGGCGGCACCCCGCATTTCGAGTATGTGGCGGGCGAATGCGTCAAGGGCATGGCGCATGTCAGCCTCAAGTACGGACTGCCGGTCGCCTTCGGGGTCCTCACGGTCGACAGCATCGAGCAGGCCGTCGAGCGCGCCGGCACCAAGGCCGGCAACAAGGGGGCGGAGGCCGCCCTGTCCGCCCTGGAGATGGTCGACCTGCTGCGGCAGTTGGGCTGAGGCCGCCATGGCCAAGCCCCCCAGCGACCGGGTCGGCGTCAGCCCCCGTACCCAGGCCCGGCGCTACGCCGCCCTGGCCCTCTACCAGTGGCACCTGACCCGGGAGGACCCGGCCACCATCCGCGCGCACATGCTCAATGACCCGGAATGGCTGGACGCCCTCACCAACTCGCTCTGCGGGGCCGAGGAAGACGCCGTCGTCGACCCCAAGAACCGCTTCAAGTTCAACCTGGAACTCTTCGACGGCCTGATGAAGGGCGTGCCCGCCGAGGTCGCTGCGCTCGACGCGGCGCTGGACGGCGTGCTCGACCGCCCCCTCACCCAGGTCGACCCGGTGGAACTCGCCATCCTGCGCATCGGTGCCTACGAGATCCTCTTCTCCCCCGCGATCCCCGCCGGTGTCGCCATCAACGAGGCGGTCGAACTCACCAAGCTCCTGGGTGCCCACGAGGGCCATCGCTATGTCAACGGCGTACTCGACAAGCTCGCGCGCCGGGCCGCGGCACGCAGTGCCGGGGTCTGATCTCCGGACAGGTTCAGTTTTCCACCCCCGCGTTTGCGCGCCCCTGGCCGGTGCCGGTTTGTCGGCCTTGTTCCAGCGTACCAGCCACCCCGCTCAGAGCGAGGTAGATGGTCCGCGCAGCGGACCCTACGGGTGGGGTCGATGAGCTTGGCTGATTCGCTCCACGGGACTCCGGCGCCCGCCGGCTAAAGCCTCGACCTCCGGTTGGGGGCGCATCCACCAACCGGAGGTCGAGGCTTCAGCCGGACCCGAGCCCAGGGCCCCTCGCCCGCGCCTGCCCGGGCGCGACGCCCGTCCGGCAGGATCACTGCTCTCCAAAATTGCCATAATTCCATCATCGCCCGCCCCCGGCCGTTGCTAGAATGCGGCGGACACCAGCCCCGTTCACTCACCGCGACAGGGAGCCCTCCATGAGCGCCAGTAATCTCCAGCCGATCCCAGACGACGACGAGGACCTCGAGCCCCTGCCGGAGGCAGCGCCGACCCTAGACGAGGTGCGCCTCGACGACCCGGCGCTCTATCTCAACCGGGAACTGACCTGGCTCGCCTTCAACGCGCGCGTGCTGCACGAGGCGGACGACCCGCGCAACTTGCTCCTGGAGCGGGTGAAATTCCTGGCGATCGTCAGCAACAACCTCGATGAGTTCTTCATGAAGCGCATCGGCGGGCTCAAGCAACAGATCGGCGCCGGGGTGCACACCGCGAGCGTCGATGGGCGCACCCCCAGCGAACAGCTTCGGGTCTGTCAGACGCGGGTGCGCGAGATGCATGTGGAGCAGAAGCGCATCTTCGATGCGCTGATGGTGCTGCTGGCCGGGCGCGGCATCGGTATCGTCAAGGTGAACGACCTGACACCGGATGCCCAGGGGCGTCTGCGCGAGTACTTCCGCGCCAACATCTTCCCGATGCTGACCCCGCTGGCGATGGACCCGGCCCACCCCTTCCCCTTCATCTCCAACCTGGCCCTGAACCTGCTGGTGACCCTGCGCTACCCGGGCGGCAACGAGTCCTATATGGCGCGGATCAAGGTGCCGGTGAGCCGGGATGTGTCCAAGCGACTGATCCCGCTCGACGGCGGGACCACCTTCGTGACCCTGGAGGATCTGATCGGCGCCAACCTGGACATGCTCTTCCCAGGCATGGCGATCGAGTCCGCGGAGCTGTTCCGCGTCACCCGCAATGCCATCGTGGAAGCGGACATCGAGGCCGCCAATGACCTGCTGGAGATGATCGAGACGGAGCTGCGCGAGCGCCACTTCGCCCCCATCGTGCGGCTCGAGGTCCAGGAAGGCATCGACCCGGTCCACCGCGGTATGTTGGCGGCGGAACTGGGCCTCAATGAGGAGCAGGACGTCGTCGAGGTCAAAGGGATGATGCAGTTGCGCGATCTGTTCGAGATCACGGGGCTCGACTTCCCGGATCTGAAGGACGCGCCCCACCGGCCGGTGGACCACCCGCTGCTCGCCAATGACCGGCGTAATATCTTCCATATCATCCGTGAAAACGGACCTATCCTGCTCCAACACCCCTATCAGCCCTTCAGCACCACGGTGGAGCGCTTTCTGCGCACGGCCGCCGAGGACCCCAAGGTGCTGGCGATCAAGATGACCCTCTATCGCACCTCGGCCGGGGCCATCCTGGATTCACTGATCGAGGCCGCCCGCAACGGCAAGCAGGTGGCGGTGCTGGTGGAGCTGCAGGCACGCTTCGACGAGGCGGCCAATATCGGCTGGGCGCGGCGCCTGGAGGCCGAGGGTATCCATGTCAATTACGGGGTGCTGGGGCTCAAGACCCATAGCAAGCTGATCTTCGTGGTCCGCCGGGACTATTCGCAACTGCGCCGCTATTACCATATCGGCACCGGCAACTATCACCCGGGCACCGCCAAGCTCTATACGGATCTCGGGATGCTGGGCTGCGACGAGGGCATCGGCCAGGACCTGACTGAACTCTTCAATTACCTGACCGGCTATTCACCGCCGCCCAGCTATCGCAAGATCCTGGCCGCCCCCTATAACCTGAAGCGCGGGATCATCGAGAAGATCAATCGCGAGATCGAGCATCAGCGGCGCGACGGCTCCGGGCAAATTCAGATGAAGATGAATGCCCTGGAGGACGTGGAGATCACCCGCGCACTCTACCGCGCGACCCGCGCCGGGGTGCGGGTGGATCTCATCATCCGCGACACCTGCCGGCTGCGCCCCGGGCTGCCCGGGATCAGCGAGAGCGCCCGGGTGATCAGCATCGTCGGGCGCTTCCTGGAACACGGGCGCATCATGTATTTCAGGAACGGCGGCGACGAGGAGTATTTCATCGGCTCGGCGGACATGATGGGCCGCAACCTGGACAGTCGGGTCGAGGTCCACGCCCCGGTGGAGAACCCGGAACTGCGCCAGGAACTGCGCCTCATCCTGGACGTGCAGTTCGGGGACCAGCGCTCCGCCTGGGAGATGGACGCCGCGGGTACCTACACCCAGCGCGTCTCGACCGACGACAAGGCCAAGGGCGCCCAGGAGACCCTGATGGCGGTCGCCGAGAAGCGCCTGGCCGCCGCCGGCAAGCACAAGGAAAAGAAGATCCGGTCCCGGCTGCTGAGCCACTTCCAGTGGCGGCTGCGGGGGAAGGACTAGGCCGAGGCCGTGCCGTGAAGGTTGCGCAGCAACGCTGTGGGAGCGGCCTGCGGCCGCGACGGGGCCTCGCAAACTGCCCCGGCGTCGCAGCTTGCCGCGGCGTCGCGTCGCGGCTGAAGCCGCTCCCACCAGGGCCGAGCCATGCCTGACGCCGATCCGGGCAAGTCCCAGTCCCCGGGGCGCGCCCTGGCCCGCACGCTCGCGGCCACCCTGCTCACCGCCCTGGGCGCCTGCACCTCACAGATCCCCGGGGCCATCCGCGAGGCCCCCGCCAAGGCCGTGGAGGTCGCCCAGGCACAGCAGGACCCGGCCCGGCTGATGGGTCAACGGGTACGCTGGGGCGGGACCATCATCGCGGTCACCAACCTGCCCACGGCCACCGAGGTCGAGATGCTGGCCCGGCGCCTGGACGCCGACGGCGAACCGCAGACCCAAGGCGAGGGGATGGGGCGTTTCATCGCCCAGGTGGCGGGTTTTCTGGACCCGGCGCAATATGAGAAGGACCGGGCGCTGACGGTGGTCGGGACCCTCGCGGGGGTGCAGACCAGGCCGGTGGGGGACTACCCTTATGCCTATCCGGTGGTCAGGGTCGAGACCAGGTATCTGTGGCCCAAGGGGCCGCCGCCGGGGGCCTATGGTCCCTATGGCTACCCCGGATACGGCTATCCGGGCTGGTATGGCCCCTGGGGTCCCGGCATTGGCCCCTGGTTCGGTCCCGGGTGGGGCGGCTACGCCCCTTACCGCGGGCACGGACCGGTGCCAAGGCCGGGGCGGGGACCTTGGCCGGGGCCGAGGTCAGGCCGCTGGCGCCGTTGAACCTGGAAAAGATGATTTGGCCGCAAATGAACGCAAAGAAACGCAAATAAATCTCGGAGTTGCGATGATCGCACGCTACTCGCAGCCGGTGAACGGGCAGCACCGGCCAGGTTCTTGTTTATTTGCGTTCTTTTGCGTTCATTTGCGGCCAAACTGCTCTTTCCGGGTTGAAACCGCGTGCCAAGTGCAGGAGTCCCGATGAAATCACACACTGTTGGTGTCAGCTTTACCCTGGCCCTACTGGCCGCGCTCGGCCTGCCCGGGTGCGCGACGACCGACTGCGTCGGCGCCGTCGGCAACCCCGCGCTGACGCCGGCCCAGGTCGGCGCCACCCGGGGGCACACGGGCGAGCTCGCGCGCTGGGGCGGCACCCTGGTGGAGGCGCTCAACCTCGCCGATCGGACTGAGCTGACGGTCATCGCCTACCCGCTGGAGCGCTGCGGCGCGCCGCGGCTCGGGCAAGAACCCATCGGCCGCTTCGTCGCCGTGGCCCCCGGCTACCTGGAGACCGCGGACTACCGCCCCGGTCGCACCGTCACCGCCACCGGCCTGATCACCGGCATCCGCGAGGGCCAGGTCGGGGCCGCCCCCTATCCGCTCCCGCTGCTCGCCAAGGCCCGGGTCAGGCTGTGGCCGACCCTGGACGCGGCGGGCCCCGGGTCCGGCGACGGCCTCGGCCGCGTGCGCCCCTGGATCGGCATCGGCATCGGCGGCGGGAGCGGCGGCTGGTATGGCGGCGGGGGCGGCGGTATCGGTATCCAGTTTTAGCAGGCTTCGGAACCGCGGAACCGAAGGACACAACACGCATCCGACCTCACCGCATGATTGCGTGCTCCCTGCCCCACTGCCGCCGGAAAGCGTATTAACTTGTAAGTATAGTTGTTAATAAAGGAACTCTGACGCGAAAAAACAGCGCGGGGGCTTGACGCCCGCGAAATCTGCCGTAAATTACTAGCACTCGTTATAGCCGAGTGCTAACACTCTTTCCGTTTCCGGGCTCCGGGCCCGCATCAGGAGCAAAAAATACATGAATATCAAACCGCTGAACGACCGTGTCGTGGTCCGTCGTCGGGATGAGGAGCGCACCTCCCCGGGCGGCATCGTGATCCCCGACTCCGCGACCGAGAAGCCGATCCAGGGCGAAGTGCTCGCCGTCGGCAAGGGCAAGCGCCTGGACAACGGCGAACTGCGCCCCCTGGATCTGAAGGTCGGCGACCGCGTCCTGTTCGGCAAGTATTCGGGCACCGAGGTCAAGGTCGGCGGCGAGGAGGTCCTGGTGATGCGCGAAGACGACATCATGGGCGTCATCGAGTAACCGGCGCCCCGCCCCGTCCGACGCTTCCCCTACGACAGTTTATTGAGGTTATAAGGCAATGAGTGCAAAAGAACTCCATTTCGGCGACGAGGCCCGCGCCCGCATCCTGCACGGCGTCAACGTCCTGGCCAACGCGGTCAAGGTGACGCTCGGTCCCAAGGGCCGCAACGTGGTGCTGGAGAAGTCCTACGGCGCCCCGACCGTGACTAAGGACGGCGTGTCCGTCGCCAAGGAGATCGAACTCAAGGACAAGTTCGAGAACATGGGCGCCCAGATGGTCAAGCAGGTCGCCTCCAAGACCAGTGACGTGGCCGGCGACGGCACCACCACCGCCACCGTGCTGGCCCAGGCCATGGTCCGCGAGGGCCTGAAGGCGGTCGCCGCCGGCCTGAACCCGATGGATCTCAAGCGCGGCATCGACCAGGCGGTCGAGGCGGCCGTGGCCGAACTCAAGGCCATCTCCAAGCCCTGTTCGGACAACAAGGAGATCGCCCAGGTGGGCACCATCTCCGCCAACTCAGACGACTCCATCGGCAACATCATCGCCGAGGCCATGGGCAAGGTCGGCAAGGAGGGCGTCATCACCGTCGAGGAGGGCAAGTCACTCAACAACGAACTCGACGTCGTCGAGGGCATGCAGTTCGACCGCGGCTACCTCTCCCCCTATTTCATCAACAAGCAGGAGACCCAGAAGGCGGAACTGGAAGAGCCCTACATCCTGCTGCACGACAAGAAGATCTCCAACATCCGCGAGCTGCTCCCGGTCCTGGAGGCGGTCGCCAAGTCCGGCAAGCCGCTCCTGATCGTCGCCGAGGACGTTGAGGGCGAGGCCCTGGCGACGCTGGTGGTCAACAGCCTGCGCGGCATCATCAAGGTCTGCGCGGTCAAGGCCCCGGGCTTCGGCGACCGGCGCAAGGCCATGCTGCAGGACATCGCCATCCTGACCGGCGCCACCGTCATCGCCGAAGAGGTCGGCCTGTCACTGGAGAAGGCGAGCCTGGCCGAACTGGGCACCGCCCGCAAGGTCCAGGTCAGCAAGGAAGAGACCACCATCATCGACGGCGCCGGCTCCGAGAACGACATCAAGGCGCGCTGCGAACAGATCCGCAGCCAGGTCGAGGAGACCACCTCCGACTATGACAAGGAGAAGCTCCAGGAGCGTCTGGCCAAGCTCGCCGGCGGTGTGGCCCTGATCAAGGTCGGCGCCGCCACCGAGATGGAGATGAAGGAGAAGAAGGCGCGCGTCGAGGACGCCCTGCACGCCACCCGTGCGGCCGTCGAAGAAGGGGTGGTCCCCGGCGGCGGTGTCGCCCTGGTGCGCGCGCTCAACAAGATCAGCGGCCTCAAGGGTGCCAACAAGGACCAGGACGTGGGCATCACCATTGCCCGGCGCGCCATGGAAGAGCCCCTGCGCCAGATCGTCGCCAACGCCGGTGACGAGCCGTCCGTGGTGCTGAACAAGGTCGCCTCCGGCACCGGCAACTTCGGCTTCAACGCCGCCAACGGCGAGTATGGCGACATGATCGCCATGGGCATCCTGGACCCCACCAAGGTCGCCCGCTATGCCCTGCAGAACGCGGCCTCCATCGCCGGCCTCATGATCACCACCGAGGCCATGGTGGCGGACCTGCCCAAGGATGAGAAGCCGATGGGCGGCGGTGGCGGCGGCGGCATGGGTGGGATGGGCGGTATGGGTGGGATGGGCGATATGGACTACTGATCGCCTGGGCTTTCCTGTCAGCCTGGAAGAGCCCCGCTTCGGCGGGGCTTTTTTTTGGGCATTCAGGGGGTTGAATACGGCTTCGTTCAGCGGTGCCCGGTCCGCACAGCGGACCCTACGCCCCGCGCCCGTAGGGTCCGCTGTGCGGACCAGCGATCTCCCGTTCAGCAGGATGGTCGGCGTCATGATCAAGGCCCTGACTGCCATGCTCGACACCCCGTCACCCGGCACCTGACTCATCGGGTTACACTTCGCCAACCCGCCCCTGCCGACGCGACTCAGCCTGGACCCGACCATGGACCCCGCACACTTCGACCTCAACGACATCGAGCACGAGCCGACTGACGAACAACTGGCGGCCCTGATGGAGTCGGTTGCCGAGGAGGCACGCCGTCGCGGCGACCTGGCCCGTCGCATCTCAATGGAGCGTTTACAGGCGGCGCTCGACGCTGCAATGCCTTGCTCCGCAACCCATGAGCGAGTCTGAAAAACCAAGGCTTATCGTGGTCGCCGGCCCCAACGGGGCGGGCAAGACGTCAGTCACCGAGCAACTGCTGCGCCATGAGTGGATGGGCGGCTGCGAGTATGTCAATCCCGACTTCATCGCCCGCGACGAGTTCGGCGACTGGAACGCGCCTGACCCGGTCCTCAAGGCCGCCCGCCGCGCTGCCGAGATCCGCGAAACCTGCCTGACCCAAGGGCGTAGCCTTGCGTTCGAGACGGTACTGTCCATGCCGGACAAGTTGGATTTCATCCGCCGGGCGCGTGATCGCGGCTTCTTCGTCCGTCTGTTCTTCGTCGGCACCGATGACCCCTCGATCAACGCCAAGCGTGTCGCGCTGCGGGTCATGCAGGGCGGTCACGATGTCCCGATCAGCAAGATCATCGACCGGTACGCACGCTCGCTGGCCAACTGCCGAACCGCCGCGCGCCTGGTAGATCGCGCTTACGTTTATGACAACTCGATTGAGAATATCAGCGCCAGGCTCGTCTTTCGCACCACGGATGGCAGCTTGGCGAAGACCTACGGGACTATCAATCCTTGGGCACACGCAATCCTCGCCAAGATTGATCGGGGCTTTGCCGAAAGCGCCTGATGGGCACCGATTATTTCGTTGGTCAGCTAATAGATACGCGACTCGCTTCCGGACCAAAGATGCCAATACCAGAATCGTTCCAAGATACCCATCTTTGGCGTTCGACGATTGCGCAGCGCCCAGGCGGCGCCGACGAGTCTGCGCGTGATAAATTGCGCGTAAGCTTCCTCGATCTTCGCGATCGAACAGCGAGTCTGGTCACGCGAATATCGGCCGATATCCCGGGCCTGACTGTGCACGATATTTCCCATTTGGACGCACTCTGGGAGACCGCCAGCCTGATTGCAGGCGACGAATTTGAACTATCACCGGCCGAAGGCTATGTGCTCGGTGGCGCCATCCTGCTCCACGATGCCGCTATGACGCTCGCGGCGTTCCCCGGCGGACTGACCGACCTCGGAAAAACGGATGAATGGCGCGATGCGATTGCATTGATCCTGGGCGGACGGCAGGACGAGCCCGTAGCGGTCGCCGATATCGAGAACCCAGCCGGAGATGTCATCGCGGAGGCCGTCCCCATCGTCTTGCGCGCCTTGCACGCCAAGCAGGCGGAGCAGTTGCCGATCACCGCGTAGCCCGGCCCCGACCACCCTGCCACACCCGAATTTCTGATCCAGGACTCAGATCTGCGCGGCTACTACGGCAGGCTGATCGGCAAGATTGCGGCGAGCCATTGGTGGAACGTCGCAGGTCTGAGCGCCCTGCCGCCGGTATGCAATGCGGGACCGGGGCTCCCGGCATCCTGGCGGGTCGACCCGCAGAGGATCGCCTGCCTGCTTCGCGTTGCCGACGCCGCGCATATCGATCATCGACGAGCCCCCCGCTGGCTGCGAACCCTGATACGCCCTGCGGGAGAGTCCGCGAAGCATTGGGCCTTCCAGCAGCGGCTGGGTAAGCCATCTCGGGAAAGCGACGCACTCGTCTACACCGGCAGTGAGTTTCCGGTGCATGAGTCCGACGCCTGGTGGCTTTGCTTCGATACCATCCAAATGATTGACCAGGAATTGCGTGGGGTGGATGCCTTTCTAGAGGAAACCGGTCGGCCCCGCTTCAAGGCACACCATGTCAAGGCTGCCGAATCGTCGGCAAGGTTGGCCCGCTACATCGAAACCGCCGGCTGGAGGCCGGTCGATACCCGTCTGCGGGTGACCGACGTGGCTGCACTCGTGGAGAGACTTGGTGGAAAACGTCTGTATGGGGACGATCCTCGAGTCGCCTTGCGGGAATTGATCCAGAACGCCGCGGACGCTATCCGGGCGCGTCGTTGCGTACCCGGAATCAGCGCGGATTTCGGCGTTATCACCGTCGCCTTGCGGGACAGGTCCGACGGTATCTGGCTCGAGGTCCAGGACAACGGGGTCGGTATGAGTACGAGTGTGCTGACTGGTACTTTGCTCGACTTCGGTGCATCTCTTTGGCGGAGCAGCGCCATGCAGCAAGAGCATCCCGGCCTGGTCGGCCGGGGGCTGAACGCCTCGGGCCGCTTCGGGATCGGTTTCTTTTCGATCTTTATTCTGGGCGAGCACGTCAAGGTGACGAGTCGTCGCTATGCGGCGGCCCTCATCGACACGCGCACGCTGGAATTCCGACACGGACTCGCCTCCCGGCCTGTCCTGCGCGACCCTAGCAATGATGAGGGCTTGGTTGATTGCCGGACCAGGGTCTCCGTGCGCCTACTAAAGGCGCCGGATGAAAAGGGCGGACTGCTCCATCGAGAAATGCTTATCGGCAAGCCGATCTTGACGGCATTGCCGGCCCTGGTCGCATCCCTTTGTCCTGCCTTGGACGTACGCATCGATATTGTCGATCGCTCTGAGTCAATGCATGGCGTGGTCGAGGCAAGCGACTGGCGAGTCCTGCCGGGCAAGCAATTCTTGACGCGCATCATGGTGGCAGATTTGTCGTGGCTCCCGAGACCGTCGGTTGCGATCGGGGATAATCTGCGGGATCTTCAAAGCCCCGATGGAACACAGTATGGACGCGCCTGCATTCATCCGACTGCAAGGGCAGCCAGCGCTGGGGTGGTCACAATCGGTGGGTTGCGCGCCACAGGGTTGGGCTATATCGGCGGCGTGCTTTTCGGAGGCGAACCGGAAACGGTAGTGCGCAACGCCGCACTGCCCGCGGTTCCGTCCTCCGTGCTCAGCGCGTGGGCAACGGAGCAAGCGCAACTGTTACCGGAATCGGCTCTCTCTCCGCGGTTCTGCGTACGTGGCGCCTGTGTAGTGTTATCCCTTGGGGGCGATCCGTGTAACCTGTCAATTGCACTTATGGGAGATGAAGGTAAGAATCGAACAGAATTGCTTGAGCTTCTTGTTGAGGTCGACACGGTTCGCGTGTTCAAGGGTCTAAGCGTTTCATACGACGACAGCAGGGATGAAATGAAAGAAGGCTTATTCGATGACGCTTTTGTGGCTGATTCCGACTTAGTTTTTCTTGAGGTGAAATATCCCGATATACTGACCGTCGGCAGCCAAAAGTGGCCTCAATGCATGCCTGGGTATTCGTCCATTCCTGGCCCGCGAACGCCTTTCGATGCCTTTTACGCATTGGTTCAAGAGGCATGGGGAAACGAATTCGATCAAGAGGCAGAAGAATGCCGGGTGGGTGAGGTCGACGGCTTCTACGAAATCACGCGTGAGGTGATCCTGTTTAAGCGGTCGGCGCCCTCGACTGATTACCCTGCGTAGGGTTCGCCGGGCCTTGATCATAACTCCGGCTGGAGGCGCTCGGTCCGCACAGCGGACCCTACGGTAAGCCCGCGCTCCGTAGGGTCCGCTGTGCGGACCGACGGCCTCGCGGTGAGCCCGGTGGCCGGAATTATGACCAAGGCGAGGGCGAAATAGCCGCTCGCCCGTCGCTCGGTGGTGATCATATAGGTTCTGGCCCCGCCGCTGTGTTGACCCCGCAGGGCGCGCTGCCTGAGCCAAGCGTCGAGCGCGGCCTGCCCGGAATCGAAAGGTGACAAACCAACCCCGGGCCGGGAGGTCCAGACCTATGACCCAAATCGTGCTGAATTTCGACACCGGCGCCATGTCGGCCCTACGCAAAGGGCCCGGTCAGTTGGCCGCGGAGGTCAAAACCGCCGCGGTGGTGCGATGGTATGCCGAGGGGCGTATCTCCCAGGGCAAAGCCGCCGAGATCCTCGGTATCAGTCGCGCGCGGTTCCTCGACGAACTGTATCGTCGCCGGGTGCCTGCTGTGCAAACCGATATCGAAGAACTGCGGGAGGAGTTGGCCTGCCTGACCGGATGATCGTCAACGCGTCGCCAGCGCCGAACCGTCCCTGACGGGTGCTGAACCCCGCCGCCCATTCAGCTATCATTGCAATCTTTCCACGCCATGGAAAGATTGCAATGATACTTCCCCGTCTCGCCGAGTCTGTCGTACGCGCCGCGCTCGACCGCCAGGCCGCCGTCGCGCTGATCGGGCCGCGCCAGGTGGGCAAAACGACGCTCGCCAGGAGCATCGGTGACGAGCGCGGCGCGCTGTATCTCGACCTGGAGTCCCGGGAGGACCGGGACAAACTGGCGAGCCCGCGCCTCTACCTGGAGCGCCTGGCGGACCGACTGGTCATCCTGGACGAGATCCACCGGATGCCGGAGATCTTCGAGAGCCTGCGTGGAATCATCGACGAGGGGCGACGCAGTGGCCGTGGGACGGGGCGCTTCCTGATCCTGGGGTCGGCGTCCATCGACCTGCTGCGCCAGTCGGGCGAGAGTCTGGCGGGGCGCATCGCCTACGTGGACCTGGCACCGCTGACCGCGCTCGAGGTCGCACCCGGACGCGCGGACCTGGAGCGCCTATGGCTGCGCGGCGGTTTCCCGAACCACTTCCTGGCCATCGACGACGCTGTCAGCCTCGCCCTGCGCAAGGATTTCATCCGTACCTACCTGGAGCGCGACGTCCCCCTGTTCGGCCCGCGCCTCCCCGCGGCGACCCTGGAGCGGCTCTGGACCATGTTGGCGCACCGCCAGGGCGGGTTGCTCAACGCGTCCGAACTGGGCCGTGCCCTGGCCGTCAGCACCCAGACCGTCACCCGCTACATCGACCTCCTGGTTGATCTGCTCCTGGTGCGGCGCCTGCGGCCCTACCACACCAACCTGGGCAAGCGCTTGGTCAAGTCGCCCAAGGTCTATGTCCGCGACAGCGGCCTGGTCCATGCCCTGCTGGACATCGTCGACCTGGATCGCCTGGCGGGGCACCCGGTCGTCGGGACAAGCTGGGAGGGCTTCGTGATCGAAACACTGTGTGCCCTGCTCCCGGACCGCACCCAGCCCCTGTTCTACCGCACCGCCGCCGGTGCCGAGATCGACCTGCTGCTGGAGCGCCCGGACGGCCGCCTGTGGGCGATCGAGATCAAGCGTGCCCTGACGGCCAAGCCCCGCCGCGGCTTTTATGTCGCCTGCGAGGACCTCAAGCCGGCGCGGGCCTTTGTCGTCTACGCCGGCGAGGAGCGCTATCCGGTCGCCGAGGGCGTCGAGGCGATTGGGGTGCGGGAGATGGCGGCATTGGTGGCGGCCGCCTAGTACCCGGTTTCAGCTGATCGCGCGTATCGACCCCAACGGGGTCGCACATACCAGCCCAGGGCAACGCCCTGGGTATGGGTTATCCGCGGAGCTTAGCCCTGAAAGGGCGTGACATAACGGCATGGCTCCTTACGTCACGCCCTTTCAGGGCCAGGCCGAATAAACAATGCTATCCCAGGGCGTTGCCCTGGGCTGGTATGTCGCGCCCCTTCGGGGCCAAACCGGTCAATTAGCGAACGCTTGTTGCGCCGCCTATAGCTCCAGCACCTCCCCGTTACCCAGAAACAGATCGGTCTTGGAGCCATGTTCGGCCTTGCCCCGGACCACCGGGAGGCCGGCGGCAATCATCTTCTCGACCGCCAGCGCGCCGGTGCAGTGATTGCAGCCGAAGTGCGCGATGCCATAGTCTGCCAGGGCGGCGATCACCTGGTCCTTTTCCGCATTCCAGTCGTCGAAGGGCGCGATATGCAGCCCGCCATAGACCGCATAGAGACGGTCGCCGCCGACAAAGGTGCGGCGGGCGTAATCGAGCAGGTTCAGCACCCCGCCATGACCGCAGCCGGTGACCATCGCCAGGCCCTTGTCCGCGATGTCGAAGTACAGCACATTCTCGCCCTCGACCTGCAAGAGCGTCTGCATCGGAAACTGCACCAGCGCGCAGCCGGGGAAGAGCGTCAGCGGCTGCTGGGGCGGCACCGTGATGAGCGGGCCGGTATGTCCGTACCGTTTGATCAGGTCCAGCCCCTCGGGATGAAAACCGGCGGGGATGTAGATCGGCAGCGACGGGCAGAGCTTCAGGGTGACGCCGATGCCCCAGAAATGATCGAAGTGTTCGTGACTGATGACGAGACAGTCGATCGCGCCCTGCGCCAACAGCCGGTCCACCCCCTCCTCGGCGAAGCGGCGCTGCATCCAGGCGGGATTCCACCCGGTATCGAACAGGACCCGGTGCAGTGCGCCATCCGCGGTTTCCGCCTCGATCAGGGCCGCGGCCCCGGCGGCGTTGTCGGCGTGCAGTTGCGCAAACGGCGGCCAGGGCACTTGATACTGATTGGCGCCCTGGCCGCCGGCCGCCGCGATATCCGCCAACAGGGTCGGCGTGTCGAGCCAGCCCACCTCAGAGATACACAGAATTCTCAGGTGCCTGAGGGTGCCGATTGAAAACGGTTGAGCCGACGGTGCCGACGCGAGGGTGCTTGGTTTCAGGTCTTGCATGGGAGACTCCGGTTTGGCTGACGGGTGCAACATAACGAGGGTTCACAACCGGCGGCAGGATGGGCGAGCGGCAGCGAAATCAACCGAACGCCGCGCCGGTGTTGGTGGACTGCGCTGCGCTTGTCCAACCTAAGAGTTTAGCTGACGGCGGCAGCGTAACGAGGACGCTCGGGCATCGCCCTCTCAGGCCGCGGTTCGCTCCAACCACTTCAGCAAGGTCGCGAACAGCGACTCCGGCGCGAGTGGTTTGGAGATGAAGTCGTTCATCCCGGCCTGGAAACAGCGTGCCTGGTCTTCGGCGAACACATTGGCGGTCACGGCCAGGATCGGCACCGCGGTGCAGTTGGGAAAGCGGCGAATCCGCCGGGTCGCCTCCAATCCATCCAGGTTGGGCATCTGCATGTCCATCAGGATCAGGTCATAATCATTACGGTGGGCCAGTTCCACGGCCTGCACGCCATCCTCGGCCAGTTCGACCAGCAGCCCCAGATCGCAGAGCAGCGACCGTGCCACCTCACGATTGACGGGCTCGTCTTCGGCCAGCAGTAGCCGGCGGCCGCTGAAGTTCCGGCTCAATAAGGCCTCGGCGGCGTCCGGCGTCAAGGGGGACGCCGCGGCAAGCGCGTTCGCACCCTTCTTCAGTCGCGCCGTGAACCAGAAGGTGCTGCCCAGGCCCAAGGTACTGATCACCCCGGCCTCGCCCCCCATCAACCGGGCCAGCCGCTTGGTGATGGCGAGCCCCAACCCGGTACCGCCGTACTTGCGGGTGATCGAGGTATCGCCTTGCTCGAAGGCGCAAAAGAGCTTGGGCAGGCTCGCCGGGGCGATGCCAATGCCCCGATCATGCACCTCGAAGCGCAACAGCACGCTGTCGGGGTCTTCGTCGCTGGTGAGGGCGCGCAGCCTGATGGTGTCGGTGTCGCTGGCGGGATCGGTGTCGGTGAACTTGATCGCGTTGGCGGCATAGTTGAGCAGCGCCTGTTGGAGCAGGGTGGCATCGCCCAGCAGCGGCTGGGGTGGCGCCTGAATGTCGATGGCGAATTTGAGTCCCTTGGCCCGCGCACGCTCCGCCATGAGTGCTGCGACAGTGGCCACGAGGCTGCCGACATCGACCGCTGCCTCATTGACGGCGAACTTGCCGGCCTCGATCTTGGACAGGTCCAGCACGGCATTGACGATGTCCAGCAGGTGGCGCCCGGCGACCTCGACCCGGTCGAGCCGCTCCGCTTGCTGGGGGGTGACCCCGGAGCGTTTGATCAGATAGGCCAACCCGGTAATAGCATTGAGCGGGGTGCGGATCTCATGCGACATGTTGGCGAGGAAGGCACTCTTGGCGATATTGGCCGCTTCGGCCGCCTCCTTGGCGATTACCAATTGCCGGGTACGCTCCTCCACAAGGTCTTCCAGGTGCTGGCGGTAGCGCTCCAGTTCATCGCTCGCCGCCCGCTGTTCGGTGATGTCGACGCAATAACCGATATACCCGAGAAAGGTCCCCTGACTGTCATAGCGCGGATTGCCGTCGTCGCGCAGCCAACGCCAGGAACCGTCGACATGACGCACCCGATAGTCCATGCTGAAGGGTTGGCGGCGAGCGAATGCGGCGGCATACAGCGGACCACACCGCTCCAGGTCCCGCGGATGTATGCCGTCGGTCCAGCCGTGGCCGCGCGCCTGCTCCGGCGATTGCCCGGTAAACCGTATCCAGGGCTCGTTGACATAGTTGCAGTGGTTGTTCACGTCCGAGGTCCGGATCAGCGTCGAACCGCTGTTGGCCAGGGTGCGGTAATGCTGTTCGCTCTCGCGCAGCGCCTCTTCCACCAAGAGCCGCTCCAATTCACCCGCCGCACGGATCGCCACCTGCTTCAGGATGTTTTCAACGAGTGGTCGGTTGGTCAGCGGCGCCCTCCCGATCAGCGCGATCAGGCCGATCGGTGCCCCGGCATGGTTCCAGAGCGTGGCGCCGATGTAACTCTCCGCCCCCAAGTCCTGGAGCACCTGGTCACGCGGGAAGCATTCGCACACGCGGGCCGGGAAGCAACAGACCTGCCGGCCCACGACCGCTCCGCATGGCGTGTCCTTCAGGGCGTAGGTCACATTGTCCTCGAAGTGCCCATCGCACCAGACGGCAAGGGTGCGCGCGTTCAATCCATCGCCTTCGAGACGATCGATGCAGACATAGAACAGGCCCAGGTTTGCCGCCAGAAAGCGTGCCAGGGCATGAAAGAATGACGGCTCCAGCACCGCGCTGGCGCTCTGGGCCAGGAAGGCCTGCATGGCCTCGGCCTGTTTGCGCTCGGTGATGTCCTGCGCCAGACCGACGTAGCGGCCGATCCGCCCGTCGGCGTCGACGACCGGGAAACCACGATCCCAGATCCAGCGGATGGAACCATCCGGCCGCAGGATCCGGTATTCATGATCGAACGCGACCGACTGTTCCTTCTTGGTCAGTTCCGCCAGAAAGGCGTCACGGTCGTCGGGGTGAATGGAAGCGATGAAGGAGCGTGGGTTCGCATAGAGTTCGGCCACCGGGCGCTGCCAAATGCGCTCGTAGGCCGGACTGACATAGAAGGTCCGCTTGGTGGCCACGTCCGCCATCCAGAAGACCTCGGTGATCGTGTCGGTCACCAACCGGAAATAGTCCCCGGGGTCCTCCGCCGGGACCGGGGACACATCGCTGCGCATGGACACCTCCGCGGGCTGGACTCGACCCGACAGGGTAAAGGAAAAGGGCCTGGCCCGCCGGCTGAGCCATCTTCTCTATTGGCTTGAGACCGGCATGAATCAAAACTCCAGCAGCGTTGACATGGTCTGGCAAAAATCCTCCAGCCAGGGCTCGGGCTGCTCAACCTTTGAGGCCCAAGGCCGCAAGCCGCTGACCTCACGCGAGCTCACATAGAGGATCTTCCCATCCCAGGTCAGTTCGACCTCAAAGGTGGCCTTGCCGCCGGGAATGTGCAAACTCAGACCATAGGGGTGCGGCTCGCCGCCGAGAAACCCCGCGACCAGTCCGCGGGCGCGATCCGAACGACGTTGATAGTCCTCAGGCCAGATGCGCTTGAGCACGTCGATCCGCACAAAGGTGTTTTCAATATCGCCAAACGCCTTGAACAGCGGCATCGCCGCCGCACTTCGGCGCTGCGCCAGATCCATCGACGACGCCCTGCTCATCGCCTCGGACTCCCGGCGGCGCTGCGCTTCTGCCTTGATTTTATTCAAGGTGTCGTTCATCTTGTCGACCCCACAATAAAAACTCCCAGACCGGCGATTGTCCGCTGTTCCGGCGAGGCCGTAAAGTGGACTGCGAGTCCGCCCCAGGCGTCGCCGTGCAAGTCGCGCGGCCACGCTGTGGGAGCGGCTTCAGCCGCGAGGCGGCCGCGCAAGCGGCCGTGGCCGCGTCGCGGCTGAAGCCGCTCCCACGCACGCCGAATTGCAGTCTGCAAGTCTGGGCACCAGCCCAGGCCGTCGGCCGCCGAACCTAGTACACCCGGATGGAAATGCTCGGACCTTTGGCAAGAGCGCGTACCCGTAGGGTGCGCCGCGCGCACCGGAGCGCCGGCCCAGGCTCAGGCCGCTTCGTTCAACCCCAGCCTTGGAAGGTGCGCACGGCGCACCCTACGCCAATGGTTTGACGACTTGCGCCGCTTAGTACTAATTACCCACCGCCGGTGTCACGTCCTGGGCCTGCATCGTCGTCGGCATGGGAACGTGCACGATGGCCTTGCCGCCGAAGTCGAAGCGGGTGAGATCGAGCTTGCGGATGTTCAGGTCGCCATAGGTCCGAAAATAGGTGATCCGGTGCTTGAGGTCATAGACGGTCGCCCACTCGCTGCGGTCATAGGACAGCGTGGGCGCCCCGCCGGTCGGCGACGGGACCTTCCCCACGATGGCACCAACGGGGATGTCGACCGCGTTCAGGATATGGAAGGCGAGGTTCGCCGCCTCCGGCGCCGTCGCCACCGGGAGCGCCGCATAGGCGAGCGCGGTCGCCTTCACGAAGCGGCTGGGCGGGGTGTAGTCACCCGGTAGCCCGAGCAGCCCGGTACCCTGGCCGAGCGGCAGGATCTCAACCGACCCGAGCTTGAGCGCATCGACATTGATGCTCGTGAGGTTGATGTAGTTGCGCAGGTTCGTCTGGTGCCAATCGAACGTCGGGGAGTTGGTGAGGACACCGATCGGATTGTCATGGAGGTGCAGTTTGCCGCCCACGTACTCGACCACCAAGGCGCCCCCCTGGGCGTCGGCGATGGACCAGTGGAGCGGTTACCGGCCGCTCGGGGGCAGGTCGAGGTCGTAGACGGCGACCTTGGCGAGCGCCTCGCGCACCTCGCCCACGGTCGCGAACTGGCTCAGCACCCAGTTGCCGAACTCCAAGTTGGAAACCGCATGCCTGCCGTCGGGCGGGAACGGCTGATACTCGACAAAACCGGGGATGTAGAGCACGCCCACCGACAGCCCCGCCTCATTCATCCCGTCGAGCGCCACGTCCAGCCCGAAGGCGTTGATGCCGAGGAAACCGTGCTTGACCTCCCAGCCCATGCCGGGCTTGAGGTCGGGGCGCGTCGTGGTGAGCCGGTAGCCGCGCGGGACCAGCATCACCTCGCTCTTGAGGTCCTGCCCGAACTCCATCGAACGGGCGACCAGCCAGGCCCCGTCCTGCGACTGGATGCGAAACGTGGTGCAGGCCGCGGCGGGGGCCGGCAGGACGGCGATGGCGCCGGCGACAAGCGCGGCGAGCACGGTGCGGGCGATGAACTGACGGGGCATCCAGGTTTCTCCGGGCAAGGGGTAAGGGGTAAGGGGTAAGGACAGCAGCAGACGATAGAGAATAGACGGGTCTAGATCCAATTGCTTGAGATCGAGTGACCCGTTCGGGCCTCGATCATCGTTCCGGCCGCCCCGGGCGGAGTCCAAGGCTTCAGCCTTGGATGCACAGGACCAAGGCTGAAGCCTTGGACTCCGGGAGGCGGCCGCCGGCCGAAACCAAGATCGAGGCCCCGTTCGGGTCATCAGGCGTCCGTCCGGGCGCCGGTGGGAGGCCTCAGCCCACCCCGAGAATCCACCCCTCGACCTCGGCCAGGGCACACTCGGGCGGCGTCAGGGAGGGTGCCAGGTATCCATGCAGCCGGCCATCCAGATCGGCCTGACGCAGCCAGGCGGCGACGCACCAGGCGTCGTGCTGGTCCGGAGTGCGTCCTTCGGCGGGGTAGGCGTGCTTCCACAGGGCGGGGTAGATCTCGGCGACCGCCGAGCGCCCTGCCGGGATCTGCCAGCCGTCGAACGGCCAGCAATGCAGCCGCTCGCCAAGCTGCTGCCGGAGATAGAGCAGCCAGGGCAGGCCCGCGTGCGTGGACTTGGCCACTGAGCCTTGCACGTCGAAGTGGAAGACCGACTTGGCCGTACCCGCGCGCACCTCGGTCAGGCGCCGCCAGCGGGAATTGCCCATACGCTCGGCGCCCGTTCCAACGTCGCCGTGGCGGACGAAATCCACATAGATGTCTTGGTCGGTCGGCCAGTGGCGCTGGAAGTCCGCAAGGAAGGCTGGCCAATCGAGCGGCAGCCCGTGGGCCTCGAAATAGCGCAACGGAAACGAGAAGCCGTGGTCAATGCCGACCAGGGTAGGCCCGTCCTCGGCGAGACGCTCCACCAGCCATTCCGCGATGCCGCGCCGGGTCCAATACTTGCGAGGGCTGGGCGGCGGCAGGACTTCCTCGGGCGGGGTCGCCCGGCCCGCCTGGTAGACGCGAAGCCCCTTGAGGCTCGACCTTGGCGTCGCAGCGCCGGAGTAGTCGATGCCGATATAACGCGCGAACGCCGGTTCATCATTGTTATTCATGTCGCGGGGATGGTCTCACGCCAAGCTCGCCAAGATAAAGAAAACGACAGGGGGCGAGCCCCAACACCCGGCCCCCGCACGCCAGCGGCGTTCGTCGCGGCTGAGAGTCCGCACTGCACTGGGCTGCGGCGCTCCCGGAAACCAGCCCCGGGTTGCCGGCCTTGATCGCCGTTGCGGCCACTGGAGGGCGGAACTTCACCATGAAGGTCACGCAGCGACGCTGTGGGAGCGGCTTGCGCCGCGACGGGCCGCGCGCAGAACTCGGCGGGTGACGGACGAACCTTCATCATGCTGGCCGAGCGCATCAAGACCTGGACCCAGGAGTGGGAGGCGCAGGGCCGACAGGAAGGCGAGACCAAGAGGTATACTGTCCCTGGAATTCCACTCTCGCAGCCGACCACCGTGACCTGGGCACGCGCTGATTCATTCGGGTTTTCCCCCGGGCGAGCAGTCGCCATCACCACCGATGCAACCAGGAGCACCCGCATGACTCGTCAGATCGACGAACTGATCCGCCGGATCAATGAACTGGAAGACGAATTGGAACAGGAGTTTGTGAAGAAGCGGGAGGCGTTCCAGTATATCATCGAAAAGAAGCGAGTGCGCTTTGCCGAGGAAGTGACACTTCAGCAGCACCGGCTCAAGACCGGGCTCGTTCGTTACCTTGCACAGGCCCGGCCGCTCAACGTGTTGACGGCCCCGCTGATTTATTCGGGCCTGGCGGCGTTTGCCGCGCTTGACCTGTTCCTCTTTGTCTATCAGTCGCTGTGCTTTCCGATCTACGGTATTCTGAAGGTGCGCCGCGTGGATCACTTCGTCTTCGACCGGCAGGACCTGCCGTATCTGAATATGATCGAGCGCTTCAACTGTTTCTACTGCTCCTATGGCAATGGCCTGGCGGGTTATTTCCGGGAGATCGCCGCGCGGACCGAACAGTACTGGTGCCCGATCAAGAACGGCCGGCGCATCGTTGCATCCCATAGTCGCTATCCCCGTTTCTTTGAATACGGGGACGCTGAGAGCTATCGCCGGGAGTTGGCGCAACTGCGCGCGGAGTTGATGGACCAGGAGGCCGAAAAATAGCCGTTGCGGCGCAGCGTAATGGCTGGGATCGCGGGTGCAACGGAGCGGAAGACCCCCTGTCCCCGGAACTCCCCACACACCCTTGCGGCAACCCGTCGCGGCCGGGGGCCGCTCCTACCGCGTAGGAGCGGCCCCCGGCCGCGACGGCTATCACCCTCGAGGCGGCCGGAGTAATATCAAGGCCCCCCGGCACATCGCGGGCTGGGACCCTGGACCTGGCGAGACTCAGGTCATTTCGTTGTGTCTGCGGGACCTGGCGATCGGCAGTTTTTCGTCGTACGTCCCCTATTTCCGCTCAACGTTGGGTGGCAGATTATGCCGGCCGCTGCTACTATCTGCTTGTTACAGACGGTAGAGAAGCAATGCCCACCAGATACGTCGTACTGACAGATCATCAAGAAGCGTTGGTTGGTAGTCTGGTCGACAGCGGCCGATACCAAGACGCCGGCGAGGTGTTGCGCGAGCGGCTGCGCTTGGTGGAACAGCGTGAGGCCGAGGACGCATCGCGACTGGACGCGTTGCGGCAAGCGGTCGACAGCGGTATTCGCGATATCGATGAAGGCCGGTTTGACCGGTTGAGCACACGCAGCCAGATCGCCGCCGATATTGACGAGATCGACACGAGCCGGGCCACGATTCCTGCTTCTCCGCGGAAATACGTATACTGTCCCCGGAATTCCTTGTCCCCGGAATTCCTGGGACGATCCGCTCGCACCGCTGCCGGACTGGGACGCCGTGGCGCAACCCGCACCGGAGTTCGAGTTCGATCAGCGCATTTCCTGGTAGCACCGCCACGGGGCCGCCACCGCCGGCACGCCGGTGCAGGCCCCGGCAGCGCCGCTGCACGGCGCCCCGCCGCTGGTCTCGCTAGGCGTCCCCCCAGACCGCCAGACTCAGCCGCAAACCCGCTTGCCCGGTGTCCTGAGCGCGGCTAAGATTGGGGCCATATCGGGTTTCGGGTGATTGAATTTCCTATCCGTCCGTAGGAGGCAAGAGTGTGACCAATACAAACTACCCGGGGATCCAAGACCCCGGCACCATCATCGAGACAGCTGCGGGCAAGATCGAGTATGGCACCGCCGGTGAAGGCCCTGTGGTACTCGTGGTGCATGGTGCCCCTGGCGGATACGATCAGGGGCTGGGCCTCGCAAGGATCTTCACCGAAAGGGGCATGCGAGTGCTTGCTCCCTCTCGGCCCGGGTACCTGGGGACGCCTCTCGACACGGGGCGGACAATTGCAGAGCAGGCGGACGCCCTGGCGGCCCTGCTCGACGCCCTGGGGATCGACAAGGTTGCCGTTGTCGGAACCTCAGCCGGAGGTCCGATTGCCTACACGCTTGCCGCACGCCATGCAGACCGCGTCTCGTGCCTGGTGGCCGTGGACGGCGTCTCACAGCGGTATGTCATACCCGCCCAGGCGGGCAAGGTGGAGCAGGCGCTCTTCCTTTCCGATTTCGGGGAAAGGCTCGTCCACGCGCTGATGGCGCACTTCCCCGGACTCGTGATTTCGGATCTGCTGAGCACGGAAGGGTATCTCACAAGCAAGGAACAGCATGAGCGCGTTAAGCAGGTGGTGGCCGACCCCGAGAAACTGAGGGCCGTCAAGGTGCTGTGCAATTCCATGAATCCGTACCGCCTCCGAAAGGCGGGGGTCGACAACGACCTCATTCAACTCGCAGGCATCGACAACTTGCCCCTGAGTGAGATCAAGGCGCCCTCGCTCATCATCCACGGCACCGCTGATGCAGATGTGCAATTCAGGGATGGCGACCATGCTGCCAGCACCATTGCGGCGGCCCAGCACCTCTGGATCAATCGGGGAACCCACCTCTGCTTCTGGCTGTCGCCCCAGGCGACCGAGGTGCAGGAGCAGGCCGTCGCCTTCGTCAAGGCGCACATGCAGTGACGGCACGACCACTGAACAACCAGTGAGATGCTAACGGCATCCGGTCGCGCCATCCGTGACGGCACGCCAGGCCGTGCTCAGACGGACAATTACGACACGTTTCAACGGTCGTGCCCCGGAGCGCCGTCCTCGCGAACGTCGATGACGCCGATCAGATCATCAAACAGGTCAACCGGGGCAGGCCCGGTTGCGGTTACGTCGGTTCCCGCTGGGGGTATCGGGTCGACCACCGTGACGATCAGTCGCGCCCGGCGCACCGCAGGCAGTTCCTCTAGCAGCGTGACCTTGCCATCTTCGTACACCGCATGGACGGAAAGCATGTCTGCTCCTGGATCAACACAGTCAAGCGGGCGCCCGGCAGCACGTCACGAGCGCCAAATCGGCCTGTACTTGCACGCACACCGGCTCGCTGCGCAGCCGCAGGGCTGGCGGCCCCCGTTTGGCCATCGCCGCGGTGCTGGGAGCGCGGACACAACTACTGTTTCAGAGCTTAGCACTGATGGAACCGGCATGACGCAACCCTGAAGCTCCGCGAGCGAACGAGGACTTTCATGGTACGACCCCTGCTTTCTACGATGCCTACCCAAGTCCAAGACAAACTCGCCGCGATCATCAACGAGATCGACCGCACCGGACACGCGAATATCATGCGCCTCACGGTGCTCAAGAAATGGTTCGAGCACCCAAGGCGCCTGCGCGCCTTCGGGCTCTGGGTGGCGGAGCGGGCCGCCAACCGCGGAGAAGGAGTCACGGGGGAGGCTGCGGCCTTGTTTGAACAGGCGCGCGCCCTGCTGACCGAGCGCCCGCTGTCCGAGCCGATGCCCGGCTGGACTGCCGCCGAGGTGCTGCACCGTCGCCTGGTGGCCTTCCAGAACACTCATCGGCACCAACAGTGGGGGCCGGTGCGCATCATCCGGAACTGGGATCTGCTGCTCGTCGAACAGGGCCTCGACCTGTACCTGGGTCAGAAGCGTACACCCACCGACGGCTACCGGCTGGCGGCGGATGACTGCCAGCACTACGACCCGCGCTTCGGCACGAACCTGAATGGACCCTCCCGGGAGCGATTGGTCGCCCTGCTTGGATTCGTAGCGACGGTCGAGGCGCGTGAGGGTGAATAGGGGGATCAGCCGGCTAGTCAACCGCCGTCCGATGGCTGCAGTCACGCACCCGGCCCGACCGGAAAACCCGGACGCGCACCCAGCCGGCGCCCAGCAGGAGCAGCCGGGGGCGGCAAGACCGACGGGCTGGTTCAACGTGGGACGGGGCCGGGGGCTGCAGGGGACCGTGACGGAACCCGCGGGGGGCCGCGCGGTCGGGCCGGGCGGCCGGCGCTCAGGACAGCCGCAGGGGTTGGTCCGTGCCGGGCTCGGTGAGGACGACGTGCGGGGCACGGCCCGGGAGTTGCCAGGACCGGATCAGGCCCGCCGCCTCCAAGCGGCGCAGGGCATCGTAGCGGGCGTGGTCAGGGTGCGCCGGGTGAGGCGCACGCCGGGCGCTCGGTGCGCCGTGGCTAGTGCCATCAAGGCGAGGGCGAGGTGTAGGGTCTTGCCGGGCAGGATGGCGGCGCGGCGGCACCAGTCGAGGCGCACCGGCGCGGGCGAAGTGGCCAGGAGGGGCACAGTCGGCCCGGTGGGGACGGCGGAGGGGCTGGGCATGGCGCGGGGCTCGGCGGAGGGCGGCAATCCGCTGTTGCGGACAGGGGAGGCGGCGGGCCTCGGGTGCCTAGACCGGTTTTACTAGCGGTTCGCGGACATTGGTCTCTGGCAAACGGAAGGCCGCTAAAGACCCCAAGCCGACATCGGCTCTTTGAATCTCAACGGCAGCAGTCCAACGGACAGCGGACGTTCGCCGCAGCCCCGGTGACGGCTGCGCTTGGTGTGCGGTGTGTTCCTTCATCAGACCAAGTCGGATGATAGACATGGCGGGCTGGCGAACGTCGTCCCGGCACCCCCTTCCGTGTGTACGATAACTAGCTGCTTCGGCTGGAGTGCCTCGGCGAGTCGCTTGAGGTCCTCGGGCCAGGCGTGACCCCCTGAGTGGACGAACCGCGCCTCGACGCCCGTGCGCTCGGACCACTCGCGGATGGGGCAGCCGCCGCGCCTCCAGTAGCCGCTCCACTGCGACCAGACGAGCGACACGCGGCTCGGCCCGATCTTGTCGAACACCTTGGTCATGCCGAAGCCCGCTCGTGCGCACATGAGGTACGCCCCGGGGTTCTCGGCCAGCTCGTCGGTGGAGACCTTGGCAGCAATGCGCATGTCCCAGACCAACTGCATGAGACCGGCGTTCCTGAGTCGCTCGACTTGGTGAGGAGCAAAGCAGACGCGGATGCCGTCCCAGGTGAACTGGGGGATCGATGCCGAGAGGGGCGCGAGCTTCATGAGCACGAACGCCTGGTAGGGATCGACTACCAGCAGACGGCCGCTGCGCTTGGCGGCGCGGAAGCACGACACGAGGCGGTCGAGGTTCTGGCCCGGGGCGATGACGGCGAGAAGCTTGTCGTTGTCGCGCCTGGCGATCATGACGAGCGATTCCTCGACGTCTTGCTCGGAGCGTTGCCCATGGGGGCTCGCGGAGGCGCCGAGCGTCATACCCTCAAGGAGCAGCCAATCGATGCCGTGGAGCCGCGTGTCGCGGAGCAGCGCGTCGAACCGATAGCCCGTACGGCCGTGCGCCCGGAGGTCGCCGGAGTAGAGAAGTCGCTGGCCGTTAGACTCGACGAACAGGGCGCGCGAATCGGGTGCTCCGTGGTCGACCGGGATGGCGGTGACGGCCAGCGCGCCGATTAGCAGTGGGCCATGCTCGGGGAGCTCGCGCAGGTCGCCGGGGAGGGCGGCGTCGGGGAAGAAGATGCGGCCTACTTCGAGGAGTGCGATGGTTCCTCGGCTGCCGTAGACGGGAATGTCGGGGTGCGCATGGTGTGCGAGGCCGTAGTGGTCGAGGTGTGCGTGCGTCAGAATGATCGCGGAGAAGGCAGGTGCCGCGGGATCGTCGGCGTAAAGGGCGGCGACGTCGGGCAGGACCTTCTCGGCGATGAGTTCGCGTGTGGGGCGCTGCTGCGTGTCGCGGGGGACGTCCTCGTGGTTCGCGTCGTAGAGCGGCATCCCGAGGTCGAGTAGGATGCGCGTGCCGTCCTCGGATGCGACTTCGATGCACATGCCGCCGATCCGGTCGGCACCGCCATGGATGATGTAATGCAGGGCGGCGCTCCTAATCCCTTGAGTGAATCTGGCCGCGCATGCGATTCAAGAACTCAGGCAAGCCGAGGACGCTCTGTTTGAAGAGCCCCAAGCCCATGAATGTGGCTGCGCACAGCTTGAGCTCGTATCCGGCCGGCGCGGGAATGCCGGCGCCAATGTCGAGGAGTGCGCTCTTCAGCTTTGAGGAATCCGGATCGTGATCCATGAGAAACAGGATGAACTCGGGCTCCTCGGCGGTGAACTCGACGATCGCCTTGGGTGCACGGATCGTCTCGAGTTCCAGTTGCTGCTCGAACATCGCAATCGCCTCGGCCTTGACTCTGTCGAGCAGGCCCGGTGTCGCGGCGAACCTGTTCATGCCACGGATATGCTTGTCGATGCCGGCCGCCCCGGTGAGCGCTCCGTCGCCGTACTTCATCTCGATGAGAGCGAGCCTCGCGTGGGCCGCTTTGCGCATGGGGCCGCTTGACTCCCAGAAGGCGGCGATCATGTCGAATCGGTCTTCGCCCTGCGCGTACTCGATGTCGATGATGAAATAGTCGGTGGCCGTTGCACCATGGGCGCGATTATTGGCGCGGGCGACGAGCTGCTGATACTCACGCTCGATCTTCGGGTGCCCTGCGAACCACAGATCCATCTCCTGCTTGAGGAATGGGAAAGCGTCAACCCACTTGGCGCAATCGCCCTCTCGGGCGATCCGGCCAGGGCACTCGCCGAATGTCTTGGGGTAGCTGCCGGTGAAGTAGTGAGGGTCGAAAGTCGCCGTATAAATGCTCGCCGTGCCGACGCCATTCGGGTTGCGAGATACTCTCAGAAGGTTGCCACCTCGGTAGTAGATGTTGATGTACTGGTTGCGAATGGCAAGATGGAGGGTGTCATCTCGCTTGACCCGTTCAAGCAGTGGCGCCAGACATCCGGCCCTCAGGTCGTTCAAGAACGTTGTTGAGAGACCGCGGTCAGCCATGGTTTCCTCCCGATGATTGGACACTTCGATGAGAATACTACCTGGGTCTCACACGATGGGGCCGGGTGATCGCGCATAACCCTTCGTTTGCTTTTCACCCAGGGTACTGCCTCAACGGTCCGACCGCCGCCGACCTCCACCGCCGGCCCGGTCCCCGACCGATACCCCGGCTTTGGCCTCCGAATGGCGACGTTCCAGTCTACCCCGCGCGGTCCCCCGGGCGGTGCACGGTCTGGACGTTCCGCGCTGGCCGGTCGTCTCGAACAGATCATGTATCTGATCCCGCCGGGCGGACGAAGCCGGCGGGAGTGATGCCAGTGCTGCTCGCCGCCGGGCGGGGCGCAGTGATCCGCCGGGGTCGCAGGAGCGCATCGCACCCACCGATGCCCCCGGAACCGGACATAACCGGCTCCGTTGGGACGTGGCTCGGCCCGGTATTCGCCCGGAGCCCCAACGAAAAGGGCCTAGCCTCGCGGCTAAGCCCTTATCTATTGTTGGCTGGGGGACTAGGATTCGAACCTAGGTTGACGGAGTCAGAGTCCGTAGTCCTGCCGCTGGACGATCCCCCAAGAACTGATTTGGCGAGTGGCGGGCCGCACCGGTGGGGCAGGCCCGTCAATCGCCATTTCAAGCGGACTAGCGCTTGGAGTATTGCGGTGCCTTGCGTGCCTTGTGCAGGCCGACCTTCTTGCGCTCGACCTCGCGGGCGTCGCGGGTCAGGAAGCCGGCGCGGCGCAGGGCCGAGCGCAGTTCTTCATTGTAGCCTACCAGGGCGCGGGCGATGCCGTGACGGATGGCGCCGGCCTGGCCGGTGTTGCCGCCGCCGACGACCGTGGCCTTGATGTCCACCCGACCGAGTAGACCGCAGGTCTCCAGGGGCTGGCGGACCACCATGCGGGCGGTCTCGCGGCCGAAGAAATGGTCGAGCGTGCGCCCGTTGACCGTGATCTCACCTGAACCCGTGGTCAGAAAGACCCGGGCGGCGGAGGTCTTACGGCGACCGGTGGCGTATTGAGTCTCCGACATGGATGTCTGTTCCTGAGGACGATTGGATACTGGGGTTGGCTAGCAGTTAAGCTCGAGGACCTGGGGCTGCTGGGCCTGGTGGCCGTGCTCGGCCCCCCCGTAGACACGCAGCTTGCGGAACATGGCGCGACCCAAGGGGCCGCGGGGGAGCATGCCCTTCACCGCGATCTCGATGGCGCGCTCCGGGGCCTGGTCGAGCAACTTGCCCAGGCTCATGGATTTGAGATGGCCCACATAGCCGGTGTGGCGGTAGTACATCTTGTCCGCGAGCTTGTTGCCGGTGACCCGGACCTTGCCCGCGTTGACCACGACAATATAGTCGCCGGTGTCGACGTGGGGGGTGTATTGGGGCTTGTGCTTGCCGCGCAGGCGCAACGCAAGTTCAGTGGCCAGGCGGCCGAGCGTCTTGCCCTCGGCGTCCACCAGGAACCAGGCGCGGCGTACCTCTGCCGGTTTGGTGCTCACAGTCGTCGTCATGATCCGTAATTCCCGTACCGAGTCCGCGTGCGCCCCGGTCCGGATACCCCAAGGGGTGCGAGCGGGAAGGCGGCGGGTCTTTGATTCGTTGAGCGAAAGCGCGAAAGACCGCGAACTATACGGGAGCGGATGGGCGGATGCAAGCGCGGGAGTGGCGGATACCGGCTCAGCGCGTCTAATCGCTTGATCTTTCGAGGCTCGCGTCGCGCCAGCACTCAACACGGCAGACCCGGGCGGGACGCCCGGGCTCCTGTTCAGTCGGGTAAGCGCAGCCGCTCGACGACGCGCCCCGCGACCAGGTGCTCGGTCAGGATCTCGTCCAGGTCCTCCTGGTCCACATAGGTGTACCAGACGGCGTCCGGGTAGACGACCAGCACCGGCCCCTCCTCGCAACGGTCCAGACAGCCGGCGGTGTTGATGCGCACGCCGCCCCGACAGGCCAGCGCGAGCTCCTTGGTGCGGCGTTTCAGGTAGTCGCGCAGCCCCGCGGAGCCGCACTGGGCGCAGCACTGGCTGCCGTCCTCACGCTGGTTGGTGCAGAAAAAGACATGGTGCCGGTAGTAGGACATCGGGGTTCCCCGCTGGGTGTCGAGGGCTAAGAACTAGGGCGCGCGCACCGCGGGAGGTTACCATGTCCGGGGCGCCGGCCGCTGCCCTGACAACCGCTGCCCACCCCGGACTCCCCCTCACCAGGATCGACGTGACCCCCGACCAGTTACTCACCCTCGCGGACCAGTGCGTCAAGTGCGGACTATGCCTGCCCCAGTGCCCGACCTTCGCGAAGCTGGGCAATGAGGCCGATTCACCGCGCGGGCGCATTGCCCTTATCCAGGGGTGGGCGGCCGGGGACCTCGCCATGAGTCCCGCCCTGGCCGGGCACCTGGACAGTTGTCTGGGTTGCCGTGCCTGCGAGGGCGCCTGCCCCTCCCTGGTCGCCTACGGGCGACTCGCCGACGGGGCCCGGGCGGCACGGGTCGAGCGCGCATCACCTGCGCGGCGCGCCTGGCTGCGGCTCTGGTTGGGGTGGCTCTCTGAGGCCCGGGTCACCCGCTGGTTGGCCCGGGGTGCCCGGCTCTATCAAGGCGCGGGGCTGGCCTGGCTGGCGGAGCGTACGGGCCTGGCAGCCTGGCCGGCCATCGCCCCGCTGCATCGTCTGGCCCGGGCGATCCCGGCGATGGCGGCGCCGGTCCCGGCCGCGGACAGCGGGCCGGCGGACCTGGAGATCTTCGTCGGCTGCATGGGCGCCCTGGCCCAGGGGCACGCCATCGCCGCCGCCCGCACCCTGTGCGCGCGCCTCGGACTGCGCGTGCGCGTGCCCGCGCACCCGACCTGTTGCGGCGCACTGCTGCGACACAACGGGCTGCCGCGGGAGGGGGACCGGCACCGCGACGCCCTCGCCCGCCGACCGGGGGACCCGCCGCTGGTGGGGCTCGCGAGCGCCTGTGTGGCGGAACTGCGCGCGGCCCCGGGGAGCGCCGCGACCCGGGAGTTCTGTGACTGGCTCGAACAGGTCCCGGCCCTCGGAGGCCTGCGGTTCCGGCCCCTGGCGCGCCGCGTCCTGGTCCATGAGCCCTGCTCCCATCGCAACCTGTTGGGGGGCTGCGGCGCCGTCTACCGGCTGCTGCAACGCATCCCCGAACTCAGTGTCCAGGAGCTTGCGGGCAACGAGACCTGTTGCGGTGCGGCCGGCACCTATCTGCTCCAGCAGCCGGGGCTGGCCGCGGCCCTGCTCGCCGACAAGCTCGCGGGCCTCACGGCGCTGTCCGCCGACCTGATCGTCACCACCAACCCGGGCTGTGCTCTGCACCTGAGCGCCGGACTGCGGGAGGCCGGGCTGGCGATCGAGGTCTGCCACCCGGTGGAGATCCTAGCCCGCCAGCTTGATGGACCTGCTACCTAAAAAGAGTATTTAGCCGCAAATGAACGCAAATAAGCGCAAATAAATCTGCTGGTTAGCATCGTCACGGGCGCCACCCGGACGGTGAACATGCGACCAAGACCAAGTCTCTGATTATTCGCGTTAATTTGCGTTCATTTGCGGCTAAACTGCTTTTTCTGGGTTGAAGCGATCCCTGCCGCGCCCCAGACTCCCGACTTGACCGACCGGACCGAGCAGCAGCAATACCCCATGACACAGCGCCATTACACCCCCATCGACCGGCTGATCCGCAACGCCGACAATGCCCTGCGCACCCTCTTCGGCCGCCCGCGGGTCACGGAGCGTCCCTACCCGGCGGCCCTGCTGGACGAGGCGGCACTGGGGCAGCAGGAGCGCCGCCATGTGGCCCGTCTGATGCGCATCAACCACACGGGTGAGGTCTGCGCCCAGGCGCTCTATCAGGGCCAGGCGATCACGGCGCGACTGCCCGAGACGCGCAAGCGCATGGAGCGCTCGGCCCTGGAGGAGAACGACCACCTGGCCTGGTGCGCGACCCGAATCGAGGAGTTGGGGGACCGCAAGAGCCTGCTGAACCCGCTCTTTTTCGCCGGGTCATTCGCCATCGGGGCGCTCGCCGGGCTGGCCGGGGACCGCTGGAGCCTGGGGTTCGTGGTCGAGACCGAGCGCCAGGTCGAGGACCATCTGGACGACCACCTGGACCAGGTCCCGGAGCGCGATGAGCGCACCAGGGCCGTGCTCGAGCAGATGAAGGTGGATGAGATCCACCACGCCCAGGTCGCCAAGGCGGCGGGCGGGGCCGAATTGCCGGCGCCGATCCGCACCGCGATGCGCCTGGCCTCGCGCGCCATGACGCGGAGCGTCTATTGGGTCTAGTCGCCGGAGCAGGCCTTATCGATGCGCCGCCGTTTCATCGACCGGTCGAGCTTCTTTAGCAGAGGGGGGATGCGGCGCGACCGAGCGCCGAACCGTACCCGCGGCGCCGGGCCGCGCGCCTGATGCACCCTGCTTCGTCTACCGCCCTGTTGCATGAACGCCCAGGATTGCTAGCGTTTCTCCGAGGTCAGGCCCCATAGCGACAAGATGTTGTACACCGTCTCTGGCGGGTCGCCGACGACCGCGGGGAGCGTGGTCGACGCGGTCACCGCTGGGGCAACCGCTGCCAGCGCGGGCGGGTCCATGGTCGTCTGCTCGGCGCGTTGTACGGACGCCCAGTATTGTTGGCGTTGCTCCAGGGTCAGGCCCCATAGCGTCAACAGGTTATACGCACTCCTTGACGTGTGGGCGGCGGCTGGGGGGAGTGCGGTCGACGGGGTTGCAGCCAGCGCAACCGGTGCCGCCGGTGCGGGCGCCGTCGGTGGCGTTGCAGCTACGGCAACCGGTGCCGCCGGCGCGGGGGCCGTCGGTGGCGTTGCTGCCACGGCAACCGGTGCCGCCGGCGCGGGGGCCGTCGGCGGTGTTGCAGCCACAGCGAGCGGTGCCGCCGGCGCAGGGGCCGTCGGCGGCGTTGCAGCCAGAGCAACCGGCTCTGTCGGCGCAGGGGCCGTCGGCGGCGTCTCCGCGGGCGGGTTGACCATCGCCACCAGGTCGTTCCAGCCCTGTTGCATCTGCTCCCAGTAGTGTTGGCGCTGCTGCGCGCTCAGACCCCATTTATCCCATAGATCCCGTGCACCCTGCTGCACTTGCTCCCAGTATTGCTGGCGTTGCTCAGGGCTCAGGTTGACTTTCGCCCAGAGCTCGCGCGCACTCTGTTGCATTTGCTCCCAGTGTTGCTGGCGTTCCTGCGCGGTCCAGGAAGGGTAGGTCTCGATTGCGGGAGCGGGCGCCGGGGTTGCCGCCGGGGCATCGGCTGCCGTCGCGAGCGGGCCGCAAAGCAATAACCCAAGCGACAGGGCGGATGCCGTTGTCGTCAGGCGTTTGGTCGTTGACTGCATCTTCATCACTGATCCTCCGGAGACAGATGGAAATCCATTTCAAGAATTTCCTACTCGACAATTCAGGGGTTCCATACGATAGGTCCGGCGCGGCACGGCGGTCTGTTCGTTGACGAACACAGGGCAGCCGGCCGCGGGCCGGTCCCCAGGTCCCGCTGGTGTGGCAGTGAGCGGCGTTGCTACGGTGAGCTTTATCAGCTGCTGCGCTGTCTGGAGGCCCTGGGGCGAGGCGTTGCGGCCCCGAATCGTCGTGCCGAGCGCGGCCCGGACCCCGCAACGCAACCGGAGGTCGAGGCTTCAGCCGGTCGACCCTTGGCCTCTACGAGCCCTGGTTCGGCTGAGGCTATCGTGGAAGGGATCGCCTGACACCTGCGTGAAACCATTTGAGCGATGTCACGAGGCGGCGTCGCGAGCGAGCTTCAGCCCGCGAACTCCAACTCCCGCGACAGGTTGCACCCGTAGAAGATCTCGGACAGTTCGCGGCGCACGAGCTTTTGGATGCGCCAGCGCTCCGGCTCGGGCAGGTCCTTCTCCTCGATGCAGAAGAGATAGTCGTCGAGTTGGAACTGCTTGAGCACCATCTTGGTGTGGAACAGGTTTTCCTGATAGACGTTCACGTCCACCATCTGGTAGCGGTCCTTGCTGTCCCGCGACAGGTAGTTCTGGATGGAGCTGATGTTGTGGTCGATGAAGTGCTTGCGCCCGGTCACGTCACGGGTGAAGCCGCGCACCCGGTAGTCGAGGATCACGACATCGGACTCGAAGGAGTGGATCAGGGAGTTGAGCGCGCGCAGCGGTGAGATGCGCCCGCAGGTGGAGACGTCGATATCGGCGCGGAAGGTGCTGATGCCGGTGACCGGGTTGCTCTCCGGGTAGGTGTGCACCGTGATGTGGCTCTTGTCCAGGTGGGCCACGACGGCGTCCGGGAAGAGACCGGACCGCGCGAGCGGTCCGGGCTTGGCGAAATTGGGGAGTTGCTCGGCGACCAGGGGTTCCTCCGAGATCAGCATGGTGACCGAGGCGCCCTGGGGGTCGTAGTCCTGGTGGGCGACGTTGAGGATGTTGGCGCCGATGATCGCCGCCACGTCGGTCAGGATGGCGGTCAGGCGCTCCGCGTTGTAGGCCTCGTCGATGTACTGGATGTAGGCCTCACGCTGGAGCGCGCTGTCCGCGTAGCAGACGTCGTAGATATTGAAGCTCAGGGTCTTGGTCAGGTTGTTGAAGCCCTGGAGCTGCAGCTTCTTGTGGCCGATCGACATGGTACGGGCTCCGGTGTGCGCAACCGCACATCCTAGCAGCCGCTCGCACCGGCCACTAGCGCTCAGGTGCCCAAGACCGCGTCCCAGGCCGCCTGCCAGGCGGCCTGGCCCAGGCCGTAACGCAATACCAGGGGCAGGGGGATGGCCCCGTAGGAGGCCAGCAGGGCGCGCCAGGCCGGCGCGCCGGGCCCGGCATCCGCCCCCTGCCGATCCCGCACCTGCTCCAGCAACCGCCAGCCCAGCACGCCAGCCAGGGCGTCGCCCGGGTGCCGGGCGACTTGCGCCACCCGGGCCTCCGCCGCGGGGCCTTCCAGCCCGAGCCGGGCCAGGCTCGCCAGCGCCTGTTTGTCGTCGATCCGCCCCCGATGCAGGTCTAAGTCGAGTTGGGCCAACAGGAGCAGTTCGCGGGACTCGGCCAATCGCGGTCCAGGCGCGCCCTGGGCGCCGCGACGACCGAGATAGAGTTGCCGGCCCAGAGCCCAGGAGGCGTCGTTGGCGAAGCGACGCGGTAAGCGATGCCCACGCGCCGCATCAGTCGCGGCCAGGTGGTAACCACCGTCGGCCGGCAGCGGGGCCTGCCCCGCGGTCGCGTCGGCGTCGCTCAAGGCCGCCGACGCCCGCTCCAGGGCACGGGTGATGGGCTCGCACCCGGCCGCCGGGTCGCAGTCGATGAAGTGGACCTCGCACAACCGCAGCCCCAGGTGTTCGACCCCGCGGCCCAGGGCACCGCGGGCCCGCGGGGCCAGTTCAGCGGTCAGAAAATGGTGATAGCCGGCGAGCGCCGCGGCGGCGCTCTCAAGCGGCTCCGCCAGTCCGACGTGCCCACCAGCATCGCGATGCGGCCGGGGACCCCGGGCGAGCGCGCGCAGGTGCTCGCACGCGCGCTGCGCCTCGCGGGCGGCGACGCGGACCAGGAGCGGGCCCAGGCCCGGGGCCGCGACGCGCAACTGCACCTGCGCCTGGCGCAGGTGTTCGGGGAGTTCCCCCAGGAGCCGCGCCAGGGTACCGTGCGGCGCCGCGTCCGTGGTGCCGCTCAGCCACTCGAGCTCGGCGAGCGGCAGATAGCCCAGAGGGTCGCGACGGCGCCAGCCGCCGCCGCAGAGTTCCCGATGCTCGACGCGGGCGGCCCCGGCCAGCAGTTCCCAGTCCAGTTGCCGGTCGGCGTCCAGTGCGTGGAAATCGATCTCGTCGAGGCCCAGGAGCAGTTCCTCCAGCCAGCCCTTGAGGCCGACCAGGTCCTCGTCCTCCTGCACCGGCAGCAGCCGGCCCGCCACCGGGACCCCGGCGCGCAGGGCCAGGTCCGGGTGGTAGTGGAGCCAGCCCTCGTAGAATTCCGCGGTGAGTGCGTCGAACTCCGCCGCCTCAGGCATCGCGACACTCGAAGTCGTGGGTGATCGCGGCGGTGGTGCCCAGCATGATGGACGCAGAGCAGTATTTCTCCGCGCTGAGCTTGATCGCACGCTCCACCTGGCGCGGGTCCAGCCCCCGCCCGGTCAGGATGAAATGGGCGTGGATGCGGGTAAAGACCTTGGGGTCGGCGGCGGCGCGGTCCGCCGTCAGTTCGACCACGCAGTCCGTCACCTCCTGGCGTGACTTACGCAAAATCAGGAGTACATCGAACTGAGTGCACCCGCCCATGCCGATCAGCAGCAGCTCCATGGGCCGCACCCCGACGTTGCGCCCGCCCAGTTCGGGCGGACCATCCATGACCACCCCGTGCCCGGAGCCGGACTCGCCCAACATGGCAACCCCATCGATCCACTTTACCCGCGCCTTCATGCAGACCCCCGCGATGACCAAACCAGGGCGCCCGGACGCGGCGCCACGCCTGGACCGGGAGGCTACCATAGTTCGACAAGGCCAAGCGGCTTGCCTAGAATCAGGTGCCAACCCCGCCCCCCATCCACCGCTCGCCGACAAGGCCGCTGCCACGACTATGCTCACACTCCCCAAAGAAGAACCCGGCTGGTTGCAGCCCTTCCTGTCGTTCTGTCACACCAAGTCCTACGACAAGAATGTCGACTTCATCCGGGTGGGGGAGCCGGCCGAGACCCTGTACTACCTGATCGAGGGCTCGGTGGCGGCCGTGATCGACGACGAGGAGCGCCGGGAACTGATGCTGGCCTACATCAACAAGGGCGAGTTCATCGGCGAGATGGGGCTCTTCGTCCCCCAGAACACCCGCAGTGTCATCGTGCGTACCCGCACCAAGTGCAAGGTCGCGGAGATCGCCTACCAGCGCCTGGATCGACTGCTGGAGACCGACCTCAAGGAGGTGGCCAAGGAGTTCCTCTACGCGGTCGGCCTGCAACTGTCGCAGCGTCTGCGCCAGACCAGCCGCAAGGTCGGGCACCTGGCCTTCCTCGACGTGACCGGACGCATCGCCGGCACCCTGCTCGACCTGTGCAAGCAGCCGGACTCCATGACCCACCCGGACGGGATGCAGATCCGCATCACCCGCCAGGAACTCGGACGCATCGTCGGCTGCTCGCGCGAGATGGCTGGGCGGGTCTTGAAAAGCCTGGAGGAGCAGGGGCTGATCAGTGTGAAGGGTAAGACCATCGTGGTCTTCGGGACGCGCTGAGGGCGGCAGGAGCGGGCGTCGTTGTCGTTGTCGTTGTCGTAATCGTGGTCGGATTATTCGATTACGACAACGATAGCGTACCCGCTCTCTCGGTCACCACCTCAGGTCTGATCGCACCCGGCAGGATCGGCCGGGTTGAAACCGCGGATGCGGTGTGGCGAACGGCGACCGGGGCCTCACGCCGGCGGGGAGCCGGGCCAGCAACCCTCGTCCAGGAGCTCGGCCGCCGGGTACGGACAACATGCGGGAAACCGGGACTCGGCCATCCCGGTTTCGGTGACCGCAATGTGCCGGGCATCGGGGTAGGCATCGTCGATCGCCTCGGCAAGAAAGGCCTTGAGGCTCGGACTCAAGCGCAGTTCCCGACTCACCTGGACGCGCTGTTCGACGATGGAACCGCGCCAACTGGAGGTGCGGTGTTCGGGCTGGTACTGCCACTTCAGCAGGTGGGCAATGAGGATGATCAGACGGCTGACCAGTTCGTTGCGTTCGCGGCGTCCCATGGCCTCCAGTTCCTCGGCGAGCAGTTGCGGGTCGATGTCCTGGACCCGCCCCTGTCGCAGGAGCGCGGCCTGACCGGCGATCCAGGCGTGGAAGTCCCGATGATAGAGGTCGGCAGTGGCATGCATGGTGCGTCCCGCCCGGGGGAAAAACGGATTAATGGATCATCGATCGAAAAAGAGCGGGGCCACTTTCAGGCCCAGGTCGGGGGCGCGCATAAAAGCTTCCCCCACCAGGTCAGGATGCAGCCAAAGCCGACTGACGGCTCCCATTGCCGGAACCAGTCCCGCGGGGCCTGGCCCGATGGTCTGACCTCGGGTTATCCGGACAGGGCTGATTGCGGACGGCAGAGCGAGAATTGCTGACCAGCGACGCGTTCGGGGACACCCCTGCGGCCCGCGCGGCTCGCGAGCGAAACGGACTGCAATGACTGCTTGCGGGCCAGGTCCCGCGCTAGTCGCGCCCGCCGGGCCAATACCCCTCGTCCATAATATCGGCCATCCGATATGCGCAGTGCTCGGGGAACGGCGACTTGAAAAACCCGGTTTCTTCCATCGCGGCGCGGCCGGCATGGTCGTAGGCGCGCGGCAGGAACTCGGGCAGGCGCTGTGCCAGACTGGGGCTGTCGTCGAGCAGCAAGGCCAGTTGCCGCCGCTGTTCGTTGATCGTCAGGCGCCAACTGGTGCAGCGACGCTCGGGTTGGTATTGCCATTTGAGCAAGTGCGCCAGCAGCACGGCCAAGCGGTTGATCAACTCGCGGCGTTCGCGCGCGCTCATGCTGTCCAATTCCTCGATCAGGTGCGGGACATCCAACTGGGCGAGCTGTCCGGTTTTCAATAGCGCCGACTGCTCCTCGATCCAGTCATGAAAATCGGTGTCATAGGTGCTCATGGGGGTGCCCTGACGGATTGTTTCCGGGGCCCAGGCATCGGCTTGGGCATCGATTTCGACGCGCGAGCGGCGCAACGCGGACGCGGATCATAGGCCGAAAAAGAGCCGGGCCAATTCCAGGCCCGGGTCGGGGGCGCGCATGAAGGCTTCCCCCACCAGGAAGGCGTGGACCCCGTTGCGGCGCATCAGGGCCACGGCCCCGGCGCCCAGGATGCCGCTCTCGGTCACCAGCAGGCGCTCCGCGGGCACCGCGGCCAGGAGCCCGAGGGTGGTCTCCAGGCTCACCTCGAAGGTCCGCAGATTGCGGTTGTTGATGCCGATCAGGGGTCCCGGCACCGCCAGGGCGCGCTCCAGTTCCGCGGCGTCGTGGACCTCCACCAGGACGTCCATGCCGAGCCCACAGGCCAGGGCGTTCAGATCCGCCAAACGCCGGTCGTCCAGACAGGCGGCGATCAGCAGGATGCAGTCGGCGCCCAAGAGGCGCGCCTCATAGACCTGATAGGGGTCGATGATGAAGTCCTTGCGCAGCACCGGCAGGGTGCAGGCGGCGCGGGCCTCCTCGAGATAGGCGTCACAGCCCTGGAAGAAGTCCATGTCGGTCAGCACCGAGAGACAGGCGGCTCCGCCGCGGGCATAGCTCACGGCGATCTGGGCCGGGTGGAAGTCCGGCCGTAGCACCCCCTTGCTCGGGCTGGCGCGCTTGATCTCGGCGATGACGGCCGGTTCGCCGGCCTGGACCCGGGCGCTCAAGGCAGCGGCAAAGCCGCGGGGTGCGGAGGCCTCGGCCAGCCGGGCGGTCAGTGCCGCGAGCGGCAGACGCTGCGCCCGGGCCGCGACCTCCTCCACCTTGCGGTGACAGATTTTTTTCAGGATATTGGGGGTATCTGCCATGCTCATCCTCGGTACAGGTGCGCCAGGCAACGGGAGGGTGCGGCCTGTTGTGTTGTTACCACCAGGAGGTCCCGTCGGCGTTCCAGCGCGCCGCCTGGCCGGCAACGGTAATGCACACCCAACCGTCGCAGCAGGCGGTGCAGGGGCGGCAATCGCGCACCGCGGGTGCCTTGGAGCGGCTCATGGGTGCGCCGAGTCCAGGTCCCGGGTCAGTGCCACCAGGCGGTCGAGGCGGCGTTGCGCCTCGCCGCTGCCGATCGCCTCATCCGCGCGCCGCATCCCGTCCGCCAGGCTGTCGGCGCGACCCGCGGCGTAGATAGCGGCACCGGCGTTGAGCATGACGATATCACGGGCGGCACCGGGCTGGTTGGCGAGCACGCCGCGCAGCATGGCCAGACTGCCGGCCGGGTCCTGGACCCGGATGGCAGCGAGCCCGGCGCGGGTCAGCCCGAAGTCCTCCGGACTGACCTGATAGCAGCGGACCTGGCCGTCCTTCAGTTCGGCCACTTGCGTCTCGGCGCCGATGCTGATCTCGTCCAGACCGTCGCGGGAGTGCACCACCAGGACGTGACGGCTGCCCAGGCGTTGCAGCACCTCTGCCAGGGGCACGAGCAGCGACTCGCTGAAGGCCCCGAGCAATTGGTTTGGAACCCCGGCGGGATTGGTCAGGGGGCCCAGGACATTGAACAGGGTGCGCACCCCCAGCTCGCGCCGGGGGGCGCTGGTGTGCTTCATGGCGCCATGGTGACCGGGGGCGAACATGAATCCGACCCCGACCTCGCGGATGCAGCGCCCGACCTGTGCCGGGGTGAGGTCGAGCCGCACCCCCGCCGCCTCCAGGACATCCGCCGCGCCGGACTTGCTCGATACCGAGCGGTTGCCGTGCTTGGCCACATGGCAGCCGGCCGCCGCGGCGACGAACATGGCCGTGGTCGACACGTTGAAGGTGCCGCTGGCGTCCCCCCCGGTGCCGACGATGTCCACCGGATAGTCGAGCCCGGCGATGTCCACCCCCGCCGCCAGTTCCCGCATCACCCCCGCCGCCGCCGCAATCTCCGGGACCGACTCGCCCTTCATGCGCAGCGCGATCAGGAAGCCGGCGATCTGGGCCGCCGTCGCCCCGCCGGTCATGATGGTGCGCATGACCGCCGTCATCTGGCGCAGATCCAGGTCCTTGCCCTCCACGCAGGAGGTGATGGCCGCCTTGATATCCATTGCGCTCAGCACCCCGTGATGAAATTCTTGAGCAGGTCATGCCCGTACCGGGTCAGGATCGACTCCGGATGGAACTGCACGCCCTCGATCGGGAGTTCCCGATGGCGCACGCCCATGATCTCGTCGGGCTGGCCGTCCTCGGTGAGGGTCCAGGCGGTCACCTCCAGGCAGTCCGGGAGGCTGTCGCGCGCGATGATCAGCGAGTGGTAGCGGGTCGCCTCGAAGGGGCTCGCGAGCCCGCTGAACACCCCCAGTGCGGCGTGGTGTATCGGCGAGGTCTTGCCGTGCATGATCCGGCGCGCCTTGACGATGTGCCCGCCGAAGGCCTGGCCGATTGACTGGTGCCCCAGACAGACCCCCAGGATCGGCACCCGCCCGGCCATCGCCTGGATCAGCGGCACCGAGATCCCCGCCTCGTTGGGGGTGCAGGGACCGGGCGAGATCACGATGCGCTCCGGGGCCAGGGCCGCGACCTGCGCCACGCTCAGTTCGTCGTTGCGCACCACCCGCACCTGGGCACCCAATTCCCCCAGGTATTGGACCAGGTTGTAGGTGAAGGAGTCGTAGTTGTCGATCATCAGCAGCATGTCGCGGCTATCCTACTGTTTTGTCTATCGTGACTTCCAGAACACTGAACTCGTTGGCGGCGCGGATCGCCCCTCCTGCGCGGTGGCGGCGAGCCCCGACGCCCGGCACCGAGGGCACCAAGGTCCCATTCTCGCCTAGATCGCCCCAGGCATAAACCCTGGCGGGCCTCATTCATGGCCGCGTTGCCGGTCCGCCCTCGTTCGTTAGTGACCCGGGCCGTCAGTTCGTGACGGCCCGGGTCAATACCTCGCGAACGGCGCCTCGACCGAGCGAACGGTAGGTTGCGTCCGATCACCGGCAGGGTGCCTGTCCTGCCCGCTCGGCCAGGCGTAAACCGACTGTGATTGTTCGGTTTTTCGCAGATTGATACCCATTTTGCAAGCCTGGGAGCAAATCTTTGAAGCCCAACGCAAAACGCGGTCCTGTTCTTGCCTAGACTCCAGTGTGAAGGTCCCGCCGACGCCGAGGGATGACGCAGCCTTGGTAGGTAGCGGCGGGGGAATTCACGCGGAAATGCGCCCGGATCGGCGCCAGACCTTGAGGCCCCGCGCTGGCGGGCCCTTGAGCGTCTCGGGATCCGCGAACTTCAATGTTAGCGTCCACCGGCTAATTGGAGTAGACCGTGAGCACAGCAAAACAAAATAATGTTCCAGGCACTGAACTTCTTGAACTTCAGTACATTGCCCACATCGTTTCGCGTGGGGACGACGCGGAGTCGCGTATCCAGGACATCCTGCGCTACCTCGACGAGCGCGGCGGCCTGATGCGTGGCCGGGTGATGCTCGCGGACCCGGCCGCGAGCGAGATCTACATCCGTTACGCCCACGGCCTGACCGCGGCCGAGCTCGAAGAGGGCCGCTACGCGATCGGCGAAGGGGTGTGCGGGCGGGTCTTCGCGGCCGGTGAGCCGGTATTGGCCGCCAGCCTGGACGCCGCACCGACCGACGCGGCCACGGATACGCTGCCGCCCGAGCAGATCGCCTTCATTGTGGTGCCCATCGTGCGGGACTATCTGCCGATCGGGGTGCTGGCGGCGCAGCGCCGGCCCAGTCACAAGCGCTCCGCCGCCTGCGACCTGGCGCTCCTGGAGGTCGTCGCCTCCCTGATCACCGAGGTTCTGAGCACCGATGGTCAGGCCCCGGCCTGGGTCCCCCAGGTGTGGATCGAGCCGCACTCGCGGCGCGCCCCGGCCGGGACCGAGGCCCGCTGCGCGGGCGCCGGGGACCCCGACAGTGCCGCCCGCGACCTGATGCTGCGCATGGCCTTGCAGCGCCACGCGGAGGGCCGGCTACACCTGGCGGCGGACCTGTATCTCAAGCTTGCGGAACAGCATTTCGGGACCGAGCAGACCCTGCTCGCCAAGTCCAAGCTGTTGGAGATCGCCTGCTACTACGAGGCCAAGGGCAACCCCAGGCTGGCCGCGGACGTAGTCGATCGCCTGCGGCGCGCGCTGGGCACCGGGGTCAGCGACGATGGCGCCCCCCCGGCGCCGGCCCAGCGGCCGCAACCCTGGGGCGATGGGCACTCCTGGTCCACCGAATGGGATTCCTTCGGTGGTTCCGAGGGCTCCGGCGGCATCGGCGTCCGGATCCGGTGACCCGTTCGCCCGCGCGACCCGCTAAAGCCTGCTCATAAAGTTTGAGGCTTTGGCCGCGGTCGGGCTTGGCGAGCCGACCAGGCACCGGCGGGGCATCCTGGCCCCGCCGACCAGCCCCACCGCGTCAGCGGCGGTGTTACGGCTGCCGAGCGGTCAGCGCCCGGATGCCGGGGTGCGATTCCAGGGCAGCAGCGCGGACGGCGACCAGGTCGCGGCCGGCGGTGCCGCGGGCGGCGCAACCTGGGCGGCGGGGGCCTTGACCACGGGGGCCGCGACCGTCGGGGGCGCCGCAACGACCGGGGCTGGGGCCGGCACGGCGGCGACCGGGGCGGGCGCGGGGACGGTTGCGGTTTCAGCCGGTGTTGAAACCGGCGTCGGCACGACAACGACCGGGGCGGGCTCTGCGACCACAGCAGGTTCCGCGACCGGGGCGGTCACAACCGGCGCGGCCACGGGGGTAGCGGGCGTGTCTGCGGCGTCAGGCGCGGGCAACAGCGGATTGGCCCCCGTCACCGGCGGCTCCAGGGCCGTGGTCACGGCCGCCTCTTCCAGGGTCGGCGGCACCGCGACGACCGCCGGCGTTGCGTCCGACGCCGCCGGTTCGGTCGCGGCAGGGGCCGTTGCGGGCTCATCCGCGGCCCCCGCGGCCGGTTGCTCGGCGGCCGCCGGTGCCGGCGCGGCGGCCTCAGTGGCGGCCGGGGCCGCGACGTCAGCGGCCGGCGCCGCCGGGGCCACGGGGGCCGGCGGGGGGGCCAGCTTGAGCTTGCCGATCGGCTGGAGCCGCGCCGCCATGGCGGCCGGATCGGCCGGGGCCGCGATCGGCGCAAACTTGTTGACCAGTGTATAGACCAGGGCGGCGGCAACGCCCACGGCAACCACCCCCGCCATCACCGCCCCGCTCTCCCAGACCCTCGGTTTTTCGGATGACATACGCGCACTTAGCCTCATATTCACGGATGATTTTAGCCCCCGCACGCCAACCGCCGCACGGGCGGGACAGCAGGAGACGGAGCGACCGCTCGGACGACGCGGCCGCGCCAACGCGAACCCCGGGGACCCCGCGCCCGCGGCCAGGTAACCCGGGGCCCCGATCGCGACGGCTCACCGACGGTCTCGCGCACATTGTAGGGTAAAAGATCGATGGGCAGCCGCTCAATCGTCGGTCCGCGCTTGCGGCCCGGGAGCCGGGGCATCCTGCCCCGGCGCTGGGCCGGAAAAACCGGATCAATCGTTGGTCCGCACTTGCGGCCCGTTGCGGCTGACCAGCCCCGCCGGATATGCGATGATCCGCGAAACCGGCCGGCGAGCGGCCCTGGATCAATGAGGACGGACTGATGACGCCGAACATGAAGCCCCTGCCCCGTGGCGAGCGCCCCCGCGGGATCCACCCATGAGCGACCCGACCCAACCCCAACCCAGGCGCCTGGACGCCTGGCGGTTGGCGATCCGCGTGGTCGCCATGCCGGCCGACACCAATGCCTATGGTGACATCTTCGGCGGCTGGATCATGTCCCAGGCGGACGTGGCCGGCAGTACCATCGCGATCGAGGCGGCCCAGGGGCGGGTGGCCACGGTGGCGGTCAAGGAGTTCCGCTTCGTCACGCCGGTGCTGGTGGGTGACCTGACCGAACTGCATGCCCGTATGGTGCACATCGGCAACACCTCCATCAGCGTCGAGGTCGATGTCTGGGCCCAGGGCGAGCCCGACCCCAAGAGCCGCCGCCACGCGGCCCACGCCGTCTTCGTCTACGTGGCGGTAGATGCGCAGGGGCGGCCGCGGCCGATCCCGCGGCCTGAAAGCCAACTCGTCTGAGGAGAATCAAGCCCCATGTTCGAAGCGACTAAGGTCGGGCGTACCGTCAGCAAAGAGGACTTCAAGGGGCAGCAGGAGGAGTTGCGCACCCTGCTCCTGGAGGCCCAGCGCGAGCTGCGCGAAACCAATATTCCGGTGGTCGTATTGGTCTCCGGCGTGGAGGGGGCGGGCAAGGGCGAGGTGGTCAACCGGCTCAATGAGTGGCTGGACACCCGCGGCGTGCAGACCTTCGCCTTCTGGGACGAGACCGACGAGGAGCGCGCCCGCCCCCGCTACTGGCGCTTCTGGCGCACCCTGCCGCCGCGCGGTGACATCACCATCCTGTTCGGCGGCTGGTACGCGGCCCCGATCGAACACCGCTTCCAGGGTCACTGCACCGATGCGGAACTGGATGCGGAGTTGAACCGGATCGTCGAATTCGAGCGGATGCTGATCCAGGACGGCGCCCTCATCGTCAAATTCTGGTTCCATATGTCGGAGGAGAATCAGAAGGCGTGCCTCAATGCCCTGTCCCGGGATGATCGCAGCCGCTGGAAGATGATGCCGCAGAAGGCCAAGTTCTCGGAGCACTACCGGGTCTTCGAGCAGGTCGCCGAGCGCGTCGTACAGCACACCGACCAGGGCATCTCACCCTGGCATCTGGTCGAGGCAGAGGACCCGCGCTACCGGGATCTCACGGTCGGCAAGACCCTGCTGCACGCCATCCGCACCCGCCTGAATAGCCCTGGCGTACCGGACCAGGGCACCACCACCGCCGGTGCGGACATGCCGAGCGGCGCCCAGGCCCAGATCACCGTGCTGGATAAGCTGGACCTGTCAAAGTCCCTGCCGACGCCCAAGTATAAGACGCGAATGACAGAACTCCAGAAGGAAATCAATGAGTTGGCCTGGCACGCCTATAACGCCAAGCGCTCCACAGTGCTGATGTTCGAGGGGGTTGACGCCGGCGGCAAGGGGGGGGCAATCCGCCGCATTACCAGCGCCATCGATGCCCGCCTGTACCGTACCATTCCGGTCGCCGCCCCCACCGACGAGGAAAAGGCGCACCACTATCTCTGGCGCTTCTGGCGGCAGGTGCCGCGCGCCGGGTACATCACCATCTATGACCGCTCCTGGTATGGGCGCGTCCTGGTGGAGCGGGTGGAGGGCTACGCCAGCGATACCGAATGGCGCCGCGCCTATTCCGAAATCAATCGCTTCGAGGAGCAACTGGTCGGCAGCGGCATCGTACTGCTCAAGTTCTGGATCCATATCGACCAGGACGAGCAGCTCAAGCGCTTCCAGGACCGGGAGGAAACCGCCTACAAACGCTACAAGATCACCGCGGACGACTGGCGCAATCGCGAGAAATGGCCCGCCTATAAAGAGGCCGTCAATGAGATGGTGGCACGCACCAGTACCCAGCACGCCCCCTGGACCCTGGTGGAGGGCAACGACAAGCCCTATGCGCGCGTCAAGGTGATGCGCACCATCTGCGAATCGCTGGAGCGCGCGCTGGCCGCCGGGCGTCCTTCGATCTCCGGCTATGTGCCCTGCGGCGACAAGCGCCCGGCGGCGCCGACACCGGTGCCGGCGCCGGCGCCGAGCGGCACGCCGGTCGCGAAGGACCCGAAGGGTAAGGGCTGAAGCGGTGACGCCCCTTCAGGGTTTGGCATCTTCACAACCATGAAAAACCATCCCCTGCTCGCCTTTCTCCTCGGTATCTGGCTCGGCGGCTCCGTGCTCGTGGGGGCCGCGGTTTCCTACAACTTCGCGGGTTTCGAGGACCTGTTCGCGCGTAACCCCAAACTCGCCCAACAGGCCGGTTTCGTCCCCCAGGACACCGCGGCCAAGAAGGCCAGCGCCCTGTGGGTTCACGCGGCCGAACTGAACCGGGTCCTGTTCCAGGCATGGAACCGCGCGCAAATCGTCTTGGGCGCCCTCGTGCTGGGGCTCGCGATCATCTGGCGCGCCCGCCGACTGCCGACGGCTCTGCTCGCCTTGGGTCTGGCGTTGGTGATCGTCACCCACTTCGGCCTGGAACCCCAGGTCGTGGGGATCGGACGCCAGTTGGACTTCGTGCCGCGCACCCCACCGCCGCCGCAACTCGCGGCCTTCAAAGACGCCCACCGCGCCTATTTCCTCGCCGACACGCTCCGCTTTTGCCTGGTGCTCACTGCCGCGGGCCTCTTGCTCTACGGCGGGCCGCGAAACGCCGCAAGCCAGCGCCCTGACGCAGCGCGGTCCTAGGATGTCCGGCGCACTGATCCTTCGCCGCGCCCTCGCCCTACTGCTGTTCACCGCGGCCCTGGCGCTGACGGTGCACCTGATCATTGACCTCAATCGGGTCAAGGCGCTCAAGACCGACTTAGGCGAGATCAACCATGTCCGTTACGGCCTGCTCGACGCGGATCAATGGCTGGGGCGCATCGCCGCGGTGCTCGAGCGGCGTATCAATGGCTTTGAACTGACCGAGAGCAACCGGCCCCAGATCAAACAGGCGGTCGAGCGGGTACTGAATACCCTGCTAGTGGAGGTGGAGCGGTCCCTGCGCCGTCACAACCTCGACAGCGGCGGGTCCGTGGTCGACCAACTCAAGGGGCTGGTGCAACAGGGGCTGCAGGATCTCCTGATCGACTTCGACCGCCTGCGCGCCAAGGTGCCGGAGTACGCGCAGCGCGTCGTCGAGGAACTGTCCAAACCCGAGGCCAAGCGGGAGATCAAGGCGCAACTCCTGGCCTTCATGCAGAACACGGCCGCCGCCGGCTTCGCCAAGACCGACCGCTCCCGCCTCGCGGCCCTGATGGCCGCCCATGGTTGTGCCGACCTGGCCGCCTGCAATCAGAGCCTTGAGGCCCAGGTCGCCGCTGCCCGCCGGCCGATTCTGCAACAGGTGCTTGGCGTCTTCGCCCTGGTCGGGGTCCTGTTCGGCCTCTGTCTCGCCCCCCGGGCGCGGGCGGCGGCCGGCGCCCCGCCCCCGGGATTCGATCAGTTCCGGCTCGTCCTGCTCACCGGCGCGACGCTCATCCTGCTGGCCGGGGGCCTCCTGACGCCCATGATCGAGATCGACGCGCGGATCGCGGGGCTCACGATCGAACTCCTGGGTGAACCGGTGACCTTCACCAATCAGGTGCTGTATTTCCAGAGCAAGAGCATCTTCGACGTGGCCTCCATCCTGATGCGCACCGGGACCGCGGACCTGATCCTGGTGGCGGTGCTGATCGTCGTCTTCAGCGTTGTCTTCCCTGCCCTCAAGGTCCTCGCGACCTGGCTCTATTGCTTCGACTACCGGGGCCTGCGTCGCGCTCCCGCGGTGCGCTTCTTCGCGCTGCGCTCCGGCAAATGGTCCATGGCCGACGTGCTGGTGATCGCCATCTTCATGTCCTATATTGGCTTCAGCGGCCTGGTCGGCAGTGAGCTCAGCGCCCTGCGCCAGGCGAGCACGGCGGTCGAGGTACTGACCACCAACGGCACCAGCCTGGTACCGGGGTTCTATCTGTTTCTGGGGTTTGTGTTGGCAAGCCTGGGGCTGTCGAGCATCCTGGCGGACCGCCTGGGGGAAGGTCACGCGACCTGAGTTTGCGATTCAGTCCAGGGTCCGGCTGAGGCGTTGCAGGTGTTTCAGGCGCGACCCCGACTCCCACCGCGCCCGCACGAGTCGTGCAATGGCGCGACCCGCATCCGCGGGCCGCTCATGCAGCGCCAAAGTAAAGGCCCCTTGGACCAGCCCCGGAATCGACCCAAGTCGGGCGGGTAACTGGTGTTCGAGCCAATAGGCGAGGTAACGGCGCTTGCGTGGACCCGGCTCCAAGTAACTGACCACAAACGGATCGAGTGGGGTGTCCATGAGGGTACGCTGCCAGTGGAGCACTGCCCATGCCGCCGTGCGCAGACCCGCCGCATCGATCAGGGATAGAATCCAGTCCCAGTCGGGCGCCGTGGTGCGGAGCATCCGGTCAAGATCGACGACTCGGATCAGCCGGGCGGTGCGACCATTGACGTGTTTGGTGAATGCGGGATGGACCAGCATTACCAAGAGGTTGGCATCATCGCTGAGCACCGGGAACTCCCCGTTAAGTCGTATGGTATCCAGCAGCATGGGGGCCAATTCAAATCGGCTGCGCCCGGGGCGCAAGAGGCCCCAATGCAGGTCGACACTCACATGCCCGTCGCGCAGGACGGCCTCATGGCTGATGGTAGCGTTTTCCCCATGAAACCTTAGCTTGCGTGCCGTCAGTGCGCCGATCGCGGCGTCACGAAAGGCAGGCGCGACCAGCACGTCGAGATCGACCGCCGGACGGACCGAAGGGTCCGGGTACAGGCGCTCCCGGGTCGCGAAACCCTTGAACAGGGCAAAAGGGACCTGGGCCTGGGTGAGGCATTGGCAAACCCGTTGCGCGGTGCGACGCTGTAGCAGGTAATTGGCCGCCGCGGCCTGGCGGAGCGGCCACAGGGCGTGGCGCAATCGGGCGGCGTTTGCGGTTGCGGGTTCCACCCCGGATAGCTGGTCGAACCACAGCGGTGCCAGGCCTTGGGCGTCGGACGGGCCCACAAGCCCCAGAGTCGCGGCCTCGACCGCGAGAGACCCTCGACCCGCCTTCAGCGGGGCCAAGAGTGATTTGAGATGAAGGAGTGTGTCCATTGACCGTTTCATTCGATGATCCGCTGCGCATCTCCGAGCAGGTTTTGTACCAGGAGGTCCATGGCGAGACCGTGCTCCTCGACCTTGCCGGGGAGCGCTATTACAGTCTCAACGACGTGGGAACACGCGTCTGGTCCTTGCTCGGCCGGGGGCTGTCAGTCACCGAGATCCATGCATGCATCCTGGCCGAGTATGCAGTGGAGCCGGAGGTCCTGACACGGGACCTCGCGACCCTGCTTTCGGACCTGACGACAACCGGGCTGATCACGGTTGCTGTGCCCGCGGAAAATGCGGCTGATTGACGCCGCACGGCGCCTCTTGCGGGTGCCTGCAAAGCGCCGCTGGTTGCTGATACGGGCACTGCCGATGCTGGCGCTGGCGAGCCTGCGCCTAAGGCTGCAGGGGCTCGCCCGCGCCCAGGCCGCGCTCCGGAGTCGGCAGGTACGCAACCGGGCGCGGCGCGACACAGAGCACGATACAGACCACATCGCGGACCTGACCTGGGCGGTAGCCGCGGCGTCCCGGCTCTTACCGGATCACCCGACCTGTTTGGCTCAATCCTTGACCCTGTGGGCCTGGCTGCGCCACGATGGCATCGACAGCCGACTCCAGATCGGAGTCAGTCGCGACCCCGCGGGTCTCGCGGCGCACGCCTGGCTTGAGGTCAATGGTGAGCCGATCAATGAGCGGCCGGGCGTCGCCCGGCGTTTTCTTCCCCTTGGCCACGGACGGGCACAGTCGCCGGAAGGCGCCGCACCCCTGGACCAGACCCACCGTCATCGACCCTGTAGCGGCCCTGATCCGTCCCCCTCGCGGCAAGTCCGCGCAAGGTTTCGATGATGCTCGCGCGCACCTGGGGTAAGAGTCCAAATTGGCGCGGATAATTCAGCAAATAGACTCTGCAGCCTGTGCGGACCAATAAAGAGACCGCCTCGAATTGACGGCGAATCAATGACTTCTGCCCCGGGTCGAGGAAAAAGGCATGGCTGATCAGGGCCAGAACAGACGCCACACCAGACATCGGGAACGCGGTAATCGCGGCCCCTCCCGGAGCACTGGACTGGAGGATGAAGACCGCGGCCAATGGCGATCGCGCCTCACGGGTCCCCGGCACCCGTTGCGCGGTCAGAATCGACTTACCACGGCTGAGCTGCGGCCCGAGACTCCCGGACAAGCGCAACGCCCCCACTGAATCCGGGCGCAGACGATAGGCCCCGTAGGCACCGATCAGCCGGGCCCCTGTGCCATCGTCGGCGATGCGAACGGCATCGTCCGCCAGCACGATCGCCTCGCCGCACGTCCCGAAACTCGCGGCAAGCGTGGACTTGCCGATTCCCGATGGCCCGACCAGGGCGATCGCACCAAGATCAGTCAGTATCGCACTGGCGTGAAGAACCAACGGTGAACGATAGCCGACCAGACGCGGAAGCACCTGATTGAGCAAGAAGTGCCGCACGTCCGAGGGATTCGCAGCGGATAGCGGATGGCATTCGACCGCACCCGCGGCGGGCCGAACCAAGAAATCGGCCAAGCCAAGTACGCGGATCAGTATGCAATCGCCCACCCATCCCTGAAGGACGCCGCCGGCCGGGTCCGGCCAGGGCTCGAGGTTCACGGCGTGTCCGAGGCACGGCAGGGAATGCGGCGCCTCGAACCGAACCGCCAAAAGCGGTACCTCAGGCGCGGGTGAAGGCAGCCTGATGAGTTCCGGGAGCGGCCTGTCGCATTCGATGACCGAATCGCAGAACCGGTAATAGAGATTCACCGGCGAGACATTCGCGACAACCGGAACCTCAGGTATCGGGATGGTTGGCCCATGTGACCCCATAGTCAGCACCGCTGTGACCACCGCCATTCGTCAATTCGCGCAGCGACCCGCAATCAGACAGCCGCGGGGACTCGTAAGGACGGCGGGCAGCGGCGGGGGTTCCACTGGGCTGGCGCGGATCGATCCTGGGCTCTTCGCTGGCACTGTTCATCAGATTGGCTCCTCGATACGGCTCTGTCATGGTCAAAGCGTAGCACGAACGCACGCGGTTGAGCGATCTCGCACGGGTCACAGGCCCACGGCGCCACCGTTGCGGCACCAGACCTCGACGGCGAAGAGTATCCACAATAAATACATCGAACGGGGGCTTGTGAACCGGTCTCCCGCACAGTCTGCGAGAGTCACCTTCAGGAAGGCCCGGTAGGGATCGGCCGCGATCCACGGCCGCGCAAGCAGTTGCGGCGACTCCAGCACACTAAGCACCTCCGGCAGCTTCAGCGCCCGCGCGAAAACGATGCCGAAGCTCGCCCCGGTCAGCCGTGCCCTTACCGCCGCCGGGTAAATTTCCTCCATCGCCTGACGCATCAGGACCCGGTCGACCCGGCCCCGGCGACGGACATAGTCGGGCACCGCCACGGCGAATTCGATGAGACGCCGATCGAGCAGGGGATGCCGCAACTCCAACCCGCAGCGCACCGCGGTGCGCTCCATCATCTCGTAGAAGTGCATCAGGGTGCCGCCGCGTCCGCGCCTGGCGATCTGCCACTGGGAGGCATCCGGAAAGCGGTCGGCACAGTCCGCGCAATGCAGCCGCCGTTCAAGCCCGATGTCCCGGACGAAGGCCGGTGACAGGTAGGGCGGCAGCGGCACCACCGGGCGCCGGGATTCGATCAACCCTCTGAGCCCAGCGGGCGCCAGGCCCCATAGGAGGCTGGCTGTCATCAAGCGGATGGCGTTGCCCAGCCCGGTATCGCCGGTCTCGTACCGCACTTCGGTCAACAGGTCACGCAGACGTAGCGCCAAGAGCATATGACGGTGGGGCAGCCTGCTCCCGTCCTGCCAAAAATCACCGCCCTCCCCGGTCAGCAACACGCGCACGCCATCCGCCCGCGCACCCGCGTACAGGGCGGAGGCAGCGATTGCAAAGGGGTAGTCCGGGAGGTCGAGATAGGTGGACGCCTGCGTGGACCAGGGACAAGTATCGGAGCCGTCCCAGGGGACGCGACGGGAAATCAACCCCCACCGATCAGCCACCGCGTCGATGTAGGGGCTTTCATCGCATCGCTGGCCGGGGTAGATCGTCGAGTAGGAGCGCAGCCGGGTCCCAGCCCCCTGGGCATCGAGCAGACCCTGGGCAACACCGGCCACTGCGGACGAGTCGAGGCCACCGCTCAGGGCGACACCGATGGGACCGACGCAGCGCAAACGGTCGGCCACCGCCCGGCCGAACAACTCGCCAAACTGCTCCGTATACTCACGCGGGTCGCGGTAACGGATACGGCGATGCGGGTCGAGTTCCCAGTAAGGCTCGATGCACAGGCGTCCACGATCGACGTGGAGCAGGTGGGCGGGCGGCAGCCTTCGCACCGCGGCGTAAAGCGTCTCCGCCAGGCTGGAGAAGCCGAACGCCAGGTACTCGCCAATCATGCCCGGGTTGGGGAGGCGCGGCACCGCCGGGTGCAGCAGGACGGATTTCAGGTTGGAGCCGACGACGATGCAGTCATCGGTAGCCGCGTAGTACAGCGGTCGGATACCCGAGGCATCGCGTACGCACACCAGACGGTGCTCACGCGGGTCCCAGATCACCAGCGCGAAATCGCCGAGCAGGCGGGCGGCGAAGCCCGGGCCAAGGGCGAGATAGGCCGCCAGGGCAAGTTGCGCGTCCGAACCCGTAAGCGCGTCCTCGGGGCGGGCGCCCGGCAGTGATCGGGCGAGCCGCTCGCGATCGTCCAAGCGACCATCCATAAAGGCACAAGCCCCCGAGGCCGAATCGGTAGCGGGCCGCGGGTGGGCAGCATCCTCAGGTGTGGTGTGGCGAGCGGCGAAGCCGATACCGAAGTGGCCGTCCAGGTGGATCGACCGCCTATCCGAGCCACGCTCCGACACCGCCCCGAGCAATTCTCCCAAGAGGCCCGGATCTGGCTCCCGGCCGTTGCGATTCAGAACCGCGATCAACCCTGACACGGCCAGGACTCAATCGCTGCTGAAATACAGGCACGCACATGCCCGCCGAGCGTCGGGGCCTGGCGCTCAGGTGCCAACCAAGGAGCAGCGGCAGGGCTCACCGGAGCGGGACCGGCGCATCAGACCCAAGGCCGCCAGTCCGGCCAGGAGCAGCACCAACGGTGCCGGCTCCGGGGTATCACCGAATCGCAGCGAGTTCCTGAACTCAAATCCGAGTGGATCCCGCTCCCATATCTGCACACCCGCGATGTCGCTCTTGTCGGACTTGAAGGTAATGGTCCCGTCCACTGCCCTATTCCATTCGATGGTTGCCCCCAGTTGAGCACCGTTTCGGTCAAAAAAACTGAACCAGGCGGGCCCGCCCAAGAGGTCGCCCTCGTGGACCCCCGCATCCAAGACCTCCGCACTGAAGGTATTGACATTCTCAGCAAACAGGAAAGAGATAACCCCCTGGTATCGATCGTTGATCATACCCCCGATGCGCGCGACGATGCCCGCGGGCAAAAACTCGAAGGTGTTGACGTTCTGAAACAAACCGCCATTTACTGGCGGTGACGGCGGCGGCGGCACTACGGGATAGGGCGGGTATTGACCCATCAGTGCGAGAGTGGTGTTGGGCGTCGGCGACCCGACTGGCTGCTCCCAAGCGACGCCCGTGTTGGGGTCGACGGGGCGGAGCGCCCAGCCTTGTCCGGCGAACAGGGCCGAGGCCCAGCCCCGAACACTCAGGCCGGTGGTAAGTTCCACAAAGCTATTGTTGAGGTTGGCAAAATTCGCTGGAAATGCGGCAATCGGGAGGGTGGTTACCGGGTCAAAGGACATCGTGACGGCCGCTGCAGGCGCGGCAGCCAGAAATCCCAAGACCAGGCTGAGGGCGATCACCGATGGGCGGGGCATGATCCTGAACTCCTGAAAGACTTGAAACGGCTTCTTGGCGCAGACAACGGCTGCCTGCTTGGGGTATCCCAAGCGATGATCGCAAAACCCGTACCAACTAATGGGCGACATGGTACATTACTGTATTTTATATTACTTTTAGTTATTGCACAAAGGCCCGGCGGGCCGAGTGTAAAAAAAGCTGACAGCGCCTGACCGAGCCGAGCCGAGCCGATGGCCCATGCAGTTCAGCCCTCTGGGGTAGAACCGCCGACCGCCGCAACGCTGGCTCCCGCCCGCGGGGCCAGGGAGTCGAGGAGTGCGAGGACGCGTGCGTCCGCCAGCGGACCGGAATAGACGCCGCGCAGGCCCTTGGGCCGACGCCGGAAGCGCTTGTAGGGCCATACATACTGCTCCGGACAGATACTTACACACTGCGCTATGCCACGATTCAAGGCGGTCGCCGCGACCAAGTCGTCCGCGCTGTCGATGCCGTCCGGCGCTGGAATGCAGTGCATCCGAAACCCCGCCGCGTCCGGCAGCCGCTCTGCAAACATGAAAATCACCGGTGCGCCGGTGCGCCGCGCAAGCCTGTTGACAAGTAGCATAGTATAAGCAGGGATTCCGAACAAGGGGGCGAAGACGGCCCCCTTGTCCTCCTTGGGCTCCTGGTCGGGCAACACGCCGACGTAGTCGCCCCGCTCCAGGGCCTGGACCAGGACACGGATGCCGCGGGCGGTGATGGGCGCCAATTGCGCGCCGCAGCGCCGCCGCGCGGTCAGGATCAGGTCGTCGAGATAGCGCTGGGGCTTGTAGAAAATCGCCGTGGGTCCCTGGCGCGCCAGGTGCAGGCCGGCCAGTTCCCAGGCCCCCAGGTGGGGGGACAGGACAATCAGGCCCCGCCCGGGGGGGCGTTGCAGGAATTCGGCCCCGCGCACCTCCCGCACCAGGGCGTGCACCTGATCGAGCGGGCGCTGCCACAGGTAGCCGATCTCCAGATAGGTCTTGCCGAATTCGACCAGATTGCGGTCACGCAGCCGGATCAACTCGGGGATCTCCAGGTGCGGAAAACACAAGCGCAGGTTGATCAGGGCGTTGCGCCGTTGGCGGTTGGGCCAGTGGATGAAGGCCCAGCCGACGACGTGACCCAGGCGGTGGAGCACCGGGAGCGGCAGGCGTGCGACCAGTTGCACCAGGGCGCGCGCGATGCGATTCGTCACCGCGACCCGCAGGCGCCGCCAACCGCTCAGTTTTTTTTTCGCCACCGGCGCCGCTCCTATTGTTGTTCTTGTCGCGGCCGACGGCCGCGCCCACTTGCTACACTGTCGGTCCCGCGCCGCGGGCCCCGGGCGCGACCGACGCCGCATGATAACGACCACCAATCGAGGTACCCCCAAGTGAGTGACGATCACCCGAGCGCCCTGACCCCCGATGAGGCCCACCGGATGCTGCAAGAGCAGCCCCAGGCAGTCCTGGTGGACATCCGCTCCTCCATGGAATTTCTGTTCGTGGGCCACCCCAAGGGGGCGGTACACGTACCTTGGATCGACGAGCCGGACTGGGTCGTCAACCCCCATTTCACGACCGAGATCCGCAAGGTCCTCTTGGGCGGCGCCGTGTGCGAGCCCGACAGTCCCTGCGCCCCGGTGATCCTGATCTGCCGCAGCGGCAAGCGCTCGCTGGAGGCCGGCCGCGCCCTGCTCAAGGACGGGCTGCGGGCGGTTCACCATGTGGACGAGGGCTTCGAGGGCGATCTGGACGAGCACCACCACCGCAGTACCAAGGGCGGCTGGCGCTTCCGCGGGCTGCCCTGGGAGCAGTGCTGAAACCCTGACCCGACCGGCGAGCGGTCCTGCTCCCGCACCCGGTCGGGTCGCGGGTCCGCACAGCGGACCCTACGGGCTTAAGTAGGGTCCGCTGTGCGGACCGTGCGCCCGGCCGCCACCACGACCAAGCCCAAGTCAGGCCTATTCTCGCTCCTCGATCCAGGCCAGTTGGATGGCCTCCAGCACCTTCTCGCCGCACCGCTCACGCGCGTCCGCAAAGTCGGCGAGCGACTCGACCCAGGTGCGCAGGTCCACGAAGTTGAGATAGCGCGGGTCGCGGTGCGGGTGCGTCGCCTCCAGGGCGATGGCGAGTTCCCGGGTATCGGTCCACTTCAGTGCCATAGGTCTTCTCCTGATTGCCTCCCGACAGGGCCGTTCGTGACTGATGAACATTGAACAGGATTTACAGGATAACTCATAAAAAATTGAACGGCCCGTGGGGTCATCCTGTTAATCCTGCAGAATCCTGTTAATCCTGTCTATTTGCCCACAACCGGCACCACGCCGAACACCCGGGCCTTAACGCCGCTCCGACACCATGTTAATGGTGTAGCGCGGGATCTCGATCACGAGATCGGCCTCGCCCACCAGGGCCTGGCAACTCAAACGCGACTCGGCTTCCAGCCCCCAGGCCCGGTCCAGGAGATCCTCCTCCAGATCATCGGGGGGCGCGAGCGAGTCGCCGCCCGCGCGCAGGATCACATGGCAGGTGGTGCAGGCGCAGGAGCGGTCACAGGCATGTTCGATCTCGATCCCGTGGGCCAGCGCGGCGTCACAGATGCTGATCCCGGGCTGCGCCGTGATCGAGGCGCCCCGGGGGCAGAGGGTTTGATGGGGCAAAAAGGTCAGTTGCGGCATTAGATTTCCTTCGCATCGGGGTCGAATTCAGCGAGTCGGCACCCGGCCATGGCGCCCTGGATGCTGCGGTTCATGCGCCGCTCCACATAGCCGGCGCAGGTGCGCTCCAGGGCCCGGACCGCTTGGCGGATGACGAAGGCGTCGGGGCGCCCCAGCGTGCCCTGGAGATGGGCCAGGGCCGCGTCCACCCGGGCGCGCTCGTCCGCGGCCAGGAGCGCGTCGCCGTCCCGGGCGAGCGCGGCGCGCAGGGACTCAGCGACGCGCTCGCCCGCCACCCGCTCTTCGCGCAGGCGCCGCGCCATCTGGTCCTCCTGCGCATGACTGCGGAAATCGCTCAGCATCGACTCGATCTGCGCATCGCTCAGGCCATAGGACGGCCTGACCTCCACCCGGGCGGCGACCCCGGTGGTCAACTCGTCGGCACTGACCCGCAGGAGTCCGTCGGCGTCGATCGCGAAGGTGACGCGGATCCGCGCCGCCCCGGCCACCATGGGCGGAATGCCGCGCAGCTCGAAGCGCGCCAGCGATCGACAGTCGGCCACCAGGTCGCGCTCGCCCTGGAGCACATGGATCGCCATGGCGGTCTGACCGTCCTTGAAGGTGGTGAAGTCCTGGGCGCGGGCGACCGGGATCGTGGTATTGCGCGGGATCAGCCGCTCTACCAGCCCGCCCATGGTCTCGATCCCCAGCGAGAGTGGGATCACGTCCAGGAGCAACAGGTCATCGCCCGTGCGATTGCCGACCAGCGCCTCGGCCTGCAGCGCGGCACCCAGCGCGACCACCCGGTCCGGGTCGATGTCGCTCAAGGGCTCGCGGCCAAACAGCGCCGCCACCCGCGCCCGCACCAACGGCACCCGGGTAGAGCCGCCCACCAGGACCACCGCGTCGACCTGCGCCGCCGTCACCCGGGCGTCGCGCAGCGCCCGGCGGCAGGCGGCGAGCGAGCGGGCGATCAGGGGCTCGACCAGGGCCTCGAAGGTCGCACGCTCCAGGGTCCCGGCCCAGTGGCGGCCGTCCGGCAGCTCGATCCGCAGGTCCGCGCTGGGGGCGGTGCTGAGCCGCTCCTTGGCGGCGGCGGCAGTCTGCAGGAGCCGCCGCAGGGTGCGCTGATCCAGTCGGGTGTCCAGTCGGGAGTCCGGCGCCGGGTCGGCCCCAGGGACCGCATCGTCGCCGATTCCCGCCTGTGCCAGCACCCAGTTGGCCACCGCCCGGTCGAGGTCGTCCCCCCCGAGCGCGGAGTCCCCCCCCGTCGCCAGGACCTCGAACACCCCGCCCGTCAGGCGCAGGATGGAGATATCGAAGGTACCCCCGCCCAAGTCATAGACCGCGTGGACCCCCGCGGCCCCCTGGTCCAGGCCATAGGCCAGGGCCGCGGCGGTGGGTTCACTCAAGAGCCGCAAGACCGGCAGCCCGGCCAGGGTCGCGGCGTCCTTGGTGGCCTGACGCTGCGCATCATCGAAATAGGCCGGCACCGTGATCACGACCCCGACCAGGGGTCCGCCCAGGCAGTCCTCGGCGCGTTGGGCCAGGGTCTTCAAGATCTCTGCCGAGACCTCCACCGGGGTCAGGTCGCCGCCCGCCGTATGGATGCACAGGAGCGCCGTGTCGGTCTCGATGAAACGATAGGGCAGCCGCCCACCCAATCGCTGCACATCGGCAATACCTCGCCCGATCAGTCGCTTGGCCGAGGCAATGGTGTTGAGCGGGTCATCGCCCGCAGCGTCTCGGGCCGCCTGACCCACAAGCGGCGGGGCCGTCGCACAGAAGCGGACCACCGAGGGCAGCAAGTGTCGGCCCTGCGCGTCCGGGAGGGTCTGCGCGAGCCCGCTGCGCACCACGGCGACCAGCGAATTGGTGGTCCCCAGATCGATGCCCGCGGCCAGCCGGTGCTCATGGGGGGCGGCCGACTGAACGGGTTCAGCAATCTGTAACAGGGGCATCGGGTCTCGGCGGAAGTACGGAAGGGTGGAAGTGCGTTAGTACGTTAGTACGGAAGTACGGTCGCACGGTGGTGCGGGGGTACGCGGTTGGTCTGAGGTTGGAACATTGCGCGCTGACGCAGATCAGTAGTGACCTTCGATCGCTGCGTCCAGTTCTTCGGCGTCCCGACGGCACTTGTCGAGGAACTGGAGCTTGCGCACCAGTTCCCGGGCGGCGTCCAGGCTGGCGGGAGAGGGTGCGGCGAAGAGCCCCGCCAGTTCCTTGTCGAGGGCCACACTCTGCTCCGCCAGGTGGGTCAGCACCGTGGCCACTGCCGCACGGGGATTGGGGCTGGTCTGCGCCTCGGCCAGGGTCTCACGCAACTCCATCTGTTCCATCAGGAAGGCCCCGTCCTTGCTGGTCTCGCTGTCCGTCCCGGGGTCGCCGGTATGCAGCTCCAGCAGGTACTTGGCCCGGGCCAGGGGGTCCTTGAGGGTTCGATAGGCCTCGTTGACCTGGGTCGAGGCCTCAAGCGACAGACGTTTCTCATCCTCCGCCGCCACGGCGAAACGGTCGGGATGGGTCACCGCCTGGAGGGCACGGTAACGCTCCGCCAGGCGCTTGGCGTCCACCGTGAAGCCCAGGGGCAGGTCGAACAGCTCGAAATAATTCTTGGAGAAGTCCAGCACGGCAGGATTCACCACAGTACCTAGGCCATACCGGAACAGCCGGAGGCATGCACCCCCAGACGCACGCCCAACCCCTTGCCCCGGTTGGCGAGGAACCGGGCGACGTAAGCGGCGGCGGCCGGTGTCAGTGAGATGGCCATGGGAGAATCTCCAGGGGTCAGCGATCCGGTGGGCGACAACGCGGTCGGTGGCAACGCCCGTTGGGTGCGATCCTAGGCCCAATGGGCACGCGCTGGCAACAACCCGTCACTCCAGGCCGCCGAGTCGAGTGCCGCACCAGGCAGCGCCGGCCTAGCCGGGCTTGCGCTTGGCCGCGTAGTCATTGATCGCGGCCTTGATCGCATCCTCCGCCAGCACCGAGCAGTGGACCTTGACCGGCGGCAGGGCGAGTTCGTCCGCAATCTCCTGATTCTTGATCTGGCGCGCCTGCGCCAAGGTCTTGCCCTTGACCCACTCGGTGAGCAGGCTGCTGGAGGCGATGGCCGAACCGCAGCCGTAGGTCTTGAAGCGGGCGTCCTCGATCACGCCCTCCGCGTTGACCCTGATCTGCAGGCGCATCACGTCCCCGCACGCCGGCGCACCCACCATGCCGGTACCGACGCTCGGGTCATCCTTATCGAAGGTACCCACGTTACGCGGGTTCTCATAGTGGTCCAGAACCTTGTCACTGTAAGCCATCGCGTTTTTGCCCCGGCAGTTAAAATTAAGTAACGAGTCAGAAAGAACCAGAATAGCCAACGAATGCAATCGCTGTCGTTGTCGTTGTCGTTGTCGTTGTCAACGAATCGTTGCGATGCCTGAAAAGCTCGGACAGCGAAACGAAGAGGCAAGTGCATCAACCGATGCGCTTGTGAGTCATCCTTATACTAAACACATGTCTTCATGGACGTTTCTATTTCATGATCTTGTGAATTCATACAATCCATCGTGTCAATCCATCGTGTTTGTGCAGGTACGAGAAAATCCTCAATCGCATCGTAACCTCGATTACGACAACGACAACGACAACGACGCCAAAGGCGTTTCCTTGTGGACTTGTTTAGCCTGGCAGTGCACGGTTCCTAATGCCCCACCCACTGCACCGAACGCAAGTCGACCCCGTCCCGGTACAGGTCCCACAGGGGCGAGAGTGCGCGCAGGCGCTCCACCTGGGTGCGGATCTTATCGATGGCGTAGTCGATCTCCGGCGCGGTGGAGAAGCGCCCCAGCGTGAAGCGGATGGAACTATGGGCCAGTTCGTCCTCCCGGCCGATGGCCCGCAGGACATAGCTCGGCTCCAGGCTGGCGGAGGTGCAGGCGGACCCGGAGGACACGGCCAGGTCCTTCAGGGCCATGATCAATGACTCGCCCTCCACATGGGCGAAGCTGACGTTGAGGTTGCCGGCCACCCGCCGCTCCTCGTCGCCGTTCAGGAAGACCTGCTCCATGTCCTTGAGTCCGTTCCAGAGACGTTGGCGCAAGGCCAGCACCCGCGCGTGCTCCTGCGCCATCTCCAGACGGGCGATGCGGAAGGCCTCACCCATGCCGACGATCTGGTGGGTGGGCAGGGTGCCGGAGCGCAGCCCCCGTTCGTGGCCGCCACCGTGCAGCTGCGCCTCGATCCGCACCCGCGGCTTGCGCCGGACATAGAGTGCACCGACGCCCTTGGGCCCATAGGTCTTGTGGGCCGAGAAGGACATCAGGTCCACCGGCATGGTCGCGAGATCGATGGGGACCTTGCCGGTGCTCTGGGCGGCATCGACATGGAACAGGACGCCGCGCGCCCTGGTCAGTTCACCGATGGCGGCGATGTCCTGGATGACGCCGATCTCGTTGTTCACATGCATGACCGAAACCAGGGTGGTGTCGGGCCGCAAGGCCGCGGCGAGCCGCTTGAGGTCGAGCAGGCCGTTCGGTTCCGGGTCCAGATAGGTGACCTCGAACCCTTCCCGCTCCAGTTGGCGGCAGGTATCGAGCACCGCCTTGTGTTCGGTCTTGACGGTGACCAGGTGCCGACCGCGCGGCGCGGAGAAATGGGCGGCGCCCTTGATCGCCAAATTGTCGGACTCGGTGGCACCGGAGGTCCAGGCGATCTCGCGCGGGTCCGCGTTGACCAGTTCGGCCACCTGGCGGCGCGCCTCCTCCACGGCCTCCTCGGCGGCCCAACCGAAGGCGTGGGAGCGCGACGCCGGGTTGCCGAAGATGCCATCGGGCGTCAGACAGGCGCACAGGCGCGCAGCCACCCGCGGGTCGACCGGGGTGGTGGCGGAATAATCCATATAAATCGGTAACTTCATGAGGGACTCCGCACCATCGCGGCAGCGGCTGTGGGGCTTGGGACCCGCACCCGGCGCGCCGCCGTGCGACCGGTGCAGTGGTGGGGGCGAAGAGCCGTTAGGGGCGGCGACGGGGATCAGGATTGGGTCGGTGAGGGGTCAGGCGCGGGCCGCGGCCGTCCCGTTGGGGACCCCGCTTGGAACGAGGTCCAGCTTGATGTCGATGGCGCTGCACGCAACCCCCCGCACGGCCGCACTGTCGCGCCGCTCGACGAGTTGCTGGAGCGTGACACTTTGCAAGTAGTCCTGGATGCGATCGCTCAGGTCACGCCACAGTTCGTGGGTCAGACAGGGGCGCCCATCCTGGCAATCGCCCGCCCCGCCGCAGCGGGTGGTGTCTACGGTCTCATCCACCGCGGCGATGACCTCGGCCACCGGGATGTCGCTGGCCGCGCGCCCCAGGTTGTAGCCGCCGCCGGGGCCCCGCACGCTGGTGACCAGGGCGCGGCGGCGCAGTTTGGCAAACAGTTGCTCCAGATAGGACAGCGAGATCCCCTGGCGTTGGGCGATGTCGGCGAGGGCGGTCGGTCCCTTGCCCTGGTTGAGGGCCAGATCCAGCATCGCGGTCACCGCGTAACGCCCTTTCGTGGTCAGTCTCATGTGGACCCTCTCATGCTCAACGCCTTCCCGGGTAGGGGTTTACGCCACTATGGTACTTTACCCAAGCGCGTTGATCAATTAATGCCTCAGTTACTCCGCGGGCTCTTGATCCGGGGGTTCGGGGTTCGGGGTTCGGGGTTCAGGGTCCGGGGGTTCGACTGGACGTCCGCGGGGTGGGGGCGCCCGGCTGGCCGTCCGAACCGCCAAGCGCCGCCGGGGAGTCGATCACGCCCCCATCCAGGTCCGCGTCGTGGTCGAAGTGCTCCATGATGCCCCGCGCCTCCAGGGCGCGGGACATGGCCTCCAGGCGCTGGTCCATGTGGTGGATGTGGTCGAGCATACGGTTGATGGCGTTGGCCACCGGGTCGGGGGCGTCCAGGGTCGCCCCATAGGCGTCGAAGCCGATCCGCGCCGCGGTGTCGGCCCGGCGCCGCCGCTCGGCGTCGCGCTCGCACTCGATCACGCGGCCGGGGATACCCACCACGGTAGCCCCCGGGGGCACGGTCTTGACCACCACCGCGTTGGAGCCGATCCGCGCCCCGTCGCCGATGACGATCGGGCCCAGCACCTTGGCCCCGGCCCCCACCACCACGTCGCGGCCCAGGCTCGGGTGGCGCTTGCCCTTCTGCCAACTGGTGCCGCCCAGGGTCACACCGTGGTAGAGGGTGCAGTCGTCACCGATGACGGCGGTCTCCCCGATCACCACGCCCATGCCGTGGTCGATGAAAAGACGCCGCCCGAGGTCCGCCCCGGGGTGGATCTCGATGCCGGTAAAGAGGCGCGCCACGTTCGACAGCACCCGCGCCAGCCACTTGAGCTTGCGCAGCCACAACCAGTGGGTCAGCCGGTGGACCAGCACCGCATGCAGCCCGGGGTAGGTGGTCAGGACCTCGAAGCGGGTCCGCGCTGCCGGGTCGCGCTCGAAGACGCTCGCGATATCCTCTCGCAGCCGGTCAAACATGGGATTGCATCTTGGTTTCATCCGTCGGCCCGGGCGGCACCGCGCTCGTACGCCCAGCCCGCTTGCGTCCCTGGACGGCGCTCAGGATGCCGCGCAGGATGTTGAGTTCCACCCGATCGGGCCGCGCCCGGTTGAACAGGCGCCGCAGCCGCATCAGGAGCCGGGCGGACTGGCCCGGGGTCGCGAAGCCGATCTCCGTCAGGGTCTGCGCCAGGTGGGCGTGGAAACCGTCCAGGGCCTCGGCGGTCGCAACCGCCCGCGGCTCATCGACCAGCGCGACCCCCTGTCCCTCCCGCCAGGCCCGGCGCACCTCGTAGGCGAGCACCTGCACGGCGGCGGCCAGATTCAGCGAGCTGAATCCGGGGTCGGTCGGGATGTGCACCAGTGAATTGCAACAGGCAAGCTCCTCGTTGGCCAGGCCGGAGTTCTCCCGCCCGAAGACCAGGGCCACGTCCCCCAGCGCCGCCTCCGCGAGCAGCAACCGGGCCGCCGCCGGCGGCTCCAGCAGGGGCCAGGGAAGCGAGCGCAGCCGGGCGCTGGCACCGATCACCAGCCGACACCCGGTGAGTGCCCCCGCCAGACTCGCGTGGACCCCGGCGCGCTGGAGCAGGTCATCCGCCCCGGCGGCGCGCGCCAACGCCTGCGCATCCGGCGGCGAGCGGGGGCTCGCCAGTTCCAGGCGCGTCAGGCCCATGGTCTTCATGGCCCGGGCGGACGCGCCCAGGTTGCCGGTATGGGTGGTCCCCACCAGCACAAAGCGGATCCGGGCCAGGGGTGCGAGGGGGGGCGGAAGCGGCGGTGTGATGGTTGGTTCGGTCATGGGGGTCCAAGGTCGTTCAAGAATATCGTCCACTGTCGATCTTTGCCAGGCGCACCCCTTAGGGTATGGTATCGGACATGAACCCAACACTGAACATTGCCATCCGTGCCGCCCGTGCCGCCGCCAAGGTGCTGCTGCGCTACTACGAGCGGGTCGACCAAATCAAGGCCCAGACCAAGGGCCGCAACGACTTCGTGAGCGAAGTGGACCGCGGCGCCGAGCAGGCCATCATCCAGGAACTGCGCGCCCGCTTCCCCAGCCACGCCATCCTCGCCGAGGAGAGCGGCGCCCAGGGTCAAGGCGACTTCGAGTGGATTATCGACCCCCTGGACGGTACCACCAACTATCTCCACGGTTTCCCCCAGTTCGCGGTCTCCATCGCCCAGCGCCACCGCGGCCAGCTCGAGTGCGCGGTCGTCTACGATCCCCTGCGCGAGGAACTCTTCACCGCCGCCCGCGGCGAAGGCGCCCAACTCAACGACCGGCGCCTGCGCGTCGCCACCCGCCCCTCGCTGGAGGGCGCCCTGATCGGTACCGGCTTTCCCTTCCGCGACCAGCGCCACATCGACGCCTACCTCGCCATGTTCAAGGACATGACACTCAATACCGCCGGGCTGCGCCGCCCCGGCTCCGCCGCCTTGGATCTCGCCTGGGTCGCCGCCGGGCGCACCGACGGCTTCTGGGAATTGGGTCTGAGCCCCTGGGACTTCGCCGCCGGCGCCCTGCTGGTCACCGAGGCCGGCGGCACCGTCACCGACCTGGCCGGCGGCAGCCGCTATTTCGACACCTGCAACCTGGTGGCCGGCAACCTCAAGATCCACCAGTCCATGCTCGAGCTGATCCGGCCCCACCTTGGTGGGACCCTGAGCGCTTAGGTCGCTGCCCGCAGCGTCGTTGTCGTTGTCGTAGTTCGGAAAAGCGATGCACTTTCGGGTGCGAGAGAATGCGGGACGCTACGATAACCTCGATTACGACAACGACAACGACAACGAAGCGTTTACAGAAATCCGGCAGTTGCCCACGCCAAGGCGCCAAGCCCGCCAAGAAATACAGCAGGGTAGATCCAAGATCCGGATCACCCGCCGGGTAAATCGCCCGACGCCGATAAGGCACTGAAAACCCTTGGCGAGCTTGGCGCCCTGGCGTGACAAATGCCCTTTGCGGGGTTACAGTTCCGCTCTTCGATCCACCACCGCAGGCGAGCCCCCATGTTCGACAAGGACCAACGACCACTGACCGAGGAGATCACCGTCGCCGGGAGCGACCTGGTGGACAAGGTCAAGGCACTGATCCAACAGGGCAGCGTACGCCGGCTGGTGGTGCGTCGGCCGACCGGCGAGTCGCTCGTGGAGATCCCGCTCAATGTCGGTCTCGGGGTCGCCGGGCTGCTGACGCTCATGGCGCCGGTGCTCGCGGCCCTGGGCGCCATGGCGGCCCTGGTCGCGCAATTCCGGATCGAGATCCAACGCGACCCGGACGCACCAAAGGTGCTGCCGAAGGCCGGCGACCGGGACCCGGACTGATCGGGCCTGGTCATCACCTCGACCCTCTTGCTTGACGAGAGGTTTCTGGTCCGCGTAGCGGACCCTAAGCGCTAACCACTGAATCCACTATGCAGCAGATCAAACAGACCGCCGAATACACCATCTACCAGAAAAAGTCCGGCCGCTACGCGGTCAAGGCCAAGAAGCAGTGGGTCAAGGCCGGTGACAAGACCAAGATCCTGTTGGCCGAGGCCCTGATCACGCAGCCGCGGCCCAAGCCGGTCCCGGAGCCGGTCGCTGAAGGCGAGACCGAGGCGCCGGCCGCGTCCTGAGCCCGAGCGACCTCGGGGCGCCGCTGCCGGTCGACGGCGCCCTGCCGCTACTGGCGACCGCCTTGGCCCAAGGCCACGCGGTCCTCACCGCCCCGCCCGGCTCCGGCAAGACCACGAGGGTCCCGCTGCTGCTGCGCGACGCCCCTTGGCTTGCGGGCGGCACCATCCTCATGCTGGAACCGCGGCGCCCGGCCGCCCGCATGGCCGCCGCCCGCATGGCCGACCTGCTGGGCGAAACCGTCGGGGAAACGGTCGGCTACCAGGTCCGCTTCGAGCGGCGGATCGGGGCCGGCACCCGCATCCAGGTCCTGACCGAGGGCATCCTCACCCGTCGGCTCCAGTCCGATCCCGAACTCGCAGGCGTCGGGCTCCTGATCTTCGACGAATTCCACGAACGGAGCCTCCAGGCGGACCTGGGGCTCGCGCTGGCGCTCGACCTGGCCGCGGCCCTGCGCCCGGATCTCCGTCTCCTCGTCATGTCCGCCACCCTGGAGGCGGACGCCGTCGCCCGCCTGCTGGGCGCGGCCCCGGTCATCAGCGCCGCAGGGCGCAGCTTCCCGGTGGCGGTACGCTATCTGGAGGTCCCGCCGCGCGACCCGCTGGCCGCCATGGAACAGACGGTCCGCGAGGCGCTGCGCGACCAGCCCGGCGACCTGCTCGCCTTCCTGCCCGGCGCCGGGGAGATCGAGCGGGTGCGCGCCCGTCTGGCCGGCACCCTGGACGAGGGGATCGCGGTGCTGCCGCTGCATGGATCGCTGACGGTGGCGGAACAACAACGCGCCCTGGTCCCCGGGCCGGGGTCCGGCCGCCGGGTAGTGCTCGCCACCGATATCGCCGAGACCAGCGTCACCATCGAGGGGGTGACTACGGTCATCGACGGCGGGCTCGCGCGCAAGCCCCGCTTTCACGCCGGCTCCGGGCTCACGCGCCTGGTGACCGAGCCGATCCCGCTCGCGTCCGCCGAGCAGCGCGCCGGGCGCGCCGGGCGGCTCGGCCCCGGCGTCTGCTACCGGCTGTGGACGCGCGCCCAGGAGGTCGGCCGCGCCCCGCACCGACGCGCCGAGATCCTGGACGCGGACCTGGCGCCCCTGGCCCTGGATCTGGCCCTGTGGGGCCTGCGCGACCCCGCCGCCCTGTGCTGGCTGGACCCGCCGCCCGCCCCCGCCTGGCTCCAGGCGGTCGACCTGCTCCGCGACCTGGGGGCGCTGGACCCCTCCGGGGCCATCACCCCGCGCGGGCGCCGGTTGGCGGAACTGCCCCTGCACCCGCGCCTGGGGCGGATGCTGTGCGCCGCCCGGCCCGGCCGGGAGGCACGCCGCGCCGCGGATCTCGCGGCCCTGCTGGCCGAGCGCGACGGCTGGACCGGCGCCCCCGGGGCGGGGCGCCCGGCGGACCTGGGCCTGCGTCTGGGCGCCCTGGCGGCCTTCCGGGAGGGCCGTGCCGGGCGCGACATGGAACGTGGGCGCCTCATCACCGCCGACCGACTGAGCCGCCGGCTGGTACCGGACCCGGAGCGGGCCGGGCGCGCGGCGGCGACGGACACCGACCCGGCCCCGCTGGAGGCCGGCGCCCTGCTCGCGCTCGCCTATCCCGACCGGGTCTGCCAACGCCGGGGCGCCGCCGGGTCGCGCTATCTGCTGGCCGGGGGCACCGGTGCCGAACTGCCGCGCGACGATGCCCTGGCGGTCCACCCCTACCTGGTAGCGGCGGAACTGGACGCCCGCGGCCCCGATGCCCGCATCCAACTCGCCCTGCCGATCAGCGAGGCCGAGTTGCGCGGCACCCTGGCCGAGCGTATCCAGACCACCGAGGCGCTGGCCTGGGACGCGACCCGGGAGAGCGTGACGGCGCGCCGTGAATCCCGGCTCGGCGCCCTGGTCCTTGACTCCCAGCCGCTGCCCACGGCGGACCCGGGGCGGACCCTGGCCCTGCTCCTGGAACAGGTGGCACGCCAGTTCGAGCGCGCCCTGCCCTGGGACCCGGCGGCGCGCCAGTTCCAGGCGCGGGTCGGTCTCCTGCGCACCCACGACCCCGCGGGCGGCTGGCCCGACCTCGGCGATGCGCGCCTGTGCGCAGACCTGGACGACTGGCTCGCGCCCTGGCTCCAGGGCAAACGCAGCCTCGCGGACGTGCGCGCCCTGCGCCTGGCCGAGATCCTCGTCGGGATGCTCGACTGGGGGCAGCGCGCGCGCCTTGACACCCTGGCCCCCGAGACCCTCACCACCCCCGCCGGCAACCGGCGGCGGCTCGACTACCTGGCGGGTCCGGAACCGGTGCTGCCGGTCCCGGTCCAGGAACTGTTCGGCACCCGGGAGACCCCCAGCCTGTGCGCTGGCCGGGTCCCGGTGATGCTGCACCTGCTCTCGCCCGCCGGCCGCCCGGTCCAGATCACCCGCGATCTGGCCGGCTTCTGGGCGCGCGGCTACCCGGAGGTCCGCAAGGAGTTGCGCGGTCGCTACCCCAAACACGCCTGGCCGGACGACCCGTGCAGCGCCGTGCCGGTCACCAGGGTCCGTCCGCAGCGGGGCTGAGCGTCGGCGGGGCCAGCGCAACTGGCACCGCCCACCTTGTCACGGGGCCGGCGAAGCCCTAGCATCCTGGCTGTGACTCCCGCCGCTCACCATTCGCCCACGCTGCCCTGTATCGGCTGCCTGCGCCCCATGATCCTGTGGCTCGGTCTGCTCCTGTCGCCGGTCGCCCTCGCCGGGTCCGACCTGATGCTGCTGCAACAGGACCTGACCAATGCCAATCAGGTCATTGCCGAAACCGAAACCGAGCTGCAGTCGACGCTGCGTGTCTATGACCAACAGGCCATTCGGAACGTCGGGCTGCGCCTGCGGGAACTGAAGCGGCGGCGGGACAAGATCGTACATGACATCACGCAGGCCGAGGCTACCCAGCGGCGCAATGAGGCCGGGGCACTCCTGCACCAGCGCCCGGAGATTCAGCACCGGCTCGAGGTCATCGAACCCCAGGTAGACAAGGCCACCGCCGCATTTGATGAGACACCGACGCCCCGTCGCGGGGCCAATCTCAGCGATCTCACCGTGCGGGAGATCGACCTCAGACACAAGCTGGAGACGGCCAACCGCGCCGCCCGGAAAGGCCCGGCCGCGGCTGACGTCAAACCAGCGCCGACGGACAGTCGCACCGGGCGAGTGCCGCCCTGAAGCACGAATGATCACCAACTCGACGGAGAAAAGATGAGGCAATCCAAACGCGCGCTCGGGGTCTTGCTCATTGCCCTCACCGCCACCGGCACCCTGGCCGGACCCGCCGAGATCAATGGTCTGACCCAACAACTGGCATCCATCGAGGCCGAGATCCGGTCGAGCGCGGCGCAGATGCGCGGCGCCTTGAAGGATTACACCGGCGCGGCGGGCGACGAGGGCCAGCAGTTGCGGACCCTCAAGCGCGAGCGCGAGCGGCTCAGGCGGGCACTCCAACAGGCGACCAAGGCCCAGGCGGACCGCGACACGACGAGCAAGTCGATGCCGACAACGAAACCCGCCCTTAACCTGGGTCCGGCCGCGACCGCCGACGAACGCAAGGGGGACAAGAAACCGACGGTCGATGTGGCCCCCACCGGCGCCATGGTACCGGCGCCCGCGCTTTAGTAGCACCAGGCGCAACGACTCGGACCTATTGACGTAGGGTGCGCCGTGCGCACCTTGAGAGGCTGTGGCGGAGCGAAACGCCGTAAGTCTTGGCAGCGCCTCGGTGCGCGCGACGCACCCTACGCGTACGGTTCGGCTAGTGGCCCTGGTATCTCCACCCTGATGTAACAGGGCACCACCGCGGGGAGGTCCGCCTCAGCGCGCCCCCGCGGCAAAATGGTCGAACCCGGCGGCGTCCAACGCGACCACCGCCCCAGCGGGCGAGCGGCAGACGAGACCCGAACCGGTGAGGACCCGCCCGATCGGAGTCAGTGGACAACCGCACCGCGCGGCGATCACCGCAAGCCGCTCCCGGTACCCGGCAGGCAGGCAGAAACACAGCTCATAGTCGTCACCACTGGCGAGCGGCAGGCCCCAGTCCCCGGTCTCGGCGACCGCCGCGGCCACGGCCCCAGTGAGCGGCAGGGCGGCCAAGTCCAGTTCCGCTCCTACCCCGCTTGCCGTAAGGATGTGGCCCAAATCCGCCGCCAAACCGTCCGAGCAATCGATCATGGCACTCGCCAACCCTCGCAGGGCGAGCCCCACTGCGACCCGTGGCGTCGGCCGCTCCAGCCGCGCCCGCAGGTCCGACGCCGGCACCTCCCCGGCGAGCAGTGCGCGCAGGGCGAGCCCCGCGTCGCCCAGGGTCCCGCTGACACAGACGAGATCACCCGCGCGCGCACCGGCGCGCCGGACCGCGGCACCGACCGGGATCAGCCCATGCACCTGCACCGTGATGGACAGGGGTCCGCGGGTGGTATCGCCCCCCACCAGGGCGACGCCGTGCGCCAGCGCCAGTTGCCCGAAGCCGTGGGCAAAGGCCGCCAGCCAATCCGGCGAGGTGCGCGGCAGGTCCGCCGGCAGAGTCAGTGCCAGGGTCGCCCAGGCGGGCGCCGCGCCCATCGCCGCCAGGTCGCTCAGCCCCACCGCCAGGCATTTATGACCGAGCGCCTCCGGGTCACAATCGGGCAGGAAATGCACCCCGGCCGCCAGGGTGTCGATGCTCACCGCCAATTGCTGGCCCGGGGGCACCGTGAGCAGGGCGCAGTCGTCGCCGACGCCTAAGATGACGTCCTCACGGGTGGACCCCAGGGCGGCGAAATGGGTGCGGATCAGGTCGAATTCGGACATGGGGTATCTTTGCGCTCGTGACCCGGGGAGACGATCTCGCCGTCGATCAGTTCCACCCGCTCGTCGGGGTCGCACAGCAGGTCTTCAAGGGTCTTGAGCTTCGTTGCTTGCATAGGCGGTAGGATGTTCGGCGGTCGCGGGGAAAGATTAGCCCCGCGGGCAGCCGGTGTCGACACGATTCGCGCACCGGGCCTCGGCCTTGTTGGGAGCCAATGCGATCTTACGCGACAGGAGCATAGCTGCACGTCCGCTGCCCCCTGCCCTTGGCCTCCGGAAGGACGCGGATCGTCATGGCTTCGCGGAATTCCCAGGGTGACTCAGCGACAATAGCGCCCCATGACTCCGCGACTGTGCCCGCGGTATCCTGCGCACCGGTAACGGAACCCAAGCCCGGAGCAGTTCGCATGGCCTTCTCCACCCCCGCTGGTCTCGGCTTTACCGGCCCCGCGGACCAGTACCACCGCTGGAACCTGCACGACCCGGCGTTGCGCGGGCGGCTGCGTGCTGCATTGTGCGGCGAGGACCCGGCCTTTCAGCGCGTGATCGAACTGCGCGGTCCCACCGGCAGCGGCAAGACCTATCTGCTGCGCGCCGCCGCCTTCGATGCCGGGCGGTGCGGCTGGCCCCTGGTCCATGCGGTGCTGGACCTGGACGCGGCGAGCCCGGACGGGGTGCTGGCTGAGGACTATCTGGACAAGGTCCTGCTCGAGCTGCGCCAGCGGCAGGGCAAGGCCGGTGCACGCCGCGCCGCGGCCATCCATGCCCAGTTCAACGAGGTCAAGGTAAAGCTCCGGGTCAACCTGTCGGGCTGGGACCGACTCGCCTGGCTGCCGCTGGCCATCGAGTTGGAGTTCCCGGCCGCCCGGTTGCCGGGCCTGTTCTTGCGGCACTGGACCCCGGACCAGGCGCGCCCGCCGCCGGAGCGTTTCCTCGAGACCCTGCGTGACCTGGCCGAGTCGGTCGCCGACCGTCGCGGCGGCGGTGGGGTGCTGCTCCAGATCCCGGAGCAGCGCCAGCCCGAGGCGAGCGTGCGCGACCTGCTGCTGCAATGGCTGCCGAGCCTGCCGGGGCTGGTGCTCGCATTCACCCAGCACGACGCCGGGCGGGAGTGCGACTACCAGGACCTCGCCCCCCTGCGCCTGGCCCTGCAACCACTGACGGCTGCGGACCTGGACCACCGGCTCGCCGGCTGCCTAGGCGCCCAGGCCCTGCCGCGCCCGCTGCTCCAGGCCGTCGCCATCCGTGCCCAGGGCAGCCCGGGGCTCGCCGCACTGACCCTGGTGGACCTGGCCCAGCGCGACCTGATCGGCCCGGACCCGGCCGGAGTCTGGCGACTGCGCGACCAGGCCGAGTCCTTGGCCGACCTGGACCAACTGTTCGGCCCCGGGATCTTCCGGCCACTGCACGGGCTGATCGAGCGGATGCGCTCCGACGCCGGACCAGAGGCCGCCGCGGACCTGCGCAGCTTTCTGGACCACGGCTGTCTGTGCGGGCGCAACATCGCCTTCGGCATCGTCGCCGACTGTCTCGGTCTGGACGAGGCGCGCCGCGACCGACTGCTCGACCTGCTCGATGCGCACCTGGTGGAGCCGCAGGCCGATCCGACGGCTGCCAACCTGAGCGTTCACCCCCTCCCCCCAACGCCCTCCCACGCAGGGGAGCCAGAATCATTCAACGTGTTCCTCAGCCACAACAGCCGGGACAAGCCGGCGGTGCGGCAACTGGCCCAGGCGCTACAGGCACGCGGTCTGAAGGTCTGGCTGGACGAAGAAGAACTGGTGCCGGGACGGCCTTGGCAGGAGGCGGTGGAAAGGATCATTCAATCGGTGCACACGGCCGCCGTATTGGTCGGCAGAGACGGCCTGGGTCCGTGGGAAGTCCCGGAAATGCGCGCCTGTCTATCCCAATGCGTGACACGTCGTTTGCCGGTGATCCCGGTGCTGCTCCCCGACGCACCGGTCGAGCCGGCATTACCGCTGTTCCTCCAGGCCTTCACTTGGGTCGATCTGCGCGCTGGATTGACCGATGACGGGCTCAATCGCCTGGAATGGGGGATTACCGGGCTCAAGCCCAACGGCCTACCCTCCCCACGGCTCTCTCCCGCGATGAGGGGGAGTGAACAATCAGCCGTCGATGCGAACGCACCTGAGCCCCAACTCGACTATCTGGGCTGTCGACACCCGAACTTCCCCGATCAGGAGGTCTTCCGCTTCCGCAACCCGCTGCTCGCGCAGCACCTGCGCAACCGCCAGAGCCGCCGGGACCGCCAACAGCGCGCCCAGGCACTCCTGGCCCGGCTCGCGGCCGTGCTGCCGCCGCACAACCGCGGCATCGCCGAACTGCACCTGGCGGTGCTCGACCATGTTGGCGACCAGCCCCGCCGCCGCGCACTGGACGGCGAACTCTTCTACTGGCTCAATATCGCCCATGCCCGGTCCGCCAGCCGCCTACTCGTCGGCGACCTCAAGGCGCGGCGCGTGTCGCCAGAGGCCGTTTGGGATGCGATCAAACAGAATGAGGACCGCTGGCCCGTCTGGCGGCGCCTAGCCTGGCTGGATGCCTATGGCCGGCAGCCGCATGGGGTGCCCGAAGGGATGCGCCGATTTTGGCTCAATCGACTCGCGGGGCACTGGTTCAGTTTGGTTCTTCCTTATCCTTATGTTTTTGTAGTATTTTTATAACCTGGGCTGTCGAACTCTAAGGACCTCATCCCACGAGAGTCCCTGCTGGAGAATCCCCAGAGCCACCGCAGGAACCTGTTTTGTCGTGAAGTGGCTGCGAATAAAGTTATGGACAATCCACAACATATCCAATGTTCTTTGCAAACCAGAAATGCTCTTCGCGTACGTATTCGTTCGGCGGCGATAAGCAGAATTCTTTCGCCGAAATGAAGCGTTCGATGCTTCCAAATGATTAGCATGAATATCGGCTGGCGTCACATCTTGATCGGTTTCTGGATGCTCCGGATGAGGGGTTTCGTATTTGGGACGCGAGTGCCCCGTTCTATCAGTTCCTTTCCCTTTATTCTTAAGGCGCACCTTCACACCGCGACGAAGCACTTTCGGTGGGCGGCCGCGTTTTCCGGTTCGCAATACTTCGTGGCAAATTTCAAACAGGAGATTGCCATACCGACGTTCCCCGTCGGTGACTAGAGTGACATCGCCAGTACGCAGGATGACATCTCTAAGTATTTGTATGGCATATGAAAATAGGCTGCGATCCTTTTTCCCGCACTGAAGCGCCCAGATAAATCGACTTGCCCTTTCCATCAGTACGATCGTCCAGCCTTCACAATCCTCCGGGGGGACATTCCTATTCACTTTCGTATAAAGCTCATCACCTTCGATCAGTTGCTCAATAAAGGTGTGCGTCAGGGCATATATGACCAGCACATCCTTGCAATCGGCCAGGCGACGCTCCCATAGGAGCAACGTATTCTTCGCAATCGCGAAGGCCCGGCAGGCGGCGTTCAAGCCGATCCCCTCAGTGCGCGTTTTGAGCACTTGAATGATGAAGCTGGTCGGTTTCCTGAGCCCCTCGATAAGGGTGGCTTTGGTCTCGGAAAAGAGCCTATTGCAACTTTGACATCGCCACAGCAAACGCGTACCGTTATGACCGGTTTGATACGTCTTGTGATGCCGACAATTCTGTGAATTGCAATGAGGGCATGTCCATTGTCCGTTCAAGAAGTTCTCACTTATTCAAAAAGTGACGGAAACCCGCGCCGAACTAGATATATTACATATATTTCAATGTCTTGTAAACAGGAATTAAACTGAACCAGTGCCACTCGCGGTAGCCCTATTCGACGCTGGTGAGTTGAAGCGGGCACTCCGCATTGCGGAGGAGTGCCTGGCGTTGATCCGAACGGCAGAAGGTGCAAGCAGCGCGAACTCCGCGGCGGCGTTGGGCCTAACGGCGCTCATTCTTGGGGACCTTGGCAAACTTGTGCCGGCATTGGCAAGACATGAAGAGGCTGTGGCGATCCGGCGTAAGGCCCTGCCGGCCGGGCATGCTGACATCGCCGAATCGCTCAACAACATCGCATTGGTGCTCTCCGCCCTCGGTCGGCATCAGGAGGCGCTGGAGCGGCAGGAAGAGGCCCTCACGATCTCGCTCAAGGCATTGCCGGCGGGGCATCGCTTCATCGCCATCGCGATCGACAACATCGGCGGAGTTCTCGACGCCCTCGGTCGGCATCAGGAGGCACTGGAGCGACACGAAGAGGCCCTGGCCATCCGGCGCAAGGCCCTGCCGGCCGGGCATCCCGATATCGCCCAATCGCTCAAAAACATTGCCGGGGTGCTCGGCGACCTCGGTCGGCATCAGGAGGCGCTGGAGCGGCACGAAGAGGCCCTGGCGATTTGGCGCAAGGCCCTGCCGGCTGGGCATCCCGATATCGCCAATTCGCTCTACAACATCGGTTTGACCCTGACGGCTCTGGGCCGTTCCGCTGAGGCCAAGGTACTCCGAGAGGAGGTATTCGCAATCCGCGCCGCCCGCGCCGCCGACAACCCGTCCGCGCTGCTATCCGACTGCCGCGAATGCGCCGATCGCGCCGCCAAGCACGGCGACCACCCCGGCGCCCTCTACTGGCTCAACCAGGCCCTGGACCTGATCCCCGCCCAACCTACCGCCGGGCTCCCGGACCCGGACGCGCTGCGCCGCGAGATCACCCAAGAGCGCGCCGACCTGGCCGCCGACGGCGACGGGTCCGACCCACCGCCTTGACCCGGCCCTGGCCCGCGTGACACCGCTGCGAGCCTGGGCAGCCATTGCTTACCGTGAACGTCAGGCCGGGACCCGGTGGGAACGGCTTCAGCCGCGACGCGACCGCGGAACATGAAAGGCCCTTGTGGGAGCGGCCTGCGGCCGCGCCGCGACGCCACGGCGAACTCCGCCGCCCGCGTTCCCCGCGCCGCCAGCCCGGATGGGTAGAGCGCAGCGAAACCCATCTCCTGCGCCCCCGCAAAGCCTTGGTCCTAGTACCCCGTTCCACCTTATCGTGCGCACCGACCCCAACGGGGTCGCACATACCAGCCCAGGGCAACGCCCTGGGATAGCACCATTTAATCGGCTTAGCCCTGAAAGGGCGTGACATCATAGCGCGATTGCTTTTGTCACGCCCTTTCAGGGCTAGGCTCCGTTATTCACCTCATACCCAGGGCGTTGCCCTGGGCTGGTATGTCATGCCCCTTCGGGGCTCAAGACAACCCGGGGCGAAGGGACGGGCTCCGCCGGCCTTTTCTCGTTCCCACGCTCCCGCGTCACTGCCATTAAGGCGCACTCGCCGACCGGCTCGCCTCTGCCTGGAGTCCAAGGCTTCAGCCTTGGCGCGCTCCAAGGCTGAAGCCTTGGACTCCAGGGGCTTGGGCGGCGGTGCTTGACTCAACGGCAGTGACGCCGGAGCGTGGGAGCCGGCACTTACTGGGAGCGCCGCACCCCAGTGCGGCGCGATCTCGCACGCGACCGCGGCGTTGCGTGTGGAGGATAGGCCGCGCCGCACTGGGGTGCGGCGCTCCCAGTGGCCGCCGCGATGGTCAGGACCGTTCCGCCGCCGGGGCCCGCCACACCAGTTCCACCAGCGGATATTCCCAGGTCTCCACGCGACAGGTATCGCGGTACTCGGCATCCCCGTCGTCGCGGCGCCGCCGCAGCAGGGCGACCACCCGCGCGGACTCGACGGCGGGCAGGCGCGGCAGCCAGTCGGCGGCGGCGCGCCGGGAGAGCCGGCCCACGCAGCCGCCCCGCGCATCGCAGAGCAGGACCGAATCGCCTTGGGCCCGCAGTTGCAGCGCGGCGCCGGTGGCAAGTGCGGCGAGGCGGCTATGGATCGGGTCCCCGGGCGACTGACGCCCGGCATAGCCCAGGTCGATGGCCGCGGGGCTCAGGAGTTCGTAGCGCCGCGTGACGATGGCGGCGGGCGGCGCGTCGATCTCGACCCTGGTGTGCAGCAGCCAGTCGCCCTCGAACAGGCGCGGCGCCGGGTTGGCGCCCCCCGGCAGCCGCCCGAGCGTGAGGGTCTCCCGGGCGCGGGTCATGCCGACATAGTAGAGCCGCCGGACCTCTTCCGGATCGTCCCGGCCGGGGGCGCCGCCGCCGCGGCCGTCGGCGATCAGGACGTGGGGGAACTCCAGGCCCTTGGCCCCGTGCAGGGTGGCAAGCAGCACGCCGTCGCCCAGGCCCCGGTCGCGCCGTTGCTCGCCCAGGGTCTCGTAGCAGAACTCCAGGATGCGGGAGGCGGCGACGGCGCCCTCGCCCGCCTCCCCCCGCCAGTCGTCGATCAGGTCCAGGAGCACCTGCCGCCAGGCGGATTCCCCCGGAAGCAGCCGGGCATCGAGGTCGGCGGCCGTGCAGGGCGTGTGACCCAGGGCGGCGAGCCCGTCCAGGAAGGCGGCAATCTCCCGCACCCGGTGCAGGGGCGGCAGGTCGCCGCGCCAGGCGACCGGGAGGCCCGCGGCCTCGCACAGGGCACGGATCGGCTGCAGGGTTTCGTGACGGTAGGCGAGCACGGCGAACGTGGACCAGTCCCCGCCGCCCAGGGCGCGCCGACGCTGCATCAGGTCTACCAGGGCAGCGGCCTGACGGCCTGGGTCGGGCAACTCGAGGACCTCCACCCGGCCGCGGCCCTGTGGGTCCAGCGCCTCCCAGCGCCCGCCGGGCGGCTCGCGGCGGCGGCGCCGATCGATGCGGCCCGGCTGGCCCGTCTTCATGCGCTCCCGGTTGTGGGCGATCAGTGCGTTGGCGGCGGCGATGATGTGACCGCTAGAACGGTAATTCTCGATCAGGTAGTGAATCTGCGCCTGATAGTCATCCTTGAAGCGGCGGATGAAGTCCACGCTCACCCCACGGAAGGCGTAGATGTTCTGGTCATCGTCGCCCACGGCGAGCAGGGTCAGGCGCCCCTCGTCCGCGAGCACAGGATCAGGATGGCCCGGGGCTCCACCCGCAGGACCCGCAGCAGATAGGCGCAGCGGTGGACGATGACCCGCGTCTTGCCGGAGCCGGGGCCGGCCAGGACCAGGCGGTTGGTCTCCGGCTCCGCGGCCACGATGGCGATCTGTTCCGGGTTGTCCAGGGCCTCGACGATGCGCCGGAAGGACTCCGCGGTAGTCGCCCGCTCCACGACCTCCTGCCGGTCGGGAAAATAGCGGCGCACGAAGGCCGGGCGCTCCAGGGTGAAATAGGCGACGACCAGCCCGATCGCCTGGGCGATCTTCTCCATCCCCAGACGGGCATAGACGTCCATCACATGGATCTGAAAGACCCGCTCCCCATAGTGCTGGGCGAGCGGTGCATAGTGACCCTTGCTGTACGGCCTGCCCTTGGCCTCCGGCAGGACACGGATGGTCATGGCCTGGCGGAACACCCCCACGCCGCCCTGCAGGGCGATAACCCCGTGGTCGTGCAGGAACAGGAGCCCCCGCTCCACCGCCGCCAGGGGATCGGGCAGATTGCCGGCCAGGGTCAGGTCGCCTTGCAGGGCCGCCGTGAGTTCGTCGAGCCCGAAGCCGACCAGGACCTCGGCGCCCGCCGGGGCCTGCGGCGGAATCCTGGCGATGAGCGCCTGGAGCAGCACGGCGGCGATCCCCTGGCGCCGCTGGGCGAGCCCATCCAGGGTCGACCAGTCGCGGTGCAGGCGCACCAGATAGTGGTCGCGCTCGCGCTGGCGCACTTCCAGGCTCCCCCGCGCCCCGGCCAGCCCGCGCCCGTCGCGGGCCAGGCTGCCCAGCAGGTCGCACAGCAGTCCCGGATTGCTGTCCACCCCCTGGTCGCGCAGGCGCTGGTTGAGCCGCCGGATCGAGAGCGGATACCAGGCGCGGTCGTCCGCGTCCGGGGCCTCCTCGCGCAGGGCGGCGAGCATGGCCCGCTCCACGGTGCAGACCTGCTCCAGCAGCTTGGTCGAGGGGTTGGCGACCTTGTAGCGGATGAAGGCACTCTGTTGGGGCCCCTGGTGCAGCAGGCCGCCCTTGGCCATGTCGTAGAGTGTGCGCAGCACCCGCTGACCGGCGGTCTCACCGCGATCCCAGGCCGGGGCCGCGCCCTGGGGTGGGCGGAACGCAGGCAGTTGGGCCAGTTCATCGGCGGTCAGGCCCTGGTCCGGCTCGCAGTTGAAGAGCGCATCCAGCACCGCCAGCCAGCGCTCGCGCTGCTGCGCGGAGAGCCCCAGGCCCGCGATGCGCCGCTCGGCTTCCTCCCTGTTCGCGACCGCCGGGCGCCCCTGGAAGACACGGGTGCGGTTTTCGTTGCGCTCGACGAACCCGGCGCGCTCCAGCCAGGCGACGGCGGTGCGCACGCGGGTGTCGGAGTCCCGGCCCTCGGCGTCGAACCCGACCCGCAGGTCCCCGTCGTGCAGCAGTTCACCGGCGGTCAGGACCACACAGTCGTCCTGGTCGCGGCGCGCCCGGCGCAGGCCGCGCAGGATCTCGGCGATGTCGGCGCGCGAGAGTTGGGAACCGGCCGCCAGCCGGAACTGCCCCTCGGTGTCCTGCTCGTCGTACAACAGCACGCAGCGGGCCGGCGCCCGGTCGCGCCCGGCGCGCCCGGCCTCCTGGACATAGTTCTCCAGTGGATGAAGCGGGCGGCATAGAGATAATCGGGCCGGAAGTCGTGGCCCCACTTGGACAGACAGTGCGCCTCGTCGAAGACCCAGCAGCCGATCTCACGGGACTCCAGCACGCGCCGGAAGGAGACGTTGCGTAACTGCTCCGGCGACACATAGAGGATGGCGATCTCGCCCAGGCGGACCCGCTCCAGCACCTCGCCGCGCTCGGGTGCCGTCAGCAACCCATAGAGGGCGGCGGCCTGGATGGTTCCGGTCTTGCGCACCAGGTTGTCCACCTGGTCCTTCATCAGTGCCTGGAGCGGGGAGATGACGACGGTGAGTTGGCCGCGGCGCAGGTAGCGGACCAGGGCGGGCAACTGGAAGCACAGCGACTTGCCGCCTCCGGTGGGCAGGATGGCGAGATGCGAGCCCTCCGTCATGCCGTGGGCGCAGATGGCACCTTGGAGGCTGCCGCCGTCGCTGTCCTTGGGCTCCGGGCGGAACTGGTCCAGGCCGAACCAGCGCCTGAGCTGGCCCAGGGGGTCATGGGTGGTCCGGCACCACGGACAATCCGGCGCGGCGCAGGGCAGGTCGCGCAGTGCGTGCAGCAGGGCCGTGGTCGCGGGAAACCGGTGTTTGACCCAGGGCGGCAGCACCGAGCGGCCCTCCGCCACCTGGAGCCAGGCGCTCGCATAGGCCAGGGCCGGACGCAACTGCGGGTCGCTCAGGTAACGCAGGGCCTGGGTCTGGGCCGCGCCCTTGCAGACCCGTCCCTCCCAGCACCCGCGCAGCAGGTTGAGGACCCCGGGCACGTCCGGCAGGTCCACCCCGAGTGCGGCGAACACCAGCGAGACGCCCGTGCCCCCGGTGGCCGCCGACTCCAGCCCCGAGGCCCCGCGGAAACAGAAGCGATAGATGGCGAGCAGCCCCGCCTCCCCGCCCAGGGCGCGGCGGGCGAATTCCGCCCACTGCTCCCGGAACACCTGCGCCGCCAGGCGGCAATCCGCCACCGGGTCCGCCACCGTATCGCGCACCAGCTTGTAGTCCTTCACCAGGCGATGATAGGGATTTTCCGGGAAGGCCAGGGGGGACAGAAAGAGGGTGTCGACCACCCGCCGCTGGAGCAGCGCCAGGGCCGGTTGCCGGGCGCGCAGGCAGTGCAGGTCATGACCCAGCAGATTGTGGCCCAGGACCAGCTCGGCACCGGCGGCGAAGTGGTCCAGATCGGCGAGCGCCGCCCGCTCGTCGAAGCGCCCCTGCCGCAGGAAGGTCGCCCCGTCGCGCACCGCGCCGATTTTGTGCAGGGCCCCATTGGGGCCGGTCTCCAGGTCGAGCAGGAGGGCGCGGGACAGGAAGTCGTTGAGCCGTGGGTCCACGCCGTGATTATGCAAGAAAGGGCAGCGGTGCGCGTAGGCACCCGGCGTGCGGCTCGGATAGAATCCACACCATGCTGCTTTCCGTCAAACACCGCTTCCTCTTCGTCCATATCGCCAAGACCGGCGGCACCAGCGTGCGCGCCGCCCTGGAGCGGCGGCGCTGGGCCGACCCCTGGTACTGGCCGATGTTCCTGTGCAGCCGCTTCAGTCACCTGAGCGGTCACCGTCTCGGGAGCAAGTTCCCGCGCCACGCCAAGGTCGTGGCCGCGAAGGAGATGCTGCCCAAGGAGTTCTTCGATGAACTCTTCAAGTTCGCCTTTGTGCGCAACCCCTGGGACCTGCAGGTCAGCTCCTTCCACCACATCCGCCGGGAGCGGCCCCGGTTACTGGACGGGCATGAGACCTTCGCGGACTTCCTGCGCTGGAAGCTGGACCCGCAACGCCCCTACCAGTACCACCTGGATACCTCCATCGAGTGGCAGAGCGACTATCTGATCGACCTGCACGGCAACCTGGCAGTCGACTTCATCGGCCGTTACGAGCACCTGCACGCCGATTTTGCGACCGCCTGCGCCCGCATCGGCATCCCTGCCCCCACCCTGCCCCACGCCCGCCAGGCAACCGACAGGTCCAACGACTACCGCAGCTACTACACCGACGAGACCGCCGACCTGATCGCCCGCCACTTCCAGCGCGATATCCAGATGCTCGGCTACACCTTCGACCCCCAAGCCTGAACGCAACCCGCCAGTCCCCCTTCATCCCTCATCCTTGAACTCATCAATCCCGCGCCACCAGGTCCCGATAAGCGTGCCAGGTACCGTGGCCTATCAGCGGCATGGCGACCAGCAGACCGATGAACCAGGTAAGGATGCCGAGCCCCACGAACAGCACGATCAGCACCGCCCACAGGCCCATCGGCTGCCAGTTGCGCCGCACCGCCGCGACGCTGGTGCGCATGGCGGTCATCACGTCCACCGCCGGACGGTCCATCAGCATGGGCACGGTCACCGCGCTGATGGCAAAGGTGAAGGCGGCGATCACGCCGCCGACCAGGACCCCGGCCAGGACGAAGGTGTTGTTCTCCCCGGACAGAAAGACGACCGGGATAAAGCGCTCCCAGGTCGGCACCGGGTTGTCGAAGAACAGGGCGAACACCAGGATCGCGGCGAGCATCCACACCAGCATCATAAACACCAGGACCAGGGCCATGGCCGCGAGCTGGACGGCGTTGCGCCGCCACGCCTCGCGCGCCTGGCAGAAATGCACCGGCGCGCCCGTCTCCAGATTCGCACTGATCTGGTAGAGCCCGATGCCGAGCATGGGCGCGACCAGGAAGAAGCCGGCGGCCAGCACCGGGACGATGAAGAACAGACCGTCGGCCAGCAGGCCCAGGGTCATGAGCAGGCTGACGGCGACGAAGACGGCCCCGTAGGTCAGGCTGAAGCCGGGGGCGCGGCGCAGGTCCGCCCAGCCCTTGCGGAGCCATTCCCAGGGTTGTTCAAGGGTGATCGCGTTGATGTCGACGTCGACGTCGACGCGCTCGCGCGGCGCCGCGTTGAGTTCAGACAGGGTGCCGATGGTGGCTTCGTTCATGGTCGGTCCTCCGGGTTTTTTCTATACTCAAGATTCATTGTGCGCCCGATGATACAAAAATCCAGGGCGCGGTGCGCTACCGCACGTCGCCTCGATTTAGAATCTCCGGCCTGACCCAACCCCCACGCCCCGAAGGAGCCGCCATGTCGTCCCCCGCCATCCTGGAAGTCGCCGATCAGGTCTTCCGCATCGAGACCGGACTCTATCGCCACGGACTCGCCGCCTGTTACCTGGTGCGCTCCCACGACCGCCTCGCCCTGGTCGAGACCGGCACCGCCCACACGGTGCCGCGCCTGCTCCAGTTCATCGGCGAGCTTGGGCTCACCCCCGCCCATGTGGACTATGTGATGCCGACCCATGTCCACCTGGACCACGCCGGCGGCTCCGGCGACCTGATCGCCGCCTGCCCCGGGGCACAGTTGGTCATCCACCCCAAGGGGGCGCCCCACATGCTCGACCCCGCCCGCCTGATCGCCGGCGCCAGCGCGGTCTATGGGGCGGACGGCTTCGCGCGCGACTACGGGCACCTGCTCCCGGTGCCGAAGGCGCGCATGATCATCGCCGCGGACGGCCAGGAATTCGACCTCGCCGGGCGCACCTTGACCTTCATCGACACCCCCGGCCACGCCAACCACCATGGCTGCATCTACGACGAACGCACCCGCGGCTTCTTCACCGGCGATACCTTCGGCATCTCCTACCGCGAGTTCGACCAGGCCGCCGCCCCCTGGCTCTTCGCCCCCACCACCCCGGTCGCCTTCGACCCGGAGAGTTGGCTGACCACCCTGGACAAGCTCATGGCCTTCAAGCCGACGGCCATGTACCTGACCCACTACGGCCGCGTCGATGCCCCCGAAACCCTGGTGGATGGACTGCGCGAGAGCATCCGCGCCCTGGCCGCCATCGCGTTGGCCGAGGAGGACCGCGACGATCCCGGACGCGCCGCGCGGCTCAAGGACGCGGTCTCCCGGCACCTGGTCGCCAGTGCCCGCGCCCACGGGGTGGACATGGACCACGGGCGCATCATCGAACTGCTCGCGCTCGACACCGAGCTCAACGCGCAGGGGTTGGAGGTCTGGCTCAGGCGGCTTGAGAAGTCGGCCGCTGGGCGGGTTCTCAAGTAGTTGGACGTAAACCCGGATGGGGCATGCGCCGGGTCCGAAACGTTGTCCCGGCGACCAAGCCGGATGGGCCGTGCGCTGCGTCCGAAACGTTGTCCCGGCAACCAAGCCGGACGGGGCATTCGCCCCGTCCCGCCGCGGTTGATGGGACATACCCCGTTCGGCGCGAGCATGGGTAGGGTGGATAAGCGCAGCGCATCCACCAGCTCACGTTAGGTGCCGACCCCAACGGGGTCGAACATACCAGCCCAGGGCAACGCCCTGGGTATGAGGTACAGAATGAAACCCAGCCCTGAAAGGGCGTGACATCGGGCCCTGCACCTTTATGTCACGCCCTTTCAGCGTTGAGGCGATTAATCGACGCTACCCCAGGGCGTTGCCCTGGGCTGGTATGTCAGGCCCCTTCGGGGCTTGGGGAGTCGCGGAGTGATCCCCTGCGCCGGACGGGGCATTCGCCCCGTCCGAAACGTTTTCTCCGGACCCACGGGTTCGCGCCAACGTCGGCAACAGAATAGGCGTTCGGGACGGGGCGAATGCCCCGTCCCGCCGCGGGAGGCGCCTCGGCCAGGCCCCGGGCCGCGCGGCGGCGGCGGGTCACTCGGCCTTCTCGATCAGGTAGATCTCCATCCGACGGTCGCGGCGGTTTGCGGTCCCGGCGGGGGCCGCGCCGATGGGCCTGGTCTCGCCGAGCCCGATCGCCTGGACGCACGCCGCGGCGACGCCGCGCGCGATCAGTGCCTGTCTGAGCGTATCGGCGCGGGCCTGGGAGACGACGAGGTTGGCCTCGGCGCGTCCGCCGGCATCGGTGTGACCCTCGATCCGCAGGTCAAGGCCGGGGTGCTGCACCAGCAGTGCGGCGAGGCCGTCGAGGACCTTCAATTCGCCGGGGGGGAGATCGGCCTTGCCGGTCGGGAACTTCAGTTCGTCATTGGACAGGATGAGTCCGAGTCCCCGCGGGGTCTCGCGGCCGCCCAGCGCGACGAATCGGTCAAGCAGGCCGGGCGGCCGTGCCGGCGCATCGACCTGGGCCTGCGGGTCGGCCGGCGCGGCCGGTTGGCGCGGCCCGCGCCCGGGGTCAAGGATCGCCTCCAGGGTCGCGATGCGCGCCCTGGCGGCGGCGATCTCCCGCTCCAGTGCGGCCCTCTCCTGCGCCCCCAGGACGGCCGCCGCGGGGTCCGGCGCGCTGCCGACGGCGGGCCGCGGCGCAACGTCGCGCCGACCGGGAACCGCCACCGCGGCCTGGTCGCTGTCGGCCGGGCGGGCGCCCGGCGGCGCGCTCGACCTGGCCGCGTACCAGCCGTAGAGCAGGATCGGGATCGCCACCAGGGCCAGGGCCCAGGCCAGGACCTTGAAGGAGGTGTTGCGCCGTCCGGCGTCACCGGAGTCGTCTGCCGATTGGCGCCCCGCACCGACCCCGGCGCCGACCCCGCCCGTCCAGCCCGCCCAGACCGCGCGGACGCGCGGGCTCAGGGCCAGCTTGCGCAGCTCGTCGAGCAACAGTACGCTGGAGGCCACGCTCAGGGCCAGTCCCCAATCCGCCAGGCTCAGGTCGGTGGTCCGGAAGACGGCCTGCGCCGGGCCCCAGTGGACCACCAGCACCTGCAGGACCAGCACGGTCGCCAGGGCCAGCCACAGCCAGCGGTTGCGCAGGAAGCCGGGGTTGAAGGCGCTGCCGTGCTCGGTACGCGCATTGAACACGTTGAAGAACTGGAACAGGACGAAGGTCGTGAAGGCCAGGGTGAGCGCGTAATCCTGGCCCTGGGGCTGCGCGTACCGGAACAGGGCCAGGGTGCCCACCGCCATGATGGTCCCATAGAACACCAGGAGACCCAGCCGCTCGGCGGTGAGGATGCGGGCGTCGGTCGGGCGCGGCGGCCGGTCCATCGCCCGCGGATCGGCCGGCTCCAGCCCGAGGGTCATGGCCGGCGGGCCGTCCATGATGATGTTGATCCACAGGATCTGGACCGCGGTGAAGGGCGTGGCCCACCCGAGCAGGCTCGCCCCCAGGACGGTCTGGATGGCACCCATGTTGGTGGACAACTGGAAGCGGACGAACTTGACCAGGTTGTCGTAGATGGTCCGCCCCTCACGCACGGCGCCGACGATGGTGGAGAAGTTGTCGTCGGTGAGGATCAGGGTGGCGGCCTCCTTGGTCACCTCGGTGCCGGTGATGCCCATGGCCACGCCGATGTCGGCGGTTTTGAGGGCGGGGGCATCGTTGACCCCGTCGCCGGTCATGGCCACCACATGGCCGTGGGCCTTGAGTTGCCGGACGATCCGCACCTTGTGTTCGGGGGCGACCCGGGCGAACACGGCGACCTGGTCGATGCGCGCGTCCAGGGCCGCTTCCGACAGCCCGTCGAGGTCGTTGCCATCCAGCACCTCGCCCGCGAGGCCCAGGTCCCGGGCGATGGCGGCGGCCGTGAGGCGGTGATCGCCGGTGATCATCTTGACCTGGATGCCGGCCCGGCGGCACAGCGCAATGGCGTCCCTGGCCTCGGGCCGCGGCGGGTCGAGGATGCCCACCAGTCCATGCAGGACGAGATCGTCGCACAGGGCCATCAGGTCACCGGCGGGGTCGAACCCCGCCGCCGGGAGGTCCTTGCCGGCCACCGCCAGGACCCGCATCGCCTGCGCGGCGAGCGACTCGTTCTCCGCCGTCAGCCGCGCGCGGGCCTCCTGGTCGAGGTCCAGCGGACCCTGCGGGCCTAACCAGGCGGTCGAGCGGCCGAGCAGGACATCGGGGGCGCCCTTGACGTAGACCCGCACCAGGTCCCCATCGCGGTGAAAGGTCGCCATGAACTTGTGCGCCGAGTCGAACGGCACCTCGGCGATGCGCGGCCACTGCCCGGCCAGGGCCCCGGCATCGACGCCACCCTTGGCGGCCAGGGCCAGGAGTGCCCCTTCGGTCGGATCACCGATCAGGGCCCCGTCGCGGATGCGGCTCTCGTTGCACAGTGCGGCGGGTAGGAGGAGATCCGCCAGGTCACCGGCGGGCGCCCCGTCCCGCGCCGTGATGGTCCCCAGTGCCGTATAGCCCTCGCCGCTGACCGCCAGGCGCCGGCCCCGGTAGAAGGCGGCGCGGGCGGTCATCTGATTCAGGGTCAGGGTCCCGGTCTTGTCCGAGCAGATCACGCTGGTGCAGCCCAGGGTCTCCACCGCGGCCAGGCGCTTGACGATCGCCCGTTGCCCGGCCATCCGCTGCATCCCCAGGGCCAGGGTCACCGTGACCACGGCCGGCAGACCCTCAGGGATGGCGGCCACCGCCAATGCGATGGAGGTGAGCAGGGTCTCTATCCAGGGCTGGCCGCGCAGCAGCCCCAGGATCAATATCAACGCGACCACGACCCCGGCGATCAGCGCCAGGCGGCGACCCAGGCCGTCGAGCTGGACCTGTAAGGGTGTCGGACCCGGCTCAACCTCCAGCATACCGGTCAGGCGGCCCATCTCGGTCGCCATACCGGTGGCGGTGACCAGGAGCTCCAGCCGCCCGCGGGTGACGACCGTGTTCATATAGGCCATGTTGAGTCGCTCGGCGAGCGGCCCCACGGCCTGGACCCTGGCCTGGGCGTCCTTGGCCACCGGCTGGGACTCCCCGGTCAGCGTCGACTCGTCGATCTCCCCATTGTGGGCGACCAGCAGTCGTCCGTCGGCGGGTATCCGGTCGCCGGCCTCCAGCAGGACCAGGTCGCCGGGGACCAGGGTGGCGGCGGCCACCTCATGAACGCCGCCGTCGCGCCGGACCCGGGCACTGGGGGCGAGCATCTTTTTCAGCGCCGCCAGGGTGGCCTCGGCTCGGTGCTCCTGCCAGAACCCGAGCAGGGCGTTCAGGACCACGACCACCAGGATCACTACCGCATCCTTGAGGTCCCCGACGGAGCCGGCCAGCACCGCGGCGCCCAGGAGCACCAGGATCAGGAGACCTTTGAACTGGTCGGCGAGCAGCAGCCACTTGGACCGCGGCGGCCGTTCCGCCAGGCGGTTCTCCCCGTGGCGGGCGAGTCGCTCGCCGACCTGGGCCCCGGTCAGGCCGGTGGCCGGGTCGACCCCCAGGGTGCGCGCGGCCTCGGCGCCGTCCCGGGTATGCCAGGCGTTGTCGTCCGGGCCCATCGGCCGTTCCCCGCTCATCGAGGTTCCTGCGACTCGCGCACGGTCCGCTCCTTGGTGCCCGCGGCGATGCGGTCCATGATGACGAACAGCAGACGGTTCTCGAGATGCATAAGCCGGCGCTCCGAACGATGGTGGCGGACCAGCCGCCCCATCCGGCGGTTGCCCGGGCAACCGCCGATCCGGTACCAGCGGCTCGGTCTACGCGCGGAGAAAGTTGGGGCTGGACCCGGGCGACTCAATCCGGGACCTGCGCCGGACGGGGCATCCGCCCTGTCCGAAACGTTTTGTCCGGACTTACGGGTTCGTGCCATTGGTTGGCGACGGCTTAAACGTTCGGGACGGGGCGAATGCCCCGTCCCGCCGCGGGACAACGATTACGACAACGACAACGACAACGACGGTGTTTAGCTGGCTCTTGGCTCTTTACTGGACCTCAGAGCCACCCCTTGCGCTTGAAATAGGCGATCGGCAGTACGGCGGAGATCACCATGAGCAACACCGAAAACGGGTAGCCGTATTCCCAGTTGAGTTCCGGCATGTGCTGATAATTCATGCCATAGATGCTGGCGATGAGGGTCGGCGGCAGAAAGGCGGTGGCGGCGACCGAGAAGATCTTGATGATCTTGTTCTGCTCGATGTTGATGAAGCCCTGGGCCGCCTGGAGCAGGAAGGTCACCTTCTCGAACAGATAGTTGTTGTGGGGCAGCAGGGCGTCGATCTCGGAGAGGAGGTATTTGAGCCGCTTGGCGCAGGGCTTGGACGCCTGGGCGCTGCGCCACACGAAGGCGATGTCGCGCCGCGCGTCCATGAGACAAAGGCGGACCTTGCCGTTTAAGTTCTCGTGACGCGCCAGGCGCTCGAGCGACTGCTCCAGGTCCGCGTCCGGGTCCTCCAAGACGTGGAAGCTGGTCTGCTCCAGGTCCCGGTAGAGTTCCTGCAGGGTATCTCCTAAGTCCTGCACCGCGGTTTCAAAGAGCCCGGCCAGGAGCCCGGCGGGCTCGCCCAGCAGGTCCGGCCGGCGCCGCACCCGGATGCGCATCAGGCGAATCGCGGGCACGTCGCGGTCGTGGATGGTGATCAGCCGCTCCCGGGTGCAGACGACGTTGACGCTGGTGTTCTCCGGGCGGCCCTCCACCCGGTGCAGGAACAGGGTGGAGAGGTGGATGCCCTGGTCGTCCATGAAGGTCTGGGTGCTGGCCTCGATCTCGTCGGCGTCGTCGTCCTCCGGCAGTTGGTGGGGGACAAAGGAGCGGATCAGGGCGTACTCGTCCTCGGTGGGCTCGGCCGCATCGATCCAGGCCGCCTCCAGCAGGCGCTCCGGGTCCTCGATCAATTCGGTCGTGTGGTCTTGGATTCTGTAGGCATACAGCACTGGGCTCTCCCACCGTGGTCGCGCAAAGGCCCCGCGGTCCGGGGGGCCGCGGTCCATATCAAGTTCTGGTCCGCGCGGCGCGCCCGCCGGCGCGCCCGCGACCGGGGCGCAGCGGCGCCCCTTCGTGGGCGGCATCTTACACAGAGCTTGGGCGGGGCGTCCGGCTGGTTGGATTAAATCCCGTTCACGGTGTTGCGGCAGTCCCGGGCGCCACCTATCATGCAGTATGCAAATGCCTTTTTCATGGAGCCGCACATGCTCAAGATGGTAGGCACCAGCGGCCAGGTCTCGCTGGGCAAGCAGTATGTCGGGCGCTATTTCGAGATGCAGATCCAGGCCGACGGCGGCATCCTCCTCAAGCCCGTGCGGGTGATTCCCGAGGCGGATGCCTGGCTGTATACACCGGAAATGCGCGAGCGCCTGGCCCAGGCCGCCGCCTGGATGGCTGAGCACCCGCCGCGTGAGACCGACCTGGAGCAGCTCGCGGCACGGGTGGAAGGCGGGGAATGACCGCCCGGGTCCTGCTGGACCTCAACCTGCCCGCCTTTCAAGACGACCTGTTGGCGCTCGAGGTCACGCAGATTCGGCTGATCCTCAAGACCCTGCGCAAGGTGCGCGCCCTGGACTGGGCGGCGGTCTATCGCGACCCGGGGCTCAAGTGGGAGCAGATCAAGGGTGAGCCGGGTCTCTTCACCATCCGGCTGTCCCGCGCCTGTCGGGCCCTCGTGGTGCGGGAGGGCGACGCCATGCGCTTCGTCGCCGTGCACGCCGACCATGACCAGACCTATGGCAGAAAGTGATGCCGCCCGTGGGAGCGCCGTCCCGGCGCGATCTCCGGCGTCTAAGCCGGCCCTGAGGTCACATCGCGGCGGGACGCCGCTCCCACGGAGCCGGATTGGAGTCCAAGGCTTCAGCCTTGGGGGGACGGCCAAGGCTGAAGCCTTGGACTCCAGGGTCTTCAAGCGCGGCGGGGCGCCGCTCAGCGCGGGCGCCGTGCGGCCCGGCGCGCGCCCAACCCGGCCAGACCGATGGCAAAGAGCGCCAGGGTGGCCGGCTCGGGGACCTGGGCGGCGTCGGCCTGGATGCGCATTTGTTGGGGGAAGGACATCCCATTGGAGGACCAGGAGACCCCGCCGTCATTAGTGCGGCTGTAGGCCGAGGGAAAGCCGGTCCCGGAGGTTGAGTTAGTAAAGGACCAGTAAACACCGCCGCCCGTTAGACCGACGCCGGAGAGTACTAGAAAGTAGCTTGTGGAGGGCGTCAGGGTGATGCTCAGGTTGGAGATGTCGTAGAGCGCAGAACTGGTGCCGAGCGACGAGGCCAAGACCGTGGCGACGTCCGCCATCTTGGCGCCAGGCGTGCCGCCGGCGCCCGAGTTGTTGAAAATGGAAACGAGAAAGTCCCCAACCGCGGTGACGCCACGGTATAGCGGCAGGGCCACGTCTGTGATCTTGAAGGCTGAGCTGGTGGTTGAGAACCCCTGTGCCAAAGCGGTGGAGCTGACAAACGCCCCTGCGCTGAAGTTGGTTTCACTGAGATTGTCCGACAGCGTGATGAGCGCGGCGGGGGCCAATCCCGGCAGGGTCAGGGCGAGGAGCAGGAGGCAGAGGCGGGTTGATCGGTGCATGGCAATGGGCTTCAAGAGGTGAGGATGGGAATCCCGACGGTACCCCCCCGACTGATGGCAATACCCTGTCGTCGGCCGGTTTGTAAATATTTGTTTGCATTCGAAGGCCGCAACGACGTGCGGCGCACCCTCCCGGGATCGCCGACTTGCAGTCGGCGCCGCCCCCGGGGTTGATCCCGGGGACCTCAAAGGGGCGCCGCCCCCGCGGCAGCGTCGCCGAGTGCAACTCGGCGATCCCAGGTGGCCGACGCTCGCCCGCGGCACGCGACCCAAGCCGACAGTGCTTTGTGCTAGGCTCAGCGCCGACCCCTGCCCACCCACCTGCCGCGAGGGTGACCCCATGGCCGCCGCCAGTCAGAACGAGGCCCTGACCGCGCTACGTGCACACCTGGCCACCTGAATGCGAGCCTGCGCATGACCGATCCCGCCCCACCCAAGCACTGGTACCAGGACTGGCGCGGACTGCGCGACCGGCTGCTGCACCCGCGGGTGGAGGACGCGGCCCTGGAGGCGGCCCTGCACCGGGCCCGGGAACACCAACCCCTGCCGGTGATCTGGCTGCTCGGTAAGGCGCAGGCCGGCAAGACCTCCATCATCCGCGCCCTGACCGGCAGCCCGCACGCCGAGATCGGCAACGGCTTTCGGCCCTGCACCCGCACCGCCCGCTTCTACGACTTCCCGGTCGAGGCCCCGGTGGTGCGGTTTCTCGACACCCGCGGCCTGGGCGAGGTCGCCTATGACCCGACGGAGGACATCCGCTACTGCGAGTCCCAGGCACACCTGGTGTTGGGGGTCATGAAGGCGACGGACCTGGCGCAGGAGTCGGTCTTCGCGGTCCTGCGGGCGGTGCGCCGCCGCCATCCGGGCTGGCCGTTGCTGATCGCGCAGACCGGCCTTCACGAGGGCTATGCGCCGGGCGCCGGGCACACCCTGCCCTACCCCTACGCCCAGGAGCCCTGGCCGTCGTCACTCCCCGCGAGCCTTACCCGCGCCCTGCGCGCCCAGCGCGCGGCCCTGGGCGACCTGTCCGGGGCGCCGCCGCGGTGGGTCCCGGTGGACCTGACCCTGCCGCAGGACGATCTGCCCCCCACCGACTACGGGCTCGCGGCCCTGTGGGCGGCCATCGGCGAGGTCTCGACCCTGGGGCTGCAGGAGCGCCTGTGCGCCGACCCCGGGGTGCGCGACGCCTTCGCCCGCGCCGCCCACCCCCACATCGTCGGCCATGCCCTGGCGGCGGCCGCGCTCGGCGCCCTGCCGCTGGTGGACCTGGTGGGCGTGCCGGCGGTGCAGGCCAAGCTGCTGCACAGCCTGGCCGCCATCTATGGTCAGGGCTGGAGCAGGCGCCAGGTGTCCGAATTCCTGGGTTTTCTGGGGCTGGGGGTGGGGGTGGGCTATCTGGCACGCCTCCTGGGCCGCGAGTTGGTCAAGCTGGTCCCCTATCTGGGCCAGACCCTGGGTGCCGTCTGGGGGGCGAGCGCGAGCGGGGCGACCACCTTTGCCCTGGGCAAGGCCGCCTGCTACTACTTCGGCCGCCGCCGCCTGGGCGAACGGATTGACCCGGCGGCCCTGCGGCGGGTCTATACCGAGGCTTTGGTGACCGGCACCAGGCTACTCGGTCACGACACCGGGCGCGGCGACGCAGAAACGATAGGAAGAGATTCGTCCGCAAATGAACGCAAATGAACGCAAATCAAGAGAAATGGTTCAGGGCTCGGGCCGGACGGGGCATTCGCCCCGTCCGAAACGTTTTCCCCGGACCTGTCGGCCGGTGCGAACCTTGGGCGGCGGAATAAACCTTCGAGACGGGGTGAATACCCCGTCCCGCCCGTGAGGGACAGGGCATTTACCCCGTCCCGCCCGTGAACGATAGGACAAGTGACGTGTTCAACCGTATCGACCGCCTGCGCCTGATCGCCCTGCTGCTGTGGACCCTGCCGGTGGCCGCGCTGCTGCCGCTCGGGCTCCTGTGGCTGTGGCAGTCCGGGAACCTCCCCTGGTGGCTGGCGGCGCTGCTCGGGTGCAGCGCCGCCGGCTATGCCTTCCAGTTCTGGCTGCGCCGCCGGGACCGGCGGCTGCTGGCCGGCGCGGCGACCACCCCCGATGCCCAATGGCCACCGCGCTCCAAGGCCGCCTGGGACGCCATCGAGGCCATGGCGGAGGGGCTGCGACCGGTGGACTGGCCGCTCGCCGACGGGCCGCGACTCTCGACCCTCGGGCGCGACGCATTAGAGCAGGTGGCGCGCGTCTATCACCCGCAGGTGGAGCGGCCCCTGCTGGAACTGACCCTGCCACACGCACTCCTGATCATCGAGCGCGCCTGCCGGGACCTGCGCACCGAGGTCACCGCTCAGATCCCCATGAGTCATCGCCTGACCTTGGGCGATCTGGCGCGCGCCTACCGCTGGAAGGCGACCGCCGAGCACCTGCTCGACCTCTACCGGGCCGGTCGGCTGGTCTTCAATCCGGCCGGCGCCATATTGAGCGAGGCCTGGGAACGGCTGCGCCGCCAGTCGTTCAATGCCGCCTGGACCGACCTGCACCGCTGGCTGCTCCAGGAGTACGTGCGCAAGGTCGGCTATTACGCTATCGAACTCTACAGCGGGCGCCTGACCCTCACCGAGGCCGCCCCCGCCGCGGTCACCCCGGCCTCCCGGGAGGACCTGACGCAGGCCGCAGCCGACGCCGACGCCCGTGCCGATGAGCCCCTGCGCATCCTGGTGATGGGTCGGGCCAACGCCGGCAAGTCGAGCCTGGTCAATGCACTCTTCGGCCGCCTGACGGCCCCGGCGGACGTGCTGCCGGATCCTACGGCCGGCGTCGTCCCCTATCGACTGGAGCGCGCCGGGCTCACCGCCGCCCTGGTCTTCGACACCCCGGGCTGCGACACCCCGGACCTGACCCCCAAGGCGCAGGAGCGCCTGGCGGGCACCGCGGACCTGGTGCTCTGGGTCACCGCCGCCCAGCGCCCGGACCGCCAGGAGGAGCGCGCGACCCTGGACCGGCTGCGCGCCCACTGGGCCGCCCGGCCGGACCACCACCCACCGCCGCTGCTGGTCGCGGTCAGCCACATCGACCTGCTGCGACCCCCACGGGAGTGGGAGCCGCCCTATGACCTGGTCAATCCCCAAGGCGCCAAGGCGACCAACATCCGCGCCGCGGTAGAGGCTGCGGCAACGGATCTGGCCGTACCGGTGGTCGACGCCATCCCCGTCTGCCTGGCCGCCGGCCGCGTCTACAATGTCGCGGACAGCCTCTGGGCCGCCCTGCTCGAGCGCCAGGACCAGGCGAACCGGGTGCGCCTCCTGCGCTGCCTGGACGAGCACAAGCGCGCGGAGGACTGGGCCCTGCTGCGCCGCCAACTGGCCGGCGCCGGGCGCTTCCTGGCGCGGCTGCCGGGGCGTTTGCTGCCCTGATCCCGTAGGGTCCGCTGCGCGGACCAAGGCCCCTGCCGCCCGCGCGGCGGCCGGGACCAGGATTAAGTCAAGGCGCACTCACCGACCGCATCGCCTCCGCCTGGAGTCCAAGGCTTCAGCCTTGGCGCGCTCCAAGGCTGAAGCCTTGGACTGCAGGCGCTTGGGCTGCGGCGCTTAACGTAATGGCAGTGACGCGGGAGCGCGGGAGGCAGCCGCGCCGGCCCCTGGACCGCGCGAACCGCCGCGTACCAACGTACTTTCTTCCTGGACCACCCGCTGCGGGTCGTCCATCGCCGCGGCCAGGTCGCGCAGCGTCATGTCCCCCAGGGCGGCGGCCATGGCCTCATCGAGCCTTAGTTCGACCGCGGCGATCCCCCGATCCGGGGCCGCGCCGTGGCAGCCGTGCTCGCGCTCCTCGAAGCAGCGCACGGCATCGAGCAGTGACTTGATCCGGATGGCCTCCGGGGCCCGGGCCGGGACAAAGCAGGGCGGATCGGCGGCGGTGCGCAGCAGGAACCCCTCCTGCTCCAGGATAGTAAGGATGCGCGCGGTGTTGCTGTTGGGGATGCCGAGCCTGGTGGAGAGCGCATCGCTGGTCCAGGCGGCGGTGCCGGCCTGGTAGTTGCGGGCGCACTGGCCTGCCACCAGCAGGGCCAGGCGCTCGCGCAGCCGATTGCTCAGGCGCAGGTCGCGCACCCGGCTCAGGAGGTACTCGGGGTGCTGGTGATAGAAGGCGACACTGGCGCCGGTCAGCACGATGAGCCAGGCGATATAGAGCCACAGCATGAACAGGATCAGGATCGCCAGGCCCGAATAGATGGCCGTATACTGGGTGGAACTAGCCATGAAGTGGCGGAACGACCAGCCCACCGCCTCCCACAGCACCCCGGCCACCAGGGCGCCGAGCAGGGCCGAGCGGAACCGCACCCGCGCATTCGGCACAAAGACATAAAGAAAGGTGAAGGTGAAGACGATCAGCAGGAAGGGGACCAGACTGCCGCCCGCGTCGATCAGGGTCCCCATCGGCTCGACCGCCAGGAGGGACTCCATCACGGCGGTACCGCGCACCGAGGAGGAAAGCCCCACGGCGGTGAAAAACAGCACCGGGCCGATCAGGAGCACACTCAGATACTGGCTGACCCGCTGGGCCAGGGGCCTGGTCTCGGTCACGCGCCAGGTGTCGTTGAAGACCTGCTCGATCTTCTGGATCATCGAGATGACGGTATAGATCAGCACCGCCAGCCCCACCGAGCCCAGGACCCCCACCTGCATCTTGTCCACGAAGCCCAGGATGATCTGCGCGACCTCCGCGGCCTGATCGCCGAGCGGCTCCAGCGCGTGCAGCAACAGCGGCTCCAGTGCATTGTGGGCACCGAAGCCCTTGAGCACGGAGAAGCTCACCGCCAGCAGTGGGATCATCGACAGCAGCGTCGTATAGACCAGGCTCATGGCCTGGAGCGACAGATAGCCCTCCGTCGCGTCCCGGTACAGGGCATACATCAGGCGGGCGAGCCACACCAGGCGCACCTGCCACAGGGGCAGGCCGGCGAGCGGGGTGGACCAGACCAGGGTGTCCAGGCGCTCCCAGGGGGATCGGTCGGTTGGGTTCATGGGGGAAGCCTAGGCCGGACGGGACCTTGGGGTCAAGGCGGTTGCGTCGGGCGGGTGCGATCAGAACTGATTCAGTTCTGATCGCACCCGCGTCGGCCCTTCCTTTCGGCCAGCCGGGTGCCATGTTACTGCGAGCCGTCACCCCAGAAGCCACAGAGGAACACAGATTTTCCTAAAATTCTCATGCGCTTATCGCTATTTTCACCATCACCCGCAAGGTGAGCCCCTGATCAAGCGTAAGTCAATAGCGTTCATTTGCGGACAAATCTTCTTCTTGAACCGGAATCCCCCATGCATACAAAGCCGCGCCCCCGCGCCCTGCCGATCCTCCTGGCGACCCTCCTCGCCGCGTCCCTGACCGGAGTCCGCGCCGCCGAGGACGAGTCACTCACCCCCATCTCGGGCCAGCCCGCGGCCCCGGACTTCGACCTCAAGGACCCCGAAGGCCGCCCCCAGCGCCTTGCGGACTACCGCGGCAAGCCCGTGATCCTGAACTTCTGGGCCACCTGGTGCCCACCCTGCCGGGAGGAGATGCCCGCCATGCAGCGCGCCCACGAGCAGGTCGCCGCCGAGGGGATCGCCGTGGTCGCGATCAATGTCGGGGAGGACGCGCAGACCATCGCCCAGTTCCTGGAGGAGGAACCGGTCGACTTCGCACTGCCGATGGACACCGACTCGAAGGTCGCCCAGCGTTATCATATGAAGGGCCTGCCGACCACCTACGTCATCGACCCCGCGGGCCGTCTGGCCTATCGCGCCTCGGGCAGCCGGGAGTGGGACGACCCCAAGCTGCTGGAGCAGGTGCGCGCCCTGAAGCAGCCGCCCGCCGCGCCGCCAACCCTCAGCACCGCGAATCCCGCGACCCCGTAGGGTCCGCTGTGCGGACCGCGTTCCCTCCGACTGGAGTCCAAGGCTTCAGCCTTGGCGCGCTCCAAGGCTGAAGCCTTGGACTCCAGGCAGAGGCGACGCGGTCGGCGAGTGCGCCTTAACTTAATGGCAGTGACGCAGGAGCGTGGGAACGAGACGCCCGCGCCGGACCGCCTCGCGCTTGACTTAACGGCATTGGCTTCTCTCGCACCACAAATGGCATCGCTTCTTCGAGTACGACAACGACAACGACAACGACAACGACAACGATTGTGCTGTACCTGACTTGGTCTCGACTGGCAACTAAACAGCTATGCCCTTCACCTTCTCCCCCATCGGCATCATCCGCTCGCCCTACAGCGACAAGTTCGGGATCCCCCGCCAGCCGGGGTTGGTCACCGCTGGCTCGGCGTATCTGGAACTGCTGCCGGACTTTGCCCGGGAGGAGGCGTTCAAGGGGATCGAGGGGTTTTCCCATGTCTGGCTGATCTTCGTCTTCCACGACGCCTGCCTCACCGCCGGCTGGCGACCCACGGTGCGCCCGCCGCGCCTGGGCGGGCGGGAGCGGGTGGGCGTGTTCGCCAGCCGCGCGCCCTATCGACCCAACCCGATCGGGATCTCCGCCGTGGAGCACCTGGGGCTTGAGCGCAATCCGACCGGGCTGCGGTTGCGGCTGCGCGGGGTGGACCTGTTGGACGGCACCCCGGTGCTGGATCTGAAGCCCTATGTCCCCTATGCCGACGCCCCGCCCGGGGTGCGCTCGGGCTTCGCGGTGGACGGGGCGGCGGCGCACGACTGGGCGGTGGCCTTCAGCCCGGCGGCGGCGGCGGGGGTGGCCGCCGCCGATCCGGACGGCCGCCGCCAACTGCGCCTGCTGATCGAACAGGTCCTGGCCCAGGACCCGCGCCCCGGCTATATGGATCGCTACCCGGGGCGCGCGGGCTTCGCGCTGCGCCTCTATGACCTGCGTGTGCACTGGCAGGTGCAGGGCCGCACGGCGCTGGTGACCGCGGTGGGGCCCGATGCTGCTTGGTAACGAGTCAGAAAAAGGCGTCCGACCGGGCCGCACCGTGCTACTGCGGCACCTTCAGCACGTCCTTGATCTCCTCCAGGCTCTCGGGGATGCGTCTGGCGATGACCTCGGCGGCCTCCTGGTTTGCCTCGGTGACGATCTGCGCGAGTTCCCGCATCTGCCTGAGCGCGGTCTCGAAGGACTTCCTGGCCAACTCGGTTTCGGCCGCGACCAACTCCTGCGGCGATTTGACGGCGGCGAGCCCGGCGATGGCGGCGGTCAGCCGCTGCATCGTCTCTTGCAGGATTTTCATCTGGTACTCGGCAACTGCCTGGTAGCCTGCCACTGCCGCCTGGTTGGCGGCGCTCAGCGCCTGGAGGTTCTCACGCTGACTCGCCACCAGCGCATCCATATTGACACCCGGCACCTGGAGTCCGGCCACGAATCCCAGCAGTTCTTCGGTTCCCTTGGTCAGGTCCAGACTGGTCATCGTCTTGCCCCAATCGCCGAATACGTTGAATGTATCGCTCATTGCGTTCTGCCCTGGTTGACTGTGATGGAAACGCCGACCCAAGTGCTCTTCAGGAAGACGCTGATGGTCTTCCCGCCAACTTGCGGCTTAGCGTTCATTCAGGTGGTATGTCGAGCAACTTCGGCTCGCCGGTGAGAATGTTGATCATCTGCGCCACGGCCCTGATCTGCTTGCCGCGCTGGGTGTGGTAACCCTCGTGGGTGTATTCCTGACCCCACCAGTCCCAGCAGCCCCGAGGATTCATCGGGGTCGGACTGCTGGGCTCGACCTGGGGATAGAGAACGATGATGTCGTTGGCTTGTGCCCATTCGTTGTAGCCCGCCAACTGGGAAAAGAGATTTCCCGCGCGGCCCACCTTGCGGCCCGTCAGTCCGCCCTGCTGACAACCATGGAAGGCCACATGCAGCCGGCATGACCGACCGTCGCGGCAGTGCTTGGGGATAAAGATGTAGCCCTCCTTGGCCATCGCTGCGTTCAGTCGGGCATTGAAGGGATGATAAGCGATCTTGTCGAACACCTTCTTCTGGTCGAACGCCTGCACCTGACTACCCGGTACGGGTACGCGTCCAGCCGTGAGCACCTGCGCACCGTAGATGCGCGTCAGGATTGCGCCCGCGAGATCGACGTCGCGCAGGTCCCGGCACAGGGCCTGCTTGTCGCTCGGCGGGCAGGGCTCTGCGGTGGCTGTTCCGGACTCTGACGGGACTGCACAAATGCAACTGCTCTGCGCCTGCTGCTGCCGGGCGATGGACTCACAATCGTCGATAAAGGTGCTCTTGCTGAGCGACTTGGAGCCCGCCGGCGCGCAGGTTCCCACCGCACTGCCCGCGGGCTTGTTAAAGCTATCCCTCACCATCGTGTGCGGCGCGGGAAAGGTCCAGCTGTAATGGATGTTGTCCGGCGCCAGGCCCGCCTTGTCGGCATCGGTGTAGAAATGGAAGAGGGCATCCATCACCCCCTGCGGAACCAGGCTGTCATAGGCACCGCTGAACAGGTAGACCTGGTCGTTCTTAAGGTTCTCCAGCTTGCTGATGTTCCCGCGTGCCTCCTGCCGCCTGGCCTCGTCGAACGAGCCGGCGGCCGCCTGCTCGATCTCGCCCGCGGTCTTCGGGGCCAAGTCGGCCGTGCCGCACCAGGCGTCGTTGATACCGAGCTTCTTGCATTCGAGCATGACGAACTGGCTGCATTTGGTAACGGCGGCTGCGATGCTCCCTTCAGCGCAGTAATAGGGCCCCCCCGCTACGATCCCCGCGCCCATGACGTGCGCGGAGTGCGCGACATGAAACTGGTGCGCCATGAACCCGCCCGACGAAATGCCGGAGACCGAGATCTGACCGACATCGGCCTTCGCGCCCGCACTCACCTGCTCCAGTGGCGGGGCCGCTCCCGCAGACCCGGCAAAGACCACCGCGCACGCGACCGCCAACGCCAGCCGCTGGTTGGTGTTTCGTCTTGACATGATGGTTCTCCCTATTGATGAATAAGGACACGATCGTGCAGTGCAGCATAAGAGTATCCGGCGCCAAGCGGAAGTCAAGCAGTCGCCCCCGGGTCCACAGCGGCCGGGATCGCCGCTGCAGCGGGGGCCTGGCGCGCGTCCATCACCCGATGGACGGTCTCCAGCATCTCCTCGCGCTTGAAGGGCTTGGTGATGTAGTCGTCCATGCCGGCGGCGAGGCACAGTTCCCGGTCGCCGGCCATGGCGTTGGCGGTCATGGCAATCACCGGGGTGTGGCGTCCGGCCAATCGCCCGGCGAGGTCGGCGGGCACCACCTCCGGGCGCTCCGAGACCGCGCCGTGCTCCAGGGCGCGGATGATGCGGGTGGCCTCCAGTCCGTCCATCGTCGGCATCTGCACGTCCATCAACACCAGGTCGTAGTCCGCGGCTGCCAGGGCGTTCAGGGCCACGACACCGTCCAAGGCCTCGGTGACCTGGTGGTCGTCCTTCTCCAGTACCCGCCGGGCGATGACGCTGTTGACGTGATTGTCCTCCACCAGGAGGATGCAGTAGGTCCCGCGGGGGTGCGCCCGGGCCGGGGCCTCGGTGCGCGCGGCCGCCCGGCGCTGCGCCTCGGCGAAGTCCTGCATGTGGGTGAGCAACTCGCCGACGATCAGGGGCTCGGTCACACACAGGACATGGCTGCCGTCGGCCAGCCGCTCGCTCTCGTCCTTGTCGGGCTCGGACAGCGCAATCAAGGCCAGGTCCGGCGCCACCGGGATCTCGCGCAGGAAGGTGAGGATGTCGGTGGTGGTGGCATCGCAGAGTGATTTTTCCAGCACCACGATACGGAAGGGGTCGCGGGCCGCCGCCGCGGCCTTGAGGCGGGCATCGGCGGCGGCGGCCTCAAAGACGCACTCGGCGCGGCAGCCCAGTTGAATCATGCGTTCACACACCAGCCCCATGGCGATGGCGTCGGTGCCGGCGACCAGGAGCCGCGGGGTACCCAGGTCCGGCAGCGGACGGCCCTGCGCCCGCGGCAGCCGCACGGTGAACACGAACCGGCTACCGGCGCCCGGCTCACTCTCTACCCACATGCGCCCGTCCATCAGTTCGGTGAGCTTCTGGGAGATGGAGAGCCCGAGTCCGGAGCCGCCGTGCTTGCGGTAGATGGTCTCGTCCGCCTGGGCGAAGCGGGAGAAGATGCCGGCCTGGCGGTTCCTGGGGATACCCACACCGGTGTCGGCAACCTGAAAGCGCAGGGTGACCAGTCCCGAGCGCTCCAGCTCGAGCCCGGCGTCGATGCGCACATAGCCCCGGGTGGTGAACTTGAAGGCGTTGCCGACCAGGTTGACCAGGATCTGGCGCAGGCGCAGGGCATCACCGACGGCAGCGCGGGGGAAGTTCGGGTCGATGCGGTAATAGAGGGCAACACCGGTGCGCCGACTCGTGTCGGAGAAGGTCCGCACGACCTCCTCGACCACCTCGACCAGGTCGAACGAGCGCCGTTCCAACTGGACCTGCTGGGCCTCGATCCGGGAGAAGTCGAGGATGTCGTTCAAGAGCCCGAGCAGCGCATTGGCCGAGTTGAGGATAGTCTTCACGTCGTGGCGCTGCTTGGGCGCCAGCTCACTGTCCAGCACCAGCGAGGTCATGCCGATGACGGCGTTCATCGGGGTGCGGATCTCGTGGCTCATGTTGGCCAGGAAGACGGACTTGCTGCGGTTGGCGGCGTCCGCAGCGTCGCGGCAGCGCGCCATCTCGTCGCGCGCCAGGCGCAATTGCCGCTTGTCGCGTTCGAGCCGCAGGGCATAGGCGTAGATCAGGACCAGTACCGCCAGGATGACCAGGACCACCAGCACCCCCTCGATCCCGCGCAGATGGCGGCGCTGGGCATCGACCTGTCCTTGGAGGTCCGCCAGTCGCTGCCGGGCGTCATCGAGCAGGCGGTTGACCTGCTCGTTCAGGCGAAAGAAGACGGGCGGCAGGGTACCCAGAAAGTCCTGCACCGCGGCGACGGATTGGGCTTGCGCCGCGGTATCGCGCAGCTCCCAGGCGGCGTCGCGCTCGCTCAAGAGTTGGGCCAGGACGGTGACCTTCTCGTTCACCGCGGCGAGTTTGGGCACCAGATCGCCAACCTCCAACGGATAATGACCAAGGGCCCCGTGCGGGGTCTCGTCAGGCGGGGTCGGCGACGCGTAGGGGCCATCCAGGTCAGCGGCATTGCGCGGGTCGATCTCCCCCCCCTGCGCCAGTACCGTGAGCCGCGCCCCGGTGCCGTCGATCAGGTTGCGCAGGTTGCGGCTGATCCGGGCCTGGGCCGGCCCCCCGCGGGTCCCGGCCATCTGGTAGACGGCCGCCTCGATCCGGCTCAGATCCGCGCCGACCTGCTCCGCGTCGCGCAGCCGCGCCCAGCCCTCATCGTTCGACACCGTGAGTTGCCTGATCGAATGATCGGTATAGACATCGATCCCGATCAGGGCAAGGAAGCCGGCAAGCAGCAGGGCCAGGGGAACGATGGCGCGCACGAAGGGGTAGCTGGTGGCTGCGGCTTGCTCCGGTACCGGGGTCGGCAAGCCGCCGCCATCGGGTCTGGGTGCGGGCGCGCGGCTCATGACCGGCCCCGCGGGGTGCGCCCGGCCAGGGCCGGCGCCGGCCTCCCGATGACTGCGGCCGGCGCCCGGCCGACGGTGCTTAGCTTAGCGTTCATTAGATGACTGATCCTGATGGTTCACGCTCAAGTGGTATCGGGAATTCCGCTTCACGGTACCTTTAGGGTGCCGACGCCAGGCGCCGCGCCCCGCCGAAGTCGGTCTTGCCGCTGCCGAGCTTGGGGATAGCGTCCACGCGGCGCACCTGCGACGGGATACTCAAGGGGTTCACCCCGGCCGCGAGCAGGGCGCGGCGCAACGCGTCCAGGTCCAGATCCGCCGCCGCCAGGAGCAGGATGCGCTCGCCCTTCTTCTCGTCGGGCAGGTTGACGGCCGCCAGTTCCAAGTCGGGCTGCCCCAGGACGCGGCGCACCTGCTCCTCCACCGCGCCCAGGCTGATCATCTCACCGCCGACCTTGGCGAAGCGCGAGTAGCGGTCGACGATGGTCAGGAAGCCGTCCTCATCCAGATGCCCCTTGTCGCCGGTCTTGTACCAACGCCTGCCGTCCAGTTCAGTGACCGCGGCGGCGGTCTTGTCCGGGGCCTTGAGGTACCCCTTCATGACCTGCACGCCGCCGATCAGGATCAGCCCGTCGGTCCCGGGGGCCAGGGTCGCGAGCGTCAGCGGGTCCACCACCCGGAAGCTGGTGCCCGGCAGCGGCATACCGACGGTGCCGGGGCGCGAGCCGAGCTGGACCTTCCAGTTGTCGAGATCCAGGGTGTCCGGCACATTCACACTCGCCACCGGAGTGGTCTCGGTCGCCCCGTAGCCCTCGAAGATGGGTCGCTGGAACTTGAGCACGAAGGCCTCGCGCACGTCCTGCGCCAGCCGCTCGGCCCCGGCCACCACCACCCGCAGCGACTCGAGCATCAGCGGATGGACCTTGCGGTTCCTGGTATAGAGTCCCAGGAAGGTCGAGGTGCTGCACAGCACCGTGGCGCGGTAGCGGGCGATGGCCTTGGCCGTGCCGAAAGCGTCCGTGGGGTCCGGGTGACACACGATCGGGATGCCCTCGACCAGCGGCAGGAAGGTGGTCACGGTGAGTCCGAAGGCGTGGAAGGGCGGCAGGTTGGCCATCATCACGTCGGCGGCCTCGGTGTTGAGCATGTCCGAGATCTGCCGCAGGTTGGCCATGATGTTGCGATGGGTCAGTTCCACGCCCTTGGGCGCCCCCTCGCTGCCGCTGGAAAAGAGGATGGCGGCGGTGTCCTGCGGACGGCTGCGGCTCGCAAACAGCGTGAGCAGGGCCCGCGCCGGGAGCGCCGCGGCCAGGAGCAGCGCCCACAGCCCCGCGAGCCTGCCGATGCCGGCACGCAGGTCCTCCATGGGGTGCAGGGTGACCTCCCCGAAGGCCGCACCGAGATCGATACCGCGCGCCGCGAGCCGTTTCAGGAACAGGTCCGCGGTGAGCACATGGCGGATGCCGGCGGCGGCGATGGCGGCGCGCAGCGCCTCGGGGCTGGCGGTGTAGTTGAGGTTCACCACTTGCTTGCCGGCCATGAGCCCGGCCAGGTTGGCGATGGCGCAGGCACCACTGGCCGGCAGCAGGATGCCGAGCGCCGGTTCCGGGGCCAGCCGCCGGACCCGCCCGGTGAAGAGCAGGACGGCGGCGATGAGCCGCCGGTTGGTGAGTGTGGTCCCGCTCGACTCGATCACCGACACCCGGCCGGGCGCGCGTTTGGCGTTGTGCAGCCAGGCCACCGGCAGGGTCGGCAGGCGCAGCACATAGTCCTCCCAGGACACCACCGACAGTTCGAAGACGGACTGTTTGACCTGTTCCGCACCCGCCGCCAGCGGCAGGGGGGCACCGAAGGCGACCACCACGTCCCGTACCTGCCCCTCCCCGCGATTCTCCCGCAGCTTGGCGCTGGCATAGGAGAAACGGCTGCCCCAGAGGCCGCGCAGGTAAAAGGGCACGATGACGGCCGCGGTCCCCGCCGCGACCTGACGGGCCGACAGCTCGTAGCCGCGCTTGAACTCGGAGAGTTGCCCGTTCTTGCTGATGGTCCCCTCCGGGAAGATGCACACCAGTTCCCCCTGTTCGATCAGTTCGGCGACGCTGGCGATGGCGTGGCGGCTGCTGCCGCGCGAGATCGGCACCACCCCGAAGAAGTCCAGGAACCACTTCAGGTACCAACGCTCATAGATCTCGCGCTCCATGACGAAGCGCACCGGTCGCGGGCAGGCCATCTGCACCATGGCCCAGTCCACCCAACTGATGTGATTGCCGAGCAACAGCACCCCACCCTGGGCCGGCAGCCGGTCGAGCCCGATGACCCGCAGCCGGAAGCGGGTGGCCACGATACGCAGGATGACGAAGCGCACCAGCGACTGCGGGAGCTGATAGACCGTGTAGAGCGCCCCCGCCAGGGCCACCAGCGCGAGCGCGATCATCAGGGCAAACCCGCTCACCTGGGCGTAGGCGGCGCCCACGACCAACCCCAGGAAGGCCAGCATCCAGAGGTTCTGGACGAAATTGCTGGCGGCCAGCACCCGGCCCAGGCCCTGCTCCCCGGCGTTGAACTGGATCAGGGCATTGAGCGGCACCAGGAAGAGACCGCCCAGGAAACCGATCAAGAGAAAATTGATCCCGTGGGCCAGGGTCGAGTGCAACTCCGGGAGCAGGAACAGGGCCACGCTGATCCCGATCGCCCCCACCGGGATCAGGGCGGTCTCGATGTGGTCGCGCGAGACCCGCCCGGCGACGATGGAGCCGATGATGATGCCGAGCCCGGAGCAGGCCAGCAGGCCCTGGACCACCACCACGTTGGTCTCCCCCAGCGTCTCCTTGGCGAAGGCCGGGAAGACCGCCAGGATGACCTGCGAGATGGACCAGAAGACCCCGAGTCCGATGATCGAGAGCCAGATGACCCGATTGTCCCAGGCGGCCTTGAGATTGTCATGCAGATAGCGCCCGCGGGCGTACTGGGCCCAGTCGAAGGGCATCTGTCCCGCGGGCTCGGTCTGGGGCAGGCGATAGGACAGTCCCGCCTCGATCAGGGAGCCCAGCACCAGCAGCCAGCCGAGCGGGGCGACCAGGTGCATGACCTCGCCAGGGGTGCTGTAGGCCAGCCCTGCCAGGTGGCCCTCGAACAGCACCGAAAACACGAAGATCCCGCCCAGGATCGCGGTCGTGGTGGTCGCCTGGACCCAGCCGTTGGCCGCCGCCAGAGACTCCTTGCCGACCAACTCCTTGATGTAGCCGTACTTGGCCGGCGAGTAGATGGCGGATTGGAGCGCCAACACGAAGGTCAGCCAAAAGGCCAGCCAGAACAGCCCCAGGTAGTAGCAGGCGGTGATCCCGAGCGTGATCGCTACCGCCGCCCAGGCGGAAACCCGCATCACCCGCGGCTTGGGGAAGCGGTCCGCCAGATAGCCCGCGGGCGAGAAGAGCAGGACGAAGGGCAGCAGGATCAGGGCATTGACGATGGCGGTGAAGAGGATCTGCGCCTCACCGTCGAAGGTCTTGAAGAGCGTGTTCTGGATGACGATCTTGTGGCCCAAGTCCACGAATGCATTGAGGAACATCATCCCGATAAAGGACAGGAAACCGCTGATGCGAAACAGACGCGCCATGGACTTTGCCGCTCCTCTCGTGCGCGGTGCCCCCGGGCCGGGCCGGCGGGACCGCAGATGACTGTTTGATCGTCACCCCGACGGGTGATCGGCCGCGTCCCCCGACCGCAGATCCGGCAGGTGACGGAAGGTCCCGACGTGGCGTCCGCCAAGCCGCCTGAGGGCGCGGGCGTCCCCCGGAACGCTGTCCCGGGTCGACGGCGTCCGTCCATCCCGAAACCCTGCCCATGCTAACGCGAATTGGCCCCGCTCAGGCACCCCGGACGCGACTGTTTGCAGCGCCCGGTCGCGAGCGGTCTGCGGCCGCGCTGCTCTCGATCGGCGTTGCGGCTGGAGAGGCCGGAGGGTGCGCAGCGCGCAACCGTGCGATCGCGATGCCGTTGCGTCCCTGCGCAAGGTGCGCGCGGCGCACCCTACGGCGATTACCGGTCGCGGCCGGAACCTGATCCAGGCCGCCGCGCTGGGGTCTCGCAGCACCGTAGGGTGGACAAGCGCAGTCCACCAACAGCAGCGCGGGCTGCGGTTCGGCACCAACTGAGGGGCATTCCGGTCGAAAAGGGAACGAATGCAAGCCAATCGGGTGGTCAGGCCTCTGGTCGGCTAAGCTATACCAGCCGGGCGGCCCCTGGGACCACCCGCCGGAGCGCGCAGCCCTTCCCCCTACACCCTCAGGTACACCCGATGGCCGCTTTCCTCACCTGGCTCACCAAGTGGCAGACCGGCGTCACCTGGGTCGACGCGGACCACCGGGAGATCACGGCGATGCTCAACCGGATCGTGGACGTGAACCGGCGCGCGCCCACCCAGGACCCGGCCACCGCCGGGCGCGAGGTGCTCGTGGTCCTGGATGCCCTGATCGAACGCACCCGCCGACATATCCACGCCGAGGAGGCCTTTCTGCGCGAGGTCCGCCCGCCCGGCTACGACGCGCACCGCTGCGAGCACGCGCTGCAACTCGCCGAGTTCACGGACCTGCGCCGCGCCTTGGAGGAGGACGGCGCCCCCGACCTGAATCCGGAGACCCTGCAGGCGTTCAAACGCTGGTTCTTCAACCATGTGATCGTCGAGGACCGGGACTACGCGGAGTACCGCGACGATGAGCCGGAAGCCGCACCGACAGCCCCGTCACCCGACTGGGCAGACTAACGGCCATGACGGTTCGTCCGCTACCCCGGAACATGAAAGTTCCTTGTGGAAGCGGCCTGCGGCCGCGATGCGGCGAACTCCCATGCCGCGTTCCCGGCACGGCCTCGTCTAAGTCTTCTCGACGAACCCTTCAACCCGGGCAACGAGCGCCCCGACGTCCGCTTCAATGGATGACCGATCCAGTGGCGGGCAGTTCTCGAACTCGTCGTAGCGCAACTGTACGGCGAACGGCGTGAGATCGGTCAGCGGCCACAGTGTCGCGATGTCCTGGCCAGCCGCCGCAAGGGCTGCCAACAGTTCTCCCAGATCATGGCGCAGTGGATAGTCATAGCCCAGGCAGGCGAGCCATGCCTTGAGGGACTTCTCGACTGCTTGCTGTGCATGGAAGCCATAGATGTTGTCGTCGAAGCTATCCGGGTCCCCCATGTGGCGTAACGCCTTGAGGTCCGCACAGGCGCGCCGCAATAGTCGCTCGGCATCGTCAAGCGCCGCGTTCATAGAGCCATCTCCCTTCCCTCAAGGCGCGGGCCACCAAGTGATTCGGGCTACCCGCGAAGCGGCTAACCTCGTCTTTGCTGTAGAGCACCAGGTCCTTTGCAACCCCGAAGCCCGCCAGCTTACGATACAGCCAGCCGGCTACCAAACGGCGGCTGCGCTGCATAGAAAAATCCCCCTTATCGATGACCAAAAGATCCACGTCCGAGTCGGGCCCGGCCTCACCCCGCGCGCGGGAGCCGAACAGGATGACGGCATCCGGGTCGACTTCCCGGACGATCACCTCGACCATGCGCCCCAGCAGGTTATCCTCATCGACATTCATCTATCAATCCTCATCGTTTCCTAGTCCGCGCGCGTCGATCAAGCACTGACGGCGGCCGGCACCGTGCGATTGCGGCCCTGTGCCTTGGCGCGGTACAGGGCCTCATCGGCCAGTCGCAGCAAGCGCTGCGGCGACGACTCATCCTGGGGAATCACCACGGCGACACCGGCACTCACCGTGACATGCCCGATCACCGATTCGGCATGGGGTATCGCGCAAGCTTCCAACCCGGTGCGGACGCCCTCGGCCAGGTGCAACATGCCCGTGAGGTCAATGCCCGCGGCAATGAAGGCGAACTCCTCCCCCCCATAGCGGGCCGCCAGATCGCCAGCCCTGCGGGCCTGGCTGCCGAGCACCCCGGCGAGCGTGCGCAGACACTCGTCGCCGGCCTGATGGCCATAGCAATCATTATAATTCTTGAACCAATCCACGTCGAACATCGCCAGGGCGAGCGGCGCGCCGGAGCGGGCGGCGCGCCGCCATTCAGCCAGCAGGGTCTCATCGAAGCAGCGGCGATTGGCAATTCCCGTCAGGCCGTCACGGACGCTCAACGTCTCCAACAGGCAATTGGCCGCTTCCAATTCGCGGGTGCGGTCGGCGACCTTCTGTTCCAGGGACTCGTAGAGCCTCACATTCTCGATTGAAATGGCCAACTGATCGCAGAGCACGGACACCGTCTCGATCCCCTGGGCCGTGAATGCCGCGCGAAACAACCGATTTTCCAGGACCAGACAGGCCCTGATCCGTCCTTGCACGAAGATCGGCAGGGCCAGCAGTGAACACAGCGGCAGGCCGGCGAAGTGGGGGTCGCCGGCGAAACGGCTGTCGATTACCGCGTCCTCGGACACCACTGGCTGCAAGGTCGTCAGGACCAGTCGCCGCCCGGCGGATGAGACCAGCCCACGTTCTTCCGCCTCCGACACCGGCATCCGCTCCAGCCGCTCCACCCCCCGCAACCCGCCTTCCAGGTACCAGCGCCCAGCCTCATCCAGCATGAAGAAGCGCACGTCGGTGGCGCCGGTCAGTTGGCCCACCAATTCAGTCACCCGCGCCACCAATTGAGCGAGCCTGGTTTCCGACGCCAGGGCCTGCATGCCGCGCAGCAGGGCCTGGTGGTTCAATGCCTCACCCTGGATGTCAGTGGTATCGACCTGATCGCGGGCGTCCAGAAAGGGCAGGCGCGCGCACATCGCCCGCACCTTGCCGTGAGCGCCCCACTGCCGATAGAGCGCCTGCGCCCGCCTCAGGAGCGGACGGCCGGCCTGTTCCAACCCGCGCCGCAGATAGAACTGTCCGGCCCGCTCGGTGGCCAAGCCATGATGCCAGGGGCGCTGGTGGGCCTGCGCCTGACACATGGCCCGTTCAAATGCCGACTGGGCCTCCCAGGGCCGCTCCAGGGCGTCCAGCCGCTGCGCCTCCACCAGTTCCCAGAGGTGGCTGAAGTTCATCGGGGCATCGGCCGCGCGGGCCGCGAGCCAGGCCTGGTTGGCGGCCACCTTCTCCAGCAATGGCGGGTGCTCGGTCGCGGGCGTCGCATGGATCCTCTCAATCAGCACCAATGAGTGCAGCAGATTGCCCAAGGCGATCAGGTAATAACCGGGAATACCCGACAGGAGGCCCTGGGCCGCCTCCGCATGGCATGCCAGTGCCTCCCGATCGTCAAACAGGCAGGCCGCCAGGCCCCGGTAAATGTGAAAAGTAACCAGCGCGGCGGAGTTGCCCTGGATCGCCGCCTGATGCGTCTGCTCATTGAAGTCGGCATCGTCGAAGCTTCCCGGTCGCTGCGTCTTGCCTTCCAGTGCGCGCACCAGTTGTCTGAACGGAAGACTCGTCTCTTCCCCGAGGCGGTGCGCGTGCTTGCGGCAGAAACCGAGCGCGGCCGTGCACGCCGCGCCCATTTGCGCGAGATCGCCGCAGACCTCGATGGTGGCCCGCAGCGTCGTGCAGAATGAGTAACCAACCAGTTCCAGGTCGCCCGCCCGCAGGGCCGCGTCGATCGTAGCGCGGGAGTGGCGGAGGTCCTCCTCTACCGGCCGAAACCAGTGGCTGGAAAAGAGGGCAAGCACATGCCGGACGCGGGCGGTTTCAGCACCCCCTTCACGGGCCATTCCGGTCGCCAATGCCATGCAGGCCAGGTGGTAACCGGTGGCGTAGTCACCGCGAAACACGATGGCCGGCAAGCAGGTCATCGCCAATGCCACAAGAAATAGATCGCTGTAACCGTGCTCGAGCCACCAACGGCTAAGCCGCAGCAGGATCCAGATGGCCGGCAGCGGTTGCTTGAAAAAAGCCGTGAACAGCATGCGGTTCATGATCCTGGCGGCACCAAGAAGCACCTCGTCGGCCAGCGCGGGACTCGTTGGCAGTCGCTCCAACGCGCCCTGGTCGATATGCCGATACAACAGGTCGAGTTCCTCTTCCAGGAGGTGCGGCAGGTCATCCGTCGGCACCGTCACGCCGAGTGAATCCAATCGCCTGCAGCCGAGCGCGAAGGCATCCAGATAGCGCACGCGAGCGGTCAAACTCATGATCTGTATGCACGTCGGCCCCACCAGTTGCAGGGGCACCGCAGCCCGGAGCCCGAGTAACTCAAAGACCTCGTCCGCCTCACAATGATGTGATTGGCTGTAGAGCACCAAGTGCAACTCGGCATAGAGTGCAAAGGTGTCCTCCTGTTCGTTCTGCCAGGCGTCCGCCGGCAACAGGTCGGCGGCTATCCGCAGGAAGCGCTCCGCGGTCGCGAAGGAACCGGCCTGGCGCGCCCGCAAGGCCGCACCGATGAACAAAGGACGTGCGGTGGCCCGCTCGGCACGGTCGCGGATCAGCGGGGCGGCGGCGGCATAGTGCTCCGCGGCGGCGAATTGATGCACCGATGCGGCCCCCGCCTGGACGAAACGCCGGGCCATGGCCAAGTGCAACCGGCCCCGTGAGGCGTCGTCCCGGAGCTGGTAGACCGCCTGCGCCATCCGGTCGTGACAGAACCGCAGCCGGGCAGTCGGATCAGCCCGGCCGAACGCAACCGCGCTCGGCGTGACGAGGATCCCCAGTTCCAAGGCCGGCGCGAGCCGCTCGACGAGGGTCGCCGGGGTGTCGCCCGTGGCCAGTGTCAGGGTGCCCAAGTCACAGGCGGTGCCCACGCAGGCGACGGCGACCAGGAGGTCGGCGGTCGCCGTCGGCAGGCGGGCCAGCCGCCCGGCGAGAAAGTCCACCACATTGGCGCTGGCCGGGTGTAGTGCGATGGCAGCGGCGTCCCACCGCCACTGCCCGCATTCCGGGTCGGGCAACAACTGGCCTTCCCGGTGCAGGGTGTTGACGAACTCGACCGCAAAAAAGGGGTTACCGCCGGTCTTGTCGTTCACGAGCGCAGCCAATGGCGACAGGGTGGCGGCAGGCTGGTGCAGCATGTCCCCCAGCAGCCCGACCAGGTCTTCACACATCAGATTCGACAAGGTAATGACCAATGCCGGCGGCCCGGTGGCGGACCGCTGGCACAGCAACCGCGCCACCGGATGGGCATTATCGACCTCGTTATCGCGCCAGGCACCGACCAGCAGGAGGCCCGCCAGGTCGGTCTCATCCAGCAGGGCACGAATGAAGTCCAGCGATGGCTGGTCGGCCCATTGCAGGTCGTCGAGAAAGAGCACCAGAGAGCGCGCGGGCGCTGCCACCTGGCGCAGCAGCGCGACAAGCAGGGTGCGCAGGCGCACCTGTGACTCGAGCGGTCCGAGCACCGGCGCGGGGGCCCGCGGGCCCAGCACGGCCTCCAGTTCGGGCAGGACCTCGAACAATGCACCGGCATCCGGACCAAGCCCCGCCAGCAACCGCTCGCGCCACTGGGCGAGCGCCGCCGCGGGTTCGGCCAGCAGCCAGTGGCACAATTGGCGCAGACATTGCGTCGGCGCCAGGAACGGCCGGTCGCGCCGGTACTGGTCGCACTTGCCCGTGATGAACAGCCCCCCCGCGAGGGTCACGGGCCGGTGGAGTTCATTGATCAGCGCCGTCTTGCCGACCCCCGCATATCCGGCTACGAACAGCCCCCGGGGACCGTCTCCCGGCCGGTCCCGGGTCAGGTTCCTAAAGGCCGCCAGCAGCGTCTGCAACTCCTGCTCGCGACCATACAGACGGCGCGGCGGGCGCGGCGACAGGGGCAGGTCGTGTTCTCTGAGTTGCCATTGCCCGGCCGGCTCGGTGACGGCCAGGGCCCGGCGCAGGCGCCGCAGGTCGTGGGCCAGGCCCGCGGCGCTTTGATAGCGGTCGTCCGGTTCCTTGGCCAGCAGGGTCAGGATCAGGTCGGACAGGCGCGGCGGCAACCAGGGCGCCCGGGTCACGGGCGGGACCGGCACCGCGGCGAGGTGGGCATGGACCAGCGCCAGGGTGTCGGTCCCCTCAAACGGTGGGGCGCCCGTCGCCAGGGCATAGAGGGTGGCCCCCAAGGAGTAGAGGTCGGCGCGGTAATCGACCGGTCGATTCATCCGTCCAGTCTGTTCGGGGGAGCTATAGGCCAGGGTACCGAGGATGCGACTCGGGTGCTCGAATGGCGGATTTTCCTCGGTACAGACCGTGGCGAGATCAAAGTCGGTGAGTTGCACCTGCAACTCGTCCGGTCCGCCATGATCCGACCCGCGGGGCCGGATCAGTATCCCCCCGGGATGGATGTTCCGGTGAATGACCCCGCGCGCATGAATGGCGGCCAGGAGGTGCGCCAATGCTTCGGACAGGGCGAGCAACGGCGCAAGTTCCCCCTGGCACCCCGCCGGGCTGAGCCTGATGCCGCCAAAGTCCTCGATGGTCAGTTCCCGGGCGGCCGGGTCGAACCGCACCAGACGCGGACAACCCGCCACCCCCTGCAGGCGTTCAAGGATACGTTGCTCGTTACGCAGGGCGGCCAGGGAAGCGCCATCATCGAGCGCCTGTTTGACCAGTAGTGCAGACCCATCGACCGGGTCGGTGGTGCGATACTCGCGAAACGCCTGGCCGACGCGCAATACGGTCATCATCGGGTCTCCTTTCGATCTGCATGGGTCAGGCGCCGCGGCTGGACTCTGCTATTGGAGCGCATCCCCGGGCACGCGCACCCAGCCCTCCATCAACACCCGGGCGCTGCGGCTCATGATGGCCTTGGTCACGACCCATTCGCCGTCGACCTGGTTGGCCTCGGCACCGACCCGCAGGGTCCCCGAGGGATGACCGAAGCGCACTGCGGTGCGCGCACCGCCGCCGGCGGCGAGGTTCACCAGCGTGCCCGGGATCGCCGCCGCGGTGCCGATGGCAACCGCGGCCGTGCCCATCATGGCGTGATGCAGCTTGCCCATCGAGAGTGCCCGCACCAGCACGTCCATGTCGGCGACCGCGACCTGCTTACCACTCGATGATACATAGGCCGCCGGCTTGGCGACAAAGGCGACCTTGGGGGTGTGCTGGCGTTTGGCAGCCTCATCGATGTGTTTGATGAGCCCCATACGCACGGCGCCATAGGCACGAATGGTCTCGAACATGGCCAGGGCCTTGGCATCGCCGTTGATGGCGTCCTGCAGCTCGGTGCCCGTATAGCCGATGGCATCCGCATTCACGAAAATGGTCGGGATGCCGGCATTGATCATGGTGACCGTGAGCGTGCCGACCCCAGGGACCTCGAGCGTATCCACCAGGTTGCCGGTGGGGAACATGGCGCCCCCCGCGCCCTCTTCCTCGGCCGCCGGGTCCATGAATTCGAGCTGCACCTCCGCGGCGGGGAAGGTCACGCCGTCGAGCTCGAAGTCACCGGTTTCCTGCACCGCACCGTTGGTGATGGGCACGTGCGCGATGATGGTCTTGGCGATGTTTGCCTGCCAGATGCGCACGATCGCCACGCCGTCGCGCGGAATACGGGCGGCATCGACCAGCCCGCTGCTGATCGCAAAGGAGCCGACCGCGGCGGAGAGATTGCCGCAGTTGCCGCTCCAGTCGACGAAGGCCGTGTCGATGGACACCTGCCCGAACAGATAATCGCAGTCGTGATCGGGCCTGCTGCTCTTGGACAGAATGACCGTCTTGCTGGTGCTGGAGGTCGCCCCGCCCATGCCGTCGATCTGTTTACCGTAGGGGTCGGGGCTGCCGATGACCCGCAGCAATAGCGCGTCACGCGCCGCGCCCGGCACCTGCGCGCTTGCGGGAAGGTCCTGCAGGCGGAAGAACACGCCTTTGCTGGTGCCGCCGCGCATGTAGGTGGCGGGAATCTTGATCTGGGGTATGTGAGACATAAGGAATGTTTTCCGGGCGTTGCTAAGGCGATGTCAGGAGGACCTAGCGCTAAAGGAGCGGGGGCGTCCCGCCCCCGCATGGCAGGGTGTCGGGGCGGGACGCCCCGACTCCTTTGGGCTAGGCCGCTTTTGACGACTCGAGGAAGTCCTGCGCGAAGCGCTGCAATACCCCGCCGGCATCATAGATCAAGACCTCTTCGGCGGTATCGAGACGACAGGTCACCGGCACCTCCACACGCTCGCCGTTCCTGCGGTTGATCACCAGGGTGAGATCCGCGCGCGGCTTGCGCTCGCCGAGCACGTCGAAGGTCTCGGTGCCGTCTATACCTAAGGTCTTGCGGTTCACTCCCGGTTTGAACTCCAGCGGCAGCACACCCATGCCGACCAGATTGGTCCGGTGGATCCGCTCGAAGCCTTCGGCCGCGATGGCCTCCACACCGGCCAGGCGCACGCCCTTGGCGGCCCAGTCACGCGAGGACCCCTGACCATAGTCGGCCCCGGCGATGATGATCAGCGGCTGCTTGCGCTCCATATAGGTCTCGATGGCCTCCCACATCCGGGTGACCTTGCCTTCCGGCTCGATCCGGGCGAGCGATCCCTTCTTGACCTGCCCGTCGACCACGGCCATCTCGTTCACCAACTGCGGATTGGCGAAGGTGGCGCGCTGGGCGGTCAGGTGGTCTCCGCGGTGGGTGGCATACGAATTGAAGTCCTCTTCCGGCAGGCCCATCTTGGCCAGGTACTCACCGGATGCGCTATTCGCCATGATGGCATTGGACGGCGACAGATGGTCGGTGGTGATGTTGTCCGGCAGGACGGCCAGCGCACGCATACCCTTCAGCGTGCGCGCCCCCGCCAGCGCACCTTCCCAGTACGGCGGACGGCGGATGTAGGTGGACATCGGACGCCAATCGTACAGCGGGGTGACCTTGACGCCATCGTCCTGCGCGACGGCGAACATCGGGATATATATTTGGCGGTACTGTTCCGGCTTCACGCTGGCGGCGACGATGGCGTCGATCTCTTCATCGGACGGCCAGATGTCCTTCAAGGTGATCGGCTTGCCGGCGGCGTCCAAACCCAGCGCGTCTTTCTCGATATCGAAGCGGATGGTACCGGCAATGGCGTAGGCCACCACCAGCGGCGGCGAGGCCAGGAAGGCCTGCTTGGCATAGGGGTGGATACGGCCGTCGAAATTGCGGTTCCCGGACAAGACGGCCGTGGTGTAAAGGTCGCGGTCGATGATCTCCTGCTGGATCGCCGGGTCCAGGGCACCGGACATCCCGTTGCAGGTGGTGCAGGCATAGCCGACGATGCCGAAACCAAGCTTCTCCAGTTCGGTCAGCAGTCCGGCCTCTTCCAGATACAGTTTGGCCACCTTGGAGCCCGGCGCGAAGGAGGACTTGACCCAGGGCTTGCGCACCAGACTAAGCTGATTGGCCTTGCGCGCCAGCAGGGCCGCCGCCACCACGTTGCGCGGATTGCTGGTATTGGTGCAACTGGTGATGGCCGCGATGATCACGGCGCCATCGGGCATTTCGCCCTTCTTCTCTTCCCAGGCACCGGCGATGCCGCGCGCGGCCAGGTCGGACGTCGGCAGACGCCGGTGCGGATTGGAGGGGCCGGCCATGTTGCGCACCACGGACGACAGATCGAACTCCAGCACCCGCGGGTATTCGGCGTCGACCAGGCTGTCGGCCCATAGACCGGCAGTCTTGGCGTAGTTCTCGACCAGCGCGACCTGCTCCGGCTCGCGACCGGTCAGCTTGAGATAGTCGATGGTCTGCCGGTCGATATAAAAGAGGCCGGCGGTGGCGCCGAATTCCGGTGTCATATTGGAGATGGTGGCGCGGTCACCGATGGTCAGGTCGGCGGCACCTTCACCGAAGAACTCGAGATAGGCGCCCACCACCCGCTCCTTGCGCAGGAACTCGGTCAGGGCCAGCACGATGTCGGTGGCGGTGATGCCCGGCTGGCGCCGGCCGGTCAGCTTCACCCCGATGATATCGGGCAGACGCATCATGGACGCACGACCCAGCATCACGGTCTCCGCCTCCAGCCCGCCGACGCCGATCGCGATCACCCCCAGTGCATCGACATGCGGGGTATGGCTGTCGGTACCGACACAGGTATCCGGGAAGGCCACGCCGTCACGGACCTGGACCACCGGCGACATCTTCTCCAGATTGATCTGGTGCATGATGCCGTTGCCGGCCGGTATCACATCGACGTTCTTGAACGCCTTCTTGGTCCAATTGATGAAGTCGAAGCGGTCCTCATTGCGCCGGTCCTCAATGGCGCGGTTTTTGGCGAAGGCGTCCGGATCGAAGCCGCCGCACTCCACGGCCAGCGAGTGGTCGACGATCAATTGGGTCGGCACGACCGGGTTCACCTGGGCGGGATCACCGCCCATCCCGGCGATGGCGTCGCGCAGGCCGGCGAGGTCGACCAGTGCGGTCTGGCCGAGGATATCGTGGCACACGACCCGGGCCGGGAACCAGGGGAAATCCAACTCCTGCCTGCGCTCGATGAGCTGCGCAAGCGAGTCGGTCAGCGTGTCGGGGTCGCAACGGCGCACCAGGTTTTCGGCCAGCACGCGCGAGGTATAGGGCAGCCCGGCATAGGCGCCGGGCTTGATCGCATCGACTGCGGCACGCGCGTCGAAGTAGCTCAGGTCGGTGCCGGGCAGGGGTTTGCGGTTGGTGGTATTCATGGGGCTATACTTCTTGGGCGTTAGGGTGCGTCGCGATGGACGGTGAGAACAGGGTCATTGCCGTGTCGGCACGCCGCGAGGGCCTCGCACCGATGCGCAATTTTCAGAAAGTTAAACCCCCCGATTTTAGCCACCCGCAGGGAGCCGGGCAAGGGCCGCCGACCGCGGCGCACGCGCCAGCCGTAGGATGGGCAAAGCGAGAGCGATGCCCATCATCGAGGATCGCGCCGACAGATGGGCATCGCTGCGTTCTGCCCATCCTACAGGCGTCGCCGACCACATCAGGATCAGCCTGCGACACCCGGCGCTACCGCCGGGCCCGGCTGCCGGGCCGGCGGGACGGACTGCCGCGGCCTGTACCTTGCCCAAGCCGCAGACAATGACTACAATGCTATCAATGCAAGCATCCCCGAGGACTCGCCCATGGCGGCGATCACGATCCGAAATATCGACGACTCACTCAAGACCCGCCTGCGGATCAGCGCGGCGCAACGCGGCTGTTCGATGGAAGAAGAGGCACGGCGGATCCTGCGCGAGGCCCTGGGAGCACCCGCCGCCGAGACCTGTCTCGGTACCCGCCTGCACCAGCGCGTGCTGGAGGTCTCGGGGGGTGCCGAGCTTGCACTCCCGACCCGTTCCCAGCCCCGTGCGGCCCCTGCATTCGGCGACGACGAGCCGTGATCCTGCTCGACACCAACGTCGTTTCCGAGTGGATGAAGCGGGAGCCGGAACCGGCCGTCATTGCCTGGCTCGACGGCCAGCTCGCCAGCCGTTTATTCATATCCGCAGTGACGCGAGCAGAGATTGAAGTCGGCATCGGGATTCTGCCCGAGGGCCGGCGCAAGACCGCCCTCACGGCCGCCGCGCAGGTCGTGCTGCGGGACTTCGAGCAACGGTGCCTGGCATTCGACTGCGCCTGCGCGACGCGGTACGCATCCATCCTGGCCGAATCCCGGCGCCTGGGGCGGCCGATCTCGGTCGAGGACGCCCAGATTGCCGCCATCGCCTTGCACCATCAGGGACAATTGGCTACGCGCAATATCGCGGATTTCGATTTTCTCGCCGACCTGCAACTCGTCAATCCCTGGACCCGGCAACCATAGGTAGCTCGACCACATACGCAGAGACCTGCTTCGACTCCTACTCAGCGTCGTCGCTACCCTGGGCCTGGCCCTCACGCTGATTCGCTGGTTCGCCCCCGGACTCCTTGGTATCCCCGTCGACCTGCAACTCGTCGCCCTCGGCAAAGAGTCTCCGCCCAAGGTTGTGGTTGTCGCCATTTATTCCGGTAACGATCCGCTGGGCGCCTTCCTGCCGGCCTATGGCAACCCACTGTGGGCCGATGACCGTTCCAACCCCGGACTGACGGCGAGCGCTGCCCCGGCAGTCGCTTTTCCGGCGCCTCCCGGGCAGCAATGGCAGGCGCAGTTTGGCAATGGCGAACGGATGATCTTCACCCCGGAACTGCGCCACTCCAACAGCCGCGATCAGCCCGCAGTCAATGCCCGCTGGAAAATCATGGAGAAGGCCGCACGCCGTCTCGCGGAGTATATGGTCGGGACACAATCGGGTCTACGCGCCGAGCTACGCCTGATCACCCGGGAGGGGTGGTGGACCTTCGCGGACGACGCGCTGATCCTGGCCAACGGCTGGGGCACGCGAGACGCCGGCGGCGAGACGTCCCTGCAAGCCGAGCGTTCGGACGGGCGGGTCTTTTCCACTTGGCCTTATCTCGGCCGCATCGCGACCATAGAGCCACACCGCTTCGGGCCCATGGCGCACGCGCCCGCCGCCCCTGGACCAGGGCCGGCAGGTAACTGAGGAGCGGAACCGTGCCGATCCTGTAACGCCGCTCACAGTTCTGAGAATGACAACGACTTACAGCACCCGCAAACGACACCCTGGCCCTGAGACACGCCCACTGCTACCGGCGAAATCGCCCCAATCACGTCAGAAAGTGACAATTCTCGTCACCTTTTGCAGGATTTTGGCGCATCTCCCAAGGGCGCCAGGCCCGATGAACGGGTAGTGAACCGCGGCGCGCCTTTACTATCCTTTACATCACAGATGCTTGGCAGGAAGATCAGGGGCCCGGCAGGGCGGCCCAAGGCGCTGGCCCGGAACATGCTTGGGCCGATAGCGGGAGACAAGCAGGGCGCGGCTGCACGGCAACCGCGGCAGCCTCCCGGCTCAGCCGGTTCCACCCATTCACCCAGAGAGAATAGCCATGAAAAAGTACCAACAAGGCTTCACCTTGATAGAACTGATGATCGTCGTCGCGATCATCGGCATTCTGGCGGCCATCGCCATCCCGTCCTACCAAGATTTCACCACACGCAGCAAGGTGGCGGAAGGACTCAACCTCGCTGGCTCGCCGAAAGCTTCGGCGGCCGAATTTGCGCTCAATAATGGCCATTGGCCGGCAAGTGGTGTCGGGAGTCTCGGCTACCAGTCCCCGACGACCAAATATGTTCGGAGTATCGCCGTCGCCGGAAGCCACATCACGATCACGTATGCGGGCACCGCGGGCGTAGTGGCTGGCAGCAACATCATCATCGCCGGCTCGCTGAACGCAGGCGGCGCCAAGTGGGTGTGCACCGGCGGCAACGTTAACATCAGATATCGGCCGTCCAACTGCCGGCCATAGGCACTAATATGACTGCGTCGCAGTGGTTTTTCGCCTGATAGTAACCTGCACGCCGGCGATCAGATACTGCCTCAAGCCCCGGGGGACAATCCGGGGCTTTTTGGTTTTTCGAGCACACCCGCGGGGCCCACCAGGACTCCGACCCATGCCGAGGCCCATTAATCCGGAAAGAGCAGTTGTCCACAGATGAACACAGATTAATGGCTTGTGATTGGCCGTTGGCTCAGCTTGCCGGTGAATGTGACATCAGCGACAAGCATAGACAATGCTAAAGAATATCTGTGTTCATCTGTGTTCATCTGTGGATTTAGGGTTAACTATTCATGATGAAACTGCACACCTCCTTGCGCAACCCGGCCCTGATCGCGCTCACGCTATCACTGATCCTCGGCCTCGGCTGGTTCGCGTTTGCGCCCGGCTTGTCCGGCCCCTTTTTCTTCGACGACCAGATTCACCTGCCCAAACTCGCCGGTTCGGGTAACGGCATCCACACCCCGGATGAGGTGATGCGGTTGATACTGCCGGACGATGGGGGTTCCGGGCGTTCTCTATCCTACCTGTCGCTCTTGGTGGACGACAACGGCTGGCCCACCTCACCCCAGGCATTCAAGCGCACCAATCTCCTGCTCCATCTCTTGAATGGCGTCTTGGTATTCGTCTTTTTACGCGGGCTCACCCGCCTACTCCAGCCCGCAGGTGCCACCACTCACCACGCCGACTGGGTCGCATTGGCAGGGGCCGCCCTCTGGTTGCTGCACCCGCTGCACCTGTCGCCGATCATGATGGTGATACAGCGGATGACCCTGCTTGGGGGTACCTTCTCGCTGCTGGCGCTCATCGCCTATCTCCACGGTCGCGGGATAGCCGCGGAACGCCCCTGGACGGCCCTGTTTTGGCTGGGGCCGGTCTTCGGGGCCTGTCTGGTGCTGGGTATTCTTAGCAAGGAGACGGCCTTTATGACCCTGGCCTATGTGGCAACCCTGGAACTGACGGTGCTCGGGGCAAACCGACCGCCCCGCCCCGCCTGGTGGCGCGCCTGGTCTGCCGTCTTCCTGATCCTGCCCCTGATCCTGCTGGGGCTCTACTTCGCAACGGTCTTCAGCACCATGGCGGATGCATACCAGGCACGCGCCTTCAATCTCAGCGAGCGCCTGATGACCGAGGGCCGGGTCCTGATGCAGTACTTGCGGGTCATTCTGCTGCCCTCACTCAGCGAGTCCACGCCCTTTCGGGACGATTTCGCGATCTCGCGCGGGCTCCTCGACCCACCCCAGACACTGGCGGCCTTGGGGGCAATCGCCCTGCTGCTCGCCCTGGCGATCCTTAAGCGGCGCGCCTGGCCACTGTTCGCCTTGGCAATCCTTTGGTTCTTTCTTGGGCACCTGCTCGAAGGGACAGTCCTGCCACTCGAGATCTATTTCGAGCACCGCAACTACCTCCCGATGCTCGGTCCTATTTTCGCCCTTTGCTACGCGGTATTCGCGGTCCCCCTGGCCTATCGACACCTGCTCACCGCCGGTCTGCTGGGTATGATCGCGCTGGTCGGGGCCATTACCTGGAGTTCCGCGCGGGTCTGGGGCAATGCCAGGTCGATCGCCATCCTGTGGTCCGCCGAACGTCCGGCCTCCCACCGTGCCCAGGTCGTCGCGATCAACTACTGGGCCAACCAGGGGGATTGGGGACGGCTACGGACCCAACTCGACCAAGCCACGGCGGCGCAGCCGACCAATGCCAACTTACCGCTCTTTCGCTATGCCTTGGAGCACTGCACAGACGCGCGCCTGCCAAGCCTCGGCGCCGACGTCGAGGAGATCGCGCGGGTGGCGCAAACGGCCCCCTTGGACTTTGGGAGCCTGGAGGGCCTGAAATGGATCATCGACCGGGACCGAGACGGACATTGCCGGATCGACCCCAAGGAGATACAGCGGATCTTCGACATTTACCTGGCAAGTCCCAAATTCACCGCCAGCCCCATGCCCCACCGCCAGTTGGCGACCCTGCTCGCCTCCTACCGGCAGCAACAGGGTGACCTGGACGGGACCATCCGGGCACTTGACCGCGCCTATGCGGCTTCACCGTCTTTTACCACGGCCCTGGATCAAGCCTATTTTCTGATGAGCGCGGGGCTTCTGGACGATGCCAGGCATTATGTGGATATCGCTGTCGCGACTCCACCACGAAATCTGTTTCAATGGCTGGAACGCGATCGTCGGCTTGCTGCCTATCAGGACTTCCTTCGCGACAAGGGGGCGCAGAATGCCGCCCAGGCGCATGATGCCAAAGCTGCTTTGGAGGGCGAAGCGCAGACGCCTCGGGGGCACTGAAACGCCGGCAGACAAGACGCCCGCGCGGCACCTGGACGTCCGACAGCTACCGGGACTGCGCCCGACCCGGCGTCAGGTCCGCCAACCCACACCGGAGCAACCCATGCAAACCTACGAAGTCGATGTCGGGGCCCGGGCCAACGAGCAGGCGCGCCTGCCAGGTACCCGACGCTTCGCGCGGTTGCACAGCGAGCACATCGCCGAGCAGATCGAGGACGCCGGCAACGGTGTTCGGGGATGACCCCGCAGATCTTGAGAATGAAGCCTAAACCTCTGGTCACTATCGGTATGCCCGTCTACAACGAGGCGGGGTTTATCCGGGCAGCATTGGAATCGCTGGTGAACCAGGACTACCACCATCGCGAGCTCATCATTTCAGATAACGCATCCACGGACGATACGGGTGAGATTGCCCGCGCTTTCGTCGCGCGTTACCCCTGGATGCGCTATCACCGCTTCGCTGAGAACCGCGGGCCGGGTGACAATTTTGCATTTGTCCGAGACCAGGCACAGGGAGACTACTTCATCTGGGCGGCCGGACACGACAGCTGGTCGGAGAACTACCTGTCGGCATGCATTTGCCTGCTGCAATCCCACCCCCAGGCGGCCCTGGCGTTCGGCAGTACGACCTGGATCGATGCCAACGGGCACCCCATGACACGGGAAACGGGGTGGACCGACACCCGGGGAATGGATAACGCGGCACGCTACTTCAGCGTGCTATGGGGAAACATGAATCCCATCCTTGGCGTCATCCGCACGGATTACCTGAGGGACTGCCCGATCATCAATACGGTGGGAAGCGACCTTATTATCTTGTCCTATCTGGCTCTGCGCGGCGATTTCCTCCATGCGCTGGATGCTCGTTGGCAACGTCGTGAATTCCGCCAGGAGCGGCGTTACGCGGACAAATTGGCGCGCTACCGCACCCGGGAATTCGGACTTGCCAGGGGTTTCTTCAATCGCGCCTTTCCACTGGTACGCCTGCCCTATGAACTCATGCGGGGTGTCTGGCGATCATCCCACCCGCTTACGCGACGACTGTCCATTGCCGGGCTGCTGATTCCAACCATGTTCGTACGTTACCTGTCGGGACGACAGTGAAGACCTACCTGGCGGGTGCGCGGCTGAGAAATCTCGCGGAGCGTGCGCGGCCGGCGCGACGCCTGGCGTCCCGACTTTTCACCCCTCTGGCGCTCATCGCCCTGCTCTGGGCGATCTGGCACGGACGCCAGACGCTGGCGACGCTCGTTGTGGATGCGCGGCTCGACCTGCTGGCGGCCTCACTGTCGATTTGGCTAGGCCTGCATCTCGTGTCACCACTCTTTACGCTGCGCACGCTCCGCGGCTGGGGCCAGCCGCTGCGGTATCGCGACGCCTTATGCATTCACGTCGTCCGACTCCCGGCCAAGTACCTGCCGGGCGGAATCTGGCACAGTGTCGCCCGCGCCGCCGACTATCGACGCCTCGCCGTCAACCACCGGGTCATTGCCGCCTACCTTCTGATCGAGACCCTCACACTGGCCGGGGTCACGTTGTTTCTGGGTGGTGCGGGGGTATTCGCCACCGGCGTGGTGACTGGCGCCTGGGCGATCGCGACCGGGCTATGCGCCGTCCTTGGCGTCTGCGTGCTGTTGGCGGCGCCATGGGTGTCACAGACGTTATTCATAACCATTGAACCAAAGCTGTCTCTTCGTCAATATCTCATCAACGCGGCTGTGCTGGCTGTCTATTGGGGCTGGGCCGGTATGGCTTTCGCCCTGTTCCTGAATGCGTTTCCAGCGCTGAGACTGGCGGCGTCGAACGTTGAAGCCGCTGTTATCTATGTCTTTTCCTGGGGTATCGGATTTGTCACCCTGTTCGCCCCCCAGGGAATCGGCGTCTCGGAGTTGGTCGCATCCCATCTCCTGGGGGAACGCGACAGCGTGGTTACCTTGGCGGCCCTGCTGGCCGGCTTTCGGGTCGTCATCCTCGCCGCGGATGTCGCGGCCTGGCTGCTGGCGACGCTGCCACACACTTGCGGTCGCCCAGCGTCCGGCGTCGCGTCGCAGCCCCCCCCTCGCGAATCCTGAGGACTCTAACCATGAAAGCAGTCATTCTTGCGGGCGGCCTTGGAACCCGGATCTCCGAAGAGACCTACCTCAGGCCCAAGCCGATGATCGAGATCGGCGGCAAACCGATCCTGTGGCACATCATGAAGCTCTATGCTGCCCATGGGGTGAATGACTTCGTGATCTGCTGCGGCTATAAGGGCTATCTGATCAAAGAGTATTTCGCCAATTATTTTCTGCACATGTCGGACGTGACTTTCGACATGCGGAACAATACCATGCAAGTACATGAGCATCATGCCGAACCCTGGCATGTGACGCTGGTGGATACCGGCGAGGACACGCTGACGGGCGGCCGACTCAAACGCGTGGCCCCCTATGTGCAGGACGAGGACGCCTTCTGCTTCACTTACGGAGATGGCGTGGCTGACGTCGATATCACGCGCGAAATCGCCTTCCATCGGGGACACGGTAGATTGGCGACAGTGACCGCCGTGCTGCCTCCTGGACGCTACGGTGCCCTGCAACTGGCAGGGGATCAGGTGACTGGATTCATGGAAAAGCCGCGTGGTGATGGTGGACTGATCAACGGCGGGTTTTTTGTGCTCGCCCCGCGGTGTCTGACACTCATCGAGAATGACCAATCGAGCTGGGAGGGCGAACCTCTGACGGAGCTGGCACGGCAGGGCCAGCTCATGGCCTTTGTGCATCATGGCTTCTGGCAACCGATGGACACCCTGCGCGACAAGAATCAGCTCGAGGCCCTGTGGGATTCAGGCCAGGCACCTTGGCGGGTTTGGTGTTAGCGGATGATGAGAATCGGTATGGTTAGGCTTCGCACGCAAGTGTACATCAGACCTGATTTCGGCTACCCTGACCGTGACAAGGCACAACCCTGAATTCAGGAAAGCACAGGGGGATATCCGCCATGCTGATCACCCTCCACACGACGAAGCAACGCTATACTTCAGGTGCGTGATGGGGACCGGACACCCAGCATCCGACTCCGACCTGCAAGTACCCAGGAAAAATGATCTGGACCAACAAGAGCGTGCTGATCACCGGCCACACCGGTTTCAAAGGCGGCTGGTTGGCTTTGTGGTTGAATCGGCTCGGGGCCGAAGTGCATGGCTATAGCCTCGCCCCCCCAACCGAACCCAACCTGTTCGGGGTCGCACGGGTGGGTGCGGCGCTGGCATCGGACATCCGTGGTGATTTGGCCGATCTGGCCCGGCTCAAGACGGCGTTCAGCAACGCAGCCCCGCAGGTCGTCTTTCACTTGGCCGCTCAGCCGCTGGTCCGGGAAAGCTATCGCGACCCGCTGGGCACCCTGGTTACCAATGTCCTGGGTACGGCCCGTGTGCTCGAGGCCGTTCGAGGATGTGAGTCGGTGCGTGCCGTGGTATTGATTACCACCGACAAGGTCTACCAGAATCGCGAGTGGGCCTACCCCTATCGGGAGGTTGACGCGCTCGGCGGACACGACCCCTACAGTGCCAGCAAGGCGGCGGCGGAGGTGGTGGCTGCCAGTTACCGGGCAAGTTTCTTTTCAGAGACCGCCGGGCATCCGGCGCGGATCGCTACCGCCCGCGCCGGCAACGTCATCGGTGGGGGCGACTGGGCTTCCGACCGACTGGTGCCGGACTGTGTTCGCGCCTTTGCAGAGGGGGAGCCGGCCCGCTTGCGTTTCCCAGGCTCGGTGCGTCCCTGGCAGCATGTGCTGGAGCCGCTGGCCGGCTACCTGCGACTGGCCGAGCAACTGGTCCAACCAGCCGGCGGTCCCTTGGCCCGGGCCTGGAATTTCGGACCCGACGCCGGCAGCGATGCGACCGCGGGTGAGGTGGCCATGGCGCTGGCCCGGCTGTGGGGCGCGGGTGCCCGGGCGGAGGCGGGTCCAGACGTGGAGCAACCCCATGAAGCGGGCCTGCTTCGACTTGATAGTACCCTGGCCCGCTCGGTGCTGGGCTGGGCGCCGCGCTGGACCTTGGCGTTAGCCCTGGCGCAGACCGCCAGCTGGTATCGGGCATGGCTGCGGGGCGCGGACATGACGGCCTTTTGTCTCAGCCAGATTGACGACTATGAAGCGGCAGCCTCACCGTGACGACGACCTCCCGTTTTGAGATCCTGAACACGCCGATCAGTGGATTGCACCTGATCCGGCGTCGCCCCTTGGGTGACCGGCGGGGCTATCTGGAGCGCCTGTTCTGCGCGGAGGAACTGCGGGGGCTTATCCCTGGGCGAGGTATCGCGCAGGTCAATCATTCATTCACTAACCGGCGCGGCACGGTGCGCGGAATGCACTTTCAGTATCCACCCCATACCGAGACCAAGTTTGTCAGTTGCCTGCGCGGCGCGGTGTTCGATGTCGCGGTGGATCTGCGCAGAGGCTCCACCACCTTCCTGCGCTGGCACGCCGCCATCCTGAGCGCCGACAATCATCAGACCATTCTGATCCCGGAGGGCTGCGCCCACGGTTTTCAAACCCTGACTGACGATTGTGAGCTGCTGTATTTACATACCGCAGCCTATCAACCCAGCGCCGAAGGGGGCCTGAACCCGCGGGACCCCCGACTCGGCATCCACTGGCCCGAGGTCCTGACTGAGGTATCTTCCCGCGACACCGCACACCCCCTATTGACCGAAGCTTTCGGCGGGTTGGAGGTATGAAATGCCGACACTGCGGCGCTGACCTGAAACTGCCGCTGGTGGATTTGGGCAGTGCACCGCCGTCCAATGCCTATCTCACCGAATCCACGCTGCGGGCACCGGAGCGATGGTTTCCGTTGCGGGTACTCGTGTGCGAGGACTGCTGGCTGGCGCAGACCGAAGACTTCACCCAGGCGCACGAGCTATTCTCTACCGACTATGCCTATTTCAGCGGCTTTTCCCGGACCTGGTTGGCACACTGCGAGCGCTACGTAAACGACATGGTGATGCGCCTGCAGTTGACCGCCGCCAGTCAGGTAGTCGAGATTGCGGCCAATGATGGCTCCCTGCTGCAATACGTGCTCGCCCGCGGGATCCCCTGTACCGGGGTCGAGCCCACTGCCGACACCGCCGCCGCGGCGCGCGCCAAGGGCATCCCGATCGTGGCAGAGTTCTTCGGGGTACGCCTTGCGCAAGACCTGGCCGCCCAGGGTCTTCAGGCGGATCTCGCGGTTGCGAACAACGTGTTGGCCCACGTACCGGACATCAACGATTTCGTCGCCGGCGTTGCGCTCCTCCTCAAACCGGGCGGGGTCGCCACCTTCGAGTTCCCCCATCTGCTGCGGCTTATCGCCGAGAACCAGTTCGATACCATCTACCACGAGCACTTTTCTTACTTGTCTCTAACAGCGGTTCGGCGCATCTTTGCCGCCAACGGGTTGGCGGTCTTCGACGTCGAAGCGCACCCCACCCACGGCGGCAGCCTGCGTGTGTTTGCCCAGCGCGCGGCGACCGGCCGGCAACCATGCAGCCCGCGGGTGGCGGCCTTACTGCATCAGGAAGTCGCGGTCGGGATGACGAGTGCCTCGTATTACAGGGGTTTTCAGACCCGCACCGACCGGGTCAAGGATGATTTCCTGGCCTTTCTCCTGGACGCCAAACGGCGGGGGAAGACGGTTGCCGGCTACGGCGCCGCGGCCAAGGGCAACACGCTGCTAAACTACGCCGGGGTGCGGCCGGATCTGCTGCCGTTCGTGGTCGACCGCAATCCGGCGAAGCAGGGCAAATACCTGCCGGGCAGCCGGATCCCGATCACCGGCGAGGAGCGCCTGCGTCGCACCCGGCCTGACGTGATCCTTGTATTGCCATGGAATTTGAAGACCGAGGTCATGCAACAGCTCGCCTACGCACGTACCTGGGGTGCGCGGTTCGTGACGGCGGTTCCGACGTTGGAGAACGTATGAAGCCTCGCATCTACTATACTAAGCCCTCGATCACCGATTTGGAGATTCGGTACGCGACGGATGCCGCCGCCAACGGTTGGGGTGATCACTGCTATGAATACATTGCCCGCTTTGAAGACGGGTTCAAGACCCACCTCGGGGTTGATTACGCCATCGCGACCTCCAGTTGCACCGGCGCCCTGCATATGGGCATGGCCGCGCTTGGTATCGGCCCAGGCGACGAAATCATCCTTGCCGACAGCAACTGGATCGCTACGGCTGCCCCGATTGTGCATCTCGGTGCCACGCCCGTGTTCATCGATATTCTGCCCGACAGTTGGTGTATCGACCCACAACTTGCCGAGGCGGCTATTACCTCCCGCACGAAAGCAATCGTTGCCGTCCACCTATATGGCAACCTCTGCGACATGGACCGTCTGTTGGCGATCGGCGAGAAGCACGGGATTGCGATTATCGAGGATGCCGCCGAGGCGATTGGGTCCGTGTATCACGGCAGGCGCGCAGGTAGCATGGGTCGTTTCGGCGCTTTCTCGTTCCATGGGACCAAGACAGTGACAACGGGCGAGGGGGGCATGTTTGTTACCAACGACGCCGCCCTCTACGAACGCGTCCTTACCCTGAGTAATCATGGGCGCGCGCGCGGCCAGACAAAACAGTTCTGGCCCGACATGGTTGGCTTCAAATACAAGATATCCAATATCCAGGCCGCTATCGGGTGTGCGCAGATGGAGCGGATCGAGGAACTGATCGCGCGGAAACGCCAAATACTCGCCTATTATCGTGAGCGTATGAAAAACCTGCCGGGCCATCACATGAATCCGGAGCCTGCGGGAACGATAAATGGGGCATGGATGCCGACCGTTGTATTCGATGAAGAGACCGGCATTGGACGTGAAAGGATACAGGCTGCGTTCGCCAAGGACAATATCGATGCCCGCGTCTTTTTTCAGCCACTATCAAGTTTGCCGTTTTTTCAGGAGCAGCCGCGAAATTACTTCGCCTTTGCTGTTCCCGCACGCGCCATCAACCTCCCAAGCTTCCATGATATGAGCGAGTCAGAGCAGGAGCGGGTGATCGTGGTGTTACAGCAGATTTGTGATGCTTGAGATCACTCGCTATGTGTTATGGGGTAGCGCCGGACATGCGAAGGTGCTTGCTTCTTTAATAAATCTGCGAGGTGGAATCGTAGTCGCCCTGTTCGATAACGACCCTCAGGCCGAACCGGCCTTGTCCGGTGTGCCATTATATTTCGGTCTTGAAGGACTGAAACGCTGGGCCGATGATCAAGCGACCCCTCATTCGTTTCGCGGCATTGCGGCAATCGGCGGCGCACGAGGGAGAGAGCGGGTGGTCATACATCAACATTTTCGAGATCACGGAATCCAGGTCACCTCCCTGATACATCCGAGTGCTTCGGTGTGTGGAACAGCATCGATTGGTCACGGTACTCAGGTTCTCGCGCACGCATTGGTCGCAGCGGATGCTTGCGTCGGCGAGGCTTGTATTCTCAACCATCGCGCTGCCGCGGACCATGAATGCGTCCTCGGCAACGGGGTACATTTGGCGCCGGCATCAACTCTTTGTGGCTGCGTGGAAGTTGGCGACAACGTCTTGGTCGGAGCGGGGGCAGTCGTATTGCCGCGACTGGTAATCGGTAAGGATACGATCATTGGTGCCGGCGCGGTTGTGACCCGCAATATCCCCGAGGGAGTCGTCGTCGCCGGCAATCCTGCGCGGATGGTAAGAATCAACGTAAGCAAAAGTCCCTGAGGTGTTGAAAAAATGTCCCCGTACGAAAACTTCAAGATTGAATGCCGGGATGAAATTACTCGCCAAGGAGCCGATAGCCGCCTCTTACAGGCTTCGAGCACATGGTTTATATTAGCGAACGGGGGGAAATACTCCTATCACTTCGCGTGGCTTGGCCGGCCCATTATCCAATACCCCCAAGACATCCTCGCCATCCAGGAACTCATCTGGCAGGTCAAGCCCGATCTCATCATCGAGACCGGCATCGCCCACGGCGGCTCGCTGGTCCTCAGCGCCTCCCTGCTCGCCTTGCTGGACTATGGCGATGCGGCAGCAACCGGGACCCTGCTCGATCCGACGAAACCCAGGCGCACCGTGCTTGGCATCGACATCGACATCCGCGCCCATAACCGCGCAGCCATCCAGGCACATCCGCTGGCCAGCCGGATCGACATGATGCAGGGCTCGTCCGTCGACCCCGACATCATCGCCCAAGTCCACGCAAAGGCTGCCGGGAAGGAGCGCATCCTCGTCTGCCTGGACTCCAATCATACCCACGCTCATGTACTGGCGGAGTTGGAAGCCTACGCCCCCCTGACCACGGTGGGCAGCTACTGCGTCGTCTTCGACACCATCATCGAGGACCTGCCTGCCGACATGTTCCCCGACCGCCCCTGGGGACCCGGCGACAACCCCAAGACCGCAGTGTGGGCGTATCTCAAAACCCACCCGGAGTTTCAGATCGACAAAGCGATCGACCACAAGCTCCTCATCAGCGTCGCTCCGGATGGGTATTTGAAGCGGGTGGGCTGTCAGCCGGCCGATACATGAGCTGGGTGATCTGCTCCGATACCAACCCGATCAAAAATACGACCACGGCCGTGGTGAGCATGAAGACGGTCATGATGGAGAGACGTGCCGAGAGGCTGTAGGTGTAGGCCCAATAACCGCTGCCGAGCAGGAAGAACAGGATGGAGACCGGCAGAAAAAGCTTGAGCGGGGAATACAGAGTGCCGATCTTGAAGATAATAAGGAGAAAGCGCAGGCCGTCCTGCAGGGGCCGCAGGTGGCTCTTGCCGATGCGTTTGGCGGCGGTGATCGGGACGTAAGTCACATGATACCCGGCGCGGAAGAAGGCCATGGTGATGGTCGTCGGGTAGGAAAAGTGGTTGGGCAGCAGGTAGATGAATTCCCGGAACAGATCGGCGCGGGCGATGCGCAAGCCGGAGGTTAGGTCCTCGATCCGCTGGCCGGTCATGTAAGAGGCGAGTCGGTTATAGAGGCGGTTGGCGAGGCCGCGTGCGAGGCTGGCCTGGGACCCCGCGCGGCGGGCCCCGACGACCATGTCGAAGCCTTGCCGGTAACGCTCCAGCAGGCGCGGGAGGTCCGCCGGGTCGTGCTGGGCGTCGGCGTCCATGAAGATCAGGGTCTCGCCGCTGGCCGCCCGGGCGCCGGTCTTGATGGCGGCGCCGTTGCCCTTTTGGTAGGGGTGGCGGATACAGCGTGCACCCTGGGCGGCGGCGATCTGCGCGGACCCGTCGGTGGAGGCATCATCCACCACCAGCACCTCCGCCTCCGGGAGGACCTGACGGATAAGCGGGAGCAGGGCCTGCAGGGCGGCGGCCTCGTTGCGGCACGGGAGGATGATGCTGATCTGGGGGGGCACGGCTGATTGAGATCTTGGGCCTGGGGTTTGGGACCGGGTTCGTCGGGGCGGTGCCGCTCTGGGTGGCGCGCCACGATGAGGAGTTTGGCAGATTTTCGGCTGGTTTGCTGTGCCGCGTTTCGCGGTGTGCAGGCGTTGGAGGCCGGCTGCAACGGCGTCGGCGGCCCGATCGCCGAGTTGGTGCTACTGCCCTTCGCAGAGCAGGCGGTCGAAGTGGCTAGTGGTCCTGGTGAGCCCTTGCCAAGCGGTATCCGGGGTTCCCGGTCCAGATCCCCGCCACCAAGGGCAGCCGGCTCGGCGAAGACAACCCGACCCCGTCGCGCGCGCGTAAGGCCATTTTCGCGCAGACCCTCGCCGCCCCGGGGGCACTCCAGCGATACTCACGAGGCGACTGCGGTGCCTGGCGCCGCGAGGTCGGCGACCAGGACCATATTTATGATGCAGGGCGTGGACGTGGTTGAGCGACTGGCAAACGATCGGCAGGAACCGTCCCTGAACCAGCCCGACCGGGTGAACCGGCGCTGCAACCTGAGCCCCTATCCCGAGTTGCGTTAAAATGTTGTTTCCCCTCCCCTTGTGGAAAACGGCGGGACCGGGGGTCTGAACGGTCATGTCTCGCGCCAGGCGCCCGACGATGATCGAACCTTGCACCCACCGTATCGATGCCCTATCCATGACCACATGGTCATTCTTGGGAATTTATCATGCGCAGCGTACAAGTCGTAGAAGCAAAAGCAAAATTTTCTGCCCTTTTGGCGGCGGTCGAAGCCGGCGAAACGGTCGCGATCATGCGGCGCGGCCGGGTCGTCGCGCAGCTTGTCCCGGATTCCCCACGCATGGCCGCCGACCCATTCAGGCCCCTCTGGGCCGAGCAAGACGACATCGACCTGGTCCGGCCGGCGGATCTGGCCGCCGAACCCGTCACGCCGATCTAGAATGCGCTACCTGATGGACACCAACACCTTCATCGCCGCCATGAAAGGCGTCGCAGCTGTGCGCGACAAACTTGAGCACACCCCGCTGAGCGACCTGGTGCTTTCTCCCGTGGTGCTTGGCGAACTCGAACTCGGTATCGAAAAGAGTGCGCATCGCGAAAAGAATGCCGCCCGTTTGGCCGGCGTCGTGGCAAGGATCGAGTTGCTGCCGCTCGATGCCAGGGTTAGCCGGCATTACGCCACCATCCGCGCCGACTTGGAGCGTAAGGGCACTCCGATCGGCGCCAACGATTACTGGATCGCTGCGCAGGGTCTCGCCTTTGGCGCAGTGGTCGTTACAGACAATGAAGCCGAATTCACCCGCGTCCCGGGTCTGGCGGTCGAGAACTGGCTCCGCGCCGCGCCTTGAGTCGGAATGATCAGGACAACGGCTCCCAACAACGCAGCAGCGAGAGCCCCGAAGGGGCGTGACATCAGGCCGCACCGACATCGCCGGATGTTGCGACGCTGATCACCTGCGCTAAGATTCATGTCCACCGGAGAGACGATCATGACCACCGAATCCCTGAAAGACACCTTCCGACGCGAACTGCCCGACTGGTTACGCCAAGACCCCGACCTTCGCGCTTATATTCTGGACCTCACGCGGCAAGAATACGCCAACCGCAAGGACACCCAAGACCAGTTCTACGAATTGCTGACCGAGTTGCGCCGTGACCGCGACGATCAGAACCGTAAATGGGATAATAACCAGGCAGCGATGAGCAAAGAATTCAAGCAACTCTACGATGCGCTCAAAGCCCAGGCCGCCAAGCAGGAACGCGGTATCGGCGCCCTCGGTTCCCGCTGGGGCCTGCAATCGGAGAAGGCCTTCCGCGACGCCTTGGCGGGGATTCTGGAGCAGAGTTTCGGCATCGAGGTCATCAATGTCAATGAATACGATGATGAGGGCGTCGTGTTCGGCCGCCCCGATCAGGTCGAACTCGATGTGATCATCAAGAACGGCCTCCTGATCATCTGTGAACTGAAATCGTTCATCGACAAGGCCGGGATGTACAGCTTCGAGCGCAAGGCGCGCTTCTACGAGCAACGCCACGAACGTCAGGCGAGTCGCCTGATCGTCATTTCACCGATGATCGACGCCCGCGCCCGCCCGGTCGCCGAACGCCTGGGGATCGAGACCTATGGCGACTCGATCGATGTGGAGGCACTTTGACGCCCTGCATCGTCAGTCCCGACAATGGAGGTCGAGGCTTTAGCCGGCCCGGGTCTTGATCATAAGTCCGGCCAAGCGCCCTTGCGGCAACCCGTCGCGGCCGGGGGGCCGCTCCTACGGCGTAGGAGCGGCCCCCCGGCCGCGACGGATATCGCTGAGGAATTCGCGGCGTTCTGCAGCAGCACGGGGTTGCGGCTCGTACCGGTGAGTCGCGGTGCCTTCGCGCAGGCCGCGCGCCTGGCACGGACGGCAGGCAGCGGACTGCGAGCCGGCGATTCACTCCATCTGGCGGTGGCGATCGACATCGGGGCCGGCAGTCTCGCCGCGGCCGACGGCAACCTGGAGGCGAACATGCGGCGCCAGGGTTTGGCAACCGTCATATTTTAGGCGATTTCCGCGAGATCGTCGGCGAGCCATTAACCTGCTCAAGACGTCCCGCGGCTTGAGCGCCGACCGGGCGGCGCGGCGGCGGCGGCGGCCCTGTCGGGTTTTTGTGCACAGGGTCAGGGGCTTGACAAACGGCCTCAGGGGCTTGGGACCCGGGACCCGAACGGCGCCTGGCGACAAAATGCAAGCCACTGAACAACAATGATAAATCGTAGTCGGTCAATTTCCGGCCAATCTGTTCCAGCGGCAGTGAGGACGCGCCCTTAGCGACCCTGCCCAAAGGTTGCACACAGACTTATCCACAGGACCTGTTGGCAGTTCGCGCAAAGTCTTACGGCACACCGTCTTACCGCAGGCTCCGGGGTCGCAACGGCTGCGGTTGCGGCGGGCGACGCGACCGTGCGCCGCCGGACGGTCGGACTTGGACCGGCACTTGCGCTTATACTGGCGGGCTAACCAACCCTGGACCCCCGGGCAGCGCCGCGACCACCCACCTCCTGGCCCACCCCCCCGCCCATCCCGTCGGAGCATCCCCCGTGATCGAAAACCTTCGCAATATCGCCATCATCGCCCATGTCGACCATGGCAAGACCACGCTGGTGGACAAGCTGCTGCAGCAGTCGGGCACCCTGGGGGAGCGCTTCGGACCGGTCGAGCGGGTGATGGACAGCAACGATCTGGAAAAGGAGCGGGGCATCACCATCACGTCCAAGAACACGGCCCTGCGCTGGAAGGACTACCGGATCAACATCGTCGACACCCCCGGGCACGCGGACTTCGGCGGCGAGGTGGAGCGGGTGCTGTCCATGGTGGACTCGGTGCTGCTGCTGGTGGACGCCCAGGAGGGGCCCATGCCGCAGACCCGCTTCGTCACCAGCAAGGCCTTCCAGCACGGGCTGCGCCCGATCGTGGTGATCAACAAGATCGACCGGCCGGGCGCCCGGCCCGACTGGGTGATCGACCAGGTCTTCGAGCTGTTCGACCGGCTCGGGGCCACCGATGAGCAGCTCGACTTCCCCATCGTCTATGCCTCCGCCATCAATGGCTACGCCGGCCTGACCGACGACGTGCACGAGGGGGACATGACCCCGATCTTCGAGGCGATCATCCAACATTGCCCGCGGCCCCCGGTGGACCCGGACTCGCCCTTCCAGATGCAGATCTCCACGCTCGACTACTCCAGCTTCGTCGGTGCCATCGCGCTCGGGCGCATCCGCCACGGCAGCGTGAAGCCCAACCAGCAGGTGGTGGTGGTGAAGCCCGACGGCGTGCGCTACAAGGCCAAGATCGGCCTGGTCTACGGCTACCTGGGGCTGGAGCGCTACGAGGTACCCTCGGCCTCCGCCGGGGATATCGTGGCCCTGACCGGCATCGAGGCGCCCAACGTCTCCGACACCCTGTGCGACCCGGACCATGTGGAGGCCATGCCGCAACTCACGGTGGACGAGCCGACGGTCACCATGACCTTCCAGGTCAACACCTCCCCCTTCGCCGGGCGTGAGGGCAAGTACCTGACCTCCCGCCAGCTCAAGGAGCGGTTGGAGCGCGAACTGATCCACAACGTGGCCCTGCGGGTCGAGGAAGGCACGGACCCGGAAAAGTTCCGCGTCTCCGGGCGCGGCGAGTTGCACCTGTCGATCCTGCTGGAGACCATGCGCCGCGAGGGCTATGAGTTGGCCGTGTCGCGCCCGGAGGTCATCTTCCGCGAGCTCGACGGCATCATCTGCGAGCCCTACGAGCAACTCACGGTCGATGTGGACGATCAGTACCAGGGGGCCATCATGCAGGCCCTGGGGGAGCGCAAGGGTGAATTGAAGGACATGGTCCCGGACGGCCAGGGCCGGGTGCGCCTGGATTATGAGATCCCCTCGCGCGGCCTGATCGGCTTTCAGACCGAGTTCATGACGCTATCCTCCGGCAGCGGGCTGAAGTATCACAACTTCGACCACTACGGACCGGCCAACCAGGGCGGCATCGCGCCGCGGCGCAACGGTGCCCTGATCGCCAACGGCCAGGGCAAGGTGCTGGGCTACTCGCTCTTCAACCTGCAGGACCGCGGCCGCCTGCTGGTCTCCCCGGGGATGGAGGTCTACGAGGGCCAGGTCATCGGTATCCACTCGCGCGACAACGACCTGGTAGTGAATCCGCTCAAGGGCAAGCAGTTGACCAACATCCGCGCCTCGGGGACGGATGAGAACATCATCCTCACCCCGGCCATCCGCTTCACGCTCGAGCAGGCGCTGGAGTTCATCGAGGACGACGAACTGGTCGAGATCACCCCCGGGGCCATCCGTATCCGCAAGCGCTTCCTTACTGAGATCGAGCGCAAGCGCCATGCGCGCGCGCCGCGGGCCGAATGAGCCGGGCCGCCTCGGCAACCCCGGCACACCGTTGGGAAAGTCGGGGATCCAGTAGCACCTGACGCAATTGCTCGGACCATTGGCGTAGGGTGCGCCGTGCGCACCGTGAGAGGCTGCGGTTGATCGCGGCGGCCAGGGTTTCGGTCGGCGCCACGGCGCACCCTACAAACGCGGTGCGGTCAATAGCCCGAGCATTTTCATCATGCGGTACTGGTGTTTCAGCTGATCTTGCCTATCGACCCCAACGGGGTCGAACATACCAGCCCAGGGCAACGCCCTGGGTATGGGGTATCGCAGAGCCCAGCCCTGAAAGGGCGTGACATAACGGCGCGGCGCCTTATGTCACGCCCTTTCAGGGCTAAGCGGAATAAATAACGCTATCCCAGGGCGGTGCCCTGGGCTGGTATAACGCGCCCCTGCGGGGCTTGCGCAGGCGCAAGAATAGACTGGTATCGGGAATCGCGCTTCACGGTACTGGTGTGTAACCCTACCGAACCCGCGCCCCGATCCCACCGGAGCCCCTGGAGTCGCGGAAGGAATCCCAGGGGCCAAACCCGGAGTCATCGTCGCCCCAGGGGTCCGACCGCTGGTCGGCGGCCGCAACGCTGCCGTCGACTACCCGCTGCAGCCGCTCGAGCACATCCGCGGCGAGGCGGGCATTACCCTTACTTTCGTGATAGTGGGCGATCTCCATCAGCTTGGAAACGGCGACCTGCGCCTGCTCGGTCCCGGATTCCTGTTCCACAACCTTCAGGTACAGGCCGGCCGCCAGGTGCAGCCGACCCTCACCGTGGCGCTGCTGCGCCATGCGCAGCATCAGGTCGCTGCTGGTGCGATCCAGGTCCCCGCGGCCGGTGCCGACGGCGGGCCCGGCGACCCGGGCGGGAGGGACGGGCGGGAGGGACCGGACGGACGGGGAACAGGAGGCCCGGGAACCCTCGCTCATAGGGCAAACCCAGGGCTCGGATTGACCCGAGGCGCACAGGACCGGGGCGATGAGGCTCCCGATGATCTCCATCAAGGCGAGATCGGACTGGGGGGAGCACTCCTCATCGTAGCGGCGCAGTGCGGCCAAGACCCCGATCGGCAACTGCTCACGCACGATGGGCACGGCAAGAAAGGCGATCGGCTCGGGCGGGATTGCGTCCCGGTCTTCGACGCGGGCCAGAAAGCCGGGGTCCTGATGCACGTCGGCGACCAACACGGCCACGCCGGTTTCAAAGACCCGCCCCGTCACCCCCTCCCCGACGCGGTAGCGGCCGCGACCCACCTCTACCGGGGTCAGCCCGTGGGCGTAGCGGACGTAGATCTCCCGCGCGTCGGGGTCCGCGATCAGTACCCGTCCGCGCACCAGCCGGTGGGACACAGCCAGATAGCGCAGGATGTCCTGGATACGGGACTCGGCATCATCCCCACGGCTGACGATGCGGGAGATTTGCAGCAGTGCCAGCAAATCGGCCCCGGGAGGGGTGTGGCTCAAGGGTGTATCCATGAAGAACTCCGGTTGACAGGATCATCTTCATAGTTATGCCGACCGCCCGTCGCAAGCCAGTAAATATGCGTAAATTTACGCATTCTTAACCAATTGATCCAAGCGCGACGGGCCGGGGACCCGCGTTACCGAAGCCGCGCCGCAATGCCGCCGGAGCCTCCGGAGTCGCCGAAGGAGTCCCGGTCGGTGGTCGCGCCACCCCGGTCGCCCCAGGAATCGAGCCCCCGACCACCGTCCGCACGGCCGCCGCCCTCGTCGAGCGCCCGCTGCAGCCGATCCAGCACATCGGCGGCCAGCCGGGTAGCGCCCCGACCCTCGTAATACCCGGCGATCTCCAGCAGCTTGGACTTGGCGAGCAGGGCCTGCTCGCTCCCGTGATACTGCCCCGCGACCTTGAGGTAAAGGTCCGCCGCCTGGTGCAGCCGCCCTTGCGCGTGCCGCTGCGCGGCCATCCGCGCCATCAGGTCGCGGCTGGCGCTGTCCGGGTCCGCGGCACCCGGACTGACCAGGGAGCGCGCCGACCGCGGCTCCTGCGGCATCGGCGCGGCCCAGGGCCGGGCCTGCGGATCGGTGCACAGGATCTGGGCGATCAGGGTCGCGATGACCTCCATCAGTGCAAGATCGCACTGGGCGGAGCGCTCGTGGTTGCGCAGCCGGTGGGCGGCCAGGACCCCGACCGGCAGGTGGTCGCGCACGATCGGCACGGCAAGAAAGGCGATCTGCTCGGGCGGCAGCGCGCCCCGGGTCACGGCGCGGGCCAGATAGCCGGGTTCGTCGTGCACATTGGCGACCAGCGCGGCCTCCCCGGTCTGGAAGACCCGCCCGGACACGCCTTCACCGATACGGTAACGGCCGCGCTCCAGTTCGGCCGGGGTCAGGCCGTGGGCGTAACGGATATAGATCTCGCCCGCGGCGGGGTCCGCCAGCATGACGCGGCCGCGCACCAGCCCGGGGGAACCGGCCAGGTGGCGCAGGATGTCCTGGATACGTGACTCGGCGTCGTCCCCGCGGGAGACGACGCGGGCAATTTGCTGGAGCGCCAGCAACTCGGCGCCGGGGGCGGTGTCGATTTCGGTGGTGTCCATGGGATTTCCGATTGAAAGTGTGACTTGAGTCACATTATGCAATCATTGGACCAGGCGCCGCCGGACTTGCCTGAAATCCGGCACCGAGGCCCCGGCGAAAAGCCCGTCGCGAACACAATAAATATTTCTTATCATTGGCTTACGCACCATTGCCGGATCTCCGCCCGGGACCCGCGCCGAGCCTCGTCAAGCCTTGGCGATTGTTCGCGTTCCTCCACGGACTCAGGCGCCTTCCAGGACCATGCGCGGCTGAGTGTGCATTTTCGGACGCTTCCTGCCGCGGCATTGCCCCAAGCCGACGGCGTTTGGTCAGGCGGCGTTGGAAAGCTAACATGGACCCCCCTGCCCAGGCCGGCTACCGCTGCCGCTAAGTCAAGCGCCGACGGCCAACCCTCTCGTTCCCACGCTCCCGCGTGGGAATGCCGTGCGGGCGCTCCGCGTCCGGTCTTGGCACTGGACGCAAAGCGCCCGCACTTAGCTCCCACGCAGGAGCGTGGGAGCCAGAAGGGCCTAGCTTAGCGGCAGTGAGGCCGAGGTCCTTAGTGATCGGCGACGGGTCATGCCCCCCACTCTTCCAAGGTGCCCAGATGTCTTTACCGCGCTCCCTATCGTTACCCTCCTGGCCCCTGCTCGCGTCGCTCATCGCGCCCCAGGCCGGGGCGGTCTGCCCGCCCGGCGGGGGTCTCACCCTGCTGCATTTCAACGATTTCCACGGTCAACTGGAGTCCTACACGGACCCCCGGGAGCAGGTCGAACGCGGCGGCATCGCCCACCTCGCCGGCACCATCGCCGACCTTCGGGCGCAGGTCCAGGCCGGTCACCCGGGCCGCCCGGTGCTGCTGCTGTTCGGCGGCGACCTGCTGCAAGGCACCCTGACCTCCAGCCTCTTTCTGGGCGTGCCGGACCTCGCGCTCTTCGGGCGCATGGGGGTGGACGCCGCGGTGATGGGCAATCACGAACTGGACTATGGGCAGGACACCTTTCGCCGCCTGGCCGCGCTTGCCCCCTTCCCGATCCTGACCGCCAACGTTGAATCCAACCCGGAGCCGCTGCCGGTGCGGCCCCAGGTGCTCATCGAGCGGCCGGTCGCACCGGGAACGGGCGCGGTGCGCGTGGCGGTCCTGGGACTCACCGCCCCGGAACTGTCCACCGCCACCCACCCGCGCAACATGATCGGTCTGAGCGTGGAAGAGCCGGTGGCCGTCGCGGGGCGCCTGGTGCCCGACCTGCGTGAGGGGGCCGACCTGATGGTCGTGCTGTCGCACATGGGGATCGCGCAGGACCGCCGCCTCGCCCGCACCGTCCCCGGGATCGACCTGATCGTGGGCGGCCACAACCACAATCTCTATACCGAGCCGGTGCTGGAGGGCGAGACGGCCATCGTCCAGGTCGGCGAGCGGGGCGGCTGGCTGGGACGCATGGACTTCGACTGCCGGGACGGACACCTGGCCCGCACCGGTTACCAGGTCCTACCGATTACCGCCGCGAGCCCCGAGGACGCGCCGATGGCGGCCGAGGTCCGGCGCATCGCCGCGCAGGCGAACCTGGAACTCGACCAGCAGGTCGGCACCAGTACCCGGGGACTGAGCGCCCAGCGTGAGCTGATCCGCCGGGGCGAGGCCCCCTTCGGCGACTTCGTCGCCGACCTGGCGCGCGAGATCACCCTGACCGAGGTCGCCCTGTTCAACGGCGGCGGCTTTCGCGCGAGCATCCCGGCGGGTCCGGTCACCCTCAAGGCAATCTACCTGGCCATGCCCTTCCGCAATGAACTGGTCGTCGGCAATCTGAGCGGTGAGCAGCTCCAGGCCGCCCTGGAGCGCAGCGCCGCGCTGGACCCGCTGGACAACCCCGGGGGCTTCCTGCAGGTCTCCGGGCTGCGCTATGTCATCGCCGGGGGACACCTGGCCTCCGCCACCCTGGCCGGTGCACCCATCGACCCGGCGCGGCGCTATCGCGTCGTCACCTCGGACTACCTGGCCGCCGGCGGCGACGGATACACCATGCTCAAGGCCATGGACAATCAGGTGATGACGGGGCGCCTGATCTCCGACATGGTGATCGAGGCCTTCCGCACCGCCAGCCCCATCGACCCGCAACCGGACGGGCGCATTCAGATTCAGGATTTACGCGCAGAGCAATCCGCGATCCCGGACGCCCGGAGGCGCGTAAATCCTGAAAAATAAGGGATGGAAATGCTCGGACCATTGACCGCTCCGCAATCGTAGGGTGCGCCGTGCGCACCACGGCGCCGACCGAAACCCTGGCCGCGGCGATCAACCGCAGTCCCTCAAGGTGCACACGACGCACCCTACGCCAATGGTCCGGGTAAGTGCGTCGGGTGATACCAGACTCTCAGCCCGGACGCGCCGCTCGCGGCCGCCCGCGCCGCCCCGCCGTCTCCGGCAGGCCCAATGCGGACAGGATCGCCAACCTGGCCTGGCCGGACAGGGAGCGCGGTCCGGCCTCCGGTCCCGGGTGGATCGGGGTGAGGAACTGCACCCTGGCGGCCAGGCCCGGGTGGCGCAGGACGCCCCAGAGGTTGGCGGCCAGGGTCTGATCGCCCACATAGGCGATACTGCGATCGGGCGGGGGCGCGTCGGTGCAGCGGTAGCAGAGTGCGACCGGCTGGACCCCCAGGCCCGGTTGCAGGGCGATGGCGAAGAGGGGGGGATAGAAGCGGGCCACCCCGTCCCCGTCGGTGGTGGTGCCCTCGGGGAAGATCACGAGCGAGCCGCCGCGGGCGATGCGCGCACCGATCTCCGTGGTGACCGCGCCGACCTGGTTGGCACCGCGCGCGATGAAGAGGGTCCCGACCACGGCCGACATCCAGCCGATCACGGGCCAGTGACGGACCTCGGACTTGGACAGGAAGCCCAGTTGCCCCTGGGCGCCCAGCACCAGCACGTCCAGCCAGGTAATGTGATTGCAGACCAGGAGACAGCGCTCCGCGATCGTGCCCGTCACCTCCACCCGCACCCCCAGTGCCCGGCAGGCCCGCCGGTACCACCACTGCACGAGCGCGGGCAACCAGGCGGGGCGCGCCTCGGCCCGGGAGACCAGGCGGACCCAGCCGAGGATCAGTATCCCGGTCGTCACATGCTCGAAGTAGCGCAGGCCGCGCCAGAGGGTGGTCAAGGCCGCGGCGCGTCTTGGTCCGGAGTTGGACATCGGCTCAGGCACCCAGTCCGGGGATACGCCGGCGCGCGGCGATGGCCCAGAGGGCGCCGACCACACAGGCACTGAAGCCGACCAGGGCCCACTGCGCCAGGCCGAGCCCGAGGATCGGCGGCCCGGCCTCGTCACAGAACCCGGTGGCCAGAAACAGCGTCGGCAGGCGTTCACCCAACCAGTCGACCAGCGGGTCGATGAAGCCCAGGGGCCCGCCGCCGCAGGAGGCGCTGTCCGGCGGTTGGAGTTGCAGCCACACCTGGTAGGCGCTGATCCCGACCCCGGCCAGCGCGCAGGACAGCACGAGCAGCCCCGGGACCAGGGCCGCCCGACGCGGCCCGAGCCCGGCCGCCGCCAGGGCGAGCAGGCCCAGGACGATGAACAGCAGGCGCTGGAAGATGCACAGCGCGCAGGGGCGCAGATCCAGCCAGACGGTGAGGATCAGGCTGCCGACCACGAGCGCCAGACAGCCGGCACCCAGCACCGACCAGAGCAGGCGCGCGCTCGGACGGATCATGACGCCACCCCATCGGTGAAGCCAAAGTCCACCGGCACCCGCAGATAAAAGAGGTTCAGACCCTGCGCCACGATGTGGGCGAGAAAGCGGTCCGCCTCGTCCGCCGTGACGACAAATCCCACCTCCACCGGCAGGTCCCCGGCCAGCTCGAAGAACTGCTCCTCGTGCAGCCGCCCGTGGCGCCCGTAGCCGGCCAGGGCGCGGAAGGCCGAGCCGCCGTTCAGGCCGAGCGTCTTCGCCTCCTCCAGCAGCCACTCATAGGCGAGACGATGGCGGTGGCGGCGCTTCTCCGCCACATAGAATTTGAGAAAGCAGCCGTTCATGATGGGTTTCCTATCGGTTCGTCAGGGTCCGCGGCGGCCGATACCATAGCAATCATCCACAGATGAACACAGATGAACACAGATTATTCATTGGCTTAGGCTTAGTCGTGGGCTCACCTTGCGGGTGACGCCGGCAGGAGCGATAAGCGCATGACGATTCAAAGAAAATCTGTGTTCATCTGTGTTCATCTGTGGATTTTTTGGTTAAGGGCAAGCGTCAGGACCGTAGCATGATCAGGTTGGCCAGGGCCATCCCGAGCGCCGTCAGCGCGAATGAGCCGGCCAGGTGCGAGCCCGCGGCAGCAAGGCCCCAGCCATATTCGCCCCGGGCCAACAGGGAAACCACCTCCGCCGAAAAGGTCGAAAAGGTGGTGAGGCCACCGAGAAAGCCGGTGATGAAGAAGAGCCGCAGCTCCGGCGGCAGGCCCGGATGACGGCCGAGCCAGGCCACCGCGAAGCCGACCAGCAGGCCGCCCAGCAGGTTGGCCGCCAGGGTCCCCAAGGGCAAGGTGGGAAAGACGCCATTGAGCCGCAGACCCAGGCCCCAACGCAGCAAGGCGCCCAGACCGGCGCCGGTGAAGACGGCAAAGACAGCAATCAAGTTCTCAGGTCCCCTGGAGGAAAGGCCGACCGGATCAGCGGGCGGCGCGGCCGGGATGGCGCCGACCCCGAGGGTCCGGTCCGGCGTACAGGGACGGGGGCATCCGCCGGCGCACCGGCACCTGGCGCGCACTGCCGTCCTCTGGCCCCACATGCTAACCCGCTCGGCCGGGGATCGCCACCGGGGGACCGCGGATCGGCAGCCTCATCACCGTAACGCTTGAGTCTGACCCCGCCGAACCACGAACGGGCGACCACGGCCGTCAGACAGTCCCGCTGCGGACACCGGTCTGTCGTAGAATCGCCGGGAAACCCGACCCACCCGCAACCGGCCTTGTCGGCAGAATCCACCCCTGATGAATGACCTGAGCACCAAGCTGCGTCTTGACCTGCGAAGCGGACTGGCGGCGATCTATGGCCCCAGACTCAAAGGACTTTTTCTGTTCGGCTCCTACGCCCGCGGCCAGGCACAGTCCGAATCCGACCTGGACGTCCTCGTCGTCCTGGATCGGATCGACCACTACGGCGCCGAGATCGACCGCACCGGTCATCTGGCCTCGCGGCTGTCGCTGGAGCATGGGGTTACGATTAGCAGGGTCTTTGTCTCTCAGGCCGACTGGAAGGAGCGCCGAACCGCCTTCCTGGTCAATGCGCGTGCAGAGGCCGTGGCGGCGTGACCAAAGAGGCCGATCAGCTGTTGGAAAAGGCCGGCCGGGCCATCCGGGCCGCGACCGCGTTGTTGGCGGACGACGATGCGGACTTTGCCGCCAGCCGGGCCTATTACGCAATGTTCTACTGTGTGCAGGCATTGCTGATCGAAAAAGGACTGCGTTTCTCAAAACACAGCGGGGCTATCGGGGCCTTCGGCGCGCATTTCGCCAAGACCGGCGACCTCGACCCGCGCTACCACCGCTGGCTGCTGGACGCCTTCGATAAGCGCCAAATCGGGGATTACGGCATTGATGCCGTGCTGACGCAGGATGAAGTGCGGGAGATGATCGAGCGAGCCGACATACTCCTGGCGGAGACGGCAAGATATTTGACGGCGCCTGAAGGCGACTGATGCTCCCTCAGGTGGACGCCAACCGGGAGCAAAAGGCGAGCAAGTTAACCGGCGACAGGTCACGTTTCAAGACGTCTGCCTGCAGCGCTTCGATCTCGGCATCTGCCTCGGCCGGGGTCGCGAAAGGCTCAGGCGCGACGATGCACCGCAAGGCTTCCTCGACCAACAGGCACAGGGGAACGCCGCGCGCCTTGGCGACCGCCTGGACGTGCCGTCGCAGATGGCCGGCATTCGCCCTTGACCCTGCACCGCTCCAACCGAGGTGCCCAAGGCGCGTCCACCCAAACACAGAGTGCTGCTATGCCCCTGGTTACCATTTCCATACTGAAAGGAAAATCCCCCGACTATATCAAAGCGGTCGGGGATGCCGTCAATGCCGCCGTCATCGCGACGATGGACTTCCCCTGGGATGACCGTTACCAGATCATCCACCAACTCGAACCGCAGTGCCTGCAGTTGCAGGAGCGTGCGGGCGACCGGGTGATGATGCATCTGGTCATGCGCGCCGGGCGTTCAAACAAGGCCAAACAGGCATTCTACCAACAGGTTGTGGCAAACCTGGCCGCCAATCCCGGCATACCGCCCGCCAATGTGCTGATTACCATTACTGAGAACCACGATATCGACTGGTCATTCGGCGAAGGAGTGGCGCAGTTTGTGGTTTGACCTCTCGTCTTGATCATTCGCTTCACGGCCTTGATCATCGTTCCAGCCGCAGGGAGACAGGAGGTCGAGGCTTCAGCCGGTCGACATCGCAGATCAGCAATCCTGGTCCGGCTAAAGCCTCGACCTCCGGTGCGAAATGCCTGGGCGGCGGCCGGAACGACGATCAAGGCTCGCTGCCCTGCGGCTGCGGCGCCCCTACTCCGTTCATCGCAGATCATGAGGTTGCACAACAGCCATGCCCCCTGACCGCACCAAGCCGCTGCTGATTGCCTTGACCGTTCTGCTTGGCCTGCTGGCTTGGTCAGGCGCCCACCCCTACGACCGCCTGACCTGGGTTATGGAGGTCTTTCCCATCGTCCTGGCGATCAGCGCCGCTTACGAGCTCATCGAGTGGGGTGCCGCCCTGGCGCTGGGCACCGGTGCCGACGAGTTCCTGGGCACCCAGGGCGATCCCTGGGACACGCAGTCTGACATGTTCTTCGCACTCATCGGGGCGGTCACCTCGCTGCTCCTGCTGTCGAAGCTCCACGACCATCAACTCGAGCGACTGGAAGGTGCCGACGCGGCCTGATGCGACAACTGCCTTGACATCGACCGTTCTGGTCGCGCCCGGTAACGGACTACCCGTCGCGCCGACGCGACACCAGGAGTAAAAATCGGCGCCTATAACTCACGGTTCTCCCATTTCTTGAGCGATAAACGCACCCGCTATGCCTCATGCGCTGGAACTGGCAACAACCCGACTGGCCTGCCTTCACGTTTGACCCGGCGCCGCTGGCGGCCCTGGAGGCGCGTCTGCTGCATGAGTCCGGGCGCCTTTTCGGGGCCTTTGCCCACCTTGACGAGACCGAGCAGCGCCGACTGACCATCGACTGCATCGGCGACGAGGCCCTGATGACCGCCCGGATCGAGGGTGAGTATCTGGACCGCGACAGTCTTCAGTCCTCGCTCTTGTGTCAGTTCGGTCTGGCCTATGACGAGCGGCGTGTCCCCCCGGCCGAGGCGGGAATGGCAGAGCTGATGGTGGACCTCTATCGCCGGTTCCAGGCACCCCTGTCGCATGACACCCTCCGGGCCTGGCAGGCCATGCTGATGCGGGGACGCTCGGACCTGGATGAGGTCGGGTGCTATCGCCGTCGGGCGGAGCCGATGCAGGTCGTGTCCGGCGCCGTCTATGCACCGCGGGTTCATTTCGAGGCGCCGCCCGCGGCGCTGGTACCCGCCGAGATGGAACGCTTTCTCGCCTGGTTCGAGCATACCGCCCCGGCCGGTGCCGGCGCCCTGCCCCCCTTGACGCGCGCTGGTCTTGCCCATCTGTATTTCGTCAGCATTCACCCTTTTGAGGACGGCAATGGCCGTATTGCCCGGGCCATCGCCGAAAAGGCCTTGGCGCAGGGCCTTGGGCAACCCACCCTGGCGGCCCTCTCCCATTGCATCGAGCGGCACAAGAAGGCCTATTATGCGGCATTGCAAAGGGCCAACAAGGGGGATCCGGTCGACGACTGGTTGAATTACTTCGCCCGCACCACGCTGGACGCCCTCGACTACTCCCGGGCACGGGTCGGCTTACTCATCGTCAAGGCCAGGCTGTACGATCGGCTCAAGGGCCAATTGAACCCGCGCCAGGAGAAAGTGCTCGCGCGTCTGTTCGCGGCCGGACCCGAGGGTTTCCGCGGGGGCTTGAGCGCGGAGAACTATATCGCGCTGACGCGCACCTCGCGCGCCACCGCCACCCGCGACCTCCAGGACCTGGTGGCCAAGGGCGCGCTCACCCGCAGCGGGGAGCGCAAGCATACCCGCTATGCCTTGCAGGTCCCGGCGACGCCGGGACAGGGTTCGGATTCAATGGCTTTATTCTCATATCGGCGTATCGCACCGCATGGAGACAGGAGATCGAGGCTTACCGTGAAAGTGCGTAGTCAGGCCATCCTGGCCTGACGGTGTCGGGGCTGGAACAGTCAGGGCTGGAAGCCCTGACTACGCCGCCCCGCACGCTGGCCATCGAGCTAGCGGTCGCTGCGCGACGTTCACGGCGGGGGCTGAGGGACCGCGGGCGCGGGGTGAACGCTTGGTCGCGCGCCCCAGCGGACCGGCTGCTCGGCGGGCTCCGGCTGGAATGTGACGTGCTCGATCCCCAGGGCCCGGGCGGCGCGGCATAGGCCCTCCAGCGTCGCGGGCCAGTCCAGCAGGTCCGGGACCCGCACATGGGCGGACAGGGCGACGCGCCGCGACGACAGGGACCAGATGTGCAGGTCGTGGACCTCGGCGACACCGGACACCCGGGCCAGGGCCATCCCGACCGTCTCCAGGGGCAGGGCGCCGGGCACGCCGTCCAGCAGGGTATGCAGTGATTCGCTGAGCAGCGACAGGCTGGCGGAGAGGATCAGGCCGCAGATGAGAAGCGACAGCAGGGGGTCGATGGGCGTCCAACCGGTGGTCCAGATCACCAGGCCGGAGACGATGGCGGCCACGGACCCCAGGGCGTCTCCCATGACGTGCAGCAGGGCGCCGCGCACATTCAAATCCGGCTCGCCGCGGGCCAGCACCCAGGCGACCACCAGGTTGATCGCCAGACCCACCACCGCCACACCACTCACCGTCAGGCCGTCGATGGCCCGCGGCGTCTGCAAGCGGCCCCAGGCGGCGGCGGCGATCAGGACCACTACCGCCAGCATGGCCGCGGCGTTGATCAGCGCCGCCAGTGACTCGGCGCGCCCCAGGCCGTAGCTATGGCGGGGCGAGGGCGGGCGGGCCGTCAGCCAGGCGGCCAGCCCCGCCAGCCCCAGGGCGGCGGCATCCGTGACCATGTGGCCGGCGTCCGCGAGCAGGGCCAGTGAGCCGGACCACCAACCGGCGGCGGCCTCGACCAAGGCATAGCCCAGGGTGAGGATCAGGGCCAGGCGCAGGGCGGGCAGTGACGCCGTGTGATCCTGGCCCTGGGCCTGATGCTCGGCGTGATGGTGGTGGGCGTGACTCATCGCTGCTCCAATCGGGACTTCGGCACTTGTTCGGGACCATTGTCGCACCGCACCCGCCCCCGCCGGGCGGCCGAAGAAATGGCGCGCCGTTTGCTTGATATCATCGAAATGTGACCGGCGGGTGTCTGCCGGGGGCCTTTTGCGAAATTAATGATATCGATAAATTGCCTGTCGGCGTCCTTTGTCGTAAATTCGGCGTTGTGCGATGCAGCATTGTCGCAAACACGCTATTTTTGTAGGTTTTCCCGAGGTTACCGACGTGTCAGTCTCCCCTGCCGGCCCCCGTTTTCCGAGTCGCAATGCCGCTCCCGGCGAGGCTCGCAGTGCATTCGGGCCGACGGCCGATGCCTGAGACGATGCACACCCTGGATCTCGGCCCCCCCGATTTCGTCGAAGGCACCGCCCGCGTGGTGGAAGTCGTGGGGTCGACTGCCTGGCTGGAGCCGGAGCAGACCACCAGTTGCGGTCATTGTGCGGCCTCCGCCGCCTGCGGCGCCAAGGGTCTGGGCACGATCGCCAACCGCATCGCGGCGCGGCGCTTTGCCTTGACCGATCACCCGGGGCTGCGCGTCGGCGAGCGGGTGGTGGTGGGGATCCGCTCCGACGCACTGGTCAAGGCGGCCCTCACCGCCTACGCCATCCCGCTGTGCACCCTCTTTCTGGGCGGCGGTCTGGCGCAGTGGGCCTGGGGCCAGGATGGTACGACCATCGTGGGCGCCGTGACCGGTCTGTTCCTGGGCCTGGGCGCCGCCCGGCTGGGGGCCGCCCGACTGTTCGCGGGCGGCACCAGCGCGCCGCGGTTCCTGCGCCGGGCGGGGCCCGCGGACTGTCAACCGGCCCTCAAATAGAAACGGTCAACCGGCCATTAAAATCAGCATAAGGTACAGGTAATGCAGGAATATCTCCTTCTGATGGTAGGCGCGATCCTGGTCAACAACGTGATCCTGGCGCGCTTCCTGGGGCTGTGCTCCTTCATGGGCGTGACCACCCGCGTGGATACGGCCATGGGCATGGGGCTCGCGACCACCTTCGTCATCACCGTGTCGTCGATGCTCAACTGGGCCGCGCAGGCCTACCTGCTCGAACCCTTCGGCCTGGGCTATCTGCGCACCGTGGTGTTCATCCTGGTGATCGCCGGCGCCGTACAGTTCACCGAGATGACGGTGCGCAAGGTCTCCCCGCCTCTGTTCCAGATGCTGGGCATCTACCTGCCGCTGATCACCACCAACTGCGCGGTGCTGGGTGTGGCCCTGCTGCTGATCGAGGGCCGCATGAGCTTCATCGAGAGCACCGTCTTCGCCTTCGCCTCATCGATAGGCTACAGCCTGGTGATGGTGATTTTCGCCGGACTGCGCGAGCGCCTCGCGCTGGCCGAGATCCCGCGGCTGTTCGCCGGCCCGCCCATCGGCTTCATCACGGCCGGGCTGCTCGCCCTGGCCTTCATGGGCTTCTCTGGCATCAGCACGGTCTAGCCACCGGGGCGCTGCCTCTCCTGATTTTCTTTAAGGGTCTGCGATGAGATTGGAGGTCAACCATGTTCTTGTTGCTCGCGGTCGGTAGTCTCACCATCATCGGTGTTGTCTTGGGCGGTATCCTGGGTACCGCGGCCCGCCTTCTCGCGGTCAAGGTCGATCCGCTCGAGGCCGATCTGCAGGCCCTGCTGCCGGGCTCCCAATGCGGTCAATGCGGCTACGTGGGCTGCGCCCAGGCCGCCAAGGCGCTCGCCGCCGGGGATGCGGCGCCCACCGTCTGTCCCCCGGGGGGCAAGGCGACGGCCGAGGCCCTGGCCAAGCGCCTGGGGGTGTCGATCGATCTCTCCGACCATGTCGAGCGGGGACCCGAGTACGCCGCGATCGACGAAGAACTGTGCATCGGCTGCACCCGCTGTCTCAAGGAGTGTTCGGTGGACGGCATCTTCGGCGCTACCAAACAGATGCATACGATCCTCGCCGAGTCCTGCCACGCCTGCGGCAAGTGCATCCCGGTGTGCCCCACCGAGGCCATCACGATGCGCCCGATCCCGGTCACCCTGGGCACCTGGCACTGGCCCAAGCCGGTCACGGCGCATTAGCATTCTGGAGTGCGAGCGATGAAACTGTTTGCGATCCGCGGCGGCATCCATCCCGAATACCGCAAAGAACTGGCGAGCGACAAGGCGATCACCGCCCTGCCGATGCCGCAACGGCTGCGCATCCTGCTGCACCAGCACATCGGGGCCCCAGCCCGGCTGCTGGTCGCCGCCGGCGAGCGGGTCCTGAAGGGTCAGATGATCGCCCAGGGCCAGGGGCCGGTCTCGGCCCCCGCCCATGCCCCCACCTCCGGGTACATCGAGTCGGTCAGCGAGGTCACGGCCCCGCACGCCTCCGGCCTGGCGCAGACCGCCGTCGTCCTGGTGCCTGACGGCAAGGAGGAATGGGCGCCCCTGCCCACCCCGCTCGCCGACCCCCTGACGGCCGAACCGCAACTGATCCGCGACCTGGTGGCGCAGGCGGGCATCGTGGGTATGGGCGGCGCGGCCTTCCCGTCGGTGGTGAAGTTGCACCTGGGCACCCAGCGCAAGCTGGAGATGCTGGTCTTGAACGGCGCCGAGTGCGAGCCCTACCTCACCTGCGACGACCGGGTGATGCGCGAGCACCCCGACGAGGTGATCGACGGCGCCCGTATCATGGCGCACGCCCTGGGCGCACCGCTGGTGATCATCGGCATCGAAGACAACAAGCCGGAGGCCCTGGAGGCCATGACCCGGGAGGCCGCCGCCTTCCCCGAGGTGCAGGTGCGCCCGGTCCCGGTCCAGTATCCCATGGGGTCGGAGCGCCACCTGGTGCAGGCCCTGACCGGCCGCGAGACCCCGGCCGCCAAGCTCACCGCCGACATCGGCGCCGTGGTGCACAATGTCGCCACCGCCCAGGCCATCCATCACGCGGTGCGCTTCGGGCGCCCCCTGATCGAGCGCGTCGTCACCGTGAGCGGGCGTGCCGTGCGCGAGCCGCGCAACATCCTCGCCCCCATCGGCGCCCCCGTCACCGCCCTGATCGACTTCTGCGGCGGCCTGGTGGGCGTGCCCGCGCGCCTGGTGCAGGGCGGCCCCATGATGGGCCAGCCGTTGCCGAGCCTGGACGTGCCGGTGATCAAGGGGACCTCCGGCATCCTGGCACTCAACGCCGAGGAGACCGGCGAGGCCGAGGCAGGCCCCTGCATCCGCTGCGGCACCTGCGTGGCCATCTGCCCCTGTGGTCTGGTGCCCCTGGAGATGGCCGCCTTCATCCGCACGGACAACCTGGACGGCGCCAACAACCTGGGCGTGACCGAGTGTCTGTCCTGCGGGAGCTGCTCCTGGGCCTGTCCGTCCCATATCCCGCTGGTGCAGTATTTCAACTACGCCAAGGGGATGCTGAAAACCAAGGAGCGCGACCGGACCAAGCACGAGCGCACCAAGACCCTGACCGAGGCCCATCGGGACCGGCTTGAGCGGGCCGCTGCCGCCAAGGCGGCGGCCGCGGCGGCCAAGGCCACCACCAAAGGAACCCCGCCGGCCGCCCGTCAGCCGCGGGCAGAGGAGCCGGCAGAGGCATGATGATCGAGACCGCGACTACCAGCGCGCCCTATACCCATTCGGCGGCCAGCGTTCAGAAGACCATGACCACGGTGATCCTGGCCCTGGTGCCGGCCACCGCCTTCAACCTTTATCTCTTCGGCTGGCCCGCCGTCTTCCTGTTCGCCGTCACCGTCGGCGCCTGCGCGGCCATGGAGGGCCTCGCCCTGCTGATCAGCGGGCGCCGCCTGATGCCCACCCTGGGCGACGGCTCGGCCGTGCTGACCGGTTGGCTGTTGGCCATGACGCTGCCGCCCTGGGCGCCCTGGTGGACCGGGCTCCTGGGGGCGGTCTTCGCGATCCTGCTGGGCAAGCAGATCTTCGGCGGGCTGGGCCAGAACCTGTTCAACCCGGCCATGGTGGCGCGCGTCGCGCTGCTCGTCTCCTTCCCGGTGGCCATGACCTCCTGGGTCGCCCCCCATCCGCTGTTCTGGACCGGCACCCCCGGGTTCCTGGAGGCCCTGGCGATCACCTTCGGCGGTCAGATACCGGACGGCTACAGTGCCGCGACCGCCCTGGGACTGGTGAAGACCGGACTCTCGATGGGCCAGACGGTATCCCAGTCCGTGGGGCAGTTGCCGGACCTGATGGACATGGGCCTGGGGCTGCGCGCCGGCAGCCTGGGTGAGACCTCCGCGCTCCTGATCCTGGCCGGCGGGCTCTTCCTGATCTGGAAAAAGGTCATTACCTGGCACGTCCCCGCGGCGATGCTGGGGACCCTGTTCGTGGCCGCGACCCTGGGGCACCTCGCCAACCCGGAGCGCTTCACCGACGGGACCTTTCAAATCCTGTCGGGGGCGGCCTTCCTCGGCGCCTTCTTCATCGCCACCGACTATGTCACCTCGCCGGTCTCGAAGACCGGACAGCTCATCTTCGGCTTCGGGGTCGGGCTGCTCACCTGGATCATCCGCAGCTTCGCCGGCTACCCGGAGGGGGTGGCCTTCGCGGTCCTGCTGATGAATTCGCTGACCCCCATCATCGACCAGTACACCCGGCCGCGCCGGTTCGGACGGACCCGCCGGGGCGAGCCGCTGGCCCCCCAGGGGGACAAATGAACAAGAACAGTTCTCTCTATCACGGTCTGGTCCTGGGGGCCTTCTGTCTGGGCTTCGGGCTGCTGCTCGCCGTCACCGACGCCCTGACCGCCAAGGACATCGCCGCGCGGGCCATGGAAGACCGGCAGAACTCGCTGGCCGCGGTGATCCCCGACGCCATCCATGACAACAACCCGGTCGTGGACACCATCCTCCTCGACGTCGCCAAGGACGAGGGGCTGACGGTCTACCTCGCCAAGAAGGACGGCTTGGTAACCGGTGTGGCCTACGAGGTCAGCGGCATCGGCTACGCGGGTCGGATCAAACTGATGCTGGGGGTCGGCGCCGACGGACGCGTCCTGGGTGTACGGGCCCTGGCCCACAAGGAGACCCCCGGACTCGGTGACAAGATCGAGATCAAGAAAGGCGACTGGATCGAGCGCTTCACGGGCCTGAGCCTGGGCCATCCGCCGATCGAGAAGTGGAAGGTCAAGAAGGACGGCGGCCAGTTCGACCAGTTCAGCGGGGCCACCATCACCCCCCGCGGCGTGGTCGGGGCCATCCGCGAGGGCCTGGTCTTCTTCGACGCCCGCAAACAGGAGCTGACCCAGCCGCAGCCCCCCCAGAAAGTGAACGAGGTACGCTGAGATGGCAACCGGATACGGCAGAATCGCCCGCGACGGACTCTGGGACAACAACGGGGTCCTGGCCATGCTGCTCGGCATGTGCCCGACCATGGCCATGACCACCAGCGCGACCAACGGCCTGGGCATGGGGCTGGCCACGGCGGTCGTCATGGCCGCCTCCGGGGGTCTGGTCGCCACCTTCCGCGACTACATTACCCAAGAGGTGCGGATCCCGGTCTATATCCTGATCGTCGCCTCCATGGTGACCTTGGTGGACCTGACGATGAACGCCTACATGCACGACCTCTACAAGGTGCTCGGGCTCTTCATCCCGCTGATCGTCTCCAACTGCCTGCCGCTGGCGCGGCTGGAGTCCTTCGCCTCCAAGGAGCCGGTGCTGCCGTCGCTGGCGGACGGGGTCTTCATGGGCCTGGGCTTCACGCTCGCCTTGACCGCCATCGGCGCGGTGCGCGAGATCCTCGGTGCCGGCACCCTGTTCGCGGACGCCTCGCTACTGCTCGGCCCCGCGTTCAGCTTCATGGAGGTGCGGGTCATGCCGGAGACGATGGGGACCCTCATGATGATCCTGCCCCCGGGCGGATTCCTGGTCACCGGGTTCCTGGTCGTCGGCAAGCGCATGATCGATGTGGCCGGCGGTAAAGCCATCCAAATGGGCGGCGCCCACGCCGTCTGACGCCTCCCCAAGGGATCGATGCGATGAAGGTTCAACTCGTTTACGCCAACCCGGCGCGCCAGTTCTGGGTCTATGTGGAGGTGCCGGACGGCGCCACGGTGAGAGACGTCGTGCTGCGCTCAGACGTACTGCGGCAGTTTCCGGAGATCGATCTGGAGCAGCAGAAGCTGGGGATTTTCGGCAAGCTCACCCCCTTGGATGCACCGGTAGCGGACGGTGACCGGATCGAGATCTATCGCCCGCTGGTCGCCGACCCCAAGCTGGTGAAACAGCGCGGCAAGGCGGGCAGCGAGGCGACTTAAGACGCGGCGGTGCCCCTAAGCCCGCCCGCCACGATGACCGTAAGACGCGCATTTGGCGGCGCCTTCATTACTCCGGCCACCCTGTTGGACGGGAGCTCGCTGGCCCGCACAGCGGACCCTACGGGCTTAGTAAATCCTGGGGGCCTTGATCCCAATCTCCAATGCCACGTCATCTTGCGTCACGACCCCAACGGGGTCGTACATACCAGCCCAGGGCAACGCCCTGGGGATGGCGTTATATTGCTCAGGCAGCCCTGTAAGGGCGTGACATAGATGCCGTCTGGATGTCACGCCCTTACAGGGCTGAACTCAACTGCACCTCGAACCCAGGGCGTTGCCCTGGGCTGGTATGTCGCGCCCCTTCGGGGCTTGAATCGGCGGCGAGATTAGCCGAAATGCCGTACCAGTACCGCACGATGCAAATCCTCGGACTATTGACCGCACCGCGACCGTAGGGTGCGCCGTGCGCACCATGGCGCCGACCGAGACCCTGGCCGCAGCGATCAACCGCAGCCTCTCAAGGTGCGCACGGCGCACCCTACGCCAATGGCCCGAGCAATTGCGTCAGGTGGTACTAGCCATCGACGGTCGAGGCGAGACCAAGCTCGCTCAATGCCGCCTTGAACTCCTCGATCTGCTGCGCGGAGAGCCCCCCCGGCGGGCTGACAGCGACATTCACCCGCACGGTCAAGGCACCCGAGTTGACGAACTTTGCCAGGACCTTGGTGTAAAAATTCATCCACTTCTGCGGCGGCACCTGGCCCGACCAGTTGATCCCCGGGTTTGCTGGGGGCACCTTGCGCCGGTCGACCGGGTCCGTCTCCTGGCGCTTGACCCCAATCCGGACCGTCGCCCTGGTCATGCCGCAGGCCGCGGACACCGTGTAATCGCCCTCCTCGTCGCCCGCGCGGAACACGCCGGCCTCAGTCATCTCGCCACCGGTCGCCGACCAGTTCAAGGCCCCCAGCGGGTACTCCTGGCCGTGCTGATCCAGCCCCTTGAAGGTGAAGGCCAGGCTCTTGCCTGGCTCGACGCTTGCGTGATCGGGGTGCACCTCCAGATATTTCAGCGTCGGCGGCTCGATGCGCTTTTTCGCCTCCAGGGCAGTGACGATGAATAGATCGTCGCTGAACTCGATCTCGGCCGCGTCGAGGTCCTGCGCAAAGACGAAGGGGTCATAGCGCCCATCCGGGGTCTTACCGGCATAGGCGATCAGGCCGCTCGCCACCCCGCGGGCGATGGTGTCCTTGAGCTTGTCGATGACCAGCAGCCGCGGGAACCGGGGCGAGGCGAAGAAGGCGTCCCTGACGGACTTGGTGCTCCATTCGGTCAGGGCCGGCGGCCAATTGCGGACCAGGAAATTCGCATTCACAGCGTCCACGGCCTCGTCGTCCTGACGCAAGCGCCCGAGGATGAGCCCGGCCAGACTGTCCGCCGCGCTGGAATGCACCAGACCGAGGTCGATCGTGCGGATCTGATTGTCGCGCCCCAAGAGGCCGATCGTCTTGTAGGTACGCCAGACGGCCTCCCGCAGGTCCCGCTCGGATTTCTTCAGGCTTTGGGCCAGTTGCAGCCTTTGGGCATCGTCCAGGCGGTCGGATTCTTCCTCGTCGATGTCCTGCCAGGCCAGGAGCTTACGCGCCTCCTCCAAGAGACCCGCGGCCGCCTCGGGGATGGACCAGATCAAGGCGCTCTTGTAGGTGCGGCCCGAGTTCCCGTAGTCACGCGTGACCTGCTCAATGAAGGGCAGCGTCTGCGCATCGCCCAACCCCTGATCCGGCGCCAGGACCACGATGGCGATGACGGGCCGGTCCGGGACCTGGTTGCTGCGCTCCGGAAAATAGACCCGCTCGACGCCCGCCTGACTGGCGAAGACCTTCTGGACTTCGGCCCTTACCCGCTCCTCGATGCGCGGCGGCTTGATGTTGGCCCGGCGGTCGGACAGGAGCTTGTTGAGGTTCGGCGTCAGGCTGAAGCGATACCGGTTGTTATGGCTGGTGAGGAAATAGCAGTTGGTTTGGAGTTCCTCCAGCACCGTCTCGACGTTGCCGATCTCAAGACCAGGCTCGGCGACCGCCAGGCGAATCTCCGCCAGGCTCGCCTCCTTGTGCTGCTGCCCCCCGCTCGACTCGAAGAAGATGCTGGTGGCGACCTTGCGGTGCAGGCGCGCCTTCTTGATGGTGTCGACCGCGGTGCTGTCCAGGCGTATCGCGAATGAGTCCGGCTTGCCGATGATGTCGGTGGTGATCGCGCCCTCAAGGCGATCCTCGCCCAATTGCTCGAACATGGCGCGGCGAAACAGCGGGTCATCGAGCGGGGCCGTGCCCAGACCGATCAGACCGTCCCGATGGGCACCCTTGAATCCGCTCAGATAGGCGTTCGACACCCATTGCGCCAGCAGCCGCAACATGCCGCGGGTCTGCTGAAAGCGGGGGAGCGTTTGCCACTTGCGCTCGAAGACCGAGAGCACGACCGGATGGAAGGGATAGGTGGCGGCGAACTGGCGGCGCCCATCATCGACGGGGAACTCGGCGGGGATCGATTGGCGATGCTCCAGCAGCCAGTCCGCATAGTCATTGCAAGTGGCCAGCGCATCCTTCGTGAGCAGCACCCGCCCGTCCTGGCCGACGGCCCGCAGGTCCCACTCGAAGAGTCGGCGCCGGATGATCTCCGAGGTCTCGGCCTCGGCCGACATCACCACCGGCTTACCCAAGCGGTCCAACATCTTCTTGAAGCGGTCGTAATCGGACTGGTCCTCCGCCGTCATCTCCAACTCGGAGGCCGGAATGGACACTACCAGGACGCAATTGCGCTGCCCACGCGCCGTTTCTGACAGGTTGTGCAGGAAGTCATAAAGCTGAGCCGATAAGCCGCTCTTGCGGCTGCGGCTCACATAGTTCATCAATTCGTCCATGAGGATGAGTGCGGGTCTATCCTTGGGCAGGAAGTCGCGGATGACATCACCCGCCGGGGCCGTACCCTCCTGGTCGTGGCGTGCGACCGTCTCAAAGGCCGCCGCGCCGCCCAGTTGGAATGCGATCTCGCCCCAGGGCGTCAGGCGTTTCGGGGTGCCGTCGTCCCCACCACGCCCCCGGATGGAATCGAATTCGGTGCCGACGAAAACGGCGGTGGCCGCCGCAGGCACAGCACTGACTCCCGCCGCCAGAAGCAGCGTTTGTACACCCGTCCATCTGGATGCCAGAGGGCCGTGTTTGGCCAGGTGATAGACCAGGGTCTCCGCATGGGTCTTGCCGCCGCCGAACTGGGTCGCCATGTTGAACACGGCCGAGGTCTCGGTGACCTCGCCCGCGAGGCGCCGGATGACCTGAGAGGCCAACAGGATCAGACTCTTGGTGAGATAGGTCCGCTCAAAGAACCGCTCCGGGTCCTGGTAGTCCACCGCGGCGCGGCCGTCCCGGACATGATCGAGATGGACGGCAAATTCAGCGGCATCAAGCGGCCGGCCCTCGCGCAGGTCCTCGCGCGGCGTTGCGACCTTGTACCAGGGTTTGATGGCCATCAGCTTCTCCCAGCCTCAGTTTTCGGAATGACCCCAACGGGGTCACGCATACTAGCCCAGGGCAACGCCCTGGGTTGGCAGTTCAATCAAGTCCAGCCCTGAAAGGGCGTGACATAGAGAATCGCCGCCTGTAACGAACATCTATGTAACGCCCCTTCAGGGCTGATCGGTTGCGTGGCGCGAGCCCCAGGGCGTTGCCCTGGGCTGGTATGTCACGCCCCTTCGGGGCTAACAATGTTCCCAACATCTTCAATTTGCTGGCCGAACCGACGCGCGATCCGAATGTCCCGAGCGCACCGCCGCAAACTCAGGTGTCGAGCAGAGTCTCATGCCCCCCCGCTGACGATCAGAGGCTCGACCCGCTCAGTCTCGACCATCCGATGGGCGTAGGCTAGACAAGCGAGTATGTCCTCTCGTTCAAGCCAGGCGTAGCCCGCCAGAAGGGTGTCAGGGTCGTCGCCGGCCGCAAGCATTCCCAAGACATGCTCCACGGCCAGCCGACGACCACGAATGATCGGCTTGCCGCCGAAGATCGCCGGATTGATGGTGATGCGCTGTAACAGTGGATCTTGGTTCATTCGCTTATCACCGTGCTTCACCAATCTCCGCACGGTGCATTTCCTCCATCACCTCCTCAAAGGTCACCTGGACCACCTGAATCCGCCGACGCGCAAGCTCATCAATGAACTCCGCCCGCGAGAGACCGGCGATCTCCGCCCCCTTCTCTTGGGAGACCCGTTGCTGGTCATACCACTGGGCCGCCGCTTCGATACGCATCTCTTGAAGAAACTCATTCGGTGCCCGGCGCAACGCGGGGAACACGTCTTCCGGCAGGTCGATGGTCAGCGTCGTCATGTGGACATCCTCAAAAGCCGAGCGATTTTTTGCGCGCCAGGACCCCATCGACCCAGCGCTTCTCTTCGGTATGGGCAGGGTAGAGCGCGGAGAGTGCCTGGGCAAGCCCCCAGAAGCGCTGATCGCGACCCGCGCCGTCTTCGACCAGGAAGCGCTTGAGCGCCTCGCCGCGGCCGGCGGCGAACAGGATCATGCCCTGGTGGATGCGGTCCAGGGCCGTCTCGCCGGCCTTGGGTGCGCCGGTAACGCCCCAGCCGACCTCCTCCTCGAGGTCCTTGAGATCGGCGAACAGGTCGCCCTGAACCGGCTTCTTGTGGCCGCGACCGCGCATCGGGGTCTGTGCCTCGTCCTTGCCGAAGAGGTGTTTGGTGCGCTCGCAGACCGGCAGCAGTCGGGCCTGATCGCCCTTGATCTCGACCAGGTGCGGCAGTTCTTCCAGGTGGGCGCCGAGACCCTGGGCGATCTTGCGGGCGGCGTCGTATTCCAGCGTGAAGCCGCCCTTCAACTTGCCCTTGGCCACGGGTTCATCGTCGTCCGGCGCCGCGCTGAACAGATCGTCCGGACCCGCTGGCGGGTCGGCATTCGCGCCCGCGTTCAGCGTCCACAGCCACATGGCGGTGAGCCGGGCATCCGGCTCGAAACCCGCGGTATCGGCCCCGGCGAAGACCAGCGACAGGGCCTCCTTGGCGACCGCCGCCCAGACCTGCTCCAGGTACTCCTTGAGCGTGACGGTCTCGCCGCTGGCCTTCTCCACCCGGGCATAGCGCGAGAAGATCTCCAGGGCCGGACCGAGACAGGCGAAGATGGCGTCCGCGCCGACGACGCCCTCCTCGGCCAGGCGGGGCATCCAGTCGTGGATGCGCACCGGCAACTCGGCCAGCACGTCGCGCCAAGCACCGATGTCATCGGTGCGGACTGAGCCGTCGGGGTGTTCGCGCGGGCGGCAGACGAGATGGACGGAGGAGGCGAGGCGCGATTGGCCTTGGGCCGCAATCCGCGCTTCCCTCTCTGTGTCAATAGGCCAAGATCCGGTAATGATCCAACCGGCATCGACCACGGCCTTCAGAATCGCCTCCCAACTGGCCGTCGTCTTGCTGGCAAATACGATAGTTCCGATGGCGTCCGGTTTGGCGATTCGTCGGCCTTCCGCAAAGGCCTTGGTCAATTCGCTTTCGTAAAACTCGATGTCGTGCGTGGTAACGCTGAGTTCATGCGTCCGGTCGACGACGATCTCAGCATCCTTTGGGACCGCAGGCCCCTTGAATAAATCCGGGTGAACGTGACCAACGCTGCGCCGCAGCCAGACATAAAAAAAATCGGAGAGATAGGCGTAAGGTACCGCATCATAATAGGGCGGGTCAGTGACGAAGGCGTCCGCGCAATCGCTCGGTAAGGTATGCGCCGCGGCCGATGCCGCCTGCGCCACCCCCACTGTGGAAATGACCGCTTGGCGCTGGATAAACTCCAGCATCGTTTCAAGTGTCACGGAATAGTTCCCGGCCGCGTCGGCAAAGACCTGTGGCTCGGCGAAATCCCAGACCATTGGCACCGCTTGCCGGCCGAATAGGTTATGAACCTGGGTCTTCGTCGCCTCCCAGCGACAAAGTGAATTACAGATGTCGGTCCAACGGCTGATGGCCAGCCCCAGTATCGTCTGAACCGCCGCTGACATTCCGTCCGCAGGACGTTGCTCGGCAGCCGCCTTCACCAGTGAAATATAGGTAGTGAGCGCCAACAATTGGCGGGGAGAGAACAAATCTCCCCACACCGTCATTCCATAGATAGGAACACTGATTCGCCTGATTCCGTTGAGAGAGATTTCTTCGCTTGGAGACAGGCTCAGACTGCCACCGTGGGCCATTTTCCTACGCTTCAGCTCATCATCAGCCTTCTGAGCCGCCATCAGGTCAGCCGGAGTGGGCAACCGAAAAGATCGCCCCGGCTCATTGTCGCGCGATGCAACAATCGCCAGCAGTCTGGCATCTGCCGTTCCACCACGCCTTTCCTTCAACTGTTTGCGCACGTTCGCAACCGCTGTCGTATATCCGCAGCACGGGCATGTCGCAGAACCGCGTTTGACGGTACCATCCAAATCCGGGTCTCGGATCTGGTATGAGGGGTCGTCGTTATCCAACCAGCCATCGCGCGCTTTGCGGATGATCCGAAAATCCACCCGCTTGGCCTCGGGTCTCGGTGCCAACTGCAAGGCGATGGAGCGGGTGGCCTTCTTCGCCAACCAGAGCGAGCGGATCAGCGGCACCTCCGCCCCGCATCCCGGCCCCTCACATCGAATGGTCCGCGCCCACAGATAGGCAATAGGCGTCGCCCCGTCCGCGTCCTTGGGATAAAACTCGGCCAACTCCTTCTCGGCCTCGCGCTTGATCCACTCCCCCCACTTGCGGACCTCATCGGCAAGCCGCTGCCCGTACTTGGGAATATATTCGAGCACGACCTTGTTGAGCAGCACGGCCACCGGATTGAGGTCACTGGCAAAGGCATCCGCCCCCACCCGCAGCGCCTCCAGCGGGATGGAGCCGCCGCCGGCAAAGGGATCGACCACCAGCGGGCGGGTGCCCGGCTCCCCACCCAAGGCCTCATGCGCCGCCTGGGTCAGGGCGCGACTGGTGGCGAGATACGCGGGGACGGTGGAGTTGTCCCAGTTGGCGAAGTCGGCGATGAAGTCGAGCAGCGCCCGGCGCAACACCAGCGGGTCTGCGAGCCGGTCGGGGTCCTTCTGGGTGGCAACCATCCGCGCGGCACTCTCAGGGCTGGCAAGCCGCAGGTGCTCCCGCGCCCAGTCGAGCATCCGCTCCTTTGCCACGCGCGTGAATGCCTCCGGACAAAGGTCATCCGCCGGGTCCGGCCACAGGGCCGCGCAGATCACCGCCCGGCAGGCGGCCAGCGGACGTCGCGCCCACCAGATATGCAGGGTCGAGATATGCCCGTGCCGGATCGACTTCTCGCGCCGCGCATGGGCGGAGATGCGCTTGATCGGCAGGTCGACCTCGATCAGGCGTTTGGGGTAGGCGGTCACAAACAGGCGTCTCCATTTTCCAAAGGGCTTGCAAGCCCCGAAGGGGCGTCACATACCAGCCCAGGGCAACGCCCTGGGTGTTGCATATCACCATAGCCAGCCCTGAAGGGGCGTGATATCCGCAACGATTGCTGATTAGAAGGCATTTATGTCACGCCCTTTCAGGGCTGGTGATTCTCATGTATCCAACCCAGGGCGTTGCCCTGGGCTGGTATGTCGCGCCCCTTCAGGGCACGGGCAAAGACAACCGCGCCCAATAAGGTGCCAAGAAAACGGCGGGGCGCGGCTATAAACCCCGTCCCGCTCAGTAAGCCGTTCTGGCTCCCACGCTCCCGCGTGGGAGCAAGTGCGGGCGCTCCGCGTCCAGTGCCAAGACCGGACGCGGAGCGCCCGCACGGCATTCCCACGCTGGAGCGTGGGAACGAGACGCAGGAGGTTTCGCCTCATCATCAGTGGTCTTCATTCGCAGTGACCGTGCCATGTGTTCAGTTCGACGCCGCGAGGATCTGCTCCGCGCCGACATGGTAGTGTTCGATCTGAACCACCGGTTGCCAACCCAGGCGCGCCGGGTCCTGCACCAGATGGACCTTGGGCGTCGTCGCACAGGTGAAGACGGCGTAGAGCCAGTAATCGCGCTTCAGGCGTTCGGCGGTCTTGTACTCGTTGCTCGTCAGGGCGATTTCCCCCACCGCGGCGCGTCCCTTCACCTCGATGAAGCGGACCTCGACGGCCGTGGCGGGGTCTTCCGGATGCGGCCGTCGGGAGATCAGGTCAAAACCGCGGTTCTCCTGCTCGACACTCTCCACTACCCAACCCCGTGCAGTCTCGTGGGCGATCACCGCCGCGACTGCGATCCGCTCGATTTCTTCATCCCGCACCATGGGAGCGATGCCTGGCGATTGGCGCTGCGGATGCGGCAACACCCAGGCCCGGCCGTGATGCTGGATATCGGCGATGGTGCAGTGCCGCTCGCGATCCAGATCAGCCAGCCGGGATTCGCGCCGGTGATTCAGTTCATCGAGTCGTTCCTCGCTGCGCTTGAGCGCCGGCCGGAGATTGACCTCGCCCGCCTCGACACGCAGATGCAGGTCGGCGTACTTCAGGCTTTCGCGGTTGATCAAGGCGTTGAGACTGATCTCCAGATGGCGGCGGACGATGTCCGTCTCCCTGAGGCGCTCGTCGGCGACCTCATGGAGCAGTGGATCCAGGGCCTGCTCGATCAACGCCTGCTTGACCTGGGCGTCGCCCGCGAAGGTCGCGCCGTCAGGGATTGTATGCCCCGATTCACCTGCAACCAGGTCGAGAAACAGGGTCGGCTGTCGGATGTTGAGCCGACCATCCGCCTCTGACTCGACGACGAAAATGCGGCGATGCACGACGTTTCCGCGGCCGTCTTTGACGGCGCCGGAGAAGCAATCGAGGCGGGCTGGCGAGGACCGGTGGATGTCATAGAAGACCGCGCCCCGCTGTAAGTCTTCGCCGGTCTTCCCGGCCAGGTCCTCGCGTACCACCTCGAATAGCGGATGTCCGGGCGTGACCCATTCCAGGGTCGCGTCAAGCCCCAGGAACGACTTGTCGAAGACGATCTGGCCATAGTCCCGGCCCAACCGACCAAAGCGGGGTTCCTGGCGTTCTCCGACACCCCAGAGACCGCGGGGGACCTTGCCGATCTGATAGATGTGGGCGTCCTTGCGCACGCCCTTGGTACTCACTGCCTTCGTGCTCAGACCGGCGATCGGGCTCGCCTGGAGAAAGAAGTCCTCGATCACCTCGGGCACCAGGCGTCGCTCCTTGGCCGCCGCGGACCGGCCGATGATGGCCGAGAGATTGAGTTCGCGCTTGGCGAGTCCCTCCAGGGTGGAATGGGTGATGGAGCGGAAGCGTTCAGTGTCCACTTCCTTGACGATGCGCTCCTTGATGGCGGCCTCGGTCTGATTGCGGGCATACATCTCGCGCACCATGCGCTCCAGGAAGTTGACCGGAAACACCTCGCCCAGGACGTTGAAGACACAACCAGTCTGCTTGGGGTCCAGGTCGTCTTCGATGCGCTTGATACGCTCGAAGAGCTTGGCCATGACGCGGCCTTCGCGGGTGCTGATCGCCACGAAGTTGATGATGAGACAATCCTTATCCTGGCCGTAGCGATGGATACGGCCCATGCGCTGCTCGAGGCGCACCGGATTCCATGGGATGTCGTAGTTGATCATGAACCAGCAGAACTGGAGATTGATCCCTTCACCTGCCGCCTCGGTCGCCACCATGACCTGGGCCGACTCGCGAAAGGCCCGTTCGGCATGGATGCGGGTGCCGGGGGTGTCCCGGTCGCCGATCTTCATGCCACCGTGGATTTGCGTGACCGTGAGCCCCCAGGCGACGAGCTTACCCACGAGGTAATCGAGCGTCTCCTTGTGTTCGGTGAAGATGAGCAGTTTCATCCTGGGGTCGCTGAAGACCCCTTGCTCGGTGATCACGGCCTGAAGCTTGGTGAGCTTGGTCTCGATGGCGCGCGCTTCGAGTACACCCGCCTCAGTGATGAGTCGGGTCAACCGGGCGATCTCGTCGCGCAGCGAGGCGGGGTCGATACTCGGTACGATCTCCTCCAGGCGCAGCATGAGGTCCTGCTGTTCATCGTCGGGCAGATCCTCGAAGTCCTCCGGAATACGCCTGAGGATTTGCTCCTGCCGATAGGCGTCCGGATCGGCCAGGATGCGCTCGCGGGTCGCCTTCATACGCTCCAGGCTGCGCCGGACCGCATAGACGCTGGAGGCAAAGCGGCGCTGGAGCATGGCCATCGTGAAGCCGAGCGCCCGGCCGCGGGCACTGTCGTCCTCCGATGCCTTGATGGACTGATCTTCGACATAGCGCGTCAGCTCATCGTAGAAATCCATCTCCTCGGGGTTGAGCTTGAACGGTGCGGTCTGGACCTTGCGCCGGGTGAAGAGTTGGTGAACTTCCCCCGTCTCCGGGTCAGGGAAAGACACGAGCGCCTCCTTGACCCGCCGCAGATAGAAGGGCGCCTCATGTTCCCGCATCGCCTCTTCGAGACTGGTGATGTCGCCATACACGTCCTTGTCGAGCAACTCCAGGAAGAGCCTGAAGTTCTCCGGATCGCCCTTATGGGGCGTGGCGGTCATAAGTAGAAAGTGATCCGTCATTGCGGAGAGATGCTCCCCGAGCTGATAGGCCAGCGTCTTCTTGTCGCGGCTGTAGGCGCCCATCTTGTGGGCCTCATCGACGATGATGAGGTCCCAGTCGCTGCGCAGCAGACTCTCACGGGCATCCTTGATGCGCGAGACCCAGGAAACCGAGGTCACGACTTGGTCACGTTCCTGCCAGGGATTCATACCGTAGTTGGCGCGCAGGGTGTCGCCGCGGATGACCTCGAACGACTCGCGGAACTTGTCGCGCAGTTCGCGTTGCCACTGAAAGGTCAGGTTGGCCGGGGCGACGATCAGGATGCGGCGGATCAGGCCGCGGATCTTCAGTTCCTTGATCAGCAGCCCGGCCATGATGGTCTTGCCGGCGCCGGGATCATCGGCCAGGAGAAAACGGATACGCGGCACCCGCAGAAAATAGTCGTAGACCGCCTCCAACTGGTGCGGGAGCGGATCGACCCGGGCGATGGAAAGGCTGAAATAGGGGTCGTACTCGTAGGCGAGCCCCAGGCGCATGGCCTCGATGCCGAGACGGAAGCGCTTGGCATCGCCATCGAACGGGGCCTTCGCGGGAGGGGCCGTCAGGAGGGCAATCTGTTCCCGGCTCAGGATCGGGTCGTGGAACTGACCGGTTTCCAGGCCCTTGCCCAGGACCTGGGTCGCGACCCCCATGGGGATCACCGCGACGACCTGGATCGGCTCGGGGATGACGGGGCCGCGGATGATGACGCCGGGCTTGAGGTTTGCGGGTTCCATTTATCCTAAGAAAAGTATTTGGCCGCAAATGAACGCAAATAAGCGCAAATAAATCTGTCGGTTCGCATCGTCGGGGGCGTCACCCGGACGGTAAACATGGAGCAAAGGCCAAATCTCTGATTATTTGCGTCAATTTGCGTTCATTTGCGGCTAAACTGCTTCTTCTGGGTTTATTCCTTGACTGGCCATGTTGAGCCGCCCGATCCGTAGCCACTCACCGCGGGCCTCTCTGGGGGCTCGACCGGGCTACCAACGATGCCAGCGAGTGTAATCGGGTCCGTCGCTCAGGGCGAGCCCGATCCGGTGGCGCATGGCCATCTCGTCGGCGAAGCCGCCCGCGGTCTCATTCGACCCGACGTAGTAGAGGCGAAAGCCGCCGTCCGGCAGCGGTACGACGCAGGGCGTGCCGACCGCGAAGGCGTCCCAGCGGCCGGAGCCACACGGGGCGTGGGCAAAGACCGAGCCGTCGGGCTCGGGTCCGGGTTGCCTGACCCACAGCAGCGCGTCTTCCGAGGTCGCCAGTCCGATCGAGCGGTGGCCGTCGGCGGCCACGCCCTCGTAGAACATCAGGTAACGGCCGTCGTGGTGGATGACGTGCCGCGTGCCCACCCCCCCGGCATCGAAGGTCCCGGGCGCACCGGCCCCGAACACCTCGCCGCGCTTGGACCAGTTGAGCCCGTCCGCCGACTCGGCCAGGCAGACGACGAAGCGCATCCGCACCGGGTCCAGGCTGTGGTACCAGAGGCGCCAGACCCCGTCGGGACACTCCAGGACCTGGGGCCAGGCGCACAGGGCCGCATCGGGCTCACCGGGCGCGCCGAGATCGAGCAAAGCACCCCGATAGGGTCCCTCGACGCGCGACCAGTGCCGGCCGTCGCGTGAGATGGCGCAGCCCGGACGCAGGTTCAGGCCCTTGACCGCGAACTGCCCGAAGGTCTGGCGACTATGGTCGCCGCCGAAGTACCACATCCAGTAGAGACCGTCGCGCCGCTGCACGTCGCTCAGGCCCACATGGGCGGAGTCGAAGCGCGCCGGGTCCGGGTGGGCCTCGAAGACGGCCCCGCCGGTCAGCGGCCCCGGCACCCGCTGCCAGGTCAGACCGTCGGCGGACTGCGCCAGACCGCAACGGCCGGTCGGCAGGTTGATCTCCCGGTCGAATCGGGTGTCGCGCCCGTAGTACCACATCCGCCAGGTCCCGTCCGGCCCGCGCAGCACCCGCGGCCCCGAGACCCGCTCATCGTCCCAGGCACCAGCGGGTCCAGGCCCGAACAGCAGCCCCGCGGGGCGCTCGGCAGCGTCGGTCACGTCGTCCTGATTTGCGTTCAATTGCGGACCTCCCCCCTCTTGCACTTGCGAGCGAGACCCAAGCGCCCCGCCTTAGTGGGTAATGAGGACCGGATCGCCCGGACGCAAGCGCGAGAACAGGAACCGGGCGTCCGACCCGCGCAACCGCACGCAGCCGTGGGAGGCGGGGTAGCCCGGCAGTCGGCCCTGGTGGATGAAATAATTGCTCTGGAACTGGATCGCATAGGGCATGGACGCCGGTCGGCCGTCGGAGCCGGCGTAGCGGCTGGAGACCTTATGGCGCTGCTTGCTCAAGACCCGGTATGAGCCCGCCGGGGTCCCGTAGCCGCGCCTCCCGGTGGACACCGGGCCGGTGCGCAACACCTGCCCGCCCTGCGTATAGGTGAAGCGCTGCGCGCCCAGATGGATGCTGAGCCGACGCGACGGGCCTGAGGGAAGGGCCGGTTCCTTTTTGCCGGGTGCCGACGACTCCCCAGGGGCCGGGCCGACCGCCCCCGCCTGATCGGCGACGCCGTCCGGCGTTGCGGTCGCACTCGCCGCGGAATCGGCCGGCGCGCTCCCGGGGGCGCCCGCGATCCCGGCATCCGCGGGTGGGGCGGCGACCGGTGCGGGTGGGCTGGTCGTCGGGGTCCCGAAGGGGTCTTGCGCCAGGCACTCTGTGATCGGCAAGGCCGCCACCAACAGGGCTGCGGCCAAACGGACGCGGAACCAATTCATGTATTTCATTACCACACCCGCGTAATCGCGTAATCGTCGAACAGCGGGTGGACTGGTACCAGGGCCAGTCCGTCGCACTTTGCCTGGGCGATCAGCAGGCGATCGAAGGGATATAGTCCTCAAACCCGTCCGGGATGGCGTCGAAGTCGGACGCCATCCAGAGCAATTGGCCTTTCCCTGAGCCAGGCCGCCGGGCACGCCGGGGGGCCTGCACCGGGATCAGCCGAACCAAGGGGGTATTGGCCCGGGCGATGATGACCTCTTCCCCGGCCAGGACCCGGCGAGTGAGTTCGGAGAGTTGGGCCTTGGCTTCGGCGATGTTGTATTGGCTCATAGGGCCCTCTGGGGTCGAAACCGTAGTGGTCAGTTTAGATGACTAACCGCCACCATGAAAGGCTCGTTTACTGGACCGGGAGTTGGGGTATTGACCTTGATCAGCGCTGCGGGCGGTGGCGCTTGGTGGGCGGCGCTGGCCTTGATCGTGACTCCGGCCACACGCCCTTGCGGCAACCCGTCGCGGCCTGGGGGCCGCTCCTACGGCGTAGGAGCGGCCCCCAGGCCGCGACGGATGGCACCCACGAGGTGGCTGGCATCACGATCAAGGCCGCGGCGCTCGGTCCGCACAGCGGACCCTACGGCGCCCGGACCTTCTCACGGACCGGGCGTCGTTGTCGTTGTCGTTGTCGTAATCGAACAATCCGATCACGACAACGACAACGACCAGGACGGCGTACCCGGGATCTTGGTCACCACATCAGTTCCGAGCGCACCCGGGGCCCTCGTGCGTCTGGCGTAGGTCCCTAATTTGCGTTAATTTGCGTTGATTTGCGGACAACAGCCGCCCGGCATGACCGAACGCAGCCCTCCCTACCAGGCCCACCCGCCCACCGAGCACCTCTCGGGCTCCATCGAGCGCGTGACCTTCCACAGCGAGCAGAGCGGGTTCTGTGTCCTGCGGGTCAAGGTCCGCGGGCAGCGGGACCTGGTGACGGTGATCGGCTCGGCGGCCAGTGTGACCCCGGGCGAGTACCTGGAGTGCCAGGGCGAGTGGGTCAACGACCGGCAGCACGGGCTGCAGTTCAAGGCGCTGCAACTGCGCTCGGTCCCGCCCTCCACCATTGAGGGGATCGAGCGCTATCTGGGCTCCGGGATGGTCAAGGGCATCGGCCCGCACTTCGCCCGCAAGCTGGTGCACGCCTTCGGGGAGCGGGTCTTCGACGTGATCGAGGACAACCCGGACGAGCTGCGCAAGCTCCCCGGCATCGGCCCCAAGCGGCAGGCGCGGGTCACCGGCGCCTGGGCCGAACAGAAGGTGATCCGCGAGATCATGGTCTTTCTCCAGTCCCACGGGGTCGGCACCGCGCGCGCGGTGCGCATCTACAAGACCTATGGGGACGCGTCCGTCGCCCGGGTGACCGAGAACCCCTATCGGCTGGCGCTCGATATCCACGGTATCGGCTTCAAGACCGCCGACGCCATCGCCCAGCGGCTGGGGATCGCGGCGGACTCGCTGATCCGGGCCCAGGCGGGGGTGCGCCACTGTTTGCAGGAGGTCGCCGGCAACGGTCACTGTGCCGCCTACCGGGAGGCCCTGGCGGAGCAGGCGGTCGCGCTCCTCACCATCCCGGCACCCGTCATCGAGCAGGCGATCCGCGCCGAGGTCGGCGAGGGGAACCTGATCGAGGAACCGATCGACACGCGCCCGGCCCTCTTCCTCACGGCCTTGCAGCGCGCCGAGCAGGGCATCGCGGCCGGCGTGCGGCGGCTGCAGTTGCGCCTGCCGGTGTGGGGCCACATCGACCCCGAGCGGGCCATCCCCTGGGTCGAGGGGCGCACCGGGCTCGCCCTGTCCCCCTCCCAGCGCAGCGCGGTGGCCGCCGCCATCAAGGGCAAGGTCACGGTCATCACCGGCGGCCCCGGGGTGGGCAAGACCACGGTGGTGCGCTCTATCCTGGACATCCTCGCCGCCAAGGGGGTGGAGATGCTGCTGTGCGCACCGACCGGGCGCGCGGCCAAGCGCCTGGCCGAGTCCACCGGGCGGGAGGCACGCACCATCCACCGGGTGCTGGAGTTCGACCCCAAGGCGATGGCCTTCAAGCGCGACCAATACTCCCAGCTCAAGACGCACCTGCTAGTGGTCGATGAGTGCTCCATGGTCGATACGGCCCTGATGAACCAACTCCTGCGCGCGGTGCCGACCCCGGCCGCGGTGCTGCTGGTGGGTGACGTGGACCAATTGCCCTCGGTGGGGCCGGGCTCGGTGCTCGCCGACCTGATCGCCTCCGGGGTGGTCCCCACCTGCCGCCTGACCGAGGTCTTCCGTCAGGCGGCGGCGTCGCGGATCATCGTCAATGCACATCGCATCAACGCCGGGCGGCTGCCGGAACACGCGCACGAGGGGCCGGCGGACAGCGACTTTTATCTCATCCCCTGCAACAGCGCCGAGGAGATCCAGGACCGGCTGCTGCGGGTGGTGCTGGAGCGCATCCCGCAGCGCTTCGGCCTGGACCCGGTGGCCGAGGTACAGGTCTTGACCCCCATGAACCGCGGCGGACTCGGTGCGCGCTCACTCAATGTCACGCTGCAACAGCGTCTGAACCCCAGTAGCGCGCCCCGGGTGACCCGCTTCGGCTGGACCTATGCCCCGGGGGACAAGGTCATCCAACTCATCAACAACTATGACAAGGAGGTCTTCAACGGCGATATCGGGCGCATCGCCGCCATCGACGAGGAGGAGGGTCTGGTCCTGGTGGAGATCGACGGGCGGCGGGTGGAGTATGAGTTCGGCGAACTCGACGAGTTGTCGCTCGCCTATGCCACCTCCATCCACAAGGCGCAGGGGTCCGAATACCCGGCGGTGGTGATCCCACTGGCGATGCAACACTACATGCTGTTGGAACGTAATCTGCTCTATACCGCCGTTACCCGCGGGCGGCGGCTGGTGGTGCTGATCGCCGAACCCCGGGCCCTGGCGATGGCGGTCAAGCGGGTCGGGTCCAACCTGCGGTTGACGAAGTTGCGGCAGCGCTTGATCGAGGCGGCGGCCGACGCACCCGGCTTGGAGGACGAGACGCCGTAGCAGAGGATTCGGCCAGTAATGATGGCGCGCCAAGACCAACCGGAGGTCGAGGCTTCAGCCGGCCGGGGTCCGACCAGGAGTCCGGCGGCCGCAAGCGGGCGCTGCCGACTGAAGCCTTGACCTGCGGTTGGGGGCAGCGGGCCTTGGGGCGTATTCCCAGAAAGAGCGGTCGTCACGCCGGCATACAAGGCCCGATCTCGCGCCGCTCGATCCAGGGGGTTGCGCCCGCGGTCATCGTTGACCCCGCGCCTTGTTCACATATTGCAGATGCTTGAAGCGCGCCGGGATCGGACCACCCAGTTCGACCGCCGTGCGCTCCAGATGGTCAGCGGCTCGGCGCTGTTGCTCAGGAGTCAACTCGCCCCCGTTGGCCCGCCACTCGGCGTATTTGCGCAACTCGGCAGCGGCTTCGCCTTCGCCTTCAGGCGGCGCGGTGAACTGGCGCCGCACCGGGACCGTCGTCTTGTTGTCTGGTTCGCTCATTACAGTGCTCCTGTCTGGTCGGTCCCCGCACCCCACGGCGAGATCCGTAACCTGCAACTGCGCCCCCCGCGGCAAGATCAGTTCGGGCTCGGGGGCCAGCGAGAACGCGCCAGTCCACGATCAAAGTATAGCCCTCGTATTGCACACCGCCGCGGCCGCGAGGCGGGGTGACACCGCCGCGCGGCGCGCAGCGGCGCCTCACAGCAGCCGCCGGGTCAACAACGTCTGCATCTCCCGCCGACCATCGGCCACCAGGTAGACATAGACGCCATCCCCGAGCACGCGATAAACGATGCGATAGGGTTTGAAGTGGACCTCACGGTACTCGCGAATACCCAGTTTGACCAACTCCTTCGGGTGCCCACCCCGCTCCGGAAGGTCGGCCAACCCTGCGATGACCGCCTCTAGTCGATCCAGGACATCATGCGCCTTGGCCGGACTGTCGTAGTCGGCGATGTAATCGAAGATGCCATACAGATCCCGCGTCGCATCCTCTGTCACGAAGACCTCAAGGGACATCAGCCAAGATTCCGCAACCGGGCAAAGACATCGCGTGCGCGCTCGACCCGACCCTCCTCGATCTGACGGTTACCGAGCGCGAGGATCTTCAACAAGGCCAGCGTCTCCTGCGTCTCCTCGAAGGAGCGAACATCCTGCATCACAACCTTGGCCTCACCGTTTTGGGTGATGACCAGCGGCTCGCGCTCGTCCACGAGTTGGCGGACGACCGCGGCGGTATTAGCCTTCAGGTGACTGATAGGTTTGATATTAGTGGAAAGTTTCATGGTCTGTGACTGGTTGCTGGTATTATATTCAGGCTGATTTTAGACCCATCGCCCGGAATCGACCATCGCTCCGCTTGCGGCGGACCGAAACCGGCGCCGGCGGATGCTTCCTGAACAACAACAAGGCCCGCCGTGGTAGGCTTTATCAGATACGAATCCCCACGCAGCGAGAGACCCATGCAACAACTCACCCCCGCCGGCCAGCACCTGGTCGCTGAACTGGCGCAACGCCACGGCTTCAGCATCGATGCGGTCACGACCATGCTCTTCGCCGTGCGCAACGGCAACGGTTCCATGGCCCAGTTCAGCCACCCGGAGTTCGGCGGCGGCGGCCAGTGGATGCAGGGCGGGATGCTGATGCTCGGCGACATGTTCAACCAGGCATTGAAGGGCCGGGTGGACGCACTGTGCAACGACATCTCGGGCCTGCTCGCCCGTCAGCCGGGGCTGCTACAGACCGGCAGCTTCCAGTCCCAGAGTCAGGGCGGGGCCGGCTACCAGAACCAGACGACGGGGGGCTACCCCGGCCAGTCGAGCCTCTTCGTCCCGGACCCGGCCCAGCACTGGTGGCCCGCGGAACTGGGCTCACCCAGTGCCACCGGCGCCCAGAATCAGGTGAAGTACGCCTATTTCGCCGCGCTCCGGCGCCTGGCGGTGGACACCGGCGGGGAGTGCTGGGTCTACGACACCCAGGACCAGCAGATCGGCGGCTTCTCCCAGCAGCAGGGCAGCGGGTCCTCCATCACCTTTACCAGCCAGTACGGCACGGTCAACCTGGCAACCCTGCCGGTGGTCTCGCGGGGGCCATCGGCGCGCTGAACAGGAGCGGGGGCGTCCCGCCCCCGTTGGCCGCGGCGGGGCGGGACGCCCCGACTCCTTGTGGGTCGCGCCTCAAAACCGGATCACCGGCCCCTGCCGCTCACCCGGCGGCACCACCCGGGCGCGCGCCAGGGCCGCAGACGCCGGACCCCAGCCGCGACTGGCGGTAACCCCGGGGTGCAGGCGCAGGAGGTTGAGCAGGCGCTTGGCCCAGCCGTAGACCCAAAAAAAGCGGACCACACGGGCGCACTGTGCGGCGCTCGGCGGTTCCCGGGCACAAATCAGCTTATCATCATAGAGACCCCGGTCCATGAGGCCGACCGCCCCGTGGGCGGTGACCCGCACCCGGCTCCCGCGGGCCAGGCGCGGACCCAGAACCACGGCATCGAGCAGGTCGCCCTCCAGCCCGAGCAGACCGGGCACCGAGCCGTAGTTGTAGGGACAGGGCAGCGGCGAGATGAAATCCAGGGACCCGTCGGAGCCGCGTTTTAGGAAGCTGCCGCGGGGGATTTCAATCACAACTTCAACGACGGGGGCGACCAACGGGGCAACGACGGGGGCGGCCAAGGACCGGGCGCGGGCAACGGCGGCGCGCTCGGGGGCTGTGGTTCTTTCCGGCGCAGAACCCACATCGGTCTGATCAAGCATGGTCAGTTTGTCACGCGCCGGGCCGATGCCCGGCGCTCCCAGGTGAGTCATTATGATCTCGGTCGCCGCATACCTGGAAAACGAGAAGGTCGCGGATCTCAAGAGCGAGTATGTGAATGGTGAGTATCTCCCGATGGTGGATGCAAGCCGTTTGCACGATCAACTGTGCGTGCGTCTGGCCCGTCTGCTGCGCGGGCAACTGACCGGATCACCCTACCGCCTGTTCCGCCCCACCGTGAAGGTACACGTCCGGGGCGCGGGCGACGAGCGATTCTACTACCCGGACCTTCAGGTCAGTGGTGGCGAGGGCGCCGAATACCCCGACTTTCTGGAGGCGCCCAAGCTGATCCTGGAGGTGATGTCCCCGGCCAGCGAACGGCGGGACCGGGAGGAGAAGGCCCCGGCCTACCGCCGCATTGAGGGTCTCGAAGAGTTGGTCCTGATCGCCCACCAGGCGCGGCGCATCGAGGTGTGGCGGCGCGCGCTCGACTGGACGCTGGAGACGGTGAGCGGCACCGACACCCTGCGACTACGCAGCCTCGGTTGCGCGATCCCGCTGGAACAGATCTATGGGGGACTGGGCCTGCCCGGGGGCTGAGCCGGGGCGCAATATACGAGGCCGCTGGTCCGCACAGCGGACCCTACGGCGACCGCAGCGGGCGCTGCGTTCAGGACCGGCACAAAAAGAAAAGCCATCACAACCCGAAGGTTAGATGGCAGATACGGCTCGCGGGCCTGATGCGTGCGTCCTCGGCGTATTGTATTACCTAGCTGTTTGCCGGGGGCCCGTGCTGCTCGCATTAGTCATCCCTGTCCCGGTGGTCGCGGGCTCGGCCGGTCCGAAACCCGGGTCCTTGCGACTCTTCGGTTTTTTCACTGTGCGTCTGGTCATGGCCTTCGTTGCTGTGCGTTTGCTGCTTGGCGATGCCGCTGTGCGTCCGACCCTGGGGCTGCTCGCGTCGCTTTGATTCTTCCTGCTTACCGGAAGCTGAGCAGGCATCGTGCCAACTTTCAATAGCTATAAAAAACAGCCAGATAACATTGCGCGGGTGGATTAAATCAATTGCATCCCGAGAATGAGGACGATTTTGCGTCTCAGGGTCCGCGGGACGCCGGACGAATCGCAAGACGCGATGAAGAATGCGAATGTTCAGGCAGCGCACGCAGGGTTGCAGCCTCTGGCCCGGGTCTACAATGACGGGTTTTCCCGCACCTAGGCGACCGCTATCGTGGACCAAGCACCAGACCTCTTTTCCCATCGCAGGCACTGGGCGCACAAGCTCGGGACCGCCCCGGAACTGCCCATGTCGCGGGCGCAGATGGAACTGCTCGGCTGGGACGCCTGCGACTGCATCATCGTCACCGGCGACGCCTATGTGGACCACCCGTCCTTCGGGATGGCGATCATCGGCCGACTGCTGGAGGCCCAGGGGTTTCGGGTCGGCATCATCAGCCAGCCGGACTGGACCTCGGCGGCCGATTTCCGGCGCCTGGGCGCCCCGACGCTCTTCTTCGGTATCACCGCCGGCAACATGGACAGCATGGTCAACCGCTACACCGCGGACCGGCGGGCGCGCTCCGACGATGCCTACACCCCGGACGGCGCCGCCGGGCGGCGCCCGGACCGCTCGGTCACCGTCTATGCCCAGCGGGCGCGCGAGGCTTACCCGGGGGTCCCCATCATCATCGGCGGGATCGAGGCCAGCCTGCGGCGCATCGCCCACTATGACCACTGGTCGGAGAAGGTACGCCGCGCCGCCCTGGTGGACGCCAAGGCGGATCTCCTGATCTTCGGCAACGCCGAGCGCGCCCTGGTGGAGGCGGCCCACCGCCTGGCCCGCGGCGAGCCCATCGCCGCCATCCGCGACCTGCGCGGCACCGGCTTCATGGTGCGCGAGATACCCGCGGGCTGGACCGCAATCGATTCCAGCCGGATCGACCCACCGGGCCCGGTGGAGCCCCATCCCGACCCCTACGCCGCGGCGGCGCCGGGCTGCGCCGCCACCCGGGCCGAAGCCGAAGCCGTCCCCATCGGCTTCCACCACCGCCCCCGCCACCTGGACCGCGGCCGCACCGTCGTGCGCCTGCCGTCCTACGAGCAGGTGCGCGACGACCCGGTGCTCTACGCCCACGCCTCCCGGGTTTTCCACCAGGAGACCAACCCCGGCAACGCCCGCGCCCTGATTCAGGGCCACGGCGACCGGGCGGTCTGGCTCAATCCCCCGCCCATCCCGCTGACCACCGCGGAACTGGACCGGGTCTATGAGCTGCCCTACAGCCGCCGCCCCCATTCGGGCTACGGCACCGCGCCCATCCCCGCCTGGGAGATGATCCGCTTCTCGGTGAATATCCTGCGCGGCTGCTTCGGCGGCTGCACCTTCTGCTCCATCACCGAACATGAGGGGCGGATCATTCAGAGCCGCAGCCAGGCCTCCATCCTGCGCGAGATCGAGGAGGTCCGCGACCGCACCCCGGGCTTCACCGGCACCGTCTCGGACTTGGGCGGCCCCACCGCGAATATGTGGCGGCTCGCCTGCCGCGACCGGGCGATCGAGTCCGCCTGCCGCAAGCCCTCCTGCGTCTACCCGGCCATCTGTGGGAACCTGAACACGGACCATGGCCCCCTGATCGAGCTCTATCGGGCGGCGCGCCGGGTTCCCGGCATCAAGCGGGTGCTGATCGCCTCGGGGCTGCGCTATGATCTGGCGGTGCGCTCACCCGACTACATCCGGGAACTGGTCACCCACCACGTCGGCGGCTATCTCAAGATCGCCCCGGAACATACCGAGCCCGGGCCCCTGTCGAAGATGATGAAGCCGGGCATCGGCACCTATGACCGCTTCAAGTCGCTGTTCGACAAATTCTCCAAAGCGGCGGGCAAGGAGCAATACCTGATTCCCTATTTCATCTCCGCCCATCCGGGGACGAGCGATGAAGATATGCTCAATCTCGCCCTATGGCTGAAAAGGAACGGCTTCCGGCCGGACGCCGTCCAGGCCTTCCTGCCGACCCCGATGGCGATCGCCTCGGCCATGTACCATACCGGCCGCAACCCTTTAAAGCGCATCACCCGCAACAGTGAGCTGGTCAGCGTGGTGCGCGGCCAGCGCCAGCGGCGCCTGCACAAGGCCTTCCTGCGCTATCACGACCCGGAGAACTGGCCGCTGCTGCGCGCGGCACTCAGGGCGATGGGCCGCAGCGACCTGATCGGCAACGGCAAGCGGCACCTGATCCCCGCCTTCCAACCGGCCGGGACCGGCCTGAGCCCGGAGGGACGGCGCCGCGCCGGGGCGTCCACGGCCCCCGGCGGCACTACCGCCATGCGGCCGGTGCGGCCGGTCAAACCCCGACGACCTTCATCCTGAAAGAGCAGTTCTCTCACAGAGACACAAAGATCACAAAGATTTTCACAGCCCTGGGTATGAGGTATAACGAGGCCCAGCCCTGAAAGGGCGTGACATAAGGGCGCAGATCCTATGTGACGCCCTTTCAGGGCTGGGCCGATTGAACGACGCTATCCCAGGGCGTTGCCCTGGGCTGGTATGTCGCGCCCCTTCGGGGCTTAGACGGGTCGCAAGAAATGTGACCAAGGCCCTTGTCGCGTCGTTGTCGTTGTCGTTGTCGTTGTCGATGTCGATGTCGATGTCGATGTCGATGTCGATGTCGAGGTTATCGTAGCGCCCCGGATTCTTTCGCGCGCCAAATTGTATCGCTGTTGCAATTACGATTACGACAACGACAACGACAACGATCGCGTTCTTTGTAACCTGTTCTTGACTCGTCAACAAGCACCGCACAGAGTGCGGCGCTTAAGGTCACCGGTAACAATAGATATCGCGATACGCGATATAGCTCGCAATGATCAGCACCGGCACCAGAACGAAGAGGGCCAGGCCCAGGGTCAGGATACTGGCCAGCGACAGACCCAGGGCCGCCAGGCCAAAGACCAGGAAGGGCAGGATGTTGCGCCAGCAGCCTTGAAAACTGAGTGTGAAGGAGCGCAGTACCGGCACCTCATTCAGGGCCACCAGGACCGGGGCGAAGAACGTGGCCATCCCCAGGGGGACGAAGAGCAGCAGTAGGAGCAACACCGGCAGGAGCACGAACACCATGCTCTCAGGCCCCAGCTGGTTGGGATCGAAGCTCTGGTGATCGATCCCGGCGATGACCTCCGGGCCGGCAAGCAGATACACGGCGAGCGCCCCAAGCAGCGCTATGGCGAGCAGGAGCAGGACGGAAAACCCCAAGGTGGCCACCCCGATCAGGGCGAGGGACCCGGGATTACGCTGGAACCCCGCGAACAGGTGCGCGACCTGGAAGCCGCCGCCCTGTTGCTGGACCTGGGCGCCGATCATCAGGCCCCCGGCCAGGATGGGGCCCAGCGCGATCATGAGAATCCCGCCGAGGCTATAGGGCACCGCGTTGAGCACGATGGAGATCAGGACATAGACCAGGAAGGCACCGATCCAGGCCCAGGGCCGACCCTTGAAGAGCCCCCAGGCGTCGCGTACCCAGCCCCAGCCACGGCCGGCAGACACCGCCCGCGGTGGGCGCAGGGCCGCGCCGCGCCCACCGATCGCGGGCGGGGTCAAATCCGCCGTGGGCGGGGCATAGGGGTTGTCGCCACGGGCCGCGCCCGCCCCGTTCGCCTGTTCGGCGCGCCGGGCGAGATAGCGCTCCACCACGAGCCCGCACGCCTGGCAGACCCCCGTGACGGGGGAGACCGCGGGCTGCCGACACTTGGGGCAGCGCGACCAGTCGGCGGCCAGGCCCGAGGCGGGTGCGGAGGCCGGTTGCGAGAGCGCTTGCGAGGTGGGCGTGTCGTCATAGTACGAGGCCATTTCGCTATGGCCGATGTCGATGCTCGGGGTCAGATCCACCGACAGTTGCGACGTCGGGGGCGGGCTCTCGGGCTGGGGCTCCAGCACGATCAGGAGTCCGACCTTTTTGAGCGCGGCGCTGTAGTGTTGCGCCTTGGCCTGGTCCAGACCGTGCTTGAGCACGGTGCGGCGCCCGGCCAGGATGATCTCGCGGGCGCGCTGTTCGCGCACCCGAAAGCGCTTGACGAAGGCCGCGATGATCTGCTCAGCGGTCAGCCCGGGGAGCGTTTCACCGTTGAAGACGATGCGGTAAAGGGTTTCCATCGTGCTTGCAGTGCCTCTGGAGTTGAGTGGGCCGAAGGGCCGGGCGGTGCCCGACGCCCCCGGGTCAGACGGTGACCCGCTTGAGCCAGCGCAGGATGCCGGGCTCGGCCTCCCAGACGTCGCGCATGGCCTCCCGATACATCCAGGCCTGGTCCTCGCCGCCCGGGGTGACCCCGAGCGGGCTGAGCCGCGGCCGCTTGATGCGTTTGCGGGTCAGATAGCGGGGGATGCGCGGCAGCCGGTCGACCGCAGTCCCCAGGGCGGCCCGCGCCCGCTCCTGTTCGCCCATCCGATACAGGGCCAGCACCTCGCCGTAGGCCAGGTCCGCCAGCAGATCGTCCGGGAAGCGGCGCACCAGGGCCAGCGCCCGCTGGTCCTCACCGGTGCGCAGGTAGTGGTTCATGAGTTCGGCCCGCACCCCATGATTGTCCTGTGGATTGAGCCGCAGCAGGGTCTCCAGGGTGAGCGCCGCGGCCTGGGGCTGGCCTTCATCGAGCTGACACAGGTAGCGCCGGAACAGCAGCCGCAACGCCGGCCGGTTGCGCTCCCGCGTCCAGGGCAGGTGGTAGGAGACCTCCGGCGGCAGGGTGCAGGTGACGAGCGCCCAGGCCCGGTCCACCAGGGGCCGCAGCAGGGCGTGGGCGATCCAGGGCAGCGCGCTCTCCGGGTGTTCGTACAGGGCGGAGGCCAGGTCGTCCAGGCACTCCAGGCTGTCGGCCGCCTCCGGATGGCCGAGCAGGTAGTCGCTCCACTGGGCGGACAGCCAGACGCGCCCTTCATCGCCCAGGGTCAACTGGGTGGATTGCGGCTTGCCGCCGGGGAAGAGCTCACGCCATAGGGCCTCCAGACGCCGCACCGCCGGGGGCGGGCGCAACTCGGCGGGGATGCTGTAGACCATCAGGGGACGGCGTCGCACCAACCCCTGCCCGTCGTCGAACAGGGGGAGTTGGCCCGCCGCCTCGACCTCGCGCGCCGGACGCACCGGGGCCACCCGATAGGTCGGCAGGGGCCGGGCAGTCGCCACCGCCACCCAGTCGTGCAGGTCCAGGAGGATCGGGTCCAGCGCGTCGGCATGGCTGTCGACCAGGGCCTCCTGGGGGTCTTTGACGGCCTGGGCCAGGAAGTCCATGAACCCCTCCTCCCGGTACCCGACGCGGCGCAGCCGATGCAGCCAGAAGCGCGCCCGCGCCCGCGCCAGGTCGTCCTTGTGCTGGGCGGCGAGCAGGGTGATCTCCAACAAGGCGGTGCCGGGATTGTCCGGGTCACTGCGCAGCGCCGCGGCGAAGGCGCGCTCGGCGCCCGCGAAGTCCCCCTCGTCGAGGTACATGGTGCTGCGCCGCTGCCAGGCGGCGGCCTGCAGCGCGCGGCTGCCCTCGCGGCAGAGGCGCTCCAGGAAGGCGAGCTTCTTGCGCCAGTGATCGAGCCGGTCATAGGCGTCGCACAGCACGTCGAAGGCCGGCTCGTAGTCACCGTCCAGGTCCGCCAGGGGGCCGGCGAAGACCGGCTCCAGCAGGGTCACGGCGCGCCCGGGCCGGTCCTGCTCCAGCCAGCGGTCCGCCAGGCGGGCGAACAGGGGGCTGGGGATAGCCCCCGAGTCGAGGGCCTCTTTGAGCGCCCGCTCGGGGAGTTCGTCGAGCAGCAGCTCCCAGATCAGTTCGCTGGAGAGTTCCGGCAGGTCATCGACACCGCCGCAACAATCGCGGTAACGCTGCCCCGAGCCGCAGGGACAGGGCGCCTCGGGCAGGGGACAGGGCAGCGGCTGCGTACTGAATCCCAGCGCCGGGCGCGGGGTCGCGTTCCAGATGGAGGTGGCGAGCAATTGGGCCAGGCGCCTGATCTCAACCACGTCAAGCTCATGGTCATGCAGCCCAAGCAAGTCGGGGATCTCGGCCTCGGCCCAGGTGAGGAAGGCCTCCGGGGTGGCCCCGCCGATGATATGACGCACCGCGAGCAGGATGACCTGCTCAAAGCGTTCGGTGTCTGCGCTCTCATGGTGGAACATCTCGCGTTCCTCCTGCTCAGGTGGCGATCCGATAGCGCTCAAGTAGGATTCGGACGTCAGCGTTCTCACCTTGGATTCTACCCCGGTTGCGGGCCTTCGTGTCGACCGGAGGTCAGGCCGCCGACCAGCGCAGGCACGGACCGGGCGTCGTTGTCGTTGTCGTAATCGAACAATCCGATCACGACCACGACAACGACAACGACCAGGACAGCGTACCCGGGATCTCGGTCACCACAGCAGTTCTGATCGCAACCCCCGTGACCGGTCGGTCTGAAGCGAGGCCTCCCAAGCGTTATAGTGGGAGGAACCCTGAGAATCCCCTTCTTGCCCCCACCGAGTGCACGCGATGGCGCAGCCCCAGGTCAGAATCTTTGTCTCCTCCCCCGCGGACCTGGACCACGAGCGGGCCCTGATCAAAGACATCATCGAGGCGCTCGCGCAGGAGTATCTGCCCTATTTCAAGCTCCAGCCGGTGCTGTGGGAGGAGGAGGCCCTGACCGCGGCCCAGAGCTTCCAGGCGGGGCTGCTGCGGCCCGCCGAGTGTGAACTGGTGCTGGTGATGCTGTGGACGCGCCTGGGCACGCCGCTGGCGGACGACCCCTATGGCGGGATGACCGGGACCGAGTGGGAGTTCGTCGATGCGGTGGAGGCCTTCGCCCGCGGCGGCCAGCCGGAGGTCCTGGTCTACAAGAAGACCACGCCGCGGCTGATCGACATCACCGATGCCCCGGCCACCCACGAGGCGGTCGCCGACCGGGAGCGTCTTGAGGCCTTCTTCCGCACCCACTTCTTCAACGCGGACGGGAGCTTCCGTCGCGCCTTCCGGCAGTTCGACAGCGACCGCGTGCTGCGCGAACTGGTCGAGGGGCAGGTGCGCAAGCTGCTCAACCGGCGCATCAGCGTGGAACTGGGCCGCCGCCCCGGGGCCGGCGAGTGGCGCGACAGCCCCTTTCGTGCCCAGGACCCCTATCAACTGGCCGATGAGCCGGTCTTCGTCGGGCGCGAGACCGAGACCCGGGAATTGGTGGCGCGCCTGGATGCCAACCGCGGGGGCGGGCGCGGGCTGGTACTGATCACGGGACCCTCCGGGGTCGGCAAGTCGTCACTGGTGCACGCCGGGCTCCTGCCGCGGCTGGTGCGGCCCTACCTGTTCGCCGGGGTCGCCGGCTGCCGCTGGTGCCGGCTCGACTGCCAGGGTCCGGAGCCGGTCGCGGACCTGGCCCGGGCGCTGCTGGCACCGGCCCTGCTGGGCACGGCCCTGGACGGCTTCGGTCTGGACCAGGCCGGGCTTGCGCGCCTGCTGGAGACCGAGCCCGCGGTGGCGGCGGCGCAGGTGCAGGCGGCCCTGGCCCGGCTGGTCGGCGAGGCCGGGCAGCCGGTCGGCAGCACCGACGGCCGCCAGCAGTTGGCCCTGATCCTGGACCCCCTGGACGGGCTCTTCGGCGCGGGGGTGCAGGAACGCGCGCCGACCCAGACCTTCGCCCGGGCCCTGGCCGCCCTGGCCGCCCAGGACGGGGTCTGGATCGTCGCCACGCTGCGCAGCGACCACCTGCGCCGACTCCCCCAGATCCCGGCCCTGGCCGCCCTGCTGGACGAGCACAGTTGGTACCCCTTGGAGCCCCCGCCCGCCGCCCGCATCCGCCAGGTGCTCGAGATCCCGGCGCGCATCGCCGGGATCGAATACGAGGGCACGGCCGGGCGCGGCCTGGTGGACCTGCTGGAGGCGGAGGCGAGCGACCTGACCCACTGGCCGGCGCTCCTGGAGCCGGTCCTCGCCGACCTCTATGCGCGGGCACGGGCGCCGCTGGCGGACGACGACGGGGCCGACGGCGAGGCGGGGGAACGCGCCGCCCCGGACGCCGACGACAACGCCGCCGCCAGGCTGCGCCTGCGCATCAGCGACTATCGCGCCCTGGGCGGGATCAGCGGCACTACCCGCACGCGCGCCCAGGCACTCTGGGAGGGGCTCGATGATGCGACCCGCGCCGCCCTGCCCATGTTGTGCCGGGCGCTGATCGCACTGGAGGGCGGCCCCGCCTCACGCCCCATACCCCGCGCCGGGGACCTGCGCGCCCTGGAGCGGGACCCGGACTGCGCCCGCCTGCTCGCGGCCCTGATCGCGGCACGCCTGGTGGTGGCGGCCGGGGTCGCCGACCCCGCCGAGCACCTGCCGTGCGCCCGGACCGATGACCACCTGTTCGCGGCCGTCGCGCGCCTGGCGCGCGAGACCCGCGAAGAATGGCGGGCGCGGCTCTTCCCGCGGCGCGCCACCGCGGCCCTGGCCCGGGGCGACGCGACCCAGCCCCCACCCGCCGACCCCGGGTCCGAGGGGCCGCCGGCCGTCGCCCAGTGGCGCGACTTTCGACCCATGGCAAGCCTGATCCACCAGACCCTGATCGACACCTGGGCACCGGTGCGCGACTGGCTGGCCGACCCGGGCAACCGGCGCGACCTGCAGCTGCGCTTCCAGATCACCCGCCAGGCGCGGTTGTGGAAGCGCACCGACTGCAATCGCGAATACCTGCTGGGCGAGGTCGGCTACGCCGCCGCCCGGCGCTTCGCCGACGCCTTTCCCGGCGAACTGGAGCCGGTGGAACTGGAGTTCCTGGAGCGCTCCCGCGACCAGCTCCGCGCCCAGCGGCAACGCAACCGCTGGGCGCGCCTCCTCGGACTGACCCTCGTGGTGCTGCTACTCGTCGCCAGCGCGGCCGCCTTTTGGGCCGCCGATGCCTCGCGCGCCGCCACGCTCAACCTGCACCGCAGCGAGATCAATGCCGCCAACCTGGCGATCAACCAGGGCAACACCCCGGTGGCGGTGCGCCTGGCGCTCAACGCCGGCCGCGACCTGCCCCAGGCCGCCACCGATACCTTGAGCCGCGCCTTCAGCGCCAACCGGCTGATCGCCATGGTGCAGGCCGGCGGCTCAACCCCCGAGCGCCCGCTCTCACCCGGCATCAGCGACGACGGCAACCTCCTGGCGACCCTCAGCGCCCGGGATGGGGCTGGCCTGTGGCGCCTCACCGACAACCGCTTCGCCTTCGACCGGCCACTCGCCAGCCCCGCGTTCCCCATCCACGCGGTACGCCTTGCCGACAGCGAAGGTGAACCGTCACTGATCCTGGGGCTCGGCGAGGCCGGGGTCTGGCGGCTGCCGGCCGCGGACGGGGCGACGCCGGACTGGTCCTGCGGCGTGCGGCCCGGGGGGATCATCGCCCTGGACCCCAGGCACCGCTACCTGGCGCTCGCCCAGGGTGTTGCGGCCGACGGCTTCGGCCTGTGCCTGCTCGACCTCCAGCAGCCGGGGCCGCCCCGGTGGAACGTACCGCTGCACCGGAAGGAGATCCGCGGGGTCGCCTTCGCCCCCGACGGGCTGCGGCTGGTCACCGCGTCGCGCGACGGGACGGCCCGGGTCCTCGACACCAGGACCGGCGCCGAGCGGCTGACCCTGCACCCGACCGGCCCCCTGAACCGCCCGCTCACCCGTGCCATCTTCGACAATCGCGGGCAGCAACTGGCCATCGCCACGGTCGACGAGAGGGTAAGGGTCTTCGGCGCGGACGGCGGCGAGTTGATGGTGCTCGGGGAGGTGGTCCACGATGGACGCCCGGTCCGCATCCATCAGTCCGCCGTGCGCGACCTGGCCTTCGCGCCCGCCGACCGCTACCTCCTGGCCGGTGACGACGAGGGGCAGGTGGTGCGCTGGGATCTCAGCCGCGGGGACGCCGAGATCCTGGGTCAGCACCGCCTCGCCGTGGAGCGCATCCGCGTCTCCCCGGGGGTCGACCCCCGGGCCGGTGAGCCCTTGGTGTTGACCGCCTCGGCCGATCAGACGGCGCGCCTGTGGGGGCTGCGCAGCGGGCGCCAGTTCGCCGTCTACACCCACGAGGCCCCGATCTCCGCCGCGCGCTTCAGCCTGGACGGGCGGCGCGTCCTGAGCTACTCGGAACAGGACGGCTCGGCCCGGGTCTGGTCGGTGGGATACGCGAGCACCCTCGCCTTCCGACTCCCCCACGACGACCACGTCTCGCACCTGGACCTGGCGCGACCGCCCAAGGAACTGGACGCCGACCCCGGGGCCTTCCTGATCGCCAGCGGGTCATTCGACGGCCTGGTCCAGGTCTGGCGCTACGACCCCGCCGCACCCTGGGCGGCACCGGGGGAGATCTGGCGGCTCCTCGGGCACCGCGCGCGGGTGCGCCGCGTCGCCTTCTCGCCCTCCGGGCGGCAACTGGCCAGCGCCGCCTACGACGGCAGCGCCCGGGTCTGGGACCTGGTCACCGGCGGCGGCTGCGCCCTGGAACCGCCCGCGCCGCCCGCGCCCGCGCCGACCCCGGCGCCCCCCCGGGGCCGGGCGCCGGCGCCGGCGTCGACGCCGGCCCCGGCGCGGGCGCCGGGCAGCGAGTTCTACCGGGTCCTGTTCGCACCCGACGGGCGTTGGCTCCTCACCACCTCCAACGAGTCCGCCCACTCGGTGCGCCTGTGGGACCCGGCCGCCTGCCTGGAACTGCCGCTCCCCGCGGGCCTTGCGCAGGAGACCGGCAAGGTCCAGGCGGCCGCCGTGGCCGCCGCTGCCGACGGCACCCAACTGGCCGCCGTCGGCAGCGACCAGGGGTGGCTACGCCTGCTGCGCCAGACGCCCGACGGCACCTGGGACCTGATGTGTCGGCTCCAGCCCCACCAGGGGGCTATCACCGATCTCGCCTTCGCGCCGGACGGCGGCACCCTGGCCAGCGTCGGCGAGGACGGGCGGGTCGCCCTGATCGCACTGGCCGGCGGGCGCTGCGGCGAGCCCCTGCCCCTGAAGGGGGGCACCCAGACCCTCTACAGTGTCCGCTTCGCCCCGGACGGGGCAGCCCTGGTGACCGCCTCCCTGGACGGCCGCGCCCAGGTCTGGGACACCGGCGGCACCCTGCTCGCGGACCTGAAGGGCCACAACGACCGGCTCACCTACGCCGAATTCAGCCCGGACGGACACTGGCTGCTCACCGCCTCGCGCGACGGCGCCGTGCGCCTGTGGCGTCGCCCCAAACCGGTCGCCGTGGGGGCCGCCGGGCCGCCGACCCAGGAGTCCTACCTGGTGATGGAGGCCGACCTGGGCGGGGCGCGCATCGCCCGCTTCAGCCCCGACGGCAACAGCATCGCCGCCGCCTACCGTCAGGACGCGGTGGTCCTGTGGCGCGTCTGGGCCGAGGACCCGACCCCGGACCCGGCACTCAGCGCCGACTGGGGCGCGGAGCGGGCGCGCCTCGCCCTGATCCGGGAGGCGGTGCGCTTTCGGCGGGACAATGGGCTAGGGGGGCTGAGCGGGGGGAACTGAAAGGAGCGCGGGCGTCTCGCCCGCGCGCTTAGCTCCAGAGTCAGGACCAGATGCACACCGTCATCGAAACGCCGACCTTTACGAAGCAGGCCGACCGAGCAGTCCCACCTCAGCCCTGCCGATATTCCGGAGCGCCACACATGAGCACGATGCCACTGGAGCAGATAGCACAGGCGATCGAAGCGGATGCGGGCGAGCCCCTTCCCGGGCTGCGCGAATCACTCGCCGAGATGGCCGCCGATGAGCGCGGGCGCACCTATACCCGGGAGCAACTCGCCCTGCGCGCGGCCCGTACCGCCTTGGGCCTGTCCCAACCGGCCTTTGCCCGGCTGCTGCAAACCCCGGTCGGCACGGTGCGCGACTGGGAACAGGGGCGCTTCCCGCCTCCCGGCAGTGCGCTGTTGGTGGCACGGTTGGCAGTGGAACACCCGGAGATCTTGCGGCCTTATGCCGCGGCTGACTGATCGTTCGGCCCTCGCCGCGCGCACTTGGCCCCGCTGCGGCGTGGTCAGGGGGTTACGCTGACGCCTGCAACCTGCCAGGCACCAGCGCCCACCCGCCGTCGGGCAATAGGGGGACAGACCACCGGCAATAGGCGGCAATAGGGGACAGACCCTGAGGTATCCCCACGAATTTCGCCTCCGTTTATTCACCCAACAATAGCGCCTGATGGAATTGGGCCACCTGCTCTTCCGGCGCTAGGAACTCGGATAGAGCGATCTCCACTTTCGTGATATTCAGAATGAGCGAGGCAAGAAACGACAGGGAATAGACGCGGCGCTTGGAACTGCTCGCATGCATACCGCGCTGGAGGTTCAATCGCTCCGCCGTCGCACCGATCATAAAGAGTAGGAAAGCCGCCAGTGCGGCAATCATAACGAGAATGGAAAGGCGCTTGAGGTCGTGTGAACGGTTGGCCTCGTAGCCCTGACCAAAGTACAGGTTCTTCATGTCGCGGAAGCCTTCTTCTATCTGCATGCGCTGGCGATAGATGCGCACGATCGCCTTCGCTGCCAAATGCCCCAAACGGCGCGTCGCCATGAGCAGCCACGGCTCACGCTGACTGCGGGCGGCCTTGCGACTTTTGCGCGAGCGTGCGATGCGCCCGGATGCTGTCTTATCATGACGACCGCACTTGGGCAGACGGACCAAGACCATGACGACGGGCAATGGGTTGCTTCTCACCCAGTCGCCGATGCCGAGCCGAACGGGTTTTGTTGTTGCTTTCGTAAACAACGACTTGCCACTAATCCAATCGGCGTTCAGGCGCACATAGTCGCGCCCCCGCAGGCGTCCGACCCAGCGCCAGCCAAGGGCCTCGACGGCACGGAAAAAAGGCACCTTAAAGCCGGCATCGGCGATGATGATGGGTGCGGCACCAGGCGGCAACAAGCCCGCCACGGTGTGGAGAAAACGCTCTTGGACCTTGGGGTTGCCGAGGTCGCAGGTGGGATGAATTTCCTCGTAGAGGGTCAAGGCGTGACCGCCGACCGCGATCGACGCGCGCAACAGTTGAAAGGATTGATCGACCTTGATAGGCGACCAGTCGATGAGAATCAGCGGTTCGGGAATCCGGGCCAGGGTCACCCGGCACAGGGCGCCGTAGATCGCCGTGCGCTCGCGATACAGGTGAGGATTGCCGATCACGCGGTCGGCACGCTTGATCTTGTGTTTCAAGGACGTCGGGCCTGGCAGGCGCCGTCCCACCGAGGTGATGGATAAACCCGTGCCGGCAACGCAGGCGGCCACCATGTCGAAGAGCGATACCAAGCGTTTTAAGTGGATACATGACAGCCACTGACCGAGCCAAGAGTGCAACAATATCGACGCGTGCATGAGGGGCCTCCTGTGGGCTTTGCCTTCCTAACAGTGTGGCAACAAACCCTCATGCACGCACACCGAAACTGAAAATGAATTCTAGGCCGCTGTTTTTATGGCTGTTTTCGTGGGGATACCTCAGGGACAGACCACGGTTTCCCCCGGAAGTCCCCTGCCCCGGCAGTTAAGAAGACAAAGAATGGCCTAACGCAACACATGAGTCTTCCTGTCGGAGTTATTCGGCCGCTGTCATGCAGGCGCGCACCGCTTTGGTCTTTTGCGCCAGGTGAATAGCAACTATAAATGCCGCGCGGTTTATTGCATATGGTAGCGCACATGAACTAAGATAATGACCACCTGGCAATCCAAGCGGCGAATCGATCCCGATGAACCTGGGATCGATTTCGCCGATTTAGCTCCGTTCTTCGATGGCGATCTCTTGACTCGGGAAGACGTTGGAGAGGCATACGATGAACGCCGGTTTCAGGGCATTGGTGTGATCTGCGGTGTCGCCCTTTTTGTTGTGTGGACGCCACGCGGCGCAACGGGAGACGAACCCCATCTCATTTCAGCCCGAAAGGCAGTAGGTCATGAACAAAGAGCATGGTCGCAGCGCTACCGCAAAAGGCGCTGAAGAAAATACCGACTGGGAGAAGCTTCGCGCCTTGCCGGATTCTGAAGTTCTCTTTACCGACGACGCTCCCGCTACTTTGCCGGAAGATTGGGCCGATGCGCTGGCGCATACGGGACTGCCGGTTCCGCCGCGCAAGACTCAGATCGCACTACGCGTCGATGACGACGTCCTGGAGTGGTTTAAGGCCCAAGGCGTTGGGTACCAAACCCGCATGAACGCTGTTTTGAGAGCTTTTCGTGACGCGCATGTGCGTAGCGCTGGAGCCCAGCAGTAGCGCCAGCTCCCCTAGTCCGGGGTACAATTCATTGGATATAGGGGACGTACCACGCGGTCTATCTTGATATACCGGTTGGCTTAGTCGGCCGTTTTTCGACCAACGCACGATTCCTCATCATCACGGCTTATGAAATCAACGGCTAGCGGCGGCAACTATGCACGGGTATCATTGCGAGTATTGCCAGGATACGGTACGAGCAAGAGTCGTCAAAAGAGGGGCGTTTAGGCACAAGACGCAATTTGTGATACTGGAAGATATGACAACAGGGATTTGCGATACTTGCGGAAATCGCTACTACTCGGCGGATCTTGTTCGTTCCGTTCATGATATCGCAACTGGAGCAGGCACTGGTTCAGTTTGGTTCTTCCTTATCCTTATGTTTTTGTAGTATTTTTATAACCTGGGCTGTCGAACTCTAAGGACCTCATCCCACGAGAGTCCCTGCTGGAGAATCCCCAGAGCCACCGCAGGAACCTGTTTTGTCGTGAAGTGGCTGCGAATAAAGTTATGGACAATCCACAACATATCCAATGTTCTTTGCAAACCAGAAATGCTCTTCGCGTACGTATTCGTTCGGCGGCGATAAGCAGAATTCTTTCGCCGAAATGAAGCGTTCGATGCTTCCAAATGATTAGCATGAATATCGGCTGGCGTCACATCTTGATCGGTTTCTGGATGCTCCGGATGAGGGGTTTCGTATTTGGGACGCGAGTGCCCCGTTCTATCAGTTCCTTTCCCTTTATTCTTAAGGCGCACCTTCACACCGCGACGAAGCACTTTCGGTGGGCGGCCGCGTTTTCCGGTTCGCAATACTTCGTGGCAAATTTCAAACAGGAGATTGCCATACCGACGTTCCCCGTCGGTGACTAGAGTGACATCGCCAGTACGCAGGATGACATCTCTAAGTATTTGTATGGCATATGAAAATAGGCTGCGATCCTTTTTCCCGCACTGAAGCGCCCAGATAAATCGACTTGCCCTTTCCATCAGTACGATCGTCCAGCCTTCACAATCCTCCGGGGGGACATTCCTATTCACTTTCGTATAAAGCTCATCACCTTCGATCAGTTGCTCAATAAAGGTGTGCGTCAGGGCATATATGACCAGCACATCCTTGCAATCGGCCAGGCGACGCTCCCATAGGAGCAACGTATTCTTCGCAATCGCGAAGGCCCGGCAGGCGGCGTTCAAGCCGATCCCCTCAGTGCGCGTTTTGAGCACTTGAATGATGAAGCTGGTCGGTTTCCTGAGCCCCTCGATAAGGGTGGCTTTGGTCTCGGAAAAGAGCCTATTGCAACTTTGACATCGCCACAGCAAACGCGTACCGTTATGACCGGTTTGATACGTCTTGTGATGCCGACAATTCTGTGAATTGCAATGAGGGCATGTCCATTGTCCGTTCAAGAAGTTCTCACTTATTCAAAAAGTGACGGAAACCCGCGCCGAACTAGATATATTACATATATTTCAATGTCTTGTAAACAGGAATTAAACTGAACCAGTGCCCTGGAGCACGACCAGCGGAAAATACGGAAGCGGTTCTCGTCGGCCGGCAGAATGCCGCCAGGCGCTGATGATGGATTGAAAAAGGGCGCGGGATTCGTCGGGATACCTCAGGGTTTGTCCCCGCTTGACCCCCCGATTGATTCCCGATCGGGCATTGCAGAACCTTTGCGAGCTTGACGCCTAGGCGTGACCACTGCGCGGTTCGGGATCAAGGGTCTTGTCCATCGCATTCCCGCGGTTGCGGCCGCAGCATTGCCGCCTGGACCACTGAAGATGCAGCGCGCGGGCGCGCTCAAGGTCTTGACTTTCAGTCTGATTTTTGATTCACTGGCGGCCGCCATGCGACCTTTGAGCTAGTTCGTCTGCCGGCATCCGGTCAGGCGGCATAACCGGATTCCCTGCCATGCGGTACCGCGAAGCCAAACCGGAGGAACTTGAGCAGGTGCTCCAGGTGCACCGGCTCGCCTTCAACCGTCAGGACGAGTCCCTTCTCGTTACTGCGCTCCTGCAAGACGAGACCGCGCTGCCGGTGCTCTCTTGCGTCGCCGAAGAAGACGCTACCGTTGTAGGTCATGCGCTGTTCACAGCACTGGCCCTGGTCGCCACCAACTCCCCCGTTGAGTGCGCTGTCCTGGCTCCGTTGGCGGTACTGCCAGGGCACCAGAACGCAGGTGTCGGGCGCAATCTCATCGAGTACGGGTGCCAGGAGCTACGCCGGCGAGGAACAATGTTCTTGTTCGTGCTTGGCGACCCGGGCTACTACACCCGTTGCGGGTTTCAACCCGCCATCCCTCACGGGCTCCGTGCTCCGTACACCATCGTGCCCGAGGAGGCGTGGATGGTCCGGCCCCTGGGGCCGCACATTCTGGGCACTGTCCAAGGCACCGTGGTCTGCGCTCGGTCGCTTCAGCCCGAGTCGTACTGGAGAGAATAAGAACACGGGGCGAAAACGGGCAAAACAGGGAAAAAAGCGGGTAAAAAGGCCCAGGCGAGTCGCCGCCAAGGCGACGCAATGGCGCGCCGCGAGTTCGACCTGAGTGCGGCGCGTTCGTTCCCCGAGAGGGCAGGCGACAAACATCGCCGAACCGGTCACCTGCGATAAGGCTTGCCACGCCGGGCAGGTCCCGGCATCGGGTGCTGTTGTCGGCCTTGCGGATTGCGGTCTCTGCTTTGGTCGGGGCAAGGGGCCGGGGGCGAGTCGTTGGTTGCGCAGACGAAGATGGCAGGTTCAGCGCGAGGGGCGGTGACGGCCGCCGGCCGTTCGTCGGCCGCCGTGCCGCCCCATGCCGGACTGCAAAAGCGAACAGCCGGTTAGCGAACGACGCTAACCGGCTGTCTGATTTGGTGGGTCGTGTAGGATTCGAACCTACGACCGATGGATTAAGAGTCCACTGCTCTACCAACTGAGCTAACGACCCGAAAGAATTAAGCCGCGTAGTCTAGGGCTTCCGATACGTTTGTCAACCGCGGCCGCAGCGGCCGGCATCACACTTGATAATGGGGTGGACGATGGGGATCGAACCCACGACCACGGGAATCACAATCCCGCGCTCTACCAACTGAGCTACGTCCACCATTGACTCGAGCACGATCGCATCTTCATCGATCGGCCGCCCGCCGTGGGCGGTAAACTTGGCGCGCCCGGCAGGACTCGAACCTGCGACCCACGGCTTAGAAGGCCGTTGCTCTATCCAGCTGAGCTACGGGCGCCTAAACGCAGTGCGGACCGCAACCGTTGAGCGCGCGCCGTCCGGGCTCAAGTGCGTCCCTCACGCACCCTGTCCTGCGACAGTCTCCGAAAAATGGTGCTTTGGTCGGGGTAGAGGGATTCGAACCCCCGACATCCTGCTCCCAAAGCAGGCGCGCTACCAGGCTGCGCTATACCCCGGATTCGGAAGCAACTCCAAACTGGAAGACGCGGAAGTCTACCCCCGCGCCCGGGTCTAGTCAATCGAGTGCTGGCCGACACGAGTCCCGTGCCTCCCGACAGGGATCTGCGCGCACCCGGCCGCGGCGGCCAGGGCTGCCCCTTGGTGCGCTATCATGCAGGTCTGGTCAGCAGCGGGGCAAGATGGCGATGAGCGCACAAATTCTCGACGGCAAGGCGGTAGCGGCGGAGATCCGCGCGCAGATCCGGGCTCAGGTGGCCGCCGGACTGGCCGCGGGCGGACGGGCACCGGGGTTGGCGGTGATCCTGGTAGGGGAGCACCCGGCTTCCCAAGTCTATGTCCGCAACAAGCGCAAGGCCTGCGTCGAGGTGGGCTTCCTCTCCGAACAGCACGCGCTCCCCGCCGACACCAGTCAGTCGGACCTGGAGGGGCTGATCGACCGACTGAATGAGGACCCCCGCATCGACGGCATCCTGGTGCAATTGCCCCTGCCGGGGCACCTGGACGCGGAGGCGATCACCGAGCGCATCCTGCCGACCAAGGACGTGGACGGCTTCCACCCCTACAACCTGGGCCGTCTGGCCCTGCGTATGCCGCTCCTGCGGCCCTGCACCCCCAAGGGCGTTATGACGCTGCTGGGGCGCACCGGTGCCGACCTCGCCGGGCTGGACGCGGTGATCATCGGCCAATCCAATATCGTCGGCCGACCCATGGCCCTGGAATTGCTCGCGGCGCGCTGTACCATCACGGTCTGCCACAGCCGCACCCGAGACCTGGCCGGCAAGGTGCGCGGGGCCGATGTGCTGGTGGCGGCGATGGGGCGGGCACGCTTCGTGCCCGGGGACTGGATCAAGCCCGGGGCCCTGGTCATCGATGTCGGCATCAACCGCAACCCTGACGGCACGCTCGTCGGTGACCTGGACTACGCCGCCTGCGCCGAGCGTGCGGCCTGGATCACGCCGGTCCCGGGTGGGGTGGGCCCCATGACCATCGCCTGCCTGCTGGAGAACACCCTCCAGGCAGCGCAACTGCATGGGGCGCGACCGGCAGGAGACTGATCCGGGAGCGCCGGGCGCCGACCCCGCTGCGGGACGGGGCATGCGCCCCGTCCCGAACGTTCTTGACCGCGCAACACGCTGGAAGGCTGATGGTTCGCGTGGCGCGCCGAAACGGTTCCGGACGGGGCGAATGCCCCGTCCGGCCGCGGCGTCGGGCGCCGGCCACTGCCCACCGCCATCAAAGCACCTTCGTGACCAACTTGACGGCCGGGTCTTCGAGGTCGGCATCGATGCGGAAGCCCAGGGACTTCATCAGGGCCAACATGCGGGTGTTGGCGGTGAGGACCTCGCCCTCCATGACGCGGAAGCCGCGCCGCCGCGCATTGGCCATCAGTGAGCGCATGAGCCGCGCGCCGATCCCCAGGTTACGCCAGGTATCGGAGACCACGACGGCGAACTCGCAGGCTTCGCCCCCCGGGCGCGAGTTATAGCGGGAGATGCCCACCGCCGCCTCTTCGCCATCGTGTTCGATCACCCCGATCAGGGCCATCTCCCGGTCGTAATCGATGTGGGTGAAGCGCACCAGCATCTCCGGGGTCAGTTCCTTGATCGCCTGCATGAAGCGGAAATATTTGGTCTGCTCGGACAGTCCGCGGACGAATTCCTGTGTCATATCCGCGTCTTCCGGGCGGATCGGGCGGATCACCAGGTCCTTGCCGTCCGGGAGTTGGACCCGCTCCAAGAGACTCACCGGGTAGGGGTGGATGGCCATGTGACCGTAGGTGGTCTGCTGCGGCGGGCGGTAATTGACCTGGATTCGGGCATCCACGGCGAGCACCTCCTTGTCATTGCCGATCAACGGGTTGATCTCCATCGACAGGATCTCGGGCAGCTCGCAGACCATCTCGGAGACGCGCTGCAGGATGCGCGCCAGGGCCACCTTGTTCATCGACGGGATCTGTTGACGCGCCTCCATCATGCGCGCCACCCGGGTGTGCTCGATCATCCGCTGGGTAATGAAGGCATTGAGCGGCGGCAAGCCCAGGGCGCGGTCTTCCAGCATGTCGACATCGGTGCCGCCGGGGCCGAAGCTGATGACGGGACCGAAGATGGAGTCGCGCTTCACCCCGATCGCCAGTTCCCGGGCCGCGTGCTTGGAGACCATGCGCTCGACCGTCACCCCATCGACGCGGATGTCCGGGCGCAGGCGCTTGGCGCGTTCGACGATTTCGGTATAGCTGCGGCGCACCGACTGGGCATCGCCGACATTGAGCACGACGCCATCGACGTCCGACTTGTTTTCCAGGTCCGGGGAGTTGATCTTGACGACCACCGGAAACCCCAGGGCCTCCGCCGCCATCAAGGCCTCATTGGCGCTGTTGGCCCGCACCGCCTGCATGGTGGGGATGCGAAAGGCCGCCAGCACCGCCTTGGCCTCGATGATACCCAGGAGTTTGCGCCCCTCCGACATCACCCCTTCGATGATCAGGCGTGCGCCCTCCACGTCCGGGGGCTCCTGGTGGGACAGGGGTCCCGGAGACTGCATCAGCAGTTGCTGGTTGCGCAGGTGCCGGGCGAGAAAGGAGAAGGCCTCGATGGCCGTCTCCGGGCTCTCGAAGTGCGGGACATGGTACTCGGCGAACAGGGCCTGGGCCTCGGCCACCCGGTTGCCGCCCATCCAGGAGACGATCACCGGTTTCTTGTTCTTTTTCATTGCCTCGATCACCTGCTCCGCGGTGAGCGTCGGCTCACCGAAGCCCAGGGGGGCAAAGATGACCAGCACCCCGTCGACCTCGTGATCGGCGAGACAGGCATCGAGCGCGACCCGATAGCGCTCCGGGGAGGCATCCCCGATGATGTCCACAGGGTTACCATTGGACCAGTAACCGGGCAGGGCCTTTTCCAGTGCCTGGGAGGTCACCTCCGAGAGGGGGGCGAGCGTGAGCCCCAGGTCCTGGGCGCGATCCGCGGCCAGCACCCCGGGCCCGCCCCCGTTCGTAATGATGACGATCCGCTCCCCTGTCAGGCGCCGTCCCGTCCCGAACACCTGCGCGGCGGCGAACAGCTCCTCCAGGTGCGCCACCTGGACGACCCCGGCGCGCTCGGTGACCGCCCGAAAGACGTCCTCCGAGCCGACGAAGGCCCCGGTGTGGGAGCGGATGGCCCGGGTACCGGCCGCGTGCCGACCGGCCTTGACCACTACCACCGGCTTCAGCCGCGCCACCGCCCGCAGTCCGCTCATGAAGCGCCGCGCGTTGCGGATGCCCTCCACGTAGAGCAGGATGCACTGGGTATGGCTGTCCAGCGCCAGGAAGTCCAGGATGTCGCCGAAATCGACATCCGCCGCGGCCCCCATGGAGACCACAGCGGAGAGCCCGAGCTGGCGCCGCTCCGACCAGTCGATCATGGCGCTGCAGATCGCCCCCGACTGGGCCACCAGGGCGACATTGCCGCGCCGCGGCATGTCGTGGCCGGCGCTGGCATTGAGCCCATGTTGGGGGCGGATGACCCCGTGACAGTTGGGCCCGAGCAGCCGGATGCGGTTGCGCCGCGCCGCCTCCACCAGCCGGTCCTGCATGGCCGCCCCCAGGTCGCCGCGCTCCCCGAACCCGGCCGAGTAGACCACCGCCACCTGGACCCCGTAGCCGCCGCACTGGTCCAGGATCCCCACGACCTGGTTCGCCGGGGCGGCGATCAGGGCCAGGTCGATGTGTTTATCGAGCGTACTCAAGTCCTTGTAGCACGGCAGCCCACCCACCTCCGCATACTTCGGATTGACCGCGTAGGTGTGGCCCTTGAAGGTCCCGGTCAGCAGGTTGCGAAAGACCTGGCCGCCGACTGAATCCGCGTTGTCGCTGGCGCCGAAGACGGCCACGGCACCCGGCGTGAACAACTGATCTACATCAGACAAATGCATGGGGAGACTGCCCTCCCGGGCACGATTCGGTTTAAGCTTTAGGGGTGCCGGTCGGGCGTGAGCCTGACGGCAAACAGGACAATCATCAACAATAATCGCGCGGGTTCCCGCGGCCGACGGCCGCGGCCCCCACGGCAGTCGAGCACCAAGGACCCATCATGAACCTCGCTTTCATCTCCCACGAGTGCTGCCGGGAGCACCAAATGGGCGCTTTCCACCCGGAATGCCCGGAGCGGCTCCATGCGATCTCCGACCGCATGATCGCCTCCGGTATGGAAATGCTGGTCACCCATTATGACGCCCCCGAGGCCACCCTGGACCAACTGGCGCGGGTCCACGACCGGGCCTATATCGCGCGCATCTTTGCGGCCGCGCCCAAGGACACCGACGCGCTGGCCTGGCTGGACGGCGACACGGCCATGAACCGCGGCACCCTGCCCGCGGCCCTGCGCTCCGCCGGGGCGGCCATCATGGCGGTCGACCTTGTCATGAGCGACAAACACCACGCCGTCTTCTGCTGCGTACGCCCGCCGGGGCATCACGCCGGACGCGACAGCGCGGCGGGCTTCTGCTTCTTCAACAACGTGGCAGTCGCCGCCGCCCACGCCCTGGAGCAGCACGGGCTTAAGCGGGTCGCCATCGTGGACTTCGACGTCCACCACGGCAACGGCACCGAGGACATCTTCACGGGCGAGCCACGGGTGCTCTTCTGCTCGAGCTTCCAGCACCCCTTCTACCCGGGCACCGGGGCCGACACCGTGGAGCCCAATATCATCAACCTGCCCATGCCGCGCCTGACCAGCGGGACCGATTTCCGCGCCGCGGTCACCCGCGCCTGGCTGCCGCGCCTGGACGCCTTCGCCCCGGAAATGATCCTCGTCTCCGCCGGATTCGATGGTCACGCCGAGGACGACATGGCGCATTTCAACCTGCGCGAGGCGGACTATGCCTGGATCACGCGGGAACTGCACAACCTGGCGGTCAAGCACGCACATGGGCGGATCGTTTCGTTCCTCGAGGGGGGCTACAACCTGTCGGCCCTGGGGCGGTGCGTCAGCACCCATGTGGACGAACTGATCGGGCACGGGTAATCGGCGAGGAGGGCGGGCCGCCATTGTTGCACTGCAACATCAGAATAGGCGGGAATGGTCGCGGATGCAATGCTGATGCGACCGTCCCGCCGCGAGGTCCGCCGGTCGGCCCTGGCCCATGGAGCGCGGCACCTGTCAGGTCACGCTGGACCGGCCCAGGCGAGGTTCGGTTGGACGACGCTCAGGTCATCACAGCGCGCCGGGCTGACCGGTGCCGCCATCGATAGCCGATGGTCGGACCGCACGGCGCCCGGACTTGCCAAACTCAACGCATCCCTGAAGGCCATCGGACTGACCCTTACCGTAGGTTCCAGCCAGCCCGGCCGATCCGCCGAGCCCCAATCTATCCTTCGATCAGGGCCGGGTCAGGGCCCTCACCAGACAGCGCCCGAGTAAAGGCATCGAGGTCGAAGTCGTAGGCCCACTTGACCAACACCTTGCCAAGTGCCGCGTCCTGCTCCTGAACCTGCTCCACCAGCTCGGTGATCCGGATGAAGTCGCCCTGTTCAATCGCCGCCTTGAGGTCGCTGCGCCACCCACCGGGGCAGGCGGCCAGACGCCACGCCACCGCCGCGGGAGATAGCGGTGGCTCGGGCACCGGTCGTTGCGCGGCGCGAATGAACCGCAGCCCGACCCGGCGCTCAAGGATGGCAAAGAGTTCTGCGGCCAGGAACGGCTTGCAGGCGAATTCATCGCAGCCGCAGGCCAGGAACTGGTCGCGGTCTTCATTGAAAGCGCTGGCGGTGAGCGCCACGATGACGGTCCGCACCGCCGCGGGATGAGCCGCCATGAGTGCCTTGATCTGCCGGGTGGCCTCTTCTCCCGACAGGAGCGGCATCCGCATGTCCATGAAAATCACATGGGGTTGCCATTGGTTCCACACCGCCACGGCCTCCCGGCCATCGGCCGCCTCCCTGACGTCCAGCACCGGCGGTTGCGGATTCAGCGCGGTCAGCAGCGCCCGTAGCGGCGCTCGATTATCCGGCAGGTCATCGACGATGAGGACGCGGCACAACGGCTGGCCGGGTTCCAGACCGACAACGAGCCGCTCGGTGCGCGCGGTCGTCGGTGCGCCCGGGTCGCCCGGCGGCAATGACAGGGTAAAGGAGAAGCAACTACCCTGGCCCGGGGTACTGTCCGCGCTCAACTCGGCCCCCATCAGCCGCAGGATCTGACGGCTCAAGGCCAGGCCGAGCCCGGTCCCCTTCTGCGTTTGCCGGCCACTGGCGATCTGACTGAAGGGCTCGAACAACCGCGGCATATCCTCCGGGGCTATCCCCTCGCCTGAGTCGATGACACAGAAGCGTACCGCGTCACCCGTAAGCGGCGCGACCCGCAGTGTCACCGCGCCACTGGCCGTGAATTTGACTGCATTACCGACCAGGTTGATCAGCACCTGACGCAACTTCAATTCGTCGCCCAGCACCGTCCGGGGGAGCGCCGAGGCGGCAACGATCAGGGTCAACCCCTGGTCACGGGCGCGTCGCGCGAACAGCGCATCCAGGTCCGTCACCAGCCGTGGAAGGTCAAAGGGAGCCAACTGCTGGGTCATACGCCCGGCCTCGATCTTGGCCATGTCGAGGATGTCGTTGATGAGTGTCAGCAGGTGTTCGCCGCTGCGCTGGATGGTGGTCAGGGCGGCACTCTGGGAGCTATTGAGGTCGGGGTCACGAACCAGTACCTGGGTGAAACCGAGAATGGCGTTCAGGGGGGTGCGAATCTCGTGGCTCATGTTGGCGAGGAAGGTCGATTTGGCCCGATTGGCCTCCTCTGCCTCCTCTTTCGCAATGCGATAGTTTTGCTCACTCTCGCGCAGTGACTGTTCGCGTTGCGTGATCGCCTGTGCCATGGCCCGGAAGCGGGTGTGGATGTCGGCCAGTTCCTCGAATCGGTAGTCGGCGTCACCGTCGTGCACCGCCAACCGGCCCAATTCCAGGTCCCGCATCCGCTCGGCGAAGGCCGCGATGGGCTGTATGACCAGCCGATTGAATCGGCGGTTCTTGATCACGACCAGCAGGATCAAGCCGCCCAGGAAGGCGCCCAGGAAGGCCAGCAGGGTGTTGCGCTGGGTATCGAGCAACTGCGTGGGAATGAGGATCAGGATCCTGGCCCCGATGGCGCTGCCCGGCGCGATCATCGGTATCCAGCGACGGTTGCCGACAAGCAAGGTCCGACGTGCCGTGGGCGGCCCCGCCCACTTCCTTAAATCAAACATCGCGAGGTTCAGTCCCGGGTCGCCGGAGAGCATCACAAAGCCATCGCTCGCGACGAGCATCAGCGGGGTCCCGGAGAACTGGGAAAACTGGGTCAGGAAGTCCTGGACATAGGCGAGATTGAGGCGCCCCAGGTAGAGGCGCCCGCCGGGCCTGATGGCGAAATAGACGCTGGGTGCATCGTCCTCATGACCACGCATAATCTCGGACGCGTCGGTGCCCTCGCCAACCGATCTTAGATAGCCGCCCAGTTTTCCCCCCGAAAAGGAAAAGCCCGGAAACACCTTGGTGTCCGGGACGGACTTATAGATCCGCTCGACACGCAACTGTTGATCCAGTGAGTAGATGTCCGAAAAATCGGCAAAGAGTTTCAGCACACTCGGCGAACGCTCGGCCTCAGGCAGGTCCGCCAACCGCGCCAGGCTCGCACGCGCGTCATCGAGTTGACCCTCCAGAAACACCTGGACCCGGGCCGCGTCGGCCAGACGCAGGTCCAGATAGTTCCGGTTCATCTCGGCCAGCGTGAACCAGACGGCCGCGACCAGGATGGCGGATGTCAGGCCCAGCGCCGCAACCTCAAGCAGGAGATTGTAGCGCCGGAAGGTGGTACGGCGCCGCTGACTCATGGGAGTTCTTGCTTGGGATCAGTCAGGAAGTGGAAGGTGCCGGTGACATCCCCCGTCAGGTCGAAGGCGACCGGGCCCAGGCTGGTCTGATGCACCGGCACCGAGAGCAGGTAGCGCTTGACCTGCGCGGGATCGCTATAGCCTTGGGCGAAGGCCTCATCGAGCAGTTCCAGGGCCTGCCGCACCCCGATCGTCATGGCGTGGGCCTCATAGCCGAAGCGGGCGCGGTAGCGCCGCAGATAGTCGTCGAGTGCGCTATCCTGGTGACGCGAGGGATAGGGGCTGGGGAGGATGATCCGATCGATGGCGTCACCCGCGGTTTCCAGGATGGCCGGCGAGCGTGCCCAGGGGGTGAGCAGGATAGGGGCCTGCGGATGGAGATAGTGAAAGAGTTGCGCGATATTGCCGATGGGGGTCTGGAAGGTGCCGGCCAGGATGTAGAGCGCATCGAAGGCCTCCGCCATGAGTGCCCGATACTCATCGGGTTTGAAATCAGACACCATCAGTGTGCGGTGGACGATGCGCCACTGGCCCAGAACCTCGAGTTCAGTGGCGAAGGCCGCAAACGCCGGGTCGGTGTAGGCGAGATTGCCGGCGTCCTGCAACACCAGGAGGCGGGAACCCGGCCACTGGCTGACCTGGCGGGCGATGGCGCGCTGTTCCTGCTCGGCGTCGGGGATAATACGCAGGATCGAGTCATCCTTACCGGTCAGGGCCGGGCTGGTCGAGGCCGTAGTGATCATGAGGGCCTGGGAATCCGCGAACAGGTGCATGCTTGCGACGGCACAGCGCGACGGGTGGGTTGAGACGAAAAAGCGCACCCCGCGGCCGATGGCCTCGCGGATCACGGGGACCGAACGTTGCGCCTGCCACTCGTCGTCCAGCGGCAGCACCCGGATGCGACTTCCCGGATGCTCCTCCAGGAACAGATCGGCCGCGTTCATCTCGCTGGAACCAACCACGGCCGCGGAGGCCAGCCAGGCGACCACCCCCACCGATACGGGCGGCGCCTGGCGGACCTGCCGCCACAGGATCAGGGCCGCGGCGACCATGACCAACAGCGCGGACCACAGCAAAATTTTCTTGATCACTTTATCTCCAGCATCCCACAACGTCGCCGCGCGGCTTTCATGATAAGCCAGGGGGGGCAGGCGTCTCGCCGGTCCGGCGGGTGGGACGCCCGCCCGCCGCGAAGGCCCCCATAAACGCCTCGAGGTCATACTCGTAGGCCCATTTCGCCAGCACCGCGCAGAGTACCGGATCGGTTTCCCGAAGCGTCTCCAGCAGTGCGGTGATACGGCCGAAATCGCCCAATTGCGCCGCGCACTTCAGATCGGCCCGCCATCCTTCGGGGCAGGCGTCCACGTGCTCCATCAGTTCTTCGCCAGACAGCGGCAACGCGGATGGCGGCGGGTCACCCGCCCGGACAAACCGCAGCCCGGCCCGGCGCTCCAGAATGGCGAACAGCTCCTCGGCGCGGAACGGCTTACCGGCAAATTCATCGCAGCCGCAGGCGAGGAACTGGTCCCGATGTTCAGTGAAGGCGCTGGCGGACAGCGCCACCACGACCGAGCGTACCGAGTCGGGCCGGGCGGCCATGCGCGCCTTGATTTGACGAGTCGCCTCTTCACCCGACATGACCGGCATCCGCATGTCCATGAAGACGACGTGCGGTTGCCATTCCTCCCAGAGCGCCACCGCCTCCTGCCCGTCGGCCGCCTCGCGACACTTCAGGATCGCCGACAGCGGATTGAGCGTCTCCAGCAAGGCCCGCAGCGGTGCCCGATTGTCCGGCAGATCGTCCACGATTAGTATCCGACAGACCGACTGACCTGGCGCCAGATCAACCACGAAGGGGCCGGATTGCTCGGCCGTTGGCACAGCGACAGTGACCGCCGGAAGCGTCAGGGTGAAGGAGAAGCAACTCCCTTGGTCGGGGCGACTCTCCGCGGTCAGTTCCCCGCCCATGAGTCGGACAAACCGCCGGCTCAGTGCCAGGCCGAGGCCGGTGCCACCCGGCACCTGTCGGCCGCTGGCGGTCTGCCCAAAGGGCTCGAAGAGCCGCGCCATCTCCTGCGGCGCGATCCCGGTTCCGGTGTCGCTGACGCTGAACCGGATGGCGTCACCGGCCGCCGGCACGACCCGCAGCGTCACCGAACCAGCGGCGGTGAACTTGACTGCATTGCCGAGCAGGTTGATGAGGACCTGGCGCAGCTTCATCGCATCGCCGACGACCATTCGGGGCAAGGCCGCGGCCCCTACGGTCAGGGCCAACCCCCGCTCCAGGGCGCGCTGCCGAAAGAACGCCTCGGCCTCAGTGACGAGCGCGCTCAGGTCGAAGGGGGCCGCCTGAAGGGTCATCCGGCCGGCCTCGATCTTGGCCATGTCGAGGATGTCGTTGATCAGGGTCAGCAGGTGTTCGCCGCTACGCTGGATGGTCGTCAGGCTGTCGCGCTGGGTCACACTCAGGTCGGGGTCACGGCCCAACACCTGGGCGAAGCCGAGAATGGCATTCAATGGCGTGCGGATCTCGTGGCTCATGTTGGCCAGGAATTCGCTCTTGGCCAGGTTGGCCGCATCGGCGGCATCACGGGCCTGCTGGAGCATCGTCTCGTAGCGCTTGCGCTCGTCGATGTCGCGGGTCAGACCGAGGATTTCGACAAAGGCCCCGTCGGCCCCCCGCAGCGGGTAGGCCATGACCTCGGTCCAGAAGGTGGAGCCGTCTTTACACAAATATTCAAGCTCGCCCCGGAAATTTTCCGGCGCCCGGCCGGCCTGAATAGCGGCGTGCAACCGCTTGAAATAATCGATGACAATGGCTTGAGAATCAGGCGTATGGATAGCGTCGAGCGATTGGCGCATCGCCTCAGGCGGGGTGAAGCCACGTACCTTCTCCACGGCTGGACTGACATAGGTAATGGTGCCGTCAAGCGCCATGCTCCAGATGACATCCCTGGCATTGTCGGCCAACAGCCGGTGTCTTTCCTCACTGCGCCGCAGGGTCTCATTGGTGGATTCCAGTTCTTTGGTCCGGTGACGAACCTGGTCCTCCAGCGTCTCGTTCAGGTGCTCGAGCGCTTGTTGCGCCTGCTGCAAGCGGCGCTTTTCCTCTGTCAGGCGAGTCTCGGACTTCCTCAGATCGGCCGCGATGTGGCGCCTGACGGCGACGTCCCGGGCCAGCCGGCGGTTCCAGTAGAAGAAAGCGAGCGACACCAGGGTCGCACCGGCGACCACTTGCCATACCAGCGTATAGTCGATGCGTGGCCGCACCTCCACCGCACCCCATTTCTGGTTGATGGCGTTGATCTGGGCGGGGGTCATTGCCGCCAGCCCCTTGTCGATCAGCGAGGCCAGTGCCGGCCAGTCGATACGTACCGCCATCCCCTGCGTGTGCTGACCATAGGGCGTGCCGGCGGCGACCACCAAGTTGGTGAAGCGATTCTGTTTGATGAGGAAATTGGCAATGGCAAGGTTCCCTACGTAGGCCTCGGCCTGCCCCATGGCCACGGCCTCGAGGGCCTGCTGCGAGCGCCCCACTTCGAGGATGCGGATTCTGGGATGGTCGGTCCGGATTTTGTCCGTGATCGTAAAGCCCTTTTCCACCGCCAGGGTCTTGCCGCTCAGACCTTCGAGGCCGGCGATGTAGTGAGTGTCGTTGCGGGTATACACCACCCAGGGGGCGGTCAGGTAGTCGTTCGTCAGGGCGAACTGCTGTTCACGCTCCGGGGTACGGTGCATGGTCGGCAGCAGATCGAAATGCGCGCGGGCGCCCCTGACATCGGCCATCGCATCGAACCACTGAATGGCAGTGATCACATACTCGACCCGAAAGTTGAAACGCCTGGCGATCGCATCGAGATAGTCGACCGCCACGCCCGAGGGCCTCGGCTTGGTCATCATGTAGGGGGGCCAGTCGACGATGCGAACGCGGACGGTATGATTGGCGTCCAACCAGGCGCGCTCTTCCCGGGTCAACTGGATGGGGGCCGCAGGCGCGACGGTTTCCGCTTGCCCGGCCATCGCCGCAGAAGCGAAAAAAGGGCAGATCAGGATGATCGCGAGCAACCGGGATTTCATGCGCGGCGGCGAAATCCAAATCGCTTTGACGTCATACGCCATGGCGTCTTGCTACCCGCGCGCCCGGAGCGCCTGTGAAAAAGACTCAAGGTCATAATCGTAGGCCCACTGCTCCAGTACCCTGCGCAGAACGGCGTCATGGTCGTCGAGTTGCCCCACCAGTTCGGTGATCCGGCCGAAGTCGGCCAGTTCCACCGCGCCCCTCAGGTTGGTACGCCATTGCTCAGGGGGGCCGGCCAGGCGCACCGCCAGTTCCTCGGCAGTAAGCGGGACCGCGCCGGTCGGCACCGCCGCGGCGCACACGAACCGCAATCCGGCCCGCCGCTCAAGGATGGCGAACAGTTCCTCGGCCCGGAACGGCTTGCCGGCAAAGTCATCGCAACCGCAGGCCAGAAAGTGGTCACGATTTTCATTGAAGGCGCTCGCGGTCAGTGCCACCACCACCGAGCGTACCGCATCGGGCCGGGCGGCCATGCGCGCCTTGATCTGTCGCGCCGCCTCTTCCCCCGACATGACCGGCATCCGCATGTCCATGAAGACGACCTGGGGCTGCCATTGCTCCCAGAGCGCCACGGCCTCCTGCCCGTCAGCCGCCTCGCATAGCTCCAGCACTGGTGGTTGCGGATTGAGCATCTCCAGCAGGGCCCGCAGCGGCGCCCGATTGTCCGGCAGGTCATCGACGATGAGAACCCGACAGACCGGCTGGCCCGACTCCAGGCCAAGCACGGGGAGTTCGGCCCGCTCGGCCCTGGGTTCGATGGCAGCGGTCGGCGCCAGTACCAGGGTGAAGGAGAAGCAACTCCCTTGGCCCAGCGTGCTGTCGGCGCTCAGTTCCCCCCCCATGAGCCGGACAAAGCGGCTGCTCAGGGCCAGGCCAAGGCCGGTCCCGCCCTGTACTTGTCGGCCGCTGGCGGTCTGACCGAAGGGCTCGAAGAGTCGCGCCATCTCCCCCGGGGCTATCCCCATCCCCGTGTCGACGACGCTGAAGCAGATGGCATCGTCCGCGACCGGCTCGACCCGCAGCGTCACCGCGCCTGCGGTGGTGAATTTGACTGCATTGCCGACCAGATTGATCAGGACTTGCCGCAGCTTCATCGCATCCCCGACGACCATCCGGGGGAGCACCGAGGACGCGACGGTCAGGGCCAGCCCCCGCTCATGGGCGCGCTGCCGGAAAAAGGCCTCCGCCTCCGCGATGAGTTCGGTGAGGTCGAAGGGGGCCGCCTGGACGGTCATCCGGCCAGCCTCGATCTTGGCCATGTCGAGGATGTCGTTGATCAGGGTGAGCAGGTGTTCACCGTTGCGCTCGATGGTGGTCAGGCTGTCGCGCTGGGTGGCGTTCAGGGCCGGGTCACGGCCCAAGACCTGCGCGAAGCCGAGAATGGAGTTCAACGGGGTGCGAATCTCATGGCTCATGTTGGCGAGGAATTCGCTCTTGGCACGATTGGCCGCCTCCGCCGCTTCCTTGGCCCGGGCCAATTGCTCCTCCGCCTGCTTGCGCTCGGTGATGTCCTGGCCCTGGGCGATGGTGGCGAGCGGGGTCTGCCCGTCCGCGGCAAAGAGCGTAGCCGAATTCCACAGCACGGTCCGCACGGACCCGTCACGGTGCTGGATCTTGATCTCGACGACCTCCCACCGCTGGCCGCTCAGGGTCTGGCGGATCAGCGCCATCGAGTCCGCACAGAGCGCGGGCGGAAAGAGGATCGCGAGCGATTGCCCGAGCATCTGCACCTCGGTGCGCCCGCTCAGGAACTCAAAGGCGTGATTAAAGCGGGTGATGCGAAATTGCGGGTCCCACACGATGATGGGGGCATTGGCATAGTTGATCAGGTTCTCCAGATAGGCATTGGTTTCGCGCAACGTCTGCTCGGCCCGCTTGCGCTCGCTCAGATTCATATTGGCACCGGTGACCCGCAGCGGCCGACCGCCGTCGTCTCTGGTGATAAAGCCACGCGCAAGCACTGGTACATAGTGACCATCTTTGTGCAACAGACGAAGTTCCACCTCAAAAGTTTCCAGATGATTCCGCAGTGCCCCGTCCAAGACGCTGGTGACATGCGCAGCGTCATCGGGATGCATCCATAACCGCCAGAGATCGGCCTCCGGCCGCCGTTCGTCAGGCGCGTATCCCAATTGCTCCCACCATTGCGGAGAATAGTAGATGTCGTTGTTGATCAAGTCCCAGTCCCAGGGGGCATCGTGCGAACCCATAATGACCAAGCTTAAGCGTTCCTCGCTCTCCTCCAGGGCGTCCAGTCTGGTTTGACCGTGACTTAAGGCCGCTTGCGCCTGATGGTTCTTGACGATGGCGCGCAACAGCACCGCGCTGACGATTGAAAGCGCCAGAACCAGCGCCGGGACGGGCCAGATAATCGCGTGATGGTCGGCGCCAAACGCTTGCGGTTGATTGATAAAGGCAGGCTCGGCCGGCACCAGCCGCGCGTCGCGGCCGGCCTGAGCGCCAGCGCTCAGGGGAACGATCGAGCAAGTGAGACTCATTGCCGCTAAACACCAGGTAGGCCAGGTTCCGCGGGCCATGTGCATCGTCGCTGTCGCTCGCTCTTCAGTCCTGTCGGTCATACGATACGCCCCCGGGTCAGTGCGCTTGAGAACGCGTCCAGGTCATAGCGATAGGCCCACTGCGACAGCACGCTATGCAGTTCAGGGTGGTGCTCACCGAGTTGCTCGACGAGCACGCCGATCCGGCCGAAGTCGCCCAGTTCCACCGCGTCCCTCAGCTCGGCACGCCATCCCTCGGGGCAGGCCGCCAGGCGGGCCGCCAGCGCTTCGGCAGATAGCGCGACCGCCGCGGTCGGCGCTCCCCCGGCCCGCACGAACCGCAGGCCCGCGTGACGCTCCAGGATCGCAAACAGTTCCTCGGCCCGAAACGGCTTGCAGGCGAAGTCGTCGCAGCCGCAGGCCAGGAACCGGTCACGCTCCTCGTTGAAGGCGCTGGCGCTGAGCGCAACGATGACCGTTTGCACCGCCGCGGGCCGGGCCGCCATGAGCGACTTGATCTGCCGCGTCGCCTCCTCCCCCGAGAGCACCGGCATGCGCATGTCCATGAGGACCACCTGGGGCTGCCAGGACTCCCAGAGCGCCACGGCCTCCCGGCCGTCGGCCGCCTCCCGGACCTCCAGCACCGGCCGCAGCACCGGCCGCGGCCCATTGAGCGTGGTGAGCAGCGCCCGGAGCGGCTCCCGGTTGTCCTGCTGGTCGTCCACGATAAGGACCCGGCAGACCGGCTGGTCCGGCTCCAGGCCGATCACGGGGAGCTCGCCCGGGGTCCCGGCCGGGTCGTCGGTCACGGCCGCCGGGAGATCGATGGTGAAGGCGAAGCAACTCCCCCGACCCGGCATGCTCTCCACCCCCAGCTCCCCACCCATGAGCCGGACGTACTGGGCGCTCAGCGCCAGGCCGAGTCCGGTCCCGCCCTGCACCGTCCGGCCGGTGCTGGTCTGGATGAAGGGCTCGAAGAGTCGCGGCAGTTCGTCCGGGGCTATCCCCATCCCGGTGTCCAGGACGCTGAAGCGGATCGCCGCACCGGCGGCCACCTCGACCCGCAGGGTCACGGTCCCGGCGGCGGTGAACTTGACCGCGTTGCCGACCAGGTTCATGAGGACCTGGCGCAGATGCAGCTTGTCCCCTGCCACCAGCCGGGGAACCGCCGCGCGCTCAAGCGTCAGGGCCAATCCCCGGTCGCGGGCGCGCGGCCGGAAGAAGGCCTCGGTCTCGGTCAGCACGAGGTGCAGATCGAAGGGGGCCACCTGGCAGTTCATGCGTCCGGCCTCGATCTTGGCCATGTCGAGGATGTCGTTGATGACCGTCAGGAGGTGTTCGCCGCTGCGCTGGATAGTGGCCAGACTGTCGCGCTGGGCGGCGTTCAGATCCGGGTCGCGTGCCAGCACCTGGGCGAAGCCGAGGATGGCGTTCAGCGGGGTGCGGATCTCATGGCTCATGCTGGCCAGGAAGGACGACTTGGCCTGGTTGGCCGCCTCCGCCTGCTCCTTGGCGGCAATCAGGGCCTCTTGCCCCTGCTGTTGTTGGGTCAAGGCACGCGCCAAGGCGATATTGCCGTGGCTCAGGCGCGAGATCATCTGCGCGAACTGCATGAAGAAGTGCATCACCAGGGTCACCTTGTCGCGGCTCCAGCGCGGCACCTCGTCATAGGCGGCCAGATAGGCCGCCTCGTCGAACCCGTAACGGCGCGCCTGGGCGCGGAACCCCTCGCGGTCCGGCGGTTCGTCATCGTAGAAGAACTGACCGAGGAACAGATTGCCGAGGTGCTTGCCCTGGATCACGATCGGGGTCACCACATCGCGCATGCCGTTGGCGCAGCGGTAGGTGCGAAAGGTGCCCGGGGCCACACCCTGCGAGAGCAACGTGTCGCTTTCCAGACAGTTGCGGGCGGTTTCCGGATTTCTCCGGTGGAATTGCGTACAGATCGTCTGCCAGCCGGTGGCCACCAGCACCTTGCCCTTCAGATCGAGCAGGGCCACCGCGACATTGGTGAGCCGGAAAAAATTCTCCATCAGGCTTTGCAGTTCACGACAATCGATGATGTCGGCCAGATCCAAGGTGTCCAGATCCCCATCCGGGGACAGCAGGGCACTGAGCTTCGCGCGCACGCGCCCCTCGCTCTCGCCCAGTTCGCGGGTGCGTTCGGCCAGGGCCAGGTTCGCCCGACCGGCCTCTTCAAGGGCGGCGGTAACGCGCAGGTGGTTGCGCGACAGGGCGAACGCGACGAAGGCCAGGGCCAGGGTCAGGAGCGCGCCGGCGGCCATGACCGCGAGGCTCGTTTGCATGGAGCGCTCACCGCTCCGGTAGGCCGGCAGCGGCGCGATCCGAATGGTCCAGGCGCTGCCCGCGACGCTGAGCCGACGCTCGCTCTCCAGGGGCGCGGGCGCGGCACCCGCCTCGCGGTTGCGCGCATAGAGCAAGCCATCGGGGGACTGGGATGGCGTCGCCTCGATACTGATCGCGAGCCGCTTGGACAACTCGGGATATTCGCCGCTCAGATACGCATCCACCAGGTCCTTGATCCGCAGCGCCGCGTAGACCCAGCCGCGCAGGGCCGCGCGCCGCTGGGCGACGCTCTCCAGGGGGAGGCCGCTACGATAGACCGGCACGAGCATGAGGACCCCGGCCTGGACGTCCCGCTCGGTCTCCTGTTTCAGCGTCACATGCTCGGACAGGGCCGCCTGGTTTTCGTCGCGCGCCCGCGCCGCGGCCGCGGCGCGCACCGGCTCCGTCAACAGGTCGAAGCCCAGTGCACGCCGGTTGCGCCAATCCAGGGGCTCCACATAGACCACCGCGGCGTAGGGATCGCGGTCGCCGGGCGGCCGGATCTCGTAGTCGGGAAGACCCTGGGCGCGGATGGCCGCCACGTGGCGCGCCTTCTCGCCCGCGGACACCAGGGCGGCGTAGCCGATCCCCTGGATGCCGGGATAGAACTCGGCGAGCCGCAGCCCCTCGACATAGCGGCGGAACTGATCGCGGCTGACCTCGCCGGTGCTCGCAAAGAGCCCGGCGACCCCGCGCAGGATCTGGGCGTTGGCGAGCACCCGTTGCGCGAGACTGCTGACCACCTCGTTGACGCGCAGATCAAATTCCGCTCGCTCCATCGCGCCTTCGCGCTGGCGCAAGGCCGACCCCAACCCCCAGGTCAGCAGCAGACCGCCGACCAGGATCAACCAGGGTATGACCTGAAAAATGCGTCGTGCAGGCGGCGGATTGTTATCGTTGGTCGGCATTGACCACCTCCGTGCTGGGGCGGGGACGGGTCGGGAACCTGCCCCAACGCCACGCCAGGATACTGCCGGATTGCGGGGCTTGAGCCCCCAATGATGCTATCCTCTATATGATAGCGTTAAGCTGACGCAACAGTTCAGGCATCGTTTTTGCCTTGGTGGGATTTTTGATGAGACGACCAGACCAGACACCATGAACCAGGCTGGAACACGCACCCGGTGCCGGTCATGCGCATCCTGATCGTCGACGATGTCCCGGACAATATCCGGGTACTGAGCCGGATGCTGGTCGATGACGGACACCAGGTTTCCGCCGCCACCAACGGCCGCGCGGCCCTGAAGCTCGCCGCGTCCTGCGCCCCGGACCTGATCCTGCTCGACGTCATGATGCCGGAGATGGACGGCTACCAGGTGTGCGCGGCGCTCAAGGCCGACCCGCTGCTGAGATCGATCCCGGTCATCTTCATCACCGCCCTGAGCGATGCCGAGGACGAGACCCGCGGCCTGGCGCTGGGGGCCGTGGACTACATCGCCAAGCCGTTCAAGGAGGCCATCGTGCGGCTGCGCGTGCGCACCCACCTGGAACTCAAGCGCCAGCGTGACATTCTCAGCCAGCTATCGCACCTCGACGGCCTGACCGGAATACCCAACCGCCGGGCGTTCGACGAACGGTTGGATCGGGAGTGGCGACGGGCGGTCCGCGCCGGCGAACACCTGGCCGCGGCGATGGTCGATATCGACCACTTCAAGGAGTACAACGACGCCCACGGGCACTTGGCCGGGGATGACTGTCTGCGCCGCGTGGCCGAGGCCCTGGCGGCCGGGCTCGAGCGGGCGGGGGATTTCATCGCCCGCTACGGCGGGGAGGAATTTATCTGTCTGCTCAACGGGGTCGACGACCAGGGGACCGCAGTGGTGGCCGAACGGCTGCGCGCCGACATCGAGTCGCTGCAGCTCCCCCACGGCGCCTCACCGGTGTCGCCCTGGGTCACCGTGAGTGTCGGCGCAGCGTCCCGGCGGCCGACGCACGAGACAGCGCCGTCCGAAGTCGTCGCGGCGGCCGATCTGCAACTCTTCACGGCCAAGCGACTCGGGCGCAACCGGATCAGTGTGGCCCTGTAGACCTTTCAACCCAGAAAGAGCGGTTTGGCCGCAAATGAACGCAAAAGGACGCAAATAATCAAGAACCTGGCGGGCGCAACCCTGTTCATTGGCCCGATGCAGTGCATGATCACCGCAACCCATAGATTTATTTGCGTTTATTTGCGTTCATTTGCGGCTGATTACTCCTCTTGGGTTCAATCGCTCGGCCTGACCGATCGCTAGTCCTCCGGGCCCAGACTCCGCGGGTCCTGGTGAATGGTGATGTCCGCACCGGGGAACTCGACCCGCAGGGCGTCCTCCACCTGGTCGCAGATGCGGTGGGCGGCCAGCAGCGCCAGGTCGTCGTCCAACTCCAGGTGCAGTTGCATCACCGGGACGGAGCCGGAGCGACGGGTGCGCAGTCCATGCACGCCCAGGACCCCCGGCACGGCCGCCGCCACCGACGCGATCCGGGCCCGGTCCGCCACGCTCAGTTCCCGATCCATCAGCAGGTCCACCGCCTCCCGGGCGATCTGAACGGCGCTGTAGAGGATGAAGAGGGCGATCCCCAACGCGAAGATGGGGTCCAGGCCCGGCCAGCCGAACATGGCGCAGACGAGCGCAATGAGGGTGGCCGAGTTGGTGGCCAGATCCGTGGCGTAGTGCAGCGCGTCGGCACGGATCGCAGTCGATCCGGTCGCGCGGATGACGTGCCGCTGAAAGCTCAGCAGGAGCAGGGTCGCGGCCATGGCGAAGACCATGACCGCGACACCGACGCCCAGGTCTGCCAGGGGCTGGGGATGGATCAGCCGGTCCACTGCCTGCAGGGCCAGGAAGGCGGCGGAACCGGCAATGAAGGCGGCCTGGCCCAGGCCGGCGAGGGACTCGGCCTTGCCGTGCCCGAACCGGTGCTCGGCGTCCGCGGGCAGCAGCGACCAGCGCACCGCGAGCAGGTTGACCACCGAGGCCCCCACGTCCATCAGCGAGTCCACCAGGCTCGCCAGGACACTGACCGAACCCGTGATCAGCCAGGCGGCCAGTTTAACCAGGATCAACGTCGTTGCGGTCGCCACCGAGGCATAGGTGGCGAGGCGCAACAGGCGCGCCTTGTCATGGGCCATGGTCATGTCGGATAGGTCTCAAGAGCGGCGCGGATGCGCTCGGGGGCGAGCCCCAGGGCCCAGGCCGCGGCGATGGCGGCGAGCACGTTGCCGACCGGGACCAGGGCGTGGCCGGCCGCATCACAGGGCAGCCGCGCCAGGGGCAACAGGGCCTCTTCGCTGTCGCCCGTGACCAGCCGGATGCCGCCGTCACGCTCCACCACCGCCCGGCCGCCCTGCGCCAGCGCGGCAGTAACCACCGGGTGCGCCGGGTCGCGGGCGAACCACAGCACGGCGCCGCGGCTGCGCTCGGCCATCCCCGCCACCAGGGGGTCTTCGGCGTTGAGCACGGCGCAGCCGTGGGCCGGCACCGCCTCCACCACACAGCGCTTGACCCGTACCAGGTCCTCCAGGGCCGCACTGTCGGGTAGTGCCTGCGTGTCTGCGTGAGCGAGCGCGGTCACCACGCCGACCAGGCACCGGTCGAAGCCCAGCCCCTCGCCGCGGATACCCTCAGCCCCGACCGCCAGCACCGCCGCCGTGAGGCGCGGGTAGAGCAGCAGGTCATGGGCCGCCGCGGGACCGGTGGCGTCGCGCGCCGCCCACCGGCGCTCGCCGAGTTCCAGGCCCGCACTGGTCGCCAGCCCCACCAGGGCGTCCGGGGCGCGCAGGAGCCAGGCAATGAGCCGGGCGGTGCCGTTCTTGCCGCTGACCCCGGTGACCGCCACCAGGGGGATGCGGCCGTCCTCCCCGGGCGGAAACAGCAGGTCGATGATCGCCTCGCCCACCGGGCGCGGCAGACCGGCGGAGGGCTCCAGGTGCATCCGCAGCCCCGGCCCCGCATTGACCTCCACGATAGCCCCGCCCTGCTCCTCCAGGGGCCGACCGATGTCCTGCGCCAGCACATCGATCCCGGCCAGATCGAGGCCGACCACGCGGGCCGCGTCCACCACGCGGGCGGCGACCTGCGGGTGCACCAGGTCGGTCACATCGGTGGCGGTCCCGCCGGTGCTCAGATTGGCGTTGTGACGCAGGATGACCCGCACCCCGGCCGCGGGCACCGACTCGGGCGTCAGCCCCTGTTCGGCGAGGATCGCCAGCGCAATCGGGTCCAGTTCGATCAGGCTCAGCATCGTGGCATGGCCGGCGCTGCGGCGCGGGTCCCGATTGACCTCAGCCACCAGTTGGCGGACGCTCGCCTGCCCGTCACCGCTCACCTGGGCCGGCTCGCGGCACGCCGCCGCGACCACGCGCTCACCGACCACCAGCAGACGAAAGTCGGCACCGGGGATGTAGCGCTCGCACAGGACGTCCGAACCCTCCCGGCGGGCGGCGGCGAAGGCCTGCTCCACCTGCCCCGGCGTACTCAGGTTGGCCGTCACACCGCGACCGTGGTTGCCGTAACGCGGCTTCACCACCACCGGCGCACCCGACTCCTGGGCAAAGCGCCAGGCCTCCTCCGCGCTCGCCACCGGCCGCCCCTCCGGTACCGGCACCCCCGCGGCGGCCAGCAGCATGCGCGTCAAGTCCTTATCCTGGGCGATCGACTCGGCGATGGCGCTGGTCCGATCGGTCTCCGCGGTCCAGACCCGGCGTTGGCGCTGACCCCAGCCCAGTTGCAGCAGGTTCTCGCTGCCCAGGCGCCGCACCGGGATGCGCCGGGCGCGGGCGGCGGCGGCAATGGCATGGGTGCTGGGGCCCAGGCGCACCTCATGACAGAGCGCGCGCAGCGGTTCCAATTCGTCCGCCGGGTCGAAGGGGCGGTCATGGATGGCGGCGAGCAACAGGGTCCGGGCGGACTCCACCGCCGCACGGCCCAGGGCCTCCTCCGCGTATTCGATGGCGACCCGGTAGACCCCATCCTCGTCGGTCTCCCGGGCCCGGCCGAAGCCGACCGGGGTGCCGGCCAGGGTCTGCAACTCCAGGGTGACATGCTCCAGGCAGTGGGCCATGTAGGTGCCCCGCTCCAGGCGCTGGAAGAAGCCCCCGCGCTCACCCGGGCTACAGTGATGCTCGATCAGGGACGGCAGCCAGGACTTGAGACGGTCATTGAAACCCGGGATCTCCTCCGAGGAGCGATCCTTGATCTCCCCCAGGTCCAGCAACAGTTCGAGCACCGGGCGGTGCGCCCAGATATTGGGACCGCGCAGGACCCGCAGGCGTCGGATATCGAGCAATTAGACCCCCTTGCGCCGGCGCATGGCACGGCTGGGCAGAAGAAACGTAAACCTCACGCCTGCATCACCGGGGCCGCCGCGGCGCCCAGCGGCAGGTCATGCAACGGCAGTTCGCGGAACGCCTGATCCGCGGCCAGGCGGGCGCGGACATAGTCGACAGTCTCGTCGATCAGGTCCGCCTGGACCAGGATCAGGTCCCCCGGCTGGGCCAGCCACAGGGCCGCCTCCACCGCGGACCGCCAGCCGTGGATGGTCTGGACCTCCTGGACCCGCTCGCCGGCCGCCAACCCCCGGGCGAACAGTGACATGATCTCCCCCGGCAGGCGCCCACGGGTGCAGTGGTCCTCATAGAGGATGACCCGGTCGAAGGCCTGGCCCAGGATCTCCCCCTGCCGGATCAGGTCGGCATCGCGCCGGTCCCCCGCGGCCGAATAGACCGCGAGGCGCCGCCGGTGGGGAAAGGAGTCCAGGGCTGCGATCATCGCCAGCAGGGCCGAGGGGTTGTGACCATAGTCGAAGACCACGGTCGCACCGTTGATGCAGAGCACGTTGAAACGCCCGGGACTGCGGTCCAGATCGGCACCGAAGGTTTCAAGCGCGGCCCCGATGGTCTCCAGCGGCAGACCCAGGGCCCACAGGGTCGCCGCGGCGGCCAGGCAATTCTCCACCTGGAAGCCGATCCGCCCGCCGTTGGTGAGCGGAATCCGGCCCAGCGACAACAGGACCCACTGCGCCTCGCCCGCCGCCAGGATCAGGTCCTGCCCTTGGACGAAGGCCGCCCGGGCGCCCTCGCGCCGCTGCCGCAGGATCACCGGGTGCTCGCCGTCGCGCGCAAAAAACAGCACCGAGCCCTTGCAGTGAGCGGCCATCCGCGCGACCAGCGGGTCCACGGCATTGAGCACGGCGGTCCCCCCGGGGGAGACCCCGCGCACCACCGCCTGCTTGACCTCGGCCAACTCCGCCACGGTGTCGACCCATCCCAGTCCCAGGTGATCCCCCTCGCCGATATTGGTGACCACCGCCACGTCACAGGCGTCGAAGCCCAGCCCCTCGCGCAGGATACCGCCGCGGGCGGTCTCCAGCACCGCGGCCTCGACCTGGGGATTGAGCAGGACCAGGCGTGCGCTCTGGGGTCCGGCGCAATCGTCGGTGTCGATACGCCGATCCGCGAGATAGATGCCGTCGGTGCAGGTCATGCCGACGAAGCGTCCGGAAACGCTGAGCCCATGGGCGATCAGCCGGGTGACCGTGGTCTTGCCGTTGGTACCGGAGACGGCGACGATCGGGATGCGCCCGGTCTCACCCGGCCGGTATAGGGTCTCCAGGAAGGCCGCGGCGATCGGGCGTGAGCGCACGCACTCCACATAGAGGTCCAGCGGCGGGGCCGCGATGACCTCGCTGATCAGCCCGCCCTGGGACTCCAGGGGCCGGGCGATGTCCGCCGCCGCCAGGCGGACCTCCGCCGTCTCCAACCCCAGGACCCGGGCGGCGTCCAGGACCCGGGCGCGCACTTCCCCGTGGATCAGTCCGCTCACGTCGGTGACCGTCGGGCCGGCGCCATTGCCGCCCCGCCCCGGCTGCCAGTGCAGGGCGGCCAGGACGCGCCGCCCGGCGACCAGGACCCGGTAGTGGGCGCCCGTGACCGGCGCCTCGGCGCAGGCCAGACCGGCACACTCCAGAAGCGCACTGAGCAGGCCGCGCTGCGCCGCCGCGTGCTCGGCCAGGGGTGTGTCGGGGGCCAGCGCGGTACACGGCAGGCGCCGCTGCCGGGCACCGTGGCCGAGCTGCAAGACGCTCCCGGGGAGCCGCCGGGTGGGGATACCGCGCGCCTGGGCCGCCCGCAGCAGCGCCGCACAGGTCGGCGTCGGGCCCGCCTCCAAGGCCAGGGCGCGCAGCCCCGGCACAGGATTGGGAAGTTCGCCGTCGGACGCGGCCAGCCCGGCGCGGACCAGGTCCAGGGCGGCCGCCGCGCAGGCCTGCGGGGGGGCGCCCTCGACGAAGGTAAAGGCGAGCCGGTACAGACCCGGCTGCGAGGTCCGGCGCACCCGGGAGAACCCCGGCCGCACCCCGCTCTGAGCGCACAGTTCCAGGATGGTGGCGAGGAACACCTGGGCGAGCCAGCGCTGATGTCGCCGCTCATGCAATGGATGGTCCGGGTCCGCGGGCGGTCGCCGCGGCAGGGTCAGGCCCGGCAGCCGGGCGGTCAACTGGGCGCGCAGACGCCCGGCCGATACCAGCCACTCACCGGGCGGGTGATCGGACAGATCGAACCAGACCTCGACCACCGGAAAATCGGCCCAAAGGTTGGGGCCGAGCAACGCACGGACTCTGCGGATATCCACGGATCTGATCCGAACTCAATGCGAACAGGCTATCGGGTCCGGGCTGCCGGCCGGTCGGCGACTGGAGGTCGACCGCCGTCTCAAGGCCCGGGAGGCACCTCAAGGGTAGCGTCGGGGGCCGGACGCCCGCCGCGCGACCCAGGGTCGACCCTCCATGGTCCACAACGGCGACAGGCGTAAGGTCGAGGGGTGGGGAGGTCGGCCGGGGATAGTATGCCGAGCGCCGCGTAAAGTCGAGATCTGTAAAGGTGACGCGCGGTGCCGGGCAGGCCCGCGACCGGTCCGCGGGCGCGCCCGGGGCGCCGCGGCGCAAGCGCCACGCCCGACGCCCTGCCCAGGGCCCCGGATTCCCGGCGACGCGCGGCTTGTGCCTTGATTTTGCTGAATGTACCATGTGTCCTATTGAGTCCCTCAGCTGACAACCCGGCAGTGGGCGATGGTCCGCTGTTCCGCAGTCGTTGTCGTTGTCGTTGTCATTGTCGTAATCGAGGTTATCGTAACGCCCCGGATTCTCTCGCACGCCAAATGTCATCGCTTCTTCGATTACGATCACGACAACGACAACGACAACGACAACGATCGTGTTTTGTTTAGCTTGTTCTTGACTCGTGACTTATCTCGTCAAACCCAGTCCCGGCACCGAGGGGAGCTGCCGGACCTCACGCGGACGGTCATCGCAACACCATGAGCAAACTCTCGGCCGGAATCAAAGAGGAGTTCCTGGCGATCCTGCCGCCGACGCTCTTCTTCTTCATCGCCCTGCACATCGTCGCGCTCATCCGCAGCCTGATGCTCGAGGGCACCGGCATCGCGCTCGGCACCACGCTGTCGGTCGCGGTCGCGGCGCTGATCCTCGGCAAGGCCGTCCTGTTGGCGGACCTGCTGCCCGTCATCAATCGCTATCCGGACCGGCCCCTGATCTACAACATCACCTGGAAGACCCTGATTTACCTCGTGGTCGCCGGGCTCATCCACTACCTGGAGCGTCTCATCGACTTCGCCCGACAGGCGGGCGGCATCATCGCCGGCAACGAGAAGCTGCTTGCCGAACAGGTCTGGCCGCATTTTCTCGCGGTCCAGCTCCTGCTGCTGGTGCTGATCCTCATGTATTGCACCATGCGTGAACTGACCCGCGTGATCGGCCGGGAGCGGATGCACCGGATCTTTTTCGGACCGCGCACCCAGTGACGGGTGATGACGATGGACCACGCAAGCGATCAGCCGGTCTAGGACATCGTCGTTGTCGTTGTCGTTGTCGTAATCGGAGAAGCGATGCCATTTGGGCTGCAAGAGAATCCAGGGCGCCACGATAACCTCGATTACGACAACCAGGCCTTGACCATAAATCCGGCCACCCTGCTGTAGGGGAGGTCGCTGGTCCGCAGAGCGGACCCTACGGGCGCGGGGCCGTAGGGTCCGCTGTGCGGACCATAGACCTCGCTGTTGGCTGATAGGCCGGGATTATGATCAAGGCCGACAACGACAACGATTGCGTTCGTGTTTGACTCGTTACCAAGGGCAGCCAGTCACGGCTTGTCTCATTCGCGATGGCCGGCATTGATAGTCGACCCACGCACGCTGCCGCCCACCACGACGCTGCCGGGTCCGGCGGCGACCGCACCCGCGCCCTGGGCAATCACATTGCCGTTCCCGCGTATCCCGACCGCAGTGACAGCGGCTGACTTCGACTGATTGCGCAGGTCGGCGAGTTCATCCCTCAGGATGGGATCAGACAGCAGGAGTCGTTTGACGGCCACGCGCAGGGCCGCCTGGGCGTCCGCGTCGTCGGGGGTCAGGGCCAGTTCCTGCAAGGCGTCCGAGTCCGCGCCAAGCCGACCGTGCAATTTGTCCCAGATGGCCCGGACCTGCTCCCAGCCAGCCTGCCCGAGTTTTTCCCCGAGCGCCTCGGCGGCCTTCTCGCCGCCTTGAGTCAATAATGGGACCAGCGGGGCGAGCGGACTTGCCAGGTCCGCGGCCAAGGGGGCTATGTCCATGTCGTTCTCCGGTGGTCGAGGTGAGGGGAGGTTTCGTTCTGGTGTCGTGGGATCGAAATGGAATGTGATGGGGGTCTCATGCGTCGCTGGCCATTTCCAAGTCGGCCGTGGTAAACCGAGGCATTGGCGCGGACTAGTCGGGGCGGTATAAGACGACGCGGAACCCGACACCGTTGCTGCTGACGGTTGGGTCTTGGTAGTGCCGGCTGGTGCAACTAGCGCCGCGCAACACGCGTGGATCGGTTCGTTCCGCATCCAGGCCCTCGCGACCGTCTTGCGGCTTGTATGCGTAGCTGCACAAGCGGCTGTAAGTCGCCCGTATGGGGTAACCGACGCACATGAACTCGTCATGGCCGAGGTGGGATATTGCCTCCGGACGATAACCAACTGAAAAGTCGACCACTTCCGTCCGAGTGCGACTCCACAGACTGCGGGTCCACTCCGATACATTACCACTCATGTCCAGGCAACCGAAGGGATCGCCCCGTCAGGAAATACGCCGACTGGAGTAGTCTTACCCAGTCCTAGCCGTGGGCAATTGCAGCGAGTCACCTCGAATGTGTCTCCCCATGTCCCCATGGATACTGACGCTGGTCTTGATCCCCACGGGCTGCCTTTTCCCACTCCGCCTCGCTCGGCAGGCGGATATCCTGTTCCGTGACCATGCCCAGCCAGACGCAATACAGGTAGGCCTGGTATCAGGTGATGTTGACCACCGGATGACCCTCCAACCGCTTGGGCGGACGGTCGCCTTCGCAATGGCCAGGTACGCGGGCGACACGCCCCTCCGTGTGCTTGACAAATAGACGATACTACGCATTGGTGATGGGAACCCGCGAGATCCAATACGCAGGTAACTGCAATTGGTGAAGGTGAACGGGTGTCTCGTGGGTAGGGCCGCGTACGGTTGCCTTCAAGCTCCAGGTAGCGGTTGCGGCTGATGACGTGCCGGAGATAGCGCCCAAGGGCCAACTCCCGGTCGGCCGCACTCAGGGATAGCGGGCTAGCATCGAGCAGCGGGAAAATATTTTGGGTCAGATTGCCGCGGACGACGGTAGAACCTCCGGTCGCGGCGGTCGCTCCTTGACCCTGGGCCAGGGTATTACCGTGGCCCTGAATTCCGGTCCAGGTGCCGCCCGCAGACCGGGTGTCGTCAACCAGGGCGGCGAGCCCCTGGGCCAACGAGGGATCGTCCTTGAGCAGACGCGTTAGCTCTCCGCACAACGCCGCTTGCGCATCCGGGTCCCCCGGTTGGGCCGCGACCTCCTTCGCCGCCGCCGAGTCCTGGCCGAGCACGGGACCGAGCCGCTCCCAGATGACGTCGGCCTGTCTCCGGCCTGATTGGTCCAGCCCGTGCCGACCGAGCGGTTGGGTGCCGCGATCTGCGTCCTGGTTCAGTTCGCGTGGGACCGGGGCCAGCACCCGCACCAGATCCGCGGCCAGCGGCGCAATGTCCATCCGAATGCTGGGCTTCTCAACATTTGCCTATGGATCAGTACCTCCTGGTTCGATGGTAATGAATATTGCTACTGTTTTCCATCGAGTCTTCCCGTCGCGGTCGGCCTCGCCTGCACGCTGGTGGTCCCCCTCAACCGCGGCAAGCTCAGGGTCTACGAAAAACTTTGCGTCTTTGCGTGAAATAAATGCGACTTCCAGGTTGATCTGGTTGCCAGGAGCCTCGCCACTGCCATGAGGGCGCACTCGCCGACCGCGCCGCCTCTGCCCGGAGTCCAAGGCTTCAGCCTTGGCGCGCTCCAAGGCTGAAGCCTTGGACTCCAGGCGCTTGGGCTGCGGCGCTAAACCCCCGGGCGGGACGGGGCATTCGCCCCGTCCCAAGTGTTTATTCCGTCGCCGATGGGCACGGCAGACCCGCGGGTCCGGAGCAAACGTTGCGGACGGGGCGAATGCCCCGTCCGACCCAAGGCGAGTAGCCGCAACGCGTACTGGGAGCGCCGCACCCCAGTGCGGCCCGGCCTCCGCACAAGCCGCACCGCCGCGGTTATCCGCGAGATCGCGCCGCACTGGGGTGCGGCGCTCCCAGGCCGGACGCAAAATCGGCGTCTGTCCTGGTCAATCCCCCACACAAGTGCGACCATTGCGCGACCCGGCACTGTCGCCGGCGCCCACCAGCTCACGTCGATCCTTGCAGTCCAGTGGCCACATCACCGCCCCCAGTCGCAGCCGAACCCCCAGACCCCCAGATCAACGCGGTGCCCGGCTGGTCCGCCGAGGTCAAGGCCCTGCTCGAACCGGGCGAGACACCGCTCGCCTGGTTCGAGCCGGATCTGGATGAGCGCCGCCACTATGGGTCCGGGCAACTGTGCCTGACCGAGCGCCGATTGCTCGGGCGGGCGGCGGGGACCGCGGCGGGCGCCTGGGCCTCCTGGCCGCTCGCGGCCCTCACGTCGGTGCGCGCCGGCCACCGCGGCGCGGCGGGACGCCTGGCGGCCTTGGGGGCGACGGGACTGGTCGCCGTCTGGCACTACACCGGCGCCCGCACCGCGGCGGCGGCGCAGTTCGCCGAGGTCTGCCAGGCGGCGATCGACCGCGGCCAGGGTCTGACCACGGAGACGGCCGAGGCTCAGGGCACCATCTGCCCGACCTGCGGCGCCGCGCTCCCCCCCGGCCAGGCGACCTGTGTCTTTTGCGCCGCCCCGCCGCTGCCGCCGCCGGGGCGCTCGCTGTGGCGCCTGACGCGCTTCGCCCGCCCGCGGGCCGGTCTGATCGCGCTCGGCTTCGGCCTGATGCTCGCCTGCACCGCGGCCGGGCTGGTGCCGCCCTATCTCACCATGCCCTTGTTGGATAAGGTGCTGATCCCACACCAGGCGACCGGGGCCCCGCTCGACTACCACCTGGCGGCACTCTATCTGTACGGTCTGGGCGGCGCGGCGCTGCTCGCCTGGCTCCTGGGCTGGGGGCGTACCTATGTGATGGCCGTGGTCAGCGAGCGCATCAGCGCGGATCTGCGCACCGAGACCTATGCGCACCTCCAGGCCCTGTCGCTGGAGTTCTTCGGCGGCAAGCGCACCGGGGACCTGATGTCGCGCATCGGCAGCGACACGGACCGGATCTGCCAGTTTCTGTCGGTGAGCCTGCTCGATCTGCTCAATGACGTGCTGACCATCCTCATGGTGTCGGCGGTCCTGGTGTCGATCGACCCCCGCCTGGCCCTCGTGACACTCGCCCCCTTTCCGCTCATCGCCTGGCTGGTGCAGCGGGTGCGGGCGCGGCTGCGCCATGGCTTCGAGCGGGGCAGCCGCGCCTGGGCGGACATGGTGAGTGTGCTGGCCGACACCATCCCCGGCATCCGGGTGGTGAAGGCATTCACCCAGGAGCGACGCGAGATCGAGCGCTTCAACGAGGCCAACGAGAACGTCGTGGGCGCCAATATGCGCGTCAACACGCTTTGGGCCTTCTTCGGGCCTACCGTGAGTTTCCTCACCGAGCTGGGGCTCCTGGTGGTCTGGGCCTTCGGGGTTTGGGAGGTGGGCCAGGACAACGTCACCGTGGGCGTGCTGACCGCCTTCGTCGCCTACATCGGGCGCTTCTACGCACGCCTTGAGACCCTGAGCCGCCTGGTGGGCGCCGTGCAGCGGGCGGCCGCCGCTACCCACCGGGTGTTCGAGATCCTCGACCGGGTGCCCAGCGTGCCGGAACCGCTGCACCCGGTGGCACCGGGCCGGGTGACGGGGGCCATCGCGTTCCGGGCGGTCTCCTTCCAATACGGGCCGCGGCGCGTCCTGCACGACCTCGACCTTGCCATCCGACCCGGGGAGATGATCGGACTGGTGGGCCATACGGGGGCGGGCAAGACCACGCTGGTGAATCTGATCTGCCGCTTCTTCGACGTGGCCGAGGGGCAGATCCTGGTCGACGGGGTCGACATCCGCTCCTTCCCGGTAGAGGCCTATCGGCGCAACATCGGGATCGTGCTGCAGGAGCCCTTCCTGTTCTACGGCACCATCGCCGAGAACATCGCCTATGGCCGCCCGAGCGCCAGCCGGGCAGAGGTCATGGCCGCCGCGCGCGCCGCGAGCGCGCATGAGTTCATCCTGCGCCTGCCCGACGGCTACGATTCACTGGTCGGGGAGCGCGGCCAGTCACTCTCCGGCGGCGAGCGCCAGCGCATCTCGATCGCCCGGGCGCTCCTGACCGACCCCCAGATCCTGATCCTGGACGAGGCGACGTCCTCCGTCGACACCGAGACCGAACGCGAGATCCAGGGCGCCATCGACAACCTGACCCACGGGCGCACCACCATCGCCATCGCCCACCGCCTGAGCACGCTGCGCCGCGCCGACCGGCTGGTGGTCCTCGCGCGCGGGCGCATTATCGAGGTGGGGACCCACAAGGCGCTCCTGGAGCAGAAGGGGGCCTATGCGCGGCTCTACCATGCCCAGTTGGAGCAGGCGAAGCAGCATTTGACGCTGTAGGTCAAACAGTCCAGTTGAGATCAGGAGCCCAGGAGCATGACTGAGACGCCCCCGTCCGACCCCGGTTTCGCGTTGCGGATCGACCCCTTCGGCCGCCTCGTCTACCGCGACGCCACCGGCCGCGACTACCCGGACGCGGTGCCGGTGCGCGCCTACCCGATCACCGACCCCGGCCATTGGGTCATCATCTGCGATGCCGAGGGGCGCGAACTGCGTTGTATCGAGGACCTGAGCGCCCTGCCCGCCGCGCTGCGGACCATTCTGGAGGACGAACTGGCGCGACGCGAATTCGTGCCCCAGGTCCGGCGTGTCATCCTGGTCTCAAGTTATCTGGAGCCCGCGGAGTGGGAGGTCGAGACGGACCGCGGGCTGACGCGCTTCGTCCTCAAGACCGAGGACGATGTGCGCCGCCTGGGGCCCTACAGCGCCCTGCTGCAAGACTCCCAGGGCATCCGCTATCTGGTCCCCGATACCCGCCACCTGGACCCCTACAGTCGGCGGGCAGTGGATCGGTATCTTTAAGTCCCGAGGGAGTGATCCGGACCTGTCGACAGGGGCGCGAAGACTTGCCGAGGGCACCGATGCCCCACCGGCCCGCGCGCCGGAACACCCAATCGAAACGACGGCACCGGGCCTGCCACGGCATCCTCAAAGGCCCGGGATAAAGACCGGGCACTCCAGGCAACCAGGCGCCTCATCGTCCACTTCGCACCGGCCACACTAAATCGCTAATGTCCTTGCCGGGAAGGCCGGCCGCGCCGGCATCGTCGAGTTCCATGTCCCACGCAGAGGTGGGGGCTGGCGCGTAGGTTTCCGACGACCAGTAACGGCCCCCAACGTCCAAGAAAGGCGGCGTTGTTGCTGTGTTATAACAATTGCCGCCATAGGTGTCGGTCAAGACGGGCGCTTGACAATGCATGTCGTGTGCCTGGGCAACCGTCGCACCCCACTCCGCGGCAGTGGGCAATCGCCAGTCGCCGGCCGACGAGCCATCGCTCAAACCGCAGGTCCCGCTGGCCAATCCCGCGGCCGCTTGGTTCGCCAGACTCCAGGGCTTCTCCCCAAAGCAATTTGCCTGCTTCAGCCAGATCAGGCCGGTCACCGTATCCGTCACGGTACCATTATTGCAGTCCTGATAACGATCTTGGTCGTTATTATAGCAGGGACCGGCCGCCTTCGACCCGGCCGGGCCTTGCGGACCCATTGGGCCGGGCGCACCGGGAGCGCCGGGAGCACCGGCAACACCGGGAGCCCCGTCAGCGCCGGGGGCGCCGTCAGCGCCGGGTGCGCCGTCAGCACCCGCCGGCCCTTGCACACCCTGCGGACCGACCGGCCCGGTCTCATTCCAGTGGATCATGACCTCGCTTGCGCTGCAGTGCGTGCGCGCCGGGTCAATCAAGCGGACCACCGTCAACAGCTTGGAGTAACACCCCCAGAAGACCCCGTCCGCGTCCGGAATCGCGGGTTGCGTTGGCCGCCCATGGTGGGCTTTCTCGGCCTGGTCGGGACTCGCGGCTTGCGCTTGCGGCAGCAAACCCAAGGCCGTCGCTACCAAGGCGCTCTGAAGAAGTCGATGATTCAGCATGGTCTGTGCCCCTGAACTGCGGTTGAACTGATGACTTATGGCTGTGTGCGTCAAGCGTCGTACTACGGCAAGGGATTGATTTCCGAATCCCATCAAGCGTTCTTTGTTATCGAAAACAGACAGTCAGGGCAGTGATGCTGGCGACCAACGGCGAGTACCACCTGACGAACGCACCGAACTTAAGTATCGGCTATCCGCTGTGGAAAGCTGCGACGCAAATCGCAAAAGCGGTTTTCTGACCACCGGGCGCGAACGCCCGATCATCGGACCAGTGGTCAGCACCGTGGTGCAAACTGCGAAGCAAGCTGGAGTTAGGACGGGCGCCGGGGATATCCTATGGTGGGATCGCCGGGACCAGTGGACCCCGGCGTTGGGGAGGAGCCGCGCGATGGCATTGCAGATCGAGTTCGAGGCCACGGATGCGGACCGGGGGACCTTGCGCGTCCGCGGGCTGCCGCCGGTCGGCTCCGAGGTCCTGGTGGCGGTCCAGCGCCGCGTTGATGACCGCTATCTGACGCCGCACGGGCGCTGGGACGCGGCGCCCAGTTGGTATCCCTGCGCGCGCCTGGGCGACGACGACGATGCAGGGGTCCGCTTCGGCGTCGGCGCGGCGCTGACCATGGGCCTTCGCGCGGCCACGGGCGACGCGCTGCTGGTGCATGTGCGGCGCCGCGATTTCGCGGATTGCGGGCCGCTGGAGGGCCTCGCGCGAGCCCCCCAGGCCGTTGCACCGGACCGCGCAGCGACCCCCCAACTCGAACCTGACCCGGCGGCCGGGTCGGCGACCCCCGATCCGGCTCCCGATCCGACCCTGGCCGACGCGAGACGCCCCGCCGACCGACCCGCGGGTGACGCGCCCGCACCAGGTCGACCGCGGCCGGGGGCGGCGTCCCCGCCGCCGCACGCGATGCGGCGCGCACCGCTTGAGGCCCCGGAGTCGGTGGGGGCCGCAGCGGCCCTGGTCGCGGCCACGCCCGGCGGCCCAGGCACCGCGGACCGCGCACTCGCCCGCGGCCGGACACTGGGACACTGGGCCGCGGCAGCGCTGTCAATCGTCAGCAGCGCCGCCTTGCTCTGGTGGTATCTGGCCGCGCAGACCCGCGCACCGGTCCCGCCGCCAACCAGGCCGACACCGGGGCCAAGCGCCGGGGCCCTGGTCGGCAAGGCACTTTTTCTGGAGTTGAAGGGCCAGGACCTGGCCCCGGCGGACCTCTTCGGCCATGCCGAACGGGTCGCGCAGGCGGGTGACTGCGAGGCCGCCATCGGGCTCTTCATCGACGCCGCCAAGCGTGATGCGACGCTCGCGCGGCGCCTGGGGCAACGCTATGACCCGGCCGACTTTCAACCCAGGCCCTGCTTCGCCGGGCCCAACCCCGACAGCGCCCAGGTCTGGTACCAACGCGCGGCCGAGGGCGGGATCCCCGCGGCGCAGCGGCGCTACGCGCAACTGCTCCTGGCCGAGGCCGACGCGGGGCCCGTCTACCAGGACGCCATCGCGTGGCTGCGCAAGGCGGCGGCGGCCGGCGATACGCAGGCCGCCGACCAACTCGCGGCCCTGCAACAACGCTGAGCAGCCGAAACGCCCAAAGAGAGTATTCGGCCACAAATGAACGCAACCCGGAGTGCCACCGTGAAGCCTGTCACCCTGCGCCGCTCGCAGCGACCCGGACCCTGGCGTGCGGCCCTGCTGCTGGCCCTGCTGACCGGTGCCTGGGTCGCGTCGGCAGAACCGCTTCACCCCGCGGGCAAGCGCGACCTCTATGAGCGGGTGCTGACCCACCCGGGGGCCATGGTCGCCGCCACCCCGGGGGGCCCGGGCCGCGACCCGCTCAAGGCCCTGTCCCGACTCTACGTCTATGCCCGGGAAACGGCCGACGGGCAGGAGTGGCTGCGGGTGGGAACCGGGACGCGCGAGGAGAGCGTCCTGGGCTGGCTGCCGACGCGCCGGACGACCCCCTGGCGGCAGCAACTCACTTTGGCCTTCACCAACCGGGCGGCCGGGCGCGCGCCGATGCTGTTCCTGCGCGGTGCGGATGACCTGCGGGCCATCCTCGACAGCCCGGCCCCGGGACCAGCCGCCGCGGCCCTGCGAGACAGCGTCGCGCAGGGCCGGCCGGACCCGCGGGTCCTGGCGGTGGAGCCCTTTAATTTCATCGACTTAAGCCGGCATTTCTATCTGTTGCCGATCCTGGATTTCGCCGAGTACCGCGCCGCCACCGGCGACAAGGTGCGGGCGCTGAAGGTCGCCTCGGTGACCCTGCCGGACCCCGCTGCCAACCAGAACCCGAGCGACCAGGCGGCGTCCGCGCCCCCCACACCGGGGGCGCCGGCCGCACCCGCGCTGCCGACGCCCTACCGCGCCGCCGTCATCTTCGTCATCGACTCCACGCTTTCCATGGGACCCTACATCGCCCAGACCAAGGCCGCGGTCGCGCGCTTCTACCAGCAGGTCCGCGCGGCCGGGCTGCTCGATCGGGTCGCCTTCGGACTGGTCGCCTTTCGCGCCGCCGCGGGCGACCCCGCCAAGGCCGCGGGGCTCGAATTCATCGCCCGCACCTACGCCAACCCGGCCGAGATCAAGGATGGGCGCGATTTTCTCAGGCGCGTGCGCACCCTCGATGAGGCACGGGTCGCGACCGACCGGTTCGACGAGGACCCCTATGCCGGCATCCAGGCCGCGCTGGACACCCCCGACTGGCGGCAGCGCTTTGCCGAGCGCCACATCATCCTGATCACCGATGCCGGGGCACTCGACGGCTCCCAACGCGACCCCGCGACCGGTCAGCGGGTGCAATCCAGCACCGGGCTCGATGCCGCGCGCCTGCGCAGCCTCGCCGGCGAGGCCGGGACCTCCATCGCCGTGCTGCATCTCCTCACCCCCGAGGCCCGCCGCCAGGGCAACACCGAGCCCGCCGCCGCCCAGTACCGCACCCTGTCACGCAACGCCGTCAACCAGGAGACCGCCTATTTCCCGATCGACGAGGGCAGTGTCAGGGCCTTCACCGCGGCCATCGACACCTATGCCGGGCGCTTGATCGAGAACCTCGCACGCCCGGCCGCACCCGGCCAACCACCGCCCGGCGCGGCCACACCCGCCGGCACAGACCAGGCGGCGCAGATCCGGGCCATCGTCGACAGCCTGGGCCACGCTGCCCGACTCGCCTATCTGGGTCAGGTCGAGGGGACCCGGGCCCCGGAGGTCTTCGAGGCCTGGATCAGCGACCGGGACTTCGCCGATCCCTCCCGCTACGCCGTAGACGTGCGGGTGCTCCTGACCAAGGATCAACTCTCCGACCTGCAACAAGTCTTGAAGGGGATCGTGGAGGCCGCCGAGGCCGACCTGAACGCCGAACAGGGCACCCGCAGTTTCTTCGACCGCCTGGCCAGTGTCGCCGCCCGCTTCAGCGTCGACCCCCAGGCCGGCAGCCGCGACCAGTCCACCCGGCTCGCCGACCTCGGGCTCTTGGGCGAGTACCTCCAGGGGCTACCCTACAAGAGCGACGTCCTGGCCCTGACCCAGGACACCTGGACCCGCTGGGGCGCCATGCGCCAATACGAATTCATCGACCAATTGAACAAGAAGATCCGCCGCTACGGGCTCTATTACGCCGATCAGGACAAATGGGTCGACCTGGCGCAAAGCGGCGGGCGCGACCAATCGGAGCTGGTCTATCCCATTCCGCTCGGCGACCTGCCCTAGGTAACGAGTCAGGAACCAGTTAAACACAAACACAATCGTTGTCGTTGTCGTTTATCAGTGAACCGTTCCCAGACGTCGGTTTTTCGCGGACCAACTGCTGGAATCCGGTTGACGCATCGGCCACCGCGCGGGGACACTGCAGCGCTCGGGCTTACCTCTTTTCCAACCTTGCGCCGGAGACCACTCAGATGCCGAAGTTTAACCTTGGGGAATTGCTGCTCGTCTGCGCCCTGGCGCTCGGGGTCCACCCCGCCGCGGCGACGGACCGGGGCGCGATGCAGGCGGCGCTGCAGCAAATCGCCGACGACTACCTGAGCACCAGGGGCGAGCCCGAACACATCTCGGCAGTGTCGATCAGCGTGCTGCTGCCGGGCGGGCAGGACAATCTGAACGTCGTCGCCGGGCGGGTGGCACGCGCGGCAGACGCGGCACCGGTCACGCCAGCGACACTGTTCCAAATCGGCAGCATCACCAAGTCATTCACCTCGGCGGCGCTACTGCAACTCCAGGCGGAGAAAAGGCTGCGTATCGAGCAGCCCCTGGGCGAACTGCTGCCCGAATATCCGGCCTGGAAAGAGGTGACCCTGCGTCGGCTGCTCCACATGACGAGCGGGATTCCGGGCTACGACAATAGCCCAGCCATGTTGAAGTCAATGGCCGCCGTGGGGCTCGAGCGGCACTGGACGCCGCCGGTCTTGGTCGGTTTCGCCGATCCGACCTACCCCGACGCCATGGCGCCGACGACTGGTTGGAATTACTCCAATACCAACTACATCCTGGCGGGCATGATCATCGAGCGGGTGACCGGCCACCCCTATGCGCAAGAGATCACGGAGCGGTTCCTGGGTGAGCGTCTGGGGCTCACCGCCACCTACTACAGCCCCGACACCTATCCGGACACCGTCAACGCACGGCTGGCGGCGGGCTATTTCTGGAGCCATGATCCGGAAAACGCCGGGCTGGCGAAGCTGCTGGGCCGCGATGTCAGCCGCATGGACATGTCCTGGGCGGGGGCCGCGGGCGGCATCGTCGCGACCCCGCGGGACGTGACCCACTGGGTCGCTGCGCTCTATCAGTCCCCGCTGCTGGCGGCCCCCGAGCGGCAGGCGCTGCTCTCCATCGTTTCCAATAAGACCGGCCAGCCGATCGCGGCGACCTCGGCCGCCGATCCGCACGGCTTCGGCCTCGGGGTTGCCCAGTTCAGCAAGGCGCCCATGGGCACCGGCTGGTACTATCAGGGTGAGACGCTGGGATTTCGCGTGCTCTATGTCTATACCCCGGCGGACGGCATCATCTTCGCCGTGGGGCTGAACAGCCAACCGTCGGACGCGGAAAACAAGGCCGGCGACCTGATCACGAACATTCACGCGGCGGTGGCGGCCCACCGATAGACCCGAAAGGCGCGATTTAACCGCAGCCCGTAGGGTCCGCTGCGCGGACCAATGACCCTGAAATCCACAGATGAACACAGATGAACACAGATGAACACAGATTTTCTTTGCATTGTCATGCGCTTATCCCTATTGTCACAATCACCGGCAAGGTGAGTGCCCGGCCAAGCGTAAGTCCATGAATTATCTGCGATAATCTGTTTTCATCCGTGGATGACTGCTCTTTCTGGGATCATGCCGCCCGCCGATTACGCCTCTTTGCCCCCACCACCCGGACGCGACCCACCGCCATGTACCTGCGCACCCTGCTGCCCGCCCTGCTGCTGATACCGATCCTGTCATCTTCCATGGCGGCGGCGCCGGAGGCGGGCTACCTGGGCGTCGCGGTCTGCGGCGAGTGCCACGCCAAGGAACGCGACCTGTGGCGCGACTCCTTTCACGACCGGGCCATGAAGGAGCCGACTGCCAAGACGGTACTGGGTGATTTCAAGGACGTGCAGTTCACCGCCCACGGGGTGACCTCACGCTTCTTCAAGCGCGACGGGCGCTTCTTCGTCCGCACCGACGGCCCCGACGGGACGCTCAAGGACTACCCCATCCGCTATACCTTCGGCTGGTATCCGCTCCAGCAATACCTGATCGAGTTCCCCGGCGGACGCCTGCAAAGCCTCGGCATCGCCTGGGACAGCCGCCCCCAGGACCAAGGCGGCCAGCGCTGGTTCCATCTCTACCCGAACGAAAAGATGGACCACCGCAACCCGCTGCACTGGACGGCGCCCGACCAGACCTGGAACTACCAGTGCGCCGACTGTCACTCCACCGACCTCAAGAAGGGGTACGACGCCGAGCGCCACGTCTACGACACGCGCTTCGCGGAGATCAACGTCGCCTGCGAGGCCTGCCACGGCCCCGGCTCCCGCCACGTCGCCTGGGCCCAGGCGGCAGTCGCCGCCAAGGCGTCCGGCACCGCCCCGACGCCGCCCGCCGCGTCCACTGATCCGACCCTGGGCCTGCTGGTGGACCTAAAGGACCGCGACGGCGGCCAGTGGCAGACCGACCCCGCGACCGGCAAGCCGGCCCGCACGGTGCCGCGCAAGAGCCAGACGCAGAACGAGACCTGCGCCCGCTGCCACTCCCGGCGCGGGCGTATCTGGGACGAACTGACCCCCGGCGAGCCCCTGCATCAGGGGTTCCGCCTCGCCCTGCTGTCGCCGTCCCTGTACTTCCCGGACGGCCAGATCAAAGACGAGGACTATGAGTACGGCTCCTTCATCCAGAGCCGCATGTACCACCAGGGCGTCGTCTGCTCGGACTGCCACGAGCCCCACAGCCTGAAGCTCAAGGCCGCGGGCAACGCCGTCTGTACCCGCTGTCACCAGGCCGAGCGTTATGACGACAAGACCCACCATCACCACGCCACGGGCGGCACCGGTACCGCCTGCGTCGCCTGCCACATGCCCCGGCGCCTCTACATGGTGGTGGACCCGCGTTTCGATCACAGCCTGCGGGTGCCGCGCCCCGACCTGTCCGAGACGCTCGGCACCCCCAACGCCTGCAACGCCTGTCACCAGGACAAGGACGCCGCCTGGGCCGCCGCCGCGGTGGCCGGCTGGTTCCCGGACCCGGCCCGCCGCGGCCCCCACTTCGGCGAGGCCCTGCACGCGGCCGACACCAACGCGGCGGACGCCCCGGCGCGCCTGCTCGCCCTGGCCGGCGACCCGGGCCAGCCCGCCATCGCCCGCGCCAGCGCCCTGGAACGGCTCCATGAACACCCGAGCCGGGACGCCATGCTGACGCTGCCCCGTCTGCTCAAGGACCCGGACCCGCTGGTACGCGCCGCCGCCGTGCGCTACCTCGAAGTCACTGACCTGCGCACCCGCACCGAACAGGCCTGGCCCCTGCTCACCGACCCCGCGCGCACCGTGCGCCTGGAGGCGACCCGGGTGCTGGCGCCGCTCGCGACCCAAACGATGGGCGCGGAGCTGGCCAGTCAGTTGGACAGCGCCCTGCAGGAGTATGTGGCCGCCGAGAGCGTCAACGCCGACCGCCCCGAAGCCAACCTGAACCTGGGCCTGATCGCCCTCACCGCCGGGGAGCCGGAGGTCGCCGAGCGCGCCTACCGCGAGGCCCTGGCCCTGGACCCGCGCTTCATCCCCGCCCATGCCAACCTGGCCGACCTCTACCGCGGCCAGGGCCGGGAGGCCGAGGCGCAGGCGCAACTGCGCGCCGGCCTCGCGGTCGACCCCGAGAGCGCCGACCTGCACCACGCGCTCGGCCTGTCACTGGTGCGGGCCAAGCGCCTGGACGCGGCCCTGACCGATCTGAAGCGCGCGGTGGAACTCGCACCCGCCAACACCCGCTACGCCTATGTCTACGCCATCGCCCTGGACGGCGCCGGTCAGACCGCCGAGGCCCTGCCAGTCCTGGCGGCGGCCGCCGAGCGCGACGCGGCTAATACCGAGTTGCTGGTCGCCCTGGTCCAGTACCACGCCAAGCTCGGGCAACGCGAGGCCGCGACCGCCTGGCTGGACAAGCTGGCCGCCGTAGCGCCGGGGGACCCGACGGTCGACCAGTTAAGGGGTTCTTTGAAGCAACCGTGACCGCGCGAGTACCCTGAGAGGGTGATCTCGGTTGGCGTCATCATTACGCGATGTGATTCATTGCAGAGTATTTTTGCCAGGTTGGGACGCGGAAGCAGCTATGGAGCCTCAACGACGCATATGAGCAAGCTGCTGCCGAAGATCGAGGGAGGCGGCAGCGGCGGTTGCCCACTGCTCGTTTTTGGGATTAGAGACACCCTATATGACCAAAGTTGTTAGTATTACCGGGCCAACCCCCGGTGAGGACCTGTTGTCGAAGGTGGATGAGCTTTATTCCACCATCCTCGCCGACCCCCCGTGGCAGTTCCAGAACCGCACCGGCAAGATGGCGCCCGAACACAGGCGCCTGCTCCGCTACCCGACTATGGCCGTCAATGACATCATGGACCTGCCGGTGCAGGAGGTCGCCGCCGAGCGCAGTCACCTGTATCTGTGGGTACCCAATGCCCTGCTCGCCGAGGGCCTGCGCGTCATGGCCGCCTGGGGCTTCACCTATAAGTCGAATCTGATCTGGTACAAGGTCCGCAAGGACGGCGGACCGGATGGGCGCGGTGTGGGCTTCTATTTCAGAAACGTCACCGAGATGGTCCTGTTCGGCGTGCGCGGCGGTATGCGGACCCTGGCGCCGGGCCGCCGACAGGTCAATCTGCTCTCGACCCAGAAGCGCGAGCATTCACGCAAACCGGACGAGATCTTCGACCTCATCGAGCGCTGCTCCCCCGGCCCCTATCTCGAACTCTTCGCCCGTTTCGAGCGCGACGGCTGGGACCAGTGGGGCAATGAAGACGTGGAGCGCAACTCCTTTCACGGTGTGGCCCTGCGCACCGGCCACACCGAACCGCACTTGCGCCCGCTGGAAACACCGGCGGCCTATCGCGGCAAGGCGTGAGTAGCTGCCGGATTTACCGTGAAAGTCGCGCCGGGAGCGCGCTCCAGTTCTCCCACTCCCTTTGGGAGAGGGCGGGGTGAGGGAACGGCCATGGCCCCCGCAACGTTCATCTTTCGGGGTGGCGCGGGCGCCATGGCCGTTAGGATCACTGCGCCATACAGCGCGTAATCAGTTGCCTGATCCGGGCGCCCGCCTCCCCGGTCGCGCTGACCCGCGCATCCTTGACCGGTTGCAGGGAACCCAGTGCGGCCTCCAGACCTTGGCGGACCGGGGCCCAGCAGGCGATTTCCGGCTTCTCGTCCAACCAGGTCGTCAAATAATCACTGAGGGTTTCCTGCACCTTCCCAGCCGCCTCTGCGGCATGGACTGCCAAGGGGTAGAGCGCGAGATAGCGGATGAAGGGGTCGGCCGGGAGCGCCGCAATGGCCGCTGCGGCACAGGCCTCGTCGCAGTCCTCGCCCTCGGCCTCCCCATCGTCCACCGGGCCATCCAATCCGATCACCCGCGGGCTCCGGGTCCCACGCCAGGCCGCCCGCTCCGCGGCAGGGTGGCGCGGATTGCGGTCATGCCAGCCCCAGTAGGCGTCACCGATTCGCAGATAGCCCTCTACCAGATAAGGCTCCAATCCCGCCAACTGAGCGGCAAGCCAGGGTGCACTCAGGGTCTCCAGCCCGAACGCAGGGGCCATGGCGGCAAGCCGGTCGATGCTGTCCAAGCGTGCCAACTCCAGATCGGGAGACAGCGCTGGCGGCAGGTGGGCGCGGCCGGTTCCAAGGAACTGCAGGAACTCGACCTCATCACGGAAGGCAGCGCCCGCGGCGGCGGCATGGCGCTCTAGGATCACCCGGTACGCCTGCTGCGGATGGGCCGGATCGAAGGGGGCGAGAAGACCCCCAAAGACCCAACCCAGGATGCCGTCGGCGGTCTGCACCTGGTACCAGCGGTCCTCGACATCGCCGATGCGTTCAGTCCCCGCGGTCCGCTTCGTCACGGAGACCACCGTCCCCAGGGGGAGGCGCTGGAGTTGCCCGCAACCGGATTGCGGGTCGGGCCGCACAAGCACGCCCGCGCCAAGGGTAATGCGTGAGTGACGGGGCACGGATTGCACCCGCACCGCGCCCCTGTGCCCTTGCAGGGCGCGGCCGGGGGTGCGGCAGGTCTGCATCCGCTCGTCGAAGCGCTCGAGCAGTCGGCGCGGCCCCTCCTGCGCCTCCCCGGCCGGCGCCGCCGCCTTGGGCAGTTCGGCCCGCAGCCGGCCAAGGAAGGCCGCGAAGTCGGCCTCCTCCATCGCGTCGTGCGACGCCGCTGCCAGGTAATGCTCCACAATCCGACGGTAGGCCTGTTCGGGATGGGAAGAATCAAAGGGCGTCAGCAGTCCACCGAAGGCCCATCCGTTGACACGCTGCGGCCCCACGACGTAGTACCAGTAGTCCTGCACCCCGGCCACGCGGGTGGCCAGGGCTGAGCGCCCCAGGACCAGGACCGGCGTGCCGATGGCAAGGCGTGCCGCGCCGCCCTGCGTGCCCGGATACCGGATCTCCGGCGCACCCGCAAAGGCCGCACTGCGCAGCCGCCCACCCGAGCCGAGGATCATCCGCTGGTCAGGTCCGAACGGCTCGCTCCAGGCCTTCCCCCAGCGTCCGTTCTGCGCGACATTGGCGCTGTAGCAGCCCTGTATGTCATTGTCGACAACGGCCAGCAAAGCGCCCGGCTTCTCATCGCTGCCCTTGCCATAGAGGAAAGTCCGCTTCCCGTCGGCGGAGACTTCCAGGATGCAGCAATCCTCTGGAACCACGGGATTGGGACGCAGTTGGTCCGGCGGTGCCGACGGATAGACCCGGTCCCCATCCTGCTTGTCCCAGGGCTCCCGGTTATACAGCCAGCAGGCGGTATGGGCGGGAATCGCGACGGGCGTCTCAGGATCGAGGTCGACCGGCCCCTGCTGCGCGTCACGCACCAGCAGCCATGCGGTGCGGCCGTCGTCGCGGACCAGAAAACGCAGCGGCGCCTTGGCTTGACTTGAGCAACGAAACCAACCCGGCGTATAGGTCCGCGTCGCCAAGACCTGGTCGGATTCGACACGGCCGGTCGGAACCTCGAGCTTGCGCACCCGCTTGCTTGCCGAGGACAGGAGTGTGATCTTCCCGGCGTAGCATTCCTGCATCCAGTCTTCTCGTTCGCAATCGCGACGACAGAGATCCAGGCACCGCGCCAACGTGTCGGCCCTTTCCCGCGCACACTTGAAGCTATCGCAGTCCGCGGTGCAACTGTCATGTGCGTATTCGCATTGTCCGCAATCGTCCTCGACCTCCTCGCCGGCGGTCGTCGTCTTCACGACGTTCAGGCTGTCCCCGCGATAACTTGCGGCATAGTCCTCAGACCGCTCGAAGCTCCAGCTCCCGTTGCCCGAGCCGCTGAAATCCTGTGACCACTCATCGAACAGGCTATGCTCAGTATCGCTCGCAAGCACCACGCGTTGGCGTCGCTCGCGCTCCCGCCGATTCCAGTATTCGCTCTTAAGATCGTAGGTCATCCAATAGACATCAGGCTCGCCGCCGAGTCTTCGCACCTGGACCGACCCGGGATCAAGAAGATCTGCATACGCGAAGAACGACTGGGGGGGGAAACAAGGCGCGACCGCCTTATTGTCCGGCCGGGTGAGAACCAGCTCCGGGCCCCCGGCGATGGAGAACCACACCGGGCCGGGCTCGTCCGACAGGCTCCCCGGCGCAAAACGCAGCCGCCAGCGCGGCTCCCGTCCCTGCTCCAGGCTGTCCACGGGCCTGATATGAAACGGGGCCGACCGCTCACCAGACGCCGACTCCCAGGACCCGGTGGCCTCGCCCCGGGGATCGAAGGTGCCCGCGATCCTGCCGGTGCGCGGCGGGTCGCCGGCATTGCTCCGGTCCGTTTCCCGGAGGACGAATTGCCCGTCCGCCGCCAGGTTGCCATACAACTCCCGTGTTCGGTAGCGATTCGTCGCCGCGTCGTATTGGCTATCGCTCTGCTCATAATAAGAGCCACTCAGGTCACTCTTGCTTCTGACCAGGTGCAGCCAGATCGGGACAGCGTCCCCGCGCGTGCCGGTATAGATCTGACCGAAACATCGCGACTCCCCGGGCAGGCGCGGTTCGGCCGCGCTCACCCGTGCCGGCGGGATAGCCCCGAGCAGGATCAGGACCAGCAGCCCGACCCGGCAGTCCGGTCGCCCGCAACGGGCGCGGTTTTCCGCTCCGACCATTGCTCACCTTACGCGTGGGCACCCGCCCATCATTCGTCGCCCCCCTCCCCCAACCAGCCCTGCAACGCCTTGATCAGCCCCTCCGCCTGGGCGCGGCTGGAGATGTTGAATTTGGATTGCTGGCGGTATTCGCCGGCGCGCTTCTGGTAGCGGCGGATGGTGAATTTGTCCGGGCCATAGACCTCCTTGGCCTTGTCCCAGTCCTGATAGCGGAAGATGATGGTGGTCCAACTGCCCTTGGACAGGATCACCTTGTCCAGTTCCTTGCTGGTCTCGATCCCGTCTTCCGTGTAGGAAACGGTCAGGTCCTCCACTGTTTCTGCCATCGCTGTCTCTCCCAAGGGTTGGGGCGCCGCACCGCTCAGGGGCGGGCGCCGGATTGTTGTAATGCCGTTTGGATGTCGGCGGTGTTCGGTTGCCTGGGGTCGCGGGCACGGGCCAGCGCGAGCGCCGTCCGACCGGCCCCATCGGGGCGGTTGACGTCGGCCCCGCGGGCGATCAGCCGTTTGACGGTCTCCAGGTGGCCCAGGGTGACCGCCAGGTGCAGCGGCGTGCGGCCCTGGGCGTCGGGCCGGTTCAGGTCGGCCCCGCGGCGCAGCAGGAAGTCGACACTGTCGCGGTCCCAGACCCCGGCGTGCACCAGGGTGACCAGCATCGCCTGGGCCTCCAGCGGGGCGCCCAACTGCACCAGCAGGACGGCGACCTGGGTCCTGCCGTGGGTCAGGGCCAGTTCCAGGGGGGTGCGGCCAGCGCTGTCGCGGGCCGTCAGGGTGGCCCCGTGGTCCGCCAATTCACGCGCAACGGCGACCTGACCGGCCCGGGCGGCGAGGTGCAGGGGCAGGTCGCCGTTGCCGTCGCGCTGATTCAGGTCGGTCCCGGCGGCGATGTGCCGTCTGATCTGGTCCAGATCGCCTACCTGAACCGCCCGGTGCAGATTGACGGTCGGCGGCGCCGACCAGCCGCAGCCCGCCGCCAGGGCCGCCAGGAGCGGCAGCGCCCACAGGAGCGCCGGGAGCGGTGCCGACAGGTAGGATGGTTGACGCATGGGCTCGGGTCGGCTGAACGGGTCACTGGAGAGGCGGACGGGATGGTAAACGGCAGGGGTACGGACCCGCAACCCGGGAAGGCGGGGGTGCGCTCGTGTTAGCCTGTCGATCCGGCCGCGGGCCTGCCACATCATCGTTTCCGCGGTTCCACCACTTCTCACGGACTCACCGACAGCCAATCCATATGATCTGGAAATTCCTGCTGACCGCCGCGGTGGTGCTCGCCGCCTTCTTTTTCATCCGGCAGCGGCTGCGCGGCCGGGGTCGGCCCCTGGCCGACGGTCCGCCGCGACCCCCGCTGCTTCCCGCCGGTGCAGTCCGCTGGGCCGCCTATGGCGTGGTGGCGGTCATGCTGCTCGGCAGCGGCTGGTACCTGTACCGCGACTGGGCACTGGGCGATCAGGTGGTGGAGGTCCAGGTGGTCAACGCCAACACTGGGGCCATCACGCGCTACCAGGCGCACCGACGCGACATCCAGGGCCGCGTGGTCCGCATCCTGGATGGGCGGGAACTGCGGCTGGCAGACGTGGAGCGGATGATCGTGACCAAGGAGGGTCAGGGCCTCTGAACGGGCGTCACGCGGACAGTGAACATGCAGCCAAGGCCAAGTCTATGATTATTTGCGTCTATTCGCGTTCATTTGCGGCTAAACTGCTTTTTCTGGGTTGAAGACTTAGGCCCACTCTGGAGACCCCCACATGTCGGAGAAAAGCCGTCTGATCGGCCTGGTGTTGCTGGTCATCCTCTACCACGGCGGGCCGGCCCGTGCCTGTTCCCCGGCCGCTTTCGTCGTCGCCATCGATGTCGGGCACTCGCTGCGCAGCCCAGGCGCCGTCAGCGCGCGCGGCGTGCCCGAGTTTCGGTTCAATCGCGACCTGGCCGCGGCGGCGGCCGACGTACTCGCGGCCGGCGGGTTCCGCCGCAGCTTTGTGATCAACGCCGACGGCACTGCCCAGTCGCTGCGGGGGCGCACGGACGAGGCGGCACGGCGCGGGGCCGACCTGTTACTGTCGATCCACCACGACTCGGTGCAGCCGCGCTATCTGTCAAATTGGACCCTGGATGGCGTCACCCGACCCTACAGCGATCACTTTCGCGGCTTCTCGCTCTTCGTTTCCGCCAAGAATCGCCAAGCCGAGCGCAGCCGGCGGTTCGCCGAGCTGCTCGGGCGCTCGCTCACGGCGCGGGGGCTGACGCCGACCCTGCACCATGCCGAACCGATCGCGGGCGAGCACCGGCCCCTGCTCGATGCCAGGCTCGGCCTCTATCGCTTCGACGACCTGGTGGTGCTCAAGGGGGCCGCCATGCCGGCGGTGCTGTTGGAGGCCGGGGTGATCCTCAACCGCGACGAGGAGTCACTGCTGGCCCAGGGTGCCTACCAGCAACGGATCGCGGCGGCGATTCTCGCCGCGGTGCAGGACTATTGCGACGCGTTGCCGCCCGGGTAATCCCGGGAAGAGCAGTTCTCACGCCAAGGCGCCAAGTTCGTTGTCGTTGTCGTTGTCGTTGTCGTAATCGAGGTTATCGGAGCGTCCTGGATTCTCTCGCACCCCAAAGTGCATCGCTTCTCCGATTACGACAACGACAACGATTGTCGCTCATCCTCAGTCCCCGGCATCCATCAGCGCCTCGGCCCAGGCGCCCAACTGATCGAGGACCTGGCGCTTGGCGGGGTCGGCGGCATGGGTCTGCGCCAGCGCGGCAAGCTGGGCCTCGTACTGATCCAACTGGATGCTCCCGCCGGCCTGGGGGTCGGTAAGGCGGGTAAGGCGCCAGGCGTCCCACTCCTCGCGCTCCTCTGGACTCAGGGTCTCGGGCCAGTTGCGGGCGCGGTAGCGAAAAAGCATCTGCGGCAGGCGCGGGTCGGCGAAACGGGGATTGGCCGCGGCCAGGTCCGCGGGGGCCAGGGCGCGGACGCGCTCCAGGGTCCGGCGATCGGCATCCGACAGGAAGCCCCCGGAGTAGAGCATCAGGTCCGGGTCGGTTGCTGACTGGCCGTTCGGCCCCTCGGGCGCCGGCTGATGCACCGCCTGGACGCGCGCGCGGATGGCCGCGGCCTTGTCCCTGACGGTCTGGGCCCGGCGCACGACCTGGGCCGGATCAATGGACCAGCGCGCCGCCGCTGCTGCCGTCAGGGTCTTGAGCGGGGCCAGCACCGGGGAGTGGTTGACCTGGACCGTCTTGAGCGGGATACGCTCGACCCCGGCCGGCAACTGGGCGCTCGGGGTGAAGAGCCGTCGGCGCAGTTCCTCCACCGACAGATCCAGCAATTGGTCCGGGTCGGCGCGCAGGTCCAGACAGATTACACCGTTGCCGTTGGTCGGATGTTGGGCCACCGCGACCACCGGGGCGATGCACCCCAGGGCGGCGGGGAAGCGGGCGGAGGCGTGCACCAGGGGTTCGCCCTTCTCCAGCATGGTCCGCACCTCACGCTTGTCGCGCAGCCGCAGGGCATAGTCATAGAGCCGCGGCTGGGCACGGCGCAGCAGTCGCGCGAGCGCGATGGTCGCCTGCACGTCGATGAGGGCATCGTGGGCACCGGCGTGCGGGATGGCGTTGGCCGCGGTCAGGTCTTCCAGTCGGAAGGAGGCGGTGCCGTCGTCGCGCAGCGGCCAGACGATACCCTCCGGGCGCAGGGCCTGGGCCAGGCGCAGTATGTCGATCAGGTCCCAGCGCGAATTGCCGTGCTGCCACTCGCGGGCATAGGGGTCGCGCAGGTTGCGGTAGAGGAGGTGGCGGGTGACCTCATCGTCGAAGCGGATGCTGTTGTAGCCGGTCCCGCAGGTGCCGGGGACACTCAACACGTCCGCGATGGCGGCGGTGAACTCGGCCTCGATCAAACCCTTTGCATCGGCCAGTTGGGGCGTGATGCCGGTGACCAGACAGGCCTCCGGCTGGGGCAGCAGGTCCAGGGCGGGCCGGCAATAGAGCACCAGGGGCTCGCCGACGGGGTTGAGGTCCTCGTCGGTGCGCTGCCCGGCGAACTGGCAGGGGCGATCCCGCCGCGGGTCGACGCCCCAGGTCTCGTAGTCGTGCCAGTAAAAGGTCGCGGCCACTCGCACCTCACCCGGCCCTTTGAGGACCGTCGGTCATGGTGTTATACCAGAGCCCACCGCACCGAACCCGAGTACCCGCACCGGAGAGAAAATCGGTCAGACCCAAGGGTCCGCCGCTCCTCATAGCCCCAGCCCATGCGGTGACCCCGGGCGGCGGACCCTGTTAGAGCTTTTCCTTGATACGGGCGGCCTTGCCGGTGAGCCCGCGCAGGTAATACAGCTTGGCGCGGCGCACGTCACCCCGGCGCTTGACCTGGATCTCGGCGATCACCGGGCTGTAGGTCTGGAACACCCGCTCCACCCCCTCGCCGTGGGAGATCTTGCGCACCGTGAAGGCGGAGTTCAGCCCGCGGTTGCGCTTGGCGATGACCACGCCCTCGAAGGCCTGGAGACGTTCGCGCTCGCCCTCCTTGACCTTGATCTGAACGACCACGGTATCGCCGGCGGCGAAATCCGGAACCTCGCGGTTCATCTGCTCGGCATCGAGCGCCTGTATGATATTGCTCATGGTTTCCTAAGCTCCTGTGCTAACCCCAACCCGGCAGTTCGGCGGGCCTGGATAAATTCATCGAGCAGCGCCTGATCCTCTGGACCCAGGCCCCGCCGCGCCAATAGTTCCGGCCGCTTGAGCCAGGTCCGCCCGAGCGCCTCGCGGCGGCGCCAGCGCGCAATCGCCGCGTGGTCACCGCCGATCAAGACCGGCGGCACCGACTGCCCCGCCACCAGCTCCGGGCGGGTGTAATGGGGGCAATCGAGCAGCCCGTCCGTGTGCGAATCCTGCGCCGCGGACTGGGCGTGGCCCAAGGCCCCCGGCAGCAGCCGGATCACCGCGTCCATGACCACCATGGCCGCCAGTTCACCGCCGCTCAATACGTAGTCGCCGATGGACCACTCCTCGTCCACCTCATGCTCGATCAACCGCTCGTCGATCCCCTCGTAGCGGCCCGCCACCAGAATCCAACCGCCGGCCAGGGCTAACTCACCCATCGCCGCCTGATCGAGCAGACGCCCCTGCGGCGAGAGGTAGGCGACCCGACTCCCCGGTGCCTGGGCCCGGGCGGCGCCGATCGCGTCGCGCAGCGGCTCCACCTTCATCACCATCCCGGGGCCGCCGCCATAGGGGCGGTCATCGACGGTGCGGTGGACATCGTGGGTATAGTCCCGCGGGTTCCAGAGGTGCAGTTCGGCGATGCCCCGGGTCAGGGCACGGCCGGTCACCCCCTGATCGAGCAGGATGCGGAAGAGGTCCGGCAGCAGGGTAACCACATCAAAACGCATGGGCACTCCGCTGACCCGGGTCCGCCGCGGGCGCTAGGCCCGTCAGAAGTCCGGGTCCCAGTCCACCTGGATCAGCCGACGCTCGAAGTCCACGGCCCGGACCACCGCGTCCCAGGTGAAGGGCAGCAAGCGCTCACGCTCACCGACCACCACCAGGACATCGTTGGAGCCGGTCGAAAACAGGTGGCTCACCCGCCCCAGCGCAACCCCTTCCAGGGTCTCGACCGCCAGCCCCTCCAGGTCGATCCAGTAGAACTCGTCCGCCTTGGGCGGGGGCAGCCGGTCGCGGGTGACCGCGATCTCCTGACCCACCAGGGCCGCGGCCTGGTCACGGTCGTCACAGCCCTCGAGCCGGACCACCACGCCCTTGCCGTGCGCCCGACCCTCCGCCACCCGGCGCGGCGTCGGCGCGGTGCCGAGCAGCCAGGGCGAATAGCGCAGGATGCCCTCCCGCGGCGCGGTCTCGGAGAAGACCTTGACCCAACCGCGGACCCCGTAGACACCATCGATGTGTCCGAGGACCAGGCGTTGCCCACCGGGCCCTGACCCGTCAGGCGCATCCTCAGGCATGATCAATGTGACCCAGGGGAGACGTGGCGTTGCAGATGAGAGACTTGGACGACCCGACGCGACCCTCAGGCCGCGGCCGGAAGCGCCGCCGCGGCCTCGCGGGCGGCCTGCCGCAGGAGCTGGCGCACGCGATCGGTGGGCTGGGCACCCTTGCCGATCCAGTGCTCGGCACGGGCGCGGTCGACCCGCAACGGCACCTCGCCGCCCTTGGCGGTGGGGTTGAAGAAGCCGATGCGCTCAATGTAGCGCCCGTCGCGGGGCGAGCGGATATCGGTAACCACTATCTGGTAGAAGGGGTGCTTCTTGGCACCGCCGCGAGTCAAACGGATCGTGACCATGGTCTGTCCTAGCTAGAGACGAATGGCCCCCCAAACAGCGACCGGAATCCGTCGGATCCCGGGCAGGTCCCGTTGGGGTCCTGTTCAAGGTGGGCGCGTGAAAAAAAACGGTGCGCGGGCGGCCCCGCAGCAAACGCGTAAGTATACAGAAATCCGGGCGTGACGGAAGCCTGTATCGGAGAGCCCGTAGGCTGGGCAGAGCGAGCGCGATGCCCATCTGAAGCCGCGGCCCCGGTCCGGCCCACCCCGCTGCTGACCCGCGGGCGGCGTTAGGGCCCGCCTCCAGGGCCGCGCCGCGGAACGCGCACGGCGTGCGGGTCCGCGTCCTGCCGATCCCGAGGTCGCCGCGACCTTCGCGGCAGTTGCGACCCGCTTCAAGGGCCCCCGCGCGCCCCGACGAAGCCACCTTGTCACCCCCACCTACCGGGGCACTCGCCTTTGATGGTCCGCGTCGGCAGCCTCCGCTCGCCCCTCCCCCGCCAACGCGGGAAGGGCACCTAGGTCTACTTGGGCGGCGGCGTTTCCTCCTTCTCGGTCGCCTGCAACTGTTCCAGCGCATCTTGCTGCAACTGTTGCAGCTTGGGCTCCAGCATCATCATGCGCTCCTGCACCAGTTCCATGGTGTTCTGCATGACCAGCGGCATCTTGGCAATCACCGCGTGGCCGGCTTCGGATTTATAAAAGGCAATCATGCCGTCGATCTCGGGCTGGGTGAAGGTCTTGGTATAGACCGCAATGAACAGCGGCTCCAGCACGCCCCAGCCCATCTCCTGCCTGAAGAGCGCGGTCGCCTTGGCCCCCATCTCATCCACGACCTTCTGTTGCGGCGGCGTCAGGTCCTCACTGCCGAAGGCCTCCTGCATCGCGGACTGCATCGCGGACTCGACCTCTCCGGGGACCCCATCGACGAGCTTGCGTGACTCGGTGAGGGTAATCAATTCCTTGACCGAGGCCGCGGTCGGCGCCGGCACAGCGGGCGCGGGATCGGCGGCGCCGGCCGCCTGGGCCGCAATGAGGGCCAACAGCAGGACCCGCGGGAGCATTGACATGGCACTTCCTTCGTAAGGTGACGAGCGGTGGGAACAGGGGAGGCGCGGCACGCTAGCAGCCCGGGTTTGCCAAGTCAACGGGCGGGGCGCGGACGGGTGTGATCCAAACCGATGTGGTCCCTCGAACGCCGTAGGATGCCGCCGAAGATGGTCAGCGCGAACTGGCGCTACAGTTCCCCGGACAGGCCCGGAAAGAAGGCGATCGGCACGAACACCGCCAGCAGCACCAGGGTGCTTGCGATCACCGGCCCGGTGGTCTGGGTCACGGTCTTCCAGGCCGCCCCCGGGGCGCGAGCCCACGCCCATGCCGCGGTCACGGCAGCGGCTGCACGCGCTGCACGCCTACCTGACGCAGTTGGAGGGCAAGCTACCCACCCTAACACCGCCTTCCGGAAAAACTTCGGTTTTCCACCCAGGCAGTTACGGCGTGGACCGAAGCGGGAGGCGCCGCACAGCGAGCACCATGAAGCGGACTTGAGTCCCTCGGACCACGCCGCACCGGGGGTCAGACTCAGCTAGCGTATACTGGTCACCCGATCGCCGTAGGACCCGCAAGCGCTTGAAAGACCGATGACCACAGCCGACCCCCTCCAACTACTCGAAACCGACGCACTGACCGGTCTGCGCGGCTTACCCGATGCCTCGGTCCAGGTCGCCCTGACATCCCCACCCTTTTATTTGCTCCGGCGCTACGGGACCACTGCCACCTGGCCCGACGGCTGGGAAGGGGAGCTCGGACACGAATCCCACCCCAATGAATTCGTGCGCCACCTGCTCGACTGCTTCGACCAGGTATGGCGCGTACTGAAGGACGACGGGTGCCTGTGGGTGAACCTGGCAGACACCTACAACAACCGGCAAGGCAAGAAGGGCACCACCAACGCCCCGGACGGCTCCAACGGCCGCTTTGCTGCCGGCGGTAAGGGCTATGCGGAATCGCTGCGCCAACAGCCGGAATTCTTCAAGCACTACATTCCCACCATCGGACACAAGTCCGAAATCGGCGTGCCCTTCCGCTTCCACCTCGCCATGACCGACTCGGAATTCCGCCGTTTTGTCGGCGCGGCACCCGGGCCCCAGTGGATCTGCCGACGCACCATCGTCTGGGCCAAGTCGCTGGTGAACCTCGAGACCCAACAAGCGCGGGGCAACGCCATGCCGGAGCCGACGCTCGACCGACCCTCGCGCAACTACGAGTTCCTCTTTCTCTTCTCCAAGAGGCCCGACTATCGATTCGATCGCAAGGCCATCGACATCCCGGCCCGCTCCAGCATTCGACGCGGCGATCGGGCCAATTGCGGCTCCGTCTGGCAGACCGATTACCAAGTCCTTGCAGACAGCGACGCGACCCCCGACGGCCTGTGGCAGATCAACCCCGAGGCCTCACCCTATCGGCACCTCGCCATGTGGCCGCGCTCCCTGGTCAGACAGATGTTGCTCCCCACCACCCGGCCTGGCGACACCATCCTGGACCCCTTTGCCGGCAGCGGCACCTCGGGACAGGTGGCGATCGAACTCGGGCTGAACGCGGTGCTCATCGAACCCTCCGCGATGGCCCGGGACGCCCTGTCCGACCGGCTCGACGGCCTCAATATGGCACTGCCCTTGTGAACCCTTCGCCATGAGCACACCAGATCAGCCGGAAGAACCAGTGCCCGCAACGGCGACCGAAGCGATCGAGCGGGTATTCGGGGCGGACAACCGAGCACGCCTGCTCAAGCGCTACTTTGACGCCAATGGGGCTGTCACCCCCGAAAATGCCTGGTGGCACGTCTATCGACTCTTGCTCTGGATCGATCGCACGACCGCACTCGCCCACTGTTATGAATCGGACAAGGCCCAGCCGGGACGGCCCTGGTATGAACGCAGCCTCGCGTTTCACGACTGGTTGGCGACCGCCCTTAGTTTGGCACCCGCCGACCTGGGTGATGCCATCGACTGGCTCTTTCGCGAGGCCATCGGCGACCTTGCCAGCCAGGCCATTGCCTCCCGTAGCGCGACATACGAGAAGCAGCGTGCCCCTTATGCTGGCAGAGGCTTTCCCGAGCCGGGCGAAGACCCCGAATTGGTCGGAATCATCCGGGAAGCGCTGTCGCCGTGGATGGATCAGCGCCCACCCGACGACGCATTCCGGAACCTGACGCGGCGTATTCACGCACACTTGAACCAAGAGAACAAGAGACGCAATCTCGTTGGCGAAGGGTTCGAGGATGTCATCGCCGCGGTCATCTCCCGCCTGAGCGGCGCCGATCGCCTGAAAATTCGCAACCGAGCCCTGTTGCATGACCTGCCGGGTTTCCACGCCCCAGCGCCGAATGAGAAGATCAAAAAGGTCGATCTTGCGATCTTGGGCGAGGGACAGCGAAACCTGATCAGCGCCAAGTGGAGCATCCGTGCGGATCGGGAAGAACAGTTCCTGAGCGACTTCGAGGCCTATGCCCGCCTGGAATCGGCCGGGCAGAATTTCTCCTACACCCTGATCACGAACGAGTTCGACGCGGCACGCCTCAAAGCGGCCTGTGAACGTCGTCGGCAGAATGCACTGCTGTTCACCTATGTCGTGCACATCAATCCCCAGGGGATGCTGGCGGCCTACGGGGACTCTGGCCGCGGGGCCGCGAAGCAGATACGCACGCATGTCGAAACCGGGCGGCTCATGGACCTGGCAAGCTGGCTCGCCCTGGTTACTGACTCCTGATCATCAGGCCCAATACGGACAGTGGAGGTCAGCGCAATGTCACTGGTCCGCACAGCACACTGGCTGATTCTGCCGCTGCCTAAGCCCCGAAGGGGCGAGACATACCAGCCCAGGGCAGCGCCCTGGGTTGGGGATGCGAAGCAGTCCAGCCCTGTAAGGGCGTGACATAACGGGGTGGACCGATACGCCGGACACCGATGTCACGCCCTTACAGGGCTCGCCCATTCAACAACGGTACCCCAGGGCGTTGCCCTGAGCTGGTATGTTCGACCCCGTTGGGTCATGGCGCGCGACCGGGGCCTGCAGTGGCCTGGGTCCAGCAACGCCGAGCCGACCCGATGCCCCCCGCCCCGGCTCCCGCAACCGCGCTCCTCGATCAGTGCGCGCGCAAGACCCTAAGCCGCGGCAAGGGTCCGCTCCTTGACCTCTTCCAGGAAGCCGATCACCTGCTCACGGCGCACGCTGGGAAAGCCGTCGAGAAAGTCGTCGATCGATTCACCGCCCTCCAGATAGTCGATCAGGGTGGCGATCGGAACCCGTGTGCCCGCGAAGACGGGCGTCCCCCCCATCACCGCGGGGTCTAGGTGAATGACTGTGTTGACCATGGATCTTCACCTCGGAATGCGATCGGCTGCCGATAGCACCAACGATGGGTTTCGCTGCGCTCTACCCATCCTACGGGTCGGTTCTCGGGATCTGTGTCACGAGATCGCGGCGGCCTCAGCCCACCGCCCCCATCCGCGCCGCCTCCTCCACGTCCACCGACACCAGCCGCGAGACGCCGGGCTCGTGCATGGTGACGCCGAGCAGATGGTCGGCGATCTCCATGGTCACCTTGTTGTGGCTGATGAAGATGAATTGCACCTGCTCGGACAGTGAGCGGACCAGCTCGCAGAAGCGCCCGACGTTGGCGTCGTCCAAGGGCGCGTCGACCTCGTCCAACATGCAGAAGGGGGCGGGGTTCAATTGGAAGATGGCGAACACGAGCGCCACGGCGGTGAGCGCCTTCTCCCCGCCCGAGAGCAGGTGGATGCTGGAATTGCGCTTGCCGGGGGGGCGCGCCATGACGGTGACGCCGGTCTCCAGCAGGTCCTCGCCGGTCAGTTCCAGGTAGGCCTGACCGCCGCCGAAGAGGCGCGGGAACAGGACCTGGAAACCGGTGTTGACCTGGTCGTAGGTGTCCTTGAAGCGGGTGCGGGTCTCGCGGTCGATCTTGCGGATGGCGCCTTCCAGGGTGTCCAGGGCGCGGGCGATGTCGGCGTGCTGCTCATCCAGATAACGCTTGCGCTCGGACTGCTCCTGGTATTCGTCGATGGCGGCCAGGTTGATGGCGCCCAGGCGCTGGATGCGCGCACCGAGCTTGGTCAGGCGCTCCTGCCAGGTCGCCTCGTCCGCGGCCGGGTCCAGGTCGCGCAGCGCGGCCTCGGGGTTGGTCTGCGCCTCCGCGAGCTGCTCCTCCAGGGTGCGGCGGCGCACCAGGCGCTCCTGGCGCTCCAGGCGCAGCGCATCCAGGTCCCGTTGGAGCAGCTGGGCCGCCTGCTCCACCCGGTGACGCTCCTGCTCCAGGGCGCGGACCTCCTGGTCCAGGGACTCCAGACGCTCGCGGGCGGCGGCCAGTTCGGCCTCCACCTCCACCCGGCGGGCGAGTTGTTCGTCCAGCCGCTCGCGCTGCTCGGCCAGCGGCTCGACCGACTCCTCGATGGCCGCCTCCAGTTCGTCGCGCCGCCCGCGCAGTTGCGCCTGCTGGTCCTGGGCGCGGGACTGGCTGAGCAGCGTCGCCTCGCGCGCGGCGCGATTGGCCTCGACCCCCACCCGCAGGCCCTGGGCGCGGTCGCGGGCGGCGCGCTCGGCCGCGCGCGCCTGGGTCAGGGCCGCACGCAGGGTCTCGCGCTCACGGGCGAGCTGCTCGCGTTGCTCGGCCAGGCGCTCGACCTCCTCCAGCAGTTCGTGGAGCCGCTCGCGCGCCTCCTCCATGTCGGCGATGGCGTCCTCGCACTGGCTGGTCAGGTCCGCGTTCTCGGCGGCCAGGGCTTCCTGGCGCTCCAGCAGGTGGCCAGCGCGGGCGCGCTGGCCAGTCAGCTCGGCGCGTACGCCCGCCAGCTCCCGGTTGAGCGCGGCCAGGGCCTGGGCGCTCGCGGTGCGGGCCTGCTCGGCCTCGGCGCGGGCGCTGCGCAGGGCCTGGTCTTGGGCGGCGAGCGCCTGCTCCCGCCCGGCCAGGGACTCGAGCTCCAGTTCCAGGGCCTTGAGCGCCTCGGCGCGGGCCAGCACCCCGTCGGTGGCCCCCTTGGCCGGGGTGCGCAGCCAGTTGGTGCCGATCTCGGTGCCGTCACGGGTGATCAACCGCTCGCCGGGGGCCAGGTCCGCGCGCCGCTCCAGGGCCTCGGTCAGATCGGCGGCCGTCTGCACCGCACCGAGCAGGGCGTCCAGCGGCCAGGGGGATTGGCACAGGCCGGCGAGTCGGGTCCCCGGGCCGCCGCCGCCCGGGGCCGCGGGGACGGCGGTGTCGATCAGGACCAGGCCGGGGGTCAGCCCGCCCGCCGCCAGGGGCCGCAGGTCCGGCACCGGCACGGCCTTGAGCGCGGGCCCGAGCACCGTCTCCACCGCCGACTCCCAGCCCGCGCCCACCTGGAGCCGATCGGCCAGGCGCGGCGCCTGGGCCAGGCCGTTGGCCGCGAGCCAGGCGGTCAGCGTCTTGTCGCGATCGGTCAGCGCGTCCTGCTGCAGCGCCTGGAGGGAGGCGCGCCGCCCCTTGGCCTGCTGCAGCCCAGTACGCACCAGGTCCAGGTCGGCGCTCAGGGAGCGCGCGGCGGCCTCCCGCCCGGCCAGGTCCGCGGCCACGGCCGCTTGGCGGGTCTCCAGTGCCTCGCACTGCTCGGCCAACCCCTCCGCGCGCTCGCTCAGGTCCGCGACGCGCGCCTGCGCCCCCGCCAAATCCAGCCGACCGGCCTCCTCCTCCAGTCGCCGCAGCCGCTCCCGGTCGCGCCCCAGGCGCTGCTCCAGGGCGGTGATGCGGGCGCGCTCCACCTGGGACTGCTGGCCGGGACCGGCCGCCTCCTGGTTGAAGCGGTCCCACTGCGCCTCCCAGTGGGACTGCTGGTCCTCGGCGAGCGCCACCGCGGCGGCGGTCTCGGTGAGCCCGGTCTGGGCGGCGGCCAACTGGGGTCCGTCCCGGGCCAGGGCGGCCTCGATCTCGGCGAGCCGGGCCAGGTCGCGCTCCAGGTGCTGCCCCGCATCGGTGAGTTCCTGATCGAGCCGGAACAACTCCGCCTCGCGCCGACCGCGCGACTCGTTGGCGAACTGGATCGCCTGCTCGGCGCGCGCGATCTCGGAGCCCACGGCGTAGAAGCGGCCCTGGACCTGGTTGAAGTGGTCGGACGCCTCGCTGTAGGCGGTGCGGCGCTCCTCAATGTCCGCCTCGATGCGGCGCTGGCGGGCCAGCCCCGCCGCCTGGTCGGTCTCCAGGGTGCCCAGGCGCCGGTCCTGGTCGTCGAGTTCCCGGTCCAGGGCGCGCCAGCGCATGGCCTTGATGTCCTGGTCCAGACGCCGCTCCTCGGCCCGGTACTCGGTGTAGCGCGCGGCGGTGTCGGCCTGGCGCTCCAGGTGTTGGAGCTGCTTGGCCACCTCGTCGCGGAGATCCGTCAGACGCTCCAGGTTCTCCCGGGTGTTGCGCATCCGGGTCTCGGTCTCGCGCCGGCGCTCCTTGTACTTGGAGATACCGGCCGCCTCCTCCAGGAACAGCCGCAGGTCCTCCGGGCGCGCCTCGATGATGCGCGAGATCATCCCCTGCTCGATGATGGCGTAGGAGCGGGGCCCCAGGCCCGTGCCCAGGAACAGGTCCTGGATGTCGCGCCGCCGACAGCGGCTGCCGTTGAGGAAATAGGCGGATTGGCCGTCGCGGGAGACCTGGCGCTTGACCGCGATCTGGTTGAAGGCGGCGAACTCACCCCCGGCGCGCCCGTCGGCGTTGTCGAACACCAGCTCGATACTCGCCAGACCCACGGGTTTCCTGCCCGTACTGCCGTTGAAGATGACGTCCGCCATCGACTCGCCGCGCAGCATCTTGGCCGAGGACTCCCCCATGACCCAGCGCACCGCGTCGATCACGTTGGACTTGCCGCAGCCGTTCGGCCCCACCACCCCCACCAGATTGCTGGGAAAATGGGCGGTGGTCGGGTCCACGAAGGACTTGAAGCCGGCAAGTTTGATCTTTTCAAGACGCATCCGGGCAGGGTAACGGATGCGGGGGGTGGGGCCAAGCGTTGGGGTGGGGTTGGGACGCCCGATCAGCGTGTGACGCCTGAAAGAAAGACTGGAGGAGCGGCCAAGCCCCATCAGCCCAGAAAAAGCAGTTTAGCCGCAAATTAACGCAAATTAACGCAAATAATCAGAGGCTTGCGCTCTACTGCGTGTTCACCGTCCGGGCGACGCCCGCGACTATGCTAACCAGCAAATTTATTTGCGCTTATTTGCGTTAATTTGCGGCCAAATACTCTTTTTTGGCTCAAGGGGGGAGGCGACGCGGCGATCGTGTCACTGCAACCGTCGGGCGGACTTTGCAGCGGTTCGCCCCCCCGAGACGGCTTGCGTACGTCCCGGTAAAACGCCATGCTTTACGGCGACCCCAGCCGCGGGACCCGAACGACGAGATAGTCCTGGAGGCAGCGGTGAACGGTGGTGCCGACCTGATCGCCACCGTCAACCTTGCCGACGACCTGCCGGCCGCGACCCGCTGCGGGATCGGCGTGGAGCGGCCCGGCAACATCCTGCGGAGACTCCCATGACGGTCACCAGCAACGACGCCCTGCGGCTTCAGAAGTCGCTACTCGACGAGGTCAAGCAGATCGCGACCGAGGAGGGCACCACCATTAATCAGTTCATCAACGTGGCCGTGGCGGAGAAGGCGGCGGCGCTACGCACGCAGGCGTACTTCCGGGAGCGCGCGCAGCGGGCGGACTTGGCCGAGTTGGATCGCATACTGGGACGGTCCGGGAGTGAACCGCCGCGCCCTGGAGACGAGGTTCCCGAGAGACTGCCCAACCAGTAGCGAGCGCCCCCGATGATCAGCCAGGAACAGATCGATTCCGCCGTCCGCGTACTGGCACAGGTCGCCGACGCGCAGCGTATCCTGTTGTTCGGCTCCTATGCCCGCGGCGATGCCGGAGAAGACTCGGACCTCGACCTGCTGGTCATCGAGCCGCAGGTCCCCGATCGCGCGGCGGAAATGGTCCGGTTGCGGCGCGCATTGCGGCCCTTGCGTATCCCGGTCGACGTGCTGGTCTATTCCGTGGACGAGGTGGCGCGTTGGGGCGGGCAGCCGGGTAGTGCCTTGTATTGGGCGTTACAGGAAGGCAGGCAGGTTTATGCCTGAACCCGTAGCCCGTGTGGCAGAGGCCCAGCAGGACCAAGAGCGGCGAAACCGCCTTCGGCGTTCCGCCTAGGTACTGGAACCTATCGCTACGGCGCGGCGCAAACGGCGCTGGTGAGACCGCTCCAGCGGTGTCACCCAGGGGTTGGCCACTGCGCGGCCGGGACCGTCCGGCACCTGTCGCAGTCGCGATCGGGTACGTCGGCCTCACGGCGCAAAGCGCCTGAAACAGGCGTGAAACCGCTGGAGCGGTATCACGAGGGCTGCAATTGCCAGGTTGTATTCGCAACTCACAATGCCAATCTAGTGGTTAACGGGGATGCGGATCAAGTCATCGCATTGGAAGCTGACGCGCAGCAAGGTCGCGTATATGCATCCGGTGCGATCGAGGAACATGACGTCCGAAGCGCGATTATCCGCACCCTGGATCGGGGCGACGATGCCTTCTCTCTGCGCAGGGCAAAGTACGGTTTTTGAGGGGAAACACATGGACTGGACCGAGGTCTCACAACGCATTCAAGCCGGAGAGGACGAGCGCACCGAACTCGGCCGTTTTCGCTCTTGGAGCGAGAAGGACTGGCTCGACTCCGTCTGCGCCCTGGCGAACACCGAGGGCGGCCTGGTGGTCTTGGGCGTCGCCAACGACGGGCGTATCGACGGGGTGCCGATGGACGCCGAGGAGGTCCAGGAGCGGCTGACCAACGCCATTCACAATGGGCTCAACGCCCCGGTCCAGGCGCGGCTCGGCCGCCGACAGGAGGCGCAGGGGTGGGTCCATTGGATCGAGGTCGGACGGATGCGTGGGCCTGAGCCCCTGCGCCACCGCGGCCGGGTGCTGGTGCGGCGAGGCCGCGGCAATGACGAGCCGACGGGATCAGAACTGCAGGAACTGTACAACACCTACGGCCTGGTCTTTACCGAGGAGCGCGTGGTGCCCGGCACCAGCGCGGACGCCATCGCGCCGCAGGCGTTTCGGGACTACATGCAGCGCAAGGGCGTGGACCTGGACGCCGAGCCGGGGATGGCGTTGGAGACCGACCTCTACAACCGCGAGGTGCTGGGGCGCGATTTCGACGGCGCACTGCGGGCGACCCTGTTTGGGCTCTTGTGTTTCGGCAAGGACCCCCAGGCGTACCCGCCGACGCGCAATCTGTGGGTGGATCTGGTCGCCTATGCCGGCACCGAGCGCGGCGCCGAGGTGCTGCTGGCCGGGGAGGCGCGCGGCCGGCTCGACGAGCAGGTGCAGCGTGCCGAGGGCTGGTTGCGCGCGCTCGGGCACGGTGAGCGCTATGTCGGGATGGAGCGCACGGAGCAGTGGCCGGTGCCGCTGGCGGCCTTTCGCGAATGCGTGGTCAACGCGGTGGCGCACCGGGACTACAGTATCCTGGGCTCGCGGGTCCTGGTCGAGGTCTTCGATGACCGGGTGGTGGTGACGAGCCCGGGTGCCCTGCCCAATCACAAGCGCCCGGAGTCGGTCCTGGCCGGCGGTACGCCGCGTTCACGCAATGAAGCCATCGCCAACGTGCTGTGGGACCTGCGCCTGATGGAACAGCGCGGCAGCGGCTACCCGCGCATGATCCGCGCGATGCGCGCCTTCAACGGTACCGTGCCGGAATTGGAACACGACAAGGATGAGCGCTGGGTGAGGGTGACGCTGCGGCGCACGGCGGCTGAAACCCCCTCATCCTAAAGTCCTGCAAGTGCTCACGCCAAGGCGCCAAGCTCGCCGAGGAAGTTCCAGGCGTTGTTGAAGTGATTTGGCTCACCCATCGGGCGCTCCGGCGGCTGCGCAAATCCCTTTGTTTCTTCTTGGCGTCTTGGCGTGAGCAATTGCCGGATTCAGGTTCTTGCGATTGCGGGTAACGCGCCCGACTGGTGCCCGCGGCGCGGGTGCGATCAGCACTGCACTGATGTGGTGACCGAGATCCCGGGTACGCGGTCGTTGTCGTTGTCGTAATCGAATAATCCGACCACGATTACGACAACGACAACGACGCCCGGTCCGCGAGAACGCCGGGTTTGCGTCGAGCCGCGGGGACGTGCAGACTTTGCGTCCCAGTGCGTTCGGCCATTCAGCCCTGCCCCGCGGGGCGCCGGAATCGCTCGCGAGTTGAGGAGTGCCTATGTCCCCCGCAGAAGCCCCGCGCCAGCGTCAGCCCAGAGACCTGGGCCGGCTCATGGTCTGGTTGGTCGCCATCGTGACCACGGCCGCGCTGTTCCAGGTCTGGTCCAATCATACCCGGCAACCGGTGCCGCCGGACCCGACGGGACTGGCGACACGCTTGTCGCCGGTCGGGTCCGTCAAGCACGCCGTGCCGTCGGCGTCGGCGCCCGCGGCCCTGCCGGTTGCACCGGCGGCACCGCCGCCGGTGGTCGTAGCGCCCAGCGTCACCGTGGAGCCGGCCAGCGCCCCGACGCCAGCCGCGGTAAAGGCAGATCCGGCCCCGGCCCCGGCCCCGCTACCGGCGACCCCGGCACCGGCAGCCCCGACCCCGACCCCGGCCCCGGCCCTGCTGCCTGAAACCCCGGTCCAGGCGGCCCAGGCGCCCGCCGCGACGATACCGCCGCGCCCCGCGCGGGCGGCCCCCCCACCGGCGCCCGTCCAAGAGCGCGCCGCGGCGGGCGCCGCCGCCGGACCCCGGGCCAATGTTCCAGGGCGCCCGCGGCTGGCCCCGCCCGGGGGCCGGCCCCAATTCCGGCCTCAGGTCCCACCCTGGTATGCCCCCGGCTATCCGCCTGCCTACCCGCCGGCCTACCCGGCTGGCCCCGGATACCCGCAGTACGGGCCTGGCTACGGCCCCTTCCCGGCCGCTCCCGCGGGCTACGGACCACCCTGGGGCGCGCCCGGCTGGTGGTAGGCCTGGTCCGGCCCAGGACGCGGCGCGGCCGCGGGCTCAGTCGGCGCCCCCGGCAGGCCCCGGCGTCGCGCGGGCACTGTGCCAGTCGCGCAGGGTCGCGAGCGCCTCGTCATAGTCGAAGCGCTCGATCTCCCTGGCCAATTGGGCAGCCTGCGGACCGAGCGCCGCGGCAATCAGTGGCCGCTGCTCGAACCAGAGCGCCGCGGCCCTGGTATCGTCCTCGGCCAGGTGCGACTCCAACTGACTTAAGACCGCCAGCGCCCGCCCCCAATCCAGCGGGGCCGCCGCCTCGGCAGCAGGGGCCGGCGCGCGCTCCGGGGCGGGCTGCGCGGGGTCCGGCGGCAGCCAGTGCAACAGGGCGCTGTAGAGCAGTTCCGGCGCCACCGGCTTGCCGATATGGTCGTTCATCCCCGCCTCCAGGCAGCGTTGCCGGTCTTGCGCAAAGGCGCTGGCGGTCATCGCCAGGATCGGCAGGGACGCCTTGCCGGGCAGCCGGCGGATCTGGCGCGCCGCCTCGAGCCCATCCATGACCGGCATCTGCACGTCCATCAGCACCAGTGCATAGTCGCGGTTGCGCACCCGCCCCACCGCGTCGCGGCCGTTGTCCACCACCTCGACGACCAGCCCCAGGTCGGCCAGGAGGTCGCAGGTGACCGCCTGATTGACCGGTTCGTCTTCGACCACCAAGAGGCGGACGCCGTGACAGCGGCGGCGCAGCGCCTGCTCGTGCGTCTCCTCCTGGGGCTCGCGGGCGACGGACGGCGCCCTCCCCGCCGCACCCGGCGCCCGACCCAGGCGGGCGGTAAACCAGAAACGGCTGCCCACCCCCAAGGTGCTGTCCACCCCCACCTCGCCACCCATCAGGGCGGCCAGGCGCGCGACGATGACCAGGCCCAGACCGGTGCCGCCGTACTCGCGGGTGGTCGAACTGTCGGCCTGGACGAAGGGCTGGAACAGCCGTGCCTGTTGGTCCGCGCTCAGACCGATACCCTGGTCCGCCACCTCGATGCGCAGGAGCAGGCCCGCGGCGTCCTCGGTCAGGACCCGCACCTGCACCCGGACCTCGCCGCGTTGCGAGAACTTGACCGCGTTGCCCACCAGGTTGGCGACCATCTGCCCCAGGCGTAGGGGATCGCCATGCAGGTAGGCCGGGACCCCGGGGTCCAGCGCGACGACCAGCCGCAGGCCCTGCTGCGCCGCCCGCTCGGAGAACAGGTTCAGGGTCCCGTCCAGGACCTGGCTCAGGGCGAAGTCGAGATCCTCCAGCACCACCCGCCCGGCCTCGATCTTGGACAGATCCAGGACGTCATTGAGGATGCCGAGCAGGCGCTGGGCGGCGTCACCGATCTTGGTCAGCCGGTCCTGGGCCTTGGGGGCGGGGGTCTCGCGCTGGAGCAGATAGGTCAGCCCCAGGATGGCGTTCATGGGCGTGCGGATCTCGTGGCTCATGTTGGCCAGGAAGGCGCTCTTGGCCCGGTTGGCCGCCTCGGCCGCGTCGCGTGCCTCGCGCAACTCCCGGGTCCGGGAGGCGACCAGTGATTCAAGGTGATGGCGGTGGCGCTCCAACTCGAGTTCGGCCTCCTTGCGGGCACTGATGTCCTGGAAGATACCGGACAACGCGACGGTCTTGCCCTGCTCCACGATGGGCCTGCCGATCGCGTGCACCCAGCGGTGATGGCCCTTCGCAGTCACGAATTCCAACTCCAGGTCAAAGGGCTCCTGGTCGTCGATGGCCGCTTTCACGGCCCCGATCACGACCGGGCGGGACCCGGGGGCATAGAACACAATCCCCTTGTCGACCGTCGGCTGATAGGACGGGTCCAGCTCGTGAATCTCATAGATCGCCTCGGTCCATATCTGCGCGCCGGTGGCCACGTCCAGTTCCCAGCCGCCGATCCGCGCGATCCGGCCCATCTCATTGAGTAAGGCCTGGCTCTTGCGCAAGGTCGCCTCGGCCCGCTTGCGCTCGGTAATGTCGATGTTCATCCCCAGGATACCCAGGATCTCGGCCCCGCTGCGGATCGGGGCAATGATATTCTGGAAGATGCGCAACTCATCGTTGACGAGGTATTCGACCTCCTCGTCGACCACCTCCCCCGCCAGGGCGCGGGCATTGTTGGCCTGCCAGAGCGCCAGGTCCGGCGCGCTCACCCCGCTCTCGTCCGGGCGCCGTCCCAGGATGCTGCCCCAGTGCGCGACCAGGCAACCGTTCTCGATCACACAATAGCCGTCACGGTCGCGCGCCCAGAACTCGAAGGGGGTGTTGTCCACCACCGCGCGCAGGAGCGACTCGCGCGCCCGCAGATCGGCCTCCGCCTGGACCCGCTCAGTGATGTCAAAGAAGGTGACGACGACCCGCCGAACCGCCCCCTGGTCGTCGCGCAGCGGGTGGGCCTCGCATTGGACCCAGGTCGGAGCGGCGCGGTCGGGCCGCAGGATGCCCAGGTTCAGTTGCCGCAGCGGCTCACCGGCCGCCAGGGCGCGGTTGACCGGGTACTCCGCCGGCGGCATCCGCGAACCGTCTTCCCGCACAAAGCACCAGACCGGGTCGATGGCCGCCTTGCCGCGCATCTGCTCCCCCGTCAGACCCAGCAACCGGGCGGCCATGGGATTGGCGAACCGGATTTGCGTATCCGGACCATGCACGACCACCCCCGCGTCCAGGTTCTCGACCAGACCGCGGTAGTTGCGCTCGCTCGCGCGCAGCGCCGCCTGGGTCTCAAGCCGCTCGATCGCATCGGCGGCGGTGTCGGCGATGGTGCGCAGCGCCTCCAGCAGGCGCAGGGCCTCCGGGCGGCGCGCGGTGTCGGCAATGGCCAGGGTCCCCAGCAGCCGCTCCCGTGACCGCAAGGGCACGCACGCGAAGGTCACCACGCCCAGCGCGCGCAGGGCCGCGAACCGGTATTCGGGACGGTGGCCGGCATCCAACTCCACCAGGGCCTCGCCGCGCGTCGCCACCAGCCCGGACAGGGTCTGGTCAACGGGGACCCGCAGCGGGGCACCATCGCCGACGCCGACGGCGCCGACGAACACCATCTCGGCCCGCGCCGCGTCGTAGGTCTCGATGACGACGATCGGGAACCCCAGCCGGTGCGCCAGGGTCCGGGGCACGGCCTGGTAGAACGCATCCGCGGAATCGGCCGCGACCGCCAGACTGACCACGGCACCGACCGCGTCGCGCGCCAGTTCGGCATAGCGGTGGTCGGTGATGTCGCCGTAGGCGATGACCACGCCGTACCCCGGCAGCGGCAAGGGGGCGGCGGTGACCTCGATCCAGGTCACCGTCGCATCCGGCCGCACGACACCCATCTCCGAGTGATGCAGCCCCTCACGGGTCTGGAGCGCCCGCATGGCGGGGTACTCGGCGGGCGGCATCGGGGTCCCGTCGGTGCGCAGGATCCGCCAGGCGGGGCTGTCGATGCGGCGTTGGCGCTGCTCTGCGCTGGGGATGCCGAGCAGGGCCTCGGCGCGCGGGTTCGTCTCCAGGATGTCACCCGCGGCGTCGGTCACGGTCAGACCCAGCGGCAGGGTGTCGAAGAGCGTCTTGTACTTGGTCAGGGCGACGCCGAGCGCCTGCTCGGCGCGCTTGCGGTCGTCGATATCCAGCAGTGCCCCCTGGTAGCAGGTGATGCTCCCCGCCGGATCACGCACCACCCTGGCGTTGATGGAGACCCAGCGGGTCGCCCCGTCCGGTCGGCGCGCCTGGATCTCGTAGCCGGTGACCGCATCCTGCTGCGCCAGCAGGCGCAGCAGCCGTTGCCGGTCCTGTGGGTCCGCATAGAGTTGGGAACCGATATCGGTCACCTCCGCGAGCAGTTGCGCCGGCGTGGTGAAGCCGAGGATGCGGGCGAAGGCACTGTTGACGCTGACATAGACGCCCTGCGGGGTCGATTGGTACAGCCCCACGGGCGTGGTCTCGAAGATCTCGCGATACCTGTGCTCGGCCTCCTGCAACCGCAGGGCCTGGAAGCGGGTGTTGCGCAGGGCCAGCACCAGCGCCGCGAGGAGTGCGCTGATGATGCCCCCGCCGCCCCCGACCAGCCAGACGCGCAGATCCCGCCACGCCGCTGCCGGGGGACCGGACGGCGCGACGACCAGGGTCCAGCGCGACCCATTGAAATCGACGGGGAGGCGCAGCGCCGCGCCCGCCCCCAGGGCAGAGGCCGGCGCCGCGCCCGGCTCACTATCGAACAGCAGGGTTTCCGGTCCGGGTCGATCGCCCTCATAGACCGCGAGGCGCACACCAGGGACCCCGTCCCCCAGAATGCCATGCATCAGATCGGTCATCCGATAGGGGCTGTAGACCCAGCCGAGCAGGGCGGCGCGGCGCTCCGCGACGCTCGCCGTCGGCGCTCCGGGGCGATAGACCGGGACATACATCAGGGTCCCGGCCTGGGCGTCCTGGCCCGTCTCCTGCACCAGCAGGACCCGACCGGAAAGGATGGCCCGGTCCTGGTCACGCGCCCGCTCCATGGCAGCCCGGCGCACCGGTTCGGTGAACATGTCATAACCGAAGGCGCGCAGGTTACGGCCGCTGAAGGGCTCCAGATAAACGATGGCGGAATAGGGGTCGCGTTCACCCGGCGGCCACACGCGGTAGTCGGGGAAGCCCTCCGCCCGGATCTGCTCCACATGTCGGGCCAACTGCCCGGCGGGGATCAGGCGCGCGAAGCCCACACCCTGGATGCCCGGCAGATTCAGTTGGACCTTGCTGCGCTCAATGAACGTCTGCCACTGACCACGGGTGACCTCTCCCGCCGCCGCGAAGTAGGCCGCCCCGCCGCGCAGGACCTGGGCATGGGCGTGCAGACGCGCCTGGACCTTGGCCTCGATCGCGATACCGGCCACGGCCAAGTCCTGGCGGTTGACGGACTGCACCGCGGCCAGGGTGTAGAGGGTCGCGACCAGGGTCAGCACCAGGCCGAGCGCGAGCGTCGCCCAGGCCAGCCAGAGATGGCGCCGCGGGCCGCCGGCGGTTACGGGCATGGTTTGATCCTCGGCATCAGGGGCCAAGAAAGGCTATTTGTCCGCAAATCAACGCAAATAAACGCAAATAAAGAAAAAGATTTCAATCGTGCGGTAATCGCTGTGTTCATTTGCGTTCATTTGCGTTCATTTGCGGACACCTTGTCTTTGATGGCGGCGCGCAGAGTCGCCAAAGCCGCGTCGAAGGCGAAGGCCTCGATCTCGCCGCCCAGGCGCGCCGCGGCGTCCGGCCCCAGGACGGATTGGGCGAGCACGGCGCCGGTGAGCCACAGGTCGCCGGCACGGGTGTCGTCCGCGGCCAGCAGGGACTCCAACCGGGTCAGAACACCCAGCGCGCGGTCGCGCTCGCTCGCGCCCGGCGGCGGCGGGGACGGGTCCGCGGCCAGGAACTGCCCCAGTGCCGTCAACAGGGGGGTAAGGGCCCCCTCCAGCCCGGTCAGGCAGGTCTCAAGTTCAGCCCCCGGTGCCGCCGTGCGCACGGCCAGTTCGAGCGCCGCGGCGCCCTGCCGCACGGCCTCGGCGCCCAGGGTAGCGGCCGAACCCTTCAGGGCATGGGCCAACTGCTGCACCGCGCGGCGATCATCCGCGGCCAAGGCGCGGCGCAGCGCCGCCAGGTCCCCGGCATGGCCTTGCACGAACAGGGTCAGCAGGCGCGCGTAGCTTGGGAGCCGGCCACGCACCGCGCGCAACCCGGCCGCCAGGTCGAGACCGGCAATGTCGCTGAGCCGCGCCCGCAGCGCCGCCTCCTCCGGCGCCGCGGCGGGGGGCGGCACCGGCGCCGACGGTGAGGCCTGCGCAACGCGCCCCGGCAGCCAGCGCAGCAGGGCCGCGTAGAGGCGCTCCGGCTCCACCGGCTTGCCGATGTGGTCGTCCATGCCCGCGGCCAGGCACAGTCGGCGGTCCTCCGCGAAGGCGTTGGCGGTCATGGCCAGGATCGGCAGCGCGGCCCCGGCCGGGGACGCGCGGATGCGCCGCGTCGCCTCCAGCCCGTCCATTTCCGGCATCTGCACGTCCATCAGGATCAGGGCATAGGCCCCGGTGCGGGCACGCTCGACCGCCTGGACCCCGGTGGTCGCGACATCCACGATCAGACCCAGCCCGCCCAGCAGTTCGCTGGCCACTTCCCGATTGACCGGGTCATCTTCCGCCAGGAGCAGCCGCAGGCCCCGGTAGTCACGCGCCAGGGTCTGTGCCAGGCCCTCCGGCGGCGGCGGGCCGGACGGCGCGGCCAGGGGGTCGTCGGGCCGCGGGACCGGGGGCCGGTCCCGCGGGCCCCCGACCCGCGTCAAGCGGACGGTCGCCCAGAAGGTGCTGCCCTCACCCGCGGCGCTCGTCACGCCGACCTCCCCTCCCATGAGGTCCGCCAGGCGGCGGCAGATCACCAGCCCGAGACCGGTGCCGCCGAAGCGGCGGGTGGTGGAGTCGTCCGCCTGGGTAAAGGACTGGAATAACCGGCCCTGTTGGGCCGGGGTCAGGCCGATGCCCTGGTCCACGACCTCCAGGCGCAGGAGCAGGGTCCGGCCGCCCTCCTCCACCACCCGGGCGCGTATCTCGATGCAGCCACGCGCGGAGAACTTGATCGCGTTGCCAATGTAGTTCAGCAGGATCTGCCCCAGGCGCAGGGGGTCGCCGCGCACCAGGGCGGGCAGGGCCGGATCGATCGCACGCTCCAGACTCAGGCCCTTGACGGCGGCCCGCTCGCCCAGGAGGGCGATGGCATGATCGATCGTCTCGACCGGGTCGAACGGGACCTCTTCCAGGCCCAACTGGCCGGCCTCGATCTTGGAGAGATCCAGGACGTCGTTGACGATGCCCAGCAGGTGCCGGGCGGCCTCGTCGATCCGGGTCAATTGCCCCTGGGGCTTGGGGTCGGTGAAGGCCCGGCGCAGCAGATAGGTCAGCCCGACGATGGCATTGATGGAGGTGCGGATCTCGTGGCTCATATTGGCCAGGAAGGCGCTCTTGGCGCGGTTGGCGACCTCGGCCGCCTCCTTGGCCTGGGCCAGGGCCAGTTCGGCCCGGCGGCGCACGACGATCCGCCACAGTTCATCGGCCACGAGCTGCAATTGCTGCACGTCGGACGGGTCGTAATCGCTCGCCTTGTTACCCACCCCGATCAGCATCAGGACGCGCTCGTCCTCGGTCACCGGGACCCCCAGGTGGCGCAGCACCGGGGCGTGGCCCGCCGGGTAACCCCGGCGCTCGGGGTGCGTTGAATAGTCGTTGTGGATGACCGGCGCGCCGGTGCGTACCGCGTCCGCCCAGACCCCGGCCTGAGAGACCGGATAGTGGCTGTCGTAAGGCGCGGCGCAGAGCGCGTGGGTGCCCGCTGACCAGCAGTTGAGCGTGAGGCCCTCCTGGTCCGGGTTGACGAAGTGCAGGTACCCGATGGCACTGTCGGTGAGGGCCACCGCGGTATCGATGCCGATCTGCAACAGATCGTGCTCGGTGAGGAGGGGCGCCCGGGCGCTCAGATCGGCCAGGGCCTTGAGGCGCTGGTCGCTGCGTCGGAGATCCCGATTGGCGACCTCCAGCGCGGCGGTGCGCGCCTGCACCAGGGTCTCCAGATGGTTGCGGTGCCGGTCGAGCTCGCGCTCGACGCGGGCGCGTTCGATCGCCACGCTGGCCAGTTGGGCGCCGCGCTCGATCAGTGCCAGTTCCGGGGCACGGGGGGCCCGCGGCACCTTGAAATAGATGGCAAAGGTGCCGAGCGTCTCGCCCCGCACGGACAGGATCGGCACCGACCAGCAGGCGCGCAGTCCATGCGCCAGCGCGAGTTCCCGCCACTGCCGCCACAGCGGATCGGCGGCGATATCCGCCACGACGGTGATGCGGCGGGTGTAGGCGGCGGTACCGCAGGAGCCCGCGGCGGGGCCGATTGCCAGGCCGTCGAGCGCCCGGCAGAAGCCCGCGGGCAGACTGGGGGCGGCGCCGGTGCGCAGTCGCCGACCGTCCTCGTCCAGCAACAGCACCGAGCAATACATGCCGGGGAAGCGCGCCTCGTAGCCCAGCGCCAGTTGGGTCAGCACCGCCGTCAGGGGCTCGCCGCGGGCCAGCCGCTCCAGGGTGCTGCGCTCGGCCTCGTGCTGCAGCTCCAGGCGCTTGCGTTCGGTGATGTCATGGTGGGCGACCGCCAGGCGCACCGGTCCGGCACCGGGGAAGCGGTTGACCCGCATGGAGAACCAGCGCTCCACCTGGGGTGAGTGACAGGGGTATTCGAGCACCAGGTCGTCCTGAGCACCGGCGAGCAGCGCCGCGATACCGGCGGCGACGGGACCGGCCTCCACCGCCGCGGGACCGGCGGCGGAGCGGCAAACCGCCAGGTAGTTGGTCCCCTCGCAGATGTTGGACGGCACCGGGGGATTGGCCTGCGCGAACTCGCGCCAGGCGCGGTTGACGGCGATGATGGTGCCGGTTTCGTCGAGGATCGCCAGGTGATCGGAGAGTGCATCCAGGGTCGCGCGCGCAAACTGCTCGCGTTCGCGCAGGGCGTCCTGGGTCTCACGCAGCCGGGTGATGTCCCGGCTGATCCCGAGTACGCCGATGGGCTGGCCCGCGGCGTCGCGCAGCGGGGTCTTGATGGTCTCGAAGAGCCCGCGGTAGCCGTCCGCCGCAAACGACAGCCATTCCTCGTTCACGCTTGGCCCGTCCGCCGCCAGGGCCGCAGCGTCGTGGGCGCGGAAGAAGTCCGCCAGTTCCCGCTCGACGAAGTCATAGTCCGTGTGGCCGACGATCGCGGCCTCCGCGGCGCCGAAAAAACGCTCGAAGGTGGTGTTGCAGGCGCGATAGACGCCTTGCAGGTCCTTGAGCCAGATGAGGTCGGGGATGGCGTCCATGATGGCCTGGAGCCGGTCCTTCGCCGCCACCGTCACCTGGCGCAGACCGGCCTCGGCCTCCTTGAGCGCCGTGATGTCCATGGCGGTACCGACCATCCAGGTCGGCCGGCCGTCCGGGTCGCGGGCGGCCACGGCGCCGCGCGTCTGCACCCAGATCCAGCGGCCGGCCTTGCGGGCTGGCCGGTACTCGAACTCGATGGTCCCGGCGCCGGGCTCCTGCGCGGCCTGGAGACGCGCCACCGCCGGGGCGCGGTCGTCGGGGTGCAGGCGGGCCAGCCATTGGTCGCGGGTGAGCGGCGGCGCGTCCGCGGCGAGGTCGACGAGTCGCCGCAGGGCCGCGTCGTGGTAGATGCGGTCGGCGACCAGGTCGATCTCCCAGAAGCCGATCCCGGACGCCTCCATGGCCATCTTGAGCCGCCGTTCGGCCTGCCCCTGATCGCCCTGCGGGACCGCGGTCGGGCGCCCGGGCGCGTCCGGCGGCGGCATGGTCGTCGTGTCGGTCATTGCGCTCTCACCCGCTGGTCCAGGGACCGCTCAGACCACGGCCACCGCCGTCGGCCCGGCGTGCAGTTCGCCGATGATCGCGGCCTGGGCGAAGCCCTCCGCCCGGAAGTGCTCCAGCACCGCGGGCGCGCTGTCCGGCGCACAGGCGAGCAGCAGTCCGCCGCTGGTCTGGGCGTCGCACAGCAGGCGCGCGGCCCACGAGGGCAGCGCCGTATCCAGGGCCACCTCCGCCCCGTAGCTCGCCCAGTTGCGCTCGATGGCGCCGGGTCCGTGGCCCTCGCGGGCGAACCCCAGGGCCGCCGACAACACCGGCACCGCCTCGAAACGGACCCGGGCCCCGACCCCGGAGGCGCGGCAGACCTCCAGCAGGTGACCGAGCAGGCCGAACCCGGTCACGTCGGTCATGGCATGGACCCCGGGCCAGTCCGCAAAGGCGATGCCGGGGCGGTTGAGTTGGGTGGTGGTCGCGAGCAACGACTGGTAGCCGGCCTCATCGAGCAGGCCCTTCTTCAAGACCGCGCTCAGGATACCGATCCCGAGCGGCTTGCCGAGGACCAGCAGGTCCCCGGGGCGCGCGGTATCGTTGCGCTTGACCCGCTCCGGGTGGACGGTGCCCATCACCGCAAGGCCGTAGATGGGCTCCGGCGAGTCGATGGAGTGACCGCCGCCAAGGGGAATGCCGGCCGCGTGGCAGACCGCAGCACCACCCGCCATGATGCGCCGCACCTCACCGAGCGGCAGGGAGGCGATCGGCATCCCGACGATGGCGAGCGCCAGCACCGGGGTCGCCCCCATGGCGTAACAATCGGAGATCGCATTGGTGGCAGCGATGCGGCCGAAGTCGAAGGCGTCGTCCACGATCGGCATGAAGAAATCGGTGGTCGCCACCAGGGCCAGATCGTCGCGCAGCCGCAGCACCGCCGCGTCATCGGCCGTGGCGTTGCCCACCAGCAGGTCCGGGTGCGGAAACCCCATGGACAGCCCCGCCAGGGCCTCCTCCAGCACCTTCGGCGCGATCTTGCAGCCGCAGCCGCCCCCGTGGGAGAGTTGGGTGAGGCGGATGGGGGCTGGCGCAGGGGCGTGGGGGGTCGTCATGGGGTGAACCTGGGGTTGGCCGATTAACCTGGAAAGGGCAGTTTGTTTACTGTACCCCGCGCGTGGGTAGACGTCAGGTCAAGGATACCGCCGGACGCTGCGCCGCGGACACCTCATCGAGCAGTTTCATCAGCGCCGCCGGGTCCGTCACCACTCCATAGTGCCAGGTCCCGAACCCGCCCGCCCGCCCGGTTCACGGCCGCGACCCGGCCGGCGCCGCGCCGCCTCCCGGGCCAGGCCCTTGCGGCAACCCGTCGCGGCCTGGGGGCCGCTCCTACGGCGTAGGAGCGGCCCCCAGGCCGCGACGGATGTCACCCGCGAGGTGGCCGGAAAATAACCAAGGCCCGCAGGGCGGGTCGATGATCGGCTTCCCGACCTCGTTGGGGCTGGCGGGTCGGTCGCTCATGATATCCGCCGCTCCCATATCCGGCGCACCGGATATGGATCAAACAAGGGATCAGTGCTGACCACAGGAATACCTTCGACCATGGCTTGGGCGATGATCAGGCGGTCGAATGGATCGCGGTGGTGAAACGGAAGGTCGGTCAGCGCCGCGGCGTGCCGCGGGAGAATCGGCAGAATGCGGATATCGTTGTCTGCCAGCTCGCGATCCATGAAGGCCCCAAGGGGTTCCCGCAGTTCGTACTTCCCGAGACTGATCTTGATGGCGATCTCCCAGTAAGAGGCCGGACTGACCTCCGGGCGGTGCTGCGCGTTCGCAATCACATCCCGGGCGACCCGCGACAGCTTGGGGTCGTCCAGCAGGAACCACAGCAGCGCATGGGTGTCGAGAAGCACCCTCAAGGCACGTAGTCCCTGAAGTCGTCCAGATGTGCATCGTCATCGACCAGGATGCGCAGCTTACCCTTAGCGCTCCCGGGCTGGCGCGTGCGGTCCGTCCTGCAACCCTGGCTGACCAGTCGCGCGACCGGCTCGTCGCCGTCGGTGATCAGCACCTCGTCGCCGCTCGCGAGCCCTTTCACCAACTCTGGGAGTCGGGCCTGCGCCTCGTTCAATGACACTCTCATGATCATTTCAGTCGCTCCGCCCTTGAAGGACGTTGACGAGGACGCGCGTGTCGGACCCTGGCGGACCCAAAACGTTTGCGCAATGCTTGTGTAACTCCGATTATAGCCGTTAGCGTCCGCTCAGCGCTTCGTCAGACCGGCGATCCGGGGTCGGCCGAGCCGTACCGGCCTGGACCCCGGGGCCTGAAGCCGCCGGCTTGGCGAGCGGGCGCCCCGGTCTGGACGCGGACCGTACGCCCGCCGCCAGATCGAACCGGACCGCTGCGCGAGCCCCCTCGCGGCGGCCGGATCGCGACAACCCAGGGCCGCCCCGCGGGACGACCGCCCGGCACCGCACGCAGCCAACGGACAACCCATGGAAACGACGGCCCATTTCGAGCACATCACGCAAGAGATCGCCCGGCGGCTGAACGCGGCGACGCAGGAAATCGTCGTCGCGGTCGCCTGGTTCACCGACCGGGACCTGTTCGACGTGCTGTGCCGACAGGCCGGGCGGGGCCTCAAGGTGCGCCTCGCGGTCCTGCACGACCGGATCAACGTCGGCGTCGGCCGGCTCAACTTCGAGCGACTCAAGGACATCGGCGGCGAGGTCTTCCTGATCCCCGCGGGCGACGACCGCGACCCGATCATGCACCACAAGTTCTGTGTCATCGACCGCGCCACCGTCATCAGATCGTCCGCAACCTCCTGTTGCTCGACGAGTGGGAGACCCTCGCCCCCCAACTGGAGAAGCTCCGCCCCGCGGGAGCCGCGGCCCGTCTCGAACCCCTGTTCACCGCCCTGCAAGGCCGCGACACCACCACGGCCGTGGCCTGGATCGCCGACTACCTCCAGCGCGCGACGGCCCTGACCATCGCCACCGACCAGGAAATCGCCGACCTGCGCCTGACGCTGCGCGGCCTGGAATATCAGGTCACCGCCCTGTCCGACGACAAGGCCGAGATCGAGCGGTTGATTCATGCCTTTTCGCTCCGCACCAGTCACGAGATCGGCGACCTGATCACCCGCTACCTGGAACTGCGCGCGGACAAGCTCCGCCGCCAGGCCGCGGTCGAACAGGAGGCCGCAGCGGAGGCCGACAGCGCCCGCGCCGATTACGAGGACTATCGCGAGGCCAACGAGACCGCCCGCGACACCCCGGCGCCCCCGCAACTCCCGCCCGACGATCTCAAGGAACTCAAACGCCTCTATCAACAGGCCAGCCAGAAGTGCCACCCGGACAAGGTGGACGCGGCCGACCGCGACCACGCCAACCGGCTCTTCGTCCAACTCCAGGCCGCCTACCGCAACAACGACCTGGGCGGCGTGCGCGCCATCCATGCCGCGGTGCGCGAGGGACACCTGTTCGTCGACCGCTCCCTGACCCTGACCGAAGCCGAGTCCCTGGGTCACGCCATCACGGTCCTGCGCCGCGACCTGGAGCAACTGGCCGCCCAGGTCCACCAACTGCGCCGCGCGGACACTCACCGCACGCTCAAGGACCTGACCGACTGGGACGCCTACTTCGCCGAACAGCGGGTTGCGCTGGAACAGGCCATCGAACAACTGGAAGCGGAGCTTGCCGAGCATGAGTGAGACGCCTGAATCCAACCCTGGCGCACTGGTTGTCAGTAGTCCCAAGGCCCTAGCCGTCGCCAACCGGCAGTTACGCATTGCCGGGCAGGCACTCGCGCGGATCGAGCAGGAGCGGTATATCGAGTTCTTTGCGACGCATCCGGAGGCTTCGCGGGCGTTTGTCATCGCCGTTGCCCGGTACTACCCCTGCACCGAGTCACTCATTGACCGCTTTGAGGAATTGCGGGATTGGAGATTTCTCAGCGGCAACGAAGCCATCCCTTGGAGTGAAGCGCTTATTGAGCGTTACGCAGAGCAGTTGGGCTGGAGATGGATCGGCTACAATAGGGCGCTACCTTGGAGTGACGAACTGATCGCTCGTTATGCTTCCATTCTGGATTGGGAGTCACTCAGTTACAACAGATCGCTGCCCTGGAGCGAAGCATTAATAGAGCGCTACGCAAAGCGATGGCATTGGAAAGGGGTTAGCAGCAACAACGCTCTACCTTGGAGTGAGGAGATAATTACCCGTTACGCCTCCCTCTTGGATTGGACGTATCTCAGCGCTAATAGGGCCTTGCCTTGGAGCGCAAGACTCATTGCGGAGTACGCGGGCCGCTGGGACTGGCGATCGTTGAGCGGAAACGAGGCATTGCCATGGAGCGAGAAGCTAATCGAACACTATGCGGCACGATGGGATTGGACCAGACTAAGCAATAATCAAGGATTGCCTTGGAGTCAATCACTTAGAAACCGATACAAGGGGCGGTGGTCACCATCGATTATTGGCACCGAAGCTCTCCCATGGCGTACGCCACTCGCGCCAATGATAGAAGACTGCGCCAAGCGTTTCGGTTGGAAATGGCTCAGTAGCAACAATACGTTGCCTTGGACCAGGGAGCTTATCGAGCATTTCGCCCAACGATGGGATTGGGACATGCTAAGCTATAACAGGTCCCTGTCCTGGACTGAATCACTTATTGCAGACTATGCCACGCGCTGGCAATGGGGGCAACCCGGTGCGCGTGACCGGGTAGTATTCCGGCGCTATTTTTCAGGTGACGGCTCTGGGCTAAGCGGAAACGAAGCCCTGCCCTGGAGCGAAGAATTGATCGAACGTTACGCCGATCGTTGGGTTTGGGCATACTTGCCGCAAGTTGCCTTGTCAAAGATTTTGCCGCGTTGGTCAGAAGCATCCATCGTCGCAGTCATGGCTCGGCTTTCTCCACGTACCAGCGTAGTATCAAAACCGGAACCTGCAATTATGGCCCGCCCATCCGGTTCTGAATTTGATTCAGAATTCTTTGAAGCGGGCGCCGAGTTGGCGGTTTTCCACCTTGAGGCCGGCGCGCGCGCCTTTGCGGACTATAGTCGGGCGATGGTCGAGGACCTTGGCGCGAAGGTGCGCCCCTATCTGCGCGGACTTTACGAGGGGGCGCGGCATTGGCCCGGATTCGACACGACAGGGATGACGCCCATCATTGAGATGGATGCAGAGGTTGCCGCGATGGAGCGCGGGAACCAAGAGACGGCGGCCCAGGCGCAGATCGCACCGCATGGCGGAAACCTCTACGGCGACTTGCCTGAGGGGACAGCTCAAGACCCGGCCTCGCCCCGCCAAATCTGCGACAGTATCCAGGGCCGTCGGAACCCCAACCTTGTCCAAGGTCACGAAACCGAGTAGGGCGTGCACCTCACCCTAAACCTGTACTTAGTGCGTGGTCGGGTTAGGCGCGTGCACCGAGCCTTGCTATAATCCGCGAGGTCAAACGCGCCGTAACCCGACAGCAGGCACGCGAATCGTCGGGTTACGCTTCGCTAACACGACCTACGAACTTCTGAAGCAGACCGAGTGGGAGATCGCGCAGGTATAGCGTTTAGATGCCTTTTCGACAATTACATGCAATAGTGCCGTGCTGGGAGTCAACCATGGACTACGACTGCTTTCTTTCCCACAACAGCAAAGACAAGCCCGCAGTGCGCGAGCTATGTGTTCGCCTGCAAGAGGCCGGGCTCAAGGTCTGGTTCGACGAGAACGAGTTGCCGTTTGGTTACAACTGGCAGCCACTACTGGAGGACGGCATACGCCGCAGCGCCGCTGGGGTGGTGGTGATTGGGCCGAACGGTACGAGCAACTGGAATGCGGAGGAGATGGAGCTTATGCTTCGCGACGCCAGGCGCCAAGTCCGCCCGGTGATCCCACTGCTGCTTTCGGGTGCCCCGAGCACGCCGGATCTGCCGGGATTCTTGTTGAACCGTACCCTTTGCAACCTTGGCGACGATCCCGACGGTATCGCCTTTGAGAAGTTAGTTCGAGATTTGCTCAAACTTCGAGGCGATACGTCCGATCCTAATCCCGTTACTCCACCAACCGGGAATGATATGTCCACGGACTACCTGTCTCAGAGTGATGCCGATTCCCCGAATGTCAAGAACCCGGAAACGGTCCTTTACAGCGGCGACCGGCTCTCGCTCAATTTCCAGGACATTGAGGTGCGCGCAGTTCTGCAAGTGCTGGGTGAATTTACCGGTTTGAATTTTGTCGCCAGTGACACGGTGTGCGGCAGTATCACGCTGCGGCTGAAGAACGTACCCTGGGACCAGGCCCTCGACATTGTTCTCAATTCCAAGGGCCTGGCCATGCGCCAGACCGGCAACGTGATCATGGTAGCGCCGGTCACAGAGGTCGCGGCGCAGGAGAGGCTGGACCTGCAATCTCGCGCGCAAATTGAGGAACTCGCCCCACTGTGCTTCGAGTTCATACAAATCAAGTACCGTAAGGCTTCCGATCTCGCCGCCTTGATCAAATCCGAGGGCGCCAATCTTCTCTCAGAACACGGCAGCATCATTGCCGATCAACTAACAGACACGTTACTGGTGCGGGATACTGTTTCCAAGCTTGAGCGCATACGCGGGTTGGTCACCCGCCTCGATATCCCTGTGCGACATGGATGATGAATGGCGGCGTAGGGCGGATGCCGACAGGGCGATCTGCCGTCTTCCTCGCCCACGGGATGGCGGAACCGCTATCGCGTTCCGCCCTACGCGAGCTTAATTTATGATTCTCCCCGATCGGTTGGTTGCGCGTCCGACCGTTCGTCTGCGGAAATCGAGCCCTAGGTTGAGTAAAGAATGAAGTGCTGGATTTGTGGGGCAGATGCTGATACCGGTGAGCATCGGATCAAACAATCCGATCTCAAGTCAGTCTTTGGCCACATCTCGCCCGATCACCCACTGTATCTATGCAACGCCCACCGCCGAAATATGCGCGTTAATGGCTTGAAGGCCAACGCTCTCAAGTTGAAGGCGAGAATCTGCGGAAAATGCAACAACCAACTAACCAGTTCGTACGACTACGCTTGGGAGGATTTGTCGAGATATCTCCGCTCAAGAAATCGAGCCTTGAAGCACAACGAACGAATCGGACTTCACAAGGTCTTTAAAGGTACAGTGAAACGCTCAATGGTATGCGTGCATCTATACTTCGTGAAGCTTCTTGGCTGTCACATAGCAGAGCATGGCATGCCCATTGATCTTGGGCCTTTTTCCCAGGCTCTGCTTCATGGAACGGCACATCCGCTAGTTTATTTGGCCTTCTGCACGCCTCTTGATACAGAACACAAGTCCGTGGGTTACTCAGATATCGATGTGATCAAGAGATACGGAAGAATTATAGCCGCGTCTTGGATTTATCATCTCGATCACTTCTCGGTGCGAGTGATGTATGCTGAACCTGGAGAACGCAGGCAGGGTCTTATTGATTCTTGGCATCCATCAATGGTCACGAAGCGCATCCGTATCGCAAGTATCTGAAGCAGAGAGACATAAGTGGTTCCGGAGGTTCCGGGAACAATACACTTAATTCGATCCCCTCAGGAGTACCGAGGAGGCAGAACGCGATCCTTTTCAGAAAACTGGGCAAGCCGCTCAACCGCGCGGGCCAGCGACGGTGACGCCTTCGCGGCTCGCCCGATTTCCCAATGGTCGCGCACGAACCGGCACCATTGGTCGTTGTAGCCAAGCCCCACCGGGAAGGACACGCCGGGCCTGGGCAGAATCTCTTGCCGCAGTTCCCGGCGCTTGGACTTCCGTACCAAATCCAGCAAGGCGGCCTTCGGATCGGTCAGCTCATCCGGCCTGTCCGGCACTGTGCCGATCGAAATACCCAGAAAGTCGGCGAAGGCCGGGCGGTCCGCGAGCAACCATGATTCCGTCTCGCGTACCGCGACACGGAACAATAGCCGAGGGCTGGCACCAACCGGCAGCCAGGCGTTAATCAATTCGGCCGGGCAACCCGAGCGATCGAGATCGGTCAGCAACAGCACCGGCATCACCCGTTGCGCCATCTGGTTAAAGGCGGTAATCCGCTGCTTCAGGTAACCGAAACCACCGCGGCGCAGGCGCTGGTGCACCACATGCCCCCCGACCTGTTGCAGCAGGGTCTCGGCAACCGCCTCGCTCAGTGCGTCCTCCGTGGCGACAGCGAATGCGGTTATTGGAACAGGCCAAGCCCATCTATACCCTGCGGGCGCGCCTTGGGTAACAGGACCTCGGCGGGGGATAGCCCGGTTTCGATCATCGCCACTTCCTCGTCGGTCGCGCCGCGGATCTGGGAACCGTCGTCGGTGGGTATGACCAGCAGAATGGCGCTCGCGTCGATGCTGTTGCTCAGCATTGCCTCACTGTGGGTGGTGATCAAGGTCTGCCGACGATACTTCGCCTGACGCTTGATGCGATCGATCATCAGCGGGATCTGTCGCACGATCTCATCGTTCAGCGACAACTCCGGCTCCTCCAACAGCAACAGGGAATCCCCCTCCAACAGCGACCAGAGCAGGGCGATGAGGCGCAAGGTCCCGTCCGAGAATTGATCCTCCCGGTGCCAGGCGCCCTGAGGGCGCCAGTGGGCGTACCGCGCTTCCAAATGGGGCAGCCCGGTCATCTCATCGCGGTTGAACCGCAGTTCCTGGAATTGCGGCACCGCCTTGGTCAGCACCTGCTGGATCTTGCGCAGACGCGCAGTGAGTGTGTTCTTCGGCGTGCGGGCCAACCCATCCAGAAAGCCCTGGCCGAAGGGGTCCTCCTCTAACCGGTTGCTGCTCAGCCGGTCGGCGAACTTCAGGAGTTGGGGCACCAGGTGCAGGTAGGTGGTTGACCGCAAGTAGGTCGCCAGCGCCCGGAATGCGACATTGGCATTGACCTGCTCCAGGTGGCTCTGGGTCAAGCGCTCCTTGTCCCCGACGTCGTGCTCGTCCGGACGGCTCAAGAGACAGATGCCGTCGCGCTCGACCCGTTCCTCATGGACCATCGGGCGCTGTCGTCCCGTGCCCTCGCTCTTGAATCCGAGCACATAAAGCCATTCGCCCCGCTCGTCTTCTGCCGTGCTCCCGGAAAGCCGGACCTCGATCCGCACCTCGGTGTCTTGCCGCGCCTGAAGACAGCGCAGCTTCTTGATCCCGCCCCGCTCCGCGACCGCCCTTTGTAGGCCTCCGCCAGAACTGTCCGCCACTGTGCGCAAAAAGCGAAACACGTCCAGGAAATTGGACTTACCAGAGGCATTCGGGCCGATCAGGTACGTGGTTTCGATCAGCGCGGCGTCGACCTTGCGGAAGTTCAGCCAATTCTTGAGGCGGACATGGTCGATTCGCATGGTCTTGAACGCGTATGTTGTTGGCGGAAGGGCGTGGGAGTCGAACCCACCCGGGACCGCCTGACGGCCCCAACCGGATTTGAAGTCCGACGAATTCAACAGTCTACAACAAACCACAGCAAGGAAAACAGGACTTTAGGGCGTCTCACTTGTTGCCGTTGCTTGTGGATAAGTGCCGGTATTTGCGAGCAAGTGCGCCACCAGTGCGCCACGGGTAACGCTGCCCCTTGTCTCGTCTGGTCGCTTGGGGTGCACTGGTGTCCATCGCCAAGGCCTGCCCCACGGGGTTTTCGTATCCTGACGTAGTGCACTTGCGTCATAGCGCAACAGGCACAATCTAAGCTATAGTGATACTTGCGAAACAAATGGTTACGCGATCTATATATTGTGGTTTCGCATTTCGTGGACCACTATATATAGTCCCCCATGACCGAGAACACCCAGATGACCACTCAAGCCCTACATGCACAAAATGATGACGGCTGGCACTTGGTAGCGCTGGGAAACCTGCGAGTGCTCGTCTGCAAGGAAGATGGGGAGTGGCTGGCTCAGGGTGTGGAAATCGACTATGCCGCGTCCGGCGACACGATATCAGAGGCGCAGCGCCGATTCGAGAAGGGCTTGAGGGCTACCGTTCACCTGCACTTGACCAGATTTAAATCCATAGAGAAACTGTTGCGCTACGCGCCCGAATACGTGCGCAGAAAACTAAAGGACCCCAAGGCGTTCGCCTTCAACATGGCGACGCTTATCCCGCCCGATCAAGGTGGTGTGATGATCGGGACCATCGCGCGCATGTTCGCTATCGACAAGATCGAGTTTTACTATTTCAGGCAGATCGACGCCCAGAACCAAGAGCCGACAACGCACTGACCCGGAGCCCGTTTAGCACCTACCAACCCCGCCTAGACGGGTTTTTTTGTGCCTGTGTAGTTGCAAGGCGTCAAGACACTTGGGCTTCGGTACGATGCCCATCGGCGCGGGCAGGCATCGACCATGCAAAGCCCCGCGGGGTTTGCCTCCCCACTCGTCAGGCAGCCAACGGACAGCACATGGAAACGACCGCCCATTTCGAGAACATCCCCCAAGAGATTGCCAAGCGGTTGAACGCGGCGACGCAGGAAATCGTCGTGGCAGTCGCCTGGTTCACCGATCGGGACCTGTTCGACGTGCTGTGCCGACAGGCCCGGCGGGGTCTGCGGGTGCGCCTCGCGGTCCTCGGCGACCGGATCAACGTCGGGCCGGGGCGGCTCAACTTCCAGCGTTTGCAGGACTGCGGCGGCGAGGTTTCCCTGATCGCCACGGGCGGTGACCGCGACCCGATCATGCACCACAAGTTCTGTGTCATCGACCGCGCGACCGTCATCATTGGGTCCTACAACTGGACCAAGCGGGCACAGGACAACGACGAAAGCATCACCCTCATTGCCGCCGGTGACGACGTTGATAGCGGGATCGCCGCCGACTACCTGACCGCCTTCGATGCCCTCCTGTGCAAGCATGGCCACGGCACACCGGCCATCGACCAGGCCCAGATTCGCCGCCGTCTGGAGATCGTCCGCAACCTCCTGTTGCTCGAAGAGTGGGAGACCCTCGCCCCCCAACTGGAGAAGCTCCGCCCCGCGGGAGCCGCGGCCCGTCTCGAACCCCTGTTCACCGCCCTGCAAGGCCGCGACACCACCACGGCCGTGGCCTGGATCGCCGACTACCTCCAGCGCGCGACGGCCCTGACCATCGCCACCGACCAGGAAATCGCCGACCTGCGCCTGACGCTGCGCGGCCTGGAATATCAGGTCACCGCCCTGTCCGACGACAAGGCCGAGATCGAGCGGTTGATTCATGCCTTTTCGCTCCGCACCAGTCACGAGATCGGCGACCTGATCACCCGCTACCTGGAACTGCGCGCGGACAAGCTCCGCCGCCAGGCCGCGGTCGAACAGGAGGCCGCAGCGGAGGCCGACAGCGCCCGCGCCGATTACGAGGACTATCGCGAGGCCAACGAGACCGCCCGCGACACCCCGGCGCCCCCGCAACTCCCGCCCGACGATCTCAAGGAACTCAAACGCCTCTATCAACAGGCCAGCCAGAAGTGCCACCCGGACAAGGTGGACGCGGCCGACCGCGACCACGCCAACCGGCTCTTCGTCCAACTCCAGGCCGCCTACCGCAACAACGACCTGGGCGGCGTGCGCGCCATCCATGCCGCGGTGCGCGAGGGACACCTGTTCGTCGACCGCTCCCTGACCCTGACCGAAGCCGAGTCCCTGGGTCACGCCATCACGGTCCTGCGCCGCGACCTGGAGCAACTGGCCGCCCAGGTCCACCAACTGCGCCGCGCGGACACTCACCGCACGCTCAAGGACCTGACCGACTGGGACGCCTACTTTGCCGAACAGCGGGTTGCGCTGGAACAGGCCATTGAACAACTGGAAGTGGAGCTTGCCCAGACCGAGCAACCGGCTACCGCCGGACGCGGGACCGACACCGATGGATGATACCGCTGCCGATACCGGCCGGAGCCTTGCGCTTGGCAACAGCCAGACGCTCGTGCGGGTCATGGACCGGGCGCGCGCCATCACGGCTGGACTGCAAGACGACAACGAACGCGCGTGTTTCAAAGCGGTCCTCGGACGGCACCCCGAGTTTCTGGTAACGGGCCTGTCTACGCATTACCCGGTTGATGCCGATCTGCTTGGCTGCTACGTGGACGCCTGGGATTGGGAGGCGCTCTCTGCGAATCCAGTGCTGCCCTGGAGCTTGGATCTCATCGACTGCTACGAAGATTACTGGGACTGGGAAGGGCTGTCCCGCAACCCCGCCTTGCCTTGGAGCGCGGAGTTGATCCACCGCTTTGAGGATGGCTGGGACTGGGAGGCGCTCTCCGCGAACTCCGCCCTGCCTTGGTGTCCGGAGATCATCGACACCTTCGAGGGGGCTTGGGATTGGGATGCCCTCTCCCGCAACCCGGCCTTGCCGTGGAACCCGGATTTCATCGACCGATACCGGGATGCCTGGGATTGGCCGGGCCTATCCCATAACCAGGCCATTCCCTGGACCCTGGCGCTGATCGAGCGCTACGCGGAGCTAATCGACCTCTTCGACAATAGTCCCGTCTGGAATGCGCTATCCAGCAACCCCGCCTTGCCCTGGAGTGTGACGCTGATCGAGAAGTATGCGGACCGTTGGGACTGGGAGAAGCTGTCCGGTAATCCTGCGCTGCCCTGGAGCCGCGAACTCATCGAGTGTTACGCGGATCGGTGGGATTGGACGGGAGACGAGGTCGCCGCTTTCGGGCTTTCCGGAAATCCCGGGCTGCCTTGGACCACGGGCTTCATCGCGCACTTTGAGGACCGCTGGCTATGGGGTGCACTTGGGCTCTCAAGCAATCCAGCCTTGCCTTGGACTCAAGCACTCATCGAGCGCTACGCAGATCGGTGGGAGTGGTTCTTTCTCGGCGACAACCCTGCCTTACCGTGGAGCGAAGCACTCATCGCGCGCTATGCTGACCGCTGGGACTGGAGTGGCGATCTTTCAGAGGGATTGCCTGGACTCTCGGGAAACCGCGCCTTGCCATGGAGCCTAGAACTCATCGAGCGCTTCCAGGATCGATGGGATTGGGAATTCCTTTCGAGAAATGCCGCCCTGCCTTGGAGCGCAATCTTGCTGGCACGTTTTGAATCCCATTGGGACTTCGCCGAGTTGGCGAAGAACCCGCTTGCGATGTGGCGACTCTTGCAGGGCGAAGACATCATCGAGTTGATGGACGAGTTGCCGGCGCCGCCGCTGACATTCGCCGATGGTTGGGAAGCCTACCAGATCGGCGACTATGACCGCGCGCTTGCGGCTTGGCGTCCCTTGGCCGAGCAGGGCAATGCCAATGGGCAAAGTAATCTTGGTGTCATGTACGACAACGGTCGCGGCATCGCTCAGGATGACGAGCAAGCGGTCTATTGGTTTCGCAAGGCTGCCGAGCAGGGCAATGCCAATGGGCAAAGTAATCTTGGTGTCATGTACGACAACGGTCGCGGCATCGCTCAGGATGACGAGCAAGCGGTCTATTGGTTTCGCAAGGCTGCCGAGCAGGGCAATGCCATTGCGCAAAGTAATCTTGGTGTCATGTACCGGGACGGCTGCGGCATCGCTCAGGATGACGAGCAAGCGGTCTATTGGTTTCGCAAGGCTGCCGAGCAGGGCAATGCCAATGGGCAAAGTAATCTTGGTGTCATGTACCGGGACGGCTGCGGCATCGCTCAGGATGACGAGCAAGCGGTCTATTGGTTTCGCAAGGCTGCCGAGCAGGGTAATGCTGCCGGGCAAACCAATCTCGGTTGGATGTACCAGAACGGCCGCGGTGTCGCCAAGGATGATAGTCAAGCTGTGCAGTGGTATCGCAAGGCCGCTGAGCAGGGTCAGGCACGTGCGCAAAGCAATCTTGGTTTCATGTACCGGGACGGTCGCGGCATCGCTCAGGATGACGAGCAAGCCGTGCACTGGTATCGCAAGGCTGCGGAGCAGGGCTATGCCTTTGCCCAAGAACGGCTCCATGAGTATCTGCGGCGATAGGTTCGCTTCATCTGGCTTCCGCGCTCTAACGTGGGAGCAAGTCCCGACGCTCCAGCGCTGCGGGAAATAGGGGAAGGGAAATAGGGGCATAAGGAACCAGGGTCAAATGCTGCGCTCCGGAGACTCCCGGTGCAATGGCGGCATCCCCGGTTTGAGCGGAAGAACGTGAATAGAGCCATCAGTTGCAGTGAGGCATCAGCCGCGGCTTGCCGGACGCACCGGGTCATCAGGAATCACAGGTCATCAAGCAACCACTCCTGTTCCCGCAGTGCCCGAGCCAAGTTCCGCAGCATGGGCCGATACCCGCCGCGATAGGCGTTGCGGGCGGACCGCTCTTTGCCCTCAGTCGTCCGCGGACCGGTCGCGTGCTGCCAAGGACGCCAGGTAGGAATCAGCGCGGCCTGCCGCTGCCGCCGTTCCGCAGTCCAGTTTGGACTTTCAAACCAAGTCGAGCAAGGCCGCCTTCGGATCGCTAAGTGCGTCCTCCGTGGCGACGGCGAATGCGGTTATTGGAAAAGGCCAAGGTTTCCTAAACCCTGCGGGCGCGCCGTCGGTAACAGGACCTCGGCGGGGGATAGCCCGGTGGCGAGCATTGCCACTTCCTCGTCGGTCGCGCCGCGGATCTAGGAACCGTCGTCGGTGGCTATTACCAGCAGGATGGCGCTCGCGTCGTACTCGAACCCTGGCCACACCCGCAAAATTGGAGCCGACCACGCGTCCGAAAACCATCGCCAACGGCGCGCCGCGCTATTGTGACAAGCTCGACTCCGATCCACCAACGATCAGTTCGCGGAAGCGCAACAGCGAATCTACCTCTCGAAGATAAGACCGCAGACATTCGCAGAGGTTGGACTCGTGCATATCTGGCTTAAGAACCAAACGCAGCATACCGTCCGGCTTTGGTGAATCAAGCAATTTCTGTTTAACGCTGGCAAACCCGTTCCTATGTAACGCCAACAGCAGAGCGCTTTCAAACGTCACAACGTTGTCACGCAAAGCTTCAACCACGCGTGCAAGCAACGCCTCTTGAGCCAGCAGCGCCCGAAGCGCGTTCCGGTCGCCAGTTGCCAAGATCGGATTCGGCAACTCGACAGCAGCGGCAAATAGCAATGCTTCCCCAGAGTCGATCTTGTCGATGCGATGCAAGAGTGTCAGCAAACCCTCGTCCTTGATGCCAGGGATTTCCTTTGTGGATTCCAAGAAGTCACGGACTCGCCTTACCGTTGCTTCATCGCCGAATTTGTCTATCGCCTTGGACTTCTTTTTCGGCAGAAGTTGATACTTGGCCGTCGGGGTTATGAAAACTTTTTCGGCAGGCTCGCCCAATAATTCTGCAAAGCTGCCCAACAGGTCGCACTGGGCCAGCTTAACTCGACTTTGGCCATTTTTGCAGTTGGGCGACGGCCCCGCGCGTGACGCCGCGGTGGTGGCGAAGCGTGTGCTGAGCGGGGGCTGCGGCGGCCGATCGTCGCGGCCAGCCAGCATCCGCCCGTGGCCGTGGCACGCGGGGACACGCAGGGGGAAGGCAGGCGGGGCACCAACAGTGTATGTTCCGAGGTCGACCAAGACACCGGACGTACCTCCTGATGCCCCACCTGCCCGCCTCGATTGTACCGACTTTGCTGCCCTTTGCGCCGCTGTTCACCGCGCCGACCTGGCGCCATGTGCAGGTCTTGTTGACCGGCACGTTGCTGGCCCAAGGCCCGCGCACGGTGGCCGCGGCCCTGCGGGTCATGGGGCTGGGGCACGCGCCCCGGTTCGAGCGTTACCACCGGGTGCTGAGTCGCGGGCGCTGGTCGGGGGTGCAGGGGTCGCAGATCCTGCTGGGGCTGCTGATCGCGCTGCTGCCGCCCGGCTGGCCGTTGCTGATCGTCGTGGACGAGACCCTGGAGCGGCGCAAGGGCGCGCGCATTGCTGCCAAGGGGATGTACCGCGATGCCGTGCGCTCGAGCAAAAGTCGCGTGGTGACCTGTCTGGGCCTGCAATGGATCTGCATGGCGTTGATCGTCCCCTTGCCGTGGAGTCGGCGGCCCTGGGCATTGCCGTTCCTGACGTTGCTGGCGCCCTCGCAACGGGCCAACGTCGCGGCTGGCAAGGCCCATCGGACCGTGATCGACTGGACCCTCGTCATGGTCCGGCTGGTGGCGCGCGGGCTCACGCGCCGCCGCTGGGTCCTCGTTGGGGACGGCAGCTACTCCTGTGTGCGCCTGGGCTGGGAGTGCCTCAGCGCGCAGGCGGCCCTGATTTCGCGCCTGCGCCTGGATGCACGCTTGTTCGGGCCGCCCGCACCGGTGCCGCCGGGACGGCGTGGCCCCAAGCCGAAGAAAGGCCCACCCCTGGCCAAGTTGGCCACACGCCTGGAGGAGGCGCGTACGCACGGCACCGAGACCACGGTTCAGTGGTATCGCGGCGAGACCAAGACGCTGCGTCTGCTCAGCGGGGTCTGTCTCTGGCATACCCCGGGGTGGCCGCCCCTGCCGATCCGCTGGGTATTGGTCGTCGATCCGGCCGACCCGCTGGCCGCCGAGGCGTTCTTCACCACTGACCTGACCGTGCCGTCGGTACGCGTCATCGAATGGTTCGTCTTGCGCTGGTCGATCGAAGTCACCTTCGCCGAGGTCCGTCGCCACCTGGGCGTCGAGACCCAGCGCCAATGGGCCGCCAAGGCCATCGCCCGCACCACGCCGGCATTGCTGGCGCTGTTTTCCATCGTCTGCTTGATGGTGCATCGGCTGCGTGAGCACTGGGCGTCCTTGCCGCGCTCGACCGCTTGGTACTTCAAGCCGCAGGCCACCTTTTCCGATTGCCTGGCGCTGGTGCGCCGCACCATCTGGGCCGAGGGGAATTACGTCAACTCGCTTGCGGATCAGGATCAGGTGGTAATTTCCCGCCCCGCCTGGGAGCGCGTGCTCGCGCAACTGGCCGCGACCGCCTGAGCCGCGTCGCGCGGCGTGCCGCGCCGCCGCGCCGCCGCGCCGGGGCCGCGGAGCGGGCCTGACGGGTTGGCTCCGTGGTCCCCCAGGGTCCGCCGTGCGGACCCTGGCCCCGCGATTGCCGGTCGCGGCTGGCACGATGAGCGGATGCGCCTAAAATGGCCAAAGTCGAGCTTAAGTATGATGTCGTTATCCGCAAGAAGGATCAAGCGCCGTCCTCTCCCATCAGGCGCTTAAGGGCTGCGATGTCGTCCTCCGCCATGGCTTCCAAATCCAAGGCGGCTAACAGCGATCGAACCAAAATATGCTGGTCGGTCGGCTGATTATCAGCAATCGCTTTGACCGCTTGAGAGGCTACAGCCCATTGCTGAAAGGTATGTCCGTAATTCAGGACAATATGCAATGGGTCAATTTTCCTCGATTTTCCAAGACGCATTGAAGCATTAACGAGTTGCTGCTGGAACAAATGCCGCCCTACCGGTACAATTTTGCAGTCGGGGATTCCGGTCAATAACTCCAGGGCAAAGCGGTTGGCACCTCTCTCTTCTTCGTCGTCCGAATCAGAATCAATTGTCTCATCAACAACCCAGGCGCCGTTCTTGGTATGCTCGAGGGTGATATGACCCAACTCGTGGGCCAGGTCGAAAAGCAGGTAGCCATGAGGCTTGACTTGCGTTAATACAATGACCGGACGTCCGTCATGCTCGAATGAAACCCCCGCCATTTTCTTGGCTTTACTCGGCAGATGCTTCAGAAAGATCACGGGTATCCCCGACTCCAGGCAGTAGCTCAGGAGATCTTGGAAGCCGATCCATGGGCTACCGGAAGATAATAGAGACTGCCGCAACTCTCCCGCGTCAGGAAAAAATCCCGGCTTAAGCCCTGGCTTGAATGCGCTCAACACCAGTCGCGCAGCGGCGCGTGCCAGAGCGCAGGCAATAGCTAATTCATGCGTCTTGGTATCAACGCGTTGTTTGAATTTACAGCCATCGGGCACGACCAGCACCGGATTAGCGTCTTTCATCCATAGCGTTTCCGGCTGGACACTAAGCAAGCGCCCAAGTATCAGGCTGGCTTGCTGTAAGCCACTGGGGGTTTCTGCTATCGCGTCATCCCACCAATCGGGCAGCAGCGTATTGACGTAGCGCTCCGGGTAGCCAACTGTTTTGATCTTCTTGTAAAGGTGGCGCATAGTTTCGTTGGTGACCGTCATGATGCACCTCGTTGCGTTGATCACAGTATGCCAATGCTTGGGCTGCATTGGTGTCGATGACGAATTCCACGGTACATGGTCCACACTTATCGCCCTGACTTGGCAGTGCGGCCTCTCGCCCCGTTAGCAAGGGCGCAAGGGTAGCCGTCCGCGGCTCCTGAGGTCTTGGCTCGGCCTACGCCCGCCAAGCGGTCACACCCTCACGCCGATAGACGAGACAGGGGGCGGGTGACTGTAAACAGGAGAGCGCAAGGTCAAGAGAGGGTCGGTAACCGACTTGGGGGGCCGGTTTCGCCCTGCGTCCCTCGGACGCTGCCCCGGATGACTTTGCTGCCTCCACTTGCGGAGACACTTCGTCTTACGGCGGAAATGCTTAAAAGTTTGATTTTAGTATACCTTAGCCTGGCCTTGCGTTCTTGAGTTTGCTGGCCCTTTGGCGCTGGTCGCCAGGTTGCGCTGTCTGCGTGCCCTTGGGCGCGTACCCCGCGTCCAGGTGGCTGGACCCGTCAGCGTCTTCAGCCGCCGGGTCCGGGCACCCACGGTGTCGACCGTCCACCGATCCGGCGCCCACCGCCCTGGAACCTCGATCCCGACTGCGGCGAACACGGCCACAGGTCGCGCTCCCGGAGGTCAGGGTGTAGACCTGACATTTGGCTTGAACCTTGGCTTTCGGTACGATGCCCCATCGGTGCGGGCAGGCATCGACCACCTAGGCCCCCCGCGGGTTACCTCCCCACTCGTCAGGCAGTCAATGGACAGCCCATGGAAACGACCGCCCATTTCGAGAACATCACGCAAGAGATCGCCCGGCGGTTGAACGCGGCGACGCAGGAAATCGTCGTCGCGGTCGCCTGGTTCACCGATCGGGACCTGTTCGACGTGCTGTGCCGACAGGCCGGGAGGGGCCTGCGGGTACGGCTCGCGGTCCTGCACGACCGGATCAACGTCGGCGCAGGCCAACGACGAGAGCATCACCGTCATCGCCGCCGGTGACGACGACCTTGAGACCGGCATCGCCGCCGACTACCTCAACGCCTTCGACGCCCTCCTGGCCAAACACGGACAAAGCACCCCGGCCATCGACCAGGCCCAACTGCGCCATCGCCTGGAGATCGTCCGCAACCTCTTGTTGCTCGACGAGTGGGACAGCCTCGCCCCGCAATTGGACAAACTCCGCCCCGCGGGTGCCGCGGCCCGGCTCGAACCCCTGTTCACCGCCCTGCAAGGCCGAGACACCGCCACGGGCCTTGCCTGGATCGCCGACTACCTCCAACGCGCCACGGCCCTCACCATCGCCACCGACCAGGAAATCGCCGACCTGCGTCTGACCCTGCGCGGCCTGGAGTACCAGGTCACCGCCCTGTCCGACGACAAGGCCGAGATCGAGCGGCTGATTCATGCCTTTTCGCTCCGCACCAGTCACGAGATCGGCGACCTGATCACCCGCTACCTGGAACTGCGCGCGGACAAGCTCCGCCGCCAGGCAGTGGCCGGGCAGGAGGCCGCAGCGGAGGCCGACAGCGCCCGAACCGATTACGAGGACTACCGCGACGCCAATGAGACCGCCCGCGACACCCCGGCGCCCCCGCAACTCCCGCCCGACGATCTCAAGGAACTCAAACGCCTCTATCAACAGGCCAGCCAGAAGTGCCACCCGGATAAGGTAGACGCGGCCGACCGCGACCACGCCAACCGGCTCTTCGTCCAACTCCAGGCCGCCTATCGCAACAACGATCTGGGCGGCGTGCGCGCCATCCATGCCGCAATACGCGAGGGACACCTGTTCGTCGACCGCTCCCTGACCCTGACCGAGGCCGAGTCCCTGGGTCACGCCATCACGGTCCTGCGCCGCGATCTGGACCAACTGGCCGCCCAGGTCCACCAACTGCGCCGCGCCGACACCTACCGCACGCTCAAGGACCTGACCGACTGGGACGCCTACTTCGCCGAACAGCGGGTTGCGCTGGAACAGGCCATCGAACAACTGGAAGCGGAGCTTGCCGAGCATGAGTGAGACGCCTGAATCCAACCCCGGTGCACTGGTTGTCAGTAGCCCCAAGGCGCTGGTCATTACCAACCGGCAATTGCGCATTGCCGGCCAAGCCCTAGCGCGGATCGAGCAAGAGCGGTATATCGAGTTCTTTGCGACGCATCCGGAGGCTTCACAGGCGTTTGTCCAGACGCTCTCGCGGTATTACCCACTGACCCAGTCGCTACTCGACAGCTATGCCGACCGCTGGGACTGGAGTCGACTCAGTGAAAATATCGCGCTGGCCTGGAGCGAATCTCTTGTCGACCGCTATGCCGACCGCTGGGATTGGCGCTGGCTCACTTACAGAGCCCTGCCCTGGAGCGAAGCTCTTATCGACCGCCATGCCGACCGCTGGAATTGGAAAGGTCTCGGTGTAAACGAAGCATTGCCCTGGAAGGAGGCCCTAATTGATCGCTACGTGGACCGATGGGACTGGAGCTGGATCAGTCTAAGGGACGAGCGGGCCTGGAGCGAGGCGCTAATCGAGCGCTACGCCACCCGATTGGATTGGGCTAGCCTCAGTTTAAACGAAGCATTACCCTGGAGCCCCGCGCTAATCGAGCGCTACCTCGACCGCTGGGATTGGGATTTCCTTGGTTCAAATGGAGCCCTGCCTTGGACCGAAGATTTAATAGAGCGCTACGCCGGCCGCTGGGTTTGGAAAAGTCTCACCAGCGGCGATAGCAGAGACGGCCTGCCCTGGACGGAGGCGCTAATCGATCGCTACGCCGACCTTTGGGATTGGGACGATTTGAGTGCCGTCAACACTCTACCCTGGAGCGTTGCTCTTATCGACCGCTACGCCGACCGCTGGAATTGGGATAACCTTGGTTCAAACGCGGCATTACCCTGGAGCCCCGCGCTAATCCAGCGCTACCTCGACCGCTGGGGATGGGTTGGTCTGAGCTGGAACAATGCATTGCCCTGGACGGATGCGCTAATTGATCGCTACCTGGACCGATGGAATTGGAAAGGCCTCAGCTCAAACGAAGCATTACCCTGGAGCCCCGCGCTAATCGAGCGCCACGCGGACCGTTGGGGATGGTCTGGCCTGAGCTGCAACGGGTGCGGCCTCCGAATAATGTGCCTAACCGTAGCACTCAGCCCCAAACTGGTCGATCTTCTGCCAGAACTGTGCCCATCGTCCGGTGGTCTGCGTCAGTGCGCGTAGGCTGAGCACAATCTTGGCCCCTTTGTTCTTCCAGCGCATCCCGGAGGCACATAGCCGTTGCTTGACCAAGGTCTTGCAGGCGGCCTCGGTGACGCCCGATCCGATCGGCAGTCCCGCGGCGACGAAGCCCGGGTAGTCCATTTGATGGCGATGGTTGGTGAAGTAGGTCCAAGCGCTGAGAACGTCGTCGCGCAGCGTCTGCGAGAGGGTGTGCCGCTGCGACAGGCGCGCGGCCTCGCCGATGAGCAGGTCAAGGGCGGCGGGGTCGTGCTTGAGCGTCGTGCAGTGCGCGCTCTGCCACTGCGCGCGCGGGCCCTCGGCGTGGCGCTGCGGATGGGTCGCTTGGGCGATTTTGCCCACGTATTCCGTTGCATGGAAAAAATCGATCAACTGGCGGTCGGTGTGTTGCTCGAGGAACCGCCAGTTGCTTGCCGCCCCGTCGGCGATGCCCAGGTACAGTGCCTCGGGGAGGTGCCGCTTGACGCGTTGGATCTCGCGCTCCATGCGTTGCCGGAACTCCTGCTTGCCGTACTCGGGTGCCGCAGCGAGGTAGATGGTGTGCTGGCGCTCGCCCTCGCCGTCGTAAAGCGAGAGGGTTCCGACCATGGCTTCGCGCCAGCCCGCACTGTCGGCCATGGGGATCATGGCGCCGTCGAGGCTGACCACGACGGTCGCGATGGGCGTCTCAAGCGCCGGCATCGCGTACTCCCAGTCCTCCTCTTTGGCCGTGGCGATGGTGCCTACCCACTCCGCAACATTTTGAATATACGAGGTAGCGATCGTCCGACCGTGGTTCTGCTCAAGGTCAGTCTGCACCGCGCGCACGTTGAGCTGCGCATACTTGTGGCTGAGTTGACTGGCGAATCGGGGGGTCGCCCCGCGCACGATCCGCGCCTGGTGCTCGAGCGGACAGTAGATCCGCCCGCCGCGCGAGCTTTGGTAGACATAACGCTCGACCTCGACCGGCCCGTAAGGCGTCTGGTACTCCTTCGGATCGCGCCCGCGCGCGGTCAGCTTGATCGCGCCGACACGGATCGCACTGCCGTCGGTGTCGAAACGCTGCAGCGCCTCCTCGGTGGCGCAGCGCCCCACCGCGTTGGTGGCCTCCTGGATGGCTCCTTCCATGTCCAGCAGGCTACCGCTGAGCCGCACCGTTACCTCGACCGTCACCTCGTCACCCGAGATCCTGACTACCTTCGCCACGACTGCACCTTCTCGTCTAGTCACAGAAGGTTACGAAATACTCCTCAAAGGCACATCATGTCAAGGCCGCACCCGCTGCAACAATGCATTGCCCTGGACGGAAACGCTAATTGATCGTTACCTGGACCGATGGGACTGGGAGCGTCTCAGTAAGAATAAAGCATTGCCCTGGAGCGCCGCGCTAATCGAGCGCTACGCCGACCGTTGGAATTGGTCGGAAATTCATTTGGCGTTATCCGGAATCCTGCTTCATTGGAGTGAGGCATCTATTCGTGCGGCAATCGCGTGGCAAAACTCTTGGATAGCCTCGAAGCCGCCGCTCACATTCGAGGATGGCATAAGAGCCTCGAATCGCGGAGAGTTTGAGACTGCCTTTGCAGCCTGGCATCCTTTGGCCAAAGACGGCGATAGCTATGCGCAATACAATCTTGGCCAAATGTACTGCTTAGCCCACGGCGTCGAGCAAGATTACTGCGAGGCATTAAATGGATCGACGGAGTGCGCGAAGCGCCTCAGCATGAAGGAGTGGCTGCCGAATAAGTCGTATCGCCAGCAGAAGGTGCATTACGTAACTCGGCAGAAACTAAGCGCTCATTTTCGCGTTTTCAATAATCCGGTCTTTCCAATGTCCCACTGGCTACCTGAGTCGCTTATCGAGATGCATTTTCACAGTGCACTTATCTCCTACTACTCCAAGAAGTTCAGTGGAAAATTTATTCGCCTATATAAACCAGTCCCACAAAAGGAAGCGTGGGTCGGGTTCGACCAAGGGTGGACATCGTCGGATCTCAGCGAACTCGAACTGTTTGCGTCTCTAAAAGCCGCAATTGCTTCGCAAGCGAAGTCTATCAACAAATTCTATTTGGGCGAGTTCTTGCAGTTCAAGGTTGTGGACACGGTTACTCGCGCTTCAAAGCGGATGCCCGCCGGGTTTTCGACGCCCTACTTCCGATCTGAGCTATCACTCAAGCCTAATAAGTCGACGGGAATCTCGCAGCACGAAACGCTTCTCCGTCTCAAAGCCATTGCAAAAACGGCAGTCTTTTACACATGCGGGATGGTGTTTGAAGAGGCCGATATTTGGAAGCCAGCCGATCTAAGCGCGTTGCGGTTCGTTGACATTCAGACCGCACCTCCCGGCTGGGCGACAAACGAAGATCATTTCATCGTCTTTCGTAATTCGACCGATTCAACGCCGATGTGGTGTAGTGAACCCCTTCCCGGTATTTCATTTTCAATCGAAGAACTCGCCGAGCGACAACTCTTGCCATTGCCGCTAGACGGAGCAGCCGCAGCCCAACTTATTCAAGATTCATCAAGGGCTGTCGGCGGACCCGAAGACGGAAACATTGCGGACATCTTCGGACGGACCAACAGCCATGCATCTCGTTTGCCCGCGTGCTTTTCACTCATCGAGTTTGAACGAATCTAACAATGCGCCAGCGCTTTCCTCTGGGTACACTGCCCGCAATTCCAGTGACAGTATACTTAATTCAGCTTGAGGCCAGTCTCGATTGATCAAACTGTCCCCGGAATTCCCGTCTCCTATTTCCCGTGGTAGCCGGTCCAGTCAGAGGTCCTGTGCATGCACGTCAACGCTCGGCAGTTCGCGCTTTCATTTCAGTCCGCTTTCGCCCGTGAGTCTTCCCTCGTTCAATTCGGAGAGATCGCACAATTTCGCGCCATGATGCGCGCGTTTGCGGCCCTGAGTCCACAATTTTACTTGGAGGAGTATCACGGGTCGAAGCGACAGGTCTACTTCAATACTTCTCAGCCGTGGCTTCGCGCGCTTGCTCGCTGCGAGCTCTGCGACGTGCTGTTTGTCGTTTTCTCAAAGGACGGTGGACTCAGAGTTAAGATGACTCTGCTTCAAGCCAAATTGTCCAGGTCCTTACACTGTACGGATCTTGCGTCCTTTAATGGATTGATTGAACCACAGATGTTCAAGGCGAACTTTGAGCAGTGGGACCTACTTAGCGCAAGGCCGACGATTTCGCCAACGACGGTGTTCTCACCACCGCCTGATCTTCTCAGCAGTGCGGTCGTTCCGTCGGTCGGTTCCTTCGGTATCTTTCATCGAACCGCTGCTGGTAAAGTCGATTTTTTCTACGCGTCGGCTGATTGTTTGTCACCGAATGGTACGCCCACGGGTCCAAAGGGACAGTTGCGCACGCATCATGGGTTTCCTGTCAGACGGTCGTTCGCGGGCTTTGGCGATGCGGCGTACTGCGCAACGTCGCTTTTTTTTGCCCAATCGCTCTACAGTCTTGAGATCGGGACGCCAGTTGTGATTACTCAACCAAACGGCACACGATCCGATTTTCCGCCAATGGCCAAGTGGTTAAAATCAGTGCTGACAGCGCACATTAGGACGGCGGATGCGGACTCACCTGTTGCGCGTTCGTTGCTCGCCGAACTTCAAGATGTTGGCGAAGGCCCAGATTGGAATGACGCCTTTCCAAACCTCTTGGTACTCCGCAGTGAGCTTTCGGTTGACCCCGACTTCTCTGAACGCGATGACAGCTAAATCCAGGCAGTAGGTTGGGGTGACGCAGGAACCCCAACATGGTCCATGATCACCGAACCGAGCGGGGCGCGCACGTCTCACCCTCACCCAGCCGGGCGCAGCGCGACCGAGCAGATATCAACAAGCCCAAGGTAGCTATCAGATGTCCGATACATCGATTGTCAACGCGAAGGCGCGGCTGCCAAGCCTGGTGCAGCGGGCCGAGGCCGGAGAACCGGTGCATATCACCCGCCGCGGCAAACGGGTGGCGGTGATCCTGTCCGAGCAGGAGTTCAATCGCCTCACCAACGCACTGCCCAAGCCGACCGGGTATCTCGACTTTCTTGCGGGTTGGCGCAAGCGCTTGCAGGAGGACGCGTGCGAGCCGCTGACCGATCAAGAGGTCGCGAGTTTGCGTTCCAAGGAGACCGGCCGGGATGTCTCTTGGGACCAATGAGATACCTCCTCGATACCAACGTCTGGTCGGAGTTGGCACGCCCGCAACCCATGGCATCCGTGCGCCGTGCCTTTCATCGTTACGACCTTCGGTGGCGTGCAGGATCGGCACCGATCAGCCCCCGAGCGGCTTCGGCCCCAGGTAGTCAGACAACCGGTGGAGCAACCGCCGGTGGCGCTCCGGGGCCAGGGCGCCGATGCTCCCCAGCAACTTGGCCTCTGGCACTACCGCCAGGAACCCGAGACGGATCAGCGAGGGCGCCTTGAGTCCGCTGGTCCCAAAGTCCGTATGCCCGGGGCGGATAGGGTCATCGAAACCGGCGATCTCCTGCCGAAGCTGGCTACTGACGCCACACAGCAGCCAGTCCCCGAAGCCAGGCAGGCGCCGCAGGGCGATGGTCGGACGGTTCTTCACGCGCCCGTCGGCTTGCGGGAGGGGGGCCAACACCACGTCGCCCCCGTTCACGGGCGCCGTAGAAGATCGGCCGGCCCATAGTCCGGCTCGTCGTCGCCATAGGCACCGGCCAAGCCGGAGAGCGCCAGTCCCACCCATGCGGCGCGCTCGTCGTCTTGGCCCGGCTCTACCAGGGTTACCAGCAAGCGGGCGTTGGGAGGAAGTTGGTAGGGCTCGTCCAGGAGGATCGAACGCCCATCGAAGTGGGCTTTGAGCGTGACGCTGGGCATGGCTTGCTCTCGATTATTCGATGGAAAGGGCTACCACTGGAATCTCCGGTTATAGCGCCGATCAGTACGCAAAAAGCGAAACAGGTCCAGGAAATTGGACTTACCGGAGGCATTCGGGCCGATCAGGTATGTGGTTTCGATCAGCGCGGCGTCGACCTTGCGGAAGTTCAGCCAGTTCTTGAGGCGGACATGGTCGATTCGCATGGTCTGGAACGCGTCTGTTGTTGGCGGAAGGGCGTGGGAGTCGAACCCACCCGGGACCGCCTGACGGCCCCAACCGGATTTGAAGTCCGGCCGCCTCACCGGATAGCGACGCCCTTCCAGAAGAAATTGTCGGCCGGGCCGCCGGGGCAACCGGCAACCGGACCTGTGCCGCGGCGCTGCCGACCAGCGGCGCCGTTCAGCGCCGACGCGGGCGCGGCCCCTTTCGTGACCGGCCCCACTATCGTCGCTCCGGCTGCGACCCTTATACTCTTTTCGCCGCTGGCCCTTCCTGCAACGATGACACGGTTGCGCCGGGCGGGCGACGACTGTCGCGACCGACTCCCGGCGCGACACCCGACCAGCGCCCGACGCTGGTATCCCGACCCTGGCCTGCCGTGTTGCGAGGTGGCTGCCGATGGCGACCGAAGACCTGGACCTGCCCGTGCCCGACTCGACCCTGACGATTCTTTACCCCGGATTCGTTGCGGCCCTGTTGGCCGGACACCGGCGCCGTTGCGAGGCCCTGACCGATCAGGCCCTGGGCGCGGGCGTGCCGATCCTCGCCCTGTACCAGCAACTCTTTCAACGGGCGCTCTACCAGGTGGGCGAGGAGTGGGAGCACAACCGGATCTCGGTCGGCACCGAGCACCTGGCCACGGCCGTCGTCGAGGGCCTGCTCAATCGGCTCTATCCGCGGGTCATCGCGCCGTACCGCCGCGGCCGCCGGATCATTATCGGCTCGGTGGAGGGGGAACTGCACCAGGTCGGCGCCAAGATGGCCTGCGATGTGTTCGAGATGCACGGCTGGGAGGCGCTCTATCTGGGCGCCGACACCCCGACCACTGAACTGCTGCGCACGGTGTTGGAACTACAGCCAAACGCGGTCGGTCTCTCGCTCAGCATCGACACCCATCTGGATGCGCTGCACGCCGCGCTCGGCCTGCTGCGGGCCGCCCACCCGGCGCTGCCGCTGTTGATCGGCGGCCAGGGCTTGCGCCGGCTCGGCCCGACCCTGACGGCCGATCCCAAGGTCCACTACATGGCCGACCTCGACGCGCTCGAACGGCTGGTGACCCGTTTGGACCGCGACGGTTAGACGCACCGGTGAGCGCCGCCATGGACCAGAGCGACGCGGTGCCGGACGCCCCCCGGCCGCCGGATAGCCCCGCCGATGCATCGACACCGGCACCGGGTCACGCCTGGGGCGAGGAACTCGACCGGGCGCACGACACGAGCGACGCCCTGGCGGTCGGCCGCTTCACCCTCGACGGCGAGCCCATCTATCTCAATCGCGGTATGAACACGGTGCTGGACGGCGCGACCCCCGATCGCCCGCGCCGCGACTACCTGGTCAACCCCAGCTTCGCCCAGTTGCTCGCCGGGGGCACCGAGGGCCTGCTGTTCGCGGGCTGGCTGACCCTGGGCGATGGCTATCGCACGAACCGCACCCTGCACGGCCAGGTCTACCGCAAGGGCGCGGAGGTCCTGATCCTGGGCGAGTACGACGTGGTCGAACTCGACCGCTTCAAGCCGATCAACGACACCCATGGGCACGCGGCCGGCGACACGGTACTCCAGACGGTCGCGGAGCGGCTCAAGCGCAGCGTGCGCGATACCGACAGCGTGGCGCGACTTGGCGGGGATGAGTTCGTGGTGGTGCTGCGCGACGTCGAGGCGCCGGAACACGCGCGCCAGGTGGCGCACGAGATCCAGGCGGCGCTGATCAAGCCCATCTGGCTCAGCGGACTGAGCGTCCGCGTGAGCGCGAGTATCGGCGTCGCCTTAGGCCCGCAGGCGGGGGAGACCGCCGAGGACCTGCTCCACCGGGCGGATCAGGCCATGTACGCCGCCAAGCGGGTGCGCCCACCGCCCCACCCATTGCCGGGGCGCATGGGCCCACTGGCGAGCCGCCGCGGCCACCTCGGGCCCGAGCCGCTGGATCAGGCGGGCGACTGACCCTAAGAAGAGTATTTGGCCGCAAATAAACGCAAATAAGCGCAAATAAATCTGCTGGTTGGCATCGTCGCAAACGTCACCCGGACGGGGAACACACAGTAAAGGCCAAATCTCTGATTATTCACGTCAATTTGCGTTCATTTGCGGCTAAACTGCTCTTTCTGGGCTGACACCTACCGGGTCAGCAGGCTGTCGCGGAATACGCGGTGGTCATCACCGATGCGGCGCGAGTAGCCGATGCGGTCGAAGAACTCCAGGATCTGGATGGCTAGCTTACGCCCGGTGCCGGCGGCATCGCGAAAGGCGGCGGCGCGCGCCGCGCCGTCGGTCTCGGTGAGGCGCAGGGCGATGGCGCCGAGGTCCGCCACCGCCGTCGGCGTGAAATAGTGGTCGTGCGCGACCCGGTAAACCTCGCCCATCGCGGCGAGGCGCTGGAGCAGTTGGCGGATCAGGGCCTCGTCCTGCGCCAGGGCGCGGGCCAGATCGCGCACCCGCGGGGGCTGGAACGGCTGCGCCTCCAGCAGCGGCCGGATGCCGGTCTGCCACAGGGTCGCATCGGCCGGCGCGAGCCGCACCGCGTGCCCGGGCAGATGGACCCAGGGGCCGCTGCGCATCAGCGCCCCGGCGGCAACCATGCGCTCCAGCAGCCCGGCGAAGGCCGCACGCTCCATGGCCGGGCAGGCGCCGCGGCGCAGGCGCTCGCGGTCCGGGCCGAGTTGGTCGGGGTGCTCGGCGTGGCCCTGCGCCAGCGCGGCGAGGACGCGCTGTTGGAGCGCCTGCCAGTGCGCCCGGGCGAACAGGAGCGGACCCGCCGGGGTGTCCAGCCGCTCGCCGCCGGGCAGCGCGGCGATGGCCGCGGCCTGCCCGGGGTCGAGGTTCCAGTGCCGCTCCAGGCGCTCCAGGCTCAGCCCCTGCTCCGCAAGATCGAGGGCGGCAGCGGCGGCGCTCAAGGTTTCGCGTTCGCTCAGCGCCGCCAGCAGGGCGAGCCGCGCCGGGCGGCGGCGGCCGCGGGCGGGCGGCTCCGGGTCCAGCACCCAGCCGCCGGCGATGGTGCGGCGGGCGGACTGGTCGCGCAGGATGAGGCGGTCCCCACGCAACGCCGCCAGGTCGGCATCCAGGATCAATTGGGCCAGCCCCACGGCCCCGGGGGCGATGGCCTCGCCGTCCAGCACCGCCACCCGGCCGGTCAGATGGGCGGCCCCCAGGTGGCAATGGACCGGGGTCCAGTGCTTGAGCGGGCCGGGCTCCGCGGCCAGGACCCGCAGGCGCACGTCCAGTCGGCGGGTGGGCAGGTGCAGGGCCGGGGCCAGCACCAGATCGCCGCGCCCGACCGCATCGCGGTGCAGGTCGGCGAGGTTCAGGGCGCAGCGCTGTCCCGCCCTGCCCTCTTGCGTCGGCCGGCCCTGGGCGTGGACCCCGCGCACCCGCACCGGGTGGCCCGCGGGGGAGACCAGCAGCCGGTCACCGGGGCGGACCCGGCCGTCCAGGACGATGCCGGTCACCACGGTCCCGGCCCCGGCGATGCTGAAACTGCGGTCCACCGCGAGCCGGAACCCGCCGCCGCCGCGGCGCGTCGGCAGGTCCGCGGCGGCGGCGCGCAGGTGCAGCGCGAGCGGCTCGATACCGTCCCCGGAGAGGGTATTCACGGGGAACACCGGCGCCCCGGCCAGGGCCGTGCCCTGCAACAAGGCCCGCACCTCGGCCGCGGCCTGGCTGACCCGTGCGGGCGGCACCCGATCGATCTTGGTCAGGGCGACCAGACCCCGCTCCAGGCCCAGCAGGTCCAGGATCTCCAGGTGTTCACGGGTCTGGGGCATGGGGCCGTCGTCCGCCGCCACGACCAGGATCACGTAGTCGATCCCAGCCGCCCCGGCCACCATGTTGTGCACCAGGCGCTCATGACCCGGCACGTCCACGAAACCCAGGACCTCGCCCGTGTCGATCTCCTGGTAGGCAAAGCCCAGGTCCAGGGTGATGCCGCGCGCCTGCTCCTCCGGCAGGCGGTCCGTCTCCACCCCGGTCAAGGCGCGCACCAGGGCGCTCTTGCCGTGGTCGATGTGGCCGGCGGTGCCGATGATCATAGGGCGCTCGATGGGGGATGCCGGGAAATGGAAAGATTGGTTAGCCGCAAATGAACGTCAATGGACACAAATAACCACAGAAAGAGTTTTTATCCACAGATGAACACAGATTAACACAGATGTTTCATTGACTTACGCTTGGCTGGGAGATCACCTTGCCGGTGATTGTGACATCAGCGATAAGCGTATGACAATTCGGAGCAAATCTGTGTTCATCTGTGTTCATCTGTGGATTTCAGGATAATCGCTCAAAGTCGGCTCAGCTGCTACTCCATAGGCTAATAGCGATATTGGTTACAGATCAGCATCACTGAGAAACCTGTTCTCTTCATTTGCGTCCATTGGCGTTCATTTGCGGCCTCTTCTCTTCTTGACCGCCGCAATGGGAAGCGAGGATCGGCAACTGACCGCGAAAGGTCTCCGGGTCTTCCAGGCAGCGCAGGTCGAGCCACAGGGCGCCGTCCGCCACCCGGCCGATCACCGGGATCGGCAGCGCGCGCAGGGCGGCCTCCAACTCCCGCAGTACGCCGCCGCGGCGGCCCTGCGGCCGCACCACCAGGGCGTGGCTGGGCAGCAGGTCCACCGGCAGTGAGCCGCTGCCGATCTGGCTGTGGACCGGCGCGGTCGCGACCGTCAGCGGCCAACCGGCCAGGGCCGCGGTCAGGGCCGGGAGCAGGACGGCCGCCAGCGATTCGATGTCTCCCACCGGGCGCGTGAGCAGCCGCAGCGTCGGCAGGCGCTGCGCCAGCCGCTCCGGGTCCTGATACAGACGCAGCACGGCCTCCAGGGCGGCCAGGGTGAGCTTGCCCAGGCGCAGCGCCCGTTTCAACGGGTTCTTTTTGATGCGGGCGATGAGGTCCGCGCGCCCGACCAGAATGCCGGCCTGGGGACCGCCCAAGAGCTTGTCGCCGCTGAAGGTCACCAGGTCCGCCCCGTGCGCCAGGGTCTCCCGCGGGGTGGGCTCGTGCGGCAGGCCGTAGGCGGCCAGGTCCACCAGGGTCCCGCTGCCGAGGTCCACGACGAAGGGCAGGCCGCGCGCATGGGCGAGCGCGGCCAGCTCGGGCTCCGGCACCGTGGCGGTGAAGCCGGTGATGGCATAGTTGCTGGTGTGGACCTTCATCAGCAGGCCGGTACGCGGACCCAGCGCCTCCGCGAAGTCCCGCGCATGGGTCCGGTTAGTGGTGCCGACCTCCGTGAGACGCGCGCCGGCGCGCGACATGATGTCGGGGATCCGAAAGGCCCCGCCGATCTCCACCAACTCGCCGCGGGAGACCAGGACCTCGCGGCGCAGGGCGAGCGTATTGAGGAGCAGGAAGACCGCGGCGGCATTGTTGTTCACCACGGTCGCCGCCTCGGCTCCGGTCAGGTCCCGCAGCCAACCCTCCACCACCGAGTCCCGATCGCCCCGGGCCCCGCCCTCCAGGTCATATTCCAGGGCGCAGGGCTCGCGGGCGGCCAGCGTCAGGGCGGCCACCGCCTCCTCCGGCAGGGGCGCCCGTCCCAGGTTGGTGTGAAGGACGGTGCCGGTAAGGTTGAAGACCCGGCGCAGCCGCGGCGCCTGTGTCCGTGCCAGGCGCCCGGCGAGACGGGCGGCGAAGGGGGCCGGGGCGAACGGATCGGCCGGCGGGTCCCCGCTCGGGACCGGGTCGGCGAGCCCGGGGCGCAGCTCGTCGATCAGCGCGCGCACCGCCGCGAGCACCGGCGCACGGCCGTAGTCGAGCAGCAGCGGCGCCAGGTCCGGCCAGCCGAGCACGCGATCGACCGACGGGGGCCGGCGGGCGGGGATGGGGCTAGGCACGGCAGGGCCTTTGACTACAATCCCGGCGGGCACGCGGCTTGCGCGGTCGCTGGTCCGCACAGCGGACCCTACGGGCGCGGAGCCTCCCCGCAGGGTCCGCTGTGCGGACCGCGCGCCGCGGACCGGCACGATGGGCATGACGACCGATTGCAGACCTCACGGCGCCGCCGCCCCGCCCTGAAGCAGCAGAAAGTTCAGCCCCGCCCGCTCGAAGCCCTCTTGCTCCACCAGCAGGTCCAGCGCGAGCGTGGCAAGGTCGTCCGCCCAAGGGTCAAGCTGCGGGTCACGCTCCAATCGGCAGAGCTTGAGATAGCCCCGACACTCCGGGCAGGCCTCGGCCTGCACCGCGGCCTGGTGCCCCGGCCCCTGGTCCGCGTCCGGCCCCGTCAGGCCCAGGTAGCTGATCCCGCAACCGTTGTCGCACAGGCTGCACTTGGCCCGCACCAGATGCCATTCGGTGGCGCAGAGGCCGCAGTGGAGATAGCGCAGCCCGTCCTCGGCCCCATTGATGCGCAGGACCGCGGCCACCGGCAGGGCCCCGCACACCGGGCAGAGCCCGGGCGGCGTCTCGCCCAGTCCAGGTGGGGCAAGGTCGCCCGGGTCGAGCCGCGCCGCGGCACCAGTCCAGCAGACCTGTAGCGCGGCGCCAATCAGGGGTGCGGCGGTCAGGTCCAACTCAGTTGCATCCAGGCCCAGCAGGGCACGGGCCTGTGCCTCCAGCCAGGCGCCCGAGGCCTGGGCGAGCGGCGCCAAGGCCCTGGGGTCAGGCGCCGCGGGCGCCAACTCGGCCGCCAGTCGGCGCAGCAGGTCGTGCCAGCCGGGCCCCGGCCACCAGCCTGGGGCGGCCAGGGGCGGCATGGCGGCCTCCCGGCAGCACGCGAGCAGGTCGGCCGACGGCAGCGGTTCGGGCGCCGCATCGTCCCACAACCGCTGTTGCGACTCCGCCAGGTGTGCCGCAAAGCGCAGCAGGGGCTCCAGGCCGTGACCGGGGGCCAGTGCGTGCAGGCGTTGGGCACGGGCGGTGAAGAGCCCGGGCGCGGGCAGACGCCGGGTGGGGAAGACCCCGGCGGCGGGCTCGAGTTGGCCGGGTTGGAGGATGGCATTGGGCATGGTGGATCGGTTGCTCCCCGGGGTCCGGATGGCGTTTCATGCAAAGTTCACGGATGACTCGTCGGCCTCGATCATGGTTCCGGCCCCCGCGACGGGTCGGTCGGCCCCCAGGCCGACCGCCTGGGAGCGCCGCACCCCAGTGCGGCCCGGCCCATCCGCGGCACGCGACGCCGCGGACGCCTGAGAGATCGCGCCGCACTGGGGTGCGGCGCTCCCAGCCGTAGGGTCCGCTGCGCGGACCCCGCCCGCATCAATGCGGGCGACCGGCCACGGCCCAGCATACCGGCTAACCCAACGCCTTGACAGCCACGCGGACATCTGGTCGACTTTTGCCCACAGACAGCACCGCGCCCGTAGGGTGCGCCGTGCGCACCATGGCGCCAACCGAAACCCTGGCCGCGGCGATCAACCGCAGCCTCTCAAGGTGCGCACGGCGCACCCTAAGCCAATGGTCCGAGCAATTGCGTCAGGTGGTAGTAGTGTCATTTGCCCTGCGCGCAAGCCCGATAGATCGCGACCGCAGACTGACATCATGGCAACGATCAGCGCAGTGATGAAACAATGCAAGACGGCCCTTGCCAGCCATTACGGCGTGCGGTTCAAGGGCCTGATCCTATATGGCTCTGTGGCACGCAAACAGGCCGACCCAACGAGTGATATCGATTTGCTGGTCTTGTTGAGCCAACCCTTCGACTATTGTTCAGAACTGCGCGAAATCATCGATCTATTGTATCCCATCCAACTCGAGTCGGAGCAACTGATTTCCGCCAAGCCGGTACTCTTGGATGCCTTTGAAAGCGGAAGCATTCAGCTTTATCGCAATGCCAGAAGGGAAGGGGTGCTGGTGTGACGGATTCATACCAGCCGATGATCGCGGTTCATGGCCTTGATCATTACTCCGACCAGATCCCGGCTGACCCTCGCCGCTGACTTGATCATGGCTCGCCCGCGACCCTGACCGGCCCCGAAGTTTCTTGACAGGATTAACAAGATTTACAAGATTGAAGACGAATAACATCTTGTAAATCTTGTTAATCTTGTCTAATTTTCTTGGGTTTTGCGCTCGCCGTGCTGCCTCAGATCGTCCCCGCAAGAACTCATTGTTGCCGATGCCGCAGCAGGCGCGCGGCCTCATCAATGCAGGGCGTCATGCAGCACCCTCCCCTCCCGGTAGGCCCGAAACAGGATGGTTCCCGGCACCTGACTGCGCCGCTCGAATTCGCTCAAGGTATAAATCAGAAGATCAACGCCGACTCCTGGCGCCACCCGGCCCACGGCATCCATCAGGCGCATGTACTCTCCAGAGGGGTCCGCGACCTCACGCTCGATCACCATCAGGTCCAAGTCCGACCCAGGATCGGCGGTACCGCGACCGTAGGAGCCGAACAGTATCACCCGCACGGGGGACGAGGCGGCGGCGACGAGACGGTCGACGGCCGACTGGATGAGGTCCTTGCTAAGCACCTTGGGTCACCTCAGACATTGCATCGTCACATCTGCTCAGATTAGTTTTCGGATTTCGGCCGGGGAACTGGGGTACGTGTACCTCATGAAGTCAGGAAAATACTACAAAATTGGCCGAACCAACGCCATTGGACGACGGGAATATGAACTTGCCATTCAACTGCCCGAGAAACCAACCAAAATTCATGAGATAAAAACAGACGATCCAGTCGGTATCGAGGCGTACTGGCACAAGAGGTTTGAATCCCGTCGCCTCAATGGTGAATGGTTCAACTTGACCCCACAGGACACTGCCGCATTCAAGCGGTGGCGACTTATTGCCTGAATGCGCGTTGTTTGCATCCGCCTAGCGTGCTCACTTGAGCCGCTTCTCGGGATGAACAGTTACAGTCAAGCGATCACGCTGCGGATCGACCCCAAAGGGGTCGAACATACCAGCCCGGGGCCGCGCCCCGGGTAGTCTGAGTTTACCAATCCAGCCCTGTAAGGGCGTGACATAGCAGGCCGCTTCCACACTCGGCGGGAATGTCACGCCCTTTCAGGGCTGATTCCTTACTCTCACCTTTCCCAGGGCGTTGCCCTGGGGTGGTATGTCACGCCCCTTCGGGGCTCTGGCTGCGGTCGGCGCGAAACCGAAACGTCTGATAAACCGCTCCATTGCTGCCATGCGAGTCAATACCGGCTGAAACGTTGCCATCCCTGGCCTGGATTCCGGCTTCCCGGCCGGAATGACGGAGCGCCGTTTGATACCCCTGGTTCGCCCCCGGCGCCCTCACCCCTCCTTCGTCACCTCCTTATACCACCCGCGATGGTGCTGCTTGGCCCAGGCGCGGGTGACGGTGCCGTACCACATGGCGCGGATGGTGCCCTTGGTCCAGATGGCGGCGTAGACGTGGACCATGATGAGGCCGATCATCACCGCCGCACTGGCGGAATGCACCACGGCGGCCAGGCGGACCCACTCCACCGGGAAGTTAAACCAGGCTCGCCACAGCGCGACACCCGACAGGATGAGCAGCAACATGCACCAGAACAGCAGCCAGAACAGGAGCTTCTGGCCGCCGTTGTACTTGCCCTGCTCGGGCATGTTGTGGTCGTCCCCGTCCACCATCTGGCGGACATTTCTCACCCATTGCCAGTCGGTGGCGGTCATGAGATTGAGGCGGGTGAAGCGGATCAGCATGATGATATAGGCAACGGCCATCAGGACCCCCAGGTAGGGGTGCAGGATGCGCGTCCAGGTGCCGCCGCCGAACAGCAGGGTGAAGGGCCAGAAGGCCGGGTGGAAGAGTGCGAGCCCCGACAGCCCCAACAGGATGAAGCTGATCCCGACGATCCAATGGTTCAGGCGCTCGCCCGGCGTGTAGCGGACCAGGTCGTTGTAGTCGCGTTGCATTACTCGAACTCCTTCTCGGTCTCCTTGGAGACCTCATTGGGGCCTTTGGTGATGTAGTGAAAGAGCCCGGCCAGGCTGACCGCCGCGAAGGCGGCGATGGCGAACGGCTTGGCGAGCCCCTTCCACACGCTGACCAGCGGATCGATCTGCGGATCCTTGGGCAGATCGGCATAGAGTTCGGGTCGATCCGCGTGCTGGAGTACATACATCACATGGGTCCCGCCCACCCCCGGCGGGTCGTAGAGGCCGGCGTTCGCGAAGCCCCGCTCCTTCAGGTCACGCACCCGGATGGCCGCCGACTCCACCATGTCGTCCTTGCCGCCGTAGGTGATGGCGCCGGTGGGACAGGTCTTGACGCAGGCCGGCTCCAGGCCCACCGCCACGCGGTCCGAGCACAGGGTGCACTTGTAGGCCTTGCCGTCCTTGGCGGCGAGCCGCGGGATGTTGAATGGACAGCCGGTGATGCAGTAGCCGCAGCCGATGCAGTGCTCCTGATTGAAGTCCACGATGCCATTGCCGAATTTGACGATGGCACCGGGGGCGGGGCAGGCTTTGAGGCAACCCGGGTCCGCACAGTGCATACAGCCGTCCTTGCGGATCAGCCACTCCAGCCGGCCATCCGGCTCAACCTCCGAGAAGCGCATGACCGTCCAGGATTGGTCAGTGAGATCCATGGGGTTGTCATAGACGCCATGATTGAAGCCCACCTCGTCGCGCAGGTCATTCCACTCCATGCACGCGACCTGACAGGCCTTGCAGCCGATGCATTTGGAGATGTCGATGAGCTTGGCGACCTTGAACCCCTGGCGGGCCGCGGGTGAGGGCGTGGTGGTGGCGGAACGGGCCGCGATGTCGAGTGATTGCAGTGCCATGGTCGCCTCTTCACACCTTGGTCGGGAGCAGTTCGAGGTCCACCAGGAACGCCTTGAACTCCGGCGTCTGGGTATTGGCGTCGCCCACGAAGGGGGTGAGCGTATTGGTGATATAGCCATTCCTGGCCACGCCCTTGAAGCCCCAATGGATGGGGATGCCCACCGTATGCACGGGCTTGCCCTCGATCATGAGGGTCTTCAGGCGCTTGGTCACCACCGCCACGGCGACGATGAAACCCCGCTTGGAGCGTACCCGCACATGGTCCCCGGCCTTGATCCCCTTGGCCGCCGCCAGTTCCTCCCCGATCTCCACGAACTGCTCCGGCTGCACGATGGCATTGAGCCGCACATGCTTGGACCAGGTATGGAAGTGCTCGGTCAGGCGGTAGGTGGTTGCCACGTACGGGAATTGTTCGACGCTGCCGAGACGCTCCAGGTCCCCCGTGAAGATCCGCACCGCCGGATTGGCCCGCGCGAGCGGATTGTCCGGGTGCATCGGGTTGTTGGCGAGCGGCGACTCCATGGGCTCGTAGTGCTCCGGGAAGGGTCCCTCCGCCAGCATGTCCCGGGCAAAGAAGCGCGCCACGCCCTCCGGGTTCATGATGAATGGCCCCATGCCATCGACCGGGGCGCTGTCCGCCTTGAAGTCCGGGATATCGGAACCGGTCCATTTGGCCGCCGCGGCGTCCCAGCCGATCAGCTTGCGGCTGGGGTCGTAGGGCCGACCGTCCGCGTCGCAGGAGGCGCGGTTATAGAGCACCCGCCGATTCGCCGGCCAGGCGAAGGCCCAATTGAGATTCTGGCCGATCCCATAGGGGTCCGCGTTGTCCCGACGGGCCATCAGATTGCCCTTCTCGGACCAGGCACCGGCAAAGATCCAGCAGCCGCAGGCGGTTGAACCGTCGTCGCGCAGTTCGGCGAAGCCATTCAACTGCTCGCCGGCCTTCACCAGGACCTTGGCGGGGTCCTTGGGGTCGGTGACGTCCTTGATGGCCCGGCCGGAGAACTCCCGCGCCAATTCCTCCGGTGAGGGATCGGCCGGCTGCTTGTGCCGCCAGGTGAGATTCAGGATCGGGTCCGGGAAGGCACCGCCGTCCTTTTTGTACATCGCCTTGAGCTTCAGGAAGATGCCGGCGATGATCTCCTGGTCGTTGCGCGCCTCGCCGGGCGGCTCGGCGCCCTTCCAGTGCCATTGCAGCCAGCGCGACGAATTGACCAGTGAGCCATCCTCCTCCGCGAAGCAACTCGAGGGCAGACGGAACACTTCGGTCTCGATCTTCGTCGGGTCCACGTCGTTGTATTCGCCGTGGTCCTGCCAGAACTCAGAGGTCTCGGTGGCGAGCGGGTCGATGATGACCAGATACTTGAGCTTGGCGAGTGCCCCGGACAGCTTGATCTAGAACTTGGGATAGTTCTGCCAATAGCTCAACTGGCCGGGCCTCATGGGCTTGGGCGAGCGCTTGGTCAGATAGGCGGCAAAGTCCTGCTCCGCCTCACCGGGCAGGGTCATATAGCCGGGCAACAGGTTGGAGAGCAGCCCCAGGTCCGTGAGGCCCTGGATGTTGGAATGGCCGCGCAGGGCATTCATGCCGCCGCCCGCCACGCCGATATTGCCGAGCAGGAGTTGCACCATGGCCCCGGTGCGGATCATCTGCGACCCCTTGGAGTGCTGGGTCCAGCCCAGTGCATACAGGATGGTCATGGTCCGATCGGCCGCCGCCGTCTCCGCGATCATCCCGGCCACCTTGAGGAAGGCGTCCCGGGGCGTGCCGCAGACCCGCTCCACCAGTTCCGGCGTATAGCGCGAGAAGTGCGCCTTCAGCAACTGATAGACGCAGCGTGGGTGCTGCAAGGTCGGATCGGTCAGCACGAAGCCGTCCGGGCCCATCTGGTAGCCCCAGGTGGACTTGTCGTACTTGTGCCTGGCAGCGTCGTAGCCCGAGAAGATACCGTCGGTGAAGGTGAACTCGTCCTTCACCAGATAGCTCATGTCCGTATAGTCCCGGACATACTGGTGATGGATCTTGTCCTGCGTCAACAGGTAATTGATCAGACCGCCCAGGAAGGCGATGTCGGAGCCGGCGCGGATCGGGGCATAATAATCCGCCACCGCCGCGGAGCGGGTGAAGCGCGGATCGACGACGATGAGCCTGGCCTTGCGGTGGGCCTTGGCCTCGGTCACCCACTTGAAGCCGCAGGGATGGGCCTCGGCGGCATTGCCGCCCATAATGAGAACGAGATCGGCATTCTTGATGTCGACCCAGTGATTTGTCATGGCGCCACGGCCGAATGTCGGGGCAAGACTTGCCACCGTCGGGCCGTGTCAGACGCGCGCTTGATTATCGAATGAGAGCATCCCCAGACTACGCACGACCTTGTGGGTCAGATAGCCGGTTTCATTGCTGGAGGCGGAGGCGGCCAGAAAGCCGGTGGTGTTCCAGCGGTTGACGGTCATGCCGTCCTTGTTCCTGGCCTCGAAGTTGGCATCGCGATCCGCCTTCATGAGGGCGGCGATGCGGGTGAAGGCATCATCCCAGGCGATCGGCTGCCACTCGCGGCTCCCCGGCGCCCGGTACTCGGGCCGGGTGAGGCGCGTGTCGCTGTGGATGAAGTCCAGGAGACCCGCGCCCTTGGGGCAGAGGGTACCGCGGTTGACCGGGTGGTCCGGGTCGCCCTCGATATGGAAGATGCGCCCGTGGACGTTCTTGGCCCCGGCCCCCAGGCCGTACATCAGGATGCCGCAGCCGACCGAGCAGTAGGGGCAGGTGTTGCGGGTCTCGGTGGCCCGCGTCAGCTTGAAGGCGCGCATCTCCGCCAGCGCGGCGTCGGGCGCGAAGCCCAACAGGGTCAGGCTGGAACTGCCCACCCCCGCGGCGGAGACCTTCAGGAAGGTCCGACGTGTGACTTTCATCTTTTTCGGTTCCTCGTCTTGGTGGTTCTGGGGTCTGCCGCCCTGGGGGCGGGTGTCGCGGCCGACCTGAAACCGGTCGGAACTTGCCGACCTGAAACCGGCTCTTCTTCCCCGTCTTCTTCCTGGTTAAGAAATAATCAGGCTGGTGTTTTCTTGCTGTGGGCTCTTCTTCGGTCTTCTTCCGCGCGCGTGTCATAGCTGGATCGGTGATCTGGCGAGAGACACAACATGGGGCGGGAACAAGGGCGGACGTGTGCGCATTGCGGCGAGAATTTCACCCCGGACGCGCGCAATGCCCGTCACCAGCGCTACTGCTCGCAGGCGGCGTGCCGGACCGCCAGTAAGCGCGCCAGCCAGGCCAAGTGGCTGTCCAAGGAGGACAATCGCCACTACCACTGCGGTCCCGCCGCGGTCGCCCGGGTGCAGGCGTGGCGGCACGCCCATCCTGGCTACAGTCAGCGCAACGCCCGTGCGCCGGGCGCGCTCGCCCAGTTGCCCGCAGTCGCCGCCCCGGACCCAGTCACCGCGTCCCTGCCGATCCCGGCATCGGCCGCGTCCGTGTCTGCCGCGCCGCGCGCTGCTCACGCGCCGGACCCCACCGCGCACGCACCGTTACAGGAGCACTTGGGCACCCCGTTACAAGATGTCTTAGGGTCCCCGTTACAAGATATCTTGGCTACTCAACCTGCTGTCCTGATTGGCTTAATCGCGCATCTGTGGGACAGTGCGTTACAAGAGGACATCGCCACCGCGCTGACCCGGTTGATACAACTGGGCCACGATATCCGCGGCGGAGGCGAGCATGACCATCATCAAGCGGGTCTTGAACCCGGACCGGTTGCGCCAGGTACCCGAGCACTTCAGTTGGCTCGATCATCGCCTGGTGCGTGAGCACTACATCGAGCGGGCTGACGTGTGCGCCTGGGCGCTGTATCTGTTTCTGCTCAGCGTCGCCGACGTGCATGGCCTGAGCTATTACAGTGACGCCACCCTGTCACAGCGCCTGCGGTTGCCGGCGCCCCGGCTGGCGCAGGCGCGCTGCGAGTTGATCGCCCTGGATCTGATCGCCTTCGAGCCACCGCTCTATCAGGTGCTCAGTCTCCCCGGGACGGTCCCGACCAGCGTCCACCTCCAGCGACTGCACGCGGTCTTGGAGCGGCGGTCATGATCGACTACGCCACCTGGTGTGCAATTCGCGACGGCAACGCCAAGCACCTCACGGCGCGGCAAATAGCCCGGGACCTGGGGCTGAACGTCAAGACCGTGCGGCGCTGGCGGGCGCGCCCCTATGAGCAGCGGGCCACCGCGGCACGCCCCAGCAAGCTCGATCCCTTCAAAGGGCGCATCGTCGGTTGGCTCGAGGCCCATCCGCTCAGCGCCCAGCAGGTCTTTCAGCGCCTCGGCGAGGCCGGGTATGACGGTGGGATCAGCATCGTCAAGGAGTATGTACACACCATTCGCCCACGTCCGCGGGAGGCGTTCCTGACCTTGGCCTTTGCCCCCGGCGAGGTGGCGCAGGTCGACTGGGGCGAATGGGGCACCATCGCCGTCGGGGAGACGCGTCGGCGCCTGTCCTTCTTCGTCATGGTCCTGGCCTACAGCCGGCAACTGTACGTGGAGTTCACCCTGGCCCAGACCATGGAGCACTTTCTGGCCGCGCACATCAACGCTTTCAACGCTCTGGGCGTACCCCAGAAGGTGATGGTCGATAATCTGCGCACCGCGGTGCTGGCGCATGTGCGCGGCGAGCCGCCCCGGTTCAATCCCCGGTATCTCGATTTCGCCCGGCACTACGGCTTCGAGGTCGTGGCCTGTAACGTCGCCAAAGGCAACGAGAAAGGGCGCGTGGAGCGCGGCGTGGGGTACGTCAAAGCGAACTTCCTCAACGGCCTGGAGTTACCGGATTTTACCGCCCTCAACCCGGCGCTGCGGGTCTGGCTGGAGACGGTGGCCAATGTCCGACTGCACCGCGAAACCCAGCGCCGGCCGGTCGATCTGTGGGCCGAAGAGCAGACTCATCTGCAATCGGTCAATCCGCGCCCCTTCGATGTCGGTCGGGTCCTGGCGGTGCGGGCCAATCGCCAGTTCCGGGTGACCTTCGAGGCCAACCGCTATTCGGTGCCGGCGCGCTTTGCCGGCGTTCAGGTGACGCTCAAGGCGTATCCCGATTACCTGTGTGTGTATCACGATCAAGCGCTGATCGCCCGCCATGTCCGCTCCTACGAGCGGCACCGCGATATCGCCGATCCCGATCATGCCAAAGCACTGGTGGCGCAACGCCGCCATGCCCAGGACGCCCACGTCCTCCAGCGGTTCCTGGCCCTGTCACCGCTGGCGGCGAACTACCACACCGGCTTGCTGGAGCGGCGCGGCAACGCCTTGTCCCACGTGCGCAAAATCGTGGCCCTGGCGGACATCCACGGCGAGGAGGCGGTCGCCCGCGCCCTAGCCGATGCCCTGACGTTCGAGGCCTTCAGTAGCGAGTACATCGCCCATCTGATCCAGGCGCGGGGCCGCCAACTCCCAGCGCCCAGCCCGCTTCAATTGCTGCGGCGCCAGGATGTCCTGGACCTGGAACTCCCGCCGCCGGACTTATCGCCCTATGGGAGCGAGGGGTAAGCAGCATGTCGATCACCGAGCAGGTCCTGGTGCAGCAACTCGAACGGCTGCAATTACGCTATTTCCTCCAGCACTATCCGGACCTGGTGGCGCAGGCGGCGCGCGAGTCCTGGACCCATGGCCACTTTCTCGAACAACTGGTCGCCGGTGAGGCGGCCCGCCGCGACGAGGCCCGGGTAGCGCGGCGAGTGAAGGCCGCCCACTTGCCCGGCCTCAAGACCCTGGATGGCTTCGACTGGAGTTGGCCAAAGAAGATCAACCGCACCCAGGTGCAGCACCTCTTCCGCTTGGAATTCCTGCCCCAACAGGGCAACGTCATCCTGCTGGGCGGAGTCGGCGTGGGCAAGACCCATCTGGCCATCGCCCTCGCGCACACCGCCTGCCTGCAAGGACACGCCGTGCTCTTTACCCGCGCGGTCGATATCGTCACTGCCCTGGCCGCCGCCCAGGCCACCGGCGGGCTCAAGCGGGAACTGGCGCGGTTGCTGAAACCTACACTGCTCGTGATCGATGAGCTAGGCTACTTGCCGATCGACAAGTTCGGCGCCGACGGTCTGTTCCAGGTCATCAGCCAGCGCTATGAGCGCGGCTCCACCGTCATCACCACCAACCGGGCCTTCAAGCAGTGGCCGGAAATCTTCAACAACGATAGTACCCTGACGTCAGCCTTGCTCGACCGGCTGCTCCATCATGCCGAGTCCGTGGTCATCGAAGGTCGCAGCTATCGCATGCGCGATCAGACCGACGCCTGAGTCCCGCTCCCCCCAGCGCTCCCCCATGACCGCCGCCAGTCACCCTGCGTGACCGGCGGCGACCCTGTTCTTGCCCCGCCATCGTTCCGCCGATGCCTTTTGTGGTCCGTTTTGTTGTCGGCTGTTTTGTACCGCTTTCACGGTGGCGCCGACAGGCGGGGGCCGGTCTGGGCGCGATGGTCTAGCCGGAGTGTAGATCATGCCGGGGCTTTGGGTACGGGCACCAGCGGACGCGCTCGCCCGGAAACAGGATTTCCGAAGTCGGCCGGACCCTGGGGCGATCCGGGCGGTGGAGCACCCTTGGAAAATCGTCGCACCTGGTGCCGACAACCCTAAATCCGGCAATTGCTCTCACAAAGACACAAAGAACACAAAGAGAAATAGACTATATGAAGGCGTTGCGCCGATCACCGCCCAGGTAACCTCCTCGACCGACATATCGCTCTGAAAATCTTTGTGATCTTTGTGTCTTTGTGAGAGAACTGCTCTTTCTTGGGGTAATCAGTTCCGCCCAATCTCGCGGTTGGCTTGAGCCCCGAAGGGGCCTGACATACCAGCCCTGGGCAACACCCTGGGGCAGGGCCGTCTGGTCGGTCTAGCCGTGAAAGGGCGTGACATAACGGCGGCGCCCCTGATGTCACGCCCTTTCAGGGCTAGGCTGCATTACACAGCATACCCAGGGCGTTGCCCTGGGCTGGTATGTCCGACCCCGTTGGGGTCGAGATGCAGGACAAGTCCGCGCCTAAAGTGCCGATGAGATCCGCGCCATCCGCCTGCGCAGCAAGGCAAGCCTTGCGGTCTTCGCGGCCTATCTCAATACCAGCGCAGCGACCATCCAGAAATGGGAACAGGGTCAACAGCACCCGCACGGGCCTTCGCTGAAGCTGCTTGATCTGGTGGACCGCAAGGGGTTGGAGGCGCTCGGGTGACGCTATGATGATCCTGCAATTCAGTCAGCTGGCCGAGGCCTTCTCCGCGCGCTTGCGAAAGACCCGCATCTCCTTGGCGGCCTGGAGATCGCCCTTGCGCTCAGCGGTGGCGATCCCCTGATCGAAGGCGGCGAGGGCCGGCGCGTATTCGCCGAGGGCCTCGAGCGCCTTGCCGTAGAGCTTCCAGGCAGCGGAATAGTCCGGGTCCTGCCGGAGCGCAGCGGCCAGGTGTTCCGCGGCCGGGGCGGGCTCCCCGGCCTTCAGGTACTCGTTGCCCAGGCCATAACGCAGCAGGGCGGAGTCCTGGCCGCGGGCGAGCATGGATTGGAGGTTGTCGATGATGGACATGGGTTCCTCAAGACTCGGATGACGCCGGCGTGACACCGCTCAAGAAACGGGACACTTTCAGGTGGCCGGGATTATGGTGACGGCCGCCGATCCTCAGGTTGGAACGGAGGGGTCTGAACGGTTACAACTGCCCGAGGGTAACCCGGTCCAGTCCTGCCAAATCGTGCCGGGTCTGCGGGTCGCGCAGGCCATGATCCCCGAATAATCCGCGCACCGCCGCCCCCTGGTCAAACCCATGCTCGACCGCCAGCAACCCTCCGGGGCGCAGGCAGCGCACGGCCTCGGCCGCAATCCGGCGGATGGCCGCGAGCCCATCGGGTCCGGGGGTGAGTGCCGCGCGCGGCTCGTGGGGCAGATCGCCCTGGTCGAGGTGGGGGTCTGCCGCGGCGACATAGGGTGGATTGGCGAGGATCAAATCCAGGGAGCACGAGGCGATCGGGCTGAGCCAGTCCGCGCTTAGCGGTCGGACGTTGGCGAGGCCCAGGTCCCGGAAGTTGGAGCGGGCGACCGCGAGCGCGTCGGCCGAGCGGTCGGTGGCAATGACCTGCCAGGCGGGGCGCTCGCTCGCAACAGCGGCGGCGATGGCGCCGCTGCCGGTGCCCAGATCCGCGATGCGGCGCGGGCGGTCCGGGTCCGGCAGTTCGAGGGCGATCTCGACAAGCAGTTCGGTCTCGGGGCGCGGGATCAGGGTGTCGGGGGTAACCTTCAGATCCAGAGTCCAGAAGGCCTGCCGGCCGCGGATATAGGCGATGGGCTCCCCGGCCAGGCGGCGCGCGAGCAGGGCAGCGAAGCGCGCGGCGGCCACGGGCTCAAGGTGCGCCTCGGGCCAGGCGACAAGGCGGGTGCGCGCCCAGCCGGTCGCCTCGATGAGCAGCAGCTCGGCCTCCAACCGCGGAGCGGCCTGCGGGAGACTGGCGAGGGCGGCGGCGGCATCGCACAGGGTTTGGTCGACGCGCCGGCCCTGTATGTCCACGGGGGTATCCTTGTTCATAAAGATGAAGCGATAAGGGCGCGTCGGCAGTCGCCCGGCCCCGTCCGGCTAAGCCTCGACCTCCGGTTCGGGCGCGGCAGCCCCCCGGAGGTCGAGGCTTCAGCCGGTCCCGCGCCCGCTTGCGGGCGCGGTGGGCGGACGCACCGACGGCGAAAAACAGGATTCTACAACGCGCAGTTTCGACGCGAATCCCCTTCCCCGATTCCCGCCCCCAACAAGGCCGAACACGCGCGGCCAAGTCCGGCGTGAGTCCCTTGTCCCGCGCCGCGACCCTGCGGTATCGTGCGCGCTCATATCTCCGACGTTCCTACTGGAGGAGGCCCCGCGCGATGAACCCCCTCTCCCTCTACGACCCCGACGACCCCTATCCGGAGAGCGACGGCAAGCCCATGGCGGAAAGCACGGAGCAATACGAGTGGCTGGTGAAGATCAAGGAGAACCTGGAGTGTCTCTTTGCCGAAGACCCCGCAGTCTTCGTCGCCGGCGACCTGTTCTGGTATCCGGTGCGCGACCGCAGCGTCGCCGACGCCATGGCCCCGGACGTGATGGTCGCCTTCGGCCGGCCCAAAGGTTTGCGCCGCTGCTACAAACAATGGGAGGAGGCCGACATCGCCCCCCAGGTGGTGTTCGAGATCCGCTCGCCGTCGAACGGTCCCAAGGACATGGCCGAGAAGCTCGCCTACTATGACCGCTTCGGGGTGGAGGAGTATTACGTCTACGACCCGCCGCCCAACACCCTGGAGGTGTGGCTGCGCCAGGACGGGCGGCTCAAGCGGATGTCGCACCTGAAGGGCTGGACCAGTCCGCGGCTGGGTATCCGCTTTGCCCTGGGCGGCAGGACGCTCGCGATCTTCGACGCCCAGGGCCAGCCATTCCTGACCTCGGTGGAGCGCGCCGAGCGGCTGAGGCGCGAGCAGGCGCGTGCCGAGGATGAGCACCAGCGGGCCGAGGAGGCGCACCGGTGGGCGGAGCGTGAGGCGGCCCAAGCGGCGCGGCAGACCGCCCGGGCTGAACAGGAGCACGCGCGCGCCGAGGAGGAACACCGGCGGGCGGACCGCGCGGCGGCCCAGGCGACCGCGGCGATCACACGCGCTGAACAAGAGGCGGCTCAAGCCATCGCCCGTGCGGAACAAGAGCGGGCGCGGGCAGAGCGACTGGCCGAGCGGCTGCGCGAACTGGGGGTCGAGCCCTGAGAGCGGGCGGCCGGGCCGCTCGGCGGAGTGACCGCCATATGACCAGAAGGTCGCCATGATTCCGGCGACCGTGGCCCGAATCCGGATCGAGAAAGACGCTCACGCGCACCGGTCCCAGGCGGCACGTTCGGCTGCCACGGCGCTCGATTTCTCCGGAATTGTGACCAAGACCCGCAGCCGCACCGGCGCCGCGCGCTCGGCCAGGTCCGCCGCTGGGTCCTCAGGTCCTTGTTCCTTGCCGCGACCTTGAGATATCGTGCCAACGTACCCCGACGTTCCGACTGGAGGAGGACCCACACGATGAAACCCCTCTCCCACTTCGACCCCGACGACCCCTATCCGGAGAGCGACGGCAAGCCCATGGCGGAGAGCACGGAGCAGTATGAGTGGCTGGTGAAGATCAAGGAGAACCTGGAGTGCCTCTTTGCCGAAGACCCCGCGGTCTTCGTCGCCGGCGACCTGTTCTGGTATCCGCTGCGCGACCGCAGCATCGCCGACGCCATGGCCCCGGACGTGATGGTCGCCTTCGGCCGGCCCAAGGGTTTGCGCCGTTGCTACAAACAATGGGAGGAGGCCGACATCGCCCCGCAGGTGGTGTTTGAGATCCGTTCGCCGTCGAACGGTCCCAAGGACATGGCCGAGAAGCTCGCCTACTATGACCGCTTCGGGGTGGAGGAGTATTACGTCTACGACCCGCCGCGCAACCACCTGGAGGTGTGGCTGCGCCAGGACGGGCGGCTCAAGCGGATGTCGCACCTGAAGGGCTGGACCAGCCCGCGGCTGGGTATCCGCTTTGATCTGGGCGGCAAGACGCTGGAGATTTTCGATCCCCAGGGCCAGCCATTCCTGACCTCGGTGGAGCGCGCCGAGCGGATGAGGCGTGAGCAGGCGCGTGCCGAGGAGGAACACCGGCGGGCGGAGCTTGAGGCCGCGCGTGCCCACGAGGAACGCACCCGCGCCGACCGCGTGGAAGCCCTGGCGGCCGCGGCGATCACCCGTGCCGAGCATGAGGCGGCCCAGGCGGCGCGGCAGACGGCCAGGGCCGAGCGGGAGGGCCTGCGTGCCGACGAGGAACACCAGCGGGCGGAACTCGCCACGGCCCAGGCGGCCGCGGCCGACGCCCGTGCGGAACAAGAGCGGGCGCGGGCAGAGAGACTGGCCGAGCGGCTGCGCGAACTGGGGATCGCGCCCTGAGAGCGGGCGGCCGGGCCGGTTCGGCGCTTGATGTCGGCAGGTCTGGGGTCGTGGTACTCGGGGGCATCGGCAAGTATTTTCATCATCGCGCAGCGGCACTGCCATTAAGCTAAGGCGCACTCGCCGACCGCGTCGCCTCTGCCTGGAGTCCAAGGCTTCAGCCTTGGCGCGCTCCAAGGCTGAAGCCTTGGACTCCAGGCGCTTGGGCAGTGATCCCGGAGCGTGGGAATGAGCGGGCGCGGCGCGCGGCGGGGCGCCCGGGGGAGGTCTCCGCCGGGCCTCGATCATCGCGGCGGCCACTGGGAGCGCCGCACCCCAGTGCGGCGCGGTCTATCCGCAACACGCAACACCGCGGTCGCGTGCGAGATCGCGCCGCACTGGGGTGCGGCGCCCCCAGTGCCCGGCTCCTGCCTCAGCGCGTGCGGTGTCGCGCGGGCAGCGCAGCCTGGCATGGCCGGGGTCATGGTCAAGGCCCTGCCCCGTGCCCCCTCCGGAGTCGGCGGATCAGAGGGCGGCATCGGGAGCGACAGAGATCGGGGCTTAAGAAACAGGGGCAGAACGCAACACCACACGAAAACCCAGAAACTCAGGGCGAAAGTCGGAGCGACTCCTGCTGCGACAGGCACAGCGCACGCCGTCCCGACGGCCACCCCACGAACCGCCGCGCACGACTCGTGATTGGACGTCACCGACTTCAAGGTCCTCAGGCGCTGAGCCGCTCATCTCCCCGTAGCCCCCGGCGTAGTGGCTACGCGTCCACTCCCAGACGTTACCGATCATGTCGTAGAGTCCGAACCCGTTGGCCGGGAAACAGCCGACCGCCGAGGTGTCTCCGATCCCCGAGTCCCCGCAGTTGGCGGCATTCGGGTCCTGCGCATCGCCCCAGGGGTATACCAAGTGCCGTTGGCCGCCCCGCGCCGCCACTTCCCACTCCAACTCGCTCGGCAGGCTGACCTGCCATGACCCTTGCCGCACCAGCCGGGCAGCCTCGGACCCCGCAAGGACTGACCCTTGCAGGAGGGCCTGGTGCAGCCACCGGCAGTACGCAATCGCCTCCCGCCAGCCGATGTGCCGCACTGGTCGGCTGTCCGGATCGCGCAGGGCCTTGGGGTCCGACGGTACAGCCCCGGTCACCGCGAGGAAGGCCCTGAACTGCGCAACAGTGACCGGATAGCGGGCGATGTAGAATGCCGACGTGGGCGTGGGGGTGTCATTGATCTCGTGGAGGGGCACCTCATAGCCGATAATCTTCGCGACCCGCTCTCTGTCCGACTGCCGCGTACCGATCCTGAACTCCGGATCGGCCGGGATCGGCGCGAAACCGAGCAGGTCATCGGCCGGCAGGTGAAAGCACCCCGGATCGAAGCGGGGATCACCCAGGCGAGGCACGAGGTCCCCGATCCGGGCGCGAAGCGGGGGCTTGGACCCCTTAAGGACGCTCGCATCGCCCAACAGTTCGATGATCCGCGCGGCACAGTCGGCCTTGAGCGCCGCCCCGCTCTCACGCCACTCCAGCACGGCGGTACCCGCCAGTTCCGCCGCCGCGATCCGGGCGTCCGGCGTCTTCCCAGCCTGGGCCAACGCCGCCAGGAACTCGCGCGCAGACTTGGTGGCATTGGCACCCAGGTAGCCAGCCAGAAGGAGGATGGGCTCACGCCACCAGGGGTCGCTGAGCCGGTCCTCCAGACGCTTGACGATGGCGGGGTGGCCGCCCGCCCCGCCGATCACCTCGCGTAGATAGCGCGCGGCGAGGAACTCCTGGAAGGCCAAATGGATGAAGCGATAGACCCCGGTGCGCTCCTCCAGCACGCTGCCGCGCTGGCGGGCGCTCTGTAGGAAGTCGTCGATGCGCGGCTTGAAGTCCGTATCCTGGCGCAGCGCGGCCTTGAGCGCAGCATCTTCGATCTCGCGACCCTGGTCGCGGCCCTGGCCGTGCATGTGGAAGGCGAGGTGCTGGGCCATGTCGCGGAAGGGTTTCCAATCCGTGGAAAGTTCCCGGATATCGCCCTCCTCCCGCCCATAGTCCACCTGCAACAGGGCATTGATAGCCTTGTCGAACAGGTCCGCGCGCTCGTCGGGCAGGCGGCGGTTGTTGAAGTGCACGATGAGCAGTAGGCGCACCATCAGGGGACTGTCTACCAGTGCCTCGGCGTCCTTACCCAGGCGCGTGCGGCGGTCCTCCTCCAGCCGCCGGATACCCTCCAGCAGGTCGTTTACCCGTTCACCGCGCACGGCGGCATCCTGCGGGTAGATGCAGTCATAGGCTTGGCGGACCATTGGGGCTATGTGGGCCTTGAAGTCGAGCGGCCGGACGAGAATCTCCCGGAAGTCCGCGCCCAGGGCGGTGCGCCCGCTGCGATAGGCGACAGTACGGCAGGTGACCAGGACGCGCATCGTCTCGCGCCCACCCACCAGGTCCTCGACGCACTGGCGGACCTCGAAGCGCTCGGACTCGTTGGCCACCTCGTCCAATCCGTCGAGCAGCAGGAGGATGTCCCGGCCATCCTGAAGGACCTGGACGAAGAAATGCGGGGAGAGATCGAAGTCGGCCTGCCGTTCGGTTAGGTGGTACGAGATGAAGTGGGCCAGGGTACGCTCGCGGGGTGGTACGTTGGCTGGCAGATTGCGCCGATAGCGCGCGAAGGACGCCAGTGGCACGAAGATGGGCAGCGGCAATTCGCTTGGGGGGACATCTATCTCGTCGAAACGAGGGGCGGTCGACTCGGGTTTCCGGCTCCTCGGCATGGATTGGGGCGGCGAAGCAATCTCAATCGCTTTCTTCAGTGCCAGACGTGAGCGTGCCGGTTCCGGCTCGCCGCTGAGCAGTGACGAGGCCAGCGCCCAGGCCATATGCACCAGCACCGTTGTCTTTCCGGACCCCGGCCCCCCGATGATCGCCAGCCGATTGCCCAACCCCAGCACCTTGCTCAGTGGCAGGTCTCCCCCGTTACCCGCCATCCACTTAGCCTGCAGCGGTACATAGGCCGTCTCGAGCGGCAGCATCACCACCGGCGCCCCGCCCGCCCGCTCGATTCCACGCAGTTCGATGCACTCGGTGCGCGCGCACAGCCAGCGCAGGTAGCCCGTCACCTGGCGGGCGATCTGCTCCTTGGTCAAGCGCCCGCCAGCGGCGGCATGGTAATGGGTGACGATCTGGATCCCGGTGACGATGGTCTCGGCATCACCCTCGACCTTGACGCTGCGCTCGCCCAATGCGTCGCTGCCGCCTTGGGCCACGGCACCGGACCCGGTGAGGCTCGCCGCTTGCCCTGCCTCGAGTTCGGCTAACCGACGGCGCAATGCCTCAATGTCGTTCGGATCGATGGAATCGGCTGCCATGGCATGCCCTTCAGTCGTCCTCGTTATCGCGTCCGGTGAAATCCCTGCTGACGTGGATCTCTCCGCCGATTTAGGCGCTGCCGCCGGTATTTACCTGGGTGCCGGTGTTGATGGTGGAGGTATGGGTGCTGCCGATATTCACGGCACCCTTGCCGAGTGCGGTGGCCCCGGGACCCTGCGCGACTGCACCGCTACCGCTCTGCGTCGCCTGGTAGGTGCCGTCAGCCGTGTCCCGCTCCGGCTCGAAGGTAATGAATCCGTTAGCTGCCAGTTTGTCGAGTTGACGGCTAAAATGGAGGTGCAGCCCGTCGCTGGTCTCGAAACGGGTGTAGAAGTGGCCCAGTGCATCCAGTTTCTCCTGAAAGGCCCAAAGGCTTTGCAGGTCCTGCTTCTTCGCGCTGCCGGTGCTGATCGGGGCGTCCTTGAAATAGGTGAAGATGAATGGCCGGTGGGTGGCCTGGAACCGGCCGAAGGCGGTTTCGAATTCCTCTTGGGTGTAGCGACCAACCTTGGTCCAGAACAGCATGACAAAGAGATCGCAGTCACGGATCGCCAGATTGTATTCGTCCTGCAGGCGGGCCTGGGACATGGCGTCAAAGAAGTCCTCCCAGATGACCAGTTCCAGGAAGACCCCGCGGGCAACCCACTCCTTGTTCTTGCGGTTGATGAAGACCTCGAATGCCAGCCGATCCGCTTTCAGTTCGGCGGAGGAGGCGAGAAAGAGCTTGATAGTTTTCATGCACAGTCTCCGGCGCGGTGTCACGCGAGTAAACGGGCGGGGCGGGACGCCCCGCCCCCAGTCAGTCGTCCATCATCGACTCGTCTTTTCCACATACTGATTTTCTACTGAAAATCAGTATCAGTCGCCCATCATCAGCGTAAGCTGTTCACTCTGATATTCCGCCAGCAACGGCTCGACGATCTGATCCAACGCCCCCTCCATGACCTCGTCGAGCTTGTAGAGGGTGAGGTTGATGCGGTGGTCGGTGAGCCGGTTCTGCGGGAAGTTGTAGGTGCGGATGCGCTCGGAGCGGTCGCCGCTGCCGACCTGGAGCTTGCGGGACTGGGACTCGGCCGCGGCCTGGGTGCCCTGGGCCGCCGCGAGCAGGCGCGCGTGCAGGAGCGACAGGGCGCGCGCCTTGTTCTTGTGCTGGGAGCGTTCCTCCTGGCACTCCACCACCAGGCCCGAGGGCAGGTGGGTGATGCGCACGGCGGAGTCGGTCTTGTTGATGTGCTGGCCGCCGGCACCGGAGGCGCGGTAGGTGTCGATGCGCAGATCACCCGCGTTGATGTCGATGGCGTCGATCGACTCGACCTCGGGCAACACGGCGACGGTGCAGGCGGAGGTGTGGACCCGACCCTGGGACTCGGTCTCGGGGACGCGCTGCACCCGGTGGGCGCCGGGCTCGAACTTGAGCCGGGAGTAGACGCCGCTGCCGCTGATGCGCACCACCACCTCCTTGTAGCCACCCAGTTCGCCCTGGCTCTCGCTGTAGACCTCGGTGCGCCAGCCGCGGGTCTCGGCGTAGCGCAGATACATGCGCAGCAGGCTGCCGGCGAAGAGCCCCGCCTCGGCCCCGCCGGTGCCGGCGCGCACCTCCAGAAAGCAGTTGCACTGGTCCTTGGGGTCCGGCGGGACCAGGAGCCGGTGCAGTTCGGGTTCCAGGGCGTCCCGGCGGGCGGCGGCGGCGACCACTTCATCCCGGGCCAGGGCGGCCATCTCGGGATCGGCCAGCAGGTCCTGCACCGCCGCCAGTTCCGCCTCGGTCTGCCGATAGCGCCCGAAGCATTCCACCAGGGGTTCCAGTTGGGCGTATTCGCGGCTCAGGTCCCGGAACCGGTTGTTGTCGGACTGGATCGCGGGGTCGGACAGCAAGAGCGTAATCTCGCTGAAGCGCTCGTCCATGCGCTCCAGCCGGTCGCGGATCGAGCGGTTCATTGGGGCGGGGCGGCGGCGGGCGCCGCGGGACCGAGTTGGAAGAGCTCGTTGGCGGCCTCCAGGATGTCGGCTTCGCCCTCCCGGGCGGCCTGGCGCAGCCGGGTGCTGGGGGCGTGCAGCAGCTTGTTGGTGAGGGTGTGGGCGAGAAAGGTCAGCACATCGGGGGCGGACTTGCCGGCCTCGAGCTGGCGCTTGGCCCGCTCCAGGACCTCATCGCGCAGGTGTTCGGCGCGGCTGCGGTAGTCGGCGATGACGCTCGCGGCATCGAGCGAGCGCAGCCAACCCATGAACTCCTCGGCATGGAAGGCGACGATCTCCTCGGCCTCCAGGGCCGCCGCCTGACGCGAGCGCAGCCCCTCGTCGATGACCCCCTGGAGGTCATCGACCGTGTAGAGATAGACATCGGTCAGGGACGCCACCTCGGGCTCGATGTCGCGCGGGACGGCGATGTCGACCATGAACATCGGCCGATGCCGGCGCTTCTTGAGCGCCCGCTCCACCGTGCCCTTGCCCAGGACCGGCAGGGGGCTGGCGGTCGAGGAGATCACGATGTCCGCGTCCGCCAGGTGGTTGGCGATCTCGGTCAGGGCGATGGCGAAGCCGTCGAACTGGGCGGCGACCTCGTGGGCGCGCTCCACCGTGCGGTTGGCGACGATGATGCGCCCGATGCCGTTCTGGTGCAGGTGCCGGGCGACCAGTTCGATGGTCTCCCCGGCGCCGATCAGCATCGCCGTCTGTTGCGACAGGTCGCTGAAGATCTGGCGCGCCAGGCTGACGGCGGCGAAGGCCACCGAGACCGGGCTGCTGCCGATGGCGGTGTCGGTGCGGACCGTCTTGGCGACCGAGAAGGCGTGCTGAAACAGCCGCGAGACGAGTTTGCCGGTGGCGGTGCAACTGGTGGCGGTGGCGAAGGCGCTCTTGACCTGGCCCAGGATCTGGGGCTCACCCAGCACCATAGAGTCCAGGCCGCAGCCCACGCGCAACAGGTGGGTCACCGCGTCCCGGCCCGCGTGGGCATAGAGGAAGGGGTTGACCCGCTCGTGCTCGACCCCGTGGAAGCCGCCCAGCCAGTGCCGCACCGTCTCCTCGCCCCCATCGTCGGTGGCACAGTAGACCTCGGTGCGGTTGCAGGTGGAGAGCACCACCGCCTCGTGGACACCCTCGTGTCCCCGCAGGTCGCGCAGTGCCCCGGCGATAATGTCGGGTCCGAAGGTGATGCGCTCGCGCACCTCGATCGGGGCCGTCTTGTGATTGAGCCCGATGACCAGCAGTTTCATGTTGAGACCGTCAAATTTGGACCCCGCGATTGTCCGGCTTATGGCGCCAGATGCAAGTCATGGTTGTCGACCATTGCCCGGCCCGGTCGGACACCGTGCTGCCCCAGGCCCGCGCCGACCGCGTATGCTGCCGCAAGTCGGTCTCCGCCGCCAGTGCGCAGCGGCCCCGGTATACTCACCCACTGGAAACCAGTAACCCCTCATGAGCGCCTCTTCGATGCCCGACACGCCGTCCCAGAAGTCCCGCGGGAGCGGTCCCGCCGCCGCCGGACTCTTTTGCGTCCTGTGCCTCGGCGCCCTGAGCGCGCCCTGGGCGGAGCCGACCCCGGCGGCCCCTTCACCGGCACTGCCGAGTCCAGCGGGCACCCCCGGGACGGCCCCCACGCCGTCGTCCGCGACCGGGGCGCAACCGGCCGCGGACGCGCCCCTGGGGGAGCGCCGTCAGGCCCTGTCCCAGCCGACGCCCCCGGACCAGCCGGGGGCCGGCGCGCCGCCCCCGGACGGCCCGCGCACACGCGACAGTCTGGACGCCGACCTGGTCTACGCCGTGCTGGTCGCCGAGGTGGCGGGGCGCCGCGGTGACCTGGCGATGGCCTTCACCCATTATCTGCACGCCGCGCAACTGGCCCGCGACCCCAAGATGGCCGAGTTGGCGGTGCGGGCCGCGATCAGCGGCGGGGACGACGCGGGGGCCGCGCGTGCGGCGGCCCTGTGGCTTGCGATCACGCCGGACTCCCCGGGGGCGCACCAGCTCGCCGCCGTCCTGCGCCTGAAGGCGGGCGAGCGCGAGGACGCGCTGACGCACCTGGCGCGGGTGGTCCAACTGGCCGGGGACCCCGAGTACGGCTACCAGCAGGCGGCGGCCATCATCGGCCGGGCGGCCAGCCCGCCGGAGCGGGTCGCGTTGATGAGCGACCTGGTCGCGCGCGACGAGACGAATGCCGACGCCCAGCAGGCCCTGGCACTGGTAGCCGCAAGTGTCGAGCAGTTCGAGGTCGCCGCCGCTGCCGCCGCCCGCGCCCAAGCCCTGCGCCCGGACTGGGACAAGCCGCGCCTGTTCCTGGTCAGGCTCCTGCTCGCCCAGGGTAAGCGCGACGCGGCGCGGGCGCAGCTGGAGCAGTTCATCGCCGCGCGGCCGGATGATCGCGCCCTGCGCCTGCTCTACGCCCAGTTCCTGGTCGATGAGAAGGACTATACCGGCGCCCGGGCACTCTTCACGCAGTTGCTTGCCGACCAGCCGCGGGCGCCGGAGGTCCTGTTCGCCGCCGGCATCCTGTCCCTGGAGTTGGAGGACCTGGCGGCCGCGCGCGACTATCTCACCCGTCTCTACGAGACCGGCGAGCGGCGCGACGAGACCAGTTACTACTTAGGCCAGCTCGAGGAGCGGGCCGAGCAGCCGGGCGCGGCGCTCGACTGGTACGCCAAGAGCCAGGGCGCCAACCTGGTGGAGGCGCGGGTCCGCACCGCCGTCCTGCGGGCCAAGGCCGGCGAGGTCGAGCGCGCCCGCGAGATCATCCAGCAATTGCGCGACCTGGCACCGGAAGAGGCGCCCGCGCTCTTCCTCGCCGAGGCCGAGATCCTGGACCAGGCGGGGCGCCCGGACGCGGCCATGCAGGTCTATGGCAACGCCCTCGCCGCCTTCCCGGACAATGCGGACCTGCTCTACGGGCGAGCCATGTACGCGGTGAAGCTCGAGCGCATCGGGCCGGCCGAGCAGGACCTGCGGCGCATCATCGAGCAGCACCCGGACCACGCCGACGCGCTCAACGCCCTGGGCTATACCCTGGCCGATCGCACCGACCGGTATCAGGAGGCCCTGGGGTATATCGAGCGCGCCTACCAGCTCAAGCCCACGGAGCCGGCGATCCTGGACAGCGCCGGGTGGGTGAACTACCGGCTCGGCCGCTACGAGGCGGCCCTGGAGTACCTGCGCAAAGCCAACGACGCCATGAAGGACGGGGAGATCGCCGCCCATCTGGGCGCGGTGCTCTGGGCACTGGACCGCCAGGCGGAGGCCCGGGCGGTCTGGGACGCGGCCCTGAAAGAGCATCCGGACCACCCCTATCTGCTCAAGATGATGGCGCGCCACCCGGCGCCGGACGCCGCCGCACCCGGGGCCGCGACGCCCCAGGCAGACGCCCCCCAGCCCCCGCATCAGCCCGCCGGCGAGGCGCCGCGGTGAACCCTGAAGCGATAGCACAGGCCTGGCCGGCACCGGCCAAGTTGAATCTGATGCTGCGCGTGCTGGGCCGGCGCCCGGACGGCTACCACCGACTGCAGACCGTCTTCCAGTTCATCGATCGCTGCGATCGGCTGTGGTTCACACCGCGCGACGACGGCCAGATCCAGCGGGCCGACGCCTTGCCCGGGGTCCCCGAGTCCGCGGACCTGACGCTACGGGCCGCCCGCGCCTTGCAGGCCCACTGTGGTTGTCCGCGGGGGGCGGAGATCCGTCTGGACAAGACCCTGCCGATGGGCGGGGGGCTCGGCGGCGGCAGTTCGGACGCCGCCACTACCCTGGTCGCCCTGAACCGGCTCTGGGGCCTCGACCTGCCCGAGGACGAACTGGCCGCAATCGCCCTGCCGCTGGGGGCCGACGTACCGGTCTTCGTGCGCGGCCGGGCGGCCTGGGCGGAGGGGGTCGGCGAGCAACTCACCGCGGTCGAGCTGCCCGAGCCCTGGTATCTGGTCCTGACCCCCCCCGGCCAGGTCGCCACCGCGGCGGTCTTTGGGGACCCGCAATTGACGCGGGACTCGCTTCCCGTCACACTTGCGGACTTCGTTGCGGGCGACCGGCGAAACGATTGTCTCGCGGTCGTGCGGCGCGGTTACCCCGAGGTGGCCGCCGCGCTGGACTGGCTGCAGGGCGTCGGGGGTGGTCAACTCACGGGTACCGGCGGATGTGTGTTTGCGGTCTTTGCCGATCAGCATAGCGCGCTCGCCGCCCGCGATATGGCGCCGCCCCGGTTCCAGGCCTTCGTGGCGCGGGGGCTCAACCGCTCCCCGCTACTGGACCGGCTGGCGTCCGAACCCGGGAAGCATCACGCCGACCACTGATCACTGACCACGCTTTTATTGGGGCGTCGCCAAGCGGTAAGGCACCGGGTTTTGATCCCGGCATCCCCAGGTTCGAATCCTGGCGCCCCAGCCAAGTAAATCCAAAAAGAGTATTTGGCCGCAAATGAACGCAAATAAGCGCAAATAAATCGGCTGGTTAGCATCGTCGCGGGCGTCACCCGGACGGTGAATGTGCAGTTAAGAGCCAAGTCTCTGATTATTTGCGTTCATTTGCGGCTAAACTGATTTTTTTAGGTTCAATGTCGGCGTCCCCTGACATCCCCGCCCCTATCAGACCGGAACTTCGCCTTGCCAGCCAGTCACATGATGGTCTTTTCCGGGAACGCGAACCCGGAACTCTCAGCCGATATCGCCCAACACCTGGGGTTGTCCCTGGGCAAGGCCGTGGTCGGTCAGTTCAGCGATGGCGAGGTGATGGCCGAGATCCAGGAGAACGTCCGCGGACGCGACGTCTTCGTGGTCCAGCCCACCGGCGCCCCCACCAACGACAACCTGATGGAACTGCTGGTGCTGATGGACGCCCTGCGCTGGGCCTCCGCCAAACGCATCACCGCCGTCATCCCCTATTTCGGGTACGCCCGCCAGGACCGGCGACCCCGCTCGGCGCGGGTGCCGATCACCGCCCGGCTGGTCGCCAAGATGATCGGCCAGGCCGGAGCGGACCGGGTCCTCACCATGGACCTGCACGCCGACCAGATCCAGGGGTTCTTCGACATCCCGGTCGACAATGTCTACTCCTCGCCGATCCTCCTGGGGGATGTCTGGCGCCAGAAGCACCCGAACCTGATCGTGGTCTCCCCGGACGTGGGCGGTGTGGTGCGGGCACGGGCGCTCGCCAAGCGCCTGGACGACGCGGATCTCGCCATCATCGACAAGCGCCGGCCCAAGGCCAACGAGGCGCAGGTCATGAACATCATCGGCGACGTGGACGGCCGCTCCTGTGTTCTGATCGACGACCTGGTGGACACCGCCGGGACCCTGTGCCGCGCCGCCGCCGCGCTCAAGGAGCACGGGGCCCAGCGGGTCGTGGCCTACTGTACCCACGCGGTCCTGTCCGGACCCGCCGTGGACACCATCACCGACTCGGTGCTGGATGAACTGGTGGTCACCAACACCATCCCGCTGCGCCCCGAGGCCCGCAATTGCCCGCGCATCCGCCAACTGAGCATCGGCGAGTTGCTGGCGGAGACCATGCGGCGGGTCTCCAATGAGGAGTCGGTCAGCTCGCTTTTCATGGATTGATATACGTCCGGGATTGATCCCGGAAAGAGTTATTGGCCGCAAATGAACGCAAATGGACGCAAATAAATCCGCTGGTTAGCATTGTCGCTGGCGTCACCCGGGCAGTGAACATGCGGCCTTGATCATCGTTGCTGCCACCCAGGGTCGGAGTCCAAGGCTTCAGCCTTGGAAGGATAAGACCAAGGCTGAAGCCTTGGACTCCAAAAGGCGGCCGCTGGCCCGAACGATGATCAAGGCCGAACATGCGGTAAAGGCCAAGCCTCTGATTATTTGCGTCCATTTGCGTTCATTTGCGGCTAAACTGTTTTTTCTTGGTTCAATTGCGGCCTAGTCTTTTCTTGGTCCGCCCCTTGTGTGCCGGGAACCTGGTCGCGGGTCCCGGCGCTTTGTTTGTGATTCAACTGGAGAACGCCCATGAGCGTAAATTTCGACGTCCTGGCCGAGCCCCGCAGCGATACAGGTAAGGGTGCGAGCCGCCGCCTGCGTCGCCAGGGACTGATCCCGGCCATTGTCTATGGCGGTCATCAGGAACCGCAGATGATCTCGCTGCGGCACAACATGATCCTGCGTCACCTGGAGCACGAGTCCTTCTACTCCCATGTGCTGAACCTCAAGATCGGCGACCTCGAGGCCCCGGTGGTGCTCAAGGACCTGCAGCGCCACCCGGCCAAGCCCTTCATCCTGCACGCCGACTTCATGCGCGTGAGCCAGGACGAGAAACTGCGCATGGTGGTGCCGCTGCACTTCCTGAACGTGGAGAAGTCCCCCGGCGTCAAGGCCGGCGGCAATGCCTCCCACACCATGACCGAAATCGAGATCAGTTGCCTGCCCAAGGACCTGCCGGAGTATATCGGGCTCGATATCGCGGCCATGGAGGTGGGCGACATCATCCACCTGTCCGAGATCCCGCTGCCCGAGGGGGTCTCGCTCGCCCATGCCCCCGACCCCGATGAACCGGTGGTCGTGATGCACGCCGCCCACGCCGGGGCTGAAACCGAAGGCGAAGAGACCGAGGGCGGCGCCGCCTGAGCGGGCCCGCCGCGGACCCTGCGGACACAGGCCCGGCGGAGCATCCGTCGGGCCGGTGATCCCCCAGCCGCCACTATGACGATTACCACGAGGCGATCCCGACACCATTCGAGATTCGGCTCGAGATTGAGAAATGGACAGGATTAACAGGATTTCTCAGGATTTACAGGATCTCTTGATGAGCGTCGCACACCATTTTTCCTGTTGATCCTGCGAAATCCTGTTAATCCTGTCTAATTTCTTGGTTGTTGCTCAATGGCCAGTTTGGTATCGGAAATTCCGCTTCGCGGGACTATGGACTCCGGCGGCATCCGTCTCATCGTCGGTCTGGGCAACCCGGGCCCGGACTATGCCCCCACCCGCCACAATGTCGGCTTCTGGTTCGTCGATGCACTGGCCCTTGGTCAGTCATTCAAGGCCGAGGCCCGCTTCCACGGCGAGTTGGCGCGCCTGACCCGGCGGGGCAGCGACCTGCGGCTCGCCAAGCCCGCGACCTATATGAACCACAGCGGCCGCTGCGTGGCCGCCGTCAGCCGCTATTTCGAGATCCCCCCCGAACAGATCCTGATCGCCCACGATGAACTGGACCTCGCCGTCGGCACGGTACGCCTCAAGCAGGGTGGCGGACACGCCGGTCACAACGGCCTGCGCGACACCATCAACCTGCTCGGCAGCCGCGACTTCTGGCGCCTGCGCATCGGCATCGACCACCCGGGCGACCGCAGCCTGGTCACCAACTATGTCCTGGGCCGCCCGTCGCGCGACGATGCGCTGCGCATCGAAGACGCGCTGCGCGACGCCGAGGGCGTCATCGACGACTGCCTGGACGGACGCTTTCAGTTGGCCATGAACCGGCTGCATCGCGCTCGCTGAGGGCCGCTCGGGAAGGCACCGGCCGATTACCCTAAATCCGACAATTGGTCTCACAAAGACACAAAGACACAAAGACACAAAGAAAAACAAATCATTGAAGGCGTTGAGCCGATCACCGCCCAGGTGACCTCGTCGGCCGACATATCGCTTTGGAAATCTCTGTGATCTTTGTGTCTCTGTGAGAGAACTTCTCTTTCTGGGACTACACCCGGTCGCAATGCTCAGAGCATTGGCGCAGCGTATCCCCGTAGGGTGCGCCGCGCGCACCAAGGCACTCGCCAAGACTCACGCCATCCCGCTCAACCGCAGCCTCTCAAGGTGCGCACGGCGCACCCTACGCCAATGGTCCGAGCAATTGCGCCTTTGCGTCTTTGCGTGAAACAGATGGTTCCCGGGTTCAGGCCCGGCAAAGTTGGTGGAGCGTGACCTCCGGCAGGCAGTTGAGCCGGGCATTGACGACTGAACTGCCGCAGCCGACGGAGGTATAGCCCGTCATGCCCCCGTAGGACCAGCCGCCGGCCGCGAAGCGACGGGGGCAGCGGGCGTCCCAGGTCAGGGCGCGACCGCCCGGCAGACAGATCTGGCCGCCGTGGGTATGACCGCAGAGCATGGCGGCGAAGCCCGCGTGGGCGGCGTGACGGTAGACCTCGGGGGTGTGGGAGAGCAGGAGCGCCACCCCGTCCGCGGGGATCCGGGCGGCGGCCTGCTGGATGTTGTGGACCTGGTAATAGTGGGCGTCGTCGATGCCCGCCAGGTACAGGACGGCCCCGTCGCGCTCCAACGCCGCCGATTCGTTCAACAGGACCCGCAGGCCCAGGGCCTCCAGCCCCGGCACCAGCCGGATGCTGTCGTGGTTGCCGAGGACGGCGTAGAGGGGGCCGTTCAATTGCCCGCGGATCTCGGCGAGCCCGTCCAGGGCCGCCTGGCAGGGGCCGTAGGTGCGGGCGCGATAGTCCCCGGTCACGACGCACAGGTCATAGTCCAGGCCGCGGACCCGTGCCGCGATGGCGGCCGTGATGCGCGGGTCCATATCCGCGTGCAGGTCGCTCAGATGCAGCAGGCGCAGACCCTCGAAGGGCGGGGGCAGCCCGGGGACGGTCAGCCGGTGATGGGTGAGGCGGATGGTGCGGCTATTGCGCTGGGCGCGCTCGTAGAGGCCCGCCAGGCGCAGCGCGGTGCGGATGAAGCCGTGGACCGAGTACCAGTTCTCGGGGTAGAAAAAGTGGGCGCCGGGGCGCGAAAAGCAGAAGACCTCGTGGTCTTCCTCCAGTCCCAGGCGCTGGCGCAGATGGGTGTGGCCGATGCGCCGGGCGAGCGACTGCAACTCGGGCGGGACCTCGGCCCCACCCTGGGTGCGCCGGTCAGCCACCCGGCGCGTCTCGTCCCCAGACGCGGGCGGGAGGTCCGATCCTGTGTTGCGTGCGTGCATGGAAAACCCGCTGCCTTGGCCGTTGTCGTTGTCGTTGTCGTAATCGAGGTTATCGTAGCGCCCCGGGATTCTCTCGCAAGCCGATGTGCAGCGCTTCTCCGATTACGATTACGACAACGACAACGACAACGACAACGATTCCAGCCCGGCCTGGGAGCGCCGCACCCCAGTGCGGCGCGATCTCGCGGGTAACCCGGGCGGTGCGGGTTGACGAGAGGCCGCGCCGCACTGGGGTGCGGCGCTCCCAGTGCCCAGGTGCGCACTGCCGCACCGGGCCCCATCACCCGCCTCAGTCGCGCGGCTTCTTGCGGAACCCACCCTCGGGCCGCGGCGCCCGGGGGCCGCGGTCATCGGCGCCGAAGCGCCGCGGGGCCGGTCCGCGGGAATCGTCCCGGGGGCGCGGCGGGCGTGGTGCACCGTCGCGGTCATCGCGCGGCGGGCGCGCGGGGCGGGGGGCGCCGCCTTCCATCACCGAGATCTGCAACTCCTTGCCGCAGACGAAGACGCGCTGCAGGTGCGCGAAGATCTCGCGCGGCATCCCGGCCGGCAGGTCCACCACGGCATGGTCGTCCTGGATGTCGATGTGGCCGATATAGCGGCCCTCCAGTCCGGACTCGTTGGCGATGGCGCCGACGATCTCGCGCGGGGTCACCCCGTCGCGGTGTCCGACCTCGATGCGGTGCTGGACCAGGTCGACCCCCCGATCACGCGGGGCGCGCTCCTCACGGTCGCGCGGCGGCCGGCTGTCCGGGCGGAATTCCGGGCGCGGGGCGTCGCGGTAGCCGTCACGCGGCGGTCCCGCGGGGCGCTCGAAGCGCGGGTCGCGGTTGCCGCGGTTGTCGTCGCGCCCATCGTCCCGGTTGCCGTCGCGATTGCCGTCGCGTTCGCGGAAGGGGGGCTGCCCCTGATCACGGAAGGGCGGCTGTCCCTGGTCGCGGTAGGCCGGCCGGGCGTCCCGATCCGGGCGGAAGGGGCGGTCGTCGCGCGCCGGGCCGCGCTCGCGATCACGGTCGAAACGCGGGCGCTCCCCGCCCTGGGCCTCACGCTCGCGCTGGTAGGCCGGACGCTCGTCGGTGCGGGCGCGCACGCCCTGGTAGGGGACCTGGGTGGGCTGGCGGTCACGCTCGCCGCCGAAGGGCCGGTCGTCACGCTGCGGCGGGCGGTCGCGGTTGAAGGAGGGTGCCGGGCGCTCCGCACGGTTGTCGAAGCGCGGGGCCCCGTCCCGGTCGCCGCGCGGCGGGCGCGGGCCGCGGTCGTCGCCGCGCCCGGCCGGGCGCTCGTCGCGGCCGTAGGGCGGGCGGCGCGGGCGCTCATAGGGCCCGTCGCGCGAGTCGCGCCGTGCCTCGCGGGGCGGCTCCTTCACGTCGAGCGGACGCTCGCGCTGGATCAGATAGCTCGCCGCGGCGGCGATGTCCATCAGCTCCAGTTCCTGCTCCTTGGCGACGCGGGCGATCAGGCGGTAGAAGAAGTCCAGGTCCTGCTCGGCCAGGGTCTCGCGCAGTTGGGTGGTAAAGCGGTCGATGCGCGAGGCGCTGAGTTGCTCGGCGGAGGGCGCCGGCATCTCCGGGATCGGGCGGCGGATGGTGCGCTCGATGGAGCGCAGGAGGCCCCGCTCGCGCGGCTCCACCAGCAGGATCGCCTTGCCCGCGCGCCCGGCGCGCCCGGTGCGCCCGATGCGGTGCACATAGGCCGAGGGGTCGGTCGGGATATCGAAGTTGACCACATGGCTGATCCGCTCCACGTCCAGCCCGCGGGCGGCCACATCGGTCGCCACCAGGATGTCGAGCTGGCCGCCCTTGAGCCGGTCCACCGTGCGCTCGCGCATCTCCTGGTTCATGTCGCCGTTCAGGGCCTCGGCCGCGAAGCCCTGGGAGCGCAGCTTGTCGACCAGTTCCGTGGTGCCGCCCTTGGTGCGCACGAAGATCAACATGCCGTCGAAGGTCTCGAGCTCCAGGATGCGGGTCAGGACGTCCGCCTTGTGGAAGCGGGTGACCACGACATGCTGCTGCTCGATGGTGTCGACCGTGGCGGTGGCCGACTCGATGCGGATCTCGACCGGGTCATTCAGGTGCTCACGGGCGACCTTCATGATGCCCGGGGGCATGGTGGCGGAGAACAGGGCCACCTGACGCTCGGGCGGGGTCTGCTCGAAGATCCAGTCGATGTCCTCGGCGAAGCCCATGTTGAGCATCTCGTCGGCCTCGTCCAGGACCAGGGCCTTGAGCGCGACCAGCGACAGGGTGCCGCGGCGCAGATGGTCCATGACCCGCCCCGGGGTCCCGACGATCACCTCCGGCGCGCGCTGGAGCTGGCGGACCTGGAGCCCGTAGCTCTGTCCTCCATAGATGGGCGCGACATGGAAGCCCGGGATGTGGTGGGCATAGCGCTGGAAGGCCTCGGCGACCTGCAGGGCCAGTTCCCGGGTCGGCGTCAGCACCAGCACCTGCGGCGGCTTGGCCTGCGGGTCCAGGCGCGAGAGCAGCGGCAGGGCGAAGGCCGCCGTCTTACCGGTGCCGGTCTGGGCCTGGCCCATGACATCGCGGCCCGCGAGCAGCGGGGGGATACAGCGCAACTGCACCGCGGTGGCGGTCTCGTAGCCCAGTTCCGCCACGGCGCGGGCGACCTCGGCGGAGAGGCCGAGCGTCGCGAAGCCGTCGTCGGGGGTCTCCTCGACGGGCGCAGCCGACGCCGGGGCGGCGGCGATCGGGGCCGGGGCCGACGCGGCGGCGGGCGGCTCGGTCACGGGGGCGACGGGGGGCGGGTCGTCGACCGGCTCCGTGACCGGCTCATTGACCGGCTCGTCGTCCGGTTCGCTGACCGGTGCGGTCGCGGCCGCGGCGACCGGATCAGCATCGCCCTCGGCAATCAGCTCGGCGATCACGGCGATCGGATCGGCGGTCGTCTCGGCGACGGGTGCCGCGATCGACTCGGTGCTCAGTTCGGGATCGACGCTTTGCGCCTCGTTGCCGGCTGCCGCGGCGGTGTTGGGGGTATCCATAGGGGGCGGGCCTCGCAGAGTGAATGGTGCCTGGCATACGTCCAGGGAGTGCAGCATCCGGAGGAGTGCGTCCGAGGAGGGGGGTCGGCAGGGGGATATCGCGGGAAACCGGGCATTATGGTCTGACGGGAGGCCGGATGCAACACCCAAAAGCGACCAAGGGGCCGGGGTGCGATCGGAACTGCTGTGGTGGCCGCGATCCCGGGGCGTTGTCGTTGTCGTTGTCGTTGTCGTTGTCGAATAATCCGACCACGATTACGACAACGACAACGACAACGACAACGACGCCCGGTCCGCGAGAACGTCCGGTCACTGTAGGGTCCGCTGTGCGGACCGAGCGCCGCCGCCCTCTCCCCTCCCCCCGTTCGGGAGCGTCAATCTGATCGCCACCCTGACCGCGGACCAGGTCAAGGCGGTCCCGCCGGCGCTGGCGGAGGCCGCCGGCGTCACCCTCGCCCGCGCCGGGCCGGAGCGACTCAGCCCCCCGCGTCACTGCCGTTAAATCAAGCCTCACCCGCACTCCGCCCCGACCCGGGAGCGCCGCACCCCAGCGCGGCGCGATCTCGCAGACCACCCCGCCGTGTGGGTTGAGCAGAGCCCGCGCCGCACTGAGACTGGGCAAGTATTCCCGTAGGATGGGTAGAGCGCAGCGAAACCCATCGTTTGCGCGGCGCGAGGGTGACATCCGTCGCGGCCTGGGGGCCGCTCCTACGCCGTAGGAGCGGCCCCCAGGCCGCGACGGGTTGCCGCAAGGGCCTGTAGCCGGAGTGATGATCAAGGCCGCGGGCAGCGGCGTATCGCCAGTTCTGCAAGGACAGCGACTTCACCCTCTTGGAGGACCCGGCCAAGGCAGCCGGGCGGGCGATCCGGGCGCAACCGGGTGCGCACCAAAGCCCCCGGGACGACCGACACCGCAGTCCGTAGACCAACCGCGTCATCCGCTGGGCATCGGTTGGGGCCTGCGGTGCCCATTTTTTCGTCGGCGGCCACAACCACCGTCCGCACCCTTGGCGGGCGCCGGGGTGCGCCCCCTGCTGGCGTATTGGATCATGGCACCAGCAACGGCGCGGCGTTGATCCGGGATGACGGCGGGTCGGTCGCTGCTGCTGGTGCGAGGCGGCGCCAACCAGCGGCTTTGGGCGCGGCCACGCCGATCAAAAAACGTGACCGAGGTCATTGTTTAACGATCGCCGTGCCTTTACACTCGCGATCGTTTGTTGCCTGCGTCTGATTTGCGCGCTTCTACGTCGGCGCGCTCTGATCCGCGGGAACATTACAGAAACCAGACTGAATCCGTCGGTTACCATGGGCACAGAATCCGTGAAGTGCTTCCAACACAGACATCGGTTTGACGAAAGCAGTTGGTGTTTACGGACTTGGCTGGAGTCACTCAAGAATATTGGTATCCTAGCGCAACCTAGCTCATTAGTATCCTAATGCAATCTTGAACATTGCGATCCTAGTCCAATCTAGAACACGTTGAACTAATCCGCTCCGCGGGGCCTTCCGCGGCCATCCCGCAGCGCCATTGAATAGCGAATGAAGCGCGGATAAGCCCAGCCGTCCCACGGTTACCCGCGGCCCCGCCCCGTCCCCCATCGTCCACACTCGTAACGGCCCACTCCGGGTCGTTGACCGAGAACCAGACGATGACACCCCTGCGTCAGCAGATGATCACGGCCATGCAGATGCATGGCTTCTCGCCGCGCACCCACGAAAGCTATCTCGACGCGGTGCGTGACCTCGCCAAATTCACCCGGCGCTCCCCGGACACCCTGGAGCACGCCGATCTCACGCGCTACTTCGAGCATCTGGTGGTGCAGCGCAGTTTGGCCCCGGCCAGCGTGCGGCTGATGTACAACGGCATCCGCTTCTTCTATCTGCGGGTGCTCGGCTGGCCGACGGTCGACCTGGAGGTCACCTTACCCAAGCGCCCGCAGCGCATCCCGGAGCTGCTCACCCGCGGCGCGGTCGCCGCCATCCTGGCCGCCTGCGACAATCCGCGTTACCGCATGATGTTGACGGTCTGCTATGGCTGCGGACTGCGCCTGAGCGAAGTCCTGGCCCTGCGGGTGCAGGACATCGACGGCGAGCGCCGACTGCTGCGGATCACCCAGGGCAAGGGGGCGAAGGACCGCCTGGTCCCACTCTCACCGACCCTGCTGGAGGCGTTGCGGGACTATTGGCGCCTCTATCGGCCAGCGGATTGGCTGTTCGCCGGGCGCGCCGGGACGCCGCTGTCGCCGACCGGCTTGCAGAAGGCCTTCACCGACGCCAAGCGCCAGGCCGGCGTAACCACGGTCGGCGGGATCCATGGGCTGCGCCACGCCTACGCCACCCATCAATTGGCGGGCGGGTTGTCGGTGGAGCGCCTGCAACGGTTGATGGGCCACCGCAGCATCCAGACCACCCTGCGCTATGTGCATTGGCTGCCCAGTGCCAGCGAGGGCGAAGGGACCCTGGACCTGCTTGCCCAATTGGAGGCCGGCCATGGCTAATACCTCCCTGCAAGCGGTCATGGCGGCGTGCCTGTCCGGTTATGCCGAACATCACCCGTTGAGCCCGCACCAATGGCAGGTCTGTCATCACATCCTGGACTGTCGTACCGCCGCGCTGGGCGGCTTCGCCCTGGAATGCGACCAGTGTGGGGATTGCCCCTTCCTCTATCACGCCTGCCGTGATCGCCATTGCCCGCGCTGCCAACGCCGGGCCTCCGAGGAATGGGTCGAACGCCAGCGTGCGGCGGTGCTGCCGGTGACCTATCACCATCTGGTCTTCACGCTACCCGACACCCTCAACGGCTGGGTCGAGGTCCACCCCGAGGTGATCTACGCCTTGCTGTTCGAGACGGTGTGGGCGACCCTGTCCGCCTTCGCTGAGGACCCCAAGCGCCTGGACGGGCAGTTGGGGATGACGGCGATGCTGCACACCTGGGGGCAGACGCTGGTACGCCATGTCCACCTGCACTGTCTGGTGCCGGGCGGGGCCTTTGGCGCCGACGGGACCTGGCATCCGGCCAAGAGTACCTATCTGTTCCCGGTGCGGGCGCTGTCGCGGCACTTCCGCGGCGGTTTGGTCAGCCGGTTGCGCCGGGCCTTCAAAGACGGGCGACTGTCGCGCCTCACGGCCGCGGAGGTTGACCGCGTCCTCAACGCCCTGATGCAGCCCGAGTGGGTGGTCTATTCCAAGCCTTGTCTGGCGCGCACCGACACCGTGATCGAGTACTTGGGCCGCTACAGCCATCGCATCGCCCTGTCGGACCGGCGGCTGCTGGCCTTCGATGAAGAGGACGACACGGTGGACGTCCGCTACAAGGACTACCGCGACGGCAGTCGCAACAAGGTCATGACCCTGACCGGCGAGGAACTGATCCGGCGCTTCCTGCTGCACGTCTTACCCAAAGGGTTCATGCGCGTTCGTCATTTCGGTTTCCTGGCCAACCGCTGCCGGGCGCGCTGTCTGGCGCTGATCCGTGCGGCGCTGGCGGCCCCGCCGCCGACGCCGGAACCCGCCACGGCACCGGCGGCGACGGCGCCCTTTGACGGCTATCCCTGTCCCAAGTGCCGCACTGGGCGCTTGCACGTCACCGCGCACCTGGCCCCGCTACGGCGTGGTCAGGGGGTTTCGCTGATGCCCGCCACCTGCTAAGCCTCAGCGCCCGCCGGCCGTCCGGGACAGGCCGCCCGCGGCCTGCGTTCGCGCTCGCCCAACATCCGGGAAATGGGCTACACTTCGTCCTCAATAGCCCGTTGTCCAGCCCCGCGGAGCCCTGCGGAGGCCCGCTTGGTGCCGCACCGAGCGGCATCCGGGTGCTGCAACGTGGTCCGGGACCGACCGGCGCCCCGGCCTCAGGGATACAATTCCCTCTCTTAAAGAGGACCGCGGCCGCAGCAGGCGTCGTGCCAGGAGCGGATTAGTCCAACAAACGTTTATCCGTCGTGCGCGCGCGGCGTCGCGCTCCGACTCGGGGTCAGTTGGGCGCGCACGACGGATAAACGCTTATTCGTTAGGCCCAAGAGATCCCTGGAATCCGATATGCCTCCCATACCGCCGCAGATGTCATCAAGCAACGAGAAGCCAAGCTGAGCAAGCAGGTCTATGTAAAAAACGACGCCATTGTGATTAACGTAAGTTTTGAGTATTCAATCGCCCTTAACCGGTGCGACACCGCAGAGAAGCTGCTGGATTGGGTCTGTCACATCGCCGTAAAGCCTTGGATGACGGGCGATATCTTACGCCGTTTCGTTGAAACGGCATGCCGAGAAAACGGGATCGAGATGGACAAAAATTTTGTAACAGAATGAAAATCTTCACCATGCACCTCAGACCCGTTGTTTGAGGGGATATCCATTGCACTCAGGCAAAGACAGATGGAATCAAACGGTGGATGTGCGTTAGCTCTATTACTGTTCGTCGCAGCTGGAATCGCGGGCGGCCTTGCATCCTTTGCTTTCGATGTGGATATGGACAGGGGGTTCAAGATCGCATTTTCTATTGCGGCAGTTGGGCTTGTAGCTTTCGCTTACGGCGCAACAAGACGGTAAAGGGATGGCAAACCCCTTGAATATGGACTGCAATTGGGGAAAGACCTCGTTTGTTCCCCGGAAACTGGGAGCAGACCACGTTTGTCTCAATTTTGCTTAAAGTGCGGATGAAGCTGGTCTCTCCTCTATTGCGGTTGTTGGCATCCCCCTATTGCCCCGCCGTTGCTCGTAGCGACAGATCCGAGGAAGAAATGATGAACCAAGGTGCGCGAATTGTTGTAGCTTTTTCTGCTATTGCCTGCGTCTTAACTTTCTGGAGTTTCTTCGGCGCATCCCCGTCGTCCGCGAATATTCCACAAGAATGCTCGATCTCGAAAAGCTATGGTGCTTTTAGAGGCGCCTTTATGGGAGGAGTGATCATTATGATATTCGAGGGGGATGATGGCATCATCAGATGGGTGAACTACGACTGCAATGTAGAGCGAATCTTCCGTCGTTATTAGCAGGGGGAAATTGGGAAAAGGGCCCAGGCTCAATTATCAACCCAGAGAATGGCCTCCGCCGTAGGAACGCCGGGTAACCGGCGTTCCTACGGCGGAGCCGCTTATGGTGGCGCAGCATCTCGCTGCACACATGAAGAAAAGGACAAACGAAATGCTACCCGAGAAGGTGAATTTTAGTTGCATGGTTGTTCTCGTCGCAACCATGTTACCGTTGGCCGCCGCAAACGCAGATTTTCGTTGCCGAGACGGAAATCTCATCAACACAGGGGACTCAATGTCATACCTCATGAATAAGTGCGGCAGCCCGATGTCCCAATCCGACCTTGTTAACAACTTCGGCGCCGTTATAGGACAACGCTTGCGCTACGAAGACCGTAACGATAGCAGCTGGGTTTACGTCGTGGACATTTACAGTGGAAAAGTAACGAGAGTCGTAACAGAACGCCAATAGCAGTAGTTCGAGGAAAAAAAGAAAAAAAAGGGGGTTATTAGGGACAGACCACGGTTTCCCTGTGAGTCCCCTGCCCCAACAGCAAAGAAGACAAAGAATGCCTGACCTTTTTCTAGAAAGCGAGCACGCGCCACGCGTGTTGCGCTAATTCGCTAGCGCATCAGGGGCGCGCGCCGCTTGAGGCTTTAGGTTACGACCCTCCGACAGAGCGATCTGTACGTTTCCGAAGAGAACTTCTTATGGCTATTTCGCGCAGAAACCTTGTTGTATCCGCCATCTCAGGGTCGATTTTGTTGCTCAGTCCTGTCCAGCAAACATTTGCCTTCTGGCCGCTCTTGCTGAGATTTGTTGTGGGAGGTGCTATTCGCAGCACAGCGAGCAGAGCAGTTGTTTCTACTGCGGCGAGAGCGGCTGCGGGAACTGCAGCAAGGCGCGGTGCAGCAGGGGCTATTGTTCGTCGGGAATCAATGAAAAGGGTAGCATCGCTGAAGGTTTCAGCAGGTTTGGTGGCGTCCGTTTCCCCTACCGTATATGCTCTAGCGGAGGAACATAACGCAGAAGCAATTTGGGTACAACAAGGCTACGATAACGAATTCGAGGCAGTTCTTGGGAACGACAGCCAGGATCCAGTGGCCAGCCAATTATATGTAGGCATCGAGGATGTCCCGACCGGTTCGATAGAGCGCGAAAAGCACTGCGGACTTCTTTCGGCAGGTCCTAGCGATACTTTTCGCTTCTCATTTAACATCGCAGACTTGCCTTACCCGGGGGTCAAGAGAATAACTGGCAGAACCACCGATCCTGCAATCAAGTGCTTACCAAGCGGTGCGATTATCGTTGCATCACAAGATGACGTTTCTACCCAATATGAATAGCACACCTTATTTTAGAGCGGTTGCTTGCCTCTCGACGCTATTGATAACCGCGTGCGCATCGCGATCCGATATCAACGAAGGCAAAGAGCAAATTAGGGAGGTTTCGATTAATCAACAGTCAATTCATGGAGATCTTAAGAAGCTCCATGCCGAGTCGGAAGCTGAATTTTCCAGACTCCGATCTCGGCTCAGCGAAGTCGAGGCACAGGTGTCGGAAATCAGGGAAAAGACGGATCAGTTCAAGGTTCAGCGAAGCAGCAACAGCCTTCTCTTCGTCCCCTCGGAATGAGGAAAAAGAGGGATATCGGGGACAGGCCAAGGGATATCGGGGGATATCGGGGACAGGCCACGTTTAATTGCCACACGACGCAATGAGGCCCAGTCAGAGAATCCATCGTGGTCGGTCCCCTGTTTCCTTCTGATCCGTGGGAACATTAGAGAAACCAGACCGACTCTAGGTTGTGACGGGGTGCTCTTGACCTCCCGTCCTGGCAAAGCTTAGGGTTACGTGCCGCAATATCCACGCAACAACGGGAGTCAAGCTATGCCACCACGTCCACCGCCGGCGCCGCGTCAGCAGATGACGAGGTTGCACTGGCTGTTGTTAGTCCTGATGGTCTTGGCCGTCGTGTCCCTGCTGTCGATCCCGTTCACCCGCGAGGCCACGCCACCGGCGCGGGTCGTGACACGCCCTGCAACGCAGCAACTGGCGCACCCTGCCGCCGCGCCTGTCGAGGCCAACTGGTGGCAGGGTGGGCGCCTGCACAACGTTTCCCTCTTGACTTGGCGCGATGCCAGCGAGGCCAACAAGCTCGCCACCGCCGGGGACTGGCTGGCCAACACCAAGTGGAAAGGCCACGTCAACACGCCGGACGATCTGCGCCGGATTCGGCTTGCGGCTGAGCGACTGGTGCGTGCAATGGACATCGTTGCCGCGGCCCACAACAGCGACTATCAGAACACCGGGGCCATCGCCGCGGGCATCATCGCGCTCTCAAACGATTCTGGACCTTGACCCGCCGCCCGCCCGGGTCCATGTAACAGGCGCGCAATAGGGGACACGCGTAATAGCGCGGATGGGGTCAAGCGCGGATGGAACGGGTCTTCAACGGATGCAAACGGATGGGGTCACAAACGGATGGAACGGATGGAACGGATGGGGCCAGGTCTTGACTTATTCCTCCCGGCAGAAGTCAAAACCTGACCCCATTTCCCTTAAGAACGCCTGGCTGGCGCAGCATAGCTCAAGACATTTGAAGGTGAGCATTTATGACCAGTATTTCTGAGATCGAGATCGCTGTGGCGAACCTCTCCCGTCAAGACCTTTCTGCTTTTCGCGATTGGTTTCAGGAATTTGACGCTGACGCTTGGGACCGACAATTGGAAGCCGACGTTTCTGCAGGACGTCTCGACATGCTCGCTGAAGAAGCATTGCGAGACCTTCGGGAGGGACGCTGCACTGACCTGTGAGACACCGCACCAATCCGAAATTCTGGAAATTCTATGCTTTGCTTCCTACAAGTATTCAGCGGCTTGCCGACGAGAATTTTGAGGCTCTAAAATGTGATCCGTACCACCCATCACTTCATTTTAAGAAATTTAGATGAGCGCAGAAGCGATGACGTTGGATCAGGTAAGGGCCGTTGGCATAGACGCCCTAAGTCGGAGCCTCGGGCCAGTTGGAATGATAAGATTCTTGCAACAAACGGAAATGGGGTGGGGCGACTACACAAGCGATAGAGAAACGTGGCTCGGAGACCCAGACCTAAGGGAACTATTCAATTCGATCAAAGCTAGCGAATCGGAGGATATCGGCACGGATGGGGTCTGACTTATTCCCCCCGGCATAAGTCAAGACCTGACTCCATTTCCCTATGAATCCCCTGCTCCGACAGCAAAGAAGAGCCTAATGACCGATAGGAGGCACAATGCGCGTTAACCCGAACAGTTACGACAAAGACGTGATAGCTTGGGCTAACGAACAGGCTCGACTGCTTCGGGCCGGGCGTTTCGATGCACTGGACATCGAACATATCGCCGATGAGATCGAAGACGTGGGAAAAAGCGAAAAACGCGAATTGGCAGGCCGCATGGCGGTACTCCTGGCACACATGCTGAAGTGGCAGTATCAGCCAGGAGGAAGGGGCAATAGTTGGCGGCGAACCATCAAGGAGCAACGCAATCGAGTCGGGCTCTGTATTGATCAGACACCAAGCTTGCAAGCGGATTTGCGAAATTCCGTTTGGTGGTCTGACGTGTGGTCTGATGCGGTTGCCAAAGCGTCGCAAGAAACCGGGTTAGGTGATTTCCCGGAATCCTGTCCCTGGACCTTCGATCAAATCATGAATCCGGAGTTTTGGCCTGCGTCGCTCGACTGACCCTATCCCCTGACGTTAGCGAGGATCAAGAAGTGACGTCGTTTGATATCCTCGACACAATCACCGCCATCGAGACGATTGCAGCCGGCCAGGGCGTATACATTAGGCGCTACTTGGAGCGTACTTACGGCAAGGGTCGATGGCGCAAGATGAAAGGATTGGCTAATCTCCGACTTTCCGATGGCACAACTTGTTACGCCGAAATTCATTGGTTTGAAGCGCATGGCGTCGGGCGCAGAGACTTCAAGATAAAGAAGGTAATAGAATGAACAATTTCGTAATTTGCATCGATAACGAAGACAATCCCGCCAGCCTGATATTGGGTAAAGTCTACGCTACACTACCAGATGCGATTGCCGCAGCACACAACATGGTGCGCGTTATTGATGAAGACAAGTCGGAGTCCGACGGCTATCTGTATGAAGCATCTATGTTTGCCCACATCGAATTGCCGGAGACGGTGAGGCTGGCTCTCGAGCAGCGCGGGCAACTTTAGCGGTAGAGGGACCTGCGGCAAGGGAAAATGGGGTCGGTACCGAATCGCACTGACTGAAATCGAAAGTCTATCTTGAAACATCGATCGTAAGCTACCTGACGGCAAGAAGTAGCCGCGACTTGGTGGTTGCTGCGAATCAGGAGCTTACGCGCGAGTGGTGGGATTCGCGCCGGGCCGCTTTTGATCTCGCATTGATGGCGTGTGTCGCGCGATGGGTTTTGAACCCCCGATAATCTGCACGCCTCAAGAGTTACTGGAGCTTTAGCTATGTGGCACGACCCGATCGTCGATGAAATGCACAAGGTACGAGAAGAGTATGCCAGGCAATTTGACTTCAATGTCGATGCTATTTGCAAAGACATCCAGAACAAACAAATAGCAAGCGGCCGTCAGCTCGTATCATTTCCAGCACGTAAGCCGACGCCAAAGAAGAATGCGGCCTGAGAACGGGCAGCCGAATAAATGATCGTTCAGCCCCCTCGCCGCGGTGCGGCAGGATGGGTTTCGCTGCGCTCTACCCATCCTACGGGAAACCACCACCTGAGACTGCTTGGGGGCGAGCGGACGCCGGGGGGCTAAGCGGTTGCGAGGGCAATCGTATCGAGAGTGCCGCCTGGCACCCCCTGATCATCACCCGGAACGGCGCGCCGCCGACGGCGGACAGTGCGAGGACCAGGGACAAACCGAGTAGACGTTGCATTGCGAGATTCTACATGATCGATACGAAACAGAGCTTGGCCAGCCTTGGCCTCGCCGCCTGGACGGCGCTGGCCGCGGCCGGCGACCAGGCACAATTCCACCCGCTGGGCTTCTCCGAGAGCGGTCAATACTACGCCTTTGCGCAGACCGGCACCCAGGACGGCTCGGGCTTTCCGTATGCCGAGGTCGGGGTGGTCGATGTCGCCAAGAACGATCTGGTGGCGAGCAAGACCGTGCTCATCGAGTCGGAGACCGGCGCAAGCCCCGAGCGGGCGCTTAAGCAGGCTTTAGGCGAGGTCAAGCTCAAGCGCTTCGGCATCGTCAAGGGCCAGGAGACGGGAGAAAACCTCCTGTGGCGCGAGCCGGGGGACGCGGACGCAGACGCCCCGAATCGCTTCACCTTCATGAGTATGGGCCACGGGCCGGCGGTCGCGCAGGAGCCGGAGTACGAGATCGTCGTGGAAACGACCAAGACCGCGCCCCCGGCGGACGACCCCTTTTGCGCCGAGCTGGGCGGTGCGCAGCGGCTCAAGCTCTCACTGGCCGGACGGGAGCGCTCCGACGGCGCGGTGCGCGTCCTCCAGGATGACCAGCGGCTACCCCGGAGCCGCGCCTGTCCGCTCGGCTACCAGGTCCGCGGCATCGTCGAGTACGGCACGGGACTGGCAGTGGTCCTCGCCTACACCCGCCCGGGGTTCGAGGGGCCGGATACGCGCTATATGGTCGTCACCGGCAACGTGGTGCCCCTGCCCTGACCCGGGGAAGCAGTCGGCAGGCGATCAGCCCCGCGACATTCATTTGCGGAAAAGGGCTTGGACTCGATTCGATTTTTCTCCGTCGGCAAGCTTAATCTGAGCCAGGCACCTTACCCCTGGCCGGCCTTGATCATAACTCCGGCCGCGGCGATCGGTCCGCACAGCGGACCCTACGGTAAGCCCGCGCTCCGTAGGGTCCGCTGTGCGGACCAACGGCCTCGCGGTGAGCCTGGTGGCCGGAATTATGACCAAGGCCCCCTGGTCCTTACCCCGGGATGTTCCCCCGGCCTTCTGGAGTGATCAGTGGCATTATGTGATCGACAGTCACTTTGACGATGATTTACGATGATTATCAAGCTTTTGGCGCGTATCGGCGTCTGGGGTCACTTACTGGCCTGGTTGACCTTAATGCTGTTCTGGTTTGCAAGCGAGCCGTTTGCGCGTCGTACTAATCCCACCATCGAAGTGCTGGCGGTTCTGGCGATTTGTTTCTTTGTCAGCTCCCTCGTCGCGAATATTTCTCTGCTTGGTTGGATACGCCCTCGTCACCCGGTAGAAGTCGGTGTCTATGTCTCATTTTCCATTCAACTGTTATTCCTCTTCTGGCTTGTCTGGCTCTTCGGCTTCTCCGACGGGTAGCGTCGCGGTTATTAGGAGAAGACGGGCCGGGATCGAAAAAATCCGGCCTCCTGACAAGCCCGACCCGCCGGCCTTGATCATGGTTCCGGCCAGCGATGCTCAATTGGAGTCCAAGGCTTCAGCCTTGGCCTGTAGATCCAAGGCTGAAGCCTTGGACTCCAGCGGGCCGGCGCCGCGGCTGGCCGGAACCATGACCAAGCCCGACCCGCCGGGAATAGCGGAAACGGGGGAAGGTCCAACGTTTCTTGCGCAAGCCGTCGCCAGTGCAGATCAATGCAGCACCGCGTCCAGACTGTCCGCGGTGAGGATGCGGTCCGACCAGCGCAGCAGGCTGTCGGGGTCCGCGCTGCTGATGCGTGCGCGCACCGTCTCGCTCGGGGGACCGAATTTCCGGTCGATCTGCCGCAGCAGCATAGCGGCCTCACCCTCCTGTCTGCCCTCTTGTCTGCCCTCCTGTCTGCCCTCCTGTCTACCCGCCTGTCTGCCTTGCTCAATATAGCGGTCGATAAAGGTTTGCATGATTGGGTCTCCCGTGGGGTTCTGTTCCAGCAGGGCGCGGACGTCGCGTTCTTCCACGCGCCCGGTGCCTTGGACATAGTAGCGCAGCAGGGATTCCAGGATCTCCAACGCGGTGGTCCGGTCCTCGACCTGCTCGATCAGCGTCAGTAGATTGCCCAACCGCGCGAGGGGCTCTTTGCTGAAGATCCAGCGCATCGACCAAGCGGAGCCTGGAAGAATCGGGCGGACGGTCGCTGATTCTCAAGAAAGCCGGGGCTGGGTTATCGCGCAACGCGCTAATATCGTTGAGATCTTGTGCAAGCCGTCGCCAGTGCAGATCAATGCAGCACCGCGTCCAGACTGTCCGCGGTGAGGATGCGGTCCGACCAGCGCACCAGGCTGTCGGGGTCCGCGCTGCTGATGCGTGCGCGCACCGTCTCGCTCGGGGGGCCGAATTTCCGGTCGATCTGCCGCAGCAGCATAGCGGCCTCACCCTCCTGTCTGCCCTCCTGTCTGCCCTCCTGTCTACCCGCCTGTCTGCCTTGCTCGATATAGCGGTCGATAAAGGTTTGCATGATTGGGTCTCCCGTGGGGTTCTGTTCCAGCAGGGCGCGAACGTCGCGTTCTTCCACGCGTCCGGTGCCTTGGACATCGTAGCGCAGCAGGGATTCCAGGATCTCCAACGCGGTGGTCCGGTCCTCGACCTGCTCGATCAGCGTCAGTAAATCGCCCAACCGCGCGAGGGGCTCTTTGCTGAAGATCCAGCGCATCGCCAACTGGACCAGACGGGTCAGCACGGCGCCCTTGATCTCGGCGTTGGTGCGAGCGCAGATGTCGTGCAGCGCGTAGGTGAACCGTGGCACGAAGGGCGCCAGCACCGCTGGCAGCGGGGCGATCAGGTCATGGAAGTTGCGGGGTGCGCGCCAGCGTCCTTTGCCGTGATAAATCACCAGCGGATAGATCGGCGGGAGCCGCCGGGCCTTTGGGTGTTGCTTGCGGTAGGCATCGCCCTCGGCCGCGAGGTAGCGCAGCAATTGCAGCAGCGTCCAGTATTCCGGGCTGCTCTTGTGCTCGAACAGGACGTATACTCTAAATTGAAATTATTTGAGATTTTCTAATGCGCTGAAACTTTAAAGAAAACAGGGTCTTCATTTCGCTTTTGCATTGAGCGTTCGCATCGCTCAAGCAGTTTGATATTGCGCTCTTGAATTTCGGAAAATCCTCGTAATATTTTGAATAAAGTGCTTTTTTCTTTACGTATCTCCATAATCTTTCGATCAGATTAAGATTTGGTGAGTAGGGAGGTAGATAAAGCAGATCGATTTTCAGCTCTTGTGCAAGCTCAGCCACAATGCGACATTTTTGGTATTTTGCATTATCTAAAATCAGTGTGATGGCTTCGCCAATGTGACATGCAGCAATCTTACGTAGGAGCGCGCAAACACTGATCGCGTCAATATATGTATCATTGGTGACCGTGACGATATCATGGGTCACAGCATTCAGGGCACCCAAGACATTAAATCGCTTACGGCCAGCAGGCGCTTTGATAAATAGGCGCGTAAATGACCACAGGAAACCCAAAAATGGAGCAAGTACAAAATGGGCGGCATCAACGAAATAGACGTGACGATTCCCGGCTATCGCCTCATTCAGAATTGGTTGTAACTTGTTGTTTATAAATGCTTCCTGTTCGTCGGGATCACCTTTTGCTGGAACCATCCCGACTTTTCTCCGATACATGCCGATAGAAAGCAAGAAGGTGCGAACGCTACCGAGACTACGCTTGATACCGGTTAGTTTTTCAATTTCAGAAGCGGTCTCCTTTAAGCTGCCAGGCGGATGTTCAGAAAAATGTTTCTTTAGGAGATAACGGTGGTCTTGTAATTCGCTTTGAGGGCGATACGGTCGCCGCTTCATAACTTTGTCGAGCCCACCATCTATATAGCTACGAATCGTGGTTATAATCGTATTTCCAGAAGCACTGCTAAGCCGAGCGATTTCATGATTAGAATATCCAAGTGACTTATACCAAAGAATACTCATGCGCTTGCGAATTACCGGAGATGAATCGTAGAGACGAGCCTTCTCAATGATATCCTTATCTCGATTAGGGAACTCGCAATTGTACATGTCATGGCTCCATAAGAATTCAAAGATTGGGAGGGGCTACCTCCCTAGCTTGCTCGGGCAGCAGGGAAAATGCTATTTATAATACCGCAACCTATGCCTATAGCAAGTATAGATCGTCAAGGGTCCGTCGCGATGGCGTACGCGATAGACCAGATCGGAGTAGGCCGAGCGCAGATCGGCCGGGGAAAACGGGCCAGGCTCGAATGGCGCTAAGTTACGCACGAGACCTCATGAGAACAGTGTCTTGCGGGGCGGCCAGCCTGCTGCCCGAAACGCTCCAGTACCAAGCGGAGCCTGGAAGAATCGGGCGGACGGTCGCTGATTCCCAAGAAAGCCGGGGCTGGGTTATCGCGCAACGCGCTAATATCTTTGAGATCTTGCGCAAGCCGTCGCCAATGCAGATCAATGCAGCACCGCGTCCAGACTCTCCGCGGTGAGGATGCGGTCCGACCAGCGCAGCAGGCTGTCGGGGTCCGCGCTGCTGATGCGTGCGCGCACCGTCTCGCTCGGGGGGCCGAATTTCCGGTCGATCTGCCGCAGCAGCATAGCGGCCTCACCCTCCTGTCTGCCCTCCCGTCTGCCTTGCTCGATGTAGCGGTCGATGAAGGTTTTCATGATTGGGTCTCCCGTGGGGTTCTGTTCCAACAGGGCGCGGACGTCGCGTTCTTCCACGCGTCCGGTGCCTTGGACATAGTAGCGCAGCAGGGATTCCAGGATCTCCAGCGCGGTGGTCCGGTCCTCGACCTGCTCGATCAGCGTCAGTAGATTGCCCAACCGCGCGAGGGGCTCTTTGCTGAAGATCCAGCGCATCGCCAACTGGACCAGACGGGTCAGCACGGCGCCCTTGATCTCGGCGTTGGTCCGGGCGGAGATGTCGTGCAGCGCGTAGGTGAACCGTGGCACGAAGGGCGCCAGCACCGCTGGCAGCGGGGCGATCAGGTCATGGAAGTTGCAGGGTGCGCGCCAGCGTCCTTTGCCGTGATAAATCACCAGCGGATAGATCGGCGGGAGCCGCCGGGCCTTTGGGTGTTGTTTGCGGTAGGCATCGCCCTCGGCCGCGAGGTAGCGCAGCAATTGCAGCAGCGTCCAGTACTCGGGGCTGCTTTTGTGCTCGAAGAGCACGTAGATAGTCAGGGGTCCGTCGCGATGGCGCACGCGATAGACCAGATCCGAATAAGCCGAGCGCAGATCGGCCGAGACATAGGTGTCCTTGGAGATTTCCAGGGTTTCGAGGTCGATCTCGGCCAGCAGTTCGGCCGGCAGGTGGTGCCGCAGGAAGTCTACGGCGATCTCCCGGCGGCCGAAGCTCTCGCGGAAGTAGGTGTCGTGGGGGGTGGCGATGTCGTCCATGGCGTCAGAGATTAATCGCGGCGCCTTGGCGGCGCAAGCGTCCGAGAGTCGCGGCCCGACCAAGACACGATCGGCCCAGTCCTCGTGGGCCAAGCCGCTGAGCGGGTCGGCGACCCAAACAGGGGAAAACGAGGGGAAAACGGGCCATGCTCGAATGGCGCTAAGTTACGCACGAGACCTCATGAGAACAGTGTCTTGCGGCGCGGCCAGCCTGCTGCCCAAAACGCTCCACTACCAAGCGGAGCCTGGAAGAATCGGGCGGACGGTCGCTGATTCTCAAGAAAACCGGGGCTGGGTTATCGCGCAACGCGCTAATATCGTGGAGATCTTGAGCAAGCCGTCGCCAGTGCAGATCAATGCAGCATAGCGTCCAGACTGTCCGCGGCGAGGATGCGGTCCGACCAGCGCACCAGGCTGTCGGGGTCCGCGCTGCTGATGCGTGCGCGCACCGTCTCGCTCGGGGGGCCGAATTTCCGGTCGATCAGCCGCAACAGGATAGCGGCCTCACCCTCCCGTCTGCCTTGCTCGATGTAGCGGTCGATGAAGGTTTGCATGATTGGGTCTCCCGTGGGGTTCTGTTCCAACAGGGCGCGGACGTCGCGTTCTTCCACGCGCCCGGTGCCTTGGACATAGTAGCGCAGCAGGGATTCCAGGATCTCCAGGGCCGTGGTCCGGTCCTCGACCTGTTCGATCAGGGTCAGCAGGTCGCCCAGCCGCGCGAGGGGCTCTTTGCTGAAGATCCAGCGCATCGCCAACTGGACCAGACGGGTCAGCACGGCGCCCTTGATCTCGGCGTTGGTCCGGGCGGAGATGTCGTGCAGCGCGTAGGTGAACCGCGGCACGAAGGGCAGCAGCGCCGTCGGCAACGGGGCGATCAGGTCGTGGAAGTTGCGGGGTGCGCGCCAGCGTCCTTTCCCGTGATAAATCACCAGCGGATAGACCGGCGGGAGCCGACGGGCCTGCGGGTGTTGTTTGCGGTAGGCATCGCCCTCCGCCGCGAGGTAGCGCAGCAATTGCAGCAGCGTCCAGTATTCCGGGCTGCTCTTGTGCTCGAACAGCACGTAAATCGTCAGGGGTCCATCGCGATGGCGAACGCGATAGACCAGATCCGAGTAGGCCGAGCGCAGATCGGCCGAGACGTAGGTGTCCTTGGAGATTTCCAGGGTTTCGAGGTCGATCTCGGCCAGTAATTCAGGCGGCAGGTGGTGCCGCAGGAAGTCGATGGCGATCTCCCGGCGGCCGAAGCTCTCGCGGAAGTAGGTGTCGTGGGGGGTGGCGATGTCGTCCATGGCATCGGAGATTAATCGCGGCGCCTTGGCGGCGCAAGCGTCAGCGAGTCGCGGCCCGACCAAGACACGATCGGCCCAGTCCTCGTGGGCCATGCCGCTGAGCAGGTCGGCGACCCAAACAGGGGAAAACGGGCCCGGCTCGAATGGCGCTAAGTTACGCGCGAAACCTCATGAGAACAGTGTCTTGCGGCGCGGCCAGCCTGCTGCCCGAAACGCTCCAGTACCAAGCGGAGCCTGGAAGAATCGGGCGGACGGTCGCTGATTCTCAAGAAAACCGGGGCTGGGTTATCGCGCAACGCGCTAATATCGTTGAGATCTTGCGCAAGCCGTCGCCGGTGCAGATCAATGCAGCACCGCGTCCAGACTGTCCGCGGTGAGGATGCGGTCCGACCAGCGCAGCAGGGTGTCGGGGTCCGCGCTGCTGATGCGTGCGCGCACCGGCTCGCTCGGGGGGCCGAACTTCCGGTCGATCAGCCGCAGCAGGATAGCGGCCCCACCCTCCTGTCTGCCCTCCTGTCTACCCGCCTGTCTGCCTTGCTCGATATAGCGGTCGATAAAGGTTTGCATGATTGGGTCTCCCGTGGGGTTCTGTTCCAACAGGGCGCGGACGTCGCGTTCTTCCACGCGCCCGGTGCCTTGGACATAGTAGCGCAGCAGGGATTCCAGGATCTCCAACGCGGTGGTCCGGTCCTCGACCTGCTCGATCAGCGTCAGTAGATTGCCCAACCGCGCGAGGGGCTCTTTGCTGAAGATCCAGCGCATCGCCAACTGGACCAGACGGGTCAGCACGGCGCCCTTGATCTCGGCGTTGGTGCGGGCGGAGATGTCGTGCAGCGCGTAGGTGAACCGCGGCACGAAGGGCAGCAGCGCCGTCGGCAACGGGGCGATCAGGTCGTGGAAGTTGCGGGGTGCGCGCCAGCGTCCTTTGCCGTGATAGATCACCAGCGGATAGATCGGCGGGAGCCGGCGGGCCTGCGGGTGTTGCTTGCGGTACGCGTCGCCCTCCGCCGCGAGGTAGCGCAGCAACTGCAGCAGCGTCCAGTATTCGGGGCTGCTCTTGTGCTCGAACAGCACGTAGATCGTCATGGGTCCATCGCGATGGCGAACGCGATAGACCAGATCCGAATAAGCCGAGCGCAGATCGGCCGAGACGTAGGTATCCTTGGAGATGTCCAGGGTTTCGAGGTCGATCTCGGCCAGCAGTTCGGCCGGCAGATGGTGGCGCAGGAAGTCCACGGCGATCTCACGGCGGCCGAAGCTCTCGCGCCGGTCGACGCTGTTATAAGATATCATTCCATCCAACCCCACTCCTGACCGGACGTTGCCTATGTCGCTCGCTCCACTCTGCAATCTCCACCGTCCGCGGGCGCGGTGCGCGGGGCGCGCCCTTGCCCCGGCCCTGGCCCTCGCCCTGCTCTGGTGGTGCGGCCCGGGCGGTGCCGCGGACGGCGCGCCGGGTGCCGAGCCGCTGCCGGTCTTCGTCAGCGTGGTGCCCTTGCAGACCTTCGTGGAGCGGATCGGCGGCGATCAGGTCCGGGTGCAGTCGCTGGTTGGGCCAGGTCAGAACCCTCATGCCTACGAGCCGACGCCCAGGCAGGTGGCGGACCTGGTCGGCGCCGAACTCTATGTGCGCGTGGGCGTGCCGCTGGAGGATGCCTGGCTGCCGCGCATCCGCGCGACCAACCCGGGGTTACGGGTCCTGGATGTCCGCGATGGCCTGGCGCTGCGGCCCCATGACCAGGTCCAACCCGCCCCGGGGCCTGAGGGCGACGCGGACCATGGGCACGGCGACCACGATGACGAGCACGGAAACGACCACGGCGCCCTGGACACCCACGTCTGGACCAGTCCGCCGCTGGTGAAGTCTATCGGGGCCGCGATCCGCGCCGCCCTGAGCGACCTGCGCCCGGGGCAGGCGGCTCTCTTCGACGCGAACTATGCGCGCTTCGCCGCCGATCTGGACGCCCTGGATACGGAGATCCGTGACCAGCTCAAGCCCCTGCAGGTGCGCCGCTTCCTGGTCTTTCACCCGGCCTGGGGCTATTACGCGGACACCTATGGACTGACCCAGGTGGCCATCGAGTTCGAGGGCAAGGAGCCAGGCCCGCGCGCCCTGGCCGGCCTGATCGACGCGGCCCGCGCCGCCGGGGTGCGGGCGGTGCTGACCCAACCCCAGTTCAGCCCGCGGGCGGCGCAGCAGGTGGCGGAGGCGATCGGTGGGCGGGTGGAGTCGGTGGACCCGCTGTCGGGCGACTATTTCGGCGCCCTGCGCCGGGTGACCGGGGTGATCGCCGGGGGTCAGACCCCGTGAGCGCGCCGGTCATCGAGCTTCGCGGAGTGGGCTTTTCATTCGGCGACGCGCCGGTGCTCTCGGACATCGATCTGACGATCGCCGCACGCGAGTTCGTCGGGTTGGTCGGACCCAATGCCGGCGGCAAGAGCACGCTGCTGAAGCTGATCCTCGGGCTGCTGGTCCCCCAGACGGGGCACATCCGTGTGCTGGGCGTGCCGCCGCGGCAGGCGCGCGGGCGCCTGGGCTATGTGCCCCAGTACCCGACCTTTGCCCGTGATTTTCCCATCTCGGTCGAGCAGGTGGTGCTGATGGGCCGCCTGGGTTTCGGTCGCGGACTGGGCGCACAATTGGGCTGGTACCGGGCGGCGGACCGGGCGGCGGCGCGGCTCGCCCTGGCCGAGGTCGAGGCCCTGGACCTTGCCGCCCGGCGGATCGGCACCCTCTCCGGCGGCCAGTTGCAGCGGGTCCTGCTGGCGCGCGCCCTGGTGAGCGACCCGCAGATCCTGATCCTGGACGAACCGACGGCGAACATCGATCAACGCATGGAGGGCGACATCTTTGAACTGCTCGCGCGGCTGAAGGCGCGCCTGACCATCCTGGTGGTCTCGCACGACATCGCCTTTATCTCCGCCTATGTCGACCGGGTGGCCTGCCTCAATCGCACCCTGATTGCGCACGACACCACCGCGATCGATGGCGACCTGATCCACCGGCTCTATCCGGGCGCGGTGCGGGCGGTGGCGCATGTCCATTAATCATAAAATCCACAGATGAACACAGATGAACACAGATGAACACAGATTTTCCTTGAACTGTCATGCGCTTATTGCTACTGTCACAATCACCCGCAAGGTGAGCCCCCGACCAAGCGTAAGCCAATAAATCATCTGTGTTCATCTGTGTTCATCTGTGGATAAATGCTCTTTCTGAGTTAATCCGAAGAGTTTTTTTCCCGGTGATCTGTATCGCAATGACTGTCGGGATTGAACCATGACCGAGTTCCTGAACGCACTCACCGAGCACGCCTTCCTGCGCACGGCGCTCCTGGCCGGGCTCCTGGCCAGTATCGGCTGCGGGGTGATCGGGACCTATGTCGTCGTCAAGCGCATCGCCTTTCTGGCCGGCGGCATCGCCCATTCGGTCCTGGGGGGCATGGGGGCGGCGCTCTATTACGGCTTCGACCCGCTGCTCGGGGCCCTGCTGGCGGCGGTGGCGGCGGCGCTCATCATCGGGGTGGTGCGCCTCGCCTGGAGCGCCCAGGAGGACACCCTGGTCGGCGCCATCTGGGCCATCGGTATGGCGATCGGCATCCTCTATATCGCCAAGACCCCGGGCTACAGCGCGGACCTGATGAGCTATCTGTTCGGCAACATCCTGCTGGTGCCGCGCCGGGACCTGTGGCTGATGGCGGGGCTGGACCTGGGGCTGGTGCTGACCGTGGTGCTGTTCTATCGGCAGTTTCTGGCGGTGAGTTTCGATGAGGAATTCGCCCGCCTGCGCGGGGTGCCGGTCACCTTCTTCTACCTGCTGCTGCTGTGTCTGGTGGCGGTGACCGTGGTGCTGCTGATCCAGGTGGTGGGGCTGATCCTGGTGATTGCGCTCCTGACCCTGCCGGCCGCCGTCGCCGGTCACTGGGTGCACTCACTGGGGGGCATGATGGGGATCGCGACCCTGCTCGGGGCCGCCCTGACCTCCGCCGGGCTGGCCCTGTCCTATGGCCCCGATCTGCCGGCCGGCCCGACCATGATCCTGCTCGCGGGCGCGGTCTATGTGCTGTCCGCGCTCGCGAGCGGCCTGTACCGGGCGCGGCGGGCGCGACGGGTGACCGGGTCGGGCCGCTCCACCGCGCCGGGGTTGTCGGCCGATGAACCCTGACACCGACGGGGCGCTCGCCCGCGCCGCGGCCCTGTGCGGGGAGCGCGGCGTGCGCCTGACGGAGCAGCGCCGCCGGGTGCTCGCGATCCTGTGCGCGGCCGGCCGACCCGTCGGCGCCTACGAGATCCTGGAGGCGCTGCGCGCGGGTCCGCGCCCGGCGGCCCCGCCGACGGTCTATCGGGCGCTGGACTTTCTGCTGGAACAGGGCCTGATCCACCGGCTCGAGAGCCTCCACGCCTGGGTCGGCTGCGACCACCCGGGGCGGCCGCACCTGAGCGAGTTTCTCATCTGCCTGGAGTGCGGCGGCGTCACCGAGATCGAGGACGCGGCGGTCCAGCAGAGCCTCGCGCGGCTCGCCAGCGGGAGCGGCTTCGCGCCGCGGCGGCGGGTGGTCGAGGTGATGGGGACCTGCGCCGACTGTGCCGCCAAGGATGGCTGAGCCGCTGCGGGCAGCAGAGCAAAAACCCCCGTCGCGTCCCGCGGCGGGGGTGTCGCGCTGCTTGGTCTGGTGTGGTCTACGCAACCGCCGGTGGGCGGTTCTTCCGTCCCTGGGTACCAGGTGGCGACAACTTCAGTATCGTGCAGGTTCCCGATTGCGGCTGTCCGGACCCGCCGGACCCCGCGTCAGCCATCTTCGCCGCTGGTTGTAGGCATTGTCCGACCAGGTTTCACGTCAGCCCGATTGCGGCCAACCGGCGCGCCCCCTATCCTGGCGGCCATGAACAAGACCCAGCGCGACCTTTATCCCCCGATCACCCCCTATGCCACCTACGAACTGCCCGTCGGCGATGGTCATCGGCTCTACGTGGAGCAGTGCGGGCGCCCCGACGGCATCCCCGCAGTGTTCCTGCACGGCGGTCCGGGGGCCGGCTGCGAGCCCGCCCACCGCCGCCTCTTCGACCCCCAACGCTACCGGATCATCCTGTTCGACCAGCGCGGCTGCGGTCGCTCCACCCCCCACGCGGGCCTGGAGGCCAACACCACCTGGGACCTGGTGGCGGACCTGGAGCGCATCCGCGAGCGGCTCGGTATCGCGCGCTGGCTGGTCTTCGGCGGCTCCTGGGGCTCCACCCTCGCGCTCGCCTATGCGCAGACCCACCCGGAGCGGGTGCTGGCCCTGGTGGTGCGCGGGATCTTCCTGTGCCGGCCGGCGGAGGTCCGCTGGTTCTATCAGGAGGGCTGCAACCAGGTCTTCCCCGACTACTGGGCCGACTTCCTGGCACCGATCCCGCCGCCGGAGCGCCACGACCTGCTGGCCGCCTACCACCAGCGACTCACCGGCGCCAACGAGATCGGGCGCCTGGCCGCCGCCAAGGCCTGGTCCATCTGGGAGGGCCGCACCGCCACCCTGCTCACCAACCCCGACATCCAGGCCCACTTCGCCGACGCCCACCTGGCCCTGAGCCTGGCGTGCATCGAGTGCCACTATTTCGTCCACGACGCCTTCCTGCGCCCCAACCAACTGCTGGAAGACGCCGGCCGGCTCGCCGACCTCCCCGGGGTCATCATCCAGGGCCGCTACGACCTGATCTGCCCCATGCGCTCCGCCTGGGAACTGCATCAGGCCTGGCCCAGGGCCGAGTTGCGGGTCATCCCGGACGCCGGTCACTCCGCCTTTGAGCCCGGCATCCGGGCCGCGCTGGTGACCGCCACGGACCAGTTTGCGCGCGTACTGGGATGATCGGCCTGCTGCAGCGAGTGACCCAGGCCCAGGTGCAGGTGGACGCCGCGCCCATCGGCGCCATCGGCCGCGGCCTCCTGGTCCTGGTCGCGGTGCAGCCGACCGACACGCCGGCGCGCGCCGAGCGCCTGCTGGAGCGCCTGCTCGGCTACCGGGTCTTCCCCGACAGCGACGGGCGGATGAACCTGAGCCTGCGCGAGATCGGCGGCGGCCTGCTCCTGGTCCCGCAATTCACGCTGGCCGCCGACACCCGCAAGGGCACCCGCGCGAGCTTCACCAGCGCGGCACCGCCCGCCGTCGGAGAGTTGTTGTTCGATCACCTGGTGGAACGTGCCCGCGCCGCCCACCCGGTGGTTGCGACCGGCCGCTTCGGGGCGGATATGCAGGTCAGTCTGGTCAATGATGGGCCTGTGACCTTTTGGCTGGAGGCTTGAGACCGACGCCTTGACGCGCCGTTTGCAGCAATACCGCCTCGCTGCAACAATGGCCTGATGCGAGCCTCAATCTTTTTTCGGTTTAGCCCTGAAAGGGCGTGACACAACGGCGGGGTTCCTTATGTCACGCCCTTTCAGGGCTGGGGTCTGTTATCCGTCCAGGGCCTTGCCCTGGGCTGGTATGTCGCGCCCCTTCGGGGCTTGAGCGACGCAAGGTTAGGCGAAATAAGGTACTAGGATGTCCATCAGCTAACGCTTTGGCTCGCCGGCCCGATACCGCGTCGGCACGGCGTCGAAATGTATGTGGAACCGCTGAAAGAGTATGTGGCGGTAGGGCGGCCCTTCCTCAGCACCCGATGCGGGCGCGCACTTCCAGGGCCACTTCCAGCGCCTTGAGTCCGATCGCCCCGTCCACCAGCGGCGGGTGGCCGGTGCGGGCACTCGCGACGAAGGCGGCCAATTCCTCATCCAAGGGCTTGACCGCGTCCACCTGGAGCCGCTCACGGGCGATCTCGGGGCGGGCGGCCCCGGGGACCTCGCGCAGCCAGGCGTGGTCGATGGTCTGGCCGATGAAGTCGAGCGACAGGTAGCCGCCGGACTGAAAGACGCGGATGCGCCGGGTCTGCTTGTCGGAGACGCGACTGGCGACCACATTGGCCACGGCGCCGTTGGCGAACTCCAGGCGGGCGTTGGCGATGTCGACATGGGGGGTGAGCACCGCCGCGCCGACCGCGGAGATGGCGGTGATCTCAGACCCCATCAGGGCCAGGATGATGTCGATGTCGTGGATCATCAGGTCCGAGACCACGTCCACGTCGGTGGCGCGCTCGGTGAAGCCGCCCATGCGCTGGGCCTCGATATAGCGAGGGACCGTGATGCGCTGCGCGAGTGCCATGACCCCCGCGTTGAAGCGCTCTACATGTCCGATCTGGAGGAGTGCCCCGTGGTCACGGGCCAGCGCGACGATCGCCGCACCCTCCGCCTGGGTGGCGGCAATGGGCTTCTCGATCAGGACGGCGCAACCACGGCGCAGAAAGGGCTCCGCCGCTTGCAGGTGGGCCGTCGTCGGTACCACCACGCTGACCGCGTCGACCTGCGACGCGAGGTCCGCGAGCGAATCGTAGACGGCGCAACCGGCCTCCGCCGCCACGGCCTGGGCGCGTTGCGGATCCGCGTCGACCAGACCCACCAGTGCGACTTCGGGCATCCGCGCGTAGATCAGGGCGTGGAACCGGCCCAGATAGCCGACGCCGACCACGGCGACCCGCAGCCGGTCTGACCCAGGTCCGGCCGGTGCGTGCGGCCTCACCCGCCCACGCCGCCGACCGCCGGCCCCTGGCGGGCGATCGGGACCGGGGCCCCACCGTAATAGACGTTGATCTGATACGCGAGGGTCACGGACATGCCGAGGGTCACGACGATCAATAGGAGCGAGAACAGATCGGGTTTCCGCCGGCTGCGTTTGTAGGTCATGGACGTACCGAACATCACGTCGATTGAAGATTAAGAAAAGAGTTTACAACGCAAAGACACTGTGGATCGGGAAACCGACTGAAGTGCCCTGAATCACCGCCGTTTCCCGGGACCGCGTGCCCGCGGCGGCTATTATCACGCGTTCCTTGGCGCTTGTCTGCTTGCATTCGCGCACCTTGGCGCCTGCCGGGCCGCCGCGGCATTTCACCGGCCCCCGCTCCGTCCCCGGGGCGGTTCGGCTTCCTGGGAGCGCCCCCGGTAGGGTACTCTTAGGGGCCTGGCAGACGGGCATCCGCCCGCCGTCCGTGCCGTGCGGCCCCGGCCTCTGCCGCCGGCCGTCCCGGTGCGGCGCTCAGTCACCCGTCGCCGGCGCTCCCGCCGGCACCACCCCGATGGAGGTCCAAGTGCAGCGTCATTCGATCAAGGTCTTGGCCCGCAGTCAGTTTCAGCCGGAACAGTCGGCCCCCGTGGAGGGGCGCTATGCCTTCTCCTACACCATCACCATCGAAAACGACGGCAGCGAGCCGGCCCGTCTGCTCGACCGCCATTGGATCATCACCGACGCCGACGGCAAGGTGCAGGAGGTCCGCGGTGAGGGCGTGGTCGGCGAGCAGCCTCACCTGAAGCCCGGCGAGCGCTTCCGCTACAGCAGCGGGACCATCCTGCCCACGCCGGTCGGGTGCATGCACGGCAGCTACGGCATGGTCGGCGACGACGGGACCCGGTTCGACGCCGAGATCCCGGCCTTCTCGCTCGCCTCCCTCGCCCGGCTCCACTGACCGGCGCGCCCGGGCCAGGCCAGCCGGCACCGTCGTCGCCGCAGAACCTATGCCGACCTACGCCATCGGAGACATTCAAGGCTGCGAGTTGGAGTTGCAGCGGCTGCTTGAGCGCCTGAAATTCGACCCCGCCGCCGACCGCCTCTGGTTCACCGGCGACCTGGTCAACCGGGGGCCCGGGTCCCTGGGTGTGCTGCGCCTGGTCCATTCCCTGGACGCCTGCGCGATCGTGGTCCTGGGCAACCATGACCTGCACCTGCTCGCCCTGGCCGCCGGCAACGAACGGCACGCCAGGAAGAGCACGCTCGATGAGGTCCTCAGTGCCCCGGACCGTGACGAACTGCTCCACTGGCTGCGCCACCGGCCGCTGTTACATCACGACGCCGCCAAGGGTTACACCCTGATCCACGCCGGACTCGCGCCCCAATGGACCCTCGGCGTGGCCCAGACCCTGGCCCGCGAGTTGGAAGAAACCCTGCGGGGGGCACACTGGCAGGACTTTCTCCTCGCCATGTATGGCGACCAACCGGAGCGTTGGCGCCCGGACCTGACCGGCATCGAGCGGCTGCGCTTCATCACCAATGCCCTGACACGACTGCGCTACTGCACCACCGACGGGGCCTTGGCCCTGAAGGAAAAGCGGCCCCTGGCAAGCGCCCCCAAGGGATTGGTGCCCTGGTTCCAGTGCCCGGGCCGCAAGAGTCGCGATGCGCGCATCATCTTCGGTCACTGGTCGGCCCTGGGCTACTGGGACCAGGACAATGTGTGGGGCATCGACAGCGGTTGTCTGTGGGGCGGCAACCTGACCGCCGTGCGGGTGCGCAAGTCCAAACCCATCGAACCCGTGCATCTGCCCTGTGAGGGTTATCTGACGCCGGGGGAGAGCGGGGACTGAAGGCGCGCGCGGTATGCTCGGGCATCCTATCGCATGGCATCCATCGAGGTCTTGAGCCTGCTGTTCCTGGTCGCCCTGCTGGCCGGGTTCGTGGACTCCATCGCCGGGGGCGGCGGTCTGATCAGCATCCCGGCCCTGCTGTGGGCGGGGCTGGGGCCGGTGGCGACGCTCGCCACCAATAAGGCGCAGGCGGTCTTCGGCAGCGGCACCGCGGCGCTGAATTTCATCCACAAGGGGCAGGTCGACCTGCGGGCGGCGGCCCTGGCGGCGGCCTGCAGCTTCGGCGGCGCCGCACTCGGGGCGCTCCTGGTGCAGCGCCTGGACAGCGCCTTCCTCGGGCGCCTGATCCCGGTGTTCCTGATCGCCTTCGCCCTGTATTTCCTGCGCTCGCCGCGGGTGTCGGACCTGGACAGTCGGCGGCGCCTGGGGGCGGTCGCCTTCGCCCTGACCCTGGGTCTGGGCCTGGGCTTCTACGACGGCTTCTTCGGCCCCGGGGCCGGCACCTTCTTCGCCATGGGCTATGTGGCGCTCCAAGGGTACAACCTGCGGCGTGCCACCGCCCACAGCAAGCTCCTGAACTTCGCGAGCAACCTCGCGGCCCTGCTGGTCTTCCTGCCGGGCGGGCACATTGTCTGGCCGGTGGCGCTGGTGATGGCGGCCGGCCAGTTGCTGGGTGCCTGGCTGGGCTCCCACCTGGTCCTGCGTCACGGCAGCGCCCTGGTCCGACCGGTGCTGGTGGTCGTGTCGCTCGCGATCTCCGCCAAGCTCTTGTGGGGGCAGTTCGGTTAGGTCAGGATCGGAATTTGCCCTTCGCGATACTATTACACCCGGATGGAAATGCTCGGACCTTTGGCAAAAGCGTGTACCCGTAGGGTGCGCCGCGCGCACCGGGGCGCTGGCCCAGGCTCAAGACGTTTCGTTCAACCGCAGCGTTGGAAGGTGCGCACGGCGCACCCTACGCCACTGGTCTGACGACTTGCGCTGCGTAGAACTAGTCTGTCGCACGGCCGCGGGGGAAACCCGCCGGCCGCCCTATGCACCCTACCCGGAGTATCGCCGATGTTTCGAGCCTTTCTTGGCGGCCTGACCACCGGGCGCCTGGCGCGCCTGCCGTTCCTCGGGTTCTGGCTGCTGCTCTGGGTCCTGTTCATGCTCTTCGGGTTGGGTCTCGCCTTCGGGATCGGGTTGGCGGAACCCCTGATCTTCGATGACCTGGCGACCGCCCAGGGCTATCTGCTGGAACACATAGCCCCGGCCCTGCTCGTCGGCTTTGCGCTCTTCTGCCTGCTCTTCGTCTTTGCGCAGTTCAACCTGGCGGCCAAGCGCATCCGTGACATGGGCCTGCCCGGCTGGTCGGTGTTGCTGCTGATCGCCCTGGCGAGCGCCGGGCTCGGCTATGCCCTGCCCCCAAGCCTGGAACTGATGCGCCTGGAGAATCAGGTCAATGGGGCCTTCAACGGCATCCTGGTGCTGGCCCTGCTGTTCATTCCGGGCGGGTTCTTTGCCCGCCGCGACCGGCCCGCGCCGGCCGCGGTCCCGTCGCCGGGACCCGATCAGGCGGGTGACTCAGTCCACCACCGGGAAGGTCACGGCGAGGGACCAGGCGAAGGCGAGCCCGATCGCGATGGCCCCCACCAGCGGGTGACGGGTGCGGCGATAGACCCAGCCGCCGATCAGGCCGTAGAGCAGGAAGAAGGCCAGGATCGCCGGGATGATGATGATCAGAAAGAAGAGCTGGCTGAGATTCAGGGCCACCGCCCCCAGCAGTGAGACCAGGAACAGCGTCTTGGTCAGGATCGGCGCGGCCCAAGGCGACCCCTCCCCGTGGGTGAGCCAGCCGTCGGCGGCGAAATAGGCCAGGGTCCCCGGCAGGATGCCGAGCACGATCCAGAGGCGCCCGGCCCCGGGCATGAAGGCGGTGACATACTGGTCGAGCGGCAACGCGATGGCCAAGGTCAGGTAGGCGGACGCGGCCAGGGTGCCGACCACCAGGCCCGACCACAGGACCAGCCCCGGCGCCGGCGGCAACCCGGCGGGAGCGGCAGCGGCATCGTCACGCGTCGATGTGAACCAGATGCCCAGCAGGGTCAGCAGGCCATAGACCCCGAAGTGCAGGGCCAGATAGTCCCCGAGCAGGATCGGCAGGTAGTCGCTCGGCAGCACCCGCAGGATCAGCGGCGTGAGCACCGCGGGCGCGATGGCCGCCGGCAGCAGCCGCCGCCAACCCAGCCCCGCCCCCAGCGGCCGGGTGGCCGCGCGCGGCAGCAGCCTTGAGAGGGGCCAGGCCAGCGCCACGATGCCCAGGAAGAGCAGCCCGAGCGCGCCGCCGCGGGCGTCGATGAAGCCGCCGCCGCGGTGCCCCAGGGCCCGGTTAAGCCAGTCCAGCGCGGCGCCGAGGCCGCCCTGCCCATAGAGCACCCCGATGTGCTCGACCCCGGGGGCCAGCACCAGTTCCCGGGCACTGCCGTCGGCCAGGTCACCATAGATGATGCCGGGCTGCACCGCGGCGGCGTCCGCGACCTGGGACCCGCTCGCCGCGGCGACGGCCTCGCGGCCCGCCTGGTGGAGCATCGCGGGCTCCAGTGCGCCGAAGACGAACAGGACATCGCGCGGCTCGGTCCGGGGGGCGCTCGCCGAGATGTACGGCGAGAGCAGGACCGAGGCGACCACCTGGTCGCGGTGGGCGGTGGCGTAGCGCAACAGTACGTCGCCGGCCATGGAGTGCCCGAGCAGCGCGAGGCGCCCGTCGGCCCCCGGCAGCCCCGTCGCGAACCCGACCACCCGCTCGAGCGCCCCCAGCAGGACCCCGACCCGGCGCTCCTCGTCCTCCAGGCGGGCGACGAAGGGCGCCGGGTTGCGGCCATGACCCGGGAAGTCGAAGGTCACGGCGATATAGCCGTTGCGGGCCAGGGTCACCGCATAGGGCTGCATCAACTGCTGGGAACCCGCGAAACCGTGGGCAATGACGACGACCGGCGCCGAGGCGGATTCGGTCCCTGCCGTCGCCGGGCGATAGACGGTGACCGGGATCTGCCCGACCCGCAGCGTCTCGATCGCGAGTCCCGCCGTGGCCGAGTGCAGGCGCCAGAGTCCGGTGCCGATAGCGGCCAGGGCCAGGAGTGCGACCAGCAACGAGGCGATGCCGGCGACGCGCCCGAACCGGCCCGCCGCCGCGGCCTTGTCGATGGCTGCCGTCATGGTGCCACCCCCGTCACCGGCGCGGGCGCCGCCTTGGTGCCGACACCCTCGGTCAGGTCGATGAGGACCTCGTTACGCCGCAGGAAGCCTGGCGTGAAGGGGTCGTTGTAATAGGCGTAGACCGGCGCGGCGGCGGGGGTCAGCCCCCGGGCGGCCAGCCAGGCGCGCAGTTCGGCCTCCTTGCCCGCCATCAGTTCGTCCGTGGCCGACCCGCTGAAGCGGATGGCCGCGACCCGCCGGGGCGCAATCTCGCTCAGGCTCACGTCCGTCCCCGCCGGGGCGGGCAGCTTATCCAGGTCATAGCTGGCCGGCATGATGAAGCGCACCGCCCAGTCGCCGGCCGAGTCGCGCGACTGGGTCACCGGGACCGTCATCGCGATGGTTTCAGGTCGCTGCTGGGTCACCGGGGCCGTCATGCTGATCCGCTCGCCGGCGCGCTCCTTGGCGAAGATGTAGCGGGCGAGCGGACCGAACCCGGCGCTCAGTGCCTCCCGGCGGGGTCCGCCGCGGCGCACCTCCGCCACCACCAGGCGCGGGTAGTCGCGGACCTCGAAGGCGCCGTCGAGCGTAATCGACTCATAGGCCGGCTGCTCCACGTTCTGCACGACGAAGACGAACACCGCCATCCCCGCCACGGCGAGCAAGAGCAGAACACCAAGCACGATCAGGGTAATCTTCATCGGGGAGACCTCGGGGACAGGATTGGGGGGATGGCCCCGCGGCTTCGCGAGACCCTTACCCCGATCCTGGTATATGGGGGCCAGCGCCGACCTGTGCAAACCCGAGCTGACAGGTCCGGACCGCAGGTCAACGCGACCGCCCCGCGCCTTGTCGCCCGCCGCTATGCCCCAATGTTTTGGTAGGAAGTTCAAGTGCGGCGGCCCGCCCCCCCCGGCCGGCAACCCACCCATAGAAAACGAGGCACCCAAGATGACCATCAACACCTCTGCCCTACTGACCGCCGGCCTGCTGGCGGGCCTGATCCTGGCCGGTTCACTGATCCCGGCCCACGCCGGTGACGCCTGCGGCCAGGAGAACCAGGGGGCCCGCATCGGGTCCTTGGCGACGCACCAGGCCGCGGCCGCGCCCGGCGCGGCATTCACCGGCGATCACTGATCTTCCTGAGGTATCAATGACCAGCCGCCCAAGGTCCGCGGTGCAGCAGCGTATCCGAGGCCCCGGCCGGCCGGGCCGGCAACGGATTGCGACGGCCGCGGTGGTGATCACCGCCACCTTGGCGCCCCCGTTTGGCGCCGCCGCACCCGCCGTGCCCGTGCCGGTGATCGCCTGGCAACCCTGCGCCGCGCCCCTACCGCAGGGCTTTGATTGCGCGAGCGCCGTGGTGCCGATGGACTATGCGCAGCCGACCGGCGCGACCTTCCGCCTCGCCCTGATCAGGCACCAGGCGCAGGACCCGGGCAGCCGGATCGGCACCCTGTTCTGGAACCCCGGCGGCCCCTCCGATGCCGGCACCGCCTACCTGCCGATCGCCATCGATGGCTTTCCCGAGCAGGTCCGACGCCGCTTCGACATCGTCAGTTGGGACCCCCGCGGCATGGGGGGCGGCACTACCCCGGTGGTCCAGTGCTTCGACAGCGCCCAGGCGGAACGCGACTTCCTCGCCAAGACCTTCGGCGATCTCACGTCCATCCCGGTGTCCTCGCCGGAGTTGGCCCAGTCGATCAACGCCCGGACCAGGCTCAACCAACGGTGCGTCCGCCGGGACGGCCGACTGATGGCGCACGTCTCCACCGCCGACAACGCACGCGACCTCGACCTGCTGCGCGCCGCGGTCGGCGAGGAGAAGATCAGCTATTACGGCACCTCCTACGGTACCTTCCTCGGGGCGACCTACATCAACATGTTTCCGCAGCGGGTCCGGGCGGCCGTCCTGGACGGCGCCGTCTCCCCCCGGGCCTGGGCCGGCAACGACCGCGACGCGCGAACCCTGACCACCTTCCTGCGGATCGGCTCGGACCACGGCGCCGCGGACACCGTGAAGGCCTTCATGCGCGAGTGCGGCCGGGTCGGCGCGGCCGGTTGCGCCTTTGCGGACCGCTCGCCCGCGGCGACCCGCGATAAATGGAACAAGCTGCTGGCGCGCCTCGCCGCCCGCCCCGTGACGCTCGATGGTCAAAGCGTCGATGCCCGCTCGCTGCTCGCCTATGTCCAGGGCGCGCTCGACACCACGCGCCCGGTGCCCGGCTTTGAGCGTTTCCCCGGCTATGTCGCCGTCGCGCAATTCGTGCAGCGGGTCTGGACCGCCGCGCAAGGCCGCTCCGGCGCGAGCACCCAGCCGCCGGCCCCGGCCCCGGCACCCGCAACGCCCCCGACCGAGAGCACCTACACCACGAGCCTGGGCCGGCAGGCCGCCGTGGTCTGTGGGGAGAGCCCCAACCCCGCGACGCCGCCGGGGTACGCGAACGCGGCCCGGGCGTCCTACCGGCGCGCCGGACCCAACATCTGGCCATTCGCGGCCCTGTGCCGCGGCTGGTCGGTCACATCGGCCAACCGCTACCTGGGACCCTGGACCACCGCGACCCTGCCGGTCCTCGTGATCGGCAACACCTTCGACCCCGCCACCCCCTACTCCAGCTCGCAACGCATGGCCGCCGAACTGGCCAACGGCTATCTGCTGAGCGTCGACGGCTTCGGGCACACGGTGCTGCTCAACCCCAACCGCTGTGCGCAGGAGCATATCGTGTCCTATCTGATCGACGGACTGGTCCCGCCCGTCGGCGCCCGGTGCGCGGCGGATGCTTCACCGTTCGCGCGGTAGCGGTCAATCGGCGTCAGAGTATTCGCCGCGGCCAGGCTCGCAAGCGGCTGAAGCCTCTACCGAGCCGACTCACAGAATCGACCTTTGTTTTCCAAGCATGAGGGTTGTGACGTGGATAGAGCACTTTCGAGATCACCGAGGGCGCCTGCCGTGTTGGCGCTTGTTGCACTGCTGTTGACGAGCCAGGCACCGGCTCAGGACCAGAACGACTGGGCGCAACAGGGTCGCGGGGCGTCGGCTGCCGCTACACCTTTCAGCACGCGAACCTCTCCCTTCGACCCACCCACCGACAATACCTTCGTCACCGACGACAGCCCTGGACTCGACACCGGCTGCACCTTCGAGAGGGACCCCGAACACCCGCTGACGATCGACGTCTTGATCGATCACCCCGTCGGCGCGGTCGACGCCAATGGTTATCTCCAGGACGCCAACGCCTTGATCGCCGCGGGCCTGATCCCGTCAACGGTTGAGGTCATACTCCCCGCCTACGACATCGACGCCCCGGACGAGCAGGACGAGTTCTACCTCAACGGGAACTTTCTCGGGTATTTCACTGGCAGCGACGATATCTGGAAGCTCAACACCTTCGCCATCGATGTCCGCAAACTGAAGTTTCCGGCGCCGGTGGCCGCGGGTAGCGCCGTCACGCCCGCCGCCAACCGCGTGCAAATCCGCATCGACACCGCGGCTGGAAGCACCAACCGATGGTGCATGTCCGCTGACTGGGTCGCTTTGGTCCTGCCCATCGATGTGAAGTACGGACTCAAACTCGAACCGGTCGCGGGTGCCACCAATAGGATTACGGTCAACGCCCCCGCGTCTACCGCCACCATCGACGTGATCTACGATGAGGTCGCCGACGCTGACTGCAATATGACTCAAACGATCGGCCCGCAGGATCAGTACCCGTTCGCGGGCTCATCCGAGTCGGGATTCGGGAATGTCGCGGGGGAGGCGAAGCTGCGTGTCACACTGAAACCCTGCCCGAGCGGTGGCAGCAGCGTCGGTCCGGAGGTCGAGGTCAACTGGTCGATTACCGGCACCAGCTTGCAGGGCACCGAGACCTGGACCGGCCTGACCGGCGACGTCACGCTCGAAATGCCGGGTCAGGTTGGTGCCTACGACGTCAATCTCGAAGTGTTGCTCGATGGCACGGCATACCGGACGGTGACGCGCAAGTTATTCGTGACCAAGCGCAGCCCCTTGTTCAAGGTCGGCAACCCACGCCTGTCCTGGTATGCGTTGGCTACCGCCTGGGCGGCCGGCAAGAGCGCAGAAAGCGAGATTCTGACAGCGCTGCTCGCCGGCACCTACAACTACGGCCAGACGCACTGGCGTTATGGCTATGACTTTGGCCCCGCGCAACTATGCCATTGGACCGAACTCTCGGCCGACCCGATCTCATGCGATTACTCCGACTGCTATGTCTTCAGCGACGTGTTCGATAATATGGCCGCGACCTTGGGTGTCGGTGGCCTTGGCGACTACCCGAAAAAGGGGATAAACGACGGCAATTTCGTGACTCGTGCCAGTGCTTCTCTCGACCCCGCCTTCACGGGTACGGTGGAGCCGTTCCCGAAGAATACACAGGATTATGATCGCTATCTGTTTGCCAGCCATAGCTTGCGCACGCGTGGTCCTGTCTACTATGACGCGACCTTCAACCGCACCTATGCAACCGATGACGCCTTCATCGAATGGAATCTCACCGGTACGATGGGCGCTGATGCGGACGGCACCTTCGAGAGGACCCACGAGGGTAAGAATATCTATTCCCAAACCTCGCCGGCCTACGATCACTGGCGTGTGACCAAGGCGTACAAGGTCGCGGCCGGTGGTTCGCCACTGGCAACCGGGGAAACCATGGCAGTCGCACCGACCAGCACCGAATTGACAATCACCGGGAATGCCTCCTACGACACCGTTGATGACAATAACGACGGTATCGCCGAGGCAGTGATTGCAAACGTCGAGATCCAGGTACTCACCGCGGGGACCTACCTGATCTCCGGGACCCTGGAGAAGAACGGCCAGGTGGTATCGACCCAACCCAGACTTTCCACCCCTCAGCCAACGAGCGACACCATCACCGGTGCTCCCGGACTTTACACCGCCGTGCTCAGATTCTCCGGCGAGGAGATCTTTCAATCCGGACAGGACGGTCCTTATGACCTCAAGGTCACGGCCTTGGGCAACAGCGTCGATGAGCGAACCTTCGCGACCCCGGCCTACGCCCATACCCGGTTTGGTGAGCGGTCCGCGCGCGTCCGCCAGCTGACTGACCGTACCACCGATACGGACAGCGACAGCCGATTCGATATCCTGCAAGTCGAGGTCGAGGTGGAGGTCGCTGCAGCCGGCGAATACATCCTGCAAGGCACCTTGATGAAGGATGGTGAGACCGTGGTGAACGGCTCCACCACCGTGACCCTGACCCCCGGTCAGCATACGGTCGGAGTGCCGTTCTCCGGCGTCGCGATCTTCCGCTCGAATCAGGATGGACCCTATGACGCCCTGGTGTCCCTGCTCGACCCGGACACCGGGTCCCGGGATGACCTGGCGGGTGTGACCCAGGCTTATCGCCACGGCGACTTCGAGGGGCGCATCGATCCGAACGGGACACTGACCGATCAGGGGGTGGATTCCAACGCAAACGGGTTGTTCGATCTGCTGCGGGTGACCTTCGGGGCCGATGTCCGGGCACCCGGGACCTACCTTGTATCAGGAACCTTGCACGACGTCGCCAGGGCCTCGGCAGTGGTCACCGAACGGCTCATGACGTTGTCGGCGGGCGTCCAGAACCTACAACTGGATTTCCTCGGCCCCGAGATCTACGCGCAACAACTCGATGGGCCCTACCTGATCGCTATCACGTTGAGAGACCCGGGGACCCAGGAGACCCTGGACGGCGTGCGGCTTGGTCAACAGACCACCGCGCACCGCTACACGGATTTCGACCGCAGCGGCGGCACGAGCGCGCTCCGCCTGACCGGAGTGAGCACGGACCAGGGAATCGACTCTAATGGAAATACACGGTATGACATCTTGAGCGTGGCCGTCCAAGTTGATATCGCGGTCGCCGATACCTACCAGTGGAGTGCCCGCCTGCTCGACGTCAACGGTAAGGAAATCGGCTTCTATTCAGGTAAAGGCAGCCTCGGCGCCGGACTGAAGACTATCAACCTGCGCTTCTCCGGTACGACCATCGGCGCCAACGGCATTGCCGGACCCTATTATGTCCGGGGACTTTTGATGTACGGCCAGAAGGGCGCCAATCTGGTCAGCACCAATGTTGCTGATACCCAAGCCTATGCGGCCGGGTTATTCGAGGGTTTCGTCGCGCCTCTAGTCGGCGATCTCGATGGCGACGGCGATGTCGATCGCGACGACATCGATCGCCTGATGGCCCGCCGCAACATGCCCGCGACCGGGGCCGGCGACCCGATGGACTTGAATGGTGACGGTACCATCAACGCGGTGGACCTGCGTCTGCTGCGACTGCTCTGCACGCGGCCGAACTGCGTGCCATAGCCTGGACAGACAGGGTAGTCACGGACAGCCTTGTCCCGAGCGGGACGGGGCTGCCGTGGCCGAGTCGATCGATCTTCTTACCTCTCATGGAGAGCACATATGAAAATCCGCCACTACCCCCTCCTTCTGGGAGCCGTCCTGCTCGCGTTCGGTTCCGGCGCACAGGCACTCCAGATCTCGATATCACCATCAAGTCCATTAGTTAATCAGGGGGGCAATCTATCAGTAGCGATCGTCATCGCAGGTCTTGCCCCCGGCGGAGCGCCGTCGCTCGGGAGCTTCGACCTCAATCTCTCTTTCGACCCGGCCATCCTGGGCCTTGACCCCGCGGACGGCAATGGCGACGGGGTGATCGACAGCGTGCTACTCGACCCCGACGGTCAGCTTGATACCTTCGCAGCCGGGCTGAACCTCGTCGCCGCAGGCATCACGGCCATCGGCACGGTCAACTTGTTTGAACTGTCATTTGATCTTCCGATGGTCCTCAATGCCAATCAAGCCTCGTCGTTTACCTTGGCAACCATCAGCTTCCTCGCCGTGGCGCCGGGTACCTCGGCCCTCGGACTCGGCGTGCTGGCGTTATCCGATGAGCTGGGCAGAACCCTGACGGCAACCCTGAGCAACGCAAGCGTGAGCGTTTCTGACACCCAGGTACCGATCCCATCGCCGCTCCTGCTGCTATTGGCTGGAGTTGGGTGGCCGGTGGCCCGTGCATTCAGGGAGTGCCGCGCGAGGCGGTGGTCAAACAGTCGGCCCGACGTCTGATCGGTAGACCAGCCTCACGTCACCCTGCCTGAACCTATCGCCGAGGTCGGCCGCGGCCTGTCAGGTGCCAGTCCTCAGCCCATGCGGCTGGATAGCACGGGAAGCGGGCCATCGCCGCGCACGCCGTGCGGCGCTACTCGTCGCGCCCGGCCAGTTGCGCCTGAAGCCGGGCCAGGGCCTGCTCCGCCTGCTGTGCCCGCCGCTCGGCCTCGTCGCGGGCCTGCTCGGCCTCCCGCGCCCGCTCCTCGGCCGCGCGCCAGCCGGGCAGGACGAAGGCGGCATAGACCGGATCATCGCGCAGGGTCGCGTGCTCGGGTCGACGGCAAAGATCGGCCAGCCGGAACTGAAAGCCCGGCAACACCCGCGAGCGGATCACACCATCGACGGGCGCGATCGGGGCATAGAGCCCGTCAGCGGCGCGGGCGAAGAAGGCCTGCTGCTCGGGCGTGCGGTGCAGGATGTAATATTCGGGCACGCCGCCGGCGGCGTACTCGGCCTTCTTGACCAGGGTATCGCGCAGGATGCCGCGGCGCTCCAGGTCCGACAGTGCCTCCACGCAGAGGTCGAAGACGCCATCGTAGGAGGCATCGAGCGGCAGGAGCGGCTGGGGGTTGTCATTGCACACCACGCCGAAATCGGGCTTGCGGATGACGGTACCGGTCGGCAGCGGCAGGCGGAAGCCCATCTCCAAGGCCACCATCTTCGCGATCGGTCGCGCGGTCAGAAAGTGCTCCAGCAGCAGCATGAACCACTTGTAGACAAGGAAGGTCTCATAGTCGGACACCGGTTTCTCCTCCAGGCGACCATTGTTCCATTCGTAGTGGCAGTCGGAGTCGAGGTAGTAGGTGCGCCAATACTCGGCCTCCGAGACGCGGCGGCCGGCCTGGGAGGGGGGCGCCAGGCACTCCGGTTCAGGTCGCGTGCGGCGCGGCTCGGCCAGGGCGGTTTCAGGCATGGGGGTCACCAAGGGCAGTTGGGGTCCTGGGGCAAATCCTAGCACGGGCGCGGCAGGGCTGCTGACTGTGGGCCTGAAGCTGACCGTGGTGCGCGGGGGCCTCGACCGCCCGCTGGTTTTCTTTAGTCGACTGGAATCGCGGTCAGGACCGTGGCGGCGGATTGCCCCTGTTCATCGACGACGCGCACCACAAACCGGCCCGGCCGCCCCGGCCAGAACACCGTATTGCCCTCGCCTACGAAGCTGTCACCGACAAACCAGAACAGGCGATGGCGGCCGCCGTCGCTGACGCCGGAGAATTCAATGCGGCTGTTACCATCGGCGCGGAGCGGATAACTCATGCCAACCAGCGGCGAGACGATGGTGGGCGGATGCGCCCCCGCGTCGGCGCCGGCCAAGTCCCCGCACGGCCGTTCAAAGGGCGGCGGCGATGCGCGGCGCACACCGGCCAGCCGGAACAGCTCCAGCACGTCGCTATCCCAGAACTCCGCGACCTGCGCCTCGCTGCCCCCTTCCTCGCCCCGGCACCGCCGCAGCCCGTTGCCTGGGTTGATGAAGACCTGCCGATGGACGGTGCAGGTCGCAATCGGCGAGACGCCGGGGATGATCCAGCCGGTCTTGCCATGCGGACACCAGGGCGAGCGCAAGGCGCCGGACACCGGGCAGATCTCCACCGCCTTCAAACCTGGCGGCGGCGCGGGTTGCGACCCGTCCCCGGGCACTTCCTGGCCAACGGCCTCAAGGATGCTGAACAGCAAGGGGCCGGCCAGGTCGCGCCCGACCAAGTGTCGGTTCGGCGCTCCATCGAAATTGCCCACCCAGACCCCGGCCAGCCAATCCCCCATCAACCCCAGGGCCCAGGCATCCTTCAAGCCCGACGAGGTCCCGGTCTTCCAGGCCACGGGCAGGTTCCGGCTGAACGAGCGCAGCCCGAAACTTCGCTCCGGCGGCGGATTGGCCTCCAGCATCCGGCGGACCAGGTAGGCGGCCGGAGGCAACAGCAGTTGGGGGGCGCTCCGCGGCCCGGCCCCGTCGTCCGTGCGCAACCAACGCAAGGCCCGGTATTCCCCGCCATTCGCCAGCAACCCATACAGTCCAATCAACTCCTCCATGGACGCCTCCGCCCCACCCAGCGCCAAGGTCAGACCATAGAACGCCTCCTCCCTCGCTGGCTTGAGCCCGGCCAGGCGCAAGAACTGATACAGCGTCGGCCGGCGCAATTGCGCCGCCAGGGCGACGGCCGGAATATTACGGCTGCGCACCAGGGCCGCGGTGGCGGACAGGGGGCCGAGATAATTGCCCTCAAAATTCTCCGGCTGGTAGCCGCCCGTCCGCAACGCGGTATCCTTCAGCAAGGTATCCGGTGTGATCAGACCCTGACCGATCGCCAGCGCATAAACAAAGGGCTTCAGGGTGGAACCGGGCGAACGCCGGGCCTTCAGACCATTGACAAAACCCTGGATGCGACGATCAAAATAGCCGGCCGAACCCACATAGGCCAAGACCTCCATGCGCGGGGCCTGGACCACCATCGCCGCCGCATTCCTGATGCCCTGCGCCTGGTGTTGGCGGACAAAACTGTTCAGCAATTCCACGGCGAGTGCCTGCACCGTCGGGTCTAAGGTCGAGGCCAGGCCCTCCCCACCGCGCCCGCAGACCCGCTCGGCAAAATGCGGCGCACGCAACGGCAAATCCTCCCGGCGTCGAAACCCCAGGCGCTCAAAACCCGGGTCTTCGCCATAGGCGACCCGCCAAGCCGCTTGCAGGGCCCCTTTACCTGCCGGACTGAGGGGGGCCCGCGAGCGGGGATTTTGCGGAATCAACACCAAGGCCCGGGCCTCGTCGGGGGACAGCTCGGCCGCGGGTTTATGGAAATAGACCCAGGCCGCCGCCCCGACCCCCTCGATATTCGCGCCATAGGGCGCGAGATTGAGATAGGCCTCCAGCAATTCATCCTTGGAAAAATGCCGCTCCAACCACAGGGCATAGCCGATCTGGCGGAGTTTTCCGGGCAGCGTATGGGTGATGAGCCGAAAGCGCTGGCGCGCCAATTGCATTGTCAGCGTGGATGCGCCCTGCCGACGGCCAGACGCCGCGACACTGCCCCATGCCGCCCGCACCAAGGCGAATGGATTGACCCCCGGGTGGCGGTAAAACCAACGATCCTCGTACCGGAGCGTCGCTTGCTGCAACTCAAGCGGCAGCGCTTCCAGCGGCACCCACAGGCGGAATTTCTCATCTCCGGTCAAGCTCAGACGCAACAACTTGCCGGCACGGTCGGTGACGGCGCAGGAGGCATTCGATCGGTTGACCAGCAGGGGTGCTGCGATCAGACCCAAGCCGGCCCAGCCGAGCGCAAGGACCACCACCAGGGCGACGGCATAGCGGGCGCTGCGGGGCGCCCGGCAATCCCAGAAAGAGCGGCTAGCCACGGATGAACACAGATTATCAAGGATGATTCATTGGCTTAGCAACGAATCAAGAACAACTTAAACACAAACCCAATCGTTGTCGTTGTCCTTTTCGTTGTCGTTGTCGTTGTCGTTGTCGTTGTCGTAATCGGATAGGCGATGCAACTTGGGGTGCGGGAGAATCCGGGGCACTACGATTAACCTCGATTACGAAAACGACAACGACAACGACAACGGCGCTAAGAGCAGGCTCTAATGGGCTTGTTTGACTTATTAGTGAACCGTTCCCCACGGGCCTCATGCCGGCACGGAAAAAACGCAAGTGCCCTACTCTTTCACCCTGATCGTATCCGCCAGTCCGCGATGCAGAATCCCGGTGTCGTACATGCCCTCGGCCATGACCGGCGGTACCGTGTAGACCCCGGCGGTCAGCGGTTTCAAGCGAAACTCAAAATAGCGCTCGCCGCCGTCCAGGTCGCCGAAGAACACCACGCGGTCTTCCTGTACGTCGATATACTCGGGCTGCCACAGGGGTTTGCCGGCGATATCCAATGACTTGCGCGCACCCAGGCCCTCTTCGCTCAAATCGATTTCAAAGCCGCCGGGAAGCAGCATCACCACCGCGATATCGTTCACCGGCTGGTCCGGGTGCAGCCCCACGCGGATATGCAGCTTATCCGTCAATGCCAGTTCAGTGGTCGGTTCGCCTTTTTCATTCAGTACCCAGCGCTCGATTGTCAGCCCCTGGTTGATGGCGACGCGCGGCGGCGCCTTGTCATACCCACGTTCGGTCACCTGATAATAGAGATTCCACACCCCGGACCCGCGCACCTGCAGCGGACTCATCGCCTGCTCCAGCAAGGCCCGCTTGACGGTCTGCCCGTGCAGTGGCATGGGCGCCAAGGGTTGGCCGGCGAGCACCTCGAAGCCGGTGGCGTCGTCCTGCGCAAAGCGGCTCCAGAGGCTTCCCAGCCCCAGTAAGGCGAGCGAGCCGCGCAACGAATTGCTGCGTTGCTTGACCAGGTCCTGGCCGAGTTCGAGAAGGTAGCGGCCAAATTGCGGGTCTTGCGTGTCCAGCAGTTCGGGGAAATGCCGGTTGAGCAGATAGAGGTACAGGCTCATGACCTCCGGGCTTTCCTGCATATTCCACGGCAGCAGCCCGGTGCTCTTCCATTGCCTTTGGAACTCGCCGAAATAGCGGTCGGCGTCGGCGTCCAAGTGATGGATCTTGTAGGCCGCGCCGAGGAAGAAGCGCACCCAGTTGGCCGCGCCCGCGCCTTGCCCCCATTGCCGCTGCAACTCCGCCTCGAAGGCCTTGAGCCGCTCGGCGACGTTGCGGCCCTGGCGGGCGAGCAGGTACAGGGCATAGGCCTGGGCCTGGTGCTCGGGCCAGGTGTAATGCCGCTCCTGGGTGTATTGGTCGGCGTAACCGATGGCCCGCTCGAACATGGCATCCGCGGCCTGATGACCACGCTCGCGGGCCTCCAACAACAGATGGGTGGCGTACATCGAATAGAATGGATCGGCCGGGCCGGCGACCGACCAGATGCCGAAACTGCCGTCATTCTTCAAGCGGGTTTGCAGGATCTTCATGGTACGGCCAAACAGCAGATCCGCGTCCTGCGCCGACAAGCCGAGTTCGGCGTTGCGCCCCAATACCACCGCCGGGAAGGCCTGGCTGACCAGTTGCTCGGTGCAGCCGTAGGGGTAGGTTTTCAGATAGTCGAGCAGGCCGCGCAAATACGCCACCGGCGTCATCGCGACAGAAAATTCGGCGTAGCGCTGTTCGTCGAAGAGCGTGCGTTGCAGCGCCAGTGCGCCGGTCTTGCCGGCTTGCTGGTCGGTGATGCGCAGCACGCCATTTTGCAGCGTGGTCAGTAGCGGCTGGGATGGGCGGATGGTCAACTCCTCACTATAGGCCGCTTCGTGTCCGGTGCCCTCGACCTGGTAGCGCACGGCGACCGGCCCCAGCTTTTCGCCTGCCTTGGCGGTGAAGCGCACCGTGGCGTCCTGGCCTGGGCCCAGTGTGAGCCTTTGCGGATTGGGTGAGAGCAGTTCCAACGCCTCGCCCCCTGCGACCGAAACCGCCAGCACCTGTTCTCCGGCCTCGCCCGTCGTGTTGGCGACCAACACCCCCAGGTCGAATTCATCGCCCGGTGCCACCGCCAGGGGTTGCTGGGGCGCGATCACATAGGGGTTGGCGGCCACGCTGCGGCTGACCGGTACGGCGAGCTTGCCGGCGTTGACGGCCACGGCCAGCACGCGGATGCTGCCGTTGAAATAGTCAGGGATCGGCACGGAGACGAGGTGCTCGCCCGGCGCGGCGTCGCGGATACCCGACCAGAAGGCCAGCGGCGGCTTGTGTTTGCGGGCGAAGGGGTTTTTGTATTTGCCGAAGGTCTCGGCGTCCTCGTCGCCGCCGGGGCTGGAGAGCCTTTGCACCAGCGCATAGTCGGGCAGGATCAGGTCGAGGATCTGGTGGGTCTTGGTCCGCAAGGCGCGTTTACGGAAGAAGAAATCGAGCGGCGCCGGGTTGCGGTAATGGGCGAACTGCAAAATGCCTTCATCGACGGCATAGAGCACGACCTTGGTTGGCTCGGTCACGGTGTAGCGGACCTCCAGGGAAGTGCCGGGCCGCACCTTCTCCGGCACCTGCAGGCTCAGGTCGTTGATGTAGGCCTGGCGGGAGATGGCGAACGGCACCACGGCGACACTGAGCGGGCTCATATAGATCTCCCGCGAATCCAGGGAGCGCACGAAGGCCACCGCCACATAGGCATTGCCGCTGACGCCCTCGGGCAGGGTAATACGATGGGTCGAGGAGGTGCCGACGGCGTTGAACCACTGGCTGGCAATCACGCCGTCCTGCTCGATGGTAATCAAGCCGGCCCCCTGGTAGGGCGCGACGATTTGCAGTTCGATGTCCTCACCCGGCTGGTATTGCGCCTGGTTCAGCGTCAGGTTCAACTCGGCGTTGCGCTCGATATTGCGTGAGACATTGCCATCCCCCGCCACCGTATAGGCCACGCGGTTGAGCTCCTCGCCCTGCGCGTTGCTGAATACGACATAAAAGCGGCCAGGGTCGTCGGTAGGCAGGTCGAAGTCCGTCCGGCCGTCGGTCAACACCAGTGGCACGGTGTTGCCGGGCTCGTCGCGCTGCACCGATTGGTAGGCGTACAACCCGTCGTCGCGCTTGACCAGGGTCGACAGATAGCGCTGCTCGAACACTTGCGCCGTAACAGTTGCGGTCCCGGTTGATTTGAAATCCGGCCCTACGGCCAACAGCCTCAGCCGGCGTGGGCTGTCTTTTGAGATATAGTCGAGCGGGCCGTCGGGCGACTGGCCGAGCAGGAAGGCGTGCCTGGACACCAGCGCGGAGGTGACATTCACCACTGAACGCCCTGAGTCCTTCTCGAAACCTTCCCCGGCCAGGGTGATCTCGAAGACCGGCTCGTCGATCGCGGCCAGCGGCAGGTCGAAGCTCGCCACGCCTTGCGCGTCGGTGCTGGCCTCGCCCAGTTCCGCGGGGGCCTGCGGAATCCTGGCCTGCAGACTGCCCCGGAAGCGGTAGTCGGGAAATCCCGGCACCTGCCCCGACCAGGGGCGCACGGTCATTTCCAGCCTGGCCGGATTGCCCGCCGCCGCGGTGCCGAACAGATTGCGCACGGTGACTTGCGCCTTGGCCCCGTCAGGCGTGATCCAGCCCGCACCCGGCGCACCCGGGATCTCGGTCTTGACCTGCAGGCGATCCGGTTGGAACTCCTCCACCCGCAGCGTGGTGTGGCCAAGCGATTTTCGCTCGGCGTCCTGCTTGGGTGGCTTGGCCGGGTCGGCGAGGAACAACTCGACCCGATAGGTCCCGGTCTTGCCGGCTGACGAACTGGCCCAGGCCATTTCCTCAAAACCGGCCTCGCCGAAGGCGATCGTCTGCCGCCACACCTCCTGGTCTTGCGGGTCGGTGATGACGGCCTGCAGCGGCAGGCCGGAAGGCAGCGTGGACCAGTCGCGCTTGCGCAGGATCAGGCCGATATGCGCGGTATCGCCGGGTCGGTAGATACCGCGATCCGAAAACAGGAAGGCACGCAGCGAATCCGGTGCGTCGCGCAGCCCATCGATGTCAAAGCGCGAGAGGTCCAACAGCCGGTGGTCACGCGCATAGGGCAGGAAGGACAGGTCGCCGTCCTTTTCGGCCAGATAGACCGAAGGCGCCTTCTCGTCCTTCAGGCCCAACACCGAGGGGAAGGAGGCCCGGCCTTGCATATCGGTCTTGGCCGACGACAGCGCGATGCCGTTCATGCCCAGCAAGGACACGCGCGCCCCGGCGACCGGCTGGCCGCTGCGCAAGGACATCACGAACAGGTCCTGGCGGCCGTCGGCGGCGGTCTTGACCAGCAGACCCAGATCGGTCAGCAGCACCAGGCGCTGGTCTTTGATCGCCGGGGCCTCTTCCTCGCCCCCGTCCTCCTCGGGGTCGGCCTCTGCGTCCGGCGCGTCGGCCGCGTCGCAACTGTCCGGGGTTTCCTGCCCGGCGTCTTCGGCGGTTTCGGGGTTGGTGTCGGTGTCGCCGGAATCCTGGCCGGTGCAAGGCACGTCCGAGGTCTCCGACTTTCGCTTCTGCTCCGTCACCGACAGCAAGAACAGCCCTCGCGGCGGATAGCCTTCCTTCTTCGCGAAGCGGGCGAAATCGACGGCGAAATACTGCCGCTCCATTTCTTTACCCGCCGGCAGCGCCTCATCGTAGGTGAATTTTTCCGCGAAATGCGCAATGGGTATTTTGAAGGAGGGATTCTGGAAATCGCCCCGGGTGAACTGGGCGAAATGGTGCATATTGTGCGGCAGGACCCGTTGCAGCACGACCTGTACCTGATCCACGCCGCGCACTGCCACGCCCAGCTTTTTTGAACCGCTCAAGCTGAGCAAGGCGCCGTCGTGGAGGATCTTCAACTCACGCTCATTTTCCCCCATGTGCAACAGAAAGCGGGCGTCCTGAGCCAGCATGAAGCCGTCCTCGCCGGCGATACCATGATTGACATTGACGAACACCTGGCGTTTCTCAGGCGCCTGGAAGACGAGGAAATTCTGGGTCTTGTCCTCTTGGTCGGAAGCGCGCCAACGCACCCGCAACGGGGTGGAAAGCGCCAGCGTCGCCGCATCCACCTGCGCGTCGCTGTCCCATGCGCCAATGCCTTTTTCTTCACACAGCGACGGACGGTCCAGGGTTTCCTCATGGCAATCGGGCAATAGCCAGACCTCTACGGCCTCGGGCAAGGCCCGCGGGTCCTGCAATGGCGTGGTGGTTTGCAGGATCAAGAGCCGTTCGATGTCGCCGTCGGCCTTGATCAGGGTCTGGGTGTCGGCGGCGGTGAATTTCAGGATATCGGCGGTGCTGGGGATTCCCAGGTTCGTACTGAAAGCGCTGCCGGAAGGCTCGCCGCCCAGGCTGGACATCATCCCTGACGCGACGCCGATAGCGACTTCGCCGGGTTCGTCCGGGATCGCGATGGGAGCGGTCTTCAGATAGGCGCGCCTGGGATTTTTCTCGTCAAAGGACAACGCGAACGGCAGCGAGGTCACCCGGGCATCGGTGAACGACTTGGCCGGCTCCAACCGCATCCGCACCGAGGTGTTGGCCGCGAGGCGGTCTTTCTGCGGGGGGTAGCTGAAGTCCAGGGTGGCCGTGACGCGCTTGATCTTCGGGTCGGTCGGATCGCTGTATAGCCGAGGGTTGGTGACGGACCCGGACATTACCGGGGTTTGCACGGTGGCGGTGACCTGCGGTGGCTCGAACAGCAGCGGCGGAAAGGCGGCAGCGGCGACGGCTATTTCATAGCGGGTCCCGGGCCGCCAGGCGTCGGCATCAGTAGGGGTGAAAATCAGGTCCGGGCCCGCCGCCGAAGCGCCGTAAACCCAGCGGCCGGCGATGGCGGGCCTGATCGCCACGCCGTTGTTTGCCTCCTCGCCCGCCGCTGTCTTCTTCGCCGATTCCTTCAACTCGCGGCCCTGCAAGCGGACTTCCAGCTTGCCCTCGTTGAGTTTCGCGGCCAGCCCGGTCACGGTCGGCAGTTTCGCCGGCTGCTCCTCGATCTTGTCCCAGGCGCTGCGCAGTGCGGGCAGTCGACAGTCGGCGCCGGTTGCGAGCGTGACCGCCGCGCCGGGAACGTCGCGGCCAGCCGGGTCCCGATCCAGCAGGCGCACGGGGCCGGGATTGACCTGGAAGCTCAGGCTCATATCCTGCGCCGGGCGCAGCAAGGCCGAGGAATGGACGATGAGGCGAGAACCGGCACCGCCAGACAAATCCGGCAACGGGTTGTCGCCAAGCGTGCCGGTGAAGGTCGGCTGATAGACGGGATAGTTGAACTCCACCACGGCGTCCAACTGCCGCCGCATCGGCGCGATCAAGATATCCTGCCAGTAGCATTCGTGGCGGAGGACCCGCAACGGCGGGGTCTCGTAGGTCAAGGCCGACGGCTTGGGGAGATAGCCATCGCGCAGCGCCAGGCCCTGCAACGAGACGCTCACCCGCGTACCCGGCCGGAAGGTCTCGTCTCTCGGGGTGAATACCAGACGCGAGGGGTCTTGCCAGGTCCACTGGCCTTGCGCCGGGGGTGACAACCGCGGCGGCTGGCCGGGTGCCTTGCCCAGTTCATCGAGCGGTGCGACCTCCTGGGCAAAATTCAGCACCAGCACCGGCGTCCAGGCCCCGTGGTTGAGCAGATAAACCGACGGGGCGCCCGATGTTTTTTGCTCCTGACAAGCGGCGAGCACGACCAGGAACAGTGCCAGGACAACAAGCCGTAAGTGAATCATCGGGGGCGGACTCCTGCCGAGGAGGCTGCGACGCGCGGACGAATGACCGCCGGGTGGTGGCCGCCCGTCAGAACACGTCGCTCAGGGTGAGTGGCTGGGACCGGTTCAGGACCTCCAGCCGAACCTCGGACAGGCCCTTGCGGGTGAGTCCGATCTCGGCGGCGGCGGCGCGCGAGAGGTCGATGACGCGGCCCCGGGCGAAGGGACCGCGGTCGTTGATACGAACCACCACGCTGTCGCCGGAACCGAGATCGGTGACCCGCACCTGGGTACCGAGGGCGAGTGTGCGATGGGCGGCGCTGAAGCCGTTGCGGTCGTAGCGGGCGCCGCTGGCGGTCCGCCGCCCGTGGAAGCGGTCGGCATAGTAGGAGGCCACACCGGCCTGGGAGGTCGCGGCCTGTTCCTGGTAGAGGCTCGCGCGGGCCTCGACTGAAGCGACGAGCATCGGTACCGCCAGCGCGGACATGATCAGGGTCTTTTTCATCACTGCCAACCATTTATCTGGGCCGACCGGTCCCCTCCTGCCCGGGTGACGGGGGTGGGAAGGCGGTCGGTCGTTTGCTGATGGCCGGATACTAAGGGAATTCCCTGATCAAGGAAACCCCTCATTTGGGCGCGCGGCTGCCGAGATATATCGATTTTCGAGATATAAAAAAATGATAAATCACTTTTCAAGATTTCTGGGGTCGCCATACTTTCCTCCTCAGAGGGTCGGCATCGGCACTGCCCCTGAGCCCCCCCGCGCACCCAAGCGACACCCGGAGGCCCCGTGAAGGCGACCAACCCTGTAAACCAACTGCACCTGACCCCCCTGACCAGCCCGCTGGACGAGCGCCAGTTGGCGCGTCTGCAAACCGCGGTCGCGGACCTGTCGGCGCTCCAGGTGGCCTGGGTCAGCGGCTATCTGGCCGGTCTCGGCGGGCTGACGGTGGCCGCCAACCCGGTGGCCGTGTCGGCGCCCGAGCCAGGTCTTACCCTGACCATCCTCTACGGCTCCCAGACCGGTAACGCCCGTGCCGTGGCGGAGTCCCTGGCCGGGCTGGTCCGTGCGCGGGGGGCCGAGCCGCGTCTGGTATCGATGGCGGACTACCGCCCGCGCGACCTGGCCCGGGAGCGGCTGCTGCTCCTGGTGGTCAGCACCCAGGGCGAGGGCGAACCCCCGGAGAGCGCCCGCGAGCTGCACGGCTTCCTGCACGGTCAACGGGCCCCGCGCCTGGACGGCCTGCGCTATGGGGTGCTTGGGCTCGGGGATTCGAGCTACGAGCACTTCTGCAAGACGGCCAAGGATTTCGAGGGTCGGCTGCGGGCCCTGGGCGGCCAGCCCCTGCTCGACCCCCAGTATTGCGACCTGAACTTCCAGGCGGCGGCGAGCGCCTGGTCACAGCAGGCCCTGGAGCGGGCGGCGGAGCACCTGGGCCAGCGCGAGGCGAGGATCATCCAGATGCCGGGCACCCGGCCGGCCCCGTCCACCCCCCCGGACGCGGCCCTGTCGCCGACCACGGAGCCGCTGACCGCCCGCCTGCTGGAGAACCGCCCGCTCACCACGCAAGACGCGGTGGGCGAGGTCCGCCACCTGGCCTTCGCCATCGACCCCGCGGCCCTGCGCTACGCGCCCGGTGACGCGCTCGGCGTCTGGTTCCGCAATGACCCGGCCCTGGTGGACGCGGTGCTGGACGCCACCGGCCTCGATGGCGACGCCGCCCTGACCCTGGACGGCGCCGATTGCCCCCTGCGCGAGGCGCTGAGCGGCCGCCTGGAACTGACGCAACTGCACCCGACGGTCGTCAAGGTCTGGGCCGGGCTGGTCGGCTCCGCACCCCTCGCGGCCCTGTGCGCAGACCCCGCCCGGCTGCGCGACTATGCCGGCGGGCGCCAGTTCATCGACCTGCTCGCGGAGCACCCGGGCCGTCCGGACACCGCCGCCCTGGCCGGGCTCCTGCATCCGCTGCGCCCGCGGCTCTATTCCATCGCCTCCAGCCAGGCGGAGTTTCCCGACGAGGTCCATCTGACGGTCGCACTGGTGAATTACCGGGTCGCGGGGCAGGAGCGCCTGGGCGGCGCCTCCGGCTTCCTGACCCGACGCCTGGCCGAGGACGCGCCGGTGCGGGTCCAGTTGTGGGAGAACCAGTCCTTCCGGCTGCCGCGCGATGGGGCCGCCCCGGTGATCATGGTGGCGGCCGGCACCGGGGTGGCGCCCTTTCGCGCCTTCCTGCAGCAGCGCGCGGCCACCGGCGAGCCGGGGCGCAACTGGCTCCTGTTCGGTAACCGCAATTTTCGGCGGGACTTTCTCTACCAACTCGACTGGCAGGCGCACCGCAAGAGCGGGGTCTTGAGCCGCGTGAACGTCGCCTTCTCCCGTGACCAGGCGGACAAGCGCTATGTCCAGCACCGGCTGATCGAACAGGGCCGCGACCTCTACGCCTGGCTCCAGGAGGGCGCCCACCTCTATGTCTGCGGGTCCACCACCATGGGCCGTGCGGTCCACGAGGCACTGCTGGGGCTGATCGCGGCGCAGACCGGCGGCGACCGGGAGGACGCCGTGGAGCAACTCGACGGCCTGCGGCGCGACGGCCGCTACCAACGCGATCTTTACTGAAATTTCACCGGGAATTTATGAACGCACTGAGCACCCCCATCGCCCCGCACGAGTTGAACAAGGCGCGCAGCAACTTCCTGCGCGGCACCCTGGCCGAGAGCCTGGCGGACGAGTTGACCGGCGCCCTGGCCCCGGGCGACGACCAGATCGGCAAGTTCCACGGCTTCTACCAGCAGGATGATCGGGATTTGCGCGCCGACCGGCGCGACCGGCTGCTCGAGCCCGAATACAGCTTCATGCTGCGGGCGCGCCTGCCCGGGGGCGTCTGCACCCCCGCCCAGTGGCTGACCATCGACCGCATCGGGCGCGAACTGGCCCAGGGCAGCGTGCGCCTGACCACCCGCCAGACCTTCCAGTACCACGGCATCCCCAAGGGCGACCTGCGCGGCGTCATCCAGGGTATGCACCAGGTGCTGCTCGACTCCATCGGCGGCTGCGGCGACCTCAACCGCAACGTCATGTGCAATCCCAACCCGGACCAGTCGGCCCTGCACGGCGAGGTCTACGCCTGGGCGCGACGCATCAGCGAACACCTGCTGCCGCGTACCCGCGCCTATCACGAGTTGTGGCTCGACGGGGAGTGCGTGGCCGGCGGCGAGGAGTCCGAGCCCCTGTACGGCGAGACCTATCTGCCGCGCAAGTTCAAGACCGCGGTGGCCGTCCCGCCCCACAACGACGTGGATGTCTACGCCAACGACCTGGGCTTCATCGCCATCGCGGACCCGGCCGACCCGGCGCGCCTGCTGGGCTTCAACGTCCTGGCCGGCGGCGGCATGGGCACCGCGCACGGGGACAAGTCCACCTTTCCGCGGCTGTCGGACGACCTGGGCTTCGTCACGCCGGACCAGGTCCTGGCCGTGGCCGCGGCGGTGCTCACCACCCAGCGCGACTTCGGCGAGCGCGGCGACCGGGTCCATGCGCGGCTCAAGTACACGGTAGAGCGGATGGGCAAGGAGGCCTTCCGGGCGGAGGTCGAGCGCCGCGCCGGGGTCCTCTTCGCCCCGCCGCACCCGGTCGCCTTCACCGACCACGGCGACCGCTACGGCTGGACCCGGGGCCAGGATGGGCGCTGGCATCTGACCCTTTTCATCGAGAACGGCCGTCTGCGGGACCTGCCCGGGCGGACGCTACTCACCGGGCTGCGGGCCATTGCCGAGGTCCATCAGGGCGATTTTCGCATCACCCCCAACCAGAACCTGATCGTCGCCGGGGTGCCCGCCCGGCAGAAGAAGCGGATCGAGGCCCTGGCCCGGGACCACGGGCTACTCGCGGACGGGCTCACGCCGGTCCGCCTGGGTGCCATGGCCTGCGTCGCCTTTCCCACCTGCCCGCAGGCGATGGCGGAGGCCGAGCGCTACCTGCCGGCCCTCCTGACCCGCATCGAGGCCCTGGCGGCGCGCCACGGTCTGGCGGGACAGGAGATCGTGATCCGCATGACCGGCTGCCCCAACGGCTGCGCCCGCCCCTTCCTGGCCGAGATCGGCCTGGTCGGCAAGGGGCCGCGGACCTACAACCTGCTGCTCGGGGGCGACGGCAGCGGGACCCGGCTCAACAAGCTCTACCGGGACAACATCGCCGAGGCGGAGATCCTGGACACCCTGGACGGGCTCTTCGCGCGCTATGCCGCGCAGCGTGCGGCCGGTGAGCGCTTCGGTGACTTCGTGGTCCGCGCCGGGATCATCCGGCGCGTCGAGAATGCAGCGAGTGATTTCCATGACTGAACAAGCGATCCGTCAGACCCCCTGGGGTGTACCCCCCAAGGGCCTCGCCACCCGCAGCGTCGGCCCCCGGGCCCTGCGCACCACGGCGCCCCGGGCCACGCCGGCCGCCGACCACCGTTTGAGCCCGCAATTCCTCGACCAGGCCAACGCCCAACTCGCCGGGCTCGATGCGCCGGGGCGCGTCGCCTGGGCGCATGAGCACCTGCCGGGGTCCCAGGTCCTGTCCTCCAGCTTCGGCGTTCAGGCCGCGGTGATGCTGCACCTGGTCAACCAGGTCATCCCCCGCCTGCCGGTGGTCCTGATCGACACCGGCTACCTGTTCCCGGAGACCTACCGATTCATCGACGAACTGGTGGAGCGGCTGGATCTCGATCTGCGGGTCTATCGTGCCGACCTCTCCCCCGCTTGGCTGGAGGCGCGCCACGGCCGCCTCTGGGAGGAGGGACTGACGGGCCTGGAGCACTACAACCGCATCCACAAGGTGGAGCCCATGGGGCGCGCCCTGCGCGACTTGGGCGTCGGCACCTGGTTCGCCGGGCTGCGCCGGGTGCAGTCCGAGAGCCGCAAGGCCATCCCGGTGCTCCAGGTCAAAAACGACCGCTTCAAGGTCCATCCGGTCATCGACTGGACCGACCAGGACATCTACCGCTACCTCAAGCGCCACGACCTGCCCTATCACCCCCTGTGGGAGCAGGGCTATGTCTCGATCGGCGACCGGCACTCCACGGTCCCGCTGTCACCGGGCATGTTGGAGGAGGACACCCGGTTTTGCGGTCTCAAGCGGGAGTGCGGGTTGCATCTGTCCTGGTGATCTTCCCAGCCCGGTCGCGCTTGTGGGCCCGCCGCGAGACTGGACAAGTAGTCGCCCGCCACCGGCTCCACGCCCAATCCGTAGGCTGGGTAGAGCGCAGCGAAACCCAGCATTCGACGCCTTAGGTGCGCGCAAACGATGGGTTTCGCTGCGCTCTACCCATCCTACGGGGGCACAGGAGCGGGAGCCGGATCGGTTCCGAGCGGTCCTGGACTGCGGCAAGACCCCGCGCCGTCGGCGGGTTGCCTCGCTTGGTTCTAACCGACACCCGAGTCGAGATAGATCGCCGCGAGCGGCAGCGCCAAGCCGATCGTATCAAGCGCCAGCACGCTGCCCGGGTCCTCGATCAGGAGCGGCTGCCACCAGCTCCCGCGTCGGCGGTAGTGGAGAACGGCAATGGCCGTCGAGTCCACCAGTACATAGTCGGTCAGGGTGTCGATCGTCTGGTATTGCAGGAACTTGGCACCGCGATCATCCGCGGCCGTGCTGGGCGACAGCACCTCAATGATCAGCACCGGGTTTTGCAGGGTGCGCAGTCCATTGATGGTGACGTAGCGCGGGTCGCAGGCGACCGACAGATCAGGATACAGATAGGGACTGCCGGCATTGACCTTGACCCGCTGATCGCTCGGGAACGGCCGGCAGCCCCGTTCCCGCAGGCCAGTGCGCAGTTCGGTCAACAGATTGACGCAAATGGTGTTGTGCTCGGGCTGGGCACCGCCCATACAGAACACCTCGCCGTTGCGGTATTCGCAACGCGGCGCCGCGTCGCGATCGAGGGCGAAGTAGTCGTCCAGGCTGACGAAGGTACGTCTCAGGGAACTGGCCATGACCGGAACCGGTGTCGATGCGATGCCGAGAGTATAGCGAATCGCGCCGGCCGCGCGGCATCGGATCGGCCGCGCCTCAACCAGGCCCCGCCCACCCCCGCCGGTTCAACTGCGCCGACTCTTCCTGGAAGAGGTCGATAAAGCGCCGCTGGAAGCGCTGCAGGTACTTGTCGCGCAGATAGGCGACCTTGGTCACCTCCCAGGGGAACAGGTGGCTCAAGTCCCGTCGGCCCAGGTCCGCATCCAGGGTGGGCTCATAGGCCAGATCGGCGATGATCCCGATGCCCATCCCCTCGCGCACATAGGTCTTGATCACGTCGGTGTCCGCCGCGCTCAGCACCACCCGCGGGCGCAGGCCCTGGCGGGCAAAGGCGGTGCTGAAGTTGCCGCGCCCGGTGAAGCCGAAGACATAGGTGATCACCGGGTACTCGCACAGCAGTTCCAGGGTCATGGCCGGGGCCGCCAGCAGCGGATGTCCCAGGGGGGCGATGACGCAGCGGTTCCAGCGGTAACAGTGGATCGCCTCCAGTGCCGGTTCGTTGCTCAGGGCCTCGGTACAGATGGCGAGATCCACCGCGTCGCGCACCACCAGTTCCACCAGTTGGCCCGGGGTGCCCTGGTGGATCTGGACCTCGACCGCCGGAAACTCGGCGGCAAAGCGGCGCATCGCGGGCGGCAGGACATAGCGCGCCTGGGTGTGGGTCGCCCCGATGCGCAGGGTGCCGCTGGTCGGCCCCGTCTGGTCCCGCCCCACGGCCGCTACGCTGGCCGCCCCCGCCAGCGTCTGGCGGGCATAGATCACCACCTGCTCCCCGGCCGGCGTCAGCCCCGCCAAGCGCTTGCCCTGACGGCGAAAGAGCCGGGTGCCCAACTCGTCCTCGAGTTGTTTTAAGTGCTGGGAGACGGCCGACTGGACCAGATGGAGCTGCTCCGCCGCCCGGCTGACGCTGAAACCGTTCTCGGCCAGGGTGACGAGCGAGCGTAATTGGCGCAGTTCCATGTCATTGCCTCAGGCTGGCGAAAGAACCGGCGCGCGAAAAACGGTTAACGCACCCCCGCCACCGGCCGCATCTCCACGTCGCAGGTCCCGCCGAGGCGGGCCGTGGTCGCGGTGCCCGCGCCCTGGCAGGTCTCGCCGCGGTCCTTGACCCTGCAGGTGATCTCGACCGGGCGGCCCTCGTTGATCCAGCTCGGGGTCTTGCGATAACGGCCGACCTGCTTGAAGGAACAGCCGGCGGGCACGCCGTAGGGCGGACAGGAGGACGGGGCGCGCAGCGACACCTTGCGCCCATCGACGGTGAATCCGGGGTAGCGGTCCACAATCTGGATGGCATCACCCTCCGGCTTCTCCTCGAACAGGAACTGCTTGAAGGCGTAGCCGTCGCCGGCCGCGGCATCGACCTGGATGCGGGTGTCGGCGAGCAGGGCATAGTCGCTGCCGCGGCTCGCCACGGCGCCGGAGATGTACTCCACCCGCTGCTGCTTGGGGAAGCACTTGCCCATGGCCGGGGCGTGATAGTAGTGGCGAAGCTCCTTCAGGTCGGCCAAGGGGGTGCCGGGGAAGATCGCCTGGAGGTCGGCGTCGGCTCCGTACAGGATGCGCTCGATGTCACCCACATTCTGGGTATACATGGCCTGGAGCTTGGCATAGTCGCTGTCGGCGGCCAGGTCCGGGCGCAGGAAGCAGGAGGTGAGGCCCGAGATCTGGGTCAGATACTCGTCCCAGATGTTGTACTGGGAGACCGACGAGGAGACGCCCTGGAAGTCCCCGGGGAAGCCGCACCCCTGGCCGCGCTGGCACTGGCCGACGGCCCGGTTGCGGATGGAGAGCGCAATGACATTGCGCTCGCAACTGCCGTAGGCGTTGCAGCCGCGCTTGAGATGGCCCTCGTTCAGGGCGGTGCGCATCACATAGTCCAGGTGCTTGGCGCGGGCGAGTTCGGTGTCCGTACCCAACTGCCCGTTGGCGCGGATGAATCCGTCCCAGGCCGCAGCCAGGGCGGCACGACGCCCGGTCAGGGAGCGGTTGGCCGTCTCGCACTGGGGGGAGGCATGAAAGGCGCGCACCATCCGGTCGAGCCCGCTCGCCCCCTCGCCGCCGCCCGCCGCGGCGCCGGGCGGGTCGAAAAAGGGCCCCTTCTTGAGGGCATAGAGCTGGCGCACGTCGATCACGTTCTTGACCCCGGGTGCGCAGTGGTGGTTCTGCACCTGCATCCCGGCGCGCCCCGCCACCGCCTGCTTGAAGCGCTGCGTATCGGTACGGGTCGCCCGGCGCGGGTCGACGACCACCTCGAAGCCCACGTAGGGCGTGCCCTTGGCGTCCGTCAGCGGCTTGCCGTCGCGGATCACAAGACATGGGATGACCGAGGTCCCCTGGGTCAGGGTCCCCGCCGGGGCGCCGGCCCCCGGGGTCCCGTCCGCGCTGTAGTAGGGCACCGTGAAGGGGCCGTTGAACTTGTAGATCGTCATCACCGGCGTGGCCGGGATGGCCGCCTGGGTGAGCGGGGCGGCGAGCAGCAGCACAAGGGCGGCGAGGCGATGGCGCATAGCGAGAGAGACTCCGGCTGAGGGGTGGGGCATAAGGAGCGGTTCAGTAATAAGTTAAGCAAGTCCATTACGGAGTGCTGTTCGCGTCGTTGTCGTTGTCGTTGTCGTTGTCGTTGTCGTTGTCGTTGTCGTTGTCGAGGTTATCGTAGCCCCCCGGATTCTCTCGCACGCCACATTGCATCGCTTCTCCGACTACGACTACGACTACGATTACGACAACGACAACCTGTCAGACCCCGGCCGGCGCCCCCGCCCAGAACCGATCCAGCGCGGCGACCACCGCCGGCAGGCGTTCCCACTGGGGCAGGCCCAGGTGCGGTGCCAGGCTCTCGAGCCGCCAATTCGGATGGGCGGCCACGAATCCCGCCAACTTCTCGAAGGTCACATAGGGGTCGCGGTCGGCAATGGTCAGGACCGGCAGCTTGGCCGGCAGACTGCCGTAGAGCCGCTGCGGGGCATCCTGGGTGAAGAGTTGCATCGACAGGAACATCAAGGGGGCGAAGCGCGCGCCCGGCTGGTGCGAGGTCGCGTAGGCGTAGTCGATCAGTTCCGCCGGGGGCGCACCGACGAAGGATTTGCCGAGGTAATAGTTGATACTCGGGCGCGACGAGACCAGGGCATAGGCGGCAGCCCCTAAGAGCGGCAGGGTCAGGAAGCGGTGCAGCGGCCGACCGATCGCCGGGCCGAACGGCTGGCGCGCCCCGAACCCGGTCGGCGAGATCAGCGCCAGCGACGCGATCCGCCCCGGGGCCTTCAGCGCCGCGCGGGCGGCGAACTCGCCGCTGAGCGACAGGGCCAGCACATCGGCCGGCTGCTTCACCACCTGGTCCAGGAAGTCCACGATGGCCGCGGCGAAGCGCTCCGCCGAGTAGGGTCCGACCGGCCGGTCCGCGTGGCCGAAGCCGGGGAGATCCAGGCTATAGACCGGGCGCTGCCCGCGATACTGGTCGAACAGCGGTTTGACCTCGAAGCTGCTGGGCGCGGCATTGATGCTGTGGATGAGGACCAGCGGGCGACCGCTGCCACTGCCGTCCCCATACCAGGCCAACCGCTCCCCGGCGCGGGTCATCAGGCTGTGACGCGGCGCCGCGAGCGCCTCGGGCAGCGGCGGTGCGCCTTTGCGCGCCAAGGGGAGGGAGGTCGAGGTCGTCGTCATCGCGTTTGCTCCAGCGAAGTGGCCGGCCTAGGCCGGTAAACAGGGGGTGGCTGACCCGGCGGGTGCTGCGCCCCGGGGTCCCCCATTGTCGCACCTGGCCGCGGAAAAAACCCTAATCGACCAGCTCGATCCCCCGCCCCTCGGCCCAGTCGCGCAGGGCCTCCAGGGTCTTGCGGTGCTCATAGTCGTACCAGGCGTCCAACTGATCCCGCGCGTCCAGAAAGCCCTTGAAGCGGGCGTAGGCCCCGCGGCGCCGGAAGATGTCCCGGACCTCGTCCGCCGCGTCGGGCAACTGGTCCGCCACGAAGTCGAAGACCAGTGCCTTGCCCAGATCCAGGTCGTACTTGTTCGGCACCCGGATATACCGATCCGAACCGGCGAACGCATCCGCCGCGCCTTCGGGCTCGTCGAACCCCTCCCCGACGATACGGAACTCCCCGGTCTCCCGGTCCAGATAGGCCCCGGCATCGAGGTCGGCGCCGGCGCTCGCGAACATGAAGGCTTCTTCGAGGTTGCTGATGGTGGTCTTCATCGGTTGCTCCGGTCGGACTGGATTCGGTCAGGGCGCGTCCGCGGGTCGGCGGCAGGGTCCGGGCGCGCTGCCAAGGTGCAGGCTCGGCGGCGGGTTTGAAAGGACCGCAAGCCCGCCGGTCCGCTGGTCCGCTGGTCCGCTGGTCCGCTGGTCCGCACAGCGGACCCTACGGGCGCCCGTAGGGTCCGCTGTGCGGACCGGCGACCCCGCGGGCCGCCGCGGCCTCGTCGCGGCTGAAGCCGCTCCCACCGAGGGCTTGGGCCGGGCGGTCAGGGATGCCGGGTGAGCCAGGCGCGGGCCTTCTCGGCGTGGAGGCTCTCCATCGACTCGAAGAGCGCCAGGGCCTGCTGCATGTGGCCGCGGGCGGTCGCGGGGTCGCCCAGCGTCTCGAAGGCCAGGGCGAGGTTGAATGAGGCGTTCGCATCGCCGCGGCGGTCGCCGATCTCGCGGGCGATCATAAGTCCCTGCTCGTGGAAGCCGATGGCCTTGCGCGGCTCGCCGAGGCTCCACCAAGCGATACCGAGGTTGCCGAGGTGGGCCGCCTCCCATCCCCGCTCGCCGAGCCGGCGGGCGGCAGCGAGTCCGGACGCGAGCCAGCGGACCCACTGGCGCGGATGCAGGCGGAGACTCAATACAATGACACCGGCGTCCGGATAGTCCATCGCCAGCCGGGCGGCTGCCTCATCCGCACCGGCTGCGGCCCAGTCCTGACCGGCGGCGATCTGGGCAAACTCGGCGTCATAGGCGGCGAGGCTGGCGGTAACCCCGGCGTGACCCTCGAGCAAGTGATCTCTGGCCGCCCGCAGGACCGCGATGAAATGGGCACTGTGCCGTCCCCGCGCCAGCCCAAGGTTCTCCGGGCTGGGTCCGGGCACCCCGTCCGGCACCCGGACCCGACACCAGCGCCAGGGCTCCACGGCGATGGGCCTCAGCAGATCATGCAGCCGGTAGCGCCCGCTGCCGGCCTCCCAGCGCAGCAGGCTGCGGTCGATCAGGTCGGAGAGCGCCGGCTGCGCCTCCCGCTCCACGGCGAGCCCCCAGACGGCGGCGGCGGCGGCCCGGTCGAAGGGGGCCGGGAAGCAGGCGAGCGCCTGCCAGCGGGCGGCGAGCCCGGGGTCTTGGGCCAGCAGGCGGTCGGCGGAGAGGGCGAGCACCGCGCCGACCTGGCCGCGCTCGACGGCGTCGCTCGCGAGCGCGCCGAGCCGGGTCGCCTCGTCGGCCAGGTCGGCGAGATACTCGGGCAAAGGGACCTCGGGATGCAGGGCCAGGTGCGCGCCCGCGACCCGCAGGGCCAGCGGCAGCCGGTCGCAAGCGGCGGCGAGGCGGTCGAGATCCGCATCGCGCAGGGCGCGGCCCTCGCCCAGGATGCCGGCGAGCAGGGTGCGCGCCGCGGCGGGCTCCAAGAGGTCCAGGTCGCGCCGCTCCCCGAGCGCGATGCGCCGCCGGGAGGTGACGATCAGGGCGGCGGGCGGACTGGGCGTCAGCGGCACGACCTGCGCGGTTCCGGCCGCGTCGTCGGCCAGGATCAGCACCCGCCGGCCGTTCAGGACCCCGCGGTAGAGCGCCTGGACCTGGGCCTCGTCGTCCGGGAGGCGCCATTCGGGCTCGAAGGCGCGGATCACCCAGGCCATGGCGTCCAGCGCGGTCATGGGTTGCTCGCCGGCCCCGCCGAGCGGGATCAGGATTTGTCCGTCCGGGAAGCGGTCCTTGATCCGGTGCGCGACATGCACCGCGAGCGCGGTCTTGCCGAGCCCGCCCTGACCGGCCAGGGCGCAGATGGCGACCGACCGGCCAGCGGCCAGGTGTCGCTCCAGCCAGTCGCGATCCAAGGTGCGGCCGGTGAAGTCGGGCAGGTCCGCGGGGAGTTGGAAGCGCCGGTCGGGTGCGGCCCGGAGGGCGGCGCCGGGGCGGTCGCCGGTGATGCCCCAGACCAGGCGGCCGATGCCCTCGGTGTCGATGCCCGCGCGCAGGTCGACCCAGGTGCGGTTCTTCAGGAACAGGGAGATGGCGGGCCGTTCGGGTGCGCCGGGGAGCAGGACCGGGATGACCGGGCGCTGCTCATGGGCGGCCAGATCGAGCGCGACCTGCATCTCCTCGTCCTCCCAGGGGCCGATGCCGGAACCGCCGATGCACACCAGCACCGAGGCGCTGGCGAGGATGCCGGCCGCGAGCCCGTCCTGCCAGCGCTGGCCGGGGCGCAAGTCGTCCTCGTCCAGCCAGACGCGCAAATCCTGCGCCTGGAGCCGGCGGCGCAGTTCGCGGATCAGCGGCTTGTCGGCGCTGTGGTGGGAGAGGAAGGCGTCGAAGTCCATGGCAAACACCCGCAGCGAAGGTCCGGGCTTGATACCAGAAATCGCGGCACTGAGCCAGGTTCTTCTTGGGAAGGTCGCGCGGCGACGCTGTGGGAGCGGCTTCAGCCGCGACGCGACGACGCAGGCGGTCGTGGGCTTGTCGCGGCCAACGGCCATGAAGGCTTGTACGTCACCCCGGAACGTGAACCTAAATCCGGGAATTGCTCACACAAAGACACAAAGAACACAAAGAAAAACAGATCATTGAAGGCGTTGGGCCGATCACTGCGCGAGTAACCTCCTCGACCAACGTATCGCGTTGAAAATCTTTGTGATCTTTGTGTCTCTGTGTGAGCACTGTTCTTTCCAGCTTGCGCCTTGGCGTGAGAACTGCTCTTTCCAGGTTTCACTGTATCCCTTCTCCCAGGTGCGCTGATTCGGAGTCAAATTTGACGTACGTCAGGAATGACTCGAGTTGAGTGGACGACCTGTCGCGCGCCATCGAGCAGGCGGGAGCGGCAAGAGCGCGGCGGTAGCGCCAGCGGCGGTCCGCGCAGCGGACCCTACAGGGTCCCGGCCCGCTTGATCTCAAAGTAGCGGTTCACCAGGGCGATGGGGAGTTGGGCGGGCAGCAGGTCCAGGACCTGGATGCCGAGGTGGCGCAGGCGCTCCTGTTGGTGCTGGCGCTCGGCGAGCCAGCCGTGGACGGCGTGGAAGCGCAGCGCGTCGTCCAGGGTTGCGATCGGGGCCTCCAGGGCGCGGTCCAGGGCGGCCTCGCGCAGATCGGCGATGACCACCAGATGGCGGCGGCGCAGGAGTTGGGCGGCCTGGGCCAGGCCCTCCTGGTCCTCGTCGCGGCTGTTGGTCAGGACCACCACCAGGGCGCGGCGCGGCATGGCGGCCAGCAGGGCGCGGGCGGCGACCAGGGGGTCGGCCGCCTCCAGGCTCGGTTGGAGGTCATAGAGGCCCTGGAGCAGCCGGTTCACGGTGCCGGGCTCTTTGCGCGGGGCGAACCAGCGTTGCGGTCCGCCGTAGGTCATGAGGCCGACCGCGTCCCCCTGGCGCACGGCCACGTAGGCGAGCAGGAGCAGGGCATTGAGCGCCTCGTCCAGGTGGCCGCGGCCCTGATCGCGGTGGCGCATCCGCCGGCCGCAGTCGAGCAGGAAGACCAGGCGCTGGTCGCGCTCGTCCTGATACTCCCGGGCGATGAGCTTGTGCATGCGCGAGGTCGCCTTCCAGTCGATCCGGCGCAGCGAGTCGCCCTCCCGGTACTCGCGCAACTGGTGGAACTCGGCCCCGCGGCCCAGGCGCCGGAGTCGGCGCACCCCCAGTTGGGCGAGTTGGTCGCTGGCCGCCAGCAGGGTGTAGCGGCTGATCTCGGCGAAGTTGGGGAAGACCCGCAGCGGCTGCGCCGGGGGCAGGACCCGGGTGCGCCGCCACAGGCCCAGGGGCGAGCGGGTGGCGACGGCACAGCCGGTGAGCGGGAAGTCCCCGCGGCTGGGCGGGCGCAGTCGATAGTCGACACGCCCCTGGTGCCGGGCAGGCAAGTCCAGGTCCGCGGGCAGGCCGCGCACGGCGAACTCGCCCGGGTGCAGGTCATGGACGCTGAGCCGCAGGCGCTGGTCCGACCCATTGGCGACCTCCAGCGTCACCTGGCTCCAGGCCCCGAGCGGCAGGGCGCGACCCATGCGGCGCGTGATCCGCGGGTCCGGGAGCCGGTGCAGGGCCAGCAGATCCCCCAAGGCAAGGGCGGCGATCAGGAGGCCCAGTCCCTGCCACAACGGCCAGGTCCAGGGCAGCCAGACGGTGGCGAGGCCGACGGCGGTCCAGATGGCCAGGGCGTGGATCAGAGGGGGGCGGGGATGCATGGTTGGGCCTGGTGGTTCCTGTAGGGTCCGCTGTGCGGACCGCAGCCCGCTGGTGGTTCACGTAGGGTCCGCTGTGCGGACGGCAGCCCGCGAAAACGCCGTGCGGACCCCCGGCCGCGAAAACCCACCCCCGGTACTCTGGTCCGCACAGCGGACCCTACGACCGCGGCGCCGGGACGCCGGCCAGCAGGTCGACCAGCACGTCGTCGGGCCGGTAGCCCTCGATCTCCAGGTCGGCGGTGAGCTTGAGGCGGTGGCGCAGTACGGCGGGGGCCATGGCCTTGACGTCGTCCGGGGTGACGAAGGCGTTGCCCTCGATCAAGGCCTGGGCGCGGGCGGCGCGCACCAGGGCGATGGCGGCGCGGGGGCCGGGGCCGGTTTCGACCCCCTGCCAGTCCCGCGCCGCGCGCACCAGGCGCACGGCGTAGGCCAGGACGCTGTCGTCCAGCCGGAGCATGGCCGCCGCGCCCTGGACCGCCAGTACCTCCTGCGGTGTCATCACCCGGGGGACCCGGGAGGTATCGAGCCGGTCGCCGATCTGACCGCTGGTCATCTGGCGCACCACGGCCAGTTCCTCATCGGCCCCCGGGTAGTCGATGAAGACCTTGAGCAGGAAGCGATCGAGTTGCGCCTGCGGCAGGGGGTAGGTGCCCTCCTGCTCGATGGGATTCTGTGTCGCATAGACCAGGAAGGGGGCGGGCAGGGGCAGGGCCTCGCCTTCGATGGTGACCTGCTGCTCCTGCATGGCCTCCAGCAGGGCCGACTGGGTCTTGGCGGGGGCGCGGTTGATCTCGTCGCCCAAGAGCAGGTTGCAGAAGATGGGGCCGCGGCGGATGCGGAACCCCTCGGTCTTCATGTCGAACAGCGCATGACCGGTCACGTCGCTCGGCATCAGGTCCGGGGTGAACTGGATGCGCGCGAAGCTCCCGCCCAGGGCCGCGGCCAGGGCGCGGACCAGGAGCGTCTTGCCCACCCCCGGGACCCCTTCCAGCAGGACGTGACCGGCGGCGGCCAGGGCGACGACCGCCTCGCGGATCACCTGGGGCTGCCCGACCAGGGCCTGGGCGACGGCGCTCTCCAGTGCTTGGAGGTGCCGCGCGGCGGCGGCGACCGTCATGGCGGGGGGGCTGGTCGAATCGTTCATCGGGGCTCCTTGATTAGGGTGTCGGTGGTCGGCTACAGCTACCGGACCTTCTCACAGACCGGGCGTCGTTGTCGTTGTCGTTGTCGTAATCGTGGTCGGATTTTCGATTACGACAACGACAACGTACCCGCGATCTCGGTCACCTCATCAGTCCTGATCGCACCCCGGGCCGGGCTGCTGTGCGGCGCTCCCGGGTGCCTTGCCAAAGGGCCTTGAGGAGACGCGTCTGCTCGACGAAGGCGGCGGCATCGGAGGCCTGGGTGTGCAGGGCGGCGGCGACGGGTCCGGCGGGCCGGGCGGCGGCCTTGGCGATCACCGCGGCCTGCGACACGGGCGTCAGGTGCCGCAGTTCGGGACGGCGCCGCTGCCAGGCGCTGAGCACCCGCCGCTGGGTTGCCGCCACCAACTGGGCGGCGCGGCCATGGCGCCAGAGGAAGGCCGCGGCGGCGTCCAGGTGCTCGATCAGGTCGCGGCGGCGGCGGTCCGGGACCGGGGTCAGGGGGCCGAGCCGGGCGCCCAGGGACCAGACCCAGACCAGGACCAGCACCCCGGCCGCGCCCAGGGCCGCGGGCGCGGCGGCCCACAGCAGGGCGCCGAGCCAGGGCACCGAGCTGTCGTACAGCAGCCAGACCTTGCCCCCGGGGGGCGGCTGGGCCAGTCGGGCGAAGAACAGGGCATGGTCGTGGCGCCCGATCCGCTCGTTGGTCAGGAACCCGAGGTCGCTGGTGACGGTGAGCAGCCCGGCGCCGACCGCCTGTTGCAGCAGGCGGGGATGCCCGGCGGCGTGCACCAGGTTGGCCTGGTCGGGGTCCTCGACCTTCAAGGCCCAGTCCGGATCGAAGCCGACCCTCAGCGGCGCGCCCGGGTCCCCCCACCGGATCTGCCCCAGGGCCTGCTCCCCATCCGGCCCCGGGCGCTTGCCGGCCGCCGCCTCGACCCTGGTGCGCTGGATCCCGAACCCGCCCAGGAGGTCGTCCGGGCTGGGATCCTGGTCCCCCGGGTCAGTCGCCTCGACCACCAGACGCCCGCCGCCCCGGAGCCAGGCGCCCAGGGTGGCCCGGTGCCGCACGTTGAGCCGGCCCAGGCCATTGACCACCAGTGTATCGGCGGTCGGCGGGGGCTGGTGCAGCAGGCCGGCGCCGGCGCGACTCTCCGCCGGGATGCCCAGGCGGGTGAGAAAGCGCTCCGCGGCCAGGAAGGGGTTGCGGCGGGCCGCCGCCGCGGCGCCGACGGCGACCTCCTGGGGCCGGCGCTCGAAGTTGGTGAGGAACCAGGCGCCGAAGGACACCGCGGCGATCAGGGTCAGGCCGATCAGGACCAGGCCCAGGGTGCGCTGCTCAGCGGCCATCGGCGTCGCTGCCCGCAGGAACCCGCGGCTCCCCGGCCGGCGCGGCGCTCCCCGTCCAGCGCAGCCAGTCGTCGAGACGCGCGGCGATGCGCTCAGGGTCCGGCGCCTGCTGGGCATAGGCCAGGGCCTGCCAGTCCCGGGTGAGGTGCCGCAGGGGTGCCAGGTCCCCGGTGCCCGGGTGGCCGGCGGCGAGCCGCAGGCACTCGCCCTCGGTGGCCCCGTCGGGGATGCGCAGGCCGCGCCGCCCCAGGTGGCCGATGCTGCCCCGATACAGGAGCGCCAGGGCGCCGCGCGGGTCCCCGGCGGCGAGCCGGGCGCGCACCGCCCGCGCCAACCCGGCCGCGTCCGGGTCCGCGTCCGCGCCCAGGGACTCCGGGGCCGCGGGGGCCGGGCGCCGGGCCGGCCGGCGCCGCCGCCAGGCGCCGGGCTGCCAGTCGCGCAGGATGCGCCGGATCAGGAGGGCGACGGCGATGACCGCCAGGACCACCAGGAGCCCCTTGACCAGGCGCCCCAGGAACACCGCGAAGTCGGCCAGGTCCTTGAGCCAGGTCGGGTCCGGCGCGGCGGTCTCCTCGTCGGGGCCGATATAGGTCCAGACGGACTCGGTGCGCGTCCGCCCGAAGTCGGCGTCGGCCAGGACCTCGGCGATCAGGGCGCGCGCCGGTGCCGGTGCCGGCAGGGGCGGCAGGGGGTCGGCGCCGACCGGCGGGCCTGGCCAGGCGGCAAGCACGGCGGCGCACAGCAGGCCGGCCGACACCGCGGTGCGGGGGCTGCCGCGGCGGCCGGGCCGTGCGGCGCCCTTCTCCGGTGCGCCAGCGGTCGCGTCGGGGGCTGCCCGGCGGAAGGCGAGTTCCAGGTCCCAGGCCTCCAATTCGGTGCGCCGCCCGATGTAGAGGGCAAAGCCCGCGCAGCAATAGAAGGGCGCGATCACCGAGCAGGCAAGCAGGTAGAAGCCGCCGCTCAGCCAATAGGGCCAGGACTGGGAGTCGGTCAGGGCCGCACCGAGGTCCAGGCCGGCCAGTCCTTCCGGGAGCCCGGTGGGGATCAGGTAAACCAGCGTGAGCAGCAGCCCGCCCCAGAGGATGGCCTCGAAGTGGTAGCAGATCAGGGTCAGCCAGGCGGCCCCGGCGCCGTCGCCCAACACCCGGCGGCGCTGCCGCAACGCCGCGCCGTCCAGACCCTCCAGGAGTCCGATGGTCAGATTCAGGGAGCGGCGGGCGGCCAGTCGCCGCCACAGCAGATAAGGCAGCAGGTGCCGCGTCCAGGCGGCGCGCTGAAGCTGCCAGGCACGCCCGAGCGGCGACCGCTCCCCGAACAGAGAGCGGCTGATCCACCAGATCAGGGGCGCCTCATAAAGCGGCTTGAACCACCACAGGAGCAGCAGCCACCAGTCCGCCCGCGCGCCGCACAGGGGCAGCGCCAGGAGCCCCACGGGCAGGGCGCTGCACCACCACAGGCCCCACAGGGTCGGAAACCAGGCGCGCCCCAGGGCGAAACCCAGGTCGATCCCCTCCCAGGGCCCGCGCGGGCGCAACACCACGCTCATGCGGTCAAGGTCCATGATCGTCCCCGGAACCGCCGCGCACCGGCCCGGCGCCGCCATCCACTCGGCCCGCCAAGGCGAAATATGCCATCACCGCCACCCATCCCAGGACCCCCACCGCGTACTTCACCCCCGCCGCCGCCCCGCTCGCGGACCAAAATGCCTCCACCACCGCCGCCAACAGCAGCATGAGGGCCGCCCCGCCCACCAGGACCGCCGCATCGCGTGCGTTCGCGCGCAGGGCCGCGAGGCGGGTCAGGCGTCCGGGGGCGATCAGGGCCCGGCCGAGCAGGAGCCCGGCCGCCCCGCAGATGACGATGGCCGTCAGTTCAAAGGGGCCGTGCCCGCTGACGAAGGGCCAGAAGACGGGGCCGAACCCCAGGCGGGTCAGATGACCGGCCGTCGCGCCAATCATGAGCCCATTGGAGATCAGGATCAGCACGCTCCCGAGCCCCAGCAGCAACCCGGCGCCGAAGGTGCGAAAGCCGATCCCGATATTGTTCATCACATAGAAGCCGAACATCATGAAATCCGTATCGGCCTGACGTTCCGGGCCCCGTCCGGGCCGGCCGCCGTCGGGGTCGTACAGGGACTCGAGCTCGGCCACCTGGGCGCTGTCCATCAGGCTGTAGATCAGTTCCCCGTCCTGCCAGCAGGCGAGCCCCATGACCAGCAGCGGCAAGAAAAACAGGGCCGCGGCCAGGGCGCAGACCCGGGCCTGACGACGCAGGGTGCGCGGAAATCCGGCCGCCATGAAGCCCAGGGCCAGGGCCCACCAGGCGTTGCGGCGTCGGTACAGGTGGGGATAGCCGCGCCGCACCAGGTCGTGCAGCTCCGCGATCAGCCCGGGGGCGTAGCGGCGCGCCCGCGCCAGCGCGTAATCGGCGCACAGACGCCGATAGAGGGCCGGGAAGCGTGCCAGGGGCAACACGGGCGACGGGTCGCGCCCGCGCCCCTCCAGGGCGGTCAGGAGGCTGCGGTAGTCCGCCCAGGCCGCCGCGCGGCTCGCCTCGAAGGGTCCCTGGCGCACGGTTCAGTCCCCCGCCCGGCCACTGGCCAGCCAGGTTCCATAACCCTCTACCTGCTCTACCGCCGCCCACCCCCGCGCGCGGGCTGGCCCCGTGGCGGGGCTGGGCAGGTGGGCGAGCAGGGTCTCAGCCAGTTCGATCCGACGCGCCCCGGACAGGCGCCGCGCCCGCTCACAAAAGGCCAGGATCGCCTGCTGGGTGGCGATCGGCAGCCCCGGGGGCGCGGGCGTCCCGCCCGCGTGCGTGCGTCCCGCCCGCGCCCCCGTTGAGCGGCGCTGCGCATGGACCACCAGGGTCCCGGCGGCGAGGTCCCCGAGCCGCCGGAAGTCTCGATCGACCAGGGTGCAGACCAGACCCACCCCATAGAACAGCGGAAAAAAATCGACTACCCGCAACAGATTGCGGATCAGGGACGCGGACAGCCCCACCGGGGTGCCGTCGTCGTGAACCACCAGGAGGCCCATGGCGCGCTTGCCGGGCGTGGCCCCGTAGAGGACCTCGAAGGTGACCGGGTAGAGCCACTCGAGCAGAAAAACGGCGATCAGGTTCAGGCCGAGACCGAGCCCGGACAGCGCCGACAACGGGCTCAATGCCAGCAGGATGACCAGCCGGATGGCGCCGTCCGCGGCCAGGGCCAGGGCCCGCGGCGCCGGACCCGCGACGCGCAGGCCCAGGTCCACCCCCTCCGGGGTCTCGTTCAGGCGGATGGTGTCCAGGGGCATCATCGTAATCAGGCCACGGGAAACAGGGCCAGTGGAAAACACTCGGTGATGAGGATCACGGGGCGACCGCCGATGATGATCCGATAGGTCCTGAACACTGATGGGCCGCTGTCCGGCGCCCCCGCCGGGTCGCGCCGGGGGCCGCCGCCATGCTCCAGTCCGACGTCCAGCACCTCCCGATAGCTCTCCAGTCCGCTGTCGCGGATCAGTGCGCCGATGCCGATCTCCCGGGCGATCAGGCGGCGGCGGAAGTCCGGCGGGATCAGTTCGGTACGGATCAGGGACAGGGCCTCGGCGAAGGCGCGTCCGCTGTGAACGCCGCGCAGGCGGGCATCGCGTATCAGACAGGCATCGCCGGCCGCGAGCCCGATCCAGGGCACCGGCTCCGCCGCGGTTTCAAAGCGCTGCTCCAGGGTGTCCACCGTCACCGGCTCCCAAAAATAGGCCTCCAGTGTCTTGGTCACGGTCCCGTCGGTTACGAGCAGGGCACGCAAAAAGGGCGACAGGTCCGACAGCGGGATGGTCGCCCCGCGGTCGTCGCGGATCATGGCACCCGCCAGGTAACCGTCGCAGCGGAAGGGCGAGTTCGACGGGTCGTCCAGGGGGCGACCGTAATATCGGCGCATGGCCTCAAGGTTCCTTGCAACTGGAGAAAAGTGGCGGTGGTCCGCGGATCTGACTCAGAGTAACGCGGATCGAGCGCAGCGATGGTGCCTGATTGCGGCCGATCCCGCCAGGGTTGCGGCCGCACCGGCCCGCGGGCCGCCGCGCCCCCGACGACGGGCTATCTGAGCGGTTTTGAAGTACAAAATGGCCCCTTCGCGAGTCGCCAAGGGCGCTTCTTCGCGGCTTTATTGCGTCGCGGTCTTGATGTTCCGGCCCGTTTGACGCAAGCTTAGAAACCGGGTCCGACTCTTTCGGTCGATCATCTCGATGATGGCCCGAGAGCGCAAGAACGGATCCTACTGGCCACCAGACGCCTTGGGCGCACTGCGCGTCGTCGGCGGTGGTGTGGGGGGATTCGGAAAAACCCGAACCTGTGTTATAAAAAGAGGGCCTTTTGGCTCAACCTACGGAGATTCTACCGATGACCAAAGTCGTTAAGCTCGCTTCCCTGACCGCCGCCGCCCTGATCGGCGCCACCGTGATCGGCGGTTGCACCGACACCACCGCCCGTGAAATGGCCCAGCAGGCCCTGGACGCCGCCAAGGGCGCCCAGTCCTGCTGCGACGCCAACACCGAGCGTCTGGACCGCATGTATCAGAAGATCATGTCCAAGTGAAGCCTGTCGGCTGAACTGCGCCGGCTTCCCACGAGTTGTGGGAGGCCGGTGTTCTCGGCCACCGCCCGCTCGACCGCCTTCCAGTCCAGCTGCAGTCCCTGCGCGTTCGCCACCGAATCCGGTATCACTGAGCGCGCCGTCTTCCGCTTCCCCTCGTCGTCGATGTGGACCTCCAGATACAGGTCATCCCCCAGCCAGCCGAGCTTGTAGGGCTGGTCGACGATCGTCACCGTCGTGCCCGTCGCCACCTGCGGGAACAATTCGATAATACCCTCGTTATTCATGCGGATACAGCCGTGGCTGACCTGCATCCCCAGGCCCCAGGGCTTGTTGGTGCCGTGGATCAGATAGCCGGGTATGCTAAGGCGCATGGCATAGGGGCCGAGCGGGTTGTCCGGACCCGCGGGTACCACGGCCGGCAGGATGTCGCCCTTGGCCGCGTGTTCGGCCCGGATCGAGGCCGGCGGGGTCCAGGTCGGGTCCTTGACCTTGGTCGCGACGGAGAAGGTACCGAGCGGTGTGCTCCAGCCCTCGCGTCCGATGCTGATCGGGTAGCTCTGCACCTCGTCCGGCCGGCCGGGCGGGTAATAATAGAGCCGCATCTCCGGCCGGTTCAGGACCAGCCCGGTGCGCGGGGTGTTGGGCAGCACATAGAGGCTCGGGATCAGCACCTCGGCATGGTCGCCGGGCACCCACATATCGACCTTCGGGTTGGCCTGGTCCATGTCCTGATAGCCCAGTTGATTCTGCCGCCCGATGTCGAGCAGGGTGTCGTGCTTGCGGCTCTTTACATAGAAGGCCACCCCGACCACGCTATCACCCGGGTGGGCAAATTTGAAGGTGTCGGCCAGGACGCCCGGGGCCCGGGCAAGCCCCAAGGCCAGCGCGACCGCGCCGGCCAGTGCGGCCCTTGTGAAGCCCCGGCTCCGTTGTCGACCCCAGGACGATTCCGCTTTCGACTTCATATACTTCACTCTGTTACCTCGTCAACATGATGAAAAAACTGTCGCGATTGTCTCACGTCCGCAATATCGGGGTCGCGGCCCATGTGGACGCCGGCAAGACCACGCTGACCGAGCGCATCCTGTTTTACACCGGCGCCTCCTACAAGATCGGGGAGGTGCACGACGGGGCCGCCCACATGGACTACCTGGCCGAGGAGCAGCGCCACGGCATCACCATCACCTCCGCGGTCACCAAGGCCCCCTGGCGGGACCACCTGATCCAGGTGGTCGACACCCCCGGCCATGTCGACTTCACCATCGAGGTGGAGCGCGCCATGCGGGTGCAGGACGGCTGCATCCTGGTCCTGGACGGCGTGCGCGCGGTGGAGCCCCAGACGGAGACCGTATGGCGCCAGCGCGCCCGCTTCAACCTGCCGGCCCTCTTCTTCGTCAACAAGATGGACCGGCCGGGGGCCGATTATCGTGCATCCCTGGACGCCATCCGCCGCCGTCTCAAGGCCGAGCCGGTGCCCATCACGGTGCCGTTGGGCGAGGGCCAGGGCAGCGCTGACCAGGCCCCCGTCGCTCATTCAGTGGTCCATTTGATCGACCGCACCCTGCTTCGGTTCCAGGGCGAGCAAGGCGAATTGGTCGTGACCGAGCCCTGCCCCGCCGACCTGTGGGCGCGCCTGGCCGCGGACCGCGAGGCCCTGGGGCTCGCGGCCGCCGAGTGGGACGAGCGCCTCACCGAGCAGGTCCTGGCGGGCGAGGACCCGGATCCGGGCGCCTTACGCGCCGCCATCCGCCGCGGCACCCTGGCCGGGCGACTCTTCCCCTGTTACGGCGGCAGTGCCCTGCGCAACCTGGGGGTGCAGCCCTTGCTGGACGGGGTGATCGACTTCCTCCCCGCCCCGCTGGACCGCCCGCCCGCGCTCGGCCGGCACCCGGACGGCAGCCTCGAGGAGGTCGTCCTGGGCGGTGAGGGGCCGCTCGTCGCCCTGGCCTTCAAGGTCCAACTCTGGGATGGCCGGCGCCACGTCTTCGCCCGCATCTACCGTAACACCCTTAAAGCCGGGGATACGGTCGAGTTCATCGGTCCGGACGGCCAGACCCGGCGCGAGCAGGCGGCGCGCCTGTTCGACGTGGACGCCGGCAAGAAGACCAAGCTCGAGCAGGCCGAGCCCGGCCAGATCGTGCTGATCGCCGGCCTGCGCTTCGCCACTACCGGCGACACCCTGTGCGCCCCCGGGCACCTGCTCGGCCTGGAGCGCATCGAGGCGCGCGCCCCGGTGTTGGGGCTCGCCATCGAGGCCGCGGCCGGCACCGAGGAGGAGAAATTGCTGGAGGTCCTGGACAAGGTGACCCAGGAGGACCCCACCCTGGCGGTGGAGGAGGACCCGGAGACCGGGCAGCGCCTGCTGCGCGGCATGGGCGAGTTGCACCTGCAGATGGTTTTGGAGCGGATGGCGCGTGAATTCGGCGTCACGGTGCGCAGCGGGCGCCCGGCCGTGGCCGTGCGCGAGACCATCCGCCGTGCCGCCGCGGCCGACGCCTTCTTCACCACCCCACCCTCACCGGACGGCAAGCACCCTGACCTGATGGCGCGGGTGGCCCTCGCGGTGGAGCCGCTGGCGCGCGGCGCCGGTATCCGGATCACGGTGGACCCGCGGGTCCTGCCCGAGGGGGCGCTGTTGAGCGACGAGCAGCGCCGGGCCGTCGAGGCCGGGCTGCGCGGCGGCCTGGAGTCCGGCCCCTTGCAGGGGGCGGCCCTGCTGGACCTGGCGCTCAAGGTGCGCGAAGTCGAGGTCTTCGGTCCCAACTCCACCCCTGAGGCCTTGGCCGCCGCCGCCGGGCGCGCCCTGCGCCAGGCCCTGGACGCCGCCCAACCGGCCCTGATGCAGCCAGTGATGGCGCTCGAGGTCATAGTGCCGCAGGTCAACCTGGGGGCCGTGCTCGGCGACCTGCAGTCGCGCACGGCAATCATCACCGACACCGGCAACCGCGGCGAGACCGCCGAGGTCCGCGCCGAGGCCCCGCTCGCCGCCCTGCTCGGCTACACCACCACGCTGCGCAGCCTGACCCAGGGGCGGGGGCAATTCAGCATGGAATTTCTGCGCTTCGACCTGGCCTGAGGGGCAAAAAAAGAGCGCGACCGGGTCGCGCTCATTAAGTTACCACCAAAGGAAGTCACGGAACGGAGGAGTGCACGGAAGTGGAGTGCTTCAGTGCATTAGTAGTTTCTTACATACTGTTGCGCCTGTCAAGGGAGGCGTGCGTGACGGGCGACCAACGGCAGGGACGACGCGCCGGGCTGCTGCCCGGCGCCCCCCGCCTCAGTCGTCGATGCGCACGAAGAACAGCAGCATCATGGCGGGGATCGAGGCGAGCAGGCCGATGGTGAAGAGTTCAAGATAGCCGCTCGCCTCCACGATGACCCCGCCCAGGCCGCCGAAGAGGGCCGAGAAGACGGACATGAAGGCGGAGCCGATGGCGTAGTGCCCGGCCTTGTAGGCGGGTTTGCAGGTGCGCAGGATGTAGACGATCAGCACGGCATTGCCCAGGCCCGCGGCGATCTGCTCGATGGTGTAGACACCGCAGATGGTCAGCAGGCCCATCAATTCGGTCGCCAGCGGGCGCTCCCAGGCGAGCCAGACGTAGGCCAGGATATTGACGTTCATCAGGAGCGTCAGCGGCCAGATGGCACGGCGCAACCCGGTGCGCTTGATCCAGAGCCCGCCGATGGTGGTCCCGGCGATGGAGCCGATCAGCCCCAGGAGGCCGCTCATCCAGGCGAGTTGGGTGTTGTCCACCAGCAGGTAGCGCTTGAGGAAGGGCGTCCCCATCGAGAAAATGATCTCGTCGCCGATCTTGTAGAACATGATGAAGGCGAGGCTCAACGCAATCGCCGGGCGCGCCTGGGCGAGCAGGGCGAGCAGCATGAAGGCAAAGCCGTAGGTGACGGACTGGACACCGGGGACCCCCAGGCCAGCCAGGACCGCGCTCAAGGCAAGGCCGAGCACGGGCGCGCTGGTGAGCGCGATCAGTGAGCGCCGACGCGAGACCTCAAGGTAAGCGGCGAAAGAGCCTAAGAAATCCCCCGCCGCCTCGCGAACCCCGATGACCCGGGTGCGCGGCGCCTGGAAGCGCGGCAGCCTGATCAGGTGCAACAGGGTGAGTCCGGCCATCACCAGCGCGCCGGCCGCGAAGCCGCAACCCCAAGCGGCGTACAGGTTCCCGTCGAAGGCGGTCCGGGCGATCTGGGCCACCGCGAGGATAATCCCGAAGCGCGCCAGGATCATGGCCAGGCGGTAGGCCATCACGCGAAAGCCCGTGTAGGCGGCCTGCTCCTTGGGGTCGGTGATGCCCTCCATGTAATAACCGTCGATGGCGATATCGTTGGTCGCCGCGAGGAAGGCCAGGGCGATGAAGACGCCCACCAGCAGGGCGTCCGGCACCCCGAGGTCGAGCCCGGTGCCGCGCGCCAGACACAGGGCGGCCAGCAGCGCGGTGAGCAGGGTCAGCAGCGCCTGGACCAGGATCATCCAGGTACGCCGGGTGGAGTAGATGTCGACCAGGGGCGCCCACAGGAACTTCAGGTTCCAGGGCAGCCCGAGAAAATTGAGATAGCCGAGAAAGCGCTCCGACATGCCGACATCGGTGAAAAACACCGACGACATGGCACGGACCACCATGTACGGAAATCCCTGGGCGAAGTAGGTCGAGAAGACCCACCAGCGGGGATCGCCGGGCACCAGCCCGGCACGCATGTCGGTCTCGGATGTCGAATTCGTGTCCATGGTCCTCCCATCTGAAAGCGCCGCGCCCCCGGGCACGCCGAGCACCCGCTCGGCGCGGGTCCAGTCCGCGACAACACCCCAACCATCCCCCGCCAGTGTGCCAGGGCCGCGGGATCGAGTCCAAGGCGTTGGCGGCGGCGGGACGGCTGCGCCCACCTGGATCAGGCGGCCACCGCCGCGGCTCTTTCGTCCCGCGCGCTGATCGCGTATTGTATCGCCGCGAAGCGCAGGCCCGGCTCATGCAGTCGCAGGCCAGTCCAGACCGACAGGCCCCGAGCTGCCGGGGGTCGCGGTCCCGACCGACTGCGTCCGGTTTGTGATGGTCGCGTTGTATGGCCGGTACCTGGGTCTCGGCAGTGTCAGCTTTTTTTACACTCGCGTCGGCTGGACTTTCACGATAGGTCCACCAAGAAAACTAAGCCATTGTTTTTTAAGTTTGATGATTTAATGGCTCGTTTTTTGCTTTTCGTATCGCGCAAGTGCCTTTGGTGCCCGTTCAGCCTGTCGCCCGTTTCCAGGAGTCTGCAGATGTCTCGTTCCGAACCTGCCAGTCAAGGCCCCCACCGCCCGGCGGCCAGCCGTTGCGCGCTGCTCGCCCTGGGTATCGCGTCGGCCTTGGCGCCGGGGTTCGCGGACGCCGTGCCGTTCGTGTTAAACTGGGGCATCAACCCCATCACGTTTGTGGACTCGAACGTGGCGTACAACACCCTTGCCGTGAACTGCGACAACGCGGGCGGGAGCGGGTGCACCATGCCCGGAGCCAATAATACGGCGCAGGTACTGTACAGTTGGGGCGAGGCCATCATCGGCGCGAACCGGAACAGCCGCACGACATGGACCAACAACTCGGGATCAAGTTTTGTGTTGGATCATATCTATATCGAGTCGGCTGGCGCACCTGTCGGTACTGGTTATAACGACTCAAATCCGAAGAGCAAGACCACAGGGCAAGGCGCCGCGCCGGTCTGGGAATGGACCAGCGATTCGCTAGGCACCTTGTTGGCCGAATCGCAGATGCGGATTACCCTGGCCGACAGTGGCGGCAATATCAAGTGGCGCAAGGACGTGGCGCTGTTCAGCGACTTCAGCACGCAGGGGCCTTCCTGGTATAGCGGGGGCGGCCAGACCACGCTGCCGACTCCCTTTGGCGTCACATTGAAGACATCCGACCTGATTAATCCCGGGGACACAATCCAGTTCCGCTTGTTTGAGACCGTTTGGAACGGCGCGACCCAGAATCTACCGGACCTGGTGTTCGCTCCAATCACCTTAACGATTGCCCCCGCTGCTGATCCGGTACCGGCGCCGGCGACGCTCGCCCTGCTCGTGCTCGGACTGCCCCTGATCGGCCTGCGCCGCCGCTCAATGCGCAGCGAGCGTTAGTCGGGTGATTGGAAGCGTCGGTTGAGCCGCCCACAGGTGGGCGACTCAACGCTACCCTTCAGGGCAACTGCTGCCACACCCGCCACTGCAGGAAGGGGAAGTCATTGACCGAGTGCAAGCCGCCTGCGGAGCTGGAGACCACCGTCGTGCTCCGACCCTTGCCGTCCCCGAAACCGGAGGTTGAGGAATAGACCCCCGTGGCCTTGCCGCCGGGCGTGAAGCGCACGCTGGTACCGGCCTGGCCCCCAAGCAGATCAGAACGGTCGAAGACCCCGTCCATGTTGTAGTCGAACGGGCTCGATGGGAAGTGGGCGCCGCTGCGCAGGTCCAGGGCGTTGATCCAACCGTAGCCCTCGCCGACGCACGGGTTGCCTTCCGGGACCAGGCTGACGAAGATCACCCGGGTCCCTTGGACCTCGGGCGCGACGACAACCCGCTCTCCCTTGTTGACGCCGCTCACGGTCTTCTCCTTGTCCAAGTCGATATACCACCCGTTCTTCGTGGACCAGTCGACCGTATTGGCGCTGCTGGTACGCCCGCGCGTGACCTCCACGCCGTCTTTATCCTTGACGACGATGTCGGTATCCACGAACGTCTGCACTTGGAGCTGGGTATTGTTACGCACCACCGGCGGCTGGGCATCGCTACCCTTGTCCCAGATGGCATAAAAGCTCTGGACCCGACCGTCGCTCACGTCCTCCTTGACGTCCAGGTACTTACCGGTACCGAATAACACCAGCGTGCCGACGCCGGTCGGGTGCCGTGCCACGGCGACCGGGGCCGTGATCGGCTGGGCCGCCCCGAGGGCGTTGCCCACGCCCGGCCCGGTCGCGGAGAACAGCCTGCGGACCGGTAACGCGCTGGTGCCCGTCAAGTCGAAGCGCCAGAGGTTCCCGAACAGGTCCGCCGCGTAGGCATAGTCGGCCAGGAGGTCGCCATCCGAGTGCACCGTGGTGCCGACGATCGTGGGCTGACCCAGTGCGTTCGGGCGCTTGTCACCCCCGGTTTGCGGATCATCCTTGCGTCCGACCCCGGTCTGGAACTTCTTGAGGATCTCCCCGGTTTCGATCTTGATCACATAGAGCACCGCCTGACCGCAGAGGCCAGTACCGGGCTGGTCCTTGGATGGGTCGTCACAACCCGCGGCGCGGCTGCCGTCCTTCTCGGCGCTGTTGTAGCCGTTGCCGGTGATGGCGACCCAGACGGGCTCCCCACCACTCGCGCCAGGGATACGCACGATGGCCGGGCGCCCGAAGACATAGCCCAGGTCAGGGTCCCAACGCTGGTCGTCCGTGGTTGTCGTCGAGTCATTGCGGTCCGTGATCTGCCAGCGATACATGCTGCCGGCAAAGCTGCTGACCGCGGTCGCGGCCGCCGTCGGCGGGTTGGTCACGTCCAGGGCGTAGAGCGCCTGGGCGCCGAGACCGAGCCCGGCAATCAGCACCGTGTGCCAATCGCCCGCCGCGGCGGTACCGAACCGGACATCGCCGGTGGCGATTGGACCATCCACAAAGTTGCGATGCTTTCCGGCAGCATAGGTCGGGTCGCGCAATATCTGCGGCCCCGGCCGCTGTTTTCTCAAGTCGGGCGGATAGTTTTCAAGCCCCATCAACGCCGGCGGGATAAAGGCGAAGGACTCCGTCAGGCTGTCCGCATTGAAGGCGTGTAACATCCCGTCATTTGCCCCCGCGTAGATCAGCGCGGGCCGGGACTTGTCCTTGAAGGGGGTGCCATTCGCGCCCACCCCGGTCATGTAACCCGGCGCCTTGTAGTAGAAAGCCGGCGCACCCACGAGCACCGGGGCGGCATTGATGAAATCACCGAGCACCGTGGTGCGGAGGCGAAATTCTTTATTATCTTCTAATCTGTTATCACCGGCGACATAGGTCACGATGTTCTTCGCCGTCACCGCGTACGGGTCCGTGTCCGCGGGCGGAGTGGTCCCGGTAAAGCCGGCACCTGCCAGAAAATCCATCTTCTGGAGGTCCGTGAGGTTTGCCCAACTGAACTCCTTGCCGGTACCCGCGGCGGCGGTGAAAATACGGCGGTTCGTGTAATTGCCGCTGACCGGCGCACCCAACATCGCATCGGCGGCAGACAGGTAGTAGAGACCGAGTGAGGCATCCTCGCACAGTTGGCCTGCCACCGGCACCGTATCGCCGCAGGGTGGCCGGCCCTTGCCGTCGGAGATCCGGTAGGCGCGGATGTCACCGCTCCAATCCGCCGGGTTGAAGCGCGCCTGGTAGAGCAGGTCCGCGCTGGCGGTGCTGCCGGTATTGATGGCGGCGGCGGCGGCGGAACTGTCCCCGGCCAGGGTCGCGAGGATGTCCACGATGTAGTTGAAGGTGGAGATCAGGGTGGCGGGGTCACCCGCGCTCAGATAGTCGCCGCGCCCGTTGATGCCGGCGTGCAAGGTGTCGTCGACCTTCATCTTGACCGGGATCATGCTGGCGCGGCTTGCCCCCGTGCCCGGATCGGTTCCGGTGGCCGTCCAGTTCCCGGGAAAGCCGTCTATAAAGATGTTGCCGGTGGTCGTAACGGCGGTGGCGCCGGTGCCCGTCGTATAGCTCCAATCGCCTTTGCCTGGAGGGTCCCCTAAAGGGTACTTGGTGTTGCCCGCTACCCCAAGGCCGACCGTGATGGTGGTGACATGCTGCCAGTCGGCCCAGTCGTTGCGGTGCCTCCAGAACTGATCAGCAATGCTGCCAGTCGTATCGGGATCGAGTGTGAGGGGCGCCACCGCGTCCGTGGCGATACCGAGGTCGGGCCTCAGGTCCTCGATCCAGGACCGGAAGGCGACGTCCGCGAGCATTCCGGTGTTGCCGTCTGCAAACACCTTGGAGGTGAGTGCTGACGGATCGTAGGTTTGCGGAAGCGCGACCGGGAGACCGGTCACGGGGTCAGGGATAGTCGCGCGGTGCTGAACACCGTTCGGCGACCCCGCCGGATTCGACGGATCAGGCCAGGCCAGTGGCGATTGGGTCCCATCGTTATTGATCAGCCAGGCGGGCGGGTCAAAGCCCCCGGCACTTGCCGCTAACTTGTCCTCCCAGAAGCCGTCGGTGAAGATGGCATGCACATTGTTACGGCAACCGTGCAGCGGGTTGGTGTCGGCTGCGACCGGTTTGACGAGGACCCCATTGACCGCCTCGGGACTCTCGACGTAGGCCTGATCCGATTTACAGAATTCGTGGGTACGCAGGGCCGCACTGACCAGATAGGTTTGGGTCGTGGCCCGTCGCGAATAGAGCCAGCCGTAAAACCGCGACCTGTTCTGACTGTAGGGGGCAAAGGTTGTGGAAAGGGACTTGTACGCCGCGGCGGTCGGCAGAAATTGACCCTGAGTCAGGGTCTGGTAACCGAGTCGCACGCCCGGACGGAGACGGTCCATGACGCGGCCCAGCGCGCTTTGCACCGTCAATTCGCGGCTGCGATAGTAACTGAACCAGTTTGCGAAGTTCCGTTTTGCGAGTGCGGCGTCGTCTGGCACCGCACCGTTGTCGTCCTTGAGAAGCTTTCGACGGGCGGCCAGGACATCATCCTTGGCGTCATTGCACCAGCAGGCCTCCGTCGAGCAACATGAGGTCGGACGCTTGTTCGCCGCCACCGCGGAGATGTCCACTCTGCTATCGTATATTTCTGCCAAGTCGTCCGCGGTCCCCACCACCACCCGCTCCAGACAGGCGGCCGGGAAGTCAACGGGGGTAATGTCCGCAAGTAAATTCGGGTCATTGCACGGTAATTGCGTGGGCGCGGGGGGCGGGTTAGGGTTAGGGTACTGGCCCGAGTAGTTCAAGCGGTTGTAGAAGGCCGGGCAGTCGCCCGTGCCCCCCGCTTTCATACAGCGCCAGGCCCAGGCGCTGCCTAGTTCAAGCAGCGTGAGCGTCGGGTGGGCGGCAAGAAACGCCGGGAATGCGGGGTTTCCCGTATCGGCCGTATAGGTGTTGCTTAAATCGTCAGCGACGGTTTTAGCCGGATCGAGGTCCGTGCATGGCCCATCGGAATTCGTGCCCGAAAGGTCCCAGACCGGGGCGTAGTTGCGTCCGAGGTCCACTGTACAATTGCTCAGTGCAAGGTCTGTCGCACAACTCCCGCTTGGTGAGGTCTGCGCCGTGCAGCCCGTGCTCGAAGCAAAGGCCGCATACAGCGGATCCAGGCGGGTGACGGCAACCCCGCCGACTTTGATGGAGTCGCCATGGGGCAGCCTAGTGCCCGAGGCGTCCACGGGCGGCTCATAGGTGATGGCCGGATTATAATACTGCCGGTTGGTCAGGGCTGCCGTGTCGCGCGCGTCCAGCTTGGGCGGCGATTGCAGTGCCCCAGGCGTCCAGATGCCGTCCGGCAAAAACGCCTGGTTCATGCTGTTGGAGTCATCCAGGGTCAGAATGAAGTTGGGCTGGCTGCCGGATAACACGAAGAGCGGGGCGTGTGAAATCCCGATAGCGTCCAAGGATCCAGCCGCGGCAAGCGCCGACGTGACGGCGCTCACCAGGGTCAGGATGGCGATCGGCCACGCGTGCCCCCTTGACCACCGCGGCCGCACGGATGCGGCGCAAGACCGTGTTTGATCTGCAAGAGCGCAGGCCTGTCGGTTCAACATGGTGTGGCCCTCCGGCCCGGTGATTAGGCTTATCAGAAGAGTTTGGTAATGGTGGTCTGCAAGATCGCGCGGGAGTTGGTGCCGGGGTCGAAACCGACCGCGGAGACCGTGAAATAGTGAAACCCCTTGCGCGCCGAGGCCTTCTCGGGTTCCAGCGGCGGGACATACCGCGATTCGATGATGAAATGGGGCTGAGTGGTCGTGCCGATACCAGTCAAGGGCGATCCGCTCACCGCGTTGATCGCTTGGCCGGCAAGCGTGGCGGCGCCCCCGCTCACGTAGCTGCCCCAGCCTGCGACCACGGTGTTCAGGGTCGCGCAGGGGTCGAAGCTGGCCGTTGCGGGCTTCGCGAAGTCCTGTCCCTCGCAGGCGGCCCAAATCAAGAACGAGGTGCCGGTCCAGGCGACCGAGGCCCCCCGTTCCTTGATCCGCGGGGGGACTCGCAGTGCTGCCAGATGGGTGAGCGCGGTCTGCGTGCCCGCCTCGGCCGCCTGGAAGGCGCTGTTCGTTTCCTTGGAGTGGCCCGCCATGAGCTCCTGCAGTACCGAGGTCCGCATGCCGCTGACGCCGAGTATGACCATGATCAGCAGCACAATCAGGCTCACGATCAATACCGCGCCGCGGGCCGACGCCGGCGCCCCGGCCGGCGATGAGCTGAGCTGACACCATGGTTCAGACCCCGGGGCGGGAATGTGGCATGGGGAGCGGCGCCGGATCGCGAATGCGCCGGCCTTCGGCGCGGCTACCGAGCCTGGGGGCGGGCAGCAAATCGACGCGCGGCGGGGGCGGGAGGGGGTGGCGGGCTGATTGCTACCTGTCATCACGGCAGTCCCTTATTGATCACGATACCAAGGGGTGAGCGCCCGGATGGCGATGGCGCTGCTGAACGTCTCGTAGAGTCGTTTGTCGGCCACCATGTTCCAGCCGAGATCGGTTGCGGTTGCGGCGGCGGCGGCCGGTGCCGGCAACACGGCGCTCCTGCGCACCTCATCGCCGCCGGTCACCAGGAGTTCAACCCGCGCGCTGTAGACGCGATCCCACCGGTTTTGTGACGTCACCTCCGCGGCCGTCTGCAGCGTGGCGGAATCACTGAAACGGACTGGATTGCCGACGGCGTCCGGGGCCAGCCGCCCGTCGTAAGTGACACGCAGGTCGGCGATGTCAGAGGCGATGACGGCCACCGCGGGACTCGTCGCCGACCAGCGGCACAGGGCCGGTCGGTATTGCGTGGGTGTGTCGGTGCAATTGGCAACGCCGCTGCCGGATTGGAGTAAACCGGTATCCTGGTCCATGCAGCAGATGTAGAAGACCCGCAGGTCGAACGCCGCGACCCGGGCGCCGGGATACTGCGCCCGGTCCTTGATATAATTGTAGGATGTGGATACCGCGGCGCTCATATTGGCCTTCGTACTTCCCCGGCTCAGTGCGTGCTCGAGGCTTGCAGTGCCGGTTGTGCCATCGGTGTTTGAAATGGTAAAGACGTCGCTGTTTTCGCAATCGGTGATGATGGCCAGGTGCCCGCCCGTGAAGCCGGCGCTTTTGAGTGCCTTGAGCCCCGCGGTGCTGGTGTCGGCGATGAGATCAATCGCGTGGGTCAGGTCCGGTGCGGGCGGATTCCCCGATGTAAGGGTGTTGGCCTGGGCGTAATAGAATTCGCCGACCGCGCCCCAGGCCACGAGCACGTCACCGCGCAGTCGGCCGCCCCCCACGTCAGCCCGGGCGGTTGACGGAAGGCCCGCAAGGCCGGCCGCGGTTGCCGCGGAGGCGCTGTAGCCGAGCGGTGTCCGGGTGCCGATCGTCTTGTTCCCGCTGCACGCGGTGGGGTCCGCCAGGAGCGCACAGGCGTGCACGGCCATTGTATTGTCCATTTCCTCGTGCGCGACGTTACGGCAGAGACTACTGCGGCTGGGACGCATCTCTTTAGCCAGAAGTTGGATGGCGTAACGTCCGCTTTCCTGGGCCCGCGCCTTGGCCTCCGCGAGGCGGTAAGTGGTGCGGTTGGAGTCAAGCACCTGGATGATGCCCCCGATCAGCAACAGCCCCAGGACCAAGGCCACCAGGATCTCGACCAAAGACAATCCACGCGAGACATTGACGAACCCGCGATCACGAGGCTCGGGGTGGGCTGGTCTTGGCACATGCATTACCTGCGGTGGCGAGGTTTGAGTGGGTCCGATCAACGGCGGGTTTACGGGTTGGGGGCATCCAGGGCAGTTGGAGATGATCGTCGGCCGACTAAAACGCGGGCAGGCGGGTACAGAACCTAAAGGCGGTATTGTGCGGCGTCAGATTTTTCGGGTCGCCCCTCGAGTCGTCCCAGCGGATCACGATTTCGCAATTGCCGCTGCCGCACCCGCTGGTGGTGCTTGTGTTATTGCAGTCGACTTCCAGCGCATTGGTAACGCCGGGGGTCAGCGGCGGCGGTAGAGCGAAGGCGCAAAAATCGCGTTGCCAGCGCAGGGTGGGCGTGCTTGCGCAGGTCGTCCCGATCAGGGCCGTGGCCAGCCCCCCCTTGCCGAGGACCCGGGACGGGTCCGCACGCAGCCGATCCACCAAGTCGTATGCGGCGTGCGTGGCGACGGTGCGGAGCCGGGCACTGTCATTGGCCCTCAATACGGACATCTGCAGACCGGCCATACCGAGCAGACCCACGGCAAGCACGATGACGGCGACCAGAATCTCGACGAGCGAGAAGCCGCGCACGGGGGAGCGCCAGCGGCCCCGCGGCCCGTTGCCTGTGCTCGGGCGACGCGGCGCGTGGCGGGCGGCCAGACAACATGAGTCACGCGAGGCATCAAGCAGGCGCCGCGGCGCGGGGAATCGGCGTTGCCGCGCACAGCAGCGGGTCGAGGCGCCGGTAACCGTCGCGCCGAACGCCGCCACGGGGGTGCCGCAACCCAAATTCGCCGGAACAATCGACATGTTGATCATCCATCTGAGCGGGAAACCGCTTGACAGAGTGTCCCAGTGACAGTCTAGGCCACGGATTACCAACTCGACGGCGAATGCCGACCAGCGTCGCCGAACGGCAGACAGGCGAACCTGGCAGTGCGCGCCGCCTGAAACAGTTAAGTCGCGAACCAAGTGGTGACTGGCAGGAATTTGGCGGAGAGAGAGGGATTCGAACCCTCGATGGGCTTTTGACCCATACTCCCTTAGCAGGGGAGCGCCTTCAGCCGCTCGGCCATCTCTCCGGGATCGGTAAATCGTGTGAGGATCGGCGTCCCTGCGCCGGTGCATGATCGGGAGCGTTACGCGGTGTTTGCTTGCGTGCCGCGTCCTAAGAAAAGGGGCTTGCCACAAAACCGGACTCGCGTCGCCACGAGTCCGGTAGTGTAGCGCGATCACGACTGACTTTCCAGTTACTCCGGCTCAGGGTCCTGAGCCTGGGTGTCAGTCTCGGGACCGGCCCCGGCCCCATGGGCCTCTGCCTGCTCGCGCTTGATGCGCTCGTAGATTTCCTCGCGGTGCACGGCGACATCGCGCGGGGCGTTGACGCCGATACGCACCTGGTTGCCCTTGACGCCAAGGACTGTAACGGTGACTTCGTCACCAATCATGAGGGTCTCGCCCACGCGACGAGTCAAGATCAACATGGCTTCTTTCTCCCTTTCTTTCCATTTTTCCGACTTACGTGGCTCCCCCGGACGTAACCCATGCAGCATCCGGCGCCGGATTACGCGAGTTGCACCACACCCAGACCAAGCTGGGGGCGACCTGCCCCCAGCCGGATTTTAGCAATTGCTCGGGTTGAGCCCAAGCATTCGTTTAGATTCCGTCACAATTCTCAAGACCGGGCGGCCTGCGGTGGGCGCGCGAGTCCGAAGGCGTCGTGCAGGGCGCGCACCCCGAGCTCCAGGTATTTTTGATCGACCACGACCGAGATCTTGATCTCCGAGGTGGAGATCATGCGGATGTTGATCCCCTCGCGGGCGAGGGCACCGAACATCTGGCTGGCAATCCCGGCATGGTTGCGCATCCCCACGCCTACCAGGGATATCTTCACGATCTGCGCGTCCCCCAGGACCTGGCGCGCCGCCAGGGTGGCGGCCGTGCCCTGGAGGATCTCCAGGGCGCGTTCATAATCGTTTCGGTGGACCGTGAAGGTGAAATCGGTGGTGGTCTCGTCCGGGGCGATATTCTGGACGATCATGTCGACCTCGATATTCGCCGCGGCGATCGGCCCCAGGATCTTGTGGGCCACCCCAGGCTGGTCCGGCACCCCGAGTACGGTCAGCTTGGCCTCGTCGCGGCTGAACGCGATGCCGGCGATCTTGGCGTCTTCCACGGTATCTTCCTCGAATGTGATCAGGGTGCCCGCGCCCTCGTCGAAACTGGAGAGCACGCGCAATGGGACCTTATATTTGCCCGCGAATTCCACGGCGCGGATCTGCAGCACCTTGGAGCCCAGGCTCGCCATTTCCAGCATTTCCTCAAAGGTAATGCGGTCGAGCTTGCGCGCCTTGGGCTCGACCCGTGGGTCGGTGGTATAGACCCCGTCCACGTCGGTGTAGATCTGGCACTCGTCGGCCTTGAGGGCGGCGGCGACGGCGACGGCGGAGGTGTCCGAGCCGCCGCGCCCCAGCGTGGTGATATTGCCCGCGGCGTCGATGCCCTGGAAGCCGGCGATGACCACCACCCGCCCGGCATCAAGGTCCGCCCGCACCCGCACGGCGTCGATGTCGTGGATACGCGCCTTGTTGTAGGCACTGTCGGTCAGGATGTGGACCTGGGCCCCGGTGTAGGAGCGGGCCGGGCAGTCGAGGGCGTCCAGGGCCATGGCGAGCAGGGCGATGGTGACCTGCTCGCCGGTGGACAGCAGCACGTCCAACTCCCGCGGGACTGGGCGCTCCTGGATCTGTTTGGCGAGCCCGATCAGCCGGTCGGTCTCCCCGGACATGGCGGAAACGACCACGACGACCTGATGGCCCTGGTCGCGGGCGCGTTTGACACGCTGCGCGACGGCGCGGATGCGCTCGCTGCTGCCGACGGAGGTGCCGCCGTATTTCTGTACGATCAATGCCATCTGGGTCTCGATTCCGGTGTGGGGGCTAGGCCGCGCGGGCGCTCTGGAGGCCGATCAACTGTCCCGGATCGAATCCTTCCATGCCTACGTCGGCGGCGGTCAGGCCCACCGTTTCGGCACTTTCCAGAATCCGCTCCAAGATCTCGAAGTACGCCATCCGGCGCCCCTGATTGTAGGCGTCGCCACCGGTGAGGGACTCGGCATTACGGCGTGCCCGTTCGACGGAATGCAATACGACAAAGCGGTAATCTTCAAGACTTGCCATGGGTTCTCTCCGCAATCCGCCGCTCATAAGAGCGGATTGACTTTTCAATCTCGGGTATCCGGCTGTCCTTGAACCGCCCATACAGTCCCGCATTGCGCCCACCGTTTTTGGCAATTTCACAATCCGACAAGTTCGCCTCCTTTAGCCTATGGTCCCTCGTCGCCTCCTTGAGGCTATGGTCCCTCGCCGTCTACACCGGGGAGGCGACGGCCGCCCGGGATCGGGAGTTCTGGCTCTGTGTGGAGCCGCTCGCCAACCCACCCCTGCACCAGCGCCAAGGCGGCGGGCAGGCCCGCCGGGTCATTACCGCCCGCCTGGGCCATGTCCGCCCGGCCGCCGCCCTTGCCGCCAACTAACGGCGCGGCCGCACGGATCAGGTCGCCCGCCGCCAGACGGTCGGTGAGGTCGCGGGTGACGCCAGCCGCCAGGCTCACCTTGCCGTCCACCACGGCGGCCAGGAGGACCACCGCGGAGCCGAGACTGTCCTTGAGCTGGTCCAGGGTGTCGCGCAGGGCCTTGGGGTCGACGCCGTCGATGCGCGCGGCCAGGACCTTGACCCCCCCCACGTCCAGGGCCTGGGATGCCAGGTCCCGGCCGGCGGAACTGGCCAGGCGCGACTTGAGCTGATCGAGTTCCTTTTCCAGCGACCGGCTGCGCTCCAAAAGACCCGTGACCCGCTCGTCCAGGTCGTCGCGCCCGCCCTTGAGCAGCCCGGCCAGGCGCAGTACCCGGTCCTCGTCGGCCTCGACCCAGGCCAAGGCCCCGGCCCCGGTCATGGCCTCGATGCGTCGCACCCCGGAGGCGATGCCGCCCTCGGCGACGATCTTGCAGAATCCGATGTCACCGACCGCCTTCACATGGGTGCCGCCGCACAGCTCGGTGGAGAAGTCACCCATGCGCAGGACCCGCACCTGCTCGGCATATTTCTCACCGAAGAGCGCCATGGCACCGCTGGTCTTGGCGTCCTCCAGGCTCATGATGCGGGTCTCGACGAGATGGTTTTCGCGGATCTCCCGGTTCACCAACTGCTCGATCGTGATCAACTGCTCGCGTGAGACCGGCTCGAAGTGCGAATAGTCGAAGCGCAGACGCTCAGGCCCGACCTGGGAGCCCTTCTGCTGGACATGCCCGCCCAGGACCTGACGCAGCGCGGCGTGCAGGAGGTGGGTAGCGGAGTGGTTGAGCGCCGTGGCCGTGCGCCGCTCGCCGTCGACCGCCGCCGCCACGCTGTCGCCGACGCGAAGCTGCCCGTGCAGGACCCGCCCCAGGTGGCAGATGACTCCCTCGCCCTTCTTTTGGGTGTCGGTCACGGCGAACTGACCCCCCTCGGTGCTCAGGGTGCCGCGGTCGCCCAACTGGCCGCCGGACTCCGCGTAGAAAGGCGTGAGGTCAAGGATGACGAGCCCGTCCTGGTCCTGGTCCAGGGCGTCGCACGACTGGCCGTCCCGGTAGAGGGCGACCACGGTGGCGTTCTCCTCGAGGTAGTCATAGCCGCAGAACTCAGCCTGACCCTGAAAATCGATCGCCAGGTCCTGACCGACGCCGAACTGGCTGGCGGCGCGGGCGCGGCCCTTCTGCTCGGCCATGGCGCGCTCGAAACCGGGAAGGTCCAGCGTCAGGCCGCGCTCGCGGGCGATGTCCGCGGTGAGGTCGGTGGGGAACCCATAGGTGTCATAGAGCTTGAAGACGGTCTCACCGGGGATTTCGGCATCGGTCAGCCCGGCGATGGCGCCCTCCAGGATGACCATGCCGTTGGTCAGGGTCTCGGCGAAGCGCTCCTCCTCCAGGCGGACGACCCGCTCGATCTGGGCCTGGGCCGCGGCCAGCTCCGGATAGGCGGCCCCCATCTCGGTGACCAGGGGGGCGATCAGGCGGTAGAAGAAGGGTTCGGTGCAGCCGAGCCGATAGCCGTGACGGATGGCGCGGCGCATGATGCGGCGCAGCACATAGCCGCGCCCCTCGTTGCCGGGGGTCACACCGTCGGTGATCAGGAAGGCGGTGGAGCGGCTGTGGTCGGCGATGACCCGCAGCGATTTGTCGGCCCGGTCGGTGCAGCCGGTTACCGTAGCGGCGGCGTCGATCAGGTTGATGAAGAGGTCGATGTCATAGTTGCTGTGCACGCCCTGTATGACGGCCGCCAGGCGCTCCAGGCCCATGCCGGTGTCCACCGAGGGGCGCGGCAGGGGGGTCAGGCCGCCGTCCGCGGCCCGGTTGAACTGCATGAAGACCAGGTTCCAGATCTCCACATAGCGATCCCCGTCGGCGTCCGGTGAGCCGGGCGGGCCGCCGGGGACGGCGGCGCCGTGGTCATAGAAGATCTCGGAGCAGGGGCCGCAGGGGCCGGTCTCGCCCATGGACCAGAAGTTGTCCGCGGCGCCGCAGCGCGAAAAGCGGGCCGGGTCCACCCCGATCTCGTCGAGCCAGATGGCGGCGGCCTCGTCGTCCTCGGTGAAGACCGTGACCCACAGGCGCGCGGGCGGCAGGCCCAGCACCCGGGTCAGGTAGTCCCAGGCGTAGCCGATCGCCTCGCGCTTGAAATAGTCGCCGAAGCTGAAATTGCCCAGCATCTCGAAGAAGGTGTGGTGCCGCGCGGTGTAGCCCACGTTTTCCAGGTCATTGTGCTTGCCGCCCGCGCGCACGCAGCGCTGGGAGGTGACGGCACGATTGTAGGCGCGGCGCTCGCGGCCCAGGAAGCAGTCCTTGAATTGGACCATGCCGGCATTGGTGAACAGGAGCGTCGGGTCATCGGCGGGGATCAGGGAGCTGGAGGCGACCGGCTGATGCCCGCGTTGCGCGAAATAGTCGATAAAGCCTGCTCGCAGTTCGGCACTGGTGATCATGGGAAATACTCGGATGGGCCGCGGATCGGCGGCGGTCAATCGTGCCGCCGCAACTGGCGGTGGATCATTTCGGGCGGAAAGCCGCGCTGTTGCAGGAAGCGGCCGCGGCGGCCGATCTCGGTATGATCGGTCGGCGGGGTCGGGCCGAAGCGCCGATCGTGGACGGCGGCCAGCAGCGCCGGCCATTCTTCGTTCATCGCCTCAAGGTAGGGGTCGATGGCCGTGTCCGAAAGGCCCTTGTCACGCAGCTCCGCGTGGATGCGCAGGGGGCCGAAGCCCTTGCCCACCCGTTCCGCGACATAGCTTTCGGCCAGCCGCGCCTCGTCGATCGCGCCCTGCGCGGCCAGCCCGGACAGCACCGGGTCGATCTGATCCGCTGGGTAGCCGCGCATCTGGAGCTTGCGCACCAGCTCCAGCCGGGAGTGCTCGCGGGTGGCCAGCAGCCGCAACGCGAGGCGCTCGATCGCGGCGGCGGGGTCGGGGTCGGCCATCCTTAGAGGCTCAGGCGTCGAGGTCCGGGGCCGGCCCGGCGGGCTCGGCCAGGTCCGGGGCCGGAGCCTCATCCGCCGCTTGCGGGAGCAGTTTCTCGCGGATACGCGCCTCAATGGCCTTCGCCAGTTCCGGGTTCTCCTTGAGATAGACCCGCGCGTTGTCCTTCCCCTGCCCGACCCGGTTGCCGCCGTAGCTGTACCAGGCCCCGGACTTGTCGATGATGCCGGCGGCGACGCCTAAGTCGACGATCTCGCCCTCCCGCGAGATCCCCTCGCCATAGAGGATGTCGAACTCCGCCTGCTTGAAGGGCGGGGCGACCTTGTTCTTCACCACCTTGACCTTGGTCTCGCTGCCGATGACCTCCTCACCCTTCTTGATGCTGCCGGTGCGGCGGATGTCCAGGCGCACCGAGGCATAGAATTTCAGCGCGTTGCCGCCGGTGGTGGTCTCCGGCGAGCCGAACATGACGCCGATCTTCATGCGGATCTGATTGATGAAGATGACGAGACAATTGGAGCGCTTGATGTTGCCGGTGAGCTTGCGCAGGGCCTGCGACATGAGGCGCGCCTGCAGCCCCATGTGGGAGTCGCCCATCTCGCCCTCGATCTCCGCCTTGGGGGTCAGGGCCGCCACCGAGTCCACCACCACGATGTCCACGGCGTTGGAGCGCACCAGCATGTCGGTGATCTCCAGCGCCTGCTCGCCGGTATCGGGCTGGGAGACCAGCAGGTCGTTCATGTTGACGCCGAGCTTCTGCGCATAGCCCGGATCGAGCGCGTGTTCCGCGTCCACGAAGGCCGCGACCCCGCCGAACTTCTGGGTCTCCGCGATCACATGCAGGGTCAGGGTCGTCTTGCCGGACGACTCGGGGCCGTAGATCTCGACCACCCGGCCCTTGGGCAGGCCGCCGATGCCGAGCGCAAGATCGAGCCCCAGCGAGCCGGTGGAGATCACCTCGATGTTGCGCGCGGCGCTGACATCGCCCATGCGCATGACCGACCCCTTACCGAACTGCTTTTCGATCTGGGTCAGGGCGGCGGCGAGGGCCTTCTTGCGGTTTTCGTCCATCGGGTCTCCATGGGTCCGGTCCGGGGCGCGCGCCCGGTCGGGCGTGCGGCATTGGGGTTCCCGGGTTGCGATAACGCAAGATTATCGCACAGGCGATCGGCGCCGGACACCGGTTGCGCCGCGGCGGGTCGAATCGGGCCGCGGTGCTGATGTCGCAGGGTCCGCTGCGCGGACCGCCGACCGCGTGCTCAGGCAGATAGCCAAGTCCACGATCAACAGCTTAGAATCAGACCCAGCCCAACCCTCCCGAGGCACCGCAGGACCAGCACCATGTCCACCCAAGCCCAAGTCTCGCGGCGCCGAACCGGACGAGGGCTACATCTTCGGCAGCCCGGACGCTGAGCGCCCGCACTTGGCGATCGAGGTCGTCTGGACGTCCGGGCGCATCGACAAGCTCGCCATCTACCGCAAGCTCGGCGTCGCCGAGGTCTGGTACTGGCGCCGCGGCCGCATCCAACCCTACGGCCTGCGCGGCGAGCGGTATGTGCCGCTCACCACGAGCGAGGTGCTCCCCGGTCTGGATCTCGAGCTGCTCATGAGCTTTCTCGACCGGCCGACGACGTTTGAGGCGATCCGCGGCTATCGCGAAGCGCTGCGTTTCGCCCCCTGAGCGCAACGCACTGATCCCGTGGGAGCGGCTTTAGCCGCGACGGGTGACTGCACCCGCGACGCTGCGCACTGGCCGATGACGCCCGAACCGGAGGTCGAGGCTTCAGCCGGACGGGGCGCCGAAGGCGTTCTCTCCCCGCCCGCACTGTGTTAGCTTGCCGCCGAGCGAGAGTCCCGGATGCACCCAAGGAGCCAGCGCCGCCATGACCCAGGTCTTCCTCTCCCACGCCACCGCGGACGACGCGGTGGTGCGATCACTCCGGCAGGCCCTCGCCGACCTGGGCCAGGAGGTCTGGATCGACTCGCGCGAACTTCGCGGCGGCGACCTGCTGTGGCCGGTGGTCAGCCAGGCGATCGAGGCAGCGGCGGCCTATGCGGTGCTGGTCAGCCCGAACGCCTTGCTGTCGCGGTGGGTTGGCAAGGAACTGCGCCACGCCTTGACCATCCAAGGGCAGCGCGGCCGGGAGCGGTACCCGGTCATCCCCCTGTCGCTCGACGGTACCCAACTCGGCGTCCTGGAGGACTTCTTCGGCGAGCAACCCGCCTACGTCCCCATCAGCAGCGCCCCCGGCGGTCTCGACGCCGCCCTGCACGCCATCCTGGTCGCGCTCGGCAAACGCCTGCCGGAGGACGTGCCGCCCCAGGCCCAGCCCACCGCCGAGCCCATCGAAGACCTGGTCCTCGAACTGACCGATCTGCGCTTCCACGAGACCCCGGAGGGCATCCGCCGCCCCAGCGCCCGCGCCCGTCTGGTCCACGAGCCGGCCGCCGCCAACCAACGCGAGGTCGCAAGCGAGCACAGTTGGCGCCTCATCGCGCCGCTCGGACCGATCGAGGCCGACGACATCCGCTGGTACCTGGAGGACTACGCCGTCTGGCCCGGCACCCAGTTCCAGGCCCGCGCCCGCCGGATCGAGGCGAGCCTGACCCGTTGGGGCCAGGACCTCTATCAGGCCGCCCTGCCCAAGGAACGGCACTGGTTCAGTTTAATTCCTGTTTACAAGACATTGAAATATATGTAATATATCTAGTTCGGCGCGGGTTTCCGTCACTTTTTGAATAAGTGAGAACTTCTTGAACGGACAATGGACATGCCCTCATTGCAATTCACAGAATTGTCGGCATCACAAGACGTATCAAACCGGTCATAACGGTACGCGTTTGCTGTGGCGATGTCAAAGTTGCAATAGGCTCTTTTCCGAGACCAAAGCCACCCTTATCGAGGGGCTCAGGAAACCGACCAGCTTCATCATTCAAGTGCTCAAAACGCGCACTGAGGGGATCGGCTTGAACGCCGCCTGCCGGGCCTTCGCGATTGCGAAGAATACGTTGCTCCTATGGGAGCGTCGCCTGGCCGATTGCAAGGATGTGCTGGTCATATATGCCCTGACGCACACCTTTATTGAGCAACTGATCGAAGGTGATGAGCTTTATACGAAAGTGAATAGGAATGTCCCCCCGGAGGATTGTGAAGGCTGGACGATCGTACTGATGGAAAGGGCAAGTCGATTTATCTGGGCGCTTCAGTGCGGGAAAAAGGATCGCAGCCTATTTTCATATGCCATACAAATACTTAGAGATGTCATCCTGCGTACTGGCGATGTCACTCTAGTCACCGACGGGGAACGTCGGTATGGCAATCTCCTGTTTGAAATTTGCCACGAAGTATTGCGAACCGGAAAACGCGGCCGCCCACCGAAAGTGCTTCGTCGCGGTGTGAAGGTGCGCCTTAAGAATAAAGGGAAAGGAACTGATAGAACGGGGCACTCGCGTCCCAAATACGAAACCCCTCATCCGGAGCATCCAGAAACCGATCAAGATGTGACGCCAGCCGATATTCATGCTAATCATTTGGAAGCATCGAACGCTTCATTTCGGCGAAAGAATTCTGCTTATCGCCGCCGAACGAATACGTACGCGAAGAGCATTTCTGGTTTGCAAAGAACATTGGATATGTTGTGGATTGTCCATAACTTTATTCGCAGCCACTTCACGACAAAACAGGTTCCTGCGGTGGCTCTGGGGATTCTCCAGCAGGGACTCTCGTGGGATGAGGTCCTTAGAGTTCGACAGCCCAGGTTATAAAAATACTACAAAAACATAAGGATAAGGAAGAACCAAACTGAACCAGTGCCCCCTGCCCAAGGAACACACGGCCAATGTGCTGCAAGCCTGGGCGCGCATCGACGGCCAGGCCAGCCGCCGCTTCTCCGTCTATGTCGACCCGGAGGCGACGCTGGAGGCCGACACCCCGGACGCCGACCGCCAGACCGCCCGCGAGGCCGCCACCGCGCTCCTCGCCCTGCCCTGGGAACTGCTTCACGACGGCCAGGGCTACCTGTTCCAGGGCCGCCACCCCACCCGGGTGCGCCGCCGACTGCCCAACACCCGGGTGCTGGACCTGCCGCTGCTCGCGCCCCCGATCCGCATCCTGCTGGTCAGCCCGCGGCCGGAGGACCAGGCCTGCGGCTATATCGACCACCGGGTCAGCGCACTCGCGCTGGTGGCGGCGATCGAGGAACTGGGCAGCCTGGTCGAGCTGACTATTCTCAGCCCGCCGACCCTTTCGGCCCTAAGCGAGGCGTTGACTCGCGCGCAGGATGCGCGCGCCCCTTTCCATGTGGTCCACTTCGACGGTCACGGCGTCTATGACCACAGGGCTGGCCTGGGCGGGCTCTGTTTCGAGGACCCGCGCGACCTTGGGTCTTTGGAGCGGCGTCGGCACCTCACCGTCTACACCGACCAGCTCGGGCCGCTGCTGCGCGACCACCGCATCCCGCTGGTGTTCCTCGAGGCCTGCCAGAGTGCCCAGGCCGAGCAGGCGTCGGAGTCGGTCGCCACCGAACTGCTCAAGGTCGGGGTCGCCGCCGTCATCGCCATGAGCCACTCGGTGCTGGTGGAGACCGCCCGCCGCTTCGTCGCCGCCTTCTACGGACCGCTGGCCGCCGGCCGGCGCGTGGGAGAGGCGACCCTGGCCGCCCAGCGGGCACTGCACGAGGACAGCTTCCGCGGCCACTGCTTCGGCGCCGGTGAACTGCGCCTCCAGGACTGGTTCGTCCCCGTCCTCTACCAGGAGCGCGACGACCCCCAACTCTTCACCCAGGTCCCGGCCGCGCGGACCGTCGCCGACCTCAAGACCGCGCTCAAAGCGCGCCTCGGTGCCGTCCCCGCGCCGCCGGAGACTGGTTTCATCGGTCGCAGCCGGGACCTGCTGGCACTGGAGCGGCTGTTGCAGCCGGCCCAGGCCAAGGTCCCGCCGGAGCACCGCTGGGCGCTGATCCGCGGCCAGGGCGGCGAGGGCAAGACGGCGCTCGCTTGCGAACTCGGCCGCTGGCTGGTGCGCTCCCAACAGATCGACCGCGTCGCCTTCGTGTCGGTCGAGACCCACGCCCAGGCCGCCGCCGTGCTGGATGCCCTGGGCCGCCAACTGGTCGGCCCCGCCTACTCGGTCGCGGCCTACGGCGCGCCCCTGGGAGCGCCGCACCCCAGTGCGGCGAGTGAGGCCGCGATGCTCCCAGTCGAGCGCGCCCTGACCGAACGCCCGACGCTCCTCATCATCGACAACCTGGAGAGCCTCCTGCTCCCGCCCTACCTGGCCGCCCAGACCCCGGCCGCGCTGACCGAGGAGGCAGAGCAAACACTCACCGAGGTCCTGGCCCTGTGCGAGCGACTGCTCGCCAGCGGCCAGACCCGGCTCCTCTTCACCAGCCGCGAGCCCCTGCCGGCCCCCTTCGACCGCACGGCCAACCGGCGCGAACTGGCACAGTTGGACCCGCCGGACGCGGTACGCCTGGTGGAGCGGGTGCTGAACCTGGACGGCGCGGACACTGAAGCCCTCGCCACCCGCGAGGAAATCGAATCGCTGGTGGAGTCCGTCCACGGCCACGCCCGCACCCTGGCCCTGCTCGCCCCGGCGCTGCGCGACCTGGGCGTGGCGCGCACCCGCGCGGACCTGGTCGCCCTGATGGCGGACATGGAGCGGCGCTTCCCCGGCGACCGGGAGCGGTCGGTCTATGCCGGGGTCGAGCTGTCGCTGCGCCGACTCTCGCCCGCCAACCGGGAGCGGGTGGGGGTGCTCGGGGTTTTTCATAGCGAGGTGCAACTCGGCGTGCTGCACGTGATGACGGGCTGGGAGCAGTCCGAATGTGTTGCACTGGCTGCGGAACTGATCGACACCGGGCTCGCGACCCAGGATCCCTACAACCATCTGACGCTGAATCCTGCACTATGCCCCTATCTGCGCGGACGATTGGACCCGACAGAGCTTGCGGCCCTGAGCACCCACTGGCGTGATTCCATGAGCCAGTATGTCGGTTTGCTGGAACAGGAGCGGGATCGGCAGACCGAAATGGCCGCGACCCTGACGGTACTGGGACTACCGAATCTCTTTGCGCTGCTGGACCTGGAGCAATACAGCGGGGGTGCCGAATCGACCATCGACCTGACCACGAAGCTTTGGAGTCTATTGCAGTTGCTCGGCAGGCCGCGTCTGCTCGCGCGCGTTGGGCAGGTGCGCGAGGCCGCGGCATGGGCGCTCGCGGAGGGCGCGGGCGCGGCTTGGGACCATGCCGGATTCCAGGTCGAGCACACCCGCATCGAGCAGCAACTCGCAGCCGGGCGCCTGCGCGAGTCGCTCACCAGGGCGCAGGCCCTACTCCAGCGCGCCCGGTCGGCGGGTGGGGCAGCCTATCCGGATGCCGATTACGATCTGGCAATCGCCTGTTTCCTGTTGGCCCGAGTCCGCAAGACCGCTGGCGACGCCGGGTCGGCTGTGCCGCTGCTTGATGAAGCCAGGCAGGGTTTCAAAGCAATCATGCGGGGGCAGGGCGCCGCGGGGGCAGCGCGGATGGCGTCCGTCTGCCTCGGGGAGACGGGCGATTGCCTTCTCTCGCTGGGTCGGCTAGATGAAGCGGAGGCCGCCCTTGAAGAGCGGATCAGCGACGCGGAGCACCAGAATGACCACCGCGGCATCGCCGTCGGCAAGGGCCAATTCGGCACCTTACGTCTGCAACAGCGCCGCTATGGGGAGGCGCTGGACGCCTATGCCGAGGCGCGCGAGCGATTCACCCGGTTGGACGAGCCCGGAACCGTCGCCGCCTTCTGGCATCGGACTGGAATTGCGTATCAGCAGTCAGGCAACCCGGAACCGGCGGAAGATGCCTACCGTCAGTCCCTGACGATCAGGGTTCGGCTCAGTGATGTCGTCGGGCAAGCGGACACGCTGGTCCAACTGGGCAACCTGTATTGCGACCACTGGAACCGCCCCGAGGAGTCAGTGGCCTTCTACCTGCAGGCGGCGGACCTGTATTTCACGATCGGCGCTGCGGTCGGCGAAGGCCGTGCTAGGAGCAATCTCGGAGAAGCGCTGCGCCGAATCGGACGCCTCGACGAGGCGGGTCTGGAGGTCCAGCGCACGATCGAGTGCTATGCGCCATACGGCCACGCCGCCGAGCCCTGGACGGCCTGGTCCATCCTCGCCGATATCGAGACCGCCGCCGACCCCGAGGCCGCCGCTGCGGCCAGGGGCGAGGCCAAGGCCGCCTACCTCGCCTACCGCCGCGACGGCGGCGAGAACCACAACCCGTCCGGCCGGATCGCGCTGGCCCTGACCGAACCCTTGAGCGCCCGCGACCCGGCCGCCGCCCAGACACTGCTCCGTGAGCTTGCCGCCGACCCCGACTGCCCGGACCGCCTGCGCCCCTTCCTCGCTACGCTTACGGCCATCGCCGCCGGCAGCCGCGACCCCGCCCTCGCCGACTCCCCGGACCTGGACCACACCGAGTCCGCCGAGGTCCTGCTCCTGATCGAGACCCTGGCGGCCCCCTGAGCCCGCCCACGCGCCTGGACCGCGCCTGGAGTCCAAGGCTTCAGCCTTGGAGGGGCGCCAAGGCTGAAGCCTTGGACTCCAGCCAGTGCGCCGCGCCGGTCGCCCTGCAGGGCGACTGACACCTGCCCGTCCGCTACGCTACCGGGTCGCTCGGATACGCGACGAGGCCTTGATCATGGTTCCGGCCGCGACCCTGAGCCGGTCCCGAAATTTTTTGACAGGATTAACAGAATTTACAAGATTGAAAACAAATAACATCTTGTAAATCTTGTTAATCCTGTCTAAATATCTTGGTTTCGTGCTCGCTGTGCGAGGCCTTGGTCATCATCCCGGCCACCGTGCCAACCGCGAGGTCGCTGGTCCGCACAGCGGACCCTACGGCTTGGTAACCCAGGCCCGGGAAGCTCCAGCTTCGCGGGTTTCGGGCTCTGCCCCATCCCACCGGTTTTTGCCTTAATGCGTCGGCACCTGCAACACCGAGGGGGGACCGGCGATGACGATACCGTCGGGCGAAAAGACCTGCCAGTCCTCGCTATCGTAGGTGAAGACCCGGTACACACCGCAGACCAATGCAGTTGCGGCATGACGTGCGTCGTGGATTCGGCGGGCGGTGAGCCCGTGCCGCGCGGCCAGTTCAAGCATCCTCAGGCCGGCCGGGAGTCCGGTTTCCAGAGTCAAGATACCGGACGGCACCGCCGCGAGAGCCCGCACCGCCGCCGCGGCATCCACCGGCCTCTGTGGGGGAAGGGCACCAACCCAAGTCAGGGCGGCATAGACCTCAGCCAGCACCCCTACGGACGTACACGCGGCCAGCCGACCCTGACGGGCCGCCTCGACGATGCCGCGTGCCTCGACGTGCCGCGGATCGCCCGCAAGCAGGGCGCCGATGAACAACCCGGCATCCAGAAAAACCCGCTCAGCAGGGTTCATGGATGGCATCCTTCCAGCCGGGCGGAACGCGACCGGACAGCACGGGAAGCGGCTCTGGCTGGATGGCCTCAGGGTGACTCCGATGCGGTGCTCGATACCGCAGGAAGGCAGCGAAATCCACCACCTCCGCCTGCAGATCAGGCGGGAGCTGGTGCAGGGTTTCCAGTAGTTGCTCGTCAATGGTCATCGTCTTAACCCCATTTTAGCCGTAACTGTCGTGTGCCATGAAAGCGCGGAACGGCAAGCGACAGGATTAGGTATTGCGGACAGAGCGGTTTCAGACCGGCTCGCGCTGCATGACCAGCATGTAATTCACCCCCATCCAAGGGGTAAAGGAGAAATGACGGTTGAACGGATTGACCCGCACCCCGGTGCGATGCAGGCAGCGAAACTCCGCACCCAAGCCGGCGGTGACCTCCGCGGGCCGCACCAGTTTGCGGTAGTGATGGGTGCCCCGCGGCAGCCAGCGCAGCAGGTACTCGGCCCCGAGGATCGCCATCAGCCCCGCCGCCCAGGTGCGGTTGATGGTGGACACCACCATGACCCCGCCCGGGCGCACCAGGCGCGCGCACTGGGCCAGGAACAGCGGGCGCTCCTCCACATGCTCCACCACCTCCATGTTCAGCACCAGGTCGAACTGCTCGCCCGCCGCGGCCAGTTGCCCCGCCTCGGCCAGGCGGTAGTCGATCGCCAGTCCGCTCCCCTGCGCGTGCAGACGGGCCACCCGGAGATTTTTCTCGGTCACGTCGATCCCCACCAGGGTGGCGCCCAGGCGCGCGACCGCTTCGCTCAGGAGGCCGCCGCCGCAGCCGATGTCGAGCACCGCCAGGCCGGCGAACGGCAAGTCCGCCCGGGGGTCGCGCCCCAGCGCCGCGCCCGCCCGCTCGCGCAGATACTCCAGGCGAAAAGCGTTGAGGCGATGCAGGGGCCAGAAGGGCCCCGCGGTGTCCCACCAACGGTGGGCGAGGCGCTCGAAATAGGCGACTTCGGCCGGATCGATGCCGGTCCCGGTCAGGTGTTCGCGGTTCATCGTCGGCGCTCCCGAGTGTTTCGACCTGCCCATCAGTTCGGTCTGACGACGGGTATATCAACCCGGGAAGAGGAGTCCAGCCGCAAATGAACGCAAATTGACGCAAATAATCCAAAGACTTGGCCTTTACTGCATGTTCACCGTCCGGGTGCCGCCTGCGACGATGCTAACCAGCAGATTTATTTGCGCTCATTTGCGGCCAAATACTCTTCTTGGGTTGACCGGATCGCGACCGTAGGGTGCGCACGGCGCACCCTACGCCAATGGTCCGGGCAATTGCGTCAGGTGGTGCTAGCGCGGATCTTCCCGCAGGGTCGACCGCACCAGGTCCTTGACCGCCGCGGTCGTGGCGTCCAACTCGGTGCACCGCGCCGCCCGCTCCAGCAGACCTTGCAGGGACGGCGGCGCCGGGGCCTCCCGGCCGATCGCCGCGCGGACCGCCTCGTTGAACTTCGCCGGATGGGCGGTGGCCAGGCAGATGGCGTCCCCCTGGTCCCGCGCGGCCCACACCCCGGTGGCAGTGTGGGGGCAAAGGATATAGCCGCCGGCGTCGAAGGTCGTGCGGATCTGCTCCAGGGTGTCGGCATCGGACACGGCGGCGGCATGGAAATCGGCCTGGACCTGGGCGAGCCGCGCCCCGTCGACCGCCAGGCGACCGTCGCGTTGCAGGTCTTCCAGGAGTCGGCAGACGGCCGCGGTGTCGCCGTCGTGCAAAAAGTACAGATAGCGCTCGAAGTTGGAGGCAAGCTGGATGTCCATGGCCGGACTCAGGGTTTGGTAGACCGGGCCGGCCTCATAGACGCCGCTGTGGACAAAGCGGCTGAGGATCGCGTTGCGGTTGGTCGCGATGATGAGCCGTTCGATCGGCAGGCCCATGCGGCGGGCGATGAAGCCGGCGCAGACATCGCCGAAGTTGCCGGTGGGTACCGAGAAGCTCACGCGGCGCTCGGGGTCGCCGCCGCTGACCCGGCCCCAGGCGTAGAAGTAGTAGACCATCTGGGCCAGGATGCGCGCCCAGTTGATGGAGTTCACGGCGCCCAGGTGGAACTCGGACTTGAAGGCCAGGTCGTTGAACAGGTCCTTGACGATGCGCTGGCCGTCGTCGAAGGTGCCGCGGATGGCGATGTTGTGGACATTGGCGTCCAGCACCGTGGTCATCTGCCGCTCCTGGATCGGCGAGACCCGGCCCTTGGGGTGGAGGATGAAGACATGGATGCGCGCCTTGCCGCGGACCCCGTAGATGGCCGCCGAGCCGGTGTCACCGGAGGTGGCGCCGACGATATTGAGGTGACCGCCGTCGCGCGCGAGCAGGTACTCGAACAGGTTCCCCAGCAGTTGCAGGGCGACGTCCTTGAAGGCGGCCGTGGGTCCGTGGAAGAGTTCCAGGACGCGCAGCCCGCCGGTCTCGATGAGCGGCGTTACCTGCGGGTGGGTGAAGGAGGCGTAGGAGCGCTCGATCAGGGCGCACAGGTCCGCGCGCGGGATTTCACCATCCACGTAGAGGTCGAGCACCTCCAGGGCCAGGTCCTGGAAGCGCAGCCCGGACCAGGCGCGCAGCCGCTCCGGCGCCACCCGCGGGATCAGGGCCGGCACCAGGAGACCGCCGTCGGTGGCGAGCCCCATCATCACCGCCTGCGCGAAGCCGACCGGGGCGACGCGGCCGCGCGTGCTTACATATTGCATGTCTGTCGATCCCCAAGGGAAGCACCGGTGTACACTGATCGCTCTGAGCGGTCCGGCCAATGCGGCAGTGTAAGGGGGACCCGCGGGCTTGGCAAAACCCGGCCGCGCGCGGCGCGGGGGCAGGCAACCCGGGGTGTCCGTCCATCGGCCCGTGGGCTTACTCAATCCTCAAAATCGAAAAAGTTCGCCGGGAGCGTTGACACGCCTTGCGGTAGGGCAACACAATCGGCCCGGCTTGCCGCCGTCTGCGGCCCCGAGCGGATTCGCCCGGTTCGCGACGTCGGTTTCTTCGCACCCGCGCCCGTCGCGGGGGAGGCCCGGCTGCGAGCGGGTCCGGCCGCGCGCGGGCCCTGATATGCTGCCCACGGGACGAGGAGGCATCGCCCGGGCGGGACACTGAGCAGGTAATCAACTTTTTTCCCCCACCATAAGGTACGCCCATGACAATCGAGTCGGTCGACGCCATAACCCGGCATCCGCTCTATGCGGAACTCGTGTCGAAGCGCAAACGCTTCGGCTGGACCCTGACCTTTCTGATGATGCTTTTCTATTATGGCTTCATCCTGATCGTCGCCTTCAAGAAGGAGTGGCTGGCACAGCCGCTCTATGAGGGCGCGATCACCACCGTCGGCATCCCGGTGGGCCTGGCGGTCATCATCTCCGCCTTCGCCCTCACCGGGATCTACGTCTACCGTGCCAACGGTGAGTTCGACGACCTGACCAAGGCGATCCGGGAGGACCTGCAATGAAGCGTTTCGCCTTCTCCCCCTGGCTCATCCTCGCCGCGCTGCTGGTGCCCTTCGCCATTGTCTCGGCCGACGCCCTGACCGGCGGCGTGACGAAGCAGCCGCTCAATATCACCGCGGTGGTCATGTTCGTGATCTTCGTCGGGGCAACGCTCGGCATCACCTACTGGGCCTCCCTGCGCACCCGCACCGCCAGCGATTTCTACACCGCGGGCGGCGGCATTACCGGTTTCCAGAACGGTCTGGCGATCGCCGGCGACTACATGTCCGCGGCCTCCTTCCTCGGTATCTCCGGCCTGGTGTTCGCGTCCGGCTATGACGGCCTGATCTACTCCATCGGCTGGCTGGTCGGCTGGCCCGTGATCATGTTCCTGATCGCCGAGCAGTTGCGCAACCTGGGCAAGTTCACCTTCGCCGACGTGGCCTCCTACCGCTTCAGTCAGGTGCCCATCCGGACCATGGCGGCGGTTTCCTCCCTGGTCGTCGTCGCCTTCTATCTCATCGCCCAGATGGTCGGTGCCGGCAAGCTGATCCAGCTCCTGTTCGGCCTGGAGTATTGGATGGCGGTGGTGATCGTCGGGGTCCTGATGATGGTCTATGTCATCTTCGGCGGCATGACCGCGACCACCTGGGTGCAGATCATCAAGGCCGGCCTGCTGCTCTCCGGCGCCACCTTCATGGCCCTGGCCGCCCTGTATCACTTCGGGTTCTCCCCTGAGGAGATGTTCCGGCAGGCCACCACGCACAGCGCCAAGGGCCTGGCCATCATGGGTCCCGGCACCCTGATCAAGGACCCGATCAACGCCATCTCGCTGGGTCTGGCACTGATGTTCGGTACCGCGGGCCTGCCCCACATCCTGATGCGCTTCTTCACCGTGCCCAACGCCAAGGAGGCGCGCAAGTCGGTCTTCTTCGCCACCGGCTTCATCGGCTATTTCTACATCCTGACCTTCATCATCGGATTCTCCGCCATCACCCTGCTGGCCCAGCATCCTGAGTTCTTCAAGGACGGCGCCCTGGTCGACGGGGTCGTCAAGACGCCCGGCGGTTTGCTCGGCGGGACCAATATGGTCGCCATCAAGCTTGCGGAAGCGGTCGGCGGGAACCTGTTCCTGGGCTTCATCTCGGCCGTGGCCTTTGCCACCATCCTCGCGGTGGTATCCGGTCTGACGCTGGCCGGCGCCTCGGCGATCTCCCATGACCTCTACGCCAGCGCGATCGCCCGCGGTCGGGTGAACGAGACCACCGAACTGAAGGTGGGCCGCTATGCGACCTTCGCCCTGGGTCTGGTGGCCATCGGGCTGGGGATCGCGTTCGAGCAACAGAACGTCGCCTTCATGGTCGGTCTCGCCTTCGCCATTGCGGCCAGCGCCAATTTCCCGGTGCTGGCGGCCTCCATCTTCTGGAAGGGGATGACGACGCGCGGTGCCTTCATCGGCGGCTTTGTCGGGCTGATCACCGCGGTGACCATGACCGTGATGACCAAGGCGGTGTGGGGCGAGACGCTCGGTCACACGGTCGCGGATGCCACCGGCAAGATGGTGCCGGTGGGGCTGATCGGGCTGGACAACCCGGCGATCATCTCGATCCCGGTGGCCTTCATCTGCATCTGGCTGTTCTCCATCACCGACCGCTCCGATCGGGCCAAGATCGATCGGGCCGCCTTCGCGGCCCAGCGGGTCCGGTGCGAGACCGGGATCGGCGCCGAGGGCGCGGCCGGCCACTGATCGCAAGGACTGCGCCGCCGGGACAGGGAGGTCCCGGTGCCTCACCGCGCAGGAGGCTGCCGCCGAGGCCCGAGGTCGCCCCGCGACCTCGGGCTTCGGCATTTGTGGACGGTCCGGCTGGAATCCCAAGAAAGAGTATTTGGCCGCAAATGAACGCAAATAAGCGCAAATAAATCCGCTGGTTAGCATCGTCGCGGGCGTTACCCGGACGGTGAACATGCAGTAAAGGCCAAGTCTCTGAATATTTACGTCAATTTGCGTTCATTTGCGTTCATTTGCGGCTAAACTGCTTTTTCTGGGATAATTGAAACCGCAAAGCAGGCGAGCTAACACGAGAATGGAGCGAGATACCATGACACCCGAGCAGCGTACCGCCTACTGGCGGGCGAACCTGAACCTGTTGGCCGTACTGCTGGCGGTCTGGTTCCTGGTCTCCTTCGGTTTCGGCATCCTGTTGGTGGAGCCGCTCAACGGCATCCGGCTCGGCGGCTTCAAGCTGGGCTTCTGGTTCGCCCAGCAGGGGGCGATCTATTGCTTCGTGCTGCTGATCTTCGTCTATGCCTGGGCGATGAATCGGCTCGATCGTAAGTTCGGTGTCCGCGAGGACTAAAGGAGACGGCCATGCTGTCGCTGCAATTCTGGCTCTGGGCCATCGTCGGGGGCAGTTGCGCCCTCTATATCGCCATCGCCTTCCGGGCGCGGGCGCGCACGACCGCCGATTTTTATGTGGCCGACCGGCACGTCGGCCCGATCGCCAACGGCATGGCGACCGCCGCGATCTGGATGTCCGCCGCCTCCTTCATCTCCGTGGCCGGGCTGCTGGCCCAGAACGGCTATGACGCCTCCGTCTACCTGATGGGATGGACCGGCGGCTATGTCCTGCTCGCGCTGCTGGTGGCACCCTATCTGCGCCGCTTCGGCAAATACACGGTTCCTGAATTCATCGGCGACCGCTATTTCTCCGGCTTGGCCCGCCTGGTCGCAGTGCTGTGCCTGCTCATCATCTCGGTGACCTTTGTCATCGGCCAGATGCGCGGCGTCGGCATCGCCTTCTCCCGCTTCCTGGAGGTGGACTTCACGGTGGGGGTCGCCGCCGGCATGGGCATCGTCCTGGTCTACGCCGTCGTGGGCGGCATGAAGGGGATCACCTATACCCAGATCGTCCAATATGTCGTGCTGATCCTCGCCTACACCATCCCGGCGATCTTTATCTCACTGCAGCTGACCGACAGCCCCGTCCCCCAGCTCGCCTTGGGCGGCGAGTATCTGCGCGATGGCGCGGCGAGCGGGGTCGCGCTGCTGGATAAACTGGACCAGGTCATGACGGACCTGGGCTTCAGCGCCTATACGGCGCAGAAGGACGGGACGCTCAATCTGTTCCTGCTGGCGGCGACGCTCATGATCGGCACCGCCGGGCTGCCCCATATCATCGTGCGCTTTTTCAGCGTCCGCCGGGTGGCGCAGGCCCGCTCCTCGGTCGGCTGGACCCTGATCTTCATCGCCATCCTCTACACCACCGCCCCGGCGGTCGGGGCCATGGTCCGACTCAACCTCATCGAGAGCATCCAGACCGGACCGGTCGGGGTGGCGACGGCCAATGTGGCGATCGACAGGTTGCCGGACTGGATGAACCGGTGGTCCAAGACCGGGCTGCTCGCCTGGGAGGATAAGAACGGGGATGGACGGCTCCAGTATTACAACGACCAGAACCAGCGCTTTGCCGCGACCGCCGCGGGCTACGGCTGGAAGGGCAACGAACTGACCCGCATCGACCACGACATCCTGACGCTGGCCAACCCGGAGCTCGCCCACCTGCCCGCGTGGATAATCGCCCTGGTGGTCGCGGGCGCCCTGGCCGCCGCGCTGGCCACCGCCGCGGCACTGCTGCTCACCATCGCCTCGGCCATCTCGCACGATCTGCTCAAGGGCCTGCTGCTGCCCGGGCTGTCGGAATCGCGGGAACTGCTGGCCGGGCGCATCGCCATGGTGCCCGCGGCGCTCTTTGCTGCCTACCTGGCGCTCGATCCCCCCGGCGCCGCCGCGGAGGTGGTGGCACTGGCCTTCGGGGTGGCCGCCGCCACCCTCTTCCCGACGCTGATGCTGGGGATCTTCGACAAACGCGCCAATGGTCCCGGGGCCATCCTCGGCATGTTGTCCGGACTGCTGTTCACCGCCGGCTACATCGTCTGGTTCAAGGGCTGGTTCTACTTTCCGGGCACCGCGATGGCAGCCGACAACCCGGACAACTGGGTCTTGGGCATCGCCCCGGAGGCCATCGGCGCCTTGGGCGCCGTGATCAACTTCGCCGTGGCCTACCTGGTATCGCGCCTCACCGCCGCCCCGCCGGGGCCGATCCAGGAACTTGTGGAGGACATCCGTGTACCCAAGAGGGCTGAGGCGGGCGTTGACGCCAGACCCTGAGTAACGAGTCTAGAACAAGTCAAACACCTTCGTTGTCGTTGTCGTTGTCGTTGTCGTAATCGAGGTTATCGTAGCGCCCCGGATTCTCTCGCACCCCAAAGTGCATCGCTTCTCCGATTACGATTACGACAACGACAACGAACATGGCGCTATCTTGGTTAATCGCACCTTATTGTGACCCCGGAGGAACTGCGTGGACGTCGAACTCGTTGAAATCCAGGAATTCCTGGCCAGCCACCCGCCCTTCGACAAACTTCCGCCGGAGACGCTGGAGCGCCTGCCCAAGCGGCTATCGGTGCGTTATATCCGCCGCGGCAGCGTCTTTCCACCGCTGGACGCGGACCAGCCCTATCTCTATATCTTAAGGCGCGGGGCGGTGGAACTGCGCGACGCCCAGGGGGACCTGGTCGGCAAACTGGCCGAGGGCGATCTCTGCGACATGGCCTGCCGTGCGGGCGAGAATGCCGTGCCGATGAAGGGCAGCACCGCCGAGGACACCTTGGTCTACCTGCTGCCCTGTACTGATCTGACGGCCCTGCGTGCGCAGCACGCCCACTTCGCGGAGCACTTCGATCAATCCGTCGCCCATCGGCTGCGTCGGGCCCTGGATGCGGTGACCAATGCCCCGGCCTCCGGTGCCGGCCTGATGACCCTGCGGGTCGGCACCCTGATCAACCGCGCGCTGGTCACGGCCACCCCCGAGACCAGCATCCGCGAGGCGGCGCAGGTCATGGCCGAGCACAATATTTCCTCGCTCCTGATCATGGTGGGGGAGCGCCTGGCGGGCCTGATCACGGACCGGGACCTGCGCAAGCGGTGCCTGGCCGCGGGGCTGCCGAGTGATCGGCCGGTACGCGAGATCATGACCGAGCGACTGGAAACGGTGAACGTGGATACCCTGGGTTTTCAGGCCCTGATCACCATGACGCGGCTCAACGTACACCACCTGCCGGTGATGGCGGGCGCCCGGGTGGTCGGCATCCTCTCGACCACGGACCTGACACGCTTCCAGAGCTCCAACTCGGTCTATCTGGTGGGCGACGTCCATCATGCGAAGGACCTGGAGACGCTGATCGACATCAGTTCCAAGGTCGGCGAGTTGCAGGTGCACATGGTCAATGGCGGGGCTACCGCGGACCAGGTGGGGCAGGCGATCAGCGCCATCACCGACGCCATCACCCGGCGCCTGCTGGAGATCGCCGAGGCGCAATTGGGGCCACCCCCGGTTCCCTATGCCTGGATGGTCGGCGGCTCCCAGGCGCGGCGCGAGCAGACGTCCTATTCGGATCAGGACAATGCGCTCTTGATCGCCGACCACATGAAGCCGGAGGACGACGCCTATTTCGCCGCGCTCGCAAGCATCGTCAACGATGGACTCAACGCCTGCGGCTATGTCTATTGTCCGGGCGACGTCATGGCCCGGAACCCCAAATGGCGCCAGACGCTGCGGATCTGGAAGAAATATTTCAACACCTGGATCCAGCGCCCCGAGCCGATGGCCCTGATGCTCTCCAGCGTCTTCTTCGACCTGCGCCCGGTCCATGACCCGGAGGGCCTGTTCGAGGAGATCCACGACCAGGTGCTGAACCTCTCCAAGGACAATCGGATCTTCATCGCCTACATGGCCGCGAACGCCGTCAAGAATCGCCCGCCGCTGGGGTTCTTCCGCAATTTCGTCCTGATCCAGGGCGGCGAGCACGACCACACCTTCAATATCAAGCACCGGGGCATTGTGCCGATCATCGACCTGGCCCGGGTCTATGCCCTGTCCAGCGGCATCACCGAGACCAATACCCTGGAGCGCCTGCGCACCGCCGCCGGGATCAATGCCCTGAGCAAGGATGGCGCGGCCAATCTGAGCGACGCGGTGGAGTTCATCGGGACCTTGCGGGTACGCCACCAGGCGGGCCAGTTGCGGCGCGGGGAAAAGGCGGACAACTTCCTCTCCCCCGACGAACTCTCGCCGCTGGAGCGTGGACACCTGAAGGATGCCTTCCTCCTGATCAACGCCATGCAGGAGTCGCTCGCCCAGCGCTACCAGACCGGACGGATCAACTAGACGGATCGACGAGACGGATCAGATAACCGCGTGTTCTTCGTACCCTCCTTTCTCGACTGGCGCCGCCAGTGGCAGCGCCTGCGCGCCCGACCGGGGCCGCTGCGGGATTACCTCGCCCACCGCTTGCCGCGCACCGACCAGGATTGGCGCTCGGCCGATTATCTGGCCATCGATCTGGAGACCACCGGGCTCGATATCGAGCGGGACCTGATCCTGAGCGTCGGCTATGTGGTGATGCACGGCAACCGGATCGATCTCGCGAGTGCCTGCCACCGGGTGGTGCGGATCGACCGCCGGATCCCGGAGGCGAGTGCCGTCATCCACCAGATCACCGACGATCAATCGGCCGGCGGTCTGGAACTGGCGGACGTGCTGGCGGAGCTCCTGCCGGTGCTGGCGGGCAAGGTCATGATTGCACACCATGCGACCATCGAGTGCGGCTTCATCGGCAATGCCTGTCGGCGCCTGTGGCGGGCCGGGCTGCCGGTACGGGTGGTCGACACCCAGGTGGTGGCGCACCGCACCTTCGAGCGGCGCCAGACCGCCTTCAAGGGCTCTGACCTGCGCCTGCACTCCCTGGGGGAGCGCTACAACCTGCCGCGCTACAGCGCCCACAACGCCTTGAGCGACGCCCTGGCCGCCGCCGAACTCTTCCTCGCCCAAGCGGCCTACCGGGAGACGGGAGACTGGCTGCCGCTCAAGAAATTCCTGTGGTGAGGTGCGGCGGCTGCAAAAAAGCTAAGATGTCCGGACATGAACACCCAATACAGCGATCCCGCCAGGCGCCGATGCGCAAGCTCGACGAAACCGATTTCGCGCGGTTGACCGCGCACCTGAGTGCCGCGCCGGACCTCGTGGCCGGCTATTGCTTCGGCTCCCAGGTCGACCCCGGGCGACGAAGTCCCCGCGACGTGGATATCGCCGTGCTGCCGAGCGAGACACTCAGCCTCCGGCGCCTGTTGGAACTGCGGGCGATCGTGACCGATACCCTCCTCATCGACGCCGTCGACCTGGTTGACCTGCACCAGGCCGGTCCTGTACTTAAGCGCCAGGTCATCAAGTCCGGGCGGCTGCTGTTCGCGCGCGACCAGACCCTGGTCAACCGTTTTGAACTGCGAGCGTTGCGTGACTATCAGGATGGCGCGTATCGACGGCGGGTGCAATTGCAATATTTTGCGGATGGCCACGGGCTATCATGACTCTGGAGCCCAATATCATCATCCGGCGGCTCCAGAGTCTGCGCGAAACCTTGCGACGCCTCGAGCCCCTGGCGACCACCCCTCGCGACGACTTTGTCGCCGACTTTCGTACGTACTGGGCCGCGGGGCGCGGGATTCAACTTGCGGCGGAGGCGGTGCTGGACATTGCCAGCCACTTCCTGGCGGGACATTTCGATCGTTTCCCGGAGACCAATGAGGAGAGTCTCGATGCGCTCTTGGAGGCAGGGGTCATCGCGCCTGCGACCCGTGCCCGCCTGAGGGGGTTCGGTGGCGTTCGAGTATACTGGTGCATGCTTACCTCGACCTCGACGTTGGACAGGTCTATGACCATCTCCAGCAACTCCCCGCCGACCTCGACGCCTTTATCCGCGACGTGGCGAGTTGGCTTGCCGGAATCGAAAAGCTCGCGGTATGAGCGCTTGCTCGACGCGACGCAAGGGTCGTTTCTAGAAGAATTAACACATGTCGGAGGCGTCGTGCATCAGCGTTTGATTGTTGATGACTTTAATTATTGACCCGAAATATTGGGGGACTGGTGGATCGATGAACCTTTGCTCGATCGCCGGGGGCCGAATAATACGGATCTTTTTGGTGCCGATATTGCCGTTACCGTGACCGTAGAAGCGCCGACTCAGAAGATGATCAAGACAGCGTTGGTTCAGCTAAAGGTCAGCAATAGTTTTTTCGTCACGCTTGAAGCGCGGCAGCTCGATGACGCGATTAGCAATAGTATAACTCGGGATATTTCATTCGTGCTGGCTGTGGACCGAGAGCAGCGTGGAGCTATGCGGGTAAGAACATCGAAGTCGCTTCGGGACGCGTTCGCTCCGGGAAATGCTACCCATCTGTTCAATTCAACGGGCTGGTCGTCATTTGCACCCTGGCTGTACGACTGGCTCTCCTGTCATATAGGCGCTCCAAGCGACCCTGATAACCCTCGGTCCATTGAACGTATTTTAGAAAAATTGTTGCAACCAAGCGCGCTGCCGCAGGCATCTGCGGAGGAGATATTGCGCTGAATGGATTTGCGGTCTTTTCCCGCTCGTCATTGGATTCGCTCCACTCTTCATGTGCCAACTGCGACCGATCAGCGCCAGAGTCACTAAGGCGTCGGATACAGTGAGCCGACGGTGATTCTCGTTGGCGTCACCGGCGACCGCGGATTGTTCTGCCAGCTTTGTGGCCCCGCGCCCGGAGTCGATGATCGGTCCCCGTGTCTCTGGCGTGTCCGGAAACGCGTCTTCGACAGGTGCGGGCGAGTCGTCGATCGTAGCCGGGAGTCGTCGCCAGGCGCGTCCCCCAGGACCAAATCAGTCCCGCGGCCTGCGCTCCCCGCCCCAGCGGGGCGGGGAGCGCAGGCCGCGGGAGCCTGGAAAGCGATTAGCCTAACGTTTAGTATTGGCTTCCCCGCAAGCTTGCCCTTGGCCCCAAAGACCCAACCCTTGGGTTTCGCTGCTGGCCACCACCCCAACCGGAGGACATGAGAGATGTCGCAAGATAAAATTTACCCCATCCCCGAGGAAATCGCCGCCAAGGCCCACATCAACGCGGCGCAGTACGAGGCGATGTACAAGCAGTCGCTTGCGGACCCGGAGACCTTCTGGGCCGCCCAGGCGCAAGAATTCGTGACCTGGTCCAAGCCCTGGGACTCGGTGCTGGACTGGAGTTTCGACGCGGAGAACCTGCACATCAACTGGTTCAAGGGCGGCAAGCTCAACGTCTCCTACAACTGCCTGGACCGCCACCTGGCGACCCGCGGCGACCAGGTCGCACTGATCTGGGAGGGCGACAACCCGGCCGAGGACCGCAAGATCACCTACCGCGAACTGCACGCGGAGGTCAATAAATTCGCCAACGTGCTCAAGGCCCACGGGGTCAAGAAGGGCGATCGGGTCTGCATCTACATGCCGATGATCCCGGAGGCGTCGGTGGCCATGCTCGCCTGCACCCGGGTCGGTGCCGTCCACTCCATCGTCTTCGGCGGCTTCTCCCCGGACAGCCTGCGCGACCGCATCCTGGACTCCGACTGTCGGGTGGTCATCACCGCCGATGAGAGTATGCGCGGCGGGCGCAGCGTGCCCCTGAAGAAGAACGTGGACACCGCGCTCGAGGAGTGCCCCAGCGTCGGCACCGCGATCGTGGTGCGCCGTACCGGCGGCAAGGTGGCCTGGAAGGAGGGCCGCGACGTGTGGTACCACGAGGAGATGGCCAAGGCCGCCCCGGTCTGCGAACCCGAGGAGATGGACGCCGAGGACCCGCTCTTCCTCCTCTACACCTCCGGTTCCACCGGCAAGCCCAAGGGGGTGCTGCATACCACCGGCGGCTATCTGGTCTTCGCCGCCATGACCCACAAGTATGTCTTCGACTACCAGGAGGGCGAAATCTACTGGTGCACCGCGGACGTGGGCTGGGTCACCGGCCACACCTATATCGTCTACGGGCCCCTGACCAACGGCGCTACGTCCTTGATGTTCGAGGGTATCCCCAACTATCCGGACATGTCGCGCTTCTGGCAGGTGGTGGACAAGCACCAGGTCAACATCTTCTACACCGCCCCCACCGCCATCCGCTCACTGATGCGCGCCGGCGAAGACCCGGTCAAGAAGACCTCGCGCAAGTCGCTGCGCATCCTGGGTTCGGTGGGTGAGCCGATCAACCCGGAGGCCTGGGAGTGGTACCATCGGGTGGTGGGCGACGAGCGCTGCCCGATCGTGGATACCTGGTGGCAGACCGAGACCGGCGGCCACCTGATCACCCCCCTGCCGGGCGCCACCGCACTCAAACCCGGTTCCGCCACCAAGCCCTTCTTCGGCGTGGTCCCGGCCCTGGTGGACGCGGCCACCGGCACCCTGATCGATGGTCCTGGGGAGGGCGCGCTGGTCATCACCCAGCCCTGGCCGGCCCAGATGCGTACCGTTTACGGCGATCATCAGCGCTACGTCGACACCTACTTCAAGCAGTATCCCGGTTACTACTTTACCGGTGACGGCGCCCGCCGCGATCAGGACGGCTACTACTGGATCACCGGGCGCATCGACGACGTGCTCAATGTCTCCGGCCACCGCCTGGGGACCGCGGAGATCGAGTCGGCCCTGGTGCTGCACCCCCATGTGGCGGAGGCGGCGGTGGTGGGCTACCCTCACGACATCAAGGGCCAGGGCATCTACGCCTATGTGACCCCGATGCAGGGTGTCGAGGGCACGGATGACCTCAAGAAGGAACTGGTGGCCATGGTGCGCGGGGAGATCGGACCCATCGCCATCGTGGATATCATCCAGTGGGCGCCAAGCCTGCCGAAGACCCGTTCGGGCAAGATCATGCGCCGCATCCTGCGCAAGATCGCGGCCAACGAGATCGACAGCCTGGGCGACACCTCGACCCTGGCCGACCCGACCGTGGTCAATGACCTGATCGAGGGCCGCGCCAACAAGTAGGGCGGACCCGCTGGTCGCACCGCGTGCGGTGCGACCAGTCCAAGGGTCAGTGACGCGAGCGAGCGCAGACAAACGGACAGGATTAACAGGATTTCACCGGATTAACAGGATTTTGACATACGCAAGCAGCAATGTATTATCTTGTGAATCCTGAAAAATTCTGTTAATCCTGTCCAATTTCCATCCGGCGGGTGCGACCTAAGGCTCAAGGCATGGACTTCGTTGGTGCCTGAGTCCGCGGCAGAAACTTGGCGGGTTCCAAATTAGATTATTGTTTCCCAGAGGTTAAATTGAGTTCTCATCGTCGTGTTGGGGTCTTTGTCGATGCCGAGAATGTGCGTTACAACGGCGGCTACCAGATGCGTTATGACGTTCTGCGCCGCTTTGCGGCCCGCGAGAACGGGGTCCTGCAACGTTTGAATACCTATATGGCCTTCGACGCCGAGCGCGCGCGCGAAGACATGGAGTACGCGAAAAAGTCGCGCATCTATCAGCAGATGGTGCGGGATTTCGGCTGGAAAATCACCGTCAAGCTGGTACGCCGCTACACTGACGAGGCCGGTAACGTCACCACCAAGGCCAATGCGGACCTGGACATGGCGGTGGATGCCATGCTCCAGGCCGACAAGCTTGACCAGGTGTTGCTCGTCACCGGCGACGGCGACTTCATCCAGGTGGTTAATGCGTTGCAAAACAAGGGCTGTCGGGTGGAGTTGATCGGTTTCAAGAACGTCTCCCGCGATCTCCAGCGCGAGGTTGACGCCTTCTACTCCGGCTTCCTGATCCCCGACCTGGTGCCCGTCTCCTACGAACCGCGCAATGAGTGGGGCAAGTCCGGCTCCTGCGTGCGCGGGGTCTGCACCAAGTGGATCGCCGACAAAGGCTACGGTTTTCTGCGTATCATGGACCACATCTCCCCCAACCTGTGGGTCACCGACCCCCGGGGCGAGGGCTCGCCCTACGCCAGTGTCTTCTGTCACGTCAACGAGTTGGCAGACGACGTCACGGAGGACCTGCTGATGAACCGGGAGACCGTGCTGGAGTTCTACGTCAACGAGAGCGAGCAGAAGGACAACGGACTGGTGGCCAAGAACGTCAGGCTCGCATTTTCGGTCAACAGATAACAGACTTAGACGGGCGAGCCCGCTAAGCTTGGGGGTGCGGGGGCTGACCCTGGCGCCGCCGCGGGTGCCGGGTATGGGCGGCACGGTATTTCGAGGGCCCCCGCACGCGCAGGTTGCGACGCGGGCGGCACAGCTTGGACTTTGGCCCCGCGCCCCGCGGGGCCACCCCGACCGGACAGGCATCCAATGGCGACCAATCAGACCACCATGAAACCGTCGGGCCTGGCGTGGCGCCTGGTGCGGGATCGCTTGCTGACCGAGGACCAGGCGACCACCGCGACCACCGAGGCACTGCGGCGCCGCGAGCCCTTCGTCAAGTACTTAGTCGATCAGAAGGTGCTCGACAGTCGGCGCATTGCCATCGCGGCCTCCCACGAGTTTGGTGTACCGCTCCTGGACTTGAGCGCGCTGGAACTGGTCGACATGCCGCTGAATCTGGTCGACGAGAAGCTGATCCGCAAGCACCGGGCACTGCCCTTGTTCCGTCGCGGCAACCGCATCTTCCTCGCCCTGTCCGACCCGACCAATGGTCAGGCCTTGGAGGAAATTCGTTTCAACACCGGGCTCGCCACGGACGCGGTCCTGGTGGAGGAGGACAAACTCGCGGCGGCCATCGATCGTGCCATCGATGCCCAGGACACCACCATGACGGACCTCATGGATACGGACCTGGACAACCTCGATATCGCCGCGGACGACGAGGACCAACACGACGACTCCGATCTCAATGTCGATGATGCACCGGTGGTGCGCTACGTCAACAAGATCCTGGTGGACGCCATCACCAACAGTGCCTCGGACATCCACTTCGAGCCCTATGAAAAGTACTTCCGCATCCGTTTTCGTCAGGACGGTCTGCTGCGCGAGGTCGCCAACCCGCCGCTCAACATCGCCGCGCGTCTGGTCGCCCGGCTCAAGGTCATGTCGCGGATGAACATCGCCGAGCGCCGGGTCCCGCAGGACGGGCGCATCAAGCTCAAGCTCAGCCGCACCCGTGATATCGACTTCCGCGTCAACACCCTGCCGTGCCTGCACGGGGAGAAGGTGGTGCTGCGGATTCTGGACTCCACCTCGGCCCAGGTCGGGATCGATGCGCTGGGCTTCGAGCCGGAGCAGCGCGACCTCTTCCTCGCCGCCATCAAGAAGCCCTACGGGATGATCCTGGTCACGGGCCCCACGGGCTCCGGCAAGACCGTTTCCCTCTATAGCGCGATCAACATCCTCAACGCGCCGGATGTCAACATCTCAACGGTCGAGGACCCGGTAGAGATTCAGGTGGCGGGGATCAACCAGGTCAACATGAACCCAAAAACGGGGCTGACCTTCGCCTCCGCGCTACGCGCCTTTCTCCGCCAGGATCCGGACATCCTGATGGTCGGGGAGATCCGCGACCTGGAGACCGCCGAGATCGCGGTCAAGGCCGCCCAGACCGGACACATGGTGCTCTCCACCCTGCACACCAACGACGCCCCACAGACGCTCACCCGACTGGCCAATATGGGTGTGGCGCCGTTCAACATTGCCTCCTCGATCCTGCTGATCATGGCCCAGCGCCTGACCCGTAAATTGTGCCCAAGCTGCAAGCAGCCCGAGGAGGTACCGCGCGAGGCCCTGCGCGAGGAGGGGTTCACGGAAGCCGATCTCGACGAGGGCATCACCGTCTACCGCCCGGTCGGCTGCGAACGCTGCACCAAGGGCTATAAGGGACGAATCGGGATTTTTCAGGTCATGAAGGTATCCGAGGCGATCGGGCGCCTCATCATGGAGGGCGGCAACGCGCTCCAGTTGGCCGAACAGGCAGCGCGCGAAGGGGTCGCAAACTTGCGGCAATCCGGGCTGCGCAAGGTCAAGGCCGGAATCACCAGCCTTGAAGAGATCAACCGAGTCACGAAGGACTGACGCCCATGGCACTGGCAGCAGCGCAGAGGCCCAGGCCTAAACCCAAGGCCCCGCCCAAGGCTGAAAAGGCCTATGTTTTCGTTTGGGAAGGAACCGACCGCCGCGGCGGCCGTGTCAAAGGCGAAACCCGCGCCTCGAGCATCACGACGGTGCGCGCCGACCTGCGCCGCCAGGGGGTAAACCCCACAAAAGTCAGGAAAAAGGCCCAGTCGCTCTTCAGCGGCAGAAAGAAGATCGGCGCCGGTGACATCGCCATCTTCAGCCGCCAACTGGCGACCATGATGGCCGCCGGTGTGCCCTTGGTGCAGTCCTTCGACATCGTCGGCCGCGGACACGACAACGCGGCCATGCAGGACTTGATCCTCGCCATCAAGCAGGATATCGAGAGCGGCACCGCCATGGCGGAGGCCCTGGGCAAGCACCCACTCTATTTCGATGACCTGTTCTGCAATCTGGTCGCCGCCGGTGAGCAGGCCGGTGTGCTGGACATCCTGTTGGACAAGATTGCGGTCTACAAGGAAAAAACCGAATCCATCAAGGGCAAGATCAAGAAAGCCCTGTTCTATCCCACGGCGGTCATTGCCGTCGCCATCCTCGTCACGGTGGTGATCCTGATCTTCGTCATCCCTCAGTTCAAGGAACTGTTCAGCAGCTTCGGGGCGGACCTGCCGGCCTTCACCCTGGCGGTCATCGCCATGTCAGACGTGCTGCGGGAGTGGTGGTGGGCGGTTTTTCTGGTCGTTGCCGGGGCAATCTGGGCGATCGGCTATGTCTTCAAGCGCTCCCGCAAGTTTCGCGAGATCGTCGACCGCACGCTCCTGAAGATCCCGATCATCGGCGTTATCCTCAATAAGGCATCATTGGCGCGCTTTGCCCGGACCCTATCCACCATGTTCGCCGCCGGTGTCCCCTTGGTGGAGGCACTGGAATCGGTGTCCGGCGCCACCGGCAACATCGTCTATCAGGAGGCGGTGCTCAAGATGCGCGAGGAGGTGGCCACCGGCCAGTCCCTGCAACTGTCCATGCGGCAGCGCAACCTGTTTCCCCACATGGTGATCCAGATGACTGCCATCGGCGAGGAGTCCGGCGCCCTGGACGAGATGCTCGCCAAGGTCGCCGACTTCTACGAGGAGCAGGTGGACAATGCCGTCGACAGTCTCAGCAGCCTCTTGGAGCCGATGATCATGGTGGTCATCGGCGGCCTGGTGGGCAGCCTGGTGGTGGCCATGTACCTGCCGATCTTCAAGCTTGCCTCCGTGGTGTGAGGCGGTGGCCAGTGGTCGGCGGCTAGTGCAGAACGTCGAAAGTTCCGCTACCGTTCCCGGTCGTGATCGTTGTCGTTGTCGTTGTCGTTGTCGTAATCGGAGTCGAAAACGATTACGACAACGACAACGACAACGACAACGAACAGATATGGTCGCGGGATTCTCGGCGTCATGCACTAGTGAGTAGCCGCGTATCACCAATGAGTGACCACTGACCACTAATCACTGGCCACTAATCACTGAGTTCAATAATGCTGTGGATCGAGGTCTTCAACGCCAACCCGGGCCTGCTCTACGGGTCCGCCCTGGCCCTGGGGCTGATTGTCGGGAGCTTCCTCAACGTCGTGATCCTGCGCCTGCCGCGGATGATGGAGGCGAGTTGGCGCCGCGAGTGCGCGGAACTCGCCGGGGTCCCGCCGGCCGACACCGAACCAGCGCTCAGCCTGGCCCGACCGCCGTCGCACTGTCCATCCTGCGGCCACCGGATCCGCGCGTTGGAAAACGTCCCCATCCTGAGTTATCTGTTCCTGCGCGGGCGCTGCTCCGCCTGCCGCACACGCATCAGCCCCCGCTACCCGCTGATCGAGGGCCTGACCGCGGTGCTGACCCTGATCGTGGTCCTGCGTTTCGGCCTGAGCTGGCAGACGCTGGTCGCCTTGCCCCTGACCTGGGGACTGATTACGCTCGCGCTCATCGACTTCGACACCCAGTTGCTGCCGGACTCGATCAGCGTCCCGCTCCTTTGGGTCGGTCTGCTGTGCAGCCTGTTCGGACTCTTCACGGACAGCGCCTCCGCAATCATCGGTGCCGCCGCGGGCTATCTGAGCCTGTGGTGCGTCTTCCAGCTCTTTCGGCTGGCCACCGGCAAGGAGGGCATGGGCTACGGCGACTTCAAGCTCCTGGCGCTCTTCGGGGCCTGGTTCGGCTGGCAGTTCCTGCCCCAGATCCTGCTGCTCGCGGCCTTGGCCGGGGCCCTGCTCGGCACCCTGCTCATCGTCACCGGACGGCACGCCCGCGGGGTCCCCATGCCCTTCGGTCCCTTCCTGGCCGTTGCCGGTTTCATCTGTCTGATCTGGGGTCCGCAGCTCAACGCCGCCTATCTGCGCCTCGCCGGCCTGGCGTGAGCGGGTTGCGGTCACATGTTTAGGGTCGGGCTCACCGGCGGGATCGGCAGCGGCAAGTCGACCGTGGCCGAACGGTTTGCCGCGCTCGGCGCCGGCGTCATCGACACCGACCTGCTGGCCCGGGAACTGACCGAACCCGGCACCCCGACCCTGGCCCGCATCGGGGCCCAGTTCGGCACCGTCGTGCTGCCCGACGGCAGCCTGGACCGGGCCGCGCTACGCGGCCTGGTCTTTGCCGACCCGGGGGCCCGCGCGCGCCTGGAGTCCATCCTGCACCCGCCGATCCGCGGTCTGATGCTGGAGCGCGCCGCCTGTCTTCAGACGCCCTACGTGCTGCTGGTCGTGCCGCTCCTGTTGGAGAGCGGTCAGGAGTCCCTGGCGGATCGGGTGCTGGTAGTGGACTGCCCGCAAGCGGCCCAGATTGCACGGGTGTGCCGCCGCAGCCTGCTCGCGCAGGCCGAGGTCGAGCGCATCATAGCGAGTCAGATCCCGCGCGCTCGGCGTGTAGCGCGGGCCGACGACATCATCGACAACGGCGGCCAACCCGCGGCCCTGGGGCCCCAGGTCGAGCGGCTGCACCGGGCCTATCTGGCGCTCGCGGCAGAGGCTTAGCGCAGGCCGCTGAGCGCGGGAAGACGTTTGTCCGCAAATGAACGCCAATGAACGCAAATAAGAAAAATAGCTGCAACCTATTGTTCAAAAAAGCAACGTTGAAGAATCATTGGCTGCTATAGTAGCGTTCGCCGGCCCTGGCGGTGACGCCGGCCCATCCTCTGAATCCTTATCTTATTTGCGTTCATTGGCGTTCATTTGCGGACGAACATTCTTTCCGGGCACGGTGCTTTCTGGGATCATGGGCACCATGCCTCCCCGTTTCCCAGGACCTACCCGATCCCCATGAATGCCCCAGAGACCCTCGCCCTGCGCACCGGCGCCGCCGTGTTATTCGATGTGTTGACAGATCTCGGTGTCGAAACCATCTTCGGCCACACCGGCGGGGCCGTGATTCCGCTCCATGTCGAGCTGAACAAACGCCTGCGCGGCGGCGCGCCCTGCCCGCACTTCATCATGTGCCGCCAGGAGTCCGGGGCCGGGCACGCCGCGGAGGGCTATGCCCGCACGAGCGGCCGGGTGGGCGTGGCGCTCGCCACCTCCGGACCCGGGTCGACCAACCTCACCACCCCCATCGCGGACGCCTACAAGGACTCCATCCCGACGCTCTTCATCACCGGGCAGGTGCCGAGCGGGGCCATCGGCTCCGACGCCTTCCAGGAGGTGGACACGGTCGGCGTCACCCGGGCCATCTCCAAGCACAACTACCTGGTCAAAGACGTGCGTGACCTGGAGTGGGTGCTGCGCGAGGCCTATGCCCTGGCCGGCAGCGGTCGCCCCGGCCCGGTGGTGGTGGACATCTGCAAGGACGTGCAGCTCGCGCCCCTGACCCACAGCAACCCGCCCCGTCGTCGCTACCACGAGTCGATCCCCTTCGACCCGGCCCGGGCCGACGCCATCCTCGCCGCCCTGACCGCGGCCGCGCGCCCCGTGGTCAAGGCCGGCGGCGGCGTGATCCACGCCGGGGCCGCCGCCGCCCTGTGCCGCTTCGCGGAGCGTTTCGCGGTGCCGGTCACCACCACCTTCAACGGATTGGGCGCGATCCCCTTTGAGGACCCCCACAACCTGGGGATGCCCGGGATGCACGGCACCATCCCGGCCAACTACGCGCTGCGCGACGCCGACCTGATCCTGACCCTGGGCGGGCGCTTCGACGACCGCGTGGCGGTGCGCGGCTTCGCCATCGACAAGCAGATCGCCCAGGTCGACATCGACCCCTCCGAGATCGACAAGACAGTCGCGACCCATCTGCACCTGGTCGCGGGGGCGGATGCCTTCCTGGACTATGCCCTGGCGAGCGGCCGGGACGCCCGGCACCCGGACTGGATGGCCCAGGTGCAGGAGTGGCGCACCCAACTGCCCAAGCCCTATCAGAGCGGCCCCCACCTCAAGCCCCAGGCCGTGATCGAGACCATCTCCGAACTGACCGGCGGTGATGCCACCCTGGTCACCGGGGTCGGCCAGCACCAGATGTGGGCGGCCCAGTATTACCGCTTCCAGCGCCCGCGCCAGTGGATCAGCTCCGGCGGACTCGGGACCATGGGCTTCGGCTTGCCCGCCGCCATCGGCGCCTGGTTCGCCGACCCCAGCCGCCCGGTGGTCCTGATCGACGGCGACGGCAGCTTCCAGATGAACATCCAGGAACTGGGCACGGTCGTAGCCCAGCGGATCCCGCTCAAGATGTTCGTGCTCAACAACAACTTCCTGGGGATGGTCCGCCAATGGGAGGACATGATGGACGCCGGGATGCACTATGAGACCTGCCTCTCGCGCACCGCCGAGTGCGACCCGGACTGCACCGACATCGACGCAGGCTGCCGCCGCCAGATCCCCAACCTCACCGGGCTCAAATACGTCTACCCCCGGCTCAAGACCCTGCGCATCCGCACCAATGAGGAACTGCGCGAGGGGGTTGCCTGGGCGCTGGCCCAGGAGCATCCGGTACTGGTGGACTGCTGGGTCGACAAGGCGGAGAACGTCCTGCCGATGGTGCGGCCGGGGAACACCCTGTACCAGATGGTCGAGGCTTGAATAATCGCCCGCTGGGCGATTATTCAAGTGGTTTAGTTCCAAGTGATCAGCGCCGTACCGCAGCGGGGGGCAGGCGGGCAATGGCCCGAACCAGATCTCGGCAGGGCGTGACATACCAGCCCAGGGCAACGCCCTGGGTGACATGGTTGAAGATGTCTAGCATTGAAAGGGCGTGACCTGGGGTCGGATTCGCCGACGGCTGAGTTTCGACGCTAATTGCCTAAGTCTACAATGAATACGGAGGATTGAGCCGACGGGCCGGTTCAAGCGGGTGGGGCGGAACGCGTAGCGGTTCCGCCACCTGCGGCGTATGTGCTATGGCATCACAGAACCCGCGCCGACTCGGCGGCGAGGGTCGGATCGAGCGTATGCCCGGTGCGGCAGGACTGGATGCGGTGCTCACGCACCCCCAGCGCGGCGAGGCGCTCGGGCAGCGTCGCCAGTTGGGCGGGGCCATCCTGGCCGGGCATCAGGGTGGTGCGCACCTGCAGCGGTACTCCGGCCGCGAGCAGAAGGCGCAGGCTCGCCCAGGCGCGCTCGCCTGAGCCGGGGACGCCGGTGATGGCCGGGTAGTGCTCCGGCAGGGCCTTGATGTCGAGCCCGACCCAATCGAGTAGCGGCAGCAGTGCCTCGATGCGCGCCGGATAGGCCCCGGAACTGTGCAGCCCGACCTTGAAGCCCAGGGCGCGGGCTTGCGTCATGGCCGCCCCCAGTGCGGGCTGGAGGGTCGGCTCACCGCCGCTGAAGACCACCGCGTCCAGGAGTCCGCGACGGGCTTCAAGGAAGGCGCGCACCTGGGCCCAGGGGATCAACTCCGCTGCGCGCGGGGGCAGCAGGTGGCCGTTGTGGCAATAGCGGCAGCGCCAGGGGCAGCCTTGGCAGAAGACCACGGCGGCGAGTTCGCCGGGGTAGTCGACGGTGGTCAGGGGCGTGAGGCCGCCGACGCGCAGTTCCCGCCGGGCGCTCGTCGGCGGCACCGGCGCAGCGGTGATCAACTGCGGCGACTGCGCAATTCCCATGGCGAATCCTTCAGGCCGGTAAAGAGGAGTTCAGCCGCAAATGAACGCAAATAAACGCTAATCATCAAGGCCCTGACGGTTCCCGCGGGATAGTCGTCCGGATGTCGTCCCACGGGTCGCAAGCACTCTTGAATTATTTGCGTTCATTTGCGTTCATTTGCGGACAAAATTCTTCCCGGACTCAGGCGGCGGCCTGTTGGGGCGCGCGCAGCGGGGTGCCGCACGGATTCTCGGTGAAGTAGCAGCGCTCGCCATGCTCGGCGCGCTTGCCGACGTTGAAGGCGGCGACCGGGCGGTGGTAGCCCATGACCCGGGTCCAGACTTCGCAGCGGGTGCGCTCTTGCGGGTTCAGGCTGGCGGTGGTCAGTTCATTCATGGTCTCGATCTCCTCGTCTCGTTGCTCGATTGCGGTCGGCGTGGCGGGGCCGACTGCTTTGCGTTGATTGGCGTTCAGGTGCGGCTAAGAGCTAAGCGCTAAGAGCTAAGTCGCGCTTACCCGCTTGCGCGCGATCAGTTCCTCATCGCACACCGGGCAGAATTCATGCTCGCCGGCCAGATACCCGTGCTTGGGGCAGATGGAGAACACGGGGGTGACGGTGATATAGGGCAGGCGGAAGTTGGTGAGCGCGCGGCGCACCAGCCGCTTGCACGCCTCCACACTGGAGACCTGCTCGCTCATATACAGATGCAGCACGGTACCACCGGTGTAGCGGGACTGGAGCGGCTCCTGCATCGCCAGGGCCTGGAAGGGGTCGTCCGTGAAGCCTACCGGCAGTTGGGTGCTGTTGGTGTAATAGGGCGCGTCCGGGGTCCCGGCCTGGAGGATGCCCGGGAAGCGCTTCTGGTCCTCGCGGGCGAAGCGATAGGTGGTCCCCTCCGCCGGGGTCGCCTCCAGGTTGTAGAGGTGGCCGGTGGTCTCCTGGAACTCCACCATGCGCGCGCGCACCCGGTCGAGCAGGCGGATGGCGAGTGCCTGGCCGAGGTCCGTGGTGATGTCCTCCCGGTCGCGGGTGAAGTTGCGGATCATCTCGTTGATCCCGTTCACCCCGATGGTGGAGAAGTGGTTGCGCAGGGTCCCGAGATACCGCTTGGTATAGGGGAAGAGCCCGGCGTCCAGGTGCCGCTGTACCACCTTGCGCTTGATCTCCAGGCTGTTGCGGGCGAGTTCGAGCAGCCGGTCCAGACGCGCCAGCAGGGCCGGCTCGTCGCCCGGGTGCTGGAAGCCCAGGCGGGCGCAATTGATGGTGACGACACCGACCGAACCGGTCTGCTCGGCCGAACCGAAGAGCCCGTTGCCGCGCTTGAGCAATTCGCGCAGGTCGAGCTGCAGGCGGCAGCACATGGAGCGGACCATGTTCGGCGACAACTCGGAATTGATGAAGTTCTGGAAATACGGCAGGCCGTACTTGGCGGTCATGGCAAAGAGCCGATCCGCGTTCTCACTCTCCCAGGGGAAGTCCGGGGTGATGTTGTAGGTCGGGATCGGGAAGGTGAAGATCCGGCCCTTGGCGTCGCCCTCGGTCATCACCTCGATATAGGCGCGGTTGATGATGTCCATCTCGGCCTGGAGGTCGCCGTAGGTATAGGGCTGCTCCTCGCCCGCAATCACTGGCACCTGATCGCGCAGGTCCTCCGGGCAGACCCAATCGAAGGTGAGATTCGTAAAAGGCGTATTGCCGGTGATGAAGGTCTTGCCGTTGCGGCGTGCCACGAAGGTGCCGTTACGGGTGGTCGGGCACCAAACCTTGCCCTTGTAAGCGCGACGCTCGATGAGCTGGATATAGGTCTCGCGGTTGCGGATCAGGTTCAGTACATGGACACCCGAGTCCTGGCGCGTATAGACGCTGCTGCCGTAACCGGCCAGGGTGCAAAGCTCCTGGAGGGCATCCAGGTTGTCGCGATCGTTGGTGTAGATCCGGGTGCGGCCGTTCGGCTCGATACTGCCGTCACCCTTGATGTAGGTGTCCAGAAAAAGCTGGATCTGGCGGACGGATAGGGTGCGGATCACCGCCGGAACGCATTTGCGTTCCAGATGGCCCAGCACGAAGTCACTGCCTTCCTGGTTCAGGCGATAACGGTAGACCGGGTAGTTCGAGTAGGTCCCGGTCTTCTCCAGCAGGTGATAGGAGAGCCCGAGTTCTTCGAGCAGCCAGGCGATCTCGGCCGCGTTCTCCGGATGGCCGGTCGATTGGAACAGGCTGATCCGGCGACGCCCGGCGCTGAAATCGAAGTTCCCCTCGGCGACCACCCAGGCCAGCAGCATCACCACCCGGTCGTCGATCTCAACCGTCGAATCGGTCTCCCAGGCGTTCGGGATGATGACCGGTGACTTGAGTGCCGCAACGTCTTCGATGTCTTCCAGGACCCACCGGTTATCGCTGTTGAAGACCTTGCGCAGGACCTTGTGCCCCGGGGTGATCCATTGCTCCTGGGTACGGTTGCGCAGGACGTACATCTCGCCGTCGAAGTCATAGGCCTTCACGGCCAGCGGCTCCAGATACTCCAGACGATTGTTGCGCCAATCGAAGGTCGCGATGCGCTCGCCGGTCTGAAGCTGGTCGTAGTGCTTCCAGCCCTGTTCGGTCAGACACTCGGTCTGCGCATCGACGCACTGGGTTCCCCACCGCGACGGCACATTCAGGTTGTAGATCAGTTCCTGGATGCATTGCCGGACCTGGGCATAATCGAGCCGGTCCGTCCGCACGAAGGGGGCCATATAGGTATCGAAACTGGAGAAGGCCTGGGCGCCCGCCCACTCGTTCTGCAGGGTCCCCAGAAAATTCACGATCTGGCCCACGGCGCTCGACATGTGGCGCGGCGGCCCCGCCTCGACCCGCCCGGGTACGCCGTTGAGCCCCTCGTGCAGCAGGGTGCGCAGTGACCAGCCGGCGCAGTAGCCGCAGAGCATGTCCAGGTCATGGACGTGGATGGAACCGTCGCGGTGTACCTCGCCGATCTCGGGCGGGTAGACGTGGGACAGCCAGTAGTTGGCGATCATCTTGCCCGAGGTGTTGAGGATGAGCCCGCCGAGCGAGTAGCCCTGGTTGGCGTTGGCGGCCACCCGCCAGTCGGAGCGGTCCAGGTACTCGTCGATGGAGGCGGCCACGTCCACCAGGGTGCGGGTGTGGTCGCGCAGCCGGGTGTGCTGTTCGCGGTAGACGATGTAGGAGCGGGCGGTCTCGAAGTGGTTGGCCGCGATCAGCGTCTGCTCCACCACGTCCTGGATCGCCTCGATGTCCGGCGCCTTGGTGTGGCCGAAGCGGTGGGCCAGCACCTTGACCACCTGGGCGGTCAGCAGGCGCGACTCCATGTCGCCGTACTCGCCGCTCGCCTGGCCGGCGCGCAGGATGGCGGACTCGATCTTGGCGGCATCGAAGGGGACTTCCAGGCCGTCGCGCTTGAGGACCCGCAGGGGCAGGCTGGCGATGTTGGTGTGCGCGGTCCCCATGGCAGGCCCTCCCCCAGTGAAATACTATATTTTGTGTCGGCGACTGTTCTGGACACAGTATATAGGGGTCAGGGGGTTCCGGCAAGGTGGCCCGGGAGGGTCCGACGGACGGACGGCAGGGCGCCTGGGGCAGCGGTTGCGTTCCCTGCCCACCCGCAAATCCAGCGGCTCGCAAGAACAAGGAACGGGTTTGTTTTGGTTTTTGCTCGAAAACTAAAATACAAGGGGGGCCTATTTCAGTTTTTAGCGCGAAGCAGTGGCTCAAGTGCTTCCCGGTCGGGGTGAGCGAGACCGCCCGCGGCGGCGTGACCACCTTCGACGCGATCCTCAGGCCCCAGCGGGAGACGGACACCTGGCCTCCCGCTGCAAATTCTGTTATCAAACACCCGCGACTCCACTACGGGTGTTTGCGATGGACTTCGACGCCTTTCTCTCTGACCACAGCGCCGACAAGCCACTGATCCGGGAACTGCGCCGCCGACTTCAGGCGCAGGACCTGCGCGTCTGGCTCGACGAGGAGGACCTGCGCCCCGGGCAGCCCTGGCAGAAGGAACTGGAGGCCGGCATCCGCGCCTCGGGCGCGGTCCTGGTCTGTATCGGCGGCTCAGGCATCGGCCCCTGGGAGGACGAGGAGATGCAGGCCGCCCTGGACCTGGCCGCCCATGAGAAAAGGCCCGTCATCCCGGTCCTGCTCCCCGGCGCACCCGCGAAGCCCGCGATTTCACTCTTCCTCAAGAACCGCACCTGGGTGGATCTCCGCGCCGGGATCGACTCGGAGGGCATCAGCCGCCTGGTCTGGGGCATCACCGGCGACCGCCCGGACGCGGACGCCCGAGCCGCCCCCAACCCCCGCTGCCAACTCCCCGCGGACCTGCCCGACTTCACCGGCCGCACCGCCGACCGCGACTGGCTGGAGGCGCACCTCACCGCTGGCCGCACCGTCGCCATCTGCGCCCTGGCCGGTCAGGGCGGGCTCGGCAAGACCGCGCTCGCGGTGCATGTGGCGCACCGCATCGAGGACCGCTTCCCCGATGGTCAGATTCTGATCCCGCTTGGCGGGGCCGGCGAGCAACCCATGTCCGCCCTAGACGCCATGGCCTGGGTCATCCGCGCCTTCGAGCCCGAATGGCGCCTCCCGGACGACGAGGCCCAGGTCCAGGCGCTCTACCGCGGGGTCCTGAACGGCCGACGCGTACTGATCCTGGCCGACGACGCGGCCGGAACCGCCCAGGTCGCACCGCTCGTGCCCAGTCCGCCAGCCGCCCTGATCCTCACCTCCCGGCGGCGCATTGCGCTCGGTGAGCGGCGCGACCTGGACCTTTTGGAACCCGCAGCGGCGCGGGCGCTCCTGGCGGGCATCCTGGGCGAGGGCCGCGCCCTGGCCGACGCCGACCTGGACCGCCTCGCCGCCGCCTGCGACCGGCTGCCGCTGGCGCTCCGGGTCGCCGGTGCGCACCTGGCCCTGCACCCCGAGGTCCCGCTGGCCGAATATCTCGCTGAGATCGAGGACGAGGCGACCCGGCACCAGGCACTCGATAGCGACGCAATCGAAGGCGGTCATGTCGGTGCCGTCCTCGCCCTTTCGGCCGACCGGCTGCTCGTCGAGGACTTGGGCCTCGCCGCCCGCTGGCAGGCGCTTGCCTGCTTCCCGGCCCCCTTCGACCGGGCGGCCGCCGCTGCCGTCTGGGGGCTCGCCGTGGAGCGGGAGGCGCAGCCGACGCTCTCCGACCTGATCGACCGCAGCCTGCTGCGCTGGGACGCCGGCAGCGGGCGCTACCGGCTGCATGAACTGCTCCGGCCGATCGCCGCGGAGCCCTGGCGCTGGTGCCGGACCCAGGTTCCGGACGGGGGCCCGGACCCAGCCCGGAGAACCTCGGGCTGGCGCGGGGGCGGCACAGTGCCCATTTCCTCGTGGTCTTGCGGGCGGCCAATGAGCGCTATAAGGAGGGTCACGAGGGGGTCACCGCCGGCCTCGCCGCCTATGACGCAGATGCCACCCAGATCGCCGCCGGACAGGGCTGGGCGGCGGCCGGCACGGACGAGGACGCAGCCCGTCTGGCGATGGACTACCCGGGCGCCGGTGCCTATGTGCTCGGTCTGCACCTGCACCCGCGCGAACGGGTCCGCTGGCTCGATGCCGGGCTCGCCGCCGCCCGCCGGCTCGGCGAGCGGGGGAAGGAGGGCAACCACCTCGGCAACCTCGGCATCGCCTGGAGGAACCTCGGGAAGCCACACAAGGCCATCGGCTTTTATCAACAGTCTCTCGCCATCGCTCGTGAAATCGGAGACCGCTGGAGCGAAGGTTGCGGCAACCTGGGCCTCGCCTGGTCCGACCTCGGCGAGCCGCGCAAGGCCATCGAGTTTTACGAAAAGTCTCTCAGCATCGCCCGAGAAATCGGCGACCGACGCGGCGAGGCCAATGTGCTCGGCAACCTCGGCAGTGCCTGGGCTCTCCTTGGCGATCCGCGCGAGGCCATGGGCTTCTTCGAGATGTCCCTTATCATTTCCCGCGAGGTCGGTGACCGCCGCGGCGAGGGCAACGCTATCGGCAGCCTCGGTATTGCCTGGCAAGACCTCGACGAGCCCGGCAAGGCCATCGGCTTTTACGAACAGTACCTGGCTACAGTCCACGAAACCGGCGACCAGTTCGGCGAGGCCGCCGTGTCATTCAACCTGGGTCTGGCCTTAGAGACGCTGGGCGACCCCGAGACCGCCCGCGGCCATATGCAACACGCCCTGGCACTCTACGAGTTGATGGAGAGCCCTCACGCCGAGACCGCCCGCGCCTGGCTGGCCCGGCACCCCTAGAGCACCCGGCGCCGGCCGCGCTCATCACCCGGGCGGGCGGGCGCGGGATCGCTGGTCCGCACAGCGGACCCTACCCACCTGTAGCGTCCGCTGTGCGGACCAACGGCCTCGCGGTCGGCGCAGCCCGCGTAGCCCGCGCGGAACACCGCAGGCGGTTCCGCCTCTTTAGGTACCCACGCAATGGCGGATCGCCCTGCGGGCATCCGACCTACAGCCCTTGAATCCCATGCCGCATCGCGCTGCGGCAGGTCGATGACCTGTTCGCGAGCCAACTCCGCCGCATACCGGATCGCGGCCTGGACGTCGTCCGTGGTCAGGGGTGGATAGCTGTCGATGATCTGCTGTTCGGCGAGACCGGCGGCGAGGTTGTCGAGCACGACGGACACCGGCACGCGCGTGCCGTCGATGCAGGCTTGCCCGTGGCAGATCAGCGGGTCGACGCGGATTCTCTGTTGCCAAGTCATGTATCCGCCTCCGGTGGGCCTGAGGACACTCTCGCCTGGTGGCGATTATGGAGCCGGTCGCCGGTGGGAGCAAACCCGTGCTGCAATCGCCGTCAAACTGGTCGATACTGTATATAACAACAGTTTTCCACCAGGCGACCCCGATCGTGACCCCGGCCTACGCCGAACTCCTCTGCCGCTCCAATTTCTCCTTCCTGCGCGGCGCCTCGCACCCGGAGGAACTGGTCCGGCGCGCCCATGAACTGGGCTACAGCGCGCTGGCCCTGACCGACCTGTGCTCGCTCGCGGGGGTGGTGCGCGCCCACGCCGAGGCGCGCACCCTGGGGCTGCACCTGATCATCGGGGCCGAGTTGCGGGTGGAGTCAGGCCCGCGCCTGGCGGCACTGGCGATGGACCGGGACGGCTATGGGAACCTCGCGCACCTGATCACGGCGGCGCGGCGGCGCTCGCCCAAGGGGACGGACCGGCTGCTGGCGGCGGACCTGGCCGACGGGCTGCCGGGCTGTCTACTGGTCTGGCTGCCGGAGGCGGCGGACGGTGACACAGAGCAGCGGGCGCAGGGTGAGTGGCTGAAGGGCCTGTGCGCCGGGCGGCTCTGGATCGGCGTGATCCAGCAACGCCGCGGCGCCGATCTGGCCTGGCTCGCGCGGCTGCGCCGCCTGGGCGTGGACCTGGGGCTGAAACTCACCGCCTGCGGGGAGGCGGCGATGCACACCGCGAATCGGCGACCGCTCCTGGATGTACTGACCGCCATCCGGCTCGGGGTGCGGGTGGACCAGGCGGGCGAGGCCCTGGCCCAGAACCGGGAGCATCACCTGCGCACCCGCGCGGACCTCGCGCGCTTCTACCCGCCCGACCTGTTGGCGCAGACCCTGGAGCTGGCCGCCGCCTGCCGCTTCTCACTGGACGAGTTGCGCTACGAGTACCCGGACGAACTGGTCCCGGCGGGCGTCACCCCCGCGGCCTACCTGCGGCGCCTGACCGAGGAAGGTGTGACCACCCGCTGGCCGGACGGCTGCCCGCCCCGGGTGCGCGACCAGATCGAGCACGAACTGGCCCTGATCGCGGAGCTGGCCTACGAGCCCTATTTCCTCACCGTCCACGACATCGTGCGCTTCGCCCGCGCCCGCGGCATCCTCTGCCAGGGCCGGGGCTCGGCCGCCAACTCGGCGGTCTGCTATTGCCTCGGGATCACGGAGGTGGACCCGGCGCGCATGGAGATGCTGTTCGAGCGCTTCATCTCCCGGGAGCGGGGCGAGCCGCCGGACATCGACGTGGACTTCGAGCACCAGCGCCGCGAGGAGGTCATCCAGTATCTCTATACCAAATACGGCCGCGACCGGGCGGCACTGGCCGCCGCGGTGGTCACCTACAGGCCCAAGGGCGCGGTGCGCGATGTCGGCAAGGCCCTGGGGATGGACTTGGACCAGGTCGACCGGCTGGCGCGCAATCTCAACTGGTGGGACGGGCAGGCGGTGGCCCCGGAGCGGCTGCGCGAGGTCGGGCTCGACCCCTATAACCCGCTGGTGCTCAAGACCATGCGGCTGGTCCATGAGGTCCTGGGCTTCCCGCGCCACCTGTCCCAGCATGTGGGCGGTTTCGTGATCGCCCGCGGGGAACTGTCGCGCCTGGTGCCGGTGGAGAACGCGGCCATGCCCGGGCGCACCGTGATCCAGTGGGACAAGGACGACCTGGATACTCTGGGGCTGCTCAAGGTGGACTGCCTGGCGCTCGGGATGCTCTCCGCCATCCACCGCGCCCTGGACCTGATCAATGGGTTCCGCGGCAGCCGGCTGACGCTCGCCGACATCCCGGCCGAGGACCCGCGGGTCTACGCCATGATCCAGCGCGGCGAGACCACCGGGGTCTTCCAGATTGAGTCCCGCGCCCAGATGTCGATGCTGCCGCGCCTGAAGCCCGCCTGTTTCTATGATCTCGTGATCGAGGTCGCGATCGTGCGCCCCGGCCCGATCCAGGGGGACATGGTCCACCCCTATCTGCGCCGTCGCCAGGGGTTGGAGCCGGTGAGCTATCCGTCCGAGGCGGTCAAGGAGGTCCTGGGGCGGACGCTCGGGGTGCCGATCTTCCAGGAGCAGGTCATCAAAGTCGCCACGGTGGCGGCGGGCTTCTCACCGGGCGAGGCGGACCAGGTGCGCCGCTCCATGGCCGCCTGGCGGCGCCGCAGCGGGCTCGAGGCGCTCCGCGGGCGGCTCGTCGGCGGGATGCTGGAGCGGGGCTATACGCGTGAGTTCGCCGAACAGATCTATCACCAGATCCTGGGCTTCGGTGAGTACGGCTTTCCGGAGTCACATGCCGCGAGCTTCGCGCTCCTGGTTTATGTCTCTGCCTGGCTCAAGCACCACGAGCCGGCCGCCTTCTTCGCGGCGCTCATCAACAGCCAGCCGATGGGGTTCTATGCCCCGGCGCAGTTGCTTCGGGAGGCCCGGCGCGTCGGGGTGGAGGTGCGGCCGGTCGCGGTGAACGCGAGTGACTGGGATTGCACCTTGGAGGAGCCCGAGCCTCCTGACGCCACGCGGGCGGGACGCCCGCGCCCCCAAACCCTGCGCCTGGGCCTGCGCCTGATCAAGGGCCTGTCGCGGGCCGGTGCCAGGCGCCTGGTGGCGGAGCGACAGCAGGCCCCCTGGTCAAGCCTCGCCGACCTGATCGCCCGCACGGGCCTGGACCGGGGCGATCTGAAGGCCCTGGCCCGCGCCGACGCATTGGCCCCCCTGGCGGGCGATCGGCACCGGGCGGCCTGGTCGGTCTCCGGGCTCATCGGCCTGGGTCCACCCCGGCGGCCGGTCCAGGACGAACTGGCGCTCCCGCCCCCGCGGGCCGCCGTCGGCCTGCCGCCGCTCCCCGCGCCTACCGAGGGGGCGCAGATCGTCGCCGACTACGCAAGCCTGGGGCTCAGTCTGGGTCGCCACCCCCTGGCCCTGCTGCGCCCGCACCTCAGCGCCCGGCACCTGCTGACCGCCCTTGAGGTCGGGGCGGCGGCGCCGGGGGCGCGGATCAGTACCGCGGGGCTGGTGATCAACCGCCAGCGCCCGGGCACCGCCCACGACGTCACCTTCGTCACGCTGGAGGACGAGACTGGCCAGGTCAACCTGGTGGTGTGGAAGCAACTCGCCGAGCAGCAGCGGGCGGTGCTCCTGGGGGCGCGGTTACTGGGGGTCGATGGGGAGGTGCAGCGGGAGGCGGGGGTGACGCACCTGATCGCCCGGCGCCTGACGGACTATTCGGCCCTGCTCGGCGGGCTCGTCACCCGCTCGCGGGACTTCTGCTGAACCGCGGGCGATGTCACCAGGCACCGGACCCGCGAAGCCCCGCCGGACGGCCGGGGCTCCCGGGTCACTGCCATCAAGTCGAGGCGCACTCGCCGACCGCGTCGCCTCTGCCTGGAGTCCAAGGCTTCAGCCTTGGCCCGCTCCAAGGCTGAAGCCTTGGACTCCAGGCGCTTGGGCTGCGGCGCTTAACTCAACGGCAGTGGGCTCCCGGGTCCGAACACGGACTAGGGCGCCTTCTGCATCGGCATCTGCCCGGCCCCGGTACCCATACCGACCGGCGCTTTCCCGGTCGCGGTGCCGGCGGGCGCCATGCCCGTGCCCATGTCGGCGGGCGGCGTGGAACCCTTGTCCTTGGTGGTCGCCTTGGCACCCGGCACACTGGCCTTCTTGCAATGGCCGGCGACGGTCTTGCCATCCTTGCGGGTGTATTCCTTGGTCCAGGCGCAGCCGTCCATGGCGGCACATTTGGCTTCCTCCAGACCCTTACAGGCCGAGTCGGCGGCACCGGCCGGGACGCTGACCAGGACGCCGCAGAGGGCCGCGGAGGCGAGCGCAATCACGACGAAACGGGGGCTATACAATTTCATCTGTGGTCTCCTTCCAAAGTGGGTGGTGACGCGGCGCCAGGGTGTACCCGCCGCGCCCCTTGAGCGTAGAGGCCATTTTCAAGCGGCGCAACCCCCAAGGACTCGCGATGACACAAAAAAGGCCCTTCCTTGCGGGTGCCGCGCGGACTCATCGAGGACTCTGAGCCAGGCGCCCGGCCCAGGCCGCCAGGCGCCCCGCCAGGGCCCCCTGCAGGCTCGCCAGCAGCCGCTCGATGGGCTTCTTTTTGGCGGTGTACTTGAGCTGCAAGAGGTCGCGGTGCTCGCTTTCGGTCAGCAGCAGGTCGTCGCTGGTCTGGATGGCGTCCACCAGGCCCAGTTCCACCGCCCGGTTGCCGTGCCAATACTCACCGGTGGCGACCAGTTCCAGGTCTAAGGCGGGGCGGTACTCGTGCACGAAGCCCTTGAACAGGTTATGGGTCTCCTCCAACTGTTCCTGGAGCTTTTGCCGCGCGGCGTCGGTGTTCTCGCCGAAGAGGGTCAGGGTGCGCTTGTACTGCCCGGCGGTCTGCAACTCGAAGTCCACCCCGTGGCGCTCCAGGAGGCGGTGGAAGTTGGGCAGCTCGGCCAGCACACCGATGGAGCCCAGCACGGCGAAGGGGGCGGCCACGATCCGGTCCGCCACACAGGCCATCAGATAGCCCCCGCTGGCGGCGATCTTGTCCACCGCAACCGTCAGATGCACCCCGCGCGCCCGCAGGCGGGCCAGTTGGGAGGCGGCCAGGCCGTGCTCGTGGACGGTGCCGCCGGCGTTCTCGACCCGCACCAGGACTGCGTCGCCCGCCTTCGCATCAAGCAGGATGGTGGTGACCAGGACGCGCAGCGCGGCCACCTCGGTGGCCCGGATGTCACCGCTGAAGTCGATGACGAACAGCCGCTTGCGCTCCTCCGTCTGGGCCTTCGCGCGCGCCTTCTCGCGTTTGTGCTCGGCCTTGACATAGGCCCGGAAGTCCTTTTTGGTCAGGCAGGTCTCCTTGAGCGCCCGCGCGAGGCTGCGGTAGCGCTCATTGAGATCCAGGATCTCCAGACGCTCGCCGTCGTCAGACCCGCCCCCCGCGTGGCGGGCGCGCATGGCGAAGACCACCGCCAGCACCGTGGCCACCAGCACCGTGAGGGTCTTGGCCAGGAACAGGGCATAGTCGAGCAGCAGGTCCATCATGGGGTCGCCTCCGGGGCAGCCCGGCCATCACACCGCGATGGGGGCACGGATGACCGGGTGGGGCTCGTAGCCCAGAACCGTGAGGTCCTCGAAGCGGTAGTCGAACAGGCTGGGCGGGCGCCGGGCGAGTGCGAGCCGGGGGAGCGGCCGGGGGTTGCGGGCCAGTTGGGCAAAGACGATGTCATCGGTTAAGTGGTTCCGGTAGAGGTGGAGATCGCCGAAGCTGTGCACGAACTCGCCCACCCCCAGGTCACACTGCTGCGCGACCAGGTGGGTGAGGAGCGCATAGCTCGCAATGTTGAAGGGGACGCCGAGAAAGAGGTCGGCGCTGCGTTGATAGAGTTGGCAGGACAGGCACCCATCCGCTACATAGAACTGGAAGAGACAATGGCAGGGGGCGAGCGCCATGCGCCCGGCCGCCGCGTTGACCTGGGGACTGCGGGTCTCGTCCGGCAGGTCCGCCGGGTTCCAGGCGGACACCACCAGGCGGCGGGAGTCCGGGCGGGCGCGGATGGTCGCGATCAACTCCGCAAGCTGATCGATGGTACGCCCGTCCGGGCAGCGCCAACTGCGCCACTGGGCACCGTAGATCGGCCCCAGGTCGCCGGACGGCGCCGCCCACTCGTCCCAGATGCCGACCCCGCGGGCCTTCAGTTCGTTGTTATCGGTGGAACCGGACAGAAACCACAGCAACTCCTCGACCACACTCTTGAAGTGTACGCGCTTGGTGGTCAGCAGCGGAAACCCCGCGCGCAGGTCGAAGCGCACCTGGCGCCCGAACACCGAGCGGGTGCCCACGCCGGTGCGGTCCGGCTTGTCGCTGCCGTGGTCGACCACGTCTTGCAGCAGATCCAGGTATTGGCGCATCGGGGCTCCGGCGGGGGTTCAGGCAGCGGTCATCCGCGTTATCCTGCAAGCTGAGGATCAAGGAGGCAAGATTTGATCGGCCGCAGGTCGGCCTTCCGGCCAACCCGCGGAGAACGGGCTTAGACCGTCGCCGGCCCCAGCAGCAGCGAGTGCCCCTGCATCTGCTTGGGGATCGGCAGTCCCATGAGCTGCAGCACCGTCGGCGCTATGGCGTCCAGGCCGCCGCCGGTGGACAGACGCCACTGGGTCTCGTCGGCGACCAGGCAGGGGACCGGGTAGACGGTGTGCTGGGTATGCGGCTCACCGCTCGCCGGATCGATCATCTCGTCGCAGTTGCCGTGGTCGGCGGTGAGGATGATGGAATAGCCCGCCGCCCGCGCCGCGTCCATGACCCGCCCGGCCTCACGGTCGAGCACCCGCACCGCCTCGATCACCGCCTCGCGTACCGCGGTGTGACCCACCATGTCGCCGTTGGCGAAGTTGACCACGATGAAGGGGAAGTTCCCGCTCGCCAGTGCGGCGATGGTCGTATCGGCCACCGCGGGGGCGCTCATCTCCGGCTGCAGGTCATAGGTGGCGACCTTGGGCGAGGGGATCAGACCGCGCTCCTCACCGGGGAAGGGGTCGCCCCGCCCGCCGTTGAAGAAGAAGGTGACGTGGGCGTATTTCTCAGTCTCGGCGCAGTGGAACTGGGGGATGCCGGCGTCGCTCAAGACCTGGCCCAGGGTGATGCGGGGGATGTCGTGGTCGAAGGCGAAGGGCAGGCCGTAGGTGTCGTCGTATTCCATGATGCAGGTGACCTTCACCCCGGTGACGCCGTTGCGGTGGAAGGGCTTGAAGTCGGGCTGGAAGAAGGCCTCCACCATCTGGCGCGGGCGGTCCTTGCGGAAGTTGAAATGGATGACCTGATCGCCGTCGCGGATCAGCTCGCCGCCGGCGATGATGGTGGGGCGGATGAACTCGTCATCCTCACCCGCCGCGTAGGCCTCATCGATCCCGGCGCGGGCGTCGGCGGCGTGGCGCCCCGCCCCCTCCACCAGACCGCGCCAGGCGATCTCGGTGCGCTCCCAACGCTGGTCGCGGTCCATGGCGTAATAGCGCCCGGTGACGGTGGCGATGGCCCCGTCGGCCGCCGCCAGGGCCTCCTCGACCGGGGCGAGGAAGGCCTTGGCGGAGCGCGGCGGGGTGTCGCGCCCGTCGGTAAAGACGTGGACCATGGGCCGCGCGCCCTCACGTCGGCACAGATCGATCAGGGCCACGAGTTGGTTCACATGGCTGTGCACGCCCCCATCCGAGACCAGTCCCATCAGGTGGACCGGCCGGCCCGCGGCGGCGGCGGCGCGGGCGGCGGCGGTCAGGACCGGGTTCTCGAAGAAGCTGCCGTCGGCGATGGCCGCGTCGATCAGGACGAGATCCTGCTTGACCACACAGCCGGAGCCCAGGCTCATGTGTCCGACCTCCGAGTTGCCCATCTGCCCGTCCGGCAGGCCCACGGCGAGCCCCGAGGCCTGCAGGGCGCAGTGGGGGAAGTGCGAAAAATAGTCATCGAGCTTGGGCGTCTGCGCGATGGCGATGGCGTTGTTGGCCTTGCTCGGGTTGAGGCCGAAGCCGTCGAGGATGATCAGGATCACCGGTCGGCGCGGGGCTTGGGTCATGGGGATGCTCATGGTGTCGCTCGTAGAATGGTTGATCCATCGGTCAGGGTGACCGCCGGTGCGCGGAATTCTCGGCGGCGCGGCCCGCGGGCCGGGCGGGCAGGCGCCGGGGCTTCCAGTTTAGTGGGTTGGGATGGTGCGGTGGCGCAAAGTTTCGCCCCTGCCTTGGGCGACGATATGGGACTGTCGACGGCCGCCTTCCAGCCGTGCCCGGCACCCGCACCTGGGCGGGCGCGCCCGGCGCCGCTCGGCGGCCGGTCGGGACCGCGGGAAACTTGGCCGGTTCTGCCGTAACATGCAGGCCTGATCACGGCGGGGGCGCGGCGGCGGCACGGTCGCGGCCCCGGGCAGGTCCGGTCCGCGGACGACGGCGGCCGGGCAGTGGGCGGCATCACCAAACGAGCCCGGAGCACGGGCATCTGGAGGAGCTATGAAGACTGTTCGCAGCAACACCGATCGTATCATTGCCTTTGTCATGGCCGGCGGCCAGGGGGCGCGACTGCAACCCCTGACGGCGGCGCGCTCCAAGCCCTCGGTGCCCTTCGGCTCGCGCTACCGCATCGTCGACTTCGTCCTCAGCAATCTGGTCAACTCCCAAATCCAGACCATCTATCTGCTGGTCCAGTACAAGTCCCAATCCTTGATCGAGCATGTGCGCAAGGCCTGGACCATCTCACCCCTGCTGCAGAACCAGTACGTGACCGTGGTGCCGCCCCAACAGCGCCACGGCGAGCATTGGTTTCAGGGGACCGCCGATGCCATCCACCAGAACATCAACCTGATCGAGGAGCATCGCCCGGACCTGGTGGTGATCTTCGGCGCCGATCACATCTACCGCATGGACATCCGCCAGATGGTCGACTTCCACCGGGAGAGCGAGGCGGACGTGACCATCGCCGCCCTGCCGGTGCCGCTGAAGGACGCCCAGGACTTCGGGGTCATCGTCGCCGAGGCGAACGGACGCATCCAGGCCTTCGAGGAAAAGTCGCCCAACCCGACCCCCATGGCCGCGGACCCGACCAAGGCCTTTGCCTCCATGGGCAACTATGTTTTCAACACCGAGGTCTTGCTCAAGGCCCTGCGCGATACCAAAGACGCCGGAGAGACCGATTTCGGCCACCATGTGCTGCCGCGCCTGCTGCACACCCACCGGCTGTTCGCCTACGATTTCGCCACCAATGCGATCCCGCGTATCCAGCCCTATGAGGACCCGGTCTATTGGCGCGACCTGGGGACCATCGATGCCTATTTCGAGGCCCATCAGGACGTGCTCGGTCTGGAACCGGTCTTCGATATGTTCAACCCCGAGTGGCCCATCTACTCCAGCAATTACCAGGGCCCGGTCGCGCGCATCCAGGGCGGTGAGATCAGCAACAGCCTGCTCGGGGCGGCCTCGGTAGTCTATGACGGGGCGCGCATCAGCAACTCCATCATCCGGCGCGAGACGGTGATCGAGCAGGACGTGGTGTTGGAGAATTGCGTGGTCATGGATTATTGCCGGGTTTCGCGCGGGACCCGCCTGCGCAACGTCATCGTGGATCGTCACAATCTCATCGCGGCCGGGGAGGCGATCGGCTTCGATCCGGAGAAGGACCGCCTGCGCTTCACCGTCACCCCCGGCGGCGTCACCGTCATCCCGGCCGGGCGCGTGAGCTACTTTGCCCGGGATGTGCACGGCTCCCGCCGTGGGGGGTATGGGGAGTAGGAACAGCGCTCAGCATCGCGCGTTGCCGAGCGCCGTGACTGGGCGTCGGCATGGTAGGTTGGGCTGAGGAACGAAGCCCAACGCGCAGCCTGAGGTTAAGACGCACACGTGTTGGGGTTCGTTTCTGACCCCAACCGACCCTAGGGCTCCCGTAGGGTCCGCTGTGCGGACCACAGACCCCGCCGCTGGCGGCTGGGCCGGGACTATATGAACAAGGTCTGCGCCCCCCTTCGATCCGGCGCGCCTAGCCCCTCCCCCGGGGTGCGATCAGAACCGATGCGGTGACCGAGATCCCGGGTACGTTGTCGTTGTCGTTGTCGTAATCGAATAATCCGACCACGATTACGACAACGACAACGACAACGACCCCCGGTCCGTGAGAACGTCGGGTAGCTGTAGGGTACGCATCGCGTACACAGCTCAGGCGGTCTTGGCAGCTTGGCGGGCACACGATGCGTACCCTACGGCATGTGCGTACACATCAGTTCTGATCGCACCCCCTCCCCCGCTCCGAGTTGACAAATGACCCGCAGTCATTTATATTTCGCATCAAATGACCCTGAGTCAGTTATAGCGCGAGCCACGGGAGTGAGTCGACATGGCCATACGCCAGCGTGCCATCCAGGCCGAAGACAAGCAGGAGCGCCGCGACGCCATCCTTGACGCGGCCGAACAGGTGCTCGCGGATGCGCCCGAGCGCGTCGCGAGCGTCGCCGAGGTCGCCAGCCGCGCGGGGCTGGCGAAGGGGACCGTGTACCTGTATTTCCCGGGCAAGGAGGAACTCCTGCTCGCCGTACACGAGCGCTGGGTCGATGGCTTTTTTCACGACCTGATCGCGCTGGTGGAGTCGGAACCGGGCGTCGATTTCGACGCGGTATTCGCCCTCGCGCGCACCCATCTGATCGATCCGCCGCTGTTCATGCCGCTCGCCGCGCGCTGTTTCGGGCTGATGGCACATAGCCTTGCACCCGCGTCCGTGCTGGCCTTCAAGCAGCGGATGGCAGCGCGCATGGAGCGCGCCGGCACCGGCGTGGAGCGTCATTTTCCCGCGCCGGGCGAGGCACCGGGGCTGGAGCCCGGCCGCGGGGTGGCCATGTTGCGGCGCAGCTACGCGCTGACCCTCGGGCTGTGGCAGATGTCGGCCGCGGTCGGCGGCGGGGCCTGGTGCACCATGGCCGGGCCCCAGTTGCCAGCCGCGTTCGCCTGGCACTACCCCACCGAGTTGGAAGCTGCGCTGCGGGCACTGTGGCGCGGCATGATCGGCAGCGCGGCAAGCGAGGTCACCCCCACATGAACAGTCCACGAGCGAGCCTGCTGAGCGCGCTGATCCTGACGGCCGTGGTCCTTGGCACCAACGGCTGCACCAAACCGGCGCCGGTCGCCGAGGCGGTCCACCCCGTGCTGCTCAGCCAGGTGGTGCCGGGGAGCGGCACCGAGACCGCCGTGTTCGCCGGCGAGGTGAAGCCCCGCTACGAGTCCGATCTCGCCTTTCGCATCGGCGGCAAGATCGTCGCCCGGGCGGTCGATGCCGGGGCACGGGTGCACAAGGGCGCCTTGCTGGCGCGGCTCGATCCCGCGGATGTCGCCCTGCAGGCCGAGTCCGCGCAGGCCCAGGTCGCGGCGGCGCAGGTCGATGCCGAGTTCGCCCGGGCCGAGTTCGACCGCTACGAGAACCTCTTGAAGCAGAACTTCATCAGCGCCTCGGCGCTGGACGCCAAGCGCAATGCTATGAAGGCGAGTCAGGCCAAGCTCGAGCAGGCCCAGGCGAATCTGGCCGTGACCCGGAACCAGGCGACCTATGCCAGGCTGGTCGCGCCACAGGACGGCGTGATCACGGCCGTGAGTGCGGAGGCCGGCCAGGTGGTCGCGGCCGGACAGGTGGTGATGCGCTATGCCCGCGAGGACGAGCGCGAGGTCGAGATCGCGGTCCCGGAGGCGCGGATCGATGAACTCAAGCACGCCGAGCAAATCCGGGTGGTCCTGGTGGCCGACCCCGGGACCGGCTACCGCGGGCAGGTCCGCGAGGTCTCGCCGGCGCTCGATCCGGTCACCCGGACCTTCACCGTGCGCGTCTCCGTCATCGACCCGGCGCCGGCCATGCAATGGGGGATGACCGCGAACGTCCTCCTCACCGGGCCCGCGACCGGCACGGCCAGCCTGCTGCCCGCGACCTCGCTCTACCAGACCAGCGAGGGGCGGCCGGCGATCTGGGTCTACGACCCCACCATCGGCCGGGTCTCGCTGCGTACGGTCGTCATCGCGCAATACCGGGAAGACGGCGTGGTGGTCGCCGCCGGGCTCGCGGCCGGCGAGTGGATCGTCGCCACCGGCGCCAACAAACTCCACGAGGGCCAGCAGGTCCGGCCCTACGAGGAGGCGGGGCGTCCCGCCCCGCCGCCCCGCCCGGTGGCGGCGACGGCGCGCGCGGACTGACCAGGCATGACAACGAAAGCTCCCGGCAACGCCCCGCGCGCCGCCTTCAACCTGTCCGAGTGGGCCCTGCGCCATCGCTCGCTGGTGCTTTATTTCATTGTCATTCTGGCCCTGTCCGGCATCTACGCCTATGGCCAGTTGGGGCAGTCCGAAGACCCGCCGTTCACCTTCAAGGTCATGGTCATCAAGACCAACTGGCCGGGGGCCTCGGCGCGCGAGGTCGAGCAGCAGGTCACCGACCGCATCGAGCATAAGCTGCAGGAACTGCCGCTGCTCTTCGTGCGCAGCTATTCGCGGCCCGGCGAATCGCTGATCTTCGTGTCATTCCAGGACGCGCTGCCCCCCACCGCCATCCCTGACCTCCAGTACCAGGCGCGCAAGAAGGTCGGCGATATCCGCCAGAGCCTGCCGCCCGGCATCCAGGGGCCCTTCTTCAACGACGAGTTCGGCGACACCTATACCAATCTCTACGCCATCACCGGCGAGGGCTACAGCTATCACGACCTCAAGGACTTCGGCGACCGCATCCGGGCCGAGCTGCTGCTGGTGCCGGGGGTATCCAAGGTCGACTTCATCGGTGAGCAGGACGAGAAGATCTATATCGAGCTCGCGAATGCGCGGCTGGCGCTGCTCGGGATCACCCCCGTGCAGATCGCGCAGACCCTCGCGGCGCAGAATGCCGTGACGGCCGCCGGCGCCTTCGAGACCGCGGCCGAGCGCATCTATCTGCGCCCGAGCGGCGCCTTCGACTCGCTGGAGGAGGTCCGCGACATCGCCTTGCGGGTCAACGACCGCCTGTTTCGGCTGGGCGACATCGCGGAGATCCGGCGCGGCTATGTGGACCCGCCGCAACAGCAGATGCGCTGGCAGGGGCGCGCGGCGCTGGGGATCGGCGTCACCATGGCGGCCGGCGGCAACGTGATCGCGCTGGGGCAGGCGCTCGATCGGCAACTCGCCGCGCTGCGGGCCGAACTGCCGCTCGGGATGGAGATCGGACAGGTCGCGAGCATGCCGCGGGCGGTGGAGCAGTCGGTGAGCGAATTCGTCCGCTCACTCGCCGAGGCGGTGCTGATCGTCCTGGCCGTGTCCCTGATCAGTCTGGGCCTGCGCACCGGGCTCGTGGTGGCCCTGTCCATTCCGCTCGTGTTGGCTACGACCTTCCTCTGTATGTGGATGTTCGGCATCGGCCTGCACAAGATCTCGCTCGGCGCCCTGATTCTCTCACTCGGTCTCCTGGTCGACGACGCGATCATCGCCGTCGAGATGATGGCCATCAAGCTGGAGCAGGGGTTCGACCGCTTCAGTGCCGCGAGCTTCGCCTATTCCAGCACCGCCTTCCCGATGCTCTCCGGCACCCTCATCACCGTCGCCGGCTTCCTGCCGATTGCCATGGCCAAGAGCACGACCGGGGAATATACGCGCTCGCTGTTTCAGGTCTCGGCGATCGCGCTCATCGTGTCCTGGTTTGCCGCCGTCATTGTGATCCCGTACCTGGGCTATCGGCTGCTGCCGGATCTGCGCCAACCACGGCGGGCCGCGCTCGCGGCGCGGCTCCTGGCGCGGCTGCGCGGGCGGATGGAGCCGCCCGCGCGGGGCGGTGCCCACGACGATCCCGACCAGGTCTATGACACCCCCTTCTATCGCCGCTTCCGCGCCCTGGTCGCCTGGAGCGTGCTGCACCGCTGGATCGTGATCGGCGCGACGCTGGTCGTCTTCGTCGGCGCCCTGTTCGCCTTCCGGTTCGTCCCCCAGCAGTTCTTTGCCTCCTCGGCGCGCCCCGAGCTGATCGTCGACCTGCGCCTGCCCGAGGGCAGTTCATTCGCCGCCACGCTCAGTGAGGTGCTGCGGATGGAACAGGTCCTCGACGCTGAACCAGGAGTCGCAAGCTACGTCGGCTATGTCGGCGTGGGCAGCCCGCGCTTCTACCTGCCGCTCGATCAGCAGTTGCCGAGCGTCAACTTCGCCCAGTTCGTGCTGGTGGCGCAGGACGTGGCGGAACGCGAACGGCTGCGCGCCCGCCTGGTGAAGGTCTTCGACGAGGACTTCCCCGGCCTGCGCGGGCGGGTGACGCGCCTGGAGAATGGTCCGCCCGTGGGGTTCCCGGTGCAATTTCGGGTCTCCGGCGCCGATCTCACCCGGGTGCGGGCATTTTCCCAGGAGGTTATGGCCCTGGTACGCATCGATCCCCAGATCACCAACGCCCAGTTCGACTCGGACGAGCCGACCAAGGTGATCCGGCTCAAGGTCGACCAGAACCGGGCGCGGGTGCTGGGCTTCTCCTCTCAGGAACTGGCCGCCTTCCTGAGCAGCACCCTCTCCGGACTCACCGTCACCTATGTGCGCGAGGGCGACAAGCAGATCGAGGTGGTGCTGCGCGGTCAGGACGCCGAGCGCGCGCAACTCTCCTCGCTCAAGGACCTGTCACTGCCCACGCGCAATGGGCGGGCGGTCTCCATCACCCAGATCGCGGAGTTGCGTTATGAGCAGGAGGACGGCATCATCTGGCGCCGCGCGCGGCTGCCGACCGTCACGGTGCGCGCCGATGTGCTGGGCCAGGCCCAGGGACCGGACGTCGCCCGGCGCATCGACCGGCAACTCGATGCGCTGCGCGCCCGCCTGCCGCTCGGCTACCGCATCGAGATCGGCGGGGCGGTCGAGGAGTCGGCGCGCGGTCAGAAGTCGATCGGTGCCGGCGTGCCGGTGATGCTGGCGGTGGTACTCACCCTGCTGATGATCCAGCTCCAGAGCTTCTCACGCACCCTGATGGTGCTCCTGACCGCACCGCTCGGGCTGATCGGCGTCACCGCCGGCCTGCTGATGTTCGGACTGCCGTTCGGCTTCGTCGCCATGCTCGGGACCATTGCACTCTCCGGCATCATCATGCGCAACTCCATCATCCTGGTCGACCAGATCGAACAGGACCGGGCGGCCGGCGCATCCCCGCGCGACGCCATCATCGGGGCCACGACCCGGCGTTTCCGCCCCATCGTCCTGACCGCCGCCGCCGCCGTGCTCGGCATGATCCCGCTCGCCCACAGCGCCTTCTTCGGTCCCATGGCGGTCGCCATGATGGGCGGCATCCTGGTCGCCACCGCCCTGACGCTCGGATTTCTGCCGGCCCTTTATGCCGCCTGGTTCCGGGTGCCGCGGGCGGCGGCCGACCCCGCCGCGCACTAGCCATCAGCTCTGATCGCACCCACCAACGGGGACATGGCCCCGGGGCGCCCCCGCGCCTGTATGATGCGCCCTCAGAATCCTTTAACCGGTTGGCAAGTGAGCACATGAAAGCCAGTGAGATCAAGAAGGGAAGCGTCATCGAGGTCGACGGCGCGGTCGTCTATATCACGGAACTCCAGGTCCAGACCGCGTCGTCGCGCAGCGGCAACACGCTCTACAAGGTGCGGGGGCGCAACGTCGTCAACCGCCAGAAGTTTCAGGGCAGTTTCAAGGGCGACGAGCAGGTGCAGACGGTCGACTTCGAGCGGCGCGCCGTGCAGTTCCTGTACCGTGAGAGCGACGGTTGTACCTTCATGGACCGCGACACCTTCGAGCAGCACGGCTTCGACCTGGAGGCCCTGGAGTCCGAACTGCCCTACCTGACCGAGGGCCTGGAGGGGATCTTCGCCCTGGTGGTCGACGGGGTGGCGGTCGGCATCGAGTTGCCCGCCACGGTGATCCTTGAGGTCATGGACTGTGCCCCCGCCATCAAGGGCGCCTCGGCCTCCGCCCGCAACAAGCCGGCGACCCTGAGCACGGGGCTGGTGGTGCAGGTACCCGAGTACCTGGCGGCGGGTGAGGTCATCAAGGTCAATACGGTGTCCGGCGAGTTCATGTCGCGGGCCTGAGACGCGGGCCAGATTGTCGCATCCTTATTGTATTTCTTGGTGTCTTGGCGCGAGCAACTGCCGGATTTGGATGAAGCCTGACACCTGCACCGCCATGCGCCGCCTGATCGCGCAGATCCGGGCAGCGATCCCCTTCGAGGATCCGCGCTCGCGGGCCTGCACTGGTGCCTGCGACGGGTGCTCGCGCAAGCTCCTGGACTTTCTGGAGGGGGAACTGGACGACTGGGAGCGACGACTGGCCGCTGGTGAGAGCCCCAATCTGGGCGAGGTGTCGCGGCTCGCGCGGACCAGCCGGAAGGTTTACGGGGTCTTGGAACGTAACGGTCTGGTTTGATGGACGGTTGGGCTTGCGTTGCTTTGCGGCCCAAGCCCCACCTGCGATCACTCAGCTCGGCGGCGCCGGGAGCCGCAGCCCGCCCGCGGCCAGGGTGTCGGCGATGAAGCCCAGGCGCTGCCAGGCATCGCCAGGGCCTAAGCCCTTGATCGACCGATCGGCCAGGGCGCATTGACGTACCAATGCACGCAGCAGCGTCGGTGACAGGCGGCGCAGGGCGCCCTCGACGGACTCCAGGCGCTGGCGCGGGATGCGGTGCTGCGCCAAGACCTGGGAGGCCGAGCCCTGCTGCGCCTTGGCCCAGGCGGCCTGGGCCAGCATCCGCAGATCCCGCGCCAGGACCCACAGTACCAGGGTCGCCGCGACCCCCTCCGCCCGCAGGACCGCCAGCACCCGCTGCACGCGTGCCCGATCCCCGGCCACCGCCGCGTCGGTCAGGGCGTAGAGGTCGAAGCGGGCGCTGTCCGCCAGGGTCCCCAGCAGGTCCTCCACGGCCAGGGCGCCCGGGTCACGCAGCAATTTGAGCTTTTCGATCTCCTGGACCGCGGCCAGTTGATTGCCCTCGACCCGCTCCGCCAGCAGCTCCGCCACCCCGCGCCCCGGTGCGAATCCGGCCGCCCTAAGGCGCAGACCCAGCCACTGGAGCAGCTCCCGCTCCTTGAGCGGCCACACCTGCACGATGGTGCCGACCGCCTCCACCGCCCGCGCCCACTGGGTCTCCAACTCCTTGCGGTCCAGCCCGGGGGCCGTCATCAACAGCAGGTTGTCGGGGCAGGGCCGCGCGCAGTAGGCGCGCACCGCGGCGCCGCCGTCGCGGCCGAGCTTGGCGGTGCCGATGCGCAGATCGATGAGCTTACGCGCGCAGAACAGCGACATGGCGTCGGCACTGGCCCCCAGGGCGCCCCAGTCGAAGGCGCCGTCCTGGTCCAGGACCTCACGCTCGTCGAAGCCGGCCGTGCGCGCCCGCGCGCGGATCAGGCGGGCGGCCTCACCGAGTTGGTAGGGCTCGTCGCCGCAGATCAGATAGACCGGGGACAGGCCCGCGGCGAGTTGGTCCGGGAGTTGGGTGAAGCGCAGACGCATGTTGCTGGTTCCAGGATGACCGGGGTCGCCGTCGCCAAACCTCAGCGCAGCAGGGTGGTCCGCAACCGCATCAGGATGCGATCGGCGGCATCGACGGCGAACTCCTGGTAGATCTGCGCCTCTTCGAGCTGCTTGCCCAGGACCTCCACGTCCGGGTTGTCGAAGGTCCGCACCAGGTCCAGTTTTTGTTTCGGTATCCGCACCTTGCCGTCGGCCGTCACGGCCTCGTAGGTGACCAGGTAATGCAGCTCATAGGCCAATACCTTGCCGGCGTCATTGGTCGCGACGACGCGCGAGGAGCGTCCCTCCGCCGTGATGCGCAGGATCAGCTTCGCCTTGTCCGGGCTGGAGGCGAGGGGGACGGTCCCGCCGGCGAGCTGCTCCCGGACGGCCAGCATGACCGGCGAGCCGGTCTCGGGTTGGAGGTAGATGGGCGCCAGGTCGGCCGGGATCTCCAGGGCGCCGCGCAGGTGAAAGCCGCAGCCAGCGAGCGCCGCCACGGGCAGCGCCTGGAGCAGGCTGCGCAGTACCGCCCGTCGGCTCTTCAGTGCCCTAATTGACAACAACATTCACCAGTTTGCCGGGGACCACGATCACCTTGCGGACCCGGACCTCGCTGATTTGCGGGGTAACGCAGCGCGCGTCATCGGTACCCGGCACCCCGACCTGGGTATAGCGGCGCACGCAGTCCGCGGCGAGCGCAGCGGCCTCGACGGCGGCGCGGTCCGCGTCGGCCGCGACCGTCACCTTGCCGCGCAGCTTGCCGTTGACCTGCAGGACATACTCGATGCTGTCCTGGCGCAGCGCCGCCTCGTCCACCGCGGGCCAGGGGGCGTCCAGGATATCCGCGCCGAAACCGAGTTCCTGCCACAGGTGGTGGGTGACGTGGGGGGCGATGGGCGCGAGCAGGCGCAGGCAGATGCTGACCCCTTCGCGCAGCACCGCCTGGGCACCGGGGGAGTCATCCAGTCGGTAGAGCGCGTTGACCATCGTCATGCAACCGGAAACCACGGTGTTGTACTGCTGGCGCTCGTAGTCGAAGAGTGACTTCTTGAGCGCGGCCTGGACCTCCCGGCGGGCGGCGGCGGTCGCGCCGTCCAGGTCCGCGGCCAGGTCCGCGACCGCGGGGGCCGCGCCGATCGGTTGCGCCTTGGCGCTCGCGAGGGTCCAGAGGCGCTTCAGGAACCGGTAGGCCCCCTCCACCCCGTCGTCGTTCCACTCCAGTGACTGGTCCGGCGGCGAGGTGAACATGGTGTAGAGACGCACCGTATCGGCCCCGTAACGCGCGATCAGTGACTCCGGGTCCACCCCGTTGTTCTTCGACTTGGACATCTTCTCGATGCCGCCGAAGAGGACCGGCTGCCCGTCGGCCTTGAGCACCGCATGGAGCATCTTGCCCTTGTCGTCGCGGGTGACCTCCACGTCGGCGGGGTTGAACCACTCCTTGCGCCCGTCCGCGCCGCCCCGGTACCAGGTCTCGGCCACCACCATGCCCTGGGTGAGGAGCCGCGTAAAGGGCTCGTCGCAGTCGACCAGGCCCTCGTCGCGCATCAGCTTGTGGAAGAAGCGGGCGTAGAGCAGGTGCAGCACCGCGTGTTCGATACCGCCGACATACTGGTCCACCGGCAGCCAATAGCGCGCGCGCTCATCGAGCATGGCGGTGGTGCAGTCGCTGGAGCAGAAGCGGGCGTAGTACCAGGACGACTCGAAGAAGGTATCGAAGGTATCGGTTTCTCTGAATTCCCCGTTGGGGAGTTCAGAGAATGAAGGCATTCTTTTCAAGGGGGAACCAGAGCCATCGACGACGACGTCCTCCGGCAGAAGGACCGGGAGATTGGTCTCTGGGCGGACGCCGCCGTCGGGGGTGCGGACCACCGGGATGGGGCAGCCCCAGTAGCGTTGGCGGGAGACGCCCCAATCGCGCAGCCGGAAGTTGACACGTTTCTCGCCCTTTCCCCGCTCTTGAAGCCAGGTCGCGATGGCGTCGCAGGCCTGCGCCGAGGTCAGGCCATCGAAGGGACCCGAGTCCCGCAGTACGCCCTTCTCCACGTAGGCGCAGGCCTCGATCCCGCAGGGGCTGCCGTCAGGCGAGTGGATCACCTGGCGCTTGGGGACGCCGTACTTTTCGGCGAACTCCCAGTCCCGCTGGTCGTGGGCCGGCACCGCCATGACGGCGCCCGTGCCGTAGCCCATGAGGACGAAGTTGGCGGCGAAGATCGGCACCGTCTCATTGGTCACGGGATGGATCGCGTTGAGTCCCAGGGGATAACCGCGCTTCTCCATGGTCTCGATCTCGGCCTCCGAGACCCCGCCCCGGCGACACTCCTCAATGAAGGCGGCGAGCCCCGGGTCGGTCTCGGCGGCCCGTCGCGCCAAGGGGTGCTCGGCGGCGACCGCCATATAGGTCACGCCCATGACGGTGTCCGGGCGGGTGGTATAGATCCCCAGGACCTCAGCGGAACCGGCGAGCCCGAACTCCATGTAGACGCCCTCGGAGCGCCCGATCCAGTTGCGCTGCATGGTGCGCACCTGCTCCGGCCAGCCGGTCAGGCCGTCCAAGGCGTCCAGCAACTCCTGGGCATAGTCGGTGATACGCACCGACCACTGCTCGATCTCGCGCTTTTGGACCGGGGCGCCGGAGCGCCAACCGCGGCCGTCGATCACCTGCTCGTTGGCGAGCACCGTCTGATCGATGGGGTCCCAGTTGACCACGGCGGTGGCGCGGTAGGCCAGCCCCTTCGCCATCAGCCGGGTGAACAGCCACTGCTCCCAGCGGTAGTAGTCCGGGTCGCAGGTGGCCAGTTCCCGGTCCCAGTCGTAGCCGAAGCCTAAGCTGCGCAACTGGCCCTTCATGTAGGCGACATTGGAGCGCGTCCACTGCGACGGCGGGATCCCGTTCTTGATCGCCGCGTTCTCCGCCGGCAGGCCGAAGGCGTCCCAGCCCATCGGCTGGAGGACGTTCTTGCCCTGCATCCGCTGGTAGCGGGCGATCACGTCGCCGATGGTGTAGTTGCGCACATGCCCCATGTGCAGCCGCCCGGAGGGGTAGGGGAACATGGCGAGGCAGTAGAACTTCTCCCGGGCGGGGTCCTCCACCGCCTTGAAGCTCTGGTGTTCGTCCCAAAAAGCCTGGGCCGCGGTCTCGATGCCGCGCGGGTCATAGTCGTGTTGCATGGGTTGGATTCGGGTGGACGCACAGGGGATCGGATGGAATCGGAAGAGCGGCGACAGCATACCGCGCCGGGACGGCCAGGGCGACCCGCGCCCGTGTCAGAACCGGCCGGATCTGCTACCTTTTGCAGCAACCCAAGCCCCAGCCCCGAAGCCACCCATGCAGCCGCGCGAGCGCGGGGGACCTCGGCGCAGCCATCCAACGCGTGCGGGTCACGCTGCCGCTGACCGAGACCCAGGCCCGACCTATGCCCGCCACTCCCCTCGATCGCCGCCTCAGCGTCGCCCCCATGCTGGACTGGACTGACCGGCACTGCCGGTATTTCCTGCGGCTGATCACCAGGCGCACCCTGCTCTACACGGAGATGGTCACCACCGGGGCCCTGATCCACGGCGACCTGGACCGGCACCTGCGCTTCGACCCGGCCGAGCACCCGCTGGCACTGCAACTCGGCGGCTCGGACCCGGGCGAACTGGCCCGGTGCGCCGGCCTGGGGCAGGAGTGGGGCTATGACGAGATCAACCTCAACTGCGGCTGTCCCTCCGACCGGGTCCGGCACGGGCGCTTCGGGGCCTGCCTGATGGCCGAGCCGGCCCTGGTGGCGGACTGCGTAGCGGCCATGAAGGCGGCGGTCGCCATCCCGGTGACGGTCAAGTCACGCATCGGGATCGACGAGCGCGACAGCTATGAAGAACTGGCGGCCTTCGTCGCCGCGCTGGCGGGGGCCGGTTGCGACGCGCTCATCGTGCACGCCCGCAAGGCCTGGCTCCAGGGCTTGAGCCCGCGTGAGAACCGTGAGGTGCCGCCCCTGCGCTACGACCTCGTCGCCCGTCTGAAGGCGGACTTCCCGGGGCTGACCATCGCCATCAACGGCGGCGTGCGGACCCTGGACGTCGCCGCGGGCCTGCTCGGCCGGTTGGACGGCGTCATGATCGGGCGCGCCGCCTATGAGGACCCCTGGGTGCTGGCCGGCGCCGACCGCCTGATCTACGGTGAGACGACGCCGCACCCGACCCGCCACCGGGTGCTGGAGGCCTATCTCCCCTATGTGGAGCGCGAACTGGCCGACGGCGTCCCCCTGGGCGCCATGAGCCGGCACATCCTCGGCCTCTTCCACGGCCAGCCCGGGGCGCGTGCCTGGCGCCGCTACATCAGCGAGCGCGCCCATCGCCCCGACGCGGGGCCGCGGGTCCTCACCCGGGCCCTGCCGCCGGAACGGGAGGCGCGCGCCGAGGCGGCGGGTGCCGCTTGAACCGAAGGCCGATAAATGGGATCACGGCTGGCCTGATCCGTGCGTAGGTCACTCCACATCACCCTCGAGCAGATCCTCTGCGGGCAGCAGTCGATGACCCTCGAAGACGGTGAGCACTTCGACGTGATCCTCACGCAGCCGATAGACGACGCGGTAGTTGCCAACGATGATCTCCCGCAGTTCGGCCCCCGGCAATTCGGGCAGTGGGCGGCCGCAGTAGGGCTGGTCGGCGAGGGCTTCCCCCCGCTCGATGATGCGCTCGCCCATGCGCGCCGCGGCCTTGGGGTTGTCCCGAGCGATAAAGTCCTCGATCTCCGCCAGCCGCAGATAGGCTTGGTCCGTCCACCGCACCTTCACGGCTGGTCGACCCCGGAGTCGACGCGGCGCGTCGCCAGACGCCCGCGCAAGGTATCGGCATCCATCAGTCGTCCCCGGTCAGCATCGGCGATACCGGCAGCGATCGACTCGAGGAGCCGCTCCCGGGAGCACAGCCGGTCATACTCCGTGGGCGACAAGAGCACCCCCGCAGGCCGACCATTCTGGGTGATGACCAAGGGTCTTGCGGTCTGGGAGACCTGGCGCAGGAGGCGGGATGCCTGGGTCTTGAACTCGCCGATGGGAATGATGTCCTCGGCGACTGAGAGGTTGGCCATGATCTGAATTCCGGGTCGAATATTGGTCGCAATCCTGACCCGGAACCATGGACAAGTCAACACCGCAAGGGTGGGTTCGGAGCGGGAGGGGTCAAGAACGATGCACCGTATCGTTTCCCGACGTGAGGCAACATTTGCATAAGCCGCCGACAAGGGTATAACTCGACATAAAATGTCAGAGAACGTTCATATTCTCAGTGCAACGGCCGCGGACGCACCGGAGATTACCGCCATGGTTGGTGAGCTGCTCACTGAAATCGTCAGCGCCGGCGGCATCCCGGCATTCAATTTCATCGGTCGCGGGGCTGGACGCGGCTTGAGGTAACGACCCCGCCGCTGCCGCCGTTTGAGAAAACGCTTGCCTTCTACGAGCGTGAGGGCTTCGCCATCGCCGGTGGCCGCAAATTGAAGGTGGTGCTGTAACGCGCCGGTCGCCTTGCGGCCGGAACGACGATCAAGCCCGGCCGGCGCCCCGCGGGTGGCCGCCAGGCCGGATTGGGGTCTGGTTCAGAAGGCGCTGCCGGGCCTCAGGCCCCACTTTTTCAGGATCGCCGCCAGCGGGCAGAAGCCGGTGAAGGCCGACTGGAGCAGGTTGGCGCCGACGAAGGCGGTGAACCAGAGCCAGTGGATGTTGACGTACACTGCCAACAGGAGAGACAGCAGGATGACGCTGCCGGCAAAGGCCAGCACAAAACGCTCGATGGACATGCAAGACCCCGGGATAGACTGCTTGGTGGTTGCACTATATTAACAAGCCCTAATATTCTGCTCAACCCTAACCGCGCACGGACCCCCATGGACGCCGAAGCCTTTCCCCGCCTGATCCAAGGACTGCTCAGATCCGACGCCTGGCCCCCGGCCGCGGGGGCGGCCGCCGCGCCGATCGGGCACATCGAGACCCACATCTCCCACGTCCTTCTCGCCGGCGACTTCGCCTACAAACTCAAGAAGCCGCTGGACCTGGGCTTTCTGGACTTCTCCACCCTGGAGCTGCGCCGCCACTGCTGCGAGGAGGAACTCAGGCTCAATCGCCGCCTCGCCCCCGCACTCTATATCGGCGTGGTGCCGATCACCGGGACCCCGGAGCGGCCCCGAGTCGGCGGCAGCGGTCCGGTGCTCGAATATGCCGTGCAGATGCACCGTTTTCCCCAGGAGGCCCGACTCGATCGCTGCCCCCTGACCCCCGACCTGGTGGACCGGATCGCCACCCGGCTGGCCGCCTTCCATGCCGAGATCCCGTCGGCGGACCCGGCGGGCCCCTTCGGCACCCCCGCCGCCGTCCTCGCCCCCATGCTCGAGAACCTCAGCCAAATCCGCGCCCGGGTCGACACGCCCGACTGTCAGGCCCGGCTGGACCGGTTGCGGGACTGGACCCTGGAGCGTTGGCGCGCCCTGACCCCGGTGATCGAACGGCGGCGCGCGCAGGGCCGGGTGCGCGAGTGTCACGGCGACCTGCACCGTGGCAATATCGCCCTGGTGGACGGGGAGCCCCTGTTCTTCGACGCGCTGGAATTCAACCCGGGGCTGCGCTGGATCGATACCGCCAGCGAGTTGGCCTTTCTGCTCATGGACCTGGACGCGGCCGGGGCCCAGGGCCCGGCGCGGCGCCTGCTCAACCGCTATCTGGAACTGGGCGGCGACCACGATGCGCTCGAGATCCTGGCCTTCTACCAGGTCTACCGCGCCATGGTGCGCGCCAAGGTCCTGGCCATCCGCTTGGGCCAATGCGCCCCCCCGGGGGAGGAGTCCGAGGCGCAACGGCGCAACTGCGAGCGCTACCTGGACCTGGCCGCGACCTATACCCGCCGCCGCCGCCCCCGGCTGCTGCTCATCTGCGGCCTCTCCGGGTCCGGCAAGAGCCGCCTCGCGTGCGCCCTGCGCGAGGTCCTGCCCGTCATCCACCTGCGTTCGGACGCCGAGCGCAAGCGCCTCTTCGGCCTGGCCCCCGAGGCGCGCTCCGAGGTCGGGATCGGGGTCGATACCGGGATCTACTTTCAGCAGGCGACTGAATGGACCTACCAGCGCCTGCACTCCCTGACCGCCGCAATCCTGGCCTGCGGCTACGACGTGCTGGTGGACGCCACCTTCCTGACCCGCGCCCGCCGGGCGGTCTTCGCGGACCTGGCCCGCGCTCAGGGCGCGGGCTTCGCCGTCCTGGCCCTGGTCGCTCCCATGGCGGTCCTGCGCGGGCGGGTCGCGCGCCGGCTCGCCGAGGGCTGCGACGCCTCCGAGGCCTCGGTCGCCGTCCTGGAGCGCCAGGCCGCCGCCTGCGAACGGCTCAGCCGCTTTGAGCGCCGCACGGCCATCACCATCAACAGCACCGACCCGCCGTCCATGGAGCAAATCCTGGGGCGCCTCGCCGCCTTGACCGGGATACCGCTGGGGGAGTGACGAAAACTAACGTCGAAACGCAGCCGGTATCGATGCGGCCATCTGTCGCGCCCTTTCAGGGCTAAGAGTATCTTTCTGCACCACCCAGGGCGTTGCCCTGGGCTGGTATGTGCGACCCCGTTGGGGTCAATCCTCGCGCCCGCACGCGCTAGTCTCACGCGGGGGGATTACCTACCATCGCTGGGGCCGGCCTCGATCATCATTCCGGCCACTTGCTCACCGCGAGGCCGTTGGTCCGCACAGCGGACCCTACGGAGCGCGGGCTTACCGTAGGGTCCGCTGTGCGGACCAATCGCCGCGGGCCGGAGTTACGATCAAGGCCGCTGCGGCCCTCAAGCCCCGAAGGGGCGTGACATACCAGCCCAGGGCAACGCCCTGGGTGGTCTGTTGTTAAGGATCCCAGCCCTGAAAGGGCGTGACATCGGCAGAGCGTAGTAGCTGGCTATGTTTCGACGCTAATCACCAAGCAGAATCAACGCCACCCCCGCCACCATCAGCCCGCCGGCCGGCAGGCGCCGCAGCAGCCCCCGCTCCCTGAACCACAGGACGCCATAAAGGATGCCGAACAGCAGGCTGGTGCGCTTGACCGCGATCATATAGGCCACCTGGACCTGTTGGATGGCCAGGAAGTGGGTATAGGCCGAGATGCCGGTGAGGAGTCCCACCGCCGCCACCGCCAGCGGCCGGGAGGCCAACTTGCGCAGGAGCGCCGGCCGCGGCACGGCAAAGACCAGGATGACCGCCAGGCCCAGCACCCCATAATAGAAGGCCCCAAAGTGCTCCGCCCCCAGGTGACGCATGGCCCCCTTGCCCAAGGTCGAGGTCAGGGCATAGATGACGGCCACCGCGAGCATCAGCCGCGAACCCGGCCCCCGCCAGATCGCCCGCCAGGGCGCCATCCAGGTGCGCCAATCAGTGCGGCGCACCTGGTCGCTGTTGAGCAGCCAGGCCCCGGCGACCACCAGCAGCACCCCGGCGGCGCCCGCCGCCGTGACCCGCTCCCCGAGCAGGACCCAGGCGACGCCCATTCCGAACACCGGGGTAAAGGCGAGATAGGGCAGGGTGAGCGAAAGGGGGTGGTCGCGGATCGCCGCCAGGTACAGCAGGATCGCCAGAATCTCCAAGGGCACCAGCACCGCCAGGGTCCACCAGAACGGCGGCGGCAGGGCGCTCAGCGGCGGCAGCCCCGCAAGCAGCGGCGTCAGCAGCAGCCCGGCCATACCAAAGCGCACCACCGCCAGTTCCGCGGCCGAAAACCCCTGCAACCAGGCCTTGGTCGCCGCGTCCGCGCTCGCCAGGGTGAAGGCGCAGATCAGCGCCAGCGGCAGCCAGTGCATCACCGTGCCCGCGGGAAAAAACCGGATCCTACCGGCGCAACGGGGGCGAAAGACCGCAATGGCTCATCTCGTGTCATCAACAGCTACCGCCGCGAGCCTTGGCGCGGCAAGGCCCCCGGGTTATGGTAAGCGCTCTGTCCGTCAAGGTAGAACCGGCGCCGGAAAGATCGAACCATGTGCAGTATCGCAAATTGGCAACGCACCAGCGCCGCGGCACTGCCGCGCCCGCCGGGCAGCGGCGTGACCCCGTGACACCACCCCTGAACGGCGAGCGGCCGCCCGCCGGGCGCCGGCCGACACGGCGACGCCCCGGTGCGCACCTGCTCGGCGGCTTGGCCCTGGTCGCGACCCTGGCCTGGCTGGGCCAGCGCCAGTTCGCCGCCCCCTGGGCCATGGGCCAGACCGCGGGACGCACCTGCACGGTGGTACGGATACGCGACGGGGACTCCCTGGACCTGCGGTGCGGCGGCGAGACCGTCGAAGTCCGCCTGCACTGCATCGACGCCCCCGAGTGGGAACAGGGCGCCTGGGCCAAGCAATCCCTGCGGCACCTGCGCAGGATCACCCCGCGGCGGGTCCTGCTCGAGAAGGTCGACACCGACCGCTTCGGTCGCACCGTGGCAAACCTCTACGCCACCGGCGCGCAGCCTCGGTTACTCAATCTGGAACAGGTGACGAGCGGTCAGGCCGCGGTTTACCGGCACTATTGCGACGACCCGCGCTTCGAGCGCGCCGAGCAGACGGCCCGGGCGGCGGGCCTGGGGATCTGGTCGCGGCCGGGCGCGCAGCAGACACCCTGGGAATTCCGGCACCGGCAAGGGCGTTGAGCCGAGTGACGTCCGCACACCGCGCGGCCATCGCTGGTCGAACTGAACGTCGCGCAGCGACACTGTGCTGGAGCGCTTCCGTGACCCCACAGACCCAGTCAAGATCCTGATCGTAATCGCCAAGCTGCTGACCTTTGGACGGCGGCCCGGGAGTCTGAGCAGTGACGAAGGGTAAGCCACCGAAAAACATCGCCCGCCGGGCGCTCGGCATCGCCCTGAGCGCGACGCCGATCCTGCTCGCGCTCGCCTGCGCACTCTGGCCGCGGGCACCCTCGCCCGCGCGCGAGGCGGCCGGCTTGGTCTTGACCATCGGCGCCACGCTGCTGGGGCTCTGGAACCTCTATCTGGGCTATGTCCGCCCCTGGCGCTATCGCCGTCGGCATGGCTCGCCCACGGGCTACCACCTGGTCTCGGGCCTGCCGTTGGTCGGCACCCTGTTGCTGGTAGGCGGCTGCGTCATTGCCTTCGGCAGCCCGCTGGTCGGGTGTTGCGGGCTGCTGGCCGCGCTAGTCGACCCCGACGGCCTGCCCTGGATTCCGGTCCATACCTGGGAGGATGGGTCCTTGTGGGACGGGTGAGCCATGCGGCCCGTTCTGGTTAGTAACGAGTCAAGAACAAGCTAAACACAAACACGTTCGTTGTCGTTGTCGTTGTCGTAATCGAGGTTATCGTAGCGCCCCGGATTCTCTCGCACCCCAAAGTGCATCGCTTCTCCGATTTCGATTACGACAACGACAACGACAACGAAAATGGCGCTATAGGCAGTCCCTAATCGAATCGTTTAGCTTATTAGTCAACCGTTCCGAAGCGCCAGCTTGGTAACGCTCAGACGACCTTCACCTCGATCCGCTCCCCGGTCGAGGGATCGGCCAGGTGCACCGCGCAGGCGATGCAGGGGTCGAACGAGTGAATGGTGCGCAGGATCTCCAGCGGCTGTTTGACGTCGGCCAGTTGGTGATTGTCCGCCAGCGCGGCCTCATAGGCGCCGGGCTGGTTGCTGGGGTCGCGGGGGCCGGCGTTCCAGGTCGAGGGGACCACCGCCTGGTAGTTGTCGATGCGCCCGTCCTTAATGACGATCCAGTGGCCCAGGGCGCCGCGCGGGGCCTCCATGAAGCCGGCGCCGCGCGCCTCCCGCGGCCAGGTGGCGGGGTCCCACAGGGTTTCATTGAAGGTCCGGCCGTCGCCTGACTTGATATTGGCGACGAGTGCGTCGTACCAGCCCTGCATGGCGTCGACCACGATCTTGCTCTCCAGGGTGCGGGCGGCGGTGCGGCCCAGGGTGGAGAAGAGTGCGCGCGGTTCGAGCTTGAGCGTCGATAAAGTCGAATCGACCAGCTCCTTGGTCTGGGCATGGCCCTGGGCATAGAGCATGAGAACGCGCGCCAATGGGCCGACCTCGACCGCGTGACCCTTCCAGCGCGGTGCCTTGAGCCAGGTATAGCCGTCGGTGACATCGAGCTGTTGGTAGGGCGGCTTGACGCCGCCGCGACCGTCGTAGTCGAGCCTGGTCTCACCCTGGTATGGGTGAAGGCCGGTGTCCTTGCCGCCCTTATAGTCGTACCAGGCGTGGGAGACGAATTCCTGGATCTGGGTGTCGTCGTGCAGGTCGACCTCATGGATGGTCGTCAGATCACGATCGAGGATGACCCCGCGCGGGAACAGAAAGGTGGCGGGATCGGCACTGCCGGTGGCGGGCAGGTCCCCAAAGCACATGAAGTTGCCGAGCCCCTCGCCGCGCTGGAACCAGTCCGGATAGAAGCCGGCGATGGCGAGCGTATCCGGGACATAAACCTGGTCGACGAACTGGCGCATGGCGGCGATGACGGACTGCACCTCCGCGAGCTTCTTCGCGTTGATGGCCGAGTCTGAATTCAGGTCGATGGGGCAGGCGACACCGCCCACCACGAAGTTGGGGTGGGGGTTCTTGCCGCCGAAGATGGCCTGCAGCCGTGCCGCGTCGCGCTGCCAGGCCAGTGCCTCCAGATAGTGGGCGACGGCCATCAGGTTGGCCTCGGGCGGCAGTTTGTAGGCCGGGTGGCCCCAATAACCGTTGGCGAAGATGCCGAGCTGACCGGACTCCACAAAGCCCTTGAGCCGCTTTTGGGTGTCGGCGAAATAGCCCGGCGAGGATTTGGACCAACCGCTGATGGATTGGGCAAGGGCGGAGGTCGCCTTGGGGTCGGCGCCGAGCGCGCTCACCAGGTCCACCCAATCGAGCGCGTGCAGGTGATAGAAGTGCATGACGTGGTCATGCACATACTGGGCGCCGATCATCAGGTTGCGGATCAATTGGGCGTTGGTCGGCAGGTCGATCTTGAGCGCATCCTCCACCGAGCGCACCGCGGCCAGGCCATGCACCAGGGTGCAGACGCCGCAGATGCGCTGGGCGAAGGCCCAGGCGTCGCGCGGGTCGCGCCCTTGCAGGATGGTCTCGATGCCGCGCACCATGGTGCCCGAGGACCAGGCCTGCGCGATATTCGCGCCGTCCATCTGGGCCTCGATGCGCAGGTGGCCCTCGATGCGGGTGATGGGGTCGACGACGATACGTTCGCTCATGTTGCGCCCTCTGCTTGTTCGGCCGGCTCGCGCTCAACCAGGTGCTCGGCGATCAGCTCGGTGAGACCCACCACCGGGATGTCCATGTTGAAGTGCTCCAGGCCCTCCTCCAATTGGGTCCGGCAGGTGGCGCACATGGTCACCATCCGCTCGGGCTCCACCTCCTCGATCTGGGCCTTCTTCATCTTGAACGCGGCGAGCTTGAGCGGCTCCGCACGCTCATTGGAGCTGACCCCGCCGCCGGCGCCGCAGCACCATTGGAACCTGCCGTGCTCCTTCAACTCGATGAAGTTCTCGGCCACCAGGTCCATCAGGTTGCGCTGCTGCTGGATGACGCCGCTCTTGCGGGCGAGGTTGCAGGGGTCGTGCAGGGACAGCCGGTCAGTCTCCATCCCCTCGGTCTTGATGCGGCCCGCAGCGCGCAGTTGGTCCAGTACCTCGATGATGTGGAAGGCGTGGAATGGGTAGGGCCGGCCGATCAGGTTCGGCCCCTCCCAGCGGATGGCCGTATAGGCATGACCGCACTCGGGACTGATGACGTTCTTTACCCCAAGGGCCACCGCCGCGTCCACCACCCGCTGCACCAGGAGCGCTGCCACGTCCTTGTTGCCGATCTGGATGCCGGCATTGGTCGCCTCGAAGCACTGGGTACTGAGCGTCCAACTGACCCCGGCGTGGTCGAAGATGCGGGTGATGGCCTCCAGGTATTCGGGGAAGTTGATGACCTCCATGGAGGAGAGCATCACCAGATAGTCCACCCCCGCCTGATCCACCGGCACCGTGAGTCCCGTGCTGGTCTCGATATGATTGATCTGGACCTGGAGCGTCTTCCATTGGAGCCCCATGGGGCTGCCGGTCTGCACCGCCCGGACCGAGGCACCGATCAGCCCCTCCGGTGCATGGCCGGAGGCGACCATGCCCTCGCGTGTCTTGCGCACCATGGCCTGGATGTCGTTGCCCACCGGGCACACCAGCGAGCAGCGGCCACACATGGAACAGGAGTCATAGATCAACTCTTCCCATTCGGACAACATCTCGTCCGTGACCTGCTTATTGAGACCCAAGAACCCCTTGAGCCGCCCCAGCAGGGTGAACTCCGCCGCCCAGATGAGGCGCAGGGGCTCGAGCTTCAGGATCGGCGTGTACTTGGGGTCCCCGGTTTCCAGGTAGAAGGGACAGGACTGGGCACAGACCCCGCAATGCACGCAACTTGAGAAGAAGGCGGCCACGGGCCCGTCGATCTCGGCCCGGAAGGCGGCCAGGCCGCGCTCCAGGGTGAAGGGGCTCGATTCCGGGCTGCCAGTTGAACTCGGCGTTGCGCTCATGACTCGACTCCCCGGCGGCCGAAGCTGGCCCCGTTGTACCAGCGCGCGATGAACGCGGTGAAGATGTGGGTGAGCTTGGTGAAGGGCAGGACGATGAGAAAGACCTCGGCGCTCAGGATGTGCAGCCCTAATGCCAGCGGATAGGGGTTGATGATCCGGTTATAGGCGAGATAGCCGGAGAGGACCACCAGAAAGACCAGGGTCCAGACCAGATAGTCCTCAAGGGTGCTGATGCGCCGCTTCACCGGGTGGGTGCGGCGATGCACCAGGGTCGCCACCAGGGCGACCAGGGTCACGGCGGTCACGAGATCCACCACCGGATTGGGCAGCCCCGGCCAGGAGATGCCGAGCAGGCTCTTGATCAATGCGATGTGGGGGATGAAGAACAGCAGGGTGACGATGAAACCCAGATGCCAGAGCCAGCCCACCACCACATTGAAGGGTGCCCGCTTGAAGGTGCCCGGGTCCGGCACGGAGCGGGTGAGAACGGTGCGCAGCCCCGGCAGCCATTGGCCGCCGCGCGCCTCGCTGTAGTTCGGCCGCCGCCCGTTGATCAGGATCTCCAGGAGGCGGGCGGCCATTCCCAGGGCGAAGACGGTGATCGCAAGGTCGAACAGCGGGCCCTTGGTGAGCAGCAGAAAGTCCATCGGGTCGCTCATAGCTTCTGCTCCAGTTCTTCGACGGTGACTGGTTGACGAACGGCCGCCTCCGCCTTGACCCGGCCCCGCGCGCTGGTCGCGACGACACCGCCGACGACGGCGCCGAGCGCGCCGGCCGCGAGCAGATAGTCCTGGGCGGGACCGGTGGGCACCGACAGCGGCACATAGAAGCCCCCGGCGTCCCAGAAGCGGGGTTCGGCGCAGCCGAGACATGGGTGCCCGGCCTCGATCGGCCAACTGGTGCCCGAATTCCAGCGCATGGTGGCGCAGGCGTTGTAGGTGCTGGGGCCCTTGCAGCCGAGCCGGTACAGGCACCAGCCCGCGCGCGCGCCCGCGTCGTCGAAGGTCTCGGCGAACAGGCCCTTGTCATAGAAGGGGCGGCGATAGCAGCGGTCGTGGATCGACTGGCCGAAGAAGGCCAGGGGCCGGTGATATTCATCCAACTCGGGCAGGCGCCCGAAGGTCAGGAAATGGGCGAGGACGCCGGTGATGACCATGGGCACCGGCGGGCAGCCGGAGACATTGACGACGGGTCTGTCCTTCACCAGATCCATGACCGAGACCGCCCCGGTCGGGTTGGGGGCGGCGGCCGGCAGACCGCCGAAGGCCGCGCAGGTGCCGACCGCGATCACCGCCGCGGCGCCCTCCACCGCCTCCATCAGCATGGCATAGTTGCTGACCCCGGCGATGGTGGAATAGCCCGGATTGGCGTCCGGACCCGGGAGCGACCCATCGACGATCAACAGATAGTTGCCGTGGTTATCGCGCATGGCCTGCTCGCGGGCGGCCTCGGCCGCCTCCCCGGCCGCGGCCTGGAGGGTGTGGTGATAGTCGAGCGAGATGAGATCCAGGATCAGGTCCTCGACGGTCGGCGCATGGCTGCGCGTCAGGGACTCGGTGCACCCGGTGCACTCCTGGAAGGACAGCCAGATCACGCTGGGGCGCCGCGCCCGCTCCAGGGCCGCGGCAATGGCCGGGATCATGGCGGGCGGCAGGGCCATCATGGAGGCCGTGGCGGCGCAGAACTTCAGGAAGCCGCGGCGCGAGACGCCGTGCTCGCGCAGGCGCTCGGCCAGGCCCTTCTCAAGCGGATTCTTCTCAAAGACCCTCATGGTCGCTCCTGTAAGGATGTCAGGATAGCGGGTGCGAGCCGCCCGGTGTCGCCGTGCTCAGGCGGGTGTCGAGCGTGGCGACGGCGGTGTCGAGTTCCCGGCACTGGGTGCGCAGGATCGCGGGGATACAGGTCACTTCCAGATGCAGGGCCAGGCGTTGGCCCTCGGCATTGCGGTAATCCACGAGCCAAACCCCGGGGATGGCGGTCTCCTGGACGCTGGTCGGACCCAGGGCCTCGATGGTGGCGAGGACCTCCCCGGTGCCGAGCAGGGCGGTGAGCCAGGCCTCGTCCCCCGCGCCGAACGGCAGCGCGTGCAGATCGATCCGGGTCGCCTCGCCGGTACTGATCAGGCGCTCCAGGGCGTGGCGGACCTCATGCAGGATGGCGAGCGCATTGCCATGACAGGCGTCGCCGTCCGCCGCGACGCGCACTGGGATGCTGGACAACCCGGACATGGCTTGTGCCTCTTGACATGGTTGGTTGATTTCGGATGCCGCGACCCGCGGGGGATAAAACGCCGACCAGTAAAGTTAGCAGTTTAGCAAAGGCCGAAATACTCTGTTGCGCGTGTCGGGCCAGCGTTCCAGTCGCCAGCGAGGAACTGGACAGGATTAACAGGATTTTTCAGGATTAACCGGATAATAACAATGCGATTGTAGTCATCGGCACGTCCCGAAACCTTGTTAATCCTGCGCAATCCTGTTGATCTTGTCTATGTGCGACCATCCGATACGGTTGTCGATGCTTGGTTTGTGGCCCGTGACTGGTCGGTCTCAGGCAAAGCCTCGCAATCCTGGGTGTCCCACACCCCGAGCAGTTCCTGCACCCGAGCCATAGCGACCGGGACCGCCGCGGCCACGGCCGGGGTGAGACCGTCGCCCCAGTCGATAACGGCGGGCTCGATACCGATCAGGGCGCGCCGCTCGGGCAGGCGGCCGGTGAGGCGCACCATGTCCATCAGGTCGGCAAGGCTCACCTCGTGCACGCTCTTGGCGGGCAGGCTCACCTGGCGGTCCATCGCCTCACCCTCGAAAACCCGCACGCTCCCCGGGGCCTCCCCCAGGGCCGCGGCGTCCACCACGATCAGGCGCTCACACTCCTCGATCGGCATCGCCAGCGTAAAGCTCAGGGTCCCGCCATCGAGGAACAGCAGGAGCGCGGCCGGGTCAGTCTCGGACTCGAGGCGCCGCACCACGACAGGTCCCACGGCCTCGTCGGTCATGAGGGTGTTGCCGAGGCCGAGGATCAGGGTTTTCCGGGTCATAGGGTGGTCCACTTTTTTTGTCCTCAATCCGGCAGTTGGTCACGCCAAAGCCGTCACTGCCATTAAGTTGAGGCGCACTCGCCGACCGGGTCGCCTCTACCTGGAGTCCAAGGCTTCAGCCTTGGCGCGCTCCAAGGCTGAAGCCTTGGACTCCAGGCGCTTAGGCTGCGGCGCTTGACTTAACGGCAGTGAGGCGAAGCCGTGCGGAGAATTCGCCGACACCTTGCCCCGAGCGGCCCCAAGGCTTAGCCTGTGTCGATCATCCCAGTTTCGGAGTCCGCCTACCGTGTGTCTCGGCATCCCGATGCAGATCCAATCCATCGACGGCTTCGTCGCCCAGTGCACCGCCAAGGGTGCGCAGCGCGAGGCCAATCTCTTCATGCTCCAGCACGAGCCGCCGGCCGTCGGTGACTATGTGGTCATCCATCTGGGCTACGCCGTGAACCGCATCAGCGAGGAGGACGCCGCGGCCGCCTGGGAGGTCTACGACGAGATGCTGGCCGCCGACGATGCGTCCGCGCTACTGCGTCTGCCCGTGTAGGGTCCGCTGTGCGGACCAAGGACCTCGCAGGACGAAATCACTCTGGTTGCCATCGCGTCTTTCGCGGCGCGACGCCCACATCCAGCATCAACCCAGCGCGAAAAACGCGTTAGCGATGGCATACTGACGCTCCGCCTCGCTCACCTGCGCCACCTCCTCGGACTCCATCATCGCGCAGTTGACCGCCATGCGCGCCTGGACCGCGGCCTTCCAGGCCGGATTCTGGCGCTCGGCCAGTTGCGCCTCGGGGGTCAGGGCCGCGGCGACGGCGGCGGCGACGAAGTGATCGGCCTGGGCCAGCCAATCCGTGTCCTTGCCGCAGTCCGTGTAGGTCCGCGTCGCGTAGCCCTTGGCCGCCCGGTAGGCGTCCTCCAGTTCCCCCGGGGCCGCGTCCGCGCGCAGCGCCGTCTCGATGGCCCGCCTGACGCGCTCGTCGCCCAAAAGCGACGCGACACCTTGGGCGAAGCGGGCGCCGAGCAGCCGCTGCCGCTGCGGGTCGAGCGCCTTGACGGCTTCACGCAGTTCCTGATCGTTCTGAATCTTCGGCATGGTGTGCTCCTCGAACCGGCGGGTGACAGATCGGGCTGGGGGACGGCTGGAGACCGCCCCGGATCGTCTCTTAGTATATCAGCAACTGCCGATGCAACCCGCGTTGACCTGGCCTACAACAGCTTGACCAGTGCCGCCAGGGCGCCGACCTGGGCGAACATGAGCGGGATGAGCCACATCAGCAGGGTGTTGCGGCTGCGTTCGATCGCGGTCGTGACCTCACCGCGTAATTGCTCAATCTCTTTGCGCAGTCGCAGTTCCGTCTCGCGCTGTTCGCCGCGCAACTGCTCGATCTGCAAGCTGAGGTCCGCGCGCACTTGCATGATCTCTTGCTGGAGGCGCAACTCGGTCTCGCGCAACTGCTGGTGGGTTACCAAGTCCGGCAAGTGCGGATAGCGCTCTTCCAGACGCTCGAAGGCGGCGGCGATCAGGCGCGCCCGCGCCCGCTCGTCCGGCGCGCTGGCGAGGGCTTCATAAAGTTCGACTACAGAGCCCATGGGGTTGCTCCCTCCGGGGATACGGGGTTGGTCCGGCTACAGTGTACCCCAGACGTCATGGCCGACACGTCGGAGTCCCGGGTCTTGGCCCTGTACATCCAAGGCTGAAGCCTTGGACTCCGGTCCGAGGCGGCCGGAACGATGATCGAGGCCGGGTTCTATTTGCGCAAGACATAGGTCCCGGGCGCGGCGCAGAGCGGGCTTAGCCCCTTCTCCGGCGCGCCCAGCGCGGGCGGCGGCACCTGCTGCGCGGCCGAATACCGCACCAGCCACGCCTCCCAGACCGGCCACCAGGAGCCGCTCTGCCTGGGCGTCGTCGCCTGCCAGGTGTCGGGATCGACATAGCGATCCGCATCGGTACGCGACGCCACCTGGTAACTGCGTCGGGCATGACCCGGCTCGCTGACGATACCAGCGTTGTGACCGCCGCTGGTGAGCAGAAAGGTGACCTCCTCGGCATCGGCCAGCAGGTTGATCTTATAGACGGAACGCCAGGGGGCGACGTGGTCCTTTTCGGTCGCGACCGCGAAGATCGAGGCCTGGATATCGGTGATGGCGATGGGACGGTCATCGACCCGGTAATGGCCGGTCGCCAGTTCGTTGCGCAGGAAGAGCTGACGCAGGTACTGCGAGTGCATCCGAAACGGCAGCCGGGTCGGATCGGCATTCCAGGCCATCAGGTCGTTCTGCGATTGACGCCGGCCCAGCAGATAGTCATGGATCAGCCGCGACCAGATCAGATCATTGGAGCGCAGCAACTGGAAGGCGCCCGCCATCTGGTCGGCGCCCAGATAGCCTTGCTCCGACATCACGTCTTCGAGAAAGGCGACCTGATTCTCATTGATGAACAACAGCAATTCACCGGCCTCGGTGAAATCGGTCTGGGCCGCGAGCAGGGTGACCGTTTTGAGGCGCTGATCGTTGTCGCGGGCCATGGCCGCGGCGGCGATGGTCAGCAGGGTCCCGCCCAGGCAATAGCCGACGGCGTGGACCGCGGTGCCCGGCCGGATTGCTGAGATCGCATCCAGCGCCGCCATCACCCCCTCGCGCCGGTAATCCGCAAGCCCCAGGTCGCGGTCCTCGGCGCCCGGATTCAGCCAGGAGATGGTGAACACCGTGTGCCCCTGCTCCACCAGATAGCGGATCAGCGAGTTGTGCGGCGACAGATCGAGGATATAGTATTTCATGATCCAGGCGGGCACGATAAGGATCGGCTCGGCATAGACCAGCGGCGTGACCGGCTGGTACTGAATCAACTCGATCAGCGCGTTACGGAAGATGACCTGGCCGGGCGTGACCGCTACATCGCGGCCGACCACAAAGGTGTCGCTCGACGCATCGCGCGGTTCAGCGCCACTGCGGCTTTGCATATCGGCCAGGAAATTAGTCCACCCACGGACCAGATTCTGCCCGCCCTCCGCCATGGTCGCCTTGAGTATCTCGGGATTGGTGAGCGGCGAGTTCGACGGCGAAAACATGTCCAGAATCTGCCGGGTCACGAATGACACGATCGCCTCATTGCGCTCATCGACCCCGCGATTATGGGTGGTGGCGTTGTGCCACCACTGTTGGGTCAGCAGGAACGACTGATAGATCAGGTTATAGGGCCACTGCTGCCAACCCTCACCGGCAAACCGATGGTCCTGGGGCAGGGGTGCGATGCAGGGCGCCGCCGCCTGGCCTTGCAGCGACTGACCCGCATACACCGCCAGCCGAACCAGCTTGCGGACCGCCTTTTCGGTCAACAGCGCCTGCTTACCCGGCGCCAGCCCCAGATGCAGCAGCCAATCGGAATAGGCCATGGCCAGCACCGTCGGGGAGATGCCCCCGGTAGCGCGCGCCAGATTGGCGTTGACCATCCGGTCGATGGTTTCGGGGACCTGACTACCGAGCAACGAGCGCGCAATGGCATCGACCCGATAGGCCGCCGACGCTTGGCCGCCCGCCCCTGCTGCCGCCGCAAGCGCCGGCCCGGCAGGACGCGGTACGTGCACCGCCGTGGGTGGCGGGACGACCGGGGCGCCCGTGCCGGGGTTCGTCGGGCGGGGCTCATTGGGGTCTGGCATGAGGGTACACCTGTGGCTGGCGGACGATACTGTTTCCAGGGGCCACGCGAGAGCAGCAGCACCTGGTGGAGACGCTGATCGGGCTTGAACTGCGACGACACCCCAAGCATAGCGCATCTGGGGTCGGCCTCGGCCGCGGTCCCGCTCAAGGGGCGGACCGGCCCTCGCCGCCGAGGTCCAGGGGTAAAGCGCGCCGCAGGCCTTTGCTCTGCGAGAAGTTGCCACCATTGACCCGGGACATGATAATGATCCAATCTTGCCGCCCTTGGGCGGCCACCACAACCCAACCACACCAACAGGAAAAATAACAGCATGAAGATCGGGGTTTCCCTGGAGACTCGGCCGGGAGAGGCGCGTGTCGCCTCCACGCCTGAGGTGGTAAAGAAGTTCGCGGCCAAGGGCTTCGAGGTGCTCGTCGAACGCGGCGCCGGCGTGCGGGCCGGTTACCCGGACACCGAGTACGAGGCGGCCGGTGCCCGCGTGACGGACCGGGCCGGCGCCTACGACACGGACCTGCTGCTCAAGGTGCGCCGCCCGGACGCCGCGGACGTGGCGGACATGCGCGCGGGTGGGATCTATATCGGGCTCATGGAGGGCTGCGGCGAGGACGAGATGGTCGCCGCCATGCGGGCCAAGGGCATCCGGGTGCTGGCCATGGAGCGGATGCCCCGTACCTCGCGCGCCCAGTCGATGGACGTGCTGTCCTCGCAGGCCAATATCGCCGGTTACCGGGCGGTGATCGAGGCGGCCGCCCGCTATGGGCGCTTCTTCCCGATGATGATGACCTCCGCCGGGTCGGCCAAGCCCGCCCGGCTGGTGGTGCTGGGGGCCGGGGTCGCGGGGCTCCAGGCGATCGCGACCGCCCGCCGGCTGGGGGCCGAGGTCTTCGGCTACGACGTGCGCCCCGAGACCCGCGAGCAGATCCTCTCGCTCGGCGCCAAGCCGATCGACCTGGATCTCGGTGAGACCGGCTCAGGCGAAGGCGGCTACGCCAAGGAACTGTCCGCCGAGGCCAAGGCGCGCCAGCAGGCGGCCCTGGCCGATCAGCTCGCCCGCGCCCATGTCATCATCACCACCGCCCAGATCCCCTGTCGGCCGGCGCCGGTGCTGGTCACGGAGGCGGTTGTCCAGCGCCTGCGCCCGGGCTCGGTGATCGTGGACCTGGCGGCGGGCAGCGGCGGCAACTGCCCCCTGACGGTCCCGGACCAGGTGGTCGAGCGCCATGGGGTCGTGATCGTCGGTCACACCAATTACCCGTCCATGGTCGCCGCCGATGCCAGCGCCTTCTATGCCAAGAACCTGGCCAACCTGATCGAGATCATGGTCGACAAGGGCGACGCCGGACCTGTCCTCAAGGACCTGATGCAGGACGACATCACGGCGGCGATGCTGGGCTAGGGTGTGCCGCGCGCACCGCAATCACCTCGAATCCTCAACCCGACGGCGCGCCAGGCGCGCTCTAAGGAAACCACTGCCATGTCTGAATCCTTGCTCGCACTCTATGTCTTTGTCCTGGCCTGTTTCATCGGCTATTACGTGATCTGGGGCGTCACGCCCTCTCTGCATACGCCGCTGGTGGCCCTGACCAATGCCATCTCCGGTATCGTCGTGGTCGGTGCGCTGCTGGTCGCCGGGTTCGAGCAGGCCGGGACCGGCGCCTCGGTGCTCGGCTTCATCGCCGTGCTGCTCGCCTCCATCAACGTCTTCGGCGGCTTCCTGGTGACCCACCGGATGCTCTCGATGTTCAAGAAGAAGCCCCGGTAGGAGCGCCGCTCCCGACGGTATCCACCGCCCTGTTGCCACCCGGCGCTCACCACTGTAAGGAACATCAATGGAACTTTCGGTCAATACCCAGGCCGTGGCCTATCTGGCCTCCGCCATCCTCTTCATCCTTGCCCTCAAGGGCCTGACCCATCCCGCCACGGCCCGCCGCGGCAATTTCTATGGCATCATCGGCATGGTCATCGCCGTGACCGCCACCCTGTTCGGTCACGAGGTCCAGGCCTATGGCCTGATCGCCGCCGGCGTGGCGATCGGGGCGGTGATCGGTGTCATCCTCGCCATGCGCATCCAGATGACCGCCATGCCGCAATTGGTGGCGGCCCTGCACAGCTTCGTCGGTATGGCGGCGGTGCTGGTGGCTATCGGTACCTTCTTCATTACCGGGCACCCGGGCGCGGTGATGATGGGGGAACTGTCGGCCGGCATCATCATCGGCGCCATCACCTGTACCGGCTCGGTGATCGCCTTCGGCAAGCTCCAGGGCCTGCTGAGTGGCGCACCGGTCAAGTTCGCCGGTCAGCACCTCCTGAACGCACTGCTCGGCATCGCCACCCTCGGGCTGGGCGTCTACTTCGCCATGACCGGGTCCGTGTGGGCGCTCGCCATCATGACACTCTTGGCCTTCGTCATCGGCGTCACCCTGATCATCCCCATCGGCGGAGCCGACATGCCGGTCGTCATCTCCATGCTCAACAGCTATTCCGGCTGGGCGGCGGCGGCCACCGGCTTTACCCTGCATAACAACCTGTTGATCATCGTCGGCGCCCTGGTCGGGTTCTCCGGCGCCATCCTCTCCTACATCATGTGCAAGGCCATGAACCGCTCGATCATCAACGTGGTCTTCGGCGGCTTCGGCTCCGGTGACGAGACCGGCGACCCGAGTGCCGGGGCCCTGGCGGCCAGCCGCGGGGTCAAGTCGTCCTCGGTGGAGGACGCGGTCTATTGGATGGAGGACGCGAACAAGGTCATCATCATCCCCGGCTACGGCATGGCCGTGGCGCAGGCGCAGCACTCCTGCAAGGAACTGATGGAACTGCTGGAGGCGCGCGGGGTCGAGGTCAAGTTCGCCATCCACCCGGTGGCGGGCCGGATGCCCGGTCACATGAACGTGCTGCTGGCGGAGGCCGATATCCCCTATGACCGCGTGCTGGAGATGGACGAGATCAATCCGGAGTTCCCGGGCTGCGATGTGGCCCTGGTGGTGGGCGCCAACGACGTGGTGAACCCGGCCGCCAAGGAGGACAAGACGAGCCCCATCTACGGCATGCCGATCCTGGAGGCGGGCAAGGCGCGGCAGGTCTTCTTCCTCAAACGCTCCATGCGTCCGGGTTATTCCGGGGTGGACAATCTGCTCTTTTATAAGGAGAACACCTCGCTCGTCTTCGGCGACGCCAAGGACACCATCGAGGGCATGGCGAATGCGCTGAAGGGTTCTGCCCATTGAACCGGTACGCGCCGCGCGGTCCGGCGCCGGACCCCGCGGCGCCCCGCTACCTGCTGATCGGTCTCCTGATCGGCGCGGGCTTAGGAGGGGTGGGCGGGTTCTTCGCCTACCCCTTCGTGGCCGCGCGCAACTCGGGTCATACGGCGGTCGCCGCCGTCGACCAGGGCGGGGTCCTCAGGGCCGCCGGGCGCTTCACCCAGGCCGACCCCGCCGACCGTATCCACTACGGCGGCGGGGTCGTATCCGTCTATGACAACCGGGTCGAACTGGGCGAGGACTTCGCGGTGGGGCCCGGACCCAAGTATCACCTCTATCTGGTGCCGCAGCGGGGCATCGACCCGGACACCCGGGTAGAAGAGACGATGTTCGTCGACCTGGGCCCACTCAAGTCATTCAGCGGCGCCCAGACCTACGCGGTACCGGCGGGGGTCGCGGTGGGGGATTACGGCTCGGTCGTGGTGTGGTGCGAACAGTTCAATACGCTCATCTCACCGGCGGAGCTATCCGCCAATCAGTAGGAAAATAGATTTAGCCGCAAATGAACGCAAATGGACGCAAATAATCAGAGGCTTGGCTTTTGCTTCATGTTCGCCGTCCGGGTGATGCCCCCGACGATGCCAACCAACAGACTTATTTGCGCTTATTTGCGTTCATTTGCGGCCAAATAATCTTCTCAGGTTTATTCGCGGCTCTCCCCTCCTAAAGCGACGCCTCGGCGATGCGCGCCTCGGCGTCCTTGTCGCGCTCGATCAGGGCATAGGCGGAGTGGTTGTGGATGGACTCGAAGTTCTCCGACTGCACTACATAGGCCGCCACCCGCTCGTCGGCATTGAGCCGCGTGGCCACGTCCCGCACCATATCCTCGACGAACTTCGGATTGTCATAGGCGTGCTCGGTGACATATTTCTCGTCCGGGCGCTTCAACAGCCCGTAAAGCTGCGATGACGCCTCCCGCTCCACCAGCTCGATCAGTTCCTCGATCCAGATGAAACCCCGGGTACGCACCTGCACCGTCACATGCGAGCGCTGGTTGTGGGCGCCGTAGGCGGCGATCTCCTTGGAGCAGGGGCAGAGACTGGTCACCGGCACCACCACCTTGATGTCCAGGGTCGGGTCCCCGTCATGGATCTCGCCGATGAAGGTCACCTCATAGTCCAGCAGGCTCTCCACGCCGGTCACCGGGGCGCGTTTGTTCACGAAGAAGGGGAAGCGCATCTCGATATGACCGGCCGCGGACTCCAACCGGCGGGACATCTCGCGCAGCATCTCCTTGAACGAGTCCACGCTCAGTTCCCGCTCCTGGCTGTTCAGAATCTGCACGAAGCGTGACATGTGCGTACCCTTGAAATTGTGTGGCAGGTACACGTACATGTTGAAGTTGGCCACCGTGTGCTGCTCCAGCCCACCGCGGTCGCGCACCCGCACCGGGTGGCGGATGTCCTTGATGCCCACCTTGTCGATGGCGATGTGACGGGTATCCGCGCTCCCCTGGACGTCGGCGATGCCCGGCGTCACACAGGCCGTGGCACCACAGGTGGATTCGGTCGCTTGCTGCATTGAGCCTTCCTCGACGGGGCCGTTCGGCCCGGGTTATCCGTCAACTTGGTGTCCGGCACGCGCAAGACAACCGCGAAATCGTCCGCCCGTCCGGCGTGAGCCGTCGCGTCGGACAGATCCGACCAAGACAAACCGGCCATTATCGGGGCTCGACCCGGGCGAGGCAAACCGGCGATGGCAGGCAGGGTGCGATCGAAACTGATGTGGGTTGGCTTGAGCGTCGATTGTAGGATGGGCAAAGCGCAGCGTGCCCATCCTCCAGACCTCGACGCGGCCCGGATGGGCACGCCCGAGCGACGCCACGACAGGTTCGGACCATCGCGCGCGGGCTTTGCCCATCCTACGGCGTTCGCGCGACCACATCAGTCTGGATCGCACCCTGGCAGGCTGGCTGGCACGATGATGAGCGTCGGACGGATCAGGCGCAAGCCTGCGGGTGGAGAGCCAGCGGCCTGAATCATCGTTCCGGCCAGCGGCGCCCGGTGCGCACAGCGGACCCTACGGCGTCCACGCCCGTAGGGTCCGCTGCGCGGACCACCGGCCTCGCGACGAACGAGATGGCCGGGACTATCATCAAGGCACTGTCGGCGCGGCCAAGACCAGCCGAAGTCGCCTGTGCGCTTGACGCAGATCGTGCCACTTCGTTACGTCGCAGCCATGATCCTGAGCTTGCGCGACAAGCACAGTAGTGCGCCATTCCACGCTATCTTGCGACCCGTCGAAGCCCCGAAGGGGCGCGATATACCAGCCCAGGGCAACGCCCTGGGTATGAGGTATAACGAAGCCCAGCCCTGAAAGGGCGTGACATAAGACCTGCGTCCCTATGTCACGCCCTTTCAGGGCTAGACCGATTAAACGACACTGTCCCAGGGCGTTGCCCTGGGCTGGTATGTCCGAGCCCGTTGGGGTCGGTACGCACGCCAAGGTGGACCCGGATACGTGGGGATGAATAGGCGCCGAGCACGGCCGCTTGGGGCACTCCTGGCAGGCTCCGAATCATGCGCCTACGTAGACGGTCGGACTCTGATTTCCGCGCTTCAAATACTGATGCACGGCCTTGCCTCGATACTTGTCGCGAATGGACGCTGGCGCAATATCGCCTTCAAATTCAAAGCGGCCAGCGGTATCACGCGCCGAAAGGTCGCGCGTTTCGTAGTGGAGTGTGCGCGCCGGATACCACTGGTGAACGCCGTACACCTCACGCACCAGCCCGTGAAATACCGAGAAGGCATACCGGACGTTGGTGCGACGCTTGCCGAGTCGCCAGATCCCGCGCGTCGCCTCATACAACTCAAGCGCTGACATGTTCTTGCGATAGAGCTTGTTGACGCGCACCAGGAGGACTGGGGCATCAATATTGACTGGCTGCGCCGCATAGAGTTCGGCCAGATCGTCCAGGTTCATCCGCCCCACCTGTAAGCTTCGCCACCCTCTGACCGCATTCGTAAGCGAGCCCAAACCCAGCACGTCAATAACAGCCGCCTCAACCCGGAAGGCGGTTTCCTCATCCTTGAGGCCATGGGCGAGGATCTCAAGCCGAGGAGGAATGCCGCCCGACTTCAGTTCCGCGATCAGACGGGTCTTGGCCGATTCCTTGACGTCGCCAAAGTGCGCCAAGAGGCGTTCTCCGACGCCCTTGCCGACGTAGAACGGCTCGTCCGTACGTGGATCGACGTAGAGATAGACATAGTGACCGAGTGCTTCCGCCACCCCGGGTGGGAGGTGACTCTCGAAGTTCCAGTCCATGCGAGCCTCTTTCAATAAGACGGCGGCTAAGCCGTTCCGCTCTTTTTAGGATGAACAATACGCGCCGAGCGGGTGCCCGGCGCTCCCAGTTCACCCCACCCACACCCGCGCATTCCGAAACAGCCGCATCCAAGGCCCATCCGGCCCCCAATCATCGGGGTGCCAGGAGTGCTGGACGGTGCGGAAGACCCGCTCCGGGTGGGGCATCATGATGGTGACCCGCCCGTCCAGGCTGGTCAGGCCGGCGATGCCGTCCGGGGAGCCGTTGGGGTTGGCCGGGTAGGCGTGGGCGATGCGTCCGTCGTGCTCCAGGTAGCGCACCGCCACCCCGCCGCGGGCCGCGGCCAGGTGCTCGCCGTCGCGGAACTCGGCCCGGCCCTCGCCGTGGGCGACGGCGATGGGCATCCGGGAACCGGCCATGCCGGCCAGGAGGATCGAGGGGGTCGGCAGGACCTCGACCAGCAGGGTGCGCGCCTCGAACTGCTCGGAGCGGTTGCGCACGAAGCGCGGCCAGTGGCCGGTGCCGGGGATCAGCTCGTGGAGATTGGAGAGCATCTGGCAGCCGTTACACACCCCCAGGGTGAAGGTGTCGGACCGCTCGAAGAAGGCTTGGAACTGGTCGCGCGCCCGGGGGTTATAGAGGATAGTCTTGGCCCAGCCCTCGCCGGCGCCCAGGACATCGCCGTAGGAAAAGCCGCCGCAGGCGGCCAGGCCGCGAAAGCGCGCGAGATCCACCCGCCCGGCAATGATGTCGGAGAGGTGCACGTCCACACACTCGAAGCCGGCGGCGTGGAAGGCGGCGGCCATCTCCAGTTGGCCGTTGACGCCCTGATCGCGCAGGATGGCGATGGGCGGACGGACGCCGCGCGCAAGAAACGGGAAGGCGAGGTCGTCCTCCGGGTCGAAGACCAGGCGCGCGCTCAGACCCGGGGCCTCGCTCTCGATGCGCTCATAGGCCTCGGCGGCACAGTCCGGGTGGTCGCGCAGCCCCTGCATCCGGAAGCTGGTCTCGGACCAGATGGACTGGAGCCCGGCGCGGCTGCCGCAATAGAGCACCTCGCTGTGGCGGCGCAGCCGGATGGCCTCGCCCTCGTCCAGGGTGCCGATGACCGGGCTCAGGTCCTCCAGACCGTGCTGGGCGAGGATCAGGAGCACCTCATCGGTGTCGGCATGACAGACCTGGATCACCGCGCCCAGTTCCTCGCTGAACAGGGCGGCCAGGTCCCCCGGCCCCACCGGTGCCAGGTCCAGGTCCACCCCGCAGCGCCCGGCGAAGGCCATCTCACAGAGGGTCGCGAGCAGTCCGCCGTCCGAACGATCGTGATAGGCCAGCAGCAGTCCCTCGGCGTTGAGTTCCTGAATCGCCCCGAAGAAGCGCTTGAGCAGTTCCGGGTCGTCCAGGTCCGGCACCCCATCGACGGCGGGGTCCCCGAGCTGCCCATAGACCTGGGCCAGGCAGGAGCCGCCCAGGCGGTTCTTCCCCTGCCCCAGGTCGATCAGGATCAGGTCCGTGTCCCCCCGATCGGTGCGCAACTGCGGCGTCAGGGTGGCGCGCACGTCCGTCACCGGGGCGAAGGCGGAGACGATCAGCGACAGGGGCGCGGTCATGGCCAGCGGCGCGCCGTCGGGGTCGGCCCAGACGGTCTTCATGCTCATGGAGTCCTTGCCGACCGGTATCGCGATGCCGAGCGCCGGGCACAGTTCCAGGCCGACGGCGCGCACCGCGTCATAGAGTCGGGCGTCCTCACCCGGATGCCCGACGGCGGCCATCCAGTTGGCGGAGAGCCGGACCTCAGGCAGCCCGGTGATGGCCGCCGCCGCGATGTTGGTGAGCGCCTCCCCCACGGCCATGCGCCCGGCCGCCGGGGCGTCCAGCAGCGCCAGCGGGGTACGCTCCCCGAGCGCCATGGCCTCGCCGGTGAAGCCGCGGTAGTCGCTCGCGGTGACCGCGCAGTCGGCGACCGGCACCTGCCAGGGCCCAACCATCTGGTCGCGCGCCACCAGGCCCGTGATGCTGCGGTCCCCGATGGTGATCAGGAATGACTTGTCCGCGACCGTCGGCAGCGCCAGGACCCGGGCGATTGCCTCGTCCAGGCGGATGGCCTTGAGATCGAGCCGCGTGCGCGGCGGGTTCAGACGCGCCGCCTCGCGATGCATCCGCGGCGGCTTGCCGAACAGGAGCTGCAGCGGCAGGTCGATCGGGTCCTCCCCGAGGCGCGCGTCCGTCATGGACAGGTGGGCCGGTTCGAGCGCCTCCCCGACCACGGCATAGGGGCAGCGCTCGCGTTCACAGATCGCCTGGAAGCTCGCCAACTCCGCGGCGGCGATGGCGAGTACATAGCGCTCCTGGGCCTCGTTGCACCAGATCTCCAGGGGCGTCATGCCCGGCTCGGCGCTCGGCACCCGGCGCAGCTCGAAGCGCCCGCCCCGGCCGCCGTCGTGCACCAGTTCGGGCAGGGCGTTGGACAGCCCCCCGGCGCCCACGTCGTGGATGAAGAGGATCGGATTGGCCTCACCGCGCGCCCAGCAACGGTCGATCACCTCCTGGCAGCGGCGCTCCATCTCCGGGTTGGCGCGCTGCACCGAGGCGAAATCGAGATCAGCGGCGGATGCCCCCGAGGTCATGCTGGAGGCCGCCCCGCCGCCCAGCCCGATCAGCATGGCCGGACCGCCGAGCACCACTAGCGGTGTGCCCGCCGGGAAGGGCCTTTTCGCGACGTGTTCGGCGCGGATGTTGCCGATACCGCCCGCCAGCATGATCGGCTTGTGATAGCCGCGCAGTTCCGGGGCCCCGTCCGGGCCCGGGATGGCCTGTTCATAGGTACGGAAATAGCCGGCCAGGTTGGGCCGCCCGAACTCGTTGTTGAAGGCGGCGGCGCCGATGGGGCCCTCCAGCATGATCTCCAGTGCGGAGCAGATGCGCCCGGGCCGTCCATAATCCCGCTCCCAGGGCTGCTCGCCGCCGGGGATGCGCAGGTTGGAGACCGAGAACCCGGTGAGGCCCGCCTTGGGCTTGGCCCCGAGCCCGGTCGCCCCCTCGTCGCGGATCTCCCCGCCCGCACCGGTCGCCGCCCCCGGGTCCGGGGCGATGGCCGTGGGGTGGTTATGGGTCTCCACCTTCATCAGGATATGGATGGGCTCCTCGTGTTCCCCATAGATGCCGGTCACCGGGTCCGGCAGGAAGCGCCGCCCGTCCCAGCCCTCCATCACCGCGGCATTGTCCCGGTAGGCGGAGAGGACCCCGGCCGGGGCGCGCTCGGTGGTGTTGCGGATCATCTGGAACAGTGTCTGCTCCTGCCGCACCCCGTCGATGGTCCAGTTGGCGTTGAAGACCTTGTGCCGACAGTGCTCCGAGTTCGCCTGGGCGAACATCATCAGCTCCACGTCGGTCGGGTCCCGGTCCAGCGCCAGGAAGCTCGCGGCCAGGTAGTCGATCTCATCATCGGACAGGGCCAGTCCCAGCCCGGCGTTGGCCTGCACCAGTGAGGCCCGGCCGCCGACACGCAGCCCCACCCGGGTGAGCGGCCGGGGCTCGGCATGGTCGAAGAGCCGACCCGCGTCCGCGAGGTCCAACAGGACGCCCTGGGTCATGCGATCGTGCAGCAGGTCCGCCGCCCGGTGCAGGTCCGCCGCGGCCAGGGGGGCGCCGGCATCCAGATACCAGGCGGTGCCCCGCTCCAGGCGACGCACCATGGTCAGGCCGCAATTGCGGGCAATCTCGGTCGCCTTGGAGGACCAGGGCGAGATGGTCCCGGCGCGCGGCACCGTCAGGATCAACTGGCCGACCGGCGCCTGGCCGGGCAGGCTGGGGCCGTAGCGCAGCAGGCGGTCGAGGACGGCCTGTTCGGCCTGGTCCAGGTCCCGCTCCAGATCGGCCAGGTGGACGAACTGGGCAGTGAGCCTCACGTCTTGCCCGAGGGCCGCGGCAAGGCGCCCCTGAAGCTTGCGGAGACGGAAATCGGACAGCGCTGGGGCCCCGCGAAGGACGAGCATGATGGGTTCCCGATCGGTGTGAGGGACGGAGGCAATGGCGACGATGATACCCGAAGCGGACGGCAGCGCAGGAGCATCCGCGACCGGCCGTCACTGCTACCCGGGGCTCGGCAAAGAAATATCTCTCACGGAGACACGAAGAAAGAAACACTTAAGGTGAACTCCGGATCACTTTGCACCCGCGCAACAAACCGGAGGTCGAGGCTTCAGCCGGATGCGGCGCCGCGGCCCGCTAAAGCGTCGGCCTCCGGTCGAGCCTTCAGGGTACGAAGTGCTGCGGAGTTCGCCTTAAGGAGCGGCTCTTCTCCGTGTCTTTGTGTCTCTGTGAGAGCATCTTCTTTGAGCGGATCGATGCCGATATGGGCAAGGGGCTCAGGCCGCGGCGAGCAGGCGCCGCTCGGCGAGCGGATAGAGGCTGAGCGCGCCCGTGTAGGCCGCGGGCGGCTCCAGAACCCAACCGTGGTAAGGCTGGTCGTCGCCCGGACGGGCCCGATAGGGCGGGGCGTCTTTACTCGGGTCGAGGCGCAACAGCGCGGACTCACCGACCACCCGCACGTCGCGCCGCAGCACCGCGGCGGCCGCCCAGTCACGCAGCCGCGGGCCGAGCTCCGGCAGGATCCGGGCGGCATCGGTGTAGTCACCGAGTGCGCCCAGCAACAACAGACGCTTATATTCATTGCCCGGATTGAAACGGCGGGGCCCCGCCGCCGCGGTCCCGGCCAGTTCGTCGCGACCATCCAGGTAGACGAACAGGTCGTGCAGCCCCTGCCAGGTCCCGGGTGCCGCGTGCACCTGCGCCCGCACGGCCGCCTCCGCCGCCCGTCCCAAGTCCTTGAGCAGTTGACGCAGGACCCATTCGCGGTAGACCGCAAAACGCGCCTGACCCACGGATCGCGGGTGGCCCAGGTCGCGCAGCAGGTGCTGGAGATTGCCGCACCAGGCGCGGTTCAAACGCTCCTCCTGGCTGGGCGCGGCCGACGGGGCGCGCCACTCCCGATCCGCGGAGCGCCGCGGCGGCAGTGCCGCCTGGATCTGCTCGACCTGATCCTTCAGCGCCCGCAGCATGGCGAGGCGCCGCTCCGGCTCCATGGCGCGATCACGGATCTGCTCCAGTGCCAGCAGGACCCGGGGCAAGACCACCTGCAGGTCAAGGGGACGCGGCCGTTCCAACCGGGTCGTCATGGCGACCCCCAGTGACGGGAACCAGGACGGTGAAGGCCGCTCGGGGGGGTGAGGCCGGGGCCGACCGGGGGCAGGCGGCCGGGAACTGGGCGCCGAATCGATGTCATGGGTTAGGTCCGTCCGTGTCGCCGCTGGGCGGCGCTTATCGGTCAAGGTCAGGTCGGTGCAGGCCGGTGGTCGGCACAGAGGCCGCCCCGGCGCACTGAGTGTGGGCGTATTGGCGCCAGGTCTCAATGACCATTGTCGGAAAATGCGACGGCGTTCACCCAATCGCCCATTCTATCACTCAAATCAGCCCGCCCGCCCCGGGCCCCGGCGCGGCCGGGTGCGATCAGAACTGATGTGTCAACGCATATTTCGTAGGGTACGCATCGCGTCGCCGCCAAGCTGTCACGACCGCCGGAGCCGGGTACGCGATGCGTGGCCTACAGCTACAGCTACCGGACGTTGTCACGGACCGAGCGTCGTTGTCGTTGTCGTTGTCGTTGTCGTTGTCGAATAATCCGACCACGATTACGACAACGACAACGACAGCGTACCCGGGATCTCGGTCACCACATCAGTTCTGACCGCCCCCCAGGCGCGGCCAAGGCACCCGAGCGGCCAACAGCGCGGCCAGCACCGCGGCATAGATCAGCGGTTCGCGCAGATCCGCCTTCACCAGCCAGAGGAAGTGCAGGACGCCCAGGACCGCGATCAGGTAGACGCTGCGATGGAGCAACTGCCAGCGCCGCCCGAGCCGCCGCACCCAGCCGCGGGTGGAGGTCACCGCGAGCGGCACCAGGAGCACGAAGGCGGCAAAGCCGACCATGATATAGGGCCGCTTGCTGAGGTCCGTGACGATCTCCTCCCAGGCCAGGCCACGGTCCAGCACCAGATAGACCGCGACATGCAGCACCACATAGAAGAAGGCAAAGAGCCCGAGCATCCGGCGAAAGCGCAGCAGCCAGCCGCGCCCCGTCAGCCGCCGCAGCGGCGTCACCGCGAGCGTCACCAGGAGCAGGCGCAGGCCCCAGGCCCCCGTGAAGTGCAGCACCGCCTCCACCGGGTTGGCGCCGAGCCGCCCCGCCGTGATCCGCCAGGCCAGGAGCGCCAGCGGCAGCAGGCACAGGAGGAACACCAGCGGCTTGCCGTAGCGCACCGCGGCGCTCTCCTGGCCGCCCGGCCCCGGCCCCGCCATCAGAAGGACTGCCGCAGGTCCATACCCGCGTACAGACTCGCGACCTGATCCGCATAGCCGTTGAACATCAGCGTCTTGCGCTTGGGCGCGAAGAGCCCGTCGCCGATCATCCGGTGCCGCGCCTGGCTCCAGCGCGGGTGATCGACGTCCGGGTTCACGTTGGCATAGAAGCCGTATTCGTCGGGCTGCATCTGGTTCCAGGTATTCACCGGTTGGGTCGCGGTGAAGCTGATCCGCACGATCGACTTGATGCTCTTGAAGCCGTACTTCCAGGGCACGACCAGGCGCAGCGGCGCCCCGTTCTGATTGGGCAGGACCTGCCCATAGAGACCGGTGGCCAGGATGGTCAGCGGGTGCATGGCCTCGTCGATGCGCAGCCCCTCGCGATAGGGCCACTCCAGCACCGCTCGGCGCTGTCCCGGCATCTGTTTGGGGTCGAGCAGGGTCTCGAAGGCGACATAGCGCGCCTGCGAGGTCGGCTTGAAGCGTTTGAGCAGGTCGCCGAGCGGGAAGCCGACCCAGGGCACCACCATGGCCCAGGCCTCCACACAGCGCAGCCGGTAGATGCGCTCCTCCTGGGTGAAGCCGGTCAGAACATCCTCGATCCCGATCTGTCCGGGTGCCTCGCAGGCCCCGTCCACCACCACCGCCCAGGGGCGGGGCTTGAGCGTATGGGCAGTGGCCGCCGGGTCCTCCTTCTCGGTCCCGAACTCGTAGAAGTTGTTGTAGCCTACGATGTCATCGCGGCTGGTCGGGGGCTCATCGGTGCTCTGCGGGCTCGGGCGCACGTTCGCTATCGGCTCCAAGGCGCCGGCCCCCGTCGGGCTCGCCGCCGGCAGGGGCCGCCCCAGCGTCAGCCCGGCGCCGGTCCCGGCCAGGGCCAGCGCGGCCTTCAGTAACTCCCGGCGCCGCGCCCAGACGGCGGGCGGGGTGATCTCCGAGGGGGGAATCGCAGGCGGTTTCAGGATCGGCATGGGACTGGTCTTCCGGGTCGGTGCGAACGCTAGTCCAGTGAGATGCGGCCACCGGCCGCCGGTTCATCCGCGATGGAATAAAGGTTCGGCACCAGGCCGCGGCACCACCCCGGCGAGACTTCAGCGTCGAGCGCCAGGGCCTCGCCGTAGAGGGCCCGGGCGCGCCCGGGGTCGCCGCCGAGTTGCGCCAGTCGGCCCAGCATCATCGGCAGATGAGGGTCCTTGGGGGCTTCCTCGCGCAGGGCGGCGAGTCGGCGCACCGCCCCCTCCTGGTCGAAGGTCGGCGACGAATCGGCCAGGACCCGGGCCTTGGTCTGCCCGTAGCGCGCCGTCTCGTCGGCGCCATTGAGGGCCAGGGCGGCGCGGTAGGCAGCGAGCGCGTCCTCGTAGCGCCCCGTGTCCCTCGCCGCCTCGGCGAGCTTCAGTTGCCGGGCCGATTCCGGGGCCTCCCGGCCCAGCCGCCAGAAGGCCCCCGCGCCTAATCCCAGGAGCAGGACGGCCGGGGCCAGCCACTGAAGGACCGGCCGCGCACGCCGGGCGGGCCCAGCCGCATTCGGTGCGGGCGCCGGCGCGATGGACGCAACCGCCGCGCCCGGCGAAGGCCCCGCCTTCACCGTCGCCGTCGGCGCGCCACCAGGCTCCGCCCAGGGCGCCAGCGCCACCGCGGCCGGCGGCTCCGGCGGCACCACCCCGGGCTGGTGGGTGAGCAGCCGATAGAGCCCCTCGTAACCCGGGTCGGCGCTCGCCAGGCCGAAGCCGCGCAGCCGAAAGTGTGTGTAGGCCTCGAGCGCGCCCGGCACTGACTCGTCCGGCGCCTCGTCGAGCAGCAGCGACACGAAGCGGGCATTGCCCTTGTCGGCATAGATGGCGTTCAAGATCGCCGCCCCCTCCCAGTAGACGCCGCGACCCACCGCCGCACCGGTGCCGACCGGGTCCTCCACCCGCGCCTTGTAGACCGGGGTACAGATCAGCAGCACCCAGTCCGACCGGTCAGGCCGCAACTGCTCCCGGCACCAGCGCGGCCAGTCGATCAACTCCTGCTGGTGGTACTGGTCCAGTTCGGTGGCGATCCCGTCACGGCGCAGTGCATTGGCCAGCGCGAGGACCCGTGCCGAGTGGGCGGGGTCCTCCTGGGCATAGCTGATGAAGACCCGGAGCCGAGGCGGGGTATCGGTGGTCATGGGTGGTCCGGAGGCGGTTAACCTGGAAGCAGCGATTGGTTCACGCAAAGACGCAAAGACGCAAAGTTTTTCAATGCGATACCTCAGTCGCACGGTTGACCTGCCGGGTCACGGGATCAGTGCCCGCAGCAATTCCCGCCGCTAGATTATTTTTCGATACAACAGAGGCTTGGGAATGCCTGAAAAATAGTTTTTCGTAAACTTTCTGCTGCGAATCAGTATACTGCCGCGCACACCTCAGGTTGCGAGGCAGGTATCGATGAGTGCGCCGTTCTCCCGCAAACACCTCAGCGCCGAAGGGCTGCTGCGCGAAGCGCGGCGGGTGTTTGCCCAAATCCCCGACGAGCCCGGCCATGCGATCCCGCTGGTCGATCACCTGATGTCGGGGCTGGCCCTGTTCGGCCTGAAATACCCCTCCCTGCTGCAGTTCGAGCACGACCGCCAGGAGGTCACGACGCGGGCGAACCTCCGGGCGCTCTACGGGGTCGAACGCGCGCCGTGTGACACGCGCTTTCGCGAACGCCTTGATGCGGTCGCACCGAGCGAGCTGTGTCCGCTCTACAAGGCCCTGTTTAGTCAGCTACAGCGCGGCAAGGGGTTGGAGGGGTTTGAGTACCTCGACGGCCACTACCTGCTCTCGCTCGACGGCACCGGCTACTTCTCCTCGCAGAAGGTACACTGCCCGCAGTGTGCAGAGAAGCATCACCGCGACGGCACCACGACCTACTACCATCAAATGCTCGGGGCGGTGCTGGTGCATCCGGATCACCGGGAGGTCTTTCCGCTGGCGCCCGAGCCGATCCTCAAACCCGACGGAGCGACGAAAAACGATTGTGAGCGCAATGCGGCCAAGCGCCTGCTCAGCGAGCTGCGCCGGGTGCATCCGCACCTTAAGCTGATCGTCGTCGAAGACGGGCTGGCCTCCAACGCGCCGCACATCCGTCATCTGCAAGCACTTGATCTGCGATTTATTCTCGGCGCTAAGCAGGGCGACCATACGTTCCTGTTCGACTGGGTCGAGGCCACCGCGCAGACCGCTGAGGCCACGCTCACCGACCGGCAGGGATTCCGCCACCGCTTCCGTTACCTCAACGGCGCGCCCCTCAACGATGCCAACTTCGACCTCGAGGTGAACTTCCTTGAGTACTGGGAGCACGCCCCCGACGGCACCGTGACCCACTTCGCGTGGGTCACGGACATTCGGATCGAGCCGACCAACCTCATGACCCTGATGCGAGGTGCCCGCGCACGCTGGAAGATCGAGAACGAGACCTTCAACACCCTCAAGAACCAAGGCTACCACTTCGAGCACAACTTCGGTCACGGTCAACAGCACCTCAGCACCGTGCTCATGCACCTGATGATGCTGGCGTTTCTGATCGATCAGATCCAGCAACGCTGCTGCCGACTGTTCCAGACTGCGGTGACGGCCGCCAAGAGCAAGACCCGCTTCTGGCGCAAGCTGCGCACCCGCTTCGACCTGTGCCTGATCCCCGACTGGGAAACCCTCTACCGCTCCATTATTACCCCGCCGTCGCTCCCCCTGGGCGCCGACACCTCGTAGGCGCCGGCCGTGACCGCGGGTGCGCGAAGCGCCGTTCTTGAGGGGGATCGTCAGCCAACCGTTTCAACATCGCCGTGCGTCGGTGAGGGGTTGCTGTGCCTGGCTGTGCGCCCTGCCGCCGCGTGCTCGCCCCGGTTGACCTCGCGGCGGCCGAGCGGGAATTGCTGCAGTGCCCGCAACGTTCTTTACTTCTTTGCGTTCTTGGCGTCTTTGCGTGAGCAATTGCCGATTCTCGCGTTTAGGCACCGTCGGGTCCGCTGCGCGGACCGATGCGCCGGCGGCGCCGAAGGGGGGCGGTCCGCACAGCGGACCCTACGGCCGCCGCCGACCCGTGCGAAAACCGGAGGTCGAGGCTTCAGCCGGATGCGGCGCCGCTGCCCGCTAAAGCGTCGGCCTCCGGTCGCGTCGCCCCGGCGGCCTTGGTCATAATCCCGGCCACCCGGCACCGGCGAGAGCACGGGCGGAGCCCGGGTCGAACGCTGGGAGCGCCGCACCCCAGTGCGGCGCGGCCTCGCAGGCGACCGCGACGCTGCGTGCTGTGGGTAGGCCGCGCCGCACTGGGGTGCGGCGCTCCCAGTGGCCGGAGTGATGGTCAAGGCCGCCCCGACCATCGTCGGTCGCGCCTTCGTGGTATGGAGTTCTTCGGAAATCGCCTTATTCGAGCGTGCCGTCGGCCGGTCCAACCAGATAGTCGAAGCCGCCCTCGCCGCACTTGGTCTGCAACTGCGCGAGGATCTGCCGCACCCGGGAGTCGGACTCGTTGGGGCCGCGCATATAGCAGGGCCGGCCCGCGCGGCCATAGGTGAACTCCTCGGTGCACGCCAGGCTGTCGACCGCGCCGAAGATGCCTTTCGCATTCTCATAGTCGCGATGGGGCGCGAACCCCAGCCCCTCGGCATAGGCGACGGCCCCCTGGATCAGCTTGCGGGCGCAGGCGGGCTCTACGGTGCGGAACGACTGACCGTCCGGCACCTCGGTAAGCCCAGGCCTGATCATGTTCTCGTAGGTCCGTTCATTGGCCACGTTGAACAGGGCGTCCTTGACCCCCAGGCAGAACACATCGACCACAAAGGCGGTGATCGCCATCATGCCGTCCGGCATCCGCCGGACCCAGATAATGGTGCCCAGGCCGGTCTCGAACAGTTGCTCCGGGACCAGGCATTCAAACATCGCAAACTTGGAGTATTGCAGCGCCTTGCGCCCGGCGGCCAGACTGGTCGCGGTGCCCTTGGCGACCAGTTTGCGCTTCTTCTTCTTGTCCTGGAGTTGTTTCTGCCGCTGCCGTTCGTTGACTGCCATTGCTCATGCCTCATGGGTATCTGGAGTCCAAGGCTTGCACCTTGGGGGCGGGGGGTAGGGGGTGGGGGCGGGACGGGGTATTCACCCCGTCCCGAACCTTTATTTCACCGTCGATCCCTCGTAGGAGCCCGCGGGTCGGGGGAAAACGTTCCAGACGGGGCGAATGCCCCGTCCGGCCATTGAATCAACGCTTTAGCCGCTCGCAATCAATGGGTTTCGCTGCGCTCTACCCATCCGGCGGGGCGGCGCGAGGCCATCCGCACGACACGCGGGCTATTGTTTCTTACGCAGCGGCGCGAGGCCCGCCTCCCCCGTCGTCGTGGGTTGGCGCCGCTTGCCGATCGCCTTGCGGTCGCGCTCGCGCTCCTTGACCCGCGGCTTGTCGGCGGCGGGGGCGGCCCTGGACTTGGAGGCGGACTTGCGGGGACCCTTGCGCTTGCCGGGGCCGCTGAAGGCGGCCTTGAGCCCGGGGATGGCGCGCGCCTGGAATTCGAGCCCGAGATAGCGCTCGATGCTCTCCATCAGGTTCCATTCCTTGGGACCGACCAAGGCAATCGCCAGGCCCTTCTCCCCCGCCCGGCCGGTGCGCCCGGTGCGGTGCAGATAGTCGTCCCCGCTGCGGGCCAGCTCGAAATTGACCACCAATTGGACCCCGGGGATGTCGAGCCCCCGCGCCGCCACGTCGGTCGCGATCAGGATGCGCACCTGGCCGCCGTGTACCAGGCCCATGACCCGGTTGCGCTCGCGCTGGTCGAGTTCGCCGTGGAGCACCACGCTGCGCTGGCCCTGGCCCACCAGCAAGGGGCCGAGCGCGATGGCCCGCTCCCGCGTGTTGGTGAAGACCAGGACCTTCTCCGCCGGCTCGTTCTGGAGCAGCCACAGCAGTTGGGCCTGCTTGTGTTCGGTGTCGTCGCTCAGGATCACCTGGTGGGCGATGTCCGGGTGGCCCTCGCGCACCGGGTTGATGACCAGCACCCGGGGGTCGCGCAGCAACTGGTCGGTGATGGCGGCCAGGCCCCGATGGTGCAGGGTGGCGGAGAAGAGCAGCGACTGACGCGCCGGGTTGGTGTGGCCGATGATCGCGAGCACGTCCTCGGCGAAGCCCAGATCGAGCATCCGGTCCGCCTCGTCCAGGACCAAGACCTCAAGGTCGCGCAGGTCCGCGGCACCGCTCTGGATGGACTCCAGCAGCCGGCCCGGGGTCGCCACCAGGATCTCGGGGTTGCGCCGCAGTGCGGCGAGCTGGCGGTCGTGCCGCTCCCCGCCGATGATGACGGCCGCGGTGAGCCGGGTGAGGCTCGCCAGGCGCATGAAATGGATATAGATCTGCCGCGCCAGCTCGCGGGTGGGCACCAGGATCAGGGCGCGGGTGGCGCTGCGCGGCGCACGCACGCTGAGCAGGCGCTGCATGATCGGCAGCAGGAAGGCGGCGGTCTTACCGGACCCCGTGGCGGCGGAGACCAGCAGATCCAGCCCGTCCTGGGCGAGCGGAATGACCTGCGCCTGCACCGGGGTGGGCGTCTCGAAGCCAGCCTTCTCCAGGCCGCGCACGAGCGCCTCCGGGAGCATGAATTGGGAAAATTGTGGGTTCATCGGCGGCACCATACCAGGAAACGGCGGCGGCGGGGGACTGTCGGACGGCGCGGATCGGCTGAAGTGGAGCAGAAAATTGTCCGCAAATGAACGCAAATAAGAAAGGCGCGTGAACGGGGGGCGCGACGAGGGTGCCCACTGTCACCCGACCGTGCCCCGGGCGGGGACCGACCAGTCTCCAATTTCTTTCTTCTTTGCGTTTATTTGCGTTTATTTGCGGACAAATCCTTCTTCTCGACGCAAGGCAGCGACTAGCCTAGCCCAGGGTCCCGAGCCGCTGCCCCAGCCGCACCGCCTGGCCCGGGGCCAGGGCCGGGTCCCAGGCCAGGACCCCCGGGGGAAAGAGCAGGACGATGGTCGAGCCCAGATTGAAGCGGCCCATCTCCTCCCCGCGCCCCAGGTGCACCCGCCGGGACTTGCCCGTGTAGTGCCAGCGTTGGCAGCGCAGCCCGGACAGGGCGGGGGCGACCTCGCCCTCCCAGACCGTCTCGATCCCGCCGACGAAGATCGCCCCCACCAGCACCAGGGCCATGGGGCCCGCATCGGTGCCGAACAGACACAGCACCCGCTCGTTGCGCGCGAAGAGCCCGGGCACCCGCTGCGCCGTCATGCGGTTGACGCTGAACAGTCGGCCCCCAAGATAGGTCATCTCCGCCAGGTCCCCGGCGAGCGGCATGTGGACGCGGTGATAGTCGCGCGGTGACAGATAGATAGTCGCGAAGCGGCCCCCATCGAACAGGTGGTGGGCGTCGGTAGCGCCGCCCAGGAGGTCGCTCACCGAATAGTCGTGGCCCTTGGCCTGGATGATGCGCCCATCGACGATGGTCCCGATCTGGCTGATGGTCCCGTCCGCCGGCGAGAGCACCGCCGCCGGGTCCGGGTCCAGCGGGCGGGCGTCCGGGCGCAGGGCACGGGTGAAGAAGGCGGCGAGGTGCGGGTAGGCGGCAAGATTGGGCTCTGCCGCCAGGCTCAGATCGACGCCCACCAGGCGCGCATAGGTGCGGATCATCCAGCCCTTCAACGGCGCCGCCTCGACCCGCGCGAGCCGGTACATCAGGAGCGAAAGCCCGTGTTGCGGCAGCAGATACTGGAGACCCACGAAGAGGCGCGCGCCCCAACGTGACACCCGGCGTGAGTCCCGGCTCGATTGCGTAGCGTTCATTGCCCCTCCGGCAAACGTGAATTCCAGATGCGGTCAGCCGCCGCTGGTCGGCCAAGGCGCGCGGCGGCCCTGTTCGGTCGAGCCTGGGCCTTATCTGGATCTTACGGACCGCATCCCCGGGCGTCGAGTGCCCCGGACGGCCGACTGGACCCCGGGCCGGACGGGGCTTGCGCCCAATGCCGTTAAGTCAAGCGGTGTTGGCTCCCACGCTCCTGCGTAGCGGGCCGGACGGGGCATTCGCCCCGTCCGCAATGTTATCTCCGAACCCGCGCCCCCATGAGAATTTGCGGCGACGGAATATTAAGGTTCAGGACGGGGTGAATACCCCGTCCCGCGCAAGGTACCCCGTCCCGCGCAAATCTCTTGGCGTCCTTGGCGCCCCGGCGTGACAAATCCGAACCACGAGGTCCTCTCATGAGCGACAACAGCGACAAGATCGACAAGACCGAAGCGCAGTGGCGTGCAGAACTCACGCCCGAGCAGTACCGCGTGGCCCGCGAGCGGGGCACCGAGCCCGCCTTCACCGGCCGCTACTATGACACCAAAGAGCCCGGCCTCTACCGCTGCGGCGCCTGCGGAGCCGAGCTGTTCGACTCGGCGCAAAAATACGACTCCGGCAGCGGCTGGCCCAGCTTCTGGCAACCGGCCAACCCCGCGGCCATCGGCACCGACACCGACAAGACCCACGGGATGCACCGCACCGAGGTCCACTGCAACCGCTGCGGCGCCCACCTGGGCCACGTCTTCCCCGACGGCCCCCGCCCCACCGGGCTGCGCTACTGCATCAACTCGGTGTCGCTGGACTTCGCGCCCAAGGCCACAGGAGCAGGGGCGTCCCGCCCCTGCGAATCAGAGGACACCTGAACCACCCGAGCCCTTGGACTCCAGTTGGAGAAACGCCTGGACAAGCGCAGCGCAGTCCACCAGCGACAGCGCGAGCCGCGGTGGACTGCGCTGCGCTTGTCCACCCTACGGCCTGGGTTTAGGACGTTTCGCCCGCGGGGCGGCTCGCCGGGGATGTACTCGCCGCCGCCCTGGCGGCGCCCGAAATGGCCGTTCGACAGGACCAGGACGGCGACCGCTGCACGGTCCATCCCGATCTCTCGGGCTCATAAAGCCCGGACAAAAAAACGGGGCCAACTGGCCCCGTTTTCACACATCCCTGTGCGCCCTAAGGCGCGTTCTCAGCCTATCAGAAGCTGTGGTTCATGCCGATCGAGAAGCCGCTCCAGTCGGCATCTTCGATCTTGTCCGAGACCTTGGTATAGAGCAGGAAGGCCGCGGTACGCTTGCTGAAGTTGTAGTCGTACCCGATGGCCCAGGAGTTCTTCTGCTTGTTGTTGACCAGGATTTCGCTGGCGAAATACTGCCCGAGCGCGCTCGCCTCGCAGGTGTAGCGGAAGCCAACGCCGTTCGGATCGGCGCAGTTGTCCAGATCGGCACGGCCCCACATGGCCTTGATCATGTTGTTGCCGAAGGCGTAGCCGGCCTGCACCTGGAAGAAGTTGCCGTTCGATTGCGTGGGCGCACCCAGGATGTTCTGACGCTGCTCGTAGATACCCGTCAGGCTGAAGCCGTTCCAGTCCAGCAGCCCCAAGCCGACGCGCACCCTGGTGTCGCTCTTGGCGGTACGGTCCTGGTACAGCACGGCATAGTCGGCGTTCTGGGTCTCCCAGTTGCTCTTGTCCAGGGACTCGTAGGCGACGGACCCGTAGAAGGGGCCGTTCTTGTAGATAGCCGCCAGGGAGTAGGCACCGGTGATGGAATCGGCATTCTGGTCGAGCGCGCCCAGCAGGGTACCGCCATTTTGGGGGGTCATGGCCGCGATAAACTGGAAGCCGTTCCAGTTCGGGGACATATAGGCAACCACGTTGTCGAGCCGCGCGTAGGCGAAGCCGATGGTGGCGTTGTTGTCAGCCAGGGTGTCGTAGAAGAGGTCCAGCTTGCCCGTGGACATCGTCAGCGGGCTGTCGTAACGACCCAACATGAAGGTACCCCAATCGCCCGCCAACCCGACGAAGCTATTGCGGATGTTGACGCCGGAGTTGGTGACCAAGGTCCCACGGTTGCCGTTGGCCAGGACCGTATCGCGGTTGGCATTGGTGATGTCGACACCGATTTCGATCTGGTAGACCGCCTTGAGGCCATTGCCCAGGTCCTCGGAGCCCTTCACACCCAGTTTGTTGGCGGGACCGACGACGGCGGCGTTGCTGGTGTCCATGCCCCAGCCCTTATAGGACCGGCCGCGCTGATAGGCACCGCTGACCGCCGCCGCGTAGGCGAGGTTCTGCAACTGGTTCAATCGCGCCGTCGCATTGTTGTAATACGCTTGGGTGACGTTGCCGATCTGCAGATCGCTCGTCAGCTTCGCATGCTGACCCGCGAAATAGGCGTCCATGCTGTAGGCGCCGGCTTGCGGCGCCACGGTTGCGACCGCCATGTTCTGCGCTGCGGCAAAGTTCGCCTGATAGCTGTTCCAGGCGCCTCCGGCAACCTTATCATAGGCGTCGGCCGCCGCAACACTCGCCTGCGCCGCGGTGGCGCCCTGGGCAAGCCGGGCGTTGTAGGCAGCCACACCGGCCTGGTCGGCCGTTGTGATGACCTGAGCCGGGCTGTAATTGTAGCCGTTGGCCAGGGCGGTCGCGCCGGCAAGCTGGGCCCAGTTCTGGGCATTGAGCGGGTAGGCCGACTTCAAGGAGATCGCCGCAGCCTGGTAATAGGCTGCTTGTGCCTGGGGGTTCAGGAACCGAGTGACCTGCGATCCCTGCGAGGCGGTTGGCATAAAGGCGGTACTGGCGGCGGAGCCGGGCACCGGCTGCCCACGCCAACGGTTGTAGTTCAGCGCATTGTTGGGATCACCGCTGAAGCCAGTGCCGGTACCCATAACAGTCACAGGCCAGCGCTGGGCGGGGTAGGTCCCCAGGGCGCCCAGGGTGTCGTAGTTAGCCGCGCTGCCGTTCTTGAATCTGGCGAAGTCGAACTGCGGGCGCAGGGCTTCCTGACCAGGACGGTGGAAGGTGGCGTTCTGTTCGACGTCGATGTAGTCGAGGGAGACATTGACTTTGCCGTACAGGATGGCCTCGGCCGAGGCGACTGCCGGCACGGCCAGGGCGGCGGCGACCGCCAGGGTGAGAAGGTTCTTGTTCATCATGATCTCCGCTGTTGTGGATTCAGCAACAAGGACTGCATAAAGTTTCACGCAATCGTGCTTTGCGGGTTGAACTATAGACGACCCGGGAGACGCTTGCAACAGTGTCGAGAAAAAAAAGAGACACCGGAGACATGTGTTGCTTTTTTGACGCAACAGCGGGCCGGGCGTCGTTGTCGTTGTCGTTGTCGTGGTCGGATTATTCGACAACGACAACGACAACGACAACGAGAGCGTACCCGGGATCTCGGTCACCACATCAGTTCTGGTCGCACCCGGGCGCCTAGCCGCGCGAGGCCGACAGGGCAGATAAGGTACACGGCGCCGCATCCACCAGCCGCACCACGGAACTGAAAAATAGAACGCAAAGATAGTTTGCAGCCAAACCCGAACGACTGGTTACAACCTTTACGGCACAACCCCTTGGCAGACCGCAAGCCGAAGCGCAAGCCACTGATTCGACTAAATACCCACCTTGGCCCGGCACTTGCTGCGAGCTTTCCTATACCAAGACGCGACCCCCAAGCCGGGCCGCCCACCCCAGGGGAGTAGACGATGCCGACCACCGAGACCTTCTATGAGGTCATGCGGCGCCAGGGGATCACCCGCCGCAGCTTTCTCAAATTTTGCAGCCTCACCGCCACGGCCCTGGGGCTGGGGCCGGCCTACACCGCGCAGCTCGCGCACGCCATGGAGACCAAACCGCGCATCCCGGTGCTGTGGCTCCACGGGCTGGAGTGCACCTGTTGCTCGGAGTCCTTCATCCGCTCGGCCCACCCCCTGGTCAAGGACGTGATCCTGTCCATGATCTCGCTCGACTACGACGACACCATCATGGCCGCCTCCGGGCACCAGGCCGAGGCGATCGTCGCGGAGATCCGGGAAAAGTACAAAGGCAACTATATCCTGGCGGTGGAGGGCAACCCGCCGCTCAACCAGGACGGCATGTCCTGCATCATCGCCGGGCGGCCCTTTCTTGAGCAGTTGAAAGAGGCGGCGGCGGACTGCAAGGCGATCATCTCCTGGGGCTCCTGCGCCTCCTGGGGCTGTGTCCAGGCGGCCCACCCCAACCCGACCCACGCGGTCCCGATCCACCAGGTCATCCATGACAAGCCCATCATCAAGGTCCCGGGTTGTCCGCCGATCGCCGAGGTCATGACCGCGGTCGTGACCTTCATGCTGACCTTCGATCGCATCCCTGAACTGGACCGCCAGGGCCGGCCCAAGATGTTCTACGGCCAGCGGATCCATGACAAGTGCTACCGCCGGGGCCACTTCGACGCTGGCCAGTTTGTCGAGACTTGGGACGACGAGGGCGCACGCCGCGGCTACTGCCTCTATAAGATGGGCTGCAAGGGGCCGACCACCTACAACGCCTGCTCCACTACCCGCTGGAACAACGGTGTCTCCTTCCCCATCCAGTCCGGCCACGGGTGCATCGGCTGCTCCGAGGACGGCTTCTGGGACAAGGGTAGCTTCTACGACCATGTGACCGACACCCGGGTCTTCGGCGTCGAGCTCAACGCGGACCGGGTGGGCTTTGCCGCCGCCGGGACCGTAGGTGCGGCCGTGGTGGCCCACGCGGCGGCGTCCGCCATCAAGCGCATCCGCAAGCCGGCGGAGTTCGGCGATCAGGAGCCTGGGAAGACTCAGGCCGACGCGGGTAACGATCAGACAGGTGAGCGTTCATGAGCATCGAGACCCCCAACGGCTTCACCCTGGACAATGCCGGCACCCGGGTCGTGGTGGACCCGGTGACCCGCATCGAGGGTCACATGCGCTGCGAGGTGAATCTCGACGCGAACAACGTGATCCGCAACGCGGTGTCCACCGGCACCATGTGGCGCGGGCTGGAGGTGATCCTCAAGGGCCGCGACCCGCGCGACGCCTGGGCCTTCACCGAGCGGATCTGCGGTGTCTGCACCGGCACCCATGCCCTGACCAGCGTGCGGGCGGTGGAGGACGCGCTCGGGATCCAGATCCCGGAGAACGCCAACACCATCCGCAACATCATGCAGTTGACGCTCCAGTCGCACGACCACCTGGTGCATTTCTACCACCTGCACGCGCTCGACTGGGTGGACGTGGTCTCGGCGCTCAAGGCCGATCCCAAGGCGACCTCCACCCTCGCCCAGTCCATCTCCAACTGGCCGCAGTCGTCCCCGGGCTGGTTCCGCGACGTGCAAAACCGGCTCAAGCGCTTCGTGGAGTCCGGACAGCTTGGCCCCTTCATGAACGGCTACTGGGGCAACCCGGCCTACCAGTTGCCGCCCGAGGCCAACCTGATGGCGGTCGCCCACTATCTGGAGGCGCTCGACTTCCAGCGCGAGATCGTCAAAATCCACACCGTCTACGGCGGCAAGAACCCCCACCCCAACTGGCTGGTGGGCGGCGTCGCCTGCGCCATCAACCTCGACGACACCGGGGCCGTGGGCGCGGTCAACATGGAGCGGCTGAACCTGGTCTCCTCCATCATCGACCGCACCATCGACTTCATCGACCAGGTCTACGTCCCGGACCTGCTGGCAATCGCGTCCTACTATAAGGAGTGGACCTACGGCGGCGGGCTCTCCAGCCGCTCGGTCATGTCCTACGGCGACATCCCGGAACGGGCCAATGACAACAGCGCCGCCAACCAGCTCCTGCCCCGGGGCGCCATCATCAACGGCAACCTCGACGAGGTCCACGACGTGGACCTGCGCGATCCGGCGCAGGTCCAGGAGTTCGTCGCCCACTCCTGGTACCGCTACCCGGATGAGCGCAAGGGCCTGCACCCCTGGGACGGGGTGACCGAGCCCAACTTCGTCCTGGGTCCGAACACGGTCGGCACCAAGACCAACATCCAGGCCATCGACGAGGGCGCCAAGTACTCCTGGATCAAGGCCCCGCGCTGGCGCGGCCACGCCATGGAGGTCGGCCCCCTGGCGCGCTGGGTGATCGGCTATGCCAAGGGCATCCCGGAGTTCAAGGAGCCGGTAGAGAAGGTCCTGACGGATCTGAATCTCCCGGTCACGGCGCTGTTCTCGACCCTGGGCCGCACCGCCGCCCGCGGTCTGGAGGCCTCCTGGGCGGTACACAAGCTGCGCTATTTCCAGGACAAGCTGGTGGCCAACCTCAAGGCCGGGGACAGCGCTACCGCCAACACCGACAAGTGGGACCCGGACACCTGGCCCAGCGAGGCCAGGGGCGTGGGCACCACCGAGGCCCCGCGCGGGGCGCTCGGGCACTGGATCGTCATCAAGAAGGGGCGGATCGAGAACTATCAGGCCGTGGTCCCCACCACCTGGAACGGCTCGCCGCGGGACCCGGCGGGCAACATCGGCGCCTTCGAGGCGGCCCTGCTGAACACCCCGGTAGCGGTGCCCGATCAGCCGCTGGAGATCCTGCGCACCCTGCACAGCTTCGACCCTTGTCTCGCCTGCTCGACCCATGTCATGAGCCCGGAGGGGGAGGAGCTGACGCGGGTCAAGGTGCGGTAGGCCAAGAAAATTTTGCCGCAAATGAACGCCAATAAACGCAAATGATCATGACCTCGACAGTCCCGGCCGGATTACCTGTCCAGGCATCGCGTTTACCGGCGCCAACGCGAAGGACATTCGCGTTTATTTGCGTTCATTTGCGGCTAATCCTCTTTTCCGGCTCATTGATTCGCCGCGGAGATCTGCACCCATGAGCACCGCCGTCCCCACCGTCAAACGCACCGCGGTCTATGTCTACGAGGCCCCGCTGCGCGCCTGGCATTGGACCAATGCCCTGTCCATCACCATCCTGGCCGTCACCGGGTATCTGATCGCCAACCCCTTGCCGACCCTGCCCGGGGCGGCGAGCGATCATTACCTGATGGGCTATCTGCGCTTCGCCCACTTCGCCGCCGCCTATGTCTTTGCCGTCGGCTTCATCTTCCGGCTCTATTGGGCCATGGTCGGCAACCGCTGGTCGCGCCAACTCTTCGCCCTGCCCTTCTGGCGGCGGCGCTTCTGGAGCGAACTGTGGCACGAGGTGCGCTGGTACGCCTTCCTGGAGCCGGAGCCGCGCAAGTACATCGGCCATAACCCCTTGGCCCACCTGTTCATGGTCGTCATCATCACCGTGGGCGGCATCGTCATGATGTTCACCGGCTTTGCCCTCTATTCGGAGCAGACGGGCTTGGGCAGTTGGCAGGACCGCTGGTTCGGCTGGGTCATCCCCTTCGTCGGCCAGAGTCAGGACGTGCGGATGTGGCACCACTGGGGGATGTGGGTTATCTCGATCTTCGTCATGCTCCACGTCTATACCGCCATCCGCGAAGACATCCTGTCGCGCCAAAGCCTGATCAGTACCATGATCAGCGGGTGGCGGATGTTCAAGGACGACCGCCCATAGGCCGTAGGATGGGTAGAGCACAGCGAAACCCATCATTCACTTTCCCGGTAACCGTTTAGCCCCCCCTGGGTGCTGGGTGCCAAGGAGTCCCGGCGGGTCGCGGCGGCCTTGATCATAAATCCGGCCATCAGCCCTTGCGGCGGCCCGTCGCGGCCGGGAACCGCTCCGACGCCGTAGGAGCGACCCCGGCTGCGACGCGTGCCAGCCGCGGCCGGGCCGCAATTATGATCACGGCCGGTCGCGGCGATCGGTCAGATGGCAGGTAAGGGCAACGGCGGGGCCTGAAGCCCTTGGCGGCGCTGGCGGACTACCTCGGCCAGATACGGCCAGGGCGAGACGGCGCGTTTGCGACAGGTCTCGATGACGCTGGCCAGGTGGGCGAAGGCGCGGGTGCCCTGCGCGGTGCGGGTCCCCATGCCGATGCGGCGGGCGATGACCCAGTGGCGCAGGGCGCGCTCGGCTTCGTTGTTGGTCAACGGCAACTCCGGATGGTCGAGTACCACCCAGAAGGTGTCCCAGTCGTTGAACAACTCGCGCGCCAGCGCGCGCATCTTCTCATGCGGCGCATCGACCTGACGCAGGCACTCGTCGAGCAGGGCGTTGAGCATCCGCGCATGCCGTGCGCGCAACACCCCGACGGGGGGCGGGGCGCCGCGGGCGTCGTAAACGGCGGCCATCACCGTCGCGATGACCGTCAGGATCTCGCTGCCAAAGCGCTGGGCCGCCGGTTCCAAGCCATCTTCCAGCGCCTGGGCCTTGCGGATCAGGTGGGCCAGGCAGCGCAGCCGTTGGTCCAGGTCGCGATAGGCCCAGAAGCCGTCGCTCATCAACCAGCCGTTGAAGGTCTCGCCGAGCACCTGGCGCACGACCTCCACCGAGCGCTTGCCAACGACGAACAGCGTGGCGGTGGCACAGGTGAACACCCACAGCCACCGCAGCCGACCATGCTCCTTCCAACTGGTTTCATCGGCATAGCGCAGTTCGACATTGCGCACCGCCGCGTAGAGTTCCGCCTCGACCACCGGGGCCACCGCCCGTCCGGCTTCGTGAAGGCACTGGTTGATGGTCGCGCTCGACAACTCCAGACCCAGCCAATCGGACAGAAACTCACGGACCCGCGCCCGCGACAACCGCATGCGCTGGCTCAAGGCGCAGATGAAGGACACTAGCAACGGTCCGGCCAAATGCCACTCGGTCAGGGCCACCGTCCACTCGACCTCGCCCGCCGCGCGCCCCGGCTGCGCCTGCGTCCAGTGGCCGCAATCGCAGCAGCATTCAAAATAGATGTGCTTGGTCTGGCGCAGGAGCAGTCCGGTCGCGCCGGCACCGGGCTGGATCAGCTCGATTTCGTAGCGGGCGTTGTGTGCCCGCGCCACATGAGCATCCGTCAACGCCTGGCCGCACCCCGCACAGCAGGTTGGCCGGTGAGGCTGCTCGGCGTCCACCGGCAGGTGCTGGGTGCGGCTGTGCCCCGGGCTGCCCGGGCGCCGACCGGGGGGCTGGCCGGTGACCGTCCGGTGCGAGCCCTGACGGCGCGGCCGGGGCGCCGCCGGCCCCGCCGGCTCAGCGTCGCCGGGGGTGTCTGCCGCAGCGGCCCCGTCCTGCGACCCCGCGGGGACGTCGGGCTGGCCAGCGGGCGTGTCCTGACCGCCCGTGCCCTCCCACGGCAGCCGCGTGCTCGGTGGCCGCGAACTGTTGGAGGGGTTCTGCCCCAGCCGCTCGCGCGCCGCCTTCAGGTCCGCCAGCGCCTTGCCCAACAGCACCCGCGCCTGCGCCGACGTGAGCGTCTGCAGGTAGGCGTCGTCGAATTGTCTGAGGTCGTGATCGCTCAGGTGCATGGCGGGGGCGTGGCGGCGCTGGCGCACTCTCGTATAGAAGCTTGGGCCATAGTTTGCCAGGACCGTCGAGCTTTGTCGCGTAGGCTTATGATCGTCGGCGAGGCATTCATCCGACTCCCGGCCATCCCGCTGGCCGCGCGGTCGCTGGTCCGCACAGCGGACCCTACGGGCGCGCAGCCTCCCCGTAGGGTCCGCTGTGCGGACCGGGCGTGGCTGGCCGAAACTACGTCACGCCGTCCGCGAGGGGGCTAAGAACAGGGGGGGCTAAACGGTTACCTTTCCCGCGGGACCGACGCGTTCGCAAGCTGCCAGTCTCCAATCCAGTCTTCACCGCACTGGTTACAGACCAGGGCCGGCACATGGCGCACCACGACGACACCGAACCCGAGGTCAGCGGTAAAGGTGGTCAGCCCCTGGGTTCGGGTGCCGCCACACAGTGGGCATACGGGGTTCATCCGCGAAACCCAAGAGACACGAAAAGAAAACACCCGTTGGGATCAATGTGAGTCACCCACCTGGTAGCCAACGCCCCAGGATCGCAGTAAGTTGCGGCAACCGGTATCGAAGGCTTCCTGAAAATCGATCATGCCATTGCTGTGCCCCCAGAATATTGGTTTCGCTGTACCAGACAGGAATGCCATGGCGGCGCAATTCGGCTGTCAGGCTGGCTGCGAAGTCGCGATCGACGCTCGAATGCGACAGGAATACCTCTTTTGGAATCATGCTGTTGAAGACCAAGCGAGATGCGCTAAGCAGCTTCTTTGAGCAATTGCGAGATCTCTCTGAGCCCTTTTTCGTCGCGCTCCGGGTCCGCCAGGTAGATCGTGTTGAGTCGTGAAAAAACCCACGGAATCTCTTCTCGGGGGACCTCGTCAGGAGAGCCGGCAATAACGGCAATCAGCTTGTTCTTGTCAACGGCGTAGGCCATTACCGCCGGTAGGTCGTGCGATAAGGCGCCGCTCCCGCGGGCGCGGGAGCGGCGTCCGGCTAGCCGAAGTCGTAGCGGATGATCTCCTGCACCCGGCGGCAGATCTCGCGGCCGTAGTCGGTCCATTCGCCCTGGCCCCAGTAGCGGAAGCAACTGGTTTGGGAGGCCATCAGGTGGAACAGGGCGTTGCGGTAGTGGGGGTCGTCGGTGGCGACGCCGGCCTTAAGGACCTTTTCATAGAAGAGGGCGCTCGCCTCTTCCATGGGGCCGAGCACGTTGTCATAGCCCTGGACCCAGGAGAGGTTGCTGGTCCAACTGCCGCCTTCCATGTGGAAGCGGCCGTCTTCCTGCTTCAGTTTGGCAATCACCTTGGCCAGGACCTCGGGGCCGTCGCCGGGCTTCATGCGCGCCCAGATGCGGTCGTGGAAGAGGGGCTGGACGGCGGGGAAGTCGGTCTCCTCGAGCCCCATGCCGAAATGCAGATGCTCCAGGTATTCGCTGGCGTTCATCATGGGCACATCGGTGTGGCTGGCAGTGCGTGCCACTTCCATGAACTTGCCGGGGAACTCGTTCATCATGACGCCGCCGTTCTCGCCGTCGGCGATCTGGGTGACGAGCGGCGGGATCGAGTGGCCGGCCAGCTCGACCCGTTGGAGCCCTTGGGCCTCGTACCAGGGCTGCATCTGGGCGACCAGCTTGGTATCGGACCCCTGGGTCTTGATGATGGCGGTGATGCTGGCGGTCTCGCCCCGGGAGTTGGTGCAGACCAGCCGGTGGGGGATGTGGGGACGCTCCAGGTTGCGGCCGTTGCTGACCTGCTGGACCGTGTGTTCCTGAATCAATACCCATTGGAAGCCGCAGTCGACCAGGGTCTTGACGAATGAATAGGCGAGATCCGGGTGGTTGGGCAGGGCCATCTCCGAGGGGGAGAAGCCGCGCACCCGCTCCAGGGCCTCCCAGCCGAAGATGGCGGCGAAGTGGTGCTGGAAGGCGCGTACATGCAGCCGGAAGTCCTGCTCCGGGGTGGAGGGCGCGACCGCGTGGCCCCAGGGCATGCCCAGCCATTCGACGGTCCAACTGTAGTCCGGGTTGCAGGTGATGTTCTTGAGCGCGTCGATGACGTGGTGTTCGCCCATCTTGCGCAGGCCGTGGAGCAGGGTGCCGGAGTATTCCAGCATGACGCGGGGGGACTTGCCCTCGCCGACCAGTTGGGGAATGAACTCGCCCATTCGCCGGTAGCACCAGATGAAGGCCGGGGCGTTGTAGTTGTCGCCGATCCCCTGGTTCTCCATCATGTATTGCAGGTTGCTGATCAGGGCCGCGGTGTGCAGGTCGCCGCCGCCCGCCGGGATCAGGGGCTGGTGCTGATGCAGCGCGATGGCGGCGGCGGCCCTGATGTTCGCGAGATCCAGGCCCCCGCGCGGGGCGTACAGCGGCTTGGCCCGGCCGGCGGCGACGACCTCGGCGACCTTGGCCTCCTGGCCGCTGATGTTGGGCACTTCCCCCATATATTCAGGCAATGGATTCAACAAGGTAATCTCCTGTGGGTGACCCCGAAGCGATGGGGCGCGGTGAACGGGTGAAGCGGTGCTTGGCAGGTTGCGCGCCGCTGGTGGTAAGTAAGGATTCAAAAGCAAGCTAAACACAACATAATCGTTGTCGTTGTCGTTGTCGTTGTCGTAATCGTAATCGGAGAAGCCATGCAATTTGGCGTGCGAGAGAATCCGAGGCGCTACGATAACCTCGATTACGACAACGACAACGACAACGACTCTATTTATCGTCAGTCTGTCGCAACGCTGCTTGGGGCTCTGGTGCGGCTTCTGCAACCGGGACTGAACTTGACTCAGCGACGGCGATGTCCACCGCCGCCGCGGGTTCGGGAGTCGACTCGGGTGTTGGGTCCGGCGTCACTGTGGCATCGTCCTCCGCCACGGCCGGCGGCACCTCGAGGTCGATCCGCGCCAGGGTGTCCCGGACGGCCGCGAGGTCCTCGTCGGCCCGCGGCACCCAGTCCTCGCCCCAGTAAAGGTTGCAACTGGTCTCGGCGCGCAGCAGGTGCCACAGGGCCTCGTCGAGGGCCGCCACCCGCGGACCCTCCGTGATCCCCTGTTCCCCGTTGAACCAGCGGGCGTCGTGGATGACCTTGCTGGTGCGCGCGTAGGCGGCGAGGGTGTCCTGTTGCGCCTGGGAGCCGGTCCACTGGGTGAAGTCCCGGCCGTGGTGCCAGCCGGTGTTCCAGGCCCCGGTGCGGACCCTGACCTCACCGTGGACGCCGTGGACGTTGAGGTAATCGGAGATGAAGGTGGGGGAGATGCCGGCGGTGCCGGCCCGCACCCGCGCGAGCAGCGGCAGGTAGAAGGCGGTCCAGAAATTGGCCCCTTCGGTCACGTTGCGGAACCAGCCCCCGTTCTCGCCGTCGGTACAGGTGGTCACGAGCGGCGGGAAGTCGCACCACTTGGTCCGCTCGGCCACCTCGGCGAGGAACCAGTCCAGTTCCATGCCGGACTCCTGGGCGTCCGAGAGGTCCCGGTCGCGGACGATGACGGTGATGCTGTCGTCCCCATAGCGCGCCAGGTGCGGGCGGTAGCGCAACTCCTGCCAGCTCATGTCGGTCACCGGCTCGACGTGTTCGCTGTCCACCAGCACATAGCGGTAGCCGCAGGCGCGCAGCAGCGGGATCAATTCCATCGAGAAGCCCATCTCCGGGGGCCAGAATCCCTGAAAGCGCGGGCGCCACAGGAGGTGATGGGCGATGCCGAGCCAGCGGTTGAGGTGCTCCTTGCGGTCGGCTTCGGGGATCAGGGGCAGGACCGGGTGGTAATAGCCGGTCCCCAGGACCTCGAACAGGTCCTGGTTCTGGAAGTGCCAGAGGAGCGCCCCGCAGTCCACGATGCCGTAGACCTGTTCCTGGAAGGCGGCGTCCGAGAGGGTCTCCAGCAGGGTGCCGGAGAGCGACAGATGGACCCGGGCCAGCGCCTCATGGCCCCACAGCACGCGCGGGATGCGGTCCATGGCGAACAGGATCTCCTTGGCCTCCCAATGCTGGTGCTCCAGCAGGTGCTGGAGGTTACCGGGCGGCTGGTGGAGATTGAGCACGAGCGCATGGTGGGCAATCATCGAAGGACCCCGGGAGGCTTGAGTTGGGCCGCAAGGATAGCAAAGCGGGCGGGTGACACACAGGGAAAAGCCGACCGGACTCGCCCCGCCCGGTCCCGCGGGGGTCGCCGGCCAGTTCCGACCAAAACGACAGGAGATTGGCCTTTAGGCCAAAAGTTTGTGTATTCTACGGACCTGGCGGCGAATAGCTTGAATCAATCCCTACCGATCCCGCCCCCGCAGGGGTCTTGATCGGCCACCACCGGCGGTCACGCCAAGCAACTTCAAAGAGGCGAGCGACATGGCTGACAACAAGAGTGTAACCAAGAAGACGGCGGTCAAGCCGTCCGCCCCTCCCGATCCGAGACCCGCCGCCGCCCCCGTCACCAAGAAGACCGTGGCAAAGAAGGCGGTCGCGGAGTCCGTCAATCCGGCCCCATCGGCGCCCGCGCACCAGAGTGCCCATCCGGCCGCGCCGACGATGACCAAGGCCGCCGCCGCCGCTGCTGCCGCCAAGGCCACGACGGCCCTGGACCAACCGGCCGCGGCGCCGGCACCGGTGAAGGCCGCCAAGAAGGAGGTGGCGAAGACGGGGGGGCCCGCGAAGGCCCCCGCCGCCAAGCCCAATCCGCAGCCGCCGCTCGAAGAAAAGCCGGTGAGTCTCCAGCACCTGGCCCAAGTGACGCCGGAGCAGCGCCAGGACATGGTCCGGGAGGCCGCCTACTACAAGGCCGAGAAGCGCGACTTCACCGGCGGAAGCGACGCCCAGGACTGGGCCGACGCCGAGCGCGAGATCGACGAGTTGCTGGCCAAGGCGCGGGAGATCTTCGGCGGCTGATCCTTATCAGGAGAGGAGCGGGGGCGTCCCGCCCCCGTGCCCCCGGCGGCGCGGTGGAACCCCGGGCCGGGAGCGGCGTGCTCTCGTCGCTCGTTCCCACGCGCGAACAGGGGAATGCAGTGCGGGCGCTCCGCGTCCGGTCTTGGCATTGACCGGTAGCCGGTCCCGCACCCGTTTGCCGATGCGTTTGGGGGGTTTTCAGTACACAAGCGGCCTGGGGCGGCTCACCCGCCGGGGGATCTGGGGGCCGTCATCATCCGCTTGCCCGGCGCTGAGGGTCTCGCACAGCGAAGCAGTCTGGGTCCACCCGTTGAACGCACAGTGGGGGCCGGACAGGGGCAGAAAGATCTCCGGCCCCAGCGGCGGCAGGCCCAGCAGGTTCAGTGTCACGGCATCCAGCACACCATCGGTTTTCCGCAGGCCGTTGCGCAGTTGGAAGCTGTTCAGCGCCGTGATCGTCGTCTTGTCCGCCTTGCCGGCGAAGGCGATGGTCTTGTATTCGACATGGGTCCGGCGCTTCTTGTCCCGCCGGACCACTTTCTGGGTCGGCGCCGTCAGTAGCCCCTGCGCGGCCAGCGCGGTCTGCACCGCGGCAATCTGGGGCGCCGCCCACCGCTGCGGCCCGGCCGGCATTTTGCGGATGCGGGTAAGGTCAGGGGCCGCGGCGCGGGAGGCCAACTGGCCGGACTGCAATTGGTCATAATGGCTGAGTCGCTGGTCATAGATCTCCAGCGCAATCCGCTCGGCCGGCATCAGCAGGTTCCGATGCGCCGGATCATCCGGCTCGGCCTTGCCGGCCTGCTTGCGGAAATCGTGCAGGGCCTTCTGCACCTGGGGGTGGCTGGTGCTGACCTCCTGCAGGTTTGGGGGCAAGACCCGCAGGTGCTGCAACGCCGCGCGCGCCGACGGCGGCAGCGTAGCCAGCGGTTGGTCCTCACCCTGGCTCACCAGGGCGGCGAGGCGCTGCCGATACTGCCGTGTTTCGTCGGCGCCCAGTGGACCCGTAACCAGCGCCTCGGGTAGCACGACGGTGCGGCCGTTGTCATGGCGAAACTCCGTCGGCTCCGACACCTGCTGCGGATTGAAGGCCCGCTCCGGCAGATCGCCCCCCTTGAGCCCGAACCCGACCCCATACTTGGCCCGCACCAGCGCCGGTTGGTCTTTGGCGCGAACGCGCCGTGCCAGATTCTCCAGGAACCCGGCCCAGGTATAGGGCTGGGCCTGCCCTTTGCCGTCGCGATAGAACATCCCCAGGTTACCCGTCACCGTCGCAGAGTTGGCGGGCAGGCCCCACTGCGACGAGACCGGCGGCGGTGTCGGCGGGAGTTGCGGAAACGCCGGCGCGGGTTCGGCGGCGAAGGCACGCATGGCCCGCAGGGCGGCCTCGGCCCTCATCATGGCCGCGGCGCTGTCGCTTGCCGCCGGGTCCGGTCTGGTTTGACTCCAGGTCAAGGGATCGACCCTGATCATCGGGTCGGGCAATACCCTGGGGGCACGGGTTGGATCGGCCTGCCGCCTGGGGGTGCGGGCGTCCCGCCCGCCCATCCGGGAACCGGCGGGCGAAAGACCCGCGCGCCCAGGGATGAGGACCGCGCGGGTCCTGGTCGTAGACCTGGCCAAGGTCGACGCGCCCGGCGGCGCTGCCGAAGGCGCAATCCGGGACCCAAACGCGGGTTCCGCGGCCGCCGGGGGCAGGGTCAGTCGTGCGGCCTCGGCCCTCATCGTTGCCAACAGGTCGTCCGGCGCCAACAAGTCCGGCTGTTCCTCCAGGGTGGGCGTCGGCACCTCGACCGGCTTGACACACAGGGTATCGCGCGCCGCTCCCCGGGCCAGTGCCAGCACCCGTCGGCCCTGTCCGGCGCCGAGAAAGTGGTAGAGATAGTCCTCTTCCGGGGTGGTCGCGCCGGTGTCGAGGCTCAGATAGTGTTTGGCAAAGGCCAGCACGGCGAAGTTGTGACGCAGGAGCTGGAGTTCCTCATCCTCCGCTCCCCGCTTGCCGTCCGCCGTTTCCGCGATGATGCCGCGCACCTGTGCGTCCGCGAAGGGACCATCCCCCAGGTCCATGCGTTCACGGCCCGTCAGCGCATCGGCCTCGCTCGCGGCCAGCAGTTGCGCCCCGAATTTCTTGATGATGCCGTGGAAGGTTGCGGGCAGGAACTGCCAGACCCCGGTCGCCGACCCCAGACTGCCGTTCTTGAGGGTGGGGCGGACGTGGTCGTTCCAGGTATAGGCGCTTTCCATCTCCCCGGTGGCGATGGCCTGCCCGAGACTGGCCTGCGCGCGCTCGGCGACATCCAGCAGAATGAGCAACTGGCGGGGTGACACGTCCTGCGCCCGGTCATAATTGCGCGACTGGCGCTCCGACAGGGCGCGATAGTCCGCCAGCGCGATCTGCGCCGGACTCCCGTTCGCCGCATCCACGGCGGAGGGCGCCGACGGTTCGGCCGCCGAGGCTGATGACAGCGCGAGTGCGGCAGCAGCCACCGGGCCGCGGAACCTTTGGTGTCTTATCGGAGTGTACCTAACATTACTAAACTATATCAGCGCTTTGCAGTATAAGCCCGCCAGCGAAGAAAACAAGTCACGGCGCTCTTGACGTGCTTCAGGCGACACCTTAAGAAGGGGCGCACAGGGGCACTGCCATTAGGTCAAGGCGCACTCGCCGACCGCGTCGCCTCTGCCTGGAGTCCAAGGCTTCAGCCTTGGCGCGTTCCAAGGCTGAAGCCTTGGACTCCAGGCTGGTGCATCGCACGGTTGCCTGACGGAAAATACGGCCACCTTGTCCCGGTCTCCCCGAGGCCGTCGTCGTCCAGTCCCAACCCCGACCGCCGCCCAGGAGCGCCGCCATGCACCCCATCGTGGACCCATCACACTTGGACCCCTTCATGATCTCGCTCGGCTTCGCGGGCGAGGTCACGGCCCCGGGGGAGGCGCGGATGCGGGTGCAACTGCGCCCCGAGCACCTGAACAACTGGGGCTCGGCCCACGGCGGCCTGCTGTTTACCCTGGCAGACGCGGCCTTTGCGCTGGCCTCCAACTCGCACGGGCCGCTGGCCGTCTCCCTGAGCGCACACATGGAATATTTCAAGCCGACCCGGGTAGGCGACACGGTGGAGGCGGTGGCGCGGGAGGTCAGCCTGACCCGGCGCACCGGGGTCTATCAGGTCGAGGTGCTCTGCGCCGGGGTCTTGGTCGGGCTCTTTACCGGGACCGTGTACCGCAAGGGGTGAGTCGCTCGGCCCTGACGGGGGTGCGATCAGAACTGATGTGGTGACCGAGATCCCGGGGATGCCGTCGTTGTCGTTGTCGTTGTCGTAATCGAACAGTCCGACCACGAGCACGACAACGACAACGACAACGACGCCCGGTCCGCGGGAACGTCCGGTTGCTGTAGGGTAGGCATCGCGTACCCGGCTCCGGCGGTCGCCGCAGTTGGGCGAGTACGCGATGCGTACCCTACGATGCGTGCGTTGATACATCAGTTCTGATCGCACCCTCCCCACGGCGTCCATGCACACGAAGTGATGGTGGTGTTCGGCTCGCATTACCTTAAGAACTCGTTGGAGTTTGCCCGCCGCGTCACAAATCCGAAAAAATATTCGCTTTAACTGCGCCAGGTCTAAAAAACGACCGATAAACCTGAGTTATCCTGCCGCCCGGCGGCCCCGCGTGGGCCAAACATCATCTTGGTGCAGAAATACAACAGGGGGGCTGGCGTGGCTGGACATTCCGCGGTGGGTTGGGTCGATATCGTCGTCATCGTCGGCTACTTGCTGACCACCGGCTATCTGGGCTGGCTGGGTTATCGGGGGACGCGCACGGCGGCGGACTTTCTGGTCGGGGGGCGCAGTGCCCACCCGCTCATCATGGCGGTCTCCTACGGGGCGACCTTCATCTCCACCGCGGCCATCGTGGGCTTCGGCGGGGTCGCCGGCATGTTCGGCATGAGCCTGCTGTGGCTCACCTTTCTCAATATCGGGGTGGGCATCCTCCTGGCCTTCACCGTGCTCGGGGAGCCGACCCGGCGCCTGGGGCACCACCTGGGCGCCCACACCTTCCCGGAACTGTTGGGGGCGCGCTATCAGAGCAAGGGCATCCAGGTCCTGGCCGGGCTCCTGATCTTCATCTTCATGCCGCTCTACGCGGCAGCGGTGATGACCGGCGGCGCGGTCTTTGCCGCGACCGAGTTCGGGGTGGACTTCGAGGTGGCGCTCCTGGTTTTCGCCTTGATCACCGCCGCCTACGTGATCCCGGGCGGGCTCAAGGCGGTGATGTATACCGACACCTTCCAGGGTATCGTGATGATCGTGGCCATGATCTACCTGCTCTGGTTCACCTACGCCTCCCTGGGCGGGGTGAGCGAGGCGCATCAGTACTTAACCGGCATGGCCGACCTGGTCCCGGCGCCCCTGCAGGCCATGGGCCATCAGGGCTGGACCACCATGCCCAAGTTCGGCTGGGGTGCGCCGGACTATGACCTGTGGTGGACCGTGATCACGGCCATCATCCTGGGGGTCGGCATCGGCGTCCTGGCCCAGCCCCAGTTGGCCGTGCGCTTCATGACGGTGCGCAGCCGCCGGGAACTGGATCGGGCGGTGCCGATCGGTGCCGTCTTCATCCTCCTGATGACCGGCACGCCGTTTGCTGTCGGCAGCCTGTCCAACGCCTGGTTCGCCCAGCACGGGCCCATCCTCAAGGGCCAGGTGGTAAAAGAGATCGACCCCGCCAAGTCCCACGCCCTGGTCGGCCTGATGAAGGAGTCCAGCCCGGGTCGCTGGGAGCCGGTCATCAACCCCAAGACCAAGCAGCCGGCGATGGCGCCCATGGTGGTGTCCGGGCATGAGAGCGCCCAGGACGCCCAGGGCGCGCCCCTGGACCTGGTCAGCGGGCGCGCGCCTTCGGTGGTCTATGCCAAGGGTGAGGTCGACCAGATCATCCCGGCCTTCATCACTACGGCCTTACCGCGCTGGTTCGGGCTGGTCTTCTTCCTGTGTCTGCTGGCGGCGGCCATGAGTACCCTGTCGAGCCAGTTCCACACCATCGGCACCGCCGCCGGGCGTGACCTCTATGAGCGTATTACCGGCCGGCACGGCAGCGAGCCGAGCGTGCTGGTGATGCGTATCGCCATCATGCTCGGGCTCCTGATGTCCGTCACCATCAGCTACAACGTGCGCGAGGAATACGTGATCGCCCGCTTCACCGCGATCTTCTTCGGGCTCTGTGCCGCGACCTTCCTGCCGGCCTTCGTCGGCGGGCTCTATTCGCGGCGGGTGACCCGCGTCGGGGCCCTGGCCTCGATGATCGTCGGGCTGGGGGTCTCGCTCTTCTGGCTGTTGCTGGTCAAGTCCAAGGAGGCCGCGGCCATCGGGCTGGTGCAGCAGGTTACCGGGGGCAAGACCAGCATCCTCATCGACTATCCCAATTGGCCGATGGTCGATCCGGTCGTCGTGGCCCTGCCGCTGGCGCTCCTGACGCTGATCCTGGTCAGCGCCTTCACCAAGCCGGCGGACGCCGGACACCTGGACCGGTGCTTTCCCCGCACGCCGGACCTTTGACCCTGAATCGGTATAGATCTGTCAATGAACGCGAATCTGACCTGGATCGATAGCATCGTCATTCTCGGCTACCTGCTAGCCACCGGCTATCTGGGTTGGCTGGGGTACCGGGGGACGCGCACGGCGGCCGATTTTCTGGTCGGCGGGCGCAGTGCCCACCCGGTGGTGATGGCCGTCTCCTACGGGGCGACCTTCATCTCGACCGCGGCCATCGTGGGCTTCGGCGGGGTCGCCGGGATGTTCGGCATGAGCCTGCTGTGGCTCACCTTCGTCAACATCCTGGTCGGGATCCTGCTGGCCTTCACCCTGCTGGGTGAGCCGACGCGGCGCCTGGGCCACCACCTGGGCGCCCATACCTTCCCCGAGCTGCTCGGCGCCCGTTATCAGAGCAAGGGCGTCCAGGTCTTCGCCGGGGCCCTGATCTTCCTCTTCATGCCGCTGTATTCGGCGGCGGTGATGACCGGGGGGACGGTCTTCGTCGTCGCCCAGTTCGGGGTGGACTTCGAGGTGGCACTGCTGCTCTTCGCCCTGATCACCGCCGCCTATGTGATACCCGGGGGGCTCAAGGCGGTGATGTATACCGACACCTTTCAGGGCCTGGTCATGATCCTGGCCATGGTGTATCTGCTGTGGTTCACCTATTCCAGCCTGGGCGGGGTCACACCGGCCCATCAGTATCTCACCGACATGGCCGACCTGGTGCCGCCGACGCTCAAGGCCATGGGGCACCAGGGCTGGACCGCCATGCCCGTGTTCGGCTGGGGTGCGCCGGGCTATGACCTGTGGTGGACGGTGATCACGGCCATCATCCTGGGGGTGGGCATCGGCGTCCTGGCGCAACCCCAGTTGGTGGTCCGCTTCATGACCGTGCGCAGCCGTCGGGAACTGGACCGCGCCGTCCCCATCGGTGCCGTCTTCATCCTGCTGATGGTCGGGACACCCTATCTGGTGGGCAGCCTGTCCAATGCCTGGTTCGCCCAGCATGGACCCCTGCTCAAGGGCCAGGTAGTCACGCAGATCGACGCCGCCAAGGGCCATGCCCTGGTGGGGCTCATGAAGGAGTCGAGCCCCGGCCGCTGGGAGCCGGTCATCAATCCCAAGACCAGCAAACCGACCGTGGCGCCCATGGTCGTCGCCAGGCGAGAGGCGGCGCAGGACGCGGCGGGCCTGCCCCTGGAACTGGTCAGCGGGCGTTCGCCCGCCGTGGTCTATGCCAAGGGCGAGCCGGACCGGATCATCCCGACCTTCATCACCACCGCCCTGCCGCGCTGGTTCGGGCTGGTCTTCTTCCTGTGCCTGCTGGCGGCGGCCATGAGTACCCTGTCGAGCCAGTTCCACACCATCGGCACCGCCGTCGGGCGCGACCTCTATGAGCGACTGACCGGTAAGCCGGGGCGGGAGCCGAGCGTGCTGGTGATGCGCATCGCCATCGTGATCGGGCTCCTGATGTCCGTCACCATCAGCTACAACGTGCGCGAGGAATACGTGATTGCCCGCTTCACGGCCATCTTCTTCGGCCTGTGCGCCGCCACCTTCCTGCCCGCCTACGTCGGCGGGCTCTTCTGGCGGCGGGCGACCCGCGCTGGGGCCCTGGCCTCGATGACGGTCGGCCTCAGCGTCTCGCTCTCATGGCTGCTGCTGATCAAGGCCAAGGAGGCGAGTGCCATCGGCCTGGTGCAGTGGGTCACGGGCGGCAAGACCAGCCTGCTGGCCGACTATCCCAATTGGCCGGTGGTCGACCCGATCATCATCGCGCTGCCGCTCGCGATCCTGACCCTGGTCCTGGTCAGCGTCCTGACGAGACCGGCGGATACGCGGCACCTGAATCTGTGCTTTCCCAAGACTTAAAGCGTGCAGAGCCCGCACCGCAGTGGGGTGCGGTGCTCCCAGTCAATCCACCCGAACGCAATCGGAGACAACAATGCTCGGTATCCCAGACCCCATGGTCCTGGCCGCCTTTCTGGGCTGTATCGCGGTGGCCGCGATCAGCGTCATCTATGGCTTGGTGCGGCGTAATGCCGCGGTCGATGAGGTGACCCGCGAGGATCGCGCCTGGGCCATCGAAGAGAAGAAGGTGGAAGATGAACTGTAACCACTTCCGCAGCGCCGCGGCGGTCCTGTCCCTGGCGTTGGGCGCACTTGGCACCCTGGCTTCCCAAAGCGCGGCGGCCGATCAGACCTACGGCAAATTCAGCTTCGGTGCGGACACCCGCCTGCGCGAGGAGTACATCGGCAACCTCGGGCTCAACGAGATGACCCTGACGCCCAGGGGCGCCTCTACCGGGCTCGCGAACCCCACTGCGAACCGCGTCTTTCAGCGCTATCGGTTCCGCGGGTGGGGCCAATGGGCCCCCAGCGAGCACTTCGCGCTGGCCGCCCGCCTGATGTGGGAGGGCCGTCACTATACCCTGCCCCCGAAGAGCGCCTTCACCCCGGCGTCCTTTCCGCCGGGGATCGCATTCGAGCCCTGGTATGTCGGCGGGGTCCTGTTCGATGTCCTGACGCTCGATTTCAAGAAGATCGCCAACACCGGCCTGTCACTTAAGGTCGGCCGCCAGGATGTCATCCTGGGCGACGGCTGGCTGGTCTTGGACGGCACCCCCATCGACGGCTCGCGTACCATCTATATGGACGCCGCCCGCGCCACCTGGGCGGTGGACTCGCTCAAGACCACCTTCGACCTGATCTACATCAACAATCCCGCCAATACGGATAACTTCCCCAAGCCCTTGAACGGCGATATCGAGGACCAGACCGAGCAATACGAGCAGGGCACCATCCTCTATGCCCGCAACAAGTCGCTGATCAAGGACACGAATCTCGACCTGTACGCCATCTACAAGGGCAACCGGCCGAATTACACCCCCCGCAACATGCGCGTGAACAACGGCTATCCCTTCTCCTCCCCGCCGGACGACGGACAGGTCTATGCCGTGGGTCTGCGCATCAACTCCAAGCTCTCGCCACACTGGAACCTGAGGGCCGAGGCCGCGGGTGAGTGGGGTGCCAACCGGGTCAATTTCGACGCCGTCAATCAGGACATCTCCGCCTTAGGCTTCAACGGCCGCCTGACCTACGCCTTCAACGACAAGCTGGCCAACCGCGTGCACGTCGACCTGGAGTACCTCTCCGGCGACGACCCGAACACCAAGAACAACGAGGCCTTCGACCCACTCTGGGGGCGCTGGCCCCAGTGGAGCGAGTTGATGATCTACCAGTGGCCCCTGGACAGCCGGGTCGGCCAGGCCACCAACCTGATCCGCGCCAACCTGGGCTGGATCGCCAAGGTCCACCCGACCACCGAGGTCCTGCTCGACTACCACGCCCTGTGGGCCGACCAGCAGAGCGTGCGCACCCTGAGCCAGTTCTACAACATCAGCCACGACGGCAACTTCCGCGGCCATCTCTTCACCGGGTGGGTCAAGACCAAGTTCAACAAGAACCTCTCCGGCCACCTGGTCGCCGAGTACCTGGCCCCGGGCGACTTCTACGCCGTCAACCGTCAGGACGGCTCCTACTTCCTGCGGGCGGAGATCGTCTTGGCGTTCTGAGTACCTCCGGCGGTGACCGCTGCGGCCGCTGCCCCACCCGATCGGCACCCAGTGGCGTGGTTGAGAAAATCAACCACGCCAAGCCCTTAGTCAGATACTCGTCAAAGCGGGTCAGCACCCGCGCCTGATAGTCTAAATCGCGCAGCGGCATGGCGGGCTAAGTCTCCGTATCGCCGAGAAAAGCGGCCACATGCTCCAGCAGGGCCGTCACCTCGGCGACGGCGGCCGGGCGGTCGAGCACTTCGTCCGCAGGGCAATCGCATCACGCTACACTAATATTCGGAGAATCTGATACACGTGTTTTTGGCTTGGCATCCGGTGCTTCAAAAAGCAGCTTCGTCAAGTAGCGTTCATCCCAACCGGCCTTCAAGCGTTTGTTCTTGATGCCGAGCTTGGTGTTGTCGTTCTTCAGCCGCGTCAGCGCGATGTGGCGCAGTACGGCCAGGTTCTCGCGGGCGCCCGGTTCGCGCACGCGGCAGTCATCCTCGCGGAAGGCCACATCGAGACTCCAATGCAGATCGTTCTCCACGCCCCAGTGATCACGCACGGCACGGGCGAAGCGGGCCACGTCGGTGGCGATACTGCCGATGTAGAAGCGAGTTTCGCGGGTGATCTTGCCAGCGACTTCGCGCTGCGACTCGACCATGCCGATCATGTTCATGCCCTTCCACAGGGCGCTGCGCGGTACGCCGGAGAGATCACCCAAGGTCCGGTAGCGGCGGGTCTCCACCCGTCCATGGCCATGCTCGTGGGTTTCGTGCATCTGCGTGTCGACCCCCGCGTAATCCCGCGCGTCGGCATCGATAAACGCCTCCTCGACTTCGGTGGCCAGCGTGCCCTGGTTGCCCTTGAGCGCCAGCACGTAGTCGGCCCCCTGCTCGATGATCTGCTCGGCGATCTTGGTCTGACAGCCCATTGCATCAATGGTGACGATGCAGCCTTGGAGACGCAGCAACGCCAGCAACTGCGGGATCGCCGTGATCTCGTTGGACTTCGCGTCGGTGGCGACTTGCCCAAGGACGACGCGGTTGGCCGTCGCCCACGCGCTGACCACGTGCAGCGCGGCCAGACCCTTGGCCCGATCGTGGGAGCGGCGCAGCGTCTTGCCGTCGATGGCGATGATCTCGCCGGGGATCACTTCACGAATCGACGCCACCCAAGCGCGAAAGCACGTCTCGAATGCTTCCGGCGCCAGCAACCCGAACACCCGCCCGAACGTGTCGTGGGCCGGGATGCCCTTGGGCAACTCCAGAAACTGCGCAAACCACGGCCGTTTCGTGCGTCCGAACTGCGCGATGGCCACCCAGCCGTCCGCGCCGCAGAGCGTTGCCGCAATGGCGATGACGATCATGTCGATCAGGTTGTGGTGGCGCTTGATCGGGCAGCGCGGGTCTTCCAGCGCGGAAAAATGCCCGGCCAGCGACCGATCCAGGGTTGTTTCGCACATCGTCGCCACTCCACAAGACAGAAAAGTCAGTGGATTGTCACGTGATCCTCGTGTTTCGTCTAACAGTAATTGCTAATTATCTGATGCGATTGCCCTGACTTCGTCCGCGTCTGGATCGCCTTCCTCGTAGCGGGCCTGGAGAGATCCCGCCTCGCCAGCCGCAACATAGAGGCCGCGTGCTCAGTCTGTGCCATACAGCACCCGACCTTCGCGCAACGCCCGCGCAACCACGTGGTTCAACGACCCGCGCCAACGCTCCGCCTCGGCGCGGGTGTACAGCAGCAGGTCCTTGGACACCGGCATATCGCCGAGCGCCTGATACAGGCGCGCCGCCTCCCCTATCCGGCTGCGGCCCAGGCCGAAGGGCTCGCGCTCGATGATGAGCAGGTCCACATCGGAACCCACGCCGGCCTCGCCGCGGGCCCGCGAGCCGAACAGGATAATGGCCTCCGGGTCGGCCTCGCGAACGATGATGTCAACCATCTGGCGCAGAACCTCGGCCTCGTTGAACTCGGGCTCTGCCGGTAACGGCAACGGCGCAGCGGCGGCGTGTGGTGTGCTCATTGGGGCCTCTCCACGCGGTACAGGGCGAAAGGTAAGGGCGCAAAGGCCACCTCGCAGGGGAGTTTGGCATCCTCCAAGACCCGCTGGGAGACGAACCGGGCCGGGGCATAGACCAGGTGCGGCTTGTCCGGCTTGGCCTCGGCGATGGCCTTGGCGCGCGAGAGTGTCAGGGCCGCGTCACGGGACTTGAGGAGATGGTCTTGCGCGTCCGCGCCGGGCACGGGCGCGCTGCGCTCGTCCCCTCACTGGGTGTCGGTCAGTTCCAGCCGCCGCTCTACGCGGTTCATGCGCCGCTTCAAATCGTCAACGTCGGACTTGCTCGCGTAGACCGCCGCAGTCAGCCCTGCCAGTTGTTGGCCCACGGCGGATAACTGCACGCTGTTGCCGGTGACCTCCCGCTTGAGGTCCGCAAGGTCCGACCGGATCGCGCGCAGATGCTCAAGAACCAGGCTTTCAATTTCCGCGGTCATGGCGTCCTCCCCTTGTGCAATTGGTGGCGGCGCGGGCCTGCCGCTGCGTGGACCGACGAACGGGCGTACCAGCCCCGAACAGGGCCTGACGGGTGCGGTTGGTTACCCCCAGCGTTACCCCGGCGGGGCTTTCGGACAGTCAAAAAGATCGGCGCTGCGCCTGACCACTTGTTTTTATTGGAGCCGGCACACGGATTCGAACCGTGGACCTGCTGATTACAAATCAGCTGCTCTACCAACTGAGCTACGCCGGCGGGTGACAGGGACCCGCGCCGGGAGTGGGTCCCGGAGTAGGCAGGTCTGGGGGGCAGTTTACCGCGATCGGCTAGCCAGGCGAAGGGGATTGAAGTATGCCCTTCCCGGGCGGGGACTCCTGCCTGGCACCTGGGGGTTCACCGACAAGCAATGGAGCTTTACCTACTGCGTGAGTAAGGTCGTCAGGGTGGGCTGCGGTATCCAGACGGCCTCCGCCTTCACGCCCACCTTCTCCAGTTTGGATCGGTCTCGGTGGTGCCGCCTTGATCATTGGTCCGGCCGCCGACCCTCGCGGCGCAATGCGCCTCACACAGGCGATGCGGACCCGCCCGGCCGAGCGGGGGCGGGACGCGACACGTATCAACGCACTAATGCACCAAGTCCGCAGCGATCCGCGCGAAGGCGGTGCTGGTGACTTCGCGCAAGCCCCGATCCTCGCGGACGATGAAGTAGGCGGCGAGTCCCTGGGACTCGGCCAGGGCCAGCCCCCGCTCCTCCCCCATGACGATCAGGGCCGTCGCCAGGCCGTCGGCGCGTCGGGCGCTGTCCCCGCCGCCTGGGGCCACGACACTCACCGAGGCGAGGCGCTGCTCGACCGGGTTCCCGGTCCGGGGGTCGATGTGGTGTGAGTAACGCTTGCCCGCCGCCTTGAAGAAGTTGCGGTAGTCGCCGGAGGTGGAGACGGCACTGTCGGTGAGCGGCAGGATGCGCTGCACCGCGCGGTCACTCGGGTCCGGCACCTCGATGGCGATCCCCCAGGCAAGACGCTTGGCATTGTTGCCGCGCACCCGCATGGTGCCCGCGACCGCCGCCATATAGTCGGTCGCCCCGAGTGATTCCAGATAGGCGGCCATCCGATCCGCCCCCTCGCCCTCCCCCAGGGCCGAGACGTCGATATAGATATCGCCGCGCTGTCTGCGGATGGCGGGCGGGTCGGCGCGCAGCTCGAGCTTGTCGTAACCCACGCGCTCACGGGCCGCCGCGATCGCTTCCGCGCTGGGAACCGCGTCCGCTTTGGGCTGGGGTCCGAAGCCCCAGAGGTTGATCAGCGGACCCACGGTGATGTCGAAGGCCCCGTCGGACAGTCGGCTGAGACGCTGGCCCTCGGCGAGGACTGCATAGAGTTCGCTCGAGATCGGCACCCAGTCGGTGCTGGGGTTGCGGTTCAGGCGGGACAGCTCGGACTGCGGGTCATAGGTCGAGATCGCGTCGATCACGCCCTTCAACACCAACTCCACCCCGGCCTGCAGGGTCTGTGCGTCGAGACCGGCCGGCGGCCGGGCCACCTTGACCGCATAGTAGGTCCCCATGGTGGGACCCGTGACCTCGACCTGGGGGTCGGTCGGCGCGCCGCAGGCGGCCAGCAGGGCGCCGACGGCCAGGGCCAGCCAACCGACAAACCTGCGGCGAGACCATGTCGTCTGTGCCCCTCGGAGGTACGGCGAAACCTGGTCGACAGCCCCCGCAATATCGCCGATTACACGATAATGAAGCATGTTCACAAGTGATTAGGAATTAGACAGGATCAACAGGATTTTGCAGGATTAACAGGATAAATAAAGCTGGATATCCAGCACAGGCGATATCCTGTAAATCCTGAGAAATCCTGTTAATCCTGTCCATTTCCCAAGCTCACGGTGATGCGCGAATGGTATCGGGCTTTGGGCTTTGCGGCACTAAGGCCGCGCATCCACGCCCGGGCCTTCCTTGGGCGGCGGCAGCAGGTCCGCGCGGCTGATCCCCAGCAATACCACCGAGCTGCTCGCCACATAGATGGACGAGTAGGTGCCGGTGACGATGCCGACGAGGAAGGCCAGCGCAAACCCATGAATGACCTGGCCGCCCAGGAAGAACAGGGCAAGCACCGCCAACATGGTGACGCCGTGGGTGATGATGGTCCGCGACAGGGTCTCGTTGATGGACAGGTCGACCACATCGATGACCGTGCCCTTGCGCACCTTGCGGAAGTTCTCCCGAATCCGGTCGTAGATCACGACCGTGTCATTGAGCGAATAGCCGATGATCGCCAGCACCGCGGCCAAGGCGGTCAGGTCGAACTCGATGTGGAAGATGGAGAAGACGGCCAGTACCACGATGACGTCATGGACTGTGGCGATGACCGCACCCACCGCAAAGCGCCATTCAAAGCGGATGGCCACATAGATCAGGATGCCGATCAGGGTGTAGAGGATGGCGAGCCCCCCTTGCTCGACCAACTCCCCGCCGACCTGCGAGCCGACGAACTCGACCCGGCGCAGTTGCACCTTGCCCACCTCGGGGTCGGTGCTGAGCGCGGCGATGACCCGGTCGCCCAGCGTGGAACCGGTGCCCTCGGCGACCGGGGGCAGCCGGATCAGGACCTCGCGGGTACTGCCGAAGTGCTGTACGCCGGCCTCCTTGAAACCGCCCTCGGCGAGTGCCGAGCGCACCTGGACCAGGTTCGCGGGCTGCGCGTAGCCGACCTCGACCACGGTACCGCCGGTGAAGTCGAGCCCGAAGTTGAACCCGAGAAAGATGAACGAGGCGATACCGATCAGGTTTATCAGCGAGGACAGCCAGATGGCCGGCCAGCGGATATACATGAAATCGATATTGGTGCGCTTGAAGAGTTCCATGACTCGGCTCCCGGTTAGTCAGGCAGGTTCAGATAGGCAGGCTGGTGAGGCGCCGGTGGCCGTACATCAGATTGACGATGGCGCGGCTGCCGATCACGGCGGTGAACATGGAGGTCAGGATGCCGAAGAAGAGCGTGATCGCGAATCCCTTGACCGGCCCGGTACCGAAGCTGAACAGCACCACGGCCGCGATCATGGTCGTGACGTTGGAGTCGATGATGGTCGCCATGGCCTTGTCATAGCCGGTATAGATCGCCGCCTGGACCGAGTTGCCGTTGCGCAACTCCTCGCGGATACGTTCATAGATCAGCACGTTGGCGTCCACCGCCATGCCCACGGTAAGCAGGATACCGGCGATGCCGGGGAGCGTCAGGGTCGCCTGAATGGCCGACAGGATGGCGACCAGCAGGACCACGTTGGCGAGCAGCACCAGGTTGGCGATCATCCCAAACACCCGGTAATAGACGCCCATGAAGGCGCACACCAGTAGGAAGCCGACCACTACCGAGCGCACCCCCTTGTCGATATTGTCCTGACCCAGGCTCGGGCCCACGGTGCGCTCCTCGACGATCTGGATGGGGGCGGCGAGTGCCCCGGAGCGCAGCAGCAGGGCGAGATTGTGGGCCTCGTCGGCACTGTCCAGCCCGGTGGTCTGGAAGCGCCGCCCGAAGGGCTCGCGAATGGTGGCGACGCTGATCACCTCCTCCACCTTCTCGGTACGCTTCACCGGCTTGCCGTCCACCTGCTTGGTGGTGGTGCGGTTCTCGATGAAGACCACGGCCATGGGCTTGCCCACGTTCTCGGTGGTCATCTCGCGCATCCGCCGGCCGCCCGGTGCGTCCAGACTCACGCTGACCATCGGGGTGCCGCTCTGCGAGTCGAAGCCCGAGGAGGCATCCGTGATCTGGTCGCCGGTGGCGATCACCCGGCGCTTGAGCAGCACCGGCTGACCCTCGCGGGTCTTGTAGAGCCGACTGCCCACCGCCGCCCGGCCGGCCTCCGCGTCGGCGGCACTGTGTTCGGTATCCACCAGCCGGTATTCCAGGGTGGCCGTGGCCCCCAGGATCTCCTTGAGGCGGCCCGGGTCCTGGGCGCCGGGCAGTTGCACCACGATCCGCCGGTCCCCCTGGCGGGCGATGATGGGTTCTGCTACGCCGAGGGCGTTGACGCGGTTGCGCAGGGTGGTGATGTTCTGCTGGAGCGCGAAGTCCTGTATCTGCTTCTGCTGGGCCGGGGTCTGGGACACCGTCACCAGGAATTCACCGTCTTGCTCCAGGGTCTGCATCTTCAGATCCCGGAACTCCTTGGCGATGACCTTCTCTCCGGCGTCCCGCGACGCGACCTCCGCGAACTTGACCACGACGCGCCCCTTCTCGCGGCCGACTGTGACATAGCGCACCTTGGCGTCACGCAATTGGGTGCGGATGTCCTCCACATAGCGCTCCAGCGACTGGTCCAGGGCGGCGTCCATGTCCACGTCGATCAGCACATAGATGCCACCGCGCAGGTCCAGCCCCAGATTCATCGGCCGCAGGCCCAGCGCGCGCACCCAGCGGGGCAGGTCGGCGGACAGGGTCAGGGCGCTGCGGTAGCGGTCGGAGAGGGTGTTCTCGATCGCCTCCTCGGCGTGCAACTGGTCCCCGGAACTGGCGAACCGCAGCAGGAGTTTGCCGCCGGCCAGGGTATCGATGCGCTTGACCGGGACCTGGGCGGCCTCCAGGGCGGCGCGGATCTCCCCGGCCGTGGCCTCGGTCACATGGCCCCCACGGACGGCCGCGACCTCGATGGAGGGGTCCTGAGAGAAGATGTTCGGCAAGGCCAGCACCAGGCCGGTCAGGACGATGCCCAGGATCAGCAGGTTTTTCCACAGGGGATATTGGTTCATCGCACTTCCAATCGCTCAGGCGGCAGACAGGGTCGCGGGGAGTCGGGGGGCGGCCACCGGCGGCCCCGACCTGAAATCAGGGGATCGACCCGCTCAGAGGTCCTTCAGGGAACCCTTGGGCAGCACGGCATCGACGGCCGCACGGCGAACCTTGACCTGGGTGCCCTCGGCGATCTCCACCAGCACGAAGTTGTCGCCCAAGTCGGTGACACGCCCGGCGATACCGCCCAGGGTGAGCACCTCGTCACCCTTGGTCAGCCCGTCGACCATCCGCTTGTGCTCCTTCTGGCGCTTGGACTGGGGGCGGATCAGCAGGAAATAGAAGACGACCGCGAACAGCACCAAGGGCAGCAGGGTGAACAAGGGGTCCGACATGGACCCGGCGCCGGCGGCCGCGGCCTGGGCGTTTGCATCGGAAATCAAGAAGCTCATGGGGGTTTCCTGGTGGTTACCGGATGTTTGTAAGAGGCCGGGCCGGCACGCGACCGGCCGCAACCCGGGCAAAAACAGCCCCGCATTATAGCGCACTCACCCCGGGGCCGCTGCTCGCGGCGCACGCAGGTCCCGAAACTCGGCGATAAACCCCTCGAGCGTCCCCGCCGCGATGGCGTCGCGCAGCCCCCGCATCAGGGCCTGATAATAGTGCAAGTTATGAATGGTATTGAGCCGGGCGCCCAGGATTTCGTGACATTTATCCAAGTGATAGAGATAGGCACGGCTGTAGTTGCGGCAGGTGGTGCAGTCGCAGCGGGGGTCGAGCGGGCCCTCGTCGGTGCGGTGGACGGCGTTGCGGATCTTGACCGTGCCCTGGTGGGTGAAGAGCCAGCCGTTGCGGGCATGGCGGGTCGGCATGACGCAATCGAACATGTCGATGCCGCGGCAGACCGCGGCCACGATGTCCTCGGGGGTGCCGACCCCCATCAGGTAACGGGGTCGATCCGCCGGCAACCGATCCGCCAGGAAATCCAGCACCCGCAGCCGGTCCGCCTCCGGCTCGCCCACCGAGAGCCCGCCGATCGCGTAGCCGTCGAAGCCGATCTCCACGAGCCCGGCGAGCGAGCGCTCGCGCAGCGACTCGTGCATCCCGCCCTGGACGATGCCGAACAGGGCCGCGGGGTTGTCGGCGTGCGCCGCGCGCGAGCGGGCGGCCCAGCGCAGCGACAGTTCCATGGAGGCGCCGGCCGTGTCGAAATCGGCCGGGTAGGGCGTGCACTCGTCGAAGATCATGACGATATCCGAGCCCAGGGCGCGCTGAACGGCCATGGACTCCTCCGGCCCCAGGAACACCGGGCTGCCGTCCACCGGGGAGCGGAAGCGCACCCCCGCCTCGGTGATCTTGCGCAGTTCACCCAGGCTGAAGACCTGGAAACCGCCGGAGTCGGTGAGGATCGGCCCCTCCCAATGCATGAAGCGGTGCAGGTCCCCGCAGCGGCGGATCACCTCCACCCCGGGGCGCAGCATCAGATGAAAGGTGTTGCCCAGCACGATCTGCGCCCCCAGGGCGATCAGCTCCTCCGGGGTCATGGCCTTCACCGTGCCGTAGGTGCCGACCGGCATGAAGGCGGGGGTCTCCACCACTCCGCGCGGGAAGGACAGGCGGGCGCGGCGGGCCAGATCCTGAGTGGCGAGCAGGTCAAATTCCATTGTGTTTCTTCGCCTTCATTTGCGGACTCATGCCCTCTTTAGGAACCAATGCGTCGTGATCAGCGTCGTGCCTGAGCAACCGCGCCCAGGCTCGGAATGCGCCGCCAGAGCCCGAAGGGGCCTGACATACCAGCCCAGGGCAACGCCCTGGGTGGTGCGCGAGAGAGTGTCCAGCCCTGAAAGGGCGTGACATAAGGCCGCCCCGCCGAGTGCTCGGCTCACCTTAAGCGTCATCCGCGGACGGCCTACCGCCTCCCGAGATGTCGAGCCAAGCGGCGAGTTGGTGCAAATCGGTAATGGTCAGGGTCGGCGGGGCCAGGTCGTCCGGCCAAGTGCGCCCCAGGCGGTTGATCCAGATCGCCTCGATCCCGATGCAGCGCGCCGCCTCCACGTCCAGGTAGGGCTCGTCACCGACGTGCAGGCACTCCCCGGGGCCGGTACCGGTAAGACGCAGGGCGAGATCGAAGACGATCGGGTCCGGCTTGGCCGCCCCGGCCCGGGCGGCGGTGATGTGGTGGTGGAAGAGACCGGCGAGCGGGGTGAGTTCCGGGTCCGCGTTGCCGTTGGTGATGGACACCAACTGGTAGTCCGCCGCCAGGCGCCGCAGCACCGGCGCCGCGTCCGGGAAGGGCTCGATGCGGTTGCGGTGCGCCATGAAGACCGCCAGGGCCTGCTCGCCCAACCGCCCCGCCAGGTCCGGCGGGTAGCCCAGCCCCTCCAGCAGGGACACGATCGACAACTGCCGGGCCAAACCCAGATCGTGGGCGATCCCCGGGCGCTCCGCCATCAGCCGGGAGCGGTGCTCGCGCAGTGACTGGCGGTCATGGAGCGCGGCCAGGCGCGGCGCGTGCCGGGCGAGCCAGTCCAGCAACGCCTCCTCGGCGGCGCGGATCACCGGCTCGCAGGGCCAGACGGTGTCGTCGAGATCCAGGGTAATCAGACGAAAGCGGGGTTGGAGCATCGGATGGAATCGCGCGGTGGGGGCGCCCATTGTGCCAGTCGGCGGCGGGGTGCGGCCAGCCGTCGGTTGAATTCGGTGCGCCGCACCGGCACCTGACGCTCAACTGCAAGACAACGAGGACACGACGATGGCGAGCGAGACCGCAACCCTGGGCGGCGGCTGTTTCTGGTGCGTCGAGGCCGCCTTTCTGGATCTCAAGGGCGTCACCGCGGTCGTCTCCGGCTACGCCGGCGGACCCCAGCCCAACCCCACCTATAAGCAGGTCTGCACCGGCAGCACCGGCCACGCGGAGGTCGTCCAGGTGACCTTCGACAACGCAGCGATCGACTACCGGACCATCCTGGAGGTCTTCTTCACCGTCCACGACCCCACCACGCTCAACGCCCAAGGGGCCGACGTGGGGACCCAATACCGCTCCGTCATCTATTGGCACACGGATGCGCAGCGCGAGACCGCCCTCGCGGTCATTGCCCAACTGACCCGCGACGGCGTCTGGCCCAATCCGATCGTCACCGAGGTCGCCCCGCTCCCGACCTTCTATCCGGCCGAGGACTATCACCAGGACTATTACCGCCGCAACCCCTACCAGGGGTATTGCCAGGCGGTCATCTCACCCAAGCTTGGCAAGCTGCGGCAGAAACATCGGGAATTGCTGGTGGCCTGAAGCCCCAGGAGTCCAAGGCTTCAGCCTTGGCGGGGCTCGGAGATGGATCGGGTGCTGTCCCGGTTCTCCCGCAGCGAGGCAAGAAACCCAGGCAGTGCCGCAGCCCCGTTCGGCAGGATCGTCTTACACGGTTGCGGGACCCTGTAGCTGCGTCACAGCAGCGGGCCGCGAGACGAGCAAGGAACGACGATCTCACGCATACTTGCCCCTATGTTCCTCGTAAAGGAGATGACGCCATGATCAAACACGCCAGACTGGAGGCCAGGGTTACCCCGGAAACGCACACCCTACTGAAACGGGCGGCCGAGATTCAAGGGCAGACGGTCTCCGACTTCGTCGTCGCGGCGGCCCGTGAGGCGGCGATGCAGGCGATCGAGCGGGAGGAGATCATCCAACTCTCCGCGGAAGGTCAGCGGCGTTTCGCCGCCGCGCTGATCGAGCCGCCGCCCCTTGCGCCGGCACTGGAACGTGCCATCGTGCGGCATGCCGACCTGGTGGGTCCGCTTGAGTAAGCCGCCGGTCTGCATCGAGCCGCTGGGTCGTCAGGATCGCAGCGGCTTTGATTGCGGTGCCAAGCCGCTCGATCTGTATTTCCGTACCCAAGTCTCCCAAGATATCCGCCGCCGCCTCACAGCATGTTATGTGGCCATCGCGCAGGACAGCGGCCGGGTCGCCGGCTTCTATACCCTTTCCGCCGGCCAGGTCCCGCTCCCCAGTCTGCCTCCCGACTTGCGGAAAAAGCTGCCGCGTTATCCCGCCGTCCCGGTCGTGCGGCTGGGGCGTTTGGCGGTGGACAGAGACTTCACCGGGCGCGGATTCGGCGCCGCACTCCTTGTCGATGCCATCAAGCGGGTCTTGAGTTCCGACATTGCAGCCTTCGCGATCCTGGTCGACGCCAAGGATGCACCGGCTTGTGCCTTCTATCGACATCACGGGTTCATCGACCTGGTCGAACCAGACAGCACCCTGGTCATGCCGCTGGCGGGGGTCGCGCGGCGACTTGACCTTTCCTTGGGCTAAACGGCGGCGTCAGTTCCGTTCATGGACCTGGGGCACCTCCGGCGAGACAAGATGCTCAATTAAATTATTTTCCGACGCCGGACTTAATCGAGCCGGAGAGTAAGCCGGGTTCTCATCGCGGGTTAGACAGACGTTGGTGTTCTCTGTTGCCGCCTGGTTTCCCGGCGGTGCCACAATATCTCTGCCATACAACGATTCGTTCCCGGCTCCTCGCAGAACCGGACTTGGAGTGTTACACCATCCGGCTCCCAGTTTGAGTCTTCCACCAAGGGATGGGATATAGGTCATGTAGAATCCTGGCTTTGGGGAACAGGGGGCGGATGTACGCAGTAAAATGCTTCCATGTCAGCGACCGACGCTGGCTGCGCCGATTGAGCCATTTGAACAACAGGCCCGCGGCCGCGTAAAGATAGGCCCCCAGACCTCGGCTATTACCGCTGACGCCATAGTACTGAATGTGACCGCGCGTATGCCGGACAAAGAATGCCAGCATGGCCTTGCCGCCTTCCGCGCGTAAACGCCGCAGATGCTCATTCAGCAACTTGAGCTTTTTGTGCATCCGTTTGGCATCGGTTTTGCGCCCGACCACGAAACGCCCCCGCCGACTCCGCCCAACGTAGTGGGTAAAGCCGAGGAAGCTGAAGGTCCGTTCTCCGTGTGGCCTGACAACGGCTTCGCCCAGGCACTGGCTACCGAAGCGCAACAGCGCGGTCTTGGTCGGCTCGATTTCCAAGTCGAACTCGGCGAGCCGTTCGGTCATCGCCCCGAGGAAGGCCCGAGCGTCGGCTTCTTGCTCGAAACAGGCGACGTAGTCGTCCGCGTAGCGGATCAGGTAGGCGTTGCCCGCGCAGTTCACTGCAAACCGTTTCTCGAACCAGAGGTCGAGCACATAGTGCAGGTAGATGTTGCTCAGCACGGGCGAGACCAGCCCCCCCTGTGGGGCGCCTGCATCACTCGCCGTAAACGCCCCGTCTTCCATGATGCCGGCCTTCAGAAAGCGCCGCACGATCCGCAGGAAGTTGGGATCGGCGATGCGATGTTCCAGGAAGCGCATTAAGTGGGTGTGCGAGAGGTGGTCGAAGAAGCCTTTGATATCGGCCTCAACCACCCACTGCGTTCGCCCGTTGGTGATGACGTCCGCCATCCGCCGCAGCGCATCGTGCGCGCTGCGCTCCGGGCGAAAGCCATACGAGCAGTCGCAGAACTCGGGTTCCCAGATCGCCTGCAAGATTTGGCTGAGCCGATCTTGGACCAGGCGGTCCTCGAAGCTCGGCACCCCGAGCGGGCGATACCGCCCGTCCCCCTTAGGGATGTAGGTGCGCCGTACTGGCAGTGGCTGGTAGCCCAGTTGGCGTATCCGTGCCGACAGGTCCGTCAGTCGCGCCCCCACGTCCTGTGCGTAGTCGTCTTTCCTTATCCCATCGACTCCAGGCGCCTTGCGTCCGTCTTGTCGCCCGAAGCTCGCGCTCAGTCCCGCGGGGTCAAACAGCAACCCCATCAGGGAGGTGAACCGCGTGTGCGGTTCTTCGAGCGCCATCAGTGTGAAACGCTCAAGTTTGGTTGTCACGGTCAGAATCCTCTCGGCGTAGGGCCGTGTATCACTCTTGCGTTATCTCAAACCGCTACCCCTTCGCTCCGCCCGCATTACCGGGAATCAACGCTACTATAGATAGCTCCGACTTCCGCGCACCGCCGCCCGCGTCCTCGCTGTTTAGACTTGTTCGCGGGTGCCCGCCTCCGGCGAGCCGATACTCGGATCTCCTCGGTTACCGCGTACTCTCAATGTCAGGCTCGACATGGCCTAGGACCCCGGGGAGTACCCGTATCGCTGGCCGTGGCGCAATACGGATTGTTGCCTGCGAGCGGGCCAAAACCCTCGGCACTCTCCGACCAAAATTTTCGGGGCTCAACACCTTCAAGGTCGGCTCCACCCGTTACCTTTACACCTCGCCTGCTTTCGTGCCTACACATCGACACGCCCGTTACCGTGCGTGCCGCAAGGCTCGATACTGGGCTCGCGGCTCACGATTACCCAGGTGGGATTTGCACCCACTAGATTACGCGACATTGCCAAGCCGCACTGGCCCCCTTTCGCCGCTTGTAGTAAGCTGTCCGTCTGTCGCTTCGACCATCGCAGGCATGACAGCGTGCTGATTTATCTCGACATCTGCTGCTTCAACCGGCCCTTCGACCAGCAGACTCAAACGCTGGTGCGGTTGCAGACGGAGGCAAAATTGGCGGTGCAGCGCGGCGTGCGGGACGGTCAACTGGAACTCGCGTGGTCGGCTGTGCTGGACCTGGAAAATGCCGGCAACCCCGACGCCGAGCGGGCCGGGGCAATCGCGCTCTGGCGCGATCTTGCGGGGGTCGATGTTCCCACGACCCCGGAGGTCGAAGCCCTTGCCGAAGCCATCGCCGCACGCGGCGTTAAGGCGATGGACGCACTGCATGTGGCGAGCGCTATCAAGTCTGGCGCGACTTGGCTGTTGACAACTGATCTAAAGCTGATCCGCAAGATGCAAGGCGACGATCGCATCGTCGTTGCGGATCCGATCGACTTTATCCGACACTGGCGAGAGGATAACGATGAAAACCGAGTCTGAGCTGAAACTGGCCGGGGTCCGGGCGCTGATCGCCGCGCTCGGCCCGGTGGATGCCGAACGCTTTATCGCAGCCATGCATCGGGAACCATTCGATTACACCCGCTGGAGAGGCGACCAATGGCAGGATGCGACCGTCGCTGGGCTGGCGGAGCAGGCGCGGGCGCTGCGGGCGCGGGTCGCGACACCGGACTGAGGTTCGTTCGGTGTCCGCGCCCGGAACTCGCTATAATGGACAGACTTCCTGTCCAATTCACCCCGGGCTCGCCATGATCGAAACCACCTACAGCCAGGCGCGCGAGCAACTGAAGACGCTGATGGATCGCGCGGTCGACGACCGCGAGGTGATTGTGGTCCGACGCCGCAGCGGCGATGCCGTCGCCATCATCGCGGCCGACGAGTTGGAGAGCCTGACGGAGACGGCGCACCTGCTGCGCTCGCCGAGGAATGCCGAGCGCCTGCTCGCCGCGCTGGCCAGTGCCCGCCAGGGCGCAGGCGAGCCCATGTCGGTCGAGGCGCTCGCTCAGACGGTGGGCCTTGAAGACTGAGCCGCCGCGGCTCGCCGTCTTTCAGCCGGGTTTCATCGAGGATTTGCACTACTGGGTCGCCACAGACCGCCGCACGGCAAAGCGCCTGCTTGAGCTGGTGCAGGCCGCGTTACGAGAGCCCTTCGCGGGTATCGGCAAACCGGAGCCGCTGAACAATCTGGGCGGGGATGTCTGGTCGCGCCGCATCACCGCGGAGCACCGCTGCGCCTACCTGGTCAAGCATGACCGCGTCGAGTTTCTTCAAGGGCGATTCCACTACTGACGGCCTGGGAGCGGCGAGTTGAGAGATAAGGGGCCTAGCTCTATTAAATTCGGGCCGAATCAAAGTCGCCTGCGTCCGATGGATTTAATTGAGCTTGGCAGCTTTTCGTGCGCACCTTTTCGTGCTAGTCACCCGCACGGTGTAGATTTGAAATGCTCCGCAGTTGCCGAAAAGGCAGAAAACTCTTCGCCTTACGGGCTGTTAGGAGCGCCGCAACTGCCGAATCTAGGCTAACGCGTTCCGGCATGGCGCAGTAACTGCGCCATCGCTTCGCTACCAGACTGCTCTGCCATCATCAGCGCTGTGGTGCCGTCACTAGTTTCCGCGTTCACGTCGGCCTTTGCGGCGAGCAGCGCCTGCACGACTGTCAGGTCATCGTTACGCACTGCCGCCAGCCGCGCGATATCCAGGTCGTAGTACCTACGCGCTGCTGCTAAACCCCGCCTAGCATGGGATGCGTAGTTTTTCCTCTTCCGGATCGAGGCTCGTTCGGGTCCAAAGCCGGTCGGCGATCGCAAACGGCTCGAGGTTGATCGTCTTCGCAAAGTCGCGCACGCGCGTGATCAGTTCCTCGGCGGTGGCGTGACAGTGATGATAGGTGACATCCTCGCGCAACCAGCGCCACAGGGCTTCGACCGGCATGAAATCAGGGCTATAACTGGGTAGCGGCAGCAGCGTGATGGCCAGTTCCGCGGCCAGCGCCACCACGGCGCCAGCGCGGTGATAAGACGCCCCATCCCAGCTCAGGACGATCTCGCGGGTCGGCTCGCATTCACGCAGCCGGTGCAAGACCGTCAGCGTGTGATCGGTGTTGCCGCGGGGGAAATCCCAGATCGCCACCTGGCCGTGGTTGTAGAAATACAGGCCGTAGAAGCTCACCTTGGCCGACAGGCCAGGGGTGTGGGAGCCGACCCACAGACGCTCCCCGACCGGCGCCCAGCCATACCCCAGATCGGCTTCTTGATGGATGTGGGCTTCATCCACATAGACGATTAACGGCGGTTCGTCCTTCAGGGTGCGTGCCAACAGCGCTTGCAGTTGCACGACGAAAGCCTCGCGCGCGGCGGTCGTGGCACGGTTGAGCAGCGCCTTGGCCTTTTTCCAGGAAAATCCGAGGCGTTTGAGCGCCTGGCGGAGCGTTTCCCGACTGATTTGATGCCCAAACTGCGTCCCGATCCACGTCACCAGTCGCTTGAGGGTCCAGCGCGGCGGCGCCGTGTGTTGATCAAGCGCGCGGCTTGGTGCCAGTCGCCCGGTCTCCAGGTCCTTGTCCACCGTGGGCGCGGCGGCGGCGGCGAGCCCCGCCCGGAGCAGCGCGTCAAGCGCCTGCTCTTTCACCTGGCAAAAAAAGGGGGTGAGACCACCCGTGTGTTGAAAGACCAGCCCTTCGGGACCGGCGTCGTTATACCAGTGCACCCAACGCATCAGCGTTTGCGCATGGTGCGTCGTGCCCCGCGCAACTGCCGTGATGCCATGTCCCTGCTGGGTCAGTTCGTACAAGGCCAGGAACCGTTCACGGGTGCGCGCATGGGCCGCCATCAACGCTTCAACCCGCAGGTCCTCAGGGGTTTGATTCCACTTGGCGAGATCCAATTTCAGCATACACTTAACGCCTGGCTTTGTAGGTGGCCTCACCGCCTGACGAAATTCCGGGTGCGGGGCTCAACCTTAGCACAAAAACTACACGTTCCGCTCTGGACGCGGTTTAGTACTAGCGCCGTTGCCCCATTATTGGCTCTTGCGTTCACATCAGCATCTGCGGCGAGCAGCGCACGTACCGCCTCCGGGTGGCCATTTTCCGCTGCCAACATTAGCGCCGTTGCACCATTATTCGCCTTTGCATTCACCCCAGCTTGCGCGGCGAGCAGCGCCCGTAGCGCGTCCGCGTTGCCAGTTTCCGCCGCCAGCATCAGAGCCGTTGCACCATTATTGGCTCTTGCGTTCACGTCAGCATCTGCGGCGAGCAGGGCATGTGCCGCCTCCGGGTGGCCATTTTCCGCTGCCAGCATTAGCGCCGTTGCACCATTATTGGCCTTTGCGTTCACCGCAGCTTGCGCGGCGAGCAGCGCCCGTAGCGCGTCCGCGTTGCCACTTTCCGCCGCCAGCATCAGAGCCGTTGCACCACTGTTCGCCTTGGCGTTCACGTCAGCTTGCGCGGCCAGCAGCGCCTGAACTGTTTCCAGGTGACCGCTTTTAGCAGCAAACATCAATGATGTGACGCCCCCCATCGTCTCGTTGACCATCGTCGCGTTTACATCGGCGGCCGCGGTGATTAGCGCATGCACGACTCCCACGTGGCGATTCTGGGCGGCCATCATCAATGCTGTTCCACCATTATTGGTACGCGCGTTTACTTCGGCCCTCGCAGCGAGCAGTGCCGATACCGCATCCAAGCTGCCTTCCTGCGAAGCCATCATCAACGCTGTTCCGCCATTCTTGGCGTGTGCGTTCACTTCGGCCTTCGCGGCGATCAGCGCCTTTACCACCGCTAGGTGGCCTTTCTGAGCCGCCAACATTAGAGCTGTCGCGCCATTATTGGCGCTGGTATTCACGTCGGCCTGTGCCGCGAGCAGCTCCCATACCGTCTCCAGGTGGCCTTCGTGGGAAGCCAGCATTAACGCTGCGACGCCATTAGTCGTTTGGACGTTCACCAGAGCCTTTGCGGCAAGCAGTGCCCGTATCGTATTCAGGTTGCCTTTCTGCGCCGCCACCATCAACGCTGTGAAGCCAAGCGTCGTCTGGACGTTCACCGCGGCTTTCGCGGCGAGTAGCGAACGAACTGCTTCGAGGAGGTCATTTTGCGCCGCCAACATCAACGCTGTTAATCCGTTATTGGCCTCAGCGTTCACATCGGCCTTCGCGGCGAGTAGCGTACGCACCGTCTCCAGATGGCCGTTGCCCACAGCCAACATCAGTGCGGTGATGCCGTCGTCCGTTTTGGCGTTCACCGCAGCCTTCGCGGAGAGCAATGTTTGCACCGTCTCCAAGTAACCATTCTGCGCCGCCAGCATCAGTGGGGTGATACCGTCGTCCATCTTGGTGTTCACCGCAGCCTTCGCGGCGAGTAGCGCTTTCACCGCAGCGGCGTTGCCACTCTCCGCCGCCAGCAGCAACGCCGTGACGCCAGCGGGCGTCGTCATTTCAACTCCGGCTCTCGCGTTGAGCAGAGCCTGTACGACTTCTAGACGGCCATTCTGCGCCGACAGCATTAGCGCTGTCCCATCGTCATTCGCCATCCTAGCGTTGACGTCGGCCTTCGCGGCGAGCAGTGCTTGTACTGTCTCCAGTTGGCCATTCTGCGCTGCGAGCATCAGAGCAGTGATCTCGTTGTCTGTCTTGGCGTTCGCCTCAGCCTTCGCTGTGAGTAGCGCCTTTAGCGTCGCCAGGTGGCCATTCTGCGCCGCTAGCATCACCGCGGTGACACCTTGGTCCGTCTTGGCGTTCACCTCAGCCTTGGCGGCGATTAGCTCTATTACCGCCTCGAGGTGTCCATTCTTCGACGCTAGCATTAGTGCCGTCACGCCGTCGTAAGTCTTTGCATTCACCTCGGCCTTCGCAGCCAGCAGCTTGTTCACCGCTTCTCGGTTGCCTTCTTGCGCCGCTAGCATCAACGGCGTGATGCCGCTGTCAGTCTCGAATTTCGCGACTACATCGGCCTCCGCAACGAATACTATCTCGATCCGTGGAAGATTACCGTCGAAATCTGCTTCCAAGACGAGTTCCTCTTCTGGCGCGCTGGACGCTATACTTGGCAAAGTGCAAACCAGAAGCGCCGACATTGCAATAATTAGCAGGGATTTCGCAAAAAATGTCACCGTCGTTCTCCTGGTCGTTGATGGTGTTCGTTTGGGTGAGTTCCGGGGACAATGTAACTAATTCGTGGGATAAGGGGCCGGATAAGGCGGACAAGGGCGGATAAGGGGCCAGGCTCGAATGGCACTGACTTAAGCTGCGGCATCGACAAATCAGCGACTTACAGGCGAATCGACAAGCAGTCGCTTGAGTGGAAATGGCATTTTCAGGGCTGCTTCCTGGTTCCTGCCTGGTCCGCAACGGTTTTTCGCTCTCTTTATCACATCGTAACCGATTGTTTATGCGATGCTTGTGACTAAGTCAGTGCCATTCGGGCCAGGCTCAATTAATTCTTGAGGGCGAAAGAGAATTTAATCGCGCCTGGTCCATTATCTTCTTTCACAACCTCTCAGACCACTTGCTCGCTCAGTCGAGCACCTGCGCAATGCTGTCCGCCGTCAGGATGCGCTCCGACCAGATCCGCAGGTCGTCGCTGCCGGAGGTCTCCACCCGGCCGCGACAGCGCTGCGCGACGTCCGCGCCGAACCTTTTCTCGATCAGCCACAGGAGCAATGCGGCCTCGCCTTGCCGGACCCCCTGCTGAACCCCCTGCTGGCGCCCCCGCTGGAGCCCCCGCCGAAGGCCCTTCTTGATTCCCGCACGTTCGACAGTCGTGATATAGGGCATCTGCTTGCTCGTCTCAAAGTCGTAGAGGTCTTTGCGAAAGGCGGCCTCGGCCTCCGCGGGTAGCCGGATCATCCAGTCGATGACCCGAAACAGCTCCAGGACCGTGCCGCGGTCGTAGCCGCGATCATACATCAGCCGGATCAAGCCGATGGTTGTAGACGAACATGCGCTGGGCGTTGCGCCGCCTCCGGCTCGCCCTGCACCTCCACATGCACCAGGACCCAAGCGGGACTGCCGTCGCGGCGCGCGACCGCGACCAGCTTGTCCGCGTAGCGCCGGCCGGTCTCGGCATCGCGCACGATGCGCTGCAGCTCCTTGTCCAGAAAGCTATGCCCGCGCGTCCAGTCGATCTCGGCATGGATGTGCGGGAACAAGAGCGCCAGGAAGTCGGGGAAATAGCGCTCCAGCGCCTCCTTCCAGGGGCTGTCGTGGTCGCTGGATGCTGCGGCCTGGTTGCGGTCGGTCATCGGCGGCTCGGGGTCCGATCTGTCTGGGCGGCAGTCTAGCAGTCTGTCGGACTTAACCCGAGAGAAACAGGGAACGTACCACCAAAAGCCGCCCGACGGTCCTCCCCCAGTTCCATCGCTCGCTCAAGCCACGCCGCCAAATACTTCCTCCAAGCTCCCGCACTCCAGCACCCGATCCGCCCAAGCCTCAAGCTCGGCCTCGTCGGCTTGCTCCAGGCGTTGCTCGACCCACGCGGGGAGCGGACCGAAGCGGCGGTTCAGCATCCGACGTAAGAATTTGGTCTCCCCTTTCTGCACGCCTTGCGCCATCCATTGCTCGGTCCAGGTCATGACTCGCTCGGCTAGCATGTCGTTGATCTCCTGCAATTCATTAAGGTTCGGGATCTCAATCCCGGGCAGCCGGGCCGGGAGCAGCACGCGCTTGAGCCAGACGACGAAGGCGCGGCGTAAGCCGTCGTTCTCTGGTCCGGCCAGCCATTCGACCAGACAACCGACGACCCGTTGGATATTCTCGGGGGCGCGGGCGTTCTCCAGCCGGAACAGGGCGGCGGCGGCATTGGGCAGACGCGCCAAGTCGGCCTCGCGGTAGCGGCGCTCTTCCAGCAGAAGATAGCGCATCTGGGGCTGCCAGCGCACCAGTTGCGGGGGCAGGCTGGGGTCGAGCATATCCGCCAGGTCGGTCTTGGCGGTCCAGGGATCGGAACCGTTGTAGATAACCACGGGCAACACGGGCGGCAGTGGATCGCCGGGGCCGATTTCGCCGGACTTGAGCAGGTCCTCGTAGAGCAGACCGATGTAGGTCAGGAGCCGCACGGCCATGGCGCGGTCGACCGTGCACGAAGGCGCGGGTCAGGTCGGCGACCATCTTGCGATGGGAGATCGGGAGCTTGTAGGAGGCATCGTGCATAAGACGCTGGCGCCGCATCACCCGACCAACTCCCGCAGGACCTCCGGGTGGCGCTCAGCCACCTTGAACAAGGTCTTGGCGGCCCCGCTGGGTTGGCGCCGACCCTGTTCCCACTCTTGGAGGGTGCGCACTGAAACCCCCAGCAAGGAGGCAAATTGGGATTGCGACAGGCCGACAGTCCGGCGTGCGGTGCAGGCCGGCGAGTACACCACGGTGCCCAGGCCAGCCTTCATCTGGCGGACGGACGCCAGCAGCTTTTCCCCCAATTCCTCGCCCGTCATCGCTTGCTAGTCATTTTCCAGTGTCTCCGCAATGGCCTTGAGCAGGTGCGCCGGGATGTTGCCGCGCACTGCTTTGGCGTAGATTACCAACAGGTAAATTACGCCGTGGTTCAGCCGGTTGAAATAAATCACCCGCACCTCGCCGCGTTTGCCCAGACCGGCGCGCGCCCAGCGCACCTTGCGGCAGCCCCCAGACCCGGGGACCACCGCTCCAGCGAGCGGGTAGTCTGCGATCCAGGCGCAGAATGCTCCGCGTTCATCTTCTGACCACAGGTCGTGCGCGTCCGCTGTGAAGATTGGCGTCTCGATGACGGCGTGCATGACGTTTAGCATACGACATTGACGTATAACCGCCAAGTACGCCCGGATGGCAATGCTCGGGCCTTTGGTAAAAGCGTGTACCGGTAGGGTGCGCCGCGCGCACCGGGGCGCTCGCCCAGGCGCAGGACGTTTCGTTCAACCGAAACCTTGGAAGGTGCGCACGGCGCACCCTACGCCAATGGTCTGACGACTTGCGCGGCGCAGTACTAGGGTGCCGCCCTTTCGCTGGCCGCCGCTGCCATCGACGGTTTTCGACGCTTTGGCAAGGCGCCGCGGGTCGTCGTCCCGGCAACAAACCCGTTGCGGGCGCCTATCTGGTGGCACCCGCTCGGTGTATCGGCGGCGGCAGGCTACCCGGGACCTGGGAACTGCGCCCCGGTGATGCCGCGCAGTCACTCAGCGCGCCTTGAGTGGCCTTGCGGGCGGGACCGCTATGGTCTATATGTTAAGTGGGTTCCGCCTTCCTTGCTTATGCGTCTGGCGGGACTGCCGCGCCATGGTCGCAAGAATTCTCCCGTGGCCAATAGCGACAACGCCATCGCCGATCAGATTATCTGCGGTTCTGTACCGGGGTCCCGCCAATGTCAAAATCATTCCTTGTTCATTACATAGACGGCAAGTGTAGAGATACAATATTTGAAGATGTCTCCGCCGGTGGCGGTGGTCTCTCCATTTCTGCGTCTGTTGGAGTAAGTGGCGTCAATCGCCCGGAGGATGTAACAACAATTCAGAAGGCGGTTAACCAGGTCCCAACGACCAGTGGCGGCCCACTGACACCGCTGGTGCTTGACGGCATTTGCGGCAGCAAGACGAAAAAGGCAATTCAGGATTTTCAACTCAAGCACTTTGGCTGGAAGGGTGCCGATGGGCGGGTCGACCCGGGGCAGCAGACCATTCTGAAGCTGCAGGAGTTTCAGTCGGGTGGCGGCGTCCTGGAAGCGCCCGGGCAAGGGGGCCAAGGGCGTCTCAGCGCAAATCCCGGCGGCAGCGATCTGGACAGCAATCCTTATGTACTGATGCTGATGCATGACCGGGTGGCGGAGGCCTACAATTGGGTATTGTCGGCGAAAAGAACATTGAACGCTGCCCAAGACCTGCTGGCTGGGAACCTGACGATAACCAGCGATTGGTCACAGCCGCAGCTCGATTTGGTGAAGAAATATTTTCACCTCAAGGATGAGCCGAGAGCTCATGCCCGGGATATCATCAGGCGGATTTATAGAATCTTCAGCACGATGGAGATGGCGATCGGGCATCGTTCTGCAATTGGCGGAATGAGTTTTGGTGGCGGCGGTTGTCTCTGGCCTGACCCGACTGTAAACAATGTCGCAGGAGGCAAGCTTTTTGCTTACACATTTTATGGCGGATGGAGCCGGCGTAACGAGCGGACGGGGTTGCCGCGGATGTCAAAAGAAGATAACTATCAAGGGCCTAATCTTCGTGAGGACACGATTTTCATTGCGACCAATAATTTCGGGGGTCGCTCGCAAGAAATGTATGCGACGACGCTGGTGCATGAGCTGGCGCATTTTGTCGGTCCCGACCTGTATAGCCTGACTATTAACCATATCTCCCATCCCCGACGCCGCGCTGGGCCTCCATCGCCAGCACGAAGTCGGCCGCGCGCTGGAGTCCGATCCAGAGGGTTTGCGGGCCGGGGAAACCGTCGGACTTGCGGTTGAGGAAGCCGCCGAGGCCGGCGATCATGCGCACCATTCGATCCAGCGTGGGTGGGGTGTCGGGCGGGGGCTTGCGCTCGGTGACGATGTAGACGGCGTGCCACTCGGCGGTCTCGAAGACCACGTCGCAAGGCATGTCGGGGCATTCACGTCCGAGCATCGTGAGGAACAGTACTCGCCAGGCGACGATCATGTAGCAGGCGAGCGCCGGTTCCAGACGTTCGCGTTTTTCCAGTTGCAGCTTCTCGATCCGGCAGCCGCTCTTCAGGATGCGGAAATAGACCTCGATTTGCCACCGGCACAGGTACCATTGCAGCTTCTCCAGGGCCTGCGCGGGGGTATCCACGGGCAGGTTGGTGAGCAACAGCCACACCACCGGCTCCTCGCCCGTCGGCGGCGCCGGCTCGCTGGCCAGGAGCGCGGTGATTTCCACCGCGGGCAGGGTGCGATCGGGGCGGCGCGGGGCCGGGAGCGTGATCCGCACAGCCCGCAGTTCTTGATGGACCGTGCGGGCCGTGCACCCATGGCTGGCGGGTCGCTCGAAGGTGGTTGCGGCCAGCACCGGCGCTTCGGCCACCTGTTGACGCAGGGTCTTGCCATCGGCCAGTACCCGGTCGTGCTGGCCGCGGACCAGCCAGTCGGCGGCGGTGTCGGGACAGGGGGCCTCGACAAACAGGTCATAGATGTCGGCCTCACGGTCGGCCACATAGGTCAGGCGGGTGTTCGGAAGTTGCTCGGCCAGTTCGTCGATCTGCCGGTAACCGTCCACCCAGCGCACACTTTCCTTCTCTTCCAGGGCGCGCTTGGGATCTTTGTCCTGCCCCAGGCTGCCGGGCTCACGGACCCACCGGTGGACATTGAGCAGCCCGAGGCACAGCCGCTCGGGAGTCACCGCCAACGTCGGATGCAGATACAGGCCCTGGCGGGTCTCCAGGTTGAGCGGCCCCAGGCCCTGCATGGAAGGTCTGCCGGTATAGTCGAGCTCGCTGGTGTCCTCGATACATAGCACCCGCGGGTGCGCGCCCATCCGCGCGACGGTGCAGGCGATGTGCGGGGCGAGTACGGCCTCGGCGGTGACCGCATCATGGTCGAACAGGCGATAGGCCGCGCGGGTTTCGCGCCAGCCACCGCAGGCGGCGGGAATGCTCACCGTGGGTTTCTCCCCGAGCTTGGCCAACACCCGGCGCGCGCGCCGGTTCAGACGTTGATCGCCCAAGTCGATGCCGTCGAGCTCGGCGGCCAGGGCGCTCATGCGACCCCCAGCAGGGCGCGGAAATCCGCCGCCAGCGGATAGACATAGAGCGCCTTGCGCGGCAGCGCCGCCTGGTGGGTGCGGTCGCATTTGCCGCGCCCCGCGGTCTCGCCAAGATAGCGCCAGTTGGCCGCGCGGTAGCAGGTACCACGAAACCGGGGCGTCTCCACAAAGGTCTCCAACAGGACCGGGCGCTCGCCATAGCGCGCGGCGAAGTCCTCGCCGACCCGCGCGGCGGCCAGTGCCAAGACCTTGGAGGCGAGGTTCTTCACCTGCACCCAGGGCAGGATGAGAAAGCGGGCGTTGTTGAGCACGCGTCCCAGATGGGCCTCACGGGCGGGGCGCTCCCAGCCGATCCAGCGGTCGCGCGCCGCGACCTTCCAGGCCGCCGCCCCGAAGCCGAGCGCACCCAAGAGCCCGTGATCCGACTGGATCAGATAGCGCAGTTGCGCACCGGGCAGCGGCGTGTAGCCCAGGTAGTGCCAGCGCTCGATCAGCCCGTTCCACAGCCGCGAGGCGCTCCGATCGGCGACCGGCGCCAGGCGCAGACCGCTCAGTTGCCCGACCGATCCCGCCAGCGGCTGCTCGCTCGGCCAGGCACTCGGTTGCTTCACCAGGCCGCGACCGTTACCGTTGCCGTTGCGCGCCGCCGGCAGTTCGATCAGCCCCGCACGGTGCAGGCGCAGCAGTCCCACCCGGCAACTCATCAGCTTCGGGCGGCCCAGGGTGTCATGCCACCCCAGCGCCGCACAGACCCGTCGCGCCACCTCGGCGCGCAACGGCGGGGCGGCGGCGTCGATGGCCCGCCGAATCGTCTCCAGGTCCGCCGCACTCAGCGGCCGTCCGCACAGCTTGCCAACACGTGCCTCGGTCATCTACCTTTGCCCCATCGCTCGCGATGGGAACGAATTTCACCAGCTTTGCTGCTCTGTGTCCAGCACCGGCGCCGCGCGCCGGCCAGCCGAGATGTGGGTAATAGTCAGCTGTATAGCCCCGATAGAATCGGTGACCATGGCTATCGCGCCGAGTTGCGGTTTAATCAGCTGACCGAGTACTTGGCGGTTCGCAATGCCGAGAGTTATGCCTATTTTGCGGGAGAGGCGAACCTCAGGCGAGAACCCCGGTAGTTGCGGCAGTTCGTCCGGGGCCAAGCCGCCGGCTTGAGTGCATGCGGCCAACTTGGGGGACGGCAAGGTCTTCGATAGAGCGCCGACCCGTGCGGGGCTGGCGTATAACCCGATGCGTCCCCTCGGCCCTGGTCTCTGGCTGCGTCCGCCAAGGCTGAAGCCTTGGACTCCAGGAAAGAGGCCGCGCATCCCTGCGCGGCTGGTTCCGCCTAGACCCGCAGCAACAACCGCGCCGGCTCCTCCAGTGATTCCTTGATGGTCACCAGAAACTGCACCGCATCACGCCCGTCGATGATGCGATGATCGTAGGTGAGCGCCAGATACATCATGGGCGCGATGACGACCTGCCCCTTCTCGGCGATCGGCCGCTCCTGGGTCTTGTGCATCCCCAGGATGGCACTCTGGGGCGGGTTGAGGATAGGGGTGGACAGCAGTGAACCGAAGATGCCGCCGTTGGTGATGGAGAAGGTGCCGCCGGTCAGGTCCTCGAAGCTCAATGACCCGTCCTTGGCCTTGCGCCCGAAGTCGGTGATGCCCTGCTCGATGTCGGCCATGCTGAGCTGGTCGCAGTTGCGCAGGATCGGCACCACCAGGCCGCGCGGGGAGGACACGGCGATGCCGATGTCGTAGTAGCCGTGGTAGAGGATGTCGTTGCCGTCGACCGAGGCGTTGAGGACCGGGAAGCGCTGCAGGGCCTCGACGGCGGCCTTGACGAAGAAGGACATGAAGCCCAAGCGCACCCCGTGGGCCTTCTCGAACTGGTCCTTGTAGCGGTTGCGCAGTTCGATGACGGACGTCAGGTTCACCTCGTTGAAGGTGGTGAGCATGGCGGCGTTGGCTTGCGCCTGGAGCAGCCGCTCGGCCACCCGTGCGCGCAGCCGGGTCATGGGCACGCGCTGCTCGGGGCGGCCGGCCTCGCCGCTCAGGCCCGGGGCGCTGAGGGCGGGGGTCGGGACGGTGTCGGGGTCGCGCTCCGGCACGGCCTGGTCACGGTCGTCCAGGAAGGCGACGACGTCGGCCTTCTGGACCCGACCGTCCCGGCCGCTGCCGGCGATCTGGGCCGGGTCCAGGTTCATCTCCTTGACCAGGCGGCGGGCGGCGGGGGCCAGCACGTCGTCGGCCTTGGGGGCGGCGCCGACCTCGCCGCCGGTCGCCGTGGGTGTCGGCGCGGCGGGCGCGATGGCAGTCGCGGCGGCGACCGCGGCGACCGCGGCGGCATCGGTCTCGATGACCGCCAGCACGGTGGCGGCGGTGACCAGGGTGCCGACCGGAGCCGCGATGGGGCCGAGCACGCCGTCGGCCGGGGCCGGGACCTCCAGCACCACCTTGTCGGTCTCCAGGTCGACCAGGTTCTCGTTTTTCTTGACCGCCTGCCCCGGTTCCTTGTGCCAGGCCAGGACGGTGGCGTCGGCGACGGACTCGGGGAGGGCGGGGACTCTGACTTCACTACTCATTTGGTGGGGGATCCTGCGCTTCAAGCTCGGGTTGGAAGGCCGGCCAAGGCCTCGTCGATCAGGCGGTCGAACTGCTGTTCATGGGCGGCGTGGTGGCCCACGGCGGGCGCGGCGGAGGCGGGGCGACCCACATACCGGGGCCAGCGCCCCTCCGGCAGCAGTTCATGGAGACGGTGTTTGAGTTGGTCCCAGGCGCCCTGGTTCTTGGCCTCCTCCTGGCACCAGACGGTTTCGGCGGCGACCGGATAGGTGGCCAGGGCGGCGGTGAACTGCTCCTTGGGGAAGGGATAGAGTTGTTCGATGCGGATCAGGGCGCAGTGGGTTAAGGCCCGCGCGCGCCGCGCCTCCAGGAGGTCATAGTAGACCTTGCCGGCGCAGAAGATCACCCGCGTCACCCCGGCCGGGTCGATGGCCTCGGTTTCCGGGATCAGGGTCCGGAACTGGCCGGTGACGAGTTCGTCCAGGCCGGAAACTGCCAGGCGATGCCGCAGCAGGCTCTTGGGTGTCATGACGATCAGCGGCTTGCGGTAGTCACGGACCATCTGGCGGCGCAGCAGGTGGAACATCTGGGCCGGGGTGGTGGGGACGCAGACCTGGATGTTGTGTTCCGCGCAGAGTTGGAGATAGCGCTCCAGCCGGGCGGATGAGTGCTCCGCCCCCTGCCCCTCCAGGCCGTGGGGCAGCAGCATGGTCAGGCCGCAGGCGAGCCCCCACTTGGTCCCGGCGGAGGTGATGAACTGGTCGATGACTACTTGGGCGCCGTTGGCGAAGTCGCCGAACTGGGCCTCCCACAGGGTGAGTCCGTGGGGCTCGGCGGTGGCGAAGCCGTACTCGAAGCCCAGCACCGCCTCCTCGGAGAGGATGGAATCGATGGCGATGAAAGCGCCCTGGTGGGGTCCGATGTGCTGGAGCGGGGTGTAGGACTCGCCGCTCGCCTGGTCGTGGACCTTGGCGTGGCGATGCACGAAGGTCCCGCGCCCGCAGTCCTGACCGGACAGGCGCACCGGCGTCCCGGCGTCGAGCAGGGTGGCGTAGGCCAGGTTCTCGGCCATGCCCCAGTTGAGCCGTTGCTCCCCGGCGGCCATCTTGGCGCGCTCCTCCCACAGCTTCGCCACCCGCGGGTGCAACTCGAAGCCCGGCGGCACCCGCAGCATCACCTGCGCCAGGGCCTGGAGCTTGGGCAGCGGCACCCCGGTGTCGATGGCCTGGTCCCAGTCCTCGCTCTGGCAGTCCGACCAGTTGACCCGATAGGCATTGTCGAGGCCGCACAGCACCGGCCGGGCCACCACCACGCCCTGCTCGATGGAGCGACGATAGTCCTCCACCAGGGCCGCGGACTCCTCCCGGGACATCACGGAGGCGGCGGCGAGTCGCTCCGCATAGAGGGCCCGGGCGGTGGGGCGGGCGGCGATCTTGCGGTACATCATGGGCTGGGTCACGGCCGGTTCGTCGGCCTCGTTGTGACCCAGGCGGCGGTAGCAGAGCAGGTCGATGACGATGTCCTTGTGGAACTCGTTGCGGTAGTCGAGCGCCATGCGGGTGACGAAGATCACTGCCTCCGGGTCGTCCCCGTTGACATGGAAGACCGGGGCCTGCACCAGCTTGGCGATATCCGTGCAGTAGGGGCTGGAGCGGGCGTCCAGCGGGTGGCTGGTGGTGAAGCCGATCTGGTTGTTGATGATGATGTGCACGGTCCCGCCGGTGGAGTAACTGCGAGTCTGGGACAGTTGCAGGGTCTCCATCACCACGCCCTGGCCGGCGAAGGCGGCGTCGCCGTGGATCAGCACCGGCAACACCTGGTCGCCGGTCTGGTCATGGCGGCGGCGTTGGCGGGCGCGCACCGAGCCCTCGATCACCGGGTTGATGATCTCCAGGTGCGAGGGGTTGAAGCCGAGCGCCAGGTGCACGGCCCCGCCGGGGGTGTCCACGTCGGTGGAGAAGCCCAGGTGATATTTCACGTCGCCCGCCATCTTGTGCGCGTCCATCGGCATCCGCCCCTCGAACTCGTCGAACATGGCCTGGGGCGGCTTGCCGAAGATGTTGGTCAGCACATTGAGCCGGCCGCGGTGGGCCATGCCGATCACGACCTCCTTTTGGCCCTTGCGCCCGGCGCGCTGGATCAACTCGTCCAGGAGCGGGATCAGGGCCTCCCCGCCTTCGAGCGAGAAGCGCTTCTGGCCGACATAGCGCTGGTGCAGGTATTTCTCGATCCCCTCGGCGGCGGTCAGCAGGAAGAGGATCCAGCGCCGGTCGGCGGTCTCCAGTTCCGGGGTCGCCCGGTAGGTCTCCAGGCGCTTCTGAATCCAGCGCTTTTCCGTGGTGCTGGTGATATACATGTACTCGGAGCCGACCGGCCCGCAGTAGATGCGCTGCACCAGGGCGATGATCTCGCGCAGCTTCATGCGGTCCGGGGCGCAGAGGGAGCCGGTGTAGAAGACCAGATCCAGGTCCTCGCCGCCCAGGTGGTGATACTCTGGGTCCAGGTCCTGGATGCGGGGCTTCGCGCGCAGATTGATGGGGTCGGTGTCGGCTACCTGGTGACCGCGGCTGCGGTAGGCGTTGATCAGGCGCAGGACCGCCGCCTGCTTCTCGGCGGCCGCCGGCTCCAGGTGCGTGGTGGTCGGCCGGTGCGCCCGCACGCGGCTCTCCTGGGCCAGGCGTACGAAGTTCTCGCGCACCGGGCCGTGGGCGATCTCGGCCGGGATCGGGGTCGGGGCCGGGCGGGCGCCTGGCCGGGCGGCACCCGCGAAGGACTGCGCCTCGTTGGCCGCCGCCTGGCGCATCGCGTCGAAGCGGACCCGCCAGGCGCGGTCCACCGCCTCGGGGTCGCGCAGATAGCGCTCGTAGAGGTCTTCGATGAAGGCCGCGTTGCCCCCATACAGGGCACCGGAGGAACGGAACAATTCAAGGATTGCGCTCATACTGGGTGGCGATCGGCCCGGTTGCTGGTCTTGAGGATCGGATATCCGTGGTTTATAGCACAGGCCATCTTGGCGTCGCTTGAGTTGTTTGGCGCGCCCCGAAACACGACAATGGCCCGGCATCTTGCCCGGCACCGGGCCCCGCAGCGGCAGCACTCGCAACACGAAAGAACATGGTTAATCCGGAGTCCGTGGTCAACCAGGAGCGTCAGCGCCATCGGGTTCGTCTGGCGCGGCTGGAGGCGGATATTGCCTATTTTCAGGCCCGCCTGGAGATGATCGGGGAGCCGACGAGCACCAATCAGATCGCCCAGCGCAAGGTCTTCAAACTCCTGCACAAATTTACCGGTGGCAAGGTCCTGCAGGCCAAGCGCGAATACTCGGAGTTGGCCTGAGTGTGCACCCTTATCATCCTGCGGCGCCCGGGTCACCCCTGGCCGGTCCTGATCGCCGCCAATCGCGACGAACTGGGCCGGCGCGCCGCGGTGCCGCCCGCCCGGCACTGGCCCGACCGCCCGGGGGTGGTTGCCGGCCTGGATGTCGCGGCCGGCGGAAGTTGGCTCGGCCTCAACGACGACGGCCTGGTCGCCGCCGTCATGAACCGCACCGGCACCCTGGGGCCCGCGGCTGGCAAGCGCAGCCGCGGTGAGTTGGTGCTGGAGGCCCTGGACCACGCGGAGGCCGACGCGGCCGCCGGGGCCCTGGCCGATCTGAATCCGGCCGCCTACCGGCCATTCAACCTGGTGCTGGCCGACCCCGGCCGCGCCTATTGGGTGCGCCACGACGGCGCGGGGCCCATCCGTGTCCACCCCATCCCGCCCGGCCTGCATCTCTTGAGCGCCACCGAACTGGATGACCCCGAGCACCCGCGCATTGCCCTGCATCGCCCGCGCTTTCTCGCCGCCGCGCTCCCGCGGCCGGAGTCCGGCGACTGGGCCGCCTGGCGCGCGCTGCTCGCCGACCCCGACTATCCCGAGTCCCTGGGACCGGAGGCGGCCATGGTGCAGGAGCGTCCGGACGGGTTCGGCACCCGCTCCAGCGCCCTGATCGCGCTGCCGGCCTATCCGCGCCGCAACGCCCCGCCGCGCTGGCTCCACGCCGAGGGCCGACCGGATCGCACGCCGTTCTTGCCTGTCACGCTGGAGGATGCGCAGTGGCGAGGCTTGGCCGCGGAGTGAGGACCCAGCGGCCAAGCACCCAGCGCCGAAGCCCGTGCGTGCCGGTTTCAAATAGACAGGATTAAAAGGATTTACAGGATGTATCGTCGATGCACATCGCGCCCTAGGTAATCCTGTTAATCCTGCAAAATCCTGTTAATCCTGTCTAATTTTTTGGCTCTCGCTCGACCGTCAGACCGGTATGGGGAATTGCGCCCAGTGGGACCGGCCCCGGGCGTCACTCCAACCGGTAGCGGTCCTTCATGTCCAGATAGACCAGATTGGAGACGGCGCGGATGGCGTTGCTGCGCCGGGTGATCCAGGTCGCGTAGTTCTTGGCGCTGTCGGGCCGCTCGATGATGCCGACGAAGACATAGGGGACACGCTGGCCGCGCAGGTTGCGCGCCTCGATGATGCCCATGTCGCCGCACAACTGGGAGGTGGAGCCGGTCTTGTCATAGACCCGCACCGAGTCCGGCATGGCATCGACCCCGTGGCAGATACGGTCGCGGTTGGGCAGGCCCATCAGGTACTTCAGTTCCTCGCTGTAGGGGAGGCGACCCTGCCAGAGCGAGATCAGGAAGCGGGTATAGTCGTTGGCGGAGGCGAGGTTGCGGAAGGTTCGGCCGTTGGCGGGGATCTTCTCGACCACGCGGGTCTGCTGAAAAACCGTGGGGGCGTTGCTCTTGAGGACGACCTCGACGTCGCGCGGCCCGCGCCCGGACGAGTGGGTGCTCACCAGGTCGATAAGACGGTTGGTGGCGCCGTTGTTGCTGTGCTGGATCGAGCGCGCCATGGTCGCGCGCACGTCCTCGGTATAGCGCACCCGCCTCGGTGCGTTCTTGGCCTCGAAGAAATAGGCCTGGGCAACGAAGGGCTTGATCATGCTCGCCGCCTGCCGCGGCGCGTCCTCGTTGATCGCGACCAGCTTTTTGCCCGTGGTGAAATCGTAGACCGACCAGGCGGTGCGCTCGTTCGCCCCGATCAGACCGCCGGCCTTCATCCGGCCCAGCAGTTCGGCGACCTGGCGCTGAAGGCCGGAACTGGCGGCGTAGTCGGCCCGGGCGAAGCTTGGTGCCCCACACAGCGCTCCGGCCGCGGTGGCGACCAGGGCCGCGAGAAATCCTCGTCGATTGAGAAAAAACTGCTGATTGAACAGGTTCGGATGATCGCTGTCAGGCGTTTGCTCGTACATCCTCGATGCTCCCCCAAAGTGGTCGAAAACGCCGCCGCAGTGCCGACGGGCCGGGTCAGCGATCGGCACGGGAATCCGCGGCCGCTGCAAGGCGCCCGTCGCGCGGCGGCAATCGCTTCAAAGCATAGGCGGATGTCCTGCTGATAGCAAGGACACCGGATGCAAGAAATGCATTACAAGTCAGAGGTATCTAGCGGCTACTTCAAGCAGCGCCGCAGGCCGCGGAGGACCGCTTTACTGCCGCAGCAAATAGCCGGCGGCCGCGGCCAGGACACCGATCAGGGCCGCCCCCAGGATCGCGAGGTAGACGAAGGTCAGGCTGGCGCGGACCTGCCGCAGCGTCTGCTCGGCAATCCGCCGGGCGCGCACGACGGCGCCCTCCGCGACCTCGCTCGCCTCGCGCCTGGCCACCTCTCTGGCCTTGGCGGCGATGGCGGCGTCGAGCCCGGCCAGGCGCTCTTCGGCCCGGTCCCCGGTGGCCGTACCCTGGGCCGTGGCTTCACGCAGGTATTGATCGACCAGACCCAGGACCTGGGCGCGCTCCACCTCGACCTCGACCCTGACCAGATCGGGCAGGGCCTCCTGCACCAGATGGTCGGCGACGGCGCGGAGCTCGGGGCTGAGACGCCCGGTGTGCGTCTGCACGTCGGCCTCGCGCTCAGCGGCCAAGCGTGCCTCCAGCCCTTCCAGCAGTTCGGCAAGCCGCGACTCGATGAGTTGCCGGGAGGCGGCCAGCAGGCGTTCGGAGAGGCCAATCTCCAGGTCCCGCAGCAGCGGCTCGATCAGCCCGACCACCCGCGACTCGATGCGTTCGTCGATGAGTCCGCCCGCCGCCTTCTCGATCAGTCGCGCCAGTTCCGGGTCCTGGTCCGAGGCGGGTGTGGGAACGCGCGCGAGGACGGGCGGACGCGTCGGCACGGGGTCCTGGCCGGGCGGGGATGGGTACCGGTCGCTCCCGGTGCGCAGCCGCTCGAGCAGGTCCGGGAGTTTCTCCTGGGCCGCCGACTTCGGTAGAATCGCCACCGCACCCCGTCGGCGGGCCGCCGCGGCAAAGTCGGCGTCCTCATGGGAGGTGCACATGACCACCGGGATCGCCGCGGTACGGGGGTCCGCGCGGATGACCTCGAGCGCCTCGAAGCCGTTGAGCCCGGGCATCATGTGATCCATCAGGATGGCGTCCGGCAGCTCGCCCCTCAGCAGTTCGAAGGCGGCCTCCGCGGAGGCCGCGGTTTCGACCTCCACGCCACAGCGTTGAAGCTGGAGGCGCAAGGCGTAGCGGGCGGACTTCGAATCATCGACCAACAGAATTTTCATTGGATCCCTGGCTGGCAAGTGAGGCTCGGCGGCGGCGAGACCGGCCCGCAAAATGCCCGGGAGTGTAAAGAAGGCCGGAGCAAAGCGCCATGTCAGAGGGTCCCGTCGACTTCGAGATGCTCGCCGACGCGCCACAGGTCGCCGCCCGGGCGGCGGATGTTATCCTGTCGGCCGCGGAGCTTGCCATCCGCGGGCACGGGCGTTTCCACCTGGTGCTGGCGGGCGGGCGCACGCCGCTCGCCGCCTACGCACGACTCGTCGGCGCGGCGGCCGACTGGTCCCGCTGGCATATCTTCTTCGGCGACGAGCGCTGCCTGCCGGCCGCTGATCCGGGTCGCAACAGTCTGGCCGCCGCGCAGTGCTTTCTGGACCGGGTGCCGATCCCGGCAGAGAATGTGCATCTGATCCCGGCCGAGCGCGGCTCCACGGCCGCGGCCGCGGCCTATCAGGCGATCCTGGAGCCGCGGCTCCCGTTTGATCTGGTCCTGCTCGGCATGGGGGAGGACGGACATACCGCCAGCCTCTTCCCCGGCCATGCGGTCCCCTCAGGCCCCTTGGTCATCCCGGTCGCAGACGCGCCCAAGCCCCCGCCGCGGCGGGTCTCGTTGACGCCGCGGGCATTGGCCGCCACCCGCGCACTGCTGATCCTGGTGACGGGGGCGGACAAGGCCCCGGCCCTGGCCGCCTGGCGCGCCGGCGCCGAGCTTCCGGTGGCGCGGGTCGCGGCCCTGGGCAGGGCCCGGGTCCTGGTCGATCGTGACGCGCTCGGCACCGCCACCCCCGCTGTGCCCATACCAAACCCCTGACTGCTGTTGGTCTACCAAGATGAAAAGAGTGCAGTGATGAATCTCAACGCCGCAATCCCCCTCGCCCTGCACGAACTGGCCAGCACCGTTTGGGTCGGCGGCATGTTCTTCGCCATCTTCGCCGTCCGGCCCACCCTGAAAGGCGTGGCGGACCCGGCACAGCGCGTCAGGTTGGCCATCGGGATCTTCCGGCGCTTCTTCCCCTGGGTCTGGGTCGCGATCGCGACCCTCTGGGTCAGCGGCTTGTGGATCGCCGTCGCCGCCTACGGCAAGCAGGTCGGCCTGCATGTGCACATCATGATGGGCATCGCGCTCGTCATGACCCTGATCTTCGCCTGGATCTTCGCCTTCCCCCATCGCCAGATGATTCGCATCGCCGACGGTTACGAGAACTGGGGCTGGGCCGCGGCCAAGCTCAGTGTCGTGCGTAAATTGATGGCCGTGAACCTGGCACTCGGCATGCTCAACGTGGTCGTGGGCGCCGTCGGACCGGCGCTGGAACCGGCGGTCCGAGCCCTGTTCAAGGGCTGAAAGACTACGCCGATCATTCCATCGTGTTGACCGGCGCCGCCGACCGGGCTTGGACGGACAGCGACACCGGAGCCGCGACATGACCGCCACCATCCTGCTGGTCGAAGACGACCTGTCCATCGCCGAGAACGTGATCCTGGCCCTGGCCCGCGACGGCCTTGACTGCCGACACGTCGCCCTCGCCGGGGAGGGCCTGGCACAGTTGCGGGCCGGCGGCCTGGACCTGGTCATCCTGGACGTGGGGCTGCCGGACGGCAACGGGTTCGACCTGTGCCGGACGCTGCGCGGGTTCTCGGACCTCCCCGTCATCTTCCTCACCGCCCGCACCGACGAGATCGACCGCGTGGTCGGCCTGGAGATCGGCGCCGACGACTATGTGCCGAAGCCCTTCAGCCCCCGCGAGCTCGCCGCCCGGGTGAAGAGCATCCTGCGCCGCAGCCGCCGGTCTGCCGACCCGCCGCCACCCGCACCCTGCGCGCCGCCGCCGCGTCTGATCGCGGTCGACGAGGAACGGGCGCTCATCTGCTGTCGCGGCGTGCCGCTGGAGCTGAGCCGCGCCGAGTATCTGATGCTCAAGACCCTGGCGGCCCGACCGGAGCGGGTCTTCAGCCGCGGCGAACTGATGGACGCGGCGGGGCTCGCCGAGGCCAGCCTGGCGCGGTCGGTCGACACCCACATCAAGGCCCTGCGCGCCAAGCTGGCCCTGCTTGCGCCGGACCTGGAGCCCATTCGCACCCATCGTGGTCTGGGCTACAGCCTGATTCGGGAGGCCCCGATGCGAGAAGGGATCGGCGACGGGACCGGAGATGCAGGTTGAACTTCTTCGTCCGGTTCTTCGCCGGCTATGTCATCGTGACGGCCGTGGCCGTATTGCTGGCGATGAAGCTGTTCACCGATGAACTGGTGCCCGGCGTGCGCCAGTCAGTGGAGGAGACCCTGGTGCAGACCGCAAACCTCCTGGCCGAGTTGGCCGGCCGGGACATGGCGGGCGACCGCCTCGACACGGCGGGCATCGACGCCATCGCCGGCGCCTACCGGCAGCGCCGCTTTCAGGCCCGTATCTACGGGGTCCTGAAGGAGGACCCGAACCTGCGGATCTATGTCACCGATGCCACTGGACTGGTGGTCTTCGACAGTTCCGGCGCAGACCTGGGGCGGGACTACTCGCGTTGGCAGGACGTGGCCCGCACCCTGAGGGGCGAGTACGGCGCCCGCACCACCCGGCAGGACCCGGCCGACGAGGTCAGCTCCGTCATGTATGTGGCCGCACCGATCGCGCGCGACGGGCGGCTGGTGGGCGTCCTGTCGGTGGGCAAGCCGGCCCGTTCCTTCCAGAGCTTCATCGACCTGGCCGGGTCGCAGGCCTGGGAGTCCGCGCTCTGGCTGTTCCTGCTGGCGCTGCTGCTGGCGCTCGGCTTTTCCTACTGGATGACCCGCGACCTGCGGCGTCTGGTGGGCTATGCGAACGAGGTGGCCGAGGGCCGGCGCGACCGCATCCCCATCGTGGGGCGCAGCGAGCTGCGCCGCCTGGCCCAGGCCCTGGAGCGCCTGCGCTGCGAACTGGACGGCAAGGCCCATGTCGAGAAGGTCTCCCAACTGCTCGCCCACGAACTCAAGAGCCCCATCGCCGGCATCCGGGGTGCGGTCGAATTGCTGGCGGACGAGACCGACCCGGCCCGCCGCAGCCGACTGGAAACCAACATCGCGGCCGAGACCGAGCGCCTGCGCCGCATCGTCGAGGGCGTACTCGACCTGGCGCGGGCCGAGAGTCGGGGCCGCCTGGAGGAGGTGGAGGAGGTCGCCCTGGGGGATCTGGTCCAGGAGGTGCTGGCGGCCCGCGCCCACTGGCTGGCCGCCAAGTCGCTGGCCATCGACGCCGGGCTGGCCCAGGTGCGGGTCCGGGGCAGCCGCTTCCTGTTGCGTCAGGCACTCGGCAACCTGCTGGACAACGCCATCGACTTCAGCCCCGCCGGGGGACGCATCGCCATCGTGCTCGACGGCGATGGCGAGCGGGCCTGCGTGCGCGTCCGCGACCAGGGACCGGGCATCCCCGACTATGCCATGCCGCGACTCTTCGAGCGTTTCTATTCGACGCCCCGTCCCGACACCGGCAAGCGGGGCAGCGGCCTGGGCCTCAATCTGGTGCAGGAGGTGGCCCGTCTGCATCGGGGGGCAGTGGGCCTGCGCAACCACCCTGAGGGCGGCGCCGAGGCCAGCTTGCGCTTGCCCGTAGGGCGTGAGGAGTGAGGAGTGAGGCGGGAGGAGTGAGGCGGGAGGCGAGGCGGTTACTGTGAAAGTCAGGCGTCTCCGGGGCTCGCTGGGCCCGCTCGTTCCCACGCTCCGCGTGGGAATGCATCCTGGGACGCTCTGCGTCCCGAGTGCCCCGAGCCCCTGTCACGACCGCTAGCCGGCGCGAGCCGGAAGTGCCAAGAAATCGACCGGTTACGCTGCGTTCGCCTGGACTCTCGCCGACTGAAGTCGGCGGTGCAAGACCCAGCCGGCCGCCGGGCGGTCGAATTCGGAATTGCTGGTTGAAACGCCGACCTTCGCCAAGCAGGCCGACGCGATCTGGAGCCGATCCCAGCGCCCGCCCCCCCACGCAATCCACATCCAATCCACACCCGAGCCTCACCGAGGCCCCACGAGCCCCCCACGCCCCCTGCCTAAGCTGGTCATACCCAATCCATCGAGAGGAGATGACCATGCACCGCGTTCTGCTTCCCATCATCGTCTGTCTGGGCCTGCTGTCCGGCCCCGTCCCGGCCGCGGACTGCGACGGCTGCGACCGCAGCCTGGCGCCCCGGCTCTGGATCCCGGACGGCGACCCGGCCCTGGACCAGTTGCCGCTGAAGTCCAGCCACGCCGAGATCCGCATCGACGGCCCCATCGCCCAGGTCCGCGTGACCCAGCGCTATGGCAACGCCGGTACCCGGCCCATCAACGCCCGCTACGTCTTCCCCGGCTCCACCCGCGCCGCGGTGCATGGCCTCACCATGCGCATCGGCGAACGGGTGATCTGGGCCGAGATCAAGGAGAAAGGCGAGGCGGCCCGGACCTTCCAGGAGGCCGCCGCCCAGGGCAAGCGGACCGCGCTGCTGGACCAGCAGAGGCCCAACGTGTTCGCCATGGACGTGGCCAACATCATGCCGGGCGATGCGCTGGAACTGACCCTGGACTACAGCGAACTGCTGACCCCGGAGCAGGGCGTCTATGAGCTGGTCTATCCGACCGTGGTCGGGCCGCGCTACGGCGGCGACCCGCTCCGCGACCCGGGCGCGGAAACCAGCCAGGGCCAGTCGGACGCCAAGTGGATCGGCAACCCCTATGCGCAGACCGACCAGGAGGGCCGCAATCCCGCCGCCATCGCCACCGGGATCACGGTGACCCTGGCGAGCCCGGTGCCGATCCGCGACCTGCGCGTGGTGCAGCACAAGGTGACGACGCGCTGGGACAGCGACCGCGCGGCGCACGTCGCCCTGGACCCGGCCGAGACCGAGGCCGGGAATCGGGACTTCGTGCTGCGCTTCCGCCTGGCGGGCGACCAGGTGCTCTCCGGCCTCATGACCTACACCCGCGAGGCTGAGCACTACTTCCTGCTGATGGCCCAGCCGCCCCAGCGCGTCGCGCCGGCGCAGATCATGCGACGCGAGTTTCTCTTCGTGGTGGATGTCTCGGGCTCCATGAACGGCTTCCCACTGCAGACAGCGGGCGCCCTGATGGCCCGTCTGCTCGCCGGGCTGCGCCCGCAGGAGACCTTCAACATCCTGTTCTTCTCGGGGGGCTCAGACGTACTCTCGCCCACGCCGCTGGCCGCCACCCCGGAGAACATCCGCCACGCCGTCGCGGTGCTGAACAGCCGGCAGGGCGGCGGCGGCACTGAACTCGGTGCGGCCCTGGAGCGTGCCTTCGCGATGCCGCGCACCCCGGACCTGGCGCGCAGTGTCGTGGTGGTGACCGACGGCTTCATCAGCGCCGAGCGCGGCGTCTACGACCTGATCCGCCTCAACCTGAACGACAGCAACCTGTTCGCCTTCGGCATCGGCAGCTCGGTGAACCGCTTCCTGATCGAGTCCATGGCCCAGGCCGGGGCCGGCGAGCCCTTCGTGGTCACCGACTCCGCCGCGGCCCTGGAGGTCGGCGAGCGCTTCCGTCGCTACGTCGATGCGCCGCTCCTGAGCGGCATCCGAGTCCAGGGACAGGGGGTGGAACTCTATGATCTGGAACCCCGGGAGATCCCGGTGATGCTCGCGGAGCGCCCCATCGTGGTGCTCGGCAAATACCGCGCCGCCGGTCCGGATGCCCGCCTGGAAGTGACCGGGCGCACCGCGGAGGGCGAATACAGCACCGCCTTACCGCTCGCCGAGGCCACCAGCGGGGAGGATGCGGGCCTGCTGCCGGTGCTCTGGGCCAGACAGCGGCTGGTGCGCCTGTCGGACCAGGCGGGCGAGGGCGTGGAGGCGAACCGGGACGCGATCCTGAGCCTGGGCCTGCGCTACGGCCTCCTGACCCGCTACACCTCCTTCGTCGGCGTCGATGAGGTGATCGCCAACCCGCAGGGCGGCGCCCGCACCGTCCAACAACCCCTGCCGCTGCCCCAGGGGGTCTCGGCACTGGCCCTGGCGCCGAACCCCATGCCGGAGCCGGAGGCGGTCTGGCTGGCGCTGCTGCTGTTCCTCGTCCCCTTCCTGAACCGGGTCCTGAATCGGGGCCTGAACCGGAAGGGGCCGGCGGCGGCCGGGTCCGCCCGGGGGCTGCGCCATGGCCGGTGCTGAGTGCAGGACCGGGTTGCAGGCCTGGCACTGGGGCCTGGTCCTGTTGGCGGTCGTGGCCCTCAAGCAGGGCTACGGCCTCGCCGGGGCCGGGCAGCTGCAATGGCTGCTCGCGCCCCTGGCCGAGGTGCTGAACCGGGTCGGCGGTCTCGCCTTCGAGCCCCAGCCCGGCGGGGTCTGGCTCGACGTCGGGCACCGGGTGGTGCTGGTGAAGGCCTGTGCCGGCGGCAACTTCCTGCTGACCGTCTGGCTCGCCTGGCTCTGGCGCTGGCGGCAGCGGTCCGCGCCGCTCGCGACGGTTCTCATCGCCGCCGGGACGGCCTGGGTCACCACCCTCACCGCCAACGCCCTGCGCATCCTCCTCGCCGTCCACGGTCAGGACGCGCTCGCCCACCTGGGGGGCCTCACGCCCGCCGACAGCCACCGCCTGATCGGCATCGGCGTCTACTTCCTCGCCCTGTGGGCCCTGCTCGCCCGCCCCGGTCGGGTCCAGTCGGCCCTGATCCTCGCCGCCGGCCTGTACCTGGGAGTCAACCTGTTGCTCCCGGCGCTGCGCGCCTGGTGGCTGGGCCTGCCCGCCATCGACCCCGGACATCTGCTGTGGACGGCCGGGGTTCCGCTCGCTGCGATCGGTGCGGCGGGCATCCTGCCAGCCACGACGCGGCTTCTGCGGTGGAAGGCCGGCAACCATTCAGCCTGAATCCGGCAATTGCCCATGCCAAGACGCCAAGACGCCCGGAAGAGGCCTTGATCATCGTCCCGGCCACCGAGGCTTGTGGGTCGGCCTTCAGGCCGACCGACTGGGAGCGCCGCACCCCAGTGCGGCCCGGCCTATCGGCAACAGGTGATGCCACAGTCGTTTGCGAGATCGCGCCGCACTGGGGTGCGGCGCTCCCAGTCGCCGGGATGATGATCGAGGCCCCGGAAGAGACAAAGCGAAGTCGCGGTTTGTCGGTAGGATGGGTAGAGCGCAGCGAAACCCATCATCTGCGCTAGCCCAGCGCATCCAACGGACTCTGCACCCCCTGACCCCCGCGATCGAGCACCTGCGTATAGATCATGGTCGTGGACACCTCGGCATGCCCCAGCAGTTCCTGCACCGTGCGGACCTCGTAGCCACCCATCAGCAGATGCGTCGCAAAGCTGTGCCGCTTATGCCGAGATCGGCATAAGCGTCACGCCTACGCCACCCATCAATTGGCGGGCGGTTTGTCGGTGGAGCGCCTGCAACGGTTGATGGGCCACCGCAGCATCCAGACCACCCTGCGCTATGTGCATTGGCTGTCCAGTGCCAGTGAGGGCGAGGGCGCGCTGGACCTGATTGCGCAGTTGGGGGTTGACCATGGCTAATGCCTCCCTGCAAGCGGTCATGGCGGCCTGCCTGTCCGGTTATGCCGAACATCACCCGTTGAGCCCGCACCAATGGCAGGTCTGTCACCACATCCTGGACTGTCGTACCGCCGCCTTGGGCGGCTTTGCCCTGGAGTGCGACCAGTGTGGGGATTGCCCCTTTCTCTATCACGCCTGCCGTGATCGCCATTGCCCGCGCTGCCAACGTCGGGCCTCTGAAGACTGGGTCGAACGCCAGCGTGCGGCGGTGCTGCCGGTGACCTACCACCATCTGGTCTTCACCCTGCCCGACACCCTCAACGGTTGGGTGGAGGTCCACCCCGAGGTGATCTATGGCCTGCTGCTCGAGACCGTCTGGGCGACCTTGTCCGCCTTCGGTGAGGACCCCAAGCGCCTGGACGGGCAGTTGGGGATGACGGCGATGCTGCACACCTGGGGGCAGACCCTGGTGCGCCATGTCCACCTGCACTGTCTGGTGCCGGGCGGGGCCTTTGGGGCCGACGGGACCTGGCATCCGGCCACGAGCACCTATCTGTTCCCGGTGCGGGCGCTGTCGCGGCACTTTCGCGGCGGTTTGGTCAGCCGGCTGCGCCGGGCCTTCAAGGAGGGGCGCCTGGCGCGGATCACGGCGGCGGAGGTCGAGCGGGTCTTGAGCGCCCTGATGCAGCCCGAGTGGGTGGTCTATTCCAAGCCCTGCCTGGCGCGCACCGATACCGTGATCGAGTATTTGGGCCGCTACAGCCATCGCATCGCCCTGTCGGACCGGCGGCTGCTCAACTTCGATGAGGACGACGACACGGTGGACCTGTCTGGCGGATGGGGTCATGGCGGATGGGGTCAGGTCTTGACTTATGCCCTGGTAACAAAAAGCCTCCGGCGTAGGGACTCCGGTTACCCGGAGCCCCCGCCACAGACCCGGACGTGCAGTTTTCCCGCATCCGGTTCCTCGGTCGTACTCGCTTTCGCGCGAGCGCGAGGTTTTACGCAAACACCAGTTCGTATTGCAAGCAGCGCGACTCGGTGATGCGGGGTTTGGCGATACCAAGCTTTTCGATGGCGCGACCGAAGGCCGCCCAGGTGAAACTCTTACGCTTACCCCCGCGCCGGTTCAGCCACTTGAACGCGCAGACGACGGCCGTTCGGTAGAAGCGCCACAGGTCCGCCGAGTTGCCCCGTAGACCATAGTAATTGTAATGCCCTACCAGCCGCCGATCCGGCGCGGGTTGTCGCGGACGATGTAGTCCGCGATTCCTTCAAGGTCGCTGTCGGCCAGTCGCGAAACTTTGCAGCGCATGGGTCAACTCACGCCTGTTGGTCAAGCATTGCTTGATACTTGGCTTCAAGGCGTGCGAAAACCTCTTCGGCGGGAATTGCCGGGGCGCTTTCTATTCCCTCGCGAATCTTCTCCCGGTATTCCTCAAGCTCAATCTCGCGCAACCGCTCCGGCGTTTCCAGAAGGCGCAGGGCTTCCCTGACAATTTGGTCGGCGCTGGTGTAATGTCCGGCGTCTATCTGCCGACGGATAAACTGCTCGAAATGATCGCCGACGGCGTAACTTTTTAACTTGGTTTCCAAGTCGTTGGGCTAGCTGCTTGGCGATAGTCATAACGCCCCCTTGGTCGCGTGGCGTCAACATTCGCAGGCCGAACTTATCACCTAAGTCTGCCGCATCTGTAGATTCTTGCGCGTTCTGACCCGGGTCAAGTCGCGGCATTGAACTCGTTCGTCGCTGCGGCCGCGGAACCCGTCAGCAATCCCAAGGATTCGGGCAGCCCGCGTCAATGCCGTAGCGCGCAATGGCATCCTCGACTCGGGACGGCTCGTGCGCCCCCTCGTCGGCGAGCACCTTGAGCGCGGCCACCGCGATGTGGTGCCGGTCCACCTCGAAGAACTGCCGCAGCGCCGCGCGGGTATCGCTTCGCCCATACCCGTCGGTGCCCAAGGCGACGTAGCGGCGCGGCACCCAGGCGCGAATGAGATCCGGCACCGAGCGCAGGTAGTCGCTCACGGCGACCACCGGCCCCGCGGTCGGCATAAGACATTGCTCGACCCAGCTCAGAACGGGCGCCGCGCCCGGATGCAGCCGGTTGCGCCGCTCGGCGTCGAGTCCGTCGCGGCGCAGTTCCGTGAAGCTGGTGACGCTCCACAGGTCCGCGGCCACGCCCCAGTCTTGCTCCAACAACTCGGCGGCGGCCAGCGCCTCGCGCAGCAGGGTGCCGGCGCCCAGCAGTTGCACGCGCGGCCCGCCTTGGCCGTCCGCGGCCGCCCGCAGCCGGTACATACCGCGCAGGATGCCCTCCTGCGCACCCTCCGGCATAGCGGGGTGGACGTAGTTCTCATTCGTCACCGTGACGTAGTAGAAGACGTCCTCCTGGTCCTGGTACATCCGCCTCATGCCGTCCTGCACGATGGCCGCCAACTCGTAGCCGAAGCAGGGATCGTAGGCCACGCAGTTGGGCACCACGGAGAACAGCAGGTGGCTGGAGCCGTCCTGGTGTTGCAGGCCCTCCCCCGAGAGTGTCGTGCGGCCGGCGGTGGCGCCGATCAGGAAGCCGCGGGCCCGCGAGTCACCGGCCGCCCAGACGAGATCCCCGATGCGCCGGTAGCCGAAGGCGGAATAGAAGATGTAGAAGGGCAGCAGCGGCATGCCGTGGGTACTGTAGCTGGTCGCGGCGGCGATCCAGGAGGCGACGGCGCCGGCCTCGGTGATGCCTTCCTCCAGGATCTGGCCGGCGCGGGCCTCCTTGTAGTAGAGCAGCTCGTCTCGGTCCTCGGGCTCGTAGAGTTGCCCGAGCGAGGAATAGATGGCGACCTGCCGGAACAGCGCCTGCATCCCGAAGGTACGCGCCTCGTCGGCGACGATGGGCACCAGCGTCGGCCCCAGCGCCGGGTCGCGCAGCAGGTGCGCGAGGATTTGCACGAACACCATGGTCGTGGACTCCTCGCGCTCATGCCCGCCCTCCAGGAACCGGGCAAGCTCGCTCACAGGCGGCGCGGTGCGCGCCGGACCCTTGGCCGTGCGCGCCGGCAGATAGCCGCCGAGCGCCTGACGGCAGGCGTGCAGGTATTTCATCTCGGGGCTGTCGGCGGGCGGCCGACAGAAGCTTAAGGCCGTGACCTCGGCATCCGACAACGGCAGGTCGAAGCGGTCGCGGAAGGCGAGCAGGGCCTCGGCCTCCAGCTTCTTCTGCCCGTGGGAGCCCATCTTGCCCTGACCCCAGTGGCCCATCCCGTAGCCCTTTTTGGTCTGGGCCAGGATCACGGTCGGCTGGCCCCGGTGGGCGACCGCCGCGTGGTAGGCGGCGTAGATCTTCACCGGGTCGTGGCCGCCGCGCTTGAGCCGGTCGATGTCGCTGTCGGAGAGGTGGGCGACGATCCCCTGCAGTTCCGGGTACTTGTTGAAGAACTGCTCGCGGTTGAAGCGCCCGTCGGTGGCGGCGTACTGCTGCAGCTCGCCGTCGACCGTCTCGTGCAGGCGCTTTAAGATGGCGGCTTCGTGGTCGCGGGCGAAGAGCGGGTCCCAGTCCGAGCCCCACAGCACCTTGATGACGTTCCAGCCCGCCCCGGCGAAGAGTCCTTCGAGCTCCTGCACGATGGAGCCATTGCCGCGCACCGGACCGTCGAGGCGCTGCAGGTTGCAGTTCACGACCACGATCAGGTTGTCCAGCCGCTCGCGCCCGGCGAGCGATAGCCCCGCCAGGGACTCCGGCTCGTCCATCTCCCCGTCGCCGACGAAGGCCCAGACCTTGCGACCCGCGGTGTCGGCTATCCCGCGGTGTTCGAGATAGCGCATGAAGCGCGCCTGATAGATGGCCTGGAGCGGGCCCAGCCCCATCGAGCCGGTGGGAAACTGCCAGAACCGCGGCATCAGATAGGGGTGGCAGTAGGAGCACAGGCCAGCGCCGCCGACCTCGCGCCGGTAGTGATCGAGTTGGGCCTCGCTCAACCGCCCTTCGAGGAAGGCGCGCGCGTAGACGCCGGGCGCGGAGTGGGGCTGGAAGTACACCAGGTCGCCGGCCTCACCGGCGCGGAAGAAATGATTGAAGCCGACCTCGAAGAGGTCCGCGGCGGAGGCGTAGCTCGCGATGTGACCGCCCAGTTCCATGGAGAAGTTGTTCGCGCGCACCACCATCGCCAAGGCATTCCAGCGCACCAGCGCGACGAGGCGCTGCTCGGTCGCGAGCGTCCCCGGAAACTGCGGCTGCTCGGCAAGCTCAATGGTGTTGCAGTAGGGGGTGCTCCAGACCGGCGGCAGCGCCACGCGCTACACGCGCGCCCGGTCGAAGAGCCGACGCAGCAGGAAGGTGGCGCGCTCACGGCCTTCGCGCTCGATGACCGCATCGAGCGCTTGCAGCCACTCATCGGTCTCGGTCGGGTCCGGGTCCGGCGGGAGCACGGCCCAGTGACCGGAGAGGCTGAAGTCGGAGTTGTCGTTCATAGCAGACTCGGCGGCTCGATGGGCGAAGACTCAAGTATCCTTGATGCGCGCAAACTGTCAAAGACCGAACGGGCCGAGGTCGGCCGCCGCCGCACGGTAGAGCTGGCGGGACCTTGCCCCCGGAGTCCAAGGCTTCAGCCTTGGATCTGGGCTAAACTCGCGCGCATTGCCGCTGACTTTTCCCGGAGGGACAGACCCATGGGCTCCGTCGTCGAACTCTATGAAGCGCTCGCCAGCGCGCCGGACGAGCGGGCGCGGGCGCGGCTCATCGCCGCGGCCTTCGAGCACTTCCGTGTCGAAATCACGGCCGCGATCGAGCGTGACCGCAATATCCTCCTGATGTGGATCATCACGCTCATGCTCGCCCAGGTTGGCGTGTTTGCGGCGCTGGTGAAGCTGCTGTGAGGACAGTGGATTGAAAGCTCGCGCGAGGTCGATCGGCGCTGCGGCTACTGCGCGCGGCCAAACAGGAATCGCACCATGCATCACATAAGGGTCCAATCGGACCCCATCGACCTGGCCGCCGAGCAGGAGCCACTGTGGCAGGGCCGCCCCGAGGTGGGGGCCGTCGTCACCTTCGTGGGGCTGATGCGCGACCTCAACGCCGGGGTCGCCGTCACCGCCATGACCCTGGAGCACTACCCCGGAATGACCGAGAAGGCCCTGGAGGCGATTGCCGCGGAGGCCGCCGCCCGCTGGGATCTGCTCGGCATCCGCATCGTCCATCGGGTCGGTCCGCTGAGCCCCCAGGAGGCCATCGTCTTCGTCGGGGTGGCGAGCGCGCACCGCCGGGAGGCGTTCCGTGCCTGCGAGTTCCTGATCGATTATCTCAAGACCCGGGCGCCCTTCTGGAAACAGGAGATGACGGCGCAGGGTCCGCGCTGGGTGGAGGCGCGGGAGACGGATGCGGAGGCGGCGGACCGCTGGGGGGCGGGCGCGGAAGGCACCTCCCGATAGAGCATTAGGCAAACGATGGGCATCGCTCTCACTAATCGAACAGATCGGCGTGCGTACCAGCGCGCACGAACACAGCCAAGCCATGTTTTCCGCTGTCATCAAGCTTATAAGCCAGCAGGAAGTCCACGCCGATGTGACACTCGCGGTACCCCTGCCAGTCGCCGCTGAGCGGGTGATCGAGCCCCCTCAGGCCCGAGTTGGCGGTCGTTGGCGATCAGGAGCAACATCGCCTCTTGGAGCCGTGCGGCCAGCCCGGGACAAGGGCTCCCAGTCCTTGAGAAAAGACTTCGCATAGTCCGCCGCTCGCGGCAGCGGAGCACGTTTACTTGCCGCCAGCCTTTTCGAGGTCATCGAACAGTTCAGCGGCCGTGGCAAAGCGAGCGCGGCGGTTGCGCGCGATTTCATCGGCTTCTTCCATCGCGGCGCGCGTTTCGCGGTTCGGCACCCTGGGCGCAAGTGATGGGTTTCGCTGCGCTCTACCCATCCTACTGGGTTTCACGCCTGGGGCCTCGATCATAACTCCGGCCACGCTGCTGGACGGGAGGTCGCTGGTCCGCACAGCGGACCCTACGGGCGCGGGGCCGTAGGGTCCGCTGTGCGGACCAAAGGCCTCCCCGTTGGATGATGGGCGGGGATTTTGATCAAGGCCCATGCCTGGGCCGGGGCACGGATGGCCGGGATCATGACCAAGGCCGCGCCGGCTCATTCCTCGGTCTCGACCACCACCCCGGCGCCGGTGCGGCCGCGGATCAGGACCAGTTTGCCCAGGGTCGGGTGTCGGGCGGTGATGACGGTGAAGTCGCCGGCGTCCTTTTCGGCCAGGACCTCGCTTTCGTCTTTCAGGTCACGCAGAACCGGCGGGTTGGCGTCGAACATGCGCATGGGTGGGCTCCGGGGGGTGGTGTTTATCGTCGAACCGGGGGCGGCGCGCTTCAGAGCGGCGGGCGTTCGTCAGTACGCACGGACCTGGTCGTCAGCGAGGCCGCGCCGCACTGGGGTGCGGCGGTCCCAGGGGGCCGGGTCAGCCGTAGTGCCGCTCGATGTAGTCGTCCACCATGCGCTTGAACTGCCCAACCAGGTCGTCGCCCTTGAGCGTCGCGACCTTTTCGCCGTCCACATAGACGGGCGCGGCGGGGTGTTCGCCGCTCCCGGGCAGGCTGATGCCGATGTTGGCGTGCTTGCTCTCCCCGGGGCCGTTGACCACGCATCCCATGACGGCCACCTGCATGGTCTCGACCCCCGGGTAGCGGGTGCGCCAGGCGGGCATCTGCTCGCGCAGGTAGGTCTGGATGTCCTGGGCCAGGTGCTGAAAGGTGTCGCTGGTGGTGCGCCCGCACCCGGGGCAGGCGGTTACCATGGGGGCGAAGGAGCGCATGCCCATGGTCTGGAGGACCTCCTGGGCGACCTGGACCTCGCGGGTGCGCGCCTCCCCCGGGGCGGGGGTGAGCGAGACGCGGATGGTGTCGCCGATGCCCTCCTGCAACAGGATGGCGAGCGCGGCGGTGGAGGCGACGATGCCCTTGGAGCCCATCCCGGCCTCGGTGAGCCCCAGGTGCAGGGCCTGGTCGGTGCGGGCGGCGAGCATCCGGTAGACGGTGATCAGGTCCTGCACCCCGCTCATCTTGCAGGACAGGACGATGTGGTCCTTGGGCAGGCCCAGTTCGACCGCGCGGGCGGCGCTGGCGACGGCGGACTCCACCATGGCCTCGTGCATCACCGCCGCGACCGGCCGCGGGGCCGGGGACCGGGCATTGGCGTCCATCATACGCACGATCAGGTCCTGGTCCAGGCTGCCCCAGTTGACGCCGATGCGCACCGGGCGATCATAGCGGCAGGCGATCTCGATCATGGTCGCGAACTGGCTGTCGCGCTTCTCGCCGCTGCCCACGTTGCCCGGATTGATGCGGTACTTGGCCAGGGCCTGCGCGCACTCCGGATAGTCGGTCAGCAGGCGGTGGCCGTTGAAGTGGAAGTCACCGATCAGGGGGACGGTGCAGCCGGCGGCGTCGAGCTGGGCGCGGATGGGGGCGACGGCGCGGGCGGCGGACTCGGTGTTGACCGTGATGCGCACCAGCTCGGAACCGGCCTGCGCCAGGTCCGCGACCTGGCGCACGGTGGCGGTCACGTCGGCGGTGTCGGTGTTGGTCATGGACTGGACCACGACCGGGGACTGGCCCCCGACGGTGACCGGGCCGATGCGCACCGGGAGTGTGGGGCGGCGCGGGAGCCGGGCGTTGGGGGGGGTGGAGACTCGATTCATGCTGACCTCGCCGCGGGGCGGCCTGGGGGGACTCGAAAACCGTGTCACGATGAACCTTGCGCCGCCTCAGGGCAAGCAGGAGCGCAAGCCTTGGACGATCGGCAGATAGTCCGGGTCCTCCTGATCGATACCGCCGTGGCGGACCAGGAAGTCGATTACTACCAGATTACAGTTGAGTTTGAACTCATCGGTGTCGCGTACCAATTGGGCCACCGCCGCCAGCGGCAGGCGGGTGAAGGACTCCACCTCCCCGTCGGTGCAGCGCGGCACGAAGTCGGGCGCAAGCTCCAGGTCGTAGCAGTACATCACGTCCGGCTTCAGCCCGTCGCGCGCCCCTCGGCAGTAGGTCACGGCACCGACCGGCTCGGCCCGATCCGCCAGCGCAGGCTCGATGTCCGCCTCCTCCCGGCACTCCTTGCGCAGGTTGTCGCGCAGGGTGACGGCATGGGGCAGGCCGCCGGCCACCAGGTTGTCCAGGTGCAGCGGATAGACCAGCCGATTCGCGGCGCGCCGGGCGACCCAGAGCTCGATCCCGCCCCCGGTGCGCACGAAACCGTTGAGGTGCTGTCCGAAGGCGCGCACGCCGAACCAGGGGGCGGCGGCGCGGTCGATCAGACAGCGCGCCTGATCGCGCCGCCCCGGGGTTACCGCATAGGCTTCGCCGTGCTGGGGGTAGATCAGCCCCGTCTCGACCAGGGTCTGGACCACCTCCGCCAGGACCCGGGTGCGCGCCTGGAACCCGTCCGGGGCACCGGCCCAGTCGACCCGGTAGGCCTCCACGCGGAACTGCTCCGGCCAGCGCCGCAGTTCTTGCGCAAAGCCCGGCCGCACCGAGCCGATGCGCTCGCCCGCCAGGGTCCAGGGGATGAATTCCCCCGGGTCCCAGGCGTTACAGGCGCGAACTTTGTCGAGATAGCTCATCGTCGTAGGGTCCGCTGCGCGGACCGATGCCCCCCGTAGGGTCCGCTGCGCGGACCGATAAATTACGACTCAGGAACGAGTCAAACACAAACACGATCGTTGTCGTTGTTGTAATCGTAATCGTAATCGGAGAAGCGATGCCATTTGGGGTGCGAGAGAATCCAGAGCGCTACGACAAACTCGATTACGACAACGACCGTGCCGCCAAGGCCATTGCAAGGGCCCCGATCGTCGTTCCGGCCGGAGCGGCCGTAGGGTGCGCCGCGCGCACCAGTGCCACCGCGCTGCCATTGGGTCCCTGCGCAAGGTGCGCGCGGCGCACCCTACGATCGCCGGCCGCGGCCGGAACCACGATCAAGGCCGCCACAAGCACCCCGGCCAACCCCACACTCGCTACCGCCGCCGACAACGGGTCATGGCTTCGACTTGGCCGCCTCCCACAATAGCTCCATCTCCTCGCGCACCGCAGGTCCCGGTTGCAGACCGGCCCGGTCCAGGCCAGCCTCGACATAGGCGAAGCGGTGCTCGAAACGATGGTTTGCGGTCCGCAGCGCCGCTTCCGCGTCGACCCCCAGATGACGGGCCAGATTGACGCAGGAAAACAGCAGATCGCCGATCTCATGCACCCGCGCGTGCAAGTCCACCGGCGCGGCTAGGGTCTCGCGACACTCGTCGAGTTCCTCGCGGACCTTGTCGAAGACCCCCGCGATGGCGTCCCAGTCGAAACCGACCGCGGCCGCCCGCCGCTGCAGCTTCTGCGCCCGCACCAGGGCCGGGAGGGCCGCGGCCACGCCGTCCAGGGTCGCGGCCCCGGCGCCCCCCGGCGCCCGCGCCCGCTCGGCCGCCTTCTCCCGCTCCCAGTGGACGCGCACCGCCGCCGCATCCGGCAGGTCCGCCTCGCCGAAGACATGGGGGTGGCGCCGGACCAGCTTGTCGCAGATGGCACGAACCACGTCGGGGAAGGCGAAAGAGCCCTGCTCTTCGGCCATGCGGGCGTGGAAGACCACCTGCAACAGCAGGTCCCCCAGTTCATCGCGCAGGTCCTCCAGGGACCCGGACTCGATCGCCTCGGCGACCTCGTAGGCCTCTTCCAGGGTGTAGGGCAGGATGGTTCTGAAGGTCTGGGCCAGGTCCCAGGGACAGCCGCCCGCCGGGTCGCGCAGGCGCGCCATGATGCTCAGCAGCTCGTCGATAGTGGTCTGGTCGGGCATGGTCCGGGCGGCGGGTGCGGTGGGGTCGCCTACTTGTCCTTCTTGGTCACTTTGATCAGGCTGCTCGACGCGATGTCGCTGTACTTGGCGCAGTCACCGGGGGCGGAATTGAACCGGTTGAGGGTATCCAGGCTGCAGCGTCCGGGGTCGGTCACCTCCAGCCCCAGGATCTGATCGCAGCGCACGCCCTGGAAGATCATCTCGCGGTATTGATCTTCGCTCGGACGCAGCTCGGAGAAACTCTTGGTCTGGCTGTCGAAGGGCACGCCGCCGCCGATGAGCGCGGTGAACCGGAAGGACAGGTCGGTGATCTTGAAGGGCAGGTTGTTGGTCAGGGTGATGCCGAACTTACAGGCGTTCTCATAGGCCTTGCGGGTGTGGACACTCACCACGGCGGCAGCCCGCCCGGTGCTGGTGACCGGCGGGGTCCGGTCCTCCTTGGGTGGAGGCGCGGGCCGGGCCTTGGACCAGAGGCCGATATCGGTCGCCATGTCGGCACAACCGGCGACGAGCAGGAGCGTCGCCAAGGTCAGACCGCCAAGTACGGCGGCATTCAAGGGGCGGGATCGGGGAAAGGACATGGCGTCACCTCATGGAGATCATTCAATCCAAGGGCCGGATCACGGTCGGCCCCCGGCAGGCGGTCGGAACCCCGCCCGACCCGTCGTCAGAATTGCCCGGTGCGCAGCAACACCAGGGTACAGGCGTGTTCGTAAGGGATCCGGGCGTCATGCAGGGCCAGTTCCAGTTCGCGCGACTCGGCGCCCGGATTCAGGATCACCCGACCGGGGCGCAGGGCCAGGATGGCCCCCACCAGGTTGCGCACGCGCTCCGGACCGATGTACAGCGTCAGGGTATCGACCCGCTCATGGATGTCAGGCAAGGCATGGACAACCGGGAGCTGCTCAATATGCGCCGCCTTGCGGTGCACCGGAATCACCCGGTAACCCAAATCTTTCAGCAGCCTGACCGCCTGGTACGAGTAACGCGCCGGCTTCGGACTGGCCCCGAGCACGACCACGGTGTGCGTCTGGGGCTGGCGAAGCGCGGGCAAAGATGCCGATCCCATCATGTTCCCTCGATCGCCCGGGTTTAAGTCCGGGCCTTAGAGTCCGCATGTTAGCGGAAGCCCTAACCCAAGGTCCACGCCGGACACCCGATCAGACCGCAGGAATGTTGCCCGATGTGCGGACGTTTCATCCAATGTTCAGACCCGCAGGACTACGCCGACTACTTCAGCCTGGAACTGGACCCCGAGTCGATGGGGCCGAGCCGTCCCCGCTATAACCTCGCCCCCAGCCAGGACGTGCTCGCCGTGCGCCTCGGCCCGGACGGGCGGCGGCACCTCGGGCACCTGCGCTGGGGGCTGGTCCCCGCCTGGTCACAGGGACCGGACCACCGCTACACCATGATCAACGCCCGCGCCGAGACCGTCGCCGACAGGCCCGCCTACCGCGCCGCCTTGAAGGAGCGCCGCTGCCTGATCCCCGCCGAGGGCTTCTACGAATGGCAGGCCCAGCCCGGGGGCAAACAGCCGTATCTGATCCGCCGCGGCGGCGGACAGATCTTCGCCATGGCTGGCCTCTGGGAGCACTGGGCCGGCACCGCCGAGGCGGCGCCCATCAGCTCCTGCACCATCATCGTCACCGCCGCCAACGCCGCGATTGCGCGCGTCCATGACCGGATGCCGGTAGTCCTCGACCCCGACCGCCAGGCCCAGTGGCTCGACCCCGCCAAGCGCGACAGCGCGGCGCTGCTCGCCCTCCTCCAGCCGGACCCATCCGCCGACTGGACCCTCACCCCCGTGAGTCGGCGCGTCAACAATGCCCGCACGGACGACCCCGGTCTCATCGAGCCGGCCGCGGGACCCTAGGCCGCCATGAGCGATTGACAAGCGCTGCGTCGATCCGGATAATGCGCCGCTCGGTGACGGTTGCGCCCCGGCAAACTCCCTCTGGACATCGCCGCGCGGACCCACCCCCAGTCAATCGGTCGGCAGGCATGCGCGGCTGGATAATGTCTCCAAGGACGGGGTCCCTCAGCGCCCGTAGCTCAGCTGGATAGAGTACCTGGCTACGAACCAGGTGGTCGGGAGTTCGAATCTCTCCGGGCGCGCCAATTAAGAATATAGGCTTAGCGGTCAACATCGCTAAGCCTTTTTTTTTGTTTCCGGCGCAGCGCGCTACCATTGCGGACGCCACGGGGACCAGATCCCCGAGCCGGGCCGGCTGTTCGATGACAGCGGGAAACCCGCCAGTTGACCCCTGAAGGACCCCCGCGCCGGATATGAGACTCACCCAACAACAACTTGAAGCCCACCTCTGGGGCGCGGCCAACATCCTGCGCGGCAAGATCGCCGGGCAGGACTACAAGGACTACATCCTCTCGCTGATGAACTGGAGCAACGCCGCCATCGGCAAGATCAACTCCGTGCTGCACGGGCTGGAGACCCGGATCGTCGCCGGGGGCCAGCACCATCACCGATCCGGCCTTTCGGGCCGCGGGAGGCACGGTGCGCAAGTTCTCGCTGGTGCTGGCCAATTTCCCCTTCTCCGACGAATTCTGGTGGCTCAAGAAGGAGACCTTCGGCAAGTAGGGCTACAAGGACCCCTTCGGGCGCTTCGGGCGCGGCACCGCCTTCAAGGCCCCGCCGATCGTGCGCGGCAGTGGCTGGTGGCCAATGCCGACCGGCTCCTCATGGCAGACTGCATCGCGGCTGTACCACAGGAGCGGTTTACATATCAGTGAATACCTTAGGTAAGGTCCTGTGCCACCTGTTTTCCTGACCGGGTCAGACGGTATTGCTGTCTTGGACTCGTCGGCGTATCGGGATGCGTCTGTTCCAGCCAACCAGCGGCGAGCGCCGGTTGCAGGTAGTCGTAGAGAAAGGTTGGACGATGGGACAATCTTAGTAGCATCATCAACGATTTGGCCGAGTAGCAGCCGTCCCCCATCGACGCCAGCAGGCGCCGGACTTGTTCGGTTGCTTGTACGGTCACTTGTTCGGGCGGGTCGGCCCCGAGGGCCTCACGGATCACACCCAACATGAAGGCGATAAAAGGCGTCGATGCGCCCACGCGGGTACTGTCGGCCAGCGCCCGATAATAGTCGTCCTGATGGGCATGGACGATGCTCTCGACCGGCAGATCGGCAAACAGCGGTTTCCAGCGGCTCAGGATCAGGCTTTGCCATAGCCGACCCATGCGCCCGTTGCCGTCGTCGAAGGGGTGGATGAATTCGAACTCGTAATGGAAGACACAACTGGCGATCAGGGGGTGGACCTCGCACCCGTGCAGCCAGTCGAAGAGGCCCTCCATCAAGCCGCGGACGCGGCTGGCCGGTGGCGCCATATGGACCACGACGCTACCCGACATGACCCCGACACCACCGCTGCGATAAGCGCCGGGCCGCTCCACCAGGCCGGCCATCAGCAGGGCGTGGGCCGCGAGCAGGTCATCCTCCAACGCCGGATTCCAGGTCGCGAACCGGTCGTAGGCCAGCAGCGCGTTGCGCACCTCCTGGACTTCGCGGGGCGGGGCAATCACCCGCTTCCCCTCCAGGATCGCGGTGATCTGCTGCTCGCTCAAGGTATTGCCTTCAATCGCCAGCGAGCCCTGAATGGTCCGTATGCGATTGATGCGCCGCAGTCGCAGGGCGGCGGCGGAATCCGCGGCCTGGGCATGTTGGCCGACCCGCTCGGCGATGTCGGCGATGAGCGTGACGATGGCAGGGGTGATCGCGAAGGGCGGTGAATAGGGTGCGACCATGGACTTCGACTCAATCCCGCGTTGCGCAACGATGTTATGCCATCTCGCCGACGCGTCGCAGCACTGTCTCGATCACCTGCGCCGAGATTCGGAAGTCGGAGCCGTGCAGACGGGCAAACGCGTCCCGCGCCGATCCGATCAGCCTCCGCGTCTTGGCCATCCCGATGATCGCCGCGGTGCCGGCCACGACCAAGCCATGCTCCATGGCGACCGCACGGCCGGCGCGCTCGTCCATCAACACCAGGCTGGCCCCGGCGTGGGTCAGGGCGATCCGAATGCAGGCGGCCTCTCCCTCATCGAGGTCGGGGAGCACCACGGCCCCGGGGGTCGCATCAATCTGATTCAGCCAGCCCGCGGCCGCGGCTGCGAGGATCGCCGTCTCGTCGCGACCATCAGCGCATCGGGCTTGTCCCGGTTCATGACGACGACCAGGTCGCGGTGCGACTTGCGCAGGGCCTCGCTGGGGTTGTTCTTGAGCCCGCTGACGTTGACGGTCTCCATGCCTAGCTCCCATGGGAATGTCTGATGGGAATAATCGTAGCAGAGGTACGCGCCGCTTCACACTGGGGAACGCCGCAACCCGAGGACCCTTTTGGGACGCACTGGTGATGATCTCGGGCAATACGTGTGCACGAGGGTAGGGCACATTCAGGCCCCCGGGGGTGGTGGGCGGGGCCTGGATGGCGTGACGGAAACGTGACGCCGTCAGGTCACATGATGCCGCTCCCGTGCGTCTTTCGCAGTCACAACAGCCTGGGGCAGGATGTGCTAAAGTGTTGACTCTGAAGTGTTGTCTGGGCACCCGCGTGGCTACGAATCCGGTGGTCGGGAGTGTGAATCTCTCCGGGCGAGCGACTCGAACGGCTGCCACCCAGCCGGGGCCTGAGCCTTACGAGGACCAACCGATGAACCCGACACGACTGGATCGCTACCGCGGCTGCCTGCTCGGCCTGGCTGCCGGGGACGCCCTGGGCACTACCCTGGAGTTCCGCGCGCCGGGGAGCTTTGAGCCGATTACCGGCATCGCGGGCGGCGGACCCTTTCACCTCAAACCCGGTGACTGGACCGATGACACCTCCATGGCCCTGTGCCTGGCCGAGAGTCTGGTCCTGTGTCGGGGCTTCGACGCGGCGGACCAGATGCGGCGCTATGTGCGCTGGTGGCGGGAGGGGTACTTGAGCGTCACCGGCGCCTGCTTCGACATCGGCAACGCCACCCGGGGCGCGCTCGGGCGCTTCGAGCAGACCGGCGATCCCGTCGCCGGCGCCGCCGACCCGCGCTCGGCCGGCAACGGCTGCATCATGCGCCTGGCCCCGGTCCCCATGGCCTTTGCGGGGGACCCGCATCAGGCCATCAGCCTGGCGGCCGAGAGTTCGCGTACCACCCATGGGGCGCGCACCTGCCTGGATGCCTGCCGCTACATGGCCGGCATCCTGGTCGGCGCACTGCGCGGGGTGGACAAGGGGACCCTGCTCGGACCCCGCTACAGCCCGGTGCCGGGGCTCTGGGAACGGGAACCGCTATGCCCGGCGATCGACGCCGTCGCCGCCGGTTCATTCAAGGCCAAGGAACCGCCCGCGATCCGCGGCAGCGGCTATGTGGTCGAGGCCCTGGAGGCCGCCCTCTGGGCCTTCCACCGCACCGACTCATTCGCCGCCGGGGCGCTGGCCGCGGTCAACCTGGGCGACGATGCGGATACCACCGGGGCCATCTATGGGCAGATCGCGGGGGCCTGGTACGGGCTCGACGGTATACCGCGGGAGTGGCGGGCGCTCGTTGCGCAGGCGGGGCTTATTCTCGGGTTGGCGGAATCGTTGATCAAGAGTGATCCGGCCAGCGCATCGCGCAATGAAGGACGCGGAGGATCTCCAGTGCGTCCGCATTGAGGCGTTGGGGAACGGTTCTCTGATAAGTGAAACAAGTCCATTAGGCAATGCTTGTCGCTTCGTCGTTGTCGTTGTCGTTGTCGTTGTCGTTGTCGTTGTCGTAATCGAGGTTAGCGTAACACCCCGCCCCGGACTCAAGCCAAATTTGGCCTCGATCGTCATTCCGGCCGGAGCGCCCGTAGGGTGCGCCGCGCGCACCCGCGCCACCACGATGCCATTGCGTCCCTGCGCAAGGTGCGCGCGGCGCACCCTACGTCGATCGCCGGTCGCGGCCGGAACGACGATCGAGGCCCCACATAGCATCGCTTCTCCGATTACGATCACGACAACGACAACGACAACCTAGGCCCGCTTAAGGCCCGGTCAACCCTTATCCACCCGCCGAAAGTGCCCCTCAATGACCCGGGGTCCGCGCTCGGCACCCGGGCCATGGGTGCGAACCGGGATGACCTTCACATACCGGCGGACCACCCAGCGGCGCAGCGGCGGGATCAGGAGCAGGAAGCCGAGGGTATCGGTGAGAAAGCCCGGGAGCAGCAGGAAGAGGCCGGCGACCAGGAGCAGGGCGCCGTCCAGAAGTTCCAGGGCCGGGACCTCGTCGCGGGCCAGGGACTCGCGCACCCGCATCAGCACGCCGAACCCCTGACGACGGACCAGCCAGGCGCCGAGGATCGCGCACAGGATGGACAGGGCGATGGTCGGGACGGCGCCGATGACCGAGCCGACCTTGATCAGGAAATAGACCTCGATCAGGGGCAGGCCGATGAACAACAGAATAAAAATTGGCACTGCAGGGGGCCTCTGGATGGGTGGGGGGATGCGGGGGAGCCGGCCGGGGGTCCTGACGCGGGCCCGGGCGGGCGGGCCGTTTGCGGGGTCCGATCGCGGCGGGACACCGCTCCCACGGGGTCCTGGTCGGCTTCGGCCCGGCATTGATGGCCGGACCTTTGTCCCCGAGCGGAGCGTTCAAGTGGCAGCAAAGGGCGGGCCGACGCCTTATCATCCCACAATGTGGCGGCGCCTGGCCGCCGCCCTGAGGCCGCCCGAGGATTTTCATGACCGCCGAGACCGATTACCGGCTGGTGCTCTGCACCTGCCCGGACCAGGAGTGCGCAACCCGTATCGCCGAGCGCCTGGTGGAGGAGCGGCTCGCCGCCTGCGTGAGCCTGGTACCGGGGCTCACGTCCATCTACCGCTGGCAGGGGGCGATCCAACGCGACGCGGAGGTCCTGCTCCTGATCAAGACGGTGGCCGTGCGCTTCGAGGTCCTGGCCGCGACCTTGAGCGCGTTGCACCCCTACGAGGTGCCGGAGATCATCGCGCTCCCGATCACCGCGGGGCTGCCCGACTACCTGACCTGGATGATCCAATGCACCCAACCAGACACCTGAGCGCCGGGGCCCGGTCCCTGCCACTTCTGCTCCTCCTGCTGTGCCTGTCGGTCCTGGCCGAGGAGGCGTTCTTGCTGCCGGAACAGGCCTTCCAGGTCGCGGCGCAGGCCGAGGGGGCGGACGCGGTGCGGGTGCGCTGGACCATCGCCGAGGGCTATTACCTCTACCAGGGCAAGTTCCGCTTTACGACCCAGACCCCGGGGATCGCACTCGGGACCCCGGCCCTGCCCCCCGCCGAGACGAAGCAGGACCCCTATTTCGGCGAGATGCAGGTCTATCGCCGCCAGGTCGAGGTCCTGCTGCCGCTCACCCGGGAGGCGGGGAGCGCAGACACCCTGGCCCTGGAGGTGACCTCGCAGGGGTGTGCCGATGCCGGCCTGTGCTACCCGCCCGAGCGTCAGCACCTCGCGGTCGGACTGCCCCCGGCGCCCGCGGCGGCCGGCCCGCGACCGCAGCCGGCGCAGACGCCGGGCGCGGCCCCGGCGGCGGCCGAGGCCCCGCCCTTGTCTTCCCCCATCGGCGCCGCCGCCCTGGGTCTGGGCAAGGCCGTCGGGGCGGCCGCGCGGCACGGGCAGGACAACGCGATCCCGGCCGTCGAGGAGGCCTTCCGCTTCCAGGCGACCGTGGCCGCCCCGGACCGGCTGGACCTCGCCTGGGACCTGGCCCCGGGGACCTATCTCTATCGCGAGAAGCTGGTCCTGGCGCTGGAGGGAGCCTCTGGGGTAACGCTCGGGGCCTTCCAACTGCCCCCGGGCGAGGTCGAGAAGGACGGGATCAGGCCGGACGGCAGCATCGGTGAGGTGGAGGTCTACCGGGGCCGCGTGGCACTTCAGGTACCCCTGGTGCGTCACGCCGGCGCCGCAGCCGAGGTCACCCTGGTGGTCAAGGACCAGGGGTGCGCGCAGCAGGGGCTTTGTTACCCGCCGCAGACCCGGCGGGTCAAGCTCGCGCTGCCGCCGGCGCCGGGCGGCGCTGAGATCGGGGGCACGGGCGGGACGGCGCCCCTGCAGTCGGCCGCGCCGGGCCGGCGCGCGACGCCCCCGCAGGCGCTCCCACCGGAGCCCCTGGAGGCGGTCTCCGAACAGGACCGGATCGCCGCGGTCCTGGCCGGCGGCAACCTGTGGGCGGTGGTCGGCCTGTTCTTCGGCTTCGGGCTGCTGCTCGCCTTCACGCCCTGCGTCTTCCCCATGATCCCCATCCTGTCGGGCATCATCGCCGGGCGCGGGGCGCACCTCAGCACCCGCCGGGCCTTCACCCTGTCGCTCGTCTATGTGCTCGCCATGGCCTTGACCTACACCCTCGCCGGGGTGCTGGCGGGGCTGTTCGGGGGCAACCTCCAGATCGTCTTCCAAAACCCCTGGATTCTCAGCGCCTTCGCCCTGGTGTTCGTCCTGCTGGCCCTGTCCATGTTCGGCTTCTTTCACCTGCAACTGCCCTCCGGGCTGCACGCCCGGCTGGCGGCGCTCAGCCACCGGCAGCGGGGCGGCACCCTGCTCGGGGTGGCCGTCATGGGCGTACTCTCGGCCCTGATCGTGGGTCCCTGCGTCGCCCCGCCGCTCTTCGGTGCCCTGATCTATATCAGCCAGACCGGGGACGCGGTGCTCGGGGGGGTGGCGCTCTTCGCCCTGAGCCTGGGGATGGGTGCGCCGCTCCTCGTCATCGGCACCTCCGCGGGCAAGTTCCTGCCCCGCAGCGGGGCCTGGATGGGGACGGTCAATGCGGTCTTCGGCGTGGGCCTGCTGGGGGTGGCCATCCTGCTGCTGGAGCGCATCCTGCCGGCGGCGGTGGCCATGCTGCTGTGGGGTCTGCTCCTCATCGGCAGCGCGGTCTACCTGGGGGCGCTCACCCAGTTGGCCCCCGGGGCGAGCGGTTGGAGCAAGCTCTGGAAGGGGCTCGGGGTCGGCCTGCTGATCTACGGCGCCCTGATGCTGGTGGGCGCCGCGGCGGGCGGCAAGGATACGCTCCAGCCCCTGCGCGGCCTCCTGGGCGGGGCCGGCGCGGCGGGCGGCGGCGCGCCGCGGGCCGCCTTCCAGCGCATCAAGACCGGGGCGGATCTGGACCGGGAACTGGCCGCCGCGCGGGCCAACGGGCGGCCGGTGCTGCTCGATTTCTACGCCGACTGGTGCATCTCCTGCAAAGAGATGGACCGCGACACCTTCAGCGACCCCGCGGTGATCGCCGAGTTGCAGCGGTTCGTCCTGCTGCGGGCCGACGTCACCGCCAACGACCCGGACGACCAGGCCCTGATGCAGGGGCGCTTCAAGCTCCCCGGGCCGCCCGCCATCCTGTTCTTCTCGTCGGCGGGGACCGAGGTCGCCGGTCTGCGGCTGGTCGGGTTCAGGCCGGCGGCCGAGTTCGCGCAACACCTGCGGCGGGCGGCTCCCGCGGGGCCTTAGCGCGACGTCGGTGCCGGTTTCGATCGCGGGCAGATTTTCCGCAGAACTGGACATGATCGCGCGAAGTCCGGACAATTCGACGGGATTCGCCGCCGCTTCGCCCATCCCGGGCAGGCGCCCGGCGCCAACCCGGCGGCCCTCGCCCCCCGCGGCGGCCTCCCCACACCCCGAACCTGCATGGGCACAGCGGCGACATGGCAAGCATCCTGGTCCTCAACGGACCCAACCTCAACCTGCTCGGGACCCGGGAGCCCGGCCACTATGGTCAGGTCACCCTGGCCGTGATCGAGGAGCGGCTGCGCGCACAGGCGCGGCGCGGCGGTCACGACCTGGACTTCGCCCAGAGCAACGCGGAGCACGTCCTGATCGAGCGCGTCCAGGCCGCCCCCGGCGCCGGCGTCGCCTTCATCATCGTCAACCCCGCTGCCTTCACCCATACCAGCGTGGCCCTGCGCGACGCACTGCTCGCCGTCGCCATCCCCTTCATCGAGGTGCACCTGTCCAACGTGCACGCCCGCGAGCCCTTCCGCCGCCACTCCTACTTCTCCGATATCGCGGTGGGAGTGATCAGCGGGCTGGGCGCGCAGGGGTATGAATTGGCGCTCAGCGCCGCCCTTTACCGGCTGGCACCGGCCGCCCCCACCGAGAACCACTGAACATGGATATCCGCAAGGTCAAAAAGCTGATCGAACTCCTGGAGCAATCCAATGTGGCGGAGATCGAGATTCACGAGGGGGAGGAATCGGTGCGCATCAGCCGGCACGGCACCGCAACCTCACTCTTCATGCCCCACGCGATGACGCAGCAGCCGGCAAGCGCCCCGAGCGCGCCCATCCCGGCCGCCGGCCTGGCCAAGCCCGGCGATGAATTTCTCGATGGGCTGGCCGGGGAGGTCGTACGCTCGCCCATGGTCGGCACCTTCTACCGCTCCCCCTCGCCGGGCACCGGCCCCTTCGTCGTGGAGGGCCAGCAGGTCAAGGCCGGGGACATACTCTGCATCATCGAGGCGATGAAGATCCTGAACCAGATCGAGTGTGAGCGCACCGGCACACTACGCCGCATCCTGGTGGAAAACGGCCAGCCGGTAGAATACAACCAGCCGCTGTTCGTCATCGAGTAAGGCGCCCCCGCGACCCCCGCGCGGGGCCGCCCACGGCGGTCCCAACCCGGGACCAAAAGCGCCACGCCGCACCAGCCGACCACCGTCCACAGGCTACCCCAGCATGCCAGCCATGATCGAGAAGATCCTCATCGCCAACCGGGGTGAGATAGCACTCCGTGTCCTGCGCGCCTGCCGCGAACTGGGCATCCGCACCGTCGCCGTCCATTCGGAGGCGGACCGCGACTTGAAGCACGTCCTGCTGGCCGACGAATCGGTCTGCATCGGGCCCGCGGCGTCGCGCGACAGCTACCTCAACATCCCCGCCATCATCAGCGCCGCCGAGGTCACCGACACGGTCGCCATCCACCCCGGCTACGGCTTCCTGTCGGAGAACGCGGACTTCGCCGAGCGCGTGGAGCGCTCCGGCTTCATCTTCATCGGCCCACGCCCGGAGACCATCCGCCTGATGGGCGACAAGGTCTGCGCCATCGCCGCCATGAAGGCGGCCGGCGTACCCTGCGTGCCCGGCTCCGACGGACCCCTGGACGACAACGACAAGAAGCGCACCCTGGAATTGGCCCGCACCATCGGCTACCCGATCATCATCAAGGCCTCCGGCGGCGGCGGCGGCCGTGGGATGCGGGTCGTGAACTCGGAGGCGACCCTGCTCAACGCCGTCTCGCTTACCCGGGCCGAGGCCGCGGGCGCCTTCAACAACGACATGGTGTACATGGAGAAGTACCTGGAGAACCCGCGCCATATCGAATTCCAGATGCTGGCCGACCAGCACGGCCAGGCCATCTATCTGGGCGAGCGTGACTGTTCCATGCAGCGCCGCCACCAAAAGGTGGTCGAAGAGGCCCCCGCCCCCGGCATCACGCCGGCGCAACGCGCCGAGATCGGGGAGCGCTGCGCCCAGGCCTGTCGGGACATCGGCTACCGCGGCGCCGGCACCTTTGAATTCCTCTATGAGGACGGGCGCTTCTATTTCATCGAGATGAACACCCGCGTGCAGGTCGAGCACCCCGTCACCGAGATGGTGACCGGGGTGGACATCGTCAAGGAGCAGATCCTGATCGCGGCCGGGGAGCACCTGCATTACACGCAGGATGACATCACCATCCGCGGCCATGCGATCGAATGCCGCATCAATGCCGAGCACTCCGAGACCTTCCGCCCCAGCCCCGGCAAGATCATCGAGTTCCACGCCCCCGGCGGCCCCGGCATCCGCATGGACACCCATATCTATTCCGGCTATACGGTCCCCTCCCACTACGACTCCATGATCGGCAAGCTGGTCAGCCACGGCGAGACCCGCCAGGTCGCCATCGCACGTATGTGCAACGCCCTGCGCGAGACGGTCATCGAGGGCATCGACACCAATATCAAGCTCCAGCGCGCCATCCTGCGCGACGCCGCCTTCGAGGCCGGCGGGGCCAATATCCATTACCTGGAGAAGAAGCTGGGGCTCTAGTGCCGCCGGGCGCAATTGCCCGGACCATCGGCGCAGGGTGCGCAGTGCGCACCTTGCAAGAGCGCGGCTGAACGCGACGGCGTGAGTCTTCGCCGGTACCGCGGTGCGCGCGGCACACCCTTATTCCACCAGACCCCGGGGGTCCATCCGCCGTGCCGAAAAAGCCCGCCAAGAACAAACCAGACAAGTCGCCGCAGCCCGAGCCGGCCCAACTCAAGGCCGTGGAGCGTCTGATCGAGGCCGCAGACTACCCGCCGGCCATCGCGCGGGCACGCGCCCTGGTGCAGCGCTATCCGGATTACGGCGGCGCCCGGCGGCTGCTGATGGATGCCCTGTACCGGGGTCAGGGTCAGGGCGCGGCCGCCCTGGCCGCCTATGAATGGGCGCAGCACCGGCCCAACAGCCTGCCCGCCCAGGCGGCGCTGTTCCAATTCGCCCTCGACGGTCGGCACCTCCTGCTCGCGCAACGGGTCGCGGAGCGGCTGCGCGACCTGGGGGCCGTGACCCGGGGCCTGCCCATGACCGCCGAGGCCCTGGACGGTCTGCTGAAGCAGCACGACGGTTCCCGGGCGAGCCGCGAGGAGGTCGAGCAGTTCGACCTCGGCAAGCTGCACCTGGACGCCCACGACTTCGCCGGGGCCGTGCGCATCCTGGAAGGCGTTCCCATCACCCCGGCCCGCAACAACCGGGCGCTGTGTTTGTTCCACCTGAGCCGGATCGAGGAGGCCCTGGTCGCCTTCCTGGACGCCTGGCGGCAGGACCCGGGCAACCTCTTTGCCCTGGGCTTCGCCCTGCAACTGCACCTCTATCAGGGTGATGAGACCGGCGCCCGGGCGCTCGTGCCCCCCCTGGCCGAGGCCACCGCGCGGCGTACCGAGGATGCCCTGGCCCAGGTCGCCGCCCTGCTCCTGATTCAGGAGGACCAGGCCGCCTGGGACGCCTTCGAGCGCGCTCGCCAGGCCGCGTGGGTCGCCCATGAGACCGGCCAGCTGCCGGCCCTCTGGCTCCAGGAGGGCGGCGCCGCGGCCAGCCGGCTCGGGCGCGGCGACCAGGCGCGGGCGCTGTGGGAGCAGGCCTTGGCAATGAGTCCCGGGTTCCCCCTTCCTACGGAAAACCTGCGCGTCCTGGATCGGGACGGCCAGACCCCGGCCTATCCGGTGGTGTTCGTCCAGGGCCAGGTGTTGCCCGTCGCCTGGACGGACGGACTGCGCACGCTGGACGTGGCGGGTCTGGAGTCACACCTCGCCGCGCTGACCGCCGCCGATGCCTACCTGGAGGCGCTCTACCTGGGGGGCGAGGCGGCCTTGCGAGGGCTCACCGTATACCTGCTGAAGCACCGGCTGGACCGCGTGCCCACGGCGAGGAGGCGGCACGCGGCGGTGATCCTGCGGGACCTGGCGCGCCTGCCCATCGGCACCCCCAAGGAGCGCTCGGGCTTCCTCGGCGCACTGCGTGATCACGGATTACTCGCGTCCGACGAGGCCGTTGAACTTTGGAACGGCAAGGAGCTGCGGGAGGTCAACATGCTCTCGACCCATATCGATCGGGAGTCGGAGCCGTCGGATCTGCCGGCGGACCTCCAGGCCCTGCTCGATGAATCCCTGCTCCTGCATCGCGGGGGACGCTTCGCGGCCGCCGAGGACCGTATCAACGCCATCCTCGGGCGCATCCCCGAGCACCGCGCCGCCCTCGGCCAACTGGCGGCGATCCGCGGCAGCCAGGGCCGGCGCCAGGAGGTCGAGGCGCTCCTGCGGCGGGTCATCGCCGCCCACCCCGACGACCTGTTGGCCCGCTGCAACCTGGCCGCCATCCAGATCGAAGACGGCGATCTCGACACGGCCAGGGACTTGTTGTCCGGCCTCGCGCAACGCCCGCGCCTGCACCTGCGGGAGGCCTTCGCCCTCTACGGTGTCACCGCGATGCTGAACCGCGCCCTAGGCGAGGACGAGGCCGCCGCCGCCCTCATCGCCGGTCTGGAGCAGATGGTGGGAGATGAGGATGACGCGCGGCTGCTTGCGACCGCCAAGGGACGGTTGCTGCGGGTCAGGGCGGGAAATGACATCAGGAAAGCTTAAGATCATTGTTCTGCTTCGATCTGCGCGGTTCCGCGATCGTGATCACCCGGGCAGACGCGTATGATCGTTCGCCGTCGGTCGATCAGGTTTTGCGACACAACGAGTAAGGATCGCCGCCATGGCATACAACCCGCAGCGCGCACTCGAGCTGCTTCGCGTCGGTTCCGGCATCCCCAATGCCCGGTTTCGTGAGGGGCAAGAGGACGCGATTCGCGCGGTCGTCGCCGGGGCGCAACGCCTGCTCGTGGTCCAGAAGACCGGCTGGGGCAAGAGCTTCGTCTACTTCATCGCCATCAAGCTGCTGCGCGAGGCCGGGCAGGGCCCGGCCTTGCTCATTTCACCGCTGTTGTCGCTGATGCGCAACCAGATCGCGGCCGCACAACGCATGGGCGTTCGGGCCGCCACCATCCACTCGGATAACCAAGACGACTGGCCTGACGTCGAAGCCCGGCTCAATCGCAACGAGGTCGACATCCTGCTCATCTCACCGGAGCGGTTGGCCAACGAGCACTTTCGTAGCCGGGTGCTGGCCGGCGTGGCGTCCCGGATCGCGCTTCTGGTCGTCGATGAGGCCCACTGCATCTCGGACTGGGGCCACGACTTTCGACCCCATTACCGGTTGCTGGAACGTATCGTGCGGACCCTGCCGTCGAACCTGCGCCTGCTGGCAACCACCGCCACGGCAAACAACCGGGTCATGGACGATCTGCGCACCGTCCTCGGCCCCGATCTTGCCGTCTCGCATGGTGATCTCAATCGGCCATCCCTGACGCTGCAAAGCATCCGTCTCCCCGGCCAGGCGGAGCGCTTGGCCTGGCTGGCAGAGCAACTGCCCAACCTGCCGGGCAGCGGCATCGTCTACACCCTGACGGTGCGCGATGCGGGGCAGGTTGCCGACTGGTTGCGCTCGCGCGGCCTGAGGGTCGCCGCCTACACGGGCGAGACCGGGGAACGGCGCCCCGAGTTGGAACAGGCCCTGCTGGACAATCGGGTCAAGGCCCTGGTCGCCACGACCGCGCTCGGAATGGGATTCGACAAGCCGGACCTGGCATTCGTGATCCATTACCAGACACCAGGATCGGTCGTCGCCTACTACCAACAGGTCGGCCGTGCCGGGCGTGCCTTGGACACCGCCTACGGGGTCCTGCTCAGCGGCCGGGAAGAGAACGACATCAACGATTTCTTCATCGCGAGCGCGTTCCCGACCGCGCACGAGGTTGAAACTGTCCTGGCAGCGTTGGAGCAACATCCGGGCGGCCTGTCAGTCCCGGAGCTGGAGGCCCTGGTCAACCTCAGCCGCGGGCGCATCCAGAAGACCATGGACTTGCTGTCCTTGGAGTCCCCGGCACCCATCGCCAAACAGGGCGCAAGATGGCAACTGACCGCCGCACGGCTGGGACAAGGGTTCTGGGAACGCGCCAAACGCCTGACCGAGTTGCGCCGCGCCGAGCAGCAGCAGATGCAGGACTACGTCAGCCTGGAGTCCGGACACATGGAGTTTCTGATCCGCGCATTGGACGGCGAAGCGGGCTTGATCCAACCGCCAAGGCTGCCGCCGCTGCCCACGACGGCATCCGTCGACCTCGTGCGCGAGGCCATCGCTTTCCTGCGCCGTACCAGCCTCCCCATCGAGCCGCGCAAGCAGTGGCCGACCGGCGGCCTGCCCCAGTTCGAGGTCGCAGGCAACATCGGTCTCAACCGCCGGGCCGAGCCGGGCCGGTGTCTGTGCGTTTGGGGCGACGCCGGCTGGGGCGATCTGGTGCGTCAGGGAAAGTATCGGGACCACCACTTCTCCGACGACCTCGTGACCGCTTGTGTCGGGTTGGTTGCGACCTGGCATCCCGAACCCATGCCCACCTGGGTCACCTGCATCCCATCGCTGCGACACCCCGATCTGGTGCCGGACCTCGCCCGGCGGCTTGCAAAGGCGCTCGGACTCCCGTTTCATGCGGTCCTTGAGAAGACCGCCGAGCGGCCGGCACAGAAGACCATGGCCAACAGCAGCCAGCAGGCCCACAACCTCGACGGATCGCTGGACATCCGCCAAGCGCTCCCCGGCGGGCCTGTCCTGCTCGTCGATGACATGGTCGACTCGCGCTGGACCCTCACCGTCGCGGCCTGGCTGCTGCGTCGGCACGGCAGCGGCCCGGTCTGGCCGCTGGCCCTGGCGCTAACCGGACACGATTGATGAACGACCCACTCTCCCCCAACACCCAAGCCATCCTGCTCCTGACCGCGCCGCTCATCGTCGGACGGGGCAAGACCGCCGCCGATCTGCTGACCCCGGGGCAGTACAAACGGCTTGCCCAGTCCCTGCGCGAGCACGAGCGCCAACCCTCGGACCTGCTCGGCCCGGACGCGGCGACCCTTTGCGCGGCCCTGGGCGAGGCGTGCGCCCCGCAGATCGACTGCGAGCGACTGCGCGCCTTGCTCGAGCGCGGCTTCCAGTTGAGTCAGGCGCTGGAGCGCTGGCATGCCCGCGCCATCTGGGTCGTCAGTCGTGCCGATGCCGCCTACCCCCGACGGCTCAAGTCCCGGCTCAAGGACGATGCGCCCGCGATCCTCTATGGCTGTGGTGACCCGCTGCGGCTCGACACCGGCGGGCTCGCCGTCGTCGGTTCGCGCCAGGTGGATGAGGCCTTGGTCGAGTACACCGAAGGCGTCGGCCGGCTCGTCGCCAAGGCCGGACGGACGCTGGTCTCCGGTGCCGCCCGCGGCATCGACCAGGCCGCCATGCGCGGGGCACTGCAGGCGCAGGGACAGGCGATCGGCGTCCTCGCGGACAGCCTGGAGACCACCGCCCTCAATCGCGAGCACCGCGACCTCCTGCTGGAGGAGCGATTGGTCCTGATCTCACCCTATGACCCCGCCGCCGGCTTCAACGTCGGCAACGCCATGCAGCGCAACAAGCTCATCTATGCCTTGGCCGACGCCGCCCTGGTCGTCAGTTCGGACTACAAGAAGGGCGGCACCTGGGCCGGCGCCAGTGAGCAATTGCAGAAGTATCGGCTGGTGCCCGTCTATGTCCGCGCCACCGGGGAGACGGGCCAAGGGCTCCAGGCCCTGCAACAGGCCGGGGCCTTGCCCTGGCCCGAGCCCCAGACGGCCGAGGACCTGATCGCACTGCTGAGCCTCACCGTAGACTCGCCGCAACCGCCGCAGGATCGAGGCATCACAGCGCCCGTCGCACCGCATCCCCCGCTCCCGGCGGCGAACACCGGCGCCGAATCGGCAACGCTCAGTCCGCACCCTGAGGCGAACGCATCGCAAACCCGCCTGACCCCGGCAGAGGAACTGTTTGCGACCGTGCGGTCACTGATCGAACGGATGCCCGCGCCAAAGACCGAGGCCGAGATTGCCGACGCGTTGAACGTACCGGCAGCGCAGGCCAAGAAATGGCTGGCGCGGCTGATGGAGGAGGGAGTGGTGGAGAAGACGGCGCGGCCGGTGCGGTATCGGGCGGCGACGGGGCGGCCGGTGCAGGGGCGGTTGTTTGGTTAGCGCTCAGAGCAAGGTCTGGTGAAATTCAGCGACGCTTGGAGAATTACGAACTACGCCACACTCCAATGCTGCGATTCCTTCGTTACCTGATGCCAGGGATTTGCGCTTTCTCATGGCGTTGTACCTCGTGGACGGACTGTTTCACGCCAGACATGCCGCGCGGTTCGCTCGCTGTGTCGGGCTGGGATTCAGTTCCAAACGGCTATGAGATTCCAAGGAATTGGCCCTGGTAAGCGCAGCAGCAATAGCGGAAGTCACTGGCGCACAGATCCCGTTACCACACAGCTTTACACGCTGTCGCCGATTTCCGAATTTGATTTGATGCTGTTGATCCAACCCCAACATCGCTTTCGTGAGTTCAGTTGGCTGCAGCATACGCATTCGATCGACGTTTCCGACCCGCTCAACCAAGGCGAACCGATCCAGCGTGGTAACCGTTCTCAAAGGAGCATCAAGGGTTTGCCAACCTCCCGCCCCATCCGATCCGTAGTACACCATAAGATAGGACTGGTCGCGACCGATAGCAGAGCGCGCGCGCGCGGCTCGATCCAGAGTAGCCTGAGCGCGCCCAGGTTTATAAACCGGACTTGTCAGCCATGTTCCCGGCGCATCCAGGATCGACGATGCGGACCGACGTACGCAGCCAGGGGCAGCGACAATTCGGCTTGGTAACGGCGCAAGCGCGTGCCGGTCCCCGATAAGGAACAATCGTTCTCGCGACTGGGGGGCACCGAAATCCACCGCGTTCAGTAGAACCTCAGTCAAGTGCCCAGGCCCAAACCCAAGGTCCCGGAGCCCGGTGATCAACTCGGGGTGTCTCTTCCAGAGGCGCATACGGGAGACATTCTCGATGATTACCCAACGAGGCTCGAGTGCCCTAATCCATGGCAATATATGAAGTGCAGTGCGCCTACTTGATTCGCAGCCCGGCTTGCCACCGCGTGCTACGGAGTGCGAGGTACATTCGGGCGACGCCATCAGCAAATTTGGCTGATATTTCTTCGCCACCGCGATTGGGTCCAAGTCCTCGACACGCGTGCAAATCACTGGAGCGCCAGGGAAATTGTCCTTATAAGTGCGTGCCGCCAGTGGCCAGGCATCGATCGCCAGCAGCGGGGCGCCGCCTGCATCCACCAAGCCGCGAGCACCAAAGCCAGCACCACAGTAAAGATCGATAAACGTAAATTTTTCTTCTATCATATTCTAATGGGAGATTCCGCTTTGGCGGATGTACTGACAGACAAACAACGCAGCCGTTGCATGTCGCGCAATCGAGGTCGCGACACTGGCCCCGAGGTCGTCCTGCGCAAGGCGCTCTGGCAAAAGGGCCTGCGCTACCGGATTAGCTATCCCCTGCCCGGACGCCCCGATCTCGTTTTCGTTGCGGCGCGCCTCGCCATATTTGTGGACGGGTGCTTCTGGCATGGCTGCCCAATACACTATCAAGCCCCAGAGAATAACAGCCAGTTCTGGAAGCGAAAGATCGAGCGAACCATTGAAAGGGATCGAGAGGTAGAAGACTCGCTTACCTCCGTCGGTTGGCAGGTACTGCGCCTCTGGGAGCACGAAGTGCGGACCGACACGAGTGCCTGTGTCGAGCGTATCGCCGTAAGACTTGCTCACAAGGGCAACAGCAAGCCGATATGACCCCGGCGGGTTATGTGGCGACCGATCCAACCCATCCAGTCTGCCATCAACAACTCGCGCAGCCTCATACTGGGCGGCCCCAACTGAGCCGTTACAGCATCCGTGCGGATCGTAATTTGCAGGTCAGCATTCACCAACAAAATAAATCGCTCTGATTCATCTGCACAGACAGGGCTGCGGTAGAGATTGTCGCGACACAGACGTCCCACCTCTTTCTTGTCCGTTTCCCGATCAAGGCGCCAGATATGATCACGAAATTGCCAAGGCACACGGCAAACCAGAACGAAACGGCGCCAGATAACTTTACCGTTCGCATGATCGCAGGGGGGCGTAATGTCCAGCCAATAGAGCCGACAAGCTTTGGAAACCGCCTTCCGATCCGACGTAGCCGTGTCCAGGTAATTACCTCTAATAAATGTCTCGCGCTTTTTCGTGCTGTCGAGGTCGGAAGGAAGCGTTTGCTCTTTCTGGGTCGATACGTCGAAAAGGGCACCCGGAGAAGTAACGGAACCGGGATTAAGGTCCAAGTTAAGCATTGTATTGATCTGGCAGCGCCAAACCTCGCGGCCTTCCTCATCTTGAACTTGCGGCTCATGGCTTGGCGTTCCCAAAGCGCAGGACGGTGCATCGCTCGCGTCCAGTCGATCCGCCAGCAAGCGGGACAACAGCCGATAAAGTGCAGTTACCTCCATACCCGATAACTGGGCCTTGCCAGCTTCGGCCGTTGCGAGTTCGAGTAGTAGATTCCGCAATCGACCATCAAGGAAACCCGTGTCTCCCCCCTTTTCTGCGGTGCATGCCAACCCATGTAATACGGATGCCACTGCCCGGCGTACCGCATGCTCCCAGCCAATCAAACAACGGACCGCATCTATCCCGTCAAGTTTGGATTTTACGGCCTCGAGAAGAGCCGTGTCGTTCACCGCTTCTTTGTCCAGGCGTCCGAACGCTACAGGAAGGTCGGTTCCCGACAAACGTTCGCGCACGAACTTGAACATCGCCTCCGCATGATCGTCATTGGAACTCCAGCTAATCAGTGCCCAGGGACCGTTTTCCGTGGGCAGGAGTTTCTGCAAGGCCGTCACCACCTGCTGGAAAGCGTAGTGCGCGTTGGTTGCCAATCCTTTGCCAGAAAGCTCAATATCCATGAATACGACACGCACCCCACCGGCCAAAGGTCGGGCGTCGACCAATTTGGCTTCGTCATATTGCACGAACACGACCGGCAGTCCGGCCTTCCAAAGCGCAGAGGAGATCCGCAGCCCATCTTCCTCCTTATCATCAACGACCAGAACCGTCCCCGTATCTGTCAGCATTCGTTTCTCTCCCTAGCTCTTTCTTGGAAAAACCATTGCGACGATGGCGCCGGTACATTCCTGCGGTGCACCCACATCTGCCCGCGACGGAAAGCACAGTCGTCCATCATGTCCGGTCATGGCCATATTCGAGAAATAGAGCCCAAGGCCCATGCCGTCTTCGCGACGCGTAAAAAACGGCCGAATCACGTCAGCAGGCACGTCCCGGAATCCAGGGCCGGAGTCGCCCACAACAATCGCCGGACCTTCCAGGTCGTGGCTGGGGCCGACCCACAAACAGCGGCCGGGATCATCGTGATCGCGCGCGGTATTAATCCAGTGAATCGCGTTATCGATCAGGTTGGCCAGCGCCGCGGTCAGAATACGCCGCTCGCCTTTGATCGGGAAATCGGCAGATGCATTACGCTCGAATCCATTAATAAATCGAATATGATGATAATTGCAGCGCGGCAGATTCGCCAACATTGCATAACTGCAGAGTTTCGCGGCAGTCAGCGTTTCACCCTCACCCTTGCGAACCAGGACCAGAGAACCTTCGAGCATCTCTGTCAACTGCCGACTCATCTGAATGAGCTTTTCAAAATCTTCGCCATTTTCCAGGGCTTTAGTTAGGCCACGCACCCCGCGTACGATCTCATGGAACACCAGCGCCAAGCCCAAGCCTGCGCCCACCGAACTCATTAGAACGTCGCGCGCGGCCTCGTAAGTCCTTTTCACTCTATCGACATAGCTGCCCAACTCTGTCGATAGATTCTTCTCCACCACCCGACGCCGCAGTGCCTCAATCGCAATGCCTGGGTCCTCAATCCCGGTGACATCCCCCTTCCCCTTGGTCTTAAATGCCTCCCGCATGTCCTTCTTGTCTCGCGAACGCTCAGCCTCAAACTGGATAAGGGCACATCGAATCGCGTACCACAGTTCACGGTATGCGTCGTTTTCGACAAAGCCCTCCCGGCTCGTCTTTTCGATGAGTCGAGGACTCGAGGCTAGATCGAGATGGATCTCGGCAAGAAGCAGATTGTTACTCAGCTTATCCACCGGCGCGTTGACACGACGTACATCCAGACCAAGCCAGTCGTTACCCGGCTCGCCATAATCGTAGACGCGCATACCATCGCGATATACCCGAACACCGCCCTGATCCCTCAAGAACTGCTCTAAACCGTTTAGATCGTGGATTCTTGGCTTAATCTTAGGGTCGAGATCGAAACAGCTCAGTTGGCATGAAATCGGCCCGATGCCTAGTCCCGTTTTTCGTTCCGCGTCCCAGCGCAACTTGACGGGCTTCCCGTCGGGCCGCGGCTTCCGGCGCGTCCATCCTCCTCCCTCCGGCGGCGGCGGCCCAATTCGGAAGAATTCAAAGCTGTCGTCCCGCTCTACATCCTGCTGACGAGGTTTTATCAGACCAGGGTAGTCCCTCACGAATGAATCGAAGGGCGTATAGCGGTAGTGCCATGATAGCGACGAATCGTCAAGGACAAAAGCAAAATGGTAAAACGCGTATTTGGGCGCGTCGGTAGCGCAAAAGAGATCGTCTAGCCAGTCGGTCTGTGGCTCGATTTCCATCCTCACCTTGAAGGAGTCTTGTTCTTTGAAGGGAGAGACCATGGCATTGACATTGCGATGCAGGCGGCGAACGTCTCCCCGCGTCCAGACCTGCCGCAGGTCGTCAATACGCAGCCAAGTTCCGTGGCGATTCCCACGGAACATCTCTGGCTCCCGCTCCACGACCTGTACTGGAAATTCCTCAAGGTATTTATGCCCTGTCACCGCACTCCAATCGATCTCCAGGGCTAACTCCAATTGTCCCTGCTTTCGGCTGACCATCGTGAGTCGGCGCCCGAGCTTCTGTACCGCGAAACGCCCAACGCCTTTTTCACCCACCGGTAGCCGTCCGTACAACGGCGAGCGCTCGCCGCGGGCTCGCCGCAGGGCTTTGTGGTCCGAGGCAGGCTCGAGCCAGACATTCAGAACCGTGTCCAGATCCATCCCTTCACCAGAATCCCGAACTTCGATCGCGCCGCCTTCCCTTCGCTGAATATTGATAAATCGCAAGAAAATATCCGGTGAATCAGCATCGTAAGCATTCTTCACCAACTCGAACAACGCGATCCGATGATCACGGATCAACTGGTCGCCGAGCAGATCAAGTATCCGGGCGCGGGGGCGAAAATGAGCCTCGTGAGTTGTCAAAGCGGAGTAATCCTAGAGACTAATACAGGTCTGTTGTCAAGTCCGCGCTGACGGGATATCTTGAATCGACAGCGCTAAGCCATCATCGGTGAACACGGAACGAACATGCCCAAAGGCTGCCGTGACGTCTGTTTGAAGATGGGTCGGGCAGAGTGTCCGCGCATGGTTCGGAGCCGTCAAGGGTTGGGACACGAATGCTCCAGGATGCGGATGGGTGGGCGATACTTGCCCGCTCGTTCAGCTTCAGGACCGGAGCCGGTATGCGCTGCTTCCCGCGACCGGCGACACGCGAGGCCTACCTTCCCGGACCGCATTGCCAGGGAGAGAGATGGGCAAGTATTCACTGTACGTTGGGCTGAGGAACGAAGCCTAACAAGCGGCGCAGCGCAACACGCTGAAATGTTCGGCTTCGTTCCTCAGCCCAACCTACGGTATCGCGAATTTTTCGGGGCGCAGGGAATACTTGCCCGGTTTCAGACCTTGGGAACGACAGCAAGGAGTTCAAACGTTCGGGAAGGGGGCTCATGCCCCGTCCAGCGCTGGTGCGGCGGTTGGGCCTATCCGCGGCACGCAACGCTCCGGACACTTGCGAGGCCACACCGCACCGGGGTGCTTTGCCCCGGTGTCGGCCCCGGTCTGTGACCGGACCCGCAGCTCAGCCCCGCATCGAGAGGATCGGCTGGCCACGCGCGACCACCTCGCGCAACAGCGGGTCCGGGACCACCGCTACCGGGCGCGGGCGGTCGACCCGGACCGGGCAAAGGCAGGTCATTGTGTGAGTCAGTATAGAGGCAAGTCCCTGACGGGGCCTCGATCATCGTTCCTGCCTGTGGCTGATGCGCACCCAGCGTCTCGCAGTGGGGGTTGGCAGCAAGCTCAAGACCCTGCAGAGACGCAGGGTAGAAGAAGTCTCTCACGGAGACACAAAGACACGGAGAAAGACACGTCCGGATCTCCGTGTCTTTGTGTCTCCGTGAGAGAAATTCCTGGACCAGGGGTACGCAGCGATGGCCGGAACGATGATCAAGACCCCCGGGCGGGGCCTCGCCGCGTCCCGTCGGCCTACGCGCGTCGGTTGTCGGGTTAGGCGCGGGTCAAGCCGATGTTCTTGCTTGAGGGGCCATGCCGCGCGCGCCCAACCCGACCTACGGGATTGCCTGGAACCGAGGTCGCTGCGCAATACTTGCACGGCGGCGAGGGCAGTGGGACGCGAGAGGGATTGGGTTCGCCTTCAGGGTGCCGGGGCGGGACGCCCCGGCTCCGTTAATGCCCGCCAGACCAAGCGCTCCACCCCTAGGGCGACCACGGCGCAGGCGCGCAGGTCGGTGAGTCCATGCCGATGGCGCAGGGCCGCGCCATAGACCCGCGCCTGTTCCGCTGCCTCGTCGAGTTTGGCCGCGACCGCCGGCAGGGCGGCGAGTGACTCGCGCGATTGGGCGCGGACCTGCTTGCCGGTTAATCCCAGTTCCTTCAGGCCCAGGTATTTGAATTCAAGCAACAGGTCCAGGGCGGCGTAGCGGCGCATGTCGGGGCGCACGATCAAGGCCAGGTCGGCATAGCCGCGGTCGGTTTCCAGTTCCGAGACGGCCATATAGATCCGGTCGTCGAACAGCAGGGTGAGAAAGGCGAATTTGACCAGCAGTTCATTGGTCCAGCGGTAATCGCGGTTCGACAGGACCCGGAAATAGCGCGTCTCGATGAAGTCGCACAGGGGCGCCAGGTCCCCGCGCAGGTACAGGGTCTCCGCGACCCGCTGCACCGTTTCGCGCTCCTCGTAGCCGGGAAGCCACAGGTCCCGCAGGCGCTCGACATAGAGTGCCCGGGCGACCAGATTGGGGACCTTGAGCGCCAGCTTGCGCAACACGCCCAGGTCGGCCAGGGTCAGGACCCCGAAATAGTACAGCAGCGAGGCCATGAAGGGCTGATCCTTGACCGCGCGCAGCATGTCCTCGACCCCGAAGCGCCGCGCCAGTTCGGGGATCACGACCTGATCGTCGCCGCTCAGAGCGGCGACCAGCAGGTCTTCGCCCTGGGGCAGGCGCGCGATGTAGGCAAGCTTGTTGCGGTCCATCGCCAGGTTCTCATCCAGCATCGGCTCCGGATAGTCACCGTCTCGCTGTAGGGACTTGAGGAAGTAAAGGCTCAACGTGGGGTTGTAAAGACTCGTCGTCGCCCGGGTGCTGAAGCGATAGCCGTTGTAGAAGGTCCGCATAGTCTCCAGCGCCTCGGCGGGGGACCAGGTGACGCCGGCCGCGGCCATCTCGGTCAATACCGCGGTGATCTCGGCCTCGGTGAATCCGCACAGGTCGTTGAACGGCGCATCCAGATAGATATTCTCGCCGACGTTGTAGCCGCTCGTCATGTCGCTCATGACGATCGGCGAGACCCCGGTGATGAAGACCCGTTCCAGACCCAGGCCGCCGGCCGCCGCCTTGACCGCCTTGAAGACGGTCTTCAACAGGCCCTCGCCGTACAACAACGATTCATAGTGCCCCTGGGCCTGGCCGGCCATCAGGATTTCATTGGCGAAGTTGTCGTATTCGTCGATCAGCAGATAGAGCCGGTGCGGGGTGGCGCGGATCGCTGCCAGCAGCGATTCCAGGGAGGAGACGGCGTTGTCCTGGCAGATGGCGATCGGGCGGGTCCAATAGTTCGCGTAGTCGGCCACGAAATTGGTCATGCGGTCATTGAGATGCCGGTGCAGCGCGGCCTCGATCTCATGGACCTCGCCCTGGGCCTTGACCAGGGAGAAGTCCCACTTCATCACGAAAAACCGGTTATGCAGCGGCGTGGGGTCCCGCCCGATGCGCAGCCCCCCGAACAGGGCCGCGAAGTGCCCGGTGCGGTTGAGGTCGTAGTAATGCTCCAGCAGCGACAGGAGCAGGCTCTTGCCGAAGCGCCGGGGCCGCAAAAAGATGAGCTGGCGGCCCCGCTCCTCCAGCAGCGGGATCCGGTCGGTACGGTCCTGATACCAGTAACCCGCCTGGATGAGGGTGCCGAAATCGCTGAGACCATAGGGGAATTTCACGGCTGGCGCCTCCTGCCCGGTGACTCGTTGACCCAGCATAGCACCTGGCTGCGGTCGTCGTCGTTGGCTCCTGGCATCCAGACGATGTACGCCCGTTCAGGGTTGTCAGCGTGGCAGCCGATCCTGGAAATCGTCGAGCAAACGCTTGCCGTGCACGAGCGGCTTCGGGCGACCAGGCTACTCGGCGAGCCATTTGCTCATGCGCGCGGTGACGTCCTCGTGTGTCAGGGTACCTTCAGCGTCGGCCCTGTCCTGAACGGCTGTTACCTTTTCCAGAATGTACGGATGGTATTGGACATCTTCGAGGCTACAGTCCTCGGGTAGGGCCTTGAGCAGGGATTCGACTTCCGCTTTGGCGGTACGCATCGCTCGATCCTCATTCAGATAGCGTTGATTGTTGGGTTTCGCTGCGCTCTACCCAGCCTACGGAGGGTGTGCGGATTGGTGCGACGGCGACTGCTTGCACGGTCTCTCAGCCCCGCAACGACAGAATCGGCCAACCGCGCGCCACCGCCACCTCCCGCAACTGCGGGTCCGGGTCCACCGCCACCGGGCGGTCGACCCGGCCGAGCAGGGGCAGGTCGTTGTGCGAGTCGCTGTAGAAGCTGCTCCCGGCGAGGGTCTCGCCGCTTCCCGTAAGCCAAGCGTCCAGGCGCCGGACCTTGCCCTCGCGGAAGGCGGGGATGCCCGCGACCGCGCCGGTGTAGCGGCCTTCGATGAGTTCCGGCTCGGTGGCGATCAGGTGGGGGATGCCGAAGCGCGCCGCGATCGGGGCGCCGACGAAGGTGTTGGTGGCGGTGATGATCAGCAGGGTGTCGCCGGCGCCACGGTGGGCGGCGATCAGGTCGCGGGCGGCGGGCAGCATCAGCGGTGCGATCACCTGGGCGACGAAGTGCTCGCGCAGTTCCTCCAGCAGGTCGCGCGGGTGCTCGCGCAGCGGACTCAAGGCAAAGCGCAGGAAGGCGTCGATATCGAGGGTGCCGGCGCGGTATTGCGCGTAAAAACGGTCGTTCGCACGCGCATAGTGGGCCCCGTCCACCAGCCCGCGGGCGACCAGAAATTCCCCCCAAAGGTGATCGGAGTCCCCTGCAATCAGGGTGTTGTCGAGGTCGAAAATCGCTAAGGCCATGCTCTCATTCCTGCTTTCGCGCTCGCGCCCCGCGGGGCCTGGGAGCCGGGATCGGGCGCATTGTGCCTCAGAAGTGCCCCGCGGCGACGGTTGAAGATGCCGTCGCCCCTGCCCGCGGGGCTGCGCGCGGCCCCGCGGACGGCTCCAAAAGGCACCGGGAAAGCCTTTTGACGGCAACCGCTTATACAATCCAGCGCTTGCCGCTCCCAAGCCGGTTGTGGAAGAATGCGATCACTTAGACGGCCGAGTAAGCTGCCTTGATCGACCGCGACGGTTTCCGCCCCAATGTGGGTATCATTCTGAGCAACGACGAGCGCCGCCTCTTCTGGGGTCGGCGCATCGGTCAAAATGCCTGGCAGTTCCCGCAAGGGGGCATCAACACTGATGAGACCCCGGCGCAGGCCATGTACCGGGAGTTGGAGGAAGAGGTTGGACTGGAACCCCACCAGGTCACGATCCTGGGCGCCACCCAGGGCTGGCTGCGCTACCACCTGCCCAAGCGCTTCATCCGCCGCCATTGCGGCCCGACCTGCATCGGCCAGAAACAGGTCTGGTTCCTGCTGCGGGTGGACTGCCAGGAGGAGGCCTTTTGTCTCGACAAGACCGACAAGCCGGAGTTCGACGCCTGGCGCTGGGTGCGCTACTGGCAGCCCCTGCACGAGGTGGTCTACTTCAAGCGCCGGGTCTATGAACTGGCGCTCGAAGAGTTGGCGCCGCTGCTGTATCCGGAGGGGATCCCGGAGCGCAGCGAGGCCCTGCCGCGGGCGGCCGGCTTCCTGCGTCAGCGGCACCGCTGATGTCTGACGCCCGCGCCCAGCCCCCGGTGTCACCGTCGCCGCCGCCCGCGGCCCCGGTCCCCGCCCCCGCTTCACCCAGCCCAAAGGCCCCGTCGCCCATGCCCGGCATGCTCGAATCACTGCGTCGCATCGTCCAGGAGGTCGACAACGCACCCGACCTGGAACAGGCCCTGGCCATCATCGTGCGGCGGGTCAAGGAGGCCGTGGGGGCCGATGTCTGCTCGGTCTATCTCAACGACTACGACAACCGCCGCCACATCCTCCAGGCCACCGACGGCCTGCGCCAGGCGGCGGTGGGGCGGGTGCGCATCGAGTTGGGGCGCGGCCTGGTGGGGCTGGTGAGCGAGCGGGCGGAACCCATCAACCTGGACGACGCCTCCGCCCATCCACGCTATCTCTGTATCACCGACACCGGCGAGCAGCGCTACCACGGCTTCCTTGGGGCACCGATCATCCAGAACCGCAAGGTGCTCGGGGTGTTGGTGCTGCGCCAGTTGGAGAAGCGGCACTATCTGGATGACGAGGTCACCTTCGTCGTCACGCTGGCCTCCCAACTCGCCGGCGCCATCACCTACGCTCGCACCAACGGCGAACTGGCGCGCCTCCAGGACGAGGGCATCCCCCAGCGCTTCCTGCCCGGGCTCGCCGCCTCACCCGGCATCGGCATCGGCATCGCCGCGGTGGTCTATCCCCCGGCGGACCTGGATGCCATCCCCGACCGGCGCGCCGAGAACCCCCAGGCCGAGGAGGACGCCTTCCGCGGCGCCCTCCAGGACGTGGCCGCGGACCTGGACCGCATGGTGGCGCGCACCCAGACCAACCTGAGCGCCGAGGACGTTGCAATCTTCGACGCCTGGCGCCTGATGCTGGAGAGCGACACCCTGGTCGACGGCACCGTCGCCCGCATCCGCGCCGGCAACTGGGCGCCCGGGGCCCTGCGCGCGACCATCGCCGATCACGCCCGGGTATTCGACGGGATGGAGGACGCCTATCTGCGCGAGCGCGCCTCCGACGTGCGCGACCTGGGCCGCAGTATCCTGATGCACCTGCAGAACCTCGCCGCCGCGCCCATCGCCTATCCGCAGAAGACCATCCTAGTGGGGGCGGAAATCTCCGCCATGCAGATCGTCGATGTGCCGCGCGAGCGCCTGGCCGGGATGGTCTCGACCAGCGGCTCCGGGTCCTCCCACGTCGCCATCCTGGCGCGCGGCATGGGGGTACCCGCGGCCATGGGCGTCGCCGACCTGCCGGTGGGGCGCGCCGAGGGCCGCGACATGGTGGTCGACGGCTACCGCGGCCGGGTCTATGTCTCCCCCGGTCCGGCGGTGCGCGCCGAGTACCAGCGCATGGCCGACGACGACCGGGCCATGAGCAACGAGTTGCAGTCCCTGCGCCACCTGCCGGCGGAGACCACCGACGGCTACCAGTTGCCGCTCTTCCTCAACACCGGGCTGGTCTCCGAACACCGGCCGCTCGGGATCGAGGAGGCCGCCGGGGTGGGGCTCTACCGCACCGAACTGCCCTTCATCGTGCGCGACAGCTTCCCCGGGGAGGCAGCGCAGATGTCCAATTACCGCAAGGTGTTGGAGATGTTCGCCCCGCGTCCGGTGACGATCCGCACGCTCGACATCGGCGGCGACAAGCCCCTGCCCTATTTCCCGGTGCATGAGGCCAACCCCTTCCTGGGCTGGCGCGGCATCCGCATCACGCTGGACCACCCGGAGATTTTCCTGACACAGGTGCGCGCCATCCTGCGCGCCTCCGTCGGGCTCGACAACCTCCAAGTCCTGTTCCCCATGATCAGCACCGTGACCGAGGTCGACGAGGCCCTGACGCTGCTGCGCCGCGCCTATGAGGAACTGCTGGAGGAGGGCTACCAGGTCAGGATGCCGCCGGTCGGGGTCATGATCGAGGTCCCGGCCGCGGTCTATCAGGCCGAGGCCCTGGCGCGCCGCGTCGACTTCCTGTCCGTCGGCACCAACGACCTCACCCAATACCTGCTGGCCGTGGACCGCAACAATGCGCATGTGGCCAAGCTCTATGACGACCTGCACCCCGCGGTGCTGCGCGCGCTGAGCCAAACCCTGGCGGGCGCGCGGGTGCACGGCCGGGAGGTCAGCATCTGCGGCGAGATGGCCGGCGACCCGCTGGCCGCGGTCCTGCTGCTCGGCATGGGCGTGCACAGCCTGAGCATGGGGGCGCACAGCCTGCCGCGGGTCAAGCGGGTGATCCGCAGCATCAGCCGGGCGCGGGCGCGGGAGGTCCTCCAGGCCGCCCTCCAGTGCGAGGACGCGGCCTCGGTGCGCCGCATCCTGTTCGAGACGCTCGAAGGGCTGGGGTTGGGCGGGCTGGTGCGGCCGCGGCGGTAGGAGTTCGGAGTTCGGAGTTCGGGGTTCGGGGTTCGGGGTTCGGGGTTCGGGGTTCGGGGTTCGGGGTTCGGGGTTCGGGGTTCGGGGTCGGGGTTCGGAGTTTGGGGTTCGGAGTTTGGGGTTTGTTAGTCCGCAAGTGAACGCAAATGAACGCGACATGAAGGCGATGAAAACGTTCGGCAGCGATAGCTCTTGCCAAGGTCGTAGGGTGGATAAGGCGCGCGGCACGGCGCTGCTGATCGCCAACGAGGCCGGCACGCGCCGCATCCACCATGATGCCGGGGTCAGGCCCCGCGGCGGCCTCGATCATCGTTCCGGCCCGCACACAACCGGCAAGGTGCACGCACGGGCCGGTTTTCTCACGCAGAGACGCAGAGACGCAGAGAATCCTTCTTTCTTCTCTGCGTCTCTGCGTCTCTGCGTGAAACTTCTTCGAGTTCTCGCTGGCCGGAACGATGATCGAGGCCCCCGCGGCGCCTCATCCCCATGATTGGACTCTGGCTGGCCGACGGCCGCTTGACCCTGCGGCGGGACCTCCCGGAGCCGGCACCAGGCCCCGGCGAGTCCCTGATCCGCCCGCTGCTGCGCGGCATCTGCAGCACCGACCACCAACTGGTCGACGGTCTCTATTCGTTCACCGGCGTACCCGGCCACGAATTCGTCGGGGTGGTCGAATCAGGCCCGCCGGACCTGGTGGGACAGTGCGTCGTCGCCGAGATCAACCTGCCGTGCGGACAATGCCCACGCTGCCGCGGCGGTCTCACCAAGCACTGCGCCAACCGCCAGGCCGTCGGTATCCATGGGCGTAATGGCGCCTTCGCCGAATGGCTCGCCGTCCCCACCGCCAACCTGCATCTGGTCCCGGCCGGCGTCACCCCCGAACAGGCGGTCTTCACCGAACCCCTGGCCGCCGCGCTGGAGATCCAGGAGCAGATGGCCATCGGCCCCGCTGACCGGGTGCTGGTGATCGGCGACGGCAAGCTCGGCCAACTCATCGCCCAGTCCCTGCGCCCCACCGGCTGCCGGCTCGTCGTCCTGGGCCGGCACCCGTCCAAACTCGACCACCTGGCGCAACTCGGCATCGCCACCCTGAGCGCGCCGCCGAGCGCCCCGGCCGACTTCGACGTGGTTGTCGAATGCACCGGCACCGGTGCCGGCTTCACGCTGGCCCGCACCGCCGTGCGCCCGCGCGGGACCATCGTGCTCAAGAGCACTTACCGCGGGAGCGTCGCGGTGGATCTGAGCGCCATCGTCGTGGACGAGGTCCGACTGCTGGGCTCACGCTGCGGGCCATTCGATCGGGCCCTGGCACTGCTCGCCGCCGGGACCCTGGATCTCGGTTACCTGATCGACTCCATCTACCCGCTCCAAGACGCAGTGTCGGCCTTTGCGCGCAGCCGCGAACGGGGGGTGGGCACTGGTTCAGTTTAATTCCTGTTTACAAGACATTGAAATATATGTAATATATCTAGTTCGGCGCGGGTTTCCGTCACTTTTTGAATAAGTGAGAACTTCTTGAACGGACAATGGACATGCCCTCATTGCAATTCACAGAATTGTCGGCATCACAAGACGTATCAAACCGGTCATAACGGTACGCGTTTGCTGTGGCGATGTCAAAGTTGCAATAGGCTCTTTTCCGAGACCAAAGCCACCCTTATCGAGGGGCTCAGGAAACCGACCAGCTTCATCATTCAAGTGCTCAAAACGCGCACTGAGGGGATCGGCTTGAACGCCGCCTGCCGGGCCTTCGCGATTGCGAAGAATACGTTGCTCCTATGGGAGCGTCGCCTGGCCGATTGCAAGGATGTGCTGGTCATATATGCCCTGACGCACACCTTTATTGAGCAACTGATCGAAGGTGATGAGCTTTATACGAAAGTGAATAGGAATGTCCCCCCGGAGGATTGTGAAGGCTGGACGATCGTACTGATGGAAAGGGCAAGTCGATTTATCTGGGCGCTTCAGTGCGGGAAAAAGGATCGCAGCCTATTTTCATATGCCATACAAATACTTAGAGATGTCATCCTGCGTACTGGCGATGTCACTCTAGTCACCGACGGGGAACGTCGGTATGGCAATCTCCTGTTTGAAATTTGCCACGAAGTATTGCGAACCGGAAAACGCGGCCGCCCACCGAAAGTGCTTCGTCGCGGTGTGAAGGTGCGCCTTAAGAATAAAGGGAAAGGAACTGATAGAACGGGGCACTCGCGTCCCAAATACGAAACCCCTCATCCGGAGCATCCAGAAACCGATCAAGATGTGACGCCAGCCGATATTCATGCTAATCATTTGGAAGCATCGAACGCTTCATTTCGGCGAAAGAATTCTGCTTATCGCCGCCGAACGAATACGTACGCGAAGAGCATTTCTGGTTTGCAAAGAACATTGGATATGTTGTGGATTGTCCATAACTTTATTCGCAGCCACTTCACGACAAAACAGGTTCCTGCGGTGGCTCTGGGGATTCTCCAGCAGGGACTCTCGTGGGATGAGGTCCTTAGAGTTCGACAGCCCAGGTTATAAAAATACTACAAAAACATAAGGATAAGGAAGAACCAAACTGAACCAGTGCCGGGCGTTGCCCTGGGCTGGTATATCGCGCCCCTGCGGGGCTTGAGCATGCGCAAGAATAGCTGAAACGGGGTACTAGTGCTTCAGCGCGGCCATCACCGCCGCCACCACCGCATCCTGATCCCCCTCGCTCAGATCGCCATGCATCGGCAGGCTGACGACCTCGGCGGCGAGCCGCGCGGCGACCGGTGTGCAGTCCGGGCAGCACAGGTACCGATAGGCGGGTTGGGCATTGAGCGGGATCGGATAGTGGACCGCGGTGGGGATGCCGCGGGCGCCCAGGGCCGCGACCAGGGCGTCCCGGCCGGGGACTTGCAGGGTGTATTGGGCATAGACACAGGTGCGGTCCGCGCGGGTGACGGGGGTCTTGATGCCGGGCGCACCGGCGAACAGTTGCGAATAGCGTTGGCCCATGGCGATGCGCCGCGCGAGTTCCTGATCGAACCGGTCGAGCTTCGCCAGCAGCACCGCGCATTGCAGGGTGTCCATGCGCCCGCCGACCCCGATCCGGGTATGCACATAGCGGCGCTCCTGACCATGGACGCGCAGTTCCTGCATGGCGAGCGCGAGCCCCGCGTCATTGGTGAAGATGGCCCCGCCGTCGCCGTAACAGCCGAGCGGCTTGGAAGGGAAGAAGCTGGTGGCGCCGATGGTGGAGAGGTTGCCACTGCGCCGACCGCGATAGGTGGCGCCGAAGCTCTGCGCGGCGTCTTCGATGACCGGCAGCCGGTAGACCTCGGCGATGGCATTGATCTCGTCCATGTCGGCCGGTTGGCCATAGAGCGAGACCGGCATGATCGCCTTGGTGCGGGGAGATATCGCACCCTCGAGCTTGTCCGCATCGATGTTGCAGGTATCGGGTTCCACATCGACGAAGACCGGCCGCGCACCCACGAGGCAGATGACCTCGGCGGTCGCTACGAAGGTGAAGGGGGTGGTGATGACCTCATCGCCCGGCCCTATGCCCAAGGCCATCAGGCTGATCAAGAGGGCATCGGTCCCGGAGGCGACGGCGACACAGTGGGCGGCCCCGGTGTACTGCGCCAGACGGCCCTCCAGTTCTTCCATCTCAGGACCCAGGATATAGCGGCCGTGGTGCAGGACGCGGTGGAGGCGTTCCTCCAATTGGGGGCGGATGAATGACTGCTGGCCGGGGAGATCGATGAAGTCGATCCGCCGCTCAAGGGTCGGCAGGTCGAGGTAGGCGGCGGGGGTGAGGGCCTGGTCGGGGTGCGCGGCGATGAAGGCCGGGTCCAGCGTCAGGACCTTGATGGACCCGGGGGTGAAGCGTTGCAAGGCGCGCAGCAGGCGATCCTGGGCCGGATTCGGTGCCGCGCAGTCCGCGCAGTCCCCGGCCAGCGCGGCGAGCCATTGCTTGCCGTGCGCGAAGGCCGCCAATTGTTGGCGGGCGCGTTGCAGGGCTTGCGCCTCTGCGGACTCACCCGCGCCGCACCGGGCCTCGTCCTCCAGGGCGCGGCGGATGCCGTCCTCGTAACCCTGGGCGGCCCCGGCGTAGAGCCAGACCCGGCCGCCCTGGTCCAGGCAGCGGCCGAGCGCGTCCGTGGTAGCGGCGTGGGCCGGATTCCCAGGGTGACAGGCCGCGACGCAGCCATCGATAGCGAGCAGCAGATCCATGATCAAGAGTCCCGGCGCGGCGCGCTCATTGTTTATCCATCGGCCGATAGACCGGTGCGGCGGGCCAATCCTGTGCGGGCACCGACCGGCCGGACGGTTGCTGGGCCGCCTCCAGCTCCCTGATCCGGCGCTTCAGGGCCGCCACCTCGTCCGCATCGGGCGCGGTGCCTTGCGAGGGCAGGGGGGCGGGTGCGCCGGTGGGCGCGGTTGCCGCCGGGGCGAGCGGGTACCCGGGGGCACCATAGCCGTAGCCTGGGGCACCATAGCCGGGGGCGCCGTAAGGCGCACCCCAGGGGCCGCCGCCGTAGCCGCCCCAAGGCGCCCCGTAACCGCCGCCCCAGGGATTACCACCCCAGGGGCCGTCGTCGTAGTAATAGTCGTTGTAGCGATTGCCGCCGCCCATCCAGCGGTTGGGATTCCACATATTGCCGAAATTAAAGGCCTGGGCCGGCGCGGTCCAGGTCCCGGCCGCCACCAGCGTGGCGAGTGACAGGGCGGAGAGGGTCTTCATGGTGATCGGTGACACGGCGGGGCTTCCTCCACGGTTGGGTATATTGCGCACGTCGTTCTGGGTGACCGGCCGCTCACGCGGTCGGCTGCGCGCGCCTGGGTGGTGCCCTGATCCATCCCCCACAGGCTCCGTCGGAGACGTTTTCGCGTGATGAGCGCGACCTGTTGCTGTCCGGATCAGGACCCGCGGATTTTTACCACCCGGGCAAGCGCTTGGTCAACCGCTGTCGGGTCCGCTGCGCGGACCGCCCCCCGGAATTAGGGTCAACGCCACGCGGGCCTCAGGCCTGCGGCTGTCCATGGTCGTGGCCATGCCCGTGGTCATGCCCATGCCCATGATCGTGACCATGACCATCGCCGTGATGGTGATGGGTATGACCATGCCCGCTCACCGCCCCCCCATCTGGCCCGCCCGCCGCGTGCAGCCCCGCCCCAGCGGCCTGGATCGCCGGCCTGGTGGTGCGCCCGACCTGACGGCGTGCCCGCTGGGCCGCCAATTCGACCTCGAGCCACGCAAGCCAAGGCCCTAACTGGCCCGTGCCGCGGGTGGAGAGGATCTGGAAGGGCGCGCCGCTCGCGAGGTTGCGCAGATAGCCCTCGGCCCGCCGCGGGTCGAACTCCGGCAGCAGCGGCAGCAGGTCGGACTTGGTGCACAGCACCAGGTCCGCCGCCCGGAACATCACCGGGTATTTGGCCGGTTTGTCGTCGCCCTCGGGGACCGAGATCAGGGCGACGTTGCGGTGCTGGCCGAGATCGAAGCTCGCCGGGCACACCAGGTTGCCCACGTTCTCGATGAACAGGAGGTCGACGCCGTCCAGATCCAGGTTGTGCAGGGCCGCGTGGACCATGTGGGCATCCAGGTGGCAGGCGCTCCCGGTGGCGATCTGTACCGCCGGCACGCCCTTGGCGCGGATGCGCACCGCGTCGTTCTCGGTCTCCAGATCGCCCTCGATCACGGCGATTTTCAGGTGCCCGCCCAGGGCGTCGATGGTCGCCTCCAGGAGACTCGTCTTGCCCGCCCCCGGGGAGGACATCAGGTTCAGCGTCAGCACGCCGTGTTGGTCGAAGTGCTCCCGGTTATGGGCGGCCTGGTGGTCGTTTTCCGTCAGCAGCCCCTGGAGCACGGTTACGGCCGCCCGCCCGTCCGCGGTGCGGGCGAGCTTGCCGTCCCCCCGGACCAGGTGCTCGTTACCGGGGGTGATGTTGCAGCCGCAGGTGTCACACATGGGTCGTCTCCGATGCGTCGGGAGTGGGTTCAGTTGCGGACGAGGCCTCTGCCTGGGTGCGATCGGCATCCGGGATGCTCAGCTCCAGTCGGGCGAGCAGCAGCTCGTCCCCGCTGACAAGCCGGGTGTGGAAGCCGCCGCAGGCCCCGCACAGCAGGCGATTGGCCGTGGCCGCCGACTCCGCGTCGCAGTCGAGACAGCGCACGCGAATCGCCGCCGCCTCGATCACCAACTCGGCCGCCTCGGCGAGGGTCCCCGCCGCGACCAGGGGCCAGGCACTGCGCAGCAGCGCCGGCTCCAGCCCGGACAGCGGCCCGACCTGGAGCAGGATGCGCTCCACCGCCCGGGCGCCGTGCTGCCGCGCGATCCCCTCCACCTGATCGAGCAGGGACTGACAGATGGAAAGTTCATGCATGGGCGGTCACCAGAGACGGACGGCGAGGGGTTGCGGGGAACCCTAACCGAATCCGCGCCGTCTTGCACCCCGACTCTCGATCTTCTAGGGGGTGGCCCCCGGAGCGCGGCCCGGCAGCGACCCCGCGGGCTAGTCGGTCAGGGCGACCCGATAAGCGCTGCGGCCATGCGTGAAGGCGTAGAGATAGCGTTTGTCATTATCGGCTTTCGCGATGGTCAAGGACTGGACAATCACGTTGGCGAAGCCGGTGTTTTCAACCGCCCAGGTCAGGCCGCCGTCAGTCGAGGAGAAGACCCCGATGTCGCTGCCCACATAGAGCCTCCGGGTGTTTTGGTCTTTCGGGTTCGGGTCGACGACGATGCTGTGGACCGGCACGTCGGGGATGGCGGTGGGGCCGGAACCGTCGATGTTGGTCCAGTTTAATCCGGAGTCGACTGACTTGAACACATGACCTCTGCCGGTAGTGCTATTGAACGTCGACACCGTGGCGTACACCGTACCCTTCAACAACGGATCGGGTGTGATCGACGAGATCACATTGTCGTCGCTGCGCAGTTTGCTCCGAAGCCAGACGGTATCTTTCGTCGCAGTCCCGCCCTGATCGGTCGTGTAGATGTAGCCCATGGCGGTGCCAAAGTAGACCCGATTGCTGTCTTGCGGCGAGATACCGATGGCAGTAGTCGTCGTTTTTGGGTTGGGGTCCTCCGTCGGTGCCGTTGCCGCTTTGGTATTGAACTCCGTACCGGCCTGAGTCCATATGTCGATGTTGTCGGGGAGCGGCTTGACCGTGGCATTGTCCGCGCGCCAGGGCTTGGACCCACCGATCCACATGCGGTTGGGATTGGTGGGGTCCTGGGCGAACGGCGCGATGAACCCGAAGTTCTCTGAAGGCTCAGTGATGCCCGCGGTGAACTTCTCTGTGGTTGACGCGCCGTCCACACTGCGCACGATGTTCAGGTTGGTGTACTCGTACCACAGCATGTTCGTATCAGACGGATTGATTGCTACATAGCCGCCGTCACCGCTGTAGATCACGTTCCAATTATTCGGAGAGTCAAGCTGGCCGCGGATGTTGCCGTTATCCTGGGTTCCGCCGAAAAAGGTCAGGCCGTTGGGATAGGGCAAGCCATGATAGAACTGGGTGACTCGATAGCCGTTGTTCAGGTGGACCCACTTTATCGTGTCTGGATAAGGGTCGACCTCGGCAAAGTTGCATACGGGTGACACCGACGTGATCGGGATCGGCGACGCCTTGACCACCCCTGACTTGGCCTTATCAGTCTTGTACAGGCCGCCGTCATTGCCATTGAACAGTATTTGGTTGTCGGTGCCGTTGTATTTCGGATGGAAGACGAGCGCATGATGATCGGCATGGGCGTAATCCGTGCGGGACGGCTTATCACTAAGATCCCAATGTGAGGCTTGCCCCCAGTTCTTGCCGCCGTCGTCGGAACGGAACAGGTCGATGCCGCCGGCCCAGACGACATTCTCGTTCGTCGGGTCCACCGCGATCACGTTATCGAAATAGCCCTGGTTAAAGAATTGCGGTGTTCCGTTGCCGTAGCAGCCCGCCCCGTACGAGGGATTGGACAGCAGCAGGCGGTTGAGTGTCTGGTCACTGTTGACCATTGGGACCCAACTACTCGTTGCGCCGGACTTGTCTGAGCGATAGACCGCCAGTAATCCGTCGTTTAAAGTGAGGTCCGCATCAATTCTCGCGGCCATCGCGTAGATGACGTTCTGTTTCGACGGGGCGATCGCCAGAGAGGTGCGTCCCATGGTTGGCACCCCCACGCGCACGGCCGGAATCACCAACTCCCAGTTCTTATCAGCTAGCGGGTTACTATCTATCGCACGCCAGACGCCATCGCGTGGGTCGACGAGTGGCTCATCAGAGTACCGGGGGCCAGAACCGCACGCGGCGAAGACGTAGGACACGGAACGATTCTGAATCGCCAGATCCATACAGCCCCTGGAGTTCGCACCGGCTTGGAGCACCCGAACCCAGGTTGTGCCGGAGTCGACACTGCGGAAAACCCCTGTTCCGGTAGCCGCATAGATGCGCGGATTCCTCTTATCTCCGCCGATGACGATCTTATTCACAAACCAGAAGTCCTCCTTGTCTTTCGTGGCCTCCAATTGGAACCAGCTCTCCCCGCCGTCGGTGGACTTCAGGATGCCGGCGCCGCGCACCGCGTCGGCGTTGAAAAAGCCTTCGCCGGTTCCGGCATAGAGAATGTCCGGGTTATACGGCTCCAAGGCCATCGAATTGACGGCCAAGTTGATCAGCAGGTCGGCCTTGGGGGTCCAGGTCTGTCCGCCGTTGGTGGTCTTCCAGATGCCGCCGGCCGCGGCGGCGGCCCACATGGTATCGGGCTGCTTCGGGTGTATCACCAGCGCCCTGGTGCGTCCGCCGATGTTGCCTGGCCCCAAGGACTCCCAGTCCCCCAGTGTCCCGGCCATGGGGTCCAGTGACTGGGTGACGATGCTGGGTGCGGTCAGCGGCCGGCTCGTGGCGGCCTTGATCACGCGCTCCTGCGCGGTGGAGTAGACCGGCATCCGTGCGGCCTGACTCAAGGCGGAGAGGTACATCTGCGGGCTCAGGACGGCTTGGTCGGAGGGCAGGCGCATCTCGAGGAAGTAGGTCTGGGCGCTCTGGGGCTGGTCGGACCGTGCCTTCCCGTCCGGGTTAAGGCGGGCGGCCTGCCACTGCGCGAGGATCGCGTTGCGCTCCTGCTTGGAGGGCTTGCGGGGCCTGGGCGCGAGCTTGTCCGGGAGAGCGGCAACACGCTGCTCGTCGTCCGGCGCCGCCGTGACTGCGCCGGGCGGGGGCGCCATTTGGACTTCGGGCGCCCTTGGCGCACCGTGCTTGATGGCCACAAGGGCCACGCCCACGCCTAGGGCAACCAGTACTCGGCTATTCATTGCATTTGCTCCAGCGAATCTGACGCGTTCACCGCACGGTGCGGCCTCCCCTTATCCTGGCTCGCAGGGCAGCCGGCAGCAGCCCGAGCAAGGTCAGTGTCAACAGCAGCGTCGGGGGCTCCGGGACGATGATCGCGTTGATCGCGGCCCCGTCGCCCGCGCCCGCGAGTACCATCCGCGCGATGTTGTCTGCGTCGCTGACGGCGCCCACGAACAGTGCCGTACCGTCGCCGTTTTCAGTATTCTCGCCCTCGATGTTCAAGAAGCTGGCGATCTCGGCACCGAACTGGTCGTACAGCGTCAGGTCCACCCAGAAGGTTCCGTAAAGAAAGCTCTGTATCTGGGTTCCGACCGCCCGCACCGGCGTCGCGAAACGGATGTCGAAGACGCCGGGGATCTCGCCGGCGCGGCACTGGTTCAGTTTGGTTCTTCCTTATCCTTATGTTTTTGTAGTATTTTTATAACCTGGGCTGTCGAACTCTAAGGACCTCATCCCACGAGAGTCCCTGCTGGAGAATCCCCAGAGCCACCGCAGGAACCTGTTTTGTCGTGAAGTGGCTGCGAATAAAGTTATGGACAATCCACAACATATCCAATGTTCTTTGCAAACCAGAAATGCTCTTCGCGTACGTATTCGTTCGGCGGCGATAAGCAGAATTCTTTCGCCGAAATGAAGCGTTCGATGCTTCCAAATGATTAGCATGAATATCGGCTGGCGTCACATCTTGATCGGTTTCTGGATGCTCCGGATGAGGGGTTTCGTATTTGGGACGCGAGTGCCCCGTTCTATCAGTTCCTTTCCCTTTATTCTTAAGGCGCACCTTCACACCGCGACGAAGCACTTTCGGTGGGCGGCCGCGTTTTCCGGTTCGCAATACTTCGTGGCAAATTTCAAACAGGAGATTGCCATACCGACGTTCCCCGTCGGTGACTAGAGTGACATCGCCAGTACGCAGGATGACATCTCTAAGTATTTGTATGGCATATGAAAATAGGCTGCGATCCTTTTTCCCGCACTGAAGCGCCCAGATAAATCGACTTGCCCTTTCCATCAGTACGATCGTCCAGCCTTCACAATCCTCCGGGGGGACATTCCTATTCACTTTCGTATAAAGCTCATCACCTTCGATCAGTTGCTCAATAAAGGTGTGCGTCAGGGCATATATGACCAGCACATCCTTGCAATCGGCCAGGCGACGCTCCCATAGGAGCAACGTATTCTTCGCAATCGCGAAGGCCCGGCAGGCGGCGTTCAAGCCGATCCCCTCAGTGCGCGTTTTGAGCACTTGAATGATGAAGCTGGTCGGTTTCCTGAGCCCCTCGATAAGGGTGGCTTTGGTCTCGGAAAAGAGCCTATTGCAACTTTGACATCGCCACAGCAAACGCGTACCGTTATGACCGGTTTGATACGTCTTGTGATGCCGACAATTCTGTGAATTGCAATGAGGGCATGTCCATTGTCCGTTCAAGAAGTTCTCACTTATTCAAAAAGTGACGGAAACCCGCGCCGAACTAGATATATTACATATATTTCAATGTCTTGTAAACAGGAATTAAACTGAACCAGTGCCCCCGTGCGCTGGTCCGGATAATAGTCAAAATCCAAGACCTCATTGAGCGAATACGGACAGGCGCTCGGAAAGCCGCCCGAATCCAACAGGGTCTCCCGCACGGCGATATCAACCGCGTCCGGAAACGCCTCCGTGATCGCTTCCGCAACATAGGGCCGCACGCTCGGGCTATGTTGAATCTGGCGCTGTATCTGCTTGCGTTGCTCGATGATGCTGCTGCGCCAATTGGTGTCCCGATAGGCGGGTTGCAGTTGCCACTTCAGCAAATGGGCCAGCAGAATGACCAGGCGGTTCGCGACCTCGTTGCGCTCTTTCCTGCCAATGCTGTCGAGTTCCTCCGCCAGGTCATCCGCATTCAACTCATCGAAGCGGCGCCGACGCACCAGGTCCGCCGCCGCCAGGGTCCAGGCGTGGAAATCGGTCTTGTAGAGATCGGCCAGGGAACTCATCGCAACATCCTCTTTTAACGCATGATCTGGTTTGCCAGGAAATCGCGATAGGCCAATGCCAGTCCCTCGCGCAGGGCCACCCGCGGCTGCCAGCCCAGGGCGCGCAGGCGCTCGCTGTTGATGAGTTTGCGTGGGGTGCCGTCCGGCTTGCCGCTGTCATAGACGATGCGCCCGGTGTAGCCGACGGTTTCACAGACCAGGGCCGCGAGGTCGGCGATGCTGAGTTCCTCGCCGCTGCCGACGTTGAGGTGTGATGACCTGGGGCTGGTGTAGGCGTCATAGGCGGCCCGGTCCAGTCCCATGACATGCACGCAGGCGGCGGCCAGGTCATCGACATAGAGGAATTCGCGGCGCGGGGTGCCGGTGCCCCAGATGACCAGTTCGGGAGCGCCGGCGAGTTTGGCCTCATGGGCGCGGCGCAGCAGGGCGGGCAGCACATGGCTGTTCTCGGGATGGTAATTGTCGCCGGGCCCATAGAGGTTGGTCGGCATGACGCTGCGATAATCGGTCGCGTATTGGCGGTTATAGGACTCGCAGAGCTTGATCCCGGCGATCTTGGCGATGGCGTAGGGCTCATTGGTGTCTTCCAGGACCCCGCTCAGCAGGGCCTCTTCCGGGATCGGCTGGGGCGCCAGACGGGGATAGATGCAGCTGGAGCCGAGAAACAGGAGACGCCGCACCCCGGCGCGCCAGGCCTCGTGGATGACGTTGGCCTCGATCATCAGGTTGTGATGGATGAACTCGGCGGGATAGGTGTCATTGGCATGGATGCCGCCGACCTTGGCCGCCGCCAGGTAGACCTGGGACGGGCGCTGCGCCTGGAAGAACGCACGCACCTGGGCCTGGTCGGTCAGGTCCAGTTCGGCGTGGGTCCGAGTGAGGGGCGGCTCATAGCCGCGGCGGCCCAGCTCCCGGCAGATAGCGGCGCCGACCATCCCGCGGTGCCCGGCCACATAGGTTGTTGCTGACATCATCTCACTCGTTGCGCTCGAAGGTGCTGTAACCGTGCCGCTGCACCAGGTCATCGCGCTGCGCCTGTTTCAGATCCTCGCGCGCCATCTCGGCCACCAACTCGGCGAAACTGGTGGTCGGGACCCAGCCGAGCTTTTCGCGCGCCTTGGTGGCATCCCCGAGCAGGGTCTCGACCTCCGTCGGGCGGAAATAGCGGGGGTCGACGGCGACGATGCAGCGCCCGGCGGCATCGTAGCCCTTTTCATCCAGGCCCGCGCCCTCCCAGCGCAGGCTGAGGTCCAGCTCCCTGGCCGCCGCGGCCACGAAGTCGCGGACGCTGTATTGCACCCCGGTGGCGATGACGAAGTCTTCCGGCTGCTCCTGCTGGAGCATCAGCCACTGCATCTGCACATAGTCCCGCGCGTGGCCCCAATCGCGCCTGGCGCTGAGATTTCCCAGGTAGACACAGTCCTGGATGCCGAGCTTGATCCGCGCCAGGGCGCGGGTGATCTTGCGGGTGACGAAGGTCTCGCCGCGCACCGGGCTCTCGTGGTTGAAGAGAATCCCGTTGCAGGCGTAGATGCCGTAGGCCTCGCGATAATTGACGGTGATCCAATAGGCATAGAGCTTGGCCACGGCATAGGGGCTGCGCGGGTAGAAGGGCGTGGTCTCGCGCTGCGGGGTCTCCTGCACCAGGCCGTATAATTCCGAGGTGCTCGCCTGATAGAAGCGCGCCCGCTTCTCGAGCCCGAGGATGCGGATCGCCTCCAGGATCCGCAGCGCGCCCAGTGCGTCCGAGTTGGCGGTATACTCGGGCTCCTCGAATGAGACGGCAACGTGACTCTGGGCGCCGAGGTTGTAGACCTCGTCCGGCTGTACCTGGCCAATGATGCGGATCAGACTCGAGGCGTCCGTCAGGTCGCCGTGGTGCAGGATGAAGCGGCGGTCGCCGACGTGGGGGTCCTGATAGAGGTGGTCGATACGGTCGGTATTGAACAGCGAGGCGCGGCGCTTGATGCCGTGCACGCGGTAGCCCTTGGCGAGCAGGAACTCGGCCAGATAGGCCCCATCCTGTCCGGTAATGCCCGTAATCAGCGCCGTCTTCATTGGTGTACCTCACATCGCTTCAGTAGCTCGTCATAAACCGCCAGGGTCGCCCCATGGATGCGCGTCGCGTCGAAGCGCTCCTGCGCCAGGACCCGGGAGCGGGCGCCGAAGCGCCGTCGCAGGTCCTCGTCACCCGCGAGACGCTCCAAGGCGTCGGCCAGGGCGTCCGGGTCCCGGGGCGGTACCAGGAGGCCGTTCTTCTCCGGCTCCACCGCCTCCCGGCAACCAGTAGCGTCGGTCGTGACCAGGGGCAGGCCCGCCGCGGCGGCCTCGATCAGGAACTTCGGCAGGCCCTCGCGATAATAGGACGGCAGGCAGGCGATGTGCGCGGCGGCCATGACCGCGGGCATGTCGGCACGATAGCCCCACCACTGGATGCACCCCTCGCGGGCCCAGTCCCGGAGTTGGTCCTCGGCGACCGAGGCGGGGTTGCCGGGGTCCGGCTTGCCCACCAGGACCAGGCGCGCCGGGCTCCCGCGCTCCCGCAGCAGCCGGGCGGCGGCCACGAACTCCCCGATGCCCTTGTCCCACAGCATCCGCGAGGCGAGCACCACCACCGGCGGCCCCGGCGGCTCCGGACGTGGGACGAAGCGCGTCAAGTCCACTCCGGAGCCCGGGATCAGGACCGGCTCCACCCCGGTCAGGCGCCGGACCTGCCGCTGGTCGTCCGGGTTCTGGACCAGCACCCGCACATTGGGGGCGGCGAGCAGGGCGCGATAGGCGCGGCCCACCAGGGGGCGGAGCAGGCGCGCGCGGCCTGACCCGGAGGTAAAGAGGTAGCCCATCCCGGCGACGCCGTTGACCACCGCGGGCACCCCCGCCAGGCGGGCCGCCAGGGTGCCGTAGAGGACCGGTTTCTGGGCGATGTTGTGCAGCAGGGCGGGCCGCAAACACCGCAGGATGCGCTTGAGCGCCAGGATGCTCTGGAGTTCCCGCAGTGGATTCATCCCCTTGCGGGAGACCGCGAGCGGGATCAGGTCGAGCCCGGCGTCGCGGATGAGGTCGGCGTGCTCGGCCACCCCGGTGATGACGCTGACCGTGAAGCCCGCCTCACGCACCGCACGGGCCAGGGCCAAGTAGTGGTGGCAGAAGTACCAGTCGACCGTGGTGCAGAAGGCGATCCGCCTGGGGTCGGGCGCGGTCATGGCCGCGCGCCCAGGGCCCCGCTGGCGCGCGCCAGGTCCAGCCAGGCCTGGAACATCAGCAGGTCCCACAGATAATAGGACCAGTCGCGACGGCCCGCCAGGTGTTCCGCCCAGCGGGCGCGGATCGGCGCCGGGCGCAGGATGCCATCGCGCGCCAGCCGCTCGGCGGCCAGCAGGTCTTCCGCCCAGTCGCGCAGCGGCCCGCGCAGCCATGCTGCCAGGGGCACCCCGAAGCCCATCTTGGGGCGCTCGAACAGGGCAGGCGGGACGTGTCGGGCCAGGATGCGGCGTAGCGGCAGCTTGCCGCGGCGCCCGCGGACCTTCCAGGCGAGCGGCAGCGACCAGGCAAACTCGTAGACCCGGTGGTCCAGGAGCGGCACGCGCGACTCCAGGCTGACCCCCATGCTGGCCCGATCGAGCTTCACCAGGATGTCGTCCGGCAGGTAGAGGACCGAGTCCATGTACATCATGGACTCGGTGATGGACATGGTGCGGGCGCGCCGGGCAGGGTCGGTGAGGACGCTCAGTGGCTCAGTGGCACCGATCACCAGGGCGGCCGGGTCCTTCCAGTGGGAGACCATGCGCAGATACAGGGCCTGCGGTGAGTCACCCGTCAGGATGTCGATCGCCTTGTGCACCCGGTCGCCGGGGTTGGCGATGGCGAGCGGGCCGGGCAGGAAGCGGGCGACGGGGGCGAGCAGCCGATCCCAGGTCCCGGTGCCGATCCCGGTTACGGCGGCGGCGAGGGCCCGGCGCAGGCCCAGCGGCACCCAACCGATCCGCCGCCAGGTGTCGCGCGTCCACAGGTACCGGGAATAGCCGCCGAAGAGTTCGTCCCCGCCATCCCCGGACAGGCACACGGTCACCGCCCGCCGGGCCATCTCACTGACCAGCAGGGTCGGGATCTGGGAGGGGTCGGCGAAGGGTTCGTCCCAGAGGCGCGCCAGGCTGGGGATGGTCGCCAACCCATCCTGGGCGGTGACATAGAGTTCCGTGTGGTCGGTGCCCAGGTGCGCGGCGACCCGCCGGGCGTCCTCGGCCTCGTTGAAGCCCGCCTCATGGAAGCCGATGGTAAAGGTACGCACCGGTCGTTGCGACTGGGCCTGCATCAGGGCGACCACGGTGCTGGAGTCGATGCCCCCGGACAGGAAGGCCCCCAGCGGCACATCGGCGCGCATCCGCAGCCCCACCGCGTCCATCAGCAGCCGCTCCAAGGCGCCCACGGCCTCTGCCTCGGGGCCCTTAAAGGGTGCGGCAAGGCCCTGTTCGGCCGCGCTGCGGGCGCTCCAGTAGGTGTGCAGGGTCGGTTCTTCCTGGCCCGGGGTCAGGGTGGCGTAGGTCCCGGGGGCGAGCTTACGAAGATCCCGGTAGATGCAATGGGGCGCCGGGACATAGCCCAGGCGCAGATAGGCGGCGAGCGCGTCCCGGTTGAGTTCGCCCTGCCAGCCGGGGTGGGCGGTGATCGCCTTGAGCTCGGAGCCGAACAGGAAGCGCCCGCGGTTGTAGCCATAATAGAGGGGCTTCTCGCCCAGGCGGTCACGCGCCAGGGTCAGGCGGCGCGCCTGCCGGTCCCAGAGCGCGAAGGCGAACATGCCGTTGCATTCGGTCAGGGTGGCCGCCGGCCCACGTAGGGATAGCCAGGCGAGCAGGACCTCGGTGTCCGAATGCCCGCGCCAGGGATAGTCGTCGCCGATCGCCCGGCGCAGGGCCTGATAGTTGTAGATCTCGCCGTTGTAGGCGAGGACATAGCGCCCGTCGGGCGAGACCATGGGCTGGTGCCCCAGGGGCGACAGATCGAGGATGGCCAGGCGGCGGTGCCCCAGACCGACCCCGGCCGCGGCATCCAGCCAGAGGCCCCCGTCGTCCGGCCCGCGGTGGAGCAGGGTCTGGTTCATCCGCTCGAGCGCTTGGCGCAGTGCGGGCTCCGCCGCCGCGCCGGGTTCTATGACCCCGCAAAAACCGCACATCAGTCAGTTCCCCGCCGCAGTGATTGGTAAAGGTCCGCGTAGCGGGCCGCGATGGACGCCAACGCATAGTCCGCCGCGATGCGGGCGCGGGCGGCCGCACCGCGGCGGACCAGGGACTGAGGACCCTCGTCCAGGAGGCGCAGGATGGCCCCGGCCAGGGCCGCCGGGTCCCGGGGCACCACGCTCGCCCCGGTGTCGCCCACGATCAGACGCGAGTCTCCCACATCCGTGACCGCACAGGGTACCCCGCAGGCCATGGCCTCACCGAGCACGTTCGGGAAGCCCTCCCCATAGGCCGAGGAGGAGACCAGGAGGTCCAGGGCGGCGAACACCCGCGGCGTGTCCGACCGGGGTCCCAGCAGGCTGATCGCCCCCCCGAGTCCGGCCGCGGCGATCCAGGCCCCGAGCGCCTGGTTGCCTTCATCCATGCCCTGACCACACAGCAGGAAGCGGCATTCGGGCCGGGCCGAGCGCACCAGGGCGGCCGTCCGCAGAAAGGTCGGCACGTCTTTTTGGGGGTCCAGCCGTGCGACCAGGCCCAGGAACGGGGCCGCTGCCGGGATGCCCAAGTCGCTGCGCAGCCCGGTGCGCGCCGCGGGGTCCGGACGAAAGCGCTCCAGGTCGAACCCGTTGGGGATGACGATGAGGGAGGCCTCGCGGTAACCGAGGGCGCGATGGACCTCGCGGGCGCGCTGCGAGCAGCAGATGATGCGCTCCGGGGCCAGGTGCGAGAGCAGCCCATTGAAGCGCGCAACCAGCCGGGTGGCGCGGCGGCTCTGACGCGGGTCCAGGTCGCTCTGGCGGATGTTCCAGACCAGCGAGGGGCGGCAGGGGCCGCGCCCGATCAGCGGCCTGACCAGGGCCCCGAGCAGGTCCGCGTGGTACATCCAGGTCTGGATCAGGTCGGGCCTGAACCCGCGCAAGAGCCGAACCAAGCGCAGCAGCCCCCCCGGGGAGGGCAGACCGCGCCGCATCTGCAGCGTCTCCACCCGGATGCCCAGCGCGGCGATGCGCGCGCCCATAGGCCCCGGGGCGACCAGCGAGACCACCAGGGGCTCGAAGGCGGTCCGATCCAGGGTCGCCAGCAGCTTGCAGAGCATCATCTCGGCCCCGCCCAGCTCCAGCCCGGTGATGACATGCGCCACCCTCATGAGCCGCCCCCGCTGCCGTCGCCCAGACCCAAGACCTCCAGGTACCGGCGGGTCACCGGCACGACCCCATAGTCGGCCGCCCGCGCCCGCAGCAGTGCGGCGGCCGGGGGCCGGTCCAGGGTCCGCGCGATGGCCGCTGCCAGCGCCGCCGCGTCACCCACCGCGACCAGTGGACCCAGGCGACCCCCGTCCAACACCTCACGCGGCCCGCTCGGACAGTCCGTACTGACGACCGGGGTGCCGCAGGCCATGGCCTGGATCAGGACCCCCGGCAGCCCCTCCCAGGCGGAGGAGAGCACGAACAGCCGGGCGCGGGCCATGTAGGCGAAAGGGTTGGCCCGAAACCCGGGCAGGGCGACCCGCTCACCGAGCCCCAGGTCCCGGATCAAAGACTCCAGGGCCGGGCGCTGCGGCCCCTCGCCGAGGATCAGCAGGCGCAGGTCGCGCCCCTCGGCCAGCGCGGCGAAGGCACGGATCAGGGTCGGGAAGTCCTTCTGCGGGGTCAGGCGCCCGGCGGCGAGGATCACCGGGGCCCTGGCCGGTTCCAGCCCCGCGTCCGGCGCGGGTGACAGCCCCGGTTGAAACCAGGCGTGGTCCGGCCGCTCGGCCGCCTGGGCGGCCAGCTCGGAGGTGACCACCGGGTTGGGGATAACAAGGACGCGCGCCCGCCCCGCGCCGATCAGGCGGGTCAGGTCATCGGCGACCCCCTGGGAGACGGCGATCACCGCGCACGCCTGGGGATAAAAGACGCGCGCCAGTCGGGGCAGGACGCGGCCGGCGAGGGAGGATGCGTGCCGGGCCTCCTGGGACAGGGTGCTGCGCACGCTGACCGCGACCCGCGTAGGCACCCGCGCCAGGCGGCGCGCCCACAGCGCGATCAGGTTGGCGTGGTCCATGGCCGCGAGCAGGACCGTCGGTCGGCGGCGGCGCAGATAGCGGACCAGCCCCGGCAGGGCCGTCAACACCCGCCCCGCCCCCAGGTCGACCAGGTCACAGCCGGCCGGCACCAGGTCCCGATAGGGTCCCGCCGCGCTCCCGACCACCAAATCCAGTTCGATCCCGGACGCGACCAGCCCCTGCGCCAGGTTCAGCATCATGCGCTCGGCGCCGCCGCCGGCCAGGGAGGGGAGGAAAATCGCCAACCTGGGTCCGCGCCGCCGCATGATGGGGCCTTCACTCACCCAGTCCGCACCCGTGTCCGGCGGCCCCTTGCAGAGGCAACCCCGCGAATCGTTTTGGTAAAGTCAAGATCACCCCGGTAGAATCAGGTTCCGTGCGGGAACCAAGTATCTCAGTTCGCCCGGACCGCGCGCCAGTCCCGTTGCCGCAGTACCGATCGCCACAGTTGGAATCATCGCGCCGCCGGCACCACCCTGACCTCGCCGCGCCCATCGGATGCCCCCAGATGCCCAGTGACGCACCGCTGATCACCGTCATTATCCCCGCTTACAACCGGGCCGCAACGATCGGCCGGGCGCTCGCGAGCGTCTTTCGGCAGACCTGCACGGACTACGAAATCCTCCTGGTGGACGACGGCTCCAACGACGAGACCGCGGCCCTCGCACGGGCCTTCGCCCACCAGGCCCTGCGCATCATCCAGCATGACCGAAATCGCGGCGCCGCAGCCGCCCGCAACTCCGGGCTGCGCGCCGCACGCGGGGCCTACATTGCGTTATTGGACTCCGACGACGAATGGGCACCGAGCAAGCTGGCCACGCAACTCGCCCAGCTGCGCCAGGGCGCACCCGACACGCCGGCAACCTGCACTGCCTATACGATTTGGGAGGGTCGGATGCGACGCGATTACTTCCCGCGGCCCGTCACTGCGCAGACGCTGCTGATGGGCTGCGATCTGAGCCCCGGCTCCACCCTGATGATGAAGCGCGCGGTGGTGGACGAGGTCGGCTTGTTCGACGAGACCTTGGCCCGCTACGAGGATTGGGACTGGCTGCTTCGCTATACCCGCCTCTATCGCATCGGCGTGCTTGCCGAACCGCTGGCGATGGTCCACTACAGCCCCCACCGAGCGGCCAACGTCATGGCGGCAGCGGCCGCACGGCTATTGGACAAATATGACGCAGAGATGCGGGCGGCCGGGGCCGCAGGCCGCAAGGCACGGGGGTTGCGCTGGATGGAGGTGGCCCGTTGCTACGCCATGGAGCGCGAACCACGGGCCTTTCTGACCTGTACCGCCCGCGCCTTGCGTGCCTATCCACTGTACCGACCCGGGACCCTGCTCCTCCTCGCGGACGCCTGGCTGGGGACCCGATTCGCCGCCAGCCTGCAAACCTGGCGGGCACGGCGTCGGCGCGCCCCCCCAAGCGACCCGGGCCACGACGCCCTTTGATGCCTGAGTCTCAGCGATCAGAGTCAATATATCTTTGTTTTTTAGACTTCTATTTGAGAAACCAGCACCTGCCCAGCCCCCCGCGCCCTGCCTTACCCGGCCTTCGCACCGGGACCCCGGCGGGCGTGGCGCGCCCGCTGACGGCTTGCCAACCGCACCGATAACACCTATACTCACAGGATTTTAGTGATTTGGAACGGCCCACCGGGCGGTCTTTGAATTCGCTCAACCTGACGGCTTTGACTCAATGACATCGCGACCGACTGCCCCATCGCCACCGCTGCCGCCGCGTTTTTGCGTCGTGCTGCCGATGTACAATGAGGGCGCCAATGCCCGTGCGTGCATCGGCGCGATCGACACCCTGCTGTCTGGGCTGGACCTCGGCGCCGCGATTATCGCCGTCGATGACGGCAGCTCCGATGACACCTGGTCGGTGCTGCAGGACCTCGCGACCGTCACGCCGTCTTTACGGCTCTGCCGCCACGGCACCAATCAGGGCTACGGCGCGGCAAACCGCACCGGATTTGCGGCGGCGATCGCGGGGGGCTTCGACTACGCCCTGGTGATGGATGCGGACGGCACGCAAGACCCGCAATTCATCCGGGGCTTCCTCCCGCACATGCGTCAAGGGGTCGATTTCATCAAGGCGACACGCTATGCCCGCGGGTCGCGCGTGGAGGGCGTGGATATCCGACGCAAGGCCATCTCCTGGCTCGGCAACCGGGTCGCGAAGGCGGCCCTGCGCATCCCCTTGACCGATTTCACCAACGGCTTCCGGGCGATCCGCGGCGAGCTGTTGAAAAAACTGACGACCCACGACAATGGGTTTTCGGTGCTGATGGAGGAGGTGGTGCAGGCGCGGCGGTTGGGGGCATCCTTCGCTGAGGTTCCCTATACCCTCACCGTCCGCCGCGCACCAGGTTCCACCTCCAAGTTCACCTATTCGTTCGCTGTTTACCGTAACTACCTCAGGTATCTCTTCCGGCCACGAGGCTGACTGAACCCGAGCAGCAATCAGCATGGGCACAGACGGTGCGCTCTCAGCCTAATTTACAAGCGCGGGCGCCGCACACGGGCCCTTGCTCTCCTTGAACCATCGCCACAACCGATCGCCGATAACGCCATGCCGCAATCATCGCAATCCTGGACGAGCCGCAGTCATTGTGCATTCTGCGCAAGCCCCCACCTGGCGTTGGTTGAAGACTTCGGTCAGGTCGCGTTGGCGGGCGGCTTCCTGAAACCCGAGGAATTCGCCGAAGAAGAGCGCTTCCCGATGCGCTTGTATTTCTGTGAGGACTGCTTCGCCGTGCAACTGGTCGACGTCGTCGATCCGGCGGTGTTGTTCAAGCGCTATTTCTACTTCTCATCCGCGATCCGTACTCTGCGCGAGCATTTTGTCGACTACGCCACCGAGGTCGTCTCGCGTTTCCTGGTGCCCGAGCAGGCGACCGTCGTGGAGATCGGGTGTAACGACGGCATCCTGCTCAAACCCATCGCCGATCAGGGCGTCCGCACCGTCATCGGCGTCGATCCGGCCACCAATGTGGTGGCGCAGATCGATGACCCGCGGATCAGGATCGTCAACGATTTTTTTTCTGCGACCACCAGCCGACAGATCCTCGAAGAACACGGCGCGGCGGATTTGATCGTCGCCAACAATGTCTTCGCGCACATCGCCGACATCGCCGGCGTAGCGGGGGCCGTCAAGGCGCTCCTGAAAGACAACGGCGTTTTCGTGTTCGAGGTCCACTATCTCGGAAAGATCATTCTCGGCATGCAGTACGACATGGTCTACCACGAGCACCTGTATTACTACTCGCTGCTGGCGCTGGAGAATTTTTTCGCCCGCCTGGGGATGGTCATCTTCGATGTGAAATCGATCCAGATCCACGCGGGCTCCATGCGTTATTACGTGTGCAAGGAGGGCAGCGACCATGCCCGCGCGGTATCCTGCCGGGTCGGGAATCTCCGCGAAGAAGAGCGACGCCAAGGTTTCGACCGGCATGAGACATTCGTGCGCTTCGCCTCGGATATCTATTCGCGGAAACTGGCCCTGCTCGCACTTCTCACCCGCTTGCGCAGTGAAGGCAAACGGGTCGTCGGGTACGGCGCGTCCGGCCGCGCAAATACCATCATCCAATACTGCGGCATCACGCATGAACACATGGAATACATGGTGGATGATGCCGGCGCCAAACACGGCTTCTTCACGCCGGGTTCGCATTTCGAGATTCGCCCGAGCAGCAGCCTCCAGGACGACCCGCCTGATTACCTCCTGCTGTTCGCCTGGGGCTATTACAGCGAGATCGCCGAGAAACACCGCTCGTTTTTCGGGGCGGGCGGACGTATGATCCTGCCGCTCCCCGACGTGCGTGTCATCTACCAACCGGAGGTTGGCACCCCGGCGGCCTGATTCCGGCCAACCGCTACCGGGCAGACCCGGCATACCCAAGCAGGCCACGCAGACGCCGGCTGCCACCAAGCGACACCGTCCGGCGGTCGCCCGGCGCCCCACTGTCCGGCTTCGGCAATCGTCGGACCTACCGACGCTACACCCATCGATCACAGTCGCCAGAGGGCCCTGTTATGAGAGTTATGAGTATCTTCGGGACCCGCCCCGAAATGATCAAGTTATGGTCGACGCTGAAACGCCTCGATGAGCTCAACTTTGAGCACATCATGGTCCACACCGGCCAGAACTTCACCCCGGAGCTGAAGGACTTCTTTTTCCGCGATCTCAACCTGCGCGAACCCGATCATTATCTGGAAATCGATACCTCCTCATACGGTAAAGAGGTCGCTGACGTTATCGCCAAGAGCGATGAACTGTTTGTTCGGACCAAACCCGACGCACTGCTGATCCTGGGCGACACCTACAGTGGTTTGTCGGTGATGCCGGCCGCTCACCGCGGCATCAAGACCTTCCACATGGAGGCAGGTTTACGTGCCTGGGACGCCCGCATGCCGGAGCAGCGCAACCGGATGCTCATCGACCACATGAGCGATATCCTACTGCCGTTCAATCGCTATCATCGCGAGAACCTCATTCGTGAGGGCATTCACCCATCAAAGGTCTTCGTGTCCGGCAACCCCAGTTTCGAGGTGATCCGGGCCTTCCTGCCGCAGATCAGCGAGAGCAGGATTCTGACCGAACTCGGCATCGGCGCCCAGGGCTACGTCCTGGTCACCGCCCATCGCAGCGAGAATGTCGACCAGCCGGCCTATCTCGCGGCAATTATCGAGGCATTGGGGGAGATTTATCGGAAATTCGGCCGCGACGTCGTCTATCCGATGCATCCCCGGACCCGCAGCAAGATCGGCAGTATCACGATACCCAAGGGCGTCAAGATCATCGCCCCGCTCGGTTTCTACGACTTCAATCATCTGTTGATGCATTCCTGGTGTATTCTGTCCGACTCCGGCACCGCGCCGGAAGAGGCGCTGTTTTACCGAGTGCCCTGCGTTAGTCTGCGCATGACGACCGAGCGCCCCGAGACCGTCGAGGGTGGGGCACACATCGTCGCCGGGCTGCGTCCGCAGGATATCGTGGCCTCAGTGGAGACCGCAGTAATGGCACCCTATGCCGCACGCTACGACCTCGAAGAGGACTTCTCGCCATCGTCCGTGGTCGTCAACTGCATCCGCTCGCGCATCACGAATTTCTTCTGATTCGTGTAAGCCATGGCGATCCTCCCTAAGTCCAGGCGGCAGCGCGCAGTGCTGCTGATCGGGGCAAAGCTGGTCCTCGCGGCTGTGCTGCTGGCGTGGCTTGCCCACTCGGGAGCGATCGCGCCTGGTGTGCTGTTGAGCAACGGCGCCTCCCTGTCAGCGTCGCTGATCGCGGGGCTGTGCGTGCTCGCCGCACTTGCCCTGGGGGTTTATCGCTGGCGGCTGGTCATGGGGGCGCTCGGCGTGCACCTGACCTATGCGCGATCACTGCAGGTCTATTGGATCGGGGCCTTCGCCAGCACCTTTCTGCCGGGTGCGGCGACTGGGGACGTCCTGCGCGCCTTCTACGTCGCGCGCGAAAGCCCGGATGCCCGCGCGCGCGCCGTGGTGTCGGTCGTCATCGACCGGGTGTTCGGGCTGCTGGGGTTTATGCTGTCCGGCCTGGCCCTGATCCTCATGCGCTTCGATGCACTGCGGCAGTCGGCCGAGTTGCGGGGGCTCGCGCTGAAATTCCTGCTGATCCTGGTCACGGCGTTACTGTCCCTGCTCGCCGCGGCGTGGATCGGCAAGCGGCTCTTCCAGGACGGGCCTATGGCGCGGGTGTGGGGAAAATTGGGCGGTGCCCGCCGTGCGGCGATGAGGCGGGTTGCGGCCTTCAGCTACCCTGACCTGTGGGTGCTGTTCGCGGTGCTGGGCATCTCGCTGATGATCCCCACCCTGCTCACCTGCGGCCTCTTGCCATTTATCTCCGACGTAACGCTCGACTATACGAATCTCATCGAGATCGGGATCTCGTCCAATGCCGCCCAGGTCGCCAACACGATACCCCTGACACCAGGCGGCATCGGCGTCGGAGAGGGCGTCTTTGAATATGTGCTGGCGCTGCTGCGCCAGCCCGCGCCGGTGGTTGGCTATGCCACCGCGTTCCTGTCGCTGCGCCTGATAACGGCTGCGGTTAATGCCTTCGGCGGGGTCTTGTTTTTCCTGCCGGGGAATATTCTGGGGGCCCGCGCGCCGGCCGCGGGACCACCGGAGGACGAGAGATGACAACAGCAGCTATGAGCGGATTTCGGGGCGCGGCGCAAAGCCTTTTCTCCAGTTTTTCGTTGCGGATGCGCGCGGGGCTTTTCGCCGTACTTCTGGTACTCGTGTCCTTTCCGGATGTGATCTTTTCGGGTGCCACGCTGGTCAATTCTGCCGGCTACTTCGCCGGCATTTACGGCACTCCAATGGCCGCGCTCTATCCGGAACGTGAAGGACGCAGCTATCATCACGGCCTCAACGATTCAGGCGGCGCCGTGTGGCAGTCCGATCCCATGCGACAGTACATGGGGCGGGTGCTGCACGATCGCCAATCGCCCTACTGGAATCCATACTCCGCGACCGGCTCCCTCGGTCCGGAGACACTGGTGGACCAGAAGTTCTCGCCCATCACACTGGTCGCGGCGGCCTTGGGCGGCAATCAACTGGCCGCAGATGCCGCACTGCTGCTGTTCTTCGCCCTCTCCTTGTACTGTCTCTATCTGATCGTCGCGGTCAATCTCGGACTCGCCGAGGGGGCAGCGGTCGCTGGCGGCATCGTGTATCTCCTGGGTGGTTTCAATATCGCCAACCTGGGCTCGAATGTGGTCCACGCCTATGTGTTGTTTCCGCTGCTGCTCGGAGCGCTGATGGCCTTGGTGCGCAAGCCGTCCGGCCTGCGCTTCGTCATGGCGGTCGGTGCCAATGCCCTGATCCTGGCGACGACGTTCCTGCCGGTCGCCTTCCTGACCTTCGCGTCTGTCTATACGCTGGCGGCAGCCTATGCCGTCGGCGTGGCGGATCCGTCAGGTTCTGGCACCCTCGGGCGCCGCCTGCTGGTGATCGGATTGCTGGTTGTCAGCTTCATTGCAGCGCTGCTGCTTATGGCACCCCTGTACCTGCCGATCGTGGAGAGTCTGACGCTCGTTGATTCGGTGGAAATGTACTCCAGCCGTTCATTTTTCCCGATTAGACCGCGAAATCTCATCGGCCTGTTTTCGCCTAAGCATTTCTGGGAATCCTATTCTGCGATCGACCCCCAGCTTCTCACCGCGGACCCCAAGGGGGCGCTTGGTCTCGGCAATGGCGCCTTCCATCTTGGGATTGTCCCGTTCGTGGTAGGTATACTGGCCCTGACCAGCCAAGGACGAAGGCGGGGGATGGTATTCGCCGCGGCCGCCCTGTTGTTCGTGGCGGCCGTTGGAAGAATGTACGACGTCGATCCGATGGCGGGGGCCATTGCTCAGGTCTTCGGCGTGCGCAATCTCGGTTGCCAGTACTGGTGGACCATGGTGGCAATCGCCTTCCCGTTCCTCACTGCATTCGGCTTCGACGCCCTGCTGGGCGCGGATCGCAGGGTCTTCGCCCTGATCGCCGCTTATGGCCTGATCGTGACGGCGTTCATCCTGGCTTACCGGGCCTTCGGCTGGCACGAGGGCCGCTACCTGCTGCAGATTTGGTATCTTGTCGTCGCGGCATCCGTCGCAGCGGCGGCCGGCTTCCTGATCGCTCGCGCACGCAGCCACGGGGCCCGCGCCTGGGCTTGGCGAACGGGCCTGTTGGTTCTGATGTTCCTGGAATTGACGTTTTACATGAACCATCTGCGGCCGCTGCGCAACGACGGCGCCCTGGTACCGCCGGCGATGCTGAGTTTTTTGAAGCAGGATATCGGGGATTTCCGCCTCGCGAACTTCGGGTTCGGCGGAATCCCGCCGGAATGGGGGTCGGCCCACGCAATCCCCGAGGTGGGATCGATGAACATGAGCATCCTGCCTTGGTACAAGTCGTTTTTTGAACAGGCCTTCGGGCTGCCGGCGATCCGCCTGTGGGGTAACTTTGCCTCGTTGCACTTTGCGGTCAGTCCACCTGCGCTCAGCGATCAGTTGGTCGACTTGCTGGCGGTGAAATATCTCTTCATTCCCGCGCACTGGAAGGAATATCACGAGCTGCTCTTGGGCCGCGGCTATACCCCGGCATACGGCGACGCTTACGGGACACTGTACCTCAATTCAGACGCCTGTCCGCGGGTCTCTGTGGCGCGGGCCTGGAGCCAACAGCAGGGCATACCGCAGCAACTGCCCGGGTCGCCGTGTCAGCGCGTGGTCACTGATGACCCCGAACTGATTGCCGTTGCGCGGCAACTCGGCATTCCCGAGGGGGTCTCACCGGCGGACGGTGTCGGTAACAGCAATGTGCTGATCGCAAGAATCAGGCGAAACAACGCACTGGTGCGGTTTACGGTCGCCTTGGACGCGCCGGCAATAGTCGTGGTTGCCGACGCCTGGCACCCCAGTTGGCGCACGCGGGTCGACAAACAGCCCGTCCATACGGGCCTGGTCAACGGCAGTTTCCGCGGCATCGTTCTACCAGCCGGCGAGCATCTGGTAGAAATGAGTTATCGCCCCCGCTCATTGCCCGCAGCCATTGCTCTCACGGCGCTGACGCTGGCACTGCTCGTGGCGCTGATACCCTATGGAGGTCGCTTGCGTAGGCGGCTTTTCCCCACTCCGATGGACTTGCCGAATGGACGTGTTCAACTTATTAGTGAACCGCTCCTAGGGGGTGCGGTCGGCTAGCCCGTCCATGCACTGTAGTGATCGCCGGGAGTCGGCACGGCGAATCGCTCAGGGCGCAGGCCGCGGTAGAGTGACAGCAGCGGGCGGGTCCATGGCATACCCAGCGCGAAGAGCACCAAGCGGAGGCTGCGGTGTCGCTGCGCTATCACCGGACCTGGCCACCAGGGCTTGGCCTTCAGCGACTCCCACATGTAGCGGCGGGCGGGGATGCCCGGATTGTGCAGGGCGAGTATAGCCGCAAAAAAATAGGCCGCGCTCATTGCCTCGTCACGCAGTGGGACCAGGGACAAGGGCAGGTCGGGGCGGGCGAACAGGTCGCGGATGATGGCGACCTTATCCGCGGCCAATTCGGCGTTGAGGAGGGCCTGGGAGGTACCGCCCGGATGAAAACGCCAGGTGGCGGAGACCGTTGGAATATGACGCAAGGGGCGGTGCAGACCAATGCGCAGCCACTGGTGATAGTCGCCGGAATAACGAAAGCGCGGGTCGCGCGGTGGCTCGACGCCGAGTGCACTGCGGCGGAACAGGCCGCCGGGACCAATCAGGCACAGGTGGCGGCGCAACATCAGCGAGTAGTCGTACTCCGGCAGTCGCATGACCTCCAACACCCGGCCGGTGGAATCGATCTTGAGCCAGTCCGGATAGACCCCGGCCAGATCCGGATCGCCGCACAGGGTGTCGACCGCGGTCTCGATCAGACCGGGCAAGACGGGGTCGTCAGCATTGACGACCCCCAGGATTTCACCGCCGGCACAGGCGTAACCCCGGTTGACCGCGGCCCCCTCGCCCGCATTTTTCTGTACCACGACGCGGATCGCATCGCCGAAGGCGCGCAATTGCGCCAGGGTGTCGTCGCTCGACCCATCATCGACCACGATGTATTCGAGGGGACGGTAGCCCTGACGCAATACGCTTGCGACGGTCTCGGTGATATAGCTACCCGCATTGTAGGCAGGGGTGATGATGGAGACGAGCGGACGGCCCATGGGGTGCCCCGGTGTCGGCCGTATCCGGTCTCAGACCAGGATCTCGTCTTCGAATCTCAGGTCCTGATCGGGCATGAGGCCACGTCGGCGCAGCAGGTCACTCACCTGCTGCGCCGACATCAGGTCATCGGCCGAGGTGTATTCGCGCCGCAGGCAAGCGCCTAGCTCCTGACTGGACTCTTCCCGCAGTTCGGGCAGGATCGGGGCCACCACATAGTCTCCGTCACGCTCGAAGGTACGCCAACCTTCTTCCTCGGAGACCAACGACTCGTGGAGTTTCTCGCCCGGGCGCACCCCGGTGACGATCGTCTGAATGGGCCGGTCGCCGATCAGGGCGGACGCCACGTCGGTCATACGCGCGGCCGGCACTCGCGGGATGTAGGTCTCGCCCCGTTTGCCGGTGGCGACCGCGCGCAGGATCAGGTCCACCGCCTCCTCCAGACTCAGCAGAAAGCGCGTCATCTCCGGGCTGGTGATAGTGAGAGGCCCGCCGTTGCGGATCTGGTCGTGGAACAGCGGGATCACCGACCCGCGGGACGCCAGGACATTCCCGTAGCGCGACAGGACGAAGCGGGTATCCGGCGCCTCCAGATTCCCCTGCGCGTAGATGCGCTCCTGCAGCGACTTCGTCATGCCCATGACATTGACCGGCTTCACCGCCTTATCGGTCGAGATGCCCATCACGCACTCCACCGGCAGGCGCAGATCGCGGATCGCCCGGACCAGGTTGGCGGGGCCGATCACATTGGTCTGCACGGCCTCGGTCGGGAAGTACTCGCAGGTCGGCACCTGTTTGAGCGCGGCGGCGGCGAACACGATGTCGATATCGTGCAGCGCACCGCACAGCGAGCCGTAGTCGCGCACGTCACCGATCCGAAATTCCAGTTTTTCACGGAAATTACGGTAGATGATCTCGTCCGTGGCGGCGCGCCGATGCAGATAATAGACACGGATGTCGTGCTGCTTGGCCTCGTCACGGGAAAAGATGACGATCCGTGCCGGGTCCCCATGCCGACCGCCCAACAACCGCCGCAACAGCACCTTGCCCAGCGAACCGGTGCCGCCGGTGATTAATATCCGCTTACCGTCGAGTAACGCCATCTTTCTGTTTCCTCAATACCGTCCGCCTACAGAAGCGGGTCAGCGTGCATGGTTTCGATCATTGACTGCCAGGTCGGGGCCACCCAGCCGGTCGCCTCCCGGAAGCGGCTGCCGTCGAGCCTGCGGTCACACAGGAACGTCTCGTCCGGCACGATCCGCACCCCGAGGCCATAGACCTGATTGACCAGCTCCAACAGGCTGCACTTATCGATTGGTGCGCTGGCGACGTGCCAGACCCCGGACAGACCTGGATGGGATTCGAGCAGGAACCGCACGACGTCGGCCATGGCCAGCGTCGTAAGCCCCGTGTAGAGGGCGTGCCGATAACCCCGAACCTGGGCGCCGCGCTGGGAAAAGAACCAGTCGAACAGCCCGGTCCCCCGCCGCAGTTCCCGCCCCACGATGGACGAGCGCAGCGTGAAACACCCGGGCCGATCCACCTCGCCTAACAGCTTGCTGCGCCCGTAGAGGTCGGTGGGGTCCGTCGGGTCTGACTCCCGGTAAGGACCGCCCCGACCGGCGAACACGCAGTCGGTGCTGAAGTGGATCAGACGCGCACCGAGGTCCGCGCAGATCCGAGCCAGTTGGTGGGGCAACAGGGCATTGATGGCGATCGACGCAATGGCGTCGTTTGCCGCATCGATCTGTTTGACGATGCCGATACAGTTGATGACCGCATCGGCCCCCACCGACTCGATGGCGCGACGGATCGACCCAAGGTCCGAGACCGTGACCCCCCCGATCAGCCGGCCCGGTTCGACGCCCGCAATGTTCGGCGCCCCGCTCAGTTCGCCGCGCACCGTGCCCCAAGCCTCGTGCCCCTGGGACAGTTGCTGCAAGAGCTTATGCCCCAGCATTCCGGTGGCACCGAGTACGACTAACTTCATCTACTTGATCCTCGGCCCGAGTCGGCCATCGTGCCTACCGGCGGGGTAATCTCCACCGAACGCGAGGGATTCTGGGGTCATCGATCGACGAGGCCGACCCGGTGGTTTCGCGCTGCGAGCGCGGCATCGCGGTTCTCTGCGCCCGCCGCCTCGCCGCTCCAGGTTTGCCCCAAGGGTCCCGTCGGGCGACCTGAGTGGGCTCCGCGTCTCGTGACAATCAGCGCGCCCCCCCCGTTGGGGTTGCAGCAGCGCGTCCCGGCGGGCGCCCGGCCGCCGAAGGAAGGCGCCGTGGAGCGCGAGCCGGGTCATTTTGCTTGATTTCAGGGAGCGCCGCAAGGTAAAGTTACGCGCTGGTACACTGGCTATCGTCGGCGGCGAGTCAAGGCAGGTCGCGGTACCGTCCTCAATCTTAAGCTTTTACCGAGGCAGACGACTCTGAACATGCTCGACCAAATGCGCCGGTGGCTTCTGAAAATGGGACTCCCCCAGCCGGCAAAGGCAACGCACGCGGCAACCGATATCAAGGAAATCTTCTCGTCGATCTATCACAATAACTATTGGGGTAATGCCGACTCCCGATCTGGTGCGGGCTCGGATTTGACGCAGACGCAGGCGATCCGGCAGCAGCTCCCCGCTCTGCTGCAGCAGTGGCAGATCAGATCCATGATCGATGTCCCCTGCGGAGATTTTCACTGGATGGCGCAGGTTGACCTCGAGGTGGACTACCTGGGCGCCGATGTGGTTCCCGATTTGATCAAGCGCAATACCGAGGTGTTTGGCGGGCAGCGACGTGATTTCGTCGTCCTCGACGTCGTGGCGGACGCGCTGCCGCGCGCCGACCTGATCTTTTCGCGCGACCTGCTGGTGCATTTCTCATTCCGGGACATCGCGCGGGCCTTGCGGCGGATGCAGGACAGCGGCACCACCTACCTGCTGACGACCACCTTCACGAATCGAGAGCAGAACCTCGACATTGCAACGGGTCTCTGGCGTCCGCTCAATCTTGTCAAGGCGCCGTTTCTCTTCCCGGAGCCGCTGGCGCTGCTCAACGAGAATTGCACGGAGGGGGATGGCTCCTGGGGCGATAAATCGCTCGCCTTATGGCGATTCGCAGACCTTCCGGTGAGCGATTTCGCCGCGCGCTGTGATTCGCTCTAGCCTCCCTCACGACGACGATAGTTATCAGCCGCGGCGCGGTGCGATCATTCGCAGCCTCGGCGTGAGAGTATCCCCATTGCAATGAGCGACCTTCTCGTCTTCAGCTACGCCTTCCCACCCATGCGGGTGCAGATGGCACCGGTCGTGGCCAAGCCAATGGCGGGGCTCGCCCGGCGGGGACATCGCATCGACGTGGTGACGGCGCAGGCCTTCGGCCCGCATTTGGGAGAAGACGATTCGCTATCGGATTACACGGCACAGCACTTCCGCTCGATCCAGCGGCTGAGTCCGGACGACCGCCTCCTGACCCGCAGGTGGCGCTACTCACCCCGGTGGGCGGCGACCCCGGACCTGATGGCGCTGTTGCATCGCCAGGCCCTCGCCTATCTGCTGTCCCTGGATCTCGGGCGCTACGCGGCGGTAATCACCTGGTCACCATTTCACTCGGTGAATACCGTAATGGCGCGCGTAAAGGCGCAGCGGCCGCGGGTCAAATGGATTGCGCAGTTCAGCGATCCCTGGGCCGGCAATCCCTTAGAGCATTCGCGGGTGACCCGCCTTTGGAATACACTGCGGCAGCCGCAGACGGTGCGCAGCGCCGACTTCATCGTTCATTCGTCGGCCTACTCGCGCGACCTGATGTTCGCAGGCGCCGGCCGGAACCGCGGCGCGCGATCCGCGGTGATACCGCATGCCTACGACCCGTCGCTCTATCCGTCACCCCCGCGTCAGGCCAATGACAGGATCGTCCTTCGATACGTTGGAGTGCTGTTTGGGCGACGCTCCCCCGAATATCTCTTCCAAGCGCTGCGCGTGCTCTTCTGCGAACATCCGCTATGGAGAGACAGGGTCTGCCTGGAGATCGTCGGTACCGTGCCCCCCGAGATGCTGCAAACGCCGGCCGCGCGGGCACTTCAGCCGGATGTGCTGGTGATCCGTACCAGTGTTTCTTACCTCGAGTCCCTGCGCCTGATGCGCGACGCCGATTTGTTGGTGTTGATCGAGGCGGACACCCGGCTGAATCTCTTCGTACCGAGTAAGCTGTCCGACTATATCGGCGCCCGCCGGCCTATTCTGGGTCTGGCGCCCCCCGGGGGGTCCTACGATTTGCTCTGCCAAGTCGGGGCTACCATCAGGGCGCCGACGGACGTCAGCGGTATCGCCGCCGCGCTGCACGAGGCTCTTTCTGCCATCGCCGACGGCGCGGACCTGCCTGAAAACCCGGCACGGGAAGAGCTGTCGACCGAGGCGGTTGCCATGCAGTTCGAAGCCGTTCTCGGCGAGGTGGCAAGTTGAAACGCAAGAAAATTCTCTTCGTTGCGATGCATAACAGCCCGCATACGGCACGCTGGATCAACCTCTTGGCGGGCTTCGGCTGGGATTTGCACCTGTTTGCCATCAACGAGGCCGCGACCATCCCGCTGCTGTCCGGCGTCACGGTCCACCGACCGATTTGGAGGGTGTCGCCGCGCCACCTGTTGGCACGGCTGCGCGGACGGGCGCGCGACTTGGCGGGCTGCCCGGAAGTTGGTATCTATCCGTTGCGAATGCCCGCGAAACTCGAATTTCTGCTGGTGCGCAAGCAATTCAGCCTCGGGGCGGACGGCGCGACCCGTCCGCTCCTTTACGGCCCGCGCACGTTGCTGCGGCTGATCGAAGACCTGAAACCCGATCTGATCCATTCAATGGAATTCCAACATTGCGGCTATCTGGTTGCGCAGGCGAAGGCACTGGCCGGCACCCGCGGATTCCCGCCCTGGCTGGTAACCAACTGGGGCAGCGACATCTATTACTACCGGCACTTCAGCGACCATTTGCAGCGTATTCGCGAGGTCTTGAGCGGGGCCGATTTCTATTCCTGCGAATGCGAACGCGATGTCGGTTTGGCGCGGGAACTGGGCTTCGACAAGAAGGTGCTGCCGGTGCTGCCGAACACCGGCGGCTTCGACCTCACCTTCGTGGATCGATGGCGGGAGGTCCATCCCCCGGCGCAGCGCCGGCTCGTCATGGTCAAGGGCTATCAGCATTTTGCCGGGCGGGCGCTGACGGCCTTGGATGCACTGGAGCGTTGCGCGCAAGACCTGAAGGGATACCGTATCGTCATTTTTTCCCCGTCCCAGCCGATCTACGAGCGGGTCAACGAGCTTCAGCAGTGGCTCGGCCTCGATATCGTCGTGCTGCCGCACGCCACTCACGACGCCATGCTCCGGCTGTTCGCCAGGGCACGCCTCTATATCGGCATCAGCATCTCCGACGCAATCAGCACGTCGATGCTGGAGGCGATGGCACTGGGGTGTTTTCCGATCCAGACCGGCACCGCCTGTGCCGACGAATGGATCGAAGACGGGGTGTCCGGATTGATCGTCGATCCCGATGCACCCCAGGTCATTGCGGAGGCAATACGCAGGGCCCTGCGGGACGACGCACTGGTGGAGCAAGCCGCCGTGATCAATTGCGCAACGGTGCGCGCGCGGCTGGATCAGGACCAGCTGCGCAAGCAGGTGCGGCTGTTCTACGACTCGGCACTCGAAAATAGTCCCCTGGCGCAGGGTTAGGAACGGCTTACGAACAAGTTAGACACTTTAATTAGGGACCGCCGATAGCGCCATTTTCGTTGTCGTTGTCGTTGTCGTTGTCGTTGTCGTTGTCGTAATCGAGGCTGTCATCGCGCCCCGGATACTCTCGCACCCCCAAGTGCATCGCTTCTCCGATTACGACAACGACAACGACAACGAAAACGATAGTGTTTGACTCGTTACTTAGGCCCCGGGCTCACCGGCCACGTCGAAACAACCCGCTGACATAACGCAGGGGCGCCGTTACCCGCCAGGAGTGCGATAGGTGCAGGGAGTCCAACGCCTCGCGGACGCTGATGAGTTGTGCCTCCAGCGCCGCCCGGGTCAGGCGCAGGTCCGCAATTTCGCTCAACTGGCGCCCGATCTCTTGTACCCGCCGGCCCAGTTCGGCCGTGAGATTAGCGCTTTCGGTCAGGAGGTTATCGATGTCGGTCAGGAGCCGCCGCGTCGTTGCGGCGTGCTCACCACGCAGCCGGGCGGCGACCCGATGCATGTTCAGGATGCGGCGGCTCAATGCGTCGGCAGGGTCGCCGAGTGGGCCGGGCTGATCCAGGATCAGCAGGTCGTAGACCTCTTCACCGAAGCCGCCCACCTCGGTTCTGCCGGTGACGCGCTGCCTTGCCAGGTCGATACAGATGAGCGCCGCACCTGAGGTCGCCGCGGGAACGCCCTGATTGGGCGTCCCCTTGCTTCGGGAGATCAGACGCGGGGCGCTGACGCCCACCCATAGCCTGTCCTCGGCGACGGCAAGACCACGGGTGTATCCGCCGACGTCGATCCGGTCTTGGGCGCGCCAGATGCCGTCCTCGTCGCGGCGCAGCGAGTGCACCAGATGCGCCTGGGATTCGGCGAAGTATAGCCGGCCGCCGTGACAAAGCGGGGTATGTGGTTGGGCTAGCCCACCCTGAATGACCGTAAAGGGCTCGAGCTGAAAGACGGCCCCCGCCCTGCCCCAGGAACCATCCGGTCCGCGCGGGCCGAAACAGGAGGCGATCAGGCCGTCCGCCGCTGCCGTCAGACCGTTGAGATGAACCAGGTCCCGATCGTTTGGGGCGTCCGGGTACCGCCAATGCAGGCGCGGCTCACCGAACCCGTCGGCCCCCAGAGTCACCTCATAAATCTCATTCGTTCCTGTGCTGACGACATACAGCGAACCCGCGTGGTAGATCAGCGAATGCGGGTCGAGGCAGGGCGACAGTTCCCGGCACGCCTTGATCCGGCGCTCCAGCGGGTCGTAGAGGATGATCTCGGGCGTGGCCGACTGGGTCGTCAGCGCCAGGTCGCGGCCGACCGGGCACACGCCGGTGAGCCCGGCCAAGCCGGCATCCGCTATGCCAGGCTCCGGCGGCAGCAACCAGTCACGGCCGTTACCGCCGATCTGCAGGAGCAGGGCGGCGTATTGCGGAGATGTGAGCTGATTACAGAATGTGACAAGGAGACAGGGTCCGCTCATGTTGGCCCCCAGGCCCTAGGCATCGGTGTGTGACGACCGGATCTCGACCTGGATCTTCAGATCGACGGTGCCCATGGCAGGCCGCACCGGACCCCGCGCGACGCGGAAGGCCAGCACGTCCAAGACGCGATGGAGCAGTTCGCCGCGCGAGGCCACCCCACAATTGAAAAAATAGGTACCCCAGGCAAAGGCGCAGTCGAACTCGAAACAGATATCGATGACTTCGCCGGCACCCACCATGGGAATCGTCTGCTGACCGGGCGGAAACATGCCGCCGCCGAGGTGTACGCCGTTTATTACCTTGGTCATGCAGTAGAATTTGACTGCACGCGCGGCCTGCGTGAAGCTGACACGATAACAGAATTTATAGCGCTCGCCGGGGACGAGGCAATTGACCCGCTCGCCGGTCAGCGTGAGCACGCGCGCGTCTGAGATCTCGGCGCCAAGCGGGTCAAAGGCCAGGGTGCTGACCGACACCAGGTTGGGGTCCAGGCTCGCGATCTCGATCTCGTCTGCCTCATCCTGTGCCTCCACGAAGCCCAGGTCGCGGAGCGCGTCCGTGCTGGTCGGGGCCTCCCAGCCGCCACTGGACGCGGCGGCCGTGCGAATGTCGGCCAGGATCTCCGGGATACGCTCGTCCGGGGCTGCCATCAGCTTCTGGTACCAGGCGACGGTGCCTTTGGGCCGTCCGGTATACAGGTGTTCGCCCTGGTGCAGGAGAATCGCGTGGTCGCACAGGTCGACTACGGTGGCGGTGGCGTGCGAGACGAACAGGATGGTCGCCCCGTCGCCCTTGATACGCTCCATCCGGGCGAAGCACTTGCGCTGGAAGGCCTCGTCCCCGACGGCGAGGGCCTCATCCACGATCAGGAGGTCGGGGTCGACGCTGATCGCGACGGCGAAGGCGAGGCGGGCGAACATGCCGCTCGAATAGGTCTTGACGGCCTGGTCGATGAAAGGGCCGATGTCGGCGAAGGCGAGAATGCCGTCCATCCGCTCGTCGACCGCGGCGCGGTCATAGCCCGCGATGATGCCGTTGGTGTAGACATTCTCGCGCCCGGTAAATTCCGGGTTGAAGCCCGCGCCCAGTTCCAGCAGGGCCGCAATACGCCCGCTGACCGTCACCGTACCCACTGTCGGGTTGAGGTTGCCGCAGATCATCTGGAGCAGGGTCGACTTGCCGGAACCGTTGCGGCCGATGATCCCCCAGGTCTCACCTTGCCGGATCTCAAGGTCAATTGCCTTGAGCGCCCAGAATTGCTCGTAGTAGGTACGCCAGCGACCGAACAGCATCTGCTTGAGCCGGTGCTCCGGCCGCTGGAACATCGCATAGGCCTTGCCGGCGGCCTCCGCACGGACGACGACCTCAGACGACATCGGCGAACCCCCGCTTGGTCACCCGGAACCAGACGACTCCGGCCCAGGCGACGGCCATGGAGAGCACCAGGGATAGCGCGAGCACCCCAAGGCCCGGCGCCTTGGCGAACAGCAGGACATCGCGCACCTGCTCCATTGCCACCGCCAGGGGATTGATCTGCATGTAACCCCTGACCCGCTCCGGCAGGGCCGAGACCGGGTAGAACAGGGGGCTTGCGAACATCAACACCGGTACGACAATACCGACGAACTGGCGGATATCGCGGATGAAAAGTCCGGTCGACGACAGGAACCAGACCAGCCCCAGGGTCATGAGGACCAAGGGCATGAGGACCACGGGCAACCAGAGCACGGTCAGCGGCGGCAGGCCGGCGATGAGGACATAGGCGACGAGCAGGATCCCGAAGCTGACCGCGGCGTTGAACAGCGCGCTCGCCAGCGAGACCCAGGCCAGGGCCTCGAGCGGGAAGACGATGCGTTTGATATAGGAAGGGTTCTCGGCCATCAGCGAGGGTGCGCGGGAGACGCATTCCGAGAACAGGGCAAACACGATCAGGCCCGCGAACAGCACCAAGGCGAACTCGAAGCGGCTGTTCATCGGCGTCGCCCAGCGGGTCTGGAACACCACACTGAAGACGAAGGTATAGATGGCAAGCATCAGCATCGGCGTGACGAACGACCAGGCGACGCCGAGTACCGAACCGCGATAGCGCGCGGCGATCTCGCGCCGCGCGAGTTGGACGATCAGGCCCGCGTTGTCCGTCAGGGAGGTAAAGACGTGCTGCGGGCCGTGCTCGGCGAGGGAAAGCCGCGGGCGGGCCGCCGTGTGCACGGCGACCGGGCGGCGGACCGCGGCGCCCGTCGGCTGATGGTGATCGGTCATCGTTTGCCTAGCGGCCCTTGGCTGCCGGTGTCACAGTAGCACCCGGGGCTGGCGGCCCTGCCGCGATAATCTCGGCGACCAAGGCGTCCAGGGCTGGCTGATCGATCGTCATCTTGCTCGGGTCGACGAGCCCCTGGACCCATGCCTGGCGGGCCTCGACGACCCAGTCGTTACTCAGTTTGGCGATGATCGACTCCTTGACCTCATCGAAGGTGCGCTGCCGCCCGGGCTGGACCTCTTCGAGCCGGATGAGGTGGAGACCAAACTTGGACCTGACGACCGGGCTTAAGTCCCCGGGTTGCTGGAGGCCAAAGGCGGCGTCCTCGAATGGCTTGACCATGTCGCCCCGCTTGAAGGCCGGCAGCGCGCCGCCCTCCTTCGCATTGGCCGTGTCCTGCGAGGACTTCGCGGCCAGCTCGGCAAAGTCCGCACCCGCTTGCAGCTGCTTCAGCAGGTCTTCGGCCTCGGGGCGGCGGGCCGCGGCGGCATCATCCGTGTCCGCCTTCAGGAGTATGTGCCGGACGCGGACCAGCGTCGGGGTCAGGTAGCGGTCGGGGTGGGCCTGATAGAGCTCCGCAGCCCGGGCGGTCATATCGGGGATCCGTGCGCTCAGGTCCTGCTCCTCCTTCTGGGTGAGCGCGGTGGCATAGATCTGTTCGCGCGCCCGCTCGACCCGCGCCTGGACCTCCGGCAAGCGCTCCAGGCCCGCGGCCTTGGCGGCCGCGACCATGGCCTTGCGCTGATAGAGGGCGGTGATGGCCCGCATCAGGACGTCGCGGTCAGAGGTCAGTTGACTGCGCACCGAGTCCGGTGCCGTGATCAGTTCGGTCCGGACGTCCGCCGCGGTAACGGCGACCTCCGGGAGCGGACCCTGGATCAGGGCCGCGTCGGCACGCGCGGCGGCGGCCAAGGGCAGGAGGGACAGCCCCAGGGCGTAGCGCAGACAGATGGCAAGGGGAGATGGGCGACGCCGATCGGCGTCGGGGGACAGTTGGTCATTTGTCACGTTCTTCACCAGGTGGCCTGAGACAGCCGACGGCCCGGCAGGGTCCCGCGGTGGTGCTTGCGGTGAGTGCCGAGGGCTTGGCCCGTGCAGGAGGTCCGGACGCGAGGGGTCCGAAACTCAGGGAATTTAGACGAAAACACCCGGGGACGATGCCCCGGGTGTAGCCCGGCGGTCGCGGGCGGCTGGGCCGCCCGCGAGACGCATTGGTGGGCGAAGGTCAGCTCGCCGTCAGGGCGCGATAAACCGCTGGTACGCGTGCGGCGTATTGTAGGAGGCGTTGACCGTGCCATTGGCGATGGTCGTGGCCGAGAACCCGATCGTGGGCAGACCGGCGAATGTGTAGCTGATCGGCGTGCTCGTGGTGACAGACGAGGCGATGCTGCCAGCGCTGGTAAAGCCGAGTGCTGCCCAACCCGAACTGAATCCCAACTGTATCGCGAAGGTGTTGGGGTTCTGCGAGCTGAAATAGTTGGTGCCGGTCCGGAAACTGATCGTGGAGACCTCGAGGGGGAGGCAACGGCCACTGGGCGGCGAGGGTTCCACGATGCCGACAACCTCCTTCTCTTCACGATCCCAATAGGTCAGCCCGACCGGTTGGCAACTGCCCTGGTTGGTGCCATCCGCGAAGGGGCCGTAGTACGTATAGGAACGCGGGTACACACCGAAGAAGGGGTCCTCGGTCGTGGCGCTGGGTTGGACCCCATAGTGGTGCTTGGTCGGGAAGTTGACGACCCAGCCGGTCGAAGGCAGGGCACCGTTGTTTGCCCACCACTCGTTGTCGACCTCGAACGCCGTGATCAGGCTGCCGACCGCGTCGACTGTCGGGATCGGAGAGGCACTGCTGTAGGTGAATCCCGCGGTGCGAGACACGCCGTTGAAGACTTGGATGGATAGGGCGGGGTTGGCCGGGTCGGCAGCGGGGAGGCCAGTCGTCGGCGAACGCAGGGCGCCGGCGGGACTGCCGTCTAGGAGATTTGGCCGCACCTGCTGCGGTGTCCAACCCATCAGGTCGTTGGCATTCGGAGCCAATTGATTTTCCGAACCAGCAGCGGGACTGAAGAAATTCGCAAAGGTGGTCACAGGCGCATCAAACACGATGCCGGTGTTCGTCCGCACGATATTGCTGGCCACCTTCAACACATTGAGGGGCTCACAAAACTCGGCCTGAAACGCCGTCGTCCCGGAAGCGGCCGCGCCGCGCGAGGGGATCAAAGGCCATTGATACAAACTGGTTGGGCCGGTGTTTGTGTCAGTGTTGCAGGTAGCGGTGATGCCCGGAGGAGCCTGACGGGCCTGTGACCCGGTGACCAAAATCGGACGCAGGGTCGGAGGATAGACACTGGCCAGGTTGGCGCAATTCCGCGACGTGCTCACGGCCCAGCTCGCCAGCAGACTGGCATCCGGGTAGATATCACTCTTCGGCACGGCGACGCCCATCTCGATGATCTCGATGTAGCCCTCCGTGGACAAGGGGTTGCTGGCGGTGACGAAGTCCACCTGCTTGATCTGCGCGCCCGCGCCATTGGTCCCGACGACAACGAAGCCGAGTTGCCGGTTAGCCGCGGTATTGGCGGTACCCTTCGGCATGACGGTCGGGGTCGTGCAGGAGAGGTCAGTGGTCTGCACCCAGGGCAGCCCGGTGCCGGTGTTGAGCCCGACCGTCGCAGTCCAGACGTCGTTCGGGGAGAGGAAGACGTTGAAGTCGAGCACGTCCTTGCTGTCGGCGGCCTGGCGGAAGCGGACCTTGACGGCGACCACGTAATCCGCGGAGGTATTGACGAGGCTGATGTTGGTCTGCTGACCGTTTCGCACCGTGTAATAGGACGTCTCGGCGACATCGCCGAGCCCGTTGCCGGCGAGTTCCACGGCGTTGGCGGGGGCCAGGGCCATGCCCGCTAAGAGCGCGGAGACGGCGGCGGCGGTTTTCGTTCGGTTAAAAGTGGTCATGGTATTCCCCTGGGTTGATGTTCGTTCGTGAGGACCAGCAAAGGCTATCACTGCGTGGTGGTCCCGCTCAACAATCGCACGAAAAATTTCCCTATCAGCCTACTCCAATTGCGAAGTCAGTGTCAAGCTGGCTTCACGCTTTGCCCCGATGCCAGGTCGGTGCCGGACCCCTGCCGACGCCCCCGTGCGTCTGCCTGGCCTCCTGAGGAACTCTCTTCTAGTCTTCGTCATGCACTACCCACCAGTCCCCCTGGGTGAGGATCCAGCGCTCGCGCAGCGGCTGAATGCGGTCGACGAGACCGGCCCCGAGTGGTGCCAGCGACTGCATCTGCAGCGTGACATCGACCTCGGCCCGGTCACCGGCCGGATCGACCCTGACCTGATCGACGGTGACCCTGACCCAGTTCACGCCGGCGCCAAACTGGGCGCCGTACTGCTTGGGGTCGACCGTCGCCCGGTAGGCCGGGGTTTCAAAGATGTAGGCCCCGGCGAAATCGCGCTCGATCAGACGCGCCCAGCGGGCCTCCACCCGCTGCTTGATGGCCTCCTGGGGTTGTTGTGCGGCGACCGCTTTGGGCGCCGAGGTGGCCGACGGCGGGGTTGCGGGGCCGCAGCCCGCCAAGAGCAACATACTTAAGACCCCAAGGCCGACGCCGACACGCGTCGAAGGCCGATGAAACCGCACACCCATAACTGACTCCTGAAACATTACCGGCCTTGACAGTGTTACGACACCACCCGAGCGGCCGCGGACGGGTGATCCGCGGCGGCGGGCAACGCGGCACGGGCGCGCTGGCGCTGCCTGTGTCATGACGGCGTGACACTGTTTTGACGTGAAGTCTAGATTAGCAGACGCGTGATCATATTACAACTGTATGTATTTCCCAACAACACGCATTTAACACCCGGATTTTCCTTGGAGCACACGCCAGCGGCTGCTTCGCGCCGGGCGCGGGTGAAGGGGACATCGTGTGGAGAAACTACATGTTGTCACATGCGGGTACAACCCTTTGGCCTGCCGGATCGGCGGGCCGGACGCCCCACAGCCAGACCCCGGGGCGGAACGGTCCGCGGCCGCGGGGCTCGTTTAAGGACACCGGCAGAGACCACGGGGACACCCGGCCGACGCCGCGAAGGCGCTCGCCAAGGCCCCCTTGACGAGCCCTTATGATATCTTTCTAGCCTGGGTAACGGCAACTTGGGTGCCTGGTTAGACGATAAAGGTGCAGCAATGTCCGATGGCGGGCGCGGGCCTGCGGCGAGCGCCGCGGCACTGTTGCGTCAAGATTAGGGGTGCGACATGAAGGGGATGGTCCTGGTCACCGGCGCCTCCGGATTCATCGGCCCCGGCCTGTGTCGGCGCCTGCAAGCGGACGGTCGGTGGGTGCGGGCGGTCATGCGGCGGCGCACCGCGGGCCCCTGGGACGAGGCGGTCACCCTTGACCTGGGCCGCGAGGCCCTGCCGGCGCACCTGCTGGCCGACATCGACTGCATCTTCCACCTGGCGGGCAAGGCCCATGCCCTCGCGGCGGGGCCGGAGGCGGAGGCGGAGGAGGAGTACCGGCTCGCCAATTGCCGCAGCACCCTGGACCTGCTCGCGGCGGCCCGAAGCGAAGGCGTGCGCGGGTTCGTCTATTTCAGCAGCGTCAAGGCCATGGGGGGGGGCACCGCGGACGCGCCGACACCCGAGGGCCCTTACGGACGCTCGAAACTGGCCGCCGAGCGGGCGGTGCTGACCAGCGGGGCCGTCCCGCACCCGGTGGTCCTGCGCCCGTCCCTGGTCTACGGCCCGCACCCCAAGGGCTATCTGGAGCTGCTGATCAGGGCCGTGCGGGCCGGCTGGTTCCCGCCCTTGCCTGAGCTGGGCAACGGCCGCTCCATGATCCATCGCGACGACCTGGCGCAGGCGGCGGTACTCTGCGCCGCGCTCCCCCAGGCGCGCGGTCGGACCTATGTCGTCACCGACGGCACCCCCTACAGCACCCGCCGAATCTACGAGTGCATCCTGGAGGCACTGGACCGCCGGGCGCCCCGCTGGAACCTGCCGATCGGCCTGCTGCGGCTGGCCGCGCTGGGCGGCGACGGGATCGGGCGGCTGCGGGGCCGACGCCTGCCCTTCGACTCCGAGGTCCTGGAGAAACTGACCGGCGCGGCCTGCTATGACGGCACCGCGATTCGACAAGAGCTCGGATTCCAGTCGCGGCGGACCCTGCGGGACAGCATGGCTGAGATGGTGGCGACCACGCGGCGCTGAGGGCGGACCACGGATACAGAATGATTTGCCGTGAAAGTCGCGCCGGGAGCGCCCTCCGGGTGCGATCAGAACTGATGTGGTAACCGAGATCCCGGGTTCGTTGTCGTTGTCGTTGTCGTTGTCGTAATCGAATAATCCGACAACGATTACGACAACGACAACGACGCCCGGTCCGTGAGAACGTCCGGTAGCTTTAGCACCCATGGGAGATAGTCGATGACAGCAAGACCCTCAGCGACCACACCGCAGGCCCTGCTAAATCAGGCGCTGGCCTTTCATCAGGCGGGACAACTCGGGCAGGCAACGGCGCTCTATCGCCAACTCTTGCAGGCGCAGCCGCGCAACGCCGATGTACTCTGGTTGCTGGGCAGCCTGGAGTGCCAAGTGGGTCACCTGGAGCAGGGTGCCGCGTTATTGAGTCGCTTGGTGGAGATTGCCCCCGACCACGCCTACGCACATTACAATCTGGGGCTGGCCCTGAACAAGCTCGGGCGTTTGGAGGAGGCGATCGCCAGTTACGCCAAGGCGCTGGCGATCAAACCAGACTATGCCGAGGCGCATATCAACCGCGGCACGGCCCTGCGCGACCTCAATCGTTGGGGGGAGGCACTCGCCAGTTACGAACAGGCGCTGGCGGTCAGGCCGGACTATGCGGAGGCCTACTACAACCGTGGTCTGGCCCTGGGTCAACTCGAGCGACCGGGGGAGGCGCTGGCCAGTTACGCGCAGGCCCTGGCGATCAATCCAGGCTATGCCGAGGCGCACGCGCAGCGCGGCGAAATCCTCTTTGCAGCGAGTCGTTTCGAGGAGGCGCTGGCCGGTTTTGAGCAGGCCTTGGCGATCACGCCGACACTTGATTTTCTGCGCGGACAAGCGCTCTACGCCCGCCTGTACCTGTGCGATTGGCGTCTGTTTGATACTGAACGCGAGCGACTCGCAGAACAGTTGGCGAACAACGAAACGGTTTCCTCACCCTTCCCCCTCCTGGCGTTGATCGACGCGCCGCAAGTCCATCGCCGGGCCGCGGAGCTTTACGCTGCAGTAAGGTATCCGGCTGGTCATGGCGTGCCTGAGATCGCAAAACGCGGCCGCCGGGAGAGAATCCGCATCGGCTATTTTTCTGCTGATTTCCGTCATCATCCGATGATGCATCTGATGGCGGAGATGTTTGAGTTACATGATCGACGGCGGTTCGAGCTGATCGCCTTCTCGTTCGGACCGGACACCGGCGACAGTTGGCGTGAACGGGCCGCCCGGGCCTTCGATCAATTCATCGATATCCGCTCGCTGTCGGATCGGGAGGCCGCCGCGCTGGCCCGCAACCTGGAACTCGACCTCGCGATCGACTTGAATGGCTTTACGCTCGGCTGCAGGCCCGGCATCTTTGCCGACCGGGCGGCCCCCATCCAGGTGAGCTACCTGGGTTACCCGGGCACCATGGGCGCGCCTTACATCGACTATTTGCTTGCCGACCGGACCCTGATCCCGGCCGATGCGCAGCAGCACTATTGCGAAAAGATCGTTTATCTTCCGGATACTTATCAGGCGAACTGCCGGGAGCAGGAGCTATCCGACAAGGAGATCGGTCGTGCGGGACTGGGGCTGCCGGCGTCTGGTTTTGTTTTCTGTTCGTTCAACACCCACTACAAGATCACCCCGGACGTATTTGACTCATGGCTGCGCATCATCACGCGCGTGCCTGACAGCGTCCTGTGGTTGCTGGTCGGCAATCAGACCGCACGACTGAACCTGGGTAAGCGTGCAGCACAGGCCGGGGTCGACCCCCAGCGTCTCATCTTTGCGGCCGGCCTGCCGACCGCCGAGCATTTGAACCGCTTGCGATCGGCAGACCTGTTTCTCGATACCTTTCCATACACTGCCCACACGACTGCCAGTGATGCCTTGCGGATGGGGTTGCCGATCGTGACGCGCAGCGGTCAGTCGTTTGCCAGCCGGGTGGCGGCGAGCCTGCTCAAGGTGGTCGGTGTGCCTGACCTGATCACGACGACCCCGCAGGAATATGAGGCACTGGCCGTGACGCTGGCAACCCAGCCGGAGCAGTTGGCAGCCGTCAGGCAGAGACTACTCGCCAACCTGCCGACCTGTGCGCTCTTCGACGCCGAGCGCTTTACCCGCGCGATCGAGTCCGCCTATATCGCAATGTACGAGCGGTATCAGGACGACTTACCGCCGGATCATATTGTCGTGACTTGAGGGACCCTGAAGTTGGCTACCCGGCCACGCGGTGCCCGCGCAACACCGCGACGATGCGCCCCGCCGCGTGCCCGTCGCCGTAGGGCGAGACGCCGCGGGCCATGGAACTGTAATAGCCCGGGTCATCGAGCAGGCGCTGGGCCTGCGCCACTATCCGTTCATATACCGGGCCGACCAGCTTGACCACCCCGGCCGCGACCGCCTCGGGCCGCTCGGTCTCCTGGCGCAGCACCAGGACCGGTTTGCCCAGGGCCGGGGCCTCTTCCTGGACGCCGCCGGAGTCACTCAAGATCAGGTAGGCACGCTGCATGGCCCCGACGAACGGCAGGTAGTCGAGCGGCGGGCACAGGGTGATGCCCGGACAGTCGCCGAGCAGGGCCTCGGCCACGCCCTTCACATTCGGGTTGGGATGCACCGGGTAGAGCACCGCGACATCCGGGTTGGTCTCCGCCAGGCGACGGATGGCGCGGCAGATCTCACGCAAGGGCTCACCGAAGTTCTCGCGCCGATGGGCGGTGACCAGGATCAGCCGTTTGGCCGGGTCGATGGGGACCCCGATCGCCGGTCGGCGGTCCGCCACGCTCAACAGGGCGTCGATGACGGTGTTGCCGGTGACATGGATGGCCGCGGGGGCGACGCCTTCGCGCAACAGGTTGTCCCGGGCGCTGGCGGTCGGGGCAAAGTGCCAACGCGCCAGACGCCCGGCCACTACTCGATTCATCTCCTCCGGGAAGGGGTTGTCAAGATCGCCCGTGCGCAGCCCCGCCTCGACGTGACCGAAGGGGATCTTGCGATAGAAGCAGGCCAGGGCCGCCGTCATCACGGTGGTGGTGTCGCCCTGGGCCAGGACCAGGTCCGGGTTCTCCGCACCCAGCGCCTCGTCCAGGGCCAGGAGCAGCCGGGCGGTCAGGGCGGTGAGTGCCTGGTTGGGCCGCATGATGTCGAGGTCCAGATCGGGCCGGATACCGAAGAGCGCGAGGACCTGGTCGAGCATCTGGCGATGCTGCGCGGTGGCGAGCACGCGCGACGCGAAGGCCGGGTCGCCGGCGAGGGCCTGGATGACCGGTGCCATCTTGATGGCCTCCGGGCGGGTGCCGACGATGGACAGGACGCGCAGCGGGGGAATCTCGCTCATGGCTGGCCTAAGGTAGGTGGGTCTAGGCCGGCAGTGTAGGCGATTTGCCCGCACCGCGGCAGGGTGGCTAATGCCGCTTGATGGATAAGGCTCGGACCATTGACTGCACCGCGGCCGTAGGGTGCGCCGTGCGCACTGTGGCGCCAACCGAAACCCTGGCCGCGGCGATCAACCGCAGCCTCTTGAGGTGCGCACGGCGCACCCTACGCCAATGACCAAGGCTGAAGCCTTGGACTCCAGGACTACAGAGTGGCGGCTGCCGACGCCGAACCGGCCAGCAGGTGCGCGACCGCACGGTCGGTCAGGGGCGCCTGATTCAGCACCCGGGCCGTGCCCTTGCGCAGGTGCTCCGCGAGACTGGCGGGGGCGAGCGTCATGGCGTTCTCACCCTGGCGGTTGGTGAACAGGTAGACCCCGCGCAACTGGCTGATCCAACTAAGACGCAGGGTCTTGCGGGTGCCCAGGAAACTCTCGAACTCGACCCAGGTACCGAGTTCCAGGGACCGGGCGAGCCGCAGCTCGCGGTCGGCGAGAGGCTCCCAGTTGGTCGGCCCGGCGCCCTGGGCCGCCGGGTGATACTCGATGCAGTGGGCGGCCTCGACCAGGTCGACGGCCCGCAATCCAGGGCGTTCGGCGGCGGCGGGGGGCGGCGCCGTCACGGGCTCCGGATTCGGGGACTCCCGATAGGTAGCGGCGGGACTGTCCTTATGCAGGGCCCCCATGTGCAGCCTGATCAGTTGGCCGAAGAAGGGGTCCCAAACCGCCTGTAGACCGGCGGCCTCGAGCGGGACACGCAGGCGGCTCAGGAGATCGGGCAGCGAGGTGAGGAGGCGATTGCGCTCCGCCGCCCCGTACTTGGGGGCCACGCTCCACAGCAGGTCGTCCATGGCCGCCAGGGCCTGCTGCCAGGGTTGCGCTTCATCGCCATGGCGGACGTAGGTCTCCTCCAGCACCGAGCGCCAGTGACGATCGAGGAATTCCCCGACCAGGGCCGGCATCCCCGGGACCTTGAGGCGCGCCTCGATCTCGGTTGTCACCCGGGCCTGGGCCAAGTCCCGCCGGTCGCGTTGGGCAAGCTTGTCGACCACCACCGTGGTCCGCGTCCGGGCACGCGCCTCCTCGTCCGCCAGGAAGTCCTCCAACTGCTGCGCCTGGGCGGCAAAGATGTCGATGCTGGTCTCGAAGCCCGCCACCACCTCGCTGACGATGGCCTGGATACTGGTCATCAGGCGCGGCGCGTCGGCCTCGTGGCGCCCGAGCCCGGCACTGGCGATCAGGTCAAGCAGACGCCGCGCCGGGTGCCGCTTGTTGGAGAAGAAGGCCTTGTCCAGCAGGGCCGCCTTGAGGACCGGGATCTGGAGCCTGGCGACCTCCGCGCGCAGGGTCGCCGGGAGGTCCGGGTCCGCGAAGATGGCGTCGAAGAGCAGTGCCACGATATCGATGGTCAGGGCATCGACCGGGTGCGAGCCGGCCGCCAGCGCCGTGGCGCGCAACTGCTGCAGCACCGTGCCCGGCCCCGCGGCGAGTGCTGCCGCCCCCATCCCCGGCAGGTGATGCGGGTCGCCACGCCCCCGTTGCAGGGCGGTCAGGGCCGCCATCAATTGGGCCAGGCCGAGGGTCGGCGCGGGATTCGGATCAGACCCCGGGCGCACCGCCCGACGCCCGCGCGGGGTCCGCGTCGCCGCCGCGATGGCGCGGGCGAGCTGACCGAAGACCAGGTCCTCGAAGCGGGCCTGCGCGGGCAGGCCCGCGAGATCGGCGGCCGCCGGGTCGAGCACGGGGACCCCGGGCAGCGGGTCGGCCGACCCGCCGGTGCACGGCGATCCGGACGCCCCCGCCGACGGACCGGCCAGGCGGTCGCCCGGCTCGCCGCACTGCACGCAGCGCGAGCCGTTGGGCAGCGCGGGCGCACTGCCATGGTCGACCAGGTGCCGGTTGAGTCCCGCGTAGATGGCGGCAAGCGCCGTCTGGGTCTGGCGCTCGAACGCCTCGAGGATCGTCAGGGCCAAGGTCTGGGACACACCCAACGCCTCGAACGCACGCAGCATGGCGGCGAACAGTGCACGGGGGTACAGCGGGTTATCGTCTTCGTCGACGCGCGCCGAAGCCAGCAGGGCGGCGAGACGGCGGTCGAGCGCGGTGAGCTGCTCCGCACAATGGCAGACGGCGCGGGCCGCAAGCTTGCCGAGCACCAGGTCGCGCTTGAAGGCGTCCGCGTTGACGGGATGCTGATCGAGCGGGGTGCCCGGGGCGTCGTAAGGACGGCCGCGCCGCAGGGCGGCGAGGCCAACGTCGAAGTGCTCACACAAGCCGCCGCGAAACCGCTCCAGAAAATCCTGGCCGCGGCTGGTCAGGAACTCCATCGCGGCGAAATAGCGCTGCTGCTGCTCCAGGCTGGTGGCGCGGTCGGCCATGCCAAGCAGGTCGTCTGCGACAGCGCCCAGGTTCTCGGCCAAGGCCTTGGCGACCCCATGGGCGAGTCGGTCGCGGCACCCCGCCAGTAACAGCAGCGCGTCCGCGGGAATGGTCCCGTCGGGGCCCGTATCACGGGCGGCGAAGGGCAGCATGTTGGGAGAATTTCGATCCGGCATGAGCTGGGTCTCGGTGTACGGAAGCACTCTGCACCCGCCGGCGCAGAGACAACCCAAGCTGGTAGCGGCGTCGGATCCGCGGCGAGCTCAGGGCCCAGGTCCGCCGATCCTCTCGAGAGATTCTCGTTCTTAGACGTGTCTTAGGTGAGAGTATAAGGGCAAAGACCGGCGCCGAGTGCCAACCGGATCGCTGTTTTGGTGGTCGGCAGCAGGCGGGACGCCGCCGCGACCGTGAAGCCGCAATGAGACCAGGCGAGTATAACCGTTAGGGTGCGAGAGCGCAGCGAAACCTATCGTTGACGCTGCGCTCAAGAACTCACTCGACCGTCACTGACTTCGCCAGATTGCGCGGCTGGTCCACATCGGTGCCCTTCAGGACCGCCACATGGTAGGCCAGCAGTTGCATGGGGATGGTGAAGATCAGGGGGTCGATCAGGTCGTCGGTCTCCGGCAGGCGGATGACCGTGATCCCGGCCGCCTCTTGCAGCGGGACCTGAAAGTCGGCGAAGACAAAGAGCTGACCGCCGCGGGCACGGACCTCTTCCAGGTTGGATTTCAGCTTCTCCAGGAGCGCGTTGTTGGCCGCCACCGCCACCACCGGCATGTCCTCGTCGATCAGGGCCAGCGGGCCGTGCTTGAGCTCGCCCGCCGGGTAGGCCTCGGCGTGGATGTAGGAGATCTCCTTGAGTTTCAGCGCCCCCTCCATGGCGATCGGGTAGAGTTCCCCACGCCCCAGGAACAGGGTGTGCTGCTTGTCGACGAACTGCTCGGCCAGCGTCGCGATGGGCGCGTCCAGGGCCAGGACCTGCTCCATCTTGGCCGGGACCGTGCGCATCAGGGCGACCAGGCGCTCCTCCTGCGCCTGGTCCAGCCGGTGGAAGCGCCCCAGCGTCACGGTCAAGAGCAAGAGCGCCATGAGTTGGGTGGTGAAGGCCTTGGTGGAGGCGACGCCGATTTCGGGGCCGGCGCGGGTCAGGAGCACCAGGTCGGATTCGCGCACCAGCGAACTCTCGGGCACATTGCAGATGGCGAGCGTGGCGGCGTAACCGGTTTCCTTGGCGATGCGCAGGGCCGCCAGGGTATCCGCGGTCTCCCCCGACTGGGAGATGGTGACGAAAAGGGCGGACTGAGGCACCACATGGCGGCGGTAGCGGTACTCGCTCGCCACCTCGACGTTGCAGGGCAGCCCGGCCAGGGACTCCATCCAGTAGCGCGCGACCAGGCCCGCGTGGTAGCTGGTCCCGCAGGCGACGATGGTCACCGCCTGGATACTCGCAAAGAGGTCGGGCGCGGCGTTACCGAAGGCCTCCGGCACCACCCGATTGCCCAGCAGGCGCCCGTCCAGGGTGTCGGCGATGGCGCGGGGCTGCTCGAAGATCTCCTTCAGCATGAAGTGCCGGTACGCGCCGCGCTCGGCGGAGTCGCTGGCGACCGCAGATTCCTTGACCGGGCGCGTGACCGGTTCACCCTTGCGGTCCCAGATGCGCACGGACTCGCGGGTGATTTCAGCGATGTCACCCTCCTCCAGGAAGATGAAGCGGTGGGTCACCGGCAGCAGGGCGAAGACGTCGGAGGCGACGAAGTGCTCACCGAAGCCCACGCCGATCACGAGCGGGCTGCCCTGGCGCGCGACCACCAGGTGCTCCGGATCCTGGAAATCGAGCACGGCCAGGGCGTAGGCGCCGGTCATGCGGGCGGCGGCGCGGCGCACCGCCTCGATCAGGGGGTACCCGCCGACCAGTTCGTCATAAACGGCGTGGACCACGACCTCGGTGTCGGTCTCGGAGGTGAAGCGATGGCCGGCGGCGCGTTGCTCCCGGCGCAGTTCCTCGTGGTTCTCGATGATGCCGTTATGGACCAGGGCGCAGCGGTCGCGACAGATGTGGGGGTGGGCGTTGCGCACCGCGGGCTCACCGTGGGTGGCCCAGCGGGTGTGGGCTATCCCTAAGGTCCCGGGGAGCGGATGGGCGGCGACCTCTTCCGCCAGGCGCGCGACCTTACCCAGGGTGCGCGCGCGATTGAGCTTGCCGGGCGACTCCAGGACGGCGATACCGGCGGAGTCGTAGCCGCGGTATTCGAGCCGACGCAGCCCCTCGAGCAGGATGGCCGCGACCGGGCGTTGGGCGATGGCGCCGACGATACCGCACATGATGATTACTCCGCTGAATTTGGAAGAAGAAATCTAGCCGCGAATGAACGCAAATAAACGCAAATGATCAAATGCTCACCGCTTTCTGCGCAGTCGCACGGCGGGTGCCGCACCGAGGCAGTAACCCAGTGAATCATTTGCGCTCATTAGCGTTCATTTGCGGCAAATCTTCTTCCTTAGGTTATGTTTTAGGCTGTTTCCGCGGCCGCTGCCAACCGGGGATCGTGGTCTGGCGGGCACGGGTGACGGTCAGCTCGCCGGGGGGGGCGTCACGGTTGATCACTGAACCGGCGCCGATGGTGGCCCCGGCGCCGATAGTCACCGGGGCCACCAGGGAGGCGTTGGAGCCGATGAAGGCCCCGTCCCCGATCAGGGTGCGGAACTTGTTGGCCCCGTCATAGTTGCAGGTGATGGTCCCGGCGCCGACGTTGACCCCGGCGCCGATGTCCGTGTCCCCGATATAGGTCAGGTGGTTGACCTTACTGCCCTCACCGACGTTCGCCTTCTTGATCTCGACGAAGTTGCCGATATGGGTGTCGGGGGCCAGCCGCGCCTCCGGGCGCAGGCGCGCGAAGGGACCGATGCGCGCCCCGGTGCCGACCTGCGCCCCCTCGATCACACAATTGGCGAAGATGTGCGTGCCGTCCCCGATGATACTATCGCGAATCAGACAATTGGGGCCGATGCGCACCCCGTCGCCCAGGGTCACCTCGCCCTCGCAGATCAGATTGACGTCGATGAACAGGTCCCGCCCCGTGGTCAGGCGTCCGCGGATGTCGATGCGGGCCGGGTCGGCCAGGGTGACGCCGTTGCGCATCAGGCCCTCGGCCAGGCGGCGCTGATGGAAGCGCTCCAGGGCCGCGAGTTGGACGCGATCATTGACGCCGGAGACCTCCTCCAGCGTCACCGGGTGCACACTCGCCACCCGCTCCCCTTGCGCCACCGCCAGGCCGATCACGTCGGTCAGGTAATACTCGCCTTGGGCGTTGGCGTTGGTGAGCCCCTGGAGCCAACCGTCCAGCCGGGCGCGATCCGCCACCAGGAAGCCGGTGTTGGCCTCGCGCACCGCCAGTTCCTCCGGGGTCCCGTCCTTCTGCTCGACGCTGCGCAGGATGCGCCCGCCGGCGTCGCGGATGATGCGGCCGTAGCCGGTGGGGTCGTCCATGAGCACGGTGAGGATGCCGAGACCGCTGTCCCGACTGGCCTCGATCAGGCGGCTCAGGGTGTCCGAATCCACCAGCGGCACATCGCCATAGAGCACCAGGACCCGATCCATGTCTTGGACCAGGGGCATTGCCTGCAGCACCGCGTGCCCGGTGCCGAGCTGCTGGGCCTGCTCCACCCAGGCGCAGTCCTCGTCGGCCAGCGCGGCGCGCACCTCTGCGCCCCCGTGACCATAGACCACCACGGTGCGCGCCGCGCCGATGCGCGTGGCCGCCGCCACCACATGGGCCAGCATTGGCCTGCCCGCCAACGGGTGCAGCACCTTGGGCAGGTCGGAACGCATCCGCTTGCCCATCCCCGCGGCCAGGATTACGACGCCGAGCTTCATCTGGGTTGTTTGCTCCTGGAGAAAGGTGGGTCTTGACAGGCGCGCGCGACACTGCGCCGTTGTCGGCCAAGCGGTTAGATTAGCGCAACATCGCCGCGCCGATCCAAGGACCGGTCACATCATCGCCGCGCCGTGCTAAAGTCATGTTGGAAAGTCGACCACATCATGATGCCACATGAAAGCCTTACAGTTCACCATCGACAAGGGTTTGCTGACTGAACTCAACGTCGGCCCTGATCACAATCTTGCCCTGTCAGCCAACGGCGAGGTCTGTGGTCCGCACAGCGGACCCTACGGCCCCGCGCCCGTAGGGTCCGCTGTGCGGACCAGCGACCTCCCCTCCAGCAGGGTGGCCGGATGCACGATCAAGGCTTCGACGGCGCCCCCCGAGGTCCAGCGCGACGGCCACTCGGCCATCTTGCGGCGCGCCATCTCGGGCCATCCGCGCGACCAGCGGGAGCCGACCCTCGCGGAACGCTATCGTCACGCCTACGGTCAAGGCGGGGGGCTGGGTCCGCAGTTCGCCGGCTGGGAGGACCAAGGGCGATGGCCGGAGGAATGAACCGCGGCGAGGTCTGGACGTTCGAGAACAGCACCCACGGAGCACCCCAGTGCCACAGACCCCAATCCCCCGCGCCCGCCGCGAGCTGCCCATCCTCGCCTTGGGCTTCCGTCCGTTCTTTCTCGTCGCGGGACTCTCGGCCGTCCTGACGCTCCTGGTCTGGCTCGCCATGTTGCACGGCAACCTCGCCATGGACGGCTATTATGCCGGGACCACCTGGCACGCCCACGAGTTGCTGTTCGGCTACGGCCTGGCCGTGATCGCGGGTTTTCTGCTCACCGCCGTGCGCAACTGGACCGGCCTGGCGACCGCCACCGGGGCCGAACTGGGGGCGCTTACGCTGCTGTGGACCCTGGGGCGGGTCGCACCGCTCCTGCCGCTTCCCGCGGTACTGGTCGCGATCCTGGATCTCAGTTTCCCGGCGCTGCTCGCGCTGTCGCTCTTCAAGCCGCTATGGCAAGGGCCAAACCCGGCCAATCGGGCCTTTCTCGCGCTGCTGGGCGGCATGTGCCTGGCCGCCCTCCTGGTCCACCTCCAGGCCCTGGGCCTCACGACCCGCACGGCCCTGGCCGGGGACCGGCTGATGCTTGGGCTGACCCTCTTGACCTTGTTGGTCGTCGCCGGGCGGGTCATGCCCTTCTTTACCCGCACGGCCATCCCGGATGCGGCCCCCAGGTCAAACCCATGGGTGGAGCGGCTGACCTTCGGGCTCGCACTGCTCTGGGTAGGCGCCGACTCGTCCACCCAGCTCGGCCTGCCGGTCGCGGTACCGGCGGCCGTGCTCGCGCTGTCATTGGCCCTGGTCCAGGGTCTGCGCCTGGCCGGGTGGCACGATCGACGGGTCTGGGGCATCCCGCTGCTGGCGGTGCTCTACAGCGGGTATCTGTGGCTGATCCTGGGCCTCACCCTGAACGGGCTGGCCCACCTGGGCCTGCTGCAGCCCTTCCCGGCCCTGCACGCATTGACCATCGGCGCGATCGGCGTCTTCACCCTGGGGATGATGACCCGGGTGACCCTGGGTCATACCGGCCGCGCCATGGTCGCCTCCCGGCCGACGGTCATCGCCTTCGCGGCCCTGAACCTGGCAGCCCTGGTGCGCGTCTTCGGCCCGCTGGCGTGGCCGTCGGCCTATAGCCATTGGCTGATCGGCTCCGGGTTTCTGTGGGTCCTGGCGTTCGGGGTCTTTCTGTGGGTCTATGCACCGCTGCTGGTCAGCAGACGGGTCGACGGACGGCCGGGATGATTCGCTGCATTGTGGGCTGGCGCGCCTGCGAGAGCGCAGCACGCGGGCCGATCATTATCCCGGCGGCCAAGCCTCACCCCGCGCACGCAACACGGCTGCCCCAGCGATTATTCAATCCGAACGCGGTCTTGCGGCCGTGGATGTAGCCCAAGGGCAGGTCCGTCTGGTCCAAGATGTTCGGCGCCTCTCAGCCCAGAAACATCAGGTCTCACGCCAAGGCGCCAAGTTTTTTCACATACAGACCACTCGATCCTATTTTGCCGCCCCCGCACCTTCTCCTATTACCCAATTATCACCCTCGCCAACCCCGGGCTGAACGCCAAATTCGCTCCGTCGGTCAACTTTTCAAGCCGGTCGTCGTCAAGGTCGATCGCCGACGCAAGGTCCTGAAATCGGACTTTCGCAACTTTCGTTACAGTTTCCTCCAAGACTGATTGAACGTCAGAGCTAAGTCGAGACGATACTTATAGTCTGTAGAAACATAATCATCATACAGGCATCCTGAGATGCATGGCAAGATCAACCGAAAAGCGACTCTTTGGTCAGCACGTTCGAGACCTTCGCCTCAGCCATAGGCTGTCGCAGGAAGACCTTGCTGAGGCGAGTGGACTACACCGGACTTACATTGGTTCGGTAGAGCGAGGCGAAAGAAATATAAGCCTCGAGAACATTATAAAGATCGCGACGGCCCTAGGCACGACGCCAAGTAAACTCCTTGAGGGAATTCAATAATGGGGTTGCAATCTCCATATCATAACGTTTCGCCTGAAAATTGGCGAACAGTGACCGAGAAACTGATCTCGAAACATCCCCTAGGAAGCAAAGAAATCGTCGATATTGTCCTTGACGCATGGCAGTCCATCTTCACCTCGGCGATTGGATCGCACAGCTTCAAAATTGGAAAAGACATTTTCCCGAAACCCCAAATCATGGGCGCTTTGCTCCATGAATTGATTCCACTTGAAGTGGCAGCACGATATCCAAAGGAATGGAGAGGGGAGCAAACCGCTGATGACAAAGATATCGTCTATGTCCCGAACGACAGCTTCTCTATCGAGTTAAAGACTTCGTCTCATCGGGACCAGATTTTCGGCAACCGAAGCTATGCTCAAGATGCAAGAAAGGACAAGAAAAGCAAGTCGGGCTACTATCTAACTGTCAACTTTGAAAAATTCGCTCCACAAGGGACGGAACCGACGATTTTGTTAATCCGATTCGGCTGGCTTGACCATGCCGATTGGATTGGCCAGCGAGCAGCTACAGGCCAGCAGTCGCGATTAACTTCTGACATTTACGCCGGAAAGTTAAAAACTCTATACGCCAAGAGCTAATTCGATTTGGGCTTCGGCAAATTGCTTTGCCTCAAAGTAATTTGAAATTCGGCGGCTGGCAATCTGAACATAGGATGGGTCGATTTCAAACCCAATCACTTTTCGACCATGTCGTAGCGCCGCTTCCGCCGTGGTTCCAGAACCAAGAAATGGATCGAGTATCACATCCCCTTCATTGCTACTGCATTTTATGATCCGCTCAATGACAGCGAGCGGAAACTGAGCCGGATGAGGGGTCCGCTCTTCTGAACTCCTATCCCTGCCAGAGGTCACTTTCGGGAACTGCCAGACATCGGTCGGATTTTTCCCTAAGGGATTGCATTTTAGCTTACCGTTTTTTTTCTGATTTGGGTATTTCACGTCGGGATCACGTATCTCGTCAAGATTAAAGCAGTACGACATCGCATCTTTGACGTACCATAGAAATTTTTCGTTTCGGGGCGAAAACATGCTCCGGCAAGCCACTCCAGCACCGTAGTTCCAGACTATCTCCTGGATTAGAAAAAAAGGCGTTCTATTCCAAAGAAAATACGGGATCGGTATCGCACGGCCCTTGCCAGGAATTCCGAAATACCCAAGGTTTAACCAAAATGCGCCGTCGCTCTTGGTGATGCGATGAATCTGCTTGATCCATGATTCGCACCAATCCAAATATTGCGTTTGCGACAATACGTCTTCGTATTCTTTGCCAATGTTATACGGCGGCGACGTCACTGCGAGATCGATCATCTTGGGAGGGAGTTGCCTCATTAGCTCAAGACAGTCACCCTGAAAAATCGCAACCTCGTCGGCCTCGTAGCTCGGAGCTCCAAAGGCAGAACGGCACAGAGAAAAGATATCAGTATCCGGCAGCATGATGCTACTTATAGTAGTCAAAATTATCGCAACTGTCAACTACACGCGGAGGCCCGCAAGAGAGCAGGGTTAGCGTCGGCACGGAAACCGCTCGTGGACCATTGATTTGGCCAGTCGGTCAAAATGCTCTGGTTTCGGGTCGATGCGCGCTACCCACCCTACCAGCCGCGCTGCAACAAGGGCTTGAGGAACCGCCCAGTATGGGACCCGGGATCGGCCGCGATCTGTTCCGGCGTGCCGACACTGATGACCTCACCGCCCTTGTCCCCGCCCTCTGGCCCCAGGTCGATGACCCAATCGGCGGTCTTGATGACGTCCAGGTTGTGCTCGATGACGATGACGGTATTGCCGTGGTCGCGGAAGCGGTGCAGGACCTGGAGCAATTGGGCCACGTCGTGAAAGTGCAGGCCGGTGGTGGGCTCGTCCAGGATATAGAGGGTGCGGCCGGTGTCCCGTTTGCTCAGTTCCCGCGAGAGCTTGACCCGCTGCGCCTCGCCCCCGGAGAGGGTCGTCGCGCTCTGGCCCAGGCGCACATAGGCAAGGCCCACGTCGATTAAGGTCTGGAGCTTGCGGTGTATGACCTCGACCGGGGCGAAGAAGGGCAGCGCGTCCTCGATGGTGAGGTTCAGGACCTCGTCGATGGTGCGGCCCTTATAGCGGACCTCCAGCGTCTCGCGGTTATAGCGGCGGCCCTTACAGGTGTCGCACTGGACATAGATGTCGGGCAGGAAGTGCATCTCCACCCGAATGAGGCCATCGCCCTTGCACGCCTCACAGCGCCCGCCCTTGACGTTGAAGCTGAAGCGGCCTGGGCCGTAGCCGCGGGAGCGGGCCTCGGGTACGGACGCGAACAGGTCGCGCACCAGGTTGAATAGCCCCGTATAGGTGGCCGGATTGGAGCGGGGGGTGCGGCCGATGGGGCTCTGATCGATATCGACGATCTTGTCGAAATACGCCAGGCCCTCGATGACGCGGTGGGGGGCGGCGGTGAGGCTGGCGCCGTTGAGTTGGCGGGCGGCCACGGGGAATAGGGTATCATTGATGAGCGTGGACTTGCCGGAGCCGGAGACCCCAGTGATGCAGCAAAAGCTGCCGACCGGGATGGCGGCATCGACATCTTTAAGGTTATTGCCGGTGGCACCCAGGATACGCAATTGGCGCTCCGGGTCCGACGGGGTGCGGTGTTGCGGGATCGCAATGCGCAGGTCGCCGCAGAGATAGCGGCCGGTCAGTGATTTCGGGTTGGCGGCGATCTGCGCGGCGGTGCCTTGGGCGACGAGCTCACCGCCGTGGACCCCGGCGCCCGGCCCCATGTCGACCACCAGGTCCGCGGCGCGGATCGCCTCCTCGTCGTGCTCCACCACGATGACGGTGTTGCCGATGTCGCGTAGGTGGGTCAGGGTCTTGAGCAGCCGGGCGTTGTCGCGCTGGTGCAGGCCGATGGAGGGCTCGTCCAGGATGTACATGACGCCGACCAGGCCGGCGCCGATCTGGCTGGCGAGCCGGATGCGCTGGCCCTCACCGCCGGAGAGGGTCTCGGCGCTGCGCGCGAGCGTGAGATAGTCGAGCCCCACGTCGGTGAGGAAACGCAGCCGGGTGGCGATCTCCTGGTTGATGCGGGCGCCGATCTCGCCGCGCCGCCCGGGCAGGATCAGCCCCTCGAACCAGGCGAGGCACTCGCCGACCGGCAGGGCGCAGAGGCTGGGGAGGTTGCGGTCGGCGACGAAGACGTGGCGCGCCGCCTCGCTCAGACGGGCGCCATGGCAGGCCGGGCAGGGGTGGTGCGACAGATAGCGGGCCAGCTCCTCGCGCACGGTGGTGGAGTCGGTTTCGCGATAGCGTCGCTCCAGGTTGGGGATGATCCCCTCGAAGGGACGCAGCTTCCCGCTGCCGCCCTCGTGGGGGAGCCTGAGTTTGAGCTTGTCCTTGCCGGAGCCATAGAGCACCACCTGGCGGGCGGTCTCCGACAGGTCGACCCAGGCGGTCTCCACATCGAACCCATAGTGCTCGGCGACGGCCTGGACCATCTGAAAGTAATAGCCGTTGCGCCGGTCCCAGCCGCGCACGGCCCCAGCGGCCAGGCTCACCCCCGGTTGGGCGACGACCTTGGCCGGGTCGAAGAACTGCTCGACGCCCAGCCCGTCGCAGGTCGGACAGGCCCCCGCCGGGTTGTTGAACGAGAAGAGGCGCGGTTCCAACTCCTGGATGCTGTAGCCGCAGACGGGGCAGGCGAAGGTGGCCGAAAAGGTGATCTCAGGGCGCCCCGGCGCCGCACTGTCTGCGTCTTTCGGGGGCTCCAGCGGCGCTATTCGGGCGATACCACCGGAGAGCGCGAGCGCGGTCTCGAATGACTCAGCCAGCCGCAGGTGCAGATCGGGGCGTACCCGAAAGCGGTCGATCACGACCTCGATGTCGTGCTTCTTCTTGAGATCCAGGTCCGGCGGGCTGTCGAGTTCGCACAGTTCGCCGTCGATGCGCGCCCGCACGAACCCCTGGGCGTGCAGTTCCGCGATCAGTCGCTGGTACTCGCCTTTACGCGCGGACACCACCGGGGCCAGGAGCATGAGCCGCTCCCCCTCCGGCAGGGCCAATACCTGGTCGACCATCTGACTGACGGTCTGGGCCTCGAGCGTCTCCCCGTGTTGGGGGCAGCGGGGGCTGCCGACGCGGGCGAACAGCAGGCGCAAATAGTCGTAGATCTCGGTAATGGTGCCGACGGTGGAGCGCGGGTTGTGGGAGGTGGTCTTCTGCTCGATCGAGATGGCGGGCGACAGCCCCTCGATATGATCGATGTCCGGCTTTTCCATCACCGAGAGGAATTGCCGGGCATAGGCGGACAGCGACTCGACATAGCGGCGCTGGCCCTCGGCATAGATGGTGTCGAAGGCGAGAGAAGACTTGCCGGAGCCTGAGAGCCCGGTGACGACGATCAGCCGGTCGCGCGGCAGATCCAGATCCAGGTTCTTGAGGTTGTGGGTGCGGGCACCGCGCAGGCGGATCATTCCGGGAGCCAGGACGGAGCCAGGACATCCTCATCCATGGACCAGGCGACGATGTCGGACTCATAGGTTTGCATCTGATTCCCCTCGCAGAACGCCCAGTTCCCAGACCTCTACGATAGCGCGGGGGCGAAAGTCGGACAAGCGCGAGGCTCCCGCCGATTGCGATTGGCGCGTGACGCCGACAATTGATGGGTTTCGCTGCGCTCTACCCATCCTACGGGAGCGCCTGCCCAGTCTCGGAGCAGTATCGCCGCAGGATGACAAAAGGCAAAAATCAAAATGCCCCCGGCGCAAAGCGCCGAGGGCATAAGTTAGGGCGACCGGGAAGGAGCCCTAACTGGTCTTCATCTTGCGCAGCCGCTCGATCGCCCGTAACTGGGCGATGGCCTCGGCCAGTTCGGACTGGGCCTTGGCGTATTCGAATTCGGCGGCGTGACCGGCGAGTGCGTCTTCCGCCTTGCGCTTGGCCTCCATTGCCGCCGCCTCGTCCAGGTTCTGGGCGCGGATGGCGGTGTCGGCGAGGATGGTCACGGCCATGGGCTGGACCTCGATCATGCCGCCGGAGACATAGAAGTGCTCCTGCTCGCCGTTCTCCTTCTGCACCCGGACATCACCCGGGCGCAGCCGGCTGATGAAGGCGGTGTGGCGGGGCGCGATACCGACCTCGCCCATCTCCGCGGTCGCGAAGACCATGGTCGCGAGCCCGGAGTGGATGGCCCCCTCGGCGCTCACGATGTCCACATGGATGGTCATAGCCATAGCTTAACCCTCAATTGCTAGGCGGCCATCTTCTCGCCCTTGGCGACGGCCTCCTCGATCCCGCCGACCATATAGAAGGCCTGCTCGGGGAGGTGGTCGTATTCGCCGTTGACGATGGCCTTGAAGTCCCGGATGGTATCCGCGACGGGGACGAACTTGCCCGGGGCGCCGGTGAAGACCTCGGCGACGGTGAAGGGCTGGGACAGGAAGCGCTGGATCTTGCGGGCGCGCGAGACCGCGAGCTTGTCGTCCTCGGAGAGTTCGTCCATGCCCAGGATGGCAATGATGTCCTTCAACTCCTTGTAGCGCTGCAGGGTGCCCTGGACGGCGCGGGCCGTGTCATAGTGGTCGGCGCCGACGACATTGGGGTCGAGGATACGGCTGGTGGAGTCGAGCGGGTCCACGGCCGGATAGATCCCGAGTTCCGCGATCTGGCGCGACAGCACCAGGGTCGCGTCCAGATGCGCGAAGGTGGTCGCCGGGGACGGATCGGTCAAATCGTCCGCGGGCACGTAGACGGCCTGGAAGGAGGTGATGGACCCGGTCCTGGTGGAGGTGATGCGCTCCTGCAGGGTGCCCATCTCCGAGGCCAGGGTCGGCTGATAGCCCACCGCGGAGGGCATACGGCCGAGCAATGCGGAGACCTCGGTTCCCGCCAGGGTGTAGCGGTAGATGTTGTCCACGAAGAGCAGCACGTCGCGGCCCTCCTCGCGGAAATACTCGGCCATGGTGAGCCCCGTCAGGGCGACACGCAGGCGGTTGCCCGGGGGCTCGTTCATCTGGCCATAGACCAGGGCGACCTTATCGAGTACGTTCGACTCCTTCATCTCGTGATAGAAGTCGTTGCCCTCGCGGGTACGCTCGCCGACGCCGGCAAACACCGAGAAGCCGCCGTGGGCCTTGGCTATATTATTGATAAGCTCCATCAGGGTGACGGTCTTGCCGACGCCGGCACCGCCGAACAGACCGACCTTGCCGCCCTTGACGATGGGCATGATCAGGTCGATGACCTTGATGCCGGTCTCCAGGATCTCGGTCGAGGCCGCCTGATCCTCCAGCTTCGGCGCCTCCCGGTGGATACCCCAGCGCTCATCGGTCCCGATCGGGCCCAGTTCATCAATGGGCTTACCGAGTACGTCCATGATGCGACCCAGGGTCGCCTGCCCGACCGGAACGCTGATCGGTGCGCCGGTCGCGGTGACCGGGACGCCGCGCTGCAGACCGTCGGTCGAGCCCATGGCGATGGTGCGGGCCACCCCGTCGCCGAGTTGTTGCTGGACCTCCAGCGTCAGGTCCATGGACTCGATGATGAGTGCGTCGTAGACCTTGGGCATGTCCGTGCGGGGGAACTGCACGTCCACCACCGCGCCGATGACCTGCACTACGTTACCAGAGCTCATATTCTATTCCTCGTTCTCGCCTGGGCAGGCGTCTGGAGATGCGTTCTGAAGCGGGGTTCTCAATCGCAGTGCCCGGCTAGACCGCCGCCGCGCCGCCCACGATCTCTGAAATTTCTTGGGTGATCGCCGCCTGGCGGGCCTTGTTGTAGATCAACTGCAACTCGCCGATCAGTTCGCCCGCGTTGTCGGAGGCGGACTTCATGGCCACCATGCGGGCCGCCTGCTCACAGGCACCGTTCTCCACCACGCCCTGGTAGACCAGGGCCTCGATGTAGCGGGTCAGGAGCGAATCGAGTACCGTCTTGGCGTCGGGTTCGTAGATATAGTCCCAGTGCAGCGGCATGATCGCCTGCTCGCCCGGCACCAGCGGCACCAGTTGGCGAATCACCGGCCGCTGCGTCATGGTGTTCACGAACTCGTTGCTCGCGACATAGAGCGCATCGATCTCTTTGGCCTCGAAGGCGTCGAGCATCACCTTGACGGTGCCGATCAGGCTCTCGATGTGCGGCTTGTCCCCCAGGTGGGTGGCCTGCCCCAACACCTTGCCGCCGAAGCGCCGGAAGAAGGCCAGCGCCTTGCTGCCGATGGTACAGAAGACGGGCTCGATGCCGGCCGTATGCAGCGTCTTGACCTCGGCGATCAGCTTACGGAACAGATTGCTGTTCAGGCCGCCGCACAGGCCGCGGTCCGAGGAGATGATGATATAGCCGACCCGTTTGCGACTGCGCTCCACGGCCATGAAGGAGTGCCGATACTCGGGGGTGGCGCGGGCCAGGTGGCTGATGACCGACAGCATCTTTTGGGCGTAGGGCTTGGATGCGGACATACGCTCCTGGGCCCTGCGCATCTTGGACGCCGCGACCATCTGCATGGCCTTGGTAATCTTCTGCGTGCTCTTGATGCTCGCGATCTTGGTGCGGACTTCTTTGGCGCCAGCCATTTAATAAGCTCCCAGCCTCCAGCGGCCAGCCACCGGCTTGGTCGGCGGCGACTGCGGCGTGAATCGGGTCATGCAGAGAGACCGCGCCGCCCGGGCCGACCCCGCGCGGGGCCGACCACCGGCGGCTGGTGCACTACCACGTGTTGTTGGCCTTGAACGCCTTGATCGAGGCATGCATTGCGGCCTGGATCTCGTCGTTGTAGTCGCCGGTGGTGTTGATCCGCTCCAGCAGATCCGCCTGCGCGGTCTTCATGTAGGACTGCATGGCGCGCTCGAAGTCCACGACCTTCTTCACGTCCACGTCGTCCAGATAGCCCTCGTTGGCGGCGAAGAGCGAGATGGCCATCTGCGCCACGCTCATCGGCGAATACTGCACCTGCTTCATCAACTCGGTGACCCGCTCACCGCGCTGGAGCTGCTTGCGGGTGGCCTCGTCGAGGTCTGACGCAAACTGGGAGAAGGCAGCCAGTTCGCGGAATTGCGCCAATGCCAACCGGATACCGCCGCCAAGCTTCTTGATGATCTTGGTCTGGGCGGCACCGCCGACGCGCGACACCGAGAGGCCGGCGTTGATGGCCGGGCGGATACCGGCATTGAAGAGATCGGTCTCCAGGAAGATCTGGCCGTCCGTGATGGAGATGACGTTGGTCGGCACGAAGGCGGAGACGTCACCGGCCTGGGTCTCGATGATGGGCAGCGCGGTCAGCGAACCGGTCCGGCCCTTCACTGCGCCCTTGGTCTGTTCCTCCACATAGTGCGCATTGACGCGGGCGGCGCGCTCGAGCAGGCGTGAATGCAGATAGAAGACGTCACCGGGATAGGCCTCACGGCCGGGCGGGCGGCGCAGCAGCAGCGAGACCTGGCGATAGGCCCAGGCCTGCTTGGTCAGATCGTCGTAAACGATCAGGGCATCCTCACCGCGATCACGGAAGTACTCGCCCATGGTGGCGCCCGCATAGGGGGCGATGTACTGCATGGCCGCGGACTCGGCCGCGGCGGCCGCGACGATGATGGTGTGCTCCATCGCGCCGAATTCTTCCAGCTTGCGCACCAGGGTGGCGATAGAAGAGTTCTTCTGCCCCACCGCGACATAGATGCACTTAACGCCGGTGCCCTTCTGGTTGATGATCGTATCGATCGCGACCGCGGTCTTACCGGTCTGGCGGTCACCGATGATCAACTCGCGCTGACCACGGCCGATCGGGACCATGGCGTCGATGGCCTTGAGCCCGGTCTGCACCGGTTGGTCCACCGACTTGCGGGCGATGACGCCGGGGGCTACCTTCTCGATGGGGGCGGTGCCGACCGCATCGATCGGGCCCTTGCCGTCGATCGGATTGCCGAGCGAGTCCACGACGCGCCCGAGCAGGCCGGGGCCGATTGGGACCTCGAGCACACGGCCGGTGCAGCGAACCCAGTCGCCCTCGCTCAGATGGGTGTAGGGCCCCAGGATGACCGCGCCCACCGAGTCGCGCTCCAGGTTCAGCGCCAGCCCGAAGGTGGCCTGACCGGAACTGTCCGGGGGGAACTCCAGCATCTCGTAATATTTGGCGTCCGACAGGCCGTGCACGCGCACGATACCGTCCGTGATGCTGACGATGGTGCCTTCGGTACGGGCCTCCGTCTTCAGGTCGAACTGTTCGATCTTCTGTTTGATGAGATCGCTGATTTCGGAAGGGTTCAGTTGCATGGCAGTATCCTGTTCACAATGGGCCCGTTCAGAACTGGAGGGCGTGCGCGAGTTGCTTGAGCTTGCCGCGGACCGAGTCGTCGATCACCAGGTCCCCGGCACGGATCTCGACACCACCGATGAGGTCGGGGTCGAGTTCCACGGTCAGTTGGACCTGGGCACCGAAGCGGCGCGCCAGTGACTGGGCCAGGGCCTGTTCCTGGGCGGCATCGACCGGGAAGGCGCTGCGGACCAGAACCTCGCGCACCCCGGCGCTCGCGACCCGCCGCTCCTCATAGAGGGTGACGATCTCGGGCAAGGCGACCAAGCGGCCGTTTTCCGCCAACAGGCGCACCAGGCTGACCAGGGGCTTCGGCAGTGAATCCCCCGCGACGCTCAGGATCATGTTTTCCACCTGGTCCCGCGCAAGCTCCGGATTGCCGATCTGGGCGGCCATCTGCGGATCGGTGGCGATTGCGGCAAGCACACCCAGCGACTCCGTCCAGGCGTCGACCTGACCGGACTCCTGGGCCGCCGTGAAGACGGCCTCGGCATAGGGCCGGGCGATGGTTGTGAGTTCTCCGGCCATAGTGTGCCCTTAAATCTGTCTGGCGAAGTCGTCGATGATGGACTGGTGGGCGCGCGCGTCGATTTCCTTCTTCAGGATCTTCTCGGCGGCGGCGATCGCCAGGGTGGCGACCTGTTGGCGCAACTCCTCGCGGGCCCGATTGGTCTCGTGCTCGATCTCCGCCTGGGCGGATACGATCAGGCGCTGACCCTCGCCGCGGGCGTCGGTCTTGGCCTCTTCGACGATCTCGCTGGCGCGCTTATTGGCCTGCCCCAGGATATCGGCCGCCTGGGCCTTGGCCTCTTTCAGGGTCTCCAGGGCGCGTTGCTCACCCAGGGCCTTCTCCTGGTGACCACGCTCGGCGGCGGCCAGTCCCTCGGCGATCTTGGCCTTGCGGTCCTGGAGCGCCTTCATGATCGGCGACCAGACGAAGGTCATGGTGAACCAGACGAAGACCCCGAAGGAGATCATCTGGCCAATGAGTGTCAGATTGAAGTTCATCTACTTGCCTCGGGTTGCCTCGGGGTGCCTCGAGTCTGCTGGGCGACCGGTCACATGCGGGCACCTGGTCCCTAAAGCCTGATCCGTGATCAGGCGGCGAACATCAGGTACAGGCCCATGGCGATCGCGATGACCGGCAGGGCGTCGACGAGACCCATGACGATGAAGAATTGAGTTCGCAGCATCGGGATCAGCTCGGGCTGACGGGCCGCACCTTCCAGGAACCGGCCGCCCAGGACACCGATGCCGACGCCCGCGCCGACCGCACCCAGGCCGAGCATGAGGCCCGCGCCGATGAATCTGATTGCAGCTGCGAACAAAACAGCACTGTTAGCGTCCATTAGTTCCTCCGGTTTCGGGGTTGGTGGTTTGAGAATGAGTGGAAGCGATGGTCAACACCGGTGGCGACGGCCACCGGCGTCGGCGGAATCAGTGATGGGTCTGATGGGCCATGTCCAGATAGACGACGGTCAGCACCATGAAGATGAAGGCTTGCAGGGTGATGATCAGGATGTGGAATACCGCCCACACGAACTGCAGGCCGCCGGCGGACACCGCCATCACCGTGCCGCCGCTGTACATCAGCGCGATCAGGATGAAGATCATTTCACCGGCGTACATGTTGCCGAACAGACGCAGGGCGAGCGAGACCGGCTTGGACAGCAGACTGATGCCTTCCAGGATGATATTGGCCGGCATGCCCCAGACACCGAAGGGCTGCAGCGTCAACTCACCGAGGAAGCCGCCGACGCCCTTCATCTTGACACTGTAATAGAGGACGGTGAAGAAGACCATCAGCGCCATGGCAAAGGTCGTGTTCGGGTCCGCGGTCGGGACCACCCGCAGGAAGACATGGTGCGGATTGGCCCCGAACAGGCTCCAGAACTGACCCCACAGCCAGGGGAGCAGGTCCACCGGCAGCAGGTCCATGGCGTTCATCAGGAAGACCCAGACAAAGATGGTCAGGGCCAGGGGCGCGACCATGGGGTTCTTGCCGCTGAAGGAACCGCGGACGTTCTCGTCGATCAAGTCGACGATGGCCTCGACAAAATTCTGGGCGCCGTCCGGTACACCGGCGGTGGCGCGTTCGGCGACCTTACGGAAGAAACTGAAGACCAGCCATCCCAGAAGGATGGAGAAAAACATGGTGTCGATGTTGAGCGCCCAAAAGCCCATCTCGGCCGCCTCCTTGGCGCTGTGGGCAAAGCCGAACCCATGCTCCGGGTGCACGCCCAGGGTCAGTTGGGTGAGATGGTGCTGGATGTAGGCTTGCGAAGTGAGCGTTTCAGCGGTCGACATCGGTCATCTCTCAATTCTCGTCGTGACGGTTCTTGCCGTGGTCGCCCGATTGGGTGTCCCACTGTGCTGCAATCAGCGTGGATGCGACCTGGGTGACCAGATAGGCAGCCAGCAGGGCCGGAATATTCAGTCCATCGAGGGTGACGAAGGCCACGACGAAGAGACCGATGATCAACGCCAACTTCGCCGCTTCGGCGCGGTACAGTCGCAGCAGCAGCCGCTCGGGATGCTGCGCCCGGTACTGCCGAAAAACCGAGGCCGCGAACAAGCCGTTAGCCAGCAGACACACGCCTGACCCGATCAGGACTGAAACCACCGCCGAATTGCCGAAAGGCAGGGCGATGACCGTCGCTAAGGAGGCAAGGAGTGCTTGAACTTGCAGGACCCGTTGGGCGAGCAGGGTGTGCGCCTATTGCATTGCGATGGGATTATTCCGTGGAAATCCCCAGTGCCGAACCGGCAGTATAAGGGTTCCCCAAAAGGCGGTCAACGCGCTCGGGGGCTTTTGAGGCTATGGTAAATCTGATTCTGATTATTGCGTGACGCGGCCAGGCCGACGGGTTGCCAAGACCCGTGTTAGGAGCGGGCTTGCAACCCGCCCCTACGTGATGTGGGCCAGGATGCCGTCGAGTTCGTCCAGGCTGTTGTAGGCGATGACCAACTTGCCGGCCCCGCGCGCGCCCTGCTGGATCTCCACGCGCGCGCCGAGCCGTTCGGCCAGCGAGTCCTGGAGCCCCCGGACGTTGGGGTCTGGCTCCACCTTGGCGACGGGCTCGGGCTGCGGCTCCCCGGCCTGTTGGAGCCGGCGCACCAGCCGCTCGGTCTCGCGCACCGAGAGGCCGCCGCCGACCACCTGCTTCGCGGCAGCGCTCTGCTGCGGTCCTTTAAGGCCGAGCAGGGCGCGGGCGTGGCCCATCTCGAGCTGGGACTGCTCCACGCAAGCCTTCACGTCCGGATTCAGCTCCAGGAGCCGCAACAGGTTGGTGACGGTGGTCCGGGACTTGCCGACGGCCTCGGCGATCTGCTGGTGGGTGAGCTGAAACTCGCTCAGGAGGCGCTCCAGGGCACCGGCCTCCTCCAGCGGGTTCAGGTCCGCCCGCTGGATGTTCTCGATCAACCCGATAGCCACGGCGGTGGGCTCGTCCACCTCGCGGACGACGACCGGGATCTCCTTGAGACCGGCCTGTTGGGAGGCGCGCCACCGGCGCTCCCCGGCGATGATCTCGTAGCGATCACCCTCGAGCGGCCGGACCACGATCGGCTGGATCACGCCCTGCACGGCAATGGAGTCCGCCAGTTCACGCAGGGCGTCGGGGTCGAAGTCCCGGCGCGGTTGATAGCGCCCGCGCGCGATCCGCTCCAGCGGCAGGTGGGTGATGCGTTCCGTCGGCGCCGCCGCCGGACCCCCGACGCCGGTCTGATCGGGCGCGGGCAGGGGCGGGCGGGTCGCCCCGAGCAGGGCGTCGAGTCCGCGGCCAAGTCCGCGCTTCTTGGGTGCCGAGGTCGGTGATTCGTCCATGGCAGGGGGGCTCAGGTCGGGGGATGGTTCAAAGGACACGATCAGGCCGCCAGGCGCCGCTTGTCTTGCCGGCGCAGCACCTCGCTCGCCAGGGCGAGATAGGACACCGCCCCCTTGGAGATCGGGTCGTACATCAGCACCGGCAGGCCGTGACTGGGGGCCTCCGCCAGGCGCACGTTGCGCGGGATGATGGTGCGATAGACCTGCTCCGAGAAATGGACGACGAGTTGGGTGGAGACCTGGTTGGCCAGGTTGTTGCGCGGATCATGCATGGTGCGCAGGATGCCCTCGATCTGCAAGCCGCTGTTGCGGCTCGCGCGCACCTGATCGATGGTATCGATCAGGGAAGACAGCCCCTCGAGGGCATAGTACTCGCACTGGATCGGGATCAGCACCCCGTCGGCAGCGACCAGGGCGTTGAGCGTCAGCATGTTGAGCGACGGCGGGCAGTCGATGATCACCAGCTCGTAGTGCGCCGCCCCCGCAGCCAGGACGCGCGCCAGTCGCCGCTCCCGGTCGGGGGCATTCATCAGGCCCACCTCGGCGGCGGTCAGGTCCCCGTTGGCCGGCAGCAGATCGAAGCCGGGGGCGGGCTCCGCGACCCGCCGCAGACACTCGGCGAAGGGCACGTCGGACAACAGCACGTCGCAACTGGACTGCTCGATGTCGTGCTTGTCGACCCCGCAGCCCATGGTCGCGTTGCCCTGGGGGTCCAGGTCGACCAGCAGCACGCGGCGTTTCATGGAGGCCAGGGAGGCGGCGAGATTAACAGCGGTCGTCGTCTTGCCGACCCCACCCTTCTGGTTGGCAACGGCGATGATTCGGCCCATGGCAGGTTCACTCACAGCGGATCTCGATCAGGTGGCGTTCGCCTTCCAGGAAGGGCACGAACAGCTTGTGCACGGCCACGTCGAGGTCGCGCAGCGCCGGGTCTTGAAGTTCGTCCTGCGGGTAGCGGCCTTTCATGACCAGCAAGCGCCCCGGGCGTTCGAGCAGGGGGGCCGCCGCGGCCTGGATCTGCGCGATCGTGGCCACGGCGCGACTCACTATGGTACTGAACTTTCGCCCCGGCCGGTACGCCTCAATGCGTTCGTGCACCGGCACGACCTGCGTGAGCCCGAGTTCCAGCACCACCTGTCGCACGAAGCGGACCTTTTTGCCGTTGCCGTCGAGCAGCCAGTAGTGGCGGTCGGGGTCGCAAACGGCGAGCGGCAGCCCCGGCAGACCGGCGCCGGTGCCCAGGTCCAGCACCGACTCGCCGTACAGGTAGGGCAGGATCACGAGGCTGTCGAGCAGGTGGCGCGGCACCATCTCGCCGGGATCGCGCACGGCGGTCAGGTTGTAGGCACGGTTCCAGCGGGTCAGGAGCGCCAGGAAGCCCAGCAGCCGCTCGATCTGCCCGGGGGCAAGCGCGAGCCCCAAGGCGGCGGCGCCGCTGACCAGAGTCGCCGCGGCCGGACCCCCGGGGTCCATCGGGTCGGAGGTCATCGCCATCTCCTCTTAGGGTCAGCGAAGACCCTCTCGCAAAGACACAAAAACGCAAAGGGAGGAAGAATCGGTCGAACTCCTGAAAATGACACGGGCGCCTCGCCGACGTTCAGCCGGACGGGTCGCAGGCGCTTGCGATTCTGAATCGCTTCGCGCTCCCGAGGCAACAGGCCAATGCCTCACCAACCATACGACGGAACGGCGACTCGAGGGCAGCCGGGGGGCGCCCGAGGACGCCCCCCCCCCCCGCGACGCCCCGGATAACGAGGGGCCGAACAATCACGCGAAGCACGCGGCGGGCGTGACGGTCGCTATTGCGGCGGCACCTGCGGTCCGGCCGCCGCCCGCTTCTCGGCCGCCGCCTTCAATTGCGGCAGCAGGTCGTAGAGCGGCGGGTTGTTGGGAGCGAAGTCCCCTTGGAGTCGCGGTGGGTATTTCACGAGTTCCCTGAGGTATTGCTGCAGCGTGGCCTGGATCTCCGTCATCATCGGTAGATGGCGCACCCCGCTGCCCGCGTCCTCCTGCGGGTCGGTATAGAGATTGACCGTCACGGCGCCGCCGGTACTGGTGGCGATGGGGCCGGTGAAGCCGCCGTTGTAGCCCCGCGGGAAAAACCCGTTCTCCAACTCTGCGGTCAGGATGTACTTGAACTCGTCGATGCGCAGGGCCGCGAGATACCCGAGCAGGAAATAGGGCCGGCTGCGGCGGGCTGACTCACCCTGGTCCGCGAGCAGCAGCCCGGTCTGGTCGATGCCGTCGATATAGGTCGTCTTGGGCACGAAGTCGGCGACCTGGGCCCCGGGCTTGCCGGCGAGCGAGATGCCGGTATTGAACAGGTCGGCGAGATCGAAGAGCCCCTCGGAGCGGCGCGGGGCGATCATGCCCTTCCAATAGGCGAAGGTCGGCACCCGCTGGCCGCCCTCCCAGCTCGACCCCTTGCAGCCGCGGAAGGCGGTGCGTCCGGCCGGCGGGACCTCACACTCGGGGCCGTTGTCGGAGGAGAAGAAGACCAGGGTGTTCTCCGCTTGACCGGTCTCCTCCAGGGTCTTGACCAATTCGCCCAGAACGTGGTCCATCTCGACCATGCAGTCGCTATAGACAGTGCGGGCGCGCGAGCGTCCCGCCCACTGGTCCGAGGGGTAGTTGTCGAAGTGGCAGCCGCGGGTGCCATGATAGAGGAAGAAGGGGGCCTTGCTGTCCTTCATCCGGCGGATGAAGGCGACGCTGTAGTCCATCCAGCGGTGGTCGAGGTCCTTAGTATAGTTGAGGTCGATCAGGCGCCCGTCGGTACATTTCGTCTTGTCGGCGGGGGTGCAGTGGAGCTCGTGCTTGTTGAACGGCATCGCCTCCATCATCCGGGTCCGCGCCGGGCTCAGCGCGATCTCGGGATTGAAATAGATGTCGCGCCACTCGGTATACTCGTCGGAGACGGTCAGGAACCCCATGAAGTCATCGTAGCCGACGTTCTGCGGCAGCGAGCCCTGGTTCTCCCCCATGTGCCACTTACCGACGGCCTGGGTGACATACCCGAGTTGCTTGAGCACCATAGGCAGTGTCACCGCGCCCTCCAGGCCACCCGGCATGCCGTACATCGGCGGGGCCAGGAGCCCGTGATGGAGCGGGTTCTGGCCGGTATGGATAGTGGCGCGGGTAGGCGAGCAGGAGGGGGTGGAATAGGCCGAGGTGAGCACCAGTCCCCCGGCGGCCAGCCGGTCCATCGTCGGTGTGTCGTTGCCCACCGCGATGCCGCCGCCGTTGAAGCCCGGGTCCATCCAGCCCACGTCATCGAGCAGGAAGATCAGGATATTGGGCTTCTTGCCGGTCTTCTGCTCCAGGGCCGGGTGCGGCCTTGACATGATGTGCCTTTGAGGAGTATTTCGTAACCTTCTGTGACTAGACGAGAAGGTGCAGTCGTGGCGAAGGTAGTCAGGATCTCGGGTGACGAGGTGACGGTCGAGGTAACGGTGCGGCTCAGCGGTAGCCTGCTGGACATGGAAGGAGCCATCCAGGAGGCCACCAACGCGGTGGGGCGCTGCGCCACCGAGGAGGCGCTGCAGCGTTTCGACACCGACGGCAGTGCGATCCGTGTCGGCGCGATCAAGCTGACCGCGCGCGGGCGCGATCCGAAGGAGTACCAGACGCCTTACGGGCCGGTCGAGGTCGAGCGTTATGTCTACCAAAGCTCGCGCGGCGGGCGGATCTACTGTCCGCTCGAGCACCAGGCGCGGATCGTGCGCGGGGCGACCCCCCGATTCGCCAGTCAACTCAGCCACAAGTATGCGCAGCTCAACGTGCGCGCGGTGCAGACTGACCTTGAGCAGAACCACGGTCGGACGATCGCTACCTCGTATATTCAAAATGTTGCGGAGTGGGTAGGCACCATCGCCACGGCCAAAGAGGAGGACTGGGAGTACGCGATGCCGGCGCTTGAGACGCCCATCGCGACCGTCGTGGTCAGCCTCGACGGCGCCATGATCCCCATGGCCGACAGTGCGGGCTGGCGCGAAGCCATGGTCGGAACCCTCTCGCTTTACGACGGCGAGGGCGAGCGCCAGCACACCATCTACCTCGCTGCGGCACCCGAGTACGGCAAGCAGGAGTTCCGGCAACGCATGGAGCGCGAGATCCAACGCGTCAAGCGGCACCTCCCCGAGGCACTGTACCTGGGCATCGCCGACGGGGCGGCAAGCAACTGGCGGTTCCTCGAGCAACACACCGACCGCCAGTTGATCGATTTTTTCCATGCAACGGAATACGTGGGCAAAATCGCCCAAGCGACCCATCCGCAGCGCCACGCCGAGGGCCCGCGCGCGCAGTGGCAGAGCGCGCACTGCACGACGCTCAAGCACGACCCCGCCGCCCTTGACCTGCTCATCGGCGAGGCCGCGCGCCTGTCGCAGCGGCACACCCTCTCGCAGACGCTGCGCGACGACGTTCTCAGCGCTTGGACCTACTTCACCAACCATCGCCATCAAATGGACTACCCGGGCTTCGTCGCCGCGGGACTGCCGATCGGATCGGGCGTCACCGAGGCCGCCTGCAAGACCTTGGTCAAGCAACGGCTATGTGCCTCCGGGATGCGCTGGAAGAACAAAGGGGCCAAGATTGTGCTCAGCCTACGCGCACTGACGCAGACCACCGGACGATGGGCACAGTTCTGGCAGAAGATCGACCAGTTTGGGGCTGAGTGCTACGGTTAGGCACATTATTCGGAGGCCGCACCCTCCAGGGCCGCCAGTTTCTTGCGCGCCTGTTGCTCCTGCTCCGGGTGCGGGACCGCCGGATACATGTTGTCCGCCGGCTTCACGTCCTTGAGATGGATGAACTGATCGGGGTGGTCGTAGCCCTTGGCCGTGGTCGGGCCGGTGGAGGCCCCGCGCAGATTCGGCGTCGGGTCGTCCGCGCAAGCGGGACCGAGCGCGAGCGCGGCGGCGAAAATGGCGCTGATCCAGGTGCCGGGGTTGCCCCGCGGTCGCCTGGCGGGCGCGTGGACCGGGTGGATGGGTCTCGGCATCGCGATGCCCTCTCTGCTCTTGGAGTATTGACGATGGAATGAGGCGCCGAGTGCCGCGGCTGTCCGTGGTCAATGAACCCGGTCGCGCCCGGGCGGGTGACGGCGGCCGCGATTCTAGCCGTTATGCGGTCTGTGGAGTAGTGGATTGTGCGCCATTCGGCGCGTTAACCCGCCGGATCGGGGGACCGTGGAGGGAGGCGCGCTGGCCCGCCCCGCCGTGCGAAGTCGAGGCTTTACCATGACAGTCAGGCCGGGAGCCCCTGGGGACGGCTTCAGCCGCCCTGCGAGGCCGCGGTAACCTGCTGCGACGTTGCGGCAGCTCGCGAGGCGTCGTCGCGGCTGAAGCCGCTCCCACAGCGTCGCTGCGCGACTGGCACGGATTGAGCCGCCGGCCGCGACAGTCTGCAGGTCCCATTCGAGAATTTGAGGCTTTGCTCTAACTGCTAAACTGCGAGCCCGGGTTGGCGTGGTCTTGGCCGGCGAGGCCCAACGTTCGGGGTGAAAAATCATGCGCGGGCTTCGCATCCACATTTTTGTTGGTTTGATGGCAGTGATTTTGCTGTCGGGTTGTGACTTTCTGTCGCTGGAGCAGGTGCCTGGTCCGGAGGCGATCCGGGGACGGATGGGGCGGTTCCTCGTGAACCCCGATCAGATTCGCGGGGTCTATCGGAATCTGGACATTGACTCGTTGGTCTTTACATACACTGCAAGAGTGGATGGGGAGACCGCATTCTGGGGCCGCCTGGAGGAGGGACTCCAAGGTTCGCGCTGGACAGAGACCGAACGCCGCGGGGCGATGCGTGAGTATCGTCGCTCCTATCGGGAAGGGGAGTGCGACGCCGAGCGGCCGGACCTGGCGATTTTCTCCAGTTTCGAGGTGGCCCGGGTGTTTTTCGACCCGACATCACAGACGGTCGCGATGGCCTACGTTCAAGCAGACGGCAGGTCCAGCGACATGACGTTTGAAGACACCGGCGAGAGTCAGTGGGTAGAGAAGGCGATCTGGCCTCGATTCCGAGATTTGGTCTCAGGAAAATAGGGCCAGGCAGCCCTTGCAGGTATCGGCGCAGACCTGATGCAGCGGTGGGACGGCGGCAACGCCGCTGCGTTTCAGCCGGTGATGCGGCGCTACGCCTGAGGCCGGTGCATGTCGTCAAGAACAATCGCCCGCTACGGCAAGTCCGCGATCCGTAGGGTCCGCTGTGCGGACCAACAGCCACGCGGGCAGCAAAGTGGCCGGGATTATGCTCAAGGCCCTAAGCGGCCTTGAGCATAATCCCGGCCACGGGGAAGTGTAGGTCGCCCTTCAGGGCGACCAGGCATCTGTTTTCCCGAAACCGTGGCCTGCCTCAGGTTTCCCCTCGACCGCCGGGTTCTGTCATGTTTCCAGACGTTTCCGACCCGATAGCTCAGGGCCGCACCCAGCAGGAACCGCCGAGCGTTCTGCTCGGAAGCGAACCCACGACCGGCCGCGGTGTCAGAATGACACCGGCCTGCTAGAATCCGTCTCGTCAAGAAATCCGAGGGCAAACCCCGTGTCGCACACCACCATCGAACGCGGCCGAATCACCGCCCGGGTGCCGCTCCGGGTCCAGGAGACGCTGGAACTCGCTGCCAGCCTGGTCGGGTCCACCGTCAACCAGTTCGTCGTGCAGTCGTCGCTGCGCGAAGCGGAACGGGTCATCGAACAGGAACAGGTGATCCGCCTGTCGGAACGGGACGCACGGGCCTTCCTGGACGCCATCGACAACCCGCCGCCGCCCAACCCGAAGCTGCTGGCGGCCCTTGCGGACTACGCGGCACGGCGCGATGATCAGATTGGAACCATTGACTGGTCGCCACGACCGAAGCGGGTTTGAGTGCGGCGTGGCCCCGTTGGACCTGTGGCTGCGGCAAACGGCCCTGCAGCACCAGGCGAAGGGGGTCTCCCGGACCTTCGTCGCCGTTCCTGCCGGTCAAGCCGCGGTCGACCACTTCGCGGCGGCAGGCCATCCGGAGCTTGGTCCGACGAGCATCCTCGGGTTCTACGCCCTGGCCGCCGCCGTCGCGCCGCTCACCGACCTGCCGCCCATCGCGGCCAAGCGCTATCCCCGCCAGGTCCCGGTCACGCGGCTCAGGCGCCTCGCCATCCGCCATGATCTTCAGGGCCAGGGGCTCGGCCGCCTGCTCCTGGCCGATGCGTTGAATCGCGCCCGGGATGCCGCGCCGTCGGTGGGCAGCGCCGGGGTCTTCGTGGATGCGAAAGACGACACGGCATCTCGCTTCTATCAGGGCTTCGGCTTTCAACCCTGCGCCGATGAGCCGCTCAAGCTATACCTACCCATCTGGTGACGCCGAACGGCAGGACACTCGAGCGGCTCATACCACAGATGCGCGCCAGCCTCGACACCTGCCCCACCAGCCCAACCCCAGACCAAGCAAGCGCCTTCCTCTCGGCGCCTCTGCGCCCCTGCGTGAACCTTCTTCGTCCCGCCCCAGGGGGTTAGAATCCCCTCACCCCACCAGTTGAGCGACGCACCCATGACGGACCTGCACGACCTCGAACTCCTGCTGCGCTCCACCACCCCGATCATCCTGATCGAGTCCACGGAGGAGCCGCGGGTGATTGCGCTCTTCGCCCAACTCGCCCTGCGCATAGCCCAGCCCGCCTGGCGCTGGTCGGTGACCGAGGGCCTGCGGCGGATCGAGTTCGATGCGGACACCGAGGTGCGGTTGACGGAGCCGACCCAGGTCCTGCGCTATCTGCGCTCCGGGGGCGAGGCCGGGGTCTATCTGCTGCTGGACTTCCACCCCTATCTGACTGAACCGCTCAACGTGCGTCTGCTCAAAGAGATCGCCCAGGACTACGGCGAGCACCCGCGGACCTTGGTCTTGGTGAGCTACGCCGTGGAGGTGCCGCCGGAGTTGCGCCACCTGTGCGCGCGCTGCGACCTGCGCCTGCCGGGGCGCAACCGCATCCTGACCCTGATCAGCGAGGAGGCCCAGGCCTGGAAGCAGTCCGGCGGCGGGGGTGTGCGCGCCGCCCGGGAGGCGGTCGAGCAGCTCGCCCAGAACCTGCTGGGCGTCACCGAGTCCGATGCGCGGCGCCTGATCCGCAACGCCATCCGCAACGATGGGGCCATCACGGCAGACGACGTGGCAGAGGTGAAACGGGCCAAGTACGAGTTGCTGAGCCCCGGGGGCCTCATCAGCTTCGAGTACGACACCCGCTCCTTCGCGGACGTGGCGGGGCTCGCGAACCTCAAGGCCTGGGTGGAGCGCCGCCGCGCGCCCTTTCTCGACCCCACCCGCACCCAGGATTTCCCGCGCGGCATCCTGCTCCTGGGCGTGCAGGGCGGCGGCAAGAGCCTGGCGGCCAAGGCCGTAGCGGGGCGCTTCGGGGTACCGCTCCTGCGGCTGGACTTCGGCACCCTTTACGACAAATACATCGGCGAGACCGAGAAAAACCTGCGCCGGGCGCTCGCCACCGCCGACCAGATGGCCCCCTGCTGTCTGTGGATCGACGAGATCGAGAAGGGCATCGCGACCGGCACCGAGGACGAGGGGGTGGGGCGGCGGGTGCTGGGGACGCTGCTGACCTGGATGGCGGAGCGCAACACCCGGGTCTTTTTGGTCGCCACCGCCAATGACATCGACCGGCTGCCGCCGGAACTGGTCCGCAAGGGGCGGATCGACGAGCTGTTCTTCATCGACCTGCCGGACGCGGCGGTGCGTGCCGCGGCCTTCGCCATCCACCTGCGGCGCCGCGGGCTCGACCCGGCCGGCTTCGACCTGCCGCGTCTGGCGCAGGCGAGCGAGGGCTTCACCGGGGCCGGGATCGAGCAGGCGGTGGTGTCCGCCCTCTATGCGGTGGAGGCGACGACCCGGGCGCCGGACACCTGCGCCTTGCTCAATGAGCTGGGCCGGACGCAGCCCCTTTCCGTGGTGATGGCAGAGCAGATCGAGGCACTGCGCGACTGGGCGCGGGAGCGTTGCGTACCGGCCCATTGACCCAGAGTCCGGGAATTGCTCACGCCAAGACGTCAAGAAGAAACAAAGGGATCTGCGCAGCATCCGGAGCGCCTGCGCTCCGGCAATCCGTCACAGGATATCTGTTTTCCCGAAAAATTTTTTCACCTTCTTGCCTTAACGAAGCTAACTCCGTGCCGGGCCGGAACTTCGGGTTAGCACAACTGCGGCGTCAACGCCTTTGCCGGCCAGTTGCGGCTTCGCCATCTCGCTGATCGCGAAGCAAATCTCGTGGGATACCTCAGGGTCTGTCCCCAGTTTCCAGTTTCCCAAGGTCATTCAAATCGAATATCGGGAGGTGAAAAGGTGAAAAAGACGACGATTTTGAACCTGATGCGCAGGGCCGCGCTGTCATTGGTCTTACTCGGTCAAGCCGGCGGGATCAGTACTGCCCAAGCCAACTACACGATGGGTTTTGAGGACAACACCGGGCTCGGCTCAGGACAGTTCTCGATCTGCATGCAGGGCTTCGCGACCGGCAAGCCATCCGGAGACCCGCCGCTGGGCCCGGCGCTGGTGATGAACGCAACCGGGAGATTCGAGCCACTGCCATCTGCGCCGGTCTCGGGTACGCCGACGCCCTACGTCCGCGTTTCGCCAGGCTCGACCCTGTTGACCTACAACAACGACGACTTCGGCATCGTCGGCTCGCGCGTGTACTTTTACATCAGCTCCAACACCGACTGCAAACCATACATGGTGACGTACAACGGAGGCGGCCAGCCGAGCGGGCCGGCGAACTCCGTGCTATCGCAGTATCCGCCGCATGCGTTCGTCGAGGGCACCGCGGGCAAGACCGGCGGCACCGCCGGCGATAAGCTGTACATCAACCTCTCGATGGTCGATTCGTTCCTGCTGCCGTCTGCGCTGACGGTCCGCAAGGCGAACGCGCCGGGAAACTACTCACGGGTCGGGCAGACGAATACCGAAAAGACCGGCCACTACTTCACTTGGGAACGGATTTACGCCGAGTACAAGGCCTGGATGGGGGCGGCGAACCGGCCTGGCCGCGTGCCGTACAAGGTGCTGGTGGAGGACTATGCGTCGCCCTATCCGCCGAACACCGGCGCCATTCGGAATCCGCACTCCTTCCTGATGCAGTTGCACCCCGGGGCGACGACCTTCCTGCCGAACGCTGCCGATCCGCTCAATGCCGTGTTCGAGGCCGCCCTGAACACCTTTTTCAGCCAGGCGATCCAGCTCGACGACACCACGAGCTTCATCGGGGCGAACTACACCGGGACGCCGGTCAGTGACCTGCCGTCCGGTAATCCGCAGATTCCCATGCTCAAGGGCATGGCGTTCTGCCAGACCGGAGTGACGCCCTGCACCAAGGACACGAGCGGTGCCATCTGGCTCTACAACCCGGTCGGCCTGACGGTTATGGCCAATGGCAGCAGCGTGATCCTCGGTCAGCGTGATAACACCGACCAGCACAAGCTGAATTTCACGCCGGCGCTGCAACTACCCGCCGGTCAGAGCCTGCTCGGCATGTACACGATGGGGGCCAAGGGAAACTGGTCCACCGGCAACTTCAAGGTCGCCTCCTGCACCCCGTCCTGCGACGGTCCGGCGTCCGTCCAATCGGTCACGCTCGCCGACGAGGCCGGCGACATTGCGACGGCCGACAGTCAGCAGTGGGTGTTCGGCACCTTGCCCCCCGGGATCGATGGTCGGTTCTCGAGCAGCGGCGACCAGGTCTTCGGCAACATGGGGGTATTCGGCGGCACGCTATCTCACGCGAATGCCAATCTTGGCAACCTGATCGTCTCCGCCTTCAACCGCGGCGTCGCAACGCTCGACACGCATTCGAGCTACTGGAGCGTCGAGACGAACTGGTATCCGGCGAATGCCGTGATCAACGAGTACTCGAACTTCCTGCACACCTTCGCTATGAACGGCAGCAACCTCTTCCAGTTGCCGACCGACACGGTTCCCCCGCCGGAGAACCAGTTCGCCCGCAGCAAGCAGGGGGCTCCGATGGGGATGGCTTATGGCTTCGCCTACGATGAAAACCCGGTCAATGGTGGTCCGTCGGCCTTCCAGGTGCCGTCGAAGTACGACGCGATCACGAGCCCGTCGACTCCACTGCCGGTCGGCGAGACGCTGTTGACACTGCGCTTCGGACGCTGGCCCGAAGCGACCGGCTACGAGATCCTGACGCTGACCAAGACCGACAACGGCGCGGTGTCGAGTTCGCCGGCCGGTATCGACTGCGAATCGACCTGCACCGCCGACGTCCTCAGTGCCATTGCGGGGACCAAGGTGACGCTCTCCGCCAAGCCCGACACCGGTTACCTGTTCGGCGGCTGGACCGGGGATTGCAGCGCCGCGGGAACGAGCCTCGACTGCGAAGTGACGATGACGAGCGCGAAGTCCGTGGGCGCCTCGTTCACACCGACGGCAAAGAACAAGATCGGCTTGAGCGTGACCGTCACCGGCAACGGCAAGGTCACCGGCTCGGACCTCAACTGCGATCCCGCCTGCAGCGGTCAGTTCGATATCGGGACGGTGGTGACGCTGACAGCGGCGGCATCGACCGGGTTGCAGTTCCAGGGCTGGACCGGCGACTGCAGCGGCACTTTGCTCACCTGCCAGCTCACGATGAGCGAGGATCGGTACGTCGGGGCCGCATTCGCCACCATCGGCTATTCCGCGCTGTCGGTGAGCCCGGTGCCGACGGGCGGAACCGTGACCAGCAACCCCGGCCCGATCAACTGCGGGCCATCGAGCAATGTGTGTATCGCCGGCTACTCGCCAGGCACCAAGGTCACTGTCGTCGCGATACCCGCCGCCGGCTACATATTCACCGGATGGACGGGTGATTGCCCGTCGAGCGGGACCGGCGTCTGCGACCTGACGATGAACGGCGCCCACCGCCTCGGTGCTCAGTTCGCCGAGACGTCGCTGTCCACACTGACCGTCCACGCCCACGGCGGAGGGGGCGTGCACAGTGTCGATGGGGGGATCAAATGCGGCACCGACTGCACGGAGTCTTACCCTGCGGGGGCTCGCGTCGTCCTCGCCGCGACGCCGGCGCCGGGCTACTACCTGCACTCGTGGACCGGCGCCTGTGCCGGAAGCGGCTCCTGCGAGGTGCCGATCGGCAGCCGCGAGTGGGTGGGTGCCGTGTTCGCCACCGGCGCCACCTCACTGCCGGTGCCGGTTCCGGCGCTGAGCGAGTGGGCACTGCTGTTGCTCAGCATCCTGACGCTAGGCACCGCCCTCGTGGTCATACGCGGCCGATGGCACGGCTGACCCGGCTGCAATGACCTGACCATCGACAACGAGTGCCGCGCGGCACTCGTTGTCTTTGCGGTCAATGGTCCACGCATTTCCATCGTGCGGTACTAATTGACCGTCGCGGTACTTGGCCGCCGCCCCACGGCCAGCACGTAATCAAAGGGTGCATACATCTGCTCCGCGGGGATGCTGCGCAGCAGCCATCCCACCGGGCCCAGGCGTCGGCGCAATCCGGGGTCCTCGACCAGGGCACTGTGCCAGCCCGGGAGCACCTGGTCGCGGATGGACGTCACCTGCACCGCCTCGAACCCGGCCGCGGCGAGCTTGGCGGCATAGACCTCGCGCGGGTAGACATTGGCGCGCGGCACCGCGAGTGCGGCGCGGGCCGCGCCGAACACCAAGGCCTGCAAGGGGTTCTGCCAGGGATCGGGATCGGGTCCGGACGGGATCGAGTCGGCGAGCACCAGGCGCCCGCCCGGGCGCAGCAGGCGGGCGGCCTCGGCGAAAAAGCGCTCGCGGGTGTCGAAGTGGAAGGCGCATTCGACCGCGGTGACCACGTCGCAACAGGCGTCGGGCAGTCCGGTCGCGGTGGCCGAGCCTTCGCGCAGATCGATCCGGTCCTCCAGGCCGAGTTTCCGGACCCGGGCCCGGGCCAGGCGCACCTGCTCGGGCGTGATGTTGAAGCCGATGATCCGCCGCGGGGCAAAGCGGCGGGTCCAGTAGATATCCTGCTCGGCGAACCCGAAGCCGACATCCACGACCTCGTCGGCATTGGTGATCTCGGCCGTACGGCCGACCAGCTCGACCATCGCCTCGCAGGCCTCGTCGATGGTCCGCGCCCCGTTCCAGTAGCCCAGGTTCAGGTACAGCCCGCGCTCGGTGAAGGCGTGGGTCGACGCCAGCCGGTAGAGCCAGCGCACCGGCAGGGTCGGGATGGTCATCCCGGCACCGCCATCGAATGCACACTTGGATTTGCTCACGGAAGTCTCCTTTCATGCGGTGTTGCCAAAAATAAGGTTCCTAAGGGCGGTGAAGGTCCCAATGGGAGCGGCGGGCGTCGCGGCTGAAGCCGCTCCCACCCGGTCCTGCGGTACGATCGGTGGCCTTGATCATGGTTCCGGCTGGCCATACGCGGTTGGAGTCCAAGGCTTCCGCCTTGGCCTGCCGATCCAAGGCTGAAGCCTTGGACTCCAGCGGACCGGCGCCGCGACTGGCCGGAACCGTGACCAAGGCCCGCTCGGTGTTCCGATGCCACGGCGTTGCGTCGCTTCACCCGGCCTGCCGCTTGAGGTGGATCAGCAGCAGCGAGACGGCGGCGGGCGTGACGCCCGGGATGCGCGCCGCCTGGCCCAGGGTCTGGGGGCGCACCCGGGCGAGCTTCTCGCGCACCTCCACGGAGAGGCCGCGGACCCCGGCGAAGTCGAAACCGTCCGGCAAGGGCTTGCACTCTTGGTCGCGCTGGCGGTCGATCTCCGCCTGCTGACGGCCGATGTAGCCGTCGTAGTGACATTGGATCTCGAGCTGCTCGGCGACGGCGGGGGCGACCGGGTGCGGCGGCTCGCCGGTCAGGCGCACAATGGCGGCCCAGTCGACCCGGGGGCGGGCCAGCAGGTCCAGGGCGCGGACCTCGCGGCGCAGGGGTTCGCCCAGGACGGCCTCCTGCGTGGCCTGCGGCACCGCGTGCGGTCGCACCCAGGTCTCGCGCAACCGCTCGCGCTCGCGGGCGATGGCCTCGCGCTTGCTGTCGAAGGCGCGCCACTGCGCCTCCCCGACCAGGCCGAGTCGATGCCCGATCTCGGTCAGGCGCAGGTCCGCGTTGTCCTCACGCAGCAACAGACGGTATTCGGCCCGACTGGTGAACATGCGATAGGGCTCGATGGTGCCGCGGGTGATGAGATCGTCCACCAGCACCCCCAGGTAGGCCTCATCGCGGCGTGGGTACCAGGGGTCCCGGCCCAGGACCCGCAGGGCGGCGTTGGCCCCGGCCAGCAGCCCCTGGGCAGCGGCCTCCTCGTAACCCGTGGTGCCGTTGATCTGGCCGGCAAAATACAGGTTCTCGAGGTGGTGGGTCGCGAGCGTCGCGTGCAGGTCGCGCGGGTCGAAGAAGTCGTATTCGATGGCGTAGCCGGGGCGGGTGAGGTGGGCCTGTTCAAAGCCCGCGATGGAGCGCACCAGGGCGACCTGGACGTCGTAGGGCAGGCTGGTGGAGATGCCGTTGGGATAGACCTCGTGGGTGGAAAGGCCCTCCGGCTCGACGAAGACCTGGTGACTGTCCTTGTCCGCGAAGCGCACCACCTTGTCCTCAATGGAGGGACAGTAGCGCGGGCCCACCCCCTCGATCAGACCGGTGTAGAGGGGTGAGCGGGAGAGTCCGCCGCGGATCAGGGCGTGCGTGCGGGGATTGGTGTGGGCGATGTGGCAACTGACTTGGCGCGGGTGATCGGCCGCGCTGCCGAGGAAGGAGAAGACGGGCGTGGGCTGGTCCCCCGGCTGTTCCTCCAGATGGGTGTAGTCGATGGTCCGACCGTCGATCCGCGGCGGTGTGCCGGTCTTCAGGCGGGCGCACCGCAGCGGCAGTTCGCGCAGGCGCCGCGCCAGGGCATTGGCCGGTGGATCGCCCGCCCGCCCGCCCTCATAATTGGCGAGCCCGACATGGATGCGGCCGGCCAGGAAGGTCCCGACGGTAAGCACCACCGCGCTGGACTTGAAACGCAGCCCCATCTGGGTGCAGACGCCGGTGACCTGTCCGTTTTCGATGATGAGGTCGTCGGCCGCCTGCTGAAAGATGGCGAGATTGGGCTGCGCCTCGCAGGCGGCGCGCACCGCCGCCTTGTAGAGTGCACGGTCGGCCTGGGCGCGGGTGGCACGCACTGCCGGCCCCTTGCTGGCGTTCAAGATGCGAAACTGGATCCCGGCGCGGTCCGCCGCCCGGGCCATGAGGCCCCCCAGGGCATCGAGCTCCCGAACCAGGTGACCCTTGCCGATGCCGCCGATGGCGGGGTTGCAGCTCATCTGGCCGATAGTCTCGACGTTGTGGGTCAGGAGCAGGGTGCGCACACCCAGGCGGGCGGCGGCCAGGGCCGCCTCGGTCCCCGCATGGCCGCCGCCGATGACGATGACATCGTATGAATCGGTCGCAAACATGAGGGGTGGTTCCAGGAATACGGACAAGGCTTTACAGTTTAACGCAAGCAGGCTTCCCCAAAACCATGGATTATCGTGATTTTCCTGTGCCACACCCCCTTGAGCGCCGGGGTTCGGACGCCGCGCCGGGGCGCGCGTGAGAGGGTCCGCACCGGCACCCATCCGGCCCTTGGCGACCAACCTGACACAACGGGTGCTGGACGCGGCGGGGCTCATCATCCTGGGCAAGGGGCGGGAGCTGCGCCTGGCGCTGGCCTGCCTGTTGGCGCGGGGCCACCTGCTGATCGAGGACCTGCCCGGGGTCGGCAAGACCACGCTCGCGCACCTGCTGGCGCGGTTGCTGGGGCTGCAATACTCGCGCATCCAGTTCACCAGCGACCTGCTGCCGGCGGACGTGATCGGGGTATCGGTCTACGAGCGCGAGCACGAGCGCTTCCGCTTTCACCCGGGGCCGGTGTTCGCCCAATTGGTGCTCGCCGATGAGATCAACCGCGCCACGCCGAAGGCCCAGAGCGCCCTGCTCGAGGCGATGGAGGAGCGACAGGTCACCGTGGATGGGGAGACCCGGCAATTGCCGGAGCCCTTCTTCGTAATTGCGACCCAGAATCCGTCCTACCAGATCGGGACCTTTCCGCTGCCGGAGTCTCAACTCGACCGCTTTCTGATGCGCATCCGGCTGGGCTATCCGCCCGCCGCCCAGGAAAAGGTCCTGCTGGCCGGGGAGGATCGGCGGATCATGGTGGAGCACCAGGTACCGGTCTTGTCCGTCGGTGAGTTGGCCGCGCTGCAGGCGTCGGTCACCCAGGTCCATGCCGCCGCTTCGATTATCGATTATTGCCTCGCTATCCTGCAATTCACCCGGCGCAGCGAGCGCTTTGTGCATGGACTCTCGCCCCGGGCGGGGGTCGGCCTGTTGCGGGCCGCCAAGGCCTGGGCGCTGCTCGAGGACCGTGCCTATGTGCTACCGGAGGACCTCCAGGCAGTCCTCCCGTCCTGCTGTATCCACCGGCTGGTCAGTGGCGACGGCAACGGGCGCCTGGACCACGACGAGGTGGCGACCCTGATCCTGTCATCGGTCCCGGTGCCGTGAACCTGCGCCGCCGGTTGCAAGCGCTGCTGCGGCACGAACCCGTCGGTACCGACGGGAGCGCCCGCATCGCCGCCCGCCGGATCTATATCCTGCCGACCCCGACCGGGCTCTGGTATGGGGGGGCGGTCTTTTTTATGCTCCTGGGATCGCTGAACTATCAGAACAACCTGGGGCTGTTGTTCGCCTTTTTTCTCGCCGCGACGGGACTGGTGGCGATGCACCATTGCTGGTTCAATCTGCTCGGGCTGGCGATCGGGGCGCGACCGGGACCGGCCGTATTCGCCGGGAGCCCGGCCCAGTTCGAGGTCACGCTGCGCAACGAACGCGCCGGACCCCGGTTTGATCTGCGCCTGGTAGGTGGGCTGGACCCCGTGGCCCCGGTCTTTCTCGGTGCCAGGGAGCAGTTGGTGGTCGTCCTCGGGGTGCCGACGCGAAGACGCGGGCTGCTGCCCCTGCCCGAGGTGCAGGTCGAGACCCGGCACCCGATGCACCTGTTTCGCGCCTGGTGCTTTGCGCAGACCGAGGCCAGTTGTCTGGTGTATCCCTATCCGGCACCGGCGGCACCGCCGCCCGCGCCGGACCCCGGTCGCGGGCGGCGCCCGGCGCTGCGCGGCGGCGAGGGCAGTGACGAGTACCTGGGACCGCGCGCCTATCGCTATGGGGACTCCCCCCGACACGTCGACTGGAAGGCCTTGGCGCGCGAGCGCGGCCTGATCGTCAAGCAGTTTGGCGGGGACGAGGGGTTGGATGTCTGGATCGATTGGGCGCGGGTCGCCGCGCCCGGGCTGGAGGACCGGATCAGCCTCTTGACCCGGCAGGTGCTGGACGCCGCCCGGTCCAACCTGCGTTTCGGCATGCGCCTGCCCGGGGTGCAGATCGGCCTGGATCGCGGCCAGGCGCACCGCGAGCGGTGCCTGCGCACCCTTGCCCTGTTCGATCAGGGGCTCGCTGGGCATGAAGAAGACCGGCGGCCGATGAACCTGGCGATGAACCATGGGCAAGCGCAAGCCTAACCCGATCGACGCCCGGCCCGAGCGCTACCAGACCCTCGCGGTTACCCTGACGGCGGCGGCCGCGTATCTGCCGCTCGCCCCCCATCTGGCGTGGCAGGTGTCGGTCTTCTGCGCGCTGATGCTTGGATTGCGGCTCGCGGCGCTGCGCTGGCCGGCCGCCACCCCGGGCACTTGGTCCCTATTGGCCTTGACGTTGGTCGGGGTGCTGAACTGTGTGCTCATCAACCACAGCCTGGTGGGCAAGGTCGGCGGCACCGCCCTGTTGGTTACCATGCTGGCGGTGAAGCTCCTGGAACTGCGCGACCGGCGTGACCACCGCATCGTGTCAATCGTGCTGGGTCTGCTGGTCGTGGTGCAGTTCCTGTTCGGGCAGGGGATCGGACTGACGCTCTTTTTGGGCCTGGTGGCGATCATGATCGTCGCCCTCCTGGTCGACCTCAACGGCGGTTTGGGGACCTCGCCGCTGCGTCGGACCGCGCGGGTCACAGTACAGGTCGTACTCCAGGCGGCGCCTCTGACACTGGTGCTGTTCCTGCTCTTTCCGCGCCTGAGCACGCCACTATGGAGCCTGGGTTTTGAGCGCGACCGGGCGACCATGGGGATGAGCGAAACCATGGAGCCTGGTTCAGTCAGTGAGCTGGTGGTCAATGGCGAGCTGGCGTTTCGCGCCCGCTTCCAGCAACCCCCGCCTGCCCCGGCACGGCTCTACTGGCGCGGCCTGGTGTTGTGGGAGGTTGACGATCGCCGCTGGTCAGCAGGGCGTGATCCACGCTATCCAAAAGGTGTCCCAGAACTGGCCCTGGCGGAGGATCTGATCGACTACGAGGTGGTGCTGGAGCCGTCCCAACGGCGCTGGCTGTTCGTCCTGGACCTACCCCTGGAATACCCGGCCGATACCATTCTGGGTCCCGCCTTTGCGTTGACTGCGACGACGGCACTGACCACCGCCAAGCGCTATGGTGCACGCTCAGCACTGCGCTACCGGACCCCGGACCCACCCGCGGGCGAGCGGCGTTACGCGCTGCGGTTACCGCCCTCCGTCAGCGGGCGCGAACGGGCGCTGGTGGCGGAGTGGGCGCGCAGCGCCCGTTCGGATTGGGACCTGGTGCAGTCCGGACTTGCCTACTTTGCGCGCGAGGATTTCCACTACACCCTGGTGCCGCCAAGGCTCGGGGCCAACACCTGGGATGAGTTTCTGTTTGAGACCCGCAGCGGCTTCTGCGAGCACTACGCCGGCAGCTTCGCACTCCTGATGCGCATCGCCGGGGTGCCGTCGCGGGTCGTGCTGGGGTATCTGGGCGGAGAACCCAATCGCATCGGCGGCTACCACATGATCTGGCAGTCCGACGCCCACGCCTGGGTGGAGGTCGCCATTGAGGGGCGCGGCTGGGTGCGAGTAGACCCGACGAGCGCGGTTGCGCCGTCGCGGATCGATAATCAGAGCGCCTCCCGATTACTCGGGGCCGCCGCCCCGCTGCGCTTCCAGATCGATCCGCTGGGGGCCTTCGGCCGAAGTATCCGGCAACTGCGTAACCTGGCCGATAGTCTGGATGCGGTCTGGCAGGAGACGGTGCTGGACTTCTCGGGCGAACGTCAGGACCAGATCCTCGAGCAGTTGGGACTGCGCGACTACGGCCAGTTCGCCCTGGCGGCTATCATGGTCTCCACCGGCTCATTGGTGATGGGCCTGGTCCTGTTCGCACTCATGCGACAGGCGCAGCCGATAGACCAGGCCACGCGCGACTATTGCCGTTTTTGCGATCGGTTAGCGGGGATCGGCCTGAGGAGAGCGACGAGCGAAGGCCCGCGGGACTTCGGACGCCGCGTGGTCGCTGCCCGGCCGGATCTCGCGGCCCAGGTGGGGCGTATTCTGTCGCTGTATGTCAGCGGGCGCTATATGGCAAAGCGCGGCAACCGGGATCAGGAGCGCCTTGCGCAAGAGGTCCGGCGCTTCCGCCCTCGGCGGCTTCGGGCATCTTAGAAAGAACAGTCGCAATGCTACTTGCCGATGCAGAAGCTGGAAAAGATGCGCTCGAGCAGGTCGTCTGGTGTGACCTCACCGGTGATCTCCCCGCAGGCTCGCTGCGCCTCGAGCAATTCCAGGGCAACGACCTCAACTCCAATGCCGCTGTCCAATGCGTGGGCGGCACGTTGTATAGCGTCCAGACCACGCCGCAAGGCATCCAGATGCCGGCGGCGAGCGACGAATGCACCTTCGCCGATCCCCTCGACCCCGGCCTTTGACTTCACATGTTGCCGCAATTCGGCGAGGCCGCGTCCGGTCAGGGCCGAGAGGGGTATAACGGGCAGCTCATTCGGGAGAGGCGAATCATCGTCGGGCGGCACCAGATCGATCTTATTGCGTATGAGTGTTACCGGGATCGCCGGGGGGAGCGCGGACAGTTCATTTGGTTCAAGTCCCAGTCTGGTATCGTAGACCCAGAGGATCAGGTCCGCGTGCTCGAGTTGTCTACAGGCGCGCCGCACACCTTCGAGTTCTACCGGCTCCGTGGTCTCCCGGATACCCGCGGTATCGATGAGCTTAACGGGCAGCCCATCGATCTGCATGTCGCACCGCAGCAGATCCCGCGTGGTGCCGGGCACCGGGGTGACGATGGCGGCATCGTATTGCAATAAGGCGTTGAGCAGGCTCGACTTGCCGGAATTGGGCCGGCCCGCGATGACGACGGTCAGGCCGTCGCGGATACGCTCCCCCTGATGGGCTTCGGTCAGAATTATGCGTGCGCCGGCTAGCAGTTCGGTCAGATCGAGGCGGATCTTTGCCCGAGAGTGAGGATCGATCTCGTCCTCGGGAAAGTCGAGTGTTGCTTCGAGATAGGTCCGCAGGTGGATCAGTTGATCGACCAGGCAACGGATGCGTGTTGAGAAGGCCCCTTGGAGGCTGCGGATCGACAACCGCGCCGTCAGCGCAGTCGCGCTTTCGATAAGGTCGGCAATGGCCTCGGCCTGAATCAGGTCGAGTTTGCCGTTGAGATAGGCGCGTTGGGTGAATTCTCCTGGGCGTGCCAGGCGTGCACCGAGCTCAAGACAGCGGCTCAGTAACAGGTCCAGGACAATAGGTCCGCCATGGCCTTGGAGTTCAAGGCTATCCTCACCCGTAAAGGAGGCAGGTCCGCGGTAAAAAATGGCCAGGCCTTGATCGATCGGCTGTCCCTTGGTATCGCGAAAGGAGTATAGGCAAGCATGGCGGGCCTTGGGCAGTCGCCCGAGCACGCCTCGAGAAATTTTTTTTGCCCCCGGTCCACTGACGCGAATCACACCGATGCCGCCCACGCCGGGGGGCGTGGCGATAGCGGCAATGGTGTCAGCGCCCACGCCCTGTTCCCAGCCAACCAGGATCGTCGATCACCGCTTGCGTTTGGCCGTTTCCTTTTCAAGATTCCGGGTAATGTGCCACTGTTGCGCAATGGACAGGACGTTGTTCACAGTCCAGTACAGCACCAGACCCGACGGGAAGAACGCGAAAAACACCGTGAAGATGAACGGCAAGCTCATCATGATCTTCGCTTGCATCGGGTCCGGCGGTGCCGGGTTGAGCTTCGACTGCACGAACATCGAAATGCCCATGATCAGGGGCAGTACGTAGTAGGGATCGGGCGCGGACAGGTTATCGATCCACAGGATAAAGGGCGCCTGACGCAACTCGACACTTTCCAGCAATACCCAATACAGGGCGATAAAAACAGGAATCTGCACAACGATCGGCAGACAACCACCGAGCGGATTGATCTTTTCGGTCTTGTACAGTTCCATCATGGCCTGATTCAAACGCTCCTTGTCGTCCCCATACCGATCCTTCAGTGCCGCCATCCGCGGAGTCAACTGGCGCATGTTCGCCATGGACTTATAGCTGGTCTCGGACAACTTGTAGAAGGCGAGCTTGATCAGGATCGTCAGCACGATGATCGACCACCCCCAGTTCCCGACCACGCCGTAGATCTGATCCAAGAGCCAGTGAATCGGTTGGGCGATAACGGTCAACCAGCCGTAGTCGACGGTGAGTCCCAGGCCGGGGGCGATCTTGTCGAGCGTGTCGGGCAGTTTCGGTCCGAGAAACAGCTGATTCGGGAAGGACTGAGTGGCACCGGGTGCGATCGTCACAGCGGGCGAAAACTGCCCGATGACATAACGATTCCCATCCAGAACATTGGTGTAAAAGCTCTCTTCCACCCCGCGTGGCGGGATCCAGGCAGCCAGGAAATAATGCTGAATCATCGCGATCCAGCCGTCACTGACCTGACCGTAGAGCTTTTGCCCCTGTGCGTCCTTACTATCCTTGAAATTGGCAAAGGGGACCTTCTTGTACTTGTCTATCGGACTGTAATAAACACCGCCAGTGTAGGTACTGATAAAACGTGACGCGTTTGGGTCCTGATATTCAGTCCGCTGCAGTTGCGTATATTCCCGTGCCACCAACGGTTTAGCCGTCGTGTTCTCAACCTCCTGGCTGGTCTCAACCAGATAACTGCCCCGCTTGAAAAGCAGGCTCTTGCGAACCTTGATGCCCGCGTCGTTGGTCCAGGTCAACTCGACCGGTAACGTCGACTGATCGGCCCCGAGCCGATAGTGCCGGGACGCACTGGAAAAAATTGCATCATAGCCAGGCAGCGCATCGGCGCTGGTACCGATCGGAATCAGGCCCGACTCCGCAACAAAAAAATTCGGCGGTTCAGGCTTCAGAAGACGAACCTTGTCCGCCTGGTCCTCGGGGGACACCGGATAATCGAGAAGCCACGCACTAGTGACAGAGCCGCCGCGCAGCGAGATCTCGGCGCGCAACACGTCCGTTTCGACGGTAATCACCTGTCCCCCGGTCGGGCCAGCCTGAGCCCCCAGGGATGGGACGCCGATCCGGCCGGTTGCGGAATCTGCCGGCACGACTGGGACCTGAGGGGCAGCTGCCCCGGTCGGCGTCGTCTGGGACTCGGACAGTGTGACGGCGGGGCCCTTGCTGATCTGCCCGGTATCATGCACCCATGCCTGATAGATGAGCAGCAAGACGGCGGCCAGCGAGACGATAAGGACCAGGCGGAGGTTTTCCATTGGAATTACTGCTTTTTAGGTGGAACCGGGTCAAGCCCGCCGGGATGCCAGGGATGGCATCTGGAGAGGCGGCGCACTCCCAGATAGAGTCCCTTGAAAATACCGTGGCGCTCAATGGCCCCAATCGTGTAGTGGGAGCAGGTCGGGTAGAACCGGCAATGCGGGCCGATCAGTGGGCTGATCACCACCTGATAGAATTTAATCAGTAGAATCAAGAGTCGACCCATATTTTGCCTAACACCTTCTGCCACGCTCGGTCCAAACCTGAAAACAGCTCCGGATTCGTGAGCTGCTTCGCCTTCGGCGCGCACAGCATCACGACGTCAACCGCGGGCAGTCGCTGCGCGCGAGCGCGAAAGCTCTCGCGGGCGATTCGCTTCAATTTGTTGCGATCGACCGCTCGGGAACAACACCGCTTTGAAATTGCGAGCCCAAGTCGCGCCCGTCCCAGCCCATTGGCCCTGGCAACGACCAGGAACCCACCCCCGTCGAAGCGCTGTGGCTTAGCGAAGACGCGCTTGAACTGCCCGGCGTCACCCATCCGTGACAATTTTTCAAAGCGGTGGTTGCGCGTTGCGGACTCGGCTGGGATGGCCGACTTTTCCGCCGAAGGCGTGCCGACCGGCACGGGCCTCAGGGGGCTAAACGTACACGCCCCTTCGCACGGCGGGCGCTGAGGACCTTGCGGCCGTTGCGTGTGGCGCTACGTGCGCGGAATCCGTGGGTGCGGGCGCGCTTGATGCGGCTCGGTTGAAAGGTGCGTTTCATGACGAGAGTCTCTGCAAGAGGCTAGGCGACGTCCTCGCAGACGTCGGGAAAAAGACGTAGGAACATAATCGGTTTGCTCGGCCGTGTCAACGACATTAGCGCCTTCTCAGTGGTGCGAGCGTTGTGGATAACTCCGGAACGGGGCGCTAGACTGGGCCATGCCGCTCGCTCAGTTCGGGCCGCCAGGCTGCCCGTAGTGATCGCTGGTCGGCCCTGCGCGGCGACCGTGTCGAGGGTAATATTAGGTTCAAAGTAGTCACTGGGGGAAGGT